>NZ_JBSSGO010000002.1:0-4800000 GCF_054063755.1 Bradyrhizobium sp. USDA 4341 | reverse complement strand
GACAGCGCGTCGAGGCCGGTCAGCGGCTCGTCGAGAATGATCAGGCGGGGATCGTGCACCAGCGCACCGGCGAGCGCCACCTTCTGGCGCATGCCCTTGGAGAAGCCTTCGCAGCGCGCGTTGAGATGCGGCTCGAGCCCGAGCGACACCAGGAGATTGCGCGCCGACTTCTCCGACGTGCGGGGGTCGATGCCCCACAGGCCGGCGACGAATTCGAGATATTCCAGCGGCGTCAGCTTATCGTAGATCATCGGCTCGTCGGACACCCAGGCCATGATCTGCTTGGCTGAGACCGGGTCGGCCAGCGCATCGATGCCGAGGATCGACACCGAGCCGGCATCGGGCCGCAATAGCCCCGCCACCATGCGCAGCGTCGTGGTCTTGCCGGCGCCGTTCGGACCGAGCAGCGCATAGAATTCACCGACACGGACGGTGAGATCGAGCGCGTCGACCGCCGGGCGGTCAAAACGCTTGGTTAACCCTCGCACGGCGAGTGCGGACAGTTCCGAAGTCATGGTGCGTTGGCGATCCGGGAGTTCGCTCGTCGGTTGCGTAAGCTTGGACAAAAACCGTTTCGGTGCAGTGAATCGCACAGGGCAAATCGAACGCGATATCCGTATTAGTCCGTGCTGCGGCATATCTCCGCAAATGTGATGATACAGCCGGATCAGCCGTTTGTTGACAGGGATCGGGCCTTTTGGCTCAATCGGGGCGGACATAGGCAGCTTTCAGCGCTTCCGACACAGGGGTGCGAAGGCGGGATGCAACGAGCGATCGGGAAGAATCGCCGGGCATCGGGGAGGGAACGATGCTGGACTTTGTTCAGCAGCTCGTCAGCGGCATCGCGCTCGGCTGCGTTTACGGCCTGATCGCGCTCGGCTTCGTGCTGGTCTACAAGGCAACCGAGGTCGTCAATTTCGCGCAAGGCGATTTGATGATGCTGGGCGGCTTTTTCGCCTTCACCTTCATCGGCATGCTCGGGCTGAATTACTGGGTCGGCTTCGCCGGCGCGGTGATCTGCATGGCGCTGTTCGGCATGCTGGCCGAGCGGCTGGTGGTGCGGCCGATCCTCGGCTATCCGCAGTTCTCCATCATCATGGCGACGATCGGGCTCGGCTATTTCCTGCGCTCGGTCTCCGGCATGATCTGGGGCACCGACGACTTCAAGATCGAGACGCCGTTCAGCCAGGGCGTCTTGAGGATCGGCAGCCTGGTGCTCGCCTATGACAAATTGTCAGTGATCGCGGCGACCATCATCCTGTGTGCACTGCTCTATCTGTTCTTCAACCGCACCACGCTCGGCACCGCGATGCGCGCCAGCTCCGAGAACATGCTGGCTGCCTATTACATGGGCATCCCGGTCAAGCGCGTGGTCTCGATCGTCTGGGCGATCTCGGCGGCGGTGGCGACCTGCGCCGGCGTGCTGCTGGCACCGATCACCTTCATCCATTCCAATGTCGGCCTGGTGCTGGGATTGAAGGCGTTCCCCGCCGCGGTGCTCGGCGGTTTCGGCTCGATCCCGGGTGCGGTGGTCGGCGGCGTCTTGATCGGCGTGATCGAGAGCATGGCCGGCTTCTATCTGCCGCAGGGATGGAAGGACGTCGCGCCCTACATCGTGCTGCTCGCGGTGCTGCTGCTCAAGCCCGAGGGCCTGTTCGGCCTTCACGTTCGCAAGAAGGTTTGAGGGGTAACGCATGCGGTTTCTCTTCAAGACCGACTATGAAGACGACATCAGGCTGTTCCCGCATTCCGGCTATATTTATTCCTACGGCCTGCTGCTGGCGGTGCTGCTGATCGCGCCCTACGTGCTCTCAAGCTATCTGATGAGCCAGGTCGTCTTCGTCTGTATCTATGCGACCGTCGGCGTCGGGCTGTTGATCCTGACCGGCTTCACCGGACAGGCCTCGCTCGGCCATGCCGCGTTTCTGGCGATCGGTGCCTACACCGCGGCCTATCTGCAGCAATTCAACGTGCCGTTTCCGGTCTATTTCCTCGCCGCGGGGCTGTTGACCGGCGTGGTCGGCGCGCTGGTCGGATTTCCGGCGCTGCGGCTGCAGGGCATCTATCTGGTGATCGCCACGATCTCGTTTGCCTTCATCGTCGAGGAAATCCTGGCGCGCTGGGAAAGCGTGACCCACGGCAATGAGGGCATGCGGGTCAAGACCATTCAACTGCTCGGCACCACGGTGTCGCGCGACGGCCCGACCTTCTATTATCTCTGCCTTGCGGTGCTGGTGCTGACCATCGTCGGCACGCTCAATCTGCTGCGCTCGCCGACCGGGCGCGCCTTTGTCGCGATCCGCGACAGCGAGACCGCGGCGCGCAGCATGGGCATCAACGTCGCGCTCTACAAGGTGAAGTCGTTCGCGATCTCGGCGGCGATCACGGGCTTTGCCGGCGTGCTGTTCGCCCACAAGCTCTCCTTCATCTCGCCCGAGATGTTCACTTTGCAACTCTCGATCGAGTTCATCATCGTGATCCTGATCGGCGGCACCTTCAGCCTGCATGGCGCGGTGCTGGGCGCGATCTTCCTGGTCATGATCGATCCGTTCCTGACCTACCTGAAGGACGACATGCCCGGCGTGATCGGCGGCGTCGCGGCCACGTTCGGCGCCGGCACGGAACGCGCGGGCCACATCCAGGATGCGGTTGCGGCCTTCGCCTCCGCCAACGGGCTGAAGGGCGCGATCTACGGCATCATCATCGTGGTGTTCGTGTTGTTCGAGCCGCTCGGGCTCTATGGCCGCTGGCTCAAGATCAAGCTCTTCTTCCAGCTGTTTCCGCTGTACAAGCGCGCGACCTTCAAGCGGCAGAAGATCTACGTGAAATCGGAGCGGAACCGATGAGCTATTTCCGCGCCGAGAACCTGTCCCTGCATTTCGGCGGCCTCAAGGCCGTCGATGCGGTCAGCTTCGCGGTCGAGAAGGGCGAGATCCTCTCGATCATCGGGCCCAACGGAGCCGGCAAGAGCTCGATCTTCAACCTGATCTCGCGGATCTATCCGCCGACCTCGGGCAAGATCTTCTTCGAGGATCAGGACATCACCCAGCAGCCGGCCTACGACATTGCCCGGCTCGGCATCGCGCGCACCTTCCAGAACATCGAGCTGTTCGAGAATGCGACCGTGCTGAGCAATCTGCTGGTCGGCCGCCACCGCCATTCCACCACCCAGCTCTGGCAGGAACTCTTGTTCCTGCCGAGCGTCCGGGCCGGCGAGAAGGCGCATCGCCGCCGGGTCGAGCAGGTGATCGAATTCCTCGATCTCGAGCCGTACCGCGACAAGCTGATCTCGGGGCTGCCTTACGGCGTGCGCAAGGTGATCGAGCTGGCGCGCGCGCTGTGCTCGGAGCCGAAGCTGATCCTGCTCGACGAGCCGTCGTCCGGCCTCAATGTCGAGGAGACCGACGACATGTCGTTCTGGATCCGCGACATGAAGAGCGAGCTCGGCATCACCGTGCTGATGGTCGAGCACGACATGACGCTGGTCAACCGGGTCTCCGACCGCGTCATCGCGCTGAACTACGGCCGCGTGCTGGCGATGGGCTCGCCGTCCGAGGTGCAGCACCATCCCGACGTCGTCGCAGCGTATCTCGGCGCATGAGGATGATGCTATGAGCGCAGCAGACATCATCCTGAAGCTCTCCAACATCGAGAGCTATTACGGGCCGATCATGGCGATCCGCGGCATCAGCCTCGAGGTGCCGCGCGGCCGGATCGTGACGCTGCTCGGCGCCAACGGCGCCGGCAAGACCACGGTCTTGAAGACGATCTCCGGCATCCTCGATCCGCAGAAGGGCTCGATCGAATTCCTGGGCAAGCCGATCCAGCGCATGGAGGCCGACCGGATCGTGCGGCTCGGCCTCAGCCACGTGCCGGAGGGACGCGAGGTGTTTCCGTTCCTGTCGGTGCGCGAAAACCTGATGATGGGCGCCTATCTGCGCAAGGACCGCGACGGTGTGGCGCAGGACCTCGAACGCGTCTACGGCTATTTTCCACGGCTGAAGGAGCGGCTCGGCCAGCCGGCCGGACAGCTTTCGGGCGGCGAGCAGCAGATGCTTGCGATCGGACGGGCGCTGATGAACCGGCCGACCTTGCTGCTGCTGGACGAGCCGTCGCTCGGGCTGTCGCCGATCCTGGTGAAGGAGATCTTCACCATCATCCGCCGCGTCAATGAGGAGCAGGGCATGTCGATCCTGCTGGTCGAGCAGAATGCCAAGATCGCGCTGGAAACGGCGCATTACGGCTATGTGCTCGAGATCGGCCGCGTCGTCATGAACGACACCTGCGAACGGCTGTTGAATTCGCCCGATATCCAGGAGTTCTACCTCGGCGCCAAGGAAGCCGGCGCGCGGGGCGAGCGGCGCTGGAAAAAGAAGAAGACGTGGCGCTGAGAAGGTCGGCGTTGACGAAGGTTGGCGTCGACTAAAGTTGGCCGAGGAAGGTTTGGCGCTGAGAGCCAGTTGGAGCTAGATTTCGGGCCTGCTTCGCGAACAAGACCGGCATTCGAGCCGGCGGGTGAGGCAAGCGGCAGAGGAGGGAGCGCGCATGGCAGGACCAGCGGTGCTGACGGTTGCCGACACGATCGCGAGGAGCTTTCTGCTCGCGGTGCAAACGCGTGGCGACAGGCCCGCGGTCCGCGAGAAGAAGTTCGGCATCTGGCAGCCGACCAGCTGGCGCGAATGGCTGCAGATCTCCAGGGACATCGCCTTCGGCCTGCATGCGACCGGCTTCCGTCCCGGCGACGTCGCCTCGATCATCGCCAACGCGGTGCCGGAATGGGTCTATGCCGACATGGGCGTCCTGTGCGCCGGCGGCGTGTCCTCCGGCATCTATCCGACCGATTCGGCGGCGCAGGTCGAATACCTCGTCAATGACTCCCGCACGCGGGTGATGTTCGTCGAGGACGAGGAGCAGCTCGACAAGATGCTGACCTGCCGGTCGCGCTGTCCGACGCTGGAAAAGATCGTCGTGTTCGACATGGAGGGCCTCTCCGGCTTCTCCGATCCGATGGTGCTGTCGCTCGCCGAATTCACGGCGCTCGGCCGCAATCATGCGCAGGGCAGTGATGCCTTGTGGGATGAAATGACCGGCAGCCGCACTGCCTCCGATCTCGCGATCCTGGTCTATACCTCGGGCACGACAGGCCCGCCCAAGGGCGCGATGCACTCCAACCGCAGCGTGACGCACCAGATGCGCCACGCCAACGATCTCTACCCTTCGACCGACAGCGAGGAGCGGCTGGTGTTCCTGCCGCTCTGCCATGTCGCCGAGCGGGTCGGCGGCTACTACATCTCGCTCGCGCTGGGCTCGGTGATGAATTTTGCCGAGAGCCCGGAGACGGTGCCGGACAATCTGCGCGAGGTGCAGCCGACCGCATTCCTTGCGGTGCCCAGGATCTGGGAGAAGTTCTATTCCGGGATCACCATCGCGCTGAAGGACGCGACCCCGTTCCAGAACTGGATGTATGCCCGAGCGCTTGCGATCGGCAACCGGATGACCGAGTGCCGGCTGGAGGGCGAGACGCCGCCGCTGTCGCTGCGGCTCGCCAACCGCGCCGCCTACTGGCTGGTGTTCCGCAACATCCGCCGCATGCTCGGGCTCGACCGCTGCCGGATCGCATTGACCGGCGCGGCGCCGATCTCGCCGGATCTGATCCGCTGGTATCTCGCGCTCGGCATCGACATGCGCGAGGTCTACGGCCAGACCGAGAATTGCGGCGTCGCGACCATGATGCCGGCGGACCGCATCAAGCTCGGCTCGGTGGGCAAGGCCGCGCCCTGGGGCGAGGTGATGATCTGTCCGAAGGGCGAGATCCTGATCAAGGGCGACTTCCTGTTCATGGGCTATCTCAACCAGCCGGAGAAGACCGCCGAGACCATCGACGCGAAAGGCTGGCTGCACACCGGCGACGTCGGTGTGATCGACAATGAAGGCTATGTGAAGGTCACCGACCGGATGAAGGACATCATCATCACCTCCGGCGGGAAGAACATCACACCGTCCGAGATCGAGAACCAGCTCAAATTCTCGCCCTATGTCTCCGATGCGGTCGTGATCGGCGACAAGCGGCCGTATCTCACCTGCTTGATCATGATCGATCAGGAGAATGTCGAGAAATACGCCCAGGACCAGGATATCCCCTTCACCAACTACGCGAGCCTGTGCCATGCCCGCGAGATCCAGGACCTGATCCAGCGCGAGATTGAGGCGGTCAACGCGAAGTTCGCGCGCGTCGAGACCATCAAGAGATTCTACCTGATCGAGCGCCAGCTCACGCCCGAGGACGAGGAGCTGACGCCGACCATGAAGCTGAAGCGCAATTTCGTGAACAAGCGCTATGCGGCCGAGATCGACGCCATGTATGGCGCGCGGGCGGTTGCGTAGAGCATGATCCGGAAAAGTGCGAAGCGGTTTTCCGAATAGATCATGCTCAAGGAGAGAGGCGACGACGAGGAATTGGCGAGGGAGCGAGCAGGCCCGACCCTTCGCTCAACATGGGCCATGTAAGGAGGAGACTGCAATGTCGAAATCGCTGAAGGCGCTGGGCCTTGCGGTGAGCGCGCTGGCGCTGACCTGTCTGCCGGCCGCAGCCCAGACCAAGGTCACCAATGAAGGCATCTCGCCGACCGAGATCGTGATCGGAACGCATCAGGATTTGTCCGGCCCGATCAAGGTCTGGGGCGTCCCGGTGTCCAACGGCATGAAGATGGCGGTTGAGGAAATCAACGCCAGCGGCGGCATCAACGGCCGCAAGATCAAGATGATCCTGGAGGACAACGGCTACGACCCGAAGAAGGCCGTGCTGGCCTCGCAGAAGATGGTCGAGCGCGACAAGGTCTTCGCGATGATCGGCCCGATGGGCTCGCCGACCGTGCTTGCCGCGCAGGACATCCTGTTCGACGCCGGCGTGCTGCAGCTGTTCCCGCTGACCGCCGCCGAATTCACCTTCAAGTTCGATCCCGCCAAGCCGCAGGAGCGGCTGAAGTTCAACAACCTGCTGCCCTATGTCGAGAGCACGCGCGCCGCGATCAAATACATGATGGAGTGGAAGAACTTCAAGAAGCCCTGCATCATGCACCAGGACGACGAGTACGGTAAGAACGTGCTCGACGGCTTCACCCAGCAGCTCGGCGCGATGAAGGTGCAGCCGGCCTCGGTCACGAGCTACAAGCGCGGCGCCTCCGACTTCTCGGCGCAGGTCGCCAAGATGAAGTCCGACGGCTGCGATCTCGTCGTGCTCGGTACCGTGATCCGCGAGACCATCGGCGCGATGAACGAGGCGAAGAAGCTCGGTTGGGACGTCACTTTCCTCGGCGCCACGCCGACCAACGTGCTCGAAGTGCCGGCGCTCGGCAAGGAAGCGGTCGAGGGCCTCTACGCCGCGTCGGGCTTCGAGATTCCCTACGAGGACACCGCCAAGGGCAAGGTGAAGGACTGGCTCGTCAACTACAAGAAGATGTTCAACAGCGAGGCCAACACGCAGGCGATCATCGGCTACAACGCGGTGATGACCTTCGCGTTCTACGCGCAGAAGGCGGGCAAGGATCTCACCGGCCAGAAGATGCTGGACGCGCTGGAGTCAGGCGACAAGTTCCTCGACATCTTCAGCTCGCCGCCGACCAAGTTCTCCAAGACCGATCATCTCGCCAACACCATCACCCAGGTGCAGCAGGTCAAGGGCGGCCGCTGGGTGCTGGTGAAGGACAATTTGATGTTCTGAGGGGTCCAGCACTCCAACCGGACGCCATTGCGAGCCACCCGGTCGGCGCGAAGCGCCGCCGGATGACAGGCTCCGCGAAGCAATCCATACCTCCGCAAAGGAAACATGGATTGCTTCGTCGCTTCGCTTCTCGCAATGACGTCGTGGCAGCGGCTCACGCCATGATCGGCAGTCGAGCGCGTCAATTCACCGCCGCGGCCGGCCGCCACGCGGCCTCGATGACGAGCGGTGCATCGACATAACGGCTGACCCCGTTCTGGTCGATCACGAAGGTCGGCCGAAAACTCCTGATGTCGGCGTCCTCGATCATCGCCATGCGGCGGTTGTCGAGCGTGAGCCAGTGGCCGTCGAGTCGCGCCGCGACCACGGCATGGTCCTCGCCGCCGAGCAGGTCATGCATCACGACGATGCGCAAATCTTCCGGCGCGACGCCGGCCTTGCCGAGCGCCACGAATTTCGCGATCGCATAGTCCTCGCAATCGCCGCTTCCTCGAGCAAACGTGGCGAGCGGCGTGGCCCAGACGTCGGGCTCGCCATAAGTCGCGAGATCGCTGCCGGGGCGGATCGCCAGATTGATCGCGCGGTTGATCTCGCCGAGACGGGCGCGACCGGTGCGCGCGCGTCCGGCATCGACGATCGCCAGGAATCGCAACGCCTCCGGCGACGCACACCCCGCGCGGTCGCTCTCGCAGGCTGCGAGTTGCACCAATTCGTCGGTAAGCTGGCGCTGCACGCCGAGCCATTTGTCGCGCAGGCCGCCGTCGGCAAGCGAGCTGGTCGACAGGCCGAACGGCTCGGTCGACTTTCTGAGCAGTGTCGCCGGGCCGGGCGAAAGCACCGAGGCGGCATTGAGCTCGGCAATTGGCCCGGCCAAGGCCAGGCCGAAGCCCAGCATGATGGCGCGCAGCGCAAACGAGCGAAGCGAGTTACCCATATGACACCCCCTGTCCGCTCATCGACGGGTGGATACTGCACCGCGCACGCGACCGGATCGTTTCATGCCGGCAGCATGGTCAACGATCCCTTCGAATCGACTTAAGATGTGGGGAAACCGGGCAGGAGGCTAAAGGGCATGTGGTCCGGGTCCCGAAAACTTTACCGGTTTGTGAAACGAACCGGCGAACCTTTTTCCACCGAAAAACGCCTCATCGTTGCCCTCTGGTTAGCCCGGCCGGTCCGCGCACGGGATAGCTGCGATTTGTAAGCCAGGTCACAGCTTTAGCCGGAAAATTGGGGTCAAATGCCCTCTCGGGGCTGCGGGGAAATAAAGGCAAGTAGAGAAATGCCAGTCAATACCACGAATACGTGGCTCAGTACCCATCTTGGCTTAAATCCCATCTCATGGTACCGTCAGGTAAGTTCGGACTACACGACTCATCTGAGAGTGAGCCAAGTCACACCCAGTCAAACCGCGCAATCAGAGCACCTTGCGAAACCACAGCATGATTTCGCGAAGCTTTATCCGATGATATGCAGGCGTAATCATTCGGATATTCTACCAATATTAACCTTCGTGCGGTGATCCGCAGTGAACTTTGTCGAGAAATTCGACGGCCATTTGCCGAACGCGGACGCTTATGCCCGTGGATCGGTGCATGTCGACAGCGTTTCCACGCACGCTCCGCCCGGCGCGATCACGGTCGACGACGGGCAATTGCTGTTCACCGGCGACTTCAAGCGGACCGGGCTCGATCTCGTCATCTCGAAGGACGACCGGGAACTCGTCCTGCACGACTACTTCAAGGGCGGGAAACACGCGGCCCTGGCGTCGCCTGAAGGCGCGCATCTCACCGGCGACCTCGTCAACGCGCTCACCGGCTACACCCAATATGCCCAGGCCGGCGGCGCGGTGGAACCGGCGAAGGTCATCGGCCACGTCACCAAGCTGGTGGGCAACGCCACCGCGATCCGCAATGGTGTCGCGATCGTTTTGAATCAGGGCGACAACGTCAACAAGGGTGACGTGGTGCAGTCCGGCGGCGACTCGACGCTCGGCATCACCTTCATCGACGGCACCGTGTTCGGTCTCGGACCGAATGCCAAGATGGTGCTGAACGAGATGATCTACGACCCGAACGGGTCGAGCAATTCGTCGCTGATGAGCCTCGTCTCGGGCACGATCTCGTTCGTTGCCGGCGCGACCGCCAAGCATGGCGACATGAAGGTCGATACGCCGGTCGCGACCATGGGCATCCGCGGCACCGCGGTGCTGGTCGAGATCGATTTCGACGTCCAGGGCACGGGTGGTGTGCCGCCGGCCAAATTCCAGGTGCTGGTCGAACCCGACGGCACCACCGGCTCCTACATCCTGTTCGACAAGACGACGCTCAATCCGATCGCGACCGTCGATCAGGCCGGCACCCAGACCATCGTCAACGGCCAGGGCAGCGTCAGCTTCGTCTCGTCGGCGCAACTGTCGACCGATGCGCAAAAGCTGATCTCCGACGTCTTCGCGCTGAAGTTCACCGACAATTCGAATCCCAACACCAAGCTCACGACGAACTTCACGGACAGCGTCGTCCCGGTCACGATCGGCCTGAAGCTCGCGACCGGCGACGCCTTCGTGCCGATCAACTTTCTGCTGGGTTTGACCAACAATTCCGGATCGCAGGCCGCTGCCCCCAAGTCCGACCACATCGCCGGGGCGCCGCATGTCGTGACACAGAATGCGGCGTTCAGCGAACAGGCCGGACAGACCCACAGCGCGCTGCCCGACACGGTGAACGGCCAGATCACCTGGGTGGACGTCAATCTCGGCGACAAGCCGACTGCAACCATCAACTTCAGCACGTTCAGCTACCACGACGCCGGCGGCAACGACGTCACCTCGTCGCTGACGGCGGCGGAACAGGCGGCCATCGCGGCCGTCGAGGTCCCGGTGCTGCTCGACCCCAATCCGCTGAACAGCAACATCGGCTCGGCGACCTGGACTTACAGCCTTGCCGACGGCGCGTTCGATTTCCTCGCCGCCGGCGAAACGCTGACGCTCACCTATATGGTACGCGTCGATAACAACTACGCGCTGAGCAACGAGACCGCGTTCAAGACCATCACCATCACGATCACCGGCACCAACGACACGCCAGTCGTGACGTCCTCGGCACAGGTCGGTTCGATCACCGAACTGCCGTGGACGACGAATTCCGCCGTGCCCGATACCGCGCATGGCACGGTGACGTTTACCGATGCGGATTTGACGGACACGCATACGGTCGCCATCACCGGCGTCACCGCGACCGGCTTCACTGGCGGAATTCCCAACCAGGCCACCATGCTGAGCTGGCTGTCGCTGGGCACACTGACCGATTCGACCGACGGCGTGATGGGATCGCGCTCCTGGACGTTCTCGGCCGCCGACAAGAGTTTCGATTATCTCGCCGCCGGCGAGACGCTGACGCTGATCTACACGGTCCAGATCGACGACCATCATGGTGGCGTCGTCACGGTCCCGATCACGATCACGATCGTCGGCACCGACGACAAGCCGGTGATCACCTCGCCGACCCAGGCAGCCGCCATCACCGAGGCCGAGGGCGTAACCGGTTCGGCGAATCCGGATAGCGCGTCCGGCACCGTGACCTTCACCGATGCCGATCTCAGCGACACCCACAGCGTCACCGTGGCCGGTGTCACCGAAACGGGCGTGACCACCGGGCTCCCCGATCAGGCGACGATCCTGAGCTGGCTCTCGCTCGGCACGCTGAAGGACACGACCGGCGGCGTCAGCGGATCCAATGCCTGGACGTTCTCGGCCGCCGACAAGAATTTCGACTATCTGGCGGCCGGCGAGAAGTTGACGCTGACCTACCTGATCCAGGTCGACGACCACCATGGCGGCGTCGTCACCCAGCCCGTCACGATCACCATCACGGGCACCAACGATACCCCGACATTCACGTCGGAACCGCCGACCACCTCGGTGCCCGAGGCGATCGGCGAGAGCGGCTCGACCAAGCCGGACGTGGCCCAAGGCGTGGTGGCGTTTGCCGACGTCGATCTCAGCGATACCCATACCGTGTCCATCACCGGCGTCGCGGAAACCGGCACGACCACCGGCCTGCCTGAGGACGTGTCCACGGTCCTGAACTGGCTGTCGCTGGGGACGCTGACGGATTCGACCGGCCATGTGAACGGATCGCAGGCCTGGACCTTCTCGGCCGCGGACCAGAATTTCGACTATCTCGCCGCCGGCGAGACGCTGACGCTGACCTACACAGTCAAGATCGACGACCATCATGTCGGCGTGATCAGCCAACCGGTGACGATCACGATCGTCGGCAGCAATGACGCGCCAACCGTCACGTCGGCGCCGCAGACCGCCACCATTCCCGAGCAGCCCGACACGACGGGTTCATCCAAGCCGGACGTCGCATCGGGCGTGGTGGGATTTGCCGATGTCGATCTCAGCGATACTCATACCGTATCCATCACCGGCGTGACCGAATCCGGGCCGACCTCGGGCCTGCCCGAGGAACAGTCCACCATCCTGAACTGGCTCTCGCTGGGGACGCTGACGGATTCGACCGGCCATGTGAACGGATCGCAGACCTGGACCTTCTCGGCCGCGGACCAGAATTTCGACTATCTGGCCGCCGGCGAGACGCTGACGCTGACCTACACGATCCAGATCGACGACCATCATGGCGGCGTCATCACCCAGCCCGTGACGATCACGATCAACGGCGCCAACGACGCGCCGACACTGGCTGACGTCAATGCCGGCACGCTCACCGATACCGCTGCTGCCGACACGTTCAGCCCGCTCACCGGCGCGCTGCACGGCCATGACGTCGACGACGGCGAGACCGCGACGCTGACCTATGCCGCCCTCAATGCGGACCACGTCGCGGTCAACTCGTCGATCGCGGGCCTCTACGGCTCGCTCACGGTCAACCCAGACGGCACCTACAGCTATGTTCCCGACGCCGCCGCGATCAACGCGCTGGCCAAGGGCACCTATGCCGACACGTTCACCGTCGAGACGATCGATGCCCATGGCGCGACCGGGACTGCGACGCTGACGGTTGATGTCGTCGGCGCCAACGACGCGCCGGTGATCCATACCGACAACATCAGCATCACCGACAATCCCAACGGGACTGAAACGATCTCCGGCCTGACTGTCACGGATGTCGATGCCGGCGCCAACGAGAACTTCACCCTGGCGGCCGCGACGAACCCCGGTTCAGGCAGCAGCGTCGCGCCGCCAGTGCTGCTCGGCCATCTCCCGGATCTCAACACCGCGCTCGGGTCGCCGGGCCTTGTCTACGACCCGGGCCAGACCCCGCCGGCGACCGACAAGATCGCGCTCTCCGTGACCGATGGCCACGGCGCGAGCGATACGGTCAACCTGATCTTCAACGTCCAGCAAAATCCGTCTCAGCCGGTGACGCTGACGGGCACCAGCGACAGGGACGTGTTCTTCGGATCGGGCTATCAGGACAAGTTCGTGTTTGCGCCGAACTTCAATCACGACACGATCCTGAACTTCACGCCGGGCCAGGACCAGATCGACCTGTCCACGGTCGTCTCGACAAGCACCTTCAGCAGCTGGTTCGATCAGAATGTGACGACGTCGCCGACGAATTCGGCGGATACGCTGGTTACGATCGACAGTGCAGACACGATCACGCTGCATAATGTCGTGAAGGCGAGTTTGTCACAGAGCGACTTCATCATTCATTATACGTGATAGCGTCGGCCCCTGAAAAAGCCGACTGTATCCTGCATTGCGCAACGTCTGCTCGATTGGAACAACTCGCCGCGCGTGATATCCAGACGGCATGAAACGGCTGAAGGCGATACGAAGGTGGTTCGGACGGCGCTTCGGCTATGCGCGGCTGGCCTGCGTGGCGCTTTTGATCGGCATTGCCGCGCTGCGGATGGCGGATCCGGGCCCGGTGCAGGAGCTTCGCGTCAGGACGTTTGACACGTTCCAGGTGATCGAGCCGCGCCAGAAGACCGCGCGGCCCGTCACTATCGTCGATATCGACGAGAAAAGCCTTGCTGACCCCCGGCTTGGGCAATGGCCGTGGCCGCGGACGCGGCTTGCCGACATCGTCGTCAATCTCACCCGGCTCGGCGCCGTGGTGATCGCGTTCGACGCAGTGTTCTCCGAGCCCGATCGTCTCAACCCCGATATCGCGGCCGATACGTTCAGCAGCCTTGATGAGGAGATGCGCGCCAGGCTGCGGCAGCTGCCGAGCAACGATAGCATCCTGGCCGACGCGATCAGGAATTCGCGTGTGGTGCTCGGCGAGTCCGGCGGCCCCAACGTGCGCGCCGACCTCAACGAAAAGCTGCCGGTCACCGGGCTTGCGATGCTCGGCGAGGAGCCGCAGAGCTTCATGTTCCAGTTTCCGGGATTGTTGCGCAACGTGCCGGTGCTCGAGGAGGCCGCGGCCGGGCGAGGCCTGTTCACGATCAGGCCGGAACGCGACGGCATCGTCAGGCGGGTGCCGATGATGATGGTCGCGCAGGGCATCACCATGCCGTCGCTGACCTTCGAAATGCTGCGGGTGGCGGGCGGCTCGGGCACGATCCTGATCAAGGCCGACAAGGCCGGCATCAAGAGCCTTGGCATCAAGGGCTTTGCGATCCCGACCGATCTCTATGGCCAGCTCTGGATCCACTACGCACGCCGTGACCCCTCGATCTACGTCTCGGCCGTCGATGTGCTGGATGGGCGGGTCCCGCCGGACAGGATCGCCGGCAAGCTGATCCTGATTGGCACCTCCTCAGTCGGGCTCAACGACATCAAGACCACGCCAGTGACGCCGGCGATGCCCGGTGTCGAGGTTCACGCCCAGGTGCTGGAGAGCGCGCTGACCGGCGACGTGGTTTCGCAACCGAACTACGGCATCGGCATCGAGTTCTTCGCTGCGCTGATCATGGGGCTCCTGGTCATCGCCTTCGCGCCGAAGTTCGGTCCGATCACGCTGGTCGTCGTCGGCGGGATGTTTGCCTCGGTGCTGACCGGCACGTCCTGGTATTTCTATTCCCAGCACCGGCTCCTGATCGATTTTACCTATCCGCTGATGTCGACCACGGCGATCTATCTCACCCTGATCTTCTCCGCCTTCGTGCGCGAACAGCAGCAGCGCCGGCAGATCAGATCGCAATTCGTGCAGTACATGTCGCCCGCGCTGGTCGAGCAGCTGGCGCAGTCGCCGGAGCGGCTCGTGCTCGGCGGCGAAGAGCGCGAGATGACCATCATGTTCTCGGACATGCGCGGCTTCACCACGATCTCGGAAACCTACAAGCGCGACCCGCAGGGCCTTACGGCGCTGATGAACCGTTTCCTCACCCCGCTCACCAACGCGATTCTCGCCCGCAAGGGCTATATCGACAAATACATGGGCGACGCCATCATGGCGTTCTGGAACGCGCCGCTCGACGACAAGCAGCACCAGCTCAACGCCTGCGACGCCGCGCTTGACATGCTGGAGCACGTCGGCGACCTCAACCGCAAGCGCGAACAGGAGGCGCAGGACGGTGGCCACGTCTATGTGCCGCTCAACATCGGCGTCGGCCTCAACACCGGCACCTGCGTGGTCGGCAATATGGGGTCTGATCTCAAGTTCAATTATTCGGTGCTCGGCGACAGCGTCAATCTGGCGGCGCGGCTGGAGGGGCAGTCCAAGGAATACGGCTTCCCGATCATCGTGGGATCGAAGACCGCGCTCGCGGTGAAGGAGAAGTTCGCGATCCTCGAGCTCGACTTCATCATGGTCAAGGGCAAGAAGGAGCCCGAGGTGATCTATGCGATCGCCGGCCGCGAGGACGTGGCCGGTTCCGGCCGCTTCCAGCGGCTGCGCAACCTGACCATCGAAATGCTCGCCTGTTACCGCAGCCGTGACTGGGACGGTGCGCTCGCCGCGATCGAGCGCGGTCGCAAGACCGACGAGGCGCAGACGCTGCAATATCTCTACCGCCTCTACGAGGCGCGCATCCGCGCCTTCCAGAAGGAGCCCCCGCCGGACGATTGGGACGGCGCCTTTGCATTGACGACGAAATAGGCGACGCACATTCGATGTCGTCCCGGCTGATGACGAAATCGACGCCACAAACCCGGTGTCGTCTCGGCCTTCGCCGGGACGACGGTGGAGAGGTTTACGCGACGACGACCAACAACTTACTCCAGTCCGATCTGCGTCAGATCCTGGAACCAGTGCTGCGCCTGCACGAAGGTTTTCACCTTCGGCGACAGCGCGTGCGGATTGGTGTCGTGCACCACCCACACCAGCGCGGCATCGTCGACGATCAGCGCGTGCGCCTGCGCCAGCAGCGCATCCTGTTTTGCGCTGTCGAAGGTCTGTTTGGCCTCGTCGATCAGCGCGTCGACCTTCGGATTCTTGTAGCCGCCCCAGTTGACGCCTGTCGGCGCCACCTGGCCGGAATGGAAGAACCGCACGATGGCGTAGAGCGGATCCGAGGTGACATAGGCGATGTTGTTGGCGGTGATGCCGGCGTTCATCTCGTCGGCGGCGCCCTTGCGCCAATGCGCATATAACGTCTCGAGCTCGACGACCTTGAAGTCGATATCGATGCCGATCTCCTTGAAGCTCTGCTGCAGGAATTCGTTCATCGGCAGCGACAGCATCTGCCCGGTGCCGCCCTGGGCGATGATGAAGGTGGTCTTCAGCGGCTTGTCCTTTGAATAGCCGGCTTCCTCCACCAGCTTTTTCGCGGCCGCGAGGTCGTATTTCAGTTCGAAGCTCGGCTTGCCGAACCACGGGCTCGACGGGTCGACCTGGCCCTTGGCCGGCTTGGCCAGGCCGTTCATCAGGCCAACCACCGCATCGCGGTCGATCGCGAGGTTGAGCGCCTTGCGCAGGCGGATATCGGTCCAGGGCGACCCCGGCAGCACGCTCAGGTGATAATTCCAGACATGCGGCGTCACGTTGTCGACGATTCTCATGCCGGCGGCCTTGAGCTGCGGCACGGCGTCGGGCGCCGGCGTTTCGATCAGGTCGACCTGACCGGCCAGCAGCGCGTTGGTGCGGGTCAGCGCCTCCGGCATCGGGATCAGGATCATCTTGTCGACCTTCGCCAGCCGCTTCTTGTCCCAATAGTCCGGGTTCTTGGTCAGCTCGGCGAGTTCGCGCGGCACCAGCTTGGTCAGCTTGAACGGGCCGGTGCCGGAGGGCTGGCTGGCGAACTTGTCCCAGTCCCTGCCGAGCTTCTCATATTGCGCGGGGCTCGAGACCAGGAACCAGAGCATCTGGTAGGGGAAGAAGGAGTCGACCGTCTTGGTGGTGATCTCGATGGTCTGGTCGTCGATCTTGGCGTAGCTCGCGACCGAGGGCAGCCGGGTCTTGACCTGCGCGCTCTGCCGCTTGTCGAATTGCGATGCCTTGTCGTTCAGCACCTTGTCGAGATTCCAGATCACCGCGTCGGCGTTGAAGTCGCTGCCGTCGTGGAATTTGACGCCCTTGCGCAGGGTGAAGCGCCACTTGGTCTTGTCGCTGTCGTCGACCTTCCATTCGGTCGCAAGCCCGGGCACCAGTTTGCCCGGCCGGTCGGCGACGTCCATCGCCCAGGCCACCAGCGGATCGTAGATCGTGTAGGCGGTGAACTGATAGGCGCCGGCGCCGCGATCGGGCTGGCCGGTCGTCAGCGGAATGTCGGCCATCGAAATGCCGTAGCGCACAATGGACTCTGCTCGCGCTGAGGTGGCCGGCCAGCCCGCGGTCAGGGCGAGCGCCATTGCCGCCATCAGGATCGAATTGCGCGCGCGCATATGAAGGCTCCGTTGGTGGGAAGTCGGGGCCAAATCCTGCAAGCATGATGCCAGAATAGGCATCTTCGCACGGTTCAGGCGCGAGGTGGGAAGAAATGACGCGCCCAGCGGTTATTTGCTGAAGAACTATTCCCCTTGGCACAGGCATTGCATACGCTTGCCCAAGAAATAATCACTAAAACGTCACCAGACTTCGAAGGGGTTGCTCAGATGCGTAACAGGAAGACCAATGCGACGGCGATCATGCTGGCGCTTGCGATCGCCAATTGTGTGCCGGCGATCGCCAGCGCCGAGACCGTGCTGCGCATTGGCATGACGGCTGCCGATATTCCGCGCACGCTGGGGCAGCCCGACCAGGGTTTTGAGGGCAACCGCTTTACTGGCCTGACGATGTATGACGCGCTGACGATGTGGGACCTGTCGTCGTCGGACAAGGCGAGCGCGATGATCCCGGGCTTGGCGACCGAGTGGAAGGTCGACGATGCCGACAAGACCAAGTGGGTCTTCAAGCTGCGTCCCGGCGTCAGCTTTCACGACGGCTCATCGTTCAATGCCGACGCCGTGGTCTGGAATGTCGACAAGGTGCTGAAGCAGGACGCGCCGCAATACGACGCGAGCCAGGTCGGCGTCACCGCCTCGCGCATGCCGACCTTGGTCTCGGCGCGCAAGATCGACGACATGACGGTGGAACTGACCACCAAGGAGCCGGACAGCTTCCTGCCGATCAACCTCACCAATTTGTTCATGGCGAGCCCGGCCAAGTGGCAGCAATTCTACGACAAGGCGGAAGGTGCCGATGCCAAGGCAAAGTCGCAGGCCGCATGGGCCGCGTTCGCCAAGGACGCTTCGGGCACCGGCCCGTGGAAGATGTCGAGCTTCACCCCGCGCGAGCGGCTCGAGCTGGTGAAGAACGAGAATTACTGGGACAAGGCCCGCGTCCCGAAGACCGACAAGATGGTGCTGTTGCCGATGCCCGAGGCCAACGCGCGCACTGCGGCGCTGCTGTCGGGGCAGGTCAACTGGATCGAGGCGCCGGCCCCCGACGCGCTGCCCGAGATCAAGCAGCGTGGCTTCAACCTCTATTCCAACGAGGAGCCGCATGTCTGGCCGTGGCAGTTCTCCCGCGTCGAAGGATCGCCGTGGAACGACATCCGGGTCCGCAAGGCCGCCAATCTCTGCGTTGATCGCGAAGGGCTACGTGACGGCCTGCTCGCGGGGCTGATGGTGCCGGCCACGGGCACGTTCGAGCCCGGCCATCCCTGGCGCGGCAACCCGACCTTCCAGATCAAGTACGACAAGCCGGCCGCGCAGAAGCTGATGCAGGAGGCCGGCTTCGGTCCCAACAAGAAGCTGACGGTCAAGATCCAGACCTCGGCGTCGGGTTCGGGCCAGATGTTGCCGCTGCCGATGAACGAGTATCTGCAACAGGCTTTGGCCGAGTGCTACTTCGATGTGCAGCTCGACGTCATCGAGTGGAATACGCTGTTCACCAACTGGCGGCGCGGCGCCAAGGATCCATCGGCCAATGGATCGAATGCGACCAACGTCACCTATGCGGCAATGGATCCGTTCTTCGCGCTGGTGCGCTTCCTGCAATCGGGCATGGCGCCGCCGGTCTCGAACAATTGGGGCTTCATCAACAATCCGAAGTTCGATGAGCTGGTGAAGAAGGCCCGCCAGACCTTCGAACCGGCGGCGCGCGACGCTGCGCTCGCCGAATTGCACGCCGCCTCGGTCGACGATGCGGCGTTCCTCTACGTCGCTCACGACGTTGCGCCGCGCGCGATGAGCCCGAAGGTCAAGGGCTTTGTGCAGCCGAAGAGCTGGTTCGTCGACTTCTCGCCGGTCTCGGTCGTGCCGTGAGGTAACGCGCGGCGCTCTTAGGTACCCTCTCCCCTTGTGGGAGAGGGTGGCTTCGCGAGAGCGAAGCCGGGTGAGGGGTTGTCTCCGCGGGCGCTCCTCGCTGAAATGAAATGACTGTATCCGCGGATAGAACCCCTCATCCGGCGCGCTCTGCGCGCCACCTTCTCCCACAAGGGGAGAAGGAAGAAAGAACCCAACGTGCTCGCCTATACGTCCAGACGGATCGTCTACGTCATTCCGATCGTGCTCAGCGTTGCGCTGGTGTGCTTCCTCTTGGTGCACATCACGCCCGGCGATCCGCTAGTCGCGGTGCTGCCGGCCGATGCCTCGCAGGAACTCGCCGCGCAATTGCGCAGCGCTTACGGCTTCGATCGCCCATTGCCGGTGCAGTTTGGCCTGTGGCTGTGGCGCGCGATCCATGGCGATCTCGGCAATTCGATCGCCACCGGGCGGCCGGTGCTGTCGGAAGTGATGCGTGCGGTCGGCAACACCGTGATGCTGGCGATTGCGGCTGCGATGATCGGCTTCACGCTCGGCCTGCTGTTCGGGCTGATCGCCGGCTATTTCCGCGACACCTGGGTCGACAAGGTCGCGACATCAGTTGCCATCGCGGGCGTCTCGCTGCCGCATTACTGGCTCGGCATGGTGCTGGTCATCATCTTCTCGGTGCAGCTCAACTGGCTGCCCGCGGTCGGCGCAGGTCCCGGCGGCTCCGGCGCCTGGGCGTGGGACTGGGAGCATCTGCGCTATCTGGTGCTGCCGGCGATCACCACCTCGGTGATCCCGATGGGCATCGTCACCCGCACGGTGCGCGCGCTGACCGGTGACATCCTGAGCCAGGATTTTGTCGAGGCGCTGCGCGCCAAGGGCCTGCGCGAGACCGGGGTATTTCGTCACGTCATCAAGAACGCGGCGCCGACCGCGCTTGCGGTGATGGGTTTGCAACTCGGCTACATGCTCGGCGGCTCGATCCTGATCGAGACGGTGTTCTCGTGGCCGGGCTCGGGGCTGCTGCTGAACTCGGCGATCTTCCAGCGCGATCTGCCGCTGCTGCAGGGCACGATCCTGGTGCTGGCGCTGTTCTTCGTGCTGCTCAATCTCCTGGTCGATATCGCGCAGGCCGCGATCGATCCGCGCATCAAGCGGAGCTAGCCATGAGTGCGATGTCAGATACTGCATTGCAGGCCGCGCCCGTGACCAAGGCGCGCGGCTACTGGGCGACCGTTGGGCGCCGCATCAGGCGCGACAAGGTCAGCATGGCCTGCGCCATCATCCTGGTGCTGATCTTTGCCTCCGCGCTGCTGGCGCCGTGGCTGCATCTCGCCGATCCCTATCAGGGCTCGATGATCCGTCGTCTCCGCCACATCGGCACGCCGGGCTATCCGCTCGGCACCGACGAGCTCGGCCGCGACATGCTGGCGCGGCTGATCTATGGCGGACGGCTGTCGCTGGTCATCGGCATCCTGCCGGTGATCCTCGCCTTCATGATCGGCACCTCGCTCGGCCTCGTCGCCGGTTACGTCGGCGGCAAGCTCAACACCGCGATCATGCGCACCGTCGACGTGTTCTACGCCTTCCCGTCGGTGCTGCTGGCGATCGCGATCTCGGGTGCGCTCGGCGCCGGCATCACCAATTCGATCGTGTCGCTGACCATCGTGTTCGTGCCGCAGATCACCCGTGTCGCCGAAAGCGTCACCACGGGCGTGCGCAACATGGATTTCGTCGAGGCGGCGCGCGCGTCCGGCGCCGGTCCCTTCACCATCATGCGCGTGCACATGCTCGGCAATGTGCTCGGCCCGATCTTCGTCTACGCCACCGGCCTGATCTCGGTGTCGATGATCCTCGCCGCCGGTCTCTCCTTCCTTGGGCTCGGCACCAAGCCGCCGGAGCCGGAATGGGGCTTGATGCTGAACACGCTGCGCACCGCGATCTATGTCAACCCGTGGGTCGCGGCGCTGCCGGGTGCGATGATCTTCGCGGTCTCGATCTGCTTCAATCTGCTCAGCGACGGCATGCGCAGCGCCATGGACATCAGGAACTAAGGCATGAGCGAAGCCAAACTTTCCGTCGATATGCTGGAGCCGGTCGCCGATATCGGCGGCGCCGCGCAGCCGCTGCTGCAGGTCAAGGGACTGACCAAGCACTTCCCGGTGCGCGGCGGGCTGTTCAGCCCGCGCAAGACCGTGCGTGCCGTCGACGACGTCAGCTTCGCGGTCATGAAGGGCGAGACCGTCGGCATCGTCGGTGAATCCGGCTGCGGCAAGTCGACCACTGCGCGGCTGTTGATGCACCTGATGGCGCGCGATGCCGGCGACATCATCTTTGACGGCCGGCAGGTCGGCCCGGCGCTCTCGCTGCGCGATTTGCGGCGCGGCGTGCAGATGGTGTTCCAGGACAGCTACGCCTCGCTCAACCCGCGCCTCACCATCGAGGAATCGATCGCCTTCGGACCAAAAGTCCATGGCATGGCCGATGATACGGCGCGGACGCTGGCGCGCGAACTGCTCGGCAAGGTGGGCTTGCGGCCGGAGATTTTCGCCAACCGCTATCCGCACGAAGTGTCCGGCGGCCAGCGCCAGCGCGTCAACATCGCCCGCGCGCTCGCGCTGTCGCCGCGGCTTGTGATCCTCGACGAGGCGGTCTCCGCGCTCGACAAATCCGTCGAGGCCCAGGTGCTCAATCTGCTCGCCGACCTGAAGCGTGAGTTCGGCCTGACCTATCTGTTCATCAGCCACGATCTCAACGTGGTCCGCTACATCTCCGATCGCGTGCTTGTGATGTATCTCGGCGAGGTCGTCGAGCTCGGCCCGGTCGACTCGGTCTGGGACGCGCCGGCGCATCCCTATACCCGCGCGTTGCTGGCGGCGATGCCGTCATCCGATCCCGACAGGCGCACCGAGGTGCCGCCGATCTCGGGCGATCCGCCCAATCCGATCGATCCGCCGGCCGGCTGCCGGTTTCACACCCGTTGTCCGTTTGCGGAGCCGCTCTGCGCAAACGTCACGCCAAAACTCAGCGATCTCGATACAATGGGCCATCAAGCGGCGTGCTACATGGCCATTGCTGGCTCGGGGCACAGCCGCGCGCCGGCAAAAGCAAAAGGAGAAAACGCGGCATGACCAGACCAACTTCCAAGGACGTCAAGGTGATCGCGCACGTCGCCGACGTGCCAGCCGATGACGATGTCGCCGCCCGCATCGCCAATTCGATCGGCCCGGCATTCGACGGCTTCGCGCCGATCTCCGGCACGCTGCCGTTCGATCTCGAACCCGCGAGCTTCCTGCTGGCGCAGAAGGTGTCGAAATGAGCACCGAACCGGCCCTGATGACGCTGACCGCGGTCGCCAAGGCGATCGCCGACAAGAAAGTCTCCTCGCATGAGGTGACCCGCGCCGTGCTGCATCGCATTGCTGAATGGCAGCCGCGCCTCAACGCCTATATGGCGATCGAATCCGAACAGGCGCTTGCCGCCGCCACCGAGGCCGATGCCGCGCTCGCCAAGGGCAACAGCCGCGGCCCACTGCACGGCGTGCCGCTGGCGCACAAGGACATGTATTACGAGGCCGGCAAGGTCGTGACCTGCGGCTCGCTGATCCGCCGTGACTTCGTGCCGAAGACGACCGCGACGGCATTGCAGCGGCTGAAGGATGCCGGGCAGGTCCGGCTCGGTTCGCTGCAGATGGTCGAGTTCGCCTATGGGCCGACCGGCCACAACGTGCATTACGGCGCGGTGCGCAATCCCTGGAACGTCGCGCACATCACCGGCGGCTCGTCGTCGGGTTCGGGCTCGGCGGTCGCCGCGCGGCTCACCTTTGCCGCGCTGGGTTCCGACACCGGCGGCTCGGTGCGCATGCCCGCGCATTTCTGCGGCGTCACCGGCCTCAAGACGACGGTCGGCCGCGTCAGCCGCGCCGGCGCGATGCCGCTGTCGCAGTCGCTCGATACCGTCGGTCCGCTGGCGCAAACCGCGGAGGACTGCGCGCTGCTGCTCGGCCTGATGGCCGGCGCCGACCCTGAGGATCTGACGGCGTCGACGCAGCCGGTGCCCGATTATCTGGCCGCGACAAGACAGTCGCTGAAGGGTCTCAAGATCGGCGTGCCGACGGCGTTCTATGTCGACGACCTCGATCCCGAGGTCGCGCACATCCTCGACGAGACGGTGGCCACCTTGAAAAAAGAGGGCGCCGAGATCGTCAAGGTCGAGCTGCCCGATCAGCGCCAGCTCAGCGCCGCGTCGCAACTCGTGCTCGCGGCCGAGGCCGCGGCCTACCACAAACGCTGGATGATCGAGCGGCCGCAGGATTACGGCGCACAGGTCCTGATGCGGCTGCAGAACGGCCTCACCATTCCCGCGGTCACCTATCTCGAGGCGATGCGCTGGCGTGGCCCCGCGCTCGCCGCGCACAACGCGGCGGTCAGCGGTGTCGATGCGGTGATCGCGCCGTCGGCCCCGGTGCCGGCACCGACGATCGCCGAGAGCGACGTCGGCAACGGTCCGGGCGCGGAGGCGGTGATCCAGCGGCTGACGCGGTTCACCCGCCCGGTCAACTATCTCGGCCTGCCGTCGCTCTCGATCCCCTCGGGCTTCACCAAGGCGGGTCTGCCGGTCGGCATGCAGCTGATCGGCCGCTCCTTCGAGGAAGCGGTGTTGCTCCGGGTCGGCGCCGCCTTCCAGCGCGCGACCGACTTCCACGCCAGGGTCCCCAAGCTCGCATGACCAGTCTCGTCGAGATCAACAACCTCAACATCCGCTTCACCGGAGATCGCACGGTCCATGCCGTGAACGATCTCAGCCTACAGCTCGGTGAGGGCGAGGTGTTGGGGCTGCTCGGCGAGTCCGGCTCGGGCAAGAGCGTGACGCTGCGCGCGCTGATGCGGCTGTTGCCGAGGAAGCGCACGCAGATCTCCGGCAGCGTCAAGGTACTCGGCCGGGACGTGCTGGCGATGGATGACGAGGCGCTGTCCGCGTTCCGCGGCCAGACCGTCTCGATGATCTTCCAGGAGCCTGCGCTGGCGCTCGATCCGGTCTACGCCATCGGCCGCCAGATCGCGGAGACGGTGATGCGCCACGAGGGCAAGAGCGAGCGCGACGCCACGGCACGCGCGCTCGAGATGCTCGAAGTGGTGCGGATCCCCTCCGCAAGACGAAGGCTCGACTCCTATCCGCACGAGATGTCGGGCGGCATGCGCCAGCGTGCGATGATCGCGCTGGCGCTGGCCTGCAAGCCGAAGATCCTGCTCGCGGACGAGCCGACCACGGCGCTCGACGCCACCGTGCAGATCCAGATCCTGCTGCTGCTGCGCGAGCTGCAGCGCGAATTCGGGATGTCGGTCATCTTCGTCACCCACGACATCGGCGTCGCCATCGAGATCTGCGACCGGGTCGCGGTGATGTATGCCGGTCAGATCGTGGAGCAGGGCGCCCTGCGCGATATCGTACGCACGCCGGTTCATCCCTATGCGAAGGGCTTGCTGGCCTCGACCATTCACGGCGCGATGCGCGGTCAGCGGCTCGAGACCATTCCGGGCACGCCGCCCTCGCTCGATCGCGCGCCGGCCAGTTGCTCGTTTGCGCCGCGCTGCAAGTTCGCCGAGCCGCGCTGCAGCGAACAATTGCCGCCCAGCGTGCAAACCGCGCCCGGGCATCTGGCGCGCTGCGTTCTCGCAGAACCGGCAGTCGCCGCGATCTAAAACGCGAAGCTTTTTGGCTGAATTAGTCGGACCGCAGACTCGTTTCGCCTCTCCCGCTTGCGGGGGAGGCCGACGCGCGTAGCGCGGCGGGTGGGGGTTCTCTCCACGATATGGCTCGCGGATAGACCCCACCCCAGCCCTCCCCCGCAAGCGGGAGAGGGAGCGCAACGTCTTTGCGGTCGCAGGTTCGACCTGGCTTCATCACACTTTAGCTCGCCCGCGCCACCGCGTCGGCGATCCAGCGCCGCACCGCCGCGATCCGCCGGTCCCGCGCCTGCTCGGTGCGGGAGACCAGGTAGATCGTCTCGTGATGCGCGGCCTCGAACGCAAACGGCGCCACCAGCCGCTTGCCGAAGCCCGGCCGCGCCTTGATCAGGGGCGCCATTGCGAGCGCCACGCCGAGCCCGTGTTCGGCGGCCTCCAGCATCGCCGGCACGCTGTCGAGCCACAGATGCCCGCGCGGGGCGAGATGCGGCAGCCCGGCCTCCTTCAGCCAGGCCGGCCATGCCCGCGGTTGCGTCGTGACATGGATCAGCACCTCGCGGGACAGGTCCGCAGGGCTCAGAAGCCCCGCCTTGACCAGCGCCGGCGTGCAGACCGGCAATCCCTTGACCTGGACCAGCGGCTCGACCTTCAGCCCGGCGGCATGTTCCCGCCCGTAGCGGATCGCGACATCGACGCGCGAGCCGTTGAAATCGGCATATTGGTGCGTGGCCTCGATCCGCAGCGTCAGTTGCGGATAACTCCGCTTGAACTCCGGCAGCGCCGGCAGCAGCACGGCGCTGGTGAAGAACGGCAGTGAGCTGATCCACAGCTCGCTACTGGTCTCGCCGCGTTGCCGCAGCATGTCGCGGCTTGCTTCCTGCAGCGTCGCCAACGCGGCCGACACCTTTGCAAGGTAGCGTTCGCCGTCCGCGGTCAGCCGCACCGAGCGCGCGCCGCGGATGAACAGCTTGGCGCCGAACTGCTGCTCCAGTCCGCGGATCTGATGGCTGATCGCCGACGGGCTCAGCGACAGGTCGCGCGCGGCGCGGCGGAAGCTGAGCTGGGTTGCCGCGCGCTCGAAGGCGAGCAGCGCCGGCAGCGGTGGGATGGCCCGTGGATCCGGGGCATCCAATGGGTGAATCCTGTTCACCTGAAGTGATGAATGGCCTTTTGTCATGTCCGCTATTCTTGGATCAGATTGCTCCCACGCTCAATCCTGCTCATCTCAGGAGATCGCATCCGCCTTGGCCATCTTCGAACCGCTCGCCACGCCGCATCACTGGAAGCCCGCCGCGCTGGCGGCGGGGCCGTTCGCTGGCCTCCAGGGCGGAGCGGTCGCAAGTCTCTTGACCGCCGAGGTCGAGGCGATGGCAGGTCCGCGCAACTGGGGCACCGCGATATCGGCGTCGGCCTGGTTCCTGCGGCCGACGCCGATGGCGGAATTGCGCACGCAAGTCGCCGTCGTGACCGAGGGCGGCCGGGTCAGCGTCGTCGACAACACGCTGTGGCCGGCCGGCGAGGAGCAGCCCTGTGCGACGGTGCGCGTGACACTGTCGCGCGAACGTGCGGTCGAGGTCCCCGGCTTTCACGGCAGCGCAGCCGCCCCGGTGGATCCCACGCGCTTTCCGTTGCACAGCCCGCACGCGGTCCATGGCCGCAGTTGGTTCATGGACGCGATGGAGGCCCGTGCCGGCGGCGACGTCGCCTGGTTTCGCATGCATCATAGCGTGACGGCGGATGCCGGCCCGCTGGCGCGCGTGCTCGGTCCCGCCGACTGGACCCACGGCATCGTGCGTCCGGTGCAGAACGTGGTGGCCGACCCCAATCCGAACCTTGCGGTGCAGCTGTTCAGGCCGCCACGGAGCGCGTGGATCGGTATTCGCGCCGAGGCCCGCTGGCGCCCGGAGGCCGGGCTTGGCGTCGGCAGCGGGGTATTGCTCGATGTGGATGGCGAGATCGGCCGGGTCTCAATGTCGGTCATTCTCGTGCCCTTTCCAAGAAGCGCACCCGCCTCAAGCCCGGGTTCCGCGGCCGATTAACGCAAATTATTCCGTCAACTGTCTGTAGAGTCACAAAAATAGGCCGCGAACCATGCTTTGGTTGGCGCGACTTGAAATGGACGGTGGTCGCAAACGTCTATACAACGTGGTGATCACGTAACTCTTTTGATTTGCAGAGATCGGTTTTTATGGCAGTCGCGCCCGCTGTCCGGCGTTCCGAACTGGCTGAGGCGCTGCGCGCATGCCGCAGTGCCTTCATCGGCGTTGGCCTTATCAGCTGCATGATCAACCTGCTCTATCTGACAGGCTCGATGTTCATGCTGCAGGTCTACGACCGCGTGCTGCCGAGCCGCAGCGTTCCGACCCTGGTCGGCCTCGTCGTCATTGCCGCGGTCCTCTACATGGCCCAGGGCGTGCTCGATCTGTTGCGCGGACGGATCCTCGGCCGCGTCGGCACCTCGCTCGACGAAGCGCTCAATGCGCGGGTGTTCGACACCATCGTGCGGCTGCCGCTGATGGCCGGCAACCGCAGCGAGGGCCTGCAGCCGCTGCGCGACCTCGACAATGTGCGCTCCTTCCTCGGCAGCATGGGTCCCGGGGCGTTCTTCGACCTGCCCTGGCTGCCGTTCTACATGTTGATCTGCTTCGCGTTCCATTGGCTGCTCGGCGTCACGGCGCTGGTCGGCGCCGTCATCCTGGTCACGCTGACGTTGATCACCGAATACATGTCGCGCACGCCGGCCAGGGAAGCGATGTCGCTCGCGGCGCGGCGCAACGATCTCGCCGCTTCCAGCCGCCGCAACGCCGAAGTGCTCGTGGCGATGGGCATGGCCGGGCGGATGAACAAGCGCTGGAACGAAGCCAACGAGGAGTATCTGTCCGGCAACCAGCGTGCGAGCGACGTGAGCGGCGGGCTCGGTGCGGTCGCCAAGGTGCTGCGCATGATGCTGCAGTCCGCCGTGCTCGCGGTCGGTGCCTATCTCGTGATCCACCAGGAGGCCACCGGCGGCATCATCATCGCCGGTTCGATCCTGAGCGCGCGGGCGCTCGCGCCGGTCGATCTCGCGATCGCGCATTGGAAGAGCTTCGTCGCCGCGCGGCAGAGCTGGCAGCGCCTCAACCGCCTGCTGCAGCAGATTCCGGCGCGGCCGGAGCAGACGCTGCTGCAGGCGCCGCAGAAGAAACTCTCGGTCGAGGCGGTGACCATGGTTGCGCCGGGCGACCAGCGCCCCATCGTGCAGGATGTCACCTTCGCCGTCGAAGCCGGCAGCGGCGTCGGCGTGATCGGCCCGAGCGGTTCTGGCAAGTCGTCGCTGATCCGGGCGCTGGTCGGCGTCTGGGTGCCGGCGCGCGGCAAGGTACGGCTCGACGGTGCCGCGCTGGATCAGTGGTCGTCGGACCAACTCGGCCGCCATGTCGGCTATTTGCCGCAGGACGTCGAATTGTTCGCCGGCACGGTCGCGCAGAACATCTGCCGGTTCGATCCCGACGCCAAGTCCGACGGCATCATCGCGGCGGCCAAGGAGGCCGGCGTGCATGAGATGATCATCAAGATGCGCGAGGGCTACGACACCCAGGTCGGCGAGCAGGGCACCGCGCTTTCCGCAGGTCAAGCGCAGCGCGTCGCGCTGGCGCGCGCGCTCTACGGCAATCCGTTCCTGATCGTGCTGGACGAGCCGAACTCCAATCTCGACAGCGAAGGCGACGAGGCGCTGACCCGCGCGGTGCGTGGCGCCCGCGAGCGCGGCGCCGTTGTCATCGTGGTCGCACACCGGCCGATCGGCATCGAGGGCGTCGACCAGCTGCTGGTGCTCAAGGACGGCCGCATGCAGACCTTCGGGCCGAAGGAGACCGTGCTCGCGCAGGTGCTGCAGCGCGTCGCGCCGCCGGCGCCCACGCCGATCAAGATCGTCGCCGATGCGGGGGCGACCAAGTCATGAGCGACCGCATGACCGATCAGCCGCGCGACGCACATGCTTCGATCAGAAAGCACCTCGTGGTCGGCCTCGTCGTGGTCCTGGTGCTGGGCGGCGGCGTCGGCGGCTGGGCCGCGACGGTGCCGATCTCGGGCGCGCTGATCGCGCCGGGCTCGGTGGTGGTCGATACCAACGTCAAGAAGGTGCAGCATCCGACCGGCGGCGTGGTCGGCGAAATCCTGGCGCGCGACGGCGACACGGTCAAGGCGGGCGATGTCGTCGTGCGTCTCGACGAGACCGTCGTGAAGGCGAGCCTTGCGATCGTGGTCAAGACGCTGAACGGTCTCTATGCGCGTGCGGCCCGGCTGCAGGCCGAGCAGCAGGGCCTCGACAAGATCGCGTTTCCGCCGCAGCTCACCGAGCAGGCGAAGGATCCCGACGTCCGCGATATCATGGCGAGCGAAACCAAGCTGTTCGAGGTCCGGGTTAACGGCCGCGCCGGCCAGAAGGCGCAGCTGCGCGAACGCGTCACCCAGCTCAACGAGGAAATCGCCGGCCTGCAGGCGCAGGAAACCTCCAAGGACAAGGAGATCGCGCTGGTGCAGCAGGAGCTGGTCGGCGTCCGCCAGCTGTATGAGCAGCATCTGGTGCAGCTCACCCGCCTTACCACGCTGGAGCGCGACGCGGCACGGCTCTCCGGCGAGCGCGCGCAGTACATTGCCTCGCGCGCCCAGGCCAAGGGCAAGATCACCGAGACCGAGCTGCAGATCATCCAGGTCGACAAGGACATGCTGTCGGAAGTCTCGAAGGACCTGCGCGAGGCCAACGACAAGATCGGCGAGTTCGTCGAGCGCAAGGTGACCGCCGAAGACCAGCTCCGCCGCATCGACATCCGCGCCCCGCAGGACGGCGTGGTGCTGCAATCGACCGTCCACACGGTCGGCGGCGTCATCACCGCGGGCGACGCCATCATGATGATCGTACCGAGGGCCGATGATTTGTCGGTCGAGGCCAAGGTCAATCCACAGGACATCGACAAGCTCCAGGTCGGACAGAAGACCGTGCTGCGGCTCTCCGCCTTCAACCAGCGCACCACGCCGGAGCTGAACGGCGTCGTCACCCGCGTCTCAGCCGACGTCAACACCGACCAGCGCACCGGGCAGAGCTACTACACGATCCGCGTCTCGATGCCGCCGGAACAAGTCGCGCGCCTCGGCAGCGAGGTGAAGATCATCCCCGGCATGCCGGTGGAAGCCTTCGTCCAGACCGGCGACCGCACCATGATGTCCTACCTGATGAAGCCGCTGAGCGACCAGTTCATGCGCTCGTTCCGCGAGAAGTGAGTTTTTCGCAGAAGCTCTCGTAGCCCGGATGAAGCCAACGGGTCGCGCGAACGCGCGCCCGATGACAGGCTGCGCGAAATCCGGGAACGGTCGCGCGGCAGATACAGTTGCCCCGGATTGCGCTTCGCTCCACCCGGGCTACTGCTCTTCGTTAGATTGCAAGCTCCTTCCCCATGTCGTCCCTGCGAAAGCAGGGACCCATAACCACCGTCGATCATTGCTGCGCACGGCTGCGGCCCAGCGTTCTTTAACGCCGGCAGTCGTGGTTATGGGTCCCGGGTCGCGCTTCGCTTGCCCGGGACGACACCGGGGGCAATCACAGATTCTTCAAGAGCAGCTCCAGCGCCGCCTTCGCGAACGCCTGCATGTTGGCCTGCCGGTCGCCGCTGGCGGTTTCCAGCGTGATCACCTGTTGCCGGGGACCTGCGACCGCCATGCAGCTATGGCCGGCGGCATCGCCGTAGCGGTTGCCGGTCGGGCCGGCGGCGCCGGTTTCCGACAATCCCCAATCGGTCGAGAGGCGCTCGCGGATCTGGCGCGCCAGCAATTGCGCGTAGGGTTCCGACGACGAGCGGAGGCCGCGCATGGCGTCGTCGGGAATGTCCATCAAGGCGCGCCGTGCATCGCGGGTGTAGATCACGCCGCCGCCGAGGAAATAGGCCGATGCGCCGGGCACTGCGAGCAGCGATGCCGAGATCAGTCCGCCGGTGGACGATTCCGCGACCGCAATCGTCTGCTTGTTCGCGATCAGCTTCGCGGCGACCTGTTCGGCGATGGATATGAGTGCGTTCATCGGCGCTCTTTCTCGTTGCTTGCCATGAAAATCCCGTGGGGCGTTCTGCCTTCCTAGCACACCACACCGGCCCCTGCCGAGTTGCGGACCGCAGCCCGGCCTGATTGAATATCGGACAAGAACCAAGCGGCGCCCGACAAGTTGTTGTGAGAGCGTGCGCCGAAGGAAACACCATGACGTCGCCGATAGCGCGTGGCGTGGATTGCGATCTGCATCCCGCCGTGCCTCACCTCACCAGCTTGCTGCCGTATATGAACGACTACTGGCGCGACCAGGTGACGACGCGCGGCATGACCGACCTGATCTCGCAATCCTATCCGACCAATTCGCCGATCGCCTCGCGGCCGGACTGGCGTCCCGCCCAGGGCAAGCCGGGTTCGAGCCTTGCCGACATGCAGCGCCAGGCGCTCGACAGGTTCGGCACGGCCACCGGCATCTGCAATCCGCTCTATGGCGTGCAGATGGTGTTCTCCGAGGACATGGCCGATGCCTTCTGCCGCGCGCTGAACGACTGGCTGGTCAAGGAATGGCTCGACAAGGACGATCGCCTGCGCGGCTCGATCGTGATCCCCGTGCAAAGCATCGAGAAGGCGGTCGCCGAAATCGAGCGCTGTGCGCAGGACAAGCGCTTCGTGCAGGTGCTGATGCTCGTGATGGGCGACATGCCGCTCGGCAAGCGTCACTATTGGCCGATCTACGCCGCGGCCGAACGGCTCGGCCTGCCGATCGGCATCCATGCCGGCAGCAACTATCACAACCCGCCGACCTCGGTCGGCTGGGGCTCCTATCATATCGAGGACTATGTCGCGCAGGCGCAGGCGTTCCAGACCCAGCTCACCAGCCTGATCGTCGAGGGCGTGTTCGCGCGTCATCCGAACCTGAAAATGGTGATGCTGGAGTCCGGCTTCACCTGGCTGCCGCCGTTCCTGTGGCGGCTTCACAAGTTCTGGCGCGGCGTACGCATGGAGACGCCGTGGGTTGACCGCGCGCCGCTGCAGATTGTGCGTAGCAACATCCGTTTCTCGCTGCAGCCGGTCGACGCGCCGCCGGACGGCGACACCCTGAACCGGCTGTTCGACCATATGCAGTCGGACGAATTGATCCTATTCTCGACCGACTACCCGCATTGGCAGTTCGACGGTGACGAGGTGCTGCCGAAGGGGCTGTCGCAGGATCTGGTCCGCAAGATCATGATCGACAATCCGCACGCGACCTATCCGCGCTTGCAGGTGAAGGAGACGACGCCATGAACATCCAGATTCGGGAACGTCCCGACGCGGCTGCGTCAACTGGCATCAAGACCGCGATCGCCGATTGCGACATCCATCCCGCACGCGCGACCAAGGACGAGCTGCATCCTTATCTGGCCAAGCGCTGGCACAGCCATCTCGAAACCTTCGGCGTCCATCCCTATCAGGGCATGATGGAAGGCCCGCCCTATCCGAAGGCGCAGCCCAATGCCTCGCGCCGCGATGCCTATCCGCCGGAAGGCGGCCCGCAGGGCTCGTCGCTGTCCTTCATGCAGAAGCAGCATCTCGATCCCAACAATGTCGCGCTCGGCGTGCTCAACCCGCTCAACACCGGGCAGGGCATCCGCAACCAGGATCTCGCCGCCGCGATCTGCGCGGCGATCAACGACTGGCAGATCGAGAAATGGACCAGCAAGGACTCGCGCCTCAAGGGCTCGGTCGTCGTCGCCAATGAGGACGGCGTGTCGGCCGCGGCCGAAATTCGCAGGCGCGCAGGCGATACGAATTTCGTCCAGGTGCTGCTGCTGAGCCGCAATGTCGAGCCGCTCGGCCAGCGCCGTTACTGGCCGATCTATGAGGCGGCGCAGGAGGCCGGTCTTCCGATCGGCGTGCACGCCTTCGGCTTCGGCGGCAACCCGATCACCGCGTCGGGCTGGCCGAGCTATTACATCGAGGAGATGGTCGGGCATTCGCAATGCCAGCAGACCGCGCTGGCGAGCCTCGTGCTCGAGGGCGTGTTCGAGCGCTTCCCGAAACTGAAGATGGTGATGGTCGAGGCCGGGTTCGGTTGGGCGCCGTCGCTGGCCTGGCGGCTCGACAAGGTGTTTGCGCGGCTGCACGCCGAGGTGCCGCATCTGAAGCGCAAGCCGTCGGAGTATATCCGCGATCACATCTGGTGGACGACGCAGCCGATGGAGGATCCGGAGAGCCGCGACCATCTGTTCCAGACCATCGAGTGGATCGGTTGGGACAAGCTGTTGTTCGCGACCGATTACCCGCACTGGGATTACGACGAACCGTCGCGCGTGCTGCCGGCGGGCGTCAGCGACGCCAATCGCCAGGCATTCTATCTCGACAATGCGAAGCAGCTGTACGGCGTCTCCTGATGGCAAGGCATGTAATCGCTCCGGTGGATGAGCTGCCGCCGGGGTCGCGAAAATTCCTCGAGATCGACGGACGGCCGATTGCTGTCTTCAACGTCAAGGGCGAGTTCTTCGGCCTGTTGAACCGCTGCCCGCATCAGGGCGCGGCGCTGTGCGAGGGGCCGCTGATCGGGCTCGCCTCGTCGTCGGACCCCGGCGAGATCGAATACACCAAGCTCGGTGAGATCCTGCGCTGTCCCTGGCACGGCTGGGAGTTCGATATCCGCACCGGCCAGTCCTATTGCGACCCGCGCCGCTTCCGCGTGCGCGCCTATCCCGTCAGCGTCGAGCCGGGCACCAATGTGGTGAAGGGGCCGTATGTCGCCGAGACCATCAAGGTCGCGGTGGAAAGCGACTACGTGGTGGTGGATTTGTAGTATCCGCCGCGCTGGCGCCACGCGGGAGGCCCGTAGGGTGGGTTAGCCGCGTACCTCAACGAGCGAAGGCGGAAGGCGTAACCCACCATCTTCTGCGCGGCACGAAGTCGGTGGGTTACGCTTCGCTAACCCACCCTACATCCTTACTCATTCCGCCATCATCTGCCGTTCGCGCGCGTAGCGCACCAGCGCGACGAAGCGGTAGATGCCGTGCACGAATTTACCGTAGGGCATGGTGATGAACAGCGCGAACACCACGCCGAGATGCAGCGCCAGCAGCGGACCCATCGCGGCGCTCTCGCGCCACAGCAGCAAGGCAAGGCCGGTGACGCTGGTCAGGAACAGCATCAGGATGAATGCGGTGTCCATGCCCATCTGCTGCTCGTCGACCAGCACGCGGTCGCGTTTCCATTTCTCCGACAAGAGCCCGATCGGGCCGACCACGAGGCCGATGCCGCCGAGCGTGCCGAGCACGACCGGCAGGTCCCACCACGCATAGGGCGCTTCGCGCGCCAGCAAATAATGGTACAGCGTGCCGACACAGGTCGCGGCGAAGCACAGCATGAAGCCGTAGAAGGTGAAGTGGTGATACAGCTTGCGGCGGTCGGTCGGATGATCGTCCTCGTTGAAGCAGCCGACGCCGCCACCGTCGAGATAGCGCAACTCGCCGGCGTCGCGGACCGCCTGCAACAGCGCTTTCGCGTCGGTCGTCATGCCGACCGGCTCGCCGATATCGCGCCAAAACGCGCGCACGCCCATCACCAGCGCGAGGATGGCGTAGAGCAAAGCGGCGCCGAACAGCAGCGCCATCGTATTGTGCGGCATCAGTTTGTAGAACGCGCCGGGCCCGGTGTGGATGCCGGTGAGCACGCCGCGGTCGTTGATCGCGGCGAAGCCGAAGATGAAGGCGGCGACGCTGAGCGCTGCGATCAGGCTGATGACGAGGCCGTTGCGTGCAAACGCGCCGGCAAATGCGCGCGGCCAGGCATAGGCGGCATAGGACTCGGCGCGTGCCACCGCGAGCGTCTTCGGCACATTGACGTTGAATTCGTGCGGCGGCGAGAACTGGCAGTCGGTGTAGCAGGCGCCGCAGGCGTGGCAGAGATTGGCGAGATAGTTGAGATCGCCGTCGGAGAAGGCGCGGCGCATCTCCATCGCGGGAAACACCGCGCACAGGCCCTCGCAATAGCGGCAGGAATTGCACACCGTCATCAGACGGTCGGCTTCCTGCAAGATCCTCGTCCCGTGCATCGCGCCAGTCCCGTCCTCAGTTTCGCGCATTCTTCGCCGCTTCCCGCCCGGCGACGCGGCCGAACACGCTGCCGATGGTCATGCCGATGCCGGCGGCGTAGCCCTTGCCGAGCACGTTGCCGGCCATGATCTCGCCGGCGGCGAACATGTTGGCGGACGGCTTGCCGTCCTTCATCAGCATCCGCGACTGCTTGTTCACGCGGGTGCCGAGATAGGTGAAGGTGATGCCGGGCCGCACCGGATAGGCGAGATAGGGCGGCGTCTCGATCTTGCGCGCCCAATGCGTCTTCGCCGGCGTGATGCCTTGGGTAGCGCAGTCGTCGAGGATGGTGTGGTCAAATGTGCCGGGCTGCACCGCGGCGTTGAACTCGGTGATGGTCTTTTCCAGCGCTGACGCATCGAGCTCGAGCTCACCGGCGAGCTCGGCAATCGTTGCGCCCGCGATCGGCGGAAACAGCGTCGGCATGAAGCTCGTCACGACGGTCGAGTCGAAGATGATGTAGGCGATCTGGTCCGGCTGCGCGGCAACCAGGCGGCCCCAGATCGCATAGCGCTTCGGCCAGATGTCCTCGCCTTCGTCGTAGAACCGCTCGGCATGCTTGTTGACGACGATGCCGAACACGACCGAGTCGTGGCGGGTGATGATGCCGCCGTCGAATTTCGGCGCACGGGCATCGATCGCCACCGCATGGCACTGGGTGGGATCGCCGATCTCCTGCACGCCCTTCGCGAGCAGCATCTTCAGGATCGTGCCGCGGTTATAGGGCGTGCCGCGGATCAGGAAATTGTCGGCGGCCTCGCCCCAATATTCCTTCAGCCATTCGATATTGGCCTCGAAGCCGCCGGCCGCCGCAACCAGCGTCGAGGCGCGCACCTCGGTCCTGCCACCGACCGGCTGCTTCAGCTGCGCCGAGAGGAACATGCCGTCCTCGATCTTGAGATCGATCACCTCGGCGTTGTAGAGGACGTCGACGCCGAGCTCCTCGGCGGTGCGATAGAGCGCGTTCAGCATCGCGCGGCCGCCGCCGAGGAAGAACGAGTTCGTGCGGCCAAGGCTGAGCGTGCCGCCGAGCGAAGGCTGCCAGCGCACGCCCTGTTCGACGATCCAGTTCAGGATGTCCTTGGACTCGTGGATCATGAAGCGGGCCAGTTCCTCGTCGGTCTGGCCGCCGGTCACCAGCAGCAAATCCTTCCAGAACTCCTCCTCGGTGTAGGGTCCGGTGAGGATCTCGGTCGCCGCGTCATGGGCGCAGCGCATGTTGCGGGTGTGGCGGGTGTTGCCGCCGCGGTAGAATTTCGGGGCGCCTTCCAGCACCAGCACGGAGGCGCCTGCGCGCCGTGCGCTGATCGCAGCGCAAAGCGCGGCGTTGCCGCCGCCGATCACCAGCACGTCGAACCTGCGCGTCAGATCAACCATGCGCTCTTGTTATCGTTGTTGGCATGGAAAGCAACAGGGGCAGGCGAATGAGCATGATCCGGAAAAGTGTGTAGCGGTTTTCCGAAAGATCATGCTCAAATCAAGAAGTCTGCCCCAATTGCATGCACAGGATCAGGCCGCAACCGTTTCGCGCTGCTCGATGGTCTGGCCGCCACGATAGACGATCAGCGCGGCGATGATGCCGAGAACAGCGCCGAACATCAGCCAATAGGCCGGCGAGGCCTTGTCCTGACCGGTCATGGCGATCAGCTTGGTCGCGACAAACGGGGTCGACGTGCCGAATATGCCCGCCGCCAACGCGAACGCGATCGAGAAGCAGGTGGTGCGGACATGCGCCGGCACGATCTCGACCAGGCATCCCAGCATCGTGCCGCTGTAGACGCCAAAGTAGAACGAGAACATCATCTGCACGACCAGCAGTTTTCCGAGCGTGGGCTCATGCGAGAGCCACGACAGTGCCGGGTAGGCGGTCACGAATGACAGGCTCGCGATCGCGATCAGCACCGGCTTACGGCCGATCCGATCGGACAGCGCGCCGCCGACCGGATTCCAGATGAAATTCGTCACCGCAACGAGCAAGGTCACCAGCAGTGTCCCGGAGGCCGAAAGGTGCAGCTCCTTGCCGAAGCCGGGTGCATACACGGTGATGAAATAGAACGTCGTGGTGGTCAGAACCGCGATCATCATGCCCAGGATGACGATGCGCCAGTTCTCCAGCGCCGAGGCGAACACTTCGCTTGGCGTCGGATGCTTCTTCATGGCCAGGAAGGCCGGCGTTTCCTCGAGCGAACGCCGCAACATGAAGATCACGGGAATGATGAGGCATCCAATGAAGAACGGGATGCGCCATTTGGCGACGCCGCCGCCGATCGCATCCAGGAAGGTGTCGCCCGGAATCGCCTCCCTCAGGACGAAGCCGATCACGGCCGCAACAAAGATGGCGACCTGCTGGCTGGAGGATTGAAACGAGGTGTAGAATCCCCGATTGCCGGGCGTCGCGATCTCGGAAAGATAAACGGAGACGCCGCCCAGCTCGACGCCGGCGGAGAAGCCCTGGATCAGCCGGCCAATCAGCACGATGATCGTTGCGGCAATGCCGATCGATGCGTAGGACGGGCAGAAGGCAATCACCACCGTGCCCAGCGCCATCAGCGCGAGCGTCACGATCAGGCCCTGGCGGCGGCCGATGCGATCGATGTAGGAGCCGAGCACGACCGCACCCACGGGACGCATCAGCGCGCCAAGCCAGAACACGCCATACGCATTGAGCAGCGCCGCGGTCTCATTCTGGGCGGGGAAGAACGCCTTCGCGATGTCCTGCGCATAGAAGCCGAACAGGAAGAAGTCGAATTGCTCGAGGAAATTGCCGCTGGTCGCGCGCAGGATGGCGCCGAGACGCGACTTGATCTGCGGGACTTGTGATGAACTCGACTGCGACATAACGCCCTTTCCTCCCCGTGACAAAACGGCCGGCGCAAATTGTGTCGCCGGCCAAGGCAGTTAACTGCCATATGCGGCAATTTGGCACGGCTGTCCGGCGCGACCAACCCGAAATCGCGCCGCCGCTATGGGAAAAAAGCCGTAGGTGGGAATTTGATGAGAGCGTTTTCGAGCGAAGTGGACACCGGTTCGCGTGAAGAAAACGCGTCAGAACAATAATCTCCGTGCGGCGTGCGCCGCATCAAGGCGCTGTATGCGCCGCGGCGAGCCAGGATCGGAATGCAGAGAGCTTTGGTGAATCGGCGCGTCCCTGCGGCGTGACCAGATAGAAGCCGGCGTCGGCGGGCAGCGCGATCTTGAAGGGAACCACGAGGCGGCCCTTGGCGATGTCGTCCTGCACATAGGAGGTGCGGCCCATCGCGATGCCGATGCCGTCGATCGCGGCCTGGATCGTCACGAACAGCAGGTCGAAGGTCACTCCCGGCTGCTTCGAGATGTCGGTCGGCAGTCCGGCTGCGGTCAGCCACAGCCGCCAGTCATCGCTATTGGCGTTGCTGGTGTGCAGCAGCACATGGTCCCTGAGGTCTTCGGGGCATTTCAGCGGCCTGGTTCCATCCAGCAGCGACGGGCTGCACACCGGAAACAGCTCGTCCGCCATCAGCCAGTCCGCGCGCAGGCCCGCCCATTGGCCGCGGCCATAGCGGATCGCCGCGTCGACCTTGTCGCGCTGGAAGTCGACCAGGCTGGTCGAGGTGGTGATGCGGACATCGATGCCGGAATGCGCCTCCTGGAATGCCGACAGCCGCGGCAGCAGCCATTTGGCGGCGAGCGATGCCAGCGTCGAGACGGTGAGCACGTGATCGTCGTCCCGGCGTAGCAGGCGGTCGGTCGCGAGCCTGAGGTCATTGAAGGCCGCGCGGACGCCGGGAAGGTATTCGGCGGCCTCCGGCGTCAGGCTCAACGAGCGGTTCTGGCGGACGAACAGACGAACGCCGAGCTCTTCCTCGAGGCGCCGGATCTGATGGCTGATCGCGGTCTGTGTCACGTTCAATTCGGACGCCGCGACCGTGAAGCTCATGTGCCGCGCGGCGGCCTCGAATGCCCTGAGCCCGTTCAGCGAAGGCAGGCGGCTGGTCATGTCAGGGTGGTCTCCAGATGCATGACTTTAATTCATGCGAAGCGGTACAAAGTGTCGTTTGTGAACAGGCCGGACAGCTCCGATATTGCTGCCAACAGGTTACCGATAGGAGCCGCAGATGTCCATTTTCACCCATGAATCGATGACAAATCATCATACGCCGGGCCTGTTGAACCAGGTCGGCGAGACGCTGCACGTCTGGTGGGATCGCTACGAGCGCCGCCGCGAGTTGTCGCAGTGGACCGAGCGCGACCTGCACGACATCGGCATGTCCCGCAGCGACATCGTTTTCGAGACCGACAAGCCGTTCTGGCGGGCCTAATGGGCCGCCGTCGCCGGCGCCGCCTCGATCGAGGGGCGCCGGCCAATTCCTTCACCCGAGGAGCGTGTCATGACTGCGCTGCATCTCGACGATCTCAAGCAATACTCTGATGTGCTGCGCGCCAAGAACGGCAGCGAGATCAAGGTGCGCTTCGTCGAGCCGCGCGACCGTGAAGAGCTGCAGGCTTACATCCGGTCGCTCTCCGCCGGGTCCCGTTACAACCGCTTCCTGGGTGCACTAAGCGAGCTGCCAAAGATGGAGCTCGAGCGTTTCATTCACGTCGGCGAGGCAGACCGGTTCACGGTGGTCGCGACGATGGTGGTCGATGGATTTGAGACCATCGTTGGCGAAGCCCGCTATGCCTTCCATGCCGATACGGCGAGCGTCGAGTTCGGCTTGTCGATCGATGACCGGTGGCAGGGCCACGGCATTGGCAAGGCGCTGCTGAAGAATCTCGAATGCCGCGCGGCGTCTTTCGGAGCCGAGCGCATCTTCGGCGACACGCTGCGGTCCAACGCTACGATGATCGGTCTCGCCCGCAAGTCCGGCTATGCCTTCACTGCGAGCCCCGGCGATTGCAAGCTGGTGCGCTTTGCGAAAGAGATCTACGTCGAACCACAAGACATTCCCTGTGCCAGCTGGCGGCTTGCCGCCACTTCCCGCTCGGCCACGATGTCCTCGCTTGCGGTTTGACTGACTAGGCCCGGTTCTGGCCCCTCCAGAACCGGGCCCTTTTCTTTTTTGCTTGCTCGGAACCTGTAGCCCGCATGGAGCGAAGCGCAATCCGGGGTCGGTCTTACCGCAGAGAAGCTTATCCCGGATTTCGCTGCGCTCCATCCGGGCTACGTTCTTCAACCAGAGTTGCCGGGTCACCTCCCCTTGAAAAGGGGAGGTCGCTTTGCTCGTCAGAGCAAAGCGGGTGGGGATCCGCTCTCTCCACGAGCGACGGTGCGTGTGGCTGGACCCCCATCCCGACCTTCCCCCTTTCAGGGGGAAGGAGAAGACGGGCCTAGTTGCCCCTAAACACCGGCTTGCGCTTCTCGATGAAGGCCTGCACCGCCTCCTTGTGATCGGCCGTCGTGGTCAGGCGGATCAGCCGCTCGGCCTCGTGGTCGCGCGCGGTGGCGAAGTCGAACTGCAGCGCCTCGTCGAGATTGTCCTTCATGTAGCGCAGTGCCAGGGTCGGGCCTTCGGCCATCGACTTCGCCAGCGCGAACGCCTCGTCCTGCAGCGTTTCGTCCGGCACTACGCGGTTGACGAGGCCGATCTGCTCGCATCTTGCGGCATCGACCTTCTCGGACGTGAACATCAGCTCGCGGGCGCGCGAGGTGCCGACCAGGCGCGTCAACAGCCAGGCCATGCCGTAGTCGCCGCTCAGCGCCACGCGCAGATAACCGGTCGAGATGAAGGCGGATTGCGCTGCGATCCGGATGTCGCAGGCCATCGCGATCGCAAGGCCCGCGCCCACCGCCGGGCCGGGCAGCGCGGCAATGGTCGGCTTGCGCACCGAGGCCAGCGCACCGGTCAACAGGCGCTGGCGCTCCTGCAGGTCGGCGACCTTGTCCTCATAGGACATTTCGAGCTTCTTTGGATCGCGATTGGCGCCCATGCCCTTGACGTTGCCGCCGGCGCAGAACGCCTTGCCGGCGCCGGTGACGAGCAGCACGCCGACCTCGGGGTTCTCGCCGCAGGTCCGGATCATCGTGCGTAGCGCCGGCGTCAGCGTGTCCGACAGCGAGTTGCGGGCGTCCGGGCGGTTCAGCGTGATGACGGCCACGCGGTCGCGGATCACGCAGAGCAGTTCGTCGGTGCCGGTCTCGATCTTGATTTCAGCGGTCATGGTTCCTCCGGAGGCAATCGTTGCCGTCATTGCGAGGCGCGCTACGCCGAAGCAATCCATTTCGCCGCTTGTGGTGGCATGGATTGCTTCGCTCCGCTCGCAATGACGGATGCGGCGGACTAGGTGGCGCAAGTTACCCCGCTTGCATGATCTCCGTCATCTCAAAACTTCTCAACCCATGGCCGCAATTCCAGCTCCCAGGTCCAGGCGCTGCGCGGCTGCTGCAGCACGTTCCAGTAGCTCAACGCGATCGCGTCGGGATCGAGCATCGAATCCGGGCGGTCGGCCGGCTCGGCGCGCGCGGCGCTGCGGATGCCGCCGTCGATCACGAAATGCGCGACGTGGATGCCCTGCGGCGACAATTCGCGCGCCATGCTCTGCGCCAGCCCGCGCAATGCGAACTTGCCCATCGCGAACGGCGCCGATTGCGCATAGCCCTTGACGCTGGCGGAGGCGCCGGTGAACAGGATCGCGCCCTTCTTGTTGGGCAGCATGCGCTTCGCCGCTTCCTGAGCCACCAGGAAACCGCCGAACGCCGAGACTGCGATCGCCTGCTCGACCTCGGAGGGGACGAGTTCAACGAAGGGACCGCGCGAGCGCCCGGAGGCGTTATAGACCACGAGGTCCGGTGTTCCGATCTCGCGCTCGACCAAGCCGAACAGACGTTCGACGTCCTCGGTCTTGGTGGCGTCGCAGGCATAGGCGCGCGCGCCGGTTTCCGTGCAGAGCGCACCGAGCTTCTCGATGCTGCGCGCGCCCAGCGCCACGCGAATTCCCTCCCGCGAAAATAGCCGCGTCAGCGAGGCGCTGAGGCCCTCGCCGGCGCCGACGATCAGGGCGATCTTGTACTTCGGAATATCCATTGGGCTTTCCTTTGCTCGGCCGGAGGAGGATAGTCGTGCCCAAACAAATGAGCACCGCAACCGGGAATTCAATGCAGCCGCACAAGCAGGATCTGAAAACGTCGTCCGCCAGCCAGCCGGGCCTGTTGGCGCCCGATACGACGGGAATGAATTTCTACCGGGCCGATCCCGCGCTGACCGATCTTCTGAAACTGCATCTGCCCGAGGCGTTGTTCCGCCACATCGAGCCGCATCTCGACCGGCTCGGCGGATTGGCCGGTGGCACTCTCGACGAATGCGCGCGGCTTGCCGACCGGCATACGCCGGTGCTGCACCAGCGCGACAAGTTCGGCCGCGACGTGCAACACATCGAATATCATCCGGCCTATCGCGAGATCGAGAAGGCCGCGTTCGGCGAGTTCGGCATTCACGCGCTGTCGATCCGCAAGGGCATCATGGGCTGGCCCGACAAATATCCTGTGGTGGCCAAGCACGCGTTTACCTTCCTGTTCAACCAGACCGAATTCGGCATGGGTTGCCCGATCAACGTCACCGATGGTTGTGCAAAGCTGCTGGCGAATTTCGGCAGCGAGGCGTTGAAGGCGAAATATCTCGACGGCCTGACCCAGACCGACATGAGCAAGCTGACGCAGGGCGGCCAGTTCATGACCGAAAAAGAAGGCGGCTCCGACGTCGGCACGCTGACCACACGCGCGGTGCAGGACGGCGACCACTGGCGGCTCTATGGCGAGAAGTGGTTCTGCTCGAACGCCGATGCCAAGGTGGTGATGCTGCTGGCGCGCCCCGAAGGCGCAGGGCCGGGCACAAGCGGCGTCGGCCTGTTCCTGATGCCGCGTTTCCTCGACGACGGCTCGCAGAACCACTACCGGATCGTGCGCCTCAAGGACAAGCTCGGCACCCGTTCGATGGCCTCGGGCGAGATCAAGCTCGACGGTGCGATCGCTTACGCCGTCGGCAAGCTCGACCGTGGCTTCGTGCAGATGGCCGAGATGGTGAACTCGTCGCGGCTCTCCAACGGCGTGAAGTCGACCGCGCTGATGCGCCGTGCCTGGCACGACGCGATCACGGTCGCGAAGGGCCGCGTGGTGTTCGGCCAACGGATCATCGACCTGCCGCTGGCGCGGCGCCAGCTGATGAAGATCATGCTGCCGACCGAGCAGGCGCTGTCGATGAGCTTCCTGACCGCCGACGCGCTCGACCGCGCCGAGGCCGGCAGCCAGGATGCCGCGGCGCTGCTCCGCATCCTGACGCCGACCCTGAAATTCCGCGCCACCCGCGACGCCCGCAAGGTCTGCGGCGACGCGATGGAGATGCGCGGCGGCATCGGCTACATCGAGGAATTCGTCACGCCGCGGCTGCTGCGCGATGCGCATCTCGGCTCGATCTGGGAGGGCACCGGCAACATCGTCGCGATCGATGCGCTGAAGCGCGCGGTCGGGCGCCATGGCGCCGACAATGCGCTCGCCGCCGATCTGCATGCGCGGCTCGATGACAGCCCGAACGTGCCGCAAGCCTGGCGCAGCCGGCTGCGCGATCTCAGCGATCGTGCAATCGGGTTTGCGCGCGAGGTCGCTGGCCGCATCGAGAATGAGGGCGATGCGCGGCGCGCCACCAGCCTGCTCTATCACGTCGCAAGCGCCGTAGCGCTGGCTTGGGAGGGCGGACGTATCCACGAGATGCGCGGCGACGCGCGCCGGCTGCTGCTGTCGCGGATGGTGGTCGATCACCGCGTGACGCCGGGCGATCCGTTCCGGCTTACGGAAAATACCGTTCCGCGCAGGATGACCGAGCACCTGCTCGGCGATCGCGCCGTCGGCATGGCCGAGGTTGGCGAATTGCTGTCAGCAGCGTAGGCTCGCCGTGGCCGCTCGCGCAGTCTCACCTCTCCCATCGGGAGAGGTCGGATCGCGCCAGCGATCCGGGTGAGGGGTTGCGCTCTATCGATAGACCTGAACCCCTCACCCGGACCGCATCTTCGATGCGCTCCGACCTCTCCCGTTGGGAGAGGTGGAGAGCGTGCGCAACAAAAAACATGAGAGGAAATTCCGATGAAGGCCGCCGTCTTGCATGAAGTCAATCAGCCGCTGGTGATCGAGGATGTCAGCGTGCCCAATCCGGGGCCGCGCGAGGTCCTGATCCGCACCGCGGTCGCGGGTCTCTGCCATTCCGACCTGCACTTCATGGAAGGGCTTTATCCGCATCCGCTGCCGGCGGTGCTCGGCCATGAATCGGCCGGCGTGGTCGAGAAGGTCGGCTCCGACGTCAATTACGTGAAGCCGGGCGATCACGTCGTCACGTGCCTGTCGGTGTTCTGCGGCACCTGCGACAATTGCACCACCGGCCGCACCGTGCTGTGCACCGACACCACGGTGAAGATGCTGCCCGGGGCCTCCAACCGCCTGTCGTGGGGCAGGAAGGAGAAGCTCAACCAGTTCCTCAATCTGTCGTCGTTCGCCGAGCAAATGCTGGTGCACGAGAACGCGATCGTGAAGATCAAGAAGGAGATGCCGCTCGATCTCGCCGCGCTGATCGGGTGCGGCGTCATCACCGGCTATGGCGCTGTGGTCAACACTGCGAAGGTGACCGCCGGCGAGACCGTGGCTGTGATCGGCTGCGGCGGCGTCGGCATGGCCGCGATCAACGGCGCGCAGATCGCCGGCGCCGGCCGCATCATCGCGATCGACACCAATCCGGCCAAGCTGCAGCTCGCGACCAAGCTCGGGGCCACCGACATCGTCGATCCCGCGCGCGGCGACGTGGTCCAGCAGGTGCGCGAACTCACCGGCGGCGGCGTGCAGCACTCCTTCGAGGTGCTCGGCCGCAAGGAGACCGCCGAGCAGGCCTTCGCCATGCTGGCGGCAGGCGGCACCGCGACCATCGTCGGCATGATCCCGTTCGGCCAGAAGATCGAGCTGCACGGCTTCGACTTCCTGCGCGAGCGCCGCATTCAAGGTTCGTCGATGGGGTCGAACCACTTCCGCGTCGACATGCCGCGCCTCGTCGACTTCTACATGCGCGGCAAGCTGCATCTCGAGGACTGGATCTCGGCCAAGCTGAAGCTCAGCGAGATCAACGAGGGTTTTGCCAACATGAAAGCCGGCAAGACGCTGCGCAGCGTGATCATGTTCGACAGCTGAGGTCGTGTCGTCCCGGCGCAGGCCGGGACCCATACGCCGCGGCGGAAGTCGTGTGAGAATCAACTGCGGCCGCGGAGTACTGGATGCCCCGCATGAAGCGGGGCATGACAGTGGAGGGGTGGCGCTGCGAACGTCGTGCTCATCGCGCGACGTGCGCGGACACCGCGAGCCATTTCCCGTTCTGCCGCGCCCAGCAATCGGTGTAGCGGCCGTGCGCGGGCTCACCGTCCGCGCCGGTGTAGCTGGTCTGGGCGTGGATGATCGCGAAATCGCCGAGGATGCGGATCTTGACGTGCTCGGCCTTCAGTCCCTTGATCTTCACGGGGATCGCCGTCTGCTTCAGGAAGGCGGCGCGATCAACGAGGCTCTTGTCGGGATTGGTGCAGTAGAAGTCCTGCGCCAGGATTTCATCGAAGCGTTTGACGTCGCAGTTCTGAACCGAGTCGACATAATCCTTGTTGAGCTTCGTTAGCTCTTCGAGGTCCTTGCTCATTGGTATCCTCCCGGTTTTATTTTGTCGTCATTGCGAGGAGCGGAGCGACGAAGCAATCCATCGTTCCGCGCGTGTCGATATATGGATTGCTTCGCTTCGCTCGCAATGACGGTTTCGCTAATCGTCGAACATCTTCGGCGGCACGAAGCCGCCGAACTCGCGCTCGATCAGCTCGGCGAGCTTCAGCGGCGTGCGGTCTTCCAGCATGGGACCGACGATCTGCACGCCGACCGGCAGTCCGTCGGGCGCAAAGCCGGTCGGGATCGCGGTGGAGGGCAGGCCGGGCAGGGTGGCGATGCCTGGCCAGGCGAGCTGGTCGGTGTAGACGTGCGGCTCACCGTCGATCAGAATTCGCCGCTGCTCCTGGTCCGGCGAATGATCGTGCGGATAGGCCGGCGTCGGCATGATCGGGCAGATCACGGCGTCGAACGATTTGAACAGCTCGCGCCATTGCGCGCGCAACCGCGCGCGGGCATACGTCGCCTGCACCCAGTCGCGATGGCTGAGCGCGATGCCGCGCAGCCGCTCGGCATGTAGGCTGTTATCGACGGCCGGCAGCGCGGCCGCCGCCGCGCAGGCTCCGGCATAGACCTCCGGCGGGAAGCTCGCGGCGAGGAACGACAGCAGCATCCGCATATAGAGCCGCGAGGACGCCGCGAAATCGGGCAGCAGCGGGCTCGAACGCGATATCTTCGCGCCGGCCTTGTCGAGATTGCTGGCGAGCTTGTCGATGCTGCCGCGAACCGCCCTGTCGGTCGGCAGCACCGGATCGGTGTCGATGACGAGGATGCGGAAATCCCTCAGGCTCGTGTGGCGCGCCGCGGGCAGCTCGAGACGATAGGCCTTACCGGTATCGAGCGGATCGGGCCCGGCCATCACGTCGAGCACGAGGGCAAGGTCGGCCGCGCCGCGTGCCATTGGGCCGATCACCGCAAGGTCGCGCTCATAGATCAGCGGCGGCGCCGGCGGCGCGGTGTGGCCGCGCGACGCCAGCAGATCGAAGGTCGGCTTGTGCGCATAGATGCCGCAGTGGAATCCTGGCACGCGCAGCGAGCCGCCGATGTCGGAGCCGAGCGACAATGCGCCGTAGCCCGCGGCAAGCGCCGCCGACGATCCGCCGGAGGAGCCGCCCGGCGTGCGGCCGAGGTCGTAAGGGTTGTTGGTGGTGCCGTAGATCTCGTTGTAGCTCTGCCAGTCGGCGAGGGCGACCGGCACGTTGGTCTTGCCGAGGATGACGCCGCCGGCGTCCTTCACCCGCGTGATCGAGAGCGCGTCTTCCGCCGGCACGAAGTCCTTTTGCGGCAGGAAGCCCCAGGTCGTCGGCAATCCCGCGACGTTGAAGGATTCCTTCACCGTCATGGGAATGCCGAGCAGCGGCTTGTGCTCGCCGCGCGCGATCGCGGCATCGGCAGCGCGGGCAGCAGCGAGGCCCCGCTCGAAATCGCGCACGCAAACCGCGTTGACCTTGCCGTCATGGCGCTCGATGCGGCCGATCGCGTCTTCCGCGAGTTCGACGGCCGAGACCTGCTTGTTGCGCAGCGCCTCCGACAGTTCGACGGCGGTCTTGAAACTGTATTGCGATTTGGCCACGGCGTGCTCCCTGATTTTGGCGGCGATCATGCGCAGAATGGAGCGGGCGGGCAAGACCGGCTTGATCGCAATTGCGCTGGCGCGCCGCGTCGGCGTCACACATCGCCTAACGCGATCGTGATCATCGGGCTCTGCCTGATGCCGGGGAGGCCGACGCGCGCCTAGTAAGGCGTGCTGCGCGCCGACAGATGCGCCATTGGATTGATGGGGCCGCTCGCGCTGGCGCGCTCGCTGCTCTCCTTGGTCCCGGGCACCGGGAAGGCGTATCCGATGATGGTCTTGACGACGAGCCGGTCGGATGCCCGCGTCAGGCCGTAGCCGACGCCGAAGTCGATGTCGACGTCGCCCACCTTGAAGTCGGTCACCGCGAACAGCGTGTGCTGCTGCTCGGCGAGCGGGCTGAAGTCGCCGATCTTGCCGAAATCGGCGTAGTATTCGAGGCCGACATACACATCGTCCTTCAGCTTGCGCGCCACGCGCGCGGCAGGCGCGAAATCCGCCTCGCCATATTTGCCGAAACCGACGTCGACAATCGGGTTGACGATGAATTCATAGTCCGCGTTGCGCATGCCGATGATCGGCCGGATCTCCAGGCCCCAGCGGGTCTGCGCGAATTTCGGCATCTGGTAGCTCAGCTCGAAATTGATGCCGTAGAACAGATTGCGCTTGTCGGCGTTCGGCGAGACGAACAGCGTGCGCAGCTTGAATGCGTCGGACAGGAATTGCCGGTCCTGCACGGCGAACGGCAGATAGAGCCCGAGCTCCCACCAATCCGTCATGCCATAGGCAAATTCCGGCGTGCCGTTGAGGCTGCCGTTGGAGGGAAAGCCGCCCGGGAAGGGCGGATCCTTCTGGCCGATGCCGACATAGTTGAGATGCTGCTGGATGGTGAACTGGCCGACCGCCGCGATGCCGGCATTGTAGACCTGGATCTCGTCGGTCGCCTGCGCACGGCTGCTGCATCCGACCGCGGCGAGCGCAATCAGCGCTGCGCCGGCCATATCTCGACATCGGCGCCGGGATCGCATCGGGAGACCTCGCCGTCCTACGCCGCGCCGATCAATATGCCGACCGCGAGCACGATCGCGCCGCCCAGCACGATCTGGAACACCGCCTGCAGGAACGGCGTGTCCATGTAGCGCGAGCGGATGAAGGCGATCGCCCACAACTCGAAGAACACCACGATCCCGGCAATCGCGGTCGCGATCCAGAATGCATTCGGCCAGGCGTCGGGCACCAGATAGGGAATGGTGTGGCCGAGACCTCCGAGCGTCGTCATCAATCCGCAGGTGATGCCGCGCAGCCAGGGCGAGCCGCGGCCGGTCAGGGAGCCGTCGTCGGACAGCGCTTCGGCAAAGCCCATGCTGATGCCGGCGCCGATCGAGGCGGCGAGGCCGACCAGAAAGGTCTGCCAGTTGTGATGGGTGGCGAAGGCTGCGGCGAACAGTGGCGCCAAGGTCGAGACCGAGCCATCCATCAATCCGGCGAGGCCCGGCTGCACATATTGCAGCACGAACATCCGCCGCCGCGTGCGGTCTTCCTCTGCGCGCACATCGGGCTTGAGGATGTCGCCGGTCAGCTTGACCGCGAGTTTCTCGTGGCCCTTCTCCTCTTCGGCGAGATCGCCGAGCAGCCGGCGTACGCCGGTATCCTCAGCCCTTTCTGCCGCCTTGGCATAGAAGCGCTCGGCCTCCAGTTCCATGGTCTCGACTTCCTTGCGGATGGTGTCGAGCGGCAGGTTCTTGGTCAGCCAGATCGGGCGTCGGCGCAGAAAGCCTTTGACGTCCTCGCGCCGGATCGGCGGCAGATGCGGGCCGAAGCGCTGCTCGTAGGTTTCCAGCAGACGGTGGCGATGGCCGCGCTCTTCCTCCGCCATCTCCTCGAAAATCTTTGCGGTATCTGGATAACGTTCGGTGAGGTCCTCGGCGAAGGACATGTAGATGCGGCTGTCCTCCTCCTCGGAGGCAATCGCGACCGCCAGCACCTCGCGCTCGGTCAAATCGGCGAAATTCTTCACGGCAACGCCTTGTTTACAGAGTTTAGAATTAGAATAATTCCAATATTTGCTCGTCAGGCCGAGGTCAATCCCGGATGGGTGCGTCTCTGCCCGTTCGTGATCAAGATCAGGGGAACTAGGCTGTGCTACGTCCGTTCGAGTTCCTGCTGTTCACGAGAGGATGCCATGGACACCGTCAAATTCCGCCTGAACGATGCGCGACTGGCGCCGCGGCGGACGAAACTCGAGATTCCGGGCTGGGCCGGCAACCGTGAGCCGCGCAGCGATGGTTCGCGCGAGCAGGTCTGGCATTGCGTGCCGTTCTCGGAAGGCGCGCAATACGGGATCGAGCTGTTCTATCCCTATGATTTCGAGCTGCACGTCACCACGAAGGACGGAAGGCTACAACTCGACGCCGATTGGGGTGAGCCGCCGGACAGCGGCGTGCAGTGGCCGCCGTTCCGGAATTTCGGCGACGCGTTCTACACCTATCAGATATTGCTCGATCTCAAGGTCGAGAAGGGCATGGCGATCCGTACCGAACCGCATCCGCGCTTCTACACCGATCGCTCCGACACCGTGCCGATCGCCGTTCCGGCGCTCGTGCGCAATTGGTGGCCGATGATGTTCTTCACGGTGTTCAAAGCGCCGGCGGAAGGGCGCACTCACATTTTCCGGCCGAACGAGCCGTTCGCCCAGATCATCGTGATTCCCGAGGAAGCGAACTTTCAGCTCGAGCAGATGGGCGAGGAGGAGGCCGCCGAACGCGAATTGCAGGCGCGCCGCATCTACAACAATCGGCCCAAACTGGCCGCCGGAACGGAATGGACGTCGTCATCGGACACGGTGTTCGACGGCACATATCGCCATCTGCACCGCGCCGCAAAGGAGAAGGCGCGCAACGATTGAGCGAGATGCCGCATCATAGTTGACAAAACAACGGGGCCCGCGGGCCCCGTTGTGGTATCGCCGATCGGTCGCCTTGGCTCAGTAATCGCGACGGTAGAAGCTGTGATGATGATGGTGGTGATGATGGTGATGGTGGTAGCGCCGATAGCGCGGCACCACGATGACCGGGCGCTCGTAGTAGCCGCGGCGATAGTAGCCGTGATGATGGTGGTGGTGGTGATGGTGGTAGTAGTACTGTGCAAGCTGCACGTTCTCGCGGACCGGAGCGGGCGCAGCCTCGTCGAGCGCCTGCAGCTTTGCGGAGGCGTTCGAGATCGGCTCCAGCAGGTCCGCGTATGAGTTCGCCTGCAGAACGTCGGCCGGGTTCGGCCCAGGCGCAGCTTCGGCGGCACCGACCGCGCCGAACGCGGCCACCGCTCCCAGAAGTCCAGCGATTTTCCTATCCATCTTTACTCTCCTCAAAAAGTCGCCGGACCGAGCGCCGGTTTCTAGCAACGCCAATCATTGCCCAATGTTTCGTGAACCGCGCATTAACGCCCTGTGACGGGATCGTGGCGGCAGGCATCCGCATCTGACGCGGGGCGGATGCCTGCTCGCGCGAAGAAAACCTGCCAAAACAAGAATCTCGAGCGACTGATTCGATCAGAACCGAAGTGGCTCTAGCTTGCGCGATCGAGGAACTGCAGCAGCAGCCGGCTCACTTCGCCCGGCTGCTCCTGCTGCACCCAGTGGCCGGCGCCGTCGACCAGATGGCAGCCGATCATTTTGGTACAGGCCTTGGTCTGCATCGTCTCGAACACGCCGGGCCGCTGATAGGTGCCCCAATCCTGCTTGCCAGAGATGAACGCAGACGGCTGGTCGATGGTGCGGCCGCTCCAGGTCTGCAATTCCGCCGTGAACGCGCCTGACGTCCCGCAGCGATACCATTGCAGCCCGCCCTGGAACCCGGTGCGTTCATACTCCGCGCTGTAATAGGCGAGGTCGCGGTCGGGCAGCCAATTGTTGGCGGTGATCGCCTCGTGCGACGGCATCTCCTCGGCGACCGTCGCGGCCATGTCCTTGGCGAGGTCCATCACATAGTAGGTCGGCAGTTTGGCCAGCTCCCCCGCCGACCAGGATTGCAGCGGATACGGCTTGTTGTCTTTCCAGTCCGCGCTCTTGTGATGGTAGTAGGCGCGCAGGAAGTCGTGCACGCCCTGCGGCGCGCGATGCATGTCGGCATTGGCCTGATACGTCGAATAGTACCATTGGTAGTGCTTGCGCGGACGCGGCAGCGCCGCCAGCTCGCGATGCACGGGGTCCTCGCTCGCGCGTTTCGCGGGCTCACTTGCGGTGTTGAACGGCAGCGACGGCGTTCCTCCGAACGGCGCGCTCATCATGACGACAGCGCGGAACACGTCGGGGCGGATCAGCGCGCACCATGCCGCGACCGACGAGCCGAAATCATGCCCGATCACGGCATCGACGTGCGTGTAGCCGAACGCCGCCACCAGCCCGAGCGCATCGCGCACCAGATTGGGCAGGCGAAATGATGTGAGGTCGCCGTCATACTCCGCGCTCCAGCCTGTGGTGCGGCCATAGCCGCGCTGGTCCGGCGCGACCACGTGATAGCCGGCCGCGGCAAGCCCGGGCATCACCTTGCGCCAGGAAAACGCCAGCTCCGGAAAGCCGTGCAGCAGCAACAGGCAGGGCCGGCCGGCTGTTTCGAAACCCGCCTCCAGCACATGCATCCGCAGGCCGTTGATCCCGTCGACATAACGCGAGCGGATGGTGGCGGGGAGCGGGACGTCGGGGAGCGTTTCCATCGTGCAGATCACCTGTTGGGCATCGCCGCAGAACCAGCGCATTTTGCTGTATGCTGGCGGTCATTGATTCACGATAGCAACTTTGGCCACGGGATGCATACCGCATGCGCCACGCGAGGATTGCAGAGCTGCCCGGCTGGATGTCGCGTCTCGGCCTGATGATCGTAGCCGCCGGCTTGGTGCTGATGCCTGCGGTCCGTGCGGCCGACATCAAGGAACTCACCGAAAAATTGCCGCGCGCCTATATTGGCGAATTCCTGTGGGATGGGGACAACACGGTGCAGAACGTCGTCATCACCTTCGACAAGGTGCAGGCCTTGAACGAGCAGAACGCGGAAGCGCGTGGTTGCGGTTCATATGAAGTCGGTCGTCACGTGACCAGGATCGGTGTGCAGATGTTCATCCGGCTGTCCGATCTCGAGGTCGAGATCTTTGAACAGTCGCCCGATGGCAACGGGGCGTTCGAGACCGACGGCAGCCATCGCGGCAAGCTGTCGGAAGATTTTCAGCAGATCGACGCGCAATGGACCAGCACGGCATCGGGCAAGCACGGCCAACTGCATCTGCGCGCCGCGTCGTCGGTGGCGTGCGGACCGGCAGAGGATTTGTAGGTCTGCACCACAGGGGCGGGCAGACTGCGGCGTGTCTTTTACACGCCGGTGTGTCCTTAGCCCTCCCCTTTCAGGGGTGGGTGAGAATTCACGCCTTGGCGGGAGCCTTCGGCCAGTACCTGTCACGCAGATGACGCTTCACCAGCTTGCCGGTCGGGGTACGCGGCAGCTCTTGCTCGAAGTCGATGCTCTTCGGGCATTTGATCGGCGACAGATGCTGGCGGCAGAACGCGATCAGCTCGGCCTCGAGCTCCTTGCCGGCCCTGGCGATGTCGTGCGGCTGCACCACGGCCTTGACCTCTTCGCCCATCTCCTCGTTCGGCACGCCGAACACCGCGACGTCGGAGACCGCCGGATGCGTGATCAGCACGTCCTCGGTCTCCTGCGGGTAGATGTTCACGCCGCCGGAGATGATCATGTAGCTCTTGCGGTCAGTGAGGTAGAGGAAGCCCTCTTCGTCGAGATAGCCGACGTCGCCGAGCGTCGACCAGCCCTTGGCGTTGTAGGCCTTCTTCGTCTTCTCGGGATCGTTGTGATAGGTGAACGCGGGCGCATCGGCGAAATAGACCTGGCCGATCTGGCCGGTCGGCGCCTCCTCGTCGTTCTCGTCCAGGATCTTGACCTTGCCGACCACGGCGCGGCCGACGGTGCCGCGATGGGTCAGCCATTGCTGCGAGGTCGACACCGTGACGCCGTTGCCCTCGGAGCCGGCGTAATACTCGATCAGGATCGGTCCCCACCATTCGATCATCTTCGCCTTGACGTCGGCCGGGCAGGGCGCCGCGGCGTGGATCGCGCCCTTCAGCGATGAGACCTTGTAGCGGGCGCGGACCTCGTCGGGCAGCTTCAGCATGCGTACGAACATGGTCGGCACCAGCTGCGATTGCGTCACCTTGTGCTTCTCGACCTGCTTCAGAAATTCCTCGGCGTCGAAATGCTCCATGATGACGGAGGTGCCGCCCAGCACCGTTGCCATCATGTTGAAGCGCAGGGGGGCCGCGTGATAGAGCGGCGCCGGCGACAGATAGATGCTGTCGGCATTCATGCCGCACATGTCGGCGGTGAGAATCCGCAGGAACGGGCTCGGCACGTCAATCCGGTTGCCCTCGAACTCCCTCTTGATGCCCTTGGGCCGGCCGGTGGTGCCGGAGGAATACAGCATGTCGTAGCCGGCGACCTCGTCGGCAACCGGCGTGGTCGGCTGCACGGCGGCCTCCTTGTCATAGGAGCGAAAGCCCGGGGCCGGCTCGTCCATCATGTAGAACAGCGGCTCGCCCGGCTCGCCCTTGATCAGGCCCTTCACCTTGTCGGCGCATTGCGGCGTGGTGACGAACACCTTCGCTCCGCAATCCCTAATGATGTAGGCGATCTCCTCTTCGGTCAGGTAGCGGCTGATCGCCGTGTAATAAAGCCCCGAGCGCTGTGCGGCCCAGCAGATCTCCATGAAGGCGAGGCGGTTTTCCATCAGGAGCGCGATGTGGTCGCCGGCCTTCAGGCCGAGCGAGCGGAACAGATGCGCGCCCTGGTTGGAGAGCTCGTCGAGTTCGCGATAGGTGATCGCCTTGCCGGACGCCGCCATCTGGTAGGCGATCTTGTTCGGATGGTTGCGCGCGTGGATGGACGGGTGGGTCAAAGACGTTTCCTCAGGTGATGCGTCGTCCCGGCGCAGGCCGGGACCCATAACCACCGTTCTATGTTGTTGAAATGAGTTGGGGCCGCGGCCCGGCATAACCACATGCACCGGTGGTTATGGGTCCCGGCTTCCGCCGGGACGACACCTTTTGTGTGGCCGCTTGTACGGCTTGTGTAGCCGCCGATGCGGTTCTTCCTGTTCTACAGCCGCTCGACGATCGTCACGTTCGCCATGCCGCCGCCTTCGCACATGGTCTGGAGGCCGTAGCGCTTGTTGCGCTGCTTCAGGGCGTGCAGCAGCGTCGTCATCAGCTTGGTGCCGGAGCCGCCGAGCGGATGGCCGAGCGCGATCGCGCCGCCATTGACGTTGATCCGGGCCGGATCGGCGCCGGTGGTCTTCAGCCACGCGGTCGGTACCGAGGCGAAGGCCTCGTTGACCTCGAACAGGTCGATGTCGTCGATTGTCATGCCGGCCTTCTGCAGCGCGCGCTGGGTTGCCGGCAGCGGCGCTTCCAGCATGATCACAGGGTCGCCGCCCATCATGGTGAGGTGATGGATGCGCGCCATCGGCTTGACGCCGAGCGCCTTGAGGCCTTTCTCGTTGACGACCATCACGCCGGAGGCGCCGTCGCAGATCTGGCTGGCGCTGGCCGCGGTCAGCTTGCCGTTCTCGGCGATCAGCTTGACGCCCTTGATGCCGTCGAGGCTGGCGTCGAAGCGGATGCCTTCGTCGATGTGGTGGGTGTCGGTCGAGCCGTCGGCGCGGGTGATTGTCACCGGCACGATCTCGTCCTTGAAGTGGCCGGCCTGCGTGGCCGCGATCGCGCGCTGATGGCTGTTGTAGGAGTATTCGTCGAGCTCGTCCTTCGACAGGCCGTACTTCTCGGCCATCATTTCCGCGCCGGTGAACTGGCTGAAGACGATGTTCGGATACTTCGCCTCGATGCCCGGGCTCTTGTAGTGGCCGAAGCCGTTCTTGGCGGGCAGCGAGGAGGCGAGGCCCATCGGCACGCGAGTCATCGATTCCACGCCGGCGGCGATCACGCAGTCCATGGTGCCGCTCATCACGGCCTGCGCCGCGAAGTGCAGCGCCTGCTGCGAGGAGCCGCACTGGCGGTCGATCGAGGTCGCGGGCACGCTCTCCGGCAGCTTCGAGGCCATCACCGCGTTGCGGGCGACGTTGTTGGACTGCTCGCCGGCCTGCATCACGCAGCCCATGATCACGTCCTCGACCTGCGCCGGGTCGGCACCGGATCGTTCGACCAGCGCATCGAGCACGGTCGCGGCCAGATCGGCCGGATGCCAACCGGAAAGACGCCCTCCCTTGCGGCCGCCGGCGGTGCGGGCGGCGGCGACGATATATGCCTCGGGCATGTCTGATCTCCCTGATGTTTCTGGATTGGGCGGTTTCAAAGTTGGGCCGGATTTAAGGGGCGGCTCAGCATTTAGTCAATCAATCAATTAACTCTTGAGTGCAGCCCCGCCATGGGCTTATGTGCGGCCTCGATTTACCGGCGAGCCAAGAAACAGCCGGGGACACAGAGCGGGACCAGAGCGCAGTTGAATACCAGCGTACCGACGAAACTTCCGGCCGGCAAAAATGCCACTGCCGACAAGCTATTGGTCGCAGCCAGCGAGCTGATGATCGAGCGCGCCTCGATCGAGGTTTCGCTGTCCGACATCGCCCAGAAGTCGGGCGTCAACGCCGCGCTCGTGAAATATCATTTCGGCAACAAGGACGGGCTGTTGCTGGCGCTGCTCGCGCGCGACGCCGCCACCGAGATCTCGCAGCTCGAATATCTCCTGGCGCAGCCGATCACGCCGTCCGCGAAACTGCGGCTGCATATCGGCGGCATCATTCGTGCCTATCACCAGTTCCCCTATATGAACCGGCTGATCCATTATCTCCTGCACGAGAGCTCGACTGCTGCCGCGAACGAGGTGTCGAAATTCTTCGTCGCGCCGCTTTTGGATTTTCACCGCCGGCTGCTCGCCGAGGGCATCAAGGCCGGCGAATTCCGCAAGATCGATCCGGTGCTGTTCTACACCAGCCTGATCGGCGCCTGCGATCACCTGTTCTTCGGCCGCCACGCGATGTCGCGCGCGGTCGGCGTCGGTCCGGTCACCGACGAGGTCTGCCGCGAATACATCAGGCACATGGAAGCCTTGATCTTCGGCGGCGTGCTGGAAGCGAAGGAAGCGCGGATGGCGAATAGCGAGTAGCAGATTGGGAGAGGTCATCTCTTCCACTCGCTATTCGCTGCTCGCCATTCGCCATAACAAGTCTAGAGAAGAAACGCCCAAGGAAAGGTTGTTCCCATGCAGTTGAAAGACGTTGCCGTTCTCATCACCGGCGGTGGCTCCGGCCTCGGTGCCGCGACCGCGCGCGCCATGGCCGCCAAGGGCGCCAAGATCGGCGTGATCGACCAGAACAAGGAAAACGCCGAGAAGGTCGCCGCCGAAGTGAAGGGCGTTGCCCTGCATGCCGACGTCACTGACGAGGAAGCGATCAAGGCGGCGATCGCCAAAGCCGAGGCCGCGCACGGCATCGCGCGCGTGCTGATGAACTGCGCCGGCATTGGCGGCTCGCAGCGCATCGTCGGGAAGGACGGCGTCTATCCGCTGGCGAAGTTCGTCCGTATCATCAACGTCAATCTGATCGGCACCTTCAACGTGCTGCGCCTGTTCGCCGAGCGGCTGGCGACCGAGGCTCCGATCGGCGAGGAGCGCGGCGTCGCGATCAACACCGCGTCGGTCGCGGCTTATGAAGGCCAGATCGGCCAGATCGCCTATTCGGCCTCGAAGGGCGGTGTCGTCGGTCTCACGCTGCCGGCCGCGCGCGACCTCGCCAGCCTGAAGATCCGCGTCAACACCATCGCGCCCGGCCTGTTCCTGACGCCCCTGCTGATGGGTCTCAACGAGGAAGCCCGCAAGAGCCTGGGCGCCCAGGTGCCGCATCCGGCCCGCCTCGGCGATGCCTCGGAATACGGCAACCTCGCGGTTCACATCGTCGAGAACCCGATGCTCAATGGCGAAACCATCCGCCTCGACGGCGCCATCCGCATGGCGCCGCGCTAACGGCGAATTCCGCCGTCGTCCCTGCCTTGCGCGCAATTGCGCGCTGGAGCAGGGACCCATACTCCGCGGCGTCTGTAACAGGCAAGCCTGGCAGACGTCGCGCAAAACAACAAAAGCCTGTGGTTATGGGTCCCGGCTCGCGCTTCGCTTGGCCGGGACGACGGTCGGGAGGACCATGCGCGTGTCTCAACCGCTGCTGATCGAACATCACGACGGAACAGATTGGGTCACGCTCAATCGTCCCGAAAGCCTCAACGCGCTCGATCCGGCGATGATCGATGCACTCAATAGCTACTTCCAGGGCCTGCAGCGCAATCGTGACACCCGAATCGTGGTGCTGAAGGGCGCCGGCGCGAATTTCTGCGCCGGGCTTGACCTCAAGCATGCGATGGCGCGCCGCGGCGGGCAGACCGAGCCGCCTGGCGTCACCGAGTCGCTAGACTCGCAGCGCCGCATTGCCGACATCGTGATGCTGATGCGGCGCTGTCCGCAGCCGATCATCGCGCTGGTGCAGGGCGCCGCTGCCGGCGGCGGCTTCGCACTGGCGCTCGCGGCCGACATCCGCATCGCGGCGAAGAACGCGCGGATGAACTGCGCCTTCATCAAGCTCGGCCTCGGCGGTTGCGACATCGGCACCAGCTACTTCCTGCCGCGCCTCGTCGGCGTGTCGGTCGCCTCCGAATTGATTCTCACCGGGCGTTTCATCCATGCCGACCGTGCGCTTGCGGTTGGCCTGGTGTCCGAGGTGGTCGAGGCTGCCGATCTCGACGCTGCGGCCAATCCTTATGTCGACGCGATGATGACGGCCTCGCCGGTCGGTCTCCGCCTGTCGAAGGAATGCATCAACATGAGCGTCGATGCGGGATCGATCGAGGCCGTGATCGCGATGGAAGATCGCAATCAGGTGCTGTGCAGCCGCTCGGAAGATTTCCAGGAGGGCATCAAGGCCTTTCTCGAGAAACGAAAGCCTGTCTATATCAGGCGCTGAGAACAGATCCTCAAAAGGACGAGAATTCCGGGAGACGCAAAATGGATGGAGACGCGGCGATGCTGACCAAGCCTGCCTTTCGCAAGGTGGACTGGCTCGCACGTGACATCGCGGTCGAGCGGCGCGCTGACGGTACCGTCGTGCTGAAGTCGCGGATCCCGTTGCAGGCTTACGAGACCCACATCCCGGCCTATCTCGCCAAATGGGCGGCGCAGGCGCCGGAGCGGATCTGGCTGGCGCAACGCGGCGGCCCCGACCGGCAATGGCGCAAGGTCTCCTATGGTGAAGCCAAGCGCACCGTTGATGCGCTGACGCAGGGCCTGCTCGATCTCGGCATTGGCGATGGCCGGCCCGTCGCGATCCTGTCCGGCAATTCGATCGAGCACGCGCTGATGACGCAGGCCGCGATGCAGGCACGGCTGCCGGCCGCGCCGGTGTCGCCGGCCTATTCGCTGATGAGCCAGGATCACCTCAAGCTCAAATATCTGTTCAATCTGATCAAGCCCGCCGTCGTGATGGTGCAGGACGGCCCGACCTTCGAGAAGGCGCTGAAGGCGATCGATCTCACCGGCATGACGGTCATTCACGTCCTGCGTCCCTGCGAGGGGATCAAGAGCACCGCCTTTGCCGAGCTCGCAGCAACACCGGTGACCGCCGATGTCGGCGCGTCGATTGCGAAGATCACGCCCGACACCGTCGGCAAGCTGCTGTTCACCTCGGGCTCGACCGGCATGCCCAAGGCCGTCATCAACACCCAGCAGATGATGTGCGCCAATGCGGCGATGATGATGCAGGTGCGCCCGCGGGAAACGGCCGGCCCGATTCCGACCGTGCTCGACTGGATGCCGTGGAATCACACCATGGGCGGCAATGCCGCGTTCAATCCGGTGCTGGTCGACGGCGGCACGCTCTACATCGACGACGGCCGGCCGATGCCGGGCCAGCTCGAGGAGACCATCAGGAACCTGCGCGAGGTGTCGCCCACCTATTACGCCAACGTGCCGGCGGGCTATGCCGCACTCGCAGCCGCGATGGAGAAGGACGAAGCGCTGTGCCGGAGCTTCTTCAAGAACCTCTCGATCATGGCCTATGGTGGCGCGCGGCTGCCCGACGATCTCTATGACCGTATGCAGGCGCTGGCGGTGAAGACATCAGGCGAGCGCATCGTGTTCTACACCGGCTGGGGTTCGACCGAGACCGCGCCGACCTCGACCGGCACCTATTGGGACACCGAGCGCGTCGGCCTGATCGGCCTGCCGTTCCCCGGCGTCGAGCTGAAGATGGTGCCGTGCGGCTCGAAATACGAATTGCGACTGCGTGGCGTCAACGTCACGCCGGGCTATTTCGGCCAGCCGGATCTCACGGCCAAGATGTTCGACGAGGAAGGCTTCTACTGCATCGGCGACGCCGGCGTGTTCGTGGATCCCGAGGACCCGCTGCAGGGCATCATCTTTGCCGGCCGCGTGGTCGAGGACTTCAAGCTGACCACCGGCACCTTCGTCCATGTCGGCTCGCTGCGCACCGATGCGATATCAGCCGCGACGCCGGTCGTGCATGACGCACTGGTGGCGGGGCAGGACCGCGAGTTCATCGGCCTGTTGTGCTGGCCGAACCTGCATGCCTGCCGCCAGCTGGTCGGCAATGCGGATGCGACCTATGAGGACGTGATCCGGCATCCCGAGGTGGTCGCCTGTCTCAGGAAAGGCTTGCAGGCGCACAATGCATCTTGCACCGGCAGCAGCATGCGCATCGCGCGTGCGATGCTGATGGTCGAGCCGCCGTCGATCGACGGCAACGAGCTCACCGACAAGGGCTACATCAACCAGCGCGCCGGCCTCGAACGCCGCGCTGCGCTGGTGGAGAAGCTCTACGCCGGCAAGCCCGGTGATGAGGTGATCGTGCTGTGATGAGGCTGATGCTCTCTCCATTCGTCATTCCGGGATGCGCCCACTTGGGCGCAGGCCCGGAATCCATCAAGCCACATCATCTGTGGCTCAATGGATTCCGGGCTCGCGCTTCGCGCGCCCCGGAATGACGGCCAATTGAAGCGACAAGAACCAAGAAAGGTAGCCGCCATGAATTTCGATTTCTCCGACGAACAGAAGCAGATGCGCGACGAGGCGCGGAAGTACCTCGCCGAGCAGTGCCCGCCGAAGGCCGTGCGCGAGGTGCTCGACGGCAAGGCGCCCTACGACAAGGCGCTGTGGAAGGGCCTCGCCGAGATGGGCTTTCTCGGCGTCGCGATTCCGGAGCAGTTCGGCGGCGCGGGTGCCGGCCATCTCGAGCTCTGCGTGATCGCGGAAGAAATGGGCCGCGCGCTGGCGCCGGTGCCGTTCTCCTCCACCGTGTATCTTGCTGCCGAGGCGATCCTGATCGCAGGCAGTGACGCGCAGAAGCAGAAATGGCTGCCGAAGATCGCCTCCGGCGATGCCATCGGCACGCTGGCGCTGTTCGAGGGCAAGGGCAACCCGTCGCCGAAGGCCATCAACGTCACGGCCAATGGCGGCGTGCTCAATGGCGTCAAGAAGCCGGTTGCTGATGGTGCGATCGCCGATTTCGCCGTGGTGGCCGCGCGCACCGGTTCGAGTGGACGTGAGTCTGATATTTCCTTGTTCATCGTTGATCTCAAGGCCGGCGGTGTCGAGGTCAAGTCGCTGACCAACATTGACCTCACCCGCGGCCAGGCCGAGATCACCTTCAAGGACGCGAAAGCCGAGCCGCTCGGCGCGGCCGGCGAGGGCTGGAGCGTCATCACCCAGGTGCTGGATCGCGCAGCCGTGTTGATGGCGTTCGAGCAGGTCGGCGGCGCCGACCGCGCGCTGGAGATGGGCCGCGACTATGCGCTCGACCGCATCGCGTTCGGTCGTCCGATCGGCTCGTTCCAGGCGGTCAAGCACATGCTGGCCGACATGTATGTGTCGGCGACGCTGGCGCGCTCGAACTGCTACTACGGCGCCTGGGCGCTCTCGACCAATGCCGGCGAATTGCCGGAAGCGGCCGCCGCCGCGCGCATCAGCGCGACGCAGGCGTTCCAGCACTGCGCCAAGAACAACATCCAGGTCCATGGCGGCATGGGCTTCACCTGGGAGTTCGACTGCCACATGTACTACCGCCGCGCCAATGCGGTGGCGCTCGGCCTCGGCAGCCTGTCCTATTGGGAAGACGCCCTGATCGACCGCATGCGCAAGAAGAACGCGGCGTAAGGATTGGTAACTTGTAGGATGGGTAGAGCGCAGCGAAACCCATCATGACGCGGGTGGTCCAAGAGATGGGTTTCGCTTCGCTCTACCCATCCTACGACACCGGCGAAGGATGACAGACCATGAATTTCGACGACACCCCGCAGGAGGCCGCATTCCGCGCCGAGGCGAAAGCGTGGATAACGGCCAATGCGCCGAAGCAATATGAGGAGGAGCTGCGCAAGGCCTCGCTCGGCCGCGTCCAGCTCAAGGGCGCCAACATTCTCGAGGTCGCCAAGGCCTGGCAGAAGAAGAAGGCCGATGCCGGCTGGTCCTGCCTGCACTGGCCGAAGGAGTATGGCGGCCGCGGCTCGTCGCCGATCGAGCGCGTGATCTGGCAGCAGGAGGAGGGCCCGTTCGGCCGCCTCAGCTCGATGTTCATCATCGGCCACGGCATGTGCGGCCCGACCATGATGGCGTTCGCCGGCGAGGAGCAGAAGCGCAAATATCTGCCGCCGCTCGCCTCCGGCGAGAAGATCTGGTGCCAGCTGTTCTCCGAGCCGGCCGGCGGCTCCGACGTCGCAGGCCTGCGCACCCGCGCCGAGAAGCAGGGTGACGAATGGGTGATCAACGGCCAGAAGATCTGGACCTCGGGCGCGCATTACTCCGATTACGGGATCCTCTTGACCCGCACCGATCCCAATGTCGCAAAGCACAAGGGCCTCACCATGTTCTTCCTGGACATGAAGAGCCCGGGCGTCGAGGTCAGGCCGATCAAGCAGGCGAGCGGCGCCTCCGACTTCAACGAGGTCTATTTCACCGACGTGCGCATTCCCGACTCGCAACGGCTCGGCAATGTCAATGACGGCTGGAACGTGTCGCTGACGACGCTGATGAACGAGCGCATGTCGATCGGCGCCGGCGTCGCGACCGGCTTCCCCGAGCTGTTCGACTTCTGCAACAGCCTGATGCTGGAGGATGGCCCGGCGATCGAGAACCGCGCGGTGCGCTCGAAGCTCGCGAGCTGGGCGGTGAAGGCGAGCGGGCTGAAATATACCAGCATGCGCGCGATCTCCGCGCTCTCCCGTGGCGAGCGTCCGGGGCCGGAGAACTCGATCGGCAAGCTGGTCGCCGGCTCGATGATCCAGGACGTCGCAACCTACGCACTCGATCTGCAGGGCGCCGCGGGTGCGCTCAACGGGCCCGAGGACGCCGAGGTCGCCGGCAAATTCCAGGCGATGCTGCTGCGTGCGCCGGGCACCCGCGTCGAGGGTGGCACCGACGAGATCATGCGCAATATCATTGCCGAGCGCGTGCTGGGCCTGCCCGGCGACATCAGGGTCGACAAGGACGTTCCCTTCAACAAGATCCCGACCAAGGGCCGCGCCTGAGCGCGCGGAAAATCAAAAGAGGTTCGCCATGAATTTCGATGACACCCCGCAGGAAGCCGAATTCCGCGCCGTTGCCCGCAACTGGATCGCGGCCAATGCGCCGAAGGAATTCGAGGAAGAACTCTCGAAGTCCTCGCTCGGCCGCATCAGGCTCGCCAAGCACGACATGGTCGAGGTCGGCAAGGCCTGGCAGAAGAAGAAGGCGGAGGGCGGCTGGGCCTGCCTGCACTGGCCGAAGGAATATGGCGGCCGCGGCGCCACCCCGATCGAGCGTGTGATCTGGCAGCAGGAAGAGGGCGTCTACGGCAAGCTGACCCAGCCGTTCCAGATCGGCGAGGGCATGTGCGGCCCGACCGTTATGGCCTGGGGCTCTGAAGACGCCAAGCGTCGCTATCTGCCGAAGCTCGCCTCCGGTGAGGAGATCTGGTGCCAGCTGTTCTCCGAGCCGTCGGCGGGCTCCGACGTCGCCGGCCTGCGCACCCGCGCCGAGAAGAAAGGCGACAATTGGGTCGTCAACGGCCAGAAGATCTGGACCTCCGGCGCGCATTACTCCGACTACGGCCTTCTGATCGCGCGCACCGATCCGAATGTGCCCAAGCACAAGGGCCTCACCATGTTCTTCCTCGACATGAAGAGCCCGGGCGTCGAGGTCAGGCCGATCAAGCAGGCCAACGGCATGCAGGAGTTCAACGAGGTCTATTTCACCGACGTCGTGATCCCGGACAGCCAGCGCTTAGGCGCCGTCGGCGAGGGCTGGAGCGTGTCGCTGACCACGCTGATGAACGAGCGCATGTCGATCGGATCGCGGCTAGCGACCGGTGTCCCTGAAATGTTCGAGTTCTGCTCCAATCTGATGCTGGAGGATGGCCTCGCGATCGACGATCCGGCGGTGCGCTCCAAGCTTGCGAGCTGGGCGGTGAAGGCAAGCGGGCTGAAATACACCAGCTACCGCGCGATCTCGGCGCTGTCGAAGGGCGAGCGGCCCGGTCCGGAGAATTCCATCGGCAAGCTCGTCTCCGGCCTGATGCTGCAGGACATCGCGACCTATGCGATGGACCTGGAGGGCGCGGCGGGCAGCCTCACCGGCACCGACGAGGAACAGGCCAACGGCCAGTTCCAGCAGATGCTACTGTCGTCGCCCTCGATGCGCATCGCCGGCGGCACCGACGAGATCCTCCGCAACATCATCGCCGAGCGCGTGCTCGGGCTGCCGGGCGACATCCGGGTCGACAAGGACGTGCCCTACAACAAGATCCCGACCAAGGGCCGCTGAGCATGGATGCCACCACCAAGCCGCGTTTCGCGGCCGAAGACCGTATCGGCGCGCTCGAGGAGCTGCTCAACGAGCGCTATTCGGTGCGTGCGTTCCAGCCGCGCGAGGTGCCGCGCGACGTCATCGAGCATATCCTGACGACCGGGCAGCGCACCGCATCGTGGTGCAACAGCCAGCCCTGGGAAGTCCTGATCGTGTCCGGCGAGGCCAAGGAGCGCTTTCGCAAGGCGATCTATGCCGAGGCTTCGCGCGGCCTTGGCGAGGACTACGACTTCACGCCGCCGCGCGAATATGTCGGGGTCTATCTGGAGCGCCGCCGCGAAAGCGGGTTCCAGCTTTACAATACGCTCGGCATCGCGCGCGGCGATAGGGCGGCCTACGCCAAGCAGGCGCTGGAGAACTACAATTTCTTCGGCGCGCCGCACATTGCCGTGATCCACACCAACGAGCCGCTCGGCATCTATGGTGCGATCGACTGCGGCGGCTATGTCTCGAACTTCATGCTGGCCGCGCAGGCGCTTGGGCTCGGCACCATCCCGCAGGCCGCGATCGCCCGCCATTCCGGCCTGATCCGCCGCCATTTCAACCTGGCCGACGACCGCCGGGTTGTCTGCGGTATCTCGTTCGGCTATGCGGATCATGCGCACAAGGTGAACAGCTACCGCACGTCGCGCGCAACTGTGGCGGATACTGTCACATTTGTGGATGTATAGTTTCCTCAAGGCGGGAAGGTCGGTTCACCCTCCCGCCGAGGACAAGAAGAAACGACAAGAAGAACGACTAGAACAACAATGGCGAATAACGCCTCCCTGGCGCCGGCGGAGATCAGCTGGCAACTGCACCGTCTGCCTGCGCTTGAGCGCGACGCGTTCATCGCCGCGCATTACCTGGGACAGCCCGTTGCCTGGAAGACCCGCTTCTTCGACGCGATCGACTGGGGCGCGGGCTCCGTGCTGCAGTTCAGCTTTCTGCAACGTGGCTGGCACCGCCATTCGCGGCTCGACAACCCGATCTATGCCTACATCGACATCGAGCAACATCCGGAAACACGCGGCCTGCGCCGCGGCCGGCGGATCGATCTCGAGGGCACGATCAAGGGCGTCGACTTCGTGACCGGGATTACGCTGACGCTGGACCGGTTCGAGATCCTGCCCGTCAACTTTCTCGACCGCTTCGTCATCAGCTCCGACAGCCGCTATTAACATGCGCCCAGCGGCTCAACCCTTGCGTCCCGCCACCGCGCGGCGCGGCGGGGCGTCCGCATAGCGCGCGGCCATCGCGCCCGCCAGCTCCGCCATCTTCTCGCGTAACTCCGCGGGCGCGATCACCTCGGCCTCGGCGCCGAGCCGCAGCAATTCGGAGGCGGCGTGCCACACCGTCTTGCCGACCGGCATGGTGGCGATCCGCCAGCCGTCGGCGTCGGCGGCTTCAGCAAGCCGCATCCGTGCCTTCACGTAAAGGTGGGCCAGAGCATCGAACAGTTGCAGCCCCAACGGCGACAGCCGCACCGTGGCCTCGTTCGGATGCAGCTCGGCCTCGAGCCGCGCGATCGAGGCGCGCCAATAGGTAGCGAGATCGAACTCCGCCGGCCGCGCGAACGGCGTCTCCAGTGCGGTGCAATCCAGCACCCGCGCGACGCGATAGGTGCGCACATTGCCGTCGACAAGGCCGGCGAGATACCAGCTGCCGCCCTTCAGCACGAGGCCGAGCGGCGCCACGCGCCGCCGCTTCTCGGCTTTCCAGCTCTGGTAGCGGATCTCGATCAGGGTCTCGCGCAGCACCGAGGCTGCAATGGCGCGCAGATGCTTCGGCTCCTCGGTCTCACCGAACCAGCCCGGCGCGTCGAGATGGAAGCGCTGCTGCATCCCTCTCGCGTTGGGGCGAAGATTCTCCGGCAGCGCCGCCATCAGCTTGGTCTGCGCCGCCGCCATCGCAGCATCGAGGCCGAGCGCGGCGGCGGGGCCGGGCAGCCCAGCCATGAACAGCGCCTCGGCCTCGCCCTGCGATAGCCCGTTCAGCCGCACCCGATAGCCGTCGAGCAGCCGGTAGCCGCCCTCGGCACCGCGGTCGGCATAGACGGGGACGCCGGCGGCCGAGAGCGCATCGATGTCGCGATAGATCGTGCGCACCGAGACCTCGCAGGCCTCGGCCAATTCAGGCGCGGTGACCTGTCCCCGCGCCTGCAGGGTGGTGAGGATGGAAAACAGCCGACTCGCGCGCATGGCCGATCATACCTGACACAAGATGTCAGGTATAGGCGGACATAAGGAGGCCACGCCCCCTGACGGCGCAAGGAGACCCGCTGATGACCACCGCTGCCCCCAACGATCGCGTCACGCTGTATTACTCGCCGCAGAGCCGCGCCACCGGCACCCGCGTGCTGCTGGAGGAGCTCGGCGCGCCCTATGATTTGCACGTCCTCAACATGAAGGCGGCCGAGCAGCGCAAGGACGCCTATCTCGCGATCAATCCGCTCGGCAAGGTGCCGGCGATCCGCCACCGTGACGCGCTGGTGACCGAGCAGGTCGCGATCTTCATCTATCTCGCCGATCTGTTTCCGCAGGCGGGCCTGACGCCCGCGCTGAACGACCCGCGCCGCGGCCCGTATCTGCGCTGGATCGCCTATTATGGCGCCTCGTTCGAGCCGGCGGTGATCGACCATTTCATGAACCGCGAGCCGGCGCCGATCACGCAGTCGCCCTATGCCGATTACGACACCATGCTGGGCGCGCTCGAGGCGCAGCTCGCAAAGGGGCCCTATCTGCTCGGCGAAGAGATCACGGCGGCCGACATCCTCTGGGGCATCGCGCTCAGCTGGACCATGATGTTCGGCATCGTGCCCAAAAGGGAAGTCTTCGTCCGCTATTCCGAACGCATCGCCGCGCGCCCGGCTTTCATCCGGATCTCGAAGGCCGACGACGAGATGGCGGCGCAGCATGCAGCAGCCGCCGGAGTGTGATACGGATCGTGTCGATGGCGAAACCGCTGTACAGCACCAACTGCTTCAACACCCTGATCCGCGTCGCCGAGGATTGCCCGGCGCAGTGCGGCGAGGAGCCGCAGCCGCGTGGCGGCCAGCCCACGGTCGCCGTGCTGCAATTCCGGATGATCGCAGGCGCGCCGTACAAATACACCTCCGACGACGTCGTGTTCGCGACCTCGTCGGCCGGCCGCGCGCTCGATGCGAAGGCGGCGAAGAAGGCGCGCAGCCTCGCCCGCGAGACGTTCTTCTCGCGCGGCCAGGCCTGCATGCGCGCCTCGCCGCTCGGCAAGCGGTTCGGCTGGGGCGTTCACGCCGACGCCGAGGGCCGCATAGCGATCTACGCCGTCGACAGCAAGCGCTACCAGGCGCTGGCCCGCGACCCGGAGATCGCGCAGACGCGCGCGATGCGGTCGAAGCGAGCGTGACGCTTTTTATCCTCCCCTGGAGGGGGAGGATCGACGCGAATGAAGTGAGCGGCGAGGTGGGGTGATCTCTCCACTCGGGCGCCGCTCGTGTTGAGAGATCACCCCACCCCGCTGCGCATTCCGCTTTGCTGCATGCGCAACGACCCTCCCCCTCCAGGCAGGGCTATCGCATGTGGCCGAGGAGTTCGAAGAGGAATGCATCGTTCCATCCGGCGCGCTTGAGCTTGCCGCGCAGGGAGACTGTCGTGTCCGGGTGGGCTTGGGCGACGTTGAGAGCCAGACGCCTGAGCACGGCCAGGTTGGCCGGTCCGTTGCCCTTGCGATTGCGGGCAAGGTCCTCGTCGAGGGTGACGTCGAGCGGCCAGTGCAGGCGATTTTCGATGCCCCAATGAGCACGGACGATGCGCAGGACCTCTTTGCGGCTGTAGGGGCGGCTCATCAGGAAGTAGCGCTCGACCGTGTCGTCCTGTCCCCGCTTGCTGGTGATGCGGGCGACAGCTTTGAGGCCCGGAAAGTCGTACTTCTTGGCCATGCCAGGAACCGATGCGACCAGCGCCACACGCTTCTCGTTGCGTCCATGTTCCGCATCGATGGTGGTCAGCGAGGTCTTGCCCTTGCGTTTGACGGCGCGGATTGCGGCTTTGGCATCCTCCAACAGAGCGGGCTGGTTCGCCTTCACCGCCAGCACGTAGTCACCGCCCCGTGCCACAATCGCTTCGGCCATCCCGCGGTGGCAATGCAGGGCATCGGCCGTGACCACGCAGCCCTTGAGTTGCAGAAGCGCAAGCAACTGCAGGGCACCGTCGGCTTCGTTGTTGTTCGGCGCCAGCACATTGGCGAGCGCCATGCGCGTCTGCTCCGCCCAGGCGGTCACCATCACCGGCGGCATGTGGCTCCTGCCGCGTTCGTAACCCCGCCGCAACGCCTTGCCGTCGAGCGCGATTACCCCGCGCGGCCGCTTGATCTTCGCGCCTTGCGCAAAGGCCGTCATAAAACGCCGGAACGCGACCTCGAACGCCTTCGGATCGAGCATCCGGAATACCCGGCTGAACGTGTCGTGGCTCGGCAGGCCATTCTTGAGCTCCAGCACATCCTGCCAAAGATAGGCCTTCATCCGGGCAAACAGCGCCATGTCGGTGCAACTCGTCGCCCCGCACAGCGTCGCCATCAGTGCGATGAACAAGATCTCGGTCAGGTCATGCAGCGCGTTGTCGGCCCGCGGGTCGGGCAAATCTTCAAAGCACTCGGCAAATCGTTGCATCGGCCGCTCCCTCTAGATCAGGAGCGACCTTCAGAATCTCTTTCTCCCGATTTGGCAACTACTTGCAGCCGCGCACGTGCGATTCCCCTGCCCCTCCAGGGGAGGGTGAGAGGAGACTTCTGCACGTCCCTGCCAGATCCGTCATCCTGAGGAGCGCGTAGCGCGTCTCGAAGGATGCACGGCCACAGTGGGGCCGTCGACCCTTCGAGACGCGCGCGGTGCGCGCTCCTCAGGGTGACGGTACCAATGACTGGGCGTGCTGCCTCTAAAACCTCGGTGGCCGCTTCTCGGCGAACGCCTTGATGCCTTCCTTGATCTCGTCGCCGCGCATGCTGTCGCGGTGGCGCTGGTCGGCGGCGGCCTCATCCAGCGCGCCGCGGGCGAATTCGTTGATTGCGCGCTTCATGCCGGCCATCGCCTTGGGCGCATTGCCGGCCAGGATCGTGGCGAGCTTGTCGACCTCCTCGTCGAGCAGGTCGAGCGACACCATGGCGGTGAGGTAGCCGATCCGCAGCATCTCCGGCGCCGTGATCTTCTGCGCGGTCAGGAACAGCATCTTGGCGTTGTCGACGCCGAGCCGTGTGACGTAGCGCCGGATGCCGCTCTTGTAGTAGTGCAGCCCGAGCCGCGCCGCCGGCATGAACATCTCCGCGGTATCGACGCCGATCCGGAAGTCGCAGGCGAGCGCGAGGTCGGTCGAGCCGCCATAGACGCCGCCATTGAGTCTGCAGATCGTCGGCACGCAGAGATCCTCGAGCCGGTTCACTACCACCTCGAACGCCGAGCCCGCACTCTGCTGCTCGCTCTCGCTCACCGCGCGCTCGGCCACCGAGTTGAGGTCGTAGCCGGCCGAGAATGCGCGGCCGGTTCCGGTCAGCACCAGCACGCGGATCGCGGGATCGGCCTCGATCCGGTCGAACAGCCTTATGAGGTCGCCGAGATCCTCGGCCTGCAGGCGGTTGAGATGCTTCGGCCGGTTGAGGCGGATCGTGGCGCGGGCGCCGGCAATTTCGAGCACGGGTCCGCTGGCGGTGTCGGCCGCGTCGGCCATCTTGGTCTCCATCATTGGTTCTCACGTTCGCGCCGCTTCGCCTCGGCGTCGATGGTCTCGGCGAGATCGGGATGCCTTGCCATCAACAGGCGGAAATCGACGAGGTCAAGCACCAACAGCCGGGTCACCTTGCTGGTCGAGACGCTGGCGCCCCGCTTGGCGTTGCCGAGCAGCGCCATCTCGCCGAAGAACGCGCCTTCGCCGAGCTTCACCTTGCGTCCGGGCAGGTCGACCTCCACCTCGCCGGCGGCGACGAAATACATGCAGTCGCCATTGGTGTCCTTGCGGATGATCATGGTGCGCGGCGGCAGGTCCATGGTCCGCAGCACCTGGGTGACGTCCGCGATCGCGGCCGGGCCGAGATGCGCGAAGAACGGCACCTTGCTCACGGTCTCCCAGGTTCTCAGAAAATTGTCGCGACGGGTTTCGGCGGCAAAGCCGGTCGCCAGAATACCGGTCCACAGCCCGAACACGCCGAGGCCCGAGATCATCACCATGGCAGCGACCATGCGGCCGAGCGGGGTGATCGGCACCACGTCGCCATAGCCTGTCGTGGTCAGCGTCACCACCGCCCACCACAGCGCCGCCGGCACGCTGCCGAAGGTCTGCGGCTGGACATCCCGCTCCAGGAAATATTCAGCGACCGAGGCCAGGAACACCACCATCAGGAAGATCACCAGCACACTGAGCAGCGGGCCGGATTCCACCACGAGCACCCGCCGTAGTTGGCGCAGGCCGGGAATGCCCGGCACCACCTTGAGCACCCAGAGCACGCCGAGCAGCCATGCGGTCTTCGGCTCGATGCCGCTGAGCAGGGCCAGCGGCACCGCCAGCGCGCCGACCGCATCGACGACACCTGCGCTGGACAGCGCGTAGAACCAGAGCTTGTCCTGCCGCCGCATGTGCCGCAGCCGCACCAGCCATTCGAACACGAAATAGGCAAGGCAGGCCCACAGCAGCGCATCGACCCAGTGCGGGGCCGCGTCATAGGCCGGCGTGACCGTCAGCAGCGTCATCATGGCGACACCGACCGTGACCGCGACATAGGCCGCCGTGGTCATGTTGCGGCCGGCGGTGGCGGAAATGAAGCGCGTCAAGGCCGGAAGGACGAGCGGCTTGGACATCGGAACGGAGCTTGCCTGTCGCTGAACTGCTGGAATTGAGGCCCCGCGAATGGCGGAGCCTGTGTCACAACGTGCCTCTCCCGGTTGAGGCCGTCAACGCGCAGGCGGTGGCGGGATGGTCGCGGCGAAAGTCCCAAATGTTGGACGAATGGCCTAACCATGTTGGCCCGTTTTTGCGCCCGCGAATGTGAGAAATCAGACAAATCGTCGCTTTTTCACCGTATATCAGGGATGCTGGTCACCGATGCGACCTCGGCCGGAATGAAGCGACTAATAAGGCGATCTTGTTCACTTCTTGAGAAATTGGTTGGTTTCCGATGGATACCTCACATCTCGCGGAGCACGCCGGCGCCGCCGGCAGTTTCTTCGCATCGATCTTCGTGGTCGCCACGCTGTCGATGCGGACCATGATCCCGTTGCGCGTCTTTGCCATCCTGACCAACATCATCCTGATCGCGACCGCCGTCCCGACCCATAATTACGCGACGCTGATTCTGCATGCCGTGCTGTTGCCGGTGAACACCTATCGGCTGCACCAGATGCTGCAGCTGGTCCGCAACGTGAAGAAATCGGTCAACAGCGATCTGTCGATGGATTGGCTCAGGCCGTTCACGACGGAGCGCAAATGCACCGCGGGCGAAGTCCTGTTCTACAAGGACGAGAAGGCCGACAGCATGTTCTACATTGTCAGTGGTCGCTTCCGCTTGGTCGAATCCGGCATCGAGCTGCCGGTCGGCGCCCTGGTCGGCGAGTTCGGCATGCTGTCGCCGTCGAACACGCGAACCCAGACGCTGGAGTGCGTCGAAACCGGCATGGTGCTGTCGGTGACCTATGACCAGGTCGAGCAGCTTTACGTTCAGAACCCGGCGTTCGGCTTCTACCTCCTGCGTCTGTTCAGCGCCCGCCTGTTCGAGAATATCTCGACGCTCGAGCAGCGGCTCGCGCAGCACGCCACCCCACAGGTCGCGGAGCCAAAACCTGCATGAGCCCCGCGACGAGTTCTGGAGGCGCCGCAGTGTCGGATGACGACAGTCTGCTGGCTTCGCTTCGTTACCTGTTTGCCGATATCATCGGCGATGAGGACGAGGGGCCGCCGGTGCTGCCCGACGCCTGCCCGGACCACCTCGGGCCCGCGGTCACCGCTGCCATCGATCTGTTGATCGCCTATCAAAGCACGAGCTACGCCCAGCTCTATATCGACCGGCTCAAGCGCTTCGTCGGCCGCCGTGGCGTTGACGACGCCTTGCTTGCCGAGATCGCGCGGCTGATGGCCGAGCGCATGGCCTATGAGGACGCGATCCGCATCGCGCAGCTCAAGCTCGGCGAAGTCTACGCGGCGGGTGGCCTTGCGCCGCGCTCGGCCGACGACGTCAAGAAGCTCCGCCTCGACGAGTTGATCGACGCCCTGCCGGAGATGGTCGCCGATCCGATCCTCGCCGTGCTCGACCAGTTCGGCTGGCGCCACCGCCGGGTCTCGATCCGCTTCAGCGCCAACACCCGCTTCAGCGTTCGCCGGCTCCGGATCGAGGCGGGCCTGAAGCGCTGGCGGCTGTTCTCGGGGCGCTACGCCAAGGAACGTATCTGGGTCGAGCGCTGGCTGCACATGATCGACCGCAGCCTGACCAAGCAGCCGGGCGCGGCCTCAGCGATTGTGCAGACCGCGACCATGATCCTGGGCTACGGCGATCCCTATCGCCAGGGCATCGCGGACTGGCACGTGATCATCGACGGACTGGTCAAGCCGACCTTCGACGGCGTGCTCGCGCTTCCCGATCTTGCCGCCGCCATCACCGAGGCCCGCGCCGCCATCATGCCCGATCCGCGGCAGGCGTCGCTGAAGCGCAAGATCGCCGAGATTCGCGCGCGGGTGCCCGTAACGTCCTAGCGCCAGGCTATCTACGTCATTGCGAGCGAAGCGAAGCAATCCATCGATCCGCGTATGGGGAGGGATGGATTGCTTCGTCGCTTTGCTCCTCGCAATGACGGGGAGGCGCTCGTAACCTACCGCTTAATATGCGGCGGCTCGTCGTAGCCGCGGCGGCTGGAATAGAACAGCAGGCTCATCAGGCCGACGCTGACCGCGACCAGCAGGGTGATCCCGATCGTGAACATGACGATGCCGTAGGTCGGCATCGGTGCATCGGGCACCATCAAGCCTTCGAACGCGTAGGCGCCGACGGCGGCCAGGATGACCAGCAGGCCGACGCTGATTGCAATGCGCATGCATAGCCGCCTCTGCCAAAGGCCGAGAGCGGGGCAGGTTGCAGCGGCTATTCCGCCGCGGCGGCGACTTTGGCCAGCGCCTGCTGCCCGGCTTCGGTCAGCTCGGGCAGCGTCGTCCTGCCGCTCCTGGCGCACTTGATGATGTATCGGGCAACGCGCTTGCGGGTGTCGTGTTCCTCGCCGTGCAGCGCATCGGCGCATACGCGATCGAGCGCAAAGTTCATGGCGGCGAGCGTACGTGAGTCAAATCTTTCCTCGATCATCGCGGCCCTCCCTGTGGACCGGTGTCCGGCGCGGCTATTTGCGGAGCGTCAGGCACTCGCTGACTTCCATCACCGTCTCGGTTTGTTTGGCTTTCTTCATTAGCATTTCGCGTTCTCGTCCCGGCGGCAGCTGGCGTGCCGCAAGGCGTGCATCTTCGGCAAATTTTTGCAGGCGGTCCTCGAACGATCCGGGGGGACGCGCCCTGTTGCGTTTCTTCTTGATCATGCCGCCTCCGAACTGGAACCAGCAATTTTTGGCATGTTGCCCGGAGGCCGTCGTTAACCCATGACATCGGGCGATTTGAAAATTGCGCTGAAAGGTCGCAAGAGCGACTTTGAGATCGCAGGAACGATTTTCGGCGCTATGCGTAACACCGATGCGTTCGCTGCTTTGCTCCCCGAAAAGCGGTGGACCACTCCGGTGACGGGCCTCGGCGAATTTTATCGCCGGGGCCCGCATAGCTTCAAGGGATATCAGCCAAGGAGTTTAGCAATGGCAGATTCCAATCACGGTATCGTCAAGGACGACATGGGTCAGGAGCAGCCGGCCGACAAGGAGCGCGCGCAGAGCGCTCACAAGACCGAGCCCCGAAAGCCACCGACGCGCGAAGCGACGCGTGATCCGAAACTGAACGACCCCGACAAGACGCCGGGCTCCGGCATGACCTCAGACGATCGCGGCGATCCTCCAACGGGCTGAACGAGCATTTCGCTGTGCAGCAACTGCGGCAATGCGGCAGGAACGACGGTCCAGCTCCGCCGTTGGCAGATCAGCTTTGGGACATCAATGGAGAATTGACATGGCAATGGACGAGAAAGAGGTCGGAAACCTGATCGGCAGCGACAAGGTCGAGGGCACCGCGGTCTACGGATCGGACGAGCGCAAGATCGGCTCGATCGAACGCGTGATGATCGACAAGCAGAGCGGACGGGTGTCCTACGCCGTGCTCGGCTTCGGCGGCCTCCTCGGGCTCGGCAACGACCATTATCCGCTGCCCTGGCAGTCGCTCAAATACGACACCAGGCTGGGCGGCTACGTCACCGGCGTGACTGAGAGCCAGCTGCGCGGCGCGCCGAAATACGGCAGCGAGCGAGACTGGAATTGGGCCGATATCGGCACCACACGCGCAGTGAATGATTACTACGGCGTGCCGCTCGTCTGAGCGGCGACGAATCCCCGAGGGTACCGCGCTTAAAGGGGCGGGGGCCCTCGGTGCTGAGTTGTACGACGCCAGAGGACGTAGCCGTTACGGCTTCTGGCGTCTGTACACTAGTGAACATACGTCAATAGCTGTGCAATGTAACATACGTTATTGAAATCGGCCCGGCGGTTACTCGATTAGATATCCGGGGAGACCAATGTCGTTGGCGTCGCTAGTCCGGAAATTGGAGCAGTTCGTACGGCTTTCGCCGGTAGACCACGCAATTCTCAATCGCGCCTCGACCGAGCGCGTCCGGCATTTCGGGCCGCGCGTCGACATCGTCCGTGAGGGCGAGAAGCCGAAGGACGTCCACCTGATCCTGTCCGGCTGGGCCTACCGCTACAAGCAGCTCGAGGACGGCCGCCGCCAGGTGGTGGCGTTCTTCCTGCCCGGCGATATCTGCGACGTGAACGTCTTCATCCTGCGCGAGATGGATCATTCGATCGGCACCATTACCGCGGTGTCGATCGCCGACCTCTCGCGCGAGTTCTTCGACAAGGTCGCAGCCGGGCATCCGCGCATCGTCACCGCATTCTGGTGGGAAACCTTGGTCAACGCGGCGATCCAGCGCGAATGGACCATGAGCCTCGGCCAGCGCACGGCGCTGGAGCGGATGGCCCATCTGCTTTGCGAGATATGGCTTCGGCTGCGCCTCGCTGGGCTGACCCAGGGCGACAGCTGTGACTTCCCGCTGACCCAGGGCGACCTCGCCGACGCCACCGGGCTCTCCAAGGTCCACGTCAACAGAACTTTGCAGGAGCTGCGCGCCGACGGCCTGATCGTGCTCAAGGGAAAGACCCTGGCTCTCCCCAATCTCGACCGGCTGATGCGGGCAGGGCTGTTCAACCCGAACTATCTGCATATGGACCATGAGGGGCGGCAGCTCGATGCGGTGGGGATGACTGACGCCGCGGCGGGGTGATCGGGCCGCCACCGGAGGCTGTGCCAAAATTCTCATTGGCAAAACGCGCCAGGGAAGCGTCATCTTCACCCGGCGTAAGGCTGGGGATCAGGTAAGGGCAGATGACCGAAACAGCGCGCGAATATATCGACTTTTGGGTGGAGAATAGCGTCCACGCAGCCGAGCAGTTTAGAACGCCGGGCGCGACGCAGGACGTCGAGGAATTGGTGCGACGGCTCATTGCCGGCGCCGGAGGGCAGGGCATCACGGAGGAGGCCATGCGGGACGAGGTTGGCGATATCGCCGACTACATCCGGGAAAAATTGAAGGCCGCCAACAAGGCCGAAAGCGGTCGGCAGCAGTAGTCGCAGCAGCCAAGCTGCATTCGAGCGAGATGCTTTTCCAGTGACGTCGTCGTGCGCCTTCTGTTCGAAAGAGAATGAGAGTCACGCCTCGCATGATTCACGTCGCGAGTTTGCAGAGAGTGAATCACAGGTAGTTCAACAGACGCAGTGTCGTCCTGGCGAAAGCCAGGACCCATTACCCCAAATCCCAATTGTTGCGCGGCGCTGGGGCCGCGATCCCGTTCAGCACCGAAAGCGGTGGTACTGGGTCCTGGCCTTCGCCAGGACGACAGCGGTGGATTTGGCGCGACCGCAGGGACGGGCGTGTATGTGGCGCAACCGCCTTCACCCGTTCGCGGTCTTCACCACCACGAGATTGTCATCGACTGCCGGCGGGTGGCGCTTGAGATGGTCGCGGCGCAGCGCGATCTCGTCGCGGACCAGCTCGTAGCCGAGCTTGAAGGTGTCGAGGCCGTCGCCGGAAACGGCGCCGTCGCGCAAGCCGATCACCGCGCCGCGCAGGATCGCCTCGAGCTCGTCCTGCAATTCGTCGAGATGTTCGGCGCAGGTGGTGTGCTCGACGCGCTCGCCGATGTCGAGGATCCGGCCCGCCAGTTCGCTGGCCTTCTCCGGCGCGACGCGGGTGATCTTGGTGTAGATCGCAGCGAAGATCGAGCCGATGATGCTGAGCGCGGCGGCGCCGAGATACATCACGTCGCTGTAGCGATCCATGAACGATTTGGTGTCGTCGTTGATGTATTCGGCCGCGCCCTGATGGGCGACGATGAAGGCGTCCTTGTCGGTCGCCGCCGGCTCGATCCTGGAGGCGAAGCCGTCGTCGAGCGCGAGCTCGGACTTGTTCTCATAGACGATGCGTGCGAGTTCGGCCGCCGTGGTCGTGGACATCGAGGATTGCGCGACCAGCAACCATTCCAGCCCGATGGTGTCGACGTCGTCGTCGGGGATCGCCGGCGAGGACGACAGCATGCCGGTCGAGACCGTCTCCTCCGAGATCGCCGGATATTTGCGCGCCAGCGCCTTGGCCTCGTCGATCGCGTTCAAGGTGAAGCCGCCGGCGCGCTTGGCATATTGCTCGTAGGTCTTGTCCTTGATGATCTTCGAGGCATGCTCGATCACGACCACGGCGGCAAAGCCGGAGGCGAACAGTTTGTCGAACGGCGTGTTCGGCGGCGCCTGCTGCACCCGCTGCGCCGCATCCGGGCTGTCGGAAATCTCGAGCGCGCTGCGGACGAAATTGACGCTGTTCTCGCCGTCGCCGACGACTGCGATCTTTCTCCTCTTCAGTTCGGTCAGCGACTTGATCTTCCTGCCGCCGGGGCTCAGCACCAGCACCACGTCATGCTCGAGGATCGCGATGGCGCGGGCGCGCGGCGGCACCTTTGCATCGGTGCGCAGGATCGCAAGCGTTGCGGCGCGGCGATCGAACTGCACCAGCGCCTTGGCGTTGTCGGGGTTCGGCGCGATCTTCAGCCGCAGCCGCGACGAATTGTTCTTCAGCACGGTGGCGAGGCGGGCGGCGAACTTGGCCTCCGGGCCGTTGGCATCGCCGACCGCAAACACCAGCGTTTCCGAATTGCGCAGCCAGACCCGGCCGCCGATCACGGTGATCGCGCTCAAGAACAGCGTCAGCATGGTGAAGATGATGATCTGCGCGCGGTTGCTCTTGGCGACCGGAGGGCTTGGCCGCGGCAACACTGGCGAAGGCGCGGAGGCTTCGGCACTCATGGCTGATCACCTGGCTCATCACCCGTCCGGGACGGCCCGTTGCCGCAACGGCGCGGCGCTGCCCGGTGAATCCGTAAATGACTATAAAAGAAAGAAAATTTCCTGTGCCGCCGACGATATACCTCCCCGGCGGGAATGCAAACCGGCCACCCGCCGTAACCTTAATCCCTGTTGACCTGCGCCGCGATGCCACATGACCATCGCCACTATCGACGTCCGAACCCAGATGTGATTTTCGGGGGACCGCAGGTGCATTCCGCCGCCGGAGATGTCATAAATGACACAAGCTCCGCTTTGCGGAATTGCGCTGACGGCCTGACCCGGATTTCTTGCAATCACATTCATCGAAGTAAAAGGGCGTCAGCTTGTTGTTTCCTTCCATGTCATCGTCGGTGTCGGTTGGTGCCCTGGTGGGATGGATGTTGCTTCTCACCGTAAAGCACATCATCGCTGACTTCATGCTGCAGAACGCCTGGATGGCGATCGGCAAGGATCAGAAGACCGGCTGGGCCATGCCGCTGCTCGCGCATTGCCTGGTCCATCTCGCGGTCGCGCTGGCGCTGATCCTGGTGGTGGCGCCGCGGTTCTGGTACGTCGCCTTCGTCGACTTCGTGATCCACATCATCGTCGATCGCTGCAAGGGCATCTGCGCCTCGCATTTCGGCGTGACGCTGGAGTCCGGCCATCCCTGGTTCTGGACCCTGATCGGGGTCGACCAGGCGCTGCACCACCTCACCGGATTCGCGCTGTCGATCTACATGGCCGCGAACTAAGCGGCGCGCGGACGCCTCCTCCCACATTTCAGACCACGATCGGGCCGCAAGAGCCGCTTCCGTTCCGATGGAATCGGAATGGGGCTCTGGATTCTTGTTTTGACGCGCTCTCCTCACGCGAACCGGTAGCCACTTCGCTTGAAGATGCTCCAGCGGCGGGCGGATGTGATTCGCGTGCAACGGGCAAGGGCCCCCGGAGGCGACCGGAGGCCGTGGTTAACCTTTCGTTAGAGGATTGCGCGGCATCTTCCCGATCGAGGGGGATTTGCAAATGTTTTCAAGCCGCGACGCGTTCGAGAACGATGCCTGCCCAGTTGCGGACGACCTGCTCGGCCAGATGTACCGCGCCAGTCCGAACGGGCTTTCGCTGCTGGTTGCCAATGTCGCGCCCGACGTCAGGGCGATGCTCGCGCTGTTCTGCTATCGCCGCAGCCATCTGCATGCACTCGCGGTGGCGATTGCGTCGAGCTGCAGTGAGTGGGAGCTGGTCAATTCGGGCGGCCGCGTCGGGTCGACGCTGTACGCACTGTCGCGTGAGCCGGCCCGTGTTGCGACCGTATCGCATGGCGGCCGTAAGCCGATCACGCTGTCGACCAAGCCGCTGTCGACCTTCGCGCCTGTTGTCGATGACGAACTCGACGACGAGGACGTCAGCGAGACGGTGACTGTTACGGCTTAAGCGGCGCTCAATCCGGCTGCGCGCTCGGGATGAGCGGCAGCCCGTGCCGGCGCCGCGCCATCGCGCATTCCGCGTCGCCCGGCAGACAGGTACGGCACACCTCCGGCCGCACCGCATAGACCTCGCAGCGCGTTGCTTCGCCCACCCGGCCTGACAGCGCCGAGCAGCGGTCGCCCTCGCAGCGCATCCCTGATTGTCGCGCGTTGACGAATTGCGCTGGGATCAGATCGAGCTGCGCGTCGTCTTCCACGGTGAAGCGCGGCCAGTTCTCCGAATAGCTGCAGCAGGCGCCGCAGGACTGGCAGGGGCTCGCGTCCGTCGCGTCGATCGCGTTGCCGGTCATCAGGTGTCCCTCGGTGCTTCCCACACCAGGCTGCGCCGCCAGCGCGCCCTGAGCAGGTCGCGCCGCTCCGGATATTTCTCGTCGTGATAAACAGCGGTGACCACGCGGTCGGTGCGGAAGCTGCGGAAATCCTTGCGCAGCTCGCACCAGGCGGCGAGCAGCCGCACCGCCTCGTGATAGCCGACCGCGATCGGCCAGATCGTGCGCTCAGAGTCGCGGCCATGCTCGTCGCGATAGTTGAGCGTGATCTTCTTGCCTTCGTGGATCTGGCTGCGGGTCCTGACCATGTCGATGCGGTCGGGCTCCCGGTTCCAGGCGGAGCGGGCGCGGCTCGCCGGCTCGAGCACGAACGGCCGCAGGCGGTCGGGCACGGTCTCGGCGATCTTGGCCATCAGGTCCTCGGCCGCGCGTGCCAATGCCGGATCGGCGTGACCCACCACCCATTGCGCGCCGAGCACGCAGGCCTCGATCTCGTCGGGTGTCAGCATCAAGGGCGGCAGGTCAAAGCCCTTCTCCAGGATGTAGCCCATGCCGGCCTCGCCGCGGATCGGCACCCGCTGCTCGATCAGGCTGGCGATGTCGCGATAGATGGTCCGCTTCGATGTCTCGAGTTCGGCTGCGATTGCATCCGCGGTCAAAGGCTTACGGGTGCGGCGGAGCACCTGGATGATCTGAAACAGCCGGTCCGCGCGTCTCATGGCAATTCTCTTGGTCGCTCTCTTGGCGGGTGTCTTGGCAGTGTTTTGGCAGCTGTCTTGACGAGTGTCTTGACGGGTCTCGCGGTCTCTCGGCGCGTCGGTTTTTCGCGCCCCCTGGCACTGCTGCTGACAGCATGTTGGCAGCAGGTGGGGGCTATATCAGGACAACACCTCAAGTGAAGGGAATTTGTCCATGACGAATCTTGATGAACTCGGTTTCCGGCAGGCGCAGAGCTTTGCGCTGGAACAAATGGTCACGGTCTACTCCACCTCCGGCGACCTGCGCTGGGCCCTGGTCGCGCTGGTCGCACAATCGATCACCGCAGCCTGGTCCTACGGGCGGGCACGGCTGGTCAAGCGCGTTCGCGAGGCGGTTCGCCGCCTCGCGCCCGTCGGCCCGCTCGACAGTGAATGCCACTACTGCTGACACCATGCTGGCAGCAGGGGGCGGCTAGCTTCAATTCACGACCACAGGCGATCGGGAGCTTCATATGATTACGCTTTTTGGCTTTGGCACGGGCTTCGGCTTGCCGGAAATCAGCCCCTTCGTGACCAAGACCGAGGTTCAGCTCAAGATGGCCGGGCTCGACTATCGCAAGGAAAAGGCGATGCCGCCGGCGTCTCCCAAGGGGCAATTGCCCTTCATCGCCGATGACGGCGAGACGATCGCCGATTCGACCTTCATCCGCGCCCATATCGAGGGCAAATATGGCTTCGATTTCGACGCGCCGCTGAGTCTGCAGGCGCGCGCGCAGGCCTGGGCCTTCGAGCGCATGATCGAGCATCACATCTACTGGGCGCTGGTCGGCGCGCGCTGGGTTGACGACACCAATTTCGCCAAGGGGCCCGCGCATTTCTTCGACGGCGCGCCCGATCATCTGCGCGACAAGCTGCGTGAGGACGCCCAGTTCCGCGTCGCCGAGAACTATCTGTTGAGCGGGCTTGGCCGACACGGCCCCGACGAGGACGTCGATCTCGCGCTCCGCTCGCTGTTTGCGCTGTCGGTGCAACTCGGCGACAAGCCGTACCTGATGGGCAACGCGCCGTGCGGCACCGACGCCACCGCGTTCGGCGCGCTCGCGGGAATCCTGACGCCGTTCTTCGATTCGCCGCTGCGCGAGCGCACCGAAAAATTCGACAATCTCACCGCCTATGTCGGCCGGATGATGCAGCAATACTATCCGGAGTTCGCCTGGGCGCCGTTGCGGCAGCAGGCGGCCTAACCGGCTGGCGCAGGAGCGGGCTCGCCCTTCAACGCGGCGAGCTCCGCCTCGAGCTTGGCGATGCGCTGGTCGCGTGAGGCGAGCGCGCTGGCCACATCGGCCGCATCGAACTTCTGCGGGATGTGCTGCGGGCAGTTGGTGTCCCACGCCGCGACCTTGAACAGGATCACCTGCTCGGGCCGCGCGCGATAGCCCTGCGGCATCAGCGAACGTGTCAGCGCCGGATCGTCTTCCACGACCCGCGCCTCGCCCCAGATCTTCACCCGCTGCCGATGCGCGTAATTCATCACGAAGATATAGGCCTTCGGGTTCTCCGAGAGATTGCCCTGGGTGATGAACTGCCGGTTGCCGCTGTAGTCGGCGAACGCGATGGTGTGCTTGTCGAGCACCTTGATGAAGCCCTTCGGCCCGCCGCGATGCTGGATATAGGGCTGACCGCCGGCCGAGGCGGTGGCGAGATAGAAGCTGTTGGTGTTGGCAAGGAAGGCCGCCAGGTTCTCGTCGACCTCGGTCTGCCAGCCGCCATGGGCCTCGACTTCGGCATAGGTCGCGCGCGAACCTTTGCGGGTCTGGATCTCCTTCACCGCCGGGGTGAACCCGACATCGCTCGAATAGCTGCCAACCTCTGACATCTCAGCCTCCCGCCCACGGGCGACAAAGCGGCCGTCCTCGGCCCCTAAGATGGGTATTTCCGGATCGTAGGCAATCTGGTGCATTGACACTTCACTGTTGCCGATTATGCAATAGTGCCATGGACCGGATCGACGCCATGCAGGCCTTCATCGCGGTGGCGGACCTCGAGGGGTTTGCCCCCGCCGCCCGCAAGCTCGGCCTGTCTCCGTCAGCCATCACGCGGCTGATCGCGGCGCTGGAGGAGCGGCTCGGTGCGCGGCTGCTGCAGCGGACCACGCGGCAGGTGACGCTGACCGACGCCGGCTCGCGCTACCTGGAGCGGGCGCGGCGGATCCTTGCCGACGTCGAGGAGGCCGAGGACGCGGTAGAGAGCGAGCGCACCCGCCCCGAAGGCCGCTTGGTGATCTCGGCGCCGTTCGGCTTCGGGCGGCTCCATGTCAGCCCGGTCGTGACCGCCTACCTCAAACGCTATCCCGACGTCGGCGTCGACCTGCGGCTGTCGGATCGCCGGATCAACCTGGTCGAGGACGGCGTCGACCTCGCGGTCAGGCTCGGGCACCTGCCGGATTCGAACCTGGTGGCGCGGCATGTCGGCCAGATGCGCCGCATCGTGGTGGCTTCGGCCGGCTATCTCAAGCTTCGCGGCGAGCCGAAGCGGCCGGCGGACCTCACCGCCCATGACACCATCCAGTTCGGCGCGATGACCGCGACGCCGGATTGGCGCTTCATGGAGGATGGCCAGGAGATCCGCATCACACCGACGCCGCGCTTCACCAGCAACAGCTCGGACGCTGCCATCCAGTACGCCGAGCAGGACGGCGGACTGACGCGCGTGATGGCCTACCAGGCCGCCGAGTCGCTCAAGGCGCGGCGGCTCAGGATCGTGCTCGCCGAATTCGAGCAGCCGCCGGTGCCGATCCATGTCGTCTACCCGACATCCCGGCTGTTGTCGGCCAAGGTGCGAACCTTCATCGATCTCGTCACCGAGATTACCGACTGGCACTTCGGCTAGCGCGAGACGCTTAGCTAACTGGCGCCTTCTTCGGCACCACGCGGAACGTGCCGCTGGCGCGCGCGATCGTCACGCCGTCGGCCTTGATCAGGCTCTGTGCGAAGCAGATCGTGCTGCCGGTCTTGATCACATCGCTCTCGATTGCGAGCCACTGCCCGACATTGGCGGAGCCGACGAAATCGACCGTGAGCGAGATCGTCACATACGAGGTGGTCCAGCCGGTCGCCTGGCCGCAGCTATAGCCCATCGCGTTGTCGGAGAGTGCCGCGATCAGCCCGCCATGGATCAGGCCGCGGCCGTTGGTGTGCGGCCTCGCCAGCCGCAGACCGATGATGATGGCCCGCTCGGTCTTCTTCTGGTACAGCGGCTCCCAGGGCTCGGTGAGCGGGCTCTTGCGGAACAGCGGCTCGAAGCCCTCGGGGACATCTTGGGAGTTTTCTTGGGGAATGTCCGGGGCGATCTGCGTATCGGGGGTCATCTCTGGCTCGCGTATGGCGTTGCGTTGACGCCATTGAACGCGATGTCGACCGCGATTTCACCGCCTACAAAGTTTTAAACGGGATTTGCAGGGGGTGTTTGAAACTGGCTCGGGCCTGTCGCCACATCCCTCGCTGTCATCGCCCGGCTTGACCGGGCGATCCAGTATTCCAGAGACCGCACGGCATAAATCGAGAGGCCGCGGCGTACTGGATACCCCGCATGCGCGGGGTGTGACAGCTGAGGGCATAACGCGAGGTTGCTCGACGAAAAAAAACAGCGACCTATCTAGAACGGCAGCCCCACATAGTTCTCCGACAGCGAGGTCGACGCCGCCTTCGAACTGACGAGATAGTCGAGCTCGGCGATCTGGATGCGCGCGGCGAATTCGCCCTCGTCGGGGAATTTGTGCAGCATCGAGGTCATCCACCAGGAGAAGCGTACCGCCTTCCAGACCCGCGCCAGCGCTTTCGCCGAATAGAAGTCGAGGCCATCAGAGGATTTCTCGTCGTAATATTCGCGCAGCGCCTGCGATAAATAATGCACGTCGCTGGCCGCAAGGTTCAGCCCCTTGGCGCCGGTCGGCGGCACGATGTGCGAGGCGTCGCCGGCGAGGAACATGCGGCCGAACCGCATCGGTTCGGCGACGAAGCTGCGCAAGGGCGCGATGCTCTTTTCGATCGAGGGGCCGGTGATGATTTCGTCGGCGGCCTTCTGGTCGAGGCGCCGCTTCAACTCATCCCAGAACCGCTCGTCCGGCCATTGATCGACATGATCGTCGAGCGGGCACTGCACGTAATAGCGGCTGCGATGGGTCGAGCGCATCGTGCAGAGCGCAAAGCCGCGCTCATGGTTGTTGTAGATCAACTCCGGCGAGACCGGCGGCGTCTCCGAGAGGATGCCGAGCCAGCCGAACGGATACACCCGTTCATAGCTGGTGATCGCCGACGCCGGCACGCTGGCGCGGCTGACGCCGTGGAAGCCGTCGCAGCCGGCGATGAAATCGCAGGCGATCTCGTGCGTGACGCCGTCCTTGACGTAGGTGACGTGCGGATGATCGGTGTCGAAATCATGCGGTTTGACGTCGGCGGCAGAGTAGACCGTGGTCAGGCCGGCCGCCTTGCGGGCGTTCATCAGATCGAGCGTGACCTCGGTCTGGCCGTAGATGGTCACGGTCTTGCCGGTCGCCGCATGCATGTCGATGCGGTGCCGCGCGCCGCCGAAGGCCAGCTCGACGCCGTGATGAACCAGGCCTTCCTGGTGCAGCCGGGCGCCGGCGCCGACGCTGTCGAGCAGCGACACGGTGCCTTCCTCGAGCAGGCCGGCGCGGATCCGCCCCAGCACATAGTCCGGGGTCTGCCGCTCGAGAATGACGTTGTCTACGCCGAAAGTATGAAGTAGTTGCCCAAGCAACAGTCCGGCCGGACCTGCGCCTATGATTGCTACTTTTGTCCGCAACACCTGCTCCTCCCGATCGGATAGGCTTTCAGCAGGCGCCCGCGCCGGGGCGGTCGCCATCAACTTGCCAAGGCAACTATATCATATAACAGTTTTGGCAAGGCGGATTTGCACGGGACCTGCGTTCGCCGCAGCGCAAGATGCCGGAAGGGCCGGGTGCGACGAGGCGTCCTCCCTGCGGATTTCATCTTGAATATCCGCGCGAATTAGATAACATGTTAAGTAATGAGATCGGGCACGAAGCCCGTCCTGGAGAGGAGGAGAGGTGATGAGGAAGAGTTTGTTGGCGCTGCTGATGGCAGCCGCCGCCATCGTGCCGGCCGCAGGTCCTTCGCAGGCGCAGGACAAGACCGTCAATCTCAAAGTGTCGCTCTGGGTGCCGCCGGCGCATCCGCTGGTGCCGGCGACGCAGGCCTGGGCCGCCGATATCGAGAAGGCATCGGGCGGCACCATCAAAGTCACCGTGTTTCCGTCCGAGCAGCTCGGCAAGGCGTTCGACCATTACGACATGGCGCGCGACGGCATCGCCGACGTCACCTATGTCAATCCCGGCTATCAGCCCGGCCGCTTCCCGATCGCGGCCGCGGGCCAGCTCCCGTTCGTGTTCTCGGACGGCAAGAAGGGCACGCTGGCGCTGAACGAGTGGTACCACAAATACGCGCCGACCGAGATGAAGGACACCAAGCTCTGCTTCGCCTTCATTCACGATCCGGGCGCGCTGCACGGCAAGAAGAAGATCGTGCTGCCGAGCGATCTCTCCGGCGTGAAGGTGCGGCCCGCGCAGAGCACCATCGGCGAGATGGTGAAGATGTTCGGCGGCACCAATGTGCAGGCCTCCGCGCCGGAATCGCGCGACGCGATCGAGCGCGGCGTCGCCGACGAGATCACCTTCCCCTGGGGATCGATCTTCCTGTTCGGCATCGACAAGGTGGTAAAGTACCACATGGATGTGCCGCTCTACACGACGGTGTTCACCTACAACATCAACCTCGCCAAATATAATGCGATGTCGGACGCCCAGAAGAAGGTGATCGACGATCATTGCACGCCGGAATGGGCCTCCAAGGTCACCGATCCCTGGACCGATTTCGAAGCCAACGGCCGCACCAAGATGAAGGCGCTGCAGGGCCACGAGGTCTATCCGCTGACGGCGGATCAGCTCGCCGAGTGGAAGAAGGCGGTCAAGCCGCTGCGCGACAGCTGGGCCGAGGCGGTGAAGAAGGCCGGCGGCGATGCCGAGAAGATCGAGGCCGATCTGCAGGCCACGCTGAAGAAGTACGAAGCGGGGATCTGATCCCGTCATTCCGGGGCGCGCGTCAGCGCGAACCCGGAATCTCGCGCCGCAATCTCCAGATTCCGGGTTCGCTCGCGTTGCGAGCATCCCGGAATGACGGTTCCTGACAGCGATAGTCCGACATCATGGCTGCCAATTCCGAAGTTTCCCAGGACGGCGCGATCACCGGTCCACCCGAGCCGGTGCGCAAGAATTTCATGGACCGCTTCATCGATTCGATCGAATGGGTTGCGGCCTTCTTCGTCGGCGTCGTCGCGCTCAACACCTTCACCGCGGTGTTCATGCGCAAATTCTTCTCGGTGACGATCCCCGACTACTACAATTTCGGCCAGTTCCTGCTCGGCATCCTGATCTTCTGGGGCATCGCGGCGACGAGCTATCGCGGCACCCACATCACCGTGGATCTGGTCTGGGCCAATGCGTCGCCGCGCTATCAGCGCTGGATCGATATCTTCGCGACGCTGGTGCTGCTGTTCGTGGTGACGGTGCAAACCTACACGCTGGTCGACAAGGTGATCGACACCAGGAACAGCCACATCGTCACCATGGATCTCGGCGTTCCGGTCTGGCCGTTCTTCCTGGTGTCGTGGCTCGGTGACGTCTCCGCGGTGCTGCTGATTGCGATCCGGACCTACCGCCTGATCTTCCATCCGGAAGATATCCATGATGCCAAGATCAAGACTGCGGAGTAGACGGCCATGAGTCTCGATTTGAGTCCCGAGGCCGTCGCCGTCATCGGCTTTGTGAGCCTGTTCGCGCTGATGCTGTTGCGTGTCCCCGTCGGCATGGCGATGGGCCTCGTCGGCATCACCGGCTTTGGCTATCTCACCGGCTTCGCCCCGGCGCTGAAGCTGGTCGGCCAGACCACGATGCGCACGGTGACGGATTATTCCTTCGGCGTGATCCCGATGTTCCTCTTGATGGGCGCCTTCGTGTCGGTTTCGGGCATCAGCCGTGAACTGTTCCGCGCCGCAAACACCTTTGTCGGCCACTGGAAGGGCGGGCTCGGCATCGCGACCATCGCCGCCTGCGGCGGCTTTGCGGCGATCTCGGGCTCCTCGGTTGCGACCGCCGCGACCTTCTCGGCGGTGGCCTATCCCGAGATGCGCCGCTTCGGCTATCCGCAATCGTTCTCGACCGGCGTGATCGCGGTCGGCGGCACGCTCGGGGCGATGCTGCCGCCATCCACGGTGCTCGCGGTGTACGGCATCATCACCCAGCAGGACATCGGCAAGCTGTTCATCGCCGGCGTGGTGCCGGGCCTGCTCGCGATCCTGATGCACATGATCACGATCGGCATCATCGGGGTGACGCGGCCGGGCTTCCTGCCGGCAGGCAAGAAGGCGTCGTGGCATGAGCGCGCCATGGCGATGCGCGACGTCTGGTCGCCGCTGCTGCTGTTCCTGTTCGTGATCGGCGGCCTCTATGGCGGCTTCTTCGTCCCGACCGAAGCGGGCGCGGTCGGCGCGGTCGGTGCCTTCATCATCGGCATCCTCAGAGGCAAGCTGACCAAAGACGGCATCCTGCAATCGCTGCTGCAGGCGACGCGCACCGCGGCGGCGGTGTTCACGGTGCTGATCGGCGCGCTGTGCTTCGGCTATTTCCTCACCATCACCCAGACGCCGCAGAACGTCACTGAGTTCCTCACCGGGCTCGGCATCGGTCCTTATGGCGTGCTGGCGCTGATCCTCCTGATGTATCTGGTGCTCGGCTGCCTGATGGACGCGATGGCGATGGTGATCCTCACCGTGCCGATCGTGTTCCCGGTCGTGACCGCGCTCGGTTTCGACCCGATCTGGTTCGGCATCATCATCGTCATGACGGTGGAGCTCGGGCTGATCCATCCGCCGGTCGGCATGAACGTGTTCGTGATCAAGAGCGTGATCAAGGACGTCAACATGTCGACGATCTTCGTCGGCGTGCTGCCGTTTGTGATCACCGACCTGATCCGGCTGGTGATCCTGATCCTGTTCCCGCTGCTCGCGACCTGGCTGCCGCAGCGCATGATAGGTTAGGCATGATCCCGGAAAAGTGGGACCCGGTTTTCCGAAAAGGATCATGCCTCAATAAATAGGTTTTCCATGGTGCCCGAGCTTCAGACCAGATACGTCTTCACCATCACTGCCCGGATCGCCGAGGTCACGTCCGCCGGCGACATCGGCACCGGCGTCCGCCGCATCATTCCGATCATCGGTGGCGAGGTGAGGGGCGAGACCGTCAACGGCAAGGTGCTGCCCTTCGGCGCCGACTTCCAGATCATCCGGCCCAGCGAGCTGATCGAGCTGGAGGCAAAATATGCCTTCGAGACCGACGACGGCGCCGTCGTCTATGTCGAGAACAAGGGCATCCGCTTCGGGCCGGTCGATCTGCTCGAGAAGCTCAAGCGCGGCGAACCGGTCGACCCGAAGCTGATCTATTTCCGCACCGTTCCGAAATTCGAAACCGGCGCCGAAAAGTACCGCTGGCTGATGGAGCACATCTTCATCGGCTCCGCCGCTCGCCACGCCGACCGCGTCGTGATCGACGTGCATCAGGTGTTGTGAGCGCGAGCCGCGGGCCAAGGGCATTTTCTCGTCACTCCATGGCTCGCGCCAAGTGGCGCGCCCTCAGGTGCGCAATTGCGCACCGGGGAATGACGAGGGGAAGGCGGCGCGCGCCTGGGCGAAACGCCAAGCAAACCTCGGACAAACCATGTCGCGAGAATGCGGAAGTACGACTCACAGGCCGTGCAACACATTCGGTGTCGTCCCGACCTTGAGCCGGGACCCATAACCACGATTGTGAATTGGATCGCAGAGCTGTGGCCACAGCTCATCTCAACAACACGACCCTGTGGTTATGGGTCCCTGCTTTCGCAGGGACGACGGGTGGAGGGAGTTGCGCGTACCAACTCTATCCTCATCATGTCCCGTCTTGACTCCTGTGAGGATAGTTATAAAACATAACTATTCTGAATAGGAAACAATAACGCCATGGGAAACGCTGCCGACGCGGGTGATGCCTCGCTGCTCAGGATCGAGACGCGAGGGGCGGTGCTGACCGTCGGGCTCAACCGGCCCGCCAAGCGCAATGCGCTCAACGACGGCATCATCCTGGCGCTGCGGGACTGCTTTTCCGCGATTCCCGACGCAGTCGGCGCCGTCGTCATCCATGGCGTCGGCGATCACTTCTCATCCGGCCTCGATCTCTCCGAACTGACCGAACGCGACGCCACCGAGGGGCTGGTGCATTCCCAGATGTGGCATCGCGTGTTCGACCGCATCCAGTATTGCCGCGTGCCGGTGATCGCGGCGCTGAAGGGCGCCGTGATCGGCGGTGGGCTGGAGCTTGCCTGCGCCGCGCATATCCGGGTCGCCGAGCCGTCGGCCTATTTCGCGCTGCCCGAGGGCCAGCGCGGCATCTTCGTGGGCGGCGGCGGATCGGTGCGGCTGCCGCGCCTGATCGGCGTGCCCAGGATGGCGGACATGATGCTGACCGGCCGGGTCTATTCGGCGACCGAGGGCGCGGCCTACGGCTTCTCGCAATATCTCACCGAGGCCGACGGCGCGCTGCCGAAAGCGCTGGAGCTTGCGGAGCGCGTCGCCGCCAATGCGCCGCTGACAAACTTCGCGGTGTTGCAGGCGCTGCCGATGATCGCCGAGGCCAATCCGCAGACCGGCCTCTTGATGGAATCGCTGATGGCGACGGTGGCGCAGAGCGACAAGGAGGCCAAGAAGCGCATCCGTGCCTTCCTGGATCGCAAGACCGCCAAGGTGAAGCCGACATGAACGCCACGCCGTCTGCGTCCACTGCGAGTGCGCATCCGCTGCGCCCGATCTCGTTCGGCAATCCCGACGTCACCGTCGAGCGCCGCGACGATGGCACGATCTATCTTCGGCCGAAGCTCAAGTTCGCCGACTTTCCCGCTCGTCTCACCGACCGCCTGCATCACTGGGCAAACGCCGAGCCGAACCGGGTGTTCATGGCCGAGCGCGCAGCCGGCGGCGGCTGGCGCCAGATCACCTACGCGCAATTGCTGGTGACGACCCGACGCGTTGCGTCCGCGCTGATCGCGCGCGGGCTGTCGGCCGAGCGGCCGATCATGATCCTGTCCGGCAATTCGATCGATCACGCACTGATCGCGCTCGGTGCGCTCTATGCCGGCATTCCGTTCTGTCCGGTGTCGCCGGCCTATTCGCTGGTGTCGCGCGACTACGGCAAGCTCAGCTTCGTCATCAGGCTGCTGACGCCGGGCCTCGTCTGTGTCGATGACGGCGACAAATTTACCGACGCCCTGCGCGCCAATGTCGGACCCGATGTCGAGATCGCCGCGAGCCGCGGCGCCGTACCCAGCCGCGAGGTGACGCGGCTCGCCGATCTGATGGCAACGCCGGAGGATCCGCGGCTCGACGCGACCCACGCCGCCATCGGTCCGGATACGATCGCAAAGTTCCTGCTGACGTCGGGTTCGACCGGCAATCCCAAGGCCGTCATCAACACCCAGCGCATGATCTGCGCCAACCAGGTAATGCTGCGCGAGACATTGGCGTTCCTGAAGGACGAGCCGCCTGTGATCGTCGACTGGCTGCCGTGGAATCACACCTTCGGCGGCAACCACAATGTCGGGCTGACGCTCTATAACGGCGGCTCGATGTATCTCGATGAGGGCAAGCCGATGCCCGGCGGCATCGAGGAGACCGTGCGCAACCTGCGCGAGATCTCGCCGACGGTCTATTTCAACGTGCCCAAGGGCTATGAATCGCTGCTGCCCTATCTGCGCGACGATGCCGGGCTGCGGGCGAAATTCTTCGAGCGGCTGCATGCGATGTTCTTCTCGGGCGCCGCGCTGTCGCCGTTCATCTGGAACAGCCTCGATGCGCTCGCCGTGCAGGAGACGGGCTATCGCGTGCCCATGCTGACCGGGCTCGGCGCCACCGAGACCTCGCCGTTCTTCATGTCGGTGCGGCCCGATACCAGCCGTTCCGGCCATGTCGGGCTTCCGGTGTCGGGCAATGACGCGAAGCTGGTGCCCAACAACGGCAAGCTCGAGGTGCGTGCCAAAGGCCCGAACGTGACGCCCGGCTACTGGCGGCAGCCCGAGCTGACCGCCAAGGCGTTCGACGAGGAAGGTTTCTACAAGTTCGGCGACGCGCTGAAGCCAGCCAACGCCGGCGATCTCGATGCCGGGTTCGATTTCGATGGTCGCATCGCCGAGGATTTCAAGCTGGCGAGCGGCACCTGGGTCAGCGTCGGTCCGTTGCGGGCGCGCTTCGTCGGCACCTGCGCGCCGCTGGTGCGCGACGTCGTGATCGCGGGGCTCAACCGCGACGAGCTGGCGGCGATCGTGATCCTCGATCTCGATGGCTGTCGCCTGATCAATCCGGCGCTTGGCGCTGGCGACATCGCGGCTGCGGCCAGCGATCCGCTGGTGCGTGCTGCCTTCCGCGAACGTTTCGCGCGGGTCCTTGCGAGCGCCACGGGTTCGTCGAACCGGATCGCGCGGGCGATCCTGCTCGACACGCCGCTGTCGATCGATCGCGGCGAGGTCACCGACAAGGGCTCGATCAACCAGCGCGCGGTGCTGGAGCATCGCACTGACATCATCGAAGCGCTCTATGCGCCGGTGCCGCCGGCATCGGTGATCAAACTCGTCTGACCATTCAAGGAGAGAATGCCATGCAGTTGAAGGACCAGGCCGCCATCGTCACCGGCGGCGCATCGGGATTGGGCGCGGCGACCGCGCGCCGTCTGGCTGCGCAGGGCGCCAAGGTCGCGGTCTGCGACCTCAACGCCAAGCTCGCCGAGACCGTCGCCGCCGAGATCGGCGGCATTGCGGTGATCTGCGACGTGGCCGATGCGGCCGCTGCCGAAGCCGCGGTCGCTGCTGCCGCCAAGGCGCACGGTCCGGCCCGCGTGCTGGTGAACTGTGCAGGCATCGGGGTGGCTAAGCGCGTGATCGGCCGCGAAGGGCCGATGGCGCTCGCTGACTTCGACAAGGTGATCAAGGTCAATCTGATCGGCTCCTTCAACATGCTGCGGCTTGCGACCGCCGATATGGCGAAGCTCGAGCCGCTCGCGACCGGCGAGCGCGGCGTCGTGATCTCGACGGCCTCGGTCGCGGCCTATGACGGCCAGATCGGGCAGGCGGCCTATTCGGCCTCCAAGGGCGGCATCGTCGCGATGACCTTGCCGATCGCGCGCGAGCTCGCGCAGTTCGGCATCCGTGTGTTGACCATCGCGCCCGGCCTGTTCATGACCCCCTTGCTGGCCGGACTGCCGCAGGAAGCCCAGGACTCGCTCGCCGCCGCGATCCCGTTCCCGCGCCGGCTGGGGCAGGCCGACGAGTTCGCGTCGCTGGCGCTGCACATGATCGATAATCCCTATCTGAACGGCGAAGTGGTGCGGCTCGATGCCGCGCTCCGGATGGCGCCACGCTGACGCATGATCCGGAGGAGCGTGAACCGCGCCTCCGGATCGATCCCGCTCAATCGAGGACAGACCATGTTCGTCAACCGGCGCGACGTGCAGATCCAGTGGGGCGATTGCGACCCCGCCAACATCGTCTACTATCCGCGCTACTTCGCGATGTTCGACGACTCGACCTCGATCATGTTCGAAGCGGCCGGTTGCTCGAAGCAGGACCTCGTCCACAAATATGGCCTGGTCGGCATTCCCATGGTCGACACGCGGGCCAAATTCCACATCCCGTCGACCCATGGCGACTGGATTACCATCGAGAGCCGGATCGAGAGCATCAAGCGATCGAGCTTCGAAGTGGTGCACCGCGTGTTCAAGGGCGAGGCGTTGGCCATCGAGGCGTTCGAGACAAGGGTGCTGGTCGGCCGCCATCCGGACGATCCCGCCAGGCTGAAATCGGCGCCATTTCCGCAGGAGATCATCGACCGCTTCCTGAAGGGCTGACTTGTTCAGGGCTGACTTGCGGCCCCTCATGACCTAAAGAAGGGGCTGAATTGGCCCGCAAAACTGGTTTAAACCCAAAAAACATATCCGCAGGGAGGAATGAATGAGGAAGGCCACTCTCGCCGCAGCAGTGCTCGCAGCTGCTGTCGCGCTGCCGGGCGCGTCAGCGCTGGCGCAGACCAATGAAATCACCATCGGCATCTCGATCTCGACCACCGGCCCCGCCGCGGCGCTCGGCATCCCCGAACGCAACGCGCTCGATTTCGTGCCGAAGGAGATCGGCGGCGTACCGCTGAAGCTGATCGTGCTCGACGACGCCGGCGATCCAACGGCTGCGACCACCAATACGCGGCGCTTCGTCACCGAGTCCAAGGCCGACATCATCATGGGCTCCTGCATCACGCCGACGACGATCGCGGTGTCGACGGTCGCCAACGAGGCCGGCATCCCGCATCTCGGCCTCGCGCCGTTCCCGATCAATGACGCCCGCGCAAAGTGGTCGGTCGACCTGCCGCAGTCGATTCCGATCATGGGCAAGGTGCTCTACGAGCACATGAAGGCGCACAACATCAAGACCGTCGGCTATATCGGCTATTCGGATTCCTACGGCGATCTCTGGGTCAACGACTTCAAGGCGCAGGCCGTGCCGATGGGCCTGACCATGACCGATGAGGAGCGCTTCGCGCGTCCGGATACGTCGGTCGCGGGCCAGGTGCTGAAGCTCGTCGCCGCCAATCCCGACGCCATCCTGGTCGGCGCCTCCGGCACCGCCGCGGCGCTGCCGCAGTCCGCGCTGCGCGAGCGTGGCTACAAGGGCCTGATCTACCAGACCCACGGTGCCGCCACGATGGACTTCATCCGCATCGCAGGAGCGTCCGCGGAAGGCGTCATCATGTCGGCCGGCCCGGTGATGTCGCCGGAAACCCAAGCCGACAGCGCGCTGACCAAGAAGCCGGGCCTGACGCTGAACGCGGCCTATGAAGCCAAGTACGGCGCCAACAGCCGCAGCCAGTTCGCCGGCCATTCCTTCGACGCCTTCGAGGTGCTGAAGCGCATCATCCCGACGGCGCTGAAGACCGCCAAGCCCGGCACGCCGGAATTCCGCGAGGCGATCCGCCAGGCGTTCATCTCCGAGAAGGAGATCGTCGCGAGCCAGGGCGTCTACAACTGGACCGAAAAGGATCGCTACGGCCTCGACGACCGCTCGCGCATCCTGCTGACGGTCAAGGACGGCAAATACATCCCGGCGATGTGAGCTGGTCGCGATCTGCGGAAACGAAGAGCCGGTCCCGATGAGGGGCCGGCTTCTTCATAAGCGGGGCGATGGCGCCTAGATCGCGCTCTCGCCTTCGATCTGGAAGCCGAGATAGCTCGCGGCGACGCCCTTGTTGGCGGCGATCTCCTTCGCGGAGCCGCTAAGCACGAACTCGCCGAGCTCCATCACATAGGCGCGGTCGGCGATCTGCAGCGCGGCCTGGGCGTTCTGCTCGACCAGCAGCACCGAGACGCCGGCTGCGCGGAGCTCGCCGACGATGCGGAAGATGTCGGCGACGATGATCGGGGCGAGGCCGAGGCTCGGCTCGTCCAGCATCAGCAATTTCGGCGCGCCCATCAGCGCGCGGCCCATCGCAAGCATCTGCTGCTCGCCGCCGGACAGTGTGCCGGCGAGCTGCTTGCGGCGCTCCTTGAGCCGTGGAAACAACGTGTAGACCCGCTCCAGCGAGCGGGCCGCGGTTGCCTTCGCGATCCGGAAGGCGCCGAGCTCGAGATTGTCCTCGACATTCATGGTGCCGAACAATTCGCGATGCTCGGGCACCAGGCTCAGGCCCGTCGCGACGCGGTCCTCGATATCGAGCGGCGCCATGTCGACGCCGGCAAAGGTGGTGCGGCCCCGCAGCGGCAGCACGCCCATGATGGCGTTGAGCAGCGTGGTCTTGCCGGCGCCGTTGGCGCCGATGATGGTGACGATCTCGTTCTCTCCAACGTCGAGCGAGACGCCGCGCACGGCCTCGACCTTGCCGTAGGCGATATGGACGTCGGCAACCGTCAGCAGCGCACTCATGCGGCGGCTCCGAGATAGGCTTTGATCACGTCGGGGTTGCGCTTGATCGCGGCCGGCGTGCCCTCGGCGATCTTGGTGCCGAAATCGAGCACCACGATGCGGTCGGCGAGATCCATCACGAACCCCATGTCATGCTCGACCAGCAGCACCGACATGCCACCGTCGCGCAATTGCCGGAGCAGCGCGGCCAGCCGCTGCTTCTCCATGTGGCGCAGGCCGGCCGCCGGTTCGTCCAGCAGCAACAGCATCGGATCGACGCACAGCGCCCGCGCGATCTCGACGATGCGCTGCTGCCCGAGCGACAGCGAACCGGCGAGCTGGTCGATCTGGTCGGACAGGCCGACGCGCGCGATCTGCCGCGCGGCTTCCGCCAGCAGTTTCGTCTCATCAGCGCGGTCGAGCCGCAGCATGCTGGAGATCGCTCCGGAATTGCCGCGCAGATGCGCGCCGATCGCGACGTTCTCCAGCACGGTCATGTCGGGCACCAGCTTGACGTGTTGAAACGTGCGGGCGACGCCGAGCTTGACCACCTCCTGCGGCGGAGCGTTCGCGACCTCGTTGCCGAGCACGGATATCTTGCCGCTGGTTGCGCCCAGGACGCCGGTGATCAGGTTGAAGGTCGTGCTCTTGCCGGCGCCGTTGGGGCCGATCAGCGCGACGATCTCGCGGGCGTTGACGTCGAACGAGACGTCGTTCACCGCGAGCACGCCGCCGAACTGCTTGCGCGCCTTGTCGATGTGCAGCAGGACCGGAGACGTTCCCGCCGCCCGCTCACGGTGTTCCAGCTTCACCGACGTGTCCGGCGTCTTGCGGGTCGGCTTGAACGGCAGCCGCGACATCAGCCAGGGCCAGACGCCCTGCGGTGCGAGCTGCAGCAGCAGCACCAGCATGATGCCGAACACGATGGTCTCGAGCTGGCTCTGGCCGCCGAAGATGTAGGGCAGGTAGCTCTGCAGCACCTCTTTCAGGATCACGACGATGCCGGCGCCGAGCACGCCGCCCCAGACGTAACCGGCGCCGCCGACGACGGCGATGAACAGATACTCGATGCCGGCCTGGGCGCCGAACGGCGTCGGGTTGGCGGCGCGCTGGAAATGCGCATAGAGCCAGCCGGACAGGCCGGCCAGCACCGCCGCATAGATGAACACCAGCAGCTTGGCGCGCGGCGTCTGCACGCCGAACGCTTCGGCCGCGATATGGCCGCGCCGCAGCGCGCGGATGGCGCGGCCGGTGCGGGAATCCAGCAGGTTCATGGTCAGGAGCGCGGAGAGCAGCACCGCGACCCAGATTGCGTAATAGATCGTGTCCGGGCTCAGCATCTTGAACGAGCCGATCGAGAGCGGCGGGATGCCCGAAATGCCGTCGTTGCGGCCGAGGAATTCGAGCTTGCTGAACAGATAAAACAGGCCGATGCCCCAGGCGATGGTGCCGAGCGGCAGATAGTGGCCTGACAGCCGCACCGTGACGACGCCGAGCAGCACCGCGGCAATGCCGCTGACCACGAGCGAAGCCGGCAGCGTCAGCCACGGCGAGACGCCGTAGGCGGTGGTCAGCACCGCCGTGGTGTAGGCGCCGAAGCCGCAGAACGCGGCCTGTCCGAACGAGGTGAGGCCGCCGACGCCGGTGAGCAGCACCAGCCCCATCGCGACCAGCGCGGCGAGGCCGATATTGTCGAGCAGCACGATCCAGAACGGCGGGATGCCCGGGAGAAGCGGGATCACCGCCATCACGAGCGCGAAGATGATGAGAGGGAGCCGCTGTGTCATCGCGCTCAGTCCTTCTCTTCCTCGACCTGGGGCGCTGCGAGCGAGCGCAGCACCAGGACGGGAAGGATCAGCGTGAACACGATGACTTCCTTGAAATTACTCGCGTAGAACGACGAGAAGGCCTCGACGATGCCGACCACGATGGCCGCGACCGCGGTCAGGGGATAGCTGACCAGGCCGCCGATGATGGCGGCGATAAAACCCTTCAGGCCGATCAGGAAGCCGGTGTCGTAATAGAGCGTCGTGATCGGCACGATCAGGATGCCGGAAATCGCGCCGATCACGGAGGCGAGCAGGAATGCGATCTGGCCCGACAGCGTGGTGCGGATGCCGACCAGGCGGGCGCCGAGGCGATTGACCGCGGTGGCGCGCAGCGCCTTGCCGGTCTTGGTGTAGCCGAAGAACAGCCACAGCCCCACGATGAAGCCGACCGTCAGGCCGTAGACGGCGAGGCTCTGGCCGGTGAAGCGCAGCGGACCTGCGGTCACTGCGGCATTCGACAGCGCCGGGGCGCGCAGGCCTTCGGCGCCGAAGAACACCAGGCCTAAGCCTTGCAGCGCCAGATGGCAGCCGACCGAGGCGATCAGGAGCACCAGCACGGAAGTGTGCGCGATCGGCTGGAAGGCGATGCGATAGAGAAACAGCCCGATCGCCGCCACGATCAAGAGGGCCAGCGCAATGTTGACGGCGATCGGCGTGTTGGGACCAACCAGCGCATAGACGAGGCCGAGCAGCGCAACGGGAAAGACGATATTGAGCGCGACTGAGCGGATCACCAGCCGGGCATGCAGCGCCTTGCGGGCGAAGAACAGATCGAGCGCGAACGCGACAAGGCCCATCGCGACGGCAAGGCGCACGGTGCCGGGCACCTGGCCGGTCGCCAGCATGGCGTAGCTCAGCGCGCCGTAGGTGACGAATTCGCCCTGCGGGATCAGGATCACCCGCGTCACCGCGAACACCAGCACCAGGGCCAGCCCGAGCAGTGCGTAGATCGCGCCATTGGTGATGCCGTCCTGCAGCAGGAACAGCATGATCGTTGTGTTCAAGGCCGAGCGCTCCCCCTCAAGCGTCGGACCGCCGCAGCCGGCTGTGCCGGTCGGGTCGGCCGATATCGGCTGTTGATAGCCGTCGATATTTGATATAGTGCATAACGATTATTAGATATAATCTCAAGGTCCCCGAGCGTCCCGCGGGGTTTTTTGTACCGGGATTGCGAGCCTGGAGCGATGACTGTTTCCAAAACCGCCTCCGATGCCGTCAGATCGTCGCGTGCCCTGCGCAGGGAACCGGTCGATCCTGCCGGGGACGACAGCATGCTGCAACTCGGCGAACTGTCCGGACTGCTCGGCTATTCGTTGAAGCGTGCGCAGCTCAAGGTGTTCGAGGATTTCCTGCGCTGCGTCGCGCCGCTGCAGCTGACGCCGGCGCAGTTCTCGGTGCTGCTGCTGCTCGACAAGAATCCGGGCCGCAACCAGACCGAGATCGCCAACACGCTCGGCATCCTCAGGCCGAATTTCGTCGCCATGCTCGACGCACTGGAGAGCCGCGACCTTTGCGCGCGGATGCGCTCCACCAATGACCGCCGCTCCCACATCCTGGTCCTGACCGACAAGGGCCGCGCCGTGCTGGCGCGCGCCAAGAAACTGGTCGCCAACAAGCACGAGGCGCGGCTGATCGAGGTGCTCGGCCCGGCCAACCACGCCGCGCTGCTGGAGATGCTGGCCAAGCTCGCGCAGGAGTTTTGAGGCCGACGGCAGCGGCACCGTCATTGCGAGCGAAGCGAAGCAATCCATTCCTCTGCTCGGGGAAGAATGGATTGCTTCGTCGCTACGCTCCTCGCAATGACGCGTGGATCAATCCACCAAAATCACGCGCACGTCGTTGACATTGGTCAGCGTCGGGCCGGTCAGCAACAAATCGCCGGTCTGTGCGAAGAAGCCCGTGGCGTCGTTGTTCTCGAGGTAGGCCCTCGGATCGAGGCCGATCGTCTTCATCTTCGCGAATGTCGCCTGGTCGATCACGGCACCCGCAGGGTCGCTCGCGCTGCCGGCGCCGCCATCGGCGCCGTCGGTGTCGGCGGCGAGCGCTGCGATGTCGGGCGTGTCCTTGAGCAGGTCGGCCAGCGCCAGTGCGTATTCCTGGTTGGGGCCGCCGCGGCCATTGCCGCGCACCGTCACCGTGAGCTCGCCGCCGGAGATGATCGCGACGCGCTTGCCCTCGCCGCGGGCCTTCAGCGCGAGCCGCGCGTGTCCGGCCGCGACGTCGCGGGCCTCGCCTTCGAGGTCGGCACCGAGCGCGATGGTCTCGTAGCCGGCGTCCTGCGCGACCTTCACTGCGGCGTCGATCGAGGCCTTGGGCTTTGCCAGCAGTTCGAACGTCGCGCGCGCAAAGGCGGGATCGCCCGGCTTGCAGCTCTCGTTCCTGGGATCGTCAAGCGCGCGGCGGACCGCGTCGTCGACGGAGAGGTTGTACTTGGCGACCAGCGCGCGGGCATCCGCCAGCGTGGTCGGATCCGGGACGGTCGGCCCCGAGGCGATCGCGGAGGGATCGTCATGCGGCACGTCGGAAATCGCCAGCGTGACGATCTCGGCGGCGTGCTGGCCGGCGCGCGCCAGCCGCCCCCCTTTGATGCGCGACAGATGCTTGCGGACGATGTTCATCTCGCCGATCGGCGCGCCGGAGCGCAGCAGCGCGCGGTTGACCTGCTGCTTCTGGGCGAAGCTCACGCCTTCGACGGGCGCGATCCAGTTCGCCGAGCCGCCGCCGGTCAGCAGCACCAGCAGGAGATCGTCGGGCGTGGCTTCCGCCGCCAGCCGCAGCGTATCGTCGGCCGCGCGCAGGCCGGCCTCATCGGGCACCGGGTGGCCGGCCTCGACCACCTTGATGCGGCGGGTCGGCACGCCATGGCCATGCCGGGTGGTGGCGATGCCGACCAGCCGCGACGGTTCGAGGCCGAGCGTGTCGAGATAGTGCCGTTCCGCCGCCGCGGCCATGGCGCCGGCACCCTTGCCGGCGGCGAGGCAGATCACGCGTCCCTTCGGCGCCGACCGAAGCCGCGATGCCAGCACGACATCGGGATGCGCAGCCGCCACCGCGGCATCGAAGATCGAACGCAGGAAGGGACGACGGTCGGTCATGGCTGTGCCTCTACGAGAGTCCAGACGTAGGTACTTTCCCTCTCCCGCTTGCGGGGGAGGGGCAGGGTGGGGGTGCTGCCACGAGTCGTATTGCGGAGAAAGCCCCCACCCGGATCGCATCTTTGATGCGATCCGACCTCCCCCGCAAGCGGGAGAGGTAAGGGAAGATCGAGGCCGCTTCGATCGAAGCAGTATCCATCCCGGCTCTAGTTTCCGGCGACTTCGCCGCTGATGACGTCGCCGAACAATTGCCAGCGCTCGCCCTTGAACTGCATCAGCTGCAATTGCTCGATCGGCTGGAAGTCGGCAGGCCCGGTCGACAGCGTCACGCCGGGCAGCAGGCCGCCCTGCGCAAACTGCTTCAGGCTCGCCGCCTGCTTCATCACATTGGCGCGGGTGAGGTCGTCGCCGCAGCGGCGCAGCACCTCGACCATCGTGGTCGCCATGTTGTAGCCGGTCATGGCCGAGGCATCGACGCGGTTGGTGTCGGGCATGTATTTGGCGAGCAGTTCGTCGAACGCCTTCATGCCGGCGTCGTCCTTCCACTGCGGATCGCTGGCGTCCTTGGCGTAGGCCGCCGAGATCACGCCCTGCGCATTGTCGAGCCCGGCGGGACGCATCACCGTCGCGGTGGAGGCCGAGACGTTGGAGACGATGGTCACCGGCTTCCAGTTCATCTCGCCGAGCTTCTTGATCGCCTGGGCGCCGAATTTCGGCGTGGTGAAGAAGATGATGACGTCGGGATTGGCGGATTTCAGCCGCACCACATGGGAATCGATGGTGGGTTCGGCGACTTCGTAGCTCTCCTTGGCGGCAATCCGCGCGGGATCGCTGGCGAAGCCGTCTTCCAGGCCCTTGAGGTAGTCCTTGCCCATGTCGTCGTTCTGGTAGAGCACCGCGACCTTGGCGGCGGGCTTCTCCTTGAGCAGATACTTCGCGTAGATCCGCGACTCGCTCTGGTAGCTCGGCAGCCAGCCCATGGTCCACGGGAACGCCTTCGGGTCGTTCCACTTGGTCGCGCCGGTGGCGACGAACAGCTGCGGCACCCTCTTGGCGTTGAGATATTTCTGGATCGCGGTGTTGGAGGCGGTACCGAGCGTGCCGAACAGGAACAGCACCTCGTCGCTCTCGACCAGCTTGCGCGCCTGCTCGACCGCCTTCGGCGGCGAATAGGCGTCGTCATAGGAGATGAAATTGATCTTGCGGCCGTTGATGCCGCCATCGTCGTTGACCTTCTTGAACACCGCGGCCATCGCCTTGCCGACCACGCCATAGGCAGACGCCGGGCCGCTATAGGGGACGATGTTGCCGACCTTGATCTCGGTATCGGTCGCACCGGTGTCGTACTTCTTCTGCGCCCATGCGGCATTGCCGGTCACGGCGGCGACGGCGAGGCCGAGCAGGGCGGTTGCAATACGGCGGCGGATCGGCTTCGGCATTTCCCGAAAACTCCTTGTTGTTGCCGGCGCGCGAGGGCGCCGGGTTCTCTTCGGTTCTTGCCGGTTTTCCTAGCGCATTGCCGGGCAAAGTGTAAGCAGGCATCGCCGGGACCGCCCCATGGCAAATGAAAAGCCCCCTGCGACGGTATCGCAGGGGGCCACTGTCGGTCGATTGTCGGCAGAAAATCAGCCGCCGACGTCGGCGCTGATGATGTCGCCGAACAGTTCCCATTTCTCGCCCTTGAACTTCATCAGCTGCAACTGGCTGATCGGGGCGAAATCGTTCGCGGCGGTGTTGATCTTGATGCCGGGCAGCAGCACTTCGGTGCGGAAGTCCTGCAGGCTCGCTGCCTGCTTCATGATGTTCTCGCGCGTGAGGTTGTCGCCGCACTGCTTGAGCACCTGGACCAGGGTCTGGGCCACGCCGTAGCCGGTCACGGTGCCGCCGTCGAGCTTGTCGCCTTCGGGGAAGTCCTTGGCCATGAAGGCGTAGAATTCCTTCATGCCGGGATCATTGTCCCATTGCTTGTCCGAGGGGTCCTTCAGATAGGCGGCAGAGATGATGCCCTGCGCGTTCTCGTAGCCGGCGGGCCTGATCACGCTGCCGACCGAGGCCGACACGTTGTTGAGGAAGTGGGTGGGCTTCCAGCCGACCTCGGTGACTTTCTTGATCGCCTGCGCGGCGAATTTCGGCGTCGCGATGTCGATGAACACGTCGGCGTTGCTGGCCTTCAGCTTGACGATGTGGTTGTCGATGGTCGGCTCGGAGGTCTCGAAGCTCTCTTCGGCGACGATCATGCTGGCGGCCTTCTGGCCGAGGCCGTCCTTCAATCCCTTCAGATAGTCCTTGCCGTAATCGTCATTCTGGAACAGCACCGCGATCTTGGCGTTCGGCATGTTCTTCAGGATGTACTTTGCGTAGATCTGGGTCTCGCTCTGGTAGTTGGGCTGCCAGCCCATGGTCCAGGGAAAGTCCTTCGGATCGTTCCACTTGGTGGCGCCGGTGGCGACGAACAGCTGCGGCACCTTCTTGGAATTCATGTACTTCTGGATCGCCGAGTTCGACGGCGTGCCGAGCGAGTTGAAGATCAGCAGCACCTCGTCGCTCTCGACCAGCTTGCGGGCCTGCTCCACGGCTTTCGGCGGCGAGTAGGCGTCATCATAGGAGATGAAGTTGATCTTGCGGCCGTTGATGCCGCCGGCATCGTTGATCTTCTTGAAATAGGCGGCCTCGGTGCGGCCGATGATGCCGTAGGCGGATGCGGGTCCGCTGTAGGGCATGATGTTGCCGATCTTGATCTCGGTGTCGCTGGCGCCGGTGTCGTATTTCTTCTGGGCAAGCGCAGCGCTGCTGGATGTCGCGACGAGCGCGAGCGCGGCCCCGAGGACCGCAAGTCTTGTGGTGGCGGACATCTATGTCTCTCTCCCTGTTGTCAGACGAATGTGTCGCGGCCCTCTTGTTCGAGGGCTCTGTTATTTGACTGCAATGATTAGCATTTCAGGCGGCCCGTCTCAATGAAAAGCCCCTGCGACAACGCCGCAGGGGCTCTCGTCTTTAGTCGACAATTCCGGGTTAACCACCGACGTCGCCGCTCAAAATGTCGCCAAAGCGCTCCCAGGTCTGGCCCTTGAAGCGGATCAATTGCAGTTGCGAGAGCGGCGCGAAATCGGTCGCCGAGGTGTTGACCTTGACACCCGGCAACAGGCCGCCGGGTTCGTAATCGCGGATGCTGGCCGCCTGCTTCATGACGTTCTCGCGGGTCAGGTCGTCGCCGCACGCCTTGAGCACATGCACCAGGCCCTGCGAGACGATGTAGGCGTACATCACGGAGGCATCGGCGCGGTTCGCTTCCGGATAGTATTTATCGAGGAACTCGTTCCAGGCGATCATTGCCTTGTCGGTCTTCCACTGCGGGTCGGTCGGGTCCTTGAAATATTGCGACGAGATGATGTCCTGGGCATTCTCGAAGCCCGCGGGCTTGATCACGCTGCCGATCGATCCGGAGACGTTGTTGAGGAAATGCAGCGGATGCCAGTTGAGTTCGGCGTTCTTCTTGATCGCCTGCGCCGCGAATTTCGGAGTCGTAATGTTGAAGAACACGTCGGCGCCGGAGGCCTTGAGCCTGACGATGTGGGAGTCGATGGTCGGCTCCGTCACCTCGTAGCTGTCCTCGGCGACGATCATCGATGCGGCCTTGGCGCCGAGCCCGTCCTTGAACCCCTTCAGATAGTCCTTGCCGTAATCGTCGTTCTGGTAGAGCACCGCGATCTTGGCGTCCGGCTTGTTCTTCAGGATGTACTTTGCGTAGATGATGGACTCGCTCTGGTAGTTGGGCTGCCAGCCCATCGTCCAGGGAAATTCCCTCGGGTCGTTCCACTTGGTGGCGCCGGTGGCGACGAACAGCTGCGGCACCTTCTTCTGGTTCATGTATTTCTGGATCGCCGAGTTCGGCGGCGTGCCGAGCGAATTGAAGATCAGCAGCACCTCGTCGCTCTCGACGAGCTTGCGCGCCTGCTCGACGGTCTTCGGCGGCGTGTAGGCGTCGTCATAGCTGATGAAGGTGACCTTGCGGCCGTTGATGCCACCCTCGGCATTGATCTTGCGGAAATAGGCCTCCTCGGTCTTGCCGATCACGCCATAGGCGGAAGCCGCTCCGCTGTAGGGCATGATGTTGCCGATCTTGATTTCACTGTCGGAGGCACCGATGTCGTATTTCTTCTGCGCGACGGAGGGACTCGCGGTCGCTGCGAGCAATGCGAGGGCGGCCGAAAAGGCCCCCAATCGCAAACGGATAGCAGGCATTTTGATCTCCCTTGGATCACGGTGAATGTGTCACGATTTTTGGAGTGGGAGCACTTTGCGGCTCCTTGCGGCATTGAATACCTTTCGCCTGGTGCCAGCAACAGAAAGCCCCCCGCGGCGCTGTCGCGGAGGGCGTCATTTAGTCCAACGCGTTGCGAGGAAAGTCCGCGCCGCGCAATCGCCTCGCGACACACGCGAAGCGTTTGCGTGGAGATCGTGCGCCGTCCTAGTTGCTGAGCCCGCTCGAGATGATGTCGCCGAACAGCTCCCACTTCTCGCCCTTGAAGCGCATCAGCTGCAACTGCTTGATCGGCGCGAAGTCGGTGGCCGAGGTGTTGACGCTGATGCCCGGCAGCAGCGTGCCGGGGACATAGTCCTTCAGGCTCGCGGCCTGCTTCATGATGTTGGCGCGGGTGAGATCGTCACCGCACATCTCCAGCACCTGCGCCATGGTCTGTGCGGCGGCGTAACCGTAGGAGGTGGCGCCGTCGAGCTTGTTGGCGTCGGGATAATCCTTCTTGAGGAAGGCAAGGAATTTCTCCATGCCGGGATCCTTGTCCCATCGCGGATCGGCGCCGTCCTTGAGATAGGACGCCGACAGGATGCCCTGCGAATTCTCGAAGCCGGCCGGCTGCATGACGCCGCCGACCGAGGCTGAGACATTGGCGACGAACTGCAAGGGCGTCCAAGCGATTTCGGCGGCCTTCTTGATCGCCTGCGCCGCGAATTTCGGTGACGTGATGCTGATGAAGGTGTCGGCGCCGGCGGCTTTCAGCTTGACGATGTGATTGTCGATCGCAGGCTCCGACGTCTCGTAAGCTTCTTCGGCGACGATCATCGAGGCCCTGTCGCCGAAGGCGTCCTTCAGGCCCTTGAGGTAGTCCTTGCCGAAGTCGTCGTTCTGGTAAAGCAGCGCAACCTTGGCATCGGGCTTGTGCTTCATGATGTATTTTGCGTAGACCCGCGCTTCGTCCTGGTAGGATGGCTGCCAGCCCATGGTCCATGGATAGTTCTTGGGGTCGTTCCACTTGGAGCCGCCGGAACCGACGAACAGTTGCGGCACCTGCTTCTCGTTCATGTATTTCCGGATCGCCGCGTTGGTTGAGGTGCCGACCGAGCCGAACACCAGCAGCACCTCGTCGTCCTCGACCAGCTTGCGCGTCTGCTCCACCGTCTTTGCCGGCGAGTAGCCGTCGTCGTAGGAGATGAACGTGACCTTGCGGCCGCGGATGCCGCCAGCCTCGTTGACCATCTTGAAGTAGGCCGCCTCGGTCCTGCCGATCACGCCATAGGCCGAGGCGGGACCGCTGTAGGGCACGGTGTTGCCGATCTTGATCTCGGTGTCGCTGGCCCCGGTGTCGTATTTCTTCTGCGCCAGCGCGACATTACAGCTCGTCAGGAGCAGAGCGAATGCGGACAAGAGCGCCGTCAGGGACGGACGTGCGGCAGTCATGGTTTCCCCACCTCGAGTTCTTAGTTTGCAGTATTCAATACGATCGGCGCGGGGCGTCAACAAAAAGCCCCCGCGACTGCTATCGCGGAGGCTGTTGTTTTATTCCCGCAGTGCAACGTCACTCAGAGGGGACGTCGCCGGAAATGATGTCACCGAACAGTTCCCACTTCTGACCCTTGAAGCGCTGCATCTGCAGCTGGGCGATCGGGGCGAAGTCGGTGGCCGAGGTGTTGATCTTGACGCCGGGCAGCAGGGTGTCCGGCGTAAAGTCCTTCAGGCTCGCCGCCTGCTTCATGACGTTGGCGCGGGTAAGGTCGTCGCCGCACATTTCCAGCACCTTGGCGAGCGTCTGCGCGGCGCCGTAGCCGTAGACGTAGCCGCCGTCGGTCTTGTCGGCGCCCGGCATGTACTTGTCGAGAAACTCGGACCACTTCTTCATGCCGGGGTCGTTATTCCACTGCGAGTCGGCGCCGTCCTTGGCGTAGGCAGCCGACAGCACGCCCTGGGCGTTGTCGAAGCCGGCCGGCTGCATCACGCTGCCGACCGAGGCCGACACGTTGGTGATGATCTGCAGCGGCTTCCAGCCGAGCTCGGCGGTCTTCTTGATGGTCTGCGCGCCGAACTTCGGCGTGGTGTAGATCAGCAGCACGTCCGGATTGGCGGCCTTGATCTTGACGATGTGGCCGTCGATCGACGGCTCGGACACCTCATAGCTCTCCTCCATGATGATGCTGGAGGCCGCTTTGGCGCCAAAACCGTCCTTGGTGCCCTTGAGGTAGTCTTTGCCGAAATCGTCGTTCTGATAGAGTATCGCGACCTTGGCGTCGGGCTTCTCCTTCATCAGCCACTTGGCATAGATCTGCGCTTCGCTCTGGTAGCTCGGCTGCCAGCCCATGGTCCATGGGAAGTTCTTCGGATCGTTCCACTTGGTGGCGCCGGTGGCGACGAACAGCTGCGGGATCTTCTTGGAATTCAGGTATTTCTGGATCGCGGTGTTGGACGGCGTGCCGAGCGGGTTGAAGACCAGCAGCACTTCGTCGCTCTCGACCAGCTTGCGCACCTGCTCGACCGCCTTCGGCGGCGAGTAGGCGTCGTCATAGCTGACGAAATTGACCTTGCGGCCGTTGATGCCGCCGCGGTCGTTGATCATCTTGAAGTAGGCTTCTTCGGTCTTGCCGATCACGCCGTAGGCGGAGGCCGGTCCCGAATAGGGGATGATGTTGCCGACCTTGATCTCGGTATCGCTTGCGCCGGTGTCGTATTTCTTTTGGGCGAATGCGGCAGTGGACGTCGCGGCAACAGCGACGATCGCCGCGGAAATCGCGGCGATCCGAACGGTAGAAAGCATAATGTCTCCTGGTTTGGTTCTAAAGATTCTTAGTTTTTCTTGAGCTTTGCGGCCAGTTGCTGGGCAACGATCGCAACCTGCCTGGCGCCGTGCGGCACGAGGAAGATGACGAGGAACAGCAACACGCCGAACACCGCACCCGAAAGGCCCTTCGAGATGCCTTCGGCGATGTTGGGCACGAAGATGATGAAGGCGGAACCTACGATCGAGCCGGGCAGCCAACCGACGCCGCCGACCACCATGCCGAGGAACAGCGAGATCGCGAGCTGGATGGTGTAGCCGTCAGGCGCCACGAACTGCACCGCGATCGCGCCGAGACCGCCGGCAACGCCGGTGATGCCGGCCGAGACGCCGAACGCCAGCGTCTTGTACAGCGCGACGTCGACGCCCATCGCGGAAGCCGCGATCTCGTTATCGCGGATCGCCATGAAGGCGCGGCCGGAGCGCGAGCGCAGCAGGTTTACCGAGGCGATGTAGATCGCGATCCCGACCGCCAGGGTGAAGTAATAAAGCCACATATCCTGCGACATTGGCAGCCCGAACGGGGCATCCGGCTTGGTGACGACGAGGCCCTGCACGCCGCCGGTCCAGTGCTCGAAATAGCCGAGCTTGAGCAGCTGCGGCATCGCGGTGGCGAGCGCGAAGGTCGCGAGCGCCAGATAGACGCCGGATAGCCGCAGCGCCGGCTGGCCGAACAGGAAGCCGAAGCCGAAGCAGACGATGCCGGCGACCGGCAGCGTCAGGGCATAGTTCATGCCCGCATGCTCCATCAGGATCGCCGACGTATAGGCGCCGACGGCGTAGAACGCGCTCTGGCCGAGCGAGAACTGGCCGCTTCCGCCGGTAAGGATATTGAGCGCCATCACCGCAAGCGCGTAGATCAGAAGCATCGTCATCTGGAAGATGATGAAGTTCTTCACGAACAGCGGGATCAGGATCAGCGCGGCGAGCACGACGAGCGAGGTGCCGTAGCCCAGTGTCATGGCACGCTTGGGAACGGCCTCGACGGCGGGGGCTTCTGTGACGATGTCTTCAACGGCGCTCATGATCAAACTCGCTTGACGATGGCGCGGCCGAACAGGCCTGCCGGTTTAACGACCAGGACGACGATGATCAGCGCGAGCGCGATCGGAAGTTTCAGTTCATTGCCGACGCCGGGGATGTAGGTGCCGACGAGGTTCTCGAAGATGCCGACCAGGAAGCCGCCCATCACGGCGCCGAACGGCGAGGTCAGGCCGCCGAGCACGGCTGCGGCGAATCCGTAGATCAGCACGCCGAGCATCATGTTCGGCTCGAGGAACACCACCGGCGCGATCATCATGCCGGCGATCGAGCCGATCGCGGACGCCATGCCCCAGCCCAGCGCGATCATCCAGGAGGTGTTGATGCCGACCAGCCGGGCCGATTCAGGCAGCGAGGCGGCCGCCCGCATCGCAAGGCCGACCCGGGTGAAGCGGAAGAAGAAGAACAACAGCAGCAGCATCAACAGCGTGATGCCGATCATGCCCGCCTGGTGGGTCGAGATCAGCTGGCTGCCGAGGAACGGCGAGGAGCCGAACGGCGTCGGATACTGCTTGATGGTGAAGTCCCAGATCAAGCCGGCGACGCTGTTGATGATCGCATACAGCGCGATGAAGCCGGCGACATTGGTCAGGATCGGGGCCTTGGCCAGCGGCTTGAACAGCAACCGCTCGATGACGATGCCGGCGGCAAACGAAAACGCGACGGTGAGCACGAAGGCGCCCCAATATGGCACACCCCATTGCATCAGCTGCCAGGACACGAAGGTCGAGAACATCGCCATTTCGCCCTGGGCGAAATTCAGGTGGTCGATGGCCTGGTAGATCATCACGACCGCGAGCGCCATGCAGGCATAGATCGCGCCCGTGGCGATGCCGGCCAGGACCTGGTTGGCAAAAAGCTCCATTGTGCCAGCTCCTCAGTAGCCGAGATAGGATTTGCGGACGTCTTCGTTGTTCGCGATGTCCTTGGCATTGCCCGACATCACGATCCGTCCGGTTTCGATCACATAGGCCTGGTCGGCGAGCTCGAGCGCGAGCTGCGCGTTCTGCTCGACCACCAGGATGGTCACCTTTTCCTCGCGATTGATCTTGCCGAGGATGCGGAACAGGTCGCGCACGATCAGCGGCGCGAGGCCGAATGACGGCTCGTCGAGCAGCATCAGGCGCGGCCGCAGCATCAGCGCGCGCGCCACCGCGAGCATCTGCTGCTCGCCGCCCGACAGCGTGCCGGCCTGCTGGGTGTAGCGCTGCTTCAGCACCGGGAAATGCTCGTACATCCGCTCGATGTCGGCGCCGATGGCGTTCTTGTCGGAACGGCTGATGGCGCCGAGCTGCAGATTCTCCTCCACCGTCATGTTGGTGAAGGTGCCGCGGCCCTGCGGCACATGGGCGATGCCGAGGCGGACCACGTTCTCGGTGGAACGGGTGCCGATCGGCTTGCCCTCGAACTCGATCGCACCGGTCGAGCGCACCATGTTGCAGATCGCTCGCAGCGTGGTGGTCTTGCCGGCGCCGTTGGCGCCGAGCAGGGTGGTCAGCGAACCCTCGTTGAGCGAGAAGCTGAGGCCGTGCAGGGCCTGGACCTGACCGTAATAGGCGCGCAGGTCCTTGACGTTGAGCATCGCGGTCATTGGTCCTTGCTCCCCAGATAGGCCTTGATGACGTCGGGGTCGGCCTGGACCTGGGCCGGCGTGCCTTCGGCCAGCTTGCGGCCGAAATTGAGCGCGACGACGTGGTCGGCGATCGACATCACGAGACCCATGTGATGCTCGACCAGCAACACCGTAATTTTACGGTCATCGCGGATTTTGCGGATCAAATCGCCGAGCACATAGACTTCCTCGTGATTGAGGCCGCCAGCCGGCTCGTCGAGCAGCAGGATCTTCGGATCCGCCGCCAAGGCGCGCGCCAGTTCGACGCGTTTCTGGGTGCCGAACGGAAGTCCCGAGACCACGGTGTGGGCGACGTCCTCGAGATCGAGATAGCCGAGGATGTCGTGCACCTTCTTGTTCATGTCGCTCTCGCCGCGGCGAACCCAGGCGAGGCGCAGCGAGTCGCTGACGATGTCGCTCGAGGTGCGGGCATGCGCGCCGACGCGGACATTGTCGATCACCGACAGATTGGGAAACAGCGCGACGTTCTGGAAGGTGCGGCCGATGCCGATCTCGGCAATCCGGTGCGGCGGCCGCGACAGGATGCTCTTGCCTTCCATCAGGATGTCGCCGGACGACGGCTGGTAGAGCCGCGACAGGCAATTGAACAGCGTCGTCTTGCCGGCGCCGTTCGGTCCGATCAGCCCGAGGATCTGCCCATGGCGCATGTCGAACGACACGCCATTCAGTGCGATGATGCCGCCGAACACGACGCTGACGTCGCGAACCGCGAGCAGAGGATCATTCCCCTGCGCGAGCTGTGCCTGCGTCATCTCGTCTCGCCCGCCATCTCTGAGCGGTGCGAGCGGCCCTGCGATGGATTTCGCCGGACGCGATGGAGGCTATCTGATCCCCTCGGCCAAACGTGCAACTTTCCCTCCTACTCTAGACTTTTTGGTTTGTTCTTTTTTGGATTGCGGCGCTATTCCACCGAGCGCCTGCTCGATGTTCCTTACCATCGCGACAAGGCGAGGTCCAATGTCGTTGAGCAATCTATCTTCCGTGAAGCGGAATGCCGGCGCGCCGCAATTGAAGGCGTAAGGACCGGTTCCGTCGTTCAGTCTCAATGCAACGCCAACCGCGGCGACGTCGTCCTGCCAGTCGCCGGTAGACATGGTGAAGCCGTACTTCGCCACCGTCTCGCCGGAGCGCTCGATGCCGTCGCGCATCTTGGCCCAGCGGCTGCCATAGTGATCCCGCAGCTCGCGTAATAGAGCCGCACGCTCTTCGGGTGGCAATGCCCAAATATAGGCACGGCCCATCGCGGTGGTCGCGATCGGCACCCGCGAGCCGACGTCGAGCTGCACGCCGAGCGCCAGGCCGTTCCGGCTCTGGCCGAAATAGATCATGCTGTGACGGTCGCGGCCGCCGACAGCGACCGCGCCGCCGGTCGCGCGCATCACTTCTTCTCGATACGGCTCGGACAAATGCCGAACGCCGAGATTGGCGAGCGCGGCGTAGCCGAGCGCCATCGCCGACGGCGCGAGCTGATACTTTTCGAATTTCGGTACAGGTGTAAGGTATCCCAGCTTGGTCAGCGTGTAGGTCAGCCGGGAAATGGTTGGCTTCGGTAACTTGGTGCGGGCTGCAATCTCCTGATTGCCGAGCAGCCCGTCATTGGGTTGAAATGCACGCAGGACATCCAGTCCGCGGGAAAGCGCGACGACGAAATTGCGATCGGTCGCTGCTTTCTTGCTGGCGCGCTTCATTCCCTGCCCTTGTCATGCTCGTTGACAAGGCTCGTGCTTCAAAATAACCCTCCGTGTCAAGATGTGGAATTAAATTTCGCAGTGCGAAATTGGTCTAATCTAGCCGCTCGACGCCAGTCGTGCAGCTACTCAACGCAAGTTCAAGAACAAGCATCCAGGGAGAGTCCCGGTGAGTGAAGTCGTCAAGCTCGAACGTCATGACAACATTGCCGTCGTCACGGTTAACAGTCCGCCTGTAAACGCGCTGAGCGCCGCCGTGCGCGGCGGCATCTTCGATTGCGTCAAGAGCGCGATCGATGACGCGCAGGTCCAGGGCATCGTGCTGACCTGCGCCGGCCGCACCTTCATCGCCGGCGCCGACATCACCGAATTCGGCAAGCCGCCGAAGCCGCCCGGGCTCGCCGACGTGCTGAGCCTGATGGAGAGCTCGCCGAAGCCGATCGTTGCCGCGATCCACGGCACCGCGCTCGGCGGTGGCCTCGAGGTCGCGCTGGCCTGCCACTATCGCGTCGCCACCAAGGACGCCAAGCTCGGTCTGCCCGAGGTGAAGCTCGGCCTGCTGCCGGGCGCCGGCGGCACCCAGCGCCTGCCGCGTGCGGTCGGTCCCGAGCTCGCGGTCAAGATGATCGTCGGCGGCGATCCGATCGGTGCGGATGCGGCGCTGAAGGCCGGCCTGATCGATGAGATCGTCGAGGGTCCGGCGTCGGGCGGTGAGGCATTTGCCCGCAAGGTGGTCGCCGAGAAGCGTCCGCTGCGCAAGCTGCGCGATGACGACAGCAAGCTCGCCGCGGCCAAGGCCGACCGTTCGATCTTCACCAATGCGGTCGCCGCGCTGACCAAGAAGTCGCGCGGCCTCGAGGCGCCGTTCGCAGCCGCCGACGCCGTCGGCGCTGCGATCGACCTGCCGTTCGACGAAGGCCTGAAGAAGGAGCGCGAGGGCTTCCTCAAGCTGATGAACGGCGAACAGTCCAAGGCGCAGCGTTACGCGTTCTTCGCCGAGCGCGAAGCTGCCAAGATCTCCGGCGTTCCCGAGGGCACCAAGGGCCGCAACGTGGCGCGCGTCGCCATCCTCGGCGCCGGCACCATGGGCGGCGGCATCGCGATGTCGTTCGCCAATGCCGGCATCCCGGTCACCCTGATCGAGACCGGCGAGGAGCAGCTCAAGCGCGGCTTGGGCATCATGCAGAAGAACTATGAGGCGACCGCCGCGCGCGGTGGCATCCCGGCGGACGCGCCCGCCAAGCGCATGGCGCTGATCAACGGCGTCGTCGGCATCGAGAACATCGGCGACGCCGATCTCGTGATCGAGGCGGTGTTCGAGACCATGGCGGTCAAGAAGGAAGTGTTCGGCAAGCTCGATCAGTACGCCAAGCCGGGCGCGGTGCTGGCCTCCAACACCTCCTATCTCAACATCGACGAGATCGCGCAGTCGACCAAGCGTCCGCAGGACGTGCTCGGCATGCACTTCTTCTCGCCGGCCAACGTCATGAAGTTGTGCGAGATCGTGCGCGCCGACAAGACCGCGCCGGATGCGCTGGTCACTGCCGTCTCGATCGCGCGCAAGATCGCCAAGGTGCCGGCCGTGGTCGGCGTCTGCGACGGCTTCGTCGGCAACCGCATGCTGGCGCAGCGCGGCAAGCAGTCCGAGAAGCTGTTGTTCGAAGGCGCGCTGCCGCAGCAGGTCGACGCTGTGGTCACCAAGTTCGGCATGCCGATGGGCCCGTTTGCGATGGGCGATCTCGCCGGTCTCGATATCGGCTGGCGCTCGCGCAAGGACCGCGGCATCAAGTCGGAGATCGCGGACGCGCTGTGCGAAGCCGGCCGCTTCGGCCAGAAGACCGGCAAGGGCTACTACAAGTATGAGCAGGGCTCGCGCGCGGCGCTGCCCGATCCGGAGGTCGAGAAGCTGATCGACGAGACGCTGGCGCGCCTCGGCCGCAAGAAGCGCGTCGTCAGCGACGACGAGATCCTCGAGCGCATGATGTACCCGATGATCAACGAAGGCGCGAAGATCCTCGCCGAGGGCATCGCGGCGCGTCCGTCTGACATCGACGTGGTATGGCTCTATGGCTATGGCTGGCCGATCTATCGCGGCGGCCCGATGTTCTGGGCCGACACCGTGGGCCTCAAGCACATCGCCGATCGCCTGGCCTTCTACGCCAAGGAGACCAACGATCCTTCGCTCGAGCCGGCGCCGCTGCTCAAGAAGCTCGCGGACGAAGGCAAGACCTTCGCCTCGCTCGCCGCCGCGTCGAAGGCGGCGTGATCTTTCTTGGCGCCACTGGCTCGGTGTTCGGGTTCCCTCTCCCCTTGTGGGAGAGGGTTAGGGAGAGGGGTGGCCGCATCGGCACTGCCCGCGTGAACCCCCTTCCCCAACCCCTCCCCACAAGGGGGAGGGGAGCCCACACGCCGATGCTCACCTAACAGGTGTTGAACGTTTCCATGACCTATCCCGGCGAACAATATTATCCCAAGGGCGTGCAATGGAGCGACGAGATCACGCGCGGCACGCTGCCGGACCTGCTCTCGAATGCCGCCGCCGAGTTCGGCGCGCGTCCGGTGCTCGAATTCCGCGACCAGCAGATCAGCTACAGCGAGCTTGAGGCGCTGGTCGAGACTGCAGCTGCCGCCTTCATGCGCGCGGGTTACGGCAAGGGCACCTCGGTCGCGCTGTTTCTCGGCAACTCGCCCGACCATCCGATCAACTTCTTCGGCGCGCTGAAGGCCGGAGCACGCGTCGTGCATCTGTCGCCGCTCGACGGCGAGATCGCGCTGTCGCACAAGCTCTCCGATTCAGGCGCACGGGTGCTGGTCACCAGCAACCTGTCGGCGCTGTTGCCGACCGCGCTGAAATTCCTCGCCAAGGGGCTGCTCGACCGTCTGATCGTTTGCGAGGACGATCATTGGGGCAAGGTCGGCACACAGCAAGCCGCGTTGCCCGACAATCCCGCAATCATCACGCACCGGCAGTTCATCGACGGCGCGGTCAAGCCGTCGCAATGGCCAGCCGTCGACGTCGAGGACGTCGCGCTGCTGCAATATACCGGCGGCACCACCGGTCTGCCCAAGGGCGCGATGCTCAGCCACGGCAATCTCACCGCGGCGGTGTCGATCTATGACGTCTGGGGCAAGCCGGGGCGGCTCGAACGCAACGGGATCGAGCGCGTCATCTGCGTGCTGCCGCTGTTTCATATCTATGCGCTGACCGTCGTGCTGCTGTCGGTGATCCGGCGCGGCCATCTGATCTCGCTGCATCAGCGCTTCGACGTCGAGGCCGTGATGCGCGACATCGAGGTCAAGCGCGCGACGGTGTTTCCCCGGCGTGCCGACGATGTGGATCGCGATCGCCTCGCTGCCCGACCTCGACAAGCGCGATCTGTCCTCGCTGGTCGTCGCCGGCTCCGGCGGCGCTCCGCTGCCGGTCGAGGTCGCAAAGATCTTCGAGCGCCGCGTCGGCATGAAACTGAAGAGCGGCTGGGGCATGACCGAGACCTGCTCGCCCGGCACCGGCCATCCCAAGGAAGGGCCGGAGAAGCCGGGCTCGATCGGACTGATGCTGCCCGGCATCGAGATGGACGTGGTGTCGCTGGAGGATTCCACCAAGCTGATGCCGGTCGGCGAGGTCGGCGAAATCCGCATCCGCGGCCCGAACGTCACCAAAGGCTACTGGAACAGGCCGGCGGAGACCGCGGAGGCCTTTGTCGGCGACCGCTTCCTGACCGGCGACATCGGCTACATGGATGCCGACGGCTATTTCTATCTGGTCGACCGCAAGAAGGACATGATCATCTCCGGTGGCTTCAACGTCTATCCGCAGATGATCGAGCAGGCGATCTACACGCATCCCGCCGTGCAGGAGGTGATCGTGATCGGCATCCCCGACGACTACCGCGGCGAGGCGGCAAAGGCCTTCATCAAGCTGCGCGACGGCGAGAAGGTGTTCTCGATCGACGATCTGCGCACATTCCTCACCGGCAAGGTCGGCAAGCACGAACTGCCGGCCGCCGTCGAGTTCGTCGACGAGCTGCCGCGCACCCCGGTCGGCAAGCTGTCGCGTCACGAATTGCGGCAGCAGCAGCCGAAGACGTCTCAAACCACGCAACAAACCGCATCAGGATCGCGCTCATGATGGACGATATGGTGCAATGAATCCGTCGTCCCGGCGAAAGCCGGGACCCATACGCCGCGGCCTATGTAAGAGGCACAGTGGCAGCCGGCTTTGCCAATTGCGATGGCCGGTGGTTATGGGTCCCTGCTTTCGCAGGGACGACCAGGAAAGAAGCAGTTGAACTTTTAAAAGGAGGATCCGATGGATCTCGCTTTCACCAAGGAAGAGATAGCGTTTCGCGAGGAGGTACGGGAGTTCTTCAAGAACAACGTGCCGCCGGATACAAGGCGCAAGCTGCAGGAAGGCCGCCATCTGTCGAAGGACGAGATGGTCACCTGGTGGCGCATCCTCAACAAGAAGGGTTGGGGCGTCACCCACTGGCCGAAGGAATATGGCGGCACCGGCTGGACCACCGTGCAGCACTACATCTTCAACGAAGAGCTGCAGTCCTATCCCGCGCCGCAGCCGCTCGCCTTCGGCGTCAGCATGGTCGGCCCTGTCATCTACACCTTCGGCAATGAGAAGCAGAAGAAGGAATATCTGCCGCGCATCGCCAATGTCGACGACTGGTGGTGCCAGGGCTTCTCGGAACCGGGCTCGGGTTCGGACCTCGCCTCGCTGAAGACCAAGGCCGAGCGCCGTGGCGACAAGTGGATCATCAACGGCCAGAAGACCTGGACCACGCTCGCCCAGCACGCCGACATGATCTTCTGCCTCTGCCGCACCGACAACAACGCGAAGAAGCAGATGGGCATCTCCTTCATCGTGTTCAGCATGAAGTCGAAGGGCGTCACCGTGCGCCCGATCCAGACCATTGACGGCGGCCACGAGGTCAACGAGGTGTTCTTCGACGACGTCGAGGTGCCTGTCGAGAACCTGATCGGTGAGGAGAACAAGGGCTGGGATTACGCCAAATTCCTGCTCGGCAATGAGCGCACCGGCATCGCCCGGGTCGGCGTCTCGAAGGAGCGGCTGCGCCGCATCCGCGCGCTGGCCTCCAAGGTCGAGTCCGGCGGCCGTCCGGTCATCGAGGATCCGGCGTTCCGCGAGAAGCTCACGGCCTGCGAGATCGAGCTGAAGGCGCTCGAGCTCACCCAGCTCCGCGTCGTCGCCGACGAAGGCAAGCACGGCAAGGGCAAGCCCAATCCGGCCTCCTCGGTGCTCAAGATCAAGGGCTCGGAAATCCAGCAGACCACGACCGAACTTCTGATGGAGATCATCGGTCCGTTCGCCGCGCCCTATGACGAGCACGGCGACGCCGGCTCGAACGAGAGCATGGATTGGACCGCGCAGATCGCGCCGAGCTATTTCAACAACCGCAAGGTTTCGATCTACGGCGGCTCCAACGAGATCCAGCGCAACATCATCAGCAAGGCGGTGCTGGGGCTTTGATCTTCTCCCTCTCCCCGTTCTTCGCGGGGAGAGGCCCCGGCTCTGTCATCGGTGTCATTCCGGGGCATCGCGAAGCGATGAGCCCGGAATCCATAACCACCATCGTGAGTATGGATTCCTGGCCTGGCCCTTCGGGCCATCCCGGAATGACACCGCGGAAGAGCATCAGCAATTTTGACGATAGGGAACGAACATGGATTTTGATCTGTCCGAGGAGCAGCGGCTTCTCAAGGAAAGCGTCGACGGGTTGCTGGCGGATGCCTACGACTTCGATGCGCGCAAGAAGTACATGAAGGAGAAGGGCGGCTGGAGCAAAGCGCTCTGGGGCAAGCTCGCCGAGCAGGGCCTGCTTGGTCTGCCCTTCGCCGAGACCGACGGCGGCTTCGGCGCCGGCGCGGTCGAGACCATGATCGTGATGGAAGCGCTCGGCAAGGCACTGGTGGTCGAGCCGTATCTCGCCACCGTCGTGATCGCCGGTGGTTTCCTGCGCCATGGCGGCTCGGCCGAGCAGAAGGCCAAGTACATCCCGGGCATCATCGACGGCAGCAAGACCTTCGGCTTTGCGCAGCTCGAGAAGAACTCGCGCTACGATCTGTTTGACGTCGTGACCACGGCGAAGAAGAAGGGCGACGGCTGGGTGATCGACGGTGAGAAGTTCGTCGTGCTCAATGGCGAGAACGCCGACACGCTGATCGTGACCGCGCGCACCAAGGGCGGCCAGCGCGACAAGGCCGGCATCGGCGTGTTCCTGGTTCCGGCGGACGCCAAGGGCGTCACCAGGAAGGGCTATCCCACCCAGGACGGCCTGCACGCAGCCGACATCACCTTCACCAATGTCGAGGTCGGTGCGGATGCTGCGATCGGCGATCCCGAGAACGGCCTGCCCCTGATCGAGCGCGTGGCGGACGAAGCCCGCATTGCGCTGTGCGCGGAAGCCGTCGGCGCGATGGACGAGTCGCTCAAGGAGACCGTCGAGTACATCAAGACCCGCAAGCAGTTCGGTGTTGCGATCGGCTCGTTCCAGAGCCTGCAGCATCGCGCGGCCGACATGTTCGTGGCGCTGGAGCAGGCCCGCAGCATGTCGATGTTTGCGACCATGGCGTCGGACTTCAGCGATGCCAAGGAGCGTTCGTCCGCGGTCGCGGCCGCCAAGGTGCAGGTCGGCAAGTCCTTGAAGTTCGTCGGCCAGCAGTCGATCCAGCTTCATGGCGGCATCGGCATGACCATGGAAGCCAAGATCGGCCATTACTTCAAGCGGCTGACCATGATCGAGAACACGCTCGGCGATACCGACTACCACCTCCGTCGCGTCAGCGAGGGTGGCGGGCTGTTGGCGTAAGCACACTGATGTCATTCCGGCGCGCCGCAGCGCGGCGAACCCGGAATCCATTTCACAACCAATGATGTGGCCTAATGGATTCCGGGTTCGCGACTGCGTCGCGCCCCGGAATGACGGCGCATCCGGGAGGCAACAACAATGAAGAACACCCCGTTCGATCTCACCGGCCAGGTCGCGGTCGTCACCGGCTCGAGCCGCGGCATCGGCCGCTCCTCGGCCGAACTGCTGGCTAAGCTCGGCGCCAAGGTCGTGATCTCCTCGCGCAAGGCGGACGCCTGCCAGGAAGTCGCCGACGGCATCAAGAAGGCCGGCGGCGATGCGCTCGTCATCCCCTGTAACATCGCGCGCCGCGCGGAGGTCGAGGGGCTCATTTCGGGCACGATCAAGCATTACGGCAAGATCGACATCCTGGTCTGCAATGCCGCGGTGAATCCGTATTACGGGCCGCTGCTCGACATCACGGACGAGGCCTTCGACAAGATCATGGGCTCCAACGTCAAGAGCAACATCTGGCTTTCCGCGCTGGCGATCCCGCAGATGGCCGAACGCGGCAAGGGCTCGGTCGTGATCATCTCCTCGATCGGCGGCCTGCGCGGCTCGACCGTGATCGGCGCCTACGGCATCTCCAAGGCGGCGGACTTTGCGCTGTGCCGCAGCCTCGCCGGCGAATGGGGACCGAAGGGCGTGCGCGTCAATTGCGTGGCGCCGGGTCTGGTGAAGACCGATTTCGCCCGCGCGCTGTGGGAGGATCCGGACAATCTGAAGCGTCGCACCGCGTCGACGCCGCTCCGCCGCATCGGCGAGCCCGACGAGATCGCGGGCGCAGTGGCCTATCTCGCCTCCGATGCCTCGACCTTCATGACCGGCCAGACCATCGTGGTCGACGGCGGCGTGACGACGGCTGCGACGTAAGGTTCACTTGCTTCGCCTCTCCCGCTTGCGGGCGAGGCCGACGCGCTCGGCAGCGCTCTTGCGCGCCTGAGCGCGGCGGGTGGGGGCTCTCTCCACGGAATGACTCGTGGAGAGAGCCCCCACCCCAACCCTCCCCCGCAAGCGGGAGAGTCCCGTCGGGGCTTCTTCGCCCGCCTCAAACCTGCTCGAGAGCGCGTTCAAAATCCTCGATCAAATCGTCGGGGTGCTCGAGCCCGGCCGAGAAGCGGATAAAACCTTCGCTGATGCCGAGCTCGGCGCGGGCCTCCGGCGCCAGGCGCTGATGCGTCGTGGTGGCGGGATGCGTGACCAGGCTCTTGGCATCGCCGAGATTGTTGGAGATGCGTGAGATCTTCAGCGCATTGAGGCAGCGGAAGGCGCCGGCCTTGCCGTCCTTGACCTCGAAGCCGACCAGCGTCGAACCGGCGCCCATCTGCTTCTTCACGGTCTCGGCCTGCGGATGATCGGGGCGGCCGGGATAGACCAGCCGCGTGATCTTCGGATGCTTCGCCAGCGCCTCGGCGATCTTCGCCGCGTTCTCGGTCTGCGCGCGGACCCGGATGCCGAGCGTCTCCAGCCCCTTCAACAGTACCCAGGCGTTGAACGGCGACAGCGACGGGCCGGTCTGGCGCATGAAATTATGGATATGCTCGGCGATGAAGGCCTCCGACGACAGGATGACGCCGCCGAGGCAGCGGCCCTGGCCGTCGATATGCTTGGTCGCGGAATAGACCACGACGTCGGCGCCGAGCGACAGCGGGCTCTGCCAGATCGGCGTCGCGAACACATTGTCGACGATCAGCCGGGCGCCGCCGCTATGCGCGATCTCCGCAATCGCGCCGATGTCGAGCACGTCGAGTGTCGGATTGGTCGGGCTCTCCAGGAAGAAGGTCTTGGTGTTCGGCCGCAATGCGCGCTGCCACTGGTCGAGATCGAGGCCGTCGACCAGCGTGGTCTCGATGCCGTAGCGCGGCAGCAGGTCCTGCACGACGTAGAGGCAGGAGCCGAACAGCGCCTTCGACGCCACCACGTGGTCGCCGGCCTTCAGCGGCGCGAGGATCGCGGTGGTCACCGCGGCCATGCCGGTCGCGGTCGAGCGCGCGGCTTCCGCGCCCTCGAGCTCGATCATGCGGCGCTCGAACATCGCAATGGTCGGATTGGAATAGCGCGAATAGATGAAGCCGGGATCCTGACCCTTGAAGCGCGCCTCGCATTGCTCGGCGGTGTCGTAGACGTAACCCTGGGTGAGAAACAGCGCTTCCGACGTCTCCCCGAATTGCGAGCGGAGGGTGCCGCCATGGACGAGGCGGGTTTCGGGACGAAAGCGGGCGGTATCTTTGGATTCAGAAGACTTGGATTCAGACATGTGACCTCCGACGTGGCCATTTCCCTCGGAAAATGGCCACAAAAAAACCGGCCTGGAGCAACCTCCACAAGCCGGGATCACACTGTCCCCGGCCTGTTTAGCGACTTATTTAACGTGGCTGCAAGCCGGCCGGCTCAAATCACCACGGGATAAGTGCAGCTGATATTCCCTCGCGCCCTTTCCGTCAAGACGGTCATCGGATAACCCGTAAAAGCCCATAATTTGGGGCTTGGTGGCCGCTCAGAGTATGATTTTGGGCCATCTCGAGGGATCGCCAAGGGACCGCATCGTGTCGTTCACGCTGGAAGACGAATCCAACGGAATTCTGCCCGACCGCATGATCGCGGAGATGGCGGAGGCCGGCCTCATTCTGCCCGCCTATGACTTTGTCGAGAGCCAGATCCAGCCGGCAAGCCTCGACCTGCGCCTCGGCGACATCGCCTACCGCGTCCGCGCCAGCTTCCTGCCGGGGCCCGATGCCACGGTCGCGGAGCGGATCGACCAGCTGAAGCTGCACGAGATCGATCTCTCCGACGGCGCGGTGCTGGAGACCAATTGCGTCTACATCGTCCCGCTGCTGGAGAGCCTGGCGCTGCCGCCGGAGATCGTGGCTGCGGCCAACCCGAAGAGCTCGACCGGACGGCTCGACGTCTTCACCCGCGTGATCGCCGACGGCACCCGCCGCTTCGACATGATCGGCGCCGGCTATCACGGTCCGCTCTATGCCGAGATCAGCCCGAAGACGTTTCCCGTGCTGCTGCGCGAGGGTTCGCGGCTCAGCCAGGTCCGCTTCCGGATCGGCGAAGCGACCTTGACCGCCGACGAGCTCGACGCGCTGCATGCCGCCGAGCGGCTGGTCGATGCCGACAATGCCGATCTCACCCATGGCGTCGCGCTGTCGGTTGATCTCTCCGGCGAGAACTCGGGCGGCTTCGTCGGCTATCGCGCCAAGCGCCACACCGGCGTGGTCGATGTCGATCGCCGCGGCGGCTATTCGGTCGAAGAATTCTGGGAGCCGATCAAGGCGCGGCCCGACGGCAGCCTCATTCTCGATCCCGGCGAGTTCTACATCCTGGCCTCGAAAGAGGCCGTGCAGGTGCCGCCGGACTACGCCGCGGAGATGGTGCCGTTCGATCCGCTGGTCGGCGAATTCCGCGTCCACTATGCCGGCTTCTTCGATCCCGGCTTCGGCTATGCCGGCGCCGGCGGCAAGGGTGCGCGCGCCGTGCTCGAAGTGCGCTCGCGCGAGGTACCGTTCATTCTCGAGCATGGCCAGATCGTCGGCCGCCTCGTCTATGAACGCATGCTCGAGCGCCCCGACGCGCTCTACGGCCAGCGCATCGGCTCGAACTACCAGGCGCAGGGCCTGAAGCTCTCCAAGCATTTCCGCGTTTAATTCCGTAGCCCGGATGAAGCGCAGCGAAATCCGGGACGGTGCATACGTGGATTGAGCCGTCCCGGATTGCGCTTCGCTGCATCCGGGCTACGATTGCGCATGCGAGCTCGACCTCGCCAACAAGAGCCAGGGAGCGAACATGACCGCAGGCGAAAGCGCACAAGAGGCGCAGTGGCGGAAGTGGCGCAGCGTTGCCGATCTCTATCACGCCTTCTTCACGGGGCTGATCCTCACCGTGGTCACGCGGCGCGGCACCGCCGACGCAGCCGAATTCGTCTTCCGCGTGTTTCGCCGCCAGCAGCAGGAGCGCTTCCTGCCCGGCTTGAAGAAGCTCGGCCTCGACGGCCTGCCGCCCGCGGTCGCGGCCGCGCGATATCACTATCTCTCCAACTGGATCGGCGGCGTGCATGTCGAATACATGTACGAGACCGACCGCAAGGCCTGGATCCGCTATCCGCCGCCGCGCTGGATCTGGAAGGGCACGGCGATCTGCGGCGTGCCCGGCGAGGTCTCGCGCGCGATGCTGCGCGGCTGGCACGCCAACAACGGTGTCGCGCTCGGCGATCTCAGGCTCGGCTTCGTCTGCACCAAGCAGAGCGTCGACGGCCAGGACGGGCTCGAGGGCTACTACTGCGAATACGATCATCCGCTCGAGCTCGACCAGCGCCTGGTGTTCGCGCGCCATCTCGAGGCGCCGCTGTTCGATTCCAGAACCGCGCCGGCATTGCCGGTCGACAGCTGGCCGAAACCGCGGCTGGAAAAGGCCTATCGCAACTACGCGATGGAATATGTGAAGACGGCCGCGCCCGTCATCGTGCAGGTGTTCGGCCCCGAGGATGCGAGCTATCTGCTGCATCTGACCGGCAAGCTCATTGGCATGCAGTATTACGACGAGGTCGCGCAGGCGCTCGGTGGCCGTCGTGGCCGTGCCGCGGAATTTGCCGCATTCCTGCGCGTGCTGTTCGAGTCGCAGCACGATGTCGCTGACATCAGCGAGTCCGAGGGCCAGTTCGAGATCCGCCAGCAGGGCTGGAAGCTGATGGCCGACGTGGCCGATTATCACCCGGCCTGCGCCAGCGTTCTGACGGGTCTGCTTGAGGGGCTGGCAGCTGGCTGCGGACGGCATATTCCGGTGCATCTGAAGCCGAATGGCGCCGCCGGCGCGCCGTTCGTCTGGTCGATCGGCTAGGTCAGAGGTTCACCTGCAATCACGCAGGCCCCCCTTGCGTCCCGCGCACGTGGAATCCCCGTTCGCCATGGTAGGGAAACACCATGGCGCGGCTCCCAGACTGCGCGCGGGAGTAGAAATGTCCGACCTCGGCCTCGCCGAAATACCTGTCGACGAACAAGAACGGCCGCTGCCGCCGCCGGTGACCAGGCCGGCGCGCAATGCGCTGCTCGACGGGCCGATTTTGCGCACGCTGTTGTGGCTGGCGTGGCCGAACGTGATCGCGCTCTCCGCAGGCACCTGCGTGGTGATCGCGGAGACCTCCTATATCGGCCGTCTCGGCGTCGAATCGCTGGCGGCGATGGCGCTGCTGTTTCCCTGCGTGATCCTGACCATGACGATGTCCGGTGGTGCGATGGGCGGCGGGGTCGCATCCGCGATCGCGCGCGCGCTTGGCGCCGGCGAGATCGAGCGGGCATCGACACTTGCAATGCATGCGCTGCTGATCGGATTGACGTTCGGTCTGACTTTCATGCTGGGCATGCTGACCTTCGGTCCGCGCCTGCTCGAATTGCTCGGCGGCCGCGGCAATGTGCTGGCGCAGGCGATCGCCTATTCGCAGATCTTCTTCGGCGGCGCGATCCTGCCCTGGCTGATGAACACCATGGCCGGCATCCTGCGCGGCACCGGCAACATGAAGCTGCCGTCGACCATGATCCTGTCCTCGGCGGTGTGGCAGATCATTCTCGGCGGCACGCTCGGGCTCGGCCTCGGGCCGGTGCCGCAATTCGGCATGCGCGGCGTCGCGGCGGGTTCGCTGATCGCCTATTCGATCAGCATCAGCGTGATGGGCTGGTATCTGTTCTCGGGCCGCGCCCGCGTGAAGCCGAAGCTCAAGGGACTGCGCGTGCAATGGGTGATGTTCATCGACATCCTCAAGGTCGGCGCGGTCTCCTGCTTCTCGCCACTGCAATCGGTTTTGACGATCTCGATCTTCACCCACATGCTGGCGCAGTTCGGCACCGCAGTGCTCGCCGGCTATGGCATCGGCGCGCGGCTCGAATTCATGCTGACCTCGGTCGCCTTCGCGGTCGGCATCGCCTCGGTGCCGATGATCGGTATGGCCGTCGGGGCCGAGCGCGTCGCGCGGGCGCGGCGCATCGCCTGGACCGCGGGCACGCTGTCGTTCCTCGCGGTCGGCGTGGTCGGCAGCTTCATCGCCGTCTTCCCAGACCTCTGGGTCAATCTGTTCACCAATGATCCGCATGTGCGGGCGACCAGCCATCAATACCTGTCGACCGCCGCGCCGATGTACGCCTTCATCGGTCTGGCGATGTCGATGTATTTCTCCTCGCAAGGTGCTGCGAAGGTGCTGGGTCCGGTGCTGGCGCAGACCGCGCGGCTGATCTTCATCGGCGCCGGCGGCTGGTGGCTGTCGACGCATGAGGCGAGTGCGCAAAACTTCTTCGCGCTCGCCGCCGCATCGATGGGCGTGCTCGGCGTGCTCTCCTGCCTCAGCGTGATCCTGACGCGCTGGGGCCGATCTGCACCGGTCGCCGAGGCGCAACCGGCGCTGTCGTAGGTCGTACGACCTGGAAGCTCACGCCGCGTTCTTGTTCCTGGCCGATTTGGCCTGTGCGGCCTGCATCGCGGCCGCGCCGAGGTCCATCTGCGCGTCCATATAGGGCGCGACCTCGTGCGGCAGCACATCGGCGATCCATACGACCCGGCAGCGCGCATCGCCTTCGGCAAATACCTGCACCGAGGCGGAATGCTGCTTCAACCGCTCGCTGGTGATCGCATAGACCAGCCGTTGTCGCTGGTCGTCGCAATCAACCAGCGTTTCGCTCGCCACGGTGCCGTTGGCGAAGGTGACGGTGCGGACGTCGCCGACGAGTTGCGTGTCGGTCACGAAGCCCGGCGCCAGCCGGGTATGCAGCGCGCCGAAATCGCGCAGTGCGTCCCAGACATGATCGGCCGGCGCGTCGATCGGAATGTCCTTGTGAATCGAAGCCATGGAATGTGGTCCTTTAATCAGGATGACGATTGAGGTTTAGGTCGACACTGCCTCGACATTGTTGCCGTCGGGGTCGAGCAGGAACGCCGCGTAGTAGGTCGGGCTGTAGTCCTTGCGATGGCCCGCCGCGCCGTTGTCCTTGCCGCCGGCGTTCAGGCCCTCGGTGTGGAATTTCTTGATCGCGTCATGGCTCGGGGCGCGGAACGCGATGTGGGCGCCGCCCTGGGTCTTGCCTTTGTGCAGATGCAGCCAGAGCGCCGGTTCGCCTTTCGGGCCGAAGCCTGCGCCGCTGTCGTCGCGCGAGCAGAGCACGAAGCCGAGCGGCGCCAGCACCGCGGTGTAGAAGCGCACGCTGGCGTCGAGGTCGGCGACGCGCAATCCGATGTGGTCGTACATGATGGGGTCTCCAGTCGCTGGGCGCGTCGATAGACGCGCGGACCGGAGCAACCCTGCTATTGCAGCGCAAGGCGTTCTTGGAGAATCTTGCGGTCGCCGCGAGAGGCCTGGCGGAACTTCAGCGGCGAGGCACCCGCGGCGCGGTGGAAGCTGCGCACGAAATTGGAGAGATCGCCGAAGCCGACGTCATAGGCGATATCGGTGACCGGGCTGTCGTCATCCACCAGCCGTCGCGCCGCATGGCGCAGCCGCGAACGCACGAGATATTGATGCGGGGTCACGCCGAGCACGGCGGAGAACAGCCGCAGGAAATGGAAGGTGCTTAGGCCGGCCTGCTCAGCGGCATCGTCGAGATCGATCTGATGGTGTGAATTGGCGTCGATCCACAGCGCCGCTTCAACGGCGCGGCGGCGGTCGCGCAGGCCGGCGGTCAGGGGCTTCGCCTTGCGGTCCGACACCAGCTCGACAAGGCGGCTGGTGAGGAGGTGGCCGATCTCGTCGAGGCCGACGTCGCTGTTGCCAGCTGCTGCCGTTTGGGCGAGCTCCGCGATCACCATCAATTCTGGCAGCGGCGGCACCGAGCCGACCTGCCAGACCGAGGTGCGGTCGCCGATCGTCTCGACCAGCTCCCGGTCCAGGAAGAAGGACAGGCATTCGTCGCCGACCACATGGTCGTGCGTGCAGGTGTATTCATCGCCGGGGTGGCCGACCAGGATCGAGCCTGCCACCAGCTCATGGAAGCGGCCGCGGCAATGGCAGCCGAAGCTGCCGCTGCGCACATAGGACACCGAATGGCAGGCGAACTGCTCGACGAACGGTTTGTCGCCGGGCTCCGCCGTGCAGCGAAACTCGTTCACCGTGATGCGATCGCGCTGCAACAGTGTGGTCTGGGTCATACCCCAGATTTAGGGGGGCGGCCGTGGCAGCGCAACGCCGGCAAGATCACCATTGCTGCCACGCATGATCGCAGCGGTACCCCACGATCGCCTCGATCTCCCCGGGGGCCGCATCTCGCCCGCATCTGGAATCTTGACGTTCGGTTAAGCATGTCACGGCTGGACTGTGCGGCCCGACGCATCCTCCGGTCACGCATCTTAAAGGCTTTGCCCGCTATCTGGTCGCCGGCATGCTGCTCCAAAAGACGATCGGCGGAACGATGACGAGCACGAGCGCCGAAGCCGCGCCCGGCAGCGCAGGCATAACCGGGCGCGCGAGCGGGCGTGTTCACCCGCTCTTCGCGTTGCTGCTGCTGGCGTTGGTGTTGCGCCTTGCGGCCGCGGTCTGGCCCAACGTGATCTATCCCGACGAGACCTTTCAGTATCTCGAGCCGGCGTGGCGGATGCTCGGCCATGACGGCATCTTGACGTGGGAATGGCGCGACGGCATTCGCGGCTGGTTCCTGCCGACATTGATGGCCGGGCCGGTTGCCCTCGGCGATGCGATTGCGCCTGGTGGCGCAGGTGCGTTCCTGGTGCCGCGTCTGATCGCCGCATGCGCGTCGCTGTCGATCGTGGTCAGCGCCTGGTTGCTTGGCGCGCGGGTCTCGCGCACCCATGCCGTCGTCACGGCCTTCGCGGCCGCGGCCTGGTTCGAATTGATCATGCTCGCGCCACACACATTGGGCGAGCCGCTGGCGACAGCACTCATCGTGCCGGCGGCGCTGCTGGTCACCGATCGTCCGTCACAGCGGCGTCTTGCGATCGGCGGTGCCTTGCTCGCCTTCGCCTTTGTCTGCCGCTTCCAGTTTGCGCCGGCGATCGCCGTGCTGGCCCTCGGGGCGTGCTGGGCACGCTTGCGAAACCTGGTTCCGCTGGTCGCCGGCGGGCTCGTTGCGATGCTGCTGGCCGCCGCGATGGACCTGGCGCATGGCAGCGTGCCGTTTGCCTGGCTGATCGCCAATATCAGGGAAAACCTTGTCCACGATCGCGCCATCGAATTCGGCGTGTCGCCGCCGTCGGCCTATCTCATCGACTTCCTGACCGTCTGGTCGGTGGCGATCCTGCTCCCGCTCGCTGCGATCTGGCGCGGCTGGCGGCACGCACCGCTGCTCGCGACCGTGGCGCTGGTCAACCTCGTCTTCCACAGCCTGATCGCGCACAAGGAATACCGCTTCATCTTCCTGTCGGTGGTGCTGTTCACCATCGTCGCGGCGCTGGGATCGGCCGATTGGGTCCGATGGCTGCGTGCGAAAGACACGTGGCGCCGCTGGGCATTGCCGATCGTCCTCGGCGGTTGGGCGCTGCTGTCGGTGGCGCTGGCTGGCACCAGCGAAGAGATGCGCGAGTACTGGACGCGCGGCGTCGGCGCTGCGCGGCTCGCGGCTGAGTTGCGCAGCGATCCGCAGATGTGCGGCCTTGCGCTTTACGACGTTCGTTTCCAGCAGTTGCCGGGGCGGGAACGACTGGTCGGCCCGGTGCCGCTCTATGCGCTGCAACCTGCCGATCCGCTCGCCGAGCTGATCCTGCCGCCGCTGCTGCTGCGGGCGACCAAGCCGGCCTTCAACCGGATCCTTGCGCGGCCCGAGGCCGCAGGCGATCTGCCGGCGGATTTTTCACGGCAAAGCTGTGCCCGCGTCGGCTTCAGCGATGCCTGCATCTATGCGCGCGGCGGAAGCTGCGACGCATCCGCGGCTGCGCCCTTTGTGATCAATGACGTGCTTGTGAGGATGGGCTGGTAGCGGGCGGCGACGCGGCGATCGGTGTCAATGCACGCTTGATCCTCTGCCTCGGCCCGGGCTATGGTCCGGCGGTCGCACCCACGGGGTCGACCTCAAGCAATTGAGATCGCGGGCGTAGTTCAATGGTAGAACGGCAGCTTCCCAAGCTGCATACGAGGGTTCGATTCCCTTCGCCCGCTCCAGCCCCAAAGCTAAATTGCACGGGGCGGTCTTGTCGGCGAGACAATATATTTCTCGGCAATAGCAGGAGACTAGACGTGAGGTTGCTTGGAGCGCTGCTGCTCGCGCTGGGCGCGCTTTGCACGACGAAGCCGGCATCGGCACAAATGTATGATCCTCGCTACCCGGTCTGCATGCGTGTTTACGGGGAACTGGTCGGCGATCGAATGGATTGTATCTTCATGTCGATGAAGGAGTGCCAGGCCAGCGCTGCGGGGAATCCGGCAACCTGCCTGGTTAATCCTTTTTATGCACCAAGACCGGTGCATCGCGGCGGGCCTGAACGATGACCCTTCCGCTCGTATCCGCGAGCGTTCATTTGAGATCAATGTATGGAATGGTGGACCTACGCGCTGTTTGCGATTGTTGTGATCGGATGCGTATTTGTCGTTCGCGCCCGCCGCGGCAGGAATTCGAGCGAGGATCAGGAGCTGAACCGGCGGATTGACGAGCATGTCGATCGCCTCGATCTCACGCGCCGCAATCGCGATCGGGATTCCTGACCTGGGCAATCCACAGACCGGCCTCGCGCGATGATCCCGGGATATTACGGCGGTCTGTTCACGCAACGTGCGCGCGTAACGCACTGTACTCGACCTGTTCTTCTCACAACACGCAGTTATGTTTCCGTAGTTCTCCGCGTTTGAGAACGGAGTTCCGCCGGAACGCGAGAGCGGCCGGCAAGTGGCCGAGGTTGCATCATCGGTGGTGATCAGCGCCATCCCATGGCGGGCGCGACGTGAGTCAAAATGCTCTCGATCACATGCGCGTTGTAGGCGACGCCGAGTTGATTGGGCACGGTCAGCAGCAGGGTATCGGCCTCCGCGATCGCCTCGTCCGTCTTGAGCTGCTCGATCAGCTTGTCCGGCTCGGCGGCGTAGCCGCGGCCGAAGATCGCGCGTGTCCGCTCGTCGATGAAGCCGATCTGGTCTTCATCCTGCCCGTTGCCGAAATAGGCGCGGTCGCGGTCGTCGACCAGCGCGAAAATGCTGCGGCTCACCGAGACCCGCGGCTCGCGGGTGTGGCCCGCTTCCTTCCAGGCGGCGCGGTAGGCCCGGATCTGCGCGGCCTGCTGGATGTGGAAGGCCTCTCCGGTCTCGTCGCTCTTCAGCGTCGAGCTCTGCAGGTTCATTCCGAGCTTCGCCGCCCAGACCGCGGTGGCGTTCGAACCGGCGCCCCACCAGATGCGCTCGCGCAAGCCTTCCGAGAGCGGTTCGAGCCGCAACAGGCCGGGCGGGTTGGGAAACATCGGCCGCGGATTCGGCTGCGCAAAGCCTTGTCCGCGCAGCATGTCGAGGAAGATCTCGGCATGACGGCGGCCCATGTCGGCGTCGGTCTCGCCTTCGCCAGGCTGATAGCCGAAATAGCGCCAGCCATCGATCACCTGTTCGGGCGAGCCGCGGCTGATGCCGAGTTGCAAACGTCCCCTCGCGATCAGGTCGGCCGCGCCGGCGTCCTCGATCATGTAGAGCGGGTTTTCGTAGCGCATGTCGATCACGGCGGTGCCGATTTCGATCCGGCTGGTCTTGGCGCCGACCGCCGCCAGCAGCGGGAAGGGCGAGGCCAGCTGGCGGGCGAAGTGATGGACGCGAAAATACGCGCCGTCTGCGCCGAGCTCTTCGGCGGCGACCGCGAGGTCGATGGATTGCAGCAGCACATCCGCGGCCGAGCGGGCCTGGGATTGCGGGGAGGGCGTCCAGTGCCCGAACGAGAGGAATCCGATTTTCTTCATGTCGGCAATGTAGGCATATCAGGCGCGAATTGCGAATGGTGGCGTGACCCGGCGATGACGGAAAATGTTTACCAACCGGGGAAAATTTCTGCACCAAGTGTTGCGGGTTTTGCGGATCGCGCCGCAGTGGATGCGCTGCATGCGCGCTGGTCTTGCCGCCTGCGCTGCGGCGCGGCTTGCGATCGGCTCGCGCGCCGCCTAGCTTTCGGCCACCATTTCTCCCGCCACCACGTTCCCGCAGGACCCGATGTCGCAGCCGTTTCTGTTTCAGCCGATCACGCTTCGCGGCGTGACCTCCCGAAACCGCATCCTGATTTCACCGATGTGCCAGTATTCGGCGACCGACGGCCTCGCCAATGACTGGCATCTCGTGCATCTCGGCAAGTTCGCCCAGGGCGGCGCCGGCCTCGTGATGGTCGAGGCCGCGGCGGTCACCGCCGAGGGCCGCATCACCCATGGCGATGTCGGCATCTGGAACGACGAGCAGATCGCGCCGCTCGAACGCATCGCCGCGTTCCTGAAGGACAACGGCGCGGTGCCCTCGATCCAGCTCGCGCATGCCGGCCGCAAGGCCAGCATGCAGCGCCCCTGGTACGGCAATGCCGCACTCGACGAGGCCGACCGCGCCCGCGGCGATCTGCCGTGGCGGACCGTGGCGCCGAGCGCGATCCCGATGGAGGAAGGCTGGCTGATGCCGCACGCGCTCGATGCGGCCGAGCTCGCCGCGTTGCGCGAGCAATGGCGGCGCGCCACCTTGCGCGCAGTGGAGGCTGGCTTCGAATTCGTCGAGGTGCATTGCGCGCATGGCTATCTCCTGCACGAATTCCTGTCGCCATTGTCGAACCGCCGCAGCGACGCCTATGGCGGCGACCGCGCCGGGCGGATGCGCTATCCGCTCGAGATCATCGAGACCGTGCGCGCCGCTTGGCCCGCGGAGCGGCCGCTGTCGGTGCGGATCTCCTCGGTCGATGGTGTCGAAGGCGGCCTGACGCTCGAGGATCAGATCGCATTCGCGCGCGAAGCCAAGGCGCGCGGTGTCGATCTGATCGATTGCTCGTCGGGCGGCCTGCTCGGCTCGGCAACCGCCGCGCGGATTCCGCGCGGCTATGGCTTCCAGGTGCGATATGCGGAGGAAATCCGCCGCGCCGCCGAGATCGCCACTATCGCGGTCGGACTGATCCTGCATCCGCAGCAGGCGGAAGATGTCCTGGCGGGCGGCCATGCCGATCTGGTCGCGATCGGGCGCGAGGCGCTGTTCGATCCGAACTGGCCGCTGCATGCCGAGCTTGCGCTTGGCCGCGGAAGCGGCGAGGTGTTCGCGTCCTGGCCGAAGCAGTATGGTTGGTGGCTGGAGCGGCGCGAGCCGGGCCTGCGCAGGCTCGAAGGTCCGCCGCTGCCGTTCCGCAAGGTGTGACGAATCAAGCTGCGACACATCACGGGGGAGGATTTGACATGACGAGTTCGGCACAGCGTCCCTATCGCGGCGTCTTCCCGGTGGCGCCGACCATCTTCGACGCCAGCGGCAATCTCGACCTCGACGGACAGCGGCGCTGCATCGATTTCATGATCGATGCCGGCTCGCACGGCATCTGCATTCTCGCCAACTTCTCCGAGCAGTTCGTGCTGACCGATGCCGAGCGCGAGACCGTGATGCATGCCGTGCTCGAGCACGTCGCGGGCCGCGTTCCCGTGATCGTCACCACCACGCATTTCTCCTCGGCGGTGTGCGCCGCGCGCAGCCGCGAGGCGGAGGCCGCCGGCGCCGCGATGGTCATGATCATGCCGCCCTATCACGGCGCGACCTTCCGCGTTGGCGAGCCGGGCATCTACGAGTTTTATCGGGTGGTGTCGGATGCGATCAACATCCCGATCATGATCCAGGATGCGCCGGTCGCGGGCACGCCGCTCTCGGTGGACTTCCTGGCGCGGATGGCGAAGGAGCTTGCCAATGTCAGGTACTTCAAGATCGAGGTGCCGATGGCCGCGGGCAAGCTGCGTGGCCTGATCGAGAAGGGCGGCAGCGTGATCGAGGGACCGTGGGACGGCGAGGAGGCGATCACGCTGATGGCCGATCTCGATGCCGGTGCCACCGGTGCGATGACCGGCGGCGGCTATCCCGACGGCATCCGCCAGATCATGGATCCGTTCTTCGCCGGCCGCCGCGACGAGGCCGTGCAGGCCTATGCGCGCTGGCTGCCGCTTATCAACTACGAGAACCGCCAATGCGGGCTGCAGGCCTGCAAGGTGCTGATGCGCGAGGGCGGTGTCATCAAGTCGGACATGGTGCGGCACCCGTTGCAACCGCTGCATCCGGCGACGCGCGCCGGCCTGATCGAGATCGCGCGCACGCTCGATCCGGTCGTGCTGCGCTGGGGGCGGTAGGAGCGCCTACGCGTCCCACGTCACCGGCAAATCCAGCAGGCCGCGGAACGCCCAGCCGCCGATCCGGGGCGGTTTGTCCGCGATCAGGCGCAGATTGTTCAGCCTGTCGAAGATCGCCGGCAGCGCGACGTCGGCGACCATGGCGCGCGAGGCCCAGGCGCCGGCGCAGAAATGCGGACCGGCGCCGAACGCGATGCTCTTGCTGGCGTCGCGGCGCACGTCGAATGCATCAGGCCTGTCGAAATGCTTCTCGTCCCGGTTCGCCGAGCCGAACATCAGGAACACGCGCTCGTTGGTCTCGAATGCGACATCCCTGATCGTCCAGGGCTTTGCGATCCGCCGCGGCGACATCCCGATCGGCGAGATCCAGCGCGCATATTCCTCGAACACCTGTAACCAGGGGATCGCGCCGCTCGTCGCCAGCGCCAGCTGATCCGGATGGGTCAGCAGCGCCCACACCGTGCCGGCGATCGCGTCGCGCGGCTCGTTCTGGCCCCCCGAGATCGCGAGCTTGATGTTGGCGCGCACGCTCTCCATCGGCATGTCGGTCTGCAGCAGCACGCCGAGCAGGCTGAGGTCGGGCGTCTTACGCAGCCTAGGGACCATGTCGTCGATCGCGGCGTCGATGCCCGAGGTCGCCGCATGGCAGCGTGCCTCGATCGCGGGATCGCCGGTGTAGTTGGCGATGCCGTCGATCATGCCCTGCGACCACGCATTCATGTCCTGGAAGCGCATGTTGGTGAGGCCGGTGATCGATTTCAGGCATTCGGCCGAGAATGGCAGCGCGAAGGCCTGCACGAAATCGACCACGCCGTCCGGCGTGAACTCGTCGAGGATGCGCGTCGCGTGTCCGGCGAATTGTGCGGTCCAGTGCGATCTGACGGTCTTCGGCGAGACCGCGGGGAAGATCGCCTTGCGCTCGTTCATGTGCGCATCGCCGTCCTTGCGCATCATGTTGTGGCCCATCAGCCTGTTCATCAGCCCCTCGGGCTGGTGTGACGAGAACACGTCGATCTGCTTCTCGGAGATGAAGATGTCGTCGCGGTTGCACAGCAGCGTGCTGCCGAGCTGCGGCACGAAGGCGATCGGCGCCTCCTTGCGCATGCGCGCCAGCGTCGGATAGGGGTCCTGCCAGAAGGCGGGGACATCGATGTCGAAATGGGGAGCAGTGCTCACGACGTGATCTCAGGTTGGCCTCAGGTTTCGAACCAAGCATAGGCCGGCACACGCGACCGGTCTGTCCCCACGGTTGGGGACAGAGGGGGTGGCCGCTCAGGCTCGTCAGTTCAGCTGGCGTGCCGACGCCATCAGGCGCAGCGCGATCGCGAACAGCTCGTTCTGCGAGGAGATGCCGAGCTTGTCATAGGCGCGCTTGCGATAGGTGAGGGCGGAGTGTAGCCCGATGCCGAGCTCGGCCGCGATCGCTTCCGAGCTGAGACCCGAAAGGATGCCCTGGCAGACCTCCTTCTCGCGGCCGGTCAATCTGGCGAGCGGTTCGGCGGTCGCAAACAGGGTCTTCAGCCGCGCGATCGGATCGGCATCCGCTGCCGGGTCGCGCTGGAAGTGCCGCGCCACGGCTGCGGTCAACGCGGGCGCGACCGCGGCCAGGCGCGCGATCTGTTCGCGGCTGAAGCGGCCTTGCGCGGTGATCTGGTAGAAATTGACATAGAAGCAGGTGTCGCCGGTCCAGATCGCAGAGGCGAACTTGTCGACGATGTCGGAATCGTCGAAGAAAATCTTGCGGTAGCCGTCGCTGTACATCCGGCGGGCGAAGGTCGGCAGCACGATCGGCACGGCCTGCGCCTTGCCCTCGAACACCGCATCGCGGTTCGGGTCGGCCTGATGGAAATGTTCGGAATAGGCGATCCCGAGGTCGCGCCCGGTCGGGATGTTGCCGACGTCGAGCAGGCACGCGGCGGAGCGCGGGCCTGTGAACGAGAACACCATGCAGTGACCAACACCGGCGATGCGGCGCAGCGCGCCGATCAGGGCCTGCGGAAAACTGTCGCGCCCGATCGCCAGCAGCGCCGGCGTGATGTCGCTGACGACCGAAGTCTTGAAGGCGAAATCTGCCTTCATGGCGTCCTCCCTGTGTTTCGGGAAGACTAGCAGCGACATTGCCGGCGTGGAAGCGGTGCGCCAGGCGCTAGTCATGGCGTTTCGCGCCAAGGAGGCCCATTCCCTCGTCATTCCGGGGCTCGACGTTGCGCGTCGCCCCGGAATGACGACCGTGGGAAATCGCGTCAGGCGCCCGGCACCTGGTCGAGGAAGCCGGTGATGCTCCTGATCCGTCCGTCCTTCAGCATGGCGAAGTCGGTGCCCTTGATCGGGCTGTCGACGCCGTCGGGCCCGAGGCCCCAGGAGAAGCGGACATGGTCACCGAAGCCGTTCGGCTCGCCGATCAGCCTGAAGGTGAAGTCCGGGAACTTCTGCTGCACGCCCGCGATCAGCGCGTCGACGCCGTCATGGCCGTCGCCGCTCATCATCGGGTCGACATAACGCGCATCGGCGGTCCAGTTCTCGCTCAGCATCTCGCGCCGCCGGCTCGGCATCCGCTCGTTCCAGAGTTCGATATAGCGGCGGGCGATGGTCGTGTGGTCGGTCATGCTGCTCTCCTTCTGATGGGCCGGACTGTGCGGCTGTCCGGACTATCGAAGGTTCGCCTGCGCCGATCGATTACCTCGGAGGTCATCGCGCAAGTTATGGCGCGATGGTCAGCACCGCCTTCATGTTGGGGTGGTAACGGCAGTAATAGTCGACAGTACCGGCTTTGCTCAGAACCGACCTGGCCGTCTTGTTCGGCGCAATCGTCACGTCGAAGTCGCCATTCTTCGCGGTGGCGGTGTGCGCCAACACGTCCTTGTTGACCCATTCGATGGTGTCGCCGACCTTGGCCGATACCTCGGCCGGCGAGATCACCAAATTCTCCATCACGATCTGGATGATGGCCGCATGCGCCGGGACGGCCATCGCGCCAAGCACGAGCAAAGCGAGCGTTGCGAGATAGCGTCCGGGCGTCATCGCGCGTCTCCTTACTTCATGCTCGCCGCAACATGTTCGGCATGCTGCTCGTGGCCCTGGAAGATCTTCAGGCCGGTCTGCAGCAGGCTCTTCAGCTCGGGATTGCTGGCGGAGGGGATCAGCTGCGTCTCCAGTGCGGTGTTGACGGTCTTGTGGTAGGCGACCTCGTTGTCGATATAGGCCTTGTCGTAGGCTGCGCCCTTCAGCTTGCCGAGCTCGGCGAGCTTGTCGGCCGCCTGCTTCGACAGCGCCTTGCTGGTGTCGTTGTCCTCCGGTGTCACTTTGAGCTTCTTGACGAGGTCGAGCGCCTGCTTGTTCACCGCCTCATGGTCGCGCTCCATGTCCTTGGCGAACGCCTTGACCTCCTTGTTGGAAGCTTTGGTCTCCGCCTGCTTGGCGGCGTTGATGTCGATCACACCTGCCGTGTAGGCGATGTGCGCGATCTGCGGATCGGTCAGCTTGGCGCCTTGGGCCAGCGCCGCGCCGGTGAGAACGCTGAGCGCGGCGACCGCGATGCTCAATCGAACGAACATGGTTTGACACTCCTGTTTGAGCCGGGCGTAGCGCACGGCACGTCGTTGCTTGCACAGGAGTTGGATGGCGCGGACGGCCGGAGGTTCCCAAAAATCTATACTGTGACGCCGAGCCGTTTCAGAACCGCCTCGGTCAATCGCTCGCAGCGCCGGCCCGCGAAGGGAAAGGCCTCCATCACGATGGGGCCGATCTTGCGCTCGACATTGTCGCGCAGCATGGTCCGGGCGCGGTGCAGGCGGGTCTTCACGGTCTCCGGCTTGAGGCCGAGGATATCCGCGGTCTCCTCGACATTCATGCCCTCGATCACGCGGGTGATAAAGACGAGCCGGAACGCCTCGGGCAGCTCATCGATCGCGTGCTCGACAACATGCTGGATTTCGCGCTGGGCCATGGATTTTTCCGGATCGTCCGCTGACGATAGCGGGAACGGGATGATTTGGGCTTCAACGGCGCCTTTCGGCAGCTCGGACCACTCCACGCTTGCGTGTTTGCTGCGCAGGCGGCCGAGCGCCTCGTTCATCGCGATCCGCGACAGCCAGGTCGAGAGGCTGGAGTCACCCCGGAACTGGTCCAGATGGGTGAAGGCGCGCACATAGGCGTCCTGAACCACATCCTCGGCCTCATTGTCGTTGCGGAGGATGCCGCGCGCCAGCCGGAACAGCCGGCGATTATTCGCCTGCATGATGGCACGGATCGCGGCCTCGTCGCGGGCAAGCGCGCGCTGCACGAGCTCGGCATCGCCTGAGCGGATCGGCGGCAGGGACGTTACACGGGCCTGGCGCATGGCGGGATCACCCTCACTGTTGGCGGTATATTACCATTGGATGCCAACCGGCCGCACAGGTTCCCGAGAAAATGGTGATCGGCCAAAATTGAGCCGATCAGCGGTCACGGCCTGATGTAAGCCTCCGGATCACCGCGCGCGTGCGCCTCCATCGCATCGAGGAAGCATCGCACCTTGGCCGGGACGAATTGCCGCGCCGGCAACAGCGCGTGCACGTTGAGCGGCTCGCAGGCGTGGTCCGGCAACAGCCGCCGCAACTCGCCGGCCGCGACCGCGGCGCGGGTGTAGCTCGCAGTGACCCGCAGCACGCCATGGCCGGCGAGCGCCGCCTGCAGGCGGACATGCGCATTCGAGCTTGTGAGCCGCGCGCGATCCACCGCGAGATGCTCGACCACACCGCTGGGTGCGGTGATCGCCCATGGCGGATCGCTGGGACCGGTCAGCAGCGGCAGCTTTCTCAATTCGTCCAGCGTGCGCGGCTCGCCGAATTTCTCCAATAGCGCCGGTGCCGCGAACAGGCCGCGCTCGAGGGTGAAGACGCGGCGGATCACGATGCCGGCCGACGGCAGCGGCGCCTCCAGCATCGCGAACACGATGTCGTAATTTTCGGCGATCGGGTTGACGATGTCGTGCTCGACATCGATTCTAATCGCGAGCTCGGGATAGCGGCCCATCACGGCGCAGGCGACCGGCCCTGCGTGATGCGCGCCGAATTCGTACGGCGCCTTGATGCGCAGGGTGCCGGCGACCGCGCTAGACATCGCCAGCGCCTCGCTATGGGTGTCGTGCAGCGCGGCGAACAGCGGGCGCACCTTGCGATAGATGGTCTCGCCGGAATCGGTCAGCCGCAGATGCCGCGTGGTCCGCTCGATCAGCCGCAGCCCGAGATTGGCCTCGAGACGCTGCACCGCAGCACTGAGGCTCGATTTGGGATGTCCGAGCACGCGCGCGGCCGCGGTGAAGCCGCCATGCTCGACAACCTCGCAAAACACCTCCCAGTCGCGCCATTCCATGGCCGATTGTCCATCCAGCGGTACAGTGTGTCCAGCCAAATCGGATTATCCCGATGACCGAGATCACCTAACCTCATTGCAAGCAATAGTGCATTGGGAGGGTGACATGGCCGATGACGGAATTTTCCTGCGCAACGCCTGGTATGTGGCGGCGCTGAACCACGAGCTGATCGACGGCAAGAAGCTGGCGCGCACCATCCTGGAGCGGCCGATCGTGCTCTATCGCGGCGCCAGCGGAAAGGTGGTCGCGCTCGACGACCGTTGCTGCCATCGCGCCGCGCCGCTCTCGATGGGGCGCGTCGAGGGTGACGACATCAGGTGCATGTATCACGGCATGAAGTTCGCGGCCGACGGCAAGTGCATCCAGATCCCGGGTCAGGACGCGATCCCCGCCAAGCTCGGCGTCCGCAGCTATCCGGTGGTCGAGCGCTACAACATGATCTTCATCTGGACCGGCGATCCCGAGAAGGCCGATCCGAAGCTGATCCTCGACTATCCGCCGCTCGAGGATCCCAAATGGCGCGGCCTGCCGGGCTATATGCACTACAAGGCCAATTGGCTCCTGATCGTCGATAACCTCAGTGATTTCGCGCATCTCGCCTTCGTGCACACCAACACGCTCGGCGGTTCCGAGGAATACGCCTACAGGACCAAGCCGGTCGCGATCGAGAAGCTGGACGACGGATTCCGTGTCGAGCGCTGGCACATGGGCGCCGACGCGCCGCCCTACCACAAGAAGGTTATTTCCAACCGCGACGACAAGGTCGATCGTCGCAATATCGGCCGCATGATCGTGCCGGGTATCTTCACGCTCGACACGACATTTGCGCCGGCCGGGCAGGGTGTGGAGAAGGGCGTTCAGGTTCCGGGCACGCGGCAATACCGCAACGCGCAGTTCATGACGCCGGAAACGCGCTCGTCCACGCACTTCTTCTGGAACTACCTGCACGATTTCGACATCGACAATCCGAATATCGCGCTGTCGCTGCGGCATTCCCTCGAGGAGGCCTTCAACGAGGACAAGGACTTCATCGAGGCGCAGCAGAAGGTGCTCGACGTCGATCCGGACTATCAGCTGCTTGCGATCGGCGCCGATGCGCCGCTGACCTATTTCCGCTGGCTGTTCGCGCGCAGGCTCGATGCGGAGAAGACCGCGGCGCGTGCCGCATAGTCGCTAACGCGGCGGTGTCCCCGCCTGGCGGCAAGCCGTGCCGGGATCGCGAGATCGTGACGTCCCGGCCTGGCTGCCGTCCTGGCGGTTTTGGCGTAAAGTGATCAACGTGAATTCGTCGGTTCTTGATCAGGGTCAAGGCTTCGACCCGTGCCGGTCGGACTATCCCGGTGGCGATCAATCGGTGAATGAGCTTGCACGAAAAGGCGGACCCAGCGGAACGAAGTGCGAGCCCCAACTGGGTGCAGCACGCTTGGCTATGGCCGTTTGAAGCCACGCGGTTGGCGCTCGATATCTACTCGCAGTGGTACCCCAGTCGCGCGCCCGAGCCGACAGATGCGGCGGGCGAAGTCGCGGCGCTGCCGTGGACGACAGCCAATTCGGTCGCGCTGCAATTGCCGTCGATGCGCCTGCTGGACTTCTCGAACGCGGTCGAAGGCCAGCCGCTGCTGGTCTGCGCGCCCTACGCGCTGCATCGTGCGAAGATAGCGGATTTTGCCCCTGGCCACAGCCTGATGGAGGCGTTACAGGGCGCGGGTATTACGCGTCTCTATCTCACGGATTGGCTCTCGGCGGCACCGGAGATGCGATATTTCTCGATCGACACCTATCTGTCCGATCTCAACGTGGCCGTCGACACGATCGGGCCGCCCGTCGATCTTGCTGGCCTCTGTCAGGGCGGATGGCTGGCGCTGCTCTATGCAGCACGTTTTCCCGGAAAGGTACGGCGGCTCGTGCTTGCAGGCAGCCCGGTCGACGTCTCGGTGCCATCCGAACTGTCCAAGATGGTCGCCTCGCTTCCGCAGCAAAGCTTCGAGGCAATGGTGCGTCAAGGAGAGGGGATCGTCAGCGGCAAGAACATGCTGCAGATCTGGAGCCTCCCGCTCAGCACGCTTGATGTGGAAGCGGCGCTGCAGCGGCAACTCGACGGCGAGCCGGAGGATGCACGGGCGCTGCTCGAACGCTTCACGCGCTGGAACGACGAGACGCTTGATCTGCCGGGCACCTACTACCTGGAAGTGACCGACTGGATCTTTCGCCAGAACCGGATCGCGGCGGGAGACATCGTCGCGCTTGGTTGCAAAATCGATCTGGCTGCAGTGAAATTGCCAGTATTCGTGCTCGCGGCAGAGAACGACATCGTCGTTCCACCCGATCAGGCCTTTGCGACAATCGGGCTGTTAGGCACGCTGCCGGCGTGGCTGCAACGCGGCATCGAGCCGTGTGGTCACCTCGGCCTGTTCATGGGCTGCAAGGCTCTGGCTGGTTCGTGGCGTCGGATTGCGCGTTGGCTTCAGTCCGATCTCGGTGAGGCTGCGGCCGAGCGATCGCGGATCAGCGCATGAGGTGCCAATGAAATGCCCCGAACTGCAATTTGCAATCCGGGGCATCTGTCGCGATGACCTGCGTCGCGCCTACTTCGCCGCGACAACCATGATCTCGACATTGTACTGCGGAGCCGCGAGCTTGGCCTCGACGGTGGCGCGGGCCGGGGTGTTACCCTCCGAGACCCAGCCGTCCCACACCGCGTTCATCTCCGGGAACGTCTTCATGTCGGTGATGTAGATCGTCGCGCTGAGCAGCTTCGACTTGTCGGTGCCGGCCTTGGCGAGGTGGCCGTCGATGATCGACAGGATGTCCTTGGTCTGGTCGGTGACGCTGCCGCCCGCGGCCTTGCCGGCGACGACGCCGGCGAGATAGACGGTGTTGCCGTGCACGACGGCCTGGCTCATGCGCGGGCCGGTTTCGAAACGCTGAATGCTCATTTGGGTCTCCACTTGACTGGCGGGCACTGTCTCGAGCGTTTTCAAGCGAAGTCGCTACCGGTTCGCGTGAAGAAAACGCGTCAAGACAAGAGATCGAGAGGTTGGTTCTGATTTTGATCAGAACCAACCCTCTAGCCTGTCACGGCGACCACCGCCACTGCACAATTTGCAGCACCGCTCACGGAAATCGCGCGAAGAACGCCCAAATCGTGTCGGCGCCGTCGATGTCGCCGTTTTGGGGCCCGAGCAGCATCGCCGCCAACTTCGTAAAATGCGCGTCCGGGAAGTGGCCGGGCATGCGATGACCGCCGCCATTCACGCGGTAAAGCACGACGTCACGTCCCTGCGGGCAGGCCGAGTCGATTCGCGTGACGGTCGATTGATCGGACGGATTGCGGTCGGGCAGGTCAGTGGTTGCGGCGTCCCTGGTTTCGCAGCCATCGACACGTCGCCAGAATTCCAGTGTGCGCTCGGTCGACCAGAACCCGTCGACTGCAAAATAGCTGGTGCCGCGGCCGCCTTGATAGGGGATCAGCGGGTCGACGGTGCCGTTCATCAGGAGCATCGGGACCGGACGCGCGGGCCGGCAGGCGCGGGCGGATTCATCGGTCAGGTTCATGACGACGCTGGCCGCCGCGGCGAACAGGTCGGCGCGTTCGCAGGCGAGCGTCATGGCCATCGCGCCGCCGTTGGAGATACCGGTGACATAGATGCGCTTCGGATCGGCAATGCCGTCGCCCACCAGCTTCGCGATCAACTGGGTGATGAAGGCGACGTCGTCGGTGCCTTCCGGCGGCGGATTGCCGGCACGCCGCTGGTCCGGCCGGGAGTCGGCCCAGGCATGGTTCAACCCATCGGGATAGACCGCCGCAAAGCCGTCGCGCCGGGCGATCAACGGCCACGACGTCCGCGTGATCATGTCGGCACTGCTTTGGGTCTTGCCGTGCAGCACGATGACGAGCGGCGCCGGCTTCGCGGCCGGAGGTTGCAACGTGAATGTTCGTGTCGTGCCGTTGATGACGAGCGAATCCGCAGCTGCCGGCCCATCGCTCAACGCAAGTGCACCAGCCAGAACCAGCAAACCGATTGGACACTGTCGCATCGCCAAAGAAACCCGCCTTCTGCGGCGATTGCAGCACGCCGGCGAGGCGGGTTCAACCAGTCTGTCCGGAGCGTGGCTTCACGATCCGGTCGGTGCGTCCCGCGCATCGGCCCAGCGAGTGAACAGCGCCACCTGTTCGGCCGGCCAGGCGCCGTCGCACGGCATGGTGCCGGCTTCCAGCCGAGCCAGGATCTGCCGGCAGTGCTTGGTGACATCCGCCTCCTTCCAGAGGTCGAAGGCGAACAGCATCGAGTTGCGGTCCATCGACCGGAACAGCGGCCGGATGTGCTGCTCGAATTGCACCGCTTCATCTGGACCGGGCGGTGTGCTGCTGACTTGGTTTGCGGCCTGCGTATCGCTTGCGATTGCGGGCGGCCGCGCGGCGGGCGTTGCGTTGCAGACCCACCACCAGCGCGGCACCGGCATGTTCGGCGGCGGTTTTGCGCCGGTGCCGGAATTCTCCACCGCGATCCGCGAGCCCCATTCGATATAGGCGACGAAGGCGGCGCGGAATTCCGGATCGGACGGCAGCCCGGCATCGTCGGCGCTCTGCACCATGTAGGTGGCCCACAGCGCGCGCTGCTCCGGCCTGATCTCCTTGCCGATGTGCTGCGACACCATCCGCCGATAGCCGCCATAGCGTTCGGTGTAGAAGCGCGGCCCGCCGAACACCTCGCTGAGCCACGCCGCCACCCGTTCGGGATGATCCGGCGACATCTCGGCGAACAGCGGGGAGAGCAGCGGATCCTCCGGCACATAGCGGCTGTAGAAGATGCGCGTCATGTCGAGCAGCGCGGGATAGCCGCCGGCCCATTCGAACAGCGTCGGCTCGCGCATCGGATCCGGAACGGGATCGTGAAATGCGACATTCCAGTGCATCCCGCTGCAGAACGGCTTGTTCAGCGACGAGCCGCAGCGGCACAGGCTGACATGCTCCAGTGACGCACCCGCGTTCCGCGCGACCGGCGCGCCATCCTCGTCGACCAGTTCGACCTGGCCGGTGACGCGATAGGGACCGTCCTTCGACACTTCGATCTGCGGCGGCCGCTCGACGTCGGACAGGTTGGCATCCCGCGCCGGGCCAATGCCGATGCCGAGCGCGCCCGATGGGCATCTGCGCACCGCATTAATGAGGTCGTCGAGGCGCGCCCCACTCGGCGCGATGAAAGGCTCCTTGCCGAGATGGAACACCGAGTTGAGCCGGTCGGTGCAGAAGCCGGAATGCGCGCAAGTGCCGCGATTGTCGAACACGTAGGCTTGCTGCCCCGCATAGATTTCGAGCTTGTCGGGCACGCGCCGCGGATCCCTGGCGTCGGTGAAGCCGCGCGTGACGTGGCTGTCGTCACAGAACGGCTTGGTTTGCGATTGCCCGCAGCGGCAGAGCCGCACCGGCGCTTCGGCTGCGATCGGCACACCGAGATGATCGACAACGGGAATGCCGGGGTCGGGTTCGTAAGGCCCGTTGCGTCTGACGATGATGCGCTTGCGCTTGTGTTGCTGGTCGCTCGGGCCTCGGGCGGAACTGTCCTCTGTCATGCCTTGCAATGATCTCCCTGAACTCGCCCAACCCGTGCAAAGCGTGCTTAGATGGATCGACGGCGGCTCTCAACGAACCAGATGGAAAGTGCCGCGGGAGGGTTGCGATGATCCGCAAGACCAAGCGCAAATATGGTTGCCCGGTCGAGTTCTCGATTGATCAGCTCAGCGGCAAATGGAAGACCGTGATCCTGAGCCGGTTGAAGCTCCGGCCGATGCGCTATGGCGAATTGCGCCACGACATCCCGCAGCTCAGCGACAAGGTGTTGACGGAGCGCCTGCGCGATCTCTGCAATTCAGGCTTCGTCAAGCAGGAGCGCGGCGGCGGCTCCTCGCACTATTGCCTGACCAAACGCGGCGAGATGCTGAAGCCGATGCTGCAGGCGCTCTACGATTGGGGCGAAGCCAACGCCGACACGTTCGGCGTCCGCTTCGCGAGCGCGGAGGCGGATTAGAGCGTGAACTCGTCAAAGCAACGAGACCCTTTCAGGCTCACCTCTGCTTAGCGCCCAATAGCGGCGCGAGAGGCGACATTCCGGGGCCGCCGCTTTGGGCCAAATCCGGAAGTGGCGAAAACGGCTATTCGCTACTTCCCAATCGGCAATCAGCGCGTTCGGCCTCGGGCGCGCCGCCCGCTGCCGCAGAGTCTCGCTTGGCGACCCAGAACGCAAGCGAACTCGATCGATTCGGCAACTTATTGGCCGCTCACAGAACGAAGCGGCGCGAGCCGACTTCAGGTCCGCAAAATATGGCTGATCGCAGATAGTTTTCAAATGCGTCGGCCGGAAGCGGCTTAGAGAACAGGAACCCTTGCAATTCCGAGCAACCTTCCACCCTTAGAAAATCGGCTTGGGCCGTGGTTTCGACGCCTTCGGCGATAACTTCAAGTCCAAGGTTGCGTCCCATCACGATGATCGAACGCACGATAGCGGTGTCCTCCGCGGCGGAATGCGCACCGATTTTCTGGATAAAGCTCCGGTCTATCTTTATCCGCGTGAGCGGATAACGGGTCAAATAGCTGAGAGAGGCGTAGCCCGTGCCGAAATCGTCGAAAGCGATGCCTACACCTCGCGCTCGCAATGCTCTCAGCGGTGACAGCGTTCCTTCCTCACGACCGAGCGCAATGTTCTCGGTGATTTCAAGCTCGAGGGCATCGGCAGGTAAGCCGCTTTCGGACAAGGCTTGCTCGACATCCTGCAGCAGTGAGCCGTTACGGAATTGGGTGGGGAAGAGATTCACGCCCATGCGAATTGGCGGGAGGCCTTTCGCGCGCCAACTGGCCGCTGTCTTGCACGCGTCGGTGAGGATCCATCGGCCGGTTTCAATCGCGACCGCGCTTTCGCAGAGCGCGTCGATGAAGGCTCCCGGCGCCAAAAGGCCTCGCTCCGGATGGTGCCAGCGAAGCAGGGCTTCAGCACCAATCACGGCGCCATCGCGCGATCTCACCTGAGGTTGGAAATATATGACAAACTCTTGGTTAGCGCATGCACGCCGCAGCTCCGTATCGAGTTCGCGGCGACGGTTAGCTCGCGCGCGCAGGGTCGGGACGTAGAGCCGACACGACTGACTACCAGCCGCTTTCGCGTCATGGAGCGCGAGGTCGGCATTGGCGAGCAAATCATCGACGTTCGAACCATGGGCCGGTGCAATCGCAAGGCCAAAGCTCGCGGTGACGAACAATTGGTGACCATCGATTTCAAATTGCGCGGTAAGGCGTTTCAGGATGGTCTCCACGACGTCGGCCGCAACCGATGGATCGCCGCAATTCTCAAGCAGAAGGACGAATTCGTGTTCGCCCAACCGATAAACGCGGTTCTCATCCAATACGGATGTCAGCCGTCCCGCGACTTCCTGCAGAAGTTTGTCACCAACCGCATGACCAAGTGTATCGTTTACGTCCTTGAATCCGTCGAGATCGACCATCGCGACCGTGATCGGATGGGCGGGATTGCCTGCGCGTTCCCTCAATATCGTGTCGATATCCTTATGCAGGCTGACGCGGTTGGGCAGGCCCGTCAGTTGGTCGAAGTGGGCCAGTTGCTTCAAGGCCTCCATCTTCTCGTGCACGGTCGCATCGGCGTCAGCGCGTTCTTTCGAGGCCAAAGGAAGCCATCGCAACACGAGTAGGCCGAACACCGCACTAGCCGCCACGACGTTCATCACCTTCGGAAGAATGAGGTAGGTAGGATTGCCCAGCACTCCGACAATGGAGGCCGGAAACAGTCCGTACTGACCGCCGAAGTACAAACCGAAATACAGGTTCTCGATGATATTCCGACCGGTGTCGATCACGATAACGGACAGTAACAGGCGCACCGCACCAAAGGTTCGGGGGTTGCGGACAAACGCCACGCACACCGGTGTCAGGACAGAAAGCCAGAGTGCGATGATGACCCAGTAAATCAGTGCGGCAGCGAGGCTCATGAACACGTAGCCTTGAGGGATTCGTCTTCTGTCTATCAGCGGTTGCAATAACGGTTGGTTGATTGGTGGGTGAGGATTTCAGGAGATGAAACTAACGGGACGTTAATGCGCGCAAACGGCCCCGCGTATTCTTGAGCCTAACTTGAGAGGTTCGCAGGACTAGATGCTAACGCTTTCGTCTAAGGATCGGATATTGTCGCCGCGCGCCAGTTTGGGCACTCACGCGTCGCCTGGCGACGTGCTGGGATCCGCTGCGGGTCAAAAGCGCCGTGTTGACCCTCAGCCGGTGACTTCCGGTCTGCCCCAATCAATGGACTTCGCCAGACCGGCCCGACTGGTCCGGTTCGTGCCAAAAGCTGGCTTGCCGATTCGGCAACAAGCGCGCACCTCGCAACTCTACTAGTAGGCAGACCAGCGTTGCCCGCGTATTTGACATGCCAAATCGACTTAACCGGAGAGGCCGCGCTCCGCATTCATCAGGGATCGGGCCGTAATACATCATTAACCCGGCGAGAAGAGCGGGTTCGACGCGGTTAGGCCGCGGAAACACACGGATGCCGCGCGATGGGTATTTCGATGAACACTCGTGTCATTCAATCGACAGCAACGCAGCCGCTGGAGGCGATGGATCTTCCGGCTCAGCTACAGACCGGCGACGCCCCTCTTGCCCAAGCTCGAAAGCGTGGACGGCCTCGGCCGCAAACTGTCGGTTTTTCGGCACTTCGAAAGCAGCTGAAGCGCGTAACATTCGATCCTCCACTTTACGCGAGATGCATGTCCATAGACGGCATGTGGTCGATGGATTGTCTTGTCATGAGCGTCTGGGATAGCGGCGCGCGGCTTCAGGCTAGGTGGCCTCGAGAAATTCGGGAGTTTTTTTTGCTGTTCACGTCGTCAGTGAAGCCGGTCTATCGACGCTGCAGGCGGGTCCGGATGCGCGGGCAACAAATCGAAGTCGAATATCAGCGCATGCGTCCAAGCTTTGCACTAGCGGCGGAGTCGGCACACCTAGAGCTAGCTTCCAGAGCATGACAATGGATCTGCAACGCAGCTCTAATGAGCCGTCGGCAACGCCAACGGAGCCCCACACCGAGGCCGACCGGTACGACAGCTGCCGCGCCGAACCGACGCAGGTACGACCGGCTTCACCAACAGTGGAGCCAGACAAGCGCCAGCCAGGCGATGCGATGCGCGACAGCATTGGAGGGGAGATGCTTGGCGACTCGCTGGCCCCCGCGCTGGCTTCCCACTGTAGTTTGGATAGGACAAAGCCGGCCTCTCAGCACTACTGCTCGGTCCAGGAGATTGTGTCGACTTCGTGGGACAGAAGACTTGCTGACGAGCTGATCACCGAGCTCGAGATGTATACGGGCGAAAGGCGCTCAGTTAGAGAAATGCGGAAGTTTCTTGCGCTGAAAGCCTGCCGAGGGCTCCTTGACCGATTGCAATCCGCGCGCCGCGATAAAACCTCTCGTCAGGCTCTCAGATCCGTAGCTCATGCGATGCGGGAATATGCGCTAGAGCGTCCCATTCTAGCGGCATCGGCTCTTCGCCCTCCCACGACCGATTGTCCGGAATGGAATGAGGCGCACGCGCGCCTCAACGAGTTTATGATCGACCTGCTTGCGGAGTGCGGCGTCTACGACAATGCCGCGAACACGGCCCTGTGTACGCTGAGGAGCCTCGTGCGCGGTTTTGTCCTGCATGAGGTGTTGAATTCGTTCCTGGCGACCTACTCTTATGCGGATGCGTATGACGGTGCGATCGATGTTTTCATCGCCGGAATTTCAGTGCTTTCAAACGTCGATCAACGGGGAGGCTGCTGAGGTTTGTCCAGCAGCAACCCCGACGACTTTTCCTGTGAAGATGCGACAGCCACGCTGAGAATTTCTCCACGAGAACAGGGTGAGCGCGTTCTTTGATCATACGAACGGAGCGATTGTGAACACTAGTGAACACTGGACATTGGCGCGAAAGTCGGATTATGCAGGCGGAGGGGCAAGATGCGCACTGGAGATTACTAGCCGATGGTCAGCGCTAAGCCTCCCAGACCGAAATCCGCTCAATTGCGTCGTACCGGAATTTGCGTCATCGGTGATCGCCCTTGGGGAACTCACTTTTGCCTTTTCTATGAGACACCGCAGGATCTATTGGACGTTCACGTCAGGTATCTGAGCACGGGATTAGCTGACAACGAGCTCTGCATCTGGGCGCTGTCGGACCCGGTGAGCACCGCGGCGGCGGTCAGCCATCTCCGCGCGAGCGTTCCCGGATTCGACGAACTTGTGCGTGAAGGTCGGCTCGAGCTGGTCCCCGGATACGAATGGTATCTCAAGGGAGATAGGTTCGACCCGCGGCGCATCACGAACAGCTGGCACGACAAGCTCGATGAGGCCCTCGCCAGAGGCTTTGCGGGACTGCGCGTGAGCGGGAACGCGTTCTGGTGCGAGAACGGCATGTGGAGCGAATTCAACGACTATGAAGCGGAGCTTCATCATACCCTTGATGGACGAAAGATGATCGTGCTCTGTACCTACCCGCTCGAAGCGAGCAGAGCAGCCGATATACTTGATGTCACCCGGACGCATCATCTTTCGATCAGTATACGTAATGGAAGATGGGACGTTCTCGCGGATATCGGTGCCACTGGAAGAGGAGCCGAAGGCCTGACTGAGCGTGAGCAGATAATCTTGGTACAGTTGGTTAAGGGCTCCTCCAGCAAGGAGACCGCTCGCGCGCTCAAGATAAGCCCGCGAACCGTAGACTTTCATCGCGCCAACATCATGCGTAAGCTTGGTGCGCGGAATATCGCAGAGCTTATGAACGTCGTGCTCTGCAGCCAGTGATCAGCAATGCGTCATGTATGCCGGCGCGCGTTCGCTCGTAATTCTGGGTCAGACGAGGCACCGTATTAGACCGACGATCGGCGATGACCGCTATGGGTCAAAAGCGGTAAGGTTCAGAGCGCGCTGACGCTTTCCGGTCTGCACCTCAAAGCAGCCGCAAGGCGCTTATGAATTCACGCCCTAGAGCAAGATGAGATCAGGCTGTGGCCGCGAATACGGCGCGTTCGCTCTCCCGCCTACGGCGTGGAAGCGTCAGTTGCAGAAGTCCGTAAAAGGCCACATGCGACAGCCTTCGAGTGAGCGGAACTTCGCGCAATTTCGGAATATTAGAAGTATGCTCCTGAGTTGCCCGACGTGTCAAGTTGCTTGGTCGAACGCCGGCCACCACCGGCTACTTTGCATGGGGTTGTTTTCGATATTTTGGCAACGCCTCCTGCGACGGTCCCACAACGTCATACTGCACCAGTCTGGAGAGCGGATTTCCGGCCGGAACCATTAGCGAGGACAATGCGTTCACGCCGGGTGTTGGGGGCAATCAACACAAGGAATGCTCATGCGCATCTCTACGGCATCCGTCATCGCTGCGGCGCTCTCGCTTGGAACACCTGCTTGGGCACAAGTGCAGGGAACGCAACCGAAGACGCCGCCGCAGGCTCAGTCCGACGAGTCCACCGTCATCCGGAGCATACAGGTCGTGGACGTCAAGGAACTTCAGCCTGAGGTCCGGTCAAAGGTCGAGGCTGTCGTCGCAAAGGCAAGCGAGGACGACCTGAAGAACCTGCGGGGTTCCATCGACGCGTCCAAGGAAGCCGTATCCGCGCTCAGGGCGAAGGGCATGAGCTCGGCACAAGTTGTCGCCGTCAATCTCGCCAACGGCGTCCTGACGCTTTTCACCAAGACAGCCTGAAGGCATTCACGCCTTGAAGTCGGGCTCAACAAGAAGGCCCGCCGGTTCACACCCGGCGGGTCCAAACTAGCCCACCGCCTTCGCGGCCGCACGCCCTGCGTTGCGGCCCGAGAACAGGCAGCCGCCGAGGAACGTGCCTTCCAGCGAGCGATAGCCGTGCACGCCGCCGCCGCCGAAGCCGGCGGCTTCGCCGGCTGCATAGAGTCCGCGGATGATCTGGTGATCGTTACCGAACACGCGCGAATCGAGGTCGGTCTCGAAGCCGCCGAGCGTCTTGCGGGTGAGGATGTTGAGCTTCACCGCGATCAGTGGGCCGTGTTCGGGATCGAGGATCCGGTGCGGCTTGGCGGTTCGGATCAACCTGTCGCCGATATAGCGCCGCGCATTGTGCAGGTTCATCACCTGCGCGTCCTTGACGTAAGGGTTGGTGATCTCGCGGTCGCGCGCCTCGATCTGGGTCTTGATGGCATCAAGCTGCAAGAGGTCATTGCCGGCGAGCTTGTTCATGGCGCCGACGAGGTCGGTGAGATTGTCGCGCACGATGAAGTCGGCGCCGTGCTGCTTGAAGGCTTCGACCGGCGCCGGCGCGCCCTTGTTGGTGGCGCGCTTGATGGTCATGCGCCAGCTTTTTCCCGTGAGGTCGGGGTTCTGCTCGGAGCCCGACAGCGCGAACTCCTTCTTGATGATGCTCTGGGTCAGGATGAACCACGAATAATCGTAGCCCGTGCCCATGATGTAGTGCAGTTGCCCGAGCGTGTCGGAGCCCGGGAACAGCGGCGCCGGCAGCCGCTTGCCCGTGGCGTCGAACCACAGCGACGACGGTCCCGGCAGAATCCGGATGCCGTGACGCGGCCAGATCGGGTTCCAGTTCTGGATGCCTTCGACGTAGTGCCACATCCGATCGCGGTTGATCAGCCGGCCGCCTGCCGCCTCAGTGATGCCGATCATGCGGCCGTCGACATGTTCGGGTACGCCGGAGATCATGAACTTTGGCGGCTCACCGAGCCGCTTCGGCCAATTCTGCCGCACCAGATCATGATTGCCGCCGATGCCGCCGGAGGCGACGATCGCCGCCTGCGCGCGCAGCGAAAAATCACCGACGACGTTGCGAGAGGAGCTCTTGCCGCGCTCGACATCAGATGGTTCCAGGATCGCGCCGCTCACGCCATCGACCGTGCCGTTGCTGATACTGAGTGCATCGACGCGGTGGCGGAACTTGAACACCAGTTGGCCGTTCTTCGCGGCCTCGCGCGCGCGGCGCTCGAACGGCTCGACGATGCCGGGGCCGGTGCCCCACGTGACGTGGAAGCGCGGCACCGAATTGCCGGGGCCCATGGCGTCGTAACCGCCGCGCTCGGCCCAGCCGACCACCGGGAAAATGCGGTGGCCCATCGCGCGCAGCCAGTCGCGCTTCTCGCCCGCCGCGAACGCGACATAGGCTTCGGCCCATTTGCGCGGCCAGTGATCCTCCTCGCGATCGAAACCGGCGGTGCCCATCCAGTCCTGCATCGCGAGTTCGGCCGAATCTTTGATGCCAAGCCGGCGCTGTTCCGGCGAATCGACCAGGAACAATCCGCCAAACGACCAGAAGGCCTGACCGCCGATGCTCTGTTCCCCCTCCTGGTCGAGCACGATGACGCGCTTGCCGGCGTCGGCGATCTCGGTTGCGGCGACCAGACCGGCAAGTCCGGCGCCGATCACGATCACATCTGCATCGTCAGCCATCTTGATTTCCCCCGTCCCGCCGGAATTCAAGACCGCGTCGTTGTGCGCGGTCAACGCCAAATGGACCTTGCCTGTGGCGGCGAGGCACCAAATGGTTGCGGCAAGTTGTTCCAGTTTGGGACCTTTTCCACACGCCACTGCAGCGCCCGCGCAACACCCAATTTGAATTTGTTTTGACCGGCCTCGCTCGTCTGGACAAAAATCGGCGGCGGCAACACGCTCACGATTGTCTTGCATCACAGACCAAACAGATTCGGTTTCGACTGGGGCTGGCCAAAATGAAGTTGATGACGGGGTTGCTCGCTGCGGTTCTCCTGCTGGCGGGAATGGGGGCGTCTCAGGCAGTGGTCAGGATCGCCGACGATCGCGGCGGCAAGATCGGCATCTATGTCGACAAGTATCAGGACCTGCGCACATCGGGTGAGACCGTGATCATCGACGGGCTGTGCGCCTCGGCCTGTACCATCGTGCTCGGCAAGGTCCCGCATGACCGGATCTGTGTGACCTCGCACGCCAGTCTCGGCTTCCATGCCGCCTGGGACTACGGCGACAACGGCCGCCCGGTCCCCAATCCCGAAGCCACCCATATGCTGTACCTGATGTACCCTCCGGCGGTGCGCAGATGGATCGCTGACCGCGGTGGCCTGACCCGGCACATGATCTTCCTGCGCGGCAAACAACTGCAGGCGCTGTACAGGCCGTGTTACCTCAACGCCCAGGCCTCGGCGCCCAAATTCGCTGAGCCCGCGCGCTGAGCCCGATCTCGGCGAGCGCCCTCTCTCGTCATGGCCGGCAGTCCGGGCATGGCGAGGTTGGCGCCGGGCAGCGCCTCGCTATCATTTGACGGCCTGCGATGGCCATTGCGCTTGCTGCCTGCCGGAACCCGGCTTATCTCAACCGCATGGTTCAGCCGATCTCCACCCGATCCGAGCTCGTGACGGCTCCGCAGGGCCGGGTGGCATCTGCAATCCTGTGGGGCGCTGCTGGCATCGGCGGATTGGCCTTGCTCGCCGCTGCCGCGCTCTGGTTCCACTACGGGACCGCGGTGTTTTTCGAAATGATCACGGCCGGCATCGCCGCCTGCTTCTGACAAGGACGCTCTAGCATCATGCCCCGGACCACGCGCCCATTGGTGATCTTTGCTGCCTTCGCGGGCAGTCTGGCGGTCGGCCTGTTCCTCATGTTGTGGGCGGTCGGCGGCTTGCGCACCGTCGCCGCGCCAGCCGCGATCGGCGGGCCGTTCCAGCTTACCGACCAGTCCGGCCAGACCGTCACCGACAAGAACCTCCAGGGCAAGCCGACACTGATCTTCTTCGGCTTCACCCATTGCCCGGACATCTGCCCGACCTCGCTGTTCGAGATCTCGGAGGTCCTGAAGGCGATGGGCAAGGACGCCGACCGCGTGAATGCCTATTTCGTCTCGGTCGACCCGGAACGCGACACCGCCACAGCGATGAGGGACTACCTTTCGAGCTTCGATCCGCACCTCAAGGGCCTGACCGGCGATCCCGCCGCGATCGCCAAGGTGCTGTCGAGCTACCGGGTCTACGCCAAGAAGGTGCCGCTGAAGGATGGCGACTACACGATGGATCACACCGCGCTGATCTATCTGATGGACCGCGACGGCCATTTCGTCGCGCCGTTCAATCTGAAACGGACGCCGGACGAGGCGGCGACCGATCTCAAACGGTATCTCTAGCCGCCATTTCCGGTTCAGAATTAACCCATTCGGCGCTCGCATCAGGTGGCGGATGGTCTATAAGCCGTTCAATTCCCTGATATTGCCGGTTATGCCAAATCTGTCTGCCCAACCCTTTGCCGTCCGCTCGCGCCAGCTCCGCCTGGCCGTAGGGATGATGGCGGCCGCCCTGCTGGCCTCGGCGGAGCCTGCGCTCGGGCAGACGCCCTCGGCGCCGCAGACACCGCCGGCCAAGCCGGCGCCTGCGCCGGCCCAGCCCGCCAAGCCTGCCCCCGCACAAGCGGCACCAGCGACGCCCCCCGTAGCAACGCCCCCGGCTGCTGCCGCCCCGTCGCCTCCGAACCAGCCGCCCAAGGCCGCCGAAGCCGCGCCGCAAGCGGTGCCGGGCTTCTGGGACCCGCGACGACGGCCGGATCGGCCCGACCTGTCGCGCCTCACCGTGATCCGCTTCCTGACCGAGACCGACTATCCGCCGTTCAACTTCACCGGTCCAGACGGCAATCCCGCCGGCTTCAATGTCGACCTGGCGCGTGCGCTCTGCGACGAGATCAAGGTCACCTGCACCATCCAGATGCGCCGCTTCGAGACCCTGATCGATGCGCTGGCGACCAACCGGGGCGATGCCATCATCGCGTCGATGGCGGTGACGCCGCAGCTGCGCGCCAAGGTCGATTTCACCGATCCCTATTACCGCGCGCCGGCGCGCTTCGTGTCGCGCCGCGACAACGTGATGCCGGAAATCCGCCCGGAATATCTCGAGGGCAAGAAGGTCGGCGTCATCGCCGGCACCTCGCACGAGGCCTACCTCAAGGCGATGTTCACCGACGCCGAGATCCATTCCTATCCGGATAACGACGCGCTGCGCGCGGCGCTGCGCCGCGGCGAGGTCGACTTCATCTTCGGCGATGCGATCTCGCTCGCGTTCTGGATCAACGGCACCGATTCCGCCGAATGCTGTGCCTTCTCCGGCGGTCCCTTTGTCGAGAGCCGCTATTTCGGCGAGGGCGTCGGCATCGCCGTGCGCAAGGGCAACGATCTGCTCCGGCAGTCGCTGAACTGGGCGCTGTTCCGGATCTGGGAAAAAGGCCGCTTCACCGATCTGTGGCTGCGCTATTTCTCGATCAGCCCGTTCTGACGCGGTGATCTTCACCTCGCCCCGCTTGCGGGGAGAGGTCGGAATTCAAGCGCAGCTTGAATTCCGGGTGAGGGGGGCCCTCCGCGAATTCCTCTCTTGCTGGTTACGCGGATAGAGCCCCTCTCCCCGCATCCGCCTTCGCCGGAAGGCGGGCTTCGGCGGACAAGAGGGCGGGGCGAGGGAGCGTCGTTTTGCATTTTGCCGCGAAAGCGTTAGTTTTCGCGGCCTTTTTGGAGAAAGCCTGAAGAAATGTCCGTGATTGATCTTGCTGCCAGCCCGAGCGACCTGCGGGCGCTCGCCGAACAATCCAATGCCTGGCCGTTCGAGCAGGCGAAAGCGATTGTGGCGCGGCTGAAGAAAAATCCGAAGGACGAGGTGCTGTTCGAGACCGGCTACGGCCCCTCGGGCCTGCCGCATATCGGCACCTTCGGTGAAGTCGCGCGCACCACGATGGTGCGCCACGCCTTTCGTGTGCTCACCGAGGACAAGATCAAGACGCGCCTGCTCGCCTTCTCCGACGACATGGATGGCCTCCGCAAGGTGCCGGACAACGTGCCGAACAAGGAGATGCTGGCGCAGCATCTCGGCAAGCCGCTGACCAAGGTGCCCGATCCGTTCGGCACCCATCCGAGCTTCGGCCAGCACAACAACGCGCGGCTGCGCGCCTTCCTCGATCAGTTCGGCTTCGACTACGAATTCGCGAGCTCGACCGAATACTACACCTCCGGCCGGTTCGATGCCGCCCTGCTCCGCATGCTGGAGCGGATCGACAAGGTGATGGCGATCATGCTGCCGTCGCTGCGCGAGGAGCGCGCGGCGAGCTACTCGCCGTTCCTGCCGATCTGTCCACGCACGGGCCTCGTGCTCTACGTGCCGGTGACGGCGCACGACGCCAAGGCGGGCACGATCTCCTATGAAGATCCCGACACCAAGGAGTCCGTCACCGTTCCGGTCACCGGCGGCCGTTGCAAGCTGCAATGGAAGCCGGACTGGGCGATGCGCTGGTACGCGCTCGGCGTCGACTATGAAATGGCCGGCAAGGACCTGATAGACTCGGTGAAGCTGTCGGCCAAGATCTGCTCGGCGCTCGGCGGCACGCCGCCCGAAGGCTTCAACTACGAACTGTTCCTCGACGAGAAGGGCCAGAAGATCTCGAAGTCGAAGGGCAACGGGCTGACGATCGACGAATGGCTGCGCTACGCCTCGCCGGAATCGTTGTCGCTGTTCATGTATCGCGAGCCCAAGGCGGCGAAGCGGCTCTATTTCGACGTCATCCCGCGCAATGTCGACGACTACCAGCAGTTCCTCGACGGCTTCACGCGGCAGGAGGCGCGGCAGCAGCTGCAAAATCCGGTCTGGCACATCCATTCCGGCAAGCCGCCGCAGGCTGACATGCCCGTCACCTTCCAGCTCTTGCTGACGCTGGTGTCGTCGTCGAATGCGGAGAACGCCGAGACGCTGTGGGGCTTCATCGGCCGCTATCGTCCGGGCGTGACGCCCGAGAGCCATCCGAAGCTCGATGCGATGGTCGGCTATGCCATCAACTACTATCGCGACTTCGTGGCGCCGACCAAGCAGTTCCGCGAGCCCACCGAAGGTGAGCGCGCCGCGCTGCAGGACCTGCGCGATGCGCTTGCCAACATGCCGGCCGCCGCGACCGCGGAAGACATCCAGAACGTGGTCTACGAGATCGGCCGCCGCGAGCCGTTCCTCGACATGGTCAAGAAGGGCAAGGACGGCCGTCCCGGCGTCTCGCTCGACTGGTTCAACATGCTCTACCAGGTGCTGCTCGGCCAGGAGAAGGGCCCGCGGTTCGGCTCCTTCGTCGCGGTGTACGGCGTGCAGAACGCGGTCAACATGATCGACGGCGCGCTGGCGCGGTCGTCGTAGTTTGAGGAACGTGTAGCCCGGATGGAGCGCAGCGCAATCCGGGAAGCGTTCCCGGCGGCCCCAGGTGTCCCGGATTGCGCTGCGCTCCATCCGGGCTACGGCACCACGGCTGCGGCGTAGCGCCGCAAAATCCGGATGGCTGATCCCCGGCAATTTCAGCCGGGGTTGCGGCCGGCTTGCGCTACACTCCGTCCCACAAAATCAGCACGGCCTCCGTCGAGAGGCCGGCACAGATGGGAGCATGCGCATGCAGTTCAGGGTTTCGCCGATATCGCTGCAGGACAGTTCGAGCGCCGAGGAATGGCAGGCGCGGGTCGATCTCGCAGCGGCGCATCGGCTCGCCTACAACCACGGCTTTTCGGAAGGCATCTTCAACCATCTGACCTTCGTGGTGCCCGGCCGGAGCGACCGCTACTACCAGATCCCGTTCGGCATGCACTGGTCGGAGGTCACCGCATCGTCCTTCATGGAAGTCGGCATCGACGATGCCGAGGTGAAGCGAGGCGAGGGTGAGGTCGAGCGCTCCTGCTATTGCATCCATGCGCCGATCCACAAGGCGCTGCCGCAGGCCAAGGCGGTGTTCCACACCCATATGCCGTATGCGAGCGCGCTGACCCGGCTCGAGGATCCGCGCATCAAGGAGATCGGTCAGACCGAGGTCGGGCTGTCGGAAGCGATCGCCTATGACGATCTCTACACCGGCCCTGCGCTGGATCCCGAGGAGGGCGCGCGGCTCGCCAAGGTGATCGGCAACAAGACCATCCTGTTCATGGCCAACCATGGCATCTCGACCGTCGGCGAGACCGTCGCCGACGCCTATGACCGGCTCTATTACATCGAGCGCGCCGCGCAGGTGCAGATCTATGCGATGTGGACCCAGCAGCCGCTCAAGCAATTGCCGCAGCATGTGGTGGAGAAGACCAAGCGCGATTTCCGCGACGACCATCTCTACAACGGCCCGAGCCCGGCGCAGCGGCATTTCGATGCGCTGAAGCGGATGCTGGACCGCAAGGAGCCGGACTACGCGACGTAAGCGCAGGTAGCGAGGCGCAACCGCAATCTCCGCTGTCGTCCCTGCGAAAGCAGGGACCCATAACCACAGGGTTGGGTTGTCAGAGCAGGCTGTGGCCCCAGCCTTCTCCAGCAGGACGTGTGGTGGTTATGGGTCCCGGGTCGCGCTTCGCTTGCCCGGGACGACGGGGGGGCGATGGGTTCGTCGAATTACTGGCTCGCCCACACGACGCGCGCGATCCACGCGACCTCCTCGGCATCGAGCATGCGGTCGGGGTGCTCCGGATTGAGCGATGCGAGTTCCAGCACCTTGCCGGTGCGTCGCTTCAGTTCCTTCACCATCACCTCGCCGCCGGTGGTGCGCACCACGACGCGGTCGCCACGGCGGATCGCGGTCGCGGGTGACACAACGATGATGTCACCTTCGCGATAGGCCGGCTTCATCGAGTCGCCCTCGATCTCCAGCGCATAGGCGTGCTCGTCGGTGGTCGCCGGCAGCGCCACTTCATCCCAGCCCTTGCCGGCGGGAAAGCCGCTGTCGTCGAAATAGCCGCCGGCGCCGGCCTGCGCGAAGCCGAGCAACGGCACCGACTGGCCGGCGCGCGGGCCATCACCGAGCAACTGCACGAAGGTCTCCATGCTGGCATTGCTCGCGGCCAGCGCCTTGGAGAGCGATTCGGTCGACGGCCAGCGCTCGCGCCCGTCGCCAGTCACGCGCTTGGACTTGTTGAAGGTGGTGGGGTCGAGACCGGACTGCTTGGCAAGGCCGGACGGCGACAGGCCGGCGCGTTCGGCGAGCCGGTCGAGCGCGGCCCAGACCTGCGCGTGGGTCAGCGGTCGGGCGGCTTTGGACTGTTTGGCCATCGAGGACACCCCGGATGGTAGGAATTATTACCTGAAACCTGGCGTTTCCGCAAATCTGCCGTCGGATGTGTCCCCCACCGCTTGAGTTGCGCCGCCGCCGCCGATACGGTCCCTCGCTCGCCATATGGCGTCTGGGGCATTTCCCCTCAAATCCGGATAAAACCCCAAGAGACTCAAGGACAAAAGGGAAGGCCGGCCCGTGCCCATGATCTACAAAATCACCCCCGCTTCGGCCTGGCGCGAGGCCGAGCGACAGGGCGTCTACCTGGGCAGTGCGGACGACAATCGCGACGGCTTCATCCATTTTTCCACCGCCTCCCAGGTGGCCGAGACCGCGCGCAAGCACTATCACGGGCAGACCGGCCTGTTCCTGGTCGCGGTCGATGCCGATGCGCTCGGCGACGCCTTGCGCTGGGAGCGCTCGCGCAATGACGAACTGTTCCCGCATCTCTATGGCGAACTCGACCTCGGCGCGGTCACCGAAATCCTCAGCCTGCGTGCGCGCTCCGACGGCGGCCACGACGTTCCGGAGCTCAAACCGTGATCCGTGCCTTCGACGCCTTCTCGCTGCCGCTGCTGCGCTGGTTCGATCCCGAAGACGCCCATCGCATGGCGATCCAGGGCTTGAAGCTGCTGCCGCCGATCCGGCAGCGGCCGGATGATCCCAAGCTCGCGGTGCGCGCCTTCGGGCTGAACTTTCCGAACCCGATCGGTATGGCGGCGGGTTTCGACAAGAGCGCCGAGGTGCCCGACGCGCTGCTGCGGCTTGGTTTCGGCTTTGTCGAGATCGGTTCGGTGACGCCGAAGCCGCAAGCCGGCAACCCGCGGCCGCGGCTGTTTCGCCTCGAGCGCGACGAGGCCGTCATCAACCGCATGGGCTTCAACAATGACGGCGCGGAAGCCGTGCTGCGCCGGCTCGCCGCGCGCGCCAGCGGCGGCGGCATCATCGGGGTCAATGTCGGGGCCAACAAGGATTCGACCGACCGCGTCGCCGACTATGTGAAGCTGATCGAGACGTTTGCCCCGGTCGCGAGCTATTTCACCGTCAATGTTTCTTCGCCGAATACGCCGGGCCTGCGCAATCTGCAGCAATCGGCGGCGCTCGACGATCTGCTGGCACGGGTCATCGATACCCGCGAGCGCGTGCGCAAGAACGCCGGCGATTCGCCGGTGCTGCTGAAGATCGCGCCGGATCTCAGCCTCACCGAACTCGACGATGTCGTTCATATCGCCCGTTCGCGGCACGTCGACGGCATGATCGTCGCCAACACCACGCTGGCGCGGCCCTCGACCTTGCGCGAGGAGAACCGGGCCAGGGAGCAGGGTGGCCTGTCGGGCCGTCCGCTGTTCCGCCTCTCGACCCGGATGGTCGCCGAAACCTATGTCCGCGTCGAAGGTGCATTTCCGTTGATCGGCGTCGGCGGCATCGATAGCGGCGGCGCCGCGCTGACCAAGATCCGCGCCGGCGCCAGCCTGATCCAGCTCTATTCCTCGCTGGTCTACAAGGGCATCGGCCTGGTCGACGACATCAAGCGCGATCTGTCCTCGACCCTGCTGCGGACCGGCCGTGACTCCCTGTCGGAAATCGTCGGCGCCGATGCCGCGACCATCACGGCCGAGGATTGGCCTGTCAGGTAATTGCCCGTAGCCCGGATGGAGCGAAGCGCAATCCGGGACAGTCTCGCTGCGGCATAGGTCCCCGGATTTCGCTTCGCTCCATCCGGGCTACGCAGCTACGATTTGAACGACTTCCTCAGCAGCGCCGGATAGCGCAGGCCCTGCAGGCCGCCGCGCGCGACGTAGAAGCCGAGCAGCGCGATCCACAGCCCGGTGTTGCCGAATCCGCTGAGCGCCCACCAGGCGGCGAGGAAGATCGCGAGCGAGGCCAGCATCAAATTGCGCATCTCGCGCGCCCAGGTCGCGCCGACATAGATGCCGTCGAAGCCGAACGCGAACACGCCGGGCAGAGGTGCCAGGATCACGAACACCAGGAACTCGCGCGCATAGCGGCGCACGTCGTCGCTTGTCGTCATCAGGTTAATCAAGGCCGGTCCGAACAGCGCGAACAGCGCCGAGACGACCAGCGCAAAGCCGACGCCCCACAGCAGCACCAACCGGGTCGAATCGGCAAAGCCGCGTGCATCGCGGGCGCCGAAGGCGCGACCGCAGAGCTGCTGGGCGGCGTTGGCGAGGCCGTCGAGGAAGAAGGCGCTCACCAGCAGGAAATTGTTCAGCACCGAGTTCGCCGCCAGCGTGACGTCGCCTTCGCGCGCGCCCTTGGCGGTGAAGAACAGGAACACGACGATCAGCGCTGCGGTGCGGACCATGATGTCGCGATTGACGGCCAGCATGCGCATCAGCTTGGCGCGGTCGAACAAGGTGGCCGCAGGAACGGCAAAGCCGCCTTGCGAGATCCGCCACGCCACGACGATACCGACGGCGAAGCCGGATGTCTCGGCAAGCACGGCGGCGATCGCGGCACCGGCGATGCCGGCGCCGTAGACCTGCACCAGCAGCACGGTTGCCGCCATGTTGATCAGGTTGATCACGATCTGCAGCGCCAGCGCCAGATTGGCGCGCGCCTGCCCGACCAGCCAGCCCAGGATGACGTAATTGGCGAGCGCCAGCGGCGCCGACCAGATCCGGATCATGAAATAGCTCTTGGCCGCGCGCGTGACGCCCTCGCTGCCGCCCATCAGCTGGAATGTGACTGCGGCCAGCGGCACCTGCAACGCGATCAGCGCAGCGCCGATCAGGCCGGCGACGATGAAGCCGCGCACCAGGATCGCGGCATATTCCTGCGGCTCGCCCGCGCCCTGCGCCTGCGCGGTGAAGGCCAGCGTGCTCATGCGCAGGAAGGCGAACAGCCAGAACAGGCAGTCGAAGATCACCGAGGCCATCGCCACCCCGCCGAGCAGCGCGGCATCGTCGAGCCGGCCGATCGCCGTGGTCGAGACGATGCCGATCAGCGGCGTGGTCAGGTTGGCGACCATCGCGGGACCGGCGATGGCGAACACCTGGCGGGTCGTGATCTTTGGGTGGATGGGTGCGTGCATGGCTACAGTTGCAAGGAATAGGCGTTTCTATCGCGACATCCGTCGCGCGACCATGCCGGAATTGTACTCAGAGCAATGCGGTGGCGGAGGGGCGGCCGACAAGGCATGGCATGGTCAGAACACCACGACCATGCCGTCGCTCGCGGCCGTGTACGGCAGGTTGTCGGCGCGGCCGAGCATATCGTCGCTCAGATGCGTCAGCACCACGCGCCTGGCGTTGATGGCCGGCAAATGCGCCTCCAGCGTTTTCAGACTGAGATGGTTCTTGATCATCTTGTCGTAGGTATAGGCTTCGGCAACGAAGAGGTCGGCGTTCTGCGCGGCCGGGATCAGCGCATCGGTCCACTCGGTGTCGGCGCTGTAGCTGACGACGCGGCCTTCGGCCTCGATGCGATAGGCAAGATGCGGCCCGCCGGATTCGCCATGCACCACCGGATAGGGCGTCACGCTCACCTCGCCGAAGCTGCGCCGCTCCTGCGGTGCGAGCGTGACGACGGACAGATCGAAGCGCTGTGTGGTCTTGGAGGAATGCTCGAACATCACCTCCATCACCTCAGGCAATTTCGTTTCGATTCCTTCGGGTCCGGCGATCACCAGCGGCCGGGTGCGGCGGGGGAATTGCGCGTCGAGCAGGAAGAACGGCAGGCCGGCAAAATGATCGCCGTGGAAATGCGTGATCAGGATCAGGTCGATTGCGTCGCGGTCGATCTCGAGCCGCTTCAGCGCCGGCAGCGAGGACGCACCGCAGTCGATCAGGAAATTGACGCGCTCGCCGCTGACATGGAAACAGGTGTTGAAGCGGCCCCCGGAGCCGAATGCATCGCCGCAGCCGACAAATCGCAATTGCATCGGCTGCGAGCTTTCCCCTGGGATCAGCGGCCGCGCGGCGCGCCGAACAGCCGCGACAACAGCCAGATCGGGATCACGATCACCGCGCCGAGCAGGAAGTAGCGCCAGGCCCAGTTGATCGCGTCGAAGCCGAAATCCCAAATGGTCTGGAACAGCCTGCGGACGCTGTTGAGGATATTCCACGGGTCGAGGCCGATCGCGGCGAGCACGACGCCGACCAGGATCGAGAGCAGGATCAGCCGGAACGCCACCGAGAGCGGCGATCCGCCGAGAAAGCGGTACAGGCCGTCACTCTGGCTCTGGCCGGCCGGCAAGTCCCGGATGTCGTCTGGCATCACATTCTCCTGGCGGAATCGCCTGCGCATTATAGGTCACGGCGCAGCACATGGGAAATCGCGAGCCGCGATCAATGGCTGCCATGCGCGCTTCGGGCTTAACTTCCTGTCATGGAGATTAACATCCGTTCAAGCGTCTCCAGCCGGTCGGCTTCGCGCGGCGGCTTGTCCCAGCGCAGACGGCTGATCCGGGGGAAACGCATCGCGACGCCGGATTTGTGACGCGGCGAGCGCTGCAAGCCCTCGAAGGCGACTTCCAGCACCAGCCCCTGATCCGGCTCATGCACGACATGCCGCACCGGGCCGAACTTCTCGGTGGTGTTGCGGCGGACGAAGCGATCGATCTGCAACAGCTCCTCATCGGTGAAGCCGAAATAGGCTTTGCCGACCGGCACCAGCTCGTCGCCGGCATCGCCACGGGTCCAGACCCCGAACGTGTAGTCGGAGTAATAGGACGAGCGCTTGCCGTGGCCGCGCTGGGCATACATCAGCACGGCGTCGATGATGTGCGGATCGCGCTTCCACTTCCACCACGGGCCCTTCGGGCGTCCGGGCAGATAGGGCGCGTCGCGCCGCTTCAGCATCACGCCTTCGACTGCGTCGGCATCGTCGCCGGCGCCCGCACTCTTCGGATCGGCGCGCGCCGCGGCCAGTTCTTCCCAGCTCGCGAACGGGACCGTCGGCGACAGATCGATGCGCGGATCGTTGAGCCTGGCGACGAAGGCTTCGAGATGTGCGCGGCGTTCGGTGAAGGGCAGCTCGCGCAAATCGTTTTCGCCGTCGCCGAGCAGGTCGTAGGCGCGTAAGTGAATCGGAAACTCCTTGATCAGCTTCGGCGAAACCACCTTGCGGTTCAGCCGCTGCTGCAACACGTTGAAGGTTTGCACGCGACCGTCGCGCAGCACCAGCAATTCGCCGTCGATCGCGAATGAAGCATGATGCCGAAAAGTGTGAAGCGGTTTTCGGGAGTCATCATGCTTCAAATCTAGAGTATCTTGCAGATGCAGCGACGGCACGAGGTCGGGGAAGCTGCCGGTGATATCCTCGCCGGTGCGTGAATAGAGCCGCGCCTGGATGTGGCCGCGCGCATCGCGGCCGGCGACAGCCTGCACGCGGATGCCGTCCCACTTCCATTCCGCGCTGAAATCGGCGGCGTCGAGATTGGCGAAATCGCTATCCTCGATCGCATGCGCCAGCATCACCGGGCGGAACGGCGTCGGATCGCTGTTGACCGGCTTGTCGCCGCGGCCTTCGAGCCAGGCGAACAATTCGAGATAGGGCGGCGACAGGCCCGGCCACATCAGCTCGATCTCGTGCGGGTCCTTGTCGCCGAGCGCGGCCGCCGCGGTCTTCGCCAGCCGCGCCGAGATCCCGATCCGCATCGCACCGGTGACGAGTTTTAGCAGCGCCCAGCGCCCGGTCTCGTCGAGCTCGTCCAGCCAGCGCGCCAGCTGCGCCGGCAGCTCGGCCTTGCCGAGCGTGCGCAGCGTGGTGACGACGTCGGTGAGGGTGGGAGGAGGCGGGTTGTTGTGCGTGCGTAGAATCTCACTGCTATCTCGCCCGCGGTACCCCTCTCCCTGACCCTCCCCCGCAAGGGGGGAGGGAACCCATCCACCGGTGCGTCCCTCACTCACGTCAATTATCTCAATATCGCTGTGCGGTGAGCACGACGGTTGGGCTCCCTCCCCCCTCGCGGGGGAGGGTTGGGGAGAGGGGTGGCCCAGGAAAGACTCGACGTAATTTGCTCCAGCCTTCGGCCACATCAGCGCGACGGTTTCGGAGAGATCGCCGACGTAATCATAGGAGTAGCCGAACAGCACCGGGTCGGTGCGTTCGGTGATCAGGTCGCGGATCAAGCCCGGCTTGGCGTGCTTGAACGACAGCGCGCCGGTCAGCGCCGCCAGCGCGTAGCCGCGGTCAGGATCCTCGGTCTCGCGGAAATAGGCAACCAGCAGCTTGATCTTGTTGTTGCGGCCCGGCTCATAGGCGAGGCGGTCGAGCAGCTCGGCAAAGCGGTTCATGTTTCGGCCTCGCCGGCGGGCTGTGCCTCGCCGGTGGGCTCTGCCGTCTCGCCCTCGTCCTCGTCGCCATAGCCGACCAGATCGAGCGGCCTTGCGGCAAGGCCCTTGCTCTTGCACCAATGCACCAGCGCGTCTTCCTGGCCATGGGTGACCCAGATCTCGCCGGCACCAGTGGCGGCGATCGTCGCCGTCAGTCCGTCCCAGTCGGCATGATCCGAGATCACCAGCGGCAGCTCGATGCCGCCCTGCCGGGCTCGTGCGCGCACGCGCATCCAGCCTGAGGCGAAGGCGGTGACCGGGTCGGGAAAGCGGCGAGTCCAGACGTCGGAGGTCGCGCTCGGCGGCGCCAGTGTAATGGTGCCGGCGAGCTCGGCCTTCTTCATGCCGCGCGCGGGCTTGAGCTCGCCGAGCGGAACGCCGCACTCCTGATAATAGCCGGTGATCTTCTCCATCGCGCCGTGCAGATAGATCGGCGCGTCGTAGCCGGCCTCGCGCAGCAGTGCGATGACGCGCTGCGCCTTGCCGAGCGAATAGGCGCCGACCAGGTGCGCGCGCTCCGGAAACAGCCTGACCGACGCCAGCAGCTTCTTCACCTCATCGGCGGCATCGCCATGGCGAAACACCGGCAGGCCAAAGGTCGCCTCCGTGATGAAGACGTCGCAGGGCACGAGCTCGAACGGCGCGCAGGTCGGGTCGCGCGCGTCCTTGTAGTCGCCGGAGGCGACGATGCGGGTATCCGTGCAGGTGACGGATATCTGGGCGGAGCCCAACACGTGGCCGGCGGGATGAAACGTCACCGTGACGTCGCCGAGCTTGATCTCCTCGCCATAAGCGACCGCCTGCGTCGTGCCGGCAAAGTTCTCGCCGTAGCGCAGCCGCATCATGTCGAGCGTTTCCTGGGTCGCGAGCACTGCGCCATGCCCCGCCCGCGCATGGTCGGAATGGCCATGCGTGATCAGCGCCCGTTCGACCGGCCTGACGGGATCGATGTGGAAGCCGCCGGGCTTGCAGCAAAGCCCGGCCGGGACGGGCATCAGGATGTCTTGCGGGCGCATTGTCCCTATATAGGCGATCGATCCGCGATGTTTAGCCGTCATCCGTGGGCTTGACCCGCGCATTCATCTCCGGAAAAAGTCCGTGTTTTAATGGACGGCCAGACTTGGCCAAGATCGGTTCCCTAAGAGAAAATGGCCCCCCGCCTGTTTCTGTCCTCCGGCGACCTCGTTGCCGACCGCCGCTACGAGTTCGCGCGCGACCTGCAATTGAAGGGCGATCTGCCGGCTGCCGCCGAGCTGCTCGAACAGGCAATCGAGCTGGTGCCGAAATTCCCGTCGGCCTGGTACATGCTGGGCAAGATCCGCCTAGAGCTCGGCCAGCGCGAGGCTGCGATCGGAGCCTTCCGCGCCGCGCGCGACGCCGATCCCGAGGACCGCCATGGCGCCGGCCTGCATCTGATGCAGCTCGGCGTCGAGGCCGTCAGCGCGATGCCGCCGGGCTATGTGCAGACGTTGTTCGATCAATATGCGCCGCGCTTCGAGGCCGCGCTGGTCGGCGATCTCGGCTATCGCGGCCCGGCGCTGTTGTTCAAGGCGGTGCTGTCGGTGCGTGCCTCTGCGAGGAAGCCGGCGTTCTTCAAGCGCGCGATCGATCTCGGCTGCGGCACCGGACTGGCGGCCGCAGCATTCGCGCAGCACGTCGATCGATTCGTCGGCATCGACCTGTCGCCGCGGATGATCGACAAGTCGCGCGCCACCGGGCTCTATGCCGAGCTCGAGGTCGACGACATGCTGAAGGGCATTTCGGGCAAGCCGGACGCCAGCGCTGAATTGATCCTCGCTGCGGATGCGATGGTCTATGTCGCCGATCTCGCGCCCGTGCTCGCCGAGGCCACGCGCGTGCTGGTGGCGGGCGGCGTGCTCGCCTTCACGACCGAGACCCATGGCGGCGAGGGGGTCATCCTCGGGGAAGGGCTGCGTTACGCCCACAGTGCAGCTTACGTGCGCGCCTCGGTCGCCGCCGCGGGGCTGACGCTCGCTCTGCTCGACGATCTCTCGGCGCGCAATGAAGACAACACCCCGGTGCCCGGGCTAGTCGCCGTCGCCGTCAAGCCGTGACCGCTTGACCTTCTCCCACAAGGGGAGAAGGGAAGAGAGCGACGCATCCGGATCCCAACTTGAGTCTACACGCTACGCATTTGCCGTGACGCGGCATTGCGCCGCAAAGCCGCGACTTCGCGCTTGCCCGCCGCAGGGCGGAATGCGAGAGCTTTTCGCCTCAGGGAGAGAACCAATGAAAAAGCAAACCCGGCGCGAGTTCGGCGCCACTGCATTGTCTGTCATCGCAGCGTCCGTGCTGCCCGCGCCGTTCGTCCGGGCCGCCGACAAGAAGTACGATCCGGGTGCTGGTGACACCGAGATCAAGCTCGGCCAGACCGTGCCGCATTCCGGCCCCGGTTCGCTCTATGGCGTGCTGGGCCGCGTCGGCGAAGCCTATTTCCAGATGCTGAACGACAAGGGCGGCATCAACGGCCGCAAGGTGAAATTCCTCACCATGGACGACGCCTACAGCGCGCCGAAATGCGTCGAGGCGACGCGCCGCCTGGTCGAGCAGGAGGAGGTGCTGGCGCTCTATGGCTCGCTCGGTACCGCGCCGCAGACCTCCGTGCATAAGTACCTCAATTCCAAGGGCGTTCCGCAACTGCTGTTGAACACCGGCGCCTCGAAGTGGAACGACCCGAAGAATTTCAAATGGACCATGGCGGGCCTGCCGCTCTATCCGACCGAAGCCCGCATTCTCGCCAAGCACGTCGTCAGCGTGAAGCCGAACGCCAAGGTCGGCATCCTCTACCAGAACGATGATTTCGGCCGCGACTTCCTCGGCCCGTTCAAGAAGGTGCTGGCCGATGCCGGCGGCAAGGCACAGGTGATCATGGAGCAGACCTACGATCTCACCGATCCGACGGTCGATTCCCAGCTCATCAATCTGTCGAAGTCGGGCGCCGACGTGTTCTACAACATCACCACCGGCAAGGCGACGTCGCAGTCGATCCGCAAGGTGGCCGAGCTCGGCTGGAAGCCGTTGCAATTGTTGTCGGCAGGCTCGACCGGCCGCTCGATCCTGAGCGCCGCGGGCCTCGAGAACGCCAAGGACATCGTCGCGATCCGCTACAACAAGGAAGTCGGCGTGCCCCGCTACGAAAAGGATCCGGACGTCGTCGCGTTCGAGGAGCTGCGCAAGAAGTATTTGCCGAACATCGACCCTGATAACACCATCGCCTTCGCCGGCTACGGCCAGGCGGCGACGATGGGCGAAATCCTGCGCCGCTGCGGCGACGATCTGACCCGCGCCAACGTGCTGAAGCACGCCACCACGCTGGCCGGCTTCCACTCGCCCTATTTCCTCGACGGCATCAATTACAGCTATACGCCCGACGACTACACGCCAATGAAGACGCTCTATGTCTCGATCTTCAACGGCAAGGACTGGGATCTCTTGGGCGAGCCGATGACGGAGTAGGGCTTGCGCTGCACTATCGTCTCCCTCGCCCCGCTCTTGCGGGGAGAGGGCGGGGGGAGGGGCTCTCTCCACCAGGCAGTGTGAGCTGAGACACCTGTACCTCCTCACCCGGATCGCGTCTGACGATGCGATCCGACCTCTCCCCGCAGGCGGCGAGGTGACTTCCAGGCGCTTCGCGGCCCACAGAGCGAGCTGGCGGTCCCTGCCACCTGCCGCCATTTCCGTCCTGCCCTCGACGAAACCCGCTGAACCACCTACCTCTTGGGCGTGTCGACGCTCGATCTCCTTTCCGTTCCGCCGTCGGAAACGGCCGACCTCTTGCCGCGCCGGTTTCGCGACTGGTTCGCGTCGCGCGGCTGGTCGCCGCGCGAGCATCAGCTCGCGCTGCTGGCGAAGGCGCACGAGGAACGCTCCGCGCTGCTGATTGCGCCCACCGGCGCGGGCAAGACGCTGGCGGGGTTCTTGCCGACGCTGGTGGAGTTGAGCGGGGAAGGATTTGGCGGCGCTGCTCCTGCTCACCTCCCCCTGAAAGGGGAAGGTCGGCGCGCGCCCGCTCGCGTCAGCGCTGCGGAGCGTGACGGGTGGGGGTCAGCCGCAGGCACGGAGCAAGCGGCTGACCCCCACCCCAACCCTCCCCCTTTCAGGGGGAGGGAGCCCGACGAGCTCGCGAATGGAGAGATCGGAGCGGAAATAGTCCGCCCCAACCTGATCTCCACCGGCCGCGGCGTTCGCCGCAGCGGCGGGCTGCATACGCTCTACATCTCGCCACTGAAAGCGCTCGCGGTCGACATCGCGCGCAATCTGGAGACGCCGGTTGCCGAGATGGGGCTGCCGATCAAGATCGAGACCCGTACCGGCGACACGCCGGTGTCGCGGCGACAGCGGCAGCGGCGCTATCCGCCGGATATTCTGCTCACCACGCCGGAACAGCTGGCGCTGCTGCTCGCCTCCGACGACGCGCCTTTCCTGTTCTCCTCGCTGAAACGCATCGTGCTCGACGAGCTGCATGCGCTGGTCACCTCCAAGCGCGGCGATCTGCTGTCGCTCGGGCTTGCGCGGCTCTGGACCATCGCGCCGCAGGCGCGCGCCATCGGCCTCTCGGCGACGGTGGCCGAGCCGGAACAGCTCGCGCGTTTCCTGGTGCCGCAGCCGGGCGGTGAGAGCGTGTCTGCCGACGTCGTGATCGCTGGTGGCGCCGCGCCGCCGGTGGTCGAGATGCTCGACACCCGCGAGCGGCTGCCGTGGTCCGGCCACAGTGCGCGCCATGCGCTGCCCGAGGTCTATGAGCTGATCAAGCGCAACAAGACCACGCTGGTGTTCGTCAACACACGCAGCCAGGCCGAGATGCTGTTCCAGGATCTGTGGCGCATGAACGACGACGGGCTCGCGATCGCGCTGCATCACGGCTCGCTCGACGTCGCGCAGCGCCGCAAGGTCGAGGACGCGATGGCTGCCGGCCGGCTGCGCGGCGTGGTCTGCACCTCATCGCTCGATCTCGGTGTCGACTGGGGCGATGTCGACCTCGTCATCAATATCGGCGCGCCCAAAGGCTCGTCGCGGCTGATGCAGCGGATCGGCCGCGCCAACCACCGCTTCGACGAGGCCTCGCGCGCCGTGCTGGTGCCGGCCAACCGCTTCGAGGTGCTGGAATGCGCCGTCGCGATCGACGCCATCGCGGAGAATGCGCAGGACACGCCGCCCTTGCGCTTGGGCGCGCTCGACGTGCTGGCCCAGCACGTGCTCGGCTGCGCCTGCGGCAAGCCGTTCCTGTCCGACGAACTCTACGATGAAGTCAGGACCGCAGCACCCTATGCAGCGCTGGCGCGAGCCGATTTCGATGATGCGGTCGACTTCGTCGCGACCGGCGGCTACGCGCTGAAAACCTATGAGCGTTTCGCGCGCATCAAGCAGGACAAGCAGGGCCGCTGGCGCGTCACCAATCCCAAGGTGCGGCAGAGCTACCGCCTCAACGTCGGCACCATCGTCGAGGAGACCATGCTGAAGGTGCGGCTGGTGCGCTCGCGCGCCGGCGGAAGCGGGTCGACCGGCGCGATCGCCCGCGGCGGCCGGATGCTCGGCGAGATCGAGGAGGTCTTCATCGAAGGTCTCGTGCCCGCCGACACCTTCGTGTTCGGCGGCGAGGTGGTGCGCTACGAGGCCTTGGTTGAAGACCAGGTCTATGTCTCCCGCGCCAATGACAAAGATGCAAAAGTGCCGTCCTATATGGGCGGCAAGTTCCCGCTGTCGACCTATCTCGCCGAACGCGTCCGCAAGCTGCTCGACAACAGCCGGGCCTGGAACGGTTTGCCGGACCAGGTGCACGACTGGTTGTCGCTGCAGCGAAAATTCTCACGCGTCCCGGCAGCGCGTGAGCTGCTGGTGGAAACCTTTCCGCGCGGCGGCAGCCATTACCTGGTTTGCTATCCCTTCGAGGGCCGGCTCGCGCATCAGACGCTCGGCATGCTGCTGACGCGCCGGCTGGAGCGCGCCCGCGCCCGTCCACTCGGCTTCGTCGCCAATGAATATGCGCTCGCGGTGTGGGGCGTCGGCGATCTGTCCTTCATGATCCGGCACGGCAAGCTCGATCTCAACGCGCTGTTCGACCCCGACATGCTCGGCGACGATCTCGAGGCATGGCTCGCGGAATCCGCGCTGATGAAGCGCACCTTCCGCAACTGCGCCATCATCTCGGGGCTGATCGCGCGCCGCTTCACCGACGAGGAGAAGTCGCGCCGCCAGGTGCTGTTCTCGACCGATTTGATCTATGACGTGCTGCGCAAGCACCAGGCCGACCATGTGCTGCTGCGTGCCGCGCGCGGCGATGCCGCCACGGGATTGCTCGATCTCCGCCGCCTCAGCGACATGCTTTCACGCATTCACGGCCGAATCACCCACAAGGATCTCGACCACGTTTCTCCGCTTGCCGTGCCCGCGCTGCTGGAAATCGGCCGCGAGTCAGTTTATGGCGAAGCATCCGACGAGCTTCTGGCCGAGGCGGCCGAGGAACTCGTGCGGGAGGCGACGACATAACGCTGGTATTTTGGGGAACAGGACGTGGCGGCAAGCGCGCTAGCTTTACGAGACGGTGACGACATGCGCGTTTCGAGGGTCACGGTGGCGGATGTCGGCTTCGTGGCGGATTTCTCCGGCGCGCTGTTCTGGGAAGAGCGGAGCCTGCTCGTGGTGTCCGACCTGCATCTGGAAAAAGGCTCGAGTTTTGCCAGCCGTGGCGTGCTGCTGCCGCCTTACGACACGGTCGCGACGTTGAGCCGGCTCGCCGCCGTTATCGCGCGGCACGATCCGCGGCAGGTGATCGCGCTCGGCGACAGCTTTCACGATCGCGATGCGCATGCGCGCTTGTCGGAGCCGGATCGCGAGGCACTCGCGGCGCTGCAAATGCGGCGCAACTGGATCTGGATCTCGGGCAACCACGATCCGGCGCTGCCGCCCAGTCTCGGCGGCGTGGTCGCGACCGAGGTCGCGATCGGCCCGATCGTGTTCCGCCATGAACCGACCGGCGCTGCCGGCGAGATCGCCGGCCACCTCCACCCCAAGGCACGGGTGCCGACCCGCGGCCGCTCGATCGAGCGGCGCTGTTTCGCATCCGACGGCGAGCGCGCGGTGATGCCGGCGTTCGGCGCCTACACCGGGGGCCTCAGTATCCGCGACGCGGCGTTCGCGCGGATTTTCGGATCGCCGGGTTTCATGGCCCACGTGCTCGGCGACAACCGCGTCCACGCGTTCGCGGCGTCGCGGTGTTATTGATGGTCGTGACCAGTCCACTCCAGCTTGGCATCATTCTCGGTGTCGTCCCGGGCAAGCCAACGGGTCGGCGCGAAGCGCCGCCCGATGACAGGCTCCGCGCGACCCGGGACCCATAACCACAGGGCTTCGTTGTTGAACAAGGCTGTGGCTCCAGCCTAACCTCTCACTACGCCCTGTGGTTATGGGTCCCTGCTTTCGCAGGGACGACAGCGAAGTAGCGGCGCAACCTCGCCCTGCGCCGCCTTCGCGTGCCGCGCCACACACACTCGGTGTCGTCCCGGGCAAGCGAAGCGCGACCCGGGACCCATAACCACCGATCGTCGTTGTTGCGCGACGCTGGGGCCACAGCCTGCTTCAGCAACACATCCCTGTGGTTATGGGTCCCTGCTTTCGCAGGGACGACAGTGGAGTAGCGGCATGATCTCGCCCTATGCCGCCTTCGCCTGCACGCTCTCGCAATACTCCGCGAGCCGATCCGCCAGCCGCAGCGTCGCGGGGCTGGCCTCAGGGGCGGCGATGAGGGCGACTTCGGTCCGCTCGATCGGCGCAAAGCCGTCTTTTGCCGTCAGCACGCGATGCTCGGCCTGGATCGACATCTCCGACAGGATGCTGAGCCCGAGGCCCGCGGCGACCGCGGCCTGGATGCCGGCGAGGCTGGAGGAGGTGTAGGCCATGTGCCAGTTACGGCCCGCGCGCTCCAGCGCATGGATGGCATGGGCGCGATAGAGGCAGCCCGAGCCGAAGCCAATCAGCGGCACCGAGCCGGTCGCCGTGTCGCGCGGATGGCTCTTGCTGGTGACCCAGTGCACCCGTTCCGGCCACACCGCGATGCCGCCCTTCTCGCTGGCGGCGCGCTTGATCAGCGCGAGATCGAGATCGCCGCGCTCCAGATCGCGGTACAGGAACAGGCTCTGGCCGGAGCGCACGTCGAGCCGCAAATTCGGGTGGCTGCGCGCGAAGGTCGCGAGCAATCTCGTCAGCCGATAGGCGGCAAAATCCTCGGTGATACCGATCCGGATCGCGCCTTCGCTGCCGGGGCGCGAGAGCACGTCGCGGGCTTCTTCCGCGAGTGACAGCAGTCGCCGCGCATAGGTCAGCAGCCGCTCGCCGGCCTCCGTCGGGGTGACGTCCTTGCCGCTGCGGATCAGGAGCGGCTGGCCGACATCCTCCTCCAGGCGCTTGATCTGCTGGCTCACCGTCGATTGCGTGCGGTGGACGCGCTCTCCGGCTCGGGTAAAGCCGCCGGCATCGACCACCGAGACGAAACTGCGCAACAGCTCCAGGTCGAGCATCGCAGCCTCCATTCATAAATCCACTGCATGTCAGTCTATCATTTAATTTCCAAATGACAAGGCGCGGGCCTAGATCATGGGGCGAAGGAGAAGCTGCCATGTCCCCTGCAAGCTCGCCCGCCGCAACCTCAGTGTCCGTCCCCCGCACCCGCTTCAACACCCTGCCGCTGTTGATCGCCCTGTTCTGCCTGCTCTGGAGCTACGCCTTCGTCGCCGGCAAGATCGGCGTCACCGATTGCCCGCCGCTGATCCTGCTCGCCGCGCGATTCTCGCTTGCCGGAGTCCTGATCCTCGGCATCTCCTTGCTGCGCTGGGATCAATGGGATCTCACCTGGCGCGATGCGGCGGTTTTCGCCGTGCTCGGTGTCGCCAACAACGCGCTCTATCTTGGCCTTGGCTATACCGGCCTGAAAACGGTCTCCGCCGGCCTCGGCGCGCTGATCGTCTCCGCCAATCCGGTCTTCACCGCCATGCTGGCGGCGATGTTCCTCGGCGAGACCATGACCTTGCGCAAGGTGGTGGGCCTCGTGCTCGGCATCGCCGGCGTCGCCTTCATCGTCTGGCATCGCATGAAGGTCGGTACCGATAGCCCGCACGGCATACTCTTCACATTGGCCTCGCTCGCCTCGATCGTCGCCGGCACCGTCCTGTTCAAGCTGCTGGCGCCGAAGGGTAGCCTGTGGATCGGCAACGGCATCCAGAACATCGCCGGCGGGCTTGCGGTGATGCCGTTCGCCTTCACGCTCTCGAGCGTTGGCGACATCGTGCCGAGCATGCGGCTCGCCGGCGCCTTCGCCTTCCTCGTGCTCGGCGGTTCGATCCTCGCCTATCTGCTCTGGTTTCATCTCCTGAAAGTGTGTGGCGCGACCGCTGCAAGCGCCTATCACTTCCTGATGCCGCCGCTCGGCATGCTGTTCGCCTATCTCGTGCTCGGCGAGCATGTCGAATTTCGCGACCTGCTCGGGATCATTCCGGTCGCACTCGGCATTTACCTGGTGACCCGCCCAGCCGCGGCTTCGCCCAAGAGGAGTGTGACGTGAGCATCACCATCACCCTGATCGGAGGCCCGACCGCCCTGATCGAGATCGACGGGTTCCGCCTGCTCACCGATCCGACCTTCGATGCGCCCGGCGACTATCAACTGCCGCATGTGAAACTGGAGAAGCTGACGGGCCCCGCGCTCAGCGCGGGCGACGTCGGCGAGATCGATGCGGTGCTGCTGAGCCATGACCAGCATTCCGACAATCTCGACCATTCCGGCCGGGATTTCCTTAAAATGGCGAAGCGCGTGCTGACGACGGAGGCCGGCGCCAAGCGGCTCGGCGGCAACGCCGAGGGTTTTGCGCCCTGGATCTCGACCACCCTGACGAAGGGCGGCCGGACGCTCACCGTCACCGCGACGCCGGCGCGGCACGGGCCCGCGGGCATCGAGCCGCTGTCCGGCGACGTCGTCGGCTTCGTCTTGGAGCCGGCGAAGCCCGGCCGTCCGGTCTATGTCAGCGGCGACACCACCTGGTTCGACGGTGTCGCCGAGGTCGCGCGGCGCTTTGTTTGCGGCGTGGTGCTGCCGTTCGCGGGCGCGGCGCAAACCCGCGGCCCGTTCCATCTCACCATGGATACCAACGACACCATCGAGACCGCGCGCGCCTTTGCGGACGCGGTCATCGTGCCCGTTCATACCGATGGCTGGGCGCATTTCCGGCAGGACGCGAGTGACCTGCGCGCGAGCTTCGATACGCTCGGCTTCGGCCGCCGTCTGCGGATCCTCGCGCCCGGCGTCGCCACCGTCATCGAGGCCTAGGTTTCACCCAGGAACCTTGGCGGTATCCGGCCCGTTGTCAGACGGCTGGAACCGGACATGACGCGGCAAGAGACGATCTCGCGACACGACAAGGATGAAGATGCGCCGGCGGCGAAGCCTCGGCGCGAGCCGTTCAGCTTCAAGCGCGTCGTGAAGTCGCTCGGCCCTGGCCTGATCACCGGCGCCTCCGACGACGATCCGTCGGGCATCGGCACCTACAGCCAGGCCGGCGCGCAACTCGGCTACGGCATCGGCTGGACCATGCTGCTGACGTTCCCGCTGATGACTGCGATCCAGGAGATCTCCGCGCGGGTCGGCCGTGTCACCGGGCACGGCATAGCGGGCAATGTCTGCCGGCATTATCCGGGCTGGCTGCTGATCATCGTGGTGACGCTGCTGTTCATCGCCAACACCGTCAACATCGCCGCCGACCTGTCGGCCATGGCGGACGCGACCAGGCTCCTGATCGGCGGCCCGGCCATCCTCTACGTCGTGCTGTTCGGCGTGACCTCAGTCGCCGCCCAGATATTCATGAACTACCGGCGCTACGTCGCCGTCCTGAAATGGCTGACGCTCAGCCTATTCGCCTATGTCGCGGCGCTCGCCTTTGCCAAGGTGTCGTGGATGCAGGCGCTGGCTGGCGTGCTCGTTCCGCGCCTGACCTGGAGCTCCGATTATTTCACCACCATCGTGGCGATCTTCGGCACGACCATCTCGCCCTATCTGTTCTTCTGGCAGGCCTCGCAGGAGGCGGAGGAGCAGCGGGTCGACGTCACCAAGCATCCGTTGATCGACAAGCATCATGGCGCACGGAACGAGTTCTCCCGCATCCGCGCCGATACGGTCACCGGGATGGCGTTTTCCAACCTGATCGCGCTGTCGATCATCGTCACCGCTGCGGCCACGCTGCACGCCGCCGGCAAGACCGACATCCAGACCTCGGCGCAGGCCGCCGAGGCGTTGCGCCCGATCGCCGGACCGTTCGCCGAGGTGATCTTCGCGCTCGGCATCGTCGGCACCGGCCTGCTGGCAATCCCGGTGCTCGCAGGCGCGACCGCCTATGCGGTCGGCGAGGGCCGGCGATGGCCGGTCGGACTGGCGCGCAAACCGAAGGAGGCGATGGCGTTCTATTCGGTGCTGGCACTGTCGGGTGGCATCGGCATCGCGCTCAACTTCACGCCGATCGATCCGATCTCGGCGCTGTACTGGAGCGCGGTCGTCAACGGCGTGCTCGCGGTGCCGGTGATGGTGCTGCTGATGGTCATGGCCCGCCACAAGGCGGTGATGGGACGCTTCGTGATCGGCGGGTGGCTCTATCGGCTCGGCTGGCTCTCGACCGGCGCGATGGCGCTCAGCGTGATCGCGATGGGGGTCGGGCTGCTTGTTTGATCCTTGGGATCAGAACAGCGAGCTATCGATCTTTGTCGTCGATTTCACCTTCCGCAGGATGATGGTCGTGCGGTAGCTCGCGATATCGGTGTCCGGGTGCATCAGGCGGTCGAGGATGAACGATTGATAGCTTGCGAGATCTGAGGACACGACCCGCAGCGAGTAATCCCAGTCGCCGGCGATCATGCAGCATTCGACGACCTCCGGAAGGCCGATCACCTTCTTCTCGAAGCGCGAAGGATTCCCTGTTCTGTTGCTTGAGGCGGACTTCGACGATCACGTCGAACCCAAGTCCAATTCGCGCAGGGTCGACCAATGCCACATAGGAATTGATGACGCCGGTCTCTTCCAGGGTCCGGACGCGCCTCATGCAGGGGGCGGACGAGAGGCCGATCCGTTCGGCCAGCTCGAGATTGGTGATGCGGCCCTCGACCTGCAGCACGTCGAGGATCTTCCGGTCCATCTCGTCGATCACGATCGTGGTTCCCATTTCTTTCGCATTTGCCGTCTTTTGCGCAATTGATCGCAGAAGAGCGGGCAAAATGCATCTCAAATCGCAATGTCATTGCTGTGTCGGGTGCATAAGATGCGCTGCAAAGGTCGTTCATCGCGGCGACCGAGCAGCAAGGAAACGGGCATGGCTGGAAATAACGACAAATCCTTCTGGGATCGCGCGCGGCGTCACCTCATTCGCTATGGCGGGACGTTCGCTCCTGTCATCATCGAGCGCGCTTCCGGCTCCTTCGTCTATGACGCCGACGGCCGCGCCATCCTGGATTTCACGTCCGGGCAGATGAGCGCGGTGCTTGGCCACGGTCACCCCGAGATCGTCCAGACCATCAGCGAGCATGCCGAGCGGCTCGATCATCTGTTCAGCGGCATGCTGACGCGTCCGGTCGTCGCGCTTGCCGAAAAGCTCGCGGAGCTTTTGCCGCCGGGGCTCGATCGCGTCATGCTGCTGAGCACGGGCGGCGAGTCGAACGAGGCGGCCATCAAGATGGCCAAGCTCGCCACCGGCGGCTTCGAGACCGTTGCGTTCGCGCAATCCTGGCACGGAATGACGTCAGGCGCGGCCGGGGCGACCTATTCGGCCGGCCGCAAGGGCTATGGTCCCGCGCCGGTCGGCTCGCTCGCGATCCCGACGCCGAGCCTCTATCGCCCGCGCTTCGGCAATGCGGCCGATTGGCGGGCCGAGCTGGCCTACGCCTTCGATCTCATCGACCGCCAATCGACCGGCTCGCTTGCCTGCATGATCGCCGAGCCGATCCTCAGTTCCGGCGGGCTGATCGATCTGCCGGAGGGCTATCTCGCCGCGCTGAAGGAATTATGCCGCGCGCGCGGCATGCTGCTGATCGTCGACGAGGCACAGACCGGCCTCGGGCGAACCGGCGCCATGTTCGCCTTCGAGCGCGACGGCGTCGTGCCTGATATCCTGACCCTGTCGAAGACGCTCGGCGCCGGGCTGCCCTTGGCCGCGGTCGTCACATCGGCGGAAATCGAGGAGCGATGTCACGAACGTGGTTTCCTGTTCTACACGACGCATGTGTCGGATCCGATGCCGGCGGCGGTCGGGCTGAAGGTCATCGAGATCATCCTCCGCGACCGACTGGTCGAGCGCGCCGGGATCGCAGGCGCGCGGCTGAGGGATGGGCTGCTGGCGCTCCAGAACCGGTTCGAATGCATCGGTGACGTCCGCGGCCGGGGGCTGATGCAGGGCATCGAGATCGTGCGCGACCGCTTCAGCAAGGAGCCTGACGAAGCGCTCGGAACGCTTGTGTCGCAGCGCTGCTTGGAGCTTGGAATGAGCACCAACATCGTGCAGTTGCCCGGCATGGGCAGCGTCTTCCGCATCGCTCCGCCGCTGACGATCAGCGATGACGAGATCGATCTTGGCCTCTCCATCCTGAGCGATGCGTTCGAAGGCGCGTTGCAGGGGAGGGGTGGCTAAATCAATCCTTGCGGAACACGATCGAGGCCATCCAGCCGGTCATCAGCGCCATGAACGCGGTGACGAGGCCGTAGACCAGGCCGTTCTGCCGCGCGGTGGTGGCGACGAACTGCTCGAAGCCGACCTTGACGATCTCGAAGGCGGTCTCGGTCTTGGTCACCAGCGCCCCGTCGGAAAACAGCTTGATCTCGACATTGTAGGTGCCGATCGGCACCTCCGCCGGCAGCGGAATGCCGGTGCGGAACAAAGTCGGTGTCAGGAACGTCACCGCCGAGGTCGCCTCGCGGTACAGCCCGTGTTCGGAGCGCAGCCGGACGAAGGCGCTGCGGAACGGATCGTTCGGCACCACGTCGGCAAAGTCGGGCCCGACCCGCTGCATTAGCAGCACGTTGTTGAGCCCGAGCTGTTGCCGCCGCTGCACCTCAGGCGAGGCGATCTGCTCGAACGGACGATTGGAGAACAGGGCGAGATAGCCCGGCACCTGCAGGAACTGCCGCGAGTCGGTGTTGATCCAGATCCCGAATTTGCGCTCCTTGCGCCGCGTCACCATGTCGGCGCGCGGACCGGACACCGTGACGACGAGGTCGTAATTGCCGCGATTGGACGGTGTCTTGTCGTCCTTCTCGACCGAGCCGAACAGCACGAGCTCGCCGCCGGAATAGTTCGGCGTCACAGTGACGCGGTGGTTGGAGACCGACACGATCAGCCGCTCGGCGCGCGCGGGTGCGGCCACCAGGCTGGCGGCGAGGCCGATGATCGCAAGCGCCGCGCGCAGCCTCATGGCGGGGCTCCGCCGGTTTCGCGGATGCTGAACAGGTCCTGCGGCCGGATCACCAGCTCGACCGCAAAGCGGATGCCGACCGCGAGCACGAGCAGGCCGAGCAAGAGCCGCAGATGCTCGCCGCGGATCTTCTGGCCGGCGCGGGCGCCGAACTGCGCGCCGGTGACGCCCCCGATCATCAGGATCAGCGCCAGCACGGCGTCGACCAGATGGTTGGTGACCGCGTGCAGCATGGTCGCGAACACCATGGTGACGAGGGTGAGCACCATCGACGTGCCGATCACGGTCGAGGTCGGCACCCGCAGCACATAGATCATCAGCGGCACCAGGATGAAGCCGCCACCGATGCCCATCACCGCGCCGATGAAGCCGATCACGAGCCCGACCACGACGACCGGGATGACCGAGAGGTAGATCTTGGAGCGCTTGAAGCGCAGCTTCAGCGGCAGGCCGTGGATCCAGCCATGGCTGCCGGGCTTGCGCAGCGTGACCGGGCCGCCGCGCCGTGAACGCAGCATCGCGCGCAGGCCTTCCCAGAACATCAGCCCGCCGACCGTGCTCAGCAGGATGACGTAGGACAGCGCGATCATCAGGTCGAGCTGGCCGAGCGAGCGCAGGAAGGTGAAGGTCCACACCCCGAGCGCGGTGCCGAGCGTGCCGCCGACCAGCAGCACCGCCGCCAGCAGCGGGTCGATCGCGCGCCGGCGCCAATAGGAGATCGCGCCGGAAAATGAGGAGGCCGCGATGTGGCTCGCAACCGAAGCAACCGCGACCGCCGGCGCGATGCCGACGAAGATCAGCAGCGGCGTCATCAGGAAGCCGCCGCCGATCCCGAACATGCCGGAGACGAATCCAACCGCCGCGCCCATCGCCAGGATGAGGAAGACATTGACCGGAATGTCGGCGATCGGGAGGTAGAGCTGCACGCGCGTCGCTTCTTGTCGGTTCGCCACATGCTGGGGCGCAAGGCCGCATCACGGCGTGATGTCGTTCTGGTCGGGCATTCTCCGGCTGAACGAATCCGGTCGGCGCGCAAGAAGCAGGCGAACGCGGGTCGATTGCCGCGTTCTTGCATAACCGAAATCTGCGAGGGGAGGGACTAAAGAATCCGCCCCCGATGGCATTTTTCGCCGCACGTGGCAGCTCGGCTCCGGACGTGGTTGATAATTCAGATTAATGACGCCGGTGTCGGCTGGTTTGAGCATGATCTTTTCGGAAAACCGCTCCGCACTTTTCCGGATCATGCTTTAGGGCCGATCGACCGGCTTGGTGATCAGGTTCAGCGCGAGCGCTTCCTTGGGGCTCAGCCAGCGGATATCCGAGGTCTGCGACATCGCTTCCACGATCCCGGAGGAGACGCCCATCTTGGTCATGTAGCCCAGCACCATGCCCTGGATGCGTTGCGCCTCGGCGAGGGGATCGCTGACCGGTGCGCTGGTCGTGAAGCGATGCACGCCGAGCCGCGAGCCCGCGATGCCATAGCGGGTCTGGCCGCCGGCATAGACCAGCACACAGGCGCTGGCACAGGCCGCGGGGCGCAGCTTGCCCGATGCGTCTGATGTAGCGACGGCGGTGACGAGCCCATGTGTGCGGATGACCTCGCCCATGATCGCCGCCTGGTTCAGCGCACCGCCCTGCGACGACAGCAGCACGGCATCGCCTGGTGCAAGACGGGCCTCGCTGAGCCGGTCGCGGAACCAGCTCGCGCTGGCCGAGCCGATCTTGCCGCTGATCGCAAGTGCACGCCGGCTGCGGCCCGACCCATCGATGTCGACATCGGGAATCACCGCCGAATTCATGCTCGCCGCGATGTAGGTCTCGCGCCAGAAGTCCCAGGCGCCCGGCTTCGACAGGTCGCGATAGGCCTGAATGGCGACGCTCGACAACAGCAGCACGAAGATGATGACGGACAAGAGCGAGAACCGGAACGTGCGGGGCGGCGATGCCACGTTCTCTCGTCCTTGCCCTTGCGGGGGCGGAGGCGGAGGGGAAGGCGGAGCCTTGGGAGGCGCGGCAAATGGCGACGGCGTCTGACGCGGCGGCGCGACGCGGGGACCGGTCGGCGACGAACGATGGCCCGTTCCATCATCCTGACGATCGTCGACAGACAAGCCTGACCCTCCGGAACACGTGCGCCACTGGCGCGGGGTTTTGCGCCTGTCTACACGGCGGAAGGGCGGAGGGATAGGACAGCGGCGCCGTCAAGGCGCCGCAGAAGCTTTCAAATGAGCGAGATCAGTGTGCGGCCAGCGCCGCGGTCCGCTTCGACGGTGGCTTGACGGACTTCGCCGCCGCGGGCTGCACGGGCGCGCCGTCCCAGCCGCCGGCTGGGGCCGGCACGTTGACCGCATCGCTCGGCTGCGGCTCGGGGGTAAAGGTCTGGATCGCAAGCTTCGCTGCGGCCAGCGACTGCGGGTCGAGCCGCTTGGCGATATCGTCGCGCTTGTGGCCGGCGTCGGCGTCGCCCTGCGCGGCGGCGAGGCTGAACCATTTGAAGGACTCGGCGAGGTTCTGTTCGACCCCGATGCCGCGGGCATAGAGGATGCCGAGGTTGACCTGGCTGTCGGCGACGCCGCGATCGGCGGCCTTGCGGAACCACTGCGCCGCGCTCTTGTAGTCGGCGCCCTTGCCGCCGCCATCGGCGTCGAGCACGGCGAGGTTATGCATCGCCTTGGCGTTGCCGCGCTCGGCGGCCTGCACGTAGTAGCGCCGCGCGATATCGAAATCGCGCTTCACGCTGAGGGCCTTCTCGTAGAAGGTGCCGAGCCGGAACATCGCGGGCACCACGCCGGCCTGTGCCGCGCGGCCATACCATTTGGCCGCCTCGTCGACATTGGCGGGCACACCCTTGCCCTCGGCAAAGCGGACGCCGACCTCATAGGCCGCGGCCGCATCGCCCTTGATCGCAGCCGTGCGCAGCGCCAGACCGCCGATCGCGTCGGGCAGCTTCTCGCCCGCCGGAATCTGGATCGTCGCGAGCTTGCCACCGAGCGGCGGCGCGGTCGGAATCGTGCCGGTGATATCGCTGGCGGCGGCGACCGGTGCCGCAGCCGGCTCCGGCGCCGCGGCGGGCGCGGGCGCCGATGGGATCGTCACCTGCGCGCTGTCGAGCGTATTCGGCGCCGCCGTGTTGTTGGACTGGCGGCCGAGCGGCGTCGGCGAGGTCATCGACGGTCCGGGCACTGACGGCCCGGGCACGCCGGACGGCGCAGCCGGTGCCGGGACGACAGAGTTCTCGGCGGGTGGCTGCGCGGGCGGTGCGGCCGGCTCGCTGTGCTCGATCGCCGGCGTCTGCGGTGCGGAGCTGGTGTCGAGCAGGTTCATCGCCATCTTGGCGGTCGAGAGCAGGATCACGACCACGCTCGCGCCGACCAGCAGCGAGCGGATCTTGGAGGTGATGGTCGAAGGCTGGGCCTCCGGCGCGCCGGTCGCCGGCGCACCAGTCGCGGGCACGCCGGCCTTGCCGGCAGCGGCCTTCGCGGCCTTGTCGGCCTTCTCCTTGGCCTTGGCTGCGGCCTTGCTCGCGGCGCGCGCGGCCTTGTCGTTGACGGGCTGCACGGCGGCGGCCTGCGCCGCGCGGCGCGCGGCGGCGATGAAGCTCGAGGTCGAGACCGGCTCCTTCTTGCCGGCGGGAAGATCAAAGATCGCGCGCTCGGAATCCGCGATCCGCTCCGACGGTGACGACGCGCGGCCCGAGGGGCGCGTGCCCGGCTCGAGCGGATGATCCGGCGGCAGATCCGGCGCGATCGCGGCGCGCGCGGAGGCGGCATGCGGCTCGAGGATCTCGCTGATCGCGCGCGGCGGCAGCGGCGGCAGCGCGGTCTCGACCGGCTGCGCGGCATGGAATTCGCGCGGCGCGGACATGAAGTGCTCCTGCGCCAGCGCAGGATTGGGCAATTCGGGCCGGTACGATTCAGGCCTGTACGATTCAGGCTTGTATGATTCAGCCTTGTATGATTCAGGCTGCGCGGTCGGCTGCGGCATCGCTGCGCGCGGCATCTCCATCCGCGGTGCCTCCATCCGCGGTTCGGCCGGCGCGAGGGCCGGCGGCGGCGCGGTGCGCACCGTGCGCAGATCGTTCTCGATCATCGCCAGCCGATCGACGACATGGCCGAGCGTGTTGTGAACGGTCTCCAGCGAATCCTGGGTGCGGCGATCGGTCTCCGACTGGCTGAAGCGGATGTCGGAGAGTTCGCGCTTCACCAGGTCGACGATGCCGCTGTCCATCATCGGCTGCGGCGAGGAGCTGCTGACGTTGTTGCGGGTGGCGTCGGCAAGCGAAGCGATATGGGCGTGCTGCGCTTCGAGGTGCCGCATGATGTCATGCAGCCCTTCCTCGACCCGGCCGAGATTGCCGGAGCGCTGGTCCGCGGACTCCAGGCGCTCGAGCAGATAGGAGACGCGCTGCTCGAGATGGGTGAACGCCGACGAGCTGTCGTTGCCGACCTGCAGGCGGTCGATCCGCTCCGACAGCGAGCGCAGGGCGCCCTCGATGGCGTCGGTATTGTCGTAGCCAGCGACCGGCCGCTCGCGGGTCTCCAGGGTCGAGGCCAATGCGGCGATGCGCTGCTCGATCCCGGCGAAGGCATCCATATGGGACTCGGCGCGCGACATCTGCGACAGCTGGTCGACTTTCGCGGCCAGCGCGTGCACGTCCCCGGAGAGCTGCAGCAGCGCGTCGTTGGAGGCGACGTTGGAGACGATGGCGCGCAGCGCGGCAATCGCACTCTCGAGCTGATGCACCGTCGACGGATCGTCGTTGGCGCGCAGGATCATGTCGAGCTTGGCGCCGAGATTGCGGATCGCCTCGTCATAGCCGGTGAGCTGCTCGGCGGGCGTCAGGGTGCGCAGCGCCTCGCGGATTTCCGCCAGCGCGCGTTCGATGCCGGTAATCACCTGGCCTTGGCCGTTGCTGCTGTCCTGGCGGATCTCGTCGATCCGGTGATGCAGCGAACGGATCTCGTTCTCGATCGATTCGATCGCGCGGCGCGGCATCGCCTCGGTGATCGCCTGGCGGATTTCGGCAAGCTCGCCGCGGAAGGCCGCGATCGATTGCTCGATATGGTCGGGCCGCTGCAGCGCCTCGATCTGGCTCGTGATCTTGAGCAGGTGCCGCTCGAGCGAGGAGAAGTCGGGTCCGGCCGGCGCAGCCGGCGGCGGTGCATAGGCGGCCATCGGCGGCGCTGCTTGCGGCATCGGCTGAGCGTTGCGCGGCGGCATCTGCCGTTGCGCTGATCCGTCGAGCTCGTTCTGACGTGCGGCGATCTCCGCGATCGCGGAATCGAACGACGCCGGGCTGAGCGGCGGCGAGGGGCGATAGACCTGGGCTGCAGCGCGCTCGACCGCTTCCGCCTGGCGCAGCCTTTCCTCCAGTTGCCGGTCCTGCATCTGCGGCTCCCGCTGCATCTGCGCTTCACGCATCGGCTGGGGTTGCGGCTCGCGCGCCGGCTGCGGTCGCGAAATCTGCGACAGCCGCGCATCGAGGCGCGAAATCGCGTCGTTCAGCTGCCGTGCGACGGCGGGCTGGCCGCGCGGCACTTCGGCGCGCACGGCTTCGGCGCGCGACATTGGTTTTGCAATCTGTTCGATTTGGCGGGTGATCGCGTCGAGCCGCTGATGGATGTCAGCAACCTCGCGGCTTTCCCGGCTCGGCATCGGCTGCCGTTGCTCGGGCGCCATGCGCCAATCCGGCGGGCTGGGTTCGCCGACGGTGGAGTTGAGCCAGTCGTTCAGTGACATGCCGGCGCGGCGCGCAGCCGCCTCGGCCCTGTCGCGGACGGAAGGATCGATGCCGTCAACACTCCACGATACGCGCGAATTCATGATTCCGTCCGGTCCCGACTCCGGCGCCTACACCCTGCGCCCGCAGCCTCCCCGCGCATTCCCGTTAAGAGACAATCGAATTCTGCGCTGGTCGTCTGCTTCAGCTGCTGACTTTTTCCCGTCACGGTAAATAACGGGTTAAGGAATGCAGCCGGCGGGCCTTAAAGTTAGGGAATCCGGGAACCTGTTGCGCCGGATCAGGACAGCAACTTGTGTTGCCGCCAAACTTCTCCTTTCCCCTGAAAGGGGGAAGGTCGGGATGGGGTCTGCCGCACACACCGCTGCGTGTGGAGAGAGATGATCCCCACCCGCTTTGCTCTTCGAGCAGAGCGACCTCCCCTTTTCAAGGGGAGGTGGGTGCCTAGCTGCCGCTCTCGCGCTTGCCGTCGTCGAGCGATAGCACATTGCCGCGACCGGAAATCGCCGAGAGCGCGTCGAGCGCCTCCTCGCACCATTCCACCACGACGCGCTCATGGCGCATCCCGATGCGAAGCCCGAGCATCTTGCCGACATCGGCCGGCGGCGCGGTGCCGTCGGGGAAGCGCTTGTTGAGCAGGCGCTCGTAGCGCTCGTAGCGGTCGCGGTGATGCTCCAGCCGCGCCATCAGGTCGGTGCGCAGCGGCTCGATGTCGACGCAGTCGAGCGCATAGAGCCGGACCAGCAGGTCGTCCTTGATCGAGGGCGGAACGCTCGGCCGCGCCGCCCAGTGCTTCAGCGCCGCGCGGCCCTCGGCCGTCAGGGTGTAGACCAGCTTGTTGGGCTTGCCGGATTGCACCACCTCGCGGCCCTGGACATGGCCCTTGTCGCGCAGGCGGGAGAGCTCGCGGTAGATCTGCTGATGGTCGGCCTTCCAGAAGAAGCCGATCGAGGCGTCGAACGTCTTGGCGAGCTCATAGCCCGTCATCGGACGTTCCGTGAGGCATGCGAGGATTGCGTCACCGAGTGCCAACGCCCACCTCCATCTCAGTTCCCAAGAAGGCCATTCTGAAGTTTGCTTGACTTTATGCGCAACTGTGCATATGCGTCAATATGCATATGGTGATCGGCGTGCCGCCTTGTCGCGCGCGGCCGATGTTCAGGCTTCTTAAACCCCCGCCGCAGGAGACGTCCGAATGAGCAAGCCGGGCCTCGACAAGTGGTACGCCTACATGAAGTCCCACGACACCGCCGCATTGTGGGATCTGCTGCATCCCGACGCGGTGTTCGAAAGTCCGGTCGTGCACACGCCGCAGCGTGGCCGCGACATCACCTTCAAATATCTGACCAGCGCCGCCAAGGTGCTCGGCGGCCCGACCTTCAAGTATCTCGGCGAGTGGCGCAACGACACCGGCGCGGTGCTCGAATTCGAGAACGAGATCGAAGGCATCAAGCTCAACGGCGTCGACATCATCACGTTCGACAGTGACGGCCGGATCACGCATTTCAAGGTGATGGTGCGCCCGCTCAAGGCGATCAACCTGCTGCATCGGATGATGGGCGAGGAGTTGATGAAGCAGAGCGGCGCAACGTCGCAATCACAGTCTCGCTAGGACCTGCCGCGGACCTCCCGAACCGGATAAGGTCCGTTCCAACAAACCCAAGGACAAGCTGCGCAGCATCGGTCGCGCGTGCGACCGCGAGCCAGCCGGGAGATCAGCATGCCGACCTACAAAGCCCCCGTCGAAGACGTCAGCTTCCTGTTGAACGACGTCTTCCAGATCGACCGCTACGGCAATCTTCCCGGCTTCACCGATGCGTCGGCCGATGTGCGCGAAGCGATCCTCGGCGAGGCCGCCAAGCTCAGCGAAGAAGTGCTGCAGCCGCTCAATCGCACAGGCGATCTCGAAGGCTGCAAGCGCAATGACGACGGCAGCGTCACTACGCCGAAAGGCTTCAAGGACGCCTTCAAGCAGGTCGCCGAAGGCGGTTGGCTCGGCCTGTCGGCGCCGACTGAATTTGGCGGCCAGGGCCTGCCGGTGACGCTCTCGCAGGCGGTCAACGAATTCCAGATCTCCGCCAACATGGCGTTCTCGATGTATGGCGGGCTGACCATGGGCGCGACCGCCGCGCTGCTGGTGCACGGCACCCCCGAGCAGAAGAAGACCTATGTGCCGAAGATGGTTGCCGGAGAGTGGACCGGCACCATGAACCTGACCGAGCCGCAGTGCGGCACCGATCTCGGTCTGCTCCGCACCAAGGCGGTGCGCCAGGCCGACGGCAGCTTCAAGATCACGGGCACCAAGATCTTCATCTCCGCCGGCGAGCACGACCTCGCCGACAACATCATCCACCTCGTGCTGGCCCGCATCGAAGGCGCGCCGGCGGGCATCAAGGGCGTCTCGCTGTTCGTCGTTCCCAAGGTGCTGGTCAATGCCGACGGCTCGCTCGGCCAGCGCAACGGCGTCACCTGCGGCTCGATCGAGCACAAGATGGGCATCCACGGCAATTCCACCTGTGTGATGAACTACGACAATGCCACCGGCTGGCTGATCGGTGAAGAAAACAAAGGCATGCAGGGCATGTTCGTGATGATGAACGAGGCTCGCCTCGGCGTCGCCGTGCAGGGCCTCGCGCAGTCCGAGGTCGCCTATCAGAACGCGGTCGCCTATGCGCGCGAGCGCTTGCAGGGCCGCGCACTGACCGGCGTCAAGGCGGCCGACAAGCCGGCCGATCCGATCATCGTGCATCCCGACGTGCGTCGCACGCTGCTCACCATCCGCGCCTTCAACGAGGCGGCACGCGCCATGGTGGTGTGGACCGCGCTGAAGAGCGACGTTGCGCACCGCTCCAACGACCCGAAGGATCGCCAGGCCGCCGACGACCACATGGGCCTGATGACGCCGGTGCTGAAGGGCGTTCTGACCGACACCGGCTTCGCCAACACGGTCTCGGCGCAGCAGATGTTCGGCGGCCACGGCTATATCGCCGAGCACGGCATGGAGCAGTTCGTGCGCGATGCCCGCATCGCGATGATCTATGAGGGCGCCAACGGCATCCAGGCGCTCGATCTGGTCGGCCGCAAATTGCCGCGCGACGGCGGCCGTGCCGCGATGGCGTTCTTCGGCGAGGTCACGGCCTTCGCCAAGGAGCATGGCGGCGACGAGGCGATGAAGCCGTTCATCACCCCGCTCTCGACAGCTCTCGGCCATCTGCAGCAGGCCACCGGCTGGCTGATGCAGAACGCGCTGACCAAGCCCGACAATGCCGGCGCCGCGGCGACCGATTTCATGAAATTGTTCGGCCTCGTCGCGCTCGGCTACATGTGGGCGAAGATGGCCAAGGTGGCGCAGGACAAGGCCGCCGCCGGCGCCACGCCCTACCTCAACACCAAGCTCGTGACCGGCCGCTTCTTCATGGAGCGGCTGCTGCCGGAGACCGCCGTGCATCTGGCCCGGATCCAGAGCGGCAGCGCCACCACGATGGAATTGGCCGCGGAAGCGTTCTGAAAAATTGCCGCCGCACCCGTGCGGCGGCGCTTCCTTCCGTATATATTATGATCCTCATATCAAGGAGGGCGTCATGCCTGAGGCATACATCTACGATCACGTTCGTACCCCGCGCGGCCGCGGCAAGGCCGATGGCGCGCTCCACGAGGTCACCGCGCTGGCGCTCGCCACGGTGCCGCTGACGTCGCTCAAGGAGCGCAACAATCTGCCCGAGGACTCCGTCGACGACGTCATCCTCGGCGTGGTCGATCCGGTCGGCGAGGCCGGAAGCGACATCGCACGCTTTGCCGCGCTGAAGGCCGGCCTCGGCGAGAAGGTGCCGGGCGTGCAGATCAGCCGCTTCTGTGCTTCCGGCCTCGATGCCGTGAACTTCGCCGCGGCCCAGATCATGAGCGGCCAGCATGAGCTCGTGATCGGCGGCGGCGCGGAATCGATGAGCCGCGTCGGCATCGGCGCCTCCGGCGGCGCATGGCCGATGGATCCCTCGATGGCGGTGCCGGCCTATTTCATGCCGCAGGGCATCTCGGCCGATCTGATCGCGACCAAATACGGTTTTTCGCGCGACGACGTCGACGCTTACGCCGTGCAGAGCCAGCAGCGTGCGGCCAAGGCCTGGGATGAGGGCCGCTTCAACAAGTCGGTGGTGCCGGTCAAGGACATCAACGGCCTGACCATCCTCGCCAAGGATGAGCACATGCGCCCGACCACGACGATGCAGTCGCTGGCGCAGCTGCAGCCGTCCTTCGCGGCGATGGCGGCGATGGCCGGCTTCGACGCGGTGGCGATCCAGTCGCATCCCGAGGTCGAGAAGGTCAACTACGTGCATCACGCCGGCAATTCCTCCGGCATCGTCGACGGCGCCGGCGCGGTGCTGCTCGGCAGCAAGGAGGCGGGGGCCAAGCACGGCCTCAAGCCGCGTGCCAGGATCCGCGCCTTCGCCAATATCGGATCGGAGCCCGCGATGATGCTGACCGGCCCGGTCGACGTCACCGAGAAGCTGTTCGAGCGTTCCGGCATGAAGAAGTCGGATATCGACCTGTTCGAGCTCAACGAGGCCTTCGCTTCGGTGGTGCTGCGCTACATCCAGGCGTTCGACATCGACAACGCCAAGATCAACGTCAATGGCGGCGCGATCGCGCTCGGCCATCCGCTCGGCGCGACCGGCGCGATGATCCTCGGCACCGTGCTCGACGAACTCGAGCGCACCAACAAGGAGACGGCGCTGGTGACGCTGTGCATCGGCGGCGGCATGGGCACCGCCACCATCATCGAGCGCGTGTAGCCGAGCAGGCAGCGCGTAGGGTGGGTTAGCCGAAGGCGTAACCCACCATGTCACCGCGAGAGAGCTGGTGGGTTACGCTTCGCTAACCCACCCTACGAGATCGAGACGCAACCGCCGCGCCTGAGATCGGCCGCTGGCACCGAGGGAGCAAAAGATGGCTTACAAGAATTTCAAGTTCGACGTTGACGCCGACGGCATTGCGCTCGTCACCTGGGACATTCCGGGCCGCTCGATGAACGTGTTCGACGAGGTCTCGACCCAGGAGATCGGCGAGATCATCAAGCAGACGACCAGCGATGCCGCGATCAAGGGCGTCGTGATCACCTCGGCCAAGGAGGCGTTCTGCGCCGGTGCCGACCTCTCGATGCTCGAGGGCATGAACCGCAGCTACGCGCAGCTCTTCAAGGAGAAGGGCGAGGAAGCCGCGAACCAGATGCTGTTCGAGCAGAGCCGCCAGATGTCGCAGTCGTTCCGCGCGATCGAGACCTCGGGCAAGCCGTGGGTCGCCGCGATCAACGGCCTCGCGCTCGGCGGCGGCTTCGAGATCACGCTGGCCTGCCACTACCGCGTCGCGGCCGAGAACCCCAAGACTCGCCTCGGCCTGCCCGAGATCAAGGTCGGCCTGTTCCCCGGCGCGGGCGGCACCCAGCGCGTGCCGCGCCTGGTGTCGCCGCAGGACGCGATGCAATTGCTGCTCAAGGGCGAGGCGGTCAATCTGACCCGCGCCAAGGCGCTCAACCTGATCCATGCCGTCGTGCCAGCGGCTGATCTGATCAAGGCCGCGAAGGACTGGATCAAGGGCGGCGGCAAGGCGGTCGCGCCGTGGGACGAGAAGGCCTTCAAACTGCCCGGCGGCCCCGTCTTCTCCAGGATGGGCATGCAGATGTTCCCGGCCGGCAACGCGATCTATCGCCGCGAGACCTACGACAATTATCCGGCCGCGCGCGCCATCATGAGCTGCGTCTATGAGGGGCTGCAGTTGCCGATCGACGCCGCGCTGCGGGTCGAGTCGCGCTACTTCACGCAAATCCTGCGCTCGAAGGAAGCGGCTGCGATGATCCGCTCGCTGTTCCTGTCGATGCAGGAACTGAACAAAGGTGCGCGCCGCCCGGCGGGCGTGCCGCCGACCAAGGTGAAGAAGCTCGCCGTGATCGGCGCCGGCTTCATGGGCGCCAGCGTCGGCTATGTCTCGGCGCAGGCCGGCATCGACGTCGTGCTGGTCGATCGCGACCAGGACAGCGCCGACAAGGGCAAGGGCCACGCCAAGACCGTGGTCGATGGCCTGGTCGCGAAGGGCCGGATGAAGCAGGAGGCGGGCGACACCATCCTCGCGCGCATCTCGGCCACTGCGGACTACAACGTGATCTCGGACTGCGACCTCGTCATCGAGGCCGTGTTCGAGGACCGCAAGGTCAAGGCCGATACCTATGCCAAGGCCCAGCCGCTATTGAAGTCGGGCGCGATCTTCGCCTCCAACACCTCGACCCTGCCGATCAATTCGCTGGCCGAGGAGTTCAAGGACCAGGGCAAGTTCATCGGCATCCACTTCTTCTCGCCGGTCGAGAAGATGATGCTGGTCGAGATCATCCTGGGCAAGAACACCGGCGACGTCGCGCTGGCGACCGCGCTCGACTATGTCCGCGCGATCGGCAAGACGCCCATTGTGGTGAACGATTCCCGTGGCTTCTTCGCCAACCGCTGCGTGATGCGCTACATCTCCGAGGGCAATGAGATGCTGCTCGAGGGCGTGCCGCCGGCGATGATCGAAAACACCGCCAAGATGGCGGGCATGCCGGTCGGGCCGCTGTCGCTGCAGGACGAGGTCGCGCTCGATCTCGGCCTCAAGATCACCAAGGCGACCGAGGCCGATCTCGGCCCCAACGCGATCGACCAGGCGCAGAAGAAGCTGATGGTCGAGATGGTCGAGAAGCAGGGCCGCTTCGGCCGCAAGAACGGCAAGGGCTTCTATGACTATCCAGAGAAGGGCAAGGGTCAGAAGAGCTTGTGGCCGGGGCTCGCCAATCTGCAGCCGAAGCAGCTCGATCCCGACACGCTCAGCGTCGAGGAATTGAAGCAGCGCTTCCTGGTGGTGCAGGCGGTGGAAGCCGCGCGCACCGTCGAGGATCACGTCATCACCGACGTGCGCGAGGCGGATGTCGGCTCGATCCTCGGCTTCGGCTTCGCGCCGTTCACCGGCGGTGCGCTGTCCTACATCGACTTCATGGGCACCAAGAATTTCGTCGCGCTTTGCCACGCCTTCGAGAAGAAATTCGGTTCGCGCTTCACGCCGCCGAAGCTGCTCGAGGAGATGGCGGCCAAGGGCGAGACCTTCTACGGCCGTTTCCCGCCGAAGAAGCAGGCGGCGTAAGCGCTGTCGTCTTTCAAAAACGCGATGAGATCGCGAGGTCTCTCCCCTCCCTCTCCCCGTTCTTACGGGGAGAGGGTTGGGGTGAGGGGCCATCTCCGCGAGCTTGATGCAGCGAGTGCGCGGAGATTCCCCCTCACTCGGATTGCATCTGCCTATGCAATCCGACCTCTCCCCGCACGCGGGGCGAGGTGATGCGGAGTCCGCTGCTCGACCTCAGCAAAGTCATCGAGCTCCAGGATCGCAAGGAATCAAGCCGGTCATCGATCCGACTTGATCCTGTTGCGTGACGGTCGCGCAGGTCAAAGTCCCGCCACGCTTGCTCCCCACTGGCACCATGCTGCTGGCATCACTCTTGCTGGTCGATCGCCAAGACGATCACCAAAGATGACGATCAGGGTTGGGGTGTCCTGCAATGCGTTCTGTGCTCAAGGAAGGTGCCGCTGAGGTCACGGGCAAGCATCCCGTCTCGCTCTCACCGCCGCGACGAGGGAATCCGCTGCGCTTGCGGGGCAAGGGTCCTTCCTGGTTCGGCCTGGTGCTATTCTTTCTGGCCGTGGACCTTGTGCTCGCGGCGGCCGCGTGGAATGCCGTCGACTTCTTCCGCCATTGAGCCGTCATGGCCCGGCGAGAGCACAGCGCCGGTGAGATAGGCGATCTGGTTGAATGCGAGGCAGGCGACGACGATCGGGGCGCCAGTGGCAAAGGCATAGCCGTCGGATTGGAGCACGATTGCCGCGAGCACCGCGATCAGCGGCGACACCAGCATCAAGGTCCAAACCCGAAAGTACAAACTGGTTGCCAGCCCGACGAGCGCACTGGTCAACAAAAGCGTAAAGGCGATCGTCACATTTTTAGACCAGTTGGAGCGGAGGGCGCGCCTTAGGTCATAGTCGGTCAGTCGGATCGCTCGAACAAGGACAAGAACGCCCTCAGCCGGAAGTACACCGACTTAGTCTTAATCGGTACAATGCGGATCAAATTCGATTTGTTCCAGCGCGTGCCAAAAGTTTGCCCTGCTCATTTCTCCCTGAAGGCGCGGTGCACCTGGTCGGCCAGCGGCTTCATCAGATAGGACAGCACGGTTCGCTCGCTGGTCCGGATGAAGACCTCGACCAGCATGCCCGGCAGCAGATGCGCGGTCGCGAGCTTGTTCAGCGCCGACGGCGGAATCGCAATGCGTACAAGGAAGTAGGTCGGAGCCGTCTTGTCGTCGCGCGAGACGTCGGTGCCGATCCGGCTGACCTCGCCTTCGATTTCAGGCGTGGTGCGCTGGTTTAAGTTGGTGAAGCGCAGCACCGCTGATGCGCCCAGCTTGACCTGATCGATATCTTGCGGCGCAACATGCGCGATCGATGCGGTGAGCTGGCCGCGTTCGCCGAGCAGCCGCGCCGAATCCCGTTGCAGCGCGCTGAGGCGCGACAGCGAGACCAGGCGTTGCTCCCAGAGCTGCACGCCGGTCAGTTCGTTGGCGATCTGAAAATTGCAGGGAAAGGGCGAGACCGGCCCGGAAATCGGCGTGCTGCACAGTGATGCTTGACGCGACCTCTTCGGTCGAGCGCAGAAAAAAGGGCCGGATCTTTGATCCGGCCCCTTCACGTCTGATGAAACCGGCTCGAGAGCTCAGGCCGCCTTCAGCAGGCCTTCCTTCTTCAGCGCTTCCTGCACCTTCGGGCGCGCCGCGACGCGGGCTTTGTAGGCCATCACATTCGGCAGGCCGGAGAGATCGAAACCGAGCCGATCGGTGGCCCACATGATCATGGTGAAGAGGTAGCCGTCGGCGACCGTGAACTGGTTGCCCATCAGGTATTCGCGTCCGGCGAGCTGGCTCTCGACATACTTGAACTTGCCCATGGCGCGGTCCTTGAAGAAGGCCTTGGCGTCATCGGCGAGCACCGGCGAGAACATCGGGCCGAGATTCTTGTGCAACTCGGTCGTGATGTAGTTCAGCCATTCGAGCAGCTTGTAGCGCTCGTTGGAGTCCCGCGCCGGTGCCAGCTTCCTGTCGGCGACCCTGTCGGCGATCATCTGGATGATGATCGGCCCTTCGGTGATCATTTCGCCGGTATCCAGCGCCAGCGCGGGCACCTGGCCCTTGGGGTTCACTTGCAGGAAATCGTCGCCGTTTTCGAGCTTCTTGGCGCGCAGATCGACCTTGACCAGGTCGTAGGGCAGGCCGGCCTCGAGCAGGGCGATGTGGGGGGAGAGGGAGCAGGCACCGGGGGAGTAATAAAGCTTCATGGGGGTATTCCTTCCCTTGTTCTTGGCGTCCGGAGAGGGATTGCCTACATGCACCTGCATGAAATAGTCAAGATTGATGCAGATGCATTCAGTGCGGTACAGTCGGTGCCGGGACCTTATGGGCTAGACGATGAAACGCAAGCTATCGAGCGAGGCGACGGCCGCCTGGATCCGCCTGATGCGGGTGCCGAGCCGGGTGCTGGACTGCGTCGAGCAGGATTTGAAGAAGGCCGGCTTTCCGCCGCTCGCTTGGTATGACGCCTTGCTCGAGCTGTCGCGCGCGCCGTCGGGCGAGCTGCGCCCGGTCGAGCTCGAGCGGCAGATGCTGATCCCGCAATATTCGACCTCGCGGCTGATCGACAAGCTGGTCGACGAGGGGCTTGCGGCCCGGCGCGAATGCAAGATCGACAAGCGCGGCCAGTTCGTCGAGATCACCGAGGCCGGTCGCGAGCTCCAGAAGAAGATGTGGAGCGCCTATTCGGCCGCGATCGACAAGCATGTCGGCTCGAAACTGTCCGATGCCGACGCGGCCAGGCTGTGCGGTCTGCTCGACCGTCTGGGCTGCTCCTGCGGCGACGCCAAAGGTGACACCAAGGTCGATGCAAAGAGCGATACCAAGGCCGCGCCGGCGCGAGACGGCGTACCTGCCCGATGATATTCCTGACCCCATCATCCGCGGCCGTTGTGGCCCGCGGATGTCCCTGCCACCGCGCGCCTTCGATCGAAGCGCCCTTGAGTTGGATTTTCTATGGCGCGTGACCAGATCGACATGACGCCGCTGCAATCGCGCGACGAACTCGTGGCGTGGATTGAAGCCGGCGTGAAGCCCGAATCCGAATTCCGGATCGGCACCGAGCACGAGAAGACCCCGTTCACGCTCGAGGGCCATCACCCCGTGCCCTATGAAGGCGCGAAGGGCATCGGCGCGCTGCTCGAGGGCATGAAGCTCCTGCTCGGCTGGGAGCCGATCATGGAGTGCGGCAACATCATCGGGCTCTATGACGTCACCGGCGGCGGCGCGATTTCGCTCGAGCCGGGCGGGCAGTTCGAATTGTCGGGCGCGCCGGTCGAGACCGTGCATCAGACCCAATCGGAGCTGATGGCGCATCTGGCGCAGGTGCGGGAGATCGCAACCCCGCTCGGCATCGGCTTCCTCGGCCTCGGCATGACGCCGTCCTGGTCGCGGGCGCAGATCCCGGCGATGCCCAAGGGCCGCTACAAGATCATGAGAAATTACATGCCGAAGGTCGGCAAATACGGCCTCGACATGATGTTCCGGACCTGCACGGTGCAGACCAATCTCGACTTCTCCTCCGAAGCCGACATGGTGAAGAAGCTGCGGGTGTCGCTGGCGTTGCAGCCGATCGCGACCGCCTTGTTCGCCAACTCGCCCTTCACCGAAGGCAAGCCCAACGGCTTCCTGTCGTTCCGCTCCGAGATCTGGCGCGACACCGACAATGCGCGCAGCGGCATGATTCCGTTCGCATTCGAGGACGGCATGGGCTTCGAGCGCTATGTCGATTACGCGCTCGACGTGCCCATGTATTTCGTCAAGCGCGGCGAGGAATATATCGACGTCTCCGGCTCGTCGTTCCGCGATTTCTTCGCCGGCAAGAATGCCGCCATCCCCGGCGAGCGTCCGACTCTGTCGGACTGGGCCAATCACCTGTCGACGATCTTCCCCGAGGTGCGGCTGAAGCGTTACCTCGAAATGCGCGGCGCCGACGGCGTGCCGTGGGGCCGGCTGCCGGCGCTGCCGGCGTTCTGGGTCGGGCTGCTCTACGACAATGACAGCCTCGATGCCGCCTGGGACATCGTCCGGCACTGGACCGCGGCGGAGCGTCAGGCGCTGCGCGACGACGTGCCGCGTTTCGGCTTCAAGTCGCGGATCAAGGACCGCTATCTGTTCGAGATCGCCAAGGAGTGCCTGATCTTGTCGCATGCCGGATTGCGGCGGCGCGGCCGGATCGATCATCTCGGACGCGACGAGAGCCGCTTCCTCGAACCGCTCGAGCGCATCATCGAAACCGGCCGCTCGCCGGCGGAGGAGATGCTGGAGAAGTTCAACGGCCCGTGGAAGGGCTCGGTGGAACCGGCCTATCAGGAGTACGCTTTCTAGTCCCCGCTTGGCCTGAATTCGGGTTCGGAACGCGCGCGGACGGCGGTGGTGTCGCACCCGCCGTTCATCAGCCGTACAGGTTCATGGCGTTCAAATGACGCACCGCGGAGTGCGCGGGGCTGTGCGAATTTGAAAGCAATATCATGGGGATAGGTCGCCTCTTTAGGGCGTGGATGGTGATGTTCGCGGTTTTTGCGGCCGCTTTCGTCGCACGCCCGGCATTGGCGCAGACCAATTTCGACCGTCCCGGCGGCGACTACCAGAATGCGCCGGTGACATCAGGCGATCCCGCCGATTGCGCGCTCACCTGCGAGCGTGACCGCCGCTGCCGCGCCTGGAGCTTCAACTATCCGACCGACGCCAATAATGGCGCGGTGTGCTGGCTGAAGAACACCGTGCCGGCGCGGGTGCAGGACGTCTGCTGCGTCTCCGGGGTGCGTGGTGCGGGCGTGGTCGAACCGCGCAACGGCGCCATCGAAACCTCGATCGACCGCCTCGGCGGCGACTACAAGAATTTCGAGCTGAAGAGCAGCGACGGCGACGAGGCCTGCCAGGCCGCCTGCACCGCCGACAACAAGTGCCGCGCCTGGACCTACGCCCGGCCCGGCTATGCCGGCCGCGACGCGCATTGCTTCCTGAAGAAGGAGATCAAGCCGCCGCGCCGCAAGGCGGGGTTCACGTCGGGCGTGGTGCGGTAGCGCCACCGCGCATCGTCGGTGCGTAACCTGATCCGGGAAAAGAGGCGACGCCCTGGCAGGCGCTCGGGCATCCCGGATGCGTCGCTGGGTGTTGACTGGCCTCTGGATGCGATGATCGCCCATCCGATCCGCATCAACCGGCCGCCCTCAGGTTACCCCGGCCGCGCGCTGAATTGGCATGGCCAACGCGGCCTCCGGAAAGCGAAGGCAAGCGGTCGTTCCCTGTCCGCGGTTCGACGCAATGACGAGCTCACCCCCGTGCGAGGCCATGATCTCCTGCACGATCGACAGGCCGAGGCCGGCGCTGTTCCTGGCCGTGCCGCCGGTCTGGAATGGCTCGATCAGCTTGCGCTCCGAGCCCGGAGCGAGTCCGGCGCCGTCGTCGCTGATCGATACGCGGCCGCGGCTGAGGCTGGCCCTGATGCATCGGGCGCCCCGGGCGTGAATCAGCGCGTTGCCGACCAGGTTGGCCAGCGCGCTCCTGACAGCAGCTTCGACGCCCTGCACCATGGTGGCCGGTTCGTCGCTGTGTTCCAGCGAGAGTTCGATCCCGGCGTCCAAAGCCGACGGGCTGAAATCTGCCAGCACGTCGCGCGTCACGGTCGCAAGGTCGATCGGCCGCTTTTCGAGCGTCCCGTTTTGCAGCCGCGCCAGGTCCAGCATGGCCGAAACAAGCGATGTCAGCCGGCGGACATCGTGAATCAGCTCCACCCGCAAGGCGGGATCGGCCACGTCCTCGACCCTGGCGCGCAGCAACGTCAGGGGGGTGCGGAGCTGATGGGCGGCATTGCCCAGGAACCGGCGCTGCATCCGGATGTAGGCGTGGATCTCATCAAACGCGCGGTTCAGCGCTGTGGCTAGCGGCTTCAGTTCTGCGGGGACCCGATCGAGCGAAATCGATCCCTGCGGCGCGGCCGGATCGATCGCGAGCGCAAGCTTTGTCACCCGTTCGATGCTGCGCGCCACGAAGCGCGCGGCGAGGAACACGCCGATCGCCACGATCAATACGTACCCCGCCGCGTAGAGGGAAATCTCGATCAGATTTTTCAGGATGAACCACATCGCGATCTGGTCAGGACGGACGTGGGCGTTTCCGATCATCATCACGAGTTCGGGGACGTGGCCGCTGTGCATCACCGCCATGCAGAACGAGCTATTCTGGTCGAGCGACTTGAGCATGGAAAGACCGCTCGGTCCGACAAAGGGCAGCGAAACCGGAAGCTGTGGCCTGCGCTCGCGCCCGAATTCGCTCGTCATATCGCCATAGGCCACGACGTACCACAGATCCGGGCTTTGGGATTTCAGCTCTTCCAACCGGGCGGTGGGGCGGACTGTGAGGCTGTTGCCGGGGTTGACCTCGGTGGCGCGGCCAAGAACGTAGGCGGCCGCAAAGCAGCCGCTGCGTTCGGGCTCCTGCGCGATGAACAGCCAGAACACGAGGCCGAGCGCGGCGAAGAAAATCACGGCGGCGGCCATCCCGAGCGAGAGCGTCAATGTCCGTGCGATCGACGTCATCGGATATTTGCCATCCTGAGAATGTAGCCGATGCCGCGCATGCTGCGGATCTCGACGTTGCTGCCAAGTTCGGACAGCTTCTTGCGAAGCCGAGACACCTGTGCCTCGAGCGTGTTGGATTCGATCTCGTCGTCGAATCCGTAGATGGCCTCGATCAGCGCCTCGCGGGCGATGACGCGGTCGCGTCGCATCAAGAGCGCCTCGAGGATCAAGGCCTCGCGGCGCCGGAGCAGGACCTTGTGGCCGGCGACGGTCGCCTCGTTGGTGCCGATCTTCAGTTCGACATTGCCGAACGAAAGCATTGACGACACGAATACGCGGGGCCGCCGCAGCACGGCCCGTGCTCTCGCGATGAACTCCTGCGGCTCGAAGGGCTTGCCCAGATAGTCGTCGGCGCCGCCGTTCAGCCCGTCGATCACGTCTTCCTTGGCGTCCTTGGCGGTCAGCATGATGATGGCCGGCCTGTCCGGCTGTCGGCTCAGCGTCGTGACGATATTGAGCGCATCGCCATCGGGCAGCATTCGGTCGACGATCGCCAGATCGTAGTTGAAACTGCTGAGCGCATGCCTCGCGTCCGTAACGGACTCGACGATGTCGATAACGCCGCCGAGCTGTCCGAGCAGCCGGTCGAGATAGGCGGCGATTTGCGGTTCGTCTTCGATCACGAGAAAGCGCACAGACCTTCCCTCGCATGGTCGGCCGATGATCTTGCAGACGATTGTGTCGGCATCGCGCCAGCGATGGTTCAGCGCTCGCAGCACTCATCGACAGTTCGCTCTGACAAGACAAGCCACGAATCTTTGCGCGCCTTGCGGGCGCTCGCGGCGCGGCAATCTTCGGGCAATGTTCACAGGCCACCTACCCGCGACCATGCAGCAACCCTTCCCACAAGGCCCAGGTCAGAGGTTTTGAGCATTCCGCCATGCGAGAGTTCTCCCGTTCTTGCGCGGCGAAGACCGCGCGTCGTGCCGTCGTTGCTGCTCTTCCTGCCGCATTCGGCGTTGTCGCGGCCTTTCCCGGTCAGGCTGCCGCGCAAACCGCGTTCACGTTGCCGGCTCCGCCTTTTTCAGTCCCTTTCCTGCCCTCGGTCTCGGGCAACTGGACTGTGATGATCGGCGCGAGCGGGGCGTCCAGACCGGATTTCGAGGGTACAAACCACAGCAAGTTCGCCCCGGTCCCGATTTTCGCGATCCGTCGCCCCGGCACCGTCGACCAGTTTCGCAGCCCGCGCGACAACGCGAGCATCGCGATCGTCGACTTCGGTGATTTTCGGGCCGGCCCCGTCGGCAAGTTCGTGTCGTCGCGAAAAGCGAGCAGGTATTCCGAGCTCAGCGGTCTTGCTGACGTCAACGCGGCCTTCGAGCTCGGCGGATTCGTCGAATACTTTCCGGTCGACTGGTTTCGTGTGCGCAACGAGACGCGCCAGGGCCTCGGCGGGCACCACGGCATCGTTTCCGACTTCTCGGCGGACTTCATCGTGCCGGTGTTTGGCGGCCTCACCGTTTCCGCCGGACCGCGCTTCACGGTGGAGACCGCGAAGGCGGTCTCGCCCTATTTCAGCATCGATACCGTGCATGCGATGGCGACCGGGCTGCCGGTCTTTGACGCCAAAGGCGGGGCGCATTCGGCCGGTGTCGGCGCGCAGCTGTCGTATCGGATCAATCCGAAGTGGGAAGTTCATTCCTATGTCGAATATGATCGACTGCTCGGCGACGCCGCGAAGAGTCCGATCGTGACGGTCCGCGGCTCGGCAAATCAGACCACGTTCGGCGTCGGCGCCTCCTATTCATTCGACGTCAAGGTTCAATGAGAGCCCATGCGACGCAGCGGTCGATGTGCGAGCTTCGCGGCGGTCGTTCTTGTCGCCGCAACTGTGGCCGGGTGCGCGACGTTTGCGACCAGCGACAGCAAGCTGCAGGCGGTCAAGACCGTCGGCATCATTTCGGCGGTCGGCGATCAAGTGACCGTCGCCAAGGGAGGGCTCACGGGCCTGGACAATGGCAGCAAAAGCTTCCCGATCGAGCCGTGGGGGCTTGATGATCTGATCGTCCAGCAGGCGACGGCGGCGCTGGGCGGCCGCTTTCAGGTGCAGCCGGTCACCTACAGCCGTTCCGCCTTTGCCACTATCAAGGATTCCGTGTTCACGCCCGCCAACCTTGTTCGCGGCGATCCGTTCAAGCAGCTGGTTCGGACCGAGGTGTCTCCGCAAGGGCTCGATGCGTATATCGTCATCACCAAGGCGCAGGCGGCTTACGGTGGCGGCCACCGAAAGGTCGAAGGCGTCGGCTTCATCACCTACCACACGGTGACGGAGTCCTACAGTCAGATCTATGCGCTCTACGAAATCAGGGTGATCGACGGCAAGACGTTTGACGTCATCGACAAGAAGGCGGCCCAGCCGCTGGGCAATGCGGGGAATGTCCCGCTCGCCGGTCCGAGCCGGCCGGTCGACGGGAATTTTCCGATCAGCTCGGGCGATGGCAACGATGAGGGTCTGCACCGGGCGATTGTCGACCTCATTACGCGCAGCCTGCCGGCGACGTTGGGCGACATGCATCTCGCGGCTGTCCGCTGATACCAATCAACAAGCTGGGAGAACTGCTTTGGAGACGTCGATGTTTGACCGGTACTGGTTCCTGCTGGCCGTCTTGCTTGGCGTTGCCGTGATTTTCCTGGTGAGTCTGAGCTTGATCATCTACGCCTAGATCAGGCACGCAGCATCGCAAGAACCGTGCGGGCGAGATCAAGCCGCCGCGCCGCAAGGCGGGATTCACGTCGGGCGTGGTGCGGTAGCGCCGCACATACATCTGTCGTCCCTGCCTAGTGCGCAATTGCGCACGGGAGCAGGGACCCACCACCGATGCAGGTTGTTGTCCGATCCCGGAATGACGAGTCCCATTCGCCACGTCCGCCGCGGAGTATGGGTCCCTGCTTTCGTGTTTGGTCCCGTGTGATTGGCGAGGGCCTGCATTGGGGCCAGGTAGCCGAGGCATTTGAGGCGAGTTCGGTTGTAGTCGTGGACGAACTTGGCGATGAAGGCGTCCCGATCGGCATGGTCGATGAAGGTGCGCCTTGCACTGCCGCGCTTTTGTTCGCGGCCAATGGCTTCGGCGATACGGCGGTTGAAGCGTTCAACGAGACCGTTGGTCTGCGGGTGGTAGGGCTTGGTCAGGCGATGCTGGATGCCGCGCTGCTTGCAGACCTGATCAAAGGGGTGGTCGCCGGACGGTTTCCCGACCGGCTTGTTCTTCTTGTCGACAGCAAAGCGGTCGGTGAACTCGGCGCCGTTGTCGGTCAGGATGGTGTGAACCTCGTGCGGGAAGTCGGCCAGGAAGCGTTTGAGGAAGCCGGTCGCGGTGGCTCCGTCCCGCCTGGAATGGATCTCGACAAAGACGTAGCGGGTGGCGCGGTCGATGGCGACGAAAGCATAGCTGGTGCGGCGTTGCAGAGCCGGCAGATACTTCACGTCGATATGGATAAAGCCGATGCTGGCGGTCTCGAAGATACCGGGCTTGGGCTTGTCAGGCTTGGCAAGCCGGCTGATGCCATTGCGCTGCAGGCAGCGGTGAATGGCGCTGCGGGACAGCTTGGCATTGATGCATCGCTGCATCACCTCGACGATGTCGTCCAGCGGCAACTGCAGCGACGTCCGCAACTCGCAAACCGCTCGCTCTTCGACGGCCGACAGGCTGGTCGTGAGGTTGTTCGGCCGGTGCGAACGGTCTCCAACCGTGGTGCGGCCGCGCCAGCGGTAGATCGTGGTCTCGCTGACCCCCAGTTCAGCCGCCAACTGGGCAACCGACTTCTTGCTGCGCTGGATGTAGGCGCGCGTCTTGGGTGTCGTGGTGGCGTTCGCGTGCAGGTTCAGTTCCATGACACGAGGTGCTCCCTGACAAAGGCCACGCCTCGTTCTACACCGATTCCATCCAACCAATCAGCAGGGACCAAACACTTTCGCAGGGACGACAGGCTACGCCGCCGCCAGCACCGTGATCTCCGGCCATAGCGCCTTCCACCGCGCCGCCTTCTTCGCATAGTTCGCCGCGGAAAAATTCGCGGTGAGGTTCGGCCGCACGATCATGCCGGCGACATCGTCGAAACCGTTCGGCGCATAGACGTCGTAACCATCGGTGCTGCGGCGGATGCCGATCTGCGTGGTCGCGGTGAGGAAGCGATCGATGCCGTCGGTCGAGCGCGACAGTGCGGGATAGGGCAGGCCGTGCTTGTCGGGATACCAGAGATGGACGCGGGCCTGGTTGCGCGCCTCGATCGCAACCCCGAGATGCCCGAGCCGTGCCTTCAGCTCGCGGATCACTGCGTCCTCGGCCTCCCACGACGTATCCGGATCGAAATAGAAGATGTCGTAGTCGCTGATGCCGTGATCGATCGGCCGGCTCGTCAGCACATTCCACACGGTCTGCACCAGGCAGCCGGACACCAGCCAGGCATCGGGCAGCGCAAGGCGATATAGCTCGTCCGTGATCGCTGGATTGACAGGGTTGCGCAGCGCCGCATCGAGGAATTGGTCCCGAGTCATATTTCCGGGTCTCTCGCCGTCATTGCGAGGAGCGAAGCGACGAAGCAATCCATCGATCCGTTATGCCGTGACATGGATTGCTTCGCTGCGCTCGCAATGACGAGAAACCATTACCCGGTCGCGTCGTAGTCCCTGACCGCTTTCTTCGATGCCAGCGTGCACCAGTGCCGGCGCAGCAGCGGCTCGACGGTCGTGCGCTTGGCCTTCGACAGGCGGATCAGCACGATCGGATAATCGCGGTAGTGATCGGTGAAGTAGAACACCGTCGGCTGGCTCTCGACCAGCATGTCGCGCTCGTCCGGCGGCACGCCGGGCATCACCAGGCTGTCGCCGTCTTCCTTGAGCCGCGCCAGCATCTTCTTGCGCACCTTCAGCGCCGGCGTGCCGTAGGACGAGCCATTCTCGACCTCCGGCCACGCCAGCGCGATGTGCCTGATGTCGTCGAAGGTCACGGCTGGTGCCTCGCGAAGAATGTAGCCCGGATGAGCGAAGCGATATCCGGGATGGTCTCGACACAAGCCCCGGATGTCGCTTCGCTCATCCGGGCTACGTGGGCTACGGGTCTGTTCGAGCTTACTGCACCGAGGTGAAGAAGCGTGCGAGGCGGAAGCCGGAGAGCCAGGTCCAGACCGGCTGGCTGCGGATGCCCATGTCCCAGGAGCCGACCACTGCATCGGCGCGGCCGATCAGATTGTCGATCGGCAACAGACCGACGCCTCCGTCGCGCACCGGCACGCGGCTGTCGGCGGAATTGTCCCGGTTATCGCCGAGCACGAACAGATTGCCGGGCGGCACCGTCACCTCGGCCGTGTTGTCGAGCCGTCCATTGTCGCGGATCTTGAAGATCGCGTGGCTGACGCCGTTCGGCAGGGTCTCGATATAGCGGTAGGCATCCTCGCCGCCGCCGCGATCGTCCTCGGCAAAGCCGGTGCCGTCGGGCTTCAGCGCGGCCGGATGATCGTTGATGAAGAGCTGGCCCTGCCGCATCTGGATGCGATCGCCGGGCAGCCCGACCACGCGCTTGACCCAGGCCTGTGAGCGGTCGCCCGGCCAGCGGAACACGACGACGTCGCCGCGCTTCGGCGTCTCGCCGAACACCCGGCCGGTCTCGGGCAGGGTGATCTGGATCGGCAGCGACGCCGCGCCGTAGCCGTAGGGAAATTTCGAAGCGACCAGCGCGTCGCCGATCAGCAGCGTCGGTTCCATCGAGCCCGACGGCACGTAGAACGGCTCGGCGATCGCGCCCTTGGCAAGGAACACGACGGCCACGATCGCGGCGAGTTGCACGGCCTGCCCGCGCCAGCTGGTCGGCTTGGCCGCCACGACTTCGTTTCCGCTGGTCACTAGCCTGTTCCTCCGACCGTAATCCGTTCCATCCGCAGCGTCGGCTGGCCGACGCCGACCGGCACGCCCTGGCCGTTCTTGCCGCAGGTGCCGATTCCCGTATCGAGCGCAAGATCGTTGCCGATCATGGTGATCCTGTGGAGATCGGTCGGTCCATTGCCGATCAGCATGGCGCCCTTCAGCGGCGCGCCGAGCTTGCCGTTCTCGATCTTGTAGGCCTCGGTGCACTGGAACACGTACTTGCCCGAGGTGATGTCGACCTGGCCGCCGCCGAAATTGGCGGCATACATGCCGTTCTTCACCGAGGCGATGATCTCGGCCGGGTCGCGGTCGCCGGACAGCATGTAGGTGTTGGTCATGCGCGGCATCGGCACATGGGCATAGCTCTGCCGGCGGCCGTTGCCGGTCGGCTTCATGCCCATCAGCCGGGCATTCTGGCGATCCTGCATGTAGCCGACCAAGACGCCGTCCTCGATCAGTACGGTGCGGTTGGTCGGGGTGCCCTCGTCGTCGATCGACAGCGAGCCACGGCGCGACGCCATGGTGCCGTCATCGACCACGGTGACGCCCTTGGCTGCGACCTGCTGGCCCATCAGGCCGGCGAAAGCCGAGGTCTGCTTGCGGTTGAAATCGCCCTCGAGCCCGTGGCCGACGGCCTCATGCAGCATCACGCCGGGCCAGCCGGCGCCGAGCACGACATCCATCTCGCCGGCGGGCGCCGGCACCGATTCGAGATTGACCAGCGCCTCGCGCAGCGCGCCGTCGGCGGCATCGCGCCAGGCCTTGGTCTCGATGAAGCGGGCATAGCCCTCGCGGCCGCCATAGCCCTTGCTGCCGCTCTCCTGCCGGTCGCCCTGGCCGGCGACCACGGAGATATTGACGCGCACGAGCGGACGGATGTCGCGATAGCTCTCGCCGTCGGGCCGCAGGATCTCCACCACCTGCCAGGTCGCGGTGAGGCTGGCCGAGACCTGCCGCACCCGCGGGTCCTTGTCCCGGACATAGGCGTCGATCTCGCCGAGCAGTTTTACTTTTGCCTCGAACGCCGGGCCATCCAGCGGGTTCTCGTCGCCATAGAGCCTGACATTGGTGTGGGCCGGTGCCGCGGCGAAAGTCCCGGCATAGCCGCCGCGCACCGCCGCCACCGCGTCCGCCGCGCGAATCAGCGCCGGGATCGAGACGTCGGAGGAATGCGCATATCCGACCGCGTCGTCCTTGACGGCTCGCAGGCCGAAGCCCTGCGAGGTGTCATAGGTCGCCTGTTTCAGCCGGCCATTGTCGAACACCAGCGCCTCGGTCTGCCCGAACTCCAGGAACAGCTCGCCGTCGTCGGCGCCTTCAAGTCCGCGGGACACCTCGCGGCGGACGGCATCGCGGTCCAGATTGGCGCGGTCGAGCAGGGAGGTGGTGGCAGGATTGGTCATGGTCACTCCGACGCAGTGCGATTCCTTGGCGATTCCTTGTCATCCTTGCCTGAAGCGCAGCTGATTGCCAGTGCGGAACCCGCAGCAGGACTTTCGGGCGATTGAAGCAGAGACGAGCGGAAAACTCACCTTACAACCCGGAAACCTGTGCCGGTCCCGGTTGAGGCCTGGACGGCGATCGGCAAAGATAGTGTTTGGGGTGGCAAACCGGGAGTGCCTGCGGCTATGCGGTCGATCACGGCAGCCCCCGGGATCCTCACCTTGTCGTCATCACCCCGCCCGCCGATCCGCCTTCTGCGGCTGGCTTTCCGGCTCGTCGGCATCGCTCGATTGCGATGCCGGCTTCGGCTGCGCGCCACCGGCGGCGCCCTGTGCCGAGGTCGGAAAACCATGCTCCTGCGCCCACCTGTACAGCTCGTCGAACACCGGTTTGAGCGCCTTGGCCGACGGCGTCATCTCATACTCGACCCGCGGCGGCACCTCGGGATAAACCGTGCGCTTGACCAGGCCGTTGGCCTCGAGATCGCGCAGCTGGGTGGTCAGCATGTGCTGGGTCACGCCGGGGATCGCCTGCCGCAATTCGCCGAACCGGCGCTTGCGCTCGACCAGTTGCCAGAGGATGTCGCCCTTCCATTTCCCGGCCAGCACCGAAAGTGCCCGATGAAATTGCGCCGACAGGTCGCCGTTGCACGGCTTGGACGCAGCAGGAGGCTCGGTGGGCTCAATAGTCATCTTTTTCATACTACCTCACAAAAAGCATCCTACTTGTTCTTTTCATCTTACTCCCGAATTTAGTGCGTCGAAAGCCGCGGGCCGGTCGCCGAATGGGCGGGTGGCCGCGCGGTCCGGTCGATTCGAACATTTGGGGAGTCATCCATGTCAGTTGCCGTTGCCGCAGCGCCGTCGCGCTGGAAATCCGTCACGCTGTGGGTCGTCAGGGGATTGCTCACGCTGGCCTTTGCCGCAGCCGGTGCGGCCAAGCTCTATGGCGTGCCGATGCTGGTCGAGGAATTCGAGCATATCGGGCTCGGCCAGTGGTTCCGCTATTTCACCGGATCGTTGGAGCTGCTCGGCGCGGTCCTGATCCTGGTGCCGCCGGTCGCTGCCTTCGGCGGCCTGCTGCTGAGCTGCATCATGGTCGGCGCCACGCTGACGCATCTGTTCGTGATCGGCGGCTCCCCGGTGCCCGCCCTGGTGCTGCTGGCGCTGAGCGCGATCGTCGCCTACGCCAAGCGCAGCCAGTTCGCCCTGGTCCCGAGCGCACCGTGAGGTGGGCGCGATGCGCGTCTCTCGCCGCATCCTGACGCTGGCCGCGGGGCTCGCGCTGGCCTTCGCGGTGCCGTTCGCCGTGACATTGCTGCTCACCGGTTCAGTCGCGGCGGTGTCCAAACCGGAGGCGAAGAAGCCCGAGCCGCGCGTGCACCATGTGGTGCTGCCGATCAACAGCGACGACCCGACCACGATGCGGGCCCTGATCTCGACCGCGCTCAACCTCCCGAAATATTATCGGGAGCGCAACGAGCCGTTTGAGATCGAGGTCGTCGCCTACAATGCCGGCGTCCACATGCTGCGCGCCGATACCTCGCCGGTGAAGGACCTGTTGCGGGTGGTGCGGGGGCTCACGCCGGACATCCGCTTCGTGGTCTGCGAAGCCACCAAGCTCGGCATGGAGCGCGCCGAGGGACATCCGCTGGTCTTGCTCGACAATGTCGATCTGGTGCCGAACGGGCCCGGACGCATCATCGAATTGCAGGAAGCCGGCTGGTCCTACATCCGGTCCTGAGCGATCTGGCTATCAACGCAAGCGGAGAAACCGACATGACTTCTGTTCGCGTGCCCACCCGCCGTGCCGTCGTCGCCGGCATGATCGGCGCCGGCGCCTCGCTCGCGATGCCGGCAGCTCCGGTCCGCGCAGCGTCGGGCGGGCCGCCGCCATTCGGCACCGTCCGGCACCAGTTCACGCTGGTTCAAGGCGCCCGCCCGGTGCCGCCCGTTGCGATCCCGGCGCTCGCCGGCGGCGCGCTCGATCTCACCGCGTTCAAGGGCAGGCTGGTGCTGGTGAACTTCTGGGCCACCTGGTGCGCGGCGTGCCGGACCGAGCTGCCGATGCTGGATCGCCTCGCCGCCAGCGGCCGCAGCGACCTCGCGGTCGTCGCTGTCAGCACCGATCGCAACCGCGCGCAGGTCGCGCCCTACGTCAAGCAGCTCAAGCTGCGCCACCTTGCGATCGGCTTCGATCCCGGCGGTCTCGTCTCGCGCCTCGACGCCGCCGAGCTCGACACGCCGTTCGCGCTCTACGGCATGCCGATCTCGTTCCTGATCGGCATCACGGGACAGGTCGAGGGCTACATGACGGGAGAGGCGGACTGGTTGTCGGCGGAGGCGGACGGGTTGTTCGATTATTATGCGGGCGGTGGGCGGTGAGATGGCGTAGCCCGGATGAAGCGCAGCGAAATCCGGGGCTGGTCAATCCGCGATTGGAGCGGCCCCGGATTGCGCTACGCTCCATCCGGGCTATGTGCTGCTGTGCCTTGTGAGGCAGCAGGGTGAGTCGCTACGGTAATTTGTCATAACCCTCCGCCAAGCCGTTCAGGCTGAGCGGAAAGCCGATGCCCTCTTCCGGGGTCTCGAAGATGATGAACGTCGCGGTCTTGGCGTTCTTGAGCTGGCCGAGCAGCTTGTCGTCCATCACGACCTCGGCGACGCAGCCATTGGGCAGGCATCGGACAAAACCGGCGCGGCCGACGTCCTGGTTGTCGAGCTTCAGGCCGAGGCCGGAGGGCAAGAGCACACCGAGCGGGGCCACCACGCGCATCAGGCGGCTCTTTTGGTCGGCGGTCTTCAGCACGATCACGGTCAGGCCGGCATTGGAGCGGTCTTCGGCTACCACGCTCTGGATCAGCGCGCATTGCTCGGCCTGGGCGCCGGGCGGGGTGTCGCAGCGGATCTGCCAGTCGCCATGGACCGAGCGCACCGCGCCCTGCGCGTTTGCCGGCCGGGTCAGGCCAAAACAGAGGGCCAGAATCATGAGACCGCCGAGCCAGAAGGCCGCCGTCAAACGCAAATCCCTTGCCTGCAAATCCCTGGCTTGCAAATCCTTGGCCTGAATGTTCGAAGCGCCCATCCGGGTCGATCCTTTGATGTTCGGTCGGTCCGGCCGTCCGCCCGGCCGCCGCTCACACGCGCGATCAGGATGCGCCTGCAAAAACCGCATCGTGATCTCATCTCTTTGTTTGAGCATGATCTTTTCGGAAAACCGGTGATCCCTGTTCCGGATCGTGCTCGTTAGCCGACTGATACCGCAATGACGGCGCCTTGAAGGCGATCTTGAAGCCATTCCCGCGCCGGATTGGGGCAGCCCGCAGCGAATCAGGTTCCTGCGGGCCATCCCGTCTGTGCGTACATCCGGTAATCCCCCTGTCAACAGTACGCGGCGTTGTTTCGGCGACTTTCGCTTGATTTTGCGGGAAAATTCGCAAGCGGCAGCTTCATCGCACGCGCATGGCTTTCGGCCGTACTACTGCATTGCGAGCGCCTGCGAATTATGGTTTGAGAGGCTGGATTTCGACGCGTTCTAGCGATCTGGCTCCCGTACCCACCTTGACTCAGAGACGGGTATGTCCGGAAGGCCATTTGTCAGGGCGGATCGTGCTGTATCTCCGGTCACGTGCCGGGGGTGCGTTGGGGAATAATGCAAGGGAGCGCGAACGGCATGAAGATGTCGATTGGCCGGTTGGGCAGGCAATTGCTGGGGTTGGCGGTGGCGGGTGTGGCGTCAGTCGCCGCGGGATCGGCCTTCGCCGAAATGGGGCAGCCGGCGCCATGGGAGCACACGCTGCAGGAAGCCGCGACCCCGGTGATGGAAAACATCATCTGGTTTCACAATTTCCTGCTGGTGCTGATCACCGTCATCACCCTGTTCGTGCTGGCGCTGCTCGTTATCGTGGTGGTGAAGTTCAACGCCAAGGCCAACCCGGTCCCCTCCAGGACCACCCACAACACGCTGATCGAAGTGGCCTGGACGCTGATCCCGGTCCTGATCCTGGTTGGCATCGCGGTGCCGTCGTTCCGCCTCCTGTTCCTGGAGCTCGACGTGCCGAAGCCGGACCTCACCGTGAAGGTCACCGGCAAGCAGTGGTATTGGTCATACGCCTACCCGGATAACGGCAAGTTCGAGTTCGACTCGCTGCTCGACAAGGACAAGCAGCCCCGGCTGCTCGGCGTCGACAACGAGATGGTGGGTCCCGGTCAACAAGGTGGTGCGGATCCAGACCACCGGCGCCGATGTGATCCACTCCTTCGCGGTGCCGGCCTTCGGCGTGAAGATCGACTCGGTCCCCGGCCGCCTCAACGAGAGCTGGTTCAAGGCCACCAAGACCGGCGTGTTCTACGGCCAGTGCTCGGAACTGTGCGGCAAGGACCATGCCTTCATGCCGATCGCGGTCCGGGTCGTCAGCGACCAGGAATTCGCGACCTGGGTTGAAGGGGCGAAGAAGAAATTTGCGACCAACCCGGCGAATTCCTACGCCTCGGCTGGTCAGGCGGCGCAGTAAGCCCCAAGGGTTAAGGCCCCAAGGCTTGAGGCCCCAAGGCTTGCGGCGCGGATGGAATAAGGGCGATGGGACCGCAAGGTCCAAGAGGGACTGCAAGGCAGGATTTTGAACATGGCGACAGGCGCAGCGACACACGACGATCACGCCCATGATGATCACGCCCACCATCCGACCGGATGGCGGCGCTATCTCTACTCCACGAACCACAAGGATATCGGTACGATGTACCTTATCTTTGCGGTGATCGCGGGCATCATCGGCGCTGCGATGTCGATCGCGATCCGTGCTGAGTTGATGTACCCGGGCGTCCAGATATTCCACGAAACGCACACTTATAACGTGTTCGTGACCTCGCACGGTCTGATCATGATCTTCTTCATGGTCATGCCGGCGATGATCGGCGGGTTCGGCAACTGGATGGTGCCGCTGATGATCGGCGCGCCGGACATGGCGTTCCCGCGCATGAACAACATCTCGTTCTGGCTGCTGCCGGCCTCGTTCGCGCTGCTGCTGCTCTCCACCTTCGTCGAGGGTGAGCCGGGTGCCAACGGCGTCGGTGCGGGCTGGACGATGTACGCGCCGCTGTCGACCTCGGGCCATCCGGGACCTGCGGTCGATTTCGCGATCCTGTCGCTGCATCTCGCCGGTGCGTCGTCGATCCTCGGTGCCATCAACTTCATCACCACGATCTTCAACATGCGCGCGCCGGGCATGACCCTGCACAAGATGCCGCTGTTCGTGTGGTCGATCCTGGTGACCGTGTTCCTGCTGCTGTTGTCGCTGCCGGTGCTCGCCGGTGCGATCACCATGCTGCTGACCGACCGCAATTTCGGCACCGCCTTCTTTGCGGCTGACGGCGGCGGCGATCCCGTGCTGTTCCAGCACCTGTTCTGGTTCTTCGGCCACCCCGAAGTGTACATCCTGATCCTGCCCGCCTTCGGCATGGTCAGCCAGATCGTCTCCACCTTCTCGCGCAAGCCCGTGTTCGGCTATCTCGGCATGGCCTACGCCATGGTCGCGATCGGCGGCATCGGCTTCGTGGTGTGGGCGCACCACATGTACACCGTCGGCATGTCGTCGGCGACGCAGGCCTATTTCGTCGCCGCCACGATGGTGATCGCGGTGCCGACCGGCGTGAAGATCTTCTCCTGGATCGCCACGATGTGGGGCGGCTCGATCGAGTTCAAGGCGCCGATGATCTGGGCGATCGGCTTCATCTTCCTGTTCACCGTCGGCGGCGTCACCGGCGTCGTGCTGGCCAATGCCGGCGTCGACCGCGTGCTGCAGGACACCTACTACGTGGTGGCGCACTTCCACTACGTGCTGTCGCTCGGCGCCGTGTTCGGCATCTTCGCCGGCTGGTACTACTGGTTCCCGAAGATGTTCGGCTACATGTACTCGGAGCGGATCGCCAAGGCGCACTTCTGGTTCACCTTCATCGGCGTCAACCTGGTGTTCTTCCCGCAGCACTTCCTCGGCCTGTCGGGCATGCCGCGCCGCTACGTCGACTATCCGGATGCGTTCGCCGGCTGGAACCTGATCTCCTCCTGGGGCTCCTACATCTCCGGCATCGGCGTGCTGATCTTCATCTACGGTGTGATCGATGCCTTCGTCCGCAAGGAGCAGGCCGCGAACAACCCGTGGGGTGCGGGTGCGACCACGCTGGAGTGGACGCTGACCTCGCCGCCGCCGTTCCACCAGTTCGAAGTGCTGCCCCGCGTGCAGTAAGTCCAAGACCACGCGGCGCACCCTGGGTGCGCCGCGCCTTTTGAGAGAAGTGAGACCTGATCTTGTCGGTTGTCGATCACAACGCCATCGAGCTGCCCCGGATTTCCGAGGCCGAAGTGGGCGACTACATCGCGCTGCTGAAGCCGCGCGTGATGTCGCTGGTGATCTTCACCGCGCTGGTCGGGCTGATGATCGCGCCGGTGCATGTCCATCCGGTACTGGCGTTCACCTCGATCCTTTGCATCGCGGTCGGCGCCGGCGCCTCCGGCGCGCTCAACATGGCCTATGAGAGCGACGTCGACGCCTTGATGTCGCGCACCGCCAACCGGCCGATCCCGCGCGGCCGCATCACTCCGGCCGAGGCAGCCGCCTTCGGCCTGACGCTCGCCTTCTTCTCGGTGATGACGCTCGGCATCCTGGTCAACTGGGTCGCGGGCGGGCTGCTTGCCTTCACCATCTTCTTCTATGCCGTGATCTACACGATGCTGCTGAAGCGCTGGACCGCGCAGAACATCGTGATCGGCGGTGCTGCCGGCGCACTGCCGCCGGTGGTGGCGTGGGCGGCCGCGACCGGCTCGCTCTCGGTCGAGCCGATCCTGCTGTTCCTGATCATCTTCTTCTGGACCCCGCCGCACTTCTGGGCGCTGGCGCTGTTCCGCAGCGACGACTACGCGCGCGCCGGCATCCCGATGCTGCCGGTGGTCGCCGGTCCCGACGCGACCCGGCTGCAGATCCTGCTCTACACCGTCGTGCTGGTCGCGATCGCGCTGGCTCCATGGCCGCTCGGCTATTTCGACGCGATCTACGGCGTCACCTCGCTGGTAGCAGGCGCCGGCATGCTGTGGCTCGCCGTCGAGGTCTATCGCCGCCGTGAGGGCGTTGTAGCCAACCGCGCCACGCGCCGGCTGTTCGCCTTCTCGATCCTCTATCTGTTCGCGCTGTTTGCCGTCCTCCTCGCCGAGGTGGTCGTCCGCGCGATCCTGCCTGTCTTCATCGGGTAGGGACGCCGGGGGGCAAGATGGGGGCGCATGGGATACCAATGGACGAGAAACGCGAACCAGAAGGAATCGTCCTCACCGAGGCGCAGCTCAGGAGCCGCCGCCAACGCTCGATCGCCATTGCGCTCGCGCTCGGCGTCATGGTCGTGCTGTTCTTCGCCGTCACCCTGGTCAAGGGGCCGGCCGTGCTGGTGCGGCCGCTGTGAGTGAGATGGCAAACCAGAGCGCACCGCAGGCTCCGCAAGGCGAGGGCGCCAAGGTCACGCGCCGCATGCTGACGCGCGACGCCATGGTCGCGTCGATCTGCGGCTTCGTCGTGGTGCTGATGGTCGGTGCGTCCTACGCAGCCGTGCCGTTCTACAACTGGTTCTGCCGCACCACCGGCTTCAACGGCACCACCCAGGTCGCGACCTCGGTGCCGACGGATGCGCCGCTGGCGCGCACCATTTCGGTCAGCTTCGATTCCAACGTCGCGCCGGGCCTGCCCTGGAAGTTCGAGGCCGAGCAGACCACGATCGACGTCAAGATCGGCCAGGTCGTCACGGTCTATTACACCGTGACCAACCAGTCGGCGCGCGCCACGACGGGACAAGCCGCCTACAACGTCGCGCCGCTGACGGTCGGCGCCTATTTCCAGAAGATCAACTGCTTCTGCTTCACCGAACAGACCATGGCGCCGGGCGAGAAGCGCGAGATGGCCGTGGTGTTCTATGTCGATCCGGCGCTGGCCAAGGACAGCGAGAACGACACGCTGAAGACCATCACTTTGTCCTACACCTTCTTCCCCGTGCGCGACGCCGCGCCGAAGCCCGTGGCTGCGGGCGAGGCGGAGCAGCGCAAGGGCGGCTAGTTCTGGAATTCTAAGATTAAGACGTGCCTTGCGGCACGCGAATGGAGAGACGGCAATGGCTGAGGCGCAAGTCAAGCATCACGACTATCATCTCGTCGACCCGAGCCCGTGGCCGGTGGTCGGCTCGGTCTCGGCCTTCATCATGGCGCTCGGTGCGATCGGCTGGATGCACCACATGTTCTCCGCCGCGCCGATCGTGTTCGGCGTCGGCACCATCGGCGTGCTCTACACCATGGCGAGCTGGTGGGGCGACGTGATCAAGGAAGCCCAGTACAAGGGCGACCACACCCGCGTGGTCCAGATCAGCCATCGCTACGGCATGATCCTGTTCATCGCCTCCGAAGTGATGTTCTTCGTCGCCTGGTTCTGGGCGTTCTTCAATTCGGCGCTGTTCCCGGCCGATGCGGTGCATGCCACCCGCGATGCCGTGTTCGGTTGCGGCGCCGGCACGGCGATGGGTGCCTGCTCGGTTCCCGGCACCTGGCCGCCGCATGGCATCGAGACCTTCGATCCCTGGCATCTGCCGCTGCTCAACACGCTGCTGCTTCTGACCTCGGGCACGACCGTCACCTGGGCGCACCATGCGCTGCTGGAGAACGACCGCCAGGGCCTCAAGCAGGGCCTGATCCTCACCGTGATCCTCGGCGCCTGCTTCACCTGCGTGCAGGCCTATGAGTACGCCCATGCGACGTTCTCGTTCGGCGGCAACGTCTACGGCTCGACCTTCTTCATGGCGACCGGGTTCCACGGTTTCCACGTGCTGGTCGGCACCATCTTCCTCTTGGTCTGCCTGATCCGCGCCTATGCCGGCCACTTCACGCCGAAGCAGCATCTCGGCTTCGAGTTCGCCGCTTGGTACTGGCACTTCGTCGACGTAGTCTGGCTGTTCCTGTTCATCTGCATCTACGTCTGGGGCCACGGCGCCGAGTCCATGGCGCACGGCGCACACTAACCTCACTGACGTGCTAAGAGGGGGCGGCCCGATGGCCGCCCCTTTGCTTTTGAAGAGAACCGATGACGGACACTCCGCCCACTGTGACCGAAAGCGCGCTGCGCGGCATCGCCTGCCGCTGCCCGCGCTGCGGCAAGGGCAAGCTCTATTCCGGCTTCCTGACGCTGGCGCCGCGCTGCCAGGCCTGCGGCCTCGACTTCGCGTTCATCGATGCCGGCGACGGTCCGGCGATCTTCGTCATCATGCTGGCCGGCGCCATCGTGGTCGCGGCGGCGCTGATCGTCGAGGTGAAGTACCAGCCGCCGTTCTGGGTTCACGCCGCGTTGTGGCTACCGTTGATCGTGGTCACCACGATCCTGCCGCTCCGTTCAATGAAGGCGCTGCTGATCGCGCTGCAATTCCACCACAAGGCCGCCGAAGGCCAATTGATCGAGCGCGACCCGCAATGAATGACGACACGACGACGCGTCGGCCGAGCGCGGCCGGCTTCGGCATTTTCACGCTGATCCTGATCGCGGTGTTCATCGCCCTCGGCGTTTGGCAGTTGCAGCGCAGGGTCGAAAAGCATGCGCTGATTGCCGCGCTCGACGAGCGGCTGGCCGCCCCGACCGAGGCGCTGCCGCCGCCATCGGCGTGGCCCGCGGTGACCTCGGCCAGGGATGAATTCCGCCGCGTCACGCTGACCGCGACCTACGCGAAACAGCCGGACGCGATGGTCTTCAGCTCCGGCTCGGCGGTGCGCGACGATGTCGCGGGACCCGGCACCTGGGCGTTCCTGCCGGCCAAGCTCGCCAGCGGCGAGACCGTTGTGATCAACACCGGCTTTGTCCAGAACACGATGCAGGACCGCGCCTTCGAGGATCGCGTCACAGGCCGCCTCGTCACCGGCGCGCCGGTCGAGCTGACCGGCTACATTCGCTTTCCCGAGCCGCCGGGCCGGCTGACGCCGAAGGAAGATCTGCCGAAGCGGCTGTGGTTCGTGCGCGATCATCGCGCGATGGCGCAGACGCTCGGCTGGGGACAGGTCGCGCCGTTCTATATCGACCTCGAGGCGCCGGTGCCCGACAGCGGCACACCGAAGCCCGGACCGCTCAAGGTGCGGCTCAAGGACGACCACATGCAGTACGCCATCACCTGGTTCTCGCTGGCCGCCGCGGTCACGATCGCCTTCGGCCTGTGGTGGCGCGGTCAACGCCGCCGGGCGGCCTGAGAGACGCGGTGATTGCGGCGGTGTGCTGCGCAGGGCTGCCCAGCCTTGGCGCAGCAGAAGCGCGATGACGATTCGACCCAGTCTCATCGTGCTTCAGGTGGAGAGCGCCTGGCCGGCTCCGATCAGGCGGATCAGCATGTCGCCCCATAGCGCGCCGAGAATCCCGGTCAGCACGAACGCGGTCCAGAACAGCGCGGGACGCCCGATCCGCGCCCATCGGGCCGCAGCCACCGCCGGCAGGCCGATCGCGACGGCCAGAAGCACGATGGACGAGCCGGTCTGGCCGGGGTCCACCACCCAGTCGGCCAACGAGCTGGCGAATGCCTGCGCCAGCATCGCGACGATCCAGAACGGAGCCTGGTCGCGGACCGAGTCGACGGCGAGGAATCCCGTTGTTCCCGCCACCCGAGCCCAGACGATCAGGGCGAGCGCGAACAGCGCCGCCAGCTGAACCGAGGCGACAAGATCGCCGATCCCGAGCGACCGGTCCGCCATATGCGCCAATGCCGCGCTGACGACCAGGACGCCGACAAGCACCGGCCAGAAGGCGATCCGACCGGCACGATCGCGCGCATACAGGCCCCCGATCGCCACCACGCCGGCCGCGGCCAGGACGTGGCTCCCCTTGCCCGCGACGGCATGGCCTCCGAGTTCGCCCAGCACTGCAGCCGCGGTCCTGATCGTCCAGAACCGCAATGCGGCCTCGCGCACTCCCATCGTCCATCGCATCTCGATATGACGCATGTCCATGCGCGTCTCCCCGGCAGCGTTCAGGTCGACAATGTCGGATGTGCCGCAGGCTCACCCGAACGGCCGCGGCGCATTCGGTTGATCCATTGGGTCAAGCCATCGAGATAGATGTACACGACAGGCGTCGTGAACAGCGTCATCAGCTGCGAGACGATCAGGCCGCCGACGATGGCAAAGCCGAGCGGCTGGCGCAGCTCCGATCCGGTGCCGGTGCCGATCATCAGCGGAACGCCGCCGAGCATCGCGCACATCGTCGTCATCAGGATCGGGCGGAAGCGCGCCTTGCAGGCCATATAGACCGACTGCTCGGCAGAGAGATGCTGGTGGCGTTCGGCCTCCAGCGCGAAATCGATCAGCATGATGCCGTTCTTCTGCACAATGCCGATCAGCAGGATGATGCCGACCAGCCCGATCACGTCGAGCCCGAAGCCGAAGGCCCACAGCGCGAGCAGCGCGCCGAGCCCGGCGGACGGCAGGGTCGAGAGGATCGTGATCGGATGGATCGTGCTCTCATAGAGCATGCCGAGGATCAGATAGACGGCGACCACCGCGGCCAGGATCAGGATCGGCGTCGACGCGAGCGCGGCCTGGAACGCCTGCGCATTGCCCTGGAAGCTGGTGATCACGGTCGACGGCACGTGCAGGTCGGCGGTCGCTTTCTGGACCGCCGCGACCGCGGTCCCCACCGCCGTGCCCGGCGCCAGGTTGAAGCTCAGCGTGACCGACGGAAACTGGCTCTGGTGGTTCACTGAGAGCGGCGCGGTGCCGTAATCGATGCTCGCGATCTGGCTCAAGGGCACCATCGTCCCCGCGGACGAGCGGACGTAGATGCGGTTGAGCGCATAGGGGCCGAGCTGGAACGACGGATCGACCTCGAGGATCACGTAATAGGTGTTGAGTGTCGTGAACAGCTGGGCGACGTGACGCTGGCCGAATGAATCATACAGCGTGTTGTCCACTGCGGCCGGATCGATGCCGAGGCGGGAGGCCGCGTCGCGGTCGATCTGCAGCTTGAGCTGACGCGCGGCGTTGGCCTGGTCGGTGGCGACGTCGGCCAGTTCCGGCAACGTCTTCAGCTTCTGATACAGCTTGCCGGCCCACAGATTGAGCTCGTCCTGGTTCACGTCGGTGAGGGTGAACTGATACTGCGTCTTGGACAGCCGGCTGGCGAGATTGATGTCCTGCGTCGCCTGCATGAACACCGACATCCCCTTGATCTTCTGCAGCGCGGTGTCGAGCTGCCGGATCACCTGATCGGCAGAAGCATTGCGCTCGTTGCGCGGCTTCAACAGCACGAACAGGCGGCCGTTGTTCTCGGTCACGGTCGGGCCGCCCGGTCCGATATAGCCGGTCGCATTGGCGACCGCGGGGTTCTTGGCGATGACGTCGATGACACTGCGTTGCAGCGTCGCCATCTGCGCCGGCGAGATGTCCGCCGAGGCCTCGGTGATGCCGGTGATCATGCCGGTGTCCTGCTGCGGGAAGAAGCCCTTGGGGATGGCCACGAACAGCAGGCCGGTCACCACGACGCTTGCCAGCATGATCGACATGGTGGTGGCCTTGTAGCGCAACGCCCTGGCAAGCACGGCCTCGTAGGCGGCCTGGATCGCAACGAAACCGCGTTCCAGCGCGCGCGACACTGCCCCGGCCTCGGCGCCCTGGTGCGGCGACAGCAGATAGGCGCACATCATCGGCGTCAGGGTCACCGAGACGATCACCGACACCACGATGGCAACGCACACGGTGACGGCGAACTCCTGGAACATGCGGCCGATCACCCCGCCCATCAGCAGCAGCGGAATGAACACCGCGATCAGCGAGACCGAGATCGAGATGATGGTGAAGCCGATCTCGCCGGCCCCCTTCAGGGCGGCCTGCATTGGAGAGAGACCTTCCTCGATATGCCGCGAGATATTCTCGATCATCACGATGGCATCGTCGACGACGAAGCCGACCGCGATCGACAGGCCCATCAGCGACAAATTGTCGAGGCTGTAGTTGAGCAGATACATCACGCCGAAGGTGCCGATCAGCGAGATCGGGACCGAGACCGCGGGGATGATGGTCGCCCACAGATTGCGCAGGAACAGGAAGATCACGCCGACCACCAGCGCAATGGTCAGCACCAAAGTGAGCTGAACGTCGGCGACGCTGGCGCGGATGGTCTGGGTGCGGTCGGAGGCGATCTGGACCTTGATGTCGGACGGCAGGCTCGCCACCAGCTGCGGCAGCAGCTTCTTGATGCCGTCGACCGTGCTGATCACGTTGGCGCCAGGCTGGCGCTGGATCGCGAGGATGATGGCGGGCTTATCGTTGTACCAGCCATGCAGCGTGATGTCCTCGGCCGCCACCACGGCATGCCCGATATCACGCAAGCGGACCGGCGCGCCGTTGCGATAGGCGATGATCAGATCGTCATACTTGCTCGCGACCAGCACCTGGTCGTTGGTGGCGAGCGTATAGGCCTGCTGGCTGCCGTAGAGCACGCCCTTGGGCTGGTTCACGGTGATGTTGCCGAGCGTGGTGCGCAATTGCTCGAGATCGAGCCCCGCGGCGGCGAGCTTGGCCGGATTGACCTGCACCCGGATCGACGGCTTCTGCATGCCGCCGATGGTGACGAGCGAAACGCCCGGCACCTGCGACAATTTCTGCGCCAAAATGCTGTCGGCATAGTCGTCGACCTTGGTCAGCGGCTCGGTGTCCGACATCAGCGCGATCAGCAGCACCGGCACGTCGGCCGGGTTGACCTTGTGGAAGGTCGGCGGCGACGGCATGGTCTTGGGCAATTGCCCCGATGCCGCATCGATCGCGGTCTGCACGTCCTGCGCGGCCGCATCGACGCTGCGGTTCAGTGCGAATTGCAGCGTGATCTGGGTGTTGCCGAGCCCGCTGCTCGAGCTCATGCCGGTGAGGCCTGCGATCTGCCCGAATTGCCGCTCCAGTGGCGTCGCGACCGAGGAGGCCATGGTCTGCGGATCGGCGCCGGGCAATTGCGCGGTGACCTGGATGGTCGGGGTGTCCACCGTCGGCAGCGCCGAGACCGGCAGCCGCACGAAGGCGATCATGCCGACCAGCACGATGGCGATGGCCAGAAAGGCGGTGGCGACGGGCTTGCGGATAAAACCTGCGGAGACGTTCATGGCAGCATCCCTGCGCTGGCGGTGGTTGCGTCCTGGACCTGGTCTTTCTTGTCATCGGGCACGATCTCGACCGCCGTCCCCGGATTGAGCCGGTACTGACCCGCGGTGACGACGGTCTCGTTCGCCGCGAGGCCCTGCTCGATCAGGACCTGCCCGTCGCGCGATTGGCCGGTGGTGACATTGCGGATGCTGACGATGTTGTTTGCGCCAACCACATAGGCGAAGCCGCCGTCCGGTCCCTGGCGCACCGCCGTCAGCGGCACGGTGAGCGCGTCGTGGCGAACCGCGATCGTCAGATGGACGTTGACGAAGGTGCCGGGCCACAGCGTGTTGCCGGCATTGGGAAAGGATGCCTTCAGCTGCACCGTGCCGCTCGTGCTGTCGACCTGGTTGTTGATCAGCATCAGGCTGCCGTGGTCGAGCTTGCGCTTGTTCTGTGCATCATAGACGTCGACCGAGGCGTCTCCGGACGCCAGCGCCTGCCGCACGCCCGGGATCTCGCCGGACGGCAGCGTGAAGATCACCGCGATCGGCTGCAACTGGGTGAGAACCACGAGCCCGTTGGTGTCGGTCGGGTGCACGATGTTGCCGGGATCGATGCGGCGGATGCCGGTGACGCCGTCGAACGGCGCGGTGATCGTGGCGAAGCTCAGCTGGGTCTGCGCGGCTTCCAGCGCAGCCTTGTCGAGCGCGACGGTGCCTTCGCCCTGCGTGACCTGCGAATCCTGAGTGTCGAGCAGTTGCTGGGTCGCAAAGCCGCGATTGGCGAGCGGCTGGGTTCGCGCCAGATTGGTCCTGGCGTTCTTCAGGCTCGCCTCGTCGCGCGCCAGCGCGGCCTCGGCCTGGTCGACCTGGGCCTCGTAGACCCGCGGGTCGATCTTGGCGAGCACGTCACCGCGCTTCACCTGCTTGCCCTCGACGAAATCGACGCTGTCGAGCGTGCCCTGCACCTGGGTGCGTATCGTGGCCGTGTTGATCGGCGTCACGGTGCCCAGTCCTTCGAGCACGATCGGCACGTCATGCTGCAGCACCTTCGCGGCCGTCACCGGAACCGCGGGCGTGATCGTCTTCGACTGGGCCGCTGCCGGGGTCTTGTCCGCTGCGCCGTCCGGCCGCACGGCATAGACGCCGGCGCCGATTGCGGCGGCGGCCACCAGGATCGCGCACGCGATCTTGAAGGTCTTCGATGTCATGGATTACCAACTCCATCGGTTGTCCGGCGGCCGATGGTTGCGACCAGCTCCAGGACAAAGGTTTCAGTTGCGCTCGCCGCGGCCGCTTCTGCCCCGCGGCCGGCAGCCAGGTCGAGATTGATGATGCGTGCGTCGAGATCGGCGGCGCGCAAACTGCCGATCAAATTGCCATGCGGCCCTTCGTCGGTGTGATGAACGACAAGCCGGATCGCGGTCGCCGTCGGCACGATGCGAAACGGCAATGCGTCGGCGGCGACGTCGATCGCGACGATGCCGCCGCAGGGCAGTTCGTGCCGCAGCGCCAGTTCGAGCATGCGCCGCGCGACGGGTCCTTCGCCCAGCAGGATCAGCTGCCGCGGGGTCATGCCGACGCGGTCGAGCGCAGCCGCGACGCCGCTCAGGATGCCGGCATGGCCCGTTTCGCAGAGCTCGATCGGCAGCCACGTCGCAAGCGGCGTCAGCCGGCGCCAGCGCGCGAAGGTTTCAGGCATGGCGATCGACGCGGCATCGGGGGCGACCAGGACGCCGACCAGCACGCGCGCGGTGGCGCGACGGGGCCGGGCTGCGATTGCGCTGTGCGGGCTTTCGGACATGACCGGAAGCTGGGCCTTGGCGCAGTATTATACAAATGAATTGTCTTTATCCGCTAATTCACATCGTGCATGATGACGGCATGCGGATGCGCAATCTGGATCTCAATCTGCTGCTGGTGTTCGACGCCGTCATGCGCGAGCGCAGCGTGGTGCGCGCGGCCGGCGCGCTTGCCATCAGCCAGCCCGCCGTGAGCCATGCACTGAACCGGCTCCGTCATGCGCTGAAGGACAGGCTGTTCGTCCGCACGCCGTCCGGCATGCTGCCGACGCCGCGGGCGGAAGCGCTCGCGCTGCCGGTCCGCAAGGCGCTCAGCGAGCTGCAACTCGCGGTCGAGGGAGATCGTTTCGATCCGGCGCAGGCGGAACGGCGCTTCACCATTGCCGTCAACAATTATGCCGCGGTGGTCGCGGCCGGCTCGATCATCGCGGCGGTGCGCGCGCAGGCGCCCAGGGTGCGGCTGACGCTGGTGCCGAGCGGGACGCTCAATCTCCCCGACAGGCTCGATCGCGGCGAGCTCGATCTCGCGATCTCCGCCCGCGCGATGGAGGGCGAGCGCTTCGCCTCCTGTCGGTTGATTGAGGACCGCTTCGTCGCGGTGCTGAGGGCCGGTCATCCGGCGTTGCGCAAGAAGCTGACCGGCGAGACGCTGGTCGAGCTGCCACACCTTGCGATCACCTCCAGCGGCGAGAATCTGGATTTCATCGACGCCTGGCTGCGGGCGCGCAAGGCGAGCCGCACCATTGCGACCGATGTCCCGTATCTATCCGCCGGCGCGGTCCTGGTGCAATCGAACATGGTCGCGATCCTCGGGCGCAAGCTCGCGCTCGAATTCCGCCGCGCCTATCCGATCGAGATGCGGGAGCTGCCGTTCGATGCATCGAAGCTGCAGAGTGTCATGAGCTGGCACCGCCGCTTCGACGATCTGCCGGCGCATCGCTGGCTGCGGGACACGATCGTCGCCGCCACCGGCGGCATTTGATCTGTGTCGCGACGATCCGGAATCAAATACGCCCGCGCCGATCCGTGGCGCGGGCGTATCGCAGTTGACCTCCGCACCCCGTCAGTGGCCGACAGGGGCGGGGCCGCCGAGCTTGACCTTGCGCAAGGTCAGCGCCAGCGGGATAGCCGAGAGCGAGATCAGCATCAGGACCCAGAACGCGTCCATATAGGACAGGAACGAGGCCTGGGTCTGCACCTGCTGCCCGATCCACTGGATCGCCTGTTGATGCGCCTGCGCCAGTGAATTGCCCTGAGCGACGAAGAAATCGGTGACCCGGTGCAGCGTGTCCTGGTATTGCGGGCTCGACGGCGTCACCTGCTCCACCAGCCGGCTCTGGTGGAATTGCTGGCGATGGGTCAGCACGTTGGAGACGATCGATACGCCGATCGAGCCGCCGGTGTTGCGCGCCGCGTTGATCAGCGCGGAGGCCTGGTCGGTCTTGTCAGGCGGGATGCCGTCATAGGACGCTGCCATGATCGGCACGAAGATCAGGGGCAGACCGACGCCGATCAGCATGCGCGAGCGCGCCATGAACCAGAAGCCGAGGTCGCCGTACACGTTGGTCATGCTGTACATCGAGGCGGCGATCACCAGCGCGCCGGCGACGATCAAATATTTCGGCTGCACCTTGGCGGCGAGCCGGCCGACTGCGAACATCATCACCATAGTTACCACGCCGCCGGGCGAGAGCACGAGGCCGGCCCAGGTCGCGGTGTAGCCGAAATCCTGCTGCACCAGCTGCGGCAGGAATTGGGTGGTCGCAAGCAGAATGGCGCCGGTCGCCAGCATTACCAGGAAGCAGGCGCCGAACTGCCGGGTTGCGACCATGCGCAGGTCGATCATCGGATTGCGGCGGGTCATCTCCCACGGGATCATCAGCACGAACGCCGTGGCGCTTATCGCCGCGAAGGTGATGATGAAGGGCGAGCCGAACCAGTCGTCCTCGAGGCCGCGGTCGAGCGTCACCTCGAGCGCGCCGAGGAAGGTCGCAACCAGCGCGAAGCCGATGAAATCGAAGCTGTTGTTCTGCGGCTGCGCGGCCTTCTGCGCTCCTTTGGCCTTCGCGGGCTCCTGCAGCACGGCTGCAATCAGCGCGATCGCGAACACGCCGACCGGCGCGTTGATCAGGAAGCACCAGTGCCAGGACAGATTGTCGGACAGCCAGCCGCCGAGCGTCGGCCCGACCACCGGCGCCACCACCACGGCGATGCCGAACACCGCAAACGCCTGGCCGCGCTTGGCCGGCGGGAAGGCGTCGGCGAGGATCGACTGCGCTACCGGAACCATGCCGCCGCCGCCGAGTCCCTGCAGGATGCGGAACAGCAGCAGTGCGTTCAGATTGGGGGCGAAGCCGCACAGCACCGAACTCACCGTGAAGATGCCGAGGCAGATCAGGAAGAAGGTCTTGCGGCCGAGCATCCTTGCGAGAAAGCCGGAGGCGGTCAGGATGATGGCGTTGGACACCAGGTAGGTCGTGACCACCCAGGAGGCCTCGTCCTCGCTCACGCCCATGCCGCCCGCGATATAGGGCAACGCGACGTTGGCGATGGTGGTGTCGAGCACCTCCATGAAGCTCGCGAGCGCAACCACGATGGCGATCAGCCAGGGATTGACGGCAACGCTCGGAGCCGGGATGCCTTTGGCGTCGATTGCGGCCGCGCTCATTAAAGCCTCCCAAGATTCAACTTCTCAAGACGCTCGAGCAGTGATGGCGCGGGGTTGATCCGCACGGTCGGGACGACAGACATGCCCGGGCCGAGCGCGACGTCGGTCGGCGGATTGTCCATCACGATCTTGACCGGCACGCGCTGCACGATCTTGACGTAGTTGCCGGTGGCGTTCTGCGCCGGCAGCAGCGAGAACGCGGTGCCCGATCCCGGCTGCACACTTTCGACATGGCCGTTGATCGTACGGCCCGGATAAGCGTCGATCTTCAGCGTCACCTTCTCGCCCGGACGCATCTGGTCGAGCTGGATCTCCTTGAAGTTCGCGGTGACCCAGGTCTGGTCAGGTACGAACATCGTGAGGTTGGTGCCGGCCTGCGCGAACTGGCCGACCGCCGCCGAGAGGTTGACGACGCGGCCCGGCTGCGCGGCGGTCACTGTCGTATAGGAGAGATTGAGCTCTGCCTGGTCGCGCTGCGCCTCGGCCTGGGCAAGGTTGGCGACCGCGCTCTTGCGCTGCGCCTTCAGCGATTCCACCTGGCGCTGCGCCAGGTTGAGCGTCGCCTGCGCGCTCAGCAGAGACGCCTGCTGCTGATGTAGTTGCGAGGTGTACTGCTCGGAATTCTGCACGGTGCCGTAGCCGGTCTGCTCCAGATGCTGGTAGCGCGTCGCCTGCTGCTGGGCGAAGGTCAGCGCCGCCTGGGCCTGGTCCACCTGGGCCTGGTTGGCTGATATTTGCGCCTGCTGCACGTCGAGCTGCGCATCGACATTCTGGATGCTGGCCTGCGCGGCCGCGACCTGCGCCTCGGCCTGCGCCAGCGCGACGCGATAGTCGCGGTCGTCGATGCGCGCGATCACGTCGCCGGCGGCGATGTGCTGGTTGTCGGTGACCGGAACCGCGGTGATGTAGCCGGAGACTTTCGGCGCGAGCGCGAACTGCCGCGCCGCGATGAAGGCGTCGTCGGTGGATTCGAAATGCCCGGTGGAGTCCATGTAGAGGGTGCCGCCGCCGAGCGTGGCGGCGAGCAGCACGGCGCCGATCGCGGAGACCACCGGACGGCGGCGCAGGAAGCCGCGCCGCTGTGGGGCGACCTCCGGCGGGATGGCTTCCGGGGCGGGCTCCTTGCTTGCGGGCCGTTCCTGCGCCGGAGCCCGCGCGGTGACCTCCGGCCGCTCGGATATGACGTTGGGCTCGTGTGCGGCCGGCGCCGAGGGCGAACCCTCGATGCTCTCGTGCCCTCCTTGGTCGCGCTCCAAAACAGTGTCTTCGAACATGATGGCTGCTCCTGCTGTCGGGCGAGGTCTGCAAGGCCTTCGCAAAAGGGAACGATACCGTTCCGTTCTGTGCGGCAAATAGTCTCGCGGCAGCGCAGCGTCAATAGAAACGGAACTGTACCGTTCTATTTACAACTAGATGTGATAAGCCTATATTGCTTGATGTTGCCGGCCGGACCGGCCCATGGAACCCGGGGAAGACTGATGACCACCAGTACCCTGAAGATGCCGCGGGCGCCCAAGACCAGAACGGCGACCGGGCCGGTCGAGGTGCGCGCGGGCCGGCCGCCGAAGGAATTGGCCGGCGAGGTCGATGCGCGCATTCTCGATGCCGCACGCAAGGTCTTTCTGCAGCGTGGCTTCGAAGGCGCCAGCATCGACGAGATCGCCGAGGCCGCGCGCTCCGGCAAGCGCACCATCTATGCGCGCTTCCGCGACAAGCGCGCGCTGTTCACCGAGGTGGTGACGCGGGACATCCTGTCACGCATCGCCGAGTTCAAGGCGGACGCGCCGCTCGGAGCGACAGTGGAGGAACGTCTCACCAGCGTCGCCTCGACCCTGTTGCATTGGGGCCTCGACGCCGACCGGATCGGGCTGATGCGGCTTGCGATTGCGGAGGCGCATCGCTTCCCGGATCTCGCCGCCACCGTCAACCGCAGGGCGCGCGCGCTGGCCACCGAGCTCGGCGTTCACCTGCTGCGCGACCTGACGCGATCCGACGAGCTCGGCAAGCTGCCGGCCTTCGCGCCGGAGCACCTGCCGACCACGGCGCGCCTGTTCCTCGACATCATCGCGGTGCCGATGCTGCTCCGGGCTCTGTACGAAGTCGACCTGAAGGCGCTCGATCCCGAGCTCGATGAGCACGTCGCGCGCGGCGTCGCGTTCTTCGTCGCGGCGTGCAGGAGCGGCTGGGTGGAGACCGATTGATCCCGGACGGTCCACTCAACAGGTTGTGAGTGCGGGTCGTTGCAACGTGGCCACAGATTGCTGAAAAGCATGTGGTTCGAGTGAGACACGCTGTCGCATTTATCCCCTCCATGGCAAAGACTTGGGTCACTTGGACTTGGGCCACTTGCTTGCGGCAAGTGCGAGAGGAATGGAAGTGCGTCGTTTTGCAATCGTTGGGACTAGCCTGCTCTTGATCACGGGGTTTGCAGGCGCGGTCTCAGCCGCTGACCTGCCGGAGCGCAGCTGGACCAAGGCTCCGCCATTGGTGGCTCCATCGTTCAACTGGTCTGGATTCTACGCCGGCGTGAATGTGGGCGGTGGCTGGTACGATGGTGGGAATATCACGACCAGCAGCAATATCACGTCCCTTATCGCCCCCGACAACATCGTCCGTATTCCCGTTTCGGACAGCAGCCAGTCGGGTGTCACTGCTGGTGGATTGCTCGGATACAATTATCAGTTGGGCAAGGTCGTCCTCGGGGCGGAAGCCGATTTTAACGACGCCAACCTGAAATCCTCCCGGGATGGAAGCACCACCGCCGTTTTCGTTATCCCTCGTTTATTTGGTCGAGGCGGAGGCGGTCGGCGAGATACCAGCGTGACCGGAATCTACAATTTTGAGAACACCAGCAAGATCGACTGGTTCGGCACCGTGCGGGGGCGCATCGGCTTTGTGCCGACCGAGCGCGTGCTGATCTACGCGACGGGCGGTCTGGCCTATGGCGAAGTGAAGACCCACATCGCCAATTCGGAAGCGTTTTCCACTGGCCTCTCGCGGCTCTGGCTTGGCGATAACTCCGACGTCCGCGTCGGTTGGACCGCCGGCGCCGGCCTCGAATATGCATTTGCCAATAACTGGACGCTGCGCGGCGAGTATCTCTACGTCGATCTCGGTAGCAGCGGCGCTACAGCGACATTCCAGGGCACGGATCCGCTGCAGAGCCAGATCCGTTACGATGCCAGCCGCGAGAGCAGGTTCAGCGTTGCTCGCGCCGCGTTGAGCTACAGGTTCTGACACCGGCGCGAGCAAAACGCTCTCGGATCGCTCAGCCCGGCGTGCGCTCCACCGCGTGACGCAGCCACACCATGCCGCCTTCCAGCGTCTCGCAGTGCGTGAGCCGAAGCGACTGCCCGGCGCCGGGCCGGTCGCCTTCCGGGCCGTGATAGTCGACGATGCTCTGCGATCCCGCGACGCCGTCGACGGCCGGATGGATCAACGTGCTGAACTCGTCGATCAGCCCCTGCTTCAGGAACGCGCCATTGATCCCGCCGCCGCCTTCGAGCAGCAGCGTCTTGGCGCCGAACAGCGCTGCGAGCTGCGTCATTGCGCTCGCCAGATCGTCGCCCTTGCAGCCTGCGAAGATGTAGGACGCGCCGTCCTCGCGCAGCTCGGCGAGATGGCTGTCCGAGACCTGCTCGCCGAGCACCGCAACGGCGTGATCGCCGCCGACATTGTCCTTGCCGAAATGCACGCGGCCCGACGGATCGATGCCGACAGCGAGCTTGCGGCCGTTGCGGTTGCCGAGATGCGGCTCGCGCGGCAGCTTCGGTGGGTTGGCGAACTGCCGCTCGGTTCCCTTGGCCATCTCGTTCATGGTGATGCGGCCGATGATCCATCCATCGGCATTGAAGCCGTCATGGATCCTCTCATAGTGGGAGCGCAGCACGTCGGCCGGGATGCCGGCGGCCGGCTTGGTGAAGCGGCTGGGATGAAGCCGGCCGTCGATCGACGTGCCCATGTGGCAGATGATGTGGGGTCGCATAGACTAACTCGTCGGTGGAGCGGCGCGGTGACAGCGCCGGGGGAGGGGCAAGCTCTGATCTAGAATGGCGGAGGCACGTTCTCAATGCCGATAACGCAGCAGTGTTTGGCAACATGCCCGCCGAATGGAACCGGCAGCGCCGCTCCACGTCTCTCCTCACGTCTCCTTCGCGTATTGCTCGTAAAGCCGGGCTGCATTGTCCCAGCGAATGGCCTCCATGTAGACGTCGACATAGCGGGCCGCGGCGGCACCGAAGTCCATGTGATAGGCGTGCTCATACATGTCGAGCACCAGGACCGGACGGCCGCCGGCCAGCGTCGTCGTATGATCCGCGGCCCATTGATTGACCAGCCGCTTGTCGCGGGGCGAGTAGGCGAGGATCACCCACCCCGAACCGCCACCTTCCGCCTTGCCCATCGCCGCGAATTCCGCCCGCCAGCGCTCCATGCTGCCGAAGTCGCGCGCAATCGCCTCGGCGAGCGCTCCGGTCGGTTTGCCGGCGCCGCCGAGTCCATCGAAATAGACTTCATGCAGGATCATCGAGTTTGCCGCGATCAACTCCTCGCGCTTCAGGCCGTTGATCATAAAGTTCGGCGCCTTGGCGAAGTCGAGTTCGGCAAGCTGCGTGCCGATGGCGTTCAGCCGCTTCACCGCGCCGACGTAATTGTTCTCGTAGTGGCTGACGAGAATTTTCTCCGAGATGCCGCTGATCGATTTTGGGTCGAACGACATCGGTTTTGCCTGATAGGACATGGCCCTGGTTCCTGTCTGCTGGTTGGTTTCGGCAGCGGCTTGGTTGGCGCCCAGCACGACTGCCGATGCGGTGGCCGCGCCAACCGCTGTGATGAAGTTTCGGCGCTCGGTGTTGATGGTCATGGGTCCTCCTGATGTTGAGCAATGCCGGTACGTTTGGATCTAAGGCGCAAAAGTTCGCGCTATTCCTTCGTGAGCCCGACGATGGTCCGGAATCCGGCGATGCTCTGCACCGAGAACGCGACGGGGTCGCCGAAGCGAACGGCGTTGAAGAGCAGGCCGTCCTGGACCTTGAACGGCTCTGTTCTGTCCGGAGACAGGCGTATCCTGATCGTGTCGTTGCGTTCATCGATGCTATCGACGACGCCGTGCAGGGTCTGGGTTGCCGGCGGCTGGACCGTCGCCGCCTCGGCCAACGCCACGACGGCTTGCTGCGGCTCGCTGTCGTCGGTTGGCGTCGAGAGAGCCATTGCAGGCCAAAGCAGGGCGACGCACAGGACCAAGGTTGATTTGGGCATGACCGTTCCTCGTTCAGTTCGATTGTGGTGGTTTCGCCAGGACCTCAGTCCTGCTCCTTGACCTGACCGCTGCTGTCGATCACGAGCCGCACCGGCTTGCCGTTCTTCATCGCCTTCGCCGTAATGCCCTCGGCCGTCGATTTGACGTCGCTGATGTCAGCGTAGCCGGCGGCCCGAAGCTTCGCGACAAGCTCGTCCCGCGTCAGGGCGTTAGCGGGCATCGCGCCGGCCGCGATCGCAAGCGCGAGGATCAAATGCGAGAGGGTCGCTTTCTGCATGGTTGCTCTCCTGGTTGTGTCGGGCTGCCCCAGGTCTCTCGTGACGCGTGCCGCTCGGCTCAGATGAGGCCTGCAAGGCGCAGCAGCACGCCCGTGATGCAGGACGCTGCGAGGACGCTGAGCATCCCCACATTGAAACGGAAGATCGCAATCGCTGCGGCTGCCGACAGCGCAAGCGCAGCCCAGTCGACGCTAGTAGGCACCGGCGCGTCGAACGACAGGCCGAGCCCGTGCACCGGGAAGGTCTGCCGAAACAGCGTATGCAGCGCGAACCAGATCGACAGGTTGAGGATCACGCCGACCACGGCCGCGGTGATCGCCGAAAGCGCGCCCGCCAGCACCTTGTTGCCGCGCAGCGCTTCGATGTAGGGCGCGCCGACGAAGATCCACAGGAAGCACGGTGTGAACGTCACCCATGTCGCCAGCAACCCGCCGAGCGTGGCGGCTAGCATCGGCGACAGGCCGCTTGCCTCGCGGAACGCGGCCATGAAGCCCACGAACTGAACCACCATGATGAGCGGGCCGGGCGTGGTCTCGGCCATGCCGAGCCCGTCCAGCATCTCGCGCGGACTGACCCAGTGATAATATTCGGCGGCCTGCTGTGCGACATAGGCGAGCACGGCGTAGGCCCCGCCGAACGTCACCATTGCCATCTTGCTGAAGAAGATTGCGATCTGGGTGAACACGTCGCCGGGTCCCAGGGCAACGAGCAGCGCGAACACCGGAACCAGCCAGAGCGCGAGCCAGACGGCGCCGACACGCAAGGTGCGGGAGGCGTTGGGACGGACATGATCAGGCACCGCTTCGCCCAGCATGCTGTCGATCACGGCGGAATTTTTCCCGCCATGTTCGACGGCGGCAAATTCGCTCCGGCCCAGGCGTGCGCCGATCAGTCCTGTGACGGCGGCAGCGCCGATGATCAGCGGAAACGGCACGGCGAAGAAAAAGATCGCGACAAAGGCGATGGCCGCGAGCGCGATCATCACCCGGTTGCGCAGCGCGCGTTTGCCGACCCGCACGACAGCCTGGATGACAATGGCAAGCACCGCGGCCTTGAGGCCAAAGAACAGGGCCTCCACAAACCCCACATTGCCGTACGCTGCGTAGACATAGCTGAGGCCCATGATGGCGAAGATGCCGGGCAGGATGAACAATCCGCCCGCCACGATGCCCCCAAGCGTCCGGTGCAGCAACCAGCCGATATAGGTCGCGAGCTGCTGCGCTTCCGGTCCCGGCAGCAGCATGCAGTAGTTGAGGGCGTGCAGGAAACGCCCTTCCGAGATCCAGTTCTTCTCCTCGACCAGAATGCGATGCATCACCGCGATCTGGCCGGCCGGTCCGCCGAAGCTCAGGATGGCGACACGCATCCAGACGAGCAGCGCCTCGTGAAATGAGATGCCGTGCGCGTGCTCCTGTCCGCGCGCCCTTGATGTTGTTGCGAAGTCCGTCATGGCTTCACCTTGCTGGTCGGCCAGTTGTGTGTCTCCCGCGTCGCGTCGCGGCACCAGCGATAGAAGGCGTCGTAGAGCAGCATGCCGGCGCTCAGTTGTTCGAGGTCGTCGTCGAACATGCGCGACAGGCCGAGCGAAGCGGCGAGCAGCCCCGGCGACTCCGGCGAAAGATCGAGCCGCGCGGTATCGGCTGCGCGCACCATCGTCGCGAGCCGCTCCAGTGCAGGCGTCGACAGGCCGAACTCCCTGACCATCACGTCGAAGGTGCAGAGCTCGCCGCGATGGCTCCAGAACACGTTCTCGATGTCGAATGGCGTGGCGTCGAAGCGTTCGGCGACGGCCTCGACTTCCGCTGATGTGACGAACAGGAACACGGCCGCGGGATCGACAAAGCGGCGGATCAGCCACGGGCAGGCGATACGGTCGATTTTCGGCCGCGATCGCGTCACCCAGACGGTGCGGCCGCGCCCGTCGCGTTTCGGAATCTTGTCGACAGGAACGGTCGGGAGTTCCGCGGCCTTCCACGCGAGGTGGCCGCCCTCGAGAACTTCGGCAGCAATGTTGCCGCACCGGAGCCAGGCGGCGGTGCCTTCGCTGAGCTTCTGTCCCTTCTGGCAAATCACGACCACGGACTGGCCGGAAAGGCGGGAAGCCCAGTCCTGGACATCGAGATGGGAGTGCCTGATGGCGCCAGGGATCAAGCGCGGATCGGCGGCGAAATCCTCATCGAGGCGAACGTCGACGAGCGTCGGCGCTTTGGCCGTACCGATGAGACGAGACAGTTTTTCTGATGAGATCGATGTGTATGACGACATGGTGCGTCCTTGGTGAACAGGACGCGATTCTTGGGCATGTCGCCTCGCGGGGAGATCGCACATCCCCGTGGCTTCAATAAAAGACGAATGCGCGTTGGTGTCAACGGCTCAGCCGGATGGACGGATCACCAAGAATTCACCGTCGACGACGGGAACGTGTCGGCGCCGTAATCCGGGTCACGGCATCCCGTCTGCCAGCAGCATCCTGGAAGCCCCAGGCCGACAACGCGAAAGCGTTGTTGACCGATATAGGGTACCCCCCTATATTATGGCCATGTCGCACACGATCAAGCACAAATCCAAGCTCGTCGGCCGGGTTCGCCGCATCAAGGGTCAGCTCGACGCCGTCGAGCGGGCGCTGGAGTCCGAGATAGGCTGTGCCGACGTGTTGATGCTGGTGGCCTCGGTTCGTGGCGCCATCAACGGTCTCACCGCGGAACTGCTCGAGGATCATATCCGCCATCACGTGGTGGATCCGGCCCGGGAGAAGGATCCCGAGAGAGCGCAGGGCGCCGCCGACCTGATCGACGTCGTTCGTACCTATTTGAAGTGAAGCACATGACCGATCTGTCCCAGCTGCTCCAGCAGAGCAGCGCGCATGCATGGCTGTTCATCCCCAGTGCGATCCTGCTTGGCGCGCTGCATGGTCTCGAGCCCGGCCACTCCAAGACGATGATGGCGGCCTTCATCGTCGCCATCCGCGGCACGGTGGTGCAGGCGGTGCTGCTCGGCCTGTCGGCCACGATCTCGCACACCGCCATCGTCTGGATCGTCGCGCTGGCGGGGCTTCACTTCGGCCAGCAATGGTCCGGCGAACGCAGCGAAGCCTGGCTGCAACTGGCCTCGGCGGCGATCATCATTTCGATCGCAGCCTGGATGGCCTGGCGCACCTGGCGCGAGCAGAATTCGGAACACGACCATCATCACGATCATGACCATGATCACCATCATCACGACGAAACGCGCCAATTGACCCTGGCCGGGCAACCGCTGTCGCTCGAAGTCTTCGAGGACGGCGTGCCGCCGCGCTGGCGGTTGCGAAGCGAGGCCGGGGCACTTCCGGCAGCCGGCGAAGTTGATGTAGTGACGATCCGTCCCGACGGCAGCGAGCAGCAGTTTCGCTTCGCCGCGCGGGACGGCTATTTGGAAAGCATCGATGAAATTCCGGAGCCGCATGCCTTCAAGGCGCGCGTGTCGGTACGGGCGGATATTGCGGAAATCCTGTTCGAGGAGCATGACCATGCGCATATGGATCTCGGCGACGCCGACGATGCGCATGCGCGCGCGCACGCTGCCGACATCCGCAAGCGCTTTGCCGGACGGACCGTCACGACGTGGCAGATCATTCTGTTCGGCCTGACCGGCGGGCTCATTCCGTGTCCGGCGGCGATCACCGTGCTGCTGCTCTGCCTTCAGCTCAAGCAGTTCAGCCTCGGCTTCGTGCTGGTGCTCTGCTTCGGCATCGGGCTTGCGATCACCATGGTCTCGGTCGGTGTCGCGGCGGCGCTCAGTCTCCGTCATGTAGAGCGTCATTGGGGCGGCTTCAGCCGCTTCGCCCAACGCGCCCCCTACGTGTCGGCCGCGCTGATCGTGCTCGTCGGCCTCTACACGGGCTGGCTGGGGTTGCACGGGATCACGGCCTGATCCCACTTCGATCTTGAAACCTGCGCGAGGTGGTCTAGAGTTCCTGCCAAGGGGACAAGGCAGACTCCCCGTGAGACCTCGGTCCAAGCTCTGCGCGACACTCAACCGTCGTGGAGCTTTCACATGGACGCCGAACCACACGCATCCCGTCGTTCCAAAATCGCCATCCTGTGGCGTGGCGATGCCGCGTCGCGCCGGGAGGCGACCCCACAAAACAGCCGTTTCGTTCGCGTCTTCGAAGCGCTTGCCGCTTCCGGCATCGACGCTTTTCCCGTCGTCTATGACGAGGCCGTCGCCGATCTTGTCCGCGACCAATTGCTGACTGCGGACGGCGTTCTCGTCTGGGTCGATCCGATCCATCAGGGCAAGACACGCGCGGCGCTCGATCCGCTGCTGCGCGAGGTCGCGATGAAACGTCCGTGGGTCAGCGCACATCCCGAAATCATCCTCAAGATGGGCGTCAAGGAGGTGCTCTTCCGGACGCGTCATCTGGGCTGGGGCGCCGACACGCATCGATACGCCACCGCAGACGCCTTCCGCGCCGAATTCCCATCGCGCCTTCGCGCGGCCGGGCCACGCGTGCTCAAGCAGAACCGTGGCAATGGCGGGCAAGGCGTCTGGAAGGTCGAAGCCTTGAAGGTGGAAGGTTTGCCGAATGCGGACGCGACCGTCCGCGTGCTTCACGCACTGCGCGGCAGCCGGCCCGAGGAGCTGTCGCTGGACGCTTTCATGGCGCGCTGCGAGCCGTATTTCGGTTGGGGCGGCTGCATCATCGATCAGGCATTCCAGCCGCGGCTGCCCGAGGGCATGATCCGTTGCTATGTCAGCGGATCGAAGGTCGCGGGTTTCGGACACCAGCTGATCAAGGCCTTGATCCCGCCGCCGCCGGAAGGCCCGGATTCACCGGAAGCTCAACCCGGACCGCGCATCATGCACGGTCCTGATGCCGCACAATTCCAGACGTTGCGGCGGCTGATGGAAGACGAATGGATTCCGGGGTTGATGGCGGCGCTGGCGATCGATGCAGCGTCGCTGCCGGTGATCTGGGATGCGGACTTCCTCTACGGTCCGCGCGATGCCGATGGCGCCGATACCTATGTGCTCTGCGAGATCAACGCGAGTTCGTGCTTTGCGATTCCCGAAGAGGCGCCGGCGGCGATCGCACGGACGGTCGGCGAGCGTGTTCGTCGGCATCTGGAGAGCGATGCAGGCCGGTAGGGCAGGCGCGCCAATCTCTCTCGTCATTCCCCGGTGCGCAATTGCGCACCTGAGGGCGACGCGCAGCGTTTGCGAAGTTGCGTCCCCACTCAGACTGTCATCGCCCGGCTCGACCGGGCGATCCAGTACACCGCGGCTTTTCTGCTCAAGCACTGGCGCCTCTGGAATACTGGATCAGCCGCTTGCGCGGGTGATGACACCGCGCTGCTTGACATCTTGAAATGCGATCCATCCTCACCGTCGTCCCGGCGAAGGCCGGGACCCATAACCACCGCCGCAAATAGTTATGCAATGCTGGAACGACGAGTGCCATCCACAACATCCGCTGCGGCGTATGGGTCCCGGCCTTCGCCGGGACGACGCCTGGAGGGCGCCGTGGCATCCCGGCCAAGCACTGGCGCCTCTGGAATACTGGATCACCCGCTTGCGCGGGTGATGACACCGACTGCCTGGTTGCTTGACCACCGAATCCGAAACAATCCGTCGTCCCGGGCAAGCGCAGCGCGACCCGGGACCCATAACCACCGATGGTCATTGTTGCGCAACGCTGGAGCCACAGCTCGCTTCAACGACAATGCCCTGTGGTTATGGGTCCCTACTTTCGCAGGGACGACGGTGGGGAGAGGATCGTGCACACGTTTGCGCCTCTGCCTATGCTTCGCAGCGCTTCCGTTCGCGCACTACTTCACCCGCATCGCCTCGGGCGTATCCGGCTGCGCGGAGGGATGTGCCTTGGCGAACGCCGGCAGCGCCATGGCGGTGTCGTGGATGCGTTTCACGGTCGGCCAGGGCGACAGGCTGATCTGCTGGTTGATCGCCGCGGTGACATGGCCGACCAGGCAGATATCGGCGAGGGTCGGCGCATCGCCGTGACAGAACTGCCCGGTTGCGTTGTGGCCGGCGAGGTGGCCCTCGAGCGCCGCCAGCGTCTCGATCGTCCAGTGCCGCCGCCACGCGTTCTGCTGGCTGTCGCGCAGATCGAGCTCGCGGTCGAGATAGCGGCGCACCCGTGGCGTCAGCAGCGGATGGCCCTCGCAGGCGACGATCAGCGCAAGCCCGCGCACCCGGGCGCGGCCGAGCGCATCTGGTGGCAGCAGCGGCGGGCTCGGGTAGGTCTCGTCGAGATAGTCGATGATCGCGAGCGACTGGAACAGCACCGTGCCATCGTCGGTCACCAGCGCCGGCAGCGCCATCTGCGGATTGATCTTGCGATAGGCATCAGTGCGATGCGCGTCCGCATCGATGTCGACGAACACGACCTCCGCCGGTACGCCCTTCAGATTGAGCGCAATTCGTACCCGAAAGCTCGCCAGCGATCGCCAGAAGGAGAAGAATTGCATGGGGAAATTCTCACTGTGCCAAACGACGCGGCCCGTAGCCCGGATGAAGCGCAAGCGTAATCCGGGATCGGTCGTCGTTCCGTCGCAGTCTATCCCGGATTGCGCTTCGCTGCATCCGGGCTACGGGCACGCTTCCCTTCTCCCACGAGGAGAGAAGGGAAGAAAGAGCTACCCCGCACCCACCTTCTTCTTCCGCCAGGCAAGGTGCACCGCGCAGGTGCAGCCCTGCGGATGCGAGGCCAGTTCCTCGTCGTTGGCGGGCGTCGCGGCGGGCGCGATCGCCTGGCCCTTGGCGCCGTCCTGCGAGGGGATGTAGTTCAGCACCGGCGCGAGCCAGCGCTCGATCTCAGCGACCGTCATGGCCTTGCGCGCGGCATAGTCCTCGACCTGATCGCGCTCGATCTTGCCGACGCCGAAATAGAAACTTTCGGGGTGCGAGAAATACAGCCCCGAAACCGACGAACCCGGCCACATCGCGTAGTTCTCGGTCAGCTTCACGCCGGACGTGTTCTCGGCATCGAGCAGCGCGAACAGCGTCCGCTTCTCGGTGTGGTCGGGCTGCGCCGGATAGCCGGGCGCGGGGCGGATGCCGTTGTACTTCTCGAGGATCAATTCGTCCGGCGACGAGGCCTCGTCGGGCGCGTAGCCCCAGAACTCCTTGCGCACGCGCTGGTGCATGCGCTCGGCGAAGGCTTCCGCCAGACGATCGGCCAGCGCCTTGCACAGGATCGAGGAGTAATCGTCATTGGCGTTCTTGAAGCTGTCGGCGACCGCATCCTCGCCGATCCCCGCCGTGACGACGAAGCCGCCGATATAGTCGGGCACGCCGGCTTCCTTTGGTGCGACGAAGTCGGACAGCGCGGCGTTGAAGCGGCCCTCGCGCTTCTCGAGCTGCTGGCGCAGCGTATGGAAGGTCGCGATCTTCTGCTTCCGCGTCTCGTCGGCATAGACCTCGATGTCGTCGCCGACCGCGTTCGCCGGCCAGAAGCCGATGGTGGCCCGCGCAGTGAACCACTTCTCCTGGATGATCGTGCCGAGCATCTTGCGCGCGTCGGCATAGAGTGAGCGGGCGACCTCGCCGACCTTGGGGTCGTCGAGGATCGCCGGGAAGCGGCCGGTCAATTCCCAGGTCTGGAAGAACGGGGTCCAGTCGATGTAGTCGGCCAGCTCGGCGAGATCGTAGGCGTCAAAGCTCTTCAGCCCGAAGAACGCCGGCTTCTTCGGCGGCGCTGCCGCAAAGTCGATCGCGACCTTGTTGGCGCGGGCGTCGTTGAGCTTCAGCCGCTTCTTGTCGGCCTGGGCGCGGAAATGCGCCGTCGAGATTTTTGCGTATTCGGCGCGCACCTCGGCGGCATAGGCCTGCTTCTTCTCGGCCGACAGCAGCGAGGAGGCGACGCCGACCGCGCGGCTCGCGTCATTGACATGCACGACCGGGCCGCCCGGATAGTTCGGGTCGATCTTCACGGCGGTATGCACGCGGCTCGTGGTGGCGCCGCCGATCAGGAGCGGCACGTTCATGCCCTGCCGTTGCAGTTCGCCGGCGAGGAAGCTCATCTCGTCGAGCGAGGGCGTGATCAGCCCGGACAGGCCGATGATGTCGGCGCCCTCGGCCTTCGCGGTCTCGATGATCTTGCTGGCGGGCACCATGACGCCGAGGTCGATCACCTCGAAATTGTTGCACTGGAGCACGATGCCGACGATGTTCTTGCCGATGTCGTGGACGTCGCCCTTCACCGTCGCGAGCACGATCTTGCCCGCGGCGTTGCGGCCGCCGGTGATGCCATTGGCGAGGTTGCGCGCCTTCTCCTCCTCCATGAACGGCATCAGATAGGCGACCGCCTGCTTCATCACGCGCGCCGACTTCACGACCTGCGGCAGGAACATCTTGCCGTCGCCGAAGAGGTCGCCGACCACATTCATGCCGGCCATCAGCGGCCCCTCGATGACGTCGAGCGGACGGGACGTGTTCTGGCGCGCGGCCTCGGTGTCAGCCTCGATGAACTCGGTGATGCCGTGCACCAGCGCGTGCGACAGCCGCTTCTCGACCGGCCATTCGCGCCAGGCGAGATCCTGCTCCTTGGTCTGCTTCTCCTTGCCACGGAATTTCTCGGCAAGCGCCAGCAGCCGCTCGGATGCGCCCGGATCGCGGTTGAGGATCACGTCCTCGCAGGTCTGGCGCAGCTCGGGGTCGATGTCGTCATAGACGATCATCTGCCCGGCATTGACGATGCCCATGTCCATGCCGGCATGGATGGCGTGATACAGGAACACCGAGTGCATCGCCTCGCGCACCGGCTCGTTGCCGCGGAACGAGAACGACAGGTTGGAGACGCCGCCGGAGATGTGGGCGCCGGGCAGGTTCTGGCGGATCCAGCGCGTCGCCTCGATGAAGTCGACGCCGTAATTGTTGTGCTCCTCGAGCCCGGTCGCGATCGCGAAGATGTTCGGATCGAAGATGATGTCCTCGGGCGGGAAGTCGAGCCGGTTGACCAGAAGGTCGTAGGCACGCTTGCAGATCTCGGTCTTGCGCGCGAACGTGTCGGCCTGGCCGGTCTCGTCGAACGCCATCACCACCACGGCGGCGCCGTGACGTTTGGCGACGGTCGCCTCGTGCAGGAACTTCTCCTCGCCTTCCTTCATCGAGATCGAGTTCACGATCGGTTTGCCCTGAATGCATTTCAGGCCGGCCTCGATGACGTGGAATTTCGAGGAGTCGACCATCACGGGCACCCGCGCGATGTCGGGCTCGGCGGCGACGAGGTTGAGGAACGTCACCATCGCCGCTTCGGAGTCGAGCAGGCCCTCGTCCATGTTGACGTCGATGACCTGGGCGCCGTTCTCGACCTGGTCGCGCGCGACCTGAAGCGCGGCGGTGTAGTCGCCCGCGGTGATCAGCTTGCGGAAGCGCGCCGAGCCAGTGACGTTGGTGCGTTCGCCGACGTTCACGAACGGAATTGCGTCGGTCAGCGTGAACGGCTCGAGGCCGGAGAGCTTGAGCCGCGGTTCGATCTCGGGCACGACGCGCGGCTTGTGCGGGGCGACGGCCCTGGCGATCGCGGCGATATGGTCGGGCGTGGTGCCGCAGCAGCCGCCGACGATGTTGACGAGGCCGGCGGCGGCGAATTCGCCGATCAGCCGCGCCATGTAGTCCGGCGTCTCGTCATACTGGCCGAACTCGTTGGGCAGCCCGGCGTTGGGGTAAGCGCAGACCAGCGTGTCGGCGACGCGGCCGATATCGGCGATGTGCGCGCGCAGATCCTCGGCGCCGAGTGCGCAGTTGAAGCCGATCGTGATCGGCTTGGCGTGCCGCACCGAATGCCAGAACGCCTCCGGCAACTGGCCGGAGAGCAGCCGGCCGGACTTGTCGGTGATGGTGCCGGAAATCATCACGGGCACGTCGATGCCGCGCTCCGCGATGAGCTCGGCGATCGCGTACAGCGCCGCCTTGGCGTTCAGCGTGTCGAAGATGGTCTCGACCAGCAGCAGATCGGCGCCGCCATCGAGCAGGCCCTTGGCCTGTTCGCCATAGGCCTTGCGCAGATCGTCGAAGGTCACCGCGCGATAGCCGGGATTGGAGACGTCAGGCGAGATCGAGGCGGTGCGGTTGGTCGGGCCAAGCGCGCCGGCGACGAAGCGCGGCTTGCCGTCCTCGGCGCTCACCCGCTCCGCGGCCGCACGCGCGAGCCGCGCGCCCTGCAGGTTGAGCTCATAGGCGAGGTCCGACATGTCGTAGTCGGCCTGCGCGATCGAGGTCGAGGAGAAGGTATTGGTCGCGACGATGTCGGCACCGGCACGCAGGTAGGCGGCGTGGATGTCCGTGATCGCCTCAGCCTGCGTCAGGATCAGGAGATCGTTGTTGCCCTTGATGTCGCGGTGGAAGTCCTTGAAGCGTTCGCCGCGGAAGGCGGCTTCGTCGAACTGCAAGCCCTGGATCATCGTGCCCATGGCGCCGTCGAGCACCAGGATGCGCTCGCGGGCAGCCGCGAGCAAAGCGTTACGCTTGGGAGAAACGGGAACGGACATCGATTGCTTTCTGGTCAGGCAGCTTTTTGGGCACCGGTCGGCCGGATGCCGAGCAGGTGGCTGATCGCGAACACGAGGTCCGCGCGGTTCATGGTGTAGAAGTGGAAGGTGTCGACGCCGTGCTTGAACAGCTTCTGCACCTGGCCGGCGGCGACGGTGGCGGCGACCAGCTTGCGGGTCTCGGCGTCATTGTCGAGGCCCTCGAACTTCTCGGCGAGCCAGTCCGGCACGCTGGTGCCGGCGCGGGTGACGAAATTGCGGGCCTGCTTGAAATTGTGCATCGGCATGATGCCGGGCACGATCGGAATCTCGATGCCGCGTGCGCGCACCCGATCGACATAGCGATGGTAGAGGTCGTTGTCGAAGAACACCTGGGTGATCGCGCGCGTCGCGCCGGCGTCGACCTTGGCCTTCAGCGTGTCGATGTCGGCGTCGAAGTCGGCGGCTTCCGGATGCTTCTCCGGATAGGCGGACACCGAGATCTCGATGTCGGCGTGGCGCTTCTTGATGGCGGCGACCAGCTCGGCGGAGCTTTGATAGCCGTCGGGATGGGTGAAGTAGGGTGTGCCGATGCCGCCAGGCGGATCGCCGCGCAGCGCCACGATGTGGCGGACACCGACCTCATGGTAGCGGTCGACGATCTCGTCGATCTCGCCGCGCGAGGCGCTGACGCAGGTCAGATGTGCGGCCGGCAGCAGATCGGTCTCGCGCAGGATGCGGCTGATGGTGGAGTGGGTGCGCTCGCGGGTCGAGCCGCCGGCGCCGTAGGTGACCGAGACGAAGTTCGGCGTCAGCGGCGCCAGGCGATTGATGGTCTCCCACAGACTACGCTCCATCTCCTCGGTCTTCGGCGGGAAGAACTCGAAGGAGATTTTCGGCGTTTTCGGCGCGCGCTGCCCGTTCGGCAGGGAGGAAATAGTCTCGGTCATGATACGCAAGGGCTCCGCAACTGGAGGGCAGACGTCCGGCCTGGATATGGAGGCCCTAAGATAGGCGAAACCGGTGGGCCGAAACAGCCCATCGGATATGGGAAATTGCCCATTGATGACGATGATGCGCTCAAAATGAGCGGTCGAGAACGAGTGGTGGGCTCCGCCTTCAATTGGCGAACAGCGGAATTAATTCATTGAATTATATTAATAAAAACGTGATTGCGGAATCGGTTGGATGCCCGAATCGGCCGTGGGCAGAGCCGCGTGTCGACGAATCTTCGCATTTCGTCCCAAGAGTCGCGATGAGCCGCGCCGACTTTCCGGTGCGGGACTGGTCTGCGCAGCCGGCGTCTTTGTCGCCTCGTGGCGCCACATTAGGTTGTCGGCCATGATCCCGCTCTCCGTCCTCGACCTGTCCGTCGTCACGTCAGGCACCAAGCCCGCCGCTGCGCTCCGCAACAGCATCGATCTGGCGCGCCATGTCGATGGTCTCGGCTACGTCAGATACTGGCTCGCCGAGCACCACAACCTCGCCTCCGTCGCGAGCCCGGCGCCCGATCTGATGATCGGGCAGATCGCGGCGGTGACGCAGCATATCCGCGTCGGCTCCGGCGGCGTGATGCTGCCCAACCACGCGCCGCTGGTGGTCGCCGAGCGCTTCAAGATGCTGGAGGCGCTGTTTCCCGGCCGCATCGATCTCGGCCTCGGCCGCGCGCCCGGCACCGATGGCGCCACTGCCTACGCACTGCGCAGCCGGCTCGATCGCCGCGAGGGCGACGATTTCCTCGAGCGGCTGCATGAGCTGATCTTGTGGGAGACGCGCGATTTCCCGGCCGGCCATCCCTACAACAATGTGGTGGCGATGCCGGATGATTCGCCGCTGCCGCCGATCTGGCTGCTCGGCTCGAGCGACTATTCGGCCGAGCTCGCCGCGCAGGTCGGGATGGGCTTTGCGTTCGCGCATCATTTTGCCACTCACGACGCAATTGCGGCGATGACGAATTATCGCGCGCATTTCAAGCCCTCGGGCTGGCGTACGGCGCCGCAGTCGATCCTGGCGGTCGCGGCCGTTGCGGCGGAGACCGATGCGGAAGCCGAGCGGCTTGCGATGTCGATGGATCTCAACCGGCTGCGCCGCGATCGCGGCCAGTATCTGCCGCTGCCCAGCGTCGAGGAGGCAGAGGCCTATCCCTACACCGACGCCGAGCGCGCCTCGATCGCGCGCAACCGCGTACGCTTCTTCGTCGGCAGCCCCGCAACCGTGATGACGAAGCTGCAGCCGCTGATCGCGGCGACCCAGGCGGACGAGCTGATGGTGATCACCGCGGTCTACGATCACGCGGCGCGGAAGAAATCCTACAGCCTGCTCGCGGAGGCGTTCGGGCTGCAGAAGAGGATTGCTGCTTGATGCTGTCGTTCCGGGGCACGCGAAGCGTGAACCCGGAACCTCGAGATTCCGGGTTCGATGCTACGCATCGCCCCGGAATGACGGAATCATTCCCGCGTTTCGCTGAAGGTCGCGCGGAACGGATGGCCGGGATAGACGCCGACGATGCGGAATTCGCGTGAGAAGAATTTCAATTCCTCCAGCGCGAAGGCGAGTCCACGGTCGTCAGGATGACCGTCGACATCGGCATAGAATTGCGTGGCGAAGAAATTGCCGTCGACCATGTAGCTTTCGAGCTTGGTCATGTTGACGCCGTTGGTGGCGAAGCCGCCCATCGCCTTGTAGAGCGCGGCGGGCAAATTGCGCACCCGGAAAACAAAACTGGTGACCAGCAGCCCGGAGCCCTGCGCAGCCCATTTGGCCTCGCGCGCCAGCACCACGAAGCGGGTGGTGTTGTGGGCCTCGTCCTCGATGTCCTCGGCGAGAATGTCGAGGCCATAGATATCGGCGGCGAGGCGCGAGGCGATCGCCGCCACGCTCTTGTCGCCGCGCTCGGAAATATCGCGGGCGCTGCCGGCGGTGTCGCCGGCGACGATCGGCCGGACGCCGAGCTTGCGGATGATGCGCCGGCACTGGCCGAGCGCATGGACGTGGCTCTCCACGCTCTTGATGTCGGCGAGCTTGGTGCCCTTGACCGCCATCAGCTGGTGGCGGATCGGCAAGAACCATTCGCCGACGATGAACAGGCCCGAGGCGGGCAAGAGATGATGGATGTCGGCGACGCGGCCGGCGACCGAATTCTCGATCGGGATCATGCCGAGGTCGGCATCGCCCGAGGAAATCGCGGCCAGCGCGTCCTCGAAGGTCGGGCAGGGCATCGGCTCGGCGTCGGGATAGGCCTCGGCGATCGCGATATGAGAATTGGCGCCAGGCTCGCCCTGGAACGCGATTTTCAGCTTCTTGGTCATGGGTGGCCTTTTAGCAGCGGCTTAGGCTTTTGCCAGTATCCGCCGGGCGGTTTCGAGGTCGGCCGGGGTGTCGACGCCGCGGGGCACGGTGTCGACGATGGTGATGTCGATCCGCATCCCGGCCTCCAGCGCCCGCAGCTGCTCGAGCTTCTCCTGCTGCTCCAGCGGCGAGGGCGGCAGCCGCACGAACCGCTCCAGGGCGGCCCGACGGTATGCATAGAGGCCGATATGGTGGTAGCGCGGTCCGTCGCCGTAGGGCGCCGTGGCGCGGGTGAAATACAGCGCGCGCAACCGGTTCGCGCCGATCGGGGAGCCGACTGCCTTGACGACGCTGGGGGCCCGATCCTCCTCCTCGGTATGGATGCGCGAGGCCAGCGTCGAGATGTCGACGGTGGGGTCGGCGAGCGGCGGCATCACGCTCCGGATGGTCTCGGGCGTGATGGTCGGGAAATCGCCCTGCAGATTGACCACGATCTCGGCAGCGCCGTCCGGGTCGAGGATCGTCATCGCTTCATAAATCCGGTCCGAGCCGGAGGGATGGTCGGGGCGGGTCATCACCACCTCGCCGCCCGCAGCCTTCACTGCGGCTGCGATCTCGGGCGAGTCGGTCGCGACCGCGACCCGGCCGATCCCGGCCGCCTCGGCCCGTCGCAGCACATGGACGATCATCGGCGCGCCCGCGATATCGAGCAGCGGTTTGCCGGGAAGGCGCGTGGCGGCCATGCGGGCCGGAATCAGCACCAAGGTTCGGGGTTGGGTCATTCGTGTCGGGGCCCGTCCGGCCTGCGGAAATTGGCGGGGAGGAGGTTGAATTCGGCGCGTTTATACGGGTTGCCAGAGCGCGGGCAAACCGATATCTCAACCCTGCTTGGGGCGGTGCGATAAGGCCGATTCCCAGGTCTTTCCCCGCGGCCGTATTCCCGGCCTGAAGTCGACATTCAAGGCCCGGAGCCTGACCGAAATGGACTCCTTCGAACTCAACAAAATCCTCGGTGCGGTTCTCGGCACCTGCATCGTCGTCCTGGTGATGAGCTTTGCTGCCAGCGCGAAATTCGCGCCGAAGCTGCCGGAGAAGCCGGGTTTTGAGATCGCGGTGAAGGAAGAGTCCCATGGCGGTGGTGGCGAGGCCGCTGCGGCCGCCTCCGAGCCGATCGAGAAGCTGCTGCAGACCGCTTCCGCCGAGAAGGGCGCAGCCGCCGCCAAGAAGTGCCAGGCCTGCCATACCTTTGAGAAGGGCGGCCCCAACCGCGTCGGTCCGAACCTGTTCGGTATCGTCGGCGAGAAGAAGGGCGAGGGCCGTGGCTTCAATTTCTCGGCCGCGATGAAGGGCAAGGGCGGCGACTGGTCCTTCGACGACCTGAACAAGTTCCTGACCAACCCGAAGGGCTTCGTCCCCGGCACCGCGATGGGCTTCGCCGGCGTGCCGAAGGACAGCGAGCGCGCCGACATCATCGCCTATCTGAATTCGAACTCGGAGCATCCGGCTCCGCTCCCGACCGCTTCGAAGTAACGAATTGCTTCGCGCAAGCATGCGGATGAAACGGCCAGGCACTGCCTGGCCGTTTTCGCATGGGGAATCCGCTGTCGCGGGGTTGTTATCGGGACGTTTCGCCGCACCGATATTGTTCCCGGGCGATTATCATGAGGAAAAAGCAACGTAATTTGTCGAACCGTTGCCTTATATTGGGTCCCATGTAACCGGGGCCGCAAGCAGGAAACCGAATTTGGCGATCACCCGACGACACCTCCTTCAAGGCAGCGCATTGGCGGCACTCGCTCCGGCGCTCGGACTGAACTCCGGCCTGTCGGCGATCACGCCGGCACTCGCCGACGATGCCCCCAACGGGCTGAAATGGCGCCACGGCCTCTCCACCTACGGCGAAATCAAGTACCCGGCCGACTTCAAGCGTTACGATTACGTCAAGCCGGACGCGCCGAAGGGCGGCGTGGTGCGGCTGTTCCAGCCCGGCACCTATGACAGCTTCAACCTGGTCGTTGCGGGATTGAAGGGCACGGTCGCCGCGGCGGTCACCCGCATTTACGACTCTCTGATGGAAGCCTCGCTCGACGAGCCCGATACCTATTACGGCGAACTCGCCGAGGGCGCAGCCTTCCCCGACGATTTCTCCTACGTGATCTACCGCCTCCGTCCCGGGTCGCACTGGCACGACGGCAAGCCGGTCACGCCTGAAGACGTGATCTTCTCCTTCGAGGCGCTGAAGGCGAACAGCCCGATGTTCAGCGCTTACTACCGGCATATCGCAAAGGCCGAGAAGATCGGCGATCGCGACGTCAAGTTCACCTTCGACAGCCCTGGCAACCGCGAGCTGCCGATGATCACCGGTCAGCTCGTCATCCTGCCCAAACATTGGTGGGAGGGCACCGACGCGCAGGGCAAGAAGCGTGACATCACCGCGAGCACGCTGGAGCCGCCGCTTGGGTCCGGCCCGTACAAGATCAAGGAATTCGTCGCCGGACGATCGGTCGTGCTCGAGCGCGTCAAGGATTACTGGGGCAAGGACATTCCGATTGCGATCGGGCAGAACAATTTCGACGAACTGCGCTACGAGTATTTCCGCGACGACACGGTCGCGCGCGAGGCGTTGAAGGCCGACCAGTTCGATTGGTACAACGAGCGCAGCGCCAAGGAATGGGCGTCGGCCTACGACGTTCCGCCGGTGCGCGAGAACCGGCTGCTCAAGGAGCTCTTCACCGTCCGCAATCAGGGCCGGATGCAGGGCTGGGTGTTCAACCTGAGGCGCCCGAAATTCGCGGACCCCAGGCTGCGCCGGGCCTTCAACTACGCGTTCGATTTCGAAGAGATGAACCGCGTGCTCTCGACCGGCGAGTACCATCGCGATTCAAGCTATTTCGACGGCATCCCCGATCTGATGGCGACCGGCCTGCCGGAGGGCAAGGAGCTCGAGCTCCTGGAGACGGTGCGTGACAAGGTGCCGCCGGAACTCTTCACGACGCCCTACACGAACCCGGTCGGCGGCACACCGGAAAACGTCCGCGCCAATCTGCGCGAGGCGACGCGGCTGCTGAAGGAAGCCGGCTTCGAGATCCGCGATCGCAAGCTGGTCGATTCCTCGGGCCAGCCGTTTACGGTCGAGATCCTCGGCAACAGCGGCGATTCCGGCATGGAGCGGATCACGCTGTTCTACAAGCCGAGCCTGGAGCGCCTCGGCATCACCGTCAATCTGCGCGCCGTCGACACCGTGCAGTATCAGAACCGGGTACGCGATTTCGATTTCGAGATGGTCACCCAGGTGTGGGGACAGTCGATCTCGCCCGGCAACGAACAGCGCGACAATTTCGGCTCGCAGGCTGCCGACCGGGCGGGCTCGAACAATCTTCCCGGCATCAAGAATCCGGCCGTCGATGCCATCATCGAGCGCATCATCTTCGCCAACAGCCGCGCCGATCAGATCGCCGCCGCCAAGGCGCTGGACCGGGTTCTACTCTGGAACTTCTATTGCGTTCCACACTTCAACTACGACAAGCAGCGCTATGTCTATTGGGATCGCTTCAGCCATCCCGATCCGCTGCCGAAATACGCGGTTTCAGGATTTCCAAATCTCTGGTGGTACGACGTCGACAAGGCAGCCAAGCTCAAGCGTTCATAAGCTCAAGGATCCGCGCATGGCGCTATTCTCCCGTCGGCACGCACTCGGTCTCGGCATCGGTGCGTTGAGTGCCGCAGGCCTGCGGACTGCACCGGCAGTGGCCGACAACGGAACCGAGATGCACGGCATGTCGGTGTTCGGCGACCTGAAATATCCCGCGGATTTCCAGCAGTTCGACTATGTCAATGTGAGGGCGCCGAAGGGCGGTGTGTTTTCGACGATTCCTTCGACACGTGCCTACAACCAGTCCTTCTATACGTTCAGCTCGTTCAACGCATTCATCCTCAAGGGCGAAGGCGCGAAGGGCATGGAGCTGACCTTTGACTCGTTGATGGCGCGCGCGGCGGACGAGCCTGATGCGATGTACGGCCTGGCCGCAAGATCGGTCTCAATTTCTCCCGACAAGCTCACATACCGCTTCACGATGCGGCCCGAGGCCCGCTTTCATGACGGCTCGAAACTGACTGCGCAGGATGTCGCTTTCTCGCTCAACACGCTGAAGGAGAAGGGACATCCGTTGATCGTGGTGCAACTGCGCGATTTCGTGAAGGCCGAGGCGCCCGACGACGGCACCGTGATTGTGACCTTCGCGCCAAACCGCGCGCGCGATGTGCCGCTTTATGTTGCGGGCCTGCCGATCTTCTCGAAGACCTATTATGCGAATCGGCAGTTCGAGGAGTCCACGCTGGAAGTGCCGCTTGGCTCCGGGCCGTACAAGGTCGGCCGGTTCGAGGCCAATCGCTACGTCGAATACGACCGCGTCAAGGACTGGTGGGGCGCCGATCTTCCGGTCAATCGCGGCAGCTACAATTTCGATACCGTGCGCTACGAATTCTATCGTGATCGCGACGTCGCGTTCGAAGGCTTCACCGGCAAGAACTATCTGTTTCGCGAGGAATTCACCGCCCGGGTCTGGGCGACGCGGTATGATTTCCCGGCACTCAAGGACGGACGGGTCAAGCGCGAGACATTGCCGGACGAGACACCGTCCGGTGGGCAGGGCTGGTTCATCAACACCCGTCTCGACAAGTTCAAGGACCCGCGTGTCCGCGAAGCGTTGATCTATGCCTTCGATTTCGAATGGACCAACAAGACCATTATGTACGGCGCTTACGCGCGCAGCGTCTCGCCGTTCCAGAATTCGGACATGGTGGCTAGTGGGCTACCTTCGCCCGAGGAACTGAAGCTGCTCGAACCATTCCGCGGCCAAGTGCCGGATGAGGTGTTCGGCGAGCCGTTCGTGCCCCCGGTGTCGGATGGATCGGGACAGGACCGCACGCTGCTGCGAAAGGCGACGCAACTGCTCAACGAGGCGGGATGCGTCGTCAAGGATGGCAAGCGGCGATTGCCCAACGGCGAGCAGCTTACGATCGAGTTCCTGCTCGATGAGCCGACGTTCCAGCCGCATCATGCCAGCTTCATCAAGAATCTCAACCCGCTTGGGATTGATGCGAATATCCGGCAGATCGACGCCGTGCAGTATCGCGCGCGCGTCGAGGCTTTCGATTTCGAGGTGACGACCGAGCGTATGTCCATGTCAGCGACGCCGGGCGACAGTCTGCGGCCTTACTTCTCGTCCCAGGCTGCGGCCACCAAAGGCTCCTACAATCTGGCGGGCGTTGCCAACCCGGCAATCGACGCATTGACCGAAAAGGCCATCGCTGCCGAGACGCGGGCGGACTTGACCTTTGCTTGCCGCGCCCTCGACCGCGTCTTTCGCGCCGGCCGTTACTGGGTGCCGCAATGGTACCGCAACACGCATCCGATCGCCTATTGGGATCAGTTCGGCCATACCGAGAAGCTGGCAAAATATACCCAGGGCGTCGGTGCGCCGGAGAATTGGTGGTACGATGCCGCCAAGGCCGCGAAGCTCGAGCAGGCGAAGTAGCCGATGAGCGCCTATATCGCCCGACGTATCTTCCTGATGCTGCCGACGCTGCTCGGCATCCTGTTCGTCTCCTTCGTGGTCGTGCAGTTTGCTCCCGGCGGTCCGGTCGAGCGCGTCATCGCGCAGATCAACGGCGCCGACACCGGCGGCACCTCGCGGGTGTCGGGTGGCGGCGGTGATTTCGGCGCGCAGCGCGGCCAGGGCGCGGGAGCGGCCGGCGCCGTCAACTCGAAATATCGCGGCGCGCAGGGGCTTGATCCTGATTTCATCAAGAAGCTCGAGGTGCAGTTCGGCTTCGACAAGCCGGCGCCCGAGCGGTTCGCGCTGATGGTTTGGAATTTCGCGCGGTTCGACTTCGGCCAGAGCTATTTCCGCAGTGTCAGCGTGCTCCAGCTGATCAAGGAGAAGCTGCCGGTCTCGATGTCGCTCGGCATCTGGATGACGCTGCTGACCTATCTGATCTCGATCCCGCTCGGCATCCGCAAGGCGGTGAAGGACGGGTCGCGGTTCGACACCTGGACCTCGGCCGTGATCATCATCGGTTTTGCGATTCCGGGCTTCCTGTTCGCGATCCTGTTGATCGTGCTGTTTGCCGGCGGCTCGTTCCTCAATATCTTCCCGTTGCGCGGCCTCACCTCGGACGGCTGGGCGCAATTCCCCTGGTACTGGAAGATCATCGACTATTTCTGGCACCTGACGCTGCCGCTGGTGTCGATGGCGCTCGGCGCCTTCGCGACGATGACCTTGCTCACCAAGAACTCGTTCCTCGACGAGATCCGCAAGCAATATGTGATGACCGCGCGCGCCAAGGGCTGCAGCGAGCGTCAGGTGCTGTATGGCCACATCTTCCGCAACGCGATGCTGATCGTGATCGCGGGCTTCCCGGGCGCGTTCATCCACGCCTTCTTCTCGGGCTCGCTGCTGATCGAGACCATCTTCTCGCTCGACGGGCTCGGCCTGCTCGGCTTCGAGAGCGTCCTGAACCGCGACTATCCGGTGGTGTTCGGAACGCTGTTCATCTTCTCGCTGGTCGGACTGGTGGTCAATCTGATCTCCGATCTTGCCTATATGTGGATCGATCCGCGGATCGACTTCGAAGCGCGGGAGGTCTGATGACGATGCTCGCGCCCCAGCCGGTCGAGACCACGACGCAATCGCCGATGGGCGAGGCGGTGCCCGCCACCCGCCACGCCTTCGCGCCGTCGCCGCTCAACCAGCGGCGCTGGCAGAACTTCAAGGCGAACCGCCGCGGCTACTGGTCGTTCTGGATATTCCTCGTTCTGTTCGTGCTGTCGCTGTTCGCCAATTTCATTGCCAACGACAAGCCGCTGGTCGTCAAATATGACGGCCGCCTCTACTGGCCGGTGGTGTTCACCTACGCCGAGACCACTTTCGGCGGCGACTTCGAGACGGCGGCCGACTATCGCGATCCCTATCTACAGAAGCAGATCGCCGCCAAGGGCGGCAGCATGATCTGGCCGCCGATCCGCTATTCCTACGACAGCCGCAACCTCGACCCGCCGACGGCGGTGCCGTCGAAGCCGACCTGGCTCCTGACCGAAAAGCAGTGCGCGGATGTGGTGAAGCGAAAGGGGCTGACCGGCTGCCGCGACCTCGAATACAATTGGCTCGGTACCGACGATCAGGGCCGCGACGTCGTCGCACGATTGATCTACGGCTTCCGCATCTCGGTGCTGTTCGGCCTGACGCTGACCATCCTGTCCTCGATCATCGGCATCGCCGCCGGCGGCGTGCAGGGCTATTTCGGCGGCTGGATCGATCTCGGCTTCCAGCGCTTCATCGAGATCTGGACCGCGATCCCCTCGCTCTATCTGCTGCTGATCATCTCGGCGGTGCTGCCGCCGGGCTTCTTCATCCTGCTCGGCATCCTCCTGTTGTTCTCATGGGTCTCGCTGGTCGGCCTGGTGCGGGCCGAATTCCTGCGCGGCCGCAACTTCGAATACATCCAGGCGGCGCGCGCGCTCGGTGTCTCCAATCGCGTGATCATGTTCCGCCATCTGCTGCCGAACGCGATGGTCGCGACCATGACGTTCCTGCCCTTCATCGTCTCGTCCTCGGTGATGACGCTGACGGCGCTGGATTTCCTCGGTTTCGGCTTGCCGCCCGGTTCGCCCTCGCTCGGTGAATTGCTGTCGCAGGGCAAGGCCAATGTGCAGGCGCCGTGGCTCGGTCTCACCGGCTTCTTCTCGGTCGCGATCATGCTGTCGCTGCTGATCTTCATCGGCGAAGCCGCGCGCGACGCCTTCGATCCGCGCAAGACGTTCTCGAAGGGCTGACGCATGGACGCGACCAACCAGCCTCTGCTCGACGTCAGCGACCTCTCGGTCGCCTTCGGCCGCTCGCTTGCGGTCGATCGCGTCTCTTTCTCGATCAAGCGCGGCGAATGCACGGCGCTGGTCGGCGAGTCCGGCTCGGGAAAATCGGTCAGCGCGCTCTCGGTACTGAGGCTGCTGCCCTATCCGGCGGCGTCGCATCCCTCCGGAGCGATCCGCTTCAAGGGCCGCGATCTCCTGGGATCGTCGGAACGCGAGATGCGCGGGATTCGTGGCAACGACATCTCGATCATCTTCCAGGAGCCGATGACCTCGCTCAATCCGCTCCACACCATCGAATCCCAGATCGGCGAGATCCTGTCGCTGCACAGCGGCATCAGCGGTGCGGCGGCGCGGGCGCGGACGCTGGAGTTGCTGGGCCAGGTCGGCATCCCCGAGCCGGAGACGCGGCTCAAGAGCTATCCGCATCAACTGTCCGGCGGCCAGCGCCAGCGCGTGATGATCGCGATGGCGCTTGCCAACGAGCCCGATCTGCTGATCGCGGACGAACCGACCACGGCGCTCGACGTCACGGTGCAGGCGCAGATCCTCGCCTTGCTGGCCGAGATCCGCGCGCGGCTCGGCATGAGCCTGTTGTTCATCACCCACGACCTCGGCATCGTCCGCCGCATCGCCGACACCGTCTGTGTGATGAACAACGGCAAGATCGTTGAACAGGGCCCGGTCGAGCAGGTCTTCACCGCGCCGAAGCACGCCTATACGAAGGCGCTGCTGGCGGCCGAGCCGAAGCCCGATCCGGCGCCGCCGCAGCCGGATGCGCCGGTCGTGATGTCGGCGGACAATCTCAAGGTCTGGTTTCCGATCAAGCGCGGGCTGATGCGCTCGACCGTCGGCCACATCAAGGCGGTCGATGGCGTCAGCCTTGCGGTGCGCAAGGGCGAGACGCTCGGCGTCGTCGGCGAATCCGGCTCCGGCAAGACCACGCTCGGGCTCGCGCTGCTCCGGCTGATTTCGTCCGATGGCCCGATCGTGTTCCTCGGCAAGGACATCCAGGGCCTGCGCTTCAAGCAGATGCTGCCGTTCCGCCGCGACATGCAGATCGTGTTCCAGGACCCGTTCGGCTCGCTCAGCCCGCGCATGTCGGTCGCCGACATCATCGCCGAGGGGCTCGAGGTGCACCAGAAGCAGCTGTCGCGCGAGGAGCGCGAGGCGCGGGTGATCAAGGCACTCAAGGACGTCGGCCTCGATCCCGACTGGCGCTTCCGCTATCCGCACGAATTCTCCGGCGGCCAGCGCCAGCGCATCTCGATCGCGCGCGCAGTCGTGCTGGAGCCGAACTTCGTCGTGCTGGACGAGCCGACCAGTGCGCTCGACATGCTGCTCCAGGCCCAGATGGTCGATCTGTTGCGCGATCTGCAGCGCAAGCGCGACCTCACCTACATGTTCATCTCGCACGATCTGCGCGTGGTGGCCTCGCTCGCGAGCCACCTGATCGTGATGAAATCCGGCAAGGTCGAGGAGGAGGGGCCGGCCTCCGAGCTGTTCAAGAACCCGAAGAGCGACTACACCCGCGCGCTGTTCGCCGCCGCGTTCCGCATCGAAGCGGCCGGCGAGGGCACGGTGGCGACGTAGCCATTACGCGTCATTCCGGGGCGCGCGAAGCGCGAGCCCGGAATCCATCGACCCGCACGTTCGGTGGATGAATGGATCCGGGGTTCGACGCTGCGCGTCGCCCCGGAATGACAGGCTCAAAGCCGCTTAATCGCGGCGACCTCGCTGCCGGCGGCCTTGATGCGCGCGATGGCCGCGTGTGTGTTCTCCACCACCGTTGCCATGTGATGCGCGTTGGCGTGCACGATCGTCGTCGCATCGCGCACGATGGCGACATGGCCCTTCCAGAAGATCAGGTCGCCGCGCTGCAGATGCCTCGATTCCGCTGCCGTCAATTCGCGGCCGAGCCCGTCCTGCTGCATGTCGCTGTCGCGCGGGCAGCCGGTGCCGGCGGCGGTCAGCGCGATCTGCACCAGGCCGGAGCAATCGATGCCGAGGCTCGACTTGCCGCCCCAGAGATAGGGCGAGCCGACGAACTGCTCGGCGATTGCGACGAAATCCTGCGCCATCGTGTCGAGAGGGGCGAGATGCTGGCGCGGCAGATGCCAGCCCTCGCGGGTCACCGCGAAGGGACCGTCCTCGCGGATGATTGCGACCCTGGTCCCCATCGCCAGCGCCTCGACCGGCGGCAGCTTGATCGACGGTCCCGGAAACGCCAGCGTACGCAGCGCCGTCACCTTGTGCGTCGGTGCCGTGCCGGGCGCCGTCAGCGCGGCCTCGGCAATCCAGCCGACATAGCCGTCATCGGCAAGCTGGCCCCAGGCCCAGCCTTCGCCGTTGCGGTCGTACACCGTGATGCGTTCACCCCTGAGTGCCTGCGTCATCTGTTCGGCATCGGCCGCCGGCGCCCGCCGCAGCGGCGCGATGGCATCGCTGACCGCAAGCGTCTCGCCGTCGACGAAGCGCGCCGCCTTCACCTTACCCTCGAGATATTTTGCCGCGACGTCCTCGCGGGCCGGCGTCAGTCTGGCATCATACATAGCGCTGGCTCAGCAATTTGTAGATCGCGCGCGCGGCCTGGCACTCGCCGCCTTCGGGGCGGCCGGGCTTTGCCGACGGCGTCCAGCCGTAGATGTCGACATGCAGCCAGCTCCTCGCGTGCTCGACGAAGCGCTGCAGGAACAGCGCGCAGGTGATCGAGCCGGCGAAACCGCCCGACGGCGCGTTGGTGATGTCGGCGGTCTTGGAGTCGAGCCAGACATCGTAGGCCGGCCACAGCGGCATTCGCCACAACGGGTCGTTCTCGCTCCTTGCATATGCTGCAACGTCGCCAGCGAGCGCCTCGTCGTTGGTGTAGAACGGCGGCAGATCCGGGCCGAGCGCCACGCGCGCCGCGCCGGTCAGCGTGCCGAGATCGACCAGCAGGTCCGGCGTCTCCTCGTCGGCCAGCGCCAGCGCGTCGGCGAGCACCAGCCGCCCCTCGGCATCGGTGTTGCCGATCTCGACGGTGATGCCCTTGCGCGACCTGAAGATGTCGAGCGGGCGGAACGCGTTGCCGGCAACCACGTTCTCGACCGCCGGGATCAGCACGCGCAGCCGCACCTTCAGCTTTGCATCCATCACCATCTGCGCCAGCGCCAGCACGTTGGCGGCGCCACCCATGTCCTTCTTCATGATCAGCATGCCGCTCGACGGCTTGAGGTCGAGCCCGCCGGTGTCGAAGCAGACGCCTTTGCCGACCAGCGTCACCTTTGGATGCGCCGGATCGCCCCAGCTCAGATCGATCAGCCGCGGCGCGCGCGTCGATGCCATGCCGACGGCGTGGATCAGCGGGAAGTTCTGCGCGAGCTCGTCGCCATCGATGCAATTGAAGGCGGCGCCGAATCGCGTTGCGAGGTCGCGCGCCGCCTCGGCGAGCTCGGCCGGCCCCATGTCGTTGGACGGCGTGTTGATGAGGTCGCGCGCCAGCGCCGCGGCATCCGCCATCCGCGCGATCTCGGCCGTGTCGACGCCATCGGGCGGCACCAGGCGGACCTCGGGGGTCTTGTTCTTGCGATAGCGGCCGAAGCGGTAGCAGCCGAGTGCGAAGGCGAGCGTCGCAAGCCGCGTGTCATGCGGCGCATTGGCAAAGCGGTAGACGCCCGGCGGCAGCAGGCCGGGCAGGGCACCGGCATGGAACGGATCGCGCGCCTTGTGGTCCGCATCCTCGAGGCCGAACAGCACCTGCGCGATGCCGCCATCGGCTGCCGGCAGGGCGAGCGCCTTGCCCGGCTTGGCCGCAAAGTCATTGGCCTCCGCGAACTGGCGTGCCGGTGCCGGCAACTCGCTGCGGATCGCATCCCATGTCGCCTTGCTGACGAAGGTGATCGGCGTGACGGCGGTCGTGGGTGCGGTCTCGAACACGGATGGCATGCGGCTCTCGGCTGTTCTGGCGTCGTTGCTGGTGACTAACACGCCTTTCGTGGTGGATGGTAGCGCGCCCGCGGTTGACGCGACCTGCGGGACTGGAACCGGCGTGCCGGCCGCCGGTGCCGCAGTTAACCAGACGTTAGGGTTAACAGTCTATTGCTGGCACGCTCGGCTCGATCCATTTGCCCGATTTCGTGAGTCACAGTGCCATGCGTCGACAGTCCATTTTGACCCGGCATCTTAGTTCCGCGGCCCTCGTGGCGGTCCTCGCCGCCGGGCTTGGCGGTTGCCAGACCATGTCAGACGTCACCGGATCGATCGCGTCCCGGTCCGATCCGGTGCCAGACGATCCGCGCCGCAATCTCGAAGTGTATGGCGAGCGCTATCGCAAGAATCCCAAGGATGTCGACGCCGCGATCGCTTACGGGCAGGCGCTGCGCATGACCGGACAGCGTTCGCAGGCCTGCGCCGTGCTGGAGCAGGCCACACTCGCCACCCCCGGCAGCAAGCCGCTGCTCGCCGCCTATGGCCGCGCGCTCGCCGACAACGGCAATTCGCAGGCCGCATTCGACGTGCTGAGCCGCGCGCACAGTCCGGACAATCCTGACTGGCGGATCCTGTCGGTGCAGGGCACTACGCTCGACAAGTTGAACCGGCACGAGGAAGCGCGGCGCTATTACGCCAGTGCCCTTCGACTGGCTCCCGACGAGCCGTCGGTGCTGTCCAATCTCGGCCTGTCCTACATGCTGACCAAGGAATTGCCGAAGGCGGAAGAGACGCTGCGCCAGGCCTATGCCAGCGCCCGCGCCGATACCCGCATCCGGCAGAACCTTGCCCTCGTCGTCGGCCTGCAGGGCCGCTTCGCGGAGGCCGAGACCATCGTCAAGGCCGACCTCCCGGCCGATGAGGCGGCCGCCAACGTCGCCTATCTCCGCGACATGCTGAACCGCAAGGACGGTCCGCGGATTTCCTCGCGCGCCGCGCCGGTTGTCGCCAAGGACGATTAAGCCAACATCACAGATCCAAACCTCCCCTTGAAATGGAGAGGTCGCTTTGCTCGCGAGAGCAAAGCGGGTGGGGATGTGCTCTCTCCACATGAAGCGTCGTTTGCGGCTGATCCCCATCCCGACCTTCCCCCTTTCAGGGGGAAGGGGAAGGCAGCCGGCGCAGCGCGCGGCTCAATGCATCGTGGCGATCTTGATGTAGGACGGCCCGAGGATCACGATGAAAAGGCAGGGCAGGAAGAACAGGATCATCGGCACGGTCAGCTTGGGCGGCAGGGCCGCCGCCTTCTTCTCGGCCTCGTTCATGCGCATGTCGCGATTTTCCTGCGCCATCACGCGCAGGCTCTGACCGAGCGGCGTGCCGTAGCGTTCGGATTGTTGCAAGGCCATGCACACCGACTTCACGCCTTCGAGCCCGGTGCGGCGCGCCAGGTTCTCGTAGGCGGACTTGCGGTCCTGCAAATAGGACAGTTCCGCGGTGGTCAGCGCGAACTCCTCCGACAGCGCGATCGACTGTCCGGCGATCTCGTTCGCCACCTTCCGGAACGCGACTTCGACCGACATGCCCGACTCGATGCAGATCAGCAGCAGGTCGAGCGAATCCGGGAAGGCGCGCTTGATCTGGAGCTGGCGCTTGGAGATCGCGTTCTTCAGGAACAGCATCGGCGCCTGGAGGCCGGCATAGGCCGCACCGACGCAAATGCCGATCTTGAGCGTGAGCGACCAGTTCGCGCCCGCGATGAAGAACGTATAGACGATGGCGCCGAGCAGCAGCACGATCGGCGTCACCGCGCGGGCGAACAGGAAGGTGACGTAGGGGGCGTGGCCGCGATAGCCCGCCATCACGAGCTTCTCGAGCGCCGCTTCCTGGGCGAGCCATTTCGTGAGGTTGAGATCGTCCACCACCCGGGAGACCACCTGCTTCGGGGTCTGCCGCAGCGCCACCTTCTCCGTCTTGGCGAGACGCTCGCGCTCACGCTGCCGGAGACGCTCGCGCTCGCTGGCGACGGCCTTCATGCGCTTGTTGAGGTCGCCGCCGGCGAGCAGCGGCATCACCAGCGTGTAGACCGTCGCGCTTGCCGCGATGAAGGCAAGCAGCATGGTCATGAACCTGACGTCGTGGAGCTTGGCGATCAGAATATCAATCATGCTGCACCGTCAGAAATCGAAGTTGATCATCTTCTTCATCACCAGCACGCCCATCGACATCCAGACGGCGCAGGCAACCAGCATGAGCTGGCCCATCGAGTTCGTCCACAGCAGGGCGATGTAGTCCGGCGTCGTGAGGAACACGAGGATCATCACGATCGGCGGCAGCGAGCCGATGATGGCGGCCGAGGCTTTCGCTTCCATCGACATCGCCTGGATCTTCTCGGCCATCTTCTTGCGGTCGCGCAGCACCCGCGACAGGTTGCCGAGCGCTTCCGACAGATTGCCGCCGGACTTCTGCTGGATCGCGATCACGATGCCGAAGAAGTTCGCTTCCGGCAGCGGCATGCGTTCGTAGAGCCGCGCGCAGGCCTCGCCGAGCGGCATGCCGATCGCCTGGGTCTCGATGATCGCAAGGAACTCGCTGCGCAGCGGCTCAGATGCGTCGTTGACGACCGCCTTGAGCGATTCGAACAGCGGCAGGCCGGCCTTGATGCCGCGCACGATGACGTCGACGGCGTCGGGCAGCGCCTTCAGAAAGGCTTTCTCCCGCCGCTTCTTCAAGAAGCCGAGCAGCCAGCGCGGCAGGCCGAGACCCATGGCAAAGCCGATGCCGGCCGCGCCCAGCAGGCCTCCGCCGACCATGAATGCTGCGCCGAACCCGAACAGGCCGAGGGCGCCGGAGATCATCCAGAATTTCTGCTCGGACCACTCCAGTCCGGCCTGCGAGATGCGCACGCCGAGCGGGACTTTCTTGTCCTTCTGCCGGCGCGCCTCGAGCTCCTTGAGCGATCCTTCGACCTGCTCGCGGCGGGAGCGCTGCGTGCGGTCGGTGCTTCGCGGCGTCGATGGTTCGCTGCGCGCCACCGAAGCGCGGCGTGACTCGGCCTTCTTTTCCCCCGAGAGGTAGGGATAGAGGAAGACCCAGGCGATGCCGCCCACGGTGGTGGCGGCGAGGAAGGCCAGGGCAAGGGTTTGCGTCTGCATCCTGCGTTCCCCTAGACCGGCGCCGGCGAGTCGGAGGCATCCAACGCCGCCGCAAGCCGCTTCTCTTCATTGTAGTAGCGCGCACGCTCCCAGAAGCGCGGCCGGCCGATGCCGGTTGAGCGGTGCTTGCCGATGATCTTGCCGTTGGCATCTTCCCCGACCACGTCGTAGAGGAAGATGTCCTGGGTGATGATGGTATCGCCTTCCATGCCCATCACCTCGGTGATGTGGGTGATGCGGCGCGAACCGTCGCGCAGGCGCGCGGCCTGCACGATGATGTCGACCGAGGCGCAGATCATCTCGCGAATGGTGCGCGAGGGAAGCGAGAAGCCGCCCATGGTGATCATGGATTCGCAGCGCGACAGCGCTTCGCGGGGATTGTTGGCGTGCAGCGTGCCCATCGAGCCGTCATGGCCGGTGTTCATCGCCTGCAACAGATCGAACGCCTCGGGTCCGCGGACTTCGCCGACGATGATGCGCTCGGGCCGCATACGCAGGCAGTTGCGGACCAGTTCGCGCATCGTGACCTGGCCCTCGCCCTCGATGTTCGGCGGCCGGGTTTCCAGCCGCACCACATGCGGCTGCTGCAGCTGAAGTTCGGCGGCGTCTTCGCAGGTGATGATGCGTTCGTCGTGCTCGATATAGTTGGTCAGGCAGTTCAGCAGCGTGGTCTTGCCCGAGCCGGTACCGCCCGAGATGATCACGTTGCAGCGGACACGGCCGATGATCTGCAGGATGGTCGCCCCGTCCGGCGTGATCGCGCCGAACTTGACGAGCTGCTCCAGCGTCAGCTTGTCCTTCTTGAATTTACGAATGGTGAGCGCGGGCCCGTCGATCGCCAGCGGCGGCACGATGGCGTTGACGCGCGAGCCGTCGGCGAGGCGGGCGTCGCAGATCGGCGAGGATTCGTCGACGCGCCGGCCGACCTGGCTGACGATGCGCTGGCAGATGTTGAGCAGCTGCTGGTTGTCGCGAAAGCGGATGCCGGTGCGCTGGATCTTGCCAGCGACTTCGATGAACACGGTGCCGGCTCCGTTGACCATGATGTCGGCGATGTCGTCGCGCGACAATAGCGGCTCCAGCGGTCCGTAGCCGAGCACGTCGTTGCAGATGTCGTCGAGCAGCTCTTCCTGCTCGGCGATCGACATCACGATGTTCTTGATCGCGATGATCTCGTTGACGATGTCGCGGATTTCCTCGCGCGCCGACTCGCTGTCCAGCTTGGCGAGCTGGGCAAGGTCGATCGCCTCGATCAGGGCGCCGAAGATCGTCGCCTTGACCTGGTAGTAGTTGTCCGAGCGGCGGGCTTCGACGGCGGGAGCAGGCGGTGGCTTGGCAGGGGCCAGCGGCGGCGACGATACCGTCGGGGCGACGGACTCGCGCGCCATCGGCGACGAGCCGGCAGGCTCCGGTGTCTGAAAAGCGGGCTTGGGTGCCCGGATATCCCCATCGTTTCCGCTACGCTTACCAAACACGACGTCTTGACTCCACGCGGGCCACTATTTGGACCGCAGCTTTTCGAGCAGGGGCGACAGGAAGGACCCCCTCGGCTTCTTGGTTTCGCCGCGGCCTGTCAGCCGCTGCGCCATCTGCAGAAACATCTCGACTGCGCGGTGATTGGCGGAGATTTCCGCGATCATCTGACCGTTGTTGGCGGCCGAACCGAAGATCTGCGGATCGAACGGGATGGCGGCGATCGGCGGGCTTTCGATCGCCTTGGCGAATTCGCCCGCCGCGATCTCCGGCCGCTTCGGCACGCCGACCTGGTTCAGGCAGTACAGCGGCGCGCGGTCGTTCGGCCGCGACGCCTTCAAGAGGTCGAACATGTTCTTGGCGTTGCGCAGGTTGGCGAGGTCGGGCGCCGCCACGATCAGGATGTCGTCGGCCGCGATCAGCGCGCGCTTGGTCCAGCCGGACCATTGGTGCGGCACGTCGAGCACGATGCAGGGCATCGTGGTGCGCAGCGTGTCGAAGATCGCATCGAACGCTTCGGCGCCGAAATCGTAGACCTTGTCGAGCGTGGCCGGCGCCGCCAGCAGGCTCAGATGGTCGGTGCATTTCGACAGCAGGCGGTCGACGAAGGCGGTGTCGACACGGTCCGGCGAGAACACCGCATCCGCGATGCCTTGCGCCGGGTCCTGGTTGTAGTTGAGGCCGGCGGTGCCGAATGCAAGGTCGAGATCGGCCACTACGGAATCCAGCGCCAGATCGCGGGCGATCGCCCAAGCGATATTGTGGGCGATCGTCGAGGCGCCGACGCCGCCCTTCGCGCCGACGACGGCGATGACGCGGCCGACCGCCTTGGCTTCCGGCGCCGAGAACAGGTTGCAGACCGCGCGCACCACATCGATCGCATGGGCCGGCGCAATCACGTAGTCGCTGACGCCACGGCGCACCAGCTCGCGATACAGCGTGACGTCGTTGACCCGGCCGATCACGACCACCCTTGTGCCGGCGTCGCACACCGTGGCGAGTTGGTCGAGCCCGGCCAGAATGTCGCTGCGGCCCTCGGTCTCGAGGATGATGACATTGGGCGTCGGCGCCGAGCGATAGGCCTCGATGGCAGCCGCCATGCCGCCCATCTGGATCTTGAGGTGGGCCTTGGCCAGCCGGCGATCCTCGCCCGCCGACTGAACGGCGGCAGCGGTCTCGACCGTCTCGCAGAACGCCTGGACCGAGACCCGTGGCGCCGGAGCAATATGGTCGTCCACGGCCTGCGGCGGGGCGTCCGTCTGCTCTTCGGAGTTTTGCTGCGCGTAGGTGATCATTTTCCTGTGTCGCTTAGCTTGGCCCTGTCGGACTCGGGATACGTCGTGGCAGTGGTGGTGCCCTTGCGATACTTGTCGAAAGCGATATTGCGGCGCGACGTGTAGGCAGGGGTCTCCGCGCGCGGCTGCACGAGGTCAGTCGGGTCTTCGACCATGGCTGCGAGGTTGCGCTGATTGGCGCAGCCGAAATTGTAGTATTGCTTGTTCTGGATGTAGGAACCGTTGTGCATCGACGGGCCGAGATCTTCCGGCCAGAGGCCGCACGGCCCGGCCTCCGCCTTCATCTTTGGATAGTTCACGCGGATCGCAGGCATCAGGCGCGGGTTCTCCGGATGGTATTTGCGCACGAAGATCCCGCGCGGCGGCACGCCGGCAGCGGCGAAGGTCGCCTGGATCTCGCGCAACGATTCCTGCGCGGGCCGGGCGTTCGGCGTGTCGGCGGGAACGTCGATGGTGACGGCGCCGGTGCCCTCACGCATCCAGTCCTGCGCCATTCCCATCACCTCGGCGCGCTGCTCCGCGGTCAGGCCGCCGCGGCTGCGGCCGACGAAGACCACGATCGAGCGATCGGCCTCGGTCACCGCGATCGGGTGACGCTGGCGATAGTCGGCCGGCGAGTCTGCCATTGCGAAACTGTTGTCGGCGGCGTGCTGGCAGGCGCCGAGCGTCATGGCAAGGCCGACGAGCGCTCCGGCGAGACCGGCGGTGCGCTCGTAATCGGCGGATGTTCTGGGTGTGGTCTGTGTCATCGTCCGCCTCAGTCGGTAATGAAGCCGTAGGTGCCGCGGTAATTCCGCGCCGGCTCGGTGCGGCCAGGCACACCGTAGACGCGATTGATGCTGCCGAGCAGGTCGGCCTGCGGATCGGACGCGTTGGCAAAGCCGTCATCCGGACGCGACAGGTCCTTCTGCGCCACGGCGCGAACGACATAGGGCGTCACCAGAACCATCAGTTCGGTCTGGTTGTTGACGAAGTCGCGGCTGCGGAACAGCGTGCCGAGCACGGGCAGCGACGCCAGCCCGGGAAGGCCGTTGATCGCCTGCTTGGTCTGGTCCTGGATCAGGCCGGCCATGGCCATCGAGCCGCCCGAGGGAATTTCCAGCGTGGTCTCGGCGCGGCGGGTCTTGATCGAAGGGATCGTCGTTCCACCCGCGCCGCCGGTCAGCGCGTTCTCGGTCGAGACTTCCGACACTTCCGTCATCACGCGCAGGCTGATGCGCCCCTCGGTCAGCACCACCGGCGTGAAGTTGAGCGAAATGCCGAATTTCTTGAAGCTGACGGTCTGGACGCAATTCCCGATCGCGCCCGTCGACGAGGTCTGACAGGTCACGCCGGTCGGAATTGGAAACTCGCCGCCCGAGATGAAGGTCGCCGATTCGCCTGATATCGCGGTCAGGTTCGGTTCGGCGAGCGTCCGCACGACGCCGGCGCTTTCCATGGCGCGGATCGTCGCCGACACCGACGATCCGAACGATGTCGTGAGCGCGTTGCCGGCCACGAGCGGTGAGCTGTTCGCAGTGAACGGGTTGCTGTTGGCGAATTTTACCACGGTCGTGCCGTAGTTGAGGTTCGCGGTGAGGTCGATGCCGAGCTGCTTGATCAGACTGCGCGCGACTTCGGCAACCGTGACCTTCAGCATCACCTGGTCGCGGCCGCGAACCGTGATCGAGTTCACGACCTTGTCGGGGCCGCCGACCAGCCGCGCGGCGATCTCGCCGGCCTGCTGTGCGTCGATCGGGCTCGCTGCGCTTCCGCTCAGCATCACGCCGTCGCCGACGCCCTCGATCTGGATATCGGAATTCGGCAGTGCCGCGCGCAGCGCGGCGCGCACGCCGTTGAGATCGCGCTTGACGGCGATGTCATAGGCCGCGATCTGCTGGCCGGCGGCGTCGAAGAACACGATGTTGGTCTGGCCGACCGTCGCGCCGATGATGTAGGCGCGTTGCGCCGAGCGGACCACGGCGTTGGCGATCTTGGGATCAGCGACCAGCACGTCCTTGATGTCCCTGGGCAGGTCGATCACGATCGATTTGCCGACGCCGAGCGAGAGGAAGCGGGCATTCATCTGACCGCCATCGGCCGATGCGGCAGGGGCAGGCGCGGCGCGGTAATCGCTCGCCACCACCGGTGTCAGCGCCGGATTGAGCGTGAGCGCCGCGACGGCCGAGAACGACAATGCGCGGACCATGAAGGCCCGCATCGTCCGTTGAGTTGCCCCGCCCTTCATCACGTGTGTCCTCATGGTCACTTCTGCATCGTCGCCTGGTTGGCAACGCCAAACCGGATGACGTTGATCGTGTCACCGCGCTTCTGCCGGTTGTCGTCGGTCTTGGTTTCGGGCGTGTTGTTGTCGGCGATGCTGCGCAGCGCCAGCGACAGGACGCCGCTCTGGCGCGCGCGCGCCAGCGTTTCGGTCTGTTCGGGCTTCAGCTCCAGCGTCACCGTCTTGCCGATCAGTGCGTTGGTGCCGTCCTTTTCCTTCGGTGCCTGGTCGATCGCGAGCACGCGAACGTTGGTCAGGATCACTTCGGAGTTGACGATGTCGGCGCCGTTGCGGTCCGGATTCTTGTCCCGCTTCGACAGCAGGACGTCGACCCGGTCATTCGGCAGGATGAAGCCGCCGGCGCCGGTCTCGGGTGAGATTTCGGTCGATACCGCCCGCATGCCGGTCGGCAGGATCGCAGCCATGAAGCCGCTGCCGTCGGCCTTGACGAGCTTCTGCTCGCGAATCGGTTCGCCCTGGATGAACGGGGCGCGCGCGATCGAGCCGGTCACGTCCTTGATCGCTTCGGCGTTGCTGTCCCTGCGCATGAAGCTGGCGCTGGCGGTTGCCGCCGGCCAGGTCTGCCATTGCAAATCTTCGGGCTTCACGGCCTGGCCAAGGCCGATGTCGGTTTTCGCGACCAGGATGTCGACGGTGGGTAGCTGCGCGACGGGCGGAGCCGGCGCCGGCTTGTCGTCGCTTCCGCTCGCCAGATAGAGCGCCGCAAGGCCGGTGCAGCCTGCGATTGCCAGGACCAGAATGCGGGCCTTATCCATTACGCTTCACTTTCCACATGACGCCGCGACGCTGCCGCCGCCGTGATGGGAGTTGACCAGCTATTCGTCAAAGCATGGTTAATGAGGCGTATCTAAATCGCCTTAACGCGCGGTTACCGCTGCTTTCTCAGCGCATGGCGAAGTGCGCGAGATCGATCGTCTTGATCCAGTCCGTCTCGGGATAGATCAGCAGGGCGCCGAGGGCGAGTGCGATGCCGTAGGGAATTCCGGTCTGCTTGTCGTGCAGGCGGCTGAGCCAGGCCTGGTTCGCGAGCGCATAGGGCAGCGGCCATTGCCGGAGCTGCAGCAGCAGCACCGTCAGGGCACCGCCGAACAGCGACGCGAAGACCAGATAGGGGAGCAGATGCTCGAACCCGAACCACAGGCCGGCCGCGGCCGCGACCTTGGCGTCTCCGCCACCGACCCAGCCCATCGCAAACATGCCGAATGCCACCACCAGAACCAGCGCGCCCGCGCCGGCATGGTTGAGGATCTCGTGCACGCCCATCCCGGTCAGCGGCGCCAGGACGAAGAAGCCGGCCGCCAGCGCCAGCGAGATCCGGTTCGGGATCGTCATGGTCAAGAGATCACTCGCCGCCGCAAAGGCCATCAGGGCCGGAAACAACATCAAGCGTGCGATGTCGAGGATCATGGATTCATGCCGTCAAGCTGGAGCTGCGGTCGAGACCCGACGCTAGCGGCCAATGGTGAACAATCGGGAAAGGCCGCCGTGGTCGCCATCAAGGCGCCGACGGCCTGTCTACCAAATAGCAAAGGTCCCGGGGATGCCGGGACCTTTGATGTGAATTCGTTGGAACCGGCTTACTTCAGCGAGCTGGCGACCGTGTTGAAGGTGCCCGAGAGGTTCTTGCCGACGCCGTTGACGGCAGCGATGATCGCGATGGCGATACCGGTGGCGATCAGGCCGTATTCGATGGCGGTCGCGCCCGATTCATCCTTCACGAAGCGCGAGACGAGATTCTTCATAAATAGCTCCTGTGTACACGTGGCTGGTCGAACTAGGTTTGGTCTCGCCGGCGTTCTCAGCACCGTGACCATTGCCGCACCCTACGGTTCGACAATTTCGGCGCGGTTAATTTGATCGTATAAACACAGCGGGAACCCGCAGTTGTTGCGCACAGTAAATTTGGAATTAAGCGGTCCGCTAAGATTGCAGATTGTTGCCGGGGCCCGCTATCGGCACCTGTTCACGGCTCCTTAAGCGCACATCTATACCCATGGGGCTTCCGTCGAATGAGGCCGTCATGCCCACCCTTCCCTTTGAAGTCATCGAGATGATCGGCCAGACGATGATGAAGGTGGTGCCGATCACGATCGCGCTGGCGCTGTTCTTCACGGTGCTTACTCATTTCTGGGCCTGCAATCCCGGCAAGCCGTGGTGGCAGAAGCGTGAGCTGGTCACCGACATCTGCTACTGGTTCTTCGTGCCGGTGTTCGCCCGCGTGCTGCGGATCGGGCTCCTGGTGGTGGGCGCAGCCGTGGTGTTCAACGTTCACGACGCCGACGATCTGATCGCGTTCTACGAGAACGGACATGGCCCTCTGGCGCAGCTTCCGCTCTGGCTGCAGTCCATTATCTTCCTCGTCGCCTCCGATTTCATGCTGTACTGGCTGCACCGGATGTTCCATGGCGGCGGCTTCTGGAAGTACCACGCCATTCATCACTCCTCCGAGGATCTTGAATGGATCTCGGCGGCACGCTTCCATCCGGTCAATCTTCTGGTCGGCACGATCACTGTCGATGTGATCCTGCTGATGGCGGGCATCTCGCCGAACATCATGCTGTGGGTCGGCCCGTTCACCACATTCCATTCGGCATTCGTGCACGCCAATCTGAACTGGACGCTCGGCCCGTTCAAATACGTGATCGCGACGCCGGTGTTTCACCGCTGGCATCACACCGGGCTCGAGGACGGCGGCGACACCAATTTCGCGGGCACGTTTCCGCTCTGGGATATTCTGTTCGGAACGTTCCGCATGCCCGAAGGCAAGCTTCCGGAAGATTACGGCGTCGATGCCGAGCAGGGCGTGCCGTCCGAGATCGGCGGGCAGTTGGCCTATCCGTTCCGGCAATGACGCCGCCAGCCGGCCGGTGCGATCATGAGCGCTGAGACCGCGACCTTTCCGCGCGCGAAAACCTCCGTGTTCGCCGAGCTTCCGGCCTGGTTCTGGATGGCGTGCGGCGTCTATGCGCTGCTGCTTTTCGTCGGCGACAGGCTGCTCGCCGATTCCGACACCTACTGGCAGATTGCCGTCGGCCGCTGGATCCTCGACCATCGCACGCTGCCGTCTGTCGACATCTATTCGTTCACCAAGGCCGGTGAGCCGTGGGTGTCGTCGTCCTGGCTGGCGCAGGTTCTGTTCGCGAAGGCCTATGACCTCGCCGGGTGGACCGGCCCCGTGGTGCTGGCCGCCGCCTGCGCCGCTGCCAGCTTCGCGCTGCTCACCGCCATCCTCAGCCGCGCGCTGCCGACGATCTACGCGAGCCTGATCGCCCTTGCCGCGCTGGTTCTGACCTGCGGGCACCTGTTGGCCCGTCCGCATGTACTGGCGATGCCCATCATGATCGTCTGGGCGAACGGCCTGATGACCGCCAGCGAACGCCGCAAGGCGCCCTCGTTCTGGCTGCTGCCGCTGATCGCGCTGTGGGCCAATCTGCACGGCGGCTTTCTGTTCGGTTTGGTCCTGGCCGGCGCATTTGCGCTCGATGCGATGTGGAATGCCTTGCCGGCTCAAAGGTTGGCGCTGGCGCTGCGCTGGGCGGCGTTCGGCATCGGCGCACTGGCTGCGTGCTGCGTGACCCCTTATGGCTGGGGCTCGATCCTCGCCTCGCTCAGGATTCTCGGCCTCGGTGAATTGTTGCATCTCATCGCGGAGTGGAGGCCGGCGACGTTCGGCGAGATCGACCCGTTTGGACTATCGATCCTCGGCCTGCTCGGCGCGGCGCTCTATTACGGGGCGAGGTTGCCGCTGCCGCGAATCTTCCTGGTGCTGGGCTTGCTGCACATGGCGCTGTCCCATGTCAGAAACCTCGAGCTGTTCGCCCTGCTGCTGCCGCTGGCCGTGCGGACGCCGGTCGCCACCCAGTTCGGGCTGCGCGCCGCTAGCGCCGTCCGCCCGAGGGCTGCTCCGGCCGCAATCCTTATCGTCGGGCTTTGCGCGTGGACCTCCGTCGTTGCCGCGCGCCAGGTGATATCGCCACCACTGATTTATTCGCCGGCTGCCGCCGTTGACGCGATGAAGGCGCACAACGTCAAGCGCGTGCTCAACGATCTGCAGTTCGGCGGCTACCTGATCTGGCGTCAGATGCCTGTTTTCATCGACGGGCGCGCCGAGCTCTATGGTGAGACGTTCGGCATGAGCTTGGCCCGCGCGCTTCAGCTCAAGGACGTCAACGGTTTCCTCAATCTGCTCGCGACCCATGACATCGATGCGGTGATGCTCGATCCGACCACGCCGGCGTCCAAATTGCTGGATCACATCGGAGGATGGCAGCGCCTCTACGCCGATGACCGCGTGGTCGTTCACGTCCGCGCCGCCAGTTGAAGCCGCCGCAGCCACTGCTTTGGAGACTCCTAAGATTGCCATAAGCGCACCGCTTCCCGCCCAATGGCAGGACGATGGGATCGGCGACCGGATAGTTCTGTGCGAGGTACCGGACGGTTGGCCGATCCGCTCGGGAAGTCGTTACATCCGCGCAATTCGGCGGTCGATCTTTGCTCTTCCTAAATGAATTGCCGTCAGATTTGCCAGCGTCGGGCGCCGGTCCGCAGCGTATCGCCTTTGCCGGCCTGTTAACGTCCCGGGGTAGAGTATGTCGTTTCAGTCCCAGCGTATTCGCGCCGTTGCGCGCATTGGTTTCATCTCGATGGCCGCAGCCATGCTGCTGGGGCCCGCACTCGCGACGGCAGCGCCGGATCCCGACCGGATCGCGGTCAATGTCGATCAGGCGAAGCTCGTCAAGCTGCCCGGCGGTATTGCCACGATCGTGGTCGGTAATCCCCTGATCGCTGACGTCACCCTGCAGAATGGCGGGGTTGTCGTGGTGACCGGCAAGGGTTATGGCGCGACCAATTTCATCGCACTCGACCGCTCCGGCCAGGTGCTGGTGGATCGCCAGATCCAGGTCGAGGGTCCGACCGATCAGCTCGTCACCGTCTATCGCGGCATCGATCGCGAGACCTATAGCTGCATGCCGGTTTGTCAGCGCCGCATCACCCTCGGCGATGGCGAGGCCTATTTCAACGCGACGATGGGCCAGGCCGGTTCGCTCAACAATCAGGCCTCCGGCTCGGGCGGCGCGAAGCCGCAGAACTGACGTGCGTCCGCTCGGGCGCTTCACACGCCGGGGCCTTGGCCGATCGCAGGCGATTCGCCCGACATGCTTGATAAAGGCCTAACGGATCGGGTCGCTCTGTCCCGATCCGGCGAAATACTTCGACAATGACTCTTGGGTAGTTATTGCCACCATGTTGATCCGGGGTCGTTGATGCCGCTGCCCGCTCATTCTTTTGCACGCCTTCTCCGTCGCTTTCGCCGAAACCGCCGTGGTGTGACCGCGGTCGAATTCGCGCTGGTCGCGCCGCTGTTTTTCGCGTTGCTTTTTGCGATCATCGAAGTGGCAATGATCTTCTTTGCCAGCCAGGTGCTTGAGACGGCGACGCAGGATTCCTCGCGCATGATCATGACCGGTCAGGCCCAAGGCGCGAATTATACCCAGCAGCAGTTCAAGGACTTCGTCTGCGGCCGGGTCAACGCGTTGTTTGATTGCACCAACGGCGTCTACGTCGACGTGCGCAGTTATCCGGCGACGAGTTTTTCTACCGTCAACCTCACGCCCATCGTCGATCCCACCCAGGTGAAATGGTGTCCCGGCAAGGACGGCGACGTCGTGGTGGTCCGGCTGTTCTATCAGTGGCCGCTGTTTGTCACCAAAGTTTTCAGCTCCACCAACCTCACCAACGGCAAGCGGCTCCTGATTGCGACCGCGACGTTCAAGAACGAGCCCTCCGGAACCGCCGGCACAACATGCTCATGAGCAAAGTCATGAAAACCCTGCCCGCGGGCTTGCTCCGCGTCGTTGTGGCGCTCGGGCGTGACCGCCGGGGCCTCGCCGCCGTCGAGTTCGCTTTCATCATGCCGCTGATGCTGGTGATGTTCTTCGGCACCGTCGAGTTTTCATCCGGTGTCGCGGTCGACCGCAAGGTCACACTGATGGCGCGCGCCGCGTCAGATCTGACCTCGCAGGCGACGCAGGTGGTGGATGCCGATCTCCAGAACTTCTTCAGCGCCAGCGTCGGCATCATGACGCCCTACGATCCGTCACCGACCAAAGTCACGCTGTCGGAAATCTACGTCGATAATTCCAACATCGCACGGATACAGTGGAGCAAAGCGGGGACGATCGCCTCGGGCGCGACGCAGGCCACGGTGACGGCCTCAAGCCGCAGTCAGGGTGACATCGTGACAAGCATCGTTCCGTCGGCGCTGCTGGTTGCGGGCACCTATCTGATCTTCAGCGAAGTGAGCTACAAATACGTTCCGACGATCGGCTATGTGATGGCCAAGGCCGGCATCAATCTCAGCGACGTTGCCTTTACGCGGCCGCGGCAGTCGGTTTGCGTGTTCTATGCTCCGACGTCCGCCACCATGCCGACGACCTGCTCGACTTTCTAGAGCGCTTTCGAGCGAAGTGGCTACCGCTTCGCGTGAAGAAAATGCTCGACGCCGCGCTGCCAGAGACGCAATCCAGACAAAAAGGGCCGCACCCGAAGGTGCGGCCCTTGATGCTTTGACGGCAATTTCCTGGAGCTTCGCGCTCCCCGGAAATCGGCTTATCCAGCGGCGCGCAGATTGTCGGCCGAGGATTTGCCGGAACGGCGGTCAGCAACGATCTCGTAGGAGATCTTCTGGCCTTCACGCAGAGTGCCAAGGCCGGCGCGCTCGACTGCACTGATGTGCACGAACACGTCGTTCCCGCCTTCATCCGGCTGGATGAAGCCGTAGCCCTTGGTCGCGTTAAACCACTTCACGGTTCCCATGCTCACGTGGGTAGTCCCCTTCTCAGATATACAAGTTCAAGACCCGCTTGTCGGCGGGGTGGTGAGATCGAATTTTTGGAAGGGTCGTCAGCGTCTGAACCGGCTGTACCGGTATTGGCTAATGTCGTCCGGCCGAAAATCGATGGGTAGGATATTATTCGATAGAAGGCCTCAAAACAATCCTGACGTGCGCGATTTTTTGGCCGGCGCAGCCGCCGGCCATTTGTTGCGCAGGACATCACGACGTCTGCGCGTAACGGTTGCAATGCCCAACCTATCGGCGGCGGAACTGGCCGCCGCGCTGTGCGCCGCCCCGCGGCGGACCGCCGGGTGCGCCACTCGGACGTTCGTCCTTGTGCCGGAAAATCAGGCGGCCCTTTTCGAGATCGTAGGGCGACATTTCGATCGTGACGCGGTCGCCGGCCAGCGTCTTGATGCGGTTTTTCTTCATCTTGCCGGCGGTGTAGGCGACGATCTCGTGTCCGGCATCGAGTTGCACCCGGTAGCGAGCGTCGGGGAGGATTTCGGTCACCAGTCCTTCGAACTGGATCAGCTCTTCCTTAGCCATATGTTTCTCCAGATCGAGCGACGGCTAGTGCTTCGGTCGGTTGTTGCGGTTGGGTTGCGGATTCGGCCGGCTCTCGCGATGCAAGAAGGCGACGCCCTGAATGCCTTCGCTGCTGCCGGCCTGCGACGGACGCGGCGACTCGCCCCGGCTCGTCTGCGGCGCGGCATTATTACCACCTCCGCGGCGGCGGCGGCGAGGCCCTTTTGCACTCGGAGCGGCCTCATTCCCACGGACATTATGCGCGCGCGGCGCAGAGCGGCCGCCACGGTGGGGGTGGGTCGCCGGTGCGGGCGCGGCGGCCTCGCGGCTGCCCTGCGTGCGGCGGTCTTCCCGCGGCACGGTGATCCGGATCAGCCGCTCGATATCGCGCAGATAGCCCATCTCCTCGGCGCCGGCGACCAGCGAGATCGCGATGCCGTCGGCGCCGGCACGCGCGGTGCGGCCGATGCGGTGGACGTAGGTTTCCGGGATGTTGGGCAGGTCGAAGTTCACGACATGGCTGATGCCGTCGACGTCGATGCCGCGGGCGGCGATATCCGTCGCCACCAGCGTGCGAATCTCGCCGGTGCGGAACGCCGCAAGCGTGCGCTCGCGGTGGTTCTGCGACTTGTTGCCGTGGATCGCATTGGCCTCGATACCGGCCTTGGCGAGGCTCTTCACCACCTTGTCGGCGCCGTGCTTGGTGCGGGTAAACACCAGGGCACGATTGACCGCCTCCTGTTTCAGAAGCTGGGCGAGGACCGTCGGCTTGGCCGCGAAATCGACCTGGATCGCGCGCTGGGCGATGCGATCCACCGTCGAGGCCACCGGCGTCACCGCCACGCGGGCCGGGTCGCGCAGCATCGCCTCGGCGAGCTCGGCGATGTCCTTGGGCATGGTGGCCGAGAAGAACAGCGTCTGCCGCCGGATCGGCAGCTTGGCGACGATTTTGCGGATGTCGTTGATGAAGCCCATGTCGAGCATGCGGTCGGCTTCATCGAGCACCAGGAACTCGACCTGGTTGAGCTTCAGCCCGTTGCTTTGCACGAGATCGAGCAGGCGGCCGGGGGTGGCGACCAGCACTTCGACGCCCTGCATCAGGGAGCGGACCTGACGGCCCATCGGCACGCCGCCGATGGCAAGCGTCGAGGACAGCCGGATGTGGCGGCCATAGGTATTGAAGCTGTCCAGGATCTGCCCGGACAGTTCGCGGGTCGGCGAGAGCACCAGCACGCGGCAGCTCTTGGGCTGCGGGCGAATGCGGTTCTCGAGCAGCCGGTGCAGGATCGGCAGCGCGAAGGACGCGGTCTTACCGGTTCCGGTCTGGGCGATGCCGACGACGTCGCGGCCGGCAAGTGCGAGCGGGATAGTCTGGGCTTGGATGGGGGTCGGCGTGAGATAGTTTTCTTCTCGAAGCGCGCGGGCGATGGGATCGGTGAGGCCGAAATCCTGAAAGGAGGTCAAAAGGTGGTTCTTTCCATAAAAGCCGTCATCGTCCCGGCCAGTATCGGCCGGAATCGCATGAAAGCATTCGGGGACACCCGCGTGTCTGGGGCGTCAAGCTGGGTTAGCTGAAAGGCGAGCCAGAAGCCGCTTGGGGCAGCTTGAACACGCAGCTCGCGAAGGCACCGCGATGTCGCGGGCATGGCGAGGATATGGACCAGGAACTGGGCGGTTTCAAGATGATATCGCCGGAATAGGCGCGCGGAATGCGCCGAACCATCGCGCAAACTGTCACAAATCGGTGCCGGAAATTTAGCCAAGAAGGTAATTTTGCCTACGAAATGACCTGATTGCTCTTTCGGCAGTCAAGTTGACGGCTCAATGATTGAGCAATCGCTCTCCGTATTTGCCCGGAACTCGCGAAATTATCCAGTTGGTTCATCGGCTTACGGTGCCCACACACCGTGGCACAGTTCTTGCGATTCCCTTAACCGCAGGCGGCCAAGCGGCCGTTCGCAAGCGTTCCACGCCTGCGTCAGGGAGACGACATTTCATGCTTACTCAGCTTACTCACAAAATAACGACGATGACCCGCCGCCGCGCGCTCGCGGCGACCGCCGGCCTGGTTTTGGGTCTGGCTGCGTCCTCGCCGTTCGCGCCCGCCCAAGCGGCCGACGACACCATCAAGATTGGTATTCTTCACTCGCTGTCGGGCACCATGGCCATCAGCGAAACCACGCTGAAGGACACGATCCTTTTCCTGATCGACGAGCAGAACAAGAAGGGCGGCGTGCTCGGCAAGAAGCTCGAGGCCGTCGTGGTCGACCCCGCATCGAACTGGCCGCTGTTTGCCGAAAAGGCCCGCGAGCTGATCACCAAGGACAAGGTTGCGGTCGTGTTCGGCTGCTGGACCTCGGTGTCGCGCAAGTCCGTGCTGCCGGTGTTCAAGGAGCTGAACAACATCCTGTTCTATCCGGTGCAGTATGAGGGCGAGGAGTCCGAGCGCAACGTGTTCTACACGGGCGCGGCGCCGAACCAGCAGGCGATCCCCGCCGTCGACTATCTGATGAAGGAAGAAAAGGTGAAGCGCTGGGTGCTGGCCGGCACCGACTACGTCTATCCGCGCACCACCAACAAGATCCTGGAAGCCTATCTGAAGTCGAAGGGCGTCGCCCAGGACGACATCATGATCAACTACACGCCGTTCGGTCACTCCGACTGGCAGACGATCGTGGCCGACATCAAGAAGTTCGGCTCGGCCGGCAAGAAGACCGCCGTGGTCTCGACCATCAACGGCGACGCCAACGTTCCGTTCTACAAGGAGCTCGGCAACCAGGGCATCAAGGCGACCGACATCCCGGTGGTCGCGTTCTCGGTCGGCGAAGAAGAGCTCGCCGGCATCGACACCAAGCCGCTGCTCGGCCATCTCGCCGCCTGGAATTACTTCGAGTCGATCAAGACCCCGGCGAACGAGAAGTTCATCAAGGAGTGGCAGGCCTACACCAAGAATCCGAAGCGCGTGACCAACGATCCGATGGAAGCGCACTACATCGGCTTCAACATGTGGGTGAAGGCGGTCGAGAAGGTGAAGTCGACTGATCCGGACAAGGTGATCGACGCGCTTCCCGGCACCGAGGCGCCGAACCTGACCGGCGGCACCTCGAAGATGCTGCCGAACCACCACATCACCAAGCCGGTGTTCATCGGCGAGATCAAGGGCAACGGCCAGTTCGACGTGGTCTGGAAGACCCCGGGCCTGGTGGCCGGCGACGCCTGGTCGAAGGAGCTCGAGGGCTCCAAGGACCTGATCGGCGATTGGGTCGGCAAGAAGTGCGGCAACTACAACACCAAGACCAACAAGTGCGGCGGCCAGGGCTCCTGATAGGGCGCACCTGACCTCAACAACGACACAACACAACCTTCCAACACCGGAGAAGGCGGCATTGCTCGCCGCCTTCTCCTCCACTCCTGCCGGGGTACTGACGTGTTTGCTATTTGTATTGATCGCTTTCGTGCGCTTTGTCTCTCGATCCTGCTGCTGAGCTGCCTTGCTGTGCCGGCGCTGGCCGGCCCGTTCGAGGATTCGGTCGCCAAATTCGCCAATGACGAGTTCTCCGACACCGAGGCTGCGATCGGCGAAGTCGCCGCATCGGGCAATGTGCTCGCTTCGCCGATCATCGGCGCGCTGCAGGACGGCCGGCTGTCGGCCGATCCCGACAGCAAGAAGGTCTTCATCACGCAGGCCGACGGCAAGATCGTCGACGCCGCCACCGGCGCTGCCGTCGACAAGCTGCCCGACAGCGCCGCCGCCGTTCGCCTCAACAACCGCCTGCGCCGCACCGTGGAGGCCGCGCTCGGCGGCCTGACGCTGCTGTCGCCGGATCCGGCCAAGCGGCTCGCCGCTGCGCAGTCGGTGTTCAAGAGCCACGAGGAGAATCTGCTGCCGACGGTGGAGGGCGCGCTTGCCAAGGAGAGCGTCAAATCGATCAAGCAGGCTTTCGCCGAGGCGCGCGCCGCCATCATCCTGTTCAAGCCGGATGCATCGGACAGTGACAAGCTCGACGCCGTTGCTGTGGTCAAGGCCCGCGGCGACCAGGAGGCGCAGGCGCTGCTTACCGGGCTTGGCGACCAGCCGCCGCTGGTCGCCAAGGCGGCGGCAACCGCGGTCACCTCGATCCAGAGCAATCTCGCGATGTGGTCGATGGTGCAGAATGCCTGGTACGGCCTGTCGCTCGGCTCGGTGCTGCTGCTCGCCGCGATCGGGCTTGCCATCACCTTCGGCGTGATGGGCGTCATCAACATGGCGCATGGCGAGATGGTGATGCTTGGCGCCTACACCACCTTCGTGGTGCAGGAGGTGATCCGCACCCGCTATCCCGCGCTGTTCGACTACTCGCTGCTGATCGCGGTACCGCTCGCCTTCCTGGTCGCGGGCCTCATCGGCGTCGTGATCGAGCGCACCATCATCCGCTTCCTCTACGGCCGTCCGCTGGAGACGCTGCTCGCGACCTGGGGCCTGTCGCTGGTGCTGCAGCAGGCGGTGCGCACCGCGTTCGGCCCGACCAACCGCGAGGTCGGCAACCCGTCCTGGATGAGCGGCGCCTTCGAGCTCGGCCAGATCACCATCACCTATAACCGGCTCTGGATCCTCTGCTTCACGCTCGCGGTGTTCGCCATCCTGCTCGCGATGCTGCGCTACACCGCACTCGGCCTCGAGATGCGCGCGGTGACGCAGAACCGCCGCATGGCGGCCTCGATGGGGATCGCCACCTCGCGTGTCGACGCGCTGACCTTCGGCCTCGGCTCGGGGATCGCCGGCATTGCCGGCGTGGCCCTGTCGCAGATCGACAATGTCAGCCCGAATCTCGGCCAGAGCTACATCATCGACTCATTCATGGTCGTGGTGTTCGGCGGCGTCGGCAATCTCTGGGGCACGCTGGTCGGCGCCTTCACGCTCGGCATCGCCAACAAGTTCCTCGAGCCGATGGCAGGTGCGGTGCTCGGCAAGATCGCGATCCTGGTGCTGATCATCCTGTTCATCCAGAAGCGGCCGCGCGGCCTGTTCGCGCTCAAGGGCCGGGCGGTGGAAGCATGACGCCGCACATCCTGACCCGTTCGCTCGACCGCGCCGCGAGCGCGTTCGTGCTGCTCGTCGCCGCGGTCGGCGTGCTGATCCCGCTGTCGAACCTGCTGCTGCCGCAGGGCTCGATGTTCCAGGTGCCGACCTATCTGGTGGCGCTGTGGGGAAAATATGTCTGCTACGCCATCCTCGCACTCTCGATCGATCTGATCTGGGGCTATTGCGGCATCCTCTCGCTCGGCCACGGCGCGTTCTTTGCGCTCGGCGGCTACGCGATGGGCATGTACCTGATGCGGCAGATCGGCAGCCGCGGCGTGTACGGCAACCCGATTCTGCCCGACTTCATGGTGTTCCTGAACTGGGACAAGCTGCCCTGGTACTGGTACGGCTTCGACAAGTTCCGGGTTGCCGCGTTGATGGTGCTGCTGGTGCCGGGCCTGCTCGCCTTCTGCTTCGGCTGGCTCGCCTTCCGCTCGCGTGTCACCGGCGTCTATCTGTCGATCATCACGCAGGCGATGACCTATGCGCTGCTGCTGGCGTTCTTCCGCAACGATTTCGGCTTCGGCGGCAACAACGGTCTGACCGACTTCAAGGACATCCTCGGCTTCAACGTGCAGGCCGAAGGGACCCGCGCCGCGCTGTTCCTGCTGAGCTGCCTTGCACTGATCATCGCCTTTCTGATCTGCCGCGCGATCGTGACCTCGAAGCTCGGCAAGGTCCTGATCGCGGTGCGCGATGCCGAAAGCCGGACCCGCTTCCTCGGCTATCGCGTCGAATCCTACAAGCTGTTCGTGTTCACGCTGTCGGCCTGCATGGCCGGGGTCGCCGGCGCGCTTTACGTGCCGCAGGTCGGGATCATCAATCCGAGCGAGTTCGCACCCGGCAATTCGATCGAGGCGGTGATCTGGGTCGCGGTCGGCGGCCGCGGCACGCTGATCGGCGCCGCGCTCGGCGCCGTCGTGGTCAATTACGCCAAGACGTTCTTCACCTCCGGGCCGCTGGCGCCGTACTGGCTGTTCATGCTGGGCGCGATGTTCATCCTGGTCACGCTGCTGTTGCCCAAGGGCATCGTCGGCACTTTCAACAGCTGGTGGGAGACGCGGCGCAGCGCGGCCCTTGCGGCCGACAGGGAAAGCGCCGCACGCGAAGATGGTGTCGGCGCACCGAACCCGGCGGAGTAGACAGATGAACGTCATGGATACCCGCGCCACGTCGGCCATGCTCTATCTCGACGGCGTACACGTCTCGTTCGACGGCTTCCACGCCATCAACAACCTGTCGCTGACGCTCGCGCCCGGCGAGATGCGCGCCATCATCGGCCCGAACGGCGCCGGCAAGACCACGATGATGGACATCATCACCGGCAAGACCAAGCCGGACGAGGGCACCGTGCTGTTCGACGGCACCGTCGACCTGACCCGGCTCGACGAGACCCGTATCGCCGAGCTCGGCATCGGCCGCAAATTCCAGAAGCCGACGGTGTTCGAGAGCCAGACCGTGCAGGACAATCTGCTGCTCGCGCTCAATGTCGATCATTCTGTGCGTGGCACGCTGTTCTGGCGCGGCAGCAAGGCCGAGGCCGAGCGCATCGACAAGGTGCTCGAGACCATCCGCCTGACCGATGCGCGCAACCGCCTCGCCGGCAGCCTGTCGCACGGCCAGAAGCAGTGGCTCGAGATCGGCATGCTGCTGGCGCAGGACCCCAAGGTGCTGCTGGTCGACGAGCCGGTCGCCGGCATGACCGATGTCGAGACCCATCTGACCGCCGAGCTGCTCAAAGAGATCAACAAGAACCACACCATCATGGTGGTCGAGCACGACATGACCTTCGTGCGCGAGCTCGGCGTCAAGGTGACCTGCCTGCATGAAGGCACGGTGCTCGCCGAAGGTTCGATCGACCAGGTGTCGTCGAACGAGCGGGTGGTCGAAGTGTATCTGGGGCGCTAGGCGATGCTGAAGATCGACAACATCAACCTCTATTACGGCGCGGCGCAGGCGCTGCGCGGCGTGTCGCTGACTGCCGAGCCGGGCAAGGTCACCTGCGTGCTCGGCCGCAACGGCGTCGGCAAGACCTCGCTGCTGCGCGCCATGGTCGGCCAGTATCCGATCGCCTCCGGCGCGATCAATTTCGACGGCAAGGACATCACCGCGCTAAAACCCTATGAGCGGGCGCGGCGCGGCATCGGCTTCGTGCCGCAGGGCCGCGAGATCTTCCCGTTGCTGACGGTGGAGGAAAACCTCAAGACCGGATTCGGCCCGCTGAAGCGCGAGGACCGCAACATCCCCGACGACGTGTTCTCGCTGTTTCCGGTGCTGCAGACCATGCTGGGCCGCCGCGGCGGCGATCTCTCCGGCGGCCAGCAGCAGCAGCTTGCGATCGGCCGCGCGCTGGTGATGCGGCCAAAGCTCCTGCTGCTCGACGAGCCCACCGAGGGCATCCAGCCCTCGATCATCAAGGACATCGGCCGCGCGATTTCCTATCTGCGCAACCTCGGCAACATCGCAATCGTGCTGGTCGAACAATATCTCGACTTTGCCTGCGAACTCGGCGACAGTTTTGCCGTGATGGACCGGGGCGCGGTGAAATATGCCTGCGATCGTGCAAGCCTCGATCCCGCCGAGATCAGCCGCCAGATGGCGCTGTGAAGTTGATGTGACGCCGCCGCGCGCGGCGTGCGTTAAGGGAGCGTCGGGGGAATGCGGACCGGGATCGCAGGCGCGGCAGCGGCAACGTTTGCGGCAAACCGCGCCCAAGGCGCGGTCAGGTTCGGCGTGCATCGCAAGGATGGCGCCTCCCGCCGCGGCGACCTGCATGAGTCAGGCTCGTTGCGCGTCCGTTTCCCGTCGCCGGAGGACGACGGCCTGTCGGCGATGTTCGTCAACACCGCCGGCGGCATTGCCGGCGGCGACCGCTTCGAGATCGCGATCGCGGCCGGAGAGGGCGCCCGGCTGACCCTGACCACGGCGGCCGCCGAAAAGGTCTATCGCGCACCGACAGCGTTTTCGAGCGAAGTGGATGCCGGTTCGCGTGAAGAAAACGCGTCCAAACAAAATGAGGGCCTGGAGCGATCCAACCGGATCGCACCAGGCCCGGCCGCGGCGGCGCGGCTCGACATCGCGCTGAAGGTCGCGGATGGCGCGCATCTCTCCTGGCTGCCGCAGGAGACCATCCTGTTCGACCGCGCCCGTGTTCATCGCCGCTTCGACATCGACCTGGCCGAGGGCGCCTCGCTTTTGCTGTGCGAGATCGTGGTGTTCGGCCGTGCTGCGATGGGCGAGACCATGCGCCACGGCGAGTTCGTCGACCGCTGGCGGATGCGGCGCGGCGGCAGGCTGGTGTTTGCCGAGACCATCCGCCTCGACGGCGAGATCGGCGAGAAGCTGGCACGGCCTGCAATCGCAGGGGGCGGCTGCGCGATCGGCACCGCGCTGATCGTGCCGGGCGACGAGGCGCTGGTCGAGCGCATCCGCGCGGCGTCTGACAGCTTCGGCGCCGAGGTCGGCATCTCGGCCTGGAATGGCTTTGCAATGGCGCGCTTCTGTGCCCAAGATGCGGCCCGGTTGCGCGCCGACATGATGGCGGTGCTCGGCCGCGCCTCCTTGGTCCCGCTGCCGCGGCTGTGGCTCAACTAGACCTTTCAAGAACGATCAGAATGCTCGCATGAATTTGTCTCCCCGCGAAAAGGACAAGCTCCTGGTATCGATGGCCGCCATGGTGGCGCGCCGCCGGCTCGAGCGTGGCGTCAAGCTGAACCATCCCGAAGCGGTGGCGCTGATCACCGATTACATCGTCGAGGGCGCACGCGACGGCCGCACCGTCGCCGAACTGATGCAGGCCGGCGCGAAGGTCCTGACCCGCGCGCAGGTGATGGACGGCATCCCGGAGATGATCCACGACATCCAGGTCGAGGCGACATTTCCCGACGGCACGAAGCTCGTCACCGTGCACGAACCGATCCGATAGGAGCGCGACATGATCCCCGGCGAACTCTTCATCAAGGACGGCGAGATCGAGCTCAATGCCGGCCGCAAGACCGTGACGCTCTCGGTCGCCAACACCGGCGACCGTCCGATCCAGGTCGGCTCGCACTACCACTTCTTCGAGACCAACCCGGCGCTGAAATTCGACCGCAAGAAGGCCCGTGGCATGCGCCTCGACATCGCCGCCGGCACCGCCGTCCGCTTCGAACCCGGCCAGACCCGCGACGTCCACCTCGTGGCACTCGCCGGCAAGCGCGTGATCTACGGCTTCCGCGCCGAGGTGAAGGGGAAGTTGTGATTCGCGCCTTGCTCGCCGACCATGGCTCGATTGCTGGAGGAGGCCGCGAGATGTGGATGTCCCCGATCTGTCTCATCTCCGAAGCTGCAGAATTTGCGGCGCGCCGCCATACGGGCATGTCGCGAAAGGGACGGGGTGACGAGCCATACATCAATCACCTTGCCGAGGTGGCAAATCTCATTGCGACGGTCACCGGAGGCCGCGACGCCGAGCTGATCGCGGTCGGTTGGCTTCACGATACGATCGAGGATACGGCGACCACGCGAGAAGAACTTGCGCAGAAATTCAGCGAGCGCGTCGCTGACCTCGTGGCAGAGGTGACCGACGATATGAGGTTACCCAAGACTACGCGTCGTCAATTGCAGATCGTGGACGCGCCTGGAAAGTCAGCCAGCGGCAAGCTGGTCAAGATCGCCGATAAGATCAGCAACATCCGCGCCCGCATTCATTCCGATCCGAGTGCAGAGGAGCGTGCGGATCTCATCGATTATGTCGACTGGGCCGAAAAGGTTGTTGCGGGCTGCCGCGGCGGCAACGCAACCCTCGACCGGATGTTCGACGAAACTGTCAAGCTTGCAAGGAGCACGCTGTGAGCACGAAGATCAAGCGTTCCGTCTATGCCGACATGTTCGGACCGACCACCGGCGACAAGGTGCGGCTCGCCGACACCGATCTGATCATCGAGGTGGAGAAGGATCTCACCACCTATGGTGAGGAGGTGAAGTTCGGCGGCGGCAAGGTGATCCGCGACGGCATGGGGCAGTCGCAGGTGACCAACGCGCAGGGCGCGGCCGATACCGTCATCACCAATGCGCTGATCGTCGATCACTGGGGCATCGTGAAGGCCGACGTCGCGATCAAGGAGGGCATGATCGCCGCGATCGGCAAGGCCGGCAATCCGGACATCCAGCCCAATGTGACCATCATCATCGGGCCCGGCACCGACGTGATCGCGGGCGAGGGCAAGATCCTCACTGCGGGCGGGTTCGACAGCCACATCCACTTCATCTGCCCGCAGCAGATCGAGCACGCGCTGATGTCGGGCGTCACCTCGATGTTGGGGGGCGGCACCGGCCCGTCGCACGGCACCTTCGCCACCACATGCACGCCCGGCCCGTGGCACATGGGGCGGATGATCCAGTCGTTCGACGCCTTCCCGGTCAATCTCGGCATCTCGGGCAAGGGCAACGCGTCGCGTCCGGCGGCGCTGGTCGAGATGATCAAGGGCGGCGCCTGCGCGCTGAAGCTGCACGAGGATTGGGGCACCACGCCGTCGGCGATCGACACCTGTCTCTCCGTGGCCGACGATTACGACGTCCAGGTGATGCTGCATTCGGATACGCTGAACGAATCCGGTTTCGTCGAGGACACCGTGAAGGCGTTCAAGGGCCGCACCATCCATGCTTTCCACACCGAGGGCGCCGGCGGTGGCCACGCGCCGGATATCATCAAGATTGCCGGTCTGAAGAACGTGCTGCCGTCCTCGACCAATCCGACCCGGCCGTTCACCCGCAACACCATCGACGAGCATCTCGACATGCTGATGGTGTGCCATCACCTCGATCCGTCGATCGCCGAGGACCTCGCCTTCGCCGAAAGCCGGATCCGCAAGGAGACCATCGCCGCCGAGGACATCCTGCACGATCTCGGCGCGCTCTCGATGATGTCGTCGGACTCGCAGGCGATGGGCCGGCTCGGTGAAGTCATCATCCGCACCTGGCAGACCGCCGACAAGATGAAGAAGCAGCGCGGAGCCCTGCCGCAGGACAAGGGCAACGACAACGACAATTTCCGCGTCAAGCGCTACATCGCCAAATACACCATCAATCCGGCGATCGCGCATGGCGTGTCGAAGCTGATCGGTTCGGTGGAGAAGGGCAAGATGGCCGATCTGGTGCTGTGGTCGCCGGCGTTCTTCGGCGTCAAGCCGGACTGCATCATCAAGGGCGGCTCGATCGTGGCAGCTCCGATGGGTGATCCCAACGCCTCGATCCCGACGCCGCAGCCGGTGCACTACCGGCCGATGTTCGCCGCCTTCGGCAAGGCGCTGACCGCGTCCTCTGTCGTGTTCACCTCGAAGGCCGCGGTCAACGGCGGCCTCGCCCGCAAGCTCGGGATCGGCAAGAAGCTCTATGCGGTGCAGAACACCCGCGGGAAAATCTCCAAGAAGAGCATGATCCACAATGACGCGACGCCCGAGATCGAGGTCGATCCGGAGACCTATGAGGTACGTGCAGACGGCGAACTCCTGACCTGCGCGCCGGCCGAGGTGCTGCCCATGGCACAGCGCTACTTTATGTTCTAAAACCACTCCCGGTATCCAAAGCCATAAGAGAAAACCGGGAGGAATTTCCGTGATTTACGTCGTAGCCACCCTGACCATCAAGCCCGAGACCCGCGCCGAATTCATCGCTGCGGCGACGGCCTGCATCAAGGAAACCCGCAAGGAGCCCGGCAACATCGCCTACGACTTGCACGAGAGCGTCACCGACCACAGCAAGATGGTGTTCGTCGAGCAGTGGGAGAACGCCGAGGCGCTGGTGCCGCATCGCACCGCCGAGCACATGAAGACCTTCGGCCGCGTTGCGGTGAAGTGCATGGCTGCGCCGCCGAAGATCGAGGTGATCACGCCCGAGAAGGTCGACGTTCGCTAACAAGAACAAGAACGGGAGAAACAGCATGATCTATGTCATCGCCACCACGCCGATGAAGCCGGAGAACAAGGACGACTTCATTAGGGGACACAAGGCGTGCATCGCCGAGACCCACAAGGAGAAGGGCTGCCTCTCCTACGAGGGCCATGTCAGCGTCAACGATCCCAATCTGTATGTGGTCGTCGAGCGCTGGGAAACCCGCGACGACCTGACCGCGCACAGCAAGGCGCCGCACATGAAGGTGTGGCGCGAATATTCCGCCGAAATGAAGACGGGCCCGACGGTGATCGAGATCATCAGCGACGCCAAGGTTCAGAAGCTCTGAGGCAATCGATGATCCGCGCAACCAAGGTCCTGGGACAGCATCGCTGGACAGAAGCGGCAGCCGACACCGTCGTGCTCGATTTCGACGACCGGCACCGGCGGCGGATGGCAATGACCGGGACGCGCGGGCTCGAATTCCTGCTCGATCTCGAGAACGCCGTCGCGCTGCGCGGCGGCGACGCATTGGTGCTGGAGGACGGCCGCCTCATCGAGGTGGTCGCAGCTCCGGAGCCGCTGGCGGAAATTCGCGGCAGCGATCCGCATCATCTGATCCGGGTCGCCTGGCATCTTGGCAACCGCCATCTGCCGACGCAGATCATGCCGAAAGGCCTGCGCATTCGGCGCGATCACGTGATCGAGGCGATGGTGAAGGGGTTAGGGGCCCGTGTCATCGAGATCGAGGCGCCGTTCGATCCCGAAGGCGGCGCCTATGCCGAGCATGCGCATGCCGACGAGCACGCGCATGGTCACACCGGGCACGATCATGCCCATAGCGACGCGCACGATCATGGTCACCACCACGGTGATGGACATCACCATGACCATGGGCATGACCACGACCACCACCATCATCATGATGAGCATTGCGACCATGCCCATCATCACCACGACCACTCCCATGCTCATGACCACAAATGAGCCTGATCCCGCTGCGGTGCGCGGCGGGATGACGGAGGACGAGGCGGCCGCGCTGTACCGGCTGATGACGTGGCTGTCGCCGTCCTTTCCGGTCGGGGCGTTCGCCTATTCCAGCGGCATCGAATGGGCGGTGGAGGCCGGCGACATCACCGATGCCGCGTCGCTGCGCGGCTGGCTCGCTGCGATGCTCACCGACGGCAGCGGCTTTTGCGACGCCGTGTTCCTTGCGCAGAGCCATCGCGCGGCGTCGGAGCCCGGCCACGCCGGACTGAAGGAGATCGCCGAGCTTGCTGCTGCCTTCGTGCCGTCCCGCGAGCGGCAGCTCGAGACCACGACCCAGGGACGCGCCTTCATCGAGATTGCCCGTGCGGCCTGGAGTTCGTCCGGCCTCGACGCGATGACTGCGGCTTGCGACGGGCCGATCGTGTACCCGGTCGCGGTCGGTATCGTCAGCGCTGCGCATGGCATCCGGCTGGCGCCATCGCTGCATGCCTTCCTGCATGCCGTGCTCTCGAACTGGATTTCCGCAGGCAGCCGGTTGATCCCGCTCGGGCAGACCGACAGCCAGCGCGTGCTGGCCGGTCTCGAGCCGGTCGTCGCCGCGACCGCGGCGCGGGCCAACGCAGCTTCGCTCGACGATCTCGGCAGCGCGACCTTCCGGGCCGACCTCGCAAGCCTGCGTCATGAAGCGCAGTATACGAGGCTGTTCCGGTCATGATGCGCCCTCCGCTGTCGTCCCGGCGAAAGCCGGGACCCATAACCACCGGCCTTCGTGGTTATGCAAGTTTGCGGCCCCAGCTTCGCGCAACAACTCAATTCGGTGGTTATGGGTCCCGGCTTTCGCCGGGACGACGATGGATGGATTGATATGGCAACTTCTCATGGCCCGTTGCGCGTCGGCGTCGGCGGTCCGGTCGGCTCCGGCAAGACCGCGCTGATGGACCTGCTCTGCAAGGCGATGCGCGAGCGTTACGACATCGCCGCGATCACCAACGACATCTACACCAAATGGGACGCCGAGTTTCTGGTGCGCTCCGGTTCGCTGACACCGGACCGCATCGCCGGCGTCGAGACCGGCGGCTGCCCGCACACCGCGATCCGCGAGGACGCCTCGATGAACCTCGCTGCGGTCGCCGACATGCGGGCGAAATTCCCCGATCTGGACCTGGTGCTGATCGAGTCCGGCGGCGACAATCTGGCGGCGACCTTCTCGCCGGAATTGGCGGATCTGACCATCTACGTCATCGACGTCGCCGCCGGCGACAAGATCCCCTCCAAGGGCGGCCCCGGCATCACACGATCCGACCTTCTGGTGATCAACAAGATCGACCTCGCGCCCCATGTCGGTGCGTCGCTGGAGAAGATGGACACCGACGCCAGGCGGATGCGCGGCGAACGCCCCTTCGTGATGACCAACCTGAAGAAGAGCGACGGCCTCGACCGCATCATCAGCTTCATCGAGACCAAGGGTGGCCTTCGGTCGCAGGGCGCGGGCAAGGCGGCTGGCCGTTAATCATTGTGGCGGACCGTGGTGCGCTTCACCGTCACTCTGAGGCGCTCGCGTAGCGAGCCTCGAAGGGTGTACGGCCCCACTGTCCGGGCCGTTCATCCTTCGAGACGCGCTTCGCGCTCCTCAGGGTGACGGACGACGAGAGGGGAGCGCACTCCGCCGCAAAAAAGCTGCGCAATTGCCGGAACAATTTCCAACTTTGACGATTAGCAACCTTTGGTGCCGCCAAAGACCGCCGGATGGCGTCGTCGTTAATGTTGCCGACCGGCTCCTGTTGCGTACCGATGATCGCTATTCCATATTCCCTTGCGGCTGGCGTTCATCGCACCCTGATTTGTCGCCGCCCCCGCAGAAGCCAGATGCCTACCGTCCCCTTTCGCCACCCCCTGATTGCCGAGTAAGCGTGTGGTTCGACTGGGCTTCATCGTTGCATTGATTGCGCTGATCGGAGTTCTGCTCTCCGGTCTTGCCGCCTATCGGGTGCACGATCAGGAGCTCGCAATCGACGGTATCGCGCTGGCGCGGGCGATCGACGTCCATGCCAGCCTGGTGCAGGACCGCCTGACCGAGCGCGAGCTGCTGGCGCGGGTGGCCTCGGGACTGTTCCGGACCCCGTCGATGGTGAAGGCCAACATGCTGCAGCCGCTGCGCTCGGCGATCTACGCCTTCAAGACCGATTTCGTGGTCGCCGCCTGGATCGCGCGGCTCAAGCCGAACGAGCTGACCGCGGCCGAGGCGGAGCTGAAGGCCGCCGGCTTCACCAATCCCTCGATCCGCGATTTCGACGACCAGGCGCTCGACATCAAGGCGCTCGACAAGCCGATCAACGTGCTGATGGACGTCGAGCCGCGCAATCCGGAAACCCTGAGCATCCCGGGCCGCGCCTTCGACCGCCACTCGGTGGTCGGTCCGATGCTGGCGCGGGCAATGGAGAACGCCAAGCCCGTGGCCTCGGATCCGGTGCCGCTGCTGCGGCAGAACGGCCCGGTCGGGGTCGTGCTCGCCGCGCCGGTGTTCCAGGAGGGCGGGTCCGAGCCGGCCGGCTTCATCACCTTTTCCTACGAGCTGTCGTCGCTGATGCTGACAAATGACGATTCCTCGCTGTTCGCGGTGGCGTTGAAGGACCCGCGTGATTCCAACGACGAGTTCACCGCCAACGAGCAGGGCATCGTCACCTCGCGCGCGGTGCGCCAGGACGGCCCGCTGCCGTCGATGGTCCGCACGGTGACGTTCGGCGGCCGGGACTGGTCGCTTGACTATTACGCCAAGAGCAACGCCACGGTGCGTGCGCAGCAGACCGCGACCATCGTCGCGGCGATCGGCCTCGCGCTGACAGGCATCGTCTGCGGCCTGTTCGGCTATGTCGCCTACAACAATTTGCGCCTCAGCCGCGAGATCGAGGTTCGGATCGGCTTCGAGCGCCGGCTGACTGCGGTCATCGACGAGCTCAACCATCGGGTCAAGAACATCCTCGCGGTGATCCAGTCGATCGTGACCCGCACGCTGCGGCACGGCGCCGACATCGACGTCGCGCGCGAACTGTTGATCGGGCGCATCCACGCGATGTCGAATGTCGTCACGCTGCTCAGCGAGAGCCAGTGGCAGGGCGTCAAGCTGAAGGGCCTGTTCGAATCGCGCGCGATTCCGCATGCCGACCGGATCGCGGTGAACGGTCCCGACATCACCGTCAGCGCCCGCGCCGCGCAATCGCTGTCGCTGCTGTTTTTTGAGCTCGCCTCGCACTCCGACGAAGGGCTGTCGCTGGTCGGCAAGCATCCGCACATCGTCGCGAACTGGGAAGTCGCCGGCGAGGATGCGGACTCGATGTTCCATTTCCGCTGGGAGGAGTTCAACACCAGCCAGGCGACGCGGCGGGCCGACAGCGATTTCGGCCTGATCCTGCTCGACCGCGTCGCGCCGGAGGCGCTGGGCGGCACCGCGAAGCGCTACTTCACCGACGTCTCCTATGTCTATGAGCTCACCGCGCCGATGGACACCGTGGTCGACATGACCGAGCGCGACCGCACCGAGCAGCTCTCCGCGCCGGTCCGTCCGGCGAAGAAGTAGAGCGCCCCACGAAGTAGACCGCCGTGGCCGCCTTAGGTTGAGTGGCTATGTTATTGCACGGATTGATCGAAATCAGGAGCGCCGGACGACGCTCAAATGATCTGTGACGGAATCCGGCATCCGTAATAGACCGCAACCGAGTGTTAAAACTTCGTTGAACATGCTTCGGCATATACCGAGCAGGATACCGTCTGAGGACCCCCATGAGGCTTTGGGTCAGCCTGACCTTGCTCGCGGCAGTTTTGCCTGTCGGGCTGTCGCTTGCCTTGACCCCGGCGACGGCGCCGCGCGACCCTGCGACAATCCGTGCCAGCTATCGCCGGCCCGACGTCGTTCCCTTCCCGAGCAGTAATCCCTATTCGGAGGCGAAATCCGCGCTTGGGCAGATGCTGTTCTTCGATCCGCTGCTGTCGCGGTCCAAGACGCATTCCTGCGCGAGCTGCCACAAGCCGAGCCTGTCATGGGCCGACGGCCTGCCGCGCGCCATCGGTGAGGATCCGAAAGGCTTGCCGATCCGTTCGCCGACGCTGATCGATGTGGCCTTCTTCGAGCCGCTGGGATGGGACGGCAAGTTCAGGGATCTCGAATCCGTTGCGTTCGGGCCGATTCTGAGCCCGATGAACCTCAACATGACCGAGCCGGAATTGATCGCGCGTCTCGCGGCGATCCCCGGCTATGTCGATGCATTCACCCATGCGTTCGGCGACGGCGCGATCACGCGGCCGAGGATCGAGCAGTCGCTGGCGACCTTCGAGCGCTCCATCGTCGCAGGCGAAGCCCCGTTCGACCGCTGGATCAAGGGCGACGAGAGCGCGATCAGCGCAACGGCCCAGCGCGGCTTTGAGATTTTCAACGGCAAGGGACGCTGTTCGTCCTGCCACAGCGGCCCGTCCTTCTCCGACGGGTCCTTCCAGGATATCGGCACCGCCAAGGGCCACGACATCGGGCGCGGACGTTACTTTCCGACCTCGGCGAAGCTGAAATATGCGTTCAAGACCCCGACATTGCGCGATGTCGCGCGCCGTGCGCCCTACATGCACGACGGATCGGTCGCGACGCTGGAAGATGTCATCGAGCTCTACAACAAAGGCGGGATTGAGCGGCCGAGCCGGTCGCCCGACATCAAGCCGTTGTCTCTGACGGCAGGCGAGAAGAAGGACCTCATCGTCTTCCTGCAATCCCTGACCGCCACGGCCCCGCCGGTGGCGGGGATACCCAAATTGCCGCGCTGAGCGCAGCAGAGGGTCTGGAACGGGGGCTCGTCAGGCCAGGTGCGGTAGTGCGGCCCCAAGCAGGCCGAGGCCGACGATCAGGAACGCGCCCGCGCAGGTCTCGAGGGCCGCCGTGCGCGACGGGGACGATTTTGTCACATAGGCGAGGGCTGACCCCACCCCGATACTCACGACGCTCAACACTCCGAACATTTAACCGGCCTCCCGATCCGATTTGTCCGGGTTTCACTACGACAGTTGAATTGAGCCCCCGTGCCGGAATTAGCTAAAATTCGATGGAACTGCCCGGAAAAGATGCAATGAGGGACGGGTTGGGGCCTGCCTGCCGCAATTAACCACAATGCAACCAGCGGATGTCCAGAGGCAGGCGCAAAGCGTAAAATTTGATATAAGTTAAACAAGTCCTTAAGCGTATGTGTGTGTGGGCGGTTGGTTCAATGTTTAATGGGCGGGAGCGAGATGCCGCGTCGGCTGTGCGCTCCTTTTTCGCCACGTGCCTTGCAGCGGTTTTGTTTTGCGTCGTAGCCGCGCGCAGTGCCGAGGCACATGTCAAATGGTTTTGCGCTTACGATGTCGCCGGTCAGCCCCGCGGACTCGAGAATGTCCTTTGCCTCGATTTTGAACTGCTGCTCGGTGTCGCCGTCTTCTGGCTGTTTGCGGGCTGCCTGATCGAGCCGACGTCGCTCGGCGATGCGACCATTCGCGTGCTGGACCGCATTACCGAGGGACTTCGGCTGCACACCGAACTGATGATGCGCGCCGTCTGCGCGTTCTTCTTCATCTCGATCTGGGCCGTGGGCGGGATCCTGCTGACCCCCGAGTTGAAGACGTCGTCACCGCTGGTGGGCGCGTTGCAGCTCGCCATCGCCGCCGGCATGCTGTCGCGGCGCACGCTGCCGCTGTCGGCCGTGGGGATGGCGATCCTGTTCGGCATCGGCGTTCGCGGTTACGGCGTCTTCCATCTTGCCGACTACCCGATTTTTCTCGGCGTTGCCGCCTATTTTGCGCTGATCGGGCTGAACAAGGATCTGTTCGGAATCCGGCCGATCGACGTGATGCGGTACGCCGCGGCGGTGACGCTGATGTGGGCCTCGATCGAAAAATGGGCCTATCCGGAATGGAGCTTTCCGCTCCTGATCGAGCATACCGGGATGACCCTCGGCTTCGACAATGAGTTCTACATGCGCGCCGCGGGCATGGTGGAATTCACGCTCGCCTTTGCCCTGATCTGGACGCCGCTGATCCGGCGCTGCGCCGCCGCCGTGCTGACGGGGATGTTCATCAGCGCGTGCTTCGAATTCGGCAAGATCGACACCATCGGACACTCGGCGATCATCGCCGTGCTGTTTGCGATTCTCGCCGACAACAAGGTGTTGCCGCGCGATCGTCGCGCGCCGTGGCTTGCCCCGGTCGCGCTCTGCGCCGCGCTGTCGCTGACGCTGTTCGTCTACTATTTCGGCCACGCCGCGATCTTCAAAACCTCGGTCCTGTAGATCGTTGATCCCTGAGGGAGACTATTTGGCGACGTGGACCGCGAGCTTCATCTTCGGATGAATGCCGCACAGCACGGTGTAGTCGCCGGGTACGGAAAATGTGACGTCGAACTTGCTGCCAGGCTGCTGGTCGCCCGAGTCGAAACTGAACGTATCGGTGCTCAAATAAGCGTGATGCAGCAGTTCGCCGTCATCGTTAATGAATCGTAAAATCTCGCCGCGCTTGATTGATATCTCTGCGGGCTTGAATTCGCGATCCTTCTGCGAAATGACGTATGGCGCCGCACCCAGAGCGGCGCCGGCTAGCGCTCCCGTGACAATCGCGGCCACTAAAGGCGCGCCTCCGGACCGGCCGAGGCGCAGGATGCGCAACAAGCCTGACTGCATGAGACCCCCGCTTGGAATTCCGACGCCGGCCAATCTAGCGTGCAAATGATGCGTCCCGCGTTTACCTGTAAGGGTGATTATCGCCAGCTGATCTTAACGATTTCAGCATGAGTTGCAGTCACTACTAAAGCAATTTTGAGCAGACAGTCATTTTTCCGCAAGCGCTGCGCGTTTCTGCGTAGCTTGAACATCGAGCGCAACGGCGAAACGCGGGTATGGATAGCCTATTAGGCAACCTCAGGGTAAAGAGCGGTGCAGCCTTTCGGCTCGCGACCGGCGGCCTGTCGCGTCTTGCCCTGACCACAGGTTCGATCCGCACCCAGATTCTGATTTTTTGCCTCGCGATGAGCGCCGTTGCCGTCGCGCTCGGCGGATACTCCATCCTTGGCATCCGCCATGCCGGCGATCTGGTGGCCAAGACGTTCGACGAATCCCTGATGTCGATCAATTACGCCCGCGCGGCCGGTGCGGACTTCGCCACAATGCGGGTCGCGTCGTCGCAGCGTCTGCTGACCACGGATCCGGAAATTCACGCCAGCCTCGACAGCCAGATTGAAAAGCTCGCCAAGACGCTCTCGGAAGACCTGACGATCGCTGCCGACCGCTCGCAGTCCTCGCGGGCCGCGCAAGCCGCCGCAAAGGTTCAGGAAGCCGCCGACGCCTGGATGGCGCTGCATCGTCGTGCGATCGGATCGTCGGTCGAGGGAAATTCGGCGGCTGATCCACGTGCATCGGGGACGACGGTCGGCGATGTCGATCGCTACTCCAAGATCGTCAGCCAGCAGGTCGAGCTGCTGGTCAACTACACGGCCGGCGACGGCTTTCTGTTCCGGCAAAAGGCGCTCTCGACGATCAAGCGGGATCTGCAACTCAACGTCGCCGGGCTGACCGTCGCGCTGTTCCTGTCGGCGCTGTTCTCGTGGGTGTTGGCGCGCCGGATCATCGGGCCCGTCGCCATTGCATCGCGGGCCGCGCGGAGCATCGCCGGCGGCGACCTCGACGCGACCGTCCCCAAGGGCGGCACCGACGAGCTCGGCACGCTGCTGACCGCCATGGAAACCATGCGCGACAACATCAGGCGGATGGTCGATCAGGAGGTCTCGCAACGCCGCTCCGCGCAGGCGCGGCTTTCCGATGCGCTCGAAACGTCGCACGAAGGCGTCGTGCTGCTCGATGCGGATGGCCAGATCGCGCTGGCCAATTCGCGCGCCAGCGAATTCATCCGTCTCTCGCCGCAGCTTCTGCAGTCGGATCGGCTCGATGCCCCCAGCCTGGCGCCGGCCGACAGTGACTTCGATGGCTTCGCGAGCGAGGCGCAGCTTTCCGACGGGCGCTGGCTGCGTGTCAGCCGCAGCGAGACGCAGGAGGGCGGCGTCGTTCTTGTCTACAGCGACATCTCCGCGATGAAGCAGCAGAAGGCCGAGCTGCATGAAACCAATCTGCGGCTCGACGCGGCGCTCACGCACATGTCGCAGGGGCTGTGCCTCTACAACAGCGAGGCGCGGCTGCAGGTCGCCAACCGCAGGTTCTGCGAGATCTTCGATATTTCGCCGGAGCTCGTCGTTCCCGGAATGACCATGGAGGACGTGCTCAGCCTCAGCGTTGCCGCCGACAATCACGGTGACCAGACCGTCGAAGACCTGCTGGCGGAACGCGAGCGATCGATGGCCCAGCACGAGGGCAACTATCTGCAGCATCTCAGCGATGGACGGATCATTGCCATCGCGCAACGGCCGACATCCGACGGCGGCTGGCTCGTCACCTGCGAGGATGTCACCGAACAGCAGCGGGCCGAGTCGCAGATCGCGTTCATGGCCCGGCACGATGCCCTGACCAGGCTGCCGAACCGGACGCTGCTGGCCGAACGGATCGAGCTGGCGGTCGCTCAGGTCGGCCGCGGATCCGGCTTCGCGGTGTTCTGCCTCGATCTCGATAATTTCAAGCAGGTCAACGATACGCTCGGGCATCCGGTCGGCGACGAACTGCTGTGTGCGGTCGCCGACCGCCTCAACGCCTGCGTCCGCGAGGTCGATACCGTCGCGCGCCTGGGCGGCGACGAGTTCGCGGTCATCCAGTGTGGCGTCCAGGGCGGAGAGGAGGCTGAGCGCCTCGCCCGCCGCATCGTGGAATGCGTCGGCGCTCCGTACGAGCTGAACGGGCATCGTGTCGTGGTCGGATGCAGCGTCGGCATCTCGATGTCGCCGGTCGACGGCAGCACCGGAGAGAAGCTCCTGAAGAACGCCGACGTCGCTCTGTACCGCGCCAAGATGGAAGGCCGGGGTACCTGGCGCTTCTTCGAGCCCGCGATGGACGCCAGCCTGCAGCGGCGTCGGGCGATCGAGCTCGATCTCCGCGAGGCGATGGCCAAGGACGAGTTCTCGTTGTACTACCAGCCGCTTTACGATCTCCATCTCGACCGCATCTGCGGCTTCGAGGCGCTGCTGCGCTGGCATCACCCGAAGCGGGGAATGGTGGCGCCGGACCAGTTCATCCCGATCGCCGAAGAGATCGGCCTGATCGGCCCGTTGGGAGAATGGGTGCTCAATCGTGCCTGCGAGCAGGCCGTCACCTGGCCCAGCGAGATGAAGCTCGCGGTCAACGTCTCCGCGGTCCAGTTTCGCGATCCCGACTTCATCGACGTCGTCGTCAACGGGCTGGCGGCGTCGAAATTGTCGCCGCGCCGGCTGGAGCTCGAAATCACCGAATCCGTCTTCCTCGCGAACAGCAGCGAGACGCTTGCAACGCTGCACAAGCTGAAGGCGCTGGGATTGCGCATCGCGCTGGACGATTTCGGCACCGGTTATTCGTCGCTGAGCTATCTGCGCAGTTTTCCGTTCGACAAGCTCAAGATCGACAAATCCTTCGTGCGCGACGCGACCGCGACGCATGGATCGAAATCGATCGTGCGCGCCGTCATCAGCCTTGGCAGGAGCCTTGGCATGACCACGATCGCCGAGGGCATCGAGACCGTCGAGCAGCTGGACCACATGCGGGCCGAGGGCTGCAACGAGGCCCAGGGCTTCCTGTTCAGTCATCCGGTCCCGGTGACCGAGATCGCGGGCAAGATCCTCGAATTGAGAAACGGCTTCAAGCCGACTGCCGTCAAGCAGGCAATGGCGGGCTGACGGCGCGACCGTCGCGCAACGCGGCAGATCACGCAGCAGCGAGCGCCAGGGAAAAACGCTCTAGTTTGACGATGATCGATCGAGACGGGCGATGGTCTGCTCGATCCGGCGTGCGCGCGTCTCCGGCTTTTTGGCTTCGGTGATTGCCTCGACGTATTCTCGCTGGTGCGAGTAGCTGAGCTGATCCCAGCGGGCCCGCGCAGCGGGGGTGAGCGCCTTGTCCAGGTCGGGTGGGACGTCGACAGTGCGTTTTTCGGCATCGAGTTCGAGCGTGACCCGTAATGTCTCGCCGCCCTTTAGGCCCGCCGCCTCGCGGTTGCTCTTTCGCAAGGGAATGCAGACCTGCCCGCCCATCGAGGCGATGGTGCTTCGATAGGTGTAGCCGTTCAGCGTGACCAGAACCGGAGCGCGAACCTTCCCGAAAACAACCTTCGGATCGAACGTCACCGGTATGAAGCAGGCGCTGCCTTCCAGGACGATGGTGGCTTCAAACGTCTTCCTGGTCATGCTGCGCGATACCGTTGTGGACCATCGCCGAATGAAAAAAGGCGGCCCAGCGGGCCGCCCTTCCGTTCTAGCATCGCGCCTGGCTATCCGCCATTGCCGCCGATCACGGCGCGCACGGTGTTGTCGGGACCGAAATCCTCGGCGCTGTCGACGTAGAGCAGCGCGGAGAGCTTCGATCGCGCGCGGTTGACGCGGCTCTTGATGGTGCCGACCGCGCAGCCGCAGATCGCCGCGGCATCCTCGTAGGAGAAGCCGGAGGCGCCAACCAGGATCAGCGCCTCGCGCTGGTCCTGCGGCAGCTTTTCGAGCGCAGCGCGGAATTCCTCGAACTCCAGATGCGCTGTCTGCGACGGCTGGCTCTTCAGGGTCTTGGCATAGTTGCCCTCGGCATCCTCCACCTCGCGCCGCCGCTTCCTGTAGTCGGAGCGAAACAGGTTGCGCAGGATGGTGAACAACCACGCGGGCAGGTTCGAGCCGGGCTGGAACGAGTCGATATTGGCGATCGCGCGCAGCAGGGTCTCCTGCACCAGATCGTCGGCGCGGTCACCATTACCGGACAGCGAGATCGCGAACGCGCGCAGGCTCGGGACCGACGCCAGGATGTCGTCGCGAAGTTCATTCGTGAGAGGCATTAGTCCCCTCCATTGTTCTTGTCAGTATCGCCCCCGGCCACAGCCGCCGCGGCAGCCTCGGGTCCGTCGAGTTTGCGGATCAGCTCCGCAAAGCGGTCGGGCACCCCCTGCCGCACCACGTCGTCGTACATGGCGCGAAGCTGGTGGCCGATTCTCGATTGAATCTCGGCGTTGAGACCGCCCTGCTTCTTTACTTCCTTCATGATGTGATCCACGCTTCCCCGGGAGTGAAGTCTCTGATTTTCAAGTCGATTCCTCGAAAAAAGAGGCTGGCCGCGTTGCCTCGTCGGTCAGGAGCTAATGCAAAGTTGCGCAGAAAGTTCCGGAAGGCTGGAACTATTTCGTGGAACTTTTTCGGCGCTCGCGCGTAGTCGGGCATGCAGGGGAACCTGGGGCGCCCCAAAATGGTACGCCGCCCCAGAGTACGGGTTTCAGGCCGGTTGGCCTCACGAACAAGGATGGAGTGGGAATGTCCCGATCACAGATCGTTGCCGAACACCTTCCGCTGCTGCGCCGTTATGCGCGCGCACTGACCGGAAACCAGGCGTCCGGGGACGCCTATGTCGGGGCCATGCTCGAGGCCCTGTTGCAGGACGGATCGTTGCTGGACCAGAGCCACGGTCCGCGCGCCGGGCTATTTCGGCTGTTCACCCAGATCTGGAATTCGGTGTCGGTGAACAACAACGACAATGCCGATGTGGCGACGCTCTCGTTGCCGCCGGAGCGCCGGCTCTCCAACATCACGCCGCTGCCTCGGCAGGCCTTCCTGCTGTTGTCGCTGGAAGGCTTCTCGGAGGAGGAGGTCGGCTACATTCTCGGCACCGATATCGCCGAGACCCGCAAGCTGACCGATGCCGCCGGTCGCGAGATGGCCGCCGAGATCGCCACCGATGTCCTGATCATCGAGGACGAGACTTTCATCGCCATGGACCTCGAAAGCCTGGTGAAGAATCTCGGCCACAATGTCATCGGCGTCGCGCGCACCCATTCCGATGCGGTGGCGCTCGCCAAGAACAAGAAGCCCGGCCTGATCCTCGCCGACATCCAGCTCGCCGACGGCTCGTCGGGCCTCGATGCGGTGAATGAGCTGCTGCGCACGTTCGAGGTGCCGGTGGTGTTCATCACGGCCTATCCCGAGCGCTTCCTGACCGGCGAACGGCCGGAGCCGGCGTTCCTGATCTCGAAGCCGTTCCAGCCCGCGATGGTGTCGGCGGTGGCGAGCCAGGCGCTGTTCTTCCAGCGCAACTCGCGCAACCGCACGCCGCGCGCGGCGTCGGCATGAGCTGAGTTTACGGAAGAGGGCAAAGTGCAAGCCGGCGTACCGAGAGGTACGCCGGCTTTTTCTTGAGCAAGGCTGCGTGGCGCGCGATGTCGAAGCTATTTGCGGGTGACCTGCACCGGCATCGTGCTGAGCGCGCGCAGGCCGGAGCTGTCGCGGAAGGCGACCGGACCCGCAATGTCGAACTGCTTCACGCGGCTCGCGAGCGCTGCGATCACGGCCTCCGCCTCCAGCCGCGCCACCATCTGCCCGACACAGCCGTGGATGCCGACGCCGAAGCCCATGTGCCCGGACAGCCGCCGTCTGATGTCGAACTGGTCGGGATGCTCCCAGCGCGTCGCGTCGCGGTTGGCGGAGGCGAGCAGCAGCAGCACCTTCTCGTGCTTGCCGATCCGGACGCCCGCGATCTCGGTGTCATGCGGCGTGGTGCGGAACACGAACGGCGCCGGTGAATCGAAGCGCAGCGTCTCGTCGAACGCCGCGCGCGACAGCGACGGGTCGGCTGCGAGCAATGCCCATTGCTCCGGATGGCGCGCAAGCGTGTACAGCGCCATGCCGATCGCGCTGATCGTGGTGTCGAGCCCGGCCGAGAGCAGCGAACGCACCAGCAGCGGAGCTTCCTCGACGCTGATTTCGCCGGTGTCGGCCGCCTCGTAGACTTGCGCGCCAAAACTGTCGGGGCGCAGCGCCTCGCGCTGACAGCGTGCCGCCACCCAGGGCAGCACGCGCGGCGCCTCTTTCATCAGGTTGCGGAAATAGTCGTTCTCGGGCCCGAAGCCGGCGAACACCATCGCGCCATAGGTCAGGAAGTTCTCGCGGCCCTCCTGGTCGATGCCGAGCGCGTCGGGAAACACACTGACCGGAAACACCTCCGCGATGTCCTTGATCGCATCGAACGATCCGCGCTCGACGAGTCCGTCGATCAGCTGCGTCGCCGTGGCCTTGAAATCATCGGCGAGCCGCCGCATCGCGCCGGGCGAGAGGATCCGCGCCAGCACCGCGCGGGTCCGCGTATGCAGTGGCGGATCGGCTTCCAGCACGAGGCTCGGCGGCCGCCACGGCGTTTCCTTGAAGTGGTTCGCAAGCCCGGCGCCGCCGGCGTTGCTGAAATTGACATGGTCTCCGAAGATCGCCTTGACCTCGGCAAAGCGCGGCACCGCCCAGATGTCATATCTGGTCAGGCGAACGACCGGCGCCGCGGCACGCAGCGCCGCGTAGGTGCCGTAGGGATCGGCCCGCGTCGCCGGGCTGAACGGATCGAAATCGCTGCGGACAATTTCGCCGGCGAGGGGGCTCGCAGGGGCGCTCATTGCATCCTCCCGTCTTGTGATCATTTAATTGACCATAGTCAATTAACTCGGCTATGGCAAGGGGGAGCCTCGTTTCGATTCCATCGGAGCGGAAAAGGCTCTAGGAGACGGCAATGTCGATCGAGGAGCGATCCAGCAGGGGTGCGCGGCGCTTTCAGCGCAGGGCGCGTCAGGAGGCCGACAAGGAGGCGCTGAAGGCGCTGATCCTCGAGACCGCGCGCAAGGAGTTCGCCGCCGGCACGCTCGAGACCGTCTCGATCCAGAAGATCGCCGACGCGATCGGCTATTCGAAGGGCACCGTCCTCAAATATTATCCGACCAAGCTGCTGCTGCTGCTCGCGGTGAAGCAGCAGAATCTCGAGGCGGTTGCCGAACAGCTCGAACGGGTCCGCGCGCAGACCGCCGACAGCGATGCGCGGCTGCGGCGGGTGATGGAAACCTATCTCGACTATTGGGCCGACAATCCCGATCACTTCCGTTCGCTGTTCTCGATGTCCGGCACGGTCGAGGACCGCCGTTTTCCCGACGGCGTCTATTTCGGTGAGACCGAGATCGCGCGCCGCAGCTACGAGCTGTTCGTGATCTCGGTGCGCGAGTATCTCGCGGCACAGGGCGCCGAGCCGGCGTCCGGCCTGCCGCCGCGGCTCGCAACTGCGCTGCTTGCCGCCGTGCACGGCGTGATCGCGCTCGCGCTCGGCACGCCGACCATGAAACTGCCCGACATGCGCGGCACCGGCCGTCTTCTGATCGCAAGCCTGATCGATGCCTGGACAAGCAAGCTTGCCGCCGCGCGGAAAAGCGAGGGCTGGCCGCGGGTCTCGATCGGCACCTTTGCCTGACGGAATGGTATCCGAGATGCACGCCGACGCGGCATGCGCGCCGCGAAGTGGAATCGCCTGGCTCCGCCTGCTAAGCGCGGCCGATGGATAAGACGCAACGCGACCGAACGATAGGCTTTCTCTGCCTGGTGGTGACGGCGTTCGGCTGGGCCCTGAACTGGCCGCTGATGAAGCTGCTGCTGCAGCAATGGCCGCCGCTGTTCGCCCGCGGGCTGGCCGGGACCTGCGCGGCGGTGATCCTGGGTACGCTGGCGCTGGCCCGCGGCCAGTCGCTCGCGGTGCCGCGCGAGGCGCTGCCGCGGCTGTTGTTCGCCTCCTTCACCAATGTCTTCGCCTGGATGGGCTTTGGCACCATCGCGATGAAATTCGTCACGGTCGGCGAGGGCGCGCTGTTGGCCTACACGATGCCGATCTGGGCGATGCTGTTCGCCTGGCCGGTGCTACACAGCCGCCCGACGCTGCGGGATCTGGCGGCGCTGGTGCTCGGCGTCGCCGGCGTCGCGTTCTTGCTCGGCGGCAACGGCTTTGCGTTCAGCGCCGACAAGCTCACCGGCATCGCGCTTGCGCTCGCCTGTGCCATCCTGTTCGCGCTCGGCAACGTGCTGAATCGCAAGCCGCTGTCGATGCCGCCGCTCGCGGTGGTCGCCTGGCAGGTCGGCATCGGCTGTCTGGTGATGCTGCTGCTCGGCGTTCTGTTCGAGCACCCGAACTATGCCGCGATCACGCCGTTCGGCCTCGGCTGCTTTGCCTATATGACGCTGATGCCGATGGGCATCTGCTATCTCACCTGGTTCGAAACGCTGCGCCGCCTGCCGCCGACATCGGCGTCGACGGGCATGCTGCTGGTGCCGGTCATCGGCGTGATTTCGGCTGCGATCATTCTCGGCGAGCCGTGGGGGCTGCGTGAGATCGGCGCGATGGCGCTGACGCTCGGCGGCGTGACGCTGGCGCTGCAGCGGGCGTGAGAAGGCGGCCGAGGGAACCGACGTTCACGCGACGCGTTCTCCTGAAAAGGGAGCTTGGCCATGCGCAAGGCGATCGCGCGGCTTGATGCGGAGCAGAAGGCGCAGCTGCTTTATCTCGCAGATCTCAGTACGGCGATGTTCACCTCGGCGCTTGTGGTCTGCACGCTGAAAGCGGTCGTGGACCTCTTCGTCGCCGGCTGAACCGCCGCATCAGCGCCAACGCGCCGTTACTCCCCTTGCGGCGCGTCGCCTTGGGTGTGCCCATCCGGCCCCCGGTTAAACACCCCATACTCGCTCGACTTCACCCCGGCCCCTCCATCAACGCCGTTGCCGGCCAGACCGAGCCTGAGCAGCTCGCGCACTGCCGCGGCACGGGTCGGCATGCGGTGCCTGAAGCGGAAATCGTCGAGAGCTGATAATTCTTCGGGGGAAAGCATGACTTGAAGACGTTCAGCGCGAAGCTCATTCATCGCAAATCGCCCAAAATTAGTTAGTTGAGTAATTTGCTAAACGAACCAATTCGCGGTCGGTTCCACAGCTTGAGATAAAAACGTCGATTGAGTAAGTTAATCAAATAAAATCAATGGCTTACAAGAAAAACTAAGGGAACGATCCGGCTGCCCCTCCGTTGTCTGGCGGGAGTGACGCCATGACCAATCACGTCAAGCTGCCCCGCAAGCTATCCGAGGAGCCGGAAGCGCCGGAACCGCGGCGCCCGAGCCACGCACGGGTGATCGATCAACTGGACCGCTGGGCCAATAGTCCCGGTCTGCAACCGCCAAGGGTGAGTGATGCAGAAGACGATTCGGAAGCGGAAGCGATCTGAACCCCACACCTTCGAGCAGCGCCTCGAAGAACACCGGGTGCGGCTCGAGAGCCAGCTCGCGGAATTGCCGCGCGGCGCCAAGCGCGAACAGATCGCCGCGCGGATCGAGCAGCTGCGGACTGCCGTCGAGCTGAACGCGATGCTGTCGACGAGCGAGTGAACCAACACCGGCGTGGGACGCCCACTTGCTCCCGCTGCTCCGTTTGCCTACCATCCCTGTGTTGATGGGGATGGAGTCCCCCGATAACCGCCGCAAGGCTGATGACTCCTACCGGGCGCGACAGCGTCGGTAGGAGCATACGCCACCGCCGATCCGCAGCGCGCCCCGCGAATGAGAAGGGGCAGAGCATGACGGGTCTTCCTGGGTCACTCTCAATCGCATTGTCGCTGGTCGGGTCGATCTGGCTCGTCGGTGTCGTCGCCCTGCTGGTCGGCGCCCCGGGCGAGCTGGTCGCCGCCACCTTCGTTGTTGGGCTTGTGACAGGCGTCGCCGAGTGGCGGGGCGGAAAGGCAGAATCTTGAGCGTTCAGTTGTTGGCGGCGGTCGCGATCGGCGGTTCGCTGGGATCGGTCGCGCGCTATCTGGTGGCGATCGGCGCGGGGCGCCTGGTCGGCACCGATTTTCCCTGGGGCACGCTGATGATCAATATCGTGGGCTCGTTCCTGATCGGCGTCTTCGCGGAGTCCTTCGCGCTGACCTGGAATGTCAGCCAGGCGGTGCGGGTGTTTCTCACCGTCGGCATCTGCGGCGGCTTCACCACCTTCTCGACCTTCTCGCTCGATGCGATCGTGCTGATGCAGCGGGGCGAGCTATGGCCGGCCGCTGCCTACATCGCGGCCTCCGTTGCGCTCTCGATCCTCGCGCTGTTCGCCGGCCTGCTGCTGGTGCGGGCGTTCGCGGGTTAATTGTCAGCTACGCGCCCGCTCTTCACGTCATCCTGAGGAGCGCGGAACGCGCGTCTCGAAGGATGCACGGCCCGGCTGGTGGCCGTCGATCCTTCGAGGCTCGCCCAGCGGCGCAATTGCGCCGCAAGGCTCGCGCCTCAGGATGCCGGGGCCAATACACGAACGGATATGCCAATCTCTCTAAGCGCTAATCAGCAGGATGGCGGCCGGCGTGCGGGTTCGTCGTCTGACCCGCGTGGGCGCCGTTCCAAAAAAGTGAAGGGCTGGAGGTATCGCCTGCCGCCGGAATCCTTGGCGCGCCCGGGGCCAGCCGGTAGGATGGAACCCGGATCGAGGTCAGGGACCAAGGGAAAGACTGGGGAATGAAGCATGTCGACGTCGCGGTGATTGCTGCCACGCTGTGGCTGCTGGCGTCGATGGTGCTGGACATCCTGACGCCGAAGTCGATCACCGCGCTGATGATCGCCGCCGCGCTCGCGCCGCCGTTCCTGATCGGGATCGGCATCCATTTCGCACGCGAATATTTCAAGGCAAAGCGGCGCAGCTACCGGCCGCCGCAGTGGGACGAACGCTTCAGGAACTAAGCGGGGCAGGGCTGCAAGAAGGCTGCATCGGTTGCATTGAACTGCGCACATGGCTTGCTAAGCTTGCGCCATGACCGAGCACCTCCCCGATACGATCAGCCGCCTCTACACCGACCCAGGCGAATATGTCGACAGCGACCATCCCGCCGTCGAGGCGTTCGCCCGCGCCGCCGTGGCGACCGACGCCGGCGCGCGCGACAAGGCCAGCCGGCTCTACACCGCGGTGCGCGACGGCATCCGCTACAACCCCTATGTCAGCATGCGCTCGCCCGAGAGCTACCGGGCCTCCAGCGTGCTCGCCGCCGGCAATGGCTACTGCGTCGGCAAGGCGGCGCTCTATGCCGCCGCCTGCCGGGTCCACGGCATCCCGGCGCGGGTCGGCTTCGCCGACGTCCGCAACCATCTCACCACCGAGAAGCTGCGCCAGAGCATGGGCTCGGACCTGTTCACCTGGCACGGCTTCACCGAAGTGTTCGTCGACGGCGCCTGGCGCAAGGCGACCCCGACCTTCAACGACACGCTGTGCGCCAAGCTCGGCGTCAAGCCGCTCGATTTCGACGGCCATTCGGATGCGCTGCTGCATCCGTTCGACGGCGCGGGGCGCGCCTACATGCAATATGTCAACGACCACGGCACCTATCACGACGTCCCCGCCAAATTCCTGATGCGCGAGATGGCGCGCGAATACGCCAACATGCAGGGCGAGGATATGTCTGGCCGCGACATGGAGCGCGAGGCGGCGGAGCAATAGCGCAGGCGTGCCGCGGCAAGCGGTGCGCTGACGGAAGCCGTCCTGGGTGAACGTGCGCCGGCTGAGGGGGCGGTGTCATGGATGCGGAGCTGCCGAAAGGTCAGGTCGACCGCCCGGCCACGGGCTGGGAGGACGCGGTCGCGCTGACCGGGTTCATCCTGGTCGCGGTCGGGCAGGCCTCCAACCAGGTGCTGGCGCGCGGCTTGGCCGGCTCGGTGCCGCCGTTCTCGCTGGCCTTCTTCCGCTGGAGCATCATCGCCATCGGCCTTGCGCCGTTTGCGATCGCGGCCGTGAGGGATGGCAAGATCCCGCTGGCGCAGAATTTCTGGCCGATCCTCGCCGCGGGCTTCCTCGGCATGTTCCTGTGCGGCGGCCCGGTCTACATCGCCGGCATCACCACGACCGCGATCCATATCGCACTGATCTTCGCGCTGTCGCCGATCATGGTGCTGTTGATTTCAGCCGCGCTCGGCATCGAGCATATCGGTCCGCTGCAATGGCTGGGCACGGCGCTGGCGCTCGCCGGTGCGCTTTTGATCGTCTCGGGCGGCCATCTGGAAACGCTGACGCAATCGAGCGCGGCCTGGGGCGATCTCCTGGTGGTGTGCGCGATGCTCGGCTGGTCCGGCTATACGCTGGTGCAATCGCGCGTCGCGCCGCGCGCCTCGCTGCTGGCGCGGGTCAGCCTGTTCTCGGCGGCCGGCGCGCTGTGCTCGCTGCCGCCGGCGCTCCAGGAAATGTGGGCCACGCCGGCTGCGGTTTTCAACGTCCGGGCGCTCGAGGCCTATGTCTTCGCCGGCCTCGTGCCGGGCCTGATCGCCTATGCCGGCTTCGCCTGGCTCGGCGCAAGGTTCGGCTCGGTGCGGACGTCGCTCGTGCTCTATGTCGCGCCGATCGCAAGTGCGCTGCTGTCCTGGGTCATCCTCGGCGAGCCGCCGAAGCTGATCCACCTGATTGGCGGCTTGCTGATCCTCGGCGGCGTCTGGGCGAGCCTGCGCAAATAGGTCCAACTCCTTCCCGGGTGCAACCTTTTCCGGCCTCGTGCGTTGAATCCAGCGTTGATTCAAGAACTTAGTTGGAGGTCGTATGAATCTTACTCCCCAGCAGCGCAAGGTTCGTAACGAGCAGCGTCAGCAAGACGCATCGCAGGCGATGAAGGAGCACCTCGCCCACGAGAAGGCGTTCTACAACAACTTCCACCGCCTCAAGGCCGAGCGGCAGGCGCGTGAAGCCGCGGAATCACGGAAGCCATCCGCTGCAAAATAAGCGCCGGGAGCCACATCCATCGTCCGGATTGCACGGATCTGACAGACCGAGAAGGAGCGCAAGCGAGTTCGCCCGAATGACGCGATGAAATCTCCAGGCTTATGGAGGACCTCAGATGTATTTTGCCGATAAGAAAACGGTCACTTGCAAATGCGGCGAGCCCTTGAGCGAACTGATGCTCGTCGACGACCAGACGACTGGAATCAAGTTTCATGTCGGTCGTTGCCTGTCCTGCCGTGAAGTGACGGTCGTTCGATCCCAGGACATGCCATCAAACGATAATGCCTGAAGGAGACAGTCCTCTCGCTCGGCGGAAGGACCGTTCCTTCAGCGCCGGGCTTCAATTGCGACGGCTGAGTGACAGGCCGGCTGACGCATCGTTTGCGGCACGGCCGAAAAAAGAGCAGGGCGCGACCGGCATCACCACGGTCGCGCCCTACGTCGCCGGTCAATGGGGCAGGGGGAATAACCGGCTCCTCCAATGACTCGCAGACCCCCAGACTCGTTCCGCGCGAATCAAAATATTTTCGTACACGGTTAAGTGATGGCTGGACGCGAGAACCCCACAGGTTTCCCTCGCGTTGTGTCCGTGATCGCCAACGGGAATTTCCATGGGGCGAGGGACATCACCATGTCAAAGATTCAAAAGGGAATTTTCGCTGCGTTGGCGGCTGGACTGACGCTTGGCGCGGTCCAGCTGGCGTCCGGCCACGATCTCATTGGCGGGCAGCAGGTCACCACCCAATTGGCACCGGAGAGCGCGGTCAATCGCGCCGCCAAGACCGACCGTGCCGAGGTTCCGATGGCCGCCCTGCCGAGCCGGACCGTCGCGCTGAAGGTTGATCGGCTTCCCGATACGTCGGTCCTGGTTCGTGTTCCCGTGGCGCGGGAAGAGGCCCGCAATCACCCCGCAGCGCCCGCCCGGGCGCGGCCCGGCGACACCCGCAAGGTCGCTTGCGAGCCCGTGGTCAGCGTCCTGACCGAAGTGGCCAAGCTGCTGCAACCCGGCCGCTGCGTGACCTGAGCCCCCCTTGAACAGTGTCATCGCCCGGCTTGTCCGGGCGATCCAGTATTCCAGAGACAGTCATTGTTGAGCCGATGGGCCGCGGCGTACTGGATCGCCCGGTCGAAGCCGGGCCGATGACAGCAGTGCTTGTTGGTGGCTATTCCTCTTCTTCCGGCTCGCTGTTGCTGCCGGCGGCGCTGCGGCTTGCCATCAGGCCGAGCGCGAGGCCGCCGACCGCCAGGATCGGGATCAGCCGCTTCACGCCGATGGCCCGGACGATCTGCAGGCCGGTAGCGATCAACGCGGGGTCGGCGAACATTGTTGCCGCGGCAGATTTCGCGGCCTTCGCCGCCTTCTCGGCGCGCCGGCGCGCTTCTCGCTTGCGCGCCACGTAGACGGCAACGGCGATCAACGCGACGACAAGAAACACCGCGGCGCCAGAGAGGCACGCTTCCACCGGCCCGTAATGCTGCAGGACGTAGACGAACGCGGCCGCGCACAGGAAGGCGATGGTGATGAACAGCGCGATCGCAGCGGCAGCGGCCAGCGACGTCAGCCGCAGCGCGCTGCCGGTGGATTCCTTGACGTCATCGATCAGCCGCTGAAGCATTGCCAAACCTTGTCCTGAGTCTTGCCTTGAAGAGCGCATCGACAAACGAGGTGGCGGCGCGCCAGCGCTGCCATCTCGTCCAGAACGGTGGTTTGCGCATGACCGTCATCGCGGGCCGCCTCCGCCGGAGCTGGACGGCACCTAGCGTCGCCAGGTGACGCCGATCAAAAAGCCGAGGCCGAGCGCCAGGCCGACGGTCGCCAGCGGCCGCTGCGTGATCACCTCTTCGAGCGATTCCTCGATCGAGGATGCCGCCTCCTGCGCCGCGCCCATCATCGCGCTGCCGCGCTCCGACATGTCATCGAGGGTCGATTCCGCGTTGGCACGCGCGTCCTTGTAGTGGCGGCGCGCCTGCTTGCCTGCGTTGTTGGCAAACGTGTTGAGCGCCTCGGTGATCTGCTCGGTGAGGGCTGCGATATCGTTTTTCACGGCGGTGACATCCTTTTCGAGGCGTTCGTAGGTCGCTTTGTCCGTCATGTTCTTGATCCCAAACGTGCTGTCCGTGTTCGACATCGAAAGCTCCCGGAGAACGTGCGTGTCCGGAGAAAAACGCTTCGCACCAAGCAAAGGTTCCAGATGCGAAACCGAGGTTAGTCCTCCGGCAGCTGCGGCGAATTGACCGGCATCAAATGCTCCTTGACGATCAACGCCACAATCAGCAGCGGCGACGACAGGAAGGCGCCCATCGGGCCCCACAGCCAGGTCCAGAATGCGAGCGCGAGAAAGACTGCGAGCGCATTCAGCGACAGCCGGCGGCCGACGATCGTCGGCGTCACGAAATGCCCTTCCATGAAAGTGACAGCCGCAAAACATGCCGGCGCGAGCAGCCCGGCGCCGATGGTCGGCGCGGAGATGATGCCGACCACGACCAGCACCACGAACATCGCGACCGGCCCGATGATCGGAATGAAGTTCAGCGTCGCGGCGAGCGCGCCGAGCCCCGCCGGGTTCGGCATCCCCGTCGCCGCGCAGATCGCGCCGGTGACGATACCGATGCCGACATTGATCATCGTCACCGTCAGCAGATAATTGCCGAGATGGGTCTCGACCTCGTTGAGGATACGCAGCGTGCGCAATCGTGCCGCGCGGTCACTGAAGGTCATCACCAGCCCGCGGCGCAGATCCTTCCAGCTCGCGATGAACAGGATCAGGGTTGCGATGAACAGCAGGAATTCGGCGAAGGTCGGCGACACGAATTCCAGCGTTGGCTGCACCCATTCGAATTTCGGCAGCTGGAGGCTGGCGAGCGTGTCGGGCCCGCCGACCATGCTCTGCAACTCCTGCCACAGCATAAGCAGCCGGTCGAACACGTGCAGCTTCTCCTTCAGGATCGCCCCGAGTTCGGGCAGCCGCGAGCTCCATTCCATCACAGGCGAGGCGATCAGCCCGACCATGAAGCTGACGGCGGCGCCGACCGCGACCACGATCAGCACCGCGCCTAGCGCGCGCGGAATCCGGTAGCGCTCGAGCAGGCTCGCCGCCGGCGACAGCATGGTGCCGACGATGAAGGCCATGGTGATCGGAAGGAAGAAGGCCCGTGCCAGATAGAGCACCCCGACGATGACGATCACCAGCAGTGCGACCAGCGCGAAGGCGACGGCCTCGGCGCGGCTGATCATCGGCGGTGTTTCGGCTGTGCTGTCGGGGAGGGGCGTGCCTTCGGGCGCGTTGCCAAGCATACGTTCACCCGGAAAGGCGCGCACCAGACTCCTCCCGAATGGGACAAATGAATTTCGCGTCAAATTACGCCTGACAACGGCGTTGCCCCGGCAAAGGTTCCATCGCGCGCTCGTGAGACCGGACGGGTTGACAATCGCGGCTTCGCGACGATTCGCAGCGGAACTGTCTCACGGTTACGCGCGTTGGTTGGGCATCGCATCACCATGATGCGCATCCCGTCCAGGGGCAGCACATGACACAGCAGTCTCTCTCCAGCCGCCGGCTTGCGTCGCGCGCCGCGCGCACCCTCGTCCGCACCTTTGCCTTTGCCAGCGTCCTGCTCGCGACGCCATTCATTGTCGCCAATTCGGCGAGCGCTCAAGTCCGCTCCTCCGCGCTCGGCTATGCGTCGACGCAGCCCGGCGGATTCCTCTCCGACGAGGTGATGAACGATCCCTCGACCGAGGACGGCGCGCTGCCGGAGCGGCTGCGTCGCACCACCGTCGCGCTCAACACATCAGAGGCGCCCGGCACCGTCATCATCGATACCGGCAACACCGCGCTCTATTACGTACTCGGCGGTGGCCGGGCGATCCGCTACGGCGTCGGCGTGGGCCGCGAGGGGTTCACCTGGGCGGGCACCCAGACGATCAGCCGCAAGGCCGAGTGGCCGGACTGGCATCCGCCGGCCGAGATGATCAAGCGCCAGCCCTATCTGCCGCGGTTCATGGCCGGCGGCCCGGGCAATCCGCTCGGTGCCCGTGCGATGTATCTCGGCTCCAGCGAGTACCGCATCCACGGCACCAACGATCCGTCGACGATCGGCAAGTTCGTGTCGTCGGGCTGTATCCGCCTGACCAACGAAGACGTCTCCGACCTGTTCAGCCGGGTCGATGTCGGGACCAAGGTCGTGGTGTTGCCGAAGAACGCACAGCATCTTGCCGCGCGCGAGCTCGGCCCGACCACGACGCAGATCTCGGTCCGGCCGGCGACGATGCAGCCGCGCCCCGCGGTGATGACGCTGCCTTCCGGCCGGCAAGCATTGAACATCCCGGCGACTTCGTCGTTGTACTAGAGCGTTTCGGGCGAAGTGGATACCGGTTCGCGTGAAGAGAACGCGTCAGAGCAAGAATCCAGAGCCGCGTTCCGATTCAATCGGAACGGGGCTCTCGGGATCGGCGTTGGACTGAGGGTCGGTGATGGCAAGGCGGCACGTTAGGCGGTGGGCGTTCGGGACGGCGGCATTGCTCGGCCTGTCCCTTGCGCCCGCGGCGCAAGCCCAGGATTTCTTCTCGCAACTGTTCGGCGGCTTCATGCAGGGCCGTCCGCCGGTGATCCGGATGCCGTTCGATGACGGCCCGGCGCCTGTGCCGCGGGCCGAGCGGCGCGCGCGCTATGATGTCGGCCAGGCCTATTGCGTGCGCACCTGCGACGGCCGCTATTTCCCGCTGGCTGCGACCGGCAATCAGAGCAAGGCGGAGAGCTGCAACAGCTTCTGCCCGGCGAGCGCGACCGAAGTGGTCTATGGCGGCAACATCGACAACGCCGCGACCGACGACGGCAAGCCGTATTCCGAGCTGCCGAACGCATTCCGCTATCGCGACGAGATCGTCTCGGGCTGCACCTGCAACGGCAAGGACCCCGTCGGGCTCGCCGCGGTGAAGATCGAGGACGATCCGACCCTGCGCAAGGGCGACATCGTCGCCGGCAAGGATGGGCTGATGTCGGTCGGCCGCCCAGACCGGCGCGGGGCATCTCTCAACTTCACGCCGGCGCCGGATCGCATCCGCGCCAAGTATGAGCGCGCGCCGGTGCTGGCGCGCGAGTAGCGCCGATCAAGCGAGACCGGCCACTTTCGGTTCCGTTGTCCGGAACCGGCTTCCCTCTCGTACGTTAGCAACGGGCGAACAGCACATTCACCGATGCCATCAGGGGGCTCCGCATGCTCGTCGGCGTACTCGTCACTTTCCTTGTCGTTATTCTGGTTCTCTATCTCATCAACATGCTGCCGCTCGACGGCCGCGCCAAGCAGATCGCGCGCGTCGTCGTCATCATCATCGGCATCGTCTCGCTGCTGAAATATCTGGCGGTGTTCTAGCTTCGTCATTGCGAGTGAAGCGAAGCAATCCATCTCACCGCGCGAGTGGAGCAATGGATTGCTTCGTCGCTTCACTCCTCGCAACGACGTCGATGCAGCACCATGAGGGTCTACAGTTCAGCCGCGAAACAAGGCGCATATCCTCGTCCACCGCTGTCATCGCCCGGCTCGATCGGGCGATCCAGTACGCTGCGGCTCCTCGATTCAAGTACAGACGTCTCTGGAATACTGGATCACCCGCATGCGCGGGTGATGACGCTGCGAGGGGCGTCCGCAGGATTTCTGAATAATAGAAGAATATCACTGATTTGCCCGACGAGTCAAGTTGTCGTATCCGCCAGCCGCCGCCGGCTACTTTGCATGGGGTTGTTTTCGATATTTTGGCAGTGCGCCCCCGCGACGGCAGGCTATCGCATCCGGCTCCTCTAGCGCCGCCTGCGGCGCCAACAAAAAAGCCCCGGCTCATTGCCGGGACTTTTGCTCGTCGTTGCGATCGCTCGCGGATCAGCCCGCGGCCTTGGCCTCGCGGCGGCGCGCGGTGAGGATGTATTCGGTGTAGCCGTTCGGCTGCGTACGTCCCTCGAAGATGAGGTCGCAGGCCGCCTTGAAGGCGACGCCATCGAACGAAGGCGCCATCGGCTTGTACAGGGCATCGCCGGCGTTCTGCTTGTCGACGACGACGGCCATGCGCTTCAGCGACTCCATCACCTGATCCCTGGTGATGACGCCCTGATGCAGCCAATTCGCCAGATGCTGGCTCGAGATGCGCAGCGTCGCGCGGTCTTCCATCAGGCCGACATCGTGGATGTCGGGCACCTTGGAGCAGCCGACGCCCTGGTCGATCCAGCGCACGACGTAACCCAGGATGCCCTGGCAGTTGTTGTCGATCTCCTGCTTCACGTCATCGGGCGCCCAGTTCGACTGCGACACCGGAATGGTGAGGATGTCGGAGAGTTTTGCACGCGGCCCGCCCTTGGCGAGCTCCTGCTGGCGGGCGATCACGTTGACCTGGTGATAGTGCAGGGCGTGCAGCGTAGCCGCGGTCGGCGACGGCACCCAGGCGGTGGTGGCGCCGGCCTGCGGATGGCCGATCTTCTGTGTCAGCATGTCGGCCATCTTGTCGGGCGCGGCCCACATGCCCTTGCCGATCTGGGCATGGCCGGGCAGGCCGTCGATCAGGCCGTTGTCGACGTTCCAGTCCTCATACGCCTTGATCCACGGCTGCGCCTTCATGTCGTTCTTGCGGATCATCGGACCCGCTTCCATCGAGGTGTGGATCTCGTCGCCGGTGCGGTCGAGGAAGCCGGTGTTGATGAACATGATGCGCTTGGAGGCGCGCTGGATGCAGGCCTTGAGGTTGACCGTGGTGCGGCGCTCCTCGTCCATGATGCCGACCTTCAGCGTGTTCTCGGGCAGGCCGAGCATCTTCTCGACCTCGGCGAACAGGTCGCAGGTCAGCGTCACCTCGTCGGGGCCGTGCATCTTCGGCTTGACGATATAGGCCGAGCCGGTGCGGCTGTTCTTGACCTTCGAATTGCCCTTGAGGTCGTGGATCGCAAGCAGGCCGGCGACCGCGGCGTCGAGCAGGCCTTCGGGAATCTCCTCGCCCTTGGCGTCGAGCACCGCGTCGGTGAACATGTGGTGGCCGACATTGCGCATCAAGAGCAGGCTGCGGCCGTGCAGCTTCAACTCGCTGCCGTCGGGCTTCTTGTAGACGCGGTCGGCATTGAGCGAACGGGTCAGCGTCTTGCCGCCCTTGTCGAAATCGGCCGACAGCGTGCCGTTCATCAGGCCGAGCGTGTTGCGATAGACCAGCACCTTGTCCTCGGCGTCGACGGCGGCGACCGAGTCTTCCATGTCGAGAATGGTCGAGACCGCCGACTCCAGGATCATGTCGGCGACGCCGGCCGGATCGTCCTTGCCGATGACGTTGCTGCGGTCGATCTTGACCTCGACATGCATGCCGTTGTTGACGAGCAGGATCGCGGTGGGCTGGGCGGCGTCGCCCAGATAGCCGGCGAACTGGGCGGCGTTCTTCAGCGCGGTCGAATTGCCGCTCTTCAGCTTGACCGAGAGCTGGCCCGCGATCACGCTGTAGGAGGTCACGTCGGTGTGGCTTCCGGTCGCGAGCGGCACGGCGGCGTCGAGGAACGCCTTCGCCTTCGCGATCACCTTGTCGCCGCGGGCCTTGTTGTAACCCTTGCCACTCTCGCTCGGATCATGCGGGATCGCATCGGTGCCGTAGAAGGCGTCGTACAGCGAGCCCCAGCGCGCGTTGGCGGCGTTCAGCGCGTAGCGGGCGTTGGTCAGCGGCACCACGAGCTGCGGGCCGCAGATCTTGCCGATTTCCTCGTCGACATTTGATGTCTCGACCTTGTGGGTCGCGGGCTCGGGCAGCAGATAGCCGATGTCCTTGAGGAACGCGGTGTAGGCGTTGATGTCGAACGCCTTGCCCTTGTTGGCGCGATGCCAGTCGTCGATCTTGGTCTGCAGCGCGTCGCGGACCGCGAGCAGCTCGCGGTTCTTCGGGCCGAGCTTCTGGATGATGGCGGCGAGTCCTGCCCAGAACGCGTCAGGCGCGATCCCGGTTTTCGGCGTCGCCTCCTTGGCGATGAAATCGAACAGGACAGGGGCGATCTTCAATCCATGGGCATCGACACGAGTCATGATGGGCTTTCTCAAAGAAATGGGGCGTTTAGGGGCTGTTTTCGAAAGAAATCAGCAAAAAACGCGCCAAAGGCGGCGTTCACGCCCTTTTTGCCCTAAAGCCACGGCTCTGAGAAGGCCCCCTTTCCCCGAGGCGCTGCACCGGCAGCCGCCGTGAATTTCTAAAGCCTGATCCAGTCTCGTAAGGACGCCGTTACGGCGCCCTGGTCCGTACCTTGGTGGCGATCAGCAATGCGGCGAGCAACAAGGGAATTGCGCCCGCCACGAACACGGCTGCCGCGCCCATCAAATCGAGCACCAGCCCGCCGCCCGCCGCGCCCATGGTGATGCCGAGGAAGATCGAGGCCACCGTCAGTCCGGTGCCGCTTTCGGTCTCATCGGGCACCATGCGGGTGATCCAGGTCGTCGTCGCCACCGGCACGCCGCTGAAGGCAAATCCCCAGAGTGCGATCAGCACCAGCGCGGGAATGACGTCCTTGCCGTAGAGCGAGAGCAACAGACCGAGCACGCTGATCGCCAGCGGCATCGCGATCAGCGTGAGCTTGAGATTGCGCTCGGCCATCAGCCCGCTCGCGAAGGAGCCGAGGTAGTTGGCGACGCCGAAAGCAAGCAACGTCGCCGCGACGCCGGCAGCGCCAAGCCCGGTCACGCTTTCAAGGAAGGGACGGATATAGCCGAAATAGCCGAAGTGTCCGGTGAAGACCAACGTTGCCGCGAAGATGCCGGCACCGATCCCCGGCCGCGTCAGGATGTCGACGAGGGTGCCGAGCCCGGCTTCTCCCCTCGGCGCCAAACGCGGCAAGGCCAGCGCCTGGACGACGAACACCGCCGCGCCCAATGCCGTCGCGAGCAGGAACACGGAGCGCCAGCTCGCCACCTCGCCGAGATAGCTGCCAAGCGGAACGGCGATGATCATCGCGGCGGGAATGCCGCTCATCACGATCGACAAGGCCCGTGCAACCAGCGACGACGGCACCAGCCTGATCGTCGTGGCTGCCGCCATCGCCCAAAAGCCGCCAATGGCGAGGCCAAGCACGATGCGCGCCGCCAAGAGGAACGTGATGCTCGGCGCCAGCGCCACCAGCAGGTTGGAGATGACCAGCAGAATCGAGAAGCTGAGCAGCACCGGCTTTCGATTGAAGCTGCGCGTCAGTCTCGGCGTGAACAACGCCCCGACCAGGCCGGCCAGCGAGGTCGCCGTCACCGCCTGACCGGCAAGGCCCGGGCTCACACCGAGGTCCTTCGCCATCGGCGTCAACAGGCCGGACGGCAGGAACTCCGCTGTCAGAAGTGCGGTGACACCCAGCATCATGGCGACGACGGCGCCCCAGGCGGGCTTTTCCGATGCGGCGGGCTTGTCACCAACCTTGAGTGCGACTTCGCCCGGCATCAGCGCAACGGCATCGGCCTGCGCCAAATCGGGGTTCACTTCTTGATCCATTGACCGAAACTTCCATCTTATGCTGCGCTGCCGCAGACATAGATTGGACGGTCTGGACAATCTATGCCATAAACACCCGAATGTTTGATCGCTCGTCCAGATCGTTTACCGCCGATACGACCGATGTCGCCGTCGATCTGGTGAGCGAATTGTTGCTCGGCATGCGGCTTGAGGGCGTTCACTACCGTCGGGTCGAGACGCGGGCGCCGTTCGGCTTTCGCTTCGAGACGCCGTATGGACGCGCGCAATTCCACTTCGTCGCGCATGGCGCGGCGCTGCTGCGCTACGCCGATGCGGCGCTGCTTCCCCTCGGGTGCGGTGACGCAATCTTCCTGCCGCGCGGCGGCGCGCATGACCTCGTCTCGGCCCCGGACGAGCCGAGTTGCGACGTCGAGCGTTTCGAGACCGAGACGCTGTGCGGCAATGTCGATGTGACATCGGCCTGCCCTGACGGATGCCCGCAGGACGAGTCGGTCCTGGTCTTCAGCGCCTGCATGAATTTCGATCTCGGCGGCATGCGCCCGCTCATCGCCCTGATGCCGGAAGTGATGCGGGCCGACACGTTGCTTGTGCGCCAGCCGGAAATCGAACCGATGCTGAAGGCGATGGAGCGGGAGACCTGCACGCCGCGGGCCGGTTCCGTCGGCGTGATGGCACGGCTCGCCGATGTTCTCGCCGCGTCAATCGTGCGCGGCTGGGTCGAATGCGGCGGCGCCAACGCCATGGGCTGGTTCGAGGCCTTGCGCGATCCGCGTCTCGGCCGCGCGATCGGCGCGCTGCATCGCGCTCCCGGCCGCAACTGGACCGTTGCTGAACTGGCGGCGGAGGCGGGTTGCTCGCGGTCGCTGTTCGCCGAGCGCTTCCAGTCAATGACCGGGCAATCGCCGCTGCGCTACCTTGCCGAGCTGCGCATGCGCCTCGCGACACAGTGGATCGAGCATGAGCGCCAGCCGATCGATTTGATCGCCCAACGGCTGGGCTATGCGTCGCAGGCAGCCTTCAGCCGCGCGTTCAAACGTATCACGGGGCAATCGCCGGGGATGGTGCGGCAACCGGCTGGAAGCCGCCGCGCGGCCGCCGAATAGGCCTCAACCGAACCGGTTTTTGACACCGCCGTCATGCCCCGCTTCAAGCGGGGCATCCAGTGTGCCGCAGCCTCTCCGCTTAAGCACCGACGTCTCTGGAATACCGGGTCGTCCGGTCGAGCCGGACGACGACAGATCGAGTTTAGCTTCAGATGTTCGCCGCGAGGTCGGTCAGTTCGTCGAACAGGATGCCGGTCGTGGCCAGCATCCGCTCGATCGCGTCGGTGGCATCGCTGACCGAGCGGTTCGAGGTGTCGATGGTCAGTTCGTTGCCGGTCGGCGGCTGGTAGTCATTGGTGATGCCGGTAAAGGACGGCAATCCACCCGAGCGCGCCTTGGCGTAGTGGCCTTTGGGATCGCGGGTCTCGCAGACCTCGGCAGGTGTGGCGACATAGACCTCGCGGAATGCGCTGTCGGCGATGCGGCGGGCTGCCGCGCGGTCGGCGGTCGACGGCGAGACCGCGGCGACGATTGCGATATGGCCGTTGCGCGCCAGATGGGTCGCGACCTCGGCGAGGCGGCGAATGTTCTCAGTGCGATCCTGCGGCGAGAAGCCGAGGTCGCTGTTCAGCCCGGCGCGGAAGGTGTCGCCGTCGAGCAGGATCGGCGAGCCGCCATTGCTGAACAGCCGCCGCTCCAGCGCGCGCGCCAGCGTTGACTTGCCGGAGCCGGGCAGGCCGGTCAGCCAGATCACCGCGCCATTGTGATGGTAGCGCGCAGAGCGCTCGTCCGGCCGCAGCGCGGATTCCACCGGCACGATGTCGATCGGCACCGCGGGCCGGCCGGCATCGACCGACAGCACGAGGCCGCCGCCGGCGATGCGCCCGTTGACCTCGATCACGAGGCGGCCGGTGCGCGGATTGTCGGTGTAGGGATCGGTCGCAACCGGCTGCGCCAGCGAGATGTCGATCTCGCCGACATGGTTGCGCGCGATCGCGGTGTTCTCTTCGTTGGACAGCGCGCCGGGATCGATCGCCTTTTCGATGGCGACCACGGTGGCGCGGCTTTCCTTGGTGCCGAGCCGGATCAGGATCTGCTCGCCTGTGGTCAGCGGCTTGTCGTGCAGCCAGAATATCCGCGCGCGGATGCGGCGGGTGTCGCGCGGGCTCTGCCCGCTATGTCCGATGATGTCGCCGCGCTCGAGGAACAGCTCGCGGTCGAGCGTGATGCCGACCGAGCGCCCGGCGCCCTGCAGACCGTTGACCGGCGTCACCGGCCAGCTCTCGACCGTCTTGATCTTCGCGATCTTGCCCGTGGGCATGATGACGATCTCGTCGCCGGACTTCAGGCTGCCGGACTCGATGCGGCCCGCCACGATGCGGCGGTCGTCGAACTTGTAGATCGCCTGCACCGGCAGCCGCAGCGGCAGCTCCGCCAGCGGCGGTGCCGGCTCGAGCGCATCGAGCGCCGCGACCACGGTCGGTCCCTTGTACCATCCGATCCGCGGCGTGTGTTCGGCAACGCCGTCGCCGTCGCGCGCGGAGATCGGGACCACAGCGGTCGGCGTCACGCCGAGACCGATCAGATGCGCGGAAATCTCGTCGCTGATCTCCTTGAAGCGATCGGCACTGAAATCGACCCGGTCCATCTTGTTGACGACGACCGCGACCTGCTTCACGCCGAGCAGATGGAGGAGATAGCCGTGCCGCCGCGTCTGCGAGCGGACGCCTTCGAGCGCGTCGATGATCAGCACCGCGCCGTCGGCCTGCGAGGCGCCGGTGATCATGTTGCGGAGAAATTCGGCGTGGCCGGGCGCGTCGATCAGCACGACATCGCGCGAGCGGGTGCGGAAGCGGATCTGGGTGGTGTCGATGGTGATGCCCTGGTCGCGCTCGGTCTGCAGCGCGTCGAGCAGGAACGACCATTCGAACGGCATGCCGCGCCGCGCGCTGACCGCCTTCAGCATCTCCAGCTTGCCGTCCGGCAGGCTGCCGGTCTCATGCAGCAGGCGGCCCACCAGGGTGGACTTGCCGTGGTCGACATGGCCGACGATGACGATGCGCACCTGGGGACGTGTGGTGCCGTTGGGGGTCGCCGAGATCGAGGCGGTGGGAAGAATCATGTTCATCAGAGCACTCACGCCAAACTGGGATCAGAGATAGCCGGCGACACGCAGTCGCTCGAACGCATCCTCGGTTTCGTGATCGAGTGCGCGGCCGGCGCGCTCCGGGATCTTGGTGTTCTCGAGTTCATCCAGGATTTCATCGATGCTGGATGCGGTCGAAGCCACCGGGTTGGTGATGTCCTGATCCCCCAGCGAGCGATAGCGCTTGCCGTCCTTGGCGAGATAGAGCGGGATGATCGGAATGCCTTCGCGCTTGGTGTAGGCCCAGATGTCGGCTTCGGTCCAATGCAGGATCGGATGGATGCGCAAATGCGCGCCTTGCGGCGGCGAGGCGTTGAAGTGATCCCAGAACTCCGGCGGCTGGTCGCGCACGTCCCATTCGCCTTCGACGCCGCGCGGCGAGAACACGCGCTCCTTGGCGCGCGTCGCCTCTTCGTCGCGGCGGATGCCGGCGATCAATCCGTCAAAGCCGAATTTATTGAGCGCGAGCTTCAGGCCCTCGGTCTTGCGTGCGGCGGAGCGCGCGGCCGGCGGCAGGGTCGGGTCGACGCTGTCGATCGGCGGGCAGGGCTCGACGCGCAGATCGAGATCCCATTCCTTGCCGAAGCGGTCGCGGAACGCATACATCTCCGGAAACTTCTTGCCGGTGTCGACATGCAGCGCCGGGAACGGGACCCGGCCGAAGAACGCCTTGCGCGCCAGCCAGATCATCACATTGGAGTCTTTGCCGAGCGACCACAGCAGCGCGAGCTTTTTCAGCCGGGCGAACGCCTCGCGCAAAATATAGATGCTCTGGGCTTCCAGCTCATCGAGATGATCCATGGACGGCGGGGGCTGATTGGCAGGAATCCCCGGCACGGAAGATGCACTGCGAAGGGCTGCGGACCGCGTTCCGGCAGCGGCGGATTCGTTGTCGAGAAGATGCATCTCTTGGCCTTGGCCTGTGGAGTTGAAAATTCTAAAGTTGCGCTGCAATAGAGAAGAAATAATTTTCTCTTTGCTGGGCTTGATCGAGAGATAAATAGAAAATAATTTCAGTCAACCCCCAAATTGGGGAAGCGAGTGTCTGATGCGATATCTGCCGGTGTTTCTGGATCTGCAAAGCGGCAAGGTGCTGCTCGTTGGAGCGGGCGAGCTCGTGCGCGCCAAGTTGCGGCTGCTCGCAGCTGCCGGCGCCGCAGTTCGCTGGTACGCGACCGATGGCGATCATGAGCTCGCCGGCATCGCGGCGGAGGACGCCGCCCGCATCGAGCGCGCCGAGGGCGATGCGCTCGCGGCCGATCTCTCCGACGTCATCGCCATTCTCTGTGCCGGTGCAGGCGAGGTCGGTGTTGCGATGTCGGTGCGCGCCAAGGCGATTGGCCTGCCGGTCAACGTGATGGACGACCTCGTGCACTCCACCTTCATCATGCCTGCGATCGTCGATCGCGGCGACGTCGTGGTCGCGGTCGGAACCGGCGGCACGTCGCCGGTCGTGGCGCGTCGCATCCGCGAGAAGATCGAGGCGGTGCTGCCGGCGCGGATCGGCGATCTCGCCGGTTTCATCGGCCGCTTCCGCAAACCGATGCATGCGCGGATTGAAGAATTTCCGCTGCGCCGCCGCTTCTGGGAGCGCATCGTCGACGGCCCGATCGGCGCGCTGGTGCTGGCCGGCCGCAACGACGAAGCCGAGCACGCGCTGAACGCGATCGGCGATCCCGCCGCGTTCGCCGGCGCTGATACGGAAGGCAAGGCTGTTGGTCATGTGACACTGGTCGGCGCGGGTCCGGGCGATCCGGATCTGCTCACCGTGAAGGCGCTGCGCGCACTGCAGGACGCCGACGTCGTGTTCTATGACGAATTGGTGTCACCTGAAATTCTCGACCGCATCCGGCGCGATGCCACGCGGATTCCGGTCGGCCGCCGCATCGGCAAGCCCGGCATCGGCCAGGACGCCATCAACCGCCTGATGATCGAGGCCGCGCAGTCCGGCCAGCGCGCGGTGCGGCTGAAGGGCGGCGATCCCTTTGTGTTCGGCCGCGGCGGCGAGGAAATCGAGGCGCTGCGCGACGCCGGCGTCGCCTACTCCATTATTCCTGGCATCTCCGCCGGTCTTGGCGCGGCCGCGCAATTCGAGGTGCCGCTGACCTTCCGGCACGAGGCGCTGCGCATCACCTTCCTCACCGCGCACAAGGCGCGCGATGCCGAAGTCGTCGACTGGTCGGTGCTGACCGACACCAGGATGACCGTCGTCATCTACATGGGCATGACCGCGGCGCCCGCGATCCGCGAAGGTATGCTAGCCGCGGGCCGCTCGCCGGAGACACCGGTCGGCGTGTTCGCGCGGGTGACGCGGCCGGACGCCAAGGCCGCGGTCGGCACGCTGGCGCGGCTGCCCGAGCTGGTCAAACAGGTCGATGGCGGTCCGGCCATTCTCATCATCGGCGACGTGGTCGCGCATTCCGCACCGTGGAGCCGATCCAACGTCACCCAATTGTTCTCCAACCAAATGTTCTCCGAACTGCTGAAAGCTGCCGAATGACCTCTCCGCTCGAACAGAAGAAAATCAGGATCACCGGCCCCTCGGTGGTGACCGCCAACCGCACCTGGGATGGCGCCGTCGTGTACCGAACCGCCAAACAGGGCTGGTCCACCGAACTTTCCGATTCCGCCGTCGTCAGCACCTCCGACGATGCCCGCGCGCTGCTGGCCGAAGCCACCGCCGACGATGTCGGTGCGGTCGGGCCTTATATCGCGCCGGTCGAGCTCAAGGACGGCGGCAAGGTCAAGCCGGGCAATCTCCGCGAACATATCCGCGCCAAGGGCGTCACCATCGATCTCCAGGTCCCCGCGTAAGGCGCCCCGGCGTAAGGCTCATCGAACATGTATGCTTATGACGAACTCGACCGCACGCTGATCAACGAGCGTGTTTCGGAATTCCGCGATCAGGTGAAGCGCCGCCTCTCCGGCGAGCTCACCGAGGACGAATTCAAGATCCTGCGTCTGCAGAACGGCGTGTACCTGCAGCTGCACGCCTACATGTTCCGCGTCGCGATCCCCTACGGCACGCTGTCGTCGAAGCAGCTGCGCCGGCTCGCCCATGTCGCGCGCCGCTACGACCGCGGCTATGGCCACTTCACCACGCGGCAGAACATCCAGTTCAACTGGATCAAGCTCGCAGAGCTGCCCGACGCGCTGGCCGATCTCGCCGAGGTCGGCATCCATGCGATGCAGACCTCCGGCAACAACATGCGTAACGTCACCTCGGACCAATGGGCCGGTGTTGCGCCCGGTGAGATCGAGGATCCGCGCATCTGGTCGGAGCTGATCCGCCAGCACACCACGCTGCATCCGGAATTCTCGTTCCTGCCGCGCAAGTTCAAGATCGCGATCACTGCCGCCGAGCACGATCGCGCCGCGATCAAGATCCACGACATCGGGCTGCGCCTGCACAAGAACGCCGACGGCGAGACCGGCTTCGAGGTGCTGGTCGGCGGCGGCCTCGGCCGCACCCCGTTCATCGCCAAGACCATCAAGCCGTTCGTCCCCGGCCGCGATATCCTCAGCTACATCGAGGCGATCCTGCGCGTCTACAACCAGTACGGCCGTCGCGACAACATCTACAAGGCGCGTATCAAGATCCTGGTGCACGAGCTCGGCATCGAGAAGTTCGCCAAGGAAGTCGACGAGGAGTGGAAGGCGATGGGCGATGTCGGGCTGACGCTCGATCACACCGCCATCGAGGAGGTACGCTCGCGCTTCTCCTATCCGGCCTACGAAAAGCTGCCGCACATGCCGGACGAGCTGAAGCAGGCCGCGCATGACAAGCTGTTCGAGCGCTGGCGCAAGAACTCGGTGTCGGCACACAAGGTGCAGGGCTATTCGATCGTGACGCTGTCGCTGAAGCCGGTCGGTGGCCCGCCCGGCGATGCCACCGCCGAGCAGATGGACGCGGTCGCCGACCTCGCCGACAAATATTCGTTCGGCGAAATCCGCGTCGGCCACGAGCAGAACCTGGCGCTGCCGCATGTCGCCAAGCGCGACCTTCCGGCGCTGTTCAAGGCGCTCGATCGGCTCGGCCTCGCGACGCCGAACGTCAATTTGGTGACCGACATCATCGCCTGCCCGGGGCTGGATTACTGCTCGCTGGCCAATGCGCGCTCGATCCCGATCGCGCAGGAGCTGACGCGGCGTTTCGCCAACCACGACACCGCCGACCTGATCGGCCGGCTGCACATCAACATCTCTGGCTGCATCAATGCCTGCGGCCATCACCATGTCGGCCACATCGGCATTCTCGGCGTCGAGAAGAACGGTGAGGAGTTCTACCAGATCACGATCGGCGGCCGCGCCGACGAGAACGCGCAGATGGGCACCCTGATCGGCCCGGCCGTTCCCTATGCGGAAGTCGCCGACGTGATCGAAGACATTGTCGAAGCCTATCTCGCGCTGCGCGACCGTCCCGAGGAATTGTTCGTCGATACGGTGAAGCGTCTGGGCGTCGAGCCTTTCAGGGAGCGCGTCTATGCCACTCGTTAAGCAGGGAAGACTGACCACCGATCTGTTCGTGCATGTCGCCGACGGCGCCGAGCTGCCGGGCGACGGCGCGGTGCTGGTGACAGCCGAGCGCTTTCTCGCCGATCCGGAGGCGCTGCTGCGCCGCCCCGGCAAGCTGGGGGTGATCTGGCCGAACAACCGCAACCTCGACGAACTCGTGCCGCATCTCGATCGGCTGGCCTCGGTCGCGCTGGTGTTCCCGACGTTCCGTGACGGCCGTGCCTACAGCCAGGCCCGCCTGCTGCGCGAGCGCTACGGCTATGACGGCGAGCTGCGCGCCACCGGGCAGATCCTGCGCGACCAGTTCGTGTTCATGACGCGCGCTGGCTTCGACGCCTTCGAGGTGAAGAAGGATGCCGACGCCGACGCGTTCGCCCAGACCATGAAGCGCTATTCGGTGTTCTACCAGCCGACCGGCGACGGCCGCGTCACCGCACTCAACCGCCGCATGCAGCTGCGTCACTCGGAGAGCGCCGGCCAGTGAGCACGCTTGCACCAGAGCTTGCAGTGGCATCAGTCGCATTGCCCGCGGCCGATACGCTCGATCGCGCGCTGCGCAAAGCGTCGCCCGCCGAGGTGATCGCGGCCGCATTGCAGACGGTCGGCCGCGAGAGGCTGGCGCTGGTGTCGTCGTTCGGCACCGAGTCCGCCGCGCTGCTCAAGGTGATGGCTGACGTCGATCCGTCGATCCCGGTGGTCTTCCTCGACACCGGCTGGCTGTTCGAGGAGACGCTGGCCTATCGTGATACGCTGATCAAGACGCTCGGCCTCACCGATGTGCGCTCGATCAAGCCCGATGAGCAGGCGCTGTCGCGCCAGGACCCGGACCGCGAATTGTGGTTTACCGATCCCGACGCCTGCTGCCGCATCCGCAAGGTGGAGCCTTTGGCGCGCGCACTGAAGCCGTTCGCCGGCTGGATCAACGGCCGCAAGCGTTTCCAGGGCGGTGCCCGCGCCGACATCCCGGTCGTCGAGGACGACGGCGTCAGGCTGAAATTCAATCCGTTCGCCAACGTCTCGCGCGAGGAGATCGAGGCGATCTACACGCTCGGCAAGCTGCCGCCGCATCCACTTGTCGCATCGGGATATCAGTCGGTCGGGTGTATGCCTTGCTCGAGCCGGGCTGCAGCCGGCGAGGATGCACGCGACGGCCGCTGGCGTGGCCGGGCGAAGACGGAATGCGGCATCCACACAACGAAGATGTCGTAGGGCACTACGCTAGTCGCGATGACGCTCCATCGCGATTGGCGACGTGACAAAGCCTTCGCAGTGCGGCGGGTTCGTAGCACAAGCGCGCTGCGCCGCTGGAAACAAAGAAAACCGGTTTCGTTGACTCAGGGCCACTTCACCGTGAGTTATGTCTTGCGTGTTCCCTGACATTCTCAGGTTGAATGGAGACCAGAAATGATCCGTCGTATGCTGCCGCTGGTCGCGGGATTGTTGTGGGCGAGCTCGGCCTTCGCGGCCGACTATTCGCTGCTCAACGTGTCCTACGATCCGACCCGCGAGCTCTATGTGGATTTCAACAAGGCGTTCGCCGCGGCCTATCAAAAGGAGACCGGCAAGAGCGTCGAGATCAAGCAGTCGCATGGTGGCTCCGGCTCGCAGGCGCGCTCGGTGATCGACGGATTGCAGGCCGATATCGTCACCCTGGCGCTGGCCTATGACATCGATGCGATCGCGGGCAAGGGCCTCCTCGCAGCGGACTGGCAGAAGCGGCTGCCGCTCAACGCCTCGCCCTACACCTCGACCATCGTGTTCCTGGTCCGCAAGGGCAATCCCAAGGGCATCAAGGATTGGGACGATTTGATCAAGCCCGGTGTCGCCGTGATCACGCCGAACCCGAAGACCTCGGGCGGCGCGCGCTGGAACTACCTCGCCGCCTGGGGCTATGCCCAGAAGAAGTTCGGCTCGGCCGACAAGGCGAAGAAATTCGTCGCCGATCTCTATCAGAACGTGCCGGTGCTCGACACCGGTGCGCGCGGTTCGACCGTGACCTTCGTCGAGCGCGGTGTCGGCGACGTGCTGCTGGCGTGGGAGAACGAGGCGTTTCTGGCGCTGCGTGAATTCGGGCCGGACAAGTTCGAGATCGTGGCCCCGGCGCAATCGATTCTGGCCGAGCCGCCGGTCGCCGTCGTCGATGCCGTCGCCGACAAGAAGGGCACCCGCGCCGTCGCCGAAGCCTATCTGAAATACTGGTATACCAAGGAAGGCCAGGAGATCGCCGCGCGCAACTCCTACCGGCCGCGCGATCCCGAGATCGCCAAGGAGTACGAAAAATCCTTCGCCAAGGTTGAACTTTTCACCATCGACGACGTTTTCGGTGGTTGGACCAAGGCGCAGAAGGAGCACTTCGCCGAGGGTGGCATCTTCGATCAGATCTACAAGAACTGATCGAGATATCAGGGGGATATGTGAGCACAGCGGTTGCAAGGCGCAGTAGCCTGCCGGGGTTCGGTCTCACCATGGGACTGACCCTGACATGGCTCTCCGTTATCATCCTGATTCCGCTGGCGGCGCTGTTCCTCAAGACGTTCGAGCTCAGCCTCGATCAGTTCTGGGGCATCGTCACCAGCCGCCGCACCCTGAACGCCCTGAAGATTTCGTTCGGGCTTTCGTTTGCGGCCGCCTGCGTCAATCTGGTGATGGGCACCATCATCGTCTGGGCGCTGGTGCGCTACCGCTTTCCGGGCCGGCGGCTGTTCGACGCCATCGTCGATATTCCGTTTGCCTTGCCGACCGCGGTCGCGGGTGTGGCGCTGACGCAGCTGTTCGCCCAGAAGGGCTGGCTCGGCGCGCCGCTCGCCGAGCTCGGCATCAAGGTCGCGTTCACGCCGATCGGCATCTTCATCGCGATGATTTTCATCGGCATTCCTTTCGTGGTCCGCACGGTGCAGCCGGTGCTGATCGATCTCGATCCCGAGATCGAGGAGGCGGCCGCGAGCCTCGGTGCCAATCGCTGGCACACCGTGTTTCGCGTCATCCTGCCGAGTTTGATTCCGGCGCTGCTCACCGGCTTTGCGCTCGCCTTTGCCCGCGCCATCGGTGAATACGGCTCGGTGATCTTCATCGCCGGCAATCTGCCCAACGTCTCCGAGATCGCGCCGCTGTTGATCGTGATCCGGCTGTCCGAATACCGCTATGCCGATGCCACCGCGATCGCGGTCGTGATGCTGGTGGCCTCGTTCCTGATCATCTTCCTGATCAACCGGCTGCAGCGCTGGGCGCAAGCCCGCATTCCCGTGCATTGAGGTTCGAGATGTCGATGCAGACGGGATTGGCGACCTCGACCACGCAGCTGCGGACCTACGCGCCCGCGACCGATGTCAGCGTTGCGGCCCCAGCGCCGCGGCTCGAGATCACGCGGGCGGAGCCGGTCGCGGCGCGGCGCAACCCGCGCACCGAGCCGGGTCCGATCCGTCTCATCATCATCGCGCTGGCGATCGCCTTCCTCAGCATCTTCGTCGTGCTGCCGCTGGTCGTCGTGTTCGCGTCGGCCTTCTCGAAAGGCATCGTCGCCTATTTCGCGGCGCTGGCCGAGCCTGAGGCGCTCGCCGCGATCAAGCTGACGCTGCTGATCGCGGCGATCTCGGTCACGCTCAACCTCGTGTTCGGCGTGGTCGCGGCCTGGGCGATCTCGAAATTCGAATTCACCGGCAAGACCTTCCTGATCACGCTGATCGACCTGCCGTTCTCGGTCTCGCCCGTGATCTCAGGCCTTGTCTTCGTGCTGCTGTTCGGGGCGCAGGGCTATTTCGGAACATGGCTGCAGGCCCACAACGTCCACATCCTGTTCGCGGTGCCCGGCATCGCGCTGGCGACGATCTTCGTCACCTTTCCTTTCGTGGCGCGCGCGCTGATCCCGTTGATGCAGGAGCAGGGCACCCAGGAAGAGGAGGCGGCGGTCTCGCTCGGTGCCTCCGGCCTGCAGACCTTCTTCCGCGTCACGCTGCCCAACATCAAATGGGGCCTGCTCTACGGCGTCCTGCTCTGCAACGCGCGCGCGATGGGCGAGTTCGGCGCGGTGTCCGTCGTCTCCGGCCACATCAGGGGCGAGACCAACACGATGCCGCTCCTGGTCGAAATTCTCTACAACGAATATCAGTTCGTCGCGTCGTTCGCGATCGCATCGCTGCTGGCGATGCTGGCGTTGATCACGCTGGTGGCGAAAACCGTTCTCGAGCGGCGGCTCGACGAGGCTGAGGTGCCCGATGGCGATTGAAGTCAAGAATATCGTAAAGAAGTTCGGCAGCTTTGCCGCGCTCGACAATGTCGATCTCAAGGTCGCCGACGGCGAGCTCTTGGCGTTGCTCGGCCCGTCCGGCTCCGGCAAGACCACGCTGCTGCGGATCATCGCAGGGCTCGATTGGCCTGACTCGGGCGAGGTCGCGATCGACGGCGAGAACGCGCTCTCGCGCGGCGCCAGCGAGCGTCAGGTCGGCTTCGTGTTCCAGCACTACGCGCTGTTCCGCCACATGACGGTGTTCGAGAACGTCGCGTTCGGCCTGCGCGTGCAGCCGCGCGCGATCCGCAAGGACGAGGCGACGATCCGCGCCCGCGTTAAGAACCTGCTCGATCTGGTGCAGCTCGACTGGCTCGCCAATCGCTATCCGAGCCAGTTGTCCGGCGGTCAGCGTCAGCGCATTGCGCTGGCGCGTGCGCTTGCGATCGAGCCGCGGATCCTGCTGCTCGACGAGCCGTTCGGCGCGCTCGATGCCAAGGTGCGCAAGGAGCTCAGGCAATGGCTGCGCTCGCTGCACAACGAGATCCACGTCACCTCGATCTTCGTCACCCACGACCAGGAGGAGGCGCTCGAAGTCGCCAACCGCGTGGTGGTGATGGACAAGGGCAAGATCGAGCAGATCGGGTCGCCCGGCGAGGTCTATGACAATCCGGCGACTGCCTTCGTGCACGGCTTCATCGGTGAATCCATCGTGCTGCCGGTCGATGTGGCGGGCGATGCCGTCCGGCTCGACGGCCGCCCCCTGAACATTCCGGCGCTGGGTGCGGCGTCCGGCGCGGCAAAGCTGTTCGTCCGCCGCCACGACATGGCGGTCGGCCCGGCGGGAACCGGGGCGCTGGAGGGCGCCATCCGGCATGTCCGTTCGTTCGGTCCGATCCAGCGCGCCGAGGTGGCTCTCGCGGGGAGCGAGGGCAAGACCGTGATCGAGATCGACGCCCCCCGCGACCGCGAGCTGCAGGCGGGCGAAATCGTCTCGCTGCAGCCCCGCCGCTACCGGATCTTTGCCGCCCAAGAGTAGGGCCGCTCCATCCAAACCTCCCCTTGAAAAGGGGAGGTTGCTTTGCTCGTCAGAGCAAAGCGGGTGGGGATCTGCTCTCTCCACATCCAGCGTCGCCTGCGGCCGACCCCCATCCCGACCTTCCCCCTTTCAGGGGGAAGGGGAAGGGCGGCCCCCCCCCGGACATCGGTGGCTATTGATGGCCAAAAGTTAGCCCCTGTTCACCATTCAGCCACGGTTGGTATGCAACAACGGCGGGCCAACCTTGGGGGTTTTCAGTAGTGAAACGGACGACGGTCGCCCTGTTCGGGCTTCTGGTGCTTGCCGGCTGCGGCACAGACACCAAAATCCCGGAAGAACCGGCCATGTATCTCAACATGGCGCAGCCCGGTGCCGTGCTGGACAGCCAGGCCGCCGCGATCATGTTTTCGCAGTACCGCCAGAACAATGGTCTCGGCACCGTCGTGGTCGATCCCGACCTGACCAAGCTCGCCGAGCAGCAGTCGCAGGCGATGGCCGCCCGCAACAAGATGGACCATGACGTGAAGGCCCCGCTCGGCAAGCGGCTGGAGGCCGGCGGCTACCCGGCGACCGTGGCGGTCGAGAACATCTCGGCCGGCTATCACACGCTCGCGGAGGCCTTTTCGGGCTGGCGTGATTCACCGCCGCACAAGGCCAACATGCTCAAAAGCGGTGTCACAAAAATGGGCATCGCGGCCGTCTATGCTCCGAATACCAAATACAAGGTGTTCTGGACGCTCATTTTGGCGGCAACCTGATCTCGATAAATTCCGCGTGAACTCCCCTCCGTATCTGGTTGATTGACGCGGCTGCGAACAGCCGCCACGGTGCGCCCTTAAAGTCATTTCGAACCGAACGGTTACGAATGGATACCTCGGATTCCGCGCCCGGCTCGACGCCGGCGCAAGGGCAGCGTGTGCTGGTTCTTCAGGGCGGCGGTGCGCTCGGCTCCTATCAGGCCGGCGCCTTTCAGGCGCTCTGTCATGCAGGCTTCGAGCCGGAATGGATCGCCGGCATCTCGATCGGCGCCATCAATGCCGCGATCATCGCCGGCAACGAGCCGGACAAGCGTGTGCCACGGCTCAAGGAATTCTGGGAGATGGTGTCGGCGCCGGTGCCGTGGAATCCGGTCTCCAAGCATGAGCGCGCCCGTTCGCTGTTCAACGAGACCAGCGCCGCCATCATCGCGACCTTCGGCGTGCCGGGCTTCTTCACGCCGCGGATTCCGCCGGCGCCGCTGTGGCCGCCCGGCAGCTCGCAATCGCTGAGCTACTACGACACCGCGCCGCTGAAGAAGACGCTGGAGCGCCTGGTCGACTTCGATCGCATCAACGATCTGAAGACGCGGCTGTCGGTCGGCGCGGTCGGCGTCACCTCGGGCAATTTCCGCTATTTCGACAATTACGAGTTCAAGAAGCTCGGCAAGAAGATCGGCCCCGAGCACATCATGGCCTCGGGCGCCCTGCCGCCGGGCTTTCCCGCCGTCGTGATCGAAGGCGAGCATTACTGGGACGGCGGCATCGCCTCCAACACCCCGCTCGACTTCGTGCTCGATGAGGAGACCAGCCGCGATCTCCTGATCTTCCAGGTCGACCTGTTCAGTGCGCGCGGGCCGGTGCCGGAGACGCTGCTGGAAGCCGCCGAGCGCGAAAAGGACATCCGCTTTTCCAGCCGGACGCGGATGAACACCGACAAGAACAGGCAGATTCACAATGCGCGCATGGCGGTGCGCGACCTGATCAGCAAGCTGCCCGATTATTTGAAGAACGATCCGTCAGTCGAACTGCTGCGCAAGGCGTCCAAGGAGAACACCGTCACGGTGGTTCACCTGATCTACAAGAGCAAGAACTACGAGAGCTCGTCGAAGGACTACGACTTCTCCCATGTTGCGATGGTCGAGCACTGGGGCGCGGGCGTCCGCGACGTGCATTTGTCGATGCGTCACAAAGAATGGCTAGAACGGCCACAGTCCGGCGAAACCATGGTGACTTACGACCTCACGGGGGACGAACCCACGCCCCCTGAAACGAAGTCCCCTGCAAGCAAATAGGAGCGAAGAACAATGGGTACGTTGACAGGCAAGACCGCCGTTGTGACCGGCTCGACCAGCGGCATCGGATTGGCTTATGCGCGCGCCTTCGCCGGCGCCGGCGCCAATATCGTGCTCAACGGCATGGGTGTGCCGGCCGACATCGAGAAGGAGCGTTCCGGCATCGAGACCGACTTCAAGGTCAAGGCGGCTTATTCGCCGGCCGACATGACCAAGCCGGCCGAGATCGCCGACATGATCGCGCTCGGTGAGAAGACCTTCGGTTCGGTCGACATCCTCGTCAACAATGCCGGCATCCAGTTCGTCTCGCCGATCGAGGAATTCCCGCCGGAGAAGTGGGAAGCGATCATCGCAATCAACCTGTCGTCGGCGTTCTACGGCATCCGCGCCGCGGTGCCCGGCATGAAGAAGCGCGGCTGGGGCCGCATCATCAACACCGCCTCGGCGCACTCGCTGGTCGCATCGCCGTTCAAGTCGGCCTATGTCTCGGCCAAGCACGGCATTGCCGGCCTCACCAAGACCGCGGCGCTCGAGCTCGCGCAGTTCAAGATCACCTGCAACTGCATCAGCCCGGGCTATGTCTGGACGCCGCTGGTCGAGCACCAGATTCCGGAGACCATGAAGGCGCGCAACATGACCAAGGAGCAGGTCATCAAGGACGTTCTGCTCGCCGCCCAGCCGACCAAGGAGTTCGTCACCTCGGAGCAGGTCGCAGCACTCGCGCTGTTCCTGTGCGGCGACGACGCCGCGCAAATCACCGGCGCCAATCTCTCAATCGACGGCGGCTGGACCGCGGAGTAGTTTTCCGGCGGGATATATCGCTGGACCGCCAGCAACAATGAGCCGGCCCTGATTGAATCAGGGCCGGCTTTTGCTTTTGGAGATGCGACTGAACTTTGCTGGCCGGCGCTACGGCGCCGACCGCCGTTTCCCGAACGCCAGCACGTGCAACCCGAGCCGCGAGCGCACCACGTAGAACAGCAGGACGGTCTCGAAGATCAGCGACAGCGAGGTCGAGGCCGCCGCGCCCATGCCGCCATAGCGCGGCACCAGCGTCATGCAGAGCCCGACATTCATGAAGAACGACACCGCATAGGCGGTGGCGCAGATGCTCTGGTGTCCCAGCATGTTCAACAGCCGCTCCACCGGCCCGATCGCCGAGCGCACCACGAGCCCGATCGCGGCGACGAACATGATGCTGTAGCCGTCGACGAATTTCGGGCCGAACAGCCACAGCAGCGGCTTGCCGAAGGCGAGCAGGGCGATGGTCGCGAGCAGCGACGGCCAGAACGTCCAGCTGATGGCGTGTGCGACATAGGCCGACAGCCGCTCCTTGTCGCCGAGCGCGTTGTATTCGGCGAAGCGATGCGCCGTCGTTGCCGACATCGCGTAGTGGACGAACGACACCAGCGCCAGCGTCTTCACCACGGCGAAATAGATGCCGACCTCCTCGGAGGAGCGGAATTGCTGCAGCATCAGCACGTCGGTGTAGCCGAGCAGCAGATAGAAGCTCTCGACCAGCATGATCGGCAGAGAGATCGCGAACCAGCCCCTGACGTCGTAGGTCTTCTCGCCCTCGCCGACATGGGCGGCGAGGCGGCGGTTCAGCACGATCATCTGGCCGATCGCCGCGATGTACACGGCCGCGGCGCTCGCGATCATCGCGGCCGTCGCGCCGAGATTGAGGCCGAGCGCCAGCGCGCCGGCGGTCAGCGCGATGATCAATCCCTGCCGCACGATGAACTGCGGCATCAGGCCGAGCTGCATCCAGTCATGCGCGCGCGAGACGCCGTCCTGGGTGTTGGCGACCACGAAGGGCGGCAATGTCAGGCAGCCGATATAGAGCGGCACCACCGCATTGGGGTCGATCCAGGGCGAGGCGAGGTGGATCACGCCGGCGAGCAGCAGCGCCACCGTGCTCGACGCGGCAAGCACCACCCAGCGGCCGCCGGTCAGGAAGCCGCGCAGCGCGGCGAGGTCGCCGCGCGCGCGATATTCCGGGATGATCTTCTGGGAGGACGGCGCGATGCCGAAATCCATCGTGCTGCCGAGCAGCAGCACCCAGGTCCAGACATAGACATAGATGCCGTAGTCCGAGCCGCTCATCCAGCGCGCCAGCAGGATCTGCGCGAGATAGGCGATGGCGGCGCTGATGACGCGGATGACGAAGATCATGCCGGCGAGGCGCTTGGTGACCGACGCTTCCTTGGTGCCGCCGAGCAGGCGCGCGGCGAGGCCGCGCAGGCGTGCGGCCAGCCCCGATGGCGCGGAGGTTGCGGATTGTGTCTCCATCACAGCCAAGGCGGAAAATTCCTAAAGCGCCGCAAGCCGGCAATGGCCCCCGATCTATCAACGAAACGTTAAGATTGGGTTGGGTGACGGATGCTCTCACCCCAGGCGTCGTCCCGGCGAAAGCCGGGACCCATAACCACAGGGAACAATTGGTGCGCGCACCTTGAACCCCAGCGTGCTTCACACGGCAGCCGCGGAGTATGGGGCCCGGGACGACGCTATTGGAACGACGCTCGGCGTCAGTTCAAATTGATATTGAATTCGTAGCTTTTGTCGCCGCCGACCAGCGTCAGCTTCAGCGCGGCGCCGTCCGCTTTGGCACCCGGCGGCAAGCCGTCGAGCTCGAACGAGAAGCGCTTCACGCCCGGCGGCGCGTGCTCGACGAGCTTGGGCACGGGGAGCGCCCAGTCGGGTGTCGGCCCCTCGACGAACAGGCTGAGGTCCTTGGTTTCGGGCGCCGCGACATCGACCAGCACGTTGTTGCCGTCGCGCTTGACGTCGCGGATCGTGAACGGGGTGGCGTCGCCAATACTGGCGGGCTTCGGCACCGCGTTGAGCGCTTCGGACAGCGCGGCGTCCTCGGTCGAGGCGACGCTGGCGAATGCGAGCTCGGCCTTCGCCTCCACCGGCACGCACAGTTTCTCGCACACGGCGTAGTTGATGTCGGCGCGCAGCACCAGCGGCTTGTCGGGATTCTTCGCCACGATGCGCAGCGGCAGCACCACCTGGTGCTTGTAGCCGAGCGAGGTGCCCCCGGCGCCGTCGTCGAACTGGCGCGGCGCCGGCCACATCACGGTGACCGCATCGACATTGTCCGACCTGGAGAAATCGAACCGCGGCGGCACGCCGGAATCGCCTGGCGTGCGCCAGTAGGTTTTCCAGCCGTCCTGCAACTGGAAGGCGATGCCGCCGAGCAGCACCACGCCGCTGCGCGATCCCGCCAGCAGCCTGACGGCCGAATGCGTGTCCTGCTGCCACGGCGAGGCGTCGTCGGCGCGAACCTCCGTTGCCACGGAAGCGACGGAAAGCAAGGCGGCAACGGCAAATGCGGCACGCATGGGAACTGTGACGATCATGAGACGTCTTTACCTGCAACTTTCGTTGCAAACCATTGAATTGCTTGTGATGCATCGCCGCACTGCGGCCGAAGGTTGATTGACAGAACGGCGACCCAATATCAGGATGCCAAATCAGCAGGAGAGGCCTTTGCGGATGCGCCCTGAAGGCAAAACAGGCAAGACTCGCAAGACCGCCGCCGGCAGAAGCCCGGCCGTCGGTCCCCATGCCACCGAAGATGGCTATCTCGATGGCCAGATGCTGATCGCGATGCCTGTGATGAACGACCCGCGCTTCGAACGCTCCGTGATCTACATGTGCGCGCATTCGTCCGAGGGGGCGATGGGGATCATCGTCAACCGCCCGGCCGGCAGCATCGATTTCCCGGGGCTGCTGGTGCAGCTCGACATCATCGAGAAGTCGGATCAGATCACGCTGCCCGAAAATGCCGAGATGATGAAGGTGATGAAGGGCGGCCCGGTCGACACCGGCCGCGGCTTCGTGCTGCATTCCAGCGACTTCTACATTCAGGATGCGACGCTGAACATCGACGACGGCGTCTCGCTGACCGCGACCGTCGACATCCTCAAGGCGATTGCCAAGGGCTCCGGTCCCAAGCACGCGATCCTCGCGCTCGGCTATGCCGGCTGGGCGCCGGGCCAGCTCGAGAACGAGATCCAGCACAATGGCTGGCTGCATTGCGACGCCGATCCGGAGCTGATCTTCGGCACCGATGTCGACGAGAAATACGCGCGCGCCCTGCGCAAGATCGGCATCGAGGCCGGCATGCTGTCGAACGACGCGGGCCACGCGTAGGCTGCGCAAGCGTAGCCACGATCTCTCCACGTTCACGGTGTCGTCCCTGCGAAAGCAGGGACCCATGACCACAGGACGTTGTGACGACGCCGCGCTGGGGCCACAGCATCGCGCCACAACGGCGCCCTGTGGTTATGGGTCCCGGGTCGCGCTTCGCTTGCCCGGGACGACGGCTGTGGGATTGCCTACAACCGCGCCTCCATCTCGGTGTCGTCCCTGCGAAAGCAGGGACCCATAACCCCAACATGCAGTTGTGACGCTGCGCTGGGGCCGCAGCGTCACGCAACAACGGCGCCCTGTGGTTATGGGTCCCGGGTCGCGCTGACGCCTGCCCGGGACGACGGCAGTGATTTTGGCTACGATGGCGGCGCCCGCTACTCCGCCGCCTCCTGCGCCACCGTCGGCTGGGTGCCGGCGACCGTGGCGCGGCGCATGTCGCGGGGCTGCGACTGGTCGTAGCGGCGCACGCGGTGCACGGTCTGGCGGTTGTCCCACATCACGAGGTCATGCACCGTCCATTTGTGCACATAGACGAATTCCGGCTGTGTGGCGTGCTCGGTGAGATCGCGCAGCAGCAGCCGCGCCTCCGGCATGCTCATGCCCCTGATGGCGCCGGCATGCGAGGACAGATACAGCGACTTGCGGCCGTGCACCGGGTGGGTGCGCACCAGGCGCTGCAGCACCGGCTTGAACATCTCCTTCTCCTCGTCGGTGTAGTCGAGGAAGCCGAGCGAGCCGCGCGAATACATCAGCGAGTGCTCGCAGATCATGTCGTCGATCTCGGTCTTGGTCTCGTCGTCGAGCGCGTCATAGGCGGCGCGCATGTCGGCGAACTCGGTGTTGCCGCCCTTCGGGTTGACGATGCGCGCCGACAGCAGCGAGAATTTCGCCGGGATCGGCCGGAACGAGCTGTCAGAGTGCCACAGGCAGTTGCCGAGATTGAACAGGTGGGTGCGGTGATCCTTCGGCAGCGGCTTGCCGTCCTTGCCGAGATTGGAGACATCGTTGAGCCCGGAGGAGAGGCGGTAGTCTTCCTTCTTCGTCACCGTGCCGCCGCGCGCGTTCTCGCGCTCGCCGAAGTTCAGCGCGAACGCCATCTGCTGTTCGTCTGATATGTCCTGGCCGTGGAAGACGAGCACGGCGTATTTGTCCATGCCGGCCTCGATGTCGATCGCTTCCTGCTTCGTCAGCGGCTTGCGCAGATCGACGCCGGAGACCTCGCCGACGAAATGCTTGTGAAGCTGCCGGATCAGGACCGTCATTGGCGTTTCTCCCCGTATCCCGCGGGCGGTTGTCCCGCTTCGTTTGACGAGAAGGCTACTCCCGGCGCGCGCGCTGTCAACGCTTCGCGACCAGACGCGGATCAGGCATTCCGCGCCATCAACCCGCCGTCGACGGGAATCACCGCGCCGGTCAGGAAAGATGCGGCGGGCAGGCACAGGCTCAGCGTCATGTGCGCGACCTCTTCCGGATCGCCGTAACGGCCGAGCGCGGTGCGGCGCTTGGCGTAGATCGTCTTGTGCTCCTCGGAGATGCGGTCGGTGATGGCGGTGCGGATCGGGCCCGGGCAGATGCAGTTTACGGTGATGCCTTCGCGTCCCAGTTCCACCGCGAGCGAGCGGGTCAGGCTGGTGACGCCGCCCTTTGCCGCGGAGTAGGGGCTGTGCATCCCGGTCGCGCCGAGCGCCTCGGTCGAGGCGATGTTGACGATGCGCGGCGATCGCGACTTGCGCAGGTATGGCAGTGCGGCGCGAATGATGCGCGGATGCGCCGTCAACATCACCGCGATGCCCTTCGCCCAGGCGTCCTCGTACCCGGGATCGTCGATCGCCACGCGCACCGAGATGCCGGCATTGTTGACGATGATGTCGAGCCCGCCGAAATGCGCGGCGACATCGTTGACGACCTTTGTAATCGCGTCACGATCACTGACGTCGAGCGTCCAGGCCTTGGCCGAGCCGCCGCTTGCGGCGATCTCCTTCGCCACCGCCTGCGTGCCATCTTCGGTCAGGTCGGTGACCGCGACATAGGCGCCTTCATCGGCGAACACGCGCGCGGTGGCGCGGCCCATGCCGCTGGCGGCACCGGTGACGAGAACGGTGAGGCCCTTCACCGAGCGGCTGAGCTGTTTGAATTCGGACATGACAGATTCTCGCGAGATGAAATTTGGCGCGTTGTGCGACCGGCAACGCTGGCACCGATCCGCAAAGACGTCAAACCGGTGATCCGATATCGCCGCGCGCGCAGCGCGTTAACGCAAGTTCTGCGTAGGCTTTTGCGTTGGCTTTTCGAAAAGGATCATGCTCAATCCAGAAAACAGCACGGGAGAGGAACGCGATGAACGAGCTCGATTTCGGCGGCAAGCAGGTACTGGTGGTCGGTGGCTCCAGCGGCATCGGCAACGGCATCGCGCAGGCCTTCCGCGCCAAGGGCGCGCGCGTTGCCGTGTACGGTACCCGCGCGCAGGCGACCGACTATTCCGCAGAGGAAGGCTCGCATCTCGAGGGCCTGGCCTATGCGCAGCTCGATGTCAGCAATCCGCAGGCGATCGAAGATCTCACACCGTCGTTCGATCGGCTCGACGTGCTGGTGCTGGCGCAGGGCGCGGTGATTTACCGCCGCGGGGAATTCCAGATGGAAGGATTCCGCAAGGTGATGGAAGTCAATTTGATGAGCCTGATGGCCTGCGCCACCAAATTCCACGCGATGCTGAGCGCGAGCAAAGGGTCGCTGATCATCGTGAGCTCGACCGCGGCCTACCATTCCACCATGGGCAATCCGGCCTACAACGCCTCGAAGACCGGCGCCGTCGGGCTGACGCGCACGCTCGGCGAGGCTTGGGCCGAGAACGGCATCCGCGTCAACGGTATCGCGCCGGGTCTCGTCGACACCAAGATGACCAAGGCGACGACGGCAAATCCAAAGCGGCTCGAAGGCGCCCTCGAGCGCATTCCGCTGAAGCGTCTCGGCACGCCTGCCGACATGGCCGGCGCCGCGCTGTTTCTGGCGTCGCCGCTCGCCTCCTACATCGTCGGCCAGACCATCATCGTCGATGGCGGGCTCATTCTTTAGCTCTAGGAACTTGCGCGAGGTTCGGCGGTTGGCTCCCTGACAGTTCAAGGAGCAATCGTGATGGACAAGGATCGGATTTTCGGAACGGCGAAGGAATTCGCGGGCAAGGCCGAAGGCGCCGTCGGCGATGCGACCGGCGATGCGCAGACGCAGGCGTCGGGCCGCGCGCGCGAGGCCGCAGGCGCGGTGCAGGATCTCTACGGCCAGGCCAAGGATGTCGCGCGCGACGCCGCCGACACCGCGGTCAACTACGCCAAGGATGCTTATGAGAACCGCGGCGAGACCGTTCGCAGCGGACAGAGGGCGATGGCGCAAACGGTGCAGGACAATCCGCTCGGTTCGCTCCTGATTGCCGGCGGCATCGGCTTTGCGCTGGCGCTGTTGATGACGCGCCAGCCGCGCCGCCCGCCGTCACGCTGGCGTTATTAATTGCGGTCGACACCAGCTCGCTCGCGGTCATTGCGAGGAGCGAAGCGACGAAGCAATCCATCCGTCCGCGCGTGCGGATCGATGGATTGCTTCGCGGAGCTTGTCGCCCGGCGGCGCTTCGCGCCGACCGGATGGCTCGCAATGACGTGGATCTAGCTTCAATTCGATGAGAGCGCGCGCCGCCTACTGCCAGGGATTCCCCGGCACCGCGGCACGCTGTCCGACATTGCGCGGCGGGCGCGGCGGCGGGGCGACCAGCGGGCGCTGCTGCTGCGGCGCGCCGAATCCGAAGATGTCGCGCAGCCAAGGCTGCGTCTGTGGCTGCTGTTGCGGCTGGGCCTGGGCCGGACGGAACACGCGCCTTGGCGGCTTCGGAGCGGTGATGATCGAGCCGTCGGGCGCGATCGCCGTGGTCGAGGGCGGCGGATTCGCAGGGCCTCCCGCCGGAGCGGCCGGCGTGGTCGCGGCAACCGGCACGTCGCCTTTGGCCTGCTCGCGCCCCATTTCGCGGCGTGGCCATGCGAAATCATCGGCGCGGCCGGCCGGCGGCGCCAGTGCCTCGCCCTTCACCAGCGTGCGTGCGGCGAGCGCATCCACGGCGGCGGGCCGCGAGCCGGGGCCGCCGAGCAACTGATCGGTACCGACGGTGGAGGCGACCAGCGGCAGCACGGGGCCTGCCAGCGGCCGCGGCGCGGGCTTGCCGGGCTCGGTGCTGGTCTCGGGCGTTGCCGGTTCGCTCGGCAGCGCGATCGGGCCGGTGCGCACCGCGAGCAGGCGGGTCACCTCGCGCTCGACATAGTGCGCGAGCTTCCGCGCGCCGGCCTTGGTGAAGAATACGCCGTCATCGGAGCGCAGCTTGCGCGGCTGGCCTTCGAAGTCCGGGCCCTTCGGCATGAAGCGGCCGGCCTCGTCGACAAAGCCGTCCCAGACGTCGACATAGGTGATGCCGGCCTTGCCGGCGCCGTCGCGATAGAGCGCGTCGAGGAACAGCATGTCCGACGTGCCCTTCTGGCCGCGGATCGCGGGCAGGCCGACCCACAGCACCGGCACGCCCTTGCTCTTCAGCACGTTGATCAACTCCTCGATCTTCTTGCCGTAGAGCTCGACCCAGCGGTCGTCGCGGAAGTCATAGAGGCCATTGGGCGAGCGCGCGGTCTTTTCCGGCGCGGCCTGTGAGTCCGTGTCGGCGTCGTCGGCTGGCAGCTCGGCATCGGCCGGCTTGCTGTCCGCCTTGCTATCGGTCTTGCCGTCAGTCTTGCCATCGGTCTTGGCGGCGGCATCGGGCTTGTCGCCGGGCTTGGCGTCCGGCTTGGCGCGCGCGTCCTTTTTCTCGTCCTTCTTGTCGACCTTCTTCTCCACGACCGGTTCGCGGATCGAGGTGCGGTCGTTGAGGCCGAGCATCACGACGATGGCGTCGGGGTTCTCGGTGGCGAGAATGCCCTTGGCGGCCGCAGCCCAATCCGCCGGGTCGCCCTTGGGCTGATAGCGGATCAGGCCGGAGACCGTCTTGTGCTTGCGGATCACGCCCATGTCGGGTTGGTCGGAATAGGCGTCTTCCAGGCCGTAGGCGAGCCAGTCGGCCATGGCGTCGCCGATCACCAGCACGTTGCGCTCGGCGGCGGCTTCGCGCTTGGCTGGCGGCGGAGCGCGCGAGAAATCCTCGCGTGGCCGCTGCGGCTGTGATGATTGCGGCTGCTGCTGGAATGGTGCGAAGAAATCGCCCCCGAACCAGCCGCCACCGCCACCGTGCTGCGGTGGAGCGCGGCGCTGCGGTTGCGGCGGTCCGCCACCGAAGCCGGGGAAGCCGAAGAACTGCGCCGAGGCGGGCTCGGCAATGCCGATCAACAGCGCAAGCGCCACCGTCAGCGCGATCAGCGGACCGGCTTCGGTGAATAGGCGCAGGAAGGATTTCGGCTTCGCCATCGAGTTCGTCGCAATGATCAGGAAGTACGTGAGCATATTAGCGGAATCGGGCCGCAAGCGGGCAGCTTTTCCACCATAAATCGGGTGCCTCCGGCCGCCGTCAAGGCGCCGGGCAAATATCGGATTTCACGGTTAGTTTTGGGGGGCTCTTCGGTCGCCACTCCGGAACTGCACTCCCTCTCCCGCTTGCGGGGGAGGGGTGGGGTGGGGGTGTCGCCGCGATGGGGCCAGTCATTGTGTGGAGAGAGCCCCCACCCGGATTGCATCTCCGATGCAATCCGACCTCCCCCGCAAGCGGGAGAGGTGCAGGGAGGTCGTGGCCGCCGCCCTACCGCCCCCGCAGCCGCTCCAGCACCTCGGCGGTGGCAAAACCGTCGGCCGGCGTCCCGATCGAGACCTGGAAGCCGCGCAGCGCCTCGCGGGTCTGGCCGCCGAACTGGCCGTCGGGCGTGCCCTTGTAGAAGCCGCGCTGGGCCAGCAGCTGCTGCAGTTCCAGCCGTTCGGCGCGTGACAGCACCCGCTCCTGGCGCGGCCAGGGCTGCACGAAGGGCTGGCCGCCGCGCAGGCGGTCGGCGAAATGGCCGATCGCGAGTGCATAGGCCTCGGCCGGGTTGTACTTCATGATCACCCGGAAATTCTGCAGCATCAGGAAGCCCGGACCTTCGGCACCGGCGGGCGCCAGCAGATAGGCCTTGTCGGAGGGCCGCGGGAACGCCTGGCCGTTGGGCCGCTTGACGCCGAGTTGCTCCCATTGCGACAGCGGCATCGCCTTGGCGCGGTCTGCCAGCATGTAGTTCAGGCCCTGCGGCAGCACGACCTCGTAGCCCCAGCTCGCGCCGGTCTGCCAGCCGTCCTTCTTCAGATTGTTGGCGGTCGAGGCGATCAGGTCGCTCGGATCGTCGACGACGTCTCGGCGGCCGTCGCCATCGCCGTCGACCGCGTACCGCTTGAACGCGGTCGGCATGAACTGGGTCGGGCCGAACGCGCCGGCCCAGGAGCCGCGCATCTGCTCGGGTTTGAGATCGCCGCGGTTGAGAATTTCGAGCGCCGACAGGAATTCGTCCTTGAAATAGGCCTGACGGCGGCCGATGCAGGCGAGCGTCGCGGTCGACTGCACCACGCTGCGATCGCCCATCTGAGTCGAGTAGTTCGACTCGATGCCCCAGATCGCCGCGATGATGTAGCGATCGACGCCATAGGCCTTCTCGGTCGCGTCGAACTGCGCCTTGTATTTCGCAAGGATATCGCGGCCCTTTGCGAGCCTGGTGTCGCTGACGAGAATGTCGAGATAGTCCCAGATCGCCTTGGTGAATTCCGGCTGCGAATCCAGGAGATCCATGATGCGCAGGTCGGGCTGCAGGCCCGCGGTGAAGCGCTCGAAATTTTGCTGGGTGATGTTGCGCCGCGCGGCATCCGGCCACATCGCTGCGACGCAGTTCGGGAAGTCGGACGCGGCCTGGCGGATCGCTGCGGCCGTCATCAGCGGATGGCCGGAGGCGCCGTCTTCTCCGCTCCAGGGCGGCGCTGCGCCATCCTGTCCGGTTGCGGCCTGCGGCGGCGTCGCGGCGTTCGGGGAGAAGATGCTGTCGATCAGGTTGGTCAGGCCGTTGCCGGCCGATTGAGCTTGCGTCGCGCCCGGCAGTAGCAGGGCCAGTGCGATCAGGCTCGCGCTGCAAAGCCTGGTCCTTGATGTTCCGGTCGCGCGCATGTGTCGTGTGCCTGTCAAAATCGTGCCGCCTCAGAAGGCCCCGTCACGGTTTCCAATAGCTTAACAAAGCGCAGCATTTGGGGCGTGACGAAATCGCGCGCGATGGTTTGACCGGGACAAATTGTCCGGCGTCGTCAACCCGCTTTTGGCTGTTCCCTGAGACCGGCCAGGACAGCTTCGGCATTCTCAAAGCAGTCACCGCCCGGCGGCGTGGCTTCGATTCGCGCGATCACGGCCTCGAGCCCGGCCTGGGTTTCGGACAAGCGGCGCTGCAGGGCTGCGACCTCGACCACCCTGGCCTTGAGCGCGGCCACCAGCGTGTCGCGGCTCCAGTCTCCGTTGCCGTGCGGCGGCAGCAGGTTCCGGATCTCGTCGAGCGAAAACCCGGCCTGCTGGGCCATCACGATGATCTCAAGGACCTGCCTGGTTCCGCGCGAATACTGCCGATAGCCATTCAGGCCGCGATCGATCGACCCGATCAGGCCCTCGCGCTCGTAGAAGCGGATGCGCGACGGCGCCAGGCCCGACTCCCGAGCCAGTTCCCCGATCTTCACTGCGGTGCTCCCTTGGCTGCTTGACCTTAAAGTTCACTTTAAGGTTAGGGTGGGCGCAGATCAACAAGGAACTCGATAAGGAAGCTTGGCACATGTCGCCGTTCGATTCCCTCACTTTGCCCAACGGGACCAGCGTTCCCAACCGCATCGCCAAGGCGGCGATGGAGGAGAACATGGCTGACGCCGGGCATTTCCCGTCGGCCGAACTGCTGCGCCTCTATCAGGCCTGGGCCGACGGCGGCGCCGGCCTCATCATCACCGGCAACGTCATGATCGATCGCCGCGCCATGACCGGACCGGGTGGCGTCGTGCTGGAGGACGGCACGCCGCTTGAAGCCTTTCGGAACTGGGCGCGGATTGGCCGCTCCAGGGGCGCGCAAATCTGGTTGCAGCTCAATCATCCGGGCCGGCAGATGATGAAAAACATGGGCCAGCAGACGCTGGCGCCATCGGCAGTGCCGCTCGATCTCGGCAAGCATTCGAACTTGTTTGCGATGCCCAAAGCGATGACCGAGCACGACATCGACGAGGTGATCGCGCGCTTCGTCACGGCCGCGAAACTCGCAGAGCAAGCCGGCTTCTCCGGCGTGCAGATCCATGCGGCGCACGGCTATCTGATCAGCCAGTTCCTGTCGCCCTTGAGCAACCGGCGCACCGACCGCTGGGGCGGCTCGCTGCAAAACCGGGCGTGTCTGTTGATCGAAACCGTCAAGGCGGTCCGTGCGGCGGTGGCGCCGGGCTTCTCGGTCGCGGTCAAATTGAACTCGGCCGATTTCCAGCGCGGCGGATTCGATGCAGCCGATGCGAAGACCGTCGTCGAGATGCTGAATGAATTGCCCGTGGATCTGGTGGAACTGTCGGGCGGCAGCTACGAGGCGCCGGCGATGCAGGGCGATGCACGCGATGGCCGCAAGCTGGCGCGCGAGGCCTATTTCCTCGACTTCGCACGCGATATCGCCGGGGTCGCCAGGATGCCGGTCATGGTCACCGGCGGCATTCGCCGCATCGGCATCGTGCAGCAGGTGCTCGACAGCGGCGTCGCCATCGCGGGTATCGCCACTGCGCTCGCCATCAGGCCGGATCTGCCGAATGCGTGGCGCCGCGGCGAGGATCTGCGGCCAGAAGTCGCGCCCATCAGCTGGAAGAGCAAGCCGCTGGCCTCGCTTGCTGCCATGGCGGTCGTGAAATTCCAGCTGCGGCGGTTGAGCCGGGGCGGCACGGCCAATCCAAACGTTTCGCCGCTGAAGGCGTTGGTTCTCGCCCAGTTGCGCACGGCGTCGCTCACCCGCAAATATCGCCGCTGGATCGCGTCATCTGCCAACGCGACGGCTGCGTCTCACGGTACGTCAGCGCCGTCGCGCGCCAATGTGCGGGCCGTCGGGATGCCTCGGTAAGCCAAACGCATGGGTGGAAAAAGGGGATCCGTGCGCATCACACATCCGCCTTTGTTCTCGGCTGCAAAACGGGTACGAAGAAGCGATTAAATTTCGCGCCGCCGTCCCACCCGTTTCAAGGCTCCCGATAATCCCATGAAGATCCGCAAAGCCGTATTTCCCGTCGCCGGTCTCGGCACCCGCGTGCTGCCTGCCACCAAGGCAATGCCGAAGGAGATGCTGACGATCGTCGACAAGCCCCTGATCCAGTACGTCGTGGATGAGGCCCGTGAGGCCGGCATCGAGCACTTCGTGTTCGTCACCGGCCGCAACAAGGGCGTCATCGAGGATCACTTCGACCGCATGTTCGAGCTCGACACCACGCTCGCGCAACGCGGCAAGAAGACCGAACAGGACATCCTGGCGCAGAACCAGCCGGAAGCCGGCGCGATGAGCTTCACCCGGCAGCAATCGCCGCTCGGGCTCGGCCACGCGGTGTGGTGCGCGCGCGACATCGTCGGCAACGAGCCGTTCGCGGTGGTGCTGCCGGATGAGCTGGTGCTGAACACGCCGGGCTGCCTGAAGCAGATGATCGACGCCGCCAACAAGCTCGGCGACAAGTCGAACGTGATCGCGGTCGAGGCGGTGCCCGACGAGCTTACCCATCAATACGGCATCTGCGGCGTGGGAAAACGCACCGGCAACATCTTCGAGGTCGACGGCATGGTCGAGAAGCCGCCGAAGGGCACCGCGCCGTCCAATCTCTCGATCACCGGCCGCTACATTCTGCAGCCGGAAATCTTCAACATCCTGGCCACGCAGGAGCGCGGCGCCGGCGGCGAGATCCAGCTCACCGACGCGATGATCGGTCTCGCCAAGACGCAGAAGTTCTACGGCGTCGAGTTCGAGGGCGAGCGCCACGATTGCGGCTCCAAGCCCGGCTTCCTCCGCGCCAACATCGCCTTCGGCCTCAAGCGCCCCGAGCTGCGCGACGGCCTGATCGCTGAGATGAAGAAATATCTGGAGAAGTAGGGGCGCTGCCTCATCTCGTCATTCGCCGCGAGACCGCGGACGTATGATTCACAGACCGTGCAACATATTCGATGTCGTCCCTGCGAAGCAGGGACCCACACTCCGCAGCAGACGTAGTGAATGGGATTCGTCGTCCAGAATTGCTCAACAATGAACATTCGTGGTTATGGGTCCCTGCTTTCGCAGGGACGACAGCCGTAAGTATGGCGCGACGTGTGCGTCAAACACGGACGGCATCGTCTCCGCCGCACCCCGACCCAATCACGCCACCTTCCTTCGCCCCGCCCGTTTCATTGGCTCTTTCGCGCCATCACCCTTCGGCGCACGCAATTCCCGGGCAGCGAGGCTGACCACTTCGGCGATCTGCTGGAGTTGCGCGGCGAGCGGGCTGGTCTTGCGCCAGACCATGCCGATGGTGCGCGAGGGCTGCGGGTTCTTGAAGCGCGAGACCGTCACCGGCGCGGAGCGCGTCTCGACCGTTACGGCCATCTCGGGGATCAGGGTGACGCCGATGCCGGCGCCGACCATCTGCACCAGCGTCGACAGCGAGCTCGCATCCAGCACCTCGCGCGGCGGCGAGGATTGCATGTTGCAGAACGACAGCGCCTGGTCGCGGAAGCAGTGGCCTTCCTCGAGCAGCAGCAGCCGCATCTCGCGCAGCATCTCGGCGCTCGGCACCGGCGTCTTGGCGTCCTCGCCCGGCCGCACCAGCAGGAAATTCTCGGAGAACAGCGCGACCTCGGTCAGCGACGGTTCATGCACCGGCAGTGCCACGATCGCGGTGTCGAGCCGGCCCTCGGCGACTTCCTTGATCAGCTTCGGCGTCAGCGTCTCGCGGACATGGATGTCGAGCTCGGGATGCAGCCGCGCCAGCGTCTCGATCACCCGCGGCAGCAGATATGGCGCAATGGTCGGGATCATGCCGACGCGCAGCCGCCCGGCGAGCTTGTCGCGCGAGGCGCGCGCGAAGTCGCCGAGCTCGTCGACCGAGCGCAGGATGTCGCGCACGCGATGCAGCAGGTCCTCGCCGAAGGTCGTCAGGGTGACCTGCCGGGCATTGCGTTCGATCAGCACGCCGCCGACCGCCCGTTCCAACTCGCGGATCTGCATCGACAGCGCCGGCTGCGACACCGCGCAGGCATCCGCGGCGCGCCCGAAATGCCCGTGCTGGGCCAGCGCATCGAAATACCTCAGTTGCCGGAGTGTGACATTTATCATCAGATTATCTTATCGACGCGATCACTAAAGTCAATTTCACCTGATGGATTGGGGCGCGTAGAATCGTTCTTGGAAGAGCTCCAGCGCATTCCAGAATCCATCACCTCGGAGAAGAAACATGGACGCAAAAACCGACGACGGCGCGGGCAAATGCCCATTCACGGGCGGGCCCCGCGGGCACGCGAATCGCGACTGGTGGCCGGAGACGCTCGACGTTCAGGTGCTGCATCACAATTCCAACCTGTCCGATCCGATGGGCAAGGGCTTCGACTACGCCAAGGAATTCAAGTCCCTCGATCTCAACGCCGTGATCAAGGACCTCACGGCCCTGATGACGACGTCGCAGGAATGGTGGCCGGCCGACTTCGGCCATTACGGTGGCCTGATGATCCGCATGGCCTGGCACTCGGCGGGTACCTATCGCATCACCGACGGCCGCGGTGGCGCCGGTGCCGGTCAGCAGCGTTTCGCCCCGCTCAACAGCTGGCCTGACAACGCCAACCTCGACAAGGCGCGGCGGCTGCTGTGGCCGATCAAGCAGAAATACGGCCGCAAGATCTCCTGGGCCGACCTGATGGTCCTCGCCGGCAACGTGGCGCTGGAATCGATGGGCTTCAAGACGTTCGGTTTTGCCGGTGGCCGAGCCGACGTATGGGAGCCGGAAGAGCTGTACTGGGGTCCGGAAGGCACCTGGCTCGGCGACGAGCGCTACAGCGGCGAGCGTCAGCTCTCCGAGCCGCTCGGGGCGGTGCAGATGGGCCTGATCTACGTCAACCCGGAAGGCCCGAACGGCAATCCGGACCCGGTTGCCGCCGCGAAAGATATCCGCGAGACGTTCTTCCGCATGGCGATGAACGACGAGGAGACGGTTGCGCTGATCGCCGGTGGCCACACCTTCGGCAAGACCCACGGTGCGGGCGATCCGTCGTTGATCGGTCCGGAGCCGGAAGGTGGCGCGATCGAGGATCAGGGCTTGGGGTGGAAGAGCAAGTTCGGCACCGGCGTCGGCGCTGACGCGATCACCGGCGGTCCCGAAGTCACCTGGACCCAGACCCCGACCAAGTGGAGCAACCACTTCTTCGAGAACCTGTTCAAGTACGAATGGGAGCTGACGAAGAGCCCGGCGGGTGCGAAGCAGTGGAAGGCAAAGGGCGCCGACGCCGTCATTCCGGACGCGTTCGATTCTTCGAAGAAGCATGTCCCGACCATGCTGACCACCGACCTCTCGCTGCGCTACGACCCGGCCTATGAGAAGATCTCGCGCCGGTTCTACGAGCATCCGGATCAGTTCGCGGACGCCTTCGCCCGCGCCTGGTTCAAGCTCACGCACCGCGACATGGGTCCGATCGTGCGCTACCTCGGCCCGCTGGTGCCGAAGGAGACGCTGATCTGGCAGGATCCGGTGCCGGCGCTCGATCACGCCGTGATCGACGACAAGGATATCGAGGCGCTCAAGGCCAAGATCCTCGCCTCGGGTCTTTCGGTGTCCGAACTGGTGTCGACCGCATGGGCCTCGGCCTCCACGTTCCGCGGCTCCGACAAGCGCGGCGGCGCCAACGGCGCGCGCATCCGCCTTGCTCCGCAGAAGGACTGGGATGTCAACGAGCCGGCCCAGCTCAAGGGTGTGCTGGCCAAGCTCGAAGCCATTCAGAAGGAGTTCGGCAAGAAGGTCTCGCTCGCCGATCTCATCGTGCTCGGCGGCGCGGCGGCGATCGAGAAGGCGGCGAAGGACGGCGGCACCCATGTGAAGGTCCCCTTCACGCCGGGCCGCACCGATGCGACGCAGGACCAGACCGACGTCGAATCGTTCGCTCCGCTCGAGCCGCGGGCTGACGGCTTCCGCAACTATATCAGCGGCAAGCATCAGTTCCTGCAGCCCGAGGAGGCATTGGTCGATCGTGCGCAGCTCCTGCGGCTGACCGGACCGGAATTGACGGTCCTCGTCGGCGGCCTGCGCGTGCTCGGCGCCAACGCCAAGAAGTCGAAGCACGGCGTCTTCACCGGCAAGCCGGGGACGCTGACCAACGACTTCTTCCTCAACCTGCTCGACATGGGCACGGTGTGGAGCGATGCCGGCCAGGGCGTCTATGAGGGCCGCGACCGCACGACCAAGGCGGTGAAGTGGACCGGTACCCGCGTCGACCTGATCTTCGGTTCGCACTCGCAGCTGCGCGCGTTCGCCGAGGTCTACGGCTCGTCGGATGCCAAGGAGCAGTTCGTGAACGACTTCGTCGCGGCCTGGGCCAAGGTGATGAACGCCGATCGCTTCGATCTCGCCAAGTAAATTGGACGAGTAAGCGGCCGGTAACGGCAATCAGGGACAGGGCGGCGCTGCGGCGCCGCCCTGTTTCATTTCGGGGATGCAATTGGGAGACGAAAGGCTTTCCGCAGCTTTGCTCAGTCGTGCAGCTTCATGTCCCGGATCATCTCCTCGAACTCCGCCTGCGTCGGAATCGCCGGCGGCGATTGCGCCGCGCTGCTCGTCACGATGGGAGCATCGCACTGCGAGGCCCCGCGCGAAGGCTCGAAGATCGCGGTCAGGCTCGCCCAGCACACCAGGAGAGCCACGATCCAGTCCAGTACATTGGATGCCGTCATTGCAGCACCAGCATCAGCATTTCCATGCGCCGATGGTGCAGCCTGTGTGGCGCTTGCGCAATTCGGAAGCTACGAAACGTGACTTCGGCGTAGCCGAGGGGAGTGCCGAAGGCTGGACGCTATCCGGTCCGCGCGCGGCGTCCCTCGATCGGATAGGCGGGATCGTTGAAGCCCGGCGTCGAGGGATGGCCGGCGACGACGAGGCGGTCGATCAGGGCTTCGTCCTCGGCGGTGAAGCGATAATCGAGCGCGCGGATGTAGTCGTCCCATTGCGCTTCGGTGCGCGGGCCTGCAATGACCGCGCTGACGAACGACGAGTTCAGCACCCAGGACACCGCGAACTGCCCGGCGGTGATGCCACGGCTCTCGGCATGGCGCTTGATCTCCTGCGCGAGCTGCAGCGATTCCGGCCGCCACTCGGTCTGCATCATGCGCTTGTCGTTGCGGCCGGCGCGGGTGTCGGCAGGCGGCGCGGCGTCGGGTGCGTATTTGCCGGTCAGCACGCCGCGCGCCAGCGGGCTATAGGGCACGATGCCGAGGCCGTAATAGGCGCAGGCCGGGAAATGCTCGACCTCCGGCATCCGGTTCATCGCATTGTAATAGGGCTGGCTCGCGACGGGACGGTCGATGCCGAGCCGGTCGCAGATGTTGCAGATCTCGGCGACGCGCCAGGCACGGTAGTTGGAGACACCGAAATAGCGCGCCTTGCCAGCGCGGATCAGGTCGCCCATCGCGCGCACCGTCTCGTCGAGCGGCGTCGTGTGGTCTTCCTTGTGCAGGTAGTAGACGTCGATGTAGTCGGTGCCGAGCCGCTTCAGGCTTTCGTCTGCGGCCTGGAACACCCACCGCCGCGACAGCCCGCCATGGTTCGGATCGTCGCCGATCGGATTGGCGAGCTTGGTCGCGAGCACCCAGTTCGAACGGCTGTTCGAGATCGCGCGTCCCACGACCTCCTCGGACTTGCCGCCATTATAGGCGTCGGCGCTGTCGATGAAATTGATGCCGGCCTCGCGCGCCTTCGCCGCGATCCGCGACGAGGTCGCCTCATCGGTCGGTCCGCCGAACATCATGGTGCCGAGGCAGATCGGCGAGACCTTCAGGCCGCTGCGGCCAAGCTGGCGATAATGCATCGGGCACTCCCTCCGGTGTCGTTCCGGCATGGTCCGAAGGACCAGACCCGGAATCTCGAGGTTCCACAATACGCAATTGCGTATTGGGGTTCGATGCTCCGCATCGCCCCGGAACGACGATGGTCAACTCTCGTTCTTCAGAACCTTGAACACGCCATTGGCCATCGCGATGCAGCGCTTGTCGGCGGTCACCTCGGCCGTGATGAAGATCAGGCTGCGGGTCGAGCGCACCACGCGCGGACGCGTCGTCAGGATCTCGCCGATCTTGCCAGCCTCGACGAAATGAGTGTCGAGCTGCACCGTCGCAAGCGTCGGCTTCCCCGAGACGAAGCGCGCGGCCATGCCGCAGGCGCGGTCGGCAAAGGTCATGATCACGCCGCCCTGCACCAGGCCGCGGCGATTGTGGTGCTTGTCCTCGGTAATCAGCGCGAGCTCGAGCGCGCCGTCCTTCAATCGCTCCCACAACGGGCCGATCAGCGTCAGGAAACCCGTGGTGTCGGCGATCTTCCAGCCGTCGGATTTGAGTTTGTCCGCGGCCTTGGCCGTCATGAGGAGGGATCCCTTGCTTGCAAATGATTGATCGCAGGAGGCATGTCGTTCCGCTCATTTCATCAAACGCTGTTGTGTTGTAGTCAAGCTCCATGGCCCGCACATTTGACGATGCCACCCGGCGGAATATCGCAGAGCTCTGCGCCGCGTTCGCGCGGCTCGCGCCGGCCGATGCCGCGCCGACGCTGAAGCGGGCGGCGGTCGCGATCGCGCTGACTGAAGGTGATGACGGCAGCAGCACGGCCTTCCTGCTGACCCGCCGCAGCGCGCGGCTGCGCGCCCACAGCGCGCAATGGGCGCTGCCGGGTGGACGCTGCGATGCCGGCGAGACACAGCCCCAGGCCGCGCTGCGCGAGCTGCACGAGGAGCTTGGGCTGGCGCTTGGCCCGCGCGACGTGCTCGGCATGCTCGACGACTATCCGACGCGGTCCGGCTATCTGATCACACCTGTCGTGGTCTGGGCCGGTGCGCATGCGGCGATCACGCCGAACCCGGACGAGGTCGCTTCCGTTCATCGCATTGGCCTTGATGCGATCGAGCTCGACGAAGCGTTCACCTTCGTCACGATCCCCGAGAGCGCGCGGCGCGTGATCCGCTTCCGGCTCGGTGGTCAGCAGATCCATGCGCCGACCGCCGCGCTGATCTATCAGTTCCGTGAGGTGCTCGCCGGCCGCAACACCCGCGTCGCCGATCTCGAGCAGCCGGTGTTTGCATGGAAGTAGGCCACAACGATGCGGCTATTTGTGACGCCGCTTGCGGGCGTTCATCTTCATTGCCTTGCCTTGCGCAACAGGCGAATGCGCTGCGGTCGCGGGTTCCGGCGGCGCCCGCGACACATTCTCGTAACAAGAGAACCGTGAGCGCGTATCCGGAAACGACCCGCAATCCGGACGCTCGGCGTGCGCAGGTGTGGCGAGCGTCAGCGCGGCGGCGAGCCAGAGTGCCATTCTCATCGCAATCTCCACAGCGTTTCACCGGAGAACACCGCATTGTGGCGAAAATTCTGGACCTGATCGCGGCATCCGGCCGCTTGCGCTTCGGACATTTCCGGGCTGACTTCGCGGTGGCGCTTGCTACAACGAGGCCATGCGCCCGCAATTGATTCGCCTGTGTCCTGGACTTGTCGTGCTCGCGCTCGCCGCCAGCGCGCCGTCCGTACTGGCCGGCGAGGCCGATGCGTTGCCGCCGTCCGTCGCCAATGCGATGGCGCAGGCCTCGCCGCAGGCGATCATGGAATATCGCCGCAAGCTGGAGGAATATCAGGCGGCGCGCGATGCCTTCGAGCAGGACGCCAGCGCCTATTGGAGCGCGATCGCGGACAAGCGGCGCGGCCGCAACGCCAAGCGCCGCGACCGCGTACAGATTTCGCTGGACGATTACGTGCTGCAACAGCCGCCGGTCTATGAGGGCCCGAAGCGGCCGGTCAACCCGGCGCCGGAAGAAGAGGGCGGCAAGCCGCCGCGTCCGCCCAAAACCATTCCCGTGGTCTCGGATCTCGTCAGGGCGGCGGCCGAACAATTCCAGTTCACGCCGCAGCGCCCGACGAGCGAGGTGGAGTTCAAGCGCGCCTATGCCCGCTACGCGCGCGCGGCGGGACTGACGCCGGAGCAGGCGGTGCGGGTCTATTCGTTCGAAACCGGGGGCACCGGCAATTACGACGTGCAGGCGGGCATCGAGCATGGCGGCAAGCGCGCCATCTCCACCGCGATGGGCTACAACCAGCTGCTCACCACCAACACCGTCGAGCTCTTGGCCGAGCAGGGCCATGAATTCGTGCGGGATCTGACCGCGCGGGTGGCGGCGACGCAGGGCCCGGCGCGCAAGGCCATGGAGCACAAGCTCGCGGTGCTGAAGAAGATGGTTGCGTTCACGCGGACCGTGCCCGACGACTGGTCGGCGCATCAGCGCCTGGCCGATACACCGCAGGGCTGGGCGTGTCACGCCATGGTGCTCGATATCGATATCGGCCCGATGCTGCAGACCCACAAGCTGCTGACCTCGGTGATCTTCGCGCGCAACAAGGGCTACACAAGACCGCTGTCCGCGGCCGAGCTCGAGATGATGAACCTGACCGGCGACGGCACCGGGCTCGACATGGTGACCATGCCGCAGGCGATGCGCGAGCAGGTGCCGACCACGAATTTCTTCCAGCGCTCCGGCTACGAACGCAATCCGGTCGCGATCCGTCACAACACCGTGGCCAAGCTGCTCGCCATCACCAACGAACGGATGGATTCCAACAGCAACAAGCCCGGCGCGAGGGAATTGGCCGCGGCGTTCTGAGGTCTGCCGAAGACGTCAGAGCATTGTCGGTTCTGATTGAATCAGAACCGAATCTCTAGACCCTTCTCTCGACGCGTTTTCTTTACGCGAACCGGCGTCCACTTCGCTCGAAAACGCTCTAATTCGAGCCGAACATGAACTTGCCGTTGCCCTCGAGATAGGGCCCGGAGCGCATGTAGAGTTGGCCGTTGTGGCCGATGAAGAACAGCGTCCCCTTCGGCACTTTCTTGGCTCCCTTCAGCAGTGTATTGGCATTGCTGGTCCCCATCTTGTAGGCCCAGGTCTTGCCGTCCTTGTCATAGGCATAGCCCATGTCGGTCTTCAGCTCCCAGGGCGCAGCCTCCTGCGCGAATGCGCATGTCGTCAGCGCGGCAAGCGCCGCAGTCGCAATAAAGGTCTTGGTCAGAAAAAGCGTCATGATCCACCTCCGGCCGAGAATAACGGCGTCGTCCCCACGTTTTTGAACAAATCACGAACGGCATTTGCGCGTCAATACGACAATCGGCGCGACCGCTATCGTCCATCAGCGACTTTGTGATTTCCCGCATCAAGCTTGGCGACTATCTTCGCGTTACCGTTTACAAACGCTTCGATTGCCGGAAACACTACCTGGGGATGATCGGGATGAACCACGTCATGAAGATCGGTATCGGTGTCGCTCTGTCGTTCATGGCGCTGGCGTCAGTCGCGCAGGCGGACGAGTTCAAGCTCTCCAACAACCAGCGGATCTCCTGCAGCCGCGGCCTGTCGGCCGGCAAGCTCAACACGTCGACCTGCAAGTCCTACGCCTATCTGTTCAACGCCAAGACCTCCGAATACTTCCGTTGCCAGGTCTCGCTGGCGCTGACGCGGGACAACAAGGAGGTCATCAACGTGCAGGCCGACGGCGGCTGCACCAAGAAGCCGCGCATCTTCGAGACCGACGGCAATTACACGTTCGACGCCACCGAGACCGAGCCGCCGAACACCAATTCGTTCTTCGGTCCGGGCGGCTATGCGATCTGGGCGAGCGACGCCAACACCCAGAAGATCCGCGGCTGCATCACCATCTCGTCCGGCCTCGGCTCCGACATCTCGAAATGCCTCGACATGACGTTTCAGTGACGGCTGTGCGGGCCGCGTGATGCGCAAGCCGCGCCCGGCCCCGCTGTGCCGCTCCTGGCTGTTTCTAGAAGGCGCCAATGAGGCGGTCCTGCAAGGCGCGGCCGCCAGCGGCGCCGACGTGCTGATCCACGAGCTCGAGGACTTCACCCCGCCGCCGCTGCGCCCGAAGGCGCGGGCGCTGGCCGCTGAGCTCTACGCGGCCTGGCGCGACCAGGGCGCGGTGGTCGCGGTCCGCGTCAATCCGTTGGACCAGGACGGCATGGACGATCTTGCCGCCGTGATGCGCGGCCATCCTGACATCGTCGCGCTGCCGAAGGTCGCCGAGCCGCAGCATGTCGCGAGACTCGACGAGGCGGTGACACGGTTCGAGCGCGACTATGGCATCGCCGAAGGATCAACGTCGCTGTTGCCGAACATCGAGTTCGCGCGCGGCCTGGTGCAGACCGGCGCGATCGCGGCGGCGAGCCGGCGCACCATCGGTTGTCTGATGGCCGCCGAAGACCTCGCCGCCGATCTTGGCGCCGAGCGCGGCAGCGACGGTCTGGAGCTCGCTTACGCGCGGCAACGCTTCATCGTCGAATGTCGCGCCGCCAATGTCGTCGCGGTCGATTGTCCCTATACCTGGAGCGCCGCTGCGGGCGTCGAACGCGACACGATCTGGGCGCGACGGCTGGGTTACAGCGCAAAGAGCCTGGTCGATCGAGCACACGCCGCCATCGTCAACGGCGTGCTCACGCCGAGCGAGGATGAGTTGCGCCAGGCGGCCAGGATCGTGGCTGCCTTCGAAGCGGCGCGGGCACAGGGCCTTGGGCGCGTCGAACTTGACGGCTCGCTGCTGGAAGTCCCGACCTATTCCAACGCAAAGCGCCTGATCGCGCGCGGCGAGGCGCTGCGCGCGATCGATCGCAACGCTCAAGCCTGACCGGAGGCCATGCCTCAGGACGCCGGCTGTTTCTCCGAGAAGTGCATGCGCGAGCGGGCGAACTTCTTGACGCCCATCGGCTTGCCGAAAAGGTAGCCCTGGACCTGATCGAAATCCATCTCGTGCGCGGCAAGAAAGTCCGCGCGCGTCTCGACCCCCTGCGCAATAACCTGCGCGCCGGCGTCGTGTGCGAGCTCGACGATACGCCGGCACACCGTCTGCTTCAGGCGCTGATCTGCGCAACCGGTGACGTATTGATGGTCGACCTTCAGCTGGACGAACGGAAAGTTAGGCAATCCCAGCAGGGATGGCCAGTTCGCGCCGACATTGTCGATCGAGATGCCGATATTGTGCAGGCGAACGCGCCGGGCGACATCGATCGCCAAATCGAGATTGTCGACCACCTCGGCGCTGTCGATCTCGATCAGCAGGCCGGCGAAGGCGGCATGATCCGGAATCCGGTAACAAAGCTCGCGCACCGCAGCATCGTCGGCGAGAAACGAGATTGGCAGGTTGATCGAGAGATCGACCGGTCCGATCTGTTCGAGCAGATAGCGCCAGTCTTCGATGGCGCGCGCGATCACGAACTCGGACAGCGCATGAAAATGAGGATCGCTTTCATCGGGGATGAAGTAGGCAGGCGGCACGACGCCCCATGCGGGATGGCGCATCCGGATCAGCGCCTCGGCGCCGCTCGGAACCAATGTCCGGAGATGAATTTTCTGCTGATACCACAGCTCGAGCCAGCCGGCCTTCAGCGCTTCGGGCACATCCACTGCCGGGCTCGGTGCGGGCTCGAGCGGCATCAATGACGCAAGACTGTCACGAAGGGTTCCGGCGCTGAACGGGGTGGAGAGGGCCGGCAGCATGGCGATGCCGTACTCATCGCCGATCTGCCGAACCGCTTTCACGATGATGGAGTCCGGCTGGCCGATGACGAGGACCTTGCCGCCGTAGTCCTTTCTCACCAAAGTCTCGAGAATTTTACTGACTTCGATGCCGTCCACGGACACGCCGAGCACCAGAAGATCGGGCCGTTCCGCGTCCAGCACGGTGTCGAGTTCCAAAGCCTGGCCGCATTCACTGGTGATGAAGCCGAGGTCTTCCAGCGCCTCTGCGAGGAAGGTCCGAAGGTGTTTTTTGCTGTCCGCAATGCATGCGCGTGGGGTCAGCTTGCGATGTCCGAACCAGCCGGCTCGCGTTTGTCCGATGTGACTGATGTGGTTCATGCCCCGCCTTATCCGTAATTACCCCGGCCTGACTCGTACATCCATGAGCGGTGGCAATCATGGAAATTTCTGGTTCATACATTGATTGGCTCGCTAACCTTAAAGGACTCAATTCGACTCAAATGATCGCGGAATCGCCGCGTCTTGCCGCGGTTACAGGCGCAACAAATGCGTCATCTGGCGTTCATGAGAGCAATTGTGTCTGACTTTGCACCGCACCGGAAATATTGCGCGCGTGTGTCATCGCGAGACGACGTTAATGACTGTGGTGTCCGGTCGATGCAGAAGCGGAATTGCACCATTGTCGGACATCAAATCGAGTTGCCGCCGAGCACCAACGGCGAATCAGATCATCCGTTCTGCGATGCCAATGCAGTCCTGCGTGCTGTCGTCGTTGCCGTTCGCAACGTCTCCGGCATCAACGCGCAGTAGCCGATCAGCCCAGAACAGGCGACGGCCGCAAGGAACAGGAAGGCGGCGCTGTAGCCGGCGTGGACGATGATGAGCCCGGCGACCGCCGTGCTCAGCGCGCCGCCGATGCCGGTCGCAGTGGCGATCGCGCCCTGGCTGATGTTGAAATGTCCGGTACCGTGCGTGAGATCGGCGACGACGAGCGGGAACAGCGCGCCGAAGATCCCGGCGCCGATGCCGTCGAGCAATTGCACCGACACCAGCCAGTACGGGTTGTCCGACAACGGATAGAGCGCGCCGCGAACAGCCAGCACTGCGAGCGCCACGGCAAAGATCGGCTTGCGGCCCCAGACGTCGGCCTTGCGTCCGACCAGCATCGCGACCGGCACCATCACCAGCTGCGCCGCGATGATGCAGACCGACATCAGCGATGTTCCGAGGTTGCGGTTGACCAGTGCGAGCTTCTGTCCGACCAGCGGCAGCATCGCGGCATTGGCAAAATGAAAGATCACGGTCGCGGCCGCGAAGATCAGCAGCGGCTTGCAGGTCAGCAGCACGCGAAAGCCGGATGGCCGGTCATGCAGCGTGCCGTGCTCCTCCGCGATATCGTCGAGCCCGCGCGCGACCTGGTGATCGATGGCGGCGGCTGGGATCGAGAGCGTCGCGGCGATGCTGGCGAGCGCCATTGCCGCGAGCAGCCAGAATACGACGACGGGACCGAACCAGTAGGCGGTGCCGCCGGCGATCGCCGCAGCCACCGCGTTGCCGGCATGATTGAAGGCCTCGTTGCGGCCGGTCCGCGCCGCGAATGCCCTGGGGCCGACAATGCCGAGCGTCACCGCGGCGATCGCCGGCGCGAACACCGAGCCCGATGCGGCCGCAAGCGCCTGCGTCGCGGCGACCAGCGCGAACCGGTCGAGCAGCGGCAGCAGCAGGCAGGCGGCGGTCACGGCGAGCGCGGCTGCGATCATCAACGCGCGCTTGGCGCGGCTGCGGTCGATCAGGGCGCCGGCCGGTGTCTGGGCGACGATCCCGGCGATCGCCGCGATCGACATCACCGACCCGATCGAGGCCTCGTCCCACCTCCGTTCGGTCAGAAGGTAGATCGCCAGATAAGGGCCGAGCCCGTCCCGCACGTCGGCGAGGAAGAAGTTCAACGCGTCAAGCGCGCGCTCAACGGGGGTCCCGGACGGCTGCAAGTGATACCTCGCGGCGAGATTGCGCATCTCAACCCGGCGGGGCGCGCAGAGTTCCCGTGCAGGTAAAGTGGTGCTGCTATCAGGGATTTTCGGCCCTGCATGCGTCATTTGGATGGGTTGACCCGGCAGGGGCGTGCGGCCAATTTCCGGCCCGGCTTAGGGGAGAATAATACTCATGTATTCAAGGTTGATGGCTGCCGCGATCGTGGCCGCCAGTGTTTTGTCCGCGCCTGTCGCACAGGCCCAGCAGTTCATTAACGTGCTCACCGGCGGCACCTCGGGCGTCTACTATCCGCTCGGCGTCGCGATCGGGAAGATCTACGGCGACAAGATCCCCGATGTGAAGACCCAGGTGCAAGCGACCAAGGCCTCAGTCGAGAACCTGGTGCTGCTGCAGCAGGGCAGAGGCGAGATCGCCTTCACGCTCGGCGATTCGCTGAAGGCCGCCTGGGAAGGCGACACCGAGGCCGGCTTCAAGACCAAGCTCGACAAGCTCCGCACCATTGGCGCGATCTATCCGAACTACATCCAGATCGTCGCCACCGCCGAAAGCGGGATCAAGACGCTCGCCGATCTCAAGGGCAAGAGCCTGTCGGTCGGCGCGCCGAAGTCCGGCACCGAGCTCAACTCGCGCGCGATCCTCGCGGCCGCCGGCATGAGCTACAAGGATCTCGGCAAGGTCGAGTATCTGCCGTTCGCCGAATCGGTCGACCTGATGAAGAACCGCCAGCTCAACGCCACGCTGCAGTCCGCCGGCCTCGGCGTCGCCTCGCTGAAGGACCTCTCGACCTCGAGCGACATCACCGTGGTGGCCGTGCCGAAGGAGACCGTCGAAAAGATCGGCCCGCCTTTCGTTTCCGTGATCATTCCGGCCAACACCTATACCGGCCAGGACAAGGACGTGCCGACCGCGGCGGTCGTGAACTACCTCGTCACCTCGAGCGCGGTGTCGGACGATCTCGCCTATCAGATGACCAAGCTGGTCTACGAATCGCTGCCGGAACTCGCCAATGCCCACGCCGCGGGCAAGGAGATCAAGCTGGCGGCCGCTGCGATCGGCAGCCCGGTGCCGCTGCATCCCGGCGCGATCCGCTATTACAAGGAAAAGGGTCTTATCAAGTAGGGCCAGCTACGTTTCGAGGTGTCATGGCCGGGCTCGACCCGGCCATCCATCTTTCCAAAGACGTTGATTTTTCGATGGATGCGCGGGTCAGGCCCGCGCATGACGATTTGGCCAAGGTGCTATAAGCGTCGCGGGCACGGCGGGGGACTAATCATATGCAGCAGCAGGTTGCGGGCGAGCAGCCCATAAAGGTTGAATTCGACAATTTCGAGCACGGCTTTCCGGAAGGCTTCGGTCCGGGCGCCTGGGGGCATCTGGCCTACGCCATCGGTCTCGCGTTTGCGGTGTTCCAGCTCTATGTCGCGGCCTTCAATTATCTGCCGAGCCAGGTGGTGCGCGGCGTCCATGTCGGTTTTCTGATCCTGCTGACCTTCGGCTTGATCGGCAATTTCACCGCCAAAACTGACTTCGGCCGCGCGGTGAGCTGGATCGTCGGCGCCGCCGGTTTCCTCTGCGGGCTCTATCAGTGGATCTTCTATGCCGACCTGATCGCCCGCGACGGCGATCCGACCAACATGGACCTTGCAGTCGGCACGCTGCTCGCGATCCTGATCTTCGAGGGCACGCGGCGGCTGATGGGAGCGGCGCTGCCGCTGATGTGCGGCGCCTGTCTGCTCTACTGGTTCTTCGGACAATATCTGCCGTCGCCGTTCAATCATCGCGGCTATGACTTCGACCAGATCGTCACTCATCTCTCGTTCGGCACCGAAGGCTTCTACGGCGTGCCGATCTATGTTTCGGCGACCTACATCTTCCTGTTCATCCTGTTCGGCTCGTTCCTGGAACGCGCGGGGATGATCCAGCTGTTCACCGACGTCTCGCTCGGCCTGTTCGGCCGCACCCGCGGCGGGCCGGCCAAGGTCGCGGTGTTCGCCTCGGGCATGATGGGCACGATCTCAGGCTCCGGCGTCGCCAACGTCGTCACCGTCGGCCAGTTCACGATTCCTTTGATGATCAAGTTCGGCTACCGCCGCGCGTTCGCCGCCGGTGTCGAGGCCACCGCCTCGATGGGCGGCCAGATCATGCCACCGGTGATGGGCGCGGTCGCCTTCATCATGGCCGAGACGCTCGGCGTTCCCTATTCGGAGATCGTCAAGGCCGCCGTGATTCCGGCGATCCTTTACTTCGCCTCGGCGTTCTGGATGGTGCATCTGGAAGCCGGCAAGCATGGCCTTGTCGGCATGAAGCGCTCGGAGATCCCGAGCGCCTGGAAGGCGCTAGTGGCGCGCTGGTATCTCGTCTTGCCGCTCGCGGCGCTGGTCTACATGCTGTTCGAGGGTTTTACGCCGCTCTATGCCGGCAGCATGGGGCTCGCGTTGACGGTCGCGCTGATCCTCGGCGCCAGCATCACGCTCGGCTTCTCCAATACCGTCGTGCGCTACATCTTCTGGATCGGCCTTGCGCTGGTGGTTGCCGCGGTGTCGCGCCACGGGCTCGAGATCGTTCCGGTGGCCAGCGTCGTCGCAGGATTGATCGTGATTGCGGCGATCACCCGCGGTGGCCGCGCCACGCTCCGAGCCTGCCGTGACTCGCTTGCCGACAGCGCCAAATCGGCGCTGACCGTCGGCATGGCCTGCGCCATCGTCGGCACCATCATCGGCATGATGACACAGACCGGCGTCGGCACCATCTTCGGCAGCTGGATCATCGGGCTCGGCGCCAAGAGCCTGTTCCTGGCGCTGATCATGACCATGCTGCTGTCGATCCTGCTCGGCACCGGCATCCCGACGATCCCGACTTACATCATCACCGCGGCGCTTGCCGCGCCCGCGCTCGCCAAGCTCGGCGTGCCGCTGATCGCAAGCCACATGTTCGCGTTCTACTACGGCATCATGGCCGACCTCTCGCCGCCGGTGGCGCTCGCGGCACTGGCGGCGGCGCCGATCGCCAAGGAGAACCCGGACAAGATCGGCTGGGAGGCGATGCGGATCGCGCTTGCCGGCTACGTCATTCCCTTCATCTTCGTCTATTCGCCGGCGCTGATGCTGCAGGCCGGCGATCCGATGGCCGCCCAGCTCGGCTTCTACGGCGCGGTGGCGCTGGCGACTTTCAAGGCGCTGGTGGCGATCGCCCTGTTCGGCATCGTCGCGATCGGCTTCCTGTTTACGCGGCTGACCTTGATCGAGATCGTGGTCGCCTTCGGCGCCGCGCTCTGCCTGCTCGGCGATTTCCAGTTCTCGGATACGGCGGGCTTCACGCTCGCCGCCGCGGTCGTGCTGTGGCAATGGCGGCAGCGTCCGCGCGACGCGGTGGCGGCGGCTTGAGCCTCTGCCTTGCATCCGCCGGTGTCGTGAAGACGCTGTCGATCGCAGCCTTCACGCTGGCCTGGACGCATTCGATCGAGAAGACCGCCTGGCAGGAAGACTGGCAAGTCACGCCGGCCGGGCTCACGCTGCAGCAGGCGCGCATCAAAGGCACTGGCGCAGGCATGGAGCCGCCGCCGGAAGCGCGCCTCGTCGATGGCTGGTTTCAATGGTCGCCAGCGCCGGTGCCCAGGCCCGAGGTCGTGCTCGGCAATTCCGGCGCGGCGGGCGAATGGCACCTGTGCCATGCGGGAAGCTGCCAGACGCTATCGGAGATTTTCGGACATCCGATCGGTGCTAATGTCACGATGATGAGTGTTTGCCGAGATCCGTAGCTCGCATGAGCGCAGCGATATGCGGGGACACCGCCCCCGGATATCGCTGCGCTCATCCGGGCTACGATCGTCACAACAACAAACGGGAGAACAAACGATGGATCGGCTCAAGGGCAAGGTTGCGATGGTGGTCGGGGCGGGCTCGATCGGACCCGGCTGGGGCAATGGCAAGGCGACCGCCGTCACCTTCGCGCGCGAGGGCGCCAGCCTGTTTTGCGTCGATCGCAACGGCGCCGCGGCCGAGGAGACGGTCAAGATCATCACCAGCGAGGGCGGCAAGGCGACCGCATTCACCGCCGATGTCTCGCGCGCCAGCGAGGTCGAGGCGATGGTCGCGGCCTGCCTGAAGGCCTATGGTCGCATCGACGTGCTCGACAACAATGTCGGCATCGCCGAGGTCGGCAGCGTGGTGGAAGTGGCGGAAGCCGAGTGGGACCGCGTCTTCGCGGTCAACCTCAAGAGCGCCTATTTCTCGATGAAGCACGTCATTCCCGTCATGATCAAGCAGGGCGGCGGCTCGATCATCAACATCTCCTCGATCGCCTCGATCCGCCATGTCGGCATTTCCTATGTCAGCTACAACGCGAGCAAGGCGGCGATGAACCAGATGACGCGCTCGACCGCGGTCGAGTTTGCCTCCAAGCATGTGCGGGTCAACGCGATCTTGCCCGGATTGATGAAGACGCCGATGGTCGAACATTCCGCGGGGCTGGCGCAGAGTTACGCCAAGGGCGATGTGGAGGCGATGTGGCGCGCGCGCGACGCGCAGGTGCCGATGGGGCACATGGGCGACGCCTGGGACGTCGCCAATGCCGCGCTGTTCCTTGCGTCGGACGAATCGAAATATGTCACCGGCATCGAGCTGGTGGTCGACGGCGGCATCACCTCGAAATCGGGCGCCTGAGGAGCTAGGGGTATCACGCCTCGACGCTGAGCTCGGCCCGGTCGAGCTCCTCCTCGACGAGGTGGAACGCGTCGTCGCCGATGGTCTCGGTGCGCCGCAGATTGAGCAGCGCCTGACGCGCGGCCGCGATGGCGCGGCGGCGTATCGGATCCGACGGCAGCTCGCGCGAGGTCAGGCCGCCGTCCGGGTCATTTTCGGCGCGCAGCAGCACGGCGCGGTATTCCAGCCGGAGGATCTCGGCTTCTTCCGACGGGTCGGCGTCGATCTCCTCGAGCGCTGCGCGAAAGACCACGCCGCGGGCATGGGCCGCCTCGCGCCCGACCGGATCGTCGTCATCGAAATTGAGCGCCAGGATCAGCGGCCGCAAGGTCAGGCCCTGGATCACGAGCGAGCCCAGCACCACGGCAAACGCCGTCAGCAGGATCAGGTCGCGATATGGAAAATACTCGGGCAGCGCAAACGCGGCCGCCAGCGTGACGATGCCGCGCATGCCGCACCACGATACGATGAAGCCGCGCTTCAGGGTCGGAACGGCCTCCACCACATGGACGGGCAGCCAATTGCGCGCTTTCAGCAGGCGCAGCAGGGCGCCGTAGGGCATCACCCAGAGGATGCGGGCGAGGATCACGACGGCGAGGATCGCGGCGGCAAAGCTGCAATATTTCCACCGCACCTCGTCGTCGAGCTCGGACCAGATCGGGCGCAATTGCAGGCCGATCAGCATGAAGGCGAGCACGTTGAGCACGAAGACGACGGTTTCCCACACCGTATAGGACGACACGCGCAGCCGCGCCGAGGTGCGGGCCGGCGCGGTGCGGGCGATGGTGATCGCATAGGCGATGATGGTGAGGATACCGGACAGGCCGAGGTGCTCGGCGACGATCCACACCATGAAGGTGCCGCCGAATTGCGTGATGATCGCGCTCGGCGCCTCGGTGATGCGGCGGGTGATCATCATCCAGACCCGCGCGAACAGGTAGCCAGCGGCGAGGCTGCCGACCAGCGCGACCGTAATCGATGGTACGAACTCGCGGATCTTCATGTGCTCGGCGGCGACCAGGCCGACCGCGACGCGATAGATCAACAGCGAAGTGGCATCGTTGAGCAGGCTTTCGCCCTCGAGGATTTTCTGGATCCGGTAGGGTAGGTTGACCTGGCGCAGGATCGCGGTAGCCGCGGCCGCGTCCGGTGGCGCCACGATGGCACCGAGCGCGATTGCGACCGGCCAGGGCATGTCCGGGCGCAACCAGTGCGCGACCACCGCGACCGCGGCCGTCGTGACGCCGACCGCGACCACCACCAGCGTCGAGACCGGCAGCCAGTTGTTGCGGAGATCGCGCAGCGAGGTGTCGTAGGCGGCATCGAGCAGCACTGGTGCTACGAACAGCGCCAGCGCCAGTTTCGGTTCCAGGGCCCAGGTCGGCGCCCATGGCAGCAGGGTCAGCAGCACGCCGCCGAGCGCAAGAAAGGTCGGGTAAGGCACCTTGATCCGCCGCGCCAGCGCCGACAGCGCCACCGCCGCAAGCAGCAGGCCGATGATCCATTCGAATGTCAGCACGCGAACCCCCAACCAAGTACGGCTCCAAGTGCAGCCGATCGTCGCAATTGACGTATAATCCAGCGTGTGGTTTTGCGGCAAATGGCGCGCTGCCGGACATCGGAGGTCGGTGGTGCGGGCGCGGGAGAGGGATGCCTTGTCGGCGATCGGGATGCGACGCAACTCTGCAAATCGGGCCATCAATCTGGTTCTGGCGCTGCTGTGCGTTGGCCTGTCGGGCGCGCTGACATCGGGCGTTGCGCGCGCGGCCGGCAGCGAGCCCGGCAAGGATGTGCAGGCCGATGCCGGACCCTGCATCGCTGCCGCTGCGGCAACGGATGACGACAAGACCATCGATGCCTGCGGCGCGCTGATCGACAATGAGAAGGCGGTCAAGCCGGATCGAATCAAGGCGCTGCTGGCGCGCGCGAGCGCCTATGACCGCAAGCAGATGATCGATCGCGCGATCGCAGATTACGATACCGTGCTCCGGCTCGATCCATCGCTTGCCGACGCTCACAATGCGCGCGGCGAGCTGTGGCGCCGCAAGGGCGACCGGCCGAAGGCGATCATGGATTTCGGCGCCGCCGTCAAGCTCAACCCCGATCACGCCGCCGCCAAGGCCAACTACAAATCGTTGTCGCTGGAGCTCGAGCGGATCGGCGCCATGATGGCGGTCGCGGGCAAGCCGAGCTTCGATTGCCGCAAGGCGCGCCGGCCGGTGGAGAAGGCGATCTGCGCCAGTCCCGCGCTTGCCGATCTCGATCGCGAGATCGTCGCATCGACCTTCCGCACGGTGCGTGAGGCGCAGGATCCGCGCCAGGCGCGCGAGCTGCAGCGCGAGCAGGACCAGTTCATCGCCCGCCGCAACGCGGAATTCGGCAAGCCGGACTATGACCTGCAAAAGGCGATGCGCGAGCGGCTGCAGCGGATCAACGGGGTCGACGGCTATTAGCCGAGCTTCGCCTCAACCGGCCGAAGGTCGCGGTCGTTTCGGCTTGAAACCGCGCCGCTTCCCGTGACAATGGTCGGCAAATGACGCGCGACGGCGCGAGGGAGAAACGCGATGAACATCCAGCAGAGCCGGTATCACGAGGTGTATGCCCGCTCGCTTCGAGACCCTGAGGGCTTTTGGGCGGAAGCGGCGCGCGAGATCGACTGGATCGAGCCGGCCAAGAAGGTCTACGATCCATCGATGGGCGCCTATGGACGCTGGTTCGCCGGCGCCGTGGTCAACACCTGCTACAACGCGCTGGATCGCCACGTCGCCGGCGGCCGCGCCGGCCAGGTCGCGCTGATCCACGATTCCCCGCTCACCAACACCATCACCAAATTCACCTATTCCGAGCTTCTGGCGGAGGTGCAGACGCTGGCCGCGGTCATGCAGGATTTCGGCGTGGCCAAGGGCGATCGCGTCATCCTCTATATGCCGATGGTGCCGGAGGCCGTCGTCGCGATGCTCGCCTGCGCGCGGATCGGCGCGGTGCACAGCGTGGTGTTCGGCGGCTTCGCGGCCAAGGAGCTTGCGACCCGCATCGACGACGCCAAGCCGAAGTTGATCTTCTCGGCGAGCTGCGGCATCGAGCCCGGGCGCATCGTGCAGTACAAGCCGCTGCTCGACGAAGCGATCCGCCTCGCCGGCACCAAGCCCGACACCTGCATCATCCTGCAACGGCCACAGCAGGCCTGCGAGCTCATCGCGGGCCGCGACCATGACTGGGCGACATTGCGCCGCGCGGCGTTCGACGCCGGCAAGGCCGCGCCCTGCGTGCCGGTCGCCGCGACCGATCCGCTCTACATCCTCTACACCTCGGGCACGACCGGAATCCCGAAGGGCGTGGTGCGCGACAATGGCGGGCATCTGGTGGCGCTGAAATGGTCGATGCACAATCTCTACGGCGTGAAGCCCGGCGAGATCTGGTGGTGCGGCTCCGACATCGGCTGGGTGGTCGGCCACTCCTACATCGTCTATGGCCCACTGATCCACGGCGCGACCACGATCATGTATGAGGGCAAGCCGGTCGGCACGCCGGATGCCGGTGCGTTCTGGCGCGTGATCAGCGAGCACAAGGCGGTTGCCTTCTTCACCGCGCCGACCGCATTCCGTGCGATCAAGAAGGAAGACCCCGAGGGCAAGCTGCTGAGGAGCTACGACCTCTCGCGCTTCCGCACGCTGTTTCTCGCCGGCGAGCGCGCCGATCCGCCGACGGTGGAATGGGCGGAGCAGCAGTTGAAGGTGCCGGTCATCGATCACTGGTGGCAGACCGAGACCGGCTGGTGCATTGCCGGCAATCCGGTGGGGCTCGGCCAACTGCCGGTCAAGCACGGCTCGCCGACCGTGCCGATGCCGGGCTATCAGGTCGACATCGTCGACGAGGCGGCGAAGCCGGTCCCCGCGGGCACCATGGGCTCGATCGTGATCAAGCTGCCGATGCCGCCGGCCTGCCTGCCGACGCTGTGGCAGCAGGACGATCGCTTCAGGGACGCCTATCTCACGGAATTCCCCGGCTACTACAAGACCTCGGATGCCGGCTACAAGGATGCGGACGGCTATGTCTGGGTGATGGGCCGCACCGACGACATCATCAATGTCGCCGGCCACCGGCTCTCCACCGGCGGCATGGAGGAGATCCTCGCCTCGCATCCCGACGTCGCCGAATGCGCCGTGCTCGGCGTCAAGGATGCGATCAAGGGCGAGGTGCCCTGCGGCTTCCTGGTGCTGAAGGCGGGCGTCACCAAGGCGCCGGATCAGGTCGAGAAGGAGGTCGTGGCGCTCGTGCGCGAGAAGCTCGGGCCGGTCGCGGCGTTCAAGCTCGCGATCACGGTGGCGCGGCTGCCGAAGACCCGCTCCGGCAAGATCCTGCGCGGCACCATCAAGAAGATCGCCGACGGCGAACCCTGGACCATGCCGGCGACGATCGAGGACCCCAAGGTGCTCGACGAAATCGGCGAGGCGCTGAAGGGCAAGGCGTAAGACCGTCGTCAGAGCTTTGCATGCACTTGAGAGAGCGCGCCCTGTGGCGCCCTCTCCCCAACCCTCCCCCACAAAAGGGGGGAGGGAGCCTGACCATTGTGCTCACCTGACGTGCAGCAGCCACCAGCAGAAGGGTTCCCTCTCCCCTTGCGGGAGAGGGCTAGGGAGAGGGGTGGCCCCGGGCGAGATCCATCAATGCGCGCATCATCGCGCAATCGGGCCTTGTCTGATCGAAACCCATCGGAAGCAAAATGGCCTTGATTTTGATGGATTGCCGGGTCATCCCGGCCTTCCCTGTCATGTGCCACGAGATACGGACCACCGGATGCGATCCATTTCCGCGCGCGCGCCTCTCGCTCTGCTGCTCGCACTGCCGCTGCTGGCAGGCTGTCTCGAGCGCGGCCGGTCGCCGATTGCGGAGAGCATGGGCGACGACGATCAGTACTGCCAGGCTGGCGGCAAGGTGGCGGTCGGCTCGCCCGAATATGTCGCATGCCGCAAGGATCGCGACGTCCAGCGCCAGAACGCCGAGGCCCGCACCGATCGGCGGCAGCGCGATCTCGGCGAATACATGATGAACAATCCGGACCGTCACTAGGGCCCCGGTCCGATGAATCGGAACGGGGCCCTAGATTCTTGCTTTGACGCGTTTTCTTCACGCGAACCGGTATCCACTTCGCTCGAAAACGCTCTAGGCGCCATGGTTACCGCCCGTCCGGTGAGGTATGCGTGGACGGCCGCCGGGCCGAATTCCGGCAAGATATCGGCGCGCCGCGTGCGATCACGAGCGGCTGTTTTGGATGAGACCAGGCCCTGTGCTTGTGGAAGGCGAGCCCGCGTTGCAGCGTGACAGGATCGGAGAGCTCGACGGGCTGCGCGCGATCGCACTGCTGATCGTCGTCATCTGGCACTATTTCGGCGCGCCGGACGGTCCGCAGGGCTTGCCGTGGAAGCTGCTGCATGTCGGCCGCTTCGGCGTCGACCTGTTCTTCATTCTGTCCGGCTATCTCATCACGGATATTCTGCTGCGCCACCGCGCGGCCGAACGATATTACTCGGCCTTCTACGGCAGGCGTGCGTTTCGCATCTGGCCGCTCTACTACCTGATGTGCGGTTGCGCAGCGATCGGTTGGTATTTTTCGTTAAGCCCTGATCTGTTCGACACCAGGGGCGTGCCCGGCTGGTTGTACCTGTTCGGCTTGCAGAACTTCGGCATGGCCAAGGCGCAGACCGACGGCGCGTTCTGGCTGGCCGTAACCTGGTCGCTCGCGATCGAGGAGCAGTTTTATCTGCTGTTTCCGTTGCTGGTCCGGAACATTCCGTCCGAGCGGCTGTTCGCGATCCTGCTCGTGCCGATCCTGATCTGCCCGATCGGGCGCCTGATCGATAGCGCGCTGCCGGACGCTTACGGCTGGTACGTGCTGCCGCAATTCAGGATCGATTCGCTTGCGATCGGCGCGCTGATCGCCTGGTGGCGCCTCTATCGCAAGCCGGATGCCGAGGTCTCCAGACGCGTCGCCGCCATCCTCAAATGGTCGAGTATTTCGCTTCCCCTGCTGTGGCTGTTCGGGTGGAAGCGCTGGTCGGTGGCGTTCTCGCACACGCAGGTCGAGATCTTCTTCGGTTCTCTGCTGTTCGTCGTTCTGGAAAATCGCGGCTCGCCAAAACTCGCGCTGCTGCGCAGTTCGGTCGCGACCTTCTTCGCCAGGACGTCCTACGCGGCGTATCTCACCCACCACGTCATCGTGTACCTGCTGTTCGCCGTGCTGCATCAACCGAGGACAGTCGAGAGCCTCGCCGGCCTCTCGCTGACCTTCGGCGCGCTCGCGCTGACGTTCGGGCTGTGTGCCCTGAGTTATCGCTATTTCGAACGTCCGCTGCTCGATTTCGCCCACCGGCGCTTCTCGTTCGGGTAAGCGAAAGCGGGCCACCGGCGCGCCGCTTGCAGGATCAAGGCTACGCGTGCCCCAAACAAAAACGCGGCGGGTTGCCCGCCGCGCTTTGTATTCCGGTCTTCGCGAAACGCAGCCGGCGCTTACTCTTCGTCGTCGGCCTTCTTGCCGCCGATCGTCTTCAGCTTGGCGAACACGGCATCGACATTGAGATCGTCGTGCCGCTCGATCGGCTGATCGTCCAGCTCGTCCTTGCGCGTGGTCTCGGAGGCCGGCAGCAGCGTGGCGCCGCCGTAAACGGTCGTGGTCGGCTTTTCCTTAGCGGCGCGCTGCACCTCGAAATCGAGCTCGATCTGCGAGCACAGGCCGAGCGTCACCGGGTCCATCGGGGTCAGGGTCGAGGCGTTCCAGTGGGTGCGGTCGCGCACGCTGGCGATCGTAGTCTTCGTGGTGCCGACCAGCCGCATGATCTGGGCGTCCTTCAGCTCGGGGTGGTTGCGCACCAGCCAGAGGATCGCGCTCGGCCGCTCGTGGCGGCGCGACACCGGGGTGTAGCGCGGGCCCTTCTTCTTGGCGGCGGTCGGCAGCACCACCTTGCTCTCCTGGAGCCTGAGACGGTAATTCTGGTCCCGCTCGCCGCGCTCGATCTCCTCGCGGGTCAGCTGGCCGTTGGAAATCGGGTCCATGCCCTTGATGCCCTGGGCGGCGTCGCCGTCGGCGATGGCGCGCACCTCCAGGGGGTGCATTTTGGTGAAATCGGCCACCTGATCGAACGTCAGGGCGGTATTATCGACCAACCACACGGCAGTCGCCTTCGGCATCAGCGGTGCGTTGCTCATGGCAAATCTCCTTTGTGCTTCGCCCACCTCTGTAGAGGCGAAGCTGGTAGTCATCGGCGATGACGGGAATTATAGGGCCTATATAAGCCCTCCGGGGGGAATGGCGCAATGGGCCAGCAAAATCGCCTTGACAGCGCCCGAAAGCAGTCCCAAGTCCTTATCCTAACTGGCCGTTCCCCGCCCGCCGGCGAGGGGTGATTCGGTCCCGAGATTGCCCCGAGACAGCCTGATGTCAGCGAAAAAACCCGATCTTAGAATCGTGCTTTGTTCCCCCCGCGGCTTTTGCGCCGGGGTGGTCCGCGCCATCGATACGGTCGAACGCGCGCTCACCATTTATGGTGCGCCGGTCTATGTCCGGCACGAAATCGTCCATAACAAGTACGTGGTCGACAGCCTGAAGACCAAAGGCGCCATTTTCGTCGAGGAATTGGCCGAAATCCCCGACGATACCAATGCGCCGGTGGTATTTTCGGCCCACGGTGTTCCCAAGTCGGTTCCGGCCGATACCAATGCGCCGGTGGTATTTTCGGCCCACGGTGTTCCCAAGTCGGTTCCGGCCGAGGCCAAATCCCGCAATTTCTTCTCGCTGGACGCGACCTGCCCGCTGGTGACCAAGGTCCACCGCGAGGCGGCGATCCATTTCAAGCGCGGCCGCGAGATCCTGCTGATCGGGCATTCCCATCACCCCGAGGTGGTCGGCACCCTGGGCCAGCTCCCGGTCGGCGCCGTGACCCTGATCGAGACCGCCGAGGACGCAAAGACCTTCGTCCCGAAGGACCCCAACAATCTCGCCTTCGTGACCCAGACCACGCTGTCGATCGACGACACCGCGGAGATCGTGGCGCTGCTCAAGCAGCGCTTCCCGAACGTCAACGGTCCGCACAAGGAAGACATCTGCTACGCCACCACCAACCGCCAGCTGGCGGTCAAGAAGGTGGCGCCGGTGGTCGATGCCCTGATCGTGGTCGGCGCGCCGAACTCGTCGAACTCGCAGCGCCTGCGCGAGGTTGCCGAGCGTGAGGGCTGTCCCATTGCCGTGCTCGCCCAGCGCGCCAGCGATCTCGACTGGAGCCGCTTCGAAGGCATCACGAGCCTCGGCATCACCGCGGGCGCCTCGGCGCCGGAGGTGATCGTCGAGGAGATCATGGGCGCCTTCGCTGAGCGTTACGAACTGCACGTGGAGACGGTCTCGGCCGCGGAAGAGAACGAGTTCTTCCCGCTGCCGCGCTCGCTGCGGCCCGACGCTGCCGCCGCGGAATAGACCATATGGCGGTTTACACCGACGTTGCCGCCGAAGACCTCGCGGAATTCCTCAAGAGCTACGACATCGGCGAATTGCTCTCCTACAAGGGCATCGCCGAGGGCGTCGAGAATTCGAACTTCCTGCTGCACACCAGCCAGGGCGCCTACATCCTCACGCTCTATGAGAAGCGCGTGGCGGAGGACGACCTGCCGTATTTCCTGTCGCTGATGGCGCATCTCGCCGAGCGCGGGGTGTCGTGCCCGCAGCCGGCGCGCAACCGCAAGGGCGAGGTCTACAGCCGGCTCGCCGGCCGGCCGGCGGCGATCATCAACTTCCTCGAAGGCATGTGGCCGCGGCGGCCGAGCGTGGCGCATTGCTCCGGCGTCGGCGCGGCGCTGGCGAAAATGCATCTGGCCGGCCGCGACTTTCCGCTGGTCCGCAACAATCCGCTGTCGGTCTCCGGCTGGCGGCCGCTGTTCGATCTCGCCGCGGCGCGGGCCGACAGCGTGCAGCCCGGATTGCACGACTTCATCGCGCGCGAGCTCGATCATCTCGAGGCCGCGTGGCCGGCGGACCTTCCGGTCGGCGTGATCCATGCCGACCTGTTTCCCGACAACGTCTTCTTCCTCGGCGACAAGGTCTCGGGCCTGATCGACTTTCCGTTCGCCTGCAACGACATCCTGGCCTACGACGTCGCGATCTGCCTCAACGCCTGGTGCTTCGAGCCGGATCATTCCTTCAACGTCACCAAGGCGCGCGCGCTGCTCAATGCCTATAACCGCGAGCGGCAATTGTCGGCGGCAGAAGAGGCCGCGCTGCCGCTGCTCGCGCGCGGCGCCGCGCTCCGTTTCCTGCTGACGCGCCTGGTCGATTTCCTCAACGTGCCCGCGGGTGCGCTGGTGCAGCCGAAGGACCCGCTGGAATACGTCCGCAAGCTGCGCTTCCACCAGAACGTCGCTGCGATCAACGACTACGGCATCACGCCGGCAGGATGCGTGGCGTGAGCGACAAGCCGCATGTGATTGTCTTTACCGATGGTGCCTGCTCCGGAAACCCCGGACCGGGCGGTTGGGGCGCGATCCTCAGGTTCGGCGACGTCGAGAAGGAATTGAAGGGCGGCGAGGCGCACACCACCAACAACCGCATGGAGCTGATGGCGGCGATCTCGGCGCTGGAAGCCCTGAAGAAGCCCTGCGTGGTCGACCTCACCACCGACAGCCAGTATGTCCGTCAGGGCATCACCGGATGGATTCACGGCTGGAAGCGCAATGGCTGGCGCACGGCCGACAAGAAGCCGGTGAAGAATGTCGAGCTGTGGCAGCGTCTCGACGCCGCGCTGAAGCCGCACGAGGTGCGCTGGCACTGGATCAAGGGCCATGCCGGCCACGCCGAGAACGAACGCGCCGACGAGCTGGCGCGCGAAGGCGTGGCGATGGCAAGGTTGAAGGGGTAGGCGCACGGTCGCGCCGCATACCGGCTGCGTAGGATGGGTAGAGCGAAGCGAAGCCCATCATCTCAATACATGGCACGAAGGCGATGGGTTTCGCTGCGCTCTACCCATCCTACGGATCAGCCTTCCGGCTATAGCCATTCCCAAAACTGTCATCGCCCGCGAAAGCGGGCGATCCAGTATTCCAGAGACGGTAGCCATTGAAACGAGAGGCCGCGGCGTACTGGATCGCCCGGTCCCGTCTCCGCCAAGGCTCCGACGAGGCCATGCATCTTTGGCGCGCCGAAGCTTTGGCGAAGGTGGCGAGCCGGGCGATGACAGCCAGTTGCGGCGAGAGCGTCAGCTCAGAGCTGCCCGAGCAGCGTGTCGCCGCCGGAGACCTCGACCTTGCCCGGAGCCGGCGTCCTTGTTGAGCTTCTTCACCACGCCGTCATCGACCAGCATCGAGTAGCGGTGGGAGCGGATGCCGAGGCCGTTGCCGGAGGCATCGAGCTCCATGCCGATCGCCTTGGCGAAATCGGCATTGCCGTCGGCCAGGAAGACGGCTTCGTCGCGCTGGTCCGTGTCGCGCTTCCAGGCGTTCATCACGAAGGCGTCGTTGACCGAGACGATCGCGATGGTGTCGACGCCCTTGTTCTTCATGGCATAGGCGTTGAGGAAGATGCTCGGCAGATGCATCTTGTGGCAGGTGCCGGTGTAGGCGCCGGGCACCGCGAACAGGGCGACCTTCTTGCCCTTGAAAATGTCGTCGGTGGTTTTGACCTGCGGACCTTCGGCGGTCATTACGCGAAACTTGGCTTCCGGCAGCTTGTCGCCAACATTGATCGTCATCGTTGCTCTCCCTCGGTGAAGCGGAATTGTCTTAAACCCGGCGGTCGGACCGCACAATACGACCTGCTGCGGGAACGGCAATGCCGAAGCGCAGTCACCGTTCCGTCATCAGCCGGAAAACCCGCCGGCGTCGAGAAAGGCCTGCTCGTCCGCGGTGGTTTCCCGGCCCAGCACCCGGTTACGGTGCGGGAAGCGGCCGAACCGGCGGATGATGTCGGCGTGATCCTCGGCATATTTCAGGTTGTCGGGATGGCAGTCATATTGCCGGAACAGCGCCACGCAGCGCCGCTGGTCGTCGAGGTCCTCCGAATGCTCGAAAGGCAGATAGAGGAATTCGCGCAATACCGGGTCGGTCCGCGCATCGACGCCGCGGTCGATGGCGCGCCTTGCCACTGCACGCGCCAGCGCATCGCTTGAAAAAGTCTTGGCGTCATCGCGAAACAGGTTTCGCGGAAACTGGTCGAGCACGATGGTCAGCGCCAGCGCGCCCTCGTCGCTTGCCTCCCATGACGACAATTCCCCGGCGGCCGCCCTTTGCCAGGTGGCAAGGAAGCGGCTGCGGATTTCGGCATCGAAGGTGTCGTCGTGCCTGTACCAGCGGTCGCGGCCGGCTTCTCGCCAGAACGCGATGACGTCGGCAGGCGTCGCGAAGCGCACGTCAGTCGTATCCAACGTCAGCCTCACCCACGCTCTACGCCGCGGCCTTCTTCTCGTCGCGCAGCTCGCGACGCAGGATCTTGCCGACATTGGTCTTCGGCAGGTCGGCCCTGAACTCGATCTGCTTCGGCACCTTGTAGGCGGTGAGCTGGGTGGCGCTGAACTTGATGATGTCCTCCGCCGTGATGTTCGGGTCCTTCTTGACCACGAAGGCCTTCACCGCCTCGCCGGACTTCGCATCGGGCACGCCGATCACGGCGCATTCGAGCACGCCCGGATGGCTCGCCAGCACTTCCTCGATCTCGTTCGGATAGACGTTGAAGCCCGAGACCAGGATCATGTCCTTCTTGCGGTCGACGATCTTGGTGAAGCCGCGCTCGTCCATCACGCCGATGTCGCCGGTGCGGAAATAGCCGTCCGCGGTCATTACGCGCGCGGTCTCGTCCGGCCTGTTCCAGTAGCCCGCCATCACCTGCGGACCCTTGGCGCAGATCTCGCCGGCCTCGCCGAGCGGCAGCTCGTTGCCGTCGTCGTCGCGGATCGACAGATGGGTCGAGGGCACGGGGATGCCGATCGAGCCGGAGAACTCGTCGGCGTCGGCAGGATTGCAGGTCAGCGTTGGCGACGTCTCCGACAGGCCGTAACCCTCCGACAGCGCGCAGCCGGTGACCTTCAGCCATTTCTCGGCGACCGGCTTCTGCGTCGCCATGCCGCCGCCGAACGAGGTCTTCAGCTTGGAGAAGTCGAGCTTGTCGAAGCCGGGTGTATTCAACAGGCCGTTGTAGAGCGTGTTGACCGCCGGGAAGCTGTTGACCTGGTACTTCGACAGCTCCTTGATGAAGCCCGCCATGTCGCGCGGGTTCGGGATCAACAGATTGACGCCGCCGGCGCGCACCGCGAGCAGGTAGCACGCGGTCAGCGCGAAGATATGATAGAGCGGCAGCGCGCAGACGATGAAGAGCTGCTCGACATGCGGCGGCTTCTTCAGCGCCGGCTGCAGCCAGGCGTCATTCTGCAGTACGTTGGCGAGCACGTTCTGGTGGATCAGCGTGGCGCCCTTGGAAACGCCCGTGGTGCCGCCGGTGTATTGCAGGAAGGCGACGTCCTGGCGCGTCAGCACCGGCTTGTTGAGCTTCATGCCGCGGCCGGCCGACAGCGCCTCGTTGAAGCTGACCGCACCAGGGATCGACCAGGCCGGCACCATCTTCTTCACCCGGCGCACCACCAGGTTGACGATCACGCCCTTGAAGCCGAGCAGGTCGCCCATGCTGCCGACGATCACCTGCTTCACCGCGGTGTTAGGCAGCACCTTCTGCACGGTGGTGGCGAAGTTCTCCAGCACGATGATCGCTTCCGCGCCGGAATCCTTGAGCTGATGCTCGAGCTCGCGCGGGGTGTAGAGCGGATTGACGTTGACCACGGCATAGCCGGCGCGCAGCACGGCGGCAGTCGCGACCGGATATTGCAGCACGTTCGGCATCATCAGCGCGACCCGGACGCCCTTCTGCAGGCCCTTGCTCTGCAGGTAGGCGCCGAGCGCCGTCGACATCTCGTTGAGCTCGCGATAGGTGATCGCCTTGTCCATGCAGATGAACGCCTTGCGATCGGCGAACTTCTTGAAGCTCTCTTCCAGCAATTCGACCAGCGACGAATATTGCGTGACGTCGATATCGGCGGGCACGCCGGCCGGATAATGCTTGAGCCAGATGCGCTCCATAATGGCTATTCCCTCTCATATAAATTTGGCTGATGTCCCGGATTGCTTCCGGGTTTTCCGACCCTTGACCGCGTCTTGGCCGCTTTATTTCAGGCAGTATTGAGCGATGCCGCGGCCAATGGCAAGCCGCTGCGCGCTATCGACGCATTGGGAGATCGGAGGGGGTGGCGCTCTGCTAGCCTGCCGGCTTGGCGTCGGCCTTCGGCTTCTCAGCCTTGGGCTTCTCGGTCTTGGGCTTCGCAGCAGGCTTTGCCGCCGCCGCCGGCTTGCCGGCAGGCTTTGCAGCGGCGGGCTTGTCCGCGGCGGGCTTCGCAGCTGCGGCATCCGGCTTGGCGTTGGCGTGACGTACGGGCTTGGCCGCCGGCTTGCTGTCCGACTTGGAGGCGCTCTTGCTGTCACCCTTGGCGTCATCAGCCGCATCGGACTTCTTGCCGGCGACACGGGTGTGCTTGCCCTTGGCGCGCTTGGCCGGCTGCAGTTTCTCGGTGTCGGCGTCGACCGCGGCGATCAACGCAGCGCCGGTCTTGGTCGGTCCCGTATAAACCACGACCGGTTCGGACGCCGCCGCCGGCTGCGCCAGGAGGTCGGCCGGTTTTGTCGGCATCGCGGCCTGCAGGCCCGAGGCGAAGAAGCTCACGCCGCTGTCGCCGTTGGTGCTCGCGCCGGCGCTGGCGACGGTGTCTTCTCCGTCCTCGTCGCTGGCGGGCCGCTTGTGCTTGGCGCCGCACATCTCCTCGCGCAGGTTCGGCGGGGTGGAATCGATCGGCACCAGATTGTCGACGGTGCCGAGCGAGGGCCGCAGCCACGCCAGACCGTTATTGGCAAAGCCGCGATCCAAAAGCTGCGCGGCGCGGATCGCGCGCATGCGGCCCGAGGAGGCGCCGAGCACCACGGCGATCAACCGCTTGCCGTCGCGCGTCGCCGACGCCACGAGATTGTAGCCGGAGGCGCAGATGAAGCCGGTCTTGAAGCCGTCGGCGCCGGGATAGCGGCCGATCAGCTTGTTGAAGTTCTGGGTGATGCGGCGGCCGAAGCGGATCGACGGGATATGGACGAAATACTCGTATTCCGGCAGGTCGCGGATGATGGCGCGGGCGAGGATCGCCATGTCGCGCGCCGAGGTGATCTGGCCGTCGGCGGGCAGGCCGTTCGGGTTGACGTAGCTCGTTTGCGTCATGCCGAGCTTCTGCGCGGTCTGGTTCATTTCGCCGGCAAAGCCGTCGATCGAGCCGCCGATGCCTTCGGCCAGCACCACGGCCATGTCGTTGGCCGACTTCACCAGCATCATCTTGAGTGCGTTGTCGACGGTGACCTGGGTGCCGGGCCGAAGGCCCATCTTCGAGGGCGACTGCGATGACGCGGTCGGCGACACCGTGAGCAGCGTGTCGAGCGACACCCGGCCATCCTTGACCGCCTTCAGCGTCACATAGGCGGTCATCAGCTTGCTGAGCGAGGCCGGATACCACGGCATCGTGGCATTGTCGGCCTGCAGCACCTTCCCGGTATCGGCCTCGACGACCAGCAGCGCCTCGGCCTGCGCGATCTGCGGCGTTGCGATGGCGAGCATCGCGACGGCCAGAATCCATTTCAACGACAGGCGCAGCGGGCGAGGAAAATACACGACGGTTCCGGTCCTTTGAGACCCGCCTTCGAGAAGGAGGTCTTGCGATGTGACGTACGGGTTTCAAGCGTGTCCGGCGCCGCATTGCGGCGATGCAAACCTATACCGGCTTGCCATCTGAGAACAGAGGCCGGCCAATTATATCGTGGACGAAATCGGCTGAATTTCGGCAGCCGCCTCAATCGGAAAGGGGAGGATTATGGTGCCTCGATGCCGGCGCGCGCCTGTTCCTGGACCATGAACTGGGCCCGCGCAAGTTCGGCAAAACGCCCGCCTTTCGCCACCAGTTCATCGAAAGTTCCGCTTTCGATCACCCGTCCCTGGTCGAACAACAGGATGCGGGTGGCATAGCGGATGGTCGAGAGACGGTGCGCGATCACGAAGGTGGTGCGGCCCTTCATCACTTCGTCGAGAGCAGCATTCACCTTGGCCTCGGTGACGGCGTCGAGCGCGCTGGTTGCCTCGTCGAGGATCAGGATCGGCGGATCCTTGAGCAGCGCACGCGCAATCGACAGCCGCTGCCGTTCGCCGCCGGACAGCATGCGGCCGCGCTCGCCGGCATGGGTGTCGAACTTCTTTTCGCTGCGCTCGATGAAATCCAGCGCCTGCGCGCGCGCCGCGGCGGTACGCAGCTCCTCATCGGTCGCATCGGGCTTGCCGACGCGCAGATTGTCGGCGAGCGAGCGGTTGAACAGCAGCGCTTCCTGAAACACCACGCCGATGTTTCGCCGCAGCGCGGTCAGCTTCAGCGCGCGTATGTCCATACCGTCGATCTCGATGATGCCGGATTGCGGATCGAACGCGCGATGCAGCAGCGCGATCGCGGTGGATTTGCCGGCGCCGGTCGCGCCGACCAGCGCGATGGTCTGGCCGGGCAATGCGGTGAAGGTGAGGTCCTCGATCGCCGGCCTCTTGCCGTCATAGGAGAACGAGACGTCGTTGAATTCGACCAGCCCGGACAGCCGGCCGGGATCGACCGCGCCGGGCCGGTCGCGTACCGCCGGCACCGCATCGAGCACGTCGAAGAATTCCTGCAGGCGCGGCGCTTCCATGAACACATTGTTGATGAAGCTCACCACCTGCTCGAGCTTCTGGATCAGCATGGTGGCGAACGAGACAAACATCACGATCTCGCCGACCGTGGTGAGGCCTTCGTTGTGGAGCGCGATGCCGACGGTGAAGATCGCGAGCACCGTGATCGTGGTCGAGGCGCGCGTGATCACGGTGACCAGCGCCCACCATGACAGCACCGGCATCTGCACCGCGAGCAGCTTGTCGGCGACGTAGCGCAGGCCCTGCACCTCGGAATCGATCCGCACGAAGCTCTGCACCAGCGCGACATTGCCGAGCGCGTCGGAGGCGCGCGCCGAGAGGTCGCTGTAATAGGCCTCGACCTCGCTCTGCATGCCGTAGGTCTTGCGCACCACCAGCGTGGTCAGCACGGTGAACACGACGCAGAGCGCGAACAGCAGGATCGCCAGCCGCCAGTTGATGTAGAGCGCGAGCGGCAGCAGCACGATCAGCGACATGATCGCGGCGAAGTGTTCGCGGAAGAAGCCGAGCCAGAGCCGCCACAGCGCATCGGTGCCGTTCAGCATCACCTTCATCAGCCGCCCGGAATGGGTGCCGGAGTGAAAGGTCAGCGGCAGCTGCAGGATGTGCTCGAAATAATCCGTCAGCACCGCCTGGCGCTGGCGGTGCGCGAGCCGGTCGGCCTGCAACGCGACGATCGCGCTGCAGCCGATCGTGAACAGGCCGAACGCCGCCCAGGCCGCGAGCAGCGGCCAAGCCGAGGAGGTCGCGAACAGCCCGGTGACCGGCCGGCCCGACAGCACGTCGACGATCTTGCCGAACAGCACCGGCTCGGCGAATTGCGCAGCGGCGAGCAGCATGTTGGCGGCGGCCAGGATCCAGCCGAGCCGCGCCTCCTTGCCGAGCAGTTCGAGGACGCGGGTATAGAGGCGAAGCATGGACATGCCGGCGGGACTCGTCAGCGGTGGGCGCCCGGTCAGGCGGGACGCAATTTAATCAGGGTTCGGGATGCAGGGCTAGCGGGCGATGACGCATCGCGCTCCGCGCTTTGCCGGGCATGACGACTGCTCAGAGGGGCGACTTTCAATTCACCAGCCGGCCATCGATCGGCGGCAGGAATTGGTCGTCGAAGATGTCGGCAGCGTGCGGCCGCTTCTGGAATTTGAAGTCCTCCGCGAGCTGGTCGAGCGATCGCTCGAAGCGCTCCGCCTCGATGCCGCCGAGGCCGTTGCGCTTCACCTCGCCTGTCAGGATGTTGTCGCGGATGATGGCGCCCAGCCGCTCGAGCTCCAGGTCGCGCGAACCGCCATCCATCCGGCTCACCACCTCGCTCGCCGCGCGGGCCGGGTCCTTGACCGCGAGGTTGGTGCCGCCGATCACCGCGCGCACGAACCCCTTCACCGCGTCCGGCTTCGCCGCCGCAAGGCGCGGGCTGACGATCACGGCAAAGCCATAGGCTTCGCAGCCATAGTCGGCGAAGCGCAGCACCGCGAGGTCATCGGCGGGCACGCCGCGATCGCGCAGATTGATCGCCGAGAGATAGGAGAAGCCGGTCACGGCATCGATTTGGCCTGCGGAAAGCATCGGCTCGCGCACCGCGGCGCTGATCGTGCTCTGCTTCACGCTCGCGAGCTTGATGCCGTTCTGCTTGGCGACCGCGGGCCACAGCCGGATCGAAAGATCGCCCTCGGCGACGCCGAGGTTCTTGCCCTGGATGTCGGTCAGCGCCTTGATGCCCCGGCTCTTGCGGGCGATGATCGCATAAGGCGCCTGGTTGAACAGCACGAACACCGCCTTGACGGCGGCAGCACCTGGCTTGTCGCGAAAGCGGATCAGCGAGTTGATGTCGACGAGGGCGAAATCGCTCGAGCCGTCGGCGACGCGCGCGATGGCGTCCGCCGAGCTGGTGGCGACGTTGGTGCCGACCGCAAGGCCCTCGGCGCTGAACAGGCCGCCAGCCGACGCCATCACGAATGGGGCCGCGGCAGCATCAAGCGGACGATCGAGCGTGAACTGGATGGTGAGCGGCTGCGGCGCATCGCCGGCGCGCAGCGGTGTGACGGCCGGCCACACGCCGCCCGAAAGGCCGATCATGCCGGCCAGTATCCAGCGGAGAACGGTGGTCCGACTTACCTGCATCATGACATCCGGGAGGCGAGACAAAGTGCCGCGCCGGCTGCGCCTGCTTCATGACATCGAATGCGCCAGGGCAGGGCGCAATTCAAGCATCAATTTCAAGCGTTATTTGCGGGCATCCTGCCCCAGGCAAGGTGAACGGCCGATGACTGCCATGATTTAACCCAAGGTTGTTCAGCTTGCATTCGGTTTGGGGAACCTAATCTAGAGACAGTGGTTAGCTCACCAGGGCCCGTCGGGCCGGCTTCCACAAGGATGACTACAATGTTTGCGCGAAAGGGTGTTTTTTCGTCCATTGGCCGCGCAGCCACATTGGCAACGGTTGCCGCGGTGGCGTTGACGGCCGTTGAGCCGACGATGGCGTTCGCAGGCTCTGCTCCGGCGGGTAAGGCCGCCGCTGTGACCACATCGCACGGCACGAGCAGCGCGACCGATATCAGCGCGCGCCGTCGCTACTATCGTGGCGGAGGCGGTGGTGCGGCCGCTGCGGCTGTGTTCGCCGGGATCGTCGGCACGGGTCTGGCGATCGCCGCAACCCAGAACCGTCGCGACTATTACGACTCCTATGGCTACGACAGCGGCCCGGGCTACTACGGTGGTCCCGCCTATTATGGTGGTGGCCCGGCCTATTACGGCGGCGGACCGTATTATGGTTATCACGGCTATTACGGGCGCCGCTCGGCACTGCCCTATACGCCGTACTGACACCGTCGTCGGTTCGCAGAACTGTCACAAAAGATCGAATCCACCGGCTGCGAGGCCGGTGGATTTTTCGTTGTCGGCTCGCCCGTTAACACGCTGGCGACGCGTTTCGATTAGGCTCCTAGGATGAGTGATTCGATCGAGCGGCTTTACCAGGCGGTGATCGCGGCCAAGGATCTTGATCCGGCAGTTTCGCGCACGGCACGGCTGTTCCAGCGCGGGCCGGCCAAGATGGCCAAGAAGCTCGCCGAGGAAGCGGTCGAGGTCGTGATCGACGCCGTCAGCGGCAAGCCGGACGCCGTCGTCCGCGAGAGCGCGGACCTGCTCTACAATCTCACCGTTCTCTGGGCATCGGCCGGCGTGAAGCCGGGGGATGTCTGGCGCGAGATGGAGCGGCGCGAGCGGCTGCTCGGGATCGCCGAGAAGCTCCCGAAGTCGCCGGTCAAGGTCTCCAAGTCCCTGCCCAAGACCGCGCCCGTTCCGGTGGTTCGGCGTCGAATTGTCGCGCTGGAGAACCGGCTGCGCAAACGGCAGTCGTAAATCAACCAAATTCGATCCATTCCCGGCATGGACAAATCCGCTCCATGATGGTTCATCGCGCCCATGTTGAAACGGATTTACGACTGGTGCGTCGCGGCGGCCGACAAGCCCTACGCACTCTGGATTCTCGCGGCCGTCGCCTTCGCCGAGAGCTCCTTCTTCCCGATCCCTCCTGACATCATGCTGCTGCCGATGTCGCTGGCGCGGCCGAAGCGGGCCTGGTGGTTCGCGGCCGTCTGCACCGTCGCGTCCGTCGCCGGCGGCGTGCTCGGCTACGCGATCGGCGCGCTGCTCTACGACTCGCTCGGGCAGTGGCTGATCCATCTCTATGGCCTCTCCGACAAGGTCGACGCGTTCCGCGCCTCCTATGCCGACTGGGGTGCCGTGATCATCCTCGTGAAGGGGCTGACGCCGATCCCCTACAAGCTCGTGACGATCACGTCGGGCTTTGCCGGTTACAACATCTGGCTGTTCATCCTGTGCTCGATCGTCGCACGCGGCGGCCGCTTCTTCTTCGTCGCGGTGCTGCTCAACCGCTATGGCGATGTCATCCGCGCCGAGCTCGAGAAGCGGCTCGGCCTGTGGGTCGCGATCGGCGCGATCGTGCTGGTGCTGGGCTTCGTTGTCGCATTCAAGCTGATCTGACCAAAGTTCTAGCTGTTCGCGTCTTTGCTCGCGGACAGCTTCGGACTACGGTCGCTGCGTTGGCTGATGGAATCGACGACCGGTGAATCTCACGAGACTCAATCCCGCCAAGGCGCGCGTTGCGATGGCGGGCCTTGCGCTGTCGATGGCGCTGCCTGCGACCGACAGCGCACGGGCGCAGACTGCGCCGCCCGCGCTCGGCGTGCAGTCGCCGGCGCAGCAGCCTGCTGAATCTCCGCAGCAACAACAGATCGAGCTGCCGCCGGCGCCGGCCGAGCGCGAGAATCCCGGACTGATCAACGAGATCGGAAAGCTGTTCGAGAAGTCGAAGTCGGCGCTGCCACAGCTGAAGAGCCCCGGCGAGACCATCAACGATCTGTCGAACATCGCGCGCCCCTCGACGATGGTGACCGGGCGCGCAGCCTGCGTGGTGGCCTCGAACGGCGCGCCAGACTGCAAGATCGGCGCCGACCGGCTGTGCCAGAGCAAGGGATTCAAGGAAGGCAAGAGCATCGATACCGACGCCTCCGAGAAATGCTCGCCGCTGGTCTATCTGCCGGGCCACAAGCGCGGGCCGAATGACTGCAAGACGGAAAATTTCGTGACACGGGCGGTCTGCCAATAAAGGTGTCGATACCGCGTCTGGGATGCCAGATGCGCCCGAAAACACGGCATCTGGATGAGGTTTTGTCATCCTTTTTGCAGCGCCGTAACGCAATACTTGACACTGGAAAGATTGCCTTGTTGGTATGACGGTCAGCATTCGAGACCAACCAACTTGAGGATCCGCCGCCAATGTCCATGCCTGCTCTGTTCAAGGGCCGCCTGTCTCTTCCCGTGATCGGGGCGCCGCTGTTCATCATCTCGGTGCCCGACCTCGTCATCGCCCAGTGCAAGGCCGGAGTGGTCGGCTCGTTTCCGTCGCTGAACGCGCGGCCGCCGGAACTGCTCGACGAATGGCTGTACCGGATCAAGGAGGAGCTCGCCGCCTACGACAAGGCGCATCCGGAGCGGCCGTCAGCGCCGTTCGCGGTGAACCAGATCGTGCACAAGTCGAACAACCGGCTCGATCACGACATGGCGCTTTGCGAGAAGCACAAGGTGCCGATGATCATCTCCTCGCTCGGCGCGCGCGAGGAGCTCAACCAGGCCGTCCACGGCTGGGGCGGCATCGTGTTCCACGACGTGATCAACCAGAAGTTCGCGCACAAGGCGATCGAGAAGGGCGCCGACGGCCTGATCCTGGTCGCGGCCGGCGCCGGCGGTCATGCCGGTACGCTGTCGCCGTTCCCGTTCGTGTCGGAGACGCGGCAGTGGTTCGACGGGCCGATCGCGCTGTCAGGCACCATCGCCAATGGCCGCGCCATTCGCGCGGCGCGCATCATCGGCGCCGACTTCGCCTATATCGGCTCCGCCTTCATCGCGACCAAAGAGGCGAACGCGGTCGAGGGCTACAAGAGCATGATCACCAATTCGTCCGCCGAGGACATCATCTACTCCAATCTGTTCACCGGCGTGCACGGCAATTACCTGAAGCCGTCGATCGTCGCCGCCGGCATGGATCCGGAAAACCTGCCGACCTCCGATCCCTCGAAGATGAGCTTCGGCACTGACTCGTCGGGCGAGCGCGCCAAGCCGAAGGCCTGGAAGGAGATCTGGGGCTCCGGCCAGGGCGTCGGCAGCATCTCAAAGGTGGTGCCCGCGGCCGAGCTGATCGCCCGCTTCAGGAAAGAGTATGACGAAGCAGTCGATCCGGCGCTTGCCTAAAGCACGGTGACCAAGATGGATCACCGCGCTTTAGCTTTCTGTTTGAGCATGATCTACGCGCTAACGCTTCGCGTTTGTCGCGGGGAAAACCGCTCCACACTTTTCCGGATCATGCTCTGATGGAGCCGATCTTTCGCGTTGACGGCGACCGCGTCGTCACCGGTCCCGATGCCGCGGGTCCATGGGACCCGCGGATGCAGCACGGGTCCGCGCCGGCGGCGCTGGTGGTGTGGGCTGCAGAAGCCATCCCCACGCCGGTGCCGATGCGGATCGCGCGGGTCACGATCGACCTGATGCGTCCGGTGCCGGTGGCGCCGCTGACGGTGTCGAGCGAGATCCTGCGCGACGGCCGCAAGATCCAGCTCTGCGGCGTCAGGCTGCTCGCCGATGGCGTCCTCGTCGTCTCCGCCACCGTGCTGAAGATCAAGCAGCAAGCGGCCGAGCTGCCGCCGGATGTCGCAGCCCTTCCGGTCGATCTGCCGGCCCCCGACGAAAGCATCGTCGAGCCGGGCAATCTCGCGAACAGTCCGTTCGTGAAAAACATCTCGATGCGCGCCGCGCGCGGTCGCTTCGGCGTGCTGGGCCCGGGCGCGATCTGGTTCCGCGTCAACCAGCCGCTGATCGCAGGCGTCGCCGTTTCGCAGGCGATGCGCGCGGTGGTCGCCTCGGATTTTTCCAACGGCGTTTCGCCGGCGCTCGATTTCAGCCAGTGGACCTTCATCAACGCCGATCTCACCGTGAGCTTGGCGCGCGAGCCGGTCGGCGACTGGGTCCTGCTCGACAGCGAGTCCTGGATCGGGCCTGACGGCGCAGGGCTTGCGATGTCGCGGCTCGCCGACCAACGCGGCTATTTCGGCCGTACCGTCCAGAGCCTCGTGATCGAGCGGCGCTAGCGCCGGGCCGGTTTCAGCCGCCACGATCGAGAGAAGGGCGGCCCGCGGCGGCCGCCCTTGTGCAAAAATACCCCTGCGCGTCCGGAACGGTTGGCGGCACCAACGAGTTTTGGTCTCGTTAGGGGGTGTCATGACGCGCATCGATCTCGCCGCCGGTTTCCTGGCCAAGGCCGTCCGGCGGCCCCGTGCGTTGCGGGTGGATGGTATCGGCGCTCCGGAGCGGCCCGGAGCCTCGCGGTGAAGCCCGGCCCGTCCTCGGAACGCGCGGTCATCCTCGCCGCGAGCGAGCGGGACGCCGTCAAGACTGCCCACCTGATCAAGGAAGCCGGCCACTACGCCAACATCTGCGGCGACCTCGCCGAGCTCGAGCACCAGGTCGCGAGCGGGGCGGGCCTTGCCATCATTGCCGATGAGGCGATCAGGACCGCCGACCTTGCCGGCCTGACGCGCTGGCTGAACGAGCAGCCGTCATGGTCGGATTTTCCCATCGTGCTGATGAGCGAGAAGGGCGGGCCCGAGCGCAATCCCGAAGCGGCGCGGCTCGGCCGCGCGCTCGGCAATGTCACCTTCATCGAGCGTCCGTTCCATCCGACCACGCTGGTGAGCCTGGTCGCCGCGGCGGTGCGCGGCCGCCGCCGCCAGTACCAGACCCGCCAGATACTGGAAGACCTGACCGAGAGCGAAGACCTGTTGCAGACCGCGCTCGATGCCGGTCATCTCGGCGCGCTCGAACTTCATCTGCCGGATTTCGAGCTCGAGGCGTCGCCGACCTGCAAGACATTCTTCGGGCGCAAGCCTCGCGGCCCCTTCACCTATCAGGATCTGCTCGACGCGGTGCATCCCGATGACCGCGCCCGCCGCAGCGAAATTGTCGAGCAAACGCTGCGCACCGGCGCGGATTACCGGATCGAGTATCGCAACATCTGGCCCGACGGCACCCAGCACTGGGTCGATGTCCGCGCCCGCGCGGTGCGCCGGCCCGACGGCAGCATCCGATCGCTGGTCGGGGTCTGCTCCGACATCACCGCGCGCAAGACCGCGGAGATCGAGCGCGAGGCGCTGCTGGCGCAGCTCGCCGCGGAACGCACCGCGCTTGCCGAGCTCACCGCGACGCTGGAGCAGCGGGTCGAACAGCGCACCGCCGACCTGATGAAGGAGGTCGCCGCGCGCGAGCGGGCGCAGGAACAGCTCCGCCATGCGCAGAAGATGGAGGCGATCGGCCAGCTCACCGGCGGCGTCGCGCACGACTTCAACAATCTGCTGATGGCCGTGATGGGCAATCTCGATCTGCTGCGCAAGCGGATGCCGGAGGACCCGCGCCTGCGCCGGCTGGTCGATGGCGCGTTGCAGGGCGCCGAGCGCGGTGCCTCGCTGACGCAACGGCTGTTGGCCTTCGCGCGGCAGCAGGATCTGCGCGCGGTGCCGGTCGATCTCGGCGCGCTGGTGCGCGACATGAGCGAATTGCTCGAGCGCTCGCTCGGGCCGCGCATCACGCTGCGGCTCGACATCCCGGACGGACTGCCGGCGGCCTGCGTCGATACCAATCAGCTCGAGCTTGCGGTGCTCAACCTTGCGATCAACGCGCGCGATGCGATGCCGGACGGCGGCGTGATCGAAATCCGCCTCGCGGCCTGGCAGGCCAAAAACGATCAGGCCAAAAACGATCAGGTCAAGGGCGATCCCGCGCTGCAGCCGGGCAATTACCTGAAGCTGTCAGTGGTCGACAGCGGCAGCGGCATGTCGCCGGACGTGCTGAAGCGGGCGATCGAGCCGTTCTTCTCGTCAAAGCCGGTGGGCAAGGGGACCGGGCTCGGCCTGTCGATGGTGCATGGGCTGGCGGTGCAGCTCGGCGGCGCGCTGCAGCTGTCGAGCGCGGTCGGCGAGGGCACCACGGCCGTGCTGGTGCTGCCGGTCGCGACAACAGCGCCGGCGGTCGAGACCCCGGCGCCTGCGGCACAGAAGGTCAAGCGCTCGGCGGTGATCCTGCTGGTCGACGACGATCCGCTGATCGCGATGTCGACCATGGAGATGCTGGAGGACCTCGGCCATCGCGTGATCGGCGCCAGTTCCGGACCGCACGCGCTCGATATCCTCAGGAGTAATCAGAAGATCGACCTGATGATGACCGATCACGTGATGCCCGGCATGACCGGCCTCGAGCTCGCCGCGGCCTCGCGCGAGTTGCGCCCGCATCTCGTCGTCCTGCTCGCCACCGGCTATGCCGAACTGCCCGACGGCACCCAGGTCGACCTGCCGCGGCTGGCCAAGCCCTACCACCAGGATCAGCTGCGCGAGCGGCTCGATCAGCTGCTGGGGCAGGGGGGCGGTCAGCTCGCGGCCGCAGCGAGCAGCGACAGTCTTGCCGCGCCTTCCACGCTCTCTCCGTCACCCTGAGGAGCCGCGAAGCGGCGTCTCGAAGGGCGACGGCCCAGCTCTTGCCGCGAGGACAGGTTGCTTGCAGCACACGGCGGCACCGAGGCCGTGCATCCTTCGAGACGCGCGCAAGAGCGCGCTCTTCAGGATGACGGTTGGGAACTTGCGCAGCTACCCCACCATGCGGTCGCGGCCGGACCAGAAGCGCGCCTTCAGCACCTTCTTGTCGACCTTGCCGACACCGGTCATCGGCAGCTCCTTGACGAACTGGATCTGCTTCGGCGCGTGCGCCGAGCCCTTCTTCGCCTTCACGAGGCTGATCAGCTCGTCGGCGTCGGGCACAGCGCCTTCGCGTGCCACCACGACGGCGGTGACGGCCTCACCCCATTTGTCGTCGGGCACGCCGACCACGGCGACCATCGCGACGTCGGCGTGCTGCGACAAGACATCCTCGACTTCGCGTGGAAAGATGTTGAAGCCGCCGGAGACGATCATGTCCTTCTTGCGGTCGAGGATGAACATGTAGCCGCGCTCGTCCTTGCGGGCGATGTCGCCGGTGTGCAGCCAGCCGCTCTTCAGCGTCTCGGCCGTGATGTCGGGCCGCTTCCAGTACTCGGCCATTACATGCGTGGCACGCACGCAGATCTCGCCGGCCTCGCCGGTCGCGACCTCCTGATCGTCCTGATCGAGGATCTTCACCTGGCAGGCGGTGATCGGGAAGCCGCAGGACAGGAACAGCTCCGGCGTCTTCGGGTCATGGTCCGCCTTGCGCAGCACCGAGACTGGATAGCATTCGGTCTGCCCGTAGAGCTGCGAGAACACCGGGCCGATCCGCTCGATGCCCTCGACCAGCCGGCTCGGCGACATCGCGGAGGCGCCGTAGAGCAACAGCTCGAGCGAGGAGAGGTCGGTTTTGGGCAGCGCCGGATGATCCAGCATCACATAGATCATGGTCGGCACGAACAGCGTGAAGTTGATCTTCTCGCTCTCGATGGTCTTGAACACGGCCTCTGGATCGAACCCCTTCAGCATATGCACGGTGCCGCCGCGCATCAGCGTCGGCAGCACCTTGGTGCCGGCGACATGGCTGATCGGCGCCACCGTCAGGTAACGCGGCGTCTCCGGAATCTCGAAGTCGGCAAGGATGGCGGCGGCGAAGCCGCCATATTCGCGGTGATAGCGCAGCGCGCCCTTGGATTTGCCGGTCGTGCCGCCGGTGTAGTTCAAGGTCGAGATGTCGTCCTCGCGGGCGAAGTTCTTCGCGGTCGCGCTGCCGGCATCCTCGACCACCTGCAACAGGTCGGCGCCGTAATCTGCCGGGCCGAGCGTGAACACGGTCTTCAGGCCGGCGGCCTTGGCGGCGAGCTCGCCGCCACGATCGCGAAACGTGATGCCGTCGACGATCAGCATCTCGGCCTCGGAGTCCTCGATCTGGAACAGCTGGTCGTCGAGCGAGCCGAGCGGGTGCAGCCAGGTGATCGCGAGCCGCGACAATTGCGCGGCGACGCCGGCGCACCAGCTGTCGGCACGGTTGGCAGTGAGCAGCGCGACGCGGGTGCCCGGCGCAAAGCCGAGCCGCATGAACACGCTCTGCATCCGTCCAATCAAATCGGTGGCGCCCTGGTAGCTGAGCGAGCCGCCCGGCCACGCGAAGGCCGTGCGCGACGGATAGCGCGCCAGCGCCCGCAAGGTCTGCTCGCACACCGCCGGAAATGCATAGAGCGGATTGCTCATCTCGTTGTCCCTCCCGCTTTGCCTTTGGCTTCTCTCGTGCCAATGTTGGCGCAACGCTAACACAATGATGCAGGGAAGAAACAACTTGTCCGCTGATCCTCTCGCGCGTTTTCGCGATCGCCTCCGGTTGCCGCTGATTGCCGCGCCGATGTTTCTGGTGTCGGGCGTCGAGCTGGTGGTAGCGGCCTGCCGCAACGGCGTGATCGGATCGTTTCCGACGGTGAATTGCCGTGAGACGGAACAGCTTGATGCATGGCTCGGCGACATCGCGCGGCGCCTGCAGACGCATGCCGACGCGAGCGGCAAAGCCGCAGCGCCGATTTGTCCGAACCTGATCGTGCACCGCTCCAACGCGCGGCTGGCGCAGGATCTCGCGGTGCTGTTGCGGCACAAGCCCGAGGTCGTGATCACCTCGGTCGGCTCGCCGGCGCCGGTGCTCGCCCCCTTGCACGATGCCGGCGCGCTGGTGTTCGCCGACGTCGCCTCGATCCGTCATGCCGAGCGCGCGGCAGCGGCCGGCGCCGACGGGCTCGTGCTGCTCACCGCGGGCGCTGGCGGACAGACCGGCTGGCTCAATCCGTTCGTGTTCGTCCGCGCCGTGCGCGCATTCTTCGACGGCCCGATCGTGCTGGCCGGCGGCATCAGCGACGGCCACGCGCTGCGCGCCGCGGAGGCGCTCGGCTGCGATCTCGCCTACATGGGCACCAAGTTCATCGCGACGCGCGAGAGCATGGCGGAGGCGAGATACAAGCAGATGCTGGTCGAGGCGACCGCCGACGACATCCTGCTCACGACGGCCTTCACGGGCCTGCAGACCAACATGCTGCGGCCCTCGATCGAGGCCGCCGGGCTCGATCCCGACAATCTGCCGGCGCGCGGCGCGATCGACATCGGCAAGGACATCGACATCGGCGCCCGCGAAAGCCGCCCCAAACGCTGGTGCGACATCTGGAGCGGCGGTCATTCCGCCTCGGGGGTGACCGGGGTGCTCGCGGTCGATGATCTCCTGGCCCAGACGATGGCAGAGTACGAGGCGGCGAGCGCGCGGGTGCGGCTCGTCTGACCCTTCAAGTCCCGCCTGTCCGCTTAACGCGGCATTAACCATGCCAGTCCCAACAATAGCGTCAGGGGATGGTCCGCCGCCGCGGCTGGCCGCCCGGCAGTTGTGGGAATGCGACATGGCTTTTGAGGCGCTCTTCGCCAGGGATTCGGCCAAGACCCCGGCATCGCTCGACGATCTCCGGACCCGCGTGTTCTACGCCTTGCAGCGGCATCCGCTGTGCCGCCAGGTCGAATTCGACATCGTCAGCACGCCGCGCACCCGCCGCACCAACTGGACGGTCAGTCTGCACTCGGTCCAGCCCGGTGCCCTCTGGACGGCGCACGAGATCGTGGCCGACATCCAGGAAGCCTATGAGCTTGACGCCGCAGCCTGATTTTCGGGCCGTTTCGGGACGATTTCACCTATTTGGCGCTGTCACGGCACGGTAACGCCGCATTTCTCGCGCAGTTTGCGGCAACACCGGCCGGGAATGGAGTAGTTTTTGACCAGAGCCATCACCCTCGCCGCGCTGACCTGCTTCCTCCTCGCCGGCGCCGCGATAACAGCCATTTTGGGCCGCGACAGCCTGCCCGCGGCGCAGGCCGACATTGGTCCGGTCGCCAATCGCGCCAGCAAGCAGGACAAGCTTGCGGTCACGACGCTCGCGACGGCCGCCCTCGAGGCGCCGCGGCCGGCCGAGCCTCCCGCCAGTCCGTCGCCGCTCCTGCTGCGGGCGCAAGCCGCGATCCCGGGCGCGACCGATACCGTGCGCCAGGCTTATGCCTCCGCCGAGCCTGCCGATATCGGCCTGCCGAAGATCAATGACCCCGTCGATGCGGCCCAGCCGCAGATCGCCGAGCCCGCCGCACCGGCGCCGGCCGCCCCCGCCGCGCTGCCGAAGCCCAAGGCGGCCGCCAAGCCGGCGCCGCAGAAGACCTACGCCCTGCTCAGCGACGCGCAGATCGCCGGCATCAAGGACCGGCTGAAGCTGTCGTCATCGCAGGAGTATTACTGGCCGGCGGTCGAGACTGCGCTGCGCGCCGTCGCGCGCAAGATCCACGCCAAGCGCCAGGGCGATCCCGCATCGGGAACCATGCCGATCGATCCCGACTCCGAGGAAGTCCAGCAGCTGAAGTCGGCGGCGATGCCGCTGCTGTTCCAGCTCCGCGAGGATCAGAAGAACGAGGTCCGCTCGCTGGCGCGCCTGATCGGCCTCGAACGCGTCGCTTCGATGATCTGAGCGCAAGGGTCGGCCGAGTCGAACCTGCGGCCGACGAGTTCTAGTGGGCTTCCAGCGGACGCAGCTTGTCCACCTTGCCCTGGGTTTCGATGAGCAGTTGCTTCATGAAGTCCTTGTTGCGCTTGAGCCATGGCTCCAGCGTCTGCCGCACATCGCCCGGCGACTTCTTCTCGATGGCCTGCGCAAGCCGGGTCTGAAACGTCCCCCAATCCTTGAACATCTCCTTCAAGAGCGCATCGTCGGAGATGTTGATAGTCGACTTGATGTCGCCGACGGTCTCGAGCTCGCGCATGTTGCCCTGTCGCAGGATCGAATCGAGGTTTTCCAGGCATTCGTGGTAGCGCTGCAGCAGATCGTCCCATCGCTTGGCGCTGAAGTCATCGTCCAGGTTCTCGACCGCGTTGTACAGCGGCTCGAGAAACGACCATCGGAAGCGCCGCGCCAGTCGCAGCAGGATTGAGAGGAAGACGATGTCCTTCGGCATGTTCTGCGCGACCATCAGTCTTGGATCTTCGCTGAATGGCGGCATCGGCACGAAGATGATGACGACCGAGAACGGCGTGTTGTCGAGATATTCGAGCCGGGCGATGACCGGTTGATACAGCTTCAAATCGCGGAAGATCGGACTGAGGACCTGCTCGCGGCTTCGCCGGCTGGCAATGTCCACGTCGGAAAACGAGTTCGCGACGTAGCTCGTCAACTCGTCGAGCCAGGCGCCACTGTCATACCGATTCTGTGCGCTGAGCAGGTCCTCCCAGTCGAGATCAGCCGCATCGGGGCCGGACAGCAGCGTGGTGGTGGCGGGATCCGCCTCCAGCTTGGCATCCGTCAGGAATCCCCGCGCACGGTCTGACGGCGGCAGTGTCTTCAGCGCATCGGCCTTCTGCCGGAACGACAATTCGTCGCTGAACACGATGCGAAGCCGCAGGCGAAACAGCTCTTCCGGGCGGGTGATCTGCATGAACTGCGCGTGCAGGTCCTTCACCGCCTCGTTGAAGTCGCGGGCGTGATTGGCGTTCAGTTTCGGCCGCAGCGGCACGGCACCGAAGGTCGGCCGCACGAACAGATCTTCGAGAAACCGCCGGACCTCGTCCTCGCCGATCCCGTAAAACTCGTTCTCTGCCAGCATCGGAAACGACGGCGAACTGTCGACCGAGAACCACAGCACCTTCGACATGAGCTTCAACGCGCGCTTGTAGCCGTCGAACTGGGAAATCTCGGACGCGCACCAGGTCCAATTATGTTCGGCATTGGTGTGGATGAAGATCAGGCAGTCGGCCTTCGCCGTGTTGTCGATCATCCATTGCCGCCATTCCGCGCCGCCGGGAATTTCCTCGCACACGAAGCATTCCACCGAACGCTGACCGTCCAGGCTGCTGAGATATTCGAGCCGCGCCTTCAACAGGCGCGCGAGAAATCTGTCTTCGGCGCGATGGCTGATAAAGACCGAGAAATCATTTGGCATGGCAAAATCCGGTCTGCATGAATTTGATGCGACGGCTGGCCGTGTCTGTTCGGCCGAATGCCGCGGCTGCACGTCCTGCCGCGGACAGAATGATAGCTCGTCTCTGAAATGTGCGATCGCCGGGCGCGAAAAAAGAAAAACCGTCTGCCAGTGATGTATCTCACTATACCTTAGGGTGTGCCATGTGCAAGATACCTAGGGAACCGGCGCGCGATGCTTGTCGCGCTCCGGTGCGGACTGGTTAAAATTTTTCGAAACTCAGCTGATGTGTCGATTTGAACGCATCGCGTCATTTCACGGCCCGGCGCCGTTCGCGCCTGGACGCACGATCAATTGAGCCTTCGGCCGTGATCGGTCGGCCGTATCGAGATCAGCAAAAGTCATAGTCGGGGAGCAGTCATGCCGAAGACCAAGCAGCAGCATCTTGATCGTGAAGCAGGACCGAAGCGGATTTTGGCGCTCGACGGTGGCGGCATTCGCGGCATTCTGACGCTCGAATACCTGGCCGCGATTGAGACGCTGTTACGCGAGCGGTACAAGAACAACGACCTGTTGCTGTGCGACTATTTCGATCTGATCGGCGGTACCTCGACCGGATCGATCATCGCGGCCGGACTGGCTTGCGGCATGACCGTGGACGCCTTGAAGAAGCTGTATCGCTCGATCGGCACCGACATCTTCCAGGAATCGTTCTGGCGGCGGGGGCTCTTAGCACCGAAATTCAATTCCGACGCCTTGCAGCGCGCGCTCGATGCGCAGCTCGGCGCCGACACCGTGATCGGCGGCGATCGCATCCGCACCGGCTTGATGATCATGACCAAGCGGCTCGATACCGGCAGTCCATGGCCGCTGCATAACAATCCGGACGCGGTCTTTGCCAAGCAGGACGGCGCGTTGCGGCTGACCCAAGTGGTGCGCGCCAGCACCGCGGCGCCAACCTATTTCAAACCGGAGGAGATCACGATCTCGGCGCGCGACGGTCACACGGTCAACGGCGCCTTCGTCGACGGCGGCGTCAGCCCGTTCAACGATCCGGCCCTGCAACTCCTGATGCTCGCGGCACTCCATGGCCACGGCTTTCGGTGGCACACGGGCAAGGACAAGCTCCTGCTGATCTCGGCGGGTACCGGCGTATTCAGGTCGACCTACCCGACGGAGCAGATCCTTCACATGCCGGCGGCGGAGCAGGGTGTGCGCTCACTGCAATCGCTCATGGATGATTGTAGCCGGCACAATCACGGCATGCTGCAGTGGCTGACCAATTGCCTGACGCCGTGGCCGATCGATCGCGCAGTGACGGACATGATCGCGGACAGCCAGAACGGGCCGCAACTCGCGACCTATGCGCGCTACAACGTGCTGCTGGAAACGGCTTGGCTGAAGGAGAAGCTCCGCATCGATCGGACGCCGGACGCGCTTGCGAAGGTCGCAGCGATGGACGACCCGAAGAACATGGACGAACTCGCCGGGATCGGACAGCTCGCCGCGAAGGAGCAGGTCAGGCCGGAACATTTCCCACAGGCCTTCGATCTCACGTAGTGCCGCGCGGAGCGGCGTCACAACACGCGGATCCCGGCTTCGACAAGGAATTTGGCTTCAGTTAAGTTCGTCACCTGGACACAATGATCCAATCATGAGTCGAGGTGTCGCGATGGCCACGGAACAAGACGCCAAATCACCGAACACGGTGGTTCTCTTCAGCGGTCACATGATCGATGCGCCAGATCGAAAAACGCCACGCTTTCCCCCGGACAAGGAGCCCGCTGCGGCCGCCGCGATTGCCGCCGCGCTTGTGCGGATCGGGGTCCGCGAAGGCGATCTTGCAATCTGCGGCGGGGCCTGCGGTGGCGATCTCCTGTTTGCGGAAGCCGCCCTCGCGCAGGGCATGCGGCTTGAGATCTACATTCCGTTCGATGAGCCGACCTTCCTCGCCGGTTCGGTGGATTTCGCCGGTGGCAATTGGCGTGCGCGCTATTTCGCGGCGAAATCGAAAGCGACGCTCCACGTCATGCCCGGCGAACTCGGGCCGCTGCCGGCCGGCGAAAACGCCTACGAGCGCGACAATCAATGGATGCTCGCGCGCGCCGCCCGGTTCGGCGACGAGAAGATCGCCTTCATCTGCCTGTGGAACGGCGAGGGCGGCGATGGCCCTGGCGGTGCGAAGCACCTGATGGAAGAGGCGGGACGCAAGACGACCTGGATTTACTGGCTGGATACGAGAAAATTATGGGACTGAAGGAATTGCAAGATGCCGTCTTGTTTCATGATCATGCCTTACGGTCGCAAGCCGACCCAAGCCGACCCCAAGTTTGGTCCAGCCGAGATCGATTTTAACGCGCTCTGGGATCGGGCTTACGTTCCGGCCATCAAGGCACTGGGCTATCAGCCGGTGCGTGCCGACCAGGACACCAGCGCGTTGATCGTCAGCGAAATGCTGGAGCGGATCTACTTCGCCGACCTCGTGCTGGCCGACATGACGATCCCGAACGGCAACGTCTATTATGAGGTCGGCATTCGCCACGCATCACAGAAGACGGGATGCGTCCTGCTTGCGGCCGACTGGTCCAAGCAATTGTTCGACGTCGTGCAGATGCGGACCGTCCGCTACCCGCTGCCCGAAGGTGAGATCACCGAGGCGACCGCCGCCGCGATGCAGGCTGCCATCAAGGATCCTATCAAGACGCTCGCCGCCGGGATTTCGCCGATGCATCAGTCGATCCCGGGCTATCCCGACAAGGTCGATCCACGCAAGGCGACCGTGATGCGAGGCCAGCTCGCCGAGCAAGCCGCGTTTCAGACCAAGATACGCGCGGTGCGCGCGGCGGCCCCGGATCAGCGCATGGCGCGGGCCCAAGCGCTGATCGCGACCGAGGGAAGTCCGCCCGCCACTTATGCAAAGGCGCTAGCTTTGTTGCTGATGCTGCGCGACTGCGTCAACGATGCTGCCGACTGGAACATCGTGCTGGACTTTATTAGCAAGCTTCCCGACCGCTTCGCCAACGAGCCTGAAGTGCAGGAAAATCGTGCATTTGCCGCGGCCCAGGCCGGCGACGACATCCAGGCCATTGCCGAGATCCAGACGTTGATCGATTTCGCGGGGCCGACGCCGGAACGGCTCGGCTTGATGGGGGGCCGCCACAAACGCCTCGCCAGAGCCGCACCGGCCGACTCTCCTCGCCGCAAGGAGGAGCTCGAGAAGGCGATCGACTGTTATCAGCAGGGTATGGAGCTCGATCTCAACGCCTATTATTGCTCCAGCAACTTGCCCCGTCTCTATCGTGCTCGGGGGAACCCGGGCGACGAGGATCTTGCGCAGGCCACCGTGCGGGTCGCGATTGCCGCCTGCGAGCGGGCCAGACGATTGCAGCTTGCCGACGAATGGCTGCGCCCGACGCAGCTTGCCGCGGCCTTTGATCTCGGTGATCCCGACAAGGCCGAGGAACTGGCAATGCAGGTGGTTGCCGATGGGCAAGCGAAATGGAAAGTGGGCAGCGTCCTTCGCGACCTCGAAGCCAGTCTCCAATACGTCACCGACCCAGCAAAGCGCGCGCGATTGTCCGCCGTCATCGACAGGATCAAAACGGTCTGATCGCGCGCTCTGCCCGCATCTGCTCAGCCCAGCCGCATCGATAGCTCGACGTCTTCGCCGAACGGCACCGACAAATAGCCGCTCGCCGGCGCGCGCACCCGTGCCAGATAGTCGGGGCTGTGATCGGCATTGTCGGCGACAACGAAGGCGCCCGGCTTCAGGCGGCGCTCCACGAGATCGAGGATGTCGGGGTAGAGCGCCTTGGCGCCGTCGAGCAGCACGAGGTCGATCGTATCGGGCAGATCGGCGCGCAGCGTCTTCAGCGCGTCGCCCTCGCGGATCTCGACCAGGTCATAGAGACCGCCGGCGACGAGATTGTCCCGGGCACGCGCCACCTTGGACGGCTCGAACTCGGATGTGATCAGCCGGCCGCCGCCATTGTCGCGCAGCGCGGCGGCGAGGTGTAGCGTCGAGATGCCGAACGAGGTGCCGAACTCGATGATGTTCCGCGCCCGTGTGCCGCGCGCCAGCATGTAGAGCAGCGCGCCGGTCTCGCGCGAGACCGCGAGCGGCACATTGCTTAGGCGGCCATAGAGCGCGCGGTAGTCGGTCTTGCTCCGCATCAGGCGCGCCTGTTCCGCATCGGAAAGGTCGGCCACCGCGAGCTGGGTCTCCCGGTCAGCGGCGGAAGCTTGCTTGAACAGGCGGTCGAGCAGGCCCGCGAGCTCAGGTGAAACGAGGGTGGTCATGTGGGGTCTCCGGTCAAAAAGCGGCGCATCCTTGCGCCCTGCCAGAAATACGAATAATTAGTCGCATTCGCTAATCGCATTCCCCAGGGCGTTCATGACCGAACGGCGAAGCTCTTCAATTTCCTCGCGAAAGCAGCCGCAACAGGCCCGCTCGGCCGAACTCGTCGCGGCGATTCTCGATGCTGCTATTCAGGTTTTGACCAAGGAAGGCGCGCAGCGTTTCACCACGGCGCGGGTGGCCGAGCGGGCCGGCGTCAGCGTCGGCTCGCTATACCAGTATTTTCCGAACAAGGCGTCGATCCTGTTCCGGCTGCAGAGCGATGAGTGGCGACAGAACTCCAGCCTGCTGCGCAACATTCTCGCAGACCGCACGCGGCCGCCATTGCAGCGGTTGCGTTCGCTGGTGCACGCCTTCATCCGTTCCGAATGTGAGGAGGCCGCGGTGCGCGTCGCACTCAATGACGCCGCGCCGCTCTATCGCGACGCGCCCGAAGCCCGCGAGGCGCGTGCATCGGGCGAGCGCATCGTCGAGGTCTTCATGCGCGAGGCATTGCCGAAAGCTTCCGACGCGGTCCGCGCGACGGCCGGCGATCTGATCACGACCACGATGAGCACGGTGGGCAAGGATTTTTCAGAGAGCCCGCGAAGTCAGGCCGAGATCGAGACCCATGCGGACGCAATGGCCGACATGTTCTGCGCGTATCTGAAGAGTGTCGCAAAGCGCTGAAGCGCGCGCAGTAAATCCGGCCGTCGTTCACAGGTAGTGCTTGGCGACCAGCAGAAACCCGAGCACGCCGCCGGTCACAGTGAAAACGGCCACGCCATTGCAGAAACTGATGTAAGCGGCGGACCAATACGAAACGGTCTGGGAGGCCGTCGCAACTTTCTTCGGTTTCCGAGGCAAGCCATGCATTCCTGAAAAAGGCGCCGCCACCTGGTCAACGCAGGTGACGGCGCCCGTCTGAGGGCTTCAGGGCGAAACCCCGCCTCAGCGTAAGTCGCGATGATGAACGGTTCGTATATCGCGTCGAGGTTCCCTAAAACGAAGCGTAAGCGTTTCGGAACGCGATGGCGCCAGCCAATGAGCGTGGCCGCGTGCGCACGGCATGCCCGTCGTTGCCGCTCTGGACGATCCACTGGCCGTTCTCGTGGCCCACGATCTTGCCGACGTGGTGACGCCAGACCACGATCGCGCCGACCGAAGGGCCGCCTGCATTACTGCCGTATTGCGCCCAGGATCGCGCCAGATTGTATTGCGGACCGGGATCGCCGCCGACCTGCGTGCGCATGAACCACCCGCACCACGCAGCCGGGCGACCGGAATGTGCATGGTGTCGATGATGGTGATGACGGCCGCGAGCTTCAGCAGCAGATGAAGCGAAGGCCAAAAGCACGGCGACAGCCGCGAGAGTTTTACGCATTACAAAGTCCTCTTGTTGTTGGCAGACCATCCTGATTGTGGGAGGGGCGCAGCGATGATCTGCGATTTGGTTGCGAAGCGACCGCACCGGCCAAGCGACGCAAAACAGAGGCGGGACATGGCCCGCTCGGGCCTTTAAGAAACGGGCTATGGCCAAAATATGGCCGATAGATCCCGTCTGGCGGCTGAGACATGGCCCGACATGCTCCGCGCATAACTGGAAGAGCCGCGCACAGCGCTGATAGCGGCAGAATTGCTCCGAGAGCATGTTCCCGGGTACCGCGTCACGCAGAACCGGGTTAACAGAAGCGCCCGGCGACAGACGGAGCTCCGCTTCGCTCAGACAATTGTTGCTTCAGAGGCCACGCCGCAATCCGACAGGAGGGCCAGTTCGCTGGCAAGCAATCGTGAACCTCGAGCAGCGGCTGAACGAACTCAACATCGAGTTGCCGATGTCGGCAGCGGCCGGCGGCGCCTACGCGCCGGTCGTGGTCCATGGCGACACGATCTATGTCAGCGGTCAGCTTCCGCGCGACGGCGACAAGGTGCATGTCGTCGGCCAGGTTGGCCGCGATGTCACACTGGAGGAAGCCAAGCGGGGTGCACGGCTGGCGCTGATCCGCGGATTGTCCGCGATCAAGGCGCATCTGGGGTCGCTCGACAATGTCACGCAGATCTTGAAGCTCACCGTGTTCGTGCACAGCGCCGCGGATTTTAGCGGTCAGACCGCGGTCGCTGACGGCGCATCGGAACTCATCATGGAACTGTTCGGTCCGGCACGGGGGCTGCACACCAGGACGAGCGTTGGCGTCGTGCAGCTTCCGCGTAACGCATCGATCGAAGTCGAGTTGATCGCAGCACTGGCGCGCTAGGCCGGAGCCGCGCCTCCTTCCTTCCGTGCCAATTTCGCGGAGCACCTCAGCCAAAAGCTGCACGCTTACGCGTCTGTGTATTGACGGCTCCCGAGCTTCGGGACGACACTCATGCCAACAAGCAATGAGCTCGTAGGCATCTGGTCTAAGTTCCCGGAGAGGACACCATGTCGAAACGCAGCGACTCGCGCCGCGCAGGCGCGCTCGATCCCGGCCGCCGAAATTTCCTGAAGGGTGCAACCGTCGCCGGTGCGGCGGCGCTGGCTGCCCCTGCCGCCGCCAACACCGCGATGTCAGGCATTTCCGAACAGCGCTCCAAGGAAGCGCTCAAGGCAGCTCTCCCTGGGCCGAGGCTCGCGGCTGCGGATGCGATGCCGCCGCCGGCCGATCCGGTCAATCAGACCTCGAGCGGCGGCGACTTCATGGTCGACGTGCTCAAGACGCTCGACATCGATTACCTCGCGATGAACTGCGCCTCGAGCTTCCGCGGCCTGCACGAGGCCATCATCAATCATGGCGGCAACAAGAAGCCCGAGATCATCACCTGTCCGCATGAAGAGATCGCGGTGCATATGGGCCAGGGCTACGCCAAGATCGAAGGCAAGCCGCTCGCCATGATCTGCCACGGCGTGGTCGGGCTGCAGCATGCATCGATGGCGATGTACAACGCCTGGTGCGACCGCGTCCCCGTCATCGTGATGGGCGGCAACATCATGGAGGCCGACAAGCGCGCGCCGGGCGCCGAATGGCCGCATTCGGCGATCGACCCCGCGGCGCTGACGCGCGACTTCGTCAAGTGGGACGACCAGCCGGCGTCGCTGCAGCATTTCGCTGAATCGGCGCTGCGCGCCTACAAGATATCAACCACGCCGCCGATGGCGCCGGTGATGCTGTCGCTCGACCAGGAGCTGCAGGAAAACCCGATTCCGAACCGCGACCGCCTGCGCATCCCGAAATTCACCCCGGCGCTGGCGCCGCAGGGCGATGATGCAGCGCTGGCCGAGCTCGCCAGGATGCTGGTCGCAGCGGAGAATCCGGTGATCCTGTGCGACCGGATGGCGCGCACGCCCGCCGGCATGCCGCGCCTGGTGGAGCTTGCGGAAACCCTGCAATGCGCCGTGATCGACAATTACGGGCGGATGAATTTCCCCTCGCGCCATCCGCTCAACCAGTCGTTCCGCCGTTCCATTCTGTCGCAGGCCGATCTGATCCTGGCGATGGAGGTCAACGACATCTGGGGCTCGCTCAGCGATTTCCATGATCGCATCGTGCGGACGTCTGAGCCGCGCTACAAGAAGACGGCCAAGATCGTCACGCTCGGCACCCGCGGCCTTTACATGAAGGCCAACTACCAGGATCTCGGCCGCTATCAGGAGGTCGATCTCGACATCGCCGGTGACGCCGAGGCGAGCCTGCCGGCCCTGACCGAGCAGGTCAAACGACGGATCGACGAGGGACGCAAGGCCGCGTTCGACGCACGTGGCAAGAAGCTTGCGGCAACCAAGCTCGCCACCGTCGAGCAGGCGAAGCTTGACGCCACGATCGGCTGGGACGCGAGCCCGATCACCACGGCACGGCTGTGCGCCGAGCTCTACAGCCAGATCAAGGATGAGGACTGGTCGCTGGTCGGCACCTCGATCGGCCTGTCATGGCCGCATCGCTTGTGGAATTTCACCAAGCCATATCAATGGAACGGCGTCGCCGGCGGCGGCGGTGTCGGCTACACCCTGCCGGCTTCGCTCGGGGCTGCGCTCGCCAACAAGCGGCATGGACGATTGACGGTTGCGATCGGCGGCGACGGCGACTTCATGTTCGTGCCGTCGACGCTCTGGACCGCTGCGCACCATCAGATCCCGATGCTCTACATCGTGCACAACAACCGCGCCTATCATCAGGAATACATGTATCTGCAGGCGATGACCGCGCGCCATGGCCGCGGCATCACGAACGCCGATATCGGCACCACGATCAAGGATCCCCTCGTCGACTATGCGACGGTTGCCAAGGGATTCGGCGTTTATGGCGAGGGACCGATCAGCGATCCGAATGCGCTGGCGCCGGCGCTGAAGCGCGCCATCGCCATGGTCAAGAGCGGCCAACCGGCGCTGCTCGACGTCGTGATGGATCAGCGGTGAAGCGGAGATGGCGATGATGAGGATTTCCGTGAAGCGTCTTACCGCCGTCGCCGCGATCACGGGGGCTTTCGCTACTGGCGGCGTCGTTGCATCGCGCGCCGAGGACGCGTCGGCCGGCGATGCGGTCAACGGCAAGCGGCTTTATCTTGCCGACGGCTGCTTCGAATGCCACGGCCGCGCCGGGCAGGGCGGCCGTTTCAATTATCTGACGCCGGCGCTGGCGCAGATCGCACTACCGGTGGAATCCTTCGTCGCCTTCCTCCGCGAGGCGCCGAACGACATGCCGTCATTCTCCGCCGACGTGCTGTCGGACAAGGATGCCGCCGACATCCACGCCTATCTCAGCTCGCTGCCGGGACCGAAGGCGGCCAAGGACATTCCGCCGATCCTGAACCAGTGAGGCAGTTCGCGGGGCGCCAGACCGTTCCGTCGTCGCTCCCGTCTCCTTGGCTTCGCCGGACGTGCTTCGCCCTTGTAGCCCATGCGTGGCGGCGCCACGCGACGCAATACACGCTTGTTGATCAGGCTCCGCGATTGGCTGTGTTCGATTCCGTTCGTCTCGCTTTGACGAGGTGATGCGAAACGGGCAGGGGCGTCGGCCATCGCCCGTTTCAGATGGCGTAAGGCGACGCGGGCAATGCGTTCGTCATTGCGCTGAACGTTCAGTAAAATGATACACTAAACACCGGGCCGAGCCCAGCGCGGGATGTTTTCCGCTATCCGCATTGGTGCACTGCAGCGATTTGTCCGCACCAGAAGATGCATCTAGCTCCTCCTCGAGGCTCGCAAGAAATCGGCTTGACGGGTTCCTGAATTTAGTAATACGTTTAGTATTACAAAAACGATAAACATCGCGCATCGAGCTGATGTGTGGGAGGAGCCCCGCCATCCGGACCCCAACGTCCGGACGCGTTCAGTCTCGCTCTCCATCATCGCTCATCAACTCGGTTTCGAAGTCTCGGCGTCAATCCAGCAGGGATGCGCCGGGCGAGTTAGGTGCTTCAACGATAGGGAGGAAATGGACATGCGAAGATTGGGATGGTTACGCAGTACGGTGGCGTCCGCGGTCGTTGCGGCCGCAGCACTTGGGGTTCTGGGCGGCGGGGAAGCCGCAGCACAAGGCAAGCAGCTCACGCTGTGCTGGGCGGCATGGGACCCGGCCAACGCACTGGTCGAGCTGGGCAAGGACTTCACCAAGCAATCCGGCATCGAGATGAAATACGAGTTCGTCCCCTGGACGAGCTACGCCGATCGCTTCCTCAACGAGCTCAACTCGCACGGAAAGCTGTGCGACCTGATCATCGGCGACAGCCAATGGATCGGCGGCGCCGCCGAGAACAAGTGGTACGTCAAGCTCAACGACTTCTTCGACAAAGAGAAGATCTCGATGGACGATTTCGTCCCGGCGACCGTCGTCGGCTACTCGCAATGGCCGAAGAACACGCCGAACTACTGGGCGCTGCCGGCAATGGCCGATGCGGTGGGCTGGACCTACCGCAAGGACTGGTTCTCCCGGCCCGAGATTCAATCCGCGTTCAAGGCCAAGTACGGCCGCGATCTGGCGCCGCCGAAGACCTATGATGAGCTGAAGCAGATCGCCGAGTTCTTCCAGGGCCGCGAGATCGACGGCAAGAAGGTCTATGGCGCCTACATCTTCACCGAGCGCGGCTCGGAAGGCATCACGATGGGCGTGACCAACGTGCTCTACAATTACGGCTTCGCCTACGACAATCCGAAGAAGGCGTACCAGATGCAGGGCATCGTCAATTCCGCCGACGCGGCCAAGGGGCTCGAGTTCTACAAGGAGCTCTACAAGTGCTGCACGGCGCCGGGCATGACCAACGCCTACATGCAGGAAGGACTTGATGCCTTCAAGTCGGGCCAGGTCGCGATGCAGATGAACTGGTTCGCCTTCTTCCCCGGCCTCTACAAGGATCCGAATGTCGGCGGCGACAAGATCGGCTTCTTCGTCAACCCGGCGGGTCCCAAGGGGCACTTCACTCAGCTCGGCGGACAGGGCATCTCGGTGGTGGCAACCTCCGACCACAAGGACGACGCGCTCGCCTACATCAAATGGTTCGCGCAGCCCGCCGTGCAGCAGAAATGGTGGCAGATCGGCGGCTACTCGGCGCTCAAGGCGGTGGTCGATGCGCCCGACTTCCCGAAGAGCGCGGCGTTCGCGCCGCAATTCCTGGAGTCGATGGGTATCGTCAAGGACTTCTGGGCCGAGCCGTCCTACGCGCAGCTGCTGCTCGACATGCAGAAGCGGGTGCACGACTACGTCGTGGCCGACAAGGGCACGTCACAGCAGGCGCTCGATCTCCTGGTCAAGGACTGGACCAAGGTGTTCAAGGAGCAAGGCAAGGAAGTCGCCTCGCAATAGCGTCCGCCCGCACATCACCTGAACTGGATTCCCCGAGGGCTGCCTCGGGGAATCCGAACCGGCCCAGCCCCGCTGATGGACACGATGACGACGATCCTCCAACCCGATCATGCTACGATCCCAGGCGTGAGCAAGCCTGTAAAATCCCGCGCCAGGCGGCGCGTCAACGGCCTGTCGGACCGGACCATCGCCTGGCTGTTCGTCGCGCCGACGATCGCGCTGCTGCTCGCGATCAACATCTTTCCGCTGATCTGGATGATCCGGCTGTCCTTCACCAACCTCAACCTCAGCATGTCTTATCTGCCGCTGCGGTTCGTTGGCCTCGACAATTTCAGGGACATCCTCACCGACGAGGACGTCTGGTTCCGGCTGCAGACCACGGCGGAGTTCGTGATCTCGTCGGTGGCGTTGCAGGTGGTCATAGGCTTCGGCCTGGCGCTTCTGATCAACCGTCAGTTTCGCGGCCACAGCTTCTGGACCACGATCATCCTGCTGCCGATGATGCTGTCGCCGGCGGTGGTCGGCAATTTCTGGACGCTGCTGCTGCAGCCGCAGATCGGGCCGTTCAACTATCTGATCAGCCTGTTCACCGGCGTGCCGCCGAGCTCGTTCAGTATGACCGGGCAGGTGTCGCTGGCACCGTGGACCATCGTGCTGGTCGATACCTGGATGTGGGCGCCCTACGTGATGCTGATCTGCCTCGCCGGGCTGCGCTCGATCCCCGACTACATCTATGAGGCCGCGGAAGTCGATCGCGCCTCGCCCTGGCGGCAGTTCTGGTCGATCACGCTGCCGATGACGGTCCCGTTCCTGATGCTCGCGGTGCTGTTCCGTGCGATCGAGAACTTCAAGATGTTCGACATGGTCAATTTGCTGACCTCGGGCGGGCCGGGCTCTACCACCGAGCTGGTGTCGATCTCGCTGAAGCGCGCGGCGTTCGAGAAGTGGCGCACCGGCTATTCCTCGGCGCTTGCCATCATCCTGTTCGTGACCGTATTCGGCGCCGCCAACATCTACGTCAAGACGCTCAACAAGGTGAAGCAACGATGACCGCTGTCGCCACCAAATCTGTCCTGACCAGGTCCACGGCGCATTCGATCGTCGAGGCCTCGCCGCGCACCAAGGCGTTCGCCAGCGGCCTCGTCATCCTCTATGCCGTGATCACGATCCTGCCGCTGCTGTGGATCGTCGCCACCGCCTTCAAGTCGCAGAGCGACGCCATCGCCTATCCGCCCAAGGTGATCTTCGAGCCGACCCTCGAAGGCTATGTGAACCTGTTCACGGTGCGGACCCGCCAGACGCCGGATTTCATCGCCAAGCTGCCGCCGCCGGAAACCTGGTACGACAAGCTGGTGCGCAAGCGGGACATGGTGATCGCCGGACCGTCCAAGGTCGTGCCGCGCTTCGTCAACTCGCTGATCATCGGCTTCGGCTCGACCTTCCTCGCGGTCTTCCTCGGTACGCTCGCGGCCTATGCGTTCTCGCGCTTCCGCATCCCGCTGGCGGACGATCTGCTGTTCTTCATCCTGTCGACGCGCATGATGCCGCCGGTCGCGGTGGCGATCCCAATCTATCTGATGTACCGGCAGCTTAATCTGACCGACACGCGGCTCGGCATGATCCTGCTCTACACCGCGGTGAACGTCTCGCTCGCGGTCTGGCTGCTCAAGGGCTTTATCGACGAGATTCCGCGCGAGTATGAGGAGGCGGCGCTGGTCGACGGCTATACGCGGCTGCAGGCGCTGCGCAAGGTGGTGTTGCCGCAGGCCGTCACCGGGATCGCGGCGACCGCGATCTTCTGCCTGATCTTCTCCTGGAACGAATACGCCTTCGCGGTGCTGCTGACCAGCGGCGAGGCGCAAACCATGCCGCCTTTCATCCCCTTCATCATCGGCGAGGGCGGGCAAGATTGGCCGGCGGTTGCCGCCGCGACCACGCTGTTCGTCGTCCCGATCGTCATGTTCACCGTGCTGTTGCGCAAGCATCTGCTGCGCGGCATCACTTTCGGAGCGGTGCGCAAATGAACGGCTCTGCGGTTGCTAAAGCTAGCGTAGCTCGCTGGTTCCGTCGCGGGCCATGGGAGGCCATCGCGATGACCCTGATCGGAGGTGGCATCGTCATGCTGGTGCAGCCCTGGTCGATCGATCTCTACAGCTACTCCTTCGTGACGATCCTGGCCGGCACGGTCGGCTTCGTCATCGTCAGCCATTTTCCGGAATAGCGCCATGGCACAGATCCGCATCGAAAACCTGCGCAAGTCGTTCGATCAGTTCACCGCGGTGGAAGGCTCGACCTTCACGATCGACGACGGCACGTTCTTCGCGATGCTCGGGCCCTCCGGCTGCGGCAAGACCACCACCTTGCGCATGATCGCCGGCCTCGAGCTGCCGACCGAAGGCAAGATCCTGCTCGATGGTGAGGACGTCACCTTCCACCGCGCGGCCGCCCGCGATATCGCCTTCGTGTTCCAGCTGTTCGCGCTCTATCCGCACATGAATGTCGGGGAGAACATCGGCTTCCCCCTGAAGTGCCAGGGCATGGGCCGCCGCGAGATCCGCCAGCGGGTGCAGGAGACCGCGCGGATGTTGCAGATCGAGCATCTGCTGTCGAGCAAGACCTCGAAACTCTCGGGCGGCGACCGGCAGCGCGTCGCGCTCGGGCGCGCCATGGTGCGGCGGCCGAAGGCGTTCCTGATGGACGAGCCGCTGGGCGCGCTCGACGCCGAGTTTCGTCATTTGATGTGCGGCGAGCTGCGCGACCTGCACGATCGCATCAAGGCGACCACGGTCTATGTCACCCACGACCAGCTCGAGGCGATGTCGATGGCCGACCAGATCGCCGTCATGAACAAGGGACGTGTCGAGCAGATCGGCACGCCGCGGGAGGTCTATGACCGGCCCGCGAGCATGTTCGTGGCTGACTTCATCGGCTCGCCGCCGATGAACTTCCTGAGCTTCGAGGGCGGCCTGCGATCCGGCGACCGCGCGGTCAGCTTCCATGACACCAGCCTTGCGGTGCCGGAGATCCGCGAGGACCGCGCCAGCGCGCCGCTGGCGCTCGGCGTCCGTCCGGAGCATATCCGCTTCGCCGACGCGGGCGCCGTTCGCGGCGAGGTGTTCGGCGCGGAATATCTCGGCACCACCCAAATCGTCACCGTCGACACGGCCTATGGGCGGGTCGCGGCGCGGCTGCCGTCCAGCGCTTCGGTGCGGATCGGTGAAACCATCGGTCTCGAATTCAATGCCGCGCGGCTGGCGCTGTTCGACATCGGCAGCGGCCTTGCGATCAGGACCGCGAGCGCGGAGGGCGTGCGCCATGGCTGACGTCACCCTGCGCAACGTCAACAAGCGCTTCGGCGCGGTCGAAGCCGTCCGCGACTTGTCGCTGACGGTGAACGATGGCGAGTTCCTGGTCCTGCTCGGGCCGAGCGGCGCCGGCAAGACCACGACGCTGCGGCTGATCACCGGACTGGAGAGCCCCGATACGGGCTCCGTCATGATCGACGGGCGCGACGTGACGCATGATGCGCCCGGCTCGCGGGACATCGCCTTCGTGTTCCAGCAATATTCGCTGTATCCGCATCTCACGGTCTACGACAATCTGGCGTTTCCGCTGCGCTCTCCGGCGCGGCGGGTGGCCGAGCCGATCATCCGCAAGCGCGTCGAACAGACCGCGGAGCTGCTGCACATCGCGAGCAAGCTGAACAACCGCGCCACCCGTCTCTCCGGCGGCGAGATGCAGCGCGTGGCGATCGGCCGGGCCCTGGTCCGCGATCCCTCGATCTATCTGATGGACGAGCCGCTGTCCTCGCTCGACGCAAAACTCCGTGCCGAGCTTCGCCTCGAACTCAAGCGGATCCAGATCGAGCTGGGCGCGACCATCCTTTACGTCACCCACGATCAGGTCGAGGCGATGACGATGGCCTCGCGTATAGGCGTGATCAGGGACGGCCAGTTGCTTCAGCTCGGCACGCCCCGGGAGATCTACGAAAGCCCGTCCAGCAGCTACGTCGCCTCGCGGCTCGGCACGCCGCAGATCAATTTCCTGCCGGCTCGTCTGCTCTCCGATGTCGCGATGCCGCTGGGAACCGAGACGGTCGGCATTCGCACCGAGCATCTTCAGCTTGCTGCGCGCAATGGCGGCCAGATGGTCGGCCGTGTGCATCGGGTCGAGCACCTCGGCGAGCAGAATCATATTCATCTGGACTATAAGGGCGAGGCGCTGGTGACGCTGGCGGATCCGCATCAGCCGCTGCAGGCCGGCCAGGAGGTCGACTTGCATCTGGTGCATCCGTTGTGTTTCGACCGCGCGGGGCAGCGCATTGCCGCGGCGGGTCATTAGAGGGGCAAGAGGATCGAGGAGATGTCGGTGCCATCGGAGACATTCAAGTCGTTGGTCAAGGCGGCCGCAGAGCAGGTCATCGCCAGCGCGCCGGAGCTGACGAGCCTGGATCAGGCGATCGGCGACGGCGACCACGGGACCAACATGAAGCGCGGTTGCGAAGCCGTGCTCGGCAAGCTCGATGCGATCTCGGCGCAGCCGCTCGACGAAGCGCTGAAGATGATCGGCAAGACCCTGGTGATGACGGTCGGCGGCGCTTCCGGGCCGCTCTATGGCAGCTTCTTTCTTGCCGCGGGCGAGGCGCTGTCGCACGACAAGCACCTGCCCGAGGATCTCGCCGACGTGTTCGGCAGCGCGGTGAACGCAGTGAGCGCGCGTGGCCGCTCGCAGGTCGGCGAGAAGACGATGCTGGATGTGCTGGTTCCCGTGCTCGAGACGTTGAAGACGGCGGCCGGCCAGCCGGATCTGATCGCGCGGGTGCGCACCACCGCGACTGAGGCGGTCGAACGGACGGCGCCGATGCAGGCCACCAAGGGACGCGCCTCGTTCCTCGGCGCGCGTAGCGTCGGGCATGTCGATCCCGGCGCACGGTCGAGCTGCGTGCTGGTGCAGGCGGTGTGCGCGGGCCTGGAGGCACGGGCATGACCGACACCGTGGGAATCGTGATCGTCTCGCATTCCAGCGACATCGCCAAGGGAACCGCCGACATGGTGCGGCAGATGGTCGGCAGCGAAGTCAAGGTGGCGTTCTGCGGCGGCAATCCCGACGGCGGATTGGGCACCAGCGTGCCGCTGATCATCGACGCCATCAATGACGCCTGGTCACCGAAGGGTGTCGCGGTGCTGGTCGATCTCGGCGGCGCCGAGACCAACAGCGAAATGGCGGTCGAGATGCTTGAGCCTGCGCGGCGCGATCTCGTTGTCGTCTGCAACGCGCCGATCGTCGAGGGCGCCGTGATGGCGGCGACCGAGGCGGCGGGCGGCAGCTCGCTGGCCCAGGTCAAGGCCGTGGCCGAGGAACTCTCTGCCGATTGAGATGTCGGCGAAGCGATGATGGATGATGAGCATGCTTGATAAAGCGGACGGACAGATCTTCACCGGCAATGTGCGGCTGGTGCATGCGGTGGGCATGCACGCGCGCCCGGCGGTCAAGCTGACCAAGCTCGCCAAGAAGTTCCAGGCTCAAATCTCGGTGCGGGTCGCGGGTGCGCCCGAGTGGATCAATGCCAAGAGCGTGGCCAAGATCATGGCGATGCGCGCCGCGCACGGCAGCACGATCGAGATCAAGGCATCCGGCAGCGACGCCGAGGCCGCCGTCGCGGCCCTGGTCGACCTGGTTGCCAGCGATTTTCCGGATGGAGCGGGCTAGCATGCAGGGCGGCGCTGCAGGATCGGCTTACCGCGGCAGGACCGCCTCGATCGGCTTTGCCCACGGTCCGCTGGTCCGCGTCGATGCGGGCGCGGGCGGCGAGCGGGTGGCCGGCACGCTGGTCGAGGAGGCGCTCGCCTTGCGCAAGGCGATCGATCTCGCAAGCGGGCAGATCGCCGATCTTGCCGCCAGCGCCGGCGGCGAAGCCGCGCAGATACTCGAATTCCAGGTCGCATTGCTGGAGGATGAGGATCTGATCGAGGCGATCTTCGCGTCGATCGGCGAGGGGCGTCCGGCCGACGTCGCATGGCGCTCGACGCTCGACGAGCAGATCGCGGAGTACAATTCGGCGGCGGATGAGTATCTGCAGGCGCGTTCGTCGGATCTTGCGGACCTGCGCGACCGCGTGGTCCACATCCTGCGCGGCGACGAAGGCGAGCCGCTGAAGATCCCGAGCGGAGGCGTCGTCTGTGCCGACGACCTGCCGCCGTCACGCTTCCTGGAGATCGACTGGTCCGGCGGCGGCGGCCTGGCGCTGCTACACGGCAGTCCGACCAGCCACGTCGCGATGCTGGCGCGCGCGCGCGGCATCCCGATGGTCGTGCAACTCGGCGCCATCCCAAATGCCGGCGCCACGGCGCTGCTCGACGGCGAAGGCGCGACGCTGGAGCTCGATCCCAGCGCCGAGCAGGTGCGCATCTTCGAGAAGCGGCGCGAGAGCCACCGCAAGAGCAGGGCATCCGCGCGCGCGATCCTGCGGCGGCCGACGGCCTCGTGGCGCGGCGAACACATCAAGCTCTTGATCAATATCCAGCGGGTCGACGACCTCGATGACGCGGACGCGCAATATGCCGACGGCATCGGCCTGATGCGGACGGAATTCCTGCTCGCCGGGCGGAGCGACCTGCCGGATGAGGAGACCCAATTCCAGGCTTATGACGCGGTGTTGCGCTGGGCTGGAGCGCGGCCGGTCACGATCCGCACGTTCGATGCCGGCGGCGACAAGCCGGTGCCCGGCTTTACATTCGACGGCGAAGCCAACCCGTTCCTCGGCGTGCGCGGCTTGCGGCTGTGCCTGGCCCGGCCAGAGGTTTTTGCCGTCCAGCTCCGCGCGCTGGCCCGTGCCGCGGTGCGAGGCAATCTCAAGGTCATGTTCCCGATGGTGACGTCGGCGGACGAGCTCGAGGCGGGACGGAAGCTGTTCGCCGGCATCGTGCAGCGCTTGCAGGCGGACGGCATTGCCGCGATGCTCCCGGAGCTCGGAATCATGGTCGAGGTTCCGGCGGCGGCCCTGGCGGTCTCGAGCTTCAAGGCGTCGTTTTTCTCGATCGGCTCGAACGATCTCGCACAATATGTCCTGGCCTGCGATCGTTCCAACGGAGCCCTCGCCCCCCTGATGGATCCCCTGCATCCCGCAGTGCTCGAACTGATCGCGCGGACCGCGGAGCACGGCCGCCGCGCCGGCATCGGCGTCAGCCTGTGCGGCGACATGGCGGGTGATCCGCGCTGTCTTCCCGCGCTGCTGAATTGCGGCCTGCGTGAATTGTCGGTCAATGCCTCCGCGCTGGCGCAGATCAAGCAGACCATCGACCGGCTGAGCAGCGGAGGCGGTGTTGGCTGACGCGGCGGCCGATGAAGCGCCCGAAGCCGGCGCGGTTGCGGTCTACAAGCGCATCTTCAAGGAAGTGCTGGAGAGCCGCCCGTCCGGCATGCGGCTGCGCCTGGCCCATGCCATGGGCAAGAACCGCAGCTTCGTCAGCCAGATCAGCAATCCGGCCTATCCGGTGCCGATCCCGGTGCAGCATCTCAACACGATCTTCGATGTCTGCCACTTTCCGCCGCAGGCGAAGACCGCCTTCTTGCGCGCCTATGCGCGAGCACATCCGCGCCGCGTCGGCCGGCTGAGCGAAGGCTCGCACGAGCGGACGTTGACGCTACATCTCCCGGATCTCGGCAGCGCCAAGCGCAATGCCGAGCTCGACGCGCTGCTGCAGGAATTCACGCGGCGCCTGATCGGCATCATGCGGGAAAAATAGGCGAAAACGCCGAACGAAGCGGGGAGGACACTATGAAGAAGTTCATCAATGCGGTCGACAATGTGCTCGGCGAAAGCCTCGACGGCTTCGCGGCCGCGCATGCCGATCTGGTCGTGCTGGGCGCCGAGCGCAAATTCGTGCGTCGCCGCGAGCTGAACGGCAGGAAGGTTGCGCTAGTCTCGGGCGGCGGCAGCGGGCATGAGCCGCTGCATGCCGGCTTCGTCGGCCACGGCATGCTGGATGCGGCCTGTCCCGGACAGGTGTTCACCTCGCCGACGCCGGACCAGATCGTCGAGGCCGCGCAGGCGGTCGCGGGGGATGCCGGCGTGCTGTTCATCGTCAAGAACTATGCGGGCGACCGCATGAACTTCGAGATGGCGGCCGAGATCGCCGAAGGCCGCACCGCCACCATTGTGACCGACGACGATGTCGCGGTCGAGAAGTCGACCTACAGCATTGGGCGCCGCGGCGTCGCCGGCACATTGATCGTCGAGAAGATCGTCGGCGCTGCCGCCGAGAAGGGCGCCGATCTCGAGACCTGCGTGGCGCTCGGCGAGCGTGTCAACGCGCGGACGCGTTCGATGGGCGTGGCGCTGACCAGCTGCACGGTCCCGGCCGCGGGCACCCCGACCTTCACGCTCGGCGCGGACGAGATGGAGATGGGTGTCGGCATCCACGGCGAGCCGGGTCGTCGCCGCGTCAAGCTCGCGGAGGCCGACGCGATCGCATCGGAAATGACGACCGCCATTGCGGACGATCTCGCCGCGCCCGCAGGCTCCGAGGCCCTGCTGCTGGTCAACGGCTTCGGCGGCACGCCGACGATCGAGCTCTATCTGATGTACAACGCCGCGCGCCGCATGCTGGAGCAGCGCGGCCTGCGCATCGCGCGCTCGCTGGTCGGCAGCTACGTCACCTCGCTGGATATGGCCGGCTGCTCGCTCACCGTGAGCCTGCTCGATGCCGAGACGTCGGCGTTGTGGGACGCCCCGGTGCGCACGGCCGCATTGAAATGGTGATCGCCGCCGCTGTCGGCCGCATGGATGTCGGCGCAGCTTAAAAGGACTGATATTGGAATCTGCGGCCCATACCCGAAATGAGGCCGTCCGTCTTCGCTCTCGCGTCGCTCGAGCTTCGCCGGACACGCTTCGCCCTTGCAGTCTTGGCGCGGCTGCGCCACGCGAAGCCCGCAAGGGCGAAGCGTGGTGCCCCTGGCCGGCAATCGCCTAGTACCATAACCATCTGAATTTGAAGTCACTTTTATCGCCGATTGTTGCCGATACCAGCACAAATACCAGCAGGATGACGCGCGGTATTCGCCGACAAAAATAAAACAGCAGGCGTCCCGCAGCGGGCGCGGCCCTGCCGTCCGATCTCCACAATCGGCCCCGAGCGGAATCGAACACGCCCTCGACTCGAAATCCTGGTGGAGGAGACCTAACGTAATATCGCGAGGTCAAGGGGCTCTTGTCATCGCGGCCCGACGATGCCGAGCGAAACACCTGCCTCGTGCTCGACGACTTAGGAGGTCGACTCGGTTGCGTTTCGCGGGAGACCGACGCCGAAAGCGCTTATCGGGCGTGATGCTGATCCGTGATCTGATGGACGTCCAATGACGATGCGCCGACAACCCACTGAACAAGGGCCGCGATACTGGCCGTGGCGGCGACCCACTGCACGCACGCCCTTTGCCTGCTCAATGAGGAGGCACACTCGGCGGCAATGGAGCGGAAGCCCAACTCGCCGCAACACCGAGCAAGAACAGCCGGCGGCGCTAGAGGTCGTGCGGGGCTAGCTTGGCAACCGTGGGCCTATCCGGCCGAACGGGTACGTTTATCGCAGCGCTGGCCCTATTGCCTCGATAGCCTGCCCGACGATGCGCCCGCTATCTCGCTCCGCAGATCGGAGCCCTAGCTTGCTCTCGCTTCGACCCTCGGCAGTGAAGCATGATATTCATCCACGCTGTCGAGGTCGATCAGCGTCTTGCCTCCCATCTTGTAGGCCCTGATCCTGTCGTGGGCGATCAACTCATAGGCCTTAGTCTTTCCGAATTTGCCATAGCGGCAACCGTCCTTGAACTCGACGAGTCGGCGACGCTTATTGTTATCATTGTCAACCATGGTTCCTGTATGTGCTTCGAAGATCTCCGCGACAATCAAACAAGGTTCCTCTAAGCGAGATGAGCATTTCCACGGCACGACCTTGATATCGACGCGGGCTTACCAGGAATGCGCTGCGTTTGTGGTAGCTGGCGACGTTCCTGCTGACCTGTTTCGACGCCATCTGCGCGTACCCAATTCCCCGGGATGCGCTGATCTATATCGCCTGCGGCGCCAAACAAAGGCCTTCTGATGCCGCCGCTAACTCCCGCGCGCTGTAGCGTACAAATCGGACGGACCGGGAGCGCCATAGGCAAGCACTCGTAGCCTGCCGTCTCCGACTCATCTGGCCCTGTTAGGTAACTTCCGGTGCCAGCCACCATCCAAGCTCATCATAGGAGCAAGAAACGCTGAACTCCGCGAGGCAAGCGGCCAAATGTCGTCCAACACCTCAACGGATCGTCACCGACCGGCCGGCACGGCTTGATTCCGTTCCGAGAGCCGCGCGCCCGTCTATTCGAAGCGTGCGTTCCGCTCCTTGTCTTCTGCGGTCTCCCTGACCTGGGCCTCCTCGATCTGAGACCTCAGGCGATCCAGCGCGTCCTTTCTTGCCGCTTTTAAGTCGGCGTTCTCCCTAACATCAAGCTGCTCCAAAAGCCTGACGCGGCCTTCCATCTCCGTTGCCCAGGAACCTCCCCAGCTATTGGGGTACAGCCGCTTAACGAAAGCGGAAAGCACGGTTGTTGGGTCTGGTGCGCTTTGCAACAACAAGGGAGCAAGCGCCGTCCACTGCAAAGGAGCGCCGTTGTTATCTTTCTTGAAGAGCGATCCGGTGGTGGCCGCGATTAAATAGCGGCTCTCCGGATCAGTGTTGCACCAGGCAATCAGAGTAGGCGGCGGTACGCCGTCGAGCGGACTTGCCCGTCGCCGTGTGAGCGTTTCGACGAAGCGAACGCCGATCTTTACCGATGCATCGTCGCCGGTAAACATTTCGTCGAGCGCAGCGGCGGGCTGGACAGCAAACAAGCCCTTGACCAAATCGTCATAGTCATGGGCGCTCAGCCTATAGTCGGCGGATGCCTCCTTGAGCATGCGAACCAGCCTTCGAGCAACCGGCTCGCCTTCGCCGCCAACAAGGCAAACCTGGGCGACCGAGCCGAGTTCGTGATCTTCGCGCTGGATTTGGCGCTTTAAGGTTCCAAGTTCGAAGGCGGCCAGCACGCTGCGGCCTGCCTCCAGTGTTTCAGGCAGTGGCGCGCGCTTCTGCGCCTTGTCAGAGACGAGGCGCATCGAAACCAGATGCAAAGCTGCATCGATGCCACCTTTCGCACAGATGGCCATGACCAGATCGCGAAATGGGGGGCCCGGAATGAGGTCGGATACTCGGCCCCATGCGAGATGCGAATATCGTTCGATCGGCGAGAGACCGAGTTCGAGGGAGCGATGAATGCGCGCAAGTCCCTTATCGTCAATCGCTACCGACGCTTGAAAATAGGGAAACCAAGTAGTGAGGGCCGGATTCGTCACCGCATCGTCCAGCATCGCGTCAACTTCGGCAGGATTAGCTGTCTGCAAGCCGCTCAGGAATCCGCCCATGATGACCGGATTGTTGTCTGGACTGGTGGCAAGCTGCCCCAAGAGCGCATCCCAGATGGCGCGAGGTTGCTCCCCTCCCTTTGCAAGCGCTGACCCGAAGGGAAAGAGGCGACCGCCGCCGCTGCTCAGCAGCTCAGGCAACATCTCCTTAAAAGAGTCGGTGTCGGCAGCCATATCCCCGCCAAGCTGCTCAATCGACGCGGCCGTCCGCTTTTCGGCGGCCTCGAAATCGTAAGTGTCGAGGTCTGCCGCGTCATCCATCTCGTCGTAGCCGAGACCGCCGCCCTTGGCTTCCAGCACGATGCCGCGCACTTTGGCAACAAGGTCCTTGGGGCGCAGAAACTCCTCAACGGCCCTGAGCTTTGCGAGGGAGTCGGGCGACAGCGTCTTCGCCTCGAAGGCTCGCGTTTGGCGGGCAGCGATCCAGCCATCGCGCCAAAAGCCATTGCCCGCGAAAGCGCGAGCCATCCTATCGAGCTCCTCGCTCAGTTGCGCGTTGGACCATAACCCGCGAAATCCACGTGCAATGGCATTCTTTACCTGCTCCGCGACAGGCAAGCTGGTAGCGGCGATGGCTTCCGAGAGCTTCAGGGCGGATCCAAACCAATCGACGACATCTGCATCGGTCTTTGGGTAGTAGCCGTGGTCGCGAGACCGTGCGCCAAATTCAAAAAGATAACTCGACGTAAAATGATCTGTCTCGAACATTGCCTCTATAGCTTGCGCCCCAAGACCTTGCTGCTTTGGCTCCGGCGAGCGCAGAAGCTTTTCGACCAGAGCCAAGCGTTGCTGAGTAGTGGCGTGAGTGCCAGACAGATAGATATGGCAAAACGATACGATAACCCTCCCTGCCTCGTCATCTACATCGCGATCCGTGTCGATTGCGTGGAAGCGAAGCAGGAGCGCGGTGGCGCGCTCAAAAAATTTCGGATCGAAGGCGAGCGAGCGGATCAGGCTGATGAAATGCTGACAACGCTCTAGCGTTGAATCATCCGCCTGTGCGATTGTGCGTTCAAGAGCCGCGAGTACAGCCTCCGGCATCACGGGTGCGACATTGTGGAAGATAGCGTTGCCGAGGGCGGAAAGGTTCAGAACATCGTGTAGAAGGCCTCCTGGCGCGAGCCAAGCCGCCACAAGGGCACGTGCTTCCTTGCTAGTGTCGAGATAACCGAGCCGCCGCGAAAAGGAGCGCAGCAACCGGTCGGACTTGCCGTTGATGATCGCTGTATCGATCTTTTGAGGTGGGATATTCTGGAGCGCCATCGGCGCCAGCCGATTGGCGATGGCATGCGGCAGCACAGCCCGCCACAGGCCGCGTTGTTGGAGGAGATCCCGGCGACGCAACTCAGCGACGCCCATATACATCTGGTCGGCCGTCTTACCGATGAGCCCGCCCAGGATCGGCAACTCCGCGTTCTCGCCTTCCAGGTCATGGCCCTGAAAGGAATAGACCAACGAGCATGCTTGAGCGATGAGAAGCAGGGATTCATCCGGCTGGTGACGCTGTTGAATCAGCCGGACCAATAGATTCGCATCACTGAGCCCGGCTATCGTCTCGTCTTTTTCGACGGTACCGGCCAGTGCGATGGCGATTCGTGCGTTGCCGCCAGAGAATTCCGCGATCGATTGGCGGTCGACCCGCGACAGTTGGGGGAAGCGGCGGGCTACAAGCTTTTCGATAAGTTCATCGGACGAGGCCTCCAGCGAGAAAACATCGGTCCCTTCGGGCTGGTCCTCGCGAATATCGTATTCGACCGTGATGACGCTTAACGTACTGCCGGAAACGCGAACGATCTCGGACAGCTTCCGGTGCAGATCGGCCGGGCAGTTGTCGATAACGAGAATCATCCGTCGGCGTTCGGCCAGCAGGTCGGCCGCAAGGCCCGACGGTTGCGGGTCAGGCGTATCGGCGACGTCGGTGTAGGCGGCTAGCGCCGGATCAAGTGCATTCGCTCCAATCTTCTCGTCGAACAGCGCTTCCAGCAGTCGGGTCTTACCAACGCCCGACAGGCCAACAAGGCGAACGACTTGGCCGGGGGGTCGAAGAGCGTCCCGAATGCGATTGATGCCGTCAATGGCCGAGAACCCGTCGCCTTCGTCCTGGGTTCCGGTTCTTATCCTTGCCGCATCGTCCGCGAGATAATCCGGGTTGTTGGCATCCGGCGCGTGCGACCAGGCACCATAAGGGTGCCATCCCGGAATGGCCTTTCCTATCTTCTTGCGAACCCATGGGATGATTCCTGCATGATCGCGCACCCATGTTGCGACACGCCCCCGGTCCAGAAAGTCCAAGGTAAGCTTGTCCGCATGAGGTACGCCCTGCATGGCGTCGGCCATCGCCTCGCGTCGGTCCTTCAAGGCTGTGTCTGTGGTTGAACCATCGGCGCTCACCATGACGTAGGCACCGGACTCTTCGGCCAACGCTGCGATGGACGACCGTATCACCCCCTTGGGCCTCATCTCCTCGATGACGGCCCCTCTCGGCATGTCGGACTTCTTGACCTGGAATCCCATTGACGGTTTTGGGATAAATCCGTCGATCACGGTGGTGACAGGAAGCGCCACGCGAACATCAAGCCCACCATCCTTGGCGTTCTGATCGCCGCCCCACGTGACCGCAGAGACAGGAAGGCCCCGGCGGCGCATTTCGGCCTCGCACAGCATACCGATGAGGCCGCGCAGGTCTTCGTCGCCTAGTTCCGCAATGTGGTCGCCTGTGATTTCGAACATGCCATCAAGGAATCAGTTCCGCTTAGCCTAAAGCATATAGGAAATCATGATATTTGGACTGTTGTCGTTGAGATGAGGCCCCGGTCCGTCGCTGCCGGTCTTTGTTCGAAGGGCGCGACCCGCATGATACCCGGGGCAGGTTTGCCCGGTGCGGAGTGTCTATCCGCGCGTTTCGAAGTCGCCGAACGGATCGAAGATCACGGCTTGGCTTCACGCAAATAGGCAGCCTGAAGCAGGATCATTTCCGGGCGTGTAACCCGCTCCGCGCGCACCAGACCAATGAGCAGCTGCTCAATCTCATCGAGCTCGACCGTATCTCCGGCCAAACGCGAGATATGATGAGCCAGGCGGTCGTTTGGACCCTTCCGAATAGGACACGTGGAACGTCCGGGCGAGGGTCCGGATGTGCTCTGCGGTCGAGGAGGTGGTTACCTTGTCCTTATCAATAATATAGCATTCTTTGACTGAGATTCCATTAACGAATAGGCTCGTGAAATCAGTAAGTTGCAGGACCCTTTTTTGGGTAGTTTTATGGTCACATCCAACCAGCGGTGATCCCGTGGAGTTCTGCATCGTTCTGATAAGCCAACCGACTAGGCCGACCAAAGATGCCGCTCTAGTCTCGGAACCACCAACTCACCGATAAGGCTTGAGCGCATACAGCGAGTGATCAAGTGGCATCCATTGATCGATACATAGTTGAACGAAACGCTACCCAGGTTCGCACAGCCTTCGCTGGTATCGTGAAGCTCGCCAAGGAAAAGGGCATCACACGCGTCACCTTGATTGTACCGAAAAAGGGGGGCTGGGAGCATAGCATCGTTGGTGAATTTCTCGGGGCAGGCGTAGCCAAGGCGCTTACGAAGGGGCAGTCAGTTACTCTCGTCGAGGGCATTACCATGGTGTTGGAAAGCCCCCAGACCTTTCGGCCTACTGCTGCCCAAGGGCTTCTTGTCGGCGTCCATATCTCTACAAAGGACATGGCTAAGCTGGACGATGCGTGGGGCGCGCAGGCCATACTCTTTCTGCCTTGGTCGGATAACGAATCCCAGGAGTGGAAAGCCACCTGGCATCCGACAACCTTCGGCCAGAAGGGGCCTGAAGCTCTGGCAAGTACGCTCTCGGAGCCCGTTCAAGAAGCGCTTGTCCGCTTAACGGAGTCTATCAATTTAGGTACAGGCCTCAGCCACCCCTCTGACAAAAAGCATGCTGAACGGACGTTCGATAAGCTTCGTTCCGAGGGGCACTCATTTGACCCGATCGAGGTACGGCGGTGGGCACAGCGTAACAACTGGAGTTCCAACGCTGCGGCCGATTTGGAATCGGTTGCGCGAAGAAGAGCAAACTAGAAGTGAATGTCTAGAACTGACGAATCATGCCTAGAGACATATGCGATCCATTTGCATGTGGCGTTCCGCCTCGTCCAGAAGCCAATCGATCTGCGCATCGCCTTCGTCAAGATCGATGTCATTCGCCTTCGCGTGCTCGTAGCCGAGCAGGTCTCGCGCCTTCTGCTTCGAGTATCCCATTTCCATCAACTCTTTCATCTCTCGGAAGATGTCGTGAGCGTGCGTTCGGTGTTCGAAATAGTCGTCGATAGCATCGACGAGTGACCGGTTGCCGAGCGCAAGTGTGATTGCGTTTTCCCAATCTACGTCATGAGGCACATGAGGCGTCGCGATGCCGACAAGAAGGCGCACATTGTCTATTGTGAGGTTATTTTCAGTTAGCCCGGGCTTGCGCCGCTTGACCTCGGCGACGATGTTTCTGCAGTCCTGACAAACAAGCTTGTTGGTGTGGGAACCGATAACGATCTGGCTCGTAGCGCGAGTCCTGCGACGCCAGAGGCTATTGCTATCGTCTTCCGGTTCGAACTCGCAGACGCGATGAATGTGGGCGGTCCATAGTCCCCGGTTTGACTTCCGGCAAATTTCACGTTTCGAGCGATCACAACACGGACAAGACCATTCATTGCCCGCCAAAACCCACGCCCTGTGCTCCTGCTTTTGACGATCGATCTCGGCAAACTCTGCATCGCTCGGAACATGCCCGCGCGGCTTGCCCTTGGGCTTGGGCGAATTGCCGGCACTGTCATTGGAAGTTGATCGCGCTTCTATCGTGTGCGCCAGACCAGCACGGCCTTTGTCGGGTGAAGCGCGCAGAAAAAGATCGTAGATGATGTCACGATCCTGCATGTATGAGATAAGCCGTTCGCCGGCCGCCACCTGCCGACGATGGCGGCCCGAAGCAATTCGTTGTGCCATGCGCCTGGTGAAATCGAGCCGATCTGCAACATCGTCTTTGGCGAGAAGCCATGCGGTCTTAGCCTTGTCGAGATCGATCTCATGCAGGCGATTTGGCGCGACGGTAATGAATGATGCGATCTCGGCCGGTGTAAAGGTAAAGTCGCCTTCAATCGTTCTCGCCAGTTCCAGCTTGGCGCGGCCTTCGGCCAGATTGCAGTCGATGCAGATCAGCGTCTGTTCGAAACGCTCAACGAGGAGCATGAGCGCATTCTCAGCTCGACCAACCTGGATGATGGTCTCCCGATCCTTGTCACGAGGCCTGTACTCCTGGAAGATTCGCTTGGCACGATCCACCAGGTGGTCGTGGTGGTACTCAAGGCGACAGAGCAGGACACCGCCGCTGCTCACACGCGCAATATGTGCCTTTCCGCGTTGGCAGCAGGGACAAGTCCAGTGTTCCCGCGTCGATGCCCAGCCGCGATTGAGATCTAGCTTGGTTGCTGAGAATTGTGCGAGGAGAGCTTTTGTTTGGGCGCTCCAGCGCCCGTCACGGAACGGCGCAAATGCCGCTAGCTCCTCGTCCGCCAACCGGGTGATATCCGGAATCGCGAGTGTGACGACGTAACCATCGTCCTTCTCCGATGGGTCCATCGTCCTAATGCCTCATTCTAAATCTGTACTGGCAACTTCACCTTCGGTCGCCGCTGACCTGCTGACATCGCGAGATTTCGGTGGCGTGCAATGATCCGGAGCGTAGCTGCGCTGTGATGAAACAGCCGGAAAGCCTCAGCAACGGCGGTATCGGCGAAGGTTGTGGTCGTCTGCGCGTCGGCCGGCAAGGTCAGTGTTCCGTCGGGCGCACCATGCTGCCAACCACGGGCGGCGCGGAAATTTATGACCAACTGTCCAAAAGTTGGATAGGCATGATCCAAATGGGCTTCTGGGAAAGCGAGCAACTCGCCGGAGAGGTCGCACGGGACACGGCCCCCATCATCCGCAAAGGTGGCGAAATGGCGTTTCTTCGCCGCCAGGAGATCAGCTGCCACAGCGGCACGACAGGCGTCATAGAACTCTTGCGCGTTCGACTTCGGTTGACCCTTTACGGCCTGGATGTAACTGAAATCGGTTTCGCTGCCGTCAATCCGACGTGTCCAAAAACCCGGCGTCGAGAAGCCCTCACCAACGTTCTGACGCCGAAAAAAATAGTCTGTTCCCGGCCCAATCTTCGCCGGGCCGTCGACGATGACTGCATCGTAGCGCTCCAGAAGAGCGGCAAGATCATCGTGATCCAGGTAGTCTTCGACGATTTGCTCGTCGGCATGGCGCCTAAGCATGTCCTTGAAGTGATCGAGAGCGGCGGTTTGCGCCTTCCAGAATCGGCCGTTCGGAAGGGAAACAGATTTAGCCATTGTATCGGAGCCCATTCTCAACGCGCGTCGTTAAATGCAGAAATGGACGCGGACGCTCGTGACATCCCTGTCCAATATTGCCCGAAAAGCGTTAATACCGCCGAGTCGTCAGCCCAGGTTCTGCACTCAGGGGGATCCCCAACCCTTAAGAGCCGGTAGATTTGATCATGGTATAAGCCAGCGATGATTCGAGGGAAGCGCTTCGCTGAAACTTTTCTAGGAATCTGGAACCGTGCAGGTCATCGATATTCCCGAAACGGCCCTGACGGTGAAGCCGAACTACGCTGAGCGGCCGGACCTTGCCGTCGTTGCGGAGATCAAGGCCCATATCAAGCAAACCGGCGCGCCGCATCTTTGGCCTGGGCACACGCATACAAAGCCACCACGAGGTGCCATCGTTCGCTATCTCGGAGAATTCGACCTGCCACCATCCCATGCGGGCGCACGTAACAGGGAGAGATGGGCGCCCTGCCCATGCTGCAAGCCCTATACACCCTGGTATTACAAGGACGGTCGAATTGCTTGGTTCCCTGAAGAGCGAGTGATTCGCAACATGGGAGGCGATTGCTTCAAGTCGATCAACGCCTCAGGGCATGCGGAAGCCGAACGGCTCTTCCGGGAGGAGGAAGCGGAGCGCAGGAACGAGGCCTATCTGTTGAGGTGCTTGCCACAGGTGCCAGAAGCGCTTGCTGCGATCGAGCAGAATGCGCCAATTATCAACGAGATCGATCGGGTACGTTTTATTCTTTCCGATCGAATGACACGCACCATCGGTTTTGATCTCTGGGCGCATTTACGATCTGACGGAGTACTGCGTTACGAAGTGACGAGAACTGAACGACGGGTTGATCGCTCGGGCAACGAGAGTACCGCGACAGTTTACGACCTCGAGCGTTACGGGCCGCTCGCAGGATTCGAAATGCTCAAGCCGAACGTTGTGCCAATAGCGGAACGGGTCGAAAGGTTTGCTTCTAGGCTTCGGACGTTAAATTTTGGAGAAAGTAACCGGCGACGCCGTTGCGCGGATGGACCGACAGGAGCGGACGAGAGCAGCCAAGAACATTGGGACCATCCCCGACATCAATGAGCTGATCTCAGAGGCCGAAACCGTGCGACAGATGCTGTCGCCGCTCGCTCTCGGGAGCCTCAATGGGTGGAGCCGGACGCCTGGTGCTCCTGCCCAAATCTACATTTCTCTTTCGGATAACAGGACACAGCTTTTCCTCGGCAACACGAAAGAAGATGCGCGAGCTGTAAGGATAAACATCGCCTTGTTCAACAACATGCGGCGCCTGCCGGCAATAAGCAGATTAACGCGGCAATTTAAGTAATAACGGCGCCACGTGCGCGCGATGCGGCAATTGCACACCGCAGTATGGGACGGATAACAAAGGAGGGCGCGTCGTGGCGGGATATTTCCGAATACGGCAAATTCGAAGCGCGATCCGGCGGCATCATTCGCAAAGGAAAGCGCTGCAGGGTCTTGGGCTCAACAAAATTGGCCGCATCGCGACGGTGCCCTTCAATGGCTCAATCTGGGGAATGGTTCAGAAAGTAAGACATCTGATCGATTTTCCTGACCAACAGCTGCTCGAAGCGCACCGCTTGATACTGCCGCAGCCCATTGATGAGGCGGCGGATGAAGCGCTCATGCGCCAGCTTCTCCTTAAGGGGCTGGGGCTTGAACTCGTTCGCCTGCCCGAGGGTAACGCAAAAAGCCCCGACTTCAAGATTCTCAGGAATGGTGAACTACTGGGCTACTGTGAGCTTAAGTCCCCGCGCGATGATCGCGTTTTCGCGTTTCCCAACGATCTGAAGCCAGGTGAAATCCGGCAGGACGTCCGTGAAAACCCGACTGCACATGCGCTTGCGCGCGTGATTGAAAAAGCCGCCGCCCAGTTCGATGCCGTAAATCCGGATCATGCACAGCCCAACATCCTGGTGATTGTCAGCCACGCGCGTCTCCGCGGCCCAGTCGACCTGCACCTCGCGATCGCGGGCATGCCCACTCCGGAGGGAGGCCGCGGCTTCCTGTTAGTCGACCCGAATGAGAAGGATTTCACCAAGGCTTGGGCCAAACAAAGAGAGCTGTGGCAAGACGCACGACGGATTGATCTGTTCTTCTGGATCGATGCGCACACCCGCACGGTTCGCTATATCGTCAACAATGACGGCGCCCAACGCAAGGAAGCTTGCGATCTTATGAATATTCGCAACTAGGGTACGAAGATTGTCTCCAACTAGGTGGCAAGAGACTGGCCGCGTTCGGCATGTGGCACTTGGCGTGACACAAGATCGAAAGGCGCGTTCGACTTTTGATGGTGGTTCTTTAAGAGCCATCTGCGGCCTTGCCGGGTAACAGCAGAGCGCGAACCGAGCTACGGTCAATCAACCTGGAAAATTTCTTGTAATTCTGGTGATCCCGCTGCCAACGGCCGGCCACCACGGCTACAGGAACTAGCGCTCGCGCCGATACCGTCGTGATATCATCGACGCTCGAATCCGGGCTCCAGACGACTTGCTCCAGGATCGAAGAAGGAATCAGAGACTCTTGGGCTAGTGCGTCCGCTTGCTGCTCTCGTACATCGTCACTGATAATCTCCATGTCGTCCACGAAGGTCGTATGTCCATCAACCAAGACTTCGTAGTGGAGACAGATATGGGAGAGCTCATGGAGGAGTGTGAACCAAAAATTATCTGTCCGATCATAGCGTAGCGTAAGACCGACGACCGGTGCATTCGTCGATGTGACCATCGCCGCGCCATCGAGGAACGTGCCGGGGAGCGAGGGCATCACGATCACGGCAATGCCTAGATTCAAAAGGCTGTCGAGTGCACGCTTTATTCCATCTATCTTGGAGCTTAGCTTCGCGAGTCTCCGCAAGGTTGCTCGGCTGAATTCAGATCGATCGAATATGTTGGTGAGCGTCAAGGCTTCCGCGCGTTGCAAGACAGCAGCCTGCCAAAGTAAGAGCGCGCCTTGATCAGTCTTTGAGGACGCTCGTTGCGTACGGGTCTTGCGAAGCAGGGCTGATGGTACGGTTTGCTGAAGCGAGGCCGGGATGAAGTGGGATATTTCCCCTCTGTCGAGCGAGAAACCAAGCGTATTTAAATGCCGGATCGCGCTGCCGGAGATCTCGTCGACGCTTTCAGTTTTTCTCGTCCGTGCAATTAGCGAGGCGTACGGAATTCCTAACCCCTCGTGAAGCGAACGAATCATGTCGATCGACAAGCTCCGTTTGCCAGTGAGAACTTCGGATACTCGCGCCCTTGATCCGATAAACGGTTCCAGCTGACGGGAAGTGAGCCCTTTTTCTTCCATTCGAAATTTGATCGCTGCAATTGGGTCCGGTGCATCAACCCGCGCGAACTTTTCTTCATACTGCTCGATCAAGGTCGTCAGGACCTCGATCTCGTCATCGAACTCGCCCGAATTCTTTGCCAGCAAGCTAGCGAGGCGAGTCTTCGTCGCCGACAGATCGGAAGCATTGCGGATCGGCTTGATGGTCACGATGCTCTATTCCAGGGTTGCGGTTGGATCCGGTGCCGGGCGGCGGATAAATCGATTGCCAACAGCATGACAACGCCGATGCGGAAATCGATCAAGGTGCGGATGCGGAGCGCCGAAGGCAGCAGGTAGAAGGCCACCCACGGCAATGCCGACACGTCGACGTGTTGGAAATCGGCAGCAAGCGCCGGCGCCGAGTCCCATTGCCCCGACTTCATCTCCGCGACCCAGGCTTTGACGGTATTATCGTAAGCAGGCGAGCCGGCCAGAAACGCCGCCACCTCGGTTTGCCCCACGAATCTCATAACAATCTCCTAGCTCCCATTTTGGGAGCTTTTTTGTTGACCGCAAGATCAAAATAATCCACGCTCCCAATACGGGATCATTTATATCTTGCCGGGTCGCAACCCAAGAGTTTATGGAGACGATTATGCGTCGTATCACGATACTTGGCCGGAACCTAACGGACCAAGAGATCGAGCAGATCAAGCGTCTTGCCGAAGACGCGGGTATGGCTGGTGATGAGATCGAGGTGGTCGATGCCGTCGACGAGCCCGATTCCGACTGCGAAGACGAGATCGTGGTGATCCTGGCCTCGGCCGACACCTGCACCGATCCGGCTCTTGAGACAGACCTCGCGACGACGCAGCGGGGCGGGCGCCGCGCCGTTTGCGTGTGGCCCGAAGACGCAGCGCCTGACGCCCAGCCGTCGGACGCCATGAACAAATACGCTTACTCGATCATCGGCCCCGATGCCGAGAAATTCCGCGTCGTTGTTACGGAAGAAGACCAGCACTGTTTTGAAGGACCCAACGGTCAGCCCCTGCCCAAGCCTAAGACGGAGCGCAACCTGTGCGTCGACGAAAAAGCGAAAGCGTCATGACCCTTTTCTCCTACGTCATCGAGCACGATCTCGGCTTTGCACCCAATCCCTTTCACGGCGTCTGCACACTTGCGTGCTGCAAGCCGCAGATCCGCAAGATCGCCAAGGTGGGCGATTATATCCTCGGCACCGGCGCCGTCGATCCGAAGCTAACCGGCCATCTCTGCTACTGGATGCGGGTTGACGAGGTCATAGGCTTCGATGATTACTGGCAAGATCGCCGCTTCCGCCGCAAGAAGGCGGTGATGAGTGGCTCGACCGTTCTGCGCTACGGCGACAACATCTATCACCGTGACGGCGGCGAGGAGTTCGTCCAGGAGGACTCCTTTCATAGTCTTGAAGACGGAAGCCTTTCTCTCGGCGATCTCCACCGCGATACCGGCACCACCGACCGGGTGCTGGTCAGCCGCGAATTCGCCTATTGGGGTCGGCTCGGCATCAAGATTCCCGATCATCTCTCTTTTGTGCTCAAAAAAGGGCCGGGACACCGCTGCATCTTCACCGACGAGCAGATCGCGCAGGTGATGGCATGGCTCCAGACCTTGCCGCAGCGCGGCTACATCGGCGAGCCCGCCCATTGGCAATTTATCGGCGCGAAAAAGCCCCGCGCGAAGAAGGCCGCCAAAGCTAAGGCGGTCAGTGCATGAAGCCGCTCGATTACGCCGCCTTCGTCGAGAAGACCAAGCAATTTGCGGGCAAGCCCGTCGATGAACAGCGATCGATCGCACTCTACGGTTTGGTGAGCGAGATCGGCTCGCTGGTCGCGGCGGTCAAGAAGAAGATCTTGTCTGAAGGGGGCGAGGGGCCGCATTGGGACCAGCCCAACGACGAGATCACGGAGGAGCTGGGCGACTCGTTCTGGTATTGCTACTCGGCCGCGCAGGTGATCGGCGGCGGCTATGTCGATATTCTTTCCCACAACATTACGGCGATGCGCGCCGAGATCGGCGGCAGCGACGACCGCGCCCACATGATCGAGCGTTCGCTTGATCCCGCCAACAGGCAAGCTTTTCTTGACGGCGCCGCTGCATTTCCGCCCGCGCAGGGCTATACCTTCGATGACTACCAGCGGCTTGCCTACAAGACCGCACGAACGGATGGCCGCGTCTTACTCGAAGTGTGCCTTGCGCTTCTCTGGCAGCACGGCGCCGAACTAATGCGGGCCGTGCTGCCTGCTTCCGAAGCTGCACTGCATACGAACGTGGCAAATAGGGAGTCGACGATTATTCTTGGCGGTGTCGCCTGGCATCTTTCGGCAATCGCGAGCCTTTATCACCTTTCGCTCGATGAAGTTATTGCATCGAACTGCCGGAAGGTACAGTTCCGGTCGGAGCGCGGCGCGCCGACGCCGCTGCATGATGCGGATCGCGACGCAAAGGAACAGTTCCCGCGCCAGCTCGATGTTGCCTTTGTGCGCATCGGCCCACAGAAATCCCGGATGTATTTTGAGGGCAAGCCGCTCGGCGATGATCTGACGGATAACTATTACGAGGACGACGGATATCGGTTTCACGACGCCATCCATCTGGCGTTCATCGGACACCTTGGCTGGTCTCCGGTCGTCCGTGGGTTAATGAAGCGCAAGCGCAAAAGCCGCGATGACAAGGTTGATGAAGTGGAAGATGGTGGCCGCGCCAAGGTCGTCGAGGAGTTGGTGATCAAGGCCATTCACTCGGAGGGCGATCGCCAGGCCAAAGCCGCCGGCCGGTGTGTCGTCGGCACGCCGACGCGCTTGTTCCCCGAACGTACTCTGATCAATTTCAAGCTGTTAAAGACGCTCCGCGCCTATGTCGATGGACTCGAGGTCGCCAAAAATACGTTCTGGGAATGGGAAGACGCGATCTACGACGGCTGCGATATGTTCTTCCAGCTTTCCAATGAAAAGCAAGGCACGGTGCATATCGATCTCGACCGCCGGACCCTTTCCTTTTCTCCAACCGTTTGCCCCGGCGTTCAGGGCATCAGCGTCGGCCTCGGCATGGGTTCGGCGGAATTGAGCATGCACGCGAGCGATCCGGTGGTCGGAGCTGCCGAACGAGAGTGGGCGATGCGGGATAACCGGTATGCCGAAACCGCAGCCGCCAAGCGCGCCGTTCTCGATGCGCTGGGATTGGACCAGAAATCTACCGAGCTCTGGTCTGAAATCGAGGTGCGGCTCGGCGCCGGCAACCTCGTCTACGTCAAGGCGACAAGATCTGTTCAGCAGCGCGCATGGAAGCTGAAGGCCGTCGATTACAAAATCGCCTTCAGCCGGGATACAAACAGGGTCACCTGCACCGCAACGGCCATTGCCGATATACGTGACATGGTCACGTGATACGGCGCCCTATCGAGCAGCGATCTTCCACTTCGGCGGATAGAACGGCTCGGGCAGCGGGCCGGTGGGCTGGTATTTCTGCTTGATGCGCGTCCTGCCCGCTACGCCCGCATAGTCGGGGAATGCCACACGCGCGTATTTTGAAATCTCGCAAAAAAGGTTTTGACAGTCGATAAGCTGAAGGCGGCGGCTCCAAAGCTTCGGAAAATCGATGTCGAGCCTCTCAAAATGCTCCTCTTGATGATCGAACATGTAGCGAATGACGTCGGAGGATTTCACCGTGTCCGCACCTAGGAAGCATTTCGAAATGCCATCCAGTGCACCCGGCCCTGCCATAACGAACTCGTCTTCTCCGAAATTGGTCAGCTCGCTGTAGTTAAAGTCGGTCACGTACTGATAGGCGAGGAACGGTCCCATGTAGGGCACCGTCCGCAAAAGGGCGAAGGCATCAGTCATTGTTTTGCAGTCAGACAGCCTTTCCGGATACCGCTCGCCGAAAAGATGCTCGATCATCCGAAGGTGATTGCGATGCTTGAGCTTGTGACCGAAGACGCCGCCGCCGGAGGGCATGATGTACGCGGCCGAGTAAATGGTCTTTCCCGACGTCATCCGGTTCGTCAACAGCTTGTCGTAACGCGCGAAGTCAAACTCTTCCCACGTGATCTTGCCGACGGCCGCCTCCAAATGCTGCCACGTCTCGATCTTGTTGAAGAGTTTGAAGAGGATCGTGCGAAAGAAGACGTTGCACGCATCAGACGGCAGGTCGGGTCGGTAGATGACATTGCGCAGGAGGTACTGGCTCACGCGGTCAGAGGCCCGATAGGCGTTGGTGAATTTGAACAGCTTCAGGACCGGATCGGTCGTGAGCGCACCGGACATCCCTTCGAGCCGGCGGAAGAAGATCCGCTGCCGCTCGGCCGCGAACTCCCAATAGGCGTCAAAGACCGGCGTCGTCCGCAATTGGTTATTGCCGATCGCGACGACGATACCGCGGTGGCGCTTCGCTGCCGGCGGATCAAGCGGAAGCCGTGGGGCGAATTCAGTTGGCATCGTATCTCGATTCTGTGCTTCTTGGCATTCTTGTCTTGCATAACCGCGCTTGCGCTGCCAGAGCTTCAACGCAGCCCGTGTCTTTTTTCCGTACGGCGTTGTTTTGATGCCGCTGCTCGAGTTCTTTAAAATCACTCCTGGTGGCCGCAAAATGAGGACCTGTGCAAAGCGCGAGAGTTAAGCTTGGCGCGCGTGGAGTGAATGCACGCGCTCGATGAGCGCCTCAGTTTTGTCAAGCCACTGGCTTGCCTCTTGCGATGTGTCGGCGGTGCGAAGTCCCGATGCCAGACGTTCAAGCGCGGGCAGTAGGCGGATGAGAATTTCCTGAAGGTCGACCTCGCTGTCGTCGTCAAGCGCCAAGTTCTCGGTAAGATGGGCAACGCCCTTGTTGACGTTCTCGTGCTCGTTCCTGGTCAGAAACGTCTCGGCCACACCGGCCAGCACACCCGGAACGTCGATGCCAAAGTCGCCCGCAACCAAGTCATCTGGTTTTGACTTGGCCCCTCGAAGGAAATCATCGAGCTTTCGCAAGGCCACAAAGCTCATCAGGCGTGTTGCCTCGGCCATCAGTTCGGCGCCTCTGTCCAGAACCCCAACGATGTCTTCTTCATCGAAGAATTTGACGAGGTCTTCACACCATATCGTGAATGCAAAGCGGTGGTCGATGCATTCGCAGATCGTCGCAATCTGGGCGGATCGTTTGTCCATCGCCACTCGAGTCCCCGAAGCAGAAAAGAAAATCGCCGCGCCGGTTAGCGGCTGTGGAGTGTCGCATAGAACCGCTTTTGAACTCCAGGCGTTGGCTCATACTTGAAGCAATCCTGATAGCTTTCGATCGCCTGCATCACGCCGAGCGGAGCGGGCGCGGAGAACGCCGTCGTTTGCCCCGTTGCCCAATGGGATACGAAGTTGCCGATGATAGTGGCTGAGCGCATTTGCAAGGCCTGCTTCTGGGCCGGTTCAAGGATAAGGCTGTCGGCCCGATCCTCAAGCTCCACCGCGGCCTTGATGGCGTTCAGGTATTCGCCCGGTGTGCGCTTATCGTCGCCAAACGCGAGATCCGGCGGAGCGGGAATGCGGCACTTGTCGATAACCGTTTGTAGGACATATTCGAGATATTGCCGCAGCCGGGGCGCGGCATCGTCCACGCGTCCTTGGTTCAGCAGGGTGTTCGTTGCATCGCGCACCTTGTTGACCGCGCCCGACTGCAGTAGCACGGCCGTGTGCGCCGTTCCTTCGAGCCTTTGGTGCGACCAGTCCGGCGAGCCGGAGTGCTTGTTGAACAGCTTCTCCAGCAACGTATCGTGGCTCAGCAAGATCACTTGTGGCCCATTCGCCTGAAGCGGCCGCGCAAAGCGTGTTCGGATGACTTCAACAAGGTGATGCTGGTGCCCGGCATCGAAGCTCGATGTGACATCGTCCAGCACTATGAAACGCGGCGCGCCGCCGTAGAGGGAGGCTGCCGCCAGGTAAACGGAAACGGCAAATGCGTTCCGGTAGCTCTCCGACAGCAGTGCTTGCGCCGAGACGTCGTGAAGGGTCCAGAAGGTTGCCAGGCCGATCGTTAGATCTTCCGTTCCCGGCGGTTTTCGAAGGATCGGCGTTACGGGGCTGAACATGATTTGATGGAACAGGTCCTGACACAGCGGTTCAACCCTTGCGAGGCGGGTCGCGGCCATTCCGGACTCGGCCTGCGCGAACACCGCGCTTGACTGGTCGAGAAAGGATTTCAGCCGTGCCGTGCGTTGGCCGCGCGCGGCGAGCTCGGTCGCCTCCCTTCCGGCTGACTCGAGAGTGGCCCAGTTTGTCTGCAGGCGCTGCGCTGCTTCAATGGCCCGTGTAACTGTCACCAGCGAGGGCGGCATCCTTCTAGAAAGGGTGGCACTTTCGGATGCGAGCCTTTTTATCTCCTCTTCCGCCTTGGCCCGCATCGTCGCGATGTGTGAGGCAAGCGCGGTGATTTCCGCGCTCGCGATGGTCCCTTCCTCGCCGGAACGTTTCAGACGCGCGAGAAGGAGGGCCTCGTCCTCCCCGAGCACGAGCTTTTCGAGCTCATCCAGGTCTGACTAGCCTTTGGCCGACCATTCCGTATCCACGGCTGCGGTTGCCGTTTCGACAGCATCATATTGGCCGAGCTTCTCACGCACGTGGTCGAGCACCGAGGTGTCGTGTTGCACACCGCAGGTCGGGCAGAGGGTCGGCGACGCCCATTCGGCCCCAGACATAACTTCGTCGCTGACCTTGTAGAGCCGCTGCAGCGGTTCTCCCGCAGTCCCGGCAAGGGCATCCTCGCGCGTACGTGCAAGGCCGTGCAGTATCTCGGCGTCACCGTTGGTGGGCGTGGCTTTATTCGCCGTCTTCCATCGCTCTTCGGTTTGTATGAGGGAGGCGAGGCGCGCTTTATCGGGACCGCCTTCAGCGGCGTTCACGGCCGCGTGGCAATCGGCGCCGCTGATCTGCATGAAGGTTTTGCCGTCGCAGTGCGGCGACAACGTGGGTATGGCCGCCAAGGCCGCGTGGCATCGCGCTTGCGAATCGGCGGCAGGGGCCTGCGGCGCGATTTTTTCAAGGACGAGGGCTTCGTAGTCCGTCTCAATGGCTTTTCGCGCCGCGACGATGGACCGGTCGGCGGCGACCTTCTTGGCAGCTTGCGCGCTTGTATCGAAGTGCGAGTTGAAGGATCGCGTGTGGCTTAGTTGCTGCAGCTGCTGGCGAAGGGTGGAATAGCGGGCAAGACCCAGCAGACCCGAAAAGGAGCGGCCCCGGTTCAACGCCGTCTCATCCATGAAGCTCTGAAACGTTTGTCCATCGAGAAGGACGGATTCGCGGTTGAGCTCGGCGAGAAGGGCTCCGGCATCTGGGTGCCCGGACACACTCCTTTGGCCTGCTGCGTTGCGGGTGACCGTTATCGTGACCGCGGCTCCGCCATTGTCGGGCCGCAGGGTCAACTTGACTGTGCCGCGGCCGGCCGGGTGAAACCGGTTCAGGTAATAGTCTTGCGGCCGTTCGGCCTGAAGCAGCCGGTCCAACTTGTCGATCTTGCCCCGGAAGGCAAAGCTCAATGCATCGTAGATCGAGCTCTTGCCGACGCCGTTTGGCGCGGTAATGGAGCTGACGCAATCGGGCTTGAATTTCAGCGCGAGCGGCGCGCCTTCGTTGTTGATGCCGCGAAAGCCTTCGATCTCCAGCCCCTCGAGGAACCATTGGATTGGCGCAGCAACTATTGTTGCCGGGCTCGGCGGCGGCGAAGCGGGCTGGCTGGGGGCGGCGCTGGGTGTCGCAGTGGCGGGCGGGCTCGAGAGAGCTGCCTCAAGGGTGTCGAGCAAGTCGCCTTTGTCTTGTTCGCCGTTGGACAAGGCGGGGAGCGCGCCCGCCAGAATGGGACCGGCGACGGCATCTAGCTTTGCGAGCTCGGCTGAGAAATCCGTGACGTTTTGATCGAAGGTAGACGTGTCGCTAAAAGCGAATGGAACGGTTGTCGGCATCGTTTCCTCCCCGTGCCAAAGGTATCACGGGACAGCGCAAATCTCACCAGATTTGCTCGGTGAGCGTGCAATAAAAGTTTGGACAACCGGAGCAGTCGATATTGCATCTTGCTTATGCGGTCTTCGACGTGGAGCGCGTATCCTCAATCCTGATCGCCGCCTTAAGATTCCGACTTCGGACAACGGCGTTGTTGGAGAGCCGCCTTTCGCGTTGCTGGCGCTGCTGCGCAGCACGACGTCAGGATGCTACGACTGCCATTCCGAAAATTCCCGCGCGTTCGAAGGCAGGGTAGAAAGGTTCGCGGCTTCCCAGGCCATCATCCAGCCCTTCGTTCCGTCTCAGCCGAGCTCTCCAGTAGCGGCATATCGAGGCTTGGAATCTCCGGCATGGCTTTGCCGGCAATTGCCTGCAGGTCGCCGACCATGCCCACTGTAGACTCGATCACCGACAGGATTTGCGTCTCGCGCTTGGCCCACTGCCTGCCCATAAACTTGCGCTCCTTGTCGAGATCCTCGCGCATGTCGTGGAATTTCTCAACAACAGCTTCCACCCTCTGCCGGAACTTGATGCCGGTTAGATATTGATAGACCTGTTCCATCTTGGTCTGTTGTCCTTGCTGCGCTAGGCGCGACCCGCCGACCTCGATAAGGGTCTGACGAAGAGCGACAGCAACCGGGAGAGCATAGCGCGGATGAGCGACCCATACCCCGTCGACTAGATCAAAATGCTCGATGTGCTTCGGAAGAGCCTGGGAAATGATAAGGGCAACGTCGGCCCCACAACGCCGCTGGTCGTCGCGCAACTTCGCCAACCACCCATCGCTCCACGCTTTGGTGCGTTTGGACTCCCAAAGGATGATGCCGGCGGCTTGACCGATCGAACCATTGACTTGCTGGACAACATCGGCACCCAGCTCGCCTTTGCCGACAGCTTCGACCAAGTCGGTCGGAAAACGCCCACGCAGCAGTACCTCGAGCTCAAGCTCAAGCACTTCGCCCTGTGACTGCTGAGAGCCTTGCTCAGCTTTGCGCTTCAGTTCCTCGATCGTGCGAGCCATCGACTCGATCGTCTGATCTTTTTCCGCGACGCGCAGCCGAGCGGCTTCATCAGCTTCCTGGCGGGCTTTGGTCTGAATCTGATCGATCGACGCCTGAACGCGTTTTTCGACAGTTAGATCGAGTTCGCGCTTTTCTTCATCCAGGGCGCGCTGCCGACGCATCACCTCCGCCTGTTGTTGCTGTGCCTCGGCAAGCTTGGCATTGTTGACCTCCAAGGTCCTCCGGAGCTCGATCGCCTCGGCTTCCTTTGCGAGGAGGTCAGCGGCCGCCGCCTCGCGGGCCTTCTTGGCTTCCGCGGCGACCAGTTGGCCGCGCTCGGCGGCCAGGCGGTTCGAAACCTGTTCCTCAACATGCTCACGGTCCCTGGCGAGCTGCTCACGCTCCAGCCGCAGCGCCTCGGTCTTGCGCGACACCTCAGCATCCTTGTTGGCCAGCTGTTCCTGGAAGCGTTGCCGGGTCTCAGCCAAAAGCGGAGCCGCAAGAGATTCGGTTAGCGGAATTTCGTGGTTGCAGTTGGGGCATCGAAGGATGGGCTCATGACCGGCACCGGCCGCGTTTGCTCTGAAACTCATGAGTCGTCTCCTTCGTCGCTCCCCCAGGCTTGCCGGCACCAAAGGTGATCCGGCGAGCCGACACGCATGCGGCTGTACCGCGATTTCCACATCCCGGTCGAAGGTTGTGAGCACCAGCATCGGCTTTTCCACCGAAACCAGCTTCAAATGCAGCGGCGATTTTCCGCGCGGACATCAACCGCCTCATGTGCGGCCTAAGGCTGGTGCTGGTTGGCGTTTGGAAGCCGAGCTCGTATCGCCGTCAACAACAAACGGACTTTTGCGGCGACGAGGCGGGAGATCACGAGCGCAGCTGTCGATCTCGCGCTTTTTCACAGGATTCCTCCGCCGCTCCAGCGCGGATAATCGGGAAAGACTTGCGGTTGCCGAGCGCGCTTCAACTTACGGATCTCGTGTTGCCGCCAGCCGAAGGACGGTTTCCACGCTTTATTAGAACAAAACAAGAACAAGATGTCAAGCCCCTGACATCGGAACGACGGCGAAAACGAAAGCCGTGACCACGGCAACGCATCCATCGGAAGAGCGACCGAACAGAGTGGTCGGCAGGCGCCTTCGGAGCGCGCGGACGGTCAAGGCCAGCGGCTCTTGTGTTTCAACAGAATTCTTCATGAGGTGCGGGAAAATGCCATTGTCCGTTGGCGCAATGTCATAAAGATAGTTCAACTATAGATGGTACCGCCGACCGTCCATTTTTGGTCATTGATGTATTTCGAAAGCTCATTGAGGAGACGTGCCAGTGTTGTCATTCATATTGAGTGCTTGTTGCGATAACCTTTCGCGGTCCAAGCGCGAACGAATGTCGCAGCGCGCGGCACTGATCGTGGCAATCACTTCTATGATGTTGGGTGCCATGATCGACAGCGCTCGCTGCGGCCCGCTCGAAGACCTCGTAAACACCAAATATCCTGCCGTCACCGCGGATCAACAGAGCCAGCGCGCGATCAAGACCGCTCTCGATACGCTTCGCTCGACTGCCGATGTCAACGTCGGTATCGGTGTCGCGTTTGACGACCTTCGGGCTTTGGTGCTCGCGCGTTCCGAAGTCCAAGCCGCTGGCATCACCGAAATCAAGCTGTCTGGAGACAATGATGTCCTCGACATCTCCATGACCCTCGATCGCATTGTCGATGGCAAGATCATCCCGGACAGCCGCCCCACGCTGAAAGCTCTGTTCGACAAGCTGCATCCTCATGTGGTTGGACGTATCTCGTTCGGTATCGCCGTCGAAAGCGCGACCGAAGGCGCGACAAAGGATCAGGTTACCGCGATCGTCTTCCGGCTTCTGCCTGTCTTCCGCAATATCAAGGTCGACAAAATCACCGTGGATACTGGTGAACTCGGTCAACTTCTCGGAAAAGATACGGCCGATATGACCGGTGCGGCCGACTCCATCGTCAGCTGGCTGAATGGTTATGCGGATCGGGTCTCTGGAGGATTGAGCCATCTCGAATTTACGCGGATCTCCGTCCCGATCAGTCCTCTCCCGGCGGAGTCGGCAAATCACTCCTTCCAGGCCTCAACCTCAGGCCAAACGAAAATCGAAGTGAAAGTCACCGGCAACCCCATTTCCTCTCCCGCGCGCGTCGCAGCCATCGCATGGTTGATTGATCGCAACCGGATCATCGGGGTTGTCAAACTGGCGTTCCCCACCGATCCCAAGCCTTCGTCAGGTCCTCAAACTGGCGGAGCCGGGTTCAAGGATCTGAAAGAACTCGTGGACCAGCGAGTAAAGGATAGTCTCGGCATCGCCGACTGGCCCAAGCACACTACGGTGGCTGTGTCCAAATCCCTCATCGCCATCATTCTAAATTCTGCATTCCTGCAATCCCATCTTTGTCTGACAGCTTCTACCGACATCCCGAAGCAGGAGTTCGAGAAAAAAGTCAATCTCCCGGCGGCGAGCCTCATCGATTGCACTCCCTCGAAGCGTTGCGATCAGCCTCACGACGAGCGTAGCTGCGGCGGATGTATTAGTCGCCCCTTCGTCGGTGGCTGTTGGATCCACACCAACGATCCCGTATGCGAGGCCGCAAAAGCTACTCAGAACTCAATTTATGCTGCTAACAAGGCGGCTTGCGAGACGGAGAAAACGGCCCTGAAGCTCGCGTGTGAAAGCGGCAAGGGTGTTGTCGATGCCATCGCGCATACTGGAAACTTCGCAAATATCGATGGCAGCTTCGGCACCGGTTCGGCCTCGCTCACGGCTTGTGTCCAAAGTGCGGTATTCACTCCAAAGCTCGATAGCGCCAAGTTGTCACTTTTGCTCGGAGGGCAGGGAAGTGCTGATACTCATATTCACTTCACGCCCCTAGACATCGTAGGACACCTTGCCTGTCAGGCTCCATGGGGCCAAAGCAAACGTGTCTCCGTCACTCTGCCGAACCAGAACCTTGACGTGACCGCGGAGGCTCATCACACCAAAGCCGAGGAGGGCAGTTTGGGGTATGATTTGAAGCTGCGAACGTCTGGTCTCGTCGCGCAAATACGTCCAGCTCCGCGTGATATTATTTTGTCGAGCTATAACATGGATATCGCTTGCGCTCCGATTGCCCCCTTGGTGAACACAATCGCTTTCAGCGCCGCACCCTTTATTCCGGAACTTCGCGGCGAGGTCCGCGTTCCCGATCAGGAGCTGTCCTTGCACTACGATGTGCGCCCGGTCCTCGTGAAGGCGGGGCAAACACCCGTAACTTTGCGCTTTTCCGATAATGGGACCGCCCTTACCGGAACAGCCGAAATCTCTCACTAGAAGTCTAACGGCAGTCCGCTCTCATGTCGGCGGGGATCATGTGACCCAGGCTCAAATCGCAAAAATATGGTTCGTCGTGAGCGCGGTGCTGCTTTACCTCGCGCTCAATACGTGGATCGTGGTCCAGGGCGGCAATGAGATTTTCGGAGCAAAACTTGTCGTCTCCAACAAGACGCCTGCCGCCATGATCGCGATTCCGATCTGCACAATACTGTTGTTCGCCGCGTCGTGCATCGGGCGCTTTTTTGCGTTGCGCGGTGGCCCTCTCTGGCATCGACGCATTCCAATTGTCGGTTTCGAAGACATCGATACCGGTTCGCGCGAAGGCAGGATTTACCAAGGCGCCATGCTTTCGATATTCTCAATCATCCCGGCGATCGCGCTGATCTTCTTTTGGCACGCATTTGTCACGGCAACAGTGATGTTGAACGACGGCAGTAAAAAACCCGTTGGACTCTTCGATTGGACCGTGCTCGCCAAGACAATTAACGACCCGGCCCGCATTTGCACCGATTTCATGAAAGACCTTCCGGATCCTTGTGTTGCAAACGGCACCGTACTTCCCGGACTAGAGCCGACCGTGTTCGCTGTTCTAACGTTGATGGCCATAGCTGCGCTCGTTGCACATTGGACTGCAGTGCTCGGATCGAGCCAATCGGTTGAGGTGCAAGGGGCACCAACCCCTAATGCCGAGTAGCGAGAAACCAGATAGCCGCCGCGAGCCGTCGTAAACTGTCACCCAAGAGCGCGGAGTGGCGATCCCTTCGCGATTCGATGGTGCCGCCGTACGACCCGAGCAAATTTCCGAACCGGTGGTGGAAATTGCGGGCGAACGGTCCCGTTCGGTCGCTTACGGCGCACATCGGAAAGGATACCTATACGCACATTCACTACGACAGCGACCAGGCGCGGGTAATCACGGTTCGCGAGGCCGCGCGACTTCAATCGTTTCCGGACGGTTTTGTCTTTGCCGGAACGATGAATCTCGCATTTCGGCAGATAGGAAATGCTGTCCCACCTGTCATGGCGCGCGAACTAGCCTTTGAGATCATTTCAAGCCTGCGAAGCGCGCTCATTCCCGCTGCAGCTGCGGAATAGAAATACAAGGTAAGCCTTCGCAAGTATCGCGAGGGCCGTGGACTAAAGACCCGTCAAAGGGATAAAGGTCAAAATCCGAATAGTCCGGCCATGAAACGCCTCGAGGATGGGACATTTTAGTCTCTCGCGTTCTGGTGTAGGGTTCCGCGGCTTTCACGCTTTCCGGGATCAGACAATGCGCTGGCTGTGGCGTGTCTTTTGGTGGCTCATCAGGGACGAGGACGATATGAAGGACGTGTATGCCCACTTCGGGCTGACGTTCTCGCATGGCTGCAATGTCGAGGGCGTCCTGGCCAACCTGATCCTCACGGCGGATTTCGTGAAGCGGATGTACGAGGAATCGAAGAAAGCCGGGAAGCCGATCTACGACCAGTACACGATGGCTCACAAACTCGAGGAATATCTCGCCGAACAGCACGCTAAGACATTCGGCCAGCTCATCAGCCGAAAAGGCGGTATCAAGGAGTTCCTTCAGCTCGATGCGGCGCTTGAAAAGCGCGTCGACGAGGCGAAGCGGCGGCGGGATTACCTCGCGCACAACTTCTGGCGGGAGCGCGGGCAAGAGGCGATCTCGGTTAGGCGGCGCGACGCAGTAATCGCCGACCTGCAAGCGGATCAGGCATTCTTCGAAGAGCTGGCGAAGGATCTTGAGGCGGTCGCTATGGATGAGGTGCGCAAGATCGGGCTCGATGCGGACAAACTCAAGATGAACCTGGATGCAAGCGTGAAGAGAGTGCAGCAGGAGCTCGCGCGATGACAATGCAGCCGACGAGCGCGCTTCGGAGCCGCTCATGAAACCGCCGATCTTCCCACCATTCAAAGCCCCTCTTCCGGCCTTGGATTGGCATGCGCGGGCAACGATCTCCGTAAGGAGCCAAATCGACCGTAAGGCACCCGATGATCTCAACGGTGCCATTAACCAGCCAAAGTCCAGATCCTAGTGACTATCGTTGGGTAATACACATCTCTGGTTGAAGGGCGTCCCCGCAAGACCTATTAGTATCCTGGGGGATTCGGGGATGCCTATTACTTTTAGCGTTATTGGCAGCAAAGACGATTGGGCTGGTAGTAGTTGGACCATTACCAACGACGATGAATTGGCAGGGCTGATCGCAAGGGTTGCTCTTGGTCAAAGCCGATATGTGCGTCGTGTGCTCAAGGAAACAGGTTTCGCCACTCCGGACGCAAAGGAGACGGAACTTGCTGGGGCGCTCAAACTGCTAACGGCCACAGACCCCAAAAATCCATGGCACCGTGACGGTTGGCTGTTTCAGGTCATCTCATGGATCGCAGCAAACCTTCAGGACCCGAACGGCCTAATCGCTCCGCCGCACATGATCCACGCGCACAAGGGTTTTGACGGCGTTCACGTAAAGGTTGATCCCAAAACTAACCTAGTGACCTCCGTTGTGATCTGCGAAGAGAAGGCGACAGATAACGCTCGAAAGATGGTGCGCGATCGTATCTGGAAAGAGTTCGAAGGAATGCAGAGTGGCGAGCGCGACAACGAGTTGGCGGCGGAAGTCACGAGGCTTTTGGAGACGGCGAAGGGTGTGGATGTTGACTCAGCCGTAGAAACAATCGTGTGGAAGAATGCGCGTTACTATCGAATAGCGATCACCATCGGTGATGAACACAACGACGCGAGCGGTTATCAGAAGCTCTTTGACGGATACGACGCCGTGGTGAACGGAGAGGTCATCCGACGTCGCGGTGAGGTGCTGTACTTAAAGAATTTGCGAGCATGGATGGCAGTGCTCGCCAATCGCGCCACCAAGAAGGCGACGGCGATGGTGGCCGTGCATGTATGATGCCGACACCGCTGAACTGATACGTTCTGCTCCATCGCTCGAGGGGATGGACCGAAGTCGGCTTCCCGAAGAGCTCTCGAAAGCATTCGCACGCATTGCGGCAGCTCGCGTCCGCCTGCGGGAAGGTGGGGTCGATGACGATCAAGCCGTTATTGCCCTCGTTTCAGAGATGCAACGGCTGGCATTCACGAATGAAATCTTGGTAGCGGTCTCCCCGGATCGTGACGACCGCGCGGCGGCCGCATTCGTTGCTGGCTCTGCGCATCAACTCTGCTTCAACGCCCGGCGGATCGGCGCAGAGGATGAAGCGAGCGGCACATATGTCGATGCTAATGGTATCTCGTCTGACATCGCGGCCATGTTGCTCTTCCTCGTTGCAGAAGCAACGGCAGATGCCAGCGAGATCGCTAGCCGATTTAATCTGGAAGCTGCTTCACGCGTTGAACGTACGCTGATCGAATCGTTAGGATCGTTGGCCCGAGGGGAACTCGTAGGGATCACATCAGCTACCCTGCCACCGAAGGATGCCGTTTCCGGCGACTCCGCCGCTGAGGCCGCCGCACTGGCGCTATACCACAGACTATTGGTCGGTGTGCGCGCGTTGGCGGACCAGCTTCTGCGCGGAGATGACGATGACACAGGTCAAGCAAGGGAGATTTTCCGCTCGGTCTTGCGCTTGAGCTCGGCAGCCCGACCGGATGGAAAGGATTGGCTAGGTGATGAGGTTGGATCGTTCTCCGGTCCGCACCACTTGGCCTCCCTGCTACTTGCTGTTTCAGGCGATTTGTCGGGTAGTGCTGTCACGGGCGTTGCGCCTCCATCTGGCATCGGGGGTGAGAAGTGGCTCAACGCGATGCGACGCATCGCACGCAAGCGACCTTACCTTTGGAGAAATCATCGCGAAGCCGTCGCGCAGGGCTATTTGGAGTCAGAAAACTCCGCTGCTGTCAGCTTCCCTACAGGTGCGGGAAAGTCGACGCTCTCGGAGTTAAAGATATATGCCACACTGCTCCGTGATAAAAAGGTCATCTTCCTCGCGCCGACTAATGCTCTCGTGGGGCAAACGACGATAGGCCTTCGAAAGACGTTTAGACGGGCCAAGGTCGAGCAGGAACGCTTCGATGAAATCGGCTTTTTGAGTGAGGAAGATAACTTACCTGAAATCTTTGTGATGACACCGGAGTCCTGCCTGGCACAAATGAGCATCGAGCCCACCGTGTTTGCAGATGTGGGCCTGCTTATTTTTGACGAATGTCATCTGCTGCATCCCGAAGAAGGTCGAGGGAGGCGAGCGCTCGACGCAATGCTGTGTTTGCTCAATTTTGGGGGCCTGGTGCCAACCGCTAGCTTCCTCCTCCTATCCGCAATGATGAAGAATACAGACGAGATCGCGGGTTGGATTCAAGAGATGACGGGGCGTACTTGCCTTTCGCTCTCGCTTCCGTGGAAACCTACACGGCAATTGCGCGGAAGCGTTGTGTATCCGCAGAGCGACGTGAACCAATTAAGCGACGGCCTAGTGAAGGCTGCCCGCGCCCGAAAAACCAAAGCGCCGGCGACTAAAGACAGAGAGAAGCTGAAAAGCGTGCCTATGGGCCTGTTCAGCCTCAAGCAGACATGGGCAACTCGTAATATCGAGGACTACACCCTACTTGGTCTCCTCGGAGAGGCCATCAGCCTTGCAGCCAGCAAGTGGTGGAAGTTAACCCCGAATTCCGGATTAGTCTCATCTGAGATTGCGTCAGCGGCGGCTGGCGCAGGCGTTAAGACACTAGTCTTCTTCCAAACGATCCAGAACGCGGTAAGCGCTAAGAACAAGATAACAAAGCGCCTTGGCGCGGTTCAGATCGAGCTCACTGAAGATGAACGAGGGTGGTTTGCGACAAGCGAGCTGGAGATCGGCGGCGCAGACCATCTGTTTCTTGACGTCAGCAAAGGGAATTTAGTATCTCCGTGCGTCGTTCATCACGGCCTGCTGCTGCCCGAAGAAAGGCAGCTATGTGAGTCCCTCTACCAGCGCGCAAACGGCGCAATGATAATGGCGGCGACGTCCACGGTGTCGCAGGGGATGAATTTTCCAAGCGAACTGGTGATCATCGCAGAGGACAGCCGCTTTGATCAAGCCAAAGATCGCCGCGAGGTCTTGCAGGCCCAGGAGCTTCTTAACGCAGCGGGGAGAGCCGGCCGCGCCGGCCAGAATGCGAACGGCATCGTGTTAGTTATCCCCGGCAAGGTGGTCGGCATTGATGTAGAGGATGCCACGATCGGTGCGCATTGGACCGAGTTGCAAAAGGTCTTCGGCCAGTCCGATCAGTGCTTGGAAATAGACGACCCGTTGACGGCCATTCTCGACCGCGTGCATGCGGCAGTGGGCGCCAACGGGGAGGTCGACCGTTACGCGATTGCTCGATTGGCATCAGTGGGGCTTGAGGATGCAGTCAAGAAATCGCTGTCCGGCTTTAAGGCGCGTAAGCGTGGTGATCAGAGGTGGATCGAAACACGACTCGCGGCGGCGGTAGCTTTCCAGCACAAGGAAAAACCAGAATCTGACGACGATTTGGTGGACCACCAAGTTGCCTCGACCTTAGGGATCGCGCTGCCTGTGATGGAGCGCCTCTCCAAGGACCTTGACGATGCGACAGACTACGAGACGGTCACTGATTGGCGGAAGTGGTTCTTCAACTGGATGAAGGCCAATGGCGATCTGTTCGCTCAAATTTTCCGACCGGAGACCATTGACGACTTGTTTGGCAAAGATGTCACATCACTTGAAGCCAGCGAGGATAGGTGCGCGTTTGCCTTGCCCTACCTGGAGAAGCTTACGAAGTTATGGGTACGAGGACATCCTTTGACCGACCTCGAGAAAGCGCTCGGTACGCCTCCCGATAAACTGAAAGCCTGTCTTGGCGCGCGGAAGTTCGTGCTCCGCGTTGTGCCAGAGTTGGGCTATTTGTTCGGTGTACCCGCATTGCTGAAACAGCGTCAGAGCGCGGCGGAGGGCAAGGAGGCCACCTTAGGGCCGGCGCTGACGAAGTTGGGCGCGTGCGTCCGATATGGCTATCAGACCTACGAGCATGCCGCGCTCGGATTCTATCTCAGAGGAAGCAAGCTATCGCGCAGGCAGCTTCATGACCGCTTTGCTGCCCTTAAGCCGCATCTACCGCCCCCGAAAAAAGGCGAGTCTTGGGATGATGCGGTAAACAGAATCGAGGCGGCGGTGCTCCTCGAAGAGTTGGAAGGTTGAAGTATTTAGCGGCGGCTAGGGCGTGTACTCATGAAGGTCCGCTTCTGACGTCACAGCCGCTGGCAAAAACTTGCGAGATCGGGCATCATTCCATTCGTTGCGGCGAGAGGTGCTCGCTGATCCTATCGGGAAAGATCGAGCTCATCGATTGACTTGAAAAGGAAATGACGGGTCACAATCATTCGGCAGCGCTAGCTGCGGTTCCGCGTCGTCGACATGCTGCAACGCCGATAGCGAGACTCCCAGAAGCCGGACCGGCTTGGGGACCGGCATCTCGTTCTGCAGCAAAGCTACCGATAGGCGTTCCAGCTCGCCGCGGCTCGAAACCGCGACGGGCACAGATCTACTGCGCGTGATGATCTCGAAGTCGTTGAACTTCATTTTAAGCGTCACCGTGCGTCCCCGGTTGCCGGCGCCTTCGCAGTATCGCCAGACCTTGTCGATGAGAGCCTCGAGTTCGACGACCAGGGCGTCGAAGTCGGTGAGGTCGGTGGAGAACGTGTTTTCGGCGCCGACGGATTTGCGGATCCGATCGGCGCGGACCTCACGGTTATCGACACCCCGCGAGATCCAGTAGTAGTAGCTTCCGGCCTTCCTGAAGTTGGCCTGCATGAAGTCGAGCGACTGGTTGCGCATGTCGAGGCCCGTGTAGAGGCCGAGAGCGTTCATCTTAGTGCTGGTTGTCGGCCCGATTCCGTGGAATTTGCCGACCGGCAGGTTTTCTACGAATGCCGGCCCCATCTCGGGCGTGATGACGTACTGGCCGTTCGGCTTGCGGTGGTCGGAGGCGAGCTTCGCCAGAAACTTGTTGTAGGAGATTCCGGCGGATGCATTGAGGCCGGTCACGTCCTTGATCTTCGAACGGATCGCCAACGCGACGTCTCGTGCCAGCGAAATCCCCTGCAGGTTTTCTGTGACGTCCAGATAGGCCTCGTCCAGCGACAGCGGCTCGATGATAAGGGTGTGCTCGGCGAAGATTTCCTGGATCTGCTGGGAAACCGCCTTGTAGACCTCGAAGCGAGGCTTCACGAAGATTAGATCTGGACACTGCCGCTTGGCCGTCACCGAGGGCATGGCCGACCGGACGCCGAACTTGCGGGCTTCGTAGCTGGCTGCCGCCACGACGCCCCGCTCGAGGGACCCGCCGACTGCAACCGGCTTGCCGCGGAGATCCGGATTGTCTCGTTGCTCGACGGATGCGTAAAAGGCATCCATGTCGACATGGATGATCTTACGCTGACGGGGCGATGGCCTCGTTTGGTCGTCGGTTTCGTCGGTCACGCCGGCGGCCCGGGCGGGTCTTCCTTGACGCCGCGGGCGACAATCCGGAGCGTGTCGTCCGGAAGCGGCCGCTGCAGCGTGAGGGCCTTGTCCAGAGGAGCCGTCATCCAGGCTTCGACTTCGTCCGGCGTCGTTAGGATCACCGGCATCGCCTTGGGGTGGATGGCACCAACCTCGGCATTCGGCTCTGTCGTGAGGAACGCGTAGAGGTCGTTGGTCGTCTCACCTTCCTTGACCTTCCGGACAGACGTCCAGTTGGTCCATATGCCGGCGAAACAGGCGAGGGGACGGGTCTCATCGAGCGCGAACCAGATGTCGCCGCCTTCGGTCTTGTTGAACTCGCTAAACGAGTTGAATGGCACCACGCAGCGGTTTTCGGCTCCCAGCCATCGCGTCCAGTGCTTGCTCTTCACGTTGCGGATGTTGGTTGTGCCGCCGTCCGGCTCCATTCGCAGCAGTTCCTTGAAATCGACGGTCTTGCCCTTGGCCCGCAGCTTTTCGGCCCGTTTCTTCGTGGCATCCATCAGCGCCTTTGATGACGACGGCATTCCCCACCGCGCAGTAGTGAGTTCGCGGCCCTCCGCCCCGTTTCGTACGATCGGTGCCTTGTAATCGGGAAATACCCCCGGCATCGGCGCCAGATTGCCGACGTACCGGTTCACGACGCGAAACAGCGCGATGATGGCGGCCTGGTTGGTCGTGATCGAGTAGAGATTGCACATCGGTCAGGCTTCGGTTCGAGGATGGCGTGGCTGCCAGGCCAATTGTAGCAGAGTCGCGGATGGACGCCGGCCCGCCTTGGCGCATTTGCGGCAGCGCAACCGAGAGATCGTGCACGAAGGTGGTCGGCGGGTGCTTCATTGCCGCGAGGTAGACGTCGCTCGGTGTCTTGCAGCGCGCGCACCTGATCTCGAGCCAAGGGAAGCTTCCATTCACGGCCTGGTCGATAGTGGGCGATGGATCGATCGGCTCGCCGTCGCTCCACATCCGCTCGTTCCAGCTTTCGCAAAGCAGCCTGTCAGCTTGCTGGATCATCGCCTCGCCCTTGGCTCGCATCTCCGCCGATTGGGCGGACAGGTGTTGGCCATCGCGCGTGCCTTGCCGAGTTCTTTCGCCAGAGCCTTTCGATCGCCGCCCGACAGGGGCGTAGGGTGATACTTCGGGGCCATCCGGACATCCAGTCGCAAGAGATCGGATCGGCGATATGGAAGCGGGTTACGGCGTCTCGAATGCCGGCCAGCATGGTGTTGTCGAGCAGCCGCTGCGCGACGTCCTTCCAGACCGCGTTGCCGCGATATAGTCGGACTGCATCGACGGTCTGGATTTCCACGGTTCGTTCGCAGCGGCGGCAGGAGACGCGCAGGACGTGGCGCTGGATTTCCGACAGATGTCGCTGCCGCATCTGGCCTCCAGTTGCGCCGGCGCGAGGGTCTTTGAGGACCGATTCCCAATATTCCGCCGGAAGGGGCGCATCTGGAGCCGCGGCGGGGGCAGCCGGCCTGCGAGCGGCTTCAGCGGCCAGTTTTTCCATCTGCTTGGGGGTCGGCATGCGCCAGCTCGCGGGTCGATCAGTCATTCCGAATTAGAACATAACAAGAACAAATGTCGAGTCCGCCCGGGCCCTCATCGTGAAAAAATCATCCCGTTGGGAGGGGCGCGGTGTCGGAACCAAGCCGGCCCGTTCGTCTTGAATCCGGCACTAGTATGGAGTTCCCCCACGATGGCCCCCCGCGCTAACTGGAAAGGCTTCCTGCGTCTTTCCCTCGTCACCTGTCCGGTAGCGCTCTATCCGGCCACGTCGGAATCCGAAAAGGTCTCGTTCAACCAGCTCAATCGAAGGACCGGCCACCGCATCAAGTACGCCAAGGTTGATGCCGATACCGGCGAGGAGGTCGACAACGAGGACATCGTCAAGGGGTACAAGGTCGACACGGACACCTTCATCGAGATGACCAAGGAGGAGCTCGAGAACGTCGCGCTGGAATCGACGCGAACCATTGAGATCGATGAGTTCGTCGACCGCAGCGAGATCGATCCGAGATATCTCATTCGTCCCTATTATCTGCGCCCTGACGGCAAGGTGGGACACGACGCCTTCGCCGTCATTCGCGAAACGATCCGGGAAATGAACAAGGTCGCGATCGGTCGGGTGGTTCTGACCAATCGCGAGCACATCATCGCGCTGGAGCCGCTCGACAAGGGGCTGATGGGGACACTGCTGCGCTATCCCTACGAAGTCCGTTCCGCGGATGAGTATTTCGACGATATCCAGGACGTCAAAGTCACCAAGGACATGCTTGATCTCGCCAAACACATCGTCAACCAGAAGGCGGGCCATTTCGAGCCGGATAAATTCGAAGACCAATACGAAACCGCCCTCATCGATCTCATCAACCAGAAGCGCGCCGGCAAACCCATCACCGCGAAAGCGCGTCCCCGCGGTGAGAACGTGGTCGATCTGATGGACGCACTGCGCAAGAGCATTGGAGCAGACGCGGCGGCAGCGACAGAATCGCAGAAGAAGCCAGCCAGGAAGGCGCGGAAGGCGTCGGCCGGGCAGAAGGAAATGCTGATGCCGATCGCTGGCAAGAAACCGGCCACGGAAGCCGCAAAGAAATCAGCGGCCAGACCGCAGCGGAAGTCAGCCTAGCGTGTCGTGAAGCATCCAGTGGCGCCCGGCGGGCGTTACTTCGTTGCCAGGGAGCGATATGGCTGCGCTGAAAAAGACTTCCAGGAGATCGATGTTGAGCGCGGGCATTCTCGCCTACCGCAAGGGCGCTCGCGGGCTCGAGGTTCTGCTCGTTCATCCCGGCGGTCCGTTCTGGCGCACGAAAGATAATGGCGCCTGGTCGATTCCGAAGGGCGAAATCGATGCCGCGGATGCTCCGGAGCAGGTCGCGCTGCGCGAGTTTGCCGAGGAGCTCGGCCCGAGCGCTTCGATTGGTCCACTCCGGACGCTGGGGGAGATTCGACAGCGAGGAGGCAAGCGCGTGATCGCATTCGCCGGCGAGGGCCATTTTGAACCGGCGGCGCTGACCAGCAATACCTTCGATATCGAATGGCCACCCCGAAGCGGCCACCGGCAGAGCTTTCCCGAAGTCGACCGCGCGGAATGGTTCGATATCGAGTTCGCGCGGACGAAGATGCTGTCCGGGCAGGTAGAGCTTCTCGATCGTCTTTTGGCGATCGCGGGTGAGAGCGACGGTAAATGATGTTCAGGATTGGAATCATTTCGGACACGCACGGCCTGCTGCGGCCCGAGGCGCAACGCGGCCTGACGGACGTCGATCACATCATTCATGCCGGCGACATCGGGCGCCCTGAGATCGTCGACGCGCTTCGCCGGATCGCGCCTGTCACCGCCATCCGTGGAAACGTTGACAGCGGCGAGTGGGCCCGCGAATACCCCGATACGAAACTCGTGCGCCTGGCGGGAAAGTCGATCTACGTTCTGCACGACCTGAAGACGCTGCAGGCCGATCCCGGCGTCGGCATCGACGTCATCGTCTCCGGGCATTCCCACGTGCCGAAGATCGACACGCTTGGTGGCGTTCTCTACCTGAATCCCGGCAGCGCGGGACCGCGACGCTTCAAGCTGCCGATCACGCTTGCGACGCTCGAAGTCACACGTGAGGGCATGCGACCGGAAATCCACGACCTTGAAGGCAACTGAGCGCACCACTGCGCAGGGAATTCACAGCGGAGGAGGCGAATGCGTGTTTCGTTCCGTTTGCTGGCTACGCCGGAAGGAAGCTATTTGCTCGGACGTTCTCGCTCGCGCACGACATCCTTCGTCCGCTTGTCGGACCGGAGCCCAAGGTAGACGGGCTGGCGCAGCTCGCCCTTGCTCGTCCACTCTGCGAATTTGACCTCGGCAACCAACGATGGCTTGACCCACGTTGTGGCGGCCTCGTCCTTCACTTTGGCAGGGAAGGGCGATTTGGGGGTCGTGAGCTTCGCGAGCTTCGCATGGAGGTCTTCCAGGACCTTGTGGCTGAAGCCAGTGCCGACCTGTCCGATGTAGCGCCATGCGTCGTCTTCCCGCACGGCGAGGACCAGGGAGCCGAAGAACGGTCTGCTGCGCCTTGGCGCCGTGAAGCCCGCGATCACCACTTCCTGTCGCTTTGCCGTCTTGATCTTCAGCCAATCCGCCGTTCGGCTGCCGGACGCATACGCGCTGTCGGCGCGCTTCGCCATGACGCCTTCCAGACCCTTTCGCTCGGCCTCGGAGAAGAATTTCGTGCCGTTCCCGACATGCTCTGGTCCCGTTCCTCTTTCGAGGTCTCAGTCGTTTCCGACACCGGTAAGTCGGGCACGTAAGAGCCAAACCAGTAGGCTCCATTCTTTCGAACACTCCCTTCTTCTTCACGCCACAACGGCGCACGCCATCCGGCTTCGATCCCTCGCGCAACCCTGCAGAACTCCTCGCCGGGGGCACTCGGGAAAGGGGCTCGCCTTCGGCGATCGCTATCACTGCCCCTGTCCCGGGTGCCGCTGTTAACCGGTCTCGTCGCTGCACTCGGACCCGCGTGCCCCTTCGGGTCGCTATGCTCACGCTCTCCGGGTGCCATTTCAGTGGGGCGATGCGCTATTGGCGCACGCTTGATCAGGCTTGTGGTGCGAGGATGATCGATCTTGAGCTTATAAGCTTTCAGCGCTCCCGCCGGCGCCATTTAGCGACGGTAGTGTCGCATCCCAGATTTGAATGGCATCGGTCAGATACGCAATCCACCCTGAGGGCCGCCTCTAACGCCACGATCAGAACCACGCGCGCGACGCCGCAGGCCAGGAACGCGAACCGCCAAGCAAATCAATGCCCAGACAGCAGCCGTCCCACGAGAATCCGAAGGCGACGCAACTTGCTATTAGAACGCCCGCCTCCACGGTACGGCGCCGTTGCGCTGCGTAGATGGCGGCCTAGCTTGCCCTCGTCTCAACTCGCGGCAGCGAAGCGTGATATTCATCTACGCTGTCGAGGTCGATCATGGTCTTGCCTCCCATCTTGTAGGCTCGGATACTCTCGTGGGCGATAAGTTCATAGGCTTTGGTCCTTCCGAATTTCCCATAGCGGCAACCGTCCTTGAAATCCACAAGCCGACGCCGCTTGTTGTTGTCGTTGTCAACCATGGTCCCTGCATATGTTTCGATGATCTTAGCGACAGTCATGCAAAACCTCGCTCACGAGATGGGCATTTCTACAATACGGCTTAGACCCGGACCTACCAGAAAAGGCACGTTCGTAGTTGCCTCCAGATTGCGGTTGCCTTGGTTTCGATGCCATCCGTGTGTAGTCCAATTCAGCGAATGTGTTGGTTTATATCGCCTACGATGTAGAACAAAAAGTCTCGCTGACGCCGCGGCCAATTCGTGCGCGCTGTAGCGTAAAAATAGGACGGGTCGGATGCGCTACATAGCCTGTCTCCTCGATTGGTCCATTGAGCAGTCTCCGGAGTACGATCGTCATCTGCCTGGAAGTGTCGTTGGTGGAAGCGGCAGGTAGTAAGTCTTCCGTCGATACGATTATTAGTCGTGCGATATAGGTGGTGCTGCCCCTGCGATCGAGCGTCATTTTCATTTCAATCGCTGACGTGGTGATCACTGAAAGGAGCGTTCTGACGGTGTGCCGGACAATTGCTCCGATCACATCCTGAATGCCGATGGTAGGTCTTTGAGGGGAAAGCCTTCCCCTGCGTCCGAGCCCACTGGTCTCGGCCGACCCCATCTGCGGGGAGAACCCCGCAACCCCCCATTAGAGTGAGAGGGCGAACGGGCATTGCCGTGACGGGTTGAAGGCTGGAGGAAAGGCCTCCGGCGCCTGTCGTGGAGATGCCCCATGACCCAAGTCGAAGTTCTGAGCTCTGCCCGCGACCACGTCGGCGGCTACAAGGTGGACGTGACCCGCGGCGAGCGCGTCGGGCGAGTATCGTCGGAATGGTTCTCGAGGCCAGCAGACGAGCGCCATCTATCCCTGTCGGACCTCTATGCCGCGGTGCGTGGACGGACCGAGCGAAGCCGGACCCGGACGGTCGAGAGCGCTGCTATCCGGGTTGAGGCCAGTCGCGACGATGTCGAACGCCTGGCTTTGGTGCTGCCCGGTTCTGACGCGCCCGTCGCACCGACCCACTGGAGTTTCGGTCAACTCGCCGGTTTGGTCGGAGCGCCGGCGGCCTATCTGCGCCAGCTTCCGGCGTCGCTCGCTGGCATCAACCTTCAATTTGGCCTCAGCGCTCATCGCGGTGAGCAAGTCAAGACGCTCGAGATCCAAGATGATCGCCTTGAGCTTCGTGCGGTTACGGGCCCCGAATACGGGCGTATATTTGACCATGAACTCGTGGCGGCCGTTCAGCGCATCGCCGGCAATGGCACGGGCGATACTCGCTGGAAGGTCCCGGGCGTGCTCGACTGGTCGACTGGCATCTATAATCCGCATGTCGACGTCAGCCAGGATACGACCACGCTCTACGCATCCGACCGCGACGTCTTCCTGTTCCTGGTTGACGACCTTAACCCGATCGAGGCAGGCCGGTTGCGTGATGGCTCGCCGGACCTCTACTTCCGTGGCTTCTATTGCTGGAATTCCGAGGTAGGTGCCAAGACACTCGGGATGGCGAGCTTCTATCTCCGCGCCGTCTGCCAGAACCGCAATCTCTGGGGTGTCGAGGATTTCGAGGAGATCACCATCCGCCACTCCAAATACGCCGCCTCACGCTTCGCGCACGAGGCGGTGCCGGCGCTGACGAGCTTTGCCAATTCCTCATCGATGCCCTTCGTTAACGGCATCAGGGCCGCACGGGAAAAGATCGTCGCCCGCACCGACGAAGATCGCTGCGAGTTCCTACGCAAGCGCGGCTTCTCGAAGGCAGAGACAGCGAAGATCATCGAAAGGGTGTTATCCGAGGAAGGACGCAAGCCCGAAAGCGTGTTCGATTTCGTGCAAGGCATCACAGCGGTTGCGCGGGGCAAGGCCCATCAGGATGCACGACTCGATCTGGAGGCGCGCGCGAAAAAGCTGCTCGACCGGGCAGCCTGATACCCGGAAAGCCGGAGATGCGGAACGGCGTGTCTCCGGCCTCGTGCCTTTCCGTTTTTCCTGATCGTCGGTTTGTGGCGCTGCCCTCAGAGGAAGAGGACAGCGCTGCGCTTCGTGACGGGTCGGAGGCTCAGAGAGAGTCTTTGGGCCGCCCGTCGCGGAGTATCACCCATGGCTACTGCCGTTCAGAAGATCACCCTCTCGCCCTCGCGCGACATCCCCTTCAACAAGCTGGTGCTCAGCCAGTCAAATGTCCGGCGCGTAAAGGCCGGCGTCTCGATTGAGGAGCTGGCCGAGGACATTGCCCGGCGTACCTTGCTCCAAAGCCTCAACGTCCGGCCGGTCCTCGACGCCGAAGGCGGCGAGACCGGCATGTTCGAGATCCCGGCCGGCGGGCGCCGCTATCGGGCGCTGGAGATGCTGGTGAAGCAGAAGCGACTGGCCAAGACCGCGCCGGTGCCTTGCGTCGTGCGCGATCCGGCGACCGGCATTCTCTGCGAGGACGACTCGCTCGCCGAGAACATCCAGCGCGCACCGCTGCACCCGCTCGACCAGTTCCGCGCCTTCCAGGCTCTGCGCGAAAAGGGCCGGACCGAGGAGGACATCGCCGCTGCCTTCTTCACCTCGGTCAACGTGGTGAAGCAGCGCCTGCGCCTCGCCTCGGTCTCGCCCGCACTGCTCGACGTCTATGCCGAGGACGGCATGTCGCTCGAACAGTTGATGGCCTTCACCGTCACCGCGGAGCATGCTCGCCAGGAGCAAGTCTGGCAGGCTATCTCCGGCTCTTGGCAGAAGGAGCCCTATCAGATTCGCCGCATGCTGACAGAGAAGACGGTGCGCGCCTCCGACCGGCGAGCCGTGTTTGTCGGCCTCGACGTCTACGAGGCGGCCGGGGGCGGGGTGCTGCGCGACCTGTTCGAGTCCGACGACGGCGGCTGGCTCGAAGACGTCGCTCTGCTCGACAGCCTGGTCGCCGAGAAGCTGAGGGCAGAGGCGGAAACGATCGCCGCCGAAGGCTGGAAGTGGATCGAGGTCGCTATCGACTTCCCATACGGCCATACTCGAGGCTTGCGCGAGCTGGACGGTGTGCCCGCTGATCTCACGGCCGAAGAGCAGGTGACCATCGTGGCTCTCAGCGCAGAATATGCGAGCCTCGAAGCCGAGCATGACAGCGTGGACGAGCTGCCCGACGAGGTCGACCAGCGGCTCGGCGAGATCGAGACGGCTCTCGCCGCTTTCGACGATCGACCCGTCATCTATCAGCCGGCCGACATCGCCCGCGCGGGCGTGTTCGTCGGCATCGACGCCGAAGGCACGCTCTTGGTCGACCGCGGCTATGTCCGGCCCGAGGACGAGGTGCCCGTGGCCGAGTCGGGGCAGGACAGCGATGGCGAACCGACTTCTGCGCTCATGGACGGCGCCGAACTATCGGCCCCGGTCACACAGCACGCCGTCATCACCATCGGCGGTCAGATTGCGGAGCCCGAGGACGAGGACGATGATGCGGTGAAGCCGTTGCCGGACCGCCTGCTGACCGAGCTCACGGCGGAGCGGACGCTGGCGCTGCGCGACAAGCTGGCGATCACGCCTTCGGTCGCCTTCCAGGCGGTGCTGCACAAATTCTGCCTCGACGTCTTCTCCCGCTATTCCTCGTACGGGACGGCGATGGAGGTCTTCGTGCGCAGCGCCAGCTTTCCGGTGCAGGCGCAGGGGCTGAAGGACACGCCGGCAGCCAAGGCAATCGATGCGCGCCACAAGGCCTGGGAGGAGCGCCTGCCGAAGGACAAGGCCGACCTCTGGGATTGGCTCACCGGCATCACTGGCGACGAGCAGGCGGCGCTCTTTGCGCACTGCGCCGCGTTCGGCGTCAACGCACTCTACGAGAAGGGCGACCGCTACGGCGGCGGCACCACGCCGCACACCGTCGAGCAGCGCATCACTGATGCCGATCGCATCGCAAGCGCCATCGATCTCGACATGGTTCAAGCCGGCTGGCGTCCCACGGTTGAGAACTATCTCGGCCGCGTCCCGAAGCGCCGCATCCTCGAGGCCGTGCGCGAGGGCGTGGGCGAGCGGGCGGCCCAGCTCATCGATCATCTCAAGAAAGGCGACATGGCCAAGGAGGCTGAACGCCTCCTGGCCGAGACCGGCTGGCTGCCCGAGCCCCTGAGAATAGCCGACCCGGACCAGGCCGCGGCCGTCGACGGCGCGGAGCCCAAAGGGGATGGCAAGGCGCTGCCTGAATTCCTCAGTGATGACGACGAGGAGCAAGCTCCAACCGATGAGGCGGACGAGCCGCACATGATCGCGGCCGAATAGCCTCAACCACGCGGGCCGGCTTCGACCGTCCCGCGTCCCTTCACCGCCAATCCACCCTCAAGCCCCGGCTCGCGCCGGGCTTTTTGCATTCTGGAGATTCTCGTGCCCCTCTTCACCATTGAGACGACCTATCGTCTGCCGATCCACCGGCAGCGAAATTACGAAGCCGAAACGCTCGACCAAGCCTGCGATCTCGCGATCGCCGACGAGGACTGGGACGACAAGAAGTCGGACGTCGAAACATCCGGCGAGACCTATGTCACCGGCATCTGGGAAGGCCGCGACGCCGCCTATATCGGCCAAGCCTTGCCGATCCCCACACGTTTCGACGAGCAGATCCAGCGCAAGGCCCATCACTTCGAGTTGTTGCTCGGTCTGCTCAAGATCCTCGCCAACGTTCCGGAAGGCGGCTCAGCGGATGTCGAGCTTTGGCGCCGACGAGCGGACGTCGCCATTGCGAAGGCCGAGGCCATCCTCGCGGGCGAAAACGATCCGATCGAGGGAGCTGCGTCTTGACGCAATACATCGTCACCGTCGTTGAAGGCGATGCGAGCAACTTCGCGGATGCGGTCGCGTCAATTGACGACGGCCAGGCCCAGTCATCCTGGTAGTTCGGATACTGACCAACGCTCTGTGTGCGGCGCTCCGCCACCCCCGGCGGTGGAGCGCCGTTTCTCATGTCGGGCACGGCCCCGATGCTGAGAGGCAGAGGACGGCCGAAACGGGTTTGAGCCGGTGCGGTCAGAGAGAGCGCCCGCCGCTCGCCCGTTCCCGCTCTCCTTAAGGCTTCCTTCATGACCGACCTTTCTCCGATCGCGGCTGACCAGGCCGCGCCGATCTCGCCTGCCTGCACTCCTCAGCGCACCAGCATCATCATCGCTGCGGCGCAGCAACTCCTCCCGCATCTCGAGCGCGGCCGACCCATCGACGCCGCAATCCTGCGCGCCGTCATGGAAGCGGCCTTCGGCGCTTCCGATGCGGCGGGCGCCTGGGATTGGAAGATGGCCTACGACGCCTGTGAGGCGGCCGCCGTCCTGTTGCTGCGCAAATACGGAAAGCCGCTGTTCCGCAAAGCCGATTCTCCGGCTTCACGACTTTTCGCTTTGAACAAGATCGCGGCGCTTTTACCAACTCACACACGCCGCTCTGTTGAGAGCGAGACCTTCCAGCAATTCTCGACGCCAGTTCCGCTTGGCCTCGCCGCTTTGACCGCGGCCGCCATCACGCCGGCGGACCGCGTGCTGGAGCCGTCCGCGGGCACTGGGCTGCTCGCCATCTTCACCGAGATCGCCGGCGGCGCCCTCGTGCTGAACGAGCTGGCCGAGACCCGGGCTGTGTTGCTCGCTTCCCTCTTTCCGGCCATCTCCATCACGCGCTTCGACGCGGCCCAGATCGACGATCACCTCGATCCCGCTGTGGTCCCGAGTGTCGTGCTGATGAACCCGCCGTTTTCGGCGATGGCGAACGTTTCCGGCCGCATGGCCGACACCGCGTACCGTCACATCGCCTCTGCGCTCGCGCGTCTCGCCGATGGCGGCCGGTTGGTGGCGATCACCGGCGCAAACTTCTCACCCGAAGCCTCCCCTTGGCGCGAGGCCTTCGCCCGGCTGCAGAAACGCGGACGGGTTGTGTTCACCGCCGCGATCGCCGGCGCGGTTTATGCCAAGCACGGCACCACGATCGAGACGCGTCTGACGATCATCGACAAGGCGCCGGCCGATGACGCGCACACGTTCCCGGAATCGCCGGGACTGGCATCGGACGTCGCGACGCTGCTCCGCTGGGTCGGCGAACACGTTCCATCTCGCCTGACCGTCGCATCGACCGCCGCGCTTCCCATGTCAGCCGCGCCGGCGCCGCGCACCGTGCGCGGCTATCTCGCACGCGCCGCCGCACAGCCGGCCAAGCCGTCGCTCGCCGATCCCGAAGCCGTCGACCTCGCTTATGAGACCATCGACTGGACCCCGCCCGAGGGCGCGCGTCTCAACGATGCCATCTACGAGGAATACCGGCTTCAGTCGATCCGGATTGCCGGCGCGCAGGCGCATCCGACCAAGCTGGTGCAGTCGGCCGCGATGGCCTCGGTCGCGCCGCCGAAGCCGAGCTATCGGCCGCGCCTGCCGGCGAACCTCGTCAGCGATGGCATCCTCTCCGACGCCCAGCTCGAGACGCTGATCTATGCCGGCGAGGCGCATGGCAACTACCTCGCCGGCGCATGGACGGTCGACGAGACATTCGACCTCGTCACCGCCGCCCGCGACGACGCGCGTGACGCCGTTCGCTTCCGTCGCGGCTTCATGCTCGGGGACGGCACGGGAGCCGGCAAGGGTCGCCAGTCCGCCGGCATCATCCTCGATAACTGGCTGCAGGGCCGGCGCAAGGCGGTCTGGATCTCCAAGTCCGACAAGCTGCTCGAGGACGCCCAGCGCGACTGGTCGGCGCTCGGCATGGAGCGGCTTCTGGTCACGCCGCTATCGCGCTTCCCTCAGGGGCGCGAGATCCTATTGGCCGAAGGCGTCCTATTTTTAACCTACGCTACGCTGCGGTCCGACGACCGCGGCGAGAAGCTTTCGCGCGTCCGGCAGATCGTCCAATGGTTGGGCTCCGACTTCGACGGCGTCATCATTTTCGACGAGAGCCATGCCATGCAGAATGCCGGTGGCGGCAAGGGCGAGCGAGGCGATGTCGCCCCGTCGCAGCAGGGCCGTGCCGGCTTGCGCCTACAGCATGCCCTTCCGAACGCCCGCGTCGTCTATGTCTCGGCGACGGGCGCAACCACGGTCCACAATCTTGCCTATGCCCAGCGCCTCGGGCTCTGGGGTGGCGAGGATTTTCCGTTCGCCACCCGCGCCGAGTTCGTCGAGGCGATCGAGGAGGGCGGCGTCGCGGCAATGGAGGTCCTGGCCCGCGACCTGCGCGCGCTCGGTCTCTATACCGCCCGCTCACTCTCCTATGACGGTGTCGAGTATGAACTGGTCGAGCATCAGCTCACCGACGAGCAGCGGCGCATCTACGACGCTTATGCTGGCGCGTTCGCGGTCATCCACAATCACCTCGACGCAGCGATGCAGGCCGCCAACATCACGGGCGAGACCGGCACGCTGAACCGCCAGGCCAAGTCAGCCGCCCGCTCGGCCTTCGAGAGCGCAAAACAGCGCTTCTTCGGCCATCTGCTGACCAGCATGAAAACGCCGACCTTGGTCCGCTCGATCGAGCGCGACCTGGCCGACGGCCATGCCGCGGTCATCCAGATCGTCTCGACAGGTGAGGCGCTGATGGAGCGCCGGCTCGCCGAGATCCCACCTGAAGAATGGAACGATGTCCGCGTCGACATCACGCCGCGCGAATACGTGCTTGACTACCTCGCCCATTCCTTCCCGGTGCAGCTCCACGAGCCTTTCACCGATAGCGACGGCAATCTCTCGTCCCGGCCCGTCTTTCGGGACGGCCAGCCGGTCGAGAGCAGCGAAGCCGTTGCCCGCCGGGGCGAACTGATCGAGCGGCTCGCTTCGCTTCCGCCTGTTCCCGGGGCGCTCGACCAGATCGTGCAGCGTTTTGGCACGGACCTCGTGGCGGAAGTGACGGGCCGTTCGCGGCGGGTGGTGCGCAAGTCAGACCGCCTTGCCGTGGAGAACCGTGCAGTCTCCGCTAACCTCGCCGAGACCGCTGCCTTCATGGATGACGCAAAGCGCATCCTGGTCTTCTCGGACGCCGGCGGCACCGGGCGCAGCTATCACGCCGAGCTGTCAGCGCGGAACCGGCGACTGCGCGTCCACTATCTGCTCGAACCCGGCTGGAAGGCCGACGCCGCGATCCAGGGTCTCGGTCGGACGAACCGCACCAATCAGGCGCAGCCACCGCTCTTCCGGCCGATCGCGACCGACGTGAAAGCCGAGAAGCGCTTCCTCTCGACCATCGCGCGCCGCCTCGACACGCTCGGCGCCATCACGCGCGGCCAGCGCCAGACCGGCGGCCAGGGTCTGTTCCGGCCGGAGGACAATCTGGAGAGCCACTACGCGAAAGATGCGCTGCGCCAGCTCTATCTGCTGCTCGTGCGCGGCAAGGTCGAAGGCTGCTCGCTCCAGATGTTCGAGGCCTCCACGGGCTTGAGGCTCATGGACGCGAACGGCATCAGGGACGACCTGCCGCCAATCACGACGTTCCTGAACCGGCTGCTCGCGCTCACCATCGACCTGCAAGGTGTGCTGTTCACGGCCTTCGAGCAATTGCTCAACGCCAAGGTCGAGGGCGCCATCGCCAGCGGCGTCTACGATGTTGGCCTTGAGACGCTGCAGGCCGAGAGCTTCGTCGTCACCGACCGGCGCTCGATCTACACGCATCCTGCGACCGGCGCGGAAACCCGACTGCTCACGATCAACGAACGCCGGCGCAATCGTCCGATGATGCTAGATCAAGTGCTGGATTATCTCGCCGATTCTCGCGCGGTGCTGCTGATCAACGAGCGCTCGTCGCGCGCCGCGATGCAGATTCCGGCGCCGAGCCTCATGCTCGATGACGGCGAGATCGAACGCCGCGTGCGGCTGGTCCGGCCGATGGAGCACCATCATGCTTCGTTGAAGATGATGGACGAGAGCCATTGGCAGCCGGCGGACCACGATGCCTTCGCGGCAGCATGGAACGGCGAAGTCGCCGACGTGCCGGAGTTCGCCGAGAGCACGCTCCACATTGTTGCCGGCCTGCTGCTGCCGATCTGGAAACGGCTCCCGAATGACTCGACCCGGGTTTATCGGCTTCAGACCGACGATGGCGAGCACATCATCGGTCGCAGAGTCTCGGCGGCCTGGGCAGCGAACGCTTCCGTGACCGGGACCATCAGCCTAGGCCCGGACGAGGCTTTTTCGGCGCTGATGGAGGGCCGAACCGTCCTTGACCTTGCCGAGGGCCTGCAGCTCCGCCGCGCGCGTGTGATGGGCGCCCATCGCATCGAACTCTCCGGCTTCACCGACACGATACGTGACCGGCTGCGCTCCTACGGCCTCTTCAGCGAGATTATCTCGTGGAAGCTGCGCATGTTCGTGCCATCAGATGCGACGGGTGCCGCCGTGTTGGCGAAGGTGCTCGACCGCTATCCGATCGAGCGCATTGGCGAGCGGGAGGCCGCCTGATGGCCCACCACGACGCTGCCGAACTGGCCCGCCGTCTCGCGCGTGACGCCGAGGCGGTGTGCCGCCACTATCTATCCGCAGGACGGCGACAAGGCGGCTACTGGCTTGTCGGCGATGTTCGCAACAGCCCCGGCCGCTCGATGTTTGTGCGGCTCAAGGAGTCTGCAAAGGGACCAGCCGGCAAGTTTACTGACGCGGCGACCGGCGAGCATGGTGATCTGCTCGACGTGATCCGAGAAAGCTGCGGTTTCATCGACTTTCGCGATGTCGCCGATGAGGCACGACGCTTTATGAGTCTGCCGCGTCCAGAATTGGACCCCGAGCCAAATCGCCGGTCGAGAAAATCGCCCGCGCCCGTCGGATCACCAGAGGCGGCGCGGCGACTGTTTGGCATGTCGCAGTCGATCGTGGGGACACTCGTAGAAGCGTATCTCCGCAATCGCGGCATTACGGCTTTGCACGACACGGCAAGCCTGCGCTTTCACCCGCGTTGCTACTACCGGCCCGATGACCACAGCCTAACCGAGATCTGGCCGGCGATGATCGCCGCCGTCACCGATCTTTCCGGCCGTCTGACCGGCGCGCATCGGACCTGGCTCGATCCGGGCGGCTTCAGCGAGGCGACGCTTGGCAAGGCGCCGGTCGACACGCCGAGACGGGCGATGGGCGATCTCCTCGGTCACGCCGTTCGATTTGGCGTAGCAGGCGAAGTCATGGCGGCCGGCGAAGGCATCGAGACGATGCTGTCGCTCCGTAGCGTCCTGCCGACCATGCCGATGGTCGCAGCCCTTTCGGCTGCGCATCTCTCCGCCATCCTCCTCCCGGATATGCTCCGCCGCCTCTACATCGCCCGTGATAACGATCCCGCTGGCGACGTCGCTATGGCGACGTTGATTGAACGCGCGCAGGAAGCGAGAATCGAGGCGATCGTGATCTCGCCACGGCTCGGCGACTTCAACGAGGATCTTCGACTGCTCGGAATCGATGCGCTTCGGGCCGCGAGCCGGGTGCAGATCGCAGCGCAGGACGTCGCCCGCTTCATGATGACGCTGGCGGCATAGCCGGAACGGGATGAGGGGGCGGCGCGGCCGCTTCGTCACCGCCAGGCCGGTGGTTAAGCTTCCGGCGCCGGAGAGGACCGCACCCACGGCCTTCTGAGAGGGCGATCGGGCGGCAAGCGGCCCGGACCGGCAACCTCGTGGGCCGACTATTTTCCGTCGGCGGCAGAGCCGCCTTTACATCGCGAGGCAAAATAGTCGGCCACCTTCGGTCCTCCGCTCCGCTTCGGCCCTTCGCTTCGCTGCGGGTGCAAGTCCGTTCCGCCCGCCGCCTTTCGTCGCCATGAAGGCCGCGATGGGCGCGCCCAATCCGACGAAGGAAAGCCGCAATGACCACCGACCATGACGACGATTTCGAGCCGCAGCAACACTCATCCCCAACCGACCAGGTTCTCCAGGAACTCCAACTCCATGGCTACCGGCCTTTCCAGGACGAGCCCGATCCCCGGCCGCTTCCCGAAGCACAAATCCTCGTCGGCAGCATCTCCGATATCTTCGACGCCCTCGTGGTGGCGCTGTCCGACACCCGCCTCGAACCCGACCTCGAGGACCTGCTCTGGTCGACGGTCAACGTCTTCCACCGCGCCATCGACCGGATCGAGCGCGAACTCGACGACAATGAGTTGGCGCAACGGCGATCACAGCGTGAGCAGGACGGCAGCGAAATCAAATCCGTCGAGCTGGAGCGACTGACGGCGGAAGGGCAGACGCTGATCGAGCGACGCAACGCCTTCGAGCTGATGCGCGATCAGGCCGCCGACGAGTTCGAACGCCACACCCATTCCGTATGGCGGCCGCGCATCGGGTCGAAGGTCAACCACCGCAATCTGACCTCCGCGATGATCGACAGCCGCGATTTTTTGGCCACGAAGAAGCGCGCCGACAACCAGGTGCTTCTGCCTGCAGGACCGAAAGTGGCATTGACCGGTGGGCTCGACTTCAATGATCACGGGTTGATCTGGGCCAAGCTAGACCGGGTGCATACCAAGCATCCCGATATGGTCCTGCTGCACGGTGGATCGCCCAAAGGCGCCGAGCTGATCGCCGCCAAGTGGGCCGACAACCGCAAGGTCCCGCAGATCGCCTTCAGGCCCGACTGGACGAAGCACGCCAAGGCCGCGCCGTTCAAGCGCAACGATGCGATGCTCAACGAGCTACCAATTGGGGTGATGCACTTCCCGGGTACAGGCATTCAGGACAATCTCGCCGACAAGGCGAATAAGCTCGGCATCCCGGTCTGGCGGTTTGGAACAGGCGGCGCTTAGGCGCCGCCATCTTCCGCCTTCAATCCTCCCGATAGGCGGAAGAATTCAAGGTTGCTGGCGCCAGAACTGAGTGCTGTAATTGTTCAGGTCGCGAGTGTGGGAATCGACCGTTGCCTGGAATGTTTTTGGGATCGTGTCTCCGTTACCACCTTCCCCGAAATAGTCCCTCACCGAGTAGAGCGCTCCTCTCATCAGGTGCTCCCACGTTTGATACAGCTTGGTCTGTCGATCCTGCTCCCGTTTGGCAGCGCTCGGCTTCCGCTTGGGGACGGGGATCTTATAGTCGGGACGTAGATCCACGTCATGGACGAAGGTTATGCTGCCGAGCGTCCACTCGTCATCAACAGTCCGGCGCCACCGATAGCTCACTCTTACACTCAGGCGGTTGTCGAAATGGTGAGGCGGCATGATTTGGTCATCAATATAGAAGAGCTGGCCTTCCTTTTGTTCCGTTTCCGTTCTGCGCTTCATAGCGTCAACCGCGAAGGATAGCTCACTGCCCGCGCGTCGGAGCGCGTCTGCTGTTTTTGCGCGCTTTCCTGGCGCCTTGGCCTGGCGGTGCTCCGCCCATGCCTGTTCGAAGTAATGGAGCTTTCTTACAATGTAGGGTCCGCAACTCGCGAGAGGGAGACAGTGCAGATCACCCAATCGTTCCCCGCTGAGCGCACGGTCGATAACCGTGTTCAGTTCGTCGGTGTCAATCGTCGCGAGGGCATCTTGTTGATCGCGGGGGATATTGATCTCTCCCATGCCGGTGTCTCGTTTCGCCTGTTGGGCTCAAGCAATCATGATGACCTCGACGCCACGGATGTAGTCGCGAAATCAGCTGCCGCAAGATTCGCAACTGCTCTACAGAACATATCAGAACAGGCCACATAAGTCGCAAGGGCGACCGCCGTCGAGTGCGTCATACTCCTGCATTTCCCTGCGGGCCGCGCTTTCGGCTGCGCCGGAACCACGACGTTGTCGTGTTTCCGCCCTTCGGCTTCAATCGCTAACGCGGCAAGGCGGCGGACGGCCTGAAATCGGCGATTGGCCCCATTTAGTCCTGCGCGCCGGCGACGACGATGCGTGCAGAGCGCGCATAGAAGGCCAGGTCGATATCGCTCTCGATTAAGCCCTTCGAGTTCAAGCGGTTGCAGGCGACCGGCAGGTGCGAATGCTAGCGCTACCGAACGATGACAAACGTCAAATGCTCGACATCTTCAGCAAACTTGCGCTTGGCCAAGTCTGAGTGTCGCGACGTCTGCTGCTGCTTGACAGGCGCTAGCGCTTTCGAGAAATGGTCACCCGCAAGTTCTGTGGACGCCAGTGCCAATGATCAGGTCCGAACTCGTTGCGCGTATCGCCGGGCGAAATCCGCGCCTTTATCAGCGTGACGTCGAGAACATTGTAAATACAATCCTGGGCGAGATCGTCGCTGCGCTCGCGCGCGGCGATCGGGTTGAGCTTCGTGGTTTCGGAGTGTTCTCTGCCAAGCAACGGCGGGCTCGCATCAGCAAGAATCCGCGCACAGGCGCACTCGTGCGGGTCGACGAGAAGCGCTTTCCACTCTTCAAGGCCAGCAAGGAAATGCACAAACGACTAAACAGCGAATCCGCACCGAAGGACGGCAACTTTGCCGTCCGAGACAGTCTAAGAGCGTCCGGGCAGTCTAAGTAGCGAGGCTGAGCCGTGTGGTGAACAGGCAACGTTAATACTGCTTTAGCAAACGCAAGCGCCATTGACGCTCCACAGACCTCAATGAACGAGGCACTCTAAGGTCGGCGCCGGGGCTGGACTACATTGCGTCCCATTGAGCTATTTCCCGGGGAGCCGCGATCTCATCTGCGTCTCCATTTTATTTCGTGAATGTCTTTGAGGAGATGTCGATGGCCATCCAGGATTTAAGTGACACGAGCGTCCTTAAGCTCTACGAAAATATTCGACAGCAAGTTGCGGCCGATGTGCGCCTAGGCAGCAAACATCGTCTGCTGGGCGAAACCGCGAAACGAGAAGCTGTTGCGCCTTGAGGAAGAACTAAATCGCCGTCGAATTCCGTATACCCCCATAAGTTGGCGGTGACGCTCGATCCAAATGAAGCCGGCGCGAGCCGCCATGACGTGTGATCAATCTGATGAGGATTGAGGCCGTCCTACTTGGTCCTCTGTGGTAGGAATATCCGTCACTCGGCCAGGTACCAAAAGCAGCCCAGATTCTCTTTCACTTAGCGCTCGCGCGCCTGGATTTCATCGCCTACGCCGCGCAATCTCGTCAGCGACTGCGCTTGTGGCGCGCACCAGCCGCTCATACAGAGTCTCAAACATGTCGAGAATCTCATCATTAGGTTCATTCCTGCCTTCTTCGATAGCCTCGGCAACGAGTTCGTCGAGAGGCCTCTCCTTCAATTGACCTTTCTCGAGCAGGTGTTCAAACAACCCGTCGCTATCGGGCTGCGGCTGGATGCGGCCGTCGGAGTTGCACCAAACCACGAATGTCTGATGCCTCATAACGGCTTGCTCGACCATCTCCGCCTCCAGTGGGATCAGCGTGCCCCACGCCTCATCCTCCTCATCGACGAATCCCGCCACGTACATCTGTTGCTCATCAGCGTCTTCATCGCGAGGGCGGAAGAACGGCGTGAGGGCGATTTGAGGCGGTTTTGCCATAGCAATCTCTCCAAAGAGCAAATACTAGTTGCATCGATAGATGGCAGCATCAGGGCCTGCGCCGACACGCCGAATCATCCAAAGCGGAAACTGTAGGAGCGGCTGTCGGCGACCCATCAACAATTTGTTCTCTCATTCTTCGCCCTGGCAGATGAATTATTCTGGCGCGCAACCAGATTGATCGATCCACTTCTGTCATATCCCCGGCTGATCTTGCCGCGCGTGGTTATGCCGACCTGCGCATAAGCGCGAACTCGATCCTTTCGAGCGATGAAGCCACGCATCGCGTCGATCGGGCGGTAACTCCACGGGATTTCCGCTCCCGATCACGGTCGCTTCCCGCTATACTCGTACACGCGCCGTGGTGGTGGTGGAAGGCGCGACCGTTAGACCTCTATCTCGCGGAGCCCACCGCCATGATCATCTTCGGACCGCTGCTCGTCATCACCGGCATTGGCTTTTTTTGCTGGCTGCTGTTCACCCTTGCTGTCTTTGCGTTCCCGTTTTTCGTCGGCATCACGACCAGCATCTGGGCCTTCCATACCGGCGCAGGTGCACTCGGCTGCGCTGCCTTGGGCCTCGTCGCGGGCGGCGGGACCTTCGGCATCGGCCGGCTTGCGCTCGCTTATGCGCCGTGGACCTGGTTTCGAATGCTGATCGTCTTCCTCTATGTCGCACCTGCCACCGTCGCCGGTTACAGTGTCACGCATGGAATCGCGCTGATGGCAATGCCTTCACCGATCTGGCAGACGATCTTTGCGGTCGCGGGCGCCATCGCTGGCAGCATCGCGATATTCGTCCGCATCACCGGAATGACTGCACCCGGACCTGCCGGGTAGTGGTAACGGTCCCTCAGCGCGCTACATTGACGAGCGGTGACCGGATCAGATATCCGCAATGCTAGCGGTCCTCATCGTCGAAGTTTGAATGAGAGCGGCCTGACCGTCGAAGCTCGCCCCATCATCGCAAAGGCCAGCTTCGTCACCGTCCCCATGGAGGCATAGACCAAGCGGCCACGTCTCAAGGATCTGACCGATACCGGATGTGAACGTGGCATCCGGCCGAGGCGCGATTACGTACGCCAAATCCGTCCGTTGCTGAAGGAGAGGGGCGCCTGTCACCATCGAACTTACTCGGCGGCTTCTCGGTGCGGTCGAAAATCCCCGCGTTCTCCTTGATGTAAGCTCCGTTCGGATCGAGCGCACCAAACGGCCTCTTCGATGGATGGATCTGGCCGAACGACGGCTAAAGCCTCGACCGCCTATGGCGCAACAGCGGCGTCACAACTTTCTTCCCCTGCCGGCTGCGCCGTCATTCCTCGCGAAACAAGAAAGTTCCTCCTTTGCTGTCCAGCCCCTTCGGGGTGCGCCGTCGATCGCCTCCGGCCTGTCGATCACCATCGAGGCCGCACGGTGCGGGCTCGAAGAACAGAGATCAAGGAGAACTACCATGGCGACCATCGGCACCTTCAAGAAGACCGGCAACAACGAGTTCAACGGCGAAATCGTCACCCTCTCGCTCCAGGCCAAGAACGTCCGCATCGTCCCCGAAACCAGCCGCTCGGGCGACAACGCGCCCAGCCACCGGATCTATGTCGGCCGTGTGGAGATCGGAGCCGCCTGGTCCAAACGGTCCAACGAGGGGCGCGATTATCTCGGCCTCAAGCTTGACGATCCGAGCTTCACGGCTCCGATCTTCGCGAACCTCTTCGCCGATGAAGAAGGTGAAGGCTTCAGCCTGATCTGGTCTCGTCCCAGCCGTCGGAACGGCGACTGAGCCGGCCCGCAACGCCTCGCCCGGCTCGCCCGGGCGGGGCATCTTTCAGATCAAAAGTTGGCCGTGCAGACGTCGCGCATGGCGGATCGTTCCGATCAGCGGCGGCGGACCTGTCCCGCCTTGATCGGCCGTCTTTGAATAGCCTCCAAAATGGTTTCGACGATGTCGCCCCAGTCGGGGCAAATCGCGACCAAACGATCGAGCACGGTGGGATCCCGTTCGATCTGACCGAGCGACTGAGCGCGCCATTGGTCGTTGACGCTGACGCTCATCAACCCCAGGCATTCGACGACCGAACTGTCAGGCGGCAAGTGTTCCAAGATCGCCGTCACTATGCCGGTCCATTGTTGGAGCAGACGCCAGTGCTCAGCGGCGGGCCCGATCTCCAATTTCTCTTGAAGGAGATCAATCAGCAAGAGAAAGCGAACTCGCCAAGGTTGGGACCTGAGGTCCGCCACATAAGCGTCCACGACTTCGCGGATGTCGGCTGGCAAGTGCTCGTATAACGTCATATTGGCTACTCCATTCTCCAACCATGCCGCTAGTCCTTTGGGTGGGCAAGCGTCATTGGGAACAGAGCAGATTTGGCGGGAGCTGCCTATCTACCTACGTGTGACGCAGCGCGGAGTTGGTTCCTAATCTGCCCAGGGCGACGACGCAGCACCAAATATGCTCTGTCAGCGGGCCCGATGAGGATGAGCCACCGTTCGTTTAATCAAATCGGTTGCTTCGACGCCTAGTGCCTTCGCGATTCGGCCGAGCACCGTCACGCTGGCCGAGACATCGGCGCGTTCGATCGCGCCGACATAACGGACACTTAGTCCGGCGCTATCGGCCAGCTCTTCCTGCGTCATCTCCTTCATATGGCGTATCCGACGCAAATTGATCGCCATGACCTCCTTGAGATCCATGGCGGGGAGGGAACTAACATCGGCACGATCGTTCCAGGAACGATCGTTCCGATTCGTAAATCGACGTGCTATTTATGAACCCTGACGGGACGTCGTTTGCCCATTGCAGGTACGTCGTGATGCAGCCTACGCATCAGTTGTAGATCCTGTGGCATTTGGCGGCTTGCAAAGTTCCTGCCGTCCAATGAACGTGTGGAATTGCTTGGTGCTGAGGGGAGCCGATCGCAATGAACAAACTACCATTCCAGGATCAGCCGCCACAAACCGATCGTGTGAACGCTTACGACGAGAATCATCTTGCAATCTACGTGCGGTTGTTAATGGCCGAAGAAGAGGGCGCCGACTGGCGTGAAGTTGTTGAAGTGCTCTTCGGTCTTGATCCCGTGCGCGAACCCGATCGCGCCAAAATCGTCCATGACAGCCATTTGGCCCGCGCGCGATGGCTGGTGGACGGCGGATATCGGCATTTGTTGCAACCGCGGATGCAGTGATCAGGCTCCGTCAGGTAGGTTGCGATCGTGCGTGATGCAACTTCAGGGTCTAGTCTAGCGACCCCTCTTTTCCCATCCTGCCGTGGCCTTCGCTGGGGAGCGCGGAAAGTGAGAAGCAAGAGGACACACCATGCCCACGCAGTATTGGCGCGCGCCGGAGACGATTGAGCGGTTGAATAGCCTGGAACGTCCGGGCTTCGCCCTCGAGTTCCTTCGTCGCAATGCCGATTACCGTCGTGACTTTGCCCATACACAGCGCCAGATCGCGCGCGGCGGCATTGATCCTGAGGGCGTCCGTGCCACGTTCGCACGTCGATGGGGATTGAGGTTTCGCCCATGACCCAGGTTTGCCGGTTGGGCCTGACCCATCCCTATGGTTGCCTCAGGTATCACCGTCAACGCTGATCATCGAGCCGGCGCCTTCCGGCTTCGACATCGATACGCCCGTTGATCGTAACGTCCTTGGGCGATCGCTCGTCGAGCGGATCGATGCCGATGGCCGTGAGCTGGTGATCGCCGACGGATTGGGCGAAATTCACGTCCGCTTGCCCGACGAGCAGGCCGCGCGACGTCCCGCTGTGCTTGTGCCGATTGACGGTATGGCCGAGCTGCGGCTCGACGTCGCGCTGCGGTTCGTTCGCCGCCTTCGCGGCCAGCCTATGGACCTTCTGCCAGCGTCCCTGCGGCTGACACGATTGCAGAAGCGGCGATTGATTCAGCTCCTTCACACCTTCGACGTCCTCGACCTTGGTGGCGGCCCACGAGAGGTAGCGGCGAAGGTGCTCGCGTCCGATCACGCACAACGTCGGTCGGTCGAGTGGAAGGATTCGCATGCCCGCCGCAAGGCAAACCGCCTGATTCATGAATCGATCGGCTTGGTCGAGCGGGGCTATCTGAGGCTCCTGCGCGGCCTTTGGCTGGTCGATCCTCCCAGCATCCCGCCCTAATGGCTTTCATCTGCACCCCGTTGGGGGCGCCTCCGTTCGCCTGATTGCGAACGCGGGGGGACACGCAGCTGCAAATGTTTTCGTCCACCCCCAACGCCTGAACTCTCCGCCACCATGGCCCCGACATGCCGCGACTTGGCCGCGGCGCTTCGAGGCAAGACGGAGATCTCCCATGCTCGACAGGCCCGCGCAACTCGCTACCCGCTACGTGCGCACCCCCGAGGCCGCGCGCCTCCTCGGTCTCTCGCCGCGCACGCTGGAGAAATACCGCTGCCATGGCAACGGCCCGACCTTCCGCAAGCTCGGCGGCCGCGTCGTCTACGCGATCGGCGATCTCGAAGCCTGGGCCGATCAGGCCGCTTGCACGTCAACATCGGATCCTCGCTACGTCGAGGCCCGCGCCGCGGGCAATGCGCATCGCTAAGGCAGCGCTCGCCCATGTCGTCGCGTCGCCTCATTGTGCCCAGCGAGCGAAGCAAGCTCGACCCGTTCATTGTCGCCACCGGCGATGCCAGTCCGCGCGATCAGCGCGATCTGATGGAGCGGCCCTTCTTCTCGCTCGCCAAAGCCAAGCGCACGAAGCCCATTCTCTACCAGGCCGGCGACGTCAGCGTCGAAGTCTATGCGGTTCCCGAGCACGGTATGGCGACGATCTGGGACGCCGACGTTCTGATTTGGGCGGCCAGCCAGATTGTCGAGGCTGAGAACCTCGGCCTGAAGACCTCGCGCTTCCTGCGCTTCACGCCCTACCAGCTTCTGATCGCAGTCGGGCGACAGACGGGGGCGCGCGACTACAGGCTCTTGAAAGGGGCGCTGGCCCGCCTCCAGGCCACCGTCATCCAAACCAGCATCCGGCACGGCGAGCATTGGCGGCGCCACCAATTCTCCTGGATCAACGAGTGGGAGGAATGCGCGAGGGCCGACGGTCGCGTCGAAGGCATGGAATTCGTCCTTCCCGACTGGTTCTACCGCGGCGTCATCGATCGCTCCCTCGTTCTCACGATCGATCCGGCGTACTTCAGCCTGACCGGCGGCATCGAGCGCTGGCTTTACCGCGTCGCGCGCAAGCATGCCGGCCGCCAGCCGAGAGGATGGCTGTTCGAGATCGCGCACCTCCACAAGAAATCCGGAAGCCTGGTGCGAGTCTCCGATTTCGCTTTGCAGATCCGGCTTATCGCTGCACGCCAACCACTCCCCGGCTACAGCTTGCACATCGAACGAGAGGGCCGCCGCGAGCTGCTGCGAATTCTGCCGAAGTTGTCCACTGCCCCTGTGGATGAAGCTGTGGAAGCGGTCGGGACTCCGCACGCAAACGGCATCGGGACTCCGCACGCAGCTCCATCGGGACTTCGCACGCACGTAGTAGAATCTAACTTAGAGTCTAACCTAGAGTCTAACTGTTGTAGTGGGCCGGTGCGTGTTGCGAATAACGCTGACGCGCGCGTTGAGCTGCCAACCAAAGCGTCAAGCCAACAATCTTTCCCGCCTCTCCACCACAAGACGGGAGGCAAGCGATGATTGTCTCACTGCTCAACCAGAAGGGCGGGGTCGGCAAGACGACGCTCGCCTTGCATCTCGCCGGAGAATGGGCGCTACGCGGGAAGCGTGTGACACTGATCGATGCCGACCCTCAGGGCTCGGCACTAGACTGGTCACAGCAACGGGTGCGGGAGAACGTCGCGGGGTTGTTCGGTGTCGTTGGCCTGGCTCGCGACACGCTACATCGCGAGGCGCCGGAGATCGCGCGCAGCGCCGATCACGTCGTCATTGACGGACCGCCGCGCTTCGCGGGATTAATGCGATCGGCGCTGCTGGCCGCTGACCTGGTGCTGATACCCGTGCAACCATCGCCGTTCGACGGCTGGGCCTCGGCGGAGATGTTGGCCCTGCTGCGCGAGGCCCGCATCTATCGTCCGCAGCTCGCAGCTCGCTTTGTGCTCAATCGCTGCGCCGCGCGCTCGATCATCGCTCGCCAGACAGCCGAGGCGCTTGCCGATCACGATCCGCCGGTGCTCGTCAGCACTATCGGCCAACGTGTCGTCTTCGCTGATGCCGCGCAATCCGGCCGGCTCGTCTTCGAGTTCGCTGACCAGAATCCCGCCGCCCGCGAGGTCGCCGCGCTCGCCGCCGAAGTCGCGAGGCTCGCGCCATGAGCGAACGCTCCACGAAACGCGAATTCGCGTTACGGCCGGGCGATGCCGAACGCTGGATCAAGGCCAGCGAAGTGCCGTCACGTCGCATGGTTGACGCATCGGAGTTCACCGCGCGTTTGACCATCGACGTCACGCCGGCGTTGCGCGGCCGCATCAAGGTCGCGGCCTTCCAACGCGGCGTCACCGTTGCCGACATGCTGCGCGAGTTGCTGGCCAGAGAGTTCCCCGCGGACACTGGAGAGCCGTCATGAACGACAATGAGGCTCTGCCGCCGCGTGCCGTGCCGCCGTCGCATCGACGCGCCGTTGCGCTCACCCATGTGGAACTGACCTGGATCGAGAAGAGGATTGAGCACTGGCTGCGCTTCGGCCGTCGCACTGAAGAGAAGATCCTCGACCGCCGCCGCAGCATTTCGAGCTTTCAGCCTGGGAGCATTTTCGGCTTCGTTCGCTGGGCATCGAATGACTACGGCACCGTGGTGTCGCGTATGGACATCGTGCGCGCCGTGGAGGCGGGTCAGCGCTATCAGACGCTTCCATTCGTCCGGCCCGGCGGCGAGATCCTGCTGCGCGTCGATAGCTGGCCGATGGTCGAGCGGGTGTTGCAAGCGGTCGACGCCATCGAGGCGCTCGTCATCGATCCGGCTGACGCCGCGCCCGAATATTGGCGACATCTCCACAACCGCCTCACCGCCGGTCATGAGCCGCGCGCCTACACGCGCGAGCAACATGTCGCCTGGCTCAAGCGCCGGAGCGTCACGCCATGACCCGCTTCGGCTATCTCATGTTGACGTACATTGCGGCGCTGGTCGCCAGTGCCCTGGCGTTCCTTCATCCCACGCCGCGGCTGATCTGGAACACCACTGCAAGCACGCCCGTAGGGCTCTACGTGCTGCATCCGGTTGGAGAGCTGCGCATCTTGGAACTGGTCGCGGTGCGGCTCCCGGAACCGGTCGCGAGCTTCTTCGCCGATGGCGGCTTTCTTCCCAAAAGTGTGCCGCTGCTCAAGCACGTGATGGCGCTGCCCGGGCAGACGGTGTGCCGGTCCGGCGACATCGTCACCGTCGATGATGTCGACGTTGGTGCTGCACATGATCGCGACCATCTTGGCCGTCTCCTGCCGCATTGGAGCGGTTGCACCACTCTCCAACGAGGCGAGGTCTTCCTCATGAACCCGACCGTCCCGGACAGCCTGGACGGACGCTATTTCGGCTCACTGCCCGCCACCTCGATCGTCGCGCGCGCGGTCCCGCTTTGGACCGACGAGGCCGGCGACGGCAGCTTCGTCTGGCGCGCCGCCACTCATTGACCCGCTTCCCAACCCGCCAACCCAGGAGGTTTCCCATGGCGCAAATCGGCGAATTCACCCGCGACAAGTCCGGCTTTACTGGGCGCGTTGAAACGCTGTTCTTCGAGCGGATTCTCACCCTCATCCCGGCCGAATCCTCGGATGCCGAGAACGCGCCGGACTACCGCATTCGCCTTGGGGATGCCGACGGCCCGGAGATCGGGGCCGGCTGGAAGCGCACCGGCGAAAAGGCCGGCGATTACGTTTCGCTCATCATCGACGATCCCGCGCTGCCGCGGCCGATCCGCGCCAACCTCTTCCAGTCGGGCGACGACAAATCGGCCTGGACGCTGAATTGGAATCGTCAGCCTCAGCGCGCCGAGCGGGACTGATCGCATGCGAGGTCCTGTCACGCGTGCCGGCGATAAGGCGTATCGAAACTCCATGCCTTTGTTGGCTGCAAAGCCGTCTCATCCCTACGTTCGGCGCAGCCGTCCGCGGGCTGCGGCGCACAGCAATGGTCAAACCAGCGCTCCACGCGCACCATTGGTGATGAGCACAACGCTCCGCCGTGATGGCGGAGCCACGGCGGGCTTTGCAGTTCTCCTCCTTACCGGCCTACTGGTGATTGGCGGCCCGCTTCCGGCAGCGTCGGCAGAGAAAGCGCCGGCGCGCGGTCAACCGACGAGCGACCGCTTTGCCACTTACGTGGCGGAAGCCGCGCAGCGCTTTGGCATTCCGACTGCATGGATTGGCGCCGTTATGCGGGCCGAGAGCAATGGCGATCGGCATGCCGTCTCACCCAAAGGCGCACTTGGCCTGATGCAACTCATGCCCAAGACCTGGGCGGACATGCGCGCTCGTTATGGTCTCGGACGCGATCCCTTCGATCCCCGTGACAACATTCTCGCCGGCGCCGCCTTCCTTCGCGAGTTGCACGATCGCTACGGCTCCCCGGGCTTTCTCGCAGCCTACAATGCGGGTCCTGGGCGATATGAGGAGTTTCGCGATAGGCATCGTCCACTGCCCGCCGAGACTGTCGCCTATGTCGGGGCCATCGTCCCTTTTGTCGATGCGGAGAGGGCACCAGGACCTCTTCTCCTAGCGGCCTCTTCTCATTCATCCTGGATGCGGGCGCCGCTGTTTTTCGGGCGCGCTGACGGACCATCATCCGCCGCCCGAGTGACACTCGATCGACCCGCGCATGACAGGCCGGCTGCAGTTCCCGTGCACGATCTGTCCGCCATTGCGCCGCAGTCGGAAGGCTTGTTCGTCGCACTCTCGATACCGGGACGATCGCAATGACTGCAGCGCGTTGCCGATATGAGAATCCAGATCGGTGCTCCTCGGCGAGCAGCAAGGCCGCCGACAATCGCATAGTTGCCGTGCAATGCCGGCTTTCCACTGCGATCCGGCTCAAAGTCGCGCACAGGCGTGTCGTAGCGCAGGCCTGCGGCGACGAAAAAGCAGGGGAGGGAGACGCGCAAGCAACGACCGAACGATGGCGAGATAAAAGGCCGCAATGTGCGGCTCGGTCGGTCGGTTGTTATTGCTTTGGTATTTTGCTGATCCGGCAATGTACGGCTTCGGCACGCAATGTGCGCCTCACCATCAACTCATTGCAGGGACTTTGCCTTTCGCACATTGCCGAGGCTGGCCATGGCTGAGGAGAAGGAATTTCAGCCCCGGCCTGGCCGCATCCGCTCCTCACGGAGTCAACGGGCAAAGCCCTTCATCGCCCAGGCGCTCGCGGCCGCTCAGCGCGCTGGCGGCGGCGTTGCGCGCGCCGGCCGCCTCGCCAACCATCGCCATTCACACTTCGGCCGTGGGCGGGTTGCCAGCGTACGGGCGAGCCGTCTGCTCACCAGCCGCTCGCGTCTGGTCACGATCAAGACCCGGGTGGTCCGTCATAAGGCGCGCTCGGCGCCGCTCGCGGCGCACCTCGGCTATCTCCGGCGGGAGGGCGTGACCCGGGACGGGGAGAAGGCTCACCTGTTCGGCCCTGAGACCGATGATACCGATCCCAAGGTCTTTGCCGAGCGCTGCGAGCGCGATAGGCACCATTTCCGCTTCATTGTGTCGCCCGAAGACGCAGCCGAGATGGCCGACCTCAAGGGTTTTGCCCGCGAGCTGGTCGGGCAGATTGAGAAGGACCTCGGCACCAAGCTCGATTGGGTTGCCGTGGATCACTGGAATACCCAGCATCCGCACGTCCACATCCTCGTGCGCGGCGTCGCTGAGGATGGCCGGGACCTCGTCATTTCCCGCGCCTACATCAAGGAGGGGATGCGTGCCCGCGCACAGGACTTGGTCACCCAAGAACTGGGACTGCGCTCCGATCTCGACATTCGCCGCTCGCTCGAGCACCAGGTCGATGCTGAACGCTGGACACAGCTCGATCGCCAGCTTGTTCGCGACGCAGGTCGTCACGGTGTCATCGATCTTGCGCCCGATCCGACGCAGCAGCCGGATCAGTTCCATACGTTGAAGGTCGGCCGGCTGCGGCGTCTGGAGAGCCTCAGCCTTGCCCATCAACTCGGGCCAGGCCAATGGGTCATGGACGAGGCCGCTGAGACGACGCTGCGCGAGCTCGGTGATCGTGGCGACATCATCAAACGCATCCACCACAGTCTCACTGAGCGTGGCATCGAGCGCGGAACCGCGAGTTACGTGCTATCAAGCGAAAGCCTCGACGTGCCTGTCATAGGACGCCTCGTCGATCGCGGTCTCGACGATGAGCTCAAGGCAACCACCTATGCCGTGGTCGATGGTGTCGACGGCCGCACCCACCACATTAGGCTACCTGACCTTGACGCTGCCGGCGACAGCGCGCCGGGCTCGATTGTCGAGCTCCGCAAATTCGATGACGCGCAAGGCCGGCGCCGCGTGGCGCTGGCCGTCCGCTCTGATCTGTCGATCGAAGCGCAGGTGGCGGCAAGCGGCGCGACATGGCTTGACCGGCAAGCGGTGGCGCGCGATCCGGTGGCACTTGGCCAGGCCGGCTTCGGCGCCGAGGTCCGGCAAGCCATGGAACGGCGGGCCGAGCAACTCATCGAGCAGGGTCTTGCCGAGCGCCAGGCGCGTGGATTGGTGTTTGCGAAGAACCTGATCGGGACGCTGCGCCGCCGGGAGTTAGAGACTCTCGGTGCGCAGCTCGCCGCCGAGACAGGCCAGCCGTTCAATCCGTCGGCCACCGGCGAATATGTTGCCGGCACCTATCGACGGCGCTTCGCGCTCGCCTCTGGCCGCTTCGCCATGATCGACGACGGTCTCGGTTTCCAGCTCGTGCCCTGGACGCCTTCGCTCGAAAAGCAGCTCGGTCGCCGCGTCTCCGGCGTCGCCCGCGATGACGGTGGTGTCGATTGGGGTTTTGGACGCAGCCGGGGGCTTGGCCGGTGAGCCATCTCTTACTCACCGAATTCAAGGAAAGGGCTGCTGCCATGTCCGCGACCAAGATTCTTTGGGGACAGGTCATCACGATCTTGGCGATCGTCCTGCTGACGATCTGGATCGCGACGGAATGGACGGCCTGGCGGCTCGGCTTCCAACCTCAACTTGGGCAACCTTGGTTCGAACTGCTCGGTTTTCCGCTCTACCTGCCGCCCGCTTTCTTCTGGTGGTGGTTTGCGTACGATGCCTATGCGCCACATATCTTCCTCGAAGGCGCCTATATCGCAGCTTCTGGCGGCCTTGTCGCCGCGCTGGTCGCGATTGGCATGTCGGTCTGGCGCGCCCGTGAAGTTAATAATGCAGAGACCTATGGCTCCGCGCGGTGGGCCGAGGTCAAGGAGATCGCGCAGGCTGGCCTGCTGGGGCCCGACGGCGTGGTTCTCGGCCGGTTCGGGCGCGCCTATCTCCGCCATGATGGACCGGAGCATGTCCTGTGCTTCGCGCCGACCCGGAGCGGCAAGGGCGTCGGGCTCGTCATCCCCTCGCTGCTGACCTGGCCAGGATCTGCGATCGTCCACGATATCAAAGGCGAGAACTGGCAGCTCACCGCGGGCTTCCGCGCCCAGCATGGCCGGGTCCTTCTGTTCGATCCCACGAACGCGAAGTCATCGGCCTACAACCCGCTGCTGGAAGTCCGGCATGGCGAGTGGGAGGTCCGTGACGTCCAGAACATCGCCGACATTCTGGTCGACCCTGAGGGCAGCCTCGAGAAGCGGAACCACTGGGAGAAAACCAGCCACGCACTTCTGGTTGGCGCGATTCTGCACGTCCTTTATGCCGAGGAGGACAAGACGCTCGCCGGCGTCGCCGCCTTCCTGTCTGATCCCAAGCGGCCGATCGAATCGACGCTTGCTGCGATGATGCGTACGGCGCATCTCGGCGAGGCAGGCGTCCATCCCGTCGTCGCCTCCGCCGCGCGCGAGCTCTTGAACAAGTCCGGCAACGAGCGCTCCGGTGTCCTGAGCACTGCAATGTCCTTCCTGGGCCTCTACCGAGACCCCGTGGTGGCGGAGGTGACGCGGCGCTGCGACTGGCGGATCACCGACATCGTTGGCGGAAAGCGAGCGACCACGCTTTACCTCGTCGTGCCGCCGTCGGACATCAACCGCACGAAGCCGCTGATCCGGCTGATCCTCAACCAGATCGGCCGCCGTCTCACCGAGGATCTTCAGGCCAAGGCCCGCCGGCGCCGGCTCCTCCTGATGCTCGACGAATTTCCCGCGCTCGGCCGGCTCGACTTCTTCGAGTCGGCGCTCGCCTTCATGGCCGGCTACGGCATCAAGAACTTCCTGATCGCCCAGTCGCTGAACCAAATCGAGAAGGCCTACGGGCCAAACAATTCTATCCTCGACAACTGCCACGTCCGGGTCAGCTTCGCGACCAACGACGAACGGACGGCGAAGCGGGTGTCGGACGCATTGGGCATGGCGACTGAGATGAAGGCGATGAAGAACTATGCTGGCAGCCGGCTGGCACCCTGGCTCGGCCACCTCATGGTGTCACGGTCGGAGACCGCACGCCCGCTGCTCACACCCGGCGAGATGATGCAGCTACCGCCATCTGACGAGATTGTCATGATGTCGGGCCTCCACCCGATCCGAGCCAAGAAGGCGCGCTATTACGAGGATCGACGCTTCCAAGAGCGCATCCTGGCGCCGCCGCCACTAACCAAGTCGAACGACAGCCGCCCGGACGACTGGAGTTCGCGGCCACTGCCGCCGCGCCCGGCAGCGGTACCGGCTTCGGCGGACGATGAATCCGACGCAGAGGACCCAAAGACGGCTGACCGCCGGCAGCAGCCGGAACTTGCTCGTGACGCCGTGGATAGCAGAGGGCCCCTCGATAACGAGCTCGCCTCGGAATTTGCGGACGAACTCGAGGAAGATACCCCGCGGATCGGGCGCCTAAACGACATGATGCAGAGCGTCGCGCGCCAGGCATCGCTCGATCCGGGCGACGATCTCGGACTGTAAGGCAGACATGACCGCGCCAAAGAAGAAAGCCCAGATGTCTGTGTATCTCGATCCTGACGTCATGAAGGCGCTGTCGGCCTACGCGGCTCGTCGTGAGCAATCGATGTCGCTTATCGCCGAAGCCGCGATCGCGTCCTTCCTGTCACCGGACGCTGACGAGCGGCGGGAAGCAGCGATTGCCAAGCGCCTCGATCAAGTCGATCGCCGCATCGCACGGCTTGAGCGCGACGTGGGGATCTCGGTCGAGACGTTGGCATTATTCGTCCGGTTCTGGCTCACGACGACACCGCCACTCCCCGAGCCCGCCGTTAAGGCGGCGAGAGCGCAGGGGGGTGCGCGGTGGGACAATTTCGTTGCAGCGCTCGGGCGACGGCTCAGTCAAGGACCGAAGCTCCGACAGGAGATCCCGGAGGACATTGAGAAGACTGGGCCGCTCGGAGGGTAGCCGGCTAATCGCCCAACGATCGCACGCCGCGTTGACGAAAATCCAGCGGCGGTGGCGACGCTTTGGCTTAGTCCGGGGCAGTCGCTTCCGCCAAGCCGGCGCAAAGGGCTTGAGCTATGCAATTGTAGCTCCAATCGTTCTGATAAAGCCACTTGCCGTCGAAATTGCTGATCATCTCGTCCATCCGGATACCGCGTTCGACGTGCCAATATCGCATGATCTCGAAACGGCGGAATAGCGCTACATCATGCTCCGCCGCTATCATCTCCACGATGCGAAGCATCTCTTGCGTAGCTGGTTGTCGGCGTCTCGTCTTGTTGGAGCAACGCAGGGGCGTACTGGAGATTCATTAGGACGAGATCGGTCTTGGCCTGTGCCAGATGATCGAAGCCCCGGAGAATGGCCGCTCCGACGTCGTCCAGAAAATAGTCCTTCCAAGCCGCATTGGTGCCGACCTGCCAAATCACCAAGGTTGGACTCAACGACATAACATCCTTCTTGAACCGGGCGGCTTCATTTGGCGCTTCGTCGCCGTTCACGCCGGCGTTGTGCATATTGATCTTGCGACCCGGAAAACGGCCGGCGAGTGCTGTCCCGAGCTTGTTCACGTACCCGTTGCCGGGGCTTGCTCCCTTCCCGAAGGTCGAGGACGAGCCAACGGCGACGATACTAGTGTCACCTGTCCCTCGGAGCGCTTCCGGGAGCCGCGGTAATGGCTGTCCCAGCGAAGTCAGTTCCAGTGGCGTATCGCAGCTAGGGACCTCCGACATCTTGATCTCCCGATCGCCAATAGCGCGGCATCACTGACGCCTTGTGTAAGGGCACTGCGAAGAGCTGAAGACATCGTTCAGATATCGCGCAAGCCGAATGCCGGCGAAGCCGAGTTGTTGGTTGATAAGCGGCGTGACTCGATCATAGTAGGCCTGATCGAGGGTAGCACCGGCATCTACCCAGACGTTGAAGGCGATCGCCGCATTGTGGGCGTCTTCGGCCCATGCGACCGGGTCATCTTTGATATCGTTCTTGGCTGCATCGGTTGTCAACCAACCCGATTCTAAATCGTCGACGAAGGTTGGCCAATTATACTCCATCGCACGGATCAGGGTTGTATCCCACATCTTGTGGAGATTGTCGGGCGGCGTCGAGCATTTGTCGGCCGAGCACGTCTTTCCCTTGAACTGCAGTTTGTCGGTCGCGAACGTGATCCCGTTGCCTCCTATATTCTCCCAGATCGTGTGGAAGGGCTGGTGGATGTCGCCTACGAAGTGGACGGCGAATTTGAGAGCGCGAAGCTGCTGATCGCGGGCGGTGCAACGCAGCTCGTTCCTCAAGCGTGACAATTCGTTGATGACGCAATCGCCTTGCTCGGGCTTTTCCTTCGGGCACTCCGCCGCGGGATCGTAATGCGTATCCTGCCTTGGAATGTCGACGAAGTGCCAGTTGTAGGTGCCGTTCGGCTTCCCTCCGTCGTAGCGAACCTCATCGGCCCACGTTGAAATCGATGCCAGCGAGGGAGTCGAATATGGCGTCGCGTTAGGACTGGCTCGAAGGATTTGGGTTATGGCCTGGGCAGCGTTCTGAGAGAGCCGTCGTTGAGCGATCTCGGCGACGATCGAATGGCCCTCCTCACCCCATGCCCAAGCGTCGAAAGCAAAAATAGTGAAAACCAGTGTCATCCAACTTTTCAAGAAAGGAAATCGAACGCTCATCACTGGCTCTCCATTCAGGCGATTATTATTTTCGATCAAAGTCTCGACTTTAGCTAGAACGTCATTATTGCAATCCATCGTTCAAAATGATTATTCTCGGCACGTTCATTTTTGAAGGCCGACATCGATGGCTGGCGAACTGCCCGACTACGGAAAGCCCGACCGGCTGTATGATATTGGCGATCTATTGCAGGGGTATGATCCAAGCGACAAGTTGGCCTTCGTCAAGTCGTGGGATTTCGGGCCTATCGCCGCTAGCGTGCTTGTCGCGGCAAATTCAGTTCGCGGCGCAGCTCGTTGACATGGGAAATCTAATTTCCTGAACGAAGTCCGCTCGTCGGTCGGCTTGTCCGCATCGGAAACCAAAATTATGCTGGACGATACTTTTTGACAGGAGCAGAGCCTTGGACACCGACCTCCCGACTGAGATCTTGAAGATCAAGCTTCCTAACGGCGCCATAATCTATGCCGAAGTGCAACTCCTCGACCGCGAAGAAGACATTGCGGGCAAGGAAATCAACCTTTCTGATTTGAAAGAGAAGATCGCTGGCATCGCTGAAGTGGTGAGGGACGCGATTGTGGACCTCAAGCCGAAATCAGCCAGCATGGAATTCGGGCTTGAGATTGGCTTGGAAACTGGTTCGCTGACCGCGCTTCTGGCCAAGGGCACTGGCAAGGCAAATCTAAAAGTGAAGCTCGATTGGTAACGAGCGATGCGCGGCCGTCTCTTTAACCTTGTAATGCCTCGAATGTTCGAGGTCACAGTTAAGACCGAGGCTAAGGGGGGATCGGTAAACGGAACTGGCTTCTTTGTGGGCCCCGGTCTTGTTCTCACCTGCAAGCACAACGTTGTCGACGAAAAGGGTGCACTTCTCGACGTTGTGATTAAGAAGATTTCTTCTGACGGCACATTTGCCCAGCAAAAGCCAGTCAAGATCGAGGTGTCCGAGCGGGCAGATCTGGCGCTGCTGAGGATGGAGGATCTTTCCAATCGGTATGTCGTGCTGGATGACGCTTTGCTGTACGAGCAGAGCCTCCTCGGCTATGGTTTTCAGACGTCGACCTCGCAAGTCACGCTTGAACCGATTCCCTTGATCTACAAAGGCACTCGCGTCGCCCTTGGGCAATCCACTTCCAAGGGGCTTTGCCTGGCAGCGGAGGCACGCCTTGCCCATGAGCTAAGTGGATCGCCGCTCGTCAATCGTCAAACGCTCGCGGTATGTGGGATGCTCTACAGGCGGCTCAACACCGGACCGGGCGGCATCGGCTGTCCGTTAGAAGTTGTTTTTACTGAGTTTCCCGAACTCCAGCAGTCTTCCAGAGGAAGAAGGGACTGGTATTGGCAGCTACTGGTGTGGTTGGCGCGAATCTTCAGTCTAAATTTCCGACCGCGGACCGCTTTTCGAATTGTATATCTCGGCGGTCTTGGCTTTGCGGCTCTCTTTCTGCTCTCGATAATTTTGAGCACGTATCAGGCGAATCGCCTCCTGTTCTCGCGCGAGGGACCTCTGGGCTCCCAACCTCTTTTTGATCTAGTGAACTTTTCGCCAGTGTCCTACCTGAGGGCGCGAGGCTTTGAAAAGGCTCAAGCCGGGTCCGAATTCTCGAATCTGATCTTCGTCATGCGGCGCGACGGCGATTTCGTTCAAATAGCAGCTACCCCGATTAGAAGGTCCTTACGAAGTTTTCGCGAGGGTACTCCGGCGCTTGCCATTTCGGAGAGGGACGTCTCCTACGCAACCCCGAACGCCGTGCAGAATGAATGCCGGCAGGAATCGGCAAAGCGCGAACTCGAAATTGCTGCTCCGCCTTTTAGCTCGATTGGTGTATTGGATCCTCCTGAGATCTGCCGGCTTTTTGTTGCCTCTCCGCCCAAGGATATTGCGGAGGCTACCGCTCGCCTTAAGGCTTGGCGACGATGGAAGAGGACCACATTCTATAAGGCTAAACACGCATTCTACTATGTTCAAGCCGCAGCGGGCACCTGGTATTCCAACAACAACAATTTCCTCGAACCGCTCGTCAGCACCTCTGTCCTCACCGGGTTGAGCATTCCCCTGGAAGATTGCCAAAAATCTCTCCGCTGTGTAGCCACCGATCTCAACAAGCTCGAACTTGTGCCGAATGGGTCGCAAATCAGCGCTACGCTTCCGCGGGGCGAACCCGATGTCGGCTCCGAATTGGGAGACAGCCCATACCTCGACGCACAATTTTCGGTTGGCGGTAGCCTAAAAGCTCTTCGATTGGCCATCGCTCTTCGCGAAACATCACTCGATATGGGAACGGCCTTGCAAGAGGTCCAGCTTGACGATTTGCTTGAATATTCCAGCGTTATCGGGCCACTGGCGACCCTGAATCGAGAGGCTTTGCGAACCGAGAACCTCCGTAGTCTGTTAGTGACCAATCTCACGAGCGCAACTCTGTTTGGACTTGTAACTGTCTGGCAGGCTTTCGTGGTGTTTGCGCTCTTTGCCGTCGGCGATCGGGTGTGGAATGTCCGCATCGCTCGCCGAAGAGCTGCAGGTGATGCAAACAAGCCTACTCACACTTAAACTGTTCCGAACTGGGCGAATTAGAGTCAGGAGAACTCATGCTAAAGAAATGTCTAGTTGTGATCCTTATCGCTTCGGCGTGTTCGCGCGTTTGCATGGCTCAGGCCAGCAGCGGTCTCGAAGCAAGGCGCTCACTCGCAAAAGCGACTTTGGAGCAGATCAATACCGCGGCGGATAATTTTAAGAAGAAGTGTGGCGTTACTGTTTTTCAGGACATTGTGCCGGGTGAAGTTGATTGCGGCAACGGAAGACAGACGATCGGAGAAGCGTGGGGCCGAACTTTAGAACAAGCCGGCTACCCTGCCACTCCTCAGGCCCGAAGGCTTGCAGCGCAAAATTTGGGACTCGATAGCCGTACCAGCCTCGTTCTCTTTTTGGCTCCTGCTGATAACGAAAAACTCGACTATCTGATAAAGGCGCTCAAACAGATCCAAAGCGACGGCAACTAGTCGGCAAGCAGCTGCGTGCGAATATCCTGACCATTCTCCGGATCGGGTCCGGCGACGACGCCCACCCCATCCGCCGCACGAGCGGCAATGCGGCCCGGAATCGCAAAGCCGAGTTCAGCGTCGTCCCAAATCAGCCGGCGGGCCACGTTGCGCCGTCCTAGCTGCTTGTCCACATAGCCGTGTACGGTATCCGCATGCGGATGCCCAAGGAGTGCGCGATGGATCGCTCCGGCAACGAACGCAGACGCGTGCTTTTCAACATCGGCTTTCCGACTAAGGTGAGACTGCGCAGCTACAGCCTGATTGACGCAACCTGTCGCAGAATGTTCAGTCGCGGTCCGATCGGCAAGCTTTCGATACAGAAAGTATTTTTTCTCTGCTCTACGCCGGGTCCCTACGACGGCTGAATACTTGTTGAACTAACCCATTTCCTGCCTTTTCTATCCATCCCCGTCGCCGATCGCATTTCTGCGATTGGCGCTCGACGGGGGACGATCGTGGCGGGCACTTCAATCCATTCGGAAGCCTTCTCGCGTGGCGCGCGCATGCTGCGCACCGCGCTCGGCCCGGCGATTGCGGCGTTCCTCGAGGATTCCTCGATTGTCGAGGTGATGCTTAACCCCGATGGCCGGCTCTGGATCGACCGGCTGTCAGGTGGCCTGGAAGATAGCGGACGCACGATGTCCGCCGCCGACGGCGAGCGGATCGTGCGACTGGTCGCACACCATGTCGGCGCTGAGGTGCATGCCGAAAGGCCGCGGGTCTCGGCCGAGCTTCCTGAGACGGGAGAGAGGTTCGAAGGACTTCTCCCGCCTGTGGTTGCGGCGCCGGCCTTTGCGATCCGCAAGCCCGCTGTCGCGGTGTTCACCCTCGAGGATTACGTCGCTGGCGGTACCATGACCGCGGGTCAAGCAACGGTGCTGCGGGCTGCGGTTGCTTCGCGCAAGAACATCCTGGTCGCTGGCGGCACCTCGACCGGCAAGACCACCCTCACAAACGCCCTGCTCGCCGAAATCGCCGGCACCACCGATCGCGTGGTGCTGATCGAGGACACGCGCGAGTTGCAGTGTCGAGCGCCCAATCTAGTTGCGCTGCGCACCAAGGATGGCGTTGCGTCGCTTTCCGATTTGGTTCGGTCCTCTCTGCGTTTGCGCCCCGATCGCATTCCGGTCGGCGAGGTGCGGGGTAGCGAGGCCTTGGAGCTCCTCAAGGCCTGGGGCACGGGCCATCCAGGCGGGATCGGGACGATTCACGCAGGCTCCGCGCTGGGCGCGCTTCGCCGTCTCGAGCAACTCATCCAGGAAGCCGTCCTCACCGTTCCCAAGGCGCTGATCGCCGAGACGATCGATCTGGTCGCAGTGCTGCGCGGCCGCGGCAACGAACGCCGCCTTGCCGAACTTGCTCTCGTCGCCGGCCTCGATCCCGCCACCGGCGATTACCGTGTCCAGTCCGCCGGGGCGGGCGGCGAACCCTCGCTTCCCGGAGATCCATCATGATCCAGTTTTCCTCTGCGATCGGTCACGTTCGTCGCCGTCTCAGTGACCTCGCGGGCATCGCTCTCCTTTCCATCGCGTCCGCGCCTGCCGCCTATGCCTCCGGGTCCTCGATGCCTTGGGAGACGCCGCTCAATCAGATCCTGGAGTCGGTGCAAGGTCCGGTCGCCAAGATCATCTCCGTCATCATCATTACCGTAACGGGCCTGACGCTTGCGTTCGGTGACACCGCTGGCGGCTTTCGCCGGCTGATCCAGATCGTCTTCGGCCTGTCGATCGCCTTCGCTGCCTCGAGCTTCTTCCTGACCTTCTTCAGCTTCTCGGGTGGGGCGCTGGTCTGATGGCTGCAATGGTCGATCCAGAGGTGCCGGGCTTCTTCGCGCCGGTTCATCGGGCGCTTACCGAGCCAATCCTGATGGGCGGGGCGCCGCGGGCTGTCGCGATCGCCAACGGTACGTTGGCGGCGGCCATCGCACTCGGCCTGCGTCTCTGGATTCCCGGCGCACTGATCTGGGCCCTGGGCCACGTCGGTGCAGTGTGGGCCGCCAAGCGCGACCCGCAGTTCGTGGACGTCGTTCGATGCCACCTTCGCTATCCACCCTACCTCGCCGCATGAGGCTCCCATGCTGAACCTCGCCGAATATCGCAATCGGCCGGCTGGCCTTCCCGACTTCCTGCCCTGGGCAGCGCTGGTCGAACGCGGTGTGGTCCTCAACAAGGACGGATCGTTCCAGCGAACGGCGCGATTCCGTGGCCCGGATCTCGACAGCGCCACATCTGCGGAACTGGTCGGCGTGACGTCACGCCTCAACAACGCGTTGCGCCGCCTCGGCTCAGGCTGGGCGATCTTCGTCGAAGCCCAGCGCAGCGCCGCCCAGACTTATCCGTACAGCGCCTTTCCCGATGCGGCATCAGCGCTGGTTGATCTCGAGCGACGAGACGCTTTCGAAGAGGCCGGCGCGCATTTCGAGAGCCGCTATTTCCTCACCTTCGTCTGGCTTCCGCCGGCCGAGGATGCCTCGCGCATCGAAGCCTGGCTCTATGAGGGCCGCGCGCAGAGCGGCGTCGATCCCTACGAGCTGTTGCGTGGGTTCGTCGACCGGACCAACCGCGTCCTGCAACTGGTCGAAGGCTTCATGCCCGAGGTGGCGTGGCTCGATGACGGCGACACGCTCACCTACCTGCACTCGACCATCTCGACCCGGCAACAGCGCGTCCGCGTCCCGGAGACGCCGATGCACCTCGACGCGTTGCTCGCGGACGAGCCGCTCACCGGCGGCCTCGAGCCGCGCCTTGGCAGCCACCATCTCCGCACGCTCACCGTGGTCGGCTTCCCGACCGCGACCCATCCTGGAATCCTCGATGAGCTGAACCGGCTTGCCTTCCCTTACCGCTGGTCGACGCGCGCAATCCTCCTCGACAAGACCGAGGCGGTGAAACTGCTGACCAGGATCCGCCGACAGTGGTTCGCCAAGCGGAAGTCGATCGCCGCCATCGTCAAGGAGGTGATGACCAACGAAGCCTCGACTCTCGTCGATAGCGACGCAGCCAACAAGGCCACTGACGCCGATCTCGCCTTGCAGGAACTGGGCACCGATGATGTTGGACAGGCCTATGTCACCGCGACCGTCACCGTCTGGGACGAGGACCCTGGCCGCGCCACGGAGAAGCTGCGTCTCGTCGAAAAGGTGATCCAGGGACGCGACTTCACCTGCATGCCGGAAGGGGTGAATGCGCTCGAAGCCTGGCTTGGCTCGCTGCCCGGACACGCCTACGCCAACGTTCGCCAGCCTCCGCTTTCCACATTGAACCTGGCCCACATGATTCCGCTTTCGGCGGTCTGGGCAGGGCCATCGCGCGACGAGCATTTCAAGGCGCCGCCGCTTTTCTTCGGCAAGACGGAGGGTTCAACGCCGTTCCGCTTCTCCCTGCATGTCGGCGATGTCGGCCATACCTTGATCGTTGGCCCGACCGGCGCCGGCAAGTCTGTGCTGCTGGCGCTAATGGCGATCCAGTTCCGCCGCTACCGCAACAGCCAGATCTTTGCCTTCGACTTCGGCGGCTCGATCCGCACCGCGGCGCTCGCCATGGGCGGTGACTGGCACGACCTCGGCGGCAGCCTGTCGAACAGTGCGGAAGATTCCGTCTCGCTTCAACCGCTCGCCCGCATTGGTGATGCGGCAGAGCGCGCGTGGGCCGCCGAATGGGTGACCTCGATCCTCGCCAAGGAAGGCGTCACTATTGACCCGACGGCGAAGGAGCACGTCTGGTCGGCCTTGACGTCACTCGCATCCTCGCCCCTCGAGGAGCGCACGATCACCGGCCTGACCGTCCTCCTTCAATCGACCGCCCTTAAGCAGGCGCTGCAACCCTATTGCGTCGGAGGCGCCTCCGGTCGGCTGCTCGACGCCGAGGTCGAGCACCTAGGTTTCGCGTCCGTCCAGGCCTTCGAAACCGAAGGCCTGATCGGTGCAGGCGCAGCACCCGCCGTCCTGACCTACCTCTTCCATCGTATCGAAGGGCGACTCGATGGCCGGCCGACCCTCCTCATCATCGACGAAGGCTGGCTCGTGCTCGACGATCCCGCCTTCGCGCAGCAGCTCCGGGAATGGCTGAAGACGTTGCGCAAGAAAAACGCCTCCGTCGTCTTCGCCACGCAATCGCTCTCCGATATCGACGGCAGCAACATCGCACCCGCGATCGTCGAAAGCTGTCCAACGCGGATCTTTCTGCCGAACGAGCGCGCCATCGAGCCCCAGCTCACGGCGATCTATCGGCGCTTTGGTCTCAATGATCGCCAGATCGAGATCATCGCGCGGGCGACGCCCAAGCGGGACTACTACTGCCAATCGCGGCGCGGCAATCGGCTGTTCGAGCTGGGGCTCGGCCCCGTCGCGCTCGCCTTCTGCGCCGCATCCTCAAAGGTCGACCATGCTGCCATCGAGCGTCTTCTCGCCGAGCACGGCCGCGAGAATTTTACGCCGGCCTGGCTCGCGGATCACGAGCTGCTATGGGCCGCCGACCTCATCCCTGATCTGACAAACTTGGAGGTGTAATCATGACCGCGCGTAAAATGCGACGTGCAGGCATGATGGCCGCGACCGCCCTCTCACTCGTCCTGTCGCTTCCGGTGCTTGTGACGACGCCTGCCTCGGCGCAGTGGATCGTCTACGACCCCTCCAACTTCAGTCAGAACGTGCTGACGGCGGCACGGGAGCTGCAGCAGATCAACAATCAGATCCAGATGCTGACCAACCAGGCCCAGAGCCTGGTGAATCAAGCGAAGAACCTCGCGAGCCTGCCGATGTCGACGCTGGCCCAGCTGCAGTCGACGATCGCGCGAACCCAATCGCTGCTGAGCCAAGCGCAGAATATTTCTTTCAACGTCCAGCAAATTCAGACCGCATATTCCAGCAGCTACGGTGCGGCGCCGACCACCGGGTCCAACGCGACGCTGTTTGCCGCAGCTCAAACCCGTTGGCAGAACTCGGTCGGCGCGTTCGAGGACTCGCTGAAGGTGCAGGCCGGCGTCGTCGGCAATATCCCGACCAACTCCAGCGCGATGACCTCGCTGGTCTCGGCCAGCCAGTCCGCAAGTGGCGCGCTGCAGGCCGCCCAGGCCGGGAATCAGCTGCTTGCCCTGCAGTCCCAGCAGTTGTCCGATCTTGTCGCGGTTCTCGCCGCGAAGGGACGCGCGGACGCGCTGGAGCAGGCACGCGTGACCGCGACGGAGTCGCAGGGGCAGCAGCAGTACAAGATCTTTTCGACGCGCGCCGGCTACCAGCCCGGCAACGTCACCATGTTCAGCACCAACTAAGGGCGCGGGACTATGGAGCGCTCGGATATCTTACGCGCCGTTGCGATGGTCGTTCTGATGGCTGTCTTCATGGCCACGCTGTCCTTTATCCATCGGCGTCCGTCGTTAGAGCGAATGCCCGAGGCTCCCGCCGTCTCCACATCAGACGATCTGTCGGCCGAGCTGCGCCGCTGCCGCGCACTTGGACCTCAGGATGCCGAAGATCCGCACTGTCAGGCGGTCTGGGAGGAGCACCGCGCGCGCTTCTTCGGCAGGCCGGCGCGGCCTCTGCTGCCGCAGGTCGCGCCGGCCACGCCCTCGAGGACGAACGCCAAGGAGGGGGACACGCCATGAACAACGTCGGCGTCATCGACACCTTCCTCAATACGTACACCACTTACATCGATTCAGGCTTCGGCCTGGTGAAAGGCGAGGTCACCTATCTCGCCTCGACGCTGATCGTCATTGACATCGCTTTGGCCGGTGTATTCTGGGCGTGGGGTGCCGACGAGGACATTCTCCAGCGGCTGGTGAAGAAGACGCTCTATATTGGCTTCTTTGCCTTCATCATCACCAACTTCAACAATCTCTCGGGCGTCATCTTCAACAGCTTCGCCGGCCTCGGCCTGAAGGCCGGCGGCTCGTCGATCTCGACCTCGGACTTCCTGCGGCCTGGCCGGCTCGCGCAGGTCGGCCTGGACGCCGGGCAACCGCTGTTAGATGCCGCAAGCCAGATGATGGGTTTTACCAGCTTCTTCGCCAATTTCGTCCAGATCGCCGTGCTGATGGTGTCCTGGCTTCTGGTGCTGATCGCCTTCTTCATTCTGGCAGTGCAACTGTTCGTCACCCTGATCGAGTTCAAGCTGACGACGCTGGCTGGCTTCATCCTCATTCCCTTCGCGCTCTTCAACAAGACCGCCTTCCTCGCGGAGAAGGTGTTGGGCAACGTCGTCGCCTCCGGCGTGAAGGTCATGGTGCTCGCCGTCATCGTCGGCATCGGCACCGGGCTGTTCTCCCAGTTCACCACCGCCTATGCCGGCGGCCAGCCGACGATCGAGCAGGCGCTCTCCGTCGTGCTTGCAGCGCTCGCCATGCTGGGTCTCGGCATTTTTGGGCCCGGCATCGCAACCGGACTTGTCTCTGGAGCGCCGCAGCTTGGTGCGGGCGCTGCCGTCGGCACCGGCCTTGCCGTCGCCGGCACGGCGATGGCGGCGGGCGCGGGGCTTGGTCTGGCGGGGCGGGGAGCGATGGCCGCGACGTCTGGTGCTGCGGCGGCGGCACGTGGTGGTGCGGCGATGGCAGGCGGCATGTCCTCCGCCTATAGCGTCGCCTCAGCCGGTCAATCCGGCGCTGGCGGCGTCGTGTCCGGTCTTGCCGGTGCGGGCCGCGCTGCGGCAAGTCACGCGGCAGCTCCCGCCAGACGCGCCGCTGCGCAAGCCGCCAGTGCAATGAGTGAGAGCTTCACCTCTGGCGCCCGATCCGGCATCGCAAACACCGGCGGCTCCTCGACCATGGGGAGCATTGAGCGAGGCGGGGCTGCAAACGATGCAGCCGCATCTCGAGCGGCAAGCGAGAGCAGTCCGCCCGCCTGGGCCCAGCGCGTCAAGCGCAATCAGGCGGTTGTTCACGGCGCGCAGACCGCAGCCCAAGCCTTCAAATCCGGCGACAGCCATGGCGGCGGGCATTCCGTCGAGCTATCGGGAGGAGAATAATCAATGTCAGTCTTTCGGCGATCATCGGTCCGCTACGGCCGTACGCCTGAACCCGAAACTCCCTATCAGCGGGCCGCGCAAGTGTGGGACGATCGCATTGGGTCCGCCCGTGTGCAGGCCAAGAACTGGCGACTGATGGCCTTCGGTTCGCTGATCCTTTCTTGCGGCCTGGCCGCCGGGCTCGTCTGGCAATCCACCCACGGCACCGTCGTTCCCTGGGTGGTGCAGGTCGACAAGCTCGGCGAGGCACAGGCAGTAGCGCCGGCCGTGGCCGACTACAGGCCGAGCGATCCACAGATCGCCTGGTATCTCGCCCATTTTATCGAGATGGTGCGTTCGCTTCCGGCCGATCCGATCATCGTGCGGGAGAACTGGCTGAAAGCGTACGATTTCACGACGACGGCGGGCGCGATGGCGCTGAACGATTACGCGCGCGCGAACGACCCCTTTGCCAGTCTCGGCAAGCAGCAGGTCGCAATCGACGTCTCCAGCGTCATTCGTGCCTCGCCGGACAGTTTCCGCGTGGCCTGGGTGGAGCACCGCTACCAGGACGGCGCGCTCGCAGGCACCACACGCTGGACCGCCATTCTCACCATCGCAATTCAGCCGCCAACCGATGCCGATCGGCTGCGCAAGAATCCACTCGGCATCTACGTCAACGCCATCAACTGGTCGAAGGAGCTGGGACAATGACCCCGCCGATTTTCTCGAAAGCCGGCGGTCCGGCTTGGCGCTTTTCCATCGTTCACCAAAGCGGGAAAGACGGCGATACGTGTTTCCGTAAACCCGCCGTTGCGGCTTTGCTGATGGTCGTCTCGACGCTTGGCGGCTGCGCACACAATTTCATCCCGCCCGACATCAACTATGACACTGCGGAGCCGGCAGCGCTCACCACTGATCCGCCGCCTCCCGTCAAGATCGTGGAACTACCAAAACCGCTGCCGCTGCCCGGTCAGCTGAAACCGCTCGCCGCGGGCAAACGCATCCCGGAAGCCGCTGATCCGAAGGTCCGCGTCAAACAGGCCAATGCCGCGGCACGCGTGCAGCCGGTCCGCAACGGTTTTATCAATGCTGTCCAGGTCTATCCGTTCTCTGGCGGCGCCCTCTACCAGGTCTATACGGCACCCGGCCAGATCACCGATGTCGCCCTTCAGGATGGCGAGCAACTCACGGGCTCAGGTCCGGTCGCCGCTGGCGATACCGTGCGCTGGATCATCGGCGATACCGAAAGTGGCGCCGGCGCGACCAAGAAGATCCACATTCTGGTCAAGCCGACGCGGCCTGAGTTGGTCACAAATCTCGTCATCAACACCGATCGGCGGACCTACCTGCTCGAGCTGCGCTCGACGGAAAAGACCTATATGGCCTCGGTCTCCTGGCAGTATCCCGAGGACCAACTCATCGCGCTTCGGCAGCAGAATGCTACGGCCGAGGCCGCAGCGCCTATCGCGGCCGGTGTCGATCTCGCCTCGATCAATTTCCGCTACGCGATCGAAGGCGATGATCCGGCCTGGCGACCGCTGCGCGCCTTCGATGACGGCAACAAGGTCTACATCGAATTTCCGAGCGGGATCGTCCAGGGCGAGATGCCCCCGCTGTTCGTGATCGGTCCGGCCGGCGGGTCCGAGCTGGTGAACTACCGCGCGAACCGCAACTACTACATCGTCGATCGACTGTTCGCAGCCGCCGAATTGCGTCTCGGCGACAAGGATAGCGAGCGGCGCGTGCGCATCGTCCGCACCGACGGAAGGCCACGCTCATGGCGGTAGGCAGCGAAGACGAACGTCAAATCGACATCCCACCCGTCGCGCCACCGGATCTTCGGCTCCGCGGCGAGCGGCCAGCTGTCACTCGCCTCTCGCGCAAGATGCTGATCGGCCTCGGCGCGGTGTCTGCGCTGGCGGTCGCGGGGGCGCTCGGCTACGCGCTGCAGACCCGCAACAAGCAGCAGTCTGGCCAGGAGTTGTTCAGCACCCAGAATAGCCCTTCGGCCGAGGGCCTCGCCGCCTTGCCGAAGGATTATACCGGCCTTCCGCGCCAGGCGCCGCCGCTTGGGCCGCCACTGCCCGGCGATCTCGGCAAGCCGATCCTCAACGCAGGCACTGCAACGAATACCGTGGTCCCGGGAATGACGTCCGATCCGGAGGCGCAGCACAGAGCCCAGGAGATCGAAGCGGCGCGGGTCAGTCGCCTCTTCGCGCAGACTGTTCAACAACCGCAGAGCGTCGGACAACTCGTGCCGAACACCTCGCCCGCAACCGCGACAACCCCGGCCACGACACCGCCCGTTGATGCCGGATCCGCGCAGAACATGCAGGATCGCAAGACGGCCTTTATTACCGCGTCGACGGACAAGCGCACGGTCAGTCCGGACCGGCTCGAAGCCAAGGTCTCTCCCTACGTCGTGCAGGCGGGCACCGTGATCCCGGCTGCGCTTATCACGGGCATCAGGTCCGATCTGCCCGGCCAGATCACCGCCCAAGTCACCGAGGCGGTCTATGATAGTCCGTCCGGCAAATATCTTTTGGTGCCCCAAGGCGCGAAATTGATCGGCCAGTACGACAGCTCGGTCGCGTTCGGCCAGAGTCGCATCCTTCTGGTCTGGACTCGCATCATCATGCCGGACGGCACTTCGATTGTGCTGGAGCGCCAGCCCGGCGCCGACACCGGCGGTTATGCCGGACTCGAGGACGAGGTCGACAACCATTGGGGCATGCTGTTCAAGGCCGCCGTCCTCTCGACCATGCTCAGCGTTGGAGCCGAGGCGGGCACCAGCCAGAACGAGAACAATCTCGTTCAAGCGATCCGCAGCGGTGCATCCAACAGCATCAGCCAGACCGGCCAGCAAATCGTGCAGCGCCAGCTCAACATCCAGCCGACGCTGACGATCCGGCCAGGCTTTCCGGTCCGTGTAATTGTGACGCGAGACTTAGTCCTCGCCCCCTATAGGAAGGGAGGAACACCATGACGAAGCTCAAGCTTGGACCGCTTGCAGACGACAAGCCGGTAAAGCTCACGATCGAGCTGTCGGCGGCGGTATTCAGGGACCTGAAAAGCTATGCTGAAATTCTGACGCGGAACGGCAGCGCGACGCCAATCGAGCCCGCCAAACTGATCGCGCCGATGATCGACCGCTTCATGGCAACCGACCGAGCCTTTGCAAAGGCGCGGCGAAATAATGCTCAGTCCGCACCCGGAGCGGCCGAAAGATCGGGATAACGCTCGCGAAGTAGGTCGAGAAATGGACGTAGAGAGGGATTGCTGTTGCCCTGTCGTCGCCAGTAAGCGCGAAAGCTCAACCGCGTCGGACCATCGGCATCATGTACCTCGCGGAAGGTGACACCCGAATTAGGTGGCGCCGGTCGAACCTTCCAAGGCCAGCAGCATCCCGCCAGCCGGCGCCGACCAAGGTGAGAAGCCGGTCGAGCGCCACGTTATGGCGAAGCACCGGGCATGAATCAAAAGCAGCCATCTTGCTGATGAGAAGCTTGTGGAATTCCGGTCCCGGGCCCCGCTGTGACATCAAAAGCGGTTAGCGCCTCAATTCGCACTAGTGAACCACGGCGAGGCCAGTCAGCGGATGGCCCACGGGAAGAGCGGCGACAATACGTTCGCTCCAGAGCAACAATGACCTGTCGCTCCACCTTGGATTCGGTTAGCCACAAAGTGACTTCAATGGCGGAACTAGCTAGGTCCGAGGTTAGATGATCGCTCAATCCATCGACCAGAAGCGTTTCGACATCGGGGAAGCGGTACTGGTGCCCGCTGGGAAAGGGGTCCTTAGGTTGCCTGCTGAGAGCAAGGTGTGAATGCCAATGACCAATCGACCGCTCTCGCCATGCGAGCGGCTCTTGATACGAGCCGCCATTGCCTCACTTTCAGCTATGATGCGCCGGGCGTCATCGAGGAATTCCTGATCTTGGATCGTCGGTCGTGTGCCGCCGTTGGTGCGCTCGAATAGCGTGCTGCCAAGCTTGTGTTCGAGATTGCGCAGGCAGCAGGTTAGCGTCGACTGCTTGACCCGGAGCGGCTTTGCCGCCTGGCGGAGGCTTCGGTGCTGGGATGCGTCGATCGCCAAGGGTGGTCGCGAAAATTCCATTGGCGGCGAGTTACAGTGACGGGGGCATCTCTACATTCAGAGGCATCCGTCGCCTGCGCGCTCGCGCTGACCGGCTGCGACGACAGATTGGCGAAAAATTCCTTGACTTAAGCGCAATGGCGCATCACAATATGCGATATTATATATTGCATTCCAATACAAGGGCCGAGCCGTGGATCACTACATTCTCGTCGAGAAACAAGATGAGGTTGGTGTCATCACCCTGAACCGACCGGAAATCCTCAATGCTTGGCACGCTCCAATGCGCAGTCAGCTCGTTGATGCCTTGCTGGAGTTCGAGGGCGACAAGGCAATCGGTGCGATTGTCCTGACTGGGGCGGGTGACCGAGCATTCTGCGCCGGGCAGGATTTCAACGAAGCGAAGACGTTCGACGGCGACAGCGGATCCAAGTGGATTGAGGAGTGGGACCGCCTGTACGGTGTTATTCGCTCGCTTCCCAAGCCGCTCATCGCTGCCTTGAACGGTGTTGCCGCCGGCTCCGCATTTCAAGTTGCGCTCCTCTGCGACTTCCGGATTGGCCACGCGGGTGTTCGGATGGGGCAGCCCGAGATCAATTCTGGGATCGCAAGCGTCACGGGACCCTGGATTATGCGGGAAATCTTGGGGGTGGCGCGCACCACGGATCTAACGCTGAGCGGCCGAATGATGGATGCGGCGGAGTGTCACTCGATCGGAATCATCAACAAAATCGTTCCAGAAGAGAGTGTGCTTGAGGCGTCTCTCTCTCTTGCGCGCGAGCTCGCAGCAAAGCCGCGCCTCGCGATGCGTTTGGATAAGCAGTGGCTTCGTGAGATGACCGAAGTCAGGTTTCGCGAGTGCATCGACGCCGCGGTGAGGATCCATCGAGAGGCTTATGCGTCGGGCGAAACATCTCGAATGATGGAGAACTTCCTGGCCGAACGCGCAGCCAGGAAGGCGTGACATTCCATGGTCGACTCTCTCAAAGGCTTTGTTGCAGACTTCGTAAAAAAAGCCGACCAGAAACCGGACCGAATCTTTGCTCAGTTCAACGGCGAGGCGATCACTTTCGCCGCGTTGAAGAAGCAGTCGGCGACATTTGCAACCGAGCTTCGTCTCAGGGGCCTGCAGACCGGTGATCGTGTCGCGGTGATGATGCGGAACTCGCAGCTGTCCCTAGCTGTACTTTTCGGGATCGCCCGCGCAGGCGCCATCTGGGTTCCGGTAAATGCTCAGCAGAAAGGCGAGGGGCTACGCTACATCCTCGACCACAGTAAGCCGAGACTGGTCGTCTGCGATCGGGAGTTTCTTCCGACCATTGTGGATTGCCGCGCTGGGATTCCATCCGATGCGATGGTCACGATTGGCGAGCCGCGTGATGAACGTTCACTCGAGACAATTCTGCAGAAGGAATTAAATTTCGCTGACGCTCGGATCGAGGCCGATGACCTATTCGCAATAATGTATACGTCCGGCACTACCGGACGACCGAAGGGCGTTCTCGTCACGCACGGCATGTTGCGGCTTGCCGGGGAGGCCGCTCGGATCCTAACCGCGATGAAGCCGGAAGATGTATTCTTCGTCTGGGAGCCGCTCTTCCACATCGGTGGAGCTCAATTGATCACTTTGCCGATCATTGAAGATGTCACATTGGCCATGATCGATCGTTTCAGCGCGAGCACGTTCTGGAGTCAGGTGCGAAGCGCTGGCGCGACGCACATTCACTATCTTGGCGGAATTTTGCAAATTCTGCTCAAGCAGCCGGAAAGCGATCTCGACCGTCAACACGCCGTCCGTATCGCTTGGGGCGGCGGCTGCCCCAGGGATGTTTGGCCGAAGTTCAGGGACCGCTTCGGCGTGGAAATCCGAGAATGCTACGGCATGACCGAAGCGTCGAGCATTACCACCTGCAATACCGAAGGCGTAGTCGGTTCGGTCGGAAAACCGATGCCTTGGTACACAGTCGATATCGTGGACGAAAACGGCAACTCCGTTGCCCGTGGCAGCAGGGGAGAGATTGTCGTTCGCTCCTCCTTGGAGGGAGCTCTTTTCAAAGGGTACCTGGACAATCAAGAAGCAACCGACAAGGCTATTGTGAATCGTGCGCTGCACACCGGAGACTCCGGCATCTTAGATGCTGAAGGAAATCTCTGGTTTCATGGGCGCATGACCGACAGCGTTCGATGCAAGGGCGAGAACGTATCGGCTTGGGAGGTCGAGCACGTCGCGGCCGCATATCCAGCCGTGGAGGATTGCGCAATCATTGGAGTGGCTGCCGACGTCGGCGAACAGGATATCAAGCTCTTTGTGAAGGCCAAGAAGGGAAAGTCGATCGATCCGGAGCATCTATCTCGCTGGCTCTCCGAACGCCTCACTTCCTATCAGAACCCTCGCTACATCCAGGTGGTCGACGAATTCGAGCGCACGCCAAGTCAAAGAATCATGAAGCACGTGCTTCCGAAGGGTTTGGAGGCTTGCTGGGATCGGTTGTCAGCACGACAGCCAGTTCGGATATGAACGCGCGATTGGGGAGGGAAGAGCCATATGGCTGGCCTTGCATCAGCGACAATAGCCGATTGTTTGGTACTGGTCGGTTGCGGCAATATGGGTTACGCGCTGCTAAGGAGCTGGTTGGCTTCAAAAGCCGTTGATCCGAAGCATGTACATGTGGTTGAGCCGGTTACCGAACTTCGCGAGCGGGCGGCGCAACTAGGGATCACGGTACATGAGGGACCGGAGACACTGCCGTTGCAGGCGGATCTCGTCGTCCTCGCGCTAAAGCCGCAGGTCTTGACCACAGAGATTCCAGTCTATCGTCGTTTCTCCGAACTGGCCGTTTTTATCAGCATTGCAGCGGGAGTACCGACTGGCAAACTCGTAGACCTGCTGGGAGGGGCTCGCGTGATCCGGGCCCTCCCCAACACGCCCACCGCAATCGGCAAGGGCTCGACCGTTATCTTTTCCGGCGACCATGTTCCGAGACTAAAGCTAGACGAGGTGATCTCGTTGTTTGCCGCTGGCGGCTCGGTACACGAAGTAGACAATGAGCTTTTTCTGGATGCTGCAACCGCCATCAGCGGTTCCGGACCAGCCTATATTTTCTATCTTATGGAGTGCCTTAGCACTGCCGCTCACGAACTGGGCCTCCCGCAAGAACTCGCCAGAAAGCTCGTTAAGGAGACGGTTCACGGCGCAGGCGCCCTGGCCATGCAAACCGAAGACGACCCGGCCGAACTCCGGCGACAGGTGACAAGTGCCAAGGGCACGACAGAAGCGGGACTCTCGTTCCTGACCGCCGAGGACGAGCTCTTGTCCCTCATCCGGCGCACAACGAAAGCAGCCTTCGATAGATCAGAAGCGCTTTCCGCGAGTGCGTGACCAGAGAGTGACGATTGATAGGCGAGGTAAGCCAACGCGAGCACCGCACGATCAGCCTCCCCGGCAACTTGGCTGTCGTCGGAATATTCCGACGACAGCCGCTTTCTTTCCGAGCAGCAGGTGTTCGGTTCGAAATTTGCGAAAAGCTACGAAGGAGCGCCGCCGGCAAGGGAGACGAGCAATGAATACCGCGGTACGAGTTCAATCGCCGATAGCAGGGAATGCTTCCTTCTTGGATAGTGTCGAAGCATACATGGATCGAGCGCTTGCTCAGCTTTCGCTGCCCGAAGGACTGGCCGAGCGCATTAGGGCCTGTAACTCCACTTACACCGTGAGATTTGGTGTCAGACTACGGGGCAGAATGTATAGCTTTACGGGATGGCGCTCGGTTCACAGTGAGCATGTCGAACCCGCGAAGGGCGGTATTCGCTACGATATTAACTCCAACGAACAGGAGGTCGAAGCACTGGCCGCTCTTATGAGCCTGAAATGTGCTCTCGTCGACATTCCGTTCGGTGGGTCAAAGGGTGCTCTCAAGATCAACCCGAAAGAGTGGGAGATCCACGAGCTCGAAAGGATCACCCGCAGGTTCACACAGGAGTTGGCAAAGCGCGATCTCATTTCGCCCGGACGCAATGTTCCCGCTCCGGACATGGGCACGGGGGAGCGAGAGATGGCGTGGATGGCCGACGAATACAAGCGTACCGGCCCATCGGACATCGTCAATGCAAACGCTTGCGTCACAGGCAAGCCGTTGTCTCGTGGTGGGATTGAAGGCCGGACTGAAGCCACCGGCCGCGGCGTTCAGGATGCCATCCATTGTTTCCTGCGCGATCCCTATCAGAATGGGATCGAGGGTCGTCGTGATCTGTCAAAGATGACCGTCGCGGTTCAGGGATTTGGCAACGTTGGCTACCACGCAGCCAAGTTCCTCAGCGAAGACGATGGAGCCAAGGTCGTTTGCATTACCGAGCACGACGGCTACCTATGGAACGACAAAGGTCTGGATGTTGCTGCGGTAAAGCGTCATCAGCTCGCGGCCGGCAGTATTCTGGGCTTCGAAGGCACAGAGAGCCATCTCCAGAGCGCGCAGGGTCTGGAAGTGGAGTGCGATATCCTGATCCCGGCGGCGATGGAGAATGCCATCACGCCGGAGAATGCCAGCCGGATTCGTGCCAAGTTGATCGCCGAGGGCGCCAACGGACCCACCGCGTTTGCGGCGGAGAAGATCCTTCTCGACAAGGGGATCACCATCCTTCCCGATCTCTTCGTGAACGCAGGAGGCGTCATCGTCTCGTACTTCGAATGGGTGAAGAATCTGACACATATCCCGTTCGGCCTGATGGAGCGCCGACGCCGTGAACGGAGAAATCTCCACATCACCCAGGCGCTTGAAACGATGACGGGCCAAGGCTTCCCCGAGCATCTTCGAGACGAATTTTTGGAAGGTGGTAGCGAGATCGATCTGGTTCGTTCGGGTCTCGATGACGTTATGCGCAGTGCCTACGAGAATATGTCTCGCACGTTGAGGTCCCATCCCGAGATCAAAGATCTGCGCACTGCAGCCTACCACATCGCACTGGGCCGCATTGCGGAAGCCTATAAGGCAATCGGAATCTGACAGTTTCAAGGGATTCATTCGTGCAAACCTCAAGACAGCGAAGCAGCGACGCGGAATCGCGACAAGTATTCGCCGAGTTCGCTCCGCCAATTCGTCCTCAGTCGTTCCTCCGCAAGGCGATAACGGCGGCCTATCGGCGGCCTGAACCGGAGTGTCTGCCGCCACTGGTGGAATCTGCCAAGCTGGCGCCGAACCTGAAGGCCGAGGTCGAAAAAACCGCGCGCAGGCTGATCGGCGCGCTCCGCGCCAAGCACAAGGGCAGTGGCGTTGAAGGCCTGGTGCACGAATACTCGCTCTCCAGTCAGGAAGGCGTGGCGCTGATGTGCCTTGCTGAGGCGTTGCTGCGCATCCCTGACGTCGAGACGCGGGATGCGCTGATCCGCGACAAGATTGCCGAAGGCGACTGGCGCTCGCACCTGGGGGGAAGCAAATCTCTCTTCGTCAATGCGGCGACCTGGGGCCTCGTCGTGACCGGCAAACTCACTTCGACCGTCAACGACCGCAACTTGGCGGCTGCGCTGACGCGCCTGATCGCACGCGCCGGTGAACCCGTGATCCGTCGCGGCGTCGACATGGCAATGCGCATGATGGGCGAGCAGTTCGTCACTGGCGAGACGATTGAGGAAGCCTTGAAGCGGTCTCGTCCATTCGAGGACCGAGGCTTCCGATATTCCTATGATATGCTCGGCGAGGCAGCAACGACTGCGGCCGACGCAGAGCGGTACTACCGCGACTACGAAGCGGCGATCCATGCCATCGGCAGGGCGTCAGCGGGCAGGGGTATTTACGAGGGGCCCGGCATCTCCATCAAGCTGTCGGCGCTGCACCCCCGCTATTCTCGCGCACAGTCCGGCCGCGTCATGAACGAACTGCTGCCGCGCGTGAAGCAGTTGGCGCTGTTGGCAAAGCGATACGATATTGGACTCAACATCGATGCGGAGGAAGCGGATCGTCTCGAACTGTCGCTCGATTTGCTGGAGGACCTCAGTCTCGACAAGGACCTCAGCGGTTGGAATGGCCTCGGCTTCGTCGCCCAGGCCTATGGCAAGCGTTGCCCCTTCGTACTCGACTGTGTCATCGATCTCGCTCGCCGAGCCGGCCGCCGCATGATGGTACGGTTGGTCAAAGGGGCCTACTGGGATGCCGAGATCAAGCGCGCCCAGATCGATGGTCTCGAAGGCTTTCCGGTCTATACACGCAAGGTGCATACGGACGTCGCCTACATCGCCTGCGCCCGAAGGCTGCTCGCGGCTGAGGATGCCGTCTTCCCGCAGTTCGCTACCCATAACGCTCAAACGCTGGCGACGATCTATCAACTGGCCGGCCCGGATTTCCAGGTCGGAAAGTACGAGTTCCAGTGTCTGCATGGCATGGGAGAGCCGCTCTATGATGAGGTGGTGGGCAAGGGGAATCTCGATCGACCCTGCCGCATCTACGCTCCGGTTGGCACGCATGAAACGCTGCTCGCCTATCTCGTGCGCCGCCTGCTTGAGAACGGAGCCAATTCGTCGTTTGTGAATCGTATCTCCGATCCGGCGGTGTCGGTGGACGACCTCGTGGCCGATCCAGTTGATATCGTGGAGGCAATGCCGGTGGTGGGCATGCCGCATGACGAGATTTCCTTGCCCCGCGCGCTCTACGCCAAGGATCGTACGAATTCGAGCGGCATCGATCTATCCAACGAAGCCGCGCTTGCGGACCTGTCGGAGAAGCTCGTCGACACCGTTGCGCGGAGATGGCATGCTGTACCCGAGCTGGCCGACAGATCGGGCGCTGGCGCAACACGCTCGATCACCAATCCGGCGGATAACACCGACTTCGTCGGTGCCGTGACCGAGCTTGATGCCAGCGACGCATTTCGTGTCGTCCACATGGCCGCCGAAGCCGCGACAGCGTGGGCGGCGGTTCCGCCGGCACAGCGCGCCGCCTGCCTCGAATGCGCTGCCGACCTAATGCAAGGTCGCATTGAAGCCCTCATGGCTACAGTCATGCGCGAGGCCGGCAAGTCCGCGGCGAACGCCATCGGCGAGGTCCGTGAAGCGATTGATTTCCTGCGCTACTATGCCGACCAGGCGCGGCGGACAATCGGCCCGTCGCATGTTCCGCTCGGCACCGTCGTCTGCATCAGCCCGTGGAATTTCCCGCTGGCGATCTTTATCGGCCAGGTAGCGGCAGCGTTGGTCGCAGGCAACGTGGTGGTTGCCAAGCCTGCGGAAGAGACCCCGATCATCGCACATGAAGGCGTGAAGATCCTTTACGAGGCCGGGATTCCGCGCGGTGCACTACAATATGCCCCTGGCGGTGGGCACCTTGGTGCCGCGCTGGTTGCTGCATCCGACACGGCAGGCGTGATGTTCACTGGGTCAACCGAAGTGGCGCGCCTGATCCAGACCCAGCTAAGCGAGCGACTTTCGGCGGCTGGCAAGCCGATCCCGCTGATCGCCGAGACAGGTGGGCAGAACGCGATGATTGTCGATTCCTCCGCCCTTGCGGAGCAAGTCGTGAGCGACGTCATCGCGTCGGCCTTCGACAGCGCTGGCCAGCGCTGCTCGGCCCTGCGTTTGCTTTGCCTGCAAGAGGGCATAGCCGACCGCACACTCACCATGCTCAAAGGCGCGCTCCAGGAACTGTCGATCGGCCGTACCGATCGCCTCAACGTTGATATCGGGCCGGTGATCACGGCTGAAGCCAAACAAACAATCGAGAATCATATTCAGCGCATGCGCGCACTGGGATGCAAGGTCGAGCAGTTGAGATTGCCGCAAGCGACCGCGCGCGGCACCTTCGTTCCTCCGACCATCGTTGAGCTTAAGCAGCTGTCGGACCTCCAACGTGAAGTCTTCGGCCCCGTGCTTCATGTCATCCGCTACCAGCGCGAGGATATCGATCGCCTCATCGACGACATAAACAATTCGGGCTATGGCTTGACATTCGGGCTGCATACGCGTCTCGACGAAACGATCGCGCATGTGACAAGCCGCATCAGGGCCGGCAATCTTTACATCAACCGCAACATCGTCGGTGCAGTTGTGGGCGTGCAGCCCTTCGGCGGCCGTGGCCTCTCGGGTACCGGTCCGAAGGCGGGCGGGCCTCTCTATATCGGGCGGTTGGTGCAGCGCGCTCCCGTGCCGCCGCAGCACAGCTCGATACATACCGATCCTGCGTTGCGGGACTTCGCTGGCTGGCTTGGAAGAAAAGGCCACAATGACGAGGCCGAAGCTGCACGCGAATTCGCCGCCACCTCAGCTTTGGGTCTCGAGAAGGACCTGACCGGACCGGTCGGCGAGCGAAATCTTTACGCGCTCCATCCGCGCGGCCGTATCCTGCTCGTGCCGAAGACCACCAATGGTCTGTTCCGGCAGCTGTCTGCCGCACTCGCGACCGGAAATGAAGCCGTGATCGACAGGGCGTCGAACCTCGAAGGCGCGCTTGCGTCACTTCCTGCATCGGTCGCGGGGCGGATATCTTGGAGCTCAGATTGGAACGCCGATGGTCCCTTCGGAGGAGCGCTGATCGAGGGCGACATGGAGACTGTGCGCGAGACCAACGAGAAGGTCGCTGCCCTCAAGGGGCCGCTTGTCCTGGTGCAGTCGGCAACTACTGACCAGTTGGCCAACGACCGTGACGCCTATTGCCTGAACTGGCTGCTGGAAGAGGTCTCGACGTCGATCAACACGGCAGCGGCGGGCGGTAACGCTAGTCTGATGACGATAGGGTAACCGAAGTTGACGGCCGATTTTGATCCGCGAGTACGTTTTGCGCAATCGTGTCGATCCAAGGATTGCGTGCTGTGACATAGTGGAGGCCGCAGTCTGTTGGGCATGCGGCCGCGCCCCGCGCGTCGAAATCCAAACCAATCGTTTCTTGTTCTTTGTGTCGAAACAATCTGTCCTCATACCAGTCGAACAGCAGCTGGCAATGTAGATCCAGGCCCCAAGAAAATTGAGAACTCAGTGAGGGCCTAGCTGATACTGATCCGCTTGACGAAGTTGCAGTTGTTCTTCGCAAAAATGGAGCGTCGGATGAGTGACAAAGCAGCCTATGTACGCCTGTGCTGGGAAACGACTTTGGACATCTGCCGAGCGATCTCAACTGTGATTGGGCTAAGTTCTGCTTCCACTCTCTCGGGAGTCCAACTGGCGGTCGAAGCTGCGATGTTCACAGCAGCTACAACTTTGTTGTCGTAGCCAAACACCGGCGCAGCCGTCGAGATGTCCCCAAGCATCGCCTCCTGATCGGCGATGGCGAAGCCTTTTTGGCGCACCTTTTCCAATTCCTTGAGAAGTTTTTGCCGACTGGTCGTGGTGTGGGGGGTAATCGCGGGGAGGCTCGCGCTCTTCAAAATTGCATTGGCGACGTCGGTATCGAGGTTCGCCAGGATCGCGCGTCCTGGCGCCGTAGCGAAAGCGGGGAGGCGAGCCCCGATTGTCACGTACGAGCTCATCACGTTCCTGCTGGGAACACGAGAGATAAATATGATGTCGGAGCCGTCGAGCTCGGTCAGGTTGACGGTCTCCTGAGATCGTTTGTTCGCCTCGAGCAAGTACGGAAAAGTTGCTTCGACAATCGGATTGCTCCGCAGATATGCGTTTCCGATATCCATAGCCCGCGCCGAAAGCGAATATTGCCGGGTTGTCTCGCTGTGCGTCAGGTATCTCAGCGCCCGCAATGTGTAGAGCACTCGTTGAGTTGCGCTTTTGTTTAAGCCGGATGCCTCTGCAACTTCCGCAAGAGTCATTGGTCGAGGGTTGGCACAAAAGGTATCAAGGATAAGCATCCCTTTCTCGATCGTTCCGAGATAGAGCCGCGCGTCAATGTCCGTCTTCGCGAACGGAGCAGGTGAATTGAGACCTGTCCGGCTCTTGCTCCTCTTCTCGAGCATCGTCTCATCCTTTTCCCAATCGCGGTTCTGCATATTGCTATTCAATGCGCCTGTAAAGGCCATCGCGGAGGCAGCTAAAGTCTTGGTACGACGAGTTGTTTGGATGGCAGTTCAGGCGTTTTTCCTCTTGACTGCCAGAAAACAATATGCAGTATTGGATAACAATACAACAGAAACTGGTTAGTTCAGGAGGGAGAATTAGAAGAACGCGTGCGGTTCACTGAGCGAGAGATCTTGCTCGTAAGACCGAAAGCGGCCGAGCTCGCTGCAGCTCATTGCAACATCTGACTAGAGCGCGGAGTCCGGGAGCCTTCATTTGCAGGTCGTCCCCTGACTCATCGTTGCACGAGAAGGGGTGAGTGGCGTCAATCTGCATGGCCGTTTCCATCGAGGCGCCTCTGAGATCTGAAGGTCAGGAACATGAAAACGCCAGTTGATCGAATGTGTCGTTCAGGAATTCAGCGTCCCTCGACTGTGCTCCTGAACGAGGTGCGGGAGGCGATGACCCGCGCAACAAGTCTTTCTTGCGCAGTGTGCAACCCAATAGCGAGAAACCACGTCCCTCAAGAACTTTCGCCTGTGCTCAAATGAACCGTTCAATCGACTTCAAAGTGCAGTCACTGTTCATGTCGCCAGCGGTCCTAGTCGCAGTGGGAATAGTGCTGCCGCCACTCTGCTATGTTCTTCTGACAAGTCTTCGGGACGAAGCCGGTGCGTTCGCTGCGTACAAAGCAATCGTCGAAAGCAGTCTGTTCAGGCAAACACTAACAACGACCCTCGTAGTCGCATCTATTTCATCAGTCTCGAGTCTCATACTCGGATACATCGTCGCCCTGCATTTGGCGAGGCAGAGCCCTGATCGTCGAACCGTGCTGATGTTTCTCATTCTCTTACCGTTCTGGACGAGCATTTTGGTCAAGTGCTTCGCCTTCACTATTATCCTCGGTCGACACGGCATCATTAACAACCTTCTGAGCTGGGTCTCAGGTTTAGACGTGCAACTGCCGCTTGTCCTGAACCGTATTGGGTTGCTCGTCGGCATGACCAATCTTCTGGTTCCTCTTATCGTCCTGCCAGTGCTCGCAAGTCTACTAGCAATCGACAATGCTCTCTACAAAGCGGCGTCGGTTATGGGTGCGAAGCCAGCGAGAATGTTTTGGACGGTAACCCTCCCTCTAAGCTTCCCGGGGGTCATTGCAGGTCTGCTGAGTGTTTTTGTTATGTCGTTGGGCGCGTTTATCATTCCCGCGCTCCTCGGCGGTCCTCAAGATCAAATGCTCTCCAACCTAGTCGACTTTTACAATCGTCAGGTGCTCGACTGGCCGAAGGCATCCGCAATAAGCGTGATCCTGCTCGCATTGGCTTCGCTCTTTATCGTTCCGATGGCGCTTTGGCGTCGACGTAAGATCTAGGAGTTTGTCATGGCGAACTCAGTGCTCGATCCCCTGTCGCAGCGCTATCGCTTCGTTGGCTCAAGCCTCGCGGTAGTGGTTTACATTTTCTTGCTCGCGCCGGTCGTTGTTACAATTCCTATGGCATTTGGGCCAACGAACGCGCTCGAATTTCCGCCCTCAACATACTCGCTTGATCTGTTCAGGATCTTCTTCAGCTCCGATAGCTGGTTGTTGCCGCTATATACGAGTCTCAAGGTCGCTGTTCTCTCGACCATTGCTGGTCTCTTTGTCGGTGTGCCTTCGGCATATTGGATCGCGCGCCATGAATTTCTAGGAAAGCTTTTGATTTCTGGAGTGTTGATTAGCCCTTTGGTCATTCCCACGATCGTCTCGGGGTTGGGTATCTACTTGTACTTCTCGTACGTCCGCATTGGCGGGACCACACTGTCGCTGGTTCTAGGCCACGTGATGGTAACGTTGCCGTATGTGATCGTAATGATCATCGCGGGTGTGCAGAAGTTGGATCGCAACTTGGAGTTTGGCGCGGAGCTGATGGGGGCGTCTCCTATCCGCATGTTTTTCACAGTTGTGATCCCTCAGCTCGTCCCGTCGCTAATAAGCGCCGCCTTCTTTGCGTTTCTGCTCTCGTTTGATGAGGTGATTATCTCTTGGTTCCTCACTGGCAGCAACACGGTGACGCTGCCAGTTAAGATGTATAGCGCGCTCGAATGGGAAGTCTCCCCGGTCATTGCAGCCGTATCGGCCTTGCTGACTGCATTGTCCGTGCTGGTATGCATCGTGACGATCAGCCTGAGGAAGCCCACAGGCGAGGAGGTCTCTTGAGCAACGAACACGCGATCGTAGTTCGCTGTGCGACTAATTTAAGCTCAGACGTTCACCTGGGCAGCATGGATTCCAGGAGTAGACGAATGCACGAAGGCAATGCTTCCACCGGTGAAGCCATAGCTTTGAGAGGGATTTCGAAAACCTTTGGGTCAGTGACGGTCCTTAAGGCAACCGAATTGGCGGTAAACAAGTCCGAGTTTCTTACTCTGCTCGGGCCCTCTGGCTCCGGAAAGACGACCCTCTTGAACCTGATTTCGGGAGCGATCACACCTAGCTCCGGTGAAATACTCCTCGCCGGTAGGGATATCACTCGGATGCCGCCGCGGGATCGAGGTATCGGCATGGTGTTTCAGAACTATGCCCTTATGCCTCATATGACGGTCTTCGAAAACGTTGCCTATCCACTTCGAGTGAGGCGTGAACCTTCAGAATCCATTCGGAGGAAGGTCTTGGATGCGTTGGATCGAGTTGATCTCAAGGGGTTCGATGACCGAAAGCCTCGGCAACTTTCAGGTGGCCAGCAGCAACGCGTCGGCATTGCTCGATGCATCGTGTATTCGCCCGCCATTATCATGATGGACGAGCCACTCGGAGCGCTCGACAAGAATCTTCGGGAGCAGATGCAGACTGAAATCAAACGTCTTCATCGTGAGTTGGGCACGACGATCATTTACGTAACGCATGATCAGGAAGAGGCGCTCAATATGTCTGACCGCATCTGCCTCATGAAGACCGGCGAGATCGCTCAACTGGGCGCTCCAGATGATTTGTATTTCAGGCCCAATAGCCGCTTTGTGGCAGAGTTCATCGGAGAGTCTAACTTGCTCAAGGGTAAGAGCGTTGCTGCAAATAGCGTGGCGATCGAGGGGGCTGGAGTTGTTCATGTGCCACGCTCAGAGCGAAGCTTTGGCCCGGACGTTCTGGTAATGGTTCGGCCAGAAAAAATGCAGATATCCGGTGCTGATGTCGATGCTCCCACTGGTCACAACGTGCTGCACGGCGTGGTCGAGGCGATATCCTTCGTCGGAGGTATGACCCGGATTACCGTGAAAACAGTCCAGGGCGCTTTGGTCACGGCAAAAATCATCTCCGGTCCAGCTTCCACTCGGCCCGAGCTTGGATCTGCGGCCAAGCTCTCGTGGTCACCTGCTGAGTCCGTCGTGTTGAGCGCCTAAGTCTATAGTCCCGGGTTTGAAAATTTGAGCCGACTCGACCGCGGCACCGTCATCATCAACGCAACAGTAAAGGAGTGGACTATGTCAATTTCGAAGGAGCTGTCACGGCGTACATTTCTTGCAGGAGCCTCCGCCGCGGTCCTGGCGCCGGCAGTGATCACCCGCGCGCAAGCGCAGACCAAGGCGATCACGATCACCAGTTACGGAGGCACTTATCAGGAAGTCCTTGTTAAAACGGTAACCACGCCTTTCACCGAGGAAACCGGAATCAAGGTCAACATCATCCCGATTCCGGACCTTGCAAAGCTGAAAGCCCAAGCTATGACCGGACGCGTGGATATCGATGTAGTGATGACCGTCGACGAAAATGCGGCGTTCGGATCCAAGCAAGGACTTTGGGATAAGTTGGACTTGGGGATGCTGGATACGGCCGACATGGCCGTCGCGCCCAAAGACGAGTATGTAACGGCAAATTCTTTCGCTGGCGGCATCGCGTGGGACCCCCAAAAGTACGGGCCAGAGGCACACCCCAGGAACTTCGCCGAGTATTTTGACGTCAAGAAGTTTCCAGGACGCCGTACCTTCCGCAATCGACCGAACGAAACGCTTGAAGCCGCTCTGCTCGCAGATGGGGTTTTGCCGAAAGATATGTACCCTCTAGACGTAGACCGCGCTTTCAAAGTGCTGGATCGCGTGAAGTCTAGCGTTGCATCCTGGGTGACAGCGACCCCTCAGACTATCTCGCTTTTGCAGACTCAGGAGGTCGACTTTAGTTACAGCTATGCCAACCGCGTTAAAGCCACGAATGAGCCAGGAGGCGGTAAGCCCCTCGCGTTCTCGTTCGAGCAGAATCTTCTTGGCACGGACAGGTTGGCCATTCCAAAGGGGGCGCCGAACAAAGAAGGTGCGATGAAGTACATGGCTTACTTCTTAAGACCGGACGTCACAGCACGCCTCTGCAATGCAGCCTTTATTATTCCGAACTCGAAGAAGGCAATTTCCTTGCTAGATCCCGAAGTTCGCAAATGGACTCCCGACATCACCAACCCAAACAATGTGGTTATCGACGGTGCCTATTGGACTGACAATCTTGAGCCGGTATCGCGCCGGTTTAAGGAATGGGTGATTACTTGATCGTGATGTAAGCCTGGGCAACGTCATCGTAGCCCAAGCTCACTACGTTTCGTAGCGGCGCTAATGCCTCAAGCAAGCGTCAGTAAATGAAAATCATGTGAGACCGACTATGGGCACGACGATCGACATTACCAGGTTTGTTCAAAGCACGACATTTGATCAGTTTGATGCAAGGCTCGTTCGGCATGTGAAGAACGTGCTTCTCAGCGGGGTAGGAATGACGTTAGCTGGCGTCAACAGCGAAACCAGTAAGGCCGTTCTGAGCTACGTCAAGGAATGCGGGGCTCCACAGGAAGTCGGTGTGATCGGCGCAAGCCTCCGCACTTCCGTAGAATACGCGGCGCTGGCGAACGGGACGACATCCCATACAACAGAGCTCGAAGACGATACTCGAGCTGAGAACATGTACAGCGTTGGCGTTTTTCCCGCGATGCTCGCATTGGGTGAGAAGCTAAAAATCTCGGGCAAAGAGCTCATAGAAGCGTTCGTAGTAGCCTGGGACGTTGCGTCGAAACTGGCGATCGTTTCGCAGGATATGATGGCCCGGGGCCTCGCGCCTTGGTCTGCAGGTTCCACTATAGGTGTAGCCGCTGGCGCGGCGAAGTTGCTCAAGCTTGATGATCAGCAGATCAGCATGGCCGTTAGTATAGCTGCCTCGCACGCGGCGGGCCTGTTCAAACAGGTGGGATCGGGGGCTCACCTGTACGAGTCCGGTATGGCTGGGCGGAATGGCCTAGCTTCGGCTCTCCTGGCGAAGCACGGCCTAACCGGACAACCCGCCGTGCTGGAGTGCCCGATGGGATATCTTCATGCGGTCGCAGGAATCGTAAATCCGGACCTAAAGCTCGGGTCGCCATTTAGGGCGCAGGATATCGAAATCAAAAAGTATCCATGCTGCCTATCCCAAATGCATCCTATCGAGGCATTTGTTAGACTAATCGAAGAGCGCGGCCTTTCCGCGCACCAAGTGAAGGCTGTTCGCCTGGAAGCGCCACCTTCGTTTCAACTCGCGGCCGCGCTTTATCATCATCCAAAGAATGCGGACGAGGCGAAGTTCAGCTTGGCCCACAGCATTGCATGCAGCTTCTTGGACAAAAAGCCGTGGCTGGATAGATACACCACCGAAGGGGCGAATGGACCGGATGTGGCTGCCTTTCGCGATAAGATTGAGATCGTTTATCGAGCGGACCTAGCCGGCCAAGCACTGCCTATTACCGTCACTTTGAATGATGGTTCGCAGCTCAATTCGATGACTCGGAAGATTACTGAGCACATCGACGTCAGTGATGATGAGATCCTCGATAAATATCGCAAATGTATCTCAGGAATTATCTCCGTCAGTCGCGGAGATCAAATCTCCGAAAGCCTTCTTTCCTTGGAGCAAATTCCTGACATCTCCGAGTTAATGACGAATCTAACTTACATCAATTGAACACTGCAATGCCCACCCTGTAGCGTAGGAAGGATTCGGCAATGGGACGTTTGGACGGCAAAACTGCTGTGATCACTGGTGGCAGCCAAGGCATCGGGTTGGCCACTGTAGAAGTGTTCGTCGCGGAAGGCGCGAAAGTCGTTGTTGCCGATCTTCTTGCCCCGGAGGGTGAGGCCTTATGCGAGCGCCTCGGCCCTGCCTGCGCATTTAATAAGACTGATGTTACGGACGAGGATCAGTTTAAGAGCTTGATCGAATTCGCTGTAAAGCGATTTGGTCGTATCGATTGCCTTTTCAACAATGCTGGAATGCTTGGCCAAACCGGCGGCATTGAGTCGATGCAAGTGAATCGATTTGATCGCGTAATGGCCTCACACGTGCGGAGCGTTATGCTCGGGATGAAACACATTGCTCCCCACATGAAAAAGCAGGGCTCTGGCAGCATTATCAACACTGGGAGCATTTCAGGCATCCAGGCCGTGTCAGCGTACATGGATTACAGCGCCGCCAAAGCAGCGGTCATTCATCTCACTAAGTGCGTGGCAATGGAGCTTGGCGAATTCAGTATCCGCGTGAACTCGGTCTCTCCCGGCCAGATCGCGACTGGAATGGGGAAGACGGGTCCGGAAGCCCTGCAGAAAGCAGCTCTCCTTCGTGAGCTCAACAAGACTCGTCAGCCGATACCACGCTCTGGCCTGCCGGAAGATATCGCTTTCGCAGCCTTGTATCTTGCAAGCGACGAATCCAGCTTTGTGAACGGCCACGACCTTGTTGTGGATGGCGGTATGATTGGTGGAATGGGCTGGACCGAACGTCAGCGAATGAGCGCTGAGTTCCAGAACGCACTCAATTCGGTTGGTCCCCAGCCAAATTCTTCCAATCGACCTCCGGTCACAGTCGCAGGGTGAAGCATGCAGAATCGTTTGAAGGGTAAAGTCGCAATCGTTGCGGGAGCCGGATCAACCGGAGGCGACGGGCTCGGGAATGGGAAGGCATCGGCGGTTGTTTATGCCCGTGAGGGCGCCTCAGTGATGCTTGTTGACCTTAATCTGGAGGCTGCAGAGAAGACCCGCGAGATGATCGAGCAGGAAGGGGGCACCTGCTTTGCGTTTCAGGCGGACGTCAGCCAGCGCTCGGATTGCAAGGCGATGGTCGAAAAGTGTCTGGAGAAATATGGGCAAATCGACATCCTTCATAACAACGTCGGTGTCGAGCCAAAGACATTTGGCGGAGTGCTAAACACCGACGATACTGAATGGGATCGCGTGATCAACATCAATCTGAAGAGCATGTTCATCACCTCCAGCGCGGTGCTACCGTCGATGCTGGAGCGTGGGAGCGGATCAATTTTAAACATCTCGTCAGTGTCGGCGGAGAGACTCTCTTTGGGAGCGTTCCTCTATTGCATTTCAAAGGCCGGGGTGAACACGCTTACTAAAGCGATGGCAATCGACTACGCGGATCAAGGTATTCGCGTTAATGCAATAATGCCGGGGTTAATGGATACGCCCATGGTCGAAAGGCACAAAGAGTTTTACGGCGGCGATCGCGAAAAAATGCGCCAGCTTCGAAATGAACGCGCGCCAATGAAGCGCATGGGAGAAGCTTGGGATGTCGCAAATGCCGCGCTTTTCTTGGTTTCGGACGAAGCCAAGTATATCACCGGTCAGGTCCTTGCCGTCGATGGCGGCTACCTATGCAAACCGTAAACCCAGACTTGGGTGAACGAGAGTACATTCGTTGTATTCTCCAGGTGGCGGGGTCGCGGCAGGACGGGATAGCCGTTTTGCGCCATCCGGTTGGCAGTGTTTGCCGATTGCGCACGATGCGCCATGTGAAGCATATCAAAAACGAAGAGCTCGCTGTAGTTTCTAGAAGGAAGGCCGGCAGACCGGTTAGTGTCTTGAACAAAGGTTCGCAATATCGCGTCGTGTTGGCCGGAGCATTTATGACCAGAAGCGCTCGCTAGGAGCAAGGACGTCATCGGCGGATTTGGTGTATCGGAGCGGTCTGGGATCGGCGTTGCGTTTGTCGATGACCAAGAGGATGTCAGCTCTGAGGGCGGCTACGGTGCGAGAGATGCCGGTCTGAAATTCTTGTTCGGTGAGCAGCGCGAAGAAGCACTCCCTCTGATTGAGTCCCGATGAACCGGTCGACATCAGGTGCGCGTGCCCAACGCAACCTTTGCCGTCCAACTGCGGGTCTAGCGGAGTCTTGTGCGTGGCGTATTTGTTCATGATGAGATGAACTTCGAGTTCGCGCGTCACAGCGGCCTCGATCTCGTCCAAGAACTTGCGGAACTCAGCGACACGGTGCCGTTCATGACTCTTCCGATCACCCGTCCGGACATCCTGCCATGCGTTGGGCCCCGACCGCTTGCGAATGAAGGGCGGACGTTCCAAACGTATGGGAAATAGGCAGCCCCCTGGGTCGTCACCTCTGCGAGCGCGGAAACGGAATAAATGGCGGCCCAGTGCGTCTGTGACAATCACTTCCTGAACCTGGAGCGGTAAGGATGGAATCATCTGCTCATATGCGTGTCGCGGCGCGGCTACAGGATGCAAGTGCGTATTGCCGCATGTCGCGATGTCTGTTCTCGATAGACCTATTGTTGCCTCGTCCATTTGCTCCCTAGCCAGTGGAGCGAGGGACGCCGGGCGCACAACGGTTGGGCATTTCGAGCGCGCCGTTGTCGCGGTCGGTCTTCGTCCGAGCGACCGATGATCGGGCGGGGTCAAGGCCGCCAGCCGCCGAGAGCGGTGGCGCAACGCGCCTCCCTTGAGCACGGTCCATCACCGCCCTACTTGACACCGCCGTTCCTTCATTCAGCAGCGGTGCGCTTTCCGGTGATGTGTCGATCACTAGGGTTTGTGCGTACGCATCCGACGGGCGCCGCCTTGTCTGACACGTCGTAATTCGCCAAGCGTGTGACTTTAAGTCTAGCTTTAAGGTCATCAGGCGATGCGGGTCGAGGTTTTGGGCGGGCTGGAGCGGCGGCGGCGCTGGTCGCAGGATGACAAGGCGCGGATTGTCGAGGAGACGTTGGCGCCGGGCGCAAAGGTGACAGCGGTTGCACGTCGCAACGGAGTAGCGGCCAGCCTAGTGTTCACCTGGCGTCGACAAGCGCGTACATCCGAGCCGGTTGTACCATCTTTTGCGCCGGTGCAGATCGCTGCCACAGAAGCGGAGGAAGCTGCGAAGCTCTTACCTGCGGGTGATAGCCGAGGGCGGTCTGTGGTAGCCGCGCGTACTGGATTGATCGAGATCGACCTCGGTAACCGGCGACGGATCCGAGTGGACGCTCACGTCGATCCAGAAGCGCTGGCGCGGGTCCTCGAGGTGCTTGAGCGCCGATGATTGCCATACCGGGTAATGTGCGGGTGTGGCTTGCGACCGGCCACACCGATATGCGCCGCGGCTTCCCGAGCCTCGCGCGTCTGGTCCAGGAGAGTTTGAAGCGTGATCCGCATGCCGGTGATCTCTATGTTTTTAGAGGCCGCCGCGGCGACCTGATCAAGATCATCTGGCATGATGGCCAAGGCGCGTGTCTGTTCACGAAGCGGCTGGAGCGAGGCCGCTTTTTGTGGCCATCAATGGCGGACGGCGTTGTGACGATCAGCGTTGCGCAGCTATCCTATCTCCTCTCCGGAATTGATTGGCGGATGCCGCAGGCAACCTGGCGTCCACAGGCTTCCGGTTAAATCGAGCGGGATTTTTTGCGACGAATATGGTTGATTCGTCCTCGTGACGACGCCCGCCGATCCGCTTCCCACCGACCTTGCCGCAGCACACGCGATGATCATTGCGCAGCGCGAGCAGCTGACGCTGGCGAAGAGCGAGGTGACCGTCGGCCGGCTGGAGATCGAGCGGCTGAAGCTGATGCTGGCCAAGGCACGGCGAGAACAGTTCGGGCAATCTTCTGAGCGCGGCAAGCTGCTGGTCGAGCAGCTCGAACTCGCCATCGAGGATCTTGAAGAGACCCAGGCGGAGCAGGAAACCAAGGCCGAGCTCGCAGCGCCGGAAGCCGCCAAACAGCAGCGCGTGCAAAATCCACGGCCGCCGCGACGTCCGTTGCCGGACAATCTGCCGATCGAACGCATCGTCGAACCCGCTCCTTGCGTATGTGGCAAGTGCGGCAGCGAGCGACTGCACAAGCTCGGCGAGGTGGTATCGAAGACCCTGGAATGTGAGCCGCGGCGCTGGAAGATTATCGAGCATGTCCGCGAAAAGTTCTCCTGCCGAGATTGTGAGGCGATCACAGAGGCTCCGGCGCCCTTCCATCCGATCCCGCGAGGCTTTGCCGGGCCGAGCCTGCTGGCGATGGTGCTGGTCAACAAGTTCCTGCTGCATCAGCCGTTGAACCGGCAGAGCAAGACCTATGCCCGCGAAGGGATCGAGATCGACGTCTCGACCCTGGCGGATCGGGTCGGCGCCTGCGTGGTCGCACTCGATCCCATTATTGAGGCCATCCGGATCCACGTCATGAGCGCGCAGCGCATCCACGCCGACGATACGACGGTGCCGGTACTGGCCAAGCTTAAGACGGTTACCGGCCGGATCTGGACCTATGTTCGCGATGACCGGCCGTTTGGCGGCACGGATCCGCCGGCGGCCCTGTTCTACTACTCACGCAACCGGGCTGGAGAGCATCCGCAAAGCCATCTCGCCGGCTATGTGGGCCTGATGCAGGCCGATGCCTTCGATGGATATAACCAGCTCTACAAAGCCCAAAGGAAGCCGGCTCCGATCCTTGAAGCGGCCTGTTGGAGCCACGGTCGCAGAAAGTTCTTCGACCTGGCGAAATCTGGAGAGGCGCCCATTGCCAGCGAGGCCGTGCGACGCATCGATATCCTGTTCGAGATCGAGCGCACCATCAACGGCAAAACGCCAGAACAGCGGCTTGCCGTACGTCGAGAGAAGTCCGCACCAATCGTTGCTGATCTCGAGATCTGGATGCGCCAGCAGCGGACCTTGCTCTCCTCAGGCAATGATACCGCAAAGGCGATTAAACTACCTGCTCAACCGCTGGGCGGGGTTCACTCGCTTCCTGGACGACGGCCGCATCTGCCTCTCGAACAACGCTGCCGAACGCGCGTTACGCGGTGTGGCAAGCCTTGAGTCATTGTGCGCCCCTTCTTTAAGTGCTTGTAAACATTGGAAGCGTGTCCGCGTCAATTTCGCGAGACGGGCGACCCTTTCGGGCAATCGCTGTTTTGACCGTCTCGGACGCCAAATCGGCAGCTCGAATCTGACAAGGCGCTCGCGGAACAACCTGCACAGCAGGAAGAACGCCGCTGGAGACAAGGCGGCGGATCATATGACTTGAGACACCGAGCGCTTTTGCGGCCTCGATCTGCGTAAGCCATTCGCCGTTTTTTTCCGCTGAACGGTAGGCATGGATGCCACGCACACGGCGAATAGCGCTGACCCGATGTGCTGTCCAGGTCTTACCCATGCCGGTAGGCAAGCCCATCCGATTGAGCGTGGCGGCGATGTGCTCGTCAGACCAGCGCCCGGCCATGCTGCGGATAACAGCCAAGGCATCTTCCGCCGTGGAGGAACCGTGTTCACCGGAGCGCGGCTTGCGGATCCGAAGCTCGGAGTGCTGCCCACCCTGCCAATGGATCGTGAGCACAACGTCGCGTACCGCATCGTCGACGTCCGCGATGATGTCGACAATCAAGGCTCGTAGCAGCTGCTGGCGCGCGCGCATCGTCACATCAGGGGATTTCCAGGCTACGGACAGGTTATCCGCCAGATCGGCAAAGGTGCCGGGATCGACCGCGTGGCCGGATGACTGATGGTCATTCTGGCGATTTTCCAGCTCGCGCACACGGCGCAAAGCGTACTCCCAGTTCTTCTCCAACTGCGCAGCGATCAGGCGATTATCGGGGTCACAGGCGGCGTAGCGACGCTCAGCAAGCGTGGCATCGTACCGGGCTTGCTGGAGTTCCAGATCAAAGATCCGGCGCTTGTCGTCTTGGCGTTCCCGTTGCATGCGCTGTGCCTCGAACGCGGCCTCGATCGCCATGGGTTCTACCGCTCGTAACAGTTCTCGTGCAACTGCCGCGTCGATTTTTGAAGCTCCGAATATCATACAGCGAAGCCGACCCGCTAGACTACCCTTGTCACAGCGGTAGACCGGGTAGCTGATTCGACCGCCCCTATAGCTGACGCTCAGGCGCTGACCACAACGAGCGCACGTCAGAATGCCCGACAAGAGCGCCTGGCCGCCCCGGCCTGATTTTGCACCATCTGGGCGACCGTAGGCGTTAAGCGCCAATTGCTTCTGGTTGCGCTCGTAGTCATCCCAGGTGATGTACCCTTCGTGATGATCCTTTATCATTACATCCCAGGTGCCCGCCGGTTTGTAGTGCCCGTAGGTCCGCCGCGCTCTGCCTTCGATAATCGCGGTTCGCTTCTCGCTTTTGCCGTATACGTAAACACCCGCATAAAACGGATTCTTTAGCACGCTGATCACATTGCGGTAGCGGATGGGCTGCCAAACGAAGTTTGTCATGCGACCTTCGTCAGCAGGTCGGGGGAAATGGATTTGCTCCGCCTTCATCGACAACAACACCTGGCGAGCGCTACCAAGTTCGCGAAAGCGAGTGAAGATAAGTCGAATCACCTCTTGCAGACGCAGGTCAGCATCCAGGCCCAGACCGGCTTCGCGATGCCAGACATAACCAAACGGCACTGATAAGCGTAGCTCACCACGTTGGGCCTTCGCCCTGGCTGCCTCTAGCATCCGTGCCCGGATTATGCCCAACTCAAACTCGCTTATGCTTCCCTTCATGCCGAGCAAGAGCCGATCGTTCGGAAGGCAAGGATTATAAACGCCGTCGTGATCAATCACCCTCGCTTCGACAAGCCCGCATAACTCAAGCAGATGATGCCAATCGCGGCCGTTGCGCGCGAGTCGCGATGCATCGAAGCAAATCACGGCACCAACGGCTCCTGCGCACAACCATGCGACCAGCCGATCAAAGCCGGGCCGGGCCACCGTTCCACTCGCCGAACGGCCGAGGTCATCATCAATGACTTCCACGTCGGAGAAGCCGTGCCGGCGCGCAATATCCACAAGATCGTACTGTCGCCGTTGGCTCTCCAGATTGGCCATCACCTGGGATTGCGTTGACTGCCGCACATAGACGACAGCTTTGCGCTTCAAGAGCGCTTCCGGGATCTCGTCAGTGTCGGGCATCACCGAGCTCCTCGACTACCAGGCCGGCGGCCTGCATGAGGATTTGGGCGAGCGTCAGTAACGCCTTCACCCGCGCCGCCTCGTTCATCCTGTCCAGCCTGTCTGGCTCGAATATCAGGCTGAGTTGCCCGTCTGAAATCCGTACAGCTACGCGCTCCTGCTTCATCGGCGTTCTCCCATGCGACTCGATCGCTCGGGGAGTTTGTGGAAATGGCGAGCGCTGTGACCAGTCTCTTCAGCTCTGACAATGCGGCAAGATCAACTTGTGGTGGCCCGGAGGTCATCTCCGCGCATGCGATTGGATCTACCATCCAGCCGGGAATCGTGATGACCGTGCCCAATGGGGTTCGGATCCGCAAAAACTGACCTGTCGCGCGTTGCTCCACCCGACGCACGTTCACCGTCCGGCCAAAATAGGGATGCCAACGATAGTGGACCTCGAAATCCTCCCCGACATGGGCAGAATGAACGGTAAACGGCCGTCGGAAGACGAAATTGGACATTCGCCGGTTCAGACGCTGGCGGACATCGCGCCGCCGCCATCTATACTTTGATCGAAACCTGCAAGATGAACGACGTTGATCCGCAAGCCTGGCTCGCCGACGTGCTGGCCAGGCTTCCAGATTACCCCGTCAACAGAGTCGTCGATCTACTCCCGTGGAATTGGAAGGCGACCCGACAGTCCAAAGCGGCTGCCGCCTGAGCGCCACCGCAGACCCGCAGACCGGCGCGCCTGCCCGGGGTGCTGGTCGGATGCGTACGTTTGTGCTGCGTTTTTGCCGGGAGAAAAACAACGATACGCTTGCTTGCTTGTGGCGCCAGGATTTCAGACGGCCTTGGAGAGTTTGGAGTTGCCCTGGTAGACGCAGAGCGTGCTGCCCGAACATTCTTGCAAAGTAGTTCGCTGCCGGTTCGCCACCGCTCGTCCTAAACCATTCAGGAGCGGATCAGGGCGCTTGGGCTTCGCAATTGGCACCCGGCTCGGCGGTTATCTCGCCCGCGCCAGCGATCCGTAGCCGGCAATACCGCCATATGGCGCGGCCTTTCACGCCTCGGCGACATCGCGCTGGGCGCCATGTCGGAGAAGAATTTGTGGGTAATTTGAAAGCTTCACCGGGCTTCACCGGCTTCACCGGAGGCTTGCAGCTCTCCTCTGCGATCCTGACCTTCTCCGCACTCGTCCAGTGTCGCCGCCGACCTGTCTCCACCACCTCTATGCAGGCTCAGCACCGCACGCCCTTATGCACATCCATAAGCACAGTCAGATGGGCAGCTAACCTTTTCACAAGTTGGCCCATGTTCAGCCGCGATTTAAGTGCAAGCGGCCAAAATTGCCTTGGCTAGATTGGGCCCACGAAGGCCAAAGTTTACCGTGGCTTCATAATAAGTGCCGTAGTTTAACCTCGGTTCAAAGTCGGTTCCGAGCCTCGTCGTGGGTCGTAGTATTCTCGCATCAGCAAGGGTCTCAATGACCAAGCTCCCCAGTCCACCATTGCGATTATGCTCCTCCACGATGACGACATAGCCGACGCGCTTTGCTGCCTCGCAAAGTGCCTCGGAGTCAAATGGGGTGAGGGTTGCAAAATGTAGTACCTCTGGATCAAGTCCACCATCGGTCAACATTTCCACGATCTCAATTATCGCCGAACTTTCAAGGCCCGTCGATACGATCAAAGCATCTTGCCCGGCACGCAGACGACACGCATTGCCAAACTCCTCTAATGGACCGTCGTCACCCTCGGCTGTGACTTTACCTAGGCGAATGTATATTGGTCCATCCCAATAGATCGTCGACGACAGGAGATGCCTCAACTCGTGGTTAGATCGTGGTACGCATATTGCCATGTTTGGGACCTGACGTAAGAGCGCGAGATCCTCAAGTGCTGTGTGGGTAGGGCCAAACTCAGTGCAGCTTAAGCCACCTCCGGTTCCGACGAGCCGCACTGGGAGTCGCTGGAGACCTATGTCGACGAAGAGCTGTTCGAATGCTCGTCGCGTACCGAACGCCGCAACAGTCTCAACGTATGGAATCAGACCGCCTCCGGCCAGCCCGGCGGCCATACCAGTCACATATTGCTCGGAGATACCCTCCATAAAAAAGCGATCGGGAAAAGCGGCCCTGAAGTCGCTCATGCTACTGAAGGTAAGATCGCATCCGACGGCGACAATTCGCTTGTTGCTGGTTGCCAACTGTTGGAGTGTCTTTCGGAACGTTTCACGCATTGTCTTCTCGAGGATGAACTCACAACAGAGACGGCACGTCGCTGATCGATGGTACGTGTCTATAGTGCCATTCGGGACTTCCTTCGAACTCTCCCAGGCCCTTTCCTTTCGTCGTCTCGCAGATGACCACTCTTGGACGCAGATCAGAGATTGGAGACGCAAGCGCCTCTCGAATGGCACGATGGTCATGCCCTGAGACATGATGAACGTTAAAACCTATTTCACGCCAGAGTGCCGGCATGTATTCCATTGGAAGCACATGCTTCGTTGACCCATTGCATTGTTGGCCGTTCCGATCAACCAATACGGTAAGATTGGACAGCTGATGCTTTACAGCATGGAACGCTGCCTCCCAGTTTGCACCTTCATTTAGCTCTCCATCGCCGACCAGAACGTAGACGTGAAAGTGCTTCTCCGTGATCCTAGCCGCCAGCGCCATACCGACCGCTATCGGCAGCCCATGACCCAGAGCTCCTGTGGTAGCCTCGAGTCCGCAAAGGATATTTTGCTCCGGAAGAAGACCAAGTTCGCAGCCGACAAAACAAAACTGATCAAGCTGTTGCCGTGAGACTAGGCCTTTCTGCTCGAGCACCGCGTAAAGTGCGAGGCAGCCGTGCCCTTTGCTTAGAACGAAGCGGTCGCGATCATCAAGTTCTGCTGCGCTTCGCGGAACTCGGATAAACTCGTCATACAAAACAACAAGAATTTCAACTATTGAGAATGACGGACCGACATGCCCGGCAACTTGCCTCGCGACGAGCACTTCCAGTATCCTCCGGCGAATAGCTTTCGATCGGTTATCGAGCTCGATCGCTCTCGCTGTGTCCGCGACAGCTGCGCTTCGTTTCATATCGGCTCCTATTAGCTATCGTGTATTGTGGTTCCTTTGCCTTCGCCTCGCACCTACGTGTTCTGAGAGGCTGGTGTTTGCAATCAAGGCTCGCATCGGATGGCGTTTGTCTCACAGTGCGGGGCGGTAGACAAAAGTAGGTAAAGCTCTGCTAGTGTCCTGATCGACAAATCAGTTACATTTCTGCCGACTTCGATCGGGAGGCGGGAATGGCCAAGGGACGAGCTGTTGCGATCGTACTCAATGACGTGGAGAAGCGCGAGCTGACGGCGTTGACGCGCAAGCACGGAGCGCCGCAGGCCGTGGCGGAGCGTGCACGGATTGTGTTGGCTGCGGCTGGCGGTCTCAAGAACAAAGAGATCGCGTCGAAGCTTGCGATCTGCACACACCCGGTCGGCACTTGGCGCAACCGCCTTGCCGAGCAACGTATGGACGGTCTCTACGACGAACCGCTGCCCGGCGCGCCGCGCGAGATTGGCGACAACGAAATCGCGAGCACGATCCGTGAAACGTTGGAGATGCGACCAAAGGGGGGCGCCCACTGGAGCCTCAGGAGCATCGCTAAAGAGATCGGTCATGCGCCTTCGACGGCGCATCGCATCTGGCGCGCTTTCGGTCTGCAACCGCATCGGGTCGAGAGTTTCAAGCTGTCCACCGATCCGCTGTTCGTAGAGAAAGTGCGCGATATCGTCGGGCTCTATATGTCGCCGCCCGAACGCGCTATCGTGTTGTGTGTCGATGAGAAAAGCCAAGTGCAGGCGCTCGACCGCACGCAGCCCCTGTTGCCGATGCGGCCCGGACAGACCGAGCGGCGCACGCACGATTATAAGCGGCACGGAACGACATCGTTGTTCGCCGCACTCGATGTGAAAGCGGGCACCATCGTCGGCAAGCGCATGGCGCGCCACCGCGCGAGCGAGTTCCGCAAATTCCTGGATGAGATCGAGCGCAACTTGCCGATCAACCTCGACGTTCACATCGTCATGGACAACTATGCAACCCACAAAACCAGGGCCGATCCGTAACTGGTTCGCCAAACGCCCGCGCTGGCACGTGCACTTCACGCAAACTTCAGCGTCGTGGATCAATCAGGTCAAACGCTTCTTCGCCGTGCTGACCGAGCGCGCCTTGAAACGAGGCGTGTTCCGCTCGGTCGCCGAACTCGAAAATCGATCAAGGCTTACATCGACGCCACCAATACCGACCCCAAACCGTTCCGCTGGACCAAGACCGCCGATGACATCTTGGCCAGCATCCAACGCTTTTGCCTTCGCACACTCGCCGCAAACGCCTAGAATGAAGCCAACTTCAGAATCGGGACACTAGTTGGCTGTTCAATCGCGAGCGCCTACGACTGCTTTCCTTGCCTCCCTCCTCGCTTGCGCACCGCATGCCTTGGAATGATCCCATCGTCCCGTACGGGCTCAAAGCGGATGTCTAGGATCAGTTAGCGAAGCGCTCAGGCCTGGAGACAAACACTCCCAGCGACTTGTTTACGCACGGATCGTCAGATCGAGAACGCACGCCGCATTGACACACACCTTGCATGTGAACCTCGACAGGTGCCGCTATCAGCGTCGTCTCCGCGCCCAACGTTGTCGTCTTCTGTCGGTGTTGAGGAGCTCCCTGCACACCTAGATCACAGGATCGAGAAACTCCTTATTCATCCAACAACTCTGTCCTTATCTTGACCGGTCTAAGTGCCTCTGCGAACAATGTTCTTCGAGCCATTTGGCCCGCTACGGCTGCATCAGCCGCGCATCTTTGCAGAATCGTTCTGACACACACCAACTATCTTTCAAACGATTGATTCCAGCGAAGGACCATTAGGTCTGTGCATAATAGCAATAATTCAATCCCAAGCGAGCGCCCCGATGTGAATGCGGCCCTTCGGGCTGCCGAGCTGGTAGATCCGGTCCATCTCAGCGTCGGTGAGCTGGAAATCCAGAATATCAATGTTCTCCGATAGCCGTTCGGGACGAGAGGTGCGCGGGATTACAACGACCCCCTGTTGCACTAACCAGCGCAGAGAGACCTGAGCCGGGGTCTTGCGATAGATGCGTCCGATCTGCACCAATGTTTCGTCACAATTGATCTTGCCCATGGCAATGGGGCTGTAGGCCACAACCGCAAGGCCTGCTTGGTTACAAGCCGTTTTGATTTTCGGCTGATCCAGATATGGGTGATATTCAATCTGATTGCAAACCAGTGGCTCGGAACAGGTGGCGACCGCCTCTTCGACCAAGCCGACGTTAAAATTTGAAACTCCGATGTGTCGGGTCAATCCGAGGCGGCGGGCATGGACGAGCGCGCCCAGTGTTTCCGCGAGTGGAACGCCCGGATTGGGGCGGTGCAACAGCAACAGGTCGACATAGGATTGCTGCAGTCGCATTAAGCTTTCTTTGGTCGAGCGTTCCAAATCGCCAGCTGCGAAATGAATGCTGTTGACCTTTGTAGTCAGGAACACGTCCTCACGCCTTACGCCGGAAACGCGCAGGCCCTCGCCGACCTCAGACTCGTTCTCGTACGATTGTGCGGTGTCGATATGGCGATATCCGACTTTGAGTGCTTGCTCGACAATGCGCGCGCAGGACGCCCCCACCAATTTCCAAGTGCCGAACCCGATGCCGGGAATGCAAGCGCCGTTCGCACTGACAACGTACATACCGTTCTCTCAATCCTATAACTTAGCACCGCATCGACGGCTGAAGTCGTGCGTGATCGGCTGGCTACGTGTGATGATCGGATCTAGCGTGCCCGACTACTACGGACGGCAGCCGACTCGCTTCTCCTATAACAAGAGCATACGTGCGGCCTCCAAGCCATTTACCAGTCATGGTAGTTGACTGTCGGTCGTCGGCTGTCCCTCGGGCGGCCTTCCTAATTGTCGAGCTACACTGATGCATGTGGGGCAAGGCTGTGGCCGGTGTCTGACTATGGATGAACTGCTCGAGGTCGATTCCCCGAAATGGGCCCGAAAAAGCCGCTTCGGTCAGGTGACCTAGGAATGCTTGGATATTCGAAGCCCCACCGTCAGAGAATCGTCAAAAGCGTCGGCTAAGCCTCGATACCGCATCGAGATATGTGCTCGCATCGTTGGCGAAAAGTTGCAGACCTTGATCGGTGCGCCGGCATAGAGGCCGAAACTAAGCGGTGCATTGGATCCCGATTGAGAGCCCAAGTATCCTGCAGGGTAGGCGCTCATTATCTGAAATCAATGTACTTAACTAGACCGCCTCGAACTTGGTTTGCCAGCTGGAGTGCTCCCGGTGCGAGACCTACCTCGATTGATAGCTAGGTTTCTGCTGCATTGGATAGCAATGTGTATAACAGCATTCTGGTCAGGATTGATAGTGGTGATCCCCAACAGTCGGAAGAAGAGCAGGAACGGGCTCAATTCGCCTCCTTCATTCGCGGACGCCGACATTGATGAGCGGCTTTATCTGAGAACCATTGAAAAGGGATTACTTATCCTTGCGACGTTCTGTGCCAATCCTCGGCCGTTGACTCTGGCTGAAATCTCCGAGGCATCTGGATTGAACAAGAGTGCAACTCAGCGGGTGCTCTATACGTTGCGGCTGCTCGGATATTTAATGCAGAGCAAAACAACGCGGCAGTATTCACTCTCAGCCAGGTCTTTAGACATTGGAAATGCCTATTTGCGCAGTAATCCGATAGTGCAAGCAACCTTCCCGTACCTGCTGGAGGCCAGTAGACGTTCGCGGGAGACGGTCAACCTGACAGTGCTTGATGGCGCCGACATCATATTTATCGCTCGCGTTCCGAGCAGAAATGCGATGAGCTCTTGCGTACCGATCGGGACGCGTCTCCCGGCATTCGCCACGGCGCCGGGACACGCGATGATAGCGAATCTTGAACCTGCTTCAACTATTCAGATTCTGCACACGATGACCGGCGACCGACGAAAGCTCTTTAAACAATTAGAAGTAGTTCGTCGAAAGGGCTTCGCTATCACCGATCAGGAGGCAGTGCCTGGCGACATCTCGACGGCCGCGCCGGTGTTTGGATACGACAATGAGGTTGTGGCTGCTGTTAACATCGCTGCATCTGCTACCAATTGGACTCCCGACAGAGTGGAGGCGGAGCTCAGTCCGATCGCAGTCGCGATCGCACTTCAGATGTCCAAGGCGGTCTGCCATTATAGGCAAAAATGAACTGTGTCGCGTTCGACAATAGCAGGCTGAAAAAGGGGGCACGCCGGCCAACGACAGTGATTCATTGGGGCCGAAGAGAATCGGAGATGATGCGTGCGCGGCGGCGACAATGGAACGGAGAGCTGCTCGGCTACCTTGATTTGGAGGCATGGGTGCGGCGTGACCGTCGGCCGCGAGCGATCCGAGCGATTGTGAACCAAGCACTGCCGATGCTTGAGCCGGAGTGTGCCGCGCTGTATTCGTCGTTTCGGCGGCGTGATCCCGCCGGAGAAGCTGCTGGGGCGCGTACTGTCGCGGGCGTATTATTCGATGCTCTCCGAGCGGCTTCTGATGGAACGGCTGGAAAGCGACCTGCTGTTCCGCCGATTCGTCGCCTGCGACCGTTCGGCGTTCCCGAAGAACTTCAACCGGCTGCCGCAAGGCGACATCCCGGCCAAGTTCTCGCAGAGATGCTGGGGCAGCCCAGGGTAAAGAAGCTTCTGTCGTGCGATCACTTCTCCGTCGATGGCCCGCTGATCGAGGGCTGGGCCTCGATGAAGAGTGTCGAGCCAAGGGACGGATCTGGCTAGCTGAAGCCTGGGCTTTTACCTTCGCCGCTGCTGCGTATAACCTGGTGCGGCTGCCCAAGCTCGTGGCAGGGCTGCGAATGAGCCAAAGGTGCCTGGCTTCGCCACCGTCGCTGGCCGCTGGCGCATCATCGGAATGCATAACTGGGACAGCACGTCCTCGACCTCGTTGAGGAGACCATCTCATCTTCAGCGCAAGTGCGATGGCGAAATCGCCTTTGGGGCTCTCAAAGACTTCCTGGACGTGCGCTACGGCACCCGCGATGGATCGGCCTGCGCAGAGTTCTCATGCGAACGGCACGACGAGAATGATCCGTCCTGCGGTCGCGGATGGGCTATCATTGGCACCGCGGGCAGGCTTGTCGGCAACTTTTAGATCCACAATGGCGACGAGCTCAGCGTTCGTTTGCGAGCGCGGCTGAGTTCTTTAGCCGTCCGTGAAGAACGCGGACGAGCGGTGATTCAGGCGATCTTTTGAGCCGGGACAGTTTCGGCGAGCGCCCGGATGATGGTACGCAAGAGTGCTGCGAGCCATCGCAGGAGCAGACCGAAGTTGTAGCCGGCTGCTGCGAGGACGGCGCTGATGCTGATCCTCGAGGCGTATCCGCTGCGCAAGATCGAGCAGCGGGCCGAAGCGAGCTTCCAGCACCGCATCGCCATCAATCTTGCGGGGGGGACGTCGCGGATGATCCGGCCGAGCCGCGTCCGCAGGAACTTGAGCTGGCGCGGGGCGCGCTTGAACTGGCGAGCGTTGGTATAGCGGCCGACCATGATGGCGGCGCGCTTCGCCGGGCGCAGATAGCTCTGGCGCAGCGGCACACGATTGCGCTTGGCGAGCCCGTCGAGCTTGGTGATGGCCCGACGCATCAGCCGCGCGTCCGTCGGATGCGCAACGGCCTTTGGCTGCGCCGTGGTATCGACCACCACTCGCTCAAGATCCTTGGGACCGATGGCGCCAGTCTTGTGCGCCACCGACAGACTTTCCCGGATCAGCGCCACGAGCTGCTCCTCGCCGAGCCGCTGGCGCCAGCGCGTCATCGACGATCGATCGAACGGCAGCCGGTGGCAGAAGCTCAACTCGCCGCAGAAGTATTGGCAAATAGGGGTTCTCGATCCGCGCGGGCGCACAGCACCTCATCCGAGAGATTGTGCATGTGCTTCAGAATAAACAGGCCGGCGACAAGCCGCGTCGGCAGGCCAGGCTGCCCCGGACCGGTTTGGCACACCGAACCAAAGCGATCATCCAGAAACTTCCAGTCGATCAGCGCCGCCAATCGCACCAGCGGGTGGCCCATGTCGATGATTTGATCAAGCGCCGGAAGCAACAGGTCTTTCTGGCGATCATCCCGCGGTTTGCTCATCGCCTTCCCCAAATGCCGATGAACCCGCCGTCAGGGAATCACGAATCGCTCGAAAGCAAAATCCCAAAACGCAAGAAAGCGTAGCCCAACACCCAGCTTTCCTGCAAAATCCAATACTTTATCCTGACAACTTCTGCTTATCTCTCAGACTGATCTGCATTCTTCACGGACGACTCTTTAGCCGCCTGCAAGACGCAGACCGAACCGTGGCATCAGATCGATGGGTCTCGCACTTCGCTCTTCCTGCGACGTACCGGCTGACGCCCCTGTTTAGTCCGTCGCCCTTCGTCAGGAGCACAAACAATCAACAATGCTGTATGCCTTCCGACACGTCTTGTCGGATGTGTCTGTGCGTCACAAATGTACGCCTACCCAAGCTGTCGTTTCCGTTTCGGAAGCTGCGCTGTTTACTCGAGGTGGTTCGCAATCTTTGATCGACAAGTTGGCATGACTCTTGAGTCTGACGAAGTAGACGCTGTGGTGGAGGGCGAACAAGTTCGCTCCCCGTAGCAATTGAATAGTGGCGCGCCACGGGCTCGCCACCCGAATAGGAAGGTCGCATGCAGGTTACTACTAAGCAGTTGAACAATGGCTCCTGGGAGGATTGGCGTTGGCAGCTCGCGAATAGCATTACCACGCGCGATGGCCTAAGAGATTACCTCGTCCTATCGCCGCAAGAGGAAGACGCGTTCGACAAAGTCGGCGAACGATACGTTTTCAAGGTTACTCCATACTATTTATCGCTAATGGACCGAAACAATCCAGATGATCCGATCCGTCAGCAGGCCCTCCCAAACGCCAAGGAGCTTACCGACGTCTATCATATCGACCAACTCCCGTCGTTTCACCAATCAGATGTGGAGTCGGAGAATCCGCTTTGGAAGGAGGGGAAAACCGATGTGAGCTGCATCGTACACAGGTATCCCGATCGCGTGCTTTTCCATCTAACTAACCTGTGTCCCACGTACTGCAGACACTGTTCGCGTAAAGTCCACGCCGGGCATGACTCAATTGTCAGTAATCGATCCTTAGTCGACAGCGGACTTGCGTACATCGAAGCCCGGCCACAAATTCGGGACGTGTTGTTGAGCGGCGGTGATCCTCTCACGCTTGGCGACAACAAGATTGAGTACGTGGTGTCGCGTCTGAGACAGATTCCACATGTGCAGATTATTCGTATAGGGACTCGGACGCCCGTGACACTCCCTCAGCGGATCACACCAGAGTTCTGCCAGATGATTCGGAAGTATCATCCGATCTGGGTAAATACTCAATTCAATCACCCAAATGAGGTGACCCCTGAGGCCAAACTCGCAGTTGAACGGTTGCTCGAAGCAGGGATTCCGGTGGGAAATCAATCCGTACTATTGAAAGGGATCAATGACTCGATCGACGTCATGAAACGGTTAGTCCATGCACTCGTTATGGCGCGCGTGCGACCGTACTACTTGTATCACGCTGACTTAGTGCGGGGAGCTGAGCACTTTAGAACATCGATCGCTGAGGGAATTCATATAATCGAGAACCTCCGTGGACATACTTCCGGATTTGCTGTGCCGCAGTATGTAATCTGCACACCCCTTGGTAAGACGCCGCTCAATCCGAACTACCTGATTGGCTCGGGACCAGGGCACGTCGTCCTGCGCAACTACGAGTGGAGGACTTGGACGGATCCCGACGGTGTTAGGCCTTAAGGTGTGCTGCGCAGGAGAAAGTCCGCAAAAATAGGAGTCCGGAATGTTCCTTAAAGCGGATGGAACTGAAGTCTGGCTGCAGAGCTCGCAAAGGTTACCGTATCTATCGCTCGCTGGAATGATCGAGACATCGGAGGACTATCTAGTAGTTCGATCACGGCTGCTGAAAGTATACAAACGGTATGACGGCATGGCGTCGGATGATGCGTACATGGTTTGGGGTGAGGATGGTAGTGCCCTGATTTTCTGCGCGAGGCCCGACAAGAATTGTGCTTTGTTGTTGCTTGGGGAATTTGGCCGAAGCAGGAAAAAAGAAAAGCCGGGCTCCATTCTTGAGGACCTGGTCGATATTATGCATAGAAGTCTAAGTGGAATTTCGCGCCACAGTGGCGCGATCATTCGGCTTCAGTGTGTGAGGTCAGAACTCGCCATCTTAGCGAGCTAAGCTTGCTGCAAAAAGCTAGACGTGATTGGCGATAAAAAGTTGGTCCGTGGCCTGACAATCGATCCTCCCAGCGCAGACTGCAACCAACCTCGTGCATCACCGCCGACGATCCATCGACATTCTTATTCTACGGAAATTCGAAGGTAGTGGTGAGATGAAAGTGGCTATTCTGGGTGCTGGCGTTGTGGGTTGCGCGACAGCCTACATGCTTGCGAGGAACGGACACGAGGTCACTGTCGTTGACCGTCGCGACAGGCCAGGAATGGAAACAAGTTTCGCAAACGGCGGGTTAATGACACCAAGCGACGCTAGCCCGTGGAGCTCGCCAAAAACGGTGAGGCAACTCGGCAGGATGTTATCCGACCGCAACTCGATCATAAAGATAAACCCAAGCGCAATACCGTCGACCATAGGCTGGGGACTCAGATTTCTAGCGCACTCGACTTACGAGCGGCACAAGGCAAACATGATTGCAAACATCAAGATCGCGAGATTGAGCTTGGAGGTCTTGCGCAGTATCCGCCAGACCGTGCCTCTGAACTACGATCAAACGACGGTTGGCACAATGCGGGTTTTTCCCCGCGGCGGGCGGATGTCTGAGTTCGTGCAAATGTGCCGCGAGATGCAGGAGTGGGGAATCCAGTTTGAGGTTCTTAATCAGGACCAGATCCTTGAGAAGGAGCCATGCCTCGGTGCCGTCATCGATCGCTACGTGGGCGCCGTATTCTTTCCTGATGACGAAAGTGGCGATGCATACAAATTCACGACTGAGATCGCGAGGCTGGCAATTGAACTAGGCACTAAGTTCTTGATGAACACGAATATTATCGAGATAGTTAAGGGAACTTCCTCGGAGATCTCACATGTATCTACCTCACGAGGTGATATATCTGCAGATGTGTACGTTCTTTCGCTCGGCAGTTATAGCCCCATAATGGCGCGCCCTTTACACATCTCGTTGCCAATCATCCCGCTTAAAGGATATTCGGTCACGGTGGCGCTAAACGGATGGAAGGAAGGCCCTACACGACCTGTTATGGATGATGGATACCATGCAATGATGGTGCCCATGGGCGACCGACTGCGCATGGGCGGTCGAGCCGAATTTGCCAGATACGACACCCGTGTTGACGAAAAGGAGGGGCAGCGTGTTCTGAACGACATTCTGAAACTCGTACCGGCTCTGAGGTCTCACATCGACGCAAACGCTGCGCTAAATTGGTCTGGTTTGCGCCCGATGACGCCTGGTGGGCCCCCTCTGGTTGGGCCTACACGCTATGCGAATCTCTTTCTTAACACCGGTCATGGCCCACTGGGATGGACCATGGCATGCGGATCTGCAAAGCTGATCTCCGATCTTATTGAGCAAGGGCGCGTTTGAGTTGTCTCTGCGATCCGAAGTTGTCTGAAGAAGTTTATAGTGGCTTGACTGAATGGCGATGGAAGCGGTGAGTGCGATCTCGAACGCGAGACTAGGCTCTGCTCATGAGGGGATCAAGGCCGCGGTAGGAAAGGTTCTCAACGCCACTGGGCAACGCTGCGGCGTGGGGGTCTTGAAAAAGTGGCCCTCAGATCCGCGCTATGCAGCAATCAGCCCCCATTGTGCCTCACATCGAAACCAGAACTTGTCGCGACGCGGGATCGCTTGAGGTTGACGGCGGCGGCCCTCAGGTAAGCTTGGATCTTCATGTTCCGGAGACCGCGCCGTACGGCGGCGCGGGAGTTTGAGCAATGCAAAGCTATGTCGCGCTCGCCATCTATGTTGTACCAGTCTCGATGACGACGTGGCTAGCAACGGCCGCGCCACGATCCAAATTGAGTGCTTGACAATCTTCGGGGGCGCCAGCTCGAACAACTGCCAGCGAAACCTGCCTTCTGCTGAACAGTTTTGGCAAGATTTCAAAGTTCTTCGACGCGTCTTTATCGCTTGCTTCGTCTGCCTGCTCCAATCCGCCATGCGGCTCAGCCCGCACCTGAATCCGCCGAGAAATCCGGATAGCGCTCGCGAAGCAGGTCGAGAAGCGGACGCAGCGATGGATTGTTGTTGTCCTGCCTCCAGTACGCGCGAAAGCTCAGCCGCGTCGGCCCCTCGGCATCATGTACCTCGCGGAACGTGACACCCGGATAGCTAGCCCCGGTTGCACTTTCGAGAACTAGCAAGATTCCCCAGCCAACGCCGACCAAGGTGAGAAGCCGGTCGAGCCCCACATCGTGGCGGAGCATCGGGCATGGATCGGAAGCTCCTATTTTGCCGATTAAAAGCCTGTGGAATTCCGGTCCCGGGCCGCGCCCGGAGGTCAAAAGTGGCTCACGGTTTAGTTCTCCCCAATGCACAACGTGACAGCCCGCCAGCGGATGGTTCTCGGGAAGGGCGGCGACGATACGTTCACTCCAGAGCAACAATGACCTGTCACTCCACTTTCGATTGGGCTCGGCCACGAACGCGACGTCAATGGCGGAACTGGCGAGGTCCGAGGTCAGTCGGTCGCTCATTCCGTCGCTCAGATGAGTTTCGACATCAGGGAAGCGGTGCCGGTGCTCGAGGAGGGTGGCCCGTAGATTGCCGGCCGAAAGGGAGGTATGGATGCCGATGATCAACCGACCACTTTCGCCGCGTGAGCGGGTTTTGAGGCGAGCGGTCATGGCTTCAGCTTCGCCTACCACGCGCCGCGCATTCTCGAGGAATTCCTGTCCCTCGACGGTCGGTCGCGTGCCGCCGTTTGTGCGCTCGAAGAGAATGACGCCCAACTTGTATTCGAGGCTGCGTAGGCAACGGCTAAGGGTCGGCTGCTTGATTCTGAGCGACTCTGCCGCTCGGCGGAGGCTTCGATGCTGGGACGCGGCGATCGCCCAGCGCAGATCTCGAAATTCCACTGGCACGCTCCGACAAGCCTTAAGATTGTACCTGGCGCTATAAACTATTTATGCGTGAGGCAAAAACGTGGCGGCTTCCGCGCAACATTTTGGTCCGTTTAATAACAATGTTTCATATTGAGACCGACGGTCTCAGGCGCTCCGCATGACATGGCTCGCGCGTTACAAGGTCCGATAGCGGACATCAAGCTGACTAAAGAGCGGTTTGGCGCATCTCGCTAACTAGTGTCGCACTCGCTTGGCCGAGAGCACCGTTGCGGTCGATCAGGTTTTGCAACTCGATTGGAAACGTCAACCATCTGCCGGATAACGCCCCCGGCGACGTCGGCTTCGGTCTAAATCGCTACGATTTCTGTGGCGATCTCGTGTGTGGCGTTCTCGGTCCGACTTGCCAGTGCCTTTGACCTTGCCGGCGACCGCAAAACCCTTACCTGCTTCTCCCGCCTTGGCAGGCTCGATAGTTGCACTCAAGCCTAGTAGGTTAGTTTTGGACGTAATCGCCTTGATCAATTGAACAAACTCGCCGATGCGTCTGACGCCGCCAGCAAATCCGTTCATGATGGATGGCCTCTACCCGCTCCGCCTCCTCTGCCGCCTGGTAGGAGATCTCGGATGAAAGGGCCACTTGCCGTCCGATCTCAGAACCCGAGGCGAACAACTCTGTGATCGATGCAGCCACAGAATTTACGTGTGCCGTGGTGTGCTCGGCGGCGCTCGTCACGGTGCTGGAACGCTCTGCTGTACGATCGGCGACTGCACTCATTGTGATACGAAGTTGTTCAGAGCCGAGCTGAGGGCGGTCAGCATGAGTCCAGTAATTCGTCCGTCCAGTTGTGTCCGCGGTGCCCCGCATTATGCTAGCACGCTCGAAAGAAGCACGTTGTTTCAGTGCCTCCTGCTCCTGCTGGAGACGACGGTCCTCGATCGCGCCGGCCCGGAAGATCTCCATACCTCGCGAAGTCGACAGACTTCTTCTTCTTTACACCCTGTGCAGTTCATAATCGTAGTCAAATCGGCGGCCGCCGCATCTGCGGTAGCAGCAGTCAAAGCGACAATGGGACTGCTCGATTCCGTTGAGCCAGCCTGCGACCGCAAAGGCGCTAAGCAGGGGCGGTTGTGGTGGCCCCCATGCGATGGCGCTCATTCGGCCTGCCATTTGCTCCTTGCGCAATTGAGCTGTGGCGATTTCTTCCTGGGGACCTTTAATTGTTGCGGCTAAATCCTGGTGTGCGAGCTCTTTGGCCGCCAGAGTTGCAGTTTAAAGGGCAAGGGCCAACAGATCGATCTCTGACTTTTCGCGCCAGGCCTTGGTGCTGTCTAACAGCGATCCTATTGCGCCGTCGTTGTTTAGGCGGAGATGGCAGAGGCGAGGGCCTTATGAAAAGAGGCGAGCGAGGCGACGCGTACTGAACGCATAGCAGACCTCGATCCCCGAAGCCGGCAGCTTTCGACCCATTGCATTGGAGGAAGCTCAGCAGCCAAAAGGATCTGGTCCTTCTCGGCCCACCTTGCACAGTAGCATGTCGACGCGATGGACCTGCGCACTCGTCCGGATGCGATTGCAATCGCCGCTAAGAAGTCGCCCGTGGACGAACAAGTTGCAAGCTGCCTTCACCAGAAACTAATAGTAGAGTTATAACCAGTGGTTTGGCATCTCGGTTGAACGGTATGCTTTGGCGCATGAAAAGTCGTGCGCTCGTGGTTTACAATGTGCGTCGGATCCGCCGAAATCGCGGTTTTTCGCAAGAGAAACTGGCTTACGCGGTCGGCATTGACCGCTCCTATATGGCTCGTCTTGAGCGACAATTGAAAACCCAACAATTGATCTTCTCGACCGCATCGCTGAAACGCTTGGCGCTCATGTGTCAGAGTTCTTTGTTCGGCCCACCAAAGGTACGAGGGCTCCCAAGACTGTACCTAAGGGACGCCAGCCAGCACGTCGACTTCGCAGGAAGAGCGAAGTGCGAGACCAATAAATCTGACGCCACGGCTCGGTCTGCTTCATGCGCGCGATTTGTCGCTATGTGTCGCGCGCCAGGGAAAACTGCCGCCCGCATACCTCATCCAGAATGTTACTGGACAACTTCTCGCTGATGATTGGGGCAGTGCCATCGAATTGATTCGGTGGCGTCTATGGCGGGAAAGATCAGCATTGGCGCGCGGCGGGAGGTGGTGTCGGCCGTAACGGAGCGTTACCGGTCGCCCTTTGCCAGGATCTCGCGGCGATAGGGCGGTTCCAGGGCTAACTGGCGTTGCCGCTGAAACAATTGAGGAAGACCGCCCGCCAACCGCCGACGTCGGCCGAGATGATGCAGTCCGCCTACCAACGAAATCGTCACGATGTCGGGTCTCCATCCGATCCGCGCCAATAAGGCCCGCTACTATGAGGAGGCGCCTCGTCCTTTTGCCCTAATGAACTGCACCATATCCGAGAGCGATACCTGTTGGATGAAACTCCTCCTCCTCGACGGTCGCTTCGAGCCGCAGCGCTTTTGGGTTTTTGTCGGCGACATTCGGCAGTGGCATGCCTTGTCCGATCCAGGCGGACAACAAGGTGCGAATGCTGTTGCCATCGCAGCCCGGGGGAATTGCGTCGAATAGTTGACCGAACGGACTGGCTTCCAGCTCGGACAGCACTTCGCCATTCACCGAATTAGCGAGCTTCTCTTTGAGAGAGTGTAAAAAACGTCCCGCCGCCTCCGAAAAGTCGGATGCGTTCCGAATGTCTAGTAGGCGCCTTACGAGATCGTCCTGCCCGGACTGTCGATCAGTGACGCGAAGTTGGGTCATCATGTGATAGACGGAGCGCACCATCGCCCAGGCAAGCCAATTATCGTATTTCGTGATTACTGCGCGGGCCTGGTCCACCTCCTTGTGAGGTGAGGTCCCGTTTCCTGCGCGATGCGCCTTGTCGATCGCGTCAAGCCAGAGAAATACCCGCCGCGGAGACGCGGTCTGCCGCAGGTTTCCAAACCGCTCCCCGGCGATCTGCTGCACGAATTTGAATTTGGTTCGGCACGCCTCATCGAGGCGGCGTTCATCCAAGGATTGGGGCCTCTGCCGGTCTCGCTGCTTGAACGATGGTGCTTCATCCTGCACCCAGTCGCGCCACAGCTTGATCTCCGCCTCGGTGAAAACGCGGAACATGGCGCCGTCGAACTCAAGCAGTTTGAAGAAGCGGCTTCCGTCCGGATCACCAGGCACGATGTAGCCATGTTCGATCAGGCCATCGAGGAACGCTTTCGGATCGTTGAAGAACTGGTTGATCGGCACGCCACCGAGTTTCTTGGTGCCGTGGTTATATTGTCCGTACAGCTTCTTCGTGCTGATCAACTGGAGCAACTGATCCTCGACAGTCCGCGGCTCTCTCAGAATATGGATGATCTGCTGCATGAGGATGGCGAAGGTGAGAGCGTAAGCAACGTAGCCATCCCAGATACGGGACCATTGCGCTTGCACCGCCTCCTCTCCGCCATGCAGCATGACGTTGTGGAGATAGATCTTCACCGCTCGCAGGATCTGTCCCGCATGTCCGTCCTCGGCATTGTCGATGGCGATATGGAGACGGTGGAATTTGGCGCTGAGGCCGACATTCTCGAGGATCGAAGCAGCTCGGTGCAATTCCAAGGCCGTCCACTCCAGCCAGAGCGTCATGCCAATGATCTCGGGATAGTACAGGCTCGGAAACTCCGAGATTCCAAGTTGAAATGTAGCGCTCTCAAAGGCGGCATCAAGGAATTGCGGATCAAAGGCGAACGCGGTACTCGCCACGGGCGACGGATAGAAGCCGAAGGAATGGCAGAGGTCGCGGTAGACGTTCGCGTGATTCTGCGAGACTTGGCCGTCGCCAAGCTCCTCGTTGAAGATGGAGAACAGTGTCGAATTCACCTCATCCATCGGCCCCATGCGATGCACGTTGCGCAGCCAGGCGCCATCGAGGAAATTGAACGGTGTAAGCTGCTTGACTCGCTCAATGACGTTCTCCCGGGTGGAGAAGTAGGGGTTGTGCTCCTCGTTTGCAGCATTGTAGGGCCTGCCGTTCTCGGTCAGGCCGAACTCCATGCAGTCGTCATAGATGTCCTTCATGCGTGCTTCGAACACGTCCTCCGAGTACCGGAAAGGCCGGACGTTGTTCATGAAATTGAACGCGCTCGGCAATTTCTGCACGTCGCGCGCCGCTTGCAGGACACTCTCCACATACTCTTGCGCCTTGCCGAGGCAACCGCGGTGATGCTCCAGATTGAGCAGCGTGTGGAAAAGATAGCGGATGTCCATGCCCGCGTATGGCAGGCGCTCGGTCTCGACATGGACGTCCTCGCCGCTGGCGGCGCGGATCCGCCGTACGAAGCCGAGTTCGTGCCAATAGCGTACCATGTCGTCGGCGCCGCGCCGCGCCGAGTCTCGCGGATCATCGCGAGTCGCCGCGGGATTCTGCCAGGGCCGACGCAACAGCGTGCTGACACCCAGGCCACGGTCCCACTTCACACGTCCTTCGAGGCCTTCGCGGACGCTTTTGCCTCCCGGCGACCACAATGCATTGACCTCGTCGAATACGTCCTGGGGAATGACGTCGTCGGGCCGCGCCGACGGCCACCAGTTTCCGCGCCGCAGATAGAGCCCGGCCTGCCAGGGCACGCTCAGGCTCGACGTCAAATCACCAGCTTTGATCGAACCGCGGTTGATCCGAAAGGCATCGACATAGGTGGCCGGGTCCTTCGCCCGCTGGCCGACCTCAACCCCCGGTGCGAAAGGGCCGCCCACTGCCTGGTTCAGTACGACGCGCTGTAACTCACTCACACGCTCGTCCGACGTCCGGCTTGCCGGTGCTTGTAGCGGTTGATCCACTGCTTCCGCAGTAGCGGCCGTCGCCTGCTTCCATTTTTCAAGCAGGCGATACTGCCGCGGCAGCAAGGAGAACCAGCTAGCGGGAACGCCGGGCTGGCCAGGCCCTCGGTCGCCGTAGAGCGGCGGCATATAGCGCGCGGTGGCCTGTTTGATGGCGGCGCTGCCTTCTGCCGTCGGATTGCGCAGCATCGCGAAAATGCGCGCGCGCTCGGCGGCGGACTGACAATGCGCGAACGTGAATTTATGACCCCTCCGGGCGTCATTGTTCACCCAGGCGATATTGTCCATGCGGGACAGCAGGGACTGAAGACGCCCATTGTCGACCTCGGTGCTCTCCGTCAGCCATCCGGCGTCGATGGCGATCTCCTCTGCGACATCGTAGAGCGTAACCAGCGCATCGATGGACGGCGCATAGTTCGGTGGCCCCACCACCACCCATGCCGCATCCTTGGGATCTGATACGTCGATCCGGCGTCCGTCGGGGAGGGTGACGGCCGCCGACACCGGGCCATCCGAGACGTCGTCGTACCAGTAATCGTTGTTAGCCCAGTAGTCGGTGCTTCGCGTGTCGGCGCCGATCGGATTATCGGGGGTCGTCGATTCGGCCCGCCCGAGGCCGCCAAGCACGAGCAAATGTCCAGCTTCGTCCACCTGGAGTTCGCCAAGGTAAACGGGCACGCCGAGAAAGGCACCGGTATCGAACCGTCGATCGTCGGAAGCACCCGAGGACGCGATCGTCCGCACACCGGGGTCGATGATCAGCTCGGTGCGATCGTCGGGGGTGCGCGTGTCGGGATACTGATAGGAAGCGCCGTTGCTGTTGCGCAGTCGCGGCGGCGCGTTGCTGGTAAGGCCGTCCTGAAACCGATGCGAGGCGCCCTTCTTGTTGACGAGATGAGCGCTCCATTCGACTTCGACGGCGGGTTCGTCGCCAGCGGGCTTCAGGGGCAGTTCGCCGAGATTGTTGCCATCCTTGTCGTAGCCATAGAGCCGGAAAAGAGCAGCCTGCCGCCGGACGCGCCCGCTCGAATCCTTATAGCCGCCGGCCGGCGCATTCTTGGCGCCCTCCGGCGTGTCCGCGGCTACATAGAAGCTGTCCGGGCTGTTGCCGACCCGCGCGATTCCGATGCCCGGATGAATCCGACAGCTATAGACCTCGGAGAACGGGTAGCCGGTGCTCGCTGTCCTTGCCATATCGTTGCTCCTCGGTTTGCGCTAGGTGCTTTCAAAATCCTCGACGCCCGGCGCGGGCTGGAGGCTGGTCACGCGCACGTCTACGATCGCGGTTTGCCCCTGGCTGTTGCGCTCGAGTGCCGCGGCGAATTGACCGCGAAAGTTCCCGATATTCTCGACGGGCAGATGCGCAACGCCCCTCACGATCGTGGCAAAGCTGCTCTCGAGAGCGAACCGCGTGCTCTCGAAGCCATGCTTGCGCCATTGATACTCAAGCCAGCCGAAGCCCTGGTTGTTGAGCACGACGTAGGTGACCGGCAGGCCGTAATCGATCGACGTGAACAGGTCGGCGCGGGCGATATTGAAGGCCCCGTCCCCCACCAGCGCAACGACCGGCCGATCGGGCCTGGCGGCCTTTGCGCCGATCGCCGCGGCGACGCCGAAGCCCAGGCTGGTCTGTTCGCTCGGGACAATGGATCGCTGGTCGGCGCCGAGCGTGAAGGAGGGATAGAAATACGACCACATGTCGAGGAGGCCGTTCTCTTGCACCAGAATGCTGTCGCGCGGCAGCGCGGCTTCGAGTTGCTCCATCAGCGCCGGCAGCGAGATAGCGTCGGTTTGCCTGGCCCCGTCGAGGGAGGCAGTTCGTGTCTCGAAGCTGATGGCTTTGCTGCGCCGAATTTGGTCCAACCACGCCGGCCGGCTGCTCAAATCGTCATCGTGCGACAGCCGATCGGTGATGCCGTCGCATGAGGCGACAATCTTCGGCCCGGAGTACGCTGTCGACATCTCCTCACTGCTAATGTTGATCTGTAGGACGCGCCCATGAAGGCGCTTGGAATCCAAAAGCAGCGTGGCTGTCTCCTCCAGGCGGCTGCCGAAGCTCACCAGGCCGTCGCACTGCTCCCACAACTCGCGCAGGGGTTTTGCCGTATAGAGGCCGGCCAGGCCGCAGAACAACGGATGGCCCTCGTTGGCCGCGCCGCGGCCAGATGCGGTGGTGAACACCGCAGCGCCAACTCTGGCCGCCAATTCTTCGTAACCGACCGTCCTGCTTCCATCGAGCGCGCCGCCACCCAGCAGGAAGATCGGCCGCGCCAGTCGCCTGATGAACTTCTGGACCTCCGCGGCAGCCGAGGCGGACAGATAGGGATGATGTCGGACCGGTGGATCGTAAGCGATACCCGTTGCCGTGACGTCGGCGAGGTCTTCCGGGATTTCGATATAGGTCGGCCCCGGGCTATCATTTGTGGCAAGGAAGGCCGCGCGCTGGATAGCCCACGGCAACTGGCTCGGATGCTCGACCCGGTACGCCCACTTCACCAGCGGTCGGATCACTGCGGTCTGGTCGAATTCCTGGAACGCGCGCGCGCCGAGGCGATGGCGCGCCGTGCCGACGGCGATCAGCACCACGGGCGCGCACGAGGCGCGGCTTTCCAGCACGCCGGTCATCGTATTGGTGACCGCCGGTCCTTTGCCCACGATGCAGATACCCAGCTTGCGTGTAGCTAGCGCATAGCCGGTTGTCATAAACATCGCGTTGCGCTGGTCCTTGGCGACAACAAAGGTGATGTTGCGCCCCTCCAGTGCCTTCAGAATGCTCAGGTCGTCGCCCGGGATTCCGAACACCGCTTTGGTGCCGGAGGCTTCGATGAACCGGGCGACCTCCGTCCACGCCGACAGCGCTTGACTCATGGCCGTTGTCCCACCATGCGGGCGATGGTCCGCGACAGCAGAATCGGCTCGATACGGAGGTCACCGTTGCGCCACGCGTAATTCGCCATTCGGCCATAGCCGCCGAACGGCGTGTTACCGTCTTCAATGTCGAAAAGTGTGCAGTTGACGGACACCATGTGCCGCTTGCGCAGGAAGTCCTCTATCTCCGGCACGGCGTAGACGCTCGCGCCCAGCGCGCGTTCAGTATAGATGTCGAGCGACAACTCGCGGACGAGGTCCTCGGGAGTGTCGTAGGCGATGACATTGAAGATCGGCCCGAAAAACTCGACGATATCGGCGCGATTGTGCAGCGAACTAAAGATAACCGTGGGTTCCACGTGCCGTGTGGAGTATCTCACTGCGCCGCCATGCACGATCCGCTGCTCGTTTTCCAAAAGATATTTGGAGATTTCGTCCAGCGCCGAACCGTAGAACAGCGGCCCGTAATCGGCATCGGCATGTTTGCGCGATCCGAATTTCAGCTTCTCCAGGGCTAATCGAAGTCTTTCAAGAAAGAGGGCGCTGTGGGTTCTCGGCACGAAAATCGCGTCAGGACCCATGCAGTCCTGCCCCGAGTTGAAGAGCCGGACTTGGATGAGGTCACTGATCGCCTTGTCGAAATCCGCCAAGGGGCCAACGATGAATGGGTTCACTCCTTGCCCGAAGAAGACAAAGAGCTGCTCGCGCGGCAGCGATTTTCGCAGCTTCTCCGAATTGCCGAAGGTTCCGGTAAACACCACGACATCCGCGTCCCGCGCGACCTGTTCGACGAAGACCTTCTGCTCGTAGCTCGCAACCTCGATCGGCAATCGGTGCTGCGGCGCGAGCAGGCGATGCAGCCGCTCCATCGGCTCTTTCACATAGCTCGACGGCCGCAGCGAGATCTTGCGAATATAGAGTGATGGAACGACGGCATACAGGACGTAGGAGTAGAGCAGAACATTGGACGGCATGAAGGCGGCGAGATGATTCAGCGTCTTTGGGCGATTGTTGATTACTTCATCGGCCGCGCCCGACAACGCACGTTCGGACGCCTGGATCTCGGCTTCAGCCGCCTGGAACGTTGCCGTCTCGGTGAGGATGTCCAGGACCGCGGCGCGTTCGGAACGCAGATAGTCCCGAAGCCTGTCAATCGCATCCAGCCGGTCTGCCTCGAGAATCGGAGGCGCGGTCGCGACATTGTCGATCGTAGGGAAGGCGTCATTGAGACGATTCATGGATAGTCCCTTTCGCTGTTTCCGGGGGAGTCAAACGTGGTTCTCGCAAGATTTCCGGTTCTAGTGCGCGACGTGGCGCGTAGATTTCATCGATCATCTGTGGTGATGGATGCTGCGAGCCTAACCGACCGGCGTTGCGCGTTGCGCGCCGCGTGTGTGGCTTGGATCGTTCGAGCCAACCAATTTGCATCGGCACCCTATCGTTACATGGCGCATCGGGCGGCGGCCAAAGCACGACGCCGTCGGCTCATCCGTTTTCGGAACGGGCTTGCTTCGATTCGTTGATAAGAAATCTGGTTGCGATCCGGTTCTGCTGTTTGGAGTGATCTATATCGACCGGTCAGTCTACTTTTATGGCGGCGATGCCCGGAGTCAAGGCGCGATACTCAATCAACGAGAGAATGCAATGACCTTTCAATCGTACCGTGCTTCGCGACGCATCTAATGCTGCAACACCATGCCGCTACAGCATGAATGTTCTTGTCGCTTGTAGGCTTGGGCGGCGAGGAGATCCCAATCGGGCGGAACACGTTGCTGCTTGGTCGTGCCGCAGGGCGCGCGATAAGAGCGAGTGGCACAACTTCATCCGCTGATTGTCACATTCATAACGCGCACCTCACATCGCGCGTTATGAATAGAACCTCTCCTGCGCGCGTGCCCTGGTCCGCGCTCAGGCCTTCTTTGTGCGGGTGAGATAGAAAAAGCAAAGCGCGCTCAGCGCTGTTGCGAGCAAGTTGAAATAAGTCGCGGTACCCAGCGCGTGTCCGTAGTGATAGCTCCTGGTCTCCACCGTGAGCGCGAGCGGTTCTGGCAAATTGGCGAAGAAGGCTACGCCGACGATCGCTACGCCAAATGCTGCTCCCAATGTCTGCATTGTGCCGACCATACCGGAGGCCATGCCGGCCTGCGCTTCGGGAACTGTGGAAAGATTGGCGTTGAGGGCAAGCGGGATAGTCAGGCCCTGGCCGAAGCCATTGAAGACCAATGAAGCCACCATTAGCGGCGCGCTAGCCGGAACGATGAAGGCGACGAGTACGGACAGAGTGAGACCGATGAAGAAGGCGCCGACGCCGAGCAGCAGGGATCGGCCCCCCAGACGCCGCACGATAGCGGGACTTAGACGCGCGGCGGTGATGAACGCGAGCGCGGTGGGAGTGAAGATGAGGCCGGCGACAAGCGGAGTGTAGCCGAGGCCCGCTTGCAGGAGCAGTGTCAGCGACAGGAAAAACGAGCTGATGGAGGCGAAGAACAAGAATACGCCGATCACGCCGGCGAGCAGGCGGTGATTGGACAGCATGGTGATATCGAAGATTGGAACCTGGCCCCGACGCACGAGTGCGGCCTCGAAGCGTGCAAACAGATAGAAGACGGCCACCGAACTGAGGGGGAGAACGATCGACCACCACGGCCAGCCGTGATCCTGGCCTTCGAGGAACGGCACGAACAGGATCAGCAGACCCGAGGCAAGGATGATCGCTCCCTTGACGTCCAATCGAGCGGGAACCGGGGCCCGGGTTTCGATGATCCACATTGAGCCGAGCAGGAGCATCACCAGGCCGACCGGCACGTTGATCAAGAAGACGAGGCGCCAACCAAGGCCGAACAGGTCGTAGGTAACGAGCAGGCCTCCGCCAATCTGCGCGATCGGAGAAGCCAGGCCTTGGACGATGCCCATGATGCTAAACGCCTTTGGCCGCGCGTCGCCTTCGAACAACACGCGGATGGTCGCCAGGATCTGGGGCATCAGCAGCGCTGCGCCGATGCCTTGCAGGACTCTCGCCGCGACGAGGAATGCTGCTGATGGTGCCAGGCCGCACAGGGCCGATGCGACCGTGAAGACGCCTGTTCCGATCAGAAACAACCGCTTTCGGCCATACAGATCGCCGAGGCGTGCGCAGTTCATCAGAAACACGCCGTAGGCGGCGCTGTAGGCGACCATCACCAATTGCAGATCGGCGGGACTCGCATTCAGATTCTGCCGGATGCGCTCCAGAGCGATGTTGACGATGAACAGGTCGAGGGTCGTCATGAATATCCCCGACACCAGCACCGCCAGCGCGTACCAGCGATCTCGTGCAGGCTCGCTGGGGGCCTGGACAAGTCCAACACCGACGAGCTGTCCGTGGATTGCAGTCTGGTCGGCCGACGACGCGAGTTTCATTGCAAGCTCTCCTGGATACGGTTTCGTCAGATTGCGGCTCGTATGACGTTTAAAAGTACCTTCGATTGCGCTCGACGCGCGATGCGCAGTGGCGTCATGCGGCGCGCCGAGCGTTGGTCGCGCGCGAATGTGCATCGCATCGCCGCACGGGTGCACACGACGGCCGTTCAACGTCGAACAGAATTTTGCGGATGATCCTGACGCGGTGTTGCTGGATTGACCACTGGCAGAAATGCCTATTATGATGCATATCGTGTCAACCGCGCAGCGATCTCGCATGAACGCCCCGAAGATTGCCATTCTGACCTATGACGGGGTCAACACCTTCGAGCTGGGAATCGCCATGGAGGTGTTCGGCCTGCCCAACATGGGACCCGGCTGGTACGACGTGGCGGTCTGCGGCGATCAAAAGCGCGGAGCGACATCGAGTTCGTGCCGCGTTCAAATCAAAGCCAGCAGAGGGCTGGATGCGCTGAACGACGCTGAGACCGTGATCGTGCCGGGATGGCAGGATATCGACGCGCTGCCGCCGCGCAACATTCTTCAGCGCCTGAGAGCGGCGCATGCCCGCGGTACCAGGATTGCGACGATCTGTGCAGGTGTGTTCGTGCTGGCGGCGACCGGCCTGTTGTCGGGGCGTCGTGCAGCGGTGCATTGGGCGCAGGCCGAGGCGCTCAAGCGGAAGTATCCGGATATTGAAGTCGATTCCCGCGTACTGTACGTCGACGATGGCGACATCTTAAGTTCCGCGGGCCGCGCTGCCGGATTGGATCTTTGTATCCACATCGTCGAGCGTGATTACGGCACCCGCGTCGCCAACGATGTGGCGCGCCGATTGGTCGTTCCGGCGCATCGGGAGGGAGGCCAGGCCCAGTACATTCCACGCCGCGTGCAGCCTGTGCACAATGCGATGGGAGATCTGTTGGGCTGGATCAAGCAGAACCTCGAAAAAGACCTGGCGATCGAGAAGCTTGCGGAGCGGGCGCGCATGTCGCGCCGGACTTTCATTCGGCGGTTCATGGATGCGACGGGCACTATGCCGGGGGAGTGGATCACGCTCGAGCGGATGAACCACGCCAAGATGCTGCTCGAGGATACCCGCGCCTCTGTCGAACAGGTTGCCGAAATGTCGGGATTCGGCTCGGTCGATACGCTGCGTCACCATTTTCGCACGCATCTGGCGACGAGCCCAAGCCGCTATCGGGCCTGCTTTCAGAAGACCTTTCCGGAAAAGCGCCGCAGCTACTGACGGCGAAAGCGGCATGAGGGGAGGCTGTCTCGTTGGAGCGCCCCGCCATCTTGCGGAGCCATGCCCATGCCCTGACAAGGGCGCTAAGAGCCGCACCGGGCCTACTATGGTGTCTGGCGCATTCTTACTCTAGTCTTGAGCTAGCGAAACCAATCCGTTCTTGTCCGATGCAGTCAAAGAGACAAAAACTCCTGGAGACGGCGATCCGCCTGTTTGAGCTCGAAGGCATTCAAGCCATCGGTATCGAGCGCATCATCGCGGAGTCCGGCGTCACGAAGATGACGATGTACAATCAGTTTGGATCCAAGGAGTCGCTGATCGTCGAGGCACTCGAGGAGTGCGCACGGCGCTCCATGCAGTCCCTGAAGGCGTTTGTCGACAAGAGCCGCTCCCCGCGCGGCAAGGTGAGGGCGATATTCCTTTGGCACGATCAATGGTTTCGTCGTGCCAATTTTGAAGGTTGCGTGTTCAACAACGTTGCGGGCGAGATTCACAACGCAGATTCCGCGGTCCGGCGCGTGGTGCTACGTTACAAGCGTGACATGGAACGATATTTCGCGTCTGTCCTGGCCGCCCAGGGGATTGCGCCATCCAAGCGGTTGGCAACGCGGATCATGCTTCTTGTCGAAGGAGCTACCGCAATGGCCTATGTGTGCGGTAAGCGCGACGCGGCCATCGAGGCATGGGAAGCATTTGAGCCCTCGCTCAAGGCGCACAAGCTTCTCGAAGCGATTTGAAGCACGGCGGCCTGCCTGCAAGAGCGACGCCCGCCGGACGCTTGCGAAATTGTCGGCGCGAATGCCAGCTCTTGGTTACCTCGCTGCGGCATGCTGGGCCGCGATGGCGGGACCGAACTCCAGGGTCTGTCCATCGTCGGGGATACGGAGCTGCGCGGCAGGTATTCCGCGATCGAGCGCATGCTTCCGCAAATCGGCGCGACCGACCGTTGCATGGTCCAGCGAATCGAGATGAGTCGCGACGACAATGGCTTCAGGCGCGGCGTTACACACCGCAACAGCCTGCTCGGCGTCCATGGCGATCTGCTCGCCCTCCCACAGAGCGCCACAGGGATGGATGACAATGATGTCGGGACGGGTGTCACGTATCGTCGTTTCGACGGGCGGATACAAAACTGTGTCGCCCGACCAGTAGAGCGTCGGTTCGTGCGGAGCTTCGATGCTGAAGCCGATCACGGGGCCCATCTTCTCGACAACGGCGCCGAAACCGTGCCGTCCGTCGCGCCGCGTTAGTTTGATGCCCTGCCAATCGATGGTGTCGGTCAGTGGCGTCACGTTCTCGAAGCCGAAGGAGCGAATCTTGTCGTCGTCGCCCGGCTGGCTGATCAGCGGCAGTTGCTTTGGCACCAGCGACTGAGCAACGGAATCGAAATGATCCGAGTGTAGATGGGAGACGATGACAAGCTCAACGCCGTCGAGAATCTCGTCGGTGCTGGCGGGAAGGTCGACCAGCGGATTGGGCGAGCGCCCTGCAATGGCTGGCCGACTGTGTTTCGGCGCAAAGAAGGGATCGATCAAGATCGTACGGCCGGCTGCCTCCAGTTTTAGAGTGGCATTGCGCAAAAGCCTCAGTTTCATCGATGAACTCCTTTTGAGATCGATTTCGAGGATGCTGCTCGGGCGGTGCCTGGATCGACTGGAACGACCTTGGGCGCGCCTGCACTTATTGACGATCGTTAACGCGCGCACGCTCATTGGCCAGTGGCAAGGATGACATTTATCGTGAATATCATGCCATTCCGGTTTGGACGATCACAATGCGACGTCACCACAGTGGGCGGCACGTAACGACCGGAGTCGTGAGCGTAGTTCTGCGGGCGCAGCACGCGCCGGCGGGAGCAACTTTCCTTCGACAGAAGAGTCGCGTCAGCCCGGCTCAGCCCGGCATGCGTTACGGACATCGAAGCGCAACGGCATTTCTAAGAACGGATCGAACGCGAAACAGAACGCATGTCGGCGCCGTTTGCATGGTGGGTTTATCGCTTTTTCCCGGCAGCACTCGACATTGCGCATCGTCGACAACATCATCGCGCCTCTTGGACCAGCTTTTGAATTTCTTTCGAGACAACCAGAATGTCGCCTGGGTCATCTTTTCGGCCGAACCAACGCACGAAAGCCACCACACCGTGATGTCATCGACTTTTCTGAAGCTCGATGGCATCTGCAAGCGCTACGGCGAGCTGAACGCGTTGGAGTCTGTTTCTCTCGCGGTCGCTCGCGGAGAATTCTTGACATTGCTGGGACCATCCGGGTCCGGCAAGTCGACGCTGCTTGCGGTTCTCGCTGGTTTTACCGCGCCGGACCGCGGCTGCGTCTTCCTGGACGGGAATGACATCACGCATCTCGCGCCGGAGACGCGCCGGTTTGGCGTTGTGCCACAAGGTTACGGCCTTTTTCCTCATTTGACGGCCTATGAAAACATCGCCTTCCCATTGCGTGTGCGCCGTACCCTCAGAACACGCGTCGACAATCGTGTTCAGAAGGTGATGGAGCTCCTGCAAATTGAGGGCTTGGGCAACCGTCTTCCAATGCAACTTTCCGGCGGGCAGCAGCAGCGCGTCGCGTTGGCACGGGCGCTTTCCTTCGAGCCGGATCTGTTGTTGCTGGACGAGCCAATGAGCGCGCTCGACGCGTCCTTGCGGCGCGACTTGCAGGCTGAACTTGTTCGGCTTCATCGGCAAGTTGGCACAACTTTCATCCATGTCACGCACGACCAGCAGGAAGCGCTCGCCCTGTCTGACCGCATCGTGGTGTTGAATCGAGGCCGGGCCGAACAGGTTGGTTCACCCCGCGCGATCTACGACCGCCCAGCCAGCCGCTTCGTCGCGAGCTTTCTCGGCAAGAATAATCTGCTGAAGGCGATCACGCTCGGCGGGGCCGATGGCTGGCTCCAGCTTCGCTGGCAGGGCTATAGGATTGCGGCGAGGCCTGGAGCTGTTCCGCTGACTGCCGGTCCCTGCGTCCTTGCAGTTCGTCCCGAAAACATCACCCTAGATGCGGTTCGAGGCGGACCATCGCATTCCGACGATCGGATTCGTGGCAAGGTCATCAGCCGAAGCTTTCTGGGCGCCTCGACCGATATTGTCGTTGCTGTAGGCGACGACACCTTGACGGTCACGTTGCCTGCTGCCGCACGGCCGATAGCGCCCGGCGAAGAGGTCTGGCTAACCTTCGACAGCGAACGGCTTTGGTGTCTGCCGAACAGCGATACGACTTCGTCCCAGCTCTCCGCGGTTGCGTCGGAGCTGGCGGCATGAGCCCTGCGCTGACGGTACAAAGAGGGCTGCCACGCTCCCGCCTTCCGGTCGCACCGGTTCGCGCTCGATCCGTGCAAGATCGGATGCTGGCCGGCTCCGCCTTTGTGCTCCTGGCCTCTTACTTCGTTCCGTTGGCGGGAGTGGTTGGCCTGAGCTTTCTGGTGCCGAAGCCGGGATTTGGCAATTACCTGGCCGTCCTTTTGAACCCAACGATTCGCTCGGTCGTCGGAAACACGCTTTGGATCAGTTGCCTGACTGTGGGCGTTACGCTGTGCCTCGCATATGTGACCGCTTACGGGTTGGTACAGGCCAGTCCGGCAGCTCGAAAACTGATGCTCGCCTGTGTGCTGCTGCCCTTATGGATTTCCGTGCTTGTCCGAAACTACGCATGGATAGCCTTGCTTGCGCCCGGCGGAATCGCGAACAGCATCCTGCAGCACTGGGGCTGGCTGGAGCACCCCTTGTCGCTGGTGCGCAATACGTTCGGCGTCGTTCTGGGCATGGTGCACTACATGTTGCCTTACGCCATCCTTCCGATCTACGCCCAGATGGTGCAGATCGAAGGGATTCTGCCGCAGGTGGCACGGTCGCTGGGTGCAAATCGCCTCCAGACTTTCGTCCGCGTCTTCTTGCCACTATCGCGACCCGGCCTGGCAGCCGCGGCGTTCATTATCTCGATCATGTCGCTGGGCTTCTATTTGACGCCCGCCATTTTGGGAGGTGGCAAGACCGTCATGGTGGCGGAATTCATATCCGTCCAGGTGACGGAAACACTGCGCTGGGACATCGCGACGACTCTGAGCACATTGCTCCTCCTCGTCACAGGCGGGCTGGTATGGCGGTTTAGCTACCTGCTCGACCTGGCCACGGCCAAGCCGAAGACATGAGCACACGATCACCCCTGATCGCGGTTCCCTTCGGGCCTGCGCGCTACGTGTCCCTTCTGGTGGTGGCATTCCTCGTGCTGCCATTGATTGCGATCGTACCGATGTCGTTCAGCGACACCCGCTTCCTGTCGATGCCGCACAATGGCTTGTCCACGCTGCATTATCAGCGCCTGTTCGGCGACCCGACCTGGCGTGATAGCCTGCTGCATAGCGTCGGCATCGCGTTTCCGGCTGCAAGTCTTGCCGTCCTGCTCGCTCTCGCATTCTGCCTCGGTGCATGGCAGCGACAGGGCCGCGCGGTTCGCCTCCTGAAGATATTGATGCTCGGACCGTTAATCGTGCCCGGGATTGTTCATGCCGTTGCCTACCATCGCGCCTTGTCGATCCTGGGGCTGTTCGACAGCTTCACGGGAACCATACTCGTTCACGCGATCAAGGGACTACCGTTTGCCATACTCTCGATTTCCGCCGCGTTGTCCTCGGTTCATCCGGAGACGTTGCAACTCGCCCGTAGCTTTGGGGCCTCGCCGGTACAAGCCCTGCTGAAGGCGCTGGTACCGCAGATTCGCTACGGCATTCCGGCGGGCTTTGTGCTCGCGCTGGTTACCTCCTGGGACGAGATCGTTGTGACGCTATTCATCACGAGCCGCAACGTGAACACTTTGCCAAAGCAAATCTGGCAGAGCCTCTTCCTGAATCTCGATCCCATCGTTGCGGCGCTAGGCACTCTGGCGTTGGTCGCAACATTGCTGGTGCTTTCAGCCCTGTCGTTACGCGGTGCCCGCCCTCTTGCTGTTGCCGGCTTTCAAGCCGATCGCTTGAATTGAAAGTAGATGTCATGCCTGATTTTTCGCAAGATGCCGATTATATGCAGTCCCTCGAGTGGTCGCTCCGGGCGGCGACGCAAGGCAAGACCGTCCATCGCCGCCACTTCCTTCAGCTCTTGTCAGCGTTGGGCGTCGGTACAGGCTCGCTGGCTTTCTCATCTTCCGCAAATGCGCAGCAGAACGAGCTCGTGGTTGCCAATTGGGGCGGCGACGCGCTACCCGCGCAGCGCGACGTCCTCGCGGCGGAGTTCGTCAAACGTTATCCGGGCAGCCGTGTCGCATTCGACACGACGGGTCCCACGCCCGGAAAGATCAAGGCAATGGTCGAGTCGAGCAATGTTGCATGGGACGTGGCCGACCGAAATCTGCTGTCCGCGCTGGAACTCGGCCGGCAAGGCCTGCTGGAAAAAGTCGATGAATCAATTGTCGACCTTAACGCGGTGCCAAGCCAGTTCCGCACCGAATGGGGTGTCGGCTCATACTTCTTCTCTTTCGTCATCACTTACGATAGCGCGCGCTTTGGTGCGACGCCGCCGCAAACGTGGAAAGATTTCTGGGACACGCAGAATTTCAAGGGAAAGCGCGCGTTGCGCAACAATGTAGAGGGTGTTCTGGAGTCGGCGCTGCTGGCGGACGGCGTTGAACGGCACAAGCTGTACCCGCTCGATGTCGATCGCGGCCTGGAGAAGGTGCGTGCCATCAAGAAGGACACGATCTTCTACAGCAATACGTCGGAAGCCCAGCAGTTGCTCCGATCGGGAGAGGTATCGGTCGGTAGCCTCTGGAATACGCGTGCGCAAGGCGTGAAGGAGGATACGAAGGGACGGGTCAATTATCACTTCAATGAGGGCATTCTCCTGATCGCCGCCTGGAACGTTCTGAAGGGAACGAAGAACGCCAAGGACGCCTGGAGATGGGTGGCGCTATCGCAAGATCCGACGCTTCAGGTGGCGCTGCTCACCCGGCTGGGTTGGGGGCCGATCAATCCGGCTGCGAACAAGCTCATTCCAGCCGAATTGCAGCAGCAAAACCCCGGCTCACCTGAAAACCTCGCGCGTCAGGTGGCGGTCGAGGCCGAATGGTACGCTCGACACTATTTCGAGGTTCAGAACCGATACCTCGACGTGCTTGCGTCATGAGCATGGCTGACGACGCCCCAATTGACGCTGCGGCTCCGCTTACCTTCATGGGCGCGCCCTTTGTGGCTCGCGTACCGCCGCAATCCCGAGCCGTCATCGGCGGACTTCCGTTTGATGCCGGCCAACACGCCTCGCGCCTGGGCTCGCGGCTTGGACCGCGAAGCGTGCGTGAACAGTCGATCCAGTTGCGCGCGGTGGATCCCGACAGCGATTGCGACGTCCTGGCGGCGCTCGGACTGGTCGACGTCGGGGACGCGCGCGTGCAGCACGGCGATCTCGACGCCTCTCAGCGCGCCATTGCCGATTTCGCCGGCACCCTCGTCAGCACGAATGCGGTTCCCCTGATGATCGGAGGGGACGGCAGCGTCACGCTGCCTCTGCTCCGCGCGGTGTCACGACGCTACCGGGAGCTCGCGGTCGTGCATTTGGATGCACACACGGATGCCTATCCGCTGACTGGCAATATCGGACCGGCAGCTTTCCATCGAGCCGTCGAGGCACGGCTGCTGGACCCCACGGCATCGTTCCATATCGGGTTGCGCGGTCCAGTCTCCTCAAGGGGGCTCTATGCGCACGCTCGCCAACTTGGCTATCAGCTAGTAACACTCGCCCAGCTCCTGGATCGCGGCATTGCGGCGGTATTCGACGAAGTGAGCCTCCGGCTTGCCGATCGTCCCGTCTATGTTTGCTGGGACATGGATTTCTTCGATCCGTCGGTGGCGCCCGGCGTCATCACCCCGAGCTGGGAGGGCGTCACGGCACGGGAGGGCTTGCTGGTCGCGCGATCGCTGCGCCGGCTCAATATCGTTGCGATCGACATCAACTGCGTCAGCCCGCCCCACGATGCCGCGGGTCTCGCCGGATTTCTCTGCGCTCGGATCATCTTCGAGTTTCTCGTCGGCCTGGCCACGTCGTCCAGGGCGTCCGAAAGGTAGCAACCGCGATGAATGTAGCGCCCCCCATCACGCACTTGGATCGAGCGTCCTCGCACGCTGCCACACGTGTGATTCGCACGTCCGAGGAAGCGCTTGCGGTCGCGCGAGAGCTTGCCCCGGCGTTGGCCTCCGGTGCGTCGGAGCGCGACAGTCAGCGTCGCCTGCCGCACGGGGAAGTCAGGCAATTTGTCCAAAGCGGATTGTGGGGTATCGGCATCCGACCCGAGTTCGGCGGCGCTGGCGCTTCGTACGAGACCATCATCGAGGTCGTGGCGACGATCTCGGAGGCCGATCCGTCGATTGGGCAGCTTCCGCAGAACAACTACCTGTTGCTCGAGAACCTGCATCGCATCGGCACTGAGGAGCAGAAGCGTTTCTTCTTTGCTGAAGTGCTGAGCGGTAAAGTGATCGGCAATGCGTTCGCCGAAGCCGGCGGAAGGGATGTGCAGGACATCCGCGGCCGCATCAGCCGAACGGCCACGGGCCTGAGACTGAAGGCCCACAAGGTCTATTGCACCAACGCGTTGTTCGCGGACTGGATACCCATCTCCGGCGTCGACGATGATGGCAACGTCGTTTATGTGTATGTGGAGCGCGATGCTGCCGGCTTATCGGTCGTCGACGACTGGAACGGATTCGGGCAACGAACGTCGGCAAGTGGCACGGTGATTGCGGATAACGTTGAGGTCAATCCCGCGCATGTCATCGAGCGCCACAAATCATTTTCAAGGCCGAGCCTGAGCGGTCCCTTCGCCCAGCTCTTGCACGCTGCGATTGACCTCGGAATTGCGCGGGCTTCCTTTGCGGAGGCGGTGCGGCTTGCGCGGGCGGCGTCGCGTCCCTGGATCGATAGTGGCGTGGAACGTCCGCAGGATGATCCCCATACGATCGCCTCGCTCGGTGATCTCCAAATCCGGGTGCACGCCGCCGGCGCGATGGTTGAACGGGCCGCTCGCATCATGGATGCGGTGCGGGACCATCATGACGAAGCGGATGTTGCGCGCGCCTCTGTCGCGGTCGCCGAGGCAAAAGTACTGGCAAACGATACGGCGCTGTTCGCCTCATCCAAGCTGTTCGAGTTTGGCGGCGCGAGCAGTGCTCGCACAAGCCTCAACCTCGATCGGCACTGGCGCAATGCCCGCACGCATACGCTGCATGACCCCGTGCGGTGGAAGTATCACTTGATCGGCAACTATGTGCTGAACGAACGAAATCCGCCCCTTCACAACTGGGCTTGAGAATGCGGGGACATGATGCTTGAGCAGCCTGAGGACGATGAACTGCCGTTCGCCAATTTTGTGAGAACCCCGATGCCGCGAGCCAAGCAGCCGGCTGGAGGCGTCGAAGAGGACGGGGAGCATTTGAGGGATATGACCGACTAACGGGAATAACGAGACGGCCACGCGTGGCACGATTTTCACGACAATTGTCATTCGTGCTCCTCGTCAATTTCGATCCGGCCCAAATACCATCGATATCATGAGCTTCTGAGCGGTATTTGTATTCGGACGCCTGGAATCAGGTGGGCAACGATCGAACCATTGAGGGGAGTTCACGATGGCGGGCATGATGCGGGGGATCAAATGGCGCTTCACTTCACGCGCTCCGAATTCGAGGGACGGCAGCAGCGGCTGCAAGATGAATTGATCCGGCTTGGCCTGTCGGGACTTTTGATATTTCGACAGGAAAGCATGTATTGGCTCACCGGCTATGACACATCCGGATACTCGCAGTTTCAGTGCCTTTGGTTCGGCGTTAGCGGTGATATGGTGTTGCTGACGCGTTCTGCGGACATTCGGCAGGCACGGCTGACTTCGACAGTCGACGATGTCCGCCTCTGGGTCGATCAGCACGGCGCGAACCCCGCCGAGACGTTATTTGGCGCGATCCGCGATCGCTTCAAATTCGGCAGCCGGATCGGCGTCGAATATGGCGCCACAACGCTCAATGCGCAGCGCGGCAAGCTGGTGGACGCGGCATTTGCCAAGGATGCAAAATTGGAGGATGCGTCCGAGCTGATCTCGGCTCTGCGCCTCATCAAGTCCCCCGCCGAGCTTGTCTATGTTCGGAAGGCCGGCCGCATTGCCGACCAGGCATGGCGCAACGGAGTGACCAGGTGCGTGCCCGGAAATTCCGAGTCCGACATCCTGGCCGAACTCTACGGCACGGTCCTCGAGGCGGGAGGCGATCCGGCGGCTGGACGTTTCGTCTGCGGGGCCGGCGATAACGCTCTGCAATGCCGATATTTCACCGGCAAAGGAACGATCGGTGGGATTGACCAGGTGACGATAGAGTTCGCGGCAGCCTATCGCCACTACCATGTGGTCCTCATGCGAACGGCGCTGGTCGGGCAGGCGAGCGCCACGCAACATCGCATGCATGCTGCGGCGGTCGAGGCTCTCGCCGCCTGCCAGCAGCGGTTGAAGCCGGGATTTACCTTTGGTGACTTGTTCGATGCTCACGCCGAGGTGCTCGATCGCCGCGGGTTTCAGCATGCGAGACTCAACGCCTGCGGCTATAGCCTCGGAACGTCCTATCCACCAACCTGGATGGAGTGGCCGATGGCCTATACAGGCAATCCAGTGTCCATCGCGCCCGGAATGGTGATCTTCCTGCACATGATCCTCCTCGACAGCGAAGCTCGTCTTGCGATGAGCCTGGGGGAGACCTTCATTGTGACCAATGAAGCACCCGAGCGTCTTTCGGCGCTCGATCACTCCCTTCCGCTCGTCAGGTGAGAGACCGATATGAGCACGGTCAAGGGGCAAAGCGTCGAGGTTCGGTCGCTGAGTAAAGCCTATGGCCCGACGGTCGCGCTCGATGATCTGTCCCTCACAGTACAGGCAGGCGAGTTTCTCGCCATTCTTGGTCCGAGCGGATCGGGGAAGTCGACCGCCCTCATGACGATCGCCGGCTTCGAATATGCAGACCGGGGCCAGATCCTGATTGGCGGACAGGCCATCGACCGTGTGCCAGCTCACCGACGCGGTATCGGTATGGTGTTTCAACGCTATGCTCTGTTCCCCCACCTTACCGTCGCGGAGAATCTTGCCTATTCGTTGCGGCGGCGGGGTTGTTCGGACCGGGAGATCCGGCAGCGGGTCGCGACGGCGCTCGATCTTGTCAAGCTGACCGGGCTTGGTGCGCGATCGATTGGCGAACTGTCCGGCGGCCAGCAGCAGCGCGTCGCGATCGCGCGGGCGACGATCTCCAATCCGACGGTGCTCCTGATGGATGAGCCGATGAGTGCGCTGGACAGGAAGCTGCGGCAGCATATGCAACTTGAGCTCAAGCTGCTTCAGAAAGAGCTCGGCACCACCGTTATTCTCGTTACCCATGATCAGGAAGAGGCGATGTCGATGGCAGATCGGATCGCGCTGCTGGATCAAGGCCGACTTCGTCAGGTGGGTACGCCGGCAGCTCTCTATCACCGCCCGGCCGATGCATTTGTCGCTGACTTCATCGGCCGCACGAACTTCCTGCCGCTCTACAACAGCAGTCTGCGCGTCGTCGGATTTGCGACGGGGCTCGCACTTGCACTTGCGGCAGATAGTCCGAGAACAGGTGCAAGGGCCGGGGTTCGCCCGGAAGACGTCGTGCTCTGCCCCGAACATGAGGGGGGCGAGGCCTGCCGCGTCATCGAGACAGCTTTCAGCGGATCGACCCAAACGGTGCTGGTGGAGGCGGCCGGACACCGGCTGATCGCCGAACAGCCAGCGCGCGAGCGCGCCTGGCGGCCGGGCGACGTGGCCGTCCTGCGCTTCCGTTCGGGTAGCGTTCGTCTATTCGACCAATCCCCCGTCATAAATCAGGAGAACTCCCATGCCGCTTGAACTCACCCGACGGACATTGCTTGGCGGCGCGGTGCTGGTGGGCGGTGCGGGGTTCACCTTTCCGGCGCCAGCCATTGCTGGGTCAATGCTGAAAGGCAGCGGCTCCGTGGTCGTCCATGACGGCGGCGGGTCCATGGGGGCAGCTCAACTGAACGCCTACTCCGAACCCTTTGAAGCGGAAACCGGAATTAAGGTCATTCATCAGCCAGGCGTGGCGTCCGGCGTGCAGTTGGCGGCAGTCCTGGCAGGAGCTCCCAAGCACGACGTCTCTCTGCTCTCCGGAGGCGCGATCGCCAACTTCGAGAAGGACAAATTGCTGCTTCCCATCGACTACGATCTCTGGGCGAACAAGGACCGGGAGGGCTATGACGTCATTGCTGCCGAGAACAACTACGCGCCGGCGATGATCTACTCGATGCTGATTGCATATGAAGCCGCGAAGTACGGAAGCAAGGCCCCCTCAAGCTGGGCCGATCTATGGAATTCTCGAGATTTTCCCGGAAGGCGGACACTTGCCGCCGGGACCAATGCCGCAGATGGCGCGACCTATGAGATCGCGCTGCTGGCCGATGGTGTTCCACCCGAAAAGCTCTATCCGCTGGACTGGAAGCGTGCGTTTCGGAGCCTCGATAATCTGCGAAGCAATGTCGTCAAATGGTGGGCCAGCGGAGCCGAATCGGTGCAGCTCCAGGTCGACCAACAGGCAACGGTTGGAAGCGCCTGGAATGGACGCATCGACGGCGCGAATGATCAAGGAGCAAAGATCGGCAAGAGCTGGAATCAGGGCATTTTACAATGGGCAGCCTGGGCCGTTCCAAAGGGAGCCTTGAATGTTGAGAATGCGCAGAAATACATCGCCTATATGAGCCGTCCGGAGCCTCAGGCGAGATTCTCTGAGCTTATCACCTATGGACCCACCAACGCTCGAGCGTTCCAACACCTCTCCAAAGAGCGGGCAGAGTTAATGCCTACGGCGCCCGAGCTCAAGGAGCGACAGATTGTCCAAGACTACGCCTTCTGGAATGCGGTGGACACCACGGGAGAAACTGGCTTGCGACGCGCCATCGTTGAGTGGGAGCGCTGGATTGCCGGAGGCTAAGATCACCAATTTCTCTGATGGGCGATCCGGGCGGGCGGGACGGATAGCTCTCTATTTTCCCGGAGTTGCGCTTCTGATTGTCGGCTACGCCGCGCCGATGGCCATCGTCGTCTGGATCAGCCTGCGGCATCAGGGGCATTGGAGCATTCAGGCCTACACCGAGATCATTCGCACGCCCGTCTTGTTGGGAATTTTCCTCAAGACCCTATGGATGGCGTTTTCCGTCACCGGGCTCTGCGCGTTGCTGGGATATCCCTATGCCTATTTCGTAGCGACCCGGATCCGCCGCTATGCCGTTCCGATCATGATGCTCGTGGCGATTCCCTATCTGACCAGCATCCTGATCCGTTCCTATAGCTGGATCGCGATCCTTGGCAGCTCCGGCATTGCGAACCGGTTGCTCATTGCCGTCGGCCTGACAAGCGAGCCGTTGCCGCTGGTCTTCAGCAGTTTTGGCAGCTATGTCGGCATGGTCCACATCCTTCTGCCGATGATGATCCTGCCGCTCTACGGCGCCTTGCGGAGATTTGATCCGGCGCTGATCAAGGCCGCGCAGAGCCTTGGCAGCGGCCCAGCGACCGTCTTCTGGACGGTCGTTTTTCCGCTTTCGCTTCCGGGACTGGCGGCCGGGTGCGCGCTGGTCTTTCTATGCGCCCTTGGCTTTTACATCACGCCAGCCATGCTTGGAGCCCCTGGCGACTACATGGTGGCCCAGGCTATTGAAGTCCGCGTCTCGACATTAGCGGATTTCGATTTCGCAGCCGCCCTGGCTTGCATGCTGTTTTTCGGGGTGACCGCGTTCCTCGTCCTGTTTCGCCGGAACATTGTCGCTCCGGGAGCTGACGGAAACGATCGATGGCGGTCCGGACGAGGCGGCCTGCGCAGTGGTGCCTGGTATCGGCGATTGGGTATCGGCCAGGCGGCCGTAGCGCTTCTTACTTTGTGCGACGCAATGGCTTTTGTCGCCAGTCCTTGTCTCTACATCCTCTTCATCTCGGTCCTGCTGTTCCTGCTGGCGCCGATGATCGTCGTCGTCATGATCGCGTTCAGTAATGCACCCTATCTCATGTTCCCACCTCCGGGCCTTTCTACACGCTGGTTTAAGTCGCTGCTCGCCGATCAACGCTGGCGCGACGCAGCCCTCTTCAGCTTCAGCATGGCCGCACTTTCCGCTTCCACGGCATCGCTGGTGGGGACAGCTTATAGTGTCTTTCTAACCAGAGGTGCCTTCCGCGCACGCGGGGTCATGTGGCTGGCCGCGATTGTCCCGATGATCCTGCCCCAAATCGTGCTTGGAATCGGGTTGTTCTTTCTCACTGTTGCATTGAAGCTCAACGGTACAATCGCTGGTTTCTGGCTGGGCTTTACGGTTCTCGGATTTCCCTATGTGGTCATTATCATGACGGCCGCCTTGCAAAACAGCGACATGGATGTCGAGCGAGCAGCGGTCGGTTTGGGGGCCGCGCCGATGACGGCCTTCTTGACCGTTACGCTGCCACTTCTCGTTTCCGCCCTGTCCAGCGCCTTCCTCTTCGCCTTCCTCGCCGGGTTCGATGATCTCGTCTTGAGTATGTTCTTGAGCTCGCCAACCAAAACGCCACTCGCAATGTTGATGTGGCAGGATATTCACCTGGAAATCAGCCCCAAGACAGCCGTAGTCGGCGCTCTCCAATTGGCCGTGTTATTTGCGGTATCGATGCTCGCGGTCTTCCTGCAGACATCCAAAGCTGCAATAAAAAAGTTCTGAATGATCCTATCGCGCATGCATGTGCCGACGCTGTGCGCACTCTGCCACGTCGAGGAAGGACTGAGCTAACGGTGGATATCTCAGCCCGGCAGTGATGGCGAGTTAACTGTGGCAGGCCCTTCGTAGGGTCGATCTCCCGGTGGTTTGCATCGACGCCCGGCATTCGCACGCGGCCTTGTCTGCACGCTTGATTGTGAATTGACCTGCAATCCGTTCACTTGCCTGCCTCGACCAGGAGCCTTGCCAAAGAGTCTTGGCACAATTTTCATGGTAATTGTCACTCACGCTCCTGGTCAATTTCAATCCACCCCAAATATTAGTTAGTCGTATGAATGTCTCCGAAGCCATCGAGCGGCGCATTTCGGTCCGTTCCTTTAAGCCCGATCCGGTGTCCGAAAAACGCGTGCTCACGCTGTTGGAGAAAGCCCGCCGCTCACCTTCGGGAGGGAATCTTCAGCCATGGCGTGTCTACGCGCTCACGGGTGGTCCGCTCGACGAACTAAAGAGGCGCGCTAGCGCAAATCCCATTGGGGAGCCTCCAGAATACCAGATTTACCCAAACTCGCTGTGGGATCCCTATCGGCGCCGGCGCTGGGAGTACGGAGAGGATCTCTATGCGGTGATGGGCATTCCGAGGGAAGATCGGGCTGGTCGCATGCGACAACTGACTCGAAACGGGCAGCTGTTCGGCGCACCAGTCGGCCTGTTTTTCTGTCTCGACCGAAGGCTGGGCTCGCCGCAGTGGGCGGACCTCGGTATCTTCATCCAGACGGTGATGCTACTTGCCGTCGAAGAAGGACTCTCGACCTGTGCGCAGGAATACTGGTCGCGCTACCCAAAGACTCTGATGGAATTGCTCGGATTGTCCACTGAGGAATTGGTCTTCTGCGGGATGGCCTTGGGCTTTGCAGATGAAGATCCGATCAACACACTTAGAACCAGGCGAGATCCGATTTCCGATTGGACCGTCCTGCGCGGCTTTAGTTGATTTGAGCCCAATCGTGATGTCGATCAAGTGTCCTCATGAGCGATGAAAATCCGTCGCGTCGGGTGAGCGTCGGGCGCTGATAGGGGCCAATATCGCAAGCCGAACGCAGTCGAGACAATCCCGATGACGGCCACCATGAGGCGCGAACGCCGGCCGAGAGGACGGCGATCGCGACATCGCCGGCGCGATTGGCTCGCGATACCGGGATTGACCGCTCCTATGTGGGCGGTCTTGAGCGGAATCAAAAAACGCGACAATTGAACTTCTCGAGCGGATCTGCCGAATCGCTAGGTATTGATATATTTGAACTCTTTGTTGAGCCCCCCAAAGGTGCGACGACACCCTGGACCTTGCCTAATGCCCGTAAGCCGGCGCCCCCACGTCGCAAGACGAAATAGCACTGCTCGGATGAGCGCGCTCCCCCCTGCGGCAGGCAACAGTGCGGGGCAACAGATCGACAGCTTGCGCCCGGCTTGGTCGCGCAGACGGAAAGACAGATTTGGGGCGCCCTTGCTCCGACGATCACGGTAGCAACAACGAACAATCTCGTCGCTCTTCGTGTCTCAGCTTCAGATTGGTTCTTTTCGTACAAAGTGCGGACGTCGATTTGAATCTACGCTCTGTTGCAACGCCACCGGAACGTCTTTTTAACGAGGATCGATATTCCAACGCCCGAACCCGATTTCCCCATTATGGCGCTCCACCAAAGCCTCCAGCAACTCGCCGCGACTGGTTTCAATCATCAAGTTCTCTGCCATGCAGCAATCATCAGAGACGCAACAATAAGCAACAGAACAACGTAAAGCAGGAGTTGAGAGATCAAGTTGCCATCACGGTCGAACATTATATCTCCCATCTGCATTGCCCCCTGTTCGGACGAGGCCGACGCGCTGACTTTGCCAGCGCTTTGGGCGCCTTTGCTCCGACAAACACTGTACATAACGAACGAACAATCTCGCCTCGGATTCACATTTGCGTCGTTTCAGCTTCACATTGGGGCTTTGCATACAATCGCAACGGCCGCCTGTTCGCTGGGCAGAGAGGCAGGTCCAGGATGACCATGACGATCCGTTCAGGGCATGCCACGAACACCGGACGCAATCCGAGGTGTTTCGCGTGTCGACGTACTACGGCGATGCGACGTCTTCGGGATGTGTGTCAGCAGCCGACGAAATGGAGAGCCGGGTGTTTCGGAGGCGCCGCAAGGTGGCGCACTGCATTCGGCCTCTTTGCCATGCAATGAAGGCGGACAGTGTGACGACGTTGTTCGAAACGTCGTCACACTGGCTAGTTATGTCATTTGCGATTCTTCGTGTTCGAGAGCTTCTCGCCTGCGCCGCCCAGAGCCGCCTCGCCACCAGCTGACGTCAATTTCGACTTGTCGCCGTTAGCGAAAGTGAAGGTGTCGGCCCCGGCACTGATGCCATTCCAAACCACCGGCTCGGCGAGCGAAAGCAGCCAAAGGCCCTGAAAGCCCGACGCAGCATTGAGCTGTCCGGTCCACACGGTAGTCGAGCCGCAACCTACGAAGTTGACTGAAAAGCTGATCGCCGTGCCGTTATTGGTCTGGGCGAGCCAACCTGTCATGGCCTGAGGCGCGCCTTCATCGCAGCTATTGCTCGCGTTGTTGGTATAGGTGCCGGAAATCGCGCCTGTGCTCTGGTTGTAGCTGTTGACCGCTAGGGTCGAGCCGTATTGGTTGCTCCAGGTCCAGAGGGGTTGCGCCTTTGCCGGTCCCGCCAGCAGCAGCCCGAGGCAAGCCGCGCCCATCCATTTCGCCAATTTCCAGTTTGCTTGAGACATTGCCGACTCCATATCGCTCCATAAGCGGAGCTGGCTGCTTATAAACGTAACCGCAAACAATTTAAACGAGTAACATATTTTGATTGCGCTAATAGGTAGAATGGTGGGGCGACCGCTCTCTTAGACTTCAGTTCGATGAGGGAAGGGGCCCGCGGTAATCGGAACTGCGCGTGACCGCATCGCCGCTGGTGATGCCGTGCTGTTGCAGCTGCCGTGCACATCAATTGACTGGGACGCCATCGCCTTTGTCGAGATCCTCCAAGGCCGCGAGGATCATCCATTGTGGTCCGGTGATGCCGAGCTCTCCGGCCATGCCAGGGAGGCTCGCAGAGATGCGCGTTAATGAATCGTCCTATCCAAAGAGCTAGACGGACTACTCACTTCAGTGGTCGAAACGGTGACCTATAGCAGGATCAGGATTGCACGACATCTGCCCGCGAGCCTGATGTCGAATTCTCGAGCACACACCGGCGCAGCTAAAGCCACCCGATATGATTTCGCCTCATCTCGTCGATTCTATCAGGCGTCGATTTCGTGTGATCTTGCGTCCAGCCGATATCGTTCCGCAACCAATCAGATACGGGAAATCCCTCAATTCTGCGGCGCTTGCCCATCCTTACACGGCTTAGCCAAGCAACGATCAGTGCGGCGAGCGGCCAGCGATTTCTTTCGGGCGGTTCATCGAGGTAAACGCCGCTGCTCGCGGCTCCTATTACAGGCCGGCGTTGCTTTGCCAAATGAATTTCCTTCGTCTCGTTGCCGATGACGGACCTTCCTGCGCTCCAATCTAGCCGTTCGAGGTCGCTGCTTTCCCGCGCCAAACGCTACATTGCGCGCAAGATCTGCACGGCAAACGCAAAAACGCTCGATACGAACACAATCAGGTTGCGCCTCACCCCGACGGAGGGCATACGTTGTGGTGCGCAATCGTACGAGGCGTACTGTTTGGAGGCAGTTGAAGTACGGCTGCATGGCGCGTGCGCGGGGGTAGAGAGAATTCGCCAGCGAGGAGCTCAGGTCGTATATGTCACGGGCTCCGAGTTAAGGCTGATGACCATCGGCTTTCTTGCCGGCGATACTCTGATTGATCGTGCCAATCTGCTGTTGCGGTCTGAGAAGGTGGGCGTGAATGTCGCTTGCGTCCCCCTTCACATCAACGAATTCCTCCGTCGAGCTCTTCCGCCGGTCCGCGCTCGGGTTCGGTGGCAAGATCAGCTACGCCTCATTGCTCTTTGAAGGGGCGGTTCGACGCCATTCGATTTCATCGCGCCGTTGTGCTTTCCACAATCAGCCTTGATCCGGCTCGGCACAGGGCAGCGGCCGCATCCTGCTCATTGTATTCGCATCTAAATGCTCCGGGTTCGCAGTTCCATGTACTCGATCTCGACAGACTCGCCGCTGAGACCATGAGCGAAAGAGCCTCCGCCCAGACTTCGAGAGCCATGCTTTGGGTAAAGCCTTCGGCATTGATCGTTGCTTCGAGCCATATTGACCCGCTGTGGCCAACGCGGGCCTGGGCAATTCCAATCTCGAGCAGCCGCCCACCAAGTCCAAGCCCGACGAGTTCAGGCGATATGAACAATAGGGTTACGTCGCCCGGCTCAGCGTTGGCCACAATGCCATCGTGCAGACACACGGTCATTCGTCCCTTGGCGATAAGATCCTCGTAGTATGCCGCTGCATTGCTCAGTGTGGTAGTGCGCGGGCTTGTTTCCGATGATCCACAGCTTTCGACATTGTCCAGCAGCAATGCGAACGCTCCTCCCGCACCACTGTTAAACGAAGCCCGGTAGGAATGCGGGAACGAGGTCGTGCCGCCCGGTAAGCATGACGATCAAGATCCGTGATGATTAAAACTCGCGGTAGTTGTGTTTCTGTCAATATTCTGTCAAATGAGAAGGCGGGAGTGTCGATAGACAACCTGCCGCGATCAACTTTGGTTAATCGGCAAAGTCGGTTCAGGTGCCCTTGGGTCAGGATACCATCCTGCGATTTTCCGGGATTGCCATGACACCTACGACCAACTGACGATCCAAGGAACCTTACGCGGTACATCATGCACGGTTTCCCGACCTAGAAGACTAGGATTCGATTGGAAGGATAGGTGACCAGAATGAACAGATCAGCAGCAAAGAAGATGAAGCAGCGCAGCGCCGGCAAGCCGGACATTGAGTTGGGCAAGCGGATTCGTCTGCGCCGTGTCGAGCAGAAGATCTCGCAGGCGGAACTCGGCGACAAGCTGGGCGTCAGCTTCCAGCAGGTTCAGAAGTACGAAAAGGGCGTCAACCGCGTCGGCGCCGCCCGCCTTCAGCAGATCGCGAGCGCGCTGGACGTGCCGGTGACCTTCTTCTACGACGGCGACAACAAGGCCCGCGAAGTCGAGAGCCTGCTGTTCCTCGACAGCGCGTTCAGCCTCCGGTTGTTGCGCGCCTACAGCAAGATCAAGGATCAGACCGTGCAGCGCCAACTGGTCTCGCTGATGGAATCGATCGCCGCCAACGAGGACTGAGCGGCACTCGCGGTCAGATCGCGGCCGCGATCTCCGCTCGACCAGATCAAGCGGATCGACCGGCAGGCCCGTCGGACACATGATCCGCTGGTTCGTTGCTTCATCGACGGCGAATAGCTGTTCGGCGCTCAACCTATGCGCGGCACTTCGCGACGTCGGCGGGATTGATCCCGGCCCCGCGATGCCGGCCGATGCCATTTCTCCTCTGCTCCCATTCTGCTGGGGGGCCAGTCCGGTCCAAGCTGCAAAGTCGCGGCTCGACTTGAAGGCACTGGCATTGACGACGGTCGTCGCCAGAAGTCTCTTTGAAGACCGACTTTTCGAAGGTGCATACTCGCAGCCAAGCCGATCTGGCACGGGTATTGATGCCGGGTGGCGTTTTTCGTGTCGCATACAAGCCGGCGGACGATCGCGCCCGAGGTGTCCGCGGTCACACATCAACAGAGGTTGTTGCCTGGTGGCTGAAACGAGCGCGGTCCGCGCTCCTTGGATTTTTGACGAACGCGAGCAGTCTTGATCTCATCATCGGCTTATCAGTGTGGTATGCCAAACCCGAGGTCGTGAAACAAAACTGTCATCGTAGAAGCATGCCCAGGATGCATCAAATACGAGCCCAGGTGGAAAACAAGCAATCCCAATAGCTCTGCTGAGCGAGGAACTGCTGTCCGCTGACATCGGATTCGGCGCGGCGGTTGACTGTGATGATGATTGGTTCTTCCCTGATCGGCCTCTCGCGAGACGAGATTCACTTGTGGCTTGCGAGCGACCAGATCGATCCTGCGAAAGCGGCGACTTACCGATTGCTTCTGAGCCTGGATGAAAGGCAACAAGAGCGAAGGTTTCGCTTTGATCGTGATCGAGCGCGATATCTTCAAACGCGCGCACTCGTTCGTACGGTGCTATCTCGATATGAGCCAATTGATCCGAAAGATTGGGCTTTCTCAGTCAATCCCTACGGACGCCCAGAGATCGACGAGACGAAGACAGAAGTGGCTGGTCTCTGTTTCAACGTGTCGCATACAGCCGGGTTGATCGCGCTCGCCGTCGCGAGAAGTCGCGCGATAGGAATTGACGTCGAAAACATTTTCGTTCGCGAAAGCCCGCTTGATGTGGCGAGACAAGTGTTCACGGCGGCTGAACTTGCAGAGTGCGGCCGACTGCCGCCGGAGCAGCAGCTTGATCGCTTCTTCCAACATTGGACCTTCAAAGAATCCTATCTCAAAGCTCGCGGAATGGGCGTGTCTCTACCCCTGCAGAAGGTCGACGTTCGGCTCGAACGGGACGGCCTGGTTGAACTGCAAATCGCTCCAGACTTGTCCGATGACCCGGCAAGATGGCAGTTTTGGCAACTTCGTCCGGCACAAGAATATCTGCTGGCGATCTGCGCGGAGAAGGTGGGGCAACGATCACCCGATGTTCTGGTGAAGAGGACGACGATCGGCAGCGAACAAGATGTTACAGTGCAGTTTGATCGCGTCTCGGCTTAGCATGAAAGCTGCACGTTTTCTCACGCCTTCGTCGTCACACGCAATTTGTCGCGCAGTCTTGCCCAAATCGCGGATTTCGCCCACCGTGCAGCCTTGCTCTCGCGGGAGCGAGGCCGTCGCGCGCTTTTCCTCGCTCACGCAGTTGGAGCATGCTTCAACTACTCGCTAGCTTGGCCGGGACAATCGCGCGGTTGGAGCGGAAGGCAATCAATTTATGATTAAATGCACTGTGCATCGGGATATCTCGAAGAGCGAGTCCAATGGTAGTTAAGCGTGATCTCCGTCACACGTACTAAATGCGCTCTGACCTCAAGCAACTACCGCAAGCGAGAGATTTCACGCCTTCGCGTTCGTTCGGTTGCTGACAGGATTTGGTAAGATCCTGCTGGCCCGACGGCGTTCGAGAACGCTAGCTGAAAGAGCAGTGTGTTTTCCTGCAAAGTTGCGAAGCGAGCGACCAAATCGCGCAGAAAACCAGTGATCGTCGACGCAATTGCGCGAGATTCCGAACGGATGATGCTGGCAAGATCGCCACGGCCACCTTCCACGGGCTTAGCACGACGCGCGGGTAAGCCATGCAAATCCGAGATTACAAGGTCTGCGGACTTGAGGAATCGTATCGCCGTCTTTGAGAATGCATAGCGATTTAAATAATCGCCAGATGAATCCGTGCGCTCTGAAGCAAAATGAAAACGAGATCATGTTGCGTTGCGGGCTGCGACGCGGGGTAGCATAAATAGAAGAATACAAGCTAAGGTATTGTGTTGACGTAGCGGGCTGACGTTCGGAATGACGCGGAAGAATCTCCCATCGTGCCAGTCAATGCAGGCCTTCGAAGCCGCCGCACGCCACTTGAGCTTCACGAGAGCTGCTGACGAGCTGCACCTTACGCAAGCGGCAATAAGCCATCAGGTGAGGGTGCTGGAGAGGCGGCTCCGCGTGCAGCTCTTCTCTCGAAGCGCTCGTACTGTAGCGCTGACGGCTACGGGTCACATTCTCTACCAACCGATCCGAAGTGTATTGTTCCAGATGGAGCACATGATCGATTCCGTTCACGGATTGGCGGACGATGAATTAGTAGTCTACGCGCCTCCGTGCATAGGCGCGAAATGGCTCATGCCACGCATTAAGGAGTTTAGCCGGCGACACTCGAACATCCATCTGCGTTTGAACATAGGCGCTGGTCCGCCGGAAATGACGGGTAAAGTAAGAAGCGTATCGATCGCAATTGGTGCCGACAAACGGGATAATAACACGCGGCAGGAATTTCTGCAGAACGATTCCATATTTCCGGTATGCAGTCCGAATCTGCTCCCGGCAGAAGGTCTGCGGCGTGTGAGCGATTTGAAGAGATTTGAACTATTGGAGGTGTCGGCCAGCGGCCACGGCCAAGCAAGCCGGTCCGATTGGCTATCTTGGCTTTCAACGTGTGGGGAAGAGGCGCGGCTTCGGAAGCCAACACTTTGTTTCGGAGATAGTCTGTTGGCAATTCAGGCCGCCGTTGCAGGATCAGGCATCGCTCTCGCACGAGGCTGGGTTGCGGAGCCGGATCTGCTTTCGGGCTCCTTGGTGAAGGCTCTCAACATGGAAGTTAGCGCGGACGAGGCATACTATCTGGTCTGTCCCAGAGACTTGGATAACTGCGAGCAAGTTGCTCGCTTTCGTGAATGGCTCTTTGAGGCTGTTGGCGCTCCAATCTGCGCTCGGAATTCTTCTCGTCCCGAGCCGACCGCAGAACGCTCGTTGTCATAGCGCGATACTTTGGCGCAAGCGCTGCCAACATCGGATAATGTGAGAAGCCTCAGTACACCTGGTGCACAGAGCAATCGATTGCGGATGCACGCATTCCGCTCCGCTTGCGGAGCCTCGCGTGAGCGTTTCGCCGGGCGGACCACTGCGGCGAACACATCAAACGATGTCTTCTCTCTTTTGCCGAGGAGGCTGCGTTTGGCCTTGTTCGCTGGAACTCTGCTTCAATCATTCTGCGGACGTTCCGGGATAGTGATCCCGAGAAAATTGCCGTCACCTCAAACTGAGCGGGCGCAGCGCGCTTCGACCCGCATAAGTTTTTTTGTTGGGTTGAACGAAAACATTTTGGGCAAGTAGAGAAGAGTTAGGCGTGCAATTACAGGTTTTGCGTGCTAGGGCTCAATCCTCCTCGTAGCGTCAGACGTGCGCTGCAGAGAGTAATAATATGCGTGATGCTCTTCAGTTGAGAATGATGATCAGCCTCTCTTTGAAACACTGGCTCGCACCAGACCTCCCCACTCGTCGAAATCTTGTCGGTGCAGCTCTCGGCGTTGTCGGGATCGCCTGCATTTCAGTTCGGCCGGTGCTCGTGAAGCTCGCTTACGTAGAGCTTCAAGATCCGATCACGATTCTCGCAATGCGTATGGCCTATTGTTGGCCGATTGCTTCAATACTTCTGCTTGTTTCAGACCGGCAGATGCCGCGATCGGACCGTGCTGCTCTGACGATAAAGGAGAAATCACTCCTGCTCTTGATGGGCTTCTCCGGATTTTATGTGTCGAGCTACCTGGATTTCTGGAGTCTGGAGTTTCTGTCGGCAGGAACCAGCCGGCTGATAACCTACAGCTATCCAAGTTTTGTGATGGTATTTTCAATTCTGATCCTGAAGCGATGGCCAACGGTCTCGGAGGTTGGGGCGCTTGTCATCACTTATGCCGGCCTCTTGGCGCTTCTGATCGGCGGTGCATCGATTTCCGGATCGGAGATGCTTCGAGGCGCAGGCTTGGCCTGGTTTAGCGCGGCTACCTATGCGCTCTATCTCGTGCTGAACAGCAGTGTCGGGCATCGTGTCGGCTCGCTTCGGACAGCGTCGTTTGTGATTTTGGTTGGCTCGACCGCATGCATTCTTCAATTTGCGCTCACGAGGGACGTTGCGGCCCTGCTCGTGTCCTGGCGCGTCTACGCGCTGACCGCAGGGATGGCCCTGATCACGACGATTATACCGGTGTATCTCGTGACTGCGGCAATGACGCGGATCGGCGCCAATCGAATGGCCTTGATTGGGGCCCTGGGGCCGGTCCTTTCGGTAGGTATGGGCGTGGCTTTCCTAGGTGACCGGCTCGGCCTCGCGCAGGGGATCGGCACGCTGATGATTCTAGCGGGAGTCGGTTGGGTCACGGCGCTCCGGTGATGCGGGAGCGTACGCAATCGGCCGTCTCGCAATGCTGCTGGTAAGCCCGGATGGCCAAATCGATCTCCGACCTCTCCTATCCTTAAAGCGGTGACAGTATGTACTGTGAAGCAAGATCGATCTCTGTCAGGCGGCAGAATAGCAGGTCGCCGTCTGTTGTTCGTGGCAGTGGCTGTTACCTGTATGATACCGAAGGCAAGGCTTACCTGGATATGTCGGGCGGCAGCGGCGCCGCAAATCTTGGGTATGGGCGCCAGGAAATCATTCAGGCGATCCAGCGGCAATCTGAACTTCTCATCCATACGGGTTGGAACATCGACAACCCCCATCGCCACTCCTTGGTCGAAAGGCTGGCTCGCCTGGTTCCTTTCGAGCGCGCTTCTGTTATGGGCGCCGTGACTGGTGCCGAAGGTATCGAGGTTGCGCTGAAGATCGCGCGCGCTAAGACGGGCCGCAGTTCCGTTCTCTATTTCAGCAACGCGTTCCACGGTAAAACGCAAGGCGCGCTGGCCGTATCGTCGAACAAGCTCTTTCGAAAGCATGTTCCTGCAGGTGCGGTGGACTATCCCAGTGTTTCCCTTGAGAGTTGCTACGCCGACCTCGATGAGGACTCGTCGGGTTGGTCGAGCTCATTCCGTACATACCTGGACGCGCTGAAGACGCGGCGCCAACTGCCTGCGGCGATGATCGTCGAACCTATCCAGGCGGCCGAAGGCATTCATCCGTTGCCTTTCTGGACCCTTGAAACGATCCTCCAAGTCGGAATTGAGTACGGCGTTATAACGATCTTCGATGAGATCTACACAGGATTTGGCCGCACCGGCAGTCCGTTTGTTAGCCGCCTAGGAATGCTGCCGGATCTGTTGGTCGTCGGTAAGGCGCTTGGAAACGGCTTGCCAATTTCAGCAATCATCGGCGATCCGCAACTCGTAGATCTACTGACTTACTCTGAGCATTCATCGACATTTACATTCATGCCATTGGCGTGCGCCGTGGCGTGTACGGTGGCTGACGTCCATCTTTCAGAGCGCCCGTGGGAGAACGCCGACAAAATGGGCGGTTATCTTTGCAGCCGCCTCAAGCAGTTGGCGCAAGAAGATCCTCGTATCACGTTGGTCCGCGGTCGTGGCCTTATGCTCGCGTGTGACGTGAATGACCAGGAAGGTGCTCAACAGTCTGTCCCGATTAGCGTGCGTCTTCGCGAGAAGCTGGAAGAACTTGGGGTGATCGTCAGAACGGGCGGGCAACGCGTCTCCACCGTCAAAATGACTCCTCCCCTCACAATCACGAAGGCCGAGATCGACAAGTTTGTCTCGTCCTTCAGCCACGCATTGTCTTCCGTTTAACCTACGCGGGTCTGGCAGGGGAGAGTTAGCCTTGTTCGAATATTTTAACGCTCGCGCCCGAGACAACGAGGCCGTCGCGGTTATCGATGCTCGAGGCATGTATAGCTTCAAACAAGTGCGCGGCTACGTAGCGGCTACGGCTGAGAGAATGAACGCCGCCGGTCGAGGCGACGACGTCGTCGTTGTGTATGGTTCGCACGGACTACATATTTATGTCGGCGTTCTGGCTGCGCTCTCCAGCGGGTCGCGGGTTCTGTTTGTAGACCAGGCCACGCCGGTCGGCGCCGTTGACCACATCATAAGAGCTTTGGACGCATCACTCCTCGTTAACTGCAGTGGCTCCGCACAGCCATCGGCAGTAGCCGGAGTTGCTGTCATCGATATTGCGCAGGACGTGTTTCACCGCGACATAGCGCGAGATGAAAGGCAGTACCCTCCTCTAAAGTTGAGTTGCTCGGATTACGCAATTCTTACCAGCGGAACAACAGGAGAGCCTAAAGTCATTCTGCAGACAATCGCATCGCTCGATGCGCACATCACGAACTACGCTCGTTACCTGGGCGTACAGCCAGGCGACCGCGTCCTCCAGCTCGCGTCCGCCGGGTGGGATGCCGGTTTAATGGATATCTTCGTGAGTCTCCAGCGGGGCGGTACCTTGTGTACGATCAGCCCCAGGCAACATGAATTCGACGAGGTTAGGCAATTTATCGAGACGCACGGTATCGACACGCTCCACATGACGGTGCCGTACTTCAGGCGTTTGTACGCTGACAAGGATAGCGGCTACGCCAGCGCCAAGAAGCTGGTTTTGGGAGGTGAGTTAATCTATGCAAGCGACATTGCGCGTTTCAATGCCGCATTTGCCCCATCATCCATGTTGTACAACGCGTATGGGCCGACCGAATGCACAACCGCTTTGTATGCGCGGCATCAGCATGGCACATTCGCAATGGAGGACAGCTGGCCGCTCGCACATTCCGTTGAGCGGGTCTCGGTATCTCTCCTGAAGGGTGACCAGCAAGTAACAGCGCCGCGTGTGGTCGGAGAACTGGTTGTCCAGTCGGACTTGATAGCAAGGCGGTTTGACCCCTCGTCGAGAACTACCATCGAGATCACCACGACGAATCCCGCCATGGACGGGGAATACTATTCGACCGGTGATTTGGCCTATTATGATGACGACGGGCACATCGTAATCACCGGCCGAAGGGACTCGGTGATTAAAGTTAGTGGTCAGAAAGTGAGCTTGCACGAAGTTGAAGCTTCACTACGTGCCCTGGACGGCGTTAAGGATGCGTGCGTGATCGCCCTTGATGAGGGTGAAGAGAAGCAGGTGCTCGCGGCGGTCGTGCCTGTGTCCGGGCTCACGAACGGCGTTGAGTTGCGCCGGCAGCTTTCTGGGCAACTGCCTGGACATAAAGTGCCAAAGCATTTCCTGATGCTACCGGCGTTGCCATTGAATAAGAACAACAAGTTAGACCGCGCTGCGATCTTGGAAGCCTTTAGTCAAGAGCGGCCTCTGCCGTCATCGGCCGAAATTTCGACCCCATTGGAACAGGAGACCGCGCGGGTTCTTGGCGGTGCGGTGGTCGAGCCCGGCCTTAGCTTCCTGGAGAATGGCGGCGACTCTTTGCGAGCGTTGCAGCTGATCACCGCGTTGAGACGCCGGGGCCTCCAACTTGGCCTCGAACAGCTGCTCTCGGACATCCCAATCCGCGAGCTGACATTGTCGAGAAGCGTCGACCCAGGCGTTGCTGGGGCGAGAAAAGAAACGGGCAACTGGATCCTTCCCACTCGCCGATTTCTCGCAACGCGTGGGATTCCCGATCTCGATCAGTGGTGCCAGACCTGTGTCCTCGATTGCTCGGCGTCCGTTGGCGTCGAAAAGATCGTGGCTGTCGTTCGGGCCGTACTCGTCAGACATATAAATGAATGGGCCGGGCCTCATTGGCAAATTGACGTCGCGGCTGGAACCCCGATCGTCGAAGCCGCTGTCGCGGCTAACGAAGCGCGAATCTCGCTGGCGAACGGAAGAGCCATTTCAGTCACTGTGGTGCAACGGGGGCTCTCGTCACAAATCATCATCTCCTGTCATCAATTCTATGTCGACCGCTATTCATGGATCCTGCTGCTGTCGGAATTGGCGGACGGAACGCATGGCGACGTAGAGGATATACAGAGCTGGTCGACTGCGCCGCAGTATTCGGCCTGGGTTGCACACTATCAGGATGCACTCGAGCGTACCCGCGCATCTGAATTTTGGCGGTCCCTTCCCTGGGACCGCTGCGAGAAAAGCTTGGTGGGACCGAATAGCCCGTTTCCGCCAAAGGAAAGATTCAAACGAAAGACGATCCAGCTTGGCTCTCTCAAGTCGCCTTCGCGGCAGGGAGCGTCGCGGCTCGCGCGCACCAGCAACTTGCTGCTGGCCGCCATTTTGACAGCCTTCGCAACGCTCAGCGGCAACGAGTACCAAAAACTTCACATTCTCGGCGCCGGCAGAGAAGTGGACGGGGCAACGGTCGAGACACACGGCACATTTGGCTGGTTCACGATCATCTTCCCATTGGTAATGCGCGTACATCGCGACGAGTTGCCTGGAACGGTCGAGGAGGTCTCAGACTATTTGGCGCGCGCAAAGCCAATAGCGCATACCTTCGGCAATGAGTTCTTTGGACAGGAGACGACGCGGCGGGCGGCCGGCATCTATGATTGCGACGTAAGTTACAACTTTCTGGGCGACATCGAGATGTCGGCCAGCGGTGACTGGACCGTAAACGAATTCTCGATGAAGACACTGCATGGCGCCCCCAGCCATCACCTGGAGCTTACGAGTTATTTGTCTCACGACAATCTGGTCGTGAGCATTGACTACGACGACGCCATCTATGGCGATGAGTTTGTCGAATCGCTGCAAGCGGCAATTTCGCGAGCGCTAGAGTCAACGAAGCAACCGGTCGAGTCGTAGACGCACGCGAATGTAGTTTCGCAATTTCCTAAAGGTCTTCACATGCGCGACGTCAGGGCCGATCAACCAGACTGCAGGAGGACGACATGACCGTACCAGCTATACGGATCAGACCCGCAACCGAATCGGACGTCGATTCTATATTCCGGGTACACCGGAATTCCGTGGAGACCCTGTGTCGCCAGGAATACTCGGCGGCGCAGCTTGCGATGTGGCTCCATGGCCGGGACCCAAGCATCTACCTCGATGCTGTTCAAAAAGAATCGATCTGGGTCGCTGAGGGCGATCTCATCGTCGGCTTCGTGGAAATTGATGGTGTTGAAGTGACCAAACTCTTCGTGGCTGAAGACGGATCCTTTCGTGGCGTCGGAAAGCAACTCTTGCAAACGGCTCTAAATCGGATCGCAGCATCCGGGGCGACGAAAGCGTATCTCGAAGCCACTCTTACGGCGGTGAAGTTCTACGAGAAATACGGCTTCCAAGCCGTAGGGCAAGGCGTGTTTACAAGAGGCAACAGCGCCGTACAGCTCGAAATCGTAAAGATGGAGCTCGATCTCGAAGGGAGAGGTTCGTGTCAGTAGCAAAGCTCCTTGAAGAGGTATTGGCTGTCGAGCTGTGCACCGGTTGCGGTGCGTGTGGGTTGGTATGCCCTCACAATCTCATTCAATTCGATCAGGATAGTGTCCGGCCGAAACTCGACTTCGACACCGCCATATGCGCCGACTGCAATCACTGTCATGCGGTGTGTCCTGGGCTCGATCCCGAAACGGATACATCCGAAATACACCTCTATGGCCGCCATCGTACGGCGGATGAACGCTGGTTGGGCATTTTCACCGCTTTCTTTGGAGCGCATTCGACGTCGGAGGAGATTCGACGCGTCTCGTCGAGCGGCGGAGCCGTCACGACTCTTCTGCTGGCGTCCAAGATACGGCTTGACGTGCGGCACATTTTGACAATGGGCCGGGATCCGGCGGAGGGATGGCGTGCCAGTCCGGTTGTGTCGGATGCGGAAGACGCAGTTATCGCGAATTCGCAATCGACGTATCAGCTGGCGCCGTATCTCAATGCGCTTCGCGAAACATATGACCGTGTTCCAAATGAAAACATCGCCGTGGTTGGCCTCGCCTGCCACGTGCAGGCTATTCGCAAACTGCAACGACAAGAGACCGCGATCGGCCGTTGGGCGAAGCAACGTGTTGTGCTGATCATCGAAACGGCATGCTCGTCAAATACGTTGCCCGCCGGCACATCCAGCATCATCTCCGATGTTCTTCTTGGAGATCCACAGCGGACCGTAAACGTGAAATATCGTGAGGGAGCCTATCCAGGGAAATTCCAGGCGACGGACGTCGATCAAGAAAAACGCTCGGTGGAGTTTTGGCAGATCCTTAACAAGCTCAAGGAGAACAAGACTCATCGCTGTCTTACCTGCGGAGATTGGATGAGCGGCCTGGCCGACATCAGCGTTTGCGACGGAGATCCCAACATATTCGGCGCAAGCCTTAATGGTGAAACTGTCGCCAAGCACGCCCGAGTCCTCGTGCGGACAGAGAGAGGCTCCGAGATCTTCGAATACGCGGCAGATGCTGCACTACTCGATCGATGGCCGATCGATCTGGCGGGTTTCAACCTTGGGCTTGAGCGCAAGAAAAATCGCAGACGTCACTATGAACAGACGGATCGTCCGATCCCGTTTGGCCCAAGTGCTGGCGAAAGGTATCAGCTTGCGGAGTTGCGTACCGACGAAGAGCTGATCAACCCCGACATGTATAGGAGCTCAATGTCGTGATCAGCTATCCGGATGTGGAGGTTGGTGGAACTATTAGCAATAGCCGAGCCTCTTGGCCACGCGTTGACGCTTATCTTCCCTCAGATAAATCAATCAGTCACCGGTTGTTGCTGTTTGCCGCTCTGTCCGACAAACCTGTCGAGATTGACGATCTAAATACGGGAGTGGCCGTGCGGCTGCTTTTGGAGGCGTTGGCCCATCTGGGTATTGAGATCGAGCACAACCAAGACGGCCGGAAGACTATCCTTCGTGGCAGCTTGCGCGATCTTCCTAAGGTGGGTGTTCCCACTGTCCAACTCGGGCCGTCCAGCGCGGCAGCCCGATTGTTGATTGGTGCGCTGGTGGGTTTGGGTAGGAATTGCATTGTCGATGGAGATGAGACGCTCCGAAAGAGGCCATTCGATTGGATCGTGGATCCATTGACTCAAATGGGAGGTCAGTTGGAGTACCTCGGCGAGGGCGGTTCGCTGCCGATACGCATCTTTGCTGGTGATTTCAAAGGCGGCGAGGTGCGGACACGTATTGGAAGCGCACAGGCCGTATCCGCACTGATGTTCGCCGGCATTGCTGGGCGCCGCCGCGTCGTAATCGAATACCCGGTACTCGCTAGAAATCATACCCAGATCATGGCTGCCAGTTTCGGAGACTCAGTTAATGAGGCAGACAATCGTGTGATTTATATGCCCCGACATTTCCGGATGCCGGGGCAAGCCAAGGTACCTAAAGATCCGTCCGCCATCGCTTACATCGCTGCGCTTTTCTGGCTGATCAATCGGAATAATCCGGAGGCGGTGTTCGAGGTAAGGGACGTCTGTCTCAATCGTACCCGGCTGGGTTTCTTCGAATGGATGGCCAGGTGCGGCTTCGACCTCGAAATTCAAGAGGCGGGCACTGCATGCGGAGAGCCAATTGGGACCCTGCAGCTGCGCGGCGGAGGTATCTTGCGGGCAGTTGATCTCAATAACAAAGAGACCTTCCACGCCATGATCGACGAGATTCCTCTGGCGTCCGCCATATGCTGCCTGCTTCCTGGCGAGGCGACTTTTCGTGATCTTTTCGAGCTTACATTCAAGGAGACCGACCGCATTGCGGCGACACGCGAAATGTTGTCACAGCTCGGACTCCGGGTGGAGGTCAATGGCTTTCATATTCACATGCGGGGACAACAAACTGTTAAGCCTCAACCCAACGTTCCATCGTTCGGCGATCATCGGCTATCCATGACTGCGCAGGTGATACTCCTGGCGCACCAGCTAAGTGCGCGCGTGGTCGGCGGGGCCTGCGTTCGGACCTCGTTTCCGGACTTTGGCAAGTGCATGGACAGTCTGGTAGCCGCGACATGAGCGTGTTGAAGCGATACACGATTGTTGCTGAAGGGGCGTCTGGAGTCGGCCTTCATTGGGACGACGTGCCGGAAATCTGCGATACCGAAGTGCTGGTCCGGGTCACGCATTCCTTGGTTAGTCCGGGAACTGAACGTCACTACATTTCAGAGCTACGTAAGATTGACGACCGCCTGGCGCTTGGCTACTGCGCTGTTGGTGTCGTTATTGCGACCGGCAGCCTTGTCGAGCACGTTCGCTGTGACGATGACGTCCTTGCCATGGGTTGGAATATCGCGACCCACTCGAACTACATCAGGGTTCCGAGGAAACTCGTATCCAAAATGGATCGAAGCACCAAGCCGGAACACGCCATTCTTGCGACGATTGGAGCAACCGCTGTCCACGCGTGCGATCGAGCTGGCCTGGCAGAAGATGATCGGGCGTTGATCGTAGGAATGGGACTGGTTGGCACAATGATCGCGCTCGTCGCCCATGCGGCGGGCTGTCAGGTTTGGGCATCAGACCGCGACCCAGCGCTTGTCGAGCCGGCCCTGTGCTGGACACCCTTCGGGTTGGATCGTCCTAACGAAATCAAGCTTCGCTTCAGCAAAATATTCCTTTGCATTGACTCGGATGTCGGCGAGATCTTCCCGCGGCTTGTGCAATTGCTTGATGTCAATGGCAATGGCAGGTCTCGGTCCCGGGTCGTCAACGTTGGCAGGATCACCGGCGGACTTGCCCTGTCTCCGGCTCTTGGAAATTTCGACATTATCAACGCTTCCCGATGTGGGGCGGGATACCGCGACGATCTTTACCATCATGGATTAAGGGATGTTTCGACCGTGGATGGCGAGGCCCGCGTAGACGAAAATCTTCGACGTTGCCTCAAGATTGTATCCAACTCTCAGGGGCTACTGCAGCGTCTGGATTACCGATCCTATCAACTTGACGAGGCGATCGAGCGATACAACAGCCGCGGGTTCTTTCCGGCCGGGATCAATCTAATCAGCCATGCAAGTGTTGGGTAGCCCAGCACGGCCAATTGCCTGTTCGCCTGGTCACGTTGCCACTTGGGTCTCTTGGAAGCGCGAACAAAATGACTGGACGCCAAGAAGACGAGAATGCTGCGGACGAGGTGTTATGAGAGTCGTCTTTCTTCCGGATTTTGTCGCCTATCCAATATGCTACTTTCGCATGTTGAGAGAACTAGGCTCGCGCGTGAGAAGTGAGAGCGTGAATTATAACGATCACTGGCCGTACGGGTCCGTCGCAGCACTTGGAGCTGCAATTGCTAGCAGTCGCGGCTGTGATGAGATCGATGCGATCGTTGGGTACTCGTTTGGCGCCTTCGTTGCCATTGAAGTGGCGGAAGTTCTCTTTCGAAGAGGGGCCATGGCACGGCTGCATCTGATCGATCCACCCGACAGGAGAAGGCTTGGCTCAACCAATCCGATCGATATTGAGACCAGATTGAGGGCCAATCCAGCCTACCAGTACTTGTTCGATTTGATTGAGTGCGGCTTGACCAGTCCGGACTGCGTGCTCAGCAACATTAGCCTTTTGACTGATGTTGCTACGCCTCTTCAAATCAACCTTCCTTGTACCGTTTTTGTCGCCGGCGATCACACCAGTTCGATGGCTCAATTGGAGCAATTCCACTTTTTGCATCAAGATACGAAGATCGTGTACTGCCCCGGATTCAACCACAATAGTATTGTAGATTGTAGGGAGATCGTAGACGCGCTTTCCTCCTGTGAACATAGTTCGAACTTGTGACGGAACCCCGAGGCTATGCCGGCCGCTACGGCTTGGGACCCGCGCGGGTTCAGCTGCTAGTGATCTCGTGGATCCGATACTTTCCGTGAAATGCTAGAGCCCGGCGGTGACTGCATCCCTGTAAACGAGGACCGAGAAATGAGCATAGGAGTGGATCCCTTCGCTGGACCAGATATCGTGTTATCAGAGATAACAGTGTGCGATTTGGAGCAGGCAGATATCGAAAGGATTCTGAATTATTGGTTTGGGCCATCGTCGGAGGACCTGCGCACGACATTGGGGATTGATCCGAAGAAGATGCCAAGCCGGCGATTGATGCGGGAGGGTCTTGCGCTTAAGGCAAGTCAGAAGAGCGTCCCCTCAACGATCTTGATAGTGAGGGTAAGGGATATCGGCATCGGCATGCATGAATTGACTCACATTGAACCGAATGTGAGCGCGACCATGCACGCTCATATCTGGAATGCAGAACATCGTGGACGTGGAATCGGCGCCATTTCTTACATTCGGGCAATGGAACGCTTTTTTGCCGCCCATAAGTTGCAACGGATTATGTTCGATACACCACGCAAGCATCTGGCATCGAACAGACTTAAGCATGCCTGGGGTATATTGCCGGCGAGCACAGGAACGTTTTCTATCTCCACGATGGCAGAACCGATCGAGACAGCGCGCTACCAAGTCGAACGCTCGGACATGGCTGGAATTGTCGATCGCGTGGAACGAAATTGGAAATACAGAGCGCAACGCGTGCAGGAATGAGCGTTTATGATTGCGGAACTCACGATTGTTGAATCGTTCGATCGTATTCATCTCCAGTCCGATGTTAGCGTTATCATCTAGGAGCGTCTGATCATCCTTGGGCAGCAGGTCGGCGACGTTGTTGGCGGGATAGATTTCATTCATGAGCCGCGTCCACTGTGTGCGTGGACTATTTTGACACTCTGGGCCCTGCGGCTACGGCCCGCTGATCCTCTGCCACAGCCAACGGGCCACCGGGGCGGGCGAGGAGTTCGCATTGCTGCCACTGGCGCGCAAATTGGCTTCGCGCATCGTCGCAATGTCGATCCGCTCAAGGAGCGGCTTCAGCGCCTCCTGCAACGCCGCATCATGCGCGCGCCGCGGTGCCAGCAGCAGGACCGCATCATAGGGCGGGATCGCGTGCTTGGGATCCGTCAGCGTCTCCAGGTCGTATTCCTTGATCCGCCCCTCGCTGGTATAGCCAGCGATGACGTCGACGTCGCCGCTAGCCACTGCCGCATACATGAAATCCGGCTGCATCTGTCGTTGCGTGCGGAATGAGAGGCCGTAAGCCTTTTGCAGGGCGGTCCATTCGGGGCGCGAGAAGAACTCGTAGTCGCCCGCAATCGACAGCGTCGGCGCTTGTGCGGCCAGGTCAGTGATTGAATGAATAGCGAGTGCATCGGCGCGCTGCCGCGGCATCACCATCGCATAAGCGCGCCGAGCAGGGTGATGTCCTGCTTCGCCAGGGTCTCCTTCAAATCGCCAAGCAATGTTTCGCGCGGCGGCATGTCGGTGCGGTGAAACTGGGTGACCCACAGCGTGCCGGAATAATCCACATAGACGTCGATGTTGTTGGCCGCGAGCGCCTGGAAAATCACGCTGGAGCCGAGGCCTTCGCGCGTCGAGGCCTGCAATCCCGCCGCCTGCAGCCGCTGCTCGATCAGCGCGGAAAGCACATATTGCTCGGCAAACGTTTTGGCGCCGACGACGTAGGTCGACGGCGCCCACGTACGCGTCGCGAAAGCCCATCCGGTCTGAGAACTCATCCCAGCTGTAGCGGATATCCTCGGGAAACACCGTTTCCAGCGATTACATCATCTCGAATCAAGGTAGGGGTAGTCACCGTGAAGCATTCGATCCGCAATTGCGGAACATTGGCGTTGAGCCGTGCTTCGAGACGCGCGAGGATTGCGTCGATGCCTGGCTGATTCTCTGGCCCAAATAACGACATCGAGCGGCGGAACAGCCTGCCGCTGTCCGGATAATCCGCTTCCGCCCGGAACTGCAGTCGTTCGTAGAACCTCATAAGAGGTGATCCCGCGGGATCGAACCGGGTCAGCAGACAAGCTTGCGGAATTCCACGAACAGACGCAGTGCGCAGAGCCAGCTCCACGAGTGCAGAGCCAAGCCCCTTTTGCCGCTGGTCTGCGCGTACCGCAAGCTCATCAATATAGACGGCGTCATTGGGCAGTAAGCTACTGCGGAAGGTCAGCGCCATCCCCACCATTGCGCCGCCGCTGCGAACGACAATCAGCGTCACATCTCATTGGCGCATTCGTTCGGCGTAGTATTGCTCATCGACGGAGGCATATTCCGGAAAAGCCTGCCGATGCAGCGCCAGCAGTTCGGCACAGGTCGCATTACCGATCGCGCGATGGATCTCAAAATGAGCATCAGGAAGCGCTGGCCTGAGCGAGACTTCCGTCTGCTTCAGCCTTTCTTCGGACCGACGCGTGAGTTCGGCTTCCCGGTCCCCCGGCCGGTCCAAGAAGGCCACCTCGGATCCCTCAATAGCTGTCTTCTCTTTGTTGGGAATCGAGTTCAACAGATGGCGCGCTCCCAGAAAGCTGAGCCCGGCCACGGTTTTCATAGCGATCACGTGTCGCGTCTGTCCGCTGAAATCCTGCGCAATGGCATCAAGAATCGCTGACATCCTGCGCCACTAGTTAGGTGTCTTAGCGAGGTGATCTGGCGGCGCCCGGAGTTTGCCCATGCAAAAGCCATGGAAAAATTCTGAGAGAACAATGATCCTTAAGCGAACGAACCATCCCTGAACCATTCTGTTGTGGCCCTTGGTTGTGCTTCACTAGCAATATATTATTGGGCGGCTCGCTGCTCATATGTTTGTGATCGAAGTCGTCGCCTTGCAATTCAGGATCGCCTAACCCAATGATCAGAGCCTGGTTGGACTTTCCAGCATTTGAATTGTTCGCGGTCCTCATCGCCCTTTACGCAACGACTGGCGCTGTCATTGTGATCGCGAGTTGCAGCCCTGCAACGGTTGTGCTGGTGCGCCGTAGATGGCGTGGTCGCTCCGTTTTTCGGCACGGTCGGAGTGTTGTTTGCGTTCCTGACCGGTTTTTTGGCCAATGATATAACCGGTCGCAACCGTCAAGCGGCCCGCGCGGTGAACTCAGAGGCGGCAACCTCAGTTCGTGTCCCTGATGGAATCGATTGCCGCCACCGAAGACTGAGCGCTGGCGGCAGTCAGATCGTGCCGTCGCGCACGCGATCGACCAACCCCGAGATACCCGATGGCTTGACGGCGAGGGCCAAGTCAGTAACCTCGTTAGCGGGACGACTGAGGTGTCAAACTAGCTAGCTAGGTTCGTCACGATCCCAAATGAAAGAGTGGCTGCGAGTCGGATTAACTAGAGGACTGCCCTTGTGATTGAAGCGCAGACCGTCTCTGTTTGGACAGATGAGGAGACAGATGGTAGTGTGTCACCTCTGCAGCTCGTCGAGGCACTTTCAACCTTCGAGAAGTCCGTAGCGACGCGCCGACTGATCCGTAAGAGCGAGGAACGCAATGTTAAGTGCGATCTTCGTGTTCCGCTCCTCCCGGATTGTCAAGTGCATTCGGGCGAGCTGGGCCGGGCCTTACGAAAGGTTTGGCGCGCGGCGATGGAGGCGGGCAGCCCTGGAGACCAGTTCATCCTTGACCTATCCATCGACCCGAATTCTCGGCTGGTGGTGCAAGCGCAGCGTAGAGATCAATGAGGCGGAGCGACGCTTGGCAGATCCTTGGCGCCAGAGGGTTCCGAAGTAGACGCGGTCGCAGATCGACGCGATGCCTAATATATAAGTTGTCGAACTACTCGTGCTCGATCTGCGTATCTCCCCGAGAACCCGGTCGCATCGGCTGATCGCGACATTCGGACGAGGTTGGCCCCCAAGGCACGGGTATCACCACCCCCGCTGGGGTACGAGTTGCCTTGTGACATCAAAAGTTGCGGTCTCCCGCCGTGCGTCGCGGTTCAAGCGCTTGTGCATTTCCTTGCTCGCTCTGAAAAGCGGAAGGCGTTTTTTGTCGACTTGTACGAACTCGCCTGTTCGCGGATTTCTCCCCGTGCGAGCCTGCCGTTGCTTGGTGGAAAAGACGCCGAAACCACGAAGCTCAACCCGATCTCCACGCGCGAGCGCAGCAGCGATCTCAGCGAGGATTGCGCTTACGACGCTATCGACATCGCGCTGATAGAGGTGCGGATTCCGGCCAGCGATACGCTCAACGAGTTCGGACCTAATCATCGACGCTCGCGTCCATAGATTTTGCGAACGAGCATTTCCTCGAAAGCACCAGCGCCTGTCAAGCCGCAACAGACGCCCTGACGATGGTCGACGGGCGGCGCGAAGCAATTTATTGCAAGCCCAACCGATCCAGGCCGGCTTAAATGATCGGCACTGACGGAGCAGCGCGAGCATGCAGCCCATTCAGATTGAACTGATTGAGAACTCCCCCACGCTAGCGCTGACCTTGGCCCGATTGCGGGGCCTGTCGGCTCGAGGCGGAAGTGTTGCGGCGCGCCGGCCGCGCCGCAACCCAAGTCCGGCGCCAGATCGACAGTGTCGAGCGGACTGTATGTCGCGGGGTGGAGCCGATCGGTAATTACAGCTTGCGCATGTCGTTCTCCGACGGTTATGACCGGAAGACGATCAATCGGACGCGCGTTCCCCTCGAGAAGGAGGAGAGCATTCGGTGGCTGGACAATGTCCGGCAATTGGCGGAGCTGCTGGGCGGTCCGGGACGATGCGTTCATGTCGGTGATCGCGAGAGCGACATCTATGAGCTGTTTCTGCGCGGCTCGAGAAGCTGGAACGCATTTCGTGATTAGGGACTTGTGTTAATCGTTTGGCTGCGGATGGCGATCACACGATCGCCGACGAAATGGACGAGGTCGTCGTCAAAGGCCTGCATCGCATTGACGTCAGAAACAATAACGGCGATCCCGATGAAGCCGTTCTCGAGATCAGATATCGCAAGATTCGCGCCCTGCCGCCGATCGGACAGCAGAAGTGCTACCCCGCGCTGACCTTGACGGTGATCCACGCCGAAGAGCGCGTGACGCCAAAGAACAGAAAGAAAATCGAGTGGAAGATCTGCCTGCTAGCTCCCGCACCGACGCCATAGAGAAGCTCGAACGGTATACTTTGAGATGGACGATCGAGGTGTTCCATAAGATACTCAAATCAGGCCACAAAGCTGAGGAGTCGAAGCTTAGGACCGCCCAGCGTCTGACCAATCTGATCTCGCTCGTTGTATCCTGAGTTGGTAGGTCTTCTGGATGGCGATGCTCAACCGTTCCGCTCCAGACGCGCCGCTAACCCTCGCGTTGTCTGCAACTGAAATCGGTGTGCTTGATCACCTCGTCAACGACAAACCAAGAGCAAGACAGAAAACGCTCTCGCACTATCTGATCAAGATCGCCCGGCTCGACAGGTATCTCGCCCGCGCCAGCGATTCGCCCGCCGGCAATACGGTTATGTGGCGCGGGCTGTCGCGCCTCACTGACATCGCGCTGGGCGCCATGGTTGGAGGAGAACTTGTGGGTAATTGAAACTCGGTGTGCGGCGCGGTTCGATCAGACCTTCGGCTTCGTAGTGCCGGAGTACACGGGCACTAACGTTCAGATGACGAGCTGCCTCCTGAATTCTCATCGCAATCTCCTGTCGACGGTCGCCCAACCCCTTCTCTCTAACGTCAATGTCAAGTGCGGTCTCCATGGCTTCGATCAGGGGCTTGCGGGGCATTTCACGGTGTCCGACCCAGAGTTTCGGTATCGCAGATCTGTTCAACTGGCGCCCGTCGCCTAATCGCGAGCGACCAGATGCGCGGCAAGCTCCGCGCACTGGTTGCGGATGTCGGGTATCGCGTTGACTTCCCAAAAGGCCGCCCGCGTGAGCGGGCCGACGGCGAACAATCGTCGAGAGGGAACTCCGCTACGATTGACGATTGCGCACTCCGCAGCAACCTCAATGCCGATACGCAAGGGATCAACCCGCGCAAGCCCGTGATCCAGCAGGCAGCGCACGGCCGGGTTGCTGGTGACGCCGGGATCTCTGACGATACCAGTGCAATCAACGATCGCTCCGACCTGTAGTTCGGACGGGCGCCTGTCACCGCGCCGACGATAGCGAACCAGCGCGCCCCCTTCGTTCGGTTCGACTGCGGCCAATTTTCCCGCGATCAGGATGAGACGCTGGGCAGCCAGCGCCTGCGCGATGCGGGTCTCAACCTCGGGGGCCATCCGGTGGCGATGCACGTCCCACCAGGCGCGGGCATGCTCGAGAAAGCGGCGCTTGGAAAGCTCCGGAAGCTGATGCCAGAGGCGTTGGGTGAAAGGTCTGATGGCGTCGACCACGCTGCGCCACTCGCCGCCCTTGGCGACGTGCGCTTCGATGAGCTGCCGAAACCAGTGCAACAGAGCGCTCATGCTCGCTCCAAAGGGAATCTCGTGTTCCTCGATCCGCATGGGATCAACAGGACGATGGGCTTTCGCCAGCAGGCCGCGACGCGACATTGCAACAATCGGTCCCTGATGTCCTTTGCGCATCAGGGACAGCACGTAATCTACCATGGTCAGCCCGGTGCCAAGGATCAGCACTGTTGCCTGCTTGTCGACGGCATCAGACGGTGGAACCCAGGGATCGGCACTGCAAGAAAGGTTGGCGGCTGCGGCGTCATGCCCGGTCGCGAATATCGCGACGTCGCCGCTGTAACTCCGGCGATCGCCCAAGGTGATCGCAACGTCCGCGGGGTTTTCCCGGACGTCGACGCATTCGCCCTGCACGATGGCGAGGCGCCCCGTTCCGTCGCTCGCCATGAGAGGTTCGACAAGGCTGGCGAGATAGTCGCCGTAGATGCGGCGGGGAACGAAGCAGTAGGGATCCGGGCACAATGGGCCGTCGGGGCGTGTGCAGAGCCAATGCCAGAAGTGCTCCGGCTCGTCGGGCAGCGCGCTCATATTCGCAACGCGCACGTTGAGCAGGTGTTCCGGATTACCCGTGTGATAGGCAAGACCGCGTCCAATCTCGGGTCGTTTTTCGATCAATGTTACGCGAAAATTGAAGGCAGGATTTTTCAGAAGCTGATAGGCCAGCAGAACCCCGCTGGCACCGCCGCCGATGATGATCGCATGTCGCCCAGCCTGATCGTTCATACGCGGCCCCGAAGTTGCTGGTTGATTGATTTCAACGACGCTATCGGATCACGCTAGCGCGGAAATGCGTTGATACTCGGAATGAGAAGATTATTGTGCCAGTAGGCCTCGCCTGGCGCCCGAGTAAGGCGCGGCATCGAGCCTCATCTCCGCGAGGTTTGGCTGGCACCTATGTCTGGCCGAATTATCCGATCATCAGTATGCAACATCAGTGCCGATGTGATCCGACATCGCCAGCCGCAAATGGCTTCTCGGCTGCGAGTCGAACAGCTGTCAGCATCTGCTGCCTCCTCCGGACCGGGGGGCGATTGAGTTTCAAATTATGGCCCTTTCTGCTCGCTTTGGGTTCAATGGTTACGGGACAACTCCGCGATCGCCCGCTTGTGCGCGCGAAAACTGCTGTGGGCGCGTAAACCTTGCCAAGACATTCTCCGCCGGCTCGCCCGCCAGATCCGAAATGAACTTGGCTATCTGCTCTCGAGTCTGGACGCCAAGCAGTGGCCGCGGTTCTGAGAGAAAGTCGAAGAACGCGCTTCCAACCCGTGCGTTGACTGCGGCGGCCGGGAACAGAAGTTCGGCATGCGCCGCGTATTTCGCTTCACCGAGAAACAGCCGGGTGACTTCCGTTGCCGCCTCGGCGCGATAAGCCCAATGCTTGCTGAACTGCTCCTGCAGCCACTCTTGCGTGATCTTGCCCTTGTGCTCCTTCAGCGCTCTAATCAGCAGTGCGGATTGAACGACAGCATTTTGCGCTCCCTGACCACCAATTGGATCAAAGGAGACCGCTGCATCGCCGATCGCGGCAACAGAGTGCCCATTTCTGGTGCTGGCAACGGCACGACGAACCGTCGGCGTGACTGCGCCGAGGAACCAGGAGTGGGGGTCGTCATGCAGAGGTTCGAGCTGTTCGATCAGCGCGACATCTTCCGGAAAATACGTCGCAAACAAGTCCACGACAGCGTCGCGGGCGGTCTGGGTATCCACCACAGAATTGAACAAGTCGATCCACGGGCTGCCGGGCTTTGCAAAACCGATGAACGCCCGTGTGGCGCCGAGATCCTTGTGCAAATATGGGCCAAAGAACGTCTCGCCAAACTCGGCATGAATGTTGAACCAATTGTGCCTGCCACCGTCAGAGCTGCGATAGACGAACTGATGATCGGCACGATCGAACTCCTTGAACGTCGCGAGCAGCAGGTGCCGCTGCGGTTCGGCGTAAATGGTGCGATCCGGGTCAACTGGAAACAGCGACGACAAGCCACCTTTGCCGGTCGCGACGAGGGTGAGATCAGCTGTCGCGGCAATTGCGTCCAGATCCTCCAGTGTGACAGCACGCACGATGAATTTGCCACCGCGCGCCAGGAAGCGACCAAGGCGGTCGTCGGCACGGAGGCGGGTATCAACCGCCTGTGCTCTATAGTTGAAAGGCCGATCGAACTCGATAACCGGGGCTCGGGCGTCGCCGGCACCGGAGAAGATGCGGACGCTCATCCCGGTGCTGTTTCCAACGTTGTAGAGATTCTCGATGATCTCAGCGTCGTATTCGAGTGACTTGCCGAAATAGACGGCCGTGCCTGTGGGGGGCACAGCGTTGCGCAATGACGCGCGATCTCGATCACTGTAAATCGTGACGTCAAAATCTGCGTTCACGAGCCCCAGCCCCGCCGTTGTTCCAGCAAGACCGGCTCCGACGATCACGACTTTCCGTTTGGTGTTGGACACTCGTCTCTCCCGGAAAAGCGATAACTTGAACTAGGAATAAGGAACCCGGGGTGTGACGGCATCTCGTGCGCTGCACGACGTTGCCGACAACACGGCGTGCTAGGGGCTATGTTGTGGTGCCGCACGAACGCCAGCGCTCCATGCATATGGAAGACCTTCGCCATTCAATTCATACGCACCGATTGCGCGAAGCTTGAAGATCGCGGGGTTATGCGACGCAATGGTCCGGGCATTGCGCCAATGCCGGTCGATCGCGAGCTTCTCCTAGCTGAGAGAGGCGCCGCCCACCTCGAAGAGTTCGGTCGTTGCGTCGAGAACGAGCTTGATGACGACTACCTGTGCGTGTGCTGCCGCGAGCTCGGAAGCATCTAGCTGCTGAGGGTCTTGATGGCGGCCGTCGAGCGTTCTGGCGAGCTCGTCGGCGGCGGCGAGGACAGTTGCGCGCGCGCTAAAAGCAGCGCTCAAAAGCCTTCCGATAACCTGCTGGACCAGGGGATCGTTCCGCGGCAAGTCGGCAACAGCATGAGTGAAGGTGCGGTTTCGTGCCTTGATCCAGGCGGCAGTGTCGGTCGCGGCCCGCTGCGCAATTCCAGCGAGGGTCGCGAGCAGGATCAGCTGAACGTGAGCCGTTCCAAAAACCCGGCCCTCCGTTCCATAGCCGGGACCGATAATTCGGTCCGGGGTGACGGTCACATTCTTGAACTCTGCCGTGCCGCTCGCGGTGAGTTTTTGGCCAAAGCCATCCCAGTCGTCCTTGACGCTGACGCCAGGCTGGTCGCTGTCGGTAACGACCGTAACGCGTTTGCCATCCTGGTCAGCCGCTACGATCACGTGATCGGCGTAAAGGGCGCCCGTTGTGTAATACTTTATACCGTTCAACCGCAGTTCGCCTCCTGCCTGCGTCACGGCGGTTCGGTAGCGATCGACCGCTCCAACACCCAATTCAGTGACAGCGACACCGAACAGCGCTCCTTTTGCGATCGCTTTGAGCCAACGCGCCTTGACCGCCTCGTCGTTGTTAAGTCGCAAGTCTTCGACCAGGTTGAAGTGCGCCCTCAATGCTTGTGGCAGATTAGAGTCCGCGGTCGCGAGCCGGATAAGCAGATCGAACGTCTGATGGAGCGTTGCGCCGAAGCCACCGAACTCGGCCGGCACACGCAGAGCCCCGAAACCCGCTCTCTTCAGCAGCAGAATCTCTTTATGTGGGAGTTCGCGGTTTCGTTCACGTGCGACCGCACCTGCCGCGATAGTGTCAAAGACCGGAGCGAAGCGCTTGTGGAGCTCATCGTCGCTGATGATGGGTCTGCTGCGGGGAATTGTCATAGTCCTGCTTCTGCTCGTCTGAGGATCGGTCGATCGATAGGTTTCGTCGCCTCGAAGAATAATTCGCCGTCGCCCAAGAGCCAGACTGTATTTGGGGAAGATCGAGCGCGATTCGTTCGGTGTCGCACGCCGCTCGAAGAAAAAACTGCTGCGCGAGATCGCGTTCGAATGCTTCCGCGGTAGCGTCAGCGAGTCGTGAGACCGCTTTCGAGGGCGGCCGAGATGATCGTGACGACATTCAGTCCGAAATGAGTATTCCCCGTAGCGCCGACCGGCGCGCCGAATCGTATTGAAATACGATGAGTTCAAAGTGATTTATTGTCGGGGGCTGCATCGACGGTGCTGCATAACATCTCCGAACGACGGACACCGAGAGCAACCCGACAGCAACTTTCTCATCTCCACAGGGAGCACGGCGAAACACGCGCATCGAAAACCGCCGATAAACGCGATGGACCATCGATCGCTTGTTGTGGCGGGATAGCTGCGAGAAAGCAGCACGAGCGTCGCTGGTGAGCGGTGCAACGGAGATCCGCATGGCACGACAAATCCGGTTCAACGCGTTCGACATGAATTGTGTCGGCCATCAATCTCCCGGTGTCTGGGCGCACCCCCGGGATCGCTCCTACAAGTACAAGGACCTCGACTATTGGCAGGATCTTGGACGAACGCTGGAACGCGGAATTTTCGACGGCATCTTCATCGCCGATGTCATCGGCTATTATGACGTTTACAAGAACTCCCTGTTCCATGCGCTCGAGCAGGCGGCGCAAGTCCCGGTCAACGATCCCCTGCAGCTGGTGGCGCCGATTGCACTCGCAACCGAGCATCTCGGCATCGGCATCACCGCGTCGACGTCATTCGAGCATCCCTACACGTTCGCCCGCAGGCTCTCCACCGCGGATCACCACAGCAAGGGGCGCGTCGGCTGGAACATCGTGACATCGTATCTGGAGAGTGGAGCGAAGAATATCGGCCAGGGCGGATTACGCCGTCATGACAACCGGTATGAAGTGGCGACCGAGTATGTCGAGGTACTCTACAAGCTGCTCGAGGGAAGCTGGGAGGAGGGCGCCGTCTTGCGCGATGCCGGGAAGCGGATATTCACTGATCCGTCGAAGGTTCACGAGATCGGCCACAAAGGAAAATACTTCGACGTGCCTGGCTATCATCTCTGCGAGCCGTCGCCGCAGCGGACGCCGGTACTCTACCAGGCGGGCGCGTCCGGGCCGGGCAAGGCGTTTGCGGCCCAGCATGCCGAATGCGTCTTCGTCGCCGCGCCGATCAAGCAGGTTCTGAAATCCTATGTAGCCGAGGTGCGGCGGCAGGCGGCCGAAGCCGGCCGCGATCCAAGCAAGATCCTGACCTACAATCTGGTCACGGTGATTGTCGACGAAACCGACGCCAAGGCAGAGGCGAAGTTCAGGGAGTATCAGCAATACGCCTCCTATGACGGCGCGCTGGTGTTCATGTCCGGCTGGAGCGGCATCGATTTCGGGCAGTATGCGCCGACCGATCTGGTCAGGAAGGTTGAGACCAACGCGATCGTGTCTGTCGTCGATCATCTTGCCAGCGGCAGCAAGTCCTGGACCATTGAGGAGCTGGCGCGCTGGGGCGGCATTGGCGGCCTCGGTCCGGTGTTCGTCGGCTCGCCGTCGACAATTGCCGACATCCTGCAGGAATGGGTCGAGGAGACCGACGTCGACGGCTTCAACCTCGCCTATGCGGTGACGCCTGAGACCTTCGAGGACGTGGTCAATCTGCTGGTGCCGGAGCTACAGAAGCGCAGCGTCTATCCGACAGGCTATCGTCCGGGGACGCTGCGCGAGAAGCTGTTCGGCGAGGGGCCATATCTGCCGTCGAGCCATCCTGCCGCGGCCTATCGTGATATCGAGGCGGTCAAGCGGAGCGCCGCCCAGGCGGCCGGTGTGGCCGGGCGACAGCCGGTCGAGGCCTGAGGCGCGATGTCCGGACCGATCCTGCAACTCCGCGACGTGTCCCTGTCGTTTCAGGGCATCAAGGCGCTCAACGCGCTGAGCTTCGAGGTCGCGCGTGGCGAGATCTGCGCGCTGATCGGTCCGAACGGGGCCGGCAAGAGCTCGCTGCTCAACATCATCAACGGGGTGTATCGGGCCGACAGCGGCAGCGTCACGTTCAATGGCGAGCAGTTCATCCGGATCTGCCCGGCGCATGCGGCGCATCTGGGCGTGGGCCGGACTTTCCAGCATAACGCGCTGTTCCGGCATCTCAGCGTTCTCGACAATGTGCTGGCCGGACTGATCAGGCATTCCCGAACGACGCTCCTCGAGCACGCCTTTGGCGTTGGCCGGGATCGGCGCGAGACCCGCGAGTTCAAGCGCCAGGCGGACGAGATCATCGCGTTCCTAGACCTGACCAGGCATCGCGACACAGTGGTGGCAACGCTTCCCTATGGCGTTCAGAAACGGGTCGATCTCGCGCGCGCTCTGGTCGGCCGCCCGAGCCTGCTGCTGCTCGACGAGCCGATGGCTGGGATGAACCAGGATGAGAAGCACGTGATGAGCCGCCTGATCCTGGAGACCAATGCAAGCCTCGGCGCCACCATCGTGCTTATCGAGCACGACATGAGTGTCGTGATGGGGCTCTCGCATCACGTGGTCGTGCTCGACTACGGCCGGAAGGTTGCGGACGGCTCTCCGGAAGAGGTGCGCAAGAATCCGGACGTGATCTCGGCCTATCTGGGCACGGCGCATTGAGGTCGAGATGAGCTTCTTCATCGAAACGCTGGTCGGCGGCCTGCTCGCGGGCGTCATGTACTCGCTGGTCGCAATCGGCTTCGTGCTGGTCTTCAAGGCCTCCGGCGTTTTCAACTTCGCGCAGGGGTCGATGGTATTGTGCGCGGCACTCACTTTTGTGACGCTGCGCGACAAGGGAATTGACTTCTGGCTGGCGGCGCTGATCACGCTGGCGGTGATGGTTCTGATCGCGATCGCCGTCGAGCGCGTCGTGTTGCGGCCGCTGGTCAATCGCCCGCAGATCACCCTGTTCATGGCCACGCTCGGAGTGTCTTTCGTGATAGAGGGCCTCGCGCAGATCGCGATGGGTGCGAGCGTGCACGAGCTCGATCTCGGCATCGTTGATACACCGATCGAGATCGGCGGGGTTCAGGTCAGCCAGTTCGACCTCATCGCAGCAGGCACCGCCGGGATTCTCGTGGTCGCGCTCTCGATCTTCTTCAACAAGACCCGTGTCGGGATCGCGCTGCGAGCGATCGCCGATGATCCGCAGGCTGCACTCTCGATCGGGATCCGGTTGCAAGCGCTGTGGCAGATCGTTTGGGGTGTTGCCGGCTTCGTGTCGCTGGTTGCGGGTCTGCTGTGGGGCGCACGCCAGGGCGTGCAGTTCGCGCTGACTCTCGTGGTGCTGAAGGCGCTACCGGTGCTCATCATCGGTGGATTTACCTCGATCACGGGCGCGATCGTCGGCGGCCTGGTCGTGGGCGCCGGCGACAGCCTGGCGGAAATCTATCTCGGAAGCCTGTTGGGAGGCAGTGTCTCGACCTGGTTTTCCTATGTGTTGGCGGTCGCCTTTCTCCTGATCCGGCCGGCTGGTCTGTTCGGCGAAGCGCCGATCGAAAGGATTTGACGCATGTCGACGATCGGCACGGAAGCCATCGAAGGGTTCAACCCGTCGCACGAGACTGCGCAGAGCGCGCGCGACCGGCTGCGCGCAGGCTCGGTTGTGGTGTTGCTCGCCGCACTCGCGGGCATTCCGCTGGTGGCGAACGATTACTGGCTCAACGCCGTCCTGATCCCGTTCCTGATCATGTCGCTCACGGCGCTGGGGTTGAACCTGCTGATGGGCTATGCGGGACAGGCCTCGCTCGGCAGTGGCGGGTTCATGTCGGTCGGCGCGTATGCGACCTACAATCTGCTGCTGCGACTGCCGGAGCTGCCGCTGGCGGTCAGCCTGCTGGTCGGGGGTATCATTTCCGGGCTTGTGGGGGTCGTCGCGGGGCTTCCGAGCCTGCGGATCAAGGGCTTCTACCTCGTCGCATCGACGCTGGCGACCCAGTTCCTGCTCGAATGGCTGTTCAATCAATATGGCTGGTTCTCGAACTACTCGACCTCGAGCTCGATCTCGGCGCCGCGGCTCGCGTTCCTCGGCCATGATCTCTCGAGCCCGACCGGTCGCTATCTCCTGACACTCACCACCGTTGTGGTCGTGACGGCCGTTGCGGCGCGGCTGGTTCGGAGCCAGACGGGTCGGACCTGGATGGCGATCCGCGACATGGACACCGCAGCCTCGGTGATTGGCGTGCCCGTATCCGCCGGGAAGCTGAAGGCGTTCTTCGTGAGCTCGCTGGTGATCGGGATTGCCGGCGCGCTCTGGGCCTTCGCCTATCTTGGCACCGTCGATGCACGCAGCTTCAACCTGGACCGTTCTTTCCAGATCATGTTCGCGATCATCATCGGTGGCATGGGCAGCATCCGTGGCAATTTTCTCGGTGCCGCCTTCATGATCTTCGTGCCGATCCTGCTCGATCGTTTCGGGGGCGGGGTGTTCGGCGGCGCGGTCGATCCCGGACAACTCGAAAACTTTCAGAAGGCGCTGTTCGGTGCGCTGATCGTCTGGTTCCTGATCAAGGAGCCGCGCGGCCTTGCAGCATTGCTGTCGCAAGCGTGGACGCGGCTCGCATCGCGGATCAACCGTTAGCGCACGACAAACCCGTCGCATGTGGGCGTGAACCGCGTGCGCGATCGAACATGAATTCTACAGTCAAATGGAGGGTAAGCAGATGTCTTTGTGGAAGCAGAAGCGGATCATGAGCAAGGCGATTGGGCTGGCCGCGCTCGTTCTGGCGGCGGCCGCCAGCGCCTCGGCGGAGGAAGCAAAAACGCAATACTTCCCACTCGCGACCTTCCGGGTCGGGGCCTATGCGTCGAGCGGCATTCCGGTCTGGGCGGGCGAGATCGACTATTTCCGCTACATCAACGAGGTCGAAGGCGGCATCAACGGCATCAAGCTCGTCTGGGATGAGTGCGAGACCAATTGGGAAGTCGAGAAGGGCGTCGAATGCTATGAACGCGTCAAAGCGGGCAAGAACGGATCACCGGTTCCGATCTTCCTGCCGCACGGTGATCCGATTTCGAAGGCGTTGACCGAGAAATCGGCGGCCGACCAGATTCCGCTGGTCACGATCGCGTATGGCCGCACCGAGGCAATCGACGGGCGCGTCTTCCCCTACAGCTTCCCCGTCGTCTTCAGCTTCTGGAGCGAAGCCTCGTCGGCGGTCAATTTCATCGCGGAGAAGGTCGGCGGCAAGGACAAGCTGAAGGGCCTCAAGATCGCGACCGTTTATCACGATTCACCTTACGGCAAGGAAACTCAGGTCCCGCTCGCCCATCTTGCCAAGACCTACGGTTTCGAAGACATCCAGATTCCGGTGCCGCATCCCGGCAACGAACAGTCGGCGCAATGGGCCAAGATCCGCCAGCTCAAGCCCGACTGGGTGTTCTTGCGCGGCTGGGGTGTGATGACGCCAGTCGCAATCAAGACCGCTGCCAAGGTCGGCTTCCCGGTCGATCATATCATCGGTGGCATCTGGTCAGGCTCCGAGGAGGACGTCCGTCCCGCTGGCGCGGTCGGCAAGGGCTATCTGGCGATTACGCCGTTCCCCGCCGGCGCCAATTTCGAGATCCATCAGAAGCTCAAGAAGTACATCCTCGACAAGGGGCTGAGCGATCTCAAGGATCCCAAAAGCTTCGGCTCGGTCTACTACAATTCCGGCGTCGACGAGGCGATCGTCGCGGTCGAGGCGATCCGGACGGCGCAGGCGCATTTTGGCGTGCGGCCGATCAATGGCGAGGAGGCGCAGTGGGGCCTCGAGCATCTCGACCTATCCGAGAAGCGTCTTTCGGAAATCGGCGCCACGGGCCTGCAGCAGCCGCTGAAGCTCTCGGCCAAGGACCACGAGGGTGGCGGTGCCGGCAAGGTGCTGCAGTGGGATGGCGAGAAGTGGAACGTGGTGTCGAACGGCTGGGTGAAGTCCGACCGGGACCTGTTGCTGCCGCTGATCTATGAGCGCGCCGCTGCCTACGCCAGGGAAAAGGGCATCACGCCGCGCGACGCGACCAACTGATCTGCCACCCGAGGGATCGCCATGACCACCTCTCAATTTCTCGACGTCGATAACATCGAGGTCCTCTACGGTCAGGCGATCCTGGCCCTGCGCGGCGTGTCGCTCAGGGTCGAACAGGGATCAATCGTTGCTCTTCTCGGCGCCAATGGCGCCGGGAAAACCACGACCCTCAAGGCAATCTCTAATCTGCTTGGATCTGAGCGCGGCCATTTGAGCCGTGGCGCGATTACGTGGCGCGGCGAGGTGACCAGCCGGCTTGACCCGGCCGATCTCGTTGGCAGGGGCGTGGTCCAGGTTCTCGAAGGCCGCCACGTCTTTCCCCAGCTCACGGTCGAGGAGAATCTGCTCAGCGGCGGGTTCGTGCGTCGGCCAAGCCGTCGCGCGCTCGCCGACGATCTCGATCGCGTCTACAGCTGGTTTCCGCGGCTCAAGCAGCGCCGCAGCGCGCGTTGCGGCCTGACCTCGGGCGGCGAGCAGCAGATGGTCGCGATCGGGCGGGCGTTGATGACGCACCCGACTCTCGTTCTGCTGGACGAGCCCTCAATGGGTCTCGCACCTATCATTGTGGAAGAGATCTTCCACATCATCCGCGATCTCAACAGGAACGAGGGTGTCAGCTTTCTGCTGGCCGAGCAGAATGCTCATCTCGTCCTTGAGTTTGCCGACCACGGTTTCGTCCTTGAGAACGGCAGAGTCGCCGCGTCAGGTACGGCGGCCGAGCTGGCCGAACGTGATGATGTTGCCAAATTCTACCTTGGCACCGCAACGCCCGGAACAACGGCGGCGTCGTCTCTTCAAACCTTGGTCGTCTGAGCAGGAGCAGCGCGTCATGGCCATTCGCTTCGGATATTGGATGCCGCTCGGCAGCGGCGGCTTCGTCATCAGCAACGTTCCGCAGCGGACCGATTGGACGCTCGACTACAACGCCTCCCTGGCGCGCGAGGCCGAAGAGCTTGGCTTCGAATACGGCTTGGCGCCGGCGCGCTTCATCGCGAGCCACGGCTGGGAGCTGCAGCAGGAGGCCATCACCTGCACCGCGGTGCTCTCGGCTCAAACTAAGCGGCTGAAGCTCATCAGTGCGATCCACACCGGCTTCTGGCATCCGGCCATGATCGCGAAGGTGGGCGCCACCATCGACGTCTATTCCAAGGGGCGGTTTGCCATCAACATCCTCACCGGCTGGTTCAAGGACGAGTTCCGCGCCTTCGGCGAGCCCTGGCTGGAGCACGACGAACGCTACCGCCGCTCGGAAGAGTTCATCCAGGTGCTCAAGGGTCTCTGGACGCAGGACCGCTTCACCTTCAAAGGCGACTTCTACAGCATCAACGATGCCTGGTTGAAGCCGAGGCCGGTCTCGCAGCCCTATCCGGAGATCTTCCAGGGCGGCAATTCCATGGCCGCGCGCCGGATGGCCGCGAAATACTCAGATTGGTATTTCCTTAATGGGACCACGGTGGAACGCGCCAAGCAGCAGATCGACGAGGTCCGTGCGCTCGCGAAGGCAGAAGGCCGCACGGTTAAATTCGGACTCAACGGGTTCGTCATCCAGCGGCCGACCGAGCAGGAAGCACTCGAGCAGCTCGAAGCAATCATCGCGGGCGCCGACCCAAAGATCGTGCAGGCCTTTGCCGAACAGGTGAAGCAGGCAGGCGCATCGACCGCCGAGAAGATCGGGATGTGGGCGGATTCGACCCATGCCAACCTGGTCCAGCCCAATGACGGCTTCAAGACCCGTCTGTTCGGTCCTCCCGAGCTGATTGCCGAGCGCATCCGCGCCTATGAAGCCATCGGCGTGGACATGATCCTATGCGCCTTCCTGAACTTCACCGATGAATTGCCGGCCTTCGGCCGCGAGGTCATCCCGCTTCTAAAGCCGGCCAAGGCCGACCGGGCCTACGAGCCGGAACCTGCTTGAATGGGAAGCAGATCGGATCGCTGCGTTCACTTGTCCGCCGGGGTGGCAAGCTCTCTGATCCAGTCGGCGTCGTAGCCTCGATCAGCGAGGTAGCATTGCCCCAGTTTTCAGGCGAGAGAGGTAGTTCCCCGGAAAGCCGAACGTCATGAGCCCCCGCCGGGCTCGACGCTAACCGTACCGATACCATTGGAAGGATATTCACTTGGAATTCAGCCCGAAGACGCCGTAGTCGGCGCTCTCCGATTGGCCTTGTTGTTGATCGTACCGATGCTCGCGGTCTTACTGAGGAGATCCAACGGCCTCGATAGATAAGCTCTAACTGGTCCTCTAACGCGTGTTTTGTGTCGACGCTGTGCGCCACCGCATCGATCTCGGTAACGTGCGCTTCCACATCGCACCTAACCGCTCGACCGTCGGCAGGCCAAAACATGCCGACCTGGCTGGCATCGTAGGCATGAACTACCTAGTCTTGCCTAGACAAACGACGATATCGAGGCCACGCGGACTTCCACTGATGCTACGAGCGCCTCGGGCCCTGCCGTGCTTTGTGCTCCCCAATGCAAATTTTGATCGGCGTCGAGTCTTGCGTTTGTGTTGGCCGAGAACTCATTGCCCTTCCGGCGGCTTGTGATCTGACGTGGTTAGAACTTTGCTCGCTTCCGCTCCATTGCGAAAGACTGTAGCTGCCGACGCTCCCACTATGGATACCCATTTCATTGACTATCGCGCCGTTCCGCCGGATATTCACGCAAGTTGTGCCGCTCAGGGTCACCGCGATGAGAACGTACGATCGAGGCGTGATGTTCAACATGCGGAGCCGCATGTTGCATCGCAGCGTTTCGGCGGCGACTGGCGTCTGTTGTTGATTCGTATCGACAAAATCCCAGCCAATCAACAACCAGACAGGAGCGCCGGAGTCCGGCGGTTGAGCGTTCATGTTCCAAGCCTATGTCATCGAAGTATCGGATCGAGCCGCGGGCATCGTTGTCAGCGAAGAGCGCGGTGTTCGCTTCTTCTCATCCGAACGTGCCTTTGACAGCCTTGACGGCGGCCATTTTGGCTCTGCTCGTGCCGCAGAGCGTGCGGTGAGGGCACTTGTCGAGCGGCGACGGGCGGTCCCGCACTAAGTCAATTGGAACCCTTAAGCCATCGTTGTTGCAGTATCAATGAGGAGAGCCGAATGACCGCCCGCGCCCGCTGGTATAGATGGATGGCCGCGTCGTTGGTCGGCGCTGTCAGTTTGATCTCAACAGCTGCCTCTGCCGGTCCAACGCTCGAACGGGTCAAGTCGCGCGGCCTCGTCAAGGTCGGCGTCGGCACCACGCCCGGGTTTTTCGCGCCGGACAACGATGGCCGGTGGCAAGGCTTCTTCATTGATTACGGACGTGCCTTGGCGATTGCGGTCTTCGGTGACGCCAACAAGGTCGAATTCACGAGTTCGTCGCCGCAGCAACGCCTGCCGGCTCTCCAGGCCGGCGAATTCGATGTTTTGCTGTCCGGCGTGACCGTCACGACCACACGCGCGTTCAAGCTCGGATTCCATTTCGGGCCGACCATCTTCTATGACGGGCAGGGGATTCTCGTCCGCAAGGACATCGGCGTAACTTCGGCATCTCAGCTCGACGGCGCCACGATCGGCGTTCAGAGCGGCACGACCGGCGAATTGAACATCGCGGATTTCGTCCGCAAGAGCCGGCATAAATTCACCCCGGTCACGATCGAAGATACCAGCGAATTTGTCGCGGCCCTTCAGTCCGGCCGCGTAGATGCGATCACGCAGGACTCGTCGGATCTGGTCGGAAAACTCACCCAACTGAAGAATCCGAACGACTATATCCTGCTACCGGAGCGGCTGTCGAAGGAGCCGCTGGCGCCGGCGATCGCCGGTGGCGACGACCGCTGGCTCGAGATCGTCAATTGGACGGTGAACGCGACGATCCAGGCGGAGGAATGGGGTATCACTTCGCAGAATATCGATGGCTTCCAAAAGTCAGACGATCCGGCCATCAAGCGTTTCCTCGGTGTCGATCCGTCACTTGCGGAATCGATCGGGCTCGATCCGAAATGGGCTTACAACATCATCAAGATGGTCGGCAATTATGGCGAAATCTTCGATCGCCATCTCAAGCCGCTCGGTTGGGAGCGCGGCTATAACCGGCTGTGGACCAACGGTGGCCTATTGTATTCGCCACCGTTCCGCTGACATTTTGCCACTTATGACAACTGCGGCCGAAACATCGCGCGCGCCCGAGAAACGAGCTATGCGGCGCCGGGTCGCGGCCTGGTTCGGTCCGAGGCCGATGTTGCAGCTCCTGATCGTGGCCAGCGTCGTCGCTATCGTCGGCGCGCTCGGATCCAACATCGCGACCACCATGGCGCGGATCGGGGTGACAGCGGGCTTCGGCTTTCTGGAACGCGCAGCCGATTTTGAGATCGGTGAAGGCATGATTGCCTTCCGTGCTGGCGATAGCTATGCACGGGCGATAGCCGTCGGTCTCCTTAACACGGCGAAAATCTCGTTGCTGGGATGTTGTCTGGCGACAATCCTTGGTGTGGCGCTCGGCATGACGCGGCTGTCGGGCAACCTGATGCTGTCTGGTTTGGCGCGCTGGTATGTCGAGATCGTTCGCAACACCCCGCTGTTGTTGCAGTTGTTCTTCTGGATCGCTCTCGCCCATGCCCTGCCGCCGCCGCGTCGCGCCATCACCTTGCTCGATGCCATCTTCCTCACCAACCGCGGCATGTACGTGCCCGCGATCATCATATGCGATCTCTCAATCGGAGCGATGCTGGGTATGGCCGCTGTGTTTGCGGGCTGGATCTGGCTGGTGCGGCGCGGCTGGCGTCAGAAAAGGACAGGGCTATGGGCTCCGCTGCCCGCGTCGCTCTTGAGCATTGTTGCGTTCGGCGCGGTGCTCGCAGTAAGCGCCACAAGGATTAGCATCGAAGTGCCGGCGATCAGCGGTTTCAACATTCGAGGCGGCTTGAGCCTCACGCCCGAATTCGCGGCGCTCCTGGTCGGATTGACTGTGAAGTTTTCTGCGATCATTGCGGAGATCGTGCGCGCTGGCATCCTGTCGGTGCGCCGAGAACAATGGGACGCAGCACGGGCGCTGGGACTGCATCGCGGTAAGGTCATTCGGCTCGTCGTCCTACCGCAAGCTTTGCGCGTCATTACGCCATTGACGACCTCGAACTACCTCGATCTCGTCAAGGACTCCAGCCTCGCCGTCGCGATCGGCTATCCGGATCTCATGAATATCATCAACACCACCGCCAATACGACCGGGCAGGCATTCGAAGCGCTGCTGATCGTGGTGTTGCTCTATCTCGCCCTGAACCTCGCCGTCTCGGCATTGATGAATCTTTACAACAGCAGGGTCGCGCTGCGCGAGGAGCGCCCGGCATGACGACGACCGAGGCTCGAACGATGCGTCCGAGAGGTCAGGACCGGCTTTGGACACGACTGCAGATGGGTCTGTTCGGAAATTGGCTGAATTCGGCCATTACGGTCATTGTGGGTCTGCTCGTCTTATGGCTTCTGCCGCCGCTATTGCGTTGGCTGGTCTTTGACGCGACTTGGCACGGAACTTCGGCGGATTGTCTGGCACATGAGGGCGCGTGCTGGGCATTCGTCGCAGCAAAGCTGCGCTTCATCGTCTTCGCGTTTTATCCGGTCCAACTCGAATGGCGCCCGGCGCTCGTATGTCTCCTGCTCGCTACCTTGCTGGCTATTACGGCCATGCCGCGTTTCTGGCAACGTGAGCTTATTGTCGGCTGGCCAATCGTTATTCTCTTGTGCTGGCTGTTGATGGCCGGCGTCCCTGGGCAGTCGCGAGTTTCGACGAATCAGTGGGGCGGGCTACCTGTGACCCTGCTGGTTTGGGCGGTCTGCTTTGCCGTTTCGGTGCCGTTCGCAATCCTGCTGTCGCTCGCACGGCGATCCAGGATGCGCGCGATCCGGCTGCTCGCGATTGGCTACATCGAGTTCATGCGAGCCATACCGATGGTCGCGATACTCTATTTCGCGACGTTAGTCTTGCCTATGGCGCTGCCGGCTGGGCTCCTAGCCGACAAAATGCCGCGCGCGATGATCATGATTTCCTTGTTTTGGACTGCTTATATCGCCGAGGTCGTGCGTGGCGGTCTCCAGGCCGTTCCGCTTGGCCAGGAGGAGGCCGCAATCTCGCTTGGATTGGGCTATTGGCGGGGGATGCGGCTGATCATTCTGCCACAAGCGCTCCGCATGGTGATCCCGGGTCTGGTCAATCAAGCCATCGGCTTCCTGCTCGCGACATCCCTACTTGCCGTCATCGGCATCGTCGACATTCTCAATGCCGCGAAGGCGGCGGCGACTGATCCCAACTGGATTGGGTTTTACAAGGAGGCATTTCTGATCGTGGCAGTGACTTGTTTCGCGATCGGCTATGGTGGTTCGCGTTACAGTCGCTGGCTCGAGCGGCGCCTAGGTCGCTTCGATCCACATTAACGATGATGGGTCATTGTGTCAGACTATCGCGTGTCGCCCGTTTACGCGCCGCGCGACGCGGCCCACCTGGTAGGTGCCCTGCGATAAAGAACTAAACTGAATATCTGCCCGAATTGCCATACGGCTAGTCTCGCACGCCTTAACTCCTTCAAAGGCAGCTTCCAATAGCGTTTCCGGCCGCGGCAGGGCATCGTGTCGCGCCGGCCGGCGCGCAATATCGCACGCGAGTGGACTGATAAAGTTGTACGTATCATAACATACTACACACATCATCGAATGCCTCGCGAATTCGGCAATTCCGCGCAACGCCTCGATTTAAAGTGCGCCCCGACGGCATTGCAATCTGCCAGAACGGAAAACTACTTCGCGAATTCCAGAAAGCCATCTGAATTGCCCGAGCAGAAAACGGCGCGGATAAGCAGCACTTCGGAATCAGAGCATGATGCGCTTCGAGTCCCGGGGGCGTATATGACCGCGCTTGATGGAGCATTCATTGACCTTGACCTTGCGCCAGGGACGGTGCACGTCGAGGAGAACGAAGAGATTGACCGTGCCATTGCGACGATAGTCATAATCGTAACGTTCGAGCTGGCCGGGCTTGGCCGGAATGGGCTGACGCACCTCGTCGATTAGTTGCACCGGGGCTTTCGTCAAAGTACCGACCACTGGTCGTCTGACGCGTGGCCGACGCGGGTCAACTGTTGATCGCGTGGCGTTTTGGTGGCGCATGCATTCAGAGGCCGAGCTCAGCGACGCAGCGCGCAGTCGTTCGTGTTCCGACCTTCGCGTCCAGGCTAAGTGGAGCGCAGCGAGGGTTCCGAGTGTGATCCAATTGCGGGGTGCCGTATGGCCGGTTTCGACGTGCTGTACACCAACGCGTTTGACGCATTCGGATTAGCACCAGACCGAATTCGCCGATCGCGTGCGCAACGCCCAGCACGGCGAGAAAGCCCGGCCGCGCCAGGGGCAAGTCCCACGGCTAGCGCATTGCTGACAGCATCCTTGCTTTGGTCGCGGCCCTCCGCGCCGGTGTCATGGTCTTCGCCGCCTTGCTAGGGCGAGACAATGACCGGGGTCTATTCTTTCAAATAGTATCATTTCGTTTAAACGGGAATTAGCGCCTCACGTGATTAAGAAGCGCGCTGACCTTTGACCCCGCAGGTGACAGAATGCGCGACTTCCATAGGGAACTCGAAAGCACGAACACCAAGGATAAGCCGAAATTCATCGATCTCGACCACGACGGCAACATCAAGGTCCATCTTGTTGACAGCGACGGCAACGTTACGTTTCATGTTTGGTGGTTGATCCCTGCCGCCTTCGTTCTTCTCGGACTGATCATGAACCCGGTTGCCCTTGTCGTCGTCATTGCGGGCAGTTGGGTGCTTTGGAAACTATACGGCTTGTGGCTACGGTTCTGCGATTGGTGCGCTCCAGACTGATCCTCGTGAGCGACTTTCTCGACTAGCTTGCACTCGCTTTCACCGAGCTGCTACAACCGGCGGATGCAGAGCAAGAGCCACAGGTCTGTCGCGACTGGCCGCAGGTCCGGAGGGCCTGCGGGGCAACGGGCTGTATTGAGTCGCCTTCGTCGCATTGAGGAGTGGCGTAAGCCGCGGCTCCAACGCCTGCCGCGTCCTATCGACAAAGGACGATTGTCCTCAAATGCTACCTGCAGAGGTTCGATGGAAGCTTCGATTCCCAGCCTTGTTCGGCTCGACGAGCTGACTTTTCCCAACGACTCTCCCGTCCGAGCGAGCTTCCGGTCGTGTGTCGATCTCGACCTCTTCTTCGACAATAAGCCATTGAAACTGCGCGATGCGCTTCGTCTCTAAAGGTTTGCCCCGGAAGTTGCGCGCCAACTTCGGCGCATCAAACATCGGCTCCTTGGCACTGAAGGCGCCGACGCGGGCAGGCCCAAACCTCAGAGGAAGCAACTCATCCGCTAGGTCCAGCGGGCACATATGCCGCCGGAGAGTGGTCTTCGGCGCGAATGCCTGATCGAGCAGCCGTCGCTGCGCTCTGAGGTTCGGCCGCTTGCCCAATCAGTTCGACCGGCAACATGTAAGGCAGTCCCAAGGACCGCAATGCGGTACTCAACGCGAACCTCGCCTTGCCACCCCCGTATCGAGCTTCACATGCGTCAACCAGCGCCACGAACGGGGGCGTTGACAACAAGTTCTCGGGGCCCGGAGGCGGCATCCGCCATAGAGACTCGAGTGCGCTTATCAGCTCTGCATCCGCCAACTTCAGCCGCCCTTCATAGCCGCCTGTGGCACCCAATTACGCTCTTGCCGCTCGCGAACGAGGCGCGCTTCGAGACCCGGGTGCTTGCGCTCGATGCTCTCATTGTAGATGTACTCAGCGTCCAACCAGAAAGCTGCGATCGAATCGACAAAACGGCGAATCCGATTGAGGGGAATATCCATCGCTGCAAGCGGCTGCGGGTTCGATGGCGGCGGTCCGAACTCCGGCGGCAGCGGCGTGACCGGTGGCCACAGATCGGGGTACCGCAGCGAAAGTTCGACGGTAGACTTACCGTCGCCGTGCCGGCAAGCGTTACCAAGATGGTGGAGAATATCCAGCGCATCAAAACTTGGGAAAGACTCGATCGCGATGCCTCGCAAGTCATGGAACAGCCTTCGTAGGTCCTTCCAGTTCGCATTCTCGACTTTGCTCACCATAGACGTACGCGGCCGCAACTCGTTGGCGCACCCGCGCAGATAGCCTCTTATTTGTCGCTCCCAGATCGATTGGATCGAGAGAGCGAACGCCATCTTCGTTTCGCGCAGCACAGCCTGCATGTCAGCCTGAGCAAATTCATGTCCAGGTGAGGTGCTTCGCCCCAACTCGTCTATCCGTCTGTCGAGCGTCGCCAGCGCCGGAATAATCACGTCATCAAGATAGGATCGTATAGTGATGTCGTGCTTCGAAGCTTGTATATCGGCGAAGCAGTTCTTCCAGCGAAACGGCGTCATGGCTGTCAATTCCGTAGCATCCTCAGATCAGGCGTTCAGCAAGCCAAGGCGCGCCAAGTCCTGGCTCGAGACGACGAAATTGAACCCGGTTCCGCGTTCTGGCTCCGCCAATTCCAGTAGCGAGCGGAACGTCCCGATTGACTCCGGAGATGGGAGTTTGGCGTGGGCAACGATACTTTGAACGTAGCGCATCACGCACCCTGCTAGGACATCAGCGGCTTGGATCCCCGCAAAAGCGTCCGACGACGAGAAGACAAGCTCTCCGCGTTGCACGAAGCTGTAGTGGGCGTGCCGCAAGGGCCACGTTAGACCCAGCTCAGCGAAGTCTTCACTCGCCCGTTTGCCCTCGTCAAGAATATGATCATACTGCAGTTGTTCGTCGTGAATGATCCGAACGCCCCTCATCTCTCTAGCACGGAAGAGGTTAATGCGTGCATAGAGGTTGGTGAACGACGACAGGTTCGGTAGAATCCAATATGGCTTCGCCGCCTTGCTCAAATCAGGTATAGGTAGGAAGCCCTGGATATTTGGTTGCGAACCTGCGGCACCGCCTTCGAAATCAGCGAAGCTATCGACCGCAAACTGAAGCACGAAACCTGCATTCCCGTCGCGGGGGATGCGGTTCTCTAACCATCCGATCAGCGCTTCGAATGCGAGCCGCGTCGAAGCCACAGAAGGCTCCGTGCAGGCATCAATATAGGATCGCATGACGGTTGCGGGCATGAAGGCGTGAAGAAAATCGGCTACGTCGCTCTTCATCCGAATCACGTCCGGCCGACGGTCAAATTCCCCCGAACCGGTGGGATGACAAAATGATTAACCATCGTGGCGCAAACAAAGAAGCGCTTGTCGACCACCTCCACAAAAATCGGGCAACCATGCTCTCGAAGATGCGCAATCAAGGTCAGTGACGAAACCTGGCTTGTTCTTCAAGGCAGAGGATTTGACCTCGCGACTCCTGATGCGATGGCGCGCGCGAAGTCGGTCAAACTCGACTGCAAGAGCATCATCATCATCAATGCCAACGAGGGCGAACACCGGTTGCTGTCCGAAATCAAATGCGCGATCTGCATTTGCAAGATCGCCCGAATTTCCGCTCTCGTCGACGTAGAAATTGCGTGCCGAACTTGCTGGCCAAGACTCTGGCAAGTGCGGCTTGCGCATCATTCGGCCGTACACTGCAATGCATCGTTCAATGCCGGTGCTAACGAGTTGACTCAGCACCCGCTCGGCCCAAGGTCGCCGCACGTCGTCCACAAGTTTCGCCGTCTCGCGTAAAGCAATGTCGAGCCTGGCAAGCAGTGCCAAAAAAGCGCCTTCGACGGCAGTTCGGATCCACCCTTCGAGCTCCGGCCCCTCTTCGCTGACGCGTCTAAACAGCGAGAACGTGATCGGTTCGACGATGCCTGCCCTGTTGCAGACAACCTCGCCATATCCAGCAATCTGATGGGTAAAGATGCCTCTAGCTTCGAATCCCACGTCGGGACGCCGCAGTGCATGCGGGCAACCGCCAACCTCTGAAAGGAGTGCTAGATCGATTCTCTCCATATCGCTTCCCCGGACGATACCTATCCGTTGACCGCAGAGATGCGACAAAATCAACCAGGCGTGGGAATGGCCGATCATTTCACCGGCTCCCTCGCTATGGTCGCTGGGCGATGAACCTGACGCTGATGAATGTGTCGACGCGCCGGTTCGGCCGTGCTGTCCGACTGCCCGAGGGTGACGTGCCGGCACCGCCCGGATCGGGGATTTCGAAATCGGCGGCCTCGCGGAGGTTCGTAGCGCTGTCGGCGGCGCGGCTGGCCGACTTCATGGCTGCCGATCTGTCCGCGCTCGACCTTCTGGTGGTCCCTCGAACCCCGGAGCGCGTCCAAATGCCCATCAGCGAGATGCCAACTTGGCGCTGCTGGCGCGGTTAGTCGCCTCACCGATGTACAAAAGATACTCGCGCGAGCGGGAGTATCTGGCCAGATCTTATCAAGTTTGAGATGGGAGATCAGGACAGGCCGTCTTGTCAGCCATGCATCACCCCGGCGACCTCGTCCTCTGCTGCAGCGAGGACGCGATCGGGGCTGGTCGATCAGCAAGTCCTGTGGCCGCTTCCCGCCAAGAAAGCCGTTGACCGACGCGAACCAGTAGGCGAGGCCCCAGTTGTCCTTCCGCCCGCGAAACACGTCCAGCACCCCCGCCAAGCCCTTGGCTGGTCGATGGTCGGTCGATGCATCCAAGGCGTAGCCGGGGAAGTAGTCCACGCCCCGCGACCGCACCGCGAAGATCTGCCCCGCCTTCTTCCACTTGTTCGGCCGACCGCTGGGATTGCTGGTGCTGAATCCCGTCATCTTGGTGACCTGTGCCGAGGTCAGCCAGTCACCGCTCTCAAGGACGTCCTTGTGGGCTTCTGCTGTCATGCGCGCCTCGACCAGCTTGCGCAGGGGAGGCGGGACCTCTGGGACGAGAGCATCGATGATCGAACGGAACGCTTCATGCTGGCAACCCTCAACGATGCTAAGGACGATCGGTGCAAGATTGGCGATTATGTCCGCCTCGGACCGAGGCTTCGCTCGCTTGCTCAAAAGTCAATGCAATGACCTGTTTCGCGCGCGAGCGGCTAAGTCCCTTCCGGACTTGTTCGGGGGTCCCAGTGAGCATTCCAACGCCCGATAGGTCTTTATCACCGGAGGCCATGGGTTTCCAACTCCCAACAATGGGATTCCAGACCAGTCTACGACAAGCTCCAAGGTGTGGGCACCCCCGCGACTGATGCGCCGACCATCAGCTAGTCCATACTGATCAGCAACTTAGACATCATGGCACTTCGTCGCTATAGTCCGAATAGCTCAATTTTGCTTGGCGAGTCTGTTGCCGTTCGCAATTTGAAGTTCGCGCGCGCTATGGCGGTTCAATCTGATCGATCGCTTGGAGCACTCCGGTGCGTTTCCGGGAGTAAGCCGCAGCATCGCACTTCATCGAAGTCGGGATCCTTGGCCTTCCCAACGAAAGGCTCATCCGTTCTCCACACCTTGAACGAGTCCTGGCCCACAACGCACGTCTCGCTGCATTTCTAGGTTGCAAATGACAAAAGGGGTGCGATAAGTTGTCGCGCGACTTTAGGTGGCATTTGAAACATGGAAACGTTAAGTCCGGATTCGGGCCTGCAATGTCTTGCGCTTCTTCTCCGGTTCCATCAGGTCTCGGTCGATCCCGCACAGATCGCACATCAGTTCGCCGGCCACGCCATCGGCGTGACCGAGATGCTGCGTTGTGCCAAGGACCTGAAGCTGAGAGCTCGCGCGGTCAAGGAGACCTGGACGGGGCTGACCCGGCTGCCGCTGCCGGCCATTGTTCAGCGGCGGGACGAGAGTTTCGTCATCATCGGCAAGGTCACCAAGAACGAAATTCTTATCCAGGACCCGCTGGAGCGGCGGCCGCAGGCGATCAAGCGCGCCGACTTCGAGGCCAGCTGGACCGGGGCCGTCATCCTGATGACGCGGCGTGCTTCACTCGCCGATCTCGGGCGCCGCTTCGACATCACCTGGTTCCTCCAGGCGATGCACAAATACCGGCGGCTATTGGCTGAAGTCCTTGTCGCGTCGTTCTTTCTGCAGCTGTTTGCGCTCGTCACGCCGCTGTTCTTCCAGGTCGTCACCGACAAGGTGCTGACCCATCGAGGCTTCACGACGCTCGACGTGCTGGTCGTCGGCCTCATTACCGTTTCCATCTTCGAGACGGTTCTCGGGGCATTGCGAACATACGTATTCTCCCACACCACCAACCGGATCGATGTCGAGCTCGGCGCGCGCCTGTTCCGGCACCTGATCGCATTGCCGATCGGCTATTTCGAGGCCCGGAGGGCAGGCGATTCGGTGGCGCGCGTCCGGGAACTGGAAAACATCCGCAACTTCCTCACCAGTTCGGCGCTCACTTTGGTGATCGATCTTGCCTTCACCTTCGTGTTCCTCGCGGTGATGTTCTACTACTCGCCGCTATTGGCCTGGATCGTCGTCGGCTCGTTTCCGTTCTATGTCGCGCTCTCGGCCGGCGTTACCCCGATATTCCGGCAGCGGCTCGAGCGGAAGTTCGACCGCGGCGCCGAAAACCAGGCGTTCCTGGTCGAGAGCGTCAGCGGGATCCAGACCTTGAAGGCGATGGCGATCGAACCGCAGATGCAGCGGCGCTGGGAAGAGCAGCTCGCCGGCTATGTCGGCTCCAGCTTCGACGTCTTGTCGCTCGGCAACTGGACCAGCCAGTGCGTTCAGCTCATCAGCAAGATCGTCACGGCATTGACGCTCTACTTCGGAGCCCATTTGGTCATCGAGGGCCAGCTCACCGTCGGCGAGCTGATTGCCTTCAACATGCTCGCCGGGCGGGTCGCCCAGCCGGTCCTGCGGCTGGCGCAGCTGTGGCAGGATTTCCATCAGGCGCGCGTCTCGATCGCGCGGCTTGGCGACATTCTCAATACAACGCCCGAGCCGACATTCGACGCCGCTCGCGCCGCGCTCCCGCCGATCCAGGGCAATGTCACATTCGAGCACATCAATTTCCGGTATCGCATCGATGCGCCGCTTGCCCTGCACGACGTCTCGCTCAAGGTCTCGGCCGGCCAGGTGATCGGCATTGTCGGGCCATCCGGCTCGGGAAAGTCGACCCTCACCAAGCTGTTGCAGCGCCTTTATGTGCCGGAAGCCGGCCGGGTCCTGATCGACGGCATCGACCTGACGGTCGCCGACGTCGCCTGGCTGCGGAGGCAGGTTGGCTCTGTCTTGCAGGAGAACGTGCTCTTCAACCGCTCGATCCGGGACAACATCGCTCTGGCCGATCTCGGCATGCCGATGGAGCGGATCATTGCCGCGGCCGAACTGGCCGGTGCCCATGAGTTCATCCTTGGGCTGCCCGACGGTTACAACACGGTGGTGGGCGAGCGCGGCGCGAGCCTGTCGGGCGGGCAGCGTCAGCGGATCGCCATCGCGCGGGCGCTTGTCACCAATCCAAGAATCCTGATTCTCGACGAGGCGACCAGCGCGCTCGACTATGAGAGCGAAAGCATCATCCAGCGCAACATGCGCCGGATTTCCGCGGGACGTACCGTCTTCATCATCGCGCACCGGCTGTCGGCCGTCCGCCAGGCCGACCGGATCATCACCATCGAGGGCGGGCGGCTGGTCGAGGATGGCACCCACGACGAGCTGATCAAGCAAGCTGGCCGTTACGCAACGCTTCACCAGATACAGGCGGGGCTCCATGTCGTCGGCTGATGCCTCGAAGAACGAGACAGCAGACGTCGTCCCATTCCGCCGGTCGAGAACTGACACGGCGCGCCAGTTCCTACCCGCGGCGCTCGAGATCATCGAGACGCCAGCGTCGCCGGCGGGGAGGGCTATTGGCGGCACGATAATCCTGTTTTTCGCCATCGCGATCGCTTGGGCGACCTTCGGGCATGTCGACATCATCGCGACGGCTCAAGGCAAGATCGTGCCGACCGGGCGGTCGAAGACGATCCAGCCGCTCGAGACGGGGACCGTGTCGGCCATTCATGTCCGTGATGGCGATCAGGTTGCGGTTGGGCAAATCCTGATCGAGCTCGATCGTACCGTGACCCAGGCTGAGCAGCGGCGGGTATCACAGGACCTGATTCTGGCGCAGCTCGATGTCGCGCGGCTGGGCGCGCTTCGTGACAACTTTGACCGATTGGACGGCGCGCGAGGCATCGTTCCACCAGCCGGAGCTTCGGAGCATGGCGTGGCGCGGACCAGCGCGGCGATGCAGGCGCAGGCGACCGAGCAGCTCGCGAAGATGGCTTCGATCAGCCGTCAGATCGAGCAGAAGCGCGCGGAAGCAGACTCCATTGCGGCGACGATTGCCAAGATCGATGCCTCGCTGCCGCTGGTTGAGCAGACCGCAAAGATCCGCCGGGACGCGATGCAGATCCAGTATGGCAATCAGATCGCTTACCTCGACGCTCAAGCTCGGATGCTTGACCAGCAGAACGAGCGGGTGGTTCAGAGCCGCAAGCTGGTGGAAATTGAAGCCGCCAGGCAGGCCCTGGAGCAGCAGCTCGGGCAGACCAAATCCGGGTTCGAGCGGCAAGTCCTGAGTGATCTCTCCGACGCCCAGAAGAGGGTCGAAGAGCTCGGGCAGGACCTGGTCAAGGCCGAGCGGAAGATGAACGAGCAGGTTCTGCGTTCGCCGATCGACGGGACCGTCCAGCAACTAGCGCTGCATACAATCGGTGGCGTAGTGACGCCGGCGCAGCAGCTGATGATCATCGTGCCGGCCGACAGCCGCCTAGAAGCCGAAGCAATGATCCCGAACCGGGATATCGGCTTCGTGACCGCGGGGCAATCCGCGGAGGTGAAGATAGATACCTTCAACTTCACCCGATACGGCTTGCTGCAAGGAAGGGTCGTGAGCGTATCCCAGGACGCCATCGTCAAGGACAAGCCGGCCGATGCGGCCGGCGCGACCAAGAACGGCGGGGCGCTCTCGGAGTCGAGCGAGCCGGACGGACAGCTACTGGTCTACGCGGCGCGGATCGCGCTCGACGGCACAAAGATGCAGATCGATGATCGGCTCGTCAGCCTCACACCGGGCATGGCGGTCACCGTCGAGATCAAGACCGGGACGCGGCGTATCATTGAATATCTGATGTCGCCGGTACTGCGCTACAAGCAGGAGAGCTTGAGGGAGAGATGAATTAGCGAGGCCTTCGGCTATGAAAGTTCAATCTTGTTCTAGTTTTCGACAAATACCCGCCTCACACAATTCAGCAGAAGAACCGTGGCTGTCGTCGAACGGTGCGCGTTGGCCGACATGCGCTCAAATGAATCGCTTTGCGGCTGAAATATACGATGTTGGACTGGACCCGAAGGTGACAATTCTATGCATCTTGCAAAACGCGTCTTGGTGACCGGCGGAGCAGGCTTTGTTGGATCTCATCTATGCGAGCGATTATTGGAACGCGGCGATGAGGTCCTGTGCGTTGACAACTACTTCACAGGGACGAGACGCAATATCGAACATCTACTTGATAACAAACGATTCGAATTGATGCGGCACGATGTGACGTTTCCGCTTTATGTGGAAGTTGATGAGATCTACAACCTCGCTTGTCCTGCGTCGCCTGTACACTATCAGCAAGACCCGGTCCAAACGACCAAGACCAGTGTGCACGGTGCGATAAATATGCTCGGTTTGGCGAAGCGCTTACGCGCGAAGATCCTTCAGGCCTCTACATCGGAGGTTTACGGTGATCCAAGTGTGCATCCGCAGCCAGAGACGTATTGGGGAGACGTAAACCCGATAGGCGTTCGCTCGTGCTACGACGAAGGCAAGCGCTGTGCGGAGACATTATTCTTCGACTACCGGCGTCAACATCGCTTGGAAATCAAGATCGCTCGTATCTTCAACACGTATGGCCCGCGAATGCATCCAAACGACGGGAGAGTCGTATCGAATTTTATTGTCCAGGCTCTGCTCGGTCGCGACATCACGATCTACGGCGACGGTATGCAAACGCGCTCGTTCTGTCACGTGGACGACCTAATCGAAGCGCTCGTTCGTCTGATGGCAACCAACGCGGAGGTAACCGGTCCGGTCAATGTTGGAAATCCGAGCGAGTTCTCGATGCTTGAGTTGGCCAATTTGGTGATTGAAATCACAGGATCACGGTCGCGCATCATTTACCTGCCGCTACCAGAGGATGATCCACGGCAGCGGCGACCCGATATTTCGCTGGCGAATGAGCTGCTGTCGTGGCGGCCGTGCATCAACTTGCGGGAAGGCCTTGTCAGAACAATCAGCTATTTCGAAGAGTCCTTGGTTGCGATGGACTCGCCTAAATTGTTAGCGAAAAGCGGAGTTGCGTGATTGCCAACAAGAGGAGCGATGTTGGCCGTATGGTTTCCGATCTGTGACTAGATGCGGTTGCCTCATCAGTTTGCGCTTTGGTGTTTATTCAACGTTTTGCGTCACGACGTGCCGATGCGAAGGAGCTAAGCGGAGGTGGAATGCGAGCCGTAATCCTAGCCGCGACCTTGGCTTTGCCTGCCGTGCTGTGGGGTTCATTTGCACTCGGGCAGACACCGGGCGCTAATGCTGCACCTGAGCAGCGTGCCGCCTGTACTCTTGAGCCCGTCCAGACGCAGGATGAGCTCGTTGTTGCGTTCGTTCCGGGCGGGGAGACGCTCGCGAATGTCCTGCTTTCTGAAACGAACCCTAGTTCTATTTTGTATGTGGAGGTCGCCCCCGGTCAAAAGCCGATCGACGTGTTTCTCATTACGACCTCTCCAGCGATATATGACTTTACCGGGGACGTTGAGCGCGTTCGACGCGTCGTAGTCGGCCCCAATACCGCAGCTGTACGCGGCATCGCAGCGGCCCGCGTCGAATTTCCCAATCTTCGTGATTGCCATCTCCCGTATTCGCGAGGGCACTACGGCGGCGAGACGCGTGAGGAGCGCTGGTCTGCGCTCGCCGTCATGTTCGGCCGGGCTCCCGATCGTGAAATCGAGGTCACAAGCGCTGATCGGTTGGGGTTACCGGATGGAATAATCACGTCAAGAAGAGACGAAGCAAATCAGGCCCGCCGGCGTCGCTCTGGGGAGGAGCGCGCATTGTACGACCAATTCCCAGCAGGATTTCGCGAGCTCGATCCCGCGAGCCTTGTTTCACCTGTCAAGGTTCTACATCCCACGACATTCCCGGCCCAAGCAGGCCTCATCCAGCTCCTGCAGCGAGGTGATATTCGACCAGCTACGATGGAGGAAACCACACGCTGGATCGATGGCGCCAGCCAAGCCTATCGGAACAAGTTCTCGCCTAACTTCCGTCTCACAATCAGTTTTGATTACTCAGTTCTTCGTCCGGTCGAGCTGCCGGCTGGAATCGGCAAGAACTATCTAGTTCTCGCCGGAGTGACAAACCCGGCTGGCAATGCCAAGCCACCTCAAGGCTGCATTGCTTACATGGATGGCTTTCGCATTAGCGACGATCAGTTTTGTTTTCGCGAAGACTCGGATATTCGCGAGTTGCGCAAACTCATGACGGTTGACGATCGAGGAGCGTGCCGCGTTCTTTCGGCTCCGACTGACGCCGCCATTGAAGCAGTCTCGATACACAACGCGACCGGCGGACAAATTCTTGGCGGCCAGGACCCCGCGGAGTTGCCCGTCGTTGTGCGCGTCCACAGGTCCGGTGATGTGGTGCTCGTGTTGCACACATATGACTCTGTGGTTTGGCGTGTTTCCCTAGGGCCAAGGACGCGGGTTGCTGGCGTTCTTTTGATCGGGTGGGATGAGGGAAGCAAAGTGGAAGGTCTGCCAACAGACACGCCGATCGTCGCTATCGGGAGCAGCTCACGTCCCAAGCTACGAGATTGTGAGCCATTTACTGCCGTCGTTGGTGAAGCTTATCGTGGTGGTCCGGCAGCGATGGCGCTCGATCGCGAGGTGCGAGCCTGGACTGGTCGCGGTCTCGATGACATTCGCGGGGCGCCGAGATTGAGCGAAATTGATATCCCCTGAGACGGATCGCAACCTCAATGGGCCAGTATCAGATAGATGACCGTCTTGGCGTTAACTGACTGTGCTCAGCCGGCTCTTCTTGCGTTGACCCACTTCAGCAGCTCCGCCGATGCGCTATCGAAAACACCTGTCCAATCGCCCCATGCCCGTTGACGAAATAGACGCAGCGATGGATACCAAGGACTGTCGGTCCTGTTGAGCAGCCAAAGCCAATGCGGAACGAAATTGCTTAGCACCCAAACGGGTTTGCCCATCGCGCCCGCTAGGTGAGCCAAGGCGCTATCCGTCATCAATACCAGGTCGAGTTGAGCTATCGCCGCGGCTGTATCAGCGAAGTCCTCGAGCTGCGGTGCTAGGTCGATGATCAGCGGTCCTTCCGGCAGCGCTTCCAGTTCCGACCGCGGAGGTCCCTTCTGCAAGCTATAGAGTTGAACTCCCGGTAGCCCAAACCATTGCAGCATCGGGCGCAGTGAAACGGCGCGATCGTGATTCGCGCCGAACGTTGTGCTGCCTGACCACACAATACCGACACGGAGCTTTCCTCTTCCGCGTTCTATCAATTCGGTGAATTTTCCAAACCGTCGATGCTCAGCCTGAAGGTAGGGCGTTGCGGGAATGGAGGAAATGTTTTGTGTGTAGAGACCGGGAAGACTACATTGATAGAGATGAAAGTCTGCGGCCGGTAGCGGGTCAGCCCTTGGTACCAGGCGATCGACAACATTCATTGATGCAATGAGTGGGATAAGTTCAGGCCGACACTCCATCACGACCTCGCCGCCCAAGGCCTTCACCTGAGGGAGATAGCGTGCGATCCAGATAGCATCGCCAAAGCCCTGCTCGCTCACAATAAGAAGACGTTTGCCTTCGTATCGCTTCCCGGCCCACCTCCGGCCAGGCAGCTTGCGGTCCGGCAGTTGCCCAGTTAGCAGCCTGGACTCGTATTCCGGCCAACCGCGCGCATAATCTCCAATATGAAGATAGCTGCGCGCACGGTCCCATCGCATCTTCGGCTCTTTCGGCTGAAGTGCGACGGCGCGGTCGAAGGCGGCCAGCGCCTCGCCGTGCCGATCGGCCGTTATCAACGCTAAGCCGAGATTGTGGAATGCCCCAGCATCGTCGGGTCTGAGTTCGATGGCGCGCCGGTGACAGATGATGGCCGATTCCGTATGCTTCAGCTCGTTGAGCGCTCCCCCGAGGTTTGACCAGACCGCCGGTCGATCTGCGGCAATCGACAGCGCCTCCCGGAAGCACCAGACGGCATCCTCGAACCGTCTCATAGACTTGAAGTTCACGCCGCGTACGTTCCAGAACTCTACATTCCGCGGGATCTTACCCGCGAGAGGCTTGAGGACCTCTTCGGCCTCGGCAAACCGTTCTTTCCGATAAAGGACGATAGCCCGCTGTAGGGCGGCATGCGGCCGCGGTTCCTTGACTGCCTCGATCTCAGCCGCGTTAGTCCCGTCGTCGATCGCCCCGCCCATTTTATGCGCCCGTCCAGGTCAGGTGCGGTGACAACGCTCCATCGCGAGGCACGAGGCGTGTCAGCTGCGTGGCGCTCGCGACCCATCGCGGTGAAGTGTGCAGTACTTCAAGAAACCAGGCTTGATCTAACGCCGCTTTGTAGATGCGGAACGTCTTCATGACTGACAGGGTAACGGCCGAATCGAGGGGGCTTAAGTAGGACACATCGCCATCACAAAAAGCTGGCGAATCGACCCAACGGGCTAGTTGCTCTGAGTTGAGAAAGAAGCAGCCGGCGGACGGGTAACTGGTTCGCTGAAACACGATGGTCTCCTCCAGGAAGAGCATGTTCAGCTCCGGTTCGCGCGCGACGTCCTGATAAGTTGACGTTAGCCCGGGCGCGAGATGGTAATCGACATAGAGTTTCTTCACCGGGCCGTCTGGCCTGATCTCGTAACGGTTGGGTTGTAGCAGTACGTCCGGTCCGAATTGTCGGTCGAACAGAGTACGCTTGCGGAAGAACAATGGATCGCTGACGACGATGTCATCCTCGACGTAGCAGAAGAAGTCATAACGACCACGGGCGTTGGCTAAGAGCCGATGGCACTCGAAGCCAAGCAATAATGGATCAACTTCTGCGGCGTGGTGACGGCACGAAGTCCGCAAATACGGATTCTCATCGAGGAGATGGGCGTTTCCGGTCGTGCAGACGACAATGTCGAGAACGTGCGGTATATGTGGCGCGGCTTGCCATGCCGAGCGTTGAAAGTGATCCAGGCCATAGGTGCTGCTGCCGAACGTTTGGTGGAGCGAGGAGATAGTTGCGGACAGAGCGTGAAGCCGCTCGCGCCGCGCTTGCGGCTGAGTGGACCGATTAGTTGCGTTTGGATCGGTTCCCCTGAAGAAGTGTGGGATGACGACCAGAATCCGCACAGCAGAGCTATTGTTCATGTCAACTTCAGCTGTTGGCCCAATGGTAGTATCGCGACTAGCTATGTCTTAATGCTGGTCGCAGTTAACGCTTGCAGGCTCGAAACGGAAGATCAAGCTGGCGCTCTGCTATCGCAGGGCCACACTGTTGTCGTAGTGGTCCCTGTCGAACGACAGAGCGTTGCATTCCCTCCGGATCCGCTGGAGTCTGCTCTCAAAGTAGTGAAAGTCGTCAGGACCCGAAGCAGGGCCAATATCATAGTTATCGGCGCAATTGCCTGCGGTCACTCCTGGATTGGCGTAATTCTGACCGCTCTTCACGCAAAGCGTCGCTCCAGGTAATGAGAGCACGGTGATTGTATTACCGAATATGTTTCGGATCTCCGCCGTCCGGACCATGTCGAACCGCGCTTGCGAGAAATCGACCCGAAAGGTGCCGTCGACAGCGGCGCCCCGGCTGTCAATGTCGAATACGCAGGCCCCGATGCGGTTGACCGTGGTTGAGGTCTTATACGAGCGGAACAGTATTTCGGAACGAAGGAAAACATCATTCTGTGTTGTGACGATGTGTGTGTCCTTGGTCTCGAACTCTTCTCCTCCCAGAGCGACAATTAGAACCGATTCCAGAAGGCTCTCAGCCCTCGCGGCTGATGCGTTCGTCAGCAGTAGGAGCGCAATAGACACAAATGGAAATAAAATGGAAACAATTGTTCGCAAAGTCACAAAGCTCCAATTGCGCATTGAACTCTCCGATGAGCGTGTCGCAGGTTGAGGTTGTGATACGCATGAATGCAATTACATTCAAGAAGGCGGATTTTGTTTTGCGCTTGTCGTTGACAGAGATCGATATGTAGTTAAAGGTTGTAATCGTCCGACAGATCGCATTTGGCGAGTATGGGGCGACTGATGATGTCGACTGCTTGGCGTTGCTCGCTTCTACTGGCGGCCTTGTCTTCCGGTGCCGGGGCCATCTCGGCACAAAATGCTCAACCCCCGCCGACCTAAGTTACCAAGAATCTAAAAATGTAAATTCGACGGAGCGAGATCGCTCCGCAAGGATCCTTGCGCGAACAGCAAGACGGTTGGCCGAGCGTGGTTCAAACCAGTTGAAATGCGCTCGAGGTCACTCCGGGCGAGGGAGGCGAGTTTCAGCATGAGCTCCAGCACCGATCTGGTCTACTATCTCGGCCAAACTCCGCAGAAGCCCGAAGCGCCGCCGGCTTGGCTCACGGGCACTGTTGATGCTCTTCTCGAAGCCCTTAAGAAGCAAGCAGGACTTAAATCAGTCGCGCTAGCGGTGGTACTGAAGATCGGTCCAGTGGGTACGTTGTCCGACACGATCGAGCTTAGTCACAACGTTCATGACGGAAAGGATACTTGGACGGTCGGCGGTACCGTGCTGGTTTCCAAGGGGATAACTCAAGTCGTCCTTGGACAGGCGACGGACGCGCTTTGGGAGGCATTTCTAAGCTTCTTAGAACGCAAGGCGGCACAAGGGGTTATCGTCGTAGCCGCAAAGCTGGTGGTACCGCCGGTTGCCAGCGTGGCAATTTCGGTTGCCACAGACTTCCTCTATAGTAACCTTGCGGGACAATACGCCTACGAGGCAGCTCGTTGGATATTCAACGAGGTTAGTCTCGGCTTCCAGGTCGTGAGGGGCGAGACGACTCTGGGGGGCGCTTTCTATAATGGACCTACGGGTCAGGTGGACGAATTGGCCGCCGTCAAGGCCGTCGTCCAGCACACCGTGGCTGCCGGAATCCCGGTCTCCGCAACAGCCGACGATCGATTCCGCGTTGACGTCTTCAACTCCACTAACTTCCAGTATTCCTATCTGTCCCAACGTGGTCCGTTGGACCAGACCGTCACCGCGGCGACGGGATTCGTAAACCAGCGTCAGTTCGATCAGATCGGGTTTGATTGGAAGAACGAGTTCTTCATTTACAAGGCTGGTTCGCAAGTCAACATCTCGATCACCAATCCCTACTACAGCACGAAAGAGACCGTTGCTGTCGATAACATCGTCACCAACGGGCAGTTTCCCAGCTATGCCGACCATGTCACTGGCGCATCGCTGGTGATTGGTAGTGCAGGCAGTGACACGCTGAAGCCATTGGGCGATGACCGTGGCGGATCAGTGCTGATTGGGCTCGGCGGGAACGATGTCATCGTCGGCGGCAGCGGCAACGATGTCATCTATGGCGGTAACCCGGTGGACGCGTCGGTGGCCGCCAACGATACGCTGGTTGCAGGAGGCGGTCAGCACGTCGTGATGGTGGGCAACTCAGGCACAGGCAAGGATACACTTCAAGCGGGAACCGGCAGCGACACACTATTCGGTGCCGGCGGGAAACACACCGTCGATATTCTGACCGGCGGTCGCGGCGCCGACTTTCTCCAGGGTGGACTCGGCGATGACACGCTGATCGCGGGAGACGGAAGGAATACGCTTTCAGCGAGCTACGGCAACGACACGCTGATCGCCGGATCAGGTCAGGACTGGCTCGATGGAGGTCAGGACAACGACACGCTGTTTGCGAGCAGCGGTGCGTCGAAATTTCTCGATGGTGGCGCCGGCAACGATACAGCCGTCTATGCCGGCTCGCAGACGCTGCAATTGCAATCAGGCGGCGCGCCGCCGTCATATGCGTTCCCGGACGGAGACGGTTCCTACTTCACGATCAAGAGGGGCAATGACTCCGACGTCTTGCATTCGATCGAGACCCTTACCTTTTCCGGCGGCTCGACCACACTCCAGGTTATCGGAAGCAGTTATTCAGGTCAGCTCGAGATCGACGGCGCCGGCACCGGCAACGTCATTGACTTCACCACGTTCGGGGGTCCGATCAATGCCGACACGTTCAAGGATCTGCATGTCACCGACTTTGAGACACTGATCGGATCCAAGTTCAACGACAAGATCGACCCCGGTGGATTGTTCAAGGAAATCGATCTCGGGCCCCTGACTGACACGCTGCTCAATATCGGAGCCGGCAGCGTGCTCAAGGCTGGTCAATACCTGATGAATGTGACCAGCGATGCCCTCCAGATCGGCTCACAAGTGATCGAGCTCATCCCGGGCTTCGTGCAAAGCCCCGGCACCGACAATCAATCGCCGGATGCCAGCGTGATGTCGCTGTTGGTGGTCGATAGCGACGGACAGTCCGCCGGCGGCGGCCAGGACAAGGCCGTCGTGGTGGCCGCGGCGGACAACGACATGCTCTCAGGATCGCGGTCGCAACAGACTTTGGTTGCGCTGGGCTCCGGCGACACGTTGACGGGCGTCGGCGGCGAAGTGTTGATTGCCGCGAACGGCTCCAGCAATACGACGATCGTCGCGGCAAGTGCGGGTGACCCAAATGCTGCGCCGGATGTGATCGAAGCCTCCGGTAGCGGCACCATCCTCGTTGGTACCGGCGCAAACGTCGATCGCTCCCTGATGCCCGATCCATTGGGCGAGCTTAATCCCGGAGACGCGATTAATCAGAACGTCTACGATCACATAGACCGCATCGTTGATAATGGCAGTTCTGCTCACATCATCTACGAGAACAGTACGTACGGTGATGGCCGCGATCTGAGCCCGATTGAGGGGCCGGTGCCGCTCGCCGGAAACTACGCCGAGCAACAAGGGGTTATCGGCGAGCTGATTACGAATTTCGGCGAGTTCTTTTATGATCTAAATGGGGTTTTCGAGACCTATACCGATCCGCTTACGGGGCTGACTTCACAGACGCTCGTTTTCTATGAAGGCGGAGCTGACTCGATCTGGGGCCGCGACGGGCTGCACGGAGCCCGCGCCATCGTCGCCATCGAAAATTTCCACAACGGCGACTTCGGCATCAATATCACCCAGGGAGGTTTTATTCCCATCAACTATCTGGATTCCGATGGACTTAACGCCGACGATGCGAGCGGAGCCGGTGGCATTGCGAATTCAGCAGGAGCGAGCAGTGCTGGCGGAAGTGGCGGCTCGGGCACTGGATCTGGCTCCGGGTCTGATCCGACGACGACCACGGCCGGTACAGGTCAAACGTTGATTGGCGGCAGCGGCATAGACACGCTGATATCGACCGGCAGCCTGAACACCCTGATCGGCGGTAGCGGCAACGAGGCGCTATTCTCGAGCGGTTCGAACGACAAATTGATCGCGGGCGATGGCCCGGACGTCCTGGTATCGACGGGCTTCTCCAACACGCTGATCGGCGGCGCCGGCGTAGATACGCTATCGTCGACCTCTTCAGGCGGCTCGATTGGAATCGGTGTCGTTAGCGCGCTGTTGTCGGCGCAGGATCCCGGCTCGAATACCCTGATCGGGGGCAGCGGAACGGAGACGTTGCTTTCGAGCAACTCGAACGATGTGTTGGTCGCGGGCAGCGGCACGGACGTGCTGATCACGACCGGATATTCCGACACGCTGATCGGTGGCGAGGGCAACGATACGCTTTGGTCCACGGGCGGGTCCGGAGGGAACACGCTGATCGGTGGCAGCGGCAACGAGACGCTGATTTCGGACAATTCGGGCGACGTTCTGATTGCGGGCAGCGGTTCGAACGTGCTGGAATCAACCGGCTCCTCCAACACGCTGATCGGCAGTGACGGCCATGATACGCTGTCGTCCAGCGGCTCTTCGGACACGCTGATTGCCGGCAGCGGAACGACCACGCTGACCTCCAGCGGCTTTGCCAACACGCTGATCGCCGGTACCGGGAGCGACCTGCTGACGTCGAGCGGCACCGGCGACACCCTGATCGGGGCGGCAGACGGCGACACGCTGGACGGGACGTCCGGGTCCGGAACGATTGCGGGGTACGCGCTCGACAACGTGACCGTCAACCTGGCGGATGGAACCGGACGGCTTAACGGATCGACCCAGGCCGCCGACACGCTGCTCGGCATCTCCCTGGCGGCGGCGTTCGGCACCGGTGACACGCTGATCGGCGGCGCCGCAGGCGCAACGCTGTTCAGCAATGGCGGCGGCAATACCCTGATCGCTGGCAGCGGTCCCACGGTGGCCGGCTATGCGGTCGGCGATGTGACGGTCGATCTCGCGGCCGGTACCGCGACCGCGAACGGAGCGACCCAGAGCGATACGCTCGTCGGGATCAATGTGGTCGAGGTCTCCGGAAACCTTGATACGGTGATCGGAGCGACCGCCGCCGATACGCTGATATCCTCGGGAGGCTTCTCCAACACGCTGATCGCGGGCGCCGGGCCGGAGATGCTGGTGTCGCGCGGCTCCCAGGACGTGCTGATCGGCAACGGCAGCGGTAGCACCCTGGATGCGACGAACGCCTATTCCGCGGCGGCGGTCTACGGCCTCGAAAATGTGACCGCGGATCTGTCGACGGGTTCGGCTGGCGTGAACGGATCCGGCGTCAACGACACGCTGCTGGGAATTTCCACCCTGGTTGCCCTTGCGAGCGGCGACACGCTGATCGGCGGAGATGGCAGCACAACGCTGATTGGTGAGGCTAGCGGCGATACGCTGATCGGCGGAGATGGCGAGACGTCGCTGATCAGCAACGCCAGTGGCAACGTGCTGGAAGCCGGTGCAGGTCAGGCGACCGTGGCGTATAGCGTCGATGACTTGACGATCGACCTGTCGGCCGGCACCGCGAAGGTGGCCGGGTCGAGCGCGGGTGATACCTTGATTGGCATCAGTGCCGCGGAAAGCTTCGGTAACAACAGCGTCCTAGTCGGAGACAGCGGGGCCGACTTCCTGTTGATGGGCGGCCAGAACGGCACGATCATTGCCGGAACGGGCACCGACACGCTGGTATCCGGCGGTAGCAACGATACGGTTTTCGGGAACGCCGCCGGAAGCACGCTTTATGGCTATGGCTCCGGAACGGTCGCGATCTATGCCCAGAGCAACCTGACGGTCAATCTTCCCTCGGGAACGGCGAGCATCAACGGCTCGGGCCTGAGCGACAGGCTTGTCTCCGTCTCGACAATCGATGTAATCGGTAACAACGATACGTTGATCGGTAGCTATGGTAGCACGCTGATCAGCAGTGCGGGAGCCAACAACACGCTGGTTGCGGGATACAACGACACGCTGATCAGCGATGCCGGCGGCAACACGTTGATCGGCCTGTCCGGTCCGGCCATCGTCGCCTATACCCTCGCCAACGTTACAGTGGATCTCGGAGCTGGGACCGCAAGCGTGAATGGGTCGGGTGAAAGCGACACGCTGATCGGGATCAGCAGCGCGGCGGCCCTGGGTCAGAATGAAACGCTGATCGGCGGGTCCGGAAGCACGACTCTGTTCGGCAATGCAGGCGGCAATACGCTCGCGGCCGGCACTGGCCAAACCACGGTCGATTATGCGATCGGCGACGTAACGGTCGATCTCACGGCGGGCACCGCGAGGATCAACGGCTCAAGTCTGAGCGACACGCTCGTCGGCGTCAGGATCGCGACGGTCTCCGGCAGCAATGATACAGCCACCAGCAATGGCAGCGGCGACACCCTGATCGCAGCCGGCAGCTCGGAGACACTCGTGTCGGGTGGTGCCGGCAATGTGCTGACCTCGAGCTTCGGCGATTCCTTGGCGTCCAGCGGCACCGGCGATACGCTGGTTACAACTGGCTACCAGGCCGTGCTGTCGTCGAGCGGACACAACAACACGCTCTTCGGGAATGGATTCGCGGACACCCTGTCGTCGACGGGTACCGGTGACACCCTGGTGAGCAACGGGGAGAGCAACACGCTGGATGGCACCGGCGGGGTCGGCGTGCTGGCCAAATACTCCTATCTCAACAATGAGACGATCGACCTTGCGACCGGCACGGCAGGTCCGGCGGGTGCCAGCTACGGTGACACCCTGATCGGCATCCACGCCGTGGAGGACGTCGAAGGAAACGGCGATACGCTGATCGCCGGCGCCGGCGCCGACACGCTGATCGAGACCGGGTTCAGCAGCACGTTGATTGCCGGTACCGGCGCCGCCACATTGATGTCGCTCGGCGGCGACGACACGCTCGTGGGCAATGCTGCTGGCAGCACGCTCGACGGCAGAGACGAGTTCGGGTCGAGCTACGAGACCGTCGCCGCCTATGGGCTCGATAACGTGGCGGTCGACCTCGTGGCCGGGACGGCGCACGTCAACGGTTCCAGCGTGAACGACGCGCTGATCGGAATCGTCACGCTTGCCGCGTTCGGGGCCAACGACACGCTGATCGCCGGAAATGTTCTGACGACCATGATCGCCGCCGGCACCGCCGACACGCTGATCGGCGGAAGCGCCTCGAGCATCCTGAAGGCTGCCGCGACAGACGATACCTTGGTCGGCGGCAGCGGCTCGACAACGCTGGTCGGCAATGCCGGCGGCAACACACTGGTGGGAGGAAGCGGCCAGACGATTGCTCTCTATTCGGCCGAGGATGTCACCGTCGATCTTGAGGCGGGGACGGCCAGGCTGAACGGCTCGAGCGCCGGTGACACCCTCTTGGGGGTTGATATCGCCGAGGTCAACGGCGTCTACGATACCATGTTCGGTGGCGCGGGAGCCCAGACGTTGCTGGCGCTTGGCTCCTACGACACCCTGATTGCGGGGAGCGGGTCCAACACCCTTGTTGCAGAGGCGTTCAACGATACGCTGTTCGGTCAAGGTACCGGCAGCACCCTAAACGGTCAGTCGGGCTTCGGCACCGCGGTCGCCGCATATGCTCTCAACGATTTGACGGTGAATCTGACGACAGGGACTGCCGGCGTAAACGGCTCCGGCACGAGCGACACGCTGGTGGGCATCAGCATCGCCAGCGCATTCGGCACCAACGATACGCTGATCGGAGGGACCGGGACCACCACGCTGATCGGAACGGCCGGTGGAAATACGCTGGTGTCGGGCGCGGCCTTGACCGTGGCGGCGTACGATCTCGACGCGCTTACGGTCAACCTGTCGGCCGGCACCGCTGGCATCAACGGCGCGGGCACGAGCGATACGCTGGTCGGAATCGATGACGTGCTGGTGTCCGGCGCTCACGATACGGTCATCGGCAACAGCGGTACCGACGTGCTCTCGTCGAACGGGGATGGCAACACGCTCATCGCCGGGTCGGGGACCGGGACGTTGATCTCGAGCGGCCAGTTCGACACACTGTTCAGCACGGCGGCCGGCTATACCCTGGAAGGACAGGGCGGCGCCGGAGCGATTGCGGCATACGCGCTCGACAACGTGACGGTGGATCTCGGCGCCGGCACGGCCAGCGTGAACGGTTCGAGCGTATCCGACGCGCTCACGGGAATTGAAGTCGCCGCAGCCTATGGCAGCCAGGAAACGTTAATCGGCGGCAGCATCTACCAAGACACGTTCCTCAGCGATGCGAGCATGAATACCCTGATTGCAGGGAGTGCGGGCGCCAGTGCTGTCTATATCGCCGATGACGTCACGGTGAACATTCCAGCCGGCACGGCCATCGTCAACGGTGCGAGCGCCGGCGACACCTTGACCGGGATCAAAGTGGTCACCGGTGCCGGCAACGACGATACGCTTGTCAGTGATGGCAGCGGCAATACGCTGATCGCCGGTGCGACCTCGACGGTCGCCTTCTACGCCGTGAATGATGTCTCGGTGGATCTCGGTTTGGGGACGGCTGGAGTTGTCGGCTCGGGCGTAAGCGACCGGTTGGAGGAGATCGGTGTCGTTATCGTGTCGGGCGACGATGACACCGTGACGGCGGGTTTGGGCCTGGATACCCTGATCGCAGCCGGCAACGCGGACACGCTGGTCGGCGGCATCGGCGGCAACCTGTTGCAGGCGACGCAGGCCGCCACAGGTGCCGTCGCCTACTACGGGCAGGATGATGTCGTCGTCGACCTGACGGCCGGAACCGCGACCAGCATCGGCTTCAATGCGAGCGATACGCTGAGCGGAATTGCCGCCGTAACTGTTTCCGGCAGTTATGACACGGTCATTGGTGGGATGGGGGTCAATACGCTGGTGTCGTCCGGCTCCTACAATTCGCTGATCGCCGGCAGCGGCAGCGACACGCTGTCGTCGGGTGGAACCGGCAATGTCCTCACTGGCGGCGCCGGGGCCGATGTCCTTCTCTCGAGCGGTGTCGCCAACACCCTGGTTGCAGGTAGCGAGGCGGATACGTTGGTGTCCACCGGTGCCGAAGACCTGCTCGTTGGCAATGCCGCGGGCAGCGTGCTCGACGGCAGCTCCGGCTTGCGTGCCGTGGCCAGCTACGCGATCGACAATGTGACGGTTGATCTTGCTTCGGGTTCCGCCGCCGTGAATCTGTCGAGCGTAAGCGACACGCTCATTGGATTTACGGAAGCGAGCGCGTTGGGCAGCCACGACACGCTGATCGCTGCGACAGGTCCGAGTGTTCTATCCTCGACGGGGTCCGATAATACGTTGCTGGCCGGCGACGGCGGCGACACGCTATCGTCGAGCGGCACGAACGACCTTCTGCTGGCAGGAAGCGGCGCAGATGTCCTGACATCGAGCGGCTTCTCCAATACGCTGATCGCCGGCTCGGGCTCGCAGACATTGTCGTCGAGCGGATCCGGCGACCTGCTGGTGGCAGGAACCGGCTCGGACCAGCTGTCGTCCAGCGGTTCGAGCAACATCTTGATCGGCGGAAGCGGCGCGGCCACGCTGTCATCGAGCGGAATGGACGACACACTGATCGCCGGAAGCGGCGCGGCCACGCTGTCGTCGAGCGGCCAATTCAACACCCTGGTTGCCGCTGGCGGCGGCGAAACGCTCACATCGAGCGGTACCGGCGACATGCTCATCGCGGGCAGCGGCCCTGATCTGCTGTTGGCGAGCGGCGTCGGCGATATACTGCGCGGCAATGCGGCCGGCAGCACGCTCGACGGGACCGCCGGTGTCGGAACGACCGCGGCCTATAGCCTCGATGACGTCGTGGTCGATCTCGCCACGGGCACCGCCCAAGTCAACGGATCGAGCGCACAAGACACCCTGATTGCAATCAGCGCGGCCACAGCTTTCGGCACCAACGATACCATCATTGGTGGAAGCGGCGCGGATGTCCTGTCCTCGTTCGGCAACGACAATACGCTGATCGCGGGCAGCGGAACCGAGACGCTGTCATCGGAAGGTGTCGGCGACACGCTGCTTGCCGGAACCGGTTCCGACACATTGTCGTCGAGTGGCAGATGGAACGTGCTGATCGGTTCGAGTGGATCCGATACGCTGTCGTCGCGCGGCATCGGCGACACGCTGCTCGCCGGAAGCGGCTCGGACGTCCTGTCGTCGAGCGGCTCGTCGAACCTGCTCGTAGCGTCAGGCGGGTCGGCCACGCTGTCATCCAGCGGAACGAACGACACCTTGTTCGGCAATGCGGGCGGCAGCACGCTGATTGGCAGCGCCGGGTTGGACGCGGTGGCGGCCTATTCCGCTGACGATGTCGTCGTCAATCTGGCAAGCGGCACCGCGGGTATCAATGGCTCCGGCACGGTCGACACGCTTATCGGGCTCACGATTGCGGCAGCCTTCGGCCGCAACGATACACTGATCGGTGGAAACGCAAACTCCACGCTCGTCAGTGATGCCGGCGGTAATACGCTGGTGGCCGGCGCGGGCCAGACCACGGCGGACTATACGATCGACGATGTGACGGTCGATCTCGCCACCGGCACGGCGGCGGTCAATGGCGCGAGCGTGAGCGACACCCTCGTCGGTATCGGTACCGCGACCGTCTCCGGAATGGCCGACACGTTGATCGGCGGTGCCGGCACAGAGGTTCTCACGGCCACGGGCGCGCTCGACGTGCTGATTGCCGGCGGTGCGGCAAATACCCTAGTTGGGTCCGGGACCGGCGATACGCTGTTTGGCACGGGAAATGGCGATGTGCTGGACGGGACGGCCGGCTTCCGGACGGTTGCCGCGTACGGCATCGAGAATCTGGTCGTCGATCTCGCAACCGGAACGGCCGCACTGAATGGGCAAAGTCAGGGCGACAGTCTAAACGGAATCAACGTCGTCGAGCTCCTTGGCAGCAACCAGACATTGATCGGCAGTGCCGGCAGCACCTTGATGAGCAACGCCAGCGGCAACACGCTGGTGGCCGGCGCGGGGCAGGGTACGGTGGCGTACGCCCTCGATCACGTAACCGTCGATCTTGCGACCGGCACAGCTGCGGTGCAGGGAGCAAGCGTTGGCGACACCCTGATCGGGGTCCACGACGTAGGCCTGCAGGGCAGCAATGGCACCGCCATTGCAGGAAGTGGCGGCGACACCCCTGTCGTCGAGCGGCACGGCCAATACGTTGGTCGGCGGCAGTGGTGCCGACCAATTGAGCACCAGCGGTGCCGGCGACACCCTGCTCGCAGGCAGCGGCTCCGCCATTTTGTCGTCGAGCGGAGAAGGCAACAGTCTGGTTGCCGGGACCGGAGCGGATACGCTGGTATCCACCGGTTACGGTGATCTGCTGTATGGCAACGGCGACGGGAGCACGCTGGACGGAACAGGCGGGCTCGGAACGATCGCGGTCTATACCCTCAATGGTGCCACGATCGACGTCGCCTCGGGCACGGCCGACGTGAACGGGGCGGGCGTCCACGACACGCTGCTGGGCATCACTTCGGTCGCCGCACTTGGTACCGGCGACACCCTGATTGGCGGACCCGGCAGCAGCACGCTCGTCAGCAACGCCGGCGGCAACACCCTGGTGGCCGGCGCGGGCACAACCGAGGGCGACTACTTCCTCGACGACGTCACGGTCGATCTCGCGTCGGGCGTCGCTGCCGTGAACGGGACGAGCACGGCAGATACGCTGATTGGTCTGCACGACGTTGCGGTTTCTGGCCACAGCGATACGCTGATCGGCGGCGCGGTCGCCGACGTCCTATCGTCGAGCGGCGTCTCCAATACGTTGATTGCCGGCACCGGCACAGAAACGCTGGTTTCGAGCGGATCGAACGACACCCTGCTGGCTGCAAGCGGTTCCGATATCCTGTCCTCGAGCGGGAACGGCAACACCCTGATCGCCGGAAGCGGCCTTGCCACCCTGTCTTCGAGCGGCACGGGCGACACCTTGATCGGAGGCAGCTCGGGACTGCTGACATCGAGTGGCCACGGCAATACATTGATCGCCGGTAGTGGAGCGGTCACGCTGTCTTCCAGCGGCCATGATGACTTGCTGGTCGGTAACGCGACGGGCAGCGTACTGGATGGAACATCCGGCGTTGGCACCATCGCGGTCTATACCCTCGACGACGTGACCGTCGATCTCGCGACCGGGACGGCCAGCGTGAACGGTTCCAGCCAGGCCGATACGCTGGTTGGAATTGATGCGGTCGCAGCGCTGGGCAGCGGCGATACGATCATAGGCGGCCCTGGTTTCACGACCCTGTTGGGCAACGGCAGCGGCAACACGCTTGTGGCCGGAAGCGGCGACACGCAGGCGATCTATACCTTGGACGGGATGGCGATCAACCTTGCCGCGGGTACCGCCACGGTCGAAGGAGCGACCGTCAACGATGTCCTGATCGGCATCAACGATGCGATGGTCACCGGGACCAGCGATACCTTGATTGGAGGAGCGGGGCCCGAGGCACTCTCCGCGGCCGGCTCCGATGACACGATCATCGCAGGCACCGGCGTGCAAACCCTGTCGAGCAGCGGCAGCGACAATACGCTTGTCGGCAACGGTGCCGGCAGCATCCTCGACGGAACCGGCGGCACGGGAACCATTGCGGCCTATGCGCTGGACAACGTCACGGTCGATCTTGCAGCCGGCACGGCAACGGTCAATGGCTCCAGCGTATCGGACACGCTGCGCGGGATCACGTCCGTCATGTTGTCCGGTCACAACGACACCGCGATCGGCGGAACGATCGCGACGACGCTCTACAGTGACGGCGCCGGCAACACCCTCGTCGCGGGCGCCGGGCAGACAACGGCCGCGTATGCTCTGGACAACGTCACGATCGATCTTGCGACCTCGAGCGCCACAGTGCTCGGCTCAAGCACGAGCGACACGCTGGTCGGAATCGCCATCGCGCTGGTTTCCGGCAACGATGACATCGCGATCGGGAGCGGTGGGGGTGACATTCTTTCCTCGAGCGGAACCTCCAACACGCTGGTCGCGGGCTCCGGAGTCGAGACGCTATCGTCGAGCGGTTTTGGCGACACGCTGCTGGCGGGCAACGGACACGACACGCTGTCATCGAGTGGTCAAGGCAACGTTTTGATCGCTGGCGCCGTGACTGACGTCCTGTCCTCGAGCGGTGTCGCTGATACCTTGATCGGAAATGCCGCTGGCAGCACGCTGATCGGAACCGGTGGGACTGGCGCGGTCGCGGCTTACACGCTGAACGCCGTCACTGTCGATCTCTCGGCGGGCATTGCGACCGTCAACGGCTCCGGTGTTTCGGATACGCTTGTCGGCATCTCGAGCGCCGCTGCGCTGGGGACCGGGGATACTCTGATCGGTGGTGCCGGTGCCGGGACTCTCATCGGAGATGCCGCGAATGGCACCCTGATCGCGGGCTCCGGCCAAACGGTGGCGCGCTATGACCTTGACGACATCGTCGTCAATCTCGTTGCCGGTACGGCCACGGTCGTCGGCTCGAGCACCAGCGATACGCTCGTGGGATTCCGGGCTGCGGCGGTGTCCGGAGCCAACGACACACTGATCGGAAACGTTGCTGGCAATCTGCAAACGGCTGACGGTCAGAATGACGTCGTACTGGGTGGCAGTGGAGCCGAAACACTGCTGTCGAGCGGCTTATCGAACACCCTCTACGCTGGAGGCGGAAGCAGCACGCTTGCATCGAGCGGCTTTGGCGATACGCTCGTGGCCGGCGGTGGTTCGGATATTCTGCTGTCGAGCGGCGAGGGCAACGTCCTGATCGCAGGGAGCGGGGCGGACACGCTCATATCGAGCGGTTCGGACGATACGCTGTACGGCAATGCGGGTGGCAGCACGTTGGATGGAAGCGGCGGCATTGACGCCGTAGCGGCGTATGCGCTGGCCGATGCCGTCGTCGACCTGGCCGGCGGGACGGCCACCGGCGGTGGTTCGAGCCTCAGCGACAGGCTGATCGGAATCGACGCTGCGACAGTCTCCGGCTCGAACGACACGCTGCTCGGCAATTCCGGCAGCGACATCCTGGGTGCTAGCGGCAGCGACGATCTCGTGGTCGCCGGCTCGGGGACCGATACGCTGATCATGAACAGCGGGACGAACACGTTCCTTGCCGGCGCCGGCGTCGATACGTTTATCGTGCAATCGGCTGTGGTCGTGAGCGGCCTTGATCAACCGCAGAACCTGATCGGGAATTTCGACACGACCCGGGATGTGGTCGACCTGACGAACATCAGCGGGGTCGGTTCGTTCGCAGATCTCAGCTTCGCAACCGTGACCTTTAATGGTCAGTCCTATCTTCAGGTCACGCTCGGCACCACGGGTGAGGCCATCACCTTCTCCGGCCTCACCGCACAAGATCTCAGTGCAGATAACTTTGTCTTCGCTCAAGCGTCGACAACCCCGTCGGCGCCGACGATCACGAGCGAAGTTCTCGCCGACGACACCGGCGCGTCGCAAATCGATTTCGTGACCAGCGATGGCGAGGTTACGCTGACCGGCGCCACCGCCAGCGGGTCGACCGTCGCGATCTATGACGGCAGCCAGGACATCGGCAGCGCCACGGTTTCGGGCACCAGCTGGTCGTTCTCGACCGACCTCGGCGCCGGAACGCATCAACTGATGGCCGTCGCGACCAACTCCGGCGGCACGACGGCCTCGAGCGCGCCGGCTGCGACGATCGTCGTCGACGACACCACGCCGCAGCCGATTATCAGTGGCGTGAGCCAGGGCCAAGGCGCGAGTCTGGTTCTCAACGGGACCTCAGAAGCGAACAGCAGCGTACAGGTCCTCGATGGAACGACCGTGCTCGGGGTTGCAACTGCCAGCTCATCGGGAGCGTGGAGCTTCACCACCGGAACTCTCGCCGACACGCTTCACACCTTCACGGTCACCGCAAGCGACCTGGCCGGCAATGTCGGATCCGGATCAACCGTGGTGCAATCTGGCGGTTCGGGGATCGATACGGTCAACGTGAGCCAGACGCTGCAGGCATCCAACTTCGCGTATGATGCTGCCGACAGTGTTTGGCAGATTGCGGCTACCGGTGTGTCCGAGACGCTTTCGGGCGTCGAGCAATTCGTCGATGGCGCCGGCCACAAATTCCTGCTCGTCGGCGCGGGCAGCCAGTACGCGACGATCCAGGCCGCGGTCGACGCGGCCTCGGATGGCGATACGATCCTGATCGCGTCGGGCAGCTATACGGAGAATGTCGATATTGCCGGCAAGGCCATCAGCCTTGAAGGCTTTGGCAGCGTGACGCTTCATGGCAGCATCACGGAGCACGGCACGCTGAATGGCGCGCTCAGCATCGACGGCATGTCCATCGATGCAACGGGCCAGCAGTATGGTGTCCTGGTCTCGGCAAGTTCCACAGACTTCGCTGGGTCCGTGACGCTCGATCATTCGTCGGTTGCGAATGCCGAGCTGAATGGTTTTGCCTATATCGAAAGTGGAAACGGCTCGACGCCGACATTGACGGATACGATCGGGTCGATCTCGATCCTAAATTCCGGCTTCTCCGGAAACGCCACCCAGACCAGCGGTGCCAACGGCCGTGGTGACATTCTGCTCTACGGTTACAATGGCAACCTGACCCTCGATGGCGTGACGATCGGCGACCCCGGAGCCGGCGCCCAGAAGGCGATCCAGTGGCGCGGCGTCCAGACGAGTGCGAATACCACCAATGTCGGCCCCTATCAAACCGGCGGTAACGTCTCCCTGGCGAACCTGAACATTTCGGGCCATTACGCCCAGGATCTGGTGGCCTTTTATCGGATCGCCGCCTTCAATTCGTTCAGCGCGAGCGGTGTAACCCTGAACGCTTCGGCGCCATGGGGCCTGCTCAACTTTGACGAAGTTGGCGGCGCGATCGATCTGTCCAGTGGCATCACGGCGACCAATCTGGCGTCGAGGGCTCCGGTCGCAGTGGAGCAGGGGCTCAGCACCAACAGTGTCTTCATCGGCACGAGCGGAAACGACGCATTCGTCGGAAATGGCGGCAACGATACGCTGATAGGCGGAACCGGTGCCAACACTTATCTGTATTCCTCTTCGGACGGAAACGACGTGGTCGAAGACGGCAGCAATCAGTCGGAGCTGGTTTTCACCGACATTGCGTCCACCGGTGTGACGTTGTCGCGGCCGTCCGGCACCAATGATCTGCTGATCACGGTCGCCGCTACCGGCAAGACCGTCAGGGTGGGGAACGAGTTCGGCGCAAGCGGCCCGGGTGCCCTGCAGACGATCAGCTTCGACGATGGAGTCAGTTGGAGCCAGTCCCAAGTCGAACAGTATGATGTGCCGCCGACGATGACGATTGCCGACGCTCCTGAGCCTGCAATTAGCTCCGCGCAGACATTCTCGGGTAGCGTGGTCTCGGGCGGCACGGCATCAGTAGCCGGGCGAGTCGTGACCCTGAGCGACAACGGTACCGCCATTGGTACAGCCCCCGTTCAGTCGAACGGCAGCTTCTCGACCTCGGTGACCTTGCCGAGCGCGACCAACAGCGAGATAGTTGCGAGTGTATCCGACAGCTATGGCAACACAAACCAAACCTATCTCGCCGGGCCGGGCAGCGGGCAGTTTGCGATCACGCCGCAAGATGTACCTGGTTCGACCAACGCGCTCGATTTCACCGGAAGCATGACCGATCAAAACCTCTGGTTCCAGCAATCGGGCGACAACTTGGTTGTCGATATCTTGGGAACCACGACCAGCGTGACCGTCAACAACTGGTTTGCTGGTAGTGGCAACAGGCTGGACGAAATATCAGCGGGAAGCCTCCACATCGACAGTCAAGTGTCGCAGTTGGTCCAGGCTATGGCCGTCTATTCGGTGAACAATCCGGGCTTTGATCCGACCTCGCAGAGTGTGGCCGCCGTTCCGAACGATCCCACTTTGCAAAGTGCGGTCGTCTCGGCGTGGCATTCCTGAAACAGATGAGACGATTTAGTTGCGCAGTGATTTGCGATGAATGTCTTGACCAAAATGGCCGATCCGGCCACCGCTTCCGAAGAGGCCTTTAACCAGGCATCAAGGTTGCATGACGCAGGAAAATTCGCGGAGGCGGAGGCGTTGTTGCGCGGTGCCATTGCGGCTGATCCTCGCAACGTGAACCTTCGCAACGCTCGTGGTGTCATGTTCTCGGCGATGAACAGGCATTTGGATGCAGTCTGGTGCTACCGCGACGCACTTGCTCAGGATGCTCGGGCGATCGGCGTTTGGACAAATCTTGGCAATGCTCTGACGCAACTCAACCATCTGAGGTCGGCGATTTCTTGTCATCGCCAGGCGATCGCATTATCAGGCGGTGGAGATCCGCTGCTTCATCAAAATTTGGGCGCTTCGCTCGCAGAGGCCGGACTGCATGGCGAAGCGGTGATTTCATTCAGCAATGCACTCAAGCTAAATCCATCCTACCACTCCGCGCGATGGGATCGTGGGCTTAGCTACTTGTATCTGGGAAACTACGCTCAGGGCTGGCCAGACTACGAGATTCGAAGAAGCACAGGCCAATTGCCGGCCCGCGAATTACCTGGGGAGACGTGGGATGGATTGCCCTATCATGGCAAGCGTCTCGTGCTCGTCGCCGAGCAGGGTTTTGGCGATATGTTGTGGGTCGCTCGATATTTTGCACGGGTCAAAGCACTGGGCGGTGAGTTGATAATCGAATGCAAGCCGGAACTCCTGTCGTTGATCGAGAGTATGGGTGTTGCAGACCAGCTGATCCCGTTCGGCGCGCCTTTGCCGCCAGCCGACCTGCACCGCTACATCTGCAGCCTGCCTGGGCTATTTACTCAAAGCTTGGCTTCAATTCCGGCTATGCAGTATCTTGCAGCGCCCGCCAACCGTATGGGCAAGTTCGCGTCTCTGATGCCCAAGGTGAGTGGCCTGCTCAAGGTCGGGATCGTTTGGTCTGGAAGCGTGACTTTCGGAAAGAATCATAGACGGGCCCAACGACTGTTGAGCTTCTTTCAAGCTTGTGCGTTGCCCGGCGTTCAGCTTTATAGTTTGCAGAAGGGGGCGCCGGTACGGGAATTGACGTCTCTGCCAAGAGGCGGGCCCGTTATTGATCTCGAGCCCTATCTCGACGACTTTGCTGACACGGCAGCTGCGGTGTCGCAGCTCGATCTTGTTATCATGACGGATAGCGCGGTGGCGCATCTCGCTGGGGCGCTGGGCAAGCCGGTTTGGGTATTGCTCGGTCACAATGCTCATTGGCTTTGGCTGCTCGACCGCACAGACTGCCCATGGTATCCGTCGATGCGACTGTTCCGGCCTCGGGCTGAAGGCGAATGGGATCACGTATTTGATTCAGTCTCAGCCGAGCTTATGTCACTGGTCAAGCTTTAGGCGCGGACATTCCGACCGTCTGAGACAGTTTGATTCAAGCAGTCAAACGCTAAGGTCGGTTTCTTCATAGACAGAGAATTTGGTCTCTGCCTTGCTAATGGAGCTACTCCTCTCTGGCGGCGATCTAAATTGCACTCAGTGCGAATGTGACGGCTAGCGCCCAAAGCTTGGGTGGACAGACAGCGCAGGCCACGTTCACGGTGACTACTGCGCAAATGCAGCATGCCTGTGAATAGGCGCCCAACATTGACCCTGTCATCATGAGGTCGATCAGGTACTTAGTCCTCCGTGAAGAACGCGGACGGCCGCTGATTTAAGCGATGTTTTGAGCCGGGACAGTTTCAGCGAGCGCCCGGATGATGGCACGCAACAGTTCTGCGAGCCATCGCAGGAGCAGGCCGAAGTTGTGGCCGGCCGCGGCGAGGACGGCATTGATGCGGTCGCCAACGCGGCCTTTGAGATAGTTGCGGTCCATGCGGTGCTCGGCCTTGACGTGGCCGATGACGGGCTCGACAGCCGCACGACGCTTCATCTCGCGCCGGATGGAAGCCGTGACGCGGCGGACCTGCCCCGAGATCCAGACCCTGAACCGATGCTGGTGGTTGTGGCCGCGGTACCCTTTGTCGACATGGATGCGGCGAGCCTCCACGCCGGTGAGCTTCTCCATGTCGGCGACCACCGGGCCGAGCGTGTGCCCGTCGAAGGGATTGCCGTGCAGTGGCTTGGCATGGAGCACGAACTGTCCGCCCTTCGGTGACGTTACGGGGGTGGCGATACTGACCTTGCAGCCGAACTCGTACGGCGCGCGGGCTTTTCCCTTGCCGATGCACTCGACCTCCGGCGCATGTAACGCATAGACCTTGGGGCCGCGCTGATGCTGGTCCTGGCTGCGCACCCGCTGCGCCAGATCGAGCAGCGGGCCGAAGCGAGCTTCCAGCACCACATCGCCATCAATCTTGCGGCGGATGTCGCGGATGATCCGGCCAAGCCGCGTCCGCAGGAACTTGAGTTGGCGCCGGGCGCGCTTGAACTGGTGAGCGTGGGTATAGCGGCCGACCATGATGGCGGCGCGCTTCGCCAGGCGCAGATAGCTCTGGCGCAACCGCACACGGTTGCGCTTGGCGAGCCCGACGAGTTTGGTGATGGCCCGATGCATCAGCCGTGCGTCGGTCGGATGCGCAACGGCCTTTGGCTGCACCGTGGTATCGACCGCCACTCGCTCCAGGTCCTTGGGACCGATGGCGCCAGTCTTGTGCGCCACCGACAGACTTTCCTGGATCAGCGCGCCTGGATCAGCGCGACGAGCTGCTCCTCGCCGAGCCGCTGGCGCCAGCGCGTCATCGACGATCGATCGAACGGCAGCCGGTGGCAGAAGCTCAACTCGCCGCAGAAGTATTGGTAATAGGGGTTCTCGATCCAGCGGGCGCACAGCACCTCATCCGAGAGATTGTGCATGTGCTTCAGAATGAACAGGCCGGCGACAAGCCGCGTCGGCAGGCCAGGCTGCCCCGGACCGGTTTGGCACACCGAACCAAAGCGGTCATCCAGAAACTTCCAGTCGATCAGCGTTGCCAGCCGCACCAGCGGGTGGCCCATGTCGATGATTTGATCGAGCGCAGGAAGCAACAGGTCTTTCTGGCGATCATCTCGCGGTTTGCTCATCGCCTTCCCCAATGCAGACGACCCGCCGTCAGGGAATCACGAATCGCTCGAAAGCAAAATCCCAAAACGCAAGAAAGCGCAGCCCAACACCTGGCTTTCCTGCAAAATCGAATACTTTATCGAGACAACTTCTGCCTATCTCTCAGGCCGATCTGCATTCTTCACGGACGACTACTTAGAATGCCGATCGGCGCTCGGACCCCACGCCGAGTGACAGGTAGCTCTGGTCGATGACTTTGCGCCTGATCGTTCAGGCCGATTTTGCGAGAGAAATGGGAAGCTGGAGCGCGTCCCCAGTTGGTTGTGTGGCAGGTCCGTCCGGCTGTTTGGCCGTTAAAACAGGCCGATCGTCAGCGCTCTCAGCTTGCGTCCGTGCGAACGACGATAAGTCGAGAGCCAGCGGGCGCAAAATTTCGGTGAGCTCGGAACCGTGCTTTGAGAGAAAGTCCACAAGGTCTTCCTGGTTCGGCTGCCCAAGGGCAAGCCGGTAAATCAGTCGCTGTTCTCGGAGCAACGCGAACTTCTCCAGATCGCGGCTTTGCGGAAGATCGAAGACGAAGCGGTTCACAGCAGCCCCGTCCAACACCCACCACGGAGAGAGGCCGGAAGGGTTGAGGTACTTCTCATTCGCGATTTCCTCGACGCACCGCCAAAGTGAGCTGTGCATGGCCGGCCTCGCTTGGGCAGGAAGATCGCCGCCGCCCAGGTGCTGGAGACGCCGACGCACGGCGAGTCCCGCAAAGCGCTGTATACGTCCTTCGCGTTGTTCAAGCTCGATGGGGCTTGGGCAAAGATCCCAGTGCAATATCCGGCTGCACCATGTGTGAAAATCGAGCCCCTCCTGTCCCACCGACGTGGTCGCCAATACATGCGGCCAGAACGGAGAATTGAATGCCTTCCGAATTTCATCGGAACGCGGCGGCGGATCATCCGTCGTGCTCACCGTGGCGCGGTCTTCTTCATCAGTCGAGCCAAACGGGACCGCCGCGTGACACCGAACGTGAATCCTCGGTAGCCGTTCCTTATTCACACTGTGAAGATGGAAGCCGCCCGCGGTAACGCCAAGGGCTTCGCGAAGATCATTGGCAAGGCCGCGCTCACGTGTCGGAAGGCTCGGGCGGCGCATCCAGAAATGCTCATCCAGAACCGCTTCGAGATTTCCATCCAGGCACGCCTGCTGCAGGACGCGCACGGGTTTGCCCTTTGGCAACCGGGCCCAGAAGACAGGCTTATCAAGGTAGGAACGTAAGCCGTGCCAGGCCAGAGCCACCGTCTCGGCATAAGACTGAGGCGCAAGGGCGTCTGGAAAATGACGCCGCAACGCGCGGCCAACAACGACGCCCGGTGATGATATCGCAGCGTTTACAAGGTCGTCGAATTCTCTTCGGCTAATCCACTCCAGGCGCCGATCCTGATGCCAATCGTCCACGAGCCTGGACAGGCGGGCATCCCTTACGGCGGCGGCTGTCCATGCCGCTTTCGTAAGGCCCGCGTATCCAGCCGTTCGCTCCAGCGCGGACAGGAGAGCCCAAAGAGGCTTGTGCCGGGCGCTTTTCTTACCGGGACCTCTTACGACTTCGACCTTCAGGGTCTTGAGGGCTTTGGCCAGTTGCTTACGGACGGTGTCTCGTACTGACGCGGGATCGAGCTTTAAGGATACGAGCGGGTCGGTCGCGTTGATCAGGAACGGCGAAGGATGGAACAATGCCACGATCGGGTGGCGGTTGGGTGCCGCCTGCAGCCTTCGCGGCTTCCACGCCTTTGGGTATCGCCCGCGCGAAAGATAGCGCGCTTCCACACGCAAACTGGTCAGGGCCGCGATACTTTGCGGTGTCGATTTGAAGCGACTGAAGAGGAGAAGCTTAGATTCATGCTCGGCGTTGGCCCACGCGTTGCGGAGCGGCCACCAGGGGATAGAGGGCGCAACCCAAGGCAATGCAAGGCTTTCGGCGGAGGTAATGCTTTCCAGCGCGCGCAATTTTGGGCTGGGCCAGCTCCGCGGCAGGGCGTATTCATTTCGTGCGTTTTCGGTCAATTTGACCAGAGAAGCATCGCGGCGAATATTCGCTTCGCGCCAGGCCATGTAGCGCGGCCCGAGGGTCTGCGCCGGCAGCGGCACCGACAGCCAGAAGGGCAGGGCAAACCACGCGTGCTTTTCAAATGAGGACGCGAGGTGACGAAACGCGCGAACGTCGCCCGGCTCAAGGGAGGCGCTGAGCTTGAAGGTGCGGGCCGATTCATCGGAGGAGGCCTCCCGTTCCATGCGGGATATGTAGGGGGCCAGCATGGCCTGGAGGTCCGCGCGTGCCCGCTTGGCCTCGGCAACAAGCGGCTCCGTTTCCTCGCCGTTTCCAAAATTCTTGGCGATCGAGAGAAGGGTCGTGCCGAATGTTGCGAATGCGGCCTGCGCGTCTGTCTTTAGTCGGAGGCCGCGCTTGCCGCCAAGGAATTCCAGAAGATCGAAGAGCTCGCGGTTGGCTTCCGCGCCCCGGTTCTCTTCAAGCCGCGTTGCATACAGCTTGTATGGCGTTGCCGACAACAACAAGACGGCGGGCGCACGATTGGCGCTCGGCTCAAAAAGCGCGCGTATGAGCGGGTCATTTCGGTTTTCTTTGGAGAGAAGGTCTCGGTACCGCTGGAATTCATCGAGGATGACGAGGTCAGGCGGCCGATCGATGAGCACCGTGTGGGCCAGGGCGCGCCGCAGATAGCCGACAAAGCGGCCGGGCTTCTCGCACTTGGCTCTCTCCGGGAGTTTCACTTTGATCGGCGCACCAAATTGCTCAACCAAGGCTGCCTTGAAAGCCCGGACAAAGGAGCGCGGAAGAGCCCTAACGGCCGGGCGGTATCTGTTGACAAGACCCTCCCAATCGCTCGTTACCGTGCGGCGCATCGTATTCTCAGGGAAGCGCCGGACGAGGCGAGGGTAGGCGCGGCCAAGGAGTGCGGTCAGGAAAGCCCGCTCCTCCTTTTTCCCGGCATGCAGCCGCGTCGTCTTTCCCGGAAACGATGTCCCGGGCGTGAGCGAATAGACCGCGACTGGCGTTTTCGGAACAGGGGACAACGGGATTACGTTCAAGCGATCGGCCTTCGAAATCGCGGCCTTCTGCATAGCGGGGTCGGCAAAGTCGACGAGCCGTTCGCGGTTCTGGTGCGCAACACGTTGCCCATTCGTGATGTAGTAAACGATGAAAGGCGTTCGCCGGTTTGGGCCCGCGAGCCGCTCGACGATCTGCTGGGCAACGACTGTTTTGCCAAGGCCGACTTCGTCAGCAACCAGAAAACGCTTCGATCCGTTCGCCGTTTGGAAGCTCGAACACGCTGCCGCGATCGCGGCGCTCTGAAAGGGTTTTGGCTGAGGCATCAGTGATCTTTCAGAAGTTCAACACTCACGGTTTTCCAAACCGTCTGAAAGTCATCAAGGCGTTTGCGCTCTTCTTCGGATAAAGCCGTTGCTTGGGCGATGACCGGTTCGAGGTAGCTCTCCATACGGTCGGCGATACGCTTGAACTGGACGTGATCCCGGGCCCAGCAGCCGAGCATGGCATCAAGTGTCAACAGGTTGGTGATAGGCATCCCGTTGGGACTGCCGTTGCCGCGAATGAGTGCCTTGTCCCAGGAGTCATCCGAGCCGCCATGATTGTCACCGGTCATGAGCGCCGCGATCCAGGTAAGAAAATCCGCGGTCCCGAGGTGGTGCGCGATGGCCTGCCGGTCGCGATCATCATCGAGCGCGGGCGTGACATCGACGCATTGCAGCCACGTGCATTGGAGGCCATCGATTGAAAGCCGAAACTGCAAAAGCTGGGTATGAAGCGCGGGTGGGTATTCGCCGAGCGGAAGAGCCGAACTGCCGCGGGGCCAATCGATCAACGATCCCGTTGCAAGTCCAACTTCCAGCCTGACGCTCGGATCGGAAGGTTGAGGTGGCGTCTCGCATTCAACAGTGAACACGTTGCCCTCGCGGGTCAGTCTTCCTTTCCAGTCGGCAACCACGGCTTTTCGGGCTTCATCGAGCCGGTCCGTCGCGGTGCCTTCTTCGGGAACGGGAATCGCTTTGAGTTGAGAAAGGGACAGCGGTCGCGCTTTGTTCAAGAGTACCGCGAGGCCTTCCTGCACGCGGAGGGTGGCCGCTATCTCGGCCATGACTTCCACATTCTTGCCCTGCCACGCGCGTTGCGTGGCGTTGGCGCTGCCAACCCAGAGCCGAAGCTTTTTTCCTTTTCGGGCGGCGAAGATCTTGGCGTGAAGGCCGACAAGCATCTGCTCATCCTCGCCTTCTTCATCCGATGCCTGATCAGGTGAGATCGATGCTGTAGGCTCGACGGCTTCTGGCGTCGGCGTATCCAGCACAAAGAGATTGTCATTGAATCCGGAGAGCGGCTCGGCGGTCTGTTTCGCAAGCTTGACCAATTCCATCTGGGTGGACAGAAGCCTGCGTTTTGTTTTTGGACCACCCCAGGCACCGATCGCTTTGACGACCGTTCCGTCAAGGAACGGGCTGACGGCGATCACCTCGTCAACGTCGCCATCCGGTTGAGGTCCCGTATCGGTACCTTTTCCGCCTGTCAGCACGATGCGCTCAATGGTTATGGAATCCGGCTGTGTCCACCGGAGGTCTTTGAAGACGCTTTTCAACTTTATGGGACGAAAGACATCGAGAGCTGCTTCGCTCGCCAATCGTGCGGCGAGTTCTGCCGCACCCGGAAGGGGTGCTGCGTCCTTGGCGTTCAGATCGTTCGTGCTCGTGAGAGACAACCCGAATTCGTGATTGGTAGAGGCGGTGAGGTTCCGGCTTCCGAGCCACAAGCGCCAATCCGATTGACCCTCGCCGTTCGTGAATTGGAGCAAAGCGATCTTCGGATGCCAGCTTTGCTTGCGCTCATCGAAATCGATCTGGCGGATGAATTGATCGAGAATGCCCGCCATGGTCGGTATGCGCTTTGGTCGCGCAAGACCGCCCCGCTGAATGAGGATTTTGACCTTGCCGTGAAGCTGTTCGACGGCTTCGGCAAGATCGGTCTTTCGGCCGCCGCCGTCGTCCCGATGGAAGCCTGCCAAGGCAAGAAGTGCGGCGACGATCGAGGCAAGATCAGCCGAATAACTGGTAAGGATCGCGCCATTCAGCGTGTAGCCGGGTTCCGGGCGCAGGATTTCAAGATAGGCCTGGCTTGGCCACGGCGTGGCGTCGGTCATATCGCCGCCCAGAGATCGCCAAGCAAATCCGAGACCTGGCCCCAACGGTAGTGTAGGGGGCTTGCGAGGGCATGTTCTTCATTCTTCCATTCAAGGCGACGGCTCGCGCCGGAGACGCGCGACAATCGTGCCCGCTGGTGCTTCCGATTGCACTCCGCATATTCATACACATCGCGCAGGGCCATGAGGTTGTTTGCGCCGGTACCGAGCCAGGCAATCGTCTTCTCCAGAACGTCGGTTACCGCGGCCGGAAGTGTACCGGTATCCGCCATCAGTTCAGTGACTTTCGCGCGGCTGGCGGCGACGCCGTGTTCTTCGATAATGCGGGGAAGATTGGCGCGGTGGATACCGGAGTTGGGAAGGTGGTCCTCTTCCTCCTGCAATGTTTCCACCAGCGCCGCATAGACCGCACGTCCGACAGCAGCCAAGGACGCAGCTTGTCCCGCCCGGCGCAGCTTGGGGCCGTCTTCCTTCGCAAGCTCGACAATCCCCGGAGCCCAGCAATGGTCGGCCTCGACGGCTCCGCTAACCGTCAGCTTCGCCAGAAGGCTCAATTGTGTGGGTGAGCGGATTGGGCGCAAGTCAGAAAATTGGGTGTAGAGGAATTCTCCCTCGCGCGGCAGCAAATCAAACTTCATGGGATCGTCGGCCGACCAGTCTTTCGGGCGTGGCGGCAGGGCAGCGAACGGAAGATCGCTAACGAACAGTGCCTGGCCGTCGTCGTCGTTCGCCGTTCGGTTCCGGGATTGCAGAAGGCTATGGACGCGAGCACGCGAGGGAAGGCGGCCATCCTCTTGTTTTAGAATGCCCCAGGCTCCGAGCGCCGCCCAATAGCTCACGGATGGCGGCTGACTGGTGGGTTTCGGGTGGTTATGGCCGCCGATGACCCCGCGTTCCTTGCTGCATTTGAGGCGGCCGGCGAGCTTGATTTCCGCCTTTTGGAGAGTGTCGGCAACGCGGGCCACCGGCCCTAGTTCGTAAAGCGCCTGGTAGATCCATGGCACGAACAAAGCGTAGCGCAGGCGGGTATGCAGCACGGATGTGCCGGGGAAGAAATAATCGGCATAGCGCTGGTGAATGGTCAGAAAGCCGATTTCATCTCGGACGCCATCACCGTCGCCCGAGAGTTGGCGCTCAGCCCGCCGCAGCGCATCGCGCGATAGATAGGTCCATCCGTAGCCCGACACTCGAAAATCCCCAGTCCCCACGAAAATATAACGCGAAAACTAAGGTACATCCACCGGTTAAGTGAATATCTGCCCGCAACGGTCGGCTGTTGGCAATCGGACTAGCGGGGGGCGGGAACAGCTGGACCTTAAAGCCTTAGCTGCTGGCAGCTGGCGCGGCAGAGCCCCGGTAACCCTTTCGGCATCTCGACGGCTAACCAGTGCCGAATCGGGTAGTTTTTTCGGTTACGGTAGTCCACATTGTAGTCATCGATGTATCCGTAACCCGCCGACTCGCGTTGTTTTGCCGAGAAAATGGCGGACGGGCTTTTAATGACCGGAGAGTCCCTCCCTCTCCGCCAGCAGCTTTGAAAACCCCCGTAGAACAGCGACCCTTTTGATCTAAAAGGGTTTTTTGCGTCTCTTCCGGACGACCATCGGTACACAACCTCGGTACACAAAGGTCGATCGGCAAGAACATGGTTAACGCACCCTCAACGCCCAAGCGGGATCGGGACAGCGGAATCTATCAGTTCCGCAAGCGCGTGCCGGAGCGGCTGAAGCCGATCGTCGGCAAGAGCGAGATCAAGTTCTCGCTGCAGACGCGCGACCCTGTTTCGGCCCGCATTCTCAATCTCGAAGCGACGGCATGGCTCGAGCGCGAGTGGGCTCACCTCAAGGGCGTGGCCCTCGACCGTCCGGTCGCCGTCCGCGTGTTGCCCGACCTCCGGCCGGCGAGCACGTCGGACTCCTTGCTCGCGCTCGAGGCGCCGCATGTGACGACGTATACGACGACGTCATCGGGCGTCGTGCCGTCGGCTCGGTCCACGGACGCCGCCAGCCGGGATGGCGATGCGAAGGCCGGCGTCCCGGCGCTGGGTCCGGTGCCGCTGCGGCGGACTTTCGAGTCCTACGGAAAGGAGGCCGAGCTCGCGCCTTCGACGGTAAAGCGGTGGACCCCGGTGGTCGATCGTCTGATCGGCTTCCTCGGCCACGACTGCGATTTCGCGCGCGGACATCGCCGCCTGGAAGGATTCGCTGATCGACGCGGGAATGAAGACGGTGACGGTCCGCGACGTCTACATGGCGGGCACGCGCGCGATCCTCCAGTACGGCGTCGATCAGGGAGATCTCGTCGAAAATCCCGCCGCCGGCGTCAAGGTCCGGGTCCGCAAGGCCCCCCAGCAGCGCGACAAGGGTTTCGACGGCAACGAGGCCGAGACCATCCTGTCGGCCAGCAAGCTCAAGTTCTCCGACAAGATCAGCGTCGAGATGGCGGCGGCGCGTCGCTGGGTACCCTGGTTATGCGCGTATTCGGGCGCCCGGGTCAACGAGATCACGTCGCAGACCGGCCGCGACATCGTCGTGCGCGACGGCATCGTCATGATGCGGATCCGCGCCGAGAACAACAAGACGCGCGAATTCCGCGAGGTGCCGCTGCACAGCCACATCCTCGAGCAGGGCTTCCTCGACTACGTCAAGTCGCGCGGCGTTCGGCCGCTGTTCTACGACCCGGCGCGAAGCCGCGGCGGCAAGGATTCCAATCCGCATCACAAGAAGGTCGGCGAGCGCCTAGCCGAGTGGGTCCGCTCGCTCGGGATCGACGAGCGCGTCGCGCCCAACCACGGCTGGCGCCATCGCTTTTCGACGGTATCCCGCTTCGTCGGGATGCCGGAGGACGTCCGCAACATCATCCAGGGGCACGTCGGGACGAAGGTCGCCGACAGCTACGGCGATACTTGGCCGCTGGTGGCGCTGCGCGAGATCGAGAAATTGCCGCGCTACGCGGTTTGAGGAGCAACACCATGTCCGATGTCATCTACGCCGATTTTGCAGGCGCCAAGTCCACCTGCACCAAGTCCAACTACACCAAGTCTACGTACACGATGACCGTCGCCAACGATGCCGGCGAAGAAGAGGTTGTCGCCCGTGGCGTCGCGCTGAGCCAAGCGCTGACGATCGCGATCGAGCACGACTGCGCCGGCAAGGCGATGGTGATCGGGCAGAACGTCGGACGAGGCCGTTGTTTCTCGATCGGACGGCGGCTGCTCGGTGACGGCGGCTTCGAATGCCTGCGCTTCGTCTTCGTGCCGTCGCCACCCTTCTCCGAGCTCGACGAGGAGCGCGCGATGCGCATCTTCGAGCGGAAGCTGCTCGACAACACGGGCGTGTTCTGGCGCGGGCGCGTGGAGACCGACGCCGAGTACGCACGTCGGCGCTCGTACGGCTAGAGGAGGAGAGCGATGAAGAAGACCAATACGCTGCTGCTCGACCGCGGCAACCACGAGGAAATCGTCGCGCGCGGCGTCAATATCCTTCGCGCCTTCACGCTCGCGCTGGAGCACGACGGATCCCGAACCACCATCGTTCCCTGGACGCTCGAAAGCGATCGTGTCGCCGAAATCGTCCGTTGCCGGCCGGACGGCGAGTTCGAGCGCATCGTCGCCGCACGTGTGGCCCGCACGGACGACTGGAAGGCCGATTTCGGCGAGGCATTCGATTTGTTCGAGCGGAGCTTTCTGACCGACACCCGCCTGTACTGGAACGGGCGCGTCGTCTCCGACGAGCAGTACCTGGGGGAGGCGAACTGAATGCCTCTCGGAACGGATAGTCAAAAGAACGAACGGCCCGCCGGGGTGCGAAGCCGCGTCGCGAAGGAAAAGACTACACGATGTCGCTCGAGCCTGGCGGCGAAGTCGTCGCCCAAGGCGTGACTCTCTGCCGCGCGCTCTTGACGGCGCTCGAACACGGCGGATCGCGGGCGGCTATCGTCGACAGCGTCTCGGGCTCGCTGCGTCTTTTCGATATCGGTCGCCGATCGGTCGACGGGACGTTCCAGAAGGTCTTTTCCGTGACGGTGCCGCGCACGGACGATCCGGGCATCGACGTGGCACGCGCCATCGAAGCGTTCGAGCAGGCATTGCTGCGCGACACCGAGATGTTCTGGAACGGCCACATCGAAACCGACGACGCGTACGCGCGCCGGCGTCGCGACGGCTAGGGGGATACGCGATTGTCCAAGACGAACACCAAGAGCAACAAGGCGATCAAGAAGGTCGCCAAGGCCGAGACTATCGGTTCGACGGAGGCAATCCGGCGCGAGACCTTCCTGCCCTGTTTCGGAGGGTTCTACTGCACGCAGTGGGAAGACATGCTGATCTCGACCGAGGAGATCTACGCCGACATGTACGCGGCCGATCTGGAAGGCGAGGACGGGCCGGACGTCATGGAGCTCCGCGACATGCTTTCCGAGTTCGGGGACGTCTCGAAGCATTGCACCGCGCTCGCGCGGTCGTGGTGCGAGCTTTACGAAAAAAAGATGGCGAGAAGCCTGGGATTTCCGCTCGGCCTGGAGTTCGAAAAGCTCCATAGCCCGAGCGAGTACAACTTCACGACGGATCGCATCTGCGCGACGATGCCGTTCGACACCGCGAAGGCGCTGTTCGAGATCAGCAGGAACGAGCGCCACAAGCGGCTGATCAAGGCGATCCGTGCCTGGTTCACTCCCTACGACGGTTTTCTTCCGTACTACAGCAACGTCATCGACGACTGGATCGGCAAGCCGCTCGCGAGCTGGGACAAGAACGAACTCTGCGTCCTGCTGGACGTCTTCACCGATCGCGGCATCGACGATGAGATCGCTTCGCATATCGATCCCAGCGGGCCGTACGAGGACTCGGTCAATTGGAAGAAGTTCGAAGCGATGCTCCACCGCCGCCGCAAGCCGCGGCGGAAGGGGCCGAAGCGGCCGCGGAGGCGCGCGGCGCGGCGAAAATCGTGATGGTCGTACCGGGCGCACCCCCGCCATTACTCTCGGTGGAGAACGGAAATGCATGACGTGATCGAGGATCGATCGTTCGAGGCCTATCTGCCCGGCTTTCCGGGCTTCTCGGCCGCCCCTTGGAACTTGTTGTCGGGACCGCACGAGGCGACCGCGAAGGGGTTCGCCGATCAGGCGACGCGGGGAGGCGAAATCTGTCTCGATGAGGAGGAATGTGCAGGCCTACTGAAGACAGCCGGCGATCCAGAGATGCCGCGCGCGACCATCGCCCGCTCGTTCACCCGGATATTTTCCATTCGGCTGGCGCTCTGGTTGGGCTTTCCTCATCGCCTGACGTTCGCAGGGCTGCATCGCGAAAACGTCGACGGGGCCGAAATCGATCGGATCCTCGTCACGGTGCCGCGTTCGACCTTCGAAAAGATCCATGACGACGTCGTGGCGAGACAGTACGTCGCTCGACCCGCCGTCAAGCCGTTCGCGCGGGAGCCCAAAGTAAACCCGTGGATCGCGCTCTTCGAGATCGAAATTTCGGCCATTCGAGCGGTCGAAGCGGAGCGGCTCCCGAAGCTTCTGGCGCTGCTGCCGCTCGCCTTCGAGCGATACCGCGAATCGCCCGCTCTGCCGCAGCCGCTCCGTGCTGCCGGGGGACGGAAGCAGGATCGCCATCTGCACGGCTCGATACTGGAGGCGCTGGTTGAATCCCGACATCGAGAACATCGCGTTCGCCAACATCTGTGATCACGAGGCTGCGCTGTCTTATTCCGGCTCGATTGATTGGGAGAAGTTCAAGGAGATGGCTCGGGCGCGCCGCCAGGACAAGCGGCAGCGCATGATTGGAAAGGGGTTTTGAGGTGGAGCACGACATGAACGATGAAAGTACGAGCATGGCCGTAGATCCGTTCGCAGGGTCATTCGATGGCAAGCCCGACGAAGTCCGTGTCGAGGTACTGCTGCCGATTTATTTCGACGAGAGCCACTATCCGGAATTGGATGACCTGATGCGGCAGGAGAACCGCATCGCGGCTGAGACTTTCGCGAGTGCGGGCGAAGGGGATCCCGGTTGGCCCACGACGGAGGAGTTCCGGAAACTGCTGCTCGAGGTCACGGATCTGGCGAAACAGCGGCGGATGTTGGCGTCGAATTACTGCTCCAGATTCGGCAATCTCGCTTCCCAAGCCATCGGGTTCGACCTTGAGCTGCGGTTCGAAAAGCTGCTCGACTATCGATCGTGGGAGGGCGGCGAACGCATCCTCGCTACGATGCCCAACCGGACCGTTGCACGCCTTCATGACCTGAGCGCGTCCGACGGGCATCGGAAGCTGAAGGCGCTCAAGCCTTACGGGTACGGCGGTTCGTCGCGTAAGTTTGCCGCCGACGTCGAAGCGTGGCTCGAAAACTCGCCCTTTCTCTGGGACGAGATGAAGCTGTCCTTCCTGCCGGCATCGCTGCTGGTCGACGGCTCGGTCATAGACGCCGCGGTCATCGATCGATGCATGCACCTCGACGCCGAGCAGGCCTTCGAGGACGCTGTCGATTGGGAGTGGTTTGACCGTAAGGACGCTCAGCTTATCGCATGGAAGAAGGCCGACCTCGCCCGCAACGAAACGCCGAAGGTGACCATATGACCGATAACTACACCGCCTATATCCCCGTCGACGACATCGAGCGCGACGACCTCGTGATCGCCCGCGGGCTGACCGCGGTGGAAGCCATGAAGATCGCCTTCGGATACGAGGACGCCTGGAAGACGCGCCTCGCCGAAGAAGACTTCGGCTCCTTCGTCCACTATGCGTGGCAGGCGCATTCCAACAAGTCGCAGCCTCTCGCGCTTCCCTACTGGACGCTGCACGCGACCGTGCTGAAGACGCAGCAGCCGGACGCGGACAGGGTGCTTGGCATGGATATGATAGCCGCCCAGTTTCGGCGCTTCTCCCGCCGCTTCTGGAGCGGCCGGGTCGAAAGCGATGAAGCCTTTGACAACAGACTGAAGCGCGGCGGCTGAGCGGCGCGAGGTACGTCGCATCGATCGCGAGATCGCGACCAAGCTCGTGGATGCATTGTTGGCGGATGGTTACGCCACCACCTGCGACATTCAGGACATCGAACCCGAGTTCGTGCGTTCCGACGATCGGAACGGGATCCTGGAGTACCTGTGGCAGATCGAGATCGCAGAGATGCACTTGCACAAGGGCAAGGAGCGCCGTTGGTTGCGCCTCATCTTCGACGAGAGCGGCTGGGACCTCATCCAGGACTATTCGGTCGAACTCGAACGGATCATCGATCCCATCTGCGATCCCTACCTGCCCTGGAACCAGCCCGACGCTGCTGACCGCGACGACGGGATCCGTGTTCTGGTTTTGAAGGAGCCTGAGGACGTCCTTAAGATCGAGGAAATGCTGAAATGACGTCGCACGACAGCACGGCGCTCGAGAAGTTCTTTTTGGACGAGATGCTCGAGGGGCTATCTCGACGGACGCAAACCACACAATCCCGCGCCTTCCGACAACCGATCGGCGAGCTACAGGCATGGCTTCGCGAATAGCCGGGACGATCTTGCCCATTCGCCGCGTGCGTTGGCGGCGACACTTCGGCTTCTCGCCGACCAGGCGATTAGGGAGGACGTCGTCAAGGCGATGGGTAAGTCGTTCGCCACGACGGGCGAAGTCGCGAAACCCGATCGCACCCGTCTCAACTGAGGTGTGGGCGAGCCAGTCCACGCCGATTCGGTTACGAAATGGCTCGAAAGGATTGCGGCGGCACCAGCCGCCGATCGCCCGGACGGCTCTACCGTCGTCGCCTTCGCACCTTCTTGTGCCGCGCGGCCACGGGTTTGAGATCTTTGTGTTTGCTCTCGATTTGCGAGGTTGGTTGGACGAGCGACTGGACCGGGGAAAAGCGGGCGGCGGACACGAATGCCAGCTTGAGCGCTTCATCGACGCTCATCATGCTGCCGAGAGAGGCCGAGAGAGTCTTGTTTTCGACCACGAAGAACATGCCTCCCCGCGTATTTTGTGAAACGTCGCAAGGTTCGGTGAGCGCTCCCTCCTGATTCAAGTCTCCGAAGATCGCGTATTTGGCCGGCGTGGACACTCCGATCTTCGCATGATTCCGGTCGGGGCTCGGCCCTCCCGTCAATCCAAAGATTTTCTTCAGCCACGTTCCGGTATCGGCGTTCGTGACTGCGCCGGAGGCTCCTAACGTCGAGTCCCAACACTTCGGGCGCCCACCTTTGTAGTCGTCTATTTTGCCGTTTCCAATCAACCAAGTCGCCACGGTCAAGGGTGCGCCGCCGAGGGTTGCGGAAACCATTTGCCACGGGGGCACATGCAAGTTCGGAGGCTTGGCGATGATTTGGACGCCGGTGGACAGCTTTTCAGTCAGCAATGCATCGTCATGCGACAGCTTTCCCAGCTCGGATACCAGCTTTTGGATGTCGTCGGGACCGCCGCTCCTGATGATTTGGGATCGACTGCCCGGGTGGGCGCCGGCTTGCGTGACGACGCTTGCCCTTTGTAGAGCGCGCAGCACGGTCGCGACGTCGGCCTTGTTCAAGCGGAGAGCGAAGAAGTGCTGGCTGACCCACACGTTGTTCTGCGGCTTGCCGGTGTTATCGGTGATGCACCCGAGAGTGTTGCCGTTCTTCCTCGGAAAGTCGGAGGAGCCCGAACCAGGCCAGTTCGGCGTCGAAACCTGCATGACCAGCCCCTCGCCTTGGTCGTTCCACGCCAACACTCCTTTCGAATGGCCCCACGGAGCGTTGCACGAAGTCTTTCCCTTGCAAGCCGGCAGGTCTGGATCGTCGTAGAATTGGTCGTTCCAAATGACGTAGCTGTAGTCGCCGTTGTAGATCTCATCGAAAGTGGCGCCGATCGGATCGTTCGTCGACTCGCCGAGACAGCCGTTATCGTTGTGCAGGGTCGGATTTGCGCTACTGGCCGAAATCGACTGGAGACCGAATCCTTTCGGATAGTCCTGGACGTCTCCGCCGAATATGCACGCGCGCTTCGTGGTCGTGAGGCATCCAGGGAAGAGCTTCGTATTGAATTTGAAGACGAACCACCAATCGACGGGCGAGGCTCCCTTCTGCAGGAGGGGTGCAGGGAGCGCTTGAGCGTGTCCAGGTCGCGCCGAAGCCGCGAGCGAGATGGCCAGGACGACGAGCGACGAAAGGAAGCAAAGGAAATAGGCTCGATCAAAACGCTTTTTCACGGCGTGCCCCATTGATAGGAAATCCAAACGGTCGAGGTTCGCAGTACACACGCAAAGCGTGTTGGAAGCAACCGTCTCGCGCGTCGAACGGAGCGACGGACCAGGGCCCGGCGCCGCGCGAGCCATGTCGCCTCTTCGCCGCACAGGCTGATCTTCAAACGACGGCCTTCGCTTCTTGAACGGTGGGAACGTTGCTTATATGCTCGCGTGCATGCGCCTGTAGCTCGGTGGTAGAGCGGTCCCTGGTTAAGGGAACGGTCGGAAGTTCAAATCTTCTCGGGCGCGCCAGTCGACTCTAGACCGGCTTTTTCCCAGGCGATGAAACCACTCAAGCCTTTGTCGGGCGCGCCATGGGATATTACTTGCGCGAGCGCCCCGATCAGAATTGCATCTTCGTGGCTTTGAGAAACCGCCTGATTGACCGTTGGCGAGAGGTCCCAGTCGGGCGATCTTACGCCGGCATCTATTAGCGCGCGCATGGATTTGAGATATGGCGTGCGGTTTTCCTTCTTGTCGTTGCAGAAGAGATAAAACGCTGCTTCCAGCCTGACTGCGTCGCTGGGTGCGCTCTTCAAGGCGGTGATTGCATAGTCGCGTGCTCGACCTTTGGCGTCCGTAAGAAACAACAACTGCGAGTAGTTCGCCAACGTCCTGAAGCTGGCGGGGTTCATGGCGTACGACCGCTCGTAGTATTCGAGAGCCTCTTCAAAGCGAGCCGCTCCTTCGCTCCGCCAAAGGAAGTTCGCGTAACTCGCCAATGTCTCCGAATTGCTGGGGTCCGCCTGCAGAGCTCGTTGAAAATAGTCTTCGGCAACGTTCGCATTCTTGTCACGCGTCCAGGAAAAGCTCGCGTACGACCCCAGGGCCAAGGCGTTGTAGGGCTCGCTTGCGCATGCGCGCCTCAAGAGCGATCTGGAAAAGGCCAGCGGGTCGGCAAATTCCTTGGTGTTCGAACTGGTATCTAGAACAAAGCTTGCATAATGGCACAAGCACTGCACGTGGTCAGGATCGACCGACAAGGCCGCCTCGTATAGGGATCGGGCGCCTTGGTTGTCCTTCAGGCGCCGCTTCTGTTGGGCACAGAAGCTCAATAACGTCGCATTTTTCGGGTTCAGCGACACGGCATCGTCCAGTGCTCCTATGATTGCCGCACGATCCGAGCTCTTCATTGCCCGGATACGACTGATGAAATCGTCCATGTTGAAACGTTTCGAAGTGGGTTTGATCTGTGCTTTGCGTTCGAGTTGCTCTCGGGACTCGTCATAGTCTTCCATGAGATGCCTGAAGCGCTTGTCGCTGGGACGGGGCGCGCCGAAGTGCTGGCTCACGGCCAGCATCGTCAGATCGAAATCCTTATGCTGGACCCATACCGCCCCGCATTTCTTCAGCCATCCGGCAAGACCTGCATCCGAGGGGGGGGCCGTATTGACCCAGAAGATGCCGTAGGGGAGGGCTTCGGGCGGGAGTGATTGGAGCAAGGAAGAAATGCTCTGGTCGCCGCCGCTGTAGCCCATGAAAACCAGGCCCCGGTTCATCAAAAGGCTTGTGGCGGCGGAAGACATTCCCGCCGGCAGGACACTCGTTTCCCTCTCGGTGTGGCGAGGCTCCAGAAATGCGTCGCCATGCAATTTTAGGATGATGGCACGCTTTAGCTCGGGCAGGGCGAACTTGAATAGGTCCTCATGAGAAATCGTGAGCGGTCTCGCGCCGTAGAACAGGTGAAGGGCATCGTAGAGCAGGTCGTCGAAGTTGGTCGTTATGGCGACATTCGTGCGCGGGCCGAACACTATGTCGGACATGAGGCCGGCAAGGGTGACATACCCGAAACCCGGATCCTTGTTCGAAACGAAGCGCTGAGCTTCCATTCGCCGGGACGCCAGATTTGGAAATCTCTCCTGAATGACGCGCCCGTAGAAGCGGGCCGCCGCTTTGGCGTCGAAGTCTGGATGGAGCGCGGAATACCATTTTTCGGCGTCGAGCGAAGTGCCTGTCTTGTGACGTTTGAGCTCTCGAATCCATTGAAGCGTTAGGGTGCTTGCCGGGAGTACCCCGGAGCTCACCGAGCAGCCCGCGCCTAGAAAGAACGCGAACGACTGCCCTCGCTTAATCAGATCCGCCAACATAAAAGCGAACGATTGCAGATCCTTCTTCTGAATGTCTGCAAACTGCTGAGTCATCACCGATGGCCTCCTCTCGGGATCAGAAAGCGAGCGTACTACTAGTCCGGAGGTTTTCTAAGTGCGGAGCGTAGAACAGAGGATTTCTCAGGTCTCCGGGGTCAGCGCGTCCGGAGCCCGAAGGTTTGGCGACGCATGGCGACCGGCTCGCCGCTCTTGACAGCGTGGCGGCTCGCGTTTCGTGGACGACCGTGGCCGCGAGAGACGGATTGCCACAAAATCGACGTTCCGCCGCGTCTTGCGGCGGACCATTCGCAAGCCCAGAGAGTTCAAAGAATTACTGCTTGCGTTCTCCGCTATCTTCGAACGGTTCGCGGAGACCGTTCGTGTCTTCGTCGCCTTGTGGGTAGGCGTCCGCGTCGGGCGGGACGGCCTGAAGCTGCATCTCCGGATAGGACGTCGGCGCGGTGGCGCCATCGGCCCGCAGGAAGTAGGCCACGGGGCTGTGATCGAGTTTGGGATCTCCGCTCGCCTTGCGGCGATGGGGTGCCGGCGCTTGATTGTCGGCGGTGATCATGACGTCGTGATCTACGGCCTGCACTACGAGAAAGATATGCACGTCGTTGACCGCAACGGCGACGTCACCAGCGCGCTGGTTACCGACCGTGACCGGATTCCATCCGCGCGCTTTGATGCGCCGTGCGAGATTCCCGGCGCCCAACGTGACCGGCACGTCGATGGCGGACATGTTCATGAATTCGCTCAAGGTCGCGGCGCAGGCGTTGTGCAAGGTCGAGCCATATCCGTTGTCCTGCATGTCCTTCTTCGCTCGCGTTTGAGCCTGTTGGACGCCCTGGGCGGTGCCGCCCAGCTGAACCAAGTGCTGAATATGATCCTTATCCATCGGTAACTCCTCTAATGAACGTTCTCGAAGTATGCTTGTGTGATTTCTTTTCCTAAAGATGCGAAGGGTCCGCGACCGTCCAGCGATCGTAGTCCAATTCCAGATCCAGCTCGGCGGCCCGGCAATAGAAGCGGCCTTGCGTTCCGATCGCGCCGCCGTCGACGGGATCGGTCGGTAGCGGAGGCGTCAAATAGCTCCATGTGATGACGCCCGTGTGCCGATCTTTCGTCCCGGTGTTTTTGTTGAGATGCACCGTCCAGAGCGGAATTCCGTGGGTGGCGCACCAGGTCAACTGCGCCGGGAAACAATACAGGGCGGTCCGATAGCCGCTTGCCTGCACCCGCTCGAACCATTTGAGAACGTAGGACTCGTACGGACTACCCGCGGGAAAGGCCTTCTCGACGTCGAGAAAGATCGTGCGACCCGGCTGCAAGCCGGCACGTCGGGCCAGGGCTACGGCTTCAGCTGCGTCGGTCTGCGCGTCGGCCAACGGATCTCCTGGCGGCGGGACCTTCGAGCTTCCCTCGGGTTCGGCTCCGACATAGATGGGAGCGATTCCCCAACCGTTTTTTGCGAGGTGAGTGGCCGCCCCGATCCAACCTTCGTCGACCTTGCGCGGCACCGATCGCGCGGGTGCGTGGGTAAGATACAGACCCGTGACCGAAAATCCGATCTGGCGGTAGGCGTCCATCGCCCTGTCGCCCGGATACGAACCTGCATCGAGCCCGGCGAACGTCGGCTGTGGCGTGATTGTCGCTCTGCTGGGCACTTCGGCCGCCATTTCGGCGAACGCGGCCTCTTCCATTTTGCTCGCGCGGATCTCACTGGTCATGGCGATTCTCCACCTAGCGACTCGGTCGACGGCGACCGCCTTGGCAGGCCATTGCGCGCTCTGGAAAAGGTTATCCCAGGGCTCCTCTCGGAATCGGTGCTCGCGAGCTCCGCCGTTGATGCCTGTGCGATGCCCTCGTCTCGCCGCGGACGAAACGAGCGCGCAACGTTCATGGTCGTCTGACGGTCTGGGGCGACCATGGGTGGGCTTCTGGACATGCTAGTCCTCGTAGCCAGGGAGAGCGCTCTTCGGGACGTCGCCGCCCTTGAAGCCACGCGGCGCCTCATCCTCATCCGGCGGAAGAGCGAGACGCTGGTCGGGCGGTCGGATGACGACGGGACGCGGGCCGGTCATGGGTGGCAAAGCGGGAAACAGTTGACGTAGCGCAGGCTCGCCACCCCAGGCGGCGAACGCGGCCGCCGCCTTCGCCTGGATCGCCGCGACATCCCAAGGTGGCGGAACGACGTCCGTCGGGAATACGAGATGGAAGATCCGCTTTTCCGCGGTGCCGCCGCCGACCTTGGGAAAGTATCTCCTGCTGAAGGGATTGATGCCCACCATGAGCGCCAGGGCCAGGGACGCCTCGCCGACCGCACGACCGACGTCCGCGTAGATGGCTCCCGAGTAGATTCCGGTACGGACGTCCGCGACGAACGCGAGGCATCCCTTCGATAGGGCGAGCCCCGCGGGTACCGGAAAGTCGGACCCCGTCAGAACGACGTACGGTATCGTGCTGGCATCGACGTAGCGGCGCGCATCGTTCTCCGGAAATCGCCTGTCCATCAGCGCCGTTCCGGATATGACGAAACCGGGTGCAGGTCCCACCGCTCCGCCTTGTCCCTGCGTACCGTGAACGTCGGCTGGGTTCAGGTTGTTCATCCAGTCGAAGCAGTCGTGGAGATTCGACGGTTTGTACTCGCCGGGGAAGTAACCCTTCGGGGCTCCGTCCGCATCGATCGCCATCTTTGTGGTGAAATGGCACGATGACGTCCCCTGCTTGTGGAACACCGGCACTTGGGATGCACATCGTCCGGCTTGGTAGTCCCACTCGTCGCATACGTCGCCGATCTGCTCGATCATGTGCCCTCACTCGACATTCGAGGAAATCACGTTCGGTCGTTGCCGCTTTGTGGGCAGGACCTCGTGATCGGTGAGTACCGGAAGCAGGGGAAGCCCGGTCTCCTTGTCGAGCTTGCCGAGATCCGTCTGTCGGCCGTACCGCTCGCGCAGATACGCCACGATCAGCGAAGGGAAAGGCGGGGCCTTCTCTCTGGCCATGCAGAAGCGTATCGAGACGCCGCTCTTGGCGTCCTTGCGGGTGCAAGGAGGGCCGAAGAGAACGGCCTTCGGTACCGGCGCTTCGATCTCGAAATGCAGATGCTTGGTCGTTCCGGCCGGCCCGTCCATGAAGTCGCCCATCACGCCTATGGGCTGGCCCGCCTTGATGTTGTCTCCCAACTTCAGCCGATCCGGTGCGCCGGCCCGGAACGGCGAGAGGTCGGGATTCATGTGGCGGTAGACGAAGATGAGGTGCTTGCTCCTTATCTTCACCACGAAGCCCTGGTAGGGAGGAAGTCCGCCACCGCGCTGTTGCGAGTCCACTTCGACCACCACCCCGTCGGACACCGAAACCACGTCGACGTGATCGTGCATCGATTGGGACCAAGCGCGGATATCCGTTCCATAGTGGGGCCCCTTCATCGCCGGCTTGCCTTCGGGCGCGCAGAACGGCTGGGTGAAGTCGTTGCCTCGCCATTCGCAGAACGTGTCGGACCAAGGCATCGCGAAATTCCGTGCGTCGCCGTAGTTGACCGGTCCCATCTCTCCTAGCGTGCCGTCAGTCTTCGGCACCTTCTTGCACTTTTTCAGGAAATAGTCGTCGCTACGTCCGTCCCCGTCCTGCGTCACGAAGAAAGTCCCGCCCGGCCCGAAGATTTGGGAATTGGGAAACGCCTGTCGGTTTGCCGCGAGGATCAAAGGAAAGCGCAGCATCAGATCCGGCCCCCCAAAGACGAGGCGCGAATACGGCGTGCGTCTGTCGACGTTGAAGTCGGCGGCATCTGCGATCTTATTGCAGTCTGTGGGCGCCAGGTACTGACGCACGCGATGCAGGCCCGGTGGCATGTATCTGAATTCGGACTCGCTTCCGGCCGGACGAGGATAGGGCTGCAGCACCTCTCGACCGTTCGTCGCCGCCAGGCTTCGCTGCAGATCCGCGTCTGGCAGCTTCAGCGACTTTGTCCGAACCAGGGAAGTTCGAAACGCGTCACCGATGATTTTCTTGGCGTCGACGCAGTCGCGATAGGAGGCGCTGGAGGCGCATTCGACAACGAGCCGGTAGGGGACGCAGTCTTCGACGAACAGCACCTCCTTGTTGGGACCCTCCTCCTGATCTGCTACCGATGCTCCCGATTTGTAGGCCGTACCGAGGTATTCGTACCGATCACCCTTGCTGGCACAGCCTTGGGCGCTGACCAGAAGACGATCATCCCCTTCGATCGTCAAAGTGTAGGCTGGCTTCGAGTCGACATAGCGATACCAGGAGCCGCCGTCGGGATCGATGACGATGCTCCTGCTCTCACCGGCCACGAATTCGTCTCCCGCCAAGGCGTCCCGCGGCAACAGAATCGTGATGGCGGTGTTCCGGCTGATGGGGCGGCCGGACTGACCGAATTCGAGCCTGGTCGTCGGAGCGCGGCCGATACTGTTTACGCGAGAGACTGCATTCGGTCGTCCGTCGAGCGGCTTCACCGGCGATTGCGCGGTGGCAGATGGAAAGTTGCCACAAGCGAAGAGAATGAAAGCGAGAAAAGTCAGACATGAAGGCTGGAGGCGCACGCGATTCCCTCGATTCAAGATGAAGTCGTAGTTTCACCCCAGGAAAGGGCAGCTCACTTCAGATCGATCGAATATCTTCGAGGCTCACCGCTCTTGGCCCCGTCGAACATGATTAGAAGATCCAGTTCCTCCGGCCCTTGACGCAGGATCTGCAGCGCTTCTGCTTTCCAGCCGGTAGGAATCTCGTCGAACTCCGCGAGTGGGCTGGCCGAGCCGCTCTTCGGGTCGACCGCGTGAAGGGCGAACGAGAGGTTCTGGGCTTGGGCGGGTCCGCTCAGGACGAGCAATCGGCCATCGGCGAGAACGGCAAGATCCCGTATACCGCGCCCGCCCAGATCCAAATCGACTTCGCGGACGTCCTTGGCTCCGATGGATCTGGCGGCATCGAACAGCGCACCGACGTCGACGGCGATCATGTAGGATCTGGTGGCCACGATCGGAGCGCGGAGTCCCGCGTATAGCGTGCCTTCCAGGACGACCAAGCCCTCGATGTTCGCGCCATTGTCCGTCATCAGGTCTTTGGCGAAGGAGGCCTTTACGGTGGGAGCCGCCAGCAGCGCCTCGGACAGGCGGTAACTCGTCTCGGCGGAGGTCTCGTCCTCCGGGGCGCTAGAATCCGCGGTAGCTCCTTTAATGACCGCTTCGTCCGGAATTCTGGCGAGAATGAACGATGAGGCTCTGAACTTGTTGCTGTTGCGCGAGCAGCCGTGCGAACCCGCCACGTAGAAGGATTTGCCGTCGTGCGCGACGGCTTCGCCGTCGAGATCCATGAACTTGTCTTTCCCCTTGGAACAAGCGAAGGACGTTGGTTCATTGCCGACGATGTTCGCCGGCGCCGAACCCTTTTTCAGCAATCTGATCTTCCCTGCACCCGTCAGCTTCGATCCGTCGAGCGTTGCCGCCTGCGCAAGCCGTCCCTGATCGTCGATGACGAGACAGGCGAGCCTGCTTGCGGACGCGATGCAGTTCACGCCGCTGATGTTCGTCGCGGTCTCACCGTCGTCGTCGGTCAAAGGTGAGGCGATATCGATTTCGGACCACTTGACGGTGGCCGCGCCTGCAAGGCGCGGAAGCGCCGTCAGATAAAGAGCTGCGAACGCGAGCGTCGCGACCGCCGTCAAAATCGGCTTAGACACAATGATTTTCCAAATAAGCAAAAGAACAGCGGAAGTATGTACTCAATCTTGGAGCGAGTAAATCGTTCATTTCGCTCAACGCCGACCCGGCCTGCGTCGCTGTATGCGAATCGCGCAATCGGCGACGCACGGGGATGCCAAGCCCGAGCCAGAGTAGGGTTATCGATTGGGCAAAAGCGCAGCGGAGCGGATCGTAACGTACGGCGATCCGGGCGCTCCTAGCGGCCAGGGGCCTCGAGCCTTATATCCGGGCTTTAACCGGGAGATTCCCCTTGGCGGACTTTCTACTGACTTATGATTTCGACGTCGGAGCCACCGATCAATGGAGGGAGTTCGTCGAGAGTGCGGAGGCTGAGGGCCTCCTGTACGTGTTCCACGGCACGTCCAAGCTATTTCGCCTGACCAACACCACCCTCTGGGGGGTGTTTGCGGACAGCGACGCGGCGGTCGCGGCATTCGATAGGGCTCTTTCGGCGGCGGAGCGCGCCGTGAACCGCAAGATAGTTCTCGAGAAGCGTTTTGTCTGCAAAATTGCCATTTGGGCGATCAGGTCGAACGAGAACAAACTTCCTGAGCCGCAATGGACCCGGTCGACGAAGTTCGAGACCTGTAAGGCGCATCAGAAGAATGATCCGTTTTTCGCTTATTGACCGCTTCTGCAATTGGGAACGACGTCGTCGTTTTCCTTTCACGGACGCGAGAGCGTCAAGTCTCGTTCGACGAGGGCGAACTTTTCAGAAAAGGTTGAAATCGGCTCCCTCTTTTAACGCCGCCCGTCCTTCGTAGGCATCAAGTATTTGTCGTTCCTTCTCTTCGGCCATGCCCGCGTGGAAAGTCGGCGCGAGAACGAAATTCTCGACGCGTTCGATGATCAGCCTCGAAAGCTCTCGCTTTTTGTCGGCCGGCTCGCTCGCGGCGAACAGCGCCGACAGATGCTGCTCGACCTTGGATTTCTGCTTCTTCGGAAAGGAGAGGATGGCTACCGTCTTCTCTCCGTCGACGGGGATCACGGTCAGTGCTGGGCCGATGATGTCTCCCTTTCCGATGATTTCGACCGAAAAGAGTGAAGCTGCGGCCAGCGTGGCTCCTTGCTCCCTCAGCTCGATGATGCGGTGGACCAGCGGCGGGTCCTTTCCCGCCGCCATCGGCTTGTCGAAATGGGCGCCTCTGTAACGGATGACGCGCCACCCCCGATCCCACATGAATCCGGAGGGGCTCGGCGCGTCCTTGTCCACCGATCCTTCGCGGATCTGTTGTTGATGGAGAATGTCGAGCCGGTAAGCGCCCTCCACGCAGACGTGTAGTTCGCGCATCACGGCGCGGTACGCAAGCTGCGCGAGCTGCTTGGCGTTGGTCGTATCCAATGGCTCGGTGTCGGCCAGGCGGAAGAGTTCCTTGTCGTGGTTCGCGCACAGGCCGGTGAACGTCGAGGCCTCGTTGCGACCGACCGACTTGAATTTCACCCGCGGTCCTGACGCCGGATTCACGTACAGAAGGGGTGCGATGACGTGATTGTCCCGCTGAAGCAGGTCGAGAACCTTCGCGTTCTGGATCGAGTCTGCGCGGATCGGCTTCTCTTCACAGTCGAAACCGACATGGAGGCATCTTTCGAACTTCTTTCTCTGTAGATCGAAGAAGCTGGCAATGCTGCTGCCCTCGGTTTTCGATGTCTGATCCGGTGATTTCGATGTGGCCATGCTATCGGCTATGTTGGCGGGCGCGCGAGCCGATTGTGCGTCGGGTCTCGAGTCTGTCATGGCCTCGCTCGATCTCGTTGTGGCGACTAGTTTGCAGGCATCAGTTCGTTCACGCTTGCGATCATCTTGGACCATTCCTCGGAGACGAGCGACAGAACCCGCTCGTCCGCGCTCTTTCCGACATCGGCCTCGAACCAATCGGCGTTCCGGCGGTTTACCCGGTCGCGATAGCCATCGCCCGATTCCCGCGCGCAGGTTTGCCAAAAGTCGGCGTCCGTAGCGAGATCGTCCGAATAGACGCCCTGTCCGACCAACTGGACCTTTCGCACGAGGGCGTCGAACCCATCCTCCATCGCCCGTATCGATTGGCGCACGAAGTGATGTCCCTGCGCGAGTTCGTCCTGCTGGAGAACGTTGCTCGCGATTTCGCGGAATCCATTGAGCTTGGGCTCCACGAGCTGAGCCGCCATTTTACGCGCGCCGTAGCTCAGATGATGTCCGTAGCTAAGTCGGTGCCAACTTCCCGTACGCGCCACCGACGCGCGGATAGTTGCCGGGTGAGCGGTCTTGGTGGAATCGATCAGGCTGTCCTGGATGTGGGAAGCCGGAGTTTCACTTAGCTTCAAATTGTGAGTCAGCCAGACGGCCAGCGGACGGGAAGCCTGGCGCAGAGCCTCGTCGGCCTGTTCACGTTGGAAGTTGTCGAGGAGCGCGTTGGCGCCGGCAATGATCTCCCGGAGCAGTTGGCGGTGGCTCTCGCGAAGGTCCGCAACGCGATTGCGCAGAAAGGCGCGCAAGATCTCTGGGTCCTCCTCCGCGGAGTTGAAGAAGATAAGAGACCGGTCCGTAAGGTCGAGCCAGGACAACTTGAGGCGGATCTGGTCCGCCTTGAGGTTGTAGCCGTCCTGCACGGTCTCGACCGGAACGCCGCTCTCGGTCATCTGGATCGCTTCATCGGGACGTGGCAGCACGAGCACGGCGGCTTGCCTGTCGAGAGACCGGACGCCGGCATCGCGCGCCCGTTCGAGCAGGTTGCGGACGTGGATGGACGGGGCCTCGTCGAACCTGGTGCAGAGCACGACTATGGTGTGCGGATCGTCGAAATGCTGCTCGAGGTCTGCCCGGCCTGCCACGTCGTCGATTCCTTGCGTGTCGATCAACGTCACGGAGTAGGCGTCATCGCCCAAGGGGGCGTGGGGTACGACGACCTCGATGCGCTTGGGCAGCGAGAATTCGGGGTTGAGACCGTTGTTGATCTGTCGGTAGGTGTTCTGCAGCCAGACGAGCGGGTGCTTTTCTTCGTCCGGCCGATGCCACATGTCGCGACGATCGCGCTTGTGAAGTTGCATCAAGTCTAGCACTTCGACGGTGAACGACCGCGGGTCCCCGCTTTTTTCGGCGAGCACGCGTGCATGGTCGATGCTGGGACGACGCGATCCGTCGGGTTGTCTCGGGAAGTGCTGACGCGGCAGCTTGGCCATATTGCGCAGCGCACGGTCTATTTCGCGGGACACGCCCGACGGGACGTCGCCGTCGCCAGCCTTGTCGCCGCCGCCTTCGATCAGCCCGCGGGCGAAATCCGACACGTGCTGACGGACTTCTTCGTCGGTGCATGGTTCGATGAGAATGCCGTAGCCTGGTCCGCGCCGCACGTGCACCTCGCAGAGGGTCACGCCGCCGCGGCCTGCTTCCAGCACCGGAGAGGGAAGTCCTTTGGGATTCGGTACTTCGAGACCCTCGGCGCGGCACGTGGCGGTCGATTTTCCCGCGGCGATGGATCCGGCCATAGCCACCCGATAACGCCGATCGAGGAGGTTGAGAGCAGACGTCTTAAGCTCTTCCTCGTACCTGAGGAGGCGCTTTTCGAAGAATGGTTTGATGTCGGGCTTCGACGTGAGTTTGCGGACGGCCTGCGCGGCGACTTCCGCCTCCCAGACGAGTTCGAAGTCGGGTTCGCCGAAAGCTGGTTCTTCAAGCACGGACCATTGCCGCGAAAGGCGGTCGATGAACGTCCTGACGTCGTCCGTCCCTATCGCCGCTGCGATCGATGCGAGTTCGTCTTCGTCGAGTGACCGATCGCCCGCCTCGACCCGCGACATCATCGCGGTGCTCCAACCCAACCGCTTGGCCAGTTCGTGCTGCCGGATGTCGGCCCTTTCTCGAAGGGTCGCTAAGTGGCTCCCGATTGCGATTGTTCTGCTCATCGATACATCTCATATCAATGATTGAAACGTTGCATAAACATCTCGCGGTCGTCAACTCGCTTGGGTGGCTCTCCAACGGCGGTCCTAGTCCCCTCATAAAATGAGAGCGATTTCATATAGATCGATAATAGAAACCCTTTACTGACCGTCGTTGCTTACATTGTGCCGGCTAGAAGGAGACGATGCAGTGTCGAAACGAGGGCCGATCTTTCGCGATGGCGTGTACCAGTATCGGCGTCGGATATCGCAGGGACGCAGGCCGGAACCATGATCTTATATACCTACTCACGTGAGGGTGAACCGAACGAAACCGCTGGAAAGACAAAGGAATAGCCGAGCTTCTTTTTTACAGAACTGGAGGAGGTGCGACAGGTCGTTCTCGAGCTCCGCGAGGAAGTCGCCTCAGATGAGGACAGGGACCCTTCATGGAGTCCGGTTCGCATCGAGCGGATTGAACTCCTCGCTCCGACGGCGCAGAACGTCCTGACCCTGCTCAACGAGGGGATTGACCGCTGATCCGGCGCTATGAAATGGTGGAAACGCTTGCTTGAGCCGAGAGCTAATCCGGCCAGTCCATACCCGCGCAGTTTGCAGCCTTCCTTTTTTGCAGTCGCCTTGCAACGAAGCAGGTCGAGCAACGGACGCGCGATGGATTACAGTTTAAATCAACAGCTTAGAAGCTTTTGGAACGCAGAGCCGCCAGCTCTGATCAATTATGCAGCGAGCCTGGGAATTTCCTGTTCTACCAATCGCAACAATCGGGTGTTGCGTGTCCCCGCAACCTCCGGTTCTTGCGATATCGGCGCAGGTGAACCGGAAGAGTCGCTTTTAAGTGACTGAGGCCTGCGCGCCTCCCTTGATCGGCGTTACCTTCTTGGGATCGAGCCAGTGGTCGATCCGATCAGCCCAATGCTGCATCAGCTTCGTGCGCGAGCCGATCAGCGCGAGCGGTCCGTGCCTCTTGTACAAACCTTCCACAGTCGAGTTGTCTAGATGCGCAAGCTGCAACTCAACGACATCGCCATCCCACGCCTTGGCGTCCTTGATCTCTTCATGGTGAGACAGGGTCGAGAAGGTGGTCCGGAATCCGTGGGCACAATGATCAGTCTTGGTGTCAATGCCAAGCAGACGCAAGCGCTTGTTGAGCGTGTTGTTTGATAGCGGCGTGTCCTTCGAACAGGAAAACGTGTACCGACGACGGCCGGTAAGCTTCTGAACGCTTCGGAGGATCGCGAGTGCTTGCCGTGACAAAGGCACGACATGATCCCAACCGGTCTTCATTTTGGCGGCTGGGATGGTCCAGCGTTCGGTATCCCAATTGACCTCGCTCCATTCCATTTCATTGACCATGCCGGGGCGGGGAATGGTCAGCGCATCGAAGCGCAAGGCAAGGCCAACAACGTCGCCAAATCTCGCTCTCGTCCACGGTGCGCTGATGAGCTTGAAAACGCGCGTCACATCGCGTGGTTCGGTGACGCCAGGACGTGGCGTCGAAATGTTGGCAATCATCTGCCCACTCAGGTTGCGGAATGGATTGTGCCCGTCGCCTTCGACATCGGCATAGTCGCAGATTTGCTCACCTATGCTGCGCACGCGGTCGCGCGTTTCCAGCTTTCCCTCCACTTCATATGAGCGCATGAAAGCGAGCACGTCCGGACGCTTTATGTCCTGCCTGCACAGTTTGCCGAAGCGATCCTTGACGTAGCCAACGCGCAGCTCAAGCACCTCGATGGTCTTGGGGTCGCGCACCGCGACGATCCTGCCGCGTTTGACTTTTTCGACCTTCTTCTTTGCGAGCCACTCGTCGGCCCATTGCCCGAAAGGCCGGGCGGCGGCCTGCCTGTGCTTGTCGAGCTGCTTCTCGATGCTTGGGTCTTTGCCTTCCTTGAGCAGGTCTTTGGCTTTGTCGCGCTCGCGCCGCGCGTCTGCGAGCGTGAACGTCCCATCCTTGCCGTTGCCGTAGGGGCCGATGGAGTAGGTTTTCTGGCGGCCATGGAAGCGGTAGTCCATCCGCCAGAGCTTCGAGGCAGCGTTGCCAGGCCTGCTCACGTCCGGCGTGACGAAGAGATAGAGCCAGCCGCCGGTCACGTCGGAAATCTTGGCGGGACTCCACGCGCCCTTGACGAAGTTCGGTCGGGCGGCGCGGCAGTCGACGTCGGTCTTGATCTGCTTGGGATTGGCGCACGCGCCGCCGTTCTTGCCGGCCATCTGCTCAATTCCTTTATTCGGAAAAGCGAAAGTCGTTGTGAACATTTGTTCTCCCGATACCAGCAGGATACCAGCAAAAATACCAGCAAATCGGGCGGCTGGGATCGGAGGAGAACAAACGGTGACGAACAAGAATGTACGCGGAAGTGCCTATTTTTCAAGGGTTTCTGAGCGCTGAGCGGACGGTTGCGGACGCTTTAGAACGGGCTTGAACAGCCTAGTTGGTGCCCCTGGCCGGAATCGAACCAGCACTCCTTGCGGAACTCGATTTTGAGTCGAGCGCGTCTACCAGTTCCGCCACAGGGGCATTCGCGGTGGTCCAGGCCGAGACGGGGCCGGGGGTCGCGAAGCGCGGCGGACTATAGCGGGCGGCCCGTCACGGTCAACCCGCGCGGATGTGATTGTCCCGCGCCTCGACAGCGGTATTTTCACGCGATACGACCCGGGCTGAGCATGGAGCAGGGGCCATGACCCTGCCGGACGATGCTCGCAGGAGGACTGCCGTGACGCTCGCCACCGCCCATCCGTCGGATGCTTCCGCCACCGGCAATCCGGCGCTGACCTCGGCCCTGGCGATTGCCGTGATCGCGGCGGCGACTCTGGCCGGCGCCTGGTTCTTCCAGCTGGTGCTGGAGATCATGCCCTGTCCGCTCTGCCTCGAGCAGCGCTATGCCTATTACCTCGCGGTCCCGCTCGGCGCCGTGGTGGCGCTCGCGGCCGCCCGTGGCGCGGCGCGTCCGGTGCTGATCGCGGGCCTTGTGATCCTCGGCCTCGCCGCGCTGGCCAATGCCGGGCTCGGCGCCTATCACGCAGGGGTCGAATGGGGGTTTTGGCAGGGACCGACCGACTGCACCGGCCCGATGGTGGATTTCGGCAAGGCCGGCTCGCTGCTGGATCAGCTCGACAAGGTCAAGGTGGTCCGCTGCGACGAAGTGCAGTGGCGCTTCCTCGGCATCTCGCTTGCCGGCTACAACGTGCTGATCTCGCTCTTGATGGCCGCGATCGCTGGCTGGGGCGTGGCGAAGGCGGCCAAGGTCTGACTGAGTGGCCTGATTTACAGGCCTTGTCTCAATCGATCTATTTCTTCTTCCCCGGCGTGAAGCTCGGCTGTCCGCCCTTCAGGCTGGGAGCCGCGGCGATCACCTTGATCTTCTCCTTCTTGGGCTTCTTGACCTCGCGGTTGCCGTGTCGCTCGCCTTTGGCCATGTCGGTCTCCCTCTAGTTTATCGAGATCATCGACTCGGTCAGAGCCTGCCTTCGGAGCAGTCCCGAACGTCGACGTGGATTTGCTTTGCCGGAAGTGATGGTAATCGACCGTAGGCCGATCGCACCCGAATAGCGAGCGCCAAAGCGGTTTGCGGCGCGCTGCGGCAACAACGCGCAGGATGCTGTGAGGAGCGGTCTTTGCCCCTCGTTCGGCGAGAAAGCCAGGAACGCCAGGAAAACCAACAAGAAAGCATTGGCTATTGCCGCCGAAGCGGCGCATGCTGCCAATGGGGCCGCGCACCGGCGCAAGGCGTTTCACAAAAGGCTGGCCCATGACCATGCGCTCCCGACGTGAAGTCGTCACCTTCCAGCATCCATTCCGGATCAGAGGCATCGATCGTGAATTGCCCGCAGGCGCCTATGACGTCATTACGGATGAAGAGGCGATCGAAGGGCTCTCGTTCGCGGTGTTCCGCCGTGTCGCCACGATGATCATCGTCCCGGCACAAGGCTCGCGCGGATTGACGACGGAGATGGTGTCGATCGGCTCGGTCGATCTGGCGGACGCCCAGCGTATCGACGCGAGCGCATCCAACGCGAGCGCATCCAATGACTGACGAACCGCTCGAGCTCGATCGCCGCCGCGGCATGGCAGCCCAGAAAGCCACCGATATTCGCCGTGCGCTGGCGGAAATCGAGACCCATGCGAGGGATCTGCGCGAACGGCAAGCCTCGCTCGAAACCGGACTGCTGGCGGTACCTGCGACGTCGTGGCCGGAGGTGGCCGCCAAGGCGCGCTACGTTCTGAATCTGTACGCCGCGAGCCTGCCGCCGGAGGATACAAGGCATCGCGATCTGGTCACGGCAATTCTCGAGGATTTTGTCCGGCTGACCGAGCCGCGATGAACCAGAACCACTTCGCGGCTTTGAAGGAGCTGGTCACATGACGCTTACCCAGGGTCGCTTCATCAGCTACGAATACGACCGGATGGTCGTGCTGTTTTCGATGCATGACGACGAGAAGGAGATCCATTGCGCGATCTCGACCTCCGCCATGGATGAATTGGAAGGCGGGGCGCTCGGGCGCGCCGGCCATCGCGAGACTCAATTCATGCGGCTGCGCGAGCGCATCGAGGCCTGCGCCGATGACAAGTACCAGGCGAAGGAATTCGAGGGGGCGCCGCCCCGGATCATCCTGCGCAGCATCGATTTCCGGAAGCCAAGGTAGAGGATTCCCTGTGCGAAGGCCCTGACGCGCGTGTCAGGTGTTTCAAGGTGGAGGCTATCCCGCCGTCACCGTTCCGATCATGCGCGACAGACGAGCCCATGCTGATCATCGTGCATCGCGTCCCCGTCGAGTTGTTGCTGTTGGCCAATGAGACGTTGTTGCGCCTCAAGAGCCGACGCAATCTCGTCGCCACGCTGATGAGCGAGCAGCGCCCGAGATATACGATCTCCGAAATCCATGGTGCGAGCAGCCGGCTGACTGCGCTTTGGCGTGCAGTCGCCAGGGAGCGGCTCGAGGAATGGAGCGAAGCACAGCCCGATTCGGTCTATGCCCAGATCACGGGGCCGTTGTGGCACGCTGCAGCCGTCGCGAAACTGCAAATGGACCGGGACGAGGAGCTATGGTTCGATCCCGGCGAACTGACAGCGTTGGCGCGATCGTTTCGCGATCAGCCGGAGCAGTCAGCGTCCGAAGTGTGAGCCGGAAAGCGATCTGATCGCCTAATCGTCGACGTCGTCCTGCGGCCGTCCGAACAGATGGATGATGCCCGGCGTCGAGATGGTGACGAACAGGAAGCGCGACAGGTGATGCGCGCCGACGAAGATCGGGTCGATGTGCAGCGTCAGCGCCAGCGCCAGCATCGCGTCCATCGCGCCGGGCGCGAAGGCGACCACGACGTCGGCGAGCCGCACATGGGTGGTGAAGCCGATCACCGCGACGAACACCGCCGAGATTGCGATCGCGATCGCGAATGAGCCGAGCCCGGCATTGACGTGGCTCAGCAGGGTCGAGGTCTTCATCCGCGCAAACCGGGTGCCGATCAGCGCGCCGATGCCGACCAGCGCGATGTTGCGCAGCCAGGGCGGCAGGCCGCCATCGACCAGGCCTGAGCCATGCAGCAGGCTGGAGGCGAGCATCGCGCCGAACATCCAGCTGGCGGGAAACTTGATCCAGCGCAGCAGCAGCGAGACGCCGATCGACCCGGCGACCAGGGCGAAAAGGCCGAACGGCGAGGCCACCGTCGTCGGCAGTGGCGGCGGCGCCGCGTGCGTCACCCCGGTCAGCGCCAGCACCAGCGGCAGGGCCGCGGTCAGGATGATGACGCGCATGGTCTGCACCACGGCGATCGCCGCGACGTCGGCGCCTTTTTCCGCGGCGAGGATCGTGATCTGCGAGAGCGCGCCGGGGCTGCCGGCGAGGAAAGCCGAGGTCTGGTCCCAGCCATGCATGCGCTGCAGATAGACGCTCGAGCCGAAGGTCGAGCAGAACGTCGCCAGTGCCAGCAGGGCGATGGTGAGCGGATAGGAACTCATGTGCTGCAGCAATTGCTGCGACATCAGCGAGCCCAGCGAGATGCCGAGCAGCAGCAGCACCGATTGCGTCAGCACCGGCGGCACCGCGAGCGGCCGTCCGGCCAATGCTGCGATCGCGACCGCGCACATCGCACCCGAGATCAGCCCGCCCGGCAATCCCGCCCATAAAAACAGCAAGCCGCCGGCGGCGCCGATGACGAGTGTCTCGAGCCCGTTCAGAACTTTGCTGCGGTCGGGAATGGCGGTCGCCATCGAAGCGCGGATCAGGGTCACGCCGCCTTATGGCAAATTCGCAACCACGCGACAATTGCATCTCGCGATTGCAGCATTGCGCCCCGGCTCGCTCGGCGCACAGGTTTTCACCCTCCCCGGCGGGGAGGGTGAAGGATGTCAGATTTGTCTAAGCGTTACTTCGCGGCCGGCGCGGCGGCAGCACCGCCCGCCTTCTTGCACTCGGAGCGGAATTTCTTGCGCTCCTTGCCGTGCAGGCCCTTGGCATCGGCTTCCTTCGAGCATTCCAGCGACTCGGCGGTGCGCGGCTTGGCTTCCTTGGCCATCTTGCCATCGGCCTTCGGAGCGGCCTCCTTGGCGGCAGGCGCGGCGGTTTGCGCGAAGGCTCCGCCCACCAGCAGCAGGGAGGCAAGGGCGGTTGCGGTCGCGAGCTTGGAAATCTTCATCATGGGGCACCTCGTGAGGGAAAGAGCCGAAACGTTGCGCGGCGATGATGAACCGTGGATGAATATGCGGTGGTCCCGCCGCCACAATATTTTAACGGCCAAGGGCGTCCGCACGTTGTCGCAAGTCGGGGTTGCGCTAGGATAATGGTCTTACGCCAATGCCCCCCAGGGGAAACCCCACGGGAAACCAGGGATGACGGGAGACCAGGGATGACCATTCAGACCAGATTGTTGTGTGTGATTGCGGTGTCGGGCTTTGCAGCCTTTGCGGCGAGCGCGCCGGCGCAGGCCCTGACCGCGCAGGAATGCAGCGCCAAGTACCAGGCGGCCAAGACGGCCGGCACCCTCAACGGCCAGAAGTGGAATGATTTCCGCAAGGCGCAATGCGGCGCAGACGCAACCCCGGCCGCGGCGCCCGCCGCTCCGCCGCCCGCTGCCGCAGCGCCTGCTCCGGCCGCGCCGAAGGAAGCTAAGCGGGAAGCCGCTCCCGCCGCGGCACCCGCCGCACCGGCAGGGCCCGCCGTGTTTCCGAACGCCATCGATCCCAAATACGCCAAGGAGTCCGAAGGCAAGGGGCGCATGCACACCTGCGTGGACCAGTACAATGCCAACAAGACCACGGGCGGCAATGGTGGCCTGAAGTGGATCCAGAAGGGCGGCGGCTATTACAGCGAGTGCAACAAGCGCCTGAAGGGCGCCTGAGTCGGCTGAAGCGAGTTTGACGGGCGGCCGGCCGCAAGCCGGCCGCTTTTCCTTGGCGCGAGCGCTATTGGCCTTCCGTCAGCAGCTTGTCCGCCGATTGCGCCAGCAGTTGCGCGCGCTTGCGCGGGCCGCGTTCGAGAAACAAGAGGCTCTGGCCGAAGATGAAGCAGTAGAACAGGAACGCCTGCGCATCGGCTTCCTCGGCCGGTAGCCCGGTGGCGCGATAGAGCTGGCCGACATTCTTCAGCCGCGCGGCATCGACGCTCGCGGCGGCGGTGGCCGCGGCTTCGTCGGTGCGCGCCCATTGCCGAATCGCGAGCTCCACTGCCATCGCCTCGGTGTTCATGCGCTCCGAATAGAGCGTGATGATCGTCTTCAGCCGCTCGCGCGCGCTGGCGCCGTCGAGCGCGGTCTGCTTCTCGATCGCGGCGATGCGGCCGTCGCGCCAGCGCGTCAGCATGGCCTCGAGCAGCGCGGCGCGGTCCCTGAAGCGGCGGTAGAAGCCGCCCTTAGTGACGCCCAGATTCTTCGCCAGCACCTCGACCCGCACGCCGTCGACGCCGGTATGCGCGAGTTCGGCAAAGCCGGCCGCGACCCAGACGTCGCCCTTGCTTTCAGTCATGTGATCTCCGCGGAGCGGTCCCGATACGGTGCCGTATTGCTAGCCTGCTTGGTCCCTGATACGCTACCGTATCAGAACGCAAAGGAGGGAAGCATGGAGGGTGAGGCGACCTATCGCGGCACGGTCTATCCCTGGCATTGCGACCACATCGGCCACATGAACGTCATGTGGTATGTCGGCAAGTTCGACGAGGCGAGCTGGAACATGTTCGCGCGGCTCGGGCTGACGCCGAGCTATCTGCGCGAGTCCGGCCGCGGCATGGCCGCCGTGCAGCAGAACATCTCCTACCAGCGCGAACTGCTCGCCGGCGACCTCGTCGAGGTCAAGAGCCGGCTGGTCGAGTTCCGCGACAGGTCGGTCCGCATCCTGCATGAGATGCGCAACGCGGAGACCGGCGACATCGCCGCGACCTGCGAGATCGCGGCCGTGCACATCGATCGTGCCGCGCGCAAATCGGCGCCCTTCGCGCCGGCGATCCGCTACGCCGCGATGCCGCACCTCGTGCCGTCAGAATCCGTGACTGCGTGACCGCCATGCCCCGCTTTGAGCCGAAGAATCCCGACTTCCGCGCGGTGGCCACCGCCACATTCGCGCGCCAGCGCGCAATGCAGACGCTTGGTATCTCGATCGCACGCATGGAGCCGGGCGAGGTCGATCTCGCGATGCCCTACGCGCCGGAGTTCTGCCAGCAGAACGGATTCGTGCATGCCGGAATCATCACCGCGGGGCTCGACAATGCCTGCGGGATCGCCGCCTTCACGCTGATGCCCGAAGGCTCCGACATCCTCACGGTGGAGTTCAAGACCAATCTCCTGGCGCCGGCCCGCGGCGAGCGATTCGTGTTCCGCGGCGTCGTGGTCAAGCCCGGCCGCACGCTGACCGTCTGCGATGGCCGCGCTTATGCCGTGCAGGACGGCGCCGAAACGCTGGTCGCGACCATGAGCGGCACGCTGATGGCGCTGCAGCGGCGGGAAGGGTAGCCGCGCTAATCTATCCCCGTCATGCTGAGGAGGCCGCGCAGCGGCGTCTCGAAGCATGCACGGCCCGGCCGGTGGCCGTCGATCCTTCGAGACGCGCTTCGCGCTCCTCAGGATGACGGGACTCAGAGACCAGGCTGCTTAGGAAAGGCGTGCCCAGCATTTGCGCACACGCTTGAGTCCCGCGCATTGACAAGCCTCCCCCACACCGACCTGATACGCGGATGCTTCGCGTGAGCGCCTTGTCATGATCGCCAGCCTCAGTCTGATCCTGCTCTGTCAGTTGGCCGGCGAGGTTGCCGTGCGGGCGCTGGCCGTGCCGGTGCCGGGACCTGTGGTCGGGCTGGTGCTGCTGCTGCTGCTGCTGTTGGCGCGCGACCGCTTTCCGGTGCTCGCGCGCGGGCCGCTCGGCAATGACGGGGTCGAGAGCGCGAGCCGAGGCATGCTCGCGAATCTCTCGCTGCTGTTCATTCCGGCCGGCGTCGGCGTGGTGCAGAAGCTCGATCTGCTCGCCGAGCACGGCATCGCGATCCTGGTGATCCTCGCGGTTTCGGTCGTCGTCACGCTGCTGGCGACGGTCGCGACCTTCGTCGCCGCGAGCAGCCTGCTTTCGCGCGAGGAGGAGAACCCGTGAGCGACAATCCGTTCTCGCTCTGGGTCTATCTCTCGCAGTCGCCGCTGCTCTGGCTGACGGTGACGCTGCTGACCTATGCGGCGACCGATGCGGTGTCGTTGAAGACCCGCCGGCATCCGCTCGCCAATCCCGTGCTGCATTCGCTGTGGATCATCGGTGCGTTCCTGCTGCTGACCGGGACCTCCTACACCACCTATTTTGCCGGCGCGCAGTTCGTGCACTTCCTGCTTGGGCCGGCGACGGTGGCACTCGCAGTGCCGCTCTACGAGAACCGCAGGCGGGTTGCGGCCGCGGTCCTGCCGATGCTGGTCGCGCTCGCGGTCGGCTCGCTCACCGCGATCGTCTCGGTGGTGCTATTGGCGCGGGCCTTCGGTCTGCCGCGTGAGATCATCCTGTCGCTGGCGCCGAAATCGGTGACGGCCGGCGTTGCCATGGGCATCAGCGAATCCCTGCATGCCGATCCCTCGCTGACGGCGGTCTCCGTGATCCTCACCGGCATCATGGGGGCGATCATCGTCACGCCCTTGATGAACTTCACCGGCGTCACCGACTTTCGTGGCCGCGGCTTTGCCGCCGGCATCGCCGCCCATGGCATCGGCACCGCGCGCGCCTTCCAGGTCGACGAGGTCGCAGGCGTTTTTGCCGGGATCGCGATGAGCCTGAACGCGCTGGTCACCTCGCTGCTGGTGCCGCTGGCCGTGACATATCTGCTGCGCTGACACTGGTTGCAGGGCGGTTTTGTGCTATTGGTATGGCGTTGTGCAGCAAATCCTTCTAGGGTTGCGGCCTCAAACGCGAGTCTGTTCCCCTTGGTCTTCTCCGCAACTCAGAGCGTGCTTGGGCTGGCATCGGGCATGCTGGTCGGCTTTTCGCTGGGCCTGGTCGGCGGCGGCGGGTCGATCCTTGCCGTGCCGCTGATGGTCTATGTGGTCGGGGTGCCCCAGCCGCATGTCGCGATCGGCACCTCGGCGATCGCGGTCGCCGCCAATGCCGCGATCAACCTCTCCAACCACGCCCGCGGCGGCACCGTGATCTGGTCCTGCGCACTGCTGTTCGCGCTGTCAGGCATGTTCGGCGCTTTCGGCGGCTCGATCCTCGGCAAGATGCTGGACGGGCAGAAGCTGCTGGCGCTGTTCTCGATCGTGATGCTGGTGATCGCGGGGTTGATGCTGAAGACCCGCGCGCGGGTCGGGCTGACCGACGTCAAGATCTCGATGGCCAACACGCCCGCGATCGTAGGTCTCGGGCTTGTGACGGGAACCATGTCCGGCTTCTTCGGCATCGGCGGCGGCTTCCTGATCGTGCCGGCCTTGATGCTGGCGACCGGGATGCCGATCATGAACGCGGTCAGTTCGTCGCTGGTGGCGGTTACCGCCTTCGGCGTGACCACGGCCTTGAGCTATGCGTGGTCCGGGCTGGTGTCGTGGGGCCTGGCGGGGCTATTCGTCGCCGGCGGCATCGCGGGCGGCCTCTTGGGCACACGGAGCGCCCGGCACCTGTCGGAACGCCGCGGCGCGCTCAATATCGTGTTTGCGACTGTGATTATCGTGGTGGCGATCTATATGCTGCTGCGTAACATCAATGTGTCCTGAACGTAGAAGGGCGAGGAGCCCTTCCGGAAGCGAGCTATGAACCATCTGACGAAATCCCCCCTCGACAACGCCGGCGCCACCCGCCGCGGCGCGCTCGGCCTCATCGGTGCCGGCATTGCGCTCCTTGCCGCCGGAGGCGCGCGCGCCGAGGACGACAATGTCCTGACCGAGGAACAGGTGCTGCGCGATCCGGATATTCCGGTGATCGGCAATCCCAAGGGCGACATCACGATCGTCGAATGGTTCGACTACAACTGCCCGTATTGCCGCAAGCTCGCGCCGGAGCTCCGCCAGGTGGTGCAGGACGACGGCAAGGTTCGCCTGGTGCTGAAGGATTGGCCGATCCTCGGGCCGGTCTCCAAGGTCGCGGCGCGGATGGCGCTGGCGGCGAAGTACCAGGACAAGTTCGAAGCTGCGCATGAGGCGATGATCTCGGTCAATTCGCGCATCACCGAGCCGCGCATTGCCGAGCTGCTGTCGGGCGCCGGCCTCGACATGGACTGCCTCAAAAAGGATCTCGACGCCAACGCCAAGGCGATCGACGCAGTTTTGGCACGCAACAACGAGCAGGCGCAGGCATTCGGCTTCAACGGGACGCCGTCATTCATCGTCGGCAAGTATCGCGTGCCGGGCGTGCTCAGCATCGATCAGTTCGAGCAGGTCATCGCCGACGCGCGCAAGGCCAACATGGGCCGCAAGACCGAGCAGAATTAGGGCGTGGACTCATTTGTGCGGAGCCACAGCCTGATCGACGCAAGCTGGACCAGTGCAAGGTAAGGGCTGAAGCAAATCGGATCAGTGCGGCTGCTCTTCGGCGTGATGTTCGCCCAGCCGCCTTTCGTGGTTACAAGTTCTCTGATCCAGTCGGCATCGTAGCCGCGATCGGCCAGAAGCATCGATCCCGCCTTCAGCCGAGACAAGAGCGTTCCGGCAAGCCCATTGCGCGTGCGCTCGGCTGCACGGGCTTCCGGGGCAAAATGTTCTCTTTTGCCTGAAGCTGATTGCTCTTCTCGGTCCCGCTATTCGGGACAGCAGGGTCCGCTTTGTCTGACTGCCCTGGGACATTGGCCTCATGACAGGAACCTGAACGCTCGCCACAATCCTCCGACGGTGTGTCGCGGTCTTGGACTGACCGGAGGAGACGACCTATGATTAGTCGTTCTGCAATTGCGCGTTGCCTTGTTGTGTCCATCCTGGTCGGCACAAGTCCGGCAAGAGGATTGGCGGCCGATGAGTTTCCCAAACACACGATAAAGATCGTCGTACCGGTACCCCCAGGCCCGCTCCTGGACGTTATACCCCGTTTGATTGCGCAAAAGCTGTCGGCAAAATGGGGTGTAGCCGTAATCATCGAGAATCGGGCTGGCGCAGCCGGAGACCTTGGAGCGGAGCTCGTGGCCAAGGCAGACCCGGACGGTTACACCTTGTTGGCCTCGCCGCCGGCGCCTCTCGTTGTGAGCGAACATCTTCACAGCAGCCTGAACTTTGTTCCCCGCGCACTCGTTCCGGTGAGCGTGATGGTCAAGCTTCCGACGGTGCTGGTCGCCAACCCCAAAGTGCCTGCATCGAATCTTCAGGAACTCCTTGCCTATGCTAGAGCGAATCCGGACAAGCTCACCTTTGGATCGCCGGGCGTAGGCAGTACGCCGCACCTGGGCATGGAGCGTTTGATGAAAGCGGCAGGCATCCGCCTTGTCCATGTGCCCTATCAGGGCATGGCGCCTGCCATGAATGATTTGCTCGGCGGGCACATTGACCTGATGCTCGATCTCTACGGCAACGCCTCACCTGGGATCCAGGCGCGCAAGCTCAAGCTTCTCGGTGTCGCGACACCAGCGCGGCTACCGCAAGAGCCGGACGTGCCAGCGATTTCCGAAGCCTTGCCAGGGTTCGATCACGTGGAGTGGTTTGCGATCGTTGCGCCCCCGAGAACGCCCACCCCTATCGTGCTGATGCTGTCAACGGCGATTGCCGAGGTGCTGGCGCTCCCGGATGTTGCCGCGCGCCTCGCCGACTTCGCGGCTGTCCCAGTGGGCTCCAATCCGGACGACGCCGCAGCGTTCATTCAGCTCGAAAGCGCTCGCTGGCACGACTTGATCAACGCGAACGGCCTCAAGATCAACTGACTCGAGACACATCGCGGCCAGTCGGATTTTTTCCAATGAGCGCACTCCGTGCCATAGTGATCGGTGGGTCGTTAAGCGGACTCTTCGTCGCAAACCTTTTGCGTATCATCGGTTGGGACGTCGATGTATTTGAACGCACAAGCGGCGACCTGACCGGGCGAGGCGCCGTGCTCGGCGCTCAGGCCGATCTCTTTGCCGTTCTGCGCCGAATTGGCATTCCGATCGACAAATCGATTTGGACGCAGGTGCACTCGCACATTTGCCTCGACCAGAGCGGCGAGGTGACCTGCGAAGTGCCGGTTCGCGAGGCTACCACCGCCTGGGACCGCGTGTACCGCGCCCTGAAGCGAGCCTTCCCGACAGAGCGCTACCATGGGGGTATGACGCTGTTGAGATGTCGACAGAATGAAAATGGGGTGCTCGCGACGTTTGCGAACGGCATGTGCGCTACAGCTGACTTACTGATCGGTGCCGATGGTATGCGCTCCACTGTGCGCCGCGAGTTGATGCCTGACATCGCGCCGCGCTATGCCGGTTATGCGGCTTGGCGCGGGGTGGTGGCAGAAGGCCAAATCCCGTCGGATTGGCGGAGCAAGGCGCTCAGCGAAATGGTATTCTGCCTTCCCGACGGTGAGCTCGCATTCTCGATCCCGATGGCAGCTCAGGATGATACAGGAGACGTTCGGCGCTGCGCGTTTGTGTGGTTCCGTCCGGCCGAATACAATTCCACCTTGCGGCGCTGGTGTACCGACGCGACCGGTGCATGCCACGGCGACTCAATACCGCCTCCGCTCATTCGGCAGGAGGTGATCGCCGAGATCAGGCTGGCGGCGCGTCAACTACTCGCCCCCCAGTTATCCGAGCTGGTCGCGTGCGCGCATGAACCGATCCTGTCGGCCATCTTCGATTTCGAAACGCCGCGCATGACGTTCGGTCGCATCGTGCTGGTCGGCGACGCGGCTTTCGTGGCTCGCCCCCATGTCGGTACCGGCGTCACTAAAGCAGCGCTCGATGCCCAAAGGCTTGTCGACGCGCTCGCTGGCTTCGACGGAAATCTCTTCGCTGCGCTTGCTGGTTACGAATGCAGCCGAATGCAGGCCGGTAGCCAATTGGTGGCGCGCGGGCGTCGGTTGGGAGCGCATTTGGAGCCAGGGCGGTCGGAATGTGCGGGGCACGCGCTTGCCCGCCCCCCAACGGAGAGGTTGCTGCGCGAATATGGTCAAGGAAACATCGCGAATTGGCCTTCGGAGGCGTAGCTTTTCACACCTTCACTTCATACCGCTCGACCCGCTATGATGCTGCCTATCGTGGTGAGCGGCCGTGGTCCATGTTGCCTTCAACACAGCAGGTTCGCTTTTGTACCAGTCGTGACGGTACGCGCATCGCCTATGCGATCAGCGGCGCTGGTCCGGCGCTGCTGCGAGCACCGCACTGGATGTCCAGCATCAATCTGGAGTCGGATAGTCAGGTCTGGAGTCACTGGAATGCGCTGCTGGAACGGCATCGTACGGTGATCCGATTTGATCAGCGCGGGTGCGGTTTGTCGGATCGCGACGGGCTCGAATTCTCCTTTGAACGGTTTGTCGAGGACTTTGAGGCTGTCATTGAGGCGGCCGGTCTCGATCGATTCGATCTCTTTGGTTTCTCGGGCGGCGCAATGACTGGGGTCACATATGCTGCGCGCTTTCCCCATCGAGTCGATCGTTTCATCATCCACAGCAGCACTGCCTATGGTCCACTCTCGGCGCCCGCGAGTGACAGATTTCGGCAGACGGCGGCAACTCAGCTCGAAGCGATTGAACTGGGCTGGCCCAACGAGAATCCGGCGTTTCGTCAGCTCTTTACGTCGATGCTTATCCCGGACGGTACGGCCGAACAGTTCCGATTATTCAATGAACAAATCCGCGTGACGACCCCTCCAGCCAACGGGAGGAGAATCATCGAGGCTTTCTGGAATGCAGATATCAGAGCAGAGGCGAGCAACCTGCGCTGCCCGACGCTTGTTCTTCACTCCCGCCAGGACGGAAGAATTCCCTTCGAGCAGGGCCGCGAACTTGCCGGCCTAATTCCAACAGCGCGATTTGTGCCGCTTGAAAGCCGAAATCATCTAATCTTCGAGACAGAATCGGCCTGGAAACAGGTGACCGAGGCGATCAGTGGTTTCTTGGCCGTCACCTCCGGCCGCAGCACCGCTTTGATCGCCGATGAATTGACCTCGCGCGAACGCGAGGTTCTGGAGCTGGTTGCCCGCGGCCTAACCAATGTCGAGCTCTCGACGCGGTTGAAGATTTCCGAGAAGACCGTCCGTAATCACGTTTCAATCATCTTGGGCAAGCTCGGGGCAGTTAGCCGCGCCCAAGCTGTTGCGATTGCGCGCGACGCGGGCTTCGGCCGGAGAACGGCGCCGTAAACGGATTTCCGAGCCGAGACCGCCGGGTTTGTCGGATTCTGGCCCAAGGGCGAAGTCCGGCAACGTCCGCTTTTGCGCCGCTGTTGGAGGACAAGTGGACATCGATCGGTCCAGTCGATTTATGAGTACACGCTTGGCGCACGATCGCACGAGCTTGACGTGGCCTCCCTGGCGACGGACGGGGAGCGGGTTTACCTAGAGCCTTTCCGCTTAGCATAGGCGCGCCGCGCGCGCTCGCGGTTGCCGCACACTTCGCTCGAGCACCATCTGCGGGTCCGGTTCGGGCTCTCGTCGACGAAGAACCAGCCGCAGCCGTCAGCCTCGCAGCATCCGATGCGGCTCGCGTCATCGGACGCCAGCAGGGCCGTCAGCGACCACAGCACCGGCCACAATGGCTCCGTCACGTCGGTCCCCGCCAGCGCATGGCGATAGCCGCGATCCTGCCGCACAAGGTCGGGCTGCCGGGGAGCCGCCGATAGCATCTGATTGACGAGACGGAGGTCCACGCTGCGGCCACTGCGGAGCGCGTCGGAAATCGCCCAGATGTCGCGACGCAAATCATGCGCCTTCTGCATCGCGGCCACGGCAGCGCTGCTCGCCGAATGCGCTTTCAGCTTCCTGATCGCCGCGAGCGGCAAGGTCCCGCGGCGTTCGCTCCAGGACAATAGCGCAGCGTAATCCGGGATCAACTCGTGCGGATCGTTCGACGTCCGCCAGTCGAGTGTGTTCGCGAAATCGAGGCAGACCCGTCCACCGAAGAACTGTGTCGCCGCCCGCGCGGGATCCCTTGACATCACGGCCTCTCACCAAGTTTAATATAACGGTCATGACCATTACAAGCGCCCAGTCGCCTCGACGCGTCCCAACGATGACGGCCGCCGGATTCAGGCGGGGCCTGGTCGCGGCCTTGCCGTTCCTGCTCAGCAATGGCGCCGCTGGCCTGGTGATGGGACTGACCTACAAGGGGCTTGGGCTGGGGGCGCCGCACGCGATTCTGTTCAGCCTGCTCGTCTACTCCGCCACCGCCCAGGCGATCACGCTGAGCATGTGGGCAAGCCCACTGCCGGTTGCCGCCATGGTCGTTGCCTGCATCGCCACCAATTCTCGATACTTACTGATGGGCGCCCATCTGCGCCAGCTGTTTGGTGGACTAGCCCCCCGGAAGATCCTGCTCAGCCTGTTTCTGCTCGCCGATGCGTCGTGGCTGATGACGAGTTCGGACGCCGACCGCAACGGACCCGACGCCGGCTATCTGCTCGGATCGAGCATCCCCATGGCGATCGGCTGGGTCGGCGGCACCGCACTTGCCTATGCCGCCCCGCTCGCAACGAACGGACCACTGAGGCTCGCCGCCGCACTGCTACCGACGATGTTCATCGCGACCCTGCTTCCCAGCCAGTGGAAGAACGCGACGTCCTGGTGGCCGTGGCTGGTCTCGGCGGTCGTCGCGCTCCTTGTCAGCCGATTTGTCGATCCCAGCTGGTCCATGCTGATCGGTGGCGGATGCGGCACGCTCGTCAGCATGATGGAGCGGACCGATGCGTGACCTGATGAAGAACTTGGACATTCTCGGCGTGATCTTCATCCTCGGGTTGACATGCTATGCCATGCGCGCCGGTGGATACGTCCTCGCCGCGTCGATGCGCGACGACGGCATCGCCGCCCGGTTTCTCCGGCTCGCGCCCGGCAATCTGTTCATCGCATTCATTGTTGGCGGTTGCCTGTCCGGCGGGCTGGCAGGTCTCGTCGGAACGCTGGTCGCACTCGTGACGATGGCCGTCACGGCCCGGGAGTGGGCCGCGTTGAGCGCGGGGTTCGGTGCCGCGATCGCGACATCCGCGATCGCGCCGTGACGCCGGCAGTTACTTCGCGGCGACCCTCGTCCATTCCTGGTGCGCCCGCGCCTTCAGCAGATTCCAGTCGCGGGCGGCGACGTCCCAATTCACGATCGTGCGGGTGTCCTGCGCAACCTGCCCATTGGCCACGCTCGACGTCTGCATCGAGTCGTAGACATAGACGCCGCAAACCAGCAGTAGCGCGCCCAAAATCATGCCGAAAAACGTCCGCATCGCTCAATCCCTCCGGTGTCGGCGGGATAACGTCGTGGGGTTCACTGTGGTTCCGGATGTCGATCAACTGCGCGCGAACACCCGCATCACATAATCGATGAACACGCGAACCCGCGGCGACAGCTGTCGGTTGCGCGGATAGAGCAGCGATACCGGCACCGACGGCGGCGGGCATTGCTGCAGCACCGGGACCAGTGTGCCGTTGGCGAGATCGGTTTCGGCATGGAAGCGCGGCACCTGCACGAGGCCGAGGCCGAGCCTGGCGCTCGCCAGATAACTCTCGGGGCCGGTCACCGACATCGGTGCGGGCAGCGGAAACCGCTTCAGCGCGCCGTCGATTACGAACTCCATTGGGCGCAAGCGGCCGGTCGTCAGCGAGCGAATGCCGATCATGCGATGGCCGTCGAGCGCGAGCGGGTCGGTCGGCATGCCGAAGTGCGCAAGGTAGTCCGGCGTGGCGCAGGTCAATCGCTCCAGCATCGTGACCTGCCGCGCGATCATGTCGCTGTCGGGCAATTGGCCGAAGCGCAGCACGCAGTCGACGCCTTCGCGGATCAGGTCGACCCAGCGGTCGCTCTCGCTCATGTTGATTTCGATGTCGGGATACTCAGTGAGGAAGCCCGGCAGATTCGGTAGCAGGAAATGCCGCGCCAAAGTGCCCTGCACCTCGAGCCGCAGCAGGCCCTTCGGCCGTGCGCCGCCGAACGCGCCCTCGGCGTCTTCGAGGTCCGCAATCAGCGACAGGCAGCGGCGGTAATGCGCCTCGCCGTCGAGCGTCGGCCGCACCGTGCGCGTGGTGCGTTCGAGCAGCCGCACGCCGAGCCGCGCCTCCAGCCCCTTCACCGCGTCGGTCACCGTCGAGCGTGGCAAAGCGAGATCGTCGGCGGCGAGCGAGAAGCTGCGCCGCTCGACCACCCGGGCGAACACGCGCATCGCGTCGAAGCGGTCCATCTATTATCCGAAAATTGCGAATAGTGATGCCAGAAGATGCCTGATTATCCGGGCCATGCCAAGACGTAGGGTCTCTCCATCGAACGCCGCTCGGCCGCATTATCCGATGGAGACTGAAAATGACCAACCAAGCCAACAAGGTAGCTCTGGTGACGGGTGCCTCGCGCGGGATCGGCGCGGCGGTTGCCGAACGCCTCGCCAAAGACGGCTTCACCGTCGTCATCAACTACTCCGGCGACGCCAGGCCCGCCCAAGCGGTCGCCGACCGGATCGAGGCCGCCGGCGGCCGGGCGCTGACGGCGAAGGCCGATGTCAGCGATGCCAGTGCGGTGCGCGGCCTGTTCGACGCGGCGGAAGCGGCGTTCGGCGGCGTTGACGTGCTGATCAACAATGCCGGCATCATGAAGCTCGGCAAGATTGCCGACAGCGACGATGCCGCCTTCGACCAGCAGGTCGCGGTCAACCTGAAAGGCAGCTTCAACACCATGCGCGAGGCGGCACGCCGGCTGCGCGATGGCGGACGCATAGTCAACTTCTCGACCAGCGTCGTCGGCACCAGGCTCGAGACCTACGGCATCTATGTCGCGACCAAGGCCGCGGTCGAGTCGCTGACCGCGATCCTGTCGAAGGAATTGCGCGGCCGCGGCATCACGGTGAATGCGGTCGCGCCCGGCCCGACCGCGACCGATCTGTTTCTCAACGGCAAGTCGGACGAATTGGTCGATCGCTTCGCCAGGATGGTCCCGCTGGAGCGCCTCGGCACGCCCGACGACATCGCGAACACCGTGTCGTTCCTCGCCGGTCCCGACGGCTCCTGGATCAACGGCCAGACCCTGCGCGCCAATGGCGGCCTGGTCTGACGTCCCCACGCCTTCATCCCAACTCTCGTTCAACCCGACATCACAAGGATACGTGTCATGAAACAGGTCATCGTCATCACCGGCGCTTCGAGCGGCTTCGGCCGCCTCACCGCCAACGCGCTCGCCAAGGCCGGCCACACCGTCTACGCCTCGATGCGCCACACCACGGGCCGCAACGCCGCTGCGGTCGCCGATATCGAGGAGTTCGCCTGGGACAACAAGGTCGATCTGCGCTCGCTCGAGCTCGATGTCGGCTCGCAGGCGTCGGTCGATGCGGCGATTGCGCAGATCGTCACTGAAGAGGGCCGCCTCGACGTCGTCATGCACAACGCCGGCCACATGGTGTTCGGACCGGCGGAGGCCTTCACGCCCGAGCAGCTCGCCGAGCTCTACGATGTCAACGTGCTCTCGACCCAGCGCGTCAATCGTGCGGCGCTGCCGCAGCTGCGCAAGCAGGGCAAGGGGCTTGTGGTCTGGGTGTCGAGCAGCAGCTCGGCCGGCGGCACGCCGCCCTATCTCGCGCCGTACTTCGCGGCGAAGGCCGGCATGGATGCGATGGCGGTGATCTATGCTCGTGAGCTCACGCGCTGGGGCATCGAGACCTCGATCATCGTGCCGGGTGCGTTCACCGGCGGCACCAACCACTTCGCGCATTCCGGCCGTCCCGCCGACCAGGCGCGCGTCGCCGAATATGAGGCGGGTCCCTATGCCGGCTTCGGCGATGAGATCATGAAGGCGTTTTCGGCGATCGTGCCCGAGGATGCCGACGCTGGCTCGGTTGCCGACGCGATCGTCAAAGTCGTCGACACGCCGTTCGGCAAGCGGCCGTTCCGCGTCCACATCGATCCGACCCAGGACGGCGCCGAGGTTGCATTCGGCGTGATCGACCGCGTCCGCAATGAGATGCTGCACCGGGTCGGCTTCTCCGACCTGCTCAAGCCGCGGGTGAAGAAGTAGCCCTTTCCATCCACGGCAGGGATGAGGATAGTGCCACGCGCACTATCCATCACCGTCATCCCCGCGCAAGGGCTTCGCCTTTGTCGCTGGAGGTGCGAGCGGAGCGAGCCTCGAAGGGTGGACGGCGCCGATGGAGCCGCGCGGCCGCAGCCGGGCCGTCGACCCTTCGCGACGCGCTTCGCGCTCCTCAGGGTGACGGGGAGAGAATCCCTCAGACGCCGTCGGCTTGCTTACCGTTCAGCCACTGCATGATCTCCGCATTGATCTCGCGCGGATAGGTGTGGCTGAGATCGTCGATCTCGCGATAGATCACCCTGGCGCCGGCGGCCGACAGCAAGCCCTGGGTCTGCCGCGCGGTCTGCACCGGGAACATCCAGTCGAGCCGGCCGTGGGTGATGAAGATCGGCAAACTGCGCAGCCGCCCGGCATCGGCCATTTCGGCCATCAGCGGATGGAAGGTCGCGGCAACCGGCGCCAGATGCGTGAAGCGCGAGGCGCCGTCGAGCCCGCTCACATAGCTGAACGTGCCGCCGTCGCTCATGCCGGTCAGCAGCATGCGGGTTTCGTCGATGCGCCAGCGCACCCGCACCTGGTCGATGATGCGGTTGAGGTTCGGCGTGTCGGTGTCGTCGCCCATCAGCGCCCAGGTCTGGCCGGTTGTGGTCGGCGCCACCAGGATGGCGCCGCGGCTGCGCGCGTCGCGCAGCCAGCTCCACAGGAAACCGCGGCCGTTGCCGCTGCCGCCGTGTAGCGCCATCACCAGCGGCCAGGTGCGATCAGGCGTGTAATATTCCGGCACGTACATCGAGAAGCCGCCGCGGCTGCCCGGTTCGTTGCGCTCGTGGAAGATGCCGGTGTCGGAGTTCGGCGTGGCCGCGAGCTTCGCCTGCAGCGCGGCGTCCTCGCGCAAGTCGGGCGCGATGAAGAAGCCGCTGACCGGCGGCAGCTCGGTTAGCGGATAGAGCGCCTCCTGTGCGCGCGGCAGATAGCGCAGCGCGCGGAATACGCTGACCAGATCGCCTTCGCCATTCTGCACCGTGCGCAGCCCCGCATAGCCGGCCAGTGCCGGTTCGATCGCAGCTTCCAGTGCGGTCTGGATATGCGCGAATTTCTCCGGCCAATCGGCAAGCCGCGGCCGCACCGCCTGCAGGGCCTTCTCGGGCTCGCCCGCGATCTGCATCACGCGATCGAAGTCCGGCGGGTTGAGGTTGCGCGCGACAAAGGCCAGCGATTCCAGTGTCTGCAACAGCGGCGGCAGCACGGCCACGATGTCGTCAACCACGGCCTCGCTCATCGTTGCTGCCTCTTTTCTTTCTCTTAATGCAGCCGCGGCGCCTTCAACAGCTTCATGCGGTCGATCGAGGTCAGCGTCACGTCGAAGGTGACGCCCTCATGGTAGATGGTCAGCGGCACGTCGACGCCGGCTGCGCCGAGCGACCAGAGCTTGCGGTAGAAGCCGGTCTGGCTCGTCACCTTGTCGCCGTCGACCGCGAGGATCACGTCGCCGGTCTTCAGCTCGGCGCGCGCCGCCGGTCCCTTGCTGGCGACGCCGACCACCACGAGTCGGTTGTCGATCTCGGTCGTGTACATGCCGAGCCACGGCCGCGCCGGCCTGTCGACGCGGCCGAATTTGCGCAGGTCGCCGAGCACCGGATTGAGCAGATCGATCGGCACGATCATGTTGACATGCTCGGCGCGGCCCGAGCGTTCGCGTTCGAGCTGCAGCGAGCCGATGCCGATCAGCTCGCCGGCATTGTTGATCAGTCCGGTGCCGCCCCAGTTCGGATGCGACGGATAGGTGAAGATCGCCTCGTCGAGCAGATATTCCCAGTAGCCGGCGAACTCCTGCTTCGCCGCGATCTGGCTCGCGACCGAGCGCGTGCGGCCGCCGGCGCCGCCGAGTACGACATTGTCGCCGACCTGCGTCGCCGCCGACGAGCCGATCGGCAGCGGCTTGATGTCGAGCTGTCCCAGCGCCTGCACCAGGCCGAAGCCGGATTCGAAATCGAAGCCGAGTGCGTGGCCCTCGACCGCGCGGCCGTCGCCGAGATGCAGCCACACCGTGGCGGCTTCGGTGATCAGATAACCGATCGTCAGCACCAGCCCGTCGTCGATCAAGACGCCGTTGCCGGCGCGCTCGGTGCCGAGCGTCTCGGCGCTGAAGGCGTCAGGCGGAATGATCGAATGCAGCCCGATCACGCTCGTCAGCGCACGATCGAGGTCGTAGCGGTAATCTTCGGGGCGGGGCTGAAAGGCCGCCGGCACTTTCCATTCGGTGGTGGAGGGCATCAAGGATCTCCTGGCGTGCAGGGCGCTGGAACCTCATGGTAGTCCGAGGTTCTGCCGGCAGGGAAGTTGGAATGATATACCTTGCGCGGCGGCCTGCACAGCTCATCTGGCGTGCAGAGCTGCCCCTCGCAAGATGAACTGAACCTAATCGCTCTTTGCTGCCGCACGCGCCGGCATGAAGCGGAAGGCGCGGTCCTCCTTGATCCAGGCGGCGCGCTCGTCGCGCAGCATGGTGCGGCGAACCTTTCCGGAATCATCACGCGGCGCGGTGCCGACGCGCTCGAAACTTTCCGGATGCTTGTAGCGGCTGAGCCGGTCCTTCAGGAAGTCGCCCATGCCGTCGGCGATCTTCTGCGCATCGGCGCTGTCGGCGAGTTCGAGGATCGCATGCACGCGCTGGCCGAATTCCGGATCGGGCAATCCGACCACGACGCAGGAGCGCACCTCGGGATGTTCGCTGACCGCGGCCTCGACCTCGGCCGGATAGATGTTGGCGCCGCCGCGCAGCACCATGTCGGCGAGCCGGTCGCCGAGATAGAGATAGCCTTCCTCGTCGAGCCGGCCGATATCGCCGAGCGATTCCCAACCGTCCGGCCGCCGCTTCGGCGATGCGCCGAGATAGTGATAGGTCGAGCCGGCGCCGTCATTGGGCAGGAAGTAGATCTCGCCGGTCTCGCCGGGCGCGACGTCGTTGCCATCCTCATCGATGATGCGTAAGCGCGCGGTCTCGCCGATCCTGCCGACCGAGCCCTTGTGCGCCATCCACTCGACGCCCGAGATCACGCAGGCGCCCTGCCGCTCGGTGCCGCCATAGAGCTCCCAGACCCGCTCCGGCCCGAGCCATTCGATCCACTTCTCCTTCAGCCAGGGCGGCATCGGAGCAGCCATATGAAACACGATTTGCAGGCTGGAGACGTCGTAGCGGTTGCGTACCTCCTCGGGCAGCGCCCAGATCCGGTGCATCATGGTCGGCACGAAGTTGACCCATTGCACGCGCTCGCGCGCGATCAGCCGCAGCGTCTCCTCGGCGTCGAACTTCACCATGCCGGTCAGCCGCCCGCCGCCGAACAGCGCGGAGTGCGACAGGATGAACGGCGCGTTGTGATAGAGCGGGCCCGGGTTGAGCACCGACGCCTCATGTGGCATGCCGAGCAGCAGCGGTGTCGTGGTTTCGATCACGGCGGGGTTGTGATCGAGGATCACCTTCGGCCGCCCGGTCGAGCCGCCGCTCGTCATCGCCTTCCAGTAGCGCGCGACCGGTGCATCGAGCGGCTCCCCGGAGAATCCCTCCGGCACGAAATCCACTGGCAGCGAATTCGGCGCATTCCAGTCGGCCTCGCCGCCGACCACCAGTGACGGTTTCAGGATCTCGAGCACCGCGGCGGCCTCGCCGCGCGGCAGCCGCCATGACAGCGAGGTCGGCGTCGCGCCGCATTTCCACACCGCAAACGAGGTCTCGAAGAATGCGTTGCTGTTGGGCAGCCCGATCGCGACGAAGTCGCCGGGCTTGACGCCCTTGGCGGCAAAGGCGCGCGCCCGTGCATTGGCGCGGCGCTCGAGCTCAAGCCAGGTCAGCGCATCCGCGCCATGACTGACGGCGATCGCGTCTGCGGGCTTGCGTTCGGCATACCAGCGCGGCACGTCGGCGAGGGGGATCAGCATGGGGCGTTTCCGGAAGACAGAGGCGGCTTGAAGCGCTCTTGTTGCAGGGATGTGGCCAAGACCACTGCCGCCACTTCACCAACTATGCGGTCCCCGTGTCAAGCCGACGACTGCCCATGCGGCCGGTATCCCGCTGATGGAGTTGCGGAATCCTCGTTTGCTAAAAGCCGGGGCAAGATTCCGGTAAAGTTCAAGCGATCGCGCTAAGCCGGACTTTACGGGGGGAACGGCATTGTGGCCCCTGCGGTTGTGTGCCGGGCGTGTCGATCGACGTGCGCGGCCTCCAATGTTTTTTCAAGGACCAATGTCTTCGAGGACGAGACGATGGCGAGCAATGGAGCACGGATCAAGGTCAGTCGCGAGCCGCGGCGCCAGCTCAACAACCGCGCGGCGTGGATCACGGTGGATAACGGCGTGACCGAGAATGCCTGCGCCGTGGTCGACATCTCGCCCGGCGGTGCCAAGATCACGACGGAGGTCGAGTTCGACGTGAAGGATCGCCTTGCGCTGACGTTGCTCGCCGATCACGCCAAGCGCTACCCTTGCGAAGTGGTCTGGCGTCGCGGCAAGACCTACGGGCTCAAATTCGTGACCGCCGACGCCGAGCCGGACGAACCGGCCGCGGAGCCGGCCGGCGCCATCTAGCACCGCGCCTCAGCGTCCCTGCGCGCTATTGACATTGCCGGTCGTGCTCACCGAACCGCCGGGAGCGGCCGGCGCCGCACTGAAGTTGCCGCCGGAGGACGGTGCATAGCGCTGGCCGCTCTGGGCTGGAAGCGCAGTGCCGCCAACGCCGTCCGACGAAGCGGCGCGATCTCCGGGCCTCGGCGGCAGTGGGGAGCCCCCCGTGCTCTGCGCGAGAAGCTGGGCTGGCGCGAGGGTGAGGCCGGCGGCGACGATGATGGCGAATGTGGTCTTGAGCATGTGCTGGTCCGAGGTGGCGCGGTGAGGCTGGAGCGGGATGCGCAGCCCCGGCGGAGACGAGACTTCCGCCAAGCCCGCGAGATTATATGTCCAATAACGTCAGTGGTGCCGGTCACGTTCCCAAGGTGCCATCGCACAATTGTGAAGCAAATATCCGTATGCCGGGCCTCGACGAAGGTGAGCCGCGCCGGGATCGCCTCAAGCGATCGGTCTCGGCATCACTGTGCGCTGCCATTCGCGATCAGCCGCGATAGCGCAGCGCATCGACCAGCAATGCGAAGGCCGGTGAAGACTGCCGGCGGCTCGGGTAGTAGAGGTGATAGCCGGGAAACGGCGCGCACCAGTCGTCGAGTACCTGGACCAGCTGGCTCTTGGCGATTTGCGCCTGCACCTGATCCTCGGCGACATAGGCAAGCCCGAGCCCGGCCGACGCCGCCTTGATCCGCAGCGCGGTGCTGTTGAAGACCAATTGTCCATCGACGCGGACCTTGATCGGGCGTCCGCGCTTCTCGAATTCCCAGGCATAGATGCCGCCATGGGTCGGCAGGCGGATGTTGATGCAGGCGTGCTGGGTCAGGTCCTGCGGCCGCTTCGGACGGTCTCGCCGTTTGAAGTAGGACGGCGCCCCGACCACGACCATGCGGAAATCCGGCGCGATCCGCACCGCGATCATGTCCTTTGCCAGTTGCTCGCCGAGGCGGACGCCGGCGTCAAAACGCTCCGCGACGATGTTAGCGAGCCCGTTGTCGACGGTCAGCTCCACCTTGATGTCGGGATAGCGCGGCAGGAACTTTTCCAGCGCCGGCCACAGGATGGTCTCGGCGGCGTGCTCGCCGGCGTTGATACGGATGGTGCCGGCCGGCTTCTCGCGCAGCGCGTTGAGGGCTGTGAGTTCGGCCTCGATCTCCTCGAAGCGCGGCCCGATGCCCTGCAGCAGCCGCTCGCCGGCCTCAGTCGGCGCGACGCTGCGGGTGGTGCGGGTCAGGAGCCGTACGCCCAGCCGCTCCTCCAGCGCGCGCATGGTGTGGCTGAGCGCCGATTGCGACACGCCGAGCTGTGCCGCGGCTCGGGTGAAGCTGCGCTCGCGCGCGACGGCGAGGAAGGCGATCAGGTCATTGACGTCATGCCGCGGCATTGATGAATCCAGCTCATAAGTCCATCCCGATTTTTACGTCTAATGGCGCGGGCGTGCACGCCCTAAATCCCGCAGCGGCAGGTTCCAGCCTTTGATGCGGAGAGACGTCATGCAGAAGCGTAAACTCGGTAACAGCAATCTGGAGGTATCGGCGATCGGCCTGGGCTGCATGGGTCTCAGCTTCGCCTATGGCCCAGCGGTCGAGAAAGCCGCAGGCATCGCGCTGCTGCGCGGCGCCGTCGAGCGCGGCGTCACCTTCTTCGATACCGCGGAAGTCTACGGTCCCTTCGTCAACGAGGAGCTGGTCGGCGAGGCGCTGGCGCCGGTCCGCAACGACGTCGTGATTGCCACCAAGTTCGGCTTCGATATCGGCACCATGGCCGAGCGGCACCGGTCGTTGAACAGCCGGCCCGAGCACATCAAGGCGGTCGCGGACGCCTCGCTGAAGCGGCTGAACATCGATGTGATCGATCTGTTCTATCAGCATCGGGTCGATCCCGCGCTGCCGATCGAGGATGTCGCCGGCGCCGTGAAGGACCTGATCGCCGCCGGCAAGGTCCGCCATTTCGGCCTGTCGGAGGCCGGCGTGCAGACCATCCGCCGGGCCCATGCGGTGCAGAAGGTCACGGCATTGCAGAGCGAATATTCGCTGTGGGAGCGCGGGCCGGAAGCGGAGATCCTGCCGGTGCTGCAGGAGCTCGGCATCGGCTTCGTGGCGTACAGCCCGCTCGGCCGCGGTTTTCTCACCGGTGCGATCAGCGCGTCGACGACGTTCGCCAGCGACGACTTCCGCAACCTCGTGCCGCGTTTTTCGCCGGAAGCCCGCCGCGCCAATCAGGCGCTGGTCGATCAGCTCGGCCGCATCGCGGCCGGCAAGGGCGCAACGCCGGCCCAGATCGCACTGGCCTGGCTGCTGGCGCAAAAGCCGTGGATCGTGCCGATCCCGGGCACCACGAAGCTCAATCGGCTCGAAGAAAACATCGGCGCCGCGCGGATCGAATTGAGCTCCGCTGATCTCGCCGACATCGGCAAGGCCGTCGCCGCCGTCGAGGTGCAGGGCGCGCGCTATCCGGAGCAATTGCTCGGGATGGTCGGACGCTGAGTCGAGCCACACACGCAGTGTCGTCCCGGGCTTGATTCGGGACCCATAACCACAAATGGCAATTGCTGCGCGACGCTGGGTCAACAGCCCTCTGCAACGACACACCCCTGTGGTTATGGGTCCCTACTTTCGCAGGGACGACGATTGTGGAAGTAGGCTGTGCCACACATTCGATGTCGTCCCGGGCTTGACCCGGGACCCATAACCACTAATGGCAATTGTTGCGCGACGCCGGGGCCACAGCCCTCCTCAACAACACAACCCTGTGGTTATGGGTCCCTGCTTCCGCAGGACGACGATTGTGGATGTAGGCCGTGCAACACATTCGATGTCGTCCTGGCGAAAGCCAGGACCCATTACCCCAAATGCGCGTTGTTGCGCGACGTGGGGGGCCACAGCCTCTTCAACAACCCGACCCTGTGGTTATGGGTCCCTGCTTCCGCAGGGACGACGATTGTGGATGCAGGCCGTGCCACACACTCAGTGTCGTCCCGGGCTTGACTCGGGACCCATAACCACAAATTGCAATTGCCGCGCGATGCCGGGGCCACAGCCCTCTGCAACAACACACAACCCTGTGGTTATGGGTCCCTGCTTTCGCAGGGACGACGACTGCGGATGCAGGCCGTGCCACACATTCAGTGTCGTCCCGGCGAAAGCGGAGCGCGAAGGCGTGTGCCAGCTAGCGTTCCGTCAGCTTCAGCTCGATGCGGCGGTTGCGCTTGTAGGCGTCTTCGGTCTGCGCGGTGTCGAGCGGCTGGAATTCGGCGAAGCCGGCCGCGACCAGGCGCTGCGCCGGCACGCCGAGCGAGACCAGATATTGCACCACCGAGATCGCGCGCGCGGAGGACAGCTCCCAGTTCGACTTGAACAGCGGGCTGTTGATCGGCCGCACGTCGGTGTGGCCGTCGACCCGCAGTACCCAGGCGATTTCGGGGGGGATCTGCTTGTCGAGATCGATCAGCGCGTTCGCCACGGTGTCGAGCTCGGTCTTGCCTTCTGGCAGCAGCGTCGCCTGACCGGTATCGAAGAACACTTCGGACTGGAACACGAAGCGGTCGCCGACGATGCGGATATCGGGACGGTTGCCGAGGATGGCGCGCAGCCGGCCGAAGAATTCCGAGCGGTATTTCGACAATTCCTGCACCCGCTGCGCCAGCGCGACGTTGAGGCGCGAGCCGAGATCGGCGATCCGGCTCTGCGATTCCTTGTCGCGCTTCTCAGAGGCGTCGAGCGCCTCCTCGAGCGCCGCGAGCTGGCGGCGCAGCGCGCTGATCTGCTGGTTCAGCACCTCGATCTGCGCCAGCGCGCGCGACGACACGCTCTTTTCCGACTCGAGCGCCTTGTTGAGTTCGTTGGCACGACCCTGCGCGTCGTTGCCGGAATTGGCGAGCCCCTCATAGAGCCCCTTCATGCGGTCCCGCTCGCCCTCGGCCGAAGCGAGCCCGGCGCGCAGCTGCGACACCTGGTCGTCGAGCGTCAGCTTGGAGAGCTTCTCCAGCGACAACAGGTCGTTGAGCTGGGCGATCTTGGCGTTGAGCTGCTCCAGCGCCTTGTCCTTGCCGGTGACCTCCTGCGACAGGAAGAACTGCACGACCAGGAACACCGACAGCAGGAACACGATCGACAACACCAGCGTCGACAGCGCGTCGACAAAGCCGGGCCAGTAGTTGAAGCCGGATTCGCTGCGGCGCGAGCGGGCGAGGGCCATTCGGTTTCCCTTTATCTGTTGCCGTCAGTCCTGCGGCGCGTGGCAGACGGCTTCGATATTGTGGCCGTCGGGATCGAGGACGAAAGCGCCGTAGTAGTTTGCATGATAGTGCGGCCGAATTCCGGGGCGCCCGTTGTCCCTGCCGCCGGCCTTGATCGCGTCGTCATAGAAGCGATCGACGGTGGCACGATCGTTTGCCGTGAAGGCAATGTGGGCGCCGGTCTGCGGTGTAGCGCGCCGGCCGATCCAGAAGAAGGCTTTTGGACGCACGCCATAGCCTGCAAACTCGGCACCCTCGGCATACAGGCGGGTGATGCCGAGAGGACGCAAGGCCGCATCGTAGAAGGTCTTGGACCGCTCGATATCGCTGATGCCGATGGTCACGTGGTCCAGCACGTTGGCCTCCGTGGCTCAGCTCTTCTCGGGCTGGCGGGCGAGGCGCTCGAGCAGCCGCTTGATCTCGCGGTTCTGCTCGCCCTGGCCGTCGGCCCATTCGCGGATCATCTGCTGCTCGGTGCGCATGTGCGCAACCAGCCCCTGGATCGCCTCGGCAAGATTGGCCATCGCCGCAGTGGTACTGCGGCCGCCGCCGCCGGCGCCACCTTCCTCGAAGGTCGCACGCAGCCGGTCGATCGCGCCCTGCAGGTCGGCACCGCCGGCGCCGACGCCCTCGCCGGAAATGCCGCGCACGGTGGTGGCGAGCCAGTCCTCGAGGTCGGTGTAGAAGCGGTTCTGGGCCTGGCTCGATTGCAGGTCGAGGAAGCCGAGGATCAGCGAGCCGGCGAGGCCGAACAGCGAAGACGAGAACGAAATGCCCATGCCGCCGAGCGGCGCGGCGAGGCCCTCCTTCAGCGTATCGAACAGCGCGCCGGCGTCGCCGCCGACCTTGAGCCCGTCGATCACCTTGCCGACCGAGCCGACCGTCTCGATCAGGCCCCAAAAGGTGCCGAGCAGGCCGAGGAACACCAGCAGGCCGGTCATGTAGCGCGAGATGTCGCGGGCTTCATCCAGGCGGGTTGCGATCGAATCGAGCAGATGCCGCATGGTCTGCTGCGAGATCGACATCCGCCCGGTGCGCTCGCCGCCGAGGATCGCGGCCATCGGGGCCAGCAGGGTCGGGCGGCGCTCGATCGCAAGGCCGGGATCGGCGATGCGGAAATTATTGACCCAGGCGACCTCGGGATAGAGCCGGATCACCTGGCGGAACGCCAGGATGATACCGATCAGCAGCACGGCGCCGATCAGGGCGTTCAGCCCGGGATTGGCGAAGAATGCGGTGACGATCTGCTTGTACAGCACGACCCCGACCAGGCCGCAGAGCACCAGGAACACCAGCATCCGCACCAGGAAGATCCTGGGCGAGGACAGCTTGCTCAGTTCGATCTCCATCTCGGAGCGGGAAGGGGGCATTGCCGGGTCATCCGTTCGCGAAGGCCGCATCTGCCAGCAATATGGCACAGCGGCGGAGTGAGGAAAGCCGAATCCAAAGGCGGATGGCAGAACCTTGGGTTGAGATTGGGCGGAGTGTTGCCGCTTTGCGCGGCTTCGTCGCCGGTCTCCCGATCAACGCTCGCGCAGGCCCCCGGTCCCACGCGCAGATCGCGAGACGAGGCCGGTTTGCACGTATCGTTGGACGAGGTACGCGCGATGCGCGGTGATTCGGCCGGATCGCCGCATGATGTTGCGAGGTGCGGCATTCCTGCGCAGGCAAATGACCTGTTCCCGCTCACGCAGTCCTTAACGCATTCCCACAGCCTGCGATGGAACCCGCTCACAATGCAGTGACCCGATAAAACATGCCGCGAAATCAGGGCGATAGCGTTCTGTGACAATGAGCCGCCAAGAAACGCATTGCGTCGCAGCAACGAGATTTTATTTTCACTGCAGCAACGCGAGCGCTGTCGCCGTGACACCGCCGTTCGTTTGTTCAAACCTCTCAGGGGCGATCATCTCAATGTCTGGACTTCGCGCGCAATCGGCATGCATTGCTCTGATGCTGGCCGTGACGGCGCCACTGCTTGCTGGCTGCGACGAGCCGAATTCTGCAACCGCCGCCGTACAAGCACCCGAACCGGACGTCAGTGTCGTCACCGTGAAGCAGCAGGCGCGCGCGATGGTGCGCGAGCTGCCGGGCCGCATCGCGCCGACCCGCGTCTCCGAGGTGCGCCCGCGTGTCTCAGGCATCGTCGTCAACCGCATGTTCCATCAGGGCAGCGAGGTGAAGACCGGCGATCCGCTGTACCAGATCGATCCGCGCCCGTTCGAGGTCGAAGTGCAGTCGACCGAGGCGGCGCTGTCACGCGCCAAGGCGGTGCTCGAGCAGACCTCGCTGCAGGCCCGCCGTATCGCCACCCTCACCAACCAGCGCGCGACCTCGGAGGCCGAGAACGAGAAGGCGATCGCCAACCTGAAGCAGGCCGAAGCCGACGTGCAGGGCCGCGAGGCCGACGTCGCGCGTGCCAAGCTCAATCTGGATTACGCCACCATTCGCGCGCCGATCGACGGCATCATCGGTGCTGCGGTCATCAGCGAAGGCGCGCTCGTCGTGCAGAACGACGCCGCGAGCCTTGCGACCATCCAGCAGCTCGATCCGATCTATGCCGACTTCCAGCAGTCGGTCACCGAGATGAACCAGCTGCGCCGCGCCTTCGAGAACGGCGATCTCGACCGCATCGAGGCCGACGCGATGAAGGTGCGTCTCGTGCTCGACGACGGCTCGATCTATCCGTTGCCGGGCAAGCTGTTGTTCTCCGACGCCAAGGTCGACGCCCATACCGGGCAGGTCACCCTGCGCGGCGAGTTCCCGAATCCGAAGCGCGTCCTGCTGCCGGGCATGTATGTCCGCGTGCAGATCGAGCAGGGCATCGACACCGATGCGATCGCCGTGCCGCAGCAGGCGATCCAGCGCAATGGCGGCGGCGGCAGCGAGGTGTTCGTCGTCAAGGACGACAATCACGTCGCGGTGCAGCCGGTGCGCACCGGCTCGCTGCAGGGCGGCGCCTGGTTCGTGACCGAAGGCCTCAAGGCCGGCGACAAGGTCGTCGTCGAGGGTTTCCAGAAATTCGCCGCCGGCGACAAGGTTCGGCCGCTGGCCTGGCGTGAGATCGACGCTGCTGCGGCATCGGATTCGCAGCAGACCGCGCACGCGGTGCGGTGATCCGACATGCCCGCCTTCTTCATCGACAGGCCGATCTTCGCCTGGGTCGTCGCGCTGTTCATCTGTCTGGTCGGCGCGATCTCGATTCCGCTGCTCGCGGTCGCGCAGTATCCGATCATCGCGCCGCCCTCGATCTCGATCTCGACGAGCTATCCCGGCGCGTCGCCTGAGAACCTCTACAACAGCGTGACGCGGCTGATCGAGGAGGAGCTCAACGGCGCCGCCAACATCCTGAACTTCGAATCGACGTCCGACTCGCTCGGCCAGGTCGAGATCATCGCCAACTTCAAGCCGGGCACCGACACGAGCCAGGCCTCGGTCGAGGTGCAGAACCGCCTCAAGCGCGTCGAGGCGCGGCTGCCGCGCGCCGTGATCCAGCAGGGCATCCTGGTCGAGGAAGCCTCCTCCGCCGTGCTGCAGATCATCACGCTGAACTCGACCGACGGCTCGCTCGATGAAGTGGGCCTCGGCGACTTCATGATCCGCAACGTGCTGGGCGAGGTGCGCCGCATTCCCGGCGTCGGCCGCGCCACGCTGTATTCGACCGAGCGTTCACTACGCATCTGGATCGATCCGGCCAAGCTGGTCGGCTACGGCCTGTCCGCCGACGACGTCAACAAGGCGATCACGGCGCAGAACGCCCAGGTCGCCTCCGGCAGCATTGGCGCCGAGCCCAGCACCGACACGCAGAAGATCTCCGCGCAGGTCCTGGTGAAGGGCCAGCTCTCCTCGCCCGACGAGTTCGGCGCGATCATCCTGCGCGCCAATCCCGACGGCTCGACGGTCCGCCTGCGCGACGTCGCGCGGATCGAGATCGGCGGCCTCAGCTACCAGTTCAACACCCGCCTCGACGGCAAGCCGACCGCCGGCCTCTCGGTGCTGCTGTCGCCGAAGGGCAATGCGCTGGCGACCGCGAGCGCGGTCGAAGCCAAGATGAAGGAGCTGTCGCGCTTCTTCCCGGCCAATGTCTCCTACGAAATCCCCTACAACATCACGCCCGTGGTCAAGGCCTCGATCGAGAAGGTCCTGATGACGCTGGTCGAGGCGGTGGTGCTGGTGTTCATCGTGATGTTCTTATTTCTGCAGAATATCCGCTACACCATCATTCCGACCATCGTGGTTCCGGTGGCGCTGCTCGGCGCCTGCGCCACGCTGATGATCGCGGGCTTCTCGATCAACATGCTGACCATGTTCGGCATGGTGCTGGCGGTCGGCATCCTGGTCGACGACGCCATCGTCGTGGTCGAGAACGTCGAACGCATCATGGCCGAAGAGGGCCTGCCGCCGAAGGAAGCCACCAAGAAGGCGATGTCGCAGATCACCGGCGCCATCATCGGCATCACGCTGGTGCTGATGGCGGTGTTCGTGCCGATGGCGTTTTTCCCCGGCTCGGTCGGCATCATCTATCGCCAGTTCTCGGTCACCATGGTGGCGGCGATCGCGTTCTCGGCGCTGCTCGCGCTGTCGCTGACGCCGGCGCTGTGCGCGACGCTGCTCAAGCCGGTCGAGAAGGGCCACGGCCATGCCCGCAAGGGCGTGTTCGGCGCCTTCAACCGCGTGCTCGACAATGGCCGTGCCGGCTATGTCCGAACGGTGCAGGCCGGGCTGAAGCGCACCGGCCGGCTGATGCTGATCTATCTCGTGCTGTTCGCGGGCGTCGCCTACGGCTTCGTGCGGCTGCCCGGCGGCTTCCTGCCGGTCGACGACCAGGGCTTCATCACGACCGACGTGCAGACGCCGTCGGAGTCGTCCTATGCACGCACCGAAGCTGCGGTCGAGCAGGTCGAGAAGTATCTGAAGGATCGCGCCGGCATCGAGAACGTCACGTTCCTCACCGGCTTCAGCTTCCTCGGCCAGGGCATGAACACCGCACAGGCCTTCATCACGCTGAAGGACTGGTCGGAGCGCGGCTCGAAAGATTCCGCCGCCGCCATCGTTGCCGACATCAACCGCGACCTGTCGTCGACGATCCGCGATGCCAGGATCTCGGCGCTGCAGCCGCCGCCGATCGACAACCTCGGCAACTCCTCGGGCTTCTCGTTCCGCCTGCAGGACCGTGGCCAGAAGGGCTATGCCGCGCTGATCGCAGCAAGCGACCGCCTGATCGCGGAGGCCAATGCCAGTCCCGTGTTGCAGAAGGTCTATGTCGAAGGCCTGCCGCCGGCGCCGCAGGTCAATCTGATGATCGACCGCGAAAAGGCCGGCGCGTTCGGCCTCACCTTCGAGGACATCAACAATACCATTTCGACCAATCTCGGCTCGAACTACATCAACGACTTCCCGAACCGCGGGCGCATGCAGCGCGTCATCGTGCAGGCCGACAAGACCAGCCGCATGAACGCGGACGACATCCTCAATTACAACGTCAAGAACAGCCGCGGCCAGCTGGTGCCGTTCTCGGCCTTCGCCACCATCGAATGGTCGAAGGGGCCCACTCAAATTGCGGGCTTCAACTACTATCCGGCGGTGCGCATCTCCGGCGAGGCGAAGCCGGGCTTCACTTCGGGTGATGCGATCGCGGAGATGGAGCGGCTCGCCGACAAGCTGCCGCGCGGATTCGGCTATGAGTGGACCGGCCAGTCGCTGCAGGAGAAGCTGTCGGGCTCGCAGGCGCCGTTCCTGCTCGCGCTCTCGGTCCTGGTGGTATTCCTCCTGCTCGCCGCGCTCTATGAAAGCTGGACCATTCCGCTCGCGGTGCTGCTCACGATTCCGCTCGGCATTCTCGGCGCCGTGGTGGCGGCGACGCTGCGTGGGCTGTCGAACGACGTCTATTTCACCGTCGGCCTCATCACCATCATCGGCCTCGCGGCGAAGGACGCGATCCTGATCATCGAGTTCGCCAAGGACCTGCGCGCGCAGGGCAAGCCGCTGGTCGAGGCGACCATCGAGGCGTGCAGCTTGCGCTTCCGCCCGATCCTGATGACCGGTCTCGCCTTCGTCTGCGGCGTGCTGCCGATGGCGATCGCCACCGGCGCCGGCGGTGCCAGCCAGCAGGCGCTCGGCACCTCGGTGATGGGCGGCATGATCGCCGTCGTGGTCCTCGCGCTGCTCTTGGTGCCGGTGTTCTTCGTCAGCGTGCAGCGCGTGCTGGCCGGTGATCGCGAGAAGGCGCCCGACAACGCCGAAGCCTACGGCCCGCCCGCGCCGGCAAGGATCGGTCACTGATGTCAGAGATCGGCGCCGATCGGATCGGCGGCTTGCCTTTGCGACCTGGCCAATCCAGATTGCATCTCTGGATTGAACGGGGAGCGTGCAGGCAACCCGGGGATTGAGGGCATGTGATGCGGCCGACCGATATTGCGATCTCGAATTATCGCTCCATTCGGCGGCTCCACATGCCCATTCAACCGCTGTCGGTCTTCGTCGGCGAGAACGGCGTCGGCAAATCCAATCTCTACAAGTCCCTGTCGTTGCTGCGCGACGCGGCGACCGGCCGGATCACGCGCACGATCGCCGACGAGGGTGGATTGAACTCGGTCTGCTGGTCCGGCATCCGCAGGCGGGGCGAGGATGGACGGCTGCGCTTGGAGGTCAGATTCGATCACGTCAACTACGCGATCGAGCTCGGACATCCGGGCCCGGTCGAGGCGGCATTTCCCGGCGAGCCGATGATCAAGTCCGAACGCATCGAGGCGATCCACGGCAAGCGGAAAGTCCTGATGATGGAGCGGACCAATTCGCACGTCAGTGTCCGCGGCGAGAGCGGCGCCTGGAGCGAGCACAAGGATGCGGTGCTGCCGTCGGAAACCGCGCTCGCGGATTTCCTCGACGGCAGGGCGTGCCCCGAAATCGACCTGATCCGAAACGCGCTGCAGAGCTGGCGCTTCTATCACGATTTCCGCACCGATCCGGCGTCGCCGATCCGAAAGCCCTGTCTCGCGATCACGACGCCGTCGCTGAGCGCCGATGGCAGCGATCTGGCTGCCGCCCTGGCAACGCTCAGCGCGATCAGGCAAGATGCGGCCGACCTGCAGGATGCGATCGAGGATGCGTTCCCGGGCGCCGAGCTCCGGGCATGGGCGGAAAACGGGCGGTGCGAATTCGAGCTGCAGCAGGCGGACGTGCCGCGTCCGTTCAAGGCGCACGAACTATCCGACGGCACGCTGAAATATATCTGCCTGCTCGCCGTGTTCATGGGCTACCGGCTGCCGCCGTTCATCGCGCTGAACGAACCCGAGACCAGCCTGCATCCATCGCTGCTGGCGCCATTGGCCAGGCTGATCGCCAGGGCGTCGCGCCGCGCCGACATCTGGATCGTCACCCATTCGGAACATCTGATGGAGGCGCTGCGCAGTGAGAGCTCGGTCCCGCTTCGCCGGGTGATCAAGGCGAAGGGCGCCACGACTATCGAGGGTCTGACCCTCGGCGGTGAATTTCGTGACGGACGAGACGACGACGAAGATGACAGCGACGACGATTAGATCGCGCCGTCGCGCTATTGCCCGAGCGGCTTCAGGATCTTGATCAGCTCGCCGTGCACGAACTCGTTGCCGCAGACGACGTGGCCGGTTTGCAGCGGGTCGTCACTGCCCTGGATGCCGGAGACGGTGCCGCCGGCTTCCCGGACCATCAGCAGGCCGGCTGCGACGTCCCAGGCCTGCAGATTGCGCTCCCAATAGCCGTCGAGCCGGCCGGCTGCGACGAAGGCGAGGTCGAGCGAGGCGGCGCCGAAACGGCGGAAGCCCGCGACCTTGCTCTGCAGCGCGGCCATCTCCTGCAGCGCCAGCTGGTGATTGCCGCGGCCGATATGCGGCAGGCCGCAGGCGACCACGCATTCGTTGAGCTGGCGGCGGCCGGCGACGCGCAGCCGCTGGTCGTTGAGGAACGCGCCCTTGCCGCGCTCGGCGATGTAGAGCTCGTCATTGGCGGGATTGTAGATCACGCCCGCGATGATCGTGTCTTCGCGCTGAAGCCCGATCGAGATCGCGAATTGCGGGATGCCGTGCAGGAAGTTGGTGGTGCCGTCCAAGGGATCGACGATCCAGGTGTGGCTCTTGTCGCCGCCTTCGCGCTTGCCGCCTTCCTCGCCGAGGAACCCGTAGCCGGGCCGGGCCTTTTCGAGGTCGGTGTAGAGCATCTCCTCGGCCCGCTTGTCGGCGAGCGAGACGAAGTTCGCCGGCCCCTTCAGCGACACCTGGAGGTGTTCGATCTCGCCGAGGTCGCGCTTGAGGCTGCGGCCGGCGCGGCGCGCGGCCTTGACCATGACATTGATGAGAGCGGAGTAGAGCATGATGAACGGTTTCTTTGCGATTGTGCTGGAGCGCCGGCCCAAACGTGGTCCCGTCATCCTGAGGAGCGCGGAACGCGCGTCTCGAAGGATGAACGGCCACCAGCCGGGCCGTTCATCCTTCGAGGCTCGCTCCGCTCGCACCTCAGGATGACGGGGCGGGAGGGGAACTGCCTAGGATTGCTGGACTGGGTGCCCTCTGGAAGTGGCGCCGTCAAGGCGTCATTTGACGTTGTTTCCGATCCATTTTCGCGCGGCTGCCTCGCCCTTGGCGCGGTCTTCCCGGCTCATATCGGCGAGGATGTCGTCGAGATCGGGGTCGCCCTTGCCGGCGGTCTTGGCGACGGTGTGCCATTTCAGCGCCTCGACCTTGTCCACCGGGGCGCCGGCGCCGGTCGCCAGCACATGGGCGAGGCGGTTTTGCGCGATCGCGCTGTTCTGCCGGGCCGCCTTGCGCAGCAACGCCACCGCCGCCGGCACGTTCCGCGGCGTGCCGGCGCCGTTGTAGAGTGCGATGGCATATTCGACCTCGGCATCGACATTGTCGGCCAGCGAGGCGGCCTGCAGCAGCCGGGCCGCCTTTTCGAGGTCCTTTGGCACGCCGGTGCCTTCCTTGTAGAAGGTCGCGAGCGCGTATTGCGCCTCGGGGCTGCCGGCGTCCGCGGCCATCCGCAACAGCTCGGCGGAGCGCTTGAGGTCCTGCGGCAGGGTCTGGCCGTCGAGATAGAGTAGCGCGAGGTTATAGGCCGCCTTCGGCTCGCCGAGCTTGGCCGACGAGGCCAGCAGCTTGACCGCGGAATCCTTGTCCACCGCGCCGCCACGGCCCGCGATTCGCATCATCGCGAGCGCGAACATCGCCTCACGGTCGCCGGCATCGGATGCGCGCTTGTACCAGTCGTCCGCCTTGACGTAGTCGCGCTTGACGCCGAGCCCGTTGGCATAGAGCTCGCCCAGCATCGTCATTGCCTTGGCATCGTTGCTGTTCTGGGCGCGCACCATCGCCAGCTCGAACGCGGTCTTGTACAGGCCGCGCTGATAGGCGCCGTAGACGAGATCGACATTGGGATCGTCCGGCGTCGGGGTCGGCGAGGGCGTCGGGGTGGCCGTTGGCATGGCGGCAGGCTTCGGCGCAGGCTTCTTCGCGGCGGGCGCGTGCACCTTCGGCTTCTCCTTCGGCGCCTCCTTCTTCGCGGGCGGCGGCGTCTGTGCCGGCGGCGTGATCGACAGCTGCGCCATCGCGCCGCTCGTCAGCATCATGCAGCCGAGCGCAACACCTATCGGACGCAGGCGGTTCATTCCGGCGTCATCCCTCGGCTTTGGCCTGGCCCAACGTGCCGGCATGCGCCTGCGCAATCGCTGCGCCGATCTCGGCGAGTGCGGCCTTGGCGCCGCGCGGATCGGACCAGATGAGGTCTCCGACCAGCACGAAATCCGCGCCGGCCGCGGCGAATGCCTCGGCTTCCTCGCGCGAGGTCGCAAAGCCGACGCAGGGCGGCTCGAACAATTCGTCCCACCATTCCAGCCGCTCGGCGATCGCCTCAAGCGAGGGCCGCTGTCCGTTGGTGTCGGGCTCACCGAACAGCACATAATCGGCACCCGCTTCGCCCGCGGCCATGGAATCGTGGCGCGTCGCGAGCCCGCCGACGCCTGCGATGCGGTCGGGTCTCAGCGAGGGCATCGCCTCTTCCATCGCGGCGAGGCCGGTCAGATGCGCGCCATCGGCGCCGGCGCGCGCCACGATATCGGGATGGCCGTCGATCAGCAGCGCCGCACCCGCGTTCTGGATCGCAGGTGCCAGCGCCTTGATGGTGGAGATCATGCTGCGCGGATCGGTCTGGCGCAGCCGCACCAAAACGGCCGCGACGTCGGCCGCGGCAAGCAGGTCGGCAAGCTCGGCCGCAAGCCGCGCGGGCTCGTCGACTGGCGGGGTTGCCAGATAGAGGCGCGGCGCCGGCCGCGGCGGAACGGGCTTGGTGGCCAACTATGCCGCCTGTTTCTCGAGGCCGGCTTCCCAATTGCCGGTGCTCGCCAACCCGTTCATCCGGGCGCGATGCGAGAAGGCGCGCTGGCCCGCCGGGACGTTGTCGGGCTTGCCGGACCACGCCTTCTGCGGCGCCGCCTGCAGCGCACGGCCATAGGAGAAGGTCAGCCGCCAGGGCAGGTGGCCGATCTTGTTCATCGCGTCGAGATGCGCGGTCGCCTCCTCGTCGCTCTGTCCGCCGGAGAGGAAGGCGATGCCGGGCACCGCGGCGGGCACGCAGCTCTTGAGCAGGCGGATGGTCTTCTCGGCGACTTCCTGCACAGACGCCTGCTTCGGGCATTTCTTGCCCGAGATCGCCATGTTGGGCTTCAGGATCATGCCTTCGAGCGCGACGCGCTGCACCCGCAATTCCTGGAAGGTGCGATTCAGCACGCGCTGCGTCACCTCATAGCAGCGGTCGATGTCGTGATCGCCGTCCATCAGCACCTCAGGCTCGACGATCGGGACGATCTGCGCCGCCTGGCACAGCGCCGCGTAGCGCGCCAGCGCGTGCGCGTTGACGCGGACCGCGGTCTGGGTCGGGATTCGCGGCCCGATATCGATCACGGCGCGCCACTTCGCAAAGCGCGCACCGCGCTCGTAATATTTCTTCAAGCGCTCGGCGAGCTTGTCGAGGCCGACGGTGACGAGTTCGCCGGGGCAGTTCGGCAACGCCTGCGTGCCTTCGTCGACCTTGATGCCGGGAATGCTGCCGGCCTGCTCGATCAGCTTGACCAGCGGCGTGCCGTCCTTGGCATTCTGCCAGATCGTCTCGTCGTACAGGATGACGCCGGAGATGTACTTGCTCATCGCCTCCTGCGAACGGAACAGCATCTCGCGATAGTCGCGGCGACTGTCTTCGGTCGAATCGACCTTGATGGCGTCGAAACGCTTCTTGATGGTGCCGGAAGATTCGTCGGCGGCGAGGATGCCCTTGCCCGGGGTGACCATGGCGAGCGCAATTTTGTTGAGGTCAGCGAGGTTCATCGGGGGCGTCCTCCGGAGCCATTGCCTTTGCAAACCAAAATAGGCGGTTCTCGGGCAAATGCCTAGAAAACGTTCGTCGCGGCCGATGTTTGTCGCAGCCGGCGATCAAGCCCCGGGACACCGTTTCCAACTGCGTCAGAACCGGTGTCCCGCCTTAATGATTCAGGCGAGAAGTTGTCAGGCGATCTCTCAGGCGACCTTGTCAGGCAACCTTGGGGTCGAGCGCGCCCGCAGCGTAGCGCTTGGCCATTTCCGCCGTGGTCAGCACCTTCTTGATCTTGCTGGCCTGGCCCGCGGTGTTGAATTCCTGCAGGCGCTGCTTGCACAGCTTGGTCATCGCCTCCATCGCGGGCTTCAGATACTTGCGCGGATCGAACTCTTCCGGATTGTCGTTCAGCACCTTGCGGATCTGGCCGGTCATCGCCATCCGGTTGTCGGTGTCGATGTTGATCTTGCGCACGCCGTTCTTGATGCCGCGCTGAATCTCGGCGACCGGCACGCCCCAGGTCGGCTTCATCCTGCCGCCATTGGCGTTGATGATCTCCTGCAGCTCCTGCGGCACCGACGAGGAGCCGTGCATGACGAGATGCGTGTTCGGCAGCTTGCGATGGATTTCCTCGATCACATTCATGGCGAGGATGTCGCCGTCGGGCTTGCGGGTGAACTTGTAGGCACCGTGCGAGGTGCCCATCGCGATCGCGAGCGCGTCGACCTTGGTTTCCTGGACGAACTTCACGGCCTCGTCCGGATTGGTCAGAAGCTGGTCGTGCGACAGCTTGCCTTCGGCGCCATGGCCGTCTTCCTTGTCGCCCATGCCGGTCTCGAGCGAGCCGAGCACGCCGAGCTCGCCTTCCACCGAGATGCCGCCGAGATGGGCCATGCCGGTCACGGTCCTGGTGACGCCGACATTGTAGTCCCAGTCGCCCGGCGTCTTGCCGTCGGCCTTCAGCGAGCCGTCCATCATGACCGAGGTGAAGCCGGCCTGGATCGCGGTCATGCAGGTGGCGGGCTCGTTGCCGTGGTCGAGATGCACGCAGACCGGGATCTGCGGGTAGATCTCGGTGACGGCATCCATCATGTGCTTGAGCATGACGTCGTTGGCGTAGGACCGCGCGCCGCGCGAGGCCTGGATGATGACGGGCGCGTCGACCTCGGAGGCCGCGGCCATGATCGCCAGCGCCTGCTCCATGTTGTTGATGTTGAAGGCAGGTACGCCGTAATCATGCTCGGCCGCGTGATCGAGCAGTTGCCGCAATGTTATGCGAGCCATTCCATTTCTCCCTGTAAAGCGCGTTCGCGGATTTGAGGCGCGATGAGATTAGGTTGAATCGTCATCGCGCTTTAGCTCTTTGTTTGAGCATGATCTTTTCGGAAAACCGCTTCACACTTTTCCGCATCATGCTCTGGATCAACCGTTTTTCAACACTTCGACGCCCGGCAGCGGCTTGCCTTCCATCCATTCAAGAAACGCGCCGCCCGCGGTCGAGACGTAGGAAAAATCGCCGGCGACGCCCGCCTGGTTGAGCGCAGCGACGGTATCGCCGCCGCCGGCAACCGAAATCAGCTTCCTGGCCCGGGTGCGCTCGGCGGCGTGCTTGGCCGACACCACGGTGCCGCGGTCGAACGGCGTCAATTCGAAGGCGCCGAGCGGCCCGTTCCAGACCAGCGTCGCGGCATCGTCGATCGCGGAATGGATCCGCGCGATCGATTGCGGGCCGACGTCGAGGATCATGCCGTCGGCCGGGATCGCGTCGAGGCCATAGGCGTGCGACGGCGCATTGGCGGCAAACTGGTTGGCGACGACGGCATCAACGGGCAGGATGATCGCGCAATTGGCCGCATTGGCCTTCTCCATGATCCGAAGCGCGGTCGCGGCGAGGTCCTTTTCGGCGAGCGACTTGCCGACGGCGATGCCCTGCGCGTGCAGGAAGGTGTTGGCCATGCCGCCGCCGATCACCAGCGCGTCGACCTTGTTCACGAGGTTTTCCAGCAGATCGATCTTGGTCGAGACCTTGGCGCCGCCGATGATCGCGATCACGGGCTTGGTCGGTGCTTCCAGCGCCTTGCCGAGCGCGTCGAGCTCGGCCTGCATGGTGCGGCCGGCATAGGCCGGCAGCTTGTGGCCGAGGCCTTCGGTCGAGGCGTGGGCGCGGTGCGCGGCGGAGAAGGCGTCGTTGACCCAGATGTCGCCGAGCTTGGCCAGCTCCGCGACGAAGCCGGCGTCGTTCTTTTCCTCTTCCTTGTGGAAGCGGGTGTTCTCGAGGCAGAGGATGTCGCCGTCGTTGAGGGCCGCAACCGCCTTGGCCGCCGCTTCGCCGATGCAATCCTCGGCGAACGCGACCGGGCGCTTGATCACTTTGGACAACGCTTCGGCGACCGGCTTCAGCGACTCCTTGGGATCGCGTCCCTTGGGCCGGCCGAAATGGGCGAGCAGGATCACCTTGCCGCCCTTGTCGGAGATCTCGGTGATGGTGGGCGCAACGCGCTCGAGCCGGGTGGCGTCGGTGACGCGGCCGCCTTCCATGGGAACGTTGAGGTCGACGCGCAGCAGCACGCGCTTGCCCTTCACGTTGACGTCGTCGAGGGTGCGGAACGATTTGGTCATGGGCGTTTCCTGTGCGGCCGGACACAGCCATCCAGTGGACGGCGTCGCTTTCGCTTGCCGATGTCGCGGCCGTTGAGGTCGCGAATGCGGGGGCAAACACGCAGATGCCCGGCGCTCGGCCGGGCATCACGAACAGTCGAATTTAGATCAGCTTGCCGATCGCAACGGCGGTGTCTGCCATGCGGTTCGAGAAGCCCCACTCATTGTCGTACCAGGCCATCACGCGCACCAGCGTGCCGTTCTGCACCTTGGTCTGGTCCATGTGGAAGGTGGCCGAGTGCGGATCGTGGTTGAAGTCGATCGAGACGTTCGGCGCGGTGGTAAAGCCCAGAATGCCCTTGAGCTGCTGCTCGGAGGCGCGCTTCATCGCCTCGTTGATTTCCTTGGCGTCGGTTGAGCGCTTGGCGACGATCTTCAGATCGATCACCGAGACGTTCGGGGTCGGCACGCGGATCGAGACGCCGTCGAGCTTGCCCTTCAGTTCCGGTAGCACCAGGCCGATGGCCTTCGCGGCACCGGTCGAGGTCGGGATCATCGACATCGCTGCGGCGCGACCGCGATAGAGATCCTTGTGCAGGGTGTCGAGCGTCGGCTGGTCGCCGGTATAGGCGTGGATCGTGGTCATGAAGCCGGTCTCGATGCCGACCGTCTCGTTCAACACCTTGGCAACCGGCGCGAGGCAGTTGGTGGTGCAGGAGCCGTTGGAGATGACGAGCTGATCCTTGTTCAGCGTGTCGTGGTTGACGCCGTAGACGATGGTGGCGTCAGCGCCATCGGCCGGGGCCGAGACCAGCACGCGCTTGGCGCCGGCGGCGAGGTGCGCAGAGGCCTTGTCCTTGGCGGTGAAGATGCCGGTGCATTCCAGCGCGATGTCGACGCCGAGGGCCTTCCACGGCAGCTTGGACGGATCGCGCTCGGCCGAGACCTTGATCTTGTTGTCGCCGACGCTGATCGAATCGCCGTCGACGGTCACGGTGCCCGGAAAGCGGCCATGCACGGAATCGAAGCGCAGCAGGTGCGCGTTGGTCTCGACCGGACCGAGGTCGTTGATGCCGACCACCTCGATGTCCTTGCGGCCGGACTCGGCGATGGCGCGCAACACATTGCGGCCGATACGCCCAAACCCGTTGATCGCGACGCGGATTGCCATGCTGTGTCTCCTCTAAAAGCTACTGCCGGCCCCGCGGGAGGTGTCCCACGAGGGTTTTACGGCGGAACGCCCGGTTCAGCCGGACGCGAGCGGAAAAGATGGAGCTTTGGTAATCCTTTTTCGCGGCAAGCTCAACCTTCGACCGGCGGGTGTCAGGCCAGCGTCAGACGCGCTTCAGGGCAGCGTTAACGACGGCCTCCGCAGTAATGCCGAAATGCGGGAAAAGGTCCTTCGCCGGGGCGCTGGCGCCGAATCCGTGCATGCCAACGAATTCGCCATCGCGGCCGATCACGGCATCCCAGCCCCAGCGCACCGCAGCCTCGATCGCGATCTTGACCGGGGCGTTGCCGATGACGGCATTTTGCCGCTCGGCGGGTTGCGCCAGCAGCAATTCCAGCGACGGGACCGAGACCACCCGCGTCGCGATGCCGCGCCCGGCGAGCTGCTTCTGCGCCTCGACTGCGATCTGGACCTCGGAACCGGAGGCGAACAATGACACTTTTGCGTCACCCTGCGCCGCGACCAGCTCGTAGGCGCCGTGGCTGCACGGGTTGTCGTTCGGCGCCGTGGTACGGAGCTGCGGCAGGTTCTGGCGGGTCAGCGCCAGCACGGTCGGCCCGTCGATCCGGTTGAGCGCCAGTTCCCAGCACTCGGCGGTCTCAACCGCGTCGCAGGGACGGAACACGCGCATGTTGGGCATCGCGCGCAGCGCGGAGAGATGCTCGACCGGCTGGTGCGTCGGGCCGTCCTCGCCGAGGCCGATCGAGTCATGGGTCATGACATAGACCACGCCGGTGCCCATCAGCGCCGACAGCCGCATCGCGCCGCGCGCATAGTCGGTGAACACCAGGAAGGTGGCGCCGTTCGGCGCGAAGCCGCCATGCAGGAAGATGCCGTTGAGGCACGCCGCCATGCCGTGCTCGCGGATGCCGTAATGGATGAAGCGGCCCTTCGGCGTCTTGGCGGCAAACGCTGTCGCCGACTTCGCCTTGTTGTTGTTGGAGCCGGTGAGGTCGGCGGAGCCGGCCACGAACTCCATCGGCATCGCGGCGGCGATCACTTCGATCGCGGCTTCCGACGATTTGCGGGTGGCGACGTTGAGCGGATTTTCCAACAGGCCCTTCTTGAAGGCGCGCAGGCCCTTGGCGAGCGACTGCGGCCGCTCGTGACGCAGCCGGCGCTCGAACTCGGCGCGCTTGCGGTTGCCGAGCTGCGCGAACTGCTCGTCCCATGCCTTGTGCTCGGCGGCGCCGCGGGCACCCGCCTCACGCCAGGCCTTCAGCACGTCGTCGGGCACCGAGAACGGCTCGAGCGAAATGCCGAGCTTCTCCTTGGCCCCCTTGAGCTCGGCGGCGCCGAGCGCCTCGCCATGCGCTTTCGCCGTGCCGGCCCTGGTCGGCGCGCCGAAGCCGATCGTGGTCTTGCAGGCGATCATCGACGGCTTGCTGGATTTCTGCGCGCGGGTGATCGCAGCGGCAATCGCCTGCGGATCATGGCCGTCGATCAATTCGGCGGCCCAGCCGGCGGACTTGAAGCGCTTCACCTGGTCGACGGAATCGGAGATCGAGGTCGGACCGTCGATCGAGATGCCGTTGTCGTCGTACAGCACGATCATCTTGTTGAGGCGCCAGTGGCCGGCCAGCGCGATCGCTTCCTGCGAGATGCCTTCCATCAGGTCGCCGTCTGAGGCGAGCACATAGGTGTGGTGGTTGACGATCTTCTTGCCGAACTCCGCGGCGAGCATCTTCTCGGCGAGCGCCATGCCGACCGCGGTGGCAATGCCCTGACCGAGCGGGCCGGTGGTGGTCTCGATGCCCTTGGTGTGGAAATTCTCCGGGTGTCCCGGCGTCAGCGATCCGAGCTGGCGAAAATGCTTGAGCTGGTCGAGCGTCATGTCCTTGTTGCCGGTGAGGTACAGCAACGCATAGAGCAGCATCGAGCCATGGCCGGCCGACAGCACGAAGCGGTCGCGATCGGGCCATGCGGTGTCGGCGGCATCGAATTTCAGGAATTTGGTGAACAGGACGGTCGCGATGTCGGCGGCGCCCATCGGCAGGCCGGGATGGCCGGAATTCGCCTTCTCGACGGCGTCCATGGCAAGGCCACGGATCGCATTGGCCATACGGGTGTGATCGACCTGCGTCATGTTGAAAAGTCCGCCTGGAATGAGGAGCTGATTGCTGGACGCATCGGGGCGGGCAGCCGCGATACGCGCGTGGATGGCCTTACGGGTTGGAGGGTGGATTAGCACCTCAATTCCGCAAGTCCAAGGCGCTGAAACGCCCCAAAACGGGGAAAAGTTGCTCAAAATGGCCCAATTTCATTGAACGGTGCATAGTTTGGCGCCGCCGTTGCGCTCGGCTCGCTTGCCACGTAAATTTCGTCCGCTAACCGCTTGCCGAACCGCCAGTTTTGCCGTGCGGCAGGCCTGTTTCCACCAGGCTACCCCAGCTAGCCAATTTGAAGGGTCCACACCGCGTGTCATGAGTGATCGTCTCGCCAACGGCTCTGGCAATACCGAGGCACCGCTCGCCGATATCGATGCTGCGACAAGGCGGCTGATGGCAGCGCTCGATGCGCTGGAGAGCTCGGTGGAGCGGCGCCGCGAGGCCGACCGCGACGAAAACGAATTGGCGAGCCGGATCCAGGCGCTCGGCGCCGATCGCTCCAGGCTTGCCGACGAACTCGACGGATCGCTGGTGAAGACGCGCAAGCTCGAGCGCGTCAATCGCGACATCGCGGAAAAGCTCGACGCGGCGATCGGCACCATTCGCGCCGTGCTCGAGGGCGGAGAAGGCAGATGAGCCACATCAACGTCACCATCAATGGCCGGCAATACCGGATGGCCTGCGAGGAGGGCCAGGAGGTGCGGCTCCTGAAGCTCGCGGAAAATCTCCAGCAGCGCGTCGAATCGCTGCGCGGCAAGTTCGGCGAGATCGGCGATGCGCGGCTCACCGTGATGGCGGCGCTCACCGCCTGCGACGAACTGGTCGATGCGGGCGCGCGCATCCGCAGCCTCGAGGAAGAGGTCGAGCAACTACGCAATGCCCGCACAGCCGCCACCGACCGCGCCCGCGCGACCCAGACCGCGGTCTCCAACGCGCTCAACGCCGCCGCCGAGCGGATCGAGCGCACCACGCAGGTGCTCAACCGCACCATCGGCGGCGGCATCGCGATCGGCTGAAGTTCGCGGCAGCCTTCACCCGCGGGGAGGACAGGCCGGACTGAAATGATCGGACGCCGCCGTATGCGATCTATTTGCCCGCATCTGCCAACGATCCTCCGCCGGACCGCATGAGTGGCGCATGGCGCGCCAAAGCATGATCCGGAAAAGTGTGAAGCGGTTTTCCGAAAAGATCATGCTCAAACAAGAAGCTAAAGCGCGATGACGATTCAACCTGATCTCATCGCGCTTTAGCGCTCCGGCCGCACCGCGACCCGATATGTCGACGTGATATGGGCGCAAGGGTCTGGTTCGCCGTCGGACGTCAGCCAGCATTCGAGATAATGCAGGCGGCGGCCGCGGCGCACGATGCGCGCCTCCGCGATTAGATCCGAAGCCCTGGCTGGCCGCAGGAAGGTGATGTTGAAGGCTGCCATCACCGGGATGACGTTGGCTCCGAGGGCCGCCAGGACGCAGCCGTACATCGTGGTGTCGGCAAGGCCCATCACCATCGGTCCCGAAAACACGCTGCCGCTGCCGTCTTGCCACAACTCGGCTCCCATGAACGCCTGCTGATACGGAAGCCGGACGCGGATCGCGTTCGGTCCGACGTTCTCGACGATCTCGCCGTGGTGGTCGATGCTCGGCAGGCTTCGGATGATCGCCCGCCGCACTTGCTCGGCATCAAGCAGGGGCTCATTGGAGCGTGCCGTCTTGTGTTCACGCATGGTGCTCTCCGGGAGAGATTCTGAACTGCGTCCGGCGTCGGAAGTCCTTGGGGCCGCGGCGCCAACCTGCGCTTGCCTAAGCCAAATAACAGCGTTATTCGTTGGGAACGATGTTACAAAGTTGGCAAGGAGTCAATGTCTGCCGCTGCGCAAACCTATCAGGCGACCCTCGACCTTCATCGACGTCGCGTGATCGTTGACGCCGCGCGTCGTGTATTTGAGGCCGGCGGCCTCGAAGGCGCGTCGATCAGGGCGATCGCGCAAATGGCCGGGTGCACGACAGGCGCGATCTACCCGCTGTTTCGATCGAAGGAGGAAGTATTCGCGGCGGTGCTGGGTGAATCGCTGTTGGCAGTCACTGAAGAAGTCAGGGCAGCGATGGACGGCATCGCTGTTCCGGCGAAGTCCCTTCGACGCGGGACCCTTGCAATATACAAATATTACGACGCGCATCCGTCCGAGCTGACGCTGTCGCTCGTATTGTTCAACGGGGAGCGCAAGAAGAAGCTTGGGTCCGGATTGGATGAGGCCCTCAATCGGCAACTGGACGCTCTGCTCGCTCTGCTCGCGGAGCAGGTCCGCAAGGCCACGGCGAAGCCGTTTCTGCCGATGGTCCGCATCGAGGCCACCGCGCTCATCACGCATCTGGTCGGGTTGCTCGTGCTCAAGCACGGGGGAAGGATCGACGTGCTTGGCAACAACGCGCCGGTTCTGCTGGCGCACTACACCAAGAACATGGTGGCGCGGCTGAGCGGCAGAGGCTGATTGAGGGGCCAGCTCGGGCGGCGATCCGGCGGCGGGGCGCCCACTTCGTCTGGCGCAGCGACGGAGCCCACGCCAGGCACCGGATGTTTTGCACTCCGCCGGAAGCCGAGCACGGCGCCGGCGCCTGATTTGCGGAAGTCCGCCCCTTGTTTGCGGAAGTCCGCCGCTTGCCGCTGGCGGAACCGCAACTTCGTCGCTACATTGGCCTTGCGAAGCTGCGTCGTGCGTCAGGAGCCATATATCCCCGGGGCCTTATCGATCCTTTAGGGAACTGTCCCTGGCCGGGTCCGTGGACCCGGACATATGGTGCCCACCTACTTTCGTAGGGAACTCCGGGATCGAGCGCTCCAACGGCCTCTGCGGCTTCGCACTGATTTTTGCTGTTGCCTTGTCGTCGCGCCGCGGCGGTTTGATTGTGGTGCAGTTTCCCCGCAATGGGTCTCGTCATCGGCTCGCCCGCTGGCAGGGTCCTTGCGGGGTGTCCAGTGCGCCGCGGCCCGGTCAAACGAATGCTAGCGTTTCTGAGTGCCGGCTCGTTCGCGTTTTGCGGACGATGACAGCGGAAGATGGATCATGCACGCAGCTCCATCGAAGGCCGAGCTTCGGGCGCTTGCTCTCGCCAAGCGCGACGCGCTGAGCGACGAGCAGCGCGCGGCCGCTGCCGAGGCGCTCGCCAAGCGCGGCGCGCCGTTCGAGATCACGCAAGGCATGATCATCTCGGGCTATGCGCCGATCCGCAGCGAGCTCGATCCGGCGCCGCTGATGAAGAAGCTTGCCGAAAAGGGGGCGCGGCTTGCGCTGCCCTGCATCAATGCGCGCGGCCAGTCGCTGACCTTCCGCAGCTGGTCGCCGCAGGACCGGCTGATGCTCGGGCCGCTCGGCATTCCCGAGCCGTCGCCGGCCGCGGCCGAGGTGCATCCCGACGTGATGCTGGTGCCGCTTGCGGCATTCGACCGGCTCGGCCACCGCATCGGCTACGGCGCCGGCTATTACGACTATACCTTTGCACACCTGCGCAAGGCCAAGCATGTGATCGGGGTGGGGATCGCCTTTGCTGCACAGGAAACCAAGGCCATTCCGGCGCTGTCGCACGACGTCCCGCTCGATTATGTGCTAACGGAGCGCAAGACGTTCGATTTCCGGAGTAGCTAGCCTTGCGTATTCTCTTCGTTGGTGACGTCGTCGGCAGGACCGGCCGCACCGCCATATCAGACCATCTTCCCGGCATGATCAAGGACTGGTCGCTCGATCTCGTCGTCGTCAACGGCGAGAACGCCGCCGGCGGCTTCGGTATCACCGAGGCGATCTATCAGGAGCTGCTCGATGCCGGCGCCGATGCGATCACGCTCGGCAACCACGCCTGGAATCAGAAGGAGGCGCTGGTCTTCATCGAGCGCGCGCCACGCCTGATCCGGCCGCTGAATTTCCCGCGCCATTCGCCGGGCCGCGGCGCCACGCTGGTCGACACCAAGAGCGGCAAGCGCGCGCTGATCATCAACGCGATCGGCCGCGTCTTCATGGAGCCGTCCTCGAACGATCCGTTCAGCGCGATCGAGCGCGAGCTCGAAGCCTGCCCGTTGCGCGAAGGCTGTGACGCCATCGTGCTCGATTTCCATGCCGAGGCCACCAGCGAGAAGCAGGGTGTCGGCTTCTTCTGCGACGGCCGCGTCAGCCTCGTGGTCGGGACCCATACCCATGTGCCGACCGCCGATCATCAGGTGCTGCCCGGCGGCACTGCCTATATGAGCGATGCCGGCATGACCGGCGATTATGATTCGGTGATCGGCATGCAGAAGGAGGAGCCGCTGCAGCGTTTCCTCACCGGCATTCCCTCCGGACGTTTCGAGCCGGCCGGCGGCGTTGCGACGCTGAGCGGCGTCGCGGTCGAGACCGACGATGCGACCGGGCTTGCGGTCAAGGTCGCGCCGGTGCGCGCCGGCGGGCGACTCGAGCCCGCCGTGCCGGGGTTTTGGACCTGAATTATATTGCGGATTGGTGATCACGATATGAGTGTCTCGGCGGAGTGGCTGAAGGGACTTATCGAGACCGAGCTTGCAACAATTGATCATGAGGCCACCGTGGCCTTCATCAGACAGCGTTTAGTCGAACCGCATGTTGTCATGAGGGACTGGGACTATGGCTCGTCCGCGCAGCAATATCCGTGCTGGACAACATCGAGGACCGCAGCTGGGACTTGGCGTTGGCCTATTGCAATGAAGGCCACGGTCCTCAAAGACCATGGGGAATGGTGTCGATAAGCGAAAGTGGGCCGCTCGCATCAATAGGAATGGACACGAGTTGGCATCCTGGCTTCGTTGCCGCGTTTCTCGACAGTGTGGTCGCATCAGAATTGCCGATATGGCGTGTCTATCGACAAAATGATGATCTGACCTTCACGCCCCTTACGTCGTCTGCTGAATGGAAGACGGTGTGGGAGAACCGGGATCATTTTGCAGAACATTCTAAGGAAAACCGATACTACGTGTTGGACGCCCTGCGAGATCCAAATCAGTGGTTGGCGCCCTAATTCGAAGGCTACCGAGGATCAAGAAGGGCTGAGACGGATAGCTCGCTGACCTTTGATTTCGGCCGGCGGACGGCTCGAGCCCGCAGTGCCGGGGTTCTGAGTGAAGTGAGTTTCAGTGCTCGCTAGTTGCAGATTTTTTCGTCATTGCGAGCGAAGCGAAGCAATCCATCTCACCACATGCGGCGGCATGGATTGCTTCGTCGCTGTCGCTCCTCGCAATGACGGGGATGGGGCCGCGGATTTCACGACTGCCCGGGACGAGGAGTGTTTGCACTATTTCGGAATAATGGAAAAATACTTCTGAGTTGCCCGACGTGTCAAGTGCAGTGTCGAGCGCCGAGAGCCGCCGGCTTCCTTTGCATGGGGTTGTTTTCCATTTTTTGGCAGTGCACCCCCCAGCCCGGCCAGGGGCTGGCCTAGCCTTGCCGGAAGCCCATCCGGAACGCGCCCCAGTGGCGGCCGTTCACGAAGATCGGCGACGACACGTCCTTCATCAGCACGAAATTGCCGCCGCCCATGTCGCGGCGATAGGTCTGCAGCAGGAACGGCTTGGTATTGGCCGCGACCTTGCTCACCGCGCGGTCGTTGAACAGCCGGCGGTTGCGGCAATTGGCGTTATTCCACACCGGGTCCGGTCCCTGCGGCAGCCGGTAGTTCGGATTGTGGGTCGGCAGATAGCCGCTCCGCGCCCAGGCGACGCAGAACACGATGCGCGGATCGGTCTTCTGGATCGGGTCCTGGATCGCAGGCAGCACGCGGTCGGTGAAGCTGACATAGTCGGTCAGATATTGCTTCGGATTGGTACCGGCGATCTCGCGATAATTCTCGTCCATCAATTGCGCGAGCGTGATCTCGCCGCGCGCGATCGCCTGCTCGAACAGTTCCGAGATCTGTTTCGCGGTGTCGATCACGACGCGGATCAGCGGCGCATCGCTGGTCTCGACGCCGCTGTCGGCGATGGTCACGATCAGGCTTTCGGACAGCTCGAGCAGCTTTGCGACGCGGCCGTCGGCGTGCTTGAGGTCGCGCGAGGAGAGATCGACGCCCTTGGCGAGTTCGTTCAGCTCCGCGATCACGGTGTCGCAATGACCGAGATTGGAGGTCGCGGCGCGCGCCACGCTGCCGATCTCGGCGCCGACGGATGAGAAGCCCTCCTGCACGCGCATGATGATGCCGGAGATCTGCCGGGCGCCTTCGCCGGCGCTCTTGGCCCGCAGCGAGGCGTCGCTGCTCTCGCCGATCAGGCTGCCGATCTGGCCGTCGAGGTCGCGCACGGTGTCGGAAATCTGATGGGTCGCCTGGCGGGTCGCCTCGGCAAGGTTCTTCACTTCGCTCGCGACCACGGCAAAGCCGCGGCCGGCGTTGCCGGCGCGCGCGCGGCCTCGATCGTGGCGTTGAGCGCCAGCAGATTGGTCTGCTTGGCGATCGCCTCGATCGAACCGGAGACCTTGGCGACCTGGCTCAGCGCGGAGCCGACCGCGGCGAGCCGCGCCTCGATCCGTCCGACCGCCGCGACGAGCTCTGCGATATGGCTGACCGCCGTCTCGACCGCGTTGCGCGATTCGGCGATCTGGCCGACCGCCGCGGATGCGGTCGTCTGCACCGCCTGCGATGCATTGGCGATGCCGTGATTGGCCGAGACCATGATCTCGGCGGTCTCCTGCAAATGATGGAACCGCTCCGACTGGTTGGTGACGCGGTTCGCGACCTCCTGAACGTTGCCGGCGATGTCGGCAAGCTCGACCCCGAGGCCGCCGATGCGGTCGGCGAGCTGGTCGACCAGCCGTTCGGCCAGCGTCCGGTTCGATGACGTATCCAGCACTGCAAGCTGCGCCGCCGACATATCAGCACTTCCTCCATCAGAGCGGTCCGCTGGCCCGCCGCAACATTCCCATTTCGAAAACTAAAACGTGATTCGCGCTGTCGGTCTTGCCTGAGCGTGCACTGCGTAGCCCGGATGCAGCGCAACGAAATCCGGGATTCCTGCCTGTGGGAATACCTGTCCCGGATTACGCTTCGCTGCGTCCGGGCTACGAAGTCATCAAAGCTTGTAGGCGGTGCGGAACGCGCCCCAGTGCCGGCCGCGCACGTGGATCGGCACGTCGATCTCGCGCATCATCACGGTGGTGCCGTTGCCCATGTCGCGCGCATAGCTTTGGACCAGATAGGCGCGCTCATTGTGCGCGGCGGCGAGGCCCGCGGGATCGTTGAAGATACGACGATTGCGGCAATTGGCGGTGTTGTAGGCCACGTCGCCCGGCCGCTGCGGCTGCGAGTAGATATTGTTATGGACCGGCAAATAGCCGTTCCGGTCGACCGTCGCGCAGAACGCCAGGCGCGTGTCCTTGGCGAGGAACGCCTCGAGCAGAGCAGGCAGCGAGCGATCCGCCCAATCCAGCATTTTGGTGCGATACTGCACCGGGTTGGTGCCTGATATCTCGACATAGTCGGTGTCGAACATGTCGGCGATCGTGATCGCGCCGCTTGCCAGTCCGTCCTCGAAGAGCTTGCTCAGCGTGCGACCCGCTTCCATCGCGCGGGTGACGAGTTCGGCGTTCTCCTCGTGAATCGCCCACATCCGGTCTTCGATCTTCTCGCGCAGCGCAGCGGTCGCCGCCTCGAAGCGCGCCTGGCTGCCTGCCTTGGAGCGCCCGCCGATCCTGATCCGGCAGACGCCGACGTCCTGCAAGGTCGCGGTCAGGGTCTCATGGGTCGGCAGCCTCTCGGCATCCGGCCCGCCGATCAGGATGCCGTCCATCGCGATCTCGTAGACCGGCGCGGTGATGTTGCCGCGCGCGGTCGTGATCTCGATCGTGAGGCTGCACGGCAGGCGCTCGTTCTTGCGCGGATCACCGCGCTCGTCCTGGCGCAGCAGCACCGCGCAGCGCGCCTTCAGCTTCTGGGCGAAGCCGGTCACCGCCTTGCCGGCCTTGGCGACATTGTCGCCATGCGCGGCGGCTTCGCGCGTTGCACTGTCGATCTCGCCGGCGCTGGTGCCGACCGAGACGATAAAGTGCGAGGCGGAGGCCGCGTTCTGGCCCATCTCGCCGGTGATCTGGTTCTGCTCGGCGACCGCGCCGTTGACGTTCTCGAACACCGGGCGGATCTTTTCGATCGCCTGCGAGATGCGGTGGACGGCGTCCGCCGATCCGGTGGCGTCCTTCTGCAGCGCCTCGATCTTGCGCGTGATCTCTTCGGTTGCGCTCTGGGTCTGCACTGCGAGCGCCTTGACCTCGGTGGCGACCACCGCAAAGCCCTTGCCGGCCGCGCCGGCGCGCGCCGCCTCGATGGTCGAGTTGAGCGCAAGCAGCGTGGTCTGCCGCGCGATCTGCGCGATCAGATTGACGACATTGCCGATCGCCGCCGAGGATTCGCGCAGGCGATCGACATTGGCGGTGGCTTCGCGCGCTGCCGCCGCGGCGTCGTCGGCGAGCTGGCTCGCGCTGCGCACCTGCGCGCCGATGCCTTCGGCGGAATGGGTGAAACGGTCGGCGGCTTCCGAGAACGTCGTCGCGGTGCTCTGCGCATCGCTGCTGCGGCCCGTCAGCGCGTCGGTGCGGGCGCGGATGGTCGCGAGCTTGGCGGCCGTCGCCTCGGCGCCGTCGGCCACCGAGCCCGCGGCGCGCTCGAGCTGGCGGATCATCGCGCCGAGCTCGAGTTCCAGCAGTTCCAGGATTTCCCTGGACGAATCCTTGGCCGAATCAGTCTCGGTCGAGGCTTCAGCCGCGGCAGCCGCGGTTGGAACCTGCGGCGCGGCCGGCTCCGGCACTTGCTTTCGAAACAAACCGAACGCCATGGGGGCTCTGTGGGGCTGTTGGAAGTTGCCTTGGAAAGTTGCGGCGGGACGGGGCGATCCTCGCATCCGGGCATGAAGTCATGGTTAACAAGTGCCTCATATTCCGGCATGCGGTAGTATTCCTCCGCCGGACGGCCCCTGCCGACCTTTGATTTTGACCGCCAGGGGCCTATAAGGCCGCGTTTTCCACCCCTGTTCAGACCCTACGCTCGAAGAGACGTCGCATGGCCGGCCATTCCCAATTCAAGAACATCATGCACCGCAAGGGCCGGCAGGATGCCCAGAAGTCGAAGCTTTTCGGCAAGCTCGCCCGCGAAATCACCGTGGCGGCCAAGCTCGGCGCCCCGGACCCGGCGATGAACCCGCGGCTGCGCGCCGCCGTGGTCGCCGCCCGCGCCGAGAACATGCCCAAGGACAATATCGACCGCGCCATCAAGAAGGCGATCGGCGGTGAGGGCGAGAACTATGACGAGATCCGCTACGAGGGCTATGGCCCCGGCGGCGTCGCCGTGATCGTCGAGGCGCTGACCGACAACCGCAACCGCGCCGCCTCCGACATCCGCTCCTTCTTTACCAAGTCGGGCGGCAATCTCGGCGAAACCGGTTCGGTCGCCTTCATGTTCGATCACACCGGCATCATCGAATACGACGCCAAGGTCGCCTCCGACGACGCCATGCTGGACGCCGCGATCGAGGCCGGCGCCGACGACGTGGTCTCCAGCGAAGCCGGTCACGAGGTCTACGCCTCGCAGGAGACGTTCCGCGAGGTCGCAAAAGCGCTGGAAGCGAAGTTCGGCGAGCCGCGCAAGGCGGCGCTGACCTGGAAGCCGCAGAACACCGTCGCAGTCGACGACGAGACCGGCGAAAAGCTGTTGAAGCTGATGGACCTGCTCAACGAGCACGACGACGTGCAGAACGTGTACGCCAATTTCGAGGTGTCCGACGCGCTGCTCGCGAAGATGGGCGGGTAAGCGCCCGGTTCATCGCCCCGAACTCGTGCCATCGCCCGGCTTGCCGCCTCCGCCGAAGCTTCGGCGTGCCTGAGACCATGAGCCTCGTCGAAGCCTCGGCGTAGACGGGACCGGGCGATCCAGTATTCCAGAGTCCTGCGATTGATCCGAGAGGCCACAGCGTACTGGATCCCCGCCTTCGCGGGGATGACGAGCAGGGCTGAATGACGAGCACGGTGCGATGCCACGCGGAGCAGGGGACGAACCTCCGTTTGTGTTTCGTTCTCCCGGCCCAGGCGGTATCACTACCCCATGACATCGCAGCCGATTCGCTCTCCCGTCCGCATCATCGGTATCGATCCGGGCCTCCGCCGCACCGGCTGGGGTGTGATCGAGACCGAAGGCAACCGTCTGGTCTATATCGGCTGCGGTTCGGTCGAGCCGCCGGACGATCTGCCGCTGGCGAGCCGGCTGCTCGCGATCCATGAGGGGCTTGCCGCCGTGCTCGGCGACTACCGACCGGCGGAAGCGGCCGTCGAGCAGACCTTCGTCAACAAGGACGGCGTTGCCACGCTGAAGCTCGGCCAGGCCCGCGGCGTCGCCATGCTGGCGCCCGCAATGTTCGGTATCTCGGTCGCCGAATACGCCCCGAACCAGGTCAAGAAGACCGTGGTCGGCGCCGGTCATGCAGAGAAGAACCAGATCCAGGTGATGCTGAAGATCCTGTTGCCGAAAGCCGAGCCGCCGTCCGCCGACGCCGCCGATGCGCTCGCGGTCGCGATCACCCACGCCCATCACCGCCAGAGCACCGCGCTGCGCCTCAGGGTGGCGAACCTATGATCGGCAAGCTCAAGGGCCTGATCGATTCCTACGGCGAGGATTACGTGATCCTCGATGTCGGCGGCGTCGGTTATCAGGTGCATTGCGCGAGCCGCACGCTGCAGGCGCTGCCACAGCCGGGCGGCGCCGCGGTGCTTTCGATCGAGACCTATGTCCGCGAGGACCAGATCAAGCTGTTCGGCTTCCGCAGCGATCTCGAGCGTGAATGGTTTCGTCTGTTGCAGACCGTGCAGGGCGTCGGCGCCAAGGTCGCGCTCGCGGTGCTCAGCACGTTGCCGCCGACCGATCTCGCCAATGCCATCGCACTGCGCGACAAGGCGGCCGTCGCGCGCACCCCGGGCGTCGGACCCAAAGTGGCCGAGCGCATCGTCAGCGAATTGAAGGACAAGGCGCCGGGCTTTGCCGATGTCGATCCCGCGGTGGTGCAGCTCTCGGGCGCGATCGACAACAACCGTGCGCCGCGCCCGGTCACCGACGCGATCTCCGCGCTGGTCAATCTCGGCTACGGCCAGCCGCAGGCCGCCGCCGCCATCGCCGCCGCCTCGCGCAGCGCCGGTGAGAAGGCCGAGACCGCGCAACTGATCCGGCTGGGCCTGAAGGAACTGTCGAAGTGAACACGCCCTCGCGCATCGTCACGCCCGAACGCCGCTCCGACGATGTCGGCGACACCGCGCTGCGTCCGCAGTCGCTGACGGAGTTCGTCGGCCAGGCCCAGGCGCGCAAGAATCTCTCGATCTTCATTGAGGCGGCGAAGAAGCGCGGCGAGGCGCTCGATCACGTGCTGTTCGTCGGTCCTCCGGGCCTCGGCAAGACCACGCTAGCGCAGATCGTCGCACGCGAGCTCGGTGTCGGCTTTCGTGCCACCTCCGGCCCCGTGATCGCGAAGGCCGGCGACCTTGCCGCACTGCTCACCAATCTGGAAGAGCGCGATGTGCTGTTCATCGACGAGATCCATCGCCTCAGCCCGGCGGTCGAGGAAGTGCTCTATCCCGCGATGGAGGATTTTCAGCTCGATTTGATCATCGGCGAGGGTCCTGCGGCGCGCTCGGTGAAGATCGAGCTGTCGAAATTCACCCTCGTCGGCGCGACGACGCGCGCAGGCCTGCTCACCAATCCGCTGCGCGACCGCTTCGGCATTCCGATCCGGCTCAACTTCTACACCGAGGAAGAGTTGGAGAAGATCGTGACCCGCGGCGCCCGCGTGCTGAACATCGGCATGAGCCCCGATGGCGCCAACGAGATCGCGCGCCGCGCCCGCGGCACGCCCCGCATCGCCGGCCGCCTCTTGCGCCGCGTGCGCGACTTCGCCTCCGCAGCGGATGCCGAGGCCATCGATCGCGGCATCGCCGACCGTGCGCTGAGCGCGCTCGAGGTCGACAGCGCAGGCCTCGATGCGATGGACCGGCGTTATCTCACCACCATCGCCTTGAACTATGGCGGCGGTCCGGTCGGCGTCGAGACCATGGCGGCGGCACTGTCGGAGCCGCGCGATGCGATCGAGGACATCATCGAGCCCTATCTGATCCAGTGTGGCTACTTGCAGCGCACCCCGCGCGGAAGACTGCTGACCTCGCATGCCTTCCGCCATCTCGGCCTCGCCGAGCCGAACCGCGATCCCTCGCAGTTCGGACTGTTCGGCGGCAATGGCGATGAAGACTGAGCCTCCTCGCTCTCGAAGACGTGAACAGACGTGTTGACGCAGCGCATCGCGCTGCACGGTAACCTTGCCCGCTAACCATTGCGACGTCTCTGCAGGCCGTCTGCACAAACGCGGCCCAATTTCGCTCCAATCAAGGGGCCTATCATGGACCAGGCATCACCGATCAAGCGTCCATGATTTCACGTCGACATTTTCTGCGCACCGCCGGCGGATTGACCGCCGCCACCGCCTCGACCGCGGCCTATGGCCTGAGCGAGCCGGTCGTCCGTCTCACGCTGACGCGCTACGATCTGTCGCCGCGGCAATGGCCTTCGGACTTTCCGCTCAAGATCGCCGCGCTCGCCGACATTCATGCCTGCGATCCCTGGATGTCGCTCGATCGCATCGCTGAGATCGTCGAGCGCACCAACGCGCTGAACCCCGACATCATCGTGCTGCTCGGCGACTATGTCGCCGGGCTGCGTCACGTCACCCGCTTCATTCCGGCCTCGGAATGGGCCGCGGTGCTGAAGGACCTGAAGGCGCCACTCGGCGTCCATGCCGTGCTCGGCAATCACGATTACTGGGAAGACAAGACGGTGCAGCGCCTGGGGCAGGGCACACCCGTCGCGCGCCGTGCGCTGGAGCGCGCCGGCATCCCGGTCTACGAGAACGATGCGGTGCGGCTCACCAAGGATAACCGCCCGTTCTGGCTCGCCGGTCTCGGCGACCAGCTCGCCTATCTGCCCGCGCGGCGCTATCGCGAGGTCCGGCGCATCGGGGTCGACGATCTCAACGCGACACTTGCAAAAGTCAGCGACGACGCGCCGGTGATCCTGCTTGCGCACGAGCCCGACGTCGCGCTCCGCGTGCCCGCGCGCGTCGCGCTGCAGCTGTCCGGCCATACCCATGGCGGCCAGATCCGGCTGCTCGGCTGGTCGCCGGCGGTGCCGGTGAAACACGGTATGCGGCTCGCCTATGGTCATTTCAAGCTGAAATGCGACGTCGTCGTCTCCGGCGGCCTCGGCTGCAGCATCATGCCGTTCCGCCTCGGCGTGCCGCCCGAGATCGTGCAGGTCACGCTCGGCGCAAAGGGACCGATGGTGTCCTGATCGCGCTTGCGTGATCGGGCATTTTGCGCAAAACGATTGTCTTTCCGAGAGCGATCGAGGGGCCACAATTGACCTTACCCCATATCGACGGCGCGATCCGCGATGGCCGACACCATATGCAGGTCCGTGTCTATTACGAGGACACCGATTTTTCCGGCATCGTCTACCACGCCAATTACCTGCGCTTCATGGAGCGCGGGCGCACCAATCATCTCCGATTGATGGGCGCCGAACAGAACGCGCTGTTCGAGGAGGCGCAGGAGGAGACCGGCGGTTTCGCCTTTGTCGTGCGCTCGATGACGCTGGATTTCCTGAAGCCCGCGCGGATGGACGACATGCTCGACGTCGTGACCTGGCCGATCGCGGTGAAGGGCGCCTCCATCCTGCTCGCGCAGGAGGTCCGGCGCGGCGATGACGTGCTTGTGAAGGCGCAGGTGCGCGTTGCCTTCGTCAGTCAGGGCCGGGCACAGCCGATTCCGAAGTCCATCCGTGCGCTGATGAAGGCCGATCTGGCCTAAAGCCTTTTCAAGCGAAGCCTGTCCGGCGCGTGATGCGGGATGGGTACCGGTTCGCGTGAAGAAAACGCGTCAAAACAAGAGGCTAGAGTCCCGTTCCGATGCAATCGGAACGGAATAGGCTCTAGCTATCGGGCGATAGTCGTCTCGGCGATAGATCGCAGCCGCAAGGGTCTGCTTTTGGCGACGGAAAACGCTCGTCATAACGACCGCTAAGCAGCCCTGTACTCTTTAAGGTAAATCCGATTTTCCAAGAGGTCGCCAAAGCTTCGCATTAGCGCGATTGTCTTGGTTGTGAGTTCATCCAAGTCGTTAATGGAGACGAGGGTGTCTTCACCGTGTGCTATTTCGTTTCTTCGCTTAAGAAGGACGATGTCCAGGAAAGTCTTGTGGTCAGCAAAAAGCTCAGTCGGGATGCCGCATACTAAGCAGATATCTATTAGCACATCATGGTTCAAATTTGCCTTAGTGTTGATTAGGTCTTCATTGACCTTACTGAACCGCCGGTTGGAGGCGTTGAGTATCTCATCGACAAGATTGCAACGTTCCGAAATGCTTGTGCGGGAGGTTGAGAGGGCTGCAAGCCGCGGCAAGAAGTAGTTGCGGAAAAATTGTCGATCGAGCTCGCCGTATTGGAATCTTCGGAGCGCGATGTGCTCCAAATATTTCCGCGCAGTGAGGCGCACGTATCCTTCCCAATGAGCGTAGCAAATCGCAACTAGCGCACGCAGCAACACGCGCCCGAGTTTTTCATCGGCGCGCCCAATAGCGTCCTTAAGGTCAGAAAGAGGCGTTGAAATTCTGGATCGACGATGATTTCCTTTTCGTCGTACATACTGACGATTTCGCCGATTGACATTTGATACGCGTCGGTTCTTACGAGCCGCTTCGTTTTGGTGATTTCCTCTTCAAGCATGGTCGTTTCTTTGTTAGACATCATCCATCACTGCATTCGTTCGCGGTCGCGAAGATTTATGGGGCGGTTACCAGAGTAACCAAAATGACAGATCGTACAATCTTTGATTATAATACAATAGAATTGCAAGCGGTGCGGTGAAAGCAGCCACTTGTTGAGTCAATACCTCCTTCGACACATGGCCTCTCCCTACGAAAGGACTAGTCTCCCACTTGCACGTGCTTGTGAAGGAAGGGCCTAGGTCCACGTCGCCTTCATCAGCGGCGGCCGCGCGCAGCCCTCGTCAAAACAAGAGTCGGAGCACCGCTTCGATGCAATCGGAGCGGAATAGGCTCTAGCTATCGGGCGATAAGAAACGCCCCATCGACTCTGCGCGGCGTGGCGATAGATTTGTGTGGCAAACACTGAGGGATCGCCGATGTCACGCCCGCCACTGCCGCCTTTCACCCGCGAGACCGCCGCGCAGAAGGCGCGCATGGCGGAAGATGCCTGGAATTCACGCGACCCGGTTCGGGTTGCCGGCGCCTATACCGAGGACAGCCGCTGGCGCAATCGGTCCGAGGTGTTCGAGGGCCGCGAGGCCATCGTGGCCTTCCTGACCCGCAAATGGGAAAAGGAGCGGGAGTATCGCCTGATCAAGGATCTCTGGGCATTCGACGGCAACCGCATCGCGGTGCGCTTCCAGTACGAATGGCACGACGCCGCCGGCAACTGGTTTCGCTCCTACGGCAACGAGCAGTGGGAGTTCGACGAGCACGGCCTGATGCGCCGGCGCGAGGCCTCGATCAACGACATCGCGATCGCAGAGAAGGATCGCCGCTTCCACTGGCCCGCGCCGGGCCCGCGTCCGGCCGACGTTCCGGGGCTGGGGGATAGTCCGTTCTAGTTGTCGTTCCGGCCTAGTGCGCAATTGCGCACGGGGCCCGGGACCCATAACCACCGTCGCTGATTGGTGCGCGAGCTATCGACTCCAACCGCCCAAAATCGAGGTGCCGCGGCGTATGGGTCCCGGCCTTCGCCGGGACGACGGATGGTAAGAGACCGGCTTACGCCGCCGCCTTGTGCCGCGCGATCTCGGCCTTGTAGAGCTCGAACTCCTCCGCGACCGCCTTGGCAACCGACGGCCGCGTCCTCAGCCGCTCGTAATAGGCCTTCAGCGCCGGCCATTTCGCCAGCTCGATCGGCGGCGTCGCCATGGTCCAGTTGATGACCGTGACGAGATAGGCGTCGGCGACGCTGAAATGATCGAGCAAATACTCGCGGCCCTTCAGGTGATCCTCGACATAGTCGAGCCGCGAGACGTATTTCTCCAGCGCGTAGGCCTTGGCGTCCGGCGGCGCCTTCTTGTCGAGCAGCGGCAGGAACAGCCCCTTGTGCAGCTCGGTGCCGATGAAGCACAGCCATTGATGCAGCTTTGACCGCTCGGCGTTCGACGCGGTGCCGAGGCCGGCCCGCGGGAACTGGTCGGCAACATATTGCAGGATCGCTGCGTTCTCGGTCAGCACGACGCCGTCGTCGGTGCGCAGCGTCGGTACCAGCCCGAGCGGGTTGACCTTGTTGAAGTCGGAGCCGTCATTGCGCACCTGCTTGGTCTTCGGATCGACCTCGAGATAGTTGGCCGGCTGGCCGGCTTCATAGAGCGCGACGCGGGTCGCCATCGAACAGGCGAGCGGCGAAAAATAAAGGTCCATTGGTGCCTCCTTGGGGTGGTCTGGCGCGGATGTCCCGGCCGTTGTTGATTTTTGTACTGTCTTGGATAATATTGAAGGCGTCAAGGAATTAAATGCGAAATGGTACAAAAAAGTAAGAAGCCGCCATCTGCTGCCAAAATCGAGGCTCCGGTCGCACCGAAGCGGCGCGGGCGGCCGCGCGCCTATGAGCCCGAGGTCGCACTCGGCAAGGCGCTCGATCTGTTCCGCCGCGACGGCTTCGCCGCGACCTCGCTCGATGATCTCAGCGCTGCAACCGGCATGAACCGGCCGAGCCTCTATGGCGCGTTCGGCGACAAGCGCGAGCTCTACATCAAGAGCTACCAGCGCTACCGCGACGACGCGCGCGCGGCGATGGTCGACATCTTCCGCGCCGATGCGCCGCTGCGCGAGCGGCTGGAGCGCATCTATCGCATTGCGCTCGACATCTATCTCTCCGGCGAGTCCGGGCCGCGCGGCTGCTTCACGGTGATGACCGCAGCATCCGAGGCGGTGTCGGATCCCGGTATCCGCACCATGGTGGTGGAGGGACTGACCGAGCTCGACAAGGCGTTCGGCATCTGCTTCCGCCATGCCAAGGAGCGCGGCGAACTGCCTGAGGGCGCCGATCCGGCATCACTGGCGCATCTCGCCTCCGCCACCATCCACACCATCGCGATCCGTGCCCGCGCCCGCGTGCCGCGCGGGGAACTCGAGGCGATCGTGAAGGGCGTCCTCGACGTGCTGTGCGCGGCCAAATAGCCGCGGCGAAATTTCTTCGGCATCAAATGTCGGGCGCTGTTTTTCCCGCCCGTCTTCCGTAAGGTCCCTCAACCTACGGAAGTGGAATGTCATGGGAAAAGTCAGGACTTCAGCATTCTCGGTCTCGATCGACGGATTTGGCGCCGCGCCACGGCAGAGCCTCGAAAATCCATTCGGCGAAGGTGGCATGGCGCTGCCTGCCTGGTTCCTCGGGACGCGGACGTTTCGCCAGACGTTCGGCCAGGATGGCGGCAGCACCGGTCTCGATGACGAGATCGCGCGCAAATCGTTGGAAAATATCGGCGCCTGGATTTTGGGCCGTAACATGTTCGGCCCGATCCGCGGGCCGTGGCCGGATCATGCCTGGAAAGGCTGGTGGGGCGACAATCCGCCGTATCACACGCCGGTGTTCGTGCTGACCCATCACGCGCGGCCTGACATCGAGATGGAAGGCGGCACGACGTTTCACTTCGTGACATCAGGTATTGCCGAAGCGCTCGAGCGCGCGCGCGCTGTTGCGGGGGACAAGGACATCCGGGTCGGTGGCGGCGTGTCGCTGGTGCGCCAGTTCCTTCAGGCACGCCTGCTCGACGAGGTGCAACTGGCGCTGTCACCGGTGCTGCTCGGCGCCGGCGAAAATCTGTTCGCAGGCATTGATCTGCCCGCACTCGGATATGCCGTCGTCTCGCATGTCGCGAGCCCGAACGCCACGCACGTCACCTTCGCGCGCAAATCCTAAATCGTTCACGCCTGCGTCTGCGGCCAAAAATTGGCCGTTGACGCGAGCGCCGTTCGGTCGTATTTAACCCATGGGTTATTTAACCGATGAGCTAAGTACATGCCGCTCGATCCCCTCAGTTCGACCTTCGCGGCGCTGGCCGATCCGACCCGGCGCGCGATCCTGGCGCGGCTTGCGCTTGGGGAGACCTCGGTGATGGAGCTGGCAAAGCCGTTCGACATGAGCCTGCCGGCGATCTCCAAACACCTGAAGGTGCTGGAGCATGCCGGGTTGATCTCGCGCGGGCGCGAGGCGCAGTGGCGGCCGTGCCGCATCGCGCCCGACTCGTTCAAGCAGGTCGACGGCTGGCTCGGGAATTTCCGCCGCTTCTGGGACGAGAGCTTCAACCGCCTCGACGGCCTGCTCGAGGAGATGAAGGCGGAGGAGGCCGCAAAGGCTCCGCCGCGCAGCAACCGCAAAGTCAGAGTAAAGGAGAAGCAACGTGGACGCACGCGTGGATAAGACGCTGAGGATCACGACCCCGTCGGATTTCGAGTTCGCCATGACGCGCCAGTTCGACGCGCCGCGGCGCTTCGTGTTCGACGCCATGACGAAGCCTGAATACGTTGTGCGTTGGCTCGGCTGCGAGCAGCTCGCAATGCCGGTGTGCGAGATCGACCTGCGCGTCGGCGGGGCCTATCGGTTCGTGTTCCGGTCGTCCGACGGCGTCGAGCACATCCTCACCGGCACCTATCGCGAAGTGGTGCGCCCGGAGCGGCTGGTATTCGGCGAGACTTTTGCGATGCCGGGCTTCACCAGCGACGAATATCTGGTCACCTCGACCTTCGTCGAGGAAGACGGAACGACCACGCTGATGACCACGATTCGCCATCCCACCAAGGAGGCGCGTGACGGCCATCTCAATTCCGGCATCGACAAGGGCGTCGAGCCCGCCTACGACCGGCTCGCGGAGATCGTTGCCGAGATGGGCTGAAGCAAAGGCTTTGGGCCGCTCTGCCGTGATGGACAGGCCCATCAATCCGGTCGTCCCTGCGAAAGCAGGGACCCATAACCACAGGATTGAGTCGTTGAAGCGCGCTGGGGCCACAGCGTAGCGCGAGCAACTGCCATTCGTGGTTATGGGTCCCGGGTCGCGCTTCGCTTGCCCGGGACGACACTGCCCTAGTATCCCCGTCCGCGATCGACCAGGTTCTCCAGCGCACCGCCTTGCTCGAAGCGCGTGATCTGCTGCGCGACGTATTTCGAGATCTCGTCGGCGTCGGTGTCGGCGGCGTTGTGCGGCGTCAGCACCACCTTCGGATGGCCCCAGAACGGGCTCGCCTCGGGCAGCGGCTCGGTCTCGTAGACGTCGAGCGAGGCGGCGCCCAGCGTGCCGTCGTCGAGCGCGCGCAGGATGTCTCCCTCGTTCTGCAAGCCGCCGCGGCCGGCATTGATGATCACGGGCGCGCCGAGCGGGCTCTCGCGGTTCAGCTTTGCGAACACGTCGCGGTTCAACACGTGCCGCGTGTCCGGTGTCAGCGGCAGCAGGCAGACCAGAATGTTGGTCTCGCGCAGGAACGCATCCAGCCCCTCGGTGCCGTGGTGGCAGGCGATGCCGTCGATCCGCTTCTCGCTGCGACTCCAGCCGACGACGCGGAAGCCGAGCGCGCGTAGCGCGTGTGCCGAGGCCGCGCCGAGCGTGCCGAGCCCCATGATGCCGACCGTGATCGCGCCCGCCGCCCACTGATATTTCGGCGCCCAGCGCCTCAATCGTTGCGACTCCCGCAGATAGAGCTCCTGGCGGTGATGCATCAGCACATGCAGCACGACATATTCGGTCATGCGATCCGTGAGGTCGCCGACCGCGACCCGCACCAACGGCACGTCGGGCAGCGAGCGGTCGGCCATCAGCGCGTCGACGCCGGCGCCGAGGTTGAAGATGACGCGCAGGTTCTTGAACGCCGCGAGCTCGCCCGGCTTCGGCTTCCACACCGCGGCATAGTGCACCTCGGCGGGATCGAGCGCGCCATCCGGCAGCAGCACCACGCGGCGGTCCGGGCAGACCGTGTCAAACCGCGCCTGCCAGCGCGCCGACGACCAGTTTTCCGAGCCGCCATTGATTAGCAGCGCCAGTGCGCCCTTACCCATCCGGATACCTCCAATTTCAATGTGATATACATCACAGAGCGGGCATGGTCCGCTCCCTAGTCTCCTGCCATCAACCGGGGAGAACTTCCATGCGCAAGCTGATCCTGACTGCGGCTTTCATCGTAGCCGCCGCCACTACCGCGCACGCTGGCCAGAGCCGCGGCCTCGTGCTCGCAAACGCCGATACACCCGCTCAGGCGCAACCGGCCGTTGCGCCCGCTCCGGCCGACGCCCAGCAGGCCCCGTCGCAGGCGCAGCCGGCGGAGCCTCCGAGGCAGCAAGCCTCCCGGCCAACGAACAGGAGCCACGCCAACCGCCGGGAGAGCGATGAGGCCAAGGCGCGCCGGATCGCAGCCCGCTACGGCGTCTATTGGTAGTCGCACATGAACGTCGTGGTGACGGCGTGACGCGCCATCGCCACGGCCCAAGACGCAGTCGGTCGAGGCGCGCCATGAAGCGTCGACCAATCCATCGCCGACATCCGGAACTCAAATTTCTTTCGCTCCGCCTGTCGGCAGCGGGCATAATCATTCGTTCTTGCAATGAACGGAGATGCCTTTTCGATGCTGTACGCCATCCTCTGCTATCATGACGAAGACATGGTCGGTTCCTGGAGCAAGGAACACGACGCCTCGGTCATGCAGAAATTGTCGGTCGTGCAGGACAAGCTCGCCAAGCAGGGCCGGCTCGGCCCGGTGGCGCGGCTGCTGCCGACCACCGCGGCGACCACGCTGCGCAAGGAAAACCCGCCGCTGGTGCTCGACGGTCCGTTCGCCGAAACCAAGGAGCAGCTGCTCGGCTTCTATCTGGTCGAAGGCAAGAACCTCGACGAGGTGCTCGACATCGCGCGCGACCTCGGCGAGGCCAATCCCGGCGGCACCTATGAGATCCGCCCGGTCGGCTACTTCACTCCGGGGAGCGCAAAGGCGTGAGCATGACCGACACCGCCTGGATCGATGCCGCGCTGACGTCGGCGCGTCCCCAGGCGGTTGGCGCCCTGCTGCGCTACTTCCGCAATCTCGATACCGCCGAGGAGGCCTTCCAGAATGCCTGCCTGCGGGCGCTGAAGAGCTGGCCGCAGAACGGCCCGCCGCGCGATCCCGCGGCGTGGCTGATCATGGTCGGCCGCAATGTCGCGATCGACGACATCAGGCGCAGCAAGAAGCAGGAGGCGTTGCCCGACGACGACCAGGCGATCTCCGACCTCGGCGACGCCGAGGAAGAGCTCGCCGAGCGGCTCGACGGCTCGCATTACCGCGACGATATCCTGCGGCTCTTGTTCATCTGCTGCCACAAGGATCTGCCCGCGACCCAGCAGATCGCGCTCGCGCTGCGCATCGTCTCCGGCCTGTCGGTGAAGCAGATCGCGCGTGCCTTCCTGGTCTCGGAAACCGCGATGGAGCAGCGCATCACGCGGGCCAAGACCCGCGTCGCCGACGCCGATGTGCCGTTCGAGACACCGGGCGCGGTCGAGCGCAGCGAGCGGCTCGTCTCGGTCGCCGCGATGATCTATTTGATCTTCAACGAGGGCTATTCCGCGAGCGGCGACACCGCTCAAATCCGCTCGCCGTTGTGCGAGGAGGCGATTCGCCTCGCCCGCCTGCTGCTGCGGCTGTTCCAGAGCGAGCCGGAGATCATGGGGCTGACCGCGCTGTTGCTGTTGCAGCACGCCCGCGCCGCCGCGCGGTTCGACGCCGACGGCCAGGTCATCCTGCTCGACGACCAGGACCGCAGCCTGTGGAACCAGAAGCTGATCGCCGAGGGGCTTGCGCTGATCGACAAGGCGATGCGCCATCACCGCAGCGGGCCCTATCAGGTGCAGGCCGCGATCGCCGCACTCCACGCCCGCGCGGAAAAGCCCGAGGACACCGACTGGACCCAGATCGACCTGCTTTATGGCGCGCTCGAGATCATGCAGCCGTCACCGGTGATCACGCTCAACCGCGCCGTTGCGGTCTCCAAGGTGAAGGGGCCGGAAGCCGCGCTCGAGATGATCGAGCCGTTAGCGCCGCGCCTCTCCAATTATTTCCATTACTTCGGCGTGCGCGGCGCCTTCCTGATGCAGCTCGGCCGCAACGAGGAGGCCCGCGTCACCTTCGACCGCGCCATCGCGCTCGCCAACACCACCGCCGAAGCCGCCCATATCCGCATGCATATCGACCGCCTGATGCGCGACAGCCAGCCGCGCAATGTGAAGGCGAAGTAGTTCTCGTTCAACTGTATCGCCGCGTACTTCGCTGCACCTCTCCTGCTTGCGGGGGAGGTCGGATCGCATCTTCAGATGCGATCCGGGTGGGGGCTCTTTCCGCAATGCGACTCGCGGTGAGACCCCCCACCCCAGCCCCCCCCGCAAGCGGGAGAGGGGGCGCAGTCCCGCTGCGGTCACGGTTTAGACCCATCGCATCAAGCTTCCGAAAAATCTTCACCGTCCTTGTCGGCCCGTCATCCTGTCGTTCGTCATGAAGGCAGAGCATCACCAAGCGTTACGGAGCCCGCCATGCCGACGATCGTCGACACCGAAGTCTCAAAGCCCGCCCGCATCACCGGCCGCGTCATGAGCGGCGTGGTAATCCTTTTCCTGCTGTTCGATGGCGCGATCAAGCTGTTGCCATTGCCTGTCGTCACCGAGACCATGGACAAGATGGGCTTTGGTGCGAGCGACACGCTGGCGCGCAGCCTCGGCATCATCACCATCGTCTGCACGCTGCTGTACTCGGTGCCGCCGACTTCGATCCTCGGCGCTATCCTGCTCACCGGCTATCTCGGCGGTGCGATCGCGTCCCATGTGCGGATCGGCAGCCCGCTGTTCAGCCACACGCTGTTCGGGCTCTATCTCGGCCTGATGGTGTGGGGCGGGCTCTATCTGCGCGACGGCAATCTGCGCGCGCTGCTTCCGTTCCGCCGCTGAGCTATCCTCTTCATTCATCTACCTGGAGCCCATCATGTTCGAGACCATTGCCATCATCGCTGTCATCCTCGCGGTCGCGATTGCCGTCGTCCTCGTCCTGGCGGCGACCAAGCCGAGCACATTCCGCGTCACGCGTGCGACCAGCATCAATGCGCCGGCGGAACGGATCTTTCCATTGATCGACGATTTCCGGCAGTGGACGGTCTGGTCGCCCTACGAGAACCGGGATCCGGCCATGAAGCGCACCTATGACGGCGCCGGGCGCGGGCAGGGGGCGGTCTATGCCTGGGACGGCAACAAGAATGTCGGCACCGGCCGCATGGAGATCCTGCAATCGTCCGCGCCGTCGAAGATCGTCATCAAGCTCGACTTCCTCAAGCCGTTCGAGGGCCACAACACCGCCGAGTTCACAATGCTGCCGCAGGGAGATGCGACCAGCGTCACATGGACCATGTATGGTCCGGCCGTCTTCATGTCGAAGGTGATGCAGGTGTTCATGAACCTGGATCACATGATCGGCAAGGATTTCGAGGTCGGTCTCGCCAATCTGAAGAAGCTGACTGAAAAATAGCGAGCTTTTTCGAGCGAAGTGGTTTCCGGTTCGCGTGAAGAAAGCGCGTTAAACAAGAATCTGGAGCCTTGTTCCGATTTGATCGGAACGAGGCTCCAGCTACCCAGGGAGCATGTGATGCAGGTCAACCCCTATCTCTCCTACGACGGCAATTGCGGCGCCGCGCTGAACTTCTACCAGAAGGTCCTCGGTGCGCGGATCGAGGAAACCTATCCCTACGGCGAGGGCAATCCGGAGATGCAGACGCCGCCCGGATGGAAGGACAAGATCATGCACGCCAGGGTCTCGATCGACGGCGAGATCATCATGGCCTCCGATGCCCCGCCCGGCCACTTCCAGAAGCCGCAGGGGTTTCACGTCTCGCTGCAGTTCGAGGATCCCACGGAGGCCGCGAGCCGCTTCAAGGCGCTGTCCGAAGGCGGCACGGTCACCATGCCGTTCGGCAAGACCTTCTTCTCCAACGGTTTCGGCATGTGCGTCGATCAGTTCGGCATCCCCTGGATGGTGAACTGCCCGCAAGGGATGTAGGCGTCATTGCGAGCGGAGCGAAGCAATCCATCGCGCCACAAGCGGCAATATGGATTGCTTCGTCGCTACCGCTCCTCGCAATGACGGCTGTGCAGATCGCCTCTACCGGCATCGCGAACAGGAGCCGTAGCCCGGATGGAGCGCAGCGAAATCCGGGGTCATCCAATCCGCACAGGAACCCCCGGATTGCGCTTCGCTTCATTTGGGCTGCGACACAGTCAGGCACGCTTCACCTGCACCGCGGATAGATCGCGGCGAGCTCGCGGCCGCGCAGCAGCAGCAGGCGTGAGGTCAGGCCGCCGCGGCGCACGATCCAGCCGCGCACCGGCGCCGGATAGGCCTCCAGCACCGCCTCGGATGCTTCCGGCTCCGCATAGGTCCGGCCGCGCCGGTCGATCGAGCGCGCGGCGTGGAAGCCGAGCACGGCGCGCCGCGTCACGCAGATGCGGTCGCCCGGCACCATCGAGAGCACCAGCGTGCAGGCCGACAGGCACGGCCCGTCGATCACCACGCGCTCGCCGGACTCCCGCACCTTGTCGAACAGTTCGATGAACGGACCGACCTGGCCGCCGGGGCTGGCGAGGATGCGGACGTCGGCTTGTGCGCCGCCAATCGTTGCGCAGAGGGCTGCCGCTGCGACAAACATTTTCATCAGCGCAATCCCTGCCGATGATGCGGTCGAGGTCCCGCCGCATCCGAAGCCGCAAGGCTCGCGCCGGAATGGGGCATCGTCAAGACCGATGCCCTTTCGCGATGACAGGCGGGCTCAGGCTGCCCGGTTCTTGAGCGCGCCCACGATCGCCGTGAGCACCGCGCCGGCAACGCCGCCGCCGGCGACCTGTCCGATGATGCTGCCGATGTCAGGCGTCGCGCCGGAATTGGCGAGCAGCGGAATCAGCATGCCCAGAAGCTGTCCGCCGGCGCCGCCGCCGATGGCGCCTGCGATGGTGTTTCCGAGCGTGCCGAGATCGATGTTCTTGGCCGCTCCGGCGGCGACATTGCCGCCGACTGCTCCGCTGATGATTTGAATGATCAGATTGATGAGGACTCCCGACATGACGCGATTTCTCCCCGGTCTCTGGTTCAGCTGGCCGAGGCGCCGGCGGCGCCTCACCGGGGGCAAAGGTTAGGCCTCCAACGCGCATAGGTCATGCTGCGCACGCGAAGATTGTCGACCTGGATGGACGATATGCACCGCCTTCTTGGGCGTTGTGCGGTCGTTCCGAGGCCTCAGCCCGCGCCGGAGACGCCGGCCTCGGCAAAGGTCGCCATGCCGCCATGACAGGCGAGCGCTGCGCGCAGCAGCAGGATCGCAACCCCTGCGCCGGAGGCTTCGCCGAGCCGCATCTCGAGATCGAGCAGGGGCGCGAGCTGCAGTTCGCGCAGCAGCTGGCGATGGCCGAGCTCGGCCGAGACATGCCCGGCGCGGCAATGCGCGAGGCTATCAGGCGCAAGCCGCGCCAGCGGCAGCACCGCCGACGTCGCGACGAAGCCGTCGAGCAGCACCGGGATCGATCTTGCCCGCGCTGCCAGCACGGCGCCCGCGATGGCCGCGAGCTCGCGGCCGCCGAGCGCGACGGCGACGGCGAGCGGATCGTCGAGCAGGCTGCGATGCAGCTTCAGCGCGGTATCGATCACGGTGCGCTTGCGCAGCAGGCCGGCATCGTCGACGCCGGTGCCGCGGCCGGCCCAGCGCGCGCCGCGTCCGCCCATCAGCGCCGCGCAAAGCGTCGCGGCCACGGTAGTGTTGGCGATGCCCATCTCGCCGACCACAAGCAAATCGCATTGCTCCGGCACCGTGCGCCAGCCGGTGTCAAAGGCGACGAGGAAATCGGCGCCATCCATCGCCGGCGCCATCGTGAAATCGCGGGTCGGACGTGCGAGCTCGATCGGCTCGACGCGCAGCTCGGCCCCGGCAAGCTTGGCGATCTGGTTGATCGCGGCACCGCCTGCGGCGAAATTCGCCACCATCTGCGCGGTGACTTCAGAGGGAAAGGCGGAGACGCCGCGCTCGGCGATGCCGTGATTGCCGGCGAACACGGCGATCGTGATCTTGTCGAGCCGGGGGATCTCGCGCCGCTGCCAGCGGGCGAGCCAGACCGCGACCTCTTCCAGCCGGCCGAGGCTGCCCGGCGGCTTGGTCAGGTTCTGCTGGCGCAGCGTGGCGGCCGCGGCGCTCGCCGCGTCGCCATCGGGCAGGTCGCGACAAAAGCTGCGGATGTCGTCTAGAGTACTGAACTGCATGCGATTCCCTCGTCGAGCGGGCCGCAAAATAGTTCAATTCGAAGGCCGCGACCATGAATCAATGGCTCGACGATCTCAGGACCGCCATCGCCTTTCTGACCCGGCTGCCGATGCCCCATCCGGACGGCGCGCGGCCGGAGGGCTTTGCCCGGGCGCAGCGGCTGTTCCCTCTGGTCGGGGCCGGCATCGGGGCCGCGATCGGCCTGTTCTGTCTGCTGCTGCGGACGATCGGCGTGCCGGACCTTGCCGCTGCGGCGCTGGCGCTCGGCGGCGGCGCGCTGTTGACCGGCGCACTGCATGAGGACGGGCTCGCCGATGTCGCCGACGGGTTCGGCGGCGGCCGCGATGTAGCGGCCAAGCTCGAGATCATGCGCGACAGCCGGCTCGGCACCTATGGCGCGCTGGCGCTGGTGGTGAGCTTTGCCACCAGGCTTGCGGCGCTGGCCGCACTTCCCAACGGCATGGTGGTGCAGTGCCTGATCGCCGCGCATACGCTCGGCCGCGGCGTGTTGCCGTGGATCGCGATCAGCCTGCCTTACGCGCGCAAGGATGGGCTCGCTGCCAATGCCGGCCGGCCCGATGGCACGATTGCGGTGGTCGCAGCCGGCATCGCGCTGGCGATCGCACTCCTCGCTCTGCCCTTCGGCAGCGCGCTGCTGGCGGCGATCGCGGCCGGCGCGAGCGCATTGATCATGGCGCTGCTGGCAAAGCGGCAGATCGGCGGCCAGACCGGCGACGTGCTTGGCGGGGCAGAGCAGGTTGCGGAGACCGCGATCCTGGTGTTGCTCGCAGCGCGATTCGGTTAGAGCGTTTCGAGCGAAGCGGATACTGGTTCGCGTGAAGATGATGCGATCCCATGCAACAGCCGGCGCGAAATTCAGCTATGGGCCAGAACTGGAAGCCGCGCCGATCGAGGCGTTGTTGCGGGACAAGACATCGATGAGCATTGCATCGACCATCACCATTCGTCGTAGAGCCACTCCCTGGGGATTGGAGGCCGCGCTCTTGCATACGGGGGCTGAGACGTCCGCTCGGGCTTGCGCACACCCGGAGCCGGCGGCGTCGGAAGCGGTAACGGCTTCGGCTCGGAGACCTTCGCTAGCGTCCGTTTCATTTCTTCCTGGCTCGCCTTGAGTTCCTCAATGGCTTTGGAGTTCGCGCGGGCCATCTGTTGCTGGTCCGCCTTGAGCTGCTCGATACTTCGCTCCACATTTTCGAGGTTGCGGGCGATCGTTTGCAGCAGCTGCGCCTGGTCGGGAAGAGCTGTATTGGCTGCCGGCGCGGCGTCCTGCGGCGGTGCGGTCTGTAGCGGGGGCGTCGCTTGGGGCGGAGCGGCGTCTGCCGCTGCGACCTGAACGGTGGGTGGAGCGGGCTGCGCCGCAAGCGGCGGATTATCCGAAGGCAATGACGGAGTTGAAACGAGCTGAGGTACCCAACGGGCGACAACCTGCTTGGCTCCTCTACCATACGACGACTGCAAAGCCAGTGCAGCAACAACGATACATGCTGCCAGCGACAAGCCGGCGAGAGCACGGAACCCCGGCATTCGGCGCGGCGATCGCGAGCGAGGTCCGGAAGAGGTCGGGCCAGGCTCGGAAGCGGCAGGGCTGGGTCCGACCGAAGGCGGGGCAGGTTGCGCCGGAGCTGGGGACGCGGCATCGCGCTCCATTCTTGCAAGCTGTTCACTCAAACGCGCGAGCTCTTCATTGGCGCGCGTGATCTGCTTGTGGGTTTCTGCGAGTCTTTCGTCGGCGCGCGTGGCCAGGCCATCGTTCGATTCGACTGGGTTCGGGGTGGGGGTGGAGTTCACTGGCGCTTCCCTTTCAATCCAATGTCACCCAAGCGTGCCGACTCGGTTATCCGTTAGGGTCGATCAGCCCCCAGCACTCCCGTCAGTCTTGTCCAAAAAATGGCCGGATGATAGCGGGCTTGAGGTCTCGTGATAATGGAGGGTGACCAGCTCGTGCCGAGCACGTTAACGCATTTCCGCCTTGCCCGATAAAGCAGGTATCGACTGTCCATGAGTACAAGCCCTGGTCAGAATGGAAGGGCTCCTGCAGCGATGGACCGCGAAACGCATCTCTGGCTGATCCGCCACGCGCCGGTCGACGGTCCGCGCGGCGTGATCCATGCGCCGGATGCGCCCGCGGATCTCGGCGATGCCGCCGCCTTCGCAGCGTTGCAGGCGATGCTGCCGGCTGACGCTTTCGCGGTCTGCAGTCCGGCGCGGCGCACCAGCGAGACCGCAGCAAAGCTCGGCCTCACGGCAACGGCGGATGATGCCTTTCGCGAGCAGGATTTTGGTGACTGGACCGGCCGTCGCCACAGCGAGATCGAGGCCGAGCTCGGCGCGGCGGCCTATCGCGCGTTCTGGAATTCGCCGGCGACCAACCGGCCGCCCGGCGGCGAAAGTTTTGCCGATCAGATCGCGCGGGCGCGGGCCGGGCTGGCGCGCCTGCCGGCCGGCGACGTCGTGCTGGTCGTGCACTCCGGCACCATCCGCGCGATCCTCGCAATCGCGCTCGAGCTGACGCCGGAGCACGCGCTGCGCTTCGTCATCGATCCGCTGTCGCTGACGCGGATCGATCGGCTGGCAGACGCCTGGCGCGTTGTCGCGGTGAATGGGCGGTAGGCCTTCTCGCCGCTTTCTACCCGTCACCCCCCCCGCGCAAACGCTTCGCCTTTGTCGCTGGAGGTGCGAGCGGAGCGAGGCTCGAAGGATGCACGGCCACCAGCCGGGCCGTCGACCCTTCGAGGGCCGCTGAAGAAGCGGCCACCTCGGGGTGACGGTGATGGAATTGGCGGGTGCTTCTACCCATTCCGCCGTTGGCCGCGCAGGGTCGGCAGGCCGATGCCGGCGGCATCGAAGCCGCCGTCGACGGCGAGGATCTGGCCTGTGATGTAGCTGGCGCGATCCGAGCACAGGAAGAAGATGGCTTCCGCCAGCTCCTCTTCCAGGCCGTAGCGGTTGAGCGGGATGGCGTCGTGGTAGTCGGCGCGGATCTCCGGCGTGTGCACGGCCTTGGCCATCGCGGTCTCGACCGGCCCGGGCGCGACGCCGTTGACGCGGATGCCGAGCGAGGCGAGCTCGACCGCGAGCTGCTTGGTGAGATGCGCGAGGCCGGCCTTGCTGGTGCCGTAGGCCGAGCGCAGCGTCGAGGCGCGCACCGCCGAGATCGAGGTGATGTTGACGATCGCGCCGCCGCCATGCTCGCGCATCACAGGCGCGGCCGCCTTGGTGCACAGGAACGGGCCGGTGAGATTGACCGCCATGATCCGGTTCCAGTCGGCGTCCGAAGTCTCCAGCACCGGCGTGAACACGGCAATGCCAGCGTTGTTGACCAGCGCGTCGAGCCGGCCGAAGCGGCCCGTGATCGCCGCGATCGCGGCTGCCACACCAGCGGCATCAGATACGTCGCAGGTCAGCGCCAGCGTCGTGTCGGGCTGCTTCAATGCCGCGACCGCGGCGCGCAGCAATTCGCCCTCGATGTCGAGCAGCGCGACGCGCCAGCCGTCGGCGAGAAAGCGCTTCGCTGCGGCAAGCCCGATGCCGCGCGCGGCGCCGGTCACGAGTGCGACTTTGGGGGAAGTGGAATTCATCGGATGGTCCATCGCTTCGGGCAGCAAGTCCCGACCGTCTGCGACCTTTGTCCGGTGATGTCAACCTGAGAGGCGCTAAGCTTGCTCTGTCGTCATTGCGAGGAGCGATAGCGACGAAGCAATCCATTCTCCCCGTGCAGTTCGGTCGATTGCTTCGCTTCGCTCGCAATGACGTGGGTGCGGCGGCTGCACTACATTCATTTGACCCGAGAAGGCGCGTCTCGAAGGATGCACGGCCCCCAGCCCGGGCTGTCCATCCTTCGAGGATCGCACCGCAACCTACGCCGCGAGCTCGGCGGAGGCGCGCTGCATATTGGTCGACATGTCCTGCGTCACGATGCTCTGCTCCTCGACCGCGGCGGCGGTGGAGGTGATGTATTCGTTGACGCCGGCGATCGCCGCCTTGATCTCGGACAGCGAGGTGACCACTTCGGCGGCGATCGAGTTCAGCGCATCGATCTCCGAGGAGATCGTGTCGGTCGCCTGCTTGGCCTGGTTGGCGAGGCTCTTCACCTCGGAGGCCACCACCGCGAAGCCGCGTCCGGCTTCGCCCGCACGCGCGGATTCGATCGTGGCGTTGAGCGCGAGCAGGTTGATCTGCCCGGTGATGCTCGAGATCATCTCGACGATGCCGCTCATCGCCTGAGCTGCTGCATTGAGCTTCTGCGCCTGCCCGTCGGCAGCCTCGACGCGGCCGGTGGCGACCGCGGCGTTCTGCTTCGACTTGGTCATGGTCTCGGAGATCTCGCGGATCGAGGCGCTCATCTCCTCGCTGCCGGCGGCGACCGCCTCGATCAGGCCGCGCGCGCTGTCGGCCTTCTTGCGGCCGATCGCCTGCGCGGTGATGTCGGTGGCGTATTTCACCACCTTGTAGGGCTTGCCGTTGAGATCGAGGATCGGGTTGTAGGAAGCCTGGATCCAGATCTCGCGGCCGCCCTTGGCGATGCGCTTGTATTCGGCGGCCTGGAACTCGCCGCGGTTCAGCGCTCCCCAGAACTCGCGGTAGCCCGCCGAGCTCGCCTCGACCGGCTCGACGAACATGCTGTGATGCTTGCCCTGAATCTCGGCGAGCAGATAGCCCATCGCGGCGAGGAAGTTCGGGTTCGCGCTGCGGATGGTGCCGTCCATGTTGAACTCGATCACGGCTTGCGACTTGCCGATCGCGTCGATCTGGCCGTCATTGTCGGCGGCCTTCAGCTTCTGCTGTGTGACGTCGGTCGCGAACTTGACGACCTTGAACGGCTTGCCGCGGTCGTCGAGGATCGGATTGTAGCTGGCGAGGATCCAGATCTCCTTGGCGCCCTTGGCGAGCCGCTTGAACTCGCCGGTCGCGAACTCGCCGCGGTTCAGCCGTGCCCAGAATTCGCGATAGGCCGGGCTGTCGCGGTCGGCTGGCGGCATGAACATGCTGTGGTGCTTGCCCCTGATCTCGTCGAGCGAGTAACCCATCGCGCCGAGGAAGTTCTCGTTGGCATTGACGATGGTGCCGTCCATGTTGAACTCGATCACCGCCTGCGCGCGGCCGATCGCGGCGATCTTGCCGGCGTCTTCCATGCTGTGGATCTTCTGCCCGGTGATGTCGGTGGCGAACTTGATGACGCCGACCGGCTTGCCGTTCTTGTCCAGGATCGGATTGTAGGAGGCCTGGATCCAGACCTCGCGGCCGCCCTTGGCAATGCGCTTGTACTGCGCGGCCTGGAATTCGCCGCGGTTGAGGCTCGCCCAGAACGCGCGATAGTCGTGGCTGTCGCGATACGCCGGCTCGACGAACATGCTGTGGTGCTTGCCCCTGATCTCGTCGAGCGAGTAGCCCATCGCGTTCAGGAAGTTCTCGTTGGCGGTGACGATGGTGCCGTCGAGCTTGAACTCGATCACCGCCTGCGATTTGCCGATCGCTGCGGCTTGCGCCAGCGCACTGTCGATGTTTGCCTTGTTGCTGAAATTGAACATCAGGGCTCCGTGAGGGGTCAAATGAAACGGGATGGAAAACCAGATCGCGGCAACTCACGGAAAGGTTGCAGCGAGCCGTTTAGCATCGGTAAAGCTTGCGGCTTGGCACGGACTGCATAATGCAATGCGGCGCGAGCGCATCTATCTCAATCTATGAAGTAATTTTCTGATCTGCACGTTATCATCCATAGTCGTGATGCGATGTTCACCGTAATCTTACGGGCGAAAATCGATGACAATTTTGGTCTGATGCGGATGATCGCAACGCGTGCTCTTCAGCAACGCTGATAGACCCATTACGAAGGCTGATATTGCTGACGGCTTCAACGATCGATCCTGCTCGTCGATTCGCTGCGCTCGAGGAATGCGCGTCGCGTCGATGCCTCCTCTGGACGCCCGGCGCCGATCAAAATAATTGCCGCACGAGATGTCGGCAGGGCGGTCTCCGGTTCGTCCTCCGGGTACTGGTCCCATGATGGAGTTCTGATGTCACTGACCCTGCATTACCACCCGCTGTCCTCGTTCTGCTGGAAGGCGCTGGTCGCGCTTTACGAGAACGGCGCGCCGTTCACGCTGAACATGGTCAATCTCGGCGATCCCGCCGAACGCGCGGCGCTGCTCGCGCTGTCGCCGATCGGCCGCTTTCCTGTCCTTCACGACGAAACGCGCGGCGAGGCGGTGCCTGAATCGAGCATCGTTATCGAATATCTCGACCGGCACTATCCCGGCACCGTCAAGTTGATTCCTGACGACCCGGAGCTTGCGTTGCAGACCCGGCTGCGCGATCGCTTCCTCGATCTCTACGTCCATCTGCCGTTGCAGAAGATCGTCGGCGACCGGCTGTGTCCGGCGGACAGCAAGGATCCGCGTGGCGTCGCCGAAGCGCGGGCGCAGCTCCGCACCTCCTATGCGATCCTCGACCAGCAGCTCGCGCAAGGCGGCTGGATGATGGGTGAGCAGGTCTCGCTGGCCGACTGCGCCGCCGCGCCGGCGCTGTTCTACGGCAACAAGGTCGAGCCGATCGGGGAGGGCCACCCGCATCTGGCGGCCTATCTCGAGCGGCTGATAGCGCGGCCGTCCTTCGCGCGCGTCCTCAAGGAAGCTGAGCCCTATTTCGGCATGTTCCCCAAGGAAGACTGAAAAGGAAACCTGAAAAAGGGAACCTGAGGTCCGATCAGGACTCCGAAAATAAATGCGGCGCGATGTCGTTTTCGCGTCGTCCCGTTCGTCATCTCCCTGAAGTCCGGGTTCTGGAGCGCCGGTCGCGCCGAGGGGCCCGGGCGACATCTGTGTGGAGACGACATGGCTGCAGCTGGCAACAGGGCCGAGATCATCCGCGGGATCTTCGCCGCCTATCTCGCCAATGACCGCGCGAGCGTCGAGGCCGCGTTCGCGGAGGATTTCCGCTTCTCGACGCCCTATGGCGAGAACATCGACAAGCCGCGCTATTTCGCCGAGTGCTGGCGCGACTCTGGCTGGATCGGCCGCCACGAGATCGAGCGCATCATGGTCGACGGCGTTGAGGCCTACGTCACCTATCGCTGCGTTGCCCGGGACGGCAAGAGCTTCCGCAACACCGAGTTCTTCGTGTTCGACGGCGACAAGGTGTCGCGCATTGACGTCTATTTCGGTGCGTCGCATCAGGACGGCGAACTGGTCAGGCAGGATCGATAAGGCAGCCTCGGTGATATCGCTCGCGCGATCGTCGCAGGCGAGCATGAATTCTGCGAAGGAAACCTGGAAAATGTCCATTGCAAGTGAAAGCAGCGGCCTGTCGCAGGCACGGCTCGGACGCCTGCGCGAGGTGCTGGCACGCCATGTCGATGGTGGCGACGTTCCAGGCCTCGTGGCGCTGGTCAGCCGCCGCGGCGAGATCCATGCCGATGTGCTTGGACGCATGGCGATGGACGGGCCGGCGATGCAGCGCGACACCATCTTCCGCATCGCCTCGATGACCAAGCCGGTGACGGCGGTCGCCGCGATGATCCTGGTCGAGGAATGCCGGCTCAAGCTCGACGATCCCATCGATCGCTGGCTGCCCGAGCTCGCCGATCGCCGTGTGTTGCGCACTATCGAATCCGAGATCCACGACACGGTGCCGGCCACGCGCGCGATCACGCTGCGCGACCTTCTGACCTTCCGTCTCGGGCTCGGCATGATCCCGGTGTTTCCGGCGCGCTATCCGATCCAGATGGCGATCGCGGATGCCGGCTTTGCGCCCGGGCCGGTGTTTCCGTCGTTTCCGCCGGACGAATTGCTGCGCCGCTACGGCACGCTGCCGCTGGCCTATCAGCCCGGCGAACGCTGGCTCTACGACGCGGGGAGCCTGATCCTCGGCGTCCTGATCGCGCGTGTTGCCGGAACCTCGTTCGCGGACTTCCTGCAGGAGCGGATCTTTGGACCGCTCGGCATGAGCGACACGGCGTTCCACGTGCCGCAGCACAAGCTGTCGCGGCTTGCGACGTGCTATGGCGGCGATCCTGCGACCGGCACGCTGAAAGTGTTCGACGAACCTGCGACCGGCAGATACGCGGCGCCGCCGGCGTTCGAGAACGGCGGTGCCGGTCTGGTGTCGACCGCGGATGATTTCAACGCCTTCGCGCAGATGCTGCTCAACGGCGGGCGGCTCGGCACCGAGCGCATCCTGTCGCGTCCCTCGGTGGAGCTGATGACGTCGAACCAGATCACGCCAGAGCAGAAACTTGGCTCCGAGTTCTTGCTCGGTTCGCGCGGCTGGGGTCTCGGGCTGTCGGTGTTCACTGTGCGCGACGATCTCTGTCATGTGCCGGGCCGCTACGGCTGGGACGGCGGCTATGGCACCTCCTGGTATTCCGACCCGCGCGAAACGATGACCGGAATCCTGTTGACCCAGCGCATGATGGATTCGCCGCAGCCGCCCGCGGTGTTCTCCGATTTCTGGACGCTCGCCTATCAGGCGATCGATGACTAGCCTGGAGCGTGCGTCAATGACCTCGAGAATAATTTCAAACGCCGTGTCGGAATCGCAAACTCTGCATCGTCGTTTAATCGAGCGCCGGTGCTGTAATCGGCTCAGAGACAACGGAGCAGGACGATGAAGTTCATGGTGATCGTGAAGGCGAACAAGGATACCGAGGCCGGTGTGATGCCGAGCACCGAGCTGCTTGCCGCGATGGGCAAGTTCAACGAGGAGATGGTCAAGGCCGGCGTGATGCAGGCCGGCGAGGGCCTGCATCCGACCAACAAGGGTGCGCGCGTCAAATATGCCGACGGGCAGAGCACCGTGAGCCACGGGCCGTTCAGCCCGACCGGCGATCTGGTCTGCGGCTTCTGGCTGATCGAGACCTCCTCGCTCGATGAAGCGATCGACTGGATGAAGCGCGCGCCGTTCGGCGGCGGCTCCGAGATCGAGATCCGCCAGGTGTTTGCCGCGGAGGATTTCGGCGAGGCGCTGACGCCCGAGCTGCGCGAGCAGGGAGAGCGCCTGCGTGCGCAGGCCGGAAGGAAGTAATGACTTCGTCATTCCGGGCTTGCGCGTCCAAGTCGGCTGTTGCCGACTTGGACAAATATTAAGCGCCGAATTCGGGTGAACTCCAATTCGGACGGCGCATTCCTGAAATGACGGGGATGAGAACTCCACGTGATTCAACTAGCAAGAAAGTCCGACCAATGCGTTTCATGATGCTGATGATCCCACTCGGCTACGAGTCCGCGCCGGCCAAGCTCGAGCTCGACCCGGAACGGGTCGCCGCGATGATGCGATACAATCAGGCGCTGAAGGACGCCGGCGTGTTGATCACGCTGGAAGGCCTGCATCCGCCGGCCTCAGGCGCGCGCGTCAAGTTCGACACCGGCCTGCCGGTGGTGATCGACGGTCCGTTCACCGAGGCCAAGGAAGTGATCGGCGGCTTCTGGATGATCGAGGTCGCCTCGCGCGCCGAAGCGATCGCATGGGCGAAGCAGTGCCCGGCCTCCGCCAACGAGATGATCGAGATCCGCCAGGTGCAGGAGATGGCGGATTTCTCCGAGGAAGTGCAGCAGGCGGCCGCGACCTTCGAACATCCGCAGGGCGGCTGGGGCAAGGCGCTGCGCTAGATCTCAAACGAGAAGCGATGCCGCTCCAAAGCGTCATCGTATCACCAACCGATCGTCAAACCACCACAACGGAGAAGCACGATGAGCAGCAACACCTTCCTTGCCGTCTATCTCGGCGGCGGCAAATCCGGTTCGCGCATGGCAGCCTGGAACGCGCTGCCGGAGGCCGAACGCCGTGCCAAGGAGCAGCAGGGCATGGCCGCATGGGGCGCCTGGGTCGAGAAGCACCACGACGTGATCGTCGAGATGGGCGGGCCGCTCGGCAAGACCAAGCATGTCGGAGCCGGCGGCACCGCCGACATCGCCAATCTGATGACCGGCTTCACCGTGGTGCGCGCGCCCTCGCATGAGGCGGCGGCAAAGCTGTTCGAGAACCACCCGCACTTTTCGATCTTCCCCGGTGAGGCCGTGGAGATCATGCCGGTGCTGCCGATCCCGGGCCGTTAGTGCCCCGGGACGCTAGTCCCCAGGGCGATAGTCCCCGGGGCGCTGGAGCGCCAAACCCACTGTACCTCTCCCGCTTCCCGCGGGAGAGGGCTCCCTTCCAGAGAACGAACGTCTGCTTGTTCGATCCACCGACAAGCTGCGTGCATTGATCCGCCCGACCGACGTCGCTCTCAGGTCATGCCGGCCCAAGCAAATCTGAAAAATTGGGTGGAGGTCTCGCGCCATGGCGAAGCTCGTCTTCGGATTGAACCAATCGCTCGACGGCTATGTCGATCATCAGGCCATGCTGCCGGACACCGGGCTGTTTCGTCATTTCATCGAGCAGGTGCGCGGCGTGACCGGCATGGTGTACGGCCGCCGCATGTACGAGGTGATGCGCTATTGGGACGAAGACCTTCCTGACTGGGATGCGGAGGAGCGCGACTATGCGGCAGCGTGGCGGAGCCGGCCAAAGTGGGTCGTGTCGCGCTCGCTGAAGTCGGTCGGACCCAACGCGACGCTCGTCGAGCGGGACCTCGCGGCGGCGGTGCGCGGGCTGAAGGCCCGGCTCGACGGCGAGATCGAAGTCGCTGGACCGGAGCTGGCGGGGAACCTGACCGGGCTCGGCCTGATTGACGAGTATCGAATCTACCTCCGCCCGATCGTGCTTGGTCGTGGCAAGCCGTTCTTTGCCGGCCGCGCGCCGCTCCGCCTCGTCGCAAGCGATCGGCTGGGCGAGAACACGATCAGGTTGACCTACGTCCCCGCCTAGTCACGCAATGCGCCTGACGGCTTGGCGAGGCAGTCCTCGACGGCGTTCGGCCAGCCGGTCCGTTAATCTTGATGAACCGCCGGCCTGGCCGCTAGTGACCTTTACCGCCGGCTCATGTAAAAGCCGTTCACATGAGCTGGCGCAAGGACCAAGGCCGCGCCGAGCGCGGCTATCATCACGGCAATCTCAAAGAGGCGTTGCTGCAGGCAGCGCTCGACCTGATCTCGAAGAAGGGGCCGGCCGGCTTCACCTTCGCGGATGCTGCGCGCATGGCCGGCGTCAGCCCCGCCGCGCCCTACCGCCACTTCCGCGACCGTGACGAACTGATCGCCAGCATCGCGCAGCGCGGCTTCGAGCAGTTCGAGGCGCTCTTGACGCAGGCCTGGGACGACGGTCGCCCCGACACCGTCTCGGCGTTCGAGCGGGTCGGCAAGGCCTATCTCGCCTTTGCGCGCGAGGAGCCCGCATTCTACTCCGCGATGTTCGAATCCGGCCTGCCGGTCGATTCCAATCCGACCTTGATGGCGGCAAGCGAACGGGCATTTGCGATCATCCGCGCCGCCGCCGAGCGACTCGCGGCGCTGGCGCCGCCCGGCACACCGCGCCCGCCGGCGATGATGATGGCGCTGCATATCTGGTCGATGTCGCACGGCGTCGCCTCGCTGTTCGGCCGCGGCGATGCCGCGCGGCGCAAGCTGCCGATGTCGCCGGAGGATCTGCTCGAGGCCGAGGTGCTGATCTATCTGCGCGGCCTTGGCTTCCTCACCGATCGCAGGCCGGGAACCGCGGCCGCCGACGAAGAGCCGGCCGGCGACAGATCCGGCCCGTGGGGCAAGCCGAAATAAGGTTCAACGGCGAAGTCAAAAATAATCCGAGGGGTGCGTCATCTGCTCTGCTTGACTTTCCCAAGGGGTCGGCTATCTATGTAAATGTTATTTACATTCACAACGGCGTGATTGCCGTCATGGAGAAGGAAATGGCCTACACCGCAGATGTCAATCGCTGGCGCGGCCCCGTCGAAGAGCCCTACCGTCCGCACTTCTACGCGACGCCGTGGCATCCCCTGAAGATCGCCGGGATCATCCTCGGCTTCATGATCTGGTGGCCGATCGGCCTCGCCCTTCTCTTTTTCACACTCGGGAGCAGAAAAATGGCCTGTTGGAGTCACTACGATCAGGATCGCTGGTCGAACAAGATGGAGCGCATGCAGGACAAGATGGAGCGGATGAAGAGCCGCATGGAGCGCCGCGGCTTCCCGTTCGGCGGCTTCGGCCCGCCCACCAGCGGCAACCGCGCCTTCGACGAGTACCGCCAGGACACGCTGCGCCGGCTCGAGGAAGAGCAGGTCGAGTTCAAGAACTTCCTCGATCGCCTGCGCCACGCCAAGGACAAGGAAGAGTTCGACGCCTTCATGGCGCAGCACAAGACCCGTCCGACCCCGCCGAACGATCAGCCGCCGCAGAGCTGATCCCGCGAGGCAAGCACTGAGCCTTCAGGCGATATGCCCCCATAGAACCTGATGGCCCGAGCCGCCCGTTTGCGACAAGCAAGCGGGCGGTTTGCATTGTGCGGTGGTCATGCCCACTCTATCGTCCTGAGCGGGCGATGAGGTGATCATGGCGGCATTTGCGACGGCGAGTCCCGACGATCTCTGGTTTGCGATCCGGCGCGAGGCGGAAGCTGCTGTTGTCGCCGATCGCTTTCTCGAGGCGTCGGCTGCGTTCATCCTCGATCAGGGCGATCTCGGCGGCGCGCTCGCCTTTCTGATCGGCCGGCGCGTCAGCCGCGCCGAGGCCGATCGCGCGCAGTTCATGCGGACCGCCCGCGAGGCGTTCGCGGCCGAGCCCGCGCTGGTCGATGCTGCGGCCACCGATCTGGTTGCCATCGTGCGCCGCGACCCGGCGATCACGGGCTTGCTGCCGCCGCTCCTCAACTTCAAGGGCTACGTCGCGCTGCAAGCCTGGCGCGTGGCGAACTGGCTGTGGCGCCACGATCGCCCCGATCTTGCGCTGTTGATGCAAAGTGCGGCGGCGGACCAGTTACAGATCAGCATTCACCCGTCGGCCCGGATCGGAACGGCGGTTTTCCTCGATCACGGCACCGGCATCATCATCGGCGCGTTGGCTTCCGTCGGCGACGAGGTCACGATCCTGCAGAACGTCACGATCGCGCGGCATCAGGATGACCCGCGCCACGCGCCGAGGATCGGCCGCGGCGTGTTGCTCAGCGCCGGCGCAACGCTGATTGGAGATCTCACTGTCGGCGACTTCGCCAAGGTCGGCGCCGGCGCGCTGGTGACGTCGGACGTGCCGGCCGGCTGCACCGCCGTCGGCGTCCCCGCGCGGCTGACCAATTGCGCGGAGGCGGGTGCGCCTGGAGCATGATCCGGAAAATGGCCCCTCGCGTCGTCACGCCGGCACGAGCATGTCGGCGAGTTGCGTAAGGCTGTCCGCGTGAAGGTCGATCCAGGATTCCGGCGCGACGTCGACCTTCGCCGCCGGCCCGAACTCCAGCGGACGGGCGACGAACGCAGTGCGCATGCCGAAGGCGCGGGCCGCCTTCAGGTCGTATTTGTGGCAGGCGACCATCAGGATCTTGTCGGCGGGAAAACCGAGGTAGTCGACGGCGAGCTGATACACCGCGGGTGACGGCTTGTAGCTGCGTGCAAGCTCCGCGGTCAGCACGGCGTCGAAGGGCAGCTTGGCGTGCTTGACCACCGCCACCACGGCAGCCATGCCGGCATTCGACAAGGTCGAGGTCACGAACCGGCTGCGCAGGCGTGCAAGGCCTTCGACGCTGTCGGGCCATGCATCGAGCTTGCTCCACACCGTGTTCAATTCGTCGCGCTCGTCGCTGGAAAAGGCCTCCGAGAGGCCGTGGCGATTGAGCAGCACATCCAGCGCCTCGCGATAGATGCGGTCGACCCGAATCCATGGGCGCTTGCCACCGATCACGTCGTCGAGCGCGGCACGATAGAGATCGCGCCACTCACTCGAGAGTTTGGCCCAGTCGAGCGCAAGCCCCTTCGCGGCGTTGACGGCCTGCCCCGCACGCAGGATCGGCTGATAGAAGTCGACGCACGTCCCCTGGACGTCGAACGCGACGGCGCGGATCTCGTCGCGCCATGTCGCGGCGCCTGCCGGCTGTATCCCCGTCATCGCGGCCATGATCGATAGTCCTCCAACGGTCATGAAGTGTCGTCTGGTCAGATCGGGTAGCACGGTTTGTTCCCCGGTTGCGGTATTGGAAGCAGGCGCGGCGATGCCTTCGTGAGGTGGGCACCTTGGTCAGGCTCCCTCTCCCCTTGCGGGAGAGGGAGGGGCGAGGGGTGGCCCCGGGAGCGATGCGAGAGGTAAGCGAAGTTCAGTCAACTTGCTCGCCGGATCGTATGCAGTCCTCGTCACTAATTATCAGCGGAGCAAGTGCGCCCCTCTCCCCAACCCTCCCCCGCAAGGGGGGAGGGAGCCCGACCAGCGTGCTCGCCTCACTGTGTGATGCGGCTCGCTAACGCCCCCTCACACATTCGATCCGTGGATCGCGTCGATCACGGCGTCGGTCACTTCCTTGGTCGTCGCCTTGCCGCCGACGTCGGGTGTCAGCACGCCGGCTGCGCACACCTTCTCGACCGCGGCCATCAGGCGCGCGGCGGCGTCCTTTTCGCCGAGATGCTCCAGCATCTGCGCGCCGGTCCAGAAGGTCGCGACCGGGTTGGCGATGCCCTTGCCGGTGATGTCGAAGGCCGAGCCGTGGATCGGCTCGAACATCGAGGGGAAGCGGCGCTGCGGGTCGATGTTGCCGGTCGGCGCCACGCCGAGGCTGCCGGCCAGGGCGCCTGCGAGATCCGACAGGATGTCGGCGTGCAGATTGGTCGCGACGATGGTGTCGAGGCTCTTCGGATTGAGCGTCATCCGCACAGTCATGGCGTCGACCAGCATCTTGTCCCAGGTCACATCAGGGAACTCCAGCGCCACCTCGGCGGCGATCTCGTCCCACATCACCATACCGTGGCGTTGCGCGTTCGACTTCGTCACCACGGTGAGGAATTTGCGCGGCCGCGACTGCGCGAGCTGGAACGCGTAGCGCATGATCCGCGTCACGCCGACCCGGGTGAAGACAGCTACTTCCGTGCCGACTTCTTCCGGCAGGCCCTTGTGCGCGCGGCCGCCCATGCCGGCATACTCGCCTTCGGAATTCTCGCGCACGATCACCCAGTCGAGATCGCCGACGCCGACATTGCGCAGCGGCGAGGCGACGCCGGGCAGGATCTTGGTCGGCCGCACATTGGCGTACTGATCAAAGCCCTGGCAGATCGGCAGCCGAAGGCCCCACAGCGTGATGTGATCGGGCACGTCGGGCGCGCCGACCGCGCCGAAATAGATCGCGTCGAAATTCCTCAGATCGGCGAGGCCGTCGGCGGGCATCATCACGCCGTGCTTCTTGTAGTAGTCCGAGCCCCAGTCGAAGGTCTTGACGTTGAAGCTGAGGTCGCCGCTGCGCTTGGCCAGCGCCTCCAGCACGCGGACACCCGCGGAGATCACTTCGGGGCCGATGCCGTCGGCGGGGATGGCGGCGATGGAATGGGTACGCATGGGTTCTCTCCGATATGTGGTTAGCGGGTTCGCACGGGATTGGGTTGAGGTCCGGTTTGCGCGGGCGCGCTCTGCGCGCGCGAAAGCAGCAGCGTGAGCACGGCCGAGAGCACCAGCAAGCCGGCGACGAAATAGAGGCCGCCTTCGAAACTGCCGGTGCGTTCCTTGATCCAGCCGATCATCGCCGGGCCGACGAAGCCGCCAAGATTGCCGATCGAGTTGATGGTGGCGATCCCTGCCGCGGCGGCCGAACCCGACAGGAACATGGTCGGCATGCTCCACAGCGGCGGCTTCGACGAGGAGATGCCGATATTGACCAAGGTCAGCGCCGCGATCACGGCGGCAAGGCCGGTCCATAGCCCGGCAAGCGCTAGTCCTGCCGCTGCGATCAGGCAGGCGATCACGACGTGCCAGGTGCGTTCGCCGGTGCGGTCGGAATGCCGCGCCCACAGGATCATCGCGATCACGGCGATGGTTGCCGGCACCGCGTTGAGGAAGCCGACCTGCAGAGACGACAGGCCGAACGCCTTGATGATCTGCGGCGCCCACACGCCCAGTGTATAAAGCCCGGCCGAGGTACCGAAATAAACCAGCGCCAGCGCCAGCACGCGCGGGTCGGCCAGGCCGCGCCAGATGCTGTGGCTCGCGGTCGCGGCCTTGCCGTCGTTCTCCGCCTTCATGGTCTTGACCAGCCAGGCGCGCTCGTCATCCGCAAGCCATCGGGCCTGCTCCGGCCGGTCGGTCAGGAAGCCGAGCACGACGAAGCCGAGCAGCACGGCGGGCACGGCCTCCAGCACGAACAGCCATTGCCAGCCCTTGAAGCCGAACAGGCCGTCCATCTCCAGCAACGCGCCCGACACCGGCGAGCCGAGCACGGTCGAGAGCGGCGCGGCAGCCATGAACAGCGCGGTGACGGCGGCGCGCTGCCGCGCCGGGAACCAGTAGGAGAGGTAGAGGATGATGCCGGGAAAGAAGCCGGCTTCCGCGGCGCCGAGCAGGAAACGCAGCACGTAGAAGCTGGTCGCGCCCTGCACCAGCGCCATCGCCGCCGAGACCAGGCCCCAGGTGATCATCACCCGCGCGATCCAGATCCGCGCGCCGATCTTGTGCAGGATGATGTTGGAGGGCACCTCGAACAGGAAGTAGCCCCAGAAGAAGATACCGGCGCCGAAGCCGTAGACCGTCGGCGACAGGCCGATGTCCTTGTTCATGGTCAGCGACGCGAAGCCGATATTGACGCGGTCGATGAAGGCCACGAAGTACAGCAGCATGATGAACGGCACGATGCGCAGTGAGATCTTGCGCAACACGCGCGTGCCAAGCTCGCTTTCCATGGGCTTCCTCAGGGGTTCGTCTTGTTTGTTGGGACGGCGCATTTTGCCGCGCCATTGGGAAGCCTAGAGGCGCGCGCCCTTCCGATTCAATCCGCACCGGTTTATACAAAAAAATGATATAATCGCTGCCGTCGCCCGTCATTGCGAGGAGCGAAGCGACGAAGCAATCCATCCTTCCGCATATGGGGTGGCAATGGATTGCTTCTCGGAGCCTGTCATCGGGCGTGCGTTCGCGCGACCCGGTGGCTCGCAATGACGCCGGCTAGCATTGGAGTACGTCTTGGAACTGCACCAGCTTCGCTGCTTCGTGGCCGCTGCCGAGGAACTGCATTTCGGCCGTGCCGCGCAGCGCCTGCAGATGATGCCGTCGGCGCTGGGCCGCCACATCAAGCTGCTGGAGGAGGATCTCGGGTTGCGGCTGTTCGCGCGCACCACGCGCGCGGTGTCGTTGACCGAGGACGGCTCTGTGCTGCTGCGCGAGGGACGCGCGCTGCTCGCCCGCGCCGAGGCAATCGAGAACGGCTTTCGCCGCCGGCTGCGCAAACCGCAGGCGCGGCGCTTCCGGATCGGGGCGATCGACAGCGCCGCGGCCGGCCTGCTGCCGCCGCTGCTGCGCGACCTCCGTGCCGCCCATCCGGAGGTTGCCGTGCAGCTGCTCGAGGAGAAGACCATCCGGCTGCTGCCGAAGCTGTTGTCGGGCGCGCTCGATCTTGCCTTCGTGCGCCCGCCGGAGCGGCCAGACCGGCGCATCGAATTTTTTCCGCTGCTGCAGGAGACCGCCGTGGTGGCGCTGTCGCACAAGCACGCGCTGGCGCGGCGCAAGCAGATCGTGCTGCCCGACATCGCCGATCAGCCCTTGATCGTGCCGGAACGCCGCTCGCGGCCGCACAGCCACGATCTCACGACAAAACTGTTCGACGAGGCCGGACTGACGCCGCGCATCCAGGAGATCGCCGACGAGAAGCAGACCATCGTCAACATGGTCGCAGCACGGCTCGGCGTTGCGATCGTGCCGCGCTGGACCGCGCGGATGGCGATCCCGGGCGTGCGTTTCGTTCCCTTAAGGCTCAAGCGCGGCAGCAGCACCGGCCGCCTGCCGCTCGCCGCCGCCTGGCTGAAAGGCTCCCGCGATCCGGTCCGCGACCAGGTGATCGCGGTGCTGGAGGCGAGATTGAAGAACTACGCGCGCGAGGCGTGAACATCTCTCCCTTCTCATTCCGGGGCGTGCGAAGCGCGAGCCCGGAATCCATCGGGCCGCATCATTTGTGGCGAAATGGATTCCGGGCTCAGCCCTTCGGGCTACCCCGGAATGACGAAAGACGGTGCCCTACCGCTGCTCCGTCCGGCTGACCGACGCTCCGCTCTCCGCTGCAGGAAACAGGACCGCCGCGGTAACCGCGCCGGCGATGGCCCCGAACGCTGCGAGGATGAACGGGGCCGCGAATGCCGGCGCCGTATCCGTTGTCCCGAGCGTCGCCCCCAGCGCGGCAATGCTGATGGCAAAGCCGGCCTGCCGGACGATCATGGTCATGGCGGAGGTCATACCGGCCTGCGCGGACGGAGCCAGCGCCAGGGCGACGCTTCCCAATTGCGGGTTGGCCAGCGCAGCGCCAATGCCGATCGTCAGCATGCCGGCGACCGTTGCGACGCCGCGCATCGCAGCGTCAGCGGACAGCGCCGCCACCACGAGCAACACATCTCCTGATGCGATGATGCCAAGCGCCACCATGAAGAACAGCCGCCAGCCCCATCGGGTGACGAAGCGACCGCCCAGCAAGGGCACCAGCAGCATCGGCAGCGTCGCCGCCAACAGTGCCACCCCCGCCACTTCCATGCTCACATGCAGGCCGGCGCTCAGGAACAGCGGCAGATAGACCAGGACCGCCCAGTAACCAAACTGGATGGATGTCAGCGATGTACCGACCCCGATCATCGGCGCCGTCGCGAACACGCGCGGGTCGAGCACCGGATGCGGACTGCGCCACTGCTGCCAGGCGAATGCGAAGGCTGCCGTCGCGCTCGCGATCAGGCCAGCCGCTCTCACGACCAGTGCGGCGTCGTGCCTTAACAGCGCGTCGATTGCGAGACCCAGCGACAACGTCAGCAGCACGATACCCGGAGGATCGAGCGGACGTCCGTCCGGCTCATGCGTCTCGGCAACGACCCGCGGCACTGCGAGGGCTAGCGTGAGGCAAACCGGGACGTTGGCATAAAAGATCCAGCGCCAGCCGAACCACGCGGCGAGCAGGCCACCCAGCGTGGGGCCCAACGCCATGGCAACGCCCGAGATCGTCCCGATGGTGCCGAAGGCCCGCGCCCGCTGACTCTGATGCGGGAATGCCCCGGCGACCAGTGCAATGGCGCCTGTGCTCAGGAAGGCCGCGCCGACACCTTGCAGCACGCGTGCGGCGAGCAGCAACGGACCGCTCGTCGCCGCGCCGCAGGCAATCGACGCGAGCAGAAACACGACGTTCCCGGCCAGCATTGCGCGCCGCCGCCCGAAGCGATCCGCCAGCGCGCCTGATGCCAATAGCGCGCCGGTGAGGGCGAGGCTGTAGGCGTCGATGACCCAGGCGGAGCCAGCAACGGCGAACCTGAGATCCCCGGCAATGCCCGGCATGGCGACCACGACCGCGGTCACATCGAACAGGATCAGGAATGCGCCAAGGCCAAGAACGAACGTGATCAGGGCCGATCGCTCTTGAGCGCCGTCAGATGAACGATCATGCATGCCGCGCTGCCTCCCAATCCCCGCCCGGGCCTGCACCCGCGCAAGGTGGCGTACGCCCGTCCTGCTGACAGCATGGTGTCAGCAGGGCCGGCTGCCTGAACCTGTTTGCGATCGGGGCGCACCAACTTGCAAAGCAAGTGTCATATGAGCCTGCTAGCGATTTCGTCGCGGCCGCCAGTGCGCTTCCCGCGCCGGAAGTCGCCCGACGCTTCGCCGGCATTCTTTGACAGGAGGGATCATGCTCCGCATCGCCACGTGTCTGACGCTCTTGATTTCCCTTCATGCGGCCGAGGCGCAAGACAGGGCGCCGGGCGGTTCATCGCAGCCCTATTTCGGGGGCTCCACAGCGCCGCCGACCGATCTGCCATCCGGGATCGGCAATTATTGCATCTACGAAAACCTCATCTTCTCGATTGGCTCGCCCATGTGCATTGGCAAGACGAGCTACGTATGTGCTCCCGCGATAAACGAAGCGGAGCTCAGTCAGCGGGCGTATTGGTCAGCAAGACCAGCTGACCCAAAACTGACCGCGCCGGTGTGCCAGTAGACTGGCTCCTGTCTCTCCCTTGAATCGAGAGCCATCCTCATCGTCTTCCCGGCGAAGGCCGGGACCCATTACCCCAACTGTCAATTGTTGCGCGACACTGGGGCCGCGAGCCCGTTCATCACTGAATGCGGTGGTTATGGGTCCTGGCTTTCGCCAGGACGACGCTGGAGAGAACTGCGCGCGAGCCCGCGTCCGCCTAACCCGCATAGACGAGGCTGTAGACATACGACTTCGTCCCCTTCCGGCTCACCCAGTCGCCTTCCGGCGGGTGATCGCCCTGGGCGCCCGGCAGCACGCTCCAGGGGCGGCCGGTGCAAGATTGGCTCGCCGGATCCCAAGCCACCCAGCCCCAGTCCGGCCGGTGCTCGATCCAAAGGTCCTCATCCTGGCGCTGGTAGCCGGCGGTTCCATCGGGGCGGGTTTTGCGGACAAAGCTGTAGACGAGGGCGTCACTCTGCCGGCGCAGCTCGAATCTCTCCCGATTTTGCGGATCGGCCATGAGTTCCTCGTTTGTAGACTCGCGTTATGTTATAATATAACAGTCTCGCCATGGCGCATACGCAGACCCAAGACCACCAGCATCACGGCCACGGCCATCCCCACGGGCACAGCCACGGCCCGCACGCGCATCCGGCCCAGGCGGCGCCATGGTCGATCCTGCGCATGCCCGTGCCCGCCCGGCTGGCCGCGGCGCTCGCGGTCTCTGCCTGCCTGTGGGGCGTCGTCTGGCTGGCGATGAGGTGACCATGAGCGCGCTTGTCACCTTCCGCGACGTCACGCTCGGCTATGACCGCCACCCGGCCGTGCATCATCTCAACGGCGCGGTCGAGGCGGGCGCGCTGCTCGCCGTGATCGGTCCGAACGGTGCCGGCAAGTCGACGCTGCTGCGCGGCATCGCCGGCGTGCTGAAGCCGCTGTCGGGCGTGATCGATCTCGACGGGCTCGACCACCGCGACATCGCCTATCTGCCGCAATCCGCCGACATCGACCGTACGTTTCCGATCTCGGTGTTCGATTTCGTCGGCACCGGGCTGTGGCGCTCGACCGGCTTCTTCGGCGGCATCGGCCAGGCCGCGCGCGACAAGATCCGGGCGGCCCTCGCGGCCGTCGGCCTCAACGGCTTCGAGAACCGCCCGATCGGCACGCTGTCCGGCGGCCAGATGCAGCGCATGCTGTTTGCGCGCGTGCTGTTGCAGGATGCCCGCCTGATCGTGCTCGACGAGCCGTTCAACGCCATCGATGCCAAGACCACCGCCGATCTCTTGGCGCTGGTGAAGCGCTGGAACGCCGAGGGGCGCACGGTGCTGGCGGCGCTGCACGACCTCGACATGGTGCGCAACAATTTCCCGGAAACGCTGCTCTTGGCGCGCGGCCCGGTCGAATGGGGCCCGACCGCGGAGACATTGACGCCGGACAATCTGACGGTCGCGATGCGAATGTGCGAGGCGTTCGACGACAGTGCCGCGGCCTGCGCCGCCGATCCGCGCTCACGGGCCGCCTGACGCCAATGCTGACTGACGCGCTGATCACGCCCTTCACCGAGTTCGAATTCATGCGCCGCGCGCTCGCGGCGGTGATCGCGCTGTCGCTCGGCGGTGCGCCGATCGGCGTATTCCTGATGCTGCGGCGGATGAGCCTGGTCGGCGACGCCATGGCGCATGCGATCCTGCCGGGCGCTGCGATCGGCTTCCTGCTGTCCGGGCTCAATCTGTTCGCGATGACGACCGGCGGCCTGATCGCGGGCTTCGCGGTGGCGCTGCTCGCGGGCCTCGTTGCCCGCACCACCGAGCTGAAGGAGGATGCTTCGCTCGCGACCTTCTACCTGGTCTCGCTCGCGCTCGGCGTCACCATCGTGTCCATCAAGGGTACCAATATCGACCTGCTGCACGTGCTGTTCGGCAACATCCTGGCGATGGACGACCAGACCCTGCTGGTGATCGCGTTCAACGCCACCATCACGCTGCTGGTGCTCGCAGTGATCTATCGCCCGCTGGTGATCGAATGCGTCGATCCGGTGTTCCTGCGCACCGTGAGCCGGGCCGGCGCGCCGGCGCATCTCGCTTTCCTCGCGCTGGTCGTGGTCAATCTGGTCAACGGATTCCATGCGCTCGGCACGCTGCTCGGGGTCGGGCTGATGATCCTGCCCGCCGGCATCGCGCGCTTCTGGTCGCGCGACATCACCACCATGATCTGCATCGCGGTCGCGAGCGCGATCGTTTCGGGTTATGCCGGGCTGGTGCTGTCGTACCAGACCCGGATTCCCTCCGGCCCCGCGATCATCCTGGTTGCGGCGGGGCTCTATATTGTGTCGCTGCTGTTCGGCAATGTCAGCGGCCTGGTTCGGCAGCTGTTCCCCGGCCGCCATCTCGAGGCGTGAGGACGATGCGGCGGTTGATTGGTCTGATCGGTCTGTTGCTGCTGCTGGCGAGCGGCGCGGCGCGCGCTGAGGAGCGCATCAATGTCGTTGCGAGTTTCTCGATCCTCGCCGACATGGTGCGCAATGTCGGCGGCAACAGCGTCGACGTGGTGGCGCTGGTCGGGCCCGACGGCGACGCACACGTTTACGCGCCGACGCCGGCGGACGCCAAGAAGGTCGCCGACGCCAGGCTGCTGGTCATCAACGGCCTCGGCTTCGAGGGCTGGCTGCCGCGGCTGCTGCAGGCCTCCGGCAGCAAGGCGCCGGTCGCGGTGGCAACCAAGGGGATCATGCCGCGCAAGATGGGCGGCCATGACGATCCGCATGCCTGGCAATCGGTGGCCAATGCGAAGATCTACGTCGTCAATATTCGCGACGGGCTGATTGCCGCAGCCCCTGACCATGCCGGCGTCTTCAAGGCCAATGCCGACGCCTATCTGGCGAGGCTGGAGGCGCTCGACCGCGAGGTGCACGAGGCGGTGGCGAAAATACCGGACGCGCGGCGCAAGGTGATCTCGACCCACGACGCCTTCGGCTATTTCGCCGACGCCTACGGAATTACGTTTTTCTCGCCGCTCAGCGTCTCGACCGATTCCGAGCCCAGCGCACGCGATATCGCCGCCATCATCGCCCAGATCAAGGTCGCGAAAATTCCGGCAGTTTTTCTCGAAAATATCAGCGATCCGCGCCTGATCGAGCGGATCGCGGCCGAGACCGGCGCCAGGGTCGGCGGGACCCTGTATTCGGACAGTTTGACGGGCGAAAAGGGCCAAGCACCCACTTACATTGATATGGTCAGGCACAATATAAAGGCCCTGACCAGCGCGCTCGCCAACTAGGGCAGGGGCCCCCTTGCCGGGATTGAGCGCGGCCCAAGTTCCTCGGAGTTGTTATGGCTGAAGCTTCGCAAAAAATTCCAGTGACCGTGCTGACGGGCTATCTCGGCGCCGGCAAGACCACGCTGTTGAACCGCATCCTGTCGGAAAACCACGGCAAGAAATACGCCGTCATCGTCAACGAATTCGGCGAGATCGGCATCGACAACGACCTCATCATCGGCGCCGATGAGGAAGTCTTCGAGATGAACAATGGCTGCGTCTGCTGCACGGTGCGCGGCGACCTCGTCCGCATCATGGATGGGTTGATGAAGCGCAAGGGCAAGTTCGACGCCATCATCGTCGAGACCACGGGCCTTGCCGATCCGGCGCCGGTCGCGCAGACCTTCTTCGTCGACGAGGACGTGCAGAAGAACGCCCGGCTCGACGCCGTCGTGACTGTCGCCGACGCCAAATGGCTGAGCGATCGCCTCAAGGACGCGCCGGAAGCCAAGAACCAGATCGCGTTCGCCGACGTCATCGTGCTGAACAAGACCGACCTGGTCTCGAAGGCTGAGCTCGCCGAGGTCGAAGCCCGCATCCGCGGCATCAATCCGTACGCAAAACTGCATCGCACCGAGCGTTGCCAGGTCGGGATCGCCGACGTGCTGGAGCGCGGCGCGTTCGACCTCGACCGCATCCTGGAGATCGAGCCCGATTTCCTCGAGGCCGGCGACGGTCACGATCATCACCACGGTCATGACCATGATCACCATCACCACGATCACGGCCATGGGCTGAAGCACTATCACGACGAGGACATGCAATCGCTGTCGCTGCGTTCGGAGAAGCCGCTCGATCCGACCAAGTTCATGCCCTGGCTGCAGAACCTCGTCGCCACCGAGGGGCAGAAGATCCTGCGCTCGAAGGGTATCCTCGCCTTCACCGGCGATGACGACCGCTACGTGTTCCAGGGTGTCCACATGATGCTGGAGGGCGACCACCAGCGGAAGTGGAAGGACGGCGAGAAGCGCGAAAGCCGCGTCGTGTTCATCGGTCGCGAATTGCCCGAGCAGGCGATCCGCGACGGCTTCGAGCAGTGCATCACCACGTGATGAAAGAGTTCGACCCGGGCGAGGCCCCATCTTCCATCGTTTCGATCACCGACCGCGTCAAGCCGCTTCCGCTCGGCGCGGCGGTCGGTTCGGTGCACTTCCTCGGCGACCGCGCGTTCTTCGTCGGCGCCGAGGAGAGCGTCGCGATCGCGACCGCCGACGGCGAGATCACGCGGACAGAGACGCATTTCGGCGCCATCCTGTGCGCGGCCTCCGACGGCAAGCGGCTTGTCACCGGCGGTGACGACGGCAAGCTGATCGCAATCGACGCCAAGGGCGAGACCTCGACCATTGCGACCGACGCCAAGCGGCGCTGGATCGACAACGTCGCGCTGCACAGCGACGGCACGGTGGCGTGGTCGGCGGGCAAGACCGCGTTCGTGCGCAATCCCAAGGGCGAAGAGAAAACCTTCGAAGTGCCGTCGACCGTCGGCGGACTGGCGTTCGCGCCGAAGGGCCTGCGGCTTGCGATCGCGCATTACAACGGCGTGACCTTGTGGTTTCCCAACATGGCGGCCAATCCGGAATTCCTGGAATGGGCCGGCTCGCACCTCGCGGTCTCTTTCAGCCCGGACAACAAGTTTCTTGTCACGGCGATGCACGAGGCCGCGATGCATGGCTGGCGGCTTGCCGACAACCGGCACATGCGGATGAGCGGCTATCCCGGCCGCGTGCGCTCGATGTCGTGGAGCGCCGGCGGCAAGGGGCTCGCGACTTCGGGCGCCGATACCGTGATCGTCTGGCCGTTCACCAGCAAGGACGGCCCGATGGGCAAGGAGCCGGCGATGCTGGCGCCGATGCCGGCGCGGGTCGCGGTGGTCGCCTGCCATCCGAAGAACGACATCATGGCGGTCGGCTATGCCGACGGTACCGTGCTGATGGTCCGGCTCGAGGACGGCGCCGAGATCCTGGTGCGCCGGAACGCCGGTACCGCGGTGTCGGCGCTGGGGTGGAATGCCAAGGGCACGCTGCTCGCCTACGGCACGGAAGATGGTGACGCGGGCATCCTGGAAATGTAAGAGATCGCTGCATCGTTCTCGGGCGAGGAAGAATCGGCAGCGTTATGCGATTTCTCACCACATTCCAGCTCGCCGACTTCATCGACACGCTGGTCAGCCTGACGTCAGCTTTTGTGCTCGGTACCCTGATCGGCGCCGAGCGGCAGTACCGGCAGCGCACCGCGGGGCTGCGCACCAATGTGCTGGTCGCGGTCGGCGCGGCCGCCTTCGTCGACCTCGCGATGCATCTGGCCGGCGCCGACGGCGCGGTGCGGGTGATCGCCTATGTGGTGTCGGGGATCGGCTTCCTCGGCGCCGGCGTCATCATGAAGCAGGGCATGGACGTGCGCGGCCTCAACACCGCGGCGACGCTGTGGGCCTCGGCCGCGGTTGGCTCCTGCGCCGGCGCCGACCTGGTGGCGCAGGCGGCGGCGTTGACGGTGTTCGTGATCGCCGGCAACACGCTGCTGCGCCCGCTGGTCAACGCCATCAACCGCATCCCGCTGAACGAGAAGGCCTCGGAGGCGACCTACTACTTCAAGCTCGCGGTGACTCCGGAGGCATTGCCCGACATGCGCGACCGCCTGGTCGAGAAGCTCGAGGCCGCGAACTATCCGGTCGCCGATGTCAACGTGGTCGAGGCCGGCGACGACTTCCTGGAGATCGTGGCGACGTTGGTCTCGACCGCGGTCGACCCTAACGAGCTGAATGCCGTGGTGGTCGACCTGCAGCATCAGCCCGGCGTGCGGCACGTGACCTGGGAAATCAGCACCACGGATTGAGGCGAGGTTCCCGCAGGCTCTGCTCAGGAACCATGCGGTGGCCGGATCGTTGACCTTGCTGACAATCGCGGGTGAACGAGATGGCTGCGGATCGGACCAGGCTGCGGAACGACGTGCTGATCGCCTCCGCGCTGGTGGTGGCAGGCGTTGCGATCGCGGTGCTGTCGCTGCACGCGATCAACGCAGCCCCGCGAGAGATGGCGCAGGCGACCCAGCCGCTGCAGGCAACGCCGTCACCCGAGCCGGAGAAGACAGCGCCACCCGCTGAATCAAAACCCGGCGGCGAGCGGCCCACCACGCCGGCGCCGGAGCCGGCGCGTCCCGAGGCTGAGGCGCAGAAGGCCGGCGCCAGGCCGGCGCTGCCGCCGGCGCCTGCCGAGAAGATCGCCCCACCGATCGAGAAGAAATAACTGCGGTCGGCCGACGCATTGTGACGCGCATTTGACTGATGCTGCCGATTATACGGTCTCGCTTCCGCCGCCCGCGCCCGCCATAATCTGTCGTCTTGCAACGACAGATGGGGCCTTTCATGAAGATCGAGGACGTCCGGCGCACCGCCTATTCGATGCCGCTCACCAACCCGTCGTTTCCGCCGGGGCCGTACCGGTTCTTCGACCGCGAATATTTCATCATCACCTACAAGACCGACCCGGAAGCACTCGCGGCCGTGGTGCCGGAGCCGCTCGAGGTTGCCGAGCCTGTCGTGAAGTATGAATTCATCCGCATGCCCGACTCGACCGGCTTCGGCGACTACACCGAGACCGGACAGGTGATCCCGGTCCGCTTCAAGGGTGAGCTCGGGGCCTATACCCACGCGATGTATCTCGACGACGAGGCTCCGATCGCCGGCGGCCGCGAGCTGTGGGGATTTCCGAAGAAGCTGGCGCGGCCCAAGATCGCGGTCGAGAGCGACGTGCTGGTCGGCTCGCTGCATTATGGCTCGGTGCTCTGCGCCTCCGCCACGATGGGCTACAAGTACCACAAGGTCGATCACGACACGGTCTTGAACGCGATGAAGGCGCCGAACTTCATCCTGAAGATCATTCCGCATGTCGACGGCACGCCGCGGATCTGCGAGCTGGTGCGCTTCCATCTCGACGACATCACCTTGAAGGAGGCCTGGACAGGGCCCTCCGCGCTCGGTCTGTTTCCGCACGCGCTGTGCGACGTCGCCCGCCTGCCGGTCCGCGAGGTGGTCTCGGCGCTGCACTACAAGGCGGACCTGACGCTCGGCCTCGGCTCGGTCGCGTTCGACTACATGGCGAAGTGAGCCGCTGTCATTCCGGGGCGCGCCAACGGGTCGCACGAACGCGCGCCCGATGACAGGCTCCGCGCGAGCCCGGAATCCATCGAGCTACCTGCTCCGTTGCGAAATGGATTCCCGGCCTGGCCCTTCGGGCCATCCCGGAATGACGAGAGCCAGCCCATCTCGCCGGCTACTGTGCATGGGGTTGTTTTCGAGATTTGCCGGAAGGCCTCTCAGCGCACCAGGACGTTCTTGAACTGCCAGGGATCGCTGGTGTCGATATCTTCCGGGAACAGTCCCGGACGATCCGTCAGCGGGGTCCAGTCGGTGTAGAAACCCTTCACCGGGCCAAGATACGGCAGCTGGATTTCCAGCAGACGATCGAAGTCCATCTCGTCGGCCTCGACGATGCCCTCGTTCGGGTTCTCCAGCGCCCACACCATGCCGCCGAGCACGGCGGAGGTCACCTGCAGGCCGGTCGCGTTCTGGTAGGGCGCCAGCTTGCGGGTCTCTTCGATGGAGAGCTGCGAGCCGTACCAGTAGGCATTGTTGTCGTGGCCGAACAGCAGCACGCCGAGTTCGTCGATGCCGTCGACAATTTCGTTCTCATCGAGGATGTGGTGCTTCTCCTGCATCTTCGCTGCGCGGCCGAACATTTCGTGCAGCGACAGCACGGCATCGTCGGCCGGATGATAGGCATAGTGGCAGGTCGGCCGATAGATCGCCTTGCCCGAGGCGTCATGCACCGTGAAGTAGTCGGCGATCGAGATCGACTCGTTGTGGGTGACGAGGAAGCCATACTGCGCGCCGCGGGTCGGGCACCAGGTGCGCACGCGCGTATTGGCGCCGGGCTGCATCAGATAGATGGCCGCGCCGCAGCCGGCTTCGTGGGTATGCGCATTCTCGGGCATCCATTTTTCATGGGTGCCCCAACCGAGTTCGGACGGCTGCACGCCTTCCGACAGGAAACCTTCCACCGACCAGGTGTTGACGAAGACATCCGGCTCCTTCGGCGACTTGGAGCGCTGGGTGTCGCGTTCGGCGATATGGATGCCCTTGATGCCGGCCTGCCGCATCAAGTCAGCCCATTCGGCCTTGGTCTTCGGCCTCGGGGCATTGAGCTTCAGATCGGCGGCGACGTTGAGCAGCGCCTGCTTGACGAAAAACGAGACCATGCCGGGATTGGCGCCACAGCAGGAGACGGCCGTGGTCGACCCCGCGGGACGCGCCTTCTTGGCGGCCAGCGTCACTTCGCGCAGCGCGTAGTTGGAGCGCGCTTCCGGGCCCTTCGACGAATCGAAATAGAAGCCGAGCCAGGGCTCGTTGACGGTGTCGATGTAGAGAGCGCCAAGCTCGTGGCAGAGCTCCATGATGTCGGTCGAGCCGGTATCGACCGAGAGATTGACGCAAAAGCCCTGGCCGCCGCCTTCAGTGAGCAGCGGGGTCAGCAAGTCGCGGTAGTTGTCCTTGGTTACGGCCTGCTGGATGAATTTGACATTCTGCTTCTCGCAATGGGCCTTGCGGCCCTCATCCTTGGGATCGATCACGGTGACGCGCGACTTGTCGTAATCGAGATGCCGCTCGATCATCGGCAACGTGCCTTTGCCGATCGAGCCGAAGCCGATCATGACAATGGGGCCGGTGATTTTCGCGTAGATCTGCGAGGAGGGGCTCATCATTTTCTCCAGGAGAGTGCCAAGCGGCGGGTAGAGTGGATCAGGGGTTGCGTCGCTTTGCGGTAACTTCGATCTCGACCTTCATCTCGGGCTTGTAGAGCCCCGCGACGATCAGCATCGTTGCGGCCGGGCGGATGTCGCCGAGAACCTCGCCGCAGACCGCGAAATGGGCATCCACGTCACTGATGTCAGTGAGGTAGTAGGTCGCGCGGACGATGTCGGCCATCGCAAAGCCGCCCTCTTTCAGGGCAGCCTCGATGGTCTTGAAGCAGTTCCGTGACTGGCGCGTGACATCATCAGGCATGGTCATGGTGGTGTAGTCGTAGCCGGTGGTTCCGGCGACGAAGGCGAAGTCGCCGTCGATCACGGCACGGCTGTAGCCCGCGGTCTTCTCGAACGGCGAGCCGGTGGAAATCAGGCGACGGGACATGTCGGACCTCGACGGAAGAAGGTTCTGCGCGGGGTTTACGGGCATTTTTGGCGCCCGCGCAACCCCCAGATTCTGACCTGGGATTCTGGACCTTGCGGCCGGCGCTAGTGGGACTGCTGCGTGGTATCCGGCGGCGACGGCGGCGTGCCGGTCCAGCACCGGATCAGGATGTCCCGGACGATCATAACCGAGATCAGGACCAGCATGACCGTGGTGACGAGGCCGCGCCAACGCGGGCGCGCGCCATCGATTGCGGGAAGGTTCTCTGCCATGGCGCCTGCCTTACGCCGCGTGCGGCACGGCGAGCGGTGCCTTCCGGTTGCGGGTTGCCTTGCTCTTGGGCAGCGGTGCGCCGGTCGGCGTGATCATGCCCCAGGCGCCGTCCAGCGCGCCCTCGACGAGCTCGAGGCCGAGCAGCCGGTCGCGCTCGAATGCGCCGGGCAGCGACAATTCGCCGGTCCCGGCGGCGGTGAAGCCGTAGCGGGCGTAATAGGGCGCATCGCCAAGCAGGATCACCGCGCCGTGGCCACGGGCCTTCGCCACGGCCAGCGCGCGCTGCATCAGCGCGGCGCCGACGCCGAGGCCGCGGCAGTCGTCATCGACTGCCAGCGGCCCCAGCATCAGCGCGCTGCGGCCCCCCGCGCTGACGTGCCACAACCGCACGGTTCCAACCAACCGGCCGTCCTGGCGCACGGCCGCAAGGCTCAGGCCTTGGGCGGGCGCGCGTCCGTCGCGCAGGCGCTGGCAAGTGCGGGCATGGCGGTTCTCGCCAAAGCAGGCATCCAGCAGCGCTTCGCGCGCGACGACGTCCGAGGCACGCTCCGCGCGGATCGCGAACGGGGCGGCTTTTCGGATGAGGGCAACGGGGGTGTTCCGTTTTGCAGTCATGGCACGTCAGTCCCCGCTTGCAACGGCATGTCGCACGCCGCGCAAGCGTCGTTCAGAAAAATCAAAAATGATCGGGAAGGAGCCGGCGGGGCCGGCTACCGGTTTATCAGGCCTCGAAAAGGAGGCGGCCTAGATGTGGTAGGTCTTCAGCGGCGGAATGCCGTTGAACGCCACCGACGAGTAGGTCGACGTATAGGCGCCGGTGCCTTCGATCAGCAGCTTGTCGCCGATCTCGAGCGTTACCGGGAGCGGATACGGCAGCTTCTCGTACAGCACGTCGGCAGAGTCGCAAGTCGGGCCCGCGAGCACGCACGGCGTCATGTCCGCGCCGTCATGCGGCGTGCGGATGGCGTAGCGGATCGACTCGTCCATCGTCTCGGCGAGACCGCCGAACTTGCCGATGTCGAGATAGACCCAGCGCACCTCGTCCTCGTCGCTCTTCTTCGAGATCAGAACGACTTCGGTCTCGATGATGCCCGCATTGCCGACCATGCCGCGGCCCGGCTCGATGATCGTCTCCGGGATCTGGTTGCCGAAATGCTTGCGCAGCGCGCGGAAGATCGACCGGCCATACTGCAGGACCGGCGGAACGTCCTTGAGATACTTGGTCGGGAAGCCACCGCCCATGTTGACCATGGTGAGGTTGATGCCGCGCTCGGCGCAGTCACGGAACACGGTCGAGGCCATCGCGAGCGCGCGGTCCCACGCCTTCACCTTGCGCTGCTGCGAGCCGACATGGAACGAGATGCCGCACGGCTCCAGACCAAGGCGCTTGGCGAGGTCGAGCACGTCGACCGCCATCTCCGGATCGCAGCCAAACTTGCGCGACAGCGGCCACTCGGCGCCGGCGCAATCATAGAGGATGCGGCAGAACACCTTCGCGCCGGGAGCGGCGCGGGAGATCTTCTCGACCTCGGCGGCGCAGTCGACGGCGAACAGGCGAATGCCGAGCGCGAAGGCACGCGCGATGTCGCGCTCCTTCTTGATCGTGTTGCCATAGGAGATGCGGTCCGGCGTCGCACCGGCGGCCAGCGCCATCTCGATTTCCGCAACGGTCGCGGTGTCGAAGCAGGAGCCGAGCGAGGCGAGCAGCGCCAGCACTTCGGGCGCCGGGTTGGCCTTCACCGCGTAGAACACGCGGCTGTCCGGCAGCACCTTCGCGAAGGTCTGGTAATTGTCGCGCACGACCTCGAGGTCGACGACGAGGCACGGCTCGGTGTCGAGACCATCCTGGCGGCGGTTGCGCAGGAATTCCTGAATACGTTCAGTCATGGCACTCTCCAACGGCCCCAGCGACGGGATCCGCATCAACGTGACGTCGGATAAGAGTGCTCTGGCTGCATTGCGCGATGGAGGCGCAACGAAAGCCAAAAGACTCAAACCAGACTGTGCTGCCGTGGATTGGTTGGGAGAGTTTCCCGCCCGCACACCTGGCAATGAAGGACAAGCCTTTTCAGTAGCCCGCGCCGGCGTTGGACTGCCGGTAGAGACCAAAAAAGCCCGATCCGTCGTTGCTTTAAGTCGCGTCCCCCGTTGAGAGCGGGGTGCGCCGGTTCGCCTCCGGCTGCCAGTCACGGTTGCAAAGAGTGGTGAGACCTTCAACGGCATCCCTGGAGAGGGAGGCTGGCCGCCTCGCGTCCTGACGGACGTAAGCGACCCTCGGTTCTTCCACCCCTTGGCGGCTGTCCGGCCTCTTGTCCGGATACCTACCGACTGACACACGACCACAGGCACGTGCGAAATTGGGCAAGGCAGGAAATAAGTCTTTTGAATTCGCTTCGCAAGAATTTTTTTGCGATAGCGACAAATTTCCCTAACGCGTGCTTGCGATGGCGCGCCGAGCAGGCGTTGAAGATGAACAGCTGTTAAGAATGACTAACGAAGCGTGTGTGCGTTTAAGCCCTGTGCCGCAGCGCTTTCTTGAATCGCTTCAGCTCACGCGCGACGCGTGAACGGCTCGACGCGTTGAGCTGCGCGGATGAAGGCGATCATGATCAGGACGCCGATGCCGAACAGCACGGCCTGCAGGATGTGCGCGCCGAAATCACCGAGCCCGAGCGCGATCGCGAGCGCCCAGCCGCCGGCGAAGGCCGCGCCGAACACTTCCGCGCCGATCAGGATCGCCGCCGAAATCACGGTGATGACGCTCGGCCAGAGGATCCGGCTGGTGCCTGCGGTGGAGGGCTGCATGGTCATGGAATAGGTCCTGTTCAGGGGGCGCAATCTCTCCGAAAAGTGCCCATGTATCAAGCGCAAAAGGCCCAAAAATGCCGTAACGCGTGATATAGATTGGGCCGCATTTTCAAGGCGGAAAACGGGATATTCGATGTCAGAAACCAGCGCAGACGCTCACGCCAACCCCCTCTTGAAGGCATGGCAGACGCCGCTCGAGACGCCGCCCTTCGCCGAGATCAAGCCGGAGCATTTCCTCCCTGCCTTCGAGCAGGCCTTCGCCGACCATTCGGCCGAAGTGGCTGCGATTACCCATGATCCGGCGCTGCCGGACTTCGACAACACCATCACGGCGCTGGAGCGCTCCGGCAAGCTGCTGTCGAAGGTCTCGGCGGTGTTCTACGACCTGGTCTCGGCCCATTCGAGCCCGGCGATCCTGGAGATCGACAAGGAGGTGTCGCCCCGGATGGCGCGGCACTGGAATCCGATCATGATGAACGCTGTGCTGTTTGGCCGCATCGCCATGCTGCACGAGAAGCGCGCCTCGCTCGGCCTGACCGGCGAGCAGATGCGGCTCCTGGAGCGCACCTACACCCGCTTCCACCGCTCCGGCGCCGGGCTCGACGACGCCGCCAAGGCCCGCATGGCCGCGATCAACGAGCGTCTCGCCCAGCTCGGCACCTCGTTCAGCCACCATCTGCTCGGCGACGAGCAGGAGTGGTCCATGGAGCTCGGCGAGGGCGACCGCGCCGGCCTCTCCGACACATATGTGGCGGCCGCCAAGGCTGCGGCGGAAGAGCGCGGCAAGCCCGGCAAGGCGATCGTGACGCTGTCACGCTCTTCGGTCGAGCCGTTCCTGCAGAGCTCGTCGCGGCGCGACCTGCGCGAGAAGGTCTACAAGGCCTTCACGGCCCGCGGCGACAATGGCAACGCCAACGACAACAACGCGACCATCGTGGAGATCCTCAGCCTCCGTGAGGAGACGGCGAAGATCCTGGGCTTCCCGACCTACGCCGCCTACCGCCTCGAGGATTCCATGGCCAAGACGCCGGAGGCGGTGCGCGGCCTCCTGGAGCGGGTCTGGAAACCGGCGCGGGCGCGGGCACTCGCCGACCGCGATGCGCTGCAGGCGCTGATCACTGAAGAGGGCGGCAATTTCACCCTGGCGGCCTGGGACTGGCGCTACTACGCCGAGAAGCTGCGCCAGCGCCGCGCCAATTTCGACGATTCCGCGATCAAGCCCTATCTGGTGCTCGACCACATGATCGAGGCCGCCTTCGACTGCGCCACCCGCCTGTTCGGCGTCACCTTCGCCGAGCGCAAGGACGTGCCGGTCTGGCACCCGGACGTGCGGGTGTGGGAGGTCAAGGGCCGCGACGGCCAGCACAAGGCGCTGTTCTATGGCGACTACTTCGCGCGGCCCTCCAAGCGGTCCGGCGCCTGGATGACCTCGCTGCGCGACCAGCAGAAGCTCGACGGCGACGTCGCGCCGCTGGTCATCAATGTCTGCAACTTCGCCAAGGGCGCCGACGGTGCGCCGTCGCTGCTGTCGCCGGACGATGCGCGGACCCTGTTCCACGAGTTCGGCCACGGCCTGCACGGCATGCTCTCCGACGTGACCTATCCGTCGCTGTCGGGCACCAGCGTGTTCACCGACTTCGTCGAGCTGCCCTCGCAGCTCTACGAGCACTGGCAGGAGCGGCCCGAGGTGCTGCAGCGCTTCGCCCGCCACTACCAGACCGGCGAGGCGCTGCCGGACGACCTGCTCAAGCGCTTCCTCGCGGCGCGGAAGTTCAACCAGGGCTTTGCCACCGTGGAGTTCGTCTCCTCGGCCCTGGTCGACCTCGAATTCCACACCCAGCCGGCGGCGGCGAGCCGCGACGTCCGCGCCTTCGAGCAGAAGGAGTTGGAGAAGATCGGCATGCCCGCCGAGATCTCGCTGCGGCACCGGCCGACCCAGTTCGGCCACATCTTCTCCGGCGACCACTATGCGTCCGGCTACTACAGCTACATGTGGTCGGAGGTGATGGACGCCGACGCCTTCGGCGCCTTCGAGGAGGCCGGCGACATCTTCGATCCCGCGACCGCCAAGCGGCTGCATGACGACATCTATTCGTCGGGCGGCTCGCGCGATCCGGAGGAGGCCTATGTCGCCTTCCGTGGCCGCGAGCCCGAGCCGGACGCGCTGCTGCGCCGTCGCGGCCTGCTCGAGACGCCTGAGGCGGCCTGAAGGTGCCGTCTCTGAACCGCCTGATCGCCGGGCTCGTGCTCGCGGTGTCCGTCGTGCTCGGCACGGCGGCCGCCGAGGCCCATCCGCATGTCTGGATCGTGGCCAAAAGCGAGCTGATCTACGCGCCTGACGGCACCATCACCGCCGTCCGCCACGCCTGGACCTTCGACGACATGTTCTCGACCTATGCGCTGCAGGGCATCGAGACCAAGGTGAAGGGCGCTTACAGCCGCGAGGAGCTGGCGCCGCTGGCGCAGACCAATGTCGAGTCGCTGAAGGAATACGCCTACTTCACCTTCGCCAAGGGCGACGGCAAGAAGCAGAAGTTCACCGAGCCGGTCGACTACTTCCTCGAATACAAGGACTCGGCGCTGACGCTGCACTTCACCCTGCCGGTGAAGACGCCGTTCAAGGCGAGGCAGCTGTCGCTCGAAGTGTTCGACCCGACCTACTTCATCGACTTCCAGTTCGCTGAGAAGGAGCCGATCAAGCTGGTCGGGGCCGCTGTAGACTGCAAGATGCAGTTCGAGCGGCCGAACGATGGCACCGCCGCCGCGCAGAAGCTCGGCGAGCAGAACTTTCTCGACGGAAGTGCCGGCAATTTCGCGATGATGTTCGCCAACAAGATTACGGTGGAGTGCCCATGACGCCGATCGCCTCCCGCGTGATGCGCGGCCTCGCCGTGTCCGCTGCCGTGCTGGCGGCATTCGCGGTGCTGGATGGCGCGGTTCACGCGCTGCTGGCGCAGAATCCGTTCGGCGCGCCGCGCGCGGCGGAGCCGCAGGGCGGGATCGTCGGCTGGCTCTTGGCAAAGCAGTCGGAGTTCTACCGCGAGATCTCGGCGACCATCCGCGCCGCGAAATCCGACGGCTCTGCGGTCTGGACGCTGCTCGCGATCTCCTTTGCCTACGGGATCTTCCATGCCGCCGGCCCCGGCCACGGCAAGGCGGTGATCTCGTCCTACATGGTCGCCAATCGCGAGACCGCGCGGCGCGGCATCGTGCTGTCGTTCGCCTCGGCGCTGATGCAGTCGCTGGTCGCCGTTCTCATCGTCTGCGTCTGCGCCTGGCTGCTCAACGCGACGGCGAAGACCATGTGCGGGGCGGAGAAGGCGATCGAGATCGCGAGCTACGCGCTGATCGCGGCGTTCGGCGCCCGGCTGGTCTGGGTCAAGGGCGGCGGCTTCCTCCGCGCGCTCCAGCTGCCGCGGCCGGCGCTGGCGATGGCCGGCGCGCATCAGCACGATCACGACCACCATGAGCACGATCACCACGACCATGGCCATGAGCACCATCATCGTCACGCGCATGACGATCATGGCCATCATCATGATCACGGCCACGATCACGGGCATGACGCGCAGCACGTCCATGACGAGCATTGCGGCCATTCGCACGGACCGACGCCGGCTGAACTCGCCGGTCCCGGCGGCTGGCGGCGTGGCCTTGGTGCGATCCTCACGGTCGGGATCCGGCCGTGCTCGGGTGCGATCCTGGTGCTGGTGTTCGCGCTGGCGCAGGGCCTGTTCTGGGCCGGCGTTGCCGCGACCTTCGTGATGGGGCTCGGCACCGCCATCACGGTGGCGGCGATCGCGCTGGTCGCAGTGTCGGCGCGCGGCGTGGCGGAGCGTCTGAGCGGCGCGCGCGACGGCGGCGGCATGGTGATCATGCGCGGCCTGGAGTTCGCTGCCGCAGCGCTCGTGCTGCTGTTCGGGCTCGGGCTGCTGTTCGGCTATGTCGCGGCCGAGCGGGCGACGTGTCTTTGAAGTCCTTGGTCCGCGCCGTCCCGTGATCCGTCATCCCCGCGCAAAGCTTCGCCTTTGTCGCTGGAGGAGCGCGTAGCGCGTCTCGAAGGATCGACGGCCACCATCCGGGCCGTGCATCCTTTGAGACGCCTGCAAGCGCGGGCTCCTCAGGATGACGGGTAACAAGGCTCCGGGGACTCAATTCGTCAGATATCCCCTTATCGCCGGCAGGAAGAAGATCGCGATGTTGATCGCAAAGCCGATGCTCCAGAGGATCGAGCGCAGCGTCGGGCGGTTGCCGATATAGGTGAAGACGTAGGCGATCCGCACGATCAGGAACAGCACCGCCAGCTCGTCGATCAGCCGCAGCGGGCCGACGCGGAATTCGGCAAGCAGCACGGCGAAGGCGAAGAACGGGAAGGCCTCGATGCCGTTCTGGTGGGCGCCGAGCGCCCGCGAGCGGATCGGGTCGTGGTAGAAATCCGGATCGCGCGGTTTTGAATTGTCAAAACCGCTTATGCCGGCCCATTTCACCGATACGATCGTCAGCAGCGAGAGCAGCAGCGTCCCGAAGACGCACCATTCGGCGATCGTCATGGTTCCTCCCCATTCACGGACCGGAACGTAGCCAACCCGCACTCGGCTTGACAAGGTTGGAGCAACGCGCGAAGCCCAAAGCCCCCAAGCGAAGGACCTTAGGCGCAACGCCATCATGAGCACGGTGATCCCCTTCGAGAGCGCGAAGCCAGCCGCGGCGCCGAAGCCGGAACGCGTCGGCGTGCTCCTGGTCAATCTCGGTACGCCGGATACGGCGGATGCCGCCGGCGTTCGGGTCTATCTGAGGGAATTCCTGTCCGATCCGCGGGTGATCGAGGACCAGGGGCTGCTCTGGAAGCTGATCCTCAATTGCATCATCCTGCGCGTCCGTCCGGCTCGCAAGGCGCGCGACTATCTGAAGATCTGGAACACCGAGAAGAACGAATCGCCGCTGAAGACCATCACGCGCTCGCAGGCCGACAAGCTGGCGGAGGCGATCGCCGATCACGATCACGTCGTTGTCGACTGGGCGATGCGCTACGGCAATCCGTCGATCAAGCAACGCATCGAGGCTCTTGCGGCGCAAGGCTGCGGCCGGCTGCTGCTGGTGCCGCTCTATCCGCAATATTCCGCAGCGACGTCGGCGACGGTCTGCGACGAGGCGTTTCGCGTGCTGGCCGGCATGCGCGCGCAGCCGATCCTGCGGGTGACGCCGCCCTATTACGATGATCCTGACTACATCGAGGCGCTCGCGGTCTCGATCAACGACCATCTCGCGACGCTGCCGTTCCAGCCCGAGATCATCCTCGCATCGTTCCACGGCATGCCGAAGGAATACGTCGACAAGGGCGATCCCTATCAGGCGCAGTGCATTGCCACCACCAACGCGCTGCGCAAGCGGCTCGGGCTCGATGCCGGCAGGCTGATCCTCACCTTCCAGTCGCGCTTCGGCAATGCCGAGTGGCTGCAGCCCTATACCGACAAGACAGTTGAGAAGCTGGCCAAGGACGGCGTGCGACGAATTGCCGTGGTCACGCCCGGCTTCTCCGCCGACTGCCTGGAGACGCTGGAGGAGATCGCGCAGGAGAACGCCGAGATATTCCGGCACAATGGCGGCGAGCAGTTCGCAGCCATCCCCTGCCTCAACGACAGCGATGGCGGCATGGACGTGATCCGCCAGCTCGTGCTGCGCGAGCTCCAGGGCTGGATCTAGCAAGGCTTGATCCGAGCGGGCTGGATCTGATTGTTAACGATCCGTGACACCGGACACCGCGCTTCGTTCAGCCTTGCTGCATCTCGTGTTCAGCTTGCGTGCATCTGGCAGTCCGACAACCGCTTCCTATGTGCTAGAGAGAACAACAGCCGGCTGAACCGGCGGAGCGGTCCTGCCGACCAATGCACGACCGTGCCTGGCGACGGTCTCGCGGGTCTCGCGGTGCCTTGGAGGACTTTATGACTGGCTTCGACATTTTCGCGATCGCGCTTGTTCTTCTCGTCATCGTCACGCTGTTCGCCGGGATCAAGACCGTCCCGCAGGGGTATGACTGGACCATCGAGCGGTTCGGCAAATACACCCGCACGCTGTCGCCAGGCCTCAATCTGATCGTGCCGTATTTCGATCGCATCGGGCGCAAGATGAACATGATGGAGCAGGTGATCAACATCCCCGAGCAGGAGGTGATCACCAAGGACAACGCCACCGTGACGGTAGACGGCGTCGCGTTCTTCCAGGTGTTCGATGCCGCGAAGGCGAGCTACGAGGTCGCCAATCTCAACCAGGCGATTATCGTGCTGACCATGACCAACATCCGTTCGGTGATGGGCTCGATGGACCTCGACCAGGTGCTGTCGCATCGCGACGAGATCAACGAGCGGCTGCTGCGCGTGGTCGACGCCGCGGTGTCGCCCTGGGGCCTGAAGGTCAATCGAATCGAGATCAAGGACATCGTGCCGCCGGCCGACCTCGTCGAGGCGATGGGCCGGCAGATGAAGGCCGAGCGCGTCAAGCGCGCCGACATTTTGCAGGCGGAAGGCCAGCGGCAGTCCGAGATCCTGCGCGCCGAGGGTGCCAAGCAGGGCCAGATCCTGCAGGCCGAAGGCCGCAAAGAGGCTGCGTTCCGCGACGCCGAGGCGCGCGAGCGCTCCGCCGAAGCCGAGGCGAGAGCCACCCAGATGGTCAGCGATGCCATCGCCAAGGGCGACGTCGCCGCGCTGAACTATTTCATCGCCGACAAATACATCAAGGCGTTCGGACAATTGGCTGATTCGCCGAACCAGAAAGTGCTGATGCTGCCGATCGAGGCGACCAGCATCCTCGGCTCGCTCGCCGGCATTGGCGAGATCGCCAAGGCCACCTTCGGCGAGAGTGCCGCATCCGCCGCTGCCGCCGCACGGCGCGGCTCGGTGCCTCCGGCCGGTCCGACGCCGCCACCGCCGGTGCCGCCGCAGCGGTAAAGGTGTGACGGCATCGCGCCTGCAATGTGAGAGGTCGTGTCATGGCCGAGATGTTTTCGACACTGGGTACCTGGAACTGGCTGATCTTCGGCTTCATCCTGATGGCGCTGGAGCTCGCAGCGCCAGGCGTCTTCCTGTTCTGGCTCGGGCTCGCGGCGCTGCTGGTCGGGCTGCTGTCGTTCATCTTCACGCCGTCCTGGCAGACGCAGCTCCTGATGTTCGCGGTGTTCGCCGCGCTGGCGGTGCCGGCGTGGCGGCATTTTGCCAAAGGCGCGACCGAGGCGAGCAAGACCAATCCATTCCTCAACCGCCGCAACGAAGCCCTGGTCGGCCGCGAATTCACGCTGGAGAAGCCGATCGTCGATGGCTCGGGCACGGTGCGGATCGACGACACGGTCTGGCGCGTCGCCGGCCCCGATGCGCCGGCCGGCAGCCGGGTGAAGGTGGTCCGCGCCGACGGCGCGAGCCTGACGGTGGCGGCGGTCTAAGGCGCGACGATTTCTTAGTTGAGTCAGGCCGGACCGGAGACTCGTTTCGCCTCTCCCGCTTGCGGGGGAGGCCGACGCGCGTAGCGCGGCGGGTGGGGGCTCTCTCCACGATGGGATTCGCGGTGATACCCCCACCCCAGCCCCTCCCCCGCAAGCGGGAGAGGGAGCGCAGCGTCTTCGCGGTTGCCAGTTCCACCTAACTTCATCACGGCTTAGCTGCCGCCCTGCTTGCTCCAGCGTTCTGCGAATCGCTGGAGCGGCGTGAAGGTCGCAAACAGCTCCCGGCCGAGCGCGGTGAGGCCGTAACCATCATCCGTCAGCTCGACGAACCCGGCCTCGCGCAGCTCGGTCAACCGCGTCTGCAGGATCGTCGGTGAGGCCTCGTCGCAGGCGGTGCGCAACGCGCGCGAGGTCAGTGCGCCCTCGCGCAGCTCCCAGACGATGCGCAAGGTCCAGCGCCGCCCCAAGAGATCGAGCAGCGCCATGATCGGGCGGCCGGTCCGTGAGCCGCGGACGCCGGATTTCGTGGCTGGAACCTGCTTCGCCATGTCGCGAACCCCTCTTGAATCTCGCTTGCGTCGGTCGCTACAGATATTGTAGCGTACAGCTACAGTAAATGTAGCAGCGAGATCAACCCATGTCACGTATCGTGCCGCTCGATCCGCCTTACGCAGCGGACGTTCAACAGCATTTCGACCGCATCATGCGCGGCAAGCCGCCGCTGGTGCTGTTCCGCATGATGGCGGGCCACCCGCGCGCCTGGGAGAAGTTTCGCGGCGGCAGCCTGCTGGACCGCGGGCCGCTGCCGTTGCGGGAGCGCGAGATCGTGATCGACCGCACCTGCGCGCTCAATGCCTGCGAGTATGAATGGGGCGTGCATGTCACGGCGTTCGGCGCCGCCGCCGGGCTGTCGGAGCAGCAGGTCCACGCCACCGTGCGTGGTGCGGCCGATGCCGACTGCTGGTCGCCGGCCGAACAAGCGATGATCGCCGCAGTCGATGCGCTGCATGCGCGGGCGACGCTGGATGACGCGGAGTTCGCGGCGCTGTCGACGCATTATGATGAAGATCAGGTGCTGGAGATCATCCTGCTGTGCGGCTTCTACCGCACGGTCTCCTACCTCGCCAACGCGCTGGCCCTGCCGCTGGAGGCGACCGCGGCAAGATTTCCGAGCTAACCGCCGTCATTCGAGGAGCGAAGCGACGAAGCAATCCATGCCTCCGCAAGCGGAGAGATGGATTGCTTCGCTTCGCTCGCAATGACGGAAGGAAGCGTGGCCTTACGCCACTCCCGCGCGCAGCAGATCGTGCAGATGGATGATGCCGACCGGCTTCTTTGCATCGGTCACGATCAGCGTCGTGATCTTCGAGGCGTTGAGCAGCTCCAGCGCTTCGCCGGCCAGCGTATCGCGGCTGATCGTCTTCGGGGTCTTGGTCATCACCTCGTCGACCGACAGCGTCAAAAGGTCGAGGCGCGTCAGCTGCCGGCGCAAATCGCCGTCGGTGACGATGCCGGCGAGATGGCCGTGGCGGTCGACGATGCCGACGCAGCCAAAGCCCTTCGAGGTCATCTCGACCAGCGCGTCCGACATCTTGGTGCCGAGCGGCTTCAGCGGCAGCGCGTCGCCGCTGTGCATCAGGTCGCGGGCAAATTTCAGGAGCGCGCCGAGCTTGCCGCCCGGATGCAGCACGCTGAAATCGGTCGAGGTGAAGCCGCGGCCTTCGAGCAGCGCGATCGCCAGCGCATCGCCGAGCGCCAGCATCATCAGCGAGGACGTGGTCGGCGCCAGATTATGCGGGCAGGCCTCGCGCGCCTTCGGCAGCGTCAGCTGCACGTCGGCGGCCTTGCTCAGCGTCGAGTCCTTGTCGGCGGTCATCGCGATCAACGGGATGCCGAAGCGCGCGGCATAGGCGATCAGATTGCGCATCTCCGGCTGCTCGCCGGACCATGACAGCGCCAGGATCGCGTCGTCGGCGGTGATCATGCCGAGGTCGCCGTGGCTGGCTTCGGCAGTGTGCACGAAGAACGCCGGCGTGCCGGTCGAGGCGAAGGTCGCGGCGATCTTGCGGCCGATATGGCCCGACTTGCCGAGCCCGGTGACGATCAGCCGCCCCTTGGCCTTGCGGATCAGCTCGGCCGCCGCCGTGAACGCCGCGCCGAGGTCGGACTTGAGCGCCGCGGAGAGCGCAGCGACGCCGCTTGCTTCGGCATCGAGGGTGCGGAGCGCCGACTGAACGGCGCCGTCATCGGGGCCGGATGATTTGGTCATCAGCGGTTTCGGTTTGGCCATTTCGGATTCCAGGGAAGGGGTTTTGCACCCGGGCGTCTCCCTTAGCACGTTCGATTCCGCGATGCGACGCGCGGCGGCGGATCCTCAACGGCTCATTAACCATAATTGTTTTAACTCCATTAACGACGTTTTTCGCCGCCCGGCGAGATGCGTACGTCAAGTGCATGGATTCGTTGGAGTATTCCCATCGTGTGGCGGCGGCCAGCAAGCGGCCCAAATCGGCGCGGATGCTGCATTCGCGTGGTTTTGCCATGCCTTTTGCTGACCCTTGCGCTGACCGCGACGACCGGGCTCGCCAACGCCCAGACCGTGACGCCCGATCTGTTCAGCCCGAACCGGCAGAGCCAGGTCATCACCCAGGATTCGCCGCTGCGCCGGACCACCGCCGATGCCATGGATCCGCTCAACGGCTTGAGGCTGCCCGACGCCGATCCTGGCCGGCGTGCCTCGTCGTCGTCGACATCAACCTCGGAACGCGTCGGACAGGTCCCGACCTACGGTCTCCCTGCCGCCAACGGCGCCGCGACATCAGGCTATGACTCGCTCAATCGGAAGCGGCTGAAGCCGAAATATTATCCGGGCCAGGCCAAGCCGAAGCCGCCGCCGGGACCCGGCTCGCCGGTGCCCACGCCACAGCCGTTGACCGCGGCGGGGCAATTGCGGCTGTCGATCCCGCCGTCGGAGGCCGCCAACAAGCCGCCGCTGCCGGCCGCGATGGCCGGCACCATCGTCGGCCAGCCGCCGCGCAGGCGGCTCAAGATCGACGACGATCCGTTCGGCGCGGTCGGCGACTACGCCGGCTCGTTCATGGTCAAGACCGCGGTCGAGGCGATGGCCGGCTACGACACCAATCCGGGCCGCTTGAATTCGCCGCAAGGCAAGGCGTTCTACATGGTCGCGCCGGAATTCCTCGCGGTGTCGGACTGGGAGCGCCACGCCGTCGTCGCCGATCTGCGCGGCTCGTTCACAGGCTACGGCTCGCAGCTGACGCCGATCGACGGCACGCCGCTGTCGGCGCCGCTCGATATCGACCGCCCGAGCTTCACCGGCCATATCGACGGCCGTCTCGACGTCTCCAGAGACACGCATCTCTTGGCGCAGGCCCGCATGCTGGTCTCGACCGACAATCCCGGCAGCCCGAACGTGCAGGCCGGCCTCGCCAAATATCCGATCTACAGCACGGTGGGCGGCACCTTCGGCATCGACCAGCATTTCAACCGCATGCAGGTCTCGCTCGGTGCCACCGTCGACCGCACCGATTACCAGTGGTCGAAGCTGACCGACGGCACCTCGTCGTCGAACGACGACCGCAACTTCACGCAATATGGCGGCATCGGCCGCGTCAGCTATGAGCTCAACCCGGCCATAAAGCCCTTCATCGAGGTGCAGGGCGACAGCCGCGTCCACGATCTCTATCTCGACCGCGCCGGTTATGCGCGCGATTCATCGGGCGGCTACGCCAAGGCCGGCACCTCGTTCGAGTTCACGCGGCTGCTGTTCGGCGAAATCTCGATCGGCTACGCGATGCGCGATTACGCCGATACGCGGCTCAACCGGCTCGAGGGGCTGCTCACGACGGCGTCGCTGACCTGGACCGCGACGCCGCTGACCACGGCGAAATTCTATTCCGACACCCAGCTCGGCGAGACCACGCTGCCCGGCACCTCCGGCGTGCTGTCGCGCACCTACACCGTCGAGGTCGACCACGACTTCCGCCGCTGGCTGACCGCGATCGGCAAGTTCACCTACGGCACGCTTGAGTACCAGGGCGACAATCGCAACGACACCATCTACTCGGTGTCCGCCGACCTGATCTACAAGATGACCCGCAGCCTCTGGATCAAGGGCACGGTCCGCCGCGACTGGCTGGATTCGAACCTGGCCGGACAGAGCTCTGCATCGACGGTGGTGATGCTGGGCGTGCGGGTGCAGAACTAGAAAGGGGCTCCTCAATTTCTAGATGCGCGGCCTTTTTCTGGTATCTACTAATGCGATATGCAACCTTGTCGATAGCTCGGCCGAAATTGTAATCCTCAAGAGTTTTTAGCCTCCATGCCCAAGCTGCCCGACAAGCACCGCTTGCTTTTTACCAAGAGTACAATGGATGCCATCGGCAAGATGGGTTATGGCATCCACCTATCCTCTCAATCAGGGTTTACCCTTGATCAGCTAATCGAGAACGCCTGCAGGGACAGGTTCCACTTAGCGCAGGGATTCTTGAAGGCGGCACGTTCGGTCCTGATACAGCCAAACCAGAATTGTCGCATTGGCTTGGCTCGCGCTTACTACGCAATGTATCACGCTGCACGGTCGGTTGTCTTCTTCGTGCACAAGGGCGATGACCATGAGTCTCACCAAGATGTGCCAAAGCATCTTCCCAAAGACTTTGTTGACCGAGCTCATTGGGAGAATGAAATCAAGACTGCTAGGCTTGAGAGAAATCGAGCCGACTATGATCCCTAATCCATCTAATCAATTCGAGCGTCTCAGACGAACGATTGGCGGGGCACAGGTCCGAGGTCTACATGCTAGATCTTAGTCAGTTCGCAAGTAGCCGCTTTAAGCGCAACATTCGAGTTCTCGACTTTGTGAATAATCATTTAGTCTTGAAGAGCACAGGTGCCGGCTCAGACGTGCGGCCGGGTGATACGCCAAACAAGCTGCTCGGAATTTTGCGTCGAGGACCAGCTTTTGACCTTTCGAACTTCACGCTGTTCGTAACATAGGACTCCAAAACGAGCAGTCGAACGGCGAGTTTGACATCAGAAGTGCGCTTGTGGCGCAAAAGGCAGGTGGACTTCGGTGCTCGCAAGCTACCCTGGTAAAATCGCCCGCTTTCGCGGGCGATGACAGTTCAGTGTGTGGCTGTGGTCCGGCGTGACGGCCGAGGTGCTTATCCCGGCAGGTCGGTCTTGCCCATCAGGAAGCTGTCGATCGAGCGCGCGCACTGGCGGCCTTCGCGGATCGCCCAGACTACGAGCGACTGGCCGCGGCGCATGTCGCCGGCGGAGAAGATCTTCGCGCGCGAGGTCTGATAGTCCTGCAGGGAGGCGCGCACATTGCCGCGCTGGTCGAGCTCGATGCCCAGCGTCTTGAGCAGACCCTCGTGCACCGGATGGACGAAGCCCATCGCCAGCAGCACCAGCTCGGCGTCGAGCGTGAACTCGGTGCCGGGCAGCCGCTTGAACTTGTCGTCGACCTTGACGCAATGCAGCTTGGTGACCTTGCCGTCCTTGCCCTCGAACTTCGTCGTCAGCACGGCGTATTCGCGCACCGCGCCCTCGGCCTGGCTCGACGAGGTCCGCATCTTCAGCGGCCAGTTCGGCCAGGTCACGCCCTTGTTCTCGTGCTCGGGCGGCGCCGGCATGATCTCGAGCTGGGTCACGGACTTCGCGCCTTGCCGGAACGAGGTGCCGATGCAGTCCGATCCGGTGTCGCCGCCGCCGATCACGACGACATGCTTGCCGCCGGCCAGGATGTCGGCGGCGCCGTTCGGCGGCTCGCCGGAGACGCGGCGATTCTGCTGCGGCAGGAAGTCCATCGCGAAGTGGATGCCGGCGAGGTCGCGGCCCGGGATCGGCAGATCGCGCGGGGCTTCCGCGCCGCCGGTCAACGCCACGGCGTCATACTGCTTGGCGAGTTCCTGCGGGTCGATCGCGCCGGGTGTCGAGCCGCCCACGGCCTTGCCGTAGTGGAAGGTGACGCCCTCGGCTTCCATCTGCGCCACGCGGCGGTCGATGATGTTCTTCTCCATCTTGAAGTCGGGAATGCCATAGCGCAGCAGGCCGCCGGCCTTGGCGAACTTCTCGTAGACATGCACCTCGTGGCCGGCGCGCGCGAGCTGCTGCGCGGCGGCGAGGCCAGCGGGGCCGGAGCCGATCACGGCGACCTTCTTGCCGGTCTTGGCGGCCGCGATCTCCGGCCTCAGCCAGCCATTGTCCCAGGCGCGGTCGACGATCGCGCATTCGATGGTCTTGATGGTGACCGGGTTGTCGTCGATGTTGAGCGTGCAGGACGCCTCGCACGGCGCCGGGCAGATCCGGCCGGTGAACTCGGGGAAATTGTTGGTCGAGTGCAGGTTGCGCGAGGCCTCTTCCCAGTTGCCCTGATAGACGAGGTCGTTGAAATCGGGGATCTGGTTGTTGACCGGGCAGCCCGGCGTGCCCGGCGCGGTCGAGCCAGTGCCGTGGCAATAGGGGATGCCGCAATTCATGCAGCGCGCGGCCTGGTCGCGCGTGTCCTTCTCGCTCAGCGGAATGACGAACTCGTTGAAGTTCTTGAGCCGATCGGCGACCGGCTCGTACTTGCGGTCATGCCGCTCGATCTCGAGAAAACCTGTGATCTTACCCATTGAAACCCGATGCCCCTGCATCTCAGTTGTCCGTCATTCCGGGCTGCGCCGCGAGGCGCAGACCCGGAGGTCTCGAAGTGGTCTGGCGAGATTCCGGGCTCGCGCCAATGGCGCGCCCCGGAATGACGCCCGGTGATATTACGCGCCGATCGCGATCTTCGGCTCGGCGTCGGCGTTGGCCTTCATTTCCTTCAGCGCGCGGCGGTACTCCACCGGCATCACCTTGCGGAATTTCGGCAGCCAGCTCTTCCAGTCGGCGAGTATTTCGGCCGCCTTCTTCGAAGAGGTCAGCTTGGCGTGACGCGTGATCAGGACATGCAGCCGCTCCACGTCGGAGTCGAGCAGGTTCTGGAACACGTCGACCCGGCCATGCGCCTCGAGATCGCCGGAGTGGTGGTAGGTGTCGGCGTTGATCATCTCCTCCGACAGCACCGGCTCCAGCTCGACCATCGAAAGATTGCAGAGCTTGTTGAAGTCGCCGCTCTCGTCCAGCACATAGGCGATGCCGCCCGACATGCCGGCCGCGAAGTTGCGTCCGGTCTTGCCGAGCACCACCACGATGCCGCCGGTCATGTATTCGCAGCAGTGATCGCCGGCGCCTTCGACGACCGCGACCGCGCCGGAGTTACGCACCGCGAAGCGCTCGCCGGCGATGCCGCGGAAGTAGCACTCGCCTGCGATCGCGCCGTACATCACGGTGTTGCCGACGATGATCGATTCCTCCGGCACGATGCCGGAGTTCTTCGGCGGCTTGACGATGATGCAGCCGCCCGAGAGGCCCTTGCCGACATAGTCGTTGCCTTCACCCTCGAGCTCGAAGGTGACGCCCTTGGCGAGCCAGGCGCCGAACGCCTGTCCCGCGGTGCCCTTCAGGCCGACATGGATGGTGTCGAGCGGCAGGCCGGCATGGCCGTAGATCTTGGCCACCGCGCCCGACAGCATCGCGCCGGCGGAACGGTCGGTGTTGTTGATCTCTTCCTCGATCTTGACCGGCGCACCGCGATCGAGCGCGGCCTGCGCCTGCTCGATCAGCCGGCGGTCGAGCACGGCGTCCAGATGGTGGTTCTGGCTCTCCGAGTGAAAGATCGTCTGGCCCTTCTCCTCCTTTTGCCGCACGAACAGCTTGGAGAAATCGAGGCCCTTGGCCTTCCAGTGCGAGACCAGCGCGGTCTGGTCCAGCATCTGGACCTGGCCGACCATCTCGTCGAACGTCTTGTAGCCGAGCTGCGCCATGATCTCGCGCACTTCCTCGGCGACGAAGAAGAAGTAGTTGATGACGTGCTCGGGCTGGCCGGTGAAGCGCTTGCGCAACACCGGATCCTGGGTTGCGACGCCGACCGGGCAGGTGTTGAGGTGGCACTTGCGCATCATGATGCAGCCCGCCGCGATCAACGGCGCGGTGGCGAAGCCGAACTCGTCGGCGCCGAGCAGCGCGCCGATCACGACGTCACGGCCGGTGCGGAAGCCGCCGTCGACCTGGACCGCGATACGGCTGCGCAGCCGCTGGCGCACCAGCGTCTGATGGGTTTCCGCAAGGCCGATCTCCCACGGCGAGCCGGCATGCTTGATCGAGGTCAGGGGCGAGGCACCGGTGCCGCCCTCGAAGCCCGCGATGGTGACATGGTCGGCGCGCGCCTTGGCGACGCCGGCCGCAACCGTGCCGACGCCGACCTCGGACACCAGCTTGACCGAGACCTGGCCGTCGGGATTGACGTTCTTGAGGTCGTAGATCAGTTGGGCGAGATCTTCGATCGAGTAGATGTCGTGATGCGGCGGCGGCGAGATCAGGCCGACGCCCGGCGTCGAATGCCGCACGCGCGCGATCGTCGCGTCGACCTTGTGGCCGGGCAGCTGGCCGCCTTCGCCGGGCTTGGCGCCCTGCGCCATCTTGATCTGCATCATGTCGGAGTTGACGAGGTATTCCGTCGTCACGCCGAACCGGCCCGAGGCGACCTGCTTGATCGCCGAGCGCATTGAATCGCCGTTGGGCATCGGCTTGAAGCGGTCGGATTCCTCGCCGCCTTCGCCGGTGTTCGACTTGCCGCCGATCCGGTTCATCGCGATCGCGAGCGTGGTGTGCGCCTCGCGCGAGATCGAGCCGAACGACATCGCGCCGGTCGAGAACCGCTTGACGATGTCCTTGGCCGGCTCGACGTCCTCGAGCTTGACCGGCTTGCGCTTGTCGTCCTCGGCGCTCTTGATTCGGAACAGGCCGCGCAGCGTCAACAGACGCTCGGACTGCTCGTTGAGGATCTTGGCGAACGCCCGGTAGCGCTCCAGCGAGTTGCCGCGCACGGCATGCTGCAGCGTCGAGACCGATTCCGCGGTCCAGGCATGGTCCTCGCCACGGGTGCGGTAGGCATATTCGCCGCCGACATCGAGCGCGCTCTTGTAGATCTGGCCGTCACCGAACGCATCGGTGTGGCGCCGCACGGTCTCCTCGGCGATCTCGCCGAGGCCGACGCCCTCGATCCTTGTGTGGGTGCCGGCGAAATACTTGGCGACGAAGTCCGCCTTGAGGCCGACCGCGTCGAAGATCTGCGCGCCGCAATAGGACTGGTAGGTCGAGATGCCCATCTTGGACATCACCTTGAGCAGGCCCTTGCCGATCGACTTGATGTAGCGCTTGACGATCTCGTAGTCGTCGAGCGCGCCAGGCAGGCGGTCCTTCATCGCGAGGATGGTTTCGAACGCGAGATAAGGGTTGATCGCTTCGGCGCCGTAGCCGGCGAGGCAGGCGAAGTGATGCACTTCGCGCGGCTCACCGGATTCCACGACGAGGCCGACCGAGGTGCGCAGGCCGGTGCGGATCAGATGATGATGCACGGCGGCGCAGGCCAACAGCGACGGGATCGGAATCCGGTCGGTGCCGGTCATGCGGTCCGACAGGATGATGATGTTGATGCCCTCGCGCACCGCGCCCTCGGCGCGCGCGCAGAGCTCGTCGAGCACCTGCTCCATGCCCGCTGCGCCGAAGCCGGCGTGGAAGGTGGTGTCGAGCGTGCGCGACTTGAAGTGGGTCTCGGGAACGTCGGAGATCGAGCGGATCTTCTCGAGATCGGCATCGGTCAGGATCGGCTGCCGCACTTCGAGGCGCTGGGTCGAGGCGACGCCCTGCAGGTCGAACAGGTTCGGCCGCGGCCCGATGATCGAGACGAGGCTCATCACGATCTCTTCGCGGATCGGGTCGATCGGCGGGTTCGTGACCTGCGCGAAGTTCTGCTTGAAGTAGGTGAACAGCTGCTTCGGCTTGTCTGACAGCGCCGAGATCGGCGTGTCGTTGCCCATCGAGCCGGCAGCCTCCTCGCCGGTGGCCGCCATCGGCGTCATCAGGATCGTGATGTCTTCCTGGCTGTAGCCGAACGCCTGCTGCCGATCGAGCAGCGGCAGGTTGGAGCGCACGCCCTTGGCCGGCGCATCCGGCAGCTCCTCGAGCTGGATCTGGGTGCGGTGCAGCCAGTCATTGTAGGGATGGCTCTTCGCGAGGTCGGCCTTGATCTCGTCGTCGGGAATCAGGCGGCCCTGCTCGAGGTCGACGAGCAGCATCTTGCCGGGCTGCAGCCGCCACTTGGTGACGATCTGGTCCTCCGGAATCTTCAGCACGCCCATCTCGGACGCCATCACGATGCGGTCGTCCTTGGTGACGAGATAGCGCGCCGGGCGCAGGCCGTTGCGGTCCAGCGTCGCGCCGATCTTGCGGCCGTCGGTGAAGGCGATCGCGGCCGGGCCGTCCCACGGCTCCATCAGCGCGGCATGATATTCGTAGAAGGCGCGGCGCTGCTCATCCATCAGGGGATTGCCGGCCCACGCTTCCGGAATCATCATCATCACGGCATGCGGCAGCGAGTAGCCGCCCTGCACCAGGAATTCGAGCGCGTTGTCGAAGCAGGCGGTGTCGCTCTGGCCTTCATAGGAGATCGGCCACAGGCGGCTGATGTCCTTGCCGTAGAGCTCCGAATGCACGGAAGCCTGCCGCGCCGCCATCCAGTTGACGTTGCCGCGCAGCGTGTTGATTTCGCCGTTATGGGCGATCATCCGGTAGGGATGCGCCAGCGACCAGGTCGGGAAGGTGTTGGTCGAGAAGCGCTGATGCACCAGCGCCAGCGCGCTGTCGAAATCCGCTTCATGCAGGTCGGGATAGTACTTGCCGAGCTGGTCGGCGAGGAACATGCCCTTGTAGATCACGGTGCGGCACGACAGCGAGCACGGGTAATAGCCCGCCATGCCGCGGTCGCGGCGCTGATAGATCGCCTGCGAGATCGACTTGCGCAGGATATAGAGCCGGCGCTCGAAATCGTCCTCGGTCTTGACCGCATTGTTGCGTCCGATGAAGACCTGCATGTGATAGGGCTCGGTCGGCTTTACCGTGACGCCGAGCGACGAGTTGTCCGACGGCACGTCGCGCCAGCCGAGCAGCTTGAAGCCCTCGTTCTTGATCTCGTCGGCGATGATGCTCTTGATCACGTTCCGCCACGCGGCATCGCGCGGCATGAACAGCGCGCCGATGGCGTATTCGCCGGGCTTCGGCAGCTTGAAGCCGAGCTCGGAGGTCTTGCGCGCGAAGAAGGCGTGCGGGATCTGCACCAGGATGCCGGCGCCGTCACCGGCGCGCGGGTCGGCGCCGACGGCGCCGCGATGCTCGAGGTTGCACAGGATGCTCAGCGCGTCGGAGACGATCTGATGCGACTTCTGGCCCTTGATGTTGGCGATGAAGCCGACGCCGCAGGAATCCTTTTCCAGACTCAGGTCGTACAGGCCTTCGGCCTGCGGGCGCCAGGTGTGAAGCTCGGGGGTGTGTGGTCCATAGGACGCATCATGCGCGGCATCGGCGGCTCTCGAGTCCGCGGTCGCCGACAGCATGCCTGTCACGATGGTTTCGCGCTCGAATTCCGACCCGCTCATGTGTCCTCTCCCTTTCGTAAGGGGCCTCACCGTATTTGGCGCACCTTGGACGTTGCGGCACCCACCGGGCCACCGCTCGTCCGCCGCGAGCCGCATTTTCCTAGATTCAGGCGACGGGCGTTTCAACGTCCCCTGGGGGACGGCCCTGCCTGCAGCATTCTCGGAGCCCGGGGCGCCAAGGTTTCGTTGCAATCCCTATGCCGGAATGGCCTCGAAATTGAGACAGCTTTGCTGTCCTAACCTCGACCTTGCCAAATTTTTGTCTATCACACAAGCGCGAGGAAGTCCTTGCCCGCATGCTTGGATCGGACAGCTCGGCGGGCCCGCCGCGCCCCTGATTCGAAGCAAACACGCCGTGATCTGGCCCAAGGAGGGACCAAGGACCGCCGGAATTCAAACCGAAATTTTGCCCGGCAAGCCGGCAAGAGAGCGGGAAGCTCCTCAAGGCGGGCCAGACAGGAGTTACGGCGATGAAGTTGTTCACAGGTTCGATTGCAGCCGCCGCGCTCGCGCTCAGCGCAGCCTCGGCCCAGGCGCAGCTGGTGACATCCGCCCGGATTGGAAGCCCGGCTCTCGTCAGGGTATCCGACATGGACGGGCCCTACGCCGCGATGCCCGAGGTTCCGCCGCCGCCGCGCTTTGGCCGCGTCCCGAGCCTGTTGCCGCCCGTCGAGGTCTACACCGTGCTGCGCGAGAACGGTTATCTGCCGCTCGGCGCGCCCCAGCAGCGCGGCTTCGTCTACACGATCTCGGTGATCGACCAGGGCGGCGACGACGGCCGGCTGGTGATCGACGCCCGCGACGGGCACATCGTCCGCTTCACGCCGGCCTACCGGCTCGGCGACAATTACGAGGAGGAGATGAGCGCGACCTACGGCCCGGTCGGCCCGATGCCGCGGCCAATCCAGGCCCGGGTGCCGCGGCCGCCGCTCCCGATCCCGCATGTCGCGAGCCGCGTGCCGGTGCCGAAGCGGAGCCCGCTCGCGGCTAGGTCAACGCCAGGTCCGGCGCCGGCGTCTGCCCCGGCGGCGGCCCAGCCTCCCGCGCCGGCGGCTCAGGCCGCCGTCGCCCCGACCACTGCGCCGAGCCCGGCAGCTGCACCCGCGCCGGCCGAGCCGGCCGCGGCCGCACCGAAGCCGGCCGAAGCCCAGGCGGCCGCACCGCAGGCCGTTCAGCAAGCCGAAGCTCCGACCGTCGGTCAGGCCGCTCCACCGCCGCCGGCGCCCGCGATCCTGCCGACCCAGGCGATGCCGAAGGTGCAGGGGCTGGAGTGACCAGCGTCGCTGCGTAGCCCGGATGGAGCCAACGGGTCGCGCGAACGCGCGCCCGATGACAAGCTCCGCGTAATCCGGGACGGTCGCGCCAGGACAAAGGTCCCCGGATTCGCTGCGCTCCATCCGGGCTACGACGCCAACAACAAAAACGCCCCGGTTTCCCGGGGCGTTTTCGCGTTCAGCCAATATCTGCTGACGCGGGATATGTCGCTTAGGCCGCGACCTTGCTGGCCGAGCCGTCAACCACCTGCGGGGCCTTCTCGCCGCCGCCGATCGGAATGCTGCGGGGCTTCTTGGCCTCGGGAATCTCGCGGACGAGATCGACGTGGAGCAGGCCGTTCTCGAGCGAAGCGTTCTTCACCTGCACGAAGTCGGCAAGCTGGAAGACGCGCTCGAAGGCGCGGGAGGCGATGCCGCGATAGAGCACTTCGGCGCTGTTGCCGGAGTTCTCGTTGGCGGTTTTCTCGCCCTTGATCGTCAGCGTGTTCTCTTTCGCGACGATCGAAAGCTCGGCCTGCGAGAAGCCGGAGACCGCAACGCTGATCCGGTAAGCATTCTCGCCGGTGCGCTCGATGTTGTAGGGGGGATAGCCGGGGCTGCCGTCCGAGGTCACCTGATCGAGCAGGCTGAAGAGGCGGTCGAAGCCGACGGTGGAACGATAGAACGGAGTCAGGTCGTAGCTACGCATAGGGTAGTCCTCCAATGAGCGACTGTTTCAGTTACCCGCCCGCCATCGGGCCGGGCTTAGATGTGTGCAGCCTGATGTTCCGGTTCCGAAACACTGGTAGCGGCCTGCACTGAGGTGATATGGGAGGGGTCACGTCGCGTTCAAGAGGCGGAAACCGCGTCGCTTTTTTCTGCGCCGGCGTCCTTGATCTCCACCCTGTCCCTCCACTCCGGTCTCCTGCATGACGCTCGTCTCGATCCCCGCCAACCCGGTTCCGGACGACGTTGTCAGTGGCACCATCAAGACGCCCGACGGGGCCGAGCTGCGCTTCGCGCGCTGGGCGCCGCCGCCCGGCCGCAAGGGCACGGTCTGCGTGTTCGGCGGGCGCGGCGAGATGATCGAGAAATATTTCGAGACCGTGCGCGACCTGCGCGACCGCGGTTTCGCGGTGGCGATGATCGACTGGCGCGGGCAAGGCCATTCGTCGCGGCGGTTGCGCGATCCGCGCAAGGGTTACGTGCGCGACTTCGCCGACTACGAGGTCGACGTCGAGACCTTCGTGCAGCAGGTGGTGCTGCCGGATTGTCCGCCGCCCTATTTCGCGCTGGCGCATTCGATGGGCGGCGCTGTCATGCTGAGGATCGCGCATGCCGGCAAGCGCTGGTTCGACCGCATGGTGCTGTCGGCGCCGATGATCGACCTGCCGCGCCGGCGCGTGTCGTTGTTTCCGAGCGCGCTGCTCCGGATCATGCGGCTGGCCGGGCAGGGTGGCCGTTACGTTCCGGGCGGCGGCGACGAGCTGGTCGGCCTCGCGCCCTTCATTGGTAATCCCGTGACCAGCGACCCGGTGCGCCACGCCCGCAACGCGGCGATCCTGGAAGAAGACCCGACGCTCGGCATCGCGGCGCCGACGATCGCCTGGGCCGACACCGCGTTCACCGCGATGCGCACCTTCCGCGGCATGTCGTATCCGACCGAAATCCGCCAGCCGATCCTGATGCTGGCGGCGAGCAATGACGAGGTGGTGTCGACGGCGGCGATCGAGGAGTTCGCCTACCATCTGCGCGCCGGCTCGCATCTCGTGATCGCCGGCTCCAAGCACGAGATCCTGCAGGAGCAGGATCGCTACCGCGCGCAATTCTGGGCGGCATTCGACGCCTTCGTGCCCGGCACGCCGCTGTTCAAGTGAACGATAGCGTTTTCGAGCGAAGTGGATACCGGTTCGCGTGAAGAAAACGCGTCAAAAAGAAATCTAGCCCTGCAGCAGCGCGACGATCCGGTCGGGAAAGCGCTTTTCCACGAACAAGGTCCTGACCTCGGCGACGCTGAGATAGCGGTCCTTGCCTTCGCCCTTGCCCATGATGTCGAGCAGCACCGGCCACTCGCCGAGCATCAGCAGCGGATAGTAGCAGTGCAGGATCGCGTAGGACGCCGGATGCTCGTCCTTGGCGCGCTGGAAGTTTGCCGCCATGAAGTTCTTGATCTCGGAGGCCGACAGCCCGCGTTCGACGCTGCCGTCGGGCGCCCTGTGGTCCGTGCCGAAGGTCGCGAGCCGCGCGATCTCGTCCTCATGCACGACGGCATGCTGGTCGAGGATGCGCGAGCCGGCGCCGTGCTTGTCGAGCGGGCCATTGCGCAACTCGTCGAGGATCGCGCCCTGCAACAGGCTGCGAATCTGGCTGAAGGGGCCGATGCCGTTGGCCATCTGCGCGACCATGAAGATCTTGGCGCCGGCGCTGAGCGCCGGAAGGCCGGTCTTGCCGGTGGCGCGGTCGATGGTTTCGGTCAGCTTCGGCAGCGGCACGATATGGCCGCCGACATAGTCGCCGGCGACCAGCGCACGCAGGAACGGGCAGGGATTGTCAGGGGAAACCTGCGGGGCGGGTGCCGCGCTTGCAGCCGTATCGGACATCAAACCACATCCTGAAAAGCTTCAGCTTAAAAAGCATCCATTACCGGTGGATGAATTCGCTCAGGAATCAGCGGCGAATTTCGAGTTGGATGCAACCAGAGCGAGTTTGCCGAACGGGAGGCCGGCTTTCAAGAGGCCATCGCGATAGAGCGCGATGTCGGCCGGGTTCTTCCAGTGGAAATTGCGCAAATGACGTTCGACCGTGAGGTCGGGATGGCTGGCGAGCAGCGCCTCGGCCGCCTGCGCGGCTTCGTCGGCGCGGCCGAGCTGGGCGAGCGCGGCGCTGCGCACCGCCAGACACTGCAGATGGTTCGGGTTGAGATACAGCCCCTCGCGCGACCATGACAGCGAGGCGTCATATTGCCCGAGCAGATAATGGCTGAACGCGTTCAGCGCGGCCCATTGGTAGCGCGGGTCGCTGTTACCGCGCTGAACCGCCGTCGAGAACAGATCGACCGCCTTGCGATGATCGCCGATCACCATGTGGCAGATTCCAAGGACGCCGCGGGCGCCCATGTCGTAGGGATTGAGCTCGATCGCCCGCTTGATGGCGTCCATCGCGGCTTCGTAGTGGCCCTGCATCGCATGCAGATAGGCCAGCAGCGAAAATGCGAACGAGGAGCGCGGGTCGAGCCGGACGCTGCTTTCGGCCAGGCTGACCGACGAGGCCCACAATTCGCGCGTGCTCGGAATCCAGCCGAACTGGATACTCTGGATCTGGATCAGCGCGAGATAGGCGCGCGCGATCGACAGCGCGGGGTCGAGCTCGATCGCCTCCTTGAACAGCGCGATCGCAGTTTCGCAGTCCTCCTTGGTCTGGTGATAGTAGTGCGACAGACCCTTCAGGAAGCGATCCCACGCGGTCAGTTCGGCGTTCGGCGAGCGCGCCGGTGCCGAGGCCTCGGCGCGGTAGATCTCCTGGGCCACCGCGGCGGAAAGGTTGGCGGTGATCTCGTCCTGCATCGCGAACAGGTCGCCCATGTCGCGGTCGTAGCGGCCGGTCCACAGCTGCTCGCCCTTCTCGGGCGCGATCAACTCGGCGGAGACGCGGATCTTGTTGCCGGCGCGGCGCACCGAGCCCTGGATCAGATAGCTCGCGTCGATTTCGCGCGCGATCAGGCGGGTCGAGACGTTCTTGCCCTTGTAGGCGAAGGTCGAGTTGCGGCTCAGCACGCGGTAGAAGGATTGCAGCGACAGCGCGTGGATCAGATCCTCGGTCAGGCCGTCGGAGAAATATTCGTCGGCGCCGCCGCTCAGATTGTCGAACGGCAGCACACCGACGATCGCGGTCCGATATTGCCCCGGCAGATGGGGGCCGTCATCCGGCGTCTTCTCCTGGAGATCGGATCCGGCCGGCGCCCAGGTCCAGACATGGACCGGCTCGGCGATGTTCTTGAAGCGGTGCGGGCCGGCATCGACCAGGGTTACGGCAAGCCGCCGCCCTGACTCGGTGCGGGCCTTGTCCGACACTGCGATGCCACCCGGCACGGCGACCGTCTCGAGACGGACCGCGATGTTGACGTCGTCGCCGAACACTTCGTCCTCGTCGGCCATGACGTCGCCCATGTGGACGCCCATCCTGAAGTGCATGGCGCGGTCGGCCGGCAGATGTTCGTTGCGCTCGGCCATCAGGGTCTGCATCGCGACGGCAGCCTCGATCGCGCCGATGATGCTCGGAAATTCCAGCAGGAAGCCGTCGCCGGTGTTTTTGACGATTCGGCCGCCATGGTTGAGGATGATCGGGTAGATCGCGCTGCGATGCGCCTTGAACGAGGCATGCGTCCCCGCCTCGTCGACACCCATCATGCGGGAATAGCCGGCGATATCAGCGCAAAGAATGGCAGCGAGCCTTCTTTCCATGTCTCCTGTGCCCTGGAATTGGCCACTTAGCCGAGGTGACCGAATCCGATACTTACAAGACAGGCCGGGTCCGGCGGAAGCTCGGTTTACGGGCACCTATAATGCATAGTAGCAGGAATTGGCATGCGACCAACGGATCGTACAGTCCGTTTCTCTACTGAATTCGTGTGTCGCTGGGATGGCGCAGGTTGGCTGACCGTCCTTTCGGGTTCGTTACTTACATAGGTTAATGTGGCCGAGATGCTGGGAATTCACGAGCTTTGGCTGTTTGTCCTGTCCGGGCTGCTGCTCAACGTCACGCCGGGGCCGGATACCGCTTATATCATAGGGCGCACGATTCAGCACGGATGGCGCGGCGGAGCCGCTGCGGCGATCGGTATCAGCTGCGGCTGCCTGGTTCACGTGCTGGGCGCGGCGATCGGGCTGTCGGCGCTGCTGATGGCGTCGTCGACCGCGTTCCTGGCCGTCAAGCTGATCGGCGCGGCCTATCTGGTGCTGACCGGCCTGCAGATGCTGCTGTCGCGCGCCAAGCCGATCGCGGAGATCGCCGGGCAGGGCGGCGAGACTTCGATCTCGCGTGTGTTCTGGCAGGGGGCGCTGACCAACATCCTCAACCCCAAGGTGGCGCTGTTCTTCCTGGCATTCCTGCCGCAATTCGTGGCAGCGGACTCGCCGCACAAGACGCTCGCCTTCCTGGTGCTCGGGCTGATCTTCATCACCGGCGGCACGCTGTGGTGCCTTGGCCTCGCAGCCTTTGCGGCGCGGGCTGCCGGCCACATCCGGCAATCGGCCGGCGTGATCGCCTGGATCAACCGCTCGCTCGGCGCGCTCTTCATCTATCTCGGCGTCCGCGTTGCCATGCTGGAGGCGCGCTAGCCGTCACTTGAGCATGATCTTATCGGAAAACCGCTTCGCACTTTTTCCGGATCATGCTCTCAGCCGTGGATCTTGAGCAGCGCGCTGCCGGCCAGATAGATGCCGAGCAGGATCATCGAGATCAGGAACCAGCGGCGGAACACGTCCGGCTGCATCCGTGTGCGGACGGCCTGGCCGATGAACATGCCGGTGAACGACGCCACCATCGCCACCGCGCCTGGCAGCGCGGTGGCCGCGGTCAGCAGGCCCGAGGCCGTGAGATTGAAGGCGAGTGCGATGGTCGCGGTGGTGAAGAAGACGCCGAGCGCCTGCACCAGTTCGTCCTTGTCCATGCCGATCGCCTGCATGAACGGCATCGAGGGAATGACCTGGACGCCGGTTGCCGCCGAGATCAGCCCGGTGATGACGCCGACGATGCCGCCGACCCATTTCTCGTGGCGTCGCGCGACCTTGAAGTTGAACCTGCTCAGGCCGACGATCGCGTAGATCACCAGCAGCGCGCCGAGCACCACGGTGCCGTAGGCAGCGTAAGGACCGGTCAATAGCCCGGCATTGATCCAGATTCCGACCACGGTGCCGAGCATCAGCGGCCACAGCCGCTTGAGGATGTCGCGCAGATAGGGGCCGACGAAGGTCTGCCAGATATTGGTGACGATCGCCGGCACGATCACGATCGCAATCGCCTGACCCGGTGCCATCGTGGTTGCGAGCAGTCCCATCGCGACCGTCGGCAGACCGAGGCCGAGCGTACCCTTGACGAAGCCGGCGAGCAGGAAGGCGAAAGCGATGAAGATCAGGAGATGGTCGACCATGACTGCACATTGACCGATCGCGCCGATCGGCACAATCTGGAGGTTACGGAGTTAGCCTTCGGGGTGTCCGAAGGGCGGGGCGGGAAACGTCATGCGGTTCGACCTGATCGACTTGCAATTGTTCATCGCGGTTTCGGATGCACGCAGCATCACCCAGGGCGCGGCGCGAGCAAACCTTGCGCTAGCCTCGGCCAGCGAGCGGATCAAGGGGCTCGAGGAGGCGCTCGGCGTCGCGCTGCTCAAGCGCGGCCGCCGCGGCGTCGAACTGACGGCGGCGGGCGAAAGCCTGCTCGGTCACGCGCGGATCGTGATGCATAATGTCGAGGCCCTGCAGAGTGATCTCGCCGCCTATGCCAGCGGCGTCCGCGCCAACGTGCTGCTGCTCGCCAACACCTCGGGTCTGTCCGAGCATCTGCCGCGGGCGCTGGCGGCGTTCCTGCACGAACATCCCGATATCAGCGTCGACGTCGAGGAGCGCGAGAGCACCGATATCGCGACCGCGATCGCCAGCGGCGCCGCCGATCTCGGCTTCGCCGCCGAACACGCGCTGCCCGACAGCGTCGAGCGTTTCCTGTTCAGCGAGGACCGCCTGATGCTGGTGGCGTCGCGCCGCAGTGATCTCGGCGGCCGCCGCCAGATCGACTTCCAGGAGGTGGTCGGCCGCGATTTCGTCGGTCTCACGGCAACGTCCGCGCTGCAGGTCCATATTTCGCGGCACGCAGCAAAACTTGGTGCGCGGCTGCGCTTCCGCGCCCGCCTGCGCGGCTTCGACGCCATCTGCCAGATGGTCGCCGCCGATGTCGGCATCGCGGTGATCCCGGAAACCGCAGCGCGGCGCTGTGCAGCGGCGATGCCGATCACAACGATAAGGATCCGTGACGCCTGGGCCAACCGCCGGCTGACGATCTGCGCGCGCAGCTTCAAGGCATTGCCGCGCGCAGCCAAGCAGCTGGTGGAATATCTGCGGGCCGAAGCGCAGCGCTGACGGAAGCGAGGAACGTGCAATGCTCAGGGTCTGGGGACGGCGCAGTTCGTTCAACGTGCAGAAGGTGATGTGGCTGATCGGCGAGCTCGATCTGGCGCATGAGCACATCGATGCCGGCGGCGCATTCGGCGGGCTCGATGCGCCGGCGTTCCTCGCGATGAACCCGCATGGCCGCGTGCCCGTCGTCAGGGATGGCGACGCGACGGTCTGGGAATCCCACGCCATCCTGCGTTACCTCGCCGCGTGCCATGGCAACGGCCGTTTCTGGTCCGACGATCCAATTGTCCGGGCGCGGGTCGATGGCTGGATGGATTGGTCGCAAACCGCGCTGCAGCCGGATTTTCTCGGCGGCGTGTTCTGGGGATTTTTCCGCACACCCGAGAGCCAGCGCGACTGGTCAGCGATCCACAAGGCGCTCGCCCGCTGCGAGCAGCATTTTGCCAAGCTCGAACGCCTGCTCGAAGCCACGCCGTTCCTGCTCGGCGAGACGCTGTCGCTCGCGGATATCACCGCAGGAACTTCGCTCTATCGCTATTTCGGGCTCGAGATCGCCCGCTCGCCGCTGCCGGCGGTCGAGCGTTGGTATCAGCTGCTGCAGCAGCGCCCGCCGTTTCGTAAGCACGTCATGATTCCGTTCGAAGAGTTGCGCGGCCGGCTCGACTATTGATCTTACTTCGCCGTCACCACGCCGGCGTCCTCGATCACCTTCGCCCATTTCTTGATGTCGGCGGCGATGAAGTCGCGGAAATGCTCCGGCGTGTCGCCGACCAGCGTCAGGCCCTGCTCGGCGAGTTTTGCTTTGACCGTCGGATCAGCCATCGCTTCGGTGGCGATCCGATTCAGCCTGGTGACGATCGCCGGCGGCGTTCCGGCGGGCGCGACCATGCCGTACCAGTTCTCGATGATCAGGTCAGGCATGCCGGCCTCTGTCGTGGTCGGCACGTCGGGCGCGGTCGGGGCGCGCTCGCGGCCGCCGAGTGCGATTGGCCGCAGCGAGCCCGCCTTGATCTGCGGCAGGATCACCGGCAGGTCGAGGAAGGTCATCTGCACCTGCTGACCCAACAGATCGTTCACCGCCGGCGCCGCGCCGCGATAGGGCACGTGGACGATGTCGATCTTTGCCGTCAGCTTGAACAATTCGCAGGCCAGATGCGGCAGGCTGCCGGGGCCGGAGGAGGCGAAGTTGAGCTTGCCCGGCTGCGCCTTGGCGAGCGCGACCAGCTCGCTCATGTTCCTTGCCGGTACGTCGGTCGCGACAACCAGCATCTCCGGCACGGTCGCGACCAGTGTCACCGGTGCGAGATCCTTCAGCGTGTCGTAGGCGACCTTTTCCATGCTCGGGCTGATCGCCAGCGCGCCGGCGCTCGCGATCGCAACCGTGTAGCCGTCGGGGGCGGCCTTCGCGACCGCATCGGTGCCGAGCACGCCGCCCTGGCCGGCGCGGTTGTCGACGATGATCGGCTGCTTCACCAGTTCCGAGATCTTCTGCCCGATCACCCGTGCGATGATGTCGTTCGGCCCGCCGGGCGGGAACGGCACGATCAGCCGGATCGGCTTGGCCGGGAACTGCTGGGTGCTGGCGGTGACGGGCGCGAGAAGCAGGAGAATGGCTGCCAGCAGCCTGCCGCACATCGTCATGTCGCCCGTCCCTGACTTTTCTCGTTGCCGTCAGGATGGGCGCAGATCAATCGCCGGGCAATTCAAGAAATCAGGCGGAGCAAGGATCAGGCGTTGAGCAGCTTCATCGCGGCTTCGTGCACGCGCGGGTCACCGGCTGCGATGATGCGGCCGCCGCCTTGCGCCGGCTTGCCGTCCCAGGTGGTGACGACGCCGCCGGCGCCGGTGACGATCGGGATCAGGCCGGCAATGTCGTAGGGTTTCAGCTCGGTCTCGACCACGAGGTCGAGATGGCCGGCCGCGAGCATGCAATAGGAGTAGCAGTCGCCGCCGTAGCGCGACAGGCGCGCCGCGTGCTCGACGCGGCCGAAGCGGGCGCGGTCATCCGGATTCATCAGCAGCGGGCTCGTGGTGAAGACGGTGGCCTCCTTCAGCGAGGCGCAGCGCCGCACCGAGAGCCGCCGCGCGCCCGACGGCCCGGCGTAATTCGCCGAGCCGTTGTCGCCGGAGAAGCGCTCGCCGATATAGGGCTGGTGCATCATGCCGAATACCGGCGTACCTTTGTGCAGCAGCGCGATCAGCGTGCCCCAGATCGGAAAGCCGGCGATGAACGACTTGGTGCCGTCGATCGGGTCGAGCACCCAGACATAGTCGGCATCCTGGCGCTCGTTGCCGAACTCCTCGCCGACGATCCCGTGCTGGGGGAAGTTCGCCTTGATCAGCCGCCGCATCACGGCTTCGGCGGCCCGGTCCGCCTCGGTGACCGGATCGAAATCGTTCGAGCTCTTGTTGTCGACCGAGAGCGAGGTGCGGAAGAAAGGCAGGATGGTTTCGCCGGATGCGGTCGCGAGGCGGCCGATGAAGGCGGTAAAGTCGATGACCGTCACGGCATGTCCCTGATATGCGCAAACGACGCGATAGATACCGGATGTGCTCTTGCCTAGCTCAATCCCAGGCGGCGCGCACGATTAACGGAGTGTTATCCCAGCCTGATGACCCGGTTCCGGACTTTCGATTTGGCTTCGATTCGAAAGTCTCCCTGTCTTCGGGGCGGATCACGAAGTTGCGAGTTCTGGTATACAAGCTATGCGCTGAACGCTGTCCGATCGTGATTTCTCGTGTAAGATATTGATATTCAATATCTTAATTCGGACCGCTGGTCGTGTTGCAGTTTCGCCAGACTTACCAACATTACAGAAGAAATGTTTCGAAAGTTCTTGCGTTTTGTGCAGCGCGGTCGCATATTGTTGCGGTGCGGTAGCGCCTCGCGCTATCGCTGCCCTCCTTGGGCGTTTCCTCCCTAGACTTGGGCCGCTTGTTCATTCAAGCGGCCCTTTTTTCTTTGGGCCGTCATTTCCGCGAGTGAACTGAGAGTCCAATTCGGCGCATGGCGTGTCGCCAACTTGAATTCTGGGTTCATGACTTCATCGGCACCACGGGTGGCCGACGAACGATTTACTCCGCTGCCGCCTGGAACGGGCCGAGATCCCCGAACGGAATTTTCGCGAGCGCATCCGCGAGCGACGCAAAGTCGGCCGCCACCTGGGCGAAGCGCGGTCCGCGCTCGCGTTGGCGCTCATCCATATAGACCGCGCGGTTGAGCTCGATCTGCACGGTGTGCAGGCCGCTCGCCGGGTTGCCGTAATGCTCGGTGATGAAGCCGCCGGCATAGGGCTTGTTGCGGCCGACCGAATAGCCGAGCGAGCTCATCATCTCCTCGACCAGGTCGGGCAGCAGCGGCGCGCAGCTCGTGCCGTAGCGGTCGCCGATCACGACGTCGGGCCGGCGCGGCTCGTCGCGCGATACCCCGACCGACGGCATCGAATGGCAATCGACCAAAATCACGGCACCGAACGCCTGGTGCGCCTTGTTGATCAGCCGGCGCAGTGCGCGGTGATAGGGCTTGTAGAGCACCTCGATCCGCCGCAGCGCCTCGTCGACATCGAGCCGCTCGCGGTAGATCTCCTGCCCGTCGCCGACCACGCGCGGGATGGTGCCGAGGCCGCCGGCCACCCGCATCGAGCGCGTGTTGGCAAAGCTCGGCAGCCGCCCGGTGAACATGCGCGGGTCGAGCTCATAGGGCTCGCGGTTCACGTCGACATAGGAGCGCGGGAAGTTGACCCGGATGATCGGAAAGCCGCGATCGCTCAATCCGGCGATCAATTCGTCCATGAAGGAGTCTTCGGAGCGGCGCAGCGACGCCACGTCGATTCGCGACGCCTCGAGGAACTCGGCCGGATAGACCGAGCCCGAATGCGGGGAATTGAAGATGATCGGCGCGCGCCAGGCCTGCGGCTCAACGATCTCGAACGGGGGCGACAACTCGCCAGCAAATTCGGTCATTCCCTTGGCGCCGTCCCTTGCGTCCGCCTCGCCCCGCAAGAACTGATTCTGCCGGCAAAGCGGAGATTTATGGGCGGGCATTGTCGGTAATCGCGATCATTCTGCCAAGTGAAAAGAGTGTGGCGCGGGCTGGAACGCGTCTTAAAGGCGGGAAATGCCGCACAAGGTTGATTCGATGCGTGGTTCGGTCCACAAATGGCTGGCGCGCATTTGCCGCTGGCTTGACGCAAATTTCACCCGAAATTTACCGTCTGTCGGGCTTACTGTTCGGACTGCTCCTCAAGCCGGATTCGACGATCCCTGCCATGCCGAAAATTCTTCTCGCCGAAGACGACACCGATATGCGCCGCTTTCTGGTCAAGGCGCTGGAAAACGCGGGTTTCAAGGTCTCGCCGCACGACAACGGCATGTCGGCCTATCAGCGGCTGCGTGAGGAGCCGTTCGAAATGCTGCTCACCGACATCGTGATGCCCGAGATGGACGGCATCGAGCTGGCGCGCCGTGCCTCGGAACTCGATCCCGATATCAAGATCATGTTCATCACCGGCTTTGCCGCGGTGGCCCTCAATTCCGATTCGGAGGCGCCGAAAAACGCCAAGGTGCTGTCCAAACCCGTGCACCTCCGGGAATTGGTTAGCGAAGTGAATAAGTTGCTGGCGGCCTGATTCGCCAAAAAACCTTCACTTTGTATCCTTGCCTGCCCCGCCGGTGTCCGTTATAGGGACCCGATCCAAACACGGCTTTGGGTGCGTAGCTCAGCGGGAGAGCACTACCTTGACATGGTAGGGGTCACAGGTTCGATCCCTGTCGCACCCACCATCCTTCGCTCGCGAAGCGAGAGAAGGATGCCGCGCCGAAGCCCAACGGGCGAAGGCGGGCCTTTGGCCGCGAGCTACGGCTCGGCAAGCCACGCTTCGCCATGACGGCGGGCTTCTTTCAACCTGTCAAACAAGCTCATTCAGTGTCATCACCCGCGCATGCGGGTGATCCTGTATTCCAGAGACACCGGTGTTTGAGCCGAGAGGCCGCGGCTTCTCCCGGCGTCGTCCCTGCCTAGTGCGCAATTGCGCACGGGAGCAGGGAGCCATACTCCGCGGCGGATATTGTGAACGGGACTCGTCGTTCCGGCATCGCCCACCAACAACCATTCGTGGTTATGGGTCCCTGCTTGCGCAGGGACGACATCGAGATTGTTGGCGCGGTGATGATTCAGTGCTGCAGGTTCCTGCCGCTCCAGGGGGAGGGCCGCGCCGGCGCGGCCGCGGCGCCGACCAGCGGACGCCGATTCCAGTCCAGCACGGAGTCGCTGTGCAACTGCTCGACGACCCAGAGGAAATAAACCGAGGCGGGAATGCCGATCAGGTCGAACACGAGCATCGATCCGCTGCCGTGAGTCGTCGCGTCAATGAGATGGATCAGCGCGCAGGAGAAGAAGACGCCCGCCAATGCGGCCCCCGACAGCGACCACACACCGGTCGCCAGATAGCGGCGCACCTGATGGTCAGCCAGATACCAGCCGACCAGGCCGTAGGTCACGGTGACGAACACATTGGCGTAGAACGTCGCGGAGGCGACGTCGATCCAGGTGCTCGGCATCGTCGCGCGCGCGGCAAGCTCGGCCGACGTGCAAAGGAACGGGATGTTTGCGCCGGGCTGGGCCATCGCCCAGGCCGCCAGCCAGCCTGCCGTGACGGCGAAGCCGCCGACCAGCAACATCGCGCGATGCGGCGAAAGGGCGATCAATCGCTCGCCCTGGCCACCCAATAACGTCTCGAACCGCAGGAACACAAATGTCAAACCTGCCGGCAGCCCGAGCAGGGTGACGGCGAGCATCGACCAGGACACGCTTTCACCCTGCAGCACCTGGAAGCCGTGCACCAGATGATGCGGGCCGCAGCTCGCCGCCATCATCGAAAATCCGATGCCGAAGCGGGACCAGCCGCGGTAACGATGCAGGCTGACCGTCTCCCAGGCCGACAACAGCCCAAGGCCCGCGTAAGCCAGTCCGATCGCCAGATTGCTGAGACCGATGACGAGATACATCATCGCGAGACCGTCGCCTTGGTACCCATGGGAGCCCCGATGTGATCAAGGAATTCGTCGATGAAATAATGATGGCCGCGCCGCACCGGTCCTTCCACGGGCTGCGCGGCGTGCAGCGCGCGTCCCGAACTCGGATGCCAGAGTGCCCTGGTCAGCATCGGCGCGATCTGTTCGGCGGCAACCGGCCGCGAAAAGAAATAGCCCTGGGCAACGTCGCAACCCATGCGGAGCAACATTGCGGCCTGCTCACTTCGTTCGACACCCTCGGCGATGGTGTGTTTGCCCATCGCGTAGGCCAGGCTCAGGATCGACGATACGATCGCCGTATCGCCGGGCTCGCTGCTGAGACCGTCGATGAAGCTGCGGTCGATCTTCAGGACTTCGGCCGGCATGTCGCGCAGGCGCGACAGCGATGAGTGCTCGGTGCCGAAATCGTCGATCGCGACGAACACGCCGAGCTGCCGGATCTGATCGAGCACCTGAACGACCTCCTCCGGGGCGCTCATCATGACGCTTTCGGTGATTTCGAGACACAGGGCGGTCGGATCGACATTGGTGCTGGCGAGAACCTGGCAAAGCTCCTGGATGAAGGTCGGCTCCGCGATCTCGCGGGGCGACACGTTCACGGTCATGGCCAGCGGGCAGCCCGGCATCAGCCTCGTCCACTCGGCGAGCTGGCGACAGGATTCCTGCAGCACCTGCCGTCCGATCTTGACGATGAGCCCGCATTCCTCGGCGACAGGGATGAAGTCGGCGGGCGAGATGATGCCACGGTCGGGATGCCGCCAGCGCACCAGCGCCTCGACGCCGACGACGCGTCCATCCTTCAGGCGGACCTGCGGCTGATACTCCACGAACAGCTGCGATTCCCGCAGCGCCGCCCGCAAATCGGATTCGATTTGAACACGCTTCTCGGCGCGGGCATGCAGCTCGTCGTTGAACTCTGCCAATCGGGCACGACCACGGACCTTTGCCGCATAGAGGGCGGTGTCCGCCTCGCGCAGCAATTGTTCGGCGCCCTTGGTGCCGGGCTTGCAGTGTGCGAGCCCCACGCTTGCCGATACCACGACTTCCTTGCCGGAGAGCAGGATCGGCTCCGCCAGCGCTGCAAGGATCCGCCTGCCGAGTTCCGCTCCGGAGGAGTCCGAGGCGCGCGGATGAAGAACGACCATCTCGTCGCCGCCGAATCGGCTCGCCGTATCTTCCGGCCCGAGACAGCCAAGGATGCGCCGGGCCATTTCGGACAGCACCTCGTCGCCGCTGCTATGGCCGAGTGAATCGTTGACGAGCTTGAAGTTGTCGAGATCGACGAACAGAACCGCGATCCGTGCGCCGTCATCGGCCTCGCGCGCCAGTTCAAGATCCAGCCGCTCGAGCAGCAGGCTGCGCGTCGGAAGTCCGGTCAGCTGGTCATGAGCGGCCGTGTGCATCAGGCGTGCAATGACGCCGCGCAGGCGCTCGACCTCCGGGTTTGTTCCAACCGATGGAACGGCGGGATCACGCTCAACGCCCGAATGCTGTTCCCTGATCGCGGCCCCGAGCCGTATTGAAATATTCGGCCGCAGTCCAACCATCTGCCGATCCCCACTATCACTATAATATCCGGTGACGGTAGGCAGTTTGGAGTTTGCAAAAGGTTGCGTGAAGGCTGCCCGCGACTTTTGCGCGATAACGATTTGCAAGATGGTTACAAATCTACGACAGGCGCGCGGCCCATTTGTTGCGACTTTCGTCGAGGCCAAATTGCCGCCGTGCCGACGCATGGCCATTCGGAACGGGCGCCGGGGCGCGGCACGCCTCCCCGGTGAGAGCCCCTGTGCTGCCGGGCGCCATCGAAGGCGGCTTGGACGGTGGACTCGTGCGGTTGGGCAAATCGGTGATCGGCATCTCGACGATCACGGCGCCCCGGGCAATAAAGGGCGCGGAGCACAGGTTGCACAGGGCTCCTGGCGCGATCAAGGAAGGTCGAAGGAGGCATCGCAGTGCTCGATCATATCCTGAAGTTCATGACGCTCGGGACCATCATCGTCGGCATCACCGCGATCTACACGGCGCTGCACACCAACAACCGGCGTCTGGGAGCCGACATCTTCCTGAGATATTCCGAGCGCATATCCGATCTGCGGCGTCGCCTGCCAACGGCGGCGTTCCATGACGAGGGCGTCGGCGGCGCCATTGAGATGACGCCGGACGAGCGTCGAATTGTGCATGAAGTCATCTTCTCGATCTTTGAGCTCTACGAGCTCAAGGTGCATGGCTTCGTTCCGCCGGGAATCTGGAAGATCAGGGAGCCCGACATCGAACGGGTGCTCTCGCTGCCGGTGTTCCAGCAGGAGTTGGCGGTCGTGCACGGCAGGTTCGCGAAGCATCCGCGCTTTGCAGCATGGCTCGATCGGATCGGGCAAGGCAAGGCATAGCCGGGCGGCGCCCGATCGAGGACCGCATGCTCCGTTGCTGGTGTTGCAGGTGCCGGCGATCAGGTTCGCCCCGCCGGCATAGCGAGCGTGTTCACCGACGAATATGATGAGCCATTGTTACTTTCGTCATCTCGACGTTCATATGAAAATGCCGCAGCGTGCCACAACATGCGCGCCTCGTGCGGCGCGCGTGTTCCGTTCCGATCGATCGCATTCACGTCGCACGTGGTTGGAATGCCGCATGATTAGGCAAGCGTCTTCAGGCGCGGTCGACGCGAATCCCGTGCGCGGGATTCGCGATGTGTCATGTACCGTGCTTAAGTTGTCACGTTCTCGCGACATTCATTTCGTCTCAGCGCGAAGATCGAAAAAATTTTCTGAAGACTCGGCGATGATGCGTTGCCCGATCGCATCGCACGAACGCAATTTTCTATTTTTGCACGGCGCGCGTTGTCGCGCCTCTGGTTCTCGCACAGATTGTTCTCTAGATCACTCAGGCCGAGTCGGTGACGGAGCTTCCGGGCCGGAATCCGGCAACGACCCGACAATGATGAATGCCATGTGTGAGCACGACTGCCGCAGGACCCGTCGGCCCTATCAGGAGCGGCCGGTGTAAGCGGGTGATGTCCGCATCCAAAAATGCTGCTTCCTTGTCCGCCAGAAATTCGCCTGCCCGCCAGAGGCCGGCGACGCAACCTTGGGAATGCGCCCCCGTTGAGACGACGTTCGTCGTTTGCGACAACGGGGCACGGAATGACATGCCAGAAGACGATAATGCGCCGGCGAGCGCCGCCAAGTTCCTCGAACAAGTTCCCCTGCCACGCGAGCCCCGGAACATCAGGGACATAATCCCGTCGGTACCACGGTTCTTCACGACACGGCTCTATCCGCCGTCGGAGCAGTTCGAGGTCTGGAAGACGCGCATGGCCTCGCTGGTCGATGTGGCGCCGTCGGAAGGCCATAGCCCTGCGCAGGGATTCGAGGTGGAGTATCTGACCTGCAACATGGCCGACGTCATCTTCACGTCAGGACGCGTTGCCGCTCAAACATTCGCGCGTGCCGTCGAGCCGTCACAAGGCGCGCCGGTCGATATCTGGTGGCTGTTCCGGGTGCGCTCCGGCGAGGCCCGCTTCGAAACCGCAGAGCGGCGCGTTCACGCCGGGCCAGGCGCGATGTTCCTGATCTCGCTCGACGACGATTTCCGCGGCAGCATCACCGACTATGATGGCCTGGTGCTGGCTTTGCCGCGCCGGTCATTCGCGGATGTGGCCGATCAGCTTAACGACGCCTGCAACATTCTCCTCTCGGGCAATCTGATCGAACTGCTGTCCGACTATCTCGACAGACTCGAAACGCGCCTGGTCCTGATGTCGCCGGAGGAACTGCGGCAGGCAGGGCGAGCGACCGCGCAGATGATCGCCGCATGCATTCAGCTCTCCTCGGACCGGCTGGAGCAGGCGCGCGGCGCAATCGAATCGGTGCTGTTCGAGCGTGCACGTCTCTATATAGAGACGCATCTCGGCGACTTCGATCTGACGCCGGATCGCATTGCGCAGCAATTGCGGATCTCGCGCTCTGCCCTCTACCGTGCATTCGAGAGCGTCGGCGGCGTCGCCGGATATATCCTGCGCAAGCGGCTGCGCGCAGCACATGCCGAACTGGTCGCATCCACCGACAGGCAGGTGCAGGAGATCGCCTATCGTCACGGCTTCAAGCTGGCGTCGGATTTCACGCGCGCGTTTCGCCGCGAATTCGGCGTCAGTCCGCGCGAGATGCGTGAACGCATGCGCCGCAGGTCAACTGCCGGTTGAGGATTTGCGGATTACCCCACGGTGCATCGAGCAAATCATTCAACTTGTGAGACGATCTGCGCGCTATTTGGACGGGCTGCTGAGTGACGTTGTCAAATATGTGTCTATCATTTTTGATATGACGACTCGGGGCACATTGATGGGGCAGTCGAGCGAGCGCTGGGTGGCAAGATGCGCTCGTTGAGTTCGACACATCGTTGGCCAGGACCGGAAGGCCGGCGCAGGTTGCGCGGTCCTCATATCTCCACATGTGGTCCCAAGGGACACGCGTGTCGGCACAGTCCGTGGCATGGCTCCCCCGACGTCTGGACCAGATGTCACAAAGGGGGCGCACCATGGTTGTCGCACGCAACTCATCCGAATCGCTGAAGCGTCAGGGCCGCACCGGCTTCGTCCGGAGCTGGGTCGCATCGGGCGATGCGGGCAGCTATTCGCTGCGGCGTCGGCTGATCGCGGTGCTGCGGCAGGCGCACCGGACACTGGGCGTGAAGCGCGATCGGCTGGGGCTAGGTGCGCTCGGCGCCGGCGGAGCGGTCGGCGCGCTGCTCGTCGTCATGGGGCTCATGATCCCGCAGGCGGCGTTCGCGCAGGTTGCCATCGGCAATGGTGTTTTGAGCAACCCCGCTAACTGCACCAATCCCACCGCTGCAACGGCAGGCAGCACGGCTCTTGGTTGCGGCGCCCACGCTGCCGGCACTACGGCAACCGCCATTGGCGCTAACACGAATGCGAATGGCCAGAACTCCCTGGCGATCGGCGATTCGAACAGCGCGACCGGCGATGGTTCGATCATCGTGGGCTATTCCAACTCTGTGAACGGCCTCAATGCGATCGGTATGGGTGTGTTTGCGAATGCGACCGGCACCAACGCTCTCGCGATAGGTGGGAACGCGCATTCCACCGGGGACGGATCCTCTTCCTTCGGCGTCAACACCACTGCAAATGGCGTGGGTGCGTTGGCGCTGGGCTCGACGGCGAGCGCAACCGGTGGCGCGTCGATAGCCATTGGATTGTCCTCCGCAGCCTCATCTCCAAACGGGTCGGGCACGGCCATCGGGGTCAGCTCCAAGGCAAACGCCGGAGTTGGCGGCGGGTCTCCGATCGCCATCGGCACGAATGCCAATGCCAGCGGGACCGCGCCTGCCGGCTTCACGTTCGAGGCTGTTGCGCTTGGCACCGGTTCCACCGCAACGGGGGCGTGGTCGACCAGTGTCGGCCCAAGCGCTTCAGCGACGGGGACTGGCTCCAGCGCTTTCGGCACGTCGGCCACGGCGTCGGCAAACCAGGCGACCGCAGTTGGTAACGGGGCGACCGCTTCCGCGGTAGGGACCGCAGCCGTGGGATACCTCGCCAATGCCAGCGGCTCCAACGCCGCCGCCTTTGGCATCCAGTCGGCCGCGTCGGGCATCAGTTCGTTGGCCGCCGGCAACCTCGCCAAGGCGACCGCCGATTTCAGCGTTGCCTTGGGCAATCAGGCCCAGGCGCTGAGCACCGGGGGCTCGGTCGCAATTGGATCGGGCGCAATCGTCAACAGTGCAGCGACGGGCGGCATCGCACTCGGCAACAATGCGGCATCCGCCGGCATCAGTTCGATCGCGACCGGCGTTGGGGCCAGTGCCGCCGGAACAAGTTCGCTGGCGATCGGCACTGCCTCAAATGCGAGTGGCGCTGCCAGCACCGCGGTTGGCAACACAGCCATTGCCAGCGGCCAAAACTCCTCCTCATTCGGGTCTGGAGCGAGCGCGGCAGGAGACAATTCTCTCGCGGCCGGCGTCAGCGCCAGCGCCAGCGGAATCACCAGTACCGCACTCGGCATCGACGCCAAGGCGTCGGCTACAAGCGCCATCGCTATCGGCAACAATGCCGCGGCCAGTTCCGCCAACGCGGTGGCCTTGGGCACCAACGCGGTGGCGACCGGCGGCCAGGCGGTCTCGATCGGCGCGAACAACACCGCCTTTGGCAACGGCGCGGTGGCGATCGGCGATCCCAGCTATGCGAGCGGCACCGGCGCCTTCACCGGCGGCGCGAACAACATCGCCAACAGCGACGGTACGGCCAGCGCCACCGCCGCCAACCAGGCCAACGGCGCAGTCGCGATCGGCAACAACAACAAGGCGATCGGGCAGGGCTCCGTGGCGCTCGGCAACGGCTCCACCGCGGGCGCCGCCGGTCTTGTCGGCAACATCGCACTGGGCAACGGCGCAACCGCGGCGGCAAAATCCGGCGATGTCGCACTCGGCTCCGGCAGCGTCACGGCTGCCGCGGTCGGCACGCCAAGTGCGGTGATCAACGGCACCACCTACACCTTCCAGGGCACGACTCCGGCCTCGACGGTCAGCGTCGGCGCACCCGGTGCCGAGCGCACCCATCACGAATGTCGCCGCGGGGCGGATCAGCGGATCCTCGACCGACGCGATCAACGGTTCGCAGCTCTTTGCCACCAACCAGGCTGTCGACACCATTGGCACCACCGTCAACAACATCAACAATGGCGGCGGCATCAAGTATTTCCATGCCAATTCGACGCTGGCCGATTCGTCTGCCGCGGGTACGAATTCGGTTGCGATCGGCCCGGTGTCGACCGCCACCGGCGCCGGCTCGGTGTCGATCGGCAATGGCGCGACCGCCGCGAATGCCAACGATATCGCGCTCGGCTCGGGCAGCCAGACCACCACGGCGGTCGGTACCCCGAATACGGTGATCAACGGCACGACCTACAGTTTCGCCGGCACGACGCCGCTCTCGACCGTCAGTGTCGGTGCGGTCGGCGCCGAGCGCACCATCACCAATGTCGCCGCCGGGCGGCTCAACAACGGGTCGACGGATGCGGTCAACGGGTCGCAGCTGTTTGCGACCAACCAGGCGGTCGACGGCCTCGCCACCACCGTCAACAACATCAACAGCGGCGGCGGCATCAAGTACTTCCATGCCAATTCGACATTGGCCGATTCGTCTCCGGTTGGGATAAATTCGGTCGCGATCGGGCCGGTGTCGACCGCGACCGGCAGCGGCTCGGTGTCGATCGGCAACGGCGCGAACGCCGCGAATGCCAACGACGTCGCGCTCGGCTCGGGCAGCCAGACCACCACGGCGGTCAACACGCCGAACACGGTGATCAACGGCACCACCTACAGCTTCGCCGGCACGACGGCGACCTCGACCGTCAGCGTCGGTGCGGTCGGTGCCGAGCGCACCATCACCAATGTCGCGGCCGGGCGGCTCAACAACGGGTCGACGGATGCGGTCAACGGGTCGCAGCTGTTTGCGACCAACCAGGCTGTCGACGGCCTCGCCACCACCGTCAACAACATCAACACTGGCGGCGGCATCAAGTATTTCCACGCCAATTCGACGCTGGCGGATTCCTCCGCCGTGGGCACCAACTCCGTTGCGATCGGGCCGGTGTCGACCGCGACCGGCAGCGGCTCGGTGTCGATCGGCAACGGCGCGACGGCGGCCAACGCCAACGACATCGCGCTCGGCTCCGGCAGCCAGACCACCACGGCGGTCGGCACGTCAGGCATCACCATCGGCACCACCGCCTACAGCTTCGCCGGCACGAATCCGCTCTCGACGGTCAGCGTCGGCACGGTCGGCAGCGAACGCACCATCACCAATGTCGCGGCGGGACGGATCAGCAACGGCTCGACCGATGCGATCAACGGTTCGCAGCTGTTTGCCGCCACTTCGGCGATCGACAGCCTGTCGACCGTCGTCAGCAACGGCCTGACACATTATTATAGCGTCAACGACGGTGGCACCCAGCTGGCGAACTACACCAACAACGGTGCGACCGGTGCGAATTCGATGGCCGCCGGCATCGCCGCGTCGGCAACCGCCGCCAATTCCACCGCGCTCGGCTTCAACACCCAGGCGACGGTTGCCGATGGCGTTGCGATCGGCTCGGGTTCGGTATCCAGCCGCGCGCTCGCGCCGGCTTTCGGCACGATCGGCGGCACCATCATTCCCTACAACACCACTGATCTCGCGCTGCTCGGCGCGGTGTCGGTCGGCAATGCGACGAGCTATCGCCAGATCACCAACGTCGCCGACGGCACCCAGTCGAGCGACGCCGTCACCGTGCGGCAGCTGACCGGCGCGCTGCAATCGTTCGCGACCACGACGACGAAATACTTCCACGCCAATTCGACGCTCGCCGACTCGCTCGCGGTCGGTAACAATTCCGTCGCGGTGGGGCCGCAGACCGTGGTCAATGGCGACAACGGCATCGGCATGGGGTTTGGCGCAACCGTGCAGCAGACCGCGCCCGGCGGCATCGCGATCGGCCAGAATTCGGTATCCAACTTCGCCGACTCGATCGCGTTCGGAACCAATGCGCAGGCCAGCGGCATCCAGTCGGTGTCGATCGGCGCCGGAGCCCAGACCACCAACCCGACCAGCGTTGCGCTCGGCCCGAATGCCAAGGCGACGGCGCAGGCCGGCGACGTCGCGCTCGGTGCCAATTCGACCACCTCGACGGTGGTCAAGACCACCAGCACCACGATCGGTGGCACCACCTACGCCTTCGCCGGCACGGCGCCGACCTCGACCGTCAGCGTCGGCAGCGCCGGGGCGGAACGCACCGTCACCAACGTCGCCGCGGGACAGATCAGCGCGACCTCGACGGACGCGATCAACGGCTCGCAGCTCTGGGCCACCAACACCTCGCTCGACGCTCTCTATACGACGGTCAACAACATCTCGACCGGCAGCGGCGGCATCAAGTATTTCCACGCCAACTCCACCGCGGCGGATTCGTCCGCCACCGGCGCGGAGAGTGTCGCGATCGGACCGCAATCGGTCGCAAGCGGCGCGAACGCAGTGTCGATGGGCAACGGCTCGGCCGCATCGGGCGCCAACTCGGTCGCGATCGGCGCCGGCGCCAAGGCGACTTCGGCCAATTCGCTGGCGCTCGGCGCGAACTCGACCACCACGGCCAATCTGAGCGATGCGGCCTATACGCCCGTCGTCGGCAAGAGCGTCGCGGGGGTTGCGACCGGCGAAGTGTCGGTCGGCTCGTCCGGGGCCGAACGCCGCGTCACCAATGTTGCCGCCGGCTCGGCTGCGACTGATGCGGTCAATGTCAGCCAGCTCCAGGCGGTTTCCAGCGGCTCGATCCGCTACGACACCGATGCCTCAGGGAACGCCACCAACAAGGTGACGCTGAATAGCGGTAGCAGCGGGCCGGTCACCATCAGCAACGTGGCGGCGGGTGTCGCCGGCACCGACGCGGTCAACGTCAACCAGCTCAACAGTGCGTTCCAGCAGCTGAACGGCCAGATCGGCGAGGTGCGGCAGGACGCCTGGCGTGCGGCCGCGATCGGCATGGCCGCCGCATCGTTGCGCTATGACGACCGGCCCGGCAAGATCAGCGCATCGGCCGGCGGCGGCGTCTGGCGCAGCCAGGGCGCGCTCGCCTTCGGCATCGGCTACACCAGCGAAAACGGCCGGTTGCGCACCAACGCGGCGGCGACCACCGCCGGCAGCGAGTGGGGCGTCAGCGCCGGCGTGAGCCTGACGCTCAATTGACCCTGACGTCGACGAGGCGGCTGGCGTGTCTGGCTTTGGCGATCTGGCTCGGCGCGGCGGCCGGCGCAAGCGCGCAGGGCGCGCCGCCACCCACCTATGCCGTAAAGCCGTCGGACGTCGTGGTGCCGGAAGGCGAGACGCTCGGCGAGTTCAGGCGAATGATCCAGCCGTTCAAGAACTGGACCTTGATCTGCGACGAGAGCCTGAAATCGAAGCGCCGCGTCTGCAACGTCACGCAATCGATCGTCAACGCACAGGGCGCGGTCGCCTTCAACTGGTCGCTGATTGCGACCGCCGACGGCAAGCCGCTGATGGCGATGCGGATTCCCGCAGCCGCCGGCGTCGGCGCGCAGATCGAGCTCGCGATGGGCGATAGTCCGGACCGCATCGTCGCGCAGACCGATCGCTGCGACGCCAGTTTCTGCTTTGCCACGATCGCGATCGGCAATGTGCTGAGGCGGCACATCCGCGCGGCAACGCCGTGCCTGGTGTCCTATCCGCTGCCGCAAGGCGGCCCGGTCGTGCTGGAGGCGCCGCTGGACGGACTGTCCGGTGTGCTGGCGAAACTGAAATGACCCAACAGCGTTTTCGAGCGAAGTGGATGCCGGTTCGCGCGAGGAAAACGCGTCAAAACCAAAATCCAGAGCCCCGTTCCGATTCAATCGGAACGGAAGAGGCTCCCGGAGAGGCATGCGGACCCGGCATTCGGAGATCCGCATCGAGCTGCAGGACGAGAAGATGAAAACGCCGATGCGACTGAAGACCCCCATCCTGATTTCCGCGGCGGTCGTCGTGGCGGCGCTCAGTGCGGCCGGCGTCGTGGGATATGCCCAGCAGCCTATTCAGGCGCAGCCGATGCCGCTGCAGCAAGGGACATCAGCGCCGGCCAAGAAGCCTGCGGCCGCTGCGAAGCCGCAGCCGCACAAACAGCGTCCGCTGGAGGCGCAGACGCCATCGGCGGCCGCGGCATCCGTTCCGCCGCAGCAGGCGGGGCAGCAGCCGACGGTGTTCGACGAGCATGCGCGGCAGGGTAACGTCGTGACCTGCGCCAATCTGTTCGGGACGCTCGGCCGCGGTCTCGCGACCAACTCCAACTACACCGCGCAGTCGCAGTGGGACGCCAAGGCCGGAAATTCGCATTCGGTGCAGTCGCTGGTCGCGCTCGCGCCAAATCAGGCGCCCCAGGGCAGCGCTGCCCAGCGCGCCGCCGGCATCGTGTTCGCCGCGCCGGTCGGGTCGTCCTGCGAAGGCAATCTGGTGCGGGTGACGCCGAGCGCGGAAAGCTGCCCGACAGTTGCTGCGGAGCTCGCCAAGCTCAACGGGCAGAACGGCACGCTCGGTGATCTCGCGACGATCGCGCTGCCGAACGGCGCGCAGGTGGTGCTGATTCCGTTCGGCAACGCCTGCGTCGCGGTGACCGCGCTCCGGGTCGCCGGATAACGCGGCCGCTCGGCGCGCAGCGCCGGGCGCCTGCCTCCTCGCATCCACCTCTCCACTTCAAAGCGCTTGTCTCTTCTGCAAGGCACTTGGCAATCGCGGCGCCGATCCCCCGCGAGCCACCGAACATGAGGGGGCACGCGGTCTCTCGCGTGCGCTGGCCTCCAAACCTGCCCGCTAACATCTTGGCGATCAGCCATCAAAGGGCTGGATTTCCGGCTCCGGATCGTCAATTCTGATTTGGAACTTACCATCCGTGCCAAACGCGGAGGAGATGTCCCATGGAGGAAGCGCGTCCGGAGCGGTTTGTCCGCAAGGTCGGCGGTGAGCTGGTGTCGTCCGTCATCGCGCGGTCAGAGCCGATCAGGGTCGAGCTGCTCAGCCGGACCTCGCGGCCCCGCATGAACTGGCACTTCCGCCAGCCCGAACTGACGTTGTTCTGGTTCCGCAACGGCTGCTCGCGGTTGCAGGCCACAATCAACGGCCGTCCGGTCGAATATGAATTCTCCAGGGCGGCCAACCTCGCGCTGTTTCCCGCCGGTACGGAGATCGAGGGGGAGTGGTCGGTCGGGCCGGCGTTCGACTATGTGGTCGTCTTCCTCGACCCAAAATTCGTGCAGAGCCGTCTCAATGGCTTGATCGAAACGCCCGCGATTGCGTTCGGCCATGACCAGCTCTGTCGTGGTCTCTCCGAACTCTGCCAGGAAGCGACCACGCCGGACAATCTGTTCGATCTGTTCGCCGAGGGCTGGGCCAGCCAGGCGCTGGCCCATATGGCGCGGCTGTCGCGCGGCGCGGAACCGGCGAAGGCGCCGAGCCGCGGCGGACTGCCGGCGCTCAAGCTGCGGAGGATCGAGGAATTCGTCCGGGCCAATCTTGGCGAGACGATCTCGTTGTCGGCACTGTCAGATGTTGCCGGCCTGAGCAAGCGGCATTTCCTGCGCGCGTTCCAGGAGAGCATGGGCACCAGCCCGCATCGCTATGTGCTCGGCCTGCGCATCGAGGTGGCCAAGCGCCGCCTCAGCGACACCGATGAGAGCCTGACCAGCATCGCGCTGGCGTCGGGATTCAGCCACGCCCAGCATTTCTCGTCGACGTTCAGGCAAGTCACGGGTGTCAGTCCGTCGGTATTCCGGCAGCAGGGCCGGGCGTGAGTTTCGGCGCTTTTTTGCAAGTCGAGGCGCTTTCCAGCAAGCGCCGGCGCACGGTCCATCGTATGCCGACGTTGCGCTCAGGGTTCGGTCGCGTCCGCGCATTGGAGAAGGAAGCAAAGCATGCCAGGGCCATTGGCGGGAGTTCGCGTACTTGATCTGACCGGTGTCGTTTCGGGCCCGTTCGCGACGATGTTTCTGGCCGATCAGGGTGCGGATGTCCTGAAGGTCGAACCGATCGGCGGCGACATCACCCGCCGCAGCCGGGCCAATGTCGACAAGACCGGCGAGTTCTCGGCGCTGTTCATCTCGTCGAACCGCGGCAAGCGTTCGCTCGCGATCGACATGAAGACCGATGCCGGCCGGGACGTGCTGGGCAAGCTGGTCCTGCAGTCCGACGTGCTGGTGCAGAATTTCCGGCCTGGCACGATGGAACGTCTCGGGCTCGGTCCGGACGAGGTGCGCAAGAAGAACCCGCGGCTGATCTATGTCTCGATCAGCGGCGTCGGCGAAGACGGGCCTTACGCCAAGAAGCGCGTCTACGATCCGATCGTGCAGGCCCTGTCGGGCTTCTGCGATATCCAGGCGCAGCCGGTGACCAACCGTCCGCAGATGATCCGGACTATCGTGGCCGACAAGACGACGGCGGTCTATGTCGCGCAGGCGATCACGGCGGCGCTCTACGCGCGGGAAAAATCCGGCAGCGGCCAGCATATCCAGGTGGCGATGCTCGACGCGATGATCGCCTATCTCTGGCCGGAAGGCATGATGCAATACACCGTGGTCGGCCGCGAGGAGGCGACGGCGGATCCGAACGATCGTCCCGATCTCGTGTTTCAGACCTCGGACGGATATCTCACTTGCGGCACCATCTCCGATTCCGAATGGCAGGGCTTCTGCAAGGCGACCGGTGATCCGGAGCTGGCCAACGATGCGCGCTTCGCCACGCCGGCTTCGCGCTCGGTCAACGCAACGGCGCGCATCAACAAGATGCAGGACTATATCGGCAGGCACACCACCGCCGAATGGCTCGCGCGGCTTGATGCGGCCGACGTGCCCTGTGCGCCGATCCTCCGGCGCGGCGAAATCATCGCCAACGAGCAGGTGGTCGCGCGCGGGCTGATCGCCGAGCTCGAGCAGCCCGGGGTCGGTACGGTGCGGCAGCCGAAGCCCGCGGCGCGTTTCGACGTGGATGCGGCCGCGATCGGCGGTCCTGCGCCGCGCATCGGACAGCATACGAGGCAGGTGCTGTCCGACCTCGGCTACGGCGATGCTGCCATCGAACAGATGATCGCGCAGAAGGCCGTGCGCGCGGTCTGAGCGACCGCGCCGCGCAAGGTCACCATTGCTGAACCGAACAACCGCCGTCGGTGGGAGATGTCCTATGGCCGAGACGAACAAGACTGCCTTATTGGTTGGCGCGGGCGATGCGATCGGCGCCGCGGTGGCGAGGCGCTTCGCCGCCGGCGGTTACACCGTCTGCATCGCGCGGCGCGATGCGGCGAAATCGAGCGCCCTGGTGGAGGAGCTGACCGGCGCCGGAAGCCGGGTGCATGCGCTCAGTGTCGACGCGCGGCGCGAGACCGAGGTGCAGGAACTTTGCGAGCGGGTCGAGCGCGAGATCGGGCCGATCGAGGTCTGCCTGTTCAACGCCGGCTCGAACGTCAAGAAGGAGCTGCACGAGACCAGCGAAAAGCTGTTCTTCAAGGCCTGGGAGCTCGCCTGCTTCGCCGGCTTCCTGGTCGGGCGCGAGGCGACCCGGCACATGCTGCGGCATGGCCGCGGCTCCATGCTGTTCACCGGCGCGACCGCGAGCGTGCGCGGCAGCAGCGGCTTTGCGGCATTCGCATCCGCCAAGTTCGGCCTGCGCGCGGTTGCCCAGGCGATGGCGCGCGAGCTCGGACCGAAGAACATCCATGTCGCGCATCTCCTGATCGATGCCGGCGTCGACAGCCCGGCCATTCACCAGCGGATGAAGGCCGCCACGGGCGTCGATGCGTCGGCGATCCCGCCGGATTCGTTGACACGGACGTCCTCGATCGCGGAGGCCTACTGGTTCGTGCATCAGCAGAGCCGCGACGGATGGAGCCATGAACTCGATCTGCGTCCCTCCGTCGAGAAATGGTGACGTCATGCCGGAGACGCTGACGCTATGGGGGGTGGGGACATCGCGGACGATCCGGGCCCATTGGGCATTGCACGAATTGGGGCTGGACTATCACTGCAAGCCGATCCTGCCGCGCTCCGGCGAGACCAAGACGCCGGAATACACGCTGCTCAATCCGCGGCAGAAGATTCCCCTGCTGCAGGATGGCGACTTCACGATCGGGGAGAGTGCCGCCATCGTCGCCTATCTGGCGCGCCATTATTCCAACCCGAACATCTCGCTCGTTCCGGTCGAGGAGCGCGACTTTGCACGATGGCTGGAATGGTGCTTCTTCATCGTGGCGGAACTGGACTCGACCAGCCTCTACGTGATGCGCCGCCATGACGTCCAAGGCCTCGCCCACATCTACGGCCATGCTCCGGATGTGGTCGTGAAAGCGGCCGAGTATTTTCGCCAGCAGCTCCGCCATGTCGAGGTCGCCTTGTCGGACGGCCGCCAGTATCTGATGGGCGATCAATTCACCAGCGCGGATATCCTGCTCGCGACATGCCTGGTATGGGCGATCGACTACGGTGTCGGGGTTTGCGACGTCGCAACGCCCTATCTCGACCGCGTCACGGCGCGGCCGGCCTATAAGGAAAGCGTCGCGATCAATACCGTGAAGAGCTGATCGGTCGCGCCATTCAGGGTTGGCGCTGCCGGGGACCGCCGATCTCGCATCCAGGCATCAGACCAAACCGGCCGTGCAGCCCGCGCCAGAGGCTGCCGCAAAGTACGCTCAGAAGCTTGCGCATCGACTTCCCCCTCGACATCCGCCGACTGCGATCCTGCTGACGTCGTCGGCGCAATGACAGAGCCAATTCTGGGCAGGCCTGCGTAGTTTTTAAGCAAAGCGTTCTCGCGGCCGCGCGGCGCGCGCCGAAAAATCTCATCAGATTCAAAAGCCGGCGGTGTGGCACGCCTCGTGCATCAGGGGCATCGAGTTGGCCGCTAGGGTTCCGACCTTGAGACACAAGGTGCTGGTCCGAGAGCAGCCGCTTGCGGGGGAGACATCCCCGCAGGTGCACGGCGGGATAAAAGCCCGGGAGACCTCGTTAGCCAAGGGATTGGCGGAGCGATGGTCTTTTCGCCAGTCCTTTTTTGTGAAGTTTCGCAAGAGGGATCGGCAATGAACAAATTCGTCTTCTTCCTCCGCTCTGTTGTCACCGGCTGCGCGATCGTGCTCGCGGCCGCATCCGTCGCTGACGCCGCACCGAAGAAAAGCTTCAAGGTCGCCTGGTCGATCTATGTCGGGTGGATGCCGTGGGGCTATGCGGCCGACACCGGCATCGTCAAGAAGTGGGCCGACAAATACGGCATCACGATCGAGGTCAAGCAGTTCAACGACTACGTCGAATCGATCAACCAGTATACCGCCGGCGGCTATGATGCCGTCACCATCACCAATATGGACGCGCTGTCGATTCCGGCGGCAGGCGGTGTCGACACCACCGCGGTCGTGATGGGCGATTTCTCCAACGGCAACGATGCCGTGATCCTCAAGAACAAGTCGGATCTCGCCGCGATCAAGGGCCAGACGGTCAACCTGGTTGAGTTCTCGGTGTCGCACTATCTGCTGGCCCGCGCGCTCGAGACCAGCAAGCTGAGCGAGAAGGACGTCAAGGTCGTCAACACCTCCGATGCCGATATCGCAGCTGCCTACAAGACGCCCGACGTCAACGCGGTCGTGACCTGGAATCCGATCGTGACGGAAATCCTCGGCTCGCCTGATGCAAAGAAGGTGTTCGACTCCTCGCAGATCCCAGGCGAGATCATGGACCTGATGGTGGTCAATACCGCGGTCGCCAAGGACAATCCGGATTTTGCCAAGGCGCTGGTCGGCATCTGGTACGAGACGTTGTCCAGGATGACGGCGAACGATCCGGCCGCGAAGGCTGCCAAGGAGGCGATGGCCAAGGCCTCCGGCACCGACCTCGCAGGTTTCGACAGCCAGCTCTCGACCACAAAACTGTTCGACAAGGCAACCGACGCCGAAGCCTTTACGCGCAGCCAGACCATCGGCGTGACCATGGACCGCGTCCGCAAGTTCCTGTTCGAGAAGGACCTGCTCGGCAAGGGCGCGAAGTCGGTCGACGCGGTCGGGATCGAGCTCGCCGACAAGTCGGTGCTGGGCGACAAGTCGAACGTCAAGCTGCGCTTCGATCCGACCTACATGGACGAAGCCGCCAAAGGCAAGCTTTGACGTCAAGCTCTGACGCGCGCCGCGTCGCCTCAAGCAGGAGCCGGACATGCGACTTGTGAACATACGGCCGGGACGGCAGACGCGATTCTATCTGCTCGCGCTGCCGTTCCTGTTGGTCGCAATCGCCTACTTCGCTGGCTCCAGCGCGCGGCTCACGCAAAACCCGAACGACAAGCTGCTGCCGGCGCTGCCCAGCATGGTGCAGGCCGTCAAGCAGATGGCGTTCGAGGTCGATCCGCGCACCGGAGGCTATCTGATGGCCTCCGACACCGTCGCGAGCCTGGGGCGACTGGGGTCGGCGCTGGCGATCTCGACGGTGGCGGCGCTCGTGCTCGGCATCGTGATCGGACTGCTGCCGGGCGCCAATGCCCTGCTCGGGCCGTTCGTGTCGGTGACTTCGATGGTGCCGCCGCTGGCGTTGTTGCCGATCCTGTTCATCGTGATGGGGTTGGGTGAGAACTCGAAGATCGCGCTGATCGTGATCGGGACGCTGCCCTGCATGATCCGCGACCTCGCCATGAAGGTGCAGGAGCTGCCGCGCGAGCAGATCGTCAAGGCGCAGACGCTCGGCGCCTCGACCTGGCAGATCGCGCTGCGCGTCGCGATGCCGCAAACCCTGCCGCGGCTGATCGACGTGCTGCGGCTGCAACTTGGACCGGCTTGGCTGTTCCTGATCGCGGCCGAGGCGATCGCCTCGGATTCCGGGCTCGGCTACCGGATATTCCTGGTGCGCCGCTATCTCGCGATGGACGTCATCATCCCTTACGTCGCCTGGATCACGCTGCTGGCGTTCCTGATCGATGCCGGCCTGCGCGTCACGCAGCGCAGGCTGTTCCCCTGGTTTGCCTCGGTGAGGGCGGAATGAGCGCGATCCGGTTCGACGACGTCTGGAAGGAATACGGCGACCACATCGTGCTTGAGCGCATCACGATGGAGGTCGAGCCGCGTGCCTTCATTGCGCTGGTCGGCCCGTCCGGCTGCGGCAAGACCACGCTGCTGCGGATGCTGCTCGGCGAGGAGCAGCCGAGCCGCGGCCAGATCTTGGTCGATGGCAAGCCGTTGCGCGCCGAGCCGGATGCCGACCGCGGCGTGGTGTTCCAGCGCTACTCGGTGTTTCCGCATCTGACCGTCCTGCAAAACGTCATGCTCGGCCGCGAGTTGCGCGACGCCAAATTCACGGCCCGGCTGTTCGGCGCCGCGCGCCGCGCCGCCGCCGACGAGGCCATGGCGTTGCTCGCCGAAGTCGGGCTCGCCGGTCAGGAGAGCAAATATCCATCGGCGCTGTCGGGCGGCATGCAGCAGCGCCTCGCGCTTGCGCAAGCGATCATGCGCGGCCCGAAAATCCTGCTGCTCGACGAGCCGTTCGGCGCGCTCGATCCGGGGATTCGCGCCGACATCCACCTGTTGATGAAGCGGCTCTGGAACGAGACCCACCTCACGGTCGTGATGGTCACGCATGACCTCAGCGAGGCGTTCGGGCTCGCGACCCGCGTGATCGCGCTGGAGCGGCAGCGCAACCGGCCGGAGGAGCGCGAGCGCTACGGCGCCACCGTGTCACGCGACCTCGAGATCTTCCCACGCCGCAGCGCCGAGCTGCGGTCATCAGTTCAACCGGCTCCGATCGGGACGACCCGGTCAGGCACGGAGCATCAGCCGGGACGGCCCGGCGCTCTCGTCTTGAAGGAGCAACCATGATCCTCACAGAGGAACAGAAGGCCGAGATCGCAGCGCATACCCGACGGTACAACGAGCTGAAGGCGGCAGGGCAGGAGCATGCGCCGCGGGCGCTGCCGGCGCCGACCGCGCGCGACGCTGCGCCGATCGCCACCGATGCCATCATCCATCGCGAGGTGATTCCGGCCGGCTGGTACTGGACCACCCGGCTGAACCGCGGCGATACGCTGCGTATCGTCAACAGTTCGGGGGCATCGACCGTCAGCCTGCTCGCCTGGAACAGCGCTGACACCACCGAGCGGCTCAACCACGCCGACACCATCAAGGTGCAGTGGGCGGCGCGGCTGCAGAAGGGGCGCGTCCTGCTCTCGGACATGGGGCGCGCGCTGCTCGGTATCACCGAGGACAGCAGCGCCGCGCATGATGCCCTGGTCGGCGGCTCGACTGCGGCGACCAACCTGGCCAAATATGGCGAAGGGAATTTCCGCAATACGCGCGACAATTTCATCCTCGCCGCGGCGAAGCTCGGGCTCGATCGCCGCGACGTTCATCCCTGCGTCAGCTTCTTTGCGCCGATCGCGATCGACGCGGGCGGCAAGTTTTTCTGGTCTGAGGCGCGCCGGCAAAAGGGTGATTTCGTCGATCTGCGCGCGGAGATGGACCTGCTGATTGCGCTGTCGAACTGTCCGCATCCGCTCGATCCCGCGGAAGGCTATCCGCAGGCGAGCGTGGAGATCGTGCGCTACCGCTCGGCCAAGCCCGCCGCCGATGATCTGTGCCGTACCGCGACGGCCGAGGCGATCCGCGCCTATCAGAATAATGCGCTGTATTTCGGCGAGATGAGCGAAGGAGCCGTGCGATGACCACGCAATCCGCTCAGAGCCGTGGCCGCGCCGTTCTCGACGTGGAAATTCCCGCGCGCAAGCCGTGGTCGGCCATCATCCGCAAAGGCCAGACGCTGCGGATCACCGATACCCATGGCCAGCAGGCGGTCGATACGCTGTTCTATCGCGCCGCCGACTTTGGCGAGCGCTACAGCGGCCAGGATACGCTGCGCGCGCAGGGTTCGGCCTATGTCGGGCTCGGCACCAGGATCATGTCCAATGAAGGCCGGGTGATGCTGCGCGTCACCGCGGATAGCTGCGGCCTGCACGACACCTCGGCGGGCGCCTGCTCCTGCGAGAGCAACACGGTGCGGTTCGGGCACCAGACCCGCTACCAGCACGCCTGCCGCGAGAATTTTGTGATCGAAGCCGCAAGGTACGGCATGTCGAAGCGCGACATCGTGCCGAACCTGAACTTCTTCATGAACGTGCCGATCGATCCCGCCGGCAACTTCACCGTGGTCGACGGCGTCTCCAAGCCCGGTGACGCCATCGAGCTGGTGGCCGAGATGGACGTGCTCTGCCTGATCTCGAACTGCCCGCAGATCAACAATCCCTGCAACGGCTTCTTCCCGACGCCGGTGCAGGTCACGATCTTCGAGCCGGAGGCTTGAGGCATGTTCAGCAAGGTCCTGATTGCCAACCGCGGCGAGATCGCCGGGCGGATCGGCAGAACATTGCACCGCATGGGCATCGGCTCGGTCGCGGTCTATTCCGACGCCGACCGCTTCACGCGGCCGGTGCTCGACGCCGACGAGGCGGTGCGCATTGGCCCGGCGCCGGCGGCCGAGAGCTATCTCAACGTCGATGCGATCATGGCGGCCTGCCTTGCGACGGGCGCGCAGGCGGTCCATCCCGGCTACGGCTTCCTGTCGGAGAACCGCCGCTTGGCCGAACGGCTCGCCGAGCACGGGATCAAGTTCATCGGGCCCCGGCCTGAGCATCTCGACGCCTTCGGCCTCAAGCACAAGGCACGCGAGATCGCCGAGGCTAGCGGCGTGCCGCTGTTGCCGGGCTCCGGCCTGCTGGAGACTATCGACGAGGCGGTGCGCGAGGCTGACAGAATCGGCTTTCCGGTGATGCTGAAGAGCACGGCGGGCGGTGGCGGCATCGGCATGCAGCTCTGCCACGACATGGCGACGCTGCGCGAGCGGTTTGAATCCGTGCAGCGCACGGCGCGCGCAAGCTTCGGCGATGCCCGGGTCTATCTCGAACGGTTCGTTGCGCGGGCACGCCACATCGAGGTGCAGATACTCGGCAACGGCAGGGGCGATGTGGTCGCGCTCGGCGAACGCGATTGCTCGCTGCAGCGGCGCAACCAGAAGGTTTTTGAGGAGACCCCCGCGCCGGGGCTCTCCGCCGAGATCAGGCAACGGCTGCATGCGGCCGCGGTGTCGCTCGGCAAGGCGGTGTCGTACGAATCCGCCGGGACGGTGGAGTTCATCTATGACGTCGCGTGCGAGGACTTCTACTTCCTCGAGGTGAACACCCGCCTTCAGGTCGAGCATCCCGTCACCGAGCAGGTCACTGGCGTCGACCTCGTGGAATGGATGATCCGGCAGGCGGCCGGCGAGGATGTGCTGGGCCAGGCCGGCGCGCTCGCACCAGAGGGCGCCGCGATCGAGGTGCGGCTCTATGCCGAGAACCCGGGCGCAGGCTTTCGCCCGAGCGCGGGCCGGCTGACGCAGGTCAGCTTTTCGCCGGATGCGCGGATCGACGGATGGATCGAGACCGGCACCGAGGTCTCGCCGTTCTACGATCCGATGCTGGCCAAGATCATCGTGTCGGCCGAGACGCGCGATGCCGCGATCGCAAAGCTGACGCGGGCACTGGATGATACGGTCGTCGCCGGCATCGAGACCAACCTCGATTATCTGCGCGCCATCGCGGCATCCGATGTATTCCGCGGCGGGCAGGTGGCGACCAGCGTGCTCGGCGCGTTCGCTTATCGCCCGCGCACCATCGATGTTGTCGCACCCGGTGCGCAGAGCGGGGTGCAGGAATTGCCCGGCCGCCTGCATCTCTGGCATGTCGGCGTGCCGCCGAGCGGGCCGATGGACGAGCGGTCGTTTCGTCTTGCCAACCGCGTGGTCGGCAATCCGGAGACGACGACCGCGCTGGAGTTGACGGTCAACGGCCCGACCCTGCGCTTCAATACCGATGCGATCGTCGCGCTCTCGGGCGCACGCATGAAGGCATCGCTCGATGGTGCCGAGGTCGCCCATGACGAGCCGGTCGCGGTGCGCGCGGGCCAGACGCTCGTGATCGGCAGCATCAAGGGCCCGGGCCAACGCGCATATCTCGCCGTGCGTGGCGGCATCGACGTGCCCGAGATTCTCGGCTCGCGGGCGGTGTTCGCGCTCGGCGCCTTCGGCGGCCATGCGACGGGCGCCCTGAAGGCCGGCGACGTGCTGCATATCGGTGCCGAGCCGTCGAGCCTTGCGGCGCCGCGCCGCGCAACGGAGGACGAGCGGCCGCAGCTCGCATCAGCGTGGCAGATCGGCGTGGTCTACGGCCCGCACGGCGCGCCGGACTTCTTCCTCGACGAGGACATCGAAACGCTGTTCGCGGCGAGCTATGAGGTGCACTTCAACAGCGCCCGCACCGGCGTGCGGCTGATCGGTCCGAAGCCGCGCTGGGCCCGCGCCGACGGCGGCGAGGCCGGGCTGCATCCGTCGAACATCCACGACAACGCCTATGCGGTCGGCTCGATCGATTTCACCGGCGACATGCCGATCATTCTGGGGCCGGACGGACCAAGTCTCGGCGGCTTCGTCTGCCCGGCGGTCGTCGCGCGCGACCAGCTCTGGAAGGTCGGCCAGCTCCGGCCGGGCGATACCGTCCGGTTCGTGCCGGTGAAGCGCGACGATCCGGTTGCAGGCCCCACGGTGCTGCGCGCGCCCGAACTCGGCTCGGCGGTTGTCGGCCGTCATGATGACGGCCCGATCCCCGTGGTGTACCGCCGCGCCGGCGACGACAATCTGCTGGTCGAATACGGCCCGATGGAGCTCGACATCGCGCTGCGGCTGCGCGTGCATGTGCTGGCGCAGGCGCTGGAGGATGCAAAGCTCGGCGGCCTGATCGACCTCACGCCCGGCATCCGCTCGCTGCAGATTCATTATGACGGCACCGCGCTGTCGCGAACGAAGCTGCTCGACGTGCTCAGGCGGATCGAGCGCGACTTGCCGCCGGTCGATGCGATGCGGGTGCCGAGCCGCACCGTGCATCTGCCGCTGTCGTGGCGGGATCCAGAGGCCGAGCTTGCGATGCGCAAGTATCAGGAGCTGGTGCGCGCGGATGCGCCATGGTGTCCGTCGAATGTCGAGTTCATCCGGCGCATCAACGGGCTCGGCAGTGAGGACGACGTCCGCCGCATCGTGTTCGATGCCGACTATTTCGTGCTCGGCCTCGGCGACGTCTATCTCGGCGCGCCGGTGGCGACGCCGCTCGACCCGCGGCATCGGCTGGTGACCACCAAGTACAATCCGGCGCGGACCTGGACGCCGGAGAACGCGGTCGGCATCGGCGGTGCCTATATGTGCATCTACGGCATGGAAGGGCCGGGCGGCTACCAGCTGTTCGGCCGCACCATCCAGGTCTGGAACACCTGGCGCACCACGCGGGTGTTCGAGCCTGATCATCCCTGGCTGCTGCGGTTCTTCGACAAGATCCGATTCTTCCCGGTCGACGCCGACGAGCTGCTTGACGCCCGCGCCGCGTTCCCGCACGGGCAATACGACATCAGGATCGAGCAGGGCGAGTTCTCCTACGCCGACTATGCGAAGTCCTTGGCCGAAGCGCGGCCGTCGATCGCCGCGTTCAAGGCGACGCAGCAGGCCGCGTTCGATGCCGAGCGCCAGCGCTGGCGCGAGATGAAGCTCGACGAGACGCGGGTGGAATCGATCGATGCAGGAGCTGCGGCAACCGGCATTCCCGACGGCCAGGTCGGCGCGTTCTCGGAGGTGCCGGGCAACATCTGGAAGATCCTGGTCGAGGAGGGCGCCGTGGTCGCAGCCGGCGACACACTCGCCATCATCGAGTCCATGAAGATGGAGATATCAGTGCATTCGCCGAGCGCGGGCCGCATTGCGTCGGTGCCGGTCAAGCCCGGCCAGACGTTGCGCGCCGGGGATGTGGTGGCGTTGATCCGGCCGGAGTAGATTCGGCCGCGTCGGTCTGCTGCGGTCCTGTCCCCGTCATGGCGCTATGGGGGACGATCGGACGGGAGCCGACAGCGCCACGCCTCGTTGGCAAGGAGCCGGCGCTGTCGGTCGGCGATGGCAGGCCATCCGGAGCGTACCACGCTGAGGACCGCAGCGTCGGCGGATGGACCTTCATCGCAAGCAAAATAGGCGCGAAGCCGTCCTTCGCAGCGGAAGCCGAGGCCGGTGTAGAGCTCGAGCGTACGCCGCAGGCGCCAATCCAGATGCACCTCGGCCCGCTCGACGGCGAGCACCTCGAAGGCATACCGCGTCATGAGATGCGCGACATGGCTGATGAGCAGGACCTCGTCCAATCGTCCGCTGCTCCAGATCGGCGCAAGCGTCGCCCGCCTCTCCTCCGGCTCGAGCGCTGCGAAAGCGGTAAGGCCGACGATGTCGCCTGACCCGGCGTCCTCGATCGCGAACGCGGCCGTGACATTCGCGCAGCTCAGCGTGGCTGCCATGCGCGCGGCCGCCGCCTGGCCGGAGCCGCCGCGATCGAGCTGCCGAAGCGTGCCGGCGTCCCCGAGCGGCTTTACCCGCGAGATCTCAGAACCGTGGATCCTGGTCAGCAGGATGCGGTCGGTGGCCAAGGCGGCGTGGCTGTCTGCGAATTGCATGCCCTATTGACGCATCGAACCAACATGCCGTCAAATGACCGGAATGGCAGTTCATATGCGGATTGGTCATGCCCCTGAATCCAAGACACGTTGACCTGTTTCGCGAGGTCGTGCGTCACAACGGAATCACCAAGGCGGCCCTGAGCCTGCGGATCGGGCAGCCCTTCGTCAGTCGCGCCATCGCGCGGCTGGAGCGCGAGATCGGCTTCGCGCTGTTCGAACGCGGGCGCGGCGGCGTCACGTTGACGCCGGAAGGCGAGATATTCCTGCATGAGGTGGAGCGCAACCAAGCCGGGCTGGAGTATCTGGCGCGTGCCGCGCGCGGCATTCGCGCGCGGGGCAGCGGGACGCTGAGGATCGCCTGCCTTCCAGCATTCACCTATTCGTTGATGCCGCGGATCGTCAGCAAGTTCTCCAGGAAGAACCCCGGCATCATGCTGTCGGTCGCCGTGCACAGCCCTGAACGGGTCTGGAGTCTGGTTGCTGCAGGCCAGTGCGATGTCGGGTTGGCGCGACCCCAGTCAGGCTTTGCAGCGGTCGACGACGAACTGTTGATGACGACCGACGCCATCTGCGTGCTGCCGCGTCAGCACCGACTGCGGTCCAAGCGGTTGATCGTGCCAAAAGACCTGCACGGCGAGGCGATGATTGCGGCAGCCCCGGGCGCGCCGCATCGATCGCGCCTCGAACGCGCCTTCGAAGACGCCGGGGCCGAGGTCAGAACGGTGGCGGAGATTCAGTACAGCATGCAGCGCTGCGCTCTGGTTGCGCAGGGGCTGGGCTTCTCGATCGTCGATCCCGTCGTGGCGCGGGATTTTGCCAGCGCCCGGATCGTGCTCAAGCCGTTCGCGCCGCAGCTGGAGATCACCACTGTGCTGCTGTTTCCGTCGCAACGGCCGCGCAGCCGTCTTGCGCTGGAATTCTGCGACCTGCTTCGCGCCGAGACCGCGGAATACAGGAAGCCCGCCCGCGCTCCGGCCTGACTCACACTTCCAGCCATTCCTCGCGAATGGCGGCATTCGCCTTGAGCTGGTCGGGCGTGCCTTCGAACACGACGCGGCCGTGGCCCATGATGTAGACCCGGTTCGAGATCTTCATCGCGATCGACAGCTTCTGCTCGACCAGCAGGATGGCGACGCCGGCCTTGGCGATCCGCGCGATCAGTTCGCCGACCTGCTGCACGATCAGCGGTGCCAAGCCCTCGGTCGGCTCGTCGATCATCATCAGTTCAGGATCGCCGAGCAGGGTGCGGCAGGTGGTCAGCATCTGCTTCTCGCCGCCCGAGAGCACGCCGGCCGGCGTGTCGGCGCGGCGGGCGAGGTTGGGGAACATGTCGAGCATCTCCTGCAGCCGCCACTTGCCGGGGCGGCGCGGGTCCTTGATGCCGAGGATCAGGTTCTGGCGCACCGTCAGGCTCGGGAAGATGTCGCGATGCTCCGGCACATAGCCGAGGCCGAGGCGGGCGATCTTGTGGCTCGGCAGGCCCGCGATGTCCTTGCCCTTGAAGCGGATGGTGCCCTGCGGCGGCACCTCGCCCATGATCGCCTTGACGGTCGTGGAGCGGCCGACGCCGTTGCGACCGAGCAGGCTGACCACTTCGCCGGCGGCGATGTCGAGATCGACACCCTGCAGGATGTGGCTCTTGCCGTAATAGGCGTGGAGATTTCTGACCTCGAGCATCAGTCGACCTCCTCGCCGAGATAGGCTTCCTTGACCTTCGGATTGCCGCGGATTTCCTCCGGGGTGCCGGAGGCGATGATGTGGCCGTAGACCAGCACCGAGATGCGGTCGGCGAGGCCGAACACCACGCTCATGTCGTGCTCGACGATGACGAGCGTGCGTCCTTCGGTGAGGCGGCGGATCAGCGCGACGGCGCGTTCGGTCTCGGCGTGGCTCATGCCCGCGGTCGGCTCGTCCAGCATGATGACGCTGGCGCCGCCCGCGATCGTGATGCCGATCTCGAGCTCGCGCTGCTCGGCATAGGTGAGCAAGCCCGCCGGCACGTCGCGGCGATGGGTGAGATGGATGTCGTCGAGGATCTGCGCGGTCCGCTGCTTCACCTCGGGCAGATTGTCGACGTTCTTCCAGAACGCGTAGCGGTGGCCGGTCGCCCACAGCACGGCGCAGCGGACGTTCTCCCACACCGTCATGCGGGCGAACACATTGGTGACCTGGAACGAGCGCGACAGGCCGCGCCGGTTAATCTCGAACGGCCGCAGGCCCGAGGTGACTTCGCCGTTCAGCCGGATCTCGCCCGAGGTCGGCTTGATATAGCCACTGATCAGGTTGAACGTCGTCGACTTGCCGGCGCCGTTCGGGCCGATGATGGCGTGACGCTCGCCCTTGGCGACGCTCAAATTGAGATCGCGGATGATGGCGACATTGCCGAAGCTCTTCTCGACGGCGTTGACTTGGATGGCTGCGGTCATGCGAGATACCCCCGATCACGAGCCACCGTCGCGGCGCGATCCCAGGCTTCGGCGACGCGCCGCCAGGTGATACGCGCGACCAGGAAGCCGCCGACCACCAGAACCGCGGCGGCCGCCCAGGTCGTCGGTGCGGTGGCGACGAAGGGAATGCCGAGCAGATTGATTGCGTCGCCACCCGAGAAACGCGCGACGGTCTCGATGCTCAGGATGATGCCGAGCCCAAGCGCCAGCGTCGGGATCGCCGCGACCAGATAGGACGGGACCACGGTGCCGAGGGTGCCGGCGCGGATCAGCGGACGGTGTTTCATCAGGATGCCGGCGATGCCGCCCGGCGCGAACATCACGATGGCGATGAAGATGATGCCGAAATAGAGCTGCCAGACCGAGGTGACGTTGGTCAGCCCGAGCTGCAGGTACGTCACCAGGATGGCGCCGAGGATCGGACCGAAGAAATAGGCGGTGCCGCCGATGAAGGCTGCGAACAGCACCAGGCCTGACTGCGTCGCGCCGAGATAGGCCGAGTTGGCGATCTCGAAATTGATCGCGGCGAGGCCTCCGGCGATGCCGGCGAAGAAGCCGGCGAACATGTAGGCGAGATAGCGCACCACATGCGGATCGTAGCCGATGAACTCGACGCGCTCCGGATTGTCGCGCACCGCGTTGCAGATGCGTCCGAGCGGCGTACGGGTCAGCGCATACATCGCGATCGCGGAGACCATCACCCAGAACGCGATCAGGTAGTAGACCTGGATCTGCGGCCCGAAGGTCCAGCCGAACAGCGGCATCAGCGCGGTGCGGTCGGTGGTGATGCCGGATTCGCCGCCGAACACACTGCGCAGGATCAGCGACGATGAGGCCACCAGTTCGCCGATGCCGAGCGAGATCATCGCAAACACCGTGCCGGCGCGCTTGGTCATGACCCAGCCGACCACCAGCGCGAAAGCCATGCCGCCGATGCCGCCCATCAGCGGGATCACCGGCAGCGGGATCGGCCAGTTGTGGCTCGCGACCGCGTTCATGGCATGCACGGCAAGGAAGCCGCCGAGGCCGTACTGCACGGCATGTCCGAACGACAGCAGCCCGGTCTGGCCGAGCAGGATGTTGTAGGACAGCGCGAAGATGATCGCGATGCCGATCAGGCTGAACGAGGTCAGCGAGCCGCCGGAGGAGAACACCAGCGGCAGTACGACCAGCGCTGCGGCTGCGACCAGCCAGACGCCATAGAAGCTCAGGGCGCCGCCGGACTCATGCTCGGCCGCGGCGGGAGCGGGGGTCACAGCGTTCGTCATGACTCGCGCGTCCCCAAGAGGCCCATGGGGCGGAAGATCAGGACCAGCACCAGCAGCAGATAGGGCAGGATCGGGGCGATCTGCGCGATCGTGACGTTCCAGATGTCGGTGAGGGGCGAGGCGCCGAGGCTCGGATCGAGCGGGCCGAACACGCTGGCGAGCGAACCGTTGAGCGCGACCGCGAAGGTCTGGATCAAGCCGATCAGCAGCGAAGCGATGAAGGCGCCGGGCAGCGAGCCGAGGCCGCCGAACACGATGACGACGAACAGGATCGGCCCGAGCAGCGCGGCCATGTCGGACTGGGTCACCAGCGAGGGACCGGCGATGACGCCGGCGAGACCCGCCAGCGCGCTGCCGACGCCGAACACCAGCATGAACACGCGGCCGACATTGTGGCCGAGATGGCCGACCATGCTCGGATGGGTCAGCGCGGCCTGCACGATGAGGCCGACCCGCGTCCGCTTCAGGGTGACCAGGAGCGCGATGAAGATCACGACCGAGACCACCAGCATGAAGATCTTGTAGGCGGGGTAGTTGGTGGAGAACACGGTGAAGGCCGGGAAATCGAGAGCTGCCGGAACTCGATAGTCGACCGGGCTCTTGCCCCAGATCATCGAGACGATTTCCTCGATCGCGAAGGCGAGACCGAAGGTCAGCAGCAGTTCGGCGACATGGCCGTGCTTGTGGGTGTTGCGCAGGCCGTAGCGCTCGACGCCCATGCCGACGACGCCGACCAAGAGCGGTGCGATCACCAGCGCCGGCCAGAAGCCGATCCAGCGGGTGAGCTGAAAGCCGAAGAACGCGCCCAGCATGTAGAAGCTCGCATGCGCGAAGTTGAGCACGCCCATCATGCTGAAGATGACGGTGAGTCCGCTGGACAGCAGAAACAACAGCATGCCGAACAGCACGCCGTTGAGTGTCGAGATGACGATGAGCTCAGCCACGGCGCACCCGCTTGAGACTGGAACGGTTCACGTGATCAATAACCTGTCGGTGAAATGAACTACGGCACCACGACGCTGCCGGAAGACGAACGCCTCCGCAACCCTGTGGTCGCGGAGGCGCCTTGCAGCGGCCGATCAGGGCCGCTTCATGTTGCAGGTGGTCGGAAGCATCGTCTGATCGGTGTCGATCTTGGAGACGGGGTGCCAACCCCAGCCGGTGTTCTCTTCGTCGAACGGCTCCTTGGCCTTGTCGGCCAACGTTCCGAACGAGGAGATGATGATCGGCTGGAAGAACTGGTGGTCGTCCTTGCGCATGAAGCCGTCGCCGCCGTCGAACACTTCGAACTTCATGCCCTCGAGTGCGGCCGCGACTTTCACCGGATCGATCGAATTGGCTTTCTCGGCGGCGGCCTTGAACATCCGCATCTCGTTGACGGCGCGCGGATACCACACGGAAATGCCGGTCTTGGCGCGGAAGTCCTTCTCGAAATCCATCGCCGCCTTGTTGCCGGAATTCGGGATGCCTTCGCTGATCTGGAACACCTGGTGGTCGAGGCCGGTCTGCTTGATCGCGGTCGGTCCACCGGCGCCGCCGGCATAATAGGTGTACCAGTTGACCTTGAGGCCGGCATCGGCCGCGGCCTTCAGCAGCAGCGCGAAGTCCTGTCCCCAATTGCCGGTCACGACCGTGTCGGCGCCGGACGCCTTGATCTTGGCGATGTAGGGCGAGAAGTCGGTGACCTTGAGCATCGGGTGCAATTCGTCGCCGACGATCTGGATATCCGGCCGCTTTTCGCCCAGCATCTTGCGCGCCTCTGATCGCACCGACTGGCCGAACGAGTAGTCCATGTTGATCAGATAGACCTTCTTGATCGACGGCTGGCCCTTCATGTAGTTGGTCAGCGCGGCCATCTTGATGTCCGAGTTCGCATCCCAGCGGAAATGCCAGTAGCTGCACTTCTCATTGGTCATGCTCGGATCGACCGCGGCGTAGTTGAAGTACAGCACTTCCTTGCCGGGGTTGCGCGAGTTGTTCTTGGTGACGAAATCTTCCAGCGCGGCACCGACCGACGAGCCGTTGCCCTGGGTGATGTAGTGGATGCCGGCGTCGACCGCCTTCTGCGCCTGCACCAGGCTTTCCTGCGGATTGGTCTTGTTGTCGAGGGGGACGATCTCGACCTTGTGGCCGAGGATGCCGCCCTTGGCGTTCAATTCGTCGGCGAGATACTGAAACGTCTTCAGGCCGCCTTCGCCAACGCTGGCGCCGCCGCCGGAGAGCGGATCGATATAGCCGATCTTGATGGTTTCCTGCGCGGACGCCGCGCCTCCCAACACCGTCAGCGCTGCCGCGGCGGCAACGATCAGCTTATGCATCCTGCGTTCCTCCCTTGCTCATGTTTCTGATTGATCTTGAACGATCGAGGCCGTCTCATAACCCCAATTGCCGCGCCTTCGCAACTTTCGCTTTGAATATGGTGTCAAGTTTTAGCGGAAGGTAGTATGATGTTATAGGCTATATGCCCTCGGAATCGGCCACTGTTTTGAATTACAGGTAAACTTTTGGATGAGGCCTGCGCTCGCACGCTGCCTCACTATTTGGGAACCAATGCCGTCCAAGCCTGCACGAAGCGAGCCGATGCTACAAGCTGCGGGACGCGAATTGGCGGCTCAGGCCGGATGCCGGCGCGGCTTGAGCCCTGCGAGAAACAACTGCGCGAAATGATCGGCGATCTGCGCTGGAGACCAGTCGCGCCTGGTCTTGAACCAGATCGGATACCAGTGGCCCATTCCAGTCAGAATACGCTCGGCGAAGTAGGTATCGATGCGGCGGAAGCGGCCCTCATCGATCCAGCGCTGATAGCTGTCCTGGTCCTGCCGGATCGTCGCCAGCACCTCGCCGACATAGGCTTTCCGGTCAGTTTCGTTGAGATAGTTGATGTTGTGGTAGGTCGCCTTCGGGCCGCAGGGCGTGTCGTGCAGCATCAGCAGCAGGCGGATCCTCTGCACGATGTGATCGAATGCGCCGAGGCGCTGGTCTTGCAGGTGCTCGCGAATGCTGATCTCGCCGGTGAGTCCGCGTCGCAGGCAAGCCAGCAGCAGGCTCTCTTTTTCGCTGAAGTGATAGTAGATGCCGGCGCGGGTCATGCCCGCATCGACGGCGATGCTCTCGAGCGACGTGCCCGACGGGCCCCTGCGGTTGAAGCTGTCGGAGGCAATCGAAAGCATCCTGTCGAACTTCGCGGCCCGCTTGTTCAACGCCGCGCGAGACTGCAGGAATGGGGCAAGGCTGAGCGGTTCGGGCATCTCGGGAACCGCGATCTCGCGCCGGTAAACGCCATGCGTGATGATGTCGTCGATGGCATCGATCGCCTGCTGGCGCGTGTAGTAGTCGCGTTCGGACAGCCAGAACGGCACCCAGTCCAGGATGGAGATGAGCGCCACCGCCGTGAGCTGTGGTTCGTCGCAGGCGATCGAGCCGTCCGCCACACCCCGATCCAGAATCTCCGCAAGCCGCGCGGCATTCTGCCAGCGCTTGGCATGGACTTCGCGGCTGTAGGGCGCGGCCAGCGCATCGATATCGGTGAACAGGATCATGCGCTGGCTTTCAGGCCGCAGCCTGCCGCGCACAAAGCGCCGGACGATCTCGAGCCCATCGATACCGGGCTCGGCCGCCGCCTCCATCTCGCGCCTGTAGATGGCGAGGCCACGCAGATAGCAATGAAAGATCAGGTCTTCCTTGTCGCGAAAGTGATGATACAGCGCGCCCGGCACGGCCTGCACCGCCGCCGCAACCTGCTCCATCGTGACATTGGCATAGGAGTGGCGGGCAAACAGCCGGGATGCAGCGACCAGAATCTCTTCAGCTCGATCTGTCAGCGCAGCGATTTGCAAGCTCCGATGCCCTTTCCGATTGCAGGACGACGCCGATCCTGACGGGGAGATAATCCTCTCGGCACCGAACTTTCAATTGTCGATTTGGCCCGACGAATGTCCCATCGCGTGATCCGGAGCATAAGATCATGACGCGGCGGCGCGCATCATGATCTCGTCTCGTTGCGTGAGCACGATCCCGGCGAAGGCCGGCTTCGCAGGCTACTCCTGCGCAAAGGCCTTGTCGAAGAAGGCGGGCAAGTCGTTGCGCAACTGTGTGAGCAGCGCCTCGCGATCGAAGCCGGGCGGATCTGCCGCGGCGTCGCCATCCAAGGTCTGGATCGGTGTGCCGGGGCGGTCCATGAAGGCGAAGTGCCACGCGTTGGGGATCATGTGAAATTCGGCATGCGGCACATTCTGTGCGACCCACTCGGCATGGAAGCGCGGCACCAGCCAGCGGTCGCGTTCCACTGCGTAAACCGCGGTCGGTATCCTGATCGCGGCGAGCGATGCGGCGGTGAAGAACACGCCGGCCGGCGCCATCGCCACCGCCGCGCGCACCCGCGGATCGGTCGCCGTGGGCAGCAATGTCGTCGCCGGCGGTGACTTGGAGCCGCCGCCCATGCTGCAGAACAACGGATCGTCCTTGCTGTCGGTCTTGCAATGCTCGCCGATGCGGGACAGGTCGACCTGGCCGCCGGCCAGCGCGATCACGGTGTAGCCGCCGGCGGAGTGTCCGACCGCCCCGATGCGCGGACCCTGCGCATCGGTCGCGATCTTGTCCTTCCATTCGGGGGTGGCCAACAGCGCATCGATCACCCGCGACGCCTGCCGCGGCCGTTCGGTGAAGAAGGTCCCCGGCGGCTGCTGCCAGATCGAATGATCTTCCCAATTGTCGCCGGGATGCCGCAAGGCCGCGACTAAATAGCCGTGCTGGGCCAGCGCCTCCGCCAGGCTGGTATGCCCGATCTCGGAGCCGCCCGTACCGTGACTGAGGATGATCAGGCCCTTGAACTTTGCATCTGGCGGCGCCCCGATCGCCACCCGGGCCGTGAACGCGCCCATCGGGATGGCACGGGCCGGCGTTTGGGTCGGGTAATAAAGTGCGACGGGGATCGCCGCTGGATTGGAGGGGGAGACCGGGATCGTGATCTGGCGCCAGCCCGCCTCGGCCGCCGCGGCCGCAGTGGGCGGCATCAGCACCGGGAGGGCCAGCAGTCCAAGGCAGAACCAGCGACAGGGCCAAAGCAGCCGGAGGCGAGCCGCCGGAACCAACGAAAATTTCATGAGCGCGTCCTCGAATGATCGACCGTCCGGCTGCTATAGGAAGGGGCGGTCTCGGGTCCACGTCCACTTCGCGAACGGCAGTTCTTATTCGCCAATGACCATCACCGAGCTTTTTCGCCAGGATTCGATGGCCTTGCCGCGGCGCCACGCCGCGCTGCTGCTGCCGGTGGCGACCGGTATCGGGCTCGCGATCGTGGGCGCGTTCGGCACCTATGTCGGGATGGGGTTGCTGACGCGGTTGCTGCATTTCGTTGCCGGGTCGCTCTTGATCACCACCCTGGTCATTGCCGTGACGGCGTTGGTGCGGCGCTATCTGTTCTCCGGCGCCGAGCCGCTCTGGGTCGCGGTCGGCGTCGCGGTCGCGGTTGCGCCGGTCGGCGGCTGGATCGTTCACCAGTTGCTATGGCTGCTGGCGCCGCAGGTGCTTCCCTTTGTGACCTACCGCGATCTCGCCCTGCAGGTGCTGTCCATCAACCTGTTCCTCGGCCCGCTGATCTGGGTCCTTCGGCGGGTACCCGCCGGAACTGCCGATCTTGCCGTCGACCCGGCACAGCCGACGTCCCCGCCGGACGTACGCTGTTCGATTCGGTCGAAATTGCCGTTTGCGCTCCGCAGCGCGGCCATCCTGTCCCTGAGCGCGGAGGACCATTATGTCCGCGTACGCACCGATCGTGGTGAGGCCCTGATCCTGATCAGGCTGGCCGACGCCGTCGCAGCCCTGGGACCGGAGACCGGGGTGCGGATCCATCGGTCGCACTGGGTCGCCCACACCGCGGTCCGGGGGCTGACCCGTCAGTCCGGCCGGCTCGGCGTCCAGCTCGACGACAATCTCGTGCTGCCGGTGAGTCGCGCCGGACAGAAACTGATGCGTAATCAGCAGGATAAGATGCCGCTCGGCGCCTGAGCCGACAAAGCCGCATCGTCGCGCCAAGGCGCTTGGCCGGATCGCCGGAACATCGTAAGACAAGTATCTGGTATACCACGGACCGCCCGCAAGAGGTCCGGGATTGGTCTTCGAGAGAGGAAACATGGCGCGCAACATTCTGATCCTTGGGGCTTCCTACGGCTCCCTGCTGGGGACCAAGCTTCTGATGGCCGGGCACAACGTGTCCCTGGTGTGCCGAAAGAACACCGCGGACCTGATCAACCGCGACGGCACCGAGGTGCGCATCAAGCTGCGGGACGAGAAGGAGCATCGCTCGATCTTCTCGCGCGACCTGCCGGGCAAGCTCGACGCCGTCACGCCCGCCGATGTCGACGTGTCGCGCTACGACATGGTCGGCCTGGCGATGCAGGAGCCGCAATACGCCAACCACACGGTTCGCGTGCTGATGATCAAGATCGCGGCGGCGAAGCTGCCCTGCCTGTCGATCATGAACATGCCGCCCCTGCCGTATCTGAAGCGGATTCCCGCGCTCGGCGGCATGGACCTCGAGGAAGCCTACACCAACGCCCAGGTCTGGGAGCGCTTCGAGCCGGGACTCGTCACGCTGTGCTCGCCGGATCCGCAGGCGTTCCGTCCGCCGGAGGAGAAGGCCAACGTGCTGCATGTCGGCCTGCCGACCAACTTCAAGGCCTCCGCTTTCGCCGACGACAAGCACAACAAGGTTCTGCGCGAGCTCGAAGCCGACATCGACGCGGTGACGCTCGACGGCCAGGACGTTCCGGTGAAGCTGAAAGTGTTCTCTTCGCTGTTCGTGCCGCTCGCGAAGTGGTCGATGCTGCTGACCGGCAACTACCGCTGCATCACGCCATCCGAGCCGCAATCGATCCGCGACGCCGTCCACGGCGATCTCACGCGCTCGCAGGCGATCTATGACCATGTCGATACCATCGCGCGGAAGCTCGGCGCCGATCCTGCCGATCAGGTGCCGTTCGCGAAATACGCCAAGGCGGCGGAAAGCCTGCTCAAGCCGTCATCGGCGGCCCGCGCGGTCGCCGCCGGCGCGCCGTTCATCGAGCGCGTCGATCTGCTGGTGAAGCTGATCTCGCATCAACTCGGCACGCCCAGCGCCGAGATCGACCGCACCGTCGAGACCGTCGACCAGAAGCTGAACGAGAAGATCGTGCAGGGCGGCTCGGGCGCCGAGTAACGGGAACGCACGTTGACGGCGGGGCAGGGCTCGAACCTGCACGACCGTCATGAGCGACGGGATAGCGATCAGCTTCGTTGATCTTGCTGTGGTCTCGGTCGGCTAAGCGGGCCGCGAAGGCAGCGAGGTCATCGCTTCGAGCTGCGCTGTTCGCGTCGCTAAGACAGCGAGCAGGCTCTTGTGCAGCCGATCCTCGGGTTCGAAATTTTGCGCGAGCGTTCGGATGGTCTCGGCAAATCGCATGCGATACGTCGCCGCCCTGTCGACGTCTCCGTAGTTCGCGAAGATCTCGGCGGCCGTGCGGTACACCCGCCAGGACGCAATCGGGAAGTCGGCACTGTCGACGATCTCCAGCGCGCGGGACAGCTGCAACCGAGCCTCCGCTGAATCGCCCAAGGCAAGCGCAGTACGCGCGAGCAGTCCGTGGGCCTGGGCCAGATGATTGAGATCTGGAGCCGTGGCCACATAGTCGTGGAGCTGGCGTGCACAGCTCTGAGCCTGCGTAAAGTCGTCAACCTGCAAGTAATATTCGCCGAGGCAATGATACACCTGCGTCGCGGCGGTAAATTCGATGTCGATGCCTTCCTCATGCCTGCGCCGCTCGATATCGTCGAATTGCCTGCGAGCTCCCGACGGATCGTTCAGGCCGACATAGGCCTTCGCAAGGACGGCCCGCTTGTGGAAGTACGTCGACTGATCGCCGACCAGCAGACTGTCGTCGACGCTTTCGCAGAGCTCCCGGGCTCCATCAAAGTCCATCGCTTCGACATGCAACCATGCAAGCGTCAGCCGGCACAATGCGCTGCTGGGGCCGTTCGCGTTCCTGACGGCAAGTTCCAGGCCGGCCGTGATTTCACGCCGCAGTTCGCGCCATTCGCCCAGATGAATGAGCGCGATGGATTCAAGAACGTTGAACAGAACAAAGGTGTAAACGTCGCCGGCCAAGCGCGCCAACCGCTTTCCTTCGGTGCCGGCGCGGCGGCACTCCTGATACCGCGACCTCCAGCAATCAACGATACCGGATATTCCATTGCGCCTGATCAAGACGCCATAGTTCGTGGCATTCGCACTCAGCTCGATCGCCCTGTCGCAGAGCGTGGCGTCCTGTTTGCGCCAGCCGTTGAGGAACAGGTTGACGCTCGCGCTGCTGCCCTGGACCAGAGCCTTGAATGTGTCGTCCGCAAGCATCTGGCTTCGCGACAGCACATCGTCAGCGGCCTCAAGGCAGGCGTGGCGATCCACGCGCAAGCAGAGACTGCTCACAGCCGTGAGGCCATTGAGCTGCTGCTTGATCTCGCCGGCCTGTTCGGCGCAGGCAATCATGTCGCGCAAATCACGGATCGAGCCGACGAGGTCGCCGCACGAGCGAAGCGCCCAGCTCCGCTCCCGCAAGAGAGCGACGCGGGTTGAGAATTGGTCGGCCGCATCGAAACGATCAAGTATGCCAAGCGCGCGGGTGAGATAGCTTGCGGCCTCCGCATGGCCGAGGCGTTTCGTCGAGCTCCTCGCCGCTTCCCTGAGGTAGCGCAACGCGCTCGGAAAGTCGCGACCCTGCTCAAAGTGAAGTGCGAGCGCGGGCGCTATTTCAGGGGTGCGGCCGGCATAGGCCTCCTCCAGCCTCTTGCCCAAGCGCTTGTGCGTCTGCGCGCGGTGCCCCGGCGGCAGATTCTGGTAAATGATATTCTGATAGAGAATGTGACGAAAGGCGTAGGAGCCCGAATATGTTCCATCGGGCCACTCGGAAACCCCCGAGCGAACGAGGATTTGATCCTTCCGGATCGACGCTTCGATGTCCCTTTCAACGTTGATCGCATCGTCGGACAGGCCGGCCGCAACGAGGGCCGCAGAAAATTCCTCACCGGCAACGCTGGCGACATCGAGCAGACGCCGCTCCTTATCGGTGAGGCGATCGAGCTCGTGGCCGATCATGTTCAGGAGGCTGTCTGGAATGCGATCTTGCGTGAATGTCGCCTGCGAGGCCAGGCGCCATCTGCCGTCGATTTCGACGATCGACTCGTGGTCGATCAAGTGTTTGAGCAGCGAGGCAACAAACAAGGGATGTCCCAGCGTTCGCTCGAACACGGGCTTTGACAGGCTGGAGGCAAGTTCCTCGTCGTCGAAGCGCAATGCCAGGTAACGCTCGACCTCCGAACGCGACAATCGGTCGAGGCGCAATTCGCTGCAGTATCCATGGATCTCGAGATCCCGATGCAGGCGACGGATGGGATGCCCGCCGGCGGAACTATCGGCCGGACGATAGGAGCAGAGCACCAGCACGCGCGCGTTGCCGTTTCCGCGCGCGAAGCGAGACAGCACGTCGAGTGTCGCGAAGTCGCTCCAATGCAGATCTTCGAGCACAAGCACCCAGGGGCGGCCGGTGCTCAGCGCTTCCAGAAGATCGCAAAATTCGCGCAGCATCCGCTCGCGTGTCGCGCCGAACACTTCGTCCTGGAAAGCCGCGCGTTCCGATGCGTCGATGGCGCCAGGCAATTGCAGTATCCAAGTCGGGGCGTGCGCGCGAACGGCCGAAATCAATTCCGGACCGTTTGCGCGATAACGGTTCACCAGCGCATCGATGAGTGGAAGAAAGACTTCGTCCGTTCCGAATCGTTCAGTGCAGCGCCCATAGAGCTGATCGAAGCCCTGTTCCGTCAGCTGCTCGATCGCCTTGGTGATGAAGGCCGTCTTGCCAATCCCGGCTTCTCCGGTGACAAAAGCCATCTGTCGTTTGCCGGACAATACATGCCGTGTCATCTGGTCGATCATCGCGAAGGAGGCTGTCCGGCCGACCACCAGGGTGGCGATCTCGACCTTCAGAGGTGCGACCGCGTTCGCGACCTCCCTGGGTGCTTCCCGCACCGTGCCGACAAAGCGGACGCCTTTGCGCGGCAAGGTCTTGATCAGCCGTTGCGCCTCGCCGGAATCGCCTATTCCCGTCCGGGCTGCGTTGATGCGGGTGGTGAGCGCTGACTCCGAGACGATGCGCCCGCCCCAGATTGCACTGATCAGATCGTCCTTGGTCACCACGCGGCCGCGGTGGCGGACAAGATATTCAAGGAGGTCAAAAACCTGAGGCTGCAACGGGATCGGACGTCCGTCACGGCGCAATTCCCGCTGCTCGGTGTCGAGAACAAACTCGTCAAATAGATACTGCAAAACAATGCCTTCGGAGGTGCACGCGAGGCGGACATTCAACCGGTACACCGGCCCGAAAGCAAGCACGCCCTTCAAAATCAAGGAAACGATAAGAACAAATTAAGCTCGCGTTAAAGCGTGGCGTGGCGTGGCGTTCGATACTTCCAGCCGTATCCAGCCACTCACACAAGGTGCTCGTGTCATGCGCTTGGAAGAAAAGGCGCGGCGTCTTACCCGCGTGTTCTATGGGTTGTTGTTTCGCAAGATGTTTCAGTCGATCGCGGCATCGGCCGCACCATTGTTTGACGGCAGGGCTTCAGCCCGAAGCGACCCGTTATTTTCTGTCGCCTCCACGAGTTCTTCCCGGAAAATGGGCTGGTTTGGGCGCCTCCTTCAAACGCTCCACCATTCGCGACGGCCGCAGGCAGAGCGCACCCTTCGACAGTATCGTCACCTGATCGACAACAGGTGGCACCAGTTTGCCTCGCGATCCGATGTTGGAGGACATGACAATGTCGGTCAGTGAAAAGTCGTCCGAACGCAAACTTCGGATTTCGGCATCGAGCGAGAATGCGCTGCTGGCAACGATCGCCATCTGCTTTGTCATTGTGCACATCCTTGCAGCCACGATGTTGACTTCGACGCGCCAGAGCGATGCCGGGGCGGCGCCCGAGCCGGCCGGACTGTCGTCCACGGACTGATCGCCACGTCGCTATTCCCAGATTTTGCGAACCGGAAGGGTTAGCTCATGGGCGACATTGCGTCGTTTTGCCTGCTTAGTATCGCCGTGTTTTGCGGCGCTTTCGTCTCGGGCCTCGCGGGTTTTGCCTTTTCGGCGGTGGCCGGCGCGATTCTGCTTCACGTTCTCCCACCACTGGAGGCGGTCCCGCTGATGATGGCCTGCAGCATCACCGTGCAAGTCACGGGTCTTTGGGCCTTGAGAAAAAGCATCCGCTGGAAACAGAGCTCCGCGCTGGTCGTCGGCGGATTGCTTGGCGTACCGATCGCCGTCTGGCTGCTGCAAGCCGCGGACGCGCGGATCTTCAGAGAGAGCTTTGGTCTCGCCGTCGCCTGCTATGCGGCCTACACCTTATTCCGGCCGGTGCTTTCTCATCGCTTGCAGATGAATGCGGGCCGTAATGCATTGATCGGTTTCGGCGGAGGCTTTGTCGGCGGGCTGACGGCAATGCCGGGTGCAATACCGACCATATGGTGTGACATCCACGGCGTGCCGAAAACCGAGCAGCGCGGAATGGTTCAACCCTTCATCGCGGCCATGCAGATATTCGCACTTGGCCTCATGCTGATCCGAGGAGATCTGTCGACAAAGGTCCTGGTCGACTTCGCCGTCAGCATCCCGGCACTCCTCGCAGGAACAGCGCTCGGGCTTTTTGTGTTTCGCTGCGTCGATGACGCGCTGTTCCGGCGAATCATTCTCGGCATCTTGCTGGTTTCGGGACTGTTGCTGGTGTTGTAGCTGCGCCAGCCGCGCCTCCGGTTACAATGGCAGCCAGTTGCTGGCTTCTCGCCATGCATCGGCGATTGGGAAAATGCAGAACCGCGATTGCCGAACGCATGGCTCCGCCTACCCAGGTGAGGTAGGCTCGCGCAGTTGCGGTTGGGAGCCACGGACATGCCGATCAAAACGCTTCCTCTTCTTGCAATCTATGGCGATCTGGAACGCGCGCGCGACATCATGCGCGCCTGGCAGCCGCTCGACCATCTTTCCCCCGACGATGCCGAGATCGTCGTGAAAGCGATCGCCGAGGGCATTGCGCGCGGGCGCCGGCACGGGCTCGAGTTGGGGCAGTGCCATTTGGCGGCTTAAGCCACGCGCTGAGCGATTCTGATATCGCCAGCACGTGAGGTGAGTACGCCGGTCAGGCTTCCTCTCCCCTTGCGGGAGAGGGTGGGGAGAGGGGTGGCCCGGGCGAGATGATTGGCATGGGTGTCGCTATCGCAGCGCCGACCGTGCCGTACGAATATTGAGAGAGACCGTCGTGTGGCACCCCTCTCCCCAACCCTCCCCCGCAAGGGGGGAGGGAGCCCTTCCGCCGGTGACTCCCTTACTTGCGTGAATGGCGATACTGCATTCTAGCTCTGCTGCTTCACGGCCAAGATCGTCACCGCACGCGTCTGGTGGCTCGGCGTCTGGAAATCGATGGTCTGGCCGACCGACAATCCGATCAGGGCGGCGCCGACCGGCGTCAGCACCGAGATGCGCCGGAGTGCGATGTCGGCTTCGTGCGGGTACACCAGCACGACTTCCCTGACGTCGCCGGTCTCGTCGTCGCGGTAGCGCACGCGCGCGCCCATACGGACCACGTCAGGCAGTTCGGAATCGTCGGCGACGACCCGGGCCCGGTCGGTCTCGCGCGCGAGGAACTGGGCCACGCGCGGAAACACCGCCATGCTGGAATCGGCCAGCGCGCTGAGGCGATGCGCCTCGCTCGCGGTGATCACGATCGGTGGCAACGCGGGAGCGGTAAAGTCGTTCGCAATGGTTCGGGTCATGTCGGATGATCTTTGCGGTTGATCGGAGGCGCGGCGACGCCGGCGCGTGGATGTCTCGCGCGATGCGTCGGGCCGAATGATCTTGATGAAGCTATGATTTTGACGGCGTCGAGAAACCGGACGGCGCGCGATCGCCGGCCGGCTAAGTGCCTGCGTGCAGACGTCCAGCGCGCAAGCCGAGGCGCGCAATGCGGGTGTCGATGCTCAACATGTCGATCATGGCACCATCAACATAGCCGCTCGTGACGTCGCATCCATTGCGGCGAAAGCGCGCACGCGCCATCGCCGTAGCAGTCCGGCGTCAGGGCTGGCCGATACCGGTGAGGCCGAGCACCGCGCCGGCGGCGAGCGCGAGCAGCGGATGGATGCGGGTGGTCGTGGTGGCGATCGCAACGATTGCCGCGATCAGGATGGTACCCCAACTCGAAGCGGACGCATGGGTGATCACGATGGCGCTGGCAGTGACGAGGCCGGCGGTGACCGGAACCAGCCCGGCCTGCACCGTGCGGCGCCACGGCCGGTCCTTGAAGCGTTCCCAGAGCCGCAGCGCGAAGGCGGTGACGAGCGACGACGGCCCGAACTTGGCGAGCGAAGTCACCAGTACGCCGGAGAAGCCGGCGACATGCCAGCCGACCAGCGGGACCACCATCATGTTCGGTCCGGGAGCAGCCTGCGCCAGCGCGAACAGCGCGCCGAATTCCTGCGCCGTCATCCAGTGATGGATGTCGACCACCTGACGCTGCATCTCCGGCAGGATGGTGTTGCCGCCGCCGAACGCGAGCAGCGAGAGCTCGGCGAAGATCAGTGCGAGTGTGACCAGGGTTCCGGTCATGGCGCCTGCCTCGATCGGAGGACAATGCTGAGCGGCGCGAGCGTCAATAGCGTTGGCAGCAGCGGCAATCTGAACACCGCGATCGCGAGCACGCAGAGCGCGCCGATCAATAGGCCGAGCACATCGCGGCGCAACGGCCAGGCGATCTTGATCGCGGTGGAGATCAGCAGCCCGGCTGCCGCGGCGGCGAGGCCGCCGAACAGATGACGCACCACCGGGTGGTCGGCGAAGCGGCCATAGATCACGCCAAGCCCAATCACGACCGCGGTCGGCACCGCGATCAGGCCGAGGATCGAAGCAAGGGCGCCGGGAATGCCGCGAAACTTGAGCCCGACCGCCACCGACATGTTGATGATGTTGCCGCCGGGCAGGAATTGGCAGAGCCCGAGCAAATCGGTGAACTCGGCGCTGGAGAGCCAGCCGCGCTTTTCCACCATCATGTGCCGCGCCAGCGGCAGCACGCCGCCGAAACCGGTCAGGCCGAGAATGAAGAAGCCCGTGAACAACTCGCCGACATCAGGTGCGTCATGCTTGGCGGTCTGTGCGGCCGGTATGGCGTCCATCGGCGGGGCGGCTCCGGTTCGTTCCTGAACCGACTTTAGTTGGCCGCGTGCCAAATATCCAATATATGGATAAGGGAATTTGCATATCTATTGCATATGGATCGCCTGATGATCGAGCTGCGCCATCTCCGCTATGCCGTCGCGGTCGCCGACGAGGGCCACATCACCCGTGCCGCCGCGCGCCTTGGCATCCAGCAGCCGCCGCTGAGCCAGCAGATCCGCGCGCTGGAAACCGCGATCGGCGCGCCGCTGTTTCGCCGGCAGCCGCGCGGGGTCGAACTGACCGCCGCCGGCCGCGCCTTCGTCGGCAAGGCCCGCGCGATCCTGCGCGACACGGAGCTTGCCGTGGAAGCCGCGCGCCGCGCGAGCCGCGGCCAGGAAGGGCAGCTTGCGATCGGCTTCACCTCGTCGGCCGCCTTCCATCCCTTCGTCACCGGCGTGATGCGCGAAATGCGCGAGCGCGCGCCGGCGATCACGCTGTCGCTCGAGGAGGCCTCGACCGGCGAGCTGATCGAGGCGGTCGAGGCCGACCGGCTCGATGCCGCATTCGTGCGCTCGCCGAGCGAGCGGCTGGAGAACCTCACGATCACGCATCTGCTCGACGAGGAGATGCTGGTCGCGCTGCCCGACCATCATCCGCGCGCCCGGAAGGATCCGCGCCGGCGGATCTCATTGGCCTCGCTCGCCGACGAGCCGCTGATCCTCTACCGCCGTCCGACCGGGCCCGGCCTATACGACAGCATCATCGCCGCCTGCCGCGCAGCGGGCTTCAGCCCGAAGGTGGCGCAGGAGGCGACGCGGATGGTGTCGACGCTCAGCCTCGTCGCGGCGGGGCTCGGCATTTCGATCGTGCCGGAATCCATGGCGCGGCTGGAGACCGCAGGCGTGTCCTATCTCCGCCTCGACCGCGCCACCGGCCTCGTCGCGCCGCTCGCGCTGGCCCGCAAGAAGGGCCCCGCTGGCGGCACGCTCGGCCGCCTGCTCGGGATCGTGACGCGGCGGGTGAAGGACCGTGCCGCCGTTTGAGGAAGTGTCGCGCGACGTGGCTGAGCATCAACGCAGGCCCCGCGGATGGCGTGGAATGTGGGGAGTTTGGCGAACGTTCGCGTCAGGGCGCGGCTAGATAGCTCCCATCGAACTCTGATGCCGGCGCGTCGATCGCAACAGCTCAGTTGCGTCCGGCTGCCTCGGGTTCAATCACCACAGTGAAAGGCAGTTCAATGGCACGTTTTCCTGTCCATACGCTCGACTCCGCACCGGAAGCCTCGAGGCCCGCCCTGCGTGACGTCGAGGCGCGGTTTGGCATGATCCCTAACCTTGCGGCGACGATGGCGACGTCGCCGGTGCTGATCCAGAGCTTCATCGGCATCTTCGACAAGGTTCACGGTGGCAGCTTCACCGAGCAGCAGATCCAGACCGTGCTGCTCACCGATGCGGTGACCAATGGCTGCACCTGGGCGGTCGCGCTGCATTCCGCGCTCGGCCTGCAGGCCGGCCTCGATCCTGAAGATGTCGATGCGATGCGTGCCGGCCGCTCGCCTGCCGACAAGACCCTCGGCGCACTCTCGACGCTGGCGAGGTCGCTGATCGAAAAGCGCGGGCGGCTCGACGACGAGGAGATCGAACGATTCCTGGCGGCCGGGTTCTACAAGGACCTCGTGCTCGAGGTGATTACCATCGTCGCGGCATCGACCATCACCAACTACACCGGCAGCGTGACCAATCCACCGCTTGAGGCGGGATTGCGGGCGCATGCCTGGAATGGTTGAGCCGATCTCAGCCGGCCGGTTGATCACAAGCGAGGCGCTCTACTTTACCTCGCCCCGCGTGCGGGGAGAGGTCGGAACGCATCGTTAGATGCGTTCCAGGTGAGGGGGAGCCTCCGCAAACGCAGCTATTGCGGTATATGCGGAGACAGCCCCTCACCCCAACCCTCTCCCCGTAAGAACGGTGCGAGGGAGCGTAGCAGCCGTCGCAATCGCCTTCGACCCAATCTCATCACGCTCTAGCTAACGTGCAAACCTGGCGCGGTAATCCTGCGGTGTGGTCGACAGCACGCGCAAGAAGCTGCGGCGCATCGTCTCTTCGGACCCGAAGCCGCAGCGCTGCGAGATTCGCTTGACCGGCAGGCGCGTCTCCGAGAGCAGGTGCCGGGCGCCCTCGACCCGCAATCGCTCGATCGCGCGTGCCGGCGTCAACCCGGTTGCATCTGCGTAGTGCCGGCTGAAGCTGCGCTCGCTCATGCCGGCCTGTTTCGCCAATGTCGAAAGCGAGAGGTCGTCGGCCAGATGGCCGCTGATCCAGTCATGCAGCGCGCCGAACCTGTCGTCAGTCGTTTGCAGCGACAGGATTTCGCTGAACTGCGCCTGTCCGCCCGGCCGCTTGAAGAACACCACGAGATAGCGGGCGACGGCAAGCGCCGCCGCGCGGCCGAGGTCTTCCTCCAACAGTGCCAGCGCGAGATCGATGCCGGACGTGACGCCGGCCGACGTCCAGAACGATCCGTCGCGCACGAAGATCGGATCGGACTCGACACGAACATCGGGAAAGCGTTCGGCGAGTTCCGAACAGAATTGCCAATGGGTCGCGGCACGACGGCCATCGAGAACACCCGATGCGGCGAGCAGGAACGCGCCGGTGCAGACCGATGCGGTGCGGCGTGCCTGCCCGGCGCGTCCGCGCACCCAGTCCACCAGGACGCGATCGGCCGCCGCTGCGTTGACGCCGTCGCCGCCAGGAATCACCAGCGTATCGACCGCAGTGCTGACGGCGGGCAGCGGGTGCACCGCGAGCCCGACGCCGGCCGATGCTTCGATCGTGGGCCCGTCCTTGGCGACGACGCGGACCTCATATGGCTCGGCATTGCCTGCCCTGGCCGCCAGCGCGTTGGCGGATGCGAACACCTGCAATGGCCCGGTGACATCGAGCAACTGCACCGCCGGGTAAGCCAGCACTTCGATCAGGCGGCGGCTTTTTGGCGAGAAACGTGGGCTGGTTGGCGTCATCGCCGAAACGTGCCGCGCTAGATTTGCTTTGTCCATAGTTCAAGCGAAGTTTGAGGGAAGTGCGATGATTGCTCACGATGTCCACTTGCGGATCGGATCACTGCTGTTCGAGGGCGTCGATCAAATCGACTTGACCGGGCCGTTCGAGGTGCTGTCGCGGATTCCGAATTCGACCTACCGCATCTACGGCAAGACCGCCGAGCCCGTCCGCGACATCAAGGGATTGCGGCTGACACCGGATGCGACGCTGGCCGAAGCGCCGCCGCTCGATGTGCTGCACGTGCCGGGCGGCTTCGGTCAGCAAGCCTTGATGGAGGACGCCGAAGTGCTCGGCTGGATCAGCCGGCAGGCGGCGGGCGCATGCCGCATTTTCTCGGTTTGCACGGGCGCACTGATTTGCGGAGCGGCCGGCCTTCTGAAGGGGCGCAGGGCGACGACACATTGGGCGTCGTTTCATCTGCTGCCGTTCTTCGGCGCTACGCCCGTGAACCAACGCGTGGTGGTGGATGGAAGCTTTGTCTTCGCCGCCGGAATCACGGCAGGCATCGATGGGGCATTGCGGCTTGCCGCCGAATTGCGCGGCGACGATGCCGCGCGCGCGATCCAGCTCTATATGGTGTATGCGCCGGAGCCGCCGTTCGACTGCGGCACGCCGGAGACCGCGCCACCCGAGATCCTGCAGCAGTCGCGCGAGGCCGTGCGCGCGATCACGGCGCAGCGGGAGGAGACCGCACGCCGCGTGGCCGCTAGGCTGGGTGTCGTGGTGTAGGGAGATTGAGAGCCGCGCTTCAGGTGCGCTCTAATTTCCCGGCTCGAAAGTGCAGTCGGCGCCGCCGCCGGCCTTGTCCTTGATCACCTTTGGATCGAGTGTGCAGGACAGTTTCGACAGCGCCTCGTAGATCGTGCCTGCGGCGCCGTCGGGCGGCACGCCGGCCAGCGCCACGGTCGCGTAGATCGCGTTGGCCTCACTGCCCTTCACGGTGTGGGTCCGGCTGCCGAAGGTCAGCGCGCAGGAGCGCGAGGTGATGTCGACATTGCTGGCGCGGCAGACGACCTTGTCGGCCGTGACGGTGATCTTCCCGGTGACGCGAACATTGCTGTTGCCGTTGAAGAACGCGGCGACCGCCTTCTTCTCCTTGGCCGGCAGCGGCGAATAGGGCGCCACCACGCCTGCGAGCGCCAGCGCGACCGAGCCGGACGTGGTCGCAGGCGCGGCCCATGCGGCGGACGAAGCCAGCCACAATGAACATGCGAGGATCGTCAATCGGCCAAGTCTCATTCCAAGTCTCATTCCCGTCTCCTGTATCTGCGCTTTCCGCGGCGCGGAATCGCTAGCACGCCTTGTGACCTGAATGGGTGATGCCGTTCACACGCGATCCGGCAACTTCACGTGAGGCCGGTGCGCGCATATGGCAGGGCGGCCCCGCGCGGATCGGCTTGCACGATCGCGCCTTCGGCGTCACAGTCCGCTCCGCGGCAGCGATGTCGCCAACAACCAAGACAAGACGATCAGTCCGAGGAACGCCATGGCGGCCATGCGCATCGACTGCGACATCCATCCCGCGGTGGGAGGAACGCGCACCACGTTGCTGCCGTATCTCAGCGATCACTGGAAGGAACAGGTGGTCAGCCGCGCCATCGACGGGCTCGATCTCAATTCCTATCCGCCGTCGATGCCGCTGTCGGGACGCGCCGACTGGCGGCCGGCCGACGGCCGCAAGCCGGGCAGCGATCTCGCCATGGTGCAGCGCGGCGCGTTCGACCAGCTCGGCGCCAGCCACGCCATCGGCAACGTCGTCTATGGCGCGCAGGCGGTGTTCGATCCCTACATGGCGGCGGACTTCTGCAAGGCGATCAATGACTGGATCGCGGCCGAATGGCTCGCCAGGGACACGCGGCTGCGCGCCTCGATCGTGGTGCCGATCCAGGCGCCGGACCTTGCCGTCGAGGAGATCGAGCGCCGCGCCGGCGATCATCGCTTTGTCTCCGTGCTGGTGCCCTCGCAGGGCGAGATGCTGCTCGGGCGGCGGCACTACTGGCCGATCTATCAGGCCGCGGAGAAGTACAGACTGCCGATCGCGATCCACGCCGGCAGCGCCTACCGCGGCGCGCCGAGCTCGATCGGCTGGCCGTCCTATCGCTACGAATATTATCTGGCCGAAGCGCAGGCGTTCCAGGCGCAGACGCTGAGCCTGATCTATGAGGGCGTGTTCGGGAAGTATCCGGGATTGACCGTGGTGCTGATGGAGTCGGGCGTCAGCTGGCTGCCGGCCTTCATGTGGCGCGCCAACAAGACCTGGCGCGGCGTCCGCGTCGAGGTGCCGTGGGTTGAGCGCGAGCCGGCCGCGATCATCCGCGACCATTTCCGTGTCACCATGCAGCCGTTCGACGCGCCGATGGATGCAACCGGCGTCGCGGACATCATCGACCAGATCGGCTCCGACAAGATGTTCCTGTTCGCGTCCGACTATCCGCATTGGCAGTTCGACGGCGACGATCCGATCCCGCCGCACCTGCCGGCGAGCCTCGTCAAGCGGATGTGCGAAGACAACCCGATTGAAACGTTCCCGCGTCTGAAGCTCGACTCGTAATTCGCGCATGACCCGGAAAAGTGGGAACCGGTTTTCCGAACAGATCAGCGCCAAACAAAATGGAGGATCGCATGAGTGACGTCATCGACCGCCCGATGCTCGACCAGGACACCACCGCCGCGACGCGGCTCAAGATCATCGATTGCGACATCCATCCGAGCATTCATGCGCACAGCGACCTCAACGAGTTCCTGCCGAAACGCTGGCAGCAGCATCTGAAGGAATACGGCAGCCATCTGCGCACGCCCTATATCGGCACCACGCCGTATCCGCGCTCCTCGCCGCTGATCGCGCGGCGCGATGCGTGGCCGCCGACCGGCGGCGTGCCCGGCTCCGATCTCGATTTCATGCGCAAGCAGCATCTCGATCCGTTCGACGTCGAGTTCGGCATCCTGCAGGTGCTCGACCTCTTCATCTTCTCGCAGCAGAACCTGGAATTCGGCGCGGCGATCCAGCGCGCCATCAACGACTGGCAACTCGCCTTCTGGGCGCACCGCGATCCGCGCCTGAAAGCCTCGATCCTGGTCGGGCAGGACGGCTCCGACCTTGGCCTCGCCGAGATCGACCGCTGCGCGAAGACCGGTGAGTACATCCAGATCAACGTCTCGCCGCGCGCCAACGAGCCGCTCGGCCGCCGGCGCTACTGGCCGATCTATGAGCGCGCGCAGGAGCTCGATCTGCCGATCGGCATCCATGTCGGCGGCTATGGCGGGCATGCGCCGACCGGTGGCGGCTGGCCGTCCTATTATTGCGAGGAGCACCAGTCGAACGCGCATACGGTGGCCTCGAACCTCACGAGCCTCGTGCTGGAAGGCGTTCCCGAGCGTTTCCCGAAACTGAAGATCGTGTTCATCGAGGGCGGCTTCGGCTGGATCCCGGCGACGATGTGGCGGATGGATCAGCATTTCGAGCGCTTCCGCAGCGAGGTGCCGCATCTGAAGCGCAAGCCGAGCGAGTATGTGAAGCAGCATTTCTGGTTCACGACCCAGCCGATCGACGAGCCGGATGAAGCGAAGCACCTGCGCCAGCTGATCGAATGGGTCGGGATCGACCGGCTGCTGTTCTCGTCGGACTATCCGCACTGGGACTATGACGACGCGCGCTTCGCCTTCAAGACGCCGCTGACCGACGCCGAGCGGCGCAAGATCTTCAACAGCAACGCCCGCGCGGTCTACAAGTTTTAGGACAAAGATGACCCGTCACATCGTCGCGCGCACCAGCGAGATTCCTGCCGGCGGCAACAAGGTGTTCGGCCTCGAGGGCCGCGACATCGTCGTGTTCCACGTCAATGGCGAGTTCTTCGCGCTGCTCAATCGCTGTCCGCATGAGGGCGCGCCGTTGGAGAAGGCGGCCTGCGTGGCGCGCCTGACCTCGCCGGAGCCCGGCATCTATCAGCGCGACCGTGTCGGCGAGATGCTGCGCTGTCCGTGGCACGGCTGGGAATTCGACATGCGCAACGGCCAGTCCTGGTTCGATCCCAAGCGGTTCAGGATCCGCTCCTATCCGGTCGCGGTCGAAAGCGGCGCCGAATTGCAGAAGGGGCCGTATGTCGCCGAGACGTTTCCGGTGCACATCGAGGACAATTACGTGATTGTCGAGGTGTAATAGGCTGCCCCGAATTTCGCGTCATGCCCGGCCTCGTGCCCGCCTTCGCTGATGCTTCGGCGAGGCTGAGAGCAAAGCTCGGCGAAGCCTTGGCGTAGCGGGCTGCCGGGCATCTACGTCTTGCTTTGCTGCAGGAAAGACGTGGATGGCCGGAACAAGCCCGGCCAAGACGGGAGAGTATTTATTGCGAAATATGCAATAATGAAGTGTCGTTGTCAGTGATTATAATGTGACGTGCAATGGGCCACCTTGAGCCTGCGGTCGGGATGACCCCGTCCACGACATCAGGAACGGCACCATGAAGCTCTATCACTTTGCTCTCTCCGGCCACGCACACCGCGCCCGCCTGTTCATGTCCCTGCTGGGCATTCCGCACGAGGTGGTCGACGTCGACCTCAGGTCCGGAGCGCAGAAGACGCCGGAATTCCTCGCGCTCAATCCATTCGGCCAGGTGCCGGTGCTCGACGATGACGGCACCATCATTGCCGACTCCAATGCGATCCTGGTCTATCTCGCGACCAAGCTCGGCCGCGCCGACTGGCTGCCGCAGGATGCAAAGGGTGTCGCAGCCGTGCAGCGCTGGCTGTCGGTTGCCGCCGGCGATCTCGCGTTCGGGCCTGCCGCGGCGCGGCTGATCACCGTTTTCGGCGCGAAGCACAATCCGGACGATGTGATCGCTCGCGCCCATGTCCTGCTGAAGCGGCTCGAAGCCCATCTCGCCGATCGTGACTGGTTGGTCGGCGCGCAGCCGACCATCGCCGATGTCGCGCTCTACAGCTATCTGTCGAGCGCGCCCGAAGGCAATGTCGATCTCTCCGCCTACCCGCGCGTCAACGCCTTCCTGCGCCGGATCGAGGCGCTGCCGGGCTTCGTGCCTTTTGCCAAGACTGCCGCCGGTCTGGCAGCGGCTGCGTGACATGTCGACCGGGCGTGCCTGCGGGCGCGCCCGTCCAACCCCGAAGGGGAGGGCGAGGCGATGAGCGACAGGCGAACCAAGAGCAAGCTCGCGACCTGGCATGCCGGCGAGATGGCGATCCAGCAGAAGGTCGGCGTCGCCGAGAAGATGGCGGCCGTCGGCCAGCGCGCGGTGCGGGATTTCATGCCCGACCAGCATCGCGATTTCTTCGCGCAGATTCCCTTCATCGTGGTCGGCAGCGTGGACCGGAGCGGCGATGTGTGGGCCTCGTTGCTGGCCGGCCGGCCCGGCTTCATCGCCTCGCCGACGCCGCGCAGCCTCGAGATCGATGCGCGGCCTGACGCCAGCGATCCCGTCAGCGAGGGCATGCGCGAGGGCGATGCGATCGGACTATTGGGAATCGAATTGCACACGCGGCGTCGCAACCGCGCGAACGGGCTGCTCCGTGCATCATCAGGCAAGGCGCTGAGCTTCGAACTCGATCAGAGTTTTGGCAATTGTCCGCAATACATCCAGCTGCGCGATTTCGCATTTGTGCGCGAGCCGGATATCGCTTTCACCGGAGAGGTCGAGCAGGGCACGACGCTCGATCAGGCGGCACGCGACACGATCGAGGCGGCGGATACGTTCTTCGTGGCGTCCTATGCCGAGCGCGAGGACCGTCGTCAGGTCGACGTCTCGCATCGCGGCGGCAAGGCCGGTTTCGTCCGTGTCGCCGCCGACGGCACGCTGACGGTCCCCGATTTCGCCGGTAATCTGTTCTTCAACACGCTCGGCAACATCCTCGTCAACGGCAAGGCGGGGCTGGTGTTCGTCGATTTCGAAACCGGCGACATGCTGCAATTGACCGGTGATGCCGAGGTGATGCTGGACTCGCCGGAGATCGCAGCCTTCCAGGGCGCCGAGCGGCTCTGGAGCTTCCGTGCCCGCCGGGTGGTGCGCAGGCGCGGTGCGCTGCCGCTGCGCTGGGCTTTCCGGGCCGAAGGCTGGTCGCCGAATGCCTTGATGACCGGCGACTGGGCGCAGGCCGCCGACCGGCTCCGCGCGGCGGAGCGCGCCGCGCAGTGGCGCCCGTTCAAGGTCACTGGGATCGTCGACGAGAGCCGTTCGATCCGCTCGTTTCATCTGCAGCCGGACGATGGCGCAGGGCTGCTGCCGCATCAGGCCGGACAGCATCTGCCGATTCGCCTCACATTGCCCGGCTCCGGCAAGCCGGTCATTCGCACCTACACGCTGTCGGTCGCGCCGTCGGATGGCATGTACCGGATCAGCGTGAAGCGCGACGGCCTGGTGTCGCGGCATCTCCACGACACGATCCATGTCGGCGATATCATCGAGGCGCGCGCGCCGAGCGGCGGCTTCACGATCGATGCGCGCGAGAAACGGCCCGCGGTGCTGCTTGCCGGCGGCGTCGGCATCACGCCGATGCTCGCGATGCTGCGCCACGTGGTCTATGAAGGGCTGCGCACCCGCGGCATCCGGCCGACATTACTGTTCCAGGCTGCGCATGCCAGGGCCGAGCGCGCGTTCGGTGACGAGTTGCAGCAGCTGGCTGAGACCGCCGGCGGCGCAGTCCGGATCATCCGCGTCCTCGGTGACGTCGATGGCGCCGAGCAGGGCACGGACTACGATGCCGCGGGACGGATCGACATGGCGCTGCTGTCGCGCGTCCTGCCGTTCAACGATTACGATTTCTATCTGTGTGGGCCGCCGCAGTTCACGCAATCACTCTATGACGCCCTGCGCCGCTACAACATTGCCGACGGCAGGATTCACGCCGAGGCGTTTGGTCCATCGTCGCTGGTGAGGAAGCCGGAGGTGGCCACAACAGTGCCGCCGCGCCGGCCGCCTGCGACCACGCCGGTGCCGGTCGCCTTCACCGCATCGATGAAGGAAGCGCGCTGGACGCCGGAATCCGGAACGCTGCTCGAACTGGCGGAGGAGCGCGGCCTCAACCCCGTGTTCAGTTGCCGTGAAGGCAATTGCGGAAGCTGTCGAACCCGATTGCTGGTAGGCGCCGTGACCTATCTGAAGGAGCCGACCGCCGAGGTGGCTGACGACGAGGTGCTGATCTGCTGCGCCGTGCCGGCGAAGCCGGATGGCGACGGCGAGGAGCGGCTCCAGCTGGATCTTTGATCAGCCGAGTTCGCCGACCACGCAATCCGCACGGCGCGCCGTCGCGGCTGCTCAGCCCATGCTGCCCGGCATGAAGCAGCGCGGCCGCGGGTGGCCATCGAGGTAATACGGCCAGACCATGGTGCGGCCGGCGCGGTTCGGTCCGGCGACGACGGCGTCCTCGGGAACGTCGACCCACTCACCCTCGAGGCGGACGCGATAGTGGCCGTCCTTGGTGTCCCAATCGGCATCGTCGACGCGCTGCGCGTCGCTGCCGTCGCAGCAGGGTCCCTTGCCGCTGTGCAGGCTCTCATACCAGCCGTTCAACTCGGGATGCTGGTGATCATGGGCTTGCACCGGGCCGATCGCCGGCAGCGCCAGCAAGCCGGTGGCAAAAAGCATCGCACGCCAAAACGGTTTGTTCATCTGATCCCCAGATCCGGAAAGGCCCAGCAGCCAATCCGGACATGGTCATCACGCGCCCGACATCAATAACATGACGATCGTCATATATTCACATTCTTGCGAGGCACTGTGTGCCGCCGGGCCAGGCCGGGTGCCGGCAAACTCAGGCGAGCAGGCCCATGACCTGGTCGATCACGGCCTTCACCCGTTTTGAATCCGGCCTCTGGTGCGCGAGCGCCAGCAGCCCGGCATGCACGACCATGATGGTGTGCGCGGTGACGTCGGGATCAAAACCCTTCCTGAACTGGGCGCGGTCGGCGCGCAGCCGGACGCGCAACAGCTCTTCGAGCTGCCGGTTGTAGCGTTCGATGCTCTTGCGAAGCTCGGCCTGATCGAGCGAGCCGTCGGTCGCGGAATTGATCGACAGGCAGCCGCGCTGTCCTTTCTCGCCCGAGCAGTAGGGGATGAAGCCGGTGAGCCACTGCCTGATGGCTTCGCTGGCCGGCCCCGGCTGCGCCAGCACGCGCTCGGCCCAGCCCAGGATGCCGTCGTGATAGCGGTCCAGCACCTTGAGGAACAACGCGTTCTTGTCGCCGAACGCCGCGTAGAGGCTGGGCTTCGCGACGCCGCTCGCGGCCGTGATCTCGTCGAGCGAGGTCGCCTGGAATCCCTTTTGCCAGAATACCTGACGGGCGATTTCCAGGACATCGTCCGGATCGAAGCTGCGCGGCCTTGCCATATTGCCCTTTTATGTACTCCCGCGTCGGATGTGAAGCCTTCACCTTGCTGTGAAGGCAGTCTGGACCATTGACGTCATCCATGTTCTGTACTTACTAGTACACAACGAAATCGGGAGATCGTGCCATGAAGGCTGTTCAGGTCGTTGCGTTCGGACGTGCCCAGGATGTGGTCAAGCTCAATGAGGTGCCCGACGTCGGCAGCCCCGGCGCCAACGAGGTCGTGGTCGCGGTGGAGGCCGCGCCAATCAACAACTCGGATTTCATGATCATCGCCGGGCGCTACGGCTATCTGCCGACGCCGCCGGCCACGCTCGGGATCGAGGGCGTCGGGCGGGTGGTTGCCGCGGGATCGCAAGTCAAGAACCTGAAGGTTGGCGATCGCACGTTGATCCCGTTCACGGTCCCGACCTGGACCGAACGCGTCAAGTTCACGGCGTCGTGGCAGCGGCCGTTGCCTGAGAAAGCGGATATCCAGCAACTCTCGATGATCGGGGTCAATCCGGCGACCGCCTATCTGCTGCTGACCGATTTCGTGAAGATCCCGCACGGCGGCTGGGTGATCCAGAACGGCGCCAATTCGGCGACGGCGCGGGCGGTGATCGCAGTTGCCAAGTCGCTCGGGCTCAAGACGGTCAACGTCGTCCGGCGCGAGGAAGTCGTGGACGAGGTCAAGTCGGTCGGCGGTGATGTCGTGCTGGTCGACGGGCCGGATCTCGTCAAGCGCGTCGCCAAGGAGACCGGCGGGGCGCCGATCCTGCTGGCGCTCGACGTTGTCGGCGGCGCGTCCACGTTGAACCTGATGAACTGCCTGGCGCCGAAGGCGGTGCTCGTCATCTACAGCGCGATGAGCGGACAGCCGTTCTCCGGCTCGGCATTGAGCGTGATCTTCAATGAAGTGTCCGTGCGCGGCTTCTGGCTCGGCCATTGGGGCAAGACCGCAACCGACGAGACCCTGACCAAGATGTACGACCACCTCGTGCCGATGGTCGCATCCGGCGCGATCAGCGCACCGGTGGTCGGGAGCTATGGCCTCGAGGGATTCCCGGAGGCCATCGCGCAGGCGGCAGCATTCAAGGGCAAGGTCATCTTCACGCCAAGCTAGGCTGTGTACCCGCGCAGCCGGTGGCGTGACACGGCAATGCCGTGTCAGCCGCCGGATCGCGACAGGCAGCTAGACGATGGTCGTGAGCACGAATGCGTGCCACGCGCCCCAGTCGATGCCGTCGAACGCACGCACATACATCGGCTCGGCGCCGGTGGCGGCGCCACCGCGGACCCAGACGTCATCGACGGCCGCGGCGCTGACGTCGATGACGGTGCTGGCTGCCCAATGGGAATTCGCGGAGGTCCAGAAGTAGCCGCTGTCGGCGGTGTTGCCGCCGTCGAAGAACTGATACTCGGTCGCGGGATTTCCGTCGACGTCAGAGTAGGACAACAGGTTGCTGACCTGGCTCCACTCGTTGATGTGCAAGGTCTGATCGTTGATCGAGGCGACGGGCGCGTGGTTTGGCAGCGACGTCAGGGTAAAGCTGTCCCAATTGCTCCAGGCGGTACCGTCGAAGGCCCGCACATACATGGTTTCGGAACCGCCGGCGGTGCCGCCTTGCACCCAGACACTGGCCAGATCGGACGCTGAAACGTCGATGGGGGTGCTGGCTGCCCAATGTGAATTGGCGGGCGTCCAGAAATAGGCGCTGTTCGCGGCGCCGCCGCCGTCCCAGAACTGGTACTTGGTGATCGCATCTCCGTCGGCGTCGGATGCCGTCGTCCAGTTGACGAGCTGCGCCCACTGCGCGGCGTTCAGCGAATGATCGCTGATCGCAACCGTCGGGGCGGTGTTCGTGGACGTCAGGGTAAAGCTGTCCCAATTGCCCCAGGCGGTGCCGTCGAAGGCGCGCACGTACATGGTCTCGGAGCCCGCCGCCGAGCCGCCCTGAATCCAGAGATTGTCCAGATCGGACGCCGAAACGTCGATGGGCGTGCTGGCCGCCCAGTGCGCATTTGTCGGCGTCCAGAAGTAGGCGCTGGTCGCGGCCGCGCCGCCGTCCCAGAACTGATACTTCGTGATCGTATCGCCTTCGGCATCGCTGGTGCTGAGCCAGCCCTCGGGTTTGACCCATTGATTGACGTGAACCGACTGGTCGTTGATGGTCGCAACCGGCGGCGTGTTGACCGTCGACGTCAGCGTGAAAGTATCCCAATTGCTCCACGCGGTGCCGTCGAACCCCCTGACCCACATTGTCTCGGAACCGGTCGCCGAGCCGCCCTGGATCCAGACATTGGCGAGATCAGCGGCCGAAACGTCGATCACGGTGTTGGCACCCCAGTGGGAATTGGTCGGAGTCCAGAAATAGGCGCTGGTCGCGGCCGAGCCGCTGTCCCAGAACTGATACTTCGTAATTGCATCGTTGTCGGCATCCGACGTCGTCAACCAGTTGCCGACGGTCACCCACTGGCCCATGTGCACGGAATGGTCGCCGATCGTCACGATGGGGGCCGAATTCGTCGACGTCAACGTGAAGGTATCCCAGTTGCTCCAGTCCGTTCCGTCGAACGCTCTGACCCACATGGTCTCGGAGCCGGTCGTGGAGCCGCCCTGGATCCAGACATTGGCGAGATCGGCGGCCGAAACGTCGATCACCGTGTTGGCAGCCCAATGGGAATTGGTGGGAGTCCAGAAATACGCGCTGGTGGCGGACGTTCCGCTGTCCCAGAACTGGTACTTGGTCGCAGCATCGCCGTTGGCGTCGGAGTAGTTCAGCCAGTTCGTGACCTGCGCCCATGTGTTGGTGTGCAGCTGCTGGTCGTTGATCGTGGCGACAGGCGGCGTGTTTGGAATCGTCGTGAAGGTGAACGTGGTCCAGGTGCTCCAGTCCGTCCCGTCGAAGGCGCGTGCCCAGAGTGTCTCGCTGCCGCCGACCGAGCCGGCACGCAGCCACACATCGGAGAGGTCAGACGCGGCAACGTCGATGACGGTGCCGGCATCCCAATGGCTATTGCTGGGAGTCCAGAAATAGCCGCTGGTCGCGGCGGTGCCGCTGTCAAAGAACTGAAAGCTCTGCGCGGGATTGCCGTCAGCGTCGAAATAAGTCAGCCATGGCTGCATCTTCTGCCACTGATTGTACAACAGGCTGTGGTTGCCAATCGTGACGACCGGTGCGGTATTGGCCATGGTTTGCGTCCTCGTGGTGCGCCGGTCGAAACCGGTTAATGTCCAAGGTGCAAGGCAATCAATTTTGTGCTCGCGAAGCGGGCTGGTGCTGAACCAGCGTCATTGGGCCGAGAGCAGCGCATCAAAAAAGCAGGCAGTATCAAGATCAGGATCGCAGAATTCGCGCGCGTCATCTATGACGGGCGTCACACCTCCTGGCCGAACGAACTGCGGCAAAACGTCCTAGACCCTCGCTTCGGAACCACGTCACACAGAGAGGCTCCGTTCATGCAATTCGCGACGGACCATCGACCGCGATCGGATCGATCGCGAGACGATGATCGCGCCGCGCCAACGTACCCGCACTCAGAGAACGATGTCCGGTGCGGGCAGAGGCTCGGCGTTCACGCGTGCTCTCCGGCCCGCTGCGGCAGGATGAAGACCAGGGCGGCGATCGCAACGGCGAGAGCGATCGATGCCGTGTAGCGGCTGAGCGCAAGGCCGCCGTGATCCAGCGGCTTGTCAAGGAAATCGCCGACAGTCGCGCCGAGCGGCCTGGTCAGGACGAACGCGATCCAGAACAGCACGGTGCGCGACACCCGCGTCCAGAGATAGGCGGCGGCGATGATGGCGATGCCGGCGGCGAACACGATGGCGCCGCCGCTATAGCCGAGGCCGGTGGAATCGGCCATCCAGTCGCCGAGCGCGGTGCCCAGCGTCTGCGAGAACAGGATCGTGATCCAGTAGAAGGTTTCGGCCGCCTTGTTGTCGATCGATGCGATCGAGACCGTTCCCATGGCGCGATGCCATGTGGCGAGGGACACGACGAGCAGTCCGGCGAGCAGCGATGAGCCGCCGAGATATCCGATTCCCAGCGAACGGTCGACGAAATCGGCAAAGGTCGTGCCGACGGTCGTCGTCGCGATGATCACGGTCCAGTAGAGCAGCGGATGAAAGCGCTTCGCGGCCATCTGCGCCGCGACGGCAACAGCGAAGATGACCGCGAAGATCGCGGTGCCGACGAGATAGCCGAGATTCATCGACATCGTGACGGCGTCGCCGCCGGTCTCGCCGAGCGTCGTGGCGAGAATCTTGATGACCCAGAAGCCGAGCGTGACGGCGGGGACTTTCCCCGCGCGCTCGTCCGCGGCGGTGTCGTGCAACAATAATTCCATGGGTTCTTCGCTCCGGGAGGCCGGGTCGCCGGCGGTCGATGCCGCCGGCGGTGGTCGAAATGATGGATGGAGAGATCAGGCCTTGATCGAGTCCATGATCGACAGCAGCTCGGCGAGTGCCTTCCTGCATTTGGCGGCGTCCGGGTTGGTCTCACGCACCGCATCGAGCGCACGATCGATCGCCTTGTCGACTGTGTGCCAGTCCGCAGCCGCGCGCGGCTTCAGTCCGGCTTCCGCTTCGTCCCATTTGGTCTCGAGATCCTTGATCCGCGTCTTGGCGCCGGCCAGGTCGCCCTTGTCGACCAGTGCCGCGACATCGGCGGCGATGCTGCGAAATGGCGTCAGGTCGCCGAGCCTGGCGGCGGCCGTCTGCGTGTGCGGCAGCAGCCTGAGGCCTGCGTTGGCATCGGGGAGCGGCTGGATGACTGCGAGCGCAACAATCGCCGTCGCAAGGCCGAGTGTCGTCTTGTTCATGGGTGGTTCTCCTGTGTGGGGGGCTTCGATGGGTGTCCGTCGGGACGCATGTCGAATTCACGCGCCGGGCGACGCCTCGGGCTTTCCGCCGGCGTCGGCTTCGAACGACAGCCAGGCGACCAGCGCAACGATCACGGTCAGAAAGGCGAGGCTGGTGTAGATCGTGCCGAAGCCGAGGCCGCCATACTCACGGGCCTGGGACAGCAGGTCGCCGAACGATGCTCCGAGCGGACGCGTCAGGATGTAGGCGAGCCAGAAGGTCAACACTGCATTGGCGCCGAGTGCGTAAGCTGCCGCGATCGCCGCGATCAGTGCCGCGAACGCGACCACCCCGACGTTGAAGCCAAGGCCCAGCGCTTCGGTCGCAAGATCGCCCGCAGCCGTGCCGAGCGCGAATGTGAAGAGGATCGCGGCCCAGTAGAACAGTTCGCGCCGTTGGGTCACGATACTGTGGATCGACAGCGTCCGCTCGACCGAAAACCAGATCGCGAAGGTCGCGGCCAGGGCGATCGCGAAGGCGGCCGTACTGACGTAGAGGCTGATCTCGAGCTTGTCGGTCAGTGCATCGGTGATCTGCGTCCCGACGATGCTGACGAGCACGACCGTCAGCCAGTAGACCCATGGCACGTAACGGTCCATCCGCAGCTGAATGGCCAGTACTGCGGCAAGCAGCGTGATCATCAGCAGCCCGGTCACACTGGTGCCAAGGCCGACATGGACGGCGAGGTAATCGGCGCCGGTCTCGCCGACCGTGGTCGACATGATCTTGATCAGCCAGAAGACGAGAGTGACTTCGGGGACCTTGCTCAGCATGCTGCGGCCGATGGGTCTGATATCCAGCACGGTGTGAAGCTCCGCTTTGACAGGGTCGGCGGTTCCGCCGAGTTCGACAGCGAGCGTGCCCTGCGAGACTTAGCCCCGGCTTAGGTGGGCGGTGCGGCCGCCATCTGGGCGCCGAAAGCCCCTAAGCCGCGGCTAAGTCGAAACTGATATGATCGCGCAGGCGTCGCGGGTTGTTCGGTGCGACGCAGTTTCGCCGGGCCTACTCCCGGCGCGGATCGGGATGGATTGCCAGGCGATGCGGGTGCTCGTGGTGGAGGACGACAGGATGATCGGCGCCGCCGTCGTCGAGGCGCTGCGGGATGCCGCCTATGCGGTCGACTGGGTGCGCAATGGCGATCTCGCCATCGAAGCCAGCCGCAGCGAGACCTACGACATTGCGCTGCTCGATCTCGGCCTGCCATTGACTGACGGTCTCGACGTCCTCAAGGCGATCCGGGAGCGCGCCTCGCGCCTTCCCGTGATCATTCTCACCGCACGCGATGCGCTGAACGATCGCGTCCAGGGGCTCGATCTCGGCGCCGACGATTACCTGGTCAAGCCGTTCGAGATCGCCGAGTTGCTGGCGCGCATGCGCGCGGTGCTGCGGCGCGAGGGCAGCGGAGCGCCCCCGGTGCTGACGAATGGCGAGCTTCATCTCGACCCGGCCACGCGGGAAGCCACCTTCTGCGAAGAGAAGGCGGTCCTCAGTGCACGCGAGTTCGCCCTGCTGCAGGCGCTGCTGGCGCGGCCGGGAACGATCCTCTCCCGTGCCGAGCTCGAACGCCAGATCTACGGCTGGCGCGAGGAGGTCGAGAGCAACGCGGTCGAATTCCTGATCCACGCCGTGCGCAGAAAACTCGGCGCCGCGGCGATCAGGAACGTGCGCGGCGTCGGATGGATGGTGGATCGTTCGAGATGATGAGATCGCTGCGCGGACGCCTGTTCGTCGGACTCACCGCGATCATCCTGTTGACGGGCGCCGTCGGAGGACTCCTGGCGTACAGATGGGCCTACAGCGAAGCGATCGAGATGCAGGACTCCGTCCTGATCCAGATCGGCAGCTTTGCGCTGAGTGCTCCGATCCGGCAGAGCCGACCGGTCACCGGCGTCGACGCGGAAGCCGAGGTTGCCGTCGTCGAGCTCGGCGAGGTGCCGCGCGGCTCCGCCGACGATCGCCGGCTTTGGGGACTGAAGGATGGGCTGCACAATGATGTCTATCACGCGCAGCCGGTCCGCGTGCTGCTTCGGACCCGGCCGGACGGCAGCCGCTTCGCGGTGACGCAGCAGACTGAGATCCGCACGGAGATCGCGGGCGATATGGCCGTACGCACGCTGTTGCCGATTGCCGCGCTGGTGCCGTGCCTGCTGCTGATGACGGCATTCGTGATCGCCCGATCGTTCCGGCCGATGTTGCGCCTCGCCGGCGATCTCGATGCGAGCAGGGTGGATGACGTCGGTGCCTTGCCGGCGACGGGCGCGCCAAGTGAGCTGCAGCCGTTCCTTGGCTCGATCAACGGGTTGCTGGGGCGGGTGCGCGTCATGATGGACCAGCAACGGCGTTTCATCGCCGATGCGGCCCATGAACTTCGAACGCCGATCACCGCGCTCAGCCTGCAGGCGGAAAATCTCGCCTCCCTCGACATGCCGGCGGAGACGCGCGACCGGCTCGATGCGCTGAAGAGCGGCATGCGGCGCACCAAGCATCTGCTCGAGCAACTTCTCGCGCTGGCGCGTCAGGACGCTGCGCCGGCCATCGTGAGCGCACCCGTGGAGCTGGACAAGATCGCAAAGGGCGTCGTCGCCGATCTGCTGCCTGAGGCCGCAGCGCGCAACATCGATCTCGGTTTCACGACGGTCGAGGTGGTCGCGGTGAGCGCTGATGAGCTGTCGCTGATCTCGGCGGTCCGGAACCTAGTCGAGAACGCAATCAAGTTCACGCCCAACGGAGGGGCTGTCGATCTTGCCGTCGGTCGGGAGGACGGAATGGCCGTCATCCAGATCGAGGACACCGGGCCGGGGATTCCGCCGCAGGATCTGGCGCGGATCGGCGAGCCGTTCTTTCGCGGCGGTCAGCCGAGCGGCGAGGGCGCCGGGCTCGGGCTCTCGATCGTGAAGCGGATCGTCGATCATGCCGCCGGTTCGGTTCTGTTCGAAAATGTGACCGGTGCCGGACGTTCAGGCCTGCGCGTGACCGTCAAGCTGCCGGCGGCCGGTGGGTAAGGCCTGGCAGCCGGCAAAATGGGTGCCAGCCGCGCGGCATCATCGCCATTGCATCTTGAGACCCGCCCTGCTTATCGCTACCAGTGCGGTTCGGATGCGGGCTTTGCGAGCCGCCGGTCGAGACCGGTTCGGATGTCGCGGGGCCGACGAAAGCAATGCCAGGCGCATTGGAGATAAGGACGTTCCTCATGGCAACCACGACGGCGGAGCTTGAAGCGCTCCTGATGCAGCGGTCGCTGACCGATCCGCAGCTCCTGGCGACGGCAGAGGCGGCGTCGAACTTCCGGATCCTGCCGGATGCCGCGGTGATCAAGATCGGCGGCCAGAGCGTCATCGATCGCGGCCGCGCCGCGGTCTATCCGCTGGTCGACGAGATCGTCGCGGCCCGCAAGGTGCACAAGATGCTGATCGGGACCGGCGCGGGCACCCGCGCCCGGCATCTCTACTCGATCGCGGCCGGGCTTCGGCTGCCGGCCGGCGTGCTCTCGCAGCTCGGCGCCTCGGTTGCCGATCAGAACGCGGTGATGCTGGGCCAGCTGCTCGCCAAGCACGGCATCTCCGCGGTCAGCGGCGCCGGCCTCTCGGCCGTGCCGCTCTATCTTGCCGAGGTGAACGCCGTGATCTTCAGCGGCATGCCGCCTTACGGGCTGTGGATGCGGCCCGCAGCCGAGGGCATGATCCCGCCCTACCGCACCGACGCCGGATGCTTCCTGGTCGCGGAGCAGTTCGGCTGCAAGTCGATGATCTATGTGAAGGACGAAAACGGCCTCTACACCGCGAACCCCAAGACCTCGAAGGGCGCCACCTTCATTCCGAAGATCTCGGTCGCCGAGATGAAGGCGAAGGGATTGCAGGATTCGATCCTCGAATTCCCGGTGCTCGATCTGCTCGCCACCGCGCGCCACGTTCGTCAGGTGCAGGTCGTCAATGGCCTCGTCCCCGGCAATCTCACCCGCGCGCTCGCGGGCGAGCATGTCGGCACCATCATCACCGCGAACTGAGCAGGGACACGACCATGGATGACACCATCAAGCACGTCGCTTCGCCGCTCGCGCGCCAGACCCTGCTCGACAGCGATCTCACCCGTCCCGTCGCCGGCGGACGCCCGATCCCGCTGCTGCCCTGGGTGCAGGTGGTGAAGATCGGCGGCCGCTCCATCATGGATCGCGGCCATCAAGCGATCCTGCCGATCGTCGACGAGCTACGCTCGCTGCTATCCGAGCACCGCATGCTGATCCTGACCGGCGCCGGCATCCGCGCGCGCCATCTCTACAGCGTCGGCCTCGACCTCGGACTGCCGGTCGGCTCGCTCGCGCCGCTCGCCGCAAGCGAGGCCGGCCAGAATGGCCACATTCTCGGTTGCCTGCTGGCGCCGGAGGGCGTGTCCTATATCGAGCATCCGACCATCGCGAGCCAGCTCGCGATCCATCTCTCGGCGGCCCGCGCGGTGGTGGGCAGCGCCTTCCCGCCGTATCACCATCATGAATTCCCGGTCTCGCGCATCCCGTTGCACCGCGCCGACACCGGTGCGTTCCTGATCGCCGATGCGCTCGGCGCCGCCGGCCTCACCATCGTCGAGGACGTCGACGGCGTGTACAGCGACGATCCGAATGGTCCCGACGGCAAGAAGGCCCAGCTGCTGCGCGAAACCAGCTTCGCCGATCTTGCCAAGCTGAAGGGGACGCTGCCGTTCGATCCCGCGCTGCTCGAGGTGATGGCCAATGCGCGCCATATCGAACGCGTGCAGGTCGTGAACGGCCTGGTCCCCGGCCGGCTCACTGCGGCGCTGCGCGGCCAGCATGTCGGCTCGATCATCCGCACCGGCGCGCGGCCGGCCTGAGACGGATGCAAGCGTCGCGCGCCGGGTTTGCCCGGCGCACGCCAATCTAACTGGGTCGGCGATTACTTGATCGTGGCGTGCACGGTGATGACCGAGGTGCCGGAGGCCTTCGGTCCCTGACCTGTGGCCTTGATGGCAAACGTATCGCTGCCCTTGTACTTGGCTTTCGCCCTGTACTCGAAGGTCGAGGCGTTGATCTTTTTCAATTTGCCATAGGCCGGCTTTTGCGAGATCGACGAGTCCGTCACCGTGCCGCGGATCCCGATCGGGATCTGGCAGCTTTCGCCTGCTGCGACGTCGATGTCGCCGGTCGAATTCTCGCCCCAATCCGCCAACGTCACCGACATCGAGCATTCCGGCACGGCCGGCGCCGCCGACGCCGGCGTGACACTTGATGCCGCGAGGATGAGCGCCAGGAAGGCTGCTCCCGACAATCGCGTCGTAACGATGCTCGTTCTCATGCAAGGCCCACTGCTGAAGGTTTTCGGCAACGGAATCCTGCAACGCCGGAGCAGGGGTGGCAAGGACTTCGGCTTGGATGTGTTGCACGGATTGAAATGGCCCGGGCACCTTGTTGCGCCGTTGCAGCGCGCCCATAGTTATCGCTCTGCGATGTGATCCGAACACAATCGTTCGCGAGACGAGAAAGGGTGCCAATGGCTGAAAGCAACGAGGGGCAGTCGAACGCCCGGCAGGCCGGGTTCACCGGCGTCACGCGCAAGACCCTCGAGCGACTGCAACTGCCCGGCGATCAGCGCGAGCTTGTCGTTGCCGAGGTCACCTATCCGCCCGGCGGGGTTGCTCCGCTGCACCGGCATCCGGTCGGCGGCGTGATCTTCATCGTCGAAGGTGTTGCCGAGTCCGCCTATGGCGACGAGGCACCGAGACAATATCGGGCAGGCGAGACCTTGCAGGATCGGGCCGATGTTCCGCACACGCTGTTTCGCAATTGCGACCCGGAACGGCCGCTGCGCTTTCTGACGATCTACGCGCTCGAACCCGGGCGCGCCTACACGATGGAGCCGTGAGGTTTGGGTGTTTCCGTGGGCTGTTCAGATCATCGCGAGCTTGATCTGGCCGCCTTCAATGGTCCCCGCCGCAAGGGCATCGCGAGCCATCTTTTCGAAGGTCGGCCAATTCGCGAGAAGATATTTGTGCGCCTGCATCTTCGTCGGGAATGTGGTTTGCAGGATGCAGTTCTGCCGCGCGTTTCCGTTCGCAATCTGAAAAGACACCGCTTGGGGTCCCTCATTGATCTCTTGTTCGGTAGGCTTGGGAAGCTTGCGCATGCTGCTCCTTCACGAAAATCTTCGCGCTCGTCGCGAATGGAATTCGGTCGTATCCCGGGGCGGGCGATCCGGTCGGGTGGTGCGCGGGACTTAATCGACGTCGGCGGCACCAGCCGCGGTCTTTTTGGCTTTTGCCGGGCGCTGCTTCGACGCCTGGTCCGGGCTCGGCGTGTTACGCACCGCCTCGGTCAGCATCTCGCGCAATTCGGCCTTGGTCTTGGGTGGTTCGCGCTTGCTCGGTTTTTGCCAGTTGGTCATTGACTTTATATGGGGATGCCCGAGGCAAAATGCTACCGCTCCCTCAAGCTTTCGGGTTTACCCCGGCCACCGGCGGCGGAACGGCCAGAAGGAAGCAAACCGATTCCACCAGGAGCTCATGTGCACGGTCGACGATATCGTCCAACGATCGCGTCTTCGCGAACATGGCCTGGGCTTCAGCCAACAACTGCTCGCGCGTCGGCATGCTGGGCAGATGCAAGTCGGCACGATGCTGCAACAGGAAAAGCGCGTCCCGCACCGACAATCCGGTTTCATGGACGGAGGATTTGATCGCCTGTGCGATGTATTCGGGATTGAAACGGCCGGCGAGCTGCTCGGCCGTCCGCTTGATCACGCGCGATCCCAGGCGTTGCTCGTTCTGGAGAACCTGGGTGGGCGGCGCCTTCAGATCCCAGACGATACCGAGCCAGGACAAGGCCACCAGAATATAATAGGTCGCGTCAATCTCCCACCAGCGGAAGCCCTGCCGCGCGCTGCTTTGATAGGCGTGGTGATTGTTGTGCCAACCCTCACCCATCGTAACCAGAGCCAGCAGCCAATTGTTGCGGGAGTCATCGCCCGTCACATATCGCTTGCGTCCGTGAACATGTGCGAGGGAGTTGATGCAAAACGTTGCGTGATAGACCAGCACGGTGCTCCAGAAGAAACCGACCAGGAGCCCCGGCCATCCGGCAACGAGAAAGCACAGAACTGCGACCACGACCGCCGGCAAAACCTCGAATTTGTGCAGCCACATCAACTCTGGATACGCGGCAAAGTCCGAAACTTTCGTCAGATCAGTTGCATCGTGCTGTCGATAGAAGATCCAGCCGAGATGACTGTACACGAGGCCCTCGTGCAGCGGTGAATGCACATCCTGCTCGGTATCCGAATGAAGGTGGTGATGCCGATGTTTCGCAGCCCACCAGAGGACGCTCTTCTGGGCGCTGCTTTGGGCCAGGAATGCGAGGATGAACTGAAACGTCCGGCTGGTCGAATAGGCTCGATGCGAGAAGTAGCGATGATACCCGGCCGTGATCGCAAACATGCGCAGCCAATACAGAGCGACGCAAATTGCAATCGCTGGCCATGAGACGCCCGACCAGATCGCCGCCAGACACCCCAAATGGACCAGCACGAACGGGAGCACCTGCGGGTACATGATGTCGTCGTGCTGCGGCGCTGGATCGATCTTGGTGGACACGCTCGCGACCTCAGCTGCTTCGATGCGCAGGCCGCTTCGCCGGCAGACGGTTCAAGTCCTGGTCCTGGCGGGCATTGCGCGCGGTGTTGATAAAGAGAACCCCGCGGCCGGGTGACCAGTCGCGGGGTCGCGTAACCAGAGGCTCTGCCAGTTCATCCGTGGTCAAAGCAGCATGGCTAATTGTCGCAGCTTACACCGCGCGGAGATTGTCCGCAGCAGATTTGCCGGTCCGGCGGTCTGCAACGATTTCAAAAGACACCTTCTGACCCTCGTTGAGGGAGCTCATGCCGGCGCGTTCGACGGCGCTGATATGAACGAAAACGTCCTGGCCGCCGTCGTCCGGCTGAATGAAGCCGAAACCCTTCTGGCCGTTAAACCACTTCACAGTTCCCAAGCTCATGGAACATCGTCCTTTAGTATAGATGCGTGTTTGGAGCCGCACCCGAGGGCGCAGCCGGCTAATTCGAAGTTCAGGGGGTGAGGGTCGTCAGTCAGGCACGCTATCAGCGGCGAGGCCAAGTCGTTCGGCCGAAACTCGATCCGAGATAGGTAGCTATGGTCCGGCCATTCCGCAAGTGGCGTTGCCCCTTTTCTGACCTCGACCGCTGCGCCCCCTCGGGCCGCGCGGCCTAATCCTTCGTCGCTGTCAGGCCGTCGACCATCGCGCGCGTCAAGGTCGAGATCTCGCTGCGCAGCGCGCCGATCGGTACCGCGATCAGCTTGTGTTCGAGCCCGAGCGCGACCATGCCATGCACGGCGGAGAACAGGCTGCGGGCGGTGACGCCGAGCTGTGCCGGCGAACGCTGCGGAAACAGTGCGGCGAGCGGCTTGTAGATGTGGCGGAACAGTTCCATCTGCTCGGTGATCGCCCATTCCGGCACCGGCTTGCCGGGCTGCATGCGATGCTCGAACAGCGCGCGCCACAGTTCGAGATTGTCGGCGGCGAAGTCGCAATAGGCGACCGCGATCCGGACCAGCATCTCGCGCGGCGCGGCCGCGCCGCGGATCTCGGCCAACGACAGCGAAGCATCGAGTCGGGCCAGCGTGCGTGAGCCGACGCGCAGAATCAGCTCATCGACATCCTCGACCAGATTGTAGACGCCGCCATTGGCGACTCCGATTTCCTGGGCCAGTTCGCGAGTTTTCAGGCCGCCGAGACCCTTTGCCGCAATTGCTCGTTCCGCCGCCTCGATCAGCGCTTCGCGCAGTTTTGCACGTCGTTCCAATGCTTTGGACATGTTTCACCCGTCGTTAACCGCATGTGTGAGCGTCGCTCAAATAATTCTTGAGCAATGCTCATTATGTGGTACAAGAGATTCATGAGCGATGCTCATAACAGGGAGTGGCCAAATGTTCAAAACTGTTTTGACGATTTTCCGCGGCAGCGTGGCGGCAGCCGAGGAGGAACTGCAAGATCGGACCGCGCTGGTCGTCCTCGACCAGCAGATGCGCGATGCTGCTGCCGCGGTCGACCGCTCGAAACGGACCCTGGCGCTGGCCATTGCCGGCGACCAGCAGGAGGGCCGGCGGCTTGAGGCGACCAATGCCCGGATCGCCGATCTCGAGATGCGGGCGTCGGCGGCGCTCGAAGGCGGCCGGGACGATCTCGCCCGCGAAGCCGCGCAGGCGATCGCCAACCTCGAAGCCGAACGCGACGCCGCGATGACCGCGCGCACGCTGTTCGCCACCGAGATCACCCGGCTGAAGCGTCACGTCGCCAATGCCGAGGCGCGCATTGCCGAGCTCGATCGCGGCCGGCGCCTCGCCCGTGCCTCGGAAGCGGTGCGTTCGCTGCGCCGAAGCGGCATCGAGGCGGCGCGCCCCTACGAGTCGACGCTGCCGGAAGCGGAAGCGACGCTGAAGCGGCTGCGCGAGCGGCAGATGGAGACCCAGGCGGCGGATGACGCGCTGTTCGAGATCGACACCGCCTCGGGCCCGCTCGCCACCGCCGAGAAGCTCGCCGAGCAGGGCTTTGGCCCGCGGATGAAATCGACCGCCGACGACGTGCTGGCGCGACTGAAAGCCAGGCGCCAGCCCCAAGCCTGAAACCTCAAGCCCGAGAACTCAAGCCTGAAACCTCGAGCCTGAAACCAAGCCAACTTCAAATCACCTATCATCAAGGAGCCGACCATGAACCAGACCATCCAACCCCACAGCGGCAGCTGGGTTGCCTTCACCTACGCATCCTTCGCAGCCTCTGCCTTCCTCGTCGCCGTCGGCGTGTTCTTCCTGCCGATCAGCATCTGGATGCAGGGCTATCTGACGATGGGCATCGTGATGCTGGTCCAGACCTGCATCACGATGACCAAGACGGTGCGCGACAATTACGAGAGCGGCAAGTTCGTGAACCGGATCGAGGACGCCAAGGCCGAGCGCCTGCTGATGGAAGTCTCCAAGGCGGCGTGAGAGGCCAGAGCCAGGACGAAGCGGCGGGTGGTTTTCACCCGCCGCTTTTGTTGGGAGGCGGGATCCTCCCGCGTCATTGCGAGGAGCTCGCGACAAAATTGCAAAGCAATTTTGCGCTGAAGCGACGAAGCAATCCATCGCGCCGCGTGCGCGGAAGGATGGATTGCTTCGCTTCGCTCGCAATGACGGGTGGATAGGTCGCAGGCCTCTTACGACCAACTTGTTCCGTTTCCGGAAGGCCTTGTTTACCCTGCGGCAAACCGCGCCAGGTTGTGCTCATGGCTCCTTAACAGGCCAAAGTGCAGAGATCGCGCCCGAGGGACAGAGAAATGGCGTCCACGGACAATCGCACCTCCGCTTCGCGCGGCAGCAGGAGCCTTGCCAAAGCGCGCGCGGCCTTTGACGGCCTGCGCAGCCATGGCGGCTTCTGGCTGAAGGCGCTGTCGCAGCCGACCATCGATCTTACCTTGCGCACCCAGGCCGGCCAGCGCACCCGCATTGTCGAATCGCCCGGCCTGTCGCTGCCCAAGGACGAACTCGACGCGCTGGTCGAGCAGCTGCGCATCGTTGCCGCCAAGACGCTGCCCGAGGAGAGCCTGACCTACGGCATCTTCTCCGGCGAGCCTGAGCGGCTGTCGCGCGCCATCATCACGCTGATCTCTGAGGAAGACACCGGGCGGCCGATCGCCTTCAACGCGCTGTCGGTGATGGACGTGCCGCTCGACGGCGAGCCCACTGAAGTGACCCATCTCGGCCTCGTCATGGTCGATCCCGATGTGCGCGGGCAGGGGCTGTCCTGGGTGCTCTACGGCCTGACCGCATTGGTGCTGTTCGCCCGCGACGGGCTGCGGCCGAAATGGATCTCCAACGTCACCCAGGTGCCGGCGGTGGTCGGCATGGTCAGCGACACCTTCTCGGACGTGTTCCCGTCGCCGCTGCCGGGGGCGCGGCAGAGCTTTGCGCATCTGCAACTCGCGCGCGGCATCATGGCAAGGCATCGCGCGGTGTTCGGCGTCGGCGAGGAGGCCGGCTTCGACGAGGCGCGCTCGGTCATCACCAATGCCTATACCGGCGGCTCGGATGCGCTGAAGAAGACCTTCGAGATTGCGCCGAAGCATCGCGATGCCGTCTACAACGCGTTTTGCGAGCGCGAGCTGGATTACGGCCGTGGCGACGATGTGCTGCAGATCGGCCGCGTCGATCTTGCCGGCGCGCGCCGCTATCTCATGAGCGAGGTGCCTTCGGGCTCATTGCCGGCGCTGCTCGCGGCGTCCGCAATGCTGGCATTGCAGCGGCTGGTGCTGCCGGTGGTCTACTGGATGGACGACACCCGCGCCTTCGGCACGCTGCGGCCACGCAGGCAGGACAAGGGGGCCGCGCGATGAATTTCGATTACTACTCCTTCACCGGCCGCAACATCGGCTTCATCGACGAGCACGAGCAGCAGCTGCTGCGCCGGGCGCGGGTGTTCGTCTGCGGCGTCGGCGGCATGGGCGGCGCCGCCTTCATGGCGCTGGCGCGCGCCGGTGTCGGCAAGTTCGTGATCGCCGACATCGATCGCTTCGAGGTCTCCAATCTCAATCGCCAGGTGTTCGCCTTCGCCGACGAGGTCGGCCGCGAGAAGGCGGCGGTCGCCGCCGAGGCCGCCAAACGCATCAACCCGACCATCGAGGTCGAGGTGCTCGGCGAGAACTGGACCAGTGCGCTCGCCGGCATTGCCGAACGCTGCCCGGTCATCGTCAACGGCATGGACGATATCGCCGCCGGCGTGCATCTGTACCGGACCGCCAAGCGCGCCGATGCAACCGTGATCGACGCCTATATGTCGCCGCTGCCGTCGGTGATCGTGGTGCGTCCGCACGATCCGCGGCCGGAGGCGCGCCTCGGCTTTCCGACGCTGGCCAAGGACTGGACTGAGATCACCGAGGACGACCGCCGCGCCGCGATGCGTGCCGAGATCGAGCACGTCATGCTGCATTCCTCGTCGCGCAACTATGTCGACCTCGCGATCGCCGGCGAAGTCGCGGCCGGCCGCCGCAGCCGGATGTCGTTCGCGCCGATGGTGATCTCGACCGGCATGCTGATGGCCTATGAGGCGGTCGCGCTGATCCTGGGCCGCACCTCCGGCACCGATTGCCGCGGCTGGTTCCTCAACCCGCATCGGCCCGCGATCGAGAAGCCGCGCAATGCGCTGGTCGCCGCCCTGATGCGTCCGCTGGTGCGGCGGGCGATCGATCAATTGACGGGCACCGCATGACCTCGGGGGTGATCGCCGATTCCATCGTCAATCTCTGCGGCGCCATCGGCGTCGCGGTGGCGATGATGACGTTCTACCGGCGCGATCCCAAGAGCCCGCTGACCCGCCGCCTGCTGCTCGCGCTCGGCGTGATCGCGACCCTGTTCCTCGACCGCGGTCTGGCGTGGTGGAGCGGAAGCTGGCTGCTCGATCGTCTCTCGGTGATCCCGGCCTCGCTGATTCCGCTCGGCGCGCTGATCGTCACCGAAGGCATCCTGCGCCGCCATGCGCCGCGCGCGGTCAAGATCGCGGCGCTTGGCGGGGGCATTCTGCTCGGCCTCGGCGGCACGTTCGGGCTGCAGCGCCTGGTGATGCCCTATGCGATCACGCTGGCGCTGTTCCAGCTGATTGGCTTTGCGACCTGCGCGCTGCTGCTGGCGACGCGCGACCGCGCCTCGCTGATGGCTTCGGAAAACCGCAGCATCGGCCGCATGGCGGTCGGGGCGCTGGTGGTAATCCCGTTCATTCTGACCGATTTCCGCACGCTGTTTCCCGACATTCCGGTCCGGCTCGGCGCGCTGGGGGCGCTGCTCACCGTCACCGTGATGCTGATCGCCGGCGGCGGCGCCGAGACGCGCCGGCACGGGCTCGCGATGACGGCGCTGCGGCTGATCTCTTCGGGGCTGCTCGGGCTCGCCGCGGCCTTCATGGCGCCTGACGTCGATGCCGCCCAGATGATCCGGTTCGTCGCGGTCGCGATCGCCGGCGTGCTGACCATCGGGCTGATGACCGACGCGCTGCGGGCGCTGTTCGAATCGCAGGAGCCCGGCGTGCTCAACTCGGTCGCGGCGTCGCCGGCGCAGACGCGGGAGCAGTTGATCGCCGAACTCGCACGGCATCCGATTTTCGAGAGCGCGCGGCGCTTCCGCGAAGACGAGCTCGGACCCTACGATCCGCCGTTGCTCCGCGACTTCCTGTCGAACAGGCGTGTGTTGCGCCGCTCCGAGGCGCCGTGGGGACTGGCACCGACCGACCCCGCCGCCGAGCGCATGGTCTCGCTGATGACCGCCAACAGCGCCTCCCATGTCATCGTGCTCGCGCATGATCCGCTCGACCTGATCGTGCTCGCCGTGCCGGTGACCGCTGCCGATCCAGCCACCGAAACCGCGCTGGCGCTGGTGCGGCGGCTGCTGGCGCTGACCCCGGAGGCCAAATGACGCTCGAGATCCGGGAGGGCGACCGCAGGGCGGCCTTCGACGCCGCGCTCAATGCCTATGGGCCCGACAGCCTCTACGTGCCGCCGCTGTGGAGCGATTTCGACCGGATGTTCGATGCCGCGAAGAATCCGTTCGTCACCGAAGGCCATGGCCGCTATGCCCTGTTCTCGGCGCATCGCGGCGGCCGCCCGGTCGGCCGCATCGCCGCCTCGATCCACGACGCCTCCAACCGCAAGCACGGCACGCGTCACGGCGCGTTCGGCTTCTTCGACTGTGTCGATGAGCCTGATGTGGCCGATGCGCTGTTGCGGACCGCCGAGGAGTGGCTGTCCGTGCGCGGCATGAGCCGCATTGCCGGCAATTTCAATCTCACGGCGATGCAGCAGATCGGGGTGATGACCGACGGCTTCGACCATGCGCCGTTCACCGACATGATGTGGTCGCCGCCGCATATCGCGCGCCACCTCGAACGCGCCGGCTATGCGGCGACCTTCCCGATGACGACGTTCGAGATCGCGCTCGACCGCGGCAAGCCGGAGCAGCTGCTCGGCGACAAGCAGCGCGCGGTGCTGGCGGATCCGGATTTCGTCTGGCAGCCGATCAAGCGCTCCGCCTTCAAGGTGCGGCTGGAGGATGCGCGGCTGATCCTCAATGACGGCTTTGCCGAGAACCCGATGTTCGTGCCGCCGACCGCCGCCGAATATCTGTTCCAGGCAGGTGACATGATGTGGATCATCGACAAGCGGATTTCGACCGTGGTCTATCACCGCGGCCGGCCCGCCGGCGCGATCATCGCAATCCCCGATCTCAACCCGCTGATCAAGGCGATCGGCGGCCGGATCGGGTTATCAGCGCCGTTCAAATTCGTGCAGCACCGCATCATGAACACGCGCGCGGTGCTGATCTATCAGTCGGTCTGCCGCGACCTGCACAATCGCGGCCTCAACGGCGCCATGCTCTACCGCACCGCGCTGGCGTTGCAGGAGGCCGGCTACCGCACGCTCGGCGGCACCTGGATCGCCGACATCAATGCTCCGTCGCTGCGCCAGGTCGAGAAGGCCGGTGCCACGCCGCTGCACCGGCTGCATCTGTTCACCAAGAGGCTGGCAGCGGCATGAGCGAGCTGACGCCGGATTTGCTGCGCGAGCTGGTCGCGGAGGCGCGGCTGGCGCCGAGCGTCCACAACATCCAGCCGACCCGCTGGCGTTTGCTTGGCGACGGGCGGCTGGCGCTGGTCGACGCGACCTGGGTGCGCGCGCCGGTCGCGGATCCCGCCGGACACGACGTGCTTGTGTCGCACGGCGCGGCACTGGAGGGCATGAGCCTCGCGCTCAACCGCCGCGGCCTCGCAATCACGGCTATGACCACGATCGAGCAGCCGCTGTCGCCGCAATTTACCGCGCTCTGCAGCTTTGCGATCAGGCAAGGTGTCGCGTCCGATCCGTTGGCCGGCCATGTGGCGCACCGGATGTCGTGGCGCGGCAAGTTTGCGGCGTCGCCGGATCAGGCTGCGCCGCTGGTCCAACTCGCCGTCGCGCGCGACGATTTGATCTGCATTGGGGATCGCCGGACGATTGCCGATATCGGCGGCTGGGCCGACCAGGCCGAGTTCTCCTTTGTCCGCGGCGACGACTATCGGGCCGAGCTGCTCGAATGGATGCGGCTGTCACCCAGCCACCCGCATTTTCTGCTCGATGGTCTCAATCGCGATGCGCTTGCCATGAGCGCGGTCGAGGCCACCGTCGCGCGCTACCTGCTCGGCGGCCTGTTCAAGCCGCTCGATCGTCTCGGCCTCGCCGCATCGCTGCTGTCAGACAGCGCCAAGACCGCTTCGGCCGCGGCGATCGTCCTGTTCTGTCGTCCGGTCGGTGAGGATCCACTCACGACGGGGCGGCATTTCTACCGCAGCTGGCTGGAGATCGATCGCGCCGGGCTGGTGGCATGCCCGATCTCGGCGCTGGCCGATCACCCTGACTTCAACGACCGGCTGCGCAAGCTCGGCAGGATCGGCACCGATCTGCGCCTCGTCAACGTGTTCCGCATCGGCTGGCCCTCCAAGCCGCTGGAACCGCGGCATTTCCGGCTGCCGGTCGATCGGCTCATCGTCTAGAGCGTTTTCGAGCGAAGTGGACACCGGTTCGCGTGAAGAAAACGCGTCAAAACAAGAATCTAGAGCTTCGGTTCTGATTCAATCAGAACCGAAAATGCTCTAGGCGCTGACAGATAAGGTGCGATATCCGCTGTCAAAGCTTCATGCGGTCGTGCTATGACGCCGCCCGCTAACCAAAGACCGGTGGAGATGATGTCGAAGCAATCGCTGCGCGAGGAGGCCGAGCGCCTGATCCGCGAGACCATGGAAAAGCGGAACCTGGTCGTCAAGCAGGGTACGACCAGGATCGAGGCCGTCTGCGGCAAATGCGGCGCGCCGAACCGGGTGCAGGCGGAAAAGGGTCAGTCCCGCGTCAAGTTCACCTGCAAGAATTGCGACCATAAGCAGGAAACGCTGTAAGCGCGTGCGTGGCCTGCAGGGTGGGTTAGCTGACCCATCCTCCGATTCTGTTTGTACCTTCATCCCCGCGCAAAGGCTTCGCCTTTGTCGCTGGAGGTGCGAGCGGAGCGAGCCTCGAAGGATGCACGGCCCGGCCGGTGGCCGTCGATCCTTCGAGACGCGCAAGAGCGCGCTCCTCAGGATGACGGTGATATCCTTGTAGTGGCGTAGGATGGGTGGAGCGCAGCGATACCCATCAATTGCATCGATGCGGCGAGATGATGGGTATCGCTGCGCTCCACCCATCCTACGAGCTACTTGAACGCCTCGCAGACCGTGGTGTGATCCGGCGCGATCCGGGCCGTGGTCCGCAGCGAGACATTGCGCCACCAGGCGTCCAGCGCGTGGCGGTCGCAGGCGAGCTTCACGCTCATCCCGCCGGCGAATTTGATCCAGTCGGCAAAGCTTTGGCGTGAGACCGCGATCACGACGGGAATATCGGTGTCGAGCGCGCGCTCGATCACGAAGCCAAGGCCCTTGCCGTCGCGTTCCCGCTTGCCGAAGCGGTTGACGATGACGAGATCGGCGCCTTCAGCGAGCGCGTCGGCAATGCGGACGCCGGCGTCCTGCAGCCGCGACAGATCGAGCTTGCAGCCGCTCGAACCAGAACTTGTAGTACTCGGAGCCGGCGGCTGCGCCAGCGGCAGCGTCTCGCCGCTATGCACCAGCACCGCCGACAGGCTGGAATCCGCGCATTGGCCTGATTGCACCATGCCGACCACGCGCGCGCCATGCGCCTTCAGGTTGCCGGCGAAGTCGCGCAAGATGGCGTCGGGATCGTCCTTGTCGTCATAGACCAGGGCGGCAAGGTCGCATTGGGCATCGAACATGATGGACTCTGTTCGTTGTGGAGGAGGGAGGCGGCCGCGGCGCCAAGGGGAGCCAAGGCGTCGCGGCCGCGTGTTTTCGGATCAGGCGGCCGGCGGGCCGTTGATGATCTGCAGCTGGGTGAATTCGGCGAGACCTTCCTCGGCGAATTCGGTGCCGATGCCCGACTGCTTGGCGCCGCCGAATGGGATGTTCGGGGCCATGTCGAGGTGCTTGTTGATCCACACCGTGCCGGCCTCGATCTGGGTCGCGATCTCATGCGCCCGCTTGATGTCGGATGACCAGACCGATGCGCCGAGGCCGTAGGTGGTGGCGTTTGCGCGGCGGATCACATCGTCCTTGTCGGAGTACTTGATCACCGGCAGCACGGGACCGAACTGCTCCTCGTCGACCAGCTTGGAGCCTTCCTTGATGTCGCGCACGATGGTCGGCTCGATGAAATAGCCGGGGCGGTCCATTGCGGCGCCACCGGCGATCACGTTGCCGTTCTTGCGGGCGTCGTCGAGGAACGCCTTGACCTTCTCGTACTGCATCTTGTTCTGCAGCGGGCCGAGTTTTGTGCCCTGCTTGGAGCCGTCATCGACGACGGTGTTCTTCGCAATGGCGACCAGCTCGTTGCAGATCTCGTCATAGACGGATTCGTGCACGTAGAGCCGCTTGATGGCGAGGCAGACCTGGCCGGAGTTCTGGAACGCGCCCTCGAAGATGCCGGGCGCCACCTTCTTCGGATCGACGTCGTCGAGCACGATGCCGGCGTCGTTGCCGCCGAGCTCGAGCGTGATCCGCTTCAACGTCTGCGACGCGCTCGCCATCACCTTCTGGCCGGTTGCGGTCGAGCCGGTGAAGGAGATCTTGCGGATATCAGGGTGCTTGGTCATGTGGTCGCCGAGATCATTGGCGTCGGCGATGAAGTTGAGCACGCCCTTCGGCAGGATGTCCTTGACCAGCTCGGCAAAGCGCAGCGAAGCCAGCGGCGTGGTGGGCGCAGGCTTCACCACCAGGGTGTTGCCGGCGAGCAGTGCCGACGGCAGCTTGAATGCCAGGATCAGCAGCGGATAGTTCCAGGGAATGATCGCGCCGACCACGCCGAGCGGGCGGCGATAGGCCTCGACCTTGCGGTCGCCGGAATTCTCGACCACGCGCATCGGCAGATCGAGCGAGCCGAGGTAGCGGAAGAAGCCCGCCATGCCCATGACTTCGCCGGTGGCATCCGCGAGCGGCTTGCCCTGTTCGCTGGTCAGGATGTGCGCGAGCTCGTTGGTATTGGCCTCGATCGCCTCGGCCATCTTGATGATGAGCTTGCGGCGCTCGTCCATCGGCGTGGCGGCCCATGCCGGGTAGGCGGCCTTCGCGGCGGCGACGGCCTTGTCGAGCTGCTCCCTGGAGGCGCGGGGGCATTGCGCCACCACCTCTTCGGTCGCCGGATTGAGCACCGGCATGGTCTGGTCGCCGGGTACCATCTTGCCGTCGATGAGAAGCTTGTAATCACTCATAGGCTTTGCTCTCCCTGGTCAAACGGGCCCTTCGCGGACCTCGCTATATCCTGTCATATATCACGATTGTAGCGGGTGGGCCACGGCCAAAGAGGGGCCCCCAATAACGGCTGGACGGCGGCCGTCCGAGCGATATATCTTTACGAATATAACGAAGGAATGATCCGGAGTGCCGGTATGCAGATCGAAACCCAGGAGCTCACCACCTGCGAAGTCGCGCCCGACGGCTGCGCGATTTCGCTGGGATTCGTCGACGGCAAGGGTGAGCCCGCAACCATCCGCCTGTCGATCAACCAGGTCGGCGCGCTGGTCATGACGCTGCCCGGACTGATCAGCAAGGCGCTGCAGACGCGTTTCGGCGATCAGAGCCTGCGCTACGCCTATCCGCTGGATTCATGGGTGCTCGAGCAGTCGACCGATCCGAGCCATGGCATGATGACGCTGAAGACATCGGACGGCTTCAGCGTCTGCTTCTCGATCCCGCGCGCGCAGCAGAGCGAGCTCGGCGAGGCGCTGGTGGCGCAGCCGGCGACGCCGGTGCGGGTGCGGGCGAATTGAGAGTTCGTAGGATGGGTGGAGCGAAGCGATACCCATCAAACAGCGGGCCGCAGGAGAGAGGATGGGTTTCGCTTCGCTCTACCCATCCTACGATTCCCTGCCTCCTACTTCCCCTTCACGAACGCGTCGCCGAAATCCGGATGCCAGCGCGACAGCGGCGGGCGGTTCTCGACGATGTCGCCGGCGGCCCACGGGATGCGGCGCCGTCGATCGCACGCAGATGCCTTGTCAAACTCCGTCCAGAATAGCCAGGCTGCCGCGCGTGCTCTTGAGCCTAAGACCAATTATCTTCTGGTAGGCGGCCGAGTCGTACCAGCGCTCAGCGGATTCTCGTGACGGAAATTCAACGACCACTGTGCCGGGATGCTCCCACTGGCCTTCCAGCACTGTCGCCTTGCCACCAGCAGCGAGAAACAGTCCCCCAAACGGCGCGGCCGTGTCCCCTACCTGCTTTCGATAATCTGCAAACATCGATTCGTCGTGAACCGTCAGCGTTACAATCAGGTAGGCTTTCATCTGAAACCCCTCATGCTCAACTGGTCGCCAGGCAAATGCTCAACATGCGACGCATACTCGCCGCATGACTAAGCCGCGCTCTGCGCATGTTGCCCCGCGGCGTTCCGCGCTTCGATAGCCTTGACAGAGTTTTCGAAGGCCCTCTCCAGCACGCGCCTGCCGATCGTTCCGAGTACGAGACCGAGCATTCGTCCCTTCAAGTTCTTGCCTTCCCGAATGACGACCACGTCAACATCGGTCGTGCCATTTGGCTGACGCGTGAAGGTGTAGGTGTGGCTCGACGCCCCGCCCCAGACGTTGGAGTCGGTGGTCGTTAGAACCACGCGGTTGAGATCGGACCAATCGTAGTGCAGGCGTTCCCAAATCCCGCCGGAGCCCTCCGTGACGTCGGCTGCCGTGTGACTCCGGCGATGCACCTTGAGATACTCATCGGCACTATTGCCAAAAAGCTTCGAACGTCCCGGTCCGAAATTGGTAAGCCCTCCGACGTATTGCTCGGGCGTCAACGTGGTTCTCTGATGGAGGTGAATCGTGGACATGTGTCGCTCCTTGTTGACAGCTTTCTGATGCCCTTCGCGACGACTCGAAGGACCAGGAAAGCGCCCGGTTCGCGCTAAGAGTTGGAGACGAGAGGTTCGGGAGCCTTGCCCGCTTCCAGCGTAGCCCCGGCCCGAAAGATCTCGATATTTTCGGCAAGCCATTGCGGCAGCGTTCTCGGCGACTTGCCGGTCAATATTTCGACAGTCGACGTGGTCTCTCCGAGAGCGGATTCGCGAAACATCTGGTCCAGCCCGACCAGCAAATCGGCGACCAGTGGCGGGAGGCCGTCAGCCAGCAGCGCGGCTCGCTGTTCGTCAGTCGACCGATGGTTGTAGACGACCGGGTTGCCGAGCAGGCTCGACAGCTGCTCGGCAACCTGCTGCATGGTCCAGGCCCGTGTCCCGGTCAGATGATAGGCGCGCTGCGACTCCGGGCTGAATTCCTCGAGCAACGCCACGCGTGCCACGTCGGCGACGTCACGGGTATCGATGAAGTTCACGCGCCCCTCGCCAGCCGCGCCCGCCCAGAAGCCGGCGGCGATTTGGCCAGCCGCGCGCTTGAGGATGTCGACGTATGCCGAGGGCCGCAAGACGGTCGACGCCACCGGCTGCTGAGCCAGATGTGCCTCGATTTGCATATGCCAGGCAAAAGGATTGAGGCGAGATGCCGGCCCCAAGGCGGAGAGTTTGACAACATGGCGGACGCCGGCAGCTACGGCGGCGTCGATCAGCGCGATCTCGTTCGCCACCTGCTGTGACGACGTACCATGCGAAACGAACAGCCGATCGGCGCCACGAAGCGCGCTCTGAAGCGTATCCGGTTGATCGAAATCGACCGCGGCGATGCTCGCACCCTTGGGCAGTTGCGGCGCATCGGGCCGCCGGGTCAGCACCGTGATATCGACCGGATCGGAAGCGAGGAGGCTGGCCAGCGTCGAGCCGACGCGACCCGTGGCACCGGCTATGGCGATCCGCGGCTTGTGCGACACCGGTTGGATTTTCTTGGACATAGCGAAGTCTCCCTTGTATCCTGGAACGATCGATCCAACATACATGGAACGATCGTTCCAAGATGTCAAGCGGGGTGTTGATGAGCGGCAAGCCGCAATTCGATGAAGTTGCCGTGATCGCTGCGGCAATCGAGGTTTTCTGGCGCAACGGCTATGCGGCCGCTGCCATCAGCGATCTGACGGAGGCCACGGGCTTGTCGCGCTCCAGCCTCTATCAGCGATTCCAGGACAAGGACGGCCTGTTCCGGGAAGCCCTCGCAGCTTATACGCAGCGCGTCTTGCGGCGCATGAACTCTGCCAAGGCTGATACCGCGCGCGGGCGACTGAGCGCGTTGCTGCGCGCGTTTTTGCCGGACAGGTCCCGGCCCGGGGGCTGCCTGATCGGGCGAAGCTGTGCCGAGATCTCGGCACTATCCAAAGCAGGACAGGCCGCCACACTGGCAGCAGCGGCACGTCAGCGTGACGTTTTGGCAAGCCTTCTGCGTGAAGGCGTGGTGGCGGGTGAGCTGCCCGAGGATGCCGACATCGATGCAATGGCTTGGTATTATCTCGGTGTGCTGCAGGCCGTATTGAATTTCCCGCAAGTGGGTGGCGATCCGAGCATGCTCGATCGCATGATCGACGTCGCCATGTCGGTTTGGCCCGGCACTCGTCTCAGCGGCTCATGACGTCAGTGCAAGCCAACGGGCCGCGCGAACGCGCGCCCGATGACAGGCTTCGTCGCCTCGCTCTCCGCAATGACGGTGTAACTACTTCCCCTTCACGAACGCGGCGAACACATCGCCGAAATCCGGATGCCAGCGCGACAGCGGCGGCCGGTTCTCGACGATATCGCCGGCGGCCCACAGGATGCGGCGTTCGTCGAGTGCGCGCGGCACGTCGTTGTCGGGGCACAGGATATAGAAATCGCCGGCTGCGAGGTGCTCGATCATGAAGTCGACGGTCTGCTCCGATGTCCAGGCGCCGGCCGGCTTCTCGGTGCGGCCGCGCGCGGTCAGCCCGGTAAAGACAAAACCCGGGATCAGGAGATGCGCCGTGATCTTGCAGCCGTCGGTGTTGCGCAGCTCGTGCTGCAGCGCCTCGGTGAACGCCTTCACGCCGGCCTTGGAGACATTGTAGGCGGGATCGCCCGGCGGCGTGGTGATGCCCTGCTTGGAGCCGGTGTTGATGATCAGTCCCGGCCGGCCGCGCTTGATCATGTTGGGCGCGAACGCCTGCGTGCCGTTGATGACGCCCCACAGATTGACGCCAAGGATGCGTTGCCAATTGTCCGCCGGCCCGAACATCGCGCTGCCGGGCTGGATGCCGGCATTGTTCATCAGGATGTCGGTGCCGCCGAACCTTTTCGCGACGGCGGCCTCAAGGCTTGCGACCTCGTCGGCGCGGCTGACGTCGACCGCAGCCGTCATGATGTCTGCGGCGCCGCCGGGTGCGGCAGATGAGAGTTTTGCAGCAGCCGCCTTCAGCCTGTCATCGCCGAGATCGGCAATGCAGACCTTCATGCCGGCTTCGGCAAACCGCGTCGCTGCGGCAAGCCCGATGCCGGATGCGCCTCCGGTGATCACGGCAACATGATTGGCTGATATCACGGGGTGGGGCATCGTCGGTCTCCGGACACATCTGTGGCTGAGGTTCTAAACCTATCATACTGCACGCACCACGCAGGTGCATGGGAGGGTTTCATGCGCGCCACCCTCGACAACGCTTGCCTCGCTTTACGGTTTCGTGCCCGCGCTGTAGAATCGTCGATATAACGCTTCCAAAACACCTCAGCCGACATTTTACAGGGAGTGCAAACATGGCTGTTTCGCAGGCTATTCCGATCACGCGCCATCCTTATGCCGATGGCTCCTACAAGAAGATGCTGATTGACGGCAAATGGGTCGACGCCGCCTCCGGCAAGAAATTCGAAACCCATAACCCCGCCACCGGTGAATTGCTCGCGTCCGTCGCTGAGGGCGATGCCGAGGACATCAATCGTGCGGTTGCGGCCGCGCGCCGCGCGTTCGAAGGGCCCTGGAGCAAGGTGAAGCCGTTCGAGCGGCAGAACCTGCTGCTCAAGCTCGCCGAACTGGTCGAAGCCAATTTCGAGGAACTGTCCCAGCTCGATACGCTCGACATGGGCGCGCCGATCAGCCGCACCCGCGGCAACCGGCTGCGCGCCCTCGGCATGCTGCGCTACTATGCCGGCCAGGCCACCGCGATCCACGGCGAGACCATCGAGAACTCGCTGCCCGGCGAGATATTCTCCTACACGCTGAAGGAGCCGATCGGCGTGGTCGGTGCGATCATCCCCTGGAACGGTCCGCTGACCGCCTCGATCTGGAAGATCGGCCCGGCGATCGCGACCGGCTGCACCGTGGTGCTGAAGCCGGCCGAGGAATCGCCGCTGACCTCGCTGCGCATCGGCGAGCTCTGCATGGAGGCCGGCATTCCGCCCGGCGTCGTCAACGTCGTGCCGGGCTACGGCGAGACCGCGGGCGCCGCGCTCGCTTCCCACCCCGATGTCGACAAGGTCGCCTTCACCGGTTCGCACGTCACGGGACAATCGATCATCCGCGCCTCGGCCGGCAACCTCAAGCGCGTCTCGCTCGAGCTCGGCGGCAAGTCGCCGGACATCGTGTTCGCCGACGCCGATCTCGACGCCGCGGTGCCGGGAGCTGCGATGGCGGTGTTCGCCAATTCCGGCCAGATCTGCAGCGCCGGCACGCGGCTGTTCGTCGAGCAGAAGGTCTATGACGAATTCGTCGGCCGCGTCGCCGAGTTCGGCAAGAAGCTGCAGGTCGGCAACGGCCTCGACCCCAACACCCAGATCGGGCCGCTGGTGTCGCAGCAGCAGATGGACCGCGTCTCCGGCTATCTCGACATCGGCCAGAAGGAAGGCGCCAAGGCGCTGGCCGGCGGCGGCCGCCTCACCGAGGGCGCGCTGTCGAAGGGCTATTTCGTGCAGCCGACCGTGTTTGCCAATGTGCAGGACAACATGCGCATCGCGCAGGAGGAGATCTTCGGCCCGGTGATCTCGGCGATCTCGTTCAAGGATCCGGACGAGCTGATCAAGCGCGCCAATGCCACCACCTTCGGCCTTGGCTCGGGTGTCTGGACCACCAATGTCAGCAAGGCGCACCAGGTCGCCAAGGCGCTGCGCGCCGGTTCGGTCTGGGTCAATTGCTACCAGGCGATGGATCCGGCGGTGCCGTTCGGCGGCTACAAGATGAGCGGCTATGGCCGCGAGTCCGGCAAGCAGCACGTCGAGGAATATCTCAACGTCAAGGCGGTCTGGATCAAGACGGGCTAGGTGGTGCTGCTTACCTCTCCCCGCTTGCGGGGAGAGGTCGCCGCGCTCTTGCGCGGCGGGTGAGGGGGTACACGTCTCGACGTTCGGCGTGCTCGCGGAAGGAAGCGCGGACCCCAACGCTGTCAGCGCTAGCTTCGCTCGTCCCGGTGCAAGAGCGGGGCGACGGAGCACGTACGTTCGGTGGTGCTGCAGGCATACTCAACGAGTGCGGGGCAAGCGCGAATTGTATTGGGTAAACCTGCAATAGATTATAGCGTGCAGCGCCATCCGAAGTATATTCTCCGCCAATTCCGGATTTGAACGCGCCGTGATTTCATGAATCCTGAGATTCCGCTCATTCCTCCCGTTCCGCAAGGGTTATTGGACGCAGCGCAGCGCGGCAAGTTGATCCCCTTCGTAGGCGCAGGTGCTTCCGTACTGGCTGGGTGCCCCTCCTGGGGCGCTCTTGCGGATGGCGCCTTAAGAGCCTGCATCAAGGCTGAAAAATTCAATCACGGACAATATGAGCAAATTCGCAATCTTCTGCCCCGTATGAAATTGTCGATCGCGCGCGCGATTGAAGCCGACCATATGCATCGCCAAGCAGACGCAGCTACCAACTCTTAGCGTCTAACGGGGTCTTCGACGGCGCTCTATCGGCCAAGCCTGAAGACCAACACGGGCGCGATCGTGTGATCGAGTGGGTTTCTCTCGCCTATCTGTGGGATGACGAAGAGCTTGATTCTCCGATCATCAAAAAGGTTTTCGCTGGCGGGGCGAGCGATCTAGAAACGATGGCCGAGTTCTTTTGGTCCGTTCGTGGCGATAAGCTGACCGAAAAGCAACGGCTAAAGGTGCTTGGATTCTGGGATCGCTGTCTGGTCTGGGTGCGGTCGCAAGCGAAGACGCCTACGCAGCTTATGGCCCGCTTGAGCCGCCTAAGTCCCTACCTGACAACGCTTGATGATGAAGGGAAGCGATTGCTGCTTGCGGTCGTGCCGTATGTTCACAACGACTATGCAACCGATCAAATGGTCGAGGAGATTGCGCGCCTTACCGACAGTAATCCGCCCGCCGCGGCTGAGATACTGGAGCGCATGCTTGAAGCGGGCGCACCGTCATACGACATTGACAACAAGCTAAGGGAACTCATCGAGAGACTTGCGGCGTTCGGCTTGCGCGATGCGGCTATTCGGTGCGCGGAAAAATTGCGCAAGATGCTTCCTGGCATGCTTGATCTCTATAAGAGACTTGGGGCTTCAAATTAATCGAATTTAAGATGCGATGACCCCGCCCGCCGTTTGCGTTTACCGGTAGGGCCGTCGCCTATGCACTCGATCCCTCCACAGACTCGTCATGCCCGGCCTTGTGCCGGGCATCCACGTCTTGGTTTCCACGTAAAAAAGACGTGGATGGCCGGGACAAGCCCGGCCATGACGATGTGGAAACGGCAGCGCCGAGCTCTTCGCTGCCATATGCGATTGCCCTACCGCATGTGGGGAGAGGCATAGGCCGCCTTTGGCGGCCGTCCATAAAATCGACGTCGAAGCTAAGCTTCGGCTATGTTGCATCGCCAGATGCAATCCGGGTGAGGGTACAGGTCTCAATCCTAGGCTCGCTCGCGGAGGGAAGCCCCTCACGCCAACGCCTGCATGATTTCTGAATACTAGAAAAATATCCCTGATTTGCCCGACGTGTCAAGTTGCCTTGTCGAACGCCGGCCGCCGCCGGCTACTTTGCATGGGGTTGTTTTCGATATTTTCGCAACGCGCCATTGCGACGGCCGCCGATTCCAGCGTTTACCGCCCCGCAGCCTTCTTCGGCTTGCCGATGTCGCTGCGCAGCGCTTCGAGGTCCTTGCGCACGGCGGTCGCCGCATCGCGCTCGATCTTGCGGTAGCGCGCCACCAAGGAGAGGCCGAACGGGGTCAGCACCGCGCCGCCGCCATTCTTGCCGCCGGTCTGGCGTTCCACCGCCGCCTGCCGGCAGATGCGGTTGATCTCGTCGACCAGGTCCCAGGCGCGCTTGTAGCTCATGTCCATGGCGCGGCCGGCGGCGGAGATCGAGCCGCATTCCTTGATCCGCTCGAGCAGCAGGATCTTGCCCGGTCCGATGCGGTCTTCGGCATCGAGATCGATCCGGACGCTCAACGAGGGGAGCGACGTGGCGCTCGTTTTCGACATGGCAAGCCTGCTTGTCTGTTCGCTAGATTGCCACTACCTGCTTTTGCGAACAAGATGAACCCGTGACATAACGGGCATGGTCCGGAAAAGTGGTAACCGGCTTTCCGGGGCGGATCATGCCCACTCTATAACGGAAACCACATAAGAATATTTGGGGTAGGCATGAGTTCTCCATCGCTGTTTTCGCCGCTCAAGGTCGGTCCCTATGAGCTGAAGCATCGCGTCGTGATGGCGCCGTTGACGCGGATGCGGGCGGCGCGGCCGAGCCTCGCGCCGCGGCCGATGAACGCGGAATATTACGCGCAGCGCGCCACGCCCGGCGGCCTGCTGATCGCGGAAGCCTCGCCGGTGGTCGCGACCGGCTTCGGCAATCCCGGCGTTCCCGGCATCTATAGCGAGGCCCAGATCGCGGGCTGGCGCGAGGTGGTGGATGCCGTGCACGCCAAGGGCGGGTTGATTTTCCTGCAGCTCTGGCACGTCGGCCGCGTTTCGCATTCCTCGTTCCAGCCGGATGGCGCGCTGCCGGTGGCGCCGTCGGCAGTCGCGATCCCCCCCGAATTCAAGTGCATGACGGCGGACGGCAAGGTGGTCGACTACGAGACGCCGCGTGCGCTCGAGACCCATGAAGTCGCCGTGATGGTCGAGGCCTACCGGCAGGGCGCGAGGAACGCGCTCGCCGCCGGCTTCGACGGTGTCGAGATTCACGGCGCCAATGGCTATCTGATCGAGCAGTTCCTGCAATCGCGCAGCAATCTGCGGACCGACCAGTATGGCGGCTCGATCGAGAACCGCGTCCGCTTCCTGATCGAAGTGACGCAGGCGGTGACCGAGGTCTGGGGCGCCAACCGCGTCGGCGTACGGCTCTCGCCCTACGGCATTGCCAATGGCAGCGGCGAGGCCGACCCGATGCCGCTCTACAGCCACGCCATCAAGGCGCTGGACAGGTTCGGGCTCGCCTATCTGCATTTCATCGAGCCGCGCGCCTCGGGCACCGGCCGCGCCGAGGTCGACTGGCAGAACGTGCCGTCCGCGATGGTGCTGTACCGTCCGATGTGGAGCGGTGTCCTGATATCAGCCGGCAACTTCGTCGGCGACAGCGCGCAGAGCGCGGTCGCCGAAGGTCATGCCGATGCGATCGCGTTCGGCCGCTATTTCATCTCCAACCCGGATTTGCCGCGCCGACTGCAGCGCGGCTATCCGCTGACCAAGTACAACCGCGCGACCTTCTATGCCGGCGAGGAGAAGGGCTACACGGATTATCCCGTCCACGACGAGATGGCGCAGGCGTAAGCGTAGCCGCACGTTGTTTTCGTAGCCCGGATGAGCGAAGCGACATCCGGGGCCGAACATGACGCTGTTCCCGGATATCGCTTCGCTCATCCGGGCTACGATGGCTCGGCCAGCAATACCGGGAGACCCCGATGTTTCCGGACGACGAGTTCGAGCCGACGAAGAAGCCCAAGCCGGTGGCGCTGGCAAAGCCTGCGGCCGGCCAGTGCCTGTGCGGCAAGGTGCGGTTCGAGATCGACGTACCGGCGCGCTGGGCCTGGCACGATCATACCGCCGCGAGCCGCCGCGCCCATGGCGCGGTTTATGCGACCTATGTCGGTAGCTGGAAGAAGCGCTTCCGCATCACGCAGGGCGAAAGCGAGCTCTCGCGCTACGAGGACGCGAAAAGCAAGACCGCGCGCAGCTTCTGCGCCAATTGCGGCACGCCCGTCATCTACGAGCGCGCGCGGTCACCGCACATGGTGAATATCCCGCGCGCGCTGTTTTCGGGGCGCACCGGCCGGCAGCCGCTCTACCACATCGCGATCGAGGAATTGCAGGAATGGGCCTACACAGGCGAGCCGCTGGTGCCGCTGAAGGGCTATCCCGGCGTGGTCTGGCAGCGTTCGAAAAAGAAGAAGCGCAGCGAGCGCGAGGGGATGTTCTAGGACAGCAAGTCGCGCGGGTCAGCTTTCGGAGCAAGGCGTCGCACCAAGACGCGGGCTACGTCAGTGCTTCACGTAGATGACCTCGTCCGTTCCTGCGTATTCCTCGGTCCACCCTCTCTTGTCGACGAGGAACCGTTTCAGAGGTTCGTGCGCCTTCACCCAGAGCACCGTGTCGATCTTGTACTTGGCGAGCACGGTGTCCCAGGCGGCCTCATCGATCTCCCATTTGATCAGACTGAAATAGTCGCGCAGCAACTCGTCGGGATAGGCGGTGGCCGACCGGCCATCGATGAACACCGGCACCGCACCACGTGTGTAGAAGATCAGGAGCCCGCCGACATTCCAGTGGTTCAGCAGCCGTGCGTGCGGAAAATGGCTTTGAAGATAGCGCGCATCCTTCTCCGAGAGCAGCTGCGGAAGCGCGAGAGCCGGTTTGACGACCATCAGCGTCAGCGGCACCGCGCACATTGCAACGATGCCGGCAACCAGCAACGAGCCTTGGACCTTGAGATCGTTCAGTCGTTTGGGCAGCAGCCGGTCGATGTGAAGCGCCAGCGGCATCGTTGCGAACATGAAGAAGAACGACATGTAGCGGTACTGATAGAATCCCAGCAGCAGGAACAGCCAGGACAGCAGCCGCGACTCCAGAGGTGCGGGCGAAGCGGCCGGGTGGCGGAGCTCGAACGCCGCAAATACGGCGATGAAGACGATGCCGGGAATGCTTCCGGGCACGGTGAAGTTCGCGGAATAAGACCACCACTCGGTGATGTGCGCCTGCGCAAAATGGCCCAGCGTGGTCGTGACGCCGTCGTAGATGTGCCAGCCAAGCGGATTGATCAGGATTGCGACAAGGCAGCCGGCAGCTGCGAAACCATAGATTCTAAGACCTGCCCAGTCCCGCCTGAGCACGGAGGCGGCGCCGAAAATGCCGATGATGAAAAGCCCGAGCACGAAGCCGCCATGCAGATTGGCCCAAAGCACCATCATCACCGGCAGCAAGAACCATCTGGTTCGCTTCAGGCACTCTGCGTAGAAAACGACGCAGAACAACATGGTCGGGGTGTTCGGCGAAGCGGCGAGATAGGAATTCGGCGCGGTCACGAACGCCGGGTAAAGCATGCAGGCGGAGAGAACGGAAATGCCGACCGCAAGTGTCGAGGCGCCGCTGCGCAGGCAGATCGATGCAAGATATCCGGTGATGACGGCGCCACATGCAACGACCGACAGCGTGAGACCGATATACCCCGTGTATTGAAACACCACGCTGGCGATCACGTCCCAGAGCCAGGACAGATTGTACCATTGCCTGTCGCCGAGGGTGAATGACCATGGATCCTGAAAGGGGACGTTGCCGCGCTCCCTGATCAGGTCTCCGGCGGCGAGGTGCCATCCGAGATCAAGGTGGCCGAGCAGGAGCGGCCCGTTCGACAGGTAGTACACGGACGTGACCGCGATCAGGAAGACATAGAGTCCCGGCTTCTCGCGCCCGATCGTTCCCGGTCCTCTATCGAGCCTGGTTCCGTTCCAGGCCGCCAGCGCGTCCATGACTGAACCCCCGCGATCGAATCGAGCCAACTGCGGGCCCTGCATGCTTTTCTGTGTGCTTGATGAAGGCAAACCATCGTGGCTTTAGGGCACTCTCGCTAAAGTAGCGTTAAAGTCGGCCGCGCAATTCGACGGCTCTCGTTGAGGTTCACGTCTGCCCCAACGCCAGCCTTCGAGGGATTGGCCGGAGGAGTGAAATGACGAGCGCGTGCCCTGGAGAGCCAGGCGCGCGCCAGCGGAATGCGGCCATGACCGGCCGCTCGATTGCTCCCCAAGCGCAAGTTTGGTCATCTCCCCCGGCGCCGTCGGCCAACGCGCTGGCAGGCCTGGAGGGAACATGAAGAATCGCATTACCGGCCGCTCCGCATTCCTGGCGCTGTTGAAGGACGAGGGCGTCACGCATCTGTTCGGCAATCCCGGCACCACCGAATTGCCGATCATGCATGCGCTGAAGGATCATCCTGACCTCACCTATGTGATGGCGATGCAGGAGAGCCTGGTCGTCGCCATGGCCGATGGTTTCAGCCGCGCCTCCGGCAAGCTGGTTGCCAGCAACGTCCATGTCGCGCCCGGTCTCGGCAATGCGATGGGCTCGCTCTACAATGCGAGCTTCACCGGCACGCCGCTGATCCTCACCGCCGGCCAGCAGGAACAAGGCCACGGCCTGACCGAGCCGGTGCTCTATGGTCCGCTGGTGCAGATGGCCACGCCCTTGGTGAAATGGGCCGTCGAGGTCACGCGGCTGGAGGACCTGCCGCGCATCGTGCGCCGCGCCGCCAAGATCGCGACCACGCCGCCGACGGGACCGGTGTTCATCTCGCTGCCCGGCGATATTCTCAACGCTGAGGCCGGCATCGAGCTCGGCCGCTCCACCCGAATCGACACAAGGGTCCGGCCGTCGGAGGATTCGTTGAAGGCGCTGGCCGCGCGCATCCTGAAAGCCGAGCGTCCGGTGATCGTCGTCGGCGACGAGATCGTCAAAAGCGACGCGCTGCGCGAGGCGGCCAATCTCGCCGAGACGCTGGGCTGCCCGGCCTGGCAATCGCCGACGCCTTATGGTTCGCATTTCCTCTCCGAAAGCCCGAGCTTCATGGGCGCGATCGCGCGGCTGCAGAAGGTCGCCCGCGATGTGCTGGCGCCGTATGATCTGTTGATCGCGCTCGGCGGCGATCCGTTGCGGATGTCGGTCTATAGCGAGGTCGATCCGCTGCCGGACGGGCTCTCGATCGTGCAGGTCGGCCTGGTCGACAGCGATCTCGCCAGGAACTATGGCGCCGAGATCGCGGTGAAAGCCGACGTCAAGGAAACGCTGCGCGCGCTGGTCCCGGCATTGAAGGAGCTCGGCGGCAGCGCGCTGGAGACGCGTGCAAAGCAGGGGCTCGCGGCGCTCTCGACGAAAAACTGGGCGGCGAAACGCAAGGCGCTGGTCGAGCAGATCTCGAAGGCGAGCCTGAAATCGCCGATCGATCCGGACTGGCTGGCGCTGCAGGTCGTGGAGGCGATGCCGGACAACGCGATCCTGGTCGACGAAGGCCTGACCTCGTCGCGGCAGATCCTCGGCTTACGCCCGCATCGCGACCGCTACGGCTATCACGCGCTGGCGTCGGGTGGCATCGGCTGGGGCCTGCCGGCCGCGGTCGGCGTCAGCCTCGCCAATCCGCAGCGCCCGGTGGTGTGCTATTCCGGCGACGGCTCGTCGATGTATTCGATCCAGTCGCTGTGGACCGCGGCCAATCACAAGCTGCCGCTGACCTTCGTCATCGTCAACAATGGCGGCTACCGCATCATCAAGCAGCGCCTGCTCGCCTTCCACGGCGATGACAACTATGTCGGCATGGATTTCATCGATCCGCCGGTCGATTTCACCGGCGTCGCGCGCTCGCTCGGGCTCGAAGCGATCAAGGTCACCGACCCGCAGGAGCTGAAGGGTGTGATGAAGTCGGCGTTCAGCCGGCCCGGTGCGAAGCTGATCGAGGTGATGGTGAGCAATTCGGTGAATTGATTTTTCTCCGTGCGCTCTCCTCTCTCACCGTCATCCCCGCGCAAAGGCTTCGCCTTTGTCGCTGGAGGTGCGAGCGGAGCGAGCCTCGAAGGATGCACGGCCCGGCCGGTGGCCGTCGATCCTTCGAGACGCGCGCAAGGGCGCGCTCCTCAGGATGACGGGATGGTGAGCTGTGCGTAACCCCGTCATTGCGAGGAGCGAAGCGACGAAGCAATCCATTGGCCCGCATATGCGGAACGATGGATTGCTTCGCTTCGCTCGCAATGGCAGAGGCAATCACTCCGCTGGGTCTGTCTGCGACTTCACCCGATACCGCCCCGCCGGATGCGTCGCATCGAGCCTTGCGCGGCCCGCGCCGAACAGCTTCTCCCGCAAGGTGCCCTTGGCATATTCCTGCTTGTAGCGGCCGCGCTTGACGAGCTCCGGCACCAGCATGTCGGCGATATCCTCGAAATCGCCCGGCGAGATCGCAAAGGCGATATTGAGGCCGTCGACGTCGGTGTCCTCGAACCATTGCTCGATCTTGTCGGCGACCTGCTCGGGCGAGCCGACCACCACGGGGCCGGCGCCGCCGATGCCTACATGCTCGGCGACCTCGCGCACGGTCCAGACCCGATCGGGGTCGGCGCGGGTGACGTTGTCCATCGCCGAGCGGCCGGCGTCGTTCTGTACGTGACGGACCTCCTGGTCGAGCGAATAGGTCGAGAAGTCGACACCGGTCCAGCCCGACATCAGCGCCAGCGCGCCCTCATGGCTGATATGGCTGCGATACTCGGCGTATTTCGCCTTGGCCTCGGCTTCGGTCGGCGCCACGACGACGCACATCATCGAGAACATCAGGATCTCGGCTGCGTTGCGGCCTTTCTCGGCGGCGAGCTCGCGGATTGCCGACACCCGCGGGCCGATCACCTTCGCTGACGGCCCCGACATGAACACGCATTCGGCGTGCTCGGCGGCGAACTGCCGCCCGCGCGGCGAGGTGCCGGCCTGGTAGAGCACCGGCGTGCGCTGCGGCGACGGCTCCGAGAGGTGAATCGCGTTGAGCCGGTAGTTGGCTCCGTCGTGCTGCACACGATGCACCTTCGATGGATCGGTGAAGATTCCGCGCGCGACATCGCGGATCGCGGCGTCGTCTTCCCAGCTGCCTTCCCAGAGCTTGTAGACCAGCTCCATATATTCGTCGGCTAGCTCGTAGCGGTCGTCATGCGCGGTCTGCTTGTCCTTGCCGGCGCCGCGCGCCGCGGAATCGAGATAGCCGGTCACCACGTTCCATCCGACCCGGCCGTTCGTAAGATGGTCGAGCGTCGACATCCGCCGCGCGAACGGGTAGGGCGGCTCGAAAGAGAGATTGCTGGTGACGCCGAAGCCGAGATTTTCGGTCACCGCGGCCATCGCCGGGATCAGCATCAACGGCTCGTTGGCCGGGGTCTGCGCCGCGTTGCGCAGCGCCGCATCCGGATTGCCCGCATAGACGTCGTAGACGCCGAGCACGTCGGCGAGGAACAGGCCGTCGAACCGGCCGCGCTCCAGCGTCTTCGCCAGATCGGTCCAGTAGGACAGTCTGTTGTAGTCCTTGGTGCGGTCGCGCGGATGGGTCCACAGCCCCGGCGACTGATGCGCCACGCAGTTCATGGCAAAGGCGTTGAGCCGGATTTGTTTTGTCATTGTCGAAACCTTGGTCGAAACCGTGAGCGCCGCTTCGAATGCTGCCCGGTCGGATGCCGGGCGTCCCCATCAACTTTGTTGCGACTTCCCACGTTTTGGCAAGGCCCCTTCGCGATTCACACCCTTCCGGTGGCGCGCCGATCCCGATAGGTTGCCGGCCTCCAGAAGCATGATCCGGGCGCAAAGCGTCGCGCTCCGGTGGGTTCATGCCAAGACGCGACCGGACGAAGGAACAATCATGGCGACACGGGCCGACGCAATCGCAAATGTGCGAGAGCATTTTCAATCGGGACAGTTCTTGCAGGAGCTGGACCGCAGGGTCGGCTACCAGACCGAGAGCCTGAATGCCGACAAGGCCGATGCGCTGCGCGCCTATCTGGTCGAGAATCTGCAGCCGGCCTTCGCCGAGCTCGATTTCAAGACCCGGCTGATCGAATCGCCGACCGGCCGCGGGCCCTATCTGATCGCCGACTACCAGGAGGATGCGGCGCGGCCGACCGTGCTGACCTATGGCCATGGCGACGTCGTCGACGGCATGGTCGGCGAATGGCGCGACGGGCTCAATCCCTGGCAGACCACGGTCAAGGGCGACCGGGTCTATGGCCGCGGCACCGCCGACAACAAGGGCCAGCATTCGATCAACATGGCCGCGCTGCGCGCGGTGAAGCAGGCGCGCGGCGGCAAGCTCGGCTTCAACGCCAAATTCATCATCGAGACCGGTGAGGAGATCGGCTCGCCCGACCTGCGCGAGGTCTGCGAGGCGCATCGCGAGGAGCTGAAGGCCGATCTGTTCATTGCCTCGGACGGGCCGCGGCTGTCGGCGGAGCGGCCGACCATCTTCCTCGGCTGCCGTGGCGGCAACCGCATCCATCTCGACGTCAATCTGCGCGAGGGTGGCAACCATTCCGGCAATTGGGGCGGTGTGCTCGCCAATCCCGCGACGATCCTGGCGAACGCGATCGCGAGCCTGGTCGACGGCAAGGGCCGCATGAAGCTCGAGATCCTGAAACCGCCGCCGATCTCGAACCGCGTTCGCGCCGCGCTCGCCGATGTCGAAATCAAGCCGACGGCGGATGAACCAGCGCTGGCGGAAGACTGGGGCGAGGAGGGCCTGACCGCCGCCGAACGGCTCTACGCCTGGAACACGCTGGAAGTGCTGGCGATATCGTCAGGCAATATCGACAAGCCCGCCAATGCGATTCCGGGCAAGGCGAATGCGGTGCTGCAGCTCCGCTTCGTGGTCGGCACGAAGTATCTCGAAGTGATCGACGGGGTGCGCGACTATCTGCACAAGAACGGCTTTCCGATGGTCGAGGTCTCGGGCGCGCAGCGTTTTGGCGCCTCGCGCACCGACATGGACAGCCCGTGGATCGAGTGGGCGGCGAATTCGATCCGCACCACCACCGGCAAGGCGCCGGCGGTGCTGCCGAACTTCGGCGGCTCGCTGCCGAACGACGTGTTCTCCGAAGGCCTCGGCCTGCCGACGATCTGGGTGCCGCATTCCTATCCGGGCTGCTCGCAGCACGCGCCCGACGAGCACATCCTGTTGCCGGTGACCGAAGAGGCGCTGACCATCATGGCCGGCCTGTTCTGGGATCTCGGCGAGGCGCAGCTTTAAGGTTGAAGGACGGGCTCGCTTTTTCCCCGTCATCCTGAGGTGCGAGCGGAGCGAGCCTCGAAGGATGAATCGGCCACCAGCGGGGCCGTGCATCCTTCGAGGCTCGCAAGAGTTCGCACCTCAGCGATGACGGGGATACATGGATGCCCGGCAAGGCCGGGCATGACGAGCGGAGAACTGGCGCCCGACGCCAGCAAGGAAAACGGAATGACTTTATCAACATCAACGCCGGCTGACGCGCAGCACACGGCCGCCACCACCAAGAAAAACACCACCCGCCTGATCGTCGCGACCTCGGTCGGCAATGCGCTCGAATGGTACGACATCTCGGTCTACGCCTATTTCGCGGTCTATCTCTCCAAGGCGTTCTTTCCGGCCAATGATCCGACCACCTCGCTGCTGCTGACCTTCGGCAGCTTCGGCCTGTCGTTCCTGATCCGACCGATCGGCGGCATCGTGCTCGGCGCCTATGCCGACCGTCACGGCCGCAAGGCCTCGCTGATGCTATCGATCGTGCTGATGACGTTGGGCACGCTGGTGCTGGCCTTGATGCCAACCTATCAAACCATCGGCATCCTGGCGCCGATCGCGGTGATGCTGGCGCGGCTGGTGCAGGGCTTTTCCGCCGGCGGCGAGTTCGGCTCCTCGACCGCGTTCCTGGTCGAGCACATGCCGGAGCGGCGCGGCTTCGTGGCGAGCTGGCAATTCGCGAGCCAGGGCGTCAGCGGCCTGCTCGGTGCAGGCTTCGGTGCGCTCTTGACCTCGCTGATGAGCCCCGAGGACCTGCAATCCTGGGGCTGGCGACTGCCGTTCCTGTTCGGCGTGCTGATCGGCCCGGTCGGCATCTACATCCGCAACCATGTCGACGATGCGACGCCAGCGCCGGCGGCCGGGAAGCAGGACTCGCCGGTGAGGGAAGTGTTCGCGCGGCAGAAGCTCGCCACGATGCTGGCGATCGGTGCGCTCGCGGTGTCGACCGCGGTGAACTATTTGATCGTCTACATGCCGACCTATGTGGTGAAGACGCTGAACCTCGCGCCATCGGTCGGCTTCATCGCCGCATTCGCCGCGCAGACGGCGGTCGCGCTGCTGGCGCCGATCGCAGGCCTCGTCTCCGACAGAATCGGGCGCACCACGCACATGATCCTGTTTGCGCTGCTGCTGCTGGTCTCGATCTTCCCGGCCTTCCTGCTGCTCACGGGCAAGCCGACGCCGACCATCATCCTGATCGGCGTGCTGTGGCTCGGCGTCCTCAAGTCGCTGTATTACGGGCCGCTTGCCGCGCTGATGTCGGAGCTGTTTCCGGCGGCGACGCGTGCGACCGGGCTCGGCCTCAGCTACAATATCGGCGTCACATTGTTCGGCGGCATGGGCCCGGCGATCATGACCTGGATGGGCGGCTTCGCGCCGATCGGTGAGCTCGCACCGGGCTATTACCTCACCGGCGTCTGCCTGCTCAGCCTGTGGGCGCTGTTCACCATCCGCCGGCTGCGGCTCGCATAGAGCATGATCCGAAAAAGTGCGAAGCGGTTTTTCGAAAAGATCATGCTCAAAATGGTGATGGATTTTCGTGAAGCGAAATTCAAATATCCCTGTTGCTGCACAGCAGCGTAGATAGTCGCAATCAAAGTTTCATCTGACGAAAGTATACGATGTCCGGCGTGCGTCATCCGTTTTAGGATGATGTCCGCCGGCACATCCTTCGTCGTGTCCGGTTCAGGATTTGGAATTGAAGGCAAGGAAGACCAAGGCATGAACGCCTCCACGACTGCGACCGCACGGACCAGCCGCAAGAGGCCACCGCCGGAGCCTGGCCAACCCGACAAGTTCAACGCGATCCAGAAGGTCTGTGCGATCCTGCGCGTGCTGGCGCAGCGCTCGCCGCTGCGGCTGACCGACATCGCCGACACCGCCTCGCTGAACAAGGCGACCGCGCTGCGCATCCTCAACTCGCTGATCGAGGAAGGTTTCGTCAGCCGGGTCGCCGGCGCCAAGACCTATGAGCTCGGCCAGGAGGCGCGGGTGATGGCGGTCGGCGCGCGCCGCTCGGTCGACATCGCCGAACTGGCGCAGCCGAGCCTGCTCCGGCTGTCGGAGCGCTCCGCTGATACGGCGCTGTTGTCGGTGCGCTCCGGCGTCGAGGCGCTGTATCTGGCGCGCTCGGTCGGCAGCCATCCGCTGCAGCCGAACTATCTGCAGATCGGCAGCCGCCGTCCGCTCGGCGTCGGCGCAGGCGCGCTGGCGCTCTTGGTCTGGCTGCCGGACGCCGAGATCGAGGCCGTGATCGAGGTGATCGCGCCGCGGCTGGCGAAATCGCCGCGCATCACGCCGAAATTCCTGCGCGAGCGGATCGCCGTGGCGCGCAAGGCCGGCCACACCGTGCTGATCGACGCCGCATTCCCCGGCATGGGCGGCGTCGGCGTTCCGGTCCGCGACGATGCCGGCGAGGTGGTCGCCGCGCTCTCGATCGGCGCGGCGTCCGACCGCATCCGCCGCCGCGAAAGCGAGCTCGCCGACATGCTGAAGAAGGAAGCCCAGGTGCTCGCCCGCGCGATGGCCCAGGCGCCGAAGAACGGGCGTCCGGCGAAGGCGGGGTAGCACGGCCGTGATGCGAGCACGGGCACCACTTCACCTCGCCCCGCTTGCGGGGAGAGGTCGGAACGCATCGCTAGATGCGTTCCGGGTGAGGGGGTACAGGTCTCACCACGTTCGGAACTGGTGGAAGCAGCCCCTCACCCCAACCCACTCCCCGTAAGAACGGGGCGAGGGGGCGCACTGCCGGCGCGGCGGCCGATCGATCGACCGACCCTAAGCCCCCTCGTCCAGCGCCACCAGCTCGCGCTTCCTGCGCAGCGACGGCAGCAGCGGGCCGACCAGCAGCACCAGCGCGAAGGCGAGGCAGATCGCCGAGATCGGCCGCTCCACGAAGGTCATGAGATCGCCCTGCGACAGGATCAGCGACTTGCGCAGATTGTTCTCCAGCATCGGCCCGAGCACGAAGGCGAGCACCAAAGGCGCCGGCTCGTAGCCGAGCTTGCGCATGAAATAGCCGATCACGCCGAACGCGATCATGACATGGACGTCGAACACGTTGTTGCTGGAGCAGTAGACGCCGATGATCGTGAACAGGATGATCAGCGGGAACAGCACGTTGTAGGGCAGCCGCAGCAGCTGCACCCACATCCCGATCATCGGCAGGTTGAGCACCAGGAGCATCAGATTGCCGATATACATGCTGGCGACGATGCCCCAGAACAGCGTCGGGTTCTGCGAGATCATCAGCGGTCCCGGCTGCAGGCCGTGGATCACGAAGGCGCCGAGCAACAACGCCATCACCACGTTCGGCGGGATGCCGAGCGTCATCAGCGGAATGAAGGCGCCGCCGGCCGCGGAATTGTTGGCCGATTCCGGTCCCGCGACGCCCTCGATCGCGCCATGGCCGAACCGCTCTGGATGCTTCGAGAGCCGTTTCTCCAGCGCGTAGGATGCAAACGACGCCACCACGGCGCCGCCGCCGGGCAGGATGCCGAGGAAGAAGCCGAGCACGGTGCCGCGTGCCACCGGCCCGGCGCTCGCCTTCCAGTCTTCCTTGTTGGGCAACAGCTGGGTGATCTTGGCGTTGATGATGTCGCGCTTGATCGCCTGCTCGGTGTTGAGCAGCACCTCGGCGACGCCGAACAGGCCCATCACGACGGGCACGAGGCCGATGCCGTCGATCAGCTCGATGCGGCCGAAGGTCAGCCGCGGCTGCGCGGTGATGCTGTCGAGCCCGACCAGGCCGAGCACGACACCGATGCAGGCCATCAACAGCGCCTTGGCCATCGAGCCCTGGGTGAGGAAGGTCAGCACGACGAGGCCGAGTACCATCAGGCTGAAATATTCGGCAGGTCCGAACGCGATCGCGACGCTGGCGAGCGAGGGCGCCACCAGCATCAGGGCGACCAGCGAGAAGGTGCCGGCGATGAACGAGCCGAACGCGGAGATGCCGAGCGCGGGGCCGGCGCGGCCCTGCTTGGCCATCTGGTGGCCGTCGATGCAGGTGACGACGGAGGCGGCTTCGCCGGGAATGTTGACCAGGATCGAGGTGGTCGAGCCGCCATACATCGAGCCGTAATAGATGCCGGCCATCATGATGATGCCGGACTCCGGCGTGCCCGACAGCGTGACCGGCAGCAAGAGCGACATTGCCGAGATCGGGCCGATGCCGGGCAGCACGCCGACCAGCGTGCCGATGAACACGCCGATGAAGCAATAGAGCAAATTGACCGGCAGCAGCGCGACGCCGAGGCCGTGGGCGACATTGACGAGAGTATCCATGGGCGCTCAACCGATCTCGAAGATGCCGCTCGGCAACTGGATCGCGAGCAGGTGCTTCAGCACCCACCACATCCCGAGCGGGGCAAGGATGGACAGCGGGATCGCCAGCGACCAGCGCACCGGATCGATCACGCGGAGCAGCAACAGCATCAGCGGGATCGCCGACAGCAGGAAGCCAAGCGGCTCCAGTGCAAAGGCGAACGCGGCGAGGCAGACGATGACGAGGACCGGCTTGCCCCAGCGCGCATTCTCCCAGCGCGAGGCGAAGCTCGGGCCACCTTCTGTGACCGCCGCGACCATGATCGAGATCGCGAACACGCACATCAGGATGCCGGTGTAGAACAGCACGTAGCCGGAGCCGGGATCGTTGATGGTGCCGAGCTTGAGCTTCAGCCCCGACCAGATCACGAAGCCGCCGAGCGCAAGCCCGATCAGCCCGCCCCAGAGCTCGGAGTTGTTGAGACGGAGTTTGACGTTGGTGCCGTTATTCATGGGAAGTGCCCTCGTCACATCGCAGGGTTGGGCATTGACCTATCCCCGTCATTGCGAGCGAAGCGAAGCAATCCATTTCACCGCGCGTGCGGAAGGATGGATTGCTTCGTCGCTGTCGCTCCTCGCAATGACGGAGAGAGACTTCGCGGCCAGTCCTACTTCTTCGCCAGCCCGAGCGTGTCGATCACCTTGCGCTCGGACTCGGTGACCTCGACCACGAACTTCCTGTAGTCCTCGGTGTTCTTGTAGTTCGGCACCATGTCGTATTTGGCCAGCGTTGCGATCACGGCCGGGTCCTCGATCGCCTTCTTGAAGGCGTCGTGCAGCTTGGCGACGATCTTGGGATCCATGCCCTTGGGGCCGGCGATGCCGAACGGCGAGTCATAGATCATGGGATAGCCGAGCTCCTTCAGCGTCGCCACGTCGGGATAGTTCGGCGAGCGCGTGCCGGTCCACACCATCAGCAGCCGGAGCTTGCCGGCGTCGACCAGTGGCCGCCAGCCAGTGGAATCGGCCTGCAGCATGGTGTGCTGGCCGAGCACCGCGGCGTTGGTCTCGGCGCCGCCCTTGAACGGCACCTGGGTCAGCTTGATCCCGCCGGCCATCAAGGCGATCTGCTCCATGCCGATATGCAGCGAGGTGCCGGTGCCCGGCGTCGCATAGGTCACCTTGCCGGGATTCTTCTTGGCGAAATCGACCACGTCCTGCCACGTCTTGAACTGCGACTCCGCATTGGTGGTGACGCCGAAGGTGTAGCCGGTGAGGTGGACGATGTAGGAGAAATCCTTCGCCGGATCCCACGACACGTCCTGCATCAAGGGCAGGCGGAACACGGTGATCGGAATCTGCGCGATGGTGTAGCCGTCGGGCTTGGCGCCGGCGGCCATCGTCGCCGGGCCCACGGTGCCGCCGCCGCCCGCCTTGTTGTCGACCGCGATCGGCTGGCCCAGCACCTTCGAGGCGCTCTCGGCGATCGCGCGCATCGAGATATCGGTCGAGCCGCCCGCCGGCCACGGCACGATCAGCGTGATCGGCTTGGTCGGATAATCCTGCGCCTGCGCCGCTGTTGACAGCAGCATGCCGGCGGCGGCGAGCAGGACCATCCAGGAATTGCGCTGCGACATCTCGATCTCTCCCCGTGTGGCCGCGTTCGATCGCGGCCGCGTCTTGTTCGGTGTTGGCAATGATCGTCCCTGGCGTCGCAGGGACACGCTGCGCATTGGACAGAACAGGGCGGGCAACGGAAGAGCGAAGGCGCCGACTGCGACAATTGGCCTGCCACCACGTGGCGCAACCTGCCGAGCCGCGGAATTCAATCGGCCTTTGGTCTGACGGAGTGGCAGCTCCTGGCAGCATGTGGGGAGGGCGCGCCGCCCCGCGCCTTGGCCGGCAAGCGGCGTTTGGTCAAGCGTATAATCCAGGGAACTCAGGGGCATCGGCGTCTTGCGGGATCGCGCCCTTCCGGTCATCATGGGGCGTCCGCCGCAGGAAAAACTTCCCCGACAGATGACGCTATCGCCCGACGCCACCGACGACGCTGTGACGACGGCGTTTGCCGGCATTCCCGCATTGCTCGACCAGGCACCGCTCTTGGTCTCGCGCGGGCGGCTGCTCGATTCCGACTGCCTGCTCGGCCCGATGGCGCGGCCGTTTCACGCCGCGATCCGGGCCGGCCGCATCGTCGAGTTCGTGCCTTCGCCGGTCCTGATGCGCTCGTGGCGCTTTGCCTATCGCGCGACGCCGCAGGCCTGGGCCGCCTATTGGCAGGCCGAGCCGAGACCCGGCTGGCACGATCTGCTGGCGCTGACCAAGCGCGGCGAGGCGGTGCTGGAAGGCGATCTGCATCCCTTCATGGCGCACCTGCAATACTTCAAGGACCTGCTGGCGCTGCCGCGGCAACACTTCGCGGCGGCCCTATCATGAGCGGCACGATCGTGAACGGCCATATCGAGCCGATGGTCGGCCGCTACGTTCACGTCGAGATCGGCGGCGAGCTGCACCGGATCTATTTCGAGGAGAACGGCAAGGGCATTCCGCTGGTCTGCCTGCACACCGCGGGATCAGACGCGCGGCAGTGGCGCCATCTGCTCGCAGATAGCGCGTTTGCCGAAAATTTCCGCGTCATTGCCTTCGATATGCCCTGGCATGGCAAGTCGAATCCGCCGAGAAGCTGGACCGGCGATGAATACCAACTCACCACCAACAGCTACACCGAGACCATCCGCGCCTTCTGCCGTGCATTGGGGCTGGAGAAGCCTGTCGTGATGGGCTGCTCGATCGGCGGCCGCATCGTGCTCAACCTTGCGATCGAACATGCCGCCGAGTTCCGCGCGCTGATCGGGCTCGAGGCCGCCGATTTCCAGGCGCCGTGGTACGACACCGACTGGCTGAACCGCCCCGACGTTCACGGCGGCGAGGTCTGCGCCGCGCTGGTGTCGGGGCTGATCGCGCCGCAGAGCCCGGCGCCTGCGCGGATGGAAACGCTGTGGGCCTACAAGCAGGGCGGCCCCGGCGTGTTCAAGGGCGACCTCTATTTCTACCGTGTCGACGGCGACCTGCGCGGCCGGGTCGCGTCAATCGATACTAAAGTATGCAAGCTCTATCTCCTCACGGGCGAGTATGATTTCTCCTGCACGCCTGAGGACACGAGGCGGACGGCAGCGGCAATAGGGGGCGTCAGCGTCACGATCATGGAAAAGCTCGGTCATTTTCCGATGAGCGAGAATCCGGACCAGTTTCGCCGCTACATCGCACCCGTCCTCGCCGACATTCTCACGCAGTAAATCGACGTTTCCACGAAGGAGTAGACGTATGACATCCAAATATCTGATCGGCCTCGCGTTCGCCGCCGCGCTCGGCGCGAGCCAGGCGCAGGCCGAGGAGCTGACGGGAACCCTGAAGAACATCAAGGATACCGGCGCGATCACGCTCGGCTACCGCGATTCCTCGATCCCGTTCTCTTATCTCGACGACAACCAGAAGCCCGTCGGTTATGCGATGGACATCTGCTACAAGATCGTCGATGCCATCAAGAAGGAGCTGAAGCTCGACAAGCTCGAGGTCAAGCTCAACCCGGTCACCTCGGCGACGCGTATCCCGCTGATGGCCAACGGCACCGTCGACCTCGAATGCGGCTCGACCACCAACAATGCCGAGCGCCAGAAGCAGGTCTCCTTCACCAACTCGCACTTCCTGACCGCGAGCCGCTACGTCACGAAGAAGGCGAGCAAGATTAATTCGATCGACGACCTCAAGGGCAAGACGGTGGTCTCGACCGCCGGCACCACCAACATCAAGCAGCTCACCGAGGCCAACCTCGCGCGCGGGCTGAGCATCAACATCATCCCGGCCAAGGATCATGCCGAGGCCTTCCTGATGGTCGAGACCGACCGCGCGGTCGCCTTCGTGATGGACGACATCCTGCTCGCGAGCCTCGTCGCCGGCTCGAAGTCGCCGGACGACTACGCGATCTCCAAGGATGCGTTCTCCAAGCCCGAGCCCTACGGCATCATGCTGCGCAAGGATGACGCGCCGTTCAAGAAGGTCGTCGACGCCGCCACTGCGGCGCTCTACACCAGCGCCGAGGGCCAGCAGATCTACGACAAGTGGTTCAACCAGAAGATCCCGCCGAAGGGCCTGAACCTCAACGTGCCGCTCGGGCCGGAGATGAAGAAGCAGCTTGCCAAGCCGTCGGATTCACCCGATCCGGATGCCTATCTGGTGAACTGATCGCAGTGTTGCGCATGACCCGTCGCCGTCGGCGGCGGGTCCCGAAAATAAACGTGTCCGGCCATTTTGGAGGAGAATGGCCGGACATTTGCATAGACGCCGCCCGTGATGTCGGCGTAATGCGTGATCGGCGCGATAGCGCGGGGGACCCGTGAACTACAATTGGAACTGGCACATCTTTCTCGAGCCGAACCCGATGGGGACCGGCACCTATCTCGACATGTTGCTGGCGGGACTGGTGGTCACCATCAAGGTGTCGGTGCTCGCCTGGATCATCGCGCTGGTCTCCGGCACGGTGATCGGCGTGCTGCGCACGCTGCCGTCGCGGACGGCGTCGTGGATCGGCTTCTGCTGGGTCGAGTTCTTCCGCAACATGCCGCTCCTGGTGCAGCTCTTCCTGTGGTTCTTCGTGCTGCCCGAGCTGCTGCCGAAATCCGCCGGGCTGTGGATGAAGCAGTTGCCGAACGCGCCGTTCTGGACCGCCGCGGTCGGCGTCGGCCTCTTCATGTCGGCGCGCGTCGCCGTGCAATTGCAGGCCGGCATCGGCTCGCTGCCGCGTGGCCAGAAGCAGGCTTCGACCGCGCTCGGCCTCACCACGGTGCAGACCTATCGCTACGTGCTGCTGCCGATGGCGTTCCGCATCATCCTGCCGCCGCTGACCTCCGAATTCCTCAACACCATCAAGAACAGCGCCGTCGCGATCACCATCGGACTGATCGAATTGACCGGCCAGGCCCGCTCGATGCAGGAGTTCTCGTTCCAGGTGTTCGAGGCGTTCACCGCGGCGACCGTGCTCTATCTTCTCCTCAATTTCGTCGTGGTGACCGCGATGCGCTTGCTCGAGCGCTATGTCGCGATCCCCGGCTACATCACGGGCAAATGACGATGCTCGGCAATCTCGATTTCGACGTCATCCGCCGCTCGCTGCCCTATCTGTTCTTCGAGGGTATGCGCTTCACGCTGACCTTGACGGCGCTCGCCGCGTTCGGCGGCCTCGTGTTCGGCACACTGATCGCCCTGATGCGGTTGTCGAGCTACAAGGTGCTCGGGCGCATCGCGGGCTTCTATGTCGACTTCATCCGCTCGCTGCCGCTGGTGCTGGTGATCTTCTGGTTCTACTTCCTGGTGCCTTACATCGGGCAGTGGCTGACCGGCGCGTCGCGGCCGATCTCGGTCGGCGCCTTCGCCTCCTCGCTGATCACCTTCGTCGCATTCGAGGCGGCCTATTTCTCCGAGATCATGCGCGCCGGCATCCAGTCGATCTCGCGCGGCCAGCCGGCCGCGGCCAGCGCGCTCGGCCTGACCTACGCGCAGTCGATGCGCTACGTCGTGCTGCCGCAGGCGTTCCGCAACATGCTGCCGGTGCTGCTGACGCAGACCATCGTGCTGTTCCAGGACACCTCGCTGGTCTACGTGCTGTCGATCCCGGATTTCCTCGGCGCCGCCAGCAAGGTCGCACAGCGCGACGGCCGCCTGGTCGAAATGTACCTGTTCGCCGCGCTGGTCTACTTCGTCATTTCCTGTGTCGCGTCCTTTGGCGTGCGCCGCCTGCAGGCGCGAATCGCCATTGTTCGCTGAACAACAAGCTGAGCCATCATGATCGAGATCAATCACGTCAACAAATGGTACGGGCCGAACTTTCAGGCGCTGAAGGATTGCACCACCAGCGTCGCCAAGGGCGAAGTGGTCGTGGTCTGCGGCCCGTCGGGTTCGGGCAAGTCGACCCTGATCAAATGCGTCAACGCGCTGGAGCCGATCCAGGGCGGCGACATCATCCTCGACGGCATCAAGGTCAACGATCCCAAGACCGATCTGCCGAAGCTGCGCTCGCGCGTCGGCATGGTGTTCCAGCACTTCGAATTGTTTCCGCATCTACGGATCATCGACAATCTCTGCCTCGCGCAGGAGAAGGTGCTCGGACGCAAGCATGACGACGCCGTGGTCACGGCCATGAAGCTGCTCGATCGCGTCGGGCTGACGGATCACGCCAAGAAATTCCCGGCCGAATTGTCGGGCGGCCAGCAGCAGCGCGTCGCGATCGCCCGCGCGCTCGCGATGAACCCGATCGCGATGCTGTTCGACGAGCCGACCTCGGCGCTCGACCCTGAAATGATCAGCGAGGTGCTCGACGTCATGGTCGACCTCGCCCGCGAGGGCATGACGATGATGGTGGTCACCCACGAGATGGGCTTTGCCAACAAGGTCGCCGACCGCGTCATCTTCATGGACCGCGGCGAGATCGTCGAGGACGCCAAGAAGGCCGATTTCTTCGGCACGCCGCGCAGCGACCGCGCGCAGAAGTTCCTGTCGAAGATCTTGCAACACTGAGGCTGGGGCTTCTCTCGGCCTGTCATTCCCCGGTGCGCAATTGCGCACCTGAGGGCGCGCGCAGCGCGAGCCCGGAATCCATACTCACGATCGTGGTTATGGATTCCGGGCTCACGCCTACGGCGTGCCCCGGAATGACGCCTGGTGAGGCTTTATCCGCGTTAACAATTTGCGTATAGGAAGGAGCAAATCGCGCCCCGTCCGCAGGAGAACTCGCGTGGAAAAGATCGCTTACGTCAACGGCTCGTTCGTGCCGCATTCGGAGGCCAAGGTCTCGGTGTTCGACCGCGGATTCCTGTTCGCCGACGGCATCTACGAGGTGGCGGCGGTGCTCGAGGGCAAGTTGATCGACAACGCCTCGCATCTGGCGCGGCTGAAGCGTTCGGTCGGCGAGATCCAGCTGGCGCTTCCCGAGACGCTGGAGCGGATCGAGGAGATCCAGAAGGAGCTGGTCAAGCGCAACGACCTTGTCAACGGCATGGTCTATCTCGAGGTCACCCGCGGCGCCGACAAGGGGCGCGACTTCGCCTTCCCGAAGGCCGACGTCAAGCCGACGCTTGTGATGTTCACCTCGGAAAAGGACATCATCAACGCGCCGTCGGCCAAGACCGGCATCAATGTGATCACGGTGCCCGACATCCGCTGGGAGCGGCGCGACATCAAGAGCGTGGCGCTGCTGGCACAGGTGCTGGCCAAGCAGGCCGCGGCCGCGGCCGGCGCCGGCGAAGCCTGGATGATCGAGGACGGCAAGGTCACCGAGGGCGGCTCGTCCTCGTCCTTCATCGTCACCCAGGACGACGTCATCGTGACCCGGCAAAACGGCAACGAGATCCTGCCCGGCTGCACCCGCAAGGCCGTGGTCAAGCTTGCCGAGGAGCGTCAGCTTCGCATCGAGGAGCGTGCCTTCACGGTCGAGGAAGCGCTCGCCGCCAAGGAAGCCTTCATCACCAGCGCCTCGGTGTTCGTGCAGGGCGTGGTCGCGATCGACGGCAAGACCGTCGGCACCGGCAAGGTCGGCCCGATCACCGACCGCCTGCGCGAGATCTACGTCGAGTTTGCCCGCGCGACGGCGGTTTGATCCATCCCATTCGTGCTGTCATCGCCCGGCTTGACCGGGCGATCCAGTAATCCACAGACGGCGGTGCTTGAGCCGAGAGGCCGCGGCGTACTGGATGCCCCGCATGAAGCGGGGCATGACGGTGGAATAAATGGCGGACAATATCGCCCTCACGCCGCGACCTTCACCTTCACCGGGTGCACCGCGCGGAAGCCGATGGCGATCCGGTTCCAGGCGTTGATGGCGCCGATCAGCGTGGTCAGGTTGACCAGCTCGCTGTCCGTGAACTGCGCGCGCACCGCCTCGTAGTCGGCGTCGGGCGCATGGGTCTCTGAAACCAGCGTCAGTGCTTCGGTCCAGGCCAATGCCGCGCGCTCGCGCTCGCTGTAGAGCGGCGACTCGCGCCAGGCGTTGAGCAAATAGAGCCGCTGCTCAGTCTCGCCATGCTTGCGGGCGTCCTCGGTGTGCATGTTGATGCAGTAGGCGCAGCCGTTGATCTGCGAGGCGCGGGTCTTGACCAGTTCGATCAGCGATTGCTCGAGGCCGCTCGCGGTGATCTGGCTTTCGACCGCCACCAGCGCTTTGATCGTCTCGGGGGCGGCCTGGTAGAAGTTCATGCGGGGTTTCATGGTCGTTCTCCTTGGTTATGGGTTGAGCAGAAAGGCTAGTGTGCACCGCCGCCGCCAGCGAGCTGGCCCGGCTTCTTCAGGAAGAGCGCCGCCACCAGCGCTACGATCAGCGCCACACCGAGCAGATAGAACGTGTCGCTGAAGGCGAGGATGTAGGCCTGCTTCTGCACGACCTTGCCCACCGCCGCGATCGCGCGGTGGGTGGCGTCGGCGTTGTCGGCAACGCCGTGGTTCAGGAAATACTGGGTCAATCCCTCAATCCGCGTACGGGTCGCCTGTTCCAGCATGGAGACCGACTGCATCAGCACGTTGGAGTGATATTGCTCGCGCTTGGTCAGCAGTGTCTGCAGCGCGGCAATGCCGATGGCGCCGCCGAGGTTGCGCATCATGTTGAACAACGCTGACGCCGATCCGGCATTCTCCGCCTCAATTCCGGCCGTCGCAACTGCCGACAGCGGCGCGAATGCCAGCGCCTGACCGACGGCGCGGACGACGTTCGGCCAAAGCAGCTGATCGGCTGCATAGTCGTTGGTCATGTAGATGTTCATGAAGTTGGAGCCGGCGAACAGCGCAAATCCGATGCCGATGACGATGCGGGGGTCGAAGCGCTGCATCAGCCGCGGCACCAGCGGGATCAGCACCAGCTGCGGCAGGCCGGTCCAGGCCAGCACCATGCCGATCTGCTCGGCGTTGTAGCCCTGGATGCGCGACAGATATTGCGGCAGGATGAACACCGAGCCGTACAGCGCGATGCCGAGCAGGAAGTTGGCCAGCATACCGAAGCCGAAATTGCGGCGGGCGAGCAAACGCAGATTGAGCAGCGGCTTCTCGACGGTGAACTCGACGATGAGGAAGGCGACCAGCGCCACGGCTGCGATCACCGACAGGCGGACGATGAAGGGCGAGCCGAACCAGTCGTCCTTGTTGCCTTCTTCGAGCACGGTCTGCAGCGCGGCGAGGCCGATCGCCATGGTGATGATGCCGAGCCAGTCGCCCTGGCGGATCAGCGACAGCTTCATCGGGCTCGGATCGAGCGAGACGTACAGCATCGCGATCATCACGGCGCCCGGCACCAGATTGACATAGAAGATGTACTGCCAGCCCCAGTTCTCGGTCAGATAGCCGCCGATGGTCGGGCCGATTGCCGGCGCGAACGTCGCCGACAGCGCGAACAGCGCCAGCCCGATCGGCTGCTTCGCCTTCGGCAGCAGCGTGATGATCAGCGTGAATGCCATCGGGATCAGCACGCCGCCGGTGAAGCCCTGCACGGCGCGCAGCGCGATCATCTGCGGCAGGTCCTGCGCCAGCGCGCAGGCGCCAGAGAACACCAGGAACAGGAACGCATTGGTGAGCAGATAGATGCGCACCGAGAACACCTGGGCGAGCCAGCCGGACAGCGGGATCACCACGATCTCGGCGATCAAATAGGAGGTCGAAATCCAGCCGCCGTCATCGATGCCCGCGCCGATTCCGCCCTGGATGTCGGCAAGCGAGGCGTTGACGATCTGGATGTTGAGCACCGCCATGAACGCGCCGAGCGTGGCGCCGATCACCGCGATCCAAGTCCTGGTCGGGATCGCGGGCGCGGCGGGGGCTGCGGGCGACGGGAGGGCGGCGGCGTTGGCTGTGGGCTGGAGCGCGGTCATCGGGAAGGTCCTTGCTTGCCCACGCAAGATGTATTAGGCGGCCGGTTTCGATAATCCGGGAAAGACTGGAAGGATTGTCCGGCGGAAATTGATAATCGACATGGCTGCCACTGCGGCCCCGTGGTGTCGACGAGTGAGGTGGGCACATCTCTCAGGCTCCCTCTCCCCTTGCGGGAGAGGGTGGGGAGAGGGGTGGCCCCGGGCGCTGAACGTCAATTGCCCGAACTGCTTCAATCCTGCCGACGCGTCACTTGCAGCAGGTGCGCAATCGCGATCCGTCTGATCTCAGCGCCAGCGGCACCCCTCTCCCCAACCCTCCCCCGCAAGGGGGGAGGGAGCCCTTCCACCGGCGTGCGCGGAACGAAGAAGGTCACAACAAAACGCGATCGACCCTTACGGCCGACCGCGTCAAATCAGTCGAAGAACGTTTGAACGCTAGCCGCCGCTCGCCCGCGTCGCCGACGCCAGGCGGCGCCTCTCCTCGCGCTCGGCCAGCACGGTTGCCTTGGTGTTGACGGTCGGGATCGCCGACATGCCCGGCCGCAAGAGACCGGTGAGGCTGTGATCGTCGAGCACGATCTTCACCGGCACGCGCTGCACGATCTTGGTGAAGTTGCCGGTTGCGTTGTCGGGCGGCAGCAGCGCGAATTCGAGGCCGCTGGCCGGCGACAGGCTGTCGACATGGCCCTTCAGCGTGGTGCCGTGAAAGCTGTCGACGGTGAGCTCGACCGGCTGGCCGTTGCGCACATGGGTCAGCTGTGTCTCCTTGAAATTGGCGACCACATAGACCGCATCGAGCGGCACGACCGCCATCAGCTGCGTGCCGGCCTGCACGTATTGGCCGACGCGGAGCGTGCGGGCGCCGACCGTGCCGTCGACCGGCGCGGTGATCCGTGCGTAGGACAGGTTCAGCTCGGCCTGCTGCTCGACCGCGCGGGCGCGGTCGACTTGCGCCACGGCCTGCGCGCGTTGGGTGGTGAGCACCTCGATCTTCCGCTCGGCGGCGAGCAGGCCCGATTTTGAGTGCTGCAATTGCGCGGTGCTGGCGCGCAGCGCAGCGTCGGTCTGCTGGGCGCGCTGGATGGTGCCGGAGCCGGTCTTCATCAGCCCATCGGAGCGAACCTGCTCCTCCTGCGCGAATTTCAGATTGGCTTCGGCGGCGGCGACATCGGCGGTTTGCTGGTCGATGATCGGGCGCTGCAAGGCGATCTGAGCATCGAGATTGCGCACCGAGGCATCGGACGCGTCGACATCGGCCTTGGCCTGACCGAGCGCCGTGCGATAGTCGCGGTCGTCGATCTCGGCCAGCAGCTGGCCGGCCTTCACCGGCTGGTTGTCGGTCACCAGCACGCGGGCGATGTAGCCCGACACTTTCGGGGCGATGATCGTGGAGTCCGCCTTCACATAGGCGTCGTCGGTGGATTCGAGATAGCGGCCGGTGGTGAGGTAGTCGTAGCCAAAGTCGCTGGCCACGGCGATTCCGAGCAGGGCGACGAGCCCGATGGCCATCCGCTTGACCGTCCGCCGGGATGGCCGAAGGCCGATTTTTACCGATTCTTCAGGGACATAGGTCGTGGTCGACATGACATCCTCCAGGCCGAACATTCGCGTCCTTCCAGAAAGGGCGCCGGATACGGCCCCTTAGATGCAATGTCCTGTCCGCTGTGATAATCCCGATAAAACTGGAAGCATTATCAAGCCAGCGCTGATAATCCGGACCTTGTTACATGGATCGCCTGACCAGTTTGACCGCCTTCGTCCGGGTCGTGGATTCCGGCGGCTTTTCCGCCGCCGGCCGCAAGCTCAACATGTCCACGACCATGGTGAGCAATCACGTCCAGTCGCTGGAAGACCGGCTCGGTGCCCGGCTGCTCAACCGCACCACGCGCAAGGTCAGCCTCACCGAGGTCGGCCAGGCCTATTACGAGCGTTGCATCCAGATCCTCGCCGACATCGAGCAGGCCGATGAGGTCGCGGGCGCGCAGCAGTCGGTGCCGCGCGGCACGCTGCGCATCTTCACCAACACCCATCTGGTCCAGTTCCTGTCGTCGACGGTTACCGAGTTCCTGGCGACCTATCCCGAGGTCAAGATTGATCTGATGATCGGCGAACGCTCGGCCGACCTGCTCGACGAAAATTTCGATCTCGCCGTGCAGATGATCCAGCCGCGCGATTCCGCGCTGATCGTGCGCCGCATCGCCACCTGGCGGCACGTGCTGTGCTGCTCGCACGACTACGTCGAGGCGCACGGCAAGCCGGAGCGGCTCGACGACCTCACGACCCTCAACTGCGTTCGCCATATCAACTACCCGTTCGGGGACGAGTGGCACTTCGTCGACCGCAAAGGCGCGCCGGCCGCGGTGAAGGTGGCCGGCAATCTCGTCTCCAACAGCGGCGAGACGCTGAAGCTCGCGGCGCTCGCCGGCGTCGGCGTGTTCCTCGCGGCGGGCTTCCTGGTCCGGGACGAACTCGAATCGGGGAAGCTGGTTCGGCTGCTGCCCGAATACCGGCCGGTCGAACTGACGATGAACGCGATCTACCCGCACCGCCATCACCTCTCGGCGAAAGTGCGCGTCTTCATCGACCTCCTGGTGCATCACGCCACCGAGCAGCAGAAGCTGATCAATCCGTATTCGTGAAGGACGTGGAGAGGACCGCACACGCACAGGTCTATGCCCGTCACCCTGAGGAGCGCGCACTTGCACGCGTCTCGAAGGGTCGACGGCCCGGCTGTGGCCGTGCATCCTTCGAGACGCGCTACGCGCTCATCAGAATGACGGGTCTAATAGTGCGTCATGACCACCCGGCATCCCTTGCATGGCGCGGGCGTGTATGAAGGTCCACGTCACCTGCCGCCGGGGCCTGCCATGTCGCTTCGTGTCCTCACCTCCATCGTGTTCGCGATCGCAGCAAATGTGCTGCTGCAGGCGCCGGCGCACGCCGCCTATCCCGACCATATCGTGAAAATTGTGGTGCCGTTCGCGCCGGGCGGCGGCACCGATGTCGTCGCGCGCACGCTGGCGCAGGAGATGCAGAAGGATCTCGGCGTCACCGTCATCATCGAGAACAAGCCGGGGGCGGGCACCATCATCGGCACGCAGAGCGTCGCCGCCAGCCCGGCCGACGGCTACACGCTGCTGATGGCGACCTTCGCCAACGCCGTCAACCCGAGCCTCTACGCCAGGCTGCCCTACGACGCCCACAAGGATTTTGTCCCGGTGGCGCTGGTGGCGCGGTCGTTCAATGTCGTCGTGGTCAATCCTGCTTCGCCGATCAAGTCGATCGCCGATCTGATCGCGGCTGCGAAGGCCGATCCGGAAAAACTGTCCTACGGGACCTATGGCACCGGCACCTCGGCGCACCTGGCCGGCGAATTGTTCAAGCACATGGCTTCCGTCAATCTCACCACCGTACCCTACAAGGGCGCGGCGCCCGCCATCACCGACCTCTTGGGCGGCCAGATCCAGGTGATGTTCACGACGGTCGCAAGCTGCGCGTCGCTGGTCGAGGGCGGGCAGCTGCGCGCGATCGGGGTGACCTCGGCCGAGCGCTCGGCGTCATTCCCGCAATTGCCGACGGTGTCCGAAGCCGGTGTGCCGGGCTACGCCGCGGAATCCTGGTACGGCCTTTACGCACCTGCGAACACGCCGCCCGAGATCATCGACCGCCTCAACAAATCGGCGGCCAAGGCCGTGCAGGCGGAAGCCTTCAGGAAGCTCAGCGTCAATGAGGGCCTCGTGATGGTGGCATCGCCCCCGGCCGAGCTCGACCGCTACTTCACGGCTGAGGAGGCGCGCTGGCGCAAGGTGATCCAAGACGCGGGCATCCAGGCGGAGTAGGCTGCCCGCTCGGCGCAGCGATCACATCTTTTTGCATCGCCATGCCGTAACCGTGATTCTAGACGCAACAAATGGTTCCTGGGGTCGTCGATGACGGGACGCCGGCAACACCGCCGGTTTTGATCGGACCCCGGGCTGGGGAGTGAGCCATGTGGATTCTGTTGCTGCTGCCGTTTATCGGCTTGCTGTGGGTGCCGTTCTATAATTTCGCCGAGCCTTCGCTGTTCGGTTTTCCCTTCTTCTACTGGTACCAGCTCGCGTGGGTGCCGATCTCCTCGCTGCTGATCTGGCTGGTCTATCGCAGCCGGCGGCCTGATGCTGATGAGCAGCGGTGAGGGGGCAGCCATGACTGATCATATCGCCTGGGTGGCGCTCTCCGTCTTCATCTTCTTCTTCGCCCTCGTCACCGTGATGGGCTTCTTCGCCGCGCGCTGGAAATCCGGCCCGGTGAGCGAGCATCTCGACGAGTGGGGTCTCGGCGGCCGTCAGTTCGGCACCTGGATCACCTGGTTCCTGGTCGGCGGCGACTTCTACACCGCCTACACGGTGATCGCGGTGCCGGCGCTGGTCTATGCGGTCGGCGCTTACGGCTTCTTCGCGCTGCCCTACACCATCATCGTCTATCCCTTCGTATTCGCCGTCATGCCGGTGCTGTGGAAGACGGCGCACGCCAATGGCTACGTCACCGCTGCGGATGTCGTCCATGGCGCCTATGGCTCGCGCAGCCTCGAGCTCGCGGTGGCATTGACCGGCCTGGTCGCGACCATGCCCTACATCGCGTTGCAGCTGATCGGCATGGAGGTCGTGATCAAGGCGATGGGCCTGACCGGCGAGCTGCCGATCATCGCAGCCTTCGTGATCCTTGCGCTCTATACCTATAGCTCCGGCCTGCGCGCGCCGGCACTGATCGCCTTCGTCAAGGACATCATGATCTACATCGTGGTGCTGACGGCCGTGGTCGTGGTGCCCTCGAAGCTCGGCGGCTATGCCGCGGTGTTCTCGGCGGCCAACGATGCCTTCACGGCGAAGGGCGGCGCCACCGGACTGACGCTGAAGCCCGCCCAGTATCTGCCCTATGCGACGCTGGCGCTCGGCTCGGCACTCGCCGCCTTCATGTATCCGCACACGCTGACCGGCATCTTCGCCTCGAAGTCGGCGGATACCATCCGCAAGAATGCGATCCTGCTGCCGGCCTATACGCTGCTGCTCGGCCTGATCGCGCTGCTCGGCTACATGGCCTATGCCGCCGGCATCAAGGTGACGTCGCCGAACGACGTGGTGCCGCTGCTGTTCAAGACGCTGTTCCCGGAATGGTTCGCGGGCTTCGCATTCTCCGCGATCGCGATCGGCGCGCTGGTGCCGGCGGCGGTGATGAGCATCGGCGCCGCCAATCTGTTCACCCGCAATGTCTGGAAGTCCTATGTCAATCCGGACATCTCGCATGCCGGTGAGGCGTCGGTGGCGAAGATCACCTCGCTGGTGGTGAAGGTCGGCGCGCTTGCCTTCATCCTGTTCCTGCCGACGCAATATGCGCTCGACCTGCAACTGCTCGGCGGTCTCTGGATCGTGCAGACGCTGCCGGCGCTGGTGTTCGGCCTGTTCACGGTCTGGTTCCGCGCCGAAGCGCTGTTGCTCGGCTGGGCGGTCGGCATCGGCTGGGGCACGTACACGGCGTGGAGCAACGGCTTGAAGCCGCTCGCCAGCATCTCGCTTGGCGATGCCAGCTACACCTTCTATGTCGGTCTCGGCGCGCTCTTGCTCAACATCGTGGTGGCCGTGATTGCGACCGTCGTGGTCGGCTTGATCTCACCCGCCAAGCGCGGCGCGGCGGCCTGAGCCGTCGTTGGCATCTGACGGGGCGGAGGTGAGAAGCGCGGTCAGCCGCGCTACCTCCGCTCTGGTCTTTTCGATCGCTTCATCCTTGACCGGCCCGTAACCGCGGATCTCCATCGGCGCTTTTGCAAGTGCGACGAGATCGGGCAGCGGCGCGGCATCGAGCTTGCCGAGCATGGTCTCGATCAGCGCCTCGTACCAGGTGATCAGCTCGCGCTCGGCGCGGCGCTCCGCGGTGTAGCCGAATACGTCGAACGGCGTGCCGCGCAGTCCCTTGAGCCGCGCCAGCAAGCGGAGTGGCGTCTGGATCCACTGGCCGAACGCGCGCTTGCTTGGCCGGCCGCGTGCATCCAGCCGTGCCGGCAGCAGCGGCGGCGCGAGATGGTACTGCACCGTGAAGTCACCATCGAATTCGCGCTTGAGTGTCTCGAGGAAGCCGGTCTGCATGTGCAACCGCGCCACCTCATATTCGTCCTTGTAGGCCATCAGCTTGAACAGTGAGCGGGCGACGGCGTCGGTCAATGTCTCGCTTCCGAGCGCGGCCTCGGCGCGACGGACGCGGTCGACCGTTGTGCGATAGCGCGCCGCATAGGCCGCGTCCTGATAGTCACGAAGGAAGTCTGCGCGTCGCGCGATCATCTGTTCCAGCGTCTCCGGGGCGTTGGCGTCGGCGTTCTCCGCTTTCGGCAAAAACTCCGGATCGGCGAACGCAATCCGCCCCCAGGCCAGCGCCTGCTTGTTGCGCTCGACCGCAACGCCGTTCAATTCGATCGCGCGGGTCAGTGCGTCCAGCGACACCGGCACCAGGCCCTGCTGCCAGGCGAAGCCGAGCATCATGATGTTGGCGAAGACGCTGTCGCCGAGCAGCCGCTCGGCCAGCGCATTGGCGTCGATCGCGGTGAGGTTGCCTGATCCGATCACCCGCTCGATGGCGCGCAAGCGAACCGGCGAGGCGAGGTCGGCGTCGCGGAAGCGAACCACGTCGCCGGTCGGCATCTCCGCAATGTTCACCGCGCCGCGCATCCCCTTGCGGTAGGTGCCGGACGCCTTCGCCGACGAGCTCACCACGAGGTCGCAGCCGATCAGCGCGTCCGCCGCGCCCTGGTCGATCCGCACCTGATGCAGCGCCTCGGGCGCCGCCGCCAGCCGCAGATAGCTCAGAACGGGGCCGAATTTCTGCGCGAAGCCGGTGAAGTCGAGCACCGAGACGCCGCGGCCCTCGAGATGCGCAGCCATCGCGATCAGCGCGCCGACCGTGATGACGCCGGTGCCGCCGACGCCGGTGACCAGCAGATCGTAGGGCTTCTCCAGTGCCGCAAGCTCCGGCGCCGGAAGTGCTGCGGCGCGCGCCAGCGGATCGATCGCGCTTGCGGTCTTCGCCCGCCGCTTGCCGCCTTCAATGGTGACGAAGCTCGGGCAGAAGCCGTTGAGGCAGGAAAAATCCTTGTTGCAGGTCGATAGGTTGATCTTGCGCTTGCGGCCGAACGGCGTCTCCTTCGGCTCGACGCTGAGGCAGTTGGATTCCACCGAGCAGTCGCCGCAGCCCTCGCAGACGAGGTCGTTGATGTAGGCGAACCGCGCGGGATCCTTGATCGTGCCGCGCTTGCGCTGCCGCCGTTTCTCGGTGGCGCAGGTCTGCTGATAGATCAGCACGGTGACGCCGGGAATTTCGCGCAGCTCGCGCTGTACGGCGTCCATCTCCTCGCGCGGGTGGATAGTGACGCCGGCGGGCAAATCCGCCGGCGAGAACTGCGCGGGACCATCCGACACCAGCGCAATTCGTGCGACGCCCTCGGCGCGGACAGAGTGCGCGATCGCCTGCACGCTGATCGGGCCGTCGACCGGCTGGCCGCCGGTCATCGCCACTGCATCATTGAACAGGATCTTGTAGGTGATGTTGGCGTTGGCGGCGATCGCCTGCCTGATCGCCATCGAGCCCGAGTGATAGTAGGTGCCTTCGCCGAGATTCTGGAACACATGGCTGTTGCCGGTGAATCTTGACGAGGCCGCCCAGTTGACGCCTTCGCCGCCCATCTGGATCAGCGACGAGGTCTCGCGGTCCATCCAGCTCGCCATGAAGTGGCAGCCGATGCCGGCCAGCGCCTTGGAGCCTTCCGGCACCTTGGTGGACGTGTTGTGCGGGCAGCCCGAGCAGAAATACGGCGTGCGTGTCGCGCCCGGCACCACGATCATGCGGTCCTGTTCCGGCCTGAGCGCGGCGACGCGGCGGGCAAGCTGCAATTCCGGAAACATCGGATCGAGCCGCCGCGCCAGCACGTCGGCCAGCATCAGCGGCGACAATTCGCCGGTCCAGGAGATCAGCCGTGCCCCTCGCTCGTCGTGCTTGCCGACCATCCGCTCCGGCTTGGAGCCGGGATAGTCGTAAAAATACTCCTTGAACTGGCTCTCGATGATGCCGCGCTTCTCCTCGACCACCAGGATCTCGCGCTTGCCCTTCACGAACTCCATCGCATCATGCAGCGCGAGCGGCCACACCATGCCGACCTTGTAGATGTCGATGCCGAAGCGGCGGCAACTGGCCTCGTCCAGCCCTATCAGCCGCAGCGCCTCCATCAGATCGAGGTGCGCCTTGCCCGTGGTGACGATGCCGTAGGTCGCGTCCTTGATGTCGTAGATGCGGCGGTCGATCGGATTGGCTTTCGCAAAAGCATAGACCGCGTGCTTCTTCGCCTCCAGCCGCTCCTCGATCTGCGGGCCCGGCAGATCCGGCCAGCGATAATGCAGGCCGCCGGGCGGCGGCACGAAATCCGGCCGCACGAAGGCGCGCGGCGGCGCAAGCTCGACAGAGGCGCCGGATTCGACGATCTCCGAGACCGCCTTGAAGCCGACCCACATGCCGGAAAAACGACTGAGCGCATAGCCATATTCGCCGAACGCGAGATATTCGCCGACATCGGCCGGATGCAGCGTCGGCATGAACCAGCTCATGAACGCGACGTCGGACTGGTGCGGCATCGAGGACGACACGCAGCCATGATCGTCGCCGGCAACGACCAGCACGCCGCCATGCGGTGAGGAGCCATAGGCATTGCCGTGCTTCAGCGCATCGCCGGAGCGATCCACGCCGGGCCCCTTGCCGTACCACAGCCCGAACACGCCATCGACCTTTCGATCCCTCTGCGTCTCGACCTGCTGCGAGCCGAGCACGGCGGTCGCCGCGAGGTCCTCATTGACCGCGGGCAGGAATTCGATGTGGCTCTCCTTCAGCCGCTCGCCGATCTTCCACAGTTCGAGATCGACGCCGCCGAGCGGCGAGCCGCGATAGCCGGAGATGAAGCCCGCGGTGTTGAGCCCGGCGGCGCGGTCGCGCCTGATCTGGTCGAGCGCGATGCGCACGATCGCCTGCGTGCCGGTGAGGAAGACGCGGCCACGTTCGCGGCTGTAGCGCTCGGACAGCTGGTAGGCGTCGAGTTGCGGCATCTGGCCCATGACTGACCCCTCCGAGAATCGCAATATGTAATGGGCAAGGCTATGCCTGAGTGTTTGGTAGGTCCTACCTATCTGTTCTCCATTGACCTAAATTTCGGTATGTTTTTGCGGTTAGCTTCGTATATTGGTATGATCTACCAAAGTGAGCTCTGCGATGATCGAAGAGCAAGACGAAAAAATCCTCGCCGAGCTGCAGAAGGATGGCCGTGCCACCAACCAGCAGCTGGCGGAAACCGTCGGGATGTCGACGTCGGCATGCTGGCGGCGGGTCCGCGCGCTGGAGGAGTCCGGCGTCATCTCGGGCTATTCGGCGCTGGTCGCGCGCGAGCGCGCCGGCTTTGCGACCTCGGCGATTCTGCATGTCTCGCTGGAGCGGCACGACACGAAATTCGTCGACGAGTTCGTCGCGCGGGTGATGCAGCGCCGCGAGGTGCTGGAGTGCTTCGCGACAACAGGCGATGCCGACTATCATCTGCGCGTCGTCGTGCGCGATATGGACGCCTACAACAGATTCCTCGACGAGTTCATGTTCCGCATCCCCGGCATCCGCCACGTCCGCACCAACGTGATCTTGAAGGAGATCAAGACCAGCGTGGCGTTGCCGTTTTGAGGACTCACCCGTCATTCGGCATGCGCGCAGCAACCTCCTCCGTCATTCCGGGGCTCGCGAAGCGAGAACCCGGAATCCATCTATCCGCAAAGTCAGCGGCCCAATGGATTCCGGGCTCGCGCCAAGTGGCACGCCCCGGAATGACGAGCAGATGGTGGCCGCGCCGCAGTTATCGTCTCACTTCGTAGGATGGGTGGAGCGGAGCGATACCCATCATCGTGCCGCGGATATCAGTTGATGGGTTTCGCTGCGCTCTACCCATCCTACGCCTCTACGCTTCTGCCAATTTGGTCCGCGCCAGGAGCATGAACACCATGACATGGCTGACCAGCAGCAGCGGCACGTAGAGCGCCGGGATATAGATGCCGGCGCCGAACAGGCCGGGATCCGCGTTCTTCGTCGCGCCCATGAAGTAGGCGTTGAGAAGATCCAGCGTGCCCCAGATGTTGAAGAACCAGACGATCGGAATGGCCACCGGCCAGCGCCACGACAGTGCCGCCATCGAGAGCAGCGCGAGAGCTGCCGCGGTCAGATCGCCCCAGCCGACCGCGCTGGCAAACACCGGGTTCACCTCCGGCGACACGAAGCCGGTGACCATGAAGTTCATCCCGAGAAACCGGAAGGCATGAAAAGCCGCAAGCAGCCGGAGCGCCTCATGGCGCGGCCAGGTGCGGAGCGCCGGCCAGACATAGGTCGCGGCCACCACGGCACTCGTCAGAAATGCTCCGGCGACGCTGAGCAAGAATGGAATGTTGAGACTTACTGGCACGGTCGGCTCCCGTCTGACTGTCGATCCGGTGAGGCCGGACCCGGCGATCGGGTCCGGCCTCGGCAAGGCGCTCAGGGCTTGACGCTTAGGGCTTGGCGACCAGCAGGCGCAGCGGCAGCAGCGGGCCGACCGCGATGTAGTCGTGGTCCATGATGTCCAGCTTGGACAACGGCAGCCCTTCCATGATCGCGTGCGCTTCGGATGTGTCCTTGGCATCGAGCAGGAGGATCACCCCGCGGCCGTCGGACCGCGAATACCACTCGCGAACCTTGCCGCTGAGATAGAGCTGCACGGTCTGCCGGATTTCATCCGGCATCACGGCCATCACCTGTTCGCGGGTGACGCCCGCCTTGACGGTCAGGATGACCATCACGCCGGTGGTGATGGTGGACGTGGCTTGGGCCTGTGTTTGGGCTTGGGCAAGAGAGGGAGCGGTCATGGAGGTTAAACCTGTCGAAGTGAGGGTGAGGGCAAGGAGGGTGTGACGGATTGTTTTCATCGGTCGCAGGTCTCCGTTCACGATTGACGTCGTGATGTCGCGTGGAGCAGCGCGCGTCGCGGTGCTGCTGCTTGTCGCTCCGATGTAGGACGACTTCCCGCGAGCGACTATTCGCGATAATGTTGACGGGCCATGAAGCAGAACTTCACAGTCAGGCAGGGCGCGCTCGACGGCGTGGAGGCGTTCCTCAGCGTCGCCCAGCACCGCAGCTTTCGTCGCGCGGCCACCGAGCTCGCGGTGACGCCGTCGGCGATCAGCCAGGCGGTGCGCGCGCTCGAGGCGCGCCTCGGCGCCGTGCTGTTCATCCGCACCACCCGCAGCGTCGGTCTGACCGAGGCCGGCGAGCGATTCCTGACGCGTGCCAGGCCCGCATTCGAGGAGCTGGTCGCCGCAAGCGGCGCGGCGCGCGAGCTCGGGCAGAAGCCGGCCGGGCTGTTGCGTCTTACCGTGCCGCGCTCGGTGGTGCCGATCCTGCTGGAGCCGCTGATCGCGTCATTTTGCAAGGCGTATCCCGAGATCGAGGTCGAGCTCGCCGCCAGCGAGGAGCTGGTCGATCTCGCGGCCGGCGGTTTCGATGCCGGCATCCGGATGGGCCAGTTCATCAACCCGGACATGATCGCGGTGCGTCTGACCAAGCCGTTCCCTTTCGCTATCGTCGGCAGCCCGGACTATCTCGCGCGCCGCGGCCGGCCCAAACGTCCGGACGATCTGCGCGAACACGCGTGCCTCAGGTTGCGGCGATCGAACGGCGGGCTCGCGCCGTGGTCGCTCAACGACAACGGCCGTTCGATCGAGCTTGCCGTCTCGGGATCGTTCATCGGCCATGATTTCCCGACGCTGGTCGGCGCGGCCATTGAAGGCGTGGGACTGGCGCAAGTGCCCGCGCCGCTGGTCGCCGGCGCCGTGAAGGAGAAAAAGCTCGTCCGCGTGCTGGAGCCATTCGCGACGACAACGCCCGGCGTATTTCTCTACTATCCCGGCCACCGCCAGATCATGCCGAAGCTGCGCGCCTTCATCGATCACGTGAAGAGCAGGTCGGCGGCGGCGCGTTGAGCTCGGTGCGAATTTGCGGCCTTCGATCAGGCGGCATGCTCGCGGGATTGGGCACCGCTCTCCCAGCGCGGGGCGCGCGCAGCGCGAGCCCGGAATCCATTTCACCACTTGTCTTGCGGTCCAATGGATTTCGGGCTCAGCCCTTCGGGCTGCCCGCAGGTGCGCAATTGCGCACCGGGGAATGACGGCGAGGGCTACACCCGCTTCTGCGGCTGCCAATCCGGCACCGTCTTCACCATGTGCCAGACCAGCAGGTCGAGAGCGCGGCTCATGCCGTCCCGCGACCTGGTATTGGTGAACGCGGACCAGCAGAAGTCTCCGTTGGTCCGGACCGAGATCGTCGTCGTTCCGTCCAGCAGGCCGCTGTGCCACCAGTTGTTGTTGGCGGTGATGAACAGGCCCTTGGCATAGCGGGGGTTGGCGGTGCTGGGCGTGCTCATGATGCGGAGGCTGTCGTCGGTGAGCAGCTGTTCGGTGTCCTTGAAGCCGTCGATATGGACGAACAGCGTCGTCAAATCGCTCGGCGTCGCAATCCAGCCGCCGTGCGAATCCATCCGGGCGACGTTCATCCGGTACGGATCGCCGCCGGTCTGGCTGTAATATTTGACCTCATTGCTGGCCCGCTCGCGCAGCGTATTGCCGGCAATCTGCATGTCGGCGATGCCGCATCGCTTCAGGACCGCGTCCTTGATGTATTGCTCGTAGCTCCGGCCGCTGAGCTTCTCGATCACGCGCCCGAGGATGCAATAGCCGAAGTTCGAATAGGCATAGGACTCACCCGGCGGACCGGTGAGCGGCATGTGCTCCAGCGTCCAGTTGATCAGCTCGCGATGCGTCAGGCCCTGGTTCATGAACATCGGATCGCGATACTGGTTTCCCCAGGTCCCGGTGGTGTGGGTCAGCAGATGCTCGATCGTGATCTGCTCGACAGGCGAGCGGGATGAGTCTGACGGCATCAGGCTTTGCAGGGTTGGCGTCGTCGGGTAGTCCTGACCGAGAATGGAGTTGGCGCCGAACACGTAATCGCCGAGCCGCAATTTGCCCGCTTCGACGAGGGTGAAGATCCCGGTCGAGGTCACCGGCTTCGATATGCTCGCGATGCGGAAGCGGTGCTGCGGCGTCAATGCTTCGCCGCTCTCCCGATCCGCAACGCCGAACGCCTCGACATAAGCCGGCTTTCCCTTGATCGAAACCGCGATGGAAAGACCGGGGACGTCGTACTCCTTCATGAAGTCGGCCGCGAGGCCCGCCATCTGCTTGCGTTGCTCAGATGTCGGAAGCTCCGCAGGCGGGTCGGCAAGCGCCGGCCACGGCCTGCAGGCGATCCCTGCGGCAGATAGCAGCGAGCCCTGGAGCAATGTTCGGCGTGAAAGCGGCATGGTCGCCTTGCCTGGTGGGTGCGAGCGGCGCGCACGTTATTGCGGTTCTGTTGTTTCTGTCACGTTACGAAGGGGTTGTGTGATGACGTCACGATGGCCCGACGGGAATGCGGATGCGTGACTCACAAGCCGCGCAACACACTCGCTGTCGTCCCGGGCAAGCGCAGCGCGACCCGGGACCCATAACCACAGGGTATAGTTGTCGTGCGACGCCGTGGCCCCAGCGAATTCCATCACACAAGGCGGTGGTTATGGGTCCCGGCTTTCGCCGGGACGACGGACGACACCGAGGGTGAGGCGCGCGGGTTGGCCGAGACCACCCGCCTCACACCTTCTCCCTCACGAGCCTGTTCCGCAATGTCCCGATGCCGGTGATGTCGATCTCCACCACGTCACCGTCCTTCAGGTCCGGCGAGGCGCCGTCGGTGCCCATCCAGATCACGTCGCCGGGCGACAGCGTGAAGTATTTCGAAAGCTCGACCAGGAAGGGCACGATGCCGAAGATCATCTCATTGGTGCGGAAGCGGCCGGTTTCCTTGCCGTTGACACGGATCGCGGTCTCCATGCGGTCGAGATCGACATCGGTCTCGATCCACGGGCCCATCGGCTTGAAGGTGTCGGCGTTCTTGGCGCGCCACAGGCCGCGGTCGGCTTTCTGCCAGCTGCGCTCGGAGACGTCGTTGCCGATCGTGTATCCGAACACGCAGTCCAGCGCATTGGCTTCGGTCAGGTGCTTGGCGGTCTTGCCGATCACCACGACCAGTTCGCCCTCGTAATGGATCTTCTCGGTCGCGCTTGCCGGGATCACGACATTCTCATCATGGGCGATCAGCGCGTTCTGCGCGCGGTAGCCGATCTCGGGTCGATCAGGCACGTTCGGCACGGTGCCGGCTTTGTCGGCGGCCTCCTTGAGATGCTTCAGATAGTTCAGCCCGACGCAGTAGAAGGTGCGCGGGATCAGCGGCAGCTCGATCTTGACGTCCTTCAAGGCGTGGGTCTTCGCCGTCTTGCTCCATTCGCCGAACGGATCACCGTTCACGGTGATGACGGTGTCGCCCTCGACGAGGCCCCAAGACGTAGGACCCGCGGCAGTGAATTTCAGCCAGCGCATGATGTGCCCCTCTATTCCGCGGCCTGCGCGCGGGTCTTCCAGGCGCCCGCGGCGGGGCGCTTCAGTCCGAGATTCTCGCGCAGTGTGGTTCCGGTGTAGTCCTTGTGGAACAGACCGCGCTTCTGCAACTCGGGCACCACGTGATCGACGAAGTCCGCGTAGGAGCCCGGCACATAGCTCGCCGCGATGACGAAGCCGTCGCAGCCGCGGCCTTCGAACATTTCCTCCAGCTGGTCGGCGATCTCCTTCGGGCCGCCGACCATCGCGTCCTGCACCTGGCCGCGGCCGGAGAAGGTGATGAAGTCGCGGGTCGAGGGATTGGTCTTGCCGGAGGTGCGCAGCACGCCGTCGCGGATGCCGAGCATGCCTTGCATGCCCTGCAGCTCCTCTGTGGTCAGCGGCTCGTCGATCGGTTTGGCGCCGAAATCGAAGTTGAGGCCTTCGGCGAGCAGCGACAGCGCGTCGATCTCGAGCGGCAGCTTCTGGATCACGGCCATCCGGTCCTCGGCCTCGGCCTTGGTCGCACCGGTGACCGGCGTGATCAGGTTGCAGAGGAACATCTGGTCGGGATCGCGCCCGGCCTTGGCGGCTTCCCCTCGGATCGCGTCATAGCCCTGCTTGGCGTTGGCAAGGTTGCGCGCCGCGGTGAAGATCACCTCGCCCCAACGTCCCGCAAAGCGCTGGCCACGGCCGGAGGCGCCGGCCTGGATCACGACGGGATGGCCCTGCTCCGAACGCGGCACCGTGAACGGGCCGCGCGAGGTGAAGAACGCGCCCTTGTGATCGAGCCGTTTCACCTTGGCCGGATCGGCGAACCGGCCGCTCTTCTTGTCGATCACCAGCGAGCCGTCTTCCCAGGCGTCCCAGTGGCCGAGCACCACTTCCATGAACTCGTCGGCGCGGTCGTAGCGGAGATCGTGCTCGAGATGCTGCGCGCGGCCCATGTTGAGCGCTTCGCCGTCATTGACCGACGTCACCACGTTCCACGCGGCGCGGCCACCCGTCATCAGGTCGAGCGTGGCGAAGCGGCGGGCGACGTCGAACGGCTCGAAATAGGTGGTGGACGCGGTCGAGGCGAGGCCGAGCCTGGTCGTGACCATGCCCATCGTGGTCAGCACCACGATCGGGTCCATCTTCACGCAGCGGATGCCGTATTCGACGGTGTGGGCGTGATCGTTGCCGTAGCGGTCGGGCATTGCGAGGCGATCGTCGAAGAACGCCATGTGGAACTTGCCGCGCTCCAGGATGCGCGCGATCTCCTGATAGTAGTCCGCCGACATCGAATCGTCGCGCGACTCCGGGTGACGCCAGGAGCTCGGCAGATTGGTGCAGTTCTGCGCCTGCAAAAAGCCAACCAGCGCCATTTGCCGTGTCATGCCGTTCTCCTGTACCTGAATGCGTCAGCGAAGATCGAGGTCGTCGGTGAGCTTGTAGTCGGCGGCGAGCGCCTTGAGCTTGTCCCAGGTCGCATCCTCGATCTCGATGCCGTTCTTGCGCCGTTCGACTTCGCGCAGATGTTCGATCTCGCCCGGATAGAACACGCCGCGGCTCCCTTCCGAGGGCGGCGTCGATTTCAGGTAGCGGGCGAAGTCGGTGACTTCGCGTCTGAAGTCCTGCAAGGGACGGAACGCGGCGACGTTGAACACCGCCATGAAGCAGCCGTCGTTGTGACGGCCGGTCGGCTCGACGCCGAAGCCGAGACCGGTCAGCAGGCCGCACAGCACTTCGACCATCGCGGCAAGGCCCGAGCCCTTGTAGCCTTCGCTGCCGCCGAGCGGCAGCAGCGCGCCGCCCTTGCGGTAGTCCGCAGGGTCAGTGGTGTCGCGCCCTTCGGCATCGATGATCCAACCCTTCGGGATGCTTTCGCCGCGCGCCACCGCGAGCTGGATCTTGCCAGCCGCGACCGCCGAGGTCGCCATATCCAGATAGAACGGCGCCTCGAGATCGGACGGCACTGCGATCGAGAGCGGGTTGGTGCCGAGCCGGGCCTCGCGGCCGCCGAACGGCGCGACATGTTTCGGCGAGCGGCCGGAATCGGCGGCCGCAATCCCGATCATGCCCTCGCGCATCGCCATCAGCGGGTAATGCGCCAGCCGGCCGACATGGCTCTGCCGGAACACGGTGCAGGCCGCGACATTGGCGGTCTTCGCCTTGTTGATGGTCATCTCCATCGCCTTGGCGTTGACGTGGAAGCCGAACCCCCAATGACCGTCGATCACGGTCGTGGTCGGCGTCTCCTGCACGACGGTCCATTTCGCGCCGGGGACGATATGGCCGGCCTTGATGCGGTCGATATAGGTCGGGATCGCGATCACGCCGTGGGAGTCATGGCCGGCGAGGTTGGCGTTGACGCAACCGGAGGCGACCGCGTTGGCCTCCTCCTCCGATGCGCCGGCGCCCCGGAGCAGCGCCGCGCCGATGCGCGTGAGACGGTCGGCCTGGACGATCGGCATGGGGTTTTCCTCGCGGTCCGCCCGCGTGATGCGCGGGTCTTGCTTGCTGTTGTCGGCGTCATGCTCTCAAAGCGCAGCCCGCCGAGCAAGGGGCGGAAAATCCGGTCCGCCATACCGCCAGCAGGGTGCTCCCGGCCGGGATTTCACTGAATGGAACGTGCGCGGTCGCGCTGCGGAATTTGGCTGCGCCCGCGGTGCAAGCCAGGCGGCTATCCGGGTGCCCCGGCCCTCCGCCTCAGCCTGGCACACTGGCGTCCGTAATATCCCGGAAAACGGCCTCCGGCATTCGTCAGCCGTTTACTTTGTCTCACAACTTGCCGGATACACTAACCATCACTTAGGCCTCTCGCGGGCAATGTTCCCCGGCAGATTGAAGGGGGTGGCCCTGGGGCCTTCAGGGATCGTGCAGTCGAGCATCGGGCGTACATTCGCGGCGTTGAATGCCACCAACGAAGCGATCCTGTACGCGAAATCACCAGAAGAATTGTACGGAAAGGTCTGCGAAGCCGCGTTCTCGAGCGGGAGCTTCCTGGCTACGACCGTCTTTTTGCTGGAGCCGGATACCGGTCGGCTGACATTCGCCGCCGGTTGCGGCGACGATGTCGCGCGTCTGCGCAGCATCAGCATCTCCACCCTCGCCAACATTCCGGAAGGCGACGGCGTCGCCGGGCGGGCGTTCCGCGATCAGAGCGCCAGCGTCAGCAACGACTATGTCAACGATGCCCGTTCGGCGGCCTGGCGCAGCGGCCTCGCGGCAGCCGGCGTCGGTGCGGCGGCGGCGATGCCGCTGGTCTGCAACGGGCGCAGCGTCGGCGTCTTCATGGTGACCCGGCGCGAGGTCGACTCGCTCGGCGAGGAGATCGTGTCGCTGCTGGAGCGCATTGCGGCGAACGTGTCCTTTGCGCTCGACAATTTCGACCATGAGGCGTCGCGCAAGAGCGGCGAGCGGGCGATGCGCCGGCTCAACCGCATGTTCGGCGCCATCAGCGCAACCAATGAAGCGATCCTTCGCGCCAAGACCGAGCACGATCTCTATCAGCGGGTGTGCGACGCCGCGGTGTTCAGCGGAAAATCCTTCGCCACGGTGGTGCTGCTGGCCGAGCCCGATACGCACTGGCTCGAGCCCGTCGCCGGCACCGGCGAGGCGCTCGACCTGATCACGCAGACGCGCTTTTCGACCGACCCGGACAATCTCTACGGCAAGGGGATCTGCGGCGAGGCGTTCCGGACCAAACGGCCGTGCATCGAGCACGACATTCCGATATCGACGGGCGCCTCGCAGGCGCAAGCCGGTGAGAGCGGTCTGATGGCCTGCGTCGCGCTGCCGCTCACGCGGTTCGGCAGGAGCATCGGCGTCCTGATCTTCTTCATCGGCAATTCCTGGGCCCGCGACGAAGAGATCATCGCGCTGCTGGCGGGCATCGCAGAGAACGTTTCGGTTGCGCTCGATACGTTCGGCCGCGCCACCGAGAAGGCCAAGGCCGATGCCGAACGCGAGCGGCTGTCGCGGATGTTCGCGGCGCTGAGCGCGACCAACGAGGCGATCATGCGCGCGCGGTCGCGGCTCGAGATGTTCGAGCTGGTCTGCGCCGCGGCCGCGCATGGCGGCGGGTTCAACTCGACCAGCATCCTGATCGCAAAACCCGGCGACGACTTCCTGGAGATGATGGCGGTGGCGGGGCCGACCGCCGAGAATGCGCGCCGCCTCAACGTCTCGCGCAGCGAGGCGCGTCCCGAAGGGCGCGGTGTTTGCGGCAGGGCGTTCCGCTCCCGGCACGCCTGCATCGACAACGATTTTCTGGGCGACGTCGCCAACAACCCGTTTCGCGAAATCATCGACCGCGAGGATGCGCGATCGGGCGCGGCATTTCCGTTGATCGTCGACGACGAGCCGGTCGGCGTGATGCTGTTCATCTCGGCCAAGCGCAACACTTTCTCGGCCGAGTTCGCCGAGTTGCTGCAGCGGCTTGCCGACAACGTCGCCTATGCGCTCGGCAGTTTCGATCGCGCCGACGAGAAGGCGCGCACCGAGGAGCAGAAGGAACGGCTGAGGCGGATGTTCGCGGCGCTGAGCGCGACCAACGAGGCCATCATGCGGGCGAAGTCCCGCGGCGAGCTGTTCGATCTGGTTTGCGATGCCGCAGCGGTCGGCGGGCAGTTCATCTCGGCCACCATCAGGCTGGTGCGGCCGGGCGAGGCCTTCCTGGAGAATGTGGCTGCTTCCGGCCCCGACCGGGTGCGGGCCCGCGAAGTCCAGTTGTCGGCCGACGCGACGCGTCCGGAGGGACAGACGCTGACCGGCGTTGCGATCCGCACCCGCAGGCCCTGCATCAGCAACGATTATCTCAGCGACTTCGGCCCCGAGTCGCATGTCTATCCGGCCGTGCGCGACAGCGGCAGCAAGTCCGGCGCGGCCCTGCCGCTGCTCAAGAACGGCGAGGCGATCGGCGCGCTGGTGTTCCTCTCCGGTGAGTTCAACACCTTCAGTCCGGAGATGATGGCGCTGCTGCAGCGGCTCACCGAGAACGTGTCGTTCGCGCTGGCCAATTTCGACCGCGCCGACGAGAAGGCGCGGGCCGACGCGCAGAAGGAGCGGCTGTCGCGGATGTTCGCGGCGCTAAGCGCGACCAATGAAGCGATCATGCGGGCGAAGTCCCGCACCGAGCTCTATCAACTGGTCTGCGAGGCCGCAGCGACCGGCGGCAAATTCACCTCGACCACCATCGCGCTGGCACAGCCCGGCAGCGACTATCTCCGCATTGTCGCGATCGCAGGCCCGGCCGCCGACGGCGCGAGCCAGGTGACGCTCTCGACCAGCGAGGCGCACCCCGAGGGACGCGGCGCCTGCGGCCGGGCGTTCCGGTCGGGCAAGGCCTGCATCATCAACGACTATTTCGCCGATACCGGTACCGCGGCGTTCCATGAGCGCGCGCGCCGCGATGGAACACAGTCCGGTGCCTCGTTTCCGCTGATCGTCAGCGGGGAGGTCGTCGGCGTCATGATCTTCGTGGCGATTGAGAAGGATACGTTCACGCCTGAGTTCGCCGAGCTGCTGCAGCGGCTCGCCGACAATCTGGCGTTCGCGCTCGAAAGCTTCGATCGCGCCGACGAGAAGCACAAGGCCGATGAGCGCATCGAATACCTCGCCTCGCATGACAGCCTGACCAATCTGCCGAACCGCGAGACCTTCAACGAGATGCTGCGTCACGCGATCTCGGCGGCGGACCGTCATCGCCGGCAGCTCGCGGTGCTGTTCATCGATCTCGACCGCTTCAAGGTGATCAACGATTCGCTCGGCCACGACGCCGGCGACATGCTGCTGGTGGCGATCGCCGAGCGGCTGCGCGGATCGTTGCGGGCGAGCGACGTGGTGGCGCGGCTCGGCGGCGACGAGTTCGTGGTCATCCTGGAGGACACCGCCGAACGTCACGACGTCGAGCGTATCGCCGGCGAACTCCTGGTCGCACTCAGCCAGCCGATGCAGCTCAGCGGGCACGAGTGCCACACCACGGCCTCGATCGGGATTGCGACCTATCCGACCGACGGCTCCGACGTGCAGACGCTCACCAAGAACGCCGACATGGCGATGTATCTCGCCAAGGAGGACGGCAAGAACGGCTTCCGCTTCTTCTCCAACGAGGTCAGGGCGCAGTCGATCGAGCGCCTGACGATGGAGAGCGCATTGCGCCGCGCGTTGGAGCGCGACCAATTCTCGCTCGAGTATCAGCCCAAGGTCGACATGGCGAGCGGACAGATCAGCGGCGTCGAGGCGCTGCTGCGCTGGACTCATCCCGAGCTCGGCAAGGTCTCGCCCGGGCAGTTCATTCCGCTCGCCGAGGAGATCGGTCTGATCGTGCCGATCGGCCGCTGGGTGCTGAAGGAAGCCTGCGCGCAGAACATGGCTTGGCAGCACCGCGGCCTCAAGGCGGTGACGATGGCGGTCAACCTTTCGCCGCGTCAGTTCGGCGATCCGAACCTGCTCGACGACATCGACGAGGCGCTGGCGGCGAGCGGCATGTCGCCGGCGCTGCTGCAGCTCGAGGTCACCGAGAGCATGGTGATGCGCAACGTGACGCGCGCGGTCCGCGTGCTCGACGCGATCCAGCACCGGGGCATTCGCCTTGCGATCGACGATTTCGGCACCGGCTATTCGTCGATGTCGCTGATGAAGCAGTTCCCGATCGACACCATCAAGATCGATCGCTCCTTCGTGCGCGATCTGCCCGATGATTCCGAGGACGTCGCGATCGCGCAGGCGATCATCAGCATGGGCAAGGCGCTCGGCATGACCATCGTGGCCGAAGGCGTCGAGACCTCCGAGCAGCAGGAGTTCCTGCGCGCGCATGCCTGCGACGAGATGCAGGGCTTCCTGTTCAGCCGGCCGCTGCCGCCGCGCGATCTCGCTGAATTGTTGAAGACATCGCCGGTGCTTACGTCGCCGCCGCTGCAGCCGTCGCTTGACGACGAGGCGATCGGTGAGGCCGGGTCGGATCTAGGGCGGAAACGCGCTGTCGTCTGACGGCTGCACGGGCAGGTCGCGGACGTCGGAATCGGTCGAAGCGATCAAGCGCGAGAAATCATACGGCCAGGACGGTATCGCCTGGCCGGCCAGGGTCTGGCGCAGCGCCGCTGACGCCTCCGCAAAGCTCGCCCCGTCGGGCAGGCGGAACCGGCGGCACCAGTTGGACGGCAGCGGTTCGGCGGCATTGCGCATCTCGAATGCCGGTCCCCACCACCACGCCGGCGCCGGCGGCCGTTCCGGTTCGGCAATGGCGCGCCAGCGCGCAAACTCGTCGGCGATGCGGGCAAATTGCAACTTGGCGGCGGGATGCATCGGAAGCCCTTCGTTGGGCCGTGATGATAGCATCGCCCCCACTTCGCGCAACGCGGCTACTTCTGTTCCACCTCGGTCGCGGTGGCCGGGCCTTCGCCCATGATCAGCAGCACGGCGTCTTCGTCCCTGGCGCCGTCCCAATGCACCTGCTTGCCGAAATGGGTGACGAAGCTTCCCGCCGGCATTGCCACGGTGCCGTGATCCGGATCGAATTTCGGGCCCGAGCCGACCCACCAGGTGCCCTTCAGCACGACGATGTAGCGATCGTTGGGATGGAAGTGCGGACGGCTGAAGTGATTGCCCTTGGTCCATTTGGTGTAGACCATGTAGAAGCCGGGCTTCGAGGGATCGCCGACCACCACGGCATTCTGCGCGCCGCGCGCGTCGACCGGGCTCCATGGAATCTGGTCCGGCAGCTTGTAGGTGACGGCGGCCGGATTGAGCTCGGCCGCGGAGCTGACGCTCAGCGTGCCGGCAAGGGCCAGCGGCATCATCAGGTATCGCCAGGACCGGTTCGACGCCGTCATCGTGTTCTCCCAGGTCAGTTCGTTCGGGCGACTGCCGCGCCCGTATGTCGCGTGATGCTAATCGCTCTCGCTTGCGCCGGACAAGACGCACTCGCGCATGTCTGCTCTCAAGATTGCGGCATCGGGCCGTGACACAACGCAGTTGCAATATGAAAAACGCATTTACGCGGCTGCAGACGATGATAGGTTGCGCGCCAACCAAAAGACGGGAGGATAACCTTGAAGAAGCATCTGTCGATACTGGCGGCGGGACTTGTGATCGGTGCGGCCGCGCTGCAATTTTCCACCGCCGCATCGGGTGATGACGGCTGGGTCACGCTGCTCGACAGCTCCAAGCAGGGCGACTGGGACGAGGTCGGCAAGGCCAATTGGGCGATGAAGGACGGCGCGCTGGTCGCCGACAAGCTCGACGGCAAGGATCTCTCCTATCTCGTCAGCAAGACCCAATACAAGGATTTCCAGATCAGGGCGGAGTTCTGGACCGACGAGGACGCCAACAGCGGCGTCTTCATCCGCTGCGAAGGCAACAAGGTGATCGACTCGAAGGTCTGCTACGAGGTCAACGTCTTCGACAAGCGGCCCGATCCGACCTACGGCACCGGCGCGATTGTCGACGTCGCCAAGGTCGATCCGATGCCGAAGGCGGCCGGCAAGTGGAACGTCTACGAGATCACGGCGCAGGGGCCGCATTTCGTCGTGACGCTGAACGGCCAGAAGACCGTCGACGCGCAGGATTCCAAGCACGCCAGCGGCTACGTCGCGCTCCAGTATGGGTCCGGCGTGGTCAAGTTCCGCAAGGTGCAGATCAAGCCGCTCTGACAACGTGCGCCGAGGAGAGCCCGGTCGCGGCGCGGCCGGGCTTGATCGGGTGTCATGTGCTATCCGCCGGAAGCCTTCAGGTCGTCGCCTTGCGTGCGCAGATGATGACCGATCACGAGCCCGGTCAGGCACAGCAACAGCCCGAGCGCCGGCGGCGCAAACAGCGCCTCCTCCTGGAAGATGCCGTTCACCAGCACCACCATCGTGCCGAACGCGGCGAGCCCCTGGATGAGGATTCCGGACGAGGCGTAGAGGCGCCAGGCCTGCAGCGCCACCGCAAAGAAGAAGCCAAGTGGCACCACTGCGCCGATCCCCATCTGGTAGAGCAAGACGCCGACGGCGCTCTCCACCGCGCCGTCGATCGTGCCGGCCGCTTGCGCGGCGTTCCAGTCGATCGAGAAGTAGCCTTCAGAGAGATTGCCGCCGACGCCGAGGCCACGACCGATCGGGTTGTGCAGGAATCCGTCCCAGCCGCCCATGAAGCCGATCACGTGAAAGTCGCCGATCTGGAGTCCGATATAGATCGCCGCGACGGCATACAGCACGAGTCCGACGAGTGCGACGGCAAGGGTGATGGTGGCGCCGAGCAGCCAGGTCGCCGTCCAGGCCAGGGCCACGAAGATGACCAGGATGAGCGCGCCCTTCACGCTGCAGAGGATCAGCAGCGGGATCGCGACCAGCGCCAGCCAGCGATATCCGACCGCGAACAGGAACAGGATGGAGAAGGCGATCCCGTAACCGAAGCTGATCGGGCTCATGTTCGGTCCGAAGATGCGCAAAATTGACGACAGTCCGAGATCCTCGAACAACGGGCTGTTGAGAAAGCTGAAGCGGAAGCGGTCGATCAGATCCACGGGGACATTGCCGGTTTGGCGCATCTCGGCTTCCCAGGCTCCGGAGCGGGTCGCCTTCAACTCGTCGAAGTGCCAGAACGTGTAGCCGTTGGTGATCTCGAGCCAGAAATCGCGAAACAGCAATTCGACATAGCCGCAGACGATCAGCAGCGTGGCGACGGTCACCAGGAACGGCGTGATGCGGATCTCGAAGGTTGCGGCGGTCAGCAGCGACAGCTGAAACAGAAACAGCGGAAAGGCAATGTTGCGCAGATAGACGAGGGCCGCATGCGCGTCCTGAGTGGCGCCGAGCAGGAAATACATCCCTACGACCGCGAGGGTCATCAGCCCCCAATTCATGATCCGGTCGATCTCGGGCGAATGCTGGCGCTCGCGCAGCACGTACAGCGCCAGCGTCACCAGCCACATGACCGCGCAGATCAGGAAATTGTAGCCCTTGACGAAATCCATCTCCTGCTCGGTCGTGATGTAGGACGACAGGATCGAGACGAACAGATTCTGGAAGAAGATGATGAAGACGGCGATCGACGGCGCATAGGCCGGCGCCGCGAGCACGATGGCGCAGCCGATCAGGCCTTCGACGACGATCGCGAGCCCTGCATTGGCCGCCTGCATGATCGGCGCGAAAGCGATCGATGCCACGGCGATGCCGAGCGCAGGAACGAGGTCGCCGGCCAACAGCGGCCGCGGGGCTATGTCTGCTCGCACAGGCTCTGACCTAAATGACCGGATGGGTGGCGTGCCACACCCGCATCGCCGATCTAGCCGCGCATTGTGTAAGAACCGGTTAACCAGATGGGTCAGCGCGTTCCGAGCAGCGCCCTCAGCACGTCGCGGTCGGCCTTGCCGGTGACGGCGTCGGCCAGGCCGAAGCCTTGCGACAGCTCCCAATGGGTCCAGCCCCAGCACTGCTGCCGGGCGTACGCCGTGACGCCGGCGAGCCAGCGCAACCGGCTGTCGCGCGGCGCGCCGGCCTTGAGCACCCCAAACTCATTGATGATGATCGGACGGGAATATTGCCGCTGCCAGGCGGCCGCGGGCTCGAGCCATTTATCGATGCCGCGGTCGGGGATGGCGCGGTCGACCATCGCAAGCGCCTTGGGCCTGTCCAGCGCGGTCAGCTGTTCCCGCAACTGCTGAACCTTCGGATCGTCGGCCCGGATCGGATAGGGCAGTCCGACGACGTCGTGGAGCGGCTCGCTCCGATCCCAATGGGCCTGATGGGTGAACACCATCGGATCGTAGAAGTGGACGGCATAGACGACATTCGGATCGTCGAGCGGCGCGAAGCCCGGCAGAGAGTCCGCACGCTGCCAATTGACCGGACCCGTGATCAGCGTGGTCTGCGGCAGCAATTGGCGAATGAAGCCGGCCAGCTCCCGGACTTCGCCTTGCCATTGCGCCGCATCGACCTCCGGCTCGTTCAGCAGTTCCGCAAACACCCGATCGGAGGGATAGCGCTGCATGATCCGCGCGAGCGCGGTCCAGGCGCTCTTCATTTCAGCCATCGCGCCAGGCGGATCGTCCTTGTGCAGCGCGTTGAAGTGCTGGCCCGAATGCAGGTCGATCGATACGGCATAGCCAAGTGCGAGCAGGGTCTTCATCGCGGCATCGACGGTTTGCAGACGGCTGTCGATCTCCGCGTTCGTGGCGAAGCGCGGCATGACGAAGTCGGCAGGCACCGGCAGCCGGATGTGGGTCATGCCGGCCTTGCGCAGTTCGAGCAGCAGGCCGCGTGGCGGCGCCGACCGCGGATCGACGATCCACCCGTCGGCATTGACGCCGCGCGACAAGGCCTTGATCCGGTCCGCGGGGACGCCTTCGATCAGGGCAGGGCAGGCCTGCGCGGCGACGGACAGCAGAATGGATGCGGCGGCGACGATGGCGGGGATCGATAGCCGGGCCATTGCAAGATCAACTCGCGATCAAGGTTGCAGCGGCGACGCCGAACGCGGCGCAGCTGGCGCGTGGCTCACGCATACTGCTTGTCGTGCTGCTGGTTTGCGACGGTGGACTGGAGTTCGTTGAGAACGACACCGGCGAGCTTGCGCTCGGCGCCACCGAGCGCGGTGATGATGTCTTCCATCGACGCGTTGATGTCGCGATCCACCGGCAGCGCCGCGATCAGCCCGTCGGCCATGTCGAACAGCCGCCGTTCGTCCACACCCCACGGCATCGGCGGACCGTCGAGGATCACGAGGTCGTAGCCACCGGCGGAGCGCGCCTGCGCGATCGCCTTCTGGATCGCCTCGCTGGCCTTGGCGGGATTGCCCTGGATCGCCGGCAGGATGGCAATGCCGTTTGCGGTGTTGATGGCGCGGGACGCCTTGCTGCCGATTGTGAGCCAGTCGAGCCGGCTTGGCTTGCTCTGAATCGGGTGCGCGACCCTGTCGGTCAGGGCGTGGACGGCAGCGTCGGCGTCGATCAGCAGGACACGCGCGCCGTCGCGCGCGGCGACGAGCGCGATGTTGAGTGCGACAACGCTGCGATCGGGATCGTCGGCAGTGCCGATCACGGCCAGCACCGGGACGGCCTCCGGGGCGGCGCCCGTCGCCAGCGCCGCATGGATCTGCCGCATCGTGTTGGAGAACGGCCCCAGCGCCGAACTGGTCCGCAGCGTCGGCCAGCCGAACCGTGTGACGTCGGCGGGATTGTCGCCGGTCAGGATGCCACCAAGCGTGCGCATGACATCGGATTCCTGCAGCTCGGCGATCAGCGGCTTCTCGATCACGGGCTTGTCGATGAGAGCGGCTGCCGGCTGGACCGCGGGCGGGGCCTGCACGGGCGGCCTGGCCTTGGCGATGACGGGCTGCCGCTCCGGTGCGGCATCCTGTTTCGGCTGGATCCGTGGACGGATCGGATCGGCGCCGGGCGCCAGCTGGCCGGCCGCAACGATCCACGCCGCGGCGGCGAGGGTGCCGAACATGAAGCCGATCATCGCGAGCAGGGTCATCGGCGGCGGGAAGGTGCGCTGCTGCGGGATCGTCGCATCGCCGATCACGCGCGCGCTCGAGGTGTTGAGGCTCTCCTGCTCCTCGGTCTCGCGCGAGCGCTTGAGGAAGGACTGATAGACGTCGCGGCTGGCATCGACCTCGCGCTCGAGCTCGCGCAGCCGCACCGACGCCTGGCTCATCTGCACGCTCTGGTGCTTCTGTACGTCGAGCGCCTTGTTGAGCGACGCTTCATAGTCGCGCGCCCGGGTCAGATCGTTCTTCGCGGATACCGCAAAGCGGTCGATCTCTTCCTTGATGGTCCGGCGCAGGTCCTCGACCTGTTGCTCGACCTGGCGCAGCGCCGGATGGCGCGGCCCGAGCTCGCCCTGCAGCTCGGCCTGCCGCTTCTTGGCATCGGCATATTGCGAGCGCAGATTGGCGATGGTCGGCGACTGCAGCGCTTCGGCGGTCGCGCCCGCGTCCATCGACCCGCGGCGGCTGGCTTCGATCTGGTCATACTTGGCCTGCGCATCGAGCGTGAGCGCCCGCGCCGCGGCCAGCCGCTGGTTGCCGACCGAGAGCTGCTGGTCGGTGAGCAGATTGTCCTGCGAGCCGACGAAGTTGTTCTGCGCCTTGTAGGTCGCGAGCGCTTCCTCGGCGTTGCGCAGGCGCTGCTGCAGCTCCTTCAACCGGCCGGACAGGTCGCGGGTGGCGCGGCGCGCGGCCTCGGCCTGCGATTGCTTCGACTCGGTGAGATAGGCCTTGGCGATCGCGTTGGCGAGCATAGCCGCCTTGACGGGATCGTGCGACCACACGTCGATGTCGACGATGAAGGTACGATCGGTCTTCTTGACGTTGATATGCCGGTTCAGCGTGTCGAGCGTCGTCATCTCGATCTGCTGTTGCTGCTCCGCCGTCGTTCGCGGCTCGATGCCGAACAGGCCGAGCAGCGTGGCGAGCAAGCCCGTGCTCGCGGCGCCACCGCCGAACTCGGGATCTTTCACCAGGCTGGTGTCGCGGATCACCTGCAGCAGCACATTGTTTGACGTGATCAGGCGCGACTGGCTCTCGACCACCATCGCGAGGCCGGAGACGTCCTGGGCGCGCGGGGTCAGCTCGCGTTCGACCAGCTGCAGTTCGCGCGGGTCGACATAGAGCTGGGCGCCGGCGGTATATTTCGGTGTCAGGCTCTTGCCGATCACGACCGCGATGCAGGCGCAGAGCAGCGCGACCGAGACGATCGCGACCTTGTGCACCCACAACAGCCGGACCAGCTCGAGCACGTTGAAGCCGGCCGGGATTGCGCCCCGGCGCGGCTCCGGCTTGGCCCGGTTGATCGGCTGGTCATAGCTAAGCATCGACCCCAGCTTCCGTCTGAATGGCCGCACGCATCGGCTGAGGAGCACTCTTTCGGGCCACGCAACGCGCACGAGGCGACGCGGAGGCGCAACACGAAAAATTAACCATACTCATTCGCCGACTATTCACCAGAAAGGAAAACAAAGGGTTTAAGCGCGGGCGCATCTGAACGCCTCCGCCATCGTCAGCACCGGGACATTGCGCCGCGCCGCCGCCTCCAGCGCGTAGGTCATCAGTTCAGGCGTGCAGCCATAAAGGCTCGGCGCGTCGGCGACGTCGTGGCTGTAGAAAACTAACCAGCCGTTGATGTTTGCCGTCTCGGCGAAGGCCATGTCGATCCGGTCGCGGGACATCTGGCGGTCGATCAGCGGCATGGCGCGGAGGAATTGCAGGTCGACCTCGCCGCTGTTCACGCCGGGCACGATGCTGCGGCAGGTGCGGAATTCGGACCTCAACTGGTGCTTTCGCGCGTAGGAGCCGTAGCCGAACGGGTAGGCGAAGCTCTCGACCGGCATGGTCGGATCGAGCGAATGGAAATAGGTCCGGTTGCGCGCGATCTCCGCGGCCAGCGAGGTCTCGTCGAGATCGCAGGCGCGGCGGTGCGAGAACGTGTGGCAGCCGACCTCATGGCCACGGCGATGCAGCGAGACGACGTCGTCGGCGCTGCCGGTGGTCCAGCCCGGCGCGTCCAGTCCAACCAGTCCGCCCGACACGTAGAACGTACCGCGGGCGCCGTAGGATTCCAGGATGTCGGCGCCGAATGTCGCCGCGCTCTTCGGCAGATCGTCAAAGGTGAAGGACACCATCGGCGTGGCATTGTTCAGGCGAAAACGCTCGACCTGCACATGCATCGCCAGCCGGTGGCTGACCTTGACCCTGGCTTCCGACCACAATGCGTTCATGAGCCAAGCTTCCGCAAGATCACATGGTAGTCGCCGTGGCGGACGTCGATCTTGCCCGGCAGCAACGCGTTGATCGTCTTTGCTCCGGCGTCGATCATCGCGGCCAGCAGCGGCTTGCGCCGGCGCATCTCGGGGTAGCGCGGGCTCTCGTACTTCTTCCGGTAGATGACCTGCAATCCGCGGCCGGCCGCGAACGCTTCGAGGTTGCCAAGGGTCACCAGCGGATGGAAATGGGTCGGGAACGGCGCCTCGCCCGGCAGCCCGGCGTGCTTCTCGCCTCGCACATGGCGGTAGAACCAGACGTGAAACCAGTGCGGGGAGTATTTCGTGACGATGCCCGACAGCGACTTCGGGTTCGGTGCGCCGATCAGCAACAGCCCGTTCGGCTTCAGCGCCTCGCAGAACCCGCTCAGCACGGCATCCACATCGGGGATGTGCTCGATGACGTTGTAGCAGATGATCAGGTCGAAACGCTGCGGCGGGAAGCGATGGGTCTGGATGTCGCCGAGGATGGCTTCCTGCGCATAGCTGTTGTTGCGGATCTGATCGGCGTCGATGTCGACCACGGTCACATGCGAACGCCGCAGCACGCCGAGCGGCAGATAGCTGGTCGAGCCGCCGCCGGCCTCGTAGATCGAGAGCGGACCGGCCGGCAGCCGGGCCTCGAGGATGCTGTGAACCGTGAGCAGGCTCTGCTTGGCTTCGCCGGGCGGCAAGGCCAGCAGCGATTCCGGATGGATTTCAGCGGGGACGGGCATCGAGAGTTCGGTGAGCGGGGCGGGACGCGTAGCAAGCGCGAGGGATCTGTTCATCGGCTCATCCAACGTTGCTGTTTGCGGATCTGGTGTGGAACATGACAAGGCCTCGCTTCAGCCGACCGCGCAGGCGCGCGATGTCGAACAGCCAGCAGAGCGCGGCGTAGACGGCCAACCCCGCTCCAATCAGCACGATGCTGGCGTGGAGATCGGAAAGGTCGAGGGCGCGGTCGAGCGCGCCGACGGTGAGCGCCATCGCGAGCGCGGCGATCGCGATCAGAGCGAGCCGGCCGAGCGGGATCGGAATCCGGAAAGCGAAGCGGCTCAGGATCAGGGCGCAGACAAAACCCGTGATGTCGGCGCCGAGCCGCGCCCATGCCGCGCCGATGGTGCCGTAAAGGCTGACCAGCACGTAGGACAGGATCACATTCGCGGCGATGATCGAAGCGGTGTTGATCAGGTAGAAGGAGTTGCGTCCCGACAGCAGGAAGCTCGCATGCAGATATTGCTGCGTCAGCACCTGGAACAGCACGGCGATCGCGATGACCGGCATGATCTCGCTTGCAACCGCGCGGAAGTCGGCGCCGAGGACGATGTTGGCGACATGCGGGGCGATCAGCGCGAAGCCGAGACAGGCCGGCAGCGTGACGCCGGCGAGCAGCTCCAGGCAATCGGCGAGATGGGTCCTGACGGCGACCGCGGCGTCGCCTTGCCGGGCATGGATCTGCACGGCCATCGGAAAGAACGCCGCGGCCATGCTCATCGCCGGCATCATCAGGGTCTGGCGCACCAGGTCGAGCGCCGCGACATATTTGCCGGCGTCGGCCGCGCCGATCAGGTTCGCGATCATGAAGCGATCGGTTACGCTCGAGATCGCGAGCAGCGTCAGCGACAAGGTCAGCGGCAGGCCGGTGCGGGCGAGCGAGCGCAGGTCGGCACGGTCGAAATTGACGATGGTGCCGCGCCATGCGCGGCGCGATTGCACGAGCACGGCGAGGAGATAGGCCGAGGCGGCCGCGAGCAGCAGCAGGACGCCGGTCGGGCTGACCAGCGCAACCACGACACCAAGGCCGAGCAGGGCGGCCGCGCGGACCAGCGTTGCCTTCATGACCGAGAGTGCCTTCAGCCGTGCACGCAGCAGATCCTGCGTCAGCTCGAACAGGCCGATCGCAATGGCGAGAACCACGGCCGCGAGCGCGGCAGCGGTATCGAGGCCGACGAGGCGGCCCAGCAGATAGGCGATCGGGGCGGTGAGGCAGCAGATCAGATAACCCGACGCCACCAGCCCGCGGACGTCGGTGCCGTCGTTGCGGGCGTGGCCGCTCAGGATCAGGTTGCGAAACCAGCCGACCAGGAAGACCGATATGACCGAAGCGAAGCCGACGCCGAGCAGAAAGACGCCATAGTCATGCGGAGCGAACAGCCGCGTGAAAATGAACACGCTGAGCAGTCCAAGCAGCGCCGAGAGCACGTTGGCCGTCAGGTTGATGCTGGCCTGTCCGATCAGCATGATGCGGCGAGCCCCGAGAGCCTTGTGGCCGCCGACGACGCCAGGATGGCGTCGCTCTCGGCCACGACCTCACGAATTGTCGTGACCGGCGTCCCCGAAAACGATGCGATCGAGAACGCGACGTCGTCTCTGTTGGCGCGCAGCAGCAACCGGGTGAGTTCGTCCTTGCTCAGGGTCGGATCGTCCCAGTAGCTGACGCATGGCGTCTTCGGCACGTCGGAGTGACGCAATGCGGCGGACTCGTCGTTCTCGACGAAGAAGCCGTACAGCAGGTATTCGGAGAACTCGCGGGTCCGGCACAGCGCTTCGATCCAGCTCATCCCGGTGACGGCCTCGATGCGTTCTGCGAGCGTGCGGGTGGTCTGCTTGTCCCAGAAGATGATGTGTCCGATGAAATCCGGCGCCGGGAAGGGCGGCGTCGGCAGGCCGATCAACTGGTGGCTGGTCTGGAGCCAGCGCGAATGGCGCGGCTGGTCTGCGGTGACGGCATCGGCCATTTTCAGGAGCGGGATCGTATTCGGATACTGGAAGCGCGAAAGATCGAAGTCGCGGAAGAACACGATGTCGGAATCCAGGATGCAGAACCGCTCATAGGGCAACGCGATCGTCGCCGCGATCTTCAGGATCTGCTGCACGTGCCAGCCGTTCACCGGCTTGGCGCGCAGCGACCACCAGAACTGGCGGCGCTTGCGCTGGATCATGCGCGGCAGCGGCCGCAGCCAGTCGGGCAGGAAGGAGGAGGCCGGAATGATGATGCGGCGCTCGCTGGCCAGCGGCGCGAACAGCGGCAGGTCGCAATCCGGCACCAACAGATAGTGCCTGGAGAAGGACGTGACGTGACGATCCACGCTCTCGCAGAGCAGCGTGCAGATATCCAGATCGCGCCCATAGGTCGGGGTCAGCAACGCGACAGGGTTCATCTCGTAACTCTCTCCGGCGACACCGTGTCAGGGCGGAACATCATGGCCGCCAGACTTGTCCTGAACCTCAGTTCAGCAAGATCGGTGCCGGAGCGTTTTGACCGGCCTGCCGGCGGCGGCGATGGTTAAGCAATGGTAAATGGCGGCCGGCCGCGGCTGTTAGCGGATCGGAAAGCATCGCTCGGCTGCGCGATTTTGACGCTGGATCGGGATGTTGCCCGGATATTGCAATGCTGGCGTCTCGAATGCCGATTTGGTCGGCGCAGGTGAGTGCACATGCAGATTCGATGGTATTTCCGGCGGGTGAGCGGCACGGCTGAACGGCGGGCTGCACCATCAGTCCATTTCGAGACATCCGCACTGTCGGCGCTGTGTGCTTTTGGCACGTGTGCCGCGAACGAGTCGACTGGAGCGCGGGATGTCGACTGATCGCGGAATCACGCGGCGCGGTGTCCTCGTAGTCGCGGCGCTTGCCCTGGGCGGACTGTCGACCGCGCGGGCCGCGCCGTCTGCCCGATCGCAGCTCGGTGCGAATTCGGCACGGTTTGCCGGCGCCTTCGTCAATTGGGGCGAGACCGGCCGCGAGCATGTGCTGCAGGCCTGGGAGAAATGGCTCAGTCGGCCGCGGTCGTCGGTGCTCGGCGTCGACTTCTACGGCCAGAGCAGCTGGGACGACTTTCACAAGCTCGATTGGGTGCCGGGGCTCTGGAAGAAGCTCAATCCGTCGCGCAATCTGGTGTGGTCGGTGCCGCTCACCATCACCGGCACGCCGCTCGCCGATGTCGCGTGTGGCGTGCACGATGCCGAGTTCGAGACGGCCGCGCGCGCGATTGCGGGAGCGCATCCGAAGGCGATCATTCGCCTCGGTTGGGAGATGAACATCTCCAACATGGGCTGGTTCGCCAAGGGCCATGAAGACGATTACATCAAGGCGTTCCGCCGCGTGGTCGGAATCTTCCGTCGCCATTCCCGCAGTTTCAAATTCGACTGGTGTCCAGGCTGGGGAGCTCAGGACATGCCAGCCGACGCCGCCTATCCCGGCGACGACGTCGTCGATTTCATCGGCCTCGACGTCTATGACTTCAAATCGGACGGCAGCGCGGCGGAGCGCTGGACCAATTCCTGTCTGAAGGCGCCCTTCGGCCTCGAATGGCAGCGCACGTTCGCAGCAAAGCACGGCAAGCTGATGAGCTATCCGGAATGGGGCGTCGGCCAGTCCGGCGACAACGCGTATTTCGTGCAGCAGATGCACGACTGGTTCGCCGCCAATCAGGCTGCGATCGCCTACGCGGCCTATTTCGATGTCGATGGCCTGTGGCCGACGCAGATCGACAACGGCCAGTTTCCGGAATCCGCGAGCCTGTTCCGCAAGCTGTTCGCGGGCTGAGCTCAACACGATCAAGCAAAAGCCCGATCCGTCCGTGGACCGATCGGGCTTCGCTGTTCCTCTCTTGCTGCGTCAGGCGGCCTTGGTGTTGGTCAACAGCGTCAGGCCCATCTTCAGCTTGTCCTGCAGCGTGCGCTGCGCGAGGCAGGTGAACAGGCAGAGCTTGTCGCAGGCGATGGTCTCCTTGCGGCGGGCCTGCGCTTCCTCGCTGTACCAGATCTCGCGCGCCGTCTGGGTGCGCACGTTGCCGATCGGCTTGAAGAACCAGCACACTTCGAGGCGGCCATCGGAGCGGATGAAATAATTCCGCATGCCGACTCGGCAGGGCATCACTTCCTTCGGCGCCTTCTCGCGGCGGAAATGGTTCGGCCAGGCCCGCAGCACGGCCTCGCCGTTGAGGATCGGCGCGCCCTCGCGCTTCATCCGAAGCAACTCGTCGCGGACCTTGATGAGATCGTCCATTTCGTTCTCGCCGATCCACAGCTCGTCCTCGACTTCCTGCGTGCCCTGCTCGACCGGCTGGAAGCTCAGCGCGGTGGCGCCAATCTGTTGGATCCAGTCGACCATTTCGGGCAGGCGGCGGAAGTTCAGCCGGTGCACGACCGGCTTGATGATGATCGGGAAATCCAGACCTTCCGCACGGCGCTGTTCGGCGACATTGCGGATGCCCTGCACGATGTCGCTCAGCGAGTTCTCAACGCCGCGCGAGTAGTTGTGGATCGCCGGATCGGTCGAATCGATCGAGATGTTGATGTTGAACGGACGCGCCTCGACGGTTTGCGCCACGATCTTCTTGTTGAGATAGGCGCCGCCATTGGTGGTGACGCCCCAGTGGATGTCGTTGTCGCGGCAGAACCGCAAGAGATCGAGAAAGCCCTTCTTGATGTAGGGCTCGCCGCCGGCGAACTCGACGTGATAGGCGCCGATGAATTCCTTCAAGCTCGCGAGCGCGCGCTGCCATTCGGGAATCGACATCTCGTCGCGATAGTTCGGACGGCGCCAGTAGTCGCAGTAACGGCACTTGTAATTGCAGCGTTCGACCACCTCCGCGAAGATCGCGGCCGGACGGGTGACGTCGCGTCCGGTGCGCAAATAGAGCTCTTCCGAGAGGGCGTTGCGGACGTGCTTGGTGCCGAGCGAGACGAGGTCGAGCGCTTTCAAGGTGAACCTCAGGCAGTGTTTTGCGTTGTTGCGACCGGATCGATCGAGGATTTATGGGTTGATCAGCAAATTGAATGCCAACTAAAGCGCACAACACGCGGCACGCGCGCGGACGGCTCTTAACCCTAAGGAACAGCTAACAGCGTGGCGCCGATCGCGAGGCCGCCCGCTCCACGCGGCCGTCTATCCCTGCAAATCGCTTCGTTCGACTTCAAATTAACCTTGCGACGAAGTTGCGGTAACGCGGGTCACGTCTGGAGCGGATTTTGCCATGAGGTCGCCGTAACGTTCGATCCGCGTCCGTATTGCCGCTCGTGTCGGTCACTTTGGGACGGCCATGTCCCATTCCGATCCGTGCCGGGATGATGCGTCGTGCGGATCGCGATTGCCAGGAGGGCATGGAGATGTCGACCGAGCTTGCTGTAGCGGACCGCGCCTGGGTAACCATCTCGCCCGCGCTGGATTGCTCCATTGAGACCGTCATCTGCATTCCGAGCTTCCGGCGCCCGAAGCACCTGCGGCTGACGCTGGAGTCCATCGTGGCGCAGTGTACCGAGCGCCGCTTCGCGATCGTTGTGGTCGAGAACGACGCCTCGCGGTGCGAGAGCGCGCCGGTCGCCGCCGCGTTTCTCAATTCCGGCAAGCTCAGCGGCGTCTGCATCGTCGAGCCGCGGCAGGGCAATTGCCAGGCGATCAACGCGGCGTTCGAGACCGCGCTCGAGACCTTTCCGAACGCGCAGAACTTCCTGATGATCGACGACGACGAGGTCGCCTCGCCGGACTGGCTGGAGCGGATGGTGGAGGCGGCCGAGACCTCCGGCGCCGAGATCGTCGGCGGGCCGGTGTGGCCGAATTTCGATGACAAGCACAAGGGCAGCCTCAAGCGCCATCCGGCGTTCGCGCCGGCCTATCATGCCAGCGGTCCGGTTCCGGTGATCTATGGCTGCGGCAACTGCCTGATCCGGCGCGCGGTGTTCGACAAGCTCGGACAGCCCGCCTTCGACCTGCGCTTCAACTTCCTCGGCGGCGGCGACCACGATTTCTTCGCGCGGGCGCGCCGCGCCGGCTTTCGCTTCTTCTGGGTCACGGACGCCGTCATCAGCGAGACCGTTCCCTCGACCCGGACTAGTCTCGGCTGGATCGTGCGGCGCGGATTGCGGATCGGTGCGATCAACTATCACATCGAGCGCAAGGCGGCGCAGACAATGTGGTCGCGCGCGGCCGTCAAGGCCAAGATGTTCGGCCTGGTGCCGTTCTCACTGTATCGCTTCGCTCGCATCGTGCTGCGCGAGCAGCAGGCCGTGATTGCGATGCACCCGATGGTGGTCGCGGTCGGCAGCGCGCTTGCCGTGCTCGGCATCGAGCCGCGGCCCTATGCAGCTTCCAAGATCGCGTCGTGAGTGAGTTGTCCGTCACCGCGGAGAGCCGGGCGCTGATCGCCGACATTGTGCGCCGGCCGGTGATGGATATCGTCCGCGGCGCATTCTTTGTCGGTATTCTCCTGCTGGTCTGGATATCGCTACGTCCGTTCGCGGATCTGAGCGGCTTCTATGTCGGCGACGTGGTCACCGGCAAGGATGCGGTGCTTTACGCCTTGTTCGGCGTGCTGACGGTCGCGATGCTGGCGCTGACCTCGCGCGACCATCTGCCGGCGCTGAAATCATTGCTGGCGCCGGCCTTCCTGCTGTTCGCGGGCTGGATCTGCGTCACCGTGGTGCTGTCGTCTGATCCCGCCACCTCGCTGCGCCGCCTGGCGTTGTCGGTGTTCGTCATCGTGGTGACCGCGACGCTGCTGCTGCTGCCGAAATCGCAGGGCGAATTGATGCGCTGGTTCAGCATTGCCGCCCTGGTCCTGCTGGTGACCTGCTATCTCGGCGTCTTGCTGGCGCCGCATTTGTCGATCCACCAGGCCACCGATCCGCAGGAGCCGGCGCTTGCCGGCAACTGGCGCGGCGCGTTCGGCCACAAGAACGTCGCGGCCGCGATGATGGCGATGCTGATCTTCCTCGGCATCTATCTGATGCGCGCCGGCGGCTGGCTGTCGGGCATCGCCGTGACCGGGCTCGCCGCGGTGTTCCTGTTCTTCACCGCCGGCAAGAGCGCGATCGTGCTCTGTGTCGTCGTGCTGATGCTGACCGCGCTGATGCAGGTGGTCCGCTCGCTGTGGGGCCGCGCGCTGCTGTTGCTGGCGCCGCTGGTGCTGCTCAATCTGTTCAGCGTCGGCACCGTGATGAGCGATACGCTTGCCGCGATCGCCGGCCGGATGCCGATCGACACCTCCTTCACCGGCCGCGCCGACATCTGGGCCTTCGCCCTCGAATCGCTGCATCAGCGGCTATGGACCGGCTACGGCTTCGAGTCGTTCTGGGGCACCAGCGCGATCCAGAACCTGCAGGAAGGCAAGGAGTGGGCGGGCTACGCCTCGCACAGCCACAATGGCTATCTCGATACCGCGCTCGGGACCGGTCTGCCGGGTCTCGTGCTGTTGATCGCGGCTGTTGTCGTCAAGCCGTTGCGCGACTTCCAGGCTGCGGATCGCGGCGGCAATGATGCTCCGCTGACGATGCTGTTCCTGCGCATCTGGCTGTTCGGCCTCTATCTGTCGTCGATGGAGAGCTTCTTCCTGGATCGCGCCGATACGATCTGGGTGACGTTCCTGATCGCGGTATTCGGGCTGCATTATCTGGCCCGGTTCCGGATGCGGGCGTAGAGCATGATCCGGAAAAGTGTGAAGCGGTTTTCCCTCGCGACAAACGCGTAGCGTTTGCGCGGAGATCATGCTCAAAAATAGCTAGAGCTGCGCGCGGACCGCGTTGGCAACGTCCGTCCACCAGCCGTCGAAATCGAACGGCAAGGGGGTGGTCGGCTGCTTCAGCGCCGTGACGATCCTGTCCGCATAGGCCGCACTGTCGGCATCGCGCGGCACCAGCAGGATGGCGCCGCGATTGATCAATTCCTTGAAGCGCGGATGGTGGTCGAATTCGTCCGGCAGCGCCGGACCGGTGACGATCAGCGGCCGGCCGGACTGCACACAGGCCAGGATGCTGGAGCGCCGCGCGGTCAGGCCCTCGGCCAGCGAATAGCAGAACACGTCGATCTCGCCGAGCAGGCCGAACACCTCGTGATCGGACGCGACATAGCCGGAGACGATCACGTCGCCCTTCAGCCCCAACTCGGCGACGCGGGCATAGAACTTCTGCTCGATATTGTCGGTGCCACGAATGAAGGAGCCGACATAGAGGATCAAGGGCTCCAGGCCCCGCTGCTTCAGGATCGCGCCGATCTCGAGCAGCCCGTTCGGCTGCTTGCCGGGATAGATCGAGCCGAAATGCCCGACGATGAGCTGGCCCTTGCTGCGTGCCGCGACGAGCCGCTGCAGCAACATCGAATCCGTGAAGCCGGCCGGCGCCGCGATGTTCGGCGGCAGCGGCGCCAGCACGCATTTCCGCACCATGCCGCGCATGATGCGGTCGTCGGCGAGCTCGCGGCGCACCAGCGGCGAGAACATCACGATGGTGTTGGCGAGCCACAGCGCGGGGATATAGGTCAGCCGGCGGATGCCGTTGAGGCCGGCCCATTCGTGCTGAATCAAGACAACCTTGCGGCCTCGCAGCCGGGCGAACAGCAGCGCGAGCAGCGGGCGTGCGATCACGCGCTTCCAGGCCACGATCGGGAAGTTGCAGACCACGCTCTCGGCGCTGCCGACCGCGCGCCAGATCTCGCCGATCCTGCCGTCGGTCTGGGTCAGGGTTAACGCCGTGCTAGCGCCGGGCTCGAGCTTGTCGATCGTCTCCTGCAGCAGGCGGGTGAACTGCCCGACGCCGCAGTGCATCCGCGGCCCGGCGCCGAGAAACAGCGCGCGATATCGGGGTGGTTCAGTCATTCAGTCCTGTCGGCCACGGCGGCCGGCTCCGGAAACGTCGCGGTTAGCCATATCGGCGAGACATTAGCTTTGCGTAACCCCGCGCGCATACGCGACGGCACCGTTCTTGCCAATCCCTGCCCAAGAGCTGCCAGCTCGTCCCGGAACGGGACATCGGATGAAGCGAAACGGCGCAGCCAGGAGCGCGACCATGACGACGGGCAAGACCTTTGCGAATTGGGATGACGACCATTCCAGGCTCTGGAGCCGTCAGCCGATCCGGCTCAAGCACACCATGCACAAGCAGCCGGCGTTCTCGATGGACGATCTTGCCAAGCTGATCGAGCACTATCCGCGCGAGCATTACAGCCTGGTCAAGACCGGCGCCAAAGGGTCGAGCCGGGTCTGGCGCGAGGGCGAGATCGGCAGGCTGCGCGGCCATCAGGTGATCGAGGCGATTTCGCGCGGTGGCCTGTGGCTGAACCTGCGCAACGTCACCGCGATCGATCGCCGCTACCGCGACATGATCGAGCGGATGTTCGGCGAGATCGCCACCAAGGTTCCCGGTTTCGATGCGCCGACCCATCAGGCGGGCATCCTGATTTCGTCGCCCGACGCACAGGTCTATTACCACGCCGATCTGCCGGGGCAGGGCTTGGTCCAGATCGCCGGCCGCAAGCGGGTCTACATCTATCCCAGCACGCAGCCGTTCATCAGGCCCGAGCATCTCGAGAACATCGCGCTGTTCGACGTCGAGGTCGATATCCCCTACGAGCCCTGGTACGATTGGCATGCGCAGGTGATCGATCTCGAACCCGGCCAGATGCTGAACTGGCCGCTCAATGCGCCGCACCGCGTCGAGAACCTCGACACCGTCAACATCTCGATGACGATCTCCTATGTGAACGACGACATCCGCCGCGCCCAGATCCTGCATCTCGCCAACGGCATGCTGCGTCATCGTTTCGGCTACACGCCGCGCAGCCGCAGCATCCGCGGCCCGACTTTCTTCGCCAAGCAGGTGATGCAGAAGCTGCTGCGCGACGGCAAATGGGTGCAGCGCGAACGCGCCGTTCGACGCGCGATCGACTTCCGCCTCGACGAGAGCGATCTCGGCAAGATCGTCGACCTGCCCAAGGCGGCGTTGGAGGCGGCCTAAGCGGGCTTGCCGGTAGCAGGTGCTGGAATGACGGTCTTGACGACAGCGGTTGAGAAATTCGGGGCGCGGGTCGCTTCCTATGCGGTCGGCTATCGCGTCGAATTGGTTTCCGACTGGGCGTATGCCGCCGCCCGCTGGGGCGCGTTCGAGCCGCTTACCGCGTTCCAGCATCCGCAATGGTATGCGTCATGGTACCGGGCCTTCGCGTCGACCGATGGCGTCGAGCCGCTGATCGCTGTCGTCACCGATGCCGCGACCGGCGAGCGGGCTGCACTGTTGCCGCTGATCTGTCACCGGCAAGGCAGCCTCCGCATCGTCGAATTCGCCGACCTCAACCTCACCGACTTCAACGCGCCGATCCTCGGCCCCGCCGCACCGCGCGATGACGTCGCTGCATGGCAGTTTTGGCGTGATTTGCAGGCCGCGCTGCGCAAAGCGCCCGGCGGAGCCGATCTGATCCGTTTTCGCAAGATGCCGGTCAAGCTCGCGACGCGATCCAACCCGCTGGCGCTGCTCGATGGCATCGGACCGTCGGTCGTCAACGGCAATCTGCTGGCCATCGGTGACGACCACAACGCCTGGCGCTACGAGCTGAACCGGAAGGTTCGCAAGGAATTGGGACGGAGCTGGCGCGTGTTCACGCGCGAGCCGTCCGCCTCGTTCAGGGTCGCCACAGATACCGGCGAGGCGCTGGACCTTCTCTCCGTCACGGAAGTGCAGCAGGGCGCGCGGCTGAACGGTCTTGGGCTCAATTATGTGCTCGACAATGCGGACTGCGCAGCCTTCTATCGCGACCTGGTGCGCGAAGGCACCGCGCGCGGCTATGCTGTCATGACCGCACTTGCGACAAGCGACGAAGTGGTGGCGACGCTGCTTGGCGTCCGCACCGGCTCGCGCTACGTCATGATCCGCATCAGCAATGCGGGCGAGAAATGGTCGGCCTGTTCGCCGGGGCGGCTGATCATCGATCGCACCATCGAAGCGCTGCACAAGGACGGTGTGCGGGAGTTCGATTTCTCGATCGGCAATTACACCTACAAGCGGCGGTTTAGACCGCAGCGCACGCCGCTGGTCGATCTCAGTGCACCCTTGAGCTGGCGTGGGCAGCCTTACGCGCTGCGGGACCGCGCCGTGCTGGCGCTGCGTCACTATCCGGAGCTCACCGCGCGGCTGAAGCAGGCGCTCGGCAAGTCAGCGCCCTCGCGCGAGGACGACTGAGCGAAGGGCGGCATTCCCGACCGAGAATGCCGCCTTGATCGCATTTGCCTCGTAGCAAGCCGCGAAGCTTAGCCGTGCAACTTTCTGGCAGCCTCCGCGATCGCGCGGCCCTGATAGCGCGCGCCGGCGAGCTCGTTCTCGCTGGGCTGGCGGCTGCCGTCGCCGCCGGTGATCGTGGTGGCGCCGTAGGGCGCGCCGCCGGTGACCTCGTCGAGCTTCATCTGTCCGGCAAAGCCGTAGTTCAGTCCGATCACCGTCATGCCGAAATGCAACAGGTTGGTGATGATCGAGAACAGCGTGGTCTCCTGGCCGCCATGCTGGGTCGCGCTCGAGGTGAAGGCGCCGCCGACCTTGCCGTTCAGCGCCCCCCGGGCCCAGAGCCCGCCGGCCTGGTCGAGGAAGTTGGCCATCTGCGAGGACATGCGGCCGAACCGGGTGCCGGTGCCGACGATGATCGCGTCGTAATTGGCGAGGTCGTTGATCTCTGCGATCGGCGCGGGCTGGTCGAGCTTGTAGTACGAGGCTTTCGCGACCTCGGCCGGCACGAGCTCGGGCACGCGCTTGATATCGACGGTGGCGCCGGCTTCGCGCGCGCCTTCCGCGACGGCATTCGCCATCGCTTCGATGTGACCGTAGGCGGAGTAATAGAGAACGAGAACCTTGGCCATGATGGCCTCCTTTGGGGGTTGAGGTAGGGGAAGATGATTTGGGGGGAGGAGCATGCGTGGACGTTCGTCCGCGCATGCAGGGTGAGTGGTGATCAGGCCGCGTCGACGAGCACGAGCTCGGCATCCTCGAGCGCGGTGATCTTCAGCTTGGCTTCATCGCGGATCGCGGCACCGTCGCGCGCATTGACGCGCACGCCGTTGACCTCGATGCTGCCGGCCGCCGGCACCAGATAGAGGTGGCGGGCCTTGTCGGCGGCGTATTCCGCGCTCTCGCCGGCCCTCAGCGTGGTGGCGAGCACCCGCGCATTGGCGCGGATCGGCAGCGCGTCGTTGTCGCCGGCGATGCCGGAGGCGATGGTGACGAGCTTGCCCGAGCGGTCCGCCTTCGGGAACGGCTTCGAGCCCCAGGTCGGGTGGCCGCCCTTCGTCGTCGGCTCGATCCAGATCTGGAAGATCTTGGTCTTGGACGGTTCCAGATTGTACTCGGAGTGACGAATGCCGCTGCCGGCGCTCATCACCTGCACGTCGCCGGCTTCGGTGCGTCCTTTGTTGCCGAGCGAGTCCTGGTGCGTGATTGCGCCTTCGCGAACATAGGTGATGATCTCCATGTTGGCATGCGGATGCGCCGGGAAGCCGGAGTTGGGTGCGATCTCGTCGTCGTTCCACACCCGCAGCGCGCCGTGGCTGACATTCTCGGGATCGTAGTAGCTCGCGAACGAGAAGTGGTGCTTGGCCTTCAGCCAGCCATGGTCCGCACCGCTAAGCTCTGCGAATGGTCTGAGTTCGATCATGGTCATTCCCCTTTCGATGTTGCTGAGGGGCCGGGCGCACCGCGCCCGGCGTCTCCTGATGATTTGCGGGTCAGGCGCCGAAGCCGCCGTCGACGTTGAGCACGGTACCGGTCACGAAGGATGCTTCCGGGCTTGCCAGGAATACGACGCCGGCGGCGACTTCCTCCGGGCGGCCGAAGCGCTGCAGCGCGTGCTGCAAGCGTTGCGTCTCTGCAAACTCGCCGCCGTCCTTCGGGTTCATGTCGGTGTCGATCGAGCCGGGCTGCACCACGTTGACGGTGATGCCGCGCGGTCCGAGGTCGCGCGCCGCGCCCTTGGTGTAGCCGACGACGGCCGCCTTGCTGGCGACGTAGTCGGCAAGGCCCGGGAACGAGGCGCGATCGGCGAGCATCGAGCCGACGGTGACGATGCGGCCGCCTTCACCCATCAGCTTCGAGGCGGCGCGGATCGCGGTGATCACGCCGTCGACGTTGATGGCCTCCTGGCGGGCGAGCGTCGCGGTGTCGGCTTTGGGATCGTCGACCGCACCGCCGGATGCGACGCCGGCGTTGTTGACGAGGATGTCGAGCCGGCCAAAATCCTTGGCGACGGTCTTCACCAGCTGATCGACATCGGATGACGAGGCCTGGTCGGCCTTGTAGGCGCGGGCATCGACGCCCTTGCCCTTCAACTCGGCGACCACGGCTTCCGCCTTTTCGGGAGACGCGACGTAGCTGATCGCGACGCTGGCACCCTCCGCGGCGAGTGCGCGGGCGCTGGCCGCGCCGATGCCGCGTGAACCGCCGGTGACGAGGGCAACCTTGCCTGAGAGCTTCTTGGTCATTTGGATTTCTCCACCGATTGAATTTGATGGCACTTGGATATGCCTCCGGCTGTGGTATAGAAATAGAAACTATTGAAACTCATTGTTTCCGAATTGAACGATCAGGACAGCGGCCCATGTCGAAACTGCCGGACTTCGAGGCGCTCGCGATCTTCGCAAAAGTCATGGAATTACGGTCGTTTGCGGCGGCCGCGACCGAGCTCTCGCTGTCCAAGGCGACGGTCTCGAAGGCGGTCAGCCGGCTCGAGGAGCGGCTCGGCGCGCGGCTGTTCAACCGCACCTCGCGGCGGCTGGCGCTGACCGATGCCGGCCAGAAATTGTCGGAGCGCGCCGCGCGGCTGCTGGCCGACGGCGAGGCCGCCGAGAGCGAGGCGCTGGCGCAATCGACCACGCCACGGGGCCTGGTGCGGTTCGCGGTGCCCATGACCTTCGGCGTCAAGACGGTGGCGCCGCTGCTGCCAGAATTCATGGAGGCCTATCCGGAGGTCGCGATCGATCTGCATTTGAGCGACGCGACGGTCGATCTGATCGGCGAAGGCTTTGATGCCGGCCTGCGGATCGCGCGGCTGCCGGATTCCTCGCTGATCGCGCGGCGGCTGTGCGGCATGCCGCGCTACACGGTGGCGGCGCCGTCTTATCTGAAGCGCTACGGCCGGCCGACCCATCCGATGCATCTCGCCGAGCACAAATGCTTCGGCTACGCCTACCTCTCGACCCAGGGCGTCTGGCACTACACCAACGCGTCAGGCGAGCAGGCGAGCGTGCGTCCCGCCGGCCAGTTGCGGGTCAACAATGGCGAGGCCGTGATGCCCGCGCTGCTCGCCGGCCTCGGCATCGCCGATCTGCCCGACTTCATCGTCGGCGACGCGATCGCGCGCGGCGAGGTCGAGGTGATCCTGAAAGGCTGGAAGCAGCCCGAGGGCGCCGTGCATCTCGTGACGCCGCCGGGCGGCCCGCGTCCCGCCCGCGTCGAGGTGTTGGCGGATTTCCTCGCCAGCCATTTCGCCAAAGGCCGCGCCCAGCGGAAATAGAGAGCCGCGCTCACCGGAAGTAGTCGACACCGCACACGCGGCTGAAGGCCGCGTGACCCGTCACATTCGTGTCATCCCTTTTAAATTGTATAAGTTGTGTGAACTAACCCATGATCGTGGGCCGCCGCGATCGTCTATTTCTGCGTCCTGAACCTGTTGCCGCAAAGCGCATTTTCGGAGGAACCAGATGATTGATCTGACCAAGCACGATTTCACGTCATTGTCGGTGAAGGATCTGCTCGATGCCCGCGAGGCTTATCACGTGCATCTGGCCCATCTGCAATCGGTCTACGCCACGGCGATCGGCCGTTATCTGATCCGCGACAGCGACCGCAACGCGACCGAACGGCGGCACCATTCCAAGCCGCAGGCGCTCGGACCGCGCACGCTGTTCAATTCGTCGGTCAAGGACTGGTCGTGGCCCTGCATCCTCGTCTTTGTCCGGGACTGGATGAAGCGCTCCGAGCTGAAGAACCATCCGGAGAAGCAGGACCAGCTGGTGCCTCCGTTCCTGTATCTGCCTGACGGGCGCGTCGTCCCCACCTGCGTCGTCAAGGTCGACCCGAACGAGGACAGCCCCGGCGTCGTCGATCCGCCGGTGTTCAAGAGCGATCTGGTTGGCGGCGGCTTTCCGGTCCAGACCATGATCCAGGGCAAGATCCATCGCGGCTCGATCGGCTGTCTCGTCACCAATGGCGAGACCGTGTTTGCACTCTCCAACCGCCACGTGGTCGGCGCGGCCGGGCGCGAGATCTTCGCCGGCTTCAAGAACACGGAGCGGCGTCTCGGCGTCAGCGATGCGCTGCAGCTCGGCAAGCGCGCCTTCAGCGACGTCTATCCCGGCTGGCCCGGCGCGCGCGTGGTGGCCAATCTCGATGCCGGATTGATCCGCGTCGACGACGTCAAGGGCTGGACCGCGCAGGTCTACGGCGTCGGGCAGGTCGGCGACGTCGTCGATCTCAATGTCGGCACCTTCCGCCTCGAGATCATCAACCAGCCGCTGATCGCCTTCGGTGCGACCAGCGGATTGATGAAGGGCAAGATCATCGGCCTGTTCTATCGCTACAAGACCGTCGGCGGCATGGAATATGTCAGCGATTTCGTGATCGGTCCGCGCGACAGCGATACGCCGCTCAACAACTATCCCGGTGACTCCGGCACGATCTGGTTTCTCGACGATCCGGACGCGAAGAAGAACGCCGGCGGCGCGCGCATCCTCAGTCCCCTGGCGCTCGAGTGGGGCGGCCAGGAATTGTTCGGATCAGGCGGCAAGATTCCGATGCAGGTCGCGCTCGGCATCTGCATGGCGACGCTGTGCCGCGAGCTCGATGTCGAGCTGATCGGCGACTGGAATGCCGGCCACACCGAGTATTGGGGCGAATGGGGACACGTCAAGATCGGCGCCTATGCGACCGGCCTGATCGATGCGAAGCTTCCCAAGCTCTCGAGCATGATGGACGCCAATTCCGACAATATCGGCCTCGACGACAAGCTGCTTGCCGACCTCAAGCCATATCAGCGCGGCGCATTCGCGCCGCTGGCCGACGTCGCCGACCTGGTCTGGCGCTTCACCCGGCACACCGACGAGAGCAACCATTTCGCCGACATGGACAAGCCGGGCAAGGACGGCAAGACGCTGCTGGATCTTTGCGCCGAGTCGACGCGCAACGTCGATCCGAAAGTCTGGAATGACTACTACGAAGGGATCGGCGAGGACCGTCGCGGCGCGTTGCCGTTCCGGGTCTGGCAGATCTTCGACGAGATGGTCGAATATGCCGCCGCCAACAAGAAGCTGGAGTTCGTCTGCGCCGCGGGAATCGTCGCGCATTACATCGGCGATGCCTGCCAGCCGCTGCACATCTCGCAATTCCACCATGGCCTCGATCTGAACGACAAGGCGCACGCCAAGGTGCACAGCGTGTACGAGACTACGATGATCGGCCGCCACGGCAAGGATCTCATCAAGATGATCCCCGACGCCCGGACCAGCGACGTCGCGGAGATCGTTGCGGGCGGCACGCCGACCGGGCGCGATGCTGCGGTCGCCGTGGTCGCGCTGATGCAGCGAACCGTGAAGCGCCTGCCGCCCATGACGATCGTCAATCTTTTCAATTCACACATGGGGAGTGGCCAGGTCGACGTGATGTGGTCGAAGCTGAAGGATGCGACGGCGGCCTGCATGCAGGACGGCGCCAAGACCTTGGCCCGGGTTTGGGAAGCGGCCTGGCGCGCCGGTGCGGGCGAAGATCGCGGGCAGGGCGGCAAGTTCGATCAGGGCAGTCTGAGCAAGCTCTACAACGATCCGAGCTTCCTTCCTGCATATCCGCTCCAGCAGCTCACACTCGATGCGGACGACCACATCGTTCCCGTCGGGGGAGGCAGAGCGCGGCGCCGGAGTGCGTCCACGGCACGGCGCGCGCGCCCGCAAGCCGCGAAGAAGGCAGCCAAGAAAGCGGCCAAGAATTCGGCGAGGAAAGCGGTCAAGAAGGCCGTGGCGCGCAAGCGTCCGGCTGCGGCCGCCCCGGTCCGCCGCGCAGCCGCCAGCAAGAAGACCGCGACCAAGCGCGGCGCGGCCAGGAAGCGGTCGGTTGGAAAGACGCGCAAGGCGGGGCGTCGGCGCTAACGGATCATGAAAGTCAGGTTGAATCGGTCTTGCGGCAGACTGGCTCTACCTCTCCCGCTTGCGGGGGAGGTCGCATCGCATCGAAGATGCGATGCGGGTGGGGGCTCTCTCCACGATGCGATTCGCGGAGAGAGCCCCCACCCCAGCCCTCCCCCGCAAGCGGGAGAGGGAGCGCACCGTGCTTGCGACTGCCATTCAACCTAATCCCGTCGTGAACTGAGACTTCATCCGGAAGGCCTGATCCTCCCCGGTCAGCCCGCATCGGCTGCGACGCGTGGGACGCTCGAGATCAGCGTCCCGCTCCTGCACCATGCGGACAAGCTGCGGCGCTCGCCGCGGCATCGCGATCAGCCGTGATTGCGAAAAAGATGATGGGGAAGAGACTCTCGATGAAGCGTCGCGAATTCCTGCAGGAGTCCGGCCGCCTATCTGGACGCGCCGGAGTTTTCAAAATTTGTTGCAGACGACAGCGCGCGCTTGATCGCGGCGGTGAAGAAGATCGGCAAGGTCGAACAGGGAACCTGGATCCATTGGCCTTCACATTTTGTTGTCTGCACGAACGATCCTTGGCCGCATTCATTTGCCATTTTTGAAGCAAGTCGCCGCGGGGAACCCGCGTGCGCGGATGAAATCGAACTCTCATTGAATAAAGGCACTGGGCATGCAGACGGAGCGGATTGTCCTGAGCTTAGCGATCGCGATCGGCGGCCTTGGCGCCGCGGCGCCTGCGTTGTCGCAGGAGTATCGCGGCACCTGGGAACAGCAGATGGCGTGCACGCCGGACGTGATGCGGCTGTGCAGCGATCAGATTCCCGACACCAACCGGATCGTCGCCTGCCTGCGGCAGAACACGACGCTGCTTGGCAGTTCCTGCCGTGCGGTGTTCGAGTCGAATGCGCAACAACAGGCACAAACGCAGGGGCGCGCACCGCAGCCGATGCAGCGGCCGCGCGCGCCGCAGCAGATGCAGCCGGCCCCGGTTGCGCCGCCGCGGCCCGACGATGATGAGGATTAGTGTCTAGAGCGTTTTCGAGCGAAGTGAACACCGGTTCGCGTGAAGAAAACGCGTCAAAACAAGAATGTAGAGCTTCGGTTCTGTTTCAATCAGAACCGAAGCTACGCACTGACTTCGGTCTGAGACCTGACTTCACAGACATCGACCCATTCGGCCGCGGTCAGTTCCGCCATCCTGTCGGGCGTGATGCGCACCGCACTGTGGGTCGAGCCTGCGGCCGGCACCACGACGTCGAATGCCTTCAGCGACACATCGCAATACACCGGCAGCGGCGTCTTCAGCCCGAACGGGCAGACGCCGCCGACCTCGTGGCCGGTGATGTCGGCGACCTCGTCGAGGCCGAGCATCTTCGGCTTGCCGCCGAACGCCGCCTTCACCTTCTTGTTGTCCATCCGCGACGTCCCGGCGGCAACGATCAGCACGACGCGGTCGCCGACCCGCAGGCTCAGCGTCTTGGCGATCCGCGCCGGCTCGACGCCATAGGCCTCCGCCGCCAAAGCGACGGTCGCAGAGCTCACAGCGGATTCGATCACGGAGATATCGGGCGCCTTCTCGGCGAAGAAGGCGCGGACGGAGGCGAGACTCATGACGTTCAGGACCTTGCTAGTCAGGATCTGGCAGACACCAGGGCAGGAAGTTCGGACAGGCCGTGGATCCGGTGATCGGGCACCACGCCGAGCTCGTCCATCTGGGTACGCAGCGCCTTGAACATCGTCAATGGGGCGACCGTCTCGCTCTCGACGCAGGCCAGCGCCATCGCTTCCGGCGTCACCCGCTCGATCCAGGCGACATTGAGTCCAAATGCCTTGGCGCCGCAGGCGTCCCACGGATTGGAGGAGATGAACAGAACCTCCGCGGGCGGCACGTTCAGCACCTCCTCGATCAGCGTGTAGGCCTCGGGCGCCGGCTTGAACACCTTGTGGGCATCGACGCTGATGGTTGCATCGAGCAGGCGGTCGAGCCCCGAATTGCGCACCAGCGCATTCAGCATGTCAGGGCTGCCGTTGGAGAGCATCGCGAGCTTCTTGTCCTTCATCGCCTCGAGCGCGGCGACGGCATCCGGATACAGCGCAAGATGCTGATACTTGTCGACGATGCGCCCAAAGGTCGCTTCGTCATATTGCAGGCCGAGGCAGCGCAGCGTGTAGGCGAGGGAATCGCGGGTCGCTGTGGCGAAATCCTGGTAGCGCCGCATCAGCGTGCGCAGCCAGGAGTATTCGAGCTGCTTGATGCGCCAGACCTGGGTGATGATGTCGCCATAGCCGGGGAATGCATCCTCGGTGATTTCGGCCACCGACTGGACATCGTAGAGCGTGCCATAGGCGTCGAAGACGATTGCCTTGATTGTCATCGTGGTCTCTCTTGCCCGCCGATCGTCGCATACAGGAATTTCCTGAGTGCGTCGATGGACTGATCGCGGACCTGCTCGTTGAATTCGAGGTGATGACCGAGCAGCCGCCCCGGTGTGCGATATTGCGGTACGTCAAAATCGTGATGGGCGCCGGGATAGACGATCAGCTCGATCGGATAACCAAGGCCCTGCTGCCGCGAGATGCCGTCATCGTCGCGGCCTTCCGCGAGGTTCCGGCACTCTTGCGCCGGCGTCCAGTCGTCGAGTTCGCCGACCATGATCAGGGTCGGCACGGTCATGTTGCCCTTGATGCCGAGGCAGCGCGGATAGAAGGCGACGGCGGCGCGAAATTTTTCCGTCGCGTTGACCTCGATCGCACCGTGCTCGACCGAGAACAATGCGAGCCATCCGCCTTGCGAAAAGCCGATCACGGCAATGCGTGTCGGATCGACCATGGATTGTCGGCTCAGGAAGCTCAGCGCGCGGTAGGCGTCGTGAACCGTTGCGGCAGGAGCATCGCCGGTGCAGGTGTTGCTGATGCCACGCGGGCCGAACCGGTCCACGGTGAGCGTGACATAGCCCCAGGCCGCGAGCCGTTTGCCCCAGCGCTCGTCGAGTTCTCGCCACTGCCCGCTGCAGCCATGCAGCAACACCACGGCGGGCAGGAGACCCGGTCGCTCCGGCCGCCGCAACAGGCCCTGCAGTGGCTGCGCGTTGTTGAGCGGGCTTTCGAACTCGACCAGCACAGAGGGCACCTCGGCTGCCGCCGCAGGCTTGCCGCCCGCGCTCCCGACCAGGAGCACGGCGAGGAGGGTGGCAAGTCGGGCCCGGTTCGTCATCGGCCGCCCCGCAAGCGTGCGGCCGACGATACTCCCTTAGATCATGATGCGCTTCCACGGAATCGCATCATGATCTCATCTCGTTATTTGAGGATGATCTCCGCGCAAACGCGTTCCGCGTTTGTCGCGAGGGAAAACCGCTTCGCACTTTTCCGGATCATGCTCTAAATCCCCAAAATCTTGCGCGCGTTGGCCTTCAGGACTTTGGGCCGGATCTCCTCGCGGATATCGAGCTTGGCGAAGTCGGCGAGCCAGCGGTCCGGCGTGATGACGGGCCAGTCGGAGCCGAACAGCATCTTGTCCTGCAGGATCGAGTTGATGTAGCGCACCAGGATCGGCGGGAAATATTTCGGCGACCAGCCGGACAGGTCGATATAGACGTTCGGCTTGTGGGTCGCGACCGAGAGCGCCTCTTCTTGCCAGGGGAAGGAGGGATGCGCGAGGATGATCTTGAGGTCGGGAAAGTCGGCCGCGACGTCGTCCATGTACATCGGGTTGGAGTATTTCAGCCGCATCCCCATGCCGCCGGGCATGCCCGAGCCGACGCCGGTCTGGCCGGTGTGGAACAGCGCGATCGCGCCGCCTTCGTTGATCGCCTCATAGAGCGGATAGGCCATGCGGTCGTTGGCGTAGAAGCCCTGCATGGTCGGATGGAATTTGAAGCCGCGCACGCCGTAGTCCTCGATCAGCTTGCGCGCCTCGCGGACGCCGAGTTTGCCCTTGTGCGGGTCGATCGAGACGAACGGGATCAGCACGTCGAGATGGTCTGAGGCGATCTCCAGCATCTCCTCATTTTTGTAGCGGCGGAAACCGGTTTCGCGTTCGGCGTCGACCGGGAAGATCACCGCGGCGATGTTCTTGGCGCGGTAATAGGCCGCGGTCTCCGGCACGGTCGGCGGATGCTTGTGCGGCGACTTGAAATAGTCGGCCATCTGCGCCTGGAAATCGTCATAGCCGTCGTCGCCATGCATGCCGCACGGCTCCTCGGCATGGGTGTGGATGTCGATCGCTGTGACCTTTTCGATGTCGGGCAGTTTGAGCTTGGGCATTCGGCTTCCCCGGCGGCGTGTTTGTTGGTGACGGGAAATAATTATATAATATAACAATTTTCGCAAGCGGTCTGAGTTGATGGGACGCGATGGCGAAGCGGGCTCGGTTCGGCCGCGAAATGGTCCTTGGGTGGGCGCGAGCGCGGCCTGCGAGCACGATTCGCTGGCCATGAATCAACCGTCAGGGCGCCGCGACGGGATCGGGGCTTGGCGCCGGATATCGCGACGGTCGCCGTTTCTGATGTGATCTCAATGGCGTGGTAGGTTGACCGACACCGGTTCCAGGCCGCGATATGGCCGAAAATCAGCCCATCTCGGTTGACATTCAACGGTCCGATGGCTTAGAACGCGGCCGTCCCGCGCGGTAGGCCGCTTGTCGGGATAATCCCATTTTGCCATCTATTGGCATTGATCAGGTACGGCCTCCAACACGGGCCTTTCGAAGTAACAGGATTGTCCCATGAAGGTCCGTAACTCGCTGAAGTCGCTGCGCGGCCGCCATCGCAACAACCGTCTGGTCCGCCGCAAGGGCCGCGTCTACGTGATCAACAAGGTCCAGCGCCGCTTCAAGGCGCGCCAGGGTTGATCCGGCGCGGGTCGGCCGATTGCGCCGATCCCAACACATCTCTTTCACAGGTCTTTGACGCCGTGCTGCTTTGCAGCGCGGCGTTGTGCGTCTAGACTTCGGGCCATGGGATTCAACTTCCTTGGACCTGGCAACCGCCGGCTGGCGATCCTGATCGCCGCGCTGCTTGCCGTGCCGGTCCTGGCCATGCCTGTCGCGGCCGCCGCGCAGGACGATCCGCGGGTGGTCCCGCCGCCGAAGGCCCAGAAGAAACTGCCCGAAGCCCCGACCAAGCTGCCGAAGGTTCCGGCCGACCGTACCCGCGGGCTGGATTTCCTGTTCGGCGCCCTGAAGGCTGCGCCCGATGAGGACAGCGCCCGCCACGTCGAGGCGCGGATCTGGGCGCTGTGGCTGCAAACCCCGAGCGATACCGCGGCGCTGTTGATGGTGCGCGCCAAGGCTGCGCTCGACGCCCAGAATATCGATGTGGCGCTGAAGCTTCTGGACGCGGTGATCAAGCTCCGGCCCGACTATGTCGAGGCCTGGAACCGGCGCGCGACGATCTACTATCTCAAGAACGACTACGTCCGTTCGCTGGGAGACCTGCAGCAGGTGTTGACCCGTGAGCCCCGCCATTTCGGCGCGCTGGCGGGTGTCGGCATGATCATGCAGGACATGGGCGACGACAAGCGCGCGCTGGACGCCTTCCGCAAGGCGCTGGCTGTCGATCCCTACCTCGAGAAGGTGCCGCAGATCGTCAAGCAGCTGACCGAGAAGGTCGAAGGCCGCGACATCTGATTGCGTGCGATTGACGCGAGGGGAGACGTTGCTCGCGAGCTTGATGCTTGCTCGCGATACGGTCCGGCGCAGGAGACTAGTGCAGGAACTTGCCGCGGGATGCGCTGTCCTGGGCGACAGCCGCATAGAATTGCTGAAGCTCCGCCTCCAGGTGCTCATTCACGAGCAGCAGGGCCTTCAGGGCTCCGCGCAGGTCGCCGTTGCAGCTCGCCACGATCTGATCGATGGCCACATCGCTAGGGTCGGAAATCATGGTACTCCTCCGATTACTTCCCGTTGAACTCGTCGTGCGGACGCAGGTTCCTGTGGATTCAGTGTACAAGCCAAGAGGCATCCCGGGTGCGTCCCGGTTTCGATGAAGCCTCGCCTCTGATGGCGAAATTGCCACCGGCAATCTATGGAATTACTAATGACGGTGGGATGAACCCGCTATCCACAGGCTGGGCGGATTGTGGACAACTGCGCCTTGGGCGCGAACCGGACAACCGAAAATTGGCTTTCCGAACAAGGGCATCCCAGGGCTGCGGGCAAATCGACGCGAAACCTGACTTCGGCTTCGTCGTAATTTTCAGGTGCCCAAGACACTCCAATTACCCAAGATCTTCCGGATCCCCTCGATGTTAACCGCGATCATTGCGCTGGCGGCCGCCGGGCTGGCGCTGGCCCTGGCGACGCAAATCGGCGTCATCCTCATCCAGGGGGCCTTTCCGCCTCGGGGCCGCATGGTCGATGTGACCGGCGCGCGGCTGCATGTGGTCGAACTCGGCCCGCGCGATGCCGCGGGGCCGCCGGTCGTGATGCTGCATGGCGCAAGCTCCAATCTCCGCGCAATGCGGCCGCTCGGCGACCGCATTGCCAAAACACGCCGGGTGATCCTGATCGACCGGCCGGGCCATGGCTGGAGCATGCGCGAGCGCGTGGCGGATTCGACGCCCGCGATCCAGGGCCGGATGATCGCGGAGGCGCTGACGAGGCTCGGCATCATCAGGGCGATCGTGGTGGCGCATTCCTGGGCCGGTGCGCTCGCGCTGCGCATCGCGCTGGATCATCCGGACCGCGTCGCGGGTGTCGTGCTGCTCGCCCCGGTCGCCTATCCCTGGCGTGGCGGCGCCGGCCGCTACAATGATGTGATCTCGACGCCGCTGATCGGGCCGTTGCTGGCGCACACCATCACGCTGCCGCTCGGTTATCTCGTTACGAAATCAGGCGTCCGCGGCGTGTTCGCGCCGCAGCCGATGCCGGCCGACTTCGTCCACGACAGCGAGACATTGCTCCTGCTGCGCCCGCGCGAATTCATCGCCAATGCGCGCGACCTCGTCACGCTGAAGGCCGCCGTGGTCGAGCAGGCGCCGCGCTATGCGGAGATCAAGGCGCCGCTGTCGATCATTTCGGGCGATGTCGACAAGACGGTCTCGACCGGCATCCATTCGCGGCCGCTCGCTGCGTCAGCGCCGAACGCGAAGCTCATCGTGCTGCCGGGTGTCGGCCACATGGTGCAGTACGCGGCGCCCGATCTCGTCGCATCCGAGATCGAGGCGATGGCCGACCGGTTGGTCCAACCGGCAGCAACAGCGGACAAGACTGTCCCCGCGAATCTGTGATCCGGTGAGGCTTGCGCGGTTGCAGCCTGCCGAACATCATGCGGCTGCGCGGCTCGACAGATATCACCCAAAGGACAAGCCCCATGCGGATCGACAACATCGCCGACCTCATCGCTGAAACCCTCGCCCAGGCCGGCGTGAAGCGCATCTACGGTGTCGTCGGCGACAGTCTCAACGGCTTGACCGAGGCGCTGCGCAAGCGCGGCACGATCGACTGGCTGCATGTGCGCCATGAGGAGGTCGCGGCCTTCGCCGCCGCGGCCGAATCCCAGATCACGGGCGACCTTGCGGTATGCGCGGGCTCCTGCGGCCCGGGCAATCTCCATCTCATCAACGGCCTGTTCGACGCGCATCGCAGCCGCACGCCGGTGCTGGCGATCGCGGCACAGATTCCATCAGCCGAGATCGGCGGCGGCTATTTCCAGGAGACCCATCCGCAGGACCTGTTCCGCGAATGCAGCCATTATTGCGAGCTGGTATCGGATCCGGCGCAACTGCCCTACATGCTGGAGAATGCGATCCGCGCCGCGGTCGGCAAGCGCGGCGTGGCCGTCCTGGTGCTGCCGGGCGACGTTGCGATGCGGCCGGCGCCGAAGCGCGACATCGCGCCGAACGCCGGCCTGCTGCCGCCCGTGCCGGTGGTGCGTCCGGCCGATGCCGAATTGAACGCGCTGGCCGCTTTGCTCAATGGCGCCAAGCGCATCACGTTGTTCTGCGGCCGCGGCTGCGCCGGCGCGCATGACGGCCTGATCAAGCTCGCCGAGACGCTGAAGAGCCCGATCGTGCATGCGCTCGGCGGCAAGGAATATGTCGAGTACGACAATCCCTACGATGTCGGCATGACCGGCTTCATCGGCTTCTCCTCCGGCTATGCCGCGATGCACGGTTGCGACGTGCTGCTGATGCTGGGCACCGACTTTCCCTACAAGCAGTTCTTCCCGACCGGCATCAGCATCGCCCAGGTCGATCTCCGTCCGGAAAATCTCGGCCGCCGCTGCAAGCTCGATCTCGGCATCGTCGGCGACGTCGGCGAGACCATCGCCGCGCTGCTGCCGAAGCTGACCGTCAAGACCGAGCGCAAGTTTCTCGACGCCAGCCTCGCGCATTACAAGGACGCCCGCGCCGGGCTCGACGATCTTGCCCGCGGCAAGCCGGGGCAAAAGCCGATCCATCCGCAATACCTCGCGCGCCTGCTCAGCGAGCAGGCGACCGAGGACGCGGTGTTCACCGCCGACGTCGGCACGCCGACGATCTGGGCTGCGCGTTACCTGAAAATGAACGGCCGCCGCCGTCTGGTCGGCTCCTGGGTGCACGGCTCGATGGCCAATGCGATGGCGCATGCGATCGGCGCGCAGGCGGCGCAGCCGGGGCGTCAGGTGGTGTCGATGTCCGGCGACGGCGGCTTTGCGATGCTGATGGGCGATTTGATCACGCTGACCCAGGCGAAGCTGCCGGTGAAGGTCGTGATCTTCAACAACAGCGTGCTCGGCTTCGTCGCGCTGGAGATGAAGGCCGCCGGCTTCATCGAGACCGGCGTCGATCTGAAGAATCCGGATTTCGCGGCGATGGCCCGCGCCATGGGCATTCACGGCGTCAGGGTGGAGGATCCCGGCGAGCTCGAGGGCGCGATCCGCAACGTCTTCGCGCATAACGGCCCGGCCGTGCTCGACGTCGTGACCGCGACGCAGGAATTGTCGATGCCGCCGACCATTACGCTCGAGCAGGTGAAGGGCTTCAGCCTGTGGGTGCTGCGCGCCGTGATGAGCGGCCGCGGCGACGAGGTGGTCGATCTCGCCAAGACCAATCTGTTGCCACGCTGATCGCGGTCACACGTCCGCCCTGGCATTTGGCGCAGGGCGGACGACGTCCGATACCGCCGATTACTTCTGCTTGCCGTCCTTGTCGAACGACGACACGTAGGCCCACAGATTGTTGGCTTCGGTCTCGTTCTTGATGCCGGCGAAGGCCATCTTGGTGCCGGGGATCTTGGCCTTCGGATCCTTGATGTATTCGAGGAAGGTTTCCTTGTTCCAGGTGATGCCGGAATTCTTGTTGGCATCGGAATAACTGTAGTCCGGCGCGGTGCCGGAATGGCGGCCGTCGAGGCCGTTGAGCTCGGGCCCGACCTTGTTCTTGGCGCCTTCGCCGATCGCGTGGCAGGCGAGGCATTTGTTGAACGAGGTCTTGCCGGCGGCGGCATCCTGCGCCAGCGCGGAGGATGCGGTGGCCAGCGATGTGACGACCGCCAGCGCGCTCAAGGTCTTTAGGTTCATGGGGTTCTCTTCGTTTCGTCCCGGGGGGTAGCGTTTGGTTTGTGGCATGTCCGGCTTGGACAGGACAAGCCACGAAACTTTGACAGGTTTCATGGCGGTCCGCTTGTCCGAGAGAGAACTCGCCATTGCGGGGCGGGGCAATCCGACCTTCGGCAGGGTGACTGAAACAGGGTGACCGAAACAGGTGCAGACCTGATTGATTTGTCGTAACAAATCCGCAAAGCGCGCCGAGCGCTCCGAGGGAACACCGATGTCCATCATGATGCCGGCGGCCGATCAGGCCGTCCTTGCCCGCCGCGCCGAAATCGTCGCCGCCTTGCGCGCAATCGTCCCGGGCGAGGGCGTGATCGACAGCGCCGCCGAGATGCTGGCCTATGAATCCGACGGCCTAACCGCCTACCGGCAGCCGCCGATGGTCGTGGTGCTGCCCGATACCACCGAGCAGGTCGCGAAGGTCCTCAAATATTGTCAAGCGCAGGGCATCAAGGTGGTGCCGCGCGGCTCCGGCACCTCGCTGTCCGGCGGCGCGCTGCCGCTCGCCGACGGCGTGTTGCTCGGGCTCGGCAAGTTCAAGCGGATTCGCGAGATCGACTTCGACAACCGCGTTGTCGTCACCGAGCCCGGCGTCACCAATCTCGCGATCAGCCAGGCGGTCGCCCATGCCGGCTTCTATTACGCGCCCGATCCGTCGTCGCAGATCGCCTGCTCGATCGGCGGCAATGTCGCGGAGAATTCCGGCGGCGTGCACTGCCTGAAATACGGCATGACCACCAACAATGTGCTCGGCTGCGAGATCGTGCTGATGTCGGGCGAGATCCTGCGCATCGGCGGCAAGTCGGCTGAGAATGCCGGCTACGATCTGATGGGGATCATCACCGGCTCGGAGGGGCTGCTCGGCGTCATCACCGAGATCACGGTGCGCATCCTGCAGAAGCCCGAGACGGCGCGCGCGCTGATGGTCGGCTTCGCCGAGGTCGAGGCGGCCGGCGAATGCGTGGCCGCCATCATCGGCGCCGGCATCATCCCCGGCGGCATGGAGATGATGGACAAGCCGGCGATCCACGCCGCGGAAGCCTTCGTCCATGCCGGCTATCCGCTCGATGTCGAGGCGCTGCTGATCATCGAGCTCGACGGGCCCCAGGTCGAGGTCGACGAACTGATCAAGCGGGTCGAGGCGATCGCGCAAGGCTGCGGCTCGACCTCCTGCCAGATCTCGACCTCGGAGGCCGAGCGCAATCTGTTCTGGGCCGGCCGCAAGGCGGCATTCCCGGCGGTCGGGCGCATCTCGCCGGACTATCTCTGCATGGACGGCACCATCCCGCGCGGCGCGCTGCCGAAGGCGCTGGCGCGGATCCGCGAGCTCTCGGAGAAATACGGCCTCGGCGTCGCCAATGTGTTCCACGCCGGCGATGGCAATCTGCACCCCTTGATCCTCTACGATGCCAACAAGCCGGGCGAGATCGAGAAGGCGGAGGCGTTCGGCGCCGATATCCTGCGTTGCTGCGTCGAGCTTGGAGGCGTGCTTACCGGCGAGCATGGCGTCGGCATCGAGAAGCGCGACCTGATGCCGGAAATGTTCACCGAGATCGACCTCAACCAGCAGCAGCGGCTGAAATGCGCCTTCGATGCGGAGGGTCTGCTCAACCCCGGCAAGGTGTTTCCCACCCTGCACCGCTGCGCCGAGCTCGGCCGCGTCCATGTCCACGCCGGCAAGCTGGCCTTCCCGGATATCCCGCGGTTCTAGGGCGGGTGCTCATAGGCGTGGGGCTTCGAGGGCAAGGCGGAAATCGCGGGCTCGCCACCGTCGACGGCATTTGACCCGAGGCGGATCGAGCGACATCGCCGCCCTGGCTGCTTAGCACCGGCTTGGGCAGCAACTGCTAGTTTGATAGATAGTCGATCCTATAGATGTAGTTCGATCCTCGTCCGATTTCCGCACGTACATTCGGGTTGAATTTGAGGCGCTCGTAGACCGGTGTTGTGACCTTCACCGTTTGGCTCGCAATTTCGACAACGTATTGCGATCCACCTCGGTGCGATTGAATTCGCAGATTTTGTGCACGGCCCTCGAGAACAATGGGAGCGTGGAAAAAATCCTGATACAGGATCTCGAGATTGAGGAAGGCGATGAGCACGGCCACAAGCGAAAACAAACATGCCCTGATATCGAACGGCCCAGTTAGCAACCGCTTAAGACACGTTCCCGCCCCCAAGACGCCAAGCAGTGCACCGAACACATAAAAATCCAAAACTGCGACGATCGAACTCGCGGGGTCAGCGACCCATAGGCCGAAATAGAGAAAGACCGTCACCAGCGCTGCCGTCAGGACGTAGCGCAACAGAACGGTGTCCTTGGTCATTGTCAACAGGACCGCGAAAAGCGCGACCATGGGCCAAAAGGCCGCTGCGAGGAGTTCCGCGAATGTCATGTCTGGAGTTCTGTGACGGCAGGCTACAAAAATCCATTAAGAGGCAGCACACCCTAAGGACCCGTCGATCCGCCAGGATCGGTCGATAAAATTCGACCGATCGCGCTAGTCAGCCGACAACCTTAACCGGTTGCTGCGGTTGCCGGCGCGCGCAGCGTGAATCGCCGGATCATCCTCCGCCTGCGGCCAGAACAGCAACGTCCAGCGTTTACACGGCCTTAGCTGATTGCTCGATAGTGTCGGCAAGACGCAGGTGTCCCCGGAAACGCAACCCATGTTCAGCCTGGCTGATCAACTGGCTCTTTCGCGCAATCGGCCCGCAGGTTTCGACTACATGCGGATTGCGCTGGCGGTATCGATCATCTGCCTTCACAGCCTGAACGTGACACTCGGGCTCGGCCGGGCGCTGGAAATATTGAGCTCGTTCCGTGTCGCGATCGCGATGATCCTCGCGCTGTTCTTTGCCTTGAGCGGCTTCCTGGTGACGGCGAGCCTGCAGCGGTGCAAGAGCCTGATTTCCTTCCTCGGCCTGCGCGTGCTTCGGATCGGGCCCGCGCTCGCGGTCGAGACGACGCTGTCGGCTGTCATCATCGGCTCGGTGTTCACCGAACTGCCGTTGGCGCAGTATGTCGCCGACCCGAAATTCCACGCCTATTTTCTCAATATCGTCGGCGACATCCATTACGAGCTGCCGGGCGTCTTCCTGCACAATCCGCTGCCGGACGTGGTGAATGCCCAGCTTTGGACGGTGCCGTATGAATTGTGGTGCTACGTCATCCTGGCGCTGCTCGCGGTGACCACGATTTGCTTCAACAGGGTGGCCTACCTTGTGTTCCTGGTGATCGTTCAGGTCGGGCTGGTGAGCTACGACGTCTACCGCTGGGAGGAGGTGCCGATCCAGCTTCGCCCGCACCTTCTGGTGTTCTGCTTCCTTGCCGGTGTCGGTTTCTACCTTTGGCGCGACAAGGTGCCGTACAACCGCACGGCGTGCCTGGTCGCGCTGTTGCTGTGCGCCGCCGGCATGGCCACGGGGCGCGGCGACGCGCTGGCGCCGGTGCCGGCCGCCTATGTCGCGTGCTATCTCGGCCTCATGAATCCGCGGCGGAACTGGCTCGTGTCGTCAGGCGATTACTCCTACGGGCTCTATCTCTATGGGTTCGTCATCCAGCAGTGCGTTGCCGCGTTCGGCCCGCCGGTTCAGCACTGGTATCTGAACATCCTGATCAGCCTGCCGCTGGCCTTCGGCGTCGCCGTCGCGTCCTGGCATCTGGTCGAGAAACATGCGCTGCGGCTCAGGGCGCAGGTCGAACGGATCGAGGCGGCGGTGCTCTCCCGGATTTCGATCGCAGCCTTCTGGCGCAAATCGCCCGAGCGGATCGAGTTGGCTGCGACGCTCGGCGGCAGCCGCGCGTCGGTCTGATACTGCACCGGAGGGGGAGGGCCTGCATCACAAGCCCTCCCGCGGCTCTGTCGATTACAGCAGCACGTATTGCGTCCGCTCGCGCTTGGCCAGCAGGGGAAGTGCCTGCTCCGCGATGTAGGTCTTGAAGTAGGCGCTCTCCGCATGTGCCTTGAACGCCGCTTCGTCCTGGAACAATTCGTAGAACAGGAACTGCGCCGGATTGTCCTTGCCGCGGCCGATCAGGAACAGCTTGGTGCCGGGGTCCTTCTGCGCCTCGGGCAGGAAGCCGTCGAGGATTGCCGCGACCTTGTCGGCCCGGCCTTCCTTGGCTTCCCATTGCGCCACGACCAGCAGGCCTGATGTGTTGATCGCATCGCTGATGGTTCTCGTGCTCATCGCATAGTGCTTCATTTGCATTCCTCCGTTGCTTTGCTCCGATCGAGCTTGCGATCCGGTCCAGGGCGAGACGCCGGCGATCGTCATGATCGCGGCGAACGAGCCGATGGCCGATCGTCGGGTGAGCATCATCGTCGTGGTCGTGACGTCCGAACGTTTCATGATCGCCTCCAGATGAAGTGCGCCAACCGTCTTGCCGGCCGAACCGCAATGCGACAGATAGGGGATCGCGCTGCGCACTCGGTTAGGCGACGGTCGAAATGTCGATGTCGTGAAAATGGTTCGACATCGGTCGAAGTGTTGCGTCTCCGCCTGCGCAGGAGGCGCGATGCGGCCAAAACCTCGAGCAGGGTGGCCCGACCGCCGTTCCCACCATTGTCGGGCGGCAAGCCCCGCTCCCGGGTCATTCCGTCGGCGTTGCGACGGTGGGGTTCGTCGCATTTGATTTCGGCGCCGAATTTCGTTACCGCCTAGCGGGTGGAAACGCTGAAAGTCAGAGACGTCCAGGACGTCGAAGAGGTGGTGCGCGCCGCTGTCGCCAGCGAGCAGCCGCTTGAGGTCATTGGTCATGGATCGAAACGCGCCGTCGGCCATCCGATGGCGACCAATGCGGTGCTCGACGTCTCGGTGCTGAACGCGGTCAGCTCCTATGAGCCGAACGAGCTGATCATCACCGTGCAGGCCGGCGCGCCGCTCGCTGACGTGCAATCCCTGATCGACGCCAAGAACCAGCAATTCGCCTTCGAGCCGATGGACATGTCCGTGCTGCTCGGCAGCGCGGGAGCCGGCACGATCGGCGGCATGATCGGCGCCGGCCTTGCCGGTCCGCGCCGCATCAAGGCCGGCGGCGCCCGGGATCATCTGCTTGGCGCGCACGCGGTGTCCGGCTTCGGCGACAGTTTCAAGACCGGCGGGCGGGTGGTGAAGAACGTCACCGGCTACGATCTCTGCAAGCTGCTCACCGGTTCCTGGGGCACGCTGGCGGTCATGACCGAAGTGACGCTCAAGGTGATGCCGAAGCCGGAAGCCGAGCGGACGCTGGTGCTGCGCGGGCTCGACGATGTCACCGCCAACAAGGCGATGACGGCAGCGCTGGGCTCGCCCTTCGACGTGTCGGGTGCGGCGCATTTGCCGGGTTCGGCGCTGCGGTCCGGGACCGGCGCGTTCGCCGGCCTCGCAGGCTCCGGCCAGCCGGTCACGCTGGTGCGGCTTGAGGGCATTTCGGCGTCGGCGGCGCACCGGGCGGCCTCGCTCAGCCAGACACTCTCCTCCTATGGAACGGTCGACAGCCTCACTGATGACGCCTCGGCCTTGATCTGGAGCGCGCTGCGCGACGTGGTGCCGTTCGCGGCGAACGGCACGCTCGGGGCCTGGCCGGTGTGGCGCATCGTTTGCCCGCCGGCTTCAGGCGGCGCGCTGGGCCAGGCGCTGTCGCGCGCCACCGGCGGTGATGTGATCTACGATTGGGGCGGCGGGTTGATCTGGGCCGCGGTGCCGCCGAATGCCGACGCGCAGGCCGCGCTGGTCCGCGGCCAGGTCGAGCCGATTGGCGGGCACGCCACCCTGATCCGCGCCACCGAGGATGTGCGCCGTGCGGTCGACGTGTTCCAGCCGCAGCCGACCGGGCTTGCCGCACTCGGCGAACGGGTCCGGGCGAGTTTCGATCCGAGATCGGTTCTCAACCGCGGCCGGATGATTCGAGGCGGGGGGGCATGAAGACCGAGTTTACCCTGGCGCAGCTCGCCGATCCCGACATCAAGGAAGCCGACAAGATCCTGCGCGCCTGCGTGCATTGCGGCTTCTGCACCGCGACCTGTCCGACCTATGTGCTGCTCGGCGACGAACTCGATAGCCCGCGCGGCCGCATCTACCTGATCAAGGAGATGCTGGAGAAGGACAAGCCGCCGACGGCGGACGTGGTCAAGCATATCGACCGCTGCCTGTCGTGCCTCGCCTGCATGACCACCTGTCCGTCGGGCGTGAACTACATGCACCTCGTCGACCAGGCCCGGGTCAGGATCGAGCGGGATTACGAGCGGCCGCTGACCGAGCGGCTGCTGCGATCGGTGCTCGCCTTCGTGCTGCCGCGGCCGGGCCTGTTCCGGATCAGCATGATCCTGGCGGGGCTTGCCCGTCCGTTCACAGCGCTGCTGCCAACGCCGTCGGTCGGTGCGGCGAGCCCGGGCCTGCTGCGGCGGATCAAGGCCATGCTGGCGCTGGCGCCGCGCAGCCTGCCGCCGCCGGGTCCGGCTGCGGGAACTGTGTTTGCGGCGACCGGCCGTCGGCGTGGGCGGGTCGCGCTGCTGCAGGGCTGCGCCCAGCAGGTGCTGGCGCCACGCATCAATCAGGCCGCGATCAACGTGCTGACCCGGCACGGCGTCGAGGTGGTGCTGGTTAAGGACGAGCAATGCTGCGGCGCGTTGACCCATCACATGGGACAGGACGCCGACGCGCTGGCGCGCGCACGGGCCAACGTCACGGTGTGGCAAAGGGAAGCGGACCAGAACGGGCTCGACGCCATTCTGGTGACGACCTCGGGCTGTGGGACAGTCGTCAAGGACTACGGCTACCTGCTGCGCGAGGACAAAACATTCGCCGAGCCGGCCGAGCGAATCTCGGCGCTGGCAAAGGATATCACCGAGTATCTCGCTGGCCTCGAGCTCGCGCCTTCAACGCAGAAAGGCGACATCACCGTCGCCTATCACTCGGCTTGTTCGTTGCAGCATGGACAGAAAATCACTCAACTTCCGAAAGAATTGCTTTCCAAGAATGGATTCGTGGTGAAAGATGTGCCCGAGAGCCATTTGTGTTGCGGTTCGGCGGGGACCTACAACATTCTCCAGCCCGACATTGCGAGCAGATTGCGCGATCGCAAGGTCGCCAATATTGCGCTTGTCAAACCGGACATGATCGCTGCGGGCAATATTGGTTGCATGGTTCAGATTGCCGGCGGTACGTCAGTTCCTGTGGTGCACACGATTGAGCTTCTCGATTGGGCGACAGGAGGTCCCCGGCCAGGATTGAATTGATCGACTGCCATTCGAGCATGATCCGGACCCCAGCCTTGCCCTGACGCAAACTGAAGGACCGGCGCTTCCCTGCTACAGACGCGAAGCGATCGCGCGGCTATCATGCCCGACAAGCGAAGTGGAAGGTGCCTCTCCTCGAGGTGCAGCTGCTGACCGGCAAGCGATCACTTCAATACGCGGTGGACTCAAATCAGCGGCAACAGGAGGACCACGATGGCGAAGTCGAAGAAGGCGAAGAAAAGCAAGAAGGCCAAAAAGGCCAAGAAGGCGGTAGCGGCGAAGAAGAAGTCCGCGAAGAAGTCGGCCAGGAAGACGGCGAAGAAGGCCGCGAAGAAGTCTGCAAAGAAGTCAGCCAAGAAGACCGCGAAGAAGGCTGCGAAGAAGGCCGCGCCGAAGAAGGCCGCGCCCAGGAAGGCTGCGAAGAAGGCCGCCAAGAAGAGCGCTCCGAAGAAGGCCGCCGCGCCGAAGCCGGCCGCCCCGGTCGCAGCACCCCCGGCGCCCGAGCCGCAGCCGGCCCCGAGTTGGGCCACGCCGAGCCACGAGCCGGCGCCGAGCTGGGGCACTTCCGACAGCGAGCACCACTAGCCGAACCTACACCGGTTCACCTGATCGAAGCCGCAGCGGACGCCGCTGCGGCTTTTTCCGTATCGGCCGTCCGTAGTTTTGCGGAGGCGCGATTCGCGTCGATACCGACCACAGCATGTCGAACTGTTGCTCGAATCCGATTTTGCGTGCCGCTCAACCGGGGCGGGAGCCTTGAGTCTTGTGGTGCAAATGCAACACCCGCCAACCAACGTGTGGCGAGGAGCCCAGAACGCCTAAAAAGTCGGCAGATGCATGTCTTTTCGCCTTCACGGTACCGTGCACGGGCCTCAGATTGATCCCACGCGATTGAGTTGCAGTCCGTTATCGCGCGCCCTGGGGGCCACCGGAGCTGGGCTGTCTTGAAAAGTAGATGGGGATCGTCATGAAGAAACTGGCTTTGTTAGCAACGGCGCTAGCAATGATTTCGAGCTCGGCAATGGCAGCTGACATGGCGGTGAAGGCTGTCAAGGCGCCGCCGCCGGCTCCCTTCGATCCCTGGGATGTCGCCTTCGGCGCCGGCATCATGAGCGACTACATCTTCCGCGGCGTCACCCAGTCCAACCACAATCCGTCGGTCACCGCCTATTTCGAGCCGCGCTACAACGTCAACAAGGACCTGCAGCTCTACATCGGCACCTCGACCGAAAGCATCTCCTTCGCTAACCGCGCTGCGGCTGAAGTCGACGTCTACGGCGGTATCCGCCCGACCTTCGGCGCCTTCGCCTTCGACATCGGTGTCTGGGGTTACCTGTATCCGGGTGGAACCTGCTACTTCGGCGCGCCGACCGACACCGCCGGCAAGCTGCTCAGCCCGGAGTGCGCAGCCAACGCCCTGCTGAACGGCAACGTGATGAAGAAGGACGTCTCGTTCTTCGAAGTCTACGGCAAGGCGACCTGGACCATCAACGACAACTGGGCGTTCACCATCAACGAGTACTACTCGCCCAACTTCCTCAACACCGGCGCCTGGGGCAACTACTCCTCGATCATCGGCAAGTACACTGCGCCGAGCACCGTGTTCGGCACCAGCGGCGTCGGCATGTATGTGTCGGGTGAGTTCGGCCGGCAGTGGCTCGGCACCTCCGATAGCTTCTACGGCGTTCCGGCGTTCCCGAACGGCATCAAGTATGCCGACTACAACACCTGGAACATCGGCATCGGCTTCACCTACAAGGTGTTCACGCTCGATCTGCGCTACTCCGACACCGACCTGTCGAAGGGCAATTGCAGCGCCTTCACCAGCGACTTCACCGCGGGCGGAACCACCAACGTCACCCCGATCAATCCGGGCGGCACGGGCTCCAACTGGTGCGGCGCAGCCGGTATCGCCAAGCTCTCGGTCGACCTGACCGCGATGTCCAACCTGAAGTAATTTCCTCTTCCGAGGATCGCGGGGGCGGCAGAGCAATCTGCCGCCCCCTTTGTTTTGCGGGCGCCGCTCCACCTCGCCCCGCGTGCGGGGAGAGGTCGGATCGCATCGAAGATGCGATCCGGGTGAGGGGGAGTTTCCGCAAACATGACTATCGCCAAATGCGCGGAGGCCCCCACCCCAACCCTCCAAGAGCGAGCTTCGCTCGTCTCGACCCCGTAAGAACGGGGAGCGGGAGCGCAGCGCCATCGCGGTCGCTGTTCGACCTTAATCTCGTCACGCAGTTACGACGCGGCGGCCTCGACCTTGTCACGCAAGGTGAAGCGGTCGCCGTCGCGGACCAGCGAAATGCTGCGCTGGTGGAAGGCGTCGAGCGTCGAACGGTGGCCGATCGAAACCACCGTGGTGTCGGGCAGCTTCTCGGCGATCAGTCGGTACAGCGCGGCCTCCGACGGCTCGTCGAGCGAGGCCGTCGCCTCGTCGAGGAACAGGAACTGCGGCGCATGCAGCAGCGCCCGGGCGATGCCGAGCCGCTGCTGCTCGCCGAGCGACAGCATCCGGTTCCAGTGCGCTTCTTCCTCGAGCCGCGCCGCGAGCTGCGGCAGTCCGACCGCCACGAGGACCTCGCGGACCCGTCCCGCATCGTAGCTCGCGGCCTGGCCCGGATAGACCACCGCGTCATGCAGCGAGCCGATCGGCAGATAGGGACGTTGCGGCAGCATCATCAGGCTGGCATTGGCCGGGATATTGACCGAGCCGCGGCCGAACGGCCAGATGCCGGCCACTGCGCGGAATAGCGTGGACTTGCCGGCGCCGGAGGGACCGGTGACCAGGGTGCGTTCATTGTCGCGAAGGCTGAAGCCGTCCGCTGCGAGCAGCGGCTTGCCGTCCGGCAGGGTGACCAGGAGATCGTCGAGATCGATCGCGTCACCGCCTGTGGGCTTGACGTGGATGATGTCCTGCCGCTGCGCGAGCGCATCGCCACCGCGGATCGAGTTCTCGAAGCCATCGAGACGCGCGACCACTGATTGCCATTCGGCCAGCGTCCGGTAGGCCGAGATGAAGAAGGACAGTGAATCCTGCACGCTGCTGAAGGCGGACGCGGTCTGCATCATGCCGCCGAGCTGGATCTTGTTGGCGAAATAAGCCGGTGCGATCAACACATACGGAAAGATCACGGCGGCTTGCGAATAGGTCGCGGTGAACGCGGTCAGCTTCTTGGTTCGTTGCATGATGTCGAGCCAGTTCCCGACCACGAAGCCGAAGCGATCGAGCAATCGCGTGCGCTCGGCCGGTTCACCGTGGAGCAGTGCAATCTGCTCGGCGTTCTCACGGGTCCGCACCAGGTTGAAGCGAAAATCGGCCTCGAACCGCTGCTGCCGGAAGTTGAGGTCGACCAGCGGCCTGCCGATCACATGGGTCAAGACCGTTCCGAGGATCGCGTAGACCAGCGCGCCCAGCACCAAATAGCCGGGAATCGCGAGGTCCTTGCCGAACAGATGCAGCGGCGCCTGATTGGAAAGGCCCCACAGGATGAAGACGAAGGAAGCAAGCGTCACCACGGCGCTCAATAGTCCGATCCCGAGCGTCAGGGTCTGTTCGACGAAGCGCTGGGTGTCGTCGGCGATACGCTGGTCCGGGTTATCAGCGGCGTCGCCGAGCAGTTGCATGCGATAGTGGTTGGCGTCGTGCAGCCAGCCGCCGAGATAACGCGTGGTCATCCAGCGCCGCCAGCGGATCTGCAGCCATTGATTGAGATAGAGCTGGTAGACTTTCAGGCCGATCCAGAACGCCGCGAGCACGCAGAAATAGCCGATCTGATAGGTGAAGACCGCCTGATCACGCTCCTGCAGCGCGTTGTAGAAAACATTGTTCCAGCGGTTGAACAGCACGGTCAGAAACACGCTGGCGAGCTCGATGATCACCACCGCTGCCAGAAGTCCGCGGCCTGCCCATTTGTCGTCGGAGTTGAAATAGGGCGAGGCGATGCGCCACACCGTCGCGAGCGTCGAGCGAATGTTGTTCACAGATTATCGTCTCCGGGGAAGTGGCCGCAACGGCCTGAAGAATCGGGACAATCGGCGTGATCCTCGACTAAAGTCGTAGGTCTGGCATGCAAGCGTTGGCTTGTCCCGGCGATCGAGTCAACTCTAGCATGACGACAACGGCGAGGGGCGGGGGACCTTCGATTTTTCGCGAGGATGTGAGCGATCCTTACCGATCGTTCATTCGCGAGCCGGGGCTGCAATTCTTCCGACGGACTCCCGCAATCGCACCAGCGCGCCAGCCTGCACCGAGGCCGGGGCGCTGCAAAAGAATGTGGGAAGGACCCCGAGATGAGCACCTGGAATCAAATCTACAATCCGCTCGGCAATGCGGGGCTGTCGACGCTGGCGGCCGCCATTCCCGTGGTCACGCTGCTGGTGCTGATCGCCAGCGGCAAGGTGAAGGCACATATCGCCGCCATCGTCGCCGTGATCGTGACCAACCTGATCACGATCTTCGTGTTCACGATGCCGGCCGGCATGTCGATCCGCGCATCGATCCTCGGCATCGTCACCGGGTTCTTTCCGATCGGCTGGATCGTGCTCAACGTCATCTTCCTCTACCAGGTCACGGTGAGGTGCGGGAAGTTCGAGCTGTTGAAGCGCGCGGTCGGCGGCGTCACCGAGGATCGCCGCCTGCAGTTGCTCCTGATCGCGTTCTCGTTCGGCGCCTTCTTCGAGGGCGCCTCGGGCTTCGGTACGCCGGTCGCCATCACCGGTGCGGTGCTGATCGGGCTCGGCTTCTCGCCGCTCGCAGCCTCCGGCCTGTCGCTGATCGCCAACACCGCGCCGGTCGCCTTCGGCGCGCTCGGCACGCCGATCCAGGGCCTTGCCTCGGTCACCGGGCTCGATCCCTACATCCTCGGCGCCATGGTCGGCCGGCAGCTTCCGCTGTTCTCGCTGATCGTGCCGTTCTGGGTGGTATGGGCGTTCGCGGGCTGGCGCGGCATGAAGGAAGTGTGGCCGGCGATCCTGGTCACCGGCGTGTCGTTTGCGGTCCCGCAATTCGTGATCTCGAACTACATCAATCCCTGGATCGTCGATATCGGCGCCTCGCTGATCTCGATGGGCGCGCTGATCCTGTTCCTCAAGATCTGGCAGCCGCGCCAGCTCTGGCTGTCGCCCGCGCTGCGCGGCCGCGATGAATCGGCGGCGACGATGGCGGCCGCCAAGCCGCTCGACAAGACGCCGTTGACCCAGGGCGAATTGTGGAGCGCGCTGCTGCCGTGGATCATCGTCTGCATCCTGATGCTGATCTGGGGCAACGGCGCCTTCAAGGCCTGGGCGAATGCCAACTTCGTCTGGAACTATCCGGTCCCCGATCTCGACAAGCTGATCCTCAAGGTGCCGCCGGTGGTAGCCAAGCCGACGCCGGAAGCTGCGGTGTTCGGCTTCACCTACCTGTCGTTCACCGGCACCGGATTGCTGATCGCCGCGATCATCTCGGGTCTCCTGATGGGCTTCTCGCCGCTCAAGCTGATCGCCGAATACGGCCGCACCATCCGCCTGTGCGCGATCTCGCTGATCACGATCTCGGCGATGCTGGCGATCGGCACGCTGACCCGGCTCTCCGGCGTCGACGCCACGCTCGGCCTCGCCTTCGCGGCGACCGGCGTGCTCTACCCGTTCTTCGGCACCCTGCTTGGCTGGCTCGGCGTGGCGCTGACCGGATCGGACACCTCGTCCAACATCCTGTTCGGCAACCTGCAGAAGATCACCTCCGAGCAGCTCGGCCTGTCGCCGATCCTGATGGCGGCGGCGAACTCCTCGGGCGGCGTGATGGGCAAGATGATCGACGCGCAATCGATCGTGGTCGCCTCCACCGCGACCAACTGGTACGGCCACGAAGGATCGATCCTGCGCTACGTGTTCTTGCACTCGATCGTGCTGGCGTGCCTGGTCGGTCTGTTCGTGACCCTGCAGGCCTATGTCTACCCGTTCACGGCGATGGTTCTGAAGTAAAGAGGCGAGGCGTCGCCCAAACGAAGGTCCCCGCGGGTGCGAGCCCGCGGGGATTTTGCTTTTCAAGCACTTTTTCTCGCGCCGCCATTCTGGCCAATCGCAGCCTCGTCCCATACAAGGGCGGCGTCGCAATTCCTGGGAATGGCATGATCTCGATGAAGCGGACTCTGAACGGCGGCATGGCCGCTTTGGTGGTCGTTGCAGCGGCGCTTGGCGCGGGGCCGGTGCAGGCCCAGGAAGAATTCCCGTTCGGCTTCGTGATGACGCTCGATGCCGCGCGCATGCCGGGCTCCAAGCGGATTCCCTCGATCGAGGTCGGCGACAATGGCGAGGTGATCCTCGAGCTGTGGTGCGACGGCGGCAAGGGTCAGTTCTCAGTTGCCGGCAACACCATCGTGTTCGTTCCCGGCGCGATGGAGAACCGCAACTGCACGCCGGAGCGGGCGCAGGCCGACAAGGATCTGCTCACAGCACTCGGCGATACGACGAGCTGGCGGCGGCAGGGTGATCAGGTCACGTTCATCGGAAGCAGGCAGCTGCGTTTCGTGATCAACAGCAACTGACGCGCATCGCGCGGGCTCAGGGCGTTGCGACCAATCCGCTTGCGGTGGCAACGATCCAGCGATTGCCCCAGCGCACGATGGAATCGACCCGGCCGAGGCCAGGGACGACGTCGCCGCGTGCGGCCATCTTGACGCCCTCCGGCCCCTCGAGCACGGCGGTGCCATCGCGGACTTCGACCACCGACCAGCCGGGAATCGTGCTCGGCCGGGTCTCCGCCGCTGCTCCCACGGGCTGCTTCGTTCCGAGCGCCGCGGCCTGCGCGTTCAGGCTGGTGGGCGCGGCGCCGAGAGCGAGCGGGCGCGGGCTGGCAGGGGTGTTCTTCGGAATGCTGCCGGTGACGACGGGGTCGGCGTTGGACGCGGCCCGGCGCTCGCCCCTCGATTCGCTTCTTGGGCTCGACCGCGTCTCGGCAACATGCGGGACAGGCGCTTCCTTCTGGGCAACCGGGATCGGGGCGGGAGCCGCAAAATCGTGCCAGTTGGCGCCGCCCGTCCATCCCAGCACGAAGCTTGCGGCCAGTGCGGTGGCTGCCAGCAGCGCGGTGCCGATCCGGTCGGCGAACGGCTCGCGCAGCAGCAGGGCGGCGTCGTGGTTCTCGTTGGAGACGTCCCAGAGGTCCGCCGTCTGCGCCGGCGAATGACCCTCCGTCACATCCGTTGGCCAGATGCTCCCAGGACTGATCGGCTCGCGGTCTTGCATGGCGTGACCCGTGTTCGGTGACGCAAAGGATGATCCTCGAAACTAAATCGAGCCTTAATTTTCGGTGACCGAACTGCGGCAGCACGAAGTCTTTTGGTCGCAGGCCCCGCAAATTGACGGGGCGGTGAGGGCTGCCGACAATCGCGACGACGACCCTGCGTTGGGCCAGAGATGCACAAGCCTGAAACCAGTATCGCCCCCGAAGACCCGCGGCAGCCCGACGTGCAGCAGCTGATCGATCTGTCGGACGCCCATATGCAGGCGCTGTATCCGCCCGATAGCAATCACCTCGCCCCCGTCGAGACGCTTGCCGTCCCGGATACGGTCTTCCTCGTCGCGCGGCGCGATGGCGAGGTGCTCGGGTCGATCGCCTTCCGCCTCATCGCGCCCGGTCATGCCGAGATGAAGCGAATGTTCGTGCGCGCCGACGCGCGCGGGCAAGGGCTCGGCCGCCGCCTGCTCGACGCGCTGGAGGACGCCGCGCGCGACCGGCAGATCGCGCGCATCAGCCTGGAGACCGGAATCCGGCAGCCGGAGGCGATCGGGCTCTATCGCGCCGCCGGCTACCGGGAATGTCCGGCGTTCGGGGGCTACGCGCCCGATCCGCTCAGCCTGTTCATGACCAGGTGCCTCTAACTCCAGGCGGTCGTTTCCGGACGCCGTCTCCGCAAAGCGGGTCGTCGCGGCGCGCGGGCGTCGCTATAGCGATGGCATGCTCGATTTCGCCGCACAGTATACAGCCTTTCAGCGCCGCGATCCGGCCTGGGACGGCATTGTGTTCGTCGCGGTCAGGACGACGGGCGTGTATTGCCGTCCGGTGTGCCGGGCGCGCACGCCGCTCGCCCGCAATGTGCGGTTCTACGGCAGCGCCGCGTCGGCCGAGCGCGCCGGCTTCCGGCCCTGTCTGCGCTGCCGTCCCGAGGCGGCGCCGTTCTGCCCGGCATGGAAGGGCACCAGGACGACGGTCGAGCGCGCGCTGGCGCTGATCGAAACGGGCGCACTCGACCGTGGCAATGTCGCTGCGCTGGCCGATCGGCTCGGCATCGGCGCGCGGCATCTGTCGCGTCTGTTCGCCGAGCATCTCGATGCCTCGCCGCTGCAGGTCGCACTCTCGCTGCGCGTGCAGCGCGCCAAGCGCCTGATCGACGGCAGCGATCTCCCGATCTGTCTGGTGGCGCAGCGCGCCGGTTTCTCCAGCGCAAGGCGCATGAACGCCGCATTCGCAAAGCTCTACGGCCGTTCGCCCGTCTCGCTGCGACGGAAACGGCTGCCAAACATCACGATGAAATAATGGAGATCAGCAATGGCCAGGAGCTACGGCACCGTCAGTGCCGAACAGAAACTCAAGATGAGCGGCCTCGAATTCGTGCAAGGGCTCGCCTCTGGCGCGTTGCCGCTCAACACCATCGCGCGGACCCTCGGCTATGACGTCACTGAAGCCGAGCACGGCCGCGTCGTCGTCACGCTGCTGCCGACGGATGCGCATCTCAATCCGGCAGGCACCGTGCATGGCGGGCTCACCGCAACGCTGCTCGACAGCTGCATGGGCCTTGCGGTGCAGTCGACGCTCGATGCCGGAACGAGCCAGACCACGCTCGAATTCAAGATCTCGCTGGTGCGGCCGATCACGCCGGACACCGGTCCGATCCGGGCCGAGGGCCAGGTGCTCAATTGCGGCCGCCGCATCGGCACCGCGGAAGGCAGGGTCACCGACGAGAAGGGGCGGCTGCTCGCACATGGCACGACGACGTGCCTGATCTTTCCGGCTTGATGAAGGGCCGCTGCGGAGAGACTGCAGCCGGCGCTGCATCAGGAGATGCCATGCCGGCGCAGTAACATTGGAATACGTCCAGTAAGTCGGCAGCTTGGAGAGTTTCAATTTCACTGAGGCGATCGATTGGCCTACCCGAACACATGGGACGAGCGTTCGGGAGTCTTGATGCGATCGTCGATGCAATCACGCCGCGCAGCCGTGTTCAGCGTGAGGCCGCTGCCGATCCCGGCATGTTGTTCCAGCCGGCGGGCAGTTCGCCGCCGGGCCGTGTCGCGGTGCCGTCCGGTTCGGGCAAGCGGATGAGGCCGAGTTGCAGCATGGCGGTGATCGCGTCTTCCTGTCCGAGCTCTTCGGCGATCCGTCCGTCCTGCACGCGCAGCACGGTCGTGCCGGCGAATGTCATCTTGCGCCCGGAGGCCGCGGGCAGCGAGCCGAGCCGGAAGTCGCTGAACGCAGTTCCGGTGTGGGTGCCGCCGCCTTCCCAGCGGCCGATAACGAGGTTGCCTTCCGCGACGAGATCGCCGACGCCCCGGAAATTGAGATCCGGAAACGCTTCGCGAAACTCGGTCATGAATTTCGTCACCGCGGCGCGGCCCTTCTTCGGTTCGTGCATCGGGTAATGCACGACAATGTCCGCCGCTGCGAGCTCGTTGATGATGCGCGGATTCCAGGGGTTGCCCCAGAACTCCTTGAACCACCGGCCTACGATGGTCTTGTTTTCCTCTGACATCGGATCGTCTCCATTTGCGCGTTGCCGGTATCGCGACCGGCGTTGTCTCGATGCGCGCAATAGGCATTCGAAGACGTGTGTCGAGCCACCCGATTCCGGATCGGGCGCGCGAGCGCGTCGGGGGCGAGATTCCGCTTTGTCGATATGGCGCTTAGCGCCGCTTCTCAAACGCCATCGTGCAATCGGAAAGCGGGTGGCCCGCAACACGCCGACGCGCAATCGTTGCCCGCAGCATGGAGGAGAACATCATGCGCAAATTTCATTCGATCGCCGCGCTGTGCGGCGACGGACTTCGGCCCGAGTTGCAAGCGCTGTTCGAGCGCCTTGCGATCGACCCTCGCTCTGAACTGTTCGTCAGAGATGACGGGATGCTTCAGTCCGGTCCTGACCCCAGTCCTGAGGCGGCGCGCGACAACGTCGTGCCGTTGAAGCGCAGGACGGCCTGAATCAGGAGAGCGCCGGCTTCAGCGCCACACCGACTTGTCGGCGTCCCAGCGCTGGCCTTTGAGCTCCTTGACCAGCGCGTCGATCGCGCCGTTGTCGTCCTTGGCCTCGCTGCCTTCCTCGTCGCTGCTGGAATCGTCGGAGAGATTGAGCTTGGCGCCGGCGCTGTCGTCCGACGTCGAGACGGTGGGGCTCGAGACCCACAGCATCAGCCTGTCCGAGCTGCCGGGCTTGTCGGGCGAGACGAGGGCGGTGACTTCGTAGTTCTGGGTGAGGCCGAGCGCCGGGTAAACCGCGCTGGGCCGCTTCAGCACCAGCTTGAGTTTGCCGGTATTCGCGTTCCATGTCGCGGAGGCCGGCTTTGCGGCAAGCGTCTTCGCCAGCACGCCCGCGATCGCGGATGCGAGCTTGTCCTTGTTGATCTTGTCGCCGTCACGCCAATCGGCGGCGGCGAAGCGGATGGTGCGGTCCATCTCGACCACGCCGCTGGTCCAGCCGGCCGCCATCACGCCGGGCGCTGATTTCGCCTTCGCAAGCAGCGCGCTGGCGTGCTCGGGATCGACGGTGAGGTTGATGGTCTGCTCGCCGGAGCGCATCGCATCGCAGGTCACCGCGAGGCTGGAGGTGCCGATCTCGACCGCCTCGCCTTTCAGGCTCTTGAGGAAATCGGTTGCCGCATCGAGCTTGACCCGCACCCCGATCGATTCCGGCGAGACGTCGGTGAAGTCCTTCGGCTGCGGCGTGATGCCGTCCTCGGTGGCCTGGTTGTCCTGGAATTCCTTCTCGCTGAGATCGGAATTGTCCGTCGAGGCGACCTCGGTCACGGTCTGGCCGATCGTAATCTGGCCGCGGAACTCAAAGCTGTCGCCGGTCTGCTTGCGGTTCAGCTTGACGGTCACCGGCTGCTTGTCGGCGACGCTCTGGGAGGTGCCGGTGAGCGTCTGGCCGTTGACGGTCAGGTTCGCGACGAAGCGGTCCTTGCGGTCGGAGCTCTTGTCGGCGGGATAGCAGACGTCGAGCACGGCCGCGGTCACGGTCTTCCCCTGCCGGGTTTCCTTCAGCACGACGTCGGCATTGCCGTCCATCAGGCCGTCGATCGCGGTGAAATAGCGCGTCTCGGGGCCATTCGACGGCGCCGCCTTCGTTTGCAGCTTCATCTGGGCGAGAGCAGGCGCCGAGGCGACGGCAAGACCGAGCAACAGGAGCGGGAGCGCGCGCATACGATAAGTCCTCGAAGGGCAGAATCGGTTCCGTCGTAACTAGCAAACCTCCGTCTCATTGGCCAAAAAAGAAGGCCGCCTAACGGCGGCGCCTCCAGAATCGCTGTCATGCGCGGTCTTCAGGTTCCTGGCCGCTCTCCAGTCTGCCGCGCAGCGTGCTGACGACGCGACTCACGGTTTCGATGTCCTTCATCGACAATCCGTCGGAAAGGCCGTTCACCCAGGGTAGCTGCAGGCGCATCGCCGCGTCGAAGCTTTGCCGCCCCTTCTCGGTCAGCACGACGAGCTGGGCGCGGCGATGATGCGGATTGGTCTCGAATGTGACGAGCCCGTCCCTTTGCAGGTCGTTGACGATCCGCTGCACGTTCTGTCTGGCAGCGCCGAGGTCGCGCGCCAGCCACGCGACCGGTTGCGGGCGTTCGGCGGTGACGATGGCGCCGAGGATCTGCCAGCGCGCGCTGGTCAGCCCAAGTCCCGCCACCATCCGGTCGCCGGCGGTGAACAGCAGGCTGTTGAGCCTGAACAGGTCGAGAATCAGGTCGCTCAGGGCTTCGCCGGCCGGCGTTCGTTTGATTTGCGGCATTTGTCACCATAAGTTTAGATTGACATCATGATGTCAATACAATATGTATCCATCGTAACAAAATGACATCATAGCACCAAATCAACGGAGCCGGCCATGCCGCAGATGCGCCCCCTCGACCCCGCATTCCCGATCGACCGCCAGCTCGCGGTCGAAGCCAGCAACATCGTACTCATCAACCTCTTCACGCTCGACAAGGCCGACGAGGAGATCTTTCTGAAAGCCTGGCAGGCCGACGCCGCCATCATGAAGCGGCAGCCCGGCTTCATCTCGACCCAGCTGCACCGCGCGCTCGGCGACAGCCCGGCCTATCTGAATTATGCAGTCTGGGAATCCACCGCGGCCTTCCGCGCCGCCTTCGCCAATCCCGAGTTCAGGGCCAAGCTTGCGGCCTATCCGGACTCGGCGGTGGCGTCGCCGCATCTGTTTCAGAAGGTCGCGGTGGATGACATCTGCGTCGCGTAGCGGGCTGTGGGCCTGGACGCCTCGTAAGGTCGTTGCGGTCGCGCATTGAGGCGTCCCACGTCGGGCGTATACTCATGGCCCCGCGCCGCAGTCGGGCCGCCGATGTCCGCTGTGCCGCCGTTAGCGGCGCTATAGCGGACCACATCGGGAGGTCCGAGATGGGCCAGGAAGAAACGTTGCTCTCGCTCTGCGCATCATGCGATCTGGGCCTTCTCGCGCGCCGCCGCCATTCGATAGCCTCAGCGGTTGTTTGAAACCTCCACGCGTTCATAATTCGTGAGTTGTGTTTGCCCTTGACAGGCACATGGTGTCCAAATCGATAAGGTTGCGTGTGGCCGAATTCGACATCCGCCAATGGATGCCACGTTTCGCATCTTGCCGTTACGCGACTTGTTTCGCCGCTCGGCAACGCAATGACACGCGACGGTTCGAGCCGAGTTGACACGGTTCCAAAAGGCGTTAGTCAGCCCGACCTTCCAGCTTTCCCAGGAACACATCGGCGCCGCTGCTTGAACCCGCCGCCGTTGGTGCTGCACTTCGTTGAGCTGCTGCTCGTCGAAGTTTAGGCCTCGCACGCAGGCTGTCGCAGCGATCGATGTTGTTCGCGAAGTGCCATAATTTGTCAGGTTTCTGTGGGCCTCGCGACGCCGCGACGTCCACCAATGTCTCGATCTCCGGGAGGGAGAGACATGATGAGGCGTTCGCGCAATTTTATCACGGTGGTTGCCGCGAGCTTCGTCGTCATATGGCTGGCTGCCTGGTTTGTTCTGGATACTGATCTGTCTTTTGAACAGGCCACCGCCGCTACATCAACAGGCGTACCCTCCAGGGTATTAGCTCCCGATCCTTTCAAAAAGGCCTACGCGGCCAACCAAACGACGACGCGGATACTTGCGCTGGATCAGGCGAGGCAACTCGCTTTCTGGACCTCCATTCTGAAAAACAAAAAGCAGGCTTGCGGTGTTGTTGTTCGGAACGTGTATCAAGGCAGCACCGAATCCGGGATCGATAGCTGGAGCATTCGCTGTCTGGACGGTAACCAGTATTCGATAAGTCTTGGCCCGGACTGGCAGGGCTCTGAGGCAGAGTTTCCGGCTTCAGGTTGCAATGGAAACGCATTCACCCGAGGTGCTGATTAGCGCCCGTCCGCCGAAGAGCATTTCAGCGCGCGCGACATCGTCTCTGTATGCCAGCGCTATCCGCTGCGGCGGTCGCCTCGTCGTCAACCTGCGAGAATGAGCATGACGATGACCCGATCGCGGCGTGAAACGGTGCTTTTCAAGCACCCATTCCGGATCGCAAGTGTCGAACGACTGTTACCGGCGGGCTCATACGAGGTTGTTACCGACGAAGAGTCCATGGAAGGCTTGTCATTTCCGTCCTTTCGGCCCGTTGCCACCATGATGATGGTGCCTGCGCCGCCGCCCAGCAGCTCCGTCGAGATGATAAGGATCAGTTCGATCGATCTAGCCGATTCTCGGGAACCGATGCGATGGCGCCCCGACAGTGACGCGCCTGTCGACCTCGACAGGGATCGCGGCGGGGCTGCGTCGAAGACTGACATCCGACGGACGGTGGCGGAGATTGAACGCATTGCCAAGGTGTTGCGCGGCCGGCATCGGCAGCTCGAACCTAAGCTACTCGCGACACCTGCGAAGCCACTGGCGCGCGCGCTGCCGGAGCTGAAGGAGCCCGGCCGGGACCTGCGCATCGATGCTTGCCGCGGCATTGCGCTCTGGTGCATCTTTCTTGACCATGTCCCCAACAACGTCGGAAGCTGGCTGACGCTGCGGAATTACGGCTTCAGCGATACCGCGGAAGTGTTCATGTTCGTCTCGGGTGTGACCTGCGCGCTGGCCTACGGCAAGGCGCATGCGCGCGGCGGCTGGCCCGGCGTGATCCGCCGTACGCTGCGGCGAAGCTGGGACATTTATGCCGCATTTCTGCTGCTCACTGTTGCTTGCGCCATCGTAGTTTACCTCGCAGGCGGCGGCCGGGTTGCCGACGAGACCAATACGCGCATTCTCCTGGAACATCCGGGAGCTGCGCTCGCGCATGCGGCGATCCTGCAATACCGTCCCGTCAACACCGACATTCTGCCGCTCTTCGTGGTTTTCCATCTTTTGTTCGCGCCACTGCTGTGGCTTCTGCTGCGAGTGCCGAACGTAACGCTCGGCGCCTCGCTGTTGCTTTATGCGCTGGTGCACCTCTTCGGCTGGACCGTTTCGACGTGGCCGAACAATGCTTGGTTCTTCAATCCGCTGGCCTGGCAGTTGCTGCTTGTGCTTGGAGCGTGGTGTATCACGGAGGGCGAGAGGTTCCGGCCGTGGATGACCTCACGCACGGCCCTTGTACTTGCCGCTCTCTATTTGGCCTTTAGCCTGACTATCGCATTGGGTTGGAGCATCAAACCACCGGAAGTGCTCGTCCCACAAGCCCTGGCGAAGCTGCTTTACCTAGTGGACAAATCGGATCTCGATCCCTTGCGATTGCTGCATTTTATTGCCCTTGCGATTTTGGCGGTATGGTTCGTGCCTCGCACTTGGCGAGGGCTGACGACGCCGGTGATGCGCGGGGCGATCCGCTGTGGCGAGAACTCGCTGGCAATCTATTGCTTCGGCGTTCTACTGGCTCTCGCCAGCCACATAGCGCTGGTCGACATCTCGGACGGGCTTGCGATGCAGATCGCGCTCAGTCTCGCTGGCATCCTGGTGATGATCGCGGCCGCAATGCTGCTGAGCTCGACTAGGATCAAACCAGGACAGCAATCGCCATCGGCTTGAAGACCACGCAGCTCTAAGAATGGCAATGAAAGGCGCAGGAAGTCACTGAGATCCCCGGCATTTCGCATTTTGGGGCAAACCCGGAAATCGGAACGCGCAACCGAAACTGTCCGTTTCACCCCGTGCACCAGACGTTCGATAGCCAGCTTGGCATGACCGAGAAGGGCCACAAGCGTATGTCGTCCAATGCTTCTTACTATGGCTCTCTCAGACGCCATTCGTCTTCCTCACCGTGCACCAGCCTGCCGAGTGATTGCCCTGCACGCAGGCTCATCACGCAGCCCACAAAAAAGAAGGCCGCCCGGAGGCGGCCTTCGATCTCGATGCGAATGTGGCGGGGGCTTAGAAGCCGCCCATGCCGCCCATTCCACCCATGCCGCCGCCGCCCGGCATCGCCGGCGCCGCATCCTTCGGCAGTTCGGCGACCATCGCTTCGGTGGTCACCAAGAGGCCGGCCACCGAGGAGGCGTCCTGCAGCGCGGTGCGCACCACCTTGGCGGGGTCGATGATGCCCTTGTCGACCATGTCGACATACTCCTCGGTCTGGGCGTCGAAGCCGAAGGTCTCCGACTTGTTCTCGAGGATCTTGCCGACCACGATCGAGCCCTCGACACCGGCGTTCTCCGAGATCTGGCGGACCGGAGCTTCGAGCGCCTTGAGCACGATGTTGATGCCGGCCTGGACGTCGGCATTCGGGTTGGTGAGACGGCCGACCGCCTTCTTGGCGCGCAGCAGCGCGACGCCGCCGCCCGGCACGATGCCTTCCTGCACCGCGGCGCGGGTCGCATTCAGCGCGTCCTCGACACGGTCCTTCTTCTCCTTGACCTCGACCTCGGTCGCGCCGCCGACCTTGATCACCGCAACGCCGCCGGCGAGCTTGGCCAGGCGCTCCTGCAGCTTCTCACGGTCGTAGTCCGAGGTGGTCTCCTCGATCTGCGCCTTGATCTGGCCAACGCGGGCGTCGATGTCCTTCTTCTTGCCGGCGCCCTTGACGATCGTGGTGTTCTCCTTGTCGATTACGATCTTGCCGGCGCGGCCGAGCATGTTGACCGTGACGTTCTCGAGCTTCATGCCGAGGTCGTCGGAGATCAGCTGACCGCCGGTCAGGATCGCGATGTCCTCCAGCATCGCCTTGCGGCGATCGCCGAAGCCCGGCGCCTTGACGGCGGCGACCTTGAGGCCGCCGCGCAGGCGGTTGACCACCAGCGTCGCCAGCGCTTCGCCCTCGACGTCCTCGGCGAGGATCAGGAGCGGACGGCCCGACTGCACCACGGCTTCCAGCACCGGCAGCATGGACTGCAGGCCGGTCAGCTTCTTCTCGTGCAGCAGGATGTAGGCATCCTCGAGCTCGGCGGTCATCTTCTCGGCATTGGTGATGAAGTAGGGCGACAGATAGCCGCGGTCGAACTTCATGCCCTCGACGATGTCGACCTCGGTATCGAGCGACTTGTTTTCCTCGACGGTGATGACGCCCTCGTTGCCGACCTTCTGCATCGCCTGCGCGATCATCTTGCCGATCGCGGCATCGCCATTGGCCGAGATGGTGCCGACCTGGGCGACTTCCGAAGAGGAGGCGACCGGCTTGGCACGCTTCTCGATGTCCTTGATGACGGCGGCGACCGCGGTGTCGATGCCGCGCTTGAGGTCCATCGGGTTCATGCCGGCGGCGACCGCCTTGGCGCCCTCGCGCACGATGGCCTGCGCCAGCACGGTCGCGGTGGTGGTGCCGTCACCGGCGGTGTCGTTGGTCTTGGAAGCGACCTCGCGCAGCATCTGCGCGCCCATGTTCTCGAACTTGTCCTCGAGCTCGATCTCCTTGGCGACGGTGACGCCGTCCTTGGTGATGCGGGGAGCGCCGAAGCTCTTCTCGATGACGACGTTGCGGCCTTTCGGGCCGAGCGTCACCTTCACGGCATTGGCGAGCACGTCGACACCGCGCAGCATGCGGTCGCGAGCGTCTCCGGCGAATTTTACGTCCTTGGCAGCCATTGATTTGAACTCCTGGAATGATTGGATGCGGTCGCCCGGTATCTACGCCCGTCATTGCCGGGCTTGACCCGGCAATCCATCGTCCTTGCAAGACTCTTTCGAAGTTGATGGATGCCCGGATCAAGTCCGGGCATGACAGCGGAGCGAGCGCCGCGTTTCTCGAATTGGTCGTGGCCTTACGCCAGCACGCCCATGATGTCGGACTCCTTCATGATCAGGAGCTCCTGGTTGTCGAGCTTGACCTCGGTGCCCGACCACTTGCCGAACAGCACGCGGTCGCCGACCTTGAGGTCGATCGGGATCAGCTTGCCGGCCTCGTCGCGGCCACCCGGGCCGACGGCGACGATCTCGCCCTGGGACGGCTTTTCCTTGGCCGAGTCCGGAATGATGATGCCGCCCTTGGACTTCTCCTCGGCATCGATACGCTTGACCACGACGCGGTCATGCAGTGGGCGGAAGGTGGATTTAGCCATGACGTTCCCTCTTGGAGGCTCGGTTTCAGGTCCGGTTCATCGAGACCGGCGTTGAATGCCGGCCCGGTCGGCGCAAGGCAGGACGCCCGGCGCATTTAGCAATCGTGGTGCGAGAGTGCTAATTGTGCGCCGGGAAATATGGCTTGGCGCAGTTTCTGTCAAGCAAACGGGTTAAGGCCTTGGTGAGGCCAATATAGGATGGTGGACCGGAAACCAAATCGTAGCGATGACGTAATTTTGTCAGACGTCATTGCTCCGCCTTAAGTTTTACGCTTGGCTGCATGACGGGTGCGGCCGGGAGATAGTTCGGGGGATGCATATGATCAGGTCACTCAACGCGCGATTGGTCGCACGGTTCGCGGCTGTCTCGGCGCTGACGACACTTTTGGGGGCGTGCGGCAGCATGAGCCTGCCGTCGTTGTCGTCGAACCCCCAGCCGGGGCCTGTCGAACCGGGAGTGGCACCGGAGATGCCGGCGTCGATCCGCCCCGACGAGATCGTCGGCCGCTGGGGCCTCGCCTCGTTCCAGAATCCCGCCGACCGCGCCCGCACCGAGGCCGCCGCACGCGGCCAGTGCAAGCAGCCTTACGCGATCGGCGCCGGCCAGAACGGCGGCGTCATCATGCATCTGGCCGACCAGGCCACCCCGCAGGAACTGCGGCTGAAGGGTTCCCCGAGCGGCAAGAACTATATCGGCCCACCCGGACCTGTGCCCGGCGAGCAGGACCGCGAGATCATCTCGTTCGACGGCCGGGTCTTGATTACCCGCTTCGTCGACAAGGACGCCGCCGTCCGCTACGGCAACATGGTCTACGTCCGCTGCGCGCCACGGGCGTAACGGCAAGGCATCTGCCTATCCCCGGCTAGCGCCACATCGGCAGTCTGCCTTTCCTTGTCGGCGAGGCCGGATTGCATCGCCAGATGCCAATCCGGGTGAGGGGTCTCTGTCCGCGGGTGATCCTCTTGCGATTTGAGTAAGCGGCGACAACCGCTCATCCGGCGTGCTACCGCCGCACTCCGACGCGATTGACGCCGCCATTCATATTGCCGCCCGCGTTATGACGAACCGCAGCACGCGCCACCGGACGAGGCCTGAGCACGACGCCTGCCCTCGCCACGCACCCCCCCGGATACCCGACGTACTGGCAATAAACGACGGCCTTAGCCGGTGCCGGACTGAGAGTGACACCTGCAAAGCCCAGCACAAGGCTGGCCGCAATTCCCGCAACTGTCACGGACTTGGTCGAAAAAATCTTCATCTGACGCATGGTGATCCTCCTCATCGCACGTGAACCGTATGGTGATTGAGCCGCTGCAGATGCGACCCAACGCATCGTCGGTGGCAAAGGATGTGTGATGTTGATGTGGATCAATGCCGGGCGTGCCTTGCCGCTATGCGCGATCAATTGACTTCGTCGAGAGGGCGGCTCGAGGAGCCGCCCTCTCGCGGTGCCGTTGCGCGGACTTCACTGACAGACGTACATGTGGCCGTCAGACATTTTCGTCATCGTACCGGGTTCGCAGCCGATACCATTGGCTGCCTTGTAGTCTGTCCATCCGGCATAACCGTAATACGGACTGACCCCGTGGTAGGCTCGTGCCGGATAGTAGGGCTGGCCAAAGTGGGGATCCGTCTGGGCGGCATATGCATCGGTCCAGTTATTCGTGCCCCAGCCAGCATAGACCGGCGCAGTGGCGGCTGCCGTGGCGACCGCGGCCGTGGCGGCGATCCCCGCGCCGACTCCGTACCCGTACGCAGCGCGCCGGGTGTGGCGACGCGCAACGCCCGCGACGCTCACGGGCGTCAGCGGTCGGCCCACACGCGCCTGGGCGCTTTCGACTGACGCCGAAATGCCGCCCTGCTCGGACCAGGTGATGGAGAACAGTGTCGCACAAGCGAAAGTCGAGAGCGCAATTGCAGTATTCCTGACAATTCTTCGCGTCATGTTCGATCTCCAGTGTTGAGTACTCCAGTGGCTCCCCCCATTCAGTGATTCCTCAACAAGCCGCAGGTATCAGCGCCCAAGAAACCCGCCGTGCATCGTCACGGTTTCAATGACGGCCGCGCCCGGGCGAAGCCTGTTCGCCCTCGGATGCGCGCGCAACGAGTGGCCGGCAAAGCTGTACTGTGTGTTGTGTGAAAGTGCGAAGCCCCGCTCGGGGCGACCGGATTCACTCCGGAAATCCGATGCAACCGGCACCCAATGTTGGCTTCCGGCACACGCATGACAACTTCCTCACACACAGTATGCGCCTGCGACAGCGGACCTGCCAGCAAATTTGCAGGTGTCACAATTGGCACAAACTGCATGCGGTCGAGACAGGGGTTCTGACTGATGTGTCACCTGACGTGGATGCAAGGAAAGCTGCCGCGCAAGGTCACAAAGCGGCGACCGTGATGATCCGACAACTCACGGGCTAGACCCATCGCCTAAACAAAAACGCCGGCCCGAGGGCCAGCGTTTCGTCTGTATCTACTCTTATCGCTCAATTGAACATCGCGTCGATGTCGTCCTGCGAGGCGTGGCCGGCGTCGCCGTCGAGCTTCGGGCCGTTGAGCAGGCGGGCATCGCCCTCGCGGGTGTCGACGATCGGCGGGACGTGGGTCTTGATGGCGTCGACGCCGCCCCAGATGTTCATCATCTCGTTGATGTGCTGTTCGATGAACTTCATCGTGTGCATCACCTTGCTGATGCGCTGGCCGGTGAGGTCCTGGAAGTTGCAGGCCTCGAAGATCGAGACCACGCGCTCCTGAATATCTTCGCTGAGCCGCTTCTGCTGGTCGGGCGTGACGTTGTTGGCGAGCGCGGTCGCGGCCTGGTCGATCGCCTCGACCGCTTCGAGGATCTGCTGGGTGGCCTGTTCGGTGCCGCCGACCACGGCGCCGAGCTCGCCATTGACCTTGGCCATCTCCTCGCCATTGAAGCTCTTGCCGTGCAGCACGGCGATCTCGCGCTTGGTGCGGCTGATCGCGTCGTGGATCAGGTCGAGCTCGACCTTGAGCTTCTCGCACTGTTCGACCTGCGCGCGGTAGGTCTCGAGCAGCGCATGCGTCTCGGCGACTTCGCGGGCGACGGCGGCATCGACGCTGTCGCCGGTGCGCTGCGCCGGTGCTGCGGCCATCTGGGCGCGGATCGAGCGAAGCTCCGCCATGATCTCCCGATGCATCGGACCGAGTTCGGCGCCGCCGGCAACTTCCGGCTCCGGCATCACGACTTCACCCATGGCCTGCTCGACACGAAAACGCTTACGCTTCACTGACATGATTTCATTCCCGCCCCTTCACTGCAGTCCGTTCTAGCGAGAGGTGATTTAACGTCAGGTTCACGCGGGAACAGTTTGCGCCGAGCGCGCAGCGGCTGCGATACCGGCGATTAACCATGTCGCCGCGGCGTTCACGCAAAATAAACGCTGTCAGGCAAAACCGCGCTGCATTGCCGACGTGGTGAATCGAAACGGCCGATCCGTTTACCAAACCGATGCGGTTTTCATTGCTTATTGACCACGTGCAACGGCGCAAGTGCGCTCCGTCCACGTCACACGTCACGACGAAACCAGTACAGAGTACGTCGATGTTCAGGAAAACCACGCTTGCGCTGCTCGCCGGCGCTTCTTCGCTTATCGCAATTCCCCAACATGCCATGGCGATCGACGCATCGGCTCAGCCCGAGCCCACCGTGATCTACGCCAACCAGGGCGCACCGCAGCCGCCGATGCGCACCGCCTATGTGCAGCCGCAACGCTCCAACATGGGTGGCGGCTTCATCGAATTCCTGTTCGGCGATGCGCCGTCGTCGCAGGGGTATTCGCGAGAGCCGATGTATCAACAGCAGCCGGCCTATTACGGCAACCGCCAGGGGCTGCCGCCGATGGATCCGCAGCAGCAGATGATCCGGCAGCAGGAGGAGGCGGCCGGCGATCCGACGCAGCGTCCGTTCGATCCCCGATATGAAAAGCAGCTGGTCGATTACAGCGGCAAGGAAGGCGCCGGCACCATCGTCGTCGATACGCCGAACAAGTTCCTCTATCTGGTGCAGGGCGACGGCCGCGCGCTGCGCTACGGCATCGGCGTCGGACGGCCCGGCTTCACCTGGGCCGGCGTCAAGACGATCTCGGCGAAGAAGGAATGGCCGGCCTGGACGCCGCCGCCGGAAATGCTGGCGCGCCGTCCCGACCTGCCGCGGCACATGGAAGGCGGCCCGGAGAATCCGCTCGGCGCCCGCGCGATGTATCTCGGCTCCTCGCTCTACCGCATTCACGGCTCCAACGAACCCTGGACGATCGGCACCAACGTCTCGTCCGGCTGCATCCGGATGCGCAACGAGGACGTCATCGACCTCTACGGCCGCGTCAATGTCGGCGCCAAGGTCGTCGTGATGTGAGGTGGTTTTGAAGCAGCTGCCGCAAAGATGGTGTCGTCCCGGCGAAAGCCGGGATCCATAACCACAGGCGGTTGTTACTGAGAGAAGCTGTAGCCCCAGCCGTGTCAAATCTCGCACGGTTGTGGTTATGGGTCCGGCTTTCGCCGGGACGACGGAATCAAAACGGCCGCTCGATTGGAGCGGCCGTTGTCGTTTCAGCGATCGCGTTTACGCGTAATCGCTGTTGTCGTCGCCGCCGTTGTCGTCGAAGTCGTCGGCGTCCTGATCATCGTCACTGTCCCGGTCGGCCTGCGCCTGGTCGAACGCGCCGGCGCGCGAGCCGGAATCACTGTCGCGGTTGGAGCTGATGTCGTTGACCCCCGCGTCACGGGCAAGGTCGCTCGACGACTGGTCGCCGCCCCACGGACGCGAACCGCCGCCGAGGCCGCCGGCGTCCGCCAGCGACTGGTGGCCGCTGCCACCCATCATGCCGCGGATGCTGGAGAGCAGCAGCCCGCCGCCGACCACGCCGGCCGCGGCCGCAGCCGCAGTGCCGAGGAACGAACCGCCGCCACCGGGCGCGCCGCCGCCGAAGGCCGGGGGCTGCGGGCCACCATAAGGCTGTCCGTATTGGGGCTGACCGTATTGGGGCTGACCGTATTGCTGCGGCGGCTGGCCGTAGCCGCCTGCCTGCTGGATCGCCTGGCCGGAGTTCCAGACCGGGCGGCTGCCGCCAACATCCGGCGGGCGCACCGGCGGCACCGAGCCGTGCGGCTGCTGCTGGCCCTGTCCGAAGATCGCATCGCGCATCGAATCGAGGAAGCCGCCGCCCTGCTGCTGTGCTCCCTGCTGCTGGCCGACCGCGGCCTCGAGCTCCTGGATCCGGTCGTGGGCGCGCTTCAGCGCCTCGTCCTGCACCAGCGCGGTCTGCACCAGCGTGTAAACCGCATTCGGCGCGCTGCGCAGGCCCTGCATGATCGCGGACATGGCCTCGTTGTCGCGCGGGGCATTCTCCAGCTTGGCGAGCCGGTCGAAGAGATCGTCAATCAGTTGGCGTTCTTGCGGTGTCATGGCGTTCTCCATCGCGTCGATCGAATCGGCGCGCGGCTCATGTAGGACGGGCTTTGTGGCGCAAGGAGTGGGGGCCAGAATTAAATTTCTGTATGCGACAATACGACCGGCGGTTTTCGTGAACCCAAAGCGTTTTCGAGCGAACCTGCCCCGCACTTGATGCGGGGTGGATCCCGGTTCGCGTGAAGAAAACGCGTCAAAACAAGGGTCAGGCCAGTGTAACTTTATTCAGGGCCAGCAGCGCGGGGAAATCCTCGCCTGCGAGATAGGCATGTTCGATCTCGCGCTGCGTCGTCAGCGGGTCGAGGTTTTTCAGGGTTTCATCGACGAAACCGGGATGGCACATCACGAGCCCGTCTTCCGGCAGGCCGTCGAGGAAGCCCTGCATCAGGCCTGCGAATTCGCTGCCGCGCGTAAAATCGTAGGCGCCGGCGAAGGCCGGGTTGAAGTGCAGGCCCGATCGCTGGGCCTTGATCCGGAATTGCGTGCTGAGCACGTTCAGCACCAGCGCTTTCGGCGCCGTCAGCTGGCGCGCCAGCGGGCCTTCGCGTCCGCACTGCCGCACCCAGGCCTTGGGCGCGCGCTCCTTCACGGCGCGCAGGAAGCCGTCGCGCACCTGCGGGAACAGTTGAGCGTGCTGGTGGCCGTCGACGAAATCGGGCGCGCGGCCGAACATTTCGTGGAAGGCGTCGAGCTGCGCCAGCACCTCGGCATGGACCAGATCGGCATCGAGCCGATGCATCAGCCCGGCGCGCAACAGCCTCGGGAACGGCAGGAACATGTCGCCATCGAGCGGACGGAAATGCATCGTCAGCGGCCGGAACGGCGCGGTCAGCGTCACGTGCAGCCCGATCGCACAGCGCGGGCTTTTCGCGACCGAAGCCTGCAGCGCAGCCGCAGCCTCGCGGCCGATTGCCGGCGTCACCATCATCACCGACGTCGCATTGAGACGGCCGCGCTCGATCAGGTCGCGGATCGCGCGGTTGACGCCGTCGCTCAGGCCATAATCGTCAGCACACAGCCAGATCCGGCGCGGCGAAGTCTCGCTCATTCGGCCGCGGTCCGCTCGGTGGCGCTTTGCGCCGCGCCGCCGTCGGCGTGCTTCTCGGTATGCTCGGCGACGAAGTAGATCGGCCGTGCCTTCAATTCGGAAAGGATCTTGCCGATATATTCGCCGACGATGCCGATCATGATCAGCTGCACGCCGCCGATCGTCATGACGCCGATCATCAGCGAGGGATAGCCGGGGACCTGCTTGCCGGTGGTCAGCACTTCCCAGAGGATCGAGAGGCCGAACAGGAAGGCCGCGCCTGCGAGCAGCGCGCCGAGCAGGCTGGCGAAGCGCAACGGCGCCACCGAGAACGAGGTCAGGCCCTCGATCGACAGGCCGATCAGCCGGCCGGCATTGAAGGTGGTGACGCCATGCGCGCGCGGCGCTGGCTCGTAGTCGACGCGGATCTGCCTGAAGCCGATCCAGCTGGCGAGGCCCTTGAAGAAGCGGTTGCGCTCCGGCAATTGCCGCAGCGCCAGCGCCGCGCGCGGCGACAGCAGGCGGAAGTCGCCGGCATCCTCGGGAATCTTCTGCCGCGCGCCCCAGTTGATCAGCGCGTAGAAGCCGCGCACGGAAAGCCGCCGCAACGCCGATTCATTGTCGCGATGCGCCTTCGCCGTGTAGACCACGTCGTAGCCGTCATCGATCCAGTGCGCGACCAGTTGCTCGACCCGGGTCGGGGGATGCTGGCCGTCGCCGTCCATGAACAGCACCGCGCCGCGGCGGGCATGGTCGAGGCCGGCCATCAGCGCCGCCTCCTTGCCGAAATTGCGCGACAGCGACACCACCTGCAGGTCGAGCCCGTCGGCGGCCAGGCCGCGCGCGATGGTCAGCGTGTTGTCCGCGCTGCCGTCGTCGACATAGACCACTTCGCAGTTAATGCCGTAACGGGCGCGCAATGACCGGGCGAGGTCGATCAGCCGTTGGTGCAGCGCCACAAGCCCGGCGGCCTCGTTGTAGACGGGCACGACGATGGACAGACCCTGCGCGGCGGCGGTCTTGGCGGTTGTGGTCAGGCTGGAAACGTCAGAGCCCAGCATCATCGGTCAGGTTCCAGAACTAGAGCGTTTTCCAGCGAAATCGGGTTCGCCTTCGCGTGAAGAAAACGCGTCACAACGAGAGATCATGAACACAATATGGTACCGACGGCCGGCTGTCGCCAACATGAACGGCCCCGCCCGCTCATTGTCGCAGGAACGCCTCGAGCTTGGCGAACAGCGGGTTCTCGCGGTCGAACACGTAGTCCAGCGACACCACCGACACGGTTTCGGCACCGTGCTCGCGCAGGAAGCTGCCGAGCGCGTAAAGCTTGCCCGGTGGGCAGTGCAACGTCAGCATGCCCGACGAGGTCGGGCTGCCGAACGGGGCGACCACGCCGAAGCGGGTATGCGCTTCGGACAGCAGCGCATCGTTGCAGCCGGCGAAGCGGGTACGCACCTCGCGGTACTTGCTGGCGCGGGCGCGCGCGGCGATGTGGTCGAGGATGACGCGCGCGGTCTCGCGGGCGCCGGTCGACCAGTCGGCATCGCGGGAGGCGACGAGGTTGGCTTGGCTGCGCAGCATCACGCCGTCGTCGAGCACCTTGAGCCCGTTGGCGGCGAGCGTCGCACCCGTCGTCGTGATGTCGACGATCAGCTCGGCGGTGCCGGCCGCGGGCGCGCCTTCGGTGGCGCCGGCGCTCTCGACGATGCGGTAGTCGCCGACGCCGTGCTTGGCGAAGAAGCCGCGCGTCAGATTGATGTATTTGGTCGCGACCCGCATGCGGTGATTGTGCTGCTCGCGGAAGCCGCTTGCGACGTCGTCGAGATCGGCCATGGTACGGACGTCGATCCAGGCTTGCGGCACCGCGACCACGACATTGGCATAGCCGAAGCCGAGGCCTTCGATCATCAGCACGCGCTTGTCGGCATCCGGAATGGTCTCGCGCACCAGATCCTCGCCGGTGACGCCGAGATGCACCGAGCCGCGCGCCAGATTGGCCGCGATCTCGCTCGCCGACAGATAGGCGATCTCGACATTGTCGACGCCGGCGATGGTGCCGCGATAGTCGCGCGCCCCGCCGGCCTTCGACAAGGTCAGCCCGGCGCGGGCGAAGAAGCTCTCCGCGTTTTCCTGCAAACGCCCCTTAGAGGGAACGGCGACGACAAACGGCGTGCTCATCGGGCGCCTCCGGAGGCGCCGGCCTTGCCATGCCGGGTCATCGCCTCGATCCAGACCGAGAAGCCGACCGCCGGGATCGGACTGGCCGAGCCGAGCTGCGTCATCAGCCCGTCATAGCGGCCGCCCGCGACCAGCGGCTCGGCGCCGTTGCCCCTGGCGTGCAGCTCGAACTCGAAGCCGGTGTAATAGTCGAGGCCGCGGCCGAACGCGGTCGCGAACCGCGTCCTCCGGATGTCGATGCCGCGCGCGGCCATGAAGCCGACGCGGCTTTCGAACTGGTCGATCGCCGCGGCAAGGTCGAGCCTGGCGTCGGAGGCCAGCGCGCGCAGCTGCGCGATTGCGTCGTCGGGATCGCCCGATATGGCGAGGAAGCGCTTGATAGTGGCGAGGGCATCGCGCGGCAGCGCGCCGCCCTTCAGCGTCGATTGCTCGAGGAAGCGGTCGGCGATCTCGGCGACAGTGCGGCCGCCGACATTGGTGGTGCCGGCGATCGACATCAGATCGGTGACCAGCGCCAGCGCCGCCTTGCGGTCGGATCCGGCCAGCGCTGCGAGCACGCCCTCATATTCGTTGCGGCCCGGCGCAGTCGCCAATGTCAGCTGCTCGATGTCGTCAGTCAGCGAAACCTTGCGGTTGAAATCCTTGATCAGCCGGCGCCGCCACACCGGATAGAGCTCGAGCGCATCGATCAGCGCGTTGAACAGCGCGACGTCGCCGGTGCGGATCTCGACATCGGTCAATCCGAAGGCCGTGGTTGCCTCCAGCGCCAGCGCCAACATCTCCGCGTCGGCCGCGGCGCGGTCCTGCCGCCCGAAGGATTCGATGCCGGCCTGCAGGAACTGGCTCGGCTGGCCGTCGCGATAGCGGAACACCGGGCCGAGATAGCTGAAGCCGGCCGGCTGGCCGGCGCGGGACGAGGCGAGGTAGTCGCGCGCCACCGGGATCGTGAGATCCGGGCGCAGGCAGAGTTCCTCGCCGCTCGGGTCGGTCGTCAGATACAGGCTTTTGCGGATGTCCTCGCCGGACAGGTCGAGGAACGGTTCGGCCGGCTGCAGGATCGCGGGTTCGGACCTGAGATAGCCGGCTTGCGCGAACGAGGCCAGCAGCGCATCCGCCCAAAAGGCCGAACCAGAAGCCGCTCCTGGGGCGGATCCGGTGGCGGGTCGTGGTGCGGCAGCTTCGCTCATCTCGACGTCCAAAAGGTCCGGATTCGGGTACCGGCACTGGTTCCAAGGGTGGTTCGGGGCAGCCCTTACCATGGCCGTATCACGGTTTCGACAGCGATCGACCAAGTGGCTTAATGATTGCGTGCGTTAACGATTTTACGACGGCTTGGCTAGGTGGAACCGGAACGTTCGATGGCCTATGGCAAACATTGCTAAAGCCTGTGGTCGCTCCCATAATTGGGGGAGAGGGCCCCATCATGAATATGAACGTCTCATTGACCGACGAGTTGAGCGAGTTCGTCAAAACCAAGGTTGCGAGCGGCCGTTACACCTCGGCAAGCGAGGTCGTGCGAGAGGCGCTGCGGATCATGGAGCAGACGGAAGAGGCGCGATTGGCATTCCTTCGCAATGCCTGGGCGGCGGGACAGGCGAGCGGCGACGCGGGTCCGGCTGACTTCGCTGAAATCAAGGCGCAGGGACGCGCCCGGTTGAAGGCAACGGGCAAGTAAATTGGGAGAGGTTCGCCTTTCTCGAATCGCGCAAAGCGACCTCGCCGAAATCTGGTTTCTCATCGCATCCGAAAGTGGGCCTGCGACGGCAGATCATTGGATCGATCGCATTGAAGCGCGCTGCGGCCAGTTGGCGCAATTCCCTGAATCGGGGCCGGCGCGTCCCGACATTGCCGCTGGTGCGAGGATGCTCGTGATTTCGCGGTGGCTGGCGCTTTACGAGATTATCCCGGGCGGCGTGCGCATCATGCGCGTCATCGATGCCGCGCGCTCTCTTGGAGAGCTGGATTTGTCCGGCGAATAGACCGCCGGCCCGCGGGCTGCCATTCCGGTTAGCCCTTTGCTCCCCAATCCCCCAGCGCCGCCTGCACCAGCGCCAGCGCGGCAACGGCGGCGGTGTCGGCGCGCAGGATGCGCGGGCCGAGTGCGAGACGGAGGATGTTGGGTTGGCGCAGCAGCAGCGCGCGCTCCTCCTCTGCAAAGCCGCCCTCGGGGCCGATCAGCACGTCGATCCCGCCGTTTGCGGCGGTCGCCGTCTGCAACGCCTGCACCGGGTTCGCCACTTCTGCCGCCTCGTCGCAGAACACCAGAAGCCGCGCCGGATCGCGCCCTGCCAGGAAACGTTCGAGCGGGAGGGGATCGGCGACCTCGGCAAGCGAGATGATCCCGCATTGCTCGGCGGCCTCGACCACATTGGCGCGCATCCGCTCGCCGTTGACCCGCGATACCTGGGTGAAGCGTGTCAGCACCGGCACGAGCCGTGCCGCGCCCATCTCGACCGCCTTCTGCACCATGTAGTCGAGCCGCGCATGTTTCAGCGGCGCGAACGCATAGCTCACGTCGGGCAGGCGGTCCTGCGGGCGGGTCTGCGCCGTGATCGTCAGCGTGTCGGCCCGCTTGCGGCCGGAAATCTCCGCGCGCCATTCGCCGTCACGCCCGTTGAACACCAGCACGGTATCGCCGGCGCCAAGCCGCAGCACGTTGCCGAGATAATTGCTCTGGTCGCGTTCGAGCGAGACGGTCGCGCCGGCACCGAGCGGGGCATCGACAAACAGGCGGGGGCTGCGAAAATCGAGTTCAGGCATGTCCTGGGTTCCTGAGCCGCGTTCTAGCCCAAAGGTGCTGCCAAGTATCGCCCGCTGCTGTTGATTGCGATCGGAGAGGATCGGCAGATTCCGTAATCGGCGTCGGGTGCCGGCTGAAACGGCTTCAATTCGGCGGGGCAAGTTAACCAAACCGGACGACACCGTAGTCCCGCGGACTCGTCAGGAACGCACCGGCCAACTAACTACAGTGGTGTCGATATATTGCTTCTGTCACCAAGTCATTTTGAAGTCCGAGGGGTCGCTTGCACGCGGCCCCTTTTGCCGCTCGGACAGCGCCTGGAGCCGCGGATTCAAACCGAGGCGTCGCCGAAAATCCCGTTCAGGCACATTTGATGGCCGGATTTACCGCCGTTCGCAGTCTAAAGGCTTCAAATCGGGGAACAATTTAATGTGGCCGGTGTGGCCCTACGCCGCGCTGTCGCCCAAATCCACGGGTTGTTAAGGGCTCACAGGAATCGTAAAACGCCCCCAATTTTCGTTGCTTCGTTTTGTTGCGCTGGGGTTGCCTGGACCTTTTGCCGGAGAAACACCCTCGATGATCCGCCGACTGATCGTGCTGACCGTTGCCGCGACCGCCCTGTCCGCGGGGCACGCCGCGGCCCAGAGCGCCTTTCCGGCGCCGTTGCCCAATCAAGGCCAGGCTGGCACCGCGTCGGATCCCGCGTTCCCGCCGGTGAACGGCGCGCGCCCAAGCCGGGCGAGCACCGCTCCGGATCCTGCGTTTCCGCCGGTCAACGGCGCGCCCGCGGCCAGGGTCGGCGGCGCGCCGTCGCCATTTCCGAGCAGTGGTGCGGCTCCGATCGCCGGCGGCGGTCTGTCGTCTCCGCCGCCCCCGCCCGGCGCCGGTGGTGGCGCCGCCGGTGACGCCTGCATGAAGGATTTCGTCCCGCTGCGCGAGGAGACCGAGCGGCGCGGCAAGGCGATCAAGGCGGCGAGCGACCGGCACGCCAGCCCCCAGGAGGCCTGCAAGCTGATCGGCAATTACAGCCAGGCCGAAGTCAAGATGATCAAGTATGTCGACGGCAACGCGTCGAAGTGCGGAATCCCGCCGCAGATCTCCGATCAGCTCAAGAACGGCCACAAGAATACCGAGGCGTTGCTGAAGAAGGTCTGCAACGTCGCGGAGCAGGCGGCGGCGCAGCCGCGCGGTCCCGCGGGGCCGTCGCTGAGCGACGTGCTCGGCTCGTCCGCCTCGCTGCCGGAAGCGACACCGACCAAGAAGGGCGGCAGCACCTTCGACACGTTGAACGGCAACGTTCTGACCCGATGATTGGGCGCCCGATGATTGACCAGCCATGAGCGATGTCTCCGCCCGCGTTGCCGACTCCACAGGCAACTGGGTGGACACCCATGCGCCGGTCTGGTCGCGGCCCTATCTGCGGCTTGCGCGCTACGACCGGCCGATCGGCTCCTGGCTGTTGTTGATGCCGTGCTGGTGGTCGGCGGCGCTCGCCGCCGGCGTCGCGCACGATGTGCGCTCGCTCCCGCTCGTCGTCCTGCTGTTCTTCGTCGGCGCCTTCGTGATGCGCGGCGCGGGCTGCACCTGGAACGACATCACCGATCGCGATCTCGACGCCAAGGTCGAGCGTACGCGGTCGCGGCCGATCCCGGCCGGGCAGGTCACGGTGACGCAGGCGGTGGTCTTCATGGTCCTGCAGGCGCTGATCGGGCTTGCCGTGCTGCTGCAGTTCAACCGCTTTGCGATCATGACCGGCATCGCCTCGCTCGTGATCGTTGCGATCTACCCGTTCATGAAGCGGATCACCTGGTGGCCGCAGGTCGTGCTCGGCCTCGCCTTTTCCTACGGCGCGCTGATGGGATTTGCGGTGACGCTCGAGCGCATCGATGCGGCCGCGATCGCGCTTTACGCCGGATCGATCGCCTGGGTGATCGCCTACGACACCATCTACGCCCATCAGGACGCCGAGGATGATGCGCTGATCGGCGTCAAATCCACCGCGCGCCTGTTCGGCGCACGCACCCATCGCGCGCTGGTGATTTTCTATGGTCTCGCCGTGCTGCTGATCGGCGTGGCGTTCGCGCTCGCGGGCGCGCGCTGGCCGGCCTGGATCGGCCTTGCGGCGTTCGCGCTGCATCTCGCCTGGCAGGTCCGCCGGCTCGACACCAGCGATCCCGCGCTCTGCCTGCGCATCTTCAAATCCAACCGCGACGCCGGCTTCATCCTGTTCGCGAGCCTGGTCGTCGATGCGGTGCTGCGCGCGGCGTAACGGCGACCTCTCGTCATTCCCCGGTGCGCAATTGCGCACCTGAGGGCTCGCGAAGCGAGAAGAGCAAGACTCGGACGATTCATGTCGCGAGAACGCGAGAGTATGCCCCGCCAGCCGATCAACAAAATCGGTGTCGTCCCTGCCTTGAGCCGAGACCCATAACCACGAATGCGAATTGGCTTGCAGAGCTGTGGCTCCAGCTCATCGCAACAATACAACCCTGTGGTTATGGGTCCCTGCTTTCGCAGGGACGACGCTTGAGGATGTCGGTAATGCCACCCACTCAGTGTCGTCCTGGCGAAAGCCAGGACCCATTACCCCAAATCTCAATTGTTGTGCGACGCTGGGGCCGCGATCACGCTCGTCACCGAAAGCGGTGGTTATGGGTCCTGGCTTTCGCCAGGACGACGAAAGAGGTGAGAGGCGTGGAGCGCAGCGAAACGAACTCAATTCCGTGCGATGATCTCGCGCTCGTCGCGATGCACGCTGGTGCCGTTGAGGCTGACGCCGGCGCGGCGGCGGACCAGGAATTTCGGGCGGCGCGCGCGGATTGCGTTGCGGCGACGGCGGCGCGGGGCAGGCTGGCGCGGCGCCGGCTCGGTCAGTTGCGGGAGATGGAAGATGTCGCTCCACATCTGCCAGGCGGAGCTGATCTCTTCGGCATCCGAACTGGTGCCGAGCGGAATGGAGAGCGCGGGATCGCGGTGAACCAGCACCAGCATCTGCGCGTCGTCGATGCCGCGCAGCGCGACGCCGAGGAAATCGCTGACGCGAACATTGACCGCCATCCGCATGCCGAGAACGGCACGGCGCAGCACGACATGTTCGCGGTGAAGCTCGACCTGCCGCATGCCGCCATCCGCGCGCGCATCCTGCGCGTGGAAGCTGAGCGGAAGGGAAAGAGGGTCGAGCCGCAATGCGCGGCTCGACCCGGCGGAATTGATTCCGCTTGTTGGTGTTTGACGCCTCAAAGCCTTAGTCTCCCCGCCGGGATTATGTTCCCGGTCGATGTGTGAGAGCCTAGCCGAGCGATGGCCGTTTCGGCTTAAAAAGCCTGGTTAACCGCTCCTCACCTGGCGCCATGATTGACAAGAGGTTGGCCCGCATGATTGACGAAGCCTTGCGCCGATCACTCAAATCTTTGTTGCCCGCCGGTGCAAAGTGCTTGAATTCCCTGTGAATCCGGCACATCTGGTTAGGTCTGTCGACGCCATTCCGGGCCCCCCTCAATCCGCAGGAATTCGTTCGTGAACTCTTCACCATCTGCATCGCGACACGGCGATACCTCCGATCTGTTCGACCAATCCGGCCTGAGCGACCTTGCGCAGCGCCTGGTCGAAGCCGCAAAGCGCGCCGGCGCCGATGCGGCCGATGCCATCGCGGTGCGCGGCGTCTCGCAAGGCGTCGAAGTCCGCGACGGCCGCGTCGAGGAAACCGAGCGCTCCGAAGGTGACGATGTCGGACTTCGGGTGTTCGTCGGCCAGCGCCAGGCGGTGGTGTCGACCAATGACGTCAGCGGCGACGGGATTGCAAAGCTCGCCGAGCGCGCGGTCGCGATGGCGCGGGTGGCGCCCGACGACAAATATGTCGGTCTGGCCGATCCCGCGCTCCATGCGCATGATTTCCCCGATCTCGATCTGCTCGACCGTACCGTCCCGACCACCGCCGAACTCGAGCAGCGCGCGATCGAAGCGGAAGCTGCGGCACTCGCGGTCAAGGGCGTCACGAAATCCGGCGGTGCGTCGGCCTCGACCGGGATCGGCGGCATGGTGCTGGTGACTTCGACCGGCTTCCACGGTTCTTACCTGCGCTCCAGCCACGGCATCTCGACGACGGCGATTTCCGGTGAAGGCACCGGCATGGAGCGCGACTATGATTTCACCAGCGCGCCGCATGCGTCCGATCTCGATTCACCCACGGCCGTTGGCCGCAAGGCCGGCGAGCGCGCGGTGGCGCGGTCGAATCCGCGCAAGGTCGAGACTTGCAAGGTGCCTGTGGTGTTCGATCCGCGGGTTGCGGGCTCGATCGTCGGCCATCTGGTCGGCGCCATCAACGGCGCCTCGATCGCGCGCAAGACCAGCTTCCTGAAGGACAAGCTCGGCGAGCAGCTGTTCTCCAGAGATATCCGTATCATCGACGATCCCTTGCGCGTGCGCGGCCTGCGTTCGCAGACCTTCGACGCCGAGGGCGTCAAGGTGAAGAAGATCGCGCTGATCGACGAAGGCGTGCTGACCACCTGGGTGCTGGACTCCGCGACCGCGCGCGAGCTCGGCCTGGTCACGACCGGGCATGCGCATCGCGGCGTGTCGTCCTCGCCGTCGCCCGGAACATATAATCTGCATCTCGAGCCCGGTGCGGTGACGCCGAAGGAGCTGATCTCCGATATCAAGCAGGGCTTCTATGTCACCGACCTGATCGGCTCCGGCGTCAACGGCGTGACCGGCGATTACAGCCGCGGCGCATCCGGCTTCTGGATCGAGAATGGCGAGATCACCTATCCGGTCAGCGAAGTGACCATCGCCGGACACCTGCTGCCGATGTTCAAGTCGCTGGTTGCCGCCAACGATCTGGAATTCCGCTACGGCGTCAATTCCCCGACACTGCGCATCGAGGGCCTGACAGTTGGCGGACGCTGATACGGACGACTGGACCAAGGCGCGCGACGCCGCCTTGCTGACCAGATCGGTGCAGGAGGCGGGCCGGCTCGCATTGTCGCTGTTCCGCACCGAATTGAAGAACTGGATCAAGGGCGCGTCCTCGCCGGTCTCCGAGGCCGACATCGCCGTCAACGACCTCCTGGAGCAGCAGCTGCGTTCGGCGACGCCGGCTTACGGCTGGCTGTCGGAGGAGAGCGCCGACAACGCGACCCGGCTCGACAGGCGCTTCACCTGGATCGTCGATCCGATCGACGGCACCCGCGCCTATCTCGCCGGCCGCGAGGACTGGTGCGTCAGTGTGGCGCTGGTTGAAAATGCATCGCCGGTGCTCGCGGCGGTGTATGCGCCGGTGACCGGGGAATTCTTCTTCGCCGCCCGCGGCCAGGGCGCCACCCTGAACGACGCTGGCGTGCACGCAACCGCGGGCACCGATTTCGATTTTCCCCGCATGGCCGGACCGAAACCGTTGGTGCAGCGGCTCAGCCCGACGTCGGACGAGATTACGCTGTTTCCCCGGATCGGATCACTGGCCCTGCGGTTGTGCCGCGTAGCACAAGGTCGACTTGACGCCGCCTTTGCGGGCGGGCAAAGCCGCGACTGGGATCTTGCCGCCGCGAATTTGATCGTGCAGGAAGCGGGTGGTAAGATGACCGCGCTCTCGGGGGATGCGATTGAGTACAATCGCCGGGAGGTGACGCATGGGGTGCTGGTGGCAGCAGGACGCGAACGTCATGCACGCATTGTCGAGCATTTTCGCAACCGTCCATTGCCGTGAGGCCCCGCCGATCCGCACCGTGTTTCCGATTGTGACGAACAGACTTGTTACGACAAACCTGTGACGACCAGATTTGTAACGACCAGACTCGTGACGACCAGACTTGTGACGACCACGACTTCATTTGCTTGCCGGGCATCTCGTTAGGAAAACCATCTCATGTCAGACAATGCCCAGCCACAGCTGCTTCACCTCGTGATCGGCGGCGAGTTGACCGATCTCGAGCACAACACCTTCAAGAACCTGGACGAAGTCGAGATCGTCGGCGTCTACCCGAACTATGCGACCGCCTATGCGGCCTGGAAGGCGAAGGCGCAAGCGACCGTGGACAACGCCCAGATGCGCTATTTCGTCGTTCACCTCCACCGGTTGCTCGATCCTGAGCAGGACACAAAGCACTCCCATTGAAACGACTTCTTCGCGATCTGCTGCGCAGCGGCTTCGTGCAGCGCGTGCTGGGTGTGCTTGCGGCTGAGTATCTGCGGCTGGTGTGGTACACCAACCGCTTCATCTATCAGCCGCATGACGTATACGGGATCGTCGAGCCCTTGATGCCGGCGATCTTCGTGTTCTGGCACGGCCAGCACTTCATGACGCCGTTCATCAAGACCAAGGACAGCTACCGTGCCAAGGTCCTGATCTCCCGGCACCGCGACGGCGAGTTCAACGCCCTTGCGGTCGAGCGGCTCGGCATCGGCACGATCAGGGGTTCCGGCGACCATTCCGGCGCGTTCCACCGCAAGGGCGGCGTCGGCGCCTTCCTGGAGATGGTTCGGACGCTGGAAGACGGCTGCAACATGGCCACCACGGCCGACGTGCCGAAGCGGGCGCGGGTCGCGGGCCTCGGGGCCATCATGCTGGCGCGGGAAACCGGCCGGCCGATCATCCCCTTTGCGATGGTCACCAGCCGATTCATCCGGTTGAAAAACTGGGATTCCACGACCATCAATTTGCCATTCGGGCGCGGCGCAGTGGTAGGTATTGAGCCGGTCTATGTGCCGCCCGATGCCGATGCCGCAACGATGGAAAAGCTTCGGCAGCACGTGGAGAATCTTCTCAACGAAGCGACCCGGCGCGCCTATGCAGCCGTCGGGCGGCCGGAGGCAGCGCTTGGCTAGCTCGCTACCGATGACGTTGCGTGTCTACCGCAAGCTGTCGTCCGCGATGGTGCCGCTCGCGCCTGCGCTGATCAAGCGGCGGCTCAAGCTCGGCAAGGAAGACCCCGAACGGGTCGGCGAGCGGCGCGGCATGAGCGGCGACGTCCGGCCGCAGGGGCCGCTGGTGTGGATTCACGGCGCGAGCGTCGGCGAGGTGCTGGCGGCGGTGCGGGCTGATCGAGCGGCTGCGCGCGCTCAATCTGCGCATCCTGCTCACCTCCGGCACGGTGACCTCGGCCGCGATCGTGGCCAAGCGCTTTCCGCCCGATGTGATCCATCAATACGTGCCGTATGACTCGCCGCGCTATGTCGCGCGCTTCCTCGATCATTGGCATCCGTCGCTGGCGCTGTTCATCGAGTCCGACCTGTGGCCGAACCTGATCCTGTCGAGCGCCGCGCGGCGGCTGCCGATGGTGCTGATCAACGGGCGGATGTCGCAGCGCTCGTTCCCGCGCTGGCGCCGGGTCTCCAACACCATCGGGGCGCTGCTCGGACGGTTCGACATCTGCCTCGCGCAGTCGAAGACCGATGCCGAACGCTTTGCCGCGCTCGGCAGCCCCAACGTCATGGTCACCGGCAACCTCAAGCTCGACGTCGCGGCGCCGCCGGCCGATCCAGCCAAGCTGGAGCGGCTGATGTCGGTGACGCGCGGCCGCGCGATCGCGGTTGCCGCATCCACCCATCCCGGCGAGGAAGAGCTCCTGATCGAGGCGCACAAATCGCTCGCCGGATTCTTCCCCGGGTTGCTCACGGTGATCGTGCCGCGGCATGCCGCGCGCGGCGAGGCGGTGGCGCGGCTCGTGACGGAAGCAGGCCTGCGCCCCGGGCTGCGCTCGCACGAGGATCTGCCGGTTGCGACCACCGATATCTATGTCGCCGACACGATGGGCGAGCTCGGCCTGTTCTACCGGTTGGCGCCGATCGTGTTCATGGGCGGCTCGCTGGTCGCGCATGGCGGCCAGAACCCGATCGAGGCGATCAAGCTCGGCGCTGCGATCGTGCACGGCCCGCACGTGTTCAATTTCACCGAGGTCTATGACGCACTCGATCGTGCCGGCGGCGCGCGGCGCGCCGACGATCTGGAAGCGCTGGTCAAGCAGCTTGGCCAGTTCCTCGCCGATCCCGCGGCACGCGATACGTCGCTTGCGGCCTCCGAGCGCGTCGTCGAACAGCTCGGTGGCGCGCTGGAGCGCACGGTGACCGCTCTCGAGCCCTATCTGTTGCAGCTGCAGCTCGAGATGGGAGCCGCCAATGCGTGAGCCGGCCTTCTGGCACCGGCCATCGTCTTGGACATCGCAACTGTTGAGACCGCTTGCCGCGCTCTATGGCGCGGTTGCCGCGCGGCGGATGCAGCGCTCCGGCATCGATGCCGGCATTCCCGTGATCTGCGTCGGCAACTACCACGTCGGCGGCGCCGGCAAGACGCCGACCGTGCTGGCGCTGGCAAAGCTGCTGCGCGAGCTCGACGAGCGGCCGGTGGTGCTCAGCCGCGGCTATGGCGGCCGGCTTGCCGGCCCGGTCAAGGTCGATCGTGACCACCATACGGCGGCCGATATCGGCGACGAGCCGCTGATGATGGCGGCGACATTGCCGGTCGTTGTCTCGCGTGACCGCGCCGCAGGTCTGGCGCTGGCGCGCGCACAGAACGCGAGCGTCATCCTGATGGATGACGGCTTCCAGAATCCGAGCGTGATCAAGGACGCCTGCCTGATCGTGATCGACGCCACGCGCGGCGTCGGCAATGGCCGCGTCATTCCGGCCGGACCGTTGCGCGCGCCGCTGTTGCCGCAGCTGGAACGCACCGATGCGCTGATCGTGGTCGGCGAGGGGGGCGCGGCGCAGAAGATTGCGGCCGATCTCGCGTCCCGTGGCAAGCCGGTATTGGCCGCGCATCTGAAGCCAGACCAGGCTTCGCTGGCGGCGCTGAGCGGCCAGCGCGTACTTGCCTTCGCCGGCATCGGCGATCCCGCGCGCTTCTTCAACTCGCTGCGCGCAAGCGGGGTCGACGTCGTGCGCAACACGGCTTTCCCCGATCATCATGCCTTCACCAAGGACGAGATCGCGCAGCTCGTTGCCGATGCGCGAGGTGACGCCTTGACGCTGGTGACGACGGAAAAGGATCTGGCGCGGTTGCGTGGTCCGGCCGGGATGCCGGCCTGGGCACAGGCGATCATGCCGTTCGCGGTGACGCTGCAATTCGAGGATGCTGCCGCGCTGCGGCGCCTGGTGACCGATCAGCTGTTCAAGGCGCGGAGCAGGAGGCTGCACACATGAACCCAGCCTCGAGCTTAAGCCTGCGACTTGAGCACGCCGGGATGGTGGCGCTGCAGCACGGCGGTCGGGGTCGCGTAGGCCTCCTGCAGGTCGACGCTCCAGTACTTCAGCTCGTCGAGCGGAATCCGGACGTCGGTGATGGCACAACGCACAAAGGTGCCAGGCGAGATCACGCGGAAATCGCCGTCGAGATATTGCACTTGCGCTTCGCCATGGCCCGAGGGACCGAACTTGTTCAGCACGTTTGAGCTCTCCGCCTTGCCTCGCACGAGGCCACCTGGATATTTATCAAGCCATCTATCACAGATAGGGGGTCATGTCCGCCCGTTAAACCACCGACTTGTGATGATTTGGCGGCAGACGTGCATGGTAGCGTTGCGGCCGTGGTCCGCTGTGTTTGCGGCGCCATAACGAGCCGGCCGGATCGGATGCGCCTCAAGTCAGTTTTCATGTGCCTCGCCATGCTTGCCGTGCCGGCCGCGGCGGCCGCGCCGCTTCCGGCCCCGCATCAGGTCGAAATTCCCGAAGGCAATGTCACGCTGCACGCGCAGCTCTACCGGCCCGATGGCGATGGCCCGTTCCCGACGGTCATCGCGCTGCACGGCTGCGGCGGTCTCGCCGGCCGTTCCGAGCAGGTCGCACCGCGCTATCGCGACTGGGCCGAGCAACTGCTCACATCAGGCCATGCGGTGCTGCTGCCCGACAGCTACGGCTCGCGCGAGCTCGGACCCCAGTGCCGCATAAGGGAGCATCAGGTCCAGACGCGCCGTGCGCGGGTTGCCGACATCAACGCGGCGCGGCAGTGGCTGGTGCAGCAGAAATGGGTGGCGAAGAGCCGTATCAGCCTGATCGGCTGGGGCAACGGCGCGGCCGCCTTGCTGTGGGCGGTGCGGCCGCAGATGTGGTCGCGCAACGTCGAGCCGGACTTCCGCTCGGCGGTCGCGTTCTATCCGGATTGCCGCACCTCGTCAGGCCTTGGCTGGAGCGCGCGGGTGCCGACGCTGGTCCTGATCGGCGCGCGCGACGATGTGACGTCATCATCGGCCTGCCACCAGATGGTCGACGGCGCGCGCGGCCGCAGCGCGCTGGCGCGGATCGTGGTCTATCCCGAGGCCTATCACGATTTCGACCGCGCCAACCTGCCGCTGCATGCGGTCGCGGCCTCGTCGGATGTCGACATCACGGAGCCCGGTCACATCGGCACCGATGCGAGCGCGCGCAAGGACGCGCAGAAGCAAGTCGCCGAGTGGCTTTCGCGCTAGAGCGTTTTCGAGCGAAGTGGACCCCGGTTCGCGTGAAGAAAACGCGTCAAAACAAGAATCTAGAGCTTCGGTTCTGATTCAATCAGAACCGAAGCGCTAGAGAAAAATCAGAACAGGCTGCCCTGATCGACCGGCTTGGTGACGCGCTTCGGCGCGGCCGGCTTCGCCTCACGCTGAGGCTTCGGCTGGCTCTCAGGCGTCACCGTCGCCGCGGGCTGATCGGCATCCGTGGTGGCAGCGACGCGGCCGTCGGCGAATTCGATCGACAGGGCGGCGTTCGGGCCGACCGCCGCGGCGGAATGGATCGCGTGTCCCTGCGCGTCGCGCACCAGCGCAAAGCCGCGCGCCAGCACGCCGCGATAGGACAGCGCCGACAGCAGCTGGCTGCGATGGGCGACCCGCGCCTCGAGCCGCTGCAGCGTGGTCAGCAGCGCGCGGCGGGCACGCTCGGCGAGGCGGTGGGTGCGCTCGAGATCGCGCGCGATCGCGTTGCGTTGGGCCTGCGCATTGGCGAGCTTGGAGGCCTTGAGCCGGATCTCGAGCCCGCTGAAGCGTTCGCGCCGGCGATGCAGCAGCGAGCGCGCCGACAGCGTGATGCGCTCGCCCGAGACGGTCAGCCGCTGGCGCGCATGCGCGACCTGGCCGCGCAGCACGCCGATCGTGAGGCGCGAGCTCGACGCGGCAAAGCGGCGGAAATGCGCGTGCGTATTGGCCTTCAGTCCGCGCGGCAGCCCGGCTGCGAGATGATCGAGCCGCTGCCGCGGGATCGCCAGCAGTTCGTTCGCCGCCGGCAGCGCACGCGCCGCGGCACGCAGTTCGTTGCGGCGGGCCTCCTGGCCGCGCTGCCAGCACACCATGGTGCGGCGGCCGAGCGCCTGAACCTCGACGAACAGCTCGCTGCGCACCGGCACCGCCATCTCGGCGGCCGCGGTCGGCGTCGGCGCGCGCTTGTCGGCGACGAAGTCGATCAGCGTGATGTCGGTCTCGTGGCCGACCGCGGAGATCAGCGGGATATGGCTCTCGGCCGCGGCGCGGACCACGATCTCCTCGTTGAACGACCACAGGTCCTCCAGCGAGCCGCCGCCGCGTGCGACGATCAACAGATCGGGCCGCGGGATCCTGCCGCCCTCCGGCCAGCGCGTTGAAGCCGCGGATCGCGGCCGCGACCTGTTCGGCCGAGCCGTCGCCCTGCACCTTGACCGGCCAGACCAGCACGCGGCGGGGAAAGCGGTCCTCGAGGCGATGCAGGATGTCGCGGATCACGGCGCCGGTCGGCGAGGTGACGACGCCGATCACCTCGGGGAGCCAGGGCAAGAGCTGCTTGCGGGCCTCGTCGAACAGGCCCTCGGCCGCGAGCTTCTTCTTGCGCTCCTCCATCAGCGCCATCAGCGCGCCGACGCCGGCCGGCTCCAGGGAGTCGATGACGATCTGGTACTTCGAGGAGTTCGGATAGGTGGTCAGCTTGCCGGTGGCGATGACCTCGAGGCCTTCCTGGGGCTTGAAGCGCATCCTTGCGTGGGCGAACTTCCAGATCACCGCCTCGATCTTGGCGCTCTCGTCCTTCAGGGCGAAATAGCAGTGGCCGGAGGAGTGCGGGCCGCGGAAGCCGGAAATCTCGCCGCGGACGCGGACATGGCCGAAGCGGTCCTCCACCGTCCGCTTCAGGGCGGAGGAGAGTTCCGAGACGGTGAATTCGGGCGCGTTGACGAGATTCGGAGCAGCGGTCATCTGGCCTATAGAATCGGGGTTTTCGACCCCGTGTGCAAGGTCCGGACGCCTCGTTTCAAGCGTCGAATCACATATCCACATCTGATCGAACCGCTGGTTGCTGCGGTCCGGGAGCGTGCTAAACCGGACAAAACGGCGTTACAACCCCTCTAATCGGCGACACAGATGAACATCCTCCTGCTCGGTTCCGGCGGCCGCGAACATGCGCTGGCGTGGAAGATCGCCGCATCTCCGCTGGTGACGAAACTCTGGTGCGCGCCGGGCAATGCCGGGATCGCGCGCGAGGCCGAGTGCATCGCGCTCGATGTCGCCGACCATGCCGCGGTGATCGAATTCTGCCGGCGCAATACGGTCGATCTGGTGGTGGTCGGGCCGGAGACGCCGCTCGCCGCCGGCATCGTCGATGATCTCGCCGCCGTCGGCATCAAGGCGTTCGGGCCGGGCAAGCAGGCCGCGCAGCTCGAGGGCTCCAAGGGCTTTACGAAGGACCTCTGCAGCGAGTTCAATATTCCGACCGGTGCCTATCGCCGCTTCGACAATGCGAAGGACGCGGTGGCCTATGTCCGCGCGCAGGGCGCGCCGATCGTGGTCAAGGCCGATGGGCTCGCCGCCGGCAAGGGTGTCGTGGTGGCGCAGACCTTGCTCGAGGCGGAAGCCGCTGTTGCGATGATGTTCGAGGGCGCATTCGGCTCGGCCGGCGCCGAGGTCGTGATCGAGGAATTTTTGTCGGGCCGCGAGATCAGCTTCTTCGCGCTGTGCGATGGCGAGACCGCAATTCCGCTGGCCTCAGCGCAGGACCACAAGCGGGTGTTCGATCACGACAAGGGGCCGAACACCGGCGGCATGGGCGCCTATTCGCCGACGCCGTTCGTGACGCCGGAGGTGCACGACCAGATCATGGCGCGGATCATCCTGCCGACGGTGGCCGGGATGAAGAGCCGCGGCACGCCGTTCAAGGGCGTGCTCTATGCCGGCGTGATGCTGACCGCGCAGGGCCCAAAACTGTTCGAATACAATGTCCGCTTCGGCGATCCCGAGTGTCAGGTGCTGATGCTGCGGATGATGTCGGACATCGTGCCGGCACTGCTCGCCGCCTGCGACGGGCAATTGAAGAACTTCGATCTGCGCTGGTACCCGGACCCGGCGCTGACGGTGGTGATGGCGGCCAAGGGTTATCCCGGCGACTACATCAAGGGCACGCGGATCGATGGCCTCGATGACGCCGCGAAGGTCGACGGCGTCGAGATCTTCCACGCCGGCACGGTGGCCAAGGACGGCGCAATCCTCGCCAACGGAGGTCGCGTGCTGAACGTCTGCGCGATGGGCAAGACGGTGACCGAGGCGCGCGACCGCGCCTATCAGGCCGTCGATCGCATCAAATGGCCCGAGGGATTCTGCCGCCGCGACATCGCCTGGCAGGCGGTGGAGGCGGAAAAGCCGACGGGCTAGCTCGCGCCGCACTTTTCGCTCGTCATGCGCGGGCTTGACCCGCGCATCCATCGCCTTCGATAAAGTCTCTTCGTGAGACGGATTGCCGGGTCAAGCCCGGCAATGACGATGGGTGTGTGGGACGCCGCTGTCGACTACAGCAAATCCCCGCCGGCCGCGCTCGCGGTGGTGCCGTGCTCGCGGAACGCCTTGATGACGTTCTTGCCGATCTTCCACTTGTGCACCTCGTCGGGACCGTCGACCAGCCGCTGCGAGCGCACCTGCGTGTACCATTTCGCCAGCGGCGTATCCTGGCTGAAGCCGAGTGCGCCGTGGAGCTGGATCGCGGTGTCGATCACCTTGTGCACCATGTGGGCGTGGAAGATCTTTGCGATCGAGTTCTCCTGGCGGATGTCGAGGCCCTTCTCCGCCTTATAGGCGATGTGCAGCAGCATCAGCCGGCCGATATAGAGCTCGCTCGCGCAATCGGCGAGCATGAACTGCACCGCCTGGCGGTCGGCCAGCAGCTGGCCGAAGGTCGAGCGCTTGGTGACGTGGGCGGCCGCCATGTCGAGCGCGCGCTGCGCCTTGGCGACGTTGTGCATGCCGTGGCGCAGCCGGCCATAGGCGAGGCGGTGCTGGCCCATGTTGAAGCCGTTGCCCTCGCCGCCGAGCAGATTGTCGGCGGGCACCTTCAGATCCTTGATCTCGATCTCGGAGTGGCCGCCATGGATCACATCGTCATGCGGGCCCTCGATCGCCATGTTGGCGACGTTGCGCTTGATGCGGTAGCCGGGGTTGGGCAGCTCGACGATGAAGGTCGAGTATTGCTTGTGGCGCGGTGCGTTCGGATCGGTCTTCGCCATGACAAGCGCGAGGTCGGCGACGCTCGCCGAGGACGAGAACCATTTCTCGCCGTTGAGGATGTAGTTCTCATTGCCGTCCTTCACGGCGGTGGTCTGCATGCCGGTGGCGTCGGCGCCGGCGGCCTTCTCGGTCATCGAGAAGCAGATCCGCTTCTCGCCGTTCAGCAGGGGTTTAAGGAATTTCTCCTTCTGGTACTCGGTGCCGTGCGCCAGGATCGTCATCATCGAGGCGTCGTCCGGCCCCTGCGTGTTCATCGAGAGCGCGCCGAGCATGCTTTCGCCGAGCTCCATCTGCACCAGCGCATTCGCGAGCGGGCCGAGGCCCATACCGCCATACTCCTTCGGCACGAAGGGGCACCACAGGCCCTGCGCGCGGGCCTTCTTCCGCAGCGGTCCCAGCACCTCGGCAAGCGGCTTGGTGTCGAGTTCCTTTTCCGCCGGAATGCACTCGTCGTGCACGAATTTGCGGACCTTCTCGCGGATCGCCTTGGCTTCGGCCGGAATCTCGAAATCGATCGACATGGCACTTCCTCATTTCGTGTTGTTGTTGGTTGGGCTTGAGGATGGCATAAACCTCACTTGGGCCAGCGGCAACGCCGAACAAAGTTTGAAGCACGGCGCACGCGACCGGGGGAGCCACCGATGCCTGATCTCGCTGATCTTTTTCCCGGCTATGAGTCCAAATGGATCAACACCTCGCAGGGCCGCATCTTCGCCCGCGTCGGCGGCAAGGGCCCGCCATTGCTGTTGCTGCACGGCTTCTCCTCGACGCATGTGATGTGGCACACGGTCGCGCCGAAGCTTGATGACAAGTTCACGCTGATCATCGCCGATCTGCCGGGCTACGGCTGGTCCGACATGCCGGACAGCGACAAGGACCATACGCCCTACACCAAGCGAGCCTGGGCGAAGACCATGGTCGAGGCGATGGAGCAGCTCGGGCATGTGCATTTCGCACTCGCCGGCCATGACCGCGGCGGCCGCGTCTCATATCGGCTCGCGCTCGATCATCCCGGCCGGCTGTCGAAGCTCGCGGTGCTCGATATCGCGCCGACCTACGATTACTGGCAGAAGCTCAATCGCCTCTCGGCGCTGAAGATCTACCACTGGGCGTTCCTGGCGCAGCCCTATCCGCTGCCGGAGACGCTGATCTCCAACAATGGCGAGTTCTTCCTCAAGGAGAAGATGGCGAGCCAGACCAGAACCAAGACGCTGGAGGCCATCGATCCGCGCGCGCTCGCGCATTACCTTGCGCCGTTCCGCGATCCAGCCCGCATCCACGCGATGTGCGAGGACTACCGCGCCGGCGCCTATGCCGACTATGAGATCGACAAGGCCGACGTCGACGCCGGCAACAAGATCACGATCCCGATGCTGGCGTTGTGGGGCGATGCCGGCGTTGCCAGCGCGGCAACCACGCCGCTCGACACCTGGAAGAACTGGGCGACCAATGTCAGCGGCGCGCCGGTGGCGTCGGGGCATTTTCTGCCCGAGGAGGCTCCGGACGCGACGGCGAAGCTGCTGCGGGAGTTTTTCCTGGCGGTTTAGCCGTAGCGGTTAAGCCCGTCATCCTGAGGAGCGGGGAACGCGCGTCTCGAAGGATGCACGGCCCGGCCGCTGGCCGTCGATCCTTCGAGACGCGCTACGCGCTCCTCAGGATGACGGGGATATGCCTGGCGTGCGTTGGAAGCAGCGTAGCCGGATGAAGCGAAGCGAAATCCGGGGCGGTCTCCGCGGAGAGAGCTCCCCGGATTTCGCTGCGCTTCATCCGGGCTACGGGAGCGCGCCTCTACCGCCGCGCCTTGAAAAAATCCTTCAGCAGCGTCGCAGACTCGGTCTCGCCGACTGCGCCGTAGACCTCCGGCACGTGGTGGCAGGTCGGCTGCGCGAAGAACCGCACGCCTGACTCGACCGCGCCGCCTTTGGGGTCGGCGGCGCCGTAGTACAGCCGGCGGATGCGGGCAAAGGAGATCGCGCCGGCGCACATGGTGCAGGGCTCCAGCGTCACGTAGAGGTCGCAATCGACCAGCCGTTCGGTGCCGATGGCCTCGGCGGCCTGCCGGATCGCCAGGACTTCCGCATGGGCGGTCGGATCGCGATCGGTGAGGGTGCGATTGCTGGCGGTGGCGATGATCTCGTAACCCCGGACAATCACGCATCCGATCGGAACTTCGCCGGCTTTTCCGGCGTTTTCGGCCGTTTTCAGCGCCAAATCCATGAAAGAAGGGGCTGACATGCCTCGTATCATCGGAAGAAACCTGCTAGTAGCTTCGCCTTCAGCAAAAGTGGATGCCGGTTTTGCGTCAAATGCGCTGCCAACAGGGCGCGTACGCCCGGCTGCCCTTGCACCCCAATTGAACGTCCAGCGAGATTATTCATGCCCCGCGACAGCGACAAAAACAACGATTCCCGCGGCCGGCGTGATCGGCCCGGCGGTGGCCAGGGCCGCGCCGGCGGTGGCAAGGGCCGCTCGGGCGCCGCCCGCGGACCGGACAAGAAATTTGCCAAGCGCGGCTTTGGCGACAAGAAGTTTGCCGGCAAGGGCGATGGCGAGAAGCGGCCCTATCGCGGCGGTCGCGAGGACCGTCCGCCGCGCCGCGAGTTCGGCGACAAGCCGAGGTTCAACCGCGATGACGCCCGTGGCGATCGGCCATTCCGCGATCGTCCGGCCCGAGACGGCGATGGCGAGAAGCGCACGTTCAAGCCGCGCGGCGACCGGCCGAGATTTGATCGCGGCGGGGATGGCGAAAAGCGTTCGTTCAAGCCGCGCGAAGATCGCGGCGGCGAAAAGCGCCCCTTTACGCCCCGCGGCGACCGCCCGAACTATAATCGCGACGACCGCGCGCCGCGGCGTGATCGCGATGATGCGCGCCCGGCGGGGCGGTTTGCCGATCGGAAGTTCGGCGACCGGAAGCCTTACGCGCCGCGCGAACGTGATGGCGAGAAGCGGCCCTATACGCCGCGTGGCGAGCGATCGTTCGGCGACCGTCCTTCGCGCGATGGCGACCGGCCCGCACGGAAATTCGGCGGCGACAGCAAGTTCAAGCGCGGTGCGGCGGATCGCGGCGGCGATCGTGATCGTGGCGATCGCGGCCCGCGCAAGGACTTTGGTGACCGGCCGCCGCGCGGCGAATCCAAGCCGTGGCAGAAGCGCGAGGGCGGCACCGATCGTCCGGAGCGTGGTTCGCGCCCGTTCCGCGACGGCCCGCGCAATTTCGACAAGCCGCGTTACGACAGGCCGCGCGACGATCGCGGCGGCGGCGAGCGGCCGCGGTTTTCGCGCTCCCGCGACGATCGCGAGCAGGGCGATCGCCATGAGCGGCCGAAGTTCAGCCGGCCGCGCTGGGATCGCAAGGGCGACTCCGGGGGGCGTGACGAAGAAGCCGGCGATCGTCGCCGCGAGCGCCCCGAAGGCCGCACCGACTGGCAGGAGCATCCGCGCAGCGAGGGCCGTTTCGGTGATCGGCCGCGCCGCGAGAATGAGGACGACAGCAAGGTCTTTGCCAAGCGCCCGGCGTTCGGTGGCCGCGGTGCCTATCGCGAACGCTCCTACGATGACCGCCGCGAGCGTCCCGAGCCGAAGCCGAAAAAGGCGGGCGAGCGCATCGCCAAGGTGCTGGCGCGCGCCGGTCTCGCCTCGCGCCGCGATGCCGAGGAGATCGTCACCCAGGGCCGCGTCACGGTCAACGGACGCGTGATCAACTCGCCGGCGCTCGACATCACCGAGAACGATGTCGTGGCGGTCGACGGCAAGCCGTTGCCGCCGCGCGAGCGGACGCGGCTGTTCATGTATCACAAGCCGCGCGGGCTGATGACGACGCATGCCGACCCCGAGGGACGGCCGACCGTGTTCGACAATCTGCCCGAGGGCCTGCCGCGGCTGATCTCGATCGGCCGGCTCGATTTCAACACCGAGGGCCTGCTGCTGCTCACCAATGACGGCGGCCTGGCGCGGACGCTGGAGCATCCCGACACCGGATGGCTGCGGCGCTACCGCGTGCGCGCGCATGGCGAGGTGACGCAGGGCCAGCTCGACCAGCTCAAGGACGGCGTCGAGGTCGACGGCGTCAAATACGGACCGATCGACGCGACGCTGGAGCGCGACCAGAGCGCCAACGTCTGGGTGGTGTTCGCGATCCGCGAGGGCAAGAACCGCGAGGTGCGCAACGTGATGGCGCATCTCGGGCTCGAGGTGAACCGGCTGATCCGGATCTCCTACGGCCCGTTCCAGCTCGGCGAGCTCGAGGAGGGCAAGGTCGAGGAGGTCAAGACGCGGGTGCTGCGCGAGCAGCTCGGCGAGAAGATCGCCAAGGTCGCAGGTGCGGACTTCACGCGGCCGGAGCAGCGTGACGCCGCCGACGGCGACGATGCGCCCGCCAGGAAGCCGAAGCCCAGCAAGCGCGAAACGATCAATGACCGCAAGGGCCGCCGCGTGCTGGTGCAACGCACCGGCAGCGAGGAAGCCCGCGCCCGCAACGAGGACGAGGCCAACGGCTACGGCCCGCCGCGCCGTCCCAAGCGCGGCTATCACGGCAAGCGCGATCTCACGCCGAAGGACGAGTAACGGTCGATGCGCGTCGTCGGGGGCAGGCTGAAGGGCCGCAATCTCGCGTCGCCGTCGGGCCGCGAGATCCGTCCGACCGCGGACCGCCTGCGCGAGTCCGTGTTCAATATCCTCGTCCACGCCTACGACAATCCGATTGAGGACGCCCGCGTGCTCGATCTGTTTGCCGGCACCGGGGCGCTCGGCATCGAGGCGGTTTCGCGCGGCGCGAAGTTCACGCTGTTCGTCGACAATGGCGCCGAGGCGCGGGCGCTGCTGCGCAACAATGTCGAGTCGCTCGGCCTTGGCGGGACGACCAAGGTCTATCGCCGGGATGCCACCGATCTCGGACCTGCGCATCCGGTCGAGCCGTTCTCGCTGGTGTTCCTCGATCCGCCCTATGGCAAGGGGCTCGCCGACAAGGCGCTCGTCTCGCTGCGCGACGGCGGCTGGTTGACGCCGGGCGCGCTGCTCGTCGTCGAGGAGGCGAAGGCCGCGGCGTTCGCGGCGCCCGCAGGGTTCGAGGAGCTCGAGCGGCGCGCCTATGACGACACGGAGTTCGTGTTCCTTCGCGAAAAAGTGTAGGGGCGCATTGGTGTCAGCGTCATCCGCTGACTTTATGGTGGTTGCGCCTTCTCCACCCCGAGACTGATTCAACGCCGTTTGCGGAGCGCGAACCATGGCCGACACTCTTGCCGGACTGGCCGGTCAGCTGGAGACGCACGTCAAGGCGTTGCGCCGTGCGGGTGATGACGCAGCGCTGCTTGCAGCCGCGCGCGATGCCGCCGACCAGATCGAGCGCGGTTGTGGCGCGCAGGATGGCGATGAGCGTGAAGCGCTCACAATGGTTCAGCGGTGGACGTTCAACGCGGCCGCCGATTGCTGGCCGGGCTGGAGCGTTTCCGACAAGCCGATCAGCCCGGACAATCTGCTCGCCGCGCGCGAGCTTGCAGAACGCTCGCTCGGGCTGGTGCGGACCCTGGAGCTCGGACCGTTGCGCGAGGCAACGGGCGTCTGGATGGTGGGAGCGTTCGATCTGGCGCTCGGTCGATACCACGAGGCCTCGCAGCTCTTCCGCGAGGCGCGGGAGCAGTATGTTGCAGCGAGCGCGCCCGGCCTCGTGCTGCTGACGGATGGCTATGCCGCGATCGTCCGGCAGGTCGGCAAGCAGGCAGCCGATGGCGATGATCTCGATCAGGTGTGCAAACGGATCGCGGCAGGCGGGTTCGAGGACGGCGATGAATGGATCGCACAGCTTCGCACCGCGCTGGAGGTCTTCGCCCGCAAGAATTCGTAGGATGGGTAGAGCGAAGCGAAACCCATCATGGTGCCGTGCGGAAAAAAGTTGATGGGTTTCGCTTCGCTCTACCCATCCTACGGGATCTTCATCGCCGCCCGAACAGCTTCTCGATATCGCTGAGCTTCAATTCGACATAGGTCGGCCGGCCGTGGTTGCACTGGCCGGAGTTCGGCGTGTCTTCCATCTCGCGGAGCAGCGCGTTCATCTCTTCCGGCTTGAGGCGTCTCCCGGCGCGGACCGAGCCGTGGCAGGCCATGGTGGCGGCGACGTGCATCAGCCGGCGCTCCAGCGGCAGCGCTTCGTCCCACTCGGCCATATGTTCTGCGAGGTCGCGCAGCAGCCCGGCCGCATTGGCCTTGCCGAGCAGCGAGGGCGTCTCGCGCACCGCGACCGCGCCGGGACCGAAGGATTCGATCGCGAGTCCGAACGATGCCAGCTCCTCGGCGCGATCGAGCAGCTTCTCGACGGTTGCCTCATCGAGCTCGACGATCTCGGGGATCAAGAGGATCTGCCGCTGCACGCCGTTCTTCGCCAGCGAGGCCTTCAATCTCTCATAGACGATGCGCTCATGCGCCGCGTGCTGGTCCACCACGATCAGGCCGTCGCGGGTCTGCGAGACGATATAGGTCTCGTGGATCTGGGTGCGCGCGGCGCCGAGCGGCCGGTCGAGCATATCGGGCGCGGCCGCGGCCTCGAAGCGGACATCGGCGGTCGGCGTGCCGACGTCGAAGGCGGCCTGCCCAGGCTCGGTGAAGGCCGGCGCCGCCGCGCCTTCGAACGCGCGCAGCGGATTGACCGGATAGGACGGCGAGCTGCGCCAGTCCCAATTGCCCGGGCGCGGTGGCGTGAAGGCGGGACGGAACGCCGAGAGCGCCGCGCCGTCAGCGGTGTTGGCCGCGGTGCGCTTGCCCTCGCGCGCCAGGCCATCCTTCAGAGCGTGCACGATCAGCGCGCGCACCAGGCCGGCATTGCGGAAGCGCACCTCGGTCTTGGCCGGATGCACATTGGCGTCGACGCCCTCGGGGTCGCAGGTGACGAACAGCGCCACCACGGGATGGCGGTCGCGCGGCAGATAGTCGGAATAGGCCGCGCGCACCGCGCCGAGGATCAGCTTGTCGCGCACCGGGCGGCCGTTGACGAACAGATATTGCCCGAGGGCATTGGCGCGGGTCAGCGACGGCGCGGCGGCAAAGCCTTCGACCGTGACGCCCTCGCGCTCGGCGCGGACCTCGATCGCCGAGCTACGGAAGTCCGCGCCCAGGATATCGCCGAGCCGCGTCAGGCGGCCGGCGGCGCCGGGCAGCGCGGCGGCCCAGGTGACCGGCGCACGCTCTTCGCCGGCCAGCGTGAAGGCGATGTCGGGGCGGGCCATGCCGAGGCGCCGCACCACCTCGCGGATCGCCTCCGCCTCGGTGCGGTCGGTCTTGAGGAATTTCAGCCGCGCCGGCGTTGCGTAGAAGAGTTCGTTAACCTCGACGCGGGTGCCTTGGCCGAGCGCGGCGGGCATGACCTCCGACTTCTCGCCGCCCTCGACCGACAGCGACCAGGCATGCGGTTCGCTGGCATGGCGCGTGGTGATGCCGAGCTTCGCCACCGCGCCGATCGATGGCAGCGCCTCGCCGCGGAACCCCAGCGTGCGGATGCGCAGGAGGTCCTCGTCGTCGAGCTTCGAGGTGGCGTGGCGGTCGACCGCGAGCGCGAGGTCGGTGCGCGTCATGCCGCCGCCATCGTCGGTGATACCGATCCGGCGCCGCCCCCCGCCATCGGTGAAAACGTCGATCCGGCTCGCGCCGGCGTCGATCGCGTTCTCGACCAGTTCCTTGACGACGCTCGCAGGGCGTTCGACCACTTCGCCGGCGGCGATGCGGTTGACGAGCTGTTCGGGAAGCTGGCGGACGGGCATGGGTTGAACGTTGGGAAAGCGATTCGAGGCTTGCGGTTACTATAAGTCGCCGCGCCGGCAAATGCATGGGAGGGCTAGGCCCATCGGCCGCACGTTGGGGATGATTCCGGCCTATCGCCTTGAAGACGCTCGTCTTCGGCGTCCGGTCCGTTACCCCCTACGTCGCGATTGTGGGGCCACGCACGCACAGGTATATCGTTTAGAAAAATTATAAGTTCTCGCCGGAGGAACGCCATGTGCCATCTTTTCGCGCACCAGCCGCAGCGTGACTATGAATCGCAGACCAGATCGCTGCGGATCGATGGCCATTGCACCTCGATTCGGCTTGAAATGTCGTTCTGGGACACGCTGGAGGAGATCGCGGCCAAGGAAGGCATGAGCCTGGCCAAGTTCCTCACCACCTTGCACAACGAGGTGCTCGACCATCACGGCGAGGTGAACAATTTCGCGTCGCTGCTGCGCTGCTCCTGCCTGATCTACCGCGCCAGGGCGAATGCGCCGGCGGTCGCTTCGGATTATCGCGAGACGGCGGCGATCATGGATGCCGCGGAATAGCGTCGCGCCGACCCATCACACAGGAAGAAAAAGCGGCCTTGTCCTGTTGGGCAAGGCCGCTTCAGTGTGAGGGGAACTGGATTTTCTTGCTGGAGCTTCGGTCCTGTTGAATCAGAACCCAAGCTCCAGCTTCTTGTTTCGACGCGTTTTCTTCACGCGAACCGGTGCCCACTTCGCTCGAAAACGCTCTAGATCTCCTTGCGCTGCATCGCGCCGGCGATGTGGTCGGCCTGCCGGATCGCCAGTGACACGATCGTCAGCGTCGGATTGCACGCCGCTCCGCTGGTGAACTGGCTGCCGTCGGAGACGAACAGGTTCTTGATGTCGTGGGTCTGGCCGAACTTGTTGACCACGCCATCGCGCGGCTTCTCGCTCATCCGGTTGGTGCCCATGTTGTGGGTCGAGGGATAGGGCGGCGTCGGATAGGTCGCGGTGGCGCCGACCGCTTCATAGACCGCGGAGCCCTGCTTGTAGGCGTGATCGCGCATCGCGACGTCGTTCGGATGATCGTCGAAATGCACGCTGGCGACCGGCAGGCCGAACTTGTCCTTGATTTTCGGATCCAGCGTGACGCGGTTGGTCTCCTGCGGCATGTCCTCGCCGACCAGCCACATGCCGGCCATCCGCGGATAGCCCTCGATCGCGCTGGTGAAGCTGCGGCCCCAGGCGCCGGGATTGAGGAACGCCGCCATGAAGGGCAGTCCGAGCGATAGCGTCTCCATCTCGTAGCCGCCGACGAAGCCGCGGCTCGGATTGTTCTTCGCCTCGTCTCGGATGATGCCGGCCATCGTGGTGCCGCGATACATGTGCACCGACTTCTCGAAGCTCGCATACACGCTGCCGGTCATGTGCCGCATATAGTTGCGGCCGACCTGGCCCGATGAATTGGCGAGCCCGTCCGGGAACATGCTGGAAGCGCTGTTGAGCAACAGCCGCGGGCTCTCGATCGAATTGCCGGCGACCGCAACCACGCGGGCCTTCTGGCGCTGCATCGCGCCGGTCGCATCGGCATAGACCACGCCGGTGACCTTGCCGGACTGGTCGTGCTCGATCTTGATCACCATGCTGCCGGGACGCACTTCGAGATTTCCGGTGGCTTCGCCCTTCGGGATCTCGGTGTAGAGCGTCGACCATTTGGCGCCCGACTTGCAGCCCTGGAAGCAGAAGCCGATCTGCTGGCAAGAGCTGCGGCCGTCGCGCGGCTCGCTGTTGATCGCCATCCGCCCGGTGTGCACTTCCTTGTAGCCGAGCTTCTTGGCACCGGCCTCCATTACCTTGAAGTTGTTGTTGCCAGGCAGTCCGGGGATGCCGTTGGTGCGGGTGACGCCCATCTTGTCCTCGGCCTTGGCGTACCACGGCTCCATCTCGGCGAGCGTGATCGGCCAGTCCAACAGGTTGGCGCCGGGGATGCCGCCATAGGCCGACTTGATCTTGAACTCATGCTCGTCGAAACGCAGCGAGGCGCCGGCCCAATGCGTGGTCGAGCCGCCGACCGCCTTCACGATCCAGGCCGGCAGGCCCGGAAAATCCTGGTGGACGCGCCAGCTGCCCGAGGTCGAGCGCGCGTCGGACCAGGCGAGCTGCGTGAAGCTGTCCCATTCATCGTTGATGAAGTCCTGGTTCTCGATGCGCGGTCCGGCTTCCAGGATCACGACCTTGATGCCCTTCTGCGCCAGCTCATTGCCGAGCGTTCCGCCGCCGGCACCGGAGCCGACGATCACGACAACGCCGCTGTCATTCAGATCGAATTTTGCCATTGTTTCCTCCTGGGCGTTAGCTGCTGCCGCGCGATGGGTCATCGCGCCATGATTCATTTTTCGAGCATGATCTGTTCGGAAAACCGCTTCACACTTTTCCGGATCATGCTCTAGGCCTTCGGCAGCCAGTCGATATCGGCGAAGCCGCGCTTGATGTAGCCGCCATGCTCGGCGGAGGAGCCCTCGTAGCCGAACCGCGGCCAGACCTCCTTGTTGTTGTAGAGCGAGACGATGAGGTCGCCGCGGATCTTCTGGAAGAACGCGCTTTGCTCGATCTGTTGCAGCAGCGCGACGCGATCGTTCTCCCAGGCGACCTGGGCATAAGGCATCTTGTGTCGGTCGTTGGCCGCCTGATCCAACCGGGCTATGCCCTCATTGATCAGCGATTTGACCGCCGGATCCTTGGCGGCCTTGTCATCCCACGGCTTGACCGCAGCGATGTAGTAGCTGTCGCCGAGGAAATCGTGCGGATAGATGTCGCGCGCCACCTTCAGCAATGTCTTCATGGTGGCCGGCGTCAGCGTGCCCGCCTCATCGGCCCAAGCATCGGTGATGCCAAGCCCCGTGGACGTCGCGATCGCGACTGCGGGTGCCGTGACGGCCGCGCCTTTGAGAAAGACACGCCGGTCATATTTGCTGCGTCGATCGATTTCTCTCATGGGTTTCCTCCGTAGCTTATTTTCTGATTGGACTAGCCGAAGCGCCCGCCGCGCTGGATCACCTCGATCTTGTAGCCGTCGGGATCGGAGACGAAGAAGAAGCGCGCCAGCGTCTTGCCGTCATGCTTGAAGTCGCGCAGCGGCCCGGGCGACAGTTTCTCCTTCTCGAAACGCGCGTGCTCGGCATCGACATCATCGACGACGACAGCGAGATGGCCGTAGCCGTCGCCGAGCGCATAGGGTTCCTTGCGGTCGAAATTGACCGTGAGCTCCACCTCGAAAGGCGAGGAGCGATGGCGCAGATAGATCAGCGCGAAATCGCCAAATCTCAGATTGTCCGCGATCTCGAGCCCGAACGCGCGCTTGTAGAAGTCGAGCGCTTTGGCCTCGTCGAACACGCGGATCATCGAATGCACGGGTTTCGCCATTCAGTTCAGCTCCTTCAGGTAGGCGATGATCATGGCGCGGGTTTCCGGCTTGGCCTGTCGGTAGGCCATCACGGCGCCGGGGATCACCTGTTGTGGATTGGTCAGCCAGGCATCGAGCCTGGCGTCGTCCCAGACGAAATCCGCGCTTGTGAATCCTGCGGAATATTTGAATCCGTCAGCCTTGCCGGCCTGGCGGCCGACGATCTTGTAGAGCGAAGGTCCTTGCCGGACGGGATCCGAAATGTTGGTGGTGTGGCAGGTCGCGCATTGCTGCTTGAACAGCGTCGCCCCGTCGGGCGGCCTGGCGGCAGGCAAGGGCATTTGCGCAGCCGTCATTTGCACTGCAAACATCGCGCTGCAAAATCCCAGCGCCAACGTCCACCTTGCGCGCAGCTTTGTCATATACATCACCGCCTCTGTGCGATGACTGTAGGAGGCTGAAATCGGCCGTTGGTAGTAGCGGGCTGTTTCACAGCAGAACAAAGCTGGGCGGTGATCTGGCGCGGAACCGGTCGTTGCCGCATATGCGGACGACAAATCCGCAAAATGACCGCGAAATCCCTGCACGATCACCACACGACGCAGCTTGCATTGCGCGTGCGCCGTTTGCGGAAATTCAGTCTCGCGCGATGGGGTTCAGGGTCGGCGCTGCAAACGGCGCACACCTGCGCCGCTCCGTCCATCGTCAATCAAAGTCCTGGAGAAATGGATGACGTTTGCAAGAACCAGCGTGCTCGCCCTTGCCATCTCGGCCGCGATGGCCGGCCCCGTCCTGGCACAGGGCGCGACTACGCCGGATACCCAGCTTCGCGGCGGTGCACAGGGCCGAGGTACCCTGCAGCAGGGCGGCGGCATGTCCGGCAGCGGCGATGAGGAAATGGCGGCGCAGCCGACTTCGCCAGCGCAAAAGAGCGGCACCAGCGCCAAGTCGGGCAACAAGGGAACGGTCGGCAGCGGCCACGCCACACCCGAAGTCTGGTGGTTCCGAGATGGCGCCTGCAACCAAGAAGTATTGATCCCGCGATGATCGGATCCCGGACGCAGCGCCGTGCCTGCGCTGCGTCCGGTGCTCCCTGGAGCCTTTTCCGTTCCGATTGAATCGGAACGCGGCTCTAGATTCTAGTTTTGACGCGTTTTCATCACGCGAACCGGGTATCCACTTCGCTCGAAAACGCTCTAATCGTCGAAACGTTGACTGCCGCGTCCCGCCTTGATGTCGCTGCGGCGTTTCTTGCCTTCGAGCCGGCGCTTCTTTGAGCCGAGCGTCGGCCTGGTCGGCCGCCGCGGTGTCGGCCGCACCATCGCCTCCTTCAGCATCTCGAAGAGTCGCTCGATCGCGTCCGCGCGATTGCGCTCCTGGGTGCGGAAGCGGAACGCCTGAATCACGATCACGCCGTCCTTGGTCATGCGGCTGCCGGCGAGCCGCGCCAGCCGCTGCGCCGCGTCCGGCGGCAGCGCAACCTTGTGGGTGTCGAAGCGAAGCTGGGCTGCGGTCGAGACCTTGTTGACGTTCTGTCCGCCCGGACCGGAGGCACGGACAAAGACGATCTCAATGTCGTTCTCGTCGATCGTAAGGTCGCGGGACAGCCGCAGCATGACATCACCCGTGGAGGGAAGAATCGGCGGCCGCAGGATAGCGGGTTTGCGCTGGGCGTGCTTGGGCGGTGTTGATGCAGCGTTCGTTACATCAGCGTTCGGAGTGCGGGGCCACCCCTCTCCCCACCCTCCCCCGCAAGGGGGGAGGGAGCCTGACTAGTCTGCTCACCTCACATTGCGTCGCGGCCGACACTTTCGCGGTCGGGCAAGTAAGGGGCGCACAAGCGGATGGGCTCCCTCCCCCCTTGCGGGGGAGGGGCGGGGAGAGGGGTGGCCACAACGGTGGTGTGTATGAAGAAGCGGCGTGCGTAACCGCGTCAGTTCGCTTTCGGCGGCGCCGATGCCGGCTGCGCAGCGGCTTGCGGGGCGCGGCCGACGATCACGGTGAGCAGGCCGTTGCCCCACAGCCTCTTGGAGACTCGCTTGACGTCGTCGAGCGTCACCGCATCGACGATGGCGCTGCGCTTCTCGATGTAATCGATCGGCAGCTTGTCGAGCTGGTATTGCAGCATCGCCTGCGCGAGCTTGGAGGAGGTGTCGAGCGCCAGCATCTGCGAGCCCTTCAGATAGGACTTCGCCTCGTCGAGCTCCTGCTGCGTCGGACCCTCCTCGGCGATGCGGCGAATCTCCGCCTCGATCGCATCGACGGTCTCGCCGGCGCGGTCGGCGCGGGTACCGGTGTTGCCGATGAACAGCGCAGAGTGATCCATCCAGAGCAGCGCCTCATAGATCGAATAGGCCAGCCCGCGCTTCTCACGCACTTCCTTGTACAGCCGCGACGACAGCCCGCCGCCGCCGAGAATGTGGTTCACCACATAGGCGGCCATGAAGTCCGGGTCGTGCCTGTTGATGCCGGGGCCGCCGAAGGTGACGACGGTCTGCGGCACGTCGAGCGGGACAAAGGCGCGCTGCGGCGGCTTGGTCGCCACGACGTCGGGAATCGCCGTCAATTCGGCCTTGGCCGGCAGGCCGCCAAAGGTGTTGTCCAGGAGCTTGCCGAGCGTATCGGGGTCGACGTCGCCGACCACGGCGATCCGCAGCGTATCCTTGGCGATGATGCGGCGGACATAGTCCTTCAGATCGGCGATCTCGATGGTCGGCACGCTCTCGAGCGTGCCGGTCGCCATCCTGGCATAGGGATGGTCGCCGAAGGCGAGCTCGAGGAACTTGCGGCCTGAGAGCGAGGACGGATTGGTCGATTCGCGGCGCAGGTTCGAGATCACCTGGGCGCGGATGCGTTCGACGTCCTTCGGCTCGAACCGCGCCGAGGTCAGCGCCATCCGCAACAGGTCGTAGGCTTCGTCCTTGTTGTCCTTGAGCATGCGCAGCGAGCCGCGGAACTGATCGCGGTTGGACTGGAAGCTGAGCTCGATGGCGCGGCGCTCGAGCCGCTCATGATAGGTCTTGGAATCGAGATCGCCGGAGCCCTCGTCGAGCAGGTCGGCGACCAGATTGCCGACGCCGGGCTTGCCGGGCGGATCCTGGCTGGCGCCGCCGCCGAAGGAATATTCCATCGCGATCAGCGGCACGGTGGCGTCCTGCACGAACCACGCCTCGATGCCGCCGGGCGACACCAGCCGCTGGATCTTGGCCGCGGCCTGCGAGGGCGCCGAGGTCAGCGTCAGCATCGCGGCACAGGCGCCGCCGATCAGCGCCGCGCGGCGGGTGATGGAATAGGTCACGAGCGCTTCTCCTCGCGTTTCGGCGCAGTATCCTTGATCAGATAGCCGGTCACCGACCGCTTCTTGTCGAGCCAGGTGGCGGCTGCCGCGCGCACCTGCTCGGCGGTGACGGCGCGAATGCGATCCGGCCAGCTCCTGATGTCGTCGATGCTGAGCCCGGTGGTCAGCGCGCCGCCATACCAGCGCGCCAGCGTCGCCTGGTTGTCCTGGGCGTAGATCGCCTCCGCGATCAGCTGGGTCTTGACCCGTTCGAGGTCCTCTGCGCGGGCGGGGTTCTGCGCGAGATCGGCGATCACCTTGTCGATCGCGTCCTCGATCTGCGCGAACTCGACGCCGGCCTTGGGCGTTACCGCGATCGAGAATTGCGACGGATCGAGCGCGGTGCCCTGGTAGCCGGCGCCGGCCGAGATCGCGAGGCCCTTGTCGATCACCAGCGAGCGATAGAGGTAGGAGTTGGCGCCGCCGCCCATCAATTGCGCCAGCACATCGAGCGCCTGGCTCTCGCCTGCCGCCGCCGTGGTCGCCGACGGCACCAGATAGTAGCGGCGCAGGTTCGGCTGTTCGACGCGGGGATCCGACAGCGTCACGGTGCGCGGCGCGGCCGGTGTCGGCTCCTGCGGCCGGACACGCTTCTCGGGGATCGCAGGTTGCGCCGGGATCGGGCCGAAATTCTTCTCGACCAGCGGGCGGATATCCTTGACGTCGACGTCGCCGGCGATGACCAGGATCGCGTTGTTCGGCGCGTAGAAGCGGCGGTAGAAGGCGAGCGCATCCTCGCGGTCGAGCTTCTCGATCTCCTGGTGCCAGCCGATCACCGGCCGGCCATAGGGATGGTTGAGATAGAGCGCAGCCATGATCTGCTCGGTGAGCCGGGCATCCGGGTTGTTGGCAACCCGCATGTTGAACTCCTCGAGCACGACGTCGCGCTCGGGCAGCACATTCTCATCCTTCAGGATCAGGCCGGTCATGCGATCGGCCTCGAACTCCATCATGGTGGGCAGCTGCTCGCGCGGCACGCGCTGGAAGTAGCCGGTGTAGTCGTTGGAGGTGAAGGCGTTCTCGTTGCCGCCGACGCGCAGCACGGTCTGCGAGAACTCGCCGGCCGGGTGCTTGGCGGTGCCCTTGAACATCAGATGCTCGAGGAAATGCGCGAGGCCCGATTTGCCCGGCGTCTCGTCGGCGGAGCCGACCTTGTACCAGATCATCTGCGTCACGACGGGCGTGCGGTGATCGGGGATCACCACGACCTGCAGGCCGTTGTCGAGCGTGAAGCTCGCAGGGCGTTCCGAGGTGACGGTGGTCTGGGCGCGGAGGCTGCTGCCCGACAGTGGGATGGTTGAAACAAAGGCGGCAGCGAACAGGGCAATCGATCGGCGTGAGGGCATCATGGTCCTTATGGAAGCCTGAACAGATGGCCGGGCATGAAAGACGCCACCGTACACGGTGCAGTCCGTGCCAGTCGTCACGAAGCGGAGAGACGGACGTCCCTCCGCATTAAGCTTTGCTCATGTCAGCCTTCGCCCAAACAGGCCAAGCGTCACTGGATCGGCTTTCCGGTCATGACGTCGTATTGGCCCTCGTTGACCTTCGGCTTCATCGGGCCGGTGCCATAGTCAAAGCCCGAGGACGGCGTCTGGTAGCCGGGAGGGGGCTCGGTCAGGGATTCGCGCGTCGGCTCGCCCGGGAACGGCTTGGACTCGCTGCTGTTCCCCTTGAAGATGCCGAGCAGACCACCGTTGTAGCCGAGCTGGCTCGGCATCAGCGACGGATTGGTGTTGGTGCCCGGCTCGAGCGGCTCCCTGCGGCCCTCGGTGGCCGTCTGCTGCTTGCGGCCCGCCTCGATCTCGGCCGGCGTCAACGCCACCGCTGACTGCCACGGCTCCTTCTTGACTTCCTTCTTGCGCGCCGCGATCGCAGCCTTGCGCGCCGCGATATCGGGGTCCTTCGGCCAGTTCGGTGCGTTGACCTGGGCGGCTGTGGCAGGCGGCGGCAGGTCGAGCTTCGGCGGCACCACCAGCGGCGAGCGCTCGCGATAATCGATGCCCTTGCTGGCGGCGCTCTTGGCGCCGAGCCCGGTCATCAGATTGTCGATGATCCGCTCTTCGAAGGTCAGGCCGTCATCGCCGTCATCTTCATCGTCGCCGGCACGCACCGGGCCGGCCGTCATCACCAGGCCGATCCCGGCCGCAACGAACGCCAGACGCAGGCCGCGCATCAGCGGCAGCCGGGACGTCTCGATCAGGTAACCGCGGACTTTGGTGTTGCGCATCGCGCTATTCCCATCTCAAAATTCACCAAAGCGATCACTGGCTTAGCGCACAGTTTCGCTGGGTGCAGGTCGGCCGCCGACCGGTTCGTATCGGCCGGGATCAGGGCGCTTTTACGGCGGGGGTCCCCATGACGGAATCATACAATAGGGCCGCCACGCCAGCAACGATCGCCACATCGGCGAGGTTGAATATGTACCAATTGAAGGTTTTTCCCCCGATCTCGATATGAAACAGGGCAAAATCGACCACGGCGCCATAGGCGAAGCGGTCGATCCCGTTCCCGATCGCACCGCCGATGATCAGGCCGAGCGACACCGTCGCGAGCCAGGTCCGCGACCGCGCCATCCAGATCGCCAGCGCGATCACGGCGGCGGCCTTGATCACCATCAGCAGGATCTGGGCCGCCGGGGTCTCGCTCTGAAACCAGCCGAAGCTGATGCCGGGATTCCAGGCCAGCACCAGGTCGAAGAACGGCGTCACCTCGACCGCGCCGCGGTGGGCAATGCCGAAGACGTAGAGCAGCCAGAGCTTGGAGGCCTGGTCGGCGATCAGGGTCGCGATCGCCGTGATCACGCCGGTGCGGACAGCAGGCGTCATCGGCTTGCCACCAAAGGCGTCGTCCCGGCCGAGTGCGCCGTTGCGCACGGAGCCGGGATCCATACGCCGTGCCGGGTATTGTTTGAATGACTCGGGGTCATCAACCTTCGTCCATTCGAGACAGCGGTGGTTATGGGTCCCGGCCCCCCGTGCGCAATTGCGCACTAGGCCGGGACGACGGCGAGTTAGGAGATGCTGACCCCCAGCGCCTTCCATTCGCGCAGCGCTTGCGCGTCGCGCGGCGAGACGTCGGGATATTCGGGATCCTCGCCGATCGTCGGCAGGATCTTCCATGAGCGTGCGCATTTGGTGCCGATCGCCTTCTCGACCACCACGGCGACGCCGGGCACGGCATCGAGGCGGAAGGCATTGGCCGGCGCCTCGCCCTCGCGCACCTCGTAGTTCGAGGTGATGCAGACCTCGGCGAGATCGATGTCGAACAACGTTGCCAGCATCTGTCGGTCGGCGATGTAGATCACCGGCGACGCCTCGAGCGACGAGCCGATCCGCTTGGCGGCGCGCTCGAGCTCGAGCGCACCGGTGACGACGCGGCGGACGTTGCGGATCGTCTCCCACTTCGCGGCGAGCGCGTCGTCACGGAACTGCTCGAGACCCTCGGGGAACAGCGTGAGATGCACCGAGGGCTCGGCGTTCGGCCGGTACATCCGCCAGGCTTCGTCGGTGGTGAAGCTGAGGATCGGCGCCAGCCATTTCAGGATCGCGTCGCAGAGCAGGTCGATCGTGGTCAGCGCCGCCTTGCGCGCCACCGAGGACGGCGGGTCGCAATACAGCGTGTCCTTGCGGATGTCGAAGTAGAACGCCGACAGGTCGGAGTTCATGAAGGCCGCGAGAGTTGCGACCACGGTCTTGTAGTCGAACGACGCATAGGCCTTGCGGATAGTCTCGGTGTGGCCGGCCAGTTCGTGCAGCATCAGCCGCTCGAGCTCGGGCATCTCGGCAAAGGCGACCTTCTCGCTCGGCTTGAAATGGTGCAGCGTGCCGAGCATCCAGCGGATCGAGTTGCGTAGCTTGCGATAGGTCTCGATGGTGTTCTTCAGGATCTCCGGACCGATGCGCTGGTCGTCGGCATAGTCGGTGGCGCAGACCCACAGGCGCAGGATATCCGCGCCGGAATCCTTGATCACCTTTTGCGGCTCGACCGTGTTGCCGAGCGACTTCGACATCTTGCGGCCGTTCTCGTCGAGCGTGAAACCGTGGGTGAGCACGATGTCGTACGGCGCGCGGCCGCGCGTGCCGGCGCTCTCCAGCAGCGACGAGTGGAACCAGCCGCGATGCTGGTCGGACCCTTCGAGATACATCACGGTGTCGTTGCCGCCATCGATCTTGCGGACGATGTTGCCGAGCTGCGGGAAGTTCTGGCGGTCTTCCAGCACGAAGGCGTGCGTGGAGCCGGAATCGAACCAGACGTCGCAGATGTCGTCGACCTTCTTCCAGTTTTCCGACGCGCGGCTCCCGAGGAAGCGTTCGCGAGCACCGTCCATGTACCAGGCGTCGGCGCCTTCCTCCATGAACGCCTCGGTGATGCGCTGGTTGACGACCTCGTCCTGCAGGATCTCGGCCGAACCGTCGCTGTTCTCGCGCACGAACACGGCGATCGGCACGCCCCAGGCGCGCTGGCGCGAGATCACCCAGTCGGGGCGGTTGGCGATCATGCCGTTGATGCGGTTCTCACCGGCCGGCGGCACCCACTGCGTGACCGAGATCGCGTGCAGCGCGCGGGCGCGCAGCGTGTCGCCCTTCTTCGCATGGCCATCCTCCGCGATGTCCTTGTCCATCGCGATGAACCATTGCGGCGTATTGCGGAAGATCACTGGCTTCTTGGAGCGCCAGGAATGCGGATATTGGTGCTTGAGGCGGCCGCGCGCGAGCAGCTTGCCGGCCTCGATCAGCGCCTTGATCACGGCCTCGTTGGCATCGCCCTTCTCGCCCTTGTCGTTGAGCACGCGTTTGCCGATGAAGCCCGGCGCCTGCGCGGTGTAGGCGCCGTTCTCGTCGACCGTGTAGGGGATCGCCGTCGGGATGCCGCGCGCATCGAGCTCGCGGGTGTTGGCCGTCCAGACGTCGAAGTCCTCGCGGCCGTGGCTCGGCGCGGTGTGCACGAAGCCGGTGCCGGTGTCGTCGGTGACGTGCTCGCCGGCGAGCAGCGGCACGGTGAATTCGTAGCCGCCGCCGAAGCCGCGCAGCGGATGGGCGCATTCCACGGCGTCCAGCGTGTCGCCGGGAATATCGCGGACCTTCTCATAGGACGTCACGCGCGCCTGCTTGAACACTTCCGCGGCGAGCGCATCGGCCAGGATCAGGAGATCGCCGGTCTTCGCCCAATTGTCGGCGGGCGCGTCCGTGACCTTGTAGAGGCCGTAGGCGATCTTCGGCGAGAACGAGATCGCGCGGTTGCCGGGCAGCGTCCACGGCGTGGTGGTCCAGATCACGACCGAGGCATTGGCCAGCGCGCCGTGCGCCGGCGAGGTGACCGGGAATTTCACCCACACCATGTCGGAGGTGTGGTCCTCGTATTCGACCTCGGCTTCGGCAAGCGCGGTCTTCTCGACCACGCTCCACATCACCGGCTTGGAGCCGCGATAGAGCGTGCCGTTGGCGGCAAACTTCATCAGCTCGCGGGCGATCTGCGCCTCGGCCGGATAGCTCATCGTCTCGTAGGGGTGGTCCCAGTCGCCGATGATGCCGAGCCGCTTGAACTCCTCGCGCTGCACGTTGATCCAGTGCGTCGCATAGGCGCGGCATTCCCTGCGGAACGCGACCATCGCGGCGGAGTCGCGGAAGTCGGGCTTCTGCTTGCCCTTGGAGCGGTAGTTCTCCTCCTCGATCTTCCATTCGATCGGCAGGCCGTGGCAATCCCAGCCCGGCACGTAGTTGGAGTCGAAGCCGAGCATCTGCTGGCTCTTGGTCACGACGTCCTTGAGGATCTTGTTCAGCGCATGGCCGATATGGATGTTGCCGTTGGCGTAGGGCGGGCCGTCATGCAGCACGAATTTGGCGCGGCCCTCGGCTTCCCGGCGGAGCCTGTCGTAGAGGCCGATGTCGTTCCAGTATTTCAGGATTTCCGGCTCGCGCTGGGGCAGGCCGGCGCGCATCGGGAATTCCGTCTGCGGCAGGTAAAGGGTCTTGGAATAGTCCCTAACGTCAGTCTTTTGGGCGTCGGTCTTTTGCGGCTTGTCGGACATAAAAGCTCTGATTTTGGCAGGTGCGGGCGCGGAAACGCGATCAATCGCGGGTGAAACGACGAAGTCCCGGTCTTGCGCCGAGCCTTCAGGCTCAGGCGGAAGCCGGGCCGCTAATCCGTATGATGCGCCGCGAAAACATGGGTTTTCCATAGCAGCCAAGCGGGGAAATCGCAAAGCCCCCGCCGCCGGCAAATCCAGCCCCGCGGGGCCGTCCTATGCCTGCCGCGGCCGGGCCGGGTTTCCTGCCACGATCGCGCCGGGGGCGACGTCACGCGTCACCACGCTGCCGGCCCCGACCAGGGCGCCGTCGCCGATCGTGACGCCGGGCAGGATGATGGCACCGCCGCCAATCCAGACGTCGCTGCCGATCCGGATCGGGCGGCCGAATTCAAGCCCGGCGCGCCGGGTCGCGGCGTCGCGCGGGTGGTCGGCGGTATAGATCTGCACCGCGGGTCCGATCTGGGTGCGATCGCCGATCACGACCTCGACGACGTCGAGGATGACGCAATTGAAGTTGAGGAACACGCCGTCGCCGAGGCTGATATTGCTGCCGTAGTCGCAGAAGAACGGCGGACGGATCACGGCGTCCTTGCCGACCTTGCGGAAGCGCGCGGAGAGCAGGGCGTGCAGCTCGGCTGCGGACGATGCGCCTGACGCGTTGTAACGCGCCATCCAATGTTCCGCCGCGGTATGGTCGGCGGCGAGCTCGGCATCGGGGCGATAGAGCTCGCCCGCCAGCATCTTCTCTTTCTCTGTCTTCAACCAATCACTCCGAGCTGCGGGAACGCGTCCGGCGCTGCGGCCAATGCCGCGCGCGCCTTGGCGCTGTCGTCATCCATCTGGCGTATCAACGCCTCGATGGTGTCGAATTTCAGCTCTTCGCGAATGAAACTGATGAAGGCGACATCGAGCACCGTGTCGTAGAGATCGCCCTTGAAGTCGAACAGGAACACTTCGAGCAGCGGCGCGCCGTTGTCGAAGGTCGGCCGGCGTCCGAAGCTTGCGACACCGTCGAACCGCACCTTGTCGTTTCCGTGGGCCTTTCCGACCCGCACTGCATAGATGCCGTGCTTCAAGCCGCAATGCTTGTCGAGGCGGATGTTGGCGGTGGGGTAACCGAGGTCGCGGCCGCGCTTCTCGCCATGGATGACCTTGCCGGTCACGAACCACGGTCCGCCCAGCATCGTGGTGGCATCGTCGACCTGCCCCTCGGCGAGCGCCATGCGGATGGCACTGGAGGAGACCGGGCGTTCCTCGATGTCGACATGGGCCTGCACATCGACCTCGATGCCGAGCCGCGGCGCTTCGCTGACGAGCAGGCTCGGCGAGCCGACCCGGCCCTTGCCGAAATGGAAGTCGTAGCCGACCGCAATCCCGCTGATGCCGAGCCGGCCGATCAGGTCATGGTGAATGAAGTCCTGCGCCGTGGTCCCGGCGCGCGCCTTGTCGAAGGTCATGACGACGGCGCCCGCGAGCCCGGTGGCCGCGAGCAGGCGCAGCTTGTTGGTCTCGTCCGTGAGGCGGAATTGCGGGGTGTTCGGGCTGAAGAAACTGCGCGGATGCGGTTCGAAGGTCACGGCGAGCGCGGGCACGCCGTGCGCTCTGCCCATCGCGAGCGCCGCGCCGATCACGGCGCGGTGACCGAGATGGACGCCGTCGAAATTTCCCATCGCGACCACGGCGCCCTTCGGAATGGCGCTTTCGGGGGTGTTGTCGCGGATAACGGTAAAGCCGGTGCTCATGTCAGGGATTCTTCAAGGATTCTTAAGCATGATTGTTGCGGGCCGGACCGTGACGCGGCGGCGGCGTGGAAGTCAAGCATAGCGAAAATCGCGTCAAATCCGTAACAATCCGGATTCAGCCGGTTAACGCGCTGTTTAACGCCTGCTGTTAGTCGTTGGCGGAAAGCTGCGTTCGTGCAGAAGCCAAGTTGCGTTAGTGGTTTTGGGGGGAAAGATGGCGGTTGATTTGTCCATGCCGGTTCTGGTGGTTGATGATTACAGCACCATGATCCGCATCATCCGGAATCTTCTCAAGCAGCTTGGATTCGAAAATATCGACGATGCCTCCGACGGCTCTGCGGCGCTCAACAAGATGCGCGGCAAGAAGTATGGCCTGGTGATTTCCGACTGGAACATGGAGCCGATGACCGGCTACGACCTGCTCAAGGAAGTCCGCGCCGATCCCAATCTCGCGACCACGCCCTTCATCATGATCACGGCGGAATCCAAGACCGAGAACGTGATTGCGGCCAAGAAGGCCGGCGTGAACAACTACATCGTCAAGCCGTTCAACGCGGCGACGCTGAAGACCAAGATCGAGGCGGTCTTCCCGGACATGGCGACCGCGTAAGCGCCCGTCCGTCGCATCAACTGAAGATCTCGTCATGCCCGGGCAGAAGCGCGTCTTCGCGCTAGATGTCCCGGGCATTTGCGTTTGATCGCGCTTCCCTTCACCCCGCCCCGCTCGCGGGACGAAGGGGGAAGGCGCCTGCAAGATTTCGGAATATTAGAAGAATATCGCTGAGTTGCCCGACGTGTCAAGTTGGCTGGCCGAGCGTCAGCCGCCGCCGGCTACTTTGCATGGGGTTGTTTTCGATATTTTGGTGACGCGCCCTGCGATGGTTTGTTTGCGGGGAGGGAACGCAGCGTCGCTTGCCGCTACCACTTCAGCTCGCGCATCAGCGCACGGGGCGGATGGCCGAATAACTCCTTCACCGAGGCGGGATCGAGCTGCTCGATGCCCTCGAACTGCTCGGAATGGATACCGCGGGTGACGAACAGGAGATCGATGCCGAAGCCGTGGGCGCCGGTGAGGTCGGTGCGCACGGAATCGCCGATCGCGAGCACGCGGCTGAGTTCGGTCGGACGCCCGCGGCGTTCCGCGGCCAGCGCCATGGCGCGCTCGTAGATCGGCCGGTGCGGCTTGCCGTAGAAGACCGCCTCGCCGCCGAGCTCGCGATAGAGTTCGGCAATCGCGCCGGCGCAATAGATCAGCCGGTCGCCGCGCTCGACCACGATGTCCGGATTGGCGCAGACCAGCGTCAGCTTGCGCTCGAGCGCCTTGAGCAGCGTGTCCCGATAATCCTCGGCGGATTCGGTCTCGTCGTCGAACAGGCCGGTGCAGATGATGTAGTCGGCCTGCTCCAGCGGCACCAATGTGGCGTCGAGGCCGCGATGGATCGAGCTGTCGCGCTCCGGGCCGATCCAGAATATTTTCTGACCGGGATGATCAGAAACAAAATGGCGCGTCAGGTCGCCCGAGGAGACGATCGCGTCATAGGTCTCGTCGGCGACGCCGAGCTTGCGCAGCTGGCGCTGCACGGAATCGGCCGGACGCGGCGCGTTGGTGATCAGGATGACGGTGCCGCCCTGCTGGCGGAAGGTGTGCAGCGCCTCGCAGGCTTCGGGAAAGGATTCAAGCCCGTTGTGCACGACGCCCCAGATGTCCGACAGCACCACGTCGACGTCGCCAGTGAGGTCGCGCAGCCGCTCCACGAAACGCAACGATGTCATGATGCGAACTGCCGGTCAGTTGGGCCCGAGCGCGCGGCGCGCCAATGCGGCGCTGCCGGTCGTGCGCGGTGGCGCTGCGGGGCTGGAGACGGGTGCGGAAGTGCCGGCGCCATTGAGGTCCTGGGGCTTGGTCTGCGGAGCCTCGGCGGTAGCAGATGCCCCTTCCGGCCGCAACGGCCGCGGCGGGGCGAACAGGAAGCCCTGGCCGAACCGGACATCGTAGTCGAGCAGGTCGACCACCGAGCGCTCGCCCTCGATCCGTTCGGCGATCAGGTCGATGCCGTAGCGGCCGAGCAGGTCGGACAGATCGGAGGGATCGATATCGCTGGTCGCGCTCTGCCTGGCGTCGAGCAGCAGCGCGGCCGGCACCTTGATGAAGCGGACGCCGCGATCGGCGAGCTCGCGCGGCTCGAGGCGGAGGTCGCTGACGTGATCGATCGAGAACCGGTAGCCGCGCTGCGACAGCGCTGCGAGATTCTCGCTTTCGACCGGGCCGAGATTGCGGAAGGTCGCCTGCTTGAACTCGAGCACGAAGGATGGGGCCAGCGCGCGGTTGGCCTCGAGGAAGTCGAGACACTGGGTGAAGTGCTGCGGGCTGGACAGCGTCGCGGCCGAGACGTTGCAGAACACGCCGACATCCTTGCTGCGGATCATCAGGCGGCGCAGCACCTGGACGCAGCGAAGCATCACCATGTGGTCGATGCGGCCGATCAGGCCGCCGACCTCGGCCGCTTCGATGAAATCGTCGGCGGCAAGGACCTGGTCGCGCTCGTCGCGCAGCCGTGTCACCGCCTCGTAGTAGCGCACCTTGCGCTGCGGCAGCGTCACCATCGGCTGCAGGTAGATGTCGAGGCGGTTATCGTCGATGGCGTGCCTGACGGCGGCAATGAGCTGGGTCTGGCTGCGTGAGATCGGCGATGGGGGCGCAGCCGGCGGCGCGGGCGCAAACACGACGGTCGGAGCCGGCGGGACCGGTTGCAGCAGATCGTCGCGCGGCGGGGCGACCGGCTGCGCCACCGGAGCTGCCGCCAGCACGTCCTCATGATGGGCGACGGACGCTGCAAGCTGCCGCACCAGGCCGCCAAGTTCGTTGATCTCGCCGGCCATGCCCTGGATCCGGTCGGCGCCGGTGGAGTTCGCCGAGGCGACGCGGCCTTCGACCGCGGCCAGCCGGCGGCCGAATTCGGCGACCTGGCGGGCGAGGTCGGCGGTGCCGCGCGACAGATCCGCGATCTGGCCGCCGACATCGCTGCGGTCGCGCAACCGCATCGAGACGGCGTTGTAGAGGATCAGGCAGGTGAGGGCGGTGAGCGCCACGATCGCCGATTCCGATCCGCTGATGCCCGCCACCGAATACAGGACGAAGCCGAGCGAAGCTGCGACCAGCACCATGCAGATGGCGATGAAGATCGTCGAAATGCGAATCATGTCGCGCGCCCGCGCCCTCTCTCCGAACGTCCCCGGAGCGCAAGCTTAGCACCATTGTTGATTCGACGGGCCAGCGATCTTCCGAACCGGCTGGAACTGCACACGATTTTCGCTTCGTCTTGGCCGGCCTCGAAGTCGGGCTCGTAATCGACCGGAGCCGGCCGCGGCGCGTCCGTCAGAGGTCGGCGGCAGCGATCCAGAACACCTCGCCCTCGGAGTCCTCGGTGTCGAGCCAGAGCAGCGGCAGGTTGGGATAGGCGGCCTCGAGATTGTCGCGGCCGCGGCCGATCTCGCAGAGTAGCCCGCCTTGCGGGGTCAGATGTCGCTTGGCCTCATCGAGCAGGCGGCGGACGATATCGAGCCCGTCAGTGCCGCCGTCGAATGCGATCTTCGGCTCGGCGCGGCATTCGCGCGGCAGCGCGGCCATGCCTCTAGCATCGACATAGGGCGGGTTCGAGATGATGAGGTCGTAGCGCTTGTCGCCGAGCGGCTTGAACAGGTCGCCGCGATAGAGCGCTAGGCGATCGTCGAGGCCGTGGTCGGCGACGTTGCGCGCGGCGACTTCCAGCGCATCCTTTGAAATATCCACCGCGTCGACCGCAGCGTTGGCGAAATGCCGGGCGGCCAGGATCGCAAGGCAGCCGGAGCCGGTGCAGAGGTCGAGCACGCCCTCGACGTCGGCGGGATCGCCGATCAGCGAGGTGCCGTCCTCGTCGCCGCCGAAATGCGAGTCCAGCAATTCGCCGATGAAGGAGCGCGGCACGATGGTGCGCTCGTCGACATAGAACGGCAGGCCGCGCATGTAGACCTTGTTGACGAGATAGGCGGCGGGCTTTCGCGTCGCGATCCGCCGCTCGATCAAATCGAGGATCTGCTTGCCTTCGGCGGTCGTGACGCGCGCGGTCGCGAAGGTCTCGAACTGGTCGGGATGCAAATGCAGCGTCTCGCAGATCAGGAACGCGGCCTCGGCCACCGGATCGGTGGTGCCGTGCGCGAACACGAGCTTGGCCGCGTTGAAGCGGCTGACCGCGTAGCGCAGGAAATCGAACAGGGTGTGAAGCTCGCCGGCGCCGACCTTCGGCGCTTTCGGCGCGGCGGGGTTGCGCCTGGCCGGCACTTTGCTGCGCTTCGCCATCAGGATTTGGTCCAGCGCGCGGCGGCCGCGTCGTCATGGTCCTGCGCCTCGATCCAGCTCGTGCCGCGCGCGCTTTCCTCACGCTTCCAGAACGGTGCGTTGGTCTTGAGATAGTCCATCAGGAACTCGGCTGCCTCGAACGCGGCCTGCCGGTGCGCCGAGGCGGTCACGACCAGCACGATGTTCTCGCCCGGCGCGATGCGGCCGAAGCGGTGGATGATGGTGAGGCCCTGCAACGGCCAGCGCGCCAGCGCCTCGTCGGCGTGGCGTGCAATCTCGGCCTCCGCCATGCCCGGGTAATGTTCGAGCGTCAGCGCGGCGATCGGCTCGCCCTGTTCGCTGCCGCGGCAGATGCCGCTGAAGCTGACGACCGCGCCGACATCGGTGCGGCCCTTGCTTAAGGCTGCGATCTCCTGCGCGACGTCGAAGTCGGCTTCCTGGATCCGGATGGTCGCTGCGATAGCCATAGGAAGATCTAACCGCCGGTCATCGGCGGAAAGAATGCGATCTCGCGGGCGCCGGAGATCGCAGCGTCCGGTTTGACATGGGCATGGTCAATCGCGGCGCGGATCACCGTGGGCTTCTCGAAGGCATGGGCGTAGCCGTCGTCGCGCGCGGCAAGCCAGCCGATCAGCTCGCCGACCGTGCGCACCTCGGCCGGCGGCTCGACGATCTCTTCGGCCTTGCCGATGCGTTCACGCACCCAGGCGAAATATTTCAGCTTCATCCCTCATCCTCCTTGATGAGGTGATGGATGCCGGCACGGAAGTAGTCCCAGCCGGTGTAGATCGTGAAGATCGCCGACATCCACAGCAGCACGATGCCGATCAGGGTGGTCGCCGGGAACACCTGCTCGCCCGCTTCGCCGGCGATCAAGAAGCCGATCGCCACCAGCTGGATCGTGGTCTTCCATTTCGCAAGCTTGGTGACGGGAACGCTGACCCGCAGGCCCGCGAGATATTCGCGCAGGCCCGAGACCAGGATCTCGCGGCACAGGATCACGATCGCCGCCCACAGCGTCCAGCCATGGATCGAATTGTCGGCGGCCAGCATCAGCAGGCTGGAGGCCACCAGGAGCTTGTCGGCAATGGGATCGAGCATCCGGCCGAAGGCGGACTGCTGGTCCCACATCCGGGCGTAATAGCCGTCGAGATAGTCGGTGATCCCGGCCGCAATGAACACGGCCAGCGCCACCCAGCGCAGCCACAACGGGCCGTCCAGGATCGATTGCCAGTAGACGCAGCCGATCACCACCGGAATCGCGGCGATCCGGGCGTAGGTGAGGATATTCGGGAGGGACATGGTCTTGGTCTGTCCCCGGGTCGTCGCGATGTTCATCCGTTCTACCAATACCGCTGAAGCCAGAAGGTCAACCGTGCGGGCGCCAAAGCACGGCGAGATTAGGCTGAATCGTCATGGCACCTTAGCCCCTTGTTTATGCATGTTCTTTTCGGAACGTTGCTTGCCACTTTTCCGCATCATGCCCTAGATGCCCTGTCGCAGGCGACGCCCTGATGACTCGCCTTTGGTTTAACCCGGCTGGGGCGTGGAAAAACTCGAAAATCTTGCGGGCACTCTCGGCACTGACGCCGGGAACCTTGCCGAGGTCGGCGATCGAGGCCCGCTCGATCTCCTTGAGCGTTCCGAAGTGGTGCAGCAAGGCACGTTTGCGCGACGGGCCGATGCCCGGGATCTCCTGCAACCCGGCCTCGCGGATGTCCTTTTTGCGCAGCTTGCGGTGCGAGCCGATCACGAAGCGGTGGGCCTCGTCGCGCAGCCGCTGGATGAAATAGAGCACCGGGTCGCGTGGCTCCAGCTTGATGGCCTCGCGGTCCGGCATGAACAGGGTTTCGCGCCCCGCATCGCGCTCCGGCCCCTTGGCCACCGCCATCAGCGAGACCTGGGTCAGCCCGAGATTCTCGAAAATCTGCCGGACTGCGTTGAGCTGGCCGCGGCCGCCGTCGATGATGACGAGATCGGGCCATTGCGGGAACGACTCGTCGTCCGCCTTGTCCCTTGCCTTGCTGGCTTCGCCCTCCGGTGGCTTCAGCAGCCGCTTGAAACGGCGCTCCAGCACCTCGCGCATCATCCCGTAATCGTCGCCGGGCGTCAGCCCTTCGGACTTGATGTTGAACTTGCGGTACTGGTTCTTCATGAACCCGTCGGGTCCCGCCACGATCATCGCGCCGACCGCGTTGGTGCCCTGGATGTGGCTGTTGTCGTAGACCTCGATGCGCTTGGGCGTATGCGGCAGGCCGAGCGTCGTGACCATGCCCTCCAGCAGCCGGCTTTGCGTCGCGGTATCGGCGAGCTTGCGGCCGAGCGCCTCGCGCGCGTTGGTGAGCGCGTGGCCGATCAATTCCTTCTTCTCGCCGCGCTTGGGCACGGAGACCTCGACCTTGGATCCGGCCTTCACCGACAGCGCGTCGGCGAGCAACGCGCTTTCCTCGATCTCGTGCGACAGCAGGATCAGCTTCGGCGGCGGCTTGTCGTCGTAGAATTGCGCAAGGAATGAGGACAGCACCTCCTCGGGCGTGAAGCTCTTTTCCGCGCGCGGGAAATAGGCGCGATTGCCCCAGTTCTGGCCGGTGCGGAAGAAGAACACCTCGACGCAGGAATAGCCGCCTTCCTGGTGGATCGCGAACACATCGGCCTCTTCGACGGTGCGCGGGTTGATGCCCTGCTGCGACTGGATCGCCGACAGCGCCGCGAGGCGGTCGCGGTACAGCGCCGCGGTCTCGAATTCGAGTTCGCCGGAGGCCTTCTCCATCTCGGCCGCGAGCAATTGCTTCACGGCGTGGCTGCGGCCGGAAAGGAATTCGGTCGCCTCGCGCACCAGTTCGCCATAGCCTGGGAAATCGATCTCGCGCGTGCAGGGGCCGGCACAGCGCTTGATCTGATAGAGCAGGCAGGGCCGGCTGCGGCTCTCGAAGAAGCCGTCGGTGCAGGAGCGGATCAGGAACGCGCGCTGCAGCGCCGTGATGGTGCGGTTGACCGCGCCTGCGTTGGCGAACGGGCCGAAATAACGTCCGGGCCGCGACTGCGCGCCGCGATGCTTGAGAATCTGCGGCGCCCAATGGTCGCCGGTGATCAGAATATAGGGAAACGACTTGTCGTCGCGCAGCTGCACGTTGAAGCGCGGCCGGAGCTGCTTGATCAGATTGGCTTCGAGCAGCAGCGCCTCGGTCTCGGTCGTGGTCGAGACGATCTCGATATGCGTGGTCGCCGCGATCATGCGCAGGATGCGCGCCGGCAGCGGCGCGTTGGCCCGCGCATAGGACGACAGCCGCTTTTTGACGTTCTTCGCCTTGCCGACATAGAGCACGTCGTTGGCGGCGTTGAGCATGCGGTAGACGCCGGGCGAGGTCGGGGCGAGGCGCACCGCATTCTCGATCGCCTCATGCCCGATCGAGAGCGTCCCCTCGGCGATTGTCTCGGTGGCGTCCTCCGATGCCTCGGGAAGACGTGCGTCATCCTCCTCCTCGGGGGCGGAGGTTTCCGGATCGACGTCGCTCGTGTCGAGCGTCAGGTCGTCCTGAGGCAGATCGGACTTTGCACTGCGCCGCGCCTTGGGATCAGCCTCGGGGTCGGTCTTGGGGGCCGGCGTCGGTCGCTCGGGAGAATCGTGAACCATGGGCCGTAAATTAAGCGCTTGGGCGGCCGGTCGCCAGCGCTGGCGGCGCAGGAAAAAGAACCCGATTGCAGGGCGTTACTGGCCCAGCGCGGCCGGCCGGGGCGGGTCGGTAACACATTGTTAAGACTGATGAGCGGGCCGCTAACCGGGCTTAACAACCCTTTAACTTAAAACTCTCGATAAACCTTAGCGAAAAAAGTGGAATTCCGTAACCACGCCGGCCCTGGGCCTGCGGGCTGCGGCAGTTGCGTGTGGAGAGTACCCATGACCCGGTTTGTTGCGCGTGCGCTGGCACTGATCGTCGCAGGCTGGACGACTTCTGCGGCGTCGGCCGACCTCAACTACGGCTCGCCCTATACCGTCTATCAGCCGCTCAATGCCTACAGCTGGGCCGGGCCCTATCTCGGCGGCAACGTCGGCTACGGCTGGGGTTCGGTCGAGAACAACCCGACCAAGCCGTCCGGTTTCGTCGGCGGCGTGCAGGCCGGCTACAATTTCCAGAACGGCTCGCCGTGGGTGTTCGGCATCGAGGCCGATATCCAGGGCACCACTGCCGACGATCGGTTCGCGCCCTGGAAGTATTCCAACCCGTGGTTCGGCACCGTGCGCGGCCGCGTCGGCTATGCGGTCAACAACGTGCTGTTCTACGCGACCGGCGGTCTCGCCTTCGGCGAACTGCGCGGCGAGACGTTTGGCATATCGGAGTCGCATACCAATGCGGGCTTCACCGTCGGCGCCGGTGCCGAAATGGGCTTTGCCCCGAACTGGAGCGCCAAGATCGAATACCTCTACGTCGATCTCGCCAACAGCAACTTCACGATCACCGGCGGCGCGTCGAATGGCTACAGCTTCAGCCTAGTTCGCGCCGGCATCAACTATCACTTCTGAGAACAAGAAAACGTCTGACATCAACTCCCGGCCGCGCCTCGCGCGGCCGGGTTTTTCTTGTGCCGAGCACGTCGATATCACGCGCGGCCACATGAACGCCGCGGCGTCCGCGAAACCAGTCGGACGGCCGCACGCACCGGATATGCGGGCACCGTCAATCGCGTCCGCATCATGCAGGTGGTCGTGCAGCGAGCGCGAGCCACGCGCCCGGCAGTCAACTCACACGCAACGCTTCATTCGCCGTTCATCACGAGCCACGCACTGCGCGCTCATCATGAAACCACCAGGTTGACCGCCTTCGGGCCCTTGCCCTTCTTGTCGGGTTCAACCTCGAACGTAATGCGCTGTCCTTCAGTCAGGTCCTTCAATCCTGCACGCTCGACAGCTGTGATGTGAACGAACACATCGCGGCCGCCATCATCAGGCTTGATGAAGCCGTAGCCACGCTCTCCGTTGAAGAACTTGACTGTCCCAGTCATGGCCATCGGGAAACTCCTCCCCCGTATTGCTCCACCGCTACGCGCACGCCGCGTAGCGGTTGACCGACATTCGCTTGTCGGAAGCTTGGCCACCTGAACAGGCCGGCGTCACGCCACCGGTCTGCCTGGATTTTATTTCGGCCTTGTCACTCCGCCGCAACCATTCGCGGAAGCGGAACGTAAAGCCAGTCGTAACAGGATGAGCATAATACGGTTCCGCGCGCGTTGCCTATGCTCAAATAGAACTTTTCAGTGGGTGCTACCGATCAAGGTTTAGGCGTTTCGAGTCTGAAGCGTCCGGCGCCGCCTTGACCAAGCGGTCTCTCAAGTTCGGGCAGGATGATCTTCAGCTCGCTCGCCAGCGTCCACGGCGGATTCACTATCAAAAGGCCGGTCGAAACGAGGCCTGCGCCGGTTTCTTGCGGCGCCACACTGAATTCCAAACGCAAGCATTTGCCCGCGGGCCGACTGCTTGCTGTTGCTGCAGCCACGCTGCGCGCGAGCTCGTCGGTAGCTCTCCGGGTTTTTACGGGGTACCACAAAAGATACGTGCCGGTCGGCCACTTCGCGAATGCTTCGGTGAAGGCACTCGCCAGCCGCTCGAACTCGTCCTTCGCTTCGAATGGCGGATCGATCAGCACCAGGCCGCGTCGTTCGTTCGGCGGCACGAATGCGGGCAGCGCCATCCAGCCGTCGAGATCGACGACGCGCGCCTGCGCATCGCGTCGCAATGCATCGATCAATTGCTTGCGCGCCACGGGCTCGATCTCGCAGGCCGTCATGCGGTCTTGCGGACGCAGCATCGCCCGCGCGATCAACGGTGAGCCGGGATAGGCTTTCAACTCGCCTCTCGGATTGAATGCCCTGACGATGTCGAGATAGGGCGAGATCAGCGGCAACGCCTTGTCGGACAGCCGCGCCTGCATCAGTCGCGCGATGCCGGTCAGCCATTCGCCGCCGCGCTGCGCTTCGCTCGACGTCAAATCATAGAGGCCGGCGCCGGCATGGGTGTCGATGACGCGGAACGGCGCCTGCTTCTCCTGCAGGTAGGTGAGCATGCGCACCAGCACGATGTGCTTGATGACGTCGGCAAAGCTGCCGGCATGAAAGGCGTGACGATAGTTCATGCGATGACGCTGCGCTCCAGAGGGTGCGCATGTTGTACTGCGTCATGCCCGGCCTGTCCCGGGCATCGTGCCTTATCTCGTTAGTTTCGTGATGGCGTCCATGGCCGGGACACTCGGCGCGACAACGCGCGTTTGCCCGGCCCTGACGCGGACGAGACTTCAGCCGCCGCGAACCGGCGGCATCAGCACCTGATCGCGGCGGCAGGCGCGGCGATCGATCTCCTCGCAGGAACGGAATTGCAGATCCTTGCTGAGGCAGATCCGCACCTCGCTGAGCCGCTTGCTGTCGCAGGTCACCGAGATCGCGGAGTTGCTGAGCCCCGGATTGGCCTTGATGAACGCCGTCTCCAACTCGTCGGGCGCGATCGTCTTCGGCTCCGTCAATTGCAGGAATTCCTCGGGGATCTTCACCGCGGCGCGGGCCTTGCGAATGGCTTCGAAATAGGCGCGTTCGCCGAGGCCGGAGCAGGTGCCGTGCTTGTCCCACTCGTTGTAGATCAGCCCGGGCGCCGGCATCAGGTCGAGCATCGCGGTCATGATGTTGCGGGCGAGGCGGGGCGAGGGCCGCTGGCAGTATTCCGGAAAGCCCCGCTCATATTGCGGCCACAGCCCGTGCACCACGAACGAGTATGGCCGTCCGCCGCACTGCGCCTGGGTGCCGCGGCCGTTGTTGCCGCGCTCGCTCGCCGCCTCGCAGAACGAGGGCGACCACGACAGCGACAGCACATAGAAATCGAACTCACCGGGCGCATTCTGCCGGCGATCCTGGGCCGAGGCCCCCATCGCACCACACAGAACAAAGGCAATTGAAATCAGAAATCGGGAAATTGTGACCAACCGAGGCATCAAACGCTCCCCTCACGCGACCGTTCAGAACCTAGCAGGCCGCTAGAACATTTCAAGAACAAAAAGCCGCCGTCTGGATGGCGGCGGCTTCCGTTTTGACCGAACTGGTCGGAGATCAGGGCCGGGCGGCCTTGCAGGACGGGTTATAGGCCCAGTTGCGGTCGAGCCCGACGACACACCATTGGACGCCCGGCTCGAGACTGAGAGAATCGCTGATCCCGGCAAAGCCGCCGTCCTCGATGATCGAATAGTGCACCTTGCGCACCTTGCCGTCGCTCAGCATCGCATCACCCGAGCAATAGCGGCGCGGAATGTTATCGGACTGCCAGGGGCGGAACGCGGTCTCATGGATCCGGCTGAAACCGGTGATCACGAGCGGCGAATTCCAGAAAGTGGCTTCCTTTTCGTGGAATTGATCGCTGATGACGTTCAGGGCCCTCTCGCAGGGTGCCACATTGCCGTCATAGCGCGGGCCGGACAGCCAGAAATTCAATTCGAACGGATTGGCGGCCTGAGCCGTGCCCCCGAACGCCAGAAGGCCGACCACGAGCGCGGCGCCGAGGCCAAGCGAGTGGCTGAGTTTATTGGGGGAGTTGAACAGGTTGCGCATGGGAATCCACCCGATGATCAGATACGGCGGACGGTGCCGTGAAGCCCCGGCAAGGTCAAGTGCAGCGCGGCAACACCTGCGGAGAAGTCCACCTCCAGCAGCCGGCTCGTTCTTTCCATGGTCGCCGGCGCACTCTATGTTGGTCGCAAGCGAAATGGAGTCTGCGATGCGAAGGAAATTGGCTGCGTGCCTGGTTGCCGTTTGCGGGATGCTGGCCGTTGGTCCGGCGCGAGCCGACTGGATGCAGCCGGTGCCGCCGTTCAAGGGCAATGATACCGGCGGTATCATCGCCTATACGCTGGCGGCCCAGACCGACGCGCGGCAGCTCGCCGTCGATCACTGCGCTTCCTACGGCAAGGTGGTCAAGTTCCTTGCGGTGCAGCGCTACCCGGGTGGCTACCTCTCGTTTGCCTGCCGCTGGGTGCCCTACGGTTCGGCCCAGAGGCCGGTGCGCACGCTCTACTGAGCGCACTCCAAATCCTTCGATCGTTCAGCCGGGAGCTCACCGCATGACCCGACAGCTTGCCTTGCTTGGTTCTGCTGTTTGCCTTGTCCTGTCCACCGGTGCCGCCAGCGCCGTCGATCTGCCGATCCGCAAGGCCGGTCTGTGGGAGATGAAAATGGTGCGCACCGGCGGGCCGATGCCGGAAATCACCATGCAGCACTGCACCGACGAGACCACCGACAAGGAGATGAGCGCGGCGGCCTCGCCGATGGCCAAGGAAGTCTGCTCCAAGCAGGACATCCAGAAGACCGCGACCGGCTATGTCAGCGACAGCGTGTGCAGCGTCGCCGGCATGTCGATGAAGAGCCATGCCGAGATCGTCGGCGATTTCAATTCCGCCTACACGGTCAAGAGCAGCTCGCACGCGGAAGGCGGCGCGGCCGGCTCCCGCGACACCACGATGACCATCGAGGCGAAGTGGCTCGGCGCCTGCAAGAGCGACCAGAAGCCCGGTGACATCATCATGCCCGGCGGCATGAAGATGAACGTCAAGGATATGGAAAAGCTGAAGGGCCTCCTGCCCAAGCAGAAGTAGGCGCATCGCATTCGATTGCCGCCGCGCGCCCTGAGCACGCCCTCTCTCATGTTGAGAAGGCGTGTCGTTTTGCACCACCATCATTGCGAGTAGCCCGCGACAAGATTGCAAGGCGATCTTGCGTTGTCTGTCATCGGGCGTGCGTTCGCGCGACCCCGTCAGTTTGCAATGATGCCGTTGGATCATGTGCGCCGACTCCGTCACGCCGGCGCATTCACTTCACCATTGTCGCCGAACGTTGACGCCAAGCGCGCGTCTCGGCGCACGGCGGTCGCCGGCCTCTTACCTTCAATAGAATGGATGTCAAACAAGACGTCAGGTGTTGGTCGCGGCCACGCGCAATGCACGACGGCATTGCAGGGCGACATCAACATCATTGAATGATCGCTGCGTGTCTCGCATTCGAGACTCTCTGAGAGAGCGACGACGTGCAGCGAATTCCTCGTGCTGAAAAGCTTGCTGCGACAACATGTCTTTTTGAATCGCTCCAGGGTTGCGCATCTTGAATCGTTCCAGTGTCGTGCATCGCGCGCTTCAATGGATTCTATTTTGCGCGTGTGGAATTCCGCGCATCCCGCCGATAGAAGTCCGCCCCAATCGAGCCCGCTCAATGACGAGCACGCGGCTCGATCAAGATCGGCCTGGGGAAGTGTGGGGATTGCTTGGTGGGAATGGCTTCGTCGCGGAGCAAGCGCAGCTTGCTTGCATCAACGGCTGCGATCAACGCAGCGCTTCTTGGTTCGGTCATGCTTGTGTCGATGGACGCAAACGTCGCCAGCGCTCAGGCACAAACCAGCTCTCCGCGGAACAACGTCAGCGTGCTTCCAGCCGTAACGGTGGATGAACCTGGCGCTGCAAGGAAGCGTAGCGCCGTCGCTTCAAGTCGGAACACCAGGTCTTCGCGCACCACCGTGGTGAGCGGACGCCGCACTGCTGCGGCGCCTGCTCAGAGCCAGGCTCCGCGGTCGCAAGGTGCGGCCGGCACGATCGGGACAACGACCGGTTACGTTGCGACCGGCAGCACGGCCGGCACCAAGACCAACACCGCACTGATCGAGACGCCGCAGTCGCTTTCGGTCGTCACGCAAAAGGAGCTCAGGGATCGTAACGTTCAGACGCTCAAGGACGCCGTCAATTACACGCCCGGCGTCACGACCACGGCGTTCGGCTATGATCCCCGGTTCGATAGTTTCTACATCCGCGGCTTCGATGCGACCTATGCGGGGATCTATCGCGACGGCCTGCGCCAGGGCGGCGGCAACTTCGCCATTCCCAAGATCGAGCCATACGGTCTCGACAGCGTGTCGATCCTCCGTGGACCGGCCTCGGGTCTCTACGGCCTCGGCTCTCCGGGCGGCATCGTGGATGTCACCACCAAGCGGCCGCCGTTGACCACATTCGGTGAGGTACAGCTGCAGGGCGGCAATTATGATCGTTACCAGGGCAGCTTCGACATCGGTGGTCCGGTGCCCGGCAGCGATCAGCTGTATTACCGGCTGACGGGTCTGCTTCGTGACGCGAAGACCTGGTATCCCGGCAACGACGACGATCGCACCTATATCGCGCCTGCGCTGACCTGGCGGCCCGACGTCGATACGTCCTTCACGATCCTCAGCGAGTATCAAAGCAGCCGAACCGCCGCGAGCATCGGTAACTTCCGCACGCCCGACGGAAAATTGACCAACATCTATTCGAATGATCCGGCCTTCAGCGCCATGGATCAGAAGCAATATCGCATCGGTTACGCGTTCGAGCACAATGTCGACGACGTCTGGACGGTGCGGCAGAACTTCCGCTTCTATCAGGTCGACACCGACGCCAAATACACCCAGATCGATTCCATCGACAGCAGCACCAATCTTGCGTCGCGGTCCGCCTGGCGGATCCTGGATAGCTTCAATACCGTGACCCTCGACAACCAGGCCGAAGCCAGGTTCATGCTCGGCGCGATCAAGAACACGGCGCTGTTCGGCGTCGACTACGGGCATTCCTCCTACAACGACAAGATCGGCTATGGGCCGGCTCCCGATCTCAATCTGCTGACGATGAATTACGGTGCCCAGGCGATCGCGTCGCCGGCATTCTCGATCTTCAACAAGCAGTCGACCGACGAGGTCGGGGTCTATGCGCAGGAGCAGGCCAGGCTCGGCGGCTTCATTCTGACGCTCAATGGCCGCCAGAGCTGGGTCTCGCAGACGACGACCGCAGGCCTGGACGGCGTGCCGTCAACGCAGAAGGCGACCGCCTTCACGGGCCGTGCGGGCCTCGCTTACGTCTTCGACAATGGCATTGCGCCTTATGTCAGCTACGCGACGGCGTTCGCCCCGCAGGTCGGCGTCGACGCATCGGGATCGCCGTTCAGGCCGACCACCGGCGAGCAGAAAGAGATCGGCATCAAGTACCAGATGCCGCAGGTGCCGGTGCTGTTGACCGCCGCGGTGTTCGACATCACGCAGGACAATGTGCTGCGCACCGATCCCAGCAACATGGCCTTCCAGGCGGCAACCGGGCAGGTCGAATCGAAGGGCGTGGAGCTCGAGGCGAAGCTGGCGCTCAAGCAGGGATTTGATCTCACCGCTGCCTACACCCATCTCAACGTCGTGATCACGCAGGGCAATCCGGATACGACCGGCAATGAGCTCTCCGGGATTCCGAAGAATTCCTTCGCGGCCTTCGGCAAATACACGTTCCAGTCCGGCGTCCCCGTCGAAGGGCTCGGGCTTGGCCTCGGTGTCCGTTATATCGGGACCAACTTCGGCAACGACCAGAACACGTTCCAGAATGCGGCAAGAACGTTGTTCGATGCCGTGATCGACTACGATCTCGGCAAGCTGGATCGGCGATTGCTCGGCGCCACCGCGCGCTTGAACGCGACCAATCTGTTCGACACGCACTACCAGACCTGCCAGTCCGGCTACTGCTATGCCGGCGAGCGGCGTCAGGTGATCGGCACCTTGTCTTACCGCTGGTAGCTAGACCGGCACCCGCACCGCCGCGCGCAGGCCGCCCATCGGGCTTTCGCCGAGCATGATGTCGCCGCCATGCGAGCGGGCGATGTCGCGGGCGATCGCAAGTCCGAGGCCGCTGCCGCCTTCGTCCTGGTTGCGGGCGTCGTCGAGCCGCAGGAAGGGCTTGAACACTTCCTCGCGCATGTCGGCGGGGATGCCGGGGCCGTCGTCGTCGACCGTGATGTTGAGATAGCGATGGTCGCGCTGGCCGGTGATCGAGATCGTGTTGGCGTGGCGCGCCGCGTTGGAAACGAGGTTGGCGAGGCAGCGCTTGAACGAGGCCGGTTTCACCGTGACGACGGGCAGGCCGTGGAACGCGACGGTCGCGGTGTGGCCGTGGCGTTCGGCGTCGCTGCGCAATTCCTCCAGCGCCATCGCCATGTCGGTCGGTTGCGCGACCTCGCCGGAATCGCCGCGCGCGAAGGCAAGGTAATCCTCCAGCATCATCGACATCTCGTCGACGTCCTTGCGCATCGCGTCGATCTCGGGGCCTTCGCCGATCAAGGCGAGTTCGAGCTTGAAGCGGGTCAGGATGGTGCGCAAATCATGCGATACGCCGGCGAGCATCGCGGTGCGCTGCTCGATCGAACGCTCGACGCGCGCCTTCATCTCGATAAAGGCCTGTGCCGCGCGTCGCACCTCGCGCGCACCGCGCGGCCGGAAGTTCGGTGCCTCGCGGCCCTTGCCGAAGCTTTCGGCAGCATCGGCCAGTCTGAGGATCGGCTTGATCTGGTTGCGCAGGAACAGTACGGCGACGATCAACAGGATCGACGAGGTGCCGACCATCCAGAAGATGAAGATCTCCGAGTTGGAGGCGTAGGCCGCGCTGCGCTGGGCGAAGATACGCATCACGGAATCGTCGAGCTGGACGCGGATCTCGACCACGTTGGACTTGCCGACGGTGTCGATCCAGAACGGACGGCTGATCTGGCGGCCGAGCTGCACCGACAGGGTCTGGTCGAGCAGCGAGAAGAACGGCTTCGGTCCCGGCGGCGGCATGTCGCCGGCGGGGAGGAAGTCGACCACGAGCTGCAGCTTCTGGGCGATGCCGCGCAGCTGCGCGCGGTCCTTGTCCTGCGGATAAATCTTGTAGACGTCGATCAGCGCGGCGATGTCGGATACCACCGCGGCGGACAGGCGGCGCGTCACCGTGTTCCAGTGCCGCTCCATGAACACGAATGCGACCACGGTCTGCAGGATCACCATCGGCACGATCATGATCAGGAGCGCGCGCGCATAGAGGCCGGTCGGCATCCAGCTCTTGAACGCATTGCCCATCCAGCCATTGGCCTTCGAGACGCGCTGCGAGGCGTTCTTGATCAGGGTCAGGCCGGTGTCGAGCGTGCTCATGGCTGCATCTTACGGCGAGGCGACCAGGCGATAGCCGATGCCGCGTACCGCCTGCAGGAACAGCGGATTGGCGGGATCGTGCTCGATCTTGCGGCGCAGGCGGTTGATCTGGACGTCGACCGCGCGTTCATTGACGGTGCCGCCGCTGGTCAGTTCGCCGCGCGGCACGGTCTCGCCGGGGGCGCTTGCGAGGATACGCAGCATTTCGCGCTCGCGGTCGGTGAGATGGATGATCTCCTCGCCCTGGCGCAGCTCGCTGCGTTCGATGTGGAAGATGTAGGGGCCGAACGCGATCTGTTCGACCACCGTGACTTGCGGCGGCGCGGTGCGCTTGAGGATATTGCCGATGCGCAGCACCAGCTCGCGCGGCTCGAACGGCTTGGCGACATAGTCGTCGGCGCCGATCTGCAGGCCCTCGATGCGGGCTTCCGCCTCATGGCGGGCGGTCAGCATGATGATCGGCACCGTCGAGGAGGTGCGGATGAAGCGGGCGAGATCGAAGCCGTTCTCGCCGGGCATCATCACGTCGAGGATCAGCAGGTCGAAATGCAGCCCGAGCAGCTTGGCGCGCGCGTCGGTGGCGCTCATCGCCGTCGTGACGCGATAGCCTTCGCCGGAGAGAAAGCGCGACAACAGGTCGCGAATGCGCCGGTCGTCGTCGACCAGCAGGAGATGCGGCGCATCGTCGGCCGGCTCGACCGGCGTGCGCACCAGGGTTGCAGCCTGCACCAGGTTCACTCCCTTGTTTTTCTGCCGCCGCCGAAGATCGCTTCGAGCACCTTGTCGGGATCATCGCGGTCGATCATCGCGCGGAGGAATTGGCGAACCGTCTCGACGCCGGCCGGATCGATGCCGGCGATCGCGCGGTTGATGCGGTCGGTCTGCAGCCCTGCGAGCTTGGCGACCAGCGCCTCGCCCTTCGGCGTTGCGTAGAGCAGGCGCTGCCGGCGGTCGTTGTTGCCGGTCTTCTGCACGATGTAGCCTTCGTCCAGCAGTTGCTTGAGCACGCGTCCGAGCGACTGCTTGGTGATGCGCAGGACGTCGAGCAGGTCGGCGACCTTCAAGCCGGGATAGCGGGTGACGAAGTGGATGACGCGGTGGTGGGCGCGGCCGAAGCCGAACGCCTCCAGTTCCTGGTCGGCGTCGCCGACAAAGTCGCGGTAGGCGAAGAACAAGAGCTCGATGATGTCCCAGCGCAGGTCGCGGCCGCCCGCCGCAGGAGCGTGATCATCTCCCTGCGAATCGGGCTTGGCAGCCATGCCTGAGATATTTATGTCAGTCATATTGACGTATCTTGGGTTCAATGTTACAAAACTGCCTGTCACGACGAAACATTAGATCGTTCCGTTCCCGACAGCGTTTGAGGCGGCCTGAAAAAGCCTGTGAGGCGGTTTGGGCCGCAAATTGGACTACCGTGCGATTGTCGAGCGGCATTTCGGCAAACATACTGGACTTCAGCACTCCGCAAAAGCATGTCTAACCGGCATGTTGGCGATGGAAACCGGCCGGGTTGCCGGCGGTGGTGAAGTTCGCACCAGCCGAGCCTGATGGCTCCGGGGGAAACAGGCCGTCGCCCGGTATGGCGCCGGTTCCGACAGCGGAAAGCAAGAAAAAATGACTTTGAAATTCGACATCCAGCCTTCGCCGAACGCCACATCCGACAAGGATCGTGCAGCGAAGCTCGTGGACCCGGGCTTCGGCCGCGTCTTTACCGACCATATGGCGATCGTCCGCTACAGTCAGGGCAAGGGCTGGCACAGCGCCCGCGTCGAGGCACGCGCGAATTTTCCGCTCGATCCGGCCGGCGCGGTGCTGCACTACGCCCAGGAGATTTTCGAAGGTCTCAAGGCCTACCGGCGCGACGATGGCGGTGTGAACCTGTTCCGTCCCGACGCCAATGCCCGGCGCTTCCACGATTCGGCCGAACGCATGGCGATGGCGCCGCTGCCCGAGGACGTCTTCATCGAGGCGGTCGAGCAACTGGTGCGGATCGATCGCGCCTGGATCCCGGGCGGCGAGGGCAGTCTCTATCTGCGGCCATTCATGATCGCGAGCGAGGTCTTCCTCGGCGTGAAGCCGTCGGCGGAATACATCTTCTCGGTTATCGCATCGCCGGTCGGCTCCTATTTCAAGGGCGGTCCCGCGCCGGTGTCGATCTGGGTGTCGGAAAACTATACGCGCGCCGCGATCGGCGGCACCGGCGCCGTCAAGTGCGGCGGCAACTATGCCGCAAGCCTGCGCGCGCAGGCGGAAGCGATCGAGCGCGGCTGCGATCAGGTCGTGTTCCTCGACGCGGTCGAGCGTCGCTACATCGAGGAGCTCGGCGGCATGAACATCTTCTTCGCCTTCGACGACGGCTCGCTCTCGACGCCGCCGCTCGGCACCATCCTGCCCGGCATCACCCGCGACTCGATCATCGCTCTTGCCAAGGATACCGGCACGCGCGTGCGCGAGGAGCCCTACACGATCCAGCAGTGGCGTGCCGACGCCGCCAGCGGCAAGCTGAAGGAAGCCTTCGCCTGCGGCACCGCGGCCGTCATCTCGCCGATCGGCAAGGTGTGCTCGGCGAGCGGCGACTTCCAGATCAGCGGCGGCGTCGCCGGCCCGGTCGCGATGGGCCTGCGCAAGAAACTGGTCGACATCCAGTACGGTCGCACCAACGACCCGCACAACTGGATCAGGAACGTCGCCTGACACAGCGGTTCCACCGCTGATCTGCTTCGATTTGGCGCCTCTTCCTATGCAAGGGAGAGGCGCTCTCGCTTTGGAACATTGGCAAGCCGACGCTTCGCCTCGGCCGTCATTTTTCCGTGTTGTCCGCCGTCATCGCATGAACGGCCTGGCGCGAGCGCGCGACCAAGTCTCGCCTCCCGCTTCAATCAATCCCCATTTGCGTGATGACATGACCAAAACTCCCGTAACACGTCTGACCTGTGCCGTGCTGATCGCGGCTGCGTTCGCGCTCGCCGGAACCAACACGGTGCGCGCCGAGGACCACTCGCCTGTTATCGATGTCCGTACGGCTGACCCGGAGATGAACGCCGCGATCAGCCATGCGCGCGAGACGCTTCCGGCGTTCTGGGCCTCCTATGAGGCGCCCAAGCCGTCGGAGACCCAGCACTCGCTCAAGGTCCGCTTTCCGACCCATCGCAACGAGGGCGAGCACATCTGGATGCGCGAGGTGAAGAAGCTGCCGAGCGGCGGCTATTCCGGCCGGTTCGCCAACCAGCCGCGCGACCTGCCGGGCAAGCGGGCCGGCGACCTTGCGGAGTTCAAGCAGGCTGACATCTCCGACTGGATGTTCATGCGCAACGGCAAGATCGTCGGCGGCGAGACCATCAAGCCGCTGCTGAAATCGATGCCGAAGGCCGACGCCGACGCACTACGCGCGCGGATGGAGCAGCCCTGAGGACCGGTGTTCGGCCGCGGCGAACGCGCAGAGCCGGGTTGCCGCCTTGCGCGTCCGCTGGTAAACGCCGCCAATGGCCGAGAAACCCAAAAAACCCCAGAAACTGAAGGCGCGCCTGCCGCGCGGGCTGGAAGATCGCGGCCCGGCCGCGATCAATGCCACGCGGGCGATGGTCGAGAAGATCCGCGCCGTCTACGAGCTCTACGGCTTCGAGCCGGTGGAGACGCCGGCGATGGAATATACCGACGCGCTCGGAAAATTCCTGCCCGACCAGGACCGTCCCAACGAGGGCGTGTTCTCGTTCCAGGACGATGACGAGCAGTGGATCTCGCTGCGCTACGACCTGACCGCGCCGCTCGCGCGCTATGTCGCGGAAAACTTCGACGCGCTGCCGAAGCCTTATCGGTCGTATCGGTTCGGTTATGTCTTCCGCAACGAGAAGCCCGGTCCGGGCCGCTTCCGCCAGTTCATGCAGTTCGACGCCGACACGGTCGGCTCGGCGACGCCGGCGGCCGACGCCGAGATTTGCATGATGGCGGCCGACACGATGGAGGCGCTGGGGATTCCGCGCGGCTCCTATGTCGTGAAGGTGAACAACCGCAAGGTGCTCGACGGCGTGCTCGAGGCGATCGGTCTCGGCGGCGACGACAATGCAGGGCGCAGGCTCACGGTGTTGCGCGCGATCGACAAGCTCGACAAGTTTCCTGCCGACGAGGTTCGCAAGCTGCTTGGTCCCGGGCGATGGGATGGCGGCGAAGAGGGCAAGGGCGACTTTACCAAGGGCGCCGAGCTGAGCCCGGCGGATGCCGATATCGTGCTGGCCGTCACGCAGAAGCGCGACGATTGGAAAGACGCCATCGCGGCGGCCGAGACCTACCTTGCAAAGAGTGAAGTTGGTCAGGCCGGTGTGAGCGAGCTCGAAGAGATCGCGAAACTGGTCGCGGCGTCCGGCTATGGCGCGGATCGCATCCGCATCGATCCCACTGTTGTTCGCGGCCTCGAATATTACACCGGCCCGGTCTACGAGGTTGAGCTGCTGCTCGATACCAAGGACGAGAAGGGCCGCCCGGTGCGGTTCGGCTCGGTCGGTGGCGGCGGCCGCTATGACGGGCTCGTCTCGCGCTTCCGCGGCGAGCCGGTGCCGGCCACCGGTTTCTCGATCGGCGTCTCGCGGCTGCAGGCCGCGCTCACGATGCTCGGCCAGCTCGATACGCAGGCCGAATTCGGCCCCGTCGTCGTCACCGTGTTCGACCGAGACCGGGTCGCCGACTACCAGAAGATGGTCGCGCAGCTGCGCCAGGCCGGCATCCGCGCCGAGCTCTATCTCGGCAATCCGAAGAACATGGGCAACCAGCTCAAATATGCCGACCGCCGCAACTCGCCCTGCGTGATCATCCAGGGCTCGGACGAGAAGGCGCGCGGCGAGGTGCAGATCAAGGATTTGATCGAAGGCGCCAAGGCGGCGGCTGCGATCGCGTCCAATCAGGAATGGCGCGAAACGCGCCCCGCCCAGTTCTCCTGCTCCGAGGCCGATCTGGTCGCCAAGGTCCGCGAGGTGCTCGCGCGGCACGACGTGAACTGGAGATAGCTGGTTTGTCATGCGCGGGCTTGACCCGCGCATCCATCTTCAAAAAGATGGCGCGCCAGCCAGACCGGCAGACGACCGGTTTGCACAACAACAACAAGGGAGTTATTCCGATGCCCGAGATCACTGTCAGCATGGCCGCCGGTCGCACCGATGAACAGAAGGCCGGCATGATGCGCGACATCACCCAGGCGCTGGTGAAGAACCTCGGCGTCGACGCCGACGCGGTCGTGATCCAGATCAACGAAGCGCCGCTGCATCACAAGATGAAGGGTGGCAAGACCTTCGTCGAGCGCGCGGCTGCGGCGAAGAAATAATCACATTCACTTCGTCGTCCCTGCCTTGTGCGCAATTGCGCACTGGAGCAGGGACCCATAACCACCAATGCTTGTGTGTATGTCCGCTGGGGCCCCAGCCATCGCAACACAAGCGTCGGTGGTTATGGGTCCCGGCTCAAGGCCGGGACGACAGTCTTTTTGAGGCGCTAATGGACGCACGCGACTTCATCAAGATCGGCATGAGGGCCGAACGCATGCTCGTGGTGCCGCCGGAGCGCACGGTCGGGCATTTCGTGCCCGGCATGCCGATGGTCTATGCGACGCCGATGATGATCCTCGAAATGGAGATGGCGTCGGGTGATGCCATCCGCGCTGCGTTGCAGCCCGGCTGGGTCACCGTCGGCACCGAGGTCGATATCCGCCATCTCGCCGCCGCGCTCGTCGGCGCCACCGTGCGGACCACCGCAAAGGTGATCGCGGTCGAGCGCCGCGTGATCCGCTTCGAGGTCGAGGCGTTTGAGGGTACGCGCGGGCTCGGCGAAGGCCGCCACGCCCGCGGTTTGATCAATGTCGAGAGTTTTAACAAGCGGCTCGCCGGGACGTCGGGCCAAGCGCAGTAGTCGAAGGTGTTGGTGCGGCCGAATCCACTTGTTCGGCGTCATCCTGAGGTGCGAGCCTTGCGGCGCACTTGCGCCGCTGGGCGAGCCTCGAAGGATGTGCCGCGGGCCGTGCACCCTTCGAGGCTCGCTTTCGCTTGCACCTCAGGCTGACGGACCGATTTGTGGTCGGCGAGAGGCTACTTCGCCAATTCTTTCGAGCGTCGCGTCGCCGCAGCGATCGCGCGGGTCATCAGCGGCTGCATGCCGTCGCTCGCCATCAGCACCTCGAGCGCGGCCGCCGTGGTGCCGCCGGGCGAGGTGACATTCTGCCGCAGCGTCGCCGACGGCAGATCCGAGCGATGCAGCAACTCGCCGGAGCCGGCGACGGTCGCGCGCGCCAGCGTGGTCGCGAGCTGCTCGGGCAGGCCGGCCGCGACGCCGGCGCGGGCGAGCTCCTCGGCGAGAAGGAAGACATAGGCCGGCCCTGAGCCGGAGACCGCGGTCACCGCGTCCATCAGGCCTTCATCGCCGATCCATTCGACCAGCCCGGTCGCCTTCAGCAGCGCATCCGTCATGGCGCGCTGCGCGGCGGTGACGCGCTTCGAGGGCACCGCGACCGTGATGCCGCGGCCGATCGCCGCCGGCGTATTCGGCATCGCGCGCACCACCGCGCCGCCGACCACCTCTTCCAGCGCGGAGATTGTCGTGCCGGCCATGATCGAGACCACGAGTGTCGACGGACCGACGAGTGCCTTCAGCGCGGCGCCGGCTTCGCGGAACGATTGCGGCTTCACCGCGACGACCAGCGTGTCGACCGTGCCGAGATCCTTCGTTTGCGGATTGAGCCGCACGCCGTTCGCGGCAAGCGCGGCGATCTCAGGCGAAAGATGCGGATCGATCACCGCGACATGCTTGGGCGAAAGGCCCTGCGCGAGCCAGCCGGTCAGCATCGCGCCGCCCATCTTGCCCGCGCCCGCAAGCGCGATGGTGCCCGTCGTATTCGTCAATGCGCTGCTGGATGTGTTCACGGGTCGCTCCACAAACTCTGTGTCGTCCCGGCCTTGAGCCGGGACCCATAACCACAGGCGGTTCTAGTGAAGCGTGACGCCAGCCACAAGCAGTTTGCGTGAGCCCCGCGGCCGCGGACTATGGGTCCCTGCTTTCGCAGGGACGACACCGAACGTGTGGACGCTAGAGCGAAACCCTTACGCCTCGCCCTCGGTATCGAACATCGCGGCGGCCATCGCCTCGGCGGTCGACTTGCCGGCCCACACCACGAACTGGAACGCCGGATAGTAGCGCTCGCAGGCATGGATCGCGTTGACCACCATGGCCTCGCATTGCGCGGTGGAGGCGGTGAGGCCGCCGGGCAGCACCAGCGCCTGACGATGCATCACCATGCCAGTGTGGGTCCACAGGTCGAAATGGCCGACCCATAGTTGTTCGTTGATCGCGGCGACCAGCCGCTGCACCTCGGCGCGCCGCGCCTGCGGCATCTTCATGTCGAAGGCGCAGGCGAGATGCAGCGCCTCGATCTCTCCCATCCAGGTGAAGGAGAGCTGATAATCGATCCAGTCTCCCTTGGAGACGATCGTCACCTCGTCTTCGCCGGAACGCTCGAACGCCCAGTTGTTGTCGGTGGCGATATCCTCGACCACCGCAAGCGGGTTGTTCCGGGAATCGATAATGCTTTCGAGGAGGGACATGCCGTCTCGGACCTTGTTCTTATGATCGCTTGATACGCACACGGAAGCCGGCACTTGCGACATACTGCGTCGTGGCCGAGTGCAGTTCCTTGACCGGGCTTCCGGATGCCCCTGGACCTGACGCCGATGAAGTGATGTGATTTGCGGAATCCGCGCAACCGCACGCCGAGTCCGTCCACAGCCAAAGCGCGCATCGTCCACAGCTGATCTCCGCCACACTTGTGATTTTGCGAACAAATCGGAATCTAGGCGTTCGCGTAACGATTTATTAACCATTTGCAGGCGCTTCGCCGGATGCGTGAATCAGCCTTTCGGGCGCTCACATCTCTCTGCAAGGGCCGCAGCGCGCTCATGGGGACATGCCGTTTCCCCATGCCAAAGGTGCTTGCCCAGCTGTCGCGGTTTGGTCATATTTCGTCTCAGGCACGTCCATCCCGGGCGTGCCGATGTTCTCAGGGCGGGGTGAAAATCCCCACCGGCGGTAAAGGGTGATGAGCCCAAGCCCGCGAGCGCCTTCTTCCGCGAAGCCGGGAGAAGGGTCAGCAGATTCGGTGTAATTCCGAAGCCGACGGTTACAGTCCGGATGAAAGAGAACGGTTGCGGCAGCCAGCGCGATTTTCGCGTGGGCTTGTGTCGTTGTCCGTGTGCCCTGATTCTGGTCCTGAAAGAGGAAAGCCATGAATCAGATGTTGCAAGACGCTGAAGTCCAGACCTCCCAAGCAGAAAGTGTTCCCGATACGCCGGCTCGTCCGCCGGCGCCGGAGCATCCGCACTTCGCCAAGCCGCAGCGCGTTGCCTTTGTGCAGTCGTCCTGGCATCGCGATGTGGTGGAAGAGTGCCGCATCTCCTTCCTGAAGGAGATCGAGGCCCGCCACATCACCAATGTCGACGTATTCGAGGTGCCGGGCTCGTTCGAGATCCCGCTGCACGCGCAACTGCTGGCGAAGACCCGCCGCTATACCGCGATCGTCGCGGCCGGGCTCGTTGTCGATGGCGGCATCTACCGCCACGAATTCGTCGCCGACACCGTGATCAAGGCGCTGATGGATGTGCAGTTGCGCACCGAGGTGCCGGTGTTCTCCGCGGTGCTGACGCCGCAGCAATTCCACGAGACCGAGGTGCACTACGACTTCTTCCGCAAGCACTTCGCAATCAAGGGGATCGAGGTCGCGGAAGCCTGCGCCAACACGCTGCTCAGCCTCGAACGGCTGCGCGGCCAGGTCGCGGCAGGGATACCTGGCTAACGCGTCAATAGTTTAAGGCCCGACGCAAAAGCGATTCCGGCATGCGTGCCGGGATCGCGCTCGCAGCCAGCGCGTTCGGTTATGATTGCCGGCATAATCAGAACGCGCGGGAGGCGCCCATGACCGAACAACATTCTTCCGACTGGCTCGGACTGTCGGGCCGCGTTGCCGTCGTCACCGGCGGAGGCGGCGGGATCGGCCGCGCCACCGCGGTCAGTTTCGCGCGCGCCGGCGCCAGGGTCGCCGCGCTCGATCGCGACGAGCGCGGACTTGCGGAGACCAAGGCAAAGCTTCGCGAGTTCGGCGATGGTCATCTCGTCGCGAGCTGCGACACGACCAGCGAGGACAACGTCGCGGCGGCCGCCGACGCCGTCGCGCGCACGCTTGGCCCTTGCGACATCCTCGTCAACACCGCGGCAGTGCTGCGCCCTGGCGGGCTCGACACGCTGCCGCTCGCCGAATGGAATGTGGTGCTGGCGATCAATCTCACCGGCTATTTCATCTGCGCGCAGGCGTTCGGTCGCCAGATGCGCAAGGCCGGGCGCGGCAGCCTCATCCACGTCGCCTCGATCGCCGCCAGCAATGCGCAGGGGCAGAGCGGCGCCTACAGCGTCAGCAAGGCCGCCGTCGTGATGCTCTCGCAGCAACTCGCCGCCGAATGGGGACCGCACGGCATCCGCAGCAATGTGGTCAGCCCGGGCCTCGTCGTCACGCCGATGAGCCAGGCCTTCTACGATACGCCCGGGGTCACCGAGCGGCGCACCGCCGTGGTGCCGATGCGCCGGATCGGCGCGCCGCAGGACATGGCGGACGCGACCCTGTTCCTGTCGAGCGATCGCGCGTCCTACGTCAATGGTGAGGAGATCATCGTCGATGGCGGCTATGCGCGGACGCTGATGAGCCACGTGCCGCGGCCTGGGTTTTGAGTTGGAGCGAACCACAAACTCGCTGTCGTCCCGGCCTTGAGCCGGGACCCATAACCACGAATGCGAATTGATTTACAACGCTGGAGCCACGGCCTTCGCAACAACAACGGCCTGTGGTTATGGGTCCCTGCTTTCGCAGGGACGACAGCGAGTATTGGCCTTGCCGCAAATTCGGTGTCGTCCCGGCCTTGAGCCGGGACCCATAACCACGAATGTGAATTGATTTACAACGCTGGAGCCACAGCCTTCGCAACAACAACGGCCTGTGGTTCTGGGTCCCTGCTTTCGCAGGGACGACAGCGAGTATTGGCCTTAATCGAACAGGCTGGAGACCGACTCTTCCGCCGCGGTGCGGCCGATCGCTTCGGCAATCAGGCCGGCGATCGAGATCTGGCGGATGTTCGGCGCCTTGTTGACGGCTTCGGTCGGCAGGATCGAGTCGGTGATGACCAGTTCCTTCAGCCGCGACGAGGCAATCCGCGCGGCGGCGCCGCCGGACAGCACGCCGTGGGTGATGTAGGCCGAGACTTCCTTGGCGCCGTGCGCGATCAGCGCCTCGGCCGCGTTCACCAGCGTGCCGCCGGAGTCGACGATGTCGTCGACCAGGATGCAATTGTAGCCGGCGACGTCGCCGATCACGTTCATCACCTCGGACTCACCGGGGCGCTCGCGGCGCTTGTCGACGATCGCAAGCGGCGTGTTGATCCGCTTGGCGAGGCCGCGGGCGCGTGCCACGCCGCCGACGTCGGGCGACACCACCATCACCTTGGCGAGGTCGAACTTCTCGCGGATATCGCGCACCATCAGGGGCGCCGCGAACAGGTTGTCGGTCGGGATGTCGAAGAAGCCCTGGATCTGGCCGGCGTGCAGGTCGAGCGTCATGACGCGGTCGACGCCGGAGTGCGAGATCAGGTTGGCGACGAGCTTGGCCGAGATCGGCGTACGCGAGCCGGACCTGCGATCCTGCCTAGCGTAGCCGAAATAGGGCACCACCGCGGTGATGCGGCGCGCCGAGGAACGGCGCAGCGCGTCGGTGATGATCAAAAGCTCCATCAGATTGTCGTTGGCAGGATACGACGTCGACTGAATGATGAACATGTCCGAACCGCGGACGTTCTCCTGGATCTCGACGAAGATCTCCATGTCGGCGAAGCGCCGGACCACGGCCTTGGTCAGTTCGATGCCAAGTCCCTTGGCAATGTCCTGCGCCAGCGCAGGATTGGAGTTGCCGGCGACGAGCTTGATTGATCCGTTCTTTGCCGACATCGATGCTTCCCCCCGCGCCTTGCTGGATACGACGTTCAGCATCTCAAGTCCTTACAGAACCGGCGGGTTTTCGGTGCGCGAGGGAATATCAGGGAGGCGCCGCCGCTGGCAACCCATTAGGCGCTTCGGCCCACGTTTTCCTGGGCAAAAAACGCCTTTCCCCGGGAGATTCCGGGGATTAGTTGGCGGAATAGCTGAGTGCCACGGTCTCTGGCGCGGCGGAGGCCGGGGCGCTCACCATCGCTGGCCCCCGGAGCTCCGGTGCCGGGCCATCCGCCGGGCCGCCATTGATCATGCTGGACAGGCCGCTGAGGCCGGCCTGGGCGATCTTGCGCAGCACCAGATCGTCGGCGGCGGCCCAGGCGTCGCGGCCGGCCTTGCCGGCGGGCTCCTCGCCGGACAGCCGGAGCGCCCGTTGCTGGTTGCTGTCGTAGACATCCCACACCCACGCGATCATGGTGCGGCCGCGCACCACCTGCGCCGAGAGATAGCTGCGCACGCGATAGGCGGCGGTGCTCTGGCGCGAGACGATCGACAGGCTGCGCAGCTTCGATTCGCTGTCGAGCACGCCGACCATGCGGTCGAAGACCTGGGGCGGCGGACCGTCGATTGATTCGAACGCGACGGTTGCGCCGCCGCTCGCAGGCGTCGCCATTGCGTAGGAGTCGGCCACGTTGCCGCCGGCCGCGCATCCGCCAAGTGCGCAGCCAATCGCCAGCCATGTGGCTGTGATCGCGGCACGCACGACTGTCCCAGTTTGAAACTGGTGGTTTGACGCTTCCCTCATTGCGTCCTGCGATATCGTTAAAACGGCTTAACGTCTAGGGCAGGACGGCCACAGCACTTAACCGATCAGGTCGGCCGCGTTGAGGAGAGGACCAAATTCCTTGCGCAACTCGTTGCGCAATTCCTGGCCCAATTCCCGACTCAGTCAGCTAGATGATGCCGCATGGCGTCGACGATCCATGCCCATTGCCGGTTCGGGCTGCTGTCCGGCGACTGGCCTCGCATGATGGCGACGAGTTCCCAATAGCGGGTCGCGCGGGGATCGTGTTGCGCATATTTGGTGCGGAGCCAGTTGCGGAAGTTGAGGTCGGGCTGTTGCGCCATCAGGCGCGCCGATGTCGCCAGCCACTGGCGTGCCAATGTATTGCCGACCTCCGACGTCGGTTCGAGCCCACTGTCGATCGCCAGCGTGGCCTCGCGCAGAATGGCTTCGCTGGCAATTCGGTGGGCTTCCGGATCGAAAGCGTCGCGATCCCAGACATCGCTGGCGTTGGATCTCATGTTGGCGATGAAGCCGGGATCGTTGAGGATCGCGGACAGTTCGATCCAGGCATCGCATTGCTCGGGTGTCGGATCGTCGGGCAGTTCGGGCACCGTCGTCTCGATCATCTGCCGGACCCATTTCCGGTCGATGTTGATGCCGTCGGACACTTTCTCGAAAAAACGTTCGACGACGTTGCGGCGCTCGGCGCGGGATAGCTGCGTCATGGACAGAAATCTCCTCAGATCTGCTTCGGTGAGTTGCGGTGAACGCAACGCAGCCCGCAGCGCGGAGGCGACGCGGCGCTGTGCCGCGATCTCCGCTTCCAGCGTTTCGAGACGGAGCTTCAGGGCCTCGACCAGCGAGAGTTCCTTGCTCAGGACCTCACTGATCGCGTCGAGACCGAGCCCCGCATCGCGCAGGCAACGGATCAGGTCGAGGCGAACCAGTTCATCGTCGGTGAAGACGCGATAACCGCTCGCGGTGCGGCCGGCCGGCGGCAGCAACCCCTGGTCCGAATAGAAGCGGAGCTTGCGGACACTGATTCCGCTGAGCCGTGCCGCCTCGCCGATGCTGTAGGTGCGTTGTGTCATGCGCCGCTTGTCCGGTCTCCAGCAGGTGGAGAGTCAAGACGCTTGTCGCACAAAAACGGTAGGGAAGCCCGGCGTCAGCCTTCCAGCGTGATGGCGTGAACATGCCGGCCGTAATCGGCTTCCTTGCGGTGCACAGAGCGGCGGTAGCTGAAGCAGCGCTCGTCGGAATATGTGTCGATGCCGAGATCGTCGATCATCAGCACGCCGGCATTTTCCAGCCGCATCCGGATGAAGGCGGGGAGATCGAACATCGCGTGGCCGTCGCGTTCGGCGGGCAAGAAGAACATGCCGTTCTCCGCATCGGCCCCGATGAAGCGTTCGACGAATTCGTTTCCGACCTCGTAGGATTCCTTGCGGATCAGCGGGCCGATGGCGGCGACGATGCCGCCGCGCTCGGCGCCGAGTTTCTCCATCGCATCGATAGTCGATTCCAGCACGCCGGTCAGCGCGCCCTTCCAGCCGGCATGCGCCGCGCCGATCACCCGCGCATGGGGATCGACGAACAGGATCGGGCCGCAGTCGGCCGTCGTGACCGAGATCGCAAGGCCTTCGGTGCGCGTGACGAGCGCGTCCGCCTTCGGGCGCACAGCGCCATTCCATGGACCAGTCACGGTCACGACGTCGGGCGAGTGCACCTGATGCACGCTGATGAAGTGAGCGAGCGGCACGCCGAGCTGCTCTGCCATCCGCCGCCGGTTCTCGGCGACCTTGGCCGGATCGTCGTGCGAGCCGAGCCCGCCATTGAGGCCGGCATAGATACCCTCGGAGACGCCGCCCTCGCGCGAGAAGAAGGCATGGCGCAGGCCCGGAATGGCCGACAGCAGCGGTGATCCCAATGTCATTGTTCGGTCTCGTCAGGCTGATCGCTGAGGCCAGCGATCGAGGTGAGGTGCGGGTCGGAGATGGCCATGACCTTGAACATCGAGCCCATCCCGCCGCGTCCGGAATCGGTCAGGCGCTTCAGCGCGCCGGCAATGTCGGCGGAGACCTCGGGTGAGGCTTTTGCCATCAATCCCGCGGCACGAGCCTCGACGCCGAGGCGCTTGAGGAAGTCGCCCTGCGTCGCCGGCCCGTGGACGCGCGCGCCGACATCCTCGGCGGCCCGCGCCAGGGCCTGAAAATCGACATGCGCCGTCACGTCGGCCTGTCCCGGGTTCTTCAGCGGGTCGGCGAAGCTGTGGCGCGCGATCGCCTGCAAGGTGTCGCCGGCGTCGCTGCGCAGATGGCCGTAATCGATGATCAGCGCGGCGCCGTCCTGGTCGCGCAGGCGCGTTGCGAGCTTCATGATCTCGCTGTCAGGCCGCCATTCGAACACCGCGCCGAGCGGGGCGGCGCGCACCAGCGGCGGCAGCAGCACCTCGAAGTGCGGTACAGGCTCGGGCGCGGGAGCGAAATACAGGTTGCCATTGGCATCCATCCCGACCGTGCGCTCGTGCCAGCCGGTCTCGCGGCGCACCATCTGGCGGATCGGCAGCACGTCGAAATATTCGTTGGCGAGGATCACCGCCGGTCCCTCCGGCACGTCGTCGATACTGTCGTGCCAGGTGATGTTGCGCACGCCGGTCAGCGTGGCGTGCTGCTTCTCGCGCAGCACCGGATTGACCTCGACGAGGTGGATGCTGAGCGACTGGTAGAGCGGCGGCAGCACGCGCAGCGCGCGCAGCGCATCCGACATCATGGTGCCGCGGCCGGGCCCGAGTTCGATCAGGCGGAGCGTGTCCGGCGAGCCGATCGCGCGCCAGATCGAGGCGCTCCACAGCCCGAGCAGTTCGCCGAACATCTGGCTGACCTCGGGCGCCGTGGTGAAATCGCCCTCGCGGCCGAGCGGATCGCGCGACAGATAGTAGCCGTAGCGCGGATGCGTCAGGCACAATTCCATGTAGCGCCAGACCGGCATCGGCCCGGACAGCTTGATCAGCTTCCTGATCTCATCCAGCAGTGGGGAGGGTTCGCTCACGGCCTTCCTTGGATTGCACTTGCTTTAGGTTGAACTCGGCGCCGGCCCGTTCGCCCTGCGGCGAACGGCGGCCGTGATGATGATAGCGCCCACAATGATCATTGGCACCGACAGCAGCATCCCCATGGTTAATCCGCCCCACAGGAATCCGAGCTGCGGATCGGGCTCCCTGAAATGCTCGCCGATGATCCGGGCAATGCCGTAGATCGTGATGAAGCTGCCGAGGATCAGGCCTGGCCGCTTGAGCGCGCCCATCCGGATCATGATCGCCAGCGCAGTGAACAGCACGATGCCCTCGAGCCCGGCCTCGTAGAGCTGGCTCGGATGGCGCGGCAGCGGTCCGCCATTGGGGAAGATCATGGCCCAGGGCAGGCTTGGATCGGCGTGACGGCCCCACAATTCGCTGTTGATGAAATTGGCCAGCCGGCCGAGGAACAGCCCGATCGGCGCGACCGCGGTGGTGATGTCGCCGAGTGACAGGATCGGGATGTTGTTGCGGCGGGCGAACAGCATCACCGCGGCGACGCAGCCGAGGAAGCCGCCGTGGAACGACATGCCGCCCTTCCACAATTCCAGGATCTCGGACGGGTGCGCGATGAAGAAGGGCAGGTTGTAGAACAGCACGTAGCCGGTGCGGCCGCCGACGATGATGCCGATGGTGACCCAGAGGATGAAATCGTCGAGCTGCGGCAGCGTGATCGGCGCCGGACCGCCCCACAGCCGCTGCTTCTTGATCAGCGAGCGCGCATAGATCCAGCCCAACACGATGCCGACGATATAGGCCAGCGCATACCAGCGGATCACGATCGGCCCGAGCGCGAGCGCGACGGGGTTGAACACCGGAAAGTCGATCAGCAGGAACGGCATCGGGATCAGAGCGCTTTCGTGTAGACGGCGTAGGGCACGCCATGAATGGGCGGAGCGTCATGCACCTTGCTGAAGCCCATTCTGAGATACATCGGCAAGGCGACCGTCATGATGGGGCTCGTGTGAAGCGCAATGGTCCGGCACCGGTCGCGCCGCGCCCTGGCGAGGCATTCCGACGTCAACGCATGCCCGAGTCCCTTGCCCCTGTCGACGGGGTCGACCACCAGCATGCGAATGACCGGCCATGCCTGATCGAAGAATGCGGCCTTTTTGACGCCGGGCCCAAAATAGCCGACCGCGCCGGCAAGCCGGTCGCCGAGCTCGGCGACGATGATCTCGCCGCCGGAACTCAATTCAGAAGTTTTTGACAGGCCGGCTCGCATCGCCGGCCAGTCGTTGAAGGCGTCACGGAATTGCTCGAAGGCCGTCACCGCAAGCCGGTTCACCTCGTCGGCGTCGGAGCTACGGTAGGCTCGAATGCGCACGGCTTCCGCCATCCCCGTGCTTCGGGCCTCAGACCAGGTTGCGGCGATAGAGCGCGAGCAGCCGCTCCCAATGGCGTTCGGCGGCGTCGCGGTCGTAGACCGGGCGCTTGGGGAAGGCGAAGCCATGATGGGTGCCGGGATAGATCTCGACCTCGTTGTTCGAGCCCTTCATGCCCGCCTTCACCTGCTCGATGATCTCCGCCGGCGCGTAGATGTCGGTCTCGGCGCAAGCGAAATAGAGCTCGGCCTTGGTCTTCTGCGCGGCGAGATGCGGGCTGTCGGGCTGGTCGGTTGCCAGATGTGTGCCGTAGATCGAAGCGGCGGCCTTGACGCGATCGGCGAAATGCGTCGCCGCGTTCACCGCGTAGCGACCGCTCATGCAATAGCCGACGGTGCCGATGATTTTGGTGTTGGCGGCCTTCTGCGTCTCGGCGTAGGCGAGCAGGCCCTTGGTGTCTTCCATGACCAGCGGGATGTTGAGCGAGTGCATCAGCTCGAACATGCGCTTGCGCTCGGGCGATTCCGGATCGGGATTGATCGGGCCGAGCTCCATCGCGCCGGCGCGGTAATACATGTTGGGCAGCATCACATAGTGGCCTGACGTGCCGAGCCGGCGCGCCATGTCGCGCAGCTCCTCGCGGATACCAGGCGCGTCCATGTAGAAGATGACGACAGGGAAGGGGCCGCCGCGCTCGGGATGGGTGATGAAGGTGGTGGTCTTGCCGTCCTTGGTCGGGATCTCGACGGTCTGCTCGATCATGGCGTTTCTGCTCGCGTTATGTGTGCGATTTCTGTTGTGAGTTCATACGATTGCAAGGAAACCGGAGCATGACAAGGCAAGCGCCCGTAAGGTCTGCTATTCGCGGCGGACTTGAACCGGGTGGCGGGGATCGCCATTGTCTTTTGCGCAAGCCAGTGAATGCGGAGAGTTTTGCCAGATGACCCAGACCAGCAACCGGTTTTTCGATGAGATCGGCCGTCTGATGAACGACGCCGCGGGCGCAGCCCAGGGCGTCAAGCGTGAGGTCGACACGGTCATGCGCAACCAGGCCGAACGGATCCTGCGCGACCTCGATGTGGTCAAGCGCGAGGAATTCGACGCGGTCAAGGACATGGCCCGCCTGGCGCGCGAGGAGAACGAGGCGCTGAAGGCGAGGATCGCCGCGCTGGAAGCCAAGCTCGGCGGTTCAGCCGGCTGACGGACGCCGCGTAGCCCGGATGGAGCGAAGCGCAATCCGGGGGCTGGCCCCGCTGAGGCGGTAGCCCCGGATTTCGCTTCGCTCCATCCGGGCTACGATCTGCCTCGGTAATCCAAGAAAAATCCCTTCATTTCCTTGTCATTTCGGCCCTTTGGGGCTAAAAGCCCGCCACGTCCGCGGCCCCCGCACCCCTGGAGGCTTGCTGTGGATCTGAGCATGGGCCGCGCTGCGGCCTTTAACTTTTTAAATACAAGGACTTAACGCTATGGCGACCGTCAAGGAATTGAAGGCGACCGCGCGTCCGAAGAGCGGCAAGGGGGCCGCCCGGGCAGAGCGTCGCGCCGGGAGAGTTCCCGGAGTGATCTACGGAGACAACCAGCCCCCCGTCACCATCTCGGTCGACGATCGTGAACTGCGCCAGCGCATCCTGGCGGGCCGGTTCCTGACCACGATCTATGACATCGACCTCGAGGGCAAGAAGCACCGCGTGATTCCGCGCGACTTCCACCTCGACCCGGTGAAGGACTTTCCGCTCCATGTCGACTTCATGCGGCTCGGCGAAGGCGCGACCATCCGCGTCAGCGTGCCGCTGCACGTCGTCAACGCGGAAACCGCCCCCGGCATCAAGCGCGGCGGCACCGTGAACATCGTCACCCACGCGCTCGAGCTCGAGTGCGCGGTCGACAACATTCCGCAATACATCGAAGTCGACGTCGGCAGCCTCGAGATCAACTACTCGCTGCATCTCTCCGAGGTCACGCTGCCCAAGGGCGTGAAGTCGCTGACCCGCGAGGACGCGACGCTGGTCACCATCGTGCCGCCGTCCGGCTACGCCGAAGAGCAGAAGGCCGCAGCTGCGGCGGCTGCTGGTGGCGCGGCTCCGGCCGCGGGTGCTGCAGCTCCGGCCGCTGCGGCGGCTCCGGCTGCGGGTGCTGCGGCTCCGGCCGCGGGTGCCAAGGCTCCCGCCGGCGGTGGCGACAAGAAGAAGTAATCGATCAGGTCGGCGCGCGATCGTCTGATGGCGCGCCGACGCGGGATGCCGCGCCATGCGCCTTTTTGTCGGTCTCGGTAATCCTGGCGCGAAATACGCCAGCAACCGGCACAATATCGGTTTTCTGGCGGTCGACGAGATTGCACGGCGTCATGGTTTCGCACCATGGCGCCGTCGCTTTCAGGGCGAGACCTCCGAAGGCGTGGTCGACCGTGAGAAGGTCGTGCTGTTGAAGCCGACCACCTACATGAACGAGTCCGGGCGCGCGGTGCAGGAAGCGGCGAACTTCTTCAAGCTCGCCCCCTCCGACATCACCGTGTTCCAGGACGAGCTCGAACTGCCGCCCGGCAAGGTACGCGTCAAGATCGGCGGCGGGATTGCCGGCCATAACGGGCTGCGCTCGATCTCCGCACATATCGGCAACGAATATCGGCGGGTGCGGCTCGGGATCGGTCATCCCGGCGTCAAGGAGCTCGTGCACAGCCACGTGCTGTCGGACTTCGCCAAGAGCGACCGGGCGTGGGTGGAGGCCTTGTGCCAGGCTGTCGCCGACAATGCCGGCCTGCTGGCTGCGGGGCACGACGCCTCGTTCGCCAACAAGGTGCATCTGACGATGCAGGCCAAGGGATTTTTCGACACCAAGGACGAGGGCACGAAGTAGATCCTCGTCGTCGCCGGGCTCGACCCGGCGATCCATTTTTCCAAGTGGGATGGATACGCGGGTCAAGCCCGCGTATGACGACCTCAGTCATTCAACCGTGCAGCGTGAGCGCGCGAGAGATCGGGACAAACATGGGATTCAAATGCGGAATCGTCGGGCTGCCGAACGTCGGCAAGTCGACACTGTTCAATGCACTGACCGAGACGGCGGCCGCCCAGGCGGCGAACTATCCGTTCTGCACCATCGAGCCGAATGTCGGTGAGGTGGCGGTGCCCGATCCGCGGCTGGAGAAGCTGTCGGCGATCGCAAAATCCGCGCAGATCATCCCGACCCGGCTGACCTTCGTCGATATCGCGGGCCTGGTGCGCGGCGCGTCGCAGGGCGAAGGCCTCGGCAACCAGTTCCTCGCCAACATCCGCGAGGTCGACGCGATCGCCCATGTGGTGCGCTGCTTCGAGGATTCCGACATCACCCATGTCGAAGGCAAGATCGCGCCCCTCGCCGACATCGAGACCATCGAGACCGAGCTGATGCTGTCCGACCTCGACAGCCTGGAGAAGCGCGTCGACAATTTGTCGAAAAAGGCCAAGGGCAACGACAAGGAAGCCAAGGAACAGCTCGAGCTCGTCAACCGCGCGCTGGTGCTGCTGCGCGACGGCAAGCCGGCGCGTGGGCTGGAGCGCAAGCCGGAGGAGGAGCGCGCCTTCCGCATGCTCGGGCTCCTGACCTCGAAGCCCGTGCTCTATGTCTGCAACGTCGAGGAAGGCTCGGCCAAGGAAGGCAACAATTTCTCCAAGGCGGTGTTCGAGCAAGCCAAGAAGGAAGGCGCGGTCGCGGTGGTGATCTCGGCCAAGATCGAATCCGAGATCGCGACGCTGTCGCGCGCCGAGCGCGCCGAGTTCCTGGAAACGCTGGGCCTCGAGGAGGCCGGTCTCGACCGCTTGATCCGCGCCGGCTACCAGCTGCTCGACCTCATCACCTATTTCACTGTCGGCCCGAAAGAAGCCCGCGCCTGGACCATCGACCGCGGCACCAAGGCGCCCGCCGCCGCCGGCGTGATCCACACCGATTTCGAGAAGGGCTTCATCCGCGCCGAGACCATCGCGTATGAGGATTATGTCGCCGGCAACGGCGAAGCCGGCGCGCGCGATGCCGGCAAGCTGCGGCTCGAAGGCAAGGACTACGTCGTCGCCGACGGCGACGTGATGCATTTCCGCTTCAATACCTGAGCGCGCTGTTCAGCCGTGCGCGCAGCAGCAGCGAATTAAGCACCGCTCTATCCCCACGTCGTCCCGGGCAAGCGAAGCGCGACCCGGGACCCATAACCACCGGCCGTGGTTATGAAGCACGCTGGGGCCCCAGCTTGCACAAACAACCACTCCCTGTGGTTATGGGTCCCCGCCTTCGCCGGGACGACACCGAATGTGGGGCTCGGCTTTCTCCCCACGTCGTCTCGGGCAAGCGAAGCGCGACCTGGGACCCATAACCACCGGCCGTGGTTATGAAGCACGCGGGGGCTCCAGCTCGCACAAACAACCGCTCCCTGTGGTTATGGGTCCCTGCGAAAGTGTTTGGTCCCATGTGATTGGCGAGGGCCTGCATTGGGGCCAGGTAGCCGAGGCATTTGAGGCGAGTTCGGTTGTAGTCGTGGACGAACTTGGCGATGAAGGCGTCCCGATCGGCATGGTCGATGAAGGTGCGCCTTGCACTGCCGCGCTTTTGTTCGCGGCCAATGGCTTCGGCGATACGGCGGTTGAAGCGTTCAACGAGACCGTTGGTCTGCGGGTGGTAGGGCTTGGTCAGGCGATGCTGGATGCCGCGCTGCTTGCAGAGCTGATCAAAGGGGTGGTCGCCGGACGGTTTCCCGACCGGCTTGTTCTTCTTGTCGACAGCAAAGCGGTCGGTGAACTCGGCGCCGTTGTCGGTCAGGATGGTGTGAACCTCGTGCGGGAAGTCGGCCAGGAAGCGTTTGAGGAAGTCGGTCGCGGTGGCTCCGTCCCGCCTGGAATGGATCTCGACAAAGACGTAGCGGGTGGCGCGGTCGATGGCGACGAAAGCATAGCTGGTGCGGCGTTGCAGAGCCGGCAGATACTTCACGTCGATATGGATAAAGCCGATGCTGGCGGTCTCGAAGATACCGGGCTTGGGCTTGTCAGGTTTGGCAAGCCGGCTGATGCCATTGCGCTGCAGGCAGCGGTGAATGGCGCTGCGGGACAGCTTGGCATTGATGCATCGCTGCATCACCTCGACGATGTCGTCCAGCGGCAACTGCAGCGACGTCCGCAACTCGCAAACCGCTCGCTCTTCGACGGCCGACAGGCTGGTCGTGAGGTTGTTCGGCCGGTGCGAACGGTCTCCAACCGTGGTGCGGCCGCGCCAGCGGTAGATCGTGGTCTCGCTGACCCCCAGTTCAGCCGCCAACTGGGCAACCGACTTCTTGCTGCGCTGGATGTAGGCGCGCGTCTTTGGTGTCGTGGTGGCGTTCGCGTGCAGGTTCAGTTCCATGACACGAGGTGCTCCCTGACAAAGGCCACGCCTCGTTCTACACCGATTCCATCCAACCAATCAGCAAGGACCAAACCCGAAGGCAGGGACGACACCGAGTGTGCGGACGGGGCACTGCCAAACAGCTCTCACCGGTCCGCGCGGCCGATCACATCCATCAACTCGGCGATCTTGCGCCGCTGGTCGGCCTTGTCGCCGGACGAGATCGCATGCTCGACGCAATGGGCGACATGATCGCGCAGGACCTCTTCCTCGACGCGGCGCAACGCCGCGCGCGCGGCCGCGATCTGCGTCACCACGTCGATGCAATAGCGGTCTTCCTCGACCATGGCGGCCAACCCGCGGATCTGACCCTCGATCCGTTTGAGCCGTTTTAAACAGGATGTCTTGACCTCGTCTCTCATAGGTCTCATATACCCCCCTAGGGTATATAAATCAAGGGGCCGGGATAGCGGCCGGGAAGAGTCTCGTGGCGCACACAGAGCACGACCATTCGCACGCCGATCATCACCATCATGGCGCGGCCGCGCATTCCTGCTGCGGCGGCAAGCATGATCACGACGCGACGCCGGCGGAAGCAGCGTTCGCGATCGATCCGGTCTGCGGCATGAAGGTCGATCCGGCGACCGCCAAGCACCGCTTCAGCTACCAGGGCGAGGAGTACCTGTTCTGCAGCGGCCGCTGCCGCGAGCGCTTCGAGGCCGAGCCGGACAAGTACCTCAAGCCGCGCGAGGCGGAGCCGCCAATGCCGGCCGGCACGATCTACACCTGCCCGATGCATCCCGAGGTGCGCCAGGTCGGTCCCGGCAGCTGCCCGATCTGCGGCATGGCGCTGGAGCCGGAGCAGATCTCGCTCGACGATGGGCCGGATCCCGAATTGATCGATATGGTCAGGCGGTTCTGGATCGCGCTGGCGCTGACGCTGCCTGTGTTCGTGCTCGAGATGGGCAGCCATCTCGGGCTGATGCATCTGGTGCCGCAGACCTGGTCGAACTGGATTTCGTTCGTGCTGGCGACGCCGGTCGTGCTGTGGGCCGGCGCACCGTTCTTCGTGCGCGGCTGGCAGTCGGTGGTCACGCGCAATCTCAACATGTTCACGCTGATCGCCATGGGCGTCGGCGTCGCCTATCTCTACAGCGTGGTCGCGACGCTGGCGCCGCAGCTGTTCCCGCCGGCGTTCCGCGACATGCATGGTGCGGTCGCGGTCTATTTCGAGGCGGCGGCCGTGATCACGGTGCTGGTGCTGCTCGGCCAGGTGCTGGAATTGCGCGCCCGCGCGCAGACCTCGGGCGCGATCCGCGCGTTGCTTGGTCTCGCGCCCAAGACCGCGCGGCGCATTACCGATCATGGCGACGAGGACATCGACATCGACGCGATCAAGGTCGGCGACCGCCTGCGCGTGCGCCCGGGCGAGAAGGTACCGGTCGACGGCGTCGTCATCGAGGGCAACGCGGTCATCGATGAATCCATGGTCACGGGTGAATCGATGCCGGTCACGAAGGCCGAAGGCGACAGCGTGATCGGCGGCACCGTCAACCAGAGCGGCGGCCTCGTGATGCGTGCCGAGAAGGTCGGTCGCGACACCATGCTGGCGCGGATCGTCGACATGGTGGCGAAAGCGCAGCGCTCGCGCGCGCCGATCCAGCGGCTCGCCGACCGCGTCGCCGGCTGGTTCGTGCCGGCGGTGATCGCCGCTGCCGTGCTCGCCTTCATCGCCTGGACGATGTTTGGCCCCGAGCCGCGCCTGACCTTCGCGCTGGTCGCCGCGGTCACGGTGCTGATCATCGCCTGTCCCTGCGCGTTGGGGCTGGCAACGCCGATGTCGATCATGGTCGGCGTCGGCCGCGGCGCGCATTCCGGCATCCTGATCCGCGACGCGCAGGCGCTGGAGCGGATGGAGGCGATCGACACGCTGGTCATCGACAAGACCGGTACGCTCACCGAGGGCAAGCCGAAGGTCGTGCGCATCATTGCGGCCGAAGGGTTCGACGAGAATGACGTGCTCCGTCTTGCCGCCAGTGTCGAGCAGGGCAGCGAGCATCCGCTGGCGCAGGCGATCATCGCGTCCGCCAGGGAGCGCGAGCTGGCATCGGGGGCCGTCAGCAATTTTGCCTCGCCCTCCGGCAAGGGCGCGACCGGCACGGTCGAAGGCAGGAAGGTTGCGCTCGGCAATGCGGTGCTGATGGGCGAGTTGAAGATCGCGACGTCGGTGCTGGACCAGGCCGCCGAGGCCGCGCGGTGGGACGGCGCGACGGCGATCTATGTCGCGGTCGATGGGCGCGTCGCCGGCGTGATCGCGATCGCCGATCCGGTCAAGACGTCGGCGGCGAATGCGCTGCAGGCGCTGCGTGCCGAGGGCCTGCGCATCGTGATGCTGACCGGCGACAATGAGACCACCGCGCGCGCGGTGGCGAAGACGCTTGGCATCGACGAGGTCGAGGCCGGCGTGCTGCCGGAGCGCAAGAGCGAGGTCGTGCAGCGGCTGCGCGGCGAGGGCCGCACCGTCGCGATGGTAGGCGATGGCGTCAACGATGCGCCGGCGCTCGCCGCAGCCGATGTCGGCATCGCGATGGGCGCCGGCACCGACGTCGCGATCGAGAGCGCCGGCATCACGCTGCTCACCGGCGACCTGATGGGTCTCGTCCGGGCGCGGCGCCTGTCGGTCGCAACCATGCGCAACATCCGCCAGAACCTGGCGTTCGCCTTCGTCTACAACGCCGCCGGCGTGCCGATCGCGGCCGGCGTGCTGTACCCGCTGTTCGGCATCCTGCTGTCGCCGATGGTCGGCGCCGCCGCGATGGCGCTGTCCTCGGTCAGCGTGATCGGCAACGCGCTGCGGCTGTCGAGGGTGAAGCTGGACTAGGCGTCTCTTACCTCGCCCCGCTTGCAGGGAGAGGTCGGATCGCATCGTAAGATGCGATCCGGGTGAGGGGGATTCTCCGAGAGTTCGTCTCTCACTTATGTTCGCGGAAGCAGCCCCTCACCCCAGCCCTCTCCCCGCAAGAGCGGGGAGAGGGAGAAGAGCGATCACGCCGGCAGCAGAAGCTGCGCACGCCGCTCCATCTCGGCATCGAGCCAGGTCGCAAGATCCTCGCTCACCTCCACCATCGGCAGCCGCACCTCGGGGCTATCGATCAGCCCCTGCCGCCACAGCCAGTGCTTGGCCGGCGCCGGGCTCGGTTCCGCGAACAGCAGCCGGGTCAGGCCGACGACGCTCTGCCAGGCCGCCAGCGCCGCGTCGCGCTTGCCCTGCTTCAGCAATGTGCGGATCGAAGCGAACGTGTCTGTTTCCAGATGCGCGGAGAGCAGGATCGCGCCGTCGGCGCCGTCCGAGAGCGCATCGAATGTCTGCGCGTCCTCGCCGGTCAGCACGCGGAAGCCGGCGGGCCGGCGGTTGAGGAAGTCGATCGACTGCGCGCGGTCGGCAGAGCAATCCTTCATGCCGACGATGTTGGGATGTTCCGCGAGCGTCAGCAGCGTCTCATTGGTCAGGTTCACCGCCGTGCGATAGGGAATGTTGTAGAGCACCACCGGCCACGACGCGTGATCGGCCAGCGCGTTGAAGTGCTGCACGAGCCCGCGTTGCGAGGGTCTGATGTAATAGGGGCTCGCGATCAGGTAGCCGTTGATCGGCCAGTCGGCCGTATCATCCAGCGCATCCTTCATCATGGCCGTCGAGGCGCCGGAGAGCCCGAGGCAGACCGGCAAATGGCGGGAGTTGGCACTGAGCTCGTCGAGCACGACGCTGACCAGCCCTTCCAGCTCATCGGTGCTGAGCGCCATGCCTTCACCGGAGGTTGCACCGAGGATGAACCCGTCGACAGGGCCACTGACATAGTGCCGCACCAGGCGGCGTAGCGAGGTGACGTCGAGTTCGCCGTCGCGGAACGGCGTGATCAGGGGCAGCCAGAGGCCCTGCAATTGCTGGTGTAGCTCAGTCATGTTCCATCTCCTAAGGGGGCAAAGCCGGAGACGGGACCAACAAAAAACCCCGTCCAGGCGGCGGGGTTTCGGGATCGGTTGAATGCGAAGGTGATCTTATCGCGCGCGATCTCGTGTCCCCGGGAGGGGAGCTTTTTTCGATGACAGAACGGCGCACGAAGTCGTGATCATTGGATAATGATGCTGCGCTGCGAGGTTGTTGTCAATCCACATGCTGACCGTGACGTGCGGCACGTTCGAGCATGACATCAAGGTGAAAGACCTGGAGGTGAAAGACCTGGAGGTGAAAGACATGGAGATGAAAAAAAGCCGGGCTCGAGTGAGCCCGGCTTAAGGTATTGGCCACGTGAGGCCGACACAATCACCTTCCAAGAGGGATTACTGAACTTCCGCGCCACTGGAGGAGGGGGACATATGCGCGACGCGACCGCTCAGCGTGCAAGCACTATGATCCCCATCGACGCCCTGCAGCAACTATCCAGGTCGCATGTCAGTCATGCGGAGATTCAGGGGCCTCTTGGGGCAGCGCGGAAAGCGTATAAACCAGCCCTATAAGGGCAGCTTAATCAGGACGGCCAGCGCTGCGCCTTGCTGACCACGAAGTCGCGGAACACCTGCACCCGGGCCACTGTCTTCAGCTCTTCCGGATAGACGAAGTAGGTGTCGAGCGCGATCGAGTCGGACTCGCCGAACAGCTGCACGAGGTTGTTCTGTTCGACCAGATAGTCCGGCAACGCTGCGATGCCGAGGCCCTGCTGGCAGGCGCGCACCAGGCCAAGGATGTTGTTGACCTTGAAGTAGGGTTCGCGCGGACCGGAGCCGTTGCGGCCGGCATCGATCAGCCAGCTGCGGTTCTGCAGATGCGGCGGCACCTGCGAGTCGCCGAGCATGATGATGCGGTGCGAGTCGAGATCATCCAGCGTCCGCGGCGTGCCGAAGCGCTTGATGTATTCCGGCGAGCAATAGGCATGGAAGCCGATCGAGAACAGCTTGCGCTGGATCAGGTCGGGCTGGGTCGGCTTGCGGGTGCGGATCGCGACGTCGGCCTCGCGCATCGACAGGTCGAGGTCCTCGTCGGTGACGATCAGCGAGATCCGGATGTCCGGATAGAGCGCGACGAACTCGTCGAGCCGCGGGATCAGCCAGTTGATGCCGAGCGCCGGCGGCGTCGTGATCTTGAGATCGCCGCTCGGCCGCTCGCGGCTGTCGGTGAGCTTTGCGCGCGCCGCCTGCAGCTGCATGAACACGTCATGCGCGGTGCGGAACAGCAGGTCGCCCTGCTCGGTGAGGATCAGGCCGCGGGCATGGCGGTGAAACAGCGAGACCGAGAGCTCCTGCTCCAGTGCGCTGACCTGGCGGGAGACCGCCGATTGCGACAGGCCGAGCTGCTCGCCGGCATGCGTGAAGCTGCCAGCCTCCGCCGCCGCGTGAAAGACCTTCAGCTTGTCCCAATCCATATCCGTAAATCCGTCGCGAGAGCGTGCCATGATTATTCCGCCGCTGCGCGATCGCTCGCGCGAAGAGCAATGAAGCGTTCCGCCTCGAGCGCCGCCATGCAGCCGAGGCCGGCGGCGGTGACCGCCTGCCGAAAGGTTTCATCCGCCACGTCGCCGGCGGCGAACACGCCGGGCACCGAGGTCGCCGTGGAATTCGGCGCCACCTCGACATAGCCCGACGGTTTCAGCTTGATCTGGCCTTTGACGAGCTCCGTCGCCGGCGCATGGCCGATCGCGACGAAGACGCCGTCGGTCTTGAGGTTGGTCAGTGCGCCGGTCTTGACGTTCTTCAGCCGCACATGGGTGACCTTGTTCGGGTTCTCCGACCCGCAGATCTCGTCGATCGCGGAATCCCACACCACCTTGATCTTGGGATGCTTGAACAGCCGCTCCTGCAGGATGCGCTCGGCGCGGAAATGATCGCGGCGATGCACGATGGTGACCTGCGAGGCATGATTGGTCAGATACAGCGCTTCCTCGACCGCGGTGTTGCCGCCACCGACCACCACGACTTCCTTGCCGCGGTAGAAGAAGCCGTCGCAGGTCGCGCAGGCCGACACGCCGCCGCCCTGGAATTTCTCTTCCGAGGGCAGTCCGAGCCAGCGCGCCTGGGCGCCGGTGGCGAGGATGACAGTTTCGGCGAGATAGACGTCCCCGGAATCGCAGGTCAGACGAAACGGGCGGTGGCCGAGCTCCAGCTTGTTGACGAGATCGGTGACGATCTTGGTGCCGACATGGGCCGCCTGCTTCTCCATCTGCTCCATCAGCCAGGGGCCCTGGATCACATCGGCGAAGCCCGGATAGTTCTCGACGTCGGTGGTGATGGTGAGCTGCCCGCCCGGCTGAATGCCCTGGATCAGGATCGGTTCGAGCATCGCGCGCGCCGCGTAGATCGCTGCGGTGTAACCGGCGGGGCCGGACCCGATGATGACGACCTTGGCATGGGTAGGCGCGGGCATTGTGAGATCCCTCTGTTTTGGGGATTTTGATCAAGGACTTGTGCGGGAAGCGCCCCGGAAACGCGTCACGGCGGCGCCAAAAGTGTCAAATCCAAGTCTAGGATATCTGGGAAGCTATGCAAGATTTGCAATCCATGGCAGCGATTTTTCCCCGGAACTGAAGTCACATTCGCGAAATCGTGCGCTGCACGCGCAATAAAATTGCGCAATGCCGGCTGCCTGCGCTATGAGAGTTGCCGGCAGACCTGCCAAACCTTCCGAACCCTGAGGGAACCCAAGTCGCGTGTCGAAGAACCTTGACGAGATCGACCTCAAAATCCTCGCCGAGATCCAGGCTGATGGCCGAATCACCAATGTGGAACTCGCCAAACGCGTCGGGATCTCGCCGCCGCCCTGCTTGCGCAGGGTCCGGGCGCTGGAGGAGGAGGGCTACATCCAGGGCTACCGCGGCCTGCTCGATCCGCGCCGCCTCGGCTACGACGTCACGGTGTTTGCTTCTGTGCATCTGTCGAGCCAGGCCGACGCCGATCTCCGCGCCTTCGAGAATTTTGTGCGCGCCGAGCCGTTGGTGCGGGAATGCTGGATGCTGTCCGGCGAAGTCGATTTCATCCTCAAATGCGTCGCTCCCGACATGGCGACCTTCCAGGATTTCGTCACCCATCTGACGGCCGCGCCGCATGTGCGCAACGTCAGGACGTCGCTGGTGCTGCACAATTCGAAATACGAAGCTGCGGTGCCGCTGGATCTCAAGGCTGCCGGATAGCGCGCGGCGGCGCGTCATTTCGGGGCGATGCGCCGGCATCGAACCAGGGTGCGCAACTACGCGTCTGACGTCTGGTGCCAACGTACCATGGTTTGAGCTTGGTGAAGGGTCTTCTCAGCAACCTCGGGCTGTCATCACCGAACCGTTTGCCTCGAATAATCCAACAGCCCCGGACGGTGAAGTCGCGACGTTGAACGCGAGCGGGCCGCAAGTAATCATGCAATAGTCGTAAACCGAGCGCCGGTCGTTTCCCATTAGAAACTGATAGTGGATCTGCATGAAGTTGAATCGATGACGTCTGAAGCGGACTGGACTTATCATTGAATGTATTTGGACGCGCCGAATCTTCGGGTGCTCGCCTGAATAGTCTCGACTGGTACGTTTCAGCGTGACGGGATCGAAGCGATAGAAGCTGATTGCGTCATCTCGTGCCTGGTACTCGACCCAGTCGATGGCAGACGTTCCGGCCACAAGTTGTGCCGCTTCCCGTATTTGGCCGCCCATCGGATGCAATGAGAATTTGGGAATCGTGGCGCCCACTGTGAGAATGCATAGCTTCGGTCCGTGCGTTGCAAGCAGAGGATCCAGCTTCAGCGCGCGCGCGACAGCCGCTATCGAGAGCGCGGCGCCAAGGGAATGGCCAACAATCAGAATTTCATCAACATCTGCGGCCCGAGCTGTTCTCAATATCAAGGCCGCAAAATCGCCGAGGCGCTTATCAAGCTCGCCTTTTTGCCCGTAAAGAAACTGGTAGGAGAAAATGGCATCATCAAGGATGTGGTTTATCCGACGCTTGGGTCCAATCCAGAGCATTGAGCTGATGAAGATGGCAAGCGATAGAAAAACACCAAGCAGCAATTGTTCAACCCAGAATGTAGCGGGTATGAGCCTGACAAGCAGATATGACAGCCCGACGCTGCAAAATGCGATCAAGAGCAAACAGCAATATGGAAAGACAAAGAAGAGAGCATATTTCCAGCTTGCGACCGCATATCTGAATAGTGTTCCGGTAAGGATGAAGTTGAATAGCGCTTTCACGGACTGAACGAGACGAGGCACCAGCCCGACTCCCGAATCGCGCCGGATGAGATCGTCCCAGCGCAGCATCTCGAAGGTGTTGTCGGTTTTCCAGTTTGGTCCCCATGCTTCCAGGTCGCATGAAGCATTGATTGCAGATGTGTTCGAGATTTCCGACAGCCGTGAAGAGGCGCCCCAAACCTTTTCGAAGCTCGACAGCGAGCGGCGCAAGCGTTCGACCTGCTCTTCTGGGGTGATTGGATCGTAACCGCCAATGTGGAAGACGTGCCGTCGTTGAATCATCTAGCAACTCGAATCGTTATGGACATTGGTTGCCACTCGTTCCGGAAACCGGACCGCATAGACACGTTACCCCGGAACTCTTGCGACGTTGATCCCGAAGCCTTGGTGATCTTGACCTTATTAAATTACCACTCCCTCCGCGAGGCGACACTCTTTGAGATGGCCTCGATCAAAAAAGTACAGAGGACCTTCCCATAGTGGAAGCCATTGACCGCCGGAAGGTCATGAACGGTCGTGGCTCGATCGCTTTTTCCGTGTGGCAAATCCGCGACAGTAAACCAATTGCGCGCCTCAGCACGCATTTCGAAATCGTTCTTGATTGTCACGATTCGCAGGTCTGGTTTAATGCGACTGGATTTGAGGTGGGCGAGGGATATTGAAATGAAGAGACTACGTTACAGCGCGGCGCTGGTATGCGCCGTCTTAACGGTTCTTTTTGCAAGCGGCTTACATTTGAACAACGCGGCGCAGGCTAGCCCCGCAATAACCGTTGCACTGAGATCGACCGGTTCGCCCGCTCGGCTGCATTCCTCCGCGGCGCACGTTTATTTGTTCCGCGGATTGTTGAACGTCTTTTCTTTGGGCATGGACGACCTCGCCGTCCAGCTGCGCGCGGCCGGCATCGCCGCGGTTGTCGCCAATCACGCCCAGTGGAGAGGCGTTGCCGACGAAATTATCGCGAACTATCGAGCGGGCCAGCGTGGACCCATTATACTGGTGGGGCACTCTCTTGGTGCGGATGCCGTGATGTCGATGGCAGAGTACCTTGGCCAGATGGGCGTGCCGGTCGCTTTGGTTGTCCCATTCGACGGAACGTCGCCTCATGCGGCGACGGCTAATGTCGCAAGGGTTTTAAATCTGTACAAGCATGAAAGCGCTCGAATAAGTCGCGGCCCCGGCTTCCGCGGCGAGCTTACAAACTTCTATGTTCGCGATGTAAACGTCGACCACTTCAACATCGATAAAAGCGCGGCGTTGCATAGCCTGGTGATACGAAAGATCAGGGCAATCGGGCTCGCTGTCGCGCGCCCACGACAACGCCAGAATCCTTCGAACTCGGATTTGCCTGCGGCCGGAGCTTCAACCAATTCCTCGCATGACGCCCAGAAGGCAGCTGGAGTTGGGGTTTGACACTGCATGTAAGGCTTTAGGTCACGTCTCTGTCGGGGCCCGGTGTTTGTATTGTTCTCTCTAGCACTTCAGGCCGGAGGCAGTCGGTGACGCCGTTCAGAAAATTCTCGGTCGCTATGGCCTTGTGTATCCTGGCGACCGTGTGCGCCGCCTTCACAAAACCGATTCATATCGTGGCGGTCGGCGCAAGCAATACGCAAGGCTGGTACGTCGGAAAGCAAGGTGCCTACCCGGCCAAGTTAGAGGTGCTGCTGAAAGGGAAGGGCGTCAATGCGAACGTCGTCAATGCCGGTGTTCCCTTCGATACCACGGCCGGCATGCTCAAGCGCATTGATAGCGATGTGCCAAGGGGAACCGACATCGTAATCTTGCAGCCTGGAGGCAACGACAGGCGTTTCCTGGTTACGAAGGAGCAGCGGGCGGCCAACATCGCCGCGATGGAGCGGCGGTTGCGTGATCGCGCCATCAAAGTGATCGTGTACGACGAAGAGATTCCTCCGCAGTATTACGCTTTTGACTTCATTCACCTCACGGCTGACGGCCATGCTTTCATAGCGTCGCGGTTACTCCCGCGAGTGTTGGCGATGATAGACCGGAGAGCCATCGCGGCCTCGCCGCAGGCGAGATAGAGCCCAGCGACGCCTCCGCCTTGGATTCGAGCGGTCGCACGGCCAACTTATCAGTGGAAACGGCCTGCAAGCCCTGTATGATTGTTTCATGCTGATCTGTGGATTTGTTTCGGTCAAATCTCAGACGCTCGCTAGGAACGGCGCCCTTTCGATGGTCGGCAGAGATGACGCGCCAGCGAAACGAGCCCTGGGCCCACGATGACGCCTGACATTGCCAAGTTCGTGTTTATCATGATGGCGGTCGGTTGGTATCTCATCCGCTACAGATACGCGCGTCGTGCTCGCCGTGAAAAGGTCTTGCGGAGCGCCCGGGGTGCTCGCGAAAACACCCTGCTGCTGATATCGCTCACCGGTCTCGGCATTGTGCCGTTCGTCTACATCGCAACAGCCGCACCTCATTTCGCATCGTACGTCTTCCGGCCAGCTCAAGCCTGGCTGGGCGTTCTCCTGGCGATTGCAGCGCTGATCATGTTCCGGCTGACCCATCGCGCTCTTGGTCGGAACTGGTCGGTAAGTCTCGACGTGCGGGAAAATCATCACCTGATCACCGACGGGATCTATCGAAAAATTCGCCACCCCATGTATTCCGCATTCTGGCTCTGGGCTGCCGCCCAGGCGTTGCTCTTGCCGAATTTGGTCGCCGGTTTCGCTGGCCTGATCGGATTTGGGACATTGTTTTTCGGCCGGCTTGCCAGAGAAGAACAGATGATGCTGGAAACGTTCGGCGACGAGTATCGCGAGTATATGGCACGGACCGGACGCATTATGCCGAGGCTGCTCTGAGCCGGCGATACGAGGTCGGTCTCGCCGGGCCCTGCACGCAAAGCAATCATTCCGTGTCGTTTTTGCCACATCTGGCAAAGAAAGGACCGTCCGAGCGTAAGCTTTGGTACAGCGTTAATTGCGCCGTAGCCGTCAGACGGTATGGTGTTCAGACTCAAGCTGTCCATCTCGGAGATCACGATGTTGAAATTTCTGGTTGCTGGAGTTGCTACATTCGGTTTCATGGCTGTCGCCAGTGCGGCCGACCTTCCTCGTCCGCAGCCGGTCGCCGAGCAGGCTCCGATTGGCAAGATGCCAATTGGCAAGTATCCGGTCGGCAAATATCCGGTCGGCAAGACCCCGGTTGGAAAAGCTCCCATCGTAACGAAGGGCTAGATCGAGGATCGTCCGGACAACGCGCTCCTTCAGCTTTTTTGCTGAAGGCGCTGTTCGGGGGTGATGTCTTGCCCTTAGTGAGGGTCTGAAGGTGCCGAAATCGAATCGGAAACGGGGCGGCCTGCGGCTGCTTGCCGGAATTGGTATCGTCATAGCTTCCGCGACTTTGGAAGCCGGCATCAGTCATGCGCAGCAATTGGCTGCGCAGACCGATCAAGCCCCGCTGCAGCAGGATAAGCCGCGTAAACCGTCGTCAAGGTCGGTCGTGGCAACGGCCGTTGTTGGACCGAGTGCTTCCGTTTCTGGAGCAGACGTCAAGCCGGCGCGAAGGTCTGTAGCCAAAGGGCCGTATTACGTGGACTTTCGTGCCCGCACGGCAGCTTCTTACGGGCACGCGTTCGTTTGGTACGGTAAGACAAGCGAGAAGATGGTCGACGTTGCGGGGCTGCACCCGGCGGGCGACGTCCTGCCTTATATGCTGGGACATCTGACGTGGGTACCCTCCGAGACGGGAGCAAGCTACGGCGACCTTGACGTGCAGTATTTGACGGCCAGCTATCGCGTGTATTTGAGCGAGGCCGACGCGAAGAAAGTCTTTGCGTATATCAAGCATCTTCAGGCGACCTCGCCTCTCTGGAACGCCGAAACGACCAATTGCACGGCTTTTATTGGTCGCATAGCGAGCTTCATGGGTTTGAAGACCCCATTCCATTTGCAGAAGCCCGAGGATTACGTAAACCAGTTGAGAGACATGAACGGCGGGCGCCAAACGGTGCAGCTCGCGTCTGATCCTTAGTTCTCCCGCAACTGGGCAAAGCCGCTATCGCGTACAGGCTGGTCGCATTGGAGCAGGCATCCCATGCGAACGTGTAAGCTTCTTCGGGTTGGTTCCATCACGCACAGCGCCCTCAGGCTCTCCTGACTCCTTTCGCATTGTTCGACGGATTGCCGCTGTAGTTGCGGCGTAGCCGCGAAGAACCCGTCCCAACTGAGCGGGACGGGTCTCAGCGATGTTGTTACTTCTTGCCCATCGCGGCGTCGACGCTGATCGGGCCGGGGCCCGAGGTCGCGAGGTAGAGGCAGGCGAAGCAGAACAGGATCGCTGCGGTGCCGTTGTTGAGCAGCGGCAGCAACACCGGCTCGGCCGGGTTCTTCAGCATGTGGCCGAGGAAATAAGCGAACGCCATCTCGCCCGACAGGATGAACGCGGCCAGCCGCGAGAACAGGCCGAGCATCAGGAGCGCGCCGAGCACCAGTTCAAGCCAGCCTGCAGCCTGGATCAACGGCGGGATATTGGCGAAGTAGGCGAGCACGGGAAACTTGAAGATCTTGGCGACGCCGTACTGAAACAGCAGCAGTCCGGTGATGAACCGGAACAGGCTCAGCGCCGTCGGCTGCCATTTGGAAAACATCTGGTCCATTGTCATTAACCCCCTGTTTGACACGCTGGAACATTGCACGATGCAGAAGCACACGGTGTCCGCCACCCGAATGTGATGTCAACACCTTGCACCTGGAATCATTCCTCGCTCCACGGAAGTTGCGAGAGAACGCACCAGTGACACGGTGACACGCCGCGATGCGTGTTGCGACGCAATCACCGGCTCCGCCCCAGTCCCCGACATGATTATACTGCATAAACATGTCACGGCCTCACTAGTATGCCGCCCACCCGCTCTCCACTCACATTGCTGTCAGACGGGGGGAAAACGCGGGCACAAAAAAAGCCGCGTGCAACACGCGGCCTTTTTGCACCAGTCACGTCAAGGTAACTACCGCCACTCGACCTTGGTGATCTCGTAGGCCTTGGCGCCGCCCGGCGCCATCACCTCGACGGTGGCACCCTTCTTCTTGCCGATCAGCGCGCGCGCGAGCGGCGAGGTGATGGAGATGCGGCCCTTCTTGGCATCGGCTTCGACCTCGCCAACGAGCTGCCACACCGCCTTCTTCTCGGTGTCCTCGTCGATCAGCGTGACGGTGGCGCCGAACTTGATGGTGTCGCCGGACAGTTTCGAGATGTCGATGATGTCGGCGCGCGCGAGCTTGTCTTCGAGCTCGGCGATGCGGCCTTCGTTGTGCGACTGCTCTTCCTTGGCGGCGTGATACTCGGCGTTCTCAGAGAGGTCGCCGTGCGAGCGTGCTTCCGCAATGTGTTCGATGATGCGCGGACGATCCACCGATTGGCGATGCTTCAACTCGTTCGTCAGCGCGGCGTATCCGCCCGCGGTCATCGGAACCTTATCCATCATCTTCGTCCTTCGTCGTGCGCGCCCGGCGGCCGTGCACGAATATCCAGTTCAGCTAACGCAGGAATCAGGACGCGAATGCGCCCGGAAGCCCAGTGATTTTCGGCCCCGCTAAGGGCCGTGACAACATCCAATCGCGCGGTGAGTTCCAGCCATTCGGCTAATTGACCGCTTCGGGCCTTCAGCCCGGGCAGCGGTCAGCTTTCGGAAAAGTAACTCTGAAGCGTGCGGACCTCAAGGTCCCCGTCCCGATAGGCCCGGATCCCCCGCGCGGCCGCCACCGCGCCTGAAAGAGTGGTGTAATATGGCACTTTATGCAAGAGGGCAGCCCGCCGCAGCGAACGGCTGTCCGCCAGGGCCTGCGGACCTTCAGTGGTATTGAAGACCAGCTGGACGTCGCCATTGGTGATGGCGTCGACGATGTGCGGACGCCCTTCGAGCACCTTGTTCACCTTTTCCGTCGGCACGCCGTGATCGCTGAGATAGCGTTGCGTGCCCGAGGTCGCCATCACCTTGAAGCCGAGCGAGTGCAACAGCCGCACCGCATCCGCGATGCGCATCTTGTCGTCGCCGCGCACCGAGACGAACACCGTGCCTTGCCGCGGCACGCGCGTGCCGCCGCCGAGCTGGCTCTTCGCGAATGCCACCTCGAACGAGCGGTCGATGCCCATCACTTCGCCGGTCGAACGCATTTCCGGTCCGAGCACGGTGTCGACGCCGGGGAAGCGCGCAAACGGGAACACCGATTCCTTCACGCCGACATGGTCGAGCTTCTTCTTCTTCAGCTTGAAGTCGGCGAGCTTTTCGCCGGCCATGATCCGCGCCGCGATCTTGGCGACCGGCATGCCTATCACCTTGGCGACGAACGGCACGGTACGGGATGCGCGCGGGTTGACCTCGAGCACGTAGATCTCGCCGTCCTTGATGGCGTATTGCACATTCATCAGGCCGACCACGTCGAGGCCGAGCGCGAGCTCGCGGGTCTGCCGCTCCAGCTCCTCGATGGTCTTCGCGTCGAGCGAATGCGGCGGCAGCGAGCAGGCGGAGTCGCCGGAATGGATGCCGGCTTCCTCGATGTGCTCCATGATGCCGACGATGAAGGTGTCCTTGCCGTCGCAGAGGCAGTCGACGTCGACTTCGGTCGCATCGGACAGATAGCGGTCGAACAGCAGCGGGTTCTTGCCGAGCACGGTGTTGATCTGCCCGGTCTTGTCGTTCGGGTAGCGTGCCTTGACGTCGGCGGGCACCAGCTCGGGCAGGGTGCCGAGCAGGTAATCGTTGAGCTGGGTCTCCTCGCGGATGATCTGCATCGCGCGGCCGCCGAGCACGTAGGACGGGCGCACCACGAGCGGCAGATCGAGATCGGCGGCCACCAGGCGGGCCTGCTCGACCGAATAGGCGATGCCGTTCTTCGGCTGCTTGAGGCGGAGCTTGTCGAGCACGCGCTTGAAGCGGTCGCGGTCCTCGGCGAGGTCGATCGCGTCAGGCGAGGTGCCGAGGATCGGCACTTCGGCGGCTTCGAGCGCGCGGGCAAGCTTCAGCGGGGTCTGGCCGCCGAATTGCACGATCACGCCGTGCAGCGTGCCGTTCTTGCGCTCGGTCGCGACGATCTCCAGCACGTCTTCGGCGGTAAGCGGTTCGAAATACAGCCGGTTGGCGGTGTCGTAGTCGGTCGACACCGTCTCCGGATTGCAGTTGACCATGATGGTCTCGTAGCCGGCGTCCTCGAGCGCGAAGCAGGCGTGGCAGCAGCAATAGTCGAACTCGATACCCTGGCCGATGCGGTTCGGTCCGCCGCCGAGAATGATCACCTTCTTGCGGTCCGAGGGCGCGCTCTCGTCGGCCAGCTCGCCCGCGAACGGCCGCTCATAGGTCGAATACATGTAGGCGGTGGGCGAAGCGAACTCGGCCGCGCAGGTGTCGATCCGCTTGAACACCGGGCGCACCCCGAGCGCGTGGCGCTTGGCGGTGACGTCGGCTTCGGTGGTTTCCGTGAGCACGGCGAGCCGCGCATCGGAGAAGCCCATCGCCTTCAGCGTCCGCATTGCGAACGCGTTCGGCGGCAGGCCGTTGCGGCGGACCTTGTCCTCCGTCTCGACGATGGCGCGCATCTCCGCCAGGAACCAGGGGTCGATCTTGCAGGAGTTGAAGATCTCCTCGTCGGTCCAGCCGAGCCGCATCGCTTGCGCGACCTGCAGGATGCGGTTCGGCGTCGGGGTGCCGAGCGCAGCGCGGATCGCGTTCTTGTCGTCGCCGCGGCCGAGCCCCTCGATCTCGATTTCGTCGAGGCCGGTCAGGCCGGTCTCGAGCCCGCGCAGGGCCTTCTGCAGGCTCTCCTGGAAGGTGCGGCCGATCGCCATCACTTCGCCGACCGACTTCATCGACGTGGTCAGCGTCGTTGAGGCGCCGGGGAATTTCTCGAACGCAAAGCGCGGAATCTTGGTGACGACGTAATCGATGGTCGGCTCGAACGAGGCGGGGGTGGCGCCGCCGGTGATGTCGTTGGCGATTTCGTCCAGCGTGTAGCCGACGGCGAGCTTGGCTGCGACCTTTGCGATCGGGAAGCCGGTGGCCTTCGAAGCCAGCGCCGACGAGCGCGACACGCGCGGATTCATCTCGATCACGACCATGCGGCCGTCGACGGGGTTGATGCCGAACTGGACGTTGGAGCCGCCGGTCTCGACCCCGATCTCGCGCAGCACCGCCAGCGAGGCGTCGCGCATGACCTGGTATTCCTTGTCGGTCAACGTCAGGGCCGGCGCGATGGTGATGGAATCGCCGGTATGCACGCCCATTGGATCGAGATTCTCGATCGAGCAGATGATGATGCAATTGTCCTTCTTATCGCGCACCACCTCCATCTCGTACTCTTTCCAGCCGAGCACGCTTTCCTCGATCAGGACCTCGTTGGTCGGCGAGGCGTCGAGCCCGCGCTCGATGATGTCGAGGAACTCTTCCTTGTTGTAGGCAATGCCGCCGCCGGTGCCGCCCATGGTGAAGGAGGGCCGGATGATCGCGGGCAAGCCGATTTCCGACAGCGCCATCAAGGCCTCGCCGAACGCGTGCTCCTGATAGCGTTTGCGGCGTTCGTTCTCGCCAAGCGTCCACTGCCGTTCGAGTTCTTCCAGCGCCTCGCCGGACAGCTTCTCCCGCTCGGCAAGGTATTTGTCGCGGTAGGACTTCTTCAGCGCCGAGGCGTTGGCGAGCCGCGATTTTGGCGTCTCCAGCCCGATCTTGGTCATGGCCTCGCGGAACAGCTGGCGGTCCTCGGCCTTGTCGATGGCGTCAGCGGTGGCGCCGATCATCTCGACGTCGAACTTGTCGAGCGTGCCCTGCCGGCGCAACGAGAGTGCGCAGTTCAGCGCGGTCTGGCCGCCCATGGTCGGCAACAGCGCGAAGCCGCCCGGTACGACGTTGCGCTCTTTCTCGATGATTTTGCCGACGATCTCGGGGGTGATCGGTTCGATATAGGTCGCGTCCGCCAGTTCCGGATCGGTCATGATGGTGGCCGGATTGGAATTGACGAGGACGACGCGGTAACCCTCTTCCTTCAGAGCCTTCACCGCCTGCGTGCCGGAATAGTCGAATTCGCAGGCTTGGCCGATCACGATGGGACCGGCGCCGATGATCAGGATGGTGGAGATGTCGGTTCTTTTGGGCATCAGCTCTCGCGGACTGGAATTTGGGCACAAAAAAAGGGCGCGCGTCCCGCGCGTCCCTCGAGCCATGCGCTACATTTTGTAGCGCCGGAAGCGCGATCCCTCGCGCGCGGGTGGTCTTTAGACCAGTTTCCGCACCTGCGAAACCCCCAAAAACGCCCAATCAACTGCGATTCTGGGGGAAATGGCTCATCGACCCATGCCCGGTTGGGGGTGCTCAGGATGCGGGGGGCCAACTGCTCAGTCCGTCTACGCTTTCGCTACGCTCAAGCTACGCCGGACACGCTTTGCCCCGCCGGTCCTGCGTGGCTGCGCCACGCGTAGCCCGTGAGCAGCGAAGGCTGGAGGCCCGGCCTGGAGTTGAACCAGGATAAACAGTGTTGCACCACTGCCGCGTCGACGCTTCCGCCACCGGGCCGAGTGGATCATTGCTGATTATTTCAGCGGCCGCTACGTTTACTTTTGGTTAACCCTAATATGTTGTTCAACCTCTGATCAGTGGCGGGCCACGAATGTCATCCGCCACGGATTGTGCCCGATGTTGCGCGGCGCGCGCGTGGCGTCAAAGCCCGCGGCGGCGAGCTTCGCGATCATCTCGTCTTCGCGGTAGCGCTGCAGCCCGATCCTGGTGCGCAGCTGCCGGTAATCGGACAGTGCGGTCGAGGCGAGCCCGATCAAGGCATCGCGCAGGAAGCCATGCGTCGCCGCGAAGCGCAGCAGCGCGATGACGTCCCTGGCCATGCCGACTTCCGGCCGCAGGATATCGCCGAGCACGAAACGGCCCGAGGGCTTCAGCAGGCGGTGGATCACGTCGAACGCGGAGTCGAGCTCCTGCGGCGTCATGTATTGCGCCACCGAGTTCATCACCACGAGGTCGATCGAATCCGCCGCCATGTTCTTCAGCTCATCGAGCGAGCGGACGCGGATCCTGGTGTCGTATGCGAAGCGCGCGACCAGGCGGCCGCGCACGCCGGGCGCCGGCTCCGCCAGATAGAGCTGGGCGCAGGCATTTGCGACCTTCGCCGCCGACAGCGCCTCACCGCAGGCATAGTCCAGCACCACGGCGTCGGGCGAGGTGATGTAGCCGATGATGTCGTTTGCGATGACCTGGAAATGCAGGTCGCGGTGCAGTCGGCTCGCATAGATCGTATGCGTGGAATCGTAATAGTCGATCCATTCATCCATCGCGTTTGGTATCCGGCAGAACGGGTTCCTGACTTCCAGGAACAGGTGGGCTGATGATGCGTTAGCGGTCCGGCGGCCAATGTTCAATGCGCCGAAATACGGGGGTTCCTAACAGGAAGGTCCAACGTGAGCAAAGCCAAGACTGACGCTAAGACTGACAAGATCTCGCCCGATCTCGATACGCCGAACGATCTCCCGCAAGCTGCGGTGGATACCATCTCGGCCTCGCTCAACACGCTTCTGGCGGACGCCTTCGCGCTCTACCTGAAAACCAAGAATTTTCACTGGCACGTCAGCGGCCGGCATTTCCATGATTACCATTTGTTGCTGGACGAGCAATCGGACGCGATCTTCGCGACCACCGACCAGCTCGCCGAGCGGGTGCGCAAGCTCGGCGGTGCGACGCTGAGGTCGATCGGCGATATCGCCAAGCATCAGACCATCAAGGACAATGACGAGAACTTTGTCCCGCCGCGCGAAATGCTGCGCGAGTTGATGGAAGACAACAAGCACATGGCGGCAGCGATGCGCAAGGCGCACAAGCTCGCCGACGACCATGAGGATTCCGGCACCGCCGGCCTGCTCGAAACCTTCATCGACGAAACCGAGCGCCGCACCTGGTTCCTGTTCGAAGCAAGCCGCCAGGAAGGCAGCAACGCGGCGTAGCTCCACATACACGTCGTCCCGGCCTAGTGCGCAATTGCGCACGGGGGCCGGGACCCATAACCACCATTGGCAATTGTTGCGCGGCGCTGGAGCCCCAGCGCGATGCGACAACACGATCCCGTGGCTATGGGTCCCGGCCTTCGCCGGGACGACGGACAGGATGCCACAGCCGCACCAGCGGCCCATTCGTGCCCATCACCGGATCGGTGGCGGGGATGGCCACCAGCGGGATCGTCTTCAGCGCCTTGGCGTGATTCTCCGGCGTCGGCCGTTGCAGGTCCATCGGCGGGCCCGGCGGATAGGCGCCGACCACGCTGAAGTCGGCGCTCGCCGACAGGCATTGATGCCCGGTGCCGGCCGGCAGGATCGCGACATCGCCGGCGGCGATCTCCAGCGCACGCCCGCGTTCGCCGCCGAACTGCACCCGCGCGCTGCCGCGGGCGACGCCCAGCACCTCGTGCACGGTGGCGTGGTAATGCGCGAAGTCGTAGACGCCGTTGCGCCACATCGCGCCCCAGCCATTGTCGCCGAACAGCTGCTCGATCGTGGCCTCGGGATTTTTGCCGACGTCGACCGCGGCCTTGTAGACCAGGAACGGCATCGGATTGTTCGGCACCAGGCCGTCGTCCTGAAAGACGATAGTCAGGGGTTCGGCATCCTTACTCACCACCGGCATGACGGCTCTCCAGCGTTGCGAGGGGCGGTGATATCAAACCGTCGGTCCGGAAACCGTTCCCGCTAGATCTTGAACTTCAGCACCTCATCCTTGAATTTGAGCCCATGCCCCGGCCGCTCCGGCGCCGTGATCATGCCATTGGCAATCTCCGGCGGATCGACCCAGAGGTCGTCGATCAGGGCCATGTTCTCGCACCAGATACCGTTCGGGATCGAAGCCAGAAGGTGCACGTTGAGTTCGGGGAACAGATGCGGCGCGATGGTGATGCCGAACGTGTCCGCAAGCGCCGCGATCTTGCGCAGGTCGGTCATGCCGCCGCGCATCGGGTCGGGCTGCAGGATCGGCAGGCAGGGATTGAGAAAGAACGGCCGCAGATCGTAGCGCGTGAAATGCGTCTCGCCGCCGACGACGCGCATGTCGAGCGCCGCCGCGATGCGCTGATAGCCGGCGAAGTCATCGGCCGGCACCGGCTCTTCCAGCCAGTAGATATCGTACTTCTCGAACTTGCGTCCCATCTCGATGGCGACATCGGCGCTCCAGCCCATGTTGACATCGATCATGATGTCGATGTCGGGCCCGAGCGCCTCGCGCATGCGGCGCACATTGTCGAGATCCTGCGCGGGCGTGTGAACATGCGCGACCTGCATCTTGATCGCCTTGTAGCCCTGCTTGACGAAATGCAGCGCCTTCTCGATCATCCCGTCGCCGCCGGCGCCGCGGAAGCATCCGGAACCATAGATGGGGATTTCCGAGCGATAGTGTCCCCACAGCCGGTGCAGCGGCAGGCCCGCGCGTTTTCCCACCGCATCCCACAGCGCGATGTCGAGCGCCGACATGGCCATCGCGGCGATGCCGCCGCGGCCATAGGTCATCGTCGCCGTCCACAGATCGCGCCAGATCGCCTCGATCGCGGTGGCATCCTTGCCGATCACGCGCGGGATGATGCACTCGTCGAGACAGGCCGCAATCGACTGCATCGCCGGGCGGAACACGAACAGATAGCCCATGCCGGTGATGCCGCCGGAGGTCTCGACGTCGCAGATCAGGATGTCGCGCGTCGCGCCCAGCGCTGCGCCCTTCAGCCAGCGATCGTCGGCCCAGGGCAGCCGCAGCATCGTGACGCGGATGTCGCGGATGGTCATGTCTGGATTGGCTGAGGTCATCGGACGTTTCCTTCCTTCCAGGCCGGATCATGTTGCCTGATCTCGGACAGGGGAACTCAATCACAGAGCACGGCCGCCAATCCAGCGCGCTTCGTCATGCCTCCAATGCGCCAAGACGTGATTGCCTTCAGGCGCTTTTGGGAAGCTCGAACACCATGCAGGTCGTGGTCGCGTGCGCGATCAGCTTGCCGTTCCCATCGGTGATGCGGCCTTCGGCGGTCGCGGCGCGACGGCCGGCGTTGAGCACCCGGCCCTCGGTGCGGATCTTGCCGGTGTCCTGGCTCATGCCGCGGACGAAGGAGATCTTGAACTCCAGCGTGGTGTAGCCCGAACCCTTCGGCAATGTTGTCTGCACCGCGAGCGCCATTGCGGAATCGAGCAGGATCGCGACATAGCCGCCGTGCACCGAGCCGATCGGGTTGTAGTGGCGCAGCCCGGGGATGCTGTGGATCACCACATGGCCCGACTCGGCGGTGCAGTCGAACGGTTCGACGTTCTCCATGATCGGCGGCTCCGGCAGGGTGCGGGCGAAGATGCCGCGCACGAAGTCGAGCCCGGGCATCGACGCCATCACCTCGATCGAGGAGACGCCGTAGACGGGCTTCGGGGTGGCGCTGTCGGTCATCGGGAAAATCTCCGTCATTGCGAGCGGAGCGAAGCAATCCATCGCTCCATGCGGGGATAGATGGATTGCTTCGTCGCTTCAGTGCAAAATTGCCTTTGCAATTTTGTCACGAGCATCCTCGCAATGACGGGTGTGTTTAAGCCGCCTGCTTCTTCTTCCGCATCAAATCGGCGAAGCGCTGGAACAGATAGTGCGAGTCGCGCGGGCCGGGCGAGGCCTCGGGGTGGTACTGCACCGAGAACACCGGCTTGCCCTCGAGCGCGATGCCGCAATTGGAGCCGTCGAACAGCGAGATATGGGTCTGGGTCGCACCGGCAGGCAGCGTGGCCTGGTCCACCGCAAAGCCGTGGTTCATCGAGGTGATCTCGACCTTGCCGGTGGTCTCGTCCTTGACCGGATGGTTGGCGCCGTGATGGCCCTGATGCATCTTCATGGTCTTGGCGCCGACGGCGAGGCCGAGCATCTGATGGCCGAGGCAGATGCCGAAGGTCGGCGTCCCCGAAGCGATCACCCTCTGGATGACGGGCACGGCATATTTGCCGGTCGCGGCGGGGTCGCCGGGGCCGTTCGACAGGAACACGCCGTCCGGCTTCATCGCCAGGATATCCTCGGCCGCCGTCGTCGCCGGCACCACGGTCACCTTGGCGCCGACACCGGCGAGCAGGCGCAGGATGTTGCGCTTGATGCCGTAGTCGATCGCGACGACGTTGAATTCCGGCGCGGTCTGCTGGCCAAAGCCCTTGCCCCACTCCCAGGGGGTCTCATCCCAGGTGAAGCGCTGGCCGGAGGTGACCATCGGCACCAGGTCCATGCCCTCGAGGCCGGGCCATTCGCGGGCCTCTTCCTTCAGGCCGTGCAGGTCGAACTCGCCGTTCCTGGCGTGCGCGATCACGGCGTTGGGCATGCCCTTGGAGCGGATCAGCGCGGTCAGCGCCCTTGTGTCGATGCCGGACAGGCCGATGATGCCGCGCGCCTTCAACCACTGATCGAGATGCTTGGTGGCGCGGTAGTTCGAGGGATCCGTGATCGCCGAGCGCAGGATCACGCCGCGTGCGCCGGGTGTCGCGGCCATGTTCACCGTCTCGATGTCTTCCTCGTTGGTACCGACATTGCCGATATGCGGGAAGGTGAAGGTGATGATCTGCCCGGCATAGGACGGATCGGTGAGGATCTCCTCATAGCCGGTCATCGCGGTGTTGAAGCAGACCTCGCCGACGGCGTGGCCTTCCGCGCCGAGACCGAAGCCTTCCAGCACGGTACCATCGGCGAGCACAAGGAGCGCGGTCGGTTTGTGGTCCGGCCAGGCGGGAGCGTTTTCGGGGGTTGTCATGAGCCCTTTAAATAGTCGCCGCACCCTGCGGCGTCAAAGCGAAAGGGCACGGATTCACACGGCAATACCCGCCGATTTGACAGGCCTGAACGGCCTTTTAATCTAAAGTTCCTTGAAGCGGCCGTTTGCTTGCCGAAAATGACCCGGTCCGGAGCTCCCGCATGGACAATACGATGCCGATCCTGCTCGTCCCGGGCCTCATCTGCTCACCGCGGATATTTGCCCCGGTCATTCCGGCGCTGTGGCGGTGCGGGCCGGTCACGGTCGCCAACCATGTCAGGGACGACAATATGGGCGCGATCGCCCGCCGGATCCTGGCCGAGGCGCCACCGCGCTTTGCGCTCGCCGGGCATTCGATGGGCGGCTACATCGCCTTTGAGATCATGCGGCAGGCGCCCGAGCGGGTGGCGAAACTGGCGCTGATGAGCACCCAGGCGAGGGCTGACACGCCGGAAGCAACCGCGCGCCGCCGCGGCATGATGGAGCGTGCCAAAAACGGTCAGTATCGGAGCGTGGTCGACGAGCTGTTTCCCGGCTTCGTGCATCCGTCGCGGCTGGGCGATACAAGCCTGCGCCCGGATCGTTGACGACATGAGCGAGGACGTCGGCGCGGAAGCCTTCATCCGCCAGCAAAATGCGGTGCTCAGCCGGCCGGATTCGCGGCCGAGCATGGCCTGGATCAAGTGCCCGACCCTGGTGCTGACGTCGGATACCGACAACACCGTTCCGAACTTATTGTCGGACGAGATGGCCAACGGCATTCCCGGGGCAAAGCTCGTGGTGCTCGCCAATTGCGGTCACCTGCCGCAACTGGAGCAGCCGCAGGCCTGCGCCGATGCGCTGGTCGAATGGCTCAGGAACTAGGTTGTCCAGTCGTCCCAAACTGCCTACATGAAGAGATTACCGGCTTAAGGACATCAGGATGCTGCGCGACGACATCAATACGGCGGTCAAGGAAGCGATGAAGGCGAAGGACGAGCGCAAGCTCTCCACGCTGCGCATGGTCAATTCGACCATCAAGAACGCCGACATCGACGCGCGCGGGCAGGGCAAGCCGCCACTGTCCGATGCCGACCTTCTGAGCGTCCTGCAGAAGATGATCAAGCAGCGCCAGGAATCAGTCGAGCTCTACGACAAGGGCGGCCGTGCCGAGCTCGCCGCCCAGGAACGCGAGGAGATCGCCGTGATCTCCGCCTATCTGCCGAAGCAGATGTCCGACGACGACGTGAAGGCCGCGATCGCGGCTGTTATCGCCGAGACCAATGCGGCCGGCATCAAGGATATGGGCAAGGTGATCGGCGCCTTGAAGGCGAAATACGCCGGCCAGATGGATTTCGGCAAGGCCAGCGGCCTCGTCAAGGCGGCGCTCGCGGGATAGCGGCGGAGGCTTCCGGTGTTTCGTGTCGCGGCGGACAGTCTGGAAGCCTACCTCGCCTTCGATCCCGGCCGGACCGCGGATCTCGAACAACTGCATGCGGTGATGCGAAAGGCCGCGCCTTCGCTCAAGCGGCATTTCCATGCGGGCACGCCGGCCGGTGAGGCCGGCATGCGCATGAACATGATCGGCTACGGTCAGTTTCGCTATGCGATCAGGTCCGGCAAGACGGCTGTCTGGCCCGTGATCGGGCTGGCGCTGCAGAAGAACTACATCAGCGTCTATGTCGCGGTGACCCGTGGCGGCAAGCCGCTGGTGTCCTGTTACGCCGGCACGCTCGGCGAATTGCGGGCGGGCGGCAACAATTTCAGCTTCGAGGCGTTTGTTGATCTGAAGCCGCCAGCCGTTGCGGCGCTGTTCGCCGAGGCCGCCGATATCTTCAAGGCGGACAAGGAGAACCCGGTCCGCTACATGCAGGGAAGCTGATTTCGGTCTGCCGAAAGGTGCGCCACGGACCCGTGCAGGGCCCTGCGAAGGCGGCGCCCTCGGGTGTAGTTCTGGAAAAACTGGAGATAGGCCATGGCCGATCAGCAAGCTCCTTCCGGTCCGGATCTGACACAAGGTGTGGCACTCGCCGAATTCTCGGGCACGATGTTGCTCGGCCATGTCGGCGACGAGGACGTGCTGCTGGTGCGTTCGGGGGGCGGATATTTTCGCCATCGATGCGCATTGCAGCCATTACCACGGCCCGCTCGCCGAAGGTGTGGTCGAGGGCGAGACCGTCCATTGCCCCTGGCATCACGCCTGTTTCGACATTCGCACCGGTGAAGCGACCGCCGCGCCCGCCTTCAACGCGCTCGCGGTCTGGAAGGTCGAGCGCGAGGGCGATCGCATCATCGTGCGCGAGAAGCGCGAGCAGCCGAAACCCCGCGTCAAGGGCCCGCGCGATGCGCCCGGCAGGATCGTCATCGTCGGCGGAGGCGCGGCAGGCTTTGCCGCGGCCGAGATGCTGCGACGGCAGGACTATCGCGGCAGCATCGTCATGCTGAGCGGCGAGACCGCGTCGCCGGTGGATCGGCCGAACCTGTCAAAGGACTTCCTCGCCGGCAGCGCGCCGGAAGACTGGCTGCCGCTGAAACCGGACAGTTTCTATGCTGACGCGGCGATCGATCTCAGGCTCAGGACCGAGGTCCAGTCGATCGACGCCGGCCACCGCAACGTCTTGCTCGCCGGCGGCGAAACGATTCCGTATGACCGGCTGCTGCTGGCGACCGGTGCGGAGCCGCTACGGCTGCCGATCCCAGGCGCTGATCAGCCCCACGTTCACGTGTTGCGCACGCTCGACGATTGCCGCGCGATCATCGCCTCGGCCAGCGGAGCGCGCCGCGCGGTTGTGATCGGCGCAAGCTTCATCGGGCTCGAGGTTGCGGCCTCGTTGCGCGCGAGGGAGATCGAGGTTCACGTGGTCGGGCTGGAACAGCGGCCGCTGGAGCGCGTGCTCGGGCCCGACATGGGCGATTTCGTCCGCGCGCTGCACGAGGAGCATGGCGTCGTCTTCCACCTCGGCGACACCGTGACCGCGATCGACGGCAAGCGCGCGCGCCTGAAGAGCGGGCCGGTGCTCGATGCCGACCTCGTCGTGCTCGGTGTCGGCGTGAAGCCGCGGCTGGCGCTGGCGGAGGGAGCAGGGCTCGCCATCGATCGCGGCGTGAAAGTGGACGCCTATCTCGAGACCAGCGTTCCCGGCATCTACGCGGCCGGCGACATCGCGCGCTGGCCCGATCCGCACAGCGGCGAGAACATCCGGGTCGAACACTGGGTGGTGGCCGAGCGCCAGGGTCAGACCGCCGCGCGGAATATGCTTGGGCAGCGCGAGGTGTTCGATGCGGTGCCGTTCTTCTGGAGCCAGCATTACGACGTGCCGATCAACTATGTCGGGCACGCCGAGCAGTGGGACGAGATCGCGGTGGACGGCAGCATCGCCGGCCGGGATTGCATGCTCCGCTACAAGCGCGGCGGGCGCGTGCTCGCGGTCGCGTCGATCTATCGTGACCGCGAAAGCCTCAAGGCTGAGATCGCAATGCAGCGGGCGGCAGCCTGACCGCTTTCCCCGCAGGGAGGGTTTATGGTCGAACGGCGATGGTCGAGAGCGTTTTCAAGCGAAATGGGAGACCGGGTCGCGTGAAGAAAACGCGTCAAACAAGAATCTAGCGCCCCGTTCCGATTCCATGGGAACGGAAAAGGCTCTAGTCTGCGGCCATGCTTCAGGAAGCCAAAACCTACGACGAGCTCTATCGCAACTTCCGCTGGGACGTTCCAGCGCGCTTCAACATGGCGACGGCCTGCTGCGACCGCCATGCCGACGGCACCGGGCGGCTTGCGCTGGTCTATGTCGACGAGGATGGCGGCAGCACGCGCACCTCGTTCGATGACGTCGCGGACGCCTCGCGCCGCTTCGCCAATGTGCTGACCGCCGACGGCCTGCTGCGCGGTGACCGCGTCGCGGTGTTCCTGTCGCAATCGCTCGAGTTGCCGGTCGCGCATCTCGCGGCGTTCCGCGCGGCGCTGATCTCGATCCCGCTGTTTGCGCTGTTCGGCGAGGACGCGCTCGAATTCCGCCTGTCGAACTCCGCGGCGAAAGCCGTCATCACCGATGAGACCGGCTGGGAGAAGATCGCCAAGATCCGCGATCGCCTGCCCGAGCTGAAGAGCGTCTACATCGTCGGCGAAAAGACGCCGGCCGGTACGAAGTCATTCTGGAGCGCGATCAAGTCGGCATCACCGGAATTTGCGACCGTCGACACCTCGGCCGACGATCCCGCATTGATCATCTACACGTCGGGCACCACCGGTAATCCGAAGGGCGCACTGCATGCGCATCGCGTCGTGCTCGGCCATTTGCCCAATGTCGAGATGTGCCACAATTTCCTGCCGCGACCCGGCGACCTGATGTGGACGCCGGCCGACTGGGCCTGGATCGGCGGCCTGATCAACGGCCTGTTCGCGTTCTGGTACCACGGCATTCCGATGGTCGGTCACCGCGCCCGCAAGTTCGAGCCGCAGGCGGCGATGCAGATGATGGCCGAACTCGGCATCCGCAACGTGTTCCTGCCGCCGACCGCGCTGAAGCTGATGCGGCAGGCCAATGTGACGAATTCCGGCGTCAAGCTGCGCAGTATCTTCACCGGTGGCGAGTCGCTCGGCGGCGAATTGCTTGGCTGGGTGCGCGAGACCTTCGGCATCGATGCCCATGAGGTGTTCGGCCAGACCGAATGCAATCTCGTGATCGGCAGCAATTCCAATCTGTTTCCGATCCGCCCGGGCTCGATGGGCCGCGCCACGCCGGGCTTCGACGTCCGCATCGTCAATGACAGGGGCGAGGAGCTGCCGCGGGGACAGCGCGGCATCATCGGCGTGCGTCAGCCGTGCCCCTGCACCATGATCGAGTATTGGCGCAATCCGGAAGCGACGCGCAAGAAATACGCCGGCGAATTCCTGCTGACCGGCGATCTCGGCGTCCAGGATGAGGACGGCTATTTCTGGTACGTCAGCCGCGAGGACGACGTCATCACGACCGCCGGCTATCGCGTCGGCCCGTCCGAGATCGAGCACACGCTAATGAAGCATCCGGCGGTCGCGATGTCGGCGGTGGTCGGCATCCCCGATCCGATCCGCACCGAATCGATCAAGGCCTGGATCGTGCTGCGGCCCGGCCATGCGCCAAGCGACGCGCTGGCGCGCGAGATCCAGGAGTTCGTCAAGGTCCAGCTCGCCGCCCACGAATATCCGCGCTTCGTGCAGTTCGCCGACAGCCTGCCGATGACGGCGACGGGCAAGGTGCTGCGGCGGGAGTTGCGGGCGCTGGGATAACTCTCCACCGTCGTCCCGGGCAAGCGAAGCGCGACCCGGGACCCATAACCACAGCCGTTTAATGTTGCGCGACGCGGTGGCCCCAGCGTGCTCCACCACGCTGAGCGGTGGTTATGGGTCCCTGCTTCCGCAGGGACGACAGTAGAGTACGACAGTGGAGTATGTTCACGGCATCGGGATGCCCAATTCCTTCAGCGCGGCCAGCATGCGCTGCGGGGGCTGCATCGGGATCACCATGGCCTTGCCGGTCTCCACGAGGCTCTTCAGGCTGGAGAGGATCGCCGGCCAGCCGGTGCGCCCGCCGGACAGGATGTCGTCGCTGATCGGGCGGTCGTGCGATTGCAGCAAGGTCAGCTTCACGCCGTCGCCGGCTGGCTCGATCTCGTAGGTGACGAGCGTCGGCCCGAGCTTTTCGACGAGCTGCGGCCAGTTGACGTTGAAGGTGACGGTCAGCCGCTTCAGCGGATCGCACGCGATCACCTCGCCGGAGATGTGCAGCGCGCCGTCGGGCGTGCGCACGATGTAGGCGCCGCCGACCCGAAGATCGACCTCGACCGCGTTGCCGGAGAAATATTGCCGGCTGAGTTCGGCATTCGTCAATGCCTGCCACACCTTCTCCGGCGTGGCGGCGATGTAGATCGCATAGACGATCGCCGGTTTGAATTTCTCGATGTTCATGTCCGCACGTGTCCTTCGATAGATTTTCATTGTCATTCGAAGCCGTCGATCCCGAGCGCGGCAGGCGGGATCGTGACCGCCTTGCCGGTCTCGAGCAGGCTTTTGAGCCCGGACAGGATCGCCGGCCAGCCCCTGGAAATCCCGTCGAGCAGCTTGCTGCCCGCGCCGAAGCCCTCATGGGTCACGGTCAGCTTCACGATCTTGCCATGCGGTTCGAGCGTGAAGACCACTTTGGTCGCCGGCTCCTCGCGCATGTCATCGTCGAGCACGTGCTTGAAGGTGTAGGCGAGACGCCGCGGCGGATCGGCGTCGAGGATCTCGCCGGTGTCGGTGGTCTTGCCGCCCATCACCAGCGCGAGCGGCGAGCCGACCTTCCAGTCCGATTTCAGCTCGGTGTCGAACCAGTACTGCCGGGTGAAAGTGCTCTCGGTCAGCGCGTCCCAAAGCTTGTCCGGCGTGGTCTCGATATAGGTGACGTAGACGAATTCGGGCTTAGGCATGGTAGGCCTCCCTGGCGCCGCTGGTGAGCAGGTCGGCCGGCAATTCGCGTCCGGTCTCCAGGAAGCTCTTCAGGCTTGCAATCACCATAGGCCAGCCGCCCGAGATGTCGCGCAGCGTCTTCGGACCGAGGTTGTCGTGCGTCATGGTCAGCTTGACCACTCCGCCGTGCGGTTCGATGTCGAAGGTCACGCGTGAGACCCCCTCGCGCTCGACGCCTTCCTTCACGACGTCCCAGCTGTAAGCGAGCCTCTTGGGTGGATCGGCGATCAGCACCTCGCCCTGCACACTGCGGCGGCCGTCCTTGGTCAGATGATAAAGCGAACCGACCTTCCAGTCCGAGCTGATGCGATAGCCGAACCAGAACCGTTCGGTGAAGTCGCTCGATGTCAGCGCATGCCACAGCTTCTCGGCCGTGGTCTCGATATAGGTGACGTAGACGTAATCCGGCTTACTCATCACGCTTCTCCAATTGCCGTTTCAATTCGCTGAGCGCGGCGAGCTTCCCGCGCTCGAACTTCCTGATCCACCGCTCGCCGATCTGATGGATCGGGACCGGGTTGAGGTAATGCAGCTTCTCGCGGCCATGCCTGATCGTGGTGACGAGGTTGGCCTCCTCGAGAATCACAAGGTGCTTGGTGACGGCCTGACGCGTCATGTCGAGGCCGTCGCAGAGCTCGCCGAGCGTCTGCCCGTTCTGGTCGTGAAGCCGGTCAAGCAGCGTCCGCCGTGAGGCATCCGCGAGGGCTTTGAAGACTTCATCCATGGGTCGGATAATAGGCAACCAAATGGTTGCATGTCAAGAGCGTGTGTTTGGGCGCCGGTATCGCCATGCTAGCGTCTCGCGCAGCCAACGCAGATTGGTATGGAACTCGGGGTGATGCGCATGGGTGGTCGCGCGACGGCAGTTTGCTGCACGTTTCTTCTTGTCCTGCTCGCAAATGCTGCGAGCGCCCAGCAGAAGATCGGCGACCCGCCCGAAGCCTCCAACATGCGGCTGGTTGGAACCAGCGACTTGCAGGCACGCAGCGCCTATCAGCCAACCATCCATCACCAGGGCGACAGATGGATCGCCTACATCGGCCATCACGGCGGCACCGACGACATTCCCGATCCCGTCAACCCGATGACCCGCAAGGCCGAGCCCAATGGCACCTCGATCGTCGACGTCACCGATGCCGCGCATCCGAAATATCTGCGGCACATCCCAGGGCAGGAAGGCAAATACGAATCCGGCGGCGCGCAGATGGTGCGGATCTGCGACGGCAAGGATCTGCCGAAGGGCGATCGCAACGCGGTCTACATGCTGCGCACCTTCGGCAGCGAGGCGCATGAGATCTGGAACGTCGCCGATCCCGCCAATCCCGTGCTGGTCAGCCGGATCGGCGGGCTGAAGGACACGCACAAGAATTTCTGGGAATGCGACACCGGCATCGCGCTCCTGGTGTCGGGCGCGCCGGACTGGCGCACCCGGCGCATGACGCAAATCTACGATCTCTCCGATCCGGCGCAGCCAAAGAAGATCAGGGATTTTGGCCTGCCCGGGCAGGAGCCGGGCGCGACCGGCGCGGTGCCGACCGAACTGCACGGGCCGATCTCGACCGGGCCGCAGGGCAACCGCGTCTATTTCGGCTACGGCACCGACAAGGGCGGCTTCCTGCAAATCGTCGATCGCGAGAAGCTGTTGAACGGGCCGAAGGAGCCGACGCCGGACAATCTGAAATTCCCGGAGATCGCGCGGATGCCGCTGTCCGCGCTGAACGGCGCGCACACGGTGTTTCCGATGCCTGGCATGCCGATCGCGGAGTTCGCCCATGACAAGGACGGCAAGAGCCGCGACATCGTGATGATCGTCGATGAGGCGATCCAGAACGAGTGCGGCGAGGCGCGGCAGATGGTGTGGTTCGCCGACGTCACCACGGAAGCGCGGCCGATGCTGATCTCGAGCTACACCGTGCCTGAGGCCTCCGGCGCATTCTGCGAGCGCGGCGGCCGGTTCGGCTCGCATTCGTCGAACGAGAGCATGGCGCCGGTCTATTACAGGAAGCTGGCCTTCATCGCCTTCTTCAATGCCGGCGTCCGCGCGCTCGATATCCGCGATCCCTATCATCCGAGGGAAGTCGGGTACTTCATTCCCTCTATCACCGCAGCGACCGACAAGCGTTGCGTCACGATCGACGGCAAGGACCGCTGCAAGGTCGCGATCCAGACCAACAATGTCGAGACCGATGCGCGCGGCTACATCTACGCGGTCGACCGCGCCAACACCGGCCTGCATATTCTCGAACTGACCGGCGCGGCGCGGGCCGTCGCCGGTCTGCCGTGAGCCGGCGATGATGCGCTCATGGCCGGTCATCGCGGCGATGTTCCTGGCGCTCGGCGGCCTGTCGGCCGTGGCCGGCTACGAGATGGCGTCGCCGCACCCCGCGCAATGGCGCGAGATCGCGTGGCCGTTCCCGCGCGACGGCTGGCCCGCCGGCCGCGCCTTCCGTTGCGGTGTGACGGAGTGCGGCACTGAGGTCGAGGTCTATCTCCGGCCGAAGCTCGGCTTCTGCAACTGCGACAGCGGCGTCGCCGATGACGACGAGGTCGATCGCGTTTCCGATGTCGACATGATCAGCCCGCGCTTTGTGCCGCTGAAGGCCGGCGATGTCGTCGATGTTGCCGATATGCGCGGACGGATCAGGGCGTATGATATCGAGATGCCCGAGGGGAAGCGTACCGCGATCGGCATCGCGGCCTCGCATCGCTGCGATCTCATGGCGGTGGCGGCGCAGGGCGGGGGAGATGCGGTGCAGGTCCAGCGGGCGACGTTGCAGTTTCTGGAGTCGCGAGAGATGAAAACGTGGATGACGGCCGCGATGGAAGGTCGCTGAATTGGGTTCCCTTACCTCGCCCCGCTTGCGGGGAGAGGTCGGATCGCATCGCGAGATGCGATCCGGGTGAGGGGGTACAGGTCTATCCACTTGCACCGCCTAGCGGAGGGAGCCCCTCTCCCCGCAAGAGCGGGGCGAGGGAGCGGGGATATTTCCATGACCGCCGCTCACGTGCATAATGACGACAAAGAAAGCAGAAGAGCCCATCATGTCCCTGCAAGCCTATTTCGCCTTCGTCGCCGCCTGCATCGCGCTGGCGCTGTTGCCCGGTCCGATCGTCACGATGGTGATCGCCAACGGGCTGCGCTACGGCACGCGCGCCGCGCTCACCAATGTGCTGGGCGCGCAGGTCGGGCTCGCGATCGTGATCGGCATCGTCGCGGTCGGGCTAACCTCGCTGATGGCGACGATGGGGTACTGGTTCGACTGGGTGCGCTTCGCCGGCGCGGCCTATCTGGTCTGGCTCGGCATCAAGCTGATCCGCTCGCCGGTCGAGGGCGTCGGCACCGACGATCGGCCACCGCCGCCACGCGGCGGCTTCTTCCTGCAGGGATTTCTGGTGCTGCTCTCGAACCCGAAGGTCTTGGTGTTCTTCGGCGCCTTCATTCCGCAGTTCATGGACATGGACAAGCCGCACATTCCGCAGGTGGCGCTGCTCGGCGTCACCTTCATGGCGACCGCCGTGCTGACCGACGCCGCCTACGCGCTGGCGGCCGGCCGCGCCCGAAAGTTCTTCTCCAAGGAGCGGACCCGGCTGATGTCGCGGATCTCCGGCGGCTTCATGATCGGCGGCGGCATCTGGCTGGCGCTCACCCGCGCGCGCTGAGCCTGCGCTACGCCACAACCCGCTCGACCACGTCGCGGACGAGGCCCGTCAGCAGGTCGAGCTTGTATCCGGTCATCGTCAGCGGCCTGGCCCCCGATGTTGCCAGCTCGGCGGCTTGCGCGATGGTTGACGCATTGGCCGGTTGTCCCTGCAGCGCGGCAGCGCATGCCGTGAGCCGCAGCGGGACCGGGGCGATGCCGCCGGCCGTGATGTGGATCTGCTGGAACGTGCCGCCGGATAACACCGCCCGCACGCAGATCTCGACCAGCGGCCATTCCGCATATGAGCGGCTGATCGCGCGCTTGTAGAGCGCGCGCTCGCCGGCCAGCGGGACAGGGAGCTCGATCCGCTCGATCCGTTCGCCCGATGCAAGCAGATTGTCGACAGTGCCATTGCTGCCGTCGCCGAGCATGTCGGTGATCGATAATCCGCTGCGCCGGTCAGTGACGATCTTTGCATCGTAGGCCAGCAGCGCCATCGCCATGGTCGATGGATGCGGCGCCACGCAAGGGCCGAGATCGAACGCGACGTGATAGAGATGGTTGCCCGATCGTGCCGGACAGTCGGAGCCGCCCTTCTTGAGACAGGCGATCTGCGGATTGCGGAAATACCAGCAGCGCGAGCGCTGCGCGAGGTTGCCGCCGAGCGTCGCCATGTGCCGGATCTGCGGCGTGGCGAGGCCCTGCGCGGCCGCAGCGATGCCGGGATAGGCCTGCGCGAGCCGCCCGTCGGATGCGATCGCAGCGATTGCGGTGAGGGCGCCGATGCGCGCCGAGCCGTCCGCACCCCACGCGACCCCGATCGTGTCGGGGCTGGCGATGAGATCGATGATCGATCCGCACGACAGGCCGCTGCGGCGGCGTTCCGACAGATCGGTGCCGGCGGCGCGGAATTCGGGTGCGGACAGTGCCTCTGCAATTGCGACGCTCATGCGGCATCCCTCCCTTTCAGCGCGGCGACGATGCGGTCGGGCCGGATCGGAATCTCGGTGAGGCGGACGCCGATCGCGTTGTAGATCGCGTTCGCGACCGCGGCCGAGGTCGGCACCGTCGACGCCTCACCGATGCCGACGCTGTTGCCGAGCACATGGTCGAAGCCGGCTTCGTCGAAATGGACGTCGATCTCGGGCGTGTCGGCGATACCGGGGATGCGATAATCCTCCATTCCCGCGGTCAGGACGTCGCCGCTGGTCGGATCAAGCTCGCGCGCTTCGTAGAGCGCGTAGCCGAGGCCCTGGATCACCGCGCCGCAAGCCTGGCTGCGCGCCAGCGCGGGCGCTGCGATCTTTCCGACCGCGATGCCGGTGTGCACGTTGAGCACGCGGACATGGCCGAGCCAGGTGTCGACCTCCACCTCGATCACCTGCACTGAACTCGGCACGCCGGCGCCGACCGCGATGTTCGAGAAGCGGCGCATCATCCAGCCGAACACCATGCCCATCAGGCCGACTTCGCGCAGCGGCGAGCGGATGCCGGGCGCGGTGTTCTTGCCGTCCTCGCCGCGCGTCTCCGTCACCGCGATGTCGGGCGAGCGCGCGATCAGCTCGCGCCAGGGCGCGTTCGAGCCGGGAACGGGCTTTCGTGTCGCCTGTTCGAGGATCGCGGCCTTCAGTTTCCGCACCGCCTGCAGCGTCGGCGGCATCACCGAGGCGGTGACGCGGCTGCCGCCGGAGCCCGGCCCTTCGGGCAGCGACGAATCGCCGATCCGCACGTCGATGTCGGCCGGTTCGAGATCGAACTCGCGCGCGATCGTGTCGGCAAGCACGCTGCGGGTGCCGGTGCCGATATCCTGCGTCGCGGTGCTGGCGACGATGCGGCCGGCCTTGACCGCGACCTCGACCTTCACGTTGGGCTGCCAGAGATAGAGCCAGTAGCCGGTCGCCATCCCGATGCCGCGGCGATAGCGCCCGTTCTGCGCCGGCTTCCGGTTGCGCCAGAGCTCGAGCCCGGATGCCCAGTCGTAGAGCCGCTGGCGGTTGGGATCGGGATCCCAGCGCTTGCGCAGGGCGATCGGGTCGACGTCGAGCCGCAGCGCGGCCTCGTCGATCGCCTGCTCCACCGCGAATGCCATCGGCGGACCGCCGGGGCCGCGGAAGGCCGCGCCGGGCGGCAAATTGCTGATGACGTCGAAATCCGAAAGGTCCTTCGCCTCGGCCGGATAGATCAGCCGCGCCAGGCCCGCGATCGTCGAATTGGTCGCGGCGCCCGTATCGGCATGCGCGGTGACGGAGAGTGCCTTCAGGCCGCCCTGGTCGGAGGGCAGCAGCGCGACCTTCAGCTCCGCGGCCGGACGATAGCCGGCAACGGAGAGCTCCTCCTGCCGATCGTAGGCGACCCGCACCGGCGCCTTCGCCTCGCGCGCGAGCTCGATGGCGGCAATCGCCTCCACGCCGAGGCTCGCCTTCGATCCGAAGCCGCCGCCGACGTGATCGGCGATCACGCGGACCTTGTCGTGATCGAGCTTGTAGCGTTTTGCGATCTGCTCCTTCAGGTGAAACACCTGCTGGGTCGAGGCGTGCAAGGTCAGCCGGTCGCCGTCGAAGCGCGCCACCGCGGCATGCGGCTCCAGGCACGCGTGCTGTTGCGTGGCGGTGCGGAAGGTTGCTTCGACGAGCAGGCGGTTGTTGGCCTGGCGCGCCTCATCGACCCAGTTGCGGGCTTTCTTGGCGCGCGTCGAGAACACCGCGGTCGGCCCGCGGATGTTCTGCTTCCATGGCGCCGGCCCGCCGGCGGCCTCCGAGACATTGCCGGCCCGCTTGCGGTTCGCTCTGTCGAACACCACAGGCGCGCCGTCCTTGCGTCCGGCGTCGAGGCCGACCACAGCGGGCAGCCGTTCGCTGGTCAGCTTGATCGCAGCCAGCGCGGCCAGCGCTGTCTTGCGGTCCTTTGCGGCGACCGCCGCGATCGGCTCGCCGACATAGCGCACGATGCGGTCGTCGCCGAGCAGCGACACCGCGGCGACACCGGCGAGCGCGCGCGCCGGTGCCAGTTCAAGCGCGGTGATGCGGGCATGCGCCTCGCGCGAGCGCAGGATCAGGCCTTCGAGCTGGCCGTCATGGTTGATGTCGACGGTGTATTTCGCCGCGCCCGTCACCTTGTCGCGCGCCTCGACGCGCGGCGCTGTGACATTGTCGCCGTCGAAGCGGCCGGCGCAGGCATCCGCCACCGCACGGAAGATCCCGTCATAGGCGCCGCAGCGGCAGAGATGGCCCGACAGCGCCGCGCCGATCTCCTCGCGCGGCGGCACTGCCGTCCCCCTGGTCGCGCGCCAGCGGTCGCAGAACGCGGTCGCCTCCACGATGAAGCCCGGCGTGCAGAAGCCGCATTGCAGGGCGTCATGCGCCATGAATGCCTTCTGCACCGGATGCAGCCCGGCTGCGCCGATGGCTTCCACCGTCGTCACCGCTTTGCCGGCCGCGGCGTGCGCCGGCATCAGGCAGCTTGCGACCGGCGCGCCATCGACCAGCACCGTGCAGGCGCCACAGACACCGGCGCCGCACACAAGCTTGGTGCCGGTGAGCTTGAGCTGGTCGCGCACGATGTCGATCAAGAGCGCATCGGGATCATCGGGCAGCGATTCAACGCGGCCATTGATGGTCGTCGTGCTCATGGATGTCCTCCTGTCTTGCGGCGTGTCGGCTTGTCCTTGATTGCCGCCTTCTTGACGGGCGGCTTCCCGGATTTCGGCAAGGATCTTGGCAAGGATTTCGGCACCGCGCCCGCGCAGAGCGTTCGCACCATGATCGCCATGTCCTTCAGGAACGCATCCGCCGGCTGCATCGCCGGATACTGCGACTTCGATGCGTACACCGACATTTCGACCAGCCGCGCGAATTCGGCCGGCGAGAGCTCCTGCGGCAGCGCAAGCCGATGCTTGCGAACGGTCCGCGAGATGGTGGCCACCATGCGTTCCGCGTAGCGTGCGGCGTAGGTCTGGTAGAGATCGCGCGCGTGCACGAGGTGTTCGGAATACAATTCCTCGAGATGCGGCGAGCCGTCCAGCGACGCGATCATGGTCGACATCCGCGCGGTCATGCCCGCGGCAAGGATGTCGCCGAGACTGCCGCCCGCCGTCTCTGCTTCGGTAATGGCCGTTTCCTCGGCGGCGATCGCGGACTCATGCACGCGCTCGATCACGGCGCGGAACAGCGCTTCCTTGGATTCGAAGTGATGATAGAGCGCCTGCCGCGTCAGGCCGGCCGCTTCGGCGACCTGCTCGATCGAGGAGCGGCGAAAGCCGTGCCGGCGGAAAACCAGCATGGTGGCGTCGAGAATGCGGGTTTTCGGTCCCATTTGACGATTTTGACAAATATGGGAGAACTGTCAAATCGCGATTTGGTGAGGGCAGTGCCGCGACGTGGCGGCCGTCCCGCACCTGTGTGAGCCGTATCACGGATCGGCGCGCGCTGCCCGCGTAAAGCTTCGTCATGCAAGGGCGAGCCCGATCGCCCGGAGCTTGCGAGGATACGGACATGGCCCAGGACATGACGCAGGTCTATTTCCACTGCTCGAATACGCGGGGCGTGTTGATGGATCGCCGCGGCACCTCGGTGACCAGCCTCGCCGAGGCCTGCGAGGCGGCGACCTGCATGATGCGATCGCTGGTCGCAACCGCCAGCCTGGAAGATTGGCGTGATTGGGCGGTGCATGTCAGCGACGAGGCCGGCGAGGAGATCGTCATCCTGTCCTTCGCATCCGTTCTCGGCAAACCGCACTGAGAGGAAGCCATGCTGTCGCTGCAGTCATTGCTACCTCTGCGCCGCGGCCTGAACGCGATCACGACCGGCTGGCAGAATTTGATCGAGCGAATGCGCGATCCCTACCGGCCCGAGCTGCACTACATGCGCGGGCCGGGCCCCAAATGGCGCGCGAAGCATCCCGTCCACGCCGCGTCGGCCGGTTGAACGCGGCGATCCATTTTAGAACGATCCCAGGAAATCGCGCTGAAGGCCGAGACGCATCGTCGCAGTTCGCGGACGTTCTCGTTGCGAGATCGCAACACGACCGACGATAAGTCCAACACTGGACGGGTTCTAATCGCCGCGCGACTGCGCGCATCCGTCATCGTGTTAGTGACGACAAGAATGGAGACTCCTGGAATTAGGTAGCGAAGGTGACTGCGACGACCAAATCCCTGCGGCGATGGGGCGCCGTCCACAAATGGACCAGCCTGATCTGCACCTTGTTCATGCTGCTGCTCTGCATCACCGGCCTGCCGCTGATCTTCCACGACGAGATCGACGATCTCCTGCACAGCCAGGTCAAGCCGGCCGAGGCGCCGGCAGGCACACCGCCGGCCGATCTGGATCATCTGCTCGCCAATGCGCTCGCGCGGGCGCCGGGCAAGGTGCCTCACTTCCTGATCTGGGATCGCGACGAACCCGGCGCGATGTGGGTCAGCGTTGGCCCGACGATCGACGCCGATCCCACCAACAACCTGCTGGTCCGGATGGATACGCATACCGGCGCCTATCTCGATTCCCCTGATGTGACCGGCCGCTTCACCTACATCATGCTGAAGCTGCACACCGACATGTTCGCGGGTCTGCCCGGAAAGCTGTTCCTTGGATTGATGGGGATCCTGTTCTGCGTCGCGATCGTTTCCGGCATCGTCGTCTACGCGCCGTCGATGCGAAAGCTGCGCTTCGGCGCCTACCGCGCGCAGCGGAGGCGCGTCGTGCGCTGGCTCGACGTCCACAATCTCGCCGGCATCCTGTTGGTGGCCTGGACGCTGGTGGTTGGCTTCACCGGCGTCATCAACACCTGGGCCGACCTCGTGCTCAAGATGTGGCAATTCGGCCAACTCGCCGAAATGACCGCGCAGTATAAGGACCGGCCGGTGCCGTCGAAGCTGACCTCGCTGAACGGGGCCGTTGGGGTCGCCAGGCATGCAGTGCCTGGAATGACGCCGAGCTTCGTCGCATTCCCGGGGACCCTGTTCAGCAGCAAGAGCCACTACGCGGTGTTCCTGCACGGCGATACGCCGCTGACCTCGCGGCTGCTGAAGCCCGCGCTGATCGATGCGGAAACCGGGACACTGACCGACAGCCGCGACATGCCCTGGTATGTGTCGACGCTTTACGTCTCACAGCCGCTGCATTTCGGCGATTACGGCGGCATGCCGCTCAAGATCGTCTGGGCGCTGCTCGACATCCTCACCATCTTCATCCTCGTCACCGGCGTGTATTTGTGGCTGCGCCGGCGCAAGGCGGGCGTCAGCCAGGAACGCGCCATCGCCAACGCCGCCTCCATCGACAACCCCGCGCTCACCTCGTGACATCAGCATGGTCGCACATCGTTCATTGAGCCAGATCTTCGCCGCTCCGCTCGTCATCGCGATCGTCAGCACGGTGGGATTGATCAGCGCGCTGGTCGGCGACGGCTGGTGGGATGCCGTCTCCTGGGCGGCGCTCGGCCTGCCCGTGCTGCTCTATCTGTTGTTCATCTGGCGGCGCCGGCCGAATTGATCGGGCTGGCTTGATCGTCGCCACGCAGGTGCCTCGCGTGCGGCATCGCGCCCGGTGCGAACACCGCAGATCATCTGCCACGGCTGCGTCGGCTCGGCGGCGGCGATCGAGGCCGTTCGCAAATCCAGAGTCGCGCGCGTGCCGGTCCGAAAGCGCAAGGCGATGTCAGTCAATCGTTCGCCGAGAAAGCGGCGGCTCGTCCCCGGCGGCCGAAGATACCAGGCTAGAGCATGATGAGATTGGGTTGAGCAGCAACCGCGGCGCTGCTGCGCTCCCTCGCCCCGTTCTTACGGGGAGAGGGTTGGGGTGAGGGGCTCTCTCTGCGCATACAGTGATGGCTGCGTTTGCGGAGGCTCCCCCTCACCCGGAACGCATCTGACGATGCGTTCCGACCTCTCCCCGCACGCGGGGCGAGGTGAAACGGAGTCCGTCGTATGGCTAGATCAGCGCTTCCGCGCGCAGCGTCGTCTCGATCTCGGCGAGGATGCGCGCCAGCCGCTCGGCCCATGCGGTCTCGCCGGCCTGGTCGGAGATCAGGTCCTGGCGGATCTCGATGCCGGAATTCATCAGGCCGCGCTTTTCGCCATGCACGGGGATCGTGTAGTCGGTCTCGTCGCTGACTGCATAGGGCTCGTTGTCGCCGACCACGAGATCGCCCTCGCTGCGCAGATGCTTCAGCAGCAGCCGCGGCAGCGCCTTGTCGCGGTGATAGAGCGTGCCGATGTGCCAGGGACGCGCGATGCCGGCGTAGACCGGCGTGAAGCTGTGCAGCGACACCAGCACCGTCGGAATGCCCTGACGCGTACGTTCGTCGATGATCTCGTCGATGCGCTTGTGGTAGGGCTCGAAGATCTGCGCGCGGCGCATCTCGGCGGCTTCGCGCGACAAGCCTTCATTGCCGGGAACGGTGGTGGCTTCGCTGATCAGCGGGACAGCGCTTGCGACATGCGGCGGACGATTGCAGTCGATCACGAGCCGCGAGTAGCGCTGCGCGATCAGGTGCGCGCCGAGCAGGTCGGAGAGCTGGGTTGCGACGCCGGCGATGCCGATGTCCCAGGCGATGTGCCGGACGAGCTCGCTTTCGGGCAGGCCGAGGTCGCCGAGCGGGGAGGGAATCAGCCTGCCATAATGATCGCAAGTCAGAAGGAACGGCGAGCGGCCGCCAGGATTATGTTCAAGAACCGGTGAAACATCGGTGTTTGTCAGCAGAAAGAACGGGCCACCGGCGTGATTCACGGGCTTTTTCCTCAACTTTGCCTATTCAAGGGGCATGCTGGTTTGGAATCGAGCAGCATTCTCTATAGATTTAGCGGCTCAAATCACGATGATTGTTTGAAGATGCCGCTCCTGACTATCCATCACAAGACCGTTTATCGCTATGCGCGCCCGGTGGCGTTCGGCGAACACCGCATCATGCTGCGCCCCCGCGACGGCCATGATCTGCGCGTGCTCGACAGCGCACTTGCGATCGACCCGCAGCCGATGTCGCTGCGCTGGATCCACGACGTGTTCGGCAACAGCGTCGCGATCGCCACCTTCGACGAGCGCGCCGACACGCTGTCGTTTGTCTCGACCGCGACGGTGGATCACAATCCGGCCGATACGTTCGCGCTGACGCCGGACGACGCCGCCTACTTCTATCCGTTCCTCTACGATGATGAGGAATTCCCCGACCTGCAGCAGTTCATCACGCCGCAATATGGCGACCCGAACGGCGAGCTGTCGGCCTGGGCGCGGCGCTTCCTCGATGTCGAGGCGCCGACCTTGACGTTCGAGATCCTGAGCGACATGACGCATGGCATTCGTGAGGCGTTCAGCTATCGCAAGCGCTTTGAGCATGGCACCCAGCATCCGCTCGATACGCTGCGGACGCAGTCCGGCACCTGCCGTGACTATGCGCTGTTCATGATCGAGGCGCTGCGCCGGCTTGGCATCGCCGCTCGCTTCGTCTCCGGCTATCTCGCGATGCCGACCGACAGCGCGCATGGCTATGTCGGCGGCGGTTCGACCCACGCCTGGGTGCAGGTCTATCTGCCGAGCGCCGGCTGGATCGAGTTCGATCCGACCAACGGCATCGTCGGCACGCGCGATCTGATCCGCGTCGCTGTCGCGCGCGATCCGCGCCAGGCGATCCCGCTGCACGGCGTCTATCTCGGCCCGACCGATGCCTTTCTGGACATGGATATCGACATCAAGGTCGTGTCGGTCGGCGAGAATGCGGCGGAGCGGGAGACGGCTTGACGATGCAGATCAAGGTCGGCTTCGAAATCACCTACACGGCTCCGCAGCCGACCCCGATGGTGATCATGCTGTCGATCCATCCGTCACGCTACGCCGATATCGTCGGCACCGAGAGCATTGCGGCCGAGCCGGATGTCCCGATCGGGCTTTATCGCGACGGCTTTGGCAATGTCTGCGGGCGTCTGGTGGCGCCTGCCGGTGGTGTCACCTTCCGCGGCAGCGCGCTGGTGCGGGATTCCGGGTTGCCCGATGTCGTCAATCCGGCGGCGCAGCAGGTTCCGATCGAGCAATTGCCTGATGACATGCTGCTCTATCTGATGCCGAGCCGCTATTGCGAGACCGACAAGCTGACCGACATCGCCTGGTCGCTGTTCGGCAACACGCCGCAGGGGTGGGCGCGGGTGCAGGCGATCACCGATTTCGTGCACCACCACGTGACGTTCGGCTACGAGCACGCCCATCACATGAAGTCGGCGCATGACGTCTATGAAAGCCGCGCCGGCGTCTGCCGCGACTTCGCACATCTGGCGCTCACCTTCTGCCGCTGCATGGGCATTCCGGCGCGCTACTGCACCGGTTATCTCGGCGACATCGGCGTGCCGCCTGATCCCGCGCCGATGGATTTTTCCGGCTGGTTCGAAGTCTATCTGTCGGGCCAGTGGTACACGTTCGATGCCCGCCACAACACGCCACGGATCGGCCGCATCCTGATGGCGACCGGCCGCGACGCTGCCGACGTCGCGCTCACCACGAGCTTCGGCCGCATGACGCTGACGAAGTTCATCGTGGTGACCGATGAGGTGGCGACGGCTTGATTCTTCCCAGCCATTCCGTCATTCAGGGCTCGCAGCTTTGCGCTTCCCGTCGTCGTCCCTGCGAAAGCAGGGACCCATACGCCGCGGCTCCTGTTGTTGACAGGACCCGTCGTTCCGGCGTCGCGCAACGATTTGGATTTGTGGTTATGGGTCCCTGCTCCCGTGCGCAATTGCGCACTAGGCAGGGACGACAGCGAGTGTGAGGCGCAGCTTGTGAGTTATACTGCCCCATTCTGCCGGAATGACTAGTGAGCTCATGATCTCCGACCTTCTCTTCGTCTACGGCACGCTGATGCGCGGCTTCGACCATCCGATGGCCAAGCTGCTCGCAGGCAATGCCGAGTTCCTCGGACCGGCGCAGTGCCGGGGCCGGCTCTACCTCGTGAAGCATTATCCGGGCCTCGTCGTATCGGACGATCCCGCCGACATCGTGCACGGCGAATTGTTCCGCCTGCGCGAGCGCGAAGCCATGCTGCGCGAATTCGACATGTACGAAGCCTGCGGCGAGGGCTTTCCGCCGCCGACCGAATATGTCCGCGAGATGCTTGCTGTCACGCTCGCCGACGGCAGCGTGAGCGAGGCGTGGACCTATCTCTACAATTGGCCGGTCACCGAGCTGCCGCAGATCGCGTCAGGAAAGTTTCTGGAGCATTAGCGCTCAGGCGCAATCCGCGTACGTCGTCATGCCCGGGCTTGACCCGGGCGTCCATCTCACTTCGCAAGTGTCCTTCTTTGATGGATTGCCGGGTCAAGCCCGGCCATGACCGAAGGGGGAAGTCACACTTCCCGCTCGACGCGGATGTCGACCTCGCGCTCGACATAGCTCCACTCCTCGGTCGCGCGCAGCATGCCGACCAGTTCGTCGAACAGGGCGACATGCTCGGGGGCGAATTCGAACCAGGTCAGGAAGTCGAAGGGCATGCCGAGGTCGCGGGCGTGAAACAGTTGGCGGGCGATGGCGGGGAGGAATTTCAAGGTGCCGGCGATGTGGTGCGACTTGTCCTCGAAGATCTCGCGGCGCTCCTGCTGCGTCAGCTCCCACCACGCCGCGGATTTCCTGATCGGGATCAGCGCCGCGTGCGTTGCCTCGCTGCGGCCGAGCCCGGCCTGCACGGCGGCGAGTTTCTCGCGCTCTTCCTTCTCGGTGTAGCGCAGATAGCTGGCAACGCCGGCGAGCCGCCAGGAGGTCTGCGCCGGCAACAGCGGCAGCGCGATCGACTCGCTCGCAACGATCGACAGCGCCGCGACCTTCGGCAGCGTCTCGCCCTTCACCCGCGTGATGGAGGTGACCTGCCAGCCGCCGCTCTGTCCGCCCCTGAATGTCGTGAACATGGGGCTATCCAATCCCGGAAGCGGGGAGGGGGCAAGCTTGCCGTGCAGGCTCTCCACCGTGGATTCGGGGGTAGCCCGCTCGACGGAGCCGTGACGGACCGGGCCTGTGAATAGCCCGGAAAAGCCCCACATAGTTCGGCATGCCCGGTCGTGCCGCTATATGGCTAACCGGTTGTCCGCGATTCGTCGCCCGAGGCCAGAATCACCCTGATGCGTTTCACGCCCGAATTCCTCGATGAGCTGCGCGCCCGGCTTCCGGTCTCGGAAGTCGTGGGCAGGCGCGTCAAGCTCAAGAAGGCCGGGCGGGAGTGGAAGGGGCTGTCGCCGTTCCAGCAGGAGAAGACGCCCTCGTTCTTCGTCAACGACCAGAAGCAGGCCTGGTTCGACTTCTCGTCCGGGCTGAACGGCAACATCTTCGACTTCCTGATGAAGACCGAGGGCGTGACTTTCCCCGAGGCGGTGGAACGTCTCGCCGCGATGGCGGGTGTCCCGCTGCCGGCCGTAGCGCCCGATGCGGCGCGGCACGAGCAGCACCGCCGCACCCTGCACGACGTGATGGAACTGGCGACAAAGTTCTTCGCCGACACGCTGGCCTCGCGCAACGGCGCCAAGGCGCGCGGCTATCTCGCCGACCGCAGCATCTCGCCGGCGACCCAGCTCCAGTTCCGAATGGGCTATGCGCCGCCGGATCGCTTTGCCCTGAAGGAGCATCTCGGTGCGCAGGGCATCTCCACCGAGGACATGGTGGAGGCGGGGCTGCTGGTGTCCGGCGAGGACAAGCCGGTGCCCTTCGATCGCTTCCGCGACCGCGTCATGTTCCCGATCACGGATGCCCGCGGCCGCGTCATCGCGTTCGGCGGCCGCGCGCTGGAGAAGGACGTTCCGGCAAAGTACCTGAACTCGCCGGAAACCCCGCTGTTTCACAAGGGCGACAATCTCTACAACCTGTTCACCGCGCGCCAGGCCGCGCATGACGGCGCGCAGCTGATCGTCGTCGAGGGCTATGTCGACGTCATCGCGATGGTCACCTCGGGCTTTCCCGGCGCCGTCGCGCCGCTCGGCACCGCGCTGACGGAGAACCAGCTGGCGATGCTCTGGAAGATGGTGGACGAGCCGATCCTCTGCTTCGATGGCGACCGCGCCGGGCAGAAGGCTGCCTATCGCGCCGCCGACCTTGCCTTGCCCCAGCTCAGGCCGGGAAAGAGCCTGCGTATTGCGCTGCTGCCGGAAGGGCAGGACCCCGACGATCTCGCGCGCTCCGGCGGCCGCGGCGCGATCGAGGATGTGATCGGCGCCGCGAGGCCGCTCGCCGAAATGATCTGGTCGCGCGAGATCGAGGGCGGCAATTTCGACACCCCCGAGCGCCGCGCAGCACTGGAGGCACGGATCGGCGAGCTCACCAATGGCATCCGCGACGAGGTGGTGCGCCGCTATTACCGGCAGGATTTGCAGGAGCGGCTGCAACGCAACTTTGCCCCGGAAGGGGGACGCGGCGGTTACGGCCGCGGCGGCTACGGCAACAGGGGCAATTTCGGCGGTGGCCGCGGCGGCGAATCACCCCGCCAGTTTGCCCCCCGCGGCCCGGGTCAGGGCGGCCGGTTCGGCGCCAAGGGCGGCGGCACCCCCGGGTTTTCACGGGGCCCCTATCAGGCCGCGAGCCAGCAACTGGCCAACAGCCCGATCATGCGCGGCCAGCGCAGCGCGATCTCGAGCCGCGAGGCGCTGATCCTGCAATCCCTGATCAATCACCCGTGGCTGCTGCACGACCATCTCGAGGAGGTGGCGGCCCTGGAGCTCGCCCATCCCGAGGCCCACAAGCTGCGGGCCGCCATCATTGCCGCCTTTGCCCACGACCATCACCATTCCCCGGACGTCGAGGAGCAGGCCGAGAAGATGCGCTCCGACCTTGAGGCGGGCGGATTATCGCATATTCTTCAAAGGGTTGAGCGGGCCATCACAACCCAGGCGGTGTGGGCGGCGCAGATCGGCGCCGCGCGCGAGGATGTTTTATCGACCTGGCGTCAACTCGTTGCCTTGCATCAGAAAACCCACGCCTTACTTAGGGAAAGAAAAGATGCGGAAGCGGCTTTGGCTGAAGACTCCAGCGAGGCCAATCTGGCATGGTTGCAGGATATCCAGGCCCGGATGGCAGAAGGCGATGGGACCGAAGCCCTGATTGAAGGGTTCGGCGAATTATCGGGCCGGTTCCAGCGTAATGTCTGATAACAAAAATGCTGCGGACGGCGCTGGCCGAACCCGCAAAAAGACTCGCCAAATCCATGGTTTGGCTGCAAAAACAGGGTTAAGCGAAACTTAATAGCCTCGCGGCTATTTCAAGATGGAAACCGTCGAGACGGATCAGAGGGGTGGCGAGATTATGCGCCGCCCTTTGTGCGTCGAGAGAGTAAATCTAGATTTCGTGCGGATGCGCGTGCGTGGCGCCATTTCGCATGACCGCGTTTCGGGAGCTTAGTGAATGGCCACCAAGGCAAAGACGCTGCAGGTTAAGGACAAGGAAAAAGACGACAAGGCAGCGGATGCTCCTGAGAAGGATGCCGCTGACGCGCCGTCGCCGTTGCTCGACCTGTCGGATGCCGCGGTGAAGAAGATGATCAAGCAGGCCAAGAAGCGCGGCTTCGTGACCTTCGATCAGCTCAACGAAGTGCTGCCCTCCGACACGACCTCGCCCGAACAGATCGAAGACATCATGTCGATGCTGTCAGACATGGGCATCAACGTCACCGAAGCCGATGACTCTGAAGGCGAGGACGAGAAGGACGACGGCGACGACGAGACCGACAACGAGCTCGTTGAGGTCACGCAGAAGGCCGTCACCGAGGTCAAGAAGTCGGAGCCCGGCGAGCGCACCGACGATCCGGTGCGCATGTATCTGCGCGAGATGGGCACGGTGGAATTGCTCTCCCGCGAGGGCGAAATCGCGATCGCCAAGCGCATCGAGGCCGGCCGCGAGGCGATGATCGCGGGCCTCTGCGAAAGCCCGCTGACCTTCCAGGCCATCATCATCTGGCGCGACGAGCTCAACGAAGGAAAGATCTTCCTTCGCGACATCATCGATCTCGAAGCCACCTATGCGGGCCCTGAGTCGAAGGGCGGCATCAACCCGAACCTGATTGGCAACAACGGCGCCGAGGGCGCCGCCGCTGAAGGCAATGGTGGCGACGTGCAGGCCGGCGCGCCGGCCCATGTTGCGCCGCCCGCAGCGCCGCCGTCGCCGACCCCGTTCCGCGCCGCGCCCGCCGGTGGCGAAGCCGGCGTTGAGGAGAAGGATCCGGCCGAAGCCGCCGCCGAGTCCGACATGGACGACGACGAGTTCGAGAACCAGATGTCGCTCGCCGCCATCGAGGCCGAGCTGAAGCCGAAGGTGGTCGAGACCTTCGACAAGATCGCATCCGAGTACAAGAAGCTGCGCCGCCTGCAGGAGCAGGACATCGCCAACCAGCTGCAGAGCGAGTCGCTGTCGCCCTCGCAGGAGCGCAAGTACAAGAAGCTGAAGGACGAGATCATCGTCGAGGTGAAGTCGCTGCGCCTCAACCAGGCCCGCATCGATTCACTGGTCGAGCAGCTCTACGACATCAACAAGAAGCTGGTCTCGTTCGAAGGCCGCCTGCTGCGCCTCGGCGACAGCCACGGCGTCGCGCGCGAGGATTTCCTGCGCAACTACCAGGGCTCGGAGCTCGATCCGCGCTGGCTCAACCGCGTCTCCAAGCTGTCGGCCAAGGGCTGGAAGAACTTCGTCCATCACGAGAAGGACCGCATCAAGGACCTGCGCCACGAGATCCAGTCGCTGGCGGCGCTCACCGGGCTCGAGATCGGCGAATTCCGCAAGATCGTGCACGGTGTGCAGAAGGGCGAGCGCGAGGCCCGTCAGGCCAAGAAGGAGATGGTGGAAGCCAACCTCCGTCTCGTGATCTCGATCGCCAAGAAGTACACCAACCGCGGCCTGCAATTCCTCGACCTGATCCAGGAAGGCAATATCGGCCTGATGAAGGCGGTCGATAAGTTCGAGTATCGCCGCGGCTACAAGTTCTCGACCTATGCCACCTGGTGGATCCGGCAGGCGATCACCCGTTCGATTGCCGACCAGGCCCGCACCATCCGCATCCCGGTGCACATGATCGAGACGATCAACAAGATCGTCCGCACCTCGCGCCAGATGCTGAATGAGATCGGCCGCGAGCCGACCCCGGAAGAGCTCGCCGAGAAGCTCGGCATGCCCCTGGAGAAGGTCCGCAAGGTCCTCAAGATCGCCAAGGAGCCGCTGTCGCTCGAAACCCCGGTCGGTGACGAAGAGGATTCGCATCTCGGCGATTTCATCGAGGATAAGAACGCGATCCTGCCGATCGATGCGGCGATCCAGTCCAATTTGCGCGAAACCACGACGCGCGTGCTGGCCTCGCTCACCCCGCGCGAGGAGCGCGTGCTGCGCATGCGCTTCGGCATCGGCATGAACACCGACCACACGCTGGAAGAAGTCGGCCAGCAGTTCTCGGTGACGAGAGAGCGCATCCGCCAGATCGAAGCCAAGGCGCTGCGCAAGCTGAAGCACCCGTCGCGGTCGCGGAAGCTGCGGTCGTTCCTCGACAACTAATGCCGTCATTGCAGGGCTTGACCCGGCAATCCATCGAAACAAAAACGGCGGGCCTGGGCCCGCCGTTTTTCGTTCTGATGAGGCAACCTGTCCGCGCCGCTACTTCTTCTTCGCGCCGACGCGCTCGATGGTCTTGATCTCGAGCGGCGGGCGGCCGCCCTTTTCGGCGATCTCGCGGTCCTGCTCACGCAGGAAGGCGCGCGCCGGCTCGTCGCCGTCCAGCCCGCCCAGCAGCTCCGAGGGCACGCGGCGGTTGGAGCGCTGCGAGCCGTCTTCATAGAAGACGTTGAAGAAGGCGAATTCGCCTTTGGGATTGGTCCCGGGTTTTTTCGGCATGGGCGGCTTGTCCCCGATCAGGCCGCCGCTGTCAAAGCAAATTACCTGCCCCCCGTGCCGATCTGCCCTGCGCGATTCGGCGGCGTAGGGCTCTTGCGCCGTAAATATGAGGCCTGCGCCTCAGCCCTCGAACAGCACGAACGCCGCCCACACGCTCGCGTCCCTGGCGCCGGCGACCTTGCCGTCGCGCGCATCGCGCCGGGTCTGGCGCAGCGCATCCGAATAGGTCAGGCCCTCCGCCAGGTGCTCATAAAAGCGCACGGTGAAGTTCGCGGTGCCCTCGTCGGCGACCGGCCACAGCGTCAGCAGAGCACGCCGTGCGCCGGCGATGCCGAGCGCGGTCGGCAGGCCGCGCAGGCCGCTCACAAAACTCTCGTCGCCGCGGCCGGTCTCGCAGGCCGAGAGCACCAGCAGATCGAGGCCGGACAGGTCCCAGTCCATCACTTCGAAGGCATAGAGATAGCCGTCCTTCTCGTCGCGCAGCGGCCATCGGCTGTCGCCGGCGCCGGACAGCACGATGCCGCTTTGCCAGAGCGTGTCGAGGCCGGACGCCGTGCTGTCGTGATAGAAGCCGTGGGTCGCCAGATGCGCGATGCGGGCCTTGCCGATCGCCTCGCGCAGCGCGGCTTCGCTGACGCCGCGCCCGGTCAGCATCTCGACCGGCGCGCCGCGCGCGCGGGCGAGTTTTGCGATCGCCTCGATTTCGGTCTTCGTGCCGGGCAGGGGCATCGGCCCCGGCTGGCCGTATTCGATACCGCCGGCGAGCAGCATCGCCCCCGTCCGGTCGAGCGTCTCGCGCGCATGGATCGCGATCAGCGCGTCGGGGCTGGTCAGCATCCGGATCGTGGTGCGGTCCTCCAGCAGGCCGCCGTCGGCGCTGGGCAGCAGCGAGAACGGCACGGCAAACAGGAATCCGTCCGGCACCACATAGAGCGTGGTCTTGTCCTTCAGGACAGGCTCCAGCGGCACGAACAGCCGCGCGCGGAGGTTCTGGAAGCGGCCTTTGCTGTCGAGCGCCCTGTCGTCGGGCGCCTTGTTGCCTGCTGCCTTGGCGTCGCGATCCGGCGCGGCGGCCTGCGTCGCGCGCAGCCGCGCGATCTCGGTCCGCACGCCGGTGTCGACCATCCGGCCGGGATCGCCGAGATCGACCACGCGCGGCTCGCTCTGCGCGGTCTCGACGATGGCGTAGAGCACGGTCGCGGAAAGCGGCTCCTTCGATTGGCGATCCGCCTTCCATTGCCGCGTGATGAAGTAGTTGATGACAGCTTCCTGCGGCGCGAGCAGCTGTGACGGACGGATCGGGTCCTGCGGCAGCTTCACGCCGGTCGCGTCGAGCCGCTTGTTCAGCGCCTTCTCGGCCGCGTCCTGCCGCTGCCACACGGATCTCGCCCAGTCGTCGATATTGCCCGACGAGAACAGCTCCTGCTTCTCGCCGTTGAGCCGCAGCGCCGCGCGCAGCAGCGCCGCGGTCTCCTCGTCCTTGCCCGCCATTTGCGTCTCGAGCTGGCGCAGCGCCGTGGCATCGCCGCCGCCGAGCGTCTTCCAGCGCAGCACCGCGGCGGCAAAGGCCGGCTGTGCCGCCGACGATCCGGCGCCGGTGGCGAAGCGGCCGAACGCGAACAGCAGATGGTCGGCATGGGCGCGGATCGCCTCGGCGACGGCGCGATCGCCTGATGTGCCGACCTCGCGCTTCATCCAGTCGAACATCTCGCGGTCGAGCGCGGTGAACGCTCGCGCGGCGCGGTTCGGATCGGTTGCGATCAAGGCTGTCGCGATGCCGAGCTTGATTTCGAAGCTGAGCGGATGCTGCGCGGTGAAGGCGCGGGTCGAAATCGCAAGCGCCGTCTCGCGCAGCCGCATGCCCGCATCTCGCTCGCCGCGCTGCTCGCGCTTGCCGGCCGCCAGCCCAGCTGCCTTGATGCGCAGGAAATCCGCGAAATTCGCCTCATTGGCGACGATCGCCTCCAGCCGCTCCAGATCGGCCGGCGGCATCGCGGCGTCGCCTGTGGCGAGCATGTCGGTGTAGAACAGCCATGCATCGGCCTGGCCGGCGAAGCTCGGATCCTTCGGCGCAAGCACGGTCGCGATCGCGCGATGCCGGCGGAAATAGCGGCGGGCATCGTCGAAGCGGCCGAGGTTGAGGAAATCCTGTCCGGCGTTGTTGACCGTCACCAGCGTGTTGAGATGGTTCTCGCCGTAACGCTTGACCCGCTTCTCGATCGCGAACAGATCGAGCTCGAGCGCCTTCGCCGGCGCGCCGATCTCGCGCAGCATGTCGGCATAATTGTTGGCGAGCTTCGCGGTGGTGCGATGATCGGGCCCCAGCGCCTTCTCCGAGCGCTCGAAATTGTGCCGGCCCAAATTCGTCGCCGACGCCGCCGAGCCGTTGGCCGAGAGCGCGACCGCGAGCTTGTCGTTGGCGATTAGCGATTCCTCGGAGCCTTCGCCCCAATAGGCGTTGAAGGCCGCGATCGCCTTCATGTAGAGCGGGACTGCTTCCGCGATCCTGGCGTGGTCGGATATGAGGATCGCGTACATCAGGAGCACGTCGGCATTGCCGGGCGGCGATTGCGCCGCCGCCTTGCCCTTGAACGCGCGGACGAACAGTTTTTCGGCCAGATCGTCGCGCTTGACCGCGCGCAGCGCGGCGGTCGCGTCGAAATACTGCTCCATGACGAATTGCGCGTCGTCGAGCTTGTCTGCCGCATCCAGTGCTGCAAGCAACTGTGCATAGCCCGCGTCGAACTTGCCGCCGCGCGTCAGCGCGATGGCGTTCTTCATCTGTGCGGTGATCGCCTGTGTGCCGCCGGCGCCTTGCGCCGGCGTGCGCTTGGCGGGGGAGTTCTGCGCCGCGGCGGTATCGATCGGTCGGTTCAGAACAGCGCCGAACACGAGGATGATACTGAGCGATGCGGCTATCCTGCGCGCGCGTGCGAGACCCCCGGTGATCGTCATCGCTGGCGCATCCTCATCGTGCAGTCCGTCATCGGATCGTGTTCCCCGCAGATGACGCCTTCGTCGCATCAGGCCCACGACGCTTTAGCGGCGCGCCTTTGCATGAACAAGACACGGCGGCCGGTTGCGCGTGGCGCGGAACCGGCGAGCCGAATTCGTGCTTCTTGGTCGCGGCCGATGCCTCCGGCGTTCATGCATCGCGCCCCGAATTGCTCCAGCGCAGGCGCCGTCGGATGCCGTGCGCCGCCGCTTGCATGCCACCGGCATGGTCAAGCCGTCGGATGATGTTACCGCCGGCATGCCGGCTGGTTGTGCCGCACGCATCAGGCGGGCCTGAGGAGCGGCAGCCCGCACGCAAGTCGCCGCACGTTCCCGGCGACCGCCTTTCGCTTCGGAATAGAAACGCGCGCCGGTCGAAAGCGGCGGCTTTTTCTGACCATCGTCACTTGCATCGTCCCGCTCGATTCGCGTATGAGGCGCATCCTTCCTTTTCTGCAACTTTTCCTTTGATCGAAGGCGCCCCGCCGATGTCCAACGCCACCCTCGACGCCAACAAGGCGCTGGTGCTCGCGCATTACGACGCCGTGACCCATCGGCTCGATCCCGATGCGATCCGCGCGCAGCTGGCGTCCGACTTCTTCGACCATGCCGCCGGCAAGCGGATGAGCGCGGAGGAAGTGATCGCGCATGCGACGGCCTTGCATGAGACCTTTGCCGATCTGTCGGCGGTGGCGGAATGCCTGGTGGCCGAGCGCGACATCGTCGCCGGCCGCTTCGTCTGGCGCGGCCGGCACCGCAGCCCGTGGCGCGGCATTGCCCCGACCGGCCGCCACGTCGAATTCCGCGGCATGACGTTCTGGCGGATTCACGACGGCAAGATCTCCGAGCGCTGGGCGGAGATCGACTTTGTCGATCTGGAGCGGCAGCTCAGGGACTGAGCTTCCGCCGCACCCTCCTTGTGCTGTTCCGATACACGGCGGCCGGTTCGACCGGCACGGGCAGCCGATCGGCGTCGTCCGCACGCCAGGATTTCGTGCTCCGGTTGCCTTGACCAAAGGTTGCTATTGGATGAGAATGATCTTTTGAATTGCTCGACGATATTTGGAAACGAGCATGGATATCGATTATTCCAAGACCTGTTTTGTGATCATGCCATTCGGATCGAAGCCGGTCGGCGGCAAGACCGTCGATTTCGACGCGCTCTATTCCGACATCTTCCTGCCCGCGATCTCCAGTGTTGATTTGCCGGAGGGCGGCAAGCTCAACCCGCACCGCACCGATCAGGATTTCTTCACCGGCGACATCAAGTTCGAGATGTTCCAATATCTCGAATACTCGCGCTTCGCGCTCGCCGACATCAGCGGCCTCAACTTCAATGTCGCCTATGAGCTCGGCGTGCGGCATTGCGCCCGCGAGGCGGGCACCGCGATCTTCCGGCAGGAAAAGACCGCGCCGCCGTTCGACATCAGCTCGATCAAGGCATTCCCCTACGAGTACGAGCCGGCGGGCGAGGCCGAGAAGGCACGCGCGCTGATCGCGCGGGTGCTGACGGAATCCCTGGTCCGTAACCGGCCGGACAGTCCGGTTCGCCTTGCTCTCAACGCGCAGCGGGAGTCCGGCCAGATCGACGACCTGCTGGCGCAGGCCGAGAACGCAATCCGGAACCTGGATTTCCCCGGTGCGATGGACATCTATCGGCAGGCGGTTGCCGCCGACCCCGGCAATCCATTGCCGAAGATGAAGCTCGGCCTCCTGTGCAAGAAGAACGACATCTGGGACGAGGCCCTGCAGCAATTTACGGACGCGACCGCGGTCACTCCGCGTTACAGCGAAGCGTGGCGCGAAAGAGGGATCGCCGAAAACGAGGTCGCGGAGCAGAACGGGAAGCAACTCGACGCCAGGCCGGCGCCAGGCGAGCTCTCCGTGCGCAAGGCCATCGAGCTCAATCAAAAGGGCTTCGATGCCTGGGGCGCCCTTGGCGGCATTCTGAAGCGCGCGAAGCGCTTTACGGAAGCGCTCGCCGCTTACGAGCAGTCGATGAAGGTCTCCGGCAGCCATCCCTATCCGTTGCTCAACGCCTTGGGCTTGCGCGCCCAGGTCGCGGGCAAGCTCGCGCTCACGCCGGCCGACAAGCTCGCGCTCGGCCGTGCGCTGGCCGTTCGCGAGGGACAGGCGAAACAGGATCCGCCGTTCGATCGGCCCTGGTGCTTCTTCGATGCCGCCCTGATCAAGCTCTTCCTGGGCGACGGCGCTGCCTTCAGGACCACCGCGCTGGCCGGCTTTTCCTATCCGGATACGGTCGGCTGGCAGCGCAAGACCTTTGTCGACAGCCTGCATTTGCTGCTGCCGGCGGCAAAGGAGCTGCCCGGATTGCAGGACGGGCTCGCTGTGCTGGAGCCGATGTTGTCCTGAAATAATTTGCGCGTTGCTCGAGGATATTTGCGATGGCCATATTGGAAACGATTGCGAACCGCCAGGCGCAGTGGTCAGAGACCGCAAACCAGCTGAAATCGACCATCGACCGGGCGCGCTGGTCGGTGTTCGGGCTGTCGTCGCTCGGTGCGGTCCTGGCTGCGGTGGCCAGCCAGCTGCCGGACAACACGACGGCGCCGCGCACCACGGTTGCGATCGCAGGCGCCGTGAGCCTCGCCATCGCGACCTTCTTCACCCAGCGTCTGCTCGGCGCCGATCGTATCTCGTCCTGGGTGCGTGCGCGCGCGATCTCGGAGCGTCTGAAGCGGGAGGCCTATCGCTTTGCCGCCAGCGCAGCCCCCTATGACGACGCGGCCAAGGCGGACGCCTTGCTTGACGACGAGGGTCGAAAGATCGAGGCCGATGGCGAGGACCTGCTGCCGCAGCTGGTCCAGGCCACGGGGCAGGGGTCGCTACCCCGCCAGGGCCTGCAACAGCAGCAATACGTCACGCAGCGCGTGCAGGGGCACATCGGCTGGTTCACGAAGCGAGCCGCCCGCTATCAGGTCATTGCATCGCGTCTGCGGCACGTCGAATTCGCGTTCGCCGCACTGGCAACCCTGCTTACCGCGGTTGCCGGCGTGGAAGCCAAGCCTGTGATAGCCGGTATTCCGTTCGATATGGTCGCCTTCACGGCCGTGCTGACCACGCTCGGCGGTGCCGTGCTCGCCCATGTCGAAGCCTCGCGCTACGATTTCCTGGTCACCACCTATCGTGCCACGGCGCGGCGGCTCGAGGACTGCACCAATCGGCCGCGCCCGTCATGGTCGGACTTCGTCAACGAATGCGAGAACATCCTCGCGACCGAAAACATGTCCTGGATCGCCAAGTTCACCGGTAAGCCCGGGGCGACGTCGAGCCCGTGAGAGGCCAAGTGGCGGTGCCGACGCTTTGACTGCCTCGTTTGCTCCGTGGCATGATCGGCCATTCGAAGCAGGAGGGATTGTTGCATGCTGAGGTGTCGTTTGGCGGTTGTGTTCGGCGCCTTGCTGCTTGCCACCCCCTCCTATGCCGCCCGCTGCGGCGGCAGTTTCCCCGCCTTCGTCCAGTCGTTCTCGCAGGAGGCGGCCAGTGCCGGCATCCAGCAGGATGTGATCTCGCAGGCGCTCGGCGGCGTGCAGCAGGATGGCGGGGTGCTCGCCTTCGACCGGCGGCAGCGCTACACCTTCAACAAGACCTTCGAGCAGTATGTCGCAACCCGCGTCGGCTCCGGGCGCATCAATGGCGGCCGCGCCATGTTGCAGCGGCACGCCGCGCTGCTCTCGAAGATCGAGCAGCAATACGGCGTGCCGCGCCAGATACTGGTCGCGATCTGGGGACTGGAGACCGATTTCGGCAAGGGTGACATGGGCAAGCTGCCGGTGTTCCGCGTGCTCGCCACGCTGGCGCATGATTGCCGCCGCACCGACCTGTTCCAGGGCGAGCTGCTCGCCGCGCTCAAGATCCTGCAACGCGGCGACCTCAGGCTCAACGACATGATCGGCGCCTATGCCGGCGAGATCGGGCAGACGCAATTCCTGCCGTCGTCCTACATCAAGTATGGCGTCGATTTCGACGGCGACGGCCATGTCGATCTGCGCCACTCGGTGCCGGACGTGCTGGCCTCGACCGCGAACCTGCTGCATACCAGCGGCTTCAAGATGGGCGCGCCCTATGGCGAAGGCAGCGCCAATTTCGAGGCGATGCGCGAGTGGAACAGGGCGGTGATCTATCGCAAGACCATCGGGTATTTTGCCGATCAGCTCATCGGGCGGTGAGGGGCGCGGCTTTTGCGTCTGCCGTCATTGCGAGCGAAGCGAAGCAATCCATCTTTCAACATATGGGGGACGATGGATTGCTTCGTCGCTTCGCTCCTCGCAATGACGGCTGACATGGCCGGGTGATGGCATGGAAACCATCGGCAGCCAAAAAATCTGGTCGTTCTTCGACCGCCGCGGATGCCAGATCGCGAAGAACGCGGCGGTGCGGGAGGGGCCGGGCCATCGCGTCGGCTCCTATCTCGAGCTCGCGACCAAGATCGCCGAGCTGCAATTCCTCAACCGCGACCATGTGCTGCTGTTTCGCGGCCAGGGCGCCGATTTCAGGAACGTCAAGCGCAACTCGTCGCTGAAGCCGACGCTGTTCCGGGCCGGCCGCGGCAATCCGGACCGCGCGACGCTGGCGGCGCGGTTCGCGACGCTGGCCCGCGCCGAGCAGATCCTGATTGCGGAATACGCGAAAGCAAAGCTGCTTGGGCTGGAGCGGCTGAAACGGCATCGCATCCTGCGCTGGTCGATCCTGCAGCACTACGAGGTCTGCACCACGCCGCTGCTCGACGTCACCCATTCGATCCGGATCGCGGCGTCGTTTGCTTCGCTGGCGGCGACCGGCACCGCCTTCCTCTATGTGCTCGGCGTGCCGAACCTCAGCGGTGCGATCACCGCGAGCGCCGAGGCCGGCCTGCAGATCGTGCGGCTCTCCAGCGTCTGCCCGCCCGCGGCGGTGCGGCCGCATATCCAGGAGGGTTATCTGCTCGGCGAATATCCTGAAGTATCCGGCACCGACGAGAGGGAAAACTATTTCCCCTACGAGATGGATTTCGGCCGGCGGCTGGTCGCAAAATTCTCGTTCGCGCCGGCGTCGTTCTGGAAGAACGACAATTTCCCGCAGGTGACGAAGAGCGCGCTCTATCCGTCGGAGCGGAGCGATCCGCTGTTCCGGCTGGCGCTTGGGGTGAAGAAGCAGTTGGAGTGATCAGGCTTCGCGGCGCGCCCGGGCTGATCGTGTCGCGAGGATGCGGATGTGTGACTCGCAGGCAGGTGTATGGACCCGCGGGCCGCGCAACATCCTCAGTGTCGTCCCGGGCTTGACCCGGGACCCATAACCACAAATGTTGGTTGTTGCGCGATGTCGGAACGACGAGTCCCGCTCGCTACGCCTACTGCGGAGTATGGGTCCCTGCTTTCGCAGGGACGACACCGGTTATATGCACGGGCTACCCCCGCGACGCCGCACATTCAACCGGCCCTCGCCGCCTCGCGCGCCAGCCGCCGCGCCGCCGTCTTCTCCATCATCCGCTGCATCACCTTCCAGTAGGTCGCAGGACGGAAGCGTTGCAGCAGGTCCATGAAGCGGGCGTCCTTGCCGATCAAGATGCGCGGCTGGTTTTTCTCGATGCCGGCGATGATGCGCTGCGCGGCTGCGGTCGGCGTGGTCTTGGCCAGCGCGTCGAAACGCTCGATCGATTCGGCGCGGCGGGCATTGTCGGTGATGCCGGCGCCGGTGCGCGAGTTGCGCGCGATGTTGGTGGCGACGCCGCCGGGATGCACGACGGAGAGCCGGACCGGGCTATTCGCCACCGCAAGCTCGTGGCGCAGGCTCTCCGAGAAGCCGCGCACCGCGAACTTGGCTGCGCAGTAAGCACTCTGGCCGGGCGGCGCGAGGATGCCAAAGATCGAGGAGACGTTGACGATATGCGCCTCGCGCTGCCGCGAAAGCAGCGGCAGGAAGGCGCGGCTGGCGTGCACCACGGCCCAGAAATTGATGTTGAACAGCCACTCCATCTGCGCCTGCTCGATCTCGTCGAACTGGCCGAGCAGTGCGACGCCGGCATTGTTGACGACGATGTTGAGCCCGGGATGGGCGGCGCCGGCGGCCTCGGCAAATGCCGTGATCTGCCCGGGCTCGCTGACATCGAGGCGATGCACCGTGACCTTGCGCGGGCTCGCCTTGGCGATCTCGGCGGCGGCGGCCTGCAGGCCGGCCTCGTCGCGGTCGGCGATCGCCAGATCGCAACCGCGCAGCGCCAGTTCATGCGCGAGCGCGCGGCCGATGCCGCTGGCGGCCCCGGTTACGGCGGCGGCAGATCCAGAGATCGCGGTCATGTCAGGTCAGCTCCATCTCAACGAGGGGTGGCGGGAGCCGTGAGGAACACGGCGGGTTTTCCCAATTTTCTCAGATTGGAACCGAACTATCCAGCGCCCAGGTGTTTGACCCTCGTCACACTTCTCAAACCGAGGCATTCAATCCAAGGGAGGCCCAGCCATGGGACAATCGAGACCCTGTCGCGCGAAGGCCCTGGTTGTCGAAGACGACCCGATGCAGCGCGAGATGATCGAATTGCTGCTCGAGGAGAGCGACTTCGAGGTCATTTCCTGCGAGAGCGCGGAGGCCGCAGAATTGGTGCTGCGGAGCAACGGCGACAGTGTCGTGCTGATGTTGACCGATGTCGAGCTGGCCGGAAACATGACCGGGGTCGAGCTCGCTTATGTCGCGAAGAAATACAGCCCCGATCTCGATGTGATCGTGACCTCGGGCAAGCCGCTGCGGCAGCGCCTGCCTGACGGCGCGACGTTCTGGGCAAAACCCTGGGCGCCGCTGGACGTGATCCGCGTCGCCGAGACGAAGGCGTCGGCGCTGTCGGGCGGCGGGGTCCGCAGGTTCTGACAAGACGAGCTCCTGACAAGCCCAGGGCCCTCATAACAGAGTTGTCAGCGCGGGGGAGGAGCCGCCGGCCGGTGGCTGCTTCCGCCCCGGGGGCCGGACGTGATATTGGCGGCTGATGTCCCTGGGGATTTTGAAATGACCTGGTCCTTCCTGCTGACCACCTTGATCGTGGTCGCCTCGCCCGGCACCGGCGTGCTCTACACCCTGGCGGTGGCGCTGACCCGGGGCTCGCGCGCGAGCGTGGCGGCGGCGTTCGGCTGCACGCTCGGGATCGTGCCGCAGATGATCGCGGCGATGCTCGGCCTTGCCGCCATCCTGCACACCAGCGCCATGGCGTTCGCGGCGCTTAAATGGGGCGGCGTGGCCTATCTGCTCTATATGGCCTGGCAGGCGCTGCGCGAACGCGGCGCGCTCGCCGTCGACACCGAGATCAAGCCGCGCTCGAGCGGGCGGGTGATCGTGACGGCCATCCTGATCAACATCCTCAATCCAAAGCTGTCGATCTTCTTCCTGGCCTTCCTGCCGCAGTTCATCGCCGTCGACGAACCCCATCCGCTGGCGCGGATGGCCGAGCTGAGCTGCGTGTTCATGGCGATGACCTTTGCGGTGTTCGCGGTCTACGGGCTGTTCGCGGCGTCGGTGCGCGACCGCGTCATCACCCGGCCGAAGGTGATGGCCTGGCTGCGGGGCAGCTTTGCCGCGGGCTTTGCCCTGCTCGGCGCCAAGCTAGCCTTCGCGGAGCGCTGACGTCGCATTCCCTGGCGCCTTGTGGCAGGCAATAAAAAAGCAGGCCTTGCGCCTGCTGCTGCCTTGCGTCCCTGCCTGGATGGTCCGGATCGGGTGCCCGGGCAGGGCAGGAGCCGCTACCCGGGCGAGAAAATTGGTTACTTCTTGGCGGCCTTCTTCTTGGTGGCCTTTTTCGCCTTCGCCTTCTTCGCCTTCTTCGCTTTCTTAGCCATAGTATCCTCTCAGGGTTTAATGGATTGAACGCGACTCCGAGGCATGCTTGGCGGAGGGCCAGCCTCGCAACATCCTCAGTATCAAACTCAGCAGATTCGGAGGCTGCTGCCGCGTGCTGTCACTGCGCTGTCATCGTGTTATCCACAGCTGTTACGTGTTTTCGCCAGTTTTTCGCCAGTGTGCGCGTGTCACGCATCGCGGCGGCGTCGCATCCGTCATGCTTAACGACGCGCAAACGGCCGCTGCGCCGATCTTCATCAATTCAAAACCACAGCACGGATTGGCGCGTGGCGGGTGAGAGTCCGTTAAGCGGCGCGGCCGCATCCTGTCGGTAAGGCAACGGGGATTGCCATTGGGAGAAACGCCCCAAGGGGCGGACGGTCATTTCAGGAGAGGCGAGGCCGATACGGGTCTCGAACAGGGGCGATGTTGAGCGTTCCGACGCTTTGGACGGTATTCGTTATCAATTTTCTCGCGCTCGGCCTGATCTGGGCCTATGTCGCGCGCAGCTATCCAGCTTTCGGTGCGGCGCGGTTCTGGACCGCGTCCACCTTCGTCGCGTCCGCCGGCGCCGCCTGCGCGATGCTTCGCGTGATGATGACGGACTCGCTGCTGCCGCTGCTCGCGGCAGGGACGCTGATGGTGTTCGCCGCCGGCCTTGCCGCGATGGGCATCGAGCGCTTCTACGGCAAGCCGGTCGGCTGGCGCAGCACCGCGCTGTCCACCGCATTCGCCTTCGCCGGCCTCGGCTTCTTCATCTTTGCCTATAACAGCATGCCGATGCGCATCCTGGTCTACACCGTCGCCCAGGTCACGCCGTTTGCGCTGACGCTGAAGCTGTTGCTGTCGCCCGAGAACGGCCGCGTCAACCCCGGCGCGCGCCTCGCCGGCATCGTCGCCTCCGTACTGATCTGCATCTATGCGCTGCGCCTCGTCGGCGCCGTGCTCGAGCCCGGCGAGTTCACTTTCGTTCGTTTCAGTGCGAGCCAGTCGCTGGTGATCCTGCTGATGGTGTTCCTGTCGATGGCGCTCAATTTCGGCTTCCTGCTGATGGCGATCGACCGGCTGCGCAACGAGGTCGCCGACCTCGCGCTGCTCGACGATCTCACCGGCGTCGGCAACCGCCGCCATCTGTTGCAGCGGCTGACCGAGGAATGCGCGCGCTCCGAGCGCAACGGCGAAGCCTTCGCGCTGCTGGTGATCGACCTCGACGGCTTCAAGGGCATCAACGACACCCATGGCCACGCCGCCGGCGACGCCTGTCTGCAGCACTTCACGCTGATGGCGCAGACAAGGCTCCGCCCGGGCGACATGCTGGCCCGCACCGGCGGCGACGAGTTCTGCATCGTGCTGCCGTCCTCGACGCTGCGCGAGGGCGCGATGATTGCCCGCCGCGTGCTGGAGGTCTGCCGCGCCGACGCCGAGCAGTGCACCGGCAACGACATTCCGATCGCGGTCTCGATCGGCGTCGCGCAATGGACCCGCGAGATCGGCTTGCATCCCGACCGCCTGGTCGCCGCCGCCGACCACGCGCTCTACGACGCCAAGAAGGGCGGCAAGAACGGCTATGCGACCTATGAGCCGAAGCTGCCTTCCGAGATGGTCGCTCTCGTGGAGGAGACCCTGCGCAAGCGCGCGTGAGCGTGCTAACGAGGGACGTGCTAACGAGGGGCGACACTGGATCTCTCCGTGATGATGCCTCGCCTGCTCACCGCACTCCTTGCGCTCGTGCTGTCCTCCGCCGCATCGGCCGAAACCGATCTTGCAGCGATCGCGCGATCGCAGGGCACGCCCGAGATTCCCGGGTTGAAGATGGTGTGGCTGTCGCCTTGGGGCGACGTCGCCAAATCCCACCCGTGGCGCAACATCATCGTGCACCAGACCGAAGGCCCGGCCGGCTCGGCACGAAATGGCGCCGCCGAGCAGCACAAGAACCCGACGCGCCGCGGCGTGATGGTTTGGGTTGAGACCGACGGCACGGTCTATTGGGCGGTCGCAGACAATCTGGTCCCGACCCACACCGACGGTGCCGACCGCAACGACAACAAGTACATCGACAACAGCAAGACCTATCGCCAGGTGAACAAGGACACCTCGATCGGCGTCGAGTTCGCCGGCAATTATCCTGATGTCACGAGGGGCCCGACCGACGCGCAGATCGCCGCATGGCGGGTGCTGGTAAGGGTGCTGTGCGCGCGTTACGGCATTCCGCTGGAGCGGGTCTATGCGCACAACTGGATCGACTTCAAGGACGCCCGCTACTGCGAAGGCTGCGCGCTCGCGACGATGGCGCGGCAGTGGGGCGAGTAGGGCGCGTATTTCATTAAAATCCAGGACGCCCGCTTTCGGGGACGAAGCGGAAACCCGATCCGACTTCAGGGAAATCGCCTTCTAACCCATCTCGGACATGAGCCGCGCAGGCTCTGTTTCATTGAAGCCGTCCAGCGTAGCCGATATGCTCGACGAGAGGTTGTAGAGGCTCCCGCGACGTCTGCCAGGAGGAGGACAAGATGAACTCGATGTCCCGAAGGATTTTCGTCGCCGCGCTTCCGCTTATAGCCGTCGGGCTCGCGTCCGCCGCTCGTGCGCAAGGCAATCCGCCAGCGAATGCCAGCGCAACGCTGTTCCAGAATGTGCGCATCTTCGATGGCAAAGGCTCCTCACTCTCCGCGCCGTCCAATGTGCTGGTCAAAGGCAACATCATCGAGCGCATTTCGACGGAGCCCATCGCCGCGGAGTTAGGCGTGACCGTCATCGCCGGGAATGGGCGAACGCTAATGCCCGGCCTGATCGACGCGCATTGGCATGCGATGCTGATACGGCCCAATCCCGTTCAGGCGGTCAGCGGTGACGCCGGATACAACAATATCGCGGCGGGCGTCGAGGCGACAGACACGCTTATGCGCGGCTTCACTACGATCCGCGACGTGGGTGGCCCCGTATTCGGACTAAAGAGTGCAGTTGACTCGGGGATTATCATGGGGCCCCGTATTTATCCCTCAGGGGCTATCATCACGGTAACCAGCGGACACGGAGATTTCCGCCAGTTGTCCGAACTGCCGCGGACGATCGGCGGCATGCTCAGCCGCATGGAACAGGTTGGCGGCAGTATGGTCGCCGACAGCCCCGACGAGGTGCGCGTCCGCGTCCGCGAGCAACTCATGCAGGGCGCCTCGCAGATCAAGCTGACGGCCGGTGGCGGTGTTTCCTCGCCGTTCAGTCCGATCGACGTGTCGACTTTCACGGAGGCGGAACTGCGGGCGGCTGTCGAAGCGGCCGACAATTGGGGGACTTACGTCACCGTGCACGCCTTTACGCCAGCGGCGATTCAGCGATCGATTGCTGCCGGTGTGAAGTGCATCGAGCACGGCTTCCTGATGGACGAGACAACCGCCAAGTTGATGGCCGAGAAGGGCGTGTGGTTGAGTCTGCAGCCCCTCCCCGAGGAGTTGAGACTAGGCTTTCCTATAGGCTCGGTTCAACGAGCCAAGGCTGATGAAGTTTGGCCCGGCATAGCCGCGACATACGAACTGGCGAAGAAGTACAAGATCAAGACGGCGTGGGGTACCGATGTCCTGTTCTCACAAGCGCTGGCGCAGCAACAGGGGGCAATTCTGGCCTCGCTTGTCCGTTGGTACAGTCCAGCCGAAGCGCTCGCCATGGCGACCGGAACCAACGCCGAACTGCTGGCATTGTCCGGCAAACGCAGTCCGTATCCTGGCAAGCTCGGAGTCGTGGAACAGGGCGCGCTTGCCGATCTGCTGCTGGTCGACGGCAATCCACTGGAGAATATCAACCTGATCGCCGATCCCGCCAAGAACTTCAGGGTTATTATGAAGGATGGGCGGGTATACAAGAACACCCTTTGACCGTAGCCGCTCCGGTCGGTTCATGTCTCTTGCTGGCCCTTAGCCGATATGGCCAAGAGCGCCTCCTTTGTCCGCTGCTGAGGCTAATGCGGACATTCGTCGGCAGGCGGATCTATGGGTATACGTCCCAGATCGAGGTGCGTGCCGAAGTATCATGCCAAAAACCAGCTTCGTAGGATGGGTGGAGCGAAGCGATACCCATCGACCTTGTGCTGCGCGGTGGGATGATGGGTATCGCTGCGCTCCACCCATCCTACAAACTGCCTGGATGTCGAGCGGTGCCTCTCAACCTTTGCGGAACAAGAGCTGGCGTTAACGACGCTTGGCGATTTCCAGCCTGAACGAAATCGCTTCGAAGCTTGTTAAAATTTGCTGGGTACCTGTTCGAAGCACAGGGATCGGGGGAAAGACATGGCAAAGCGGGCCAAACGTAGGAAGACTGAGGCGCTCGCGCTGCCGGTGATCGGAAGAGTTGCAATTGGCGCCGTGGCGGCTGCCGCATTGGGGTACGGTTTGCTGTGGCGGCCGGCGAGCGTTCAACCGATACGGAAGCAAGCCGCGCACCAGGTCCCGGCGCCATCTAGTCCTACGCCATCGGCGCCTATTCACGTATCGGCGCCAGTTCAGGCACCAGCGTCAGTTCCGGTTCCAATCCCGGCCCCAGCGCCCCGGGTCGAAACACCAAAAGCCGCTGACGCTCCCGGAAGATTTGTTCGGCAGGTGGTTGATTACGCCAGTCACCAGGCGCCGGGCACCGTCGTCATCGATACCGGAAACACATTCCTTTACCTCGTTCTGAACGATGGACAGGCGATGCGCTACGGCATCGGCGTCGGCCGCGAAGGTTTCACATGGTCCGGTGAACAGACCGTGGCCCGCAAGACAGAATGGCCGGATTGGCGTCCGCCGGCAGAGATGATTTCGCGCCAGCCTTATCTGCCGCGGTTTATGGCAGGGGGGCCCGGCAATCCGCTCGGCGCCCGGGCGATGTATCTCGGCGATACCGAATACAGAATTCACGGCACCAACAAGCCCGATACGATTGGGAAGCGGGTTTCGTCCGGCTGTATCCGGCTGACCAATGAGGACGTCGCGGACCTCTATGATCGGGTGAAAGTCGGAGCGAAAGTGATCGTGCTCCCGGCACAAGCTGCCCCCATCCTGGCCGAAAAATGAAACGTTCCTCTCTTCGGGTTGGACCGGAAGTCCCCCGGTTCGGTCGCTATGCGCGGCTTTGACCGAACGCCGACGTTCGTTGCTCGGTCGCGTTCAATCAGGCTATTGGCGGTCATCGAACTTTGGGGGTGCTCGATGCTTCGATGGCGTTGGATTTGCGCGGCGATACTGTGCGCTTTGGCTTCCCCTGCGTGGTCGGCAGGGTCGTCCGTGCCGTTTGCCGACGGTGGTTACATTCCGGACTTCTTGAAGATCGTTCGTCAATACAACGCGAGCGGCGATGAATTTCGCATCGAAGGGATTTGCAAATCAGCTTGCACGCTGTTCCTTGGCATTCGGAATGTCTGTGTTCAGCGCGATGCTCAACTGATGTTTCACGCTGGCCACGACCTTGCGGAAAACCGCACCGGTCCCGATACGCGTGCGAGCCGTGCGCTACTTTCCCAGTATAGCGAAGGATTGCGGCGCCATCTGCTCGAAGGCCATCATATGGATAGCGATGCATTCCATACGCTGAAAGGTCGCGTGCTGATCGAGCTCTTCGGCTATCGGGAGTGTCCACCGAGCGAGGGGACGCCCTCAACCCGATAGGCAGAGCGGCTGCTTCTGGCCCTTGGCGACATGGCCAGGAGCGCCTCGGGCGAGCAGCGAGGGTGGGCCGAAGCACGCCTGTGTCCGCCCACGGCTCCCCACTTTCGTCAATTTTGATCGCCATGTCAGATGTGGAATTTTTGCCGAAGCGTGGCGATCGGAGCCACGTGATCAATGTTTTCATTCCAAATGATTTGCAGGACGGGTTATGAAGAACGCAACACTGTTTGCCCTTGGTTTGTTGGCGGCGGGAGTTTGGTCACAAGACGGCGCGCGATGTCAGACCTCGCTTTCTCCTCCGCTTTCGATTGCGCCGCCGCGGTCGAATGAGGGAACGGCACCTACGGCCGCAACCAGCAGCGTCTGGCCATCGCCGGCGACCGCTAGGAATTCGGCGCCCCGTGCCGCTAAAGATTCGCCGCCACGCCCGACTGCCTCACGATCTGCCACTGTCGAGCACACGCCGTTAGAGCCCGACAGTGTCTCGCAGGCACAAGTGATCGACAGGTCACGGCCGTCGGCTAGACCTGTCCCCGATTACGATGGTTTTAGCGTCGGCATCGAGGACGACACGTCAAACCGGCCGACGCGACCCGTCAAGTCGCACCGGGCAAAGCATCCCGCGCTCGATCAGGAAGCTGATCGTGTCTCTGACCACCAATCAGTCGATCCCGGCGACGATGACAAGCTAAAGGGCAAGCTTACGATTTGCCGCGGCTGCAAGTAACAGGTGACACTCCGGGCGGACGTTTTGATTGGCCCTTCATTTTTCTGGAAGTCTTGCGGCGCAAGAACTATCGCCCGCAGCAGATTTCTGAAGCCGCCACCGGGCGTTTGACCCAAAGGAGATCCGTTGATTCCTCGATAGGGAACAAGTTGCCAAGAAACCACAGCTATCAAAGGGAATGCCAGCTGATCGCATTTCTCGTGGCGGCGCTCTCGCTCGCGGCCTATTAGTGAGGGACTGCAATTAATGATTTTGAGTCCAGCATTTTGGTTCTGACGTACTGATTGATCAAAGCGGGAAATGGCAGTGGAGCCAATTCCTCGAGCTGCGGGGCAAATCGCGAGATGAATTTTAGCGGTCAATCGCAATCCAATCGTTCAAATCCTGCGCGTCCCATACCGGTACCCTCCGTCGATCAAACGAGTGGGAGCCGTTGCATCGAGACGCGCTTTGGATTCAAGGCAACTGATCTGATCGTCTACCCGGCTCACGGCGTCGGCCAGATTGTCGCGATCGAGGAACAGGCGGTGGCAGGAGCTCAGCTTGAGTTCTTTGTCGTCTATTTCGCGAAAAGCAAAATGACGCTGCGAGTTCCTACAAGAAAGGCGGCAAGCGTCGGGATGCGTGAGCTTTCCGATCCGGCTGCCATCCAGCACGCGCGAAGTATCCTGCGTCAAGCGCCTCGCAGAGCGCGTGGCAATTGGTCCCGGCTTGCTCAGGAATATGAGAGCAAGATCAAGTCGGGAGATATTCTCGCCATCGCAGAAGCGATGCGCGATCTCTATCGGCCGGATTTGAATTCCAGCCAAAGCTACAGCGAACGACAGCTCTATACGGCTGCAGTCGAGCGCCTTTCGGGAGAGGTTGCCGTTGTCGACGGCGTCACCGAAGAAGCGGCCGTCAGAGAGCTTGAAAGTCTGATGATGACTGAGGCAAGGCGAGGCGCTTAGAGCAGTCTGTGGCGATCGGGACGCGTCTGGCGAATCTTCAGCGAGACGGTCCGCCGGGGCTTGGGAGTGCGCTGGAGCTTCGCGGCGAGGCGGCTCATGGCTCCGCGATACTTCCGGCATTCACGCGCTCCTCACACGAGACAAGCTTCGCGATGCTGATCGCTTCTTACTTGTCGAGCCTTGTCTCGGCCGGGTCCATCTTGCCGCACACCGGTCACGACCAGGGCACAACGCCGCCCGCTTAAAATACACACGGGCAGCGTTGGCTCTAGCCCCAGGATGTAAAGTGCAAAATCCTGACGAATAGAAAACTGCGTTGTCCTGCAAACGTTTCTTACCCAGAAGGGGTAGCGGGGCGATCGTGAGATGCGACCAGTGCTGCCTTCGAAGCGCCAGCGCGCCGGCACCACCTGCGTGTCAGCATTTACCCCCTAGCCGACATGGCCAAGAGCGCGGCAGGATGATGGGTATCGCTGCGCGCCATCCTTCCTACAGAAAACAAAAAAGCCGGCGTTGCCGCCGGCTTTCGTGTCTGTTGGCTTGCCGCCGCGCGATTAGTGCGCGGCTTCGAGAGCGGCTTCCTGCCGGGCGATCGTGCCCTTGACGGCCGACTGCACCTTCTCGAACGCGCGGACCTCGATCTGCCGCACGCGCTCGCGCGACACGCCGAACTCGGCGGCGAGGTCTTCCAGCGTCATCGGCTCATCGGCCAGACGCCGCGCCTCGAAGATGCGGCGTTCGCGCGGGTTGAGCACGCCGATCGCACCGTTCAGGGCCTGGCGGCGATGATCGAACTCCTCGCTCTCGGCCATCAAGGCTTCGGCGTTGGGCGAGTTGTCGACCAGCCAGTCCTGCCATTCGCCGGCTTCGCCGTCGTCGCGGATCGGGGCGTTGAGCGACGCGTCGCCGCCGAGGCGGCGGTTCATGTCGACCACATCCTGATCGGTCACGCCGAGGCGCTTGGCAATCAGCTTCACCTGGTCGGGGTGGAGATCACCCTCTTCCAGTGCGGAGATCTTGCTCTTCGCCTTGCGCAGGTTGAAGAACAGCTTCTTCTGGTTCGCGGTGGTGCCCATCTTCACGAGCGACCAGGAACGCAGGATGTACTCTTGTATTGACGCCTTGATCCACCACATGGCGTATGTGGCGAGACGGAAGCCCTTCTCGGGCTCGAATCGCTTCACCGCCTGCATCAGGCCGACATTGCCTTCCGAGACGACCTCGGAGATCGGCAAGCCGTAGCCGCGATAGCCCATGGCGATCTTGGCCACGAGCCTGAGATGGCTGGTGACAAGCTTATGCGCCGCGTCGCGATCGTCATGCTCGCGCCAACGCTTGGCGAGCATGTACTCCTGCTGGGGCTCCAGCATGGGGAACTTGCGGATCTCGGCGAGGTAACGTGAAAGGCCGGATTCTCCATTGAGGACCGGCAACGTAGCTGTACGGGCCATTACTTGCGCCCTCCAGTGGTTCAGGCCCCCGATAGCGGCGGGCCCGGCAGGTGGCCGCTGGGTTAAAGCCGGCCATGCTGCGATGTTCCGCGTTGGATATTCAACGCAGGTGCAACATACACCAAACTGTCCGTGATAGGGAAGGATTGCTGACGTCACGTCCCCGTGTGGCAGCCATAACCTGTTGTCATGGCAAGGCTTTTCAGCAGGGGGTGCGTCATACCGCCGCTGCCAGCGCCCGCTGCAGGAGAAGCAAATCCTCCGGCAAAGCCGACTCCCAGTGCAAAAGTTCCCCGGTCCGGGGGTGTTCCAAAGCCAGCAGATAGGCGTGCAGGGCCTGGCGGTCGAGCGCGGTGAGTGCGTCCTTACCTTCCGCGCTGAGCTGCCCGGCCTTGGTCTTGAAGTGGGCGCCGTAAACGCTGTCGCCCATCAGGGGATGGCCGAGATGGGCAAGGTGGACCCGGATCTGATGGGTCCGCCCGGTCTCGAGCCGGCAGGCCAAGAGCGAGGCGACCGGCTTGCCGTCGCGGCCGGCAAAGCTCTCTCGCACCTCGAAATGGGTGATCGCCTCGCGGCCGCTCTGGCGGACAGCCATTTTCTCGCGGGCATGCGGGTGGCGGTCGATCGGTGCGTGGATGGTGCCGTGGGGCCGGTTCGGCACGCCCCAGGCGAACGCCATGTAGCCGCGCTCCATCGGGCCGGTGCGGCCGTGGTCGGCGAATTGCGCGGTCAGCGACTGATGGGCGTGGTCGTTCTTGGCAATCACCATCAGTCCCGTAGTGTCCTTGTCGAGACGGTGCACGATGCCCGGCCGCTTGACCCCGCCGATGCCCGACAGGCTCGAGCCGCAATGCGCGATCAACGCGTTGACCAGCGTTCCCGTGGCGTGGCCGGCCGCGGGATGCACGACGAGGCCCCTCGGCTTGTTGATGACGATGATGTCGTCGTCCTCGAACACGATATCGAGCGCGATGTCCTCGCCCTGGGGCTCGGCGGGCACGGCCTCCGGCACGTCGATTATGATCGTATCGCCCTTGGCGACATGATAAGCGGGGTCGCGCACGACGGCGTCCTTGACGGCCACGGAACCGGCGAGGATCAGCGCCTTCAGCCGGGACCGCGACAGCTCCGGCGTGCGCTGTGCGAGCACGCGGTCAAGCCGGGCCGAGCCCTCGTCGCCTGCGACGATGACCTCCAGCTTCCGACCGCCATTCGAAGAAACCTGATTCAAATCGACCTGTTGCAAAGATAGAGCCTTGTGATGACCGACACCGCTGTGACCGAACCGACCCCCGACCAAGCCACGCTGATCGCGCGGGTGCGGCGCATGATGCTGATCGCGGGCCTGACCTCGGCATTGGCCGTGGCCGTCGTGTTGATTGCCATCGGCTACCGCCTTTATCGCAGCGAGGGAAGCCCCGTTTCCGTATCCGATGTCACTGCTGCGCTGCCGAAGGGCGCCCGTATCGTCGCAACCGGCGTCGCCGGTGAACGGCTGGTCCTCACGCTTGATATAGGCGGTGCAACAGAGATCCGCACATTTGATGCAAAGACACTGAAACCTGCCGGCAGGCTGAGCTTCGTCAACGAGCCCTGATCGAAGCAATCGCGAAGCGGCGCGGTCGATCAACCAAAAGCTGCAGCGTATTTTTTGCGCATGCGTTCGCGCATCGAGAATGTGTGCCGCCATCTTTTCGGCCGAGTTGCACGCTCAGCTTGCGCCATGTCGGAGTCCAACCCCAGCGCTTCCGTCGAACAGAGAGTTGAGTCCGATGCATCGGGTTCGTTCGCGGACCCGACGCGTCGCGCGGTGTTGACCGCGCTTGCGGGCTGCGCCTGTCTCGCCGCGATCGAACCCGCAGCCGCCGACGATGAAGACCAGCCCGGCGCCAGTGAGCGACCGCAAAAAGCCGACGTGCTGGTGCGCGCCGAAGGCGACAAGGCCGGCCAGGTCATCAAGTCGGATGATCTGAAACTCGGCGGACCGCCCATTCGCGCCTGGCCGCAGGACCCGAAGACCTCGGTCGTCCGCAAGGGCTCGCGGCTCAACGAGGTCGTGCTCGTCAAGCTCGATCCGAGCGAACTCGACGATGCCACGCGCGCCCGCGCGCCTGACGGCATCGTCTGCTACTCGGTCATCTGCACGCATGCCGGATGTCCGATCACTGCCTGGTTGAAGGAAGAGCAGGGCGACAAGAACGTTCTGAAATGCCTCTGTCACAACTCCGAATACGATCCGCGGCAGAATGCGCAGGTCGTGTTCGGGCCGGCGCCACGTCGCCTCGCGGCCTTGCCGCTGACGGTTGCCGACGGCGCGATCACGGTCGCCGCGCCATTCGTCGGGAAGGTGGGTGCTCAGCAAGGAGGATGAGGCCACACCGGGATTTCTGCATGACCTAAGCTGAAAAAACAAAACAGAGCAGGGAGGTAGCATCTCATGACAAGCAAGCAGTGGTTACTGTCGAGTTGTGTCGCATTCACGTGCCTCATTTCGACCTACGCCGTCGCGGGGCCGATTGAAAACTACAGTTCGGTGACCTCAGCGCGTCTCGAAAATCCCGAACCCGGCAACTGGATGCTGTATCGCCGGACCTATGACGGACAGGGGTACAGTCCGCTCAACCAGATCAACACCTCCAACGTCAAGGACCTTAAGCCGGTCTGGACTTTCTCGACCGGCGTCATCGAGGGCCATGAGGCGCCGCCGATCGTCAACAATGGCGTGATGTTCGCCGCGACCCCGATGGGGCAGGTGATCGCGCTCAACGCCAAGACCGGCGAGGAATACTGGCGCTACAAGCGGCAGCTTCCCGACGATCTGTTCCAGCTGCATCCGACCAGCCGCGGCGTCGGCCTGTGGCAGGACAAGGTCTACTTCGCTACCACCGACGACCATGTCGTCGCGCTCGACGCCAAGACCGGCAAGGTGGTCTGGGACACCAAGGTCCAGGACTACAAGAAGGGGCAGTACCTGACGCTGATGCCGCTGGTGGTTGACGGCAAGGTGATCGTCGGCGGCTCCGGCGGTGAGTTCGGCGTGCGCGGCTATGTCGTCGCCTACGATGCCGAGAGCGGCAAGGAGCTCTGGCGCACCTTCACCATCCCCGGCGAAGGCGAGCCCGGGCACGAGACCTGGAGCGGCGACGACTGGAAGTCGGGCGGTGGATCGGCCTGGATGACCGGCACCTACGACAAGGACAACAAGACGATCCTCTGGGGCGTCGGCAACGCTGCGCCATGGCCAGGCTCGGCTCATGCCGGCGACAACCTCTACACCAGCTCGGTGCTCGGCCTCGATCCCGAGACGGGCCAGATCAAGAAGCACTTCCAGTATCACCAGAACGATTCCTGGGACTGGGACGAGGTCGATGCGCCGATGCTGGTCGACCTGCAGCGTGACGGACGCTCGTTCAAGAGCCTGATCCACCCGGGACGCGACGCGATCTTCTGGGTGCTCGAGAACAAGCCCGACAAGATCAACTACGTGTCCGGCTGGCCGTTCGTGAAGACCAATGTCTGGAAGGGCATCGAGGCCGAGACCGGCCGGCCGATCGTCGATCCCGAGCACAAGCCGGTGATCGGCAAGCGGGTCGAGTTCTGCCCATCGCTGTGGGGCGGCAAGGATTGGCCGTCGGCGGCGTACAGCCAGAGCACCAAGCTCGTCTACGTTCCCGCCAACGAGAACTTCTGCGGCGGCTTCACGGGCGAGAAGCAGCCCTTGGTTCCCGGCCAGCTCTGGCTCGGCACCAAGCCGGAGGACATCGGGCTAACGCCGGCACCGAACGCCGATCATTTCGGCGAGTTGCAGGCGTGGGATCCGGCCACCGGCAAGAAGGTCTGGCAGCACGACTTCAAGACGTCGCAGCTGTTCGGCTCGGTGACGGCGACCGCGGGCGACCTGGTTCTCGCTGGCGGCACCAATGACCGGATGTTCCGCATCTTCAACGCCAAGACCGGCGAGCTGTTGTGGCAGCAGAAGACCAACTCCGGCATCATGGCGATGCCGATGTCCTATGAGGTCGATGGGACGCAGTACATCGCGGTCCAGTCGGGCTGGGGCGTCGACGCGCAGCGCATCCAGGACGCGCTCGCCGGCAAGGTTGCGGGCTTCGAGAACAACGTGCCGCAAGGCGGCGTGATCTGGGTGTTCGCGCTCGACAAGAAGTAAGGCACGCGATCGGAGCTTCGGTTCTATTGAATCAGAACCGAAGCTCCAGAAAGCGCTTCTCACCGATAGGGGGCGATGCGATCGGGAAGCGGCGGTTGGGGAGACCGCCGCTTCCCGGTCCGCTTTGGCTTTCAGCATGATCCTTCCGGATCATGCGCTACTTGCCCTTGGTATCGACCTTCTGCTTCTCGTCCTCGTTCATCTTCTTGATCGTGGGATCACGGGTGGCCTCGCCTGTGGTTTGGCCGGTGGTCGAGGGTGGACCGCTGCTCGGAACCGAGGTCTGGTCGGGCAGCACTTTCGCTGGACGCGTCGCGGTCGTGCTTGGCGGCGAGGCAGTTTGCGCAAACGCTGCCTGTGTCGCAAAAAGCAAGACGCCCGCGGACAAGATCGCCGCGAGCGTCTGGAATTTTCGAGGTGGGGTTCTCATCGATCTGCTCCTCTAAAGCGCGATCTAGATCGCGCTTTAGCTGATTTGCTGGGGCATGATCTTCTCGGAAAACCGCTTCGCACTTTTCCGGATCATGCCTCGGATCGATGAGAACGGCCCGCTTCAGCTAACGTTCCTGCCTCAGGTCTCCAGCTGCTTGCCGATCGGAAGCGCGCGGATGCGCTTTCCGGTGGCGGCAAAGATCGCGTTGCTCAGGGCCGGTGCGAACGGCGGCACGCCGGGTTCACCGACGCCGCTCGGCGGGGTGTCTGCCCCGGGCGGCACGATGTAGACGTTGGTGATTGCAGGCGACTCGTCGATCCGGATCACCGGGAAGTCGTCGAAATTGCTCTGCTGCACCTTGCCGTCCTTGAAGCTGATCTCGCCATATTTGGCGAGGCTCAGCCCCATGATCGCGGCGCCTTCGATCTGCGAGGCGATCCGCTCCGGGTTGACGTAGGTGCCGCAATCGATCGCGGTGTCGACCCGCGGCACCGTGAGCTTGCCCTTGTCGTCAACCGCCACCTCGACGATGGTCGCGATGTAGCTGACGAAGGAACGATGCACGGCGATGCCGAGACCATGGCCTTTCGGCACGCTACGGCCCCACTCGCCCTTCTCGGCGACCAGTTCGACCACCTTGCGCAGCCGCGCGGTGTCGATCGGGTAGCTGTCATAGGGCTCGCCGTAGTTCCAGGGATCCTTCACCGAGGACAGGTTCACGATCCGCGGGCTTCCGATCAGTTCCAGCAGCATGTCCTTCTGGTCGCGGCCCGTCGCATGCGCGATTTCCCCGACCATGGATTGCACCGCGAAGGCGCGCGGGATGTTGGACACCGAACGGAACCAGCCGATCCGCGTGAACGCGGCCGCTTCCGGATTCTCGCACTGCAAATTGGCGATCTCGAACGGGTTGTCGATCAGGCCCATGCCGAGCTCGAACGGCGCTTCGTGATTGGCGCCGGCGGCGAAGGTCGAGGCGATGGTCGGCGCCACGCTGCGGTGCCGCCACGCGATCACCTTGCCGCTCTTGTCGAGGCCGGCCTCGATCCGTTCCACGGAGACCGTGTGCAGGAAGTCGTGATGCACGTCGTCCTCACGGGTCCACTGCACCTTGACCGGCGCGCCGAGTTCCTTCGACAGCAAGGCCGCCTCGAGCGCGAAGTCGCATTTCGACTTGCGGCCGAAGCCGCCGCCGAGCAGCGTCACGTTGACGGTGACATTGTCCTCGGGGATTCCGAGCGTCTTGGCGACATCCTCGCGGGTGCCGCCGGGGCTCTGCACCGGCGCCCAGATCTCGGCCTTGTCGCCCTTGACGTCGGCAACCGCGACCGGCGGCTCCATGCTGACATGGGCGAGATGCGGCAGGTAATATTCGCCGACGATCACCTTGTCGGCACTCTTCAGCGCCGCATCGACGTCGCCTTCCTTGCGCACGATGAGCCCGGGCTTGCGCGCGGCTTCCTCGAGCGAGGCACGATAGGTGACGGAATCGTACTTGGCGTTGGCGCCGTCATCCCAGACGATCTTCAGCTGGTCGCGGCCCTTGATCGCGGCACCGGTGTTGCGTGCGATCACGGCCACGCCGCCGAGCGGTTGGAACTTGGACGGCCAGGGCCAGCCCTTGACTTCCATCACCTTCTCGACGCCGGGCACTTTCATCGCCGCGCTGTCATCGAACGACTTGACCTTGCCGCCGGTGACCGGCGGGCGGGCGATGACCGCATATTTCAGGCCGGGCAGGCGGGTATCGGCGCCGTAATGCGCCTTGCCGGTGGTGATGTCGTGCAGGTCGACGATCGAGACCTGGCCCTTGCCGAGATAGCGGAAGTCCTTCGGATCCTTCAGCTTGAGGCCTTCAATGCTCGGCACCGACTCCTTGGCGGCATCGGCGGCGAGATCGCCGAAGCCGATCTTGCGGCCACTTGAGCTGTGCACAACCTCATGGTTCTGCGCCTTCACCTCGGTCACCGGCACGCCCCATTTCTTGGCGGCGGCGGCTTCCAGCATTGAACGCGCGGAGGCGCCGATCTGGCGCATCGGGATCAGGTAGTGCCGCGTGCTGCGCGAGCCGTCGGTATCCTGGTTGCCGAACTTGACCTCGTCGCCATGCGCCTGCTGGACATGGACGCGGGACCAGTCGGCCTCCATTTCCTCGGCGACGATCAAAGGCAGGCTGGTGCGGACGCCGGTGCCCATCTCGGCGCGGTGCGCCAGGATGGTGACGACGCCATCGGGGGCGATCGCGACGAACACGCGCGGATCGACCACGACGCCGTGCGGCATCTTGCCCGCGCCGGTCTCATAGGCGAACGCCTGGCGCGTCATCACGGGCGCAGCGAGCACGAAGCTGCCGGCGATGCCGAGACCCTTGAGGATGCTGCGGCGCGAGACGTTCTCGACCTTCACGTGCTTCTCGAAGCCGCGAAGCTTGCCAGAATTGGTGGGTATGTTGGTGCGGATGTTCATGTCACACTCCCGTCGATGCGAGATGGACGGCATTCTCGATCCGCTGGTAGCAGCCGCAGCGGCAGATGTTGCCCGACATGGCTTCGCGGATCTGGTCGTGGTTGGGCTTCGGGTTCTGGTCCAGCAGCGCCGCGGCCTGCATGATCTGGCCGGCCTGGCAGTAGCCGCACTGCGGAACATTGACCTGGCGCCACGCCTTCTGCACCGGATGGTCGCCGGTTGGGTGCAGCCCCTCGATGGTGGTGACCTCGCGGCCGGCGACGTCGGAGACCGAGGTGATGCAGGCGCGCACCGCTTCCTTGTCGATGATCACGGTGCAGGCGCCGCACAGGGCCTGGCCGCAGCCGAACTTGGTGCCGGTGAGGCCGGCTTCGTCACGCAGATACCACAGCAGCGAAAGATCCGGGTCGCCATCCCAATTCTGTTCCTGGCCGTTGATTTTTAGTTTGATCATGGTCTGTCCTCGCTCTGCTTAAGCTATTGACCGGTGCGGGCAGGGCGGAACGTCTTCCATGGCCTGCGGCCGCGTTGATGTTTGTTTTTGCCAAGATATTCGTGAGCCAAATTGTCGTGCCTGCGGGCTTGCGCTTTGTTCCAAGCACTCCTCTCGCGTCTCGAGCGCCTTGCCCGGCGCAGCATGGTGAAGAGCTGCGATGTTAGCAGAGGCAGGCGCCGGGTGACTTCACAGGCAGGTGTTTTGCATTTCCGTTTGGCGAAAGCAGGGCCGTGCGCGATGCAGGGATGACATCCGGAGGTGGCCATCATGCGCGCGGCGCGGCCGCATCGCTGGTCCGTGCGCTGAGGCCCCGCAGGCGCAAGGGGCTTTCCGGGGCCGCTCCCGTGCCGAAATCGCCGGCACGGCATGGTAAGCATGGATGACAAAATCCCCGCCGCAACGCACAAGCCATCTTGCGGCAGGCCGATTTCAAGGCTATTGCCTTCCCCCTCAACGCTCCCTTCGTCTAGCGGTTAGGACGCGGCCCTCTCAAGGCTGAAACAGGGGTTCGATTCCCCTAGGGAGCGCCAGCAAACTCAGGCACTTAGGTAGCCACCAGCCGCGTTCGTTGAATAATGGTTGAATAAGACGCTGGTGAACAGCGGCGAACGCTTGGGGAATTTGCTGCCGACAGTAGCAGACTAGCCTCGGCGCGATGCCTCACTGTGGCTAGCGCATTCGCGAAAAATTTCCTCGTCGCCCTTGGTGTCCGAAAATATTCAAACCGCCGCTGACGTGCGCTGTCGTACGCGAGCGCCCTCGGATGTTCGCATTGACGTTGCTCGTCGCACAATCGACCCTTGTCCTGTCGAGCTTTGTGCGAATAGGAGGGTCACGTGAGATACAATCGACGAGAGAAAACTGGCGGACAACAGTCACAAGTCAGTCTATCCGCTCCGAAAGCCGCAGAACCGAGGACGATGCCATTCGCCCAACGGCTCACCTGCACAATTGGCGATGCATGCGAAGTGACCGGCTTGGGGCGCACGAAGCTTTACGAGTTGATAGCAGCTCGGCGTATCGCCACGACAACGATTGGACGTCGGCGACTAGTCGTGGTGCGCTCACTACTGGCGTCACTCGCGGCGCCTGAGTTGGGATCCCGCAAGCTCTACGCCAATCTTGGCCGAGCCGTTGGCTTGGGCGATGACAACGGCTTCTTCCTGATCTGGAATCCGGGAGACTAGCTCAAGATTTTGGGCTCTCGCGCTTCGCGCGGGAGCCCTTTCTCCAAGCTCCAGGCAGACGCTATCGACTGTCGTTGCCAGTAGCTCGGATGGATTGTTCTGCATGATGACGCGCTCTGCGCGCGGGTGCAGCGCAAGAGCATCGGCGGCGGAAATACCGCAAGAGCATCCAAGCCGGCCAAGAACCACGCAAGGCCGCAAGCGGTCAAAAGGAAATGCTCATGCCGATCGCCTGCAAGAAGCCTGCAAAGGAGGCTGCGGCAAAGAAGCCGGGCCGCAAGGCCGCAGCGGAAGTCAGCTTGGGCCGTCCTGCCGATCGCGGTTCACATCCGCCAGCAATCCGGGGCGGGTGGAGAAGAAGCGCTTCCCAACGCCCGGATTCAAATCAATGACGCGAAGGCCAAGCGTGCAATGAGGGCCAGTTTCGTCAAACTAGGTCATGGTACTCTCGGTCTGGGCGCACGCGGCAATGACCGCACCCGGTCGCAGCGTTCTTTGAACCAACGCCTGGCGAAGGAAAACCGCTGTTTGCTCACGAGAGGGCAGTGGCGTAGCCCAGCGTAGAAATCGGCGGGCTCGCACTCTCATTAGTGGGGGCCACGCTATCTCGTCGAAGCAGCGTTTGGCTGGTGACTTCGGCGCACCTGTTGGTCACGCAAATTACCCATGCGTTCGCGTCAGCGATCACTGACTCACGTGCTATGCTACCGCTGACATCGCGTATTCTCCGTCAATTGTGTCAGCGCTCGGCAAAGGCCGGTCTGCCATCGTGAGCGCCGGAACGTCTCGCGCTCCAGCGCGAAATCGGGGAGAGATGGCGCGCGTCGATGGCGCGATCGAACTCCACTTCTGACAGCGCATATCCCCCTTGACGTTTGACGAATGTCTGGCGCAGAGCGTGGGTCATTTCACGGTTCGATGCGGTGGGACAATAAAGCAAGGAATAGTCGAGATGGATGACATTCGAGTCGTGCTCGTACGTCGCGAAGTAGTGGCCGGCCTCCGCATCTGCTCCACACCTGGCGACAACAACCCTGCGAACCTCGAGGGGGAGACGATCAATCCGCTCGGCGCTCCAGGGAGGATCGCGAGGAGCGACTGGAGCGGCAGTTGTTCCGAATGACCATCCCAACGCGATAGCGGCAGCAAGCAAGGACGTTGCCGTTCTCATTTTCGAAGCAACTTGCTTCGATCGGGCCATTGCCGCGGCTGACAACGTGGATGGCTTGACGCATGGCTGGATGGCCTCCAGGAGGTAACCCTCGATGCTGTGAAGCTGCACTCTCTTGCACGTGTGAACATAGGGATCCTCTAACGACATGTTCGGATGCCGCAGAGTTGGCAGGACTACCTGACGTCTACCTGAACGGATCGCCTGCGCTCAGCCTTCGGGAATCAGCCAGCGTCACGGTTACGTTATTCAGTTGAATGCGAGAGCATCGGACAGCGCCAGTTTGGCCTACCAACGGCCGTTGGCTCTCCGTCATTCTCCATCAGAGATAACCACGAAGGCCCTTGCAGGCGGCGCTCGTTACGCAGGATCGCCACTGACCTAGGTGAGTCCCGTGGCTCAACTCCGCGCGACCCACGCCTCATTGGCTGTTCCGAAAAGCGCGATAGGTCGCGCCATACGATGTAACAGACCCCTCTCGCGAGCCACTATGTCGTGATCGACCGGGATTCGTCTTTTCAGTTTTGACGCCGCCTCCCGCTTCCGAAGGTTGGAGCAAGATCGCTACAATTAGAGCAATAGACCCTAAGTGTCCCCCAAGCAGACCATACATCTCCGTCGCACCCGGCTTCTCGCAAACGCAACTCCGTCAACAACCGGCGTTGCGAACGCAAGAGCCGTTGCCGCGAAGAGCGGCAGCGCTGCCGGGGATCTCAATGTCTCGCAATACAGGAGCAATCCATGGCCAAGCGCCCTACACTCACCACCGACAGCGGCATGCCGGTTTCCGACAACCAGAACAGCATCACGGCGGGGCCACGCGGCCCGTTGCTGATGCAGGACTTCGTTCTATTCGAGAAGCTCGCCCACCAGAACCGTGAGCGTATTCCCGAACGCGGCCAGCACGCCAAGGGCTCGGCTGCCTATGGCACGCTGACCGTCACTCACGACATCTCGAAATACACCAAAGCCAAGGTGTTGCAGAAGGGCGCAAAAACCGAAGCGTTCCTGCGCTTCTCGACGGTAGCGGGCGAGCGCGGTGCCGCGGACGCAGAGCGTGACGTGCGCGGCTTCGCGCTGCGCCTCTATACCGAGGAAGGCAATTGGGACATGGTCGGCAACAATACGCCGATATTCTTCGTGCGCGACGCGCTGAAGTTCCCGGACTTCATCCACACGCAGAAGCGGCACCCGAGGACCAACATGCGCTCGCCGACCGCGATGTGGGATTTCTGGTCCCTGTCACCGGAGAGCCTGCACCAAGTGACCATCCTCATGTCGGATCGCGGCCTGCCGCAGAGTTATCGCAACATCGACGGCTTCGGCTCGCATACCTACTCATTCATCAATGCCAGGAACGAACGCCATTGGGTTAAATTCCACTTCAAGACCATGCAGGGCATCAGGAACTGGACGAACGCCGAAGCCGCCGAGAAGGTCGCTTATGATCGCGAGACCCATCAGCGTGACCTGTTCGAATCGATCGAAAGGGGCGATTTCCCGAAGTGGAAGTTCTCCGTCCAGATCATGCCGGAGAACGATGTCGACAAGCACTGGTACAACCCGTTCGACCTTACCAAAGTCTGGCCGCACAAGGATTACCCGCTGATCGAAGTCGGCATCCTCGAGCTGAACCGCAATCCGCAGAATTATTTCGCCGAAGTCGAACAGGCCGCGCTTTCGCCCGCCAATATCGTGCCCGGCATCGGCCACTCGCCGGACAAGATGCTGCAGGCGCGCATTTTCTCCTATGCCGACGCACACCGCTATCGCGTCGGCGTCAATGCGGATCAGCTTCCCGTCAACAGGCCGCGCTGTCCCGTCCATACCTACAACGTCGACGGCACCATGCGGCTCGCAGGCAATCCCAATCCTGATGCCTATTACGAGCCAAACTCGTTCAACGGCCCGGTGCAGGACGAGCGCTTCCGCGAGCCGCCGCTGAAAATCTCCGGCGATGCCGACCGCTACAATCACCGCGACGGCAACGACGACTATCGTCAGCCCGGCGACCTGTTCCGGCTCATGACCGCCGCCCAGAATGAGCAGCTCTTCCAGAATTACAAGGCGGCGATGCAAGGCGTTCCGATCGAGATCGTCAAGCGGCAGATCGCCCACTGCTACAGGGCCGATCCCGAATACGGCGCCGGCGTCGCGAAGGCGATGGGCATCGATTTCAAACCGCAGACCATCGCGGCGGAGTAGGTCGCTCGCTTCACCTGCCGGCGGCGCTCCCTGCGCCGTCGGCCATCCCCAAGACCAACGGTTCTTTCCCGGCGCGAACCTGATCGCGCCGGGCGGTCAACCTCACTCTGGAGTCAACGATGTCCAACCGGATTGCACCAAAACTCCTTGCGGAGTTCATCGGCACCTTCGCGCTAATATTCATCGGCGCCGGCGCCGGGGCCGTGGTCGGCGATGGTGTCGGCCTGCCCGGTCTCGCCGCGATCGCCTTCGCTCACGGATTGACCGTCATGGTCTTCGCCTTCGCTTACGGCTCGGTGTCGGGCGGCCATTTCAACCCATCCGTTACTGTGGGTGTGCTCGCCGCCGGCGCCATGCGTGTCGGCGAGGCGGCTGGTTATATTGTCAGCCAGCTCGTTGGCGGTATTGTCGGCGCGCTCCTGTTGCGGGCCGTATTGGGCGGTGCCGAGACCGGCCTTGGTACGCCCGCGCTCGCGCACAATGTCGCTTTGGGTGCCACGACCCTCACGGTCACGGCTTGGGCCGGCTTCGTGATCGAGGCCACCCTCGCCTTCTTCCTGGTCACTGTCGTGCTCAGCACCGCGGTGGCGGGCCGCGCCGGCGTCCTCGCGCCGTTGGCGATCGGGATGACCCTGACCCTCAACATCATCATGGGTGGTGCGCTCACAGGCGCGGCCTTCAATCCGGCGCGGGCGCTTGGCCCAATGGTCGCGACCGGCAATTTCAACGACGCCTGGTTGTACCTGACAGCCCCGATCGTCGGCGCCATCGTTGCTGCCATTCTACACACGGGCCTCGCCCGGCTCGTCCACGAACGGATGCCGTCAGCCAGCGCCGCCCGGACGCCCGCCGAATGAGTCTCGTTTCGAGACGCGTGTTTCGAAGATCAGAGGAAATCGCGCCTGCTGCCGATCGGCAGCAGGCAGATCGCTACGTCCTTCGACGATGTCGTTCGCGAGCTGCGTCACGCGCCACAAAGGGCGGCCTAGTCGGTGTGTGATATCACACGGCGTCCGCAACCCCGATCGCCTTAATCGAGACGGCGACGGTAATAGCTCGGAGTTTCGCCGGTCAGCTTGTGAAACGCGCTGGTGAATGTGCTGGTATCGCTGAAGCCGACCTCAAGCGCAATCGCCGTGACCGATCGTTCGCGATTCGCCAATAGCTGCTTGGCCCGTTCGATTCGGCGGGTCGCGTGATATCGGTGCGGCGGTAGGCCGAACGAACGTTTGAACGAGCGGGAGAAATGATATCGACTAAGCCGCGCCAGCTCGGCCAGCGTCGCGAGCGGAATATCGTCGGCGACATGCTCCTCGACATAAGCAGCGACCCGCTTCTGTTGCCAGGAAGCAAGGCCGCCACGACTGACCGGCTGGTGGGGTTCCGTGTCGCCGTTGAAGCGAACGAGCTCATGCGTCAGCACGATGCCGAGAGCTTCGGCGTATTGCCGATGCGTCGTGCCCGCGTTCTCGATCACTGACTTGAGTTTGAGAGCGGTTTGCCAGAGATCGCGATCGTAAAAGAACAGGCGCGGCTTGAATTCGATCTCCTCAAACCGCAGCGCGGGATCGGCGAGCGGTCCGCTCGGATCAATGTAGAAGTAGGTTGTGTGCGTCAATGCGCGCGGTCTCTGCCATCCGCGGAAGACGTGCCCGGCGGGAACGAAAGTCAGCTTGTGCGTGAAATCGCGCAAGGTCGACCGCGGCAGGCCTTCAACAAAGGACTCCCCATCGTAGCGCTCGGCGATTTCTGCCGCAATGAGCAGGTGCCATGGAGCCCGGAATCCATATTCAAACTGGGTATGCCGCATGATCTGGACCGTCTCCCCGCGAAGGCCCGACCAGATCGTGGAACGGCGCTTGGCGATCTCAGGCGGGGAAATATTCACGAGTGGACTTGGGAGAGGTGGAAAGTTCGATTCGGCGGAACTGGCCATTATTCGATCTCCACTCGCTTGATACCCGTTTGACTCCGGGCGTTGTCGGTAGGTCGGGCGCGACCCGATCGGCAATCCCGGCCTGCATGTGACCGACGATCCGGAGCGAAGGAACAGGCAGCCAAACATGGCAACCTCGCCTTCGCCTCGGTCTCGGTTGGGCAAAATCGCACGCGCTCCATACCGGCCCAGCGCCGATGACCAAATGCAATCGGCAGTTCATGCAGGCGATACCTTGGGACAGCCTGTCCATCGGAGGGACTTCACGCTGGTTCAGGGAAAATGAGGCGAGCCTCAAAGCCGCCGCCGCGCCCCATGACGGGAGAAATAAGCGTTAGGCTGCCGCCGATCTGCTTCATGACGCTATCGACGATAGCGAGCCCAAGACCACCTCCGGCGCCGACCGAGCATCCACGAACGAAGGGATTCTTCAGGGTATCGAGGATCTCCGATGGAATGACGGCACCGCCGTTCAGCAGGCGAATCTGCCGGTCGTGGCTAACGACGAGCTCGATTGGCTCATCGGGGGCACCGTAACGAACCGCATTCTCGATGAGGTTGCGAAGCGTGATGCCGATGATGTCCAGTTCGCCCTGCACGATGAACTCGTCCGGACCTTCCGCGGTGACCACCAGCCTGTCCCTGACGTCTTCGCGCCGGCGAAACTCGTCGACGAGGATCTGCACGACCGTCATGATGTCGACGCGTTCCCGCAGCATCCCGACGCCCGCGCCGCTGCGCGACAGTTGCAGCAACTTCTCGGCAAGGCTGCTGAGCCCCTTGATCTGGACGACGATGCGGGCCGAGCGTTCGGCGTGCGGCGTTCCGGCGAGTTGGGCCGACAGCAATTGCATCTGGGCCAGCACGGCGGCAATCGGCGTCCGCAACTCGTGGGCGCTGTTCGCCGCGAACTGGCGCTCAGTCGCCAGAGCGCGCTCCAGCCGTTCAAGGAGCCGGTTGACCGCTGCCTGAATCGGCGCGAGCTCGGTCGGTAGCCCCATGTCAGGGATTTGCGACAGATTAGAGCCGTCGCGACGGCTGATCTCAACCCGCAGCTGATCCAGCGATCGCATGCTCCGAAAGACCGCCCAGCGGATCAGGAACCACAACAACGGCAGGAACAGCAGCAGTGGCCCGACGGTCAACGCAGTTGCGCGCCACAGCGACTCGGCACGGTGCGCCCTGGGCTCTGCAACCTCGATGAAATAGCCATCGGCGGCGGCGGGCTGCGCATAGACGCGATACTGCGGCGTGTCGTGGAATCCGGCCTGACGCGGCACCGGAAACGGTGTCTCAGGCGCATTCTCCGAGCGCATCGCGATTTCGCCCGTCGGTCCGACGATCTGATAGGCGAGGGCCCGTGGATCCATCGTGGCAACCAATTGCTTCGCCATTTGCTGCATGGCCTCCGGCTGCCGCACGGCCTCGTAGGTGGCCGGCAAAAGCCGCTGCGCGACCTCCTCGATCGCATCGTCGAGTCGTTCGTTGATCTCAAACACCGTGAGCGTGCCTGCGGCCACGCTGCCGAGGACCCACAGGGCTGCCATCGAGGACGCCAGCAGCCAGATCAGGCGCGAAACAAGGCTTCCGTGCGCCATGTTTTCACTCTCCCAGGCGGTAGCCGAGACCGCGCACCGTGCGGATGAAATCTCGCCCGAGCTTGCGGCGGACGCGGCTGACATAGACCTCGATGGTGTTGCTCTCGATCTCCTCGCCAAAGGCATAGAGCGCATCCTCGATCTGCTCTTTCGATACGATCGACTGTCGCCGCCGTCCGAGCACTTCGACCACGGCCCATTCGCGCGCGCTGAGTTCGACGGGCCGCCCATCCAATCGCGCGACTTTGAGCTCCCACTCCAATTCAACCGGGCCGATCTGAAGGATCGACGCCGCCTTTCCGAAATATCGGCGGCTGACGGCCTCCAAACGTGCATTCACTTCGTCGAGGTCGAACGGCTTGACGATGTAATCGTCGGCGCCCGCTTTCAACCCCTCGATCCGGTCACTGACAAGGTCGCGCGCGGTGAGGATGACAACTGGCAGCGCGTCACCACGGCGGCGAAGTTTGCGCAGGAAATCGAGGCCGCGCCCGTCGGGCAGGTGCAGATCAAGCAGCAGCGCGTCATAGGAGACCGTGCGTACCGCGTGCTCCGCCGGCTCCAGCCGCTCGAACCAGTCGACCGCATGTCCCGCCGCTCGAACGTGCTCCTGCACGGCCGATCCAAGGTGCGGTTCGTCTTCCACCAGCAAGACTCTCATGGGTTCACCCGTCGTCATCAAGCGTAGGTGCAGGGAAAAGCTGAAGCCAACCTGAACGCCACTGAGAGTAGGCTTCAGGCCGGCGTCAGGAAAGCTCGTTAGCGAACCCTGGCGTGAAAACATTCTCGGCAAGGAAAGGAGCAACTGCCATGAGGAGCACTGTTTTGAGCTGGTTCGGAATGTTGGCCGTGGTTGTCACCGTCTTCGCGACTATGGCGCACGCTGCCAAGACCGATCCAGCAAATGTAGCCGTTCAAGCCCATATAAGAGCATACGGCGTTGTTCACGGGATCGTTATTCCACCATTCAACGGATAATCCGCGGCGGTGACTTTCCGCCGCCGATTACTGTCAGTCGAACCGGGTGCTCAATCAGGCCGCCTCTGGAAAGGTTGCTCTGTGTAGCCTGTGCCGGCCGATCCCGATGCAGGTCTTCCCTACAGCTGCCGTACTGCGCATCCACTTTGCCAAACACCATTTCCGCGCTCGGGCAAGGGGTCGGCTCAGAACGAGGCTCGATCTCAGGTGCATGAAGCGCCTCAGCGCGCGGAACCGCGCTGAGGTCAACGGTCGTGGTTCAACGTATCAGGGCACGCGAAAATTTCCCGCGAATGATCAGCCGCACACCTGGACCTGGCGCGTGCGCCAGCCGTGAGTGGTGTGCACGCGCCGGTCTACGACGTGGCAGGTGCCGTTGTCGTAATACGAATCGTCGTAGCTGTAGGGATAGTCGTAGTATGCATAGTCATCATAGTAGCCGTAGGGATAGAACCCATAGCCCCGCCCATAGCGGTGGTGATCGAAGTCGTGATCGTGACCTCCCCGAACGACGGGGCCGGGGCCAAAGCCGCGGAAGCCGCCACCATTGCGGACGACGGCGGGGCCAGGGCCAAAGGCATGGACGCCGCCGTTAAATCCGCCGCCGCGGAAGCCTCCACCAGCAAAGCCACCGCCGTGGAAGCCACCACCGCCAAAGCCGCCACCGCCACCGTGGCCGCCACCACCACCGCCTCCGCCACGTGCCAGCGCCATGGTTGGCGCGGCCAGGCCAACGGCTGCAACAGCCAACGCGATCATTGCCTTTCGCAACATCTCATTCTCCATTCAAGATTTAGCACTCAGCACAAACCCGCAGATGGCGACTGTTCTGGAGCATTGCGATGAGCATCGGCATGACGGCGGCTCAACTCGACGCGAGCCTGTCGTGAATTGCTGTGGCCGACTTGGTTCGATCCCACCAGTTGCTGGGAGCGCAGTTCGGGCTGCACAGCGTCTTCGCAAAGGCGCGTTTGGAGAAAGCTGAAGCCAGCCTGAACGTCACTGCAAATGGGCTTCAGGCCCGTGTCAGAAAAGCCCGCTAGCGATACGACCAACGGTTTTCGTCGGAGCGGGAAAATGATGCATGCACGCCTGTTACAAACAGCCCACGTTATCGCGATTGATGGGGCGGACTCTGGTCATGGCCCATCGCCTCTTCGTCGGACATTGCCGCTTGTGAGGCTCCGTCTGCTTCTCGGTGTCGCGACGGTCGCTATCGCCTTGGCTGCGGGATTTGCGGCGGGCCGCTCGTTGCCGTCTGCCTCGATCGCGGCGCCCGTGAGCATCCCGGCGGCAGCTGCTGCCGATCCGGATCTGCCAGCCACGATTACTCTCTCCGAGTCGAAGCTTGCGAACCTGCAACTGCAGATCGAAGAGGCGAAGTCCGGTCCGCTGGTTCATGCCGTGTCGGCGACGGGCAGCGTCGGCTACGATCAGCTCCATGTCGCGCGCATCAGGCCCGTGGCACGCGGCCGGATCGAATCGCTCGATGTAAACCCCGGCGATCGGGTCGTTGCAGGTCAACGGTTGGCGGTCCTCGACAATTTCGACCTCAGTGCCGCGCATAGCAGAGCTCTGAGTGCCGAGGCGGCGCTCGGTCAGGCACAAGCGCAACTCAAGGCGGCAAATGCCGCTTATGACCGCGCGACAAACCTTATTCGTAACGACCTCGTGACGCAGGCCGAGGTCGAGGCGCGGCGCGCCACCGTCGCCACCATGGAAGCCGACCTTCGTACCAAGCAAGCCGAGTTGCAGCAGTACCGGGAGGAAGAGGCGCGGCTCTTGCCGATGCGTGCCGACGCCACAGGCGCAAGCCTCTCCGGCGATCAGCCGACGTCCGGCTCGCGGGGCGCCATCGTCGCGCCATTCGCCGGCGTGGTTGATTCGGTCTCTGTTGCGAAAGGCGAGATCACCGATCCCGCGACGCCGATACTGACCGTGTCGGACCTCTCGACCGTTTGGGTCCAGGCCGATGTCGCCGAGAAAGATCTCGGCGCAGTCAAGGTGGGCGATGCCGTCGAGGTGAGAGTAAGCGCCTTTCCAGGTCGCGCCTTTACCGGCCGTGTCACCTACATCCCCGACCAGATCGAGACGACGACGGGAATGGCCAAGGTGCGCTGTGCGATCCCTAACCCGGACGGCGCGCTGCGTGTCAATATGTTCGCCAACGTCACTATCCTCTCGCCGCAGGGCGGCGACGCTGTCCTGGTTCCGAGCGAAAGCCTGCAGGACGTCAACGGGCAGAGCGTCGTGTTCATTCCGACAGGAGATCGCCAGTTCGCCTGGCGTGTGGTTCGTACCGGCCCGGTCGCAAACGGAAAGACCCAGATCACGAGCGGGCTTGCGGCTGGCACCGCAGTCGTCGGCGAGGGCAGTTATTGGCTGAAGGCGGCTCTGATGCAGTCCACCATTCCGGACCAGGGCTAGGGGAGACATTACCGTGATCAACAAGATCGTCGATGCCGCCCTCGGCAACCGCATGCTCGTCCTGATGCTGGTCGCAACTCTGGTCGCCGCCGGCCTCTTGAGCATGCAACGCCTGCCGTTTGACGCCGACCCGGACATCTCGCCGCTGCAGGTGCTGGTGACGACGCAGGCTCCGGGTTTGGCTCCCCCGGATGTGGAACGTTCGATCACCTTGCCAATCGAGCTGGCCTTGCAGGGTCTGCCGGGGATGACGAGCTACCGCTCGATCTCGCGCTACGGGCTTTCCGTCATCTATGTGAAATTCGCCGATGGCGGCGACATCCTGACCGACCGCACGCTGGTTGCGCAGCGGCTGAGCCAGACAACGCTGCCCGCAGAGGCGGGAACGCCGAGGCTCGGGCCGCTGTCCGACGGCCTCTCCGAAATTTACCAGTTCAGGGTCGAAGGCAAGAACTACTCGCTCATGCAGTTGCGCTCGATCCTGGATTGGCAGGTCGCGCCGCAGCTCAAGCTGGTCCCGGGCATCACCGAGGTCAACGTCAACGGCGGCGAACTCAAGACCTACGAGGTCCGGGTTTCCGAGAACGCGCTAACGCACTTTGGTCTGTCGATCGAGGACATCTACAACGCGGTGGCGCAGAACAACCGCGCCATCGGCGGCGCGACGCTCGCCCGCAACGGTGAGCAGGCGGTCGTCCGCGGCGAGGGGTTGCTGCAATCGATCGGCGACGTTGGCAACATCGTGCTGCGCACCGCAGCCGGCGGGGCGCCGCTTTACGTCAAGGACGTCGCAGAAGTTGTCGAGGCGCCGATGCCGCGGCTCGGCGCGGTGACCAGCCAGGGCGACGGCCAGGCGGTGGTTGGCGTCGCATTGATGACGCTGGGCGAGAACACGCGCGTGGTTGCCGAGCGGCTCGCCACAGGCGTGCAACAGATCAACAAGACGTTGCCGCCCGGCGTGAGCATCGTTCCCTATTACGATCGCGCCGACCTGATCGATCGCGTGCTACAGACCGTCGCGCACAACCTGGCCGAAGGGGCCTTTTTGGTCATCATTGTGCTGCTCGCATTGCTGGGCAATTTCCGCGCCGCCGTCATCGTGGCGCTGGCCATCCCGCTCTCGATGCTTGCCGCCGTCACGGCCATGTATTTCACCGGCCTTTCGGGCAACCTGATGAGCCTCGGCGCCATCGATTTCGGCCTGCTGGTCGACGGCGCGGTGGTGATGATCGAGAACATCGTGCGCCGTCGCGCGGAGGCGCCATCTCTCCCGGCCGAGCAGGTGGTGCGCGAGGCCGCGCACGACGTGGCGCGCCCTGTTGCCTTTGCGGTCGCGATCATCACCTTGATCTATCTGCCGATCCTCAGCCTGCAGGGCGTCGAGGGCAAGATGTTCCGCCCGATGGCGCTTACCGTGATGTTCGCGCTGGCCGCCTCGCTGGCGCTGACGCTCACGCTGATGCCGGTGCTCGCGTCTTTCTTCCTGCGCAGGCCGGTCGCCGAGCGGGACAGCCGCATCATCGGTGTGGCCAGGAGCGGTTACGCGCCGGTGCTCGCGAGGGCGATGCGCCATCCCGCAATCACCATCCTTGTGGCGATCGCGATGCTGGGCAGCGCCCTGGTGGTCGGCTCCCGTCTCGGCGCTGAGTTCCTGCCGCGCCTGGAGGAAGGCGCGCTCACTGTCACCACCACCAAGCTGCCCGGCATCTCGCTCGAATCCGCGATCGCCACCCAAACGATGGTGGAGAAGACGCTCAAGACATTCCCCGAGGTCGAGACCGTCACCACGCTCGGTGGCAGTTCAGAGATTCCGACAGACCCGATGGGGGTCGAGCAAAGCGACACGTTCATCATTCTCAAGCCAAAATCGCAATGGCGCACCGCGCCAACCGAGGCCGGACTGATCGAAGCGTACAAGCAGGCTCTGGATCAGAGCGTTCCCGGCATTACGCAAAGCTGGGCGCAACCGATCGAGATGCGCATGGACGATCTCTTGCAGGGAGTGATGGCCGACCTCGCGATCGTCATCCGCGGGACCGACACGGCAACCCTCCGCGACCTCGCCGACCAGGTTGCGCGCGTGGTCTCGGCCGTTCCTGGGGCGGCCGACGTGCAGGCAAAACAGACGGTCGGGCAGCCGTATCTCCGCGTCATCGTCGATCGTGCCGAGATCGCGCGCCGCGGCTTCAATGCGACCCAGGTGCTCGACCTCGTCGAAGCGCTGGGCGGACGCACCGTCGGCACCATGAAAGATGGCGACGAGCGGTACAATATCCGCGTCCGGCTCGCGCCGCGCGACCGCGACAGCATCGACCATATCCGGGCGCTGCGCGTGAACAACGGCGCCGGCGTCTCAGTTGCCCTCGGCGATCTGGCCGACATCCGCTGGGAGCCCGGCCCGGCCCAGATCGAGCGCGAGGAAGGCAGGCGTGTTGTCAAGGTGCAGGCCAATGTGCGCGCGCGGCCGCTCGCCAACTTCGTGGCCGACGCGCAGCAGGCGGTTGCGGCCCAGGTCCGCCTGCCGCCCGGCTATGCGATCTCATGGGGCGGTAGCTTCCAGGACCTGCAGCAAGGCATGGCACGGCTGTCCGTCGTGGTACCCGCGGCGCTCGCCGTCATCTTCCTGCTGCTCTATCTGATGTTCGACAGCGCCCGGCTTGCGACGCTGATCTTTTTCAACGTGCCGTTTGCGGCGGTGGGCGGAATTTTCGCGCTCGCACTGCGCGGCATGCCATTCAGCATTTCGGCCGCGGTCGGCTTCATCGCACTGTTCGGCATCGCCATTCTGAATGGCGTCGTGATGGTGAGCTACATGGAGGAACGTCGCGGGGAAGGGCTCACTGCCGCAGTCGCGGCTTGGCAGGCTGCGATGACGCGGCTCCGCCCGGTTTTGATGACGGCGACCGTTGCCAGCCTCGGCTTCCTGCCAATGGCACTTTCGACGAATTCCGGCGCCGAAGTGCAGCGGCCGCTCGCCACCGTCGTCATCGGTGGCCTGATTAGCGCGACGGTGCTCACCTTGCTGGTGCTCCCGGCGCTCTATCCCTGGTTCTGCCGAATCCGCCGCCCCGTCAGCGCGACCGCACACGATGCCTCCCACGCGCCGCAGCCGGCGGAGTGAACTTGCACCAATTTGAAACCGAGACTTGTCATGGAAAAAATCTCTGACCCGACCGAGCGTGACATGCCGACCAGCGCCATTGCTTCCGAAGAAGACGGGCGCATCGACATGTGCTTCGCAGAGAACCTCGCCGAGCGCTATCGGGGTGTGTAACGGCGTGGGGTCGGGGCGCCGATTGGTGCCGCAAGCTCCTGAAGCCTCTTTGTATCGGAGGGCTCAACGACTGGCGCCGCGGGAGATATCGTGTGGCGCATCCGACACGATTCGAGCGCGTGACCTTTGCCTTCGGACGGCAACGGTTCTGCGTCGGCAGGACATCCTGCGATCGACGAGCTTGGCCCCGAAAGTACATTTGAGCTGCTGCACGAAAGAGCCCGTTCTTCAACGCCAGAGCCCCCACTGCTAGGGTCGATGGCGGCGGGGATTATGTCGCAATTTGAGATGGTTGCAGGTCCACGATTTGAACCTACTCGTCGACCAACCAGCCGGCGACGGATCGCCCACGAACGGCGGTTTTGGCGGACTATCGAGACTTGACGTTCCGAGTCAGGCTGCCCGCCGGTAAGAAAACAGGGCTTCCAAAATAGTGGGTTTCGCGATGTAGCGGACCCCCGCTACCATGCGTGATCCACTATTCTCGAAAGTGGGTTTTGGAGCGGCATGCCGTCGGCTCCACAGCAAATCCGTAGCGCGCCTATCCTGGCCAAGCGCACAATCCGGCGGTGTGCATTTGGACATGATGTGCCGCGGGTGCAAGACTCGGCTCGCAACTGAACCCGGGCTATCTGGCTCGCGCCGAAAGCTGTAGCCCAAAGAGGGGAAACCCGGCGACGGCGCGAAAAGATGATGAAGCAAACGTGAGTTGGGTACGGACAACCGGGTGCCTACGTCTTGGCCCAACGGTTCACCGCCGGAGAATTGAATGCGCACGTTTCTGGGCGCGATGGTCGCGCTGCTGATGGGCGGCAGCTGTCAGGCGCAAGTCTCAACCATGGGCACGACCGCAATGGGATTGCCGACGACACCCGGCGCAATCGTGTCGTCTCAACTGACGGGACCGAGCCCGTTTACCAGCCTGTTTTCTGCCGCGACCGTTCCCGGAGCGCCGGCCACCACGCTGGCGTCCCCTCCGCTGGCAGACGATCCGACCATTCCCGGAACCAGCCTGAACTGCTCGCCCGCCACGGCGGAGCTGTCGCCGTCCGTCATGACCGTGACCCCCGCAAGTCCCAGCGTGTCGGAAACCACGATCGTTACGATGAGCCCAACCGGAGGCACGCTCCCAACGATTCCAGGGGTGAGTGCGCCCACGACGAGCACAAGTTCCGCGCCGACGTTGCCGACGGCCATGCCGGTAGCCATTCTGGGCTCGATCACAGGCAGCACGACAGGGACTATCGCGCCGGCACCTGCGCTTGGAAGCTCGATGCCCGGAAGCTCGTGCACATCCGCGCCCGGAAATGCACTGGCCGATGCTGCCGCTTTGCCAACCTCCACGCCCGATATCCCAACCGGCCCTTCGACCGGAACCATTCAGTCGCCAACAGCCGACTTCGACACGACCCACACCAGCATCAGCCCGGCACCAGGCACGATGCCGACGCCGAACACGGCCGCGTGCAGCGAAAGCGTGTCGATGAATCTTGCCACCCCCGCCACGATGGCACCCTCCAGCACCCCGGGCGCTGCGGCGACACCGGGTGCGGCGCTGCCTTCCGGCTGTTAGTCGAGCTCGCGCGGGGAGGCGACCCGCGCTCGATCCGAGTGTCACGATCTCGTGTTTCCGTGTCGGTACACCGAGCAAATGCGCTCAGTCGGCGCGGTCGCCCGCGGCCGTGCCAGCCGGTCGAAGCAACAGCTGCGCCGCCGGCGAGAAGGCGTGCGATCGCATCAGAGCCGTCGCGACAAGACCCGTGATCCCGGACGCAGACAGGATCATCGCCACGACGATGAACTGGTAGATGCCTGCATAGACCGGGCTCGTACCTGAGACGACCATGCCTGCCATGACGCCCGGGATCCACACCAGCCCGAGCGACTTCATCATGTCGAGTCGCGGCAACAGGCTCGCATAGACCGCGCTCTGAAGGTAGGGCGCGACGGTGACCGCGGGCTCGGCGCCAAGCGACAGCGCCGCTTCGATGTGTCCGGTGTGGGCAGCAATTTCGGCTCTGAAACGTTCGATCGCCTGGGCGCATGAATTCATGGCATTGGCGATGATCATGCTCCCGACCGGGACGAGAGTCGAAATCTCCGGCTGCAGGCTGCGCGTTGCGAGCATCACCGCGATGATGGTTCCGGCGCCCGCGGCTATCGACCAGAAGCACATGAGAACGGCGCCGTTCATTCCCTTGAGGCGTCGCGATGCCGTGACCGCGGCCGCGATCGTCATCATGAACAGAATGACCGATCCGATCAGCAGGCTGCCGTGCAGCAGCACGGCCAGCACCACGCCAACCAACACCATCTGCACGAGGCCGCGTACGATCGATATGGCGGCCTCCAACCCCACATGGACGGCTTGCCACGCGCATAACGCCATGATGGCGGCACACAGCGCAATTGCGGCGGCAGCCTGCCCAAGGCCAATCAAGACATCGTCTCCGATGCTGCTTTGAAGCTCAGCCAGCATGCAACACCTCATGCGTTGGGCCGATCGCTGCGAGCCGGCCGCGCTCCATGACCATTGTCCTTTCGGCAAGCCGCATCGCCTGTGCGCGATTATGCGTCACGATCACGCATGTCATTCGCCGTTCCCTGACGATGCCCAGGATGAGCTCCTCGATGCCGCGCACCGATGCCTCGTCCAGTGCGGAGGTCGGCTCGTCCAGCAACAGCGCCTCGGGTTGATTTGCGAGCATCCGCGCCAGTGCGATGCGCTGCGCTTCGCCGCCAGAGAGATTGCTGACGTGGCGATCGGAGAATCCGGGCAAGCCGACACGCTCCAGCAGCGCGGCAATCCTGGTCGGCGCCAGGGCTTCGCCGCGCTGACGTGGTCCGAATGCGATATTGTCCGCGACGGTGCCCGGGAACAGGTAGGCTGTTTGCATGACCATGCCGACCCGCCGTCTCAAGCATTGTGGGGCGATGGAGCGGTAGTCCTTACCATTGAGCAGAACCGTGCCGGACGTCGGCTCGTCCAGCCGATTGAGCAGCCGAAGCAATGATGACTTTCCAGCTCCGCTTGGTCCCACGATGGCGAGGATCTCGCCGGCCATCGCCTTCATGCTGACGTCCCGGACGAGAACGCGATCACCGGACTTACGCGATAGCCGCACGGTTTCGAGGGTGGTCGCGCCGATCGGTTGGCGCCGGATTGACGCTTCCGAAGCAAACTGCGCTGCTACGCCTCTGTCGAGTGCACTGTCACCGCCACCAGGCGTCGGCTCATTCCGCAGGCGTCGGATATACATCATGTGCCGCAGCCTCATGTCGCCTGAACAGCCAGATCTGCAGCCGGTCCAGATAGAGGTAGACAACCGGGGTGGTGTACAGCGTCAGCACCTGCGACAGCGCGAGGCCGCCGACAATCGCGTAGCCCAGCGGCTGGCGGATCTCCGATCCGACGCCGGTGCCGATCATCATCGGGACCGCACCGAGGAGCGCCGCCATCGTCGTCATCAGGATCGGCCGAAAGCGTTTGATGCAGGCTTGGTAGATCGCCTCTTCGGTCGAGAGGCCTTCGGTTTGCTCGGCCTGGATGGCGAAGTCGACCAGCATGATGCCGTTCTTCTTGACGATACCGATCAGCAGGATGATGCCGACGATCGCGATCACGCTGAGATCGAAATGAGCGGCCATTAGCAGCAGCAAGGCACCCACGCCGGCCGATGGCAGCGTCGAGATGATGGTGATCGGATGGATCATGCTTTCGTACAGCACACCGAGGATCAGGTAGATCACGAACAGCGAGGCGGCAATCAGGATCGGCGTGCTGCTCAGCGATGCGCCGAACGCCTGCGCATTACCCTGGAAGCTCGTCTGCAGCGACAGCGGCGGGTGAAGCCGCTTCTCGATGGCCTGGATGCCGCTCACCGCCTGTCCAATGGCCACACCCGGGGCAAGGTTGAACGAGATCGTCACCGAGGGGAATTGTCCCTGATGGTTCACGACGAGCGGTGAGACCTTCACGGCGGAATCGACCAGCGTCGACAGCGGGACCTGCTGTCCGCTTGAGGACTTGACGTAGATGCCGTTGAGAGCCTCCGGGCCGTACTGGAACTTGGGATTGACCTCCAGGATGACGTGGTACTGCTGCAGCGTCGTGTACATGGTCGAGACGATGCGCTGGCCGAACGCGTCGTCCAGCGTATTGTCGATCGTGTAGGGCAGGATCCCGTAGGACGAAGCGACCTCGCGCTTGATCCTGATGTCAAGCAGCGGTCCCGAATTGAGCTGGTCGGTGGTCACGTCGGCGACGGTCGGCAGACTCTTGATCCTGTCCAGGAACAGATTGGCCCAATGGCTCAGTTCGCCGGCATCGGCGTCGCTCATCGTGTATTGGAACTGTGTCTTGTTCAGCCGTGCGCCGACGGTGATGTCCTGCGCCGGCTGCATGTAGAGTGTGATGCCCTGGATCTTCGCCAGATTGGTCCGCAGCCGCGCGATCACCTTGTCGATCGGATCACGCTGCTCTGCCGGCTTGAGCTGAATGAACACGCGGCCGTCATTCACCGTGTAGGTGCCTCCGCCTGCGCCCACCGCCGAGCCGACCGTGGCCACGGCGGGATCGCGCAGGATGGCATCGAGCATGGCCTGCTGGCGCTGCGCCATCGCCTGGAACGAGATGTCCTGTGCCGCTTCCGACTGACCCAGGATCAGTCCGGTGTCCTGCTGAGGGAAGAAGCCCTTCGGGATGATCACATAGAGATAGCCGGTGACCACGATGGTGCCGATCATCACCATCAAGGTGATGAAGCGGTGCCGAAGCACGACCTTCAATCCTGCCTCGTAGATGCCGAGCAGGGCATCGAAGCCGCGCTCGGACCAGCGGTAGAGCCGGCCATGCGCCTGGCTCTCCGGCTTCAGCAGGTAGGCGCACATCATGGGCGTCAGGGTTCGGGAAATGATCAGCGAGAGCACGAGCGCAACGCTCACCGTGATGGCGAATTCCCGGAACAGCAGTCCGACATAGCCGCCCATGAAGAACAGCGGAATGAAGACCGCGATGAGCGAGAAGGTGATCGCCATCACGGTGAAGCCGATCTCGCCCGATCCCTTCATCGCAGCATCATAAGGCGAAAGGCCCTCCTCGATATGCCGCGTGATGTTCTCGATCTCGACGACGGCGTCGTCGACCACGAAGCCGACTGCAATCGAGAGCGCCATCAGGGAAAGATTGTCGAGGCTGTAGCCCATCTCATAGAGGATCGCGAACGTTCCGATCAGCGACAGCGGCACGGTTACGGCCGGGATGATGGTCGCCCAGAAGCTCCGCAGGAATACGAAGATGACCATCACGACGAGTGCGACGGTCAGGAGCAGCGTGAACTGTACGTCGGCGATCGAGGCGCGAATCGTCTGGGTGCGGTCCGAGATGACGTTGATCTTGATGGCAGCGGGGATCGAGGCCTGCAGGGTCGGCATCAAGGCCTTGATCCGCTGGACCGTCTCGACGACGTTCGCGCCGGGCTGGCGCTGGATCGCCAGCATGATCGCACGCTGGTTGTTGTACCAGCCCGCGATCAGGTCGTTCTCTCCGGCGCTGACCGCTCGCCCGATGTCCCGGATCCGGACCGGCGAGCCGTTGCGATACGCGATCACGAGATCGGCGTATTGATCGGGGTTGAACAGCTGGTCGTTGGTGCTCAACGTGTAGGTCTGGCGTGGGCTGTTGAGCGTTCCCTTGGCGAGATCGACATTGGCCTGGCCAAGAACGGTGCGCACGTCCTCGAGGTTGATGCCACGCGCCGCCAACGCCTCGGGATCGACCTGGACCCGGACCGATGCTTTCTGTTGACCGCCAATGCCGACCAGCCCGACACCCTGGATCTGCGAGATCTTCTGCAACAGAATATTCTCGGCATAGGCATCCACTGTGGTGAGTGGCAGGCTGTCCGAGGTGAGACCGAGCACGAGGATGGGCGTGTCTGCGGGATTGACCTTGCGGATCGTCGGGGGATACGGCATCCCGGTCGGCAGATAGGCGCTGGCCGCGTTGATCGCCGACAGCGTGTCGCTGACCGCTCCGTCGATCTGACGGTTCAGGTCGAATTGCAGCGTGATCTGGGTGTAGCCGAGCGCACTCGCCGACGTCATCTGGGTAAGGCCCGGAATTTCGCCGAATTGCAGTTCGAGCGGCGACGCCACCGACGACGCCATGGTCTGCGGGTCGGCGCCGGGCAACTGGGCAGTGATGGACAACGTCGGATAGTTGACGTTCGGCAGCGCCGCCACGGGCATCAACGGGTACGCGATGAGGCCGGCAGCCAGCAATCCCACCATCAGCAGGACGGTTGCGATCGGCCGTTTGATGAAGGGGGCGGATATGTTCATGGGATCGGTGCCTGCATTGCGTCCTGGGCGGCGGCTTCTTCCGCGGCCTTGCCGTGGAGCGGGGCGACATGGGTTCCTGGCTGCAACTTGTACTGTCCGTCGATCACGACCTGCTCGTTGGCTGCGAGACCGGCGTCGATCAAGGCTTGGCCGTCGCTGACCTGCGCGACCTTGACCTGGCGGATCGATACGGTGTTGTCCGCATTCACGACGTAGGCGTAGGAACCGTTCGGTCCTTGCTGGATCACCGACGCGGGAACCGTGAGGCCGTTATGTCGGGTGTCGAGCAACAGCCGGGCGTTGATGAGTTCGCCGGGCCAGAGGCTTCTGGCCTTGTTCTCGAAGTTCGCCTTGAGCTGGATCGAGCCGGTGGTTTGCAGGATCTCGTTGTTGACAAGACCAAGCGTACCCTGGCCCAACCGGATCGTATTGTCCTGATTGTAGGCAACGACCGGAAGGGGCGAGTTCGTCTTCTGCTGTTGTTGCTGGATCCGCGGCAGAACGGTCTCGGGCAGGGTGAAGATCAGAGAGATTGGGTCGAGTTGCGTGACGATGCAGAGCCCGTTGGTGCTGGAGGGGCTTATGATGTTGCCGACGTCGATCTGACGGATGCCGACGACGCCGTCGATCGGCGACGTCAGTCGGGTAAAGCTGAGCTGCACCTTCGCGGCGTCGATCAGCGCCTGGTCCGCCTTGACGGCGGCGGTCAACTCGCTGACCTGCGCATTCTGCGTTTCGATCAGTTGGGGCGTGGCCCAGCCCTTGTCGCCGAGCTGGGCGTAGCGAACCTGATTGGCCTTTGCGTTCACCAGCTGCGCCTGGTCGCGCTCGAGGTTTGCCGTGTATTGATCGATCAATGCCTGGTACGGTCTGGGGTCGATCTGCGCCAGTAGGTCGCCGGCACGAACTTTCTGCCCTTCCGTGAAATTGATGCTGACGATCTGCCCCTGGATCTGGGCGCGAACGACGTCGGTGTTGTAGGCGATCACCGTTCCGACGCCGGTCAGATAGATCGGGACATCATGCTGGGTCACGGTCCCGGCAACGATCGGCACCGGAGGCGGCGGAGCGGGCTTGGCCGAGGCCTTTTGCAGCGGCAGGACATGGATCGCATACAGCAGTCCGGCGACCGCGGCAGTCGACACGACAACGGAAGCGATGATTGTCTTGTTCATGGATGTGGCTCCAGGGACGAGATGGCCTAGCAGCTGCCCGGCGTGGTGATGACTGTCGATGTCGTGGAGGAACATCCAGATGTCGTTGGTGCAGTTGATATCGTCGATGCCGTCCCGAGCGTGGGGATCGCCGGAGCGGTCGCAATCAGTGCCGTGCTTCCCGTGACAGGCAGCACGCCCGCCGTGGGAACGAGAGCTGCGGCGCTGACGCCGAGATTGCTGACCTCGGTCGAGCCCAGCGGAACGCCTGTTCGCGCGCCGCCGCCGGGCGTCGTCGGTGAGGTCGCCGTGGGATTGGATGAAGCGGCAATGCTGCTCGAGCCCGAGCCGCACATGCCCGATGTTCCGGCAGTGTCCAGCGCGCCGGACGACGTCGTCATTCCGGAACTCTGCGTCATCCCTGACGTCGTCGACATTCCGGAGGTGGCAGATAGCCCCGACGAGGCGTCCGCAGACGATGTTGAGCTCGTCGTCATTCCGCCACCGTCATAGGTCGACGGCGAACCGTACATTCCGGCGGGTGACGTTCCGAGGCTCGTGCATGCGGTGCCGATCGTCGGAACGGCGATACTGCCGGTGAGGGTTGGAGCAGGGCTGACACCGGCCGACGGCAGTTCAGTTGCGCCGAGGCCAATTCCCAATGGGGATAAGGGCGAGCCCGTCGCGCTGGTGAGCGGAGACGTGGCGCCGACCGTGGGCGTCGGGACCGCCATGCCGGTGACCTGGGCCGTTGCGGCCCCGCCCGTGGAGAACGCAACACAGACAGCGATCAACCAGCATTTCATGTCTATTCTCCATTCAACCGATCGGACACTTCAAGACTATGGAGGGCGCGTCGCGCGTCGTTGCGTCTTCGCACGAAACTCATTGAACCGAAGCAACCGTCCCCGAAGCAGGTCCGCTTCGGGACCGTTCCCTACTTCATTGAAGGGCTGCGCTCTGCCGAGTACGAACTCGCCGCGTGAGCGACTCCGTCGGTTGTTGTCCTTCGGACCGCCGTGATGGACGCAGGCCCTGTTGTGATCATGGCCAATAGCCGTCGGGGAGGTTCACGACGATCGGCATCGCCGTGCTGCGCACGACGACCCACCGGAACGGCAACTGTCGGGACGGATTGATCTCCATATGCGGGAGGAAGGCCGGCACATGGATGAAGTCGCCGGCGACCGCGTTCGCGGAAAACTCGCCCTTGTCGCCCCAGCGGATCCTGCAGCGCCCGAACAGCACGAATGCGATGGTATCCTGCTCACCGTGATGGTGAATGCCGGTGCGGGCTCCGGGCTCGACTTCGAACAGACCGCCCCAGATCGCCGACGCGATTCCCAGCGAGGGGGCGATCGCGGCGATGCGGTGGGAGCCAGGTGTTTGCGCCGTCGCGGAATCGAACCGATCCCGGCTGACCACATTGATTGCGGATTGGGTCATCGGACTGCCTCCCGTTCGGCAGGCGCCATGAACTCGGGGCCAACAGGATCCCGGATGGTTTCCGCGAGGATACGGTCGATATCGGCCATCGCGGCATCGTCGATCCGCCAACCGAACACGTTGGAGATCGGCGAAAGCTGCTCCGCGCGGCGGGCGCCCCACAGGGCGACATTCAATGGGCCGCGGTCGAGGACCCAGCGCACTGCAAGCTGGATCACTCTTCTGCCGAACCACTCCTGAGCGAAGCGATCGAGCCGCGTGACGGCCCCGATGTACTGCTCGAAGCGAGGCGCTCGAAACTTCGGATCGCTCTTGCGGAGATCATCTCCCGCGAACCGGCTGGAGCTGGACATCCGGCCCGACAACAGGCCGCGGCATAGCGATCCGTAGGCGAGCAGCGCGATCCTGTTATCCCGGCAGAAGGGAAGCACGTCCTGCTCGATCGCGCGCTCGAACATGTTGTACGGGGGCTGGGCCGCATGCAGCGGCGCGATCGCGCGGAACTCGTCCATCTGCGCCGGACTGAAATTGCTGACGCCGACAGCGCGAATCTTGCCGTCGCGATAGAGCGCGCCGACGGCCTCGGCGGTTTCCGAGATCGGCGTGAGCGGATCCGGCCAATGAATCTGGTAGATGTCGATGACGTCGGTGCGGAGCCGACGCAGCGACTGCTCGACTTCTTCCATGATGCGCGACCTGCTTGCGTTCCGGAACGGCTTACCGTCCTTCCAGTCGAGCCCGACTTTCGTGGCGATGACGGCGCGATGACGGCGGCCATCCAGCGCTCTTCCGACGATCTCCTCCGACCGGCCAAATCCGTAGACCGGCGCTGTGTCGATGAAATTGATGCCGCGATCCAGGGCTGCATGAATCGTCTTGACGGCCTCGCTTTCGTCGCTGCCGCCCCACATCCAGCCGCCGATCGCCCATGTTCCGAGTGCGATGCGAGACACGCGAATGGAGGTCCCGGGGATCTCGATGAACTCCATGTTGAGAGAGGGGGCAACGTTCATGATCTACTCCTGGTCGGTGCAGCAGTGCGCTGGCTTGCCTGGGACCACGCCGGGGGCGTGTGTCAGGAAGCGCTGATCGAGCGGTCTTGAACGAACCGCGGCGAGCTGCTGGGTTCTTCAGGCTCGAGGTGGGGCTGCCAGAGATGCATCCCCAATGAATTGGACTTCAGAGATGTCACGTTGAATTGAAGCCCGTCATCGATCCGCCGCCAGTCCGGATCGCTGCTTGGCGAAATCCGGACCGAGGCAGGGGTTGCCTAGGCGACTAGCCGCAGCTGAGCGGCAGAGGCGTACCGGGATGCAGATAGGACCAGCCGGAGCAATCCGGATAATCGTACAGTCCGTAGCCGGGCCGGTATCGACCATAACCGTGCATGGCGTGGTGGACGCCCGTGCCGTAGGGATGCGGATGATCGCCGACACCGACGTGGTCAGTGCCGAGCGCCGCCGCGCCGCCGACATGCATGCCCATGCCGAGCCCGCCGACATGCGCAGCGCCAACGCTGCCGCCGATATGTGCACCGCCGTCGAATCCGCCGATATGGGCACCGCCGGTCATGGCGCCCATGTGAGCACCACCGCCGAAGCCGCCCATGTGACCACCGCCGCCGAAACCGCCTCCATGACCGCCACCGCCACCACCGCCGCCGCCGCGTGCGTCGGCAGCACCCATCCCCAGCGCTGAGGCAACTGCAACCGTTGCCAGGATCATCATCACTCGTTTCATCATGACACTCCTTTCTGTATCGAAGCGTCCGGCAATCGATGCAGAGATCGCAACACCGCCCGGGCTTCGTGATGAAAGATTGGGAGCGACGATCGGCCTCGCCATTAAATTCGACTTCAAGAACGGCGGAAGCAGCCGGCTTCCCGAGAAGTTGAAGGGATCACTCGCCGCTGCGTGTTGCTCGACCCGGCTTCGAACTCTTTTTGATCGACCACAAACGAGAGAGCAGACCGGAACGTGATTCCGGCCTGCTCTCTCGGACGATCGTGCTGAAGGGTTAGCGATCCGTGGTCAGAACTCGCCCGTACCGGGTTCGCAGGGAACGTTGTTGCCGGTCCACGGCGCAGTTGCAAACGAGCCGACGCGCGGCGCCGGAATGCAGGCACGTCCATCAACGATGATGGGCGCCTGTGCCGCGGCGGAATCGGCTTCCACAGCGTGGCGCGGGTAGGTGACGTGTGCTTCACGAGCCATGGCCGGCGTCGCCAGCATCGCGACCGCAATCAGCCCGGCCGACAGCATCTTGAGTTTGGTCATCGAGGTTCTCCGTTGAAAAACAGCAGGCCGTATCAATGCTAGGCCCGTTGCAGCAGATACGGACGACGAGAGATCATCCCAATGCACAGCTTCTCACGTCCCTTCAATGCCGCGTGAGTTGGTGGTGGTGAGATCGGAAGATGATGAGGACACGATTGCGAGGAATGCATTGCGCGAGGACGATCCGGCCACGAACGCGCCTGCAGGTCGTTGCGCGAATTGGACATGCGAGAATGTCACAAGGTTGATGCTCGCGCCGGACATTGCCGTCGCGATTCAGCGGATCGACAGAAGCTTCCGTGTCAGGCTGGCCGTCGCTGGTCGCCGGCGTCGATCCCTGCCTCTTCGGACGCTACAAGGCCGAGCGCGGTCCAGTCGAGACCGCCATGGCCGCGCGCGATTCCGGTGATCAGCCGGTCGCGAACGACGCCGACCGAGGGCATCGGAGCGCCTGCCAGTTCGGCCTCCGTGAGGGCCAGGCGCACGTCCTTGAGCGCCAGCGGCATCGTCAATCCCGGCGCGAAGCTGCCGGCGATAAGCCTGCTGCCGTAGCTCTTGTGGACCCGGCTTCCGAACATCGTGCCGGTCATGATGTCGACGAACTGCTGCGGATCCTGTCCGCGTTTCCTCAGTACGGTGATGATCTCGCCAAGGACTTCGAGACTCGTTGCCGTCATCATGTTGCCGAGCAGCTTGATCAGGTTGGCCTGCGTTGGATCGGTTCCGACCAAGAAGGTCTGCCCCAGCGTGTCAGTCACGGGCCGGCAACGCTCGCAATGTTCCGGCGCGCCGGCGACAACGATGGCGAGCTGCCGGGCCTTGGCCGCGTCGGGGTTCCCGAACACGGGGGCCGCAACATAGCCCTGGCCGCGACGTTCGTGCTCGCGCGCAAACTCGGTCGAGGCACCGGTGCTGATCGTGCTCATCGAGAGATGGATCGCGCCCGACGGCAAGCAATCAGCTATGCCTGATGATCCGAAGAAGATGTCGCGAACGGCGTCGTCGTCGGGCAGCATGCTGATGAGGACGTCGCTACTGAACAGGCCCGGAAGATGCGTCGTCGCGTGTATACCGAGCGACCGAAGATCCTTCACACGCTCCGGCCGGCGCACATAGGCGATTACGTTGCAACCGTCAGCGACCAGGTTGGCCGCGATCGCCGTGCCCATCAGTCCGAGCCCGATCACTCCGATCTTTCGATGCTGATGTGGATCGGTGAGCGTGTCGCGCTTGGTGCTCACTTCGTCGATGTGGTTCGGCATGACCTGTTCGCCCTGATGGCCTCGTCTTTGGGCCACACTTAGGATCGCTTCGGACAGGTGTCGTCTAAAATCGAATTTAGGCTGCGCAGGGAGCGCTCGGTAGAGCCGCGGTCGGTCGCCCGCGATGGGCGCTAAACTCCTTAAATTGCTATTTAATGGCTGTTCGGTCGGAAGCAGGCTATCTGTTTCGCCGGATCCCACCGCGCTTGTGGAGGCGGTGAAATGCCCGGAGCGGACGGCGCCGGTCTCGCCAGGTCGAGCGGGCGGCGCGGTCCGGCTCATTTCTCTAGCGGTGTCCTCGGTGGAGACTGAGCTATGACTTGGCCAATCAGCGAGCATATGCTGTCCTCGCCGGGACCGATGTGCTTCGGAATGTTTGAGATCGAGCGGATGACGAAGGTCCTTCTGATAGAAGACGATGATGGAACGGCCGAGGAGATTGTCGCCGAGTTGAGCGGGCTCGGGTTTGAGGTCGAGCGGGCCTCGAACGGTGTTGACGGTCTCGCCAAGGCTCGATCGATTGCCCCCGACGTGCTGATCGTGGACCGCATGCTGCCCGGGATGGATGGTCTCGCCGTCATCGAATCGCTCCGAAGAGATCAGGTTGCCACGCCTGTCCTGGTGCTGAGCGCGCTCAGCGCCGTCGACGACCGGGTCCGCGGCCTGCGCAGCGGCGGAGACGATTATCTGACGAAGCCGTTTGCGGTCATCGAGCTGATTGCGCGCATCGAGGCGTTGTTGCGCCGACCCGCGGATAGCCGTGAGACCACCTTGCGGGTCGGCTCCCTCGAGCTCGATCTCATCGAACGGACGGCGTGGCGCGGAGATCGCCGGATGGATCTCCTGCCGCGCGAATTCCGGCTGCTCGAATACATGATGCGGCGAAACGATCAATTACTAACGCGAGCCATGCTGCTTGAAGAGGTCTGGAATTACAAATTTGTGCCTGCCACGACCAACCTTGTCGATGTGCATATGGGCCGCCTGCGGCATAAGGTCGACGCGCCTGGCGAACCGCAGATGATCCATAATGTGAGAGGCTCCGGGTTCATCCTCCGAGCGAAGTCATAGTCCCCTCGGCGTCTGGCATGTTGACGGGAGATATCAATAAGGGCCCGGCGGAATCGATGCGCCAATTCCAGTTCATACGCTCCAACACGTTCCGCTGGACCGCGGCGGTATCGGCGCTGTTCGCAGTCTTCGTGATCGTGCTGTTCGGATTTATTTACTGGAAGATCGATGCCTACCTGATTGCCCGGTCCGATCGCACGATCGGCATGCAGATGAACTACATGGCCGGGCTGCCGCACGATCGCCGCGTTGATGCCATCGCGGACCATCTCGGGCAGGATTCCAGGAGCGTGCAGTTCGCCGGACTGTTCGACGCACGTGGCAGCCGGCTTGCCGGCAATGTCGAAAGCGTCCCGCCGATGTTCAGGATCGACGGATCGGTGCAAGGTACCAAGGTGGCGCGAACGAACCAGGTTGATGGCAGCGACCCGACGATCCGGGCTGTGGGCAGGCGGCTGGACAACGGCGACGTCCTGCTGATCGGAAGAAACGTTGACGAGACCCGGGAAATATCGAGTGTCGTCGGTCAGGCACTCGCGCTCGGTCTCGTGCCGGCGCTCTGCCTTTGCCTGGTCGCGGGAGCCTGGCTGAGTTTGCGCGCCCAGCGGCGCGTCGAGGAAGTCAACCAGCGGGTCCAGCGGATCATTGCCGGCGACCTGCGGGAACGCCTGCCGCATCATGGTGTCGACGATCCGTTCTCTCGGCTGGCGGTGATCGTGAACGGCATGCTCGATGAAATGGAAACCATGATCAACGCGCTGGCGGGAGTTGGCAACGATATCGCTCACGACGTCCGGACGCCTCTGACGAGGGCGCGGCTGGCGTTGGAGCGCGGGCGTACGCACGCCACCACCTTGGAGCAATCCCAGGAGGTTGCCGACAGGGCCGTCGCCGGCATCGACCAATCGCTCGCGATCATCACCGCGCTCCTGCGGTTGACTGAGATCGAGAACAGCCGTCGTTCCGCCGGCTTTGGCAACGTCGCCCTGCATGAGATCCTGCGCGAGGCCTACGATGTCTATGAGCCGATCGCCGAGGACAAGCAGATCAAGCTCGGCGTCGATATCGACCTCAAGCTCCACGTTTGGGGTGACCGCGACCTGCTGTTCGAGGCCGTTGCAAATCTCGTCGATAACGCCATCAAGTTCACGCCCGCCGGCGGCGAGGTGAGGCTCGTCCTGTTGCGAGGCGATAACGAGTCGATCTTGCGGGTGTCCGACACCGGACCTGGGATCAACGAGGAAGAGCGTGAGGCGGTGTTGCGGCGGTTCTATCGGTCCGACAAGATGCGCAACACGCCTGGCGTTGGGCTCGGACTGAGCCTCGTCGCGGCCATCGCCAAGCTGCATGGCTTCCGGCTCGTGATTCAACCTGGTCCAGGCGGCCGCTTCGATATCGTGTGTTCCGATCGGAAAGATCGCTAGAAGTGCCGCGCCTCATTTTCGCAGTATCAGGTCCGAGCGCGACTCGGCGTCGGGACGGCCGATCACGACGACGCCATGGTTCAGGGCCTGATGACATGAATTGCAGGCATCGGTCAGCTCGCCATAGGCTTTGGAAAAGGCCGCCTGATCCTTTGCCTGGATCGCGCCGTTCAGGTCCTTGAACGGCTGATCAGTGACCCCGGCTATCATGTCGGGAAACGACATGTTCTGCTCGGTCGGATGCGCGCGCCCAAGCCTTGCGAAGGCGCCGTGAAGGTTTCCAAGCTCATACGCCGCGAAATCCCAATTGCTGTCCTGCGCGGCGCGCCAAAGCCGTTCGTGACGGGGCTGGATGGTCCCGATCATCAGATCGCTGATGGAGGGCACATACTCCACGGGCACAAGAGCGGCTTGATGCGGGCTGGCAGCACCGCTGGAGCGCAATACCACGGCCATCACGACCGCGCTGGCTGAAAGGCCAATTAGACAACAAGCAATGAGGCCGGATCGGGCAATCGTTATTCGTCTCGTCATGGCCGCGAACTCGGAGTTGATCGTAATCACGGTAGACGGAGACGCGGATTCGCCTCCGTCTCGGACGCCGGTCATGCCGGCGGTGTCGATGGCAGCAGGGAGCCTGGGCGCGGGGTGCCAGTGCGGCTCATTCTGACCGCACCGGTCCCGCTCGAGCGGTCGGCCGGCTAAGAGGCTGGCTTGGCCTGCGGCGCTGGACCGGACGATGAGACACGCCACACCGTGTTGCCGACGTCATCGGCGATCAGCAGCGCGCCGCTCCGATCGACGGCAAGGCCGACCGGCCGGCCATGCGTGTGATTATTCTCATCGAGAAAGCCGGTCACGACGTCCTGGGCCTGGCCGGAGGGTTTCCCGTCCTTGAACGGCACGAAGACCACCTTGTAGCCATTGAGCGGCGTTCGGTCCCAGCTTCCATGCTCGCCGACGAACGCCCCGTTGCGGTAGTTGGCAGGGAGGCCCGTGCCCGAGTACATCGCCAACCCCAGGGGGGCGACGTGCGAGCTGAGGGCGTAGTCCGGCACGATCGCCTTTGCCACGAGATCGGGCTGCTGCGGCTCAACGCGCGGATCGAGATGCTGGCCGTAGTAGCTGTAGGGCCAGCCATAGAAACCTCCATCCTGCACCGAGGTCAGATAATCCGGCACGAGATCCGGGCCGATCTCGTCTCGCTCGTTGGCGATCGCCCAGAGCTTGCCGGTTTCCGGCTCCCATTGCAGCCCGGTCGGATTGCGCATTCCACTGGCGAAGATGCGATGGGCTCCGGTGGCGCGATCGACTTCCCAGATCGCCGCTCGTTCGCGCTCGGCTTCCAGCCCGTTTTCGCCGACATTGCTATTCGACCCGACGCCGACATAGAGCTTGGTTCCGTCGGCGCTGGCCAGAAGGCTCTTGGTCCAGTGATGATCGATCGGCCCTCCGGGGAGATCGGTCAGCTTGGTGCCTTTCGCCGTGATGCTGGTCTGTCCATCCTGATACGGGAAACGCATGATCGAGTCCGTGTTGGCGACGTAGAGGTCGTGGCCAACCAGGGCGACGCCGAAGGGCGAGTTGAGATGATCGAGAAACACGGTGCGCTCGTCGGCAACACCGTCGCCATTGGTGTCGCGCAACAGCGTGATCCGGTTGGCGTCCCTGGCTTTGGCGCCGGCGAACCGCTGGACGATGCCGGTGATCAGATCCTTTGGACGGAAGACCGGCGCCTTCGGACCGTTGCTTTCGATGACGAGCACGTCCCCGTTCGGCAGAACGTAGAGCGAGCGGGGATGCTGAAAGCCGGTGGCGAGGGCATGGACCTGCAGGCCTTCTGGCACCTTGGGCGTCGCCGATCCCCACCCAACGGGTGTCGCGATCCGGATCGGCGGCAGCAGATATTGGTGCAGCGCCGGCAGCACGGGATTGGCGCCGATCTGAAGCTTGGGATCACCGCCCCTGTCGTCGCAGCCTGCCAGGCCCAACCCGGCAACAGCGACCATGATGGCGGCAACGCGCGGCAAAGCTGTCCTGCTGTCACTCATGCGCTTGCTCCACTGCGGCGGTTGTTGGTCAAGGTCCATCCCGTGGAGACCGCAAACAGGAGGAGGACGAGGGCGAGTCCCGACAGCGTCAGCCCGGTCGGGACCACGGCGGTGTAGCCGTCACGGCTGTGAACGAGGACATTGAGGATGGAGACGGCCACCGCGCAGGCATAGGGAAGCGCGCGGTTCCATGCCGGCCGCTGCTTCCGGAACAGGAGATCGATGACCGCGGCAATTGCCAGCAACGCAGCCATGACCAGCCCTCCGGCAATCAGCCACACGGAAAACCGCTCCCACATCACCTCTGCAGTCCGCCAGTAGGCGAAGTCGGTAAGGAACGCGGCGGCGAAATAGGCGACCGGAAACGGGACGAGGGCCGGGTGGATCGGTTGTCGATGGACGTTTGCCATTGCTCGACCGCCGTCAGCGGCATCGGTGAATACAGCCACGATTGTACGCTCCATGATTGCCCAGCCGTTGTGACCCCTCAGTGCGCGGCTTTGTTTGGACCGGCATGCCCGAGAAGGGTGTCTGCCTCCGAATATCGTTGCTGTTGAGAGAATTCCTTTCGGATTCGCACGTAAGCGTCGGACGGCCGCAAAGCCCTGCGATCAAGCGGAACTGAGCGCTGCCGTGCAAACAGGCAATCGCGACGCGCGAAGCGGAAGTAGCTCATCGTCGAGGCCGGTCGGCTCACATCAACACCGACATTCGGAACGGCAGCCATGATCATCGACAGCTCGCTCGAAAACAGTGCAAAGCTCATCTGGCGCGGCGGCAATCCGACGTTGTCGTCGAGGTTGATCGCCAAGGAGAAGGCGGTCGCGCTGACCTTCTGCGGATCCGCCAGCGCCGTGATGATGGCGACACCAGCCGACCTGGAGGACTTTGGAATCGGATTTGCGCTGACGGAAGGCATTGTCGAACGGGCCGGCGAGATTGCGAGCATCGAGCTCGTCGAGACCGATGCCGGGATTGAAATTCGAATGTGGCTCGAGGGAGATCGGGCAGATCGGCTGGTTGCGCGACGCCGCGCGTTGGTCGGTCCCGTAGGCTGTGGATTGTGCGGCATCGAAAGCCTCGAGCAGGCGTGCCCGTCGCCCGCGCGGGTGTCGAGCAATGTGAAGTTCCGCGCCCGCGATCTTTTGGGGGCCATGAGCGGTCTGGCGCCCTTGCAGCAGCTCAATCAGCAGACGCGCGCGGTTCACGCGGCTGCGTTCTGGCTGCCGTCCAGCGGGATCGGTTCGATCCGCGAAGACGTCGGCCGGCACAACGCGCTCGACAAGCTTGCGGGAGCGCTCATTCGCGACAACGTCGCGCGCGCGGCAGGGGCCGTTCTCCTGACCAGCCGCGTGTCGGTCGAGATGGTGCAGAAGACGGCAAGGATCGGCGCTCCCGTGCTGGTCGCAGTTTCGGCGCCGACGTCGCTTGCGATCCGGACGGCCGATCAGGCCGGCATTACCTTGATCGCGGTCGCCCGCGCGGACGGCTACGAAATCTTCACCCATCCCGATCGCCTCATCTTCTCCGACGATCGGCTGGTCGCGGCCTGAATGGTCTCAATGCGCGTCGTTCCCACGGGATGCGCATTTCATGCCAGCCCGTGCGTTCCGGCAAAGCGTCCCTGAGGGGCGGCCTACCTGCAGCAGGGTGGGAGCAGCTTGTGCGCGCTCCCGGAAAGGATAGTTGAGATGGATGCCACGGCGCTTCTGCTGTCGCGGATACAGTTCGGCTTCACGATCTCATTCCACATCATCTTTCCCGCTTTCACGATCGGTCTTGCCGCCTGGTTGACGGTGCTCGAGGCGATGCACTTGCGAACCGGCCGCCAAGTCTACCAGACGCTCTTTGAGTTCTGGCTCAAGATCTTCGGCATCGCGTTCGGAATGGGCGTGGTGTCGGGCGTGGTCATGGGCTTCGAGTTCGGGACGAACTGGAGCGTCCTGTCGAAGATATCCGGTCCGATCCAGGGACCTCTGTTGTCCTACGAGACCTTCACGGCCTTCACGCTGGAGGCGAGCTTTTTCGGTGTTCTGGTGTTTGGGCGGAAGCGGGTGCCGCCGTTGTTCTACCTGTTCTCCACGACCATGGTGTCGCTCGGGACCACGCTGTCCGCGTTCTGGATCATGACCAACAACAGCTGGATGCAGGTGCCTGTCGGCTACGTGCTCGAGAACGGCTACTACGTGCCGAACGACTGGACGGCGATCATCTTCAATTCGGTCGTGTGGTCGCGATTCCCGCACATGCTGCTGGCCGCCTATCTCACCGGCGCGTTCTGCGTTGCCGCGACGGGCGCATGGTATGTTCTTCGAGGCGACTACTACGCCGAGTCCAGGGTGATGCTGCGGATGGGGCTCTTCCTCGCAGCGGTGCTGATCCCTGTCCAGATGGTCTTTGGTCACCTGGTCGGCGACTATGTCCACACCTACCAGCCGGCGAAATTCGCCGCGATTGAGGGCCGCTGGCATGACGAACAGCCGGCGAGCGAGGTGCTGATCGGACTTCCCGATCCGGCAACCGAAAGCAACCGGTACGAGATCAAGATTCCGGTTCTGGGGAGCATCATCGGAAGCGCGAGCCTGACCTCGAAGGAGGTAGGACTGGCTGACTTTCCGCCGCAGGATCGTCCGCCGGTTCTGATCCCGTTCATGACATTTCGCATCATGGTCGGCTGCGGCATGATCATGCTCGCGGTGGCCTGGCTCGGGTCCTATCTGAGCATCAAGCGCCGGCTGCGGCAAAACCGCCTGATGCTTTGGGCGATCTTCCTCAGCTTCCCGCTTCCGTTCATCGCGATTCTCACCGGCTGGTACGTCGCCGAGGTCGGACGACAGCCCTGGGTGATCTACGGCCTTCTGCGAACCGCCGATGCGATGACGCCATTCCTGACGGCGCCCATGGCCATGACCTCACTCGTCCTGTTTGGCGCGGTCTACGTCCTCATCTTCTCGTTCGGCATCCTCTATATCTACCGGCTCCTGCGCGCTGGTCCGACAAGGCTTGCCGTGGAGCCGCCGCACGGTGCGTCCCCGAACCGTCCGATGTCTCTGGCCGAGCAAGACTTCATCGAACCACAATCACATTAGCGGAGGAGAATTGGGATGGTCTTGTTCTGGGTCGCGCTCCTCGCCATCAGCATCATGATCTATCTGCTGCTCGACGGCTTTGATCTCGGCGTCGGCATGCTGTTCGGCCTGACGAGGAGCGAGGCGGATCGCGACGTCATGCAGAATACGATTGCGCCCGTCTGGGACGGCAACGAGACCTGGCTCGTGGTGGTCGGCGTCATTCTGTGGGGCGCATTCCCCGTGGTCTATGCGACATTGTTGTCGGCCTTCTATCTGCCAGTCATCATCATGCTGTTGGGGCTGATCCTGCGCGGCGTCGCGTTCGAGTTTCGCCATCGCGCCGCGCGGCGGGTACGCTGGATCTGGGACCTGAGCTTCGTCGGCGGGTCGCTGTGCGCAAGTTTCATGCAGGGCGTGACGGTTGGCGCGCTGGTCGAAGGCCTGAAGTTCACGAGCGGTCTCTATGCTGGCGGTGCATTCGGCTGGCTGAGCCCGTTCTCCATCCTGTGCGGCGTTGGGCTCTGCCTCGGCTATGCCCTTCTCGGCGCCTGCTGGCTGGTTCAGAAGTGCCATTCTCACCTCCGGGAGCGAGCCCGACGCCAGATTCCGGTGCTGGCGATTGCCGTCCTGGTGTTCCTGGTCGCGGTCTTCATCCATGCTCTGATCGAGAACCTTCCGATCATGCATCGTTGGCTCGACCGTCCCTACCTGTTCGTGTTTCCCGCGACGGGGGCGGCGGCCGCGATGGTACTGGCCGGCAGTATCCTGCATCGCAACGATCGCTGGCCGTTCTATGCGGTCGCCGTGATCTTTGGCTCGGCATTCGGGACATTGGCGCTGTCGTTCTGGCCCTACATGATCCCCTTTGCCATCACGATCGACGAGGCTGCTGCGCCCCACGCCAGCCTTGCCTTCATGTTCTGGGGCGAGGGCATCTTTGTTTTTCCCCTGATGCTCATCTATGTCGCCGTTGGATATCGCGTCTTTCGGGGCAAGGTCGGCGGCATGCCGGGCTCCCATTGATCGCGCCGGCCGGGGATCAGCTGAGCAGAGGATCGCGATATTCGCCGGGTCTCGTGCCAGTCCGCCGGAGAAGCGCACGCCGCATCATGTCGGGATTTGCGACCCCCCAGCTCGATGCAACGCGCTACGGTGACGTTCGGCATTCGCTACGATGCGCTGCGCTGTGTCAGCCCGCGCAATCTCAACAAAGGCGCCAGAAGCAGACTGTGAGGTCGTTCGGCATCGAGGTGATCTGGCGATGCTTGCCATCGATCCTCTGAGTACGTGTCGAGCCGCGGGCGAGTTGCCCGCGGGCTGTTCGGCTGCAACACCGATCAGGACGCCCTGGTTCAAGCCTTCGGCATCACGCCGGGTGCGTTCTGCGGCCATCTGGCGATCGTAGCCTCGTCGACATTGAGATGCTGAGCCACGAGCTTCGGCGGCGTATGCGTCAGCCAGTTGGAGAGGGAGACCTCCTCGTAACGCGAGGAGCGGAAAACGCCGATGAACACGAGGTCGGTGTCGCCGGTGTTCTCGACATAGTGTCCGAGATTGCGCCTGACATAGCCGATGTCCCCGGCATTGAAATCCATTGTCATCGCCTTCGGACCGGTATCGAACACGGTCATGCGCCCCTTGCCTTTGAGGTAATATTGCCACTCGTCGGCATTCGGGTGCCAGTGCATCTCGCGCACGCCACCGGGACGAACCGTGACCAACGCGGCTGCGACGGTGGTGGACGCCTTGAAGTTCAGGCTATCGGCGACCTGGATGCTTCCCGTGTCGGACGACTTGACCGGACGGGATGATCCGAGCGGGAAGATGAAGGGGTGCGTTGCGACGGGGGCGTCATGCTGCACGGCTGCACGATCGGCGGCCAGATCGCCAGGTACGGAGCCCTGGAAGATCCACAGATTGTGCAGCGGTATCCTGGCGAAGGCCTCCGCTGGAACTCCGAAATTCTTGGCCAGCACCTCCGGCGGGGTGTGGGCGAACCAGTCGGTGACGAGCAGAGTGTTGAATTCGTCGGCGTGGCCGTCGTCGAAGCAGATAACGAATTCGCAGCCGTCCGGACCGAGGCCCTGCAACGAATGCGGCGCGCCGGCCGGAAAGTACCAGAGATCGCCTTCCTTGACGTCGGCGACGTAGGGACGACCTTCTGCGTCCAGAACCGTGACGCGGCACGTGCCGTAGGTCATGATCGCCCACTCGGCCGCCTGGTGCCAGTGCAGTTCGCGGATGCCGCCGGCCGTCAGCCGCATGTTGACGCCGGAAATCTCCTTCGAGATCGCAAAGTCGTCGACCGTGACCTGACGCGCCCATCCACCGTTCTGGATCCGCTTCGGTGCGTTGTTGAACGAGGCCCAGGTCTCGGGCATGCCGCCGACATCGGTGGCGGGCGCAGATTGCGCCGACGGAAACTGATCGCCCAGTGCCTTGTTCTGTGGGCCCGGATCGCTCAGATTTCCGGGACCCCTTGCATTGATCGCTCCCTCCGCCGGCTCGTCGGGATTGCCGAAGGAATTGGCCTTGGCCGTGGACACGGTCATCGCAGCGCCGATCGCCGATGCGGCCAGAAGGTTTCGTCTCGAAATCATGATCATGCCTCCAAAGCAATCATTCGCGGGTTTGCCGGCAGCGGCTTCCTCCCTTCAAGTTAGGAGGGCGCCGGAACGGACCAATCCTGAAAGGACGATGGGTTTTCCAGAATGCACTACGGCGTTTTGCAGGCCGCGAGACAGGCTCTTCGAGCGGCGCGATCCGGCATTTTCGAAAGAACCTTCCGAACAGAGACATACCTGATCCGACATCGGTATCCACAGAAGTACTCGCGATGTCAGAACGGAAAGCAATTCGCCCCTATCATCATCCGGCGGGAGGGTGGGGCGCCCTCAAGGCGCTCAGTGCGCGCCTGATCGAGCAAGGCATCCCTGTGAAGGGAGCCGTGACGCTCGGGTGCATGAACCAGCCCGAAGGCTTCGACTGTCCGGGCTGTGCCTGGCCGGATCCGAAACATACGTCGTCGTTCGAATTTTGCGAGAACGGCGCCAAGGCAGTGGCATGGGAGGCAACCGCCAAGCGCTGCACGCCGGAGTTCTTCGCCGATCGCACCGTGACCGAATTGTCCGGCTGGACCGACTATCAGCTCGAAATGGTCGGCCGCCTCACGCATCCGATGGCCTATGACGCTGCCACCGACCGCTACCTTCCGGTCAGCTGGAGTAAGGCCTTCTCGATCGTCGGCCGCCATCTCAAGGTGCTCCCGGATCCGAACATGGCGGAGTTCTACACCTCCGGGAGGACCTCGAACGAGGCCGCCTTCCTCTATCAGCTATTCGTGCGGGAATACGGCACCAACAACTTTCCCGATTGCTCCAACATGTGCCACGAGGCCACCAGCGTCGGCCTGCCGCAATCGATCGGTGTCGGCAAGGGCACGGTCGTGCTGGAGGATTTCGACAAGGCAGATTGCATTTTCATCTTCGGCCAGAATCCAGGCACCAACAGCCCGCGCATGATGACCAATCTGCGCGACGCCTCGCGGCGCGGCGCATCGATCATCTCCTTCAACCCGTTTCGCGAACGCGCACTCGAGCGGTTTCAGGCCCCTCAGAGCCCGGTTGAAATGGCGACGCTCGGCTCAACCCGAATCAGCTCGCAGCTCTATCAGGTGCGCGTCGGCGGCGACGTCGCGGTCATCAAGGGCATCATGAAGGTTCTGCTTGAGGAAGACGGCACGGCACGGGCGAATGGGGAGCAGGCGATTCTGGACTGGGAGTTCATCCAAGCCCACACGGTCGGCCTGGATGCGCTCGCGGCAGACCTCAAGGCGACGCAATGGTGCGACATCGAACAGTGCTCGGGGCTCCGTCGCGAAGATATCGAGCACGCCGCGCATGTCTACATGCGCGCCGAACGCGCCATCATTGTCTACGGCATGGGGATTACCCAGCACCGGCGCGGTGCACAGAACGTGCAGCAACTGGCCAATCTCGCTCTGCTGCGCGGCCATATCGGGCGCGAGGGCGCAGGCCTCTGTCCGGTCCGTGGCCATTCCAACGTTCAGGGAGACCGCACCGTCGGCATCACCGAAACACCGACGCATGACTTTCTTGATCGTCTTGAGGCCCGTTTCGGCTTCAGACCGCCCCGCGCGCACGGCCACAACGTCGTCACGGCACTTGAGGCCATGATCCGCGGCGAGGTGAAGGTGTTCATCGCGATGGGCGGCAACTTCGCCGCGGCGATCCCCGACTGGCAACTGACGCAACAGGCCATCCGCAACCTCGATCTCACGGTGCAGGTCTCGACCAAGCTGAACCGTAGTCACCTGGTCCATGGGCGCGACGCCTTGGTCCTGCCCTGCCTTGGTCGGACCGAAGTGGATGTGCAGTCGAGCGGGCGACAATCGATCACCGTGGAGGATTCGATGTCGATGGTTCATGCCTCCGCGGGACGCAATCAACCGGCTTCCGAGCATCTGCTGAGCGAGCCCGCGATCGTCGCCGGCATGGCGCGTGCGACCCTGGGGCAGCGTTCGGTTGTCGATTGGGAGGGCTTCGTCACGGATTACAATCGCATCCGCGATGCCATCGAGGACGTGATCCCGATCTTCCGGGCCTACAACGCGCGCATTCGCGTGCCGGGCGGCTTCCACCTTAATCCGAGCGCGCGCGAGCGCATCTGGGCCACGGCAACCGGGAAGGCCAATTTCCTGGTGTTTGACGGGCTCGGCGAAGACCCGAACGACGATCACCCCGAGACACTCTGGCTGAGCACGATCCGCAGCCATGATCAGTACAATACGACGCTCTACTCGCTATCCGACCGCTATCGCGGCGTGTACGGCCAGCGCGACATCGTGTTCCTGAACCAGCACGAGATGGAGAAGCGTGGCCTGGACGAGGGCGATAGGGTCGATCTGGTGACGGTATCGACGGACGGCATCGAGCGGCGGGTGCGCAACCTCCGCGTGGTCGGATACTCGTTTTCAAACGGCTGCTGTGCTGCCTACTATCCCGAGACAAACCCGCTCGTGCCGCTCTACGCACACGATCCCATCAGCTACACGCCATCGTCCAAGGGCGTCCCGGTCAGGATCGAACGCCACGCCGTGAGTGACGTGCCATCTGCTGCCGGGCACCTATAAGCGCGCCAGGTGAGCGCCTGCTATCAACGGAATGAGGAACATGCTGTCCAGCAAGAATCTAGCCGTGGGCATGACGGCCGAATTATCGATTGTGGTGACCCCCGAAATGACGGTCGGGCATTTGGTCCAGGGTATGCCGCAGGTCTATGCGACGCCGATGATGTTCGTCTGGCGATCGGCGCCGCGCTGCCGCCGGGCTATGTCCGGCACCTCGCGGCGACGCCGATCGGTGGCAAGGTGCGTGCGCTCGCTCGCGTCGTCGATGTCGAAGCGAAGAGCGTGATGTTTCAGGTGGAGGCCTGGAACGAACGGACAAGGATCGGAGACGGCACCCACCGTCGGGGCATCGTCCTCTTGCAGGAGTTCGAGCGGCGGTTTGGCGTTGGTAGGGGAGCGGCCTAATCGCGCAGGAGTCGACCTCAATCCGGCTGCGGCGCTGACGGAGGAGCGCGATCCGATCGTTGGTGGTACTTCGTCATCTCCCGCCCGGGCGATCCGCAATGCAAGCGCGATAGGCGACGTTCAGAAGCGGTCGACGACCTCCGGTGCCGGACGAATTTGCACCGGTACTTGATGAATCATGCGCCAGTGCCGTGGCGTGCATCCCGAGAACCGCTTGAACACTGTCGTGAAGTGGGCTTGCGTCTGGAAACCAACTGCCAGCGCGATCTCCAGCAAGGTCATCGCGGGATCCTGCATCAGCGCCTCGGCCCTCCGAATGCGCTCGCGCAACAGAAATTCGTGCGGCCGCAGACCCGTTGCCGCCCGAAACTGGGAGGCGAAGTGCATCCGACTCAGTCCTGCGACGGCGGCCAGATCGAGCAACGTGATCCGCGATGACATGTGGCAATCGATGTAGTTGCCGACCCGCTTGAGCCGCCACTTTTGCAACGACCGAGTGCGCCGGCGGTTTGATTCGACGGCGCCCGACACGAGCGAGCACCGGCTTGAGGATCGCAAGTCAAGCTGCCGTGGCGCGATCGTCAACTGACGGGTTTCGACCAGCTGGCTATCGCCAACGTGAACGGTAAGCCTGAGCGCTTGAGGGAACGGGCGGATGCCGTCCGGATCCCTGAAACGCGGCTCCTGCGGTTGCTGGGGCCAGCTCCCGATGGCCGCAGCTTCGCTCGCAGCGTCGGTGTCGGTCGAACGGGAACAGGAAGGTTTCTCTTGCAGCTTGCACGTCTCAGTGGACATCAGGGCTTCTCCCAAGGCACAGCGCATTTTCGGGACGAGGATTCACGCCGCGAGCAATGCGTCAGTCGGATCGAGTGGGAGCGACGCGATCGTCGTTGGGCGAGCTCGAACCCGCGGCAGCGCCTGGCGCGCTGCGTTCCACCGACATCTCCTGCTCCCGCTGCGCCACGATCCGTGCCGCGAGTTGCCTGAGTGCGTCGTCGGGACCGTACTTGAGATCGGTGCGCGCCATGTCGATCGCCCCCTGGGGGTGTGAAATCATGATGCCGGCGAAATCGCGATCGACGTCTCGGCTCGGCTTGATCAGCGGGCCTCGGCTCATTTTGCTGAGCGCAACATCGTTGTCTAACAGAAGCTGTCGCTCGTTGGCCGCGCTCCTCGTTCGGGCATGCGGCCGCGCGCTCGGATCGTGCGCCAGGGCGAATTGCGTCGCCATGACCGAGAGGCTCGTCGTCAGCGAAATCGCGCGCCTGCGCATAAACCCGCGTGAGAACAGGGACACTTCGAACTCCGGAAGTGTTGGCAAATGGGATCGGCATCGTGCGCAGGTTGCGCACCCGCTGTTTCTAACCTGGCAAAGAGGGGAGGCGCGCTCAATTAAATACGGATTTAGGAATCTCGAGAACGGCTGACGCGCGCTGACGTCGTCTAAAAGAGAATTCAGATTTCTTAATTCCTATTTAGTGGGCTCCCGACCGTGCCCGAACCTACAGTCTTGGGGCCGGCCTCAAATGTGGGAGCAGTAGATGCAGAGCCAGAGCGCAGCGGTCACCGTCAGGGGCATCGTCGGATCGACCCCTCCAGGAGCGGACTTCTTCAGCAGCTATTCCGCCGCGATCAGGCGATTTGACCTGCTGGAGCCTGGTCGAGAGCAACAGCTCGCACGACGCTGGCAGGAGCGCCGCGATCGGAGTGCAACGGATGAGCTGATCACGAGCCATCTTCGCCTCGCCGCAAAGGTGGCGCGGCGGTACAAGGGATACGGCCTTCCGATGGCTGACGTGATCGCGGAAGCGAACCTCGGCTTGGTGATCGCTGCGGCACGTTTCGAGCCGGGACGCGGCGCGCGCTTTTCGAGCTATGCGCTGTGGTGGATGAAGGCCACCATTCATGACTACATCCTGCGGTCCTGGTCCCTGGTCAAGATCGGCACCACCGCTGCCCAGAAGAAGCTGTTTTTCCGGCTTCGAGGGGAGATGCGGGCGCTGGCAAACGAGGGCGCCACGCTCACGCCGGAAGCGGCCCAGACCATCGCGGACAAGCTCGATGTGACCGCGCGTGACGTGGTCGAAATGGACAAGCGGCTGAACGGCGACCTGTCGTTGAATGTTCGCTTCGGCGACGAAGACAGTTCGACGGAATGGGAAGCGATGCTCGTCGACGAGACGCCGGACTCCGAGGCAATCGTTGCCGAGTATGACGAGGCGGCACGGCGATCGAAAGCGCTTCATGCCGCTCTCGATGTTTTGACCGAGCGTGAGCGACGCGTGTTCGAGGCGAGGCGGCTCGCTGAGCAGCCGTTGACGCTGGAGGAACTGGGGATCGAGTTGTCGATTTCGAGCGAACGGGTGCGACAGATCGAGACGAGTGCGTTCACCAAGGTCAAGCGGGCCACGATTTCGGCCGCGAAGGAGCATCCCCCGACGGAGCTGCACGCGTAGCGCGGTGCGAAGGCGCACTCGCGCGCATCATGCTCACCCGTTCTTGAACGAGCGAGTGGCGTCAATCACGGCCGCTCGACGGGTAAACGCGGCAAGACGAATAACGGCTTCGTCATGCTGCTCGAAAGTTCTGAATTCGTTTTTAGTTGAGCAGGACGGCGCACGGTTGCATGTCGTGTGGGTTCTGCGCAACCGAGTGTCGGCAGGGATCCAGGAATGGGAATTGTTCGATTTGCGCTGCGATTTCCGCACACCTTCTACGTTGTTGCGGCCCTGATTCTCTTCCTTGGTGGCGCGGCGCTCTGGTCCATGCCGACCGATATCTTTCCGGAGATTCGCATTCCGGTTGTGACCGTGATTTGGCAATACACCGGCCTCTCCACGCCGGAGATGGAGCAGCGCGTCAGCACCTATAGCCAATACTCGATCAGCGCCAATGTGAGCGGCATCAAGAATATGGAGGTGCAGACCCTCAACGGTCTGTCGGTCCAGAAGATCTACTTCCAGCCTGACGTCAACCTCGACCTGGCGATCGCGCAGATCGTCTCCGCCACGAACTCAATTCGTTCGCTGATGCCGCCGGGCATTCAGCCGCCGATCGTCGTGCAGTTCAATGCGTCCAGCGTTCCGGTGCTTCAATTGAGCCTGAAGTCCGACAGCCTGAACGAGCAGCAGCTCTATGATTTCGGCATCTACCGTGTCCGCCAGCAGCTCGCGCCGGTGCCCGGCGTCACCCTGCCGACGCCCGCCGGCGGCAAGTATCGACAGATCATGGTCGATATCGATCCCGACAAGCTGCTGGCCCGGGGGCTGACGCCGCTCGACATCGTCAACGCGGTCAACACGCAGAATCTGACGCTCCCCTCCGGGACCGCGAAGATGGGCGATATCCAGTACACGGTCCGCACCAACGCCACCCCGGCATCGATCGACGATCTCAACAGGATACCGGTCAAGTTCTCCAATGGTGCAACCATTCTGCTCAGGGACGTGGCGCAGGTCCGGGACGGGTCGCTCGTGCAGCAGAACATCGTCCGCGAGGACGGCCGTCGTTCGGTCTTGCTCAGCATCATCAAGAACGGAAACGCCTCGACGCTCGCCGTGGTCAACGGCGTCAAGAAGGCGCTGGCGGCGGTTCGCGCCTCGGCCCCGGCGGGGCTCAAGATCACCGAACTGTTCGATCAGTCGGTCTTCGTGACGAACTCGGTGAACGGTGTCCTGCGCGAGGGCGCGATCGCCGCGGGACTGACCGGGATGATGATCCTACTGTTCCTTGGATCGTGGCGGTCGACGTTGGTGGTCATGATTTCCATCCCGCTGGCGATCCTGTCGTCGCTCGTCGTGCTCTATTTCCTCGGCGAGACGCTGAACACCATGACGCTCGGCGGTCTCGCGCTGGCGGTCGGCATCCTGGTCGACGACTCGACCGTGACGATCGAGAATACGCACCGGCTGTGGACCGAGGAGGGGATGTCGCTCGCGGACGCCACGTTGCATGGCGCGGCCGAGATCGCCGTGCCGACGCTGGTGTCGACACTCGCGATCAGCTGCGTGTTCACCTCGGTGGTGTTCCTTGAGGGGCCCGCCAAATACCTGTTCACGCCGCTCGGGCTTGCCGTCGTGTTCGCGATGCTTGCGTCGTACGGGCTTTCCAGGACCCTGACTCCCATTACCATCGGCCTGCTGCTGAAAGGCGAACGCCGGCATGATCACGAAGGCAGGCCGACGAGCGTATTCGCGCGGATGTCCGCGGCGTTCGAGCGCGGCTTCGATCGGCTGCGTGGGGGTTATGCGGGGCTGTTGGCCCTACTGCTGCGGCGCCGGGCGATCGTCCCGATCGTCGCGCTGCTGATCCTCGGCCTCGGCGCGACAATGCTGAGCCTGGTAGGCCGGGACTTCTTCCCGTTGATCGATGGCGGACAGATCCAGCTTCACGTTCGAGCTCCGGCGGGAACGCGGATCGAAAGCACGGAGGCGATCTTTCAGAAGGTCGAAGACAAGGTCCGCGAGGTCATCCCGGAGACGGAACGATCGCTCATCGTCGACAATATCGGGCTGCCGGCGCGGGCCTATAACCTGGCGTTTGCGGACGGCTCGACGATCGGCATCAATGACGGCGTGATCCTGGTCTCGCTCAAGGGAGGTCACAAGCCGACCGCCGACTACGTCAGGAAGCTGCGTCAGGTGCTTCCGCAAGCATTCCCCGAGGACATCTTCTACTTCCAGGCGGCCGATATCGTCACGCAAATCCTGAATTTCGGCTTGCCGGCGCAGATCGACGTCCGGACCGTCGGCTACGGAACCAACAATCTGGCGGTGGCCAAGGAGCTTCAGAAGCGGCTCAGCGCCATTCCAGGAATCGTCGATGCCCATCTCCAGCAGGAAGTCGACGGCCCGGATTTCTTTGCGGACATCGATCGGACCCGCGCAGCCCAGCTCGGCCTGAATGCAAGTACGGTTGCAACCAACATCAATGTCAGCCTCAGCTCGTCGGTACAGGTCTCCCCCAACTTCTGGACCGACCCCAGCTCGGGCATTCCGTATTACCTCGCGGTACAGACGCCGGAATACAAGGTCAATTCGCTGAATGCATTGGCCAACACGCCAGTGTCCACCGCGCTCGCCGCCAGCGGACAGACCGTGCCCGGCATGCTCAGCAACGTCGCGACGTTCAAGCGGGACACGGTGCCGACCAACAGCAATCAGAGCAACATCCAGCCCGTGTTTGACATCTACGCCAGCGTGCAGGGCCGCGACCTCGGCAGCATCGCCGCCGACATCGGCAAGGTGACGGACGAGCTGAAAAAGGACCTGAAGCCGGGCAACTCGATTCAGGTTGTCGGTCAGATCCAGAGCATGAACGACTCGTTCCGGGATCTGGGGATCGGTCTCTTGTTCGCGGCCGTGTTTGTCTACCTGCTGATGGTCGTGAACTACCAGAGCTTCGGCGATCCGTTCGTGGTGATCCTGGCGTTGCCGGCGACGCTCTGCGGCATCGTGACCATGCTGTTCGTCACCGGAACGACCCTGAACGTGCCATCCCTGATGGGCGCGATCATGTCGGTCGGTGTTGCTTCGGCAAACTCCATCTTGCTCGTGACATTTGCCCGCGAGCAGCAGCTGAAGGGGCACACGGCCTTTGAAGCTGCGTTAAGTGCTGGTCATACCCGTATTCGTCCGGTGCTGATGACGGCTGCCGCGATGATCGTCGGCATGATCCCGATGGCCATTGGCGGCGCCGGAGAGGAGCAGAATGCGGCGCTTGCGCGGGCCGTGATCGGCGGCTTGCTGTTCGCGACGCCGACGACGTTGCTCATCGTGCCTTATCTGTTTGCCGTGCTGCGCAAGGGAAATGACGGAAAGCCGCACCACGGCGTATTCGAGGAACCGCAGCAATGACAGAGATCGGCATCGAGCCCCAGGATATCCCGTTGGCGCCTGAACGTGAAACCGGCTCCAGCAAGCCGCTGCTGCGGACGGAGGGCGAGCCGCCACGCCGGTGCGGCGCGCCGGTGTTCGGCGCTACCGCGCTGCTGTTGCTGGTGGCCGGACTTGGGACCGGCGGCTGGCGCCACTACGAGGCGGAGCGCCAGGTCGCTGCGACGGCCCAACAGGCGCGCAGCATGGCGCCTGAGGTGCGGGTGGCGACCGTGCGGGCAAGCGACAGCAAGATGCGCGTCACCTTGCCGGCCACCACTGCGGCGTTCGAAGCCGCCAACATTTTCGCCCGGACGAGTGGTTACATCGAAAAACGCTACGTCGACATCGGCGATCACGTCAAGGCGGGAGCGCTGCTGGCCGAGATCGTTGCCCCAGAGATCGATCATCAGATCGCGGAGGCGCGAGCAACGCTGGCGCAGAGCCAGGGGACTTTGCACCAGACCCAGGCGAGCCGCGAACTGGCGGAAGTGACGAACGCCCGCGACAGCAATCTGGTCAAGCAGGGATGGCTGACCGCGCAGCAGGGCGACAATGATCGTCTAACGCTTCGTGCACAGCAGGCGGCGGAGGGGGCAGCGCAATCCAACATCGCCGCGCAGGAGGCTCAGATCAGGGTGCTGGAGCAGCAGAAGGCCTATCAGCGCGTGGTGGCGCCGTTCGACGGCGTGATCACACAGCGCGCGATCGACAACGGCAGTCTCGTGCAGTCCGGATCGACCTTCATGTTTACCCTGATGCACGCCAACGTGATCCGCACGCAGGTGTTCGTGCCACAGGACGAGGCGTTCGGAGTGGAGCCGGGGGTCCAAGCCGTGGTGCGTGTCCCTGAAATGCCTGATCGGGCGTTTTCAGGTAAGGTGACCCGGATCGCGACGGCACTGCAGCCGGGCAGCCGTACGTTGTTGACGGAGATCGACGTTCCCAATCCGGACGGCGCGCTACAGCCCGGCACCTATTGTACCGTCGAACTGTTCATTCCGCGCCGGACACCGTCGATGATCGTGCCGGCCGATGCGGTGGTGTTCGATGAAAACGGACTGCACGTTGCGGTCGTTCGCGACGGCCGCGTCGATCTGCGCAAGATTTCGATCGCGCGCGACTTCGGCACCGAGGTCGAGGTGCACGACGGCGTCCAGCCCGGCGACCAAGTCATTCTCAGCCCGATGCTGAACCTGGCCGAGGGCAGCCGGGTCACCGTTCGCAAGCCGCAGACGAGCTAGATCGAGCCGAGGCGATGGTCGCCGCTTGGATGAATGCCATGCTGCATGAGAGTCACAGCACGTTGAGCGACCGTGAGCAGGGTTGCGTTTAGGTCCGTCGTATCAATCCGCACTTCTCCTGTAGAGCCAACATCCTTGGCCAGTCGTCCACGAAGGAGAAGTCTGATGACGATCAAAGTGCTTTCAGCGGGATTCATCGTTGCCGCGATTTTGGCGGGTCCGGTCAGTGCCCACGAGTACTATGGCGTAGCGGGGCGGGGCGCCGAGACCGCCCATGCGAGCGGGTCTCCCATCGCTCATTCCTCCGATGGGCTTCGCTGGGGTCCCGCGAACGGCGACATGTCCGAGATGCCGACCGATCAGCCCGGGGGAATCTGCGACCACGGCGATGACCCGCAGATCTGCTGAGGTCGTGGAAGAGCAGGGCGCGGCGGCCATGCGATGCCGCATGGTCAGGATCGCGCCCGGCAGGGCTGCTGGAGTCTGACATTATTTTTAACGGTCTGCTCTCGCAATCGTGTGCGGCTCAGCAAGGAGCGCTTCCTAGATCCAGAGCAGGAGCATTCAACCGATGGAGCATGAAGCATGAAACCTCTTACTTTACTCTGTCTGGCCGCTTGCCTGGTCTTTTCGGCCTCCGCTGCTTTGGCCCGGGGGAGCATGGGATCGCACATGTCAACGGGCGGCGCGCTCGGAACGAGCGCTGCGTCGCCGGGGACGAATTCGCTCGGCACGGCGCTGCCCTCATCCGACGTTGGCGGTCATCCGATGAAAGGACCGCTGCTCGGCACGAACCCTGCAATCGATCAGGAAGATGCACGACTTGAAAAAATGCTCGAGGGATCGATCTGTCGTGGCTGCTGAACAGCCACTCCTGTGATTATTGATTTTCAACGGAGTAAGGTCGATGCGTAGCATCTTCACTGTAGTAGCCTTGACGATCGCATTCGCTGGTCCTGCCGGAGCCACGGCAGCGCATCGCGGTCGTACGGACCATCATCTGACCGTTCGCCACCATGGCGGCGAGACATCGTTCGTCCCCGGGCAAGCTTACATGCGGTCCGGGCAATCGATGCAATACGACGATACGCCTCGATTTGACGATCCGTCCAGGTTCGGTGGCCAGCCGCTAGGCGCGGAGCCATAGAGACAGGGATCCGCACCTAGCGGGCTCTTGGACGATCGCGTGGTCTCTGTCCGGTTGGCTCGAGCCAGATGATGGAGACGTCACATCGATTGCGCCGACCTTGGGCAGTTGCGGTTGGTAGCCGATGGGTATCGTCATCCCGTTCGATCGGGAGGACGTCAACGCGGCTCTTGGCGCATGTTTCTCTCGGAGGGCAAAGCCTGCCTCATCCTGCGTTCAGGATTATGGCGGTCATCATTGAGGTCTGTGGTGTTCATCATCGCGGAGCTCGATGCTGCCGTTGCGACCTTCAGTTGGAGACAGGCGGCGGAGGCTATCCTCTGTCTGTCCGATTGATGCCGGAGCGAGCGCGAAATGCAGCCGCGCGACAATACCCATCAGCAGGGAAACGACGTAACTCGCCACTGTCAGCGTTCCTGCTGCTGCAAGCTACTGGTCCCCGGCGGCCGGTGGTTTCCTTTTTTGAGGGTGAGGTGCATGCGCTCGTGGCGGCCGTTCTGCTGCGGGTGGCCCGGCTTGATGCGCTCGACAGCCTCTCGAAGGCTGCGATGGCAGTTTCTTCGCTTCGAGCGCTCGGTGTTGGCGCCGGGACTTACCGCATTTGGTCCGACCGCCACCCGGAAGTTCCTATTCTGCTCGAGCAGTTTCCTCGTCAATGAACGGTAGGCTCGGATAATCGAGATACCCCGCATCCGACCCGCCATAGATCCCGACCGGCTGTGGCGAGTTGTAAGGGCCGCCAGTTCGTATCCGCGCCGGGAGGTCCGGATTGGCGAGAAAGAGGCGGCCGAACGCGACTGCGTCCGCCTCGCCGGAATTGACGATGTCGGCGGCACGCTCGGGGGTGATGCCGGCATTGACGATGAGAGGCCCGCGATAGTGCTCGCGGAATATCGCCAGCATTCGGTCGTAGTCCGGCGCTCCGGTCCACGCGTTGGTGTCCGCAAGGTGCAGATAGGCGAGCCCCGCGGTCTGTAGCCAGAGCGCGAGCTGTCCATAGGTGTCTTCCGGCTTCGGGTCCCGCGCGCTGTTGTAATCGGCAAAGGGCGACAGCCGCAGTCCGATCCGCGATCGCGGCACGACGTCGGAAATCGCCGCAACAATTTCGAGAAGCAATCTGGCGCGCGCTTCGATGCTTCCGCCATACTGATCAGTTCGCAGATTGATCGTCGGCGAGAGAAACTGGTGAACCAGATAGCCGTTGGCGCCGTGAATCTCCACACCGTCAAACCCGGCGCGAACGGCATTGGCCGCCGCCCGTCGAAATTCGTCCACGACGGCCTCAATCTCCGCGGTGGTCATCGCACGCGACGACGTGGCCGCGACGCGCACATAGGCGCCGTTGGCAAGCAGCGCCCATACCTGCAGCCGTTCCAGATCGTCATTCACGCCTGACGGTGACAGTGGTTGCCTGTTGGATAGCAGACCGCGCGCGCTCGCGCGGCCGGCATGCCAGAGCTGCGCGATAATCCGGCCCCCTTGCTTGTGGATCCGCTCGACGACCGCTTTCCAGCCCTCAGTCTGCGCGTCGGTCCACAGGCCGGGCGTTCGATCAAAGGCGTTGGACATCGGTCCTACATTGATACCCTCACTGACAATCAGGCCGGCGCCAGCGCGCGCCGCGTAATATTCGCCAGCGGAGCCATTGATGACACCATGTTCGTCGGCGCGCGAACGCGTCATCGGCGCCATGACGATCCTGTTGGGGAGACTGAGGTCGCCGAGCGCTGCGGGACGAAAGAGACCTGCCATGTTGTTCACCTTCGGTTGGGCTGTTCGCAAGATCGGCGCCGGCAGCTAGCGTCGCAGGACCGTCGTGTAATTCGCAGGGATCCATTCGAATCGGCCGCCCGTAGCGCGGACGTGTCCCAGGCCAGGGAAGGCAATGTGGGCGGCGGCGATCCACATGTCGGTTCGCGCGGCATCCGAGAACGCTGCCACGCGTTTGGCCTCGGCCGCGAGCGGATCGCTGTCATAGGTCACGGCCACGGCGGGATCCGGAAACTGGATCGGGGCGACATGGACGAGGTCTCCCCACACCAGCAGCCGATGGGGGCCGCTCGTCACCTCGTAGGAGGTGTGGCCCGGCGTATGGCCGAACGTCGGGATCGCGCGAATCCCGGGTGACAGCTCTGCGCCCTGCTGGAACGGCCGCAAGCGGCCAGAGTCCAGGTAGGGCTTCAACGAGGCGCGATCGCCTTCAAACATGGGCTTGAGGAAGGCTGGTGCCTCGTCCTCGCTCTTCGGATCGAGCCAGTAGTCGAGGTCGTTCTGGCTGACCCTGACGATGGCGTTTGGGAACGCTATCCTGCCATGCGGAGCTATACCTCCGACGTGATCGGCATGGAGGTGGGTGAGATAGACCTCGTCGATCTGCTCGGGCCGGTAGCCGGCAGCGATCAGGTTTTCGATGAGATGGCCGCAGCAGTCTCCGTACAGGCTGCCCGCGCCGCTGTCGATCAGCACGAGCTTGCTCCTGGTGTTGATCAGGAAGGCGTTGATCGAACCTTCCACGGGGGCCGCAAGCCGCTCCGCAGCGAGACGAGATTCGGCTTCGCCGGGATGGGCATCCGAAAGCCTGATGGCCTTGCGGCTCCCATCGGCGGCCGCCTCGTTCCGGGTCATCACCTCATGAATGGGAAAGGGGTGGGTGCCATCGAGGAGCGCCGTGATCTCAAGCTCGCCAAGCATGATCCGGTAGAAGCCGGGTGCTTGTGTGTGTTGCAGCGGAGCGGCCGCTTCGCAGCTCCGTCCAAGCAGGAGGCAAGCGATTGCGCTCGCGATGAACGTGCGGGCCGGGGTCATGATCCTCTCCATTGTCGTGCGCGATCAGCCGGCCGTTGTCCAACCGTCGAGAAAATCGAGCAGCAATTTGGTCACCGTTTCGGGCTGCTCCTCATGCGGAAGATGGCCGCAGCGCTGGATCGGTGCCACCTGCAGGTTCTCGGCCATCTCGCTCCAGACCGCTTGCATGTCGAACAGCTTTCCGACGGCACCGAAGTCCTCTCCCCAGATCGAGAGCACCGGACAGGCGATCTTGCTGTCGGCATCTGCAAGGTCCTGCGCGATGTCCTCCGGGCCGGCCCGGTAGTCGGACAGGGCTCCGCGGACGCCGCCTTCGGCGGCAAAGGCCTTCACATAGGCGGCGATTGCTTCATCGGAGATGCTCTGGGGATGGTGACACCAATCGGAGAAGAAGTGACGCAGCCAGATCTCTTCGCGGCCCGCCAGCAGGGCCTCGGGCAGATCGGCCACCTGGTGAAACAGGAAGAACCAGTACTGCCGCGCGATCTGCGCATTCATCTCGCGCGCGACGATCCGCGTCGGCACGTTGTCCATCACGACGAGCCTGTCGACCAGCGCGGGATGGTCCTTCGCCAGGCGCGTAGCAACCCGCGCGCCGCGATCATGCCCAACCAGTGCGAACCGGTCGATGCCAAGAGCCTCCGCCAGTTTGACGATGTCATTGGCCATCGTCCTCTTATCGTAGCCGGTCGAAGGCTTGTCGGTGTCGCCATAGCCGCGCAGGTCGGGCGCTATCACGCGATATCGCCGCGCAAGCTCGGGAATCTGGAAGCGCCAGGCGTAGCTCGTCTCGGGAAAACCGTGGAGCAGGATGACCGGCGGACCGGAGCCCGCGTGGCGATAGTGCTGGCGGATGCCGTTGGCCCTGATCGTATCGTGTCCTGCGTCGTCCATTGCGATCGGATCCCTGACCGGTGTGGGCGGCGAGCGATGCCGAGGCGACAGCGCTCAATTTGACGTGCATGTCCCGGCCGGCGCGCGTGCACATGAGCTCGCTGGGCGGGCTCGATTTTGTTCCGATGTTGATCCAAAACAAATCCCGCTGATTGCACATCCTGGCGCGCGGTTGTACGATTGCGTCCAGGTTGAACGTGAGGATGCTGCCGGTTGTGGCTCCCAAGTCCGTCTGGCCCGCCACGTGATCGGGCGAAAATCCAAGACATTTCGACCGGTATCGGCCTCAATGAGCGATCAGACAGCTGCGCCTGCCGATGGCGGGAGCAGGGACGACGAATTGCGTTCGTGTGCGATTTGGATCGCCATATCGAGGATTGCATATCGGCTATGACGGGTTCTTTTTACTACTGTTCAGCAAGGCAACGGTGAGCGCATATCGTGGCCGAACCAGACAGATCGTGCTCGCCATCTCGTGGACTTCATCACGTCACGACAATCATTGATGACGTGCAGCGCGCCGCTGGTTTTTATGCCGGCGTTCTCGGTCTGAAACGGGTCAAGAAAACGGTCTGCTACGATGACCCGGGCAGTTACCATCTCTACTATGGCGACGACGCCGGCAGCCCGGGAACGGTGCTGAGCACCCTGGCATGGCGATGCGTCGCAAAGGGATTGGTTGGGGTCGGCGAAGTCGTGCAGACCGCCCTTCGTGTGCCGGCCGGATCGCTCGAATGGTGGTCGGAGCGGCTCAAGGCCGCGAACCTCGCGTGCCGGTTCGATTATTCGCCATTTGGCGAGCCGCTGCTTTGCTTCGCCGATCCGGACGGAACCACGCTTGCTCTGGTGGAAGCGGTGGACGATCGTCGCGAAGCCGGGCGCCGCGATGCCGTTCGAGCGGTCATGGGATTGAACGAGGTGACCCTGAACGTCCGCGCGGAGGACGCCACGGTCGATATCCTCCAGGACGTGCTGGGTTTCAGGCGCGTTTCGCAGGCGGATGATTCGATCCGGTTCGTCGCACATGACGGTCCTGGAGGCACGCTGACGCTGCGGATGGTTGGCGCGTCGTCGCGGGGCCGGCTCGGGGGCGGCACGATCAGGCATGTCGCTTTCCGAGCGGCCAATATTGAAGATCAATCCGAAATGATCCGGAAGCTTCAAATACGGCACGACATCGCCGTGACCGAACCGATTGAGCGAACATATCTGACTGCGATCGGCTTCCGGGCGCCATGCGGCGTGCTTTTCGAGATCGCAACCGATGGGCCCGGCTTCGCGGTCGACGAGCCGCGCGATCAGCTCGGGGAGGGTCTTAGATTGCCTGGCTTTCTCGAGGAGCGTCGTCTGGAGCTGCAAAACATCCTGCCCCCACTGAGCTAGCCGGGCTTGCGGTCGTGTAACCCGTCGAGCAAGGCCTTGGTCCGCCGGAACGGCACGGCGTCGAAACCCTCGGTGAATTTTCCCAGCGTCCGCTCGAGCATCGCTGCAGCCTCGCTATTTCGTCGCTGCTGACGCAGGAAGCTTGCAAGACTTTCGGCCGACCTAAGCTCCCATCCAAGGGCGCCTTGCCGTTCCGAAACCTCGAGCGCCTCGCGCAAATGGGCTTCGGCCGGCTCCGAGTCGGGACCCTGCAATGTAGCCAGCACATCGCCGTGGATTCTCAGCGAATCCGGCAGCAACCAGAGCGCCTCCGTAGCCTTGGTTCGCTCCAGGCATTCCGCCGACGCCAGCAGTGCTTCTTCCGGTCGATCGTCAGCGGCCAGCACCTCGGCCAGGCGACCGAGAAACGGGATCGATACGTTTTCGTATTGTGCGCCGCTCAGCTTCGAGAGCGCCTCTCGCAACAATCTTTCGGCGGGCTCGATCTGGCCGCGCAGGAAGAGCAGCCTGCCTTCGAAGCCGATCGACGAAAACACGTAGCTTTGGATATCGTTATCCTGAGCCACCTGCCTGAACCGCTGTATCGCGCAAGCAGCCCTGTCGAGGTCCTCCAGGCTCAGGAACAACGAAACCCCGCACCAGCTGAGCGCCTGGCAGATCGACGTCGGATTGCCGGTCTCTTCCGCTTCGGAATGCGCCGACAGGCACGCTCGAACAGTTCGATCGAAGCGTCCCAGATTCCAATAGGCCCGCGCCATCACGCATTGCGCATAGACCGAGTGGTTCAGTCCCCATCGGCCAATCTGCGAGACGTCGCTATGAGTTCGGAAGTACTCGTGGGCCTCGCGTGCGAGTTCCAGGGCCGTCGCATACTCGGCGCGGAAGAAGAGCGACGCACTCTTCGCGCTTTTCGTCATCGCCAGCGCCGCCGGCTCGTCGGCGTCAGCCACAAGCGTCTCGATCCTCTGCGTCCCTTCCAGCGCGCCCTTGAAGTCGCCGCGCCGATGCTGGAACACGATGAGGCCCAGCCGAGCCCTCAGCTCCCATTGCCGGTCGCCCAGGCGTGCCGCAAGCTCGATTGCCCTGTTCAGCGCGTCGCGCGACTGGCCCGTCATGCCCTGGGTGAACATCACGGCGAGCCCGTGAGCTGCCTTCAGGACCATCTCGTTGCGTTCGCTTTCGATCGCCGGATCGAGAGCGTCGATCGCCCTGGTCGTCCATGCGATACATTCCGTCAGTAGCGAATTCTCCAGCCACACGGGCACGGCGGCGGCCGCGAGCGCAACGCCCGCCTGCGCGTGGCTGTCCGTCGAGAACGCCCAGTCCAGGCTTCCGCGCACATTATCGAGTTCCTGGACCGCATCCCTGAGGGTTTGCACCTGTTTCGGGCCGTCGGCGTATCTGCAGAGCATTTCGGTGACGCAGGCCGCTAGCCGGGCGGCAAGTTCGTTCCGCTCGGATTGCTCGACCAGCTTGGCAAGCGCGAACGCCTTGGTGATCTCCAGCAGCCGAAATCGGGTGCGCTCGGAGCCGATGTCGACCGAGACCAGCGATTTGCAGACCAGATCAGCGAGGATCGATGCGGTGTCGGCGCCCTCAGCTGCCGGAATCACGGAGACGGCGGCCTCGAGCGTGAAGCTGCCGGCGAAAATGCCGAGGCAACGGAGAACGTATCGCTCGCGCTCGCACAGCAGCTGATAGCTCCAGTCCAGTGCCGCCGCGATCGTGCGATGCCGTGCCGGCGTGCCGCGGCGCGCATCCGCGAGCAAGTGCACGCGGTCCTCGATCCTGGCGGCCAGTCCGTTGACGCCGAATGCGTCGACGCGCGCGGCCGCGACCTCGATCGCGAGCGGATTGCCGTCCAGTTCGCGGCAGATCTGCGCGGCAAAGCCGGTGTTGGCATCGGTAAGCTCGAAATCGTTGACGACCGCTGCCGCCCGCTCGACGAACAACTGAACTGCCGGATAGCCCAAGGCGTCCTTCGGTCCGAGGGACAGGCCCGCTGGAGGCACGTCGAGTGGAGGGAGCCGGAACACCTGTTCGCCATCGACGCGCAGCGGCTCCCTGCTTGTGGTCAGCACCTTGATGCCGCCGGCGCCGCGCAGCAGCTCACCGATGGCGGCCGACGCCCCGTCGATCAGATGCTCGCAATTGTCGAAAACCAGGAGAAGACTCTTGTAACGGAGCGCCGCCGCGATGCTGGACAATACGTCGCTCGAACGAGCGTCGATCGGGAGAGCGGACGCAATGACGCTTGAAATCAACGAGGCATCCGTGATCGAGCCGAGGTCAATCAGCCACACGCCGTCCGGAAACTGCGGCAACATCGCTTCCGCGAGCCGAAGCGCGACCGACGTCTTTCCGACGCCCGGCGGTCCGACGATACTCAGCAGGCGGCTGTCGGTCAGTTTTTGCTTCATCGATCGAAGCGCTTCGGCGCGTCCGACCAGCCGGTTCAGCTGCGCCGGCAGGTTGTGAGCCGCCTGCATCGCCGGCTGATCAACGGCTGGGCGCTCCTCTTCGAGCACCTTGATGGGCGCAACGAAGCGATACCCGCGTCCGGGACTGTTGACGATGTACTGGTTGGCGTTGTCGTCCTCGCCAAGCGCGCGGCGAAGCGCCGCCACCTGGACGGTAAGGTTCGCTTCAACGACGAATGTGTCAGGCCAGGCCATCTCGACGAGTTCGCGCTTACTCACCAGTTCGCCCGCGCGCTCGACGAGCGCGATCAGGATCTCGATCGCCTTGCCGCCGAGGCGAATGACGCGGTCGCCCTCGAGCAGGATTCGTTTGGAGGTGGAAAGGCGAAACGGTCCGAATAGAAACGTACGCTCTGGTCTATCGTTGCGGTCGGGCATCCTTTAGTCAGCCATGGGCCTTCTCAAGGGACCTCACTACGCCACAGCCCGGAGGGTGTCCACCCCTCAAGGATCCGCGCGAGTGAGGACGTCATAGCTGTTTTTCGCGCTCGACCTGGAGGGCAATAGCCTGCCAGCGGGCCATGATCGCGGTCACGGTGAGGCGTTCGGCCTCGACCGTGGACAGAGCCGCCAATTCCACCGCGACCGTGGCCATCTGCTCGATCAGATCGGCACGGGCGTGCAGCTGCGCGGTTTGCCGCTTGCTGACCCATCTGGACAGGGTTTCGGGCGCGAGCGTGGCGTCGCGTTCGAGGCCGGAGCGCAATGCCTCGCGAAGCGCTGCGGCGCGTTCGGCGGACTCCTTGACGGCTGCCTGCAGTTCTTGCGTCCGGCTCGCGAATTCCGCGTCACGAGCAGCGGCGCCCCCCGCGAACAGTCCGTTGATGTTGCCAAGGCTCACTTGCAGGCGAGCCAAATGAAGGCACAGATCCTCACCGAATTGAGCCAAATTGCCGTTCATCAAATCCTCGTCTCATCGATGTACGCAACTCTCTCGCGGCGGAAGGTCGCAGCCAAATAAAACCTTGCAAATTCCATGTGGTTGACGGCAACACCGCATCAGCTGCGGTTTTTTGGAACGATTTACTGGCCATGCGACGGGGCGGGGAATAACCATCGGCGCGGTGTGCAGAATCTCGACGGGGCTCCGATGGACGACACCGATACTTCATCAGACGGCTTCTACGGCCGTCGACTCACCTCGCACCTCGGAATGGAAGGCGATTGCGTTCGCAAGATCAATCGCCACGGCAAGCTCGCGCTTGCCATCACGCGATTGACATGTACCCGCTTTGTTCGTGAGCGGACTGCCGCGATTCCGTCGGAGCCTGCATTCAGCATCCTCCATCAACTGGGCGATCTGGACCGGCACTCATGCTGGCTCGCCGGCCGCCAGAGGTATTCCGGATCGTTCGGTGCGGGAACCGTAAGCGTCATCGACCTGCGCGACAATCCGCAGTGCGAGTTTAGAGGCCCGTTTGATGCGCTTCAGTACTACATCCCGCGCCGCGCTCTTGACGACTTCGCCTACGAGAACAGCGCGAAGCCGATCTCCACGCTGAAGTGGACCCGTGACCGGCGCGATCCCTATCTGTCCACGCTTTCGAACGTTCTCTTGAACGCCCTCGAAGAGGAGAGCGCGAACAATCAACTCTTCGTCGATCAACTCGGACTGAGCTTGCTCGCCCATTTCGCGCAGACCTACGGTGATCTCAGCAAGCGCGAGGGCATTCAGGAGGGGGGACTGGCGCCATGGCAGGAGCGGCGTGCCAAGGAGATCATGCGTGCCCGCCTCGCCAGCGGTTTGACGATCGCCGATGTCGCGGCCGAGTGCAGGCTGACGCCGAGCCATTTTGCCCGCTCGTTCCGGCGCAGCACGGGCATCGCTCCCCACGAATATCTCTCCCGGCTCCGGATCGACGAGGCCAAGCGCCTGATGACCACCACCAAGCTGCCGTTGGCGGATATCGCGCTGATCTGCGGGTTCGGTGACCAGAGTTATTTCACCCGGGTCTTCTCGCGCAGCGTGGGAACGAGCCCCGGCGCCTGGCGCAGGGCTCGTTCTGAAGGCTGAAGGGCTTCCGCCGAAACTTAGGTCGGATGGATCATGTCACGCGCGTAGGACAAGCCGATCCCGTATCCGCCGCCATGGGCCTCGACGATGGCTCTCGCGTGATCATAGGTCTCACGGCGGGTCCAGTCTCGCTGCAATTCCAGAAGGACCTGGATCCACGACGTTGGCCGTGCGCCTGCGGCTTCCATGCGGCGAAGCGCGAGGTCATGGCCGACCGTGGTGAGACCTCCGCAGGCGTCGCCGACCACGTAGACCTCGAGCCCGGCGGCCAACGCCGATAGAACGGTGAAGCTGACGCACGCTTCGGTCAGCAGTCCCGATACGATGAGACGCCGCCGGCCAGTTGCGAGAATCTTCCCGCGCGCGTTGTCGTCTTCCCAGACGTTCATGTTGCGCCGCTCGATCGGGACGATGCCAGGCAAGGCCGCACTGATCGCCGGCATCAGCGGACCGCTGTAGACTTTCGTCGCAGAGGGCGAAGCAATGACCGGAAGGCTGAACGCCGTGGCGGTCTTGGCCAGGGCGACCACGTTGTTGAGGAGGACTTGCCGGTCGATCGAGCTAACGCCGAAGGCGAGCCCGGCCTGCTGGTCGGCGAACAGGAGCGCGCAGTCTTTCGGTTCGAGAAGGGGAGCGTCGGTCATGTGATCACCCAATGTCACGACTTGAGGAATTCGAGCAGATCCGCGTTGAGCTGGTCCGCGTGGGTCGTGGCAGTCGCGTGCGGAGCTCCGGGATAGACCTTGAGCGTGGCGGACTTGATCATCTCGGCCGCGAGCTTTCCGGTGTACTGAAGCGGGACCACCTGATCGTCGTCGCCGTGGACCACCAACGTGGGAATGTTGATCTTCGCCATATCCGGGCGGAAATCGGTTTCGGAGAACGCCGTCACGCAGTCGATCGTCGCCTTGATCGAGGCCTGCAAGCCGATCTGCAGCGTCTGCTTGAATGTGCCTTGGGAAACCTTGGTGCCGTGGTTGGTCCCATAGAAAAGCGGACTGAAGTCATCAAGGAATTGCGGACGGTCCTTGGCGAGCCCGGCCTTGATGCCGTCGAAGACGGCCTTTTCGACACCGTCATGGTCCGCAGTTTTGCCGAACAGGGGAGTCACGGCGCTCACCAGCGCCAGCTTCGACACCCGCGAGGAGCCGTGACGCGCGACGTAGCGCACGATGTCGCCGCCGCCCATCGAGAAGCCGACCAGGGCGACGTCTGTGAGCTCGAGATGCTTGATGAGTTCGGCGATGTCATCTGCGAACGTATCGTAGTCGTAGCCTTCCCAGGGCTGGCCCGACCGGCCAAAGCCGCGGCGATCGAACGCCACGGCACGGAAGCCGTGACTGGCGAAGAACAGCATCTGGGCGTCCCACATGTCCGCGCTGAGCGGCCAGCCATGGCTGAACAGGATTGGCTTTCCGCTGCCCCAGTCCTTGAAGTAGAGGTCGGTACCGTCCCGTAATTTCAGCAGCGCCATCAGTTGCTCCTTTGTGGTGGCGATGGCCGCGCACAGATGCGTCGGGCCATCCTCCCCAAACTCATCGATGGAAGCCCCCTTGGCTTGGACGGCCTCGGCGCTGTTTGCACGGCCTCGCGGTCTCGGCCGAGCGCGCCGTCTGCAAGCTCCGAAGGGCGTGATCCCGGAGCGAGACATCTCCAAGAGCAGTTTTGTCCAAGAGCAGTTTTGTCGCACGCAAGCCTTCATCGCGACTTCGTCCAAGCAGCGAACAACCTGTCCAAGCGGCGGCGCCACCTCGGGTCATACACTCGAAGCCGTACGGACGCTGGATGTCATTCGCTCCGGCCGGCAATCGTCAATTCAAGGAGAAATCTCGATGTCCAAACTCGATATGCTGACCCCAGACAACAGCGCTATTGCGCTCATCGACTATCAGCCGGCGATGTACCAGGGCGTCCAGTCGCACGACCGCCTCGTGGTGTTCAACAACGTTCAGATCCTGGCGAAGGCCGCCAAGCTGTTCAAGATTCCGACCGTGCTGTCCACGGTGGCGAAAGATTCGTTTTCCGGACCGTTCATGCCTGAGGTCGCCGAGCTGTTTCCCAATCACGACATCATCGACCGCACCTCGATGAACTCCTGGCTCAATGCCAATTTTCGCAAAGCGGTCGCCGCGACGGGGCGCAAGAAGTTCGTGATCGGCGGCCTCTGGACCGAGGCCTGCGTGATGTTCCCGGCGCTGGACATGCTGAAGGAAGGCTATGAGGTCTACATCCCGGCGGATGCATGCGGCGACCTCTCCATCGAGTGCCACAACCGCTCGATGGAGCGCCTCGTGCAGGCCGGTGCGGTTCCGATCACCTCGTGCCAGTACGCGTTCGAGTTGCAGCAGGACTGGGCGCGCACCGAGACCTACGACGGCATGATGGAGATCCTGAAGGCGCATTCGCCTTACGGCATCCAGATCCGCTTCTCGAAGTGGGCGCTCGGCGAGCATGCGTCGGAGGCTGGCTAAAGCATGATCCGGAAAAGTGCGAAGCGGTTTTCCGAATAGATCATGCTCAAGCAAGGGGCTAACGCGCGATGACCTGATCTCATCGCGCCTTAGGCCGCCTGATTTCTCCCTCCATCCTCCGAGAGGGGTGCGATGAAGATCTACATTCTGTCCCTTGGCTCCGGCCTGCTGGTCGGCGTCATCTACAGCCTTCTCAACGTACGTTCGCCCGCTCCTCCTTTGGTGGCTCTGGTCGGTCTGCTCGGCATCCTCGTCGGCGAGCAGATCGTTCCCGTCGCCAGGCAGATCGTCGTTGGCGAGGGCATTGCCGCCGCATGGCGGCAGGCGAAATGCGCGCCGCACATGTTCGGCCTGCTGCCGGGGCGGCACGCCGAGGAAATCAAGACAACCACAGATGTTGCGGAGAAGGCGTCATGAGCGTTCCTGATACGATTCTGCATCGCGGCCTGTTCACCACGCTCGACCGTTCCAACCCGGCCGCGAGCGCCGTCGCCATCAAGGACGGGCGCTTCACGGCGGTTGGCCACGACCACGACGTGATGAAGCTCGCCGGGCCGTCGACCAGGGTGATCGATCTGAAAGGGCGGCGCGTCCTCCCCGGGTTGATCGACAATCATCTGCACATCATTCGCGGCGGGCTCAACTTCAATATGGAGCTGCGCTGGGATGGCGTGTGGTCGCTCGCCGACGCGATGGCCATGTTGCGCAAGCAGGTGGCGATCACGCCGCCGCCGCAATGGGTACGTGTCGTCGGCGGATTCACCGAGCACCAGTTCGCCGAGCGGCGCCTGCCGACGATCGACGAGCTCAACGCTGTCGCGCCGGATACGCCGGTCTTCATCCTCCATCTCTACGACCGCGCGATGCTCAATGCCGCAGCGCTGCGCGCCGTCGGCTACACCAAGGATACGCCGGAGCCTCCGGGCGGCGAAATCACGCGCGACGCGAAGGGCAACCCGACGGGGCTCCTGCTCGCCAAGCCGAACGCCAACATCCTCTATGCCACGCTGGCAAAAGGGCCGAAGCTGCCGTTCGATTATCAGGTCAACTCGACCCGGCACTTCATGCGTGAGCTGAACCGACTCGGCGTCACCGGCGCGATCGACGCCGGCGGCGGCTTCCAGAACTACCCGGAGGACTATGCGGTCATCCAGAAGCTCTCGGACGAGGGGCAGCTCACGATCCGGCTTGCCTACAACCTCTTTACCCAGAAGCCGAAGGGCGAGAAGGACGACTTCCTGAACTGGACCAGGACCTCCAAGTACCAACAGGGCACCGATTACTTCCGCCACAACGGCGCCGGCGAGATGCTGGTGTTCTCGGCCGCCGATTTCGAGGATTTCCGCGTCGCCCGGCCGGACATGCCGCCGGAGATGGAGGGCGAACTCGAGGGCGTCGTTCGCATCCTCGTCCAGAACAAATGGCCGTGGCGGCTGCACGCGACCTATGACGAGACGATCTCACGCGCGCTCGACGTGTTCGAGAAGGTCAACCAGGACATGCCGCTGGACGGCCTGCACTGGTTCTTCGATCACGCCGAGACGATTTCCGACCAGTCGATCGATCGCATCGCCGCGCTCGGCGGCGGCATCGCCGTGCAGCACCGCATGGCCTATCAGGGTGAGTATTTCGTCGAGCGCTATGGGTACGGTGCCGCCGAAGCGACGCCGCCGGTGAAGAAGATGCTCGACAAGGGCGTCAAGGTGTCCGCGGGCACCGACGCGACCCGGGTCGCATCCTACAATCCCTGGGTCTCGCTCGCCTGGCTCGTGACCGGCATGACGGTCGGCGGCTTGCGCCTCTATCCGCCGCGCAACTGCCTCGACCGCGAGACTGCGCTGCGGATGTGGACCGAGAATGTCACCTGGTTCTCGAATGAGGAAGGCAAGAAGGGGCGTATCGAGGTCGGGCAACTCGCCGATCTGATCGTTCCGGATCGCGACTATTTCTCGTGCAGCGAGGCCGAGATCGCCGATACGTCGAGCGACCTCACGGTGGTCGGCGGCCGTATCGTTTACGGTGCCGGGGATTTCAAGGCGCTCGACACCAACGCGCCGCCGCCGGCGATGCCGGATTGGTCACCGGTGCGCAGCTTCGGCGGCTATGGCAATTGGGTCGGATCGGACGGCAAGGCCAAGGCGATCCAATCGCAGGCGATGCAGATGTGCGGTTGCGCCAGCGCCTGCGGCGTGCACGGTCATGATCATGCCCGCGCCTGGACCGGCAAGCTGCCGGTTTCAGACCTCAAGAGCTTCTGGAGCGCGCTCGGCTGCGCCTGCTGGGCGGTTTGAGATGCATGCGAAGACCGGCACGCCGCGCTGGATCGCAGCCATCCTGTCATGGCCGTGGCTGCTGCCGATCGCCAGGGGCGCGCTGGTCTCCGCGTTCCTGATCGGCGGTATCCAGAAGCTCGCCGATTTTCCGGCAGCCGTCGTCGAACAGGCGCATTTCGGTCTGCAGCCGGCTTGGCTGTGGGCCATCGCGGCGATCGTCGTCGAGCTTGGCGGCTCGCTGCTGCTCATCGCCAACCGGTTCGTCTGGCTCGGCGCCGGCGGACTTGGCGTTTTGACTTTCGTGGCGATGCTGACCGCGAACGCATTTTGGCTGTCCACAGGCCACGAACGGTTCACGGCGATCAATGCGTTCTTCGAACACCTCGGCCTCATCGCCGGTCTTGTCGTCGTGACGATCTGCGCTGAAAAGACGCAATCTCGTCGAATCAGCGAATTCTAGTCCAATCTCGCTCAAGGAGTTGTCCATGAAACGGCTATCGGCATCGATTCTGCTCTTGTCGGTTGCGGCCATTGCCGCAGCGGCGCCAGCGGTCGCCAGGGATGCGGGAAAGGCCGGCAGGGAGATGGTTGCGGTGGCGCCGCAATACGACACGACGCATGTCTATGTCGCGCCTGATGACGTGGACAAGTTCGTGTCGAGCTTTCTGGCGACTTTCGGCGGTCAGAGCACCAAGCAGGTGGTTGCGACCGTCACACCCACGCCGAGCAGCACGACCTCGCAGCTGCTTCAGACGCCGGTCGGTACAGTCTCGCTGTTCGGCTTCAAGACGCCGGTGCCGTATCCGTTCGGCGCCGAACGGAACGGATATCTGGTCAGCGACATCGACGTTGCGATCAAGACCGCCCGTGCGGCGGGCGCCGACATGATCGTCACGACCTTCCCGGATCCGATCGGGCGCGACGCCGTGATCCAGTGGCCGGGCGGGGTTAATATGCAGATCTACTGGCACACGACCAAGCCGAACTACGCCGCCTTCGAGAAGATCCCGGAGAACCGGGTGTATGTTTCGGCCGACAGGGCGGATGCGTTCGTGCGGAGCTTCCTTGCCTTCTCGCGGGGGAAGGTCGTGTCGCAAACCGCGAAGGCCCCCGGGATCGAGATCGGCAAGACGGGACAGACTTACAAGAGAATTCGCATGGAATCGGCATTCGGCAAGATGGTCGTGCTCGTGACCGACGGTCAGCTGCCCTATCCCTACGGCCGCGAGACGACGGGCTATGAGGTGGCGGATCTCGACGCGACGCTTGCAAAGGCGAAGTCGGCCGGAGCCGCTGTCCTCGTCGAACCCTACACGTCCGAAGGAAGGTCCGCGGCGATCGTGCAGTTTCCGGGCGGTTACATCGCGGAGATACATGCGACGCCTGCCAAACATGCTGCCCGTGCAGACCCGCAGCCTCTTGAACGCGCCTTGAAGTAATGGTCGTCATGCCGGCATGGATCGACACCCGAATTGTCAGGACGTTATTGCCTCTTCTGGCGATCGCGTCCTCAGTCCATGCCGCCGTTGCGGCGGACGCGGATGATGCGACTGCGAAGCGACCTGCGATCCAGGCCAATCGATGGACCGAGGATTGGTCGGTGCTTGCCGATCCCAGGTTGCGGACCGAAACTTTCGACGGGCTCAAATACATTCCCCTGTGGGCCACGGATCCGAAGAGCTACGTCTCGCTTGGGGCCACGTTGCGCGAGCGCTTCGAGTCCAACAGTGCGGCGGCGTTCGGGACCAGCAACACCCCCGCGGACAGCTATCTCCTGCAACGGCTTCAGGTCCATGCCGACGTGCATTTCGACGAAAACTGGCGGGCGTTCGTCCAGCTTGAAGACGATCGTGCCTTCGACAAGCTGAACGTCTCCTCGGTCGATCAGGACCGCCTCGATCTGCGACTGGCGTTCATCGAGTATGTCAACACCACCGCGGCGGGCACCTTCAAGGCGCGCGCCGGACGTCAGGATTTTGCGTTCGACCTGCAGCGCTTCGTTTCATCGCGGGACGGACCGAACGTGCGCCAATCCTTCGACGCGGTTTGGGCCGATTGGGAGAGCGGTGCCTGGCGCATCCTCGGATTCGTCAGCCGGCCCGTTCAATATTTCGACGTGCGTCCGTTCGACGACACGTCGAACGACCGCTTCAAATTCAGCACCCTGCGCGTGGAACGGAAGGTATTCGGAAACGACGAGCTGTCCGGCTATTATTCGCTCTATGAGCGCAGTGACGCCAAGTATCTCGACGCGCGCGGCGATGAGCAACGGCATATCCTGGACATACGATTCGCAGGCAAGGGCGCCGGATTCGATTGGGACCTCGAGGCCATGGGGCAGGCCGGCCAGGTCGGTACGACGGACGTGCGGGCCTGGGCGGTCGGTGCGCGGACCGGCTACACCTTTTCCGATGTGACATGGCAGCCCCGCATCGGCCTGCAGCTTGACGCGGCATCGGGCGACCGCCACCCGGGAGACGGTGTGGTCGAGACCTTCAATCCGCTGTTTCCGAACGGCTACTACTTCACGCTGGGTGGCTATACGGGGTACACCAATCTCATCCATCTCAAGCCTGCGATCTTCGTCAACCCCACGGATCGGCTGAAAGTGATGGCGGCGGTTGCGTTCCAGTGGCGTCAGACGACGGCTGATGCGATCTATGTGCAGCCGAACGTGCCGGTCGCGGGAACGGCAGGAACCGGAAGCGCTTGGACGGGTGCTTACGGGCAGCTGCGCCTCGACTACGCCTTCAACGATCATCTCACCGGCGCGATCGAAGCGGTACACTTCGCAATCGGCAATACGATCCTCGGCGCCGGCGGGCACACGAGCAACTATCTCGGTGTCCAACTCCAGTATGGCTGGTAGCATGTCAAAGCCAATTTCCCTTCTTGCCCTGCTGATGAGCCTCAACGCAGGCTTCGTTGATACGGCCGGCTTCCTCGCCCTTCAGGGGCTCTTCACGGCGCATGTCACCGGCAACTTCGTCACGTTCGGTGCCGCCATCGTGCTCGGGACGTCCGGGGCGTTGGCCAAGCTGCTTGCGCTTCCCGTCTTCTGCTCGGTCGTGATCGTCACGAGGATCTTCAGCTTCTATCTCCCCGTCATGGGACTGCCGATCCTCCGCTCGATGCTGGCGATCAAGACCATGCTTCTCGCGATGGGTGGCGCAGCGGCCGTCCATTTCGGGCCGTTTGTGCAAGGAGACAGCTGGCAGGCGATTGTCACCGGGATGCTTCTCGTTGCCGCGATGGCCATTCAGAACGCGGCTCATCGCATCCACATGGGGACGGACCCGCCCAGCACTCTGATGACGGGAACGACGACCCAGATCATGATCGATGTCGCTGACGTCCTGCGGCGCGCGCCGGTCTCGGTTCTAACTGTTGCCAAGCCCCGTTTGGGCAAGATGTCGGCGAGTGTGGCTGCGTTCGCCTTGGGGTGCGGGGCCGGCGCCTGCCTCTATGCCAAGTTCGGCACCTGGTGCTTCGTCCTGCCTCCGCTCATCGCGTTGCCGGCGGTGTTCCTGGCGGGAGGCGAGCCTGCACCGGAAAAGGCGGCCTAGCGCGCGCGATGAGTTCAGCCGAGTCTTTCCAGACCATCCTTCTGCTGCTGATGATCGCCGTCATGCTCGACACGGTGGCTCGTCGCTTGCGACTGCCGTCCGCGTCGGTGCTGGTGCTGGCCGGCATTGTGCTGGCCCTGGTTCCGGGACTTCCCGAGGTGGAGTTCGACCCGGACTTCGTCATGGTGCTGTTTCTGCCGCCGCTTTTGCTCTCGGGCGCCTATTTCACGGTGTGGCCTGACTTTCGCGCCAATCTCAGGATCATCCTGCAGTTGGCGGTCGGGGCCGTCGTGTTGACGACCCTGCTGGTCGGTGTCGTGACGCACTTCTTCTTCCCGGCATTGCCCTGGGCCGCGTGTTTTGCGCTTGGCGCAATCGTTTCGCCGCCCGACGCCGTCGCGGCGCGTGCCGTGCTCGACCATCTCAACGTCCCGCCGCGCATCGCTGTCCTTCTCGAAGGCGAAAGCCTCATCAACGACGCATCGGGCCTTGTTCTCTTTCGTTTCGCGGTCGCCGCCGCACTGACCGGTGCCTTCAGCGCGGAGGCGGCCGCAGCAAGCTTCGTCTACGTTTCGGCCGTGGGCGTCGGGATTGGTCTCGCGCTCGGCTGGATATGCGCCTTCGTCGCCGGACGATTGACCGATGCCAGGCTCACCGTGGTCTGGACCTTCCTGTCGGCCTGGGCTGCCTATCTGCTGGCCGATCGCCTGCATGTGTCGGGCGTGCTTTCGACGGTTGCGTGCGGGCTGGTCCTCGGACGTCTGCAGCACAAGGCCTTGAGCGCAGCGTCCCGCGTGCAGGCGCTGGCGGTGTGGTCCGTCGTGACCTTCGTGATGGAGGCCCTGGTCTTCGTATTGGTGGGGTTGGCGCTTCGCGGTGTTCTCCACCGGTTCGGCTCGGATTGGGGGATCGTGCGCACGCTTGCGCCGGCAGCCGTGACGATCTTTGCAGTGATGGTGCTCGCCCGATTCGCGTGGATTTTCCCGACCGCCTACATTCCGCGAGCACTGATCCCGTCGCTTCGTGCGCGGGATCCCTATCCACCGCTGGCCGTTCCGTTGGTGATGAGCTGGGCCGGAATGCGCGGGGTCGTCAGTCTCGCCGCCGCATTGTCATTGCCGGAGCATTTTCCCGGCCGCGACATCATCCTGTTCGTGACCTTCTGCGTCGTCGCCGCGACCATCGTCGTCCTCGGACTGACGCTCGGTCCGGTCGCGAAGACGCTGGCGGGCAAAGAGTTCCTGCTCCGCGGTGAGGAGACGTTGTCGGAAGAGGTGCTCCGGGCCGAAATCGCCCGTGCGCAGTTCGATGCGATCCGCGCGCATTCTGTCGGGGCCGAGGGCGAGCACACGCACCCGCGACTCGTCGAACAATACGGACATCGCCTTGCGGTCGCGGAGGACCATGCCCTCGCCAAGGGAGTCCATGAGGAACGCAGGCTTCAGCACTACCGTGCCGTATTGATCGCGGTGGAAGCCGGCCGCAACAGGCTTCTGGAGCTCTTCAACGCCGGGCGCATTCACGACAGCGTCATGCACAGGCTGGAAGGAGAGCTCGATCAGGAGGAGCTTTTTGCGGCGCGTGTGGTCGAGCTGATCGAAGTTGACTGACGTGCGCGCCCCCAGCAATCGAGCCGAACTGCCGGAATGACAGTTCGGCTCGGATCAAGCTAGGCGACCTGAGCGTCAACGTTGGCAATCCAATCGCGGGCCAGATCGACGTCCGCTTGCGAAAGCTGGTGGCCGGCAGGCAGTGTCCTGAGGATCACCTTGGCTCCCGCGTCCGCGAGCATCGCCGACAGTCTGGCCGCATTGCCGGCCGGAACGATCGGGTCTTCCTGCCCCGAGAGGATGAGCACCGGTTTGCCGTCGAGCCTGGCTTTGGGCGGGTCAGACAGCGGCACCATCGCCCGAAGCAGGACTGCGCCGGCGAGAACGTCCGGCTTCATCAGGAGAAGCGCGGCCGCGATGTTCGCGCCGTTGGAAAATCCCACCGCGACCGGCGCCGCGATGCCGTGGCGTCGTCGCGCGTCGTCGACGAATGCACCAAGCTCGAGCGCGCGCCTGCGCACGTCTTGTTCGTCGAACACGCCCTCCGCCAGGCGACGGAAGAAGCGCGGCATGCCGTGTTCGAGGACGCGCCCGCGCGGCGAGAGCAGGGCCGAGCCCGGCGATATCATGGCGCCGAGTTGCAGCAGATCGTTCTCATCGCCGCCGGTGCCGTGCAGGAGCAGCAGCGGCGGCGCGTCGGCCTTGCTGGCTTTCTCAAAACGATAGACGAATGAGGGGGCGTCCGTCACGACACGGCTCCTTCCAGTTTCGGCAAGACACCCTCGATCTCCTTGCGATGCGACTCGAGGAAGCCCGGCAGCTTCAGTTCGTGTCCCAGCGTCTCCACCGGCTCATCGACGGCAAAGCCCGGGATGTCGGTCGCGATCTCGAACAGCACGCCGCCGGGTTCACGAAAGTAGATCGAGCGGAAGTAGTTGCGGTCCTTCTGTTCGGTCGGATGCAGTCCGTGATTGTCCACCAGGCGCTGCGCCATTCTGCCCTGCTCGGCGTCGTCGGCCGCGCGGAACGCGATATGGTGCACCGAACCGCCGCCCTGATGACCCCGCAGGAATCCCTTCGCCTCATAGATGTCGACGACGCTGCCGTTGACGTCACCGGCCGCCTTGTAGCGGATCACGGAGCCCTCTCGGGCCGTCTCCTTGAAGCCGAACACGTCAGTCAAGACCGCCGCGGTTTTCCCGGCATTGTCGAGCAGCAGCGTCACGCCGTGAAAGCCACGGATGGCGTGCTCGACCGGAACGTCGCCATTGCTCCAGGCCGGCTCGTCTTCGGCGCCCGGCACGCCGACGAGCGCCAGCGCCATACCGTCCGGATCCGTGAACGGCAGAACCGATTCTCCGAACCGCTTTTCCAGCGCTTCGTAATGGATGCCCTTTTCAAGAAAGCGCTGCGTCCAGTAGCCGAGCGAGCGTTGCGGCACGCGGAAGGCGGTCTGGTGGGTCTCGCCGACGCCCCTCCGGCCCGGAGGAACGCCCTGCCACGGAAAGAACGTCAGGATCGTGCCGGGCCGGCCGGTCTCGTCGCCGTAATAGAAGTGATAGGTGGCCGGATCGTCGAAATTGACGGTCCGCTTGACGAACCGCAGGCCGAGATCCCGCGTGTAGAAGCCAAAATTCCTGATGGGGTCACCAGCGATGGCGGTGACATGATGAAGTCCTGACATGTTCTTCCTCCAGCTCGAATGAGCAACTTCGTTTCGCGAATACATATCGGACGGCTTTGTTCTGAGGACAATTCGTGGTTTTATGGCATCTATGTCTACGATTTGGCGACAATCGAGGGGGAAATGGACAAGCTGGCGAGCCTGAGAGCCTTCGTGAAGGTCGTCGAAAGCGGCAGCTTCGCCGAGGCCGGCCGCCAGATGCGGCTCTCGCGGTCGGCGATCAGCAAATATGTCGGCGATCTCGAGGAGAGCCTCGGGGTGCAATTGCTGAACCGCACCACACGGCACGCAAGTCCGACCGAAAACGGCCAGATGTATTTCGAGCGGGCCGTCGTCATCCTCTCGGACGTCGATGCGGCGGATCAGGCGGTCACCCAGTTGCAGTCGGCGCCGCGCGGCCTGTTGCGCGTCAATGCGCCGATGTCGTTCGGCACGATGCGCCTCGGGCCCGCGCTCGCCGATTTCATGACGAAGTATCCCGACCTTCAGATTCAACTCGTGCTGAGTGACGATCTTCTGGACCCCGTCCAGGACGGCTTCGACGTCACGCTGCGGATCGCCGAACTGGAATCCTCGAGCCTGATCGCGCGCAAGATCGTCCCCGTCCCGCGGCGGGTCTGCGCATCGCCCGACTATCTGAAGCGTCATGGTACGCCGCTCCATCCGCAGGATCTGCGCGATCACGTCTCCCTGACCTACGGCTTCCTGCTGACGGGCAATCAATGGAAGCTGACGGGCGACGATGGCGTCCATTGGATCCAGCCGGCGTGGTCGCTGTGCGTCAACAACGCGGAGGTGCTGCGCGACGTGGCGGTCAGGGGCAAGGGCATCGCGCTGATACCGGAGTTCATCGCGGCGGAGGCCCTGAAGAACGGCAGCCTCCAGGCCGTCCTTGCGAACTATTCGGCGCCGCCGCTCGCGCTTTACGCGGTCTATCCGCCGACGCGACATCTCGCCGTCAAGGTCCGGGCCTTCATCGATTTTCTCGTCGATCGGTTCGGATCGGGCGCCGGCTGAGCGCGCTAATCTGTGCTCCTTTCGCGCGACCAGCGATTGCCGAGCGCGAGGCCGTATTGGTAGAGCGCGTTGCCATATTCCAGCTGCAACCGCTCAGTCGACTGCAGCGCGACGTCGACATTCGCGAGTGCCGATTTCAATGCGCGTGCGAGAACCGAGGCCTCGTAAGCTGCCTTGGCGGTCCCGCCTGCGGTGTGCGGCCGCACCACGAAGGCTGCGTCGCCGGTCAGCAGGACGCGGCCGAACAGGGTTTTCGGCACCGTCACGTCGAGGATGCTCTGAAGGAACGGGTCCGGCGTCTCTGCGACCAGCGCGGCCATCTTTGGATGGATCTCGCGCAATGCGCGGGCCTTCAGATCGGCAACGGCTTTTGCCGATGCCGAGCCGCGCGGAAGCGAGGATCGATGCCGAATGCCATCCTTGTCGGTCAGCACAGTCGCGAGCTCGGCGGCACCGACGTGCACGTACCAGACCCAGTTGAGCCGACGCGATCCGACCGCCACGGCGCCGTCGGGTCCCGGGATGAAATACGCCAGCATATGGCCGCCGTTGCGGGCTTCCGAGAAGGTGAAACGATCATCGAAGAATGGGAGAAGATCGGAAGGCACATTGCGTTCATCGAGCGTGCCTCTCCAGGCAACATAACCGGCGTATCTGGCCTCGACATCAGGAAGCATTTGACGCCGGACCGCCGAGCCCGAACCGTCGGCGGCCACGAACAGATCGCTTTCCACGACGGAGCCGTCGCCAAGCGTCGCCGAGACCTTGGAACCTGCCTGAGACACCGCCATCACCTCGGAGTCAGCCCGATAGCATTCACCGGGAACGGCTGCCCGCAGCGCCTTGTGGATGGCTTCCCAGGAGGTGAATTCCTGCGGCATGTCCTGGAGAACGCCATCGCCACCGTCCGGGTCGAGATATCGCCGGCCGCGGCAGGTCGTGAACGGGAGCGGACCTGCACCGTTTTCCTCGAGCAGCTGGATCAGCTCTCGCTGAACGACGATCCCGGCTCCTCGGGCCAGCATCGGACCCGGCACGCGCTCGTGCACGGTGACGGTCGCGCCCAATTTACGAAGCGTGATTGCATTGCAAAGCCCGGCGACCGATCCGCCGCTGATCGTCACCCTGAACTCATGATCGTGATGCCAGCTCATCTGCTTCTCCCTGACTTGCTGTTTCGCCAACTGGCGGGCTCACACGAGGTGCGCGCCCAGCTCGCGGCCGGACGCGGCGATAGCGGCGCCTGCCTGTCTGCGTTCCCGGCCATATCGCTGGAGCGCCTCGCCAAGCGGCGCCGATGCAAGGTGCTTTCGCAGCGCCATGGCGTCAGCCGCCGCCTTTGCGATGCCCATCCCCGTATGCGGCCGCACGACGAATGCCGCGTCTCCCACCAGCGCAATCCGTTGTGAGGTCATTCGCTCCGTTTCGTAGTCGAATATCCCTTGTACGAACGGCTGGGGTGTCGCTTCGATCGCCGCAGCGAAGGAACGCGGCAGCAATCGCTTGGCGTCCTCGACGAGTCCGTCGCGGGCGTGTGCGGAGATCGCGCCCGGAGGCAGCGAGTATGGATGGATGCAGCCTTCGCGGTCCGTAAGCACATCGTCCCGCCCTGCCGGTCCGATCGCCGGCCGATACCAGACCCAGTTGTACCTGCGATCTCCGGGCTCGGTTTCGCCGCTCGGTCCGGGGACCAGGAAGCCGATCACGTGGGAATGCGGCATCCGGAAGTATGCGAAGCGCTCGAGGAGGTCGCTGGCCGCGAAGCCCGGCAGGGCGCGCTCCGGCAAGAGGCCGCGCCACCCGACATAGCCGGCGTAGCCATTGTCCGCGGCCTGGCCGTCGACCGCGGCGCGCGCGACGGACGCGATGCCGTCAGCGCCAATGACGAGATCGGCCGACGCCTCGCTTCCGTCGCTGAAGCGAACCACGACCCGATCGGTCTCCTCGCGAAGATGTTCGACCTTTCGATCAAGCACGTATGAGTCGGCCGCGATCTGCTTTCGAAACACGCGATAGATCGAGTCCCACGACAGCTGCATCTGGGGCGGCATCTTTTGATCGATGGTCGGGCCCGTGTCGCCGAACACGATGCGTTCCCGCGCGACCACCCCGACGCGTGCGACATGTTCGCACCCGGCCGCGCGCAGAATGGCAAAGGTTTCGCGCTTGCCCAGCAGTCCGGCTCCGCGCCCTTCGAGCCCATGGACCGATCGCTCGTAGACCGTGACGTCGTGTCCATCCTGGGCCAGCAGCGTTGCGGTGAACAATCCCGCGAGGGAGCCTCCGACGACCGCGATTTGCATGTCTTGCGATCTCCAAATGCGTCCGTTCGACCTGGCGGTCAGTGATGCGCTGCCTTCCGGCCGAACAGTGTCGGCAACTGCAAGAGCAGGCCAACGGCCGCAAGTGCGGCGCCGTAGCCGCAAACGCCGAACCACGACGCGTGCGCATAGGCCCAGCTCGCGCCGAGGGATCCAAGCGATCCGCCGATGAACATGGCAGTCATGAAAACCGTGTTCAGCCTGCTTCGTGCCTCAGGACGGAGCGCGAAAATCAGGTGCTGGTTGGCCACCAGCGCTGCGTTCACGCCGACGTCGAGGAGCACCACTCCGACGGTCAGTCCGGCAATGGTGTTCCAGCTTCCGAACACTGCCCAGGAGGACAGCGAGATCGCGGCGGCGATCGCGATCACGAGATGAGGGCCGCGCTTGTCGGCCGTTCGGCCGGCGAGCGGCGCAGCGAGGATCCCCGACGCGCCGATGACGCCAAACAGGCCGGCGATCTCGGGGCCGAAGCCAAACGCTGGCTCTTGCAGATGCAGGGACAAGACGGTCCAGAACGCGATGAAGGAGGCAAACAACATCGCTTGCGTCGCAGCGGCCAGCCGAAGCGCCGGCTCCTCGATCAGCAAATGCACCAGCGAATGCAGCGCGGACCCATATCCCAGGCTCTGCGTCGGATGATGGCGGGGCAGGGTCGTGCGGACCAGCGCGGCGGCGCCGAGCGCCAAAGGCACACCAAGCCAAAACATCTCGCGCCATCCAAAGTGCGATCCGACGAAGCCGGCTATCGTGCGGCTGAGAAGGATCCCTCCGAGGATTCCGCTGACGACCGTTCCGACGGCGGCGCCCCGCGTCTTGTCGTCGGCGAGCGTCGCGGCGAACGGAACGATCTGCTGCGCCACCGTGGCCGCTACCCCCAACACAAGCGAGGCTGCGATCAACGCGAGCGCGGTCGGCGCAACAGCAGCGAAGGCGAGTGCTGCCGCCAGAACGACGAATTGCACGGCGATCAGGCGCCGCCTCTCCACGAGATCGCCCAACGGGACCAGCAGGAGGAGACCGACCGCGTAGCCAAACTGCGTGGCCGTGGGTATCAGGCCGATCGCCGAGGAGCCCGGATAATTTGCTTCGATGAGGCCCAACAGCGGCTGATTGTAATAGATGTTTGCGACAGCGATGCCCGCACAAGCCGCCATGGCAAACGTGCGTGCGCGGGTGAGTTCTGGAACCCGTTGGTCCGTGCTGAGAGCAGACGTCGACATGGCCGCAATCCTCGCTGGTCGGCGCGCAGCTTCAGTTCGCTGCGTCCGACGCTTGACTTCAAACACGATCGGCAGTTAATTATCAATTGATAAATAACAAGTCTGTGCAAAATGAATGGCTGTCATGTGCAGCGGGCTGCACAGTGCGCGGTCTTCCGGATGAAAGAGCTCTCGCAACGCATGTTACGCGGCAGGCCTGCGAACGTATTGGACTGAATGCGCATGCTTTGGACTGGCTTTTGAATCCGCGGGCGCATTGCGGCGGTGCGACCTCCCGGTCGAACGTCGTTGGCCGAACCGGCGACACGCCGCCGATGCTCCGCACCGTCGTGACCTCATCGGGAGATTGTTCAAGGGCCGCATCAAACTGAAAAGATGTTGCCTGCAGCGGACTGATATGGCGTTTCCATTGAGGAAGGAACGGCGATGAAGCTCAGGTCAGTTCTGCTCGCGCTGCTTGCCGTCGGGGCGATCGGCGGGACGGGGGCGCTTCTCTACGCCTGGGAATCGTCGATTGATCCGATCGATCCGCGATCAGCCGGGGCCACCGATACGGTGATGGTGCGGCGTGGCGCAAGCCTCGCGCTGCTTGGCGACTGTGCCACCTGTCACACCGCGTCCGGCGGAGCGCCGTACGCCGGCGGACTTGCGATGCCGACGCCGTTCGGCACGATCTACTCCACCAACATCACGCCCGATCCGGAGACCGGCATCGGCCGATGGTCGGAGCAGGCGTTCGTTCGCGCCTTGCGGTCCGGCGTGGATCGTGAAGGCCGCCACCTTTATCCGGCGTTCCCGTACGACCACTTCACGCGCGTGTCCGACGATGATGCGAACGCATTGTATGCCTTTCTGATGTCGCTCGATCCGGTCCGGTCGTCGGCGCCGCCAAACGGACTGCCGTTTCCGCTCAATATCCGCCTGACGCTCGCCGGCTGGAAGCTGCTGTTTCTGCATCAGGAGCGCTTCGTCGCCGATCCGTCGAAGGATGCGAAGTGGAACAGGGGGAAGTATCTGGTTGATGGGCTCGGGCACTGCGGCGCCTGCCACTCTCCGCGAAACCTGATGGGAGCAGAAGAGGTCTCGGCGAGTTTCCAGGGCGGCGTGGCCGAAGGCTGGCGTGCCTATGCGCTCGGTCGCAACTCGCCGTCGCCGGTCCCGTGGGATGAGGCGGCCCTGACGGACTATCTCGCACGTGGCTCGCATCCCCAGCATGGGACAGCTCAAGGGCCCATGGCGAACGTGACCGACAATCTGTCCCAGGTCGATCCCGCCGACGTCAGCGCAATGGCCTATTATCTGGCCTCGCTCGGCAAGGGCGAAGCACAGGCAAGCGCAAAAATCCCCGTTCCCAAGGGACCGGGACAATTTTCGCAGGCGGCTGGTGCGCAAGCTGCGACGCCGCCCCTCCAGTCCGATCCGGGCGGAGCGATCTATGGTGTCGCTTGCGCATCATGCCATGAGGGCGGCGGACCTTTACCGCTGGGTGGCGTCAGTCTTGGTCTCTCCACGGCCCTTGCCGACGAGACGCCAGCCAACCTGATCAATCTCGTGCTGCGGGGAATCCCCGCGTCCTCCGACGGTTCGGCGCGTCCGATCATGCCCGGCTTTGGCGATGCACTCGACGACCGGCAGATCTCCGATCTCGCCAACTACCTGCGCACGCAGTTCGCCGGCAAGACGCAATGGGACGGGATCGCCAAGGCGATCGCGGACGCAAGAGCCAACCGGTGAGTCGGACAAGAGAACAATGAGCAGAAGGGCCGCTGACGCGCCATGACAACGCTGACCGTTAACGGCGAGAGCCGATCTATCAAGGCGAGCCCGGACACGCCGCTGCTCTATGTTCTCCGGGACGAACTCGGGCTGAACGCGGCAAAGTATGGTTGCGGTCTCGGCCAGTGCGGTGCGTGCACCGTGATCGTCGATGGCAAGGCCATCTTCTCCTGCATCACGCCGGTAATGGTGCTGGAGGGGCGCTCCGTCACCACGCTGGAAGGGCTCGGGAGCCAGGCGGAGCCGGGCCCGTTGCAGCAGGCTTTCATTGCCGAGCAGGCGGCGCAATGCGGCTATTGCATTCCCGGCATGATGATGCGCGCCCAGGCGCTGCTCAATCGTGATCCGAACGTGACCGACGAATCGATCAGGGCCGAACTGCAGCCGCATCTGTGCCGATGCGGAACTCATATGCGGATCTTGCGTGCGGTCCGCCGTGCCGCCGACGAGCTGAAGAAGAGATCTGCCGAGGTGAGGACGGGGCGATGACGCATGCTGTCTCTCGACGGAGCGTATTGGCGGGTGCCGGCGCGCTCATTGTCGCCTTGCGATTCTCCGGAGCGCGCGCGCAGACCGAAACCGGCACCGGCGGAGGTCCATCGAAGCACGGTCTTCCCGGAAGTCTCGACGACACGCCAAACATCGACGCCTGGATTCGCGTCGATGCATCGGGCGCGGTTACGATCCTCACGGGAAAGGCCGAGCTCGGCCAGGGCCTCAAGACGGCACTGCTCCAGGTCGCAGCCGAGGAGCTGAAGGTGCCGCTCGATCGGCTGTCGCTCGTCACGGCAGATACCGCACGGACGCCCAATGAAGGCTATACGGCCGCAAGCCATTCGATGCAGGACTCCGGCACCGCAATCCGGCACGCGGCGGCTCAGGCGCGCGAGATCCTCCGTGACGAAGCCGCCCGCAGGCTTGGTGTGCCGGCGGCCTCGCTCCAGGTCCGCAACGGCGCGGTGTTCGGCCCTCACGGCGCACGACTGACCTATGGCGAGCTGGTTCGCGATCAACTGTTATCTGTGGAAGCGAGCACAACGTCGCATCTCACCGCGCCGGCAGACTTCACGGTGATGAACCAGCCGGTTTCGCGGATCGATATTCCGGCCAAGGTGACGGGCGGTAGCGCCTATGTTCAGGATCTGCGCCCCGAGGGGATGCTGCACGGCCGTGTCGTCCGTCCCCCGAGCTACGGAGCGATACTGCGCGATCTCGATATCGCGCCTGTCGAGCGGATGAACGGGATCGCCAAGGTCGTGCGCGACGGCAATTTCCTCGGCGTGATCGCAGACCGGGAGTGGACCGCCGTTCAGGGAATGCGAACGCTCGCTGCGACCACGACCTGGATCGAACAGCAAGCTCTGCCTGATAGCGCGGACCTGCCGGGCGCCCTGATCAACCTGCCTTCGCGCGACACGGCGATTCACGACGAGGGACGTCCGGGCAAGCCGGGGATCGCGGTCGAAGCGACCTTCAGCCGGCCTTACCTCACCCACGGCTCGATCGGTCCGTCCTGTGCGATGGCGCAATTCCAGGACGGCATGCTCACGGTATGGACGCATACGCAGGGCGTTTTCTTCCTTCGCAATGCGATTGCCGGCATGCTGCGCATGCCTACCGAAAACGTGCGCTGCATTCATGCAGAAGGGGCCGGTTGCTACGGCCACAATGGCGCCGACGATGCCGCGGCCGATGCAGCGATGCTTGCCGTCGCGATGCCCGGCCGGCCGATCAGGGTGCAGCTGATGCGTGAACAGGAGCACGCCTGGGATCCGTTCGGACCCGGCATGGTGGTCAAGCTCCGCGCCGCGGTCGGACCGGATCGCGTGATCGCGGATTGGCACCACGAGGTCTGGAGCCAGTCGCATATGATGCGGCCCGGACCTCCGGGAACGCTGACGGCCGCCCGACTGAAGTCCGACGCATCTCCACCCGCGCCGCCGGTTGCGCTGGCGCAGCCCGAGGGCGGCGGCGACCGCAATGCAATTCCGCTCTATGCGATCCCGAACTGCAAGGTGATCAGTCACTTCCTGCCCGACATGCCCTTGCGTGGCTCCTCCATGCGCTCGCTGGGCGGGTACCTCAACGTGCTTTCGATCGAGAGCATGTTTGACGAACTGGCGGCGCGCTCGGGACAGGACCCCGTCACGTTTCGACTTCGCCATACCGTCGATCCCCGCGCGCGTGAGGTCATCGAAACGGCGGCAACGCGCTTCGGCTGGGCCGCGCGGGTCAAGCGTTCCGACAACACCGGATTCGGCTTTGGTTTTGCACGCTACAAGAACCTCGAAGCCTGGTGCGCGGTGGCCGTCGAGATCGAAGTCGTACGCCTCAGCGGCGCCGTTCGCGTCCGTCGCGTCGTGGCGGCGGTGGATACGGGGCAGGTCGTGAACCCGGACGGCGTCCGCAACCAGATCGAGGGCGGCATCCTGCAATCGATGAGCTGGACGTTGTTCGAGCAGGTCACGTTCGATCGCACCCGTGTCACGTCGGTGGATTGGTCCGCCTATCCCATCATGCGGTTCGACAGCGTTCCGGGCGCGGTTGACGTTCACCTGATAGATCGGCCCGGCGATGGCTTTTATGGTGTCGCCGAGGCCGCGCAAGGGCCGACGGGAGCCGCGATCGCGAACGCGATCAGAGATGCAACCGGCGTTCGGATACATGATCTCCCGTTCAATCCCGCCCGCATCAGGAAGGCGATTGGCGCGTAACTCGAGGGAGCGGGATCTAGGCGATCGCCTTCGCCGGGAGGACGAAGCGAACGCCGCCCAGGAACGTCGTCACCTTTGCATCGATGATCGAATTGACGTCGGTTTCCAGGGGCATCGAGTAGATGAACTTGCGAACCCCGAGATAGAAGATCGCGGCGTGCAGGCCCCATACCATCTCGACTTCGAGATCGGTGGTCGGCAGCTCGTCGGTCGAGGGACGTCCGTATTCGACCCTGATCTCCTCGATCACCCTTTCGAACGCACGTTCGCGCAGCATCTTGAGATAGCGGGCGTTCAGTCCGAGGTCCCTGAGGCCCGCGAACATGAACAGGCGGATCCATTCGTAGGTGAGGATGACCTCGGCGTATTCGCGATAGAACTGGATCAGCCTGGCCTTGAGGGGGACCGAGCGATCGGTGATGATCTTCTCCCAGGACGGTTTCCAGCGCCCGACGAAAACTTCCTGATAGACCCGCTCGATCAGGGCTTCCTTGCTCGGAAAATAGCGATAGAGCAGGGGCTGCGTGATGCGCAGCCGCTTTGCGAGTTCGCGGGTCTGTCCCTCGAACCCGTGCTCGGCGAAAAACGACACGGCTTCTCGCGCGATGATGGCTTCCCGCTCCGACGGGTCCAGCCTCTGCTGCTCTCGGATCGGTGTCGGAAGACGCGCTCTTCTGGCCTGCTTCACGCCTGATTCGTCGGTTTGAGGACACTGCCGCACCCTCATACACCGATTTGCCGCCGGAGCCGACCGCAGCAAACGGTCATCACTTTTTGTTTATCAATTGATAAATAGCTGTTGACTCGCGCCGGGCGCCACGCCAATTATTGATCAATTGATAAATAAGCAGCGAAATGCTGCATCATCGATCACCGAAAGGAGGATGCTCATGAGCGACGACCGCTGGAAGCGTGGAGTGCCGCCGAAGGCACTTGTGATCGGCGGATCGATGGCCGGGCTGTTCGCTGCGTTGCTGTTGCGGCGGGAGGGCTGGGACGTCGACGTCTACGAGCGTATCGGCGCCGAACTCGCGGGCCGTGGCGCGGGCATTGTCACGCATTCGGAGTTATTCGACGTCTTGGGCCGGGCCGGCATCGATACCGCGGCCGCGGCGGTCGGGGTCGTCGTTCCGGGGCGGCGCGTGCTGGACCGGAGTGGCCAGATCGCGGGCGAGCTCGGGTTGCGGCAAGTGCTGACGTCCTGGGGACACCTCTACGGGCTTTTGAAGGCAGCGCTTCCGGCGGAGCACTACCATCACGGCAAGAACCTCGAAGGAGTCACGGAGGTCGGCGACCGCGTGGTGGCGCGCTTCTCCGACGGCTCCGAGGCCACGGGGGATCTGCTGATCGGCGCGGACGGCATATTCTCGAGCGTCAGGGCGCAGCTCGCTGCCAACGTCCAGCCCAAATACGCCGGTTACGTCGCCTGGCGGGGCCTCGTCAACGAGCGGGACCTGTCGGCCCGGACGCGGGCGGAATTGTGCGACTGGTTCGCCTTCAGCCTGCCTCCCGGGGAGCAGATGCTCGGCTATCCCGTTGCCGGGGCCAACGAAGAGATGGATGTCGGCGAGCGCCGTTTCAATTTCGTCTGGTATCGCCCGGCCGACGCCGACCATGGACTGGCGGATCTGCTGACGGATATCGACGGTGTCAGGCAGCCATTGTCGATTCCGCCGACCAGGATTCGATCCGATGTGATTGCCGCGATGCGTCGGGACGCCGAGCGGCTGCTGGCGCCGCAATTCGCCGAGGTCGTTCACCTCACGTCTCAGCCGTTCATCCAGGCCATCCTGGATCTCCAGACACCGCGCATGGCGCTCGGATCCCGCACCGTCATCCTTGGCGATGCTGCGTTCGTGGCGAGGCCCCATGTCGGAATGGGCGTGACGAAAGCCGCGGCGGATGCGGCGGCTCTGGTCGATGCGTTGCGAGGCTATCCGGCCGATCTGCCGATGGCGCTCGCGACGTTCGAATCGACCCGGCTTCCGTTCGGGGCCGCGGTCGTGCGGCGCGCCCGCCATCTCGGCGCGTACATGCAGGCGCAAATCGCCACGGCCGAAGAACGGGCGATGGCTGAGCGGCATCGCAGCCCCGAGGCGGTGATGGCGGAGACTGCGGTGGCAACCGGCATTGCCGCCTAGGCGAATTCAATGGAGGGAGGACAATCACCAATGGACCTGCAAACCATCCAGCAGCATCCGACGTTCAGACAGCTTGCGAGCGAGCGCACACGCCTTGGCGTTGCGATGTCGATCGTCATGGCCGCTGCCTACTTCACCTACATCCTGACCATCGCATTCTGGCCCCGGCTGCTCGGGTATCCGCTGTGGAGCGGCACCGTGATCACCTGGGGCTTGTTGGTCGGCGTCGGCCTGATCGCGCTCGGCTTCCTGCTGACGGCGGTCTACGTGCGGCGCGCCAATTCCCGTTTCGACAGCCTCAGTCAGCTGCTTCTGGAGGATCTCCGATGACGTCATGCCCGGCTTTCGCAGCCTTGTTTGTAACTGCCTTCGTCCTGCTTTCCGGGCCCGCAGCGGCTGACGCGCTGACATCGGCGACAGGCACGCGGCAACCGTTGAATGCGACGGCGATCGCCATGTTCCTCGGCTTCGTCGCGATCAGTCTTGGCATCACATGGTGGGCTGCGCGGCGTGGTACGAGCACGGCCAAGGACTTCTATGCTGCCGGCGGCGGTCTCAAGGGCGTCCAGAACGGGCTCGCGATCGCCGGCGATTACACATCGGCTGCGACATTCCTGGGCGTTACGGCGCTCGTCTATACCTCGGGCTACGACGGCATGATCTATGCGATCGGCTTCCTCGTCGGCTTTCCGATGATCCTGTTCCTGATTGCCGAGCCGTTGCGCAATCTCGGCCGCTACACCTTTGCCGACGTCGCGGCATACCGGTTGGCCGAAGTCCCGGTGAGGGCGGTCGCGGGCGTCAACACGCTCGTGATCGTGGTCTTCTATCTGATTGCCCAGCTGGTGGGGGCCGGCAAGCTGATCCAGCTGTTGTTCGGGCTTCCCTACATCTACGCGGTCGGCATCGTCGGCGTGCTGATGATGATCTATGTGACGGTCGGAGGCATGCTCGCGACGACCTGGGTGCAGATCATCAAGGCCATCCTGCTGATGTCGGGCTCGGTCCTGATGTCGATCCTGATCCTCGGGCACTTCGGCTTCAGTCTGGAGGCGCTGTTCCGTGAAGCCGTGACATTGCATCCGAAGGCCGACGCCATCATGGCGCCGGGCGGACTTGTCAAGGATCCGGTATCGGCGATCTCCCTCGGGCTCGCCCTGATGTTCGGCACGGCCGGGTTGCCGCACATCCTGATGCGCTTCTTCACCGTGAGCGATGCCCGCCAGGCGCGCACATCGGTGCTGGTCGCGACCGGGTTCATCTCCATCTTCTACAGCCTGTTGTTCGTGCTCGGCTTCGGCGCCATCGCGATCGTTTCGGCCAACCCGCAGTTTCGCGATGCGTCGGGCGGGCTCGTTGGCGGCGTCAACATGGTGGCTCTGCATCTGGCCGATGCCGTCGGCGGATCGCTGCTGCTCGGGTTCATCTCGGCGGTGGCGTTCGCGACGATCCTCGCTGTCGTATCGGGGCTGACGCTCGCGGGAGCCTCCGCGGCGAGCCACGATCTCTATGCCCGCGTGATCCGCCGGGGCCGTGCGAGCGAGCATGAGGAAGTGCTCGTCTCGAAGGCTGCCGCGGTTGCGATCAGCCTGATTGCGATGGGTCTGGGTGTCTTGTTCGAGAACCAGAACATCGCATTCATGGTCGGACTGGTCTTTGCGATCGCGGCGAGTGCGAACTTCCCGGTGATCCTTCTCTCGATCGTCTGGCCTGACCTGACGACACGCGGCGCCGTGAGCGGATCGCTCGCCGGCCTGCTGGCTTCGGTGGGACTGGTCGCACTTAGCCCGGGCGTATGGACCGCGGCGTTGAAGCTCGGGCCTGCACCATTCCCTTACGACAATCCGGCCCTGGTCTCGGTTCCCCTCGCCTTCGCCGTGTCATGGGCGGTGTCGGTGCTGGACCGCAGTGCGGCGGCCGCTTCCGTCCGCGCCTCGTTCGGTGCGCAGCACGTCCGTGCCCAGACCGGGCTCGGCGTCGAGTAACGCAGCGTGGATCACTCATCTCAGGGAGATATGACAATGAGCGTCGATGTGATGGAGAAGGGGCGAGCGGCCTGGCCTGACGCCATTCGCAGGGAGTTCGATACCAATCAGCTCAATGGGCGAGTCGGGACGCGACTCCTGTCCGAGACCGAGCGTGTGCGGGTCTGGGAAATCCGGCTTGCGCCGGGTGAACGCATCGGATTCCATCGTCACGTGCTGGATTACTTCTGGACCGCGGTGACGCCGGGCCGGGCGCAATCGCATGCCGAGGACGGGACGATCGTCGAAGCCGTCTACTCGGCCGGCGAGACGCGTCACTTCGTCTATGGCAGGGGTGAATACAAGATCCACGACCTCGAAAACGTCGGCGATGCCGATCTGTGGTTCACCACGGTTGAGTTCCTCGACAGCGCCAATGCGCCCTTGGAGCTTGGCCGCATCCGCGAGGGCGAAACTTCCTCCGAACGGGGCGAGTCCTGAGGGAGCTAAACTGCAGCCGAGCCACAGGCTGTCTGCGTAAGACCCGGGAGCCATGGAAGCCCTAGCACCGTTGCGACGCTCCGTCCGCAGAACGATGGGGGCGCGCATGAACGGCAGCTTTTGGCGGACCATCAGGACGCTACGCCCCAAGTCAGTCTACCCTGCGGTAAGAAAACAGGCCGCGCCACAATAGTGGGTTTCGCGACGTAGCGGACACCCGCTACCTTCACTGCCGTCGAATTCGGCGTCGGACTTCTCATGTGAGGGATTGGATAAGATGTCGTAGGTTCGGTTGGTGTGGGGAAAGGCGCGGTAGCCTTCCCCCGTCACCAAGGGTCCCGATTTCGTGCGTCGAGCCGCGATTTTCGACGAATCGGCGACGCCGCCTTCGGGCTGCGCACGCTGCTACTTCAGCATCGCCGCGACGTTGTCCTTTGTCACGACGTCGAGACCGGTGTGGATGATCTCCGGCACCTTCTGGCCCTTCTTGATGGCAAGCAGCGTATCCATCGCTTTCTCGCCCATCTCGAACGGACGCTGGCCGATCAGTGCGTTGACATAGCCCTCGTTCAGAAGTTCAAGCTGCATCTTGAGAGTATCGGCCACGACGAGCGTGAACTTGCCGGCGTCGATGTCCTTCTTGCTCTTGCTGGCGAACGCCTTGAAGCCTTCCGGGGCGAACATCGGCCAGCCGCCGACCGGGATGATCGCCGCGAGATCGGGAACAGCGGTGCGCAGATCGGTCATCTGCTGAACACCCAGCGCGGGGTCGTCGTTGCAGAACGTCGGCGATCCCCCGACTTCGGTCCACTTCGAGCCTTTGAGCGCTTCCCGGACGCCATCGACGCGTTCGGCCAGGTTCTTCGCACCCGGCCCGCCGGAGACCATCGCGTATTTGCCGCCATCGGGCCGGAGCTTCAGCAACTGCTTGCCGAGCGCGACGCCGAACTCCTTGTTGTCGGTGCCGATATAGCCAATCCGCTTCGAGCCCGGCGCGTCCGCGTCAAACGTGATGACGGGAATGCCGGCCGCAGTTGCCGCCTCGATCGACTTGGTCATGGCCGCGACATCGGCGACCGAGATGGCCAAGCCGTCCACCTTCTGGGTGATGAAATCCTGGATGATCTGCGCTTGCGTCGCCGGCTCGTGCTCGACAGGACCCTTGTAGATGCATTCGATGTTGCCGAGTTCCTTGGCTCGCTTCTGGCAACCGTCGCGCGCGAAATCGAAGAACGGATTGTTCATCGCCTTGGGCACGATCACGAATTTGTAGCTCTGGGCAAAGCCGGGTGTCGCCATCATGGCGAGGACCGCAGCGGCAAGAAGTGCCTTCTTCATTGTTTCCCTCCACATTTTTTGTGCCTATCCCTTGAAATCAGCGGCTTCCGGAGGCGGATAGGCGGACATTGTGATCCTCCAGGACGAACTCTTCAGGCCATGCGCGAGCGAAGACGATCGACCAGCACCGCTGCGATGATGATCACGCCCACCAAGGTCTGCTGCCAGTAGGAGTTGATCTGCGCGAGCACGAGGCCGTTGCGGATCACCTCGAGCAGCACGCAGCCGACGATCGCCCCGAGCGGGCCGCCGGCGCCGCCGGCGAGATTGGCGCCGCCGATGACGGCGGCTGCAATCACGTTGAGCTCGTAGGACGTCGCCATGTTTGCCGGCGCAGATCCCAGCCAGCCCGAGATAATGATGCCCTGCAGACCCGCGGCGAGCGCGCAGATCACGTAGATCTCGATCTTCACCCGTACGACCGGAATGCCGGTCAGCGCGGCCGCCTTCTCGTTGCCGCCGACGGCAAAGACGTGGCGGCCGAAACCGGTGTGATGCAGCACGATCGCCATCGCCACCGCAAGAACCACGAGATAGATGAACGGCGCCGGCATGCCGAATACGACGCCGGATGTCAGCGCGTAGAGATAATCGGCTTCGGGGCCGCTGGGAAAGCTGCCGCGGCCGTTGGAGACGACGTAACCGAGGCCGCGCACGATCGAAAGCATGCCGAGCGTGGTGACGAAAGGCGACAGCCCGAGCACCGCGATGCAGAAGCCATTGACGAGACCGACGATCAGCGCGACGCCGAGCCCCGCAAGGACCGAGACGAGCAGGATCAAGCCGGGCACATTGGCGATCACGGTTTTGCCGTCGTCGGCCAAATGCACGAACCACTCCGCGCCCGGCATGCCCGGTGTCGAGATTTGCGTCATGACCATGGAGGTGATCATCGCGGAAAAGCACATCACCGAGCCCACCGAGAGATCGATGCCGCCGGTGATAATGACGAAGGTCACGCCGAGCGTAGCGATGGCGATGAAGGAAAAGTTCTTCGCCACATTCTGCATATTGCCTTCGGTGAGGAAGTAGGGGCTGGCGAAGTTCATCACCACGAACAGCGCCACCAGCGCGAGCATGACGTACCCGGTCTGCGAGGCAAAGAAGCCGCTCTGCCACCATTTGGCCTTGCCGACATTGGTGAAGGTGATGGGAGATTCCAGGGGCGTGGCCATTACGCAGCCTCTCTCGCTCCCGTGATGAGGGAGGTGACTTCCTCGGGGCTGGTGTCGCCGATCGCCTTGTCGGCACGTTTTTCGCCGCGGCGCATCACCACGACGCGGTCACAGACCGCGAACACGTCGGGCATGCGGTGCGAGATCAGCATCACCGCGACGCCCTGTTCCTTCAGGCGATGGATCAGGCTCAGCACCTGCTCGACCTGGCGGACCGAGATCGCGGCCGTCGGCTCGTCCATCATCACGAGCTTGGCATTGGACAGCCGAGTCCGTGCGATCGCGACCGCCTGACGCTGGCCGCCCGACATCTGCTTGACGAGATCGTGCGGTCGGGTCTCCGAACGCAGCTCGCCGAACAGCTCCAGCGCGCGGGCTGCCATCGCCTTGTGGTCGAGAAACGCGAACGGACCAAGCTTGCGCTTGAGCTCACGGCCGAGGAAGACATTGGCCGCTGCCGTGAGATTGTCGGCGAGCGCGAGGTCCTGATAGACCACTTCGATTCCGACCGCGCGGGCATCGATCGGCCGGGCGAAATGAACCGGGTTGCCGTCAAAGCGGATCTCGCCGTGACTTGGCGGGAAGTTGCCGGCGATGATCTTGACGAGCGTCGACTTGCCGGCGCCGTTGTCTCCCATCAGGCCGACCACCTCGCCGGGAGAAACGCGCAGGTCGACGCCATGCAACGCGCGAATGGCGCCGAACTCCTTGCCGATGCCTTTCAGCTCCAGGACGGCCAGCCCGGCGTCGTGAGGGGTTACCATGGCTGGCCTCGCTCGGGCATGCTGGCAAACCCCCTCCGGCTCAGAAGTGCACCAGCGTGCGCAGACCAAGGACCCAGGCATTCTCGGTCTTGATGCCGGCGGCATTATAGCCGCGCCCGCCGGGATTGATCACGTACTGGGCGTCGAACTTGAGATTCATCCAGCCAGTCGCCTGCCAGCCGTACCAGGCTTCGATCGGAACTTCGTTTCCGCCCGCATTCAGGGTGAGCGCAGCCGAATTCACGTGGGTCGTACCCACTGCGAAACCGACTTCGTCTTCCGGACGCCAGGAGAACGTTCCGGTGTGCCGGAAGCCCAGGGCGACCTGGTAGTCCTGATACGACGTTCGGTGATCGGCGACCGTCGTGTTGAGGAACATGTACCAACCCTGTGCCTTTGCACCCTCAACGGTCAGCCGCTGCAGGATCGACTCATAGACGCCATAGCGGCCGCGTTGATCGCCCAGATTCTGGTCCGAGACGCCGCCGATGCCCGGGGCGATCGCGATGATACCCGGAAGGCCACCGTCAATCGTCGACGCGCTGTCATACCAGCCGCCGAATCTCCAGGTGCCGTTCAGGGGACCGCTCGGCGCCCAGACCACCTCGACCGGCACCAGCACGCCGGAGGCCCGGCTCGAACCGGGGACGCCCGGCAGGAAATAGGTCGCGGAGTCCGACGTCGTCAGATAGTTCGGGTTGGCGTCGTAGACGCCGACCGAAAGCTGCCATTCCTTGGCGAAGTTGTAGTGTGCGACACCGGCCCATTGGCTCACCGGCCAGTTGTAGATGTAGCCGCCCTGGATGTTGCCGGGCTGGCCGCCGCAGAAGGTCAGGTTGATGAACTCGCACAGGCCGAAGAAGAAGTCGGAGCCGACCGGAAGACGGCCGCCCTTGAGTTCAAGGCGGTCGTCGAAGAGCTTCTGCGAGTAGTAGAGTTCGGTGAGGCGCAGGATATTGCCGCGGCCGAACACTTCGTTGGTCAGCTGCAAGGCCGGAATGCCTGCGTCGTCATTCAGATTGTGGCCGAAGCGGTCGACCAGCGTAAGGCCGACCAGGCCGCCCTGGATGCCGGCAAGCTTCGCCATGTCGAACTTGGCCTGAAAGAACAGCTGTCCGGCGTTGGCGCCGACATTCTTGTTGCCGCCCGACAGATTGCCGACGGCTTCGTCGCCCAGCGTCAGGGCCAGCGAGATACCCCGCTCCTTCAGCTGCGTCCTGCCGAGATCGCCGAACAGATATGGTCTTGTCCAGAAATCATCGGTCTCAGCGTAAGGAATAGGCGGAGCTTTCGTTAAGAGATCGGCCGCATGCGCGCCGCCGCCGAACAAGGATAACAAAGCGATCCCCACGCCGCATGCCCGCGCGGTGTTTACAGACCTATGCAACATTTTCTGCACTCCCAGCGTCCCCGGCTTTGTCCATTTTTGTCTCACGTCCCTGCCCAAAGCCCTTCGGCCTGGAACGTGCCCCGTCAATCAATGTATCGACCCGTCAACTTGAGATAGAAACTGCGCGCACACCAAAGCCTTTCACGACGGTGGTGAGGGTCTGTCCGCGGCCCCACCGGGTTCGGCGTGCAGGGCCAACGTGGACGCGAGCGTCGTATGCCTGATCAGTCTTGCGCATTGAACTCTCTTCCCCTTGTTCCTCTACCCAAGTCGCCGCGGCCATATTCCCGATCGTGGTTCTTCGCAGTCGAGTCACGCTTGATCGCCCGCGCTCGTAGGCAACGCCGTCGCGCCGTGCGCAGATGCGCTTTGCAGAATTGTGGTTTCCTTTGCTCGAGGCGCCGTGCGGGCGAGGCCGGCTAGCGCCGCCTTGCGCCGCCGGCGGGCCTGCAATTGCTGATCCGCCAGCACGCCGATCAAAATCACGGTCCCCATCACCGCGAAGTTCAGGGAGTTCGGAATGCCGAGGATGTTCACGAGGTTCTGCAGCACCTGCAGCAGCGCTGTGCCCAGCACGATGCCGAGAATCGAGCCTTCGCCGCCGCGCAGGCTGCAGCCGCCGAGGACGGCAGCCGCGATCGCATAGAGTTCGTAGAAATTGCCGAAGGAACTCGGAGAGACCGAGTTGGTGTAGAAGACGAACATCACGGTCGAAACGCCGGCGAGGCCGCCGCTGATGACATAGGCGGTCGCGATCACGATGTTTGTGTTGATACCGGAGAAGCGCGCCGCTTCCTCGTTCTTGCCCACGGCATAAAGCCAGCGTCCGTAGACCGAACGATGCAGCAGCACGCCGAGGATCAGCGCCAGGATGATCAGGAAGATGAAGGTGTTCGGAATGCCCGCGATATTGCCGGAGGCGATGTTGCCCAGCGTGCTGGCCTCGTCACCATAGCCGAAGCCGCGTGTCGAATCGCTGGTGTAATAGCGCGCGGCGCCGCGATAGATCAGCAACCCGCACAGCGTCACGATGAAGGGCTGCATTTTCAGCCGCGTGATCAGGAAACCCTGGATGCCGCCCAGCGCCAGCCCGCCCATCAGGACCAGCAACAGCGCGATGGGCCAGGGCACCTGATACGTCGTCAGAAGGTCGATGAAGACGACGCCGAGCAGCGCGAACATCGAGCCGAGCGAAAGATCGATGCCGCCGGTGATGATGACGAGACCTTCGCCCAGTGCGAACACACCGAACAGGCCGATCAGATTGGCCATGTTCAGCAAGTTAACGAACGACAGGAAGGCCGGATTGATCGCGCCGGTGATGGCGGAGATCACCGCCAGCAGCAAGAACAGGCCGAGTTCCTTCTTCATCATGGCGCAGCGGTCTCCAGGGTTTCGAGCGCCTGGCCGACCGCCAGCCTCAACACGTTGTATTCGCTGAACTGGTCGCGCTCGAGCACGCCGCTTACGCTGCCTTCATGCATCACGGCGACGCGGTCGGAGACGCCGATGACCTCTTCCATGTCGGACGAGATCATCACGATCGCAACGCCCCGGTCGGCGAGGCTGCGCATCAGCGCGTAGATCTCGCTCTTGGCGCCGACATCGATGCCGCGGGTCGGCTCGTCGAAGAACATCACGCGCGGCTGCATGGAAAGCCACTTGCCCAGCACCACCTTCTGCTGGTTGCCGCCGGAGAGCGTCACGGCTTCGATGTCGAGGCTCGGCGCCTTGATCGACAGGCTCCTGGCCTGGTCTTTCGCGATTCTGCGTTCGGCCGCGCCGTTGACCAGCCACATCCGCGCGTGATCCAGCAGGCTCGCGAGCGACACGTTCTCCCGGATCGGCAGCTCCAGCACCAGCCCGGACTTCTTGCGGTCCTCCGGAACCAGATAGATTCCTTGCCTGATCGCATCGCGCGGCGAGGCGACACCGACCGGTTCGTTGTCGATCCTGATCTCGCCCCCCAGCAGCGGGTCAACGCCGAACACCGCGCGGGCAAGGGAGGTGCGGCCGGCGCCGACGAGTCCGGCAAGGCCGAGGATCTCACCGCGCCGCACGGAAAGGTCGATCTGCCGGTCGGGAAAGGCGGTCGTCACAACGCCGGCGATATCGCAGCCGCCCGGCTGCGGCGAGCGCGCCGGCGGCGTATACAGCGCCTTGAGGTCGCGGCCGATCATCAGGCGGATCATCGCGGCATTGCTCAGCTCGTCCCGCGCCAGTTCTCCCACCGTGCGCCCGTCGCGCAGCACCACGACACGATCGGCGCAGCTCATGATCTCGCCGAGCCGGTGAGAGATGTAGATCACCGAGATGCCGTGGGCCTTCAGGTCGGCGATCACCTCCAGCAACCGCTCCGTCTCCGAAATCGTCAGGCTGGAGGTCGGCTCGTCCATGATGATCACGCGGGCATCGATCGAGAGCGCCTTGGCGATCTCCACCATCTGACGCTCCGCGATCGACAAATTGTCCACCAGCGTGTTCGGCGTGAAATCGGCGCCCAGCCGTTGCAGCAGCGGCGTCACGCGGGCGCGCATCTCCGCGTTGTCCACCAGCTTCAGCGGGCCGCCGGCGAGCTTCTCGCGCCCGATGAAGACATTGGCCGCGACGTCGAGATTCTCGAACAGGTTCAGCTCCTGGTGCACAAAGGCGATGCCGGCCAGGGTCGCCTCGTTCACCGTCATCCTTGCGTGGTCATTGCCGCCGATGCGGATCACGCCCGCGCTCGGCGCGATTACGCCGGCCAGCACGCGCATCAGCGTCGACTTGCCGGCGCCGTTCTCGCCGATCAGGCCCAGCACCTCGCCGCGGCAGACGCGCAGATTGACGTCGTCGAGTGCCCTGACGCCGGGATAGGTCTTGCTGATACCGCTGAGTTCGAGCAGCGTCTCCGGCATTCGGCTTGTCCTCCTGCATCCCGCCCGGCAGCCTGTGGCGGCCGGGCGGTGAAGCCGACTGAAGTTACTTCTTCAGCAGTTCCTTCAGTTGCCCGGCGAACTCGGCGACGTTGGTCTTGCTGATCACCTTGGTCGGCACGATCAGCTTGCTGTCCTTCGGAATCCAGGACTTGTCGCCGTTCAGCGTCTTGATGATGTTGGTGGCGGAGAGATAGCCGAACTCGTAGGGCTGCTGCACGACCGTGGATTCGATCGTGCCGTCGGAAATGCCCCGCAGCGTCCGCTGGTCCTCGTCGAAGCCGACGATCTTCACCTTGCCGGCCTTGCCCGCGGCCTTCACCGCATCATAGATCAGCGGGGTCTCGTAGCTCCACAGGCCGGAGAGCAGCGCGATGTCGGGATATTTGACGAGCACGTTCTCCATGTTCGCCTTGGCCTTGGCAAAGTCCACCTGGTCGGTGAACACGTCGACCAGCTCGACCTTGGTGCCGGCGATCGATTCCTTGATGCCCTGTACGCGCTCGCGGGCATTGTCGGCGTCCATCGTTCCGACGAACAGCGCGATCTTGCCGCCGTTCGGCAGCGCCTTCTTGATCTCCTCGCCGGCCTGCCGCCCAGCCGCGACGTTGTCGGTGCCGATATAGGCGAGACGGTTGCTCTGCGGCGCGTCGCTGTCCGTCGTGATCAGCACGGTCTTGGCCGCGACCTTGTTCAGTTCTTCGGTTGCATGCGGCGCATCGTCGACCGAGATCGAGATGCCGGCGACGCCGCGCACCAAGAGGTCGTCCAACTCGCGCCGCTGGCCAGCCGCGGTGCCTTCGTTGGTGACGATCAGCTCGATATTGTATTCCGGGTGCTCCTTCTGCGCCTTCTCGAGCCCGCGGCCCGCGATGGTCCAGAAGTCGGCCGCGACATTGGTCACCAGCGCGATGGTCTTTTTCTGCTGCGCCTGTGCTATCCCTGTTGCCATCGCGAGCGCGGCTGCGCCCGCCAATAGCGGCACGATCAATCGTTTCATTGAGTCATTCATATGCACCTCCCTGTCGACACCCCCGGTGAGGGGTTTTCACGCTCGGCGCTTTTCACGCCTTATTTTATTCACGTAACTAATAAATTAGCGCGACAAAATGTCCAGTCAAGGATGTTGTTGCCCGTATCTTCAAGCAAGAATAGTGTTGCCGTGATGTATTGTTGCCACTACCGACGCCTTTTGACCGTTATATGAGTTGCTCGCGTTGAATAACTTCATTAAGCGAATTAAAAAAGCCGATATGAATGAACAGCCCGAACCGCTGAGACGCGCTTCGAGTTTGGCCCGCGGATCGAACCGCGGCCGGCTCGTCGAAGTCTTGCGGCGTCAGGGGCCATTGCCGCGCGTCGAGCTGGCACGCAGCACGGGGCTGAGCTTCCCGGCCATATCGGCCATCACGTCGAAACTGATGGCGGAAGACCTGCTGTGCGAAGCAGAGACGGCGACGGTGTGGCCCGACGATACCGACGAAGAGGATACGGACGGCCTGAACGGCCGCCGCCGCGGCCGGCCGGCGGTCTTGCTGACCCTGAACCCCGAGTTTGGCCGCATCATTGCGGTCTCGCTGCGCATGAATCTGATCGAGACATTGATCGCCGATTTCAGCGGCTCCGCCCTGGCGCAGTCGCGACTTGAGCTGACGACACGCGCGCTCGATGCAGCCGCGTTGTGCGATCTCGTGATCGCGCAGATCGACGCCATGATTGATGCGACGGCCACGCCGCGAGATCGGCTGTTGGGAATCGGGATTGCGTTGCAGGGCATCGTTGACTCCGACACCGGCCGGCATCTGTGGAGCCCGGCGCTGTCGATCACCGACGTCGATCTGGCGACGCCGGTCCGCCAGGCATTCGGCGTCGAAGTCGTGATGGCGAACGACGCGGTTGCGGTTGCGCTGGCCCTCGCAGCCGCCGAGCCGGCGCTGGCGCAGGGCCTCACGGCCACGATCATGGTGGGCCACGGCGTCGGCATGGGCGTCGTTGTCGACGGTGAAGCGCGCGACGGTGCCGGCGCAGGCAGTGAGATCGGCCATGTCAAGCTGGCGCCGAACGGTCCGCAATGCCGCTGCGGTCAGCGCGGCTGCATCGAGGCCCATCTCGCCGACTATGCGCTCTACCGCGACGCGCGTACCTTTCTCGACCTGCCGCCGGCGGTATCGCAGCAGCCGTCCGAGGCGCAGATGGCTCTGCTGCGCGCGCGGGCGCGCGCCGGCGATCCCCGTCTCGAGCAGTTATTCCGGCAGGCAGGCCACGCGCTTGCCGATGCGGTCGCCACGACGATATCGGTGCTGCGCCCACATCACATCATCCTCGCGGGTCCGGGCCTGCAGGCATTCGACATGATGCGCAGTGCCTATGAGGAGCGGCTCGAGCGGGCAGTGTTGCCGTGGCTGCTCAAGTCTACCGCGATCCATGTGCGTCCAAGCGAGTCGGCGACGATTGTCGACGGCATGGTGCGGCGGACGCTGCGGGTCGTGGACCGAAACCACATGGAGACGACCGAGTGAACCTCGGGAGCCGTGGCTCTTGGCTGGAGCCGCAGCAACGCAACCGACGCGCTTCAGGCGCCAAAGCGAGAGAATGCCAATGCAGGGTGCCATCTATCCAAGCCTCAAGGACCGGACCGTCCTGGTAACCGGTGGCGGTTCAGGCATCGGCGAGGCCATCGTCCGCCAGTTTATCAGCCAGGGCGCTCGGGTCGGATTCATCGATATCGATGTGACGTCCTCGGAGCAGCTGCTGTCCGATTTGGGAGCGCATGCCCGCGTGCACTTCGAGCACGCCGACCTGCGCGACATTGCCGCACTGCGACGCGCGGTTGCCGGCATCCGCGAGGCGCTCGGGCCGATCACCATCCTGGTCAACAATGCGGCGCGCGACGACCGTCACGCGATCGAGGACGTGACGCCGGAATTCTGGGACGAGCGGATCGCCGTCAACCTGAAGCATCAGTTCTTCAGCGCCCAGGCGGTCGCACCCGACATGAAACAGGCGGGGGGCGGTTCGATCGTCAACATCGGCTCGGTGAGCTGGGTGATCGGTCAGGGCAACATGCCCTGCTACACCACGGCCAAATCAGCCGTTCAGGGCCTCACCCGGGCGCTGGCCCGCGATCTCGGGCCGCACAACGTGCGGGTCAACTCCATCCTGCCCGGGTGGATCATGACGCGGCGGCAGCAGGATCTGTGGTTGACGCCCGAAGGTGTGGCCGAGCTGATGCAGCGCCAATGTCTCAAGCGCAAGCTCGTGCCTGATGACATCGCCCGCGTCGTTCTCTTTTTCGCCGCCGATGACAGCGGCGCCTGCACCAATCAGAGCCATATCGTCGACGGCGGCTGGGTCTAGCGACTGCCGACTGCGTTGACGAGCTGGACGGACGCGCGGCCAGCCTGAGGCGCGCGGCGAAGCTACGCTCCCGTATGATTGCGAGGGCAGACTTCAGGAATGGCCCGGCAGGTCTGCCGCCAGTTTGTCGCTACGTATTGGCGGCTGTCTGATGCGAACGTATCAGATTGTCGGCCCACGCATCGGCAATGTGGGGAAGGGTCAGATCCTGCTTGCGATCGAGCAGAAGTTCGAGCACGCGTGGCGGGGTCAAAGGAAGTGCCTGGACGCGCTTGCCCGTGGCGTTGGCAACCGCGCATGCGACGGCCGCTCCGACATTCAGGATCGGCACCTCGCCGGCACCCTTGGTGCCGAGCGGTCCGATCGACGGCGCACCCTCGTAGAGGCTGATCTCCACCGGCACGACATCGAGCGCTAGCGGCAAGCGATAGGTCTCGAAACCGCTCTGGCAGACGCGACCGTTGCTGCCGATCGTGACTTCCTCGTGCAACGCATAACCCAGCCCCTGCACGACACCGCCCTGGATCTGGCCATGGATGGCGCGCGGGTTGAGCGCGCGGCCGACATCCTGCACCACGCGATAGCTGAGCACCTCGACATGTCCGGTTTCCGGATCGACGGCGACCTCGCAGTCGTGGACCGCGAACACGGGGATGTCGATCGCGTCGATGAAATGTCCGGCGACGCAGCCAGGCATCGCCGGCACGCCGGCGCCGGTGAACGCGCCGGTGCCGGACACCGGGCCAGCCAGCGCCTGGGCGCGGGTCGCGACCTCCGCGACCGTACGGCCGGAGCCTGGCGCGCCGGCGATCTCGATCCGCCCGTCGCGCATCACGAGATCATCGGGCGCAGCCTCGATCATCTCGGAGGCGACCTTCAAGAGTTTCGTGCGCACCTCCTGCGCTGCCGACAGACTGGCCGCGCCGAGCGAAACGGTGGTACGGCCGCCGCCGACGCCGACATCATAACCGGCCGCATCCGTATCGGCGGCGCGGACGATCACATGCTCGGGTGCAATGCCGAGCGTGCTGGCCACGATCTGCGGCAGGCTCTGCATCATCGAGCCGGATCCAATCTCCACACCCGACGTGACCAGCGTCGCCGTGCCGTCGGCATTCATGTTCACCGTCGCGGCCGATGGGCCGACGAAGACGAACCAGGTGCCGACGGTGGTCGCGCGTCCATAGAGCCGGCCGTCGGTGCGCGCCGGCGGCGACGCTGCCGCATCGCGCAGCGTATCCATCCGCTCGAGCATCGGGCCGAGCACATCGCCGTCGAATACCTGGCCGGTGGCGCCGAGATCCTTGTCGCCGAGCACGTTGCGGCGGCGGAAGGCAAGCGGATCCATTCCGATCCTCGCCGCGATTTCGTCGGTGTGCCGCTCGAGCGCAAAGGTGTTGTAGACCCCGTTGCAACAGCGGAACGCGCCGTTCGGCGCCGTGTTGGTATAGATCGCGCGCGAGACCATGCGTACACTTCCAAGCCTGTAGTTTCCGCCGAGCGTGTGCGCGGTCATGGTGGTCAGGAAGATCTGTTCGCCGCCATAGGCGCCGCAGTCCATCAGGACGACCGCCTCGCGCCCCACGATGTCTCCCTCGCGCGTCACCGCCGAGCGGATGCGGATATCAGCGTTCTCGCGGAACAGGCAGGTCAGCATCTCCTCCTCGCGTGAATTGACGAGGCGCACCGGCCGGCCGCTGGCGCGGGCGAGCAGGGCGGCGAAGGGTTCAACGGCCAGATCGAACTTCAGACCGAAGCCGCCGCCGACCGGCGGCACCGTGACGCGGACTTGTGATGCCGGCACGCCCAGCAGGCGCGCGGTTGCGTTGCGGACGCTCCAGGGAACTTGCGTCGACGTCTCGATGTGGAAGCGTCCGTCCTCGTAGCTTGCGACCACTGCGCGCGGCTCGAAGGCCACGTGGTTCTGCCGGCCGACGCGAAAGCAGCTTTCGACGATCGCGACGTCGGGCCGGGCAAAGGCGGCATCGACGTCGCCGCGAACGACGGTCGCCTCCCAGGCGACGTTGCCGCCACGCGCGCTGCCTTCGAGCAAAACCTCATAGCTGCGCCAGTCCGGATGAACCAGCGGCGCACCCGATGCCAGCGCATCCGCCATGGTCAACACTGCGGGGAACGGCTCGATCTCCACGTCGATCGCCGCGAGTGCGGCCTGCGCCTGCGTCAATGTGGCGGCTGCGACCGCGGCGAGCGGTTCGCCGTCGTAGCGGATGACGTCGCGGGCGAAGAGGGGATGATCGGCGATGCCGATCCCGATCATGCCGGGCGCATCGGCCGCTGTCACGATCGCACGCACGCCCGGCATGCGGGCCGCTCTGGAGGTATCGAGACGAATGATCCGCCCCGCCGGCACACTGGCGCGTAGCACCGCGGCATGCAGCATGCCGGGCAGATATCGGTCGATAGTATAGCGCGTGCGGCCGCGCAGCTTGTCGGCGGCGTCGCGCCGGCGCAGATCCATCGTCGCGGAAACGTCTGACATCCTTGCGTCTCCCGATCATGTCGTGGCCAAGGCGAGCAGTGTCGCCTCGACGATGCGTTCATAGCCCGTGCAGCGGCAGATATTTCCGGTCAACGCCGCCCGGATATCGTCACGGGTGGCGGCAGGCCGGGTCGTCAGGAGATGGGTCAGGCTCACCACCATGCCGGGAAAGCACATGCCGCACTGGACGGCATCGCTGGCCTCGAGCGCGGCCTGGATGCGGTTCAGCGTTCCCTGAGGTGCGAGGCCTTCGACCGTGCGGATCTCGCGGCCATCGGCCAGCGCAGCGGGCAGCAGGCACGAAGGCGTGGGCTTGCCGTCGACCAGCACCATGCAGGCGCCGCAAAAGCCCTCGCGACAGACAGGTTTCGCGCCGGTCAGATGCATCTCTTCGCGCAGGATATCGACCAGCGGGGTGGCAGGATTGGCCGCAGAGGAGAGGCGATCGCCGTTGACGGTCAGGTTGAATCCCATGTCATCTCCGCGCGTTCATGAGCCAAGTGCAGCGATCGCGGCGCGGCGGACGAGGCCGGGTAGCACGCTGACACGATACCAGCCCGGCGCATCGACGCTGTCGCGGCCGACGAACTCGTCGGTCAGTTCGGCCGCGGTTCGTGCCGCCGCTGCGGCGTCGAGCGGACGTCCGAGAAGCGCCGCTTCAAGCCGTGGCCATCGCCGCGCGCTCGGTTCGACCGACCCGACCGCAATCCGTGCCGCCTGGACGCGGTTCGCCGCATCGACGCTGAGCGATAGGCTGACGATGGCGACCGGATAATCGCCCGATCGGCGCAGTGGCAGGCGGGCATGGGCCGTCTTGCGCTCCGCCCGAGGCACGATGATCCGTGTCACCAGGCGGCCGGGTGCGAGCGTTGATCGGACCGCGAGGAAATCCGCGAGGCCGATGCGCTCGCGACCGTCGCGGCCCGAGATCTCGACATCGGCATCGAGACAGAGCAGCGCCGGCACGCAATCCGCCGCGGCGAATTCCGACGCCGCGAGATTGCCGCCGATCGTCGCCATCGCGCGGATCGCGGGGTTGGCGGAGCCTCCGGCGGCGGCTGCGACGCCGGCAAATTCCGGAAGGCCGGCCAAAGCTGCCGCAAGCGCCGCGTGCGTGACCGCCGCGCCGATCTCGATGGCATCGCTGCCGATCCGGACCGCGGTCAGCTCGGCGATCCTTCCGATGGCGACATAGTGGCTCCTGAGCGGTTCGTGCCGGATCGGCGATCGCATGATCCATGTGCCGCCGGCCAAGGGGGCACCAGCGGCACCATATTCGCTCAACGCGTCGAGTGCGGCGGCGAGCGAAGGCGCGACATAGATCGATGCCGGCGCATCGCGCGCTGAGACCGGGCTATTCTGGATGGGAAAGCCTGACATCATTTGCGCCGCTCCTGCCGCAGGCGATCCAGCAGCACGCCGATGATGACGATCGCGCCGAGCACGACCATCTGGACGTACCCGTCGATCCGGGTGAGGTTCATGCCGTTGGAGAGAATGGTGATGAACAGGGCGCCGAGCACGGCGGTGCCGACGCCGCCGCGCCCGCCTGCCAGGCTCGTTCCGCCGACCACGGCGCCGGCGATCGCCTGCAGCGACAGCGCGCCGCCGAGGTTCGGTTCGCCCGATCCGGTCCGCGCGGTCATCATGATCGCGCCGAGCGCGGCAAGTCCCGAGCACAGCACATAGGTCGCGACCAGAATGCGTTTGACCGGCAGGCCGGCGACCGCCGCGGCACGCGGGTTGGTTCCGATCAGATAAAGCGATCGGCCGAAGACGGTGCGCGCCAACAGCAAATGAAGCCCGACGCCGACCGCGAGGGTGATCGCAATCGCCGCCGGCACGCCGAAGATGCTGCCGCTATAGAAGATCTGCGAGAACGGTGCCGGCACGCCTTGTACCGGCCGTCCGGCCGAAAGGGTGGTCGCAATCCCGATCGCGATATTGTAGCTGCCAAGGGTCGCGACGAAGGGATTGACCCCGAGCAGCGCGACGACCACGCCGTTGAAGAGACCGCACGCGATGCCGAGGGCGAAGCCGGCGCCGAGCCCGGCGAGCAGCACGGCGCCGGCGCCGTGGCCAGACGCCGTGGCGCCGGCCATCGCGAGCGCGCTGCCGACGCTGACCATCGACACCGTCGGGCCAAGCGCAAGGTCGAAGCCGCGCGTCAGGATGACCACGGTCTGCGCCATCGCGAACAGCGCCAGATAGCTGGTCTGCTGTGCGATGTTGAGCAGATTGGCCGGCGACAGCACCCCGCGGTCGACCGCGGCGAAGCCGAGCAACAGCACTGCCAGCGCGACCGGCAGGACCGCGCTCCAGAGTCGGCGGCCGAGCGTCAGCTTCGGCCGATCGGTGTCCTTGGCGGCAACGGTCAATTCGAGATCAGACACGCGGCTTGCTCCGTCGGCTGAGTTCGTCGAGCGCCACGGCTGCGACCATGATGACGCCGAGGAAGACCGGCTGGAGCCGCGAGTCGACGTGCAGGAGGTTGAGTGCGTTGCCAAGAATGGTGAGGAACAGTGCGCTGATGGCGACAATCTCGATGCGTCCGACGCCACCGCGCAAGCTGACGCCGCCGATGACGGCGGCGGCGATCGACTGCAGCATCATCCGGTCGCCGCCAAAGCTTGCCTGGCCGGAGCCGACCTGCGCCGTCAGCAGAATGCCGGTCAAGGCCGCAAGGACGCTCGAGACCACGTAGGTGCCCACGATATGGCGCTGGATCGTCACGCCCGACACCACGGCGGCGTCGACATTGCCGCCGATCGCGTAGACGTAGCGGCCGAACAGCGTGCGCCGCTGTGCAAACGCCATCACCAGGATCACGATCAGCGCGACGTGGGCGGTGGTCGGCAGACCGAATGCCTGGGCGCGTCCGAAGCCTTTCACGAATATCTCGGGCATGCCGTAAACGGGGATGCCGTTGGTGATCATGAGGCCGACACCGGCGGTCGCGGACATCGTGCCGAGGGTCACCACGAAGCCGGAGACCTTGAGCTTTGCCACGCAGAAGCCGTTGACGAGCCCGACCGCGATGCCGCAACCGAGTCCGGCCGCGACCCCGCTCGCGATGATGAGGACGTTGGAGCCGGGAAATGCGACCGCGGCGGCCGCCATCGTCTTGGCGGTGACAACGCTCGCCAGGGCGACCACTGCGCCAACCGAGAGATCGAAGCCGCCCGCGATGATGACCAGCGCCTGGCCGCAGGCGACGATTGCCAGCAGCGAGGCGTTGCGCAGGATGTTGAGGACGTTGATGATGCCGTAGAACTGCGCGTCGACCGCCGACATGCCGGCCACGAGCATCACAAGCAGGGCCGGCAGCAACCCGATCCGGCCTGCGATCGACCGGAGGCTGACCAAGCCCCGTGGCGCTGCGGCGACCAGGGCCGTGTTCATGCGACCTCCGCGGCGAGATGATCGCGGAAGAAGCTCGAAAGTACATTCTGCTCGGTCTTCTCGACGCCCGTCAGTTCGGCGGCGATGTGGCCCTGATGCATGACGTAGAGCCGGTTCGACAGCGCCAGCACCTCGGGCAATTCGGACGACACCACGATCACGGCGGCGCCGGCCTCGACGAGGCGCTTGATGAACTCGTAGACCTCGAGCTTGGCGCCGACGTCGATGCCGACGCTCGGCTCGTCGAACAGGAACACGGTCAGCTCGCGCGTCAGCGCGCGTCCCAGCATCACCTTCTGACGGTTGCCGCCCGACAGCGCGCCGGCGCTCCGTTCGATGTTCGGCGGCCTCAGCTGCAGCTGCTCCATGATGCCCGCGATCGTCACGCGTTCGGCGGCCTGCCGTAAGACGCCGAAGCGGGCGAAGGCGGGCAGGTCGAGCCCGGTCATCGATGCGTTCTCGCGGATCGGACGGGACAGCGCGAGCCCTTCGGCGATCCGGTTGGCGGGGAAGTAGGCGACGCCGCGCTCGAGGCTTTGTCTTGGGGTTGGAAATTCGTAAGGCGCGCCGTCGATCCGGATCGCGCCCGCTGACGCGCGCTCGATGCCGTAGATCGCGCGGATCAGCTCCGACTTGCCGCAGCCGACGAGGCCCGCGATGCCGGTGATCTCGCCGGCCCGGGCGTGGAAATTGACCTCCCGGACGCTGCCGTCGGCGAGCGTCAGGTTCTCGACGTCGACCATCACCTTGTCCGGCTGATGGGCGATGGCGGGAAACAGCAGGTCGATCGTCCGGCCGGTCATCAGTTCCACGAGTTCGCCGTCCGTCGACCTCGCGGCGTCGAGGGTCCGGATGTGACGGCCGTCGCGCAGCACCGTCACACGGTCGGCAAGGGCGCGGATTTCGCGCATGCGGTGCGAGACGTAGATCAGCCCGACATTCTGGCTCTTCAGGCGCGCGATCAGCTCGAACAGCCGCCCGGTTTCGCGTTCGGTCAATGAAGCAGTCGGCTCGTCGAGGATCAAAAGGCGGACGCGGCCGAGAAGTGCTTTGGCGATCTCGGCCATCTGCTGATGCGCGCGGGACAGGTCGTCGATCCGTTGCGCGGGATCGAGGTCGAAGCCGAGCTCGTCGATCAATGCCCTGGCGCGTTTGCGCATCTCGCGTGCGCGCAATACGCCGCCGCGCGTGACTTCGCGGCCAAGGAACAGGTTCTCTTCCACGGTGAGGCTCGGGATCAGCGAGAATTCCTGAAACACCGGACTGATGCCGATCTCTCTCGCGCGCTGCGGCGTCAAATGCCGGATCTCCTCGCCGCCGAAATGAAACGTGCCTTCGTCGCGTGGAAACGTACCGGATACGACATTGATCAGGGTCGACTTGCCGGCGCCGTTCTCGCCGAACAGGACGTGAAGTTCGCCGGCACGGACGTCGAGGTCGACGCGGTCGAGCGCGCGGACGCCGGTGAATCGCTTCGATATCCCCCGCAACTGAAGCAAGGGCTCGGGCGGCCCCGGGTCGGTCTCGACGTTCATCCGCTTCTCCGTGAGCAGGCAGGCGGGAGCACGGTTCCCGCCTCGATCGTTCAGGCCGGCTACTCGGCCATGCTTACTTGGCCTTGACCGAATAGACCGGCGTCCAGCTTGCGGGCGCCAGCACGAGATCCATCTGCAATTTCGGTGCGGAAGTCTTGTCGATCACCGTGGCCACCGGCTGCACAAGGCTCATAACCGGCTTCTTCTCGATCAGACGCACCGCCTGGTCGATCGCGATCGCGCCTTCGCCGACGGGATATTGGGTTGCGAAGGCGAGGATATCGCCGCGGTTCAGCGCGTCGAGCATGGCCTGGTTTTCGTAGGACGACACGATCTTCAGGTCGCTTCGGCCGGCCTCCGCGGCGGCGCCGATGGCAGCTTCGGCGGTGGGGGCGGTGCCCCAGATCACGTTCATGCCGGGATAGGCCTGCAATGCGTCCTGGATCAACTGGAGTTGCACCGCAACACCGGAGTCGCCGAACTTCTCGGCCAGAATCTTGGCGTTCGAATTCTTGGCGATGGCTTTCTTGAACCCTTCATTGAACGATTCCGCCCAGCCCGAGCCGGCCGGACCGGGGAACGTCACGATGTTGAGCTTGTCGCCGGGCTTGGTCTGCGCCAGCAGGCCGTCGCCGGTGACCTCGCCCATGGCGACGAAGTCGACGTAGTTGGCCGCGGGCAGTGCGTTCGGCGGCAGCGGATTGGTGACGCCGACCACCGGCACGCCCTTGGCCTTGGCCTCCTCGAACTTCTTGCTGAGCCCCGCGCCGGAGATTGCGCCGACGATGATCGCGTCCGGTCCGCTCGCCATGCAGTCATCGAACTGCGAAAGCTGCTTGGGCAGATTTTCGTAACCGCCGGCCTCGTAGAGGTTCATGTTGACGTTCATCGCCTCGGCCTGTTTCACGATGCCGTAGGCGACGGCGACCCAGAAGCTGTCCTTCATGTGCGGAAACAGCACGCACAGCCTGTAGGGCTTCTCGGCCTTCGCCAGCGGCGTGTAGTCCGCCGGCTTCGGCGTGCCGGATGACGCGTCGTAGACCTTCATTGGAAACCACGGTGTCTCGGTCCCGGCCCCCGCCGGCGTGGCGGTGCTGGCAAGAGCGAGGGCCGCGGCGATGCCGAGCACGGAGCGGATCGGCCACAGTCGGTTGGAAGAAAGGCACGTCGTGATCGTCATAGCGCTATCCTCATGGTTTGAATGAAAGTGCAGGCGATGCAGGGGAGGCGACGGCTTCGAATCCTCTTTGGTGCATGGACCGCGCCGTCTGCCGGCGGTGCGGCTGCCGATGACGATCAGCCCGCTTTCCACATCGCGACCGAGCGACGCTCGAACGCTTCGCGGAATTGACGGGTGGATTCGGGAAGCAGCGCGCCGGTGCCCCAATCGAGGATCACCGCGTGCTTTCGGATCACATCGAACGCGTTGATCTCTCCGCTCCGGTAACGCTGCGCCACCATCTCCGGATCGAGACGGGCATTGGCGACGCGCTCGGAGCGGATCTTGGTCCGGAGCGCCGCGGTCGCGACCCTGTCGATTTCGTAGTTGCAGAGCTCGGCGTCGATGGTGTGCACCACGACGCCATAATCCTTGGCGGCACGCTCGACCGAGACATAGTCGTCCTTGATGTCCTCGATGACGAGGTTCGGATCGCGCTCCAACGGATCGCCGAACCCGCCGCCGCCGGCGGTCGGACGCGAAAAGACGTCGCCTTCGCCGATCGGCACGTCCGAGAAGATCGAGCCCAATCGCTCCTCGGCGGCGCTGCCGGCGCGCTTCAAGGTCAGGCCGTGCGGCATCGACGGCAGGCCACCCTCGATGCCCCACACGATGGCGCGCTCGCGGTCGCAGATATAGGAGATCACGGTCTTCTCGGCCTGCAGCATTCGCGACGTCTTCACCACGCCGGCGCCGCCGCGCCATTTGCCGGGGCCAGGCGAGTCCTTGAGGATCTCGCATTCGGTGGTCAGGATCGGATTGGCGCGCTCCTGGCCTTCGACCGGCTGCGACATCAGGCCGGTGCCGAAGCAGGCGGTCGTGACATTGCTGCCGTCCTTGCCGTTGCGTCCGCCCCAGCCGCCGGGCAGCCAGTCGTAGAACATGAAGATCGGCTTGTCGGCGCTGCGGGCGTCGAGACCGCCGGTGAGCAGATATTCGAGATTGAAGGCGCAGGCGAGCGCGCGCTCCGGCATCAGCTTCGACCACATTTCGTAGATCGAGTTCATGATCTTCTCGAACGGCATCAGGAAGCCGGTGACCGCGATGGGCCATTTGGCATCGACGATCGAGCCTTCGGGGGCGATGATGTCAAAGCAGCGGTAGAAGCCGGAATTGAGCGGCAGATCGGGGAAGAAGGTCTTCATGCCGGCGGCAACAGCGGAAAAGGTCGCGCCGAACGCCGAGTTGTAGATCGAGCCGATGGTCGGATGGCTGCCGGTGAAGTCGTAGATCGCGCGGTCGCCCTTGATCGTCATCTTGATGCGGATCGGGATCATGCCTTCGCCGCCGGCCGGATCGCGGTCGATGTAGTCGACGGTCTCCCACTCGCCATCGGGCAGCGCTGCGATGCGCTGGCGTGCCGAGCGCTCGACATAATCCTGCACGGCGGCCAGCCCGGTCTCGACGGTCTCGCGGCCGTATTTGCCTACCAGACGCAGGATCTCGCGTTCGCAGACCGCGGTTGCTTCGGCTTGTGCCTGGATATCGCCGATGATCGAGGCCGGGTCGCGCGTGTTGGAGGCGATCAGATGCGCGACGTCCTTGCGCAAGCCGTTCTTGTCGAACAGGCGGACCGGCGTGATGCGCAGGCCCTCGCGGAACATCTCGCGGGCGGCGACGTCGAACGACCCCGGCACGCTGCCGCCGACGTCCGACCAGTGCCCGTTGGACTGGCTGAAGGCGATGATCTTGCCGTCGGCGAAGATCGGACGGATCAGCCGCACGTCGGAAAAATGCGTGCCGCCGGCATAGGGATCGTTGATCGCAAAGACGTCGCCCTCGTGCATGTCGCCTTCGAAATGGCGCATCACGTCCTTGCAGGTGAAATGCAGCGTGCCGACGTGGACGGCGATGTCCTGGTTGCCTTGCGCCGCGCATTCGCCGTTGGCATCATGCAGCGCGCTCGAGAAGTCGCGGTTGTAGATGACGAAGGAGTAGCACGTCCGCAGCACCTGCTCGCCCATCTGGTCGACGCTGGTGATGAAGGAATTCTTCAGAACCTCGAAGGTTACGGGGTCGAGCGGGAGAGCTCCGGCCATGGTTCACTCCTTCACGCGGATGATGATGTTGAGATATTTGTCGACCTCGGCGGCGGCGCCGGGCGGCACCACGGTGGTCGCATCGAGCTGCTCGATGATCGCGGGGCCTTGAAAGGAGAAGCCGCAGGGCAGGTCGTCGCGCTGATAGACGGGCGTATCGAGCCCGCTGCCGTCGAACCAGACCCTGCGGCTGCCAACCGGCTCGGGGCTAGCGCCGGTCGGCTTGTGAACGGCAAACTCGGCCTTGGGAACCACTCCGACCGCCTTCAGATTGAGGCGGAAGAAGCTGACCGGCGCGCTGTCGCGGCGAAAATTGTATTCGCGCTGGTGCTCGGCATGGAAGCTCTGCACCAGGTCGGCGATCGCGCCGATCGGCTGCGGCGCGTTCACCGCGAGCGAACGCCACTGGCCGCGATACATCATGTCGATCGACCGCTGCAGCACGATATCCTTCTGCGCGACGCCCTCATGGGCGAGCCGCGCGAGCGCGGCTTTCTCAATCTCGGCGAACTGCGCCTCGATCTCGTCGGCGTCGGCGTCGGCCGCGTCGACCATGCAGCTCTGCGAGAAATCGTGCTGCATGTCGACGAGCAGGCAGCCCAGCGCGGAGGTCACGCCGGGATTGGGCGGTACGATCACGACGGGAATCGACAGCTCGCGCGCGACGTCGACGCCATGCAGGGCGCCGGCGCCGCCGAACGCCACCAGCGCAAAGTCGCGCGGGTCGTAGCCGCGGCTGATCGAGATCAGCCGCACCGCATCCGACATGTTGGCATTGGCGACCTTGACGATCGCGTCTGCGGCCTCGTGCAGGCCGAGGCCGAACGGCTTGGCGACGCCGCTCTCGACGGCTTTGCGCGCCAGCTCGGGGTCGAGCTTCACCTTGCCGCCGGCGAGGTCGGTGCCGAGCCGGCCCAGCGTCACGTTGGCGTCGGTGTTGGTCGGCTGGGTGTTGCCGTTGCCGTAGCAGGCCGGTCCCGGATGGGCCCCGGCTGATTGCGGGCCGTTGCGCAGGGAGCCGGCCGGGTCGGTCCAGGCCAGCGAGCCGCCGCCGGCGCCGATGGTGAGCACCTCGATCGAGGCGAAGCGGATCGGATAGCCGAATTCGATGTGCCAGTCCTTGGTGACGCGCGAGCGGCCCTCATAGGCAAGCGACACGTCGGTGGACGTGCCCCCCATGTCGAGGCCGATCGAATTGGGAAAACCGCACAGGCCGGCGATATAGCGGCTGGCGATGGCACCCGCGGCGATGCCGGAGCCGGCGAGGCGCGCCGCGAAGTCCTTGACGCTCGCCGGTGTCATCACGCCGCCGCCGGTGTGCAGCAGCAGGAGATCGCGCGTGTAGCCCTCGTGCGCCAGGCGTTCGCCGAGCCGGCTCGTGTAATTGACGACCACCGGGCTCACGACGGCGTTGGCAACCGTGGTCGAGAACCGCTCATGCTCGAAGATCTCGGGAAGCACCTGCGAGGAGATCGACACTGGAATGTCAGGCATCTCCGCCAGCAGGATGTCGCGCATCACGCGCTCATTGGCGCCGTTGAGATAGGCGTTCATGAAGCAGACCGCGACCGCGGCGACGCCGCGACGCTTGAGGATGCGGGCGACGTCGCGTGCGGCCTCGACGTCGAGCGGTTCGATCACCTTGCCGCCGGCATCGACGCGTTCGGGTACGGTCAGGCGATCGCGCCGCGGCACATAGGGCGGGACAACGTCCTTGTAGGTGTCCCAGAGGTCTTCCTTGTTGGCGCGCCTGATCTCGATGACGTCGCGGAACCCCTTGGTCGTGACCACGGCGGTGCGGGGCAGGCGGCGCGTGATTAGCGCGTTGGTGGCAACCGTCGTGCCGTGCGAGAACAGCGCCACCCTGGAAAGATCGATTCCGGCCTTGGACACGCCGCCCATGATGCCTTCGATCGGATCGCGCGTGGAGGAGGTCTTCTCGATGCGGATGAGACCGGTCGTCTCGTCCATAATGCAGATGTCGGTGAACGTGCCCCCGACATCGACAGCCACACGAAGGTCCTGCACCATGCGTCTTCCTTTCGAACAAGCGTTTCGCCGATCTTAGGCAGAGCGGCGGCCCGGGTTCTTGACGCTGAGCGCAGGAAGACTTGTGCGAGAGAGCGAACCGCATCGCGGGCTATGCGTGCCCGGACCGGCGGCGGGCTGCCTAGGAAGCGGTCAGCCAAGCGGTCAGATGGGTGCGGTCGCGATGCCCTGTTCAGGCGTTGGCGGCGCGCGAGGTGGCGCGCGCCTCGCTCGGGGTGCAGCCGAACCGGCCGCGATAGTTGCGGCTGAATTGCGCCTGGTCGGCAAAGCCCCATTGGTAGGCGATTTCGGAGATGCTCTTGCGGCAGCTCGCGTCGCGCAGCAGGGCGTCGCACATCGATAGCCGCTGGTTGCGGATGTAGGCGCAGACGGTCAGGCCCTCGCCCTCGAAGATCTGGTGCAGATAGCGCAGCGAAATGCCGCAGCCGTCGGCGACCATCTGTGGCGTGAGCCGCATGTCGTCGAGGCGGGCACGGATGAACTGCTCGCAGCGCAGCAGGTGGCCGTTGCGCACCGAGGACGAGTGGCCGGTCAGCACGCGGTCGTCGGATTCGATGGCCATCGCAAGCAGCTCGATGAGGTGCTTGCCCATCATCGCGCGCGCCGTCTCGTCCATTTCCTCGATCCGCTCACTGGAGAGGCGCAGCGTGTCGACGAACAGCGCGCCGACGCTGCGGCTGGCGTCGAATTGCAGCGTGGCGAGGCGCTCGGGCCGCGAAATCCGGCTGCGCAGCACCGCGCTCGGGATCTTCAGACACCACAGCGCCGTCGGATCCTGATGGCTGAACTCGTAGGGGAGGTGGCTGCGCTCGATCAGGAACGCGCCCGGCCGGCAGTGCACGACCTTGCCGTCCTGCTCGAAACGGATTTCGGCAAGTTCGGGCACCGTGATCAGGAAGGATTCCTCGCGCTCGTTCAGGAGGTGCCGTTCATGGCGCTTGTACAGCAGGCCGTTGGCGATGTTTCGCGAGACCGAGAGAGGACCCATCGACCAGGCGCCGAGGCGCGCATTGAAGTCGCGGGTGCTCGGAAAGCGCAGGTCGAGCGAGTAATAAGTCTTCGAGACGACCTCCTGCCAGTACTGGCGGCGGGTCTGCAACGGGATGTCGTTGGTCGTGTAGGTGACTTGCATGTCTCACTCCCCGCCGCCGTCCGTGCCTCCGGTCGTCGTGTCCCCGGCCAAAGTTTGGCGAGGACTGCCGGACGGCGTCAAGTCGAATAAAACGGAAACAGATATTCTAGATTTCGATCGCCTCCTCGGCCTGGTGCCGGTGATCCATGCTGAGAGGAGGCCGGGCCGGCCCCACGCCTGCAACCGCAAAGCGCATGAAATCGCGGAACGCCATCGCGGCTTCCGACGGCCTGGTGTCGCGCCGCCAGGCAAGACCGATGTCCATGCTGGGCACCTCGTCCTCGATGACGCGGGTCTCGATCCGCTGTCCCTCCAGCGACCAGGGCCGGTAGATCAGGTCGGAAAGAATGGCGATGCCCATGCCGCCCGCGACCATTGAGCGCACGGCTTCGACCGAGGAGGTGCGGAAGATCGTGTTCGGTTCGAGCGAGGCGTTGCTCCAGTAGCGCATCGAGGTGTGCTTGGCCTCGTCGACGGTGAGCATGACGTAAGGATAGGTCGCGATCTCAGCGAGATGGACCCGCTCGGCACGGGTCAGCGGATGCTCGGGCGCAAGCCACAGGCGGCGCGGCGATCGCAGCAGCGTCTCGCTGGTGAGCTTGGCGTTGTCGCGCAGGTTCGAAACCAGCATCACCGCGAGATCGAGCGCGCCGTCGACGAGCGCGCGTTCAAGCACGTCACGCGGGGCCTCGAACAGCTCGATCGTGATACCGGGAAAGCTCGCCTGGAAGCGCTTCTGGTGACGCGGCAGGAAATAGCCCGACACGGTGTAGGTGACGCCGATGCGGACCGTCCCGAACAGCGGTCCCGCTGATATCTGCGTGTTCCGCACCGCTTCGGCGACGGCGGCGAGGATCTGACGGCCCTGCGACAGGAAGCGGCTGCCTTCCATGGTGACGGTCACGCCGTTCGGCGCGCGCTCCAGGAGGCGGGCGCAGACGGTCGCTTCGAGCTGCTGAATGGCCGCGGTGACCGCGGATTGCGAGACGTTGAGGTCGATCGCCGCCTGGCTGATGCGCCCGGTCTCGGCGGCGGCGACGAAGTAGCGGATCTGTTTCAGAGAAACGGACATCGCGGTTGTTCCGATGTTGCCTAACTCATGAGCGGTGTTTCTCAGCCCGGCTGCATTCGTTGCAACTCTCGTGCCGACAGGTGCAGAGCGCGCGGTGACGTCAATATCAGGCGCGAGAGGCCGCAACCGACAGCCTGAAGCCTGGAATACGCGCGGTCACCCCCGATCGGTGGCCGCGGTCTTTGGCGTATAGGGACGCGGCTGCCGGCGGCTACGCCAGCGCGTTGTGCAGCTTGCCCAGCAATTCCGACCGGCTCTTGCGGGCTGCAAGCGCCTGGTTCATGTCGACCTTGACGAACTTCACCGGCGTGTTGGGTTGCAGCTGGCCGATCAGATCCATGTCCGCGGCGATCACGGTCCCGACCATGAAGTAGCCGCCGCCGGAGACTGCATCACGATGCAGCACGATCGGCTCGGTGCCGCCGGGAACCTGGATCGAGCCGTAGGGATAGCAGGCATCGGTGATGTTGGACGGGTCGGAGCCGGCGCCGAACGGCGGTTCGCGCGGAACGAATTCGAGCGGCTTGCCGCCCTTGAAACGGTAGCCGATCCGGTCGGCTTCCGGCGCCACCTTCCAGGTGTCGGAGAAGAAGCCGTCGCCGGCCGCCTCGGTGATGCGGTGCCAGTAGAGACCGGGCATGGCGCGCAGTTCCGTCGGCATTCCCGCCGGTTGCCCGCGCAAATCCCTGGCAACGGTCCGTCCATCCTTGCCCGTCGCGGCGGCACTGCCGATTGGCAGTTCGTCGCCGGCTTCGAGCTTGCGGCCCTTGAAGCCGCCGAGCGCGCCAAGCGCGTAGGTCGAGCGCGAGCCGAGGACGACGGGCACGTCGATGCCGCCGGCGACCGCGATGTAGCCGCGCGCACCCTGCTTGAGGAAGTCGAAGGAGAGGATCTGGCCGCGCTTCACCCTGAAGCTGGTCCAGGTTTCGCGCGGCTCGCCGTCGAGTTTCGGCGGCAGCTCCGCGCCGGTGATCGCGACGGTCGCGTCCGCGGTGAATTCGAGCTCGGGTCCCATGAACACGGCCTCGAGCACGGCAGCGCCGGCGTCGTTGCCGACCAGCAAATTGGCTGCGACCAGCGCGTGACGGTCCATGCCGCCGGAGAGCGGGATGCCGATATGGTAGTAGCCCGGACGTCCGAGGTCCTGGACGGTGGTCGCAAGACCCGGCTTCAAAACCTTAACGGCCATGGAGAACTCCATCGAGCTTGGCGTTGTAGGCATCAACGTCGCGGTTGAACTCGGTCAGCGAGAACGAGACGTCGCGGATCACAGGCGCAAAGCGGCCGGCGTCGACGTCGGCGACTGCCGCGTCATAGGCCGCCCGGTCGATCGGCTTCCATTTCACGATGTCGCCCGGTTTGAACAGGCACATGAAGTCGCGCAAATAGCTGATGTTCTGGTTGGGATCATAGATCGGCATCGGCGTGATGCCGAACATCTGATAGCCGCCGGCGCCGCGCACCGAGTATATGCAGCTGAAGCAGCCGCCATGTCCGACAGTGAGCTTCGGCGTGTCGGTGCGCGGGCGCAGATATTTCGGCGCCTGAAGCTGCCGCTTGCGCTCGACCATCTGGTAGAGGAAGGGCAGGCCGGCGACGAAGCCGACCATCGAGACGAACCAAGGCGCGCTGGAATGCGCCTTGATGAAGGCGTCGACACTATCGAGGCCGTTGATGCGCGCGGCGTATTCGAGGTCGGTCCCGTTCGGATCCTGATGACGCTCGCGGAAGCGCATCAACGTCTCGTGCGTCCAGGGATCGTTGTACAGCACGGGAATCTCGATGATCCGGGTCTTGATCACCGGCTCCGATTTCTCGGATGCGGAATCCAGCCGCTTCAGCTCGGCCAGCAGATCGTCGGGCTTGATCTGATCCGGATCGAACTTGACCTGATAGGACGCGTTGGCCGGGCAGATCTCCGTGACGCCCTTGATCTTGGCGTCGCGCACCGCATTGGTGATGAAGAGGCTCTTGAAAAAGGCCTCGAGCGACATCGCTTCGCCGACCTCGGCGAAAATGTGCTCGTCGCCGCCGAAGGAAAATCGAGTTTGCATGACTAGCGGCCTCCTGTTGCTGACGGGGCGGATTCTCTCGCCATCATGGCGCGACCTTCGCGGCCGATGGCGGCTGAGCGGTGGCAAGGCCGGCGGCATGGGACTCCAGCCACGGTTCGAGCCAAGCCGTATGGAAGCGTCCGGCCTTGACGTCGGCGTCGCGCGCCAGCGCCTGGTGCAGGGGCTTTGTCGTGAAAATGCCCTCAACGCTGAGCTCGGCAAGCGCGCGCTCGAGCCGTCTGATGGCGCTCGGCCGATCCTTGTCGTGCACGATCAGCTTGCCGAGCAGACTGTCGTAGAACGGAGGCACCGTGTAGCCCTGATAGAGCATGCTGTCGAACCGCACGCCATCGCCGCCGGGCACGTTGAGCGCGCTCACCGTACCCGGATTGGGCAGGAAATTCCTGGCGGGGTCCTCGGCGTTGATGCGGACCTCGATCGAATGGCCGCTGACGCGCACCGCGTCCTGCTGGATGCGCAAGGGCTCACCGCCGGCGATCCGTATCATCTCGCACACGAGGTCGATGCCGGTGACCATTTCGGTGACGGGGTGCTCGACCTGGATGCGGGTGTTCATCTCGAGGAAGTAGAATTCGCCGGTCCTGTCGTCGTAGAGATATTCGAGCGTTCCGGCGCCACGGTAGTTGACTGCCTTGGCCAGCGCCACCGCGGACGTGCAAAGCTTTTCACGCACCGCTCGGGTGAGCGAGGGCGAGGGGGCCTCTTCCCAGACCTTCTGGCGGCGCCGCTGCAACGAGCATTCGCGCTCGAAGCAATGGATCACGTCGCGTCCATCGCCGAGCACCTGGACCTCGATGTGCCGCGCGCCTTCGATCAGCTTTTCGACGTAGAGCCCGCCGTCGCCGAAGGCCGCGAGCGCCTCGGCCTGCGCCTGCGGCATCAGATGGTGGAATTCCTCGGCGGACCGTGCGATGCGAATGCCGCGCCCGCCGCCGCCGGCGGCGGCCTTGATCATGACAGGGAAACCGGTTTTCTCGACCAGCGCGAAGGCAGCGTCCGCCGACTCGAGCCGCCCCCGGCTGCCGGGGACGGTCGGTACGCCGGCCGAGGCGGCGGCCTCGCGCGCCGCGACCTTGTCGCCCATCAGCCGGATCGATTGCGCGGTCGGGCCGACGAAGATCAATCCGGCCGCTTCGACCGCGGCCGCGAACTCCGCATTCTCGGCCAGGAAGCCGTATCCGGGATGAATGGCGTCGGCACCGGTGCTCTGCGCAGCAGCGAGGATGACCGCCTGGTTGAGATAGGATTTTGACGCCTGCGGCGGACCGATATCGACCGACTGGTCGGCAAGTCTCACCGCGAGCGAATCCTTGTCAGCCTTGCTGTAGACCTGGACCGTCGCAATGCCGAGATCGCGCGCTGCGCGGATGATGCGCACCGCGATCTCGCCGCGGTTGGCTATGAGGAGCTTCTTGATCGCCATGGCTGGTCGGGGGCTCAAACGTCGATTTCGGCGATCGGCTGGCCTGCCATCACGGCATCCTCGTTCTCGGCCAGGAAGCGAACGATCTTGCCGGCGGCGCCGGCCTTCACCTCATTGAACGATTTCATCACCTCGATGAGTCCGATCGTGTCGCTCTCCGCGACGACGTCGCCGTCGTTCTTGTAGACCGGCTTGTCGGGGGCGGGCTTGCGGTAAAAGATGCCCGGGAGCGGCGAGAAGATCTGCTGCGTTGCCATGGTTTCCTCGTGGATCGTTGGTTTTTTGCCGCGACGGCTCAGCGTGCGGTGAGATAGGGACGAACCGCTTCGCGGACGGCCTCCGCGATGGCGACGGCGTTCGGCGTGTCGGAGTGAATGCAGATCGAATCGGCGCCGACCACGATGTCGTTTCCCGCCACCGTGCGCGTCTTGCCCTCGTTGACGGCTCTCGCGCATCGGGTGGCGGCGTCGGCCGGATCCTTCGCCTCGTGCTCGCGCGTGATGATCAGGCTGCCGTCGGCATTGTAGTCGAGGTCGGCATAGTACTCGGCGACGAAGGCGTGGCCGCGGCGCTCATAGACCTGCTGGTGCAGCGTTCCCTTCATGCCGAGCAGCGGCACCTTGTAGACATCGGCGGCGTCAGCCACAGCTTCGGCGATGTCCTCGTTGCGCGACGCCATGCCGTAGAGCGCACCGTGCGGCTTGATATGATTGAGCGCCATGCCTTCGGCATCCAGGAACGCCTTGAGGGCGCCGATCTGGTAGAGCAGGCAGTTGGTCAACTCCTCGCGGCCGATCTTCATCTCCCGGCGGCCAAATCCCTGCAGATCGGGCAACGAGGGATGCGCGCCGACCTTGACGCCGAATTGCTTGGCGAGCTGCACGGTCTTGCGCATGTGGTTGAAGTCGGAGGCATGAAAGCCGCAGGCGACGTTAGCGACGTCGATATGGGGCATCAATGCCTTGTCGTCGCCCATCTTGTAGAGGCCGTAGGCCTCGCCCATGTCGCAGTTGATCACGACCATCTCCTGATTTCCTTCCAACTGGCTTTGCATACGACCGTCGCGGCCGCCCCGGGGTGCGTCTGGCGCACCCGGAGCGGCGCGTTGCCGGGTTACTTGGACACCAGATAATCGAGCGGGATCTTTTCCGAGATCGTCCATTGGTCGATCACCTTCGGCTTGCCGGCCTCGGTGTCGACGATCAGGTAACGGCCCTGGTTCTGGTGGTGAATGTCCTTGGTGAAGGTGCGCGGCCCGAACAGCGTGGCCTCGTCTTTCATCTTCTCGAGCTCGGCGACGACGGCTGCCGCATCGGTCGATTTGGCGCGTTCGACCGCCTTGGCCCAGACGTCGATCAGGACGTAGCCCGGATAAACGTACTGGCTGGACGGGTCGCCGCCGGTGACTTCCTTGTACTTCTTGTTGAACTCGTTGACCTTCGGGTTCGGATCGTCGCCGTAGACTGAGCCCTGCACGGGAACATAGAAGTTCGACAGATCCGGAACGGCGTTGATCCAGTAGCTGCCGTCGACGCCCGAGCCGTTGAGGATCATCGACTTGATGCCGGCGGCGCGGATCTGCTTGATGGCGGAGACGGCGCCCGGCATCATCGTGCAGAGCATGATGGCGTCGGGTTCCTTCGGCAGGCTCTTGATCCGCGTGATCTGCGAAGCGATCGAGGCATCGTCGTTCTTGAAGGTGTCGCTGCCGACCAGCTTGGCCTCCTTCAGGCGCGGCAGCATCCAGTCGAAGCCGTCGCAAATGCCCTTGTTGTAAACGGTCCAGCTGTCGAGCAGCCGATAAAAGCTGCGCGCGTTCTTCTTGGTGTACGCCCATTCCGACATGGTTGCGCCCTGCACCGGTGCCAGCACCGAGGCCGAGAACGAGAACGGGCCGACGCCGGGGATGCCGGCCTTGATCGATTCGGCGCAGAGGAAGAAGGAAACCTTGCCGGCGGCCTGCGCCTGCAGCGCCGCGGGTGCGCCGAAATCGTAGTCACAAGAGACGATCACGAGGTCGGCGCCCTGGTCGAGTACCGCAAGACCGGCTTTGGCGCCTTCGGCTTGATCAGTCTTGGTGTCGGCAAACACCGGCTTGATCTTCTTGCCGAGCAGACCGCCGGCCTTGTTGATCTCATCGATCCGGATCAGCGCCGCGTCCTGCGCCGGCTTGTCATAGGCCTGCATGAATCCGGATGCCGCGGTCGCAAAACCAACGACGATCTCGTCGGCCGCCTGGGCCGGTGTGAACCAGAGCGCGGATGCTCCGGCCAGAATGCCGAGTAATGTCGTAAAGCGCATATGCCACTCCTCCAATTTTACAAACGAGCGTCAGTGCAGTTCCTTCAGTGCGGTCTGGACCGGCCGGGTCAGGCGCCGCTGCAACGGCCATCGGCGCCAGGAGAACTCCCGGTTGCGGGTCAATCCCGTCGGCAGGTACATCAGGATCACGATGGTGATGATACCGATCGCGATCTCCTGGACGCCGTTCGGCAGGCCGACGGTGTGCCCACCCAGGCTGATGCCCTTTTCGAGATCACGGAACAGCTCGATCAGCACCGATATCGCGACCACGCCCGAGACCGCGCCGCTGAGGCTGTACATGCCGCCTACCACCAGCATCGACAGTGTGATGAAGGTGGTCCGCAGATAGAATGCGCCGGGATTGACGATGCTCAGGAAGTGCGCGTACAGCGCGCCGGCGAGCCCGATGATGAAGGCGCTGACGACGAAGGCGATCAGCCGTTCGCGGACGATGTCGATGCCGGAGGCGCTGGCGGCGACCGCTTCGTCGCGCGTGGCGCGCAGCGCGAGCCCCGAGCGCGAGTTCGAATAGAGATAGGCGATCGCGATGGCCACGGCGCCGCCGATCCATGCGGTCCAGACGTTCATGGTGGGCGGAATGCCGACGATCGAACCTTGTCCGCCCGTCACCGAATCCCAGTTCGAATAGACATTGTTGATGACGCCGAGCAGGCCGAAGGTCGCAATCGAGGCGGCAATGCCCGACAGGCGCATGATGACGCGCCCGACGATCAGCGCGAACAATGCGGCAAACAGGCCGGAAATCGGCGTCGCCACCCACATCGGCAGTTGCGCATGAAGCAGCCACACCGGCAGGCCCTTGAGCGTGATCGACTTCATGACGGGCGGAATGGTGAGCCAGGCGGTCATGTAGGCGCCGAGGCACATGAAGCTGATATGGCCGAACGACAGCAGGCCCGAATTGCCGACGAAGACGTAGAGGCCGACCACCACCATGATGTTGATGAACATCTCGACCACGGTGCGGTTGAAGGCCCGGCTGCCGAACTGATAGCTGAGGGCGGCCATGATGAGCAGCGCCACGATCAGCACGATCGGCGTGATGATCGTTTGCCGGATGACGGACGGCCGCTGCGACATCGATCAGACCCTCTGCTTGGCGGATTTCGGTGCGAACAGGCCCTGCGGCCGCACCAGAAGGACGACGATGACGGCGCCGTAGACGAACGCGTCCCGGAACACGCGGGCGTCGTGCGGCAAGGTCGCCTGGAACACGACGCTGGCGGCACCGATCAGGAAGCCGGCGGCAACGGCGCCGGGAATGCTGCCGAGGCCGCCGATCACGGTTGCGATGAACGCGATCAGCATCACGTTGGCGCCCATGCCGATGTCGGCGGTGCCGGAATTGGTCGCCAGGATCAGGCCGATCGCCGCCGCCAGCATGCCGCTGATGGCGAAGGCCAGCAGGATCACGCCGTTGGCGCGGACCCCGAGCATGCGCGCCATGGTGAAATTATCGGCCGCCGCGCGCATCTCGAGCCCATAGCGCGTGCGCTTCAGGAACAGGACGAGGATCACAAGCACGGCCAGCGTGATGATGATGGTCACGACCTGGAGCATCGGGATGTGGGCGCCGAGGACTTCGACCGGCAGGCCGAGGCTCGGCCACAGCGTGATCGACTTCGGCCGGCTGGAAAACAGCATCAGCAGGAGATGCCGGATGACGAAGCCGAGCGCGAAGGACGCGATCATCATTGTCGCCGGATTGGCGTTGCGGAAGCGTCGGAAGACGACGACCTCCGACAGGATGGACAGTGCGGCGCCGATCAGCAGCAGCAGCGGGATCAAGAGATAGAACGGCAGCTGGCCGGCAAACACGATCGCCGCCGCATCGATCGACGGCCACAGCATGGCGAAGACGCAAAAGGCGATGAAGTCGCCGTGGGCGAAATTGACGAGCCGCATGACGCCGAAGATCAGGGCGATGCCGAGCGCGCCCAGCGCATAGAGGCTGCCGAGGCTCAGCGCGTCGAAGATGATCTGGAGCAGCTCGCGCATCTCAGTGATCTCCGAAGCCGAAATAGGTCTGCTTCAGGCGATCATCCCTGACCATGTCAGCCGCGGGGCCCTCCAGCACGATGCGCCCGCCGCGGATCAGGACCATCCGCCCGCCCGTCATCATGGCGCGCGTCGAGCTCTGCTCGACGATCAGCAGCGTGAGCTTGCGCTGGGCCCGCAGCCGCAGCAGGATCTCGTAGACCTGGTCGATGATCTTCGGCGCGAGGCCCAGCGAGGGCTCGTCGATCGCCATGATGCGGGGCGCGGCCATCAGCGCGCGGCCGATGACCAGCATCTGCTGCTGGCCGCCGGACAGCATGCCCGCCGGGCTGTGTCGACGCTCGGCCAGCATCGGGAATTCCTGGTAGACCCGATCCAGGTCGCCGGCGATTGTCTTGCGGTCGGCGCGCATGCCGGTGCCGACCTTCAGGTTCTCCTCGATCGTCAGCGCGCCGAAGACGTTGCGTCCTTCCGGCACCAGCGAAAACCCGCGCCGGGCGATGTCTTCGGGCGCGGCACCGCTGATCCTTGCGCCGTCGATCATGATGGAGCCGGAGCCCGGCGGCACAACGCCTGCGATGGCGTTGAGCAGCGTCGACTTGCCGGCGCCGTTCGGGCCGGTCACGAACAGGATTTCGCCTTCGTCGACCGTCAATGTCACGCCGCGGAGTGCCGTGAGGCGCCCGTAGCTGACCGTGATGTCGTCGACGACGAGTGCGGTCATGACGCCACGGCCGCTTCGGCTGCGACCGGTGGAATCAATTCGTCGCGCTGCGTGCCCATATAGGCGTGCCGCACGGCATCGCTGTTGCGGATCTGGGCGGGCGGGCCGACTTCGATGATCTCGCCGGAATCGAGCACGAAGATGCGCTCGCAGAGCTCCAGCACGAGGCCGATATTGTGCTCGATCAGCAGCACGCCGACATTGAGCTCGGACGCGATCCTGCGGATGATGGCGGCGAGCTCGTGGCTCTCGTGCTCCGACATGCCTGCCGCCGGTTCGTCGAGCAGCAGATATCGCGGTGTGCACATGATGGCGCGGCCGATGGCAACGCGGCGCTCGTCCGTATAGGGCAGCGCGCCGGCAATGCTGTTGGCGAGATGCGAAATGCCGAGCCAGGCCATCACCCGCTCGGCCTCGCTGATGGCGTCGGGACGGCCTTGGCCGAGGCCGACGCCGGTCACTTCCAGGTTGTCCATGACGGGCAGCTCGCGGAAAAGCCGGCCTGACTGGAAGGTCCGCGCCACGCCTTTGCGTCGCAGCATGTGCGCTGCAATGCCGTTGAGTGGTTCGCCTTCCAGCTCCACGGTGCCCGCGCCGACCGGCTGGAAACCGGTCAATACATTGATAAGAGTGGTTTTGCCGGCTCCATTGGGGCCAATCAGTCCGGCGATATGTCCCCGCGGCACGGCCAGTGTAACGTCGGACAGCGCTTTCAGGCCTTCGAATTGGACGCTGACATCGCGCGCGACCAATTCCAAACCTTCGGACATCATCCCAACGCCTTCTCACCCGGAACCGACCGATTGATCTTTCCGTTCCGTCGCGGGATTGTAAAATTCGAAATATCGTTCGCTGATATCGGAAATTTTTATGTCTCTGACGTTCCGTCAGGTTCGGCACTTCATCGCGACGGCGGAGAGCGGACGCGTTTCCGCGGCCGCGGCAGCTCTGAACGTGACGCAATCGGCGGTCACGTCGTCGATCAAAGCCCTCGAGGCCGAGCTCGGCCGCAAATTGTTCGACCGCCATTCCAACGGCGTGACGCTGACTTTTGACGGCCACGAGTTCTTGCAGCGCGCCCGCGCGATCGAGGCGAGCGTGTCAGATGCGACGCGGGGGCCTCATCGCTGGGGGACCCAGGTCGACGGCACCGTGGACGTGGCCGTGAGCTATACCGTTGCCGGATATTTCCTGCCGCCGTTGCTGACGCGGTTCTGGCGGTCCTTCCCGGGCATCACGGTCCGGCTGCACGAGTTTCAACGTGATGCGATCGAGCAGAGCCTGATCAGCGGCAGCGTCGATGCGGCCATCATGCTGATCGCGAACCTGCATGACCGGCACTCCATTCGCTCGCGGCTGCTGTTGCGCTCGGCGCGTCGCTTGTGGACATGCGTTAATCATCCGCTGCTGCGCAAGGACAACATCAAGCTAACTGACCTCGCGAGCGAGCCTTATCTGATGTTGACCGTTGATGAGGCCGAGCGCTCCGCAATGCGCTACTGGCAGCATACGGCGCACGTGCCCAACGTCATCTTCCGCACCCTGTCGGTGGAGGCCGTCCGCAGCATGGTCGCGACCGGGATGGGGATCACCATCCTGTCGGACATGGTCTACCGTCCCTGGTCGCTCGAGGGACATCGCATCGAGCTCAAGACGCTTGATGACGACGTCCATACCATGGATGTCGGGCTTGCCTGGAAGGGCAACGCGACGCTCTCACCGGCGGCCCGCGCCTTCTGCGAGTTCGTCGCCCATTCCTATCCCGGATCGGAGCCGTTCAAGCTCGACTAGCGGCCCGGAGAGGCGCCATTCCAACTCAGCCATGGAATTATTCGACCGGATGGTCAATAAATGCTGGTTCGGACGCGGCCCGGCGGAAGCAGGGCGGTGGTCCCGGAATTTTGCCGTCATTTGATTCACATCTCTGGACGAGAGCCGAATACCCGGCCGAGGGAACCGAAAGACATGGCCCGATCGCGTGCCAAGGACTACGACGACAAGCGCCTCTCGATGCTGCATCGCTCGGCCGAGCTGTTTGCCGTATCGGGCTATGTCGGCACGTCGATGAACACGATCGCGGATGCGTGCGGTGTCTCGAAGGCGCTGCTCTATCACTATTATCCCGACAAGGAGGCGATCCTGTTCGATATCCTGTCGTCGCATCTCGAGAAGCTGGTGGCGGCGGTTCGGAAGGCGAGCGCACAGGCCGGCGATCCGGTCGAGCGCTTCCGAACGATCGTTGCGACCCTGCTCGAGCTCTACCGGCATGCCGACGCCGAGCATCAGGTCCAGATTGCTAGTCTCAAGCTGTTGCCGAAAGACAAGCAGCAGCCGCTGCTTGCGAGCGAGCGGATCCTGGTCGGGATCATGTCGGATGCGCTGGCCGCGGCCGTGCCGGCGGCGAAGCAGAAGCGCGTCCTCAAGCCGCTGACGATGAGCGTGTTCGGCATGCTGAACTGGCATTATATGTGGTTTCGCGAGGGCGGCCCGATGACCCGCGCCGAATATGCCGACTTCGTCGCGCAATTGGTGTTGGCCGGTGCCGCGGATGCGGCCGTCAGTCGGCCACGCAGCAAGGCAAAGCCCGCCGGCCGAAGCCGGCAGGCCGCGTTGCTCTGAGTTGCGCGTTACGTCCGCATCGCGTTCATCGTCAGAAGTTCATATGTCGCCGCGGTCTCGCCGGCCCCGGTCGTGATCTCGACATCCCAGCGCACCTCGCCATACTGTTTGTTGCGGGGCGTCTTCTCCTTCGCGGTCAGCCGCACCTGGATCTGTTCGCCAGGCTGGACCGGTTTGACGAAGCGCAGGCTATCGAGGCCGTAATTCGCCAACACCGGCCCGTAGTCGGGATCGACGAACAGGCCGGCCGCAAACGACAGCAGCAGGTAGCCATGCGCGACGCGGCCCGGGAAGAACGGATGTCCCTTGGTCGCTTCTTCGTCCATATGGGCGTAGAAGGTGTCGCCCGTGAAATGCGCGAAGTGCTCGATGTCGTCGAGCGTGATCTGCCGCGCCTTCGAGACCAGCGTGCGCCCGATCTCGAGATCGTCGTAGTGATAGCGGAACGGGTGCAGATCACCTTCGAGCATCGGGCTGCCCTTGGACCAGCGGCCGGTGACGCCGCTCAGCATGCGAGGGGAGCCCTGCAGCGCGGTGCGCTGCATGTAGTGCTGGAGACTGCGGATGCCGCCGAGTTCCTCGCCGCCGCCGGCGCGGCCCGGTCCGCCGTGAACCATCTGCGGCATTGGCGAGCCGTGTCCGGTGTGCTCGGCCGCGCAGTCGCGATCGATGATCGCGACACGGCCGTGAAAGCTGCCGATGCCGAACGCGAGCTCGGTCGCGGTCGGAATGTCGTGGGTGTAGACGGATGCGACCAGGCTGCCACCGCCGCGATTGGTCAGCGCGATGGCCTGGTCCAGATCGTCATAGCCCATCACGGTGCAGACCGGCCCGAACGCCTCGATCTCGTGGACCGCGGTTGCGGCGAGCGGCTTCGCGCAATGCAGCAGCAGCGGCGGAATGAACGCGCCGCGCTTCGCGTCGGCGTCGATCAGCTGGAAGCTGTCGGGATCGCCGGCCACCAATTCGGCCTCGGTGCGAAGCCTCGCCACGTGAGCAAGCACATCGCTGCGTTGGGCAAGGCCGACCAGCGGTCCCATCCTGACCTTCTCGTTCTCGGGATTGCCGATCGTGACCTTGGCGAGACGCTCGCGCAGCGCCGTGATGACGGCGTCGATCTGCGCTGCCGGCGCCAATGCGCGGCGGATCGCGGTGCATTTCTGCCCGGCCTTGACCGTCATCTCCTTCGCCACCTCCTTGATGAAGAGGTCGAACTCCGGGCTTCCCGACACGGCGTCCGGCGCGAGGATCGCGGCGTTGAGCGAATCCCGCTCGGCGATGAACCTGACGGCCTCGCGCGCGATGACCGGATGCCGTTGCAGCTTTTGCGAGGTGTCGGCCGAGCCCGTAAAGGACACTACATCCTGGCAGGTGAGGTGGTCGAATAGGTCGCCGGTCGATCCGACGATGAACTGCAGCGCACCGTCCGGCAGCACGCCGGATTCGGTGATCATCCGGACCAGTTCGTAGGCGACATAGGAGGTGACGGTCGCGGGCTTGGTGACGACGGGAACGCCGGCGAGCAGCGCGGGCGCCAGCTTCTCCAGCATGCCCCAACACGGGAAGTTGAACGCGTTGATATGCACCGCGACACCGCGCAACGGCGTGACGATATGCTGGCCGGCGAACGCGCCGCCCTTGGAGAGCCCCTCGACGTTGCCGTCGAGCAGGTATCTGGTGTTCGGAAGCTCGCGGCGTCCCTTGCTGGCATAGGCGAACAGCGTGCCAATGCCGCCATCGACGTCGATCATGGCGTCGGTGCGGGTTGCCCCCGCATGGAGCGACAGTTTGTAAAGCCGCTCCTTGTGCTGGCTCAGATAGTCGGCCAGCGTCTTGAGCAGGCTCGCGCGCTGATGGAACGACAGCTTGCGGAGATTCTTGCCACCGACCGCGCGGCCATAGGCGAGGATTTCGCGCATGTCGAGATCGCTTCTGGTCGCGAGCGCCACCACATCGCCGGTGACTGCGCTGTGAATCTCGGCGGCCGGTTCGCCGGAACCGGTCCAATGTCCACGGACGAAGCTGTTGAGCTTCATGACGGACTCTCCCGCTCGCGGGCCGCCGGATGGTGGCTGTGTCATTGAAATCGAACCCTTTGACCTGTGATCTATGTTGCGTCTTGCCGTGGCGGCGGAATGTTCAATTCTGCGTCCAGGCGCGTCCGACGAACCGCGGCGCGCGCTTCTCGAGGAACGCGGTCACGCCCTCAGCGAAATCCGAGGTCCGCCCGGCGCGGCCCTGGAAATCGCGCTCGAGGTCGAGCTGCGCGTCGAGTGTGTTGGTCTCGGACGCATCGAGCGCCTGCTTGATCAGCGCCAGGCCATCCGTGGGTTGCGTCGCGAGGTTGGCGGTGAGGGCGTGAGCCTCGGTCATCAGATCCGCATCCTCAACCATCTTCCAGATCATGCCCCATGACTGCGCCTGTTCTGCGGAGACAGGCTCGGCCAGCAGGGTCAAGGCACGCGCCCGGGCAGGTCCGACCAGCCGCGGCAGGAACCAGGTGCCACCGGAATCCGGGACCAGGCCGAGCTTGGCGAAGGCCTGAATGAACTTGGCCGACCGTGCGGCGATCACGATGTCGCAGGCAAAGGCGACGTTGGCGCCGGCGCCGGCCGCGACGCCGTTGACCGCGCACACGACCGGCATCGGGACGCTGCGCAGCTTGCACACCAGCGGGTTGTAGAATTTTTCAATTCGCACGGAGAGATCCGGCGTCTCGCCCGGCGTGAACACGCCGTCCGAAAGATCCTGGCCGGCGCAGAATCCGCGTCCGGCCCCGGTCAGGATCAGCGCGCGGCAGGACCTGTCCTGTTCGGCGTCCGTCAACGCGGTGAGCAAGGCGGTGTGCAGCTCGGCGCTGAATGAATTCAGGCGATCGGGCCTGTTGAGCGTCAGGACGCGATATCCGTCGCGGATATCGGTCAACACCATATCGCTGACCATGATTACCTCCCGTTGCGGCTTCTGATGACCGAGGGTCGCGTGGCCTGCGACCGGATTACTATTGACCGTCCGGTCAGTCAATTATAATTATCGCGCTCCAATGCGGACGGCGTCTTCGGGTTTATCGAGCGAGGATAATTCTATCCCCGGTCGGGACTTCGCGCACGACGTCAGATGAGCTTCGCGCACGCGGCACTAAACGGTGTATTTGCGCAGCTTATGCACGATGCTTGACAGTTGTCAGATCGAGGCATCGGCGGAACCCGCGAAAGGTTCACGTTTGCGGCTGCGCTGCATGGCCCCCATGCTCCGCGGTGCGCCGCCACAAATCAGCCGTATATGAACGGCGACCTCCGCCGCCATGAGGGCGAGCCGATGACAATGCAGTCGGGCGATATCACAGGGTTTCGATTCTCGACCGCGCATTTCGGCGAGCGGGACCGCTTGCCGATCTTTCGCGAGCAGATCGGGCGGATGATCGTCAAGCTCGATCCGGAGCCGCTCGACGACGGCGCGTTTCATGCCGAAGCCAATGTGCGCGAATTGTCCGGGCTCGGCATCGGATCGTGGGCGTGCAGCAATCTCAAGATCGCAAGACCGCGCGAACTGCTCGACGGCACCGACGACCTGGTGCTGACGATCATCACCAGCGGCAACACCCGTGCCTCGCAGCGCGGCCGCGATATCGAACTCGGCCCGGGCCAGGCGGTGCTGCAGTCGAGCGCGGAAGCCGCCAACATGGTGGTCCCGGTGTCGCCGAGCCGCTTCGTCGGCCTCCGGCTGCCGCGCAAGGCGCTGGCCTCGCTGGTCAACGATCCCGAAGACATGCTGATCCGCCCCCTGCCCGCGAACACGGAGGCGATGCGCCTCTTGGCGCTTTACATCAGGGAGCTCGACGACAGCTACCAGCTTTCGACTCCCGAGTTGCGCGGCGCCGTCGTCAAACACCTGCTCGATCTCGGCGCGCTGATCATCGGCGCCAACCGGGATGCGGCGGTAGCCGCGGAAGACGGCGGGTTGTCGGCTGCCCGGCTTGCCGCGGTCAAGGCCGACATCAGCGACAATCTCAGCTACGGCGACCTCACGCTGCCCGCGGTGGCTGCCCGGCTGAAGCTCACGCCGCGCCATATCCAGCGGCTGTTCGAGAGCGCGGGTTCGACATTCTCGGAATTCGTGCTCGGCCAGCGCCTGGCGCGCGCGCATCATCTGCTGACGGATCCGCGCCACAGCCGCACCACCATTGGCACGATTGCGTTTGAAGTCGGGTTCGGCGATCTGTCCTACTTCAACCGCACCTTCCGCCGGCACTACGGCGTGACGCCGTCGGATATTCGCGCGGTGCCGCGGCGTTCCTGACCGAACGTCTGAACTCCCCTGATGCGGCCCGACCGTTCCTTACGGCTCTCCGCAACCGATCACGGCCCGTGCGAGGCGGTGATCATTAGCGGCCGGTGGAGGCGCGCCCAAGCGCCACACGTTGAGGCGGCAGCACCACCGGTCGGAGCCGACGTCAAGCCGGCGGAGTCCGAGCCGCTGGCGCGGCCGTGATCGAACAAGCCATCAGCTGTGTGCTGACGCGCACACAGTGCGATTCCAGGCGCCAATGCACGGCAACGTGTTTCACATTGTTGCCCAATGTCGCATATGTCCAATCCCCCGTCGCCTCAGTCCGAGCCTGCTGCTCATCGCGCGCATACAAGGCAGCCCCCGGTGATCGTTGCGGCCGGCGATACCAGTCGATTGCGATGCATTGAGGCGACTTGAGACCATCGAGGAGAATATGATGAAGTTTGCACTTCGAGGATACTTTCTTGCGCTTGGCACGAGCCTGGCATTGTCCAGCGCGGCCATGGCCCAGGATATCAGTGTTGCCGTGGTTGGGCCGATGACCGGCTCGGAGGCGAGCTTCGGTCAGCAGTTCAAGAACGGTGCTGACCTCGCCATCGCCGACATCAATGCGGCGGGCGGCGTGCTCGGCAAGAAGCTGAAGCTGGAAGTCGGCGACGACGCCTGCGATCCGAAGCAGGCGGTGTCGGTTGCCGAGAAGATGGCAGGCGCGAAGATTCCGTTCGTGGTCGGGCACTTCTGCTCGTCGACCTCGATTCCGGCCTCGGACGCCTATGCCGAGGGTAACGTGCTGCAGATCACGCCGGGTTCGACCAACCCGCTCTTCACCGAGCGCGGGCTGTGGAACACGTTCCGCGTCTGCGGCCGCGATGACCAGCAGGGCATGGTCGCGGCCGCCTATATCATCAAGAACTACAAGACCAAGAACGTCGCGATCATCCACGACAAGACGACCTACGGCAAAGGCCTTGCCGACGAAACGAAGAACGCCATCAACGCGGCGGGCGTGAAGGAAAAGCTCTATGAAGCCTACACCAAGGGCGACAAGGATTTTGCCGCGCTGGTGTCCCGCTTCAAGAAGGAGTCGATCGATTTCGTCTATGTCGGAGGCTACTACGCCGAGGCGGCATTGATCCTGCGCCAGATGCGCGAGCAGGGGGTCAATGCCGTGCTGATGGGCGGCGACGCCTTGGTCGACAAGCAGTTCGCCGCGATCGCGGGTCCGCTTGCCGAGGGTTCGCTGTTCACCTTCTCACCCGATCCGCGCAAGAAGGTGACCGCGGCCGCGACCTTGAAGAAGTTCAAGGACAAGGGCATCGATCCGGACGGCTACACGCTTTACAGCTATGCCGCCTTCCAGATCTGGAGCCAGGCCGTCACCCGCGCCCAGACCACGGACGCCAAGAAGATCGCGGCGACCATCAAGAGTGGACACTGGGACACCGTGCTCGGCAACATCAGCTACACGCCGAAGGGTGACATCACCCTGATCGACTACGTCGTCTACCGCCGCGACAAGGACGGCAACTACGCCGAGTTGCCGGCCGCCGGTCAATGATCGCTGGCCGCGACATCGGCCGCTCCTCCCTGATCGATGTCGCGGCTGTGCCGGCTCACAGCGCCAACGGACCAACCCTCTGCCAGCCCCGAGGTGTTGGCGCTGTGACGCCTGGCCTGCGGCGGACAAGCTGCCCTTGGGCAGGTTGCCGCGTCAGTCACCGCATCGAGCCGATACGGCAATAACGATACCGTTGAATCCAATTTCGATCGATCACGGCAACCCAAGAGGCAACACGTGTCTGACATAAGCCTGAGCAATGGCGGCGGCCGCGGCGGTTCGGCCGATTGGCACGCTGCGGGACAATCCCAAGAACCGTCTCAAGGACCGTCCCACTCCTACCCGCTGCTGGTGCGCGATCACGGTCTTGGCACCGCGCTGAAGCTGTTGCTCGAGACCCTGCCTTATGCGCTGGCGCGATGGGGCGTGTTGCTGGGCTTTGCCGCCGCGTGCGCCATCTGGGCGGTGGTCGCCGTGGGCGGCGCGGTCTGGCTCGGCACCCATGTCGCCAGCGTGTTCGGCTATTGCTGGCTGCTTGGCATCCTGCTGCTCGGCGGGTGGATCTGGGGCGCCATCCTGCGTTACACGCTTCACATGATCGCCTGCGGCCATGTCGCCGTGCTGACCGAGCTGATCACGCATGGCCGCATCGGCAACGGCAGCGAAGGGCAGTTCGCCTACGGCCGTCGGATCGTGATGGACCGGTTCGGCGAGGTCGCGATCCTGTTCGGACTTGGTGCGCTGATCCGCGCCGTGCTCCGCGCGTTTCACAATGCGCTCGATACGCTCGGCGATTGGCTGCCGGCGCCCGGCATGAAGGCGATCGTCGGTCTGCTCAACACCATCCTGTCGGCCGCGACGCGCTATCTGGACAAGGTGGTGCTGTCCTACGACCTGGCGCGCGGCGGCGACGATCCGAGGCGCAACATCCAGGACGGACTGGTCTACTATTGCCAGAACGCCAAGCCGATCCTGGCAACGTCGGTCTGGATGGTCATCGTCGAGCGGATACTGAGCATCCTGCTGTGCCTGCTGCTGCTGGTCCCCGCCGGCGTGGTGACGGTCTGGTTGCCGGAGGCTGTCAGGGAGTATGGCGCCATGGTCACCTTCTTCATCGCGGCCCTGTTGGCGGTGACGGTGCGCGCGGCATTCATCCAGCCGCTATTTTTGATCTGCATGATGATCCGCTTTCACGCGCTGATCGAGAACCAGCCGATCAATTCGACCTGGGTCGGTTATCTCGACGGCCTCACAGATAAGTTCCGGCAGATCGGACGCTGAGACCGGAGGACGGCAGTTCATGCCGAACTGCAAGCCGGCGGGCCGATGCCGGATGCTGATGGTATTTCGCAACGGAGATGTTCGGTGACCGATATTACGCTCGACAATGACGGCGTCAGGCTTGCGGCTTCGGTCGATGGCCCGCCGGACGGTGAACCGATCCTGTTTCTGCACGGCCTGTCGCTCAGCCGGGACACATGGCAGGAAACCGGCGGCCGGCTGAAGGATCGATATCGGGTCTGGACCCTGGATTTCCGGGGACACGGGCACTCGGATCGGGCCCCGAGCTACGCGCTCGCCGATTATGTCTCGGACGCGGAGACTGCATTGGCGGCAATCGGGCGTCCGGCGGTGATAGTCGGGCACTCACTCGGCGGCTGCGTTGCCGGTGTGCTGGCGCAGCGCGGTGATGCCAATGTGCGCGCCGCCTTCCTCGAGGACCCGCCGTGGTATCTTGGCCAGCCGGGCGAGTGGGAGAAATCGGCATTCCCAAAGCTGTTTTCGATCGTCAGCGTGCGTCAGGCGGCGTGGCAGCAGGCGCGCGCGCCACTCGGCACCTACCTTGCGTTCCTTGCAGACTCTCCGACGCCCATGGGCGGGATCGGCAGCGATCATTTCGGCTCCCGTCATCTGTTGAGCCATGCGTCTGCGCTGCAGCGGCAAGATGGGCGGTGCTGGGCGGACGGAAACGTTGGGGCCTCGGTTCTTGCGGCGATTCCGACCGAGCGGGAATTCCTCTGTCCGGTCAGGATCGTTCAGGCCGATCCCGGATGCGGAGCGGCGTTGCTGGAGGACCACGATGCGCGCCTCGCGCACGACAATCCGCGTGCCGACATCGTTCGCTATGAGGGATGCGGCCATTCACCCCATCGCTCTATTGCGTTCGAGCAGCGCTTCGCAGCGGATCTGCAAGCTTTCTTGTCGGGCCTGCAGTCTGAGTGAGCACGGGCGCGGCCGCCTCCATTCACGAACCGAAGCGGGTAGATCCATGCAAGAGACGTCCGGCTACGATCCGAACTATGTGATGGGGCGTTCGACCGCGGAGACCGACAGGCTCAAGCGCCAGTCGCAGCTCTACGATGCGTCCACATGGCAACTCCTGAAAGAGGCCGGGCTCTCGCGGGGCATGAAGGTGCTCGACGTCGGAAGCGGCGCCGGCAACGTGTCGTTCATTGCCGCTGGCCTGGTCGGCGAAAGCGGGGCGGTCGTCGGGGTCGACAGTAACCCCGCCATTGTTGAGGAAGCCGCGGGCACGGCGCGCTCGCTCGGCCTGAGCCAGGTCTCGTTCCGGGTCGGCGATATCAGCACGATCGAGCTCGACCGCGATTTCGATGCGGTCGTCGGCCGGCTCGTGCTGATCTATGTGAAGGATCCCGCGGCGCTAATTCGGCACTTGCTCGGGCACGTCAAGCCCGATGGCATCGTGGCGTTCCAGGATCTCGACTGGGGCGAGGGGCCGATCGCCAATCCGCCGTCGCCGCTGCTGTCGGAGGCGTGGGGCGCTGTGAAGGAGATGTTCAAGCGGGCGGGCCTGAACAACCGCATGGGATTGTCGTTGCACGGGGCGTTCGTCGCGGCCGGGCTTCCGGCACCGCGCATGAGCCTGTTCGCGCCGGCTGGAGGCGGGGCGGATTTCGACGGCTACGACTATATGGCGAGCGGCCTGCGCAGCAATCTGCCGCATATCGTCAAGCTCGGCGTCGCCACCGAAGCGGATCTGGCGGTGGACAGTTTTGCCGAGCGCTTGCGCGCCGAAGTGGTCGCCATGCAGGGCGTCTTTGCGCTGCCGACCTTCGTCGGCGCATGGTCGCGCAGGCGGCCCGGCTGACCTCAGGCATTGTCAACGACCGCGTCGATGAACGTCGCGGCCAATTCCCTCAACTGCTTGCGGCTGTATCCGGCGCGCTCCATCACCGCCAGCCCGCGCGTGTAGGTCACGATGACGCGCGCCAGCCGGTTCGCATCGGCCGCGCTGTGCTTGCCCGGCGCCGTGCCGATGGCCTTGCCGATCAACTGCTCAAGCCGCGTGAGCACATCCTGCACTCGCTGACGCACATCCGCGCTTGAAATGGCTGCGTCGAGCGCCGTGCGTGTGGTCAGGCAGCCGCTTGGCGGCGAACCGTCAGTCATGTTGACGATGATCATGTCGAAGAACTGTCTCAGCCCCGTCGCGGCGTCACCGTGGGACAGTGCGTTGCCGGCCGCCTCCAGGAACTGCCCCGTATACCGATCGAAGGCGCGCAGGAAGATCGCTTCCTTGTCGCCATAGGCGTTGTAGAGGCTGCCGCGCAGCACGCCGGTCGCCGCAGCGAGGTCCTGCATAGTCGCGTCGTGCAGCCCCTTGCGCCAGAACACGTCGAGCGCGGTTGCGATCACCTCGTCCTCGTCAAACTGACGCACGCCTACCATGCGATTCGCTCCAGCAGATCATTATTGACAATATCGTCAAGATTGACAATCGTGTCAAGAATGATGCCCAGGAGGTCCAAATGATCACCGCCGTCACGACGTTCAGATTGCCGAAACCGGTCACGCGCGAGGAAGCGCGCAGCATCTTCCTGAGCACCGCACCGCTCTATCGCGACGTGCCGGGGTTGTTTCGCAAGACCTATGTGCTGTCCGAGGACGGCATGACGGCCGGCGGCATCTATTTCTGGAACTCGAGGGGTGAGGCGGAAGCGCTGTACACCGCTGCGTGGCGCGCCCGCGCCCGGGAGAAATATGGCGCCGATCCGACGGTGACCTATTTCGAAAGCCCCGTCGTGGTCGACAATGTGACCAAGGAGATCAGCTCCGACGACGAATAGCAGGCGCCGTCATCGCAGATCGACGGTGGCACGGAACTTTCGCTCGGCGCCCGATCGGCGCGTTGCCCGTATGTGAGGCGCGGCGCGCGTCCGCTTGTGTTCGGCACGCCCGCGAGGCTACTTTCTCTGCAAGCAAGAAAACTGCAAGGGAGCCGTCACGGTGAACCAAACTCCATCCTCACATCCCGCGCCTGCGTCGGCGCTGCCACGCCGCAGGCTCGGCCGCACCGGGCTCGATGTCTCCATTCTCGGCTTCGGCACCGCGCCGCTCGGCGACCTCTTCGCGCGGCTCGACGACGCCACCGCGATCGCAGCAGCGGAGCGGGCGTTCGCACTGGGTGTGAACCTGCTCGATTCCTCACCGCTCTATGGGCATGGTCTCGCCGAACATCGTTGCGGCACGGTGCTGCGCCGCGTGGCGCGTGACGATATCGTTGTCTGCACCAAGGTCGGGCGTTGGATGGACCCGTTCCGCGGCCGCGGTGACGGCTCGAACTTTGTCGGCGGCCAGCCGCACCGCGCGGTGGTCGACTATTCCTATGACGGCACCATGCGCTCGGTCGAGCAGTCGCTGCTGCGGCTCGGCACCGATCATATCGACTTGCTGCTGATTCACGACGTCGACGTCTGGACCCATGGTGCCGATGCGATCGAGGCCAGGTTCCGCGAGGCGATGGAGGGCGCCTATGTCGCGCTCGACAAGTTGCGCGCCGAGCGCGTGGTCAAGGGCATCGGGATCGGCGTCAACGAGGCCGAGATGTGCGTGCGCTTCGCCAGGGCCGGCACGTTTGACACCATGCTGCTCGCCGGCCGCTACTCGTTGCTCGAGCAGCCGGCGCTCGCCGAATTCCTGCCGCTGGCGCAGACGCAGGGCATCGGCGTGATGCTCGGCGGCGTGTTCAACTCCGGCATCCTGGCGACCGGCGCGGTTGCCGGCGCCAAGTACAATTACAAAGACGCGCCGGCTGATGTGATGCAGAAGGTGGCGGCGATCGAGCGCGTCTGCCGCGCCCACGGTGTGGCGCTGCCGACCGCCGCGCTGCATTTCGCGCTGGGCCATCCGGCGGTCGCGAGCGTCGTGCTCGGCGCACAGACGCCGCAAGAGGTCGAGCGCAACGCCGCCGCCTTGTCGTCGCCCGTTCCCGCCGCGCTGTGGCGCGACCTGAAAGCCGAGGGGCTGCTCGATCAGCACGCGCCGGTGCCGGCATGATGCGGATCGATGCCCATCACCATGTGTGGACCTTGGCGCGCGCCGATTACGGCTGGCTGACGCCCGAACGCGGGCCGATCTACCGCGACTTCGGCCTGGCCGACCTGATGCCGCATCTCGCCGCGGCCGCCATCGAGGGCACGATCCTGGTGCAGGCGGCGCCGACCGAGGCGGAGACGGCGTTCATGCTCGACGTCGCCAAAGGCGCGGAGTTGGTGCGCGGTGTGGTCGGCTGGATCGACTTCGATGCCGACGATGCCGCGACGCGGGTCGATATGATCGCCGGGCGCGAACTGCTGGTTGGCCTGCGGCCGATGGTGCAGGACATCGCCGACGACGACTGGCTGCTGCGGCCGGAACTGGCCGCGCCGCTTGAGGCCATGGCGCAGTACGGCCTCGTGTTCGACGCGCTGGTATTGCCGCGCCATTTGCCGCGGCTCGTTCAGGTGGTCGATAGCCATCCGGACCTGCAATTCGTGCTCGACCATTTCGGCAAGCCGCAGCTCGCAACCGGCGACATTGCGGCCTGGAAGGACGACGTCGCAAACCTTGCCGCGCGGTCCAACGTCGTCTGCAAGCTGTCGGGCCTTGCGACGGAGGCGGCGCCGAACTGGCAGGTCGCCGATTTGCGCGAGGCCGTGGATCATGCACTGGCATGTTTCGGGCCGCAGCGGATGCTGTGGGGCAGCGACTGGCCCGTCGTCAATCTTGCTGGCGGCTATGCACATTGGTTCGCAGCTGCAGAGAGCCTGCTGGCTGATTTGTCAAGTGAGGCAGGAGCTGCGATTTTCGGCGGCAATGCGGCGCGGGTCTATTTGTCAAGCCGCGGACGGCCAACATCCCGGAAATAGCGCGTGCGGCGCGCCAAATTTGATCCACAGCGCGCCTTGATGAATCATTCCGGGATGGTCCATAAGCGGCGTCCGCGCCATCGGTGATTTGGCGGCGCAACGGGGTGAGAGAGACAGGCGTGGCAAAGATCCATCATCAGATTGCGCAGGAACTGGGAGTTCGCGACGAGCAGGTCGAGGCCGCGGTGACGCTGCTCGACGGCGGCGCCACGGTGCCGTTCATCGCGCGATACCGCAAGGAGCTCACCGGCGCGCTCGATGACGCGCAGCTGCGCACGCTGGAAGAGCGACTGACATACTTGCGCGAGCTCGAGGAGCGCCGTACCGCGGTGCTCAACTCGATCCGCGAGCAAGGCAAGCTCGATGCCGCGCTCGAGGCCCAGATCATGGCCGCCGACAGCAAGGGCCGCCTGGAAGACATCTATCTGCCGTACAAGCCGAAGCGCCGCACCAAGGCCGAGATCGCCAAGGAGGCCGGGCTCGAGCCGCTCGCCGATCAGCTGTTGACGCAGCCCGAGAGCGATCCGAACGAGGCCGCTTCGCCGTTCGTTAATGCCGAAAAACAGGTCGCCGACGTCGCCGCCGCGCTGGACGGCGCGCGCGCGATCCTGGTCGAGCGCTTCGCCGAGGATGCCGACCTGATCGGCGCGCTGCGCGAGGAGATGTGGTCGAACGGCATCATGGCCTCGACCGTCCGCACTGGCAAGAAGACCGAAGGCGAGAAGTTCAAGGACTATTTCGATTTCTCCGAGCCGCTGTCGAAGCTGCCGTCGCACCGCATCCTGGCGCTGTTCCGCGGCGAGAAGGAAGAGATACTCGACCTCGCGATCAAGCCGGAGGCCCAGGAGCCGGTCGTCGGCGTGCCCGGCCGCTACGAACTCCGGATCATGAACCGCTTTGCAATCTCCAGCCAGGGCCGCAAGGGCGACAAATGGCTGACGGAGACGGTGCGCTGGGCCTGGCGCACCAAGATCCAGATCCATCTCAACATCGACCTGCGGATGCGGCTGTGGACCGCGGCCGAGACCGAGGCGGTGCGCGTATTCGCCTCGAATCTGCGCGACCTGCTGCTGGCGGCGCCGGCCGGCCCGCGTGCCACCATGGGGCTCGACCCCGGCTATCGCACCGGCGTCAAGGTCGCGGTGATTGATGCCACCGGCAAGGTGGTGGCGCATACGGCGATCTTTCCGCACGAGCCGCAACGGCGCTGGGACGAGGCGCTGGCCATTCTCGGCAAGCTCGCGATCGAGCATGGCGTCGAGCTGATCGCGATCGGCAACGGCACCGCCTCGCGCGAGACCGACAAGCTCGCCGCTGAGCTCGTGAAGCGGCTGCCCGAGCGTAAGATGACCAAGATCGTGGTCTCCGAAGCCGGCGCATCGGTCTACTCGGCCTCCGCCTTCGCCTCGAACGAATTGCCCGACCTCGACGTCACCATTCGCGGCGCGGTCTCGATCGCGCGGCGCCTGCAGGACCCGCTGGCCGAGCTCGTCAAGATCGATCCGAAGGCGATCGGCGTCGGCCAGTACCAGCACGATCTCGGCGAGGCCAAGCTGGCGCGCTCGCTCGATGCCGTGGTGGAAGACTGCGTGAACGCGGTCGGCGTCGATGCCAATACCGCCTCGGTGCCGCTGCTCTCGCGGGTGTCCGGCATCGGGCAGGGACTGGCGCAGAGCATCGTGCAGCACCGCGACGCCAACGGCCCGTTCAAGTCGCGCAAGGCACTGAAGGAGGTGCCGCGGCTCGGACCGAAGGCGTTCGAGCAGTGCGCCGGCTTCCTGCGCATCAGCAATGGCGAGGATCCGCTCGATTCGTCCGGCGTACATCCGGAAGCCTATCCCGTGGTGCGCCGCATTCTCGAGGCGACCAAGAGCGACATCAAGGCGCTGATCGGCAACGCCGACGTGGTGCGCGGGCTCAGGCCGCAATCCTTCGTCGACGACACCTTTGGTCTGCCGACCGTCACCGACATTCTGCGCGAGCTGGAAAAGCCCGGCCGCGACCCACGTCCGGCGTTCAAGGCGGCGGTGTTCAAGGACGGCGTCGAGGAGGTCAAGGATCTCAAGAAGGGCATGATCCTCGAAGGCACCGTGACCAATGTGGCCGCCTTCGGCGCTTTCGTCGATATCGGCGTGCACCAGGATGGCCTGGTGCACATCTCGGCGATGTCCAGGAATTTCATCAAGGACCCGCGTGAAGTCGTGAAGCCGGGCGACATCGTCAAGGTCAAGGTCCTGGACGTCGAGGTCGCACGTAAGCGCATCGCGCTGACGTTGCGGCTCGACGACGAGATCGGGCCGAAGAAGGACAATGCGGGCCCGTCGCGCGATTTCTCGCGCGGCTCGGCCAAGATGACGTCGTCGGCTCCGCGCCGTCCGCAGGAGCAGTCCGGCGGCGGCGCGCTCGCCGAGGCGCTGCGCCGCGCGGCCGAGAAGAGCGGGCGCGGCAAGCCGACGTGAGCGAGGTGAGGGCGGCAGCCAAGGCTGCCGGCCCCGTTCGAAAATCGACCACGTGACGCGTCTGACCGAGGCGTCTAAGCCGTCCCCGTCATCCTGAGGTGCCCGCGGAGCGGGCCTCGAAGGATGAATCGGCCGGAGACGGGGCCGTGCATCCTTCGAGGCTCGCAAGAGCTCGCACCTCCAGCGACAATGGCTACGCCATTGCGCGGGGATGACGGGGCGGATGGGCTGTCCCGGCTACAGCTCTCCGTCGGCATACCGCGCGAGCGCGTCCGCCACGCCCTTGCCGTAGGCGGGATCGGCCTTGCTGCAATTCGCAACATGCCGTTCCTGGATGTGCTTCGACGCCTGGCCGACCTGGCGGGCGGTATTGTCGAACAGCGCCTGCTTTTGTACGGCATTCATCTTGCGGAACAGATCGCCCGGCTGCTGCCAGTGATCTTCATCCACGCGATGATCCCAATGTGCGGCCGCGCCTGAGGTCTCGAGCGGCGGCTCGTTCAGTTGCGGCTGGTCGGTCCACTCGCCATGGCTGTTCGGCCAATAGGTCAGCGTGGCGCCCAGATTGCCGTCGGTGCGCATCGCGCCGTCGCGGTGATAGCTGTGGAACGGACATTTCGGCGCGTTGACCGGGATCTGGTGGTGGTTGACGCCGAGCCGGTAGCGTTGCGCGTCGCCATAGGAGAACAGGCGGGCCTGCAGCATCTTGTCCGGCGAATAGCCGATGCCGGGCACGACATTGGCCGGCGTGAACGCCGCCTGCTCGACCTCGGCGAAGACGTTCTCCGGGTTGCGGTTGAGCTCGAAATGGCCGACCTCGATCAGGGGATAATCCGCCTTCGGCCACACCTTGGTCAGATCGAACGGGTTGAACGGGAAGGCCTTGGCCTGCGCGTCCGTCATCACCTGGATGAACAGCGTCCAGCGCGGGAAATCGCCGCGCTCGATGCTGTTGAACAGATCGCGCTGGTGGCTCTCGCGGTCCTTGCCGATCAGTGCCTCGGCCTCGGCGTCGGTCAGGTTCTGCACACCCTGCCGGGTGCGGAAATGGAATTTCACCCAGACGCGCTCGTTGTTCGCGTTGATCATGCTGTAGGTGTGGCTGCCGAAGCCGTGCTGGTGACGGAAGCTCTTCGGAATGCCGCGCTCGCTCATGACGATGGTGACCTGGTGCAGCGCTTCCGGCAGCAGCGTCCAGAAATCCCAGTTCATGTCGGGGTCGCGCACGCCCGTGCGCGGATGGCGCTTGATCGCGTGGTTGAGGTCGATGAAGCGCAGGGGATCGCGAAAAAAGAACACCGGCGTGTTGTTGCCCACTACATCCCAATTGCCTTCGTCGGTATAGAATTTCAGCGCGAAGCCGCGGATGTCGCGCTCCGCGTCCGCCGCGCCGCGCTCGCCGGCAACGGTCGAGAACCGCGCGAACATCGGCGTCTGCTTGCCGATATCCGAGAAGATGCTGGCCTTGGTGTAGCGCGTGATGTCGTGGGTGACGGTGAAGGTGCCGTGCGCGCCGGCGCCCTTGGCGTGCATTCGACGCTCCGGGATCACTTCGCGGTGAAAGTGCGCCAGCTTCTCGATCAGCCAGACATCCTGCAAAAGCGCCGGCCCGCGCGGACCCGCCGTCATGATGTTCACATTGTCGGTAACGGGTGCGCCGGAGGCGTGGGTCAGAAACGGTCTCTTGATCTCGTCGCTCATCGAAAGCTCCTTGCTGGAAGTCAGCACTCGTCGTCCCGGCGCCGAGGGAAGCCGGGCGAAACACGATTGCATCGCGGATGGGTTACGGCCGGCGCGACGGGGGACCCGGTGATCGACAAATTGTGAACCGGGTCTACGATCCCGCCACGACGACGTCGTTTCTTGGATCGCTGCAGGATTAAGAAACCCGGCGGATCGATTCAACGCGCGCTAACCGCTGATTCCAGCCAAATGTCCGTCGATCTCGGCCAACGCAGGCGCGGCGCGCGATCCAGCCATTTGCCGCGCGTGCCGGCCTCCTCGCCAATCCTAAATCCGGCGTCAGAATCTGGCGCATTTGTCAGTTGAAGTCGGCCTCACGCTTGCGTCTTCTGATCATGCTCTGCGTGCGGCGACACGAGGTTTGCCGCGGTCCCAATCAGGGAGGATTTCATGACGAACAGGCTCTTCACGCTTCTCACGGCGGCGACGCTCGCCGTCAGTGTTGCGCTTGCACCCGTAGCCTTCGCCAGAGGTGGCGGCGGTGGCGGTGGTGGGCACGGCGGTGGCGGTGGCGGTGGCTTCGGTGGCGGCCATGGCGGCGGTTTTGGTGGCGCCATGGGCGGCGGCATGCACGGTGGCGGTTTTGGTGGCGGAATGCATGGCGGTGGTTTCGGCGGCGGCATGCGCGGTGGAGGTATGGCGTTCGCCGCCATGGGCGGCGGCGGACATTTTGCCGGTGGGCATTTTGGCGGCGCGCGCTTCGCCGGCGCACCGGCGTTCGGCCCGCGATTCGCCGGCGCCGGATTCCACGGCTCGCACTTTTTCCATCATGGCGGCTTCTTCCACCACCATCACCGCTTCCATCGCTTCGCCTTCTTCGGCGGGCCCGTCATCTATGCCGATTACTATGACGGCTGCTACCGCAGGGTATGGACGTCGTACGGGCTGCAATGGGTCAATGTGTGCGGGGACTATTGGTGATCGCCCAACGAACCGCACCGTTGTCGCGGCCGTCGCCAGGCGTTCCATCCAGCCCCGGAATGGGATAGTCTGGCGGCGACCGTTGCGGGGCGCTCGGAGAGTTTGAGAACTCGGGGAGTTCAGGACAACTCGGAGAGTTCAAGAACATGACCGGAGCTCACCGCCGCATTCTCGTCGTCGAGGACGACCCGGAGACCGCGGGTCAGCTCGTCGAGGAGCTCACCACCAGCGGCTATGACGTGGATCTGGCTGCGAACGGCCGCGAGGCGCTGAGCCAGGGGGCGGCGCGCGACTATGCCGTGATCACGATCGATCGCATGCTGCCCGACATCGACGGCATCACGGTGATGCGGCAGATGCGCGACGACGGCATCGCGGTGCCGTTCCTGATCATCAGCGCGCTCGGCGAGGTCGATGATCGCGTGCGCGGCCTGCGCGCCGGCGGCGACGACTATCTGGTCAAGCCGTTTTCCTTTGTCGAGCTGCTGGCGCGGCTGGAGGCGCTTGGCCGCCGCAGCGAGACCGTTGCCAAGGAGACCATCCTGCGGGTCGGCGATCTCGCGGTCGATCTGATCGCGCGGACGGCGAGCCGCCGCGGCCGCAAGATTCCGCTGCTGCCGAAGGAATTTCAGCTGCTCGAGTATCTCGCGCGCAACGAAGGCCGCGTGGTGTCGCGCGCCATGCTGCTGCAGCATGTGTGGGATCTGCACTTCGATCCTTCCACCAACATCATCGACGTCTATGTCGGCCGGGTACGCCGCAAGGTCGACGACCAGCAAGCCTATCCGCTGATCCACACGATCCGCGGCATCGGGTACTGCCTCCGTGCTCCTGGCTAAGACCCTCAGATCGTCGACGTTCCGCCTGGCGTTGATCGCCATCGGTACGTTCGGCCTCATCGTGTCCGCGATCTTCGCCTATGTCTACTGGTCGACGCTGTCCTATGTGCGCGACAGGTCCGACCGCGCCATCATGACCGAACAGGCAAGCCTGGATGATGCCTATGCGCGGTCCGGCCGCGATGGCCTGACCGCGTTGATCGCGCAACGCATCGCGAACAAGGGGCTTGCCGATCAGGTTTATCTGCTGGTCGGCCCCGGATCCGTGGTGCTCGCGGGAAATCTCAAGCAATGGCCACCAGACACTGTTGGAGATGGATGGACCGAATTTCGAACCTCGCTACCACAGCTGCCTTCTGGAACCGCGCTCGTGCGCGCCGTGGCGAAGACCTTGCCAGGCGGTGATCGGTTGCTGGTCGGCCGCGACATCAGCGATCTCGACGGCTTCATGGCGCAGATCAGGGCTGCGGGCATCGCGGTCGTCGTGCTGATCATCGGCCTTGCGGCTGCCGCCAGCATCGGGGTCACACGGCGAACCGTCGGCCGGATCGAGTCGATCAATGCGACCAGTCGCGCCATCATGCTCTCCGGCCTCGACCAGCGTATCCCGCTCCATGGCAGTCATGACGAATGGGATCGCGTCGCGGAGAACCTCAATCTGATGCTGGATCGCATCCAGACCCTGATGGGCGACGTCAAGCAGGTCAGCGAGAATATCGCCCACGACCTGCGCACGCCGCTGACCCGGATGCGCGGCCGGCTCGAGAAAGCCTATCACGCCCCGCGCAACGGGGAGGGCGATGCGGCGCTGATCGGCGACACCATCGCCGATCTCGACGCGGTGCTCGGGATGTTCGCATCGATCACGCGGATTTCCGAGATCGAGACGCGGGCCCGCAAGGGCGCGTTCCGCACCGTCAATCTGGTCGAGATCGCAGGCGAGGTGGTCGAGCTCTACGATGCCGCCGCCGAGGAGGTCACCACCCATCTCGACCTTGCCGGTGATCCGGCGGTGTTGGTCACCGGTGATCGCGACCTCCTGTTCGACGCCATCGCCAATCTGGTCGACAACGCCATCAAGCATGGTCGTCCGGGCGGACGGGTGACCGTGACCTGCGACAATGACGAAGGTGAAGCGGTGATTTCGGTCACCGACGACGGCCCCGGCATCCCAGCCGAACAGCACGATCGCGTCTTCAAGCGCTTCTATCGGCTCGAGCAAAGCCGCTATACGCCAGGCAACGGCCTCGGCCTCAGCCTGGTCGCGGCGGTCGCAAGCCTGCACGGCGCGCGCATCGAATTGCGCGACAACGCACCGGGACTGCTGTGCAGGCTCGCATTTCCCGTCGCGGAAACATAGGGAGTATTAGCGCCGTCGCGAGAATGCGGATATATGTCCGCCGGACGTGCAACAAACTTGGTGTCGTCCCGGGCAAGCGAAGCGCGACCCGGGACCCATAACCACCAATGAGCATTGCTTTTGCTGAGCTGGGGCCACAGCTCGCTTCAACGACACGACCCTGTGGTTATGGGTCCCTGCTTTCGCAGGGACGACGATGTGGTGAGAGCAGGTCAAAACCGCCCCGCCATCTCCGCGAGCCGGCGATGCGCGGCCTCGCGGGCGGCGCGGATCGGATCAGTGGGGCCGGTGGTCGGGCCGATCGGCACGAAGCGGACGTCATTGATGCCGATGAAGCGCAGCGCTTCGCGCAGATAGGGCGTCGCCATGTCGATGCGGCCGCGGTTCATGCCGGTGATGAAGTCGCTGCCGCTGGCGATGATCACGACCGTCGGGCGGTCCTTGAGCAGCGGCAGATAGCCCTGCGCCGGATCGAAGCGGAAGGTCAGGCCGGGCTGGATGATGACGTCGAGCCACTGCTTGAGCTTATAGGGGATCGAAAAATTCCACATCGGCGTCGAGATCAGCACGCGGTCGGCCAGCGACAGCCGCAGCGCCAGGCGCTCGGCGACGGCAAAGGCGTCGTGTTGCGAATTGGTGAACGTCTTGCCGCCGATCCGGGCGTATTTCGCCTCGAGCAGATAACCCTCGAACTCCGGCAACGGCTCGCGCCAGAGGTTCATCGCGTCGATCTCCCAGTCCGGCCGCATCTCGCGGAAGCGATCGAGAAAGGCGCGCGCGCCGGCTGCCGATTCCGAATCGGCGCGGGGAGAGCAGGCGACGTGAAGCAGCTTCGGCACTACGCCTCCTCAGCCGAGCGCCTTGATGACGGTGTCGGCATTGGTCACCACGGAGACGTTCTGGAGCGCGAAATTGATCGCAGCGTTGTGCCAGTCGGCATTCATGGTCGAGCAGCAATCCTCCGGCACGATCATGAAATAGCCCTTGTCCGCGCCGGTGCGCGCGGTGTGCTCGACCGACATGTTGGTCCAGGCCCCGGTGTTGATGATCATGTCGCGGCCGGTCGCCTTCAGGATGGTCTCGAGCCGGGTGCCTTCCCAGGCGCTCATCCGCATCTTCTCGACCACGAAATCGCCCGGGCGCGGCTCGAGCCCGGAGACTGGCGCCGCGCCCCAGCTGCCGCGCACCATCGCCTTGCTGTCGACCAGCCCCTCGAATAGCGGCGCATTCAGCGTCACGCCGGGCGCGCCCGGCTCGACGACGAACCAGACATGGATGATGGCGACGCCGCGGGCACGGGCGGCCTCGGCGACACGGCGCACATTCTCGACGACGTGCTGCTCGCGGGCATGCGCCGGCGCGCCGGAAGAGGCGAACGCGCCGCCATCCATGATGACGTCGTTCTGCATGTCCTGGATGATCATCGCGCAGCGCTGCGGATCGATCTGCATCTCGCCGGCGGTCAGGTTGAGCGCAGGTGCGGACGATGGGGCACTCGCCGCGCCATGCTTGCCGCTCATATAGGGCTCATGGCGCGGCCCGACCTTGGTCGGGATCGCGTAGACCGAATGGGTCGCGGTCAGATAGAGCGTGCGGAAATCGGCGCCGCCCCAGGCGAGGTTGGCGACGAGCTCGGGCAGGCGGACCTTGCCGAGCAGATCGCCGCCGGGCGAATAGACCCAGACGCCGCCGGGTGCGGTGACCCAGACATTGCCGCGCTGGTCGCACTTCATGCCGTCGGGCAGGCCGGGCTCGAGCTCGGAGCGGATGCCGGAGGCGAACACACGCGGATTGGCGAGCGAGCCGTCGGCGCCGACATCGAAGGCGCGGATCAGCGCCTGCACGGTGTCGTTGACATAGAGGATGCGCTCGTCGGGCGAGAAGCACAGTCCGTTCGGCTGCTCGAACAGATAACGGTCGACCAGCAGTTTCGGCGCGCCGCCGCCGGGCGGCACGCGATAGACGCCCTGGAAGCCGAGCTGGCGCGGCCGCTCGACGCCATAGACCGGCATGCGGCCGTACCAGGGGTCGGAGAAATAGATCGCGCCCGAGGAATGCACGCAGACGTCGTTCGGGCTGTTGAGTTCCTGGTTCTCGTAATGCGAGGCCAGCACCTCGCGCCGCCCGTCGGGCCGCTCGCGGATCAGCGAGGAGGTCGCATGCTCGCAGACGATCAGATTGAGGTCGGCATCATAGGTCATGCCGTTGCACTTGTTCGACGGACGCTTGACCTCGACCACGCCGCGCCGCGCATCCCAGCGCCGGCGCACGTCGCCCGGCATGTCGGAGAACAGCAGGAAGTGATCGAGCGGATGCCAGATCGGTCCTTCCGTGAAATCGAAGCCGGTGCCGACCTGGCCGACCGGCGCGTAGGGATCGATCAGGTCTTCGAACTCCGCGCGCAGCGTGACATGCGTCATCGCGTCCGTCCTCCGCGTCTACGCCGGGAACCAGCTGCGTTGCGGCAGGCTCTGCACGACAGGACCTGGCACCTGGTCGTGCAGGCGGCCGACCACCATGCCGCCCTCGATCTTCGCCGGGCGATCGTGCACCGGCAGCAGATAGCGCGAGCTCGAGAGCAGCTTCTTGATCGCGGCCTTCTCGGCGCGCTTGCTGGTCCCATGGTTGCCGGTGGTGCGCGGCTCGGCGTCCTGGATCTCGTTGAACGGCGTCACGATCTGGTCGTTGAAATCATAGATCACGTCGCCGCAGATCGTCGCGATGCCGTCGGCGGTGTGGACGTGGATGTTCATCGAGCCTTCGGTATGGGCGTTGGCGGCATCGCAATAGACGCCCGGCATCAGTTCGACCGGACCGGTGATCTCGAGATCGAGAAAGCGCAGCGCGCTCTTGGTGTGCAGGCGGTCGATCAGGTGCTTGATGTCGGGTGCGGGATATTGCGGGTGCATCAGGCCGGAGACCGAGTACTCCAGCTCCTTGCGGTTGACGACGACGGTCGTGTTCATCGGGAATAGATCGTCCTTGCCGGCATGGTCGATGTGCAGGTGGGTGTGGCAGACGAAGCGGACGTCGCCCATCCGCACGCCGTGGCGGGCGAGCTGGTTCTCGATCATGTTCTCGTGAAACTGGAGGCCGCGCATGCCGAGCGTCTCCATGATCTGGTTGGAGCGATAGCCGGTATCGACCAGCACGGGGTAGGGGCCGCCGAGGATCAGGAAGCCGAGCGTCAGCACGCGGCGCGTGCGGCCGCAATTGTGCCCGAGCACGAGGAAGCTCGATTCCAGCTCGATATCGCCATAGTCCAGGATCTTGATCTCCAACGGCATCTTTCTCCCTCCCAATTCGTGTTCGTTGTTGCGTTCGTCCGCAGCGCGCCTATGGCCTCAGCCGATAGACCCGCGCCGCCGTCGTGCTGAAGATCGCCTCGCGCTGCTCGCGGCTGAGCCGTTCGGCGGCCGCCTTGAAGGCGTCGATGAGATCGCGGTAGCTGGTCCACAGCTTCTCGATCGGAAAGTTCGAGCCGAACAGGCAGCGGTCCGCGCCGAAGATCGCGACCGTGTCGATCATGACGCCGGCGATATGCGCGGCATCGTTACGATGGATGAAGGTGCCGAGCCCGGACAGCTTGGACACCACGTTGGGACATTGCGCCAGCCGCGCCATGCCGGCGCGCCAGGCGGCACGGCCTTGCGGCGACAGATCCTCCAGCATGCCGGCATGTTGCAGGATGAACGTCACGTCGGGGCAAGCCTCGGCGAGCCCTGCCGCATCGGCCATCTGCGGCGCGAACACTTGCAGCTCGAAGCTCCAGCCATAGTCGGCGAGGTGGCCGACATTGCGCCGGATCACCGGATCGGTGCAGAGATCGGGACGGGCCGCGAAGCGATAGAGCGGGTTTTCGTGCCAGTGCAGCTGCATGCGCACGCCGCGCACCAGAGGATAACACTTCAACCGATCGAGCTGCGGCCGGACGTCGTCGACGGAAAAATCGGCATAGGCGACGAGCGCATGCGGCCAGCCGTGCTGATCCGCGGTCTGCTGCACCCAGGCCGCCTCGTCCTCGAACTGGCCGTTCGGCCAGTTGGTCTGGACATAGACCGAGCGGGTGACGCCGGTGCCCTTGAGGTCGTCGAGATATTCCCCGATCGGATAGTCGCGGCGGATCGGCTCGTAGGGGCCGAAGATGCGCGGCTGCATCGGGCCGGACAGCCAGGCGAGATCGGCCTGACGCCAGATGTGATGATGTCCGTCGACAATGCCGGTCACGCAGCTCTCCTTGTTCCAAGCGACAGCAGATGCGCAACGACTGCCGCGCTCGATCCGCCGTCCACGAGATCATCGACCAAGCGCTGGATCGCGATCAGCGCCTCGGTTTGCGGCTTGAAGCCGGGCGAGGTCGCGAGCGGCGTCAGCCAGCTCACGCGCCAGGCCCGGCGCGACAGCTTTGCGACCGCATCGCGCAGCGCCGCCGGGTCGCCGCGCTCGAGGCCGTCCGAGACGATCACGACCGCGGCGCCGCGGGCATATCCGCCGAACCGCGGCACAGCGAGGAAGGCCTGCAACGCGTCGCCGATCCTTGTGCCGCCGTCCCAATCGCTGACCAGGAAGGAGGCGGCGTTCAGCGCCTGCTCGCGCCGCTTCAATCGCAGCGCCCGGGTGACACGGGTCAGACGCGTGCCGAAGGTGAACACCTCGACATTGCCGGCCGCCTGTATCAGCACATGCGCCAGCCGCATGTTCTCCTCGGTGCGCGCCTTCATCGAGCCGGAGACGTCGATCAGGAACAGGATCTTGCGCGGGCGCTGGCGGCGGCGCATCCGGCCGAGCCGCAGCACCTCGCCGTCATTGCGCACGCTGTCGCGTAAGGTACGGCGCAGGTCGGCGAATGGGCCGCTCTTCGCGCGCCGCCGCCGGTGGCCGCGGCGCCGCGGCAGCCGCCGGTCCGCCTCGCGCGCCAGCCGGCGCAGCGGATCGCTGGTCGCGGTCTGCGCGAATCTTCGCTCGACCAGTGCTTCGGCGCGTGCCGCAGCGAGGCCGGATTCATTGGCCTCGTCGGCAAGCGGCGGCTCGTCCTCGCCGCGGCCTTCCTCTTGCAGGCGGACAGTCTCCTCGTCCTCGCCCTCGGCCTGCTCGATCGCATCAGTGCCGCGGAAATGGATGTCGAACAACCGGTCATACGTCGCGCGGCGCTCCGGCGGCGGCGCCAGCGTGGCTAGCCCGGCCCGGCGGATGTGCTCCAGGCTGCGCGGCCCGAGCAGTTCGATCGCGGCGAGGAAGCTCGTGGTCTGTTCCGGCGCGACCAGGAAGCCGTTGGCGCGCAGCAGCGCGACAAAGGTGACGAAGATCTGCGCGGCGCGCGGCAGCTTGAGATCGTCGCTCACGCGGCTGCCTCCGCGATGATCGCATCGAGCCGGGGTGAAATGAAATGCAGATCCTCCTCGTCCTTCAGCGCAACGCCGATCGAGCGCTTGAAGGCATCCGGCCAGCGCGCGCCACCCTTGTTGAGCAAGGTTGCGGCCTCGGCCCAGTCGACCGCCTCGGCAACCCCCGGCGCCTTGCTCAGCGGCTCGCGGCGCAGCCGGCCGACCGCGGCGACCACGGCGCGCGCAGTCGCCTCGGCGACGCTGGAGGCCCGCATCATCACAATCCGGGCCTCGCGCTCGGCATTCGGATAATCGATCCAGTGATAGACGCAGCGCCGCCGCAGCGCCTCGTGCAGGTCGCGCGTCCGGTTCGAGGTCAGCACCACCACAGGATGTTCGGCGGCGCGGATGGTGCCGCGCTCGGGGATCGAGATCTGGAAGTCGGAGAGGAACTCGAGCAGGAAGGCCTCGAACTCCTGGTCGGCGCGGTCGATTTCGTCGATCAGGAGCACGGTCGCGTCGGGCGCGCGCAGCGCGGCCAGCATCGGCCGCTCGATCAGGAACGACTCGCCGTAGATGTCGATGCTCTCCTCACCCGCTTGCCGGATCGCCAGCATCTGGCGTGGATAGTTCCACTCGTAGAGCGCGGCGGCGGCGTCGATGCCTTCATAGCATTGCAGGCGGATCAGCCGGCGGCCAAGCACGGCGGCGATGGCTTTCGCGGCTTCGGTCTTGCCGACACCCGGCGCGCCCTCGAGCAGCAACGGCTTGCCGAGCGCGAGCGAGAGATAGGAGGCCGTCGCGATGCCGTCGTCGGCGAGGTAATAGGCCGCGCGCAGCGCCTTCTCCAGCGCCTCGGGGCTGTCGATGCCGACGATGTTGCTGCGGACCGGCATGGAAGGACCTCAGCGCCGCGGTTGCGGCCGTGCGCCGCCCTGTGCCTTGATCGCGCGCAGCACTTTCTCCGGCGTGATCGGCAGGTCGTCGATGCGCACGCCGACTGCATTGAAGATCGCGTTCGCGACCGCGGGCAACACCGGATTGGCGCACATCTCGCCGGGTCCCTTGGCGCCGAACGGGCCGTCGGGCGCGGGGCGCTCCAGCACCGCGATGTCGTGCGGGCAGATGTCACCCGGTCCCGGCATCAGATATTCGACGAAATCGCGCGGGCCATGCACCGGCTCCGGATAATAGGGCTCCGGCGTCTCGTAGAGCGCGTGGCTGACGCCCATCCAGGCGCCGCCGACCAGCTGTTGCTCGACCAGCCGCGGATTGAGCGCGCGCCCGAGCTCATAGGCGGAATCCATCCTGACCATGTCGACCTCGCCGGTCTCGTCGTCGACCTCGACCTCGGCGACCAGGCAGGCATGCGCATAACATGTCGCCGGCGACATCTCGCCGGTTTCCGGGTCGACGTCGGAGAGCGGCACCAGGAAGATGCCCCGGCCGGAGATCGTCTTGCCCTGCTTGAACTGCGCGGCGATCGCGACGTCCTTGGTCGAGATCGAGCGGTGCGGCGCGCCCTTGACGTGGATGTTGCCGCGCCCGTCGGTCTCGAGATCGGCGGCGTTCACCTCCAGTTCCTCCGCGGCCGCCTCCATCATGACGCCGCGCGCTTCCCGCGCCGCGGCCATCACGGCGTTGCCGACGCGATGGGTGCCGCGCGAGGCGAACGAGCCCATGCAATGCGGGCCGGTGTCGGAATCGGCGGTGTCGACATACACGTCCTCGACCGGCACGCCGAGCGTTTCGGCGCAGATCTGCCGCGTCACCGACTTCATGCCCTGGCCGAGATCGATTGAGGACAACGCCACGGTAAATTTGCCGCTCGGGTTGGAATGCACCAGCGCCTGGCTCGGATCGCCGCCGAGATTCATGCCGATGGGATAGTTGACTGACGCGATGCCGCGTCCGCGATGCCGGGTCATGGTCAGCGCCTCCTGGTGCCGAAGACGGATGAGAAGCGGGTGGCACCATGCGACGGCGCGCTCGGCCGCAGTGGCGGAGGTGATGTTGGCGGTGAGGGAGGCGGCGGTGGTGGCGGCTCGCGGGTCGCGGCCGGCGCGCGGTCATACGTCGTGCGCTGCTGGATCGGTGCGGCCGACGGCGCATGCGTCTCGCGCGGCGTCAGCGTCACGGCGGCACGGATCCCGCCGCCATCCTTGCGCGACGACATGCGCTTGAACTCCTCGCGGAGCGGCCATTTGGCCTTCTCCGCGGCGACCTGCACGCATTCGATCAGCGCGGTGTTCTTGGCCTCGCGGCGATGCGCCTTCATGTCGCCGTCGCGATACGCATTGAGGATACGGAACTCCATCGGGTCCATGCCGACGAGATGGGCGAGCTTGTCCATCTGGCATTCGATGGCGAAATCCATCGCGGTGACGCCGAAGCCGCGCATCGCGGTCGCCGGCGTGCGGTTGGTGAAGACGCAGTAGACGTCGCCATGGACGTTCGGGATCGTGTAAGGGCCGGGCAGATGGGCGGCGCATTTCACCGCCGCATAGCTCGACAGCCGCGTATAGGCGCCGCTGTCGAAATAGGCGCGCACCTTGCGGGCGACGACGCGGCCGTCCCGCATCACGCCGTCCTTGATGTAGATGCGCTCGGCACCGCGCGGCGGGCCGTATTGCATCTCCTCCTCGCGCCCGAATACGTAGCGCACCGGTCGTCCGGTCAGCATCGCGCCGAGGATGCAGAGCGGCTCCGTCAGAGTATCGACCTTACCGCCGAAGCCGCCGCCGACCGTGCCGCCGATGAAATGGAAGGTGTTGGAGGGTACATCGAGGATCTTGGCGCAGGTATCGACCGAGAAGAATAGTGCCTGCGTCGAGGTATAGACGATGTAGCGGCCGTTGGTGTCGGGTGCGGCAATCGAACCGTTGGTCTCGGTCGGCGCGTGCTCGATCGGCGACATCTGGTAGCGCTGCTCCAGCACATGGTCGGCCGAGGCCAGGGCGCGGTCGGCGTCGCCGAAGCGCAACTGCTGGCGATCATAGGTCTCGTGATAAGTGAAGGTGTTCTTGGGATAGACCTCGTTGACCACGGGCGCGCCGGGCTTCAGCGCGTCTTCAACGTCGAACACCGCCGGCAGCGGCTCATAGTCGATCTTGACCTTCGCAATGGCTTCAAACGCCTCGCGCGGACTGTCGGCGACGATGGCGACGATCGGCTCGCCCTTGTAGCGCACCTTGTCGACCGCGAGCGACGGCTCATCGTCCTTGCCGAAATTGATCAGGCTGAGTAGCGTGTTCAAATTGTGCGGCACGTCGGAGGCGCGGATCACGCGCCGCACCCCCTGCGACCGCTCGGCCTCCGACGTGTCGATGCGCCGCAATCGTGCATGGGAATGCGCGCTGCGGACCACCTTCAGGTGCAGCATGCCCTGCAGCTTGTGATCGTCGAAATAGGGCGAGGTGCCGGTGACATGGCCGAGCATGTCCTGGCGCTGTGTGCCCTTGCCGATTTCTTTCAGATTATCGTCGCGCTCGTCGGCGAAGAGGTCCTTGCGCAATTCCAGCATGGCACTGTTCCCTTACGCGCGAGCTTGGCCGCCGGAAGCGGCGGCCAGCACGGCGTTGATGATCGGCTCGTAGCCGGTGCAGCGGCAGATATTACCGGAGATCGCCTCGACGACCTCGGCGCGGCTCGGCTGTGGATTGCGGTCGAGCAACGCCTTGGCGGCCATCAGCATGCCCGGCGTGCAGTAGCCGCACTGCGCGGCGAAATTGTCGGCGAAGGCGCGCTGCAGCGGGTGCAGGTTGGGGCCGTCCTTGATGCCGTCGAGCGTCTCGACCGAGCGGCCGGCGACTGTTTCGGCCAGCGTCAGGCAGGAGAGATGCAGCTCGCCATCGATCAGCACACTGCAGGTGCCGCAGCCGCCCTGGCCGCAACCGAATTTCGGCGTCATGTCGCCGATCAGCTCGCGCAGCGCGACCAGAAGATTGGTGCCGCCATCGACGAAAATCGCGACGTCACGGCCGTTGTGCTGAAATTGGAGAGGGGTCTTGGCCATCGCGATTTATTCCTGACCGGACAACAGGCGCTTGAGATGGACGCCGACGATCTCGCGGCGATACCAGGCGCTGGCGAGCGCATTGTCGGTGGGCGAAGTTCCTTCGACGGCAGCCGCGGCCGCCGCATTGATCGTGGATGTGTCGAGCGACCGCCCCTCCAGCGCGCGTTCGGCAGCGCGAGCGCGGATCGGAGTTGGCGCCATCGAGCCGAGCGCGACGCGGGCGCCGACGATCCGGCTGCCGTTGACCGGCAGATGGGCCGCGAGCGTGATCACCGCGCCGCCCTTGGGCTTGATCCGCGCGATCTTGCGGTAGCGGAAGGCATCGGCACTGCCGGGCTTGGCAAAGGAGATCGCGAGCACCAGTGTGCCGGCCTGCCGGTCGCGCGATTGCAGGAATTCCTCGATTCCGATCTCGCGGCCGCCGAGCCCACCCTGCACCGACACGACGGCGTCGAGCGCGAGCATCGCGACCGTGAAGTCGCCATACGGCACGGGTGCGAACAGATTGCCGCCGACCGTACCCATGTTGCGCACCGCCGGTCCGCCGATCGAGCGGGCAGGGCCGTGCAGGAAGCCGAGATCGCGCTCGGCCAGGATGCGCGCGAAGGTGACGCCGGCGCCGAGCGTGATACGCGAGCCGGACGCGTCGATCCGCGTCATCGCCTGGTCGCTGGCGCGCACGACGGTCGAGATCGAGATGTCGCCCTCGTTCAGCGCCCGCATCACCAGCGTGCCGCCGCCGAGATAGCGGGCGCTGCGATCCGACGACAGCGCCGCCGCGGCCTCATTGGTGCTGGTGAAGGTCTTCACCGTGACTGGCATGATGTCCTACCCCGCTTACGCGGCCTCCTTCAGATGCCGGCGGATGGCGTCGAAGCCGGCCTGGTAGATGTCTTCCGAAACCATGTGCGTGATGCGATCCGTGTCCTCGGCCCGCGTCGTGAAGCGCGACTCCCAGTGCCAGAAGGTGCGGTCGCCGTCGGTGACCGGCAGCAGGCGGACATGCGCCACGTAGTTGAACATCGGGACCGGTGTATCGAGCAGGCAATAGCTGAACGATTGTTCGAGGTCGGACAGCGCCAGCAACTGCTCCCGCAGCTCGGCGCCATCCTTCAGCTTGAAGCGCCTGACACAGCCGATCTTGTCGGACGGCTGCGCCCGCTCGATGCCGCTGGTCGCCACCGCCGGGTGCCAGCGGTCATGGCCGTTGAAATCGCGCAGCACGGCCCACACCGCATCGGTCGGTGCATCCAGGATCGTGCTCTTGACGATGTGCGGCACGGCCTACCCTCCGAACGCCCGCTTCAGCGCGTCGAAGCCGCCCTGGAACACGCCGCCGCCGATATTGTTGACCAGTTCCGTCTCGCGCTCCGACGCGCAGTCGAACTCGGCGGTCCATTCCATGAACGTCTGGTCGCCGTCGGTGACCGGCGTGAGCCGCAACGTCGCGACATAGTTCTCGACGCCCATCGGCGATTCCAGGATCGAGTAGGTGCAGAACATGTCGTAGTCAGACAGGCCGAGCAGCTTCTCGCGGATGCGATCGCCGTTGCGCAGGCGAAAATCCCTGACGCAGCCGATCTTGTCTGAGGGCTCGCCGCCCTCGATCCGGCTCTCCGCGATCGCAGGGTGCCAGTTCGGCAGCCCATTGAAATCGCGGACGCGCGCCCAGACCCGATCGTTGCGGGCGTTGACGACAGTAGAGACGTAAACCCGTGCCATGTTGCGAGCTCAGTCCTTCTTGCGCGGCGTGCGTTCGGGGCGCGGCTCGCCGCCGCCTTCGGGTGCTGCCGGCTTGGCGTCGCCGCCGCTCTTGCGTGCGGAGTCCTTGATGCCCTGCATGTCGCGGGCCTCGCGGATCAGGCCGGGCATCTTGGCCAAGCTGCCGCCTTCGACGCCGATGTCCGACAGAATCGAGTCGATCAGCGGCGCCTGCACGCGGTAGCGCAGCGCCGAGTCGATCACCTCGTCGGTGGCGCTGCGACCGGAACCGCCACTATTTCCGTTGCCGTTGAGCCCGTCGACCTGGAGGATGCGGATGCCCTCGATCTTCTCCATCGGCTTGACGCTCTCGCGCACGATGCCCTCGATCCGGTCGAGCAGCTTGCGACGGAACAGTGAGTAGCGGGCCTGGTCGGTCAGCACGTTCTCGGCCTCGTTGAGCAGGCGCTGCGCCTCGGCCTCGACTGTGGCACGGACCCGTTCGGCCCCGGCCGCGATCCTGGTTTCCTCAGCCTGCTTCTCGGCGAGCAGAACCTCGACGGTCTTGCGCCGCTTGGCGATCTCGCTCTCGCGTGCGGTGACGACGCGCTCGGCCGCTTCGGTGGCGTGGACCCTCGCGTCCTCGGCGGCGGCGCGCGCCGCGGATTCCTCCAGCGACTTCTGGTGCAGCGCGATGGCTTTCTCCATCAGCGCGGTCTCGACGTCCTTCTCCCTGTTCACCTCGAGCTTGCGCAGCTCGCGCTCACGGCCGATCCGGGCCTCGTCGAGGCCGCGGTCGGAGGCGATGCGGGCGCGCTCGACCTCTTCACGCGCCGCGATCTCGGCCTCCTGCAGCGATTGATTGCGGGCGACCTCGAGCTGCTCGATCGAGCGCCGCCGTTCGATCCGCGCGGCCTCCAGCGCCTGCTCGCGGGTCACGTCGGTGGTCTCGACCTCCTTGCGGGCCGTGATCTCGGCCTGCTTGACCTGCCGGTCGGCGTCGATCCGCTCAGAACGCTTGGCGGCGAGCGCGATCACGCGTTCCTCGTCGGCGAGCTCGATCGCCCGCTTCTGGTCGATGTTGAGCACTTCGCGGGTCCTGGAGGAGGTGATCCGCTCGCTCTCCAGCGCCAGCTCGACATCGATGCGCTGGCGTTCGACCGCGTCGCGGCGCTTCAGCTCGGCGGCCTCGATCGCTCCGGTGCGTTCGATCTCGAGCGCGCGGGTTTCGCGCTCGGCACGGATGCGCTGCGCGGCGACCGACTTCTCCTGCGAAATGCGCGCGGCCTCGATCGATTCGCGCGAAGCGATGTCGGCTTCCTCGATCGCGCGGGTGCGTGCGATCTCCAGGGAGCGGACATGTTCCTCCTGGGCGATCCGCGACGCCTCGGTGGCGTCGCGCGCGGTGATCCCGGCGATCTCGATCGCCTGGTTGCGCTCGATCTCGAGCTTGCGCGTGATGTGATCGGCGGCGATGCGCTCGGCCGCCAGCGTCTTCTCTCTGATGATCCGAGCGGCTTCGACCGACTTCTGCGCCTCGATCTCGGCTTCCTGGATGGTTCGCACCTGCTGGATTTCCAGCGCGCGGGTGCGTTCGTCGGAAGAGATGCGCTCGACATTAACAGTCATGGTCTGGGCGATGCGCGCCTTCTCTGTGGCCTCACGAGCCGCGATCTCGGCCTCCTCGACGGCGCGGGTGCGCTCGATCTCGCGGCGGCGGGTTTCTTCTTCGTTGGCGATGCGGGCATCGGTGACGACGCGGTCCTGCTGGATGCGAGCCTTCTCGATCGACTCGCGGGCCGCGATTTCGGCTTCCTCCACCGTGCGCATCCGCTCGATCTCGCGCTGACGGACCTCGCGTTCCGAGGCGATGCGGGTGGTGTCGACCGAACGCTGGTTGGCGATCCGCGCCTTCTCGATCTCCTCACGCGCCAGCAACTCCCGTTCTTCGACCGCGCGGGTGCGCTCGATCTCCCGATGCCGCGTCTCGCGCTCCGAGGCGATCCGAGCTTCGGTGATGGCCTGCTCATTGGCGATGCGCGCCTTCTCGATGGCTTCGCGCGCGGTGATCTGGGCCTGCTCGGCCTCGGTCTCGCGCAGCGCGCGCTCGCGGGCGACTTCGGTGCGTTGCAAGGCGCGGCGCATCTCGATGTCGCGCTCCTGCTCGAGGCGGGCGGTCTCGCTCTCGCGCTCGATATCCAGCGCCTGGCGTTCGGCCTCCAAGTTGCGGGAGCGGATCTTGATCATCGAGTCCTGTTCGATGTCGTTGCGCAGCTTGCGCTTGGCCTCGATGTCTTCCATCAGGCGGGTCAGGCCTTCGGCGTCGAAGCGGTTCGAGGGGTTGAAATATTCGAGGTCGGTCTGGTCGAGATCGGTGATCGCGACCGATTCCAGTTCGAGGCCGTTCTGCGCCAGCGCTTCGGCGGCGTTGGCCTTGACGCGGGCGACATACTCGCCGCGCTGCTCGTGCATCTGCTCCATCGTCATCTCGGAAGCAACGGAGCGGATCGCGGAGATGAACTTGCCCGAGAGCAGGGTATGCAGCTGTTCCGGCTCCATGGTGCGGCGGCCGAGCGTGGCGGCGGCGATCGAGACGGCCTCGCGGGTCGCCTGCACCCGGACGTAGAAATCGGCCTCGATGTCGACGCGCATGCGGTCGCGGGTGATGACGGCATCCTGCCTGGAGCGCACGATCCCCATCGGCAGCACGTTCATGTTGACCGGCGTGTAGTCGTGGATGAACGGCAGCACGAAGGCGCCGCCGTTGATCACCACCCGTTCGCCGAGGAAACCGGTCCGGACGAAGGAGGTTTCCTTCGATGAACGGTGGTAGAGCCAGTTCACCACATAGACGATGATGACGATCGCGACGATTGCGACGATGAGCCAGAGGATCAATTCACCGACCAGCATCCCTGACATGTCTTCCTCCCTTGGTCACGGCGGCTAGCGCGCGCCGATCGCCTTGAACTTGCGAACCTGATCCGTCAGCGCCCGCTCGACCGGCAAGCGCTCCATCGAGGAGGCGCCGTAGAAGCCGTGGCAGTTGCGGGTCTTCTTCATGATGAAATCGGCATCCGCGGGGTCCGCGATCGGGCCGCCATGCGCGAGCACGATGATGTTCGAATTGACGCTGAGCGCGGCCTCGGCCCAGGCCTCGATGCGGGCGGGGCAGTCGGCGAGCTTCAGCGCGGTCTGCGCGCCGATCGTGCCGCCCGTGGTCAGGCCCATGTGGCAGACGATGATATCGGCGCCCGCGATTGCCATCGCGGTCGCTTCCTGCTCGCTGAATACATAGGGCGTGGTCAGCATGTTCTTGTCATGCGCCTTCGCGATCATGTCGATCTCGAGCGCGTAGGACATCCCGGTCTCTTCGAGATTGGCGCGGAAGGTGCCGTCGATCAGGCCGACGGTCGGGAAGTTCTGCACCCCGGCAAAGCCGATCGCCTTCAACTGGTCGAGGAACACGTCCATGTCGCGGAACGGATCGGTGCCGTTGACCCCCGCGAGCACCGGCGTCTTGGTCACGACCGGCAGCACCTCGCCGGCCATCTCGACGACGATCGCATTGGCATCGCCATAGGGCATCAGTCCGGCGAGTGAGCCGCGGCCGGCCATGCGGTAGCGGCCGGAATTGTAGATCACGATCAGGTCGACGCCGCCGGCCTCCTCGCATTTTGCCGATAGGCCAGTGCCGGCGCCGCCGCCGACGATCGGCTCGCCGCGTGCGATCATGGCGTGAAACTTCTTCAGCAGCGCCGCGCGTTCAAACCTGGGCATGGGTCACCTCGCCACTCTCCGCCGGCTACCGGCGCGTCCGAGCAGCGGACGGAACGCGCTGACGATGGCGGCGGTGAACTCGGGATCGTTGATGTTGCGCTTGATGCGGATGATCTGGCGGTTGCCGGTCTGGCGCACGGTCTGCTCCAACGCGCGGAACAGCGCCGTGTCGGCATCGGGGTCCCAGAACGGCTGGCCGGGCGCATCGAGCGCGGAGACCCCGCCTTCGGCCAGAAAGAAACGCACCGGCCCGTCCATCTGGTTGAGGCGTTCGCCGATCCAGCGGCCCATGCGCTCGTTCTCTTCCGGCGTGGTCCGCATCAAGGTGACCTGCGGATTGTGGATGTGGAATTTGCGCTGCCGGTAGCGCTCCGGAATCGTGTCGGGCGCGCCGAAGTTCACCATGTCCAGCGCGCCGACCGAGCCGACATACGGCACGCGGCTGCGGATGATGGCGCCGAAACGATCGCCGGTCGCCGGGAATACGCCGCCCATCAGGAGGTCACAGACCTCGGTCGTGGTGAGATCGATGACGCCGGCGAGCTGGCCGGACTCGACCAGCTTCTCCATCGAGCGGCCGCCCACGCCGGTGGCGTGGAACACGAGGCACTCGAAATCCTCGCGGAGGTCAGCCGCGATCTTCTGCACGGCCGGCGTGGTCACGCCGAACATGGTGATGCCGATGGCCGGAAGATGAGCGCCTGTATCGCGCGGCTTGCCGGTCTGTTCCTCGAGCCGTGCCTTGACCATGCCGACCATGGCATGGGCGCCGTTGCCGAGCACCGTGCGCGAGATCGAGTTGAGGCCCTGCACATCGGTCACCGAATACATCATGGTGATGTCGGCGGGACCGACATAGGGACCGACGTCGCCGGACGCGACCGAGGAGATGATGAGCTTCGGTACGCCGATCGGAAGCGCGCGCATGCCCGGCGCGACCAGCGACGCGCCGCCCGAGCCCCCGGCGGAGATGATGCCGGCGATATTACTCTGGCGGCGCAGCCATCGTTCGAATGCCTCCGCCATCGCGGTCACCGAGGCGCCGCGATCGGCGCCGAATACGCCGGAGCCGCCACGGCCATGGTTGAGGGCAATCTCCTGCGCGGTGACGTCGCAGCTCGCCGCCTTGCCGCTGGTCGAGACGTCGACCAGCCGGGTGCGCAGGCCGCTGGCCGCGATGATATCGCGGATGAAGCGCAGCTCCGCACCCTTGGTATCGAGCGTGCCGACGACCAGCACGACCGGCGGCCCCGATGTCCTCGACGTCGCCGGTTCGCGCCGCGAGCGGGTTGCTTCCTCGAGACGCGTGACGGCGATGGACTGCGTCCGCGCAGCGGCTTCGATACGGGCGATCGGCACCGGTTGCGACCAGCGTGTCGGCAGCACGGGATTGGAGACGTAGATGCGAGTCGGACCCTTGCGTTCCGGCTGCGGCGCGCCGGCCGCCTCAGCTTTTTTCGGCGCCGTCTCGGCATCGATCTCGTCAGCGCCGTGGGTGCCGACGCCGAGCAGCCGCTGCTGCAGCTCGCGGTCGGTCGCAAGGCGGGCGGAGTCGATGATGCGATTGATCCGGCCATTGACCATGATGGCGACGTTGTGCGACACCGCGGTCGCGACGCCGATGTTCTGCTCGATGACCAGGACGGACATGTCACCTTCCTCGCCGAGGCGCACGAGCATGTCCTCGACTTGCGCGACGATCACAGGCGCAAGTCCCTCGGTCGGCTCGTCCATGATCAGGAGTTGCGGATTGGTGAGCAATGCGCGCGAGATCGCGAGCATCTGCTGCTCGCCGCCGGAGAGCTGGTTGCCGCCGTTGTTCTTGCGCTCGGCGAGGCGCGGGAAGGTGTCGTAGATGCGCTCGATGCTCCAGGCGCCACGGCGCAGGCCGCCGGCGAGCGCAAGGTGTTCGTCGACCGTCAGCGAGCGCCACAGCCGCCGGCCCTGCGGCACATAGCCGACGCCGAGCCGGGCGATCCGCGCCGGATTCAGCCGCGTGGCCTCTTCGCCGCGAATCCGGATCGAGCCACTGCTGGCGCGGACCAGGCCCATGATCGCCTTGCACAGCGTGGTCTTGCCCATGCCGTTGCGGCCGACCACCGAGAACACGCCGGTATCGAGCGTGAGGTCGACGCCCTGCAGCGCATGCGAATGGCCGTAGTAAACGTCGAGGCCCTTCACCTCGAGCGCGGGCGCGGGGCGGCGGTCATTCATGGCCGCCTCCGAGATAAAGCTCCTGCACCTCGGGATCGGACTCGATCTCGCGCGGCAGGCCTTCCTTGAAGATGCGGCCGTTGTGCATCATCGTGACGCTCTCGACGACGCGCAGCGCGACGTCCATGTCGTGCTCGATGATGATGTAGCCGATATGCGCAGGCAGCGAGGTCAGGATCTCGATCAGCTCGCGCCGCTCGGTCGGCGACAGTCCCGCCGCCGGCTCGTCGAACAGGATGAAGCGGGGTGCGCCGGCCAGTGCAAGCGCGATCTCGAGCTGCCGCTGCTGGCCATGCGCCAGTTCGGCGACGCGCTGGTGCTTGACGCCGGCAAGGTGCACGGCCTGCACCAGCGTTTCGGTCGCGTGCATCAGCGCATCGTTCTGCCCCGGGCGCAGGAACGAGAACCGACCGCGCGAGACCCCGCGGCAGGCGAGATAGACGTTGTCCTGCACGGTGAGGCCGGGAAACAGCGCCGAGATCTGGTAGGTGCGGCGCAGTCCGCGGCGGATGCGTTCATAGGGCGGGAACTGGGTGATGTCCTCGCCAAAGAAGCGGATCGTGCCGGAGGAGGGCGGGAAGTCGCCGGTGATGCAGTTGAACAGCGTCGTCTTGCCGGCGCCGTTCGAGCCGAGCACGGCGCGGCGTTCGCCGGGCCGCACGGTGATGGTGACGTCGGTTAGCGCCGCCAGCGCGCCGAACAGCCGGGTGACGCCGCGCAGCTCCAGCGCCGCGCCGGCGCCGACCACGGACAGCCGCTGCGCGACGCTATCCATGGCGGCCTCCGCCCGAACGTTGCGTCGCGGATGCGCTATGCCGCCGCCAGCGTTCCCAGAGGCCGATCACGCCGTCCGACGACCAGAACACGATGGCGAGGAAGCCGAGCCCGATCAGCAGGCGGAAGCGGTTGCCGTCGAGCCCGAACTTGATCAGCACGTCGAGCGCGAAGGTGCGCAGCAGCACGAAGATCAGCGCGCCGATGAAGGGACCGATCGGCCGCGTGATGCCGCCGACCACCGCGATGATCAGGACGTCAATGCAGGCGCCGACGCTGACTGAGCCGGGCGAGATCTGCCGGTAGTTCCAGACCTGCAACACGCCGCCGAGTGCCGCGATGAAGGCGGCGAAGGCGTAGGCCGCGATGCGGTGGGCGTTGGGGTTGAAGCCGAGCGCCGCCATGCGGCGGGGGTTGTCGCGGACGCCCTGCAGCGCGAGGCCGAACGGCGCGCGCGAGACATACTGGACGGCGAAGTAGCAGATCGCGGCGACGCCGAGCGTCACGTAGTAGAAGGCGATATCGGCGCGCCAGTCGACGCCCCAGAAATGCGGGGTCGCGACGGTGTTGATGCCGGTATGGCCGTTGAAGATCGCCCAGTTCTGGTTGGTGAAGTAGTAGAATGCCGCTCCGATCGCGAGCGTGATCATGATGGTGTAGATGCCCTCGGTGCGCACCGCGAGCGCGCCGCCGAGCGTGCCGAACAGCGTCGCCAGCGCCAGCGCCATCGGCGTTGCGAGCCACCACGGCCAGCCGAGGCTGATATTGGCGTTGCCGCTCATGCCGAACACCGCGACCATGTAGCCGGCGAAGCCCGCGATCGTGAGCTGCATCAGGCTGACCATGCCGCCATAGCCGGCGAGGAACATCAGGCTCAGCGCGATGATGCCGAGTATCAGCGTGGTGGCGAAGATCTCGATCAGGAAGAAGCCGTTGGCGATCAGCGGCATGATCACGAGGAGCAGCGCGACCAGCCAGGCCGCCGGATTTTGGATTTCCGGCCAGGCGCGTATCAAGGCGCGGCGGGTCGCGTTGGCGGAGGGATCGGGGCGGAACTGGGTGCTCTGCAGCAACGACATCTCATCGCCTCGCGAGCAGGCCCTGCGGCCGCAGCGCCAGCACCACGACCATGATCAGGAAGGTCACGACGATGGCGTAGGTCGGGATGTAGACCGAGCCGAGTTGCTCGGCGAGGCCGATGATGACGGCGCCGAGCGCAGCCCCCGGGATCGAGCCCATACCGCCGACGATCACGACCACCAGCGAGGCGAGCAGGAAGCGGGTGTCCTCGCCCGGCGAGAGTGACTGGAAGGTGCCGCCGACGACGCCGGCGATGCCGGCAAGGCCCGCGCCGAGTGCGAACACCAGCACGAACACCAGCTGGATCCGCACCCCGGTCGCGGCCAGGATGTCGCGGTCGTCGACCCCGGCGCGCACGATCATGCCGATCCGCGTGCGGTTGAGCGCCAGCCACATCGCGATCCCGATCACGACGGAGGCTGCGAAGATCACGAGCCGCACCAGCGGATATTGCAGATAGACCGGCTCGCCGGATGATTTCACCGCGGTCAGCAGCGGCAGCTGCACCGGGCCGATCAGCCAGCTCGGGGTCTGGACCTGGTAAAAGTCGCCGCCGAACACCCAGAGCATCAGATCGGCGAACACGATCGAGAGCCCGATCGTCACCATGGTCTGCCGCAGGTCCTGGCCCTCCATGCGGCGGAACACGGCGAGCTGCAGGATCACGCCGACCAGCGCCGCCGCGATGAAGGCGACGATGAAGCTCAGGATCCACGACCCGGTCCAGGTGCTGATGGCGTAGCCGATATAGCCGCCGAACAGATAGAGCGAGCCGTGCGCGAGGTTGACGTTGCGCATCAGGCCGAAAATCAGCGTGAAGCCGCTGGCTACCAGGAAATACAGCCCGCCGAGCGTGATGCCGTTCAGCACCGCGTTGAGGAACACGCGCTTGCGGCCGATCGCGGCCTCCAGCCCCGGCGGCCAGATCGCGAACACCAGCCACAGCAGCACCGCGACCGCGATGATCACGATCAGCGCCCAGGCCGGATGGCGTTCGATGAACCTGGCCATCTCCGTCGCGTTCCCTCAGTGGTCGCGACCGTCTGCCGGGCCGCGTATCCTTGCATCCTACCGAGGGCAAAGGCGGCGGATTTGATCGAGAGTATCTTTTATCGCTGCTCCATCGTTGTGCGGAACTTGTTCACGGCCGCAACACCTTGGCGGCGCGGCGATAGTCGGTCGGGGCCATGCCGACATTGGCTGCGAAGAAGCGGGTGAAACCGCTCTGCGAGGAGAAGCCGAGATCGAAGCCGATATCGGCGATCGGCGCTTCGGTCGCCACCAGCGCATCCAGCGCCTGCTCCATGATCAGCGTGTTCATGTAGAGGTGAGGGGTGACGCCGGTCTGGGTGCGGAACAGCCGGTAGAAATGCGGCCGCGACAACCCCGCTTCGCGCGCGATCGCATCGAGCTCGATCTCGGCGCCGGGGCTTTCCGACATCAGCTTGATCGATTTGCGCACCCTGAAATCGGTCACCGCGGCGGCGGCGGGCGCGTCCTGCGCCGCCTGCCAGCTCTCCTCGTAGCAGGAGTCGATCAGCTGCCGGAGCTCGCAGTCGAGGCTGCGCAGCGACGGCGCGCCGCACACCAGTGCTGCGGTGCGGCGGATCAGCCGGTCGAGCGCCTCGGTGCGCGGAAAGAAGGTGCGGCCGAACCGCAGGCCCTGCGCGCTCGCGGGCTGCGGCGCGAACCATTCGGCATTGACATAGAGCACGAAGAAGATCGCACCGTGGTCCATGTCGGTCGGCAGAAAATTGTGCGGTTCCCACGGGTTGACCGCGACCACGGTGTCGTCCTTGAGCAGCAGGCGCTGCTCGGAGACGTCGATCTGCGCCGGCGTGCCGCCGACATGAAAGATCAGGTGCCCTTCGCGGTGCGCATGCACGTTGAAGGGACGGTTCAACTGATAGACCGTCGCGCGACCGAACCGGCCGTGGAAGACGGCAAGCGCCCTGCTCATGCCTCCCCTCCCGCGGGATGTTCTTGTCTTTTCGACAAGCGTTCATCATCCGCCCGCGGAAAGCAAGGGCGAGCAGGGCTGTTCATGCAACCGCGCGCTTCCGTCACGGCTGGCTTGCTCGCACCTGCAACAAATACGTCAGTACTTCTTGCACTCCGGGACCGTGCGGCTCGGCAGGCCGATCTTGGCGAAAACCGCCGGATCGTAGCCCAGCGTCTGGTTGACGTTCGGGATCACCTTCACGACCTTGCTGAACAGCGCGCCCTTGCCGTCGTCGACCACCTCGGTGACGAAATTGGTGCCGATCGCCTGGCGGTTGGCGTCGAGTTTGATCTTGCCGTTCGGGGCGTCGATCTCGATCTTCGCCAGTGCGTCCTTCAGCTTGGCCTGGTTGTTGGAGAGATCGCCATTGACCTGCCGCAGCGCCAGGATCAGCGCCATGGTCGAGCCGTAATAGTTGGTGGCGAGCAGCGACGGGCTCGGGAAGCGTTTGCTCTCCGGGAACGAGTCCTGATAGGCCTTCACGAATTTCTGCCAGCCCGGATCCTCCCAGGTATCGGCCTGGCCGCTCGCGGCGATGGTGCCGATCAGCGCGTTCTTGGCGCTGCCCTTCGACGACAGGATGGTCTGGTCGATCATGATCGAGCCGCCCATCAGATGCGCCTTGCCGCCGGCCTGCTGATACTGGTTGAGGAAGTTGACGGCGTCGGCGCCGCCGAGGCCGAGATAGATCGCATCGACATCGTCGGGCAGGGCGGCGATGACAGAGGCGAAGTCCTTGGTGCCGAGCGGCACCCATTGCCGGTTGGTGACCTGGCCGCCGGCGCCGCAGAACTCGAGCACCAGGCCGAACACCTGGGTGTAGATGAACGAGTAATCCTCGCCGACCGTCGCGATCTTGCGATAGCCCTTGGTCTCATAGGCATATTTGCCGAGGCCGACCTGCCATTGCGCGCCGTCCATGTTGTAGCGGAAGAAGTTCGGCGCGGGATCGACATAGGTCGTCTCCTGCGCGCCGGAGGCGGCGTTGACGAAGGTCAGCTCCGGATGGGTCTTGGCAAAATTCTTCACCGCGATGCCTTCGTCGCCGGACAGCGGCGACAGCAGGATCTGTACCTTGTCCTGCTCGATCAGCTTGCGCACCGCGCGCACCGCTGAGTCGGGCGTCGCGTCGGTCGAGGCGACGACGAACTCGAGCTCCTTGTCGCCGATCTTCTTGCCGAGCACGTTGAGCGCGGTCTGGTGGCCGCGCATGCCGTCCTCGCCGAGCACCGTATAGGTGCCCTCGAGCGTCGCGGTGACGCCGACCTTGATCTTCTCCTGGGCGAACGCCGTGCCCGAAAGCAACAGGCTGCTCAACGCAATCAGTCCTAAACTGCCTTTCAACATCGCTCTCCTCCCTCTGTGTTGTCACCGGCGTCCACATGGCCTGACGAAGGCTGATGGGCGTCCGGTTGTTTGCCGGCAAAGCTAGCCGAAGCCAGGCGCGGCGCGGATGTCGTCACTGCGGAGGTGCTTAACGGGCAGTCTCATTTTGATTGTTGCGCCGCAACGAGGTTTGCGGCGGGACCGCATGCACAATCGTCGTCCCGGCGAAGGCCGGGACCCATAACCACAGGATTGGGTTGGTGAGGAAAGCTGTGGCCCCAGCCTCGCGCAATAATCACCATCGGTGGTTATGGGTCCCGGCCTGCGCCGGGACGACACTGAATTTGCGCACGCGTCAATTGCGCATTCGGCGTCCACCGCATCTCACGCCGCGTTCGTGCGCCGCGAGGCCGCGAAGTAGCGCGGAGCGGCAACGTGGTCCGGGCATCGCCTGCTACGGCATGTGGTGGCCGGCGGCCTGTCCGCCGTCGACGTGAAGCACTTCTCCTGTCACGAAGCCTGCGCCATCGAGGTAGAGCACCGCGTCGACGATGTCGGGGATCTCTCCCATCCGGCCGACCGGGTGGAGCGCCGCCAGCGCTTGATGCGCCTCCGCCGGGTGCATCGGGGTCTTGATGATCCCGGGCGACACCGCGTTGACGCGGATTCCGGTCCTTGCATATTCGATCGCGAGCGCGCGGGTTGCGGCGTTCAGGGCGCCCTTGGTCAGCGAGGCGAGGGCGGCGGGAACGCTGCTCATCGGTTGGTCGACGAGACTTGTCGTGATGGTGACGACGTGGCCGTGGCCCTGCTTGCTCATCAGCTCCAGCGCGCGCCGGGTCATGTGGAAAAAGCCGGTGACGTTGGTCGAGATGTAGCTGGCGTAGTCATCCTGCGTATAGGCGGTGAATGGTTTCGCCATGAAGATGCCGGCGTTGTTGACCAGCGTGTCGACGCGGCCGAAACGCTCCAGCGCCGCCTTGAACACGTGCTCTGCCGTATCGGCTGCGCCGATGTCGCCCGCCACCGTGACGATATCCGCATCGGCGGCCGGCTTGATCGAGCGTGACGTCGCGACGACCCGGCAGTTGCGATCCCTGAAGGCCTGAACGAGGCCGGCGCCGATCCCCTGCGATGCGCCGGTGACGACTGCCACTTTCCGCTCTGTGCTCATGATTGCACTCCTTTTCGCGCTACGCTGCGCCGCTTGCGGCGAGCGGGCTGTAGTCGCGGCTCTTGAACATCGTATGTAATTGCCGCCGCCGGATGCCGAGATTGCCGCCGTCGAAGATCGGCAGCGCGAGCGCGTCCTGCAGCAGGCCGCCGAATGGCGCCTCATGATCATAGCTGTCGATCCCGACCACCCGCATCAGATCGGTGATCACGCGCACGGCGGACTCGGAGCCGAAGATCTTGGCCTGCACCGCCAGCTCTTCGGCCGCGGGCGACTGGGTGTCGAGGGCATGGCAGGCGCGCCAGCTGAGAGTGCGTGCCGCCTCGATCGTGGTCTTGGCATCGGCGAGCGCGTATCCGACCGCCTGATGCTCGATGATGGGGTGGACGCCGCCGCGTTTTTCGCTGCGGGCAAAATCCAGCGCGAACGCGAAGGCCGCCCGCATCAGCGCGACGCCGAAGATTCCGACCAGCGCCGCGGTGCCGGTGAACGCCGCCGCGGTCAGCGCCAGACCTGAGCCTTGCTGTCCGAGCAGATTGTGGTGCGGCGCCGTGACATTCTGAAAGCCAAACTGCGGGACGAGGTGCGCGCGATGACCGACGCTGTCGATCGCGCGTTCGAACACAAGGCCGCTCACCGGACCTTGCACGGCAATGATCGAGATGCCCGCATCGGGCGCTGCTGCCGGATCGGTGCGGCACACGATGGTCAGAAGATCGGCGCCCTCGCGATTCCAGCCGGTGGCCGAGGACACCCATTTCTTGCGGCCGTTGATCAGCCAGTTGTCGCCCTCGCGCCGGGCGGTGGTGCGGACGCCCTCGCCGGGCGGCGGCGAGGCGGCGTTGGCGCTGCCGCCCGGTTCGCTGGAGCAGAAGGCGGCGAGCGGCGCGCCGCTGGTCTTCAGGAACGGCGCGAGCAGCCGCTGGCACTGCTCCGGCGTGCCGCCGAGCAGCAGCGGCAGCAGGCCGAGCACGCTGCCGAGCATGGTGAGCGTCACGCTGGGGTTCACGCTGTAGAATTCCTCGGCCAGGATCGCCATGTCGATCATGCCGGCATTGTCGCCACCCGCCGGCGCCGGAATGCATTTGCGCAGATAGCCGGCCGCCACCATCGCCTCGTAGGTCGGTTTGGTGGCGAGGAAGCGCTGCTCGGGCGTCGCCAGCTTTTCGGCGGCCCTGGCCTCGGCCAGCACCTCCCTGGCAAACTTACGGGAGGCGAGCTGCAGCTCGCGCTGCTGTGCGGTGAGCGTGAAATCGATCGCCATGCCAATGCCCTCCGTGTCGGCGGTTCGGGCTATGGCTATCGCGGTGTGGTCAGGAAATCTTGGACGGCAGTGCCCGATTTCTTGGCGCGGAGTGAACCAAATCTCATCGGGCTTCAGTGCGCGGCGGCGCGGCGGAACTCGCGCGGGGCGAGGCTATTGTGGCGCTTGAACAGGCGGTTGAAATGCGAGATGTCGCGGAAGCCCGCGGCAAAGGCGATTTCGGCAATGGTCTTGTGCGCTGAGGTGCGATCGAGCAGGGCGCGCGTGCACGCGGCGATCCGCTGTTCGTTGACGTGCTCGCCCACGGAACGGCCGGTGCTCGCAAACAGGCGGTGCACGTAACGCTCGGAGCAGCGGAATTTCGTGGCCAGCGCCGGCGCACCGAGCTCGGGGTGCTCGCTGTGGCGGGCGATATGGTCAAGCATCATCGACAGCAGCACCGGCGTATGCACGCGCTCCGCCGCCATGTCGGCGAGGATGTCGGGTGCGTGCGCGATCAGCTCGGCGATGTGCGTGCCGAGCATCGCCGAGGTTGTTGCGATTTGACCGCCGCTCAGGCAGAGCTCGGCGTAGCTCGCCAGCGTCCGCGAGAGCGCGCGGCCGGTTTCGGTCGCAGACAGGCCAAGCCGCGGGCGATCGAACAGCGTGTCCGGCAACAGGCGACGCGGCACGGCAAAGCAGAACAGCTTGAAGTGATGCCGGTGGGCGATCTCGAACGGCTGCGTCGTATCGGCAACCGCGAGATCGCCGGGGGCGCTGATCTGCTCGTGGCCGCGCTGCGAGGTGCGCCCCAGCCCTTCGAGCTGGAGGTTGACGAAGCAGAGGTCGTCGGTGCTCGCAGCGATGTGCGAGGCGAGCCGGTGCACGATGTGCCCGCTCGCCGTGACGCGCGATATCTGCAGCGGCGCGGCGTCGACCTTGCAGATCGCGCCCGCAAACGATTCCTCGGCAATCCTGCGCGGCTCCAGTCGCACGAAGGCAGCTGCGAGGTCGTCGGCCCAACTGCCGAAGGGCTGATCCGGACGGGCCGGCCTGGTCGACCATTCCATGTGCGCCTCGAATAGACCGTCACTGCGAAGGGCCCAGCGGGGCGAAAGATATCGCCGGCCAAACCGGCGGTCAAATTCCGCCGGCGGACTGGTCCCCTGCAAGGAAAGGCGTGCAGGGAACGACGGCCTCACTTCGTGGTGTAGCCGCCGTTGACCAAAATGGTCTGGCCGGTCATCCACCAGCCGTCCGACACCAGGAGGCGAATCCAGGGCACGATATCCTTGATGTCGGTGAGGCCGGTCTTCGAGAACCCGGACAGCGCCGCTGCCGATTTGTGATAGGCGACTGCATCCGCGCCTTCGGCCGGATAGAAGAACGGCGTGTCCATCGGGCCGGGGCCGATCGCAGTCACCGAGATGCCGCGTGCGCCGAATTCCTTCGAGGCCGCGCGGGTGAAATGCTCGACCGGCGCCTTGGTGCCGGCATAGGCGGCATAGAACGGCGTGTAGGCGCCGAGCAGCGACGTCACCAGCGTGCAGATCTTGCCGTTGTCGTTGACGTGACGGCCGGCCTCCTTGAGGAAGAAGAACGCGGACTTGGCGTTGACCGCACTCATCGCGTCGTATTCGGCCTCCGAGATCTCGACCATCGGTTTCTTCAGCACTTTGCCGACGGTGTTGATCGCGATGTCGGGACGGCCGATCGCAGCAACGGCATCAGTGAACAGCTTCTCCATCGCGCCCGAGGTCGTGAGGTTGGCCTGGAAGGCGACCGCGTTGGCGCCGGCAGCCTTGATCGCGGCGACGGTCGCGTCGGCGTCGGCCTTGGTCGCAGCGCTGTTGTAGTGGATCGCGATCGCCTTCGCGCCGTGGGCCGCAAGATCGCGCGCGATCAGGCCGCCGAGGTTCTTGGCACCGCCGGCGATGATGACGGTCTTATCCTTGATGCTGTGGACGGGCATGGCGTTCGGCTCTCCGGATCGTGCGGCCGCGCCCTGCGGCCGCTTTCTGGAGGCCACGATATCGTCTAGGATTTGCCGATAAAGCCATGCATTCTGACGTCACTTGTCAGAAATGGCGAACAATCGGGGCCCGATCTTGGACCGCATCGATCTCTTCCGCATCTTCGCCCGCGTCGTCGAATGCGCGAGCTTTACGCGGGCGGCCGACACGCTCGGGCTGCCGCGCTCGTCGGTCTCGTCAGCGGTCGCGGAGCTGGAGCAGCGCATCGGCGCCCGGCTGCTGCATCGAACGACGCGAAAGGTGTCGCCCACCCATGATGGCGCGGCGTTCTACGAACGGTGCCTGCGCGTCGTCGCCGATGTCGAGGAGGCCGAGACCCTGTTCCGCCATGCCGCCGCCGAACCGTCGGGCCGGCTCAGGGTCGACGTGCCCGGGCGGATCGGCCGCCTGATCATCGCGCCGGCGCTGCCCTTTTTCCTCGATCGCTATCCGCAGATCGACATCGATCTCGGCGTCACCGATCGCGCCATCAACCTGATCGCGGACTCCGCCGATTGCGTGGTGCGCGTCGGCCCGCTCGGCGATTCCGGCCTGATCGCGCGGCCGCTCGGCAATCTGACGCTGATCAACGTCGCGAGCACGGGATACCTCGCGCGCCACGGCACGCCGCAGACGCCGGATGATCTCGGCGCGCATTGGGCGGTCAACTACGCCTCGCCTTCCACCGGCCGCATCGAGGAATGGGAATGGTGTGAGCAGGGCGCGTCGCGCACGATCGCGATGCGCGGCCGTGTCACCGTCAACAGCGCCGAGGCCTATATCGCCTGCTGCCTCGCCGGCCTCGGGCTGATCCAGATTCCGGCCTACGACGTGAAGCGGCATCTCGATGCCGGAGAGCTCGTCGAACTTATGCCGCAGCATCGCGCCACGCCGATGCCGATGACCTTGCTCTATCCGCACCGCCAGCATCTGTCGCGGCGGCTGCAGGTGTTTGCCGATTGGCTGACGGCACTGCTGAAAGAGAAGCTGCTTGTCGCGGGCTAGAACTTCAGCGTGATGTAGGTCCGAAAGCTGCAGCGCGTCATCGCCTGCTGTTGCCGGCGCGGGTCGAGGTCGTCCTTGTCGCGCGCTTCACCTCGACCTTGGGCTGGAAAAACAGGCCGGGCATCACCGAGACCAGTCCGAAGGTCATTCCGAGGAATGCCAGGAACGTATCGAGATAATTGATCTCCATTTCAGTTGTCTCCATTCGGCTTGCACCGGGCTTCCCCGGTGCAATGCGTTCGATGAACTAGATATGGTCCGGTACATTGCTCGGTACAATAGAAACATTGATCTCGGAGCAATACTTTCAATGCTCCGCGTCTAGGCGGCAATCCGTGCCTCCTGAAGCGCGTCCGGGTGCCGCTGCTCGATGGCTTTGACGGAGTTTTCGAATGCTTTCTCCAGGACGCTCCTGCCGATCGACCCGAGCACGAGACCGAGGACCCATCCCCTGAGATTCTTGCCGTCGCGCACCACGACCACGTCAATGTCGGTCGTGCCATCGGACCGCCGCGCGAAGGTGTAGGTGTGGCCCGACCTGCCGCCCCACACATTGGAGTCGGTCGTTGTCAGGACGACATGGTCGGGATCGGACCAGTCGTAGTGCAAACGCTCCCAGATGCCGTTCGAGCCTTCGGTCACGTCAGCATCCGAGGGGCCGCGATGATGCACCTTGAGATAGGCGTCGGCGCTGTTGCCGAACAGTTTGGAGCGGCCCGGCCCGAAGTCGGTGAGACCGGTGACGTACTGCTCGGGCGTCAAGCTTGTCGTCCGATGAAGGTGGATCGTGGACATCTGTCGCTCCTGCACCAAGTGATGGAAGGCTCCGCTGTGGGGGCTAATTGGAGAGTGCGCCCGACTTGCGGACGGTCACGCTGTCGCCGTTCCGGCTGATCTCCAGTGCGCCTGCCTGGTTCGGCGTCGAGAGCAGGGCACGTTGACCGGGCGCCAGCACCGAGACGAAGCGGACGGGGGTTCCGGCCTCGCCCTGTGCGAGCGTGGTCACGACGCGATATCCGTCGGGCTCGACCGTGTAGTAGGCGACGCCGGATACGTTGCCCAGATGGATGCTTTGGGCCTCGATCGGCTTGAGGTCGCGCGCCTCTGCGGCCCCAAGCGAGGCGCCAAGTGAGGCGAGGGTGAACGCGGCGGCGAGAACTGAACTGCGGATCGACATGGGATCCTCCATTGGCTTGAGTGTCAGAATCTGGGCGGCGAGCGATGGCCCGTCTGCTCCCTTGCCGGAGGAGATGGTCAGGCTATGATCATCGATCAAACAGATGGGATCGATAATGGCCATTGATGCCGTCAATCTGGGTCGGATCGACCTGAACCTGCTTGTTCATCTCAATGCGCTGCTCACCGAACGGAGCGTGACCCGGGCGGCAGGCGCCGTCGGCATCGGCCAATCCGCGATGAGCCACAATCTCGCCCGCCTGCGCGAACTGTTCGATGACGAGCTGCTCACGCGAGGGCCCGATGGCATGCGCCTCACCCCGCGCGCGATGACCTTGCTCGATCCGGTGCGGACCGCACTCGCCCAGGTCGAGGCGGTGCTGCTGCGCGACCAGACTTTCGATCCGGCCACGGCGGTGCGGACGTTCAGGCTCGGCCTGTCGGACAGTATGGAAATCCTGATCGTGCCGCGCCTCCTGGCGCGCATGCGCGAGATCGCGCCGGGCATTCACCTGCGGCTCTATAATGTCGATACGTCCCGGCTGCTCGATGACCTCGACGCCGACGAAGTGGATCTCGCGCTCTCCTATGGGCCGATCCAGCAGGGACAATTGCATCACAAGCAGCGCGTGCTGTTCACCGAGAGCTTTCTTTGCATGTTCAATGCCGAGAAGACCGGTGTCACGCCGCCCATCTCGCTTGAGGACTACATCCGGCTTCCGCACGTACTGACCAGCCTGCGGCCGGGGCGCAGCGCGCGCGGCTTCGTCGATGAAGCGCTCGAAGAGCTCGGTCTGCAGCGCTCCGTTGCGCTGACCACGCCGCGTTTCCTGACCGTGCCGTATCTGGTGGCGCAAGCTCCCGTGATCGTCACCATGGGCGCGCGGCTGGCGCGCCGCTTCGCCGCCGATCTCGGGCTCAGCCTCAGTCCGCCGCCGGTGAAGGTGAAGGACGTCACGGTGTCATTGCTGTGGCATGCGTCCTACCATCACGACCCGGCTCATGTCTGGTTGCGAGACCAGCTGGTCCAACTGGTCGCCGAACTGTGAGCCGGCACGGCGGGCGCGCGCCTCACGCCGCGCCTGCTTCTAGGTGTCGCGAACTCTGGCCTTCCATCAGAACTTCTGCGTGATGCCGGCATAGAAGCCGCGGCGCGGGCCGTATTGCGGCGCGAACACGCCGATGCCGGAGCCGTCGCGGATCTGGTAGACAGTGTCGAACAAATTGACGACGTCGAAGCGCAGCGTGGTCGGCTTGTTCGGTGCGACAATGTGGAAATCGTGCGAGACACCGACGTTGACCTGCGCGTAGGGCGGCACCGTGTCCGTATTGGCAAAGCCGGCGCGCAAGCCTGAGCCGTAGATCACCGACGCGCTGAACTTGGTGTCGTGCCATTGGTACCAGCCGCCCACCGATGCGGTCAGCGTCTGCGCATGGTCGGTGTTGATATAATTGTTTGCGATAAAGGCGAGCGCGACCGGATCGAACAGGTACTGGTTCGATACAACGTTGGTGGCGACTTGCTTTGCGATGGCGACGTTGCCGTAGAGATGCAAATTGTCGTGGTCGTATCTTGCCGTCAGCTCGACACCTTCGTTGGTGCCTTTCGCATAGTTGAAGGCGGTCAGGACGTAGGCCTGGCCGAACTGGCCGTCGTCGAGCAGATCGGTCGCGATCTTGTAATAGGCGTCCATGCCGACCTCGAGGCCGGGGATCGCATAGACCTTTTGCGTGACGCCGATGTCGAACACGTGCGAGCGCTCCGGCAGCACGGGGTCATTGGCGGTGGTCGCCGGCTGCGCCGTCGTATTTTGCACCAGTCCCAGATTGGTCGGGGCAGCCAGCACCTGCTCGGGTGGGGTGAAATTGCGCGCATAGCCGGCATGGAAGGTCGTGCCGTCATAGGGCTTCCATGTCAGGCTGATCCGCGGGCTCAGCTGGTTGGCATCGACATATTGCCACATCTGGTCGAAGCGCAGGCCGGCATTGAGCGTGAGCTGGTTCGTGATCTTCCATTCGTCGGCGATGTAGGTGGAGAACAGATATCCGGTCTTGGCGCTGGAATCGAACACCGAGAGCGGCGCATCGATCGGGTTGCCGGAATCGTCGAGCGGCAGCACGGTCGAGCCATTGTTGACTAGCGTGCGTTCGCCGCTGAAGGAAACCCCGAACTTCAGCGTGTGCGCGAAGCCCAACCGGTAGGAGGTGTCCTCCTGGATGCCGTTGATGAAGCTCTGGCGATACACGTCCGACGCCACCCCGTTGAAGACGAGATCGCCGACCGGATCGGGCATGAAGTGCAGCTGGCTGTAGCGATTGAAATAGGCGACCTGGTAGTCGAACCCGTCGCCCGACTTCTGATAGGCCACGACGTTGAACTGGTTGAATTCGTGTTGCCGTTCGTTGAGCAACGCGGAATCGAAGTTCGAGACGCCGTAGGCGGTGAAGGCGGGAGCCTGGCCGGGATTGTTGGGGATCTGATAGCCGCCGTTGGAGACGCCGCCGATATAGGTCAGCCGGCTGGTCGGATCGAGCGCGGTCGACACGTAGGCAAAGCCCTTCTCCTGGTCCGTCCGGTCGTGGATGGCGCTGTAGGCCGGCGTCGGGTTCTCGATGCCGATATCGCTGCCGAAATAGCGGCCGGAGACGTAGTACTGGGTTTGTCCGATCGTGCCGCCGTAGTCGACGCGTGTGGTGAAGGTGCCGTGGCTGCCGCCATAGACACTGACGCTGCCGGAATTGTTGAAGGCATCCGCCTTGGTCTGGATGTCGAGCACACCGGCGGTGCGCAGGCCATACTGCGCGGGCAGCGCGCCCGTGATCAGCGCCATGCTGCCGACGATCCCGGTGTCGATGATCTGGCCGAACGCGCCGACGCCGTCCGGCAGCATGATCCCGTTGATGCGGTATTGCAGGTTGGCGTGCTCGTTGCGCACGTGCAGTTCGCCGCTTGCGGCCGAGTCCTGCGAGACCCCGGGCGCCTGCAGCAGGGCCTTGTCCAGGGTGGTGTCGGTGCCCTGAGGCAGCGACTCGAGGCGCTGCTGGTTCATCTGGTAGCTGTTGGCGCCGGTGGGTGCGAGCAGCGCGGCGCGGGCCAAGTCGAGCCGTGTGTTCTGGCTTGCGACGGCTTGCGCCTCGGTCTGTTCTGGAGATTCCGGCGTAGCCGATACCGCGCCGGTTCTTCGCGCGCGGCGACCGCCTCCGGTCGCAACGCGCGTCTTCGGCTTGTTTGACCCGGCTGGCGCGGTGTGGCGCTGCGGTGCCGTCACCGTGATGTCCGGAAGCGTCGTTGTCGGCGCGGTCGTCTGCCCGAATGCGGCGCCGTTGATCCCGCAGACCAAGAGCGATGCAGCGCCGGCGGCGACCCGTCGTTTGATGGTTCCTGACATGTTGGTTCCCGATCTCGCGAGGCTGCGATCCGGATCCTCACCGAAGGACGCGGTCGAGCCCGCCGTCGATGCGCGACGGCGAAATTCCCCATTGATCAAACGGCAGCCGACATGTGGCCGCGTTCGAAGTTCAGTCGTGCAGGGAGTTCAGGAGATCGGAGGCGCGCGCGGCTGATAGTGCAGCCGGCCGATGTCGAGCGGAGCCGCATAATTGTCGATGTGCCAGGCGAGCAGAGCTGCGGCATCCGGCAGCTGCAGTGGTGGCAGCGCCGGCGTCGGCATTGCCGAGTTGACCATCGCCACGACGGCGCAGATGGCGCAAAGGTCCGCAGCCTGATCGGAATCGGGATTCGAACGAGGCTCGTCGCGCGAGACGTTCTCGACATGCGCCGCTGATGACGTCGTCGCATATGCCGGCGCAATGGCATGAAAATGGCCGAACGACAGCACGAACTGGATCGACAGCGCCAACAGCGCCAGCCGAGCCCCGTGCCTGATGTTCGAACGAAACCACTTCATGACGACGCCATTTCCGCGTCGAGAGGTCACAAGACCGATGGACGGCGCCTGCGACGCGGTGTCGCACAGTTTCGAAAACGTGCCAGCCTGTCAATGCGCATTGCCTGTTGATGCGATCAATTTCCGGCCGTCCGGGCGATTCTGCAACACCGCGTTCGCGTCAGGCTGCGCGCGCACCAAGCAACGTCTTCGGCTCCAGATAGGCCTCCAGCCCGAACGGGCCATTCTCGCGGCCCAAACCCGATTGCTTCATGCCGCCGAACGGCGCCAGCGGTTCGTGCGGCGCGCCGTTGATCACGACGCGGCCGCTGTCGAGGCGGGCGGCGATCTGTTCCGCATGCGCCCGGTCACCGAACACATAGGCGGAGAGGCCGTAGCTGGTGTCGTTGGCGATCGCGACGGCGTCGTCCTCGTCGCGATAGCTGAGGATCGCCAGCACCGGCCCGAAGATTTCTTCGCGCGCGATCCGCATCTCGTTGCTGACATCGGCAAAGACGGTTGGGCGCACGAAATAGCCGGAGAGTCCCTCGGGCTTGCCTTCACCGCCGGTGAGCAGGCGCGCACCTTCCTCGAGACCGAGATGGATGTAGCGTTGCACGCGCTCCCATTGCGTCTGGCTCACCATCGGACCGACGGTGGTCGCAGGGTCGCGGGGATCGCCGACCTTCACGCGCGTCTCGATCGCGGCCTTCAAACACGCCTCGAACTCGGCGCGGCGGCGTTCGGACACCAACACGCGGGTGCCGGCGACGCAGGCCTGGCCCGAATTCATGAAGCCGGCCTCGATCACGCCTGGGATCACCGCGTCGAGGTCGGCATCGTCGAGGATGATGGTCGGCGACTTGCCGCCGAGCTCGAGAGTCACCCGCTTCAGGGTGTCGGCGCTCGCCCGCACGATCGACTTGCCGACGGCGGTCGAGCCGGTGAAGGAGATCTTGGCAATGTCGGGGTGGGCGGTGATCGCATTGCCGACATCGGCGCCGCGGCCGTTGACGACGTTGTAGATGCCGGCGGGCAGGCCGGCCTCGTGCAGGGCGCGCAGCACCACCTCGGTCTGCATCGCGCTCATCTCGCTCGGCTTGATCACCGCGGTGCAGCCCGCGGCGATCGCGTAGGCTAGCTTGTTGCAGATGAAGCCTGCGTTGGAATTCCACGGCGTGATCAGCCCGACGACACCGACCGGCGCCATCACCACGCGCGCCGTGCCGATCTCGCGCTCCAGGGAAAAGTCGGTGAGCGTGCGCGCGGCGGCGAGGAATGCGTCGGCGGCGTAGTCGGCCATCCAGCTCGATCGCGAGACCGGCGCGCCGTATTCGGCGAGGACGGCCTCGCGCAGCTCGTCGACATGCGCGCGCATCGCGGCGTGCAGTGCGTGCAGCATCTTCAGCCGTTCGTCCTTGCCGGTGCGCGCCATCACGGGCAGCGCGCGCTTCGCCGCCGCGACCGCGGCGTTGACGTCGTCGGCGTCGCCGAGCCGCACCTGGCCGATCACCGCGCCGGTTGCCGGATTGTGCAGGTCGAACAGCTCGCGGCCGTGAGGCGTGACGAACCGGCCGTCGATATAGATGTGCTCGATGATGCGCATGTGATCTCTCCGCGTTGCGATAGGGCGGAGATAGGTCTGGCGATTGGTCCCGATTAGTGGCATTAAAGGGGATGAATTAGTCCGGAAATCGGGACAATGAGCCGGGGCCGACTGATCGAGCTGGAGGCGGCGGTCGCGGTCGCGCGGCGCCGCAGTTTTCGCGCCGCCGCAGCCGAGCTCGGGCTGTCCACCACGGCGTTGAGCCAGGCGATCGCCGAGCTCGAGGCGCGGCTCGGCGTCCGCCTGTTCAACCGCACCACCCGCAGCGTGTCGCCGACGCCGGCCGGCGAGCAGTTCGTCGCCGAGGTCGCGCCGGCGCTGACCGCGATCCGCGACGCGGCCGATTCCGTCAACCAGCACCGCGCGACGCCGACCGGGGTGCTGCGGCTCAACACTTCGGCGGGCGCGGCACAGCGCATCCTGCGGCCGATCGTCTTCGAATATCTCAACCGCTATCCCGAGATGTCCATCGACATCGTCACCGAAGGCAGACTGATCGACATCGTGCGCGAAGGCTTCGACGCCGGCTTCCGCCTCGCCGAGCAGGTGCCCGCCGACATGATCTCGGTTCCGCTCGGGCGCGATGAGCGATTGGTCATCGTGGGCGCGCCCGCCTATCTCAAGGGGCGCAAATTGCCGCGCGTGCCGACCGATCTCACGGCGCATGACGGCATCCGCATGCGCCTGCCGGCGGGCGCGGTCTACCGGTGGGAATTCGAGAAGGATGGCGAGCAGGTGCTGGTGGACGTTTCCGGCCGGCTGACGCTCGACGATTCCGGCCTGATCCGCGAGGCGGCGCTCGCAGGATACGGCCTCGCCTACATGTCCGAGTGGGATGTCGTCGATGACCTGCGCGAGGGGCGGCTGGTTCAGCTTCTCGCCGCGTGGACGCCATCGTTTCCGGGACTCTGTCTCTATTATCCCGGCCGCCGCCATGTACCCGCAGGCCTTCGCGCCCTCATCGATCTGATCCAGGAGCGGCGTCGACAGACCGAGGACTGAGTGCGTGTAAGGTGCGCCGATCGGCGGCAGATCCGTCGCCGGCTGGCTGTTCACGGGCCAGGCGCCGTGCTGGCATTGTGGATGTCCGACGGGTATAGTTTGCCCGCACGTGACGGTAACCTGATGTCCACTTTCGCAAGCAAATCCGGTCTCGCAGTCATCGCCGCAGTGCTCTGTCTCGGCGCCCAGCAGGCCAACGCCCAGGCTGGACCTGTGCGCTACTGGACGCCGGGCTCGCTGTTCGGCTTCGGCGGCAGCCTGGCCGATGGCCAGAAGGCGGACACTTACGGCAACTTTCCGGGCTTTGACGCCACCGCCCCGCAAGGCGGCGACTTCTCGTATCTGAACGGCCGTCCGGATGGCTGGTTTATCGGCAGCGAAGGCGGCCGCGCCGGCTGGAACACGCTCGGTCGATCGGCGGCGTTCGGCTCGCTCGAATATCAGGGCGCGCAGGTCGGCTACAATTTCAAAGGCGTCGGTGATACGCCGGTGACGTTCTTCGCCGGCTTCGACTCGTTGAAATACAATCCCCCCGGCGCCGGCGGGCCGCTGGCGCCGTTCAGCGGCAATCCCGGCGTCAACGCCGGGTATACGGCGCGGGCGGGACTGGAGTTCCGCCCGACCTCGAATGTCACCCTGTCGTTCGGGGCTGGTTTCACCCAGCAAGGGGCGGAGCGCATGGACAGCGACATCCATTCGCAGCTGCTGCCTGGCCAGTCTCCGGTTCTGTTCGGCGGCCGCTAGCGCGACGAGATTAAGTCGAATGGTCATCGCGCTTTAGCTCCTTGTTTGAGCATGATCTCTTCGGAAAACCGCTTCGCACTTTTCCGGATCATGCTTTAGCGCGTTCGAACAGATCGAGGGCATGAAGTAGCGCTTCAGCGCAAGACTTTGGCGTTGCGGTCCTGATCCAACCAAAACTTCAATCAGAACTAAGAAGGCTCGTGGTCGCGAGCACAATCAGGATCGAACCATGGACATGCAAGGCAAGATCGCACTCGTCACCGCCGCGGCGTCGGGCGCCGGCCGCGCCGGCGCGCTCATTCTCGCGCGCGAGGGCGCGGCGGTCGTGGTCGTCGACCAGAACGAGGCTGGTGCGAAGGCGGTGGTCGACGAGATCAAAAAGGGCGGCGGACGCGCGCTGGCGCTGACCGGCGACCTGCGCGACGACGGCTTTGCGCGCGACATCGTCGCTGCAACTGTGAAGGAGTTCGGCGCGCTCGATTGCGTCTGGAATCATCTCGGCATTCCCGGTCCGTCCGTGATCGACGATCTGGAAGGCTGGGACCTCAGCGTCGACCTCAATCTGCGCTCGCAGCTGATCACCACCCATGCGGCGCTTGGGCAGATGATGGCGCGACGCAAGGGCAGCATCCTGTTCACCGCATCGACCTCGGGTCTGGTCGGTTCGCCGTGGAGCCCGACCTATTCGGCGGCCAAGGCCGGCGTGATCGGCCTCGCGCGGGCGCTCGCCAAGCGCCACGCCAAGGACGGCGTGCGCGTCAATGCGATCTGTCCTGGCGCGATCGACACGCCGATGCTGCGGGTGTTCGTCAACCGGCCCGACCAGCCGGGCCACAACGAGGCCGACCCCGAAGAATTGATCAAGGCCGCGGTGACCCGCAACCCGATGGGCCGCGCCGCGCGCCCCGAGGAGATCGCCGAGGTCGCGGTGTTCCTGCTGTCGGACAAGGCGTCGTTTGTCACCGGCATCGCGATGCCGGTCGACGGCGGGACGGTGGCGTAGCGCGCGGCATCAGTCAGGCTGGCGGAGTTGATGTCGGGTTGCTCCATCCACGTCATTGCGAGCCACCCGGTCGGCGCATAGCGCCGCCGGATGACAGGCTCCGCGAAGCAATCCATCACGCCGCGAGCAAAAATGGATTGCTTCGTCGCTTCGCTCCTCGCAATGACGGCGTCGAAAGCATCGCGGGCCCGCAGGAAATTCCCCTAAAACTTCGCCCTGATGCCGGCATAGGCGGCGAGCGGCATGCCGGGCACGAAGGTGCGCGGATCGTTCAGCTGCGCCATCAGGTTGGGGAGGCCGCCGGCGCTGGTAAAGCCGCCCGTCTGATAGAACGCGCCGCTCAGATAGTAGTGCCGGTTGAACACATTGTTGATCAGGCCGAACACCTCGATGTTCTTCGTGACCTGGTATGACGTGTGCAAATTGACGACCGAGTAGGCCGGCACCTTCGGGCTCTGGTTGGTGTAGTCATGGATGATCCACTGGCTGCCCACGACGTTGAGGTCGGCGCCGACCTTCCACGCATCTGTCACGTTGTAGTCGACGCCGGCCTTGAAGCGGTGCGCGGGAATGCCCGGGATGTGGTCACCCGGCGTGACGTTGACAAATTGCGCGCCGGCGTCGTTGGTCAGGGCATTCGGATTGTTCGGCGAGGACAGCGTGATCGCGCTTCGATAGGTGGCGTCGACGTAGGTGTAGTTGGCGTAGGCGTTCCAGCGATCGAGGCGATAGTCGAGCTTGGCCTCGATGCCCTGCCGCAAGGTTTGCCCGGCATTCTGGAAGAAGCCGAAATTGTTGACGCCGAGCGGGCTTGTCACCTGGATGATGTCGTCGTCGGACAGGGTGTGGAACACGCCCAGGCCCCAGCTCAGCACGCCGGTCCTGGCGTCGCGGCCCCAGCTGCCGCGCAGGCCGGCCTCGACGGTGTGCGACACCACCTGCTTGAGCGGCGGGTCGGCCACCAGGAAGGTATCGATCATGCAGGGATGGTTGGGGTCGGAGCAGCCGAGCTCCAGCGGCGTCGGCGCGCGGTTGGCCTCCGAATAGCCGGCATAGGCGGTGAGGTTCGGGGTGATCTTGAAGGTGCCGCCGATCACCGGGTTGAAGCGCTGGAAACGATTGCTGCTGTTGAGCAGGTCGTTGGTCCCGGTCTGGTCCTGCAGGTCGATCTGGGCATAGTTGAACCGTCCACCTGCAGTGACCGAGAACCTGTTCGTCACGTCGAACGTGTCGGTGAGGTAGACGCCGGTGTAGGTGTTGGTTGCGCGCAGATCGACCGGGCTGAGACCGGCGTCGGGCTGGTTGATGAAGACCCCGGTGCCCGTCACGAACAGATTCTGGTCGACGGTGCCGAGCTCGCTGGTCGCGGTAAACTTGGTGTTGCCATGGTCGACGCTGACACCCATGACGACGTGGTTGTCGTGCCCGAACAGTCTGTCTGTGTTGGTGAACTGGGCCGTACCGCCAAAGCTGTTGGTCGCGGCCCGGTTGCGATCGATTTCGCCAAGGAAGGCGTTGCCCAGTGTGTTCGGAGTCGCGGGACCATCCGCAGGACCGAAAACCGGAAGGCCGTCGCCGATGCACAAGGTCGTGGGATCGTCGCACGGCGCAACGTCGGTGCCGTTGCCGTCGACATGGGTCTGCCGGAAACCGCGGAAATAGGCGTTGCCCTGGAACGACCAGGTGTCCGAGAAATTATGGCTCAGCGTGGCGTTGACGAAGGCGAGCTGCAGCATCGTCGATTGCGGCCAGGTGTAGACGCTCGACCAGCGCTGATTGAGCATCTCGACCGGCGTTGCGGCGACGTTGCCGAGCAGATTGCTGGCGCCGGTGAAATTGACGTGGAATTCGGTGTCGTCGTTGCGCGCGCCGATGTCGACATACATGCGGTTGACGTGTGACGAATTGGCGTAGTCGCGCCATCCGCGATCATAGGCGGATTCGAACGCGGCATAGGCCGAGATGTTCTCCTTCTGGCCGCCGGCCTGCACGCTGCCCTGCACGCGCCCATAGGAGCCGCCGAACACTTCACCCTCGACGCCCTGATAGGTGAAGCCGTTCTTCATCTGGATGCTGAGCGCGCCGCCGATCGCGTTCAGGCCGAACACGGGGTTGTTGGGAACCAGCGACACCCGGTCGATGGCCTTTTCCGGGATGAAATCCCAGTTGACGACGTCGCCCCAGGATTCGTTGATGCGCACGCCATTCTGATAGACCGCGATGCCCTGCGGCGTTCCCTGAACCGGCGAGGCGACGAAGCCGCGGTAGTCGAGATTGCGCTGGAACGGATTGCCGGTCTGGTCGGTCAGCGTGACGCCGGGCAACTTGCGGTTCACCGAGTCGAGAAAGTTCGTCGAATAGTTGCGGCTGAAATCCGCCGAGGTCAGCACCTCGGTGTTGGACGGGATCTTGTCGCGGTCAAGCAGGCTCGAGTCACGGTCGGAGGGGCCCGGGACCCCGGCGCCGCCCTCGGGCGCCGCCGCGGTTTGGGCCGGCGCGGCCTGTGTTCGGGCGGTTCGCGAGGTCCGCACCACCGGCCGGGCGGCAGGCTTGATGCTGCGTGTGCCTGAAAGCGGCGAGGGGGCAATCACGGTGACCGGCGGCAGTTCGGTCGGGGCGGGGGTCTGGGCCTGCACCATCGTCAGCGGCGCTGCGGCGCCGATGGCGGTGAGCATGGCCGCAGCGCCGCGCGTAGTGACCGAACCAGACAAAAATCGTGTTGCCGTACGCAACAACGCACCAGCCATAACGCCCACCCTGTTGTCCCGGTTCGACTTTTATCCCCGACGAACCTTGGCTTTGAGACTGCGGGAGCGCTGGTGCTTTGGCAAACAAGATGTGTCCCGGAGGTCCGGGATTCTTTTCCATCGGCAATCGGGAAAAATTCCCGATGCCGGTGGACGGGCCCGCCAACCGGCTGCGCGGTGGTGATTCTCGCCGGTTTTGCGGAGACTTATGCCCAAGAGGCAGGCATTCCGCCTCCCGGACACGGCGGCAGGTTAATCCTTGAACTCGCAGCCGAGGCGGTGCAGGGCATCGTCAACCCAGCGGCGGTCGCTGGTGCCGGCGAGGATCTGCTGGATGGCCTTTTCTTCGCTCGCCTTCTTGGCCTCGGTCAGCTTGCAGACGGCTTCCGCCTCGTCATGCGGCACGCAGAGCACGCCGTCATCGTCGGCCACGATGAGATCGCCGGGCTCGACGATCATGCCGTCGACCGAGATGGCGCAATTGATCTCGCCCGGGCCGTCCTTGTAGGGGCCGCGATGGGCGACGCCGGCGGCAAACACCGGGAACGAACCGGCGCGGATCGCGCCGGCATCGCGGATCGAGCCGTCGATCACGAAGCCCGCGACGCCCTTCTTCTCGGCGAGCGTCGACATGATCTCGCCGATGATGGCGTTGACCAGGACGCCGCCGGCGTCGACCACGATGACGTCGCCCGGCTGGGCCAGGTCGATCGCCTTGTGCACCATCAGGTTGTCGCCGGGCCGGGTCTTCACGGTCAGCGCCGGGCCGCCGAGCCAGCCGCCCGCATGCATCGGCCGCAGCCGGTTGGTGCCCGCCATCCGCGACATCACATCGCTGATATTGGCGACCGGCAGCGTGCGGTAGCGCGCGACGAGGTCGGGCGAGACTTTCCGCTTCGCCTTGTGAATTGCAAATCCTATGGCCATCGGTGTTCTCCGGTGTGTTGTCGGCGCGATCGGCTAGTGCGCGCGGCGGTCGAGATGGGCATTGAGGCGCGGATAGACGCGGCGGGCGTTGCCCTCGAAGATCTTGGCCTTGTCCTCCGTGCGCAGGGGCAGCGCATCGATGTAGCGGCGGGTGTCGTCGAAGTGATGCCCGGTCTCGGGATCGATGCCGCGGACCGCGCCGACCATCTCCGACGCAAACAGGATGTTCTCGACCGGGATCACCCTGGTCAACAGTTCGATGCCGGGGAGATGATAGACGCAGGTGTCGAAGAACACGTTCTTCAACAGATGCTCCGACAGCGGCGGCAGCTTCATGTCCTGCGCCAGGCCGCGGTAGCGGCCCCAGTGATAGGGCACCGCGCCGCCGCCATGCGGGATGATGAACCGCAGGGTCGGGAAGCGCTTGAAGATGTCTGAGGTCAGGAACTGCATGAAGGCAGTGGTGTCGCCGTTGAGATAATGCGCGCCGGTGCCGTGGAAGCAGGGATTGCAGGACGAAGAGACATGGACCATCGCCGGCACGTCGAGCTCGACCATCTTCTCATAGAGGGGATACCACCATTCGTCGGTCAGCGGAGGATCGCACCAATAGCCGCCGGCGGGATCGGGATTGAGGTTGCAGCCGACGAAGCCGAGCTGCGTCACGCAGCGCTCGAGCTCCTCGATGCAGTTGGCGGGCTTGACGCCGGGGCTCTGCGGCAGCTGGCACACGGGTACGAAATTCTGCGGGAACAGCGTGCAGACCCGGTGCACGAGGTCGTTGCAGATCGTGGTCCATTCCCGGCTGGTCGCTTCCTTGCCGACATGGTGCGCCATGCCGGCGGCGCGCGGCGAGAAGATGGTGACGTCGGTGCCACGCTCCTTCTGCAGGCGGAGCTGCGCGCCCTCGACGCTGGTGCGGATCTCGTCGTCGGTGATGCCGAGATTGGTGGTGAGCGGCCGGCGCGATCTGTCGGCGAGGCCGGCGAGCTGCTTGTCGCGGAAGATCTGCAGCTTGGCCGGCTCGGTGGTGTAATGGCCGTGACAGTCGATGATCATGGTTGCTTCCTTGGCAGAGTTGTCAGTGGGCGACGGATGACGGGATCGCGCCCGTCAATTCGGTCTCGCGCGGTTTGACGCGCATGGTGGCGGCGATGGCGGATGCGACGAACAGGAAGCCGGCGATGCCGACCAGCGCCCAGGAGAAGCTTCCGGTGGAGTCCTTGATCAGCCCAATGCACCAGGGGCCGATCAGCCCGCCGAACTGCGCCAGCGTGTTGACCATGGCGATCGCGGCGGCGCCGGCCGCGCCGGTCAGCAGCGAGGCGTTGATGCTCCAGAACAGCGGATTGCCGGCGTTCAGGCTGAAGCCAACGATGCAGAGCAACACGAAGGCCAGCACCGGGCTCGCCACATAGGCGCTGCCGAGCATCGCGACGGCGGCGAGCAGATAGACGGCCGCAAGATGAAACTTGCGATCGCCTGTCTTGTCCGAGCTGCGGCTGACCACGATGGTGCCGACGACGCCGAGCAGCGGCGGGATCGCCGACAGGAAGCCGACCTCGATGTTGCTGAGATTGCCCATGCCCTTGATGATCTGCGGCAGCCACAACAGCAGGCCATAGATACCGACCAGCGCGCAGCCGAACAGCGCAGCCAGCAGCCAGACCCTGATATCGAGCACGCATTCGATCAACCTGTGCTGCCCCTGTTGTTCGATCTCGGCCCGCTCGGCGGCGAGCTCGCCCTCCAGCCAGGCGGCCTGCTCTTTGGTGAGCCAGTTCGCTTTGGCGGGACGGTCGGTCAGATAATAGAGCGTGAAGAGGCCGAGCAGAATGGTCGGCACGCCCTCGGCGATGAACATCCATTGCCAGCCATGCAGGCCGGCGGCGCCGTCGAGGAAGGTCATGATGCTGGTCGAGATCGGCCCGCCAAGCACGGCCGAGAACGAGCCGGCGATGATGTAGCCGGCCACGGCACGGGCGCGATAGCGCGTGGGGAACCAATAGGTCAAATAAAGCACCACGCCGGGCATGAAGCCGGCCTCCGCAACGCCGAGGCCGAACCGCATCACATAGAGGCTGAGCGGATTCCAGACAAAGGCGGTGAGCGTGGCGACGAGGCCCCAGGTGATCAGGATGCGCGCGAGCCAGATCCGGGCGCCGAGCCAGTGCAGCATCAGATTGCTCGGCACCTCGAGCACCATGTAGCCGAGGAAGAAGATGCTCGCCGCAAAGCCGAAGATGGCGGGGCTGAGGCCGAGGTCCTTGTTCATCGTCAGGCCGGCGTAGCCGAGATTGATGCGGTCGAGATAGTTGAAGAACATCATGACGAAGAGGATCGGAATCAGCCGCCAATAGACCCGGCGGATGGTTTGCTGTTCGAGCTCGCTGATGGACGCTTGGCCCATTGGAATCCTCCCTTGCTTTCTTGTTATCGCGCCTGTGATCCGAACCGGGCGGAGCACCTGTTATTCGCGGCGATTTCGCATGGCTGACCGGCCGCGCGTGTTGCCCCTTGGAGCATCCGCGTTTTGGCGCCAAGATCGGGAAACGGACCTGGGAGGTCAAATACCGCTTTGACCCGTCACTTATAGGGAAACGGAATAAGCGATGGATTACAGGCAGCTTCGCTACTTCATCGCGGTCGCCGAAGAGCTCAGCTTCAGCCGCGCCGCCAAGCGGCTGCATGTCAGCCAGCCGCCGCTGAGCACACAGATCAAGGCGATGGAGGAGGAGCTCGGCACCCAGCTGTTGTCGCGGACACGGCGCGCGGTCGAACTCACCGAGGCCGGCCAATTGCTGCTGGAGCACGCACGGCGGGCCGTCAGCGAGCTCGACCTCGCATCGGAGACCGTGCGCCGTGCAGCGCGCGGTGAAGCCGGCGCGGTCCGTGTCGGCTTTACCGACTCGGTTCCGATGCTCGATATGTTCGCCGAACTGTTCCGCGGCTTCCGCAGCAGCTATCCGCGGGTGAAGATCGAACTCAGGCACATGTCGACGGCAAAGCAGCTGCAGGCCCTCGCCGACGCGGAGCTCGACGTCGCGATCATGCGCCCGCCGCTGGATTTCCGGCCGGCGGCCGATCTGCAGGTTCACGTCGTCTGGCGCGACCGGTTGATGGTGTTCCTGCCGATCGATCACCCGCTGGCCGCCGCGCCCGGCAAGCTCAGCGTTGCGGACCTTGCCGAGCACGAATTCGTCGGCATGGCGGAGAGCGGTTGCGGCGTCGGCGACCAGGCGGCGATGCTGTGCCGGCGCGCCGGCTTTGCGCCGCGGATCGCGCAGGAGGCGCACGAACTGCGCACGGTGCTCAGCCTCGTCGCCGCCGGGATCGGACTTTCGATCCTGCCGTCCTGTTACCAGCAGGCTGGCGTCATGAACGTTGTTGCGAAAGCGCTGGACACGCCGGATGCGGAGAGCCGCATGCTGGTGGCGATGCGCTCGAACGCCTCGCTGCTGCCGCGCCGGTTCGTCGAATGCGCGCTGCAGGCGGCATCGCGAAGCGCACCGCCGCTGGTCCCCGAGGTCGCTGCGGCGATCCGCTGATCGAGCCGTGCCGAAGCCGAACGCGCGGGCTTGAGATGGCGACTTGCCGCGCGTGGCACGCGATGGTCCGCACACCCCATACTTTCGTCGCCCGTAGTCTCCCGGAATGCAGTCTGGCGCTGCTCTTGCATGGCCAAACGTCAGGTGCTGGGGCGCCGATTCGTCGTGCTTTCGCCTGTGACGCCAATGCCGCGGGCGAACGGTCGAGCGATGTGCGCCCGTAGCTGGATCGACACTTGCGGAGACGACACCATGCACGCCATCACGCGTGCGGCACTGCTGCTGGGGGCGATGTGGTTGACATCGCCGACCCTGGCGCGCGACGACGGCCGCTACGCCAATTCACCTCTGAAGCCCTGGTTCGAAAACCTGCACAGCGGTTACGGACAATGCTGTTCCGACGCCGACGGATACGTGGTCGCCGATCCGGACTGGGAGTCGGATCATGGCCATTATCGCGTGCACATCGACGACGAATGGGTCGTGGTGCCGAACGAGGCCTTGATCACCGAGCCGAACAAGATCGGGCGGACCATGGTGTGGAAGCACTATATCGACGGCCACCCGCGCGTGCGCTGCTTCATGCCGGGCAGCATGACCTGAGGCGCTGTCTTACGCGGGCTTATGGACGGTGAGAAAGCGCGTCACCACGCCGCCGAGCGTGGCGTGGTCGAGAGGTGCGGTGAGCGATGCCTTGGCCGTCTCGACCACGGCATCAGGCGCGAGGCCGCGGCGCAGATCGCACAGCGCGTCGGCATAGTCGACGGTGAATTCCGGATGCGGCTGCACCGACAGCGTGGTGCCGTTGGCATAGAGCAGCCCGGCATGCGGTGTGAACGCGGACGCCATGATGGTGCGTGCGGAGGTGGGCGGGGCGGTCACCTGGTCCTGATGCGAGGCGGCCGCCGCGATCGTCTCGCCGTCGATCAGCCCGTTGTCCGGCGCTATCCGATAGACATGGCGGCCGATGCCCCAGCCTTTCTCGGATTTGCGCACGGTGCCGCCGAGCGCCTGCGCGATCAGCTGGTGGCCGAAGCAGACGCCGACCAGCGGAACGCGCTTGTCATGGGCGGCGCACACGAAGGCTTCGAGCGGCGCGATCCAGGCGACATCGTCATAGACACCGGCCGCTGATCCCGTGATCAGGATCGCATCCAATGTGGCTGGATCCGGAAGTGCCTCACCGTTGGCGACGCTCACGACATCGCAGGCGATCGACGGATCGGCCGTGGCCACCATCCGCTGGAACATCTGCGGATAGCTGCCGTGGCGCTCGCGGAATTGCGGACTGACGAGCCCGGTTTCGATGATGGTGATGCGGGGCATGAACGCGCTGACGGATGGGCGGGATGCCTCAGCGTTTACTCCGGAAGCGCCGACGGCCGCAAGCCGCGCGGCGCGGCCGCCGCTCAATTCCGTGACGGCGCCGCCGCGTCGATCGTCGCGGTGTGCTGCGCCGCCGGCGTCGTGCTGACGATCGCCGGTGCCGGGCTTTCGATCGCCGGCGTCGTCGCGACGATCGCCGGCTCGGTGCGGTAGCGCGGCAGCTGATCCTCGAGCGAGTAGCCGACGCAGAGCGCGAGGCTCGACCACACCGCCATGCTGAAATATAGCGACATCCAGGCGATCTCCTCGCGCCACTCGGCGATGTCGTGGGTCACGACCCAGCGCCGGCTGACGTCGCGCAGGCCATCGAGTGGATGCAGCAGCGTGCCGCCGGCGGCGAGATTGGCGCGCCAGCGGTTCAGATACATCGGGACGTCGATGGTCATCAGGAAGGCGAGGAAGGCGGCGATGCCGACGATCGCGACGATGAAGGCCCAGCGCACCGGGCCCTGAAACTCGGGCAGCAGCCGGCACAGCGCGATCCCGACCAGGAAGAACACCACGGCCCAGATCGAGTTCTCGATCGCGTTGCAGAGGTAGTGGGTGGTCAGCACCGCATACCAGGAGAAGCATTCCGCGATCACGATCAGCGGCACGATGATCCAGGCGATATTGATGGTGGTCTCGGCGCCGGTCATGGTGCCGAGCTGATGCAGCACGATCGCCCATTGCGCGGCGAAGCAGACCTCGGCGACGGTCGCGACGGTGCGGCCGACCACGACGCTCGACAGCCAGGTGTCGAACAGGCAGATGCGCTGCACGTCGGCGCGCGGCAGCACCGAGCGGAACGCGCAGCCGAACACATAGGCCGCGCAGAGCAGCAGCATCAGGCCGATGCCGGACGTATTGCTGAGGCTGCCGTTCGACTGCTCGTGGAACTGTCGGTACAGCGCGAACCAGATCGCGATGTTGGCGGCACTGACGAGGCTCAGGAAGCCCCACCACCGGACCACTGGATTCGACCAAGCCAGCGAAACCGGCCGCGCCCGCCACTCCATGCTCATTCACCGCTCCGCGTGTAACCGAACTGATATCGAATTGTAGCAATTCTGTCATAGAAGACAGCGAATCACGACTAAAAAATGCGTGTGGGCGCGGAGCCGGGCGGCTCCGATTGTGACAGCGTTTGTGACAGCGGGCGCGGTTTGTGACAGTGAGCGCGTGGCTGCGCCGGACCCTCCGTTCGTCATTCCGGGGCGCGCGGAGCGCGAGCCCGGAATCCATTTTGCCGCGACGATGTGGCCCGATGGATTCCGGGCCTGCGCGCTGCGCACGCATCCCGGAATGACGAGGAGGGAGCGCAGGCCTCCAGCCTTCGCGATCGTGATCGAAGGTGACGCCCGCCCCCGTAGGCAGGCGTTGCGCGATCATCTATGGAACGGCTTCCTTTTTCGGGCCGAACCCGCACGGGCTGGCTTCAAGCGCAGGCGCCTTGTGACGACGGACATGACGGCCAGCTACGATCCGCTGTTGCGCAGGATTCACTGGGCGACGGCGGTGCTGTTCATCGCGGCCATGCTGATCGGGCTTTATTGCGGGCTGCAGCCGGCGGGGACGTCGCCGCGGCGCGAGCTGCTCGAGGTGCACAAGTCGCTCGGCGTCACCCTGTTCTTCCTGGCGATCCTGCGGCTGATGGTGCGCGCCGTGACCACGGCGCCGCCGGAGCCGGGCTCGTTCTCGCCGCTGGTCAGGATCGCCGCAAGGCTCAATCACTGGGCGCTCTACGCCATCCTCTTCGTGATGCCGGTGACCGGATACATGTTCTCGTCGGCCGGCGGCTACTCGCTGCGCTATTTCTGGACCTTCAGCTGGCCGCGCCTGTTCGCCGACAACAAGGCGGTCGCGGAGGCGGGCGAGCTGGCGCATGGCCTGCTTGCCTACTTCGTTTATGCCGTGGTCGCGCTGCATATCGCGGCGACGCTCTGGCATGTCGTCGTCAAGAAGGACGAGACGCTGGCGCGGATGTGGCCGCGCGCGAGGGCGCAATGAGCAGGATTGTCCGCGGGCTCCGTTCACCTCTCCCCGGCGGGGAGAGGGCGATTTGCGCAGCAAATCGGGTGAGGGCGTGCTGCTCTAACGAGAGAGCGTAACCCCTCACCCGGCGCTGCGCGCCGACCTCTCCCAAGGGAGAGGTGAGTCGGAGCCGCACTCGGCGATCAGCCGCGCAGCGCGGTTTCGGGAATGGTGCGGCGGACCACTTCGCGCATCGCGAAGCTGGAATGGATGCGGGCGACGCCCGGCATCCGCGACAGATGCTGCTTGTGGATGCGCTCGAAGTCGGCGATGTCGCGGGCGATGACCTGCAGATGATAATCGTCGCTGCCCGACATCAGATGGCAGGACACGACATCGGGGCAGCGTGCGATCGCGGCCTCGAAGGCTGCGAGATAATCCTCGCTCTGCTTCTCCAGCGTGATGGTGACGACGACGGTTGTCACGAGGCCAAGCGCGGTCGGCTCGAGGTCGACCCGGTAGCCGCGGATCACACCGATCTCCTCGAGATGGCGGATGCGCCGCGCGCAGGCGGTCGGCGACAGCCCGACCTTCTCGGCAAGCTCGATCTGGCTGGCGCGAGCGTCGGCGACGAGCTCGGCAAGGATTCTGAGATCGATACGATCGAGACCGTCCACGCAGTTTTCCTTCGAGCGGTGAGCTGGAAACGAAGGATATGAGCGTATCTGTATGTGCACAAGCCGGAATTCGCTGAGAAACGCCGTGTGACGAGGAATAGCCTTGAGGCTAACGGAAACGAATCCTTCAAGGAGCGGACCATGCGCATCGGCGTGCCCAAGGAAATCAAGGTCGAGGAATATCGGGTCGGGCTGACGCCTGCCTCGGTGCGGGAATATGTGGCGCACGGCCACGAAGTCGTGGTCCAGCGCGGCGCCGGCGACGGCATCGGTGCCGGCGATGACGTCTACACCCAGGCCGGCGCACGGATTGCCGACACCGCCGAAGAGGTTTTCTCGGTCGCCGAGATGATCGTGAAGGTGAAGGAGCCGCAGCCGTCCGAATGGATCCGGCTGCGCGAGGGGCAGATCCTGTTCACTTATCTGCATCTCGCGCCCGACGTGCCGCAGACCGCGGGGCTGATCGCCTCCGGCTGCACGGCGGTCGCCTATGAGACCGTGACCGACGCGCATGGCGGGCTGCCGCTGCTCGCGCCGATGAGCGAAGTCGCAGGCCGGCTGGCGATCGAGGCCGCGGGCGCCGCGCTGCGCAAATCCGCCGATGGCATGGGCAAGCTGCTCGGCGGCGTGCCGGGCGTTCCGCCGGCGCGCGTCGCGATCATCGGCGGCGGCGTGGTCGGCACCCATGCATCGCGGATGGCGGCCGGGCTCGGCAGCGACGTCACAATTCTCGACCGTTCACTGCCGCGGCTTCGCGCGCTCGACGACCTTTTCCTCGGGCGCGTCCGCACCCGTTACGCCACGCTGGAAGCGATCGAGCAGGAAGTTTTCGCGGCTGACGTTGTGATCGGCGCGGTGCTGGTGCCCGGCGCCAGCGCGCCAAAGCTGGTGTCGCGCGCACAGCTCGCAGGCATGAAACGCCGTGCGGTGCTGGTCGACGTCGCGATCGATCAGGGCGGCTGTTTCGAGACCTCGAAGGCGACCACGCATCAGGCGCCGACCTATCTGGTCGACGACATCGTGCATTATTGCGTCGCCAACATGCCGGGCGCGGTGCCGGTCACCTCGAGCCACGCGCTCAACCACGCCACCTTGCCGTTCGGCCTGGCGCTGGCCTCGAAGGGGCTGCGCGCGCTGGTCGAGGATCCGCATCTGCGCGCCGGCCTCAACGTCCATCGCGGCCGCATCACCAACCGCGCGGTGGCCGAGAGCCAGCATCTGTCGGCCGTGATGCCGGAGGAAGCGCTGGCGTCGTAGGAATTCCGACACAAGGTTGGCGATCTGTAGCCCGGATTTCGCTTCGCTCCATCCGGGCTACGGCTTTGTCAAGCTGCCCAGGCGCAGCCCTCCCTCGATGGCATGTTTGCCACTCGGCTCTGGCCGGGCGGTCGCCCGCGTGATTTGATGCCCGCAACGCCAAGCCGCGCAAAGCGGCGATCAGCGGCGCGCGCCGCTGGCCTCAAGAAGCCGAAGGGAGGACTGTCTTGGAAAAGACCGGTCGTACGATGCTGGCCAAGATCTGGGACCAGCATGTCATTGCCCGCCTGAGCGAGGACACTGACCTCCTTCATATCGACCGCCATCTGCTGCACGATCTCGGCGGCTCGCGCGGCCTGCTCGATCTCAAGAGCCGTGGCCTCAAGGTTCACAATCCCGAACTGACGTTTGCGACGCCGGATCACGCGTTGTCGACGGCGCCCGGCCGCGCCGGAACCAGCAAGATCGGACAGGAATTGCTGGCCGCGCTGCGGACCGAGACGGCGGCGAGCGGCATCACGCTGTTCGATGTCGACCAGCCCGGCCAGGGCATCGTCCATGTCATCGGGCCGGAACTCGGCTTGAGCCTGCCGGGCGCGACGATCGTCTGCGGCGATAGCCACACCTGCACCCATGGCGGCCTTGGCGCGCTCGCCTTCGGCATCGGATCGAGCGAACTCACGCATGTGTTGGCGACACAGGCGCTGATCCAGCGCCGCCCGAAGACGATGCGCGCGCGCTTCGAGGGCAAGCTGCCGCTCGGCGTCACCGCCAAGGACATGATCCTCGCGCTGATCGGGCATGTCGGCGCGGCCGGCGGCACCGGCTGCGCGGTCGAATATGCCGGCAGCGCGATCCGCGCGCTGCCGATCGAGGGACGCCTGACGATCTGCAACCTCTCGATCGAGCTCGGCGCCAAGATGGGCATGGTAGCACCGGACGAGACGACGTTCGAATTCCTGCGCGGCCGCCCTTACGCGCCGCAGGGCGAGATGTGGGATCTCGCGGTCAAGGCATGGCGCGAATTGCCGAGCGATCCCGATGCGGTGTTCGACCGCGAGGTCGTGATCGATGTCGAGACAATCATCCCGCAGGTGACCTGGGGCATCAGCCCCGAGCACGTCGTGGGTGTCGATGGCCTCATTCCCGATCCGAAGACGGTCGACGATCCGGCGCGGCGCGCCGCGATCGAGACCGCGCTCGAGTATATGGGCCTGCAGGGCGGTGCGCCGATTGCCGGCACGCCGGTCGACTGGGTGTTCATTGGCTCCTGCACCAACAGCCGGCTGAGCGATCTGCGCGCCGCGGCCGAGGTCGCTCGCGGCCGCAAGGTCGCGGCCGGGGTCCGCGCCTGGGTGGTGCCGGGCTCGGAAAACGTCAAGCGCGAGGCGGTCGCCGAAGGGCTCGACAAGATCTTCATCGAGGCCGGCTTCGAATGGCGCGAGCCCGGTTGCTCGATGTGCCTTGCCGCCAATGGCGAGGTGGTGGCGCCCGGGCAGCGCTCGGTCTCCACCTCGAACCGCAACTTCGTCGGCCGCCAAGGGCCACGCGCGCGAACGCATCTGGCGAGCCCCGCGAGTGCTGCGGCCTCGGCCATTGCCGGCGCGATCGCCGATGTCAGGATGATGGGACGCTAGACGATGCCAAAACCGTTCGACAAGCTCACTGCAACCGCCGCGCCGATCATGCGCGCCAATATCGATACCGACGTGATCATCCGGATCGAGCGCCTGGTCGGCAACGGGGTCCGCGGCACGCTCGGCAAATGGGCGTTCGGCTCGCTGCGCTATCTGCCCGACGGCTCGGAGAATCCGGATTTCATTCTCAACCGCGAGCCGTATCGGGAGGCGGAGATCCTGGTCACGGGGCCGAATTTCGGCTGCGGCTCGTCGCGCGAGGGCGCGGTGTGGTCGCTGCAGGAGCGCGGCATCCGCGCCATCATCGGCTCCGGCTTCGGCGACATCTTCTTCGCCAACTGCTTCCAGAATGGAATCCTGCCCGTCGTCGTCGACAAGGCGGTGGTGGATTCGCTTGCCGCCGACATCGCGGCGACACAGGGCGCGGGCAAGGTCTCGATCGACCTCGAGGCACAGACCATCGTCTCGCCGTCGGGCGCGCGGCATTCCTTCGAGATCGATCCGCGGCGGCGCGAAGGGCTGTTGAAGGGGCTCGACGAGGTGGCGCTGACGTTGCAGCGCGACGACGAGATCCACGCCTTCCAGGCTTCGGACCGCACAGCGCGGCCCTGGATTCATTTTCAGAAGACACCCGTTTCAAGGACACCGGCATGAGCACGCAATCCAACATGGTCAAGGTTGCCGTCGTCGGCGGCGAGGGCATCGGTCCCGAGGTCACCGCGCAGTCGCGCCGCGTGCTCGAGTGGTTCGCGGCCAAACGTAACGTACCGATGACCTTGCGGGAGGCGCAATACGGCCTGATCCCGTATCTGGCGACCGGCAAGGTGCTGCCCGAGGATACCGCGGAGGCGATGGACGAGGCCGACGCCATCCTGTGGGGCGCGACCGGTGGACCGGAGACCACCGAAGTGCCGGCGGCGGCGCGCAAGGCCGGCAGCCTGCTGGGGCTGCGCAGCAAATACGATCTCTACGCGAACTTGAGGCCGATCGTGGCGAGCCCGGCGCTGTCGGCGTCGGCGCCGCTCAAGCCCGAGGTGCTCGACGGCGTCGACTTCGTCATCATCCGCGAATTGACCAGCGGCATCTATTTCGGCGAGCCGCGCGGCATCGAGACATTGCCGGACGGCCAGCGCCGCGGCTTCAACACCGAGCAATACACGACGAACCAGATCCGCCGCGTGGCGCGCTCGGCGTTCGAGCTGGCGCGAACCCGGCGCAACAAGGTCTGCTCGGTCGACAAGGCCAATGTGCTGGAGACCAGCGTGGTCTGGCGCGAGGAGGTGATCAGGCTGCACAAGGAGGAATTCTCCGACGTCGAGCTGACCCATCTCTATGTCGACAATGCCGCGATGCAGATCGTGCGCGAGCCGCGGCAGTTCGACGTCATGGTGACGGGCAACATCTTCGGCGACATCCTGTCCGACTGCGCAGCGATGGCCTCGGGCTCGCTCGGCATGCTGCCGTCGGCCTCGCTCGGTCCGGTGGATCGCTTCGGCCGGCGCAAGGCGCTCTACGAGCCGGTGCATGGCAGCGCGCCCGATATCGCGGGCAAAGGCATCGCCAATCCGCTCGGCTCGATCCTCAGCGTCGCGATGCTGCTGCGCCTGACGCTGAATCGCCCGGAGGATGCCGACCTGCTTGAGCAGGCGGTGCAGACCGCGCTCGCCTCCGGCGCGCGCACCGCCGATATCGCCGAGGCCGGTGCAAGGAAGCTGTCGACCGCCCAGATGGGCGACGCGGTGCTCAGCGCGCTCGACAGGATCTCGGCGAAGGAGCACGCGTGATGGCGCGCCTCACCATGCCCCATGTGTCGAGGCGATCGGCTCTGACGGTGATCGCCGCGGGCGGCGCGACGCTGGCGGCCGGGCGTGCATGGGCGCAGGCGGCTACGGGGCGCGCGATCTATCCGGTCGCGGTGCCGGTCTATCAGACACAATTTGTCGCTGACCGCATCGGCTACTTCAAGGAGGCCGGGCTCGACTGCAAGCTGGTGCAGGGCGGCAGCGGCGTGAAGACCCGCGAGATCATCGCCTCGTCACAGGGCGACATCGGCATCGGCGACGTCACCCATCCGATGCAGCTGACCAATCACGGCCGCGCCGCGCGCGTGCTGCTGCCGGTCGACACGCGGTCGAACTCGGTGATGTTCATCCTGCGCAAGGATCTGAAGGACCAGGGCATCAACTCGCTGGAGGCCTTCACGCAATGGAAGCGGCCCGACGGCCGCAAGCCGATCGTCTCGGTCTCCTCGCTCGGCGGCACCAACCATGTCTGGGCGTCCTACTACATGGAAACCATGGGGCTCGACGACAAGGTGACCTGGATCGGCACCGGCAATGTCGACACCATGCTGGGCTCGCTGAAGTCGAAGCAGGTCGATATCCTCGTCAGCTCGCTGTCGCTGCTGAACGAGGCGCAGCAGCAGGGCTGGGGCGAATTGCTGTTCGACGGCACCGACGAGGTGATCTGGAACAAGCATATCGGCGGCAAGGTGCCGGTGACCGCGCATTTCACGCTACAGGCCACCATCGACAAGGACCCCGCGAAGATGCAGGCCTACGTCACCGCGCTGTGGCGCGCATCGCAATGGATCAAGACGCACAAGCCGGCCGAGGTCTACGACGCCATCGAGCCCTATGTCGGCAGCACCTCGCGCGACGCCAACCTGCTCGAGATCACCGCGATCCAGAAGGTCGCGGACTATGAGGGCATTGTCGACGCGGCGAGCTTCGCGCGCGGCGAAAAGGTCTGGTTCCGCGAGATGACCGGCATCAAGCCGCTCAAGATCGCCGACGTGGTCAACTCCAACCTCATCGACGCGGCGCGAAAGGCCTATCCGGGTTGAGCGCGCTCGAGACGAGCGCAACCTTGTCGCCGCGCGCCTCGGCCGACCGCCGCGTCGAGGTCAAGGGCCTGAGCAAGTCGTTCCAGCTCGCCAGGACCACGATCGAGGCCGTTCGTGACGTCAGCTTCGACGTGCGACGCGGCGAGTTCGTCGCGCTGCTCGGGCCGTCGGGCTCCGGCAAGAGCACGGTGCTCAACATGATCGCCTCGCTGATCCGTCCCACCGGAGGCGAGATCCTGATCGACGGCAAGCGCGTCGTCCCCGGCAAGGCGACGCCCGATGTCGGCTACGTCTTCCAGCGCGACACGCTGTTTCCCTGGCGGACCGTCGCCGACAATATCGGGTACGGGCTGGAGCTATCCGGCGTGCCGGCTCAGGAACGGAAAGAGCGCATCGCGCAATGCGTCGCGCAGGCAGGCCTGAAGGGATTTGAGAACGCCTATCCATCGGCGCTATCAGGGGGCATGCGGCAGCGCGCGGCGCTGATGCGGACGCTGATCGTCGAGCCGCAGATCCTCTTGATGGACGAGCCGTTCGGCGCGCTCGACACCCACACCAAGATCGACATGCACGAGGTGCTGCTTCGGATCTGGGAGCGCGAGCAGCAGACCGTGCTGTTCGTCACCCACGATCTCGGCGAGGCGCTGACACTCGCCGACCGCATCATCCTGTTCTCGGCGCGGCCGGGCCGCATCAAGGACATGTTCGAGGTCGACTTCGCCCGTCCGCGCGATGCGGTGAAGGTGCGCGAGACCCCGCGTTATGCCGAGCTGTTTCAGCACATCTGGCACTCGCTCGGCGAGGAATTCGTCAAGGGCCGCAGCGCATGAGGCGATACAGCATGCTCAGTACGATCGGTTGGCAGGTCCTGATCTGCGCCATCGTGCTGTCGGTCTGGCAATGGGGCTATGACCTGCGCACGAGATTGCCGTGGCTGGTGCCCGACCTGCTCGATCCGTACTTCATTTCGAAGCCGTCGATGATCTTCGACAACTTCCTGATCCAGAGCTGCCTGACGACCAAGCTCGGCGTCTTCAACGGCTGGTTCAACGGCGAGTTCGCAAAATGCCTGGCGCGCAACGAGAACAATCTCTGGGCCGCGACGGCGATCACACTGAAGAACACCTTCTTCGGCTTCGTCACCGGCGTGGTCAGCGGCTTCGTCGCCGGGCTGATCCTCGGGCGATCCGACCGTCTCAGCGCAATCTTCCAGCCGTTCATCACCGCGGTGAATTCGATTCCGCGGATCGCACTGGCGCCGATCATCGTGCTGGCGTTCGGGATCGGCGACATGTCGAAGATCGTCACCTCCTGGATCGTGGTCGTGTTCTTGGTGTTCTTCAACACCTTCGAGGGCGCGCGCTCGATCGACGAGGGTTTTACCAACGCGGCGCGGCTGCTCGGCGCCAGCGAGTGGCAGATCACCCGCACCGTCGTGATCCCGTCGACCATGGCCTGGGTGTTCGCTTCGCTGACGCCCGCGATCTCGTTCGCCCTGATCGGCGTGATCGTCGGCGAGTTCATCGGCGCCGAGCGCGGCATCGGCCGCCTCATCATCGAGTCCGAGGCGCGAGGGGAAGCCTCGGGCATGATGGTCGCGGTCGCGGTGCTGATGCTGGTCGGCGTCGTGCTGTCGGCGATCATCTGGCGGCTGCAGGCTTATCTGCTGCGCTGGCAGCGCCAGCGCAACGCCGAGTAGGAAGCGGCCCGCGGCGACATCGCATTTGTCGCGCGCGGGCCTTTCCAGACATGGGATTTTCAGACTTGGGATTTTCAGACCTGGGCTGGCTCAAATTCGGGCTGCGGTTTCCGGCGGAGCTGCGGCTGCGGTTTCCGTCGACGAGGTTTCGCCGTCGAGCCAATCCTGCTCCTTGGCCAGCGCGCGCCAGGCCGCCTCCATGCGCTTGAAGCGATTGTAGGTCGGCTCGTCGTCGGCGCGCTCGGCAAGCTGCGCGCAGTTCTCCGCATTGTCGAGGAAGTGCTGCGATTGTTTCATGGAACGTCCTCCTGTTGATGGGACGTGGGCCATCAAATCAGGCTATTCAACGCGTGGAACATGAGCATTTCGCCACACAGGTGAATGCCTGTTCAGCGAGGTTCCCCGCGATATTCCGCATCTGCGCGAGAGCGTCTGCAGCAGGGACGACATAGGAACGGTTTGTCGCACCCGACGTTCCTCCTCCACATTGCCACTCGAGGAGGAGAGACGTCATGAGGAAGTATCTGTTTGCCGCGGCCATGGTGACCGCGATCGCTTCGCCCGCATTCGCCGATGAAATCGGTGTTCGTGCCGGCCCCGTCGGCGCCGGCGTCACGGTCGGCGAGTCGCATGAATATCGCGATCGCGATCGGGATCGTGACCGCACCACGGTGATCAAGGAGCGTGAGCCGCGCAGTGATCGGACCACGGTCATCAAGAAGCAGGACGAGTTCGGCAATCGCAGCAAGACCGTGATCCATCACGACGACGATTGATACCGATCAAGACCATGAAAATGAAAGTCCGCCGCTGACCCCGTCACGGCGGACTCTTCGTTTGCCGGGGAGTTTTTCTGGCGTCATTCCGGGGCTCTCGCTGCGCGAGCCCCGGAATGACAAGGTGGGCCTAGGTGACCGGCGCCGGGTTGAACAGCGTGAGATCGTTATGAATGCCCCAGCGGTCCGACCACGGCTTGGTCCGGCCGCTCGCGACGTCGAGGATCAGGCGGAACAGGTCCCAGCCGGTCTCCTCGATCGTCTTCTCGCCGGTCGCGATGCAGCCGGCATCGAAATCGATCAGGTCCTTCCAGCGCCGCGCCAGCTCGCTGCGGGTCGCGACCTTGATGACGGGGGCTGCGGCAAGGCCATAGGGCGTGCCGCGGCCGGTGGTGAACACCTGCAAGGTCATGCCGGAGGCGAGCTGCAACGTGCCGCAGATGAAGTCGCTCGCCGGTGTCGCGGCGAACAGCATGCCCTTCTGCCGTGCCTTCTCGCCCGGCGACAGCACGCCCGCGATCGGGCCGGAGCCCGACTTGACGATCGAGCCGAGGGATTTTTCGACGATATTGGCGAGCCCGCCCTTCTTGTTGCCCGGCGTGGTGTTGGCGCTGCGGTCGGCACCGCCCCGGGCGAGATAGGCGTCATACCAGGCCATCTCGCGGATCAGCGCGCGGCCGACGTCCTCGTTGACGGCGCGGCGGGTCAGCAGCTGGATGGCATCGCGCACCTCGGTCACTTCCGAGAACATCACCGTCGCGCCTGATCGCACCAGCAGGTCGGCGGCGAAGCCGACCGCGGGGTTCGCCGTGACGCCCGAGAACGCATCGCTGCCGCCGCATTGCAGGCCGATCACGAGATCGGCGGCCGGGCAGGTCTCGCGCGTGCGGGCGTTGAGCACCTTCAGGCGCGCCTCGGCCTGGGTCATGATGGCGTCGACGATGGCGCCGAAGCCGTCAAAGGCTTCGTCCTGCATCCGCACGATGGCATCGCTGACGCCTTCGGGCACCAGCCGTTCCGGCGCGAGCTTCTCGCAGCCGAGCCCGACGACCAGGATCTCGCCGCCGAAATTCGGATTGAGCGCGAGGTTCTGCAGGGTACGGATCGGCACCACGGCGTCGGGTGCGGTGATGGCGACGCCGCAGCCATAGGCGTGGGTCAACGGCACGACGTCGTCGACATTGGGATATTTCGGCAGCAGCTCGGCGCGGATGCGCTTCACTGCATATTCCATCGTGCCCTTGACGCATTGCACGGAGGAGGAGATGCCGAGGATGTTCTTGGTGCCGACCGAGCCGTCGGGATTGCGAAAGCCTTCGAAGGTGAAGCCCTCGAGCGGCGGCAGCGCCGGCGGCACCGCGGTTGCGATCTCGAGCTGATCGAGCGGCGGCGCGTCGGGCATGCGGATGCGCGCCTCGTCGACCCATTCGCCGGCCAGGATCGGCGACAGCGCATGGCCGATCACCTCGCCGTAGCGGATGATCGGCGCGCCCTCGGCGATGTCTTCCAGCGCCGTCTTGTGGCCCTGCGGCACGAAGGCGCGCAGCGTCAGGCCGCAGGCGAAGCGCGAGCCGGCAGGCAGGCCGAAATCATTCACGACGATCGCGACATTGTCGCGCGCGTTGAGCTTGATGTAGCGGGGCTGCTCCTGCGCGCCGATCGACTGGTCCATGAGGGCTCCGGAAGTTTGTGGGGCGGGTTAGCCGAAGGCGTAACCCGCCATGTTTGATGTGCGGTGCCGATGGTGGATTACGCTGACGCTAATCCACCCTATGAATCTCAACCCGGGAAGGTGTAGGCCGTCTTCACCGTGGTGTAGAACTCGCGGGCGTAGGCGCCCTGTTCGCGTGCGCCGTAGCTCGAGCCTTTGCGGCCGCCGAACGGCACGTGGTAATCGACGCCGGCGGTCGGCAGGTTGACCATCACCATGCCGCTCTCGCTGTTGCGCTTGTAGTGCGAGGCGTATTTCAGGCTTGACGTGCAGATGCCAGAGGCGAGGCCGAACTCGGTGTCGTTGGAGATCGCCAGCGCCTCCTCGTAGTCCTTGGCGCGGATCACGCAGGCGACCGGGCCGAAGATCTCCTCACGGGCGATGCGCATCTGGTTGTTCGCCTCGGTGAACAGCGCCGGCTGCAGATAGAAGCCGGGCGTCTCGCGGTTCAACAGCTCGCCGCCCCAGTGCAGGCGGGCGCCTTCGTCCTGGCCGATCTTGATATAGCGGAGGTCCTGGTCGAGCTGGCTCTGGTCCACGACAGGGCCGACATGCACGCCGCTCTTCAGCGCGTCATCCACCGAAAGACCCTTCATGCGCTCGGTCATCGCGGCGACGAAGCGGTCGTGAATCCCCGCGGTGACGATCAGGCGCGAAGAGGCCGTGCAGCGCTGGCCGGTTGAGAAATAGGCGCCGTTGACCGCGACCTCGACCGCGACCTTGACGTCGGCGTCGTCGAGCACGACCAGCGGGTTCTTGCCGCCCATCTCGAGCTGGAACTTCTTCATCGGATTGGAGAGCACGCAGGCCTGCGCGATCTTGCGGCCGGTCTGAACCGAGCCGGTGAAGGAAATCGCGGCCACATCGGGATGATCGAGCAGGGTCTGGCCGACTACCGATCCGGAGCCGACCACGAGGTTGAACACCCCGGCCGGAATCCCGGAGCGGGCGATGATCTCGGACAGCGCGTGCGCGGAGCCCGGCACCAGTTCGGCCGGCTTGAACACCACTGCATTGCCGTAGCAGAGCGCCGGCGCGATCTTCCAGGCCGGGATCGCGATCGGGAAATTCCAGGGCGTGATCATGCCGATGACGCCGACCGGCTCGCGGGTGATCTCGACATCGAGACCGGGGCGCACCGACGCGCCTTTCTCGCCCATCAGCCGCAGCGCCTCGCCGGCGAAGAACGCAAAGATCTGCCCGGCGCGCGCCACCTCGCCGATGCCTTCCGGCAGCGTCTTGCCTTCCTCGCGCGCCAGCAGGCGGCCGAGCTCTTCCTTGCGGGCGAGGATTTCGACGGAGATTTTGGTCAGCGCGTCAAAGCGCTCCTGCGGCGTCGCGCGCGCCCAGGCCGGGAAGGCGGCCTTCGCCGCGGCGATCGCCTTCTCGGTCTGCGCTTTGTCGGCCTTGGCGTATTCGCCGACCACGTCGGCCGTGTTGGAGGGGTTGATGTCCCGCGTGATGCTTGTTCCGTCGATCCATTCGCCGGCGATGAAGTTCTTCTGGTGAGCGGTCATGTTTCCACCTTTCTTGTTAGCGCACGAGGCAGGGACGCTTGTCGTCGAAGGTCCAGCCGGGGATCAGGAACTGCATGGCCAGTGCGTCGTCGCGGGCGCCGAGGCCATGCTGCTTGTATAGCGCGTTCGCCGCCTCGATGGCACCGCGATCGAGCTCGATGCCGAGGCCCGGCCGATCCGGGATCGCGATCTTGCCGCCCTTGATCTGCAGCGGCTCCTTGGTCAACGCCTGGCCGTCCTGCCAGATCCAGTGGGTGTCGATCGCGGTCACCTTGCCGGGCGCGGCGGCGCCGACATGGGTGAACATCGCCAGCGAAATATCGAAATGGTTGTTGGAGTGCGAGCCCCAGGTCAGGCCGTTGTCGCGGCAGGTCTGCGCCACCCGCACCGAGCCCTGCATGGTCCAGAAATGCGGATCGGCGAGCGGAATGTCGACCGCCCCGAGCCGCAGCGCATGGGAGAGCTGGCGCCAGTCGGTCGCAATCATGTTGGTCGCGGTCGGCAGTCCGGTGGCGCGGCGGAACTCGGCCATGATCTCGCGGCCGGAGAACCCGGCCTCGGCGCCGCAGGGATCCTCGGCATAGGCCAGCACGCCAGGCATGTTGCTGCACAGCCGGATCGCCTCGTCGAGCGACCATGCGCCGTTCGGATCGAGCGTGACGCGGGCTTTCGGAAAGCGCTTGGCGATCGCCGTGACGGCCTCAATCTCCTGTTCGCCGGCGAGCACGCCGCCCTTGAGCTTGAAATCGGCAAACCCGTAATGCGCCTGCGTCGCCTCGGCGAGCCGCACGATCGCCTCCGGCGTCATCGCCACCTGATGGCGCAGGTTGAACCAGTCGGGCTTGCCGCTCTCGCCTTCGACATAAGGAAGGTTGGTCTTCCTGCGGTCGCCGACGAAGAACAGATAGCCGAGCGTCTCGACGCTCGCGCGCTGCTGGCCTTCGCCGAGCAGCGCTGCGACCGGGAGATTGAGATGCTGGCCGAGCAGATCGAGCAGCGCGGATTCCACCGCCGTCACTGCATGAATAGTGACGCGCAGGTCAAAGGTCTGCTTGCCGCGGCCGCCGGCGTCGCGGTCGGCGAAGGTCTGGCGCATCGACGCCAGGATGTTGTTGCAAGCGCCGATGCTCTGGCCGACGACGAGGTCGCGGGCGTCCTCGAGCGTCTTGCGGATCTTCTCGCCGCCCGGCACCTCGCCGACGCCGGTGTGGCCGGAGTTGTCGGTGAGGATGACGAGGTTGCGGGTGAAGAACGGCGCATGTGCGCCGCTCAGATTGAGGAGCATGCCGTCGCGGCCGGCGACCGGGATCACCTCCATCGCCGTGACGACGGGGGCGCCGGCAAAGCCGGTGCGGATCGTGTCTTGAATCATCTGCTCCTCCCTTGGTCGTTGGCCGTTCGGCTTATTCCGCCGCCTGCCGGGTCGCGGCCTGCGGCAGCTTTGCCACCAGTGCTGCCAACTCGGCGATCTCCTGCTCGGTGAGATCGGTGAGCGGCGGCCGCACCGGGCCGGAATCGCGGCCGATCACCTTCATGCCGGCCTTGATGATCGACACCGCATAGCCCTTCTTGCGGTTGCGTATCGCGATCAGCGGCAGGATGAAATCCTTCAGGCCCGCATGGATGGTCTGATGATCGCGCCGGCGCACCGCGGCGTAGAATTTGGTGGCGAATTCCGGCACGAAGTTGAACACCGCCGACGAATAGGTGGTCACGCCCATGTCGAGATACGGCAGTGCAAAGGTCTCCGCGGTCGGCAGGCCGCCGATATAGGTCAGGCGGTCGCCGAGCCTGGTGTAGACGCGGGTCATCAGCTCGATGTCGCCGATGCCGTCCTTGTAGCCGACGAGGTTCGGGCAGCGCTCGCAGAGACGCGCCAGGGTGTCGGGCTGCAGGATCGCATTGTCGCGGTTGTAGACGATGACGCCGATCTTGACCGACGAACACACCGCCTCGACATGGGCGGCGAGGCCGTCCTGCTCGGCATGCGTGAGATAGGGCGGCAGCAGCAACAGGCCGTCGGCGCCGGCCTTCTCGGCTCCGATTGCGATCTCGCGCGCGATTGCGGTACCGTAGCCGGTGCCGGCCAGCACGGGAACGCGGCCCTTGGTCTCTTCGACCGCGATCTTCACGACGTGGGGAACTTCAGCCGGCGTCAGCGAGAAGAACTCGCCGGTGCCGCCGGCGGCGAACAGGCCGGCGACGTCATAGCCGCACAGCCAGTCCATGTTGGCGCGATAGGTCGCCTCGTCGAACGAATAATCCGGCTTGAACGGGGTCACGGGGAAAGACAGGAGGCCGCCACCGATTCTCGCGGCCATTTCCTGAGGGGTCAACTTGCTCATGGCGCCACTCCTGGAATGATGTTGGGATAGGGGATGCGCGAGCAGCGCGCGTCCGTGGCGGAATTCTTAAGGAATGCTTCGATGCGCGTCCAAGCCAAACGCGGTATCGAGCGATGCGCAATCGGCATCAATCGCCGCGCAGATGCGGCGCTGCGATTTCGGTTGCGATCTCGATCAAGGACGGCAGCAACTGGTTCTCGTGATCGCGCCGCCACACCATGAACAGCTCAACCGGCACCGGCGTGCGCAGCTTCAGCGGCTTCAGCTTAACGTCCGCGATCTTCAGGCTGGCTGCGGCCTCCGGCACGATCGCGACGCCGAGCCCGGCGCGCACCATGGCGAGGATCGAATGGATCTGGCTGAGATGCTGTACATAGCGCGGCAGCACGTCGGCGCGCGTGAACAGCGACACCAGGAGATCGTGGAAGTAGCGCGCCTCATAGGGCGAATACATCACGAAGGGCTGGTCGTCGAAATCCTTGATGCTGACGGTCTCCGCCGCAGCCAGCGGATGCTTTTTCGGGATCGCAGCGAGCAGCGGCTCGGCCACGACGCGCCGGCTGGCGAATTCCGGCCGCGCGATCGGCGGGCGCAGCAGGCCGGCATCGATCTGGCCGGTGGTGAGCGCCTCGAACTGGTCGCCGGAGACCATCTCCTTCAGGGAAAAATCGACCTCGGGCAGGCGGGAGCGGGCGGCCGCGATCAGATCGGGCAGGAAGCCATAGGCGGCCGCGGCCGTGAAGCCGATCTTGAGCGAGCCGGTCTTGCCGAGCGCGATGCGGCGGGCGACTTGCGAAGCGGATTCAGCGAGCTTGAGGATGCGCCGCGCTTCGGGCAGGAAGCTGCGTCCCGCCGGGGTCAGCCGCACTGAACGGCTGGTGCGCTCCAACAGCGGCGCGTCGATGATGTGCTCGAGCACCTGGATCTGCCGGCTGAGCGGCGGCTGTGTCATGTTGAGCCGCGCCGCGGCGCGGCCGAAGTGCAATTCCTCGGCCACCGTGACGAAACAGCGGAGCTGGCTCAGGTCGAACATCGATGCTAGCCTGGAATGGATCGCGCGAGGATTTGTACGTTCTAGCATCGATGCCTCCCACTGGCCAAGAAGACAAACAAGAAGACAAAGACGGCGGCCGAAGCCGCCGTTTTTTGAGTTTTGTTCCCAACTCTATCCCCGTCATTGCGAGCGAAGCGTAGCAATCCACCGCGCGGCATATGCGGAAGCATGGATTGCTTCGTCGCTGTCGCTCCTCGCAATGACGGGGCCATGGGCATCCGCAGCCGCTCAGGCCGCCTTCAGCTGCACCCGCTTGATCTCGCCGACGATGAACAGATAGGCGATCGCCGCGACCAGCGCGTTGGCGCCGACGAATACCAGCGCGCCGTTGAACGAGCCGGTGGCGGCGAGGATGTAGCCGATGATGATCGGCGTGGTGATCGAGGACAGATTGCCGAAGGTATTGAACAAGCCGCCGGAGACGCCGCCGGCTTCCTTCGGCGAGGTGTCGGAGACGACCGCCCAGCCAAGCGCACCGATGCCCTTGCCGAAGAAGGCGAGCGCCATGAAGCCGACCACCAGCGCCTGGCTGTCGACGTAGTTGCAGGCGATGATCACCATCGACAGCAGCATGCCGCCGACGATCGGGATCTTGCGCGCCATGGTCAGCGAGCCGGTGCGGCGCAGCAGGTAGTCCGAGATGACGCCGCCGAGCACGCCGCCGATGAAGCCGCACAGCGCCGGCAATGTCGCGACGAAGCCGGCCTGCAGGATCGAGAGCCCGCGCTCCTTCACCAGATAGACCGGAAACCAGGTCAGGAAGAAGTAGGTCAGCGTGTTGATGCAGTATTGGCCGATATAGACGCCGAGCATCATGCGGTTGGCGAGCAGCTGGCGAATATGGTCCCAGCCGGGGCCGCTGTCGTGCGTCTTGCCGGCCTTCGCCGCGTCCATGTCGACCAGCGCGCCGCCCTGCTTGATGTAGTCGAACTCGGCCTCGTTGATCCCAGGATGGTCCTTCGGCTCGTAGATCGTCTTGATCCAGGCGATGCCCATCACGATGCCGAGCCCGCCCATCACATAGAACACGTGGCGCCAGCCGTATTCGTGCGCGATCCAGCCCATCAGCGGCGCGAAGATCACGGTCGCGAAATACTGTCCGGAGTTGAAGAACGCCGATGCGGTGCCGCGCTCATTGCCGGGGAACCAGGCCGCGACGATGCGGGCATTGGCCGGGAACGATGGCGCCTCGGCGAAGCCGACCAGGAAGCGCAGCCCGAACAGCAGCACCACGGCGGCGCCCGCGGAGAGGAACCCGACCAGGCCCTGCATCGCGGTGAAGATCGACCAGACGATGATGCTGATCGCATAGACCCATTTGGAGCCGTAGCGGTCGAGCAGCCAGCCGCACGGCACCTGCGCGATCACATAGGACCAGCCGAAGGCGGAGAACACGTAACCCATCGCGACGGGGTCGAGATGCAGTTCCTTGGAGAGGGCGGGGCCGGCGATCGAGAGCGTGGCGCGATCGGCGTAGTTCACGGTGGTGACGAGAAACAGCATCGTCACGATCAACAGCCGGACGCGGGATCGCCGCGCGTCCGTGGCGGACACAATTGCGCTCATTCGCGCCTCCTCGAATATTTCCTCGGGGTCTGTCCTAGAGAGATGACGGCAATGGGTCCAAGCCGAAACGGGTATTGATCGATACCAATTTTGAATGGATCGGCCCGGTGCGATGCCACCTTCGCCGCTCTTGCTTCGGTTCCTAATTAGTGTACTATAAGTACAGTTATTGAGGGCGCAGCGTCGCGCCTCCCGTTCGAGGTCGAATGCGCATGACCGCGCCACGCGACTATGAGGTGTTCGAGGCAGGCAGGGTGACCTTGCAGGGCGGCGCCGTGTTTCCGCAACTTGCGCTCGCCTACAAGACCTACGGCACGCTGAACGCGGCCAAGGACAACGTCATCCTCTATCCGACGTCGTTCGCCGCGCAGCACTACGACATCGAATGGCTGGTGCAGCCGGGCGGGGCGCTCGATCCCGAGTGCTACTTCATCATCATTGCGAACCTGTTCGGCAACGGCCTGTCATCCTCGCCGTCGAATTCGAACGAGGTGCTCGGCGGCGCGCCGTTTCCCGCCTTCACCTTCTATGATGCCGTCGCCATTCAGCGGCGGCTGCTGGTCGAGCGGTTCGGCGTGACCAAGCTCGCGCTGGTCTACGGCTGGTCGATGGGCGGCATGCAGGCCTATCACTGGGCCGCGCGCTACCCTGATATGGTGGAGCGCGCAGCGGTGGTCTGCGGCAGCGCAAGGTGCTCGCCGTATAATCATGTCTTCCTCGAAGGTGTGAAAGCTGCGCTGACCACCGATCCCGCCTATCAGGATGGCCGCTTCGTCGCCAAGCCGACGGCGGGCCTTCGCGCGATGGGGCGCGTCTATGCCGGCTGGGCGATGGCGCATGAGTTCTATCGCGACGAAGTCTGGCGTGAGGCCGGCTTCAGCTCGTTGGAGGACTACCTCGCGGGATCGTGGGACGGTGCCTTCGCGCGGCGCGATGCGAATAATCTGCTGGCGCAGGTCGCGATCTGGCAGGCCGGCGATATCAGCCGCTGCGATGAATTCGGCGGTGACTTCGACCGCGCAATGGCTGCGATCAAGGCCCATGTGCTGCTGATGCCGGGGCGTACCGACCGCTACTTCGATCCGCGCGACAACGAGGATGAGCTCGGCCGCCTGGTCAATACCCGCTCCGCAGCGGTGCATCCGATCCCCTCGATCCATGGGCACCGGGCCGGCAATCCGGTCAACAACGCCGAAGACCGTGCCTTCATCAACGCTGAAATCTCGGCGCTGCTGCAACGTGACAGGTGAGACGACCATGAGCACCGCAGAGACCAGTGATGCCGGACCTCGCCTGAAGCCGCTCAACCCGCTGACCTTGCGCGACCTGTCGGCCAAGTCGAACCTTGCCGGCGCGGTGCGCGCGGCAAGCCATTACGGGATGATCGTTGTGGTCGGCGCGCTGATCTGGCTGGTCTCGTCGCACTATGGTCTCGCGTGGGCGTTGCCGCTGATTGCCATCCAAGGCTACTTCGTCGCGTTCCTGTTCATGGTGGTGCACGAGACCGCGCACAAGACGGCGTTCCGCAGTCACGCGCTCAATCTTGTGGTCGGCAATCTATCCGCCTTCATGATCGGATTGCCTTACCAATATTACTGCCTGTTTCACTGGGACCATCATCGCTACACCCAGGATCCGGAGAAGGACCCGGAGCTGATCGTCGGTCCCAAGCCGGCGTCAGACACCCAGCTCGCGATTGCCTATTCGGGGCTGTTGCAGGTGCTGGTCCGGATCCGGCTGATGTTTCGGCATGCACTCACCGGGAAGGTGATCGTGCCGTGGATTCCGCAGCACAAGCAAGCCTCGATCGTGCTGGAAGCAAGGCTCTATCTTGCAGGTTATCTGCTGTTGCTGGCGGCATCGCTCGCGCTGCACAGCGCGATCCTGCTCTGGGTGTGGATCGTGCCGCTGCTGGCCGGTCAGCTCATCCTGCGCCCGTATCTTTACGCAGAGCATACCGGTTGCGAGCGGACGCGGAGCGCGTTCGAGAACACCCGCACCACGATGACAGGCCGGATCATGAAATGGTTCGCCTGGAACATGCCCTATCATGTCGAGCATCATGCCTATCCGACGGTACCGTTCCATGCGTTGCCGAAGCTGAACGCCATCGTCGATGGCCACATCGTGTATCGCGGCAGCAACTATCGCGCCGTGACGCGCGAGACCTGGGCCTGGTTCCGCCGTCAGCGGCAGCGCTCGGCTTGATGCTCACGCCTCGGCGTGCGGCCGCAGCACCAGATTGACGAGGTTGCGGGCATAGGCCGGCGTCAGCGGCTTGATGCCGAAGACATAGCGGTAGAACAGGCTGCCGTAGATCGCGTCATAGATATCGCCGGGTACGCCCGGCGCGCCGATGCTGCCGTCCTTCTGGCCGGCAGCGATGATTTCCAGCATCCTGGCGCGACGCAGGCCGAGGTAGCGCTCGTAGAACAATTCTGCCGTGCCGGTCTGCGAGATGCATTCCGAGATCACCGCGAGCTGCACCCGCCCGAACTCGCCCTGCAACGCCTCGACATAGGTCGCGACGTGGCGGCGGATGCGGGCCACCGGATTGCCCGCTTCAGGCAGCGGCACGGCCCGCGAGGCCTGGTCGAGGAAGGCATCGATCAGCAAGGCTTCGCGCGACGGCCACCATTTGTAGATCGTCATCTTCGAGACGTTCGAATGTCTCGCGATCGCGTCGATGGTGGTGGCGGCAAGGCCGGTGGTCGCCATCAGGCTATAGGCGCTGTGCAGGATCGCGGCCGTGGTCGCGGCGGAACGTGGCCGGCCGCGCCGCCCCGTTGTCGTATCCTCCGTCTCCACCTTGCTTCCCGCCATGGCCGGGATTCGTCTCCTGCGTGTTTGAATCATTGCGCTGCCTGCGGACATAGCATGAAATCGCGCGCTGTTTCAGATCATCGCCGCCGCTGATACTGTACAATTCGCCAGCGAAGGCTCAGCCCAACTGCTCATCGAACAGGAGTATCCCGTGAAGGCCGTCTACAGTGATCTGCACCGCAGCCATGATCCGCAATTCTTCCTGGTCCGCGGTGTGGTCCAGCGCACCACCGAGCAGCCCGAGCGCGCCGACCGCCTGCAGGCGGGCCTGAAGGCCGGCAAGCACACGCTGATCGAGCCGACCAAATTCGGGCAGGGCCCGCGGGCGCGGGTGCACAGTCCGGAATATCTGAGCTTTCTCGCCGATGCCTGGGACGAATGGTCCGCGCTCGGCAACGCCGGACCGGAGATGATCGCGAACATGCATCCGGTGCGCAACGCCGGCACCTATCCCACCCATATCGTCGGCAAGCTCGGCTGGCATACGGTCGACACCGCGGCGCCGATCGGCCCCGGCACCTGGGCCGGCGCCTGCGCCTCCAGCGACGTCGCGGTCACCGCGGCGCAGATGGTGCTCGACGGCGAGGACGCCGTCTACGGGCTGTGCCGTCCGCCCGGTCACCACGCCTATCGCGATCTCGCCGGCGGCTTCTGCTTCCTCAACAACAGTGCCATCGCGGCCGAGCACCTGCGCCAGAAGCACGAGCGCGTCGCGATCCTCGATGTCGACGTGCATCACGGCAACGGCACGCAGGGCATCTTCTACGAGCGGCCGGACGTCTTCACCGTCTCGATCCACGCCGATCCGTCGTTCTTCTACCCGTTCGTCTGGGGCTATGCGCATGAGCGCGGCGCCGGGCCCGGCCTTGGCACCAATCTGAACATTCCCCTCGCCAAGGGCACCGGCGACGACGACTACATCAAGTCGCTCGCGGCGGCGGAGAAGGCGATCCGTTCCTTTGCGCCGACCGCGCTTGTGGTCGCACTCGGCCTCGACGCCTCCGAGAAGGACCCGCTCGCAGGCCTCGCCGTCACCACCGACGGCTTCCGCCGGATCGGCGAGGCGCTCGCCCGTTTCGGCCTGCCGACCGTGCTGGTTCAGGAGGGCGGCTATCTCTCCGACATCCTCGGTGCCAACCTGACGGCGGTGCTCGGCGGATTCGAGGCCGCCCGCTAGCGCGGCTTCGAATGGCGCGGTGACCGGTTCGCGCGAAGAAAACCCGTCAAAACAACAGTCTGGAGCATCGGTTGTGATGGATCAGGACCGATGCCCCCGCCGTGCGCCCCACAACAAGGCGTCGTGGAGCTGCGCCTTTGCAACCAAAGCCGGATCATGCCGTTGGTATCCGGTGCTGGCCTATGACCTTGCCTGGCGGCATCGGCCGTCCGGGCGGGCAGCAACGCGAGGACGGCCATGAGCGATCTGCTTCGCATCGCCATCGTCGGTTTCGGGGAGATCGCGTGCCGGCAGCACGTGCCTGCGATCGCGAAGACATCAGGCGCGGCACTCGTCGCGGTGGCCGATCCGGCCAAGACCCCATCCGGCCTGCCGCATTTCCGCGATTTGCAGGAGTTGTTGCGCGACGGGCCGGAGATCGATGCGGTTGCGCTGTGCACGCCGCCGCAGGCGCGTCACGCGCAGGCTGCCGCAGCACTCGCCGCCGGCAAGCATGTGCTGCTGGAGAAGCCGCCTGGGTCTACGTTAAGCGAACTCACGCCGTTGATCGCGGCCGCGGCCGAGGCGGGCCGGACATTGTTTGCGGCATGGCACTCGCGCTACGCACCCGCGGTTGGACCGGCGCGGCAATTGCTCGCCGGCCGCACGATCAACAAGGTGACGATCATCTGGAAGGAAGACGTCCGCGTCTGGCATCCAGGCCAGGCCTGGATCTTCGAGGCCGGCGGCTTCGGCGTGTTCGATCCCGGCATCAACGCGCTGTCGATCCTGACCGAGATCCTGCCGCGTCCAGTCTTTGTCAGGAGTGCGGTCCTGGACTTTCCTTCCAACCGGGAGGCGCCGATTGCCGCAGCAATCGAGCTGTCCGATGAGAACGGCCTGCCGATCCACGCCGAATTCGATCTTCGCCAGACCGGGCCGCCGAGCCGGGACATCCTGTGCGAGACCGAGGCCGGGCCTGTGACGCTGTCGAAAGGCGGACGGCAGCTGCGCGACGGCAGCAGGTTGCTGGTCGATGCCACGGATGAAGAATATCCCGCGCTGTACCGCCGCTTCGTCGCGCTGACGTCGGACGGAAAATCCGAGGTCGACCTCGCGCCCTTGCGGCTGGTCGCCGATAGCTTCATGCTGGGGCGACGGCGCTCTGTCGAGGCGTTCGGGGACTGACAATGACATCAGCCAGCATTGCTCGCGCGCCCTTCGGCAAATTGCACGACGGCACCGTGGTCGAGCGCGTGACGCTGCGCGGCGCGCACGGCTTCGAGGCCAGCATCCTTCCCTTCGGCGCCACGCTGCAAACGCTGCTGACGCCCGATCGCGGCGGGCATTGCGACGACGTCGTGCTGGGCCACGACGAGTTCGACGGCTATCTCGCGCAACGCAAATTCTTCGGCGCGACCATCGGGCGCTACGCCAACCGGATTGCCGCCGCGCGTTTCGTGCTCGATGGCGAGACGGTGAAACTCGACGCCAACAACGGCCCCAACGCGCTGCATGGTGGCCTGCAGGGCTTTGATCGCAAGCTGTGGCGGATCGCCGAACTATCCGATGAACCGCGGCCGGCGGTGGTGCTGGAGCGCGAAAGCCCGCATGGCGAAGAGGGCTATCCAGGCAATCTTCAGACCCGGGTGACCTATCGCGTGCGCGCCCCGATGGAACTCGCGGTCACCTTTGAGGCGACCACCGACCGGCCGACATACGTCAACCTCACCAATCACAGCTTCTTCAATCTCGACGGTGCGCGCTCGGGCACGCAGATCCTCGATCATCTTTTGACGATCGCCTCAGACCATTTCCTCGCGGTGGACGCCACCGCGATTCCGTTGCCGGGCTCGCCGCAGCCGGTTGACGGCACGCCGTTCGACTTCCGCAAGCCCACTGCGATCGGCGCGCGGATCAGGATGAACGACGAGCAGCTGCGGCTCGGGCGCGGCTACGACCACAATTTCTGTCTGGCCTCGGGGACAGGCCTTCGCCTCGCCGCACGCCTCGAGGCGCCGCATAGCGGCCGCGTGATGGAGCTGTTCACCGATCAGCCGGGGTTGCAATTCTATTCCGGCAATTTCCTCGACGGCTCGAGCGCCGGCAAGGGCGATCGGCTCTATCGCCAATCCGATGCGCTATGTCTCGAGCCGCACGCCTGGCCGGATACGCCGAACCGGCCCGACTTCCCGTCGGCGCGGCTCGATCCCGGGCAGATCTATCGACGCACCGCAATTTATCGATTCTCGACCATGTGAGTGACGCCATGACCGACCGTGCCGCCGAGCCGCTGATCGAAGAGGTGCCGACATCCGTGCTGTCCGCCGAGCGCTGTCATCTCGGCGAGGGCCCGACCTATGACGCGGCGAGCGACACCGCCTGGTGGTTCGACATCCGCGAGCGCCGCCTGTTCGAGCATCGTTTTGCAAGCGGCCGCACCGTCATTCACGAGCTGCCGAAAATGGCGAGCGCGCTGGCGCGGATCGATGGCGAGCGGCAGCTGATTCTCACCGAGGATGGGCTTTACGTCCGGCAGGTCGCCAGCGGTCGCCTGGAGTTGTTTGTCGCACTCGAAGCCGACAATCCGGTGACGCGCTCCAATGATGCGCGCGTGCATCCGTCGGGCACCTTCTGGCTCGGCACCATGGGGCGCCAGGCCGAGCACGGCGCAGGTTCGATCTACGCGCTGCATCACGGCCGTATCACGCGGCTCTATCCCGGGATCACGATCCCGAATGCGATCTGCTTTTCGCCCGCCGGCGACGTCGGCTATTTCGCCGATACCGCGACCAACGTGCTGCATCGCGTACCGCTCGATCCATCAACCGGACTGCCGACCGGCGAGCCCATCGACTTGATCAGACATCAAGGCACCGGCGGGCTCGACGGTGCGATCGTCGATGCCGATGGGATGATCTGGAACGCGCGCTGGGGCGGCGGCTGCGTCGATGTCTACGATCCCAGCGGCCGGCACCTGCGCTCGCTGAAGGTGCCGGCGAAGCAGTCGAGCTGCCCGGCCTTTGCCGGCCGCGATTTCTCGCGCGTGCTGGTCACCTCGGCCTGGCAGGACATGGACGAGGCACAGCGCGCGGCCGATCCCGGCCACGGCCAAACCTTTCTGCTCGATGCCGCGGCACGCGGCCGTGCCGAGTCTGACGTCAAACTGTTCTGAACGCGGGCCTGCCGCCGCCTTGTTGACGTGACCTGAATATTTGGACGATAGTACAAATATGGTCCGCAAACCTGCCAAGCCCGGCATGAAGGCCGCCAGCACCCGCAAGCCGAACATGCGCGAGGCGATCCTTGCCGCGGCGGAGGAATTGTTCTCGACCTACGGTTTCAACGCCGTCTCTGTACGCGACATCGCGCAGGCAGCCGGCGCCAATCCCGGCAGCGTGACCTATCACTTCAAGACCAAGGACGGCCTGCTGCTGGAGATCTACCGGCGGCATTGCGGCCCGATGAACCGGCGGCGCTCGGAGCTGTTGGCGGCGGCGCGGCGGGTCCGCGACCTGCAGGACCGGCTGGAGGCGATCGTGCGCGCCTATGTGCTGCCGGCCTTCACCTCGGGCAGCGATCTCGCCGGGGGCGGGACGCGATTCACGCGGTTGCGCGCGATCATGTCGGCCGAGGGCAACGAGGTCGTGCGCAAGATCATCGCGCAGACCTTCGACGACACCAGCCATGCCTTCATCGACGCGATCCATGAAAGCCTGCCGCATATTCCGCGCACCGATCTGGTCTGGCGCGGCCACTTCCTGCTCGGTGCGCTCTATTACACGCTGGTGACGCCGGAGCGCGTCTCGCGCCTGTCGCGCGGCAGTGCCGACGGCACCGATGCCGGCCATGCCATCGAGCAGCTGGTGCGCGCGACGGTTGCCGCGCTGCAGGCCGCGCCGCTCGATCAACCAGCGCCTGTGCCGCGCAAGGCCGCAAGCGTGAATCCAGGGCGCGCGCTGACCTGACCCCGCGGAGTTCGTCGCCATGGAGAAACTTCGGCTGCGCTCGGTGCTTGGCAATCACCCGCACGTCCACGCGGTGAAGAGCGGCGAGCTGCGCTCGGAGCTGTTCGATCTCGACTTCACCGAGTTCACGCCGACCAATGCGGCGTTCAAGCCGATGGTGCGCGAGCAGGCGTTCGATGTCTGCGAGATGGCGATCGTGACCTATCTGATGGCAAGGGCGCACGGCAAACCACTGGTGCTGTTGCCGGCCGCGATGGTCGGCCGCTTCCAGCATGGCCACGCGCTATACCGCGCCGACCGCGGCACGCTGATGCCAACCGATCTCGAAGGCAGGCGGGTTGGCATCCGCTCGTTCACCACCACGACGGGCGCATGGATGCGCGGCATCCTTGCCAACGATCATGGCGTGAACCTCGACCGGATCGACTGGGTCACGTTCGAGGACCCGCATGTCGCCGAATATGTCGACAGCACCGAACGTGCCCCGAAGGGCAGGGCCATCATCCAGATGCTGAAGGACGACGAGCTCGATGCCGTGCTGGGCGAGACCTTGCGCGATCCGGCGCTCAAGCCGTTGTTCGCCGATCCGGCCGCAGAGGCGGCGCGGTGGTACGCGCGACACGGCGTCGTGCCGGTCAATCATCTGGTGGTGGTGACGACGCAGCTTGCGACATCGCGCCCGGACGTGGTGCGCAGCCTCTACGAACTCCTCAAGCGCGCCAAGGCGAACGCCGGTTCCGCGAGTGCGCCGGACCTGCTGCCGTTCGGCGTCGAGGCCAACCGCAAGCCGCTCGAACTGATGATCGACTATTGCGTCCAGCAGGCGCTGATCCCCCGGCGGATCACGGTCGACGAGCTGTTTGACGACACAACACGGGACTTGAACTGATGACAATCTCCAGCGATCCGCGGCAGTGGCAGGTCGGCATGCTCGGTTATGGCGAGGTCGGACGCATCCTCGCCGAGGACCTGCGCCAGCAGGACGTCAAGGTCGCTGCCTACGATATCAAGCTCGACCGCGCGGAGGGCGCGCCGCTGCGCGCGCACGCGGCGGAGACCGGTGTCGCGCTCGCGCAGTCCCACGCCGATCTCGCGGCGCGGGCCGATTTCATCATCTCTGCGGTGACGGCGAGCCAGGCGGTGCCGGTGGCCGAGGCCTGCGCGCTCGCGATCCGGAACGGCGCCTGGTTTCTCGATTTCAATTCGGCGTCGCCCGGCGCCAAGCGGCGCGCGGCAGCCCACGTCGATGGCGCCGGCGGCCGCTATGTCGAGGGCGCGGTGATGACCTCGCTGCCGCCCTACCGGATCAAGGTGCCGCTGCTGCTCGGCGGCCGCGGTGCGCGGGAACTGGCGCCGCTATTGGTGGCGTTTGGCTTCGCCGCGAAGGTCGCGAGCGACGAGCTTGGCGTGTCGTCGGCGGTCAAGATGTGCCGCAGCATCATGATCAAGGGCCTCGAGGCCATGGTGATCGAGAGCTTTACCACCGCACGCGCCTACGGCGTCGAGGACGCGGTGCTCGCCTCGCTCAAGGAGACCTTTCCCGGCATCGATTGGGAGAAGCAGGGCGCCTATTTCTTCCAGCGGGTGATCGAGCATGGCCGGCGGCGTGCCGAGGAGGTGCGCGAGGTGGCCGAGACCGTGCGCGAGGCCGGGCTGACGCCATGGTCCGCTTCGGGCACCGCCGAGCGGCAGGGCTGGATCGCCGATCTTGCCGATGACGGCGTGTTCGGGGTCAAGGGAACGCCGCACTTCGCCCGCAGCGCCGATTGGCGCACCGAGGCCGACCGGATTCTCGCGCGCATCAAGTCCTGACCTCTCGCGCGGGGAATCCGGCGCGTTCCCTGCCGACGCGCAATGCGCTATTGCTCCGTGAACAGTTTTGGTCTGGAGGCACTCCCATGAAGAATTCCGGCAAGGTCGTCGCCATCACCGGGGCGGCGCGCGGTATTGGCAAGGCCTGCGCCGCGCGGTTCCTGTCCGATGGCGCCAGGGTTGTGATCTCGGATGTCGACGCTGCGGGGCTCGTCCACGCCGCCCAGGAGCTCGGACATGAGGATCGGTTGCGGGCCGTCGAGGCCGATGTCAGCAAGCGCGCCGATGTCGATCGCATCGTAGCTCACGCGGTGAAGGAGTTCGGCCGGCTCGACGTCATGGTCAACAATGCCGGCGTCGCGCGCAACCGCGACTTCCTCGATATCAGCGAGGCCGAGTTCGACGACGTGATGGGGATCAATCTCAAGGGCGCGTTCTTCGGCGTCCAGGCCGCGGCGCGCCAGATGATCGCGCAGGGCGGTGGCGGCGTCGTCGTCAACATGTCCTCGGTCAACGCGCTGCTCGCGATCCCCTCGCTTGCGACCTACGCGATGTCCAAGGGGGCGATGAAGCAGCTCACCTCGGTGGCCGCCGTGGCGCTGGCGCCGCACGGCATTCGCGTCGTGGCCGTCGGGCCCGGCACCATCCTGACGGAGATGGTGGCGACGGCGATCTTCTCGTCGGAGGACGCGCGGCGCAGCGTGCTGTCGCGCACCCCGGCCGGGCGCTGCGGCGAGCCGAGCGAGGTTGCCTCGGTCGTGGCGTTCCTCGCCAGCGACGACGCCTCCTACATCACCGGCCAGACCATCTATCCCGACGGCGGGCGGTTGATCCTCAACTACACGGTGCCGGTCAACGAGAAGAAGTAGGGGGCAGGTTCAATCGCGAGCACACTGCCAAAATATCGAAAACAACCCCATGCAAAGTAGCCGGCGGCGGCCGGCGTTCGACCAGGCTACTTGACGCGTCGGGCAAATCAGGGATATTCTTCTAATATTCAGAAATCGCTCGACATCATCATCTGTCATCGCCCGGTTTAACCGGGCGATCCAGTACGCCGCGGCCCATCGGCTCAAGCACAACCGCCTCTGGAATACTGGATCGCCCGGTCGAGCCGGGCGATGACAGTGTGTTGCGTGGCAACGACGACGGCGGATTGGACCCCGCTGTTACCGCACTCTCAGCTGTCACTACCGCGAAAGCATGCGCGGGTGATGACACCGGATGGCTAGCGGCCCTTGAACTGCGGCTTGCGCTTTTCCATGAAGGCGCTGCGGCCTTCGCGGAAATCCGCGCTGTCCATGCAGTCGATGCCGATCTGCTTGATCGCGGCCATGTCGCGATCGGCGGGATCCTTCAGCACCTGCGCGATGGTGATCTTGGCGGCCTTGATCGCCAGCGGCGCGTTGCCCGAAATCGTGCGTGCGATCTCCATGGTCGCGTCCCACAACTCGGCATCCGGCAGCACGCGATCGACGAGGCCGATCCGCAGCGCTTCCGCGGAGTCGATCCGCATGCCGGTATACATGATCAGCCGCGCCCAGGACGGGCCGACCAGCGACACCAGGTGGCGCAGCCCGTCATAGCCGTAGGCGATGCCGAGCTTGGCGGCGGGAATGCCGAACTGCCCGCTGGCGCCGGAGATGCGGATATCGGTCAGCATCGCGACCTGCATGCCGCCGCCGAGGCAGAAGCCGCGGATGCAGGCGATGGTCGGCTTCGGGTAGTCGGCGAGCAAGGCGCGCTGGGCGGCGCTGCGCCGTGAATATTCCTCGGAGGCCGCGGCGTTGTGGCGGGTCTTCTCGAACTGGCTGATATCGGCGCCGGACACGAAGGCCTTGTCGCCGGCGCCGACCAGGATCACGACACGGACGACCGGATCGTCGCGCAAGGCGATCAGCGCCTCGCCGAGCCCTTCCCACATCTCCAGCGACATCGCATTGCGCTTGTCCGGATTGTTGAAGGTGATGACGCCGACGCCGTCGACCACGCTTTGCAGGATCTTGCCGTCGGCAAGCGACTTGTCTGAGATGTTTGGCATTTGAGGATCCGGTCTGATTTCGGCCAAGGCTGGCATCAAAAGGCTGGCATCAAGGTTGAGGCTAGCACCCGGTTGCGCGCCAAGGCAGGCGGTTTAGGGCACGGCGCGATTGCAACGGCGTGCGGCAACTCTCCCGGTAGTTGTACGGCTCGCAAAATAAACTGACGCGAAAGGGTTGCGCCATAGAGTGCGCCGCCCGCGCTCTGTCCCGGCTTAACTTTTTCCTAGTCTTTCGACGGTACGACTGTACGCACCTGCGCGCCAGGACGATGCGCGACGCGCTGGGACGCAACCCGCGGCCTTCCCGCTGCAATCGCGTCGGTAACGGATGTCCCCGCCACCAGACCGACCACCGATGTCGGTCAACCCCAGACCTCCGTGCACTCAGATCGCCTCGGGCGAGGTCCAGTCGTGTCTGTCGAAAAGTTTCTCAAGCAACGCGCGGTCAGGATCATCGTCAACGGCAGCTATACGCTGCCGAACTGGTACGATGCGCAGGGCAAGCTGCGCACCTTCGCCTGCCGCACCACGCGCGTCTCGCCGTTCCGGATGATCGTGGACGTGCCCGTCGTCGGCAAGATCGGCGACCGGTTGACCTCGTATTTCGAGGAGTTCGGCAAGTTCGAAGGCTGCATCACCGACACGATGAGCGGAAGCTTCCTGCTCGAGCTCGAGATGACGCATGCCAGGCGTGAGAAGTTCGCCGACAAGCTGACCTGGATCGAGAAGAAGCAGAGGGATCCGGGCATCCGCGAGACGCGCAACAATCCGCGTTTTGTTCCGGTCGCGCCGCATGCCATGCTGACGCTGGCGGACGGCACCATGCAGAGCTGCTTCATCATCGACATGTCGCTGTCGGGCGCGGCGGTGTCCTCCGAGCTGCAGCCGCCGATCGGCATGCCGCTGGCGATCGGCGCCTGCGTCGGCCGCGTGGTCCGGCATCTGCCGAACGGCTTCGCCATCAAATTCGTCGAGACCTACAGGCAGGGCGATCTCGGCCGCCTGATCGCGCGCAAGTCCAAGGACCTGCTGGTGGTGTCCGCCGACGCCGACCCGGTTGCCTGACGGCGGGAGCCCGCCGGCTTACGTCAGCTGTTCCGGATCTTCGGCCGCGCGCATGCGCGCGATACTGTCTTCGGTCGCCGCCGCGCCGGCCGCCGCGATCGCGATCTCCCGCGCCAAATTGGTGCATTCGGCCCACAGCAGGAAGAACACCAGCGGTGGCCGCTCGCGCGCCTCCAGCATCTGCCGGCAGCGCTCCGCGGCGCCGTCGAGCGCCCACCACTGCCGGGCGACGACCATGACCTTGCGGAAGCTGCGCAGCGTGCCGGAGAATTTTTGCGGATCGGCACCCACTATGGCGCCGCAATGGTTCAGCCAGTTCAGCGCCGCATAGATCGCGATGCCGTAATCCTCGATCGCCGTTCCCGTGAAATCGACGACGGTGTTGTCGTGCGCGCGCTGGCGCAGGAAGGCGTCGATCATCTCGGCCTGGCGCGCCGGATCGACCAGCAGCGAGGTGTCTTTCCGCGGCACCATCGGGACATAGCGCATCGCCTCGAGCCGCGTGTGCTCCCAGATCGCCCTGCTATCGCCGAGCAGGTCGCCCGGCTTGCGCTTGCAAGCCGGATAGACCAGTACGCCGTTGTCGGCGAGATCGAGATAGCGCGGCACCACCTTGTCGAGTGCGGCGAGAAACGCGCAGGGATCGGTGAGGCCGCGCAAGTCGCTGGCGGCGTCGTCCGTCTGTGCAGGCCTGTTGCCGCGTGTCCAGCCGAAATTGGCCATCCCCGGACGCCCCGATCTCAACCTCGCCATCAGGTTAAATGGAAAATGTGGCGATGCAAATGCGGCATTTGCTGCTGCGCAGCCGCGCGTGTCGGCTGCTGCCGGTTGACGCCGGAGACCGCCGCGCCTAGCTGATGGTTAATGGTGCGCAACGCGGGTTGCTGCCGCTTTCGGGACCTATCGCCGTGACCGCTTCTGATCGCCAGTCGCATTGGCAGACCGTCTATCTGACCAAGGGCGAGCAGCAGGTGAGCTGGTCGCAGGCCGATCCGCAGCCATCGCTGGGCTTGATCGAATCCGTCGCGCCCGGCCGCGATGCGTCGATCATCGACATCGGCGGTGGGGCCTCGCGCCTCGTCGATGCGCTGCTGGCGAGGGGCTTTCATGATCTGACCGTGCTCGATCTCTCGGAAGCAGCGCTGGCGAGCGCGCGGGAACGGATCGGCGCGACAAGCGCAGCGGTGCGCTGGGTGGCCGATGATGCGACGGTCTGGCAGCCGCAGCAGGCTTTCGACATCTGGCACGATCGTGCGGCGTTTCATTTTCTCGTCGAGGAGAGCGATCGCTCGGCCTATCTCGACAGACTGCATCGCGGCGTCAAGGCAGGCGGCCACGCCGTGATCGGCACCTTCGCGCTCGACGGTCCGGAAAAATGCAGCGGCCTGCCGGTGCAGCGCTATGATCCCGCAACGCTCAGCCGGACCATCGGCCCGGCCTTCGAGTTGATCGCGCATGAGGCGCATCGGCACGTCACGCCCTGGGGCGCGACGCAGTCGTTCCAGTTCAGTGTGCTGCGGCGGACGTGACCGGCCGCGGAAGGAGAGGCGAGATGACGGACGGGCCACGGACGATCGGCGAGATCGCGAGCTATCACGCCCATGTCTATTACGACCCCACCACCAGCCGGGGCGAGGCCGAACGCCTGCGCAACTGGATGGGCGAGCGTTTCCTGGTCACGCTGGGGCGCTGGCACGACGTCAAGGTCGGCCCGCACGACCAGGCGATGTATCAGGTGGCGTTTGCGGCCGAGCTGTTTCCGACCCTGGTGCCGTGGCTGATGCTGAACCATGGCAGCCTGAGCATCCTGGTCCATCCCAACACGACCAATCCACGCCGCGATCATCGCGACGATCCGCTCTGGATCGGCACGCCGCTTGCCGTCCATGCCGACAAGCTGCCCGAAGAGTCCGAAATGGAGCAGGCGCCGGCCCCGAACACGTCGCCGACATTGCGTCCCTGAGCGTCGCGGCAGTTGCGTAAAGTTTGACGCAATTCCGTTACAGCCAAGTCGTTTCAAACTCATCGCGTTTTGCAACGTGAGGTTAAGCCGGCATTCCTAGGCTTACCCGACATTTCAGGGTCGGGCGCATTAGGCATGTTCTTTTCGTTTCGAAGCTGGTCGCTGTGGCGGGTGGTCGGGCCTCTGCTCGCCATCGTGTTGCTGCTGGGCGGTCTGTCGGCCGGCAGCCTGCAGGTGATGTCCGCGGTGCGCGCCTATGTGGCGGGCGAGAGCCTGTGGTCGAAGGGGCAGAAGGACGCCATCTACTACCTTCAGACCTATGTCAGCACCGGCGCGCCGCTCTATCTGCAGAAGTTCGATGCCGCGATCGCGGTGCCGCTGGCCGATCGCACGGCGCGGCGCGCGCTGGAAGCGCCAGGCAACAACGACGCCGTGGCGAGGCGTGGCTTCGCCAAAGCGGGCAATCACGACGACGACATCGGCGGCCTGATCTGGCTGTTCAAATATTTCCGCACGATGCACCACGTGGCCGGCGCGGTGACGGCCTGGCGGAATTCGGATGCGCTGCTCGATCAGCTGATTGAAATCAGGAACGAGGCCGCGAGCGACGTCGCGCTGCATGATCCCTCGGCTGCGACCATCAAACACTGGGCCGAGCGGATCGGCGCGGTCGACGCCGCGCTGAGCACGCTCGCCGTCGATTTCTCCGACCAGTTGGGGAAGGCGTCGCGTCAGGTCTCCGCGCTGCTGCTGCTGGTCAATCTCGTGATCGCGGCCTGCCTTGCCGGCATCGTGCTGTTCCACACTAGGCGCATGCTGTGGCGGCGCTGGCTTGCCGAGACCGCGCTCGCGGTCGAGAAGGAGCGCGCCCAGCTCACGCTGGCCTCGATCGGCGACGCTGTCATCGTGACCACGCAGGACGATCGCGTCGGCTACATGAACGGCGCAGCGCAGCGGCTGATCGCGTCGGGGCAGGACGTGACCGGATGGCAGCTTTCATCGCTGTTCAACATTGCCGAGCAGCCGGTGCGGGGATCGTTCCAGAGCGCCGATGCCGACGACGAAGGCCGGCCGCAGCAGCGGCTGCTGGTGCGGCCGGATCATTCCAGCGTGCCGGTCTCGGTGGTCGAGACCCCGATCGTGCATGCCGGCGAACCGGCCGGCCGCGTCATGATCATTCACGACATGACCGCCGAGCGGCGGCTGGTCGAGGAACTGGCGTGGGCTGCGTCCCATGACGCGCTCACCGGCCTTGCAAACCGGCGGCAATTCGAGTTCGAGCTGCACAAGGCGATGTCGGGCTCGCCGGTCGTGGGCGCCGATCTGATGCTGATCGACCTCGACCAGTTCAAGATCGTCAACGACACCTGCGGCCACATGGCGGGTGACCGGCTGCTGAAGCAGGTGGCGAAGCTGCTGGCCGCCGAGGTCAGCGACAGCGGGCTGGTTGCGCGTCTCGGCGGCGACGAATTCGGCATTCTGCTGTGTGACGATGGCTCCGCCACACACGACGTTGCTGCCGATGTCGCGGAGCGGATCAGGGCGGTGGTCGAGCAGTCGAGCTTCGTCCATGAGGGCTCGAGCTTCCGGATCAGCGCGAGCATCGGTCTGGTCGCGCTTGCCGACAGCGCCGGCGTGCAGGACGCGTTGCGGCTTGCCGACGTCGCCTGCTTCCTCGCCAAGGACAAGGGACGCAATCGCGTCCAGGAACACCGTCCGTCCGATACCGGCATGGCGGTGCGTGTCGCCGAGATGAGCTGGGTCAATCGCATCCGCAAGGGATTGGATGAGGGACGCTTCTGCCTCTACGAGCAGGAGATCCGCCCGATCAACGGTGCGCTGAAGGGCAATGAGCGGCGCGAATTGCTGCTGCGGCTGCGCGACGAGAATGGCGCGCTGGTGCCGCCCGGCAGCTTCCTGCCCGCGGCCGAACGCTACGGGCTGATGCCGCTGATCGACCGCTGGGTGGTTCGCCGCGCCTTCGAGATCATCGCCGAGCGCAAGCACCACCCGCGCAAGATTGCGAGCTACGCCATCAATCTCTCCGGCGCCACCATCGGGGACGGCGACTTCGTCGACTTCGTCGCCGAACTGTTCGCGCAGCATGATGTTTCGCCGGCATTGGTGTGTTTCGAGATCACCGAGACCAGCGCCATCTCCAATCTCGACGAGGCGCAGACGTTCATTGCGCGGCTGCGCGAGATCGGATGCAGCTTCTCGCTCGACGATTTCGGCACCGGCATGTCCTCGATCGCCTATCTGAAGCACCTGCCGGTCGACATCATCAAGATCGACGGCTCATTCGTGAAGGAGATCCTGAACAGCAAGGTCGATCGCGCGATGGTCGAGATGATCACCAAGACCGCGAAGATCATGCAGAAGCAGGTGGTCGCCGAATTCGTCGAGAGCCTCGCGATCCTGGACGAGTTGCGCCAGATCGGGGTCGACTACGCGCAAGGGTACGCCATCGGGAAGCCGGTCCCGGTGCTCACCCTCCGGGAAGAAAAGATCGCCTGAGTCACCGAAATTGTCCCGAATCGGGACTTTGTAGGCCATTTCGACCCTCACAGGGCTGATTCGCCGGCACTTTCCATCCGAAAAACGTTTAAAAATCCTGTCGTTGCCCGCTTTCGTCTCGATTATGCCTTACTCTAATTCCCTGATATGATGTGTGAACGGTGAATCCAACGTGGGCCGGGTAACAGGCCCCAGAGCACCGACTTGGGGATGATGGGTCAACGTACGACGAAAGCAGCCGCGCGTAAGTCGAACCGCGGCGTGTCTCTGGTGGGCAGCACGGCGTTCGCCGTGACCGCGCTCGTCATGTCGTCTGGCCTTGCCGCCTGGATGGTCGGCATCGACCCGACCGCTTGGCTGCATGGGCCGGCACTCGCCAACACCACCGCCTCGCTGAATTTCGACGATCGCTTCGGCTCTCGCTCCACGATCAATACGGCTTCGCTCTATTATCCTCTGCGCCGCGGGTTCCGTTCGAGCCGCGGCGATTTCGATTCCGAGTTCGGTCAGATCGAGGACGCGCTGGCCGGCCAGCTGCGTGACACCCAGACCGAACTGCCGGCCAGCCAGCCGGCGACGGCATCGGTCGCGGCCACGACCTCGACCGCAGCTTCCGCCGTGCCGATGCCGCGATCGCGGCCGGTCGAGGCCAATCTGCTCGCGCGCAACGATCAGCCGCTGCCGCCGCAGGCGCCGGTGCAGCAGGGCGACAACCGGACGTTCCTGCAGAAGATCGCCGACATGATGCCGGGCAAGCTGCACCTGGCCTCGATCGATCCGAATGATGGCTTGTTGTCCGGCCCGAGCCCCGATCTCGGTGCGCTCGGTTATGACAGCACCACGGCGGTCTACGACATCACCGGCCGCATCGTGTACATGCCCGACGGCACGAAGTTCGAAGCGCATTCGGGGCTCGGCAATCTGCTCGACGATCCGTCGCATGTGACCGCCCGCAACGCCGGTGCGACGCCGCCCGGCGTCTACGAGATGAAGCCGCGCGAGAAGCTGTTCCACGGCGTGCCCGCGCTGCGCATGACCCCGGTCGATGGCAGCGATACGTTCGGGCGTGTCGGCCTGCTCGTCCACAGCTACATGCTCGGGCCGAACGGCGACTCCAACGGCTGCATCTCGGTCAAGCACTACGACAAATTCCTGCAGGCCTACCGCAGCGGCACGATCAAGCGCATCGCCGTCGTGGTCAGCATCAAGGACGTCAAGTCGGCCTCGACCCGCGCGGCGTCGAACTCGTAGGCCGCACCGGCGCGGCCGGGTCGTCGAACCCTTCAAATCCTCAGTGAGTCTCCTCGCCTCGGGCGCGAAAGCGCCGGGGCGATGCGCCGTTGGCGCGGCGGAATGCGCGCCAAGACCCCCGGCTGCTCCTCATTACTTAATAGATGTATACATAGATATCCTATTCGCGGACTATAATACCGTGATTTGTCATATTCGGAAGATTGATGTATACATAAAGTATCCGAAGAGATCCCAAGAGGGCGACCGATGCCAAAACCCTTTCCAATGAACGCGTGGTACGCAGGCGGCTGGGATGCCGAGATCAAGCACGCGCTGTTGCCGCGGACGATCTGCGGCAGGCATGTCGTGATGTACCGAAAGGGGCGATGGCGAGGTCGTGGCGCTCGAGGATGCCTGCTGGCATCGCCTCGTGCCGCTCTCCAAGGGCCGGCTCGACGGCGATACCGTGGTCTGCGGCTATCACGGCCTGAAATACAATGCGCAGGGCCGCTGCACCTTCATGCCTTCGCAGGAGACGATCAATCCGTCGGCATGCGTGCGCGCCTATCCCGTCGTGGAGCGCCATCGTTTCATCTGGCTCTGGATGGGCGATCCCGCGCTGGCCGATCCCGCGCTGGTGCCCGACATGCACTGGAATCACGATCCGGCATGGGCCGGCGACGGCAAGACCATTCACGTCAAATGCGATTACCGCCTCGTCGTCGATAATCTGATGGACCTGACCCACGAGACCTTCGTGCACGGCTCGAGCATCGGCAATGATGCGGTCGCCGAAGCGCCGTTCGACGTCACCCATGGCGAGAAGACCGTCACCGTCACGCGCTGGATGAGGGGCATCGAGGCGCCGCCGTTCTGGGCCAGGCAGTTGCAGAAGCCGGGCCTGGTCGATCGCTGGCAGATCATCCGCTTCGAGGCGCCATGCACCGTTAATATCGACGTCGGCGTCGCGCCGGCCGGATCGGGCGCGCCGGAGGGCGATCGTTCGCAGGGCGTCAACGGCTATGTGCTCAACACCATCACGCCGGAGACCGAGAAGACCTGTCATTATTTCTGGGCCTTCGTCCGCAATCACCGCATCACCGAGCAGCGCCTGACGAGCGAAATCCGCGACGGCGTCGCCGGCATCTTCCACGAGGACGAGATCATCCTGGAAGCGCAACAGCGCGCGATGGACGAGAATCCGGACCGCGTGTTCTACAACCTCAACATCGATGCCGGTGCGATGTGGGCGCGGCGCGTCATCGACCGCATGGTGGCGAAGGAAAATCCGTCACAGCAGTTGCAAGCGGCGGAGTAGGCCGAGCCATGGCGGAACGCGAAGCCGATCGCTCAGTATCGCACACCGTGCGGGCGCAGCTCGCACTGCGCGACCTGGTTCTCTCGGGCCGCTTGCGGCCGGGCGAGCGCATCTCGGAACTGCAGGCGGTCGAGATCACCGGGGTGTCGCGCACGCCGGTGCGGATGGCGCTGGTCCGGCTGGAGGAGGAGGGCCTGCTGGAGGCGATCCCGTCCGGCGGCTTCATGGTCAAGGCGTTTTCCGAGCGCGACATCCTCGATTCGATCGAGCTGCGCGGCACGCTGGAAGGCCTTGCCGCGCGCTTTGCCGCCGAGCGCGGCGTCTCGTCGCGCGATCTCGAGCCGCTGAAGGAATGCCTCAGCGAGATCGACGGCCTGATGCGGCAGGACCCGATCTCCGTCGAAGCCTTTTCGTCCTATGTCGCGCTCAACGCACGCTTCCACGCGCTGCTCACCGAACTGTCGCGCAGCCCGCCGTTGATCCGGCAGATCGACCGCGCCTCGGCGCTGCCGTTCGCCTCGCCGAGCGGCTTCGTGATGGCGCAATCGGCCTTGCCCGAGGCGCGCCAGATCCTGCTGATCGCGCAAGACCATCATCGCGTGGTGGTCGACGCCATCGAGAACCGGGAGGGCGCGCGTGCCGAAGCGATCATGCGCGAGCATGCCCGGCTTGCGGCACGCAATCTGCGGCTGGCGCTGCGCAACCGTACTCACCTTGATCTGCTGCCGGCGCTGGCGCTGGTCACCGCCGGCTGAACGGAGCGCGCGATGCGATTTATTGAAACCTGGACGTCGGCCACGCTGCTGGCGACGCGCGATCTCACGCCCGGCATCCGCGAGTTCCTGCTGCGGCCGGACGATTTCACCGGCGCGCCCTATGCCGTCGGCAGCCACATCGATGTCGGCGTCACCATCGACGGCCAGCCGCAGACCCGGTCCTATTCGCTGGTCGGCGAAGTCGATCCGCAAGGTTTCCGGATCGCGGTACGGCACGCACCGGATTCCCGCGGCGGCTCGCGCTATATGTGGTCGCTCGCGCCGGGGGCGCGGCTCATCATCACGCTGCCGACTTCGCTTGTGCAGCTCGACTGGACGCGGCGGCAATTCTGCCTGATCGCGGGTGGCGTCGGCATCACGCCGATCGTCGGTGCGGCGCAGGCGCTGGTTCGCCGAGATGCCGGCGTGGCCTTGCACTATGCCGTACGCACGCGCGGCGACGCGGCCTATCTCGATACGCTCGAGCGCCTGCTCGGCGACCGCCTCATCGTCCATGCCGGCGACGAGGGCGGGCGGCTCGACCTCGACGGCGTCTTCGCAGGCTTGCCGCAGGATACGATGACGTTGTTCTGCGGCCCGATGCGGATGCTCGATGCGGCGCGGCGTGCCTGGGAGGCGTCCGGCCGGGCGATGACCGATCTGCGTTACGAGACCTTTGGATCGAGCGGGCTGCTGCCGACCGAGGCGTTCCGCGTGCGGCTCAGGGGTGAGGGGACCGAGTTCATGATCCCGCGCGACCGCTCGATGCTGGACGTGCTCAACGAAGCCGGCCATGAGGTGATGAGCGACTGCCGGCGCGGCGAATGCGGCGTCTGTGCGATCGATGTGGTCGATGTCGACGGCAAGATCGACCACCGCGACGTGTTCTTCAGCGACCACCAGAAGCAGGAGAGCCGCAAGATCTGCGCGTGCGTCTCGCGCGCCCGCGGCACCATCACGGTGGACACCTTGCATCGCGCCGACGCGCCGTGATGCGCTCGACCGGTGCGCGGGCGTTCGATCCGCGCTAGGCCGCGTGCTCCGAGTGCTGTGCATTGTGATCGAGCAGCGCGGAGATATCGCTGCCCGACATTGGCCGGCCGATCAAATAGCCCTGCACCTCGTCGCAGCTGGTCTGCCGCAGATATTCGAGCTGATCCGCGGTCTCGACGCCTTCGGCCACGACGCCGATCTGCAGGTCCTGCGCGAGGCCGATCACCGATTTGACGATCGCGGCGCAATCCGGCTGGGTCAGCATGTCCCGGATGAAGGATTGATCGATCTTGATGCGGCTGAACGGCAGCTTGCGCAAATAGGTCAGTGACGAGAAGCCGGTGCCGAAATCGTCGAGCGCGACCGTCAGGCCGAGCTCGAGCAGCCCGTTCAGGATCGCCGGCGCCGATCCGTATTTCGAGATCAGCATCGATTCGGTGATTTCGATCTCCAGCCGGTTCGGCGCGACATTGGCCTCGGCAAGCGCCTCGACGATGGTCTGCAGGATGCCGACGTTCTGGAGCTGGACCGCGGAGAAATTCACCGCGATCCTGATGTCGTCCGGCCAGCGCGACAGCATCGCGCAGGCGCGGCGGATCACCCACTCGCCGAGCTGATGGATCAGTCCGCTCTCCTCGGCGATCGGAATGAAGACGCTGGGCGGGATCAATCCACGTGTCGGATGCTGCCAGCGCAGCAGCGCCTCGAAGCCGGTGACGCGGCCTTTGCGGATGTCGAGGAACGGCTGGTAGACCAGAAACAGCTGGTCCGCCTCGATGGCCTGTTCGAGGTCGCGCTGCAGGGCGCGGCGGTCGCGCGCCGACTGGTCGTCGCTGGCCTCGAAGAAGCAGATGGTGCCGGGGCCGGATTTCTTCGCCCGGTAGAGCGCGATGTCGACATGCTTGAGCAGATCGTGGGAGGTGTTGCCGTCCCGCGGCGCGAGCACGATGCCGATGCTGATCGCGCTGGTGATCTCGAACCCGTCGATCTGGAACGGATCGGCAAACGCCGCGACGAACCGCTCGGCGATCGCGAGCGCATCCTCGGGCCGCGTCAAATTGGACATGATCAGCGCGAACTCGTCGCCGCCGATCCGCGCGACATGCTCGGCCGCGCGCGTGCAGCGCTGCAACCGGGCCGCAAGCTGCACCAGGAGTTCGTCGCCTGCCGGATGGCCGAACCTGTCGTTGATCTCCTTGAAGCGATCGAGATCGAGCAGCAGCACGGCGAATTCCTCGCCTGAGCGCTCCAGCCGGCTCAGCGCGCCGTTGAGCGCCTCGTTGAAGGCGACGCGGTTCGGCAGATGCGTCAAAGGATCCTGCCGCACCGTCCGTTCGGCTTCGTGCTGGGCGATGATGCGGCGCCTGAACTCGAATGCATTGACGAACACGCCGCGCAGCAGCACGGAGCCGTAGACCAGGACGAGCACGACCATCAGCAGATAGATGAAGTCGCCGTCTCTGCCGAGGCAGATCGCCGTGCCGACGAAGATCGGCCCGGTAAAGGCAATGGCGGCGATCGGGATGGTGGAGAAGGCGAAGGCGCCGCCGGCCAGCATGCCGGCGCAAAGACACGTGATCACCAATTGGGCGCCGCTCGATGCGTTCGCAAAGAAGGCGACGGGGACGACGCCCCAGGCCGCGCCCAGCGCCAGCGCATTGCGCACCAGCCGGTACATGGTCCGGCGCGACACGAATTGCGGCTTGGCGATGCGGCGCGATGCGCGCACCTGCATGCCGAAGAACAGCGCCGCGCTGCTCACCGCAGCGGCCCACACCAGCGCGAAGGCCCAATCCGGCGATTGCCACAGCGCAGCCGCGAGCACCAGCGCATTGCAGGCGTTGGCCAGCATGATGCCGAAGGAATAGCCGAGCACGAGCGAAACCTGCTCGGCGCGGATGTGGCCGGCAAGCGCTTCATCCGTCGGTGGTGCGCCGAAGGCCGCGAGGTCACCCGCGAACAGGGCCGCGAAATATGATCTGAGATCGATACGCATCTCACTACGTTGCCTGCATGGTCTGGCCATCGCGCGGTGCCGAAGAATTCTCTGCAAACCTTTGACAAACTATGAACTATTGGAACGAACCGTGCCACGGCGGGCTCACGTTTTGGTTCCCGCCGGCAGGCATTGCTAACAAATCGATACAAATGCGTGATGTGACGTCACGGACCGGCAGAGATGGCCCAGCGCCACGCTGCTTGATCGCCCGCCGGTTTTTCGCAATGACTTGAGTTCCCACGAACGGCAAGAACCAGAAGGTGCGCATGAGCTTGCCGACCACGAACCACGATCCCGGGTTTCGGATCACGCGGGCCAGCCACGTCGTCCTGACCGTCTGTGACCTCCCGGCGAGCCGGCAGTTCTACGAAAACGTGATCGGGCTGATCCTGACCGCCGAGGAGGGCGATGCGCTCTATTTCCGCGGCGTCGAGGAGGCCTGTCATCACAGCCTTGTGTTGCGCAAGGGGGGAGACGCCGTCTGCGCGCGGCTCGGCTTGCGGGTGTTTCAGGATGATGACCTCGACCGGCTCAAGGCCTTCTTCGAAGCGCAAGGCTGCGAGGCCGCCTGGGCCGAGGTGCCGCACCAGGGCCGCACACTGCAGGCGACCGATCCGGCCGGCACGCCGCTGGAGTTCTGCGCGACCATGCCGGTCGAGCCGCGCATGATCACCAAATTCACCCGCCACGCCGGCGGCTCGGCGCTGCGGCTCGATCATTATCAGGTGCTGACGCCCGACGTGCGCAAGGCGTGCGAGTTCTATACCGCGGCCGGCTTTCGGCTCAGCGAGTATATCGCGCCCGCCGGCACGTTCGATCTGCGCGGCGTGTTCCTGCAGCGCAAGGGCAATCCGCACGACATCGTGTTCTTCAACGGCGCGGGACCGCGGCTGCATCATTTCGCGTTCCTCGCGCCCGAGGTCCATCATTTGCTAAACGCCTGCGACCTCGCCGGCGAGCTCGGCTATGGCGCGGCGGTCGAACGTGGCCCCGGGCGGCACGGGCCGGGACACGCGATGTATGTCTACATGCGCGATCCCGATGGGCACCGCGTCGAGCTGTTCAACACGCACTACCAGATCATGGACATCGAGAACGAGCCGATCGGCTGGGACCCGTCCGACCACAAGATCTCGTTCCCCTGGGGACTGCCGGCGCGGCAGGCCTGGTTCGAGGAGGCGACGCCGTTCGAAGGTGTCGCGATCCGCGAGCCGCAAATGAAGCCGAAGCCGTTGACGCTCGAGAGTTACCTCGCGAAGTAGCATGTCGATGTCAGTCGCGAACCCCGGGCATGATCCCCTGTACGACGTGGCAATCGTCGGCCTCGGGCCGGTCGGCGCCGTCTTCGCCAATCTGCTCGCGAAAGCCGGCCTGAGCGTCGCCGTTGTCGAGCGCACTGCCGACATCTACGACAAGCCGCGCGCGATCACACTCGATCACGAGGCGCTGCGCGTGCTGCAGGCGATCGGGCTCGGCGATTTCATGGAGCAGGCGATCGCCCCGCATAACGGCTCGCATTATCTCGGTGTCGACGGCGAGATCATCAAGATCTTCGACCCGATGCCGCCGCCGTATCCGCTCGGCTGGATTCCGAACGTGACTTTCGTGCAGCCGGATGTCGAGCAGGCGCTGCGCGACAAGCTTGCCGAATATCCGCAGGCCGACGTTTTCCTTGCGGCCGTCGGCGTGGCGCTCGAGCAGGACACCGGCGCGGTAACGTTGACCGCGCGGCGCGAGCAAGGCGACGAGTTCCTGATCCGCGCGCGCTATCTGATCGGCTGCGACGGCGCCAACAGCTTCGTGCGCAAGCAGCTCGGCATTGGCCTCGACGACCTTGCCTTCGATGAATGGTGGATGGTGGTGGATACGCTGACCAGCGACCCCGCCAAGCGGCCGGCCAGGAGCTTTCAGTATTGCTGGCCGTCGCGTCCCGGCACCTTCGTGCCGGGGCCGCGCAATCTGCGGCGCTGGGAAATCAAGCTGCTGCCGGGCGAGGACCCCGAGGCAGCCGGTGCGCCCGACAACGTCGTGAAACTGCTGAAGGGCTTCACCGACATTTCCGATCTCACGATCTGGCGCTCGGCGGTCTATCGCTTCCACGCGCTGCTTGGGCAGCGCTGGCGCGACCGCCGCGTGCTCCTGATGGGCGATGCCGTGCACCAGACGCCGCCGTTCCTCGGGCAGGGGCTGTGCGCCGGCATCCGCGATGCCGTGAACCTTGCCTGGAAGTTCAGGCTGGTTCTCCGTGGCGACGCCGACGAGACGTTGCTCGACGCTTACGAGATCGAGCGTAAGCCGCATGTCCGCGCCGTCGTCGCTAGCGCCAAGGAGTTCGGCAAGATCATCGGCGAACTCGATCCTGTAGCGGCTGCCGAACGTGACGTGCGGTTGCGCGCCGACCTGAAGGCCGGCAAGGCCGAAACCATCAGGCAGAAATTCATTCCCGATCTCGTCTCCGGTCTGATCGCGCGCGATGCCGTTCTGGCCGGGCGGCTGTTCGTGCAGCCGCATGTGCGTGCGCCGGATGGGCGGACGTGCCGGCTCGACGATCTGCTGAGCCTGGAGTTCGCGATCGTGACGGCGGCTGCGGAGCCGATGGCGTGGCTGTCGGACGCGTCCCGTGCTGCCTGGCAGCATCTCGCCGGCGAACGTGTCGTCATCGCCACGTCAGGTGAAATCGGCGATGCCAACGGCATTCTGAGCGTGGTCGAGCGCGACGGGCTGTTCGCCGACTGGATGCTGCAACATGGCGCCGCCGCGGTCATCGTGCGGCCCGACCGTTACGTCTTCGGTGCCGCCGGCAGTGCCGGCGAGCTCAATATGCTCGTCGGGCAACTGCTCGAAGGTCTCGGTGCGAGACATCAGTCGTTCCCGGCGACATCAGTCACTTCTTGATGTCGGCTGCGACCAGCACGCGGTGGCCGTGCAGCAGCTCTTGCAACGCCTGCAGGGCTGCGACGCCGCATTGGGTGTCCTGCTCGCCGTTGCCGCCGCTCAACCCGATGCCGCCGACAACCTCGTCGTCGACCACGATCGGAAAGCCGCCGACGAACACGGCAAATTTTCCGTCAAAGCTCCACTGGATGCCGAAGGCCTCGTTGCCGGGCAGGGCAGGTCCGTTCGGCGGTTGGTTGAACAAATGGGTGGAGCGCTTGTGTCCGGCCGCCGTGAACGCCTTGTTCCAGGCAATCTGGGGACCGGTGATCCGCGCGCCATCCATCCGCTCCAGCGCCAGCGGATAGCCGCCGTCGTCGGTCACGCAGACCGTCTCCGCAAGGCCGATCTCGGCGGATTTGCGGATCGCGGCCGCGATCATGTGGCGGGCTTCGGCAAGTTCAAGTTTGAAAGACTGTCTCATCGCTATCTTCCGGAATTGGAGTGGGTCTTCGACCGCGGCTCATGTGCCGCGGTAGACCGTCTTGATCTGGGTGTAGAATTCGAGGCCGGTGCGGCCGGACTCGCGGAAGGTCGAAGTGCTCGACCGCTTCAATCCGCCGAACGGCGCGTTGATCAAATTGCCCGTGGTGGTGCGGTTGATCTTCACCGTTCCGGACTGGATGTCATTGGCGAAATCATGCATCGCGCGCGGGTTGCGCGTCACGATCGCGGCGGACAGTCCATATTCGCTGGCATTGGCCTTGGCGATCGCGTCGGCATAGCTGTCGACCTCGATGATCGCGATGACCGGGCCGAAGATCTCCTCGCGTGCGATCGTCATGTCCTGGGTCACATCGGTGAAGATCGCCGGCGACACGAAGTATCCGCCGTCATAGGCGGCACCGGTGAGCCTGTCCCCGCCATGGAGGTGCGTCGCTTCCTTTTTCCCGATCGCGACGTAGCGCAGCACGGTTTCGAGCTGCCTGGCTGTGGCGAGCGGCCCCATCTCCATCCCGCTGGTGAGGCCGCTGCCGATCTTGATCGCCTTCACCTTGGCGAGGAGCCGCGCGGTGAACTCGGCTCGCACCTGCTTCATGACCAGGACCCGGCTGGTGCCGGTACAGGCCTGGCCGGCCAGCGACAGGCCGCCTTTGACGGTCAAATCGACTGCCAGATCGAGGTCGGCGTCGTCCATGACGATCAGCGGATTCTTGCCGCCGAGCTCCATCTGCGTGCGGGTCGTGAAGCTGACCGCGCGGCAAATCTGTTCGCCGGCGGACGTCGAGCCGGTGAAGGAGATCGCGCGAATGACCGGCGGCTCGGTGATCGCAGGCCCGATCTCGCCGGCCTTGCCGGTGATGAAGTTGAGCGCGCCGCTCGGCAGGCCCGCCGCAATCAGCGCCTCCGCGAGGCGATAGCCGCTGAGCGGCGCATCGGACGACGGCTTGAACAGCACCGTGTTGCCGGTGATGAGGGCCGGCGCGATCTTGCGCGCCGGGATGGAAATCGGAAAATTCCAGGGCGTGATCACCGACACGACGCCGAGCGGCTCGCGCAACGTATAGACCGTCATGTCCGAATCGTCGTTCGGAAACACCTCGCCGGTGAGCGACTGTCCCTCGACGGCATAGAACCGCAGGGTCTGCGCCGAGCGCAGCACCTCGTCGCGGGCGAGGCCGAGCGATTTGCCCATTTCCCGCGTCATCTCCCGCGCGATGTGATCGGCGCGCGCCTCGAGATGATCGGCGGCCCGGCTCAGGATGGCGGCGCGTTTGGAGATCGGCGTCCGCCGCCAGCCCTCGAACGCGGCGGCCGCGGCATTGACGGCCGCTTGCGCATCGGCGGCGGTCGATTCCTGGAAGCGTCCGACCAGGTCGCTGTTGTCGGCGGGATTGATGTTCACGATCAGTCTGCCGGACGCACTTGGGATCCGCTCGCCGGCGATTAGGTTCGGAAATTCCGCGATCCCTGCGCTGCCCTCCGCGGAAGGGTGCGCGTTGCGTATCGTCGTTTCAGCTATCGTCACAGGATTCTCCTCAATGCCAGATCAGCACCGCGCAGACGGTCGACACCGCGAGCCCGGTCAATACGGGGACCATCGCCGTCCGCACGATCTGGAAGACGGGGACGCGCGCGAAGCCGGCCACTGCGATCAGCGACGACCAGGCCACCAGGGTGCCGCCGCCGGTCCACACCGCGCCCATCTGGCCGATTGCGGCGAGCGTCGCGGGCTCCATTCCGACCGACGGTGCCAGCGCGCCCGACAGTGAGCCGGTCAGCGGCAAGCCGGCAAAGCCCGAGCCGTCGATGCCGGTGATCATGCCGGCGATCAGGATGCCGAAGGCGACGAAAAACTCGTTGCCCGGTATCCAGGCCTGCGCGGTCTGGATCAACTCGAACAGGAGGCTCGGCGCCTGGGCTGCGGGCACGCCGAGGATCGGCGCAGACAGGCCCGGCTCGGCCCCGAGAAAGAAGAAGCCCGCGATCGGCAGTACGGAGCCCATCGCCTTGAATGCGAAGACGAAGCCTTCGGTGACGTGGTCGGCGCTGGTGTCGAGGAATTTGCGGAGGTCATCGGTGATGAAGGATGCGCAGATCATCAGGATCGCGGCGACGCCGCCGACCAGTGCGGCAGCGTCGCCGCCCTTGAGGTCGTGGCCGATGCCAAGCTTGGCCAGCACCATCACCGCGATGACGCAGAGAAAGGCGAGCGGGGTCGCAACCGCAAAGAATTTCGACCAGCCCTCGCGGCGCGTCGGCACCCCGGCGAGTTCCTTGTCGATCTGCGCCTGGGTCGCGAGCGGCCGCTGGCCGTCGGCCGTGCCGCGCGCGATCTCCGCCTTGTCGAAGCTGCCTTCCTGCTCCAGCCGTGCCAATTCGCCGTTGCTGGACTGCGCCTGCCAGCGCTCCAGCAGCCGCTCGTCGGCCTTGGTGATCGACTTGCGGATCGAAAGATAGGCGAGCGTCAACGCGATGCCGCCCGTGATGAGGGACAGCACCAGCGCGCGGTCCGCGACGGTGGCGGCGCTGACCGCGGCGCCGGCCGCCTTGGCGCTGATCCCGGGCGCGACGCCGATCACATAGTCCGACGACAGCGCCATGCCTTGCCCGGCGATCGCGATCGCAATGGCACCGCCGAGCGGCGACAGGCCGGCCGCAATCGCCGCGGGCAGCAGCACCGCGGAAACCAGCGGCACTGCCGGCGTCGGCCAGAAAAACAGCGAGATCACATAGGTGATGGCGGCAAGCACGAAGTAGGCGGTGTGTCCGCTCTTCATAATGGCGCGGAACGGTTCGACCATGCGAATGTCCGAGCGCAGCACCTTGAGCGCGTTCAGCAGCGCCGTCATCAGCGCGATCACCAGGAAGATGTTGAACAGCTCCTTGGCGGCGGTGAAGCTCGCGTTGAAGACGCTGGCAAGCGCCGCGACCGGGCTGTGCGTCCAGGCAAGCGCGACCAGGAGTGTCGCGATCACCGACGGCACCACGACGTTGGCGCGCCAGATCATGGTGAGAACGATGACGGCGACGCCGAGCAAATAGACCCAGTGCGCGGCAACGATCGGAGCGTGCTGCATGGTTGTTGCTTCCCCCTCTAATGCCACGAATAATGTATACTGTATTCCGCAATGGCAAGCGCAAATTGCGGGCTGGCGATCCGTGCGTCGCAGAAGGTTGGGAGCATCTCCGACCGCATTTTTGTGCATCTGAAGCACAAAATTGCGGCGTTTCAATGCGGTTGGTGTCGGGTGGGATGGGTGGCCGGGAACCCGGCCTTCGGTGTTGACAGGCGCAAAGATAGTATACAGTATACCGAAATAGTCGACCGAAACGGACCGATGGTCGTTGCCGGACGGCGATTTCTTCACGGCACAGGAGCGCCACGATGCAAAAGCTGATGGATCACGTGGAATTTCGAGCGGCCCTCGAAAATGCCATCAAGGGAAAGAGCGCCAACAAGGCTCCGTTCAGCGTCGCCTGGGCGAGCGGCAAGCTCAGCCGCGCGCATCTCGCGCGTTGGGCCGAGAACCACTATCACTATGTCGGTCCGTTCGCCGACTACCTCGGCTACATCTATGCGCGGATGCCGGAGCAGTACCAGGAAGCCAAGGACTTCCTGCTGGCCAATATGTATGAGGAGGAGATCGGGGGCGACCGTCACACCGATCTGCTGATCCGCTTCGCGGAGGCCTGCGGCACGACCGCGGCGCGCATCAAGAACCCCGACAACATGACGCCGACGACGCGCGGGCTGCAGAGTTGGTGTTATGCGGTCGCGATGCGCGAGGATCCGATCGTCGCGGTGGCCGGCCTCGTGGTCGGTCTGGAGTCGCAGGTCCCCTCGATCTATCGCAAGCAGACGCCGACCCTGCGCGAGAAGTACAAGTTCACCGACGAGGAAGTCGAGTTCTTCGACCTTCACATCGTGTCGGACGAGATTCACGGCGAGCGCGGCTACCAGATCGTGCTCGAGCACGCCGATACGGTCGAGCTGCAGCAGCGTTGCCTCAAGATCTGCGAGATCGGCGCACAGATGCGGCTGCTCTACACGACCGCGCTATACCACGACTATGTCGCAAGCGACATTCCGCTGGCGGAGCTCGATCTTGCCAGCGGCGTCTCCGCTGAGGAACGCGTGCTGTTGCAGGCCTGAGCGCGGGGAGCAGCGGCGCGATGCCCAACGTCATCTTTCACCGCAACGGCGAGACCTTTGTCGGCGAGGTCAAGGAGAACACCAATCTCGTCGTCCGCGCCGGCATCCGCCAGTTTCCCTATCCCAACTTCCTTTACGGCTGCGGGATGGGGAAGTGCGGGAAGTGCGCGTCGCTGATCATCAAGGGCGGCGAGCACCTGCCGGAGCCGAACTGGAAGGAAAAGAAGCGCCTCGGTGCCAGGATCGAGCAGGGATATCGCCTCGCCTGCCAGCTCTGGCTCACGCATGACGTTGAACTGTCGCAGGAGGCAGCCCCGCTGGTCGACGTCGTCGCGCCGGCCGGCGCCGCGGTTGGGAGGACGTGACCGATGTATGTGATACTGACGAGCAAGCCGGGGCAGTTTCGCACCGAGATCGCTGACGGCCTGCGGCCGCTCGCGGCCTACGACTACCTGTTCTACGGCATCAGGAAAGCGACGTTCGTGATTGCCGAGCTGGTCGAGGAAACCAAGGTCAGGGTGATCGACGAGGCCTGGTCGCCGCCGATCGTGAACGAGGTGCCCTCGAAATTCCTCGAGAAGTTCGAGACGCCCGAGCGGGCGCTGAACGAACTCGAGCACCTCATCACATTCGGTCACATGGACACCAAGCTGCGCAAGCGCTGAGCGGATGGCGGGATGATCGAAGTCACGTTTCTGACCAATGGCGGGAAAACCGTCACCGCGGCGGAGAACAGCAATCTGCTGCGCGTCTCGCTGCGCGAGCAGGGCGGCATTCCGTTCAAGTGCGGCGGCGGCCTGTGTGGAACCTGCAAATGCCTGATCGAGAAGGGCATCGAGAACACCGATGCGATCAAGCCGAAGGAGCGGAAGCACCTCACCGACGCGCAGTTCGCCGCCGGCTATCGGATGGCGTGCCAGACCTTTCTCACCGGCAGCGTGAGCGTGTCGTGGGTGCCGAAAGCCGCGGTGCCGCCGGTTCGACCTGTAGCTGTTGACGGCGAATGAGCGCGGCTTGATGGCATGCAGCCGGCGGTCTAAATACGCAACAGCGGTCATTCGGCCAGGACTCTGGCAGCTCGCTGGACCTCCGGTGTCCATGCATTGAGCGAAGCGCGGCCGGACAGGTCGGTTCATGGCAGGCAAGCTCGGAAGCTCCAAACGTCTCGGCGACGACTACCTCTCCCTCCACGGCAGGGTGATCGAGGAGCTGCGGCAGGCGATCCTGAGCCGACGGCTGAAGCCCGGCGAGCGGCTGGTCGAGGGCCGCCTCGCCGACGAGCTCGGTGTTTCCCGCAATCCCGTGCGCGAGGCGATCCGCGTGCTGGAGTCGGAGGGGCTCGTCGAGGTGACCGCGCGGCGCGGTGCGTCCGTCATCACGATGAGCGACGAGGAAGCGCGCGAGACGGTCGAAGTCCGCGCGCTGCTCGAGGGACAAAACGCGCGCCTGGCTGCGCGTCGCCGCGAAGAGAGCATCATCAAGCGGATCGCGGCGGTGTTGAAGCAGGGCAACGAGGCGGTCGCGGGACGGCGCTACGACTTGTTGTCGGATCTCAACCAGCAATTCCATCATGAATTGGCGGAGGCCGGCCGCAACCGCGTGCTCGCCGATCTGCTGAAGCGGCTGCGCGAACGCACGGCGATGCTGTTCTCGCCCACCGATCCGGTGCGCCAGGCGCGAACCTGGGATGAGCACGCCGCGATCCTGCGCGCCATCATCGCCGGCGACGAGCGCGCCGCCGCCACGCTTGCCGCCGAGCACGTGATGCGGGCCGGTGCGGATTTTCTCTCGAGCCTCCATGTGCCCGATGAGGAGACCTCGCTGGAGGCGGCGTCGGCGAAATACGGCCTGCCGTCCGGCTCCCGCGTGGATCAGGCGGTGACCAAGCCGACGCGCCGGAACCAGCAGCGCGCCGGTACACGCCGGCGAAAAGCAGAGGGCTGAACGCGCCCGTCGCGTTGATGGTTTGCGGCCGCCGATCCCGCGGTCAGAGGTCCGGTGGTACCGCTCCGGATCGTCAGCTAACTTTCTTGACCGTATCTGCCACGCTCGCTACGTCTCTTCCCAATGCTGGGCAGGGGTGCAACCCTGCCGGCCGCGCCGCATGGCCGGGGGAAACCAATGAACAACAACAAGGATGGCGCGTCGCCAAACGACGTCGCCGAATTTGATTACGTGATCGTCGGCGCCGGCTCGGCCGGCTGCGTGCTCGCCAACCGCCTGAGCGCCGACGGCAAGCATTCGGTGCTGCTGCTCGAGGCCGGGCCGAAGGACACCAACATCTGGATCCATGTCCCGCTCGGCTATGGCAAGCTGTTCAAGGAAAAATCCGTCAACTGGATGTACCAGACCGAGCCCGAGCCCGGCCTGAACGGGCGGCAGGTGTTCCAGCCGCGCGGCAAGGTGCTCGGCGGCTCCAGCTCGATCAACGGGCTGCTCTATGTGCGCGGCCAGCACGAGGACTATGACCGCTGGCGGCAGCGCGGCAATGCCGGCTGGGGTTATGACGACGTGCTGCCCTATTTCAGGAAGGCGGAGGATCAGCAGCGCGGCGGCGACAAATATCACGGCGCGGGCGGCCCGCTGCCGGTGTCGGACTGGCGGCATGCCGATCCGCTGTCGGAAGCCTTCGTGCATGCCGCGGCCGAGGTCGGCATCCCGACCAATCCGGATTTCAACGGCGCGACCCAGGAGGGCGCGGGCTTCTTCCAGACCACGACGCGGCGCGGCCGGCGCGCCTCGACGGCGAGGTCCTATCTGCGGCCGGCGCTGACGCGCGGCAATCTGCATGTCGAGACCTCGGCGCTGGCGCAGCGCATCCTGTTCGACGGCAGGCGCGCGAGCGGCGTCGCGTACAAGCAGAATGGACAGTTGCGCACGGCCAAGGCGCGCAAGGAAGTTCTGGTGTCGAGCGGCGCGTACAATTCGCCGCAATTGCTGCAGCTGTCCGGCGTCGGACCTGCCGATCTGTTGAGGCAGCATGGCATCGAGGTTCTGCTCGATGCGCCCGGCGTCGGCAACGACCTGCAGGATCACATGCAGGTGCGCATCGTCACGCGCTGCGCCCAGACCGTCACGCTGAACGACGTCATCAACAATCCGGTGCGCCGCGTCATGGCGGGCCTGCGCTACGCGGCGTTGCGCAAGGGGCCGTTGACGATTGCGGCCGGCACGTCGGGTGCGTTCTTCAAGACCAGTCCGCGGCTGGCGTCGCCGGACATCCAGATCCACTTCCTGCCGTTCTCGACCGACAAGATGGGCGAGAAGCTGCATCCGTTCTCGGGCTTCACGGCTTCGGTCTGCCAGCTGCGCCCGGAGAGCCGCGGCTCGCTGAAGATCAGGAGCGCGGACCCGAGCGTGCCGCCGGAAATCCGCATCAACTATCTGGCGACGGAGACCGATCGCCGCGCCTTCATCGACGGCATCCGCATCCTGCGCAAGATCCTGGCCGCGCCGGCGCTGAAGTCATACTCGGTCGGGGAAGTCGATCCCGGCGCCAAGGTGGTCAGCGACGACGATTTGCTCGATTTCTGCCGCCGCACCGGCAGCACGGTCTATCATCCGACCTCGACCTGCCGGATGGGCAACGATGCGCTCGCGGTCGTCGACCAGCGGCTCAAGGTGCGCGGTGTCGAGGGGCTGCGCGTGGTCGATGCTTCCGTCATGCCGGATCTGATGTCGGGCAATACCAACGCGCCGACGATCATGATCGCGGAGAAGGCGTCGGATATGATTTTGGAGGATGCAAGGTAAGGGTCGTTAGATCGGGGACCGTCATCCCCGCGCAAAGGCTTTGCCTTTGTCGCTGGAGGTGCGAGCACTTGCGAGCCTCGAAGGATGCACGGCTCCCGCTCTATTGGCTCGGAGAGGTCCGGGGCCGTCGACCCTTCGAGACGCGCGCAATGGCGCGCTCCTCAGGGTGACGGTGACAGAGCGGGCGTAGCCCGGATGAAGCGAAGCGTAATCCGGGGCCGGTCTATCGACGGAGGAGAGAGTCCCGGATTTCGCTTCGCTTCATCCGGGCTACGGGCCGACAAGCCGGGCCACGAGCCTCACCCCTTATACGCGCGGACCCGTGCGACCATCTGCTCGACATGGGCGATCGGCGTCTCCGGCAGGATGCCGTGGCCGAGGTTGAAGATCAGCCGCCCCTTGCCGAAGTTCTCCAGCACATCGTCGACCGCGCGGTCGAGCGCGGCGCCGCCGGCAATCAGGGCCAGCGGATCGAGATTGCCCTGCACGGCGACGCGGCTCTGCACGCGCTCGCGGATCATCGACGGCTCGGTGGCCCAGTCGATCGAGACGGCATCGACGCCGGTTTGCTCGACATAGGCCGGCAGCATGCCCGCCGCGCCGCGCGGAAAGCCGATGATCCGGGCACCGGGGACCAGCTTGCGCACCCCGGCAACGATGCGCCGGGTCGGCTCGATCGACCAGCGGGCGAACTCGCGTGGCGGCAGCACGCCGGCCCAGGTGTCGAAGATCTGCAGGCAATCGGCGCCGGCCTTGAGCTGCCCGACGAGGTAGTGGATCGAGTTCTCGACCAGGACGTCGATGATCCCGGCGAACGCGTCCGGATGGCGGTAGGCGAGCATCCGCGCGGGGGCCTGGTCCGGCGTGCCCTGTCCGGCCACCATGTAGGTCGCGACCGTCCATGGCGCGCCGCAGAAGCCGATCAGCGCAATGTTCGGCGCAAGCTCGCGCCGGACGCGGCGCAGCGCCTCGAACACCGGCTCGAGCTTGTCGAAATTGGCCTGGGTGGCCAGCGTCGCGATCTCGCCGGGCGTTGCCAGCGGATCGAGCCGCGGCCCTTCGCCGGCCTCGAAGCGCACCGAACGGCCGAGCGCGTAGGGGATCACCAGGATGTCGGAGAAGATGATGGCGGCGTCGAAGTTGAACCTGCGGATCGGCTGCAGCGTGATCTCGGTTGCGAATTCGGGCGTGAAGCAGAGATCGAGGAAGCCGCCCGCCTTGGCGCGCAGCTCGCGGTATTCCGGCAGATAGCGGCCGGCCTGCCGCATCATCCAGAGCGGCGGCACGGCTTGCCGGTGGCCCGACAGGAGGTCGATGAGCGGCTTTGTGGTGGGATCCTGGGGCACGCGAAAGTTCCTGATCACGGTCAAAATTTGGCCCCTGATACACGCTGCGGCGCAATGGGCCAAGGCGGTTCTGGAACCCCGGTTTGCGCGGGTGCGTTGTCCCCCGGAATGGAGGGACGACATGGCCGAGAAATTCGATCCTGCCGCGCATGACAAGCACGCCGAGAAGCCGCACGAGGCACGGGCTGCCGGCCGCAAGGCGCGCTCCCGATTGAAGGAGGGGCTGGAGGATACCTTCCCGGCCTCCGATCCGGTCAGCGCCACGCAACCTAAGCCATCGAAGCACGACGGCAATCGGGACAATTAGCCGGTATATCCCTGCGCTCGCTAACCACGATGCGAAATGGGTTCAGCCGTGCGAGGAGCGGCTCACTGCGGAGCGGTGGTTCGAAGCGCACCGCGCCCGCGGTGTGGGGTGCGATCGTCGCGGCAGGAATCGCCGTATCGTGATGCTCTGGACCGGCTAGACCGGACCGCTTTCGGGGCGCTGCACCCGGTCAAATTCGAAGGTCACGCCGAGCCGGCGCTCCAGCCGCCAGACCAGAATGCAGTGCCGCCGGATCGGTTCGCTCTCGATCTCGAGATCGAACGCGAACGGAATTGCGACATCGTTTTCGACGGCCAGCCCCGCGCCGCCGGTCGAGATGTTGAGCACAAGGCATCCGACGCCGGTGTTGCGGAAGAAGATCGTTCCGCGCTTCATCAGGACGGTTCGCTGGCTGTCGATCTTGTATCTTTTTATTGTTGTACTCACGCCAGTCTCCTACCCCGATGTGATGCCGGCTCGCGATCGTTTCTCCGGGGAACGCCCTAGTTCACCAGCACCGCGCCGTCGCAGCGAACGCCCAGCACCCAGACGTCGACCTGGCCGAGCCCGATGCCGAGCGTCGAGAGCAGGGACGCCAGCACCTGATCGATCGGACTCGTGACGGCGTTGAGGATGCCCATGACGAGCGCGCCCAGTCCCGGGATCGGAAGCCCGAGCGGGCCGACATTGATGGTGAGCGATAGGTCTCCGAGCAGGGTTGATGTGAGCGACGTGAGGAAGTTGGTCGTCGTCACCGTCTTCTTCGTCCCTGCCTGGATGTCGCTGTAGCTGAAATTGACGTTGGTCGGCGTGGTGTTGCCCATGCCGGCATGGGCGAGGCCGGTGACGGTGACGAGGCCAAGATTGACCAGCAGCGCCGGCGGCGGATTGGGCTTGGTCGTGAAGTTGGTCATGTCGGCAACCGTGACGTTGCCGATCCAGGCGTCGACGATCCCCGGCGTCACGCCGATCGTGACCTGCGAGGTGTTGATGTTCGGATGGCCGCAGGAGACCGCGTTGAGCGTCGCGGTACCCGAGGCGACCTCGACATAGACCGGGAGGTTGATCGCGGAAACGCTGCCGGAGCCGAGCACATTGATGGTCGCCAGGATCCTGGTCTGCGCAGTGTGGACGCTCACGCCCTGGGTGCCCATCGCGATCCAGCTCGAGCCGACCGGACGCTCGCCGATCGTTGCGATCACGGATACGTTGGCAATGCCGGGCAGGCCGAGATTGATCGAGGTTGCGATCTGATGGCTGCCGTTGGCGATCTGCGCCACCGTGTTGATGAGGTCGAAGACCGAAACGCTGGCGCCGACCTTCGGTTTCTGTCCCACCGTGAGGTTGGCGAAGGGGCCGAGATCGACCAGGGTGCCCGGCGAAATCCTGGTTGAGGAGCCGGTGACGGCCTGTGAGATCGTCGACAGTGCGGTCGTCGCCGCGGTGGCGCCGTTGGTGATCTGCTGTGTGGTCAGCGCGGCCGCCATGATATCGCCGACCTTGAGGTTGCTGCTCAGGAGGTCGCCATAGGTGACGCCGGTCAGGTTGACCCGGGTTGCCAGCGCCGACAGGAAGTCGAGGGCGTCGATCTTGGCGCTGATCAGCGAATTGTAGTCCATCACCGAGAGCGACAGCGTGGTGCCGAGCATGGAGCCGAGCAGCGCGTTGAGCGCCCCGCCGTTGACGGAGAGCAACCTCGACCCGATCGCGAACGAGGCCATTTCGGTCGACGTCGCGGTGGCGGTCGTCGTGATGTTGAAGCTGCTCGCGCCGGTCAGATAGCGCGCGAAGTAAAGTGGGGTCTTGGTCGTCAACGTGACGCGCGCGGCGTTCGGAATGCCGACCGCCGGGGTCACGAAACGGGCCTGCGGCGCGACGGCGCTGTTCGCGGTGTAGGTCCCGGTGTCGACCTTGACCAGCGCGCTGGCCGGATAGTTGTTCTGCGTCACCGTCGCGGAGGCGGCGTTGACCGGATTGCTCAGATTGGCGGCAGCGACGATCGCGGCGAGGTCGGCGGTGCTCTGGGTCTTGCGCCGGTCGGCGAAGATCGTGCCGAGATCGATGGCAAGCCCGGCGCACCCGATCAGGAGCGTCATCAGGCCGGCCGACATCATCGCGAAGTTGCCTCGTTCGTCGGCGCCGAAGCGCCGCATCAGCATGAGGATGCCGCTCATGCTAGAATCCCCCGTACTGGATCGCAGCGGAGCGGACGATAGTGCTCGCCGGAGCGGGGACGAAAGGCAGCTTGTAGATGAAGTTGCCGGTCGCGTTGTAGTTGACCGTCACGACGTAGACGTTGGCGTTCAATGGGGACGGTGCGGCATTGACGGTGAGATTGCTGGCTACGAGTAGCGGGTAGGTCGATGCGTTGGCGGTGACGTAGCTCGTCGCGAGGCTGTTGCGTTCCGTGTCGGTCATTCCGGCGATCGACGACCGCGCCGCTTCGGCGGCGAGTTGCTGGACGCCATGCACCATCGCGAGATACGAACCGAATACAATGATGCCGAAAATGAAGGCGAGAAACAGCGGCAGCATCAGCGCAAATTCGACAGCAGAAGCGCCGCTTCGACACCGAAATAACCTGGTCATGGCATACCTCGAAACGCAAAACTGGGGCGCCACGTTGCGAGGCTTTGATTAAGGAAAACTATGAAAACGCTTCCGCGAATCAGTGACCTCAATCCAGATGGATGGCAGCGTTCAAACTTATTGGGTGGGCGACACTTTATGGGGCGATCAGGATTTTTGATGCTGTGTCCGCAGAAACCCGGGGTCTGATTGTGTTGAGGTGCTGCGTGTGTGTGCAGATGCAGTCGTCCGATACCGTAGCACTACGTGGCAATGCACGTAACAATACATAAGGCCTGCAATTGCAGTGGCAGCGCGACAAATTGAAACTAAACGAAAGTGCAACCAAATGTTAGTATAGCTGAATCACATACTGGAGAACGTAATTGCGTCCCGTGCTGAGATTGGAGGGCTCGCGATGCACAGACCACGTCAGCATTTGAATATTCCGACAGAGATCGTTCGCACCGTCGTTGCGATTGCGGAGACGGGAAGTCTATCGAAGGCCGGCGAGCGTCTCGGCCTCAGTCAGCCGGCGATCAGTTCGCAGGTCAAGCGACTGCAGAGCCTGGTCGGCGGCGCGCTCTTCGTCAGAACGGCGAACGGCACCACGACGACGGAGCTCGGCAAGGTCGCCGTGCAGCAGGCAAGGCGAATCCTCGAAGCGAACGACCAATTGCTTCGGCTCGGCGGCAATCACGAAGGACCGCAGCCGCTGCGGCTCGGAATAAGCACGATGCTCGCCGAGGAATTCCTCAAGCTGCATCCGGCCGACGTACTCGCCGACGTGATGGTTCACGCCGACATGTCGCCGATCGTCATCAGAGGATTGATCGACGGCTACATCGACATTGCCTTCGTCTACAGCAACCCTTCGCTGGAGAACGAACACGAGGTGACGATCGCCGCCGAGGCCGAAGAGCGCTCGGTTTGGGTACGGTCACGCGATTTTGTTCTGCGGCCGGGCGCCCCGATCCCGATCCTGGCGTGGCCGGGCGACGACTGGATGATCCGGACGCTCACCAAGCACAACATCTCGTACAAGATCGTGTTCAGGAGCCCGAACCACCAGCTGCGACTCGAAGCCGCACGGGCCGGATACGGCCTGACGGCATGCCCCGAGCGGATGATCCCGTCCTCGCTGATCTCGGCGAAGGACTATTATCTGCCGGAGCTTCCGTTGCAGAAGCGCCTGCTGTGTGTTCGCCCGGGCCTCGAGGGAAGCCGCGCGACGGCGATGGTGCAGCGGTTATCCAGCCTGTTCTTCAGCGGCGCAAAGCCGATGCGTCAGGTGAGCAACATGTAATCCGGCGCCACCGGGCTCCGGCGATACCGATCAGTAGTGCGGCGGGCGCTCGTTGGCGGGGCCCGGCGCCTGGCGTTCGGCTTCCTGAAGCCGATCGCGCAGCTCGGCGAGCTGGCGTGTCAGCGCGTCGATCTGCTTCCATTGTGCCGTGATGGTCTGGTTCAGTGTCTCGATGGCTTCATCCTGGTAGGTCAGGCGGACCTCCAGCGCATCGATCCGTTCGCTCAGCTTTGCCGCGTCATTCATGCACGGCGTCCTCGTGCCTACGTTCACGCAGGCCGTGGCCGAGCGCGACCCGTTCGTCGAATACAAAGCAGTCGCCGCGCCAGCGGCTGTCCTGCCGCGGCGTTTCCTCGAGATATTTCAGGATGCCGCCCTTGAGGTGATAGACCTCGCTGAAGCCTTGCGCGAGCAGATAGGCGCTCGCCTTCTCGCAGCGGATGCCGCCGGTGCAGAACATTGCAATCCTGCGGTGCTTCGCGGGATCGAGCTGACGCGCGGCAAATTCCTTGAATTGTCCGAAGCTCGCGATCTTGGGATCGACCGCGCCTTCGAAACTGCCCATCGCGACCTCGAACGCGTTGCGGGTGTCGAGCACCATGATGTCAGGCGAGGCGATCAGTTCGTTCCAGTCGCCGGCGTCGACATAGGTGCCGACCTGCCGCGTCGGATCGACCGTGGTGTCGCCGAGCGTCACGATCTCCTTCTTCAGCCGCACCTTGAGCCGCTGGAACGGCATCTGCGCGGCTTCGGAGAATTTCAGCTCGAGATTGTCGAGGCGGCCGCCGAACAGCGGCCCGTGCCTGAGCTCAGCGACGAAACCATCGACGGCTTCGTCGCTGCCGGCGATGGTGCCGTTGATGCCCTCATGTGCGAGCAGCACGCTGCCCTTGAGATCAAGCCCGGTGCAGAGCGCGCGCAGCGGCTCGCGCAATGCGCGGAAGTCGGGCAGCGCGGCGAACTGGTAGAAGGCGGCGACCTTGAGGGGCATGGCCGGGGTGTTTATCAGGCCCGCCAGACCGGCGAAACCCCGCAAAGCCATGCATTATCGGGGTAATTCCTCTGGCATACCATGCATTGCCCTGCCGGGGACGAATGTGCCATGTACTCCACATCCACCCGCCGCAGCAGCATCAGACCATCACGATCAAGCGAGCTCTCCGTCATGAGGAATTTCCACTTCGCCGGCCGTTCCACGGTCCACGCCCAGAACGCGATGGTCGCAACGTCGCATCCGGAGGCGGCGCTGGTGGCCATCGACGTGATGCGCGCGGGCGGAACGGCCGCCGACGCTGCGGTTGCGGCCTGCGCGCTGCTCGGTGTCATCGAGCCGCAATCGACCGGCATCGGCGGCGACTGCTTTGCACTGATCCAGCCGAAGGGCGAGGGCAAGATCACGGCCTATAACGGCAGCGGCCGGGCGCCGATGGCGGCCACCGCCGAGTGGTACCTCGAACGCAAGATCCATTCGGTGCCGCTGACCTCGGCGCATGCCGTCAGCATTCCCGGCGCGATCGACGCCTGGGACGTGATCCTCAGGGATCACGGCAAGTTCGGCTTCGACCGGCTGCTGCAGCCCGCGATCAAGGCCGCCGAGGAGGGCTATGTCGTCGCTCCGCGCATCGCCTTCGACTGGAAGAACGGTTTTGAGAAGCTGAAGAACGGCACCAACACCGAGCGCTATCTGCTGCCGCACGGCAAGCCCGCGGTCGCCGGCGACGTGATCCGCCAGCCCGAGCTCGGCAAGACGCTGCGCGCGATCGCGCAAAAGGGCCGCGACGCCTTCTATAGCGGCGAGATCGCCGCCGACATGGTCGACACGCTGCGCGGTATCGGCGGCCTGCACACGCTGGAGGACTTTGCGGCACATTCGACCGAGACGACCTTGCCGATCGGCACGATGTACAAGGGCTATGACGTCTGGCAGTGCCCGCCGAACGGCCCCGGCATCACCATGCTGGTGATGCTCAACATCCTGTCGCGCTTCGACCTGACCAAGTTCAAGCCGCTCAGCATCGAGCGCTTCCACCTCGAGGCCGAGGCGGCACGCATCGCCTACATGATGCGCGAGCAGTACATCGGCGATCCCCAGCACGCGCATGTCGATGTCGCCGGCATTCTCTCGAGGGAGTTTGCCGACGAGCACATCAGGAACATCCGGATGGACCGGCTGCTCGAGCTGCCGAACGTGGCGCCGCCGATGAATCCCTCGACCGTCTACATCACGGTGGTCGACAAGGATCGCAACGTCTGCTCCTTCATCAACTCGATCGCGCATTCGTTCGGCTCGGCGATCGTCTCCAACAAGACCGGCGTCCTGCTGCAAAACCGCGCCGGCGGCTTCCGCATCCAGCCCGGCCATCCGAACTGCATCGCGCCGGGCAAGCGTCCGCTGCACACCATCATCCCGGCGCTGGCCACAAAAAACGGCCGCGCGGTGATGCCGTATGGCGTCATGGGCGGGCAGTATCAGCCGGTCGGCCAGACCCGCGTGCTGACCAACATGCTCGACTATGGCTGCGACATTCAGGAGGCGATCGACATGCCGCGCGGCCTGCATTACGAGGGCGTCTACCAGCTCGAGGACGGCGTGCCGGCGGAGATCGTCGAAGGCCTGAAGAAGATCGGCCACAAGACCACCAGCGTGGTGGCGCCGCTCGGCGGCGGCCAGGGCATCTGGATCGATTGGGAGAAGGGCACGCTGACCGGTGGCTCCGATCCGCGCAAGGACGGCTGCGCGCTCGGCTACTGAATGTCGCAGGTCGCAGGGCCGGATATGCGCTGCAGGAACAAGCTGTTCTCGCAGGGATTGGTGCTGGAAGCCCTTTCCCGCGAGGACCGTCATCAGCTCCCTCGATTCAGATGATACTGACCAGGCCGACTTGCGCGGCGGCGTCTCGCCGTGGTTTGTCGCCGCAACGCCACCATCGCGTCCCACGCTATCGGACAATCTCGGCTGCGATGCGCTTATCGTCGGCGCCGGCATCACCGGCTCGCTGGTCGCCGAGCGCCTGACCCGTCAGGGGCTGGACGTCGTCATTGTTGATCGAGAGCGCCCCGGCCGGGGCAGCACGGCAGCCAGCACCGCGATGTTGTTGTGGGAGATCGACCGTCCGCTTGTCGAACTGACCGCGATGTATGGCTTCGAGCGGGCTGCGCGCGCCTATCGGGCTAGCCTCGATGCCGTGACCGGTCTGATCGCGCTGGTTCGTGAGCACAAGCTGCCCGGAGAGATCAGAAAGAAGCGCTCGCTCTATCTGGCGGCCGGCAGCTCCGTAGCCGACTTACTCGACGAGCATCGGCTCCGCCGCCGCGCCGGCCTGCCCGGCGACTTCCTCGATCATGGACAACTGCTCGAGAGCTACCGGATAGCGCGCGCAGGCGCGATCGTCTCGCCCGGCGCGGCAGATGCGGATCCGCTCCAACTTGCCTACGGACTGCTTCACCTCGCACGCGCGCGCGGTGCGCGGCAGTTCGATGCGGAGGCCATAGCGTTCGATCCGGCCGGCGAAGCAGTGACCGTGGGATTCGAGAACGGTCGCGAAATTGCCGCGAGGGCCGTCGTGCTGGCGACCGGCTATGTGATGCCGGATATCGTTCGGTCGACGGTCCAGGCCGTGTCCTCAAGCTGGGCGATTGCGACCACGCCGCAGCCGCAGAACATCTGGAAGGATGGCGCGCTGATCTGGGAGAACGCCAAGGATTATCTTTACGCCCGGACGACGCCAGCGGGCCGCATCATCATCGGGGGCGAGGACAGCGATGAGATCATCGCGCCTGATGCCCGCGACCGCTTGATCCCGGAGAAGGCGCGGCGGCTCGTGCAACGTCTCGCCGCGCTCTGGCCGTTCGCCGCAACGGAGATCGAATACCGCTGGGCCGGCACGTTCGACACCACCAGCGACGGGCTGCCGCTGATCGGTCCGGTGCCCGGCGCGAAGCGCGTCTATGCGGCGTTTGGCTATGGCGGCAACGGCATCACCTTTTCCTATCTGGCGGCGCAACTGATCGGCGATCTCATCGCAGGGGGCAGCTCGCCGTTGCTCGATGATTTCGCGCTGGACCGCGATGGCGGCATGGCCGGTCATTGAAAAAGCGGCTAGGGATTTCGCCCGCGCTGGGCTAGAGACGGCCGTCCTTCACGAGAGGTGCAAGATGCGATCTTCACGACGCACGATCATCACGACTGCATTCGCCGGCCTGGCGGCGGCAGTCTCCACGTCCGTTGCCGGCAGGACGGCAGCGGCCCAAACCGCAGGAAAGCCCATGACCACAGCTTCAGGCCTCCAGATCATCGACAGCAAGGTCGGCACCGGCGCCTCGCCGAAGACCGGCCAGACCTGCGTCATGCACTATACCGGCTGGCTCTACGAGAACGGCCAGAAGGGCAAGAAGTTCGACTCCTCCGTCGACCGCAACGAGCCGTTCGAGTTTCCGATCGGCCAGGGTCACGTGATCAAGGGGTGGGACGAGGGCGTCGCCACCATGAAGGTCGGCGGCAAGCGCACGCTGATCATCCCGCCGAACCTCGGTTATGGCGCGCGCGGCGCCGGCGGCGTGATTCCGCCGAATGCCACGCTGATGTTCGACGTCGAACTGCTCGGCGTAAAATGACCTGATGGCCGTCAAGTAACCGGCCCATGACAAAAGGGGCGCAGCGATGAAGATTTCGATCCTCGACGATTATTTCGACACGCTGCGCACCCTCGATTGCTTCCGCAAGCTCGATGGCTACGACGTCACGATCTGGAACGATCATGTCCAGGACGTCGATGCGCTCGCCGAACGGCTGCGCGACACCGATGCGCTGGTGCTGATCCGCGAGCGCACCCAGATCCGCACCCCGCTGCTTGAACGTCTGCCGAAGTTGAAGCTGATCAGCCAGCGCAGCGTCTATCCGCATATCGACATCGACGCCTGCACGCGGCTCGGCATCATCGTGTCGGCGGGCCAGCATGCCGATACGCCGTCCTACGCCACCGCCGAATTCACCTGGGGCCTGATCCTCGCTGCGATGCGCGCGATCCCGCAGCAGATGGCGGCGCTGAAAGCGGGCAAATGGCAGATCGGCGTCGGCCATACGTTGCGCGGCAAGACACTCGGCATCTACGGCTATGGGCGCATCGGCGCCGTGGTCGCGGGCTATGGCAGGGCGTTCGGTATGAACGTGCTGGTCTGGGCGCGCGAGCCGGCGCTGACGAAGGCGCGCGCCGATGGCTATGAGACCGCCGCCAGCAAGGCCGATTTCTTTGCCCGCTGCGACGTGCTGTCGCTGCATATGCGGCTGGTCGACGCAACGCGCGGCATCGTCAAGGCGGAAGACCTCGCGCGAATGAAAGACACCGCGCTGATCGTCAACACCAGCCGCGCGCCGCTGATCGAGCCCGGCGCGCTGGTCAACGCGCTGCGCGCCGGCCGGCCCGGCATGGCCGCGGTCGACGTCTACGAGAAGGAGCCGCTGCGCGACACTGCCGACCCGCTGCTCAACATGGACAATGTTGTCTGCACGCCGCATCTCGGCTACGTCTCGCGCGACGAATACGAGATCCAGTTCACCGATATCTTCGATCAGATATTGGCCTACGCCGCCGGCACGCCGACCAATGTCGTCAATCCGGATGTGCTGGCACATCCGGATGTGCTGGCGCATCCGCGTCCGCGGGGCTGATTGAGCATCTGCACGGAAAAGACCGGCCTGTTGGCCGGTCTTTCTCGAAAGCAGATCACGCAATGATCAGAGCTTCTTGTTCGCTGCGGCCGCGGCCCTGTTCACGGCATCCTTTGTGATCTCCTTGGCGTCGCCGAGCGCCTTCTGACCCTTGCCCCTGGCTTCCTGTATTGCGCCTTCGCCCTGCATCTGCTCGGAACCGGTGGCCTCGCCGATCTTCTGCTTGGCCTTGCCCATCGCCTCGTTGGCGGTACCCTTGATCTTGTCGCTGGTGCTACCCATTGGCCTGTTCCTCCAAATACATTGAAACTTCGCAGGAGCAACGCGCGGCGGCGCCGGAACGTTCCGATTTTCCGCTCGCCTGCGCGGCTGCTTTTCGGTAGCGTTCACGCACGAAAACTTGACCAACGAAAGCAAGAACGATGAGCGGTTCCCACGATCACACCCATTCGCACGACCACGATCATCACCATCACGACGACGAGCGCTGGAAGCACGACGGCGTCCGGGTGATACCGGGTAACCAGCTCGATCCGAATGTGCCGTCGACCGCCGGCATGGACCGCAAGGCCGCGATCAATTTCGCCCGGGTCGGCGCGCAGAAATTGTGGGCAGGTACCGTCAGCATCAAGCCGGACGCCAAGACCGGCGCGCATCATCACGGCCATCTCGAAAGCATCATCTATGTCGTGAAGGGCAAGGCGCGGATGCGCTGGGGCGAGAAGCTGCAATTCACCGCCGAAGCCGGTTCCGGCGATTTCATCTTCGTGCCGCCCTACGTGCCGCATCAGGAGATCAATGCCAGTCCCGACGAGGTGCTGGAATGCGTGCTGGTGCGTTCCGACGGCGAGGCGGTCGCGATCAATCTCGACATCGAGCCGGTCGAGAAGCCGGAGAACGTGCTCTGGGTCGATCCGGTGCACCGGCATCCCGACGAGAAGAAATAACGTCGCGGCGCAGCCGCGACGAAAGACAATAACAACAAAAGCAGGGAGGCCAGCATGACGCTCGTTCGTTACGAGAGCGCCGACCACGTCGCGACCATCACGATGGCACGCAGCGATAAGCACAACGCGCTCAACAACGCGTTGTGTACCGAGCTGCGCGACGCCTGGCTGCGGTTTCGGGACAGCGACGATCGTGTCGCGGTGCTGGCGTCGTCGGAGGAAAAGTATTTCTCAGTCGGCGCCGATGTTGGTGATCTCCCCGCCAACATGTGGCACGCCGTGCCTGGCCTCGGCGTCGAGTTGGACAAGCCGGTGATTGCCGCGACATCCGGCTGGGTCGTGGGTGGCGCCTTCGTGCTGGTCCAGATGGCCGATCTGTGTGTGGCGTCGGAGACGACGCGTTTCATCTACCCGGAGGGGAAGATCGGCACCACCGCCGGTGGCGTCTCATCGGTGATGGCGCGGATGCCGCACAAGATCGCGATGGAGTTTCTGCTGGTCGGCGACGAGATGTCGGCGGAACGCGCCTTCCAGATCGGTTTCGTCAACAAGGTCGCGCCGAAAGGTCAGCACCTCGCGCTGGCGCAGGAGATGGCTGCGAAGATCGCCGGCAATGCACCGCTGGTGGTCCGCGCGTTGAAGAAGCTGGCCCGCGAGGCGATGCCGAAGGGACCTCTTGAAACAGTCGCCGATGCGCGGCGGCTGCTCGATGAGGTCAGGGACAGCGAGGATCTCAAGGAGGGCGTGAAGGCCTTCGCCGAGAAGCGGAGGCCGAACTTTACGGGGAAGTAGGGCGAGCGGCAGCGCTCGCCGTATTCGTCATTCCGGGGCTCGCGAAGCGAGAGCCCGGAATCCATTCCGCCACACGATATGCGGCCCGATGGATTCCGGGCTCGACGCTGCGCGTCGCCCCGGAATGACAAGATGTGAGACTTACGCAAACACCCGGTGATCGATCGCCCCGTTCGGCACCACATAGCCGTAGCGCGTATTCGACGGCTCCGCGCCGGCCTTCTCATACTGCGCCTTCATCATCGCGAAGCGGTCGCCCTTGATGTCGAGCATCGCGCGCTTCGGCTGGATGTTGTAGAGCCGGGCATTGTTGTCGCCGAAGACCGCCGTCTTCACTGGTCCGTCGGCGGGCCCAAGCGGCGCGTAGCCGAACTTCTTCTGCATCACTTCGGGGATTTCGAGCCGCCGCAGGCCCTCGATCTGCCATTGCGGCGCGCCGGTCCACAGCGCGTCGGTGCCCCAGCAGACGTGGTCGACGCCGAGGCCCTTGATCAGGGTCCCCATCAGCGCGGCGCAGACATTTGGCTCGGCGACCAGCGTGGTCGCGAACAATTGCCCGACATCGCCGTAGACATTGTTGACGCCGTATTGCGCCGGGATGTCGGCGAGGTCGGAGGTCCAGGCGATCCGGCCGGTGCGCTCGAATTCGGCCAATGCGACCTTGGGATCGCCCCCGACATGGCGATAGGCCGAGTGGTAGATCACGAAGTTGAGCTGCGGCCAGTCCTTGGCCGCTTGGCCGACATCGGCAACGTCTGCGAAGCCGCGCAAATTCGGATACTGCTTCTCGATCCCGGGTGGAAACAGTCCCTTGTGCACGCAGACATTCTTGATGCCCGCCTTCACCATTTTCTCATAGCCCTTGTAGGCGACCTTCTCGTCGTCCAGCCGCCAGGGATAGCGGCTGATCTCCTTGTGGGTGTTGTCGCCGATCGTGTAGCCCTTGCAGGATTCCGGCCTCAAGGCCAGCGCAGCATCGAGCTTGTCGAGCCAGCCGGGTTGCCCGGGCGTGAAGATCGCGTGACAGAACACGCGGCGCGAGCCGGCCTCGTCGTTCATCTTCTTGCGCGCATCGGCCATCTGCTCGTTGGTCAGGAACCAGTCCTGCTCAATGTCCGACGGCGCCGAGGAGATCAGCGCGATCTTGGTGTCGGAATCGAGAAACATCTCCTTCTTGTAGTTGTTGAACTTCAGATCCTCGATGGTCTGCTCGTGATCGTTGAGCTCCTTGTTCCAGCCGGCCTTGCCGACCGCCTTGCGCATTTCCACGAAGCCCATGATGCGGGTGTCGTCGCGCAGGAAATGCGTGTGCATGTCCATGATGAACTGGTCTTTCAATCCGTTGGCGCGCTCTTGCGCCATCGCAGGCGTTGCCGCCTCGGCCGGCGTCACGTCGAACAACGGTCCGTAGACCTGGTTCATCGCGACAAAGGAAGCAGCCATACCGGCCGCGGTCTGGAAGAACCGGCGGCGATCGAGACCCTGCTTGCCGCCGAGATCGTCGGCCATCGCCAGCAGACGTGCCTCGACCTCGCGCTGCCGTTCGTTCTGCGGGTCGGGATAGAACTCGTCGCTGGAGACGATCTGGGTCGGAATCGGCGTCTGGTACTGGCACAGTTCGGAGGGCATCAAGGCGGCAAGTTCTTCGTCGGTGAGATTGCTGCTCATTCTTCGCTCCCGCATCTCGCCGGATTTTTCCGGTCGGACCGCGGCGGAGACTAGGACCAAGTCCGTCCGTCGTCCGCGCCGATTGCCGGAAACCGCGTTCACAAAATCGTGCGCTGTATTTGCTGTCATTGCGAGGAGCGTAAGCGACGAAGCAATCCATACTCTTGCTGCAAGTGGCGCCATGGATTGCTTCGCTTGCGCTCGCAATGACGGTTGTGGATGCTAACGCCGTGCAACCCGAGGGGCCGAACGAAGCCCCATCGTTCAGAGGGGAGGCGAACCATGATGCCAGCAGACCATTCGCGGCGCACCATCATCAAGGGCATCGGCGTTGCGGCAGCAGCCGGTGCGCTCGGCGCGGCGCCGGCGCAGGCCGCGACCGCAGTTCCTGCTGAGGGAGAAATATGGAGCAACGAATACTGGGCGAAGAAGGGTGACGTTCCGCTGTGGATGTTCCGCAAGCGGGTCGGTGCGCCGAAGCCGGGCGAGCCGGCACGGCCCGTGGTGTTCTTCGTCCACGGCTCGTCGGTGACGTCGAGGGTGTTCGACCTCACGGTGCCGGGCAAAGGCGAGTATTCGTTGCTCAATGTCTTTGCGCGCTACGGCTTCGATTGCTGGACCATGGATCACGAGAACTACGGCAAGTCGGGCCGCACCTCGGGCAATGCGGATATCGCGAGCGGCGTCGACGATCTGAAAGCGGCGGTCGAGGTGATCGCGCGCGAGACCGGCGAGAGGCGATATCACTTCATCGGCGAATCCTCCGGCGCGCTGCGCGCGGGCGCCTTCGCGATGGCCGCGCCCGATCGCATCGATCGCCTGGTGTTCGCCGCCTTCACCTACAAGGGCGAGGGCTCGCCGACGCTGGCGAAGCGCGCCGAGCAGCTTGCCTACTACCGCAGCCACAACATGCGCACGCGCGACCGCGACATGATCCGTTCGATCGCGACCCGCGACAGGCCGGGCACGTCGGACCCCGCCGTGATGGAAGTGCTGGCCGATGTCGAGATGCAGTTCGGCGACCAGATCCCGACCGGCACCTATCTCGACATGACCGCCAATCTGCCGGTGGTGCATCCGGAGAAGGTGCTGGCGCCGGTGCTGCTGGTCCGCGGCGAATATGACGGGATCGCGGCGGTCCCCGATCTCGAGGAGTTCTTCAACAAGCTGCCGAACGGCGACCGGCAGTTCATCATCCTGCCCGGCACCGCCCATTCGGTGGCGCTGGCCACCAATCGTGAGCTGTTCTGGCATGTGACACGGGCATTTCTGACCATGCCGACGCCGATCGTGACCTGAGGCGGCCTGCGGCAGGACGCCGCAAGAAAATCTGTGCGGCGATGTCGGGATCCGGCCATGCGGTTCGTCCTCGGGGCACAACCCCGCCAACAGGAGTTCTTCGCGTGGCCAATCCCAAAATGATCTTCGTCAACCTGCCGGTCAGCAACCTTGCCCATGCCACCGCCTTCTATGAGGCGATCGGCGCGACCAAGAATCCGCAATTCTCCGACGAGACCGCCTCCTGCATGGTGATCTCCGACACCATTTTCGTCATGCTGCTGACCCACGACAAGTTCCGGCAGTTCACGTCGAAGAAGATCGCCGACGCCAAGACCACGAGCGAAGTGCTGGTCTGTCTCTCCGCCGACAACCGCGACGCAGTCGACGGCTACGTGACCAAGGCGAAGGGCGCGGGCGGCACGGCCGATCCGTCGCCGAAGCAGGATTTCGGCTTTATGTACGGCCGCAGCTTCGAGGATCCCGATGGGCACATCTGGGAAGTGATGTGGATGGACCTCGAGGCCGCAACGAAGGCGCAGGCCGCGGCGGCCACCGCCTGAGCCGCCGCACGATGCATTAGGTAGGACAGCACCTCAGGCTGCGGAGATGCCGTCCGGCCGGGCTTCGGTCATGGCCTGGGCGGCTCTTCTCCCCTGAGGCAGGTCGGCTTGCCGGCAGCTTGGGACAGGAAAGTTCAGTTCGACCGTGGTGCCGCCTCCAGGCGTCTCGCAGAGGGAAACGGTGCCGCCGTGGGTGGTCATCACCTGGGAGACGATCGAAAGCCCCAGTCCAGTTCCTTCCGTGCGGGTGTTGCCGCGCTTGAAGGGCTCCAGCAGCAGTTCGGGCTGACCGAGTTGGAGTCCCGATCCGTAGTCAATAACGCTCAACCGCGCCGGTGCTCCGACCTCGATGAGGACGGAGCCACCTGCGCTGCCATGCGTCACGGCGTTTCGGATCAGGTTCGAGAGCGCGACAGCGATCGCGGTTTCCGAGCCACGCACCCAGACCCCAGTCACCCAGGGCTCCAGCAGCAGTTCGGGCTGACCGAGTTGGAGTCCCGATCCGTAGTCAATAACGCTCAACCGCGCCGGTGCTCCGACCTCGATGAGGACGGAGCCACCTGCGCTGCCATGCGTCACGGCGTTTCGGATCAGGTTCGAGAGCGCGACAGCGATCGCGGTTTCCGAGCCACGCACCCAGACCGGGTGACGAGGCTCGGTGAACTCGACATCGCTTCCGTTCTTCAACGCCATCGGCACGTGTTCGGCCGCAACCCTGCGCGCAAGCGCCGCAAGATCCATCTCGATCAGTTCGGCAGGTTCCGCGGAGATACGCGCCAGCTGGAGCAGCATGGTGACGATCGACGACAGCTTCTGGTTCTCGGCGATCAGCCTGGCGCGCAACGGAGCGTCCTCGACCTGCTCGAGTATGGTGCGCGCATTGGTCAAGGGCGTACGAAGTTCGTGTGCCGCATTCGACAGGAAATTTCGTTGCGATTTCGACGCGACGTCTATTCGCGATAGCGCGCGATTGAAAGCCGCGACGAGAGGCAAGAGCTCGGCTGGTGCATCTTGTTCCGGCAGTCGGCGGCCATCCGAAACCCCATCGATCATCTCGGCGGCCGCCGCTACGGCCCGGACGGGACGCGCGATGAGCGTCGGCACGAAAACCATCGCGGTAAACGCCGTCGCCGCCAGGACAAGGATGATGGGGAGCGCGACAATTGTCGCATCGGTGAGCATTCCGGTCGTCAGTTGCGCTGCCGTATAGGCCACGCCGCCGGTTTCAATCCACACCTCGCCCACAGGCGTATTTCTGACCGCCGACATCTTCTTCAGATTCGTGGTTTCGCCGTCAAACGCGTAGGCGAGGAAACTCGTCCCGTCACGCGATGTCTGGGTCTTTTGTGGACGCCACTTCGGGATCGGGCCGTAGCTGACCTCTCCACTCTTGTCGGACACGACATACCAGAATGTCGGGAAATTGCGGGTGATCTCGTCCAGCCTCGAGGTCCGTTTGAGAGCCAGCTGCCCGGTCTCGTTGCGGATGACAGCTTCCTTCAATGCATCGGCGACGTCGGCGGCGGCCCAGGTGCCGTCATCGTCGCCGCCAAATCGGATCAGCAGCGCCGCTGCGCAGAGCAGCATGATGGTCGTCACGGCGCCGATCAGCGTCGCGGACAGCACCGCGATCGAGCGATGGACGCGCTTGAGCCTTTGCCACTTCAAAATCATCATTCGCCACTCAGCAGATATCCGAGGCCACGGACCGGTTTGATGACGACCTTGCAGTTGGCTGCGCGGAGGCGCCGGCGCAGCCGCGAAACGTGAGCCTCGATCGCGTTTGATTGAATCTCGTCGTCAAAGCTGTAAGCAGCGACTTCAAGGGTCTCCCGCAGCACGACGCGCCCAATGCGCCGGACCATCGCTTCCAGAATCGCCAGTTCACGCCGCGGGACAACAATGGGCGCGTGATCGACGCAGACCTCGCGATTGAGGACGTCGTAGCTCAGATTGCCAATGCGAACGACCGCCCCTCGATCCAGAAACAGACGGCGCAGCACCGCCTTGGCTCGCGCAATCAGCTCGATCGGTTCGAATGGCTTGGCCACGTAGTCGTCCGCCCCGTCGTCGAGGGCGCGCGCAATATCAAGGGGGTCATCAAGCGCCGTCAGCACGATCGTCGCGGGGCTGGGCTTCTGCTGCTTCAGGTCGCGCAGCAAGGCCAGACCGTCGCCATCCGGCAGTCCACGGTCGATCACCACGAGTTCAAAGCTTCGCACGGCGACTGCGGCGCGCCCCTCCTCAAGCGTTGTGACCATGTCGGATGCGCCGAAGGCCGTAGCCAAGGTATCCCGCAGCCATGGCCCAAGCTGAGGGTCATCCTCCACGACCAGAACTCGCACCGCATTCTCCCAAGCATAAACCACGGCTTCTACCATTACGGACGGATTACAATAAGATTACGGCCGGCAAGAAAACTGCGGTGTCCACACGAATGCTTTGATGTGATTGGCCTTTTCCTGGTGGCTCGATCGGCCATCCGCGAATGGCCGTGTGATCGGATCGACCCCTGATGGGGGCCAGTCCGAAAGACTCAATCGGGGGCACCGCACACGTCAGTGCTCCAGAGCCGATCAGCGTTATGACAGCGAGCGAGCTTTCGCATGCGCATCCCCTCTCGGCGATTTCCCCGCCAGAGACGTCGATCAACATGACCGGCGAATGACGGCGCCTCGGCGCGCAAGAATACGTTGACAGAGGCATGAACAGGGCCACGTCAGGCTATCGTAATGGTCGCTGTGAAAAGCATGGCGGACAACGCGGCTCGCATCGCGCTTTCCGATCTCCGTCCCCAGGCTTCCGAACGATATGCCGGTCGATTTTGCGTTCTCAGCGATGGCCAAGCGGTCAGATCGCAGCCCGGCGTCATGGCGCCGTCCGTTCAATCGATGGCTGGAGGGAGTCGAGGCAGGGTGGTCGGTGCCGCTGCTGCTCGCCTGCTTCGTCGGCATCTGGACGGTGTATCTGTCAGTGGCCTATCACGGCGCCGGCCTGCATCCTGACGTGCTGGAGACCTGGACGTATGGCAGGCATTTCGCATGGGGTTATCCCAAGCATCCGCCGTTGATGGGGTGGACGACGGGTGCGTGGACCTCGGTCTTTCCGCTCACCGACTGGTCGCTGCAGCTGATGGCGATGACCAATGCGGCGTTGGCCTTGTGGTTCGTTGACCTCATCGCAAGAAGGTTCGTGACCGGGCACAAGCGCCTGATCGTGCTGCTCCTGATGATGCTGACCCCGGCATACCAGTTTCATGCGCAGCGCTTCAACGCCAACGCCGTGTTGCTCGCGGTCTGGCCGCTCGCAACCTACTGCTTCCTGCGCGCCTTTGAAACGAGGGCGCCGCTCTGGGCGATTGCTGCGGGGGTCACGGCGTCGCTTGCAATGCTGGGCAAGTACTATTCCATCTTTTTGATCGCCAGCTTCGCATTGTCGGCAATCATCCATCCCTCGCGACGAACCTACTTCACCTCCAGTTCGCCCTGGATCTCCACTGCTGTCGGGCTGATTGCGCTATCTCCGCATCTGCACTGGCTGGCCACGACAGGCGCGGAGCCTGTCCACTATGCCGCGACACATGTGGGGGCTGGTTTTCCTGCGTCGCTGCGGGATGCCGTCAATTTCCTGTTGGGCCTTGCTGCGGCGACGAGCGTGTCCGCCGTGACGTGGGCGATGATCGCCGGGTATCGAATCAAGCGCTTTCCTCGGGATTTTGCGGCGGCGGATCCCAACCTGAAGCTCATCGGCCATGTCGCGATCGGCACGATCGCTCTTCCTTTCATCACGTCCATATCGCTCGGCACCGACCTGCCGTCGCTATGGGCGCTTCAGGGATTGTTCCTGCTCGCCGTGCCCGTCGTGTGCAGCACGCGTTATCGGATCGAGCGGTTCTATACGGTCAATGCAGCGCTCCTGGTTGCCGGAATTGCAATCGTCGCCGCCGTGATGGCGGCCCCAGCCCATGCGCTCTACCGCAACAGCTACGGCTATGAGGAAGGGCGAAACGTCTATCACAAGGCTGCAGACAAACTCACCCGGCTGTGGCACGAGCAGATGGGCACGCCGCTGTCGATCGTCGGCGGCAACGATAGCCTTGGGGTCGCGGTGGCCTTTTACAGCTCCGATCACCCGCATTATGGCGATCCTTTCGCCTACCAATATTCATTGGCACTGCCTCGCGAGGTGACATTGGAGCGCGGCTGGGCAGCGCTCTGTTTCGATGACCAGGACGATTGCCTTGAATGGACCGAGCGAATGGCAGCTCACGCCGGAAGCTATGTCAAACGGGAGTTTTCCGTTCAATCGAGCCTGTTCGGAATTCCAGGCATCAAGCGAAACCTCGTTGCATTCCTGGTGGCACCGCTTCGTCAGCCGGACGATGCACCGTCAAGCCTCGTCAATGATGCCGGTCAGGGCGGAGGATATGTTTCTCCGCAAACCGATCCGCCGCTCCGCGCGGAGCCGGATGTCGCGCTGCCGGAGAATCAGCCGCCGGGAAATGCGCCGCAGACGACCGATCCAGGAGCCAACATGCTGGTGGATCATGGAGCAGCAACGCTCTTCGTCGTGCTGCGTTGATCAGGCTTATTCCCGGAATGCCGCCGTGATGATCGCGTCCGTAATCTTGCGGTAATCGGCTCCCGCTTTATCGGCGGCGGGGTCAAGGGCGTCATATCACGAAGGATAGCGGTCCATGCTTATCAGGTTGGTTTGCATCAGCCTCGGCGTTTGCGGAGTCATCGGTGCCACCGCGGTCGCGCAGACATCTCCATCAATGACCGGTTCAACACACCCGGCAACCGCAACGCGGCCGTCAATCAGTCGCGCCGATAAGATCAACCTCAACACTGCTCCTGTCAGCGAGCTGGTGAAGCTTCCGCACCTTAGCGTGCGCGGCGTCACTGCGATCACCGAGGCGAGAGCAAAGTCAAAGTTCAAGGATTGGAATGATTTCGTGGCCCGACGGGTTGTGCCGCGATTCGTCAGGAGCGAGCTCAAGGAGCTCGTCACGTTCTAGAGGGGCTCTGTCGATCGCCGCCTAAAGGCGGCGCGGTTGTTGAACGCGAACAAGGATATGCTTCAATGAAACGAGTAGCTGTTTTTGCGACCGTGGCGGTGATCGTCACGGGATGTCTTGCGTCGACAGAAGCCACGGCACGCGGCCGGCGGGGAGATGCGGTCGCTGTCGGCATCGTCGGCGGCTTGGCCGTCGGCGCGCTGTTGGGCTCCACCATGGCTGCCGGTGCGGCTCCGGCCTATGTCTACGAGAGGGACTATTATTCGCCGCCCCCTGTCGTCCACTACCATCGTCACGTGTACGAATACGGCGACGAATATCCGGGCGGATATGATTACGGTTATCGATCCGGGTACCGGGAAGGCTACTCGGACGGCTATTGGGACAACGATTGAACGGAGACCGGCGTCGTCGCAGGCAGACCGTTGTGACACGGCGCGGGTCCGAACGAGCGGCCCCGCCCTAATAACTGATCCGCAGCCCGACGCCGCCGTGAAGCGTGTTGCCGACCGGCTGCGGTCCGGCGGTGCCGTTGAGGAAGAGGTCGGCGATCCAGCCCTTGGTGATGCGGAAGCCGACGCGACCGCCATATTCGAACCAGCCCTGGTTGCCGATCGTCGGCACGATGGTGCCATCGCCGGTGACGGTGGCGACGATGCCGGAATGGGTGGCGAAGGATTGCACCCAGCCGCCATTGATGTTGGTTTCGATGTTCGATCCGAACAGATGCGTCCACTGGCCGCCGATCTTGACCAGGCTGGTGCGATCGGTGCCGTCCGCGATGGTGGCGTCGAACGGATTGAAGGCAATTGCAGGATCGCTATAGCCCTTGACCCGCTGCCAGAGCTGCCAGACCTCGACCGAAGCCGCGACCTCGTCGCGCGCCGACAGCCGGTTGATCCAGCCCGCCCGCCCATAGACGCCGTAATTCTCGCTCGAGGTCTCGCCGGTGACCGACACCGGGCCGAGGCTGGTCGCGTAGCTGCGGGTGTAGCGCACTTTCTCCGACGGCGAGAGGATGGTGCCGATATCGAAGAATGGCCGCGACGAGCCCCAGTCGACGAAGTCGTAGCGCAGCGCGAAGGCGCCGATCGGCGCGCTGGTGACGTTGTAGCCGCCCTCGCCATATTGCGTGTAGGCGATGCCGGCGAGCAGCGACAAATTCGGCGTAATGGTCTTGCGGCCGTGGATGCCCGCCGAGAACGAACCGGCGGAGCCGAAGGCACTGATGCAGTCGTCGCAATTGACCTGCTCGTTGACGCCGAGCAGCACCGATCCGAGCACGCGGTTGGTGATCATCTGGTTGAAGCGCTGGTCGGCGAGGTTGTTGATCGAACTGCCGCTCGACGGCGCGCCGGTGATTGGTGTCGGCGACGGGCTGGGCGTGGGTGTCGGCGTGGGCACAGGCGTGGGGGTCGGCGTTGGCGATGGTGTGGCAGTAGGTGTCGGCGTCGGCGTTGGGGTCGATGTACAGTTCGACGACGCTGACAGCGTATCGGGATTCGTACAGTTCGGCGTCGGACTCTGCGCCTGAGCCGGCGCAGCCCACGCCTGCAGCATCGCGAGCGACAGCGCCATGGTCAGGACCGTCGACAGGATCAGGTGATCGATACGGCGTGCCATCGTCACCGTCCGCACAGCATGCCGGTCGGGTCGTCCTCGACCGGCGGCGTCACCGGTGACGCGTCGGCGAACTGGGTGACGGTGCAGAGGCCCGCGGCCTGGGTGCAGGTGGAGGCAAAGGTCCAGGGCGGATTGTTGGTCTTCTGGATCGTGGTGCGGCCGCCGCTCGAGGTGATGATCGCGGTGTCGCCGGGCTGCGTCAGATCGATGCATTGCCGGTTCGACGTACACACGGTCGACGCGCCTTCCTGCAACACCACGGTGGTCTTGCCGCGCTGCGACAGGATGTCGAGCACCGTACCGCGAACGCCGATGGTCGCAAGCGGCGTGGTGATCGTGTAGGCGGCCTTGTTGGAGTGGCCGGTGACGAAGCGAAACGCTCCCGAGGTCAGGCGGATCGCAACATCGCGATAGTGATGCTCGTCGTCGAACACGGTGCGATCGAGCTTGAGCGAGGCATTCGGTCCGAGCGACAGGTTGGTGCTGTCGGCCATCACCAGCCGCGCGGCGCTCTCGAGGCCGGTGCGCACCGTCTCGTCGCGCAGCAGCGCGTCGCCGACATTGATCGCCGTGGTCGCGGCCGCAACGCGGACGACCTCGTTCTTCACCATGGCCGCTTCGCCGACGCGCGTTTGCGCCTGAACGGGATGAGCCGTCAGTGCGACCGCGAGACCGAGTGCAAGTAAGGAGAAAAAGCTGTGGCGCGAATTCATTGCAATACCAATCGACTTAACCCTCTCATCGTACCGGATCGCGGACGCAGCTGATATTGTATAATTGTCACAAGCCGTGTTGAGTTGCGCCGGATGGTGAGTATCGATGGATTCGAAAATGCTCGCGGCTGCGGACATCAACGTGAGATTTGATCACACTCGTCACATACATCACACTCGTGGCCGTCGTAGCTCACACTTCGCTCACACTGGTTCCCCTCGCAGCGTGCTCGCCCTTTGATCATCGCATCCGAATCTCCTTCTGTTCTGCGGCGTCCGGTCGCGCGCACGGCGATCGTCGCAGCCATCATCTTCGTCGCCGCCCATGTCGTGCTGCTGCTCGGGATCACCACACCGGACAAGCTCTATTTCGATGAGGTGCATTACGTGCCGGCGGCGCGCCAGATGCTGTTGCCGGTGATCGAGGGCCCGATCCTCAACCCGATGCATCCCCCGCTCGCCAAGGAGATCATCGCGCTGTCGATCAAGGCATTCGGCGACGTGCCGCTCGGATGGCGCTATCCCGCGGCGCTGTTCGGTGCGCTCGCGCTGGTCGCCGTCTATCTCGGCGCCCTCGCGCTGTTCGCCTCGCAGGAGCGCGCCATCGCGGCTGTGCTGCTCGCCTTCTTCAACCAGATGCTGTTCGTGCAGTCGCGGATCGCGATGCTGGATATTTTCGCGCTCGCCTTCTGTCTGTTTGCGATCGCGGCCTTCATCCATGGCTTCAGGCAGAAGCGCCCGCAGTCTGCCTTCGCGCTGACGGGAATTTTCGCGGGGCTTGCCTGTGCCTGCAAATGGAGCGGGTTGTTCGTGCTCGTGACCTGCATCGCGATCGTGCCAGTGATCCGCCTGATGCAAGGCTGGCGCACGCGCTTCGCTGACGCCAACGCGGAGGACTGGTACCGGCCGGACCTGTGGCCGGATTTCCGTCTTCCCCACTTCATCGTCTGTTTCGTGCTGATCCCGTCGGCCGTCTATCTCGCGAGCTTCGTGCCGCTGTACGGCTTCTCGTTCACCGACCTCGTCGAGGCACAACGCCGCATCTTTGCCGACAACACCACGACCGCGATCGCAGGCCACACCTATATGAGCGCATGGCCGTCCTGGCCGTTCCTGATGCGTCCGGTCTGGTATCTGTTCGAGAAGGCCGCCGACGACAGGTTCGCCGCGATCGTGCTTCTCGGCAATCCGCTGGTATTGTGGCCGGCGTTGATCGCGCTGATCGTCGCGCTGCGCGACTGGATCGTGACCCGCAGCCGCGATGCGTTTCTGGTGCTGGCGTTCTATCTCGGCCCGTATCTCGCCTGGGCGCTGCTGCCGCGCACGCTTGGCTTCATCTATTACTACCTGCCGGCTGCGACCACCGCGAGCTTCGTGCTGGTCTACGCCTTGACGCGGAAGGGGGCGCCGCGCTGGCTGTTGTGGGCCTTCGTGGCGGTGGGATGCGCAGGCTTCATCGCGATGCTGCCGGTCACGGTTGCCGCTATCGGGACGTCGATGGCGACCTTCAATCGGCTGATGCTGTTCCAGAGCTGGATTTGAATCTTTCGGGACAAGCGATCCGCCTGCCGGGGCTGATAGGCGGATCCAAAGCGTTTTCGAGCGAAGTGGACGCCGGTTCGCATGAAGAAAACGCGTTCAGATGAAAGGCGGAGCTTCGGTTCAATCTGAACCGAAGCTCCAGGCTGCGGGAGATTACTGCGACGCCGTCTTGGTATCCATGTTGACGACCTGCACGCGGCGGTTGGTCGGGTCCATCGGCGCGCTCGGATCCTTCGGCCGGGTCTTGCCGTAGCCGACGGTCACGAGATCAGAGCCGTTCAGGCCGTAATGCTCGACCAGATAGTTCTTGATGGTGTCGGCGCGGCGCTCCGAGAGATCCTGGTTGTAGGCCTCGCTGCCGATCGCGTCGGTGTGGCCGGCGACGACGAAGGTCGTGCCCTTCATGCTGGCATCCGACAGCGCCTTGCCGAGCTCCTGCACCGCCTGGGTCGAGCCCTTGGCGATGTCAGCCGAGTTGTAGTCGAAGTGAATTTCCAGATCGATCTTCGGCTTGTTGGCGGCGATGTCGGCGATCTCCTGGCGTTCGCCCAATGACAGCGAGCGGGTCTGCCGGTTGCGAACGGTGTTGAGGAAGCCCGCCTCCTTGGCCGACGCGGCCGGGTCGACCTGCGTGCCGGCGGAGAGGCCGCGGGTGGCCGACTTCGGCTTCAGCGCATTGAGGATCTGGGCGGCCGGAACGGCGTCGCTGCCGGCCAGTGCGACGCCCGCCGTCATCGACAGCGCAGCGCCGATTGCCAAAAGAGACAAGGAAAGAGAGCGGGTCATGGTTTTCGTCCTTAAATGTCAGGCCAGCCAATCCGGCTGCTATCGTTTTGATGCTGGGAACCTAGGACCGGTTCAAAGTCGCGAATGTGATCTATGTCACAGTTGAATGGACCGGCCCCTGTCTCGTGCCGTGCAGGGGCCGGCGACGGAGAGGAGAGCATCTTGGTCCACGTCAATCGTGTCCTCCGCTCGATCAATGACGAAGGCGCTTCGCGCTGTGTCGATATCTTCGTTCGCCCGGAAGGGACGATCGGCTTCGAGGAATATCGGCGGGACGTGGAAGATGGCCGCGGCTGGTTTCCGGTTGGCGGTCATTCGTCCCGGGTCTTTCATGAGGAAGGCGCCGCGCTGGAGGCGGCGATGGCGGACGTTCCCTGGTTGCGGCGGGCCGTTGGATCGCAGTAGCCGGTCCGAAGCGCCCCACGCGTCCAGGCGTCGATGATCATGCGCGGCTGATTTGCGCCGCGCGGCTCTCCACAGCTGCGCGAATCTCACTACATTGCCTGGGCAATGCCCCGCGCCGCCGAACCCTTATCCCTGAACAATGCCGTCGCCCGCCATATCTGGCTGCGCGCGCAGCGGCTCGATACAACGGCGCCGTTCGGGGACGGGGCGTCAGCCGTGGCGGCCGCCGTCGACCATCTCGGCTATGTGCAGATCGACACCATCAACGTGATCGAGCGCTGCCACCACCACATCCTGTTCAGTCGGATTCCGGACTATCGCCGCGCCGACCTCAAGCAGGCGCAGAGCCAGGACAAGAGCGTGTTCGAATACTGGACGCACGCGCTGTCCTACGTGCCGTCCAAAGACATCAACATCTTCCTGCCGGCGATGAAGGCACACAAGCGCGAGGGCCATAAATGGTTCGCGTCGGTGACGCCGTCGGATACGCGCAAGGTGCTGCGGCTGCTGCGGTCCGGTCCGCTGACCATCCGCGACATCGACGACGACGTACTGACCGAGAAGGAGCATCTCTGGCAGAGCCGCAAACCCTCCAAGCGTGCGCTGCAACTCGCCTTCTATGGCGGCGTGGTCACGGTCAGCGAGCGCGCCGGCATGCTGAAGACCTATGAGCTGATGAGCAGGCATTTCGGCTGGGACAAGCCGCCGAAGCCTGCACCGGCCTCGGCGCGGATCGCCTATCTGCTCGACCGCGCGCTGCGCTCGCAGGGCATCGTCAGCTTGGACTCGATCTGCCATCTGGACGCGCCGAGCAAGAAGGCGGTGCGCAGCCTGATCGAGGCGAGGGTGCGCCGCAAGGAGCTGGTGCGGATCGCGCTCGATGGCGCCGGCAAGCAGGAGCATTGGGCACAGCCCGAGGTGCTGGAGGAGACCGGCGAGGGGGATCCCGCCCTGGTTCACATCCTCTCGCCGTTCGATCCGCTGATCATCCAGCGCAAGCGCACCGAGCTGTTCTTCGGTTATGGCCACAGGTTCGAGGCCTATGTGCCGAAGGAGAAACGCCTGTTCGGCTATTTCGCGCTGCCGGTGCTGGTCGGCGACGATATCGTTGCCGCCCTCGACCTGAAGACCGACCGGCAGAATCGGAAGCTCCTGCTGCAGAAATGGAGCTGGGTCGGCAACGGCAAGAAGCAGGCGGGTCGCAAGGAGCTGAAGCGCCGCATCGAGGAGGAGCTCGACCGTTTCGAGCGTTTCCAGCTGGCGGACTAGGGGCTGGCTCGCCGTCATTGCGAGCGCAGCGAAGCAATCCATCGCGCCACAAGCGGAGAAGTGGATTGCTTCGCTTCGCTCACAATGACGCCGTGGAAAACGCCCGGGGTCCCGTCTGGCCTGTGTGCTATGAGTTTTTGCCATTGCTCAATGCGGGGCCACCCAATAATCCTCAAGGCAAGCAATAGCTTTGGGGGGAAACAGATGAGCCAAACCGCAACCGTCGCGCCCGATCGCGGCGCCCGCAGCGAGATCGAGACGTCCACGATCCGCGCGATCTCCTGGCGGCTGATCCCGTTCCTGATCCTGGCCTACTTCTTCTCCTATCTCGACCGCGTCAATCTCGGCTTCGCCGCGCTGACCATGAACAGCGAGCTGAAGTTCTCGCCGGTCGTGTTCTCGTTTGGCGCCGGCATCTTCTTCATCGGCTATTTCATCTTCGAGGTGCCGAGCAATCTGGCGCTGGAGCGATTCGGCGCCAGCAAGTGGATCGCCCGTATCATGGTGAGCTGGGGCATTCTCTCGGCACTGATGGCGGCGGTCTATGATGAGCACAGCTTCTACGCATTGCGCTTCTTCCTCGGTGTTGCCGAGGCCGGCTTCTTCCCCGGCATCATCCTCTATCTCACTTACTGGTATCCGGCCGAGTATCGCGCGCGCTTCCTCGCCGCCTTCGCGCTCGCAGTGCCGATTTCGACCGTGATCGGCGCGCCGATCTCCGGCCTGTTGCTCGGGCTCGACGGCGTGATGGGGCTGAAGGGCTGGCAGTGGCTGTTCGTGATCGAGGGCATCCCCTCGGTGCTGCTCGGCGTGGTCACCTGGTTCTATCTCACCGACCGGCCGGAGAAGGCCGATTGGCTCTCGGCCGAGCAGAAGGCGTGGCTGAAGGCGAAGCTCGATGCCGAGGTCGCGGCCAAGCAGGCGGCGCAGCACTTCACGCTCGGCCAGGCGTTGTCCTCGCCGAAGGTGCTGGCGCTCAGTGCGGTCTATTTCGGCTTCGTCGCCTCGCTCTACGGGATGCAGTTCTGGCTGCCGCAGATCGTCAAGGCATTCGGTCTCACCAACGCACAGACCGGATTCGTCACCGCGATCCCCTATGCGTTCGGCACCGTCGCGATGATCCTGTGGGCGCGCCGGTCCGACGCCATGCGGGAGCGCGTGTTTCATGTCGGCGCGCCGCTTTTGCTCACGGCGCTGGCGCTCGCCGTCTCCAGCTACATCACCGATCCGACCATGACCATGGTCGTGCTGACGGTGGCCGCGATCGGCGTGTTCTGCACCTTCGCGGTGTTCTGGACGCTGCCGACCGCCTGGCTGTCAGGCACCGCCGCCGCCGGCGCGATCGCGCTGATCAACTCTATCGGCAACCTCGCCGGTTTCGGCGGGCCCTATCTGATCGGCTGGGTGAAGGAGACGACCGGCAGCACGTCGACGGGCCTCTTGGTGCTGTCGCTGTTGCCGCTCGCGGCGGGCCTCCTGGTTTTCCTCGGCAGCCACGAAACCAAGACCGAGTTTGCGAGCGCGAAGTAACGATGACGCGAACGTCGTGACGGCTGCGTAGGATGGGTAGAGCGAAGCGAAACCCATCGTTCTTTGTCCGCGGCGAGATGATGGGTTTCGCTTCGCTCTACCCATCCTACAGATCCCGCCAACACGCGCCGCCGCCGTAGCCCGGATGGAGCGAAGCCCAATCCGGGGTCGCCGTGTGCAGACCGTCCCCGGATTTCGCTGCGCTCCATCCGGGCTACGCAATTTCCAGAATTTCCCCGCTTAACCCCGCGTTAATTACTGCGTCCCTCACGAATTGGTTACTACTGACGAATATTGACATTCATCAGTGATAAATCGATACTCTTCATCAGTCGTCAGCCGATGGAGATTTCAGATGTTCGTTCGTTCCGTTTTGTCGAGCTATTACAGGCTCTTGACCGGAGCAACGCTGGCTTTCGCGGTGTTCGCGCTGACCGGCTGCAATGAAAAGGCAGCCGAAACCGCCGATCCCGGACGCCCCGTTCTGGTGGCGACCGTCCATTACGAGGCCGAAACGCCTGAGCGCAGCTTTGTCGGCACCATCAAGCCCCGTATCGAAGCCGATATGGGCTTTCGGGTCGCCGGCAAGGTGGCCAAGCGGCTGGTCGAGGTCGGACAGACAGTCGACGTCGACCAGCCCTTGGCCACCCTCGATGAGGTCGATCTGAAGCTGCAGGCCGAGCAGGCGGAGGCGGAATTCCGCGCCGCCACCGGCGTGCTGGCGCAGGCCGCGGCCGCCGAGCAGCGCGCCAAGGACCTGAAGGCCAAGGGCTGGGCCACCGATGCGGCGCTCGATTCCGCCAAGGCCGCCGGCGACGAGGCGCGGGCGCGGCTGAACCGCGCCGAGCGCTCGGTCGAGCTGACCAAGAATTCCCTCTCTTATGCAACGCTGGTGGCCGACACGAGGGGTGTCGTCACCGCGACCATGATCGAGCCCGGCCAGGTGGTTGCCGCGGGCCAGGCTTCGATCCGTGTCGCCCGACTTGGCGAGAAGGAAGCTGTCGTCGCGATCCCCGAGACGCTTCTCGCTCGTGCCAGGTCGGGCGTTGCCACGGTGACGCTGTGGTCAGATGCCAAGAAGACCTATGCCGCCAAGCTGCGCGAGGTCGCGCCGCAGGCCGATCCCGCCACCCGCACCTATCTCGCGAAGTTCTCGCTGCCGGACGCCGACGAGGCCGTCTCGCTCGGCATGACCGCAACCCTGACCCTGGCCGACAAGGCGACCGAACGGGTCGCCAAGCTGCCGCTGTCGGCGCTGTACAGCCAGGGCGGCGATCCCTCGCTCTACATCGTCGATGACAAGGGCGACATCGCGCTGAAGCCGGTCAAGGTGAAGGCCTATGAAAGCAACAACGTCGTCATCTCCGGCGGCGTCGACGATGGCGCCAAGGTGGTCGCCCTCGGCGTGCAGAAACTCGATCCGAGCCAGAAGGTCCGGGTCGTCTCGTCGCTGTCGTTCTGATTGGTTGTTGTTCCGTCATTGCGAGCGAAGCGAAGCAATCCATCTCGCAGCAAGACAAGTGTGGATTGCTTCGTCGCTAACGCTCCTCGCAATGACGGCCGTGGCGATAACGGTTTGGGGATTTGGAGACTGACATGAAGCGCTTCAACCTTTCGGCCTGGGCGGTCAGCCATCCGACGCTGGTGCTGTTCCTAATGATCATCCTCGGCGCCGCCGGCTTCTTCTCCTACGAGAAGCTCGGCCGCGCCGAGGATCCGTTCTTCACCGTCAAGGTGGTGAACGTCTCGGTGATGTGGCCGGGCGCGACCTCGCAGGAAATGCAGATGCAGGTCGCCGATCCGATCGAGAAGAAGCTGCAGGAGCTGCCGTTCTTCGACAAGGTGCAGACCTATTCCAAGCCGGGCTTCACGGCGATGCAGGTCTCCTTCAAGGATTCGACCTCGCCGAAGGACGTGCCTTATCTCTTCTATCTCATCCGCAAGAAGCTGGTCGACGTGCAGGGCGAGCTGCCCTCCGGCATTCTCGGGCCCGTCGTCAACGACGAGTTCTCCGACGTCGATTCGATCCTCTATATGATGACCGGCGACGGTGCCGATTACGCGCAACTCAAGAAGGTCGCGGAAGGTTTTCGCCAGCGGCTGCTGAAGGTGCCCGGGGTCACCAAGATCGACCTTTACGGCACCCAGGACGAGCGCATCTTCGTCGAGTTCTCGCATGCCAAGCTTGCGACCCTCGGCATCACGCCGCAGGCGCTGTTCGACTCGCTCGCCAAGCAGAACAACGTCACCCCGGCCGGGACCGTCGAGACCTCGTCGCAGCGCGTGCCGCTGCGCGTCACCGGCGCGCTTGACGGCGTCAAGGCGGTTGCCGAGACGCCGGTCGAGAGCAACGGCCGCGTGTTCCGGCTCGGCGATATCGCAACCGTCAGCCACGGCTATGTCGATCCGCCGAGCTTCAGGGTGCGTCAGGAAGGCAAGCCCGCGCTCGGGATCGGCGTCGTCACCGCCAAGGGCGCCAACATCCTCGAGCTTGGCAAGGAGGTCCAGCAGGCGACCGCAGAGTTCCTGAAGGCGGTGCCGCAGGGCATTGACGTCCAGCAGATCGCCGATCAGCCCAAGGTGGTCGAGCACGCCGTCGGCGAGTTCGTGCACTCCTTCGTCGAGGCGCTCGCGATCGTGCTGTTCGTCTCCTTCGTCGCGCTCGGCTGGCGCACCGGCATCGTGGTGGCGCTCTCGGTGCCGCTGGTGCTCGGGATCGTCTTCATCGTGATGAATGCAATGTCGCTCGACCTGCACCGCATCACGCTCGGCGCGCTGATCATTGCGCTCGGCCTCCTGGTCGACGACGCCATCATCGCGGTCGAGATGATGGTGGTGAAAATGGAACAGGGCTGGGACCGCATGAAGGCGGCGTCCTTTGCCTGGGAATCCACCGCGTTTCCGATGCTCACGGGAACGCTGGTCACAGCCGCCGGCTTCCTCCCCATCGGCTTTGCCAATTCGGCGGTCGGCGAATATGCCGGCGGCATTTTCTGGATCGTGGCGATCGCGCTGGTCGCCTCCTGGTTCGTCGCGGTGATCTTCACGCCCTATATCGGCGTCAAGCTGCTGCCGAACATCAAGGTGCACCAGAACCACGATCCGCACGCGATCTATGAGACGCGGATGTATCGCGGCCTGCGCAGCGTGGTGCAGTGGTGCGTCGATCACCGCATCAAGGTGGTGGCGGCGACCGTCGGCGTCTTCGTGCTTTCGATCATAGGCTTCGGCCACGTCCAGCAGCAGTTCTTCCCGCTGTCGGAGCGGCCCGAGCTGTTCCTGCAGCTCCGTCTGCCCGAGGGCACGGCCTTCAACGTGACTGAAAAGGCGGTGAAGCAGGCCGAAGGGCTGCTGAAGGACGACCAGGACATCCAGACCTATACTGCCTATGTCGGCCAGGGCTCGCCGCGCTTCTGGCTCGGCCTCAACCCGCAGCTGCCGAACGAGGCCTTTGCCGAGATCGTGATCCTCGCCAAGAACGTCGAGGCGCGCGAGCGCGTCAAGGCGAAGATCGAGCAGGCCGCCGCCGACGGCGCGCTGAACGAGGCGCGGGTCCGGGTCGATCGCTTCAACTTCGGTCCGCCGGTCGGCTTCCCGGTCCAGTTCCGCGTGATCGGGCCCGACGCCAACAAGGTGCGCGACATCGCCTACCAGGTGCGCGAGGTGATGCGCCAAAACAAGAACGTCAAGGACGTCCAGCTCGACTGGAACGAGCAGTCGCCTTACCTGAAGCTCGCCGTCGACCAGGATCGGGCGCGCGCGCTCGGCCTGACCCCGCAGGACGTCTCGCAGGCGCTCGCGATGCTGATCTCGGGCGCGCCGGTCACCACCATCCGCGACGGCATCGAGAAGGTCGGCGTGGTCGCCCGTGCGGTGCCGTCCGAGCGATTCGATCTCGGCCGCGTCGGCGATCTCACCATCACCACGCGGAACGGCGTAGCGGTGCCCCTCCAGCAGATTGCCAAGATCGAATATGCGCATGAGGAGCCGATCCTGTGGCGGCGCAACCGCGACATGGCGATCACCGTGCGCTCCGACGTCGTCGACGGCGTGCAGGCGCCCGACGTCACCAACCAGATCTCGCCGAAGCTGAAGGACATCCAGGCCCATCTCGAGCCGGCCTACCGGATCGAGCCGGGCGGGGCGTTCGAGGAATCCGCCAAGGGCAATGCGTCGATCTTCATCCTCTTCCCCGTGATGGTGATGGTGATGCTGACGCTCTTGATGATCCAGCTGCAGAGCTTCTCGCGCCTGACGCTGGTGTTCCTGACCGCGCCGCTCGGCATCGTCGGCGCCTCGCTCGGGCTGAACGTCGCCAACCAGCCGTTCGGCTTCGTGGCGCTGCTCGGCCTGATCGCGCTCGCCGGCATGATCATGCGCAACGCGGTCATCCTGGTCGATCAGATCGAGAGCGACGTGTCCTCCGGCCTGACCCGGCGCGAGGCGATCGTGGAGGCCACCGTCCGGCGCGCCCGGCCGGTGGTGCTGACCGCGCTCGCGGCGATCCTCGCCATGATCCCGCTGTCGCGCTCGGCGTTCTGGGGCCCGATGGCGATCACCATCATGGGCGGTTTGTTTGTTGCGACTTTCCTGACCTTGCTGTATCTGCCGGGCCTTTACGCCCTCTGGTTCCGCAAGACCCTTGATGAGAGCGGCCCCGAGCAAACCGATACTGCGCCGCAGCATGCCGGTGAGGGGCAACTCGCATTTCCACTTGCTGAGGCGGCCGAATAATTGAAGATTGAGCAGGCCAACATGACACTGATCCAGGAACATAGCGAAACCGACACCCGCGAGCGGATTCTCGTGGTGGCGGAGCGCTTGTTCCGGCAGATCGGCTACCAGAAGACCACGGTCGCCGACATCGCCAAAGAGCTGCGGATGAGCCCCGCCAACGTGTATCGCTTCTTCGATTCGAAGAAGGCGATCCACGAAGGCGTGGCGCGCGGCCTGATGGGCGGGGTCGAGGTTGAGGCCCAGCGCATCGCGCGATCGGAAGGGCCGGCAGCGGCGCGCATGCGCCAAATGATGAAGACGATCAATCGCATGAATACCGAGCGCTATGTCGACGATTCCAAGTTGCACGAGATGGTCGAGATCGCGATGCAGGAGGATTGGCAGGTCTGCGTCACCCATATGGAAACGATCGGCCACACCATCGGCGAGGTGATCGCGCAAGGCGTGGCGACGGGCGAGTTCGAGGTCGACGACCTCGAAGTCGCCGCGCTGTGTGCCGGCACGGCGATGATGCGGTTTTTCCATCCGCAGATGATCGCCCAATGCGCGACCAAGCCGGGCCCGACCATCGACCAGATGATCGATTTCGTGATCGCCGGCCTGTCGCCGCGCATCCCCGCCAATTGAGCGCCGGCACTGACGTTTTCGTCAGTTGACTCTTCCCGCATTGCAAGCGAAGCGAAATCGTAGCCCGGATGGAGCGCAGCGCAATCCGGGGATGCTTCCACGTGTGAGACGAGTCCCGGATTGCGCTGCGCTCCATCCGGGCTACCGTGAGAGGGGCCCAGCGTGACCGCCAAAGACCTGCATTTCTACGAGCCGAAGAATGGCCACGGCCTGAAGCACGACCCGTTCAATGCCATCGTGGCGCCGCGGCCGATCGGCTGGATCTCCTCGCGCGACAAGGGCGGCAACGTCAACCTCGCGCCCTACAGCTTCTTCAACGCCTTCTGCTACGTGCCGCCGATCATCGGCTTTTCCTCCACCAACTGGAAGGACAGCGTCGCCAACATCCAGGACACCGGCGAGTTCGTCTGGAACTTGGCGACGATGGATCTCGCCAAGCACATGAATGCGACCGCGGCGCATGTCGCGCGCGATGTCGACGAGTTCAGGCTCGCAGGGCTGACGCAGGTCGCCGGCAAGCTCGTCAACGTGCCGCGCGTCGCCGAGAGCCCGGTGTCGTTCGAATGCAAGGTGAGCCAGATCGTCCAGCTCCAGGGCGCCGACGGCAAGAAGGCCGAGGCCTGGCTGACGCTCGGCGAGGTGGTCGCCGTCCACATCGACAAGGCCTTCATCAAGGACGGCGTCTATCAGACCGGTCTCGCCCACCCGATCGTCCGCGCCGGCCGCCGCGGCGACTATTTCGAGATCAAGCCGGAAAACATGTTCGAGATGATCCGGCCGGATTGATATTGTCCGTCCAGCCGTCATTGCGAGCCAACGGGTCGCGCGAACGCGCGCCCGATGACAGGCTCTGCGAAGCAATCCATCTCTCCGCACAGGGATGGATGGATTGCTTCGTCGCTTCGCTCCTCGCAATGACGGAAGCGGGAACCACGACAATGTGAAATTTCGGCGCCCAGTGATGAAAAACCGTCACTCGCAACCTCAGAGCGAGCGGTCTAACCTCCCGCGCGCCAGGCCGGATCAACGGCCGGCCAACACAGTGGGAGGATGCGATGACACGCCAGGAGCGGAGCGGTCCAAACGGCGCGCACAGCGGTCAGAAACAAGAGCGGCGCGATCCGAACGTTTCACGTCGAACACTCGTCCAGGGATTGGCGGTGGGGGCGGCCGCTGCCGCAGCCGGCGTCAGCAGCGCGCTGGCCCAGAACGCGCCCGCGCCGGTCGGACCGCCGACAACCATCACCAGCCCGCCGCGCGACTTCAGTCCGCGCGGTGCGCCGACCACCTATTTCTGGGACCCCGACATCATCGCGGTCGATCCGTCCTTCGACGATCTTGCCCAGCCCAACACCTCGATCAAACGTCTCCATACCGGGCTGTTGTGGGCGGGAGGGCCCGGCCTGGAGCTCGCAGGGCCGCTATCTCCTGTGGAGCGACATCCCGAACAACCGGCAGATGCGCTGGTCGGAGGATGATGGCCATGTCAGCGTGTTCCGCACGCCGTCGAACTACTCGAACGGCAATTCGTTCGACTTCCAGGGCCGCCAGCTCTCCTGCGAGCATCTCACCCGCCGGGTGACGCGCTACGAGAATGACGGCACTGCGACGGTGCTGGCCGATAACTATCAGGGCAAGCGGCTGAACTCGCCGAACGACATCGTCGCACATCCCGACGGCAGCTACTGGTTCACCGATCCGCCCTATGGCGGCCAGCTCTACGAGGGCGAGCCTGACGCGGCCGGTGGCCCGAGCAACGCGGCCGGCAAGCTCAACCCGCGGATCGGGCAGCCCGCGGGCTTCGCGCCGGCCAAGCGCGAACTGCCGACCAATTGCTATCGCATCGATCCCTCGGGCCGCGTCGATCTCGTGGTGAGCGAGGACCAGGTGCCGGACCCGAACGGCCTCTGCTTCTCGCCGGACTACAAGAAGCTCTACGTCGTCTCGACCGGCAAGGGACCGGGCGACACCGGCCCCGGCGGCAAGGGGGACGTCTTCGTGTTCGATGTCGGCGCCGACAACAAACTCTCCAACGGCAAGCGGTTCAGCGATTTCACGATCGACGGCGTGAAGTGCGGACCGGACGGCATCCGCTGCGACGTCAACGGCAATGTCTGGTGCTCGAGCAATGCCGGCCGCGCGGTCGGTTACAACGGCGTGACGGTGTGGTCGCCGGAAGGCAAGCTGCTCGGCCGCATCCGGCTGCCCGAGGTCTGCGGCAACATCACCTTCGGCGGCCCCAAGCGCAATCGCCTCTTCATGGCCGCAAGCCAGTCGCTCTATGCGGTCTATACCGCGACCCAGGGCGCGGGGCCGGCGTAAAGTATCCGCGTGGGAGACTGCGCTCCCTCTCCCGCTTGCGGGGGAGGGTTGGGGTGGGGGCTCTCTCCGCGAGTCGTATCGTGGAGAGGGCCCCCACCCGCCGCGCTGATGCGCGGCGACCTCCCCCGCAAGCGGGAGAGGTGGGGAGCCTGCCGCGAGACCGGCACTTGGTTCGTCCTGCTTTCGCGGTGCTACCACCCCTGCTACCTGATTGTCGCAGCTCAGCTTTCGGAACTGAACGGGTGGTCTGCCGTTAACAAACGGCGGCCTGGCCGCGTCAATTTCGCTTTATTTGAACAGCGAAGTGTTCACCGGTGAACGGCACTTTCCGATAGGATCATCACCCATCCGCGCTGCCGATCCATGAGGACCCCACCATGAGCTTCCGCCGCGATTACCTTTCCAAGCCGATCTTCTCCTGGGCGCGTGGCGTGCTGCCGACCATGTCGGACACCGAGCGCGAGGCGCTGGAAGCCGGCGACGTCTGGTGGGACGCCGATCTCTTCACCGGCAATCCCGACTGGTCGAAATTGCTGGCGTTCGCGCCGGCCAAATTGACCGACGAGGAGGACGCCTTCCTGCACGGTCCGGTCGACGAGCTCTGCGCGATGCTCGACGAGTGGAAGATCAATTGGGAATGGCGCGATCTGCCGCCCGAGGTGTGGAGCTTCATCAAGGCGAAGAAATTCTTCGGCATGATCATCCCGAAGGAATTCGGCGGCCTCGGCTTCTCGCCTTATGCGCATTCCGAAGTGGTGCGCAAGATTTCCTCGCGCTCGCTGACCGCGGCCGTCACCGTGATGGTGCCGAACTCGCTCGGGCCGGGCGAGCTCTTGATGCGTTTCGGCACCAAAGAGCAGCAGGACAAATGGCTGCCGCGCCTGGCCGCGGGCCAGGACATTCCCTGCTTCGGGCTGACCAGCCCGGAGGCCGGCTCGGACGCCGCCTCGATGATCGACACCGGCATCATCTGCAAGGGCAATTTCGAAGGCCGCGAGGTGCTTGGGCTGAAGCTGAATTGGCACAAGCGCTACATCACGCTGGGGCCGGTGGCGACGCTGCTCGGCCTCGCCTTCAAGGCCTATGATCCCGATCACCTGGTCGGCAATCAGGAAGAGCTCGGCATCACGGTTGCGCTGATCCCGACCCATCTGCCCGGCGTCTCGATCGGCCAGCGCCATCTGCCGGCGATGCAGGTGTTCCAGAACGGCCCGAACTGGGGCCGCGACGTCTTCATTCCGCTCGACTACATCATCGGCGGCCAGGAGCGCCTGGGCCAGGGGTGGAAGATGCTGATGACGGCGCTCGCCGCCGGCCGCGGCATCTCGCTGCCGTCGCTGTCGGCCGCCGGCGCCGCCTACGCCGCGCGCACCACCGGCGCCTATGCCCGCATTCGCGAACAGTTCGGCATCTCGATCTCGAAGTTCGAGGGCATCGAGGAGCCGCTGGCGCGCATCGCCGGCACCGCCTACCTGCTCGACGCCGCGCGGCGGCTGACCTGCGCCGCGCTGAACGAGGGGCATCACCCCGCCGTCATCTCAGGGATCATGAAGCTGCACGCCACCGAGCGGATGCGGATCGCGATCGACGACGCCATGGACATCCATGGCGGCAAGGGCGTGATCGACGGGCCGCAGAACTATCTCGGCGGGCTCTACCGTTCGGTGCCGGTCGGCATCACGGTCGAGGGCGCCAACATCCTGACCCGCAACCTGATCGTGTTCGGGCAGGGCGCAATCCGCGCGCATCCTTATCTGTTGCAGGAGATGAACGCGCTCAGCGAGAGCGATCGCGACAAGGGCCTGACTGCGTTCGACACCGCGTTCTGGAAGCATGTCGGCCACAGCTTCGCGACCATGTTCCGCGCCTGGGGCCGCAGCTGGACCTTTGGCCTGTTCGCACCGGCGCCGGATGCCGGCGACGCAACGGAGTTCTATCGCCAGCTCTCGCGCTACGCGTCGGCGTTCGCGCTGTGCGCCGACATGGCGCTGCTCACCCTCGGCGGCGCGCTGAAGCGCAAGGAAATGCTCTCCGCGCGCTTCGGCGATATCCTGTCCGAGCTTTACTTGCTGTCTGCCGCGCTCAAACGCTGGCAGGACGAGGGGCGGCAGAAGGAGGATCTTCCCGCGCTCCAATGGTGCATGGCATCCGGCTTCAAGACCATCGAGAACCGCTTTGCGGAGATCCTCGCCAATCTGCCCAACCGCCCGGTGGCATGGATGCTGAAATTCCTGATCCAGCCGTTCGGCGCGCGCGTCACGGGGCCGTCTGATAGAGTCGTGCATCTCTGCGCACAACTCGTGCTGTCGCCGTCGGCGGCACGCGACCGCCTGACGCCGGATCTCGCCTTTGTCGAGGACGACGGCGGCATCGCGCGACTGGAAAAGGCCTTCCGTCTCGTCACCGAGTCCGAGGATGCGGCCAAACAGCTGCGCGCGGCGCGGCTGCATGACTGGAAGGAGGCCGTCAAGAAAGGCGTCATCACCGAGGCCGACGGCGAGAAACTCGCCGCGGCCCATGAGGCCGTCGCCAAGGTCATCGAGGTCGATGATTTTGCGCCCGAGGCGCTGTCCCCGATTTACAAGAAAACCGCCGACGTGCATCAGTTCTTCCAGGAGCTTGGTGAGCAGAGGGCGGCGAGCTGATGGCGCGACCAGTCTTTATCGTCGACGGCAGCCGGACGCCGTTCCTGAAGGCGCGTTCCGGTCCCGGCCCGTTCACCCCGGTCGACCTCGCCGTGCAATGCGGCCGGCCATTGCTGGCGCGGCAGCCTTTCGCGCCCACCGCTTTCGACCAGGTCATCCTCGGCTGCGTCAACGTGATTGCCGACGAGATGAACCCGGCGCGGGTCGCAGCACTCCGGCTCGGCATGGGCGAGCAGATGGTCGCCTTCACGGTGCAGATCAATTGCGGCTCCGGGATGCAGTCGATCGATACCGGCTACCGTTACATCCGCGAGGGCATCTCCGACCTGATCCTCGCCGGCGGCGCCGAGGCGCTGAGCCACGCGCCGCTGGTCTGGCCCAATTCGGGCGTGCGCTGGTTTGCCGGCTTTGCCGGCGCCAAGGGATTAGGAGCCAAGATCGCGGCGGCGCTGAAGGTGAAGCCGAGCTACTTCAAGCCGATCATCGGCCTCGAGCGCGGGCTGACCGATCCGATCACTGAACTGAACATGGGCCAGACCGCCGAGAAGGTCGGCCATCTCTTCGGCATCACCCGTGCGCAGTCCGATGCTTACGCCGCCGAGAGCCACCAGCGGCTCGCCAACGCGCAGAAGCAGGGCTTTCTGAAGGGCGAGGTCGAGACCGCGTTCTCCCGCGACGGCAAGTTCTACGACCATGACGACGGCGTTCGCCCGGACTCGACACCCGAGACCCTGGCAAAGCTGAAGCCGGTGTTCGAGCGCCCGTGGGGCCAGGTCACCGCCGGCAATTCCTCGCAAATCACCGACGGCGCCTCCTGGGTGATCCTGGCATCCGAGACTGCGGTGGCAAAGCATGGGCTGACGCCAAGGGCCGTCATCCTCGACAGCCAGTGGTCGGCGCTCGATCCGTCGATCATGGGCCTCGGTCCGGTGCTGTCGGCGAGCGCACTGCTCAAGCGCAACGAAATGACATTGCAGGACGTCGAGACCTGGGAGCTGAACGAGGCCTTTGCGACCCAGGTGCTGGGCTGTCTCGCCGCCTGGAACGACGACAAATTCTGCCGCGAGATTTTGGGACTCGACGGCGCGGCCGGCGAGGTCGACCGTGCCCGGTTGAACGTCGACGGCGGCGCGATCAGCCTTGGCCATCCCGTCGGCACCAGCGGCAACCGCATCGTGCTGCATCTGGTCAATGCGATGAAGCGGCTCGGCACCAGGCGCGGCGTCGCCACCGAATGCATCGGTGGCGGGCAGGGCGGCGCGATGTTGATAGAGACGGTGTGATCATGGATTCACGGATCATGGACGTTCTCGCCGATCGCGTGCTCGAGCTCGGGCCGACCCCGGCCGCCGACAGCCCCTACAGGAATTTCAAGCTGACGCGTGACGAGGACGGCATTGCCTGGCTGCTGTTCGATCGCGCCGGCACCAGCGCCAACACGCTGTCCGCCGATCTGCTTGAGGAGCTCGATGCCGTTGTCGCGGCGCTGGAGAACCAGCGGCCGACCGGCCTCGTGGTGCGCTCCGCGAAAAAGAGCGGCTTCATCGCCGGCGCCGACGTCAAGGAATTTCGCGGCGCCAGCGACCCGCGGGCGGTCGAGACCGAGATCGGCCGCGCCCATGCGGTGATCGACCGGCTCGAGGCATTGCGCGTGCCCTCGGTCGCCGTCATCCACGGTTTCTGCCTCGGCGGCGGCCTCGAGGTCGCGCTGGCCTGCCAGATGCGGATCGCGATCGACGATGCCAGGTTCGGCTTCCCCGAGGTGATGCTCGGCCTGCATCCCGGCCTCGGCGGCACCGTGCGCTTCACCGAGCTGGTCAACCCGATGCAGGCGATGACCTTGATGCTGACCGGCAAGACGATCGACGCGCGCCGCGCCAGATCGCTCGGCCTGGTCGATGCCGTCACCCAAGAGCGCCACGTCCGCAACGCGGTGAAGGATGCGGTGTTCGGCCGGCTGAAGCGCGCCAAGCCCGGCATGCTCAACGCGATCCTCAATCTTGGTCCGGTCAGGGGCTTGCTTGCCTCACGGATGCGCAGCGAGGCCGAGAAGGCCGCGCCGCGCAAGCATTATCCGGCGCCCTACGCGCTGATCGAGCTCTGGGAAAAGCACGCCGGCAACCGCTCGGCGATGCTGAATGCGGAGAAGGCCTCGTTCGCCAATCTGATGGTGACGCCGACGGCGCAGAACCTGATCCGCGTGTTCTTCCTGCGCGAGCAGATGAAGAAGGCGGCCGGCAGCGGCAACAAGGTTGCGCACGTCCATGTCATCGGTGCCGGCGCGATGGGCGGCGATATCGCGGCCTGGTGCGCCAACCAGGACATGCGGGTAACGCTCGCCGACATGAAGGCCGAACCGATCGCTGGCGCCATGAAGCGCGCCGCGGATCTGTTCGGCAAGATCATGCGCAAGGAGATCGACCAGCGCGACGCGCTCGACCGGCTGATCCCCGACATGGACGGCGAGGGCGTCCGCAATGCCGATCTGATCATCGAGGCGGTGCCGGAAAAGCTCGAGCTGAAGCAGAAGGTCTATGCCGGGCTTGAACCGAAGATGAAGGCTGGCGCGATCCTCGCCACCAACACGTCGAGCATCCCGCTGCAGGATCTGCGCACCACGCTGGCACGGCCGGAGCGGCTGCTCGGCCTGCATTTCTTCAACCCGGTGTCGCGGCTGCAACTCGTCGAGGTCGTCAGCCATGACGGCACCGATGCCGCGATGCTCAGGGAAGCGCGCGCCTTTATCGGCGCCATCGATCGCCTGCCGCTGCCGGTGAAGAGCTCGCCGGGCTTCCTCGTCAACCGCGCGCTGACGCCCTACATGCTGGAAGCGATGATGATGCTGGACGAGAAGACCGACCAGCGCCTGATCGACGCGGCCGCCGTCGAGTTCGGCATGCCGATGGGGCCGATCGAGCTCGCCGACCAGGTCGGCCTCGATATCTGCCTCGATGTCGGCGACATGCTGCGCTCGAAGTTCGGCGACAGCCTGCCGCCGACGCCGGCCTGGCTGCGCGAGAAGGTCGCGAAGGGCGAACTCGGCCGCAAGACCGGCAAGGGCTTCTACACCTGGAAGGACGGCAAGGCGGAGAAGGCGCCGCTGCCGGAGACCGGTCCGAAAGTGAGCGACGAGATGATCGATCGGCTGGTGCTGCCGATCTCCAATGTCTGCATCGCCGCCTTGCGCGAAGGCATCGTCGACGACCCCGATATGGTCGACGGCGCGATGATCTTCGGCACCGGCTATGCTCCGTTCCGCGGCGGCCCGCTCAACTACGCGCGCACGCGCGGCGTCGAGGCTGTCGTATCCGCGCTGCGCGCGCTGGCGCAGAAATTCGGCGATCGTTTCGCACCCGATGCAGGCTGGGAGACCTTCAAGTGACCGACACCCAAGCGCCTGAAACGCATGTTCACGCACCGCCGATCAGCGGCAACGAGCCGCAGGGCGATCTCTGCATCCGCACGCTGGCGATGCCGGCCGACACCAACGCCAATGGCGACATCTTCGGCGGCTGGCTGCTCAGCCAGATGGACGTTGGCGGCGGCGTGTTCGCTTCCAAGCTGGCGAAGTCCCGCACCGTCACGGTCGCGATCGAGGCGATGAACTTCCGCAAGGCGGTCTATGTCGGCGATCTCGTTTCGGTGCACGCCAATCTCGTGCGTGTCGGCCGCACCTCGATCACGGTGCATCTCGAAGCCTGGGTGCTGCGCCGCCGCGAACAGCAGTCGATCCTCGTCACCGACGGCAATTTCACCTACGTCTCGATCGACGATCAGGGCCGTCCGCAAACGATCCAGCGCGATGGTGCGACGATTTCGACCTGACGTCTTTCGCGCGAAAAGCGCCGCTGATTCGGCGCAAGAGAAAACGCGTCGAAACTGAGACCGGAGCGCCGCTCGATTGCAAAAAGCGGCGCTTCGCTTCGCAAATAAACTGAGGAACAAACAGACGGTGATGCCGTTGTCGGCGCGGAATCAAACCGAGGCCGACAATGTCTGACTGCTACGTCATCGAAGTGAGTTCACAGACCGCGGGTATCGTGGTGCGCGATACCGGTGGTTACGCGTTTTTTGCAGCCTCGCACCGCTTCCAGGCCCTCGAAGGCCAGATCTTCCGCAACGCACGCGAGGCCGAGCGCGCGGCGCGACGGCTTGTCACCGGCCAGGATCTGCAGATGGCCTCCTGATGAGGAGCCACGCGGCGCGCCGTTTGCGCGCGCCGCAAGAGTCTGTATTGATGCATCCGAACTCACGGAAATTTTTTCGGATGTCGCAGACACAAGGCAGAGCACTGCTGTTCGATATCGACGGCACGCTCGCCGACACCGATCCGCTGCATCTGGCAGCGTTCAACCAGGTGCTCGGCCCGCATGGACACAGCTTCGATCACGCGCGCTTCGGCAAGGAACTGCAAGGCTTCTCCAACGCGTCGATCGGCGAGCGTTTCCTCACCCACGAACCGCCTGAACGCCGCGCCAGCATCCTCGGCGAGAAGGAGCGGATCTTCCGCGAATTGGTCTCCGGCCAGATCGTGCCGGTGCCGGGATTGATGGCGCTGCTCGACCGGGCCGATCGCGTCGGCGTGCCGATGGTCGCGGTGACCAACGCGCCGCGCCCGAACGCCGAATTGCTGCTCTCGGGGCTGGGTATCGCGCACCGTTTCAAGGCTGTCGTGATCGGCGATGAATTGGCGCACGGCAAGCCGCATCCCTTGCCGTATCTGGAGGGGCTGCGCCTCGCAGGCGCGTCGGCGCAGGCTTCGCTCGCCTTCGAGGATTCACGCTCCGGCATCCAGTCCGCGACTGCGGCGGGCATCGCGACGATCGGGATGCGAACCGGGCTCGGTCATGCCGATCTGCTCGCGGCCGGCGCCGTCGCCAGCGCGGCGGCATTCGATGATCCGGAATTGATTCGCCTGGTTGCATCGGCCATGGCGTGGTGAGGAAACAGCTTGGTGAGGTATTGTGCCGAGACGTTGCCGGCCCGACATTGCTGCAACGCAGTCCTTAACCCCGGCGATGCTTGCTCGTTGACCTCCGTGCCGAACGGTCGCACCATGGGCTAGAGCACGATCCGGAAAAGTGGAAGCCGGTTTTCCGAAAAGATCGTGCTCCAACCGTCGCCGTTTCAAGGGGGCCGCCGTGGCCGGACTCTCCCATCGCCAGACTGAAATCCTCAACATCGCACGTGCATTCGGCCGGGTCATGGTCGAGGACCTTGCCAAGCGATTCGAGGTGTCGGCGCAGACCATCCGCAAGGACCTCAACGATCTCTGCGACGAGCGGTCGCTGACCCGCATCCATGGCGGCGCCATCATCGCCTCGGGCGTCGAGAACCTCGCCTATGAGGCGCGCCGCTTCGTCGCCGCCGAGGAGAAGAAGGCGATCGGCGCCGCCGCGGCCGCGCGGATTCCAAACGGCTGCTCCCTGTTCATCAACATCGGCACCACCACGGAAGAGGTCGCCAGCGCGCTGACCTCGCATGAGGACCTGCTTGTCATCACCAACAACCTCAACGTCGCGATGCTGCTGTACCGTCATCCGCGCATCGAGGTGGTGGTGGCCGGCGGCACGGTGCGCCGCGCCGACGGTGCGGTGGTCGGCTCCACCGCGACGCAGTTGATCGGCCAGTTCAAGGTCGATTACGCGATCATCGGCGCGTCCGCGATCGACGAGGAGGGCGCGCTGCTCGACTTCGACTATCGCGAGGTACAGGTGGCGCAGGCGATCATCGCCAACGCGCGCAACGTGATGCTGGTGTCCGATGCGACAAAACTCCGCCGCAGCGCGCCGGTGCGGATCGCCCATATGAGCCAGATCCAGACCTTCGTCACCGATTCGCCCTTGCCCGCAGGCCTCGCCAATATCTGCCACAGCCGCGGCATCGAGGTGGTCGTCGCGATGGACAAGCCGCAGGCCGATATCGACGACAACGGCGCCGACGCCGCACCCGCGACGCTGCGCAGCGCTTGATTCCGAACTCTCTGATCAAAGCGTTCATCATCAGACCCGTCACCCTGAGGTGCGAGCGCAAGCGAGCCTCGAAGGGTGCGCGGCCCGGCCGGTGGCCGTCGACCCTTCGAGGCTCGCTCCGCTCGCACCTCCAGCGACAATGGCTACGCCATTGCGCGGGGGTAACGGGTTCAGCAGGAGAGTTCGGCGTGATGGCGATAAATTCGCGAACCCGCTGCCCCTGCCGCGATCAATCCGCCCAAAAAATCCCCAGCTAAAGTTCCCTATTTTCACTTTGCTTTCGTTTTCGGTTGTGATCTACTTCAATCCGAAAGTAAAATCGTCAAAGCGAAGACGGTTGCCGGGGGAAGCGTTCTTTGGACCGAATTTACGACCTCGCCATCATTGGAGGCGGCGTTAATGGCTGCGGCATCGCGCGCGATGCGGCGGGCCGGGGCAATTCTGTTTTCCTTTGTGAAATGAATGACTTGGCCAGCGGAACGTCGTCCTGGTCGACCAAGCTCGTGCATGGCGGCCTGCGCTATCTCGAGTATTACGAGTTTCGTCTGGTGCGCGAGGCGCTGATCGAGCGCGAGATCCTCTGGCAGATCGCGCCGCATATCATTCGCCCGCTGCGTTTCGTTTTGCCGCACCATTCGGGCCTGCGCCCGGCCTGGCTGCTGCGGCTCGGCCTCTTCCTCTACGACCACATCGGCGGCCGGCACCTGCTGCCGGCGACGCGCTCGGTCGATTTGACGCGCGACGTGGTCGGCAAGCCCCTGATCCCCGGGCGCTACACCAAGGGCTTTGAATATTCCGATTGCTTCGTCGACGACGCGCGGCTGGTGGCGCTGACCGCGCGCGATGCCGCCGATCGCGGCGCCGAGATTCGCACCCGCACCCGCGCGGTGGAGATCAGGCAGATCGACGGCGTCTGGCACGTCACGGTCGAGGACGGCGCCACCGGCGCGCGCGACACGATCAAGGCGCGCGTGCTGGTCAACGCCGGCGGTCCCTGGGTCGAGCAGGTGCTCGCCACCGGTGTCGGCGTCAACGCGCGGGCCAAGGTGCGGCTGGTGCAGGGCTCGCATATCGTCGTGCCGAAACTCTACGACCACGACCGCGCCTACATCTTCCAGAATGCCGACGGCCGCATCATCTTCGTCATTCCCTACCAGAACGATTTCTCGCTGATCGGCACCACCGATCGCGACTATGACGGCGATCCGGCCGAGGTGAAGGCGACGCGTGAGGAGATCGAGTATCTCTGCGCCTCCGCCAGCGAATACCTTGCCAAGCCGGTGAAGCCCGAGGACGTGGTCTGGAATTACTCCGGCGTGCGTCCGCTCTATGACGACGGTGCGAGCGAAGCCAAGGCCGCGACCCGCGACTACGTCTTCGAGCTCGATACGCCCGGCGGTGCGCCGCTGCTGTCGATCTATGGCGGCAAGATCACCACCTATCGCCGCCTCTCCGAAGAGGCGCTGGAGCGGCTGTCGCCCTATCTCCGCGGCGCGAAGGCGCAGGAGGGCTGGACCGGCAAGGCGCCGCTGCCCGGCGGCGACATGGACGTCTCCGCGGTCGCCGCGCTGAGCGCCGAACTGGTTCGCAACTATCCGTTCCTCGCACAGTCCCACGCCAACCGTCTCGCCCACGCCTATGGCACGCGCGCCAGCAAGGTCTTGGGCAATGCAGCAACGGCTGATGATCTCGGCCGCTCCTTCGGCGCCACCTTGACGGAGAGTGAAGTCCGGTACCTGATGGCGAACGAATGGGCGCGGACCGCGGACGATGTCGTCTGGCGACGATCCAAGCTGGGCTTGCGGATGACGGCGGGTGAAATCGCCGCGCTCGACGAGTGGATGGTCGCCAACCGCGTGTCAGGTGAACGTCCCCTCCGCGAAGCGGGAGGACGGGCATGAGCGTTACCCTGCAGAATGTCACGCGAACCGTGGATGGCATTCAGACCATCCGCGATGTTTCGCTGACGCTGGAGCGTGGCACGCTCAGCGTGCTGCTCGGGCCGACGCTGTCGGGCAAGACCTCGATCATGCGACTGCTCGCCGGCCTCGACAAACCGACCACCGGCCGCGTGCTGGTCGACGGCAAGGACGTCACCGGCGCCGACGTGCGGCAGCGCTCGGTGGCGATGGTCTATCAGCAGTTCATCAACTATCCCTCGCTGACGGTCTACGAGAACATCGCCTCGCCGCTGCGGGTGCAGGGCAAGCCGAAGGCCGAGATCGAGCAGCGGGTGGCGGAGGCGGCAAGCCTGTTGCGGCTCGAGCCCTATCTGAAGCGGACGCCGCTGCAGCTCTCCGGCGGTCAGCAGCAGCGCACCGCGATTGCGCGCGCGCTGGTCAAGGGCGCCGACCTCGTGCTGCTCGACGAGCCGCTCGCCAACCTCGACTACAAGCTGCGCGAGGAACTGCGCGCCGAGCTGCCGCGGATCTTCGAGGCATCGGGTGCGATCTTCGTCTACGCCACCACCGAACCGTCGGAGGCGTTGCTGCTCGGCGGCGACACGGTGTGCATGTGGGAAGGCCAGGCGCTGCAGACCGGCGCCACGCCGAAGGTCTACCGCCATCCCGACACGCTGCGGGTTGCGCAAGTGTTCTCCGATCCGCCGCTCAACATCATCGGCATCGAGAAGAAGGGCGACCGGGTGATCTATGCCGGCGGCGAGCAGGCGCCCGCGGTGGGGCTGTACGCCAATCTGCCTGACGGCACGTACAAGATCGGCTTCCGTGCGCATCAGCTCGAGGTCGGGAGCGTCGTGCCCGGCCGCCACAAATTCTCCGCCACCGTGACGGTGACCGAGATCACCGGGTCGGAGAGCTTTGTGCACGTTCATGTCCACGATTCGAACTGGGTCGCGGTGCTGCACGGCGTGCACGAATATGAACCCGGGCAGGTGCTCGAGGCCGCGCTCGATCCCGAGAATATCTTTGTGTTTGACGCCGCTGACCGCCTGGTCGCGTCGCCCGCGACCGCGTTTGCTAGCGAATTGTATGGCAGTTCGCTTGCGGCACGCGTGTCAGCCAGCAAGAGCAATTGAGGGAGATGCCCGATGGCTCGCATTGACCTCGTCGATCTCGCGCAATCCTACAGCGGCAACGACGCGCCGCTGGAATCCTTTGCGCTGAAACCGGTGACGATGACCTGGCGGCAGGGCGGCGCCTATGCGCTGCTCGGGCCCTCCGGCTGCGGCAAGACCACGCTGCTGAACCTGATTTCCGGGATCGTGACGCCGTCGCGCGGCAAGATCCTGTTCGACGGCCAGGACATCACGCCGCTGTCGACGCAGAAGCGTAACATCGCGCAGGTGTTCCAGTTCCCTGTCATCTACGACACCATGACGGTCGGGCAGAACCTGGCCTTCCCGCTGAAGAATCGCGGCGTCGCGAAGGCCGAGGTCGATGCGCGGGTCAGGCAGATCGCCGATTTGCTCGACCTCACGCCGTATCTGAACCGCAAGGCGACGCGGCTCACCGCCGACGCCAAGCAGAAGATCTCGCTCGGCCGCGGCCTGGTGCGCTCCGACGTCGCCGCCGTGCTGTTCGACGAGCCGCTGACGGTGATCGATCCCGAGCTGAAATGGCAGCTGCGCTCGAAACTAAAGGCGCTGCATCGCGAGCTCGACCTCACGATGATCTACGTCACCCACGACCAGACCGAGGCGCTGACCTTTGCCGATACCGTCGTCGTCATGCATGACGGCCGCGTGGTGCAGAGCGGCACGCCGGCCGAACTGTTCGACAAGCCGGCGCATACCTTCGTCGGCTACTTCATCGGCTCGCCCGGCATGAACATCGTGCCCGCCGAGGTCTCAGGCCACGAGGCGCGGATCGACGGCCATGTCATCGGCCTGCATCGAAACTATGGTGTCCTGCCGGCCGGCAAGAAGATCGAGATCGGCGTGCGGCCTGAATTTGTCGATGTCGCGGCACCCGCGTCCGGGCTGCTGTCGGCCACCATCGAGCGGATCGACGATCTCGGCCGCATCCAGTTCGCCCGCGTCCGGATCGGCAACACCAAACTCGCGGCGCGCGTGCCGCCGGGCTTCTCGATCTCCGGCGATACCGCCGGCCTGATCTTCAATCCCGCCAACGTCCACGTCTATGCCGACAGCCATTTGGTCGAAGGGGTCGCCTGATGGACAAGACCATCAACCAAAAAGCCTGGTTCCTGGTGCTGCCGGTGTTCCTGGTGGTGGCGTTCTCGGCGGTGCTGCCGCTGATGACCGTCGTGAACTATTCGATGCAGGACACCTTCGGCAACAACCAGTTCTTCTGGAACGGCGTCGGCTGGTTCAAGGAGCTGCTCGATCCCTCGACCGATCTCGGCGGCCGCTTCCTGGCCTCGCTCGGCCGCAACCTGTTCTTCTCCGCCGTGATCCTTGCGATCGAGGTGCCGCTCGGCATCATCGTCGCGCTGTCGATGCCGCGCGAGGGCTGGAGCGTCGCGGCCTGCCTCGTCATCCTCGCGCTGCCGCTCTTGATTCCATGGAACGTGGTCGGCACGATCTGGCAGATATTCGGCCGTCCGGATATCGGACTGCTCGGCTATGTGCTGAACCACCTCGGCTTCAACTACAACTACGTCTCCAATGAGGTCGACGCCTGGGTCACGGTCATCGTGATGGACGTCTGGCATTGGACCAGCCTCGTCGCGCTGCTCTGCTACGCCGGCCTGAAGTCGATCCCCGACGCCTACTACCAGGCGGCGCAGATCGACGGCGCCTCGCGCTGGGCGGTGTTCAAGGCGATCCAGCTGCCGAAGATGAACCGCGTGCTGCTGATCGCGGTGCTTCTGCGCTTCATGGACTCGTTCATGATCTACACCGAGCCGTTCGTGGTCACCGGCGGCGGACCCGGCAACTCGACGACCTTCGTCTCGATCGAGCTCGTCAAGATCGCGCTCGGCCAGTTCGACCTCGGCAAGGCCGCGGCGCTGTCGCTGGTCTACAATCTGATCATCCTGATCGTGTGCTGGGTGTTCTACACCGTGATGACCAATGCCGGCTCCGAGCGTCCGGTCAAGGAAGGAGCGGCGTGATGCATTCGATCCCCGGCCGCCGCCTGATCATGGCGCTGTTCCTGATCTTCCTGCTGTTGCCGATCTACTGGCTCGTCAACATGAGCTTCAAGACCAACGCCGAGATCGTCTCGACGATGACGCTGTGGCCGCATACGCCGACGCTGCAGCACTACCGGCGCATCTTCACCGACGAGAGCTGGTATTCGGGCTACATCAACTCGCTGGAATATGTCGTCATCAACACCGTGATCTCGATCGCGGTGGCGCTGCCGGCAGCCTATGCGTTCTCGCGCTACCGCTTCCTCGGCGACAAGCACCTGTTCTTCTGGCTGCTATCGAACCGCATGGCGCCGGCGGCGGTCTATGCGCTGCCGTTCTTCAACCTGTACTCGGCGATCGGCCTGTTCGATACGCCGTGGGCGGTCGCGCTCGCGCACTGCATCTTCAACGTGCCGCTGGCGGTGTGGATCCTCGAAGGCTTCGTCTCCGGCGTGCCGCGCGAGATCGACGAAACCGCTTTCCTCGACGGCTATTCGTTCCCGCGCTTCTTCATCAAGATCCTGGTGCCGCTGATCGCGAGCGGCATCGGCGTCGCCGCCTTCTTCTGCTTCATGTTCTCCTGGGTCGAGCTGCTGCTGGCGCGCACGCTGACCTCGGTGCAGGCCAAGCCGATCGCAGCGATCATGACGCGCACGGTCTCGGCTGCCGGCATGGACTGGGGCCTGCTTGCCGCGGCCGGCGTGCTCACCATCATCCCCGGCGCACTCGTGATCTGGTTCGTCCGCAATTACATCGCGCGCGGCTTCGCGCTCGGCCGGGTTTAGGAGGGGCTCATGGACAGCATCGCATGGATGGCATGGACCTGGCCCACTGCGGTCTTCTTCGTGCTGCTTGCCTCTACGCTCGGGATGATGACCTGGCTCGCGATCGCCTATCCCGAGGCGGAGCGGGTCGGCGTGCTGCGCATTCCGACCACGCGCGGCGACCGTCTGTTCGTCTCGCTGGTGCTGGCGGCGGTGATCCACCTGCTGTGGGTCGGCCTCGTCGGCATCGATCCGATTTTCACCCTGCCGATCGGCGAGGGCGTCGAGATTTCGAGCCTGTGGCTCGGAACGGTAATTTCGCTTCTTTCAGCCGTGGTGATTTTTCGCACCGTCTGAAGAACGCGAAAAAGAGCAGATCCGGGGTCTACCCGGGCCTGATTTAGTCGCTGCAACCGGAGGAATCTAATGCGACATTTACGAATGACTAAAGATAAGCTTTTGACGATGACCAGCGCGGTCGCGCTCGTCGCAGCATCGGTCACTCTTGTCGCGCCGGCCCGCGCCGACGAGGCGGCCGCCAAGAAGTGGATCGACAGCGAATTCCAGCCGTCGACCCTCTCCAAGGACGACCAGATGAAGGAGATGCAGTGGTTCATCAAGGCCGCTGCCCCCTTCAAGGGTATGGAGATCAACGTCGTCTCCGAGACCCTGACGGTGCACGAATATGAATCCCGCACGCTCGCCAAGGCGTTCGAGGAGATCACCGGCATCAAGGTCAAGCACGACATCATCCAGGAAGGTGACGTCGTCGAAAAGATCCAGACCCAGATGCAGTCCGGCAAGAACGTCTATGACGGCTGGATCAACGACTCCGACTTCATCGGCACCCACTTCCGTTACGGCCAGGCCGTCGACCTGACCGAGTGGATGAAGGGCGAAGCCAAGGACGTCACCGATCCGATGCTCGACGTCGACGACTTCATCGGCAAGTCGTTCACGACCGCACCGAACGGTCACCTCTATCAGCTGCCCGACCAGCAGTTCGCGAACCTCTATTGGTTCCGCTACGACTGGTTCACCAACCCGGAATACAAGGCCAAGTTCAAGGCCAAGTACGGCTACGACCTCGGCGTGCCCGTGAACTGGTCGGCCTATGAAGATATCGCCGACTTCTTCACCAACGACATCAAGGAGATCAGCGGCGTCAAGGTCTACGGCCATATGGACTATGGCAAAAAGGACCCCTCGCTCGGCTGGCGTTTCACCGACGCCTGGCTGTCGATGGCCGGCAACGGCGACAAGGGTCTCCCGAACGGCCTGCCGGTCGACGAATGGGGCATCCGCATGGAAGGCTGCCGTCCGGTCGGCTCGTCGGTCGAGCGTGGCGGCGACGTCAACGGCCCGGCGGCGGTCTATTCGATCGTCAAGTATCTCGACTGGATGAAGAAGTATGCTCCGCCGCAGGCGCAGGGCATGACCTTCTCCGAGTCGGGCCCGGTGCCTTCGCAGGGCAACATCGCCCAGCAGATCTTCTGGTACACCGCCTTCACCGCCGACATGGTGAAGCCGGGGATTGCCGTGATGAACGCGGACGGTACGCCGAAGTGGCGTATGGCTCCGTCGCCGCACGGCTCGTACTGGAAGGACGGCATGAAGCTCGGCTACCAGGACGTGGGTTCGGCCACGCTGCTGAAGTCGACCCCGGTCGACCGCCGCAAGGCGGCCTGGCTCTATCTGCAGTTCATCGTCTCCAAGACGACGAGCCTGAAGAAGAGCCAAGTCGGTCTCACCTTCATCCGTGAATCCGACATCTGGGACAAGTCGTTCACCGAGCGTGCGCCGAAGCTCGGCGGCCTGATCGAGTTCTACCGCTCGCCTGCGCGCGTGCAGTGGACCCCGACCGGCAACAACGTGCCTGACTATCCGAAGCTCGCTCAGCTCTGGTGGCAGAACATCGGCGATGCGTCGTCCGGTGCGAAGACGCCGCAAGCTGCGATGGACGCGCTCGCCGCGGCCCAGGATTCGGTGATGGAGCGTCTTGAGAAGTCCGGTGTGCAGGGCGCCTGCGGACCGAAGCTGAACAAGAAGGAAACCGCCGAGTACTGGTACAAGAAGGCCGAGAAGGACGGCACCATCGCTCCGCAGCGCAAGCTCGCGAACGAGAAGCCGAAGGGCGAAACGATCGACTACGACACGCTGATCAAGTCGTGGCCGGCCAGCCCGCCGAAGCGCGCCGAAGCGAAGTAAGAAGGCGTACCAGCCCACGCCATCCGCAAAAGGCCGGGAGCAATCCCGGCCTTTTCTGCTGGATCTGTGGCTGTGGAGGCCGGTTCAGGATTGTGCTCAAATGACGCGATGAGTCATATGCGTCTACTTGTCATCGCATCATGATCGGGGAGTTTCGTCATGCGCATGACTTTTCGCTGCGATCCGCGGCTCGCCGATCACCTGCCGCGGCCGTTCCCGGCCCGCAGCGCATTGCCCGATTGGCTGCGTGCGATGCCGGCGAAGGCGCATTCCGACATCCACGACCGCGAGATCCGCACAGTCAAGCAATGCCCGCCCTTCGTCGATGCGATGGCCCATGGGGTCATGATCCCGCTGCCTTGCGATGTCAGGGTCGAGCGCGGCGCCTTCGCCTGGGACTGGGACATTCCGGAGCCCGCGACGCAGGGCCATCCGCGCGCGCCGCTCAGCTTCCATCCCGCTGCGCAATTCGCCGGCGCGCCGTTCGCCAACGGGCAGGCTGCGCTGAAATTCAACAGCTTCTGGACCATCGAGCTCGAGCCGGGTTGGTCGCTGTTCGCGACCCATCCGGTCAATCGCGACGACCTGCCGTTCCGCGTGATCTCGGGGCTGGTCGACGCCGACCGGTTTCACGACGGCGGGATCAATTTCCCGGCAGTCTGGACCCAGCCTGATTTTGCCGGCGTGCTGCCGAAAGGGACGCCGGTCGTGCAATGCTTCGCGGTGCCGCGCGCGGCCCCCGAACTGGTGTTCGAAGCGTTCGACGACGCGCACCGTGAAGCCTATTCCAAGGTCGTCGGTGACGTGTTGGCCGCACCCAACGTCTATCGCAAGCATTTCCGCGCCAAGCGCGGCCGGCTAGTGACCTAGCGCCGCACGCAGCGCGCGCTCATCGAGCCACAGCCGGCCGTGCGGGGCCGAGGTCAGCGCCATGGCGATCGATCCGAACAGATGCGGGCGCAAGGCATAGGCGCGCGCGAAGGCCTGCATCGCGGCGTCGGGCTCGCCGCTCTCCTGCAGCGTGATCCCCAGATTGAGCGCGGCTTCGGCGTAATCCGGTTTGATCTCGAGCGCCTTGCGATAGGCGCGTGCGGCGCCGTCGTGATCGCGCAAATCCTGCTTTGCGACACCGAGATCGAACCACACCGAGGCCGGCGCCGCGCTCGCAACGGCGCGCTCGAGCAGGCTCACCGCATCGGTGAGATTGCCATCTTCCCAGGCAAGCCGGCCGAGCCTCGCATTGGCTTCCTGATGCTCGGGGATGGCCTTGAGGATCGCCTCCCAGGCCTCGTCTGCCTGTGCCTTGCGGCCGGCCAGCTCCAGCGTGCGTGCCTTCTCGACGAAGGCCTCGCGCTGCGGCTTGAGCGCGATGGCGCGGTCGAGATGCGTCAGTGCCGCATCGAATTCACCGCCGCTGCGGGCGAGGCGCCCCGCGAGCAGCCGCGCCGCCGCGTTGTCCGGGCGCCGCGCCAGGCTGGTCTCGACATGCCTGCGGGCCGGTGCGATCTCGCCTTTGGCGAACAATACGGCGGCGAGCAGATGGCTCAGCATCGGCTCGCCGGGCTGGCGCGCAAGGCCGCGCTCGCAGAGCTCGATCGCTTCGCCATGCCGGCCGCTGTTGAAGGCGGCGGTGGCGCGTCGAACGATATCCTCGGCGTTGTCCTTGCTCATTCCCGCATGCGACCGTGGTCAGGCTTGCTCGATCCGCTTCATGCTATGCGCCGCCGCAGGTCATGGCCAGAGCTCATCGCGTCGCGGAGTGGACCGCTGCCGCGCGCATCTGCATGTACGCCTGGTGGTGCGCCAGCGTCAGTTCCTGGCTGATGTGCGACAGCTCGGTCGCGGCGGCTTCGGCGGCCTCGCCGGCGGGCTGGGCGACGCGCACGAACATCCCGGTCTCGTACGCGCGAACGGCCTCGCGCCAATCCTTTGATCCCACCAGATGCGCCGCCAACTCCTCCGCATCCAGCATCGCGGCGTTGACGCCTTCACCGCCGAACGGCGACATCAGATGCGCAGCATCGCCGAGCAAGGTGATGCCGGCGCGGTTGGTCCAATGATGCCCGACGGGCAGCGCGTGGATCGGCCGGAGCGCGAATTGATCATTGCTGGCGCGAAGCAGGTCGAGCAGGGCATCGGCCCATCCGGCGAATTCGCCGAGCAGCGCGTGACGCATCGCGGATGGCGAGGTGACGTCGAACCGCCCCTCGGCCCATTCGACGGGCACGCGGAAGACCGCATAGCCGCGCAGATGCGCGTTGCCGTTGCGCAGGACCATCAGGCTGCGGCCGGCGCTCTCGGCGCCCATCTTGCCGCGGCCGACCAGCTCCGACAGAGCTGGGTGCCGCGTGTCGACATCGTCGATGCCGAACTCGATGAAGGTCAACCCGCTGTATTGCGGCTGATAGCGCGACACCAGCGGCCGCACCCGGGACCACGCGCCGTCAGCGCCGATCACGAGATCGAACGGCCCTTCGCGCGCACCGTCGAACAGCAGATCGTAACGGCCGTCATTGCGGGGCGCGACCTCGCGCAGGCAGCGCGCCCAGGCAACGGCATCCGGCGGCAAGGATTGCAGCAGCAGGTCGCGCAGCGCCGTGCGGTCGACTTCCGGACGGTCGCCGGTCATGTCGTCGTCCGCGAGCAGCAGCCGGCCATCGCTCGCGTACAGTCGGCTGCCCTGATCCTCGTAACGTGCGATGCGCAGGAAGCCGTCGGTGAGCCCGGCGCGCGCCAGCGCCAGCTGGCCGCTCTCGGCGTGCAGGTCGAGCGTTCCGCCCTGCGGCCGCTCGGTTGCCGAGCTGTCTCGCTCGAACAGGCTCGTCTTGATCCCGGCAACATGCAGCAGGCGGGCGAGCGTCAGACCGCTGGGGCCGGCGCCGACGATGGCAATGCGAAAGAGATCTGAACTCATGGACACCAGGCTCACAAGAGGATACATAGGTACCTATCTAGTATAAATAGGTACCTATGTAAATGGTGGGATCGTGACCGATTGGGATCTGTTCGATCGTCCGGCGCCGCTGGTCAATATGGCCTCGCGCAGCTTCCTCAGGCTCGGTGAGCGGCGCGTGAAACCGCACGGCTTCAGCATAGGCCAGTTGCCGGTGATCTATCTGTTGCGCGACGGCAAGGCGATGTCACAGCGCGATCTCGCCCGCGCCGCCAAGGTCGAGCAGCCGTCGATGGCGCAGATACTGGCGCGGATGGAGCGCGATGGCCTGGTCCAGCGCACGCCGATGCCGGGTGATGGCCGCAGCCAGCTGGTCTCGCTGACCAAAGCGGCCAAGGCCAAACTGCCGGCTGCGCGCAAGGCGCTGCATCGCAATCAGGACCAGGCGCTTGCGGGTTTCAGCGCGGCCGAAGCCGCAACCCTGCTTGACCTGCTGCGGCGGCTCAATCGAAACCTCGACCGCATGGTCGCGGAGGAGGTGGAGAGCGGCGAGGCTGCCGACGCGTAGGAATCCAAATGCGTGCATTGAAAAAAGGCCGGGAGCGATCCCGGCCCTTTCTGTTTTCCCAGTTGTCATCGCCCGGCTTGCCGCCTTCGCTAAAGTTTCGGCGTGCCCGGGATTCAAGGCCTCGTCGAAGCCTTGGCGTAGACGGGACCGGGCGATCCAGTACCCCGCGGCGTCTCGATCAATCGCTGGCGTCTCTGGAATACTGGATGCCCCGCCTTCGCGGGGCATGACAGGCTTTGGTGTACGTCACTCCGCCGCTTCGGTCGCCTTCAGCGTCGGATAATCCGTGTAGCCCTTGGCGCCGCCGCCGTAGAAGGTCGCCTTGTCCCAGTCGTTGAGCGGGGCGCCGGCCTTGAGCCGCTCGACCAGATCGGGGTTGGAGATGAACGGCTTGCCGAACGCGATCAGATCGGCGGCACCTGCCTCCAGCACCTTCTCCGCCAGCGCGAAGTCGTAGCCGTTGTTGGCGACATAGGCCTGCTTGAAGCGCTTGCGCAGCGAGGCGTAGTCGAACGGTGCGATGTCGCGCGGGCCGCCGGTCGCGCCCTCGATGACGTGGATATAGGTCAGCTTCAGCGCATTGAGCTGGTCGACGATGTAGTCGAACAGCGGTTGCGGATTGCTGTCGGAGACGTCGTTGGCCGGCGTCACCGGCGAGATGCGGATGCCGGTACGGTCGGCGCCGGCCTCCTTGGCGACTACCTTGGAAACCTCCAGCATCAGCTGGGCGCGTTTCTCGATCGAACCGCCATACGCGTCGGTGCGCTTGTTGGTGCCGTCCTTCGCGAACTGGTCGAGCAGATAGCCGTTGGCGCCATGGATCTCGACGCCGTCGAAGCCGGCCGCCAGCGCATTCGCGGTGCCGCGCTTGAAATCCTCGATGATGGCAGGGATTTCCGACAGCTCCAGCGCGCGCGGCTCGGACACGTCGGCGAAGGTGCCGTTTACGAAGGTCTTGGTCTTGGCGCGGATTGCGCTCGGCGCCACCGGCGCGCCGCCATCCGGCTGCAGCGAGGTGTGCGAAATACGGCCGACATGCCAGAGCTGGATGAAGATGTGGCCACCGCGCTCATGCACGCGATCGGTGACCTTGCGCCAGGCCGCGACCTGTTCCTTCGAGTAGATGCCGGGGGTGTCCTGATAGCCCTGGCCCTGCTGCGAGACCTGGCTCGCCTCGGTGATCAGAAGGCCGGCGGAGGCGCGCTGGCCGTAATAGTCCACCGCGAGCGGGCTTGGCACCATGCCGGGCGGCACCGCGCGGTTGCGCGTCAATGGCGCCATCACGAAGCGGTTCGGCAGCGTCAGCGGGCCAAGCTTGTAGGGCTCGAGAAGTTTGGTCGGTTGGCTCATGTGAAACGGTTCCAGACAATGACGGATGAGGAGAGATTTGTGCATTGCCGCGACGAGCGCAATGGCCGGGATATGCTCAGTTTGCAGGCTAGCCGCGCACGATTCCGCCCATGTGGCCGGCATCGAGGAACAAGGTATGCGCGTTCACATAGGAGGATTCATTCGAAATCAGGAACAGCGCAGTATAGGCGACCTCCCAGCCGGTGCCCTGGCGGCCGAAAGGCACTGTCACGGCGCGGTCCGATCGCCTGCGGCTGGCATCGCGGCCCATCGGCGTGTCCATGAAGCCGGGCGCGATCACATTGCAGCGAATGCCCTTGTCCTCGCCGGCCCGCGCGATCGCCCGTCCCAGCGCGATCTGCGCCGCCTTGGAGGATTCATAGGCCGGGTTGCGGCCGCCGGCGCGCTGGCTCGCCATCGAGGAGATCAGGATGATCGCGCCGCCCGGCGCCATCACCCCGAGCGCCTGCTGCGCGAACAGCATGTGGCTGCGCACATTGACGGCGTAGTCGCGGTCCCAGGCTTCCGCCGTCATCTTCGGCAGCGACAGGCCGGAGGAAATGCCGACATTCAGCGCCAGCCCGTCGAGCCCGCCGAGCTTTTGCGCGCAGCGTTCGACCGCGGGCGCGATCGCCGCGACGTCGGAGACATCGACCACATCGGTGAAGGCCTTGCCGCCTTCGCCTGTGATCTGCGCGACGGTGTCGTCGGCGGCGTCCTTGTTGACGTCGAGGCAGGCGACCGAGGCGCCTTCGCGCGCGAACAGCACGCTCATGGCGCGGCCGTTGCCGATCGGCGGCGCTTCATCCACGGTCGTGCGCTGTCCCGCACCGACCACGATGATGCGCCGTCCGGCGAGGCGGCCGTGATTTTTCGCAAGCCCCAGCGATTCCGCATGCAGCGAGGCGGTGGGATCGATGGCTTTCGGTGCGTGGGTTGTGGTCGGCATGGCGTGCTCCCTGACGTCTTGTTGTTGTCAGGGAGCAGTAGCACGGCCGGGCGTGCGAGGCGACGTGTCGCGCCGAAGCCTTGGCGAGAGGTGAGAAAATCCCGCCGCGGGGAATATCGCGTCAGCTCACGCCGAGGAAGTCGCGCTTGCCGATCTCGACGCCGTTGTGGCGCAGGATGCCGTGCGCAGTGACGGCGTGGAAGTAGAAGTTCGGGAACGAGAAGGCGCTGACGAATTGCTGGCCCTTCAGGGTCATGGTGCGCTCGGCGCCGATCGGGAAGGTGACGTCCTTGGCGTCGGCGCCGTCGAACTGCTCCGGCTTGAACGATTTCACATAGTCGATCGTCTTCGCCAGCCGCTGTTTCAGTTCGCCGAAGCTCTTCTCGGTGTCGGGCGTCGACGGCACCTCGCTATGGGTCAGCCGCGCGCAGCCGCGTGCGGCGTGATCGCAGACCAGCTGCACCTGCTTGGTCAGCGGCAGCATGTCCGCATAGAGCCGCGATCCCAGCAGCACCTCGGGCGCGATCTTCTTCGCTTCGCAATGCGCCTCGGCCTTGGTCAGCTCGCCGGTGAGGCTGTTGAGGATCTGCAAGTACGCGGGGACGACGGCGTCATAAAAGGACATGTGGATGCTCTTTGTTCTGATGAAATCCGGATCTGCCGAACGGCGATGCTGCACATGGGGCCGCGAAGGGAAGAATACAACTGCGGACGGCTGTAACACTTGGTCAAATATTTCTCGCGGTGCCGCTCTTAGTCCCGTCATCCTGAGGTGCGAGCGCAGCGAGCCTCGAAGGATGCACGGCCCGGCTGGTGGCCGTCGCCCCTTCGAGACGCGCTACGCGCTCCTCAGGGTGACGGTTCAAACGCACTGCTAGCTACGCAGAAAGCCCGACGACGTCGCTACCGCGTCGGCGGCATCGCGGCGTCCGCGGCCGGTTGCGCACGGCCACCGCCGCGCATCCGCGCCAAGAGCTCCGCGGTCGGCCAGGAATCTGCCGGCAGGCCGTATTTCATCTGCATCGCCTTCACCGCGCTGCGGCTCGCCTGGCCGAGCACGCCGTCGATCTTGCCGACGTCGTAGCCCGCGCGCGCGAGAAGAGATTGCAGCTCCTTGATCTCGCCAAACGGCAGTTGCGCGACCGGCGCGTGCGGCCGCTGCATCGGCGGTGCGCCTGCGATGCGGCCGGCGAGATAACCGGCGGTGGTCGAATAGATCAGCGAGTTATTCCACTCGGTGTAGGCGGCGAAGTTTGGATAAGCGAGGAAGGCTGGTCCCATCCGGCCCATCGGCAACAGCAGCGAGGCCGGCATCTCGTCATTCGGCAGAGCCTTGCCGTCGGTCAAGCTGACGCCGAGGGCTGCCCATTTCGAGCGCGGCAGCTTGATGGTGAGGTCGGCCTGGTCCCACGGAAAGTTTGCGGCCCGCGGCACGCGCACCTCCTGCAGCCATGGCTCGCCGCGCCGCCACTTCAATCCGTTGGCGATGTAGTTCGCGGTCGAGCCGATCACGTCGGGGCCGCTGGCGAGCAGGTTGCGATGGCCGTCACCATCGTAATCGACGGCATAGTTGAAATAGTGCGTCGGCAGGAATTGCGTCTGGCCGAGCTCGCCGGCCCATGAGCCGATCATCTCGTCGGGCGTCAGGTCGCCGCGTTCGATGATCCTCAGCGCCGCGATGGTCTCGCCCTGGAACATCTCCGAGCGGCGGCAATCATAGGCCAGCGACACCAGCGATTTCAGCGTCGGCAGATTGCCCATCTGGACGCCGAAATCGCTCTCCAGTCCCCAGAACGCGGCGATCACCGCCGGCGGCACGCCATACTCCTTCTCGGCGCGCGCGAACGCGGCCGCGTAGGTCCGGATGTATTGCTGGCCCTGCTGCATCCGGTAGTTCGCGGCCATGCGGCCGGCGAACTGGGTGAAGATCTGCCCGAACACGCGCTGGCCGCGGTCGCGGTTGACGATGCCCTGGTCGTAAACCAGGTAGGGCGCGGCCTCCGCGATCGTGCGCTGCGAGACGCCGGCGGCGACCGCCTTCTGCTTCAGCTCGGCGAGGAAGCGATCGAAGCTCTGCCCGTTGTGGCAGGACGCAGCCCTTGGCGAGGCCACCGCGGCCGGGCGCGGCCTGACCGGGGCGGAGCCTGCGGGATTGGGCAGCGGCTGCTGCGCCAGGGCAAGTGAGGAGAGCGCCAGCGCCCCCGCGATCGCTGCGATCATGATCGGGGCGCGGAAGGGAGAAGCTGGCATCGATGTCACCGGCTAGAAAAGAGGATCAAGACACATCCTGCATACACCAGGGTGACACCGGGCAACAACGGGGGTGCCCTGTTAGACCAATTGGGCTTCGGCAGGTTCAGTCGTCGCCGCTATGATCGGCAGGTGATTCGCGGGCAGGGTGTCGGCGGATCGATCACGCCCGGAGGGACCCATGTGGAGTTTTCTCGAGCGTCTGTTGGATTCGTCGACGTTTTCGCCACACGGCATCTGCCTGTTGTGGGAGCCGGAGTTGATCTGGCTGCACGTGATTTCAGACGCGATCATTGCCGCTTCGTATTTCTCGATTCCGTTTGCGCTGGCGATCCTCGTCTCCAAGCGGCGCGACTTCCAGTTCGGCTGGATGGCCTGGCCGTTCGCCGCGTTCATCCTCGCCTGCGGCCTCACCCATGTGTTCTCGATCTACACGCTGTGGGTGCCGATCTACGGGCTCGAAGGAATAGTCAAGGCGCTCACCGCCGTTGCCTCGATCTTCACCGCGGTGCTGCTCTGGCCGCTGATCCCGAAGATCCTGGCGATCCCGACCGAGGCGCAGCTGCGCGAGGCCCATGTCGCGCTCGCCGAGGAGGGACGGCAGCGCCAGCGCTCGGAAGTCCTGCTCGAGCGTTTCCGCGAGGCCGAGGTCAATGAGAGCAAGATCCGCCAGGCGCAGAAGATGGAAGCGGTCGGCCAGCTCACCGGCGGCATCGCGCACGACTTCAACAACATCCTCACCGTCATCACCGGCACCATCGATATCCTGGCCGAGGCGGTGACCCACAACCGCGAGCTCACCGAGATCACCTCGCTGATCCGCGATGCCGCCGAGCGCGGTGCATCGCTGACGCGGCATCTGCTTGCCTTCGCGCGCAAGCAGCCGCTGCAGCCGAGCGATGTCGACGTCAATGCGTTGATGGTCAACACCATCGAGCTGCTCCGGCCGACCATCGGCGACCATGTCGATATCGATTTTCGCCCCGCACCCGATCTGCCGCGTGCGCTGGTCGATTCCAACCAGCTGGTCACCGCGATCATCAATCTCGCGCTGAACGCGCGCGACGCGATGCCGAAGGGCGGCCGACTGCGGATCGAGACCCGCACTGCCGAACTGAAGCCATCAGACGTGCGAGGCCATGATGGACTTGCCGCCGGCGACTATGTCGCGATCGCGCTGATCGACAACGGCCAGGGCATCGCGGAAGCCGATCTGGCGAAAGTGTTCGAGCCGTTCTTCACCACCAAGGACGTCGGCAAGGGCACCGGCCTCGGGCTTTCCATGGTCTACGGCTTTGTCAAGCAGTCCAACGGCCACATTGCGCTCGACAGCGAGGTCGGCCGTGGCACCAGGGTGATGCTCTATCTGCCGCGCGCGGCGGTGCTCTCGCCGGCCGTGTTACCCGAGCGGCGGCAGCCGGAGGTGCGCGGCGCGCAGGAAATCGTGCTCGTCGTCGAGGACGACAGACTGGTGCGCTCCTACGTGCTGACCCAGATCGAGAGCCTCGGCTACACCACGCGCTCGGCCAACAATGGCGGCGAAGCGCTTGCCGTGCTCGACAGCGGCGCGCCGGTCGATCTCTTGTTCACCGACGTCATCATGCCCGGTGCGATGAACGGACGCGACCTCGCCACCGAGGCCGAGCGGCGGCGCCCCGGCCTGCGCGTGTTGTTCACGTCGGGCTACACCGATGACGCCATCGACCAGGACGGCAAGCTCGAGCAGGGCATTCTGTTCCTGGCCAAGCCCTACAGCCGCGCCCAGCTCGCCCGCATGCTGCGGGTCGCGCTGCGTGAGCGGGAGACCGCGCGCGCGCAGGAGCCGGCAGAGTAGGCAGGCTTCCGTAGCCCGGATGAGCGAAGCGATATCCGGGGGCAGTGTTCCCGCATGTCGCTTCGCTCATGCGGGCTACGGACTCATCCGGGCTACGGCAATCGACATGACCAATCGGTAATCCGCGCCGCGTCGCTGCGACGCACGCCTTCCCCTTGCGGCTTCAGCGGCAAAATCCCTACCTCAGCGGCGTCAGTTGTGGCAGCATTCCGCTCGCCGTGAGGGAACCACGATGAATTATTTCCGCACTGCGCTCCTGCTTGCCGGCCTCACCGCGCTGTTCATGGGCGTCGGCTATCTGATCGGCGGCGGAACCGGCGCCGTGATCGCGCTGATCGTCGCGGCTGCGACAAATCTGTTCACCTACTGGAATTCCGACCGCATGGTGCTGTCGATGTACGGCGCCCATCAGGTCGATGCGCGTTCGGCGCCGGACCTTTACAATCTCGTCGCCGAACTCGCGCAGCGTGCCGCGCTGCCGATGCCGCGCGTATTCGTGATGGACGAGGCGCAGCCGAACGCGTTCGCGACCGGCCGCAATCCGGAGAACGCCGCGGTTGCCGTCACCACTGGCTTGATGCAGCAGCTCAGCCGCGAGGAGCTCGCCGGTGTGATCGCGCACGAGCTCGCGCATATCAAGCATCACGACACGCTGACCATGACGATCACCGCGACGATCGCCGGTGCGATCTCGATGCTGGCGCAGTTCGGCATGTTCTTCGGCGGCAACCGCAACAACAACGGCCCCGGCATCATCGGCTCGATTGCGATGATGATCCTGGCGCCGCTCGGCGCCATGCTGGTGCAGATGGCGATCAGCCGCACCCGTGAATACGCCGCCGACAATTTTGGCGCACGCATCGTCGGCCAGCCGATGTGGCTGGCGTCGGCGCTTGCGAAGATCGAGAACGCCGCGCACCAGCTGCCGAACATGGAGGCGGAGCGCAATCCGGCCACCGCGCACATGTTCATCGTCAACCCGCTGTCGGGCCACGGTGTCGACAATCTGTTCGCCACCCACCCCTCGACCGCGAACCGCATCGCCGCGCTGCAGCAGCTCGCCGCCGAACTCGGCACCCAGACCGCGCCACGGCCGGCCGGCGCCAGCTATCCGCCGCGCAGCCCGTGGGGCGGTGCCTCAGGCCAGCGCGGGCCGTGGGGCTAGGGCGTGAGACGGAATCCATCTTTGCGCTGCAGCCGCGAAGGCGGTGTTCTCCCTCGCCCCGTTCTTACGGGGAGAGGGTTGGGGTGAGGGGCTGTCTCCGCAGATTAGGTTGATAGCTGCATTCGCCGAGACTCCCCCTCACCCGGAACGCATCTGACGATGCGTTCCGACCTCTCCCCGCACGCGGGGCGAGGTGAAGTGAATCGCGCCGCTACGCGCTCGCGGCGTCCAGGCGCTCGACCTGCCCCTTGCTCAGCTCGAGCCTCGCCGCCGCGACCAGCGTCGCGACCTGCTCGGGCTTGGTTGCGCTCGCTATCGGTGCGGTAATGCCGGGCTTGGCCATCAGCCAGGCGAGCGCGACCGCGGCCGGCTCGGCGTGGGTCTCCGCGGCGACCTCGTCGAGGCCGGCGAGGATACGCATGCCGCGCGGGTTCATGTATTTCGGAATGCTGCGCGCGCCGCGCGGGCTCTTGGCGAAGTCGCTCTCCGAGCGGTACTTGCCGGTCAGGAATCCGGCGGCGAGGGAGAAGAACGTGATCACGCCGACGTCGTTCTCCTCGCAGACGCGCTGCAGCGCGCCTTCGTAGCTCGATCGCTCCGCCAGGCTGTATTCGGGTTGCATGCTCTCGTAGCGGGGCAGCCCGTTGGCCCTGGAAATATCCAGCGCGCTCTTGAGCCGCTCCGCCGAGAAATTCGAGGCACCGATCGCCCTGATCTTGCCGGCCTTGATCAATTTGTCATAGGCCGCGAGCGTCTCTTCCTGCGGTGTGGTCTCATCGTCCTTATGGGACTGGTAGAGATCGATGTGGTCGGTCTGCAGCCGCCGCAGCGAGTCCTCGACGGCGCGCGCGATGTAGTCCGGCTTCAGGCCGACATTGCCGCCTCCCATGTCCATGCCGACCTTGGTGGCGACGATGATGCGGTTGCGGTTGCCGCGCGCCTTCATCCATTTGCCGATGATCGTCTCGGACTCGCCGCCGTGATGACCCGGCACCCAGCGCGAATAGACGTCGGCCGTATCGAGGAACGTCAGTCCATGCTCCAGCACGGTGTCGAGCAGCCGGAAAGATGCGGTCTCGTCCACCGTCCAGCCGAACACATTGCAGCCGAAGCAGAGGGGAGGGACGGTGATGCCGGAGCGGCCGAGCGCGCGATGCTTCATGAGTGTTCTTTCTCTTGTTCTTGACGGGAGGCGCGGGACACTGAGGCAGATTGCCCTTGTTTGCAAGGCACCGGGCCGGCCGCAACGATCTGAGGCGAATCCGCAAGAGATCGATTGGAAGGAATGATGCAGGCCGTGCGTCAGGTCAGCTTCGCTGCCCCTCAGTCTGCGTCTTCGGGCGATTTCGTCGCAGCGCAGGATTTCATTCGCAGGACGTTTGATGTAGATTGTGGCGCGAGCTGCCACCGGTCACGCCGAATTCCGGAGAATGAGCGGCAGCGCAACTGGCCATCGGCAGGCCGCTTCGTCCTCATTTCAGTACGAAATCTTCTTCTGCCCGGGCGGCGCCCGGGTGAATGCCTTTTTTTATTCCCAGCCAAATGGAGGGATTGCCATGCACTTCTGCCTCTCAGGGGAATACACGCCGCGTTCCATCAACAGCATCATGGAGAACCCGACAACCAATCGGCTTGAGGCGGCCAAGAAATTGATCGAGACGGCCGGCGGCAAATTGATTTCGATGTACAGCATGGCGGCCGATGGCCCCGGCGTGATGGTGATCTTCGACGTGCCGGATCCGACCGTCGCACCCGCCATCACCGGCGTGGTCGTGGCGTCCGGCGCCATCCAGAATGTGAAGCTGGTCCGGCTGTTCACGCAGGACGAGATCAAGGTGGTGCGTCAGCACGCGAGCAAGCTCAAGGCTGCCTACTCGCCTCCAGGAAGTTAGCGGGCACGGACGACGAAACGCGGCGCAGATCGATCTGATGACCGCTGTCCCTCGCGCGCGGCGGCGCTTCGCAGCGTCCCGCGCGGAGGCGAGGACCGTTGCGCGCCGCAGATCCGGGGCGCGTTCAACGAATGGGCAGTCGCTCAGGCGGATGTCGCGCGCGCATGCTGGCTCGCATAGCCCCGGCCGGTTGTGCCGTCGCATGACGTCCGCCGCCTCGTTCAGCGTGTCTTCGGCGCGGCGATCACGGCACCACGCCATCGCCGCTCACAAGGGCGGAGAGTCCAGATACACGTAAAGCGCCGCGATCTTGCCGTCCCGCGCGATGATGAAATCCACGCCGGTATAGACCGGCGTTTCGCGTTTCGGCCCGGAGCCCCACGCCAGGCGTCCTGAATTGTGCAGCGCCTGCGGCGCGCCATGCGGCGTGTAAACAAAGTGCGGATGCGTCGCGCGGAGATCGCCGGCGAACTTGTCGAGTGCGTCGCGGCCCACGAGAACGCCCGGCGGGGCGTAGAGCACGCAATCCGCGGTGTAGAGCTCTTCAATTGCGGCCCTGCGGCGCACCGGATCGCCTTCGCCGAAGACCTCCGGAAGGTTTCGGGTGAGCAGCGTCTCGATCACCCGGACGTCAGCTCCCGCGGAGGGGGCGACGCTGGTTTTGCTGGCATGCTCGTTCATCTGAGACCTCCATGTGATATCTGAAATCATGTGGTCGCAGCCGCCGTTGCGAAACGGCAATGATGGAAAGTCATCGTTTCACATTTTGATGCATCGACGTGACGGCGTTGCGGTCGAATGCGCTTTGGCGGGCCTCATCGTACGTCGAGCCCTCTTCAGCCACCTCTCAGTGCGGTGTATGTACAAACGTTGTCGCCAAGCGATTTGCGCGGCGGCGTTGAAGGGCAGGCGCTTGGGGTCTGCGGGGTTGGGGTCTGAAGGTGCATCACTTGGTTTCGATGCTGGGCGCGGCGTCGACGGCGCGCGCGGGATTGCCTGTTCGCATGGTCCGGCTGGCCTGCGGCCTGGTGATCGGTTGCGCCATCAATGGCTTCGCTCCGCAACGCGCGGCGGCGCAGGTGCCATTCTCCCCGTTTCGACCAGTGCGACAGACGGAGGCTGCGAAGCCGCTGGCGCGTGATGTCACTGGTCCGCCGGCCGCCAGCCAGCGGCTCGACGGCACCGCATTCTTTGTCGACGATCTCGGGCATATGCTGACCGCGCGGCATGCGGTCGCGGATTGCGCCCGGATTGTCGTCAGCAAGGAGGGCCGGGCCGTCGCGGCGCGCGTGGTGGCGCTGGCCGCGAGCGACATTGCATTGATCAAGGTGCCCCGCACGCTGGGTCTCGCCGCGGTATTCCCGCGCGCCGACACGTCCGTCGCCAACGACATGGTGTTTGCCGAGGCCTATGACCGCCTGAAGCCGATGCTCGCGCATGGCGGATCGCTCGGCAATGCGTTCGTCGATACCACCCTGCGCGATCCCGAGCACCTCGTGCTGCGCTCGAATGTCACCTTCGGCACTAGCGGTGCGCCGGTGCTGGATTCCCGCGGCCTCGTCGAAGGCGTGGTGAGCCGCAGGACCACGGTCGATCGCGTGCTGGCGTCGATGCCGTGCACGCCAAATTTTTTCTTGCCGCGCATGGCGTGCGCTTCCAGGAAGACGACCGGCCGCAGATGAGCGGCACCGCGTCACGCGCGCATCGCGCCGCCAGCATCTCGGCACGCGTCACATGCCTGCAACAATGACCGACTAGTTGCTGCAAGCGCTAATACTCTCGCGTTGTCCTGTCAGCCGGCTGTCCGCGGTCAACCCTTGTCCAGAACCATGCTCATCTTGCGGGGCACGCTCGTGCTCTCGTTCGGCCTCTTGATCCTGTCCCCAGCGCCGGGCCACGCTCAAGACGCCAACTTTCGCAATCCCGAACAGGCGCCGCCGTCATGGGCGCAGTTTGCCAAACTGGTCAAATACCGGTTCGAGGAATGGATCGCGGCCGACGAGATGGTTGCCAATCGCTTCCGCAACTGGGTCATCGAACATTCCGGCAAGGAGAATGGCCCGCCGCCGACGCTCGTGGTGCGCGCCTGGCTCAATCCGGACGGCACCGTCGAGCGCGTCGCGTTTCCGGCCTTCAATGACGCCGGCGCCACCGAGGACCTACGGACCATCCTGAAGCGCGGCAATGTCGGCGAGGCACCGCCGCCGGAAATGTTGCAGCCGCTGAACCTGCGCTTCTCGCTCAATCTGCGCAAACCCTGAGCGGCTGGCTACACATCTGTATTCTGGGGTCCTCGCTCTTCGTCATTCCCCGGTGCGCAATTGCGCACCTGAGGGCTCGCCAACGGGTCGCGCGAACGCGCGCCCGATGACAGGCTCCGCGAGAGCCCGGAATCCATTTCACTACCCATGATGCGGCCTGATGGATTCCGGGTTCTCGCTACGCGAGCCCCGGAATGACGAGGGGGAGACATGCGCGCGCCCCTAGCGCGGGTGCGACGGAGCCATGGCGCGCGTTGGGTGAGAATTTCAACGTCGTCCCTGCGAAAGCAGGGACCCATAACCACAAATGCTGTTCGTTGCGCGATACTGGGACTACGAGTCTCGCCTACAATGTTCTTCACGGAGTTGATGGTGTGGACGGCCCCCTACGGCATCAGTATGCCAGAATGAGGTTGTCTAGATCTCATACATGGGAGCCGTCCGTGAACCAGATTATCCGCATTGGGATGGATACGTCGAAGCATATTTTTGTGCTGCATGGGGTTGATGCGTCCGAGCAGCCGGTCTTACGCAAGAAGCTTTCGCGCAAACTCGTGCTGGAGTTCTTCGCCAAATTGCCGCCGACGGTGATCGGGATGGAGGCATGCGGAGCTTCGCAATATTGGGCGCGAGAGCTTTCCAGGCTGGGCCATGAGGTGAAGCTGATGGCACCGCAATTGGTGAAGCCCTACGTGATGCGGAACAAGAATGACGGGCGAGACGCAGAAGGCCTGTGTGAGGCGATGAGCCGGCCGAGCATGCGCTTTGTGCCGGTGAAGAGCGCCGAGCAACAGGCTGCGCTGATGCTGACGGGTATCCGCGACGGACTGATCGCCCGGCGCACCCAATTGACCAACACGATCCGCGGCCATGCGGCGGAGTATGGCCTGATCGCGCCCAAGGGGCTGGAGGCGATCGAACCGCTGCTGGCGCGGATCGCGCAGGACGAGACGCTTCCCGCTCTGGCGCGCGAGCTGTTTGTCGTGCTGGGCCGGGAGTGCGTCAGGCTCGAGGGCGAGTTGGAGGTGGTTGAGGCCAAGCTGATGGCCTGGCACCGCGGCGATGCCACGGGCCGGCGCCTGGCGCAGATTCCGTCGATCGGTCCGATCATTGCAACGATGCTGGTGATGAAGACACCTGATCCGGGCGCGTTCCGCTCCGGTCGTCACTTTGCGGCTTGGCTCGGCCTCACGCCCAAGGACCATTCCACCGCAGGCAAGACCAGGCTCGGCAAGATTACCCGGGCGGGCGACCAGGACCTGCGCCGTCTGCTGGTCGTCGGGGCCACGGCGGTGATCCAGCAGGCCAAGCGGGGGCGCGGTCATCACTCGCGCTGGCTGCTGGCGCTGATCAAGCGTAAGCCGCCGAAGCTTGCGGCCGTGGCGCTCGCCAACAAGGTGGCGCGCATCGTCTGGAAGCTGATGGTGACGGGGGAGAGTTATGACGCCGCACGGCTGAATGCCGCGACGACGGGTACCGCTTAACAGATTGGCCGGCTGGCGGGCTCGCTCGTCAGCCGACCCGGAGCTGCAAGAGCGGATGGAGCGATCGATCGAGCAACGATGCGAGACAATCCGTGGGACCCATCGGCCGTCAACAGGTCGCGGAGTTGTTTGGAACTCGCATCGCGCAAACCATCTTGGCCAGCGATCTACTCGATCGCACCCAACAGGCCGGACATATGGATGCAAGCGATCCGATCTTGCCAAAAGGCTCTTGTGCCACGGGGGCCGTCCACATATGGGTCCCTGCTTTCGCAGGGACGACGCATGGGGTGAACACCATGGCCAAACAACAACCCGGACGTTCGCGGCGCAGCTTTGTCGGCGTCGCCGTCGCCGGGATTCCCGCCACGCTCATTTTGCGAGTTAGCGCAGCCTCCGACAAAATGACAAAACCGCAAGCCGAATATCAGGACACGCCGAACGGCATCTACTCCTGCGGACTGTGCACGCTGTTCGTCGCGCCCGATGGCTGCAAGGTGGTCGAGGGCGCCATCAGCAAGGACGGCTGGTGCAAGGCCTTTGCGGCGGTGGATTGAGTGTAAGCCTACAACTCCCGCGCATTCGAGAACGCGAACGACGACACCCGCCGCGTGGTCTCGTCCAGGATCAGGGTGCGCGTGATCGGCGGCTCGGCACGCTGGCTGCAGTTCTCGCGCTCGCAGAGCCGGCAGTTGACGCCGATCGGGGTGCCCTCGACCTTCTCCAGATCCATGCCGATCGCATAGACGAGCTTTGCCGCATGACGGATCTCGCAACCGAGCCCGATCGCAAAGCGCGGCTGCGGCTGCGGATAGGGCGCCACCGGCCGGCGCACCGTCTGCGCGATCGAGAAGTAGCGCGTGCCGTCCGGCAGCTCGATCACCTGGCTCAGCAGGCGGTCGGGCATGTCGAAGGTCGAATGCACGTTCCAGAGCGGGCAGGTGCCGCCGAATTTGGAGAACGGGAAGGTGCCGGAGGAAAACCGCTTCGACACGTTGCCGGCATTGTCGACCCGCAGCAGGAAGAACGGCACGCCGCGCGCGTTCGGCCGCTGCAGCGTGGTGAGGCGGTGGCAGACCTGCTCGAAGCCGGCGTTGAAGCGCTGCGCCAGCACGTGGACGTCGTAGCTCAAGGCCTCGGCCGCGGAATGAAATGCCTGGTAGGGCATCATCGCGGCCGCCGCGAAATAATTGGCGAGCGTGATGCGGTACAGCCGGCGCGCGGTGTCGTCGAGCGGACCGGCGCGGCTGACGATCGCGTCGATCGCGGCGCCGCATTCGACAAAGCCGATCTGCAGCGCGAGCTGGAAGCTGCGGCCGGCACTGTCGACCAGTTCGGAGATCAGCAACTGACGGCGATGGCGGTCGAAACGGCGCAGCGTCTCGCGCATCACGTCGACCGGCATGACGCGGGTGACGATCGAATGTTTTTCGCGCAAGCGCGTGGCGAGTGCCGTGAACAGGCCTTCGGTCGGCACGTTGAGCTCGTCGCGCAGATTTTCCGCCGCGGTCTCGAGCTCCGGAAAATAGTTGCGGTTGGCCTCGATCAGGTCGCGCACCCGCTCGATCGGGTTGGCGTCGAACTGCGAGCCTTCGCGATCGGCCATCTGCGCCGCCACCAGCGTCTCGCCGCGGCGCGCCTCGGTATAGGCGGCGTAAAGCCGCTGCAACGCATGCGTCACGCCGGGGCACAGCTCGGCGAGGTCGCGCAGTTCCTGCTTCGGCAGGTCGATCTGGCGGAACAGGGGATCGGAGAAGATCTCGTTGAGTTCCGCGAAGAAGCGGTCCTCGTCTGCGGTGGCGAGGTCACGCAGATCGAGGTCGTAGGTCTCGGCCAGCCGCAGCAGGATCTGCGCCGTCACCGGGCGCTGGTTGCGTTCGATCAGGTTGATGTAGGAGGGCGAGATGCTGAGCCCCTCGGCGATCTGGGTCTGCGACAGCCCCAATTGCTGGCGGATCCGCCGAAAGCGCGGACCGACGAACAGCTTCTTTCCGGACTCGCCCGGCATGACAGCTTTCCTGACCTATTTTGTGACAAGATTTACAAATCGACATTTATTACAAGTTCAGATGTTACATGACATCACCAATAAAAAACAAGGCACCTGTACGAACTTCCCGTTTTCGCGTTTATCTCCTGGCACGCACTTCGCGATGCTCTGTCAAGAATGTCGATACGGCGAGTAGGTCGCGGGGATCAAAATTCAGGCGGCTGAGCAAGGGCAGCAGGATTTTTTAGAGGAGACTGACGATGAGCAAGGGCAGCAATTTCTGGGTGATCGGCGGCGAGTTCGGCTCGATGAACTTCCACAAGCTCGTCGAAGGCTCCGCCCAGGTCCGCGGTCCGTTCAAGACCCGCAAGGAAGCCGAAGAGTGCTGGAAGGAAGTCTCGGAAGAGAGCCGCCACAAGGCCGGCGTGCGCTTCTCGATCGTCGAGGAGCCGTCGCGGGTTTCGGCCTGACACCAAAATTACCTGAGCTAAGAAACGTCCAAGGACGGCGGCCCCATCCGGTTCATCCGGGTGGGGTCGACCGCTTTTGGGACAGTGCCGGGATCTTTCATCTGGGGATAAGTGGCCACCTAAGTGCTTGGGAACCAACGTGCTTTGCGGACGTCATGGTTGCTGATAGGTTAATGGTAAGGCAACCCGTCACCACGAGGCCGTAAGGCATGTCCGATCCGCAGAACACCGGCAGCGAGGCGCGCGAGATGCGGCCGACGCTGCGAGAGGCGCTGCGGCGGGCGCGGATCGAGGCGGCCGATCGCACCGGCGTCGTCGTCGAGTTGCGCGATGCCGAAGTGGCTCGGCTCGAGATCCTCAACGACGCGCTCGATCCCTTGTTTGCGCAGGTGCCGGAGAAGGTCGATCTGTTCGACCGCGGCATCAGCCAAGGCGAGACGCCGCGGCTGTGGATCGACGTGGTCGCGCATGTGCTGATGGGGCGCGACAAGCGCATCTACCGCTTCGTGCAGGACACGAGATTCGGCCGCATCGTGCTTGCGGAATCGCACGACGTGGCCGTGATGGTCGATGCGGTCACCGACTATGTCGCGCGGCGCATGATCGAGCGCGAGCATGCGATGGTGGCAACGCCGCTTCCCGTTGCCGAGCCGCCGGCACCGCCGCCCGTGCCGGTGGTGGCGCCAAAGCGCCGCGGCGGGGTCGGCATGTTCGTGCTCGGCTTCATCCTGGGCGCGCTGGCGCTGTTCGGCTTTGCGCTGCTTGCGAGCTTGCAGAACTTCTAGCCGCTGACCGGCGGGGGGCATCGTGGTCGTAACTCCCGCCTCGGCATTTTTCGGCATCCTGGCGGCGGCCGCGGTGGTCGGCAGCGCCGTGCTGTTCGGCAAATGGCAGACGCTGCGGCGCGCCGAATATATCCGCACCTTCAAGTGGCCGGCGGGCCTATTGGCCCGGCTCGAGAAGCATCACCCCGGCTTCGCCCGCAAGGACAGTGCGCTGGTGTCGCGCGGCCTGCGGCAGTTCTTCCTCGCCTATCTGATGAGCGGCAAGCGTTACGTCTCGATGCCGTCGCAGGCGGCCGACGACCTCTGGCACGAATTCATTCTCTACACCCGCGAATACGACGCGTTCTGCCGCCGCGCCTTCGGCAGCTTCCTGCATCACACCCCCGCGGTCGTGCTGGTGAAGGAGCGGCGCCGGAGCAATGAAGGGCTGCGGCGGGTCTGGTGGTATTGCTGCAAGTACGAGAACATCGATCCCGTCAGGCCGACGCGGCTGCCCCTGTTGTTCGCGCTCGACGCCAAGCTCAGCATCGCGAACGGCTTCATCTATCACACCGACTGCGAGGCGTTGCGCCGCAGCGGCATCGGTGGCAGCAGTCCCTATTGCGGCGGCGATTTCGCCGACTCGTCGATCGACGGATCGTCGGCGGGTTTTGGCGATGCCGGCAGTGACGGAAGCCATGGCGGCCATGGTGGCGACGGGGGTGGCCACGGCGGCGGAGATGGAGGCGGTGGCGACGGTGGAGGTGGCGGCGACAGCGGAGGCGGCTGCGGCGGTGGTTGTGGCGGCGGCGGGGGCGGTGATTAGAGCGTTTTCGAGCGAAGTGGGCACCGGTTCGCGTGAAGAAAACGCGCCAAAAACAAGAATCTGGAGCTTCAGTTCTGATCAATCAGAACCGAAAATGCTCTAGGACAATCGTGTTTGCTTCAGCTCGCGAATGCCGTCGTGAGCGCCGAGGCCGCGCACGGTCTGCTCGCAGCGCCAGCCATTGCCGTCGCGCTCGATCGAGAACAGATTGTAGGCCGCCGCCGGATAATGCTTGCGCGCCAGCGCCGATGCCGACGGCACGCCGATTGCCGGGATCTTCCGCTCGGGGCCGTCGAACCACATCGTCGAATGGATGTGGTCATGGCCATGCAGCACCAGCTCGACGCCATGCCGCTTGAGCAGCGCCAGCAGCTGATGCGAATCGGTCAGCCGCTTGGCGCGCCCGTCGGAGTGCAGCGGGTGATGCACCAGGAGGACGCGAAAGGCCTCCTCCCGCGACAGCTGCGCGAGGATCGTATCGAGCGCAGTGAGCTGGGCATGGCCGAGCCAGCCGGTCGCCATCAGCGGCGGCGTCGGCACCGCCGAGGAGACGCCGATCAGCGCCACCGGGCCGCGGCGGCGCACGAACGGAAAGTGCGACGCCGCGCCATCGGCGTCGCCGCGCAGATAGTCGCCGAAGTGACTGACGAAGCGATGCCGGGTCGCGCGCACATAGGCATCGTGATTGCCGGGGACCACGGTGACGTCGGCCGCGCCGCCGACACCCTCGAGCCATTGCCGCGCCGGATTGAACTCGGCATCCAGCGCCAGATTGACGAGATCGCCGGTCACGGCGACATGGTCCGGCTGCTGTGCCTGCATGTCCGACACCAGCGTGTCAAGCACGTCGCGGCGATGATATTTGTGACGGTTGCGCGTCCAGTTCAGGTAGCCGAAGGCGCGCTTGCCGGCGAGATCGCGCAGCCGCGCCGCCGGCAGCGGCGGCAGATGCGGATCCGACAAATGCGCGAGACGGAACACCGCCATCACGCGATTCCCTTCGGATTGTCGGTGAAAAATGGCCGGCAGCCGGTCATGTCGTGCTATCCCGAACGTCCTGCCCTGTATTGGCAAGAGCTGCGCAGGCGCGCAAGGATCAAAGCACGGATCAAGCACCATGATGTCGAGGCTTCAGTGACGGTCCTGCTCGATTTACGCAAGCGCTACGAGCCGCAGATCAGGTGGGTGTTTCATCTCTACTGGCGGCTGGCCCGCAGCATGACGCTCGGGGTCCGCGCCGTGGTGCTCGACGCCGACAACAAGGTGTTCCTGGTCAAGCACAGCTACGTCCAGGGCTGGTATCTGCCCGGCGGCGGGGTCGAGGTTGGTGAAAGTTTTATCGAAGCGCTGCGGCGCGAGCTCGAGGAGGAAGGGCGGATCGAGCTCGACGGCACGCCGGTGTTGCACGGCATCTTCCACAACAGCCACGTCTCGCCGCGCGATCATGTCGCGGTCTATGTCGTCAGGAACTACCGGCAGGACCGGCTGCCGGAGCCGAATCGCGAGATCGTGGCCTGCGGCTTTTTCGACCCGGCTGATCTGCCTGATGACACCACCCCCGGTACGCGGCTGCGGATCGCGGAGGTGCTCGAGGGCAAGCCGCCGCCGGCGACATGGCGGTGATGGACCGCGCCCGCGCCAGATGCTATCCCGCGCCCCACAATGACAGAACTGTCCCTGACCATCCTGCCCGAGACCCCGAAAGACGCCCAGGCGATCGAGCGCCTGCATGAGCGCACCTTCGGGCCCGGCCGCTTCGCGCTCAGCGCCTACCGGTTGCGCGAGCATGTCGATCATCTGCTCGACGTCTCCTTCACGGCGCGGATCGGCACGCTGCTGGTCGGCTCGGTGCGCCAACTCCCGGTCACGGTCGGCGATACGCCGGCCCTGATGCTCGGACCGTTGACGGTCGAGCCGCCGTTCCGCAGCCGTGGCGTCGGCCGCGCGCTGCTCGAGCGTGCGATCAACGACGCCCGCGCCAAGGGCCATCGGCTCATCGTGCTGGTCGGTGACGCGCCGTATTATTCGCGGGTCGGCTTCAAGCCGGTCCCGAAGGGACGGATGACGATGCCCGGCCCGGTCGACTACAGTCGCCTGCTTGTCATGGAACTGGTCGACGGCGCTGCCGAGGGCGTATCCGGGCCGATCCAGCCGGACTGGAGCAAGGCGATCTGACATCCGCGCGAGCGTCGCCGGAACGGTTGCGCGCTGTCGGAAACTGAAGCACAGTTGAGGCAAGCGCCGGGACAAGACCGGCGCATGTCATGTCAACAGGGAGAGTGCGCGCCATGATCAAGGTCAGTGTGATGTATCCGAACAATCCAGGCGCACGCTTTGATCACGAGTATTATCGCGACAAGCACATGCCGCTGGTGAAGGCGCGCCTCGGCGATGCCTGCAAATACTACACCGTCGACAAGGGTCTCGCCGGCGGCGCGCCGGGGACGCCCGCAACCTATGTCGGGATGTGCCACATCTTCTGCGACTCGGTTGAGGCCTTCGCGGCCGGCATGGGCAAGCACGCCCAGGAGATCATGGGCGACATTCCGAATTACACCGATCTGCAGCCGGTGATCCAGATCAGCGAAGTCGTCGTCGGCCACTGATCGTTTCGATCGAGCGAATCTCGCGACTCCGCTCGCGTCAGAGACGCTTGTGGCCCGGATGGAGCGAAGCGAAATCCGGGATCAGTTCCGCCGCGGGCGCAGTGTTCCCGGATTGCGCTGCGCTCCATCCGGGCTACGTGATTGCATATCCCTCTGCCGCAAGCGGCGGAGGGATACGCTTGGCTCAGAACTTCAGATTGGCGAAGGCCCGCACGCCGAGGCCCGGCATCAGCACCTCGTCCTTGGTGTAGGACACCGAGTTGCGGATGTTCTGGTTGAGCAGATTGTTGCCGACCAGGCCAAGCGTCATCTCGCGCGCGCCGATCCACGACGAATTCAGCTTGGTGTTGTAGGTGATCTCCGCGTTCAGCAAGTTGTATCCCGCGGTCGGGGTCTCGCCGATGACCGCGATGTCGCTCTGCGCGAAGGCGTGCACCAGGTTGATGCGGGTGAACCAGTTGCTGTCGCGCCAGTAGACGCCGCCGCCAAGCCGCACCGGCGGAATCCGTGGCACGTTGCTGCCGTCGGTGAAGGTGGCGCGCACCACGTCGAACTGGTTCTCGATGCCCCAGATGCCGCCGTTGAGCGGGCCGATGTCGAGCTGGCTCTGGAATTCGGCGCCGCGGAAGATGGCATCGCGCTGCGAATAAATCGCCTCCTTCAGGTCAAGCGGCGCGGCCGGATCGGCTGGATCAACACAAGCAGTACTACCGTCGCATGTGTTGCCGTTCAGCCGGCGGAAGATGAAGCCGTTGAACCTCGTGTAATAGCCGGTTAGTTCGAACCGCAGAGGACCCGCCGCCCGCCGCAACCCGACCTCAATCGATTTTGCCGTTTCGATGCCAAGATTGGGATTGCCGATGTCGAACGTGGCGGTCGCGTCGTGTCCGCCGCGCGAAAATAGCTCTGCCGGCTTGGGCGCGCGTTCGACATATTGAGCGGTAACGCTGGCGACCAGATCGTACGGCAGATTCTGGAGCAGCCCGACGCTGGCGCTTTTCGGTGTGAAATGCAGGTTGCGCGGCGTGGCAGGACCAATTGCGTTGGGATCGACGGTGAGATCAAAGACATCGGGTATGAACGCCGGCGTCATTCCGGAGAGATTGACGCGCTCGATGCGTCCGGCGATCTGCGCCTTGGTGGTCTCGCTGAACTTCAGCTCGTTAAAGACATAGCCGGCGACCCTGTTGTTATTGTTCGGATCCCACAAACCGTTGATCGGGCTTCCTAGGTCGTCGGGGCTCGGCGCGGTGAGTTCCTGATGGCCGGCCTGCAGGCCGAACGCCGTGGTGACCGCCGCAAAGCGGGCATTAAACGGCATCATCTGCACTTCGAGCCGGCCTTCCTGTTCCTTGTTGGTGAAGGTCTGCCGGATGCCGAGGGTCGAAGGATCGGCAGGATCGGCAAGGCCGATCTCGTTGTGGCGATAGTCGGTCGCACCGACCCAGAACCGCACGGCGTCGATTGCAGCCGCATCGGGCCGGTACTCGCCCTTCACCGCGATCTTGGTCTGGTGCGCGTCGATCCGGGTCTGGTGATCGGAACCGTCGATTCCCGGAATGTGATAGAGCGAGTCGTTCTGGGTGATCGACGCACCGATATAGCCGCCCTGGAAGAAATAGGACGCGCCGACCGAGGCACCGTCCGACTGCGTCGCGGAGTTCGGTTGGCGGCCATTCACCGGCCGCGTTTGGTCGAACAGATACGGATAGCTTGGGATGCTGTAGTCGCTGGTGGTGCGGCCATAGACATCGGCATGCACGGCGACATTGCTGCCGCCAGCGTCCAGCAGCATTCCGCCCTCGACGCCGCGATTGACCGAGCTCACCGACGTGCGGGTCTCGACATTGACGCAACCGGGCGCGCCTGTGTCGACCAGCGGCGCCTTCACCGGCAATCCGTAGCTCTGGAACGGCGACGCCGCGCAGGTCGGCATCGCGTCGGGAATGCGGTTGTTGGTGGCGCTCACCACGCCGCCGATCGAAGTCGAGCCGTAGCGCAACGCGGCAGGTCCCCGCACTACCTCGATCTGGTTGGTCGAGAACGGATCGATCGGCACGAAATGATCTTCGCCGAGATCCGAGACGCCGCCGCCGCCGAGGCCATTCTCGACAATGCCGACGCGGTTGACGTCGAGGCCGCGGATGATCGGCCGGCTCGATGCGCCGGGCGCGAAGCTCGAACCGGTGATGCCGGGTTTCGAGAACAAGAGATCGCCGAGCGTGGCGCCGCCGGAGCGCCGCAGTTCCTCATTGGGCACCACGGTGACGGTTGCGAACTGGTCGGTGACGACGGGCAGCACGCCCTGCTGTGGTGCGGGCGCCGGTGCCGCTTGCGCCGGTTGCACGGCTGCGGCGCGTTCGCGGTTGCGGCTAGGCGCAGCCCGGACGACGTGAACCGGCGCGCGCGTCGGCGCGGTGCGGTGCCGCTGGATCGGGCTTGGCGCCGTCACCGTGATGTCAGGGAGTTGCGTCGGCGGGTCATCGGCCAGCGCGCCGCCATGCATTGCGCCGAGCAGCAGCCAGCTCGCGCCTCCGATGTGGAGTGCTCGTTTCTTCTGAAGTGTCATTGTCCCGATCCAGGTGCCGTCGAAATGACGGATCGATCCCGATTTGCCCTGCTGAAGCAGGCCGCAACTGTGACGCGGCCGTCCGCTCAGGGCGTGCAGCAATCAGTCGATGTCAGGACAAAGGAGGTGCGCGGGAGTGGAAGGCCGCAGGCGCCGACTTCAGATGGACGAATTCGGCATTGGTGGTGCGGAACAGAAGCTCGACGGCTTCCGGCAGCAATAGCACCGGCGGCGCCGTGAACAGCATGCTGCTCGCGAGCGAGATGACGGTGCAGATCGCGCAATGATCCGCCGGATGCCGGCCGTTGTCGTGCTTGGTGGGCGGCTCGGTCCCGGTCACCTGGACCGCGAGGTCCGGCGTCGCCGAGGTCCCGATATAGGCGAGATCGAGCAGCGACAGGCCGGTCTGGACCGCGGGCGCCGGTTGCGCGGCCGCAATGGGGTGGAAGTGCCCGAACGACAGCACGAACTGGACGGCGAGCGCGAATAGCGCCAGCCGCGAGCCAGTCTTGATGCGTCTCCGGAACCACTTCATGCGATAGCGCCCACCCACGGAAGCGCGCGAATACCCCGGCGGTCCCGATGTTACATTATAACATCGGATGGCGGACGCGATGTCAACCAACGTTCAGACACACTGTGTCGATGTGTTGCCGGTGTGTGTTTGCCGCAACGCAGACGCGAGCCCGACCGGGGCTCAGCGTCCCTCACGCAGCCAGGTTGCCGCGAATGCGCCGAGCAACAGCAGCAGGCCGACCAGGCCGGCGAACATCGGCAGCACGCCGACGCCCTTGACCACGCTGGCGTCGCGCATCTTGACGCCGAGCCAGCCGTCGCCGCGGAAGATCGTCGACGCGCGCACCGGTACGATGCGCGGCATGTCGAGGCTCGATCCGTCGACGATGCGCCGTGCGTCGCCGCCGGACGCCTGCGCCAGCGGCTTCAGCATGTCGGTGGTCGAGGTGACCTCCGAGAATTCCTTCGGGTTGGTCGGGCCGACATTGATCAGCGCCTTCAGCGTGCCGTCGGTGGCCTGCCACAGACCGAGCTCGCTCGCGGGCAACGTGGCGCGCCACTCGCCGGGATCGCCTGCGGTCAAGGTCAGTTCATGCGTGGCGCCGCTCGGCGACGTGACGGTGACCGGCGCGACGGTGTCGGCCATGGTCTGCCGCACCACCATGAGGTCCTTGCCCTGCACCTGCATGCGCAGCGCCTCTTCGTCGAGGTCGGGCTGCTTCATCAGCCAGTGCGACACCCGCCGCAACAGATCGAGATGCGGTCCACCGCCTTCATAGCCGCGCGCCCACAGCCAGATCTGGTCGGAGAGCAGCAGCGCGACGCGGCCTTCGCCGAACCGCGACAGCAGCAGCAGCGGCTTGCCGTCGGCGCCGGTCATGACCGGCGGGTTGATCGCGTTGCGGGTGTCGACGGTGCGGAAGAACCGGCTCCAATGCGGCGGCTCGGCGTTCGAGCCTTCCAGCCCGCGCGTCACCGGATGGCGTTTCCCGGCATCGCTCAGATGCGCGTAGAACGGCTTCTCGGTCACGCCGACCGGCTCGGCCGGCAGCACCGAATCCAGCGGTGTGCGCCAGATGCTGGTGGTCGAGGCGTAATCGGGACCGGCCGAGACCAGCACCGCGCCGCCGGAGCGGACATAGCGCGCGATGTTGTCGAAATAGGCGATCGGCAGCACGCCCTGACGGGCGTAGCGGTCGAAGATGATCAGCTGGAATTCGTTGATCTTCTGCTGGAACAGCTCACGGGTCGGAAACGCGATCAGCGACAGCTCGTTGATCGGCGTGCCGTCCTGCTTCTCCGGCGGACGCAGAATGGTGAAGTGGACGAGATCGACGCTGGGGTCGGACTTCAAGAGATTGCGCCAGGTGCGCTCGCCGGCATGCGGTTCGCCCGACACCAGCAGCACGCGCAGCTTATCGCGCACGCCGTCGATCGCCACCACGGCGCGGTTGTTGACCGGCGTCAGTTCGTTCTCGAGCGGCGAGGCCTCGATCTCGACGATGTTGGGCCCGGCATGCTTGATGTCGATGTCGACACTCGAGGTCTGGCCGCTGCTCAGCGTGCGCTCGTTGATGACCTCGCCGTCGCGGCGGATCGTGACCTTGGCGCGCTCGCCGGTGACGCCCTGGTCGTCGAGCCGGTAGGTGATGGTCTGGGTCTGGCCGACGATGCCGAAGCGCGGCGCCGCCGTGATCGCGATGCGGCGGTCGCGCTCGTCCTTGCGGCCGGTGATCAAGGCGTGCACCGGTGCCTGGAAGCCGAGCGCCTGGGCGTTGGCGGGAATATCGTGCACGCGGCCGTCGGTGATCATGAACGCGCCGGCGACCCGCTCGACCGGAACATCCGACAGCGCCGACGTCAGCGCGCCGAACAGTTTGGTGCCGTCGGTTTCGCCGTCGGCCTGGCCGGCCTCGACGACCCGGACCTCGAGGCCCTTGATCTGCTTCAGGCTGTCGACCAGCGCCTGCCGCGCCTTGTCGGTCTCCTGGTTGCGCGTGCCGAAATTCTGGCTCGGGCTCTTGTCGATCACGACGGCGGCGACCGAGGTCAGCGGCTCGCGGTCCTCGCGGGTGAAGGAGGGATTGGCCAGCGCAAGCAGGATCAGCGCCAGCGCGGCGACACGCACCGCGGCGCCGCGCGCGCGTGACAGCAACAGCAGTGCCGCGATGACGACGATCGCGCCGAGCGCGATCCACAGCACGATCGAGGGAACCAGCGGTGTGAACGCGATACCGTAGTTCATGGCTTGCTTCTATTCGTTGTGAGCATGATCTGTTCGGAAAACCGGTTCCCACTTTTCCGGATCATGCTCATTGTCCCAGCCGCTCGATCAAGGCAGGCGCGTGCACCTGGTCGGCCTTGTAGTTGCCGGTCAGCGTGTACATCACGATGTTGACGCCGGCGCGGAAGGCGAATTCGCGCTGGCGCGGTTCGCCCGGCGTCAGCGGCAGCATCGGCTGCCCGTCGGGACGGATCGCCCAGGCGCCGGCGAGGTCGTTCGACGTGATGATGATCGGCGAGACGCCGTCGCCACCGCGCGCCGGGCGCTGCGCAGCCTCCTCGTCGTCCTCGCGCGGCAGCGCCTCGACCCAGGTCTGGCCCGTGTTGAATCGGCCGGGGAAGTCGCGCAGCAGATAGAACGTCTTGGTCAGCACGTGCTCGCGCGGCACCGGCTCGAGCTCGGGCACGTCGAGGGTCGACAGCAATTCGCGCAGCGTCTGCATGCCCGGCGTCTGCGACGCGCCATTGTCGCCCGGCGGCGCCTCGACAGCGTCGCGGGTGTCGAAGATCACGGTGCCGCCCTGCTTCATGTAGGCGTCGATCTTGTTGATGGCGTCCTGCGCCGGCTTCGGCGCGCCGGGCACGATCGGCCAGTAGATCAGCGGGAAGAATGCCAGCTCGTCGCGCGCGGGATCGATGCCGACGGGATCGCCGGCTTCCAGCGCAGTGCGCTGCCCAAGGAACAGCGTCAGTCCGGACATCCCGGCCTTGACGATGGAATCGACGTCGGCATTGCCGGTGACGACATAGGCCAGCCGCGTCTGCGACACCGCCTTGATGGCGAAGTCGTCGCTGCTGGCGTTCTGGGCGCGCGTCGGTGACGGCACCATCATGGTCGCAAGGACGAAGGCCAAGGCAAGCACCGCGGGCGCGGCGCGGCGCCGGATCAGCGCGGCAAGGCCGCCGCCGAGCATCGCCACCACGATCGCATCGAGCAGGAACAGCGCCAGCGCCGTCGACAGCATGATGCCGCGCAGGTCACGCGGCTCGGTATTGGTGTAGGTCGCATGCTTCGCGCGCAGGCCGGAGGTGTCGAGCGGCGCAATGCGGTCGGCGGAGGCGAGCGTGTTGACCGCGATCGGGCTCTCGGCGGTGCCGTAGAAGCCGGGCGGATGGTCCGCGGTGCCGCGGTCGCGATAGTCAGCCGACATCGGCTTGGCGGTCGAAGGCGGCGGGCCGAAGGCGCCGAAGCCGTCGAGCGTGCGCAGCGGCGCCACCGTCTCGGCGTTGGGATCGCTGGCGACGCCGGGGCCGGGCTTCGAGGTGTAGCCGGACATGTCGATCAGCCGGCGCAGCATCTCGACGAAGGTGCCGGACATCGGCAGATCGGACCAGCGCATGTCGGCGCCGACATGGAACAGGCTGACCACGCCCTTGCCGCGATGCTCGCCGGTGACGAGCGGCGTACCGTCTTCCAGCGAGGCCCAGCTCTTGGTCGCGAGCACGGCGTCGGGCTCGGCCAGCACCTGGCGACTGACGGTGATGTCCTTCGGCACGGTGAGGCCAGTGAACGGGCCGTCGGCGGCGAACGAGGCCATGTGTTGCGGCTTCTCCCAGGTCAGGCTGCCGCCCAGCGTGCGTCCGCCGCGGCGCAGCTTGACGGGAACGAGGTCGTCATCGGCCTGGGCGAGGCGAGGGCCTGCGAAGCGCACCAGCACGCCGCCTTGCTCGATCCAGGCATTGAGCCGGTCGCGGATCTCCGGCGACAGCGTGCCGACATCGGCCATCACGATCATCGGCAGCCGCTGGTCGAGGAATTGTCCGATCACCTGCTGCGGCGCGCCGCGATCGCCGAGCCTGACGTCGGCGAAGGGCGACAGCGCGCGGGAGAGATAGAAGGTCGAAGCCAGCAGCGGCTGCGCGGTGTCGTTGCTCGCGCCCGAGACGACGCCGATGGCGCGGCGGCGCCAGCGCCGGTCGAGCAGCTGCACGGCGCCGGCCGAATGCTCACCGGAGATTTCGAGCCGCGCGATGTCGTTGCGCAGTTCGATCGGAAGATCGAAGGCGGCTTCGGTCTCGCGCTCCTGCGGGCCGAATGCGTAGCGGGCCTCGCCGATCGGCGAGCCCTTGGCGTCGACCGCGCGCACCGTACCAGCCGCGATGCCGCTCTCGGTGCGCAGCACCTTCACCGTCATCTTGGCGGCGGCGTTCTCGGCCGCGACCAGCGCCTGCGCGGATTGCGCGCCGCCCGCATAGATCGTCAGATTGCGGCTCTCGATCACCTTGCCGAGACCTTCGGTGAATTCGCTGCCGCGGCCGGTGTCGACGCCGTCGGACAGCCAGGCGATATCGCAGTCGCCGGTCGATTTGAGGAAACGTTCCAGCGTCGCCAGGGTTTCAACGCGATCGATCGAGTAGGGCTTTGGCGCAAGCTGGCGCAGCGCGACGCGCGCGGCGCCGGCCGGCATCAGCGTGATGTCGCGCGTGGGCTCGGACAGCGGCACCAGCGCGACGCCGCGACGGTCGCTGTCGGCATTGGTGACCAGCTCGTCCGCGGCCTTGATCCGCGCATCCCAGCTCGAGGCCGCGCTCCAGCCGTCGTCGAGCAGGATCACCAGCGGCTGCTTGCCGGCGGCAACGCCGGTCTGCGGATTCCAAATCGGTCCGGCGGCGGCGAAGATGACCAGCGCGGCGGCGGCGAGCCGCAGCAGCGTCAGCCACCACGGCGTGCGCGACGGCGTCTCCTCCTTGGGCGCGATGTCGAACAGCAGCCGCGTCGGCGGGAATTCGATCCGGCGCGGCCGCGGCGGCATCACACGCAACAGCCACCACAGCACCGGCAGGCTGACCAGCCCCAATAGCAGCAATGGTTCGGCGAAGGAGAGCGGGAGGCCTGCGATCATGCGCTGCGTCCCGCCTTGACGGTTGAGCGGCCGCCGCCCTTGCTCACCATCATGCCGGCATGCAGGAACAGCAGCAGTTCGGCCGCGGAGCGGCTTGTGGTGTGGGTCGAGAACAGCCAGTCGAGCCGGTTGGTCTCGGCACGGATCTGATCGCGATGCAGCGCGACGCGGGCGACATAGTCGCTCGCCCAGCTCTCGGCGCGGCCCGCGGTGATGACGCTGCCGGCCTCCGGCTCGACGAATTCGACGCGGCCCGAATAGGGGAAGGTCTCTTCGGCGGGATCGACGACCTGGATCATCGTGCCGTGCGCGCCCGACGAGGCGAGCCCGGCCAGCATGGTCGTGATCTCCGCGATCGGCGACCAGAAATCCGACAGCACGACGACTTCGGCCAGCGACGACGGCACGAAGGACGGCGGCAGGCTCGCGCGCGTCTTCTCGTCGTGCAACATCGCTTCCGCCATCTTGTCGATCACGTTGAGGCTTGCGGTCGGGTTCAGCAGGCCGGGAATGCCGACGCGTTCTCCGCCCGCAACGAGCAGCTCGGCAAGCGCGAAGGCGACGATCAGTCCGCGTTCCAGCTTGCTGTCGCGGGCTTCGCGCGAGGCAAAGGCCATCGAGGGCGAGCGGTCGGGCCAGATCCACACCGTGTGCGCGGCCTCCCACTCCTGCTCGCGGACATAGAGATGGTCATCGCGTGCCGAGCGGCGCCAGTCGACGCGCTGCGACGGCTCGCCGGAGACGAAGCGGCGATATTGCCAGAAATTCTCGCCCGAGCCGGCGCGGCGGCGGCCGTGCAGGCCATGGATGACGTTGGCGGCGACACGGCGGGCCTCAAGCACAAGACGCGGCAGCGATGCGGCGAGCGTTCGGCTTTCGCCATCGGCACGTCGAACCGCCAGGATCTCCTCGTTCTGGTGCCTGTTGTCTGCCGCCATCAACCGATCCGCGTCTTCAACTGCTTGATCACGTCAGGAATGGTGCGGCCCTCGGCGCGCGCCGAGAAGGTCAGCGCCATGCGGTGCTTGAGCACGGGCTCGGCGAGATCGAGCACGTCGTCGATCGACGGCGCGAGCCTTCCGTCGAGCAGCGCGCGGGCGCGCACCGCGAGCATCAGCGACTGGCTGGCGCGGGGACCGGGTCCCCATGCGATCAGCTTGCCGGCTTCGCCGCCCTCGGTGCCAGGGCGCGCGGCACGCACCAGCGTCAGGATCGCCTCGACCACGGAATCGCCGACCGGCAGGCGGCGCACCAGGCGTTGCGCCGTGATCAGCGTCTCGGCGTCCATCGACGCCTTGGCGAGCGTCTCATCGGCACCGGTGGTTTCGAACAGGATGCGCCGCTCGGCGTCGCGATCGGGATAGTCGACGTCGATTTCCATCAGGAAGCGGTCGAGCTGCGCCTCGGGCAGCGGATAGGTGCCTTCCTGCTCGAGCGGGTTCTGCGTCGCGAGCACGTGGAACGGCTTCGGCAGATCGTGCCGCGCGCCGGCAATGGTGATGTGCTGCTCCTGCATGGCTTGCAGCAGCGCCGACTGGGTGCGCGGGCTGGCGCGGTTGATCTCGTCGGCCATCAGCAGCTGCGCGAACACCGGACCCGAGATGAAGCGGAACGAACGCTTGCCGGCCGAGCTCTCGTCGAGCACTTCGGCGCCGAGAATGTCCGACGGCATCAGGTCGGGCGTGAACTGGATGCGCTTGGCGTCGAGACCGAGCGTGACGCCGAGCGTTTCGACCAGCTTGGTCTTGGCGAGACCGGGGACGCCGATCAGCAGCGCGTGGCCGCCGGACAGGATCGTCACCAGGGTGTTCTCGATCACCTGGTCCTGGCCGAAGATGACGGTGGCGACCGCTTCCTTGGCAGCCTTGATCTGGCCCGCGACCTGCTCGGCCGAGCGGACGATCACATCTTCCAGTTTTTCGACGCTGTCTGCACCGGCCATTCGATCCGCTCCTTCTTGACGATGCGCTCGATTCTCGCGTCGTCACCACATGGACCGCATGCTAAACCTATGCGAAGGCCATGTATTCGTTGAATTAAACTATCCCCACCTTATCGGTATTTCAGGGTATGAACGGCATCACGATGTGGCGAGAATGACATCCCGACCACATCTCAGGATACGTGCACCAAATGTGCCAGATTGAGGGTTGGAAACTTCAGGGCAAACAATGGCGAAGCAAGGGCAGAGCGATTCCGGCAGTGAAACTACGGGGCTCGAAACGAAGGCCCTCGGAGGCAAGGGCCTCGAAGGGCTGACCACTGCCGCCAATCAAGCCGCGACATCGGCTCCGGCCGGCCGCAAGGGCCTGCCGCCGGTTCATCTATGGAATCCGCCGTTCTGCGGCGATCTCGACATGCGAATCGCGCCCGACGGCACCTGGTTCTACATGGGAACGCCGATCGGACGCCCCGCGCTGGTGCGGCTGTTCTCCACGATTCTGAAGCGTGAGGACGGCAAGCACTTTCTCGTGACACCGGTGGAGAAGGTCGGCATCCGCGTCGACGACGCGCCGTTCCTTGCGGTGGAAATGCAGACGGAGGAAGACGCGCGCGGCCGTTTGCTCCGGTTCCGCACCAATGTCGACGACTGGGTCGATTGCGAGAAGGGCCACGGCCTCAGATTCGAGGCTGCCGAGGATGGCGGATTGACGCCCTATCTGCATGTCCGCGCCGACCTGTGGGCCAAGGTCACCCGCGCGCTCTATTACGATCTGGTTGACATGGGCGAGGAGCGGATGGTCGATGGTCAGGAGATGTTCGGCATCGAGTCCGGCGGCGAATTTTTCGCGATGGCCGATGCCAGCCAGGTGAGGGGCGCACTTTGAACGAGCCGTTGCTGAAGGTGAAGCCGGCGACGATCAGCTCGACGGAATTCTTCGCGCGAGCCCGCACGCGGCTCGATTTCGAAGTGCCGCCGGGCCTGGTCGATCCGCATATCATTCCGCGCACCGGAGATTCCGGCAACGATCGCATGCTCGAGATCGTCGCGCAGGAGCAGCCGGTGCGGCCGGCCGCGGTGCTGATTCCGGTGGTCGATCATCCCGAGCCGACCGTGCTGTTGACGCAGCGCTCGCCCAATCTGTCGAGCCATGCCGGTCAGATCTCGTTTCCCGGCGGCAAAATCGACGCCACCGATGCCTCGCCGCTCGATGCGGCGCTGCGCGAAGCCTGTGAAGAAGTCGGGCTGAAGCGGGAATTCATCGACCCTGTCGGCTATCTCGACCTCTATGGCACCGCGTTCGGCTTCCGCATCCTGCCGACGGTCGCCAGGGTGAAGCCGGGATTTACCTTAGAGATCAACGAGGCCGAGGTCGTCGATGCGTTCGAGGTGCCGCTCGCTTTCCTGATGAACCCCGAGAATCATCAGATCCACACCAAGGAATTCCGCGGCATGGACCGGTCCTACTACGCGATGCCGTTCGCCGAGCGCTACATCTGGGGCGCGACCGCCGGCATCCTGCGGGTGCTGTATGAGCGGATCTACCTGTCATGATCCGCACGGTGTTGACCGAGGTCGGAATCTTCCTGATCCCTTTCGCGGTCTATGCCATCTTCCTCATCGCGACGCGGTCCGGCGTGACGGTGCCGACATCCTGGCCGCTCGACATGATCGCGAAGCTGACGCTGGCGGCGCTGGTGCTGGTCATCGTGAGCTTCGTGCTGCTCGCCGAATTGACCGGTGCGCCGCCGAACTCGACCTACGTTCCCGCCCATATCGAGAATGGCAGGCTGGTGCCGGGAGCTGAGAGATGAGCGAGGTGCGCCTGTTGTCCGACGCGCCATGGCTCGCTTCGGGGCCCGCGGCGCGCGTGCTCGGCCTGCTCAATGCCGACGGCGAGGAAGCGCGGGTGATCGGCGGCGCCGTGCGCAACGCGCTGATGCGGATTCCGCTCGCCGACATCGACATCGCCACCACGGCATTGCCGGAGGAGGTGATCCGCCGTGCCAAGCGGGCGGCCATCAAGAGCGTGCCGACCGGCATCGAGCACGGCACCGTGACCCTGGTCGTCGACGGCCATCCCTTCGAGGTGACGACGCTGCGCGAGGACACCGAGACCTATGGCCGCAAGGCCAAGGTGGCGTTCGGGCGCGACTGGGTGCGCGACGCCGAGCGGCGCGACTTCACCATCAACGGTCTGTCGGTCGACGCTTCGGGCGTCGTGCATGATCACGTCGGCGGTCTCGCCGACATCGAAGCGAGGCGCGTGCGCTTCATCGGTGATCCCGCGCAGCGGATTGCCGAGGATTATCTGCGCATCCTGCGCTTCTTCCGCTTCCACGCCGCCTATGGCGCAGGCGAGGTCGATCGCGCCGGCTATCTTGCCTGTATCAGCGGGCGCGCCGGACTTGCCGGCCTCTCGGCCGAGCGCATCCGCATGGAGATGCTCAAGCTAGTGGTCGCGAACGGCGCCGCCGGCGCGGTGGTCGCGATGGGCGATGGCGGGTTGTTGCTGCCGCTGTTCGGCGGCGTCGCCTATACCGGGCCATTCGCGGCGATGATCGAGATCGAGCAGCTGATGGCGCTTAAGCCGAGCGCGACGCGCAGGCTGGCCGCGCTGACGGTCGCCGTGACCGAGGACGCGCGGCGGATCGCAAGCCGGCTGCGGCTCTCCAACGCCGAAGCCAAGGCGCTCGACTCGATGGGCCATCGCTGGTGGCGCCTGCCCGGCATGGACGAGGCGCGTGCCAAGCGCAGGCTCTACCGGCTCGACGAGGAGCCGTATCGCGACCGGCTGCTGCTCGCCTGGGCGCGAACCGGCGCGGACCGCGATGTCGATCAATGGCGCGCGCTCGCCACGCTGCCGCAACGCTGGCGCGCGCCTCACTTTCCGTTGCGGGCGTCGGATTTCATCGCGCGCGGGATTGCCGAAGGACCGGCGCTGGGGCACGTCCTGACCCTGGCTGAGGATGCCTGGCTAGCCGCGGATTTTCCGCTCGATCCGCAAGTGTTGTCTGGCATCGCCGACCAGACCGTTTCCCGTTTCACCCGCGACCATCGGCTCTAGATTTTCTTGCCGGGTTTCTCGCCGGATTTTCTTGCCGGCATCTCGATGCCGCCGTGATCATCGGCGGCACGGTGACGATTGGCTGAACGACGATTGAACTTCGTGTGGAGACGATGCCGCCGGCATGTGCCAGGCAGCATCGCGCCAACAGATCTCAAGCCGCCTTACGCTTCTTCTTGCGGTCGCCGTCGTCGTCCTCGTCGTCCGCTTCTTCCTCGTCGTCGTCTTCGTCCTCGTCGTCTTCCTCTTCATCGTCTTCCGGATCGATTTCGGCCGACTCGAGTGCGACGAGCGGCAGGGTCTCGCGAAACAGGTCGCCGTCCGTGCCCATCCACAGGCACTCGACCTTGTCCTCGTCGACCTCCACCACCGTGATCGGATGGCCGCCGGATTTCAGCATGACGACATCGCCTGGTTTCAGTTCCATGATTTTCCCTCCGCGCTGGATGACGCGGACGGCAAGCTAGCGACCGGTGATGACAGTCCGATCACGGCCGGCGCCTGGCGCGGTGGATTTGCGGTGAAAACAGAAGCTGCGTTATTTGCGCGCGGCCGGAACCAGTTCGGTCAGCGAGCGGATGATGCGGTCGGGCTTGATCGTCGATCCCGGCGGCAGCCCGACACCGTGCACGTCCATCCAGATCGCGTAGATGCCAAGCCGCTGCGGCGCCACGACTTCCCACTCCAGATTGTCGCCGATCATCCAGGTATCAGATGCGGTGACGCCGAGTGCCTGCATCGCGTGCAGATAGGCGCGCTCCTCGGGCTTGCCGAAGCCGTGCTCGCCCTCGATCTGGATGTGATCGAAGCGATGGCCGAGCGCGAAGCGCTCGACCTTGGCGCGCTGCATGTCGGCGGCGCCGTTGGTGACCAGTGCGAGCTTGATGCCGAGCGCCTTGAACGCATCGATCGCTTGATGCGCGCCAGGGAAGACGAACATCTCCTCCTCGCGATAGGCGGTGAAGCGATCGGCGATGCGGTCCGCGAGATCGTCCGGCAGCGCACGGTGGCCGGCCGCCGCAAGCTGAGCGAAGCCGCCCTTCACGGTGAGCCGCCGCGCCTCGCCGAGCTTGATCCGCCAGATCGGCTCGGCGGTCGACCAGAATTGCCGTGCAGAAGCCAGCAGCGCGGTCGCGACCATGTCCGGGGGCAGGGGAGCGAGCTCCGCGGCGAACTCGGTAGTGATCGTGTTCCAGGCGATCTCGGGACGTCCATAGGCCGACAGGATGGTGTCATCCATGTCGATCAGCATCGCGCGCGGCAGGTTCATTACGGCCATTTCACCTCCGGCGGCAGCGACGACAGGATCGAATCGACATTGCCGCCGGTCTTCAGGCCGAAGATGGTGCCGCGATCGTAGAGCAGGTTGAACTCGACATAGCGCCCGCGGCGGATCAGCTGCTCGTCGCGATCCTGCGCGCTCCAGGCGGCCTCGAAATTGCGCCGCACCAGGTCGGGATAGATCTTGAGGAAGCTGCGCCCGACGTCCTGGGTGAAGGCGAGGTCGGCTTCCCAATCGCCGCTGTCGTGCCAGTCATAGAAGATGCCGCCGATGCCGCGGGCTTCCTTGCGGTGTGGCAGATAGAAATAGTCGTCGCACCATTTCTTGTACTTGTCGTAGTCGGCGACGCCGTTCGGCCCGCTGCAGGCCGCTTTCATCGCGGCATGGAAGGCGACCGTATCGGGGTCTTCCTGGGTGCGTCGCCGGTTCAGCACCGGCGTCAAATCGGCGCCGCCGCCGAACCAGGCCTTGGTGGTGACGACGAAGCGGGTGTTCATGTGCACGGCGGGTACGTTCGGATTGCGCAAATGCGCGATCAGCGAAATGCCCGAGGCCCAGAACCTCGGATCGTCGGCGGCGCCGGGAATCTGCGCGCGGAATTCGGGAGCGAACTCGCCATGCACGGTCGAGCAGTGCACGCCGACCTTCTCGAACAGCCGGCCCTTCATGATCGACATCACGCCGCCGCCGCCGGGCTTGCCGGTATGGTCGGTGCGATCCCAGGGGGTGCGCACGAACCGGCCGGCATTGCCGGGATAGAGCGCTGCGGGGGCATCGTCCTCGAGCTTCTCGAAGGCCGCGCAGATGTCGTTGCGCAACGCTTCGAACCAGCTGCGCGCACGCGCCTTGCGGTCTTCGATGATGGTGGGATCTGTTGGCAGCATGGCTAACCTTGCGGGCCGAAATAGGTGCAACTCTCGTTGCAGCTGTCGCGATGGACGCTGACGCGGGTCAGCTTGCCCGCGTGTTGCAGCCGCTCCCAGATGAAGCGTGAGAGATTCTCCAGCGTCGGGACGCCGATCGCCTCGATCTTGTTGAGGAACTTGTGGTCGAGCGTCTTCTGCACCTCGGCCATGGCGCGTTCGAGCAGGCCGAGATCGACCACCATGCCGGTTTTCGGATCGGGTGTGCCGCGGACGGTAACCTCGGCTCGAAACGAGTGACCGTGGATCTCCTCGCTGGCAGTGCCAAAGGTCGTTCCGGATAGCGCATGCGCAGCCTCGAACCGAAACGCTTTCGTCAATTCCCACATCTCGTTCAACAATCCAGTTCTGTCTCAGAGCATGATCCGATTGAATCGGATCATGCTCTTAACCTTTTGTTTGGTCGCGTTTTCTTGACGCGAACCGGTTTCCACTTCGCTCGAAAACGCTCCAGTCATCTAATGCCGAGCGTCTTGTGCGTCTGCACGCTGAGGCGCCATTGCGGGTGCTTCAGGCAGTATGCGATCGCCCGCTCGGTATTCTCGATCACGTCGGGGCCGTCCATCGGCTGCAGCGAGAAGCGCTCGAAGGCGAGCCCGGCGAAGTCTTCCGGCGCGTTTTCCGGCTGCGGATAGACCAGCTTGAGTTCGTGCCCCTTGCGCACCACGAGCTCGGATGCGGCCTTGGGGCTGACGCAGATCCAATCGAGCCCGTCGGGCGGGTCGATGGTGCCGTTGGTCTCGATCGCGATCGCAAAGCCGTGGCCGTGCAGGGCCTCGATCAGCGCCGTGTCGACCTGCAGCAGCGGTTCGCCACCGGTCAGCACCACGTAGCGGTCGGCTTCGCCCCCGGTCCACTGCGCAGCGATGGTGCCGGCAAGCTCGGCCGCGTCCGCATAGCGGCCGCCGAGCGTGCCGTCGGTGCCGACGAAATCGGTGTCGCAGAACCGGCAGACTGCGCCGGCGCGGTCCTGCTCGCGGCCGCTCCAGAGATTGCAGCCGGCGAAGCGGCAGAACACGGAGGCCCGGCCCGCATGGGCGCCTTCGCCCTGCAGGGTGAGAAAGATCTCCTTGACTGCGTAGCTCACCAAAAATCCCTTAAGTTACCGAACCGGCAGTTCCTGAACCGGCAAGCCCTGAATCCGTCTGCCGCAGCGCTTCTCCGACTGCCATGGCCGCGGTGACCGCCACATTGAGCGAGCGCAGGGACGGCTTGATCGGAATCAGCAGCCGCGCATCCGCGGCGGCCACGACCGCCTCGGTCACCCCTGCCGTTTCGCGCCCGAAAAGCAGGACATCGGAGGCCGTATACGCGAAATCAAGATAGGATTTCGCCGCCTTGGTCGTGAATAGGACCAGCCGGCATCCGGCATCGGCCCGCCATTCCTCGAATTTCGACCATGAGTCGTGACGCTTCAACCGCACATGGTCGAGATAGTCCATACCCGCCCGGCGGAAATTCCGGTCCGAGGTGTCGAACCCTGCCGGTTCGATGATATGGGCTGCCACGTCCAGGCAGGCGCAGAGGCGCAGAATCGTCCCTGTATTCTGGGGGATGTCGGGCTGGAACAGCGCGATCTGCATGCTGCGGGCGACCTGTGAAATCCGGATGAAATTGTCTCAATAAAACATCGCTTGGCGCGGATTTCGTGCATTGCACGTGTGCGAGCCGATAGCGGGCTTGCGCTCGTCCGGCAAGGGTGCCAATAGAACGATTCTGGACTGCTGTTCCGCCATTTGGGGTGGGGAATAGCGGTTTTCTGCCGCCGCGGGGGCCGCGGGCGCCGGCAGCCTTTCTTGGGGCGCGTTCTGCGTCTCCGGGGCGGTTCCACCGGCTGCAGAAAAGAAAGGGCTAGGAATCGTGACGACAGCGTCTTCGGCGGACCATCCGACACGCCGTGATTTTCTCTTTGTTGCAACCGGAGCTGCCGCCGTCGTCGGCGCAGCCGCGACCGTTTGGCCGCTGGTTGCCCAGATGAACCCGGATGCCGCGACGATCGCGGCCGGCGCGCCGATCCAGGTCGATCTGACGCCGATCGCCGAGGGCCAGGACATCAAGGTCTTCTGGCGCGGCAAGCCGATCTACATCAGCCATCGCACCAAGAAGCAGATCCAGGAGGCCCAGAGCGTGGCGCTCTCGAGCCTGCCCGATCCGCAGCCCGACTCGGCCCGCGTCAAGGCAGGCCACGACCAGTGGCTGGTCGTGATCGGCATCTGCACCCATCTCGGCTGCATCCCGATCGCCCATGAGGGCAATTACGACGGCTTCTTCTGCCCCTGCCACGGCTCGCAGTACGACTCCTCCGGTCGTATTCGCCAGGGGCCGGCGCCCGCCAACCTGCCGGTGCCGCCCTACGCCTTCCTTTCCGACACCAAAATCCAGATCGGCTAAGTCCCGGACCCTCCGGGATTTCGGCTTCCCCTTGGACCCATCGCGTCGTTTTTCTTCTTCAGGATCGCATCAATGAGCGGACCATCTGATTTTCAACCGAGCAACCCCGCTTTGAAGTGGATCGAACGGCGCCTTCCGATCTTCGGCCTCGTCCACTCCTCGTTCGTGGCCTATCCGACGCCGCGCAACCTGAACTACTGGTGGACCTTCGGCGCCATCCTTTCGATGATGCTGGCGCTGCAGGTCCTGACCGGCGTGATCCTGGCGATGCACTACACGCCGCACGCCGATCTCGCCTTCAAGTCGGTCGAGCTGATCGTCCGCGACGTCAATTACGGCTGGCTGCTGCGCAACATGCATGCCTGCGGCGCGTCGATGTTCTTCTTCGCCGTCTACATCCACATGTTCCGCGGCCTCTATTACGGGTCGTACAAGGAGCCGCGCGAGGTGCTGTGGATCCTCGGCGTCATCATCTACCTGTTGATGATGGCGACCGGCTTCATGGGCTACGTGCTGCCGTGGGGCCAGATGAGCTTCTGGGGCGCCACCGTCATCACCAATCTGTTCTCGGCCGTGCCGTATTTCGGCGAGAGCATCGTGACCCTGCTGTGGGGCGGCTATTCGGTCGGCAACCCGACGCTGAACCGCTTCTTCTCGCTGCACTATCTGCTGCCGTTCGTGATCGCCGGCGTGGTCGTGCTGCACATCTGGGCGCTGCATGTCGCGGGTCAGAACAACCCGGCCGGCGTCGAGGCCAAGACCGAGAAGGACACCGTGCCGTTCACGCCGTATGCGACGATCAAGGACGCGTTCGGTGTGTCGTGCTTCCTGATCTTCTTCGCCTGGTTCATCTTCTACATGCCGAACTATCTCGGCGACGCCGACAACTACATCCCGGCGAACCCCGGCGTGACCCCGGCGCACATCGTGCCTGAATGGTACTATCTGCCGTTCTACGCGATCCTGCGCTCGATCCCGAACAAGCTCGCCGGTGTCGCGTGCATGTTCGGTGCGATCATCGTCTTGGCATTCCTGCCCTGGCTCGACAACGCACGAACCCGTTCGTCGAAGTATCGTCCGCTGGCCAAGCAGTTCTTCTGGATCTTCGTGGTGGTCTGCATCCTGCTCGGCTATCTCGGCTCGCAGCCGCCGGAAGGCATCTATGTGATCGCCGGCCGGATCCTGACGGTTTGCTACTTCGCCTACTTCCTGATCGTGCTGCCGCTGCTCGCCCGTATCGAGACGCCGCGCCCGGTGCCGAACTCGATCGCCGACGACGTGCTGGCGAAGAGCAAGGGCAGGGCCGCGACCGCAGCCTCCGTCATGCTTGCGCTGGTGGTGGCTGGCGGCCTGTTCGCCGGCAGCACCCAGAACGCCAAGGCCGAGGAGGGCGGCGACGCCCCGCCGGCCCAAAGCTGGTCGTTCTCCGGCCCTTTCGGCAAGTATGATCGCGGCTCGCTGCAGCGTGGCCTGAAGATCTACAAGGAAGTCTGCTCGGCCTGCCACAGCCTGAATTACATCGCATTCCGCAACCTGGCTGATGCCGGCGGCCCCGGCTATTCGGAAGCGCAGGCGGCAGCTCTCGCGGCCGAGTACAAGATCAAGGACGGTCCGAACGACCAGGGCGAGATGTTCGAGCGTCCGGGCCGCCCGGCGGATTACTTCCCGGCGCCGTTCCCGAACGAGCAGGCCGCGCGCGTGGCCAATGGCGGCGCGGCACCGCCGGACCTCTCGCTGATCACCAAGGCGCGGTCCTACAAGCGCGGCTTCCCGCAATTCGTGATCGACTTCTTCAGCCAGTACCAGGAGCAGGGACCGGACTATGTCGACGCCGTTCTGCAGGGCTTCGAGGACAAGGTTCCGGCCGGCGTAACGATCCCGGAAGGCTCGTACTACAACAAGTACTTCCCCGGCCACGCCATCAAGATGCCTAAGCCGCTGTCCGACGGTCAGGTGACCTTCGACGACGGTTCGCCGGCGACGGTGAAGCAGTACGCGCACGACGTCACCACGTTCCTGATGTGGGCGGCCGAGCCGCGCATGGAAGAGCGCAAGCGGATCGGCATGCAGGTGTTCTTCTTCCTCGTGATCTTCGCCATCCTGATGTACTTCACCAAGCGCAAGGTCTGGGCCAACGCCCACTGACCTCAGGTCTCGCGCGTTTGAAAAAGCCCCTTCGGGGGCTTTTTTGTTTTGTGCGTGTTCAAACCCTGGTTCGAGAGAAAGGCGTTTGTGCTTCTGCGGTCATGACGAGTGCGCGAGGGCGCCGCAGGGCGATTGCGTCCGCCACCGAGTACGGACAAAATGCCGGCCAATCAGCTGGCAAACATTGCGGAGGAACTCATGGGTACCACCATCAACTTCAAGCGTCCGGACGGCAAGGAAGCGTCAGGCTATCTCGCCAACGCCGCGCGCGGCAACGCGCCCGGGGTCGTCGTGATCCAGGAATGGTGGGGCCTGCAGGACCAGATCAAGGGAATGTGCGACCGCTTCGCGCGGGCCGGTTTCGATGCGCTGGCGCCCGATCTCTACAAGGGCAAGGTGGTGCCGTATCACGACACCGACGCGGCCGGCAAAGAGATGAACTCGCTCGACTTCATGGACGCCACCACGCAGACGGTGCGCGGCGCCGCGCAATATCTCGGCAAGAACGGCGCCAAGGTCGGCCTGACCGGCTTTTGCCTCGGCGGCGCGGTGACCATCATCGGAGCCACCAAGATCCCGGAGCTGACCGCCGGCGTGGTGTTCTACGGCATTCCGCCGGAGCAGGCGGCCAAGCCGGCGGACGTGAGAATTCCGCTCCAGGGCCATTTCGCCACCAAGGACGACTGGTGCACGCCGGCACTGGTCGATGGTTTTGAGAAGGCGATGAGGGCCGCCGGCAAATCGCTGGAGCTGTACCGCTATGACGCCGAGCACGGTTTCGGCAACGAGCAGCGCCTGTCGGTGCACGACCGCCAGTGTGCGGAACTGGCCTGGGACCGGGCGACGGACTTCTTCAAGAAGCATCTGGGATAACCCGATCGCGAAAACCACCGGCGTCGTCCCGGCGAAGGCCGGGACCCATACGCCGCGGCGGTTGTGATCAAAGCAAGCTGGTCGACGGCTTTGCCAAACTACTACGCCCTGTGGTTATGGGTCCCTGCTTTCGCAGGGACGACGGAGAACTAGTTTTCCGCCTTCACCCCGTCCCACCACGGGCAGGTGCCCGACATCAGCTTGAAATTGCCTTCCAGCACTTGCACCGGTGCGCGCTTGCCTTCTGAGGCAGCGCGCATCCGCATCTCGCGCGCGACCGCGCGGTCCTCCGGCGACAGCCAGACCCGTTCGTGGCCCCACAGGCTCGGGCCATCATGCATCTCGAACGGCGTCCAGTTCGCGGGATCGATCTCGCGGCCGCCCCAGCCGCACTCGACCATGAAGGCTGACGGCGACTTGGCGTAGAACGATGTCATCAGATCGTTGGTGTGGCGGCCGAGCGTGACGTTGACCCGGTCTTCCTTCATCGCGATGTCGTAGGCCTGACCGACATCGTCGAGCGAGAACAGCTCGACCATCAGATGATGCATGCCGTTGCTGCCGGTCTCGATCAGCGCCAGCGAGTGATGGCGCGCATTGATGTGGAAGAAATAGGCGCGGAACGGCTTTTCGATGTAGTCGCTGAGGCCGAAGCCGAGCACATCGACATAGAAGCTCATGACGGGTGCGATGTTCTCGACGGTCAGCACCGCGTGGCCGAGCCCGAGCGCGCCGGTGCGGAAGCCGGAGATCGATCGTCCCGGTCGGAACGGCGTGTCGTCGATCTCGGGGCCATGAAACGCCTCCAGACGGTTGCCGGCCGGATCCCGAAACGAGATCAGGCCGCGGACCCGCCGCGCGTCGGCAAGCGCCTGCGGCTCGGCGGTCACGGCGACACCGGCATGCTCGAGCCGCGCCGCCAGCGCGTCGAGGGCTGCTGCATCCGCCACCTCCCAGCCGAAGAACCTTGTCCCTTCGCCCTGCGCGCGGTCGATCACGATACGCTGCTTGCGGTCGTCCATCCGGAAGGCGAGCAGCGTGTTGCCGCGCTCGATCGCCTGCAGCCCGACCAGGCCGGTGCCGAACTGCCGCCAGTCGTCGAGCGCGTCGGAGCCGAAGCCGGCATATCCGAGACCCAAAATCGCCATCTGCGCCTCCACCATCTGTCTGTTTTTTGGGCGGCTGACCGGCCGCCATTTCGACAAATCCTACGCGGTTTCCGGTCCCTTCAAACCCCGAAAATGCCGTCCACGCGGGCGTCCAGGATTGGGGCAGGGGTGTCGGGCCATCCCTTGACACGGCTCGCGCCCGGTGGTGAGTAGCGGCCATGAGCACCGTTGCCAGTCCATCCCGTCGTTGGTGGCCCACCTTCTCATAGGTGGCCGGTGCGTTTTCATTTCTCAAAAACGTCGAAGGTCGCCATCGCAGTGCGACGGTCCCTTCGTTTGTCCTGTGTGGCGCTCTCTTCCCAAGTCTCGTAAGAGGATCACATGAACAGGACAGTCTTCTCCCTGCCGGCCAAGAGCGAATACCTCACCAATGGCGGCCTCGCGGTTGCGCGCGTGGTCGAGCAGTTCACCGGCGGCGCCAACCGCCTCGACGAGCTGATCGCGCTCTTGGACCGCCGCCGCGGCGTGGTGCTGTCCTCGGGCACGACGGTGCCGGGCCGCTACGAGAGCTTTGACCTCGGCTTTGCCGATCCGCCGCTGGTGCTGGAAACCACAGGCACCGATTTCTCGTTGCAGGCGCTGAACCCGCGCGGCGAGGTGCAGATCGCCTTCCTCGGCGACGTGCTGCGCGAGCCCTGTGTCGCAATCACCGAGCGCAGTGCGACCAGGCTCGCGGGCCACATCATCCGCGGCGCCGCGCCGGTCGAGGAAGACCAGCGCACCCGCCGCGCCAGCGTGATGTCGCTGGTGCGCGACATGGTGGCGGCATTCACCTCCAATGCCGATCCGCTGCTCGGGCTGTTCGGCGCCTTCGCCTATGATCTCGTGTTCCAGATCGAGGACATCGTGCAGAAGCGTGCCCGCGAGGCCGACCAGCGCGACATCGTGCTTTACGTGCCGGACCGCCTGTTGGCCTATGACCGCGCCACCGGCCGAGGCGTGGCGCTGAATTACGAGTTCTCGTGGAAGGGCAAATCCACAGCCGGCCAATCGCACGAGACCGCGCCGAGCCTTTACGCCAAGACCGGGCGTCAGGGCTTTGCCGATCACGCCCCGGGCGAATATCAGGCGACCGTTGAAGTGGCGCGCGCGGCGTTCGCCCGCGGCGATCTGTTCGAGGCGGTGCCCGGGCAGCTGTTCGCCGAGCCCTGCGACCGTTCGCCGGCGGAAGTGTTCCAGCGGCTTTGCCGCATCAACCCGTCCCCCTATGGCGCGCTGATGAATCTCGGCGACGGCGAATTCCTGGTCTCCGCATCGCCGGAGATGTTCGTGCGCTCCGACGGCCGCCGGGTCGAGACCTGCCCGATCTCGGGCACCATCGCGCGCGGCTCGGACTCGATCGGCGACGCCGAGCAGATCCGCAAGCTGTTGAACTCGGAGAAGGACGAGTTCGAGCTCAACATGTGCACCGACGTCGACCGCAACGACAAGGCGCGCGTCTGCGTGCCCGGCACCATCAAGGTGCTGGCGCGGCGGCAGATCGAGACCTACTCAAAACTGTTTCATACCGTCGACCACGTCGAGGGCATGCTGCGGCCGGGCTTCGATTCGCTCGACGCCTTCCTCACCCATGCCTGGGCCGTGACGGTGACCGGCGCGCCGAAATTGTGGGCGATGCAGTTCGTCGAGGACCATGAGCGGTCGCCGCGGCGCTGGTACGCCGGCGCGATCGGCTGCGTCAATTTCGACGGCAGCATCAACACCGGCCTCACCATCCGCACCATCCGCATGAAGGACGGTCTCGCCGAGGTGCGCGTCGGCGCCACCTGTCTGTTCGACTCGGATCCGGCCGCCGAAGACCGCGAATGCCAGGTCAAGGCCGCGGCGTTGTTCCAGGCGCTGCGCGGCGATCCGCCGAAGCCGCTGTCGGATTTCGCGCCTGACGCCACCGGCTCGGGCAAGAACGTGCTCTTGATCGATCACGACGATAGTTTTGTACACATGCTGGCCGATTACTTCCGCCAGGTCGGCGCCAACGTCACCGTGGTCCGGCACATCCATGCCCAGGACATGCTGAAGCAGCGCGGATGGGACTTGCTGGTGCTGTCGCCCGGGCCGGGTCGCCCGGAGGATTTTGGCATCGCGAAAACCATCGACACCGCGCTCGAGAAGAAGCTGCCGATCTTCGGCGTCTGCCTCGGCGTGCAGGCGATCGGCGAATATTTCGGCGGCCAGCTCGGCCAGCTCGGCCAGCCCGCGCATGGCCGGCCGTCGCGCGTCCAGGTCCGTGGCGGCAGGCTGATGCACAATCTGCCGAATGAGATCGTGATCGGCCGCTATCACTCGCTCTATGTCGAGCGCGATAGCGTGCCCGAGGTGCTGGCGGTGACCGCGACCACCGAAGACGGCGTCGCGATGGTGATCGAGCACAAGACCCTGCCGGTCGGCGGCGTGCAATTCCATCCGGAATCGCTGATGTCGCTCGGCAACGAGGTGGGCCTGCGCATTGTCGAGAATGCATTCCGGCTTAACCCGGGGGCAAATTGATTTGGACCGTCATTGCGAGCGCAGCGAAGCAATCCACGCCCCCTCCGCGGAGAGGTGGATTGCTTCGTCGCTTGCGCTCCTCGCAATGACGATGCGGAAAAAGGCGAGAGACCAATGACCTTCGACCACGACATCAAGGCGACCGTTCGCACCATCACGGACTACCCGAAGAAGGGCATCCTGTTCCGCGACATCACGACGCTGCTCGCCGATGCCCGCGCCTTCCGCCGCGCGGTCGATGAGCTGGTGCATCCCTGGGCGGGGGCGAAGGTCGACAAGGTCGCGGGCATCGAGGCGCGCGGCTTCATCCTTGGCGGCGCGGTGGCGCATCAGCTCTCCGCCGGCTTCGTGCCGATCCGCAAGAAGGGCAAGCTGCCGCACACCACGGTGCGGATCGCCTACTCGCTGGAATACGGCATCGACGAGATGGAGATGCATGCCGACGCCGTGCAGCCCGGCGAGCGCGTGATCCTGGTCGACGATCTGATTGCGACCGGCGGCACCGCGGAGGGCGCGGTGAAGCTGCTGCGCCAGATCGGCGCCAATGTGGTCGCCGCCTGCTTCATCATCGACCTGCCCGATCTCGGCGGCGCCGCCAAGCTGCGCGCGATGGACGTTCCGGTACGCACGCTGATGGCCTTCGAAGGGCACTAGCGCCAGTCTCTCCAACTCGTCGTCCCTGCGAAAGCAGGGACCCATGACCACGAATAGTGATTGTGGAACGATGCTGTGGCCCCAGCCTTCGCCAAACGCACAACTGTGGTTATGGGTCCCGGCTCGCGCTTCGCAGTCATCCCCGCAGCAGCAGCATGCTCAGCTCGAGATCGCGGAACGTGGTGTAGTTCTTCCGGATCCACTGATGCAGCTCGGTCGATGAGTCCCTCTCCTGGCGCAGATAGCCGGTGAAGGAGAAGGTCAGCCGGTCGATATAGGTCTTCAGGAACACCGGCAGCGCACGGAAGCGCAGCACCCGGCTGCCGGTCATGACCGGCGGCAGCTCGCCGCGGACCACGAACTCGTTGTCGATCACGACGAGCGCGTTCGGCGGGATCATGCCCTGCAGCGTCTGGTAGCCGTGCACCGAGGCGCGGTCGGTGTCCGCCACATACAGGATCACAGGCGAGACGCGGCGGCGCAGCGCCTCCTTCATCAGCCCGATCTGGTCGACCATTTTGAAGAATTCGTCGAAGGCGTGGTAGCCGAGGTCGATCACCTTGGCGATGCCGTCATTGACGATGACGCGGTCCATCAGCTGCATCTTGCCGTAGGTGTCGATCACGTCGGCGGTTTCGGTGATCCGCGGCAGATAGTCGAGCAGCGACGGCTCCTTCAGATTGATGTCGTAGCAGACGACGTCGCCGTTCTTGAGCAGCAGGAATTCGCCGAGCAGCCGCGCGATCAGCGTCTTGCCGACCTGCGGGCGGGGCGAGCAGATGATGTAAACGGGCGTGGACGACATCGCCCGCTATATCAGGCCAAATTTTCGTCCAATCCAGCCCCATCGCCGCCCCCCGGCGCGATTTTTTTTCGCTGCCGGGCGCGACTTTTCGCTGCCTCCGCGCGCGACTACTTTTCGCCCTTGGCCGACTTGGCGCCGACCAGGTCGGTCAGCTTGATCCGGTCGAACTCGCTCCAGACATTGGCGAGCCAGTGCCGGACATAGCCGCGCAGCACGAAGGAGTAGTTCGCGGCGTCGTCGTTGATGCCCTTGTTGGCGACGAATTTCAGGAACGGAACCGAGGAGACCTCGACCTGCTCGTAGGCCATTTCGTTGAGCTTCGGGATGGTGAGGTCCACGGCATCCTTGATGCGGTGGAAGTAGGAATTGTAGGTCGCCTGGTCCCATTGGAAGAACTGGGTGTCGTTGATGAAGTTCTTCACCAGGAAATACTTCGCGCCGCTCATGAAATTGGCGGTCTCGGCGATCTCGTCCAGCGAGGCGATCGACGGGCCGAGGATGTGGAATACGGCGAAGGTGATCTGGCCGGAGCGCGCGGCGTCGAGGAAGCCGATGTCGCGCAGCGAGGCCAGCGCGGGCGAGAGCAGGCCGGCGCGGACGTCGATCACGGTGACCGAGGAACCGGCGTTCAGCGTATCGAAGATCTTCATCTGGTCCGCGGTCGTCGTCATGTCGACGATCTCGGTGATGTCGGGGTGGAAGCGCTTCAGCGTGCCGCGCGGCGACTCGGTGTCGAACGCCCGGGTCTGCACGTTGTTGGCACTGAAATAGTCCAGGAGCGTCCGCGAGACGGTGGTCTTGCCGACCCCGCCCTTGTCAGCGCCCACCACGATCACAACCGGCTTTGCCATGGAAGTCCCTTAAAGCGCGCTCCCGACCGCGATGGCGATCGGCAAGTCCCCACACTGCTTTGGGCGCGAACATGGCAGAAACGAGGGAGAATTCAATTCCTTAAGGTGCCCATGACCGGCTTGGTGGGGATTTCCTTAATGGACTGAGTGGTCTAGGGCACGATCAGCGGTGCCGGCCCCAGGGGCCTTGAAGCGGGCCTTGAAGCGGGCCTTGCAGAGGACCCAGCGGTCCCAATGGTCCCTGTGCGGGGCTGGTGCCCGGGAGCGGCGGCGGATTGTTCGGTTGTGCAGGCGGCGTGTCGCCCCACGGGCCGTGGGTGACAGGCGGAGGCTGGTCGCCCGCCGCGGACGGCTGGTCCTGCGTTCCCGTCGCGTCCGATGTCTCATCCGGCAGCGCCAACGGTCCGGGATCGTGGCCGCCGGCGTATTTCACCAGGGCATCGACCCGGGACTTCACCGACGGATGGGTGGCAAACAGGTCGGCAAAACCCTCGCGCGGATTGTCGACGCAGAGTTCCATCACCGCCGAGGTGGCGCCCGGCAACTCGCCGCGGTTCTCGATCTTGCGCAGCGCCGAAATCATCGCATCTGGATTCTTCGTCAGCTCGACCGATCCGGCATCGGCGAGGAATTCGCGCGACCGCGACAGCGCAAGCTTGACCACTTGCGACAGCAGCCACGCCAGCACGATCAGCGCGATCGCGATGATGATGACGATGATCGCGCCGCCGCCCGAGCCCTTGCTGTCGCGGTCCGAGGATGACGACGATCGGGAGGATGACGAGGATGACCAGCCGCCACCACCGCCGCTCCACGACAGATTTGTGAACAGGCGGAAGAACAGCTCGCCGAAGAAGCCGACCACGCCGGCGATGATCACGGCGACCACCATCAGCTGCACGTCGCCGTTCTTGATATGGGTGAGCTCGTGGCCGAGCACGGCCTCGATCTCCTGGTCGTTCAGTGCCCTCAACAAGCCCGTGGTGACCGTGACGGCGTATTGCCGCGGGTTCAGCCCGGTCGCGAACGCGTTCAGCGCCGGGCTGTCCATCACCTTCAGCTTCGGCATCGGGATGCCGCGCGAGATGCAGAGGTTTTCGAGGAGATTGTAGAGCCGCGGTTGCTGCTGGCGCGTGACGCTTTCGCCGCCGGTGACGGCGTCGATCATCTTCTGGTGGAAGAAATAGGCGATCACGATCCAGGCCACCGCCGCGATCGTCGCCCATGGGAAGGCCGAGACCAGATCGCGCGAGGCATGGGTCAGATAATAATCGGCCGTGCGGCCGCTATCGATCATCACCTCCGCGACCAGCGCGCCGGCATAGACCAGCACGTAGATCAGCAGGAACAGGCCGGCGAGCAACAGCATCGAACGAAACTTGTTCGATGCGATATGCGTGTAGAGACCATAGGCGGCCATGGTGCGCGTCCGCTCTCACCGTCATTCCGGGGCGCGCGGCACGCGCGAACCCGGAATCTCGAGATGAGTGAGTGAGATGAGATTCCGGGTTCGATGCGTTGCATCGCCCCGGAATGACCGAAGGGGCGTCATCTCGAAGGAAGTAATCAGAACTTCACGCTCGGTGCCGCCTCGACCTCCGTGCGGCTGGCGCCGAGGTCGAAGAAATCCTTGCGGGTGAAGCCGAACATGCCGGCGAACAGTGCGGCCGGCATCTGCTGGATGCCGGTGTTGTATTCCTGGACCGCGTTGTTGAAGAAGCGGCGGCTCGCGGCGATCTTGTTCTCGAGATCGGAAAGCTCGGAGGCGAGCTGCTGGAAATTGGCGTTGGCCTTGAGGTCCGGGTAGGCCTCGGACAGCGCGATCAACCGGCCGAGCGCGCCGGAGAGCTGGTTCTCCGCCGCCGAGACCTGGGCCGGTCCCTGAGCAGAGATCGCCGAGTTGCGCGCCTTGATGACGTCGTCGAGCGTGCCGCGCTCATGTGCGGCATAGCCCTTCACGGTCTCGACCAGGTTCGGGATCAGATCGTGGCGCTGCTTGAGCTGTACATCGATATCGGCAAAGGCCTGGCTGACGCGCTGGCCGAGCGCGACGAGGCGGTTGTAGGCGCCGAACGCAAACAGCACGAGTAGGACGATGACGCCGATAACGATCCAGCTGGTCGACATGACAGGGCAGCTCCTGATGGACGAAACGGCGGCACCGTAGCCCAAGATCGGGGCGCAGGGCAGCCCGCCGCGAAAAGGTGGGCATGGATTGGTCGGAACAGAACCAAGATTGGTTCAACATTCGTCGTCCCGGCGAAAGCCGGGACCCATAACCACCAATCTTGATGATGAAGCAAAGCCGGCGCCGCTTGTGCCCCTTCCGCGGGCCGCGGCGTATGGGTCCCGGCCTTCGCCGGGACGACGCAAGCAGCTAAACTGCATCGCCCCAGCGCCAGCGCCGGGCGCGAGCGTAATCGGCCTTGGCGCGGCGGGGCACCTTGGCGACGACGACGCCCTCGGACGTGCAGAGCTTGGCCGCAACCTCGACCTTGCCGACATCCGGCTGCGCCAGCACGCGCGATGGCCGGTTCTCAACGCGCGCGCGGCTCAGCGCGACATAGGCGAAGCGCTCGTCCTCGAATGGGGCATCGGCGCCCTTGACCTGCTTGTGCGCGCGCGAGCGTTGCAGGCGCTGCGAGAAATGGCACCAGTCGGGCGCGACCAGCGGGCAGCCGCCGTCATGCGGGCAGGGGGCTGTGACATGCGCGCCGGCGGCGATCAATCGGGCGCGCAGCGCGATGATCCGCGCATAGCCCGCGGGCGTGCCGGGTTCGACGACCAGCAGCGTGTCGCGAGCTTTGGACCACAGCGCATCGGCCAGTGCCGCGCGCTCGGCCTCGCCGAGCTCGCCGATCATGTAGCTGGCGACGACGAGGTCGGCCGGGTCGGCCTTGTCCAGCAGGGCGCGGGCTTGGCCGAGTTGGTAGCTGGTGTCGTGCAGGCGAATGCTGCCGTGAAACAGCCCCTCGGCGAGCGTTCGCAACGCGCCGTTGGCGTCGAACAGGGTGAAGCCCTTCAGCGATGTGAACGTCTCCGCCGCCGCCCAGGTCGCAGTCCCGGGGCCGGCGCCGACGTCGAGCAGGCTCGCTGGCGCAAAATCCGGCCGGATCTCCGTCAGCGCATTGAGGCTCGCCACCACGGCCGCATAGGTCGCCGGCATCCGCGCCAGCGCGTAGGCCAGCGCATCGGTCTCGGTCCGGATTGTCCCGGAGCCACCGCCCTCGCGATAGGTCTGTGAGATCACCGCGGCGCGGCCCGCGGCATCGCTGCGCGAGCGGCCTTCGAGCCTGGCGTTGAGGGCCGCGCGCAGTTCGGCGGGGAGATCGGGTGAGGTCATGGTTCGCCGTCATCCTGAGGTGCGAGCGCTTGCGAGCCTCGAAGGATGACAATCACGAGTCGTGGCCCACCCTTCGAGACGCCGCGCGAATGCGCGGCTCCTCAGGATGACGCCTGAGTGCGTTACGCCACGTTCTGGTCGAGGATATCGACCGCACCCTGCAGGTCGACCGACACCAGCTGCGACACGCCGCGCTCGGCCATGGTGACGCCGAACAGCCGGTTCATCCGCGCCATCGTGATCGGATTGTGCGTGATGATGATGAAGCGGGTTTCGGTCGACGCCGTCATCTCGTTCAGCAGGGTGCAGAACCGTTCGACGTTGTGGTCGTCGAGCGGCGCGTCGACTTCGTCCAGCACGCAGATCGGCGACGGGTTGGTCAGGAACACCGCGAAGATCAGCGCGAGCGCTGTCAGCGCCTGCTCGCCGCCTGACAGCAGCGACAGGGTCTGCGGCTTCTTGCCGGGCGGCTTGGCGATGATCTCGAGGCCGGCCTCGAGCGGATCGTCGCTCTCGATCAGGTGCAGCGCGGCTTCGCCGCCGCCGAACAGCTCGGTGAACAGCCGCTTGAAGTGGTTGTTGACGGTCTCGAACGAGGTCAGCAGGCGCTCGCGCGCTTCGCGGTTGAGGCTCTGGATGCCCTGCCGCAGCCGCTTGATCGCCTCGACAAGGTCGTCGCGTTCGGTGGTCAGCGCGGTGTGCTGGGTCTCGACTTCCTTGAGTTCTTCCTCGGCGCGCAGATTGACCGCGCCCAAGCGCTCGCGGTCGCGGCGCAACTTTTCAAGTTCTTCCTCGACCTGCGCGACCGGCGGCAGCTCCGCGCCGGGCTCGATCTCGGCCATGCCGACGACCGCGCTCGGCTCAACCTCGAGCATGTCGTGGATTTCGCGTTCGATGTCGGCGAGGCGGCGGCGGGTGCCTTCCATGCGCTCTTCGGCGCGCGCGGTGGCTTCGCGGGAGGACGACAGCGCTTCGAGCGAGGCCTTGGCGAGGCGATCGGTTTCCGCCATCGCGGCTTCCGCGGTCGCCAGCGCATCGGCCGCGATCCTTCGATCGCCCTCGGCGTGCTCGATCTCCGTGATCAGCGCGCTGCGCTTCTCGGCGAACACTTCCGGCGCATTGGCCAGTTCCTCGCGCTCGGCCGACACCTCGGCGATGCGCTCTTCGATGGTCCCGACCTGCGAGGCGGCGCTGGTCTTGCGGCTCTGCCACTCGTTGCGTTCGGCAACGATGGCCTGCACGCGGCGGTCGGCGAGTTCGGCCTCGCGGGCGAGCGCCTGCGCCTCGGCGCGGACTTGCGCCGCGGCACGGCGCTGGTTGTCGATCTCGGCGCGAACCGCGGCGAGCTGGGCTTCGGTCTCGACGCCCGGCGGCAGTTCGGACAGCGCGGCAACTGCGTTCTCATGCGCGGCTTCGGCCTCGGCGCGGTCGGCGGCGACGCGGCTGTGCGCCTCGGTCAGCGCCGATTTGCGCGCAGAGTGGCGGTTGATCTCGCGTTCGGTCGCGGCATGGCGCTCACGCGCAGCGTCGGTCTCGCGGCGGGCGGCACGCACGGCTTCGCGCGACGCACCCTCGGCGGCGGATGCCGAGCGCAGTTCTTCTTCGGCGGTCTCCAGCGCCTGGCGCTTGGCGGCGGCATCGATGCGGGCCTGTTCAAGCTCATGCTCGATATCGACCAGGCGGGCGCGTTCGGCGAGGCGGCGGGCCGCGCCGGTCGGGGCATGCGCGTCGGCGACAAAGCCGTCCCAGCGCCAGACGTCGCCTTCGAGCGACACCAGCCGCTGGCCGGTCTTCAGCTGCGACACCAGCGCGGCGCCGCGTTCTTTGGCCACCACGCCGATCTGGGCCAGACGGCGCGCCAGTTCCGGCGGCGCCTGGACGTGATCGGCCAGCCGTTCGATTCCGTCAGGCAGCGCAGGATCGCCCGCGGCTTCCCCGACATTGGTCCAGCGCATCGGCGCAGAGGAATCCACCGGCGCGTCGAGGTCGTCGCCGAGCACGGCGCCGATCGCCTTTTCGTAGCCCTTGGCGACCGTGATGCCGTCGATGATCGGCGGCCACAGATTCTTGGTCTCGCTGGTGACGAGCTTGGAGATGGTGCGGGCTTCGGTCTCGAGCCGCTGCACGCGCTTATCGGCTTCAGCGAGCGGATTGCGGGAGGATTCCAGCGTCTGCCGTGCGGCGGCGTGATGCGCCTCGCTCTCCTGCACAGCCGCCTCGGATTCGGCGAGCGTCTGCTGCGCCATTTCCATGGCGGCGGCGAGCGCGTCGATGTCGCCGAGATTGCCGGTCTCCTGCGCGAGCTTGGTTTCTTCGGCCTGGACGTTGGCGATCTCCTGATCGAGCCGCGCCAGCCGGTCGCGATGCGTGCGCACGCCGGCTTCGAGCTGGTTGCGCTTGGCGGTGAGGTCGGCGAGCTGCGTGGTCAGCTCGGAGAACTGGCGCTCGGTCGCGGCCAGGATCTCCTCGGCCTCCGAGACGCGCTCGTCGACGCCGGAGCGCTTCTCGACCCGCGACTTGATCTCTTCCTTGAGCTCGGCGTCTTCGGTGTCGAGCCGCTGCAACGCGATGTCGGCATCGGAGGTCTGCTGCTGCTCGCGCGCGATATCCTGGGCGAACTGGGTGAGGCGGCGATCGAGCTCGCCGACGCGTTCCTTGGCGCGCTGCTCCTCGCGATCCAGCATCTCGCGCGCATTGGTCAGGCGCTGCAGGCCGGCGGCGGCGCGCGCCTCGGCGTCACGGAGCGCGGGCAATTCGGCGGCGCGGATCGCCTGGATGCGGGCGGATTCGGCCTGCTCGCGGGTGCGCTCGGCCATCTCGCGCACGGAGATGTCATGGGTGTGCGCGGCGTCGTTGACGTCGGCATTGGCCTCGATCCAGCGCAGATGGAACAGCATGGCCTCGGACTTGCGCACCTTGGCGGCGACCTCGCGGTAGCGAATCGCCTGGCGCGCCTGCTTCTTCAGACCTTCCATCTGGCCGCTGAGCTGGCCGATCACGTCCTCGACGCGGGTGAGGTTGGTTTCGGCCGCCTTCAGCCGGAGTTCCGCCTCGTGGCGGCGGGCGTGCAGGCCGGCAACGCCGGCGGCGTCTTCCAGCACGCGGCGGCGCTGCTCGGGCTTGGCTTGGATGATCTCGCCGATCTTGCCCTGGTGGACCAGCGCCGGCGAACGCGCGCCGGTGGCGGCGTCGGCGAACAGGATCTGCACGTCGCGGGCGCGCACGTCGCGGCCGTTGATGCGGTAGACCGAGCCGGCCTCGCGCTCGATGCGGCGGGAGATTTCGAGCAGCTGGCTGTCGTTCATCGCGGCCGGTGCGGAGCGATCGGAATTGTCGATCGTCATCACGACTTCGGCGTGGTTGCGCGCCGGACGGTTGCCGGAACCGGCGAAGATCACCGCATCCATGTCGGCGGCGCGCAGCGACTTGTGCGAGGTCTCGCCCATCGCCCAGCGCAGCGCTTCGACGAGATTGGATTTGCCACAGCCGTTCGGTCCGACGACGCCGGTCAGGCCCGGCTCGATCATGAAATCGGTGGGTTCAACGAACGACTTGAAACCGTGCAGGCGGAGGCGCGTGAGCTTCATGTACACAAATCTCGTTTGGCCGGGCGCGAATCTCCCTGCCGTGACAATACCATGGAAGGCAATGTCGGTGTCTGGGGTGAATAGCTGCGTGCAGCTCTCATGAGCGGCGACAATGGCGATGCTAGTGCGTCAGGGCAACCGCTTGACCAAGCTTTTCCCAAGGGATTTGCAAGGGATTTACAGGGGTTTTGCGGCCTCTGCATGTCCTCCAAGATTCGCATCGCGCGAATCAGGTTTTCAACAACCAAATAATGCGACGGCGGCATGCCGTGATCGCAAATCATCCACAATTATCGTGCCGCGACTCGAACGCGGGCATGATGACGTCAGATTCGCGGGCGCGGGATCAGCTCTTCAGCAGCGGGTCGATGTGCTTGCTGAACTCCTCGAACGAGGTCTCGCCCTTCAGCATCTCGCCATTGACGAAGAAGGTCGGCGTCGAGTTCACCTTCAGCACGTCGTTGGCGTATTTCTGGTCGGCGGCGATCTTGTCGAGCAGCGTCTGATCCTTCAGGCAGTCCTCGACCTGCTGCTGGCTGAGGCCGGCCTGCTTGCCGATCCGCGTCAGCGTCTCGGTGGTGTTCTTGACCACCCAGTCGTTCTGCTGGCGGAACAGCAGGTCGATCACCGCGAAGAATTTCGGCGCGTCGTCCTTGGCGATGCAGCGCGCCAGCATCGAGCCGGCGGCGGCCTTGATGTCGAGCGGGAATTCGCGGAACACGTAGCGGACCTTGCCGCTGTCGATGTAGGTCGACTTGATCTTCGGGAACACGGTCTCGTTGAAATTGGCACAGTGCGGGCAGGTCATCGAGGCGTATTCGATGATGGTCACCTTGGCGTCCTGCGGGCCGAGCCCCATGTCGGGCAGCGACTGCGGCTTGGCGACCTCGGCGGCGGTCTGCGCGAACGCGTCCGTGATCAGGCGCAGCGGCGACAGCCCGGCGAGGGCGGCAAGCCCGGTCAGCGAGAGAGCGGTGGTGAAAGCGCGGCGCGTGATGATCAAGGTCAGCTCCCGGATTGGCGCATTCAGGCCAGAATGAAGGGGGTCCCGAAAAGAAGCCTTCGCTAGCTTGAAACGACCATTGTGGCAATGCCGGGATCTCGCGGCCGAGCCTGCGAAAAGCGTCAATTTCGCTTGATCGAGGCACCCAGTCGGGCCAGCGCGGCGCGCAGATCATCGTCCTCGACGGCCTCAAGATTTGCCGCCTCCCGGGCCACGGCTTTGGCGTCGGGCTGGCGCGGCCGGGTCGGGGGGGCGCGGCGCGAAAGCGGCGCCTGCCGGATCGTCAGGCGGCCGACCGCGTGCCAGCCGAAGAAGCGGTTCACCCGTTCCAGGATGACGTCGGAGGAGTGCTGGATCTCCAGCGCCATCGGCCCCTCGACCCGCAGCACCAGCGTGGCCGGCTCCTGCGGTTGCCCCTCGACCGGCCGAGGCCACTGGATCTTCAGCGGCTCGCAATAGGCCGCGATCCGGTCGCCCGCGATCTCGGTCCAGCGCGTCACCAGTTCGCGTGCGGCAAAGCCCTGCTTGGCATAGGCGTCGGTGAAGACGTCGCTGAGCAGGATCGACAGGGGCTTTGCGCTGATCGGGCCGGGTCTGGGCATGGGAGGGGTTATAGCATGTTACGGAGCCGCCATCAGGCCGCGCGCGGCCGGATGGCCTTGAGATCGCGGTCGATCTCGCGACGACGTTGCATCAGGTCATAATCCATCTGTAATCCGAGAAAGAACCCCTCCGAAACGCCAAAATAGCGCGCGAGGCGCAGGTCGGTGTCGGCGGTGATGTCGCGTTTGCCGAGCACGATCTCGTTGATGCGACGGGGGGGCACATGAACGGCTCGCGCCAGTCCGTTCTGACTGAGGCCCATCGGGTTGAGGAACTCCTCGAGCAGGATTTCGCCGGGGTGGGGGTTGCGGAGCAGCCCGCTCTTAGTCGTGGTAGTCGACGATTTCGACATGTGCCGGTCCTCCTTCATCCCATACAAAGCAGATCCGCCATTGATCGTTGATGCGGATCGAATGCTGCCCCAACCGGTCGGCTCTCAGCGCCTCCAGGCGGTTGCCGGGCGGCACGCGCAGGTCACCCAATGCACGGGCTTGGTTCAGAAGACGAAGTTTCCTGAGCGCAACGTTCTGGATATCTGGCGGCAGTCTCTTGCTGCGCCGGCCCGACCAGATCAATGCTGTCTCGGGATCGGCGAAGCTCTGGATCATGTGCAGACTATAACGCGTCGCGTTACAGTCTGCAATGAATAGCGCGGCGGTGTCTGAGCCCCGAGGAGAAACGTGTCCCTGTCACGAGCGACCAAGCAAAGACCGTTGCGAGAAGCCGCCGACCGCCCGGCACGTCTGCTCGCCTGGTACGACCGGCATCGCCGGCGGCTGCCGTGGCGTGCAGAGGCGGGGGAGCGGGCCGATCCGTACCGCGTGTGGCTGTCCGAGATCATGCTGCAGCAGACCACGGTCAGGGCGGTCGGACCTTATTTTGAGAAATTCCTGTCGCGCTGGCCCGACGTGACCGCGCTCGGCCGCGCCTCGCTCGACGATGTCCTCAGGATGTGGGCCGGGCTCGGCTATTATTCGCGGGCGCGCAACCTGCATGCCTGCGCGGTTGCGGTGCTGAATGACCATGGCGGAGTGTTTCCGGATACCGAGGAGGGGCTGCGCGCGCTGCCCGGAATCGGGCCCTATACCGCGGCGGCGATCGCCGCGATCGCGTTCGACCGCCGCACCATGCCGGTCGACGGCAACATCGAGCGCGTGGTCACCCGGCTCTACGCCATCGAGGCGGCGCTGCCACTTGCCAAGCCGCTGATCAAGGAGATGGCGGCGACATTGCTCGCCCCGTCCCGCGCCGGCGACGAGAACTCTCGCGCCGGCGATAGCGCGCAGGCGCTGATGGATCTCGGCGCCACCATCTGCACGCCGAAGAAGCCGGCTTGCGCATTGTGTCCGCTGAATGACGATTGCGCAGGCCGCGCCCGCGGCGACCAGGAGATGTTTCCGCACAAGGCACCGAAGAAGAGCGGCACGTTGCGCCGCGGCGCCGCCTTTGTGGTGACGCGCGGCGGCGAGCTGCTGGTGCGTTCGCGCCCGGAAAAGGGCCTGCTCGGCGGCATGACCGAGGTGCCGGGATCGCAGTGGCTTGCCGGGCAGGCGGATGCCGCCGCACTGGCGCAGGCGCCGGAGCTCAAGGGCGTCACGCGCTGGCACCGCAAGATGGGCGTGGTCACCCATGTGTTCACGCACTTTCCGCTCGAGCTCGTGGTCTACACGGCCAGTGTTCCGCCGCGGACCCGCGCGCCGGACGGCATGCGCTGGGTGCCGGTGGCGACGCTGGACGGCGAGGCGTTTCCCAACGTGATGCGCAAGGCCATCGCGCACGGGCTGGATCTCTAGCGGGAGGCGACCTGCTGACACCATGCTGGCAGCAGGTCTCGGCTACGACGTCCAAAACGGAGGCCGCCATGATCGCAACCGCACTCGACCGCATTCCGATGCCGCCAGTCGCCAAGCTGCTGGGATGGCACGTGGCTGACGCACGTCCGCAGGACGGCTGGATCAGGATCGTGTTCGACGGCAAGCAGGATTTCTGCAATCCGGCCGGCTTCATCCAGGGCGGCATGCTGTCGGCGATGCTCGACGACACGATGGGCCCGGCGGTGTTCATCATGACCGAGGGCAGGCTCTTCACCACGACCATCACGATGAACGTGAACTTCCTCGCGCCTGCCAAGCCAGGACCGATCACCGGCGAGGCGACCGTCACGCAACTCGGCAAGACCATCGCCTTCGTCGAGGGCCGGCTGACCGCCGCGGATGGCTCTTTGCTCGCCACCGCGAGCAGCAGCATCCGCCTGGTGGAAGCGTCGCGGGCGCTGCGCTAGGGCGGCGCGCGCGCTATAGCAAACCCGTCATGCTGAGGTGCGAGCGGAGCGAGCCTCGAAGCATGCACGGCCACCAGCGCGGGCCGTGCACCCTTCGAGACGCCGTTTCGCGGTTCCTCAGGGTGACGGAATCATAGAGCGGCGCTTTGATGCACGCAGCACTTAGGCTCCCGCCCGCTGCACGATCGGCGGCTTGGCGTTCAGCCCCTCGACCTGGAAGCCGGCGACGCGCTTGTAGTTGGCGGCGATGTCTTCCAGCTCCTGCTGCGACAACACCTCGGTGACGACGCCAAAGCCGTCGGGTGCGCGCTCCTCGACGAGTTGCATCACCTGTTCCGGGCCGTTGCGGCGGTTCAGCATCACGAGATCGGTCGTCGCCGGGCGCCGCTCGGCCTCATAGGCCGATAGCGCCGCCTGCGTCGGGCCATGCGCCAAAATCTCGCGCGTCAGCGTGCGCGCATCGAGGATCGCCTGCGAGGCGCCGTTGGAGCCGATCGGGTACATCGGGTGCGCGGCGTCGCCCATCAGCGTGACGCGGCCGAAGGTCCATTGCGGGATCGGGTCGCGATCGACCAGCGGATATTCGTAGGCGTGCGGACAGTTCCGGATCAGGCCGGGCACGTCGAGCCAGTCGAAATTCCAGCTCTCGAACCACGGCAGGAACTCGTCGAGTTTTGCCGTGCGGTTATAGTCCTCGCGGCGCCACTGATAGGTCGGCGGCATGTGGCGCTCGGCGACCCAGTTGATGTCGAACTTGCCGTCGGGGCCGGCCGCCTTCGAGATCGGATAGCAGACGAATTTCAGGATCTCGTGGCCGGCCATGATCATGGTGCGGCCGGTCAGGAAGGCATTGCCGCGGGTGATGCCGCGCCACAGGATGCGGCCGTTCCAGATCGGCGGCCCTTCCTGCGGATAGAGCTTCTCGCGCACCGCCGAATGGATGCCGTCGGCGGCGATCAGCACCGCGCCGTCGTAGCTGCCGGCGGGCTTGCCGGTCGCCTTGTCGATGAAGTCGGCGCGGACGCCGTCGGCGGTCTCGGTCCAGCCGGTGAGATGATGGCTGGTCAGGATGTTCTCTGGCCCCAGCCGTTCGGTCGCGGCATCGAGCAGCAGCTGCTGCAACCGGCCGCGATGGATCGAGAACTGCGGCCACTTATAGCCGGCCTCGAGCCCGCGCGGCTCGCTCCAGATCGGCTTGCCGTGCTTGGAGAAATAGGCGAGCTCGCGGGTCCGCACGGCCGATGCGTCGAGCACATCGTGCAGGCCGAGCTCGATCAATTCGCGCACCGCATGCGGCAGCACGTTGATGCCGACGCCGAGTGGCCGCAATTCGGGCACGCTCTCGAAGACGCGGCAGGGCACGCCGATCTGGTGCAGGCTGAGCGCCAGCGTCAGCCCGCCAATTCCGCCACCTGCAATGAGCACAGTCATGAAAAGCCCTCTCGATTGGCCATGGTCATCGCATGGCGGCACCGCCGCGGGCAAGGTCCGCGGCACCGCGCGGGGTGGACGGCAAGGGGTGCTGCCGCTAACGTCCGCCGCATCTCAAAACAAGCCAGGCCGGGTTCGCACCGAACCGACAAGGCCCGCAGAGGACAACGACATGCTCAAGCTCTATACCGCCCCCGGCACCTGCGCGCTCGCGTCCCACATCGCACTGGCCGAGGCCGGCGCGCCCTATTCGGTCGAGCGGCTCGATTTCAAGATCAACCAGCAGAACAGCCCGGAGTATCTGAAGATCAATCCGAAGGGCCGCGTTCCGGCGCTGGTGACCGACCACGGCGTGCTCACCGAGACGCCGGCGATGCTGGCCTACATCGCGCAGACCTATCCGCAGGCGAAGCTCGCGCCGCTCGACGACGCCTTCGCATTCGCCAGGCTGCAGGCCTTCAATTCCTACCTCTGCTCGACGGTGCATGTCTGCCACGCCCACAAGATGCGCGGCGCGCGCTGGGCGACCCAGGAGACGTCGTTCGCCGACATGAAGTCGATGGTCCCGAAGACCATGGGCGCCTGCTTCAACCTGATCGAGCGCGACATGCTGAAGGGCCCGTGGGTGATGGGCGACAGCTACACGGTCGGCGACGCCTATCTCTACACGCTCACCCTCTGGCTCGATGGCGACGGGGTCGACATTGCGACCCTGCCCAAGGTGAAGGCGCATCGTGCCGCGATGGAGCAGCGGCCGGCGGTGCAGAAGGTGTTGGCCGAGCAGAGGGTGTAAGCGCGAGAAATTCGGTGTCGTCCCGGGCAAGCGCAGCGCGACCCGGGACCCATAACCGCGAATGATCGTTGTTGCGCGACGCTGGGGCCGCAGCGCGCTCTCACAACGCAACCCTGTGGTTATGGGTCCCGGCCTTCGCCGGGACGACATGTGGAGCGTGCCGTCACACCTTCCGCGTCTCGAGCTCTCGTCCGGTCTCCAGCATCAGCCGGCGCAGCCAGATCGAACCGGGATCCATCTGCGCCCGGGTCGGATAGAACATGTGCTGCTCGTCGATTCCGGGATCGAGCGGTGGCGTCACCGTCACCAGCGATAATTGCTTCGACAGCGCGGAGATCAGCCGGCGCGGCACGAAGGCGACGAGGTCGGTCCGCGCGGTGACGTGCAGCGCCTCGATATAGCCCGGCACCACCAGCGCGATCCGCCGCTGGATGCCCTTGGCGCGCAGCCAGGTGTCGATCAGATCCTCGTTGTGGCCGCGGATGATCACGGCGACATGCCGCGCGGCGAGGAACGCCTCGCGCTTCTTCAATTTGATGCCGGCGGGGTGACCGCGCCGCACAGCGAGCGCATCGATGTCGGTGTAGAGCCGCTGGCGGTGAAATCCCTTGAAGGAGTTGCCGATCGAGATCACGAGATCGATGGTGCGGGCGAAGTCGGGCGTGAAGATCGGGGAGCTCCGCCACGGCACCACGTCGATGGTGACGTTCGGCGCCAGCTGCGTCACCTTCTCCATCAGCCGCGGCATCAGCAGCTCGACCGCGAGGTCGGGCATCATCAGGCGGAAATGCCGCTCGCTGCGCGCGGGGTCGAAATCATCGGAGACGAATAGCGTGCGTACCTGGTCGAGCGCCTGCGCGAGCGGTGAACGCAGCGCCTGCGCCCGCGGCGTCAGCTCCATCCGCGCGCCGTTGCGCACCAGCAGCGGATCGCCGATCAGGTCGCGCAGCCGCTGCAATGCGTGGCTGGTCGCGGGCTGCGACAGATTGAGCCGCATCGCGGCGCGGCTGACATTGGCATCGCGCAGCAGGGCATCGAGTGCGACCAGCAGGTTGAGGTCAAGCGAATTCAAATTCATCAGGTGAATATATATCATACCACCTATCGATTGGAAGAATGTGCGTCAGGGCCGCATGATCGGGAGGCAAGGCGTTCTCACGCGAAGCGAATAGCGCTTCGCGTGAGGAAATGCCTGAAATCAGAGCCAACCCATCACAAGGAGACACGCCATGAGCGCAGCCGACAACAAGAAACTGGTGCAGGAAATATTCGCGATCGCAGGCGATCCCGATCCCGCGGTGCGCGAGAAATCGCTGCTGGTGGCCAATCTCGCCGACGACGCGATCTGGACCGTGACCGGGCAATATTCCTGGTCGCGCACCTTTACCGGCAAGCAATCGATCATGAACGACCTGCACGGCCACGTCCGCTCCAGGCTGGTGGAGCGCGGCCGCACCATCGCCCATCGATTCATCGCCGACGGCGACATCGTCGCGGTCGAGGCCAAGGGCAACAACCTCACCAAGGAAGGCCAGCGCTACGACAACGATTATTGCCTGGTGTTTCGCTTCGACGGCGGCCGGATCAAGGAAATCCGGGAATATTGCGACTCAGTGCTGACCGAGAAGGCGCTCGGTCCGTTTCCGGCGGCCGCGGTTCGCGCGGCGGGTTAGGTGCTTGGTTGCCGGGCTCGCGGCGGCGCCCGCCTGGATCAGGCAGTGGCGTGAGAACCGGCGCGCATGGCGGCAGCTTGCAGCCATGAGTGAACGCGAGCTGCAGGATATGGGGATCTGCCGCGCCGACGTCGTCGACCACGGCCGGTATGACAAGGGCAGGCCGTACTGGCCGCCGTGAGATCGAAAGGATCGCCGCATGCAGGGTGGGCAGGGCGCCATGCGTCCTTGCCCACCCTGCGCAGTGCTTACGCCACCTTGGACTTGAGGTGGCCGAACATGATGTCGCGGGCCGCGTCGTCCATCTCCGCCTTGAAGGTGTGCTTGTCCTTCAGCGCGATCGCGCGCGCCGCCGCCGGCCGCGCCGAGATCTCGTCGACCAGCCGCTTCACGTTCGGATATTTGGCGTAGCCTTCCTCGCCGAGGATGAACGGCGCCATCCGCGCCCAGCCCCAGAACGCCATGTCGACGATCGTGTAGCTGTCGCCGACCATGTAGCGTGATTTCGCCAGGTGATCGTCGAGGATCTTGTAGTGGCGATGCGCCTCGTACTGGTAGCGGTTGTTGGCGTAGTCGAGGTCCTTCGGCGCGAAATGCTTGAAATGCACCGCCTGGCCGGAATACGGGCCGAGCCCGGTCGCGATGAACATCAGCCAGGACAGCGTCGCGGCGCGGTTGGCCGGCGTGTTGGCGGGCAGGAACTTGCCGTTCTCCTCGGCGAGGTAGAGCAGGATGGCGTTGGAGTCGAACACCAGCACCCCGTCATCGTCGATCGCCGGCACCTTGCCGTTCGGATTGACCTTGAGGAATTCCGGCGCGAACTGCTCGCCCTTGCGGGTGTCGACCGGGATCGCCTCGAACGGCAGGCCGGATTCTTCCAGGAACAGGGCAACCTTGTTCGGGTTCGGCGCACCGTTGAAATAGAATTTGATCATGAAGGGACTCCCTTGGTTCTTGTGACCGGCGAGATCGGGACGCGGCGGGGGGGGGGGGGGACGGCCGCTTGGCCCCTCATGCGCAAAATTCGCTGCAATGCGCAAGCGACGAGTTTGTGAATCAGGGTCGCGTGGCGCGCTGGTCAGCTGCCCCAGAAGAAGCCCAGGATACCCGCGACGATCAGCGCAATTCCCGCGACGTCCAGCACGGCGGCGGAGCGGGTCGCGGCATGCAGGTGGGACAGCTGCGTCGCGCGCTCGGAGCCGCGGGCATAGCCGTGCACGATGATCTCTTCATTGAACTCGCCATGCGCCTCGAGGGCGAGCGTCAGGCCGACGCAAACCAGCAGGATGCCGAAAATGATCAGGCCGAAGAATCCGAGCAGGCCGATCAGCAGCATCGGAAACATGCCGAGCAGGAAGACCGGCAACAGCGGCACCAGCAGCAAGGTCTCGGATTGTCTTCGCATCGGGCGACCAATCGAAACGGCAAGTGACGGAGCCGAATGTAGTCCCGTCATCGCGGCGCAACAAGGCGGCCGGCGTTCAAGACGGCGTCATCGACCTCGTCATTCCGGGGCGCCGCGGAGCGGCGAGCCCGGAATCCATTGCGCCACTTGCTCAGCGGCTCGATGGATTCCGGGCTCTCGCTTCGCGAGCCCTCAGATGCGCAATTGCGCATCGGGGAATGACGAGAGTAGATGACTGGAATTGCGGCGGCGCTCAGACCACCGCCATCTCGGAACGGATCTCGGCGCGCAGCTCGTCGATCAGCCGCAGGCCGGTCTTGGTCTCGACGTGCCAGAAGGTCCAGCCGTTGCAGGCGCCGGAGCCCTGCGCGACCGCGCCGATGCGGTGGATCGAGCCGACCTTGTCGCCGAGCATGATGGCGCCGTCGGCGCGCACCAGTGCGCCATGGCGCTTCTTGGCATCGACCAGCTTCGCGCCGGGGACGATCATGCCGCGCTCGATCAGTTCGGAGAATGCCACCCGCGGCGCCTCGCGTGCGGTCATGAACGGGGCCAAGGTCTCGGCCGGCAGCGGCTCGATCGCGGCGATGCGCGCTTCGGCGGCGGCGGCATAGGTCCGGTCGCGCTCGAAGCCGATATAGTTGCGGCCGAGCCTTTTGGCGACCGCGCCTGTCGTTCCGGTGCCGTTGAACGGATCAATCACGAGATCGCCGGGCTTCGACGACGACAGCAGCACGCGGGCGAGCAGCTGCTCGGGCTTCTGCGTCGGATGGACCTTCTTGCCGTCGTCGCCCTTGAGGCGTTCCTCGCCGGTGCACAGCGGGATCAGCCAGTCGGAGCGCGCCTGCACGTCCTCATTGGACGCCTTCAGCGCTTCGTAATTGAAGGTGTAGCCCTTGGCCTTCTCGTCGCGCGCGGCCCAGATCATGGTCTCGTGCGCGTTGGTGAAGCGCCGGCCGCGGAAATTCGGCATCGGATTGGACTTGCGCCACACGATGTCGTTCAGGAGCCAGAAGCCGAGGTCCTGCATGATCGCGCCGACGCGGAAGATATTGTGATAGGAGCCGATCACCCACAGCGTTGCCGACGGCTTCATCACGCGGCGGCAGGCGAGCAGCCAGGCGCGGGTGAAATCGTCATAGGCAGCGAACGACGAGAACTTGTCCCAGTCGTCGTTGACGGCATCGACATGCGATTCGTCGGGGCGCTTGAGATCGCCCTTGAGCTGCAGATTGTAGGGAGGATCCGCGAAGACCAGGTCGACCGAGCCGGCCTGAAGCTTCGACAACTCGGCCACGCAATCGCCAATGACGATGTGGCTCGACGGGGCACTCTCAAATTTAGTGCGGGGCGCCCTTGCAGACGCCCCGCGACGCGACACTACCATGACTCAAGAACTCTGACTCAGGCGACGCTGTCGGCGACGCGGGACTAAACAACCGACTGGCGTCACATTGACCCGGCAAAGTAAAAATCGACTTAATTGGAAATGTTCATGCAAAAGATTGCAGCATCTTTTGCGCGACATGGCGCAGTGTCGTTTGCGTTGTGCTGCAACATCAGCGCGTTCGGCGAAAAATTTTGCGGATCATCAAACCGGCACGATTCGGCCGGTAAATTGGCCGCTGCTCGCAGCGGTTCGCACTGCAAAGGATGCGCGTCTGCGGACTAGGCAATTTTTGCCGGGCAGGATATTGATTAACAGAATGGAAATTTTAGGTTGGTGTGTCCCGCATTGGGGCGCCGGCTGGAATGAAGGGAAACCGCCATGCGCTATGATGATTTCCGCCGCAGCGACGATGTCGAAGACCGTCGCGACGACAGCGGAGGCGGCGGTGGTGGTGGCGGCTTCGGGATTCCGATGGGCGGCGGTGGCGGGCTCGGTATCGGCACGGTCATCGTGCTCGGCCTGCTCGGCTATGCCTTCGGCATCGATCCGCGCATCCTGATCGGCGGCGCCGAGATTCTCACCGGCGGTGGCCAGGCGCCGAGCTATCAGACCGACCGGCAGTCGTCGGGCGGGCAGGCCAAGCGCGGCGCGCCGACCGACGAGATGGGCAGCATGATCGCCGGCATCCTCGGCGAGATCGACGATCGCTGGAGCGAGATCTTCCAGGCCTCGGGCCAGACCTACACCGGTCCGAAGATCGTGCTGTTCCGCAACGCCACCAATGGCGGCCGCTGCGGCATGGCGCAGTCGGCGATGGGGCCGTTCTACTGCCCGCCGGACAAGACCATCTTCCTCGACACCGGCTTCTTCCGCGAGGTCGAGACGCGCTTCCGCGGCTGCTCGGGCAACGCCTGCAAATTCACCGCGGCCTATATCATCGCGCATGAGGCCGGCCATCATATCCAGAACCTGCTTGGCATCATCCCGCGCGTGAACCGGTTGCAGCAGCAGGCCGGCAGCAAGGCCGAGGCCAACGCGTTGCAGGTCAAGGTCGAGTTGCAGGCCGATTGCCTCTCCGGCGTCTGGGTCAACCGCGAGGAGAAGAAGCGGCCGGGCTTCCTCGAGGCCGGCGACATCGACGCCGCGCTGACCACGGCGAATGCGATCGGCGACGACACGCTGCAACGGCAGGCGACGGGCAGGGTGGTGCCTGATTCCTTTACCCACGGCTCCGCCGCGCAGCGCAAGCAATGGTTCATGACCGGCTACCAGCAGGGCACCGTGCAGGCCTGCAACACGTTCGGTGGTGGTTAAAGGATCGGAAGCATTTGAGCGTCATGGCCGGGCTTGTCCCGGCCATCCACGTCTTTATCTTTGATAGACTGCAAAGACGTGGATGCCCGGGACGAGCCCGGGCATGACGAGAAGATGCAAATCATGTCCTCGATCGACGAATCCAAATCATTCATCCCGCTCAACATCGCGGTGCTGACGATTTCCGACACCCGCACGCTGGCGGATGACAAGTCGGGCAACACGCTGGCCGACCGTCTCACCGCGGCCGGCCACAAGCTCGCGGCGCGCGAGATCGTCACCGACGATGTCGAGGCGATCCGCGCGGTGATCCGGCGCTGGATCACAGACCCGGGCGTCGATGCCGTCATCACCACCGGCGGCACCGGCTTTACCGGCCGCGACGTGACGCCGGAGGCGGTCGAGCCGCTGTTCGAGAAGCGGATGGACGGCTTTTCGATCGCCTTCCACATGCTGAGCCATACCAAGATCGGGGCATCGACGATCCAGAGCCGCGCCACCGCCGGTGTTGCGGGCGCGACCTTCATCTTCTGCCTGCCCGGTTCGCCCGGCGCCTGCCGCGACGGCTGGGACGGCATTCTGGCCGCGCAGCTCGACTACCGTACCCGGCCCTGCAATTTCGTCGAGATCATGCCGCGGCTTGATGAACATTTGCGCCGCCCGAAGGCGAAAGGCGCGAGCGCGTAGCCATAACCGTCATTCCGGGGTGCGCGAAGCGCGAACCCGGAATCCATTGGGCCGCAGGTCATGTGGCCCAATGGATTCCGGGCTCATCGCTGCGCGATGCCCCGGAATGACGGTGAGGGGGTGACGCCTAAAGCTCCAGCTCCCAGGTCTCCCCGACCAGATCGACGCCAAAACTGTGGTGCTTCTCTTCCTTGACCCGCTGAAATCCGGCGCGCGCATAGATGCCGCGCGCGGCGACCAAAATGCTCTGGGTCCACAGCGTCATCTTCCTGTAGCCCATCTCGCGTGCGGAGCGGATGCATTGCTCGACCAGGGCGCGGCCGACGCCGAGCCCCCGGGCCTTCTCCTCCACCGCGAGCAGCCGCAGCTTGGCGATTCCGTCGCCGCCGTTGACCAGGAAGACCGAGCCGACCGGCTCGCCGTCGACCTCCGCGATCCAGCAATGCTCGCAGGCCGGATCGAACGATCGCAGAAACTGCGCGCAGATCTCGGCTACCAGTGCCTCGTAGCTGATGTCCCAGCCATACTCCTCCGCGTAGACGCGCCCCTGTTGCGAGATCACCCAGCCCATGTCGCCGACGCGATGGCTGCGCAGCAGGAAGCCGGCGGGCTTCTTGGCCGCAGGCTCCAGCGACTGCTCGATCGTGCCCATCGCGCGCACGACGGCGGCGCGGCGGTCGCCGTCCATCTGCTTCAGCAGCGCGCCGACCTCGCTGCGCGAGCGGCTGTCGAGGTCGGCGGCAGCAGCGCGGCCCTTGGCGGTGAGGGCCACCTCGTTGACGCGCTTGTCGGCCTTTGACGGCTTGCGGGTCACGATCTGGCGGCGCTGCAGTGCCTGTAGCGTCCGGCTGACGAAGCCGGCATCGAGGTCGAGATCGCGCACCAGGTCCGTCGCGGTGCAATCCGTGCGATGCGCGAGCTCGTAGATGATGCGTGCTTCCTGCAGCGTGAACGGGGAGTGCAACAGCTTCGGCTCGATGATGCCGAGCTTGCGGGTATAGAACCGGCTGAAGCCGCGGACCGCGGCGATCTGGCTCTCGAGGGCGGTGTCATGGGAGTTTGATTTCATCAAACATATTATTTGACGGAATCAAATAATCCGCAAGCGCTTTCTGGCGCGTTTGCTTCGCGCGAACCGGTGCCTGCTTCGCTTGAATATGCCTTACGCCACCATGATCCGGCTGCGCAGCATGGTGCGTGAGGAGCGGCCGAGCCGGCGCAGCAGCCGCGCCTCGGAGCGGCGGGCGTCGGGCCGGTAGCCGCCGATCCGCTCGTAATGCTCGCGTGCGATCAGGAGGCCCTGTTCGGCCGAGGGCCCGGCGATCATTCGCGCGACGAATTTGAGGCCGTCGCGCAGGCCGGGGTCGGTATAGGGCGCGCGGGCGTAGCGGAAGATGCCGGCGCGGTCCTTGCCGCTCGCCGCCACCATCTGGATGAACTGGGTGGTCTCCTCGATCCAGCCGGCATCGAGCACCGCGCCGGGATGCAGGAACATCAGCCAGGACGACCGCGCCTGCCGGGCGCCTGCGGCGAGCGCCGCGGCGCGGGTGCCCTCGAAACGCAGGAAGTGACAGCCGGCGATGTCGGCAACGCGCTCCATCACATCGCTGTTGGTGCGGTCGACCAGCAGCACCTCGCGGATGACGCCGGCGGCCGCGCCCGGCACCAGCGCGGCCAGCGTTGCGACCGCGGTGCGCTCGACTCCGTCGGTGGGGATGATCACGCTCAGCATGATTTTGAGGCTTCGGTGGCTCAAACGGTGGAGAAACTCCGGCCGTGTTATCACCTTGTCATATTCAAAGCAGCCTGTTCGCCTGCGGATTTTTACGCCATCACTTTGTGGATTTTCTCGGTTCGTGTTCTTGATTTGTTCTCGGGTTGTGCTAGCTTCAAAGCATGAGCCGAGCATCCTCTCATGCCCTCAAGCACCCGCCGGTAACGGCGCCCTCCGATAACCCGGCGGGTGCACCCACCCCTTTTCCCGAGCTTGCGGTCGCGATCGAGCGCGAGCGGCGGCGCGGCCGCGGCGCGCAGTCCAACGCCAGCGGCCGCTACGAGGCCGAGGCGCGGACAGCCTTCGACGACGGCTGGCAGAGCCTCGACGACCTGCCGCCGTTTTCGACCAGCGTGGCGCTCGACACCTCGCGCAAGGTGATCACCCGCAACGACTCGCCCGATATCGGTTTCGACCGCTCGATCAATCCTTATCGCGGCTGCGAGCATGGTTGCGTCTATTGCTTCGCGCGGCCGACCCACGCCTATCTCGGTCTGTCGCCGGGGCTCGACTTCGAATCGAAGCTGTTCGCCAAGCCGGATGCGCCCGCGCTGCTGGAAAAGGAGCTGGCGGCGCCCGACTACGAGGCGCGGATGATCGCGATCGGCACCAACACCGATCCGTATCAGCCGATCGAGCGCGAACGGAAGATCATGCGCGGTATTCTCGAGGTGCTGGAGCGCGCCGGTCACCCGGTCGGCATCGTCACCAAGTCGGCGCTGGTGACCCGCGACATCGACATCCTGGCGCGGATGGCCAAGCGCAATCTCGCCAAGGTCGCACTCTCGGTGACGACGCTCGACCCGAAGCTCGCCCGCACCATGGAACCGCGTGCCTCGACCCCGTCGAAGCGGCTCGAGGCGATTAAGCGGCTCGCGGATGCCGGCATCCCGACCACGGTGATGGTCGCGCCGGTGATCCCGGCGCTGAACGATTCCGAGATCGAGCGCATCCTCGATGCCGCCGTGCATGCCGGCGCGAGGGAGGCGAGCTATGTACTGCTGCGGCTGCCGCTCGAGGTGCGCGATCTGTTCCGCGAATGGCTGATGGCGAACTATCCCGACCGCTATCGGCATGTCTTCACGCTGATCCGCGACATGCGCGGCGGCCGCGATTACGACTCGCAATGGGGTACAAGGATGAAGGGCACCGGCCCGATGGCCTGGATGATCGGCCGCCGTTTCGAGATCGCCTGCGAAAAGCTCGGCCTCAACAAGCGGCGCACCAAGCTGACCACCGATCACTTCGCCAAGCCGAAGCGCAGCGGGCAGCAGCTCAGTTTGTTCTAGTTGGAGGCCCGTAGCCCGGATGCAGCCAACGGGTCGCGCGAACGCGCGCCCGATGACAGGCTCCGCGAAATCCGGGGCCTTGCATCGCGGCCAAAACTTTCCCGGATTACGCTTCGCTCCATCCGGGCTACGAAGAAGAAGTCAAAACAGTGAGTGCAACAATGAGTAACGCCCCGACCGCCCGCTTTACCGTCCTCACGCTCGGCGTCAGCGACATGCGCGCCAGCATCGCCTTTTACGAATCGCTCGGCTTCACCAGAAAGATGCGCGCGACCGGCGAGGAGGTTGCCTTCTTCGAGACCGGCGGCTCCGTGCTCGGGCTGTTCCCGTGGCATCTGCTCGCCGACGACGCCGGGTTGCCCGATCAGCCGCGCCCCGCCGCATTCCGCGGCGTTGCGATTGCTTGGAACTGCAACGACGATGCCGAGGTCGATCGTGTGATGGCATTTGCGCTGTCGAAAGGCGCCAAACTGCTCAAGCCCGCGCAACCGACCAGCTATGGCGGCTATTGCGGCTATTTCGGCGATCCCGACGGCCACGCCTGGGAAGTGGTGCGCGCGCCGGGCTTCGAGGTTCTCGACAGCGGGCGGGTGTCCATCCCGGATTAGAGCGAGCTGAATTGAATAACGGGGAAGGGCGTCGGGTTCCCGGTTGCGCCGAGGAGCCGGCTTGATCACCATCCCCGCATGATTCGGGATAACTCCAAAAACGCGTCAAAAGCCACGTCGAAAAAGGCGCCGGCCAAATCAGCCAGGCCGGACAAGCGCGTCGTCGCCGTGACGCGGCCGAGCTTCCGGCGCGAGCGCGCACTGATCAAGCGCGGCATCTGGCCGGTCGCCGGCTGCGACGAGGCCGGACGCGGCCCGTTGGCTGGTCCGGTGGTCGCCGCCGCCGTGGTACTGGATCCTGCTCGCGTTCCCAAGGGGCTCGACGATTCCAAGCGGCTGACCGCCGAGCGCCGCGAGGAACTGTTCGAGGAAATCTGCGCCACCGCAGCGTTCTCGGTCGCGGTGGCCTCGCCGGCGCGAATCGACCGCGACAACATCCTGCGGGCCTCGCTGTGGGCGCTGGCGCGCGCCGTCCATGCGCTGCCGGAAATGCCGAAACACGTCTTCGTCGATGGCCGCGACAAGCTCGCCACACCCTGTGACTGCGACGCCGTGATCGGCGGCGACGGCATCGTGGCCTCGATCGCTGCGGCCTCGATCATTGCCAAGGTGACGCGCGACCGCCTGATGTGCGCGCTGGCGCTGGATTGCCCCGGCTACGGTTTCGAGCAACACAAGGGCTATGGCGTCCCCGAGCACCTCGAGGCGCTGGATCGGCTCGGCCCCAGCACCCATCACCGCAGCTTCTTCGCGCCGGTCGTCGCCGCGCGGCTGAAGCATTTCCCGGTCGCGGCCGAGCCCGATCTGTTCACGGCGGACGCCGAAAGCGAAGCCGCAGCATCCGCGGCGGCATAGCGCGCACCGTCAACCCACCCAAGCTGTCATCGCCCGGCTCGACCGGGCGATCCAGTATTCCAGAGACAGTCGTGCTCAAGCCCAGCCGCCGCGGCGTACTGGATCACCCGCTTTCGCGGGTGATGACAGCTGAGACTGACTTTACCGTGCAGTCTGGCGCGACACCGTTGCCTCCACCGCCGCCGCCGTTTATCAAAACCCTCGGGATCAGATGGCGCCGCTCCGTGCGGGTGGCTGGGGCATTTCAGGCGTTTCATGCGGTTTACCTCCCTGGTTGTCGAACTGATCCGCGCCCGGCCGCGCCTCGTGGTGTGGGTCGTCGTGCTGGTGCAGGCCGCGATCTGGCTGTTGCTGCCGCTGATCTTCTACGGCAGCCCGCCCGGCAATCTCGCCACCGTCCTCGCCTTCGGCCGCGAGTATCAGGTCGGCACCGACATGGGGCCGCCGCTGGCGTTCTGGCTCGCGGACATCGCGTTCCGTGCCGCCGGCAATCACGTATTCGGCGTCTATCTGCTGGCGCAGGTCTGCGAGATCGCCACCTTCATCGCCTTCTACCAATTGGCGCGCGCCATCGTCGGCGGCCCGCAGGGCGGGCTGGCGGTGCTGCTGTCGATGACGGTCGTGGTGTTTTCCTCGCCAAGCGTCGAGTTCGGGCCGCTGATCCTGGCGCGTCCGCTGTGGGCGCTCCTGCTGCTGCATTCCTGGCAATTGATCGGGCAGGATCGGCGCGCCGCCTGGTTCGCCTGGTCGATCGATTGCGGCCTCTTGCTGCTGACGACGCCGGCGGCGCTCGGCATGATCCTGCTCGTGGTCGGCTTTGCGCTTGCAACCGAGCGCGGGCGCCGCACGCTGCGCGCGGTCGATCCGCTCTATGCGCTGCTGGTCATCATCGTGCTGGCGCTGCCCTATCTGATCTGGCTGGTCCGCGCCGACGCGCTGGCGCTGCCGGCATTGCCCGCGGCTGCCGATCTCAAGGCGCGCGCGCTGCGCTGGGGTGTCGTGCTCGGCGGGCTGATCGTGGCGACGGGTGCGATCGTGCTGCTGGCGATCCTCAATTCGCGCTGGTTCGCCCGCGACCGTGAGGATGCCCCGATCATCTACCGTCCGCCGGTCAGTCCGCTGGCGCAGCACTTCGTTTATTTCTTCGCGTTCGCGCCGGCGATCGTGAGCAGCTTCGTCTCCGGGCTGTTCGATCTGGATCGCGCCTTCGGCGGCGCCGGCGTGGCGCTCCTGATGTCGGGCCTCGCGGTCGTCGTCGCGATCGGCGATCTGATCCATCTCAGGCGGCAGCGGCTGTTGCGCTCGGTGTGGGCCTTCGCTGTCGCTGCGCCCGCCGCGGTCGCAGTGGCGGCGGCGCTGTTCCTGCCCTGGACCAGCACCACCGAGGTGCCAACCTCGCTGCCGGCAGCCGCGATGGGACGTTTCTTCGACGACAGCTATGAACGCCGCACCAACCAGCGCCTGCGCGCGGTCGCCGGCGACCCAGAGCTCGCCAGCCTGGTTGCGTTGAACGGGCGCCGTCCGCATCTTTTGCTCGACGCCGCGCCGCAACGGACGCCGTGGCTGTCGGTCGCAAAGTTCAACGAGACCGGCGGCGTCGTGGTCTGGCGCGCGCAGGACACCGCCGGCACGCCGCCGCCCGAACTCGCGCAACGCTTCCCCGGCCTGGTGCCGGAAGTGCCGCGCTCATTCGATCGGCTGGTCAACGGCCGGCAGCCGGTGCTGCGGATCGGCTGGGCGATCGTGCGGCCGAAGGGGTAGGGATCAGTAGATCTGTAGGATGGGTGGAGCGAAGCGAAACCCATCGATTGATGCTCGCTGCGCTAATGATGGGTTTCGCTGCGCTCTACCCATCCTACGAAGCAAGCACCTTCGCGATCGCGCGCAGATCCTGCCACGACAATCGCTTGTAGGACGGCGAGCGCAACAGATAGGCCGGATGGAAGGTGGCGACGGCGCGGATCGTGCGCGTGCCGGTGTCGTAGTCGATCCATTTGCCGCGCGTGCGCATGATGCCCTCGCGCGTGCCGAGCAGCGCCTGCGTCGAGGGATTGCCGAGCGTCACCAGCACGTCGGGATTCACCAATTCGATATGGCGCTGGATGAAGGGCAGGCACACCTGCGTCTCCTGCGGCGTCGGCGTGCGGTTGCCCGGCGGCCGCCACGGAATGACGTTGGCGATATAGGCTTTGCTGCGGTCGAGCCCGATTGCCGCGATCATGCGGTCGAGCAGCTTGCCGGAACGGCCGACGAACGGCAGCCCCTCGATGTCCTCGTCGCGGCCCGGCGCCTCGCCGACGAACATCACGCGCGCCTGTGGATTGCCATCGGCAAACACCAGCCGGGTCGCGGTGTGCTTCAGCGCGCAGCCGTCGAATGTCTCCATCAGCGTACGCAAGGCTTCAAGCGTCGGCGCGGTGCGTGCGGCCTCGCGCGCGGAGGCGATTGCGGCGTCCGGCGCGATGCTGATTTCGCTGCGCGGAACGGCGGGCATCGGCGGTGGCCGAAGCGGATTGAGTGCAACCGATGGACGCGGCGCGGCGGGGGCGGGAACTGGCTCGGGCTCTTCCAGCCGGTTGATCGGCTCGTCGCCAAGCGCGCAATCGACCCCGGCCTCGAGGTAAAAGGCCAGCAATTGCTGCAGTGTAGGGGTGGGCTCGGGCGTCAGGGCCATGATGGCTGCAATCTAGAGCATGGAGGAGAAAAGTGGAGGCTCGATTTCGGAAAAGATTATTCTCTGCGGTATCCGGGCCGTGCAAAGCCATGGAAGCGCAATTCCATGGTTGTCCTTCCGCCAAAAATCGGAAACAACGACTTTTGAAAAGCTTAGAAGCGTTCTCAATGGGCTGAGATCAAGATCATGAGTGCTGAAGACCTTCCCCCGCGCGAGTCTATGGAATTCGATGTCGTCATCGTCGGCGCCGGCCCGTCGGGCCTGTCGGCCGCGATCCGGCTGAAGCAGCTCAATCCCGAGCTCTCGATCGTCGTGGTGGAGAAGGGCTCCGAGGTCGGCGCGCACATCCTGTCGGGTGCGGTGATCGATCCGGTGTCGCTCGACAAACTGATCCCGGACTGGCGCGAGGACGCCGACTGTCCGTTGAAGACCCAGGTCAAGGAAGACCGCTTCTACTGGACGACGTCGCAAGGCTGGTTCCGCATTCCGAACTTCATCATGCCGCCGTTGATGCACAATCATCACAACTATATCGGCTCGCTCGGCAATGTCTGCCGCTGGCTGGCGCCGAAGGCGGAAGCGCTCGGCGTCGAGATCTATCCGGGCTTTGCCGCCACTGAGGTGCTCTATGACGACAAGGGCGCGGTGCGCGGCATCGCGACCGGCGACATGGGCATCGCCAAGGACGGCAGCCACAAGGATTCCTACACCCGCGGCATGGAGCTGCTCGGCAAGTACACGTTGTTCGCCGAAGGCGCGCGCGGTTCGCTGTCCAAGCAGCTGATCGCGAAGTTCAAGCTCGACGCCAACTCCGAGCCGCCGAAATTCGGCATCGGGCTGAAGGAGGTCTGGCAGATCGATCCGGCCAAGCACCGCAAGGGACGGGTTCAGCATACGCTGGGATGGCCGCTGAACGACAAGACCGGCGGCGGCTCGTTCCTCTATCATTACGACGACAACCGCGTCGCGGTCGGCTTCGTCGTGCATCTGAACTACAACGACCCGTATCTGTCGCCGTTCGACGAATTCCAGCGGATGAAGACGCATCCCGATATCCGCGAGCTGTTCGAGGGCGGCAAGCGGCTTGCCTATGGTGCGCGCGCCATCACCGAGGGCGGCTACCAGTCGGTGCCGCGGCTCTCCTTCCCGGGCGGCGCGCTGATCGGCTGCGCAGCCGGCTTCGTCAACGTCCCGCGCATCAAGGGCGTCCACAATGCGATGGGCTCCGGCATGCTCGCCGCCGAGCACGTCGCGGCCGCGCTCGGCGCCGGACGCGCCAATGACGAGCTCGTCGAGTACGAGAATGCCTGGCGCTCGTCCGCGATCGGCAAGGACCTGTTCAAGGTCCGTAATGCCAAGCCGTTGCTGTCGAAGTTCGGCAACCTGCTCGGAATGGCGCTCTCCGGCTTCGACATGTGGTGCAACACGCTCGGTTTCTCGCTGTTCGGCACCCAGTCGCACGCCAAGCCCGACCGCAAGACGCTCGATCCGTCGAAGCAGCACCAGCCGATCGCCTATCCGAAACCGGACGGCAAGATCTCCTTCGACAAGCTGTCGTCGGTGTTCCTGTCCAACACCAACCATGAGGAGGACCAGCCGGTCCATCTCAAGGTCGCCGACATGAACCTGCAGAAGACGTCGGAGCATGACGTGTTCGCCGGTCCCTCCAACCGCTATTGCCCGGCCGGTGTCTATGAGTGGGTCGAGGAATCGGCAGGTCCGCGCTTCCAGATCAACGCCCAGAACTGCGTCCACTGCAAAACCTGCGACGTGAAGGATCCCAACGGCAACATCACCTGGGTTCCTCCGGAGGGCGGCGGCGGTCCGAACTACGAGGCGATGTGAGGCCAAGGGCGAGGCTGACGCGGCCGACCACATTTGCGTGAGGTAGATTGCGTCTGCGCCGCAACCTGCGCTTTGCCTCTCCCCTTGTGGGAGAGGCCGGATTGCATCGACAGATGCAATCCGGGTGAGGGGTACCGGTCCATCGCGGGACTTCGACCGACGGATAGACCTGAACCCCTCACCCGGAATTCAAGCTTCCGCTTGAATTCCGACCTCTCCCACAAGGGGAGAGGTGGAACTGGCCGCGTGGCGAGCCCCCGAGGCGCTTTTTGCTTCCGCACGCGAATATGCCGGGGCCGGTCACGATACCGCCATAGTGGGAGGGTCTTGCGGTGGGGCTGGCTGGATCGGCGGCCTAACGGCCTAATCTGCCAATTGATTCGGCATGGGTTACCTTTGGGCGATCCTTGCGGATAAACGCCAAAAGCGGCATTGTCGCTCGCCGTGATGCCGCCGCTTGGGTTCGCATTTTGAGACTGATCGCAAGACCTTGTCGCGAAGATCTTGGCCGTAAATCCTTCGTGGCCTTAAACCCCTGGAGCAAGGCGAACGTGATGCTGTCCACCCGTTTCAACCGCCTGACGATTGCCGTTCTTGCTGCCGCGGCGCTTGCCGTGCCTGCGCAGCTTGCGGCGCAGACGCCCGACCATCCGACCGACAATGCCGCGCAATTCCCGAGCAAGACCGACCTGAAGTCGCTGACCACCGCCGGCAGCTATCTGGCCGCCCGCCACGCCAGTGTCGAGCGCGATGCGGCCTCGGCTGCGGCGTTCTACCGCTCGGCGCTGCGCACCGATCCGAAGAATTCCGAGCTGCTCGACCGCGCCTTCATCTCCTCGCTCGCCGATGGCGACATCGAGGAGGCGGTGAAGCTCGCCGACCGCATCCTGACCCAGGACAAGGCCAATCGCGTCGCCCGCCTCGTCGTCGGCGTGCGCGACCTCAAGCTGAAGAAATACGCCGCCGCGCAGTCCAACATCAGCCAGTCGGTCCGCGGCCCGATCACCGATCTGGTGGCCACGCTGCTGTCGGCCTGGGCGGCCTATGGCGCCGGCGACAGCAAGGGCGCAGTGGCCTCGATCGACAAGCTGACCGGCCCCGAATGGTATCCGATCTTCAAGGATCTGCACGCCGGCATGATCTACGAGCTGTCCGGCAAGGAGAAGGATGCCGGCGCCCGCTTCGAGAAGGTCTACAAGCTCGACGATTCGATGCTGCGCACGGTCGATGAATATGCGCGCTGGACCTCGCGCAACAAGGATGCCGCCGCCGCGACCGCGATGTACGAGGCGTTCGACAAGAAGCTGCCGCGTCATCCGCTGGTGCTGGAGGGCATCAAGGAAACCAAGGCCGGCAAGAAGCTGCCGCCGCTGATCGATTCCCCGCAGGCCGGCGCCGCCGAGGCGCTGTACGGCATCGGTGCGACGCTGACCCGCCGCGGCGGCGAGGACCTCGCGCTGGTCTATCTGCAGCTTGCGCTCTATCTGCAGCCGAACCATCCGCTGGCGCTGCTGTCGCTCGCCGATCTCTATGAATCGGTGAAGAAGCCGCAGATGGCGATCAAGGTCTATGAGCGGATGCCGGCGTCCTCGCCGCTGAAGCGCAACGCGCAGATCCAGCTCGCGACCAATCTCGACGCCGCCGACCGCAGCGACGAGGCGATCAAGATCCTCAAGGAAGTCACCACGGATCAGCCGAAGGACATCGAGGCGATCCTGGCGCTCGGCAACATCGAGCGCGGCCGCAAGAAGTTCGCCGACTGCGCCACCACCTATTCGCAGGCGATCGACGCGCTGCCGGCCGCCGGCGGCGACAAGAACGCCTGGGTCACCTATTACTACCGCGGCATCTGCGAGGAGCGCTCCAAGCAGTGGAACAAGGCCGAGGCCGACATGCGCAAGGCGCTCGAGCTGCAGCCCGAGCAGCCGCATGTGCTGAACTATCTCGGCTATTCCTGGATCGACCAGGGCATCAACCTCGACGAAGGTATGAAGATGATCAAGCGTGCCGTCGATCAGCGTCCTGACGACGGCTACATCGTCGATTCCCTCGGCTGGGCCTATTACCGGATCGGCAATTACGACGAGGCGGTGAAGAACCTCGAGCGCGCGATCGATCTGAAGCCGGAAGATCCGACCATCAACGACCATCTCGGCGACGCCTACTGGCGCGTCGGCCGCACGCTGGAAGCCAAGTTCCAGTGGGCGCATGCGCGCGACCTCAAGCCCGAACCGGAAGAGCTGCCGAAGATCCAGGCCAAGATCGACAACGGCCTGCCGGACGACACCTCGAACGCCGCCTCCGCCGACAAGAAGAAGGACGACGACGGCAAGGGCGGTTGATCGGCCGTCCACGCACTGCATTCTCCGGAAAATACCGTGATGCCCGGGCCTCGTCCCGGGCATTTGCGTCTATCCTCCGTCGTTCCGGGGCGCCCGAAGGGCGAACCTCAGGTGCGCAATTGCGCACCGGGGAAGCTCGAGATTCCGGGTTCGACGCTGCGCATCGCCCCGGAATGACGGAGCAAGAAACGTCGATGCCCGGGTCAAGCCCGGGCATGACGAGCGGAGGCGGAATTTCCGTGCAAACAAAGGGATAGGATCGTGAGGCGATTTACGCTAATCGCAGCACAATGTTTGTTTTTAGGGGTTTATCGCCGTGCCGGCGCTGATTGAAGAAGGGCGTGCCAAGGTCAACCTGACGCTGAGGGTTGTCGGGCGGCGCGTCGATGGGTTTCACGACCTGGAGAGCGTCGTCGCGTTTGCCGATTGCGCCGATCGTCTCACGCTCGAGCCGGGGCCCGAGCTGTCGCTGTCGATGCTGGGGCCGCTGGCCGATGCCTGCGGCGATACCTCGGACAATCTGGTGCTCAAGGCCGCGCGGCTGCTCGGCGAGCGCGTCGCGGACCTCGAGGTCGGCCACTTCACGCTGGAGAAGGTGCTGCCCGTTGCGGCCGGCATCGGCGGCGGCTCGGCGGATGCCGCGGCCGCGCTACGGCTTTTGGCGCGGCTCAACGAGCTCTCGCTCGACGACAGCAGGATCATGGAGGTCGCGCTGCAGACCGGCGCCGACGTGCCGGTGTGCGTCGCCTCGCGCGCCTGCGACATGACGGGCGTCGGCGAGGGCCTGCTGCCGCTCGACCTGCCGACACTGCCCTGCGTGCTGGTCAATCCGCGCGTGCCGGTTGCGACCAGGGATGTCTTCAATGCGCTCGGCCTGCGTCATGGCGAGCTTTTGATCGGCGCCACCGATGTCGTGATGCAGGGGCCGTCCTGGCCGGACGCCGGCCGCGTGGTCGACGACTGGATCGCGGCGCTTTCGCGCGGCACCAACGATCTCGAAGCCCCTGCCGTGCGCATCGAGCCGGTCATCAGCGACGTCTTGTCCGCGCTGCGTGAGACCAGGGGCGCTCGCCTGGTGCGCATGTCGGGCTCCGGCGCGACCTGCTTTGCCTTGTTCGGAACCGACACCGACGCCCAGGCCGCCGGCGAAAAGCTCCGCGCCGCGCACCCCGGCTGGTGGGTGCATGCGGGCGCGCTGAGCTGAATTTCTCTCCGTCGTCATTCCCCGGTGCGCAATTGCGCACCGGGGAATGACGCACGGGGGTGCGACAAACGGCCCCGACGGGTAACGCAGATTGTAGGATGAGCGAAGCGAAACCCATCGCCTTATGCCCGTGGCGCCAATGATGGGTTTCGCTGCGCTCTACCCATGCTACGGAGCTGCGCGCCGTCAGCGCTCACTAATTTGTTCCGATTTTCAGAATTTAGCTTGACGCCTGACCCAACTCGGATGTTCAATACATGCGTCTCACCCGATCGAGGGGCGCTTCGCGGTCGTCACGAACGTGGGTCGAGATGCGGTGGACGCCGAGCGTGCGGCTGACGAAGGCACGCGAAGCGGACGGTGAAGTCGTGTTGTCCTGACGCCCTCGCGGCCGGTGTTTCCTCGCAAGATGCAAAAGCGTGTTGCGGAGACGGTGACAAGCAAGCCCAGTCTCGCCGGGGAGAGCACGAAGTAAGCCGTAACCCATCGCGCAGGGAAGCCGGAATGCTCCGGTTACACCTGTGGTCCTACCCCCGAGCTTTCTACCTTTTGCACGGGGCCCATGGGTGCAATCGGCACCCGGCTTTCCCTACGAGAGCGAGGGCGGAACGAAGAGCAAAGCTCGGGCGGATCACGTCGCGAGAACGCGGATGTATGACTCAAAAGTCGAGCCACACATTCAGTGTCGTCCCGGGCTTGACCCGGGACCCATAACCACAAATGGAAGTTGTTGCGCGACGCTGGGGCCACAGCCCTCTCCAACAACACAACCCTGTGGTTATGGGTCCCGGCCTTCGCCGGGACGACGATTGTGGATGTGGGTCGGTGCCAAACAATTGGTGTCGTCCTGGCGAAAGCCAGGACCCATTACCCCAAATGAGAATTGTTGTGCGATGCTGACGCAACGATCCCATTCATTACCAAGCGCGGTGGTTATGGCTCCTGGCTTTCGCCAGGACGAGGTTGTGGGCGTAGCCATGGTGCTGCCCACCACCTCAACGCCGGGCAGCGTTGCGCCCCGGATTGCTTGGCAAGCCAAACCCCGTTTGCCATAACAGGATGAAACAACAACGTTGTGCGTGCGGGGCCGTTCGGAATCCGCCTGCAGCCAATGAGCCGGGAGGATGCCATGCCCAATATCCGCGTACTCGCCACCGATCTCGAGTTTCCCGAAGGTCCCGTCGTGATGCCCGACGGTTCGGTCGTGCTGGTCGAAATCCGCGGCCAGCGGCTGACCCGCATCTATCCCGACGGACGCAAGGAGATCGTCGCCAAGGTGCCGGGCGGCCCGAACGGCGCGGCGCTCGGCCCGGACGGCAAGATGTACGTCTGCAACAATGGCGGCTTCTCCTGGATCCCGACCCGCAACATGATCATGCCGGGGCCGCAGCCGGAGGATTATCTCGGCGGCTCGATCCAGCGCGTCGATCTGCAATCCGGCAAGGTCGAGACCGTGGTGACGACGTGCGGCGAGCATGAGTTGCGCGGGCCGAACGATCTGGTGTTCGACAGACAGGGCGGCCTGTGGTTCTCCGATCTCGGCAAGCGCCGCGCCCGCGAGATGGATGTCGGCGCATTCTATTATCTGAAGCCCGGCATGAACGAGATCGTCGAGGCCGTGCACGGCATCCTGCCCGCCAACGGCATTGGTCTCTCGCCGGACGAGAAGACCGTCTACATCGCGGAGACGCCGACGGCGCGGCTGTGGGCCTATGAAGTGGCCGAGCCCGGCACCATCAAGCCGCGCGACGTGATCTATCGCGGCGAGCGCGGCAAGCCGATCGCGGGCCTCGGCGGCTACCAGATGTTCGATTCGCTCGCCGTCGAAGCATCGGGCAATGTCTGCGTCGCGACGCTGATCTCGGGCTGCATCTCGGTGATCGCGCCTGACGGCACGGTGGTCGAGCAGGTGCCGACCGGCGACCGCGTTACCACCAACATCGCCTTCGGCGGACCCGATCTGAAGACTGCCTACATCACGCTGTCCGGCAAGGGCGAACTGATCGCGATGGACTGGTCGCGGCCGGGCTTGCCGCTGAATTTTCTGAACAAGTGACGTAAGAACGTCATTGCGAGCGAAGCGAAGCAATCCATGCCGCCACGAACACGGAGGGGGTGGATTGCTTCGTCGCTTCGCTCCTCGCAATGACGGAAAGGAATCAAAATGCCCTGGCTTGAACCGGTCACCCTTCGCGGCGCGCATGCGCGGCTCGAACCGCTGTCCCATGATCATCGCGACGGTCTCGTCGACGCAGTGAAGGACGGCGGTCTCTCTCAACTCTGGTACACCTCGATCCCGCAGCCGGAGAACATGGCCAAGGAGATCGACCGAAGGCTCGGCCTGCAGGCGGCCGGATCAATGCTGCCGTTCACCGTGTTCGATGCCGACGGCCGGATCTCGGGCATGACGACCTACATGAACGTCGACACGCCGAACCGCCGCGTCGAGATCGGCTCGACCTGGTACGCCAAGCGTGTGCAGCGCAGCGCGGTCAATACGCAGTGCAAACTGCTGCTGCTCCAGCACGCCTTCGAGAGGCTCGATTGCATCGCGGTCGAGTTCCGCACGCACTTCTTCAATCACCAGAGCCGGCGCGGCATCGAGCGTTTGGGTGCCAAGCAGGACGGCATCCTGCGCAGCCATCAGATCGCGCCCAACGGCACGTTGCGCGACACCGTGGTTTACAGCATCATCGCCAGCGAATGGCCGACGGTGAAGGCGCATCTCAACTATCAACTCAACGAAAAGCCGCGCTGACACGTTGGTCGGCGCCAGAAACGAGACGATGGAAACGTTCGATTATGTGATCATCGGCGCAGGCTCCGCCGGGAGCGTGCTGACCAACCGGTTGAGTGAAGACGCTGCTGTCAAGGTTTGCGTGCTGGAGGCGGGGCCGAGCGACTGGCATCCCTACATCCATCTGCCGGCCGGCTTCATCAAGACCTTCCACATGAAGAGCGTGAACTGGGCCTATCAGCAGGAGGTGGGTCCCTACACCGGCGGGCGCAGCATCTATGCGCCGCGCGGCAAGACGCTCGGCGGCTCGTCCTCGATCAACGGCCACATCTACAACCGCGGCCAGCGCCAGGATTTCGACACCTGGGCGCAGCTCGGCAATCGCGGCTGGGGTTATCCCGACGTGCTGCCGTACTTCCGGCGCATGGAGAGAAGGATCGGCGAGGGCGACGACACCTATCGCGGCCGCGACGGCAATCTCACCGTCACCACGATGGACTGGCAGGATCCGCTCTGCGAGGCCTTCATGGCGGGCGCGGTCAGCCTCGGCATTCCGCGCAACCCCGACTACAACGGCCAGATCCAGGAGGGCGTCTCCTACTGCCAGCGCACCATCCTGAACGGCCGCCGGGTCAGCGCTGCGACCGCATTCCTGCATCCGGCGCGGAAGCGGCCGAATGTCGACGTGCGCACGCATGCCCATGTCACCGGCATCATCTTCGAGGGCAAGCGCGCGGTCGGCGTGCGCTACAACCGGGGCGGCAAGCACGGCGATCCGCTCGAGATCCGCGCCACCAAGGAGGTCATCCTCTCCGGCGGCGCCTATAACTCGCCGCAACTGTTGCAACTCTCCGGCGTCGGTTCGCCCGACCTGCTGAAGTCGCACGGCATCGAGGTGCGCCACGCGCTGCCGGGTGTCGGCGAAGGCCTGCAGGATCACTACGCGCCGCGCTCGGTGGCGCGGGTCAAGAACATCCGGACCATCAACGAGCTGCGCCGCGGCTTCAGCCTGTGGGGCGAGGCGATCAAATGGGCGACGACCCGGCGCGGGCTGCTGTCGCTGTCGCCGACCATGGTCTACTGCTTCTGGCATTCCGGCGAGACCACCGAGAGCTCCGATTTGCAGCTCACCTTCACACCGGCGAGCTACAAGGAAGGCGTGCAGGGCCAGCTCGAGGACGAGCCCGGCATGACGGTGGCCTCATGGCAGCAGCGGCCGGAGAGCCGCGGCTATGTCCGCATCCGCTCCGCCGATCCGTTCGCGCCGCCGATCATCCAGACCAACTATCTTGCCGAGGAGATCGACCGCCGCGTCGTCGTCGCCGGCATGAAGCTGGCGCGCCGGCTGCTCGCCTCCGAGCCGCTCAAGCCGTATTTCGCCTATGAGGACTTTCCCGGTCCGAAGGTCACGAGCGACGACGAGCTGCTCGCGGCCGCGACCCAGCGCGGCACCACCACCTTTCATCCCGGCTGCACCTGTCGGATGGGCCCGGCCGACGCGCCCTGGGCCGTGGTGGATGACCAGCTTCGGGTCCATGGCATGGAGGGCCTGCGCGTGATCGACGCCTCGATCATGCCGCGGATGATCTCGGCCAATCTCAACGCCTCGACCTTGATGATCGCCGACAAGGCCTCCGACATGATCCGCGGCAAGACGCCAGAGGTGGCCGCGAAACTGCCGGAGTATGCGTGAGGGAAAGCTGTGCGCGCCGATGCTTCTTGATCAGCGCGCTGTGTCTAGCACCGTCATGCTGAGGAGGCCGCGAAGCGGCCGTCTCGAAGCACGACGGCCCGACTGGGGCCGTGCATCCTTCGAGACGCGCTACGCGCTCCTCAGGATGACGGGACTGCTATCAGGAGCTCAGCCGTAGACGAACGCCTTGTCATCGAGGTCGATCGCCGGGAATTCATCCTTCTCGGCCCAGTAGTCCTGGTTGTGCTGCCACTCCGGCTTGTCGCCGCGCTTCGGCAGCAGGTGCATGCCGCGCATCATGTAGCCGGGGTTGAAGTTCTCCGGATCGATCCACGGCAGCAGCGGCATGTTGTGGTCTTCGGGGCGCAGCGCCGGCGTCACCTTGCTCACGCCCGTCGCCTTCATGTGCTTGAGCATGCGGCAGACGAAGTCGCCGACCAGATCGACGCGCAAGGTCCAGCTGGCGCGGAAATAGCCGAACACCCAGACGAGGTTCGGCACGCCGGTGAACATCATGCCGCGATAGGTCACGGTGTCCTTGAAGTCGAGCGGCTTGCCGTCGATTGCGAAGTCGATGCCGCCATTGGCGGAGAGGTGGAAGCCGGTCGCGGTGATGATGATGTCGGCCTCGATCTCCCTGCCGGACTTGAGCAGGATGCCCTTCTCGGTGAAGCGCTCGATCTCATCGGTGACGACGGAAGCCTTGCCGCCCTTGATGGCGTGGAACAGGTCGGCATCCGGAATGAAGGCGATGCGCTGCCGCCACGGCCGGTAGCGCGGCGTGAAGTGGGTGGCGATGTCGTAGTCCTTGCCGAGGACGGCCTCGACCGCCGCCAAAAGGTCCTTCTTGGCGCCCTCCGGCTCGGCGAAGGTCCGCCTGGTGAACGCGTCCTGTTCGAACAGGATCTTGCGGCGGGTGATCTCGTGGATCCAGGCCTCGTCGACCTGCAGCCGGCGCAGCTCCTCGGCGATCTCGATCGCGTTGCGGCCGGTGCGGAAATAGGTCGGCGAACGCTGCAGCATGGTGACATGGCCGGCATCCTTGGCCATCGCCGGGATCAGGGTCGCAGCGGTGGCGCCGGAACCGATCACGACCACGCGCTTGCCCTTGTAGTCGAGGTCGTCGGGCCAGGTCTGCGGATGCACGACCGTGCCCTTGAACTTCGCCATGTCGGTCCATTCGGGCGTATAGCCCGCGTCGTGGCGGTAGTAGCCCTGGCACATCCAGAAGAAGTTCGTCGTGAAGCGCAGCTGCTCGCCGGTGTCGATGCGAACAGCATCGATGGTCCAGAGGTTGGTCTCGTTCGACCACTTCGCCGCGGTGATGGTGTGCCGATAGCGGATGTGGCGGGCGAGGTCGTTCTCCTCGATCACCTCGCCCATGTATTTCAGGATCTCGGCTGCGCTGGCGATCGGGGCGCTGGTCCACGGCTTGAAGCGGTAGCCGAACGTATGCAGGTCGCTGTCGGAGCGGATGCCCGGATAGCGGTGGGTGGACCAGGTGCCGCCAAAGGTCTTCTGCGTCTCCAGCACCACGAAGCTGGTGCCCGGGCATTGCGTGGTGAGGTGGTAAGCGGCGCCGACGCCGGAGATGCCGGCGCCCGCGATCAGGACGTCGAAGTGCTCGGTCGTGACGGGCTCGGCGGCGCGGATTTGGGTCTGGACGTTCATCTTCCCTGGTCTTCTTTTTGGTTGGAGCCGGTGAGCAAAACGCCGGAGCGAATGCCCCGGCGCTTGCGTGAACTAGACTTCGCGGCGGCTGAGGAACGCCAGCCGCTCGAACAGGTGCACGTCCTGCTCGTTCTTGAGCAGCGCGCCATGCAGCGGCGGGATCAGCTTGCGCGGATCGCGCTCCCTGAGCATCTCGGGCGTGATGTCCTCGTTCAGCAGCAGCTTGAGCCAGTCGAGCAGCTCCGAGGTCGAGGGCTTCTTCTTCAGGCCCGGTACTTCGCGAACCTCGAAGAAGATCCGCAGCGCCTCTTCCACCAGCCGCTTCTTGATGCCGGGGAAGTGCACGTCGACGATCTTGTTCATGGTGTCGGCGTCGGGGAACTTGATGTAGTGGAAGAAGCAGCGGCGCAGGAACGCGTCCGGCAGTTCCTTCTCGTTGTTCGACGTGATCATCACGATCGGGCGCAGCTTCGCCTTGATGGTCTCGCCGGTCTCGTAGACGTGGAACTCCATGCGGTCGAGTTCGAGCAGCAGGTCGTTGGGGAATTCGATGTCGGCCTTGTCGATCTCGTCGATCAGGAGCACCGGGCGCTTCTCATGGGTGAAGGCCTCCCACAGCTTGCCGCGCTTGATGTAGTTCTTGATGTCGGACACGCGCGCGTCGCCGAGCTGGCTGTCGCGCAGGCGCGACACCGCGTCGTATTCGTAAAGGCCCTGCTGCGCCTTGGTGGTCGATTTGATGTGCCAGGTTAAAAGCGGCGCGTCGATCGCCTTGGCGACTTCCTCGGCCAGCACGGTCTTGCCGGTGCCGGGCTCGCCCTTCACCAGCAGCGGGCGCTCGAGCACGATGGCGGCATTGACGGCGACCTTGAGGTCATCGGTGGCGACGTAGTCCTTGGTACCCGTGAATTTCATCGATCTGTTTGCCTTGTTTCGTTCGTTGGCCACAGGGTCTCACCTTGGGCCTCAACATGAAACGACCGCTCTCGCAGCGGCCGTTGGAGATGCAAATTTTTCGATCACGCTCGTCTGATCATCGATACGATCACCAGCACGATGCAAGCGCCGATCGTCGCGTTGAGGATGTCGCGGATCGCGCTGCCGCCGAGGCCGACGCCGAGGCGCGGCAGCAGCCAGCTTGCCACCAGCGCGCCGATGATGCCGACAACCATGTTGCCGATCAGCCCGAAGCCCGCGCCGCGCACGATCAGCCCCGCGAGCCAGCCGGCAATCGCACCGATCACCAGTGCCGCAATGATGCCCATTCAAACGTCCTGCCCAATGTCTTGTCAGGCGCAATTGTAATTGAAAAAGCCGGGCGGTCTAGGGCGGATTCCGCAGCGCAGCGGTACCCTGAACGGCGCGGCACGCATGGAATGTCGACCGTCATGTTTCCGCCGCGCGGAATGACCGCCGCATGGATACGGGGCGGGGCGTCGTTGGGTGGACCCCCGCAAGACATGGCGCCAGGGGCCAAATCAAGGCGGATCGCCGGTCTCGGCATGGCTCGGCCCCTTGACGCCACCGGTCCAGCGGGCGATCTAGGTGAGTATGTTCCTGCAGTTCTTCACATCGCTGCGCGACGCCCAGGTCCCCGTGACGCTACGGGAATATCTGACCTTGATGGAAGCGCTTGACGCCGATCTCGCCGAACAGACCGTCGAGAACTTCTACTATTTGTCGCGCACCGCCCTGGTGAAGGACGAGCGCAATCTCGACAAGTTCGACCGCGTGTTCGGCACCGTGTTCAAGGGGCTCGAGAGCCTGCTCGACGCCATGGGCAAGGCGGAGATCCCCGAGGAGTGGCTGAAGAAGCTCGCTGAGAAGTATCTCACGGAGGAAGAGAAGAAGCAGATCGAGGCGATGGGCTGGGACAAGCTCATGGAGACCTTGAAGAAGCGCCTCGAAGAGCAGAAGGGCCGTCACCAGGGCGGCAGCAAGTGGATCGGCACCGCCGGCACCTCGCCGTTCGGCGCCCACGGCTATAATCCCGAGGGCGTGCGGATCGGGCAGGAGAAGAACCGCAACAACCGCGCCGTGAAGGTGTGGGACAAGCGCGAGTTCAAGGATCTCGACGGCAATGTCGAGCTCGGCATCCGCAACATCAAGGTCGCGCTGCGGCGGCTGCGCAAGTTCGCGCGCACCGGCGCGCCGGACGAGCTCGATCTCGACACCACGATCAAGGAGACCGCCAACCACGGCTATCTCGACGTGCACATGCGTCCCGAGCGGCGCAACGCGGTCAAGGTGCTGGTGTTCTTCGATATCGGCGGTTCGATGGATTCGCATATCGAGCAGGTCGAGGAATTGTTCTCGGCCGCCAAGAGCGAATTCAAGCACATGGAATATTTCTACTTCCACAACTGCCTCTATGAAGGCGTCTGGAAGCAGAACAAGCGGCGCTTCACCGATCGCACGCCGACCTGGGACGTGCTGCACAAGTACCCGCACGACTACAAGGTGGTGTTCGTCGGCGACGCCTCGATGTCGCCTTACGAGATCATGGTGCCCGGCGGCTCGGTCGAGCATGTCAACGAGGAGGCCGGCTCGGTCTGGCTCGACCGCATCACCCGCACCTATCCGCACGCGGTGTGGCTCAATCCGGTGGCGCAGAAGCACTGGGACTATTCGGAATCGACCACCATCATCCGCCGCCTGTTCTCCGAGCGCATGTATCCGATCACGATCGAAGGTCTGGAGAACGCGATGCGGGAGCTGGTGCGGTAAACGCGCAAGGCGTCGCGCGCCGACGGGCGTGCCAACAACATCCAGGGAGAGCCCCATGCCCCAGAACATCCACCGCGGCATCAAGGTGATGATCGACGAGGCCAATGCCGAGATCGAGACCATCAGCGCGGCCGATGCGATCACGCTGATCGGCAAGAACGACGTCGTGATCGTCGACATCCGCGATCCCCGCGAGATCGAGCGCGATGGCAAGATCCCCGGCGCATTCTCCTGCACCCGCGGCATGCTCGAATTCTGGATCGATCCGAACAGCCCGTATGCCAAGCCGATCTTCCAGGAAGACAAGAAGTTCATCTTCCACTGCGCCGGTGGCCTGCGCTCGGCACTCGCCGCCAAGACCGCGAAGGACATGGGCCTGAAGCCGGTCGCCCATATGGGCGGCGGCTTCGCCGCCTGGCGCGAGGCCGGCGGTCCGATCGAGGCGTGGGAGCCGAAGAAGAAGGGCTAAGCGGCGCTGGTTCCTTATCCGCCGTCATTCCGGGGCGCGCGCAGCGCGAACTATGGTGCGCAATTGCGCACCTGAGAATCTTGCAAGACAACCTCTGGATTCCGGGTTCACGCTTCGCGTGCCCCGGAATGACAAGAAGGAATGATCATGACCACCACCGACGATCCGCTCGTTTCGACCGAATGGCTGGCTGCGCATCTCGGCGACGCCAACGTCAAGGTGCTTGACGCGACCTTCAAGCTGCCCGGCGTGCTGCCGCTGCCGAAGGACGACTACCTCGCTGCGCATCTGCCCGGCGCGGTGTTCTTCGACGTCGATGCGGTGTCCGATCATGCCAATCCGCTGCCGCATATGTTTCCGAACGCCGAGCAGTTCGGCCGCGACATCGGCGGGCTCGGAATCAGCAATGCCGACACCGTCGTGATCTATGACGCCGGCGGCTGGGTCGCCGCGCCGCGCGCCTGGTGGATGTTCCTGTCCTATGGCCATCGCAACGTGCGCATCCTCAATGGCGGCCTGAAGAAGTGGCGCGCCGAGGGCAGGGCGGTCGAGAGCGGCGAGGTGAAGGCGAAGCCTGCGACCTTCAAGGCAAACTACGATCCGAAGCGCGTGCGCAGCATCGAGCAGATGATCGCCAATGTCGAAAGCCGCGCCGAGCAGGTGATCGATGCTCGCGCCGCCGAGCGCTTCGAGGGCCGCGCGCCGGAGCCGCGGCCGGGCATCCGCGCGGGCCACATCCCGGGCGCCCGCAACGTGCCCTACAACCAACTGTTCGATGCCGCGACCGGCGAGATGAAGCCGCTCGACGATCTGCGCAAGTCGTTCAGCGGTGCCGGCGTGAAGCTCGATGCGCCGATCGTGACGAGCTGCGGCTCCGGTGTCTCGGCCGGCGTGCTGACGCTCGCGCTCTACCGGCTCGGCGTCACCGACACCGCGCTCTATGACGGCTCATGGTCGGAATGGGGACAGGCGAGCGGCCCGCCGATCGCGACGGGGCCAGCCTGATAAATAGCTTCTAACGCCGGGTGAGCGGAACCAGGGTCGGGTTGCCGAACGGATCGAGCTGCTGCTGAACGGCCTGCCGCACCGGCGGCGCGCGGACGACCCGCCGGCGCTCCTTGCGATGTGCCGGCTTGCCGGTGGCGTTGCGCTCCGGCTTCTTCGCCTTGGTGGCCTTCGGCGTGGCCGGCGCTTCGACAACAACTTCGGGTCCGCCCAGCGTTGCGATCCTGCTCGCGGCCGCGATGGCCTCCGGTGACGGCGGCGGTGCGGGCTCCGGCGTAGCCATCGCGGGTGCCGGTGCGGCGGGCGCGGGTTCGTTGGTTGCGACAGGCGGATCGGTCACCGCGGCGACCTTGGCCTCGGTTGGCATCGGTGCCGCTTCCGTGGAAACCGGTGCGGGCTGCGATGCGGGCGAGGGATCCGCGGCCGGAGGCTGTGGAGCGACCTCAGCGGACTGCGCTGGTGCAGGAGTTTCGACCGTCTGGGCTTCCAGCTTCGGCGGTGCCGGCGATGCGTCATCCGCCGTCACCGCGGCGAGCTTCGCCGGCTCGGCTGGAGGAGAGGCTTCGGCAGGAGCAGCCGGCTCGGATGCGACTGGGTCTGAGGGTGTCGAGGGCACCGGGCTGTCGGCTACCGCCTTGTCGGCGGCTGATGGCTCGACCCGCACCATGGCGAGCACCGGCGAGGTCTCGGGCTGCTGAGCAAATTGCGGCTCGGGCGGGACCCGGCGGGCCGGAATGCTGGCGAATTCCTCATGCGCCGCGCGAAACAGCGCGGCTGCCCCTAACCCGAACACCACAAGCGACGTCGCCAGCACGATCGCGGCGAACAAGAAACGAAGGCCGGGGAGCATGGGCGCGGGTTCCCCCTTCTGCGGGAGGGTCTTCGATGTCGGGGGAACGCGGTGACCACACAAGAAAGCCGGCGTCGCAAGCGCGAATCAGGCCGATTCGAAGATATCGCAACCCTCGAAGACTGTTTGTTACAAAATGCGGGTGATTGATGACTTTGGGCAGGTGGACAAACATTCCCGACCCATGAGACATCTTTGCCGCAGCGTTGACGGCACATCACAAAAGCCCGAAATGGCCCGGATTTCGCGGATTTGTCTTGAATGCGCCGCTATCTTCCTGCATTGGGCCGTTAACAGTCCGGTGTGGCTTGGGGACTATAATAGAGCAATGATGATCAACCGCATTCTGACGATTTGCGCTGCCGCGGCTCTCGGCGTGGCGGGAACCTCGCTCGCGCGTGCGCAGCAGGGCTATCCAGCTCCCCAGGGCCCGGTCTATTCGGCCGCGCCGCAGCCCTATTCGCAGGGCAACATGCCGGATTTCGACTCGCTCGACGATGAAGACGCGCCGCGCAATTCGGCCGGACTGCCGCCGCCCGGCCCGGTGATGTCGCCGGATGACCCGCGCTATGGCCGCCCGATGAATGCGCCGGTCTATTCCGATCGTGGTGCGCCGTCCGGTCCGGTGATGTCGCCGGACGATCCGCGCTACGGCCGCCCGATGAATTCCCAGCCGGTCTACTCCGACCGCAGTGCGCCGACCGGTCCGGTGATGTCGCCCGATGATCCGCGCTATGGCCGGCCGATGGGGCCGCCGCCGGTGATCTATGGCGATCGTCCGGGGGCGCAGCAAGCCAATCGCGACAATGGCGTTCCGGCCGCCGGCGTGTCCTACGGCGACGACCGCGGCGGCATGCGTCCGCCCGAGGGCGTTACCGGAGCCGTGTCGCAGCAGCAGGCGCCGGTCGACGCCAATGGCAAGCCGGTGCAGATCGCAGCCCTTCCACCGGACGAGCAGCCGGAAGATGGCCCCGCGCAACTGGCGCCGAACCTGCGCCGCCAGGAAGTGGCGTTCGCGACCAAGGAGCCGGCAGGCACCATCGTCGTCGATACGCCGAACACCTACCTCTATTACATCCTCGGCAATGGCCGGGCGATCCGTTACGGCGTCCGTGTCGGCCGCGACGGTTTCACCTGGACCGGCGTGCAGAAGATCACCCGCAAGGCCGAGTGGCCGGATTGGCATCCGCCGACGGAGATGATCGAACGTCAGCCCTATCTGCCGCGCTTCATGGCCGGCGGACCCGGCAATCCGCTCGGTGCCCGCGCGATGTATCTCGGCTCGACCGTGTACCGTATTCACGGCACCAACCAGCCGTCGACGATCGGCAAGTTCGTCTCGTCGGGTTGCATCGGCATGCTGAACGAGGACGTTTCGGACCTGTTCGAGCGCACCAAGGTCGGCACCCGCGTGGTTGTGCTGCCCGGCGGCGCAGCCCCGGGCACGACGACGGCTTCCGCCGCGCCGCCGCCCAATCCGATGGCTCCCGCGCCGACGCAGGCCCAGGCCGCGCCGCTGCCCGGCACGCAGCCGACCTCGGTCCAGCCGCTGCCCGCGCCGGTCACGGTGCGCTAGACCAACCGGCAATTCTTCAAGAAAGGCGCGCGAACAGCGCGCCTTTTTTGTTTGCCGATCGATGTCCGATCTCAGGCCAGCCGCCGCGGCGGCTCGCTACCCTTGGTGAAGGCGTCGATGCACGCGACCATCTGCTGATAGTGCGTCTGCAAGCTTTCGCGCGTCGCATAGCCGAGGTGCGGTGTGATCACGACATTGTCGAGCTTGCGGAGCGGGTGATCTGACGGCAGCGGCTCGACCGAGAACACGTCGATGCCGGCGCCGGCGATCTTCTTCTCGCGCAGTGCGACGAGGAGGGCGTCTTCGTCGACGATTGGCCCGCGCGCGGTGTTGACGAGATAGGCCTGTGGCTTCATGCGGGCGAGATCGGCGGCGCCGACCAGCCCGCGTGAGCGCGGGCTCAGCACGACATGGACGGTGATGATGTCTGATGTTGCGAACAGCTCGTCCTTGCTGGCGTAGCCGACGCCGGCCTCCTTGCATTTCTCGGGCGTCAGGTTGGGGCTCCAGGCGATCACGTTCATGCCGAAAACCTTGGCCATGCCGGCGACCTTACTGCCGAGCTTGCCGAGGCCGATGACACCGAGCGTCTTGCCCTCGATCTCGGTGCCGGCAAAGCTCTGCCACGCCTCGCCGTCGTGCATGCGCGCATTCTCGCGGCCGATGCCACGCGTCAGTTCCAGGATTAGGCCCATGGTCAGGGGTGCGGTGGGATCGCGACTATATTGGGTGCCGCACAGCACCACGTTGCGCTCCTTGGTGGCCTCCATGTCGATCGCGGCGTTGCGCATGCCCGACGTGATCAGCAGCTTCAGCCTGGGCAACGCGTCGAGCAGGCTGCGCGGGAACGCCGTGCGCTCGCGCATCGCGCAGATGATCTCGAAGTCCTTCAGCTTCTCCGCTGCTTCCGCCTGGCTCGCGAACGGCTGGTCGAACACGGTGACCTCGACGCGATCCTTGATCGCCGGCCAATCGGCCAGCGAAAGCGCGATGTCGAAATAGTCGTCGAGGATTGCACAGCGGAGCCGCGTCATCGGAAAGGTCCATTCAGGGTGAGGGCGACGGCGGACAATCAACCGTCGGGGAGCCCCCGATGGTCGCGCGCAATCGGCGGGCGTGCAAGCGGCCGCGGTTTCAAGAAGCGGCGATTGCCGGACGGCTCAGGATGGCTTGCGCGTCTTCGCGGTGCGGATATCGGCGAGCATCGAGCGGACTGCCGGCGACAGCGCCATCTGCTTGGCGCGGCAGGCCGGACCCGGGCCACGCATATAGTGCAGTTCCGGTCGATAGGGATTGACAGCCTTGGCAACGAAGGCCCGCCAGAAGGCGCTGAATTCGGCGAACAGCGTCGCCTCGCGTTTGGTCGTCGGCCGCGAAAGAGGTGCTGAAATGATGGTAGCCATGACGTGGCCTCAACTGTTTGTCACGGTTCTGCCGCGAAAATCGCCGTTTTCGGCGTTGAGAACGAGTTTTGGCCTGATTTATTAAAAGATAGTTTCAATTGTCGTGATTCGGCGCACAGATGGTGCCGAACCCGTAATCACACGTGGCGAATGGACGGAACGTGGTGAACGGATGGAAAACGACCGCCCCGCGGTTGCGCTTTCGGGGGCCGGCCGTTACATCGGCGACAGCAAAATTTCCACAAATCGGATCAATTCCAGGGACAGCGGATGGCTCGCCAGTTCATCTATTTCATGCAGGGTCTGACCAAGGCGTACCCGACCCGCAAGGTGCTCGATAACATCCACCTGAGCTTTTACCCGGACGCCAAGATCGGTGTGCTCGGCGTCAACGGCTCGGGCAAGTCGACGCTGCTCAAGATCATGGCCGGTCTCGACAAGGAGTATAACGGCGAAGCCTGGGTCGCCGAGGGCGCCCGCGTCGGCTATCTCGAGCAGGAGCCGCACCTCGATTCCGCACTCAACGTCCGTGAGAACGTCATGCTCGGCGTCGCCAAGCAGAAGGCGATCCTCGACCGCTACAACGAGCTGGCCGTCAACTATTCGGACGAGACCGCCGACGAAATGACCAAGCTGCAGGACGAGATCGAGGCGCAGGGCCTGTGGGATCTCGACAGCAAGGTCGACCAGGCGATGGACGCGCTGCGCTGCCCGCCCGACGATGCCGATGTCACCAAACTGTCGGGCGGTGAACGCCGCCGCGTCGCGCTGTGCCGCCTGCTGCTCGACCAGCCGGAATTGCTGCTGCTGGACGAACCGACCAACCATCTCGACGCCGAGTCGGTGTCGTGGCTGGAAGGCCATCTGCGCAACTATCCCGGCGCGATCCTGATCGTGACCCACGACCGCTACTTCCTCGACAACGTCACGGGCTGGATCCTCGAGCTCGACCGCGGCAAGGGCATCCCCTACGAGGGCAACTATTCGTCCTGGCTGCAGCAGAAGCAGAAGAGGCTCGAGCAGGAAGGTCGCGAGGACGCCGCGCATCAGAAGACGCTGGCCCGCGAGCAGGAGTGGATCGCATCCTCGCCAAAGGCGCGTCAGGCCAAGTCCAAGGCACGTTACCAGCGCTATGAGGAGCTGCTGAAACAGGCCAGTGAAAAGCAGACCCAGACCGCGCAGATCACGATTCCGGTTGCCGAGCGCCTCGGTCAGAACGTTGTCGACTTCGAAGGCCTCAGCAAGGGTTTTGGCGACCGCATGCTGATCGACGATCTCACCTTCAAGCTGCCGCCGGGCGGCATCGTCGGCGTGATCGGTGCCAACGGCGCCGGCAAGACCACGCTGTTCAGGATGATCACCAAGCAGGAGATGCCGGACAAGGGCTCCATCACCGTCGGCGAGAGCGTGCATCTCGGCTATGTCGACCAGTCCCGCGACGCGCTCGACGGCAAGAAGACCGTGTGGGAGGAGATCTCAGGCAACAACGAGCTGATCCTGCTCGGCAAGAAGGAAGTCAACTCGCGCGGCTATTGCTCGTCGTTCAACTTCAAGGGCGCCGACCAGCAGAAGAAGGTCGGCGCGCTGTCGGGCGGTGAACGCAACCGCGTGCATCTCGCCAAGATGCTGAAGTCGGGCGCCAACGTGCTGCTGCTCGACGAACCGACCAACGACCTCGACGTCGACACGCTGCGCGCGCTGGAAGAGGCGCTGGAGGATTTTGCCGGTTGCGCCGTCATCATCAGCCATGATCGCTGGTTCCTCGACCGCATCGCGACCCACATCCTGGCCTTCGAGGGCGACAGCCATGTCGAATGGTTCGAAGGCAACTTCCAGGATTACGAAAAGGACAAGATGCGCCGGCTCGGCCAGGACAGCATCATTCCGCACCGCGTGAAGTACAAGAAGCTGACGCGGTGATTGGTTGAAGTAGTCGAGCGCGGCTATCGCGCCGCGTTCGACCACCCACTCGTTTTGCAGAATCGTGACGGCATCGCGGCGCAAATCTGCGGCCAGTTGTCGCTTTTCAAGTGCGCGGGATTGCGTAGATAGAGCGCTCCGCAATTCTCAATTCCGCGAGCACTCCAACATGTCCGCACTATCAGACGCGCCCGCCCGCTCGAAGGGCCGGTCGCTGCGTCCCGTTCCCATGCTGATCTTCGGATCGCGCTGGCTGCAATTGCCGCTCTATGTCGGCCTGATCATCGCCCAGGGCGTCTATGTCGTGCTGTTCCTGAAGGAGCTGTGGCACCTGTTCGCCCATGCCTTCGATTTCAGCGAGCAGCAGATCATGCTGGCCGTGCTCGGCCTGATCGACGTCGTGATGATCTCGAACCTCCTGGTGATGGTGATCGTTGGCGGCTACGAGACCTTCGTGTCGCGCCTCAATCTGCAGGGACATCCGGACGAGCCGGAATGGCTCAACCACGTCAATGCCAGCGTGCTGAAGATCAAGCTGGCGATGGCGATCATCGGCATCTCCTCGATCCACTTGCTGCGCACCTTCATCGAGGCCGGCGCGCTGTCGTCCGGCAAGGGCACCTACACCGAGACCGGCGTGATGTGGCAGACCATCATCCACTGCGTCTTCATCCTGTCGGCGATCGGCATCGCCATCGTCGACAGGCTGTCGAACGACTCGATCGAAGGCGCCAAGCAGCAGGTTGGGCATTAGCCGGGATAGACTGGCGATGGCTGGCGCGGCGTCATCGCGCCGCGCGCTGGCCAAACAATGCCGGCGCGGTGATCCTGCCCAGCCATTCCGGGATTTCCGCGGCCCCGCGCGGGAATCCGCGCGCCATCGCGAGGATGAATGTGGTCTGCCAGACGCCGAATAGCACCAGCCAGGCCAGCCAGTCCGGGAATTTGACGATCGCGCCGTAAACGGCTCCGGCCGCTATGGCAGCGATCCAGTTCACGACAACGCTGTCGAGCCGCCTAAAGCCGGGATTGGTCAGCAGGACGCCAAGAATTGTGATCGCGCCGCCAATGGCTCCTCCGACGCTGCCGATGACGTAGCCCATGAACGGATTATTGCCGAGCGTGTCCCTGACCTCGGCGGGGGTGGCGGTTGTGTCGGCGGTACCGGCGTCAGCGGCGGCGACGGCTTTCGAATACTGGCCGAGTGACTGAAGCGTGACGCTGCTGGCATCGTAGGCCGCGATCCAGGCCGCTGTCGTCACCGCAACCACCAGTGCCAGCTGGAACCGGTCCTTGACGCCAAATATGAAGTTGCAGATCGCGATCACCAATCCAAATATCACACCGGGCAGGATCGTTATCCCACCGGTCGGCGTGGAATCCACGAACGAATATTGCAGAACGCCGGTGGCATACCTCACGGTAATGAAGCTGCCGACAACCGAGAAAAGCGCCAGCACGACGAAGGGCCAACTGGATCGGCCGCGCGACTGCGCGCGCTCGGCCGCCAGCATGCGGTCCACCGCGGCTCGCGTCTCGGCCGCGGCACTGCCCTGCGGCTCCAGCATCGTGACCGCCTTGAGATAGGCCGGGACCTGGTCGAGCGGGGTCGGCGCCATCATCACCGGCAGCACGCGATTGCTCGGGTTCGGCCACCTGGCTCGGGCAAAGGCGAGCTCGCTCAAGGTGTAGCGTCCCTTGGTCACCGATTCCGGGCTGATCAGGAACACCATAAAATCGCTGCTTTCGATGGCTTTTTCGACGCGCGCATCGAAGCTGTCGCCCGGCGGGAGATCGTCGTGCGAAAAGAAGACGTCATGGTCGCAATTGCGCAGGGACTGAGCGATGTTGTCAGCCTGCGATTCCAATTCGGAGGGAAATGACAAAAATATGCGCATGGCAAAACTTACCACCCAGAATTGAATTCTGACATTGCCAAATCCACGTTGCAATGCCTGTTTCCGCTAGTGTGCTGAATGCGAAGTTCGTGCGATTTCGCGGCAGCCGCTTTCACGAACTTCGCATTCATAAAGCACACTAGAATCATAAGTTTGCTAGTGTCCTTATCGAATCCGAAGTTCGCTCCGAAGGTGCGGCGAATGATACGAACTTCGGATTCGGGACACTAGGTGAGATCGATCATGAAATGGCCAGCCACCATCGTCGCATGCGCGGTGCTGCTGTGTGTGCCGCTGCAACGGCCCGCATCCGCCGCCGACGCCGCGTTCACCCAGTTCATCGCCTCGCTATGGCCGGAGGCCAAGGCGGCCGGCGTGTCGCGCGAAACCTTCGATCGCGAGACGCGCTCCCTCGAGCCCGACTACAAGCTGCCCGACTTGATCCTGCCGGGGCGTCCGAAGACCGGCGCGCCGGCGCAGGCCGAGTTCGTGCAGGTGCCGGCCGACTACATCAAGGAGGCCTCGATCGCGCGGCTCGCCACCGAGGGGCAGCGCCTGCTGCAGAAGTATCGTTCGTCGCTCGACGCGATCGAGAAGCGGTTCGGCGTGCCGGCCACCATCGTGCTGGCGATCTGGGGCCGCGAGACCGACTACGGCCGCTATTCGCTGCCCTACGACGCGCTGCGCGTGGTGGCGACGCAGGCCTATGTCGGCCGCCGCAAGGATCAGTACCGCACCGAGTTCATCCTGGCGCTGAAGATCCTCAGTGAGGGCGCCGTGACGCGCAAGGAGCTGCGCTCATCCTGGGCCGGGGCGACCGGATACACCCAGTTCCTGCCGTCGGAATATTACAAACATGGCGTCGACCTCGACGGCGATGGCCGGGTCGACATCTGGCACTCGGTGCCGGACGCGCTCGCCTCCGCCGCGCAACAGCTCGTCAACAAGGGCTGGCAGCCCGGCGTGCGCTGGGCCTATGAGGTGCAGGCGCCGGCCAACGCCGATTGCACGATGGGCGTGCCTGAAGTGACCAAGCCGATCAGCCAGTGGCTGCGGGCAGGCTTCGTGCCGGTGCGCGGGCAGAAGCTCAGCGCCACCGAGCAGGCGCAATCGGCCTCGCTGCTGCAGCCTGAAGGCATCTACGGTCCGGCCTTCCTGACCACGCCGAACTACTTCGTGATCAAGGAGTACAATTTCTCCGATCTCTACGTGCTATTCGTCGGCCATCTCGCCGACCGCATGACGAGCCCGCAGCCATTCGCGACGCCATGGTCGGCGTCGAAGCAGCTGCGCTCCGCCGATGTCGAGGCGATGCAGCAGCAGCTGACGAAGGTCGGGCTCTACAAGGACAAGCTCGACGGCAAGGCCGGGATGCAGACCCGCGCCGCGCTCGGCGCCTATCAGAAGCAGGCCGGGCTGAAGGTCGATTGCTGGCCGAGCGAGGCGGTGCTGCGCGCGATGAATGGGCAGCGCTGATCGCCAAGCCTGCTTGGTGGCGGAAAACAAAAACCCGGCCGCGAGGCCGGGTTTCGAGGGTGATGCTGAATAGCGTGTCGGTGGATCAGTCGCAAACCTGGATGCGACGGAAGCGCCAGCCGTAGCCGTCCCAGAAGCGCTCACGAACCCAGCGGCACGGAGCCTCTTCGACGTAAACCGGTGCCGGCGCAACATAGACCGGGGCGGGACGGGCGCCTGCGATCGCGCCGCCGAGCAGGGCGCCGCCGATCAGGCCACCGGCAACGCCGGCCGCGATGGCCCCGCCGTCACCAGCCTTGGCAGCCGGTGCAACCGCCAGCGAACCGGCAATCGTGGTAACGGCGACAAGGGCAGCTAAAGTCTTCTTCATGTCTTTGGCTCTCCTGGAAGGTGGTGGCGACGTGGTTCGGCGCCGGGTTTAGGTGACTCACACGCTGATCTCAAACTGCTGTCTTGCTAAACAGCGCAGAACAGTCAACCGAAAGTAAACGTCCGCAGGCTCATCGCGCAGAAAAGCGGTTTTTTCTGGCCTTCTACAGCAGACGTCCCGGACAAACAGTCGGTTTTCCGGGACATCTGGTTCGAATTAATCGAGATGAACGGCGATCAATCGCAAACGCGGACTCGGCGCACGCGCCAGGTGTAGCCGTCCCAGAACCGCTGACGCTGCCAGAAGCAATCGGGACCGTAACCGGGCTCGGCGACATAGGCCGGACCGGGCGCGTAGTAGCCATAGCCCGGACCGTAATAGCCGTTCTGCGAAGCGATCGCTCCACCGACGATGGCGCCACCGATCAATCCCGCAGCGACGCCAGCGGCGACACCGCGTTGTGCCTGGGCGGGGGCGGGCACCGCCACAGCCGAAACCGCCAGAGTGGCGGCGGCGCAAAGCGCCAGCAATGTCTTCTTCATGACCTCACCTTTCTCACGGGAGCAGGGACAGCGTGCGTTGGCGATCTGTCTCGCCTCAAGGGTTCCATATTCCGCTTGAATGATCAATGAACGACGCTGCCGTATTCGCGTCCAAATGCTTGCAGCTTTTGGCATATCTTGCAACGCACAAGCCCGTAGTACTGCGATGAACCGATACTTGTGGCGATGGAAGCCGGGATTGGCCCGGTAGACCCGTCCGGTGGGTTTCGTATTCCCGAAAGACGGGGCCGACCGATTTAGATTCATTCCAATATGAATCCTGCATCAGTTTGGAATTGCTACAAGAACCGGCTTTTCCCTTTGCATCCGGCCGGGGCCGACAATATCCATATTGGCGAGCATCACCCGTTGGACCCGCTTCTTCTGATGATTGTCTGTTCCTGTAACGTCCTCAGCGACCACGATGTCCGCAATGCCGTTAATGGCGGCGGGTCTGTGACACGAAATGCCAAGCAGGTTTATGGCTGCCTCGGCTGTAGCGCCGAATGCGGCCGCTGCGCGCGCACCATCAAGGCGATCATCGACGAGGCGCTTGGCCCCTGCGCCAAGGCCTGCTGCTCCGGCTGCCCCCACAGCGGCCATCCGCACGCCGCCAACGAAGACGCCGAGCCGGCCGAATTCGCGCTCGCGGCCTGCTAGGGCCATTTCCGGTTCTGGTCGACGCAGAACCGAAGCTTTCCCGTTTCAATGCGTTTTCTTCATGCGATCCGGCTGCAACGTCGCCGGAAACGCTCTGCCTCCGCAAATCCCTTAAATCCGGTTGTCCACGCGCTGCTTCCGCGAAGGGTTGCTCTCTCCGGCAATCTGATTTAGAAGCGTTCTAAATTCAGTGCTGGCCGGTTTTGGCCGCGACAGGTGGAGTGGATCATGCAAGGCGACCCGAAGGTCATTGATTATCTGAACAAGGGGCTGCGCAGCGAACTGACCGCCATCAATCAGTACTGGCTGCACTACCGGATGCTCAACAATTGGGGCCTCCTGGAGATGGGCAAGGTCTGGCGCAAGGAGTCCATCGAGGAGATGGAGCACGCCGACAAATTCGTCGATCGCATCCTGTTCCTCGACGGCTTCCCGAACCTGCAGGTGCTCGATCCCCTGAAGATCGGCCAGGACGTCAAGGAGATCATCGAGTGTGACCTGGCCGCCGAGATCGGCGCCCGCACGCTCTATCAGGAGGCGGCGACCTACTGCCACGGCGTCAAGGACTATGTCAGCCGCGACCTGTTCGAGCAGCTGATGAAGGACGAGGAAGACCACATCGACTTCCTCGAGACCCAGCTCGACCTGATCAAGCGCATCGGTCTTGAGCTCTACACCCAGAAGCACGTCGGTCATCTGAAGGGCGAGGAGTCCTGATCGGCCTCTTCGCGCTCGGAGAGTGGCTTTCAAAAATGCGAAAGGCCGTCCTTGCGGGCGGCCTCTTTCGTTTTCGCGATCCGGATGAAGTGATCGGTCAGTAGCAGCGGATGATGTTGATGGTGCGATCGCCGTCGCGGCCGGGCACCGTCACGCTCTCGGTGGGGCAGCTCGACACATAAGGCCGATCCGACGGCACCACGGCCGGCGGATATCGATGCGCCCAATCCCAGGGCACGTCCTGGGTGTAGGTATAGCGAACGTCGTTCGACGCCGGCGCCGGGACCTCGGCGGCGAAGGGAACGCCGGCGACGGCGTCCTCGTAATATCCGCTTGTCCCCGGCAACACGATGCCGGGCACGCGCACATGATGACGGAAAGCCGGATGGTGCGCGGAAAACGTGCCGCGCGGCGCCGTTCCGGATCTCGCATGGGACGCGGTCGAGGAAGCAAGCAGCAGCGCTGCAACGCCGAGGGACGCCATCAGCGCCCCATATGTTCGATACACCATTGGTCGATGAGCCATTGTTCGACAAGCCATGGCCGGCACCACTCGCGGTTACGGAGCATTTGTGCAGACGCTAGGCCGCGCCTGAGGGCGCCCGCAAACTCATCCTTAATTATTGGTTAAAAAGTAAGGTTAACAGGAGGTATCTGTTTCAAATTGGCGCGACTGCGTGGCAGTGCCTCAGACCGCGTCCGCCGGAACGAAGCAGCTGATGATGATGTTGCCGCGGTGGTGCACGTACCACACCACGGCCTCGCCGACCGGATTGCCGCGATCGCGGATGATCGCGCGCTCCGGCACTATCATCCATTCGCCCTCGATCGGCACCCAATAGGCGCCGCCCCGAACGTCATAGCTCGTGCGATGGCCGTCGGAGATATCGCAGCACGGCACGCCGTTCGGCGCGATCACGCTTTTGAACCAGGCGCGGATATCGGGCGGCACGTTGTCGTATTGGCCGTTGTCGAACGCCAGCGCTGCGCCCGCCGTCATGGCGAGCCACGCAAGCATCGCGCCATGCGTGAGCCTTCGCATCGCATCCCTCCGCGACAGCCTTGTGCGTGACACGCGCGCATTGTCTCGCGCGCGAATCCGATGTTGGTGCGATTAGGCACGAACCGCGCACGAGATGCATGCCCAAAGAATCAGCGAGGCAGCGCTGCTGTCCGTGATGCAGTGCGGGATCGCCGCGTTCAGGCCGGCTTCTTCGTGCGCGCCTTCTTCGCAGGCTTTGCTGCGATATTGTCGCGAGCCATTTTGAGCGTGCTGCGTAGCGTGACTTGATCGGCTTTCGCGAGGCGGACATTGGTGCTGCCGCTCTTGCCCCAGCCGCCCGGCACCGGTCGGAAGATTTCCGGCTCGGCCTCGACCACGACAGCCTGTTGCTCCGGCGTCAGCTTCACCATGCCCCAATCCTTGTCGGGATAGCCGAGCGTTGCGAAGATGCGGTTGCCGACGCGAAAGTCGGCGGTGCCGTGATGCGCGCCTTCGACCACCTCGGGCAGGCTCAGCGCTGTGCGGCGGAAGCGGGTTGCGGACATGGTCGCCGACCTCGATCTCGTCGGCGAAGCCTAACACGTGTTGCTGATGGAGGCGTGTCCAGCTAGCTCGCCCTCAGCACGTTGAGCGCATACCATCCCCAATAGACCCGGTGACGCCGGATCAGGCCGTCCTCGATCTCCATGACCTCGACGAGATCCATCTGATCGCCGTCCGGTGACTGGCGCGGATATTCCCAGGTGAGAATTCGACCGTCGCTGAAGAAACCCTGCTTGAAGCGCCGCCGCTGCGGCGGGTTGGTGCGGAACACGCGCGTGATGAACTCGCGCAGCGCGGCGCGACCCTGGACGATCCCGTCGGTGGTCTGCATCAGGTGCTGGACCAGCGGGCTTTCGATGGAGGCATCGGGCGCATAGAGCGCCAGCGCCGCCTCGAGGTCCTTGTTGCCGAGGGCCTCGTCCCAGAGTTTGTAGATGCGTTCCGCGTCGGTATTGCTGGCTGTCATGATTGTTCCCTTGTGTTCGTCTGATGGCACCAATTTGATAGGAAGAGGCTGTCGCGACGTTTCAGGAAAAACTGAAATGAGTTTCGCGGCACGGCGAATGCGGATAGGACGTTCTTGCGCGATCCGGAGGACGATGCGGTGAGATCATCCCAATCCGTGCAGACGGGATTTTCGCGGATCGCCGAGGCATTGGGCGATCCGGTGCGCGAAGCCATGGTCAGCGCGCTGGCCGACGGCAAGGCGCTGCCGGCCGGCGAGCTTGCCGCGGTGGCCGGCATTTCGCCGCAGGGCGCCAGTGCGCATCTGCAGAAGCTGGTGGATGCGCGCGTGCTGTCGGTGTGGGCACAGGGCAGGTTCAGATATTACCGGATCAGGGACGACGACGTCGCGGCGCTGATCGAGAACCTCGTCGATCTTGCGGCGAAAGCCACAGTCGGGCGCAAGCGGGCGATGCCCGCCGAGCAGCTCCGGCAATCGCGCACCTGCTACCATCATTTGGCGGGCCAGCTCGGCGTGCTGCTGTCGAATGCGCTGATGCGGCGCCGCCTCGTCATCATCGACGGCCGCGATGGTCGCGTGACCGAGCAGGGGCTGGCCTGGTGCCGCGCCGAAGAGATCGATTTCGATCCGGCGCGGCAGCCGCATCTGCGGCTCTGCAATGACTGGACCGAGCGCGTGCCGCATCTCGCGGGTCCGTTCGCCAATGCCGTGCTGGCGCGGCTGGTCGCGATGCGCGGCGTTGCGCCGCATCGGATTCCGCGCGCGTTGCGGATCACCGACCGGGGGCGGGCGTTCTTCGACCGGCTCGGCGTCGAGGTTCCATTCTGACGCCGCGAGATCGTGCTAGCGGCCGTCCTCGACCTCGGTCTCCGGGCGGTCATTGCCGGAGGCGGTTTCGGTCAGCCATTTGCCGTCCGACGTCTCGTACTGGATCGCCTCGGTGCGCCCGGGAACGCGCTGCTCGTTGGCGGCGCGCCGGGCGGCGGCAAGCGCCGCGGCATGGGTTGGAAACGGCTCCGAGAACACCCCGTTGACGGTATAGGCCCAGCCGCCATCGTGCTGGACGACCTTGTAGATCACGTGGCTCATCCGGGACCTCGTTTCCGCCGTGGACGATGAGGCTGCCAGAATAGACCACGATGTCGTATTTTGCAGCAGGCGATCGTCCTTGAGACACAAGCCCCGAGGTGCGGGCGAGGGAGACCGACATGTGCCGCAATATCAAGACGCTGTTCAACTTCGAGCCGCCCGCCACCGAGGACGAGATCCACGCCTCGGCGCTGCAATTCGTGCGCAAATTGTCCGGCTTCAACAAGCCGTCGCAGGCCAATGAGGCCGCCTTCAACCTTGCCGTGACGGAAGTCTCGGACGCAGCGCGCAGGCTCCTGATCTCGTTGCAGACCACGTCGCCGGCGCGCGATCGCGAGGTCGAGGCGGAGAAGGCGAGGGAGCGTTCGCGGCTGCGGTTCGGCTGAGGCGAGGGCATTCCGTGATGCAGGTCACGGTATGGCGCACTGCCCGCGGGCATTATGGCCGTTCACCCCGGTCCCGGAGCAAACGCCATGAAGCCTGCCGCCCTGCTCACATTCTGTTCGATTGCGTTCGCCGCTCTCTGGACCTGCGGCATGCTGTGGTCGAGCGGCACGATCGACCTCGCCAACGTCATGATCCTGTCGGCCTGCGGGGCGTTCGCGGGTGTTGCCTGGTACTACGCGATGCGCTGGGTCTTCCAGCTCATGCAGCTCGCCCGGCCGTCCGATCCTCCGGCCAATCCCGGCGCGGAGCGGTAAACATCGACCGCGACACGGACACAGCTGGCCGTGTCGCTGCGTGAGGACAAAAAGGGTTACTTCTTGTCCTTCTTGCGGTGCTTCTTCTTTTTCTTGTGATCGTCGTCCTCGTCGTCATCATCAGCGAAATCGATCGCGTCGACGTCAAGGGCGATCGCCTCCGCTGCCGCGCGCTCGGCGGCATCGCGTTCGGCGAGCTCCGCGGCTTCACGCTCCTTGGTGCGCTTGTAGTCTTCCCAGGCGTCGAAGATCATGTGCAGCCACGGCATCACCTGCTCGATCGACGGCAATTGGCCGGGCGAGCCGGCTTCACCGCGCGGGCCGGCCGGACCTTGCGGGCCCTGTGGACCAGCTTCGCCGCGCGGACCCTGCACGCCAGCCTTGCCTTGCGCCCCCGGCTTGCCCTGGGGGCCAGCCTTTCCGACCACGCCGGCCTTGCCCTGCGGACCCGGCTTGCCGCGCGCACCTTCGGGCCCCGGCCGCCCCGGATGTCCCTGCGGGCCGGGCTTTCCCGGTTCACCCTGACGGCCCTGCGGCCCCTGCGCCCCTCGTGACCCCTGGCGGGAAACTGTCTCGTCAGCCACTGCTATGCTCCGTCGCGATTTGAAGCCGCTTGTAACAGAGGTTGGAGCACGGCTTCAATTCTGCCTGCCGGCGCCGATGCAAGCGATCAACAGTCATAATTCCGTGCGCATATGACAACGGAGGGCGTGTTGCGGGTTCTGGACGGCATGTACCGCGAAGCTGCGGGCGAACCGCAACCGCTCGACATCGTCGTGACGCGGCACGATGTGCTTGACGAAGCGATCTTTCGCAGCACGGGTGTGCTCGAGCTCTATGAAGGGCTGTTTCCTGCGAGCGAGCGCGACAGCCCTGACGACATCGTGCGCTGGCTGTTGTCGGATGATGTCGGCGAACGGCGTCACTTCAGCGTCGGCGGCCGCGAGATGTCCTATCGTCTCGACTCGCGCTGCTTCATCCTGCGCGCCGGCGCCGCGCGCGCGGTCGGGCTCGGCTTCTTCACCTACGATCACGCAAGCGAACTGATCTATTGCAACCATGTCGGCGTCGCGAAGGCGTGGCGCGGCGGCGGCCTGGCGCGCGCGTTCTATCGCGAGATGGTCGCCATGCTCGATGCGCTGTTTCCGAACAATATCGGCGTGGTGCTCGAGGTCGAGCCATTCGATCGCGATCGCGTGGCTGCGATCATCGCCGATCTCGAGCGGACAGGCAGGCGGCAGCTCGCGGCGGGTGAGCAGGACGAGATCCGCCGATTGCTGCGCGTAAGCTGGTACGACAGGCTCGACTATTCCGTGTTCTGCGACGCGCACACGATGCGGCCACTCGTGTGCCGCTCGCCATGTCTTGATCCGTCGCTGCCGTCATCGGATTGGGCAAATGGAGAGGAAAACTATTGGCTGATGTGGCAGGCGCGGACCGGCGTGGCCTCGGCGGAGGTGCGCGCAGGTCAGCTCTGGCACAAGGCTGCCGCCGCGATCTATGTCGAGATCCTCGCAAAATCCCTGGTTGCGGCGGATCCGAACGGCCGGCGCGGCTATTGGGACTATGCGACCGCACTGGTGGGCCAGACGCTGCAACGGACCGCGGTGGCCGACGTGCGTCTCGCACGCTGCCTCGGTGACGATGACGCCGCGTTGCTGTCGCGCTGGCGGCGTCTTGCGATCGACCTGCCGATCTAGGCCGCGGCGTGCTCGCTGTGCGGCACGTCGATGCCGTCGGCCGAATATTCGCGGATCTTGTTCCGCAAGGTCCGCACCGACAGTCCGAGCACGCGCGCGGCACGGGTGCGGTTGCCGTCGCAGCGTGCGAGCGTTTGCAGCACCAGTTCCCGCTCGACCTCATCGACGGTCGCGCCGATCAGCAGTGGGACGATTTCATTTGGAGCCAGCGACGGCAGCAGTGCTTCCGGCGACGGTACGGTGGACGCGTAAGACATGAACTCCTCCCGATCAACGCCCGCCTCGTCGATGAGGCGGAGACATCGAGAACCAACTACCCCGTAAATGCACGGTGTGCCGGTTTGGTTAACAATTCCTTAACGCGCCCCTAACTCCCTGCTTTGTAAGCAAAATACCCAGAAATCGCCACGATTGCGGTTCCATCGGTCACAGTGTCCGGTAGCCGCCATCGACCATCACGATCGATCCCGAGACATAGGCCGACAGGTCCGAGGCGAGGAAGATCGCGGGGCCGACGATGTCCTCGGGCTTGCCGGCGCGGCCGAGCGGGGTGTGGTCCATGAAGACTTTCACGAGGTCGGGATTGGAGGCGCGCACCTTCTCGTTCAGCGGCGTCTCGATGAAGCCGGGGCCGATCGCGTTGACGCGCACGCCGTCCTTGCCAAGCTCGGCGGCCAATGCCTTGGTGAAGCCGAGCACGCCGTGCTTGGAGGCGGTATAGGCCGGTGAGCTCGGGGTGCGCAGATGCACGAAGGACTGGATCGAACCGATATTGACGATGCGTCCCTTGTTCTTGCGCAGCGGTGCGAGGAAGGAATGCGTCACGTTGAAGACGCCGGTGAGATTGATCGAGATGATGTCTTCCCAATCCTTGATCACGGCCTCGTCGGCGCCGAGTATGCCGTTGCGGCGCGCGATGCCGGCATTATTGACCAGGATCGAGACAGGTCCGACCTTGTCGGCGATTTGCTTCGCCATCGCGATGCAGGCGTCGAGGTTGGTCACGTCGAGCGCAAAGCTCTCCGCCTTGCTGCCGGCGTTCCGGATTTCCTTGGCCGCTTCCGCCGCCGCATCACCGTTCATGTCGAGCAGCACCACGCGCGCACCCTCGCGGCCGTAGCCCGCGGCGATGGCACGCCCGATGCCCGAGCCTGCCCCCGTGATGACGGCGATGTGATTGTCGAGAAGGGCCATGGTGTTTCCTCGTTCTGATTTATGAGCGTTGTCGACAACACTATTCAAAACTGCGCCAACCGAAACGCCAAGCCGCGTTTGCGCGTTGCTGTTATCCGGATTCGGATGACAGTGCGGACCGATCATGGACCAGCATATCAGACATTGGAAAGTCGCGATCGCGCGCTTCTGCGCGGCGCCTGATCCCGACTATCGCGAGATGGCCAAGATGATCGCCGAGATCGCCACGACCGACATCGACGAAACGCTGCGGCATGCGGCCGCACAGGTGCTGCCGATCCTGCGCCAGGCGGCGCAGAAATCGGCCGACCGCCGCACCAGATCGATGGCGCTGCGCCGTCTCGGCATCGTCAGCGATGCGCTGCACATGCTGTCCGCGCCGCAGTTCGGCCGGCGTGGCTTGACGCCGAAGGTACTGACGCAGGAAGAGCGCTGCCGGCAATTGCTTGGCCTGCCGTTCGGCCGCCGTCTCGCCGCGACCGAGGTCCATCAGGCGTTCAAGCGCGCCGCCAAGACGGTGCATCCTGACGGTGGCGGCAACGGCCCGGCATTCCTCGAACTCGCCGCCGCGCGTGACGCGCTGATCAAGCATCACTGACGCGGGATGGCGTTACGGCCTGACAGCACAAGGGCGGACGCCGCGCTGTTGCCGCGTGTCTGCCCTGTGCGTGATCGGGGGGCGCTCAGAACGAGCAGGTGCCGTTATTGAGGAGGCCGGTCTTGTAGCTGAACGCGGCGTCGAAGGTCGGCAGCTCCTCGCTGACGACGGCGAAATTCGCCGGCCACGGCGTGGTCGGAATGCTCTGGTCCCAGATCTGGCAGAAGCCGGTGTCTTGCCAACGGATCAGATGATAGGGCGTGGCGCTGGCCGGGCTTGCCGCGGCAAGCACGGACGCAGTGGCGGCGATGGCGGCACAGGCAATCGCAAGACGACGCATGGAAAATCTCCGGTTTGAAAAAGTGAATGCTCCGCGGGGAAATCCTGGAGCTCAGGGGCCGATCGCCCCGGACATGCAGTGAGTGTTGCAACCCCGGGAACAGGTTCAACGCCGCTTGCGCGGACATTCCCGTCACCAACGGGCGCCTGCTGTGCCAAATTGCGCCTGACGACGCGCTTGCTACAGTCGGCGCATTGCGATTCGTGCCCGCGTCGCGACGCGAGCAAATCGACGTGAGCCAATCGATGTGAGAACATCCTGGGAGACCGCACATGAAACTTTCATCCACCCTTCGCGCCGCGCTGGTCGCACTGATAGCCTTCACCGGCCTCGCTGTCTCCACCGCCGCGCGCGCCGACAGCGGCTTCGTGACGCTCACGATCTACAAGGCCGGATGGTTCATCGGCGGCTCCGGCGGCGGCGGCGTGCTGACGTTCCGCGGCCGCTCCTATCGGCTGTCCACCGGCGGTCTCGACTACGGCCTGGTGTTCGGCGGCTCCAAGACCGTGCTGCGCGGCCGCGTCAGCAACATCAATCGTCCGTCCGACGTTGCCGGCGTCTATGGTGCGGCGGGCGCCGGGCTTGCCCTCGGCCGCGGCGCGCGCGCGATCGTGCTGACCAATCAGAAGGGCGCGGTGCTGGAATTGACCGGCCACCAGGTCGGCCTGATGGCCAATGCCGATCTGAGCGGGCTTGCGATCACGATGCGCTAGCGCATGACGGTGTGGAGCGGGACCAGTGAGTGGCCCCCAATCCTACTGTGCATGGGGTTGTTTTCGATGTTTTTGTCCAGCTAATCGCGCAAGCCGCATCGGTCCAGGCCGGGGCGAGGCGGCGTTCACCTGAACAGATGCAGCGCGGCGTATTGCAGCAGCATGATGGTCTTGCCGTCGACGATGCGGCCATCGCTGATCATGGCGAGCGCGTCGTCGATCGCAAGCTCCAGCACCTCGATGTCCTCGCCCTCGTCGGCGAGCCCGCCGCCGTCGCTGACGCGCATCGCGGCGTCGTATTCGGCGACGAAGAAATGCAGCTTCTCGGTCACCGCCCCCGGCGTCATGAAGGCTTCGAACACCTTGCGCACATGCGCGAGCCGGTAGCCGATCTCTTCCTCCGCCTCGGCGCGGATGCGTGCTTCCGGCGCGGCGTCGTCGAGCATGCCGGCGGCGACCTCGATCAGGAGATCATCATAGCCGTTGGCGAAAGCGGGGTAGCGGAACTGCCGCACCAGCACCACGGTGCGGGTGTTCAGATTGTAGGGCAGTAGCGCCGCCCCGTTGCCGCGGTCATAGACCTCGCGCACCTGGGTCTGCCATTCGCCGTTGCTGCGGCGGTAGTCGAAGGTCGCGCTCTTCAGCTCGTAGCGGCGCTTCGAAAGCAGCTGGACGTCCTTGACGCGGACGCGGTCGGCGATGCTCATGCGTAACCCTTCAATTCCGTCACGACGTCGCTTCGCGACCGTCGAGCCATTTGGCCAGCATCACCGAGGTCGATTCTTCATAGCCGAGCGATTGGTAGAATGCGCCGGCCTTGGCGTTCTCTCGGCGCACCAGCAATTGCAGCTTCGGCACGCCGGCATTGCGCAGCCAATCCTCGGCCGCCGCCATGATGGCGCGGCCGAGCCCCTTGCCCTGGCGGTTGGGATCGACGGCGACGTAATAGACCCAGCCGCGATGGCCGTCATGACCGACCATTGCGGTTGCGACGATCGTGTCCGAGTTGCGTCCGACCAGGATGGCCGAGCTCGGTCCGCGCCGTGCCAGTGCGATGTCGGCGGCGGGATCGTTCCACGGTCGGGTCAGGCCGCACGCCTGCCACAGCGCGACGACAGCGGCGACGTCGGCGTCGGTGATCTCTGCAATGGCGAGAGAGGAGGGCATTGTCGCCTGCACGGTCACAGCACCTTGCCCGGGTTCATGATGCCGAGCGGATCAAGCATCGCCTTGACCTGCCGCATCAGCTCGATCGCGACCTTGTCCTTGACGTCAGGCAGCTCGTCGCGCTTGAGCACGCCGATGCCATGCTCAGCCGAGATCGAGCCGCCCATCTGCAGCACGATCTCGAACACCACGGCGTTGACGTCATGCCAGCGCGCCAGGAAGTCGGCCGCATTGGCGCCGACCGGCTGGCTGACATTGTAGTGGATGTTGCCGTCGCCGAGATGGCCGAACGGCACCGGCCGCGCGCCCGGGATCAACTTCACGACGGCCGCGTTGGCCTCCGCGATGAAGGCGGGAACGGCTGCGACCGGCACCGAGATGTCGTGCTTGATCGAGCCGCCCTCCGGCTTCTGCGCCGCCGACATCTCGTCGCGCAGTTTCCAGAACGCCTGGCGCTGGCTCAGATTGGCGGCGATGACAGCGTCATCGACGATGCCGTCTTCCATGCCCTGGGCGAGGATCGCCTCCAGCGCATCGCGTGCATCGTCGCGCGACGACGACAATTCCATCAGCACGTACCAGGGATGCTTGCTCTCCAGCGGATCGCGGATATCGATGCCGTGGCGGATCGAGAAATCGACCGCGATGTCGGCCAGCAGCTCGAAGCTCGTCAGGCTGCCCGCCGCCTCGTTGCGCGAGATCGACAGCAGCTTCAATGCCGCCGCCGGTGACTTCAGGCCGACATAGGCGGTCTCGACCGCGCGCGGCTTCGGAAACAGCCTTAAGGTCGCTGCCGTGATGATGCCGAGCGTGCCTTCGGCACCGATGAAGAGGTTGCGCAGGTCGTAGCCGGTGTTGTCCTTCTTCAGCTTGGACAAAGCGTTCAGCACGCGGCCATCCGCGAGCACGACCTCGACGCCGAGGGCCATCTCGCGCGCCACGCCATAGGCGAGCGCTCCGGTGCCGCCGGCATTGGTCGAGAGGTTGCCGCCGATGGTGCAGCTGCCTTCGGCGCCGAGCGACAGCGGAAACAGCCGGTCGACGTCGGCTGCCTTCTGCTGCGCGATTTGCAGCACCACGCCGGCCTCGCAGGTCATGGTGTTGGATTCGACATCGATGTCGCGGATCTTGTCGAGGCGCCGCAGCGACACCACGACCTCGCCATGATGCGGTGTCTGGCCGCCGACCAGGCCGGTGTTGCCGCCCTGCGGCACCAGCGCGATCCTGTGCTCGCTCGCAAGCTTGCAGATCGCAGCGACTTCGGCGGTCGAGCCCGGGCGCAGCACCAGGGGCGAGCGGCCGTGAAACAGGTCGCGCTCCTCGGTGACGTAAGGCTCGATGTCGGCGGCATCGGTCACGGCATATTTGTCGCCGACGATAGCGCGGAATATTGCAAGCAATTCGGGCGGAAGCGGCGGCACCGCTGATTGGACGATGTTCATTTTTTCTTGGTCTTTCACTCAGTCGGGATTCTTTATCGAGGCATGACCTCAGCGCAAACGCTTCGCGTTTGTCGCGGGGAAAACCGGCTCGCACCTTTCCGGGTCATGCTTGTTACCGCCCAACAGCTGCGCGGCGCAGCCGGTCATTGATGGCTTCGCCCAGCCCGTCCTCGGGAATGGGCATCACGGCGATAGCATCTGCGTTTCTCGTGTCGAGCGTGCGAAGGTAGCCGAACAGATTGGCGGCGGCCTCGGCGAGATCGCCGCGCTCGGACAGGTTCATCTCCACGGAGGCGCATTCGCGCCGCCCGACCTTGACCGGCCCGAACGCCAGCAAGGCTTCACCGACATGGACATCGCTCGCATTGAGCCGGACCGGTGTCCGCGGTGCATAATGTGACGCGAGCATGCCCGGGGCGATCGGCTGAGCGTCGCCTTCCACATCGGGCGGCGGCGATTGCAGCGGATGGCCGAGCACGCGCTCGATCTCGGCGCGCGTCAGCCCGCCCGGCCGCAGCAGCACCGGATCGGAGAAGCAGCCGACGATGGTGGATTCGACGCCGACCTCGACCGGGCCGCCGTCGACGATCATGTCGATTCGGCCCGCCAGGTCGCCGCTTACATGCTCGGCCGTGGTGGGCGAGACATGGCCGGAGAGATTGGCTGACGGCGCTACCACAGCACCGCCGAAGGCCTTGATGATGTCGCGTGCCACCTTGTGGGCCGGAATTCGTATCGCGACCGTGTCGAGCCCAGCGGTCGCGAGCTCGGCGACCGGGCAGGAGAGCGCCTTCGGCAGCACCAGGGTCAGCGGACCGGGCCAGAATGCTTCCGCCAGCCGCAAGGCCTGCCCGTCAAACAGGGCGATCCGGCGCGCGGCGCCGAGATCGGCGACATGGGCAATCAGCGGATTGAAGGCCGGCCGGCCCTTGGCCTGGTAGAGCCGGGCGATCGCGGCGGCGTTGCCGGCGTCGGCGCCGAGGCCATAAACCGTCTCGGTCGGAAACGCTACCAGGCCGCCCTCGGCCAGGACCCCGGCCGCGGTCGCCGTGGCGGCGGCACCGGCGGGCAAAATGTGCGTTTTCAGGCCTGTATCCACTGTGACTAGATTCCTCAATTGGGCGCCTTGTGTCCCTTGCGGTCCCCGAAACCCGACGCTATAAGCCGGCCTCTTAGTCGGAGTGTGGCTCAGCCCGGTAGAGCACTGCGTTCGGGACGCAGGGGTCGCAGGTTCGAATCCTGCCACTCCGACCAGATTTCCTTAGGTTTTTTGTTCTCATCGGTGGCCGTTCCCGAGTCAACCACCGATTTGACCACCGAAACATACCGCGCTTTTTGGCCAATGGCTGCAGCCGCCCCGTGCAAGTGATCGGGATGGTGATGGCCATAGGTATCCTGCAGGACCTCCGGCGACATGCCGAGGAACCCGGCCGCCTCCCAAATCGGCACGCCGCGCTGCATCAGCCAGGTCGCCGCCGTGTGGCGCAACGTGTGCGGAGTGACTTTCCCGGGCAGCTTGGCCAGATCCACGGCAGATTTGAAGCCTTTTTTCACGGAAGCGACCGGCTTGCCATTGAACTCGACGAAGCAGGTGCTGATCAGCTTCCGGTCTTTCCAACGACGCATATGTGCCAGCAGCCGGGGTGGAAGCGGGGCTGGCGTCTGACGCTTCTTGGTGGCTCGCTTCCCGATCGGCCTGCGGTAGAAGATACCACGCTCGAGATCAACGTACGAGTGCCCAAGCTCGGGGTATGGCGATGCCGCCGCGATCGCGCCCGCCCTCGTGCCGGTGTAGAGGCCGATCAGGATAAATCTGGCCACGTGTCGCAGTGGTCGGCGGTCTGTCCGTATCGGGTCGCCCTTTGAGCCGCCAGCGTGGATTGTCTGCTTCTCCCGATAGCGCCAACATTGCCATACCAGAGCCGCCGCCTCTTTGCGTGTCAGCCACCGGTCGCGCGCCTCGCCTTTCGGCGGGAGGGACACGCGAACCGTGCCCCGGTGAAAGCCCTCTTTTGCATGATGGTTGATCGCAGCGCGGAAAGTCTCGAGATCACGGCGCGCGCCGCCCTTTTTGCCGCGATGTCTGACGTAAGCCGCACAGGTTTGCGCGTTGACCGCCGACAGCTTCTTGCCACCCCAAAAATCGTTGAGCCGGTCGATCCTCGCTTCAATTTCAAACTGATCACCGGGCTCGCCGATGTCGGTCAAATAGATCGACAGCACGTCGGCACAATCGATGTCGTCGATATCTCTTCGGCTGCGCTCCGGTTGATACTTTTGCGCGATGTAGTCCGCTAACGCTTGCTCTGCTTTCTGCGGAGGCTTTGTTTCAGACGCGCTCGCAATGCATCCTGTGGCGATATGCCGGTCTCCGTCCTTGATGATCCAAACGGACTGGGCGACGAGATTGCCTTCGCGATAACGGGCTTTGCGTCTGTAGAGCCGGGCTCCTTTGCTTGGACGCGGCATGATTCCCTCATTCTCTCTATATGAAAGAGTGTCGTGTAATCCTTGCCCGCAATGCGCTCGATGATGAGCCTTCCGCGAGCACTCTCTCTGCGCAATCCGGACGCGGTCATCGAGCCATCGGGAAAAGCCACGGCCGCTGCCACAGAAAGCCGAAGTGGATCGTGCAGGCCAACAGCTTCGCGCTGCCTTGATGCATCGATCATGCTAGTGAAATCGCGATCGGCGAAAGCACTAACGTGCCGCGTTCGGTAAGGCGCCCCTTTGCGCTGGACGTCTCAAGGTCATCAGTGCCCATCGGCACATACAATCAACGCATGGACGGCAACTCAATTGCGACGAGCCGCAGTTTGGGCCGACATGAGCGGACAGGAGCAATGCCTGAGACGGGAGCGCCAGCGTTATCCTAGGTGCGGATATTGATCACTTTTGCGAGGCCTCATTCTTGTTTGTCGCTCCGGCTGGCTTCTTGACTGGCCAATGTCCGCTGCCGTCGTTGGCGCGGGCGAAACACACTCGGTGAAGCTGAACCCGTTGATGGGCCGTTGACCGCAATCCACACGGCAGCCAACAGGCCTGGCCGATCCGTTCAACGACATTCTGCGGTTGCTGGACGTGGCTCGCGCGATTCTATCGGGTCGGATGTTCTGCGGGTACTGGCAGATCTGACAGGTTGTGCATTGGCCTGACGCGCCGCCAGGGACACTCGGTTCGAAGTTTCCGATGCGGTCAATGTCCGTCCTCTGGCTCCCTCCGTGGACGATTTCCCTGCTTGTGGACGTGACGACCTATGGGAATCGCCCCGCCATCCGAAACCCTCGCCAGCTCCTTTTTTCCCGCCGGCAAACCGGCTCCTCGCGGCCGCTTCGCTGCAAAAAAGGCGCTCTCTCGGGTGCGCCGCTGCGCTTCGCCCCGGCGGGTTCAATGGCGCTTCGCTCCCCATGACGGTCTCGCCATCGCAGGGGATCGGCCCTGCGGCAGCGAAGGAGACAGACCATGACTGCAATCGGATTCGTCAGCCGTACGGACAACGGCGGCTTCAGGGACGAGCTCAAGACTTTGCCATCCGTGCCCATATCGACATCGTCCCCAACAGCGGAAAGTCGACCGAGGCTCAGCCGGATTTCCGCATCCTCGCGCAGGGAGTCGAGATCGGAGCCGGCTGGATCCGACACGGCGAGAGTAGCGGCAAGGATTACGTCAGCCTGTCACTCGCAGCACCCGAACTTGGGTCTCGCAAGCTCTACGCCAACCTCGGCCGAGCCGTCGGTGTGGGCGACGACAACGGCTTCTTCCTGATCTGGAATCCTGGAGACTAGCTCAAGGGTCTTGGCCTCCCGCGCCTCACGCGGGAACTCTTTCTTTTCTCCGGGCGCATGCCGCGATGATCCCCAATCGGCAGGTTTGCCAATTTGATGCGTCGCAGATTAAGGTGCAGTCAATCTGTGTGCCATCGCTAATTTTTGCCGAGATGAAACATCGCTGCTTGAATGTGCGATCGGCATGCATTCATCGAATTTGGAAGCGGCATCTTACAGTGGCTCTAACGGCCATGTCGTCGGTCCGAAACTTGATCTGCTTCAAGCGCACGGATATTCGAGGTTGGTCCGCTCACCAGTAGTCCACTATCGAGCATTCCTGCGTGTACTTTTCTTACGGCGTTGTTCATTCGCTCTGACCGCATCAGAAGCTTGACTGTGCTGAAACTCCAATTTTGCCTGAACATGTTCGGCAAGCTTCACTGCACCTTCCCCGTTGGAAGCAAGTCGAGAAAGTAATCGAGACAGAAGTTCAAATTCCTCGCGCGTCAACACGCCGAAGAACGCATCGTTGACCGGACGCTGCAAGGAAGCGAGGCGGATCAACCGGTCAATGCCGTGTCCGGTAAGGGCGAGCTGCACGCGCCGCCCGTCGTTTGGATGGGTGGTCTTTTCGATCAGGCCGTCGGAAACCAGCTTGTTCACCTCGCTGGTGACGAAGGCACCGCTCAGGTGGAGCCGCTCGGCCAATTGGTTGATCCCCATCGCCTCTTCCGTCTTGTTCTTGAGCGCGATCAGGATCAGATACTGGGTCGAGGATAGATCAGCAAAGCTTGCGAATCTCGCTCGGGCAGCTTCCAGGCTACGACCGAACGCGAAATAGTCGTAGAGCAGACCGCGCAAAGTGCGGTCTCCGTCCTTGTCGAGCAGTTCGGGTTTCGACGCTGTCAAAAGCTGATCGAGCAAGGTCATCCTCCTGCGTCGGTTCTGGGATTTGCCTAGAAAGCATGCAGGCGTGCGATCGGCAAGGGTTGACGCTGTTATATAGCGTTGTGAAAAAGCTAGTATACATAGTTATTTATGGGGGCGATCCGAGGCCGTGCAAATCCGCGTTCGGCAGGTGGTTGTCCGGCCGTTCTCTCCACCCGACCGCAGTAGCCGCGCCAATACCGCGAGCCCACGTGGGGCGCGTCCGCCAAGGCCAATTTCAATCAGATGATCATCTCGGAAAATGTAGAGGAACCCAAGATGAACGAGCTCCGGAGCGGGATGCCGTCAGCTGCCGCAGAGTGTATCGAGGCTCAAGCTCCGATCCCCGTGACAGTCGCGTAGACCAACTTGGTCTCGCGGCCATGTCGCTACGAGGAAGGGTCCCGCGAATCGCGCGGCGTATTGGCTAAATCCCAACGGTGCGGATGGTTGTCGGGACGAGCAACCATCTGGATGTCGATCCCGGGAGCCGGTGCAAGGCAATCGTCCCCGCATGAGGCCTGAAAAGGCGCGATGCGATTAGGAGTTGACGTGCCCAAATAGCTTTGTTAGATAGCTATCTACAGAACATAATTGGGAATGAGACAGCGAGGCGGGTGTCCCATGGAGGACCGTGCGTTCAGGCGTGCTTTGGGAGAGTTCGCGACCGGCGTTGCCGTAGTGACCGCGCGTGGCAGCGGCGAAGAGCTCATTGGCATGACCATGAGTTCGTTCAATTCCGTTTCGCTCGATCCGCCGCTTGTGCTGTTCAGCGTCGACCGCTCGGCGCGGAGCCTGCCAGCGATGCGCGAAGCCAAGGGCTTTGCCGTCAATATCCTGGCGCGCGACCAGGAGCAGATTTCCAATCAGTTTGCGCGTGCGCTTTCCAACAAATGGGATCAGGTCAAGACCTCGGTCGGCCACGCCGAGGCGCCGCTGATATCTGGCGCGCTGGCGCATTTCGAATGCGAGCCGTTCGGAAACTACGACGGCGGCGATCACGTCATCTTCGTTGTTCGCGTCGTTCGTCACACCACGCGCAGTGAGCCGACCGCGCCGCTGATCTTCTTTCGCGGCCGTTACCGCGATCTTGTCGACGAAACCGAACGCGAGCCAACCTGGCCGCTTCCCATCCATTACTAGCTTCGAACCGGAGAACCGCGATGCGCAGTGCGAAGGAATATCTGTCGGGCCTGAAGGACGGCCGCACCATCTACATCAATGGCACCTCGGTCGGCGATGTGACCACACATCGTGCTTTCCGCAATCTTGCGAGCTCTATGGCGGGCTTGTTCGAGTTCGCGAGCGCTCCCGAGAATGCTGAGCTCATGACGTTCGACACCGGCGCCGGTCGTGCCAACCGTATCTGGCAGCTTCCGGCGTCCTACGCCGAACTTGTGGAGCGGCGCAAGGCGCTGGAGGCTTGGGCCGGCTTGCATGCAGGCTTCATGGGCCGCGCGCCGGACCACGTCGCGTCCTGCATCTCCGGGCTTTACATGGGGCTCGACGTTTTCAAGGCGTATGATCCGGCGCGCGCCGGCGCGCTGGAAAGCTATTACCGCTACGCGCGCGACAAAGATCTCTATCTCACCTACGTCATCATCAATCCCCAGGCCGACCGCTCGAAGGGCGCCGCGGAGCAAGCCGATCCGTTCCTGACCGCAGGCGTCGTCGATCGCGACGCCGAGGGGATCACCATCCGCGGCGCCAAGATGCTGGCGACCGGCGGCGTCGTTGCCGACGAGGTTTTCGTCACCACCATCCAGCCCATGCGTCCGGGCGAAGAGCGCTACGCGATGTCCTTCGCTATCCCGATGAACAGCAAGGGGCTCAAGATGCTCTCCCGCAAATCCTACGAGGATGCCGCGGGCGCAGTGTTCGACAATCCGTTGTCCAGCCGCTTCGACGAGAACGACTCGGTTCTCTATTTCGACGACGTGAAGGTGCCGTGGGACCGCGTCTTCGTCGAGGGCAATGTCGAGATGTGCCAGAAGCAGTTCCACGCAACGCCGTGCCACGTCTACCAGAATTACCAGGCGATGGTGCGCCTGAGCGTGAAGCTCAAGTTCCTGAGCGGCCTAGCGCACCGAACGGCCGAGATGAACGGCGTCACTCAGTTTCCGCAGGTGCGCGAGATGCTGGGCCAGCTTGCGGCCGAGACCGGAATGGTAGACGCGCTTGTGGCGGCGATGGAAGCGAAAGGTTCGCAGGCCGGGCCTTATTTCATCCCTGACCGACATACGCTCTACTCCGCGCAGGTGCTGACCCAGCAACTCTACGCGCATATCGTCAACACGCTGCGCGAGCTCGCCGGCGGCGGCATGATCATGCTGCCATCGTCGGTTGCAGATTTCGAGAATCCGGAGATCGCGGCGTTGATCAGCAAGACCCAGCAGTCTCCGAAGGCCAATTCGCACGACCGTGTGAAGTTCTACAAGCTCGCCTGGGATGCCGTGGGCTCCGAGTTCGGCTCGCGCCATCAACAGTACGAGATGTTCTACGCCGGCGCGACCTTCGTCACCAAAGGCCATTCCTATCGCACCTATGACTGGGCCGGCGCCGACCGGCTGGTCCAGGGCATGCTCGATTCCTACGACCTCAACGGCGTCTCGTGCACCAGCAAAGCCGCCTGAACCAGGGAGAACATCCAATGCCCGTCAACAAGAAGCATGACGAATTCTACACGCTTGACATGAACACCGGCTGGGAAGTGCCGGCAGGCTATCCGGCTGGCATCCAGCAGAAGATTCTCTCAGGTGGGCTCGACGAGGAGAATCGGCGAGGCACGCGCACGCGGCTGCTTCGCTTCGCACCGGGCGTCTACACGACAGCGCCGTTTTCCCACGAGTATTGGGAGGAGGTTTATCTGGTCTCGGGCGACCTGATCGTCGGCAACGACGCGAAGGGCGAAGGCGGCAAGAGCTTTCCGCCGAACACCTATGCCTGCCGTCCGCCGCACGCGGCGCACGGACCGTTCAAGTCCGTCAACGGCTGCCTGCTGATGGAGATCCACTACTTCGATCCGGTGTGACGTCTCGCTCGCACACGGTTTGAGTAGGCAGCGGATCTCATCTATCTCGGGGAAAATCATGAAGCTTAAGAACGCGCTTTCTACGATTGCATCTTGGCGTTGGTCATGGGGTTCGCTTTTCTCAAGCTCGTGCTGCCGGCCTCAGCCAACATTCCTTCAGTCGAAAGCTGATGGTCTCGCGGCAGTGCTCGCGATCAGTATCGCTGCGGCAACGCCCGCCGCGGCGCAGGAGAAGCCGAGTTCTCTCGGGCTCGGCATCTTCACCTTCACGTCGGGGCCAGCCGCCGCTTACGGCATGCCCGGCAAGAATGCGGCCGACCTGATGATCGATGAGATCAACGCCAAGGGCGGTATCGGGGGCGTGCCGGTGAGTGCGATCTATGTCGATGAGGCGCAGGGTGCTCAGGGCGTTATTGCCGAGTACCGTCGTCTTGCTGGCGAGGCCAGGAACCAGGTGATGGTGGCCGCACTGTCCAGCGCGAACTGCCTTGCGCTCGCTCCAATTGCCGAACAGCTGGAGGTCCCGACCGTCGGCTGGAACTGCGACACCCATCAGCTCCTGCTCGACGGGAAGAGCAAGTACATGTTCCGGCCCAACGGCAACACCGTGCCGGAGTTTGTCGCCTATGCGGCCTACCTGCTCGAGCGCAAGCCCGACGTCAAAACGGTCGCAATCATTAATCCAGACTACGCTTTCGGCCACGACGCGGCGACAATCTTCAAGGCGGCGCTCAAGGCGTTGAAGCCTGACATCGAGGTCGTTGCCGAGCTCTATCCCAAGCTCGGCTCGCCGAACTACCAGACCGAGATCTCCCGCCTCACCACGGCACATCCTGATGTCGTCTTCTCGAATCTATGGGGAGCCGACCTCGAGAATTTCGTGCGTCAGGCCACACCGCGCGGGCTGTTCTCGTCCAGCCAGGTGGTCCTGGCGCTCGGCGAGACCGTGTTGCAGCGCGTTCCGCTACCCGACGGCGTGATCGTTGGCGTGCTCGGCGACGGTTGGTGGATGTCACCCGACGCCAAGGCCAATGTTGAGACCACGAAGTTCGCGGCGGCTTACAAGCAGCGCTTTGGCGAGTATCCGGTTTTCCCGTCGATCAAGATGGCCAACGCCTTGATCTATGTGAAAGCCGCCTATCAGGCCGCGATGCAGAAGAACGGCGGCAAGTGGCCAACGCGGGCGGAAATCGCCGAGGCGATGAAGGGGAGCAGCGTGGCGACCCTGACCGGCACCACAAAGACCCGCGCGGACAATGATGGTCTTGTCGACCAGATCGTCGGCGTCACAATGAAGACCGAAGGTCGTTCCTTTCCGCTGATCGGCGAGATGGCGCGTTACAAGGGCGACAGCCTGATGCCGGCGCCGGGACAGGATCCGATTGCGTGGGTTTCAACGCTGAAGCCGGAGTTCGCGAAGACGCTGTCAAAGCCTGGAAGCTACAAATAGACGGCCGTCCGCGTCACTTGTCTTCGCCTCAGAAAGCGCAAGCCCGATGTCGAATACAATCATCCCCTTGCTGTTGGACAGTTTGGCCAGCGCTGCGTTGATCTTCTTCGCGGCGGTCGGCCTCACGCTGGTGTTCAGCGTGCTCCGCGTGCTCAACGTCGCCCATGGCAGCCTCTATTCGATCGGTGGCTATGCTGCCGCGTCGGCTTGCCTGTTCATCGCAAGCAAGCAGCTCAACCCGTATTTGTCGTTCGTTGCGCTGCTGTTCAGCGCCGTGTTCGTCGCCGCGATCTTCGGCCCGCTGATTGAGCGTAGCCTGATCCGCTGGACTTACGGCAAGTCGGAGGCGGTGCAGATATTGATCACCTTCGGGATATTCCTGATCCTTGAGGATCTGCAGCGCATGATCTTCGGCGTACAATCCTTCTACGAGGATACGCCGACGCGGCTGCTCGGCACGTCGAAAATCGGCGGGGTCGTCTATCTCAACTACCAGATATTGCTGATCGGACTAGCGTTGCTCGTCGTGATCGGACTGCGGCTCCTGATCAATCACACAAGGCTCGGGCGGCTGATCACCGCTGTCGTGACCGACCGCGAGATGGCGCAGGCGATCGGCATCGACACCAACCGGATCTTCATCCTCGCGTTCTCGCTCGGCGTGTTCCTGGCGGCGCTGGGCGGGGCGCTGGCGACCCCGACCTCCGGAATCGCGCCAGGGCTCGGCGCGGACACCATGGTGCTCGCTTTTGCGGTGGCGGCGATCGGCGGCCTCGGGCAGATCGAAGGCGCCGCGGTTGCCTCACTGATCGTCGGCGTGGCGCGCGTGCTTGCGATCTATCTGGCACCGTCGCTGGATGCGGTCGCGCCCTATGCGGCGATGCTGGCGGTGCTGCTGATCCGTCCCTACGGCCTGTTCGGCTCAGTCACGGCGCGGAGGATCTGATGCGTATCATCCCTGCCGCCGCCGCAGTTCTCGTTCTCGCCGCACTTCCGCTGTTTGCGCCCTGGCTGCAATTCGTGCTGACTCTGGCCGTCGCCAAGGGCTTTGCCGCACTTGGCGTGGCCGTGTTGCTGCGCGCTGGGTTGATCTCGATCGGCCATGCGATGTTCTTTGCCGCCAGCGCCTATAGTGTTGCGTTCCTGGCGCGGGCCGGGATCAACGATTTCGGCGTGCTGCTGATCCTCTCGGTGCTGTCTGCAGCGCTGGTCGGCGTCGTCGCCGGATCGTTCCTGGTGCGCTATCGCGCGATCTTCTTTGCAATGCTGAACCTCGCCGTCTCGATGGTGTTCTACGCGCTGTGCGCCAAGCTCTACGGCGTTACTGGCGGCACCGACGGCATGGCGGTACCGATTCCCGCGATCTTCGGGGTCGTGGTCGCCGAGCCTGTCTTCAAGAGCATCTTGTTCTATCTCAGCCTGGGGCTGATGGTGTTGGTGGGGCTTGCCGTGCAGCGCTATTTGAACAGCCCGCTGGGGCAAGCACTTTCGGCGGTCCACACCAATGAGATCCGGCTTGAATATCTGGGAATTCCAGTGTGGGCCGTGCTCCTGATCGCCTATGTCATCTCGGCGGCGTTGGCCGGGCTCGGCGGCGCGATTGCCGGCTTTGCGATCGGCCGGGTGGTGCCCGACTTCGCGTTCTGGACCGCGTCAGGCCATCTTGTGCTGGTCGCCGTGCTCGGCGGCATCGGCGGCGTGCCCGGTGCGTTTCTCGGTGCGCTGTTCCTGGAGTTGCTGCACAGCGCGGCCGTTACCGTGACTGATGCCTGGAACATGATCGTCGGAGCGGCCTTGATCGTGGTGATCATGTTCATGCCGCGAGGGTTCTACGGGCTGTTCTCGCGCAAGGAGGCGTCGAGCCTATGACGCGTCCGATCCTTGAGGCCGAAGAGCTTCACGTCGCCTTCAACGGGGTCAAGGCCGCCGACGGCGTCAGCATCTCAATTTACGACGGCGAGTTTCTCGCCATCATCGGTCCAAACGGTTCGGGCAAGACGACGTTGCTGAACATTTGCACCGGATACATTCGCCCGCGATCGGGCAGCGTACGACTTGACGGGCAGGCCATCACCCGAATGTCGCCGCGAGCGATCGCGCGGCGCGGCATGGCGCGTGCCTTCCAGATCCCGCAGTTGTTCTCCGCGCAACGTGTGATCGACAATATGATGCTGGCGCTTGCTGCCAAGGACGGCCTGTGGAATGTGATGCGTCCGCTCGAGATCGCAAGCCGGCGCGAGGAGGCCGAAGCGCTACTCGACCTTGTCGGGCTCGCCGGCGACAGTGAACGAATCAGCAGCACGCTGCCCGAGGGGCATCGCAAGCTGCTCGACATCGCGGTCGCGCTTGCGCTCAAGCCGCGGCTCCTGCTGCTCGACGAGCCGACGAGCGGTGTCAGCGCGATCGAGCGCTTTCCGCTGATGGAGGCACTGATGGGCGCGCTGCGCCAGCGTCGGATTACGGCGCTGTTCGTCGAGCACGACATGGACGTGGTCGCTCGCTATGCGAGCCGCGTGCTGGTCTGGAACGCCGGCAACATCATGGCCGAAGGACGGCCCGACGAGGTGTTCAGCAATGCGCTGGTGCGCGAGCGCGTTGTGGGAGTGGCATGATGCTCTGTGTCGACAAGGTCAGCGTCTCGATCGAAGGCGTGCGTGTGCTACGCAAGGTCAGCTGCGACATCGTCGCGCGAAAGACGACGGTGTTGATTGGCCGCAATGGCGCCGGCAAGACAACGGCGCTTCGCGCGATCATGGGGCTCATCCCGCACGACGAAGGCTCGATCCGCCTCGATTCCGACGATCTCGGCAGCATGCCGGCCTACACCCGCGCCCGGGCCGGTATAGGATATGCCCCGGAAGATCGCCGACTGATACCGGAGCTGAGCGTGGAGGAGAACATCCGCCTTCCGGCCCTGGCACTCAACCTCGACAAGGCGGAAATCGGTCGTAGGCTGGACGAAATCTACATGCTCCTGCCAGAACTGCATGTGATGCGGTCGAGGCCTGCGGGCGGTGTTTCCGGCGGGCAGGGCAAGATGGTTGCGCTGGGCCGTGCGTTGACGGTGGCGCGCAAGGTCCTGTTGCTCGATGAACCCTTCCAGGGCCTGGCGCCGGCCCTCGCGCTCGAATATGCGCGGACGCTCGGCGAGCTGCGCAAGCACCGGCCCGAACTCGCCTTGCTGATCACGGAATCCTCGCCGGTTCTGCTCGACCGCGTTGCCGATTGCACACTGCAGATCGAGCGCGGCGAGATTCTTGTTCCAACTACCAAGGATGACAAAGCCCATGTTCATGAAGTTTGACCGCATCGCGAAGGATCGAGCCGATCATATCGGCGTCGAAATCGAATCGCTCGTGATCGCGGGTTGGGCGGGCAGGGACGCGGCGGCGATCGAGCACCATATCGAGGAGCTTGCCGCGCTCGGAATCCCGCGCCCGTCGACGACGCCGCTTTACTACCGTGTTGCGGCTCGGACACTGACGCAGGCGAATCGCTTGACGGTACTCGGTTCGGACAGTTCCGGTGAGGTCGAGCCCGTCGTGGTCGCGATGGCCGATGGACTTTGGATCGGAATCGGATCCGACCATACCGATCGCAAGGCGGAAGCTACAGGGATCGCACTTTCGAAGCAGCTTTGCGGCAAGCCGATCGGCCTGCAGCTCTGGAGCTACGCTGATGTCGAACCGCACTGGGATGAATTGGTCCTTCGTTCCTGGGTGACGATCGATGGCAAGCGGGTGCTGTATCAGGAAAGTCCTGTCTCGTCGCTAAGAACACCGCGCGATCTCATTCGTCGCTACGCGAACGCCGATCTACTCCCTGCCGGGACCTTGATGTTCTGCGGGACGCCGGGTGCGATCGGCGGAATTCGCCCGGGGGCGCGCTTCGAGATGGAGCTGAGCGATCCGGTTCTGAAACGCTCCCTGACCCACGGCTACGATATTGACGTCCTGCCGGTTATCTCTTGACCGCCACCTCCGGTGAGGAGCTTCGACGAATGACCTCAGCATCCGATCAATCCCAACCCACCGCAGCGGCAAGGTTGGAGGTCGCCCTCGCGCTCGCGAACTCATCCGATGCGGAGAATACTTTCACCGCTTTGTTTGCGGAGAGCGCCCGGTGCGAGGCTGAAGCTGCCGATCGGCGAGCCGTGGCGGGGACCAGGCGCGGTCCGCTCGATGGTCGCATCGTCTCGGTCAAGGCACTTTTCGACGTCGCCGGCGCCGTGACGAGCTCGGGGTCCGCCGTATTGCGCGCCTTGTCCCCTGCCGCCGAAGACGCCCTGGTCGTGAAGCGCTTGCGGGCGGCCGGAGCCGTGATCATCGGCAAGACCCAGATGACCGAGTTTGCCTTTTCCGCGCTGGGAACCAACCCGAACGATGGGGTGCCGGGCAATCCCCGGGACCGCCGCCGCGCCCCGGGGGGATCATCGTCGGGGGCTGTCGTCTCGGTCATCGATGGCATGGCGGAAATCGCCATTGGCAGCGACACGGGAGGGTCGATCCGAATTCCGGCGGCACTGTCGGGCGCAACCGGCTTCAAGCCGACGAGTGGGTTCGTGCCGACCGCCGGCGCATTCTCGCTGTCGTCGAGCCTCGATACCATTGGGCCGATTGCCTCGAGCGTCGCGGACTGTTTCGCTGCCGATCAGGTGCTGTCGGGTGGCGACGTGGTCTCGCGGCCGCAGGCCGCCTCCCCCTACACCTTTCGTCTCACTGTCGCTCGCGGTCGCTTGTTCGACGGCTGCGAGCCGGAAGTACTTGACGCGTTTGAGAACGCCCTGGAGCGGCTTCGATCTTGTGGTCTGCAGATCGAGGACGGATCGATCGAACCTGCTCTCGATCGCGTTGCAGAGATCGACAGGATCGGCACTTTTCCGTCGATCGAGGTCGGCGCTACGCTGCGCAGTCTCGGGCTATCGCACCTGGATGGGATCGATCCGAAAACGCGGGTTCGCATCGAAGCGGGTGCCGGCATCCTCGCCGTCGATTATGTGCGCATGGTGCGGCTCCGGCACGCCGCAATCCGGGCTTTTGAGCAATCCTTCAGCAATGATGAGGTCTTCATTCTACCAACGACGCCAATTCGTGCGCCGCTTCTGTCGGCGCTCGAGGAGGATAGCGCGTTCCATAAATTCAACGGACTGGTGCTTCGCAATCCCCGCGTCGCCAACATGCTCGATTGTCCGTCGATCTCGATGCCGTTGCCGGTTGACGGCCTGCCCGTGGGCCTGATGCTGATCGGCCGCAGGAACGCCGACCGGCGCTTGCTGGAGATCGCGACCAGTGTGGAAACGATGCTGCGAGGCCATTCGCATGCCGTTTAGGACTTTCGCGAAAGGGGCGCCAGATCCGCTCGAGTGAGGGGATTGTGCAAAAGTGCATGTGAAACGGCAGCTTGCCGATTGTCGACACAAGGCGATGGGCGCCGAAGCAAGGCGCTTCTGATGCGGCGGCCCGATAGCGGGCTTTGCGATGCGGCAGAACACACTGCTGGCAGCCGTGATGTCGTGCGTCGATCAGCCGATTGCGCTATGGTTGCGGTGTCGCGGTGTCGCCGACGATTGGAGAGGAGCAGTGATGACTGTATCGACCTCGTTCATCGCAGATCGTCTGTTCGACGCGAAGCACCTGGTTCTTGCAAGCGGTGACCTTGACGAAGTCGTCGACGGATGCAGCAGGATGCTGCGGCCGCACGACCTGACCATGCGAGGGCGGGGCGCGAAGCTCGCCGCGCGCTTGCATCATCTGCCAATAGGGCCGATTTCGCTCAGCCGGCTGCGCTATGGGGGCGATGTCACCGTGGTGCCCGAATTGTCGGAGGAGGGGAATTTCCTCGTCACGCTGCCGGTGCAGGGCAGTGCGCAGTTTCGCTACGGTTCGGCGGCCGCCGACGTGACACCGGGGCACGGCACGATCGTAGGGCCATACCGGGAATTTCGACTCGACATCGAAGGTGCCTTCGACCAGATCTTGCTGCGGCTGGACCGCCGGCGGGTGGAGGTCGTTTGCGCGAACCTGCTCGGCCTCGACAAGGCGATGCCGGTTCATTTCGATCTCGCGCTGCGCGGCGTCCCGGCGTTCTGGCACAAGCTGCTCGAGGCCGCCGCCAGCCTGTCGATGTTCAGCGACGCGCTGGCGCATCCGACGATGTTGGTGCGGCTCGAGGAACTGATCATCGAATCGCTGCTGATGGCGCAGCCGAACAATTTCAGCGCCGCGATTGCTGCGGCGAACGGGGCAGCCCCGTCGGCGCAGGTGCGCAAGGCGATGGACTATATGCGCGAGCACATCGCCGATGCGGTCAGCCTGGGGCAGGTCGCTCGGCACTGCGGGCTCAGCCTGCGCAGCCTCCAGGCCGGGTTCCAGCGCGATCTCGGGACGTCGCCGAGCCGGTGGCTGCGCGCGCAACGGCTCGACCGGGTGCACGCCATTCTGTTGTCATCTGAACCCGGCAGCGTCGCGGTAACCGACGTCGCGCTGCAATGCGGCTTCTTCCACCTTGGCGATTTCTCGATGCGTTTCAAGGAGCGGTTCGGCGAGAAGCCGTCCGCCGTGCTGGCAAAGCGTCGCTCGTAGCGCCGCGCATCCACGAAAATTTCGCGATTCCGATAATCGTCTTCGCGCACGCGATAGCGCCGCGTCGCCCTCTGTCCAACAGTCCGGCTAACGAAACCTGCCGCCGCCATCCGGTGACGAGAGCAGGAGGCTTTGGATCGGAGGGGACATGTTTTCTACACGGATATTTACCACAGGATTGACGTTCGGTCTGGCGATGGCTTGCACGCAGGTCTCTGCGTTCGAGGCTGGCTATATCGGCTCGGCGCAGAAGCCGGGCCTTGTGCTCGGAAATGCCGCGATCACGCCGCCGGCCGGCCTTTACATGTTCGACCAGGCGGTGGCCTATTCGGGATCGATCGTCGGTCCGGGCGCGCCCACCGCCGCAGGCGGCGGCAAGACCGACGTTCACATCGCGGCCGGAGCCGCAGGACTGCTCTGGGTGCCCGGATGGACGGTGTTCGGCGCAACCTACGATGCGGTGATCGTGCAACCGTTCATGATGCTCGACGTCGGCTCGCCGCTGAACGTCAATCCGCTCGGCATGCACAATACGTTCCTGGCGCCGGCGGAGCTGAGCTGGAAGCTCGGCGACAGAGGTGTGTTCGTCAAGGCGGGCTTCGGCATGTGGATGCCGACTGGCACCACGTCGGGCCCGAACGGGCTCGGAAATGTCGGCGCGCCCTGGTGGACCTTCCAGCCGAACCTCGTCGTCTCCTATTTCAAGGACGGCTGGAATCTCACCGCCAACATGTTCGAGGAAATCAACACCGCTAGCTCGGTGACCGGCTACACCAGCGGCAACGTGCTCCATGCCGAATTCACCGCGACCAAAACCATCGGCAACTGGACATTCGGTCCGGTCGGCTACTACGTCGGACAGGTGAGCGACGACAAGTCCAGCGCGTTCTATGGCGGAGCGGTCAACCTCAAGCGTTACGACATCTGGGCCGCCGGCGCGCTGGTTGGATACAATTTCGGTCCCGCCGCGTTAAGCGTGTGGGTGACGCACGAGCTGTCGGCCAACGTTTCCGGAGGGACAGCGGTGCCCGGCATCGACAGCGCGGCCGTCTCACGCGGTCTCACGGTGTTCGCCAATCTGAGCTACCGGCTGTGGGCGCCCGATGCTCCGGCCGCCGCGCCGACGCGGACATCGTTTCGCAAATAGCAGCATTCGCGTCGGCGCAACGCTCGACATAGCGCTGCGTGGGCGTGCGACTGCACATCAAGCCATCGAAAATTGGAGACCATTGATGTCCTATGCAGTTGAAAATTGGGGTGGTGGAGGGGATCGGATCGTCCTTGTCCACGGCAGCCTTGGCGTCGGCGCCGCCGCATTCGGGGAGCAGAAACCGCTGGCCGACACCTTCGCCCTTGCAGTCATGACCCGCCGCGGCTACGGCGACACCGCACCAATCGATGCGGTGGATGTCCTGCGCGACGCGGCTGACGTCATCGAGTTGCTCGGCGACGGTGCGCATCTGGTCGGCACGTCGATGGGAGGGATCGTTGCGATGAACGCCGCGGGCCGGCGTCCCGACCTCGTGCATTCGCTCACGGTGATAGAGCCGCCCGCCTTTGCACTGGCATCCGATCTGCCGGCGGTGCGCCGGGTGGCGGAGGCGATGCGCAAGCATTGGGCCACCGCCGATCGGGCGAAACGCCACGCCTTCGTGACCGGCTTCCTGGCGGCGCTCGAGATGAACATGCCGATGCCCGATCCGCTTCCCCCGCCAGTTAACGCCGCGGCCGGTGTCCTCGTCACCGAGCGTCCCTGGAGCGTCGATGTGCCGGTCGGTGCTGTCGCCGACGCGCGCTTCCCGAAGCTCGTCGTCACCGGCGGCTGGAGCGAGGCCTTCGATGGCATCAGCGGGCGGCTCGCCGACCTGTTCAACGTCGAATGCCACTGCCTGCAAGGTGCGGGTCACGCGGTCCAGAAGGTTGGTGAGCCCTTCAACGCATTGCTGCTGCGGCACATGGCGTCCGCCTGAGTCCATTCATTCAAAAACTGAAACCCAAGGGAGACTATCGATGACCATCACGACCGAAGACAAGATCGACATCCAGGAACTCACCGCGCGGACCTATATCGGGCTCGACAGCGAGGACGCCGGTGGGTTCGCCTCCGGCTTTGCCGACGACGGCGTCTTCGTCGCCCCCTACGGCGAGTTCGTCGGCCCCGCCGCGGTGAAGGAATTCATCACCAAACACATCGCCGCTGGCAAGGAAGACGGCGTGCGGCATTTCCTCACCAACCACGTCGTCGATGCTCACGAGGAGGGGGCACGCTATCGCTTCTACATCACCAAGATGAACATCGCGATCGGGCCGGTCGCGATCGCCACCGCGGGCGGCGATTGCATCGTAAAGCGAACGGTGGAAGGCTGGCGCTTCAAGCGCTTTCAGTTGACGATCGATCCGGCGATGTTCGGTGACGCCAAGCCGGTCGTAGCGCCGGTCGCCAAGAGCAAGTGATGGGGCATCTGGAGCCTTGCTCAGCGGATCGTCGATCGCGCGACGCTATTCAGGCTGATGCAGGGAGCATGCAGGGAGCCGCGACGATCCGCTTTTGCCGGGCAGCGATGGATTGTGACGTTGTTGCCCGTCGCGAGATCGCGAAAGTTCGGACAGGTCTCCAAATCCTTTGTGACCAGGCTTTCCTTGTGAGGAGCCTATCGATTTGGGACCGGCTGGAGGAGCAGGGGGCTTACAGATGGAAAAGCGCTTATGGATGGAAGGGGGATTTCGCGCCAATCGTGCGTCAACCTCGCTTGACGGATTCGCGGATTTTCCGCGACGAGCTCGTGAGCCTAAGCGGGGGCATGCTGGAAATTCCGTTCGACTTGCGCTTCAGCTATGACGACGAGCGCAACATCGCTCTTGTGACTCCAAGCTCAAAATGAAGACGCGGGAGATGCTCGAGCGTGGATGGGAGAACATCCGCGCGCTGGGCTTTGTGCGTTCATACGGGATAACGACTGAAGACTGAGTTGCGACCTCGAGAAGGCATCAGGCGAGGTGCGAGAGAGCTGAAGAAAAGCTTTTCAACGCGCAGCTCAGTCGCGCGACGGCAATGGCCCGCAACGAGGTCCAGTTTCGTCAAACGGGTCGTCGTGTTTCTTGTCCAGGCGCGTGCGGCGATCGCCGCACCAGGCTCTTGTGGACCGAGCCGCATGGCGTCTCGGCCATGCGGCTGCGATCCCTTGCGCAGACAGATATTATAATGTGTCGCTCACCGGAGGCACTCGCCCGAGTGCCCCGCCGTCATTGCATGCCCGCGTCGCTATCACTGCCCTGTCGGCGGCTGCCTTTTTGATCTTGTCACCTGCGGCTTAATTTGAATTCTTCCGAGTTGCTCAGCGTTCTCATCATCGAGAGCTACGGGGCTCCGCCCCTCGCGCGCGCCAGGGTAAAGCGCCGGCTGGCGCCGGCGCCGACCCGCGCGGTCTCCCCGGTCTTCCGCGCTTCGCTCATTTGCCGACCTTGGACGAATTGGCACGCGCTTGTGCAGACCCGCTTCTCGCGAAGCGGCCCTGTTCGGGCGGGCGAGCCCCCTCCGCCCGGGTCGCCCTGGCACTTGCTACCCCCGGTCTCGCCGACGGGCAGGGGCGCAGGCGCGGAGTGCGCCTTGCACCCATGGAAGCAAAAGGAAGAATGATCATGTCGGCCAAATCAGTTGGAATACCGAGCGGAACAGAGGTTCGCATTCCGCTCAGCAAGCTCAAGAAGTCCCCGAACAATGCACGCAAGACGCCGCACAGCGAGGCGGCGATCGAGGCCTTGGCGGCGAGCATCGCGGCCAAGGACATCCTGCAGAATCTGGTCGTCGAGCCGGAGGTCGATGGCGAAGGAGCTGCCACCGGGTTCTTTTGCGTGACCATCGGCGAGGGCAGGCGGCTGGCCCAGCTGCTGCGGGTAAAGCGCAAGGAGATCAGGAAGAGCGAGCCGATCCGCTGCATCGTCGATACCGCGAACGACCCGCACGAGATCAGCCTGGACGAGAATGTCACCCGGGAAAGCATGCATCCGGCCGACCAGTTCGAGGCGTTCAGGAAGCTCGCGGACGAGCGCGGCCTCGGTGCGGAGGAGATCGCGGCCCGCTTCGGTGTCACGGCGCATGTGGTGCGGCAGCGCCTGCGGTTGGGCGCGGTTTCGCCCAAATTGGTGCAGCTCTATCGCGACGGCGATCTGACCCTCGAGCAGCTGATGGCCTTTGCCATTGTCGATGATCATGCCCGGCAGGCAGCGGTCTATGATCGGCTGTCTCATGACCGGGATGCCTCTACGATCCGTCGCCTGCTCACCGAAGCCCATGTCGCGGCCACGGATCGCCGCGCGCGCTTTGTCGGCCTTGAGGCCTATACGGAGGCGGGCGGCACGATGCTGCGGGACCTCTTCACCGAGGATCGCGGCGGCTATCTGGAGGACGTGGCGCTGCTCGATCTGCTGGTGACGGCACGGCTTGGCCGCGAGGCGGATACCCTGCGGGCGGCCGAGGGATGGCGGTGGACGGAAGCCCATCTCGACTTCCCGCATGCCCACGGCATGCGCCGCGTCTACCCGCATGCAGTTGAGCTTTCGGCGGAAGATCAGGCCGCCCTGCAGTCTGTTCAGACCGAGTTCGACCGGCTGACCGAGCAGCACCAGACGGCGGAGGAATTGCCTGACGACGTGGACGTGCGGTTTGGCGAACTGGAAGCCGAAATCGAGCGGCTGGAAGCAAAACGGCAGGTCTACGATCCCGCCGACGTCGCGCGCGGCGGTGCTTTCGTGGTCCTCAATCACGACGGCACGGTCCGCATCGAACGCGGCTTTATTCGTCCCGGAGACGAGAAATCCGAGGCTGAAACCGGGCCGGAAAGCGACGCCGAGGCGCGGAATGAGGACGACCGGGGAGGCGAGGAAGCCGGGCCGGATGGCGAAGACGACGAGAGCGCGAGCGACGAGGAGGAGGAGGACCAGCCGCTGTCCGACGCTCTTGTTCGCGACCTTACTGCGCACCGAACCTTGGGGCTGCGTCTCAATTTGAGTGAGCAGCCTGACGTCGCCATCGTGGCGGTCACCCATGCGCTCGTCGCCCAGATCTTCTATCTCGGCGCGGCGGCGCATGTCGTCGGCATCCAGCCGGTGAAGACCGATCTCGCTGCACACGCGGACGGGATCGAGGACACGCCGGCAGGCAAGGCGTGGTCGGATCGCCATGCCAATTGGGCGAGGCAGATGCCCCGGGACCCGAGCGGGCTGTGGGATTTCGTGGCCGAACTCGACCACGACAGCCGCATGGCGTTGTTCGCGCATTGCGTCTCCCTGACGGTCAACGCGGTCAAATTGCCATTTGACCGGAGGCCGCGCGCCTTGGCTGCGGCCCGCCGTTTGGCCGAGGCCGTGGCCCTCGACATGACCTCCTACTGGCGCCCGACAGCGCGCAGTTATCTCGGCCGCGTCACCAAGGCGGGCATCCTGAAGGCCGTCCGCGAAGGCGTCGGCGGGGAGGCGGCCGAGCGGATGTCAGACATGAAGAAGGCCGACATGGCGCAGGCCGCAGAGCAGCTGTTGGCGGCGACGGACTGGCTGCCGTCGCTGCTGCGGACGACCGCGCCGCAGGGGCAGACTGACGTGCAAAGCGAGGCGCAGGGCGGTGAACCTCAAGCGGAAGCTGCGGAGTGAAACCGGCGCCGGGGCCGCGCGGGCGGCCCCGGCGGGGTCAAAATTTTCGGCCGCGCACCTGACGGCGCGCGGCCAATTCCATTGATGCTAAGTGGCGACTTTCCACGCAAACCCTTTCTCCGATCGAGGGCACGACCCGTCCCGATCTCCGCCGGTTGCTGCAGCCAGGGTGGCCGTATCGCGATGCCTTCGATCCTGACCAGCGAGGCATAGATCGGTGCGAGGAAGCTCGGATCGTGTCTTGACGGCGCCTGTCGAGAACGCATTCGGGCGGACAATTCTGGCGGTGCCGTGGGTTCGTTGCGCGCAGATGTGGCTGGCTCCCTTACGTTGATCCGGCTGCGTCCTCGCTGCGAGTGATGCGCGGACATCGGCTCTTTTTCGACCGATCCAGCCGCTGTCTGATGCTGCGCCAGGGGCCGTCGCCACGGAAATCTCCGTCAGTTCCGTTGTGGGCACGCGTTCAACGCAGTCACGATTGGGCTGATCAAGCCCGAGGGGCGGCAAGAGCCTCGATCGCCTTCCCGCAACGGCTGCGCCTGCTTTTTTCCCCTGCCGCCAAGCGGCGGCATTCCTCGCGGGAAGACAAAAAAGCAGGCTTTCGCCGTCCTCCGCTGGCGCTGCGGGCCTCGTGGCTGCGGGCCGATCGCTCCCCGGGCAAGGGATCGCCATCGAGGCTGCGATGGGCGCGGCCCGAGCAAAAACAGACGGAGATCACCATGGCGACCATCGGCACTTTCACCGCTTCCGACACCGGCTACGCCGGCTCGATCAAGACACTGACGCTCAACATCAAGGCAAAGCTCGTCGCATCCGAGAAGGACAACGACAAGGCTCCCGACTACCGCATCTTCGCAGGCGCGACCGAATTCGGCGCCGCCTGGAAGAAGACCGCCCGCGACAGCGAGCGCGAATACCTCTCGGTCAAGCTCGACGATCCGAGCTTCCCGGCCCCGATCTACGCCTCGCTGGTGAAGGTCGAAGGCGATGAGGGATTCAGCCTGATCTGGTCGCGCCGCAGCGGCGACTGAAGCCGGGGATCATCGGCCCCGCCTCCTCGGAGGCGGGGCATTTTGCGTTGCTTACGCCGCGTTGAAGGAAGGCAGAAGAGCATTTTCTCCATCAAGAGGGAGGCGCGCACCTGCGGATTTGCTGGGCATTCCAAGGCCGAATTGATGCGCGGGGTTGCGAATTTATCGAGCTCTTGAGAGCGTCCTCTCTAGGCGGTTCGTGAGCTCAATCGCCATTCATGCGGCCGACTGACGCCGGACAATTCGACTCGATAGCCAGCACCATGGCCACGCCCCGGGTGCGAAACTGAGCCGCTTTCCCGGCGAGATAATCGGCACTGAATCGCGAGTGACCCGAGAGGCAACGCATATTTCGAAGCGTGGCCCAAGCGCCGTTTGCGCGGGTGAATAACGCTCTGCGGCAAGGCCTGTCTCCTTCCTCCGAAGAGGACGATTCCCTGCTTATGGCGCCACGACCTATGGCAACCGTCCCCCATCCAAAACCCTCGCACGCTTCCTTTTTTCTCCGCCGGCAAGCCGGCTCCTCGCGGCCGCTTCGCTGCAAAAAAGGAGCGGGCTCGGGTGCGCCGCTGCGCTTCGCCCCAAGGGTTCGGATGTGGGCCGGCCGCCATGACGGTCTCGCCATCGCAGGGCATCGGCCCTGGCGGCTTCAGGGGGCCAGCTCAAATTTCTGCCCCTCTGCGCCGACATCGACATCGTGCCCAACCGCGATAAGTCCGACGATATCTCACCGGACTTCCGCATCTTCACCCAAGGGATTGAGGTCGGATCCGGTCGCATTTTGACCGGCGAGTGCCGCGGAACTGACTACGTCAGCCTGTCACTCGCAGCACCTGGCCTCGGAGGCCGCAGGCTCTGCGCCAACCTTGGTCGAACGATTGGCTTAGACGGAGACGGTAGCTTCTTCCTGATCTGGAATCCTGTCGACTAGGTCAAAAGAAAGGGCTCCCGCGCATCGCGCGGGAGCCCTTTCTTGCGTTCTGGAAGTCAGGTTTTGAACGTCGCCGACTGATGTGACAGCGCCCCCCAACTGAGCGCACGTAGAAGAGCGAGCGCGGCTGAACAGCCTGCGAGATATCCCATTACGATCGAAAAACGCCCTCGCACAGAGCGGAGTCTTGCCTGGAACTGAAGGTCGTTCGATGGCTTTTTCTCTTCGTTCCGATGAAGAAAATCGCTCCATCGCCGATGGAATTCGCGTCAACTATGGACCGCAGAGAGGCTAGAATTGATGGCTTGGACACGCGCCGAGCGGCCGATTTTTTCGAGTGCCTCGTGGATCAGCAGATGCGGTCTCGGCAAGATGAGGAAGGGTTAGCGAGTAGCAATGAGCAGTGGGCGTGATAGCAAGATAAAAGCACTGGCGCCAGCGACCGCGTAAGCCGTTGTCTGCACATCCAAGAGTTGGTGATACCGTAGGCGGCGGTGTCGCCACTAGGGATCTAAGGCAATGCTGTCATTCGTCAATTGCGTCTGCGACTTGGCGGCGGTTCATTCGCGTCACATATCCGCGTGCTTCTTAAGCCAGGAGCCCGTGTCATCCGTGGCGTCGACGACAAATTCGAAGTCAAGCTTGGCCGGACAGAGAATGCCAAAGGCAGGAAGGGAATCGGTGCGCGTGCCGGGCGGCGGAAAAGGTAACGCCAGTTCGGATCGCGCGTCGAGCTTTACAGGCGACCGGATTAGTCGTGGATACGCGCAACGTGCGGTGCTTGCCGGGCGGGGGAAAGTCAAGGGACTACGCCAGGGTGTGATCAACGTCCGTATTGTGCGCATCAAGGCGAGTGATCTTGGCTGCTCGGTCTCAAGTCTGATGCCATGACGCCATCGAGCTACATCGCCGCGAGCGCAACCCTTACCTGCTGGATAGAAATCTCGAGCGCACGGAGGAAGGTGCGGAGTTCGCGCCGGCTGGCCTCCTCCATGCGGAGGTTGTCGACGCTGAGAGCTGCTTCAACCAACTCTACGAGGGAAACCGCCTCGGATGCGCAACTAGGCGTGCCGTGATCGACGTTTGGTAGTTGAGCGTGGACGACGATCTTCCCGTCGATCGTCATTCGAGCGGAAACTTGCAATGGAACGAATTGAGCTACTGTCGTAGCTGCGATTTCAACAATAGCGGCGGGGACGCGTGTCTCCTTGCATCGGTAGCCGAAGCGGTATGCGTGCCCGGCACAATCGTGCCCTGGGAGTTCAATGAATGGTTCGAGATCAACAGGCACAAGCTTCTCCTCTTTGTTGAGTATACTCAATTGATGAGTTTACTCAACAAGAAGCATCTCGCCGTCGATGGACGAGATGAAGCAGATTGTTGCTCGGAACTTGAGGCGTCTCCGCCACGAGAGAAAGTTCAGCCAGGAAGAGCTTTCGTTTCAGGCGAAAGTCGATCGCAGCTACATCAGCCAGCTGGAGACAGGTGTCTACAGCGCATCGGTCACGATGTTGGCAAAGCTGGCGAAGGCTCTGGGTGTGGAGGTCAGCGAGCTATTGAAGGGGTAGCGCGGCGGAAGGGCTAGCGGTGCCTAGGGCGCCGTGCCGATCGCCAGGCGAGCAATGCTCACTATGGCCCAAGCCTCACCAGGAGCCGTCTCAAACTGTTGTAGAGGTATGTTGACCGCAGTTAGGTATCGGGAGCCGGCGGGCCGATTTAGGGCGATGGTTCGCTCGGGCGCCGCGGACCTCTCTAATGAGCGGTGGGCATCTAGCTTAACGGGGGAGCGAATCCCTCCCTCTCCGCCATCTCTTTTTGACAGCGCAGAAGTCCTTCAAAAACAGGCTTTTCTCGAACCGCCGGATTTTTGCGGTGGAGCACCACGGTGGAGCACCGTGATCGTGGGAATTTGCCATTGGCGCGGCAATCGCGCCAGCGGAAATCGGCGTCTAAGCAGCGAGAAAGCGCGGGCGCGAACGCGGACGACATCGCCACCCGCGGCGACAATCTCAAGGTGAAAATCCGCGTTTGGGGGCGTTCGGAGCCGGGCGACTCACCTTATATTACCTACCCTTTGTGAATCGCTTGAGGTTCGGCGTGCAGTGTACCGTGCGTTTCCCGCCACAATGGATCGACATCACCAGGTTCGAGCGCGCGCTGCTGAGCTCCTGCGGCCCGCACGATGCTGGCACCTATCAGGTCATCTTTGAATTTCCTGTCGGCTGCAAGATCATGGTCGATGCGGCGACGCGCCTACTCTCGCTCATCAATCAGCTGGCATCGACCACGCGCACGGTGCTTCTCGACTTTCAGGAAGGCGACGCCGGCACCATGGGGTATCTCAACCGCATGGGATTTTTCGATCACCTCGCAGCTGACGTGGAAATCGTTCAGGGCTGGCCGGTCTATTCCGCGGCCGAATATCATCGCGGCGGGAACTCCGCCCTCGTCGAGATTGCCCGCATCAACAAGGATGCGCGCGATGAGGATCTGCCCACCCGCCTGACCAACGCCTTGATGCGCTCCTGCGGCGATCGCACGGACGCTTCGGCGTTGGAGGGGGCGGCCTGGACGATTTTCGCCGAACTTATCGACAACATATTCTCCCACAGCCGCACCGCGCTCGATGGCTATGCGGCGCTGCAGGTGTATTCTGGCGGCAACCGGCTTTCGGTGGCGGTCTCGGACAGCGGCATTGGAATCATGGACACCCTAAGGCCCTCTCTCCAATCCGAATTCCCTCGCCTGCACAACCTGTCGGATACGGACCTGCTGGTCGAAATCTTCAAGCAGGGCGTGTCGCGTCACGGGACGGATCGCGGCTGCGGGCTCAAGGGCTGCGCCAGCAAGGCCATCAAGTTCAATGCGCACCTTGATGTGCGGCTCCCGCAGCAACGGGTTCTCTTGACCCCGGCGCAGGGCAGTTACCTTCCCAATACGGCCCACTGCTACGAAGGGTTGCCGCTCATGTGGGGAACCCATATCGCGTTCATCTTCGGACTGGGGTCTTGAACCCAGGGCCGAATCTGGTTAAATGAAGCCAATGAACCAGGGAGTGCGGGTGCTGCAGTTGCGCAACGTTATGGACAAAGCGGAGGGCTGGGGTCGTGACCAAGGGCGCGAGGTGTATCAGCGCATGCTCCGGTTCGTCGAAGACAGCCCTGGCGTCCTGGTCTTCAAGGTGTCCATGAAAGGCGTGAACCGGCTCGACATTTCCTTTTCGTCCGAGACCGTCGTTGAGCTGGCCCGCCGCTTCCGTACGCGAAAGGGCTTCTGCCTTGTCGATCTCAGCGATCAGGACCTGATCGAGAATCTGGGCGCCGCGGCGGAGAAGAAAGAGCAGCCGATGCTCGTATGGCATGATCGCTCTGCCGACCTGATTGGCGCCGTGCCCAGCGAAGGGACGCGTGAGGCTTTCTCGTTTGCGATGGGCCGGCCCGAGTGCCGCGCCTCCGAGTTCGCACAGAGCAGGGGTATCTCGATCAACAACGCCAGCATGAAATTCAAGCAACTGTGGGAGCAAGGTTTCCTGCTTCGGCGGGAAGCTGTCGCCGAGAGCGGCGGCGTCGAGTTCGTCTACCAACGCATCGGCTAAAAATTTTTACACCCTGGTTAAGTGGCTTCACTGAATGAGAATGAGGAGCAGATCATGACCGCCCATCCCGACTTCAACCGGCCCAAAGGCATCCAGCGCATCCGACCGCTGCCCGACCCGTCGCTGGGCCGCCTCTGGGATTCCATCATCCTGGCCGGAACGGTGAAGGACCAGTTGCTCTCGCAGGCGATGTTGAACTTCAGCATCCGCGGCAAGGTCGACCGCAGCGTCCTGCCGCTGCACGGCGTCATCATGCTGGTCGGGCCGCCCGGCACCGGCAAGACTTCCCTTGCGCGCGGCCTCGCCCACCGCACGGCGCAGTCGTTCCAGAACGGAAAATTCCAGCTGCTGGAGGTGGAGCCGCATTCGCTCACCAGCGCCGCCATGGGCAAGACGCAACGCGCCGTGTCCGACCTGTTCGCGCAGTCGATCACCGAAGCGGCCGCGCGGGGGCCGACCATCGTCCTGCTCGATGAAGTCGAGACCCTCGCGGCCGACCGCAACAAGCTGAGCCTGGATGCGAACCCCGTCGACGTCCACCGCGCGACGGATGCGGTTCTGGTCCAGCTCGACGTACTCGCCGAGCAGAACCCGCACTTGCTGTTCGTCGCGACCAGCAACTTCCCGAAGGCGGTCGATGCGGCCTTCACCTCGCGCTGCGACCTGGTCGTGCACGTCCCGTTGCCGGACGCCGAGGCCTGCGCCGCGATCCTGTCGGATTGCCTCAATGGCCTGGCGCAAACCTATCCGGCCATCGGAAAGCTGGCGAAATCCGCCGACCTCGCGCGCTGGGCATCGGCTTCGGTCGGGCTCGATGGCCGCGCCATCCGCAAGATGGTGGCCAATGCCTTGGCGAGCACGCGCGACATCGCGATGGACCCGAACACCTTGACCTCGGACAAGCTGCTCGCCGCCGCCAAGGCGGCGACGGCCAGCCGGTTGAATGTGGAGAAGAGAGCATGACGACCGTTGCCAGCCGGACATTCATCAGCACTCCCGGCCGCGAGGCGATGGCGACGTGGACCGCGATCGTCGATTTGCTCACGCAGGGCAAGAACACGGCTGCGCGCAACGAACTGCTCGCGGTCTCGGGCGTAGCCGCCAGCGTGATCGCCGACCATGCGCCCAAGAGCGATGCCATCGTGGTGACCTGCGACGGCCCGCGGACGCGGATTTACTGCGTCTACGACGATGACGCGATTGAAGGGTCGGACGCGAACGAGGACGGGCTCGGCTTCGACCCGCTCAGCGGCGACTGGCGCGTCTCGTTGCCGTGCTTGCCCGACGATCTCGGCTGGGTGCAGGGCGCGCTGAAGAAGCACTCCGAGCGCGTCACGGCGCGCGCGCTGGGCGATGGCGCCGAGAAGAGCGACAGCGGCAATGCCGCGGTCACCGCCGTGTTGGTCTTCGACCAGAAAGGATTCATGGGATCATGACGAGCGTTGGCGTCTATTCCTACACGCACTCGGTCACCTACGTGGCAGACAACGTCCTCAAGAGCCTGAAGGATATCATCCGGCTGAGCGGGCTCGATCCCTCCAAGCTCGTCAGCGACTGGACGGTGCTGATGAGCGGCCTGACCACGTGGCTCACCACCCAGCATCTCAGGTCCGTCACGCTGGAGGTGTACAACCCGGCGACCGACGGCCTCGTCGGCCGCTGGGACATCGACATCGCCTACGGCGCGTCGGGCGACGGCAGTTTCTGGACCGACACCGACCAGATCAAATACGCGATCCTCAAAGCCGGGCTTTGGCCCAGCGAGGCCAGCTACCGCATCGTCGTCGACACGGCGGACGGCCGGCCCCACGTGGCGGGCTGGAGCGACACCTCGTTGCGTTCGACGGCAGGTTTCGTGCGGCACAGCCTCGGTTCCACCATCGAGCACAACGGACTGGGCGGCAGCGCCGCGTACTGGAGGAAAGCCGGATGATCAGCCTCGACGAAGCCTTCCGCAAGTTCAAGAGCCGGCTCGAGCTCAACGACCGCGAGCAGAAAAACGCGAGCCAGCGCCACACCGAGGTGCGCGAATATCTGCAGACGAAATTCGCGGTCGAGCGCAGCTTCCTGACCGGCTCCTATGCGCGTCACACCAAGACCAAGCCACTCAAGGACATCGATATCTTCTTCGTGCTGAAGGAGCGCGAGCGGCACTACCGCAACAAGGCGCCCTCCGTGGTGATCGACGCCTTCTACGATGCGCTGGTCGAAAAATACGGCAAGAGTGCCGTTCGCAAGCAGAGCCGCTCGATCAATATCGATTTTGGCGTTGTGGTCGACGCCGAGGACAACACCGATTATCGCGTCGTCAGCGTCGACACCGTTCCCGCGTTCGCGTCCGGGGACGATTATGAAATTCCCGACACCGACACCGGCACGTGGATCAAGACAAATCCCGACATCCACGCGCAGAAGGCGGTCACGGCGCACCAAGCCTTCTCCAATGAATGGAAGGGCCTGGTGCGCATGGTGAAGTATTGGAACAACAATCCCCGCCATGGCACCGACAAGCCGGTGAAGCCCTCGTTCCTGATCGAAGTGATGGCGCTGCAGTGCCTTCATGGCGGTTGGCAGGGCCGCTTCGACTACGAGCTGCAGGCGCTGTTCTCCACCCTTGCCGACCGCATCTTCGACGAGTGGCCGGACCCCGCCGGCCTCGGGCCGTCGATCAGCAACGGCATGGACACCGCGCGCAAGACCCGCGCGCGCGACCTTTTGCGCCAGGCCAGCCGCGATGCCAGCATCGCCATCAACCTCGCGCGCCGGGGCCAGAACGGTGAGGCACTGAAGGCATGGCGCGCGCTGTTCGGCCCCAAGTTTCCGCTTTCGTAAGGAGGGTTCATCATGACCGAGTGGTCGCTTTCCGTGCTGCTGTCCGGGCTGCACGAGGACATCCAGCAGAAACTTGCAATCGCGCGCAAATCCTTTGCCCATCCCGGGACCAAAGGCGACGCCAGCGAAAAGGTCTGGCTGGAGATGCTGCAGGACTACCTGCCGCAGCGCTATCAGGCCGCCTCGGCGCACATTGTCGACAGCCACGGCAACTTCAGCGACCAGATCGACGTCGTGGTGTTCGACCGGCAGTATTCGCCGTTCATCTTCAAGTATCAGGGCCAGACCATCGTCCCGGCCGAGAGCGTCTACGCGGCCTTCGAAGCCAAGCAGGCGATCAATGCGACGATGGTGGAATACGCGCAGAAGAAGGTCGCTTCGGTGCGGCGCCTTCACCGCACCAGCCTGCCGATCCCGCACGCCGGCGGGACCTACCCTGCCAAGCCCCTCATCCCGATCCTCGGCGGCTTGCTCACCTTCGAGAGTGACTGGAGCCCTCCCTTCGGTGCGCCGCTAGAGCGCGCGCTCGCGGTAACGGATGAGCTGGAGCGCCTGGAAATGGGCTGCGTCGCCGCGCACGGACACTTCGCGTTTGACCCATCCGCCAAGAAATACTCCTTCACCAAGGAGGGGCGACCGGCGACCGCCTTCCTGTTCAACCTGATCTCCACGCTTCAGTTCAGCGGCACGGTGCCCATGATCGACATTCAGGCCTACGCCCGCTGGCTGTCCTAGGAGATATAAGCGCTCCATCCCGTTTCTTGATTTGCCACTGCGCAGATCAATCTTTACTCGTCCTCGCTAGTCCAAGAAGTCGTGTCGACCTTGATCTCTGTGTGATCGGAATCGAAAGCGGCCGGCGTGCTTGCGGCGGCAAACGTCGTGCACTCGAAGGGGAAGCTTTCGTTGAACTCCACGCTGTCTCGCTTGCCTCTCGCCATCAAGCTTACGTTGACCGATCCAGTAAACCGATATCGGATCGCATCTGCGGCCAGAGAGACGACTTCCGCCTCGTCTATCAGTACGCCCTCGGTGGACTTCCCGAGATAATTGCCAATTCGTCTATCGTTTGATTGATGAAGGCTCCGGTCGCTTCGTCGTTCAACTCTCTGCACAGCGCGGAAACGACCTTTTCCTTTATCTCGTCGATCGTCACGAAGAGATCATCGAGGGCGACGAGAGCCCCGTCGGCAAACTCATCAATCTCCTGTTCGGATTTCAATTCCGTGTCGGGCCTGACGTGAGTACGCTTGTTGAGTTCCTGGAAGGCATCCCCCAATCCCGCGTGAAGCTCGCTTGGCTTTATGCCAAGTCTGGTCTTGAGAAAGTCATCCGTCAGGCCACCTCGGCAAGTGTACAGAGCGCGCTGCCGCCGCGTAGGTCCTTCAACGTTCTTGTCCTGCTTGAACCATGGGCACCGCATGACGTCAGCAGTCGGCGCCATGGTTTCTAACACATGAGCTGTCAGCTCCCGAAATGAGCTTGCGGACTGGTTGGCCCTTGCAGGGTTGTCTTCTTGCGTCAGTACCTTGAGCGCTCCGTCTAGCTGACGAACAGAGAAGTCGTCGGGCAAACGCTTCCGTACTCTTTCGACGAGTTCCTGATCCGGCATTGCCGCCCCCTGTCGCATTGGTGGAAGTTTTCAAGCGTGCAACCCGCGCCTTCACTAACGCTTGGCGAGCAATTTGTCAGCGAGGTTCGGCGCCGGGCCGGCGCGCTCGTGGCCGCAGCGGACGGCACGCGGGAGCGACTTAGAATGGGCCTGACCTGCACGTGACGACGGCACTATGATGACTGCCGCTATATCGCTGAAGCCGGCCGTTTTGCGGACGCGAGAACTGCCTCGGCCAACGGGGGAAGCTGCAGCCGTTTTGCGAATCGCTGATCCAGCCCTTTGACGACGTCCGCAAATGCCGGCGCAGTCATTTCCTCGCGGGATAGCCCAAGGAACGTCACGATCCTCCCGGCGAGCGCGGTCAGCATCGGAGAAAGCTTGGCGCAAGCCGGATTGAGCTTAGTCGCCATCGCTGCGGCGTTGGCGGACCACATGCAGCACGCCAGGGTTTCAAGAAGATCATTCGGAAGACGGTCGTGTCCACGGTCAAACGCAAGATGGCCTAACGCGGGATCGGCGCCACTAAAAACCGGCTGCAGCAGACGACCGACCAGACGCGGCCATGTCTCCGCTTGGGTCGGATGGTGGCAGGGGAGCACCTGAACGTGCGAAGGTTTGTAGGACGCGTCGTGAGGCCCGGGCCATCCGGCGACTATGACTATCATGATCATCGCCCGTAGGCGAAGGACGTCGATTTCGTCGAACGGCCGGTCCGGCCGACGCAGGTCCTCCGTGTAGTCGTCCACCGCGCCTACGATCGCTCCGACATCCGCTTCGCGTCGCCGTCTCGCCAATTCCAGCGCCGCTTTCGGCGACTGCCGCGGGTCTTGCGGATTGAATCCTTCATCGACGGCCTCATCCCCGGCTGTCTCGTCCCCGGTATCGATCGCGGCAGTCTCTTCCTCGCTCGTCTCGCCGGCACCTTGGACATCACCCAAGGAACCAAGTCCCAACAGACGATTCAGCGCGGCGCGGACGAAGGATCCATTGCTTCCCGAAAGCGAGCTTCGTTCGGCCTCCGACGCCTTGATATCCCGACGCCTGCCCTTCATGAAGGCAGCGTAGTCGAGATGTCCGGTCTGCTGCTTTTGGACATTCTTCCCGCTCGGTCCGAGACGAGCCGTACCGGGGACCGTCGTTCCTTCGGACTTGGGCGTCGACAGCCGTTGAATGACGTCTAAAAGCCAAAGCCCCTCGTCATCATCCATTTCCAGTTCACGGATCGCCCGTTCGGCACCAGCAGTGAGGGGATCCCTCGTCTGCGCCTGCAGTTCCTGAGTTCGCGCGATCACCGCGATGCACGACTTCGTGCCGTCGCGATGGTGGAATCGCGCGAATACGGGCGGCAACCCAGGCTCCGTGAGCCTGAATTTCAGATCCTCACCCGTTCCGGGCAACGCTTGCAGCTTCGACCCCAGCGGCTTGCAATGCGCATCGAGCAGCTCGAGTGTGCAACGGCCGCGATCGTAGGCGCTTCTCATCGTCCTTGTGGGCCACCAATGTAGCGTGTCATAGACGAGCTCGAAGGTTCCCGGGTCTCGAGCCTGCATCTCTTCGAGAGGCAGCCGTTCGTGCTCCCGCATCTTCGGGATTTCGCCAAGCTTGAGTGCCTTCTCGGCCTTCAACAACTGCACCAGGTCCAGGGCGTCGAATACGATGCCTGTGGGCAATCTTCTATAGAGACAGGCCTCCGCATTGGTGGCGGGCTGTTCCGCGTCTCCCAATGCAGGCGTCGTGCAGTTCGCGCTCCCGGCCAGCACGTGATCCGTACGGCCGATCGTGGCGACGATCATCTTGGCGTGGATGAATCGACTGCCGGTTTCCGGCAGATGGGTGCGGCTGAACCCGCGTAGATCGGAGACCTGAATGGGTGCTTTGCGCGGGACCGAGTCGGCTGGGAAGGCCTTCTCTTCGGCGTCGATCAGAAGCACCGTCTTCTTGGGGCGAAGCAGTGTCCGCAGCGTCTTGACCGCTTTCAGATCGTCGTCCCAGTAGGGAGACAGTACTGTCAGTCTGTCGATCGGCCGCTGCCGCCCGACCAGATCGGCGAACTGCGTCGCCAACCCGGCCTGCGCATTCGCCACCAGAAGGCCAGCGCTCGTTCCGTCCGAAAGCCGGACGATGACCCCGGGGTCGGACTCCTCCGTCAACCACGGACTGCGATCGCGCGCCCAAAACAGTTTGTCCTCGACCGCCTTTTGTCGTCCGTCCAAGAATGCCGTTGCGTAGTGCCAGCCCGCCAACACCAGTTGGCGCTCTGGGCTTTCCTGACCGTTGCATTCGACGCCGGCGGATAATTCGAGATTCCCGGCAAGGCCGGAAGCGGTGGCGTTCGCGGAAGCGACGATCAGCCGGCCACGGTTCTTGCCGATCTGCACGATCACCTTGGGATGGAAGACGCCGTCCACTCTGGCCTTCGAAAGCAGATAATTGGTGCCTGCCAGCTTGGGCGGGTTGGCTCCCTCCGCGAGAGCAAGGCTCACCATGTCCGCGTCGCAGACGAGCATGACATTGCGGCATCCGGCGCCCCGAAGTCGGCTCAACACGATGGACTCGAACGCGTCGAACTCGACGCAGAACGTCGTCATGATAGTGGTGTGGAAACCTGAATCCTGGAATGCTTCGTAGAGCTTCATGCGGCGCCTACGAACCGGCTGCCGCGCCTCGTCAGCCCGCTTTCGTCGACGAGGTGCAGGTCCCGCAGAAAAGTCAGAGCCGGCCCGAGCCGCGGATTGGTCGGCACCGGACCGTCCTTCGCGCGCAGGCGCAGCTTGCCGTCGTGGGTCTCGACCAGAAACGTGTAGTCGCGCTGATACTGAAGCTTGCGCATGGCCACCCAAAGGTGGCGCTGCAGGATCCGCTTCTTGAAGATGAGCTTCAGCAGATCGGGAAGCGGCGTATCGCCGTGGTCGTCCAAGAACGCGAGTTCGCTGGCGAACGAGCGTCCCGCCGCGTCCGGATGATCGCCTCCGTGCTGGGCGGCGAAAAACTTCCGATCCGTCCCGCATTGCCTGGACAGAACGGCCAGAAGCTCGACCGCAGCGTGCGCGCTACGCAGCGGGGCCTGACGTTCGTCCGTTCCCGCTTCGAGCACGGTCGAACACAGCGCCATCTCCGACGTCGGTTCTTCGTCCGCAAGGCAGTGGCTGGCTTTCGGCAAACCGGCGACAATCTCCGACCAGGTCCGCGGCCATCCTGCCTGCGGGATATCGAGCCTCTCAAGGCTCGCATCGATCAACTGGTCGGTCGTCAAGCCGGACTGGTGGGTCTCGAGGGTATCGAGCAGCCACTTGAGCAGGCCTTCGTAGGCCATGCGCCCCAGATCGCCGGCATGGTACGCCCACCAGCGACGACGTTGCATCTCGAGCTCCGGTTCATCGAACGGGATTTTCGTACCGTTCCCGTCATGCCCCGCGTACAGGTGCCACCGCATGTCTTCGGCGTTCATGTCCTCCTCGAAATGCCCGATCAAGCGGAGCGCCAGGATCAGCGTCTTGCGTCGAGAATGGTCCTTATCGGTCGCGTCGGCATACTCCGCGAAAAGCATGCGTTCGTAGACCTCGCGCTCCAGGCTTTGTGGATGAATGCGGGACGGCAACAGCGGTGCGAGCTCTTCCAACAAGGGAAGCGAAGCCTTGCCCGTCCTGACCAGGCGCAGAAATTTGGTCCCGAGATATCCGGCGGCTCTCGCGAACGCCTTGGCGAAGTCGTCGCCGACTACTTCCGTCGGGACCGAAAGCGAATGGGTCTCGGCGTCCCCGAGCACGCCGGTCTCCCGAAGCTGGCTTTCATAAGCCGCACCGAACGCGCCCCACGACTGCTTCAGATACGGCTTTCCGCTCGCACCCGGGTCCGTGTGATCGGCGAATTCGACCGGGCCGCCCTCATGTTCCCGCAGCGTGTCCCGGGCCCAACGAAGGCCGGCCACCCCGGTTTCCTGGCGTTCCTTTCCTTGGTTCGCCTTCGCGGCGATCAGCGCGTACGCCGCCTCGGCACGGCGAACGGTCTTCTTCCAGACTTCGGGATCGGCGTCATGCTTCTGCCTGGCGTACTCCTCGCTTAGCCAAGGATAGAGGCCGTAATACCGGGTCCTCAGCGTCACGTTGCTGATCCCGGGCACTAGGTCCTGATAAAGGCGAATACTTGGTGCTTGCAGACCGAGCGGATCCAGACCGCCCTTTTGGCGCACCTGCGTCCATTCCGGTACGGCAACAAGCTCGGCCATCGTGATGCGTCAAACCATTCCCGGGAAGATGGCCCGATCGTTCCATGAGCCGACATCGGAAACAAGGCTACCACGCCCGCAGTCGCTAGTTTTCAGCTGAAGGTTGCGACCACTCGGACGCTCTCCAGACGCGGCGGGGCCAGGCGGTACACAGCGGTGGTCACAAGCTTTCGCCGGACTCCGATTTTACGGTGTTTTTGGAGCTTACCAGCGTCTGCCACAACTCGCCCAGCTTCGGGTCCGCAGGCGCGTATTTAAGGTAGGCCTGCACGACCGGGTGGCTTGGCGTAATGTCCATCGCCATCGTTGTCGATGCCGCAACCCCCTGCGCAATAGCACGCCGGTTTTCTGGGAGGGTGTGCGCCGGATCGTTTCGAATCGAACTCTTCAGCTTGCGGTACTTCGCAGAGCCGATGCTCGTCGACGGGACTCAATCGTCACGCGATGAACCGGACCTGCTTATCTCAATCGCCCGTCGGCGCGCGATCTCGTTGCCGAGCCTCTCAAGCGCCTGCCGCCCATTCAGCCGGACGCGATGCGACTGCGCCGCTTTTAATTTCCGGAAAAGTGCGTCGCACATTTTCCGGTCTGCGACGTCGCCCCGCCGGTGAATCATTATCGACAGCCGATCCGCACAATTCAAAAGATATATTTCCGATCCATTAAGGTCATCCTCTTCGTTCAGATCCTCAAACGGGGCCGCGCGCCCGATCGCCCGTCTCCAGAGGAGAGTACGAAAATAACTCGTCAGAAAATACCGGTAGCCTTCCTTCGAGCGGGTTTCATTTTCAATGTGAAAGGGGAGCTCGTCCCCCGTGCCCGGGTTGCCTGCGATTGTGTAGGCCGAGAACGCGGCCTCTGCCCGCCTGAACTCACCGTACAAGCCCGCCTTGTAGTCCGGGCCGGTACGGACGACGACCGCATCGAAACGAAGGGATGGCTCTCCGCCTTCGAACTCGGCTTCCATCGCACCATCGATGAATGTCGCGGTCTTTAGCATCGCCTGTTTGTATTCGAACTTACCGAATTCGCGCAGCAACCTTACCATATACCAGCCCATCGGCGATTGCCGCCGGGAGTAGACGGTAGGCGACGGCCCGGCAACGAGCACGCAAAACTCGTCCTTGAACTTGGCAGACACGACAGCCGCGTTGTATCCCCTCTTGTCAAAAACAACTTCGATCGCGTCCTCTATCTCGTGGCTGGCCATCGCCGACAGATCGCCGTCAACGGCCTTTTCGATTGACTCGATCACGGCCGCTGCCAGCGGCGCCCCGATGCCCTGGCCGCCCAGTTCGGCATCGATCCTGTCATAGATCTTCCTTTCGAGACCCCGCACGACCCGCGAGACGCGGTACGGTGCCGCTTCCCCAGCGGCCGTGCGCGGGAAACCAGCGGCCCGCTGCCCCCAATACCAGGAAACCGGCCCAGCGAGCCCATATTCTTCGGGGCAACCGAGTTCGATCTTCCGATAGCGCATGTTGCCGACCACGCCGCAAAATCGAAACCACAGCTCCGGGGAGATATTGGTCAATGGCAGGAATTCGAATATCCGATGGTGTTCAAAGTCGCGGATCAGGTAGTGCGCCAATTCGATCATGCCGCTCTCGCCGTTTCCAGAAATCAGAATTCGCTTGCGCTTGCCTTCCTTGAATCCCGCGGCCCGGTAGAAATCCGGATTGCCCGATTGCCAGTACGAGCAATCGTTCGCCAGCGGGCGCTTGCTTTCGCTATCGCGCAGCTGCTTGTCCTTTCCGAATCCGGTGGCGACGATGATGACGTCGTATTCAATGGCATCCGCCACCTGATCCTTCCGAACCTTCTGAAACGCCGTGTCTAGTTCGGAAGGCGGGGATGCGGAAATAGCTTCCAGCAGGGCTGCCGGAAACGACGGTGAGTCCAGAACAAGCATCGGCTTGCCGCCTCGCCCGAAAACCTCGAACGCGGGCTGATCAAAACCGAGAGCGATCCCCAGGCAGGATCTATAGTGATGAAAGGCGCCGGCGAGTTGCTCGGCGACAAGGGGCGCGTAGCCGCCCGACCAATTCATGAAGGGAAACAGTGTCCGCCTGGCCGGATTGTACCGATTGATCGGGCTTTCGATTGCCCATTGATTCAGGTCGGGGTGCAGATATCGGAAGGGCGCTTCCCGGAAACGGCGCAGCAGAAGGTGGTCCGATTCGAACACATGAACGATGCAATCGCTCCGGGCAGACAGCGCCACAGCGCACGTCATCCCGGAGATGCCGGCTCCCACGATGGCCACCTTCTTGTCACGCGTGACAATTCCTGTGGCGCACAGGGCGTGACAGAGTCGCAGGGACCGGTACTGCTGATCCGGAATTGAGATGTTGTATCGGGAAAAAAAGGTCGCGGAATATATGTGAGATGTCGCGCCGTCCGCTGCCCGCGCGGCCCGCAGGGTGAGATCGCAGAAGCTCTTTCCGAATTTGCGGCTGTGCTCGGCCCGGACCACCCGCGCGTATGTCCGGCGCTGCCGCTGTCTTTCGTTTTTCGATTTCATGCTGCTGCTCCTGACTTCGGCGTTCATGGATAGTTCGGCGCATTCTTGAGGATGGGCGGCAAGTTCGCGCAGTGCGACAGCTTCTGCCGATCGATTAGTTTTCGCGTCCTCAGAGTGAAGGAAGCATAGTATTTTGGATCGTTCTGCTCGCAAAGATAGGGCAGGTGATCCTCGATGTCATAACCGAACGAAGCGATCCATTCCTTGTCGTCGATGATCTGGAAGATCTCATCGTAGGCCGTCAGCATGTTGGCCACGTAGATCTGATAGCGGACGAGTTCGGTCGGGTCCGGATCCGACTTCAGCCGAAGATAGTTGGGCCTCGCGAGACGGGGGTACTGTAACGTCGCCTGGCTGTACGCTAGGTAAACCTGACGCGCACTCGCGCGTTGCGCGTTGATCCGGGTCAGGTGGACCTGAACATAGATGCCCGCGAGCGCCACGATCGCGACGGCTGCCGATACGATCTGCGCGATATTGCTCTTGGGGCGCGGTGCCGGCGGCTCGGATGTCGTCGTCATGCGATCGTCCTGCTATACCGATCAAGTCGGCCTGCGTGGTTAGGAGGCGGCCCGACGCCAAGAAGGTAGCATCGAGCGATCGCAAGCGTTCCTGCTGTGCGATCAGGGATACAAGGTCGCCCACGTCGTCGATCGCGGACTAAGTCAGAGCGGCTTCCACCGCCGAATGCCGACAGTCCTTCGGAGTCGCCGTCCGTGATCATCCAAACCCGCCGCAAGTACCGTCTGGTAGTCCTCACAGGTTTCGAACCGTCGCCAGGCTGCCCGCTCTTGCCGTCGGCAGGGCGTCAGATCAGTGCAAAAGGCTTGTCTCGCGGCGGCGTGGTCCTTACGAGACGCACGGAGTGTTACCCGCACGCCGATCGGCCGCGAGCACAAGATCGCGACGCTGACCGGGCATGTCGATCGGTGGCCTATGAGTAGTGCTCGTGTGGACTACTCGGAAGGGCATCACTTGACATCTTCGGCGCGGTCGTAAACCGAGCGCCAACCGCGTTCCCGGGCTGACGGTATGTCACGACTCGAGGAGAACGATATTTATTGCTGATGCCATCGAAGAATAGGACGAAATGATTTGCGGTTTGTTCAATGGTCTCAAATATCTTCATGACCTGGCCGTACGACATCGGCCACTCCATCTCAATTATCGCCTCGATCGTTAGTTCCGAGTGCTTCATTTCCGCATCAATCTTGTCGTGCATTTCGAACGCGCTGAACAAGGCGGAAGCATAATCGTAGTTTGAGCGCAGCCCGCTATATTTATCTTCGATTTCCTTCACCGTCGGAGGTTTCTCGCGCGCTTGCATGACGCAGAAGACCGCCGAGTATGACAGGGCACTATCCATGCTCTTCTCATAGAGAAAATTCGTCAAAGCCAACGTTGACGCAAGCGGCGGTCTATTGTCGATTGCACGGCGGGATAGACCGCACTTCTCCAAGCCATTCAGGAAGATTTCATCGTGAAGAGCTTCTTCGGCGTAGTGCGTCCACAGTTCGGATAGGTGCTTGGTAGAGCCGTCGATGCGGCTTGCACCGGCAGCCATGTATTCATTTGCAGCCCGAACAAAAAAGTAATGTTCAATTCCCCACCCCAGAACCTCGCTTTTGGTCGCTTCGTACCCAAAGAGGCGTTGGGGAAATTTCTGCGACATGATGAATTTGTTCCAGAAGATCGAAGCCTCACGAATTTTCTTCACAAGCGCTCTTTTCCTCAAGCTTCTCGCGGTGCTCAAATCCAAGATCATCTGCTCGCTCGAAAGTACGTCGAGTATTTGTCTGGCGGTTCCGGTCGAAACGCCGCTGCGTCCCGCTAGGTCTTCGATTGAATCGGAAAGATGAAGAGTCTTGAGAATCGCAGCAGCGGCGTCGGGCGCTGATGCCTTCGAACGTAACGGCCATCGTATTGTCTTCGACTACGAGTGAACGAGGTTCAGTCCGAGTAGAGATGTTGGGATGGAGAATGAACATCGCTCTAGACCTTCGTTTCTGGACGCTGCGACGCCTCTGAGCGATACGAGCGCCGCTTCGCACCGATATCGAACACGCCGTAAAGGAAGTAATATCTTTCTATTTCGTCGAACCACAACTCGAGCGTTTCCTTGAACAAAGAGACGGTCGCGATAATCCTGTTTGCCCGTTCAGAGCAGATCTCTTTGATAGGTTCAAATACATCGCGCATGACGCTTCCGTGATTGAACCCTTCGTCGAGCGCCACGTGTTGGATCATTGGTTCGACAAATCCAGTATTGTCCGGATCATAATGGCGGGCTACGGCGTCATAGAAACTTCGCGCTCGCGCGGCGTCGCTGCCGGTAGATTCCAGTAGTCCAGAGCACGCCGCATAGCAGAGATGGTCGATGCGGGCCGCACGTCTAGCCATGTTGATGACGGCCATCGTCGATGGGAGCGGTCCAACCTTATCAACCGTCAGCGGATCAATATTGCGACGCTTGAGGCTATCGGCGAAAAATCGAAAGTGATCGTATTCCTCCGAATGGTGCTTCGCGAATATGCGTCTCACGCGCGTATCCGAAGTACAGGCAGCGGCGTAGGCCAATCGCGCATTTGCGCCACGGATGAAATGGTAGGATTCAATGAGCCAGCCGTCCAGAACGCCTTGAGTTGCCGTACCCCACGTCAGGGATGACCAGAGTGACCGCGAAAACAAGCTGGGATTCCAATCTCGGTAAAGATCGGCAAGCAGTGAGGCGAGTTCTTGTCCGGTATAACCGGCCGGTTCGGCCTCGATCGCCAGATCGTGTTCGCGCAAAACTGAAAGGAATCGCGCCAACGTTCCTTCTTCGACGTTTGCGCCTTTCGCTATTTCGGCAACCGTCGAAACACCGTCGATGCGTTCGATCACACCGGCAAATGCTTGCGACGGCACACCCCGAAATTCGAAATAATCCGTGTTCGTCGACAAGACAAGAAGATGTCTCTCCTCGTCTATTTGAACAGGAAAGCGAAGAGCCGGACGAGCACTCATCTGCATTGACTTGCCCCCGTACAATTCCGTGCGTTTTTGCTGCGCTGCAGTTGCGCCGACGGTGCTGCAGCAGGAGACCGATATTTGATCCTATCACGCAATTTGGTCTTGCGGCAATCGGAGCGTGCATGTAGTTTCGTGCGGTCTCAACCGGAGATCATTGCTATGACTAGTTCAATTTCTGGGCGAAAGCCGCTCCCTGAAGAAGAAGTGGTCGTTCACGTGCCGAAGGGCACAAAAGCTAAGGTGCGGGTCGAGGAATCGGATCCGAAGGACTTGACGTCGGAAATAACGATTCAAGTCAGCAAGCAGAGGAAGCCGACAGCGATGCCCGTTATAGGCGTCATCGTAAAGTAGGCGGTTCGATCGGTAATCAGGCGGTGGCTGCAGGAAATGACCGGCACGGATTCGTCGACACGCCCCGTATTCGATACGGATAATGGGTCATGCGGTACATTCTGTCCTGACGCAGCTTGCGCTTGTCGTGTCAGGAAGATTGCAGGCTGCTCGCTTCCTCTGAAGAGCGCAGGTCCGTTAGAGGTTGAACGTCAGTCCGGCGGTGCCTCGGACAAGGCCTCGACGGACATGCTTTCGACCTTACCAGCGTGCTGATTGCGATGCTCGATGACGATGCCCGGCCTTTTCTCTCTCCGCACGTGCGGATGAGGGACAGTCTGGCGCTCGTTACGTTGCGGGCTCCAGGTATCGAAATTTCCTTTGCTCGGACGGCCGCAGACGTACTGCGAAGAGCAGTGCCGCTGATGTCGGGCGGCTTGTCCGTTGCCGAAATAAGGAAAGAGGTGGGACTTTCAAAGAGTGGCTTCGCCGATCTGTTCGGCGCCCTAGCAGAACATGGCCATGTTACCGACGTTGGCATGTTGGTCGCGAGCCGCGATCTTGAGCGTCAGATTGAAGCCTATTTCAAAATTTGTGACGACTGGGCTCTCGAGATTTTCGAAAACCCATTCTGGAGAATATTTTTGAGCGGAAACGCGAGCGAATCCCAGATTCTCGGATGGGGAACAGAATTCTATCATCGAACTCTCGGCGCCGACGAGCACAATCTTCTCGCCGTTAGAAATTGCCAATACGCGGAAATGCTTCTTGGATTGAAAGACCACTACGAAGAAGAGCTCGGCCATAGCGAAATGTTTCTCCGAGCGCTAGTGAATTGCGGCATCAACGAAGATGGCCTAAGGGCAGCCGCTCCAATTCCGACGACAAGAAGCCTGATTTTGTACATGTCTGAACTGGCGAAGTCGGACAGTTGGGGATATCTGGGTTGCTATGGCGTGCTCCACTCGCCTCGAGTGGGGCAGACGCCAGACGCTGCGTCAGGCCAGTTTGAAGCTTTTTCCCGCATGTATCCGCGATCAGGACCGGTCTTTGACGCGTTTCTCAAACACACACTTCTCGACCTGCAACTTGATCACGACAAGATACTTCTGGAGACGTTGATCCGTGGCAGGAATTACTTCTCGGAGGACGAGGCGCACCGAGCCATTCGAGGAGCTTGGGGAATGACGCAGTCGTTTTCGAGCTTCTTCGACGGCATTCTCGAGTATTACTAGGTTTGTTCTGCCTGATAACCAACATCGCGAGCGAATATCCGGTGTTTGTAATTTCGCATACTGATCGGCTTCAATGCTTGGTCCGGAAGCGCGGGCTGAAGCTGATGGAGAGTCAAACTGCACCGCGGCGGTCGCAAACATCGGCACCAAACCCTGGCGGCGAGGATGTCTTCGGACGCTGGATCCCCGCTGAATCGTGGCCGCGAAGAGATGCCGCATTCCTGCCTCTACGGCGATGTGCCGTCATCTGGCCCTTCGTCTTAGCTGCAAGGGCCGAGCGTCAAATGACGAGCACCTGAATTATTTAACTGTCGCGCGAAATTTCGCGTGCCGGAATGCAATCTTAGATATATACTACCGATATAGTCCATCAGTTTTTTGAGGGGGCGTCATGGCCGAACAGAAGTCTGTTTCTACCGAACTCGAGGTGACTCAAGGTTCGAGCGGGGAATTGGTTATTTCGGGCAATGTTCCGAATCTTCACGACACTCCCGAAAAGATCCATCAGCTTCTGGATTTGTTGGGCTTGCCGAAAGGCACCTCGGTCCGCGTGACTACGAAGGCGACTTCGGTCATCGTGCGTTGATCCATGCCGGCCCCGTCGCGGACCGGATCGTACGGAGTGGCACTCGAGGCAAGGAGACTGCGACCCGAGGTCGTCCTCAAGGAAACGGGAGAGGGAGTTCATCTGCGGTTCGCCCATTGGGAAGTCTATATGCCGAAGGAAGCCCTCGACCGCGTTCCGATCCTGCGCCAACTTCTCGCTCAGCGAAGCTATGGGTCGCGGCAACGCCTGGATAGGGAGAGCGCGGGTGTGGTCGCGCTTCTCGATGCCCAGGGGTGCTTTATGCCTGAGGCGGTTCGCGAACTTCGCTTGTGCGATTTGCTCCATCGCTTCCAGCCGATACGCTCTCTCTTCTACTCGGAATACTACGGCCATCCTGCTTGGGACATCATCCGGTCCGGGAGAGCCTCGAAAGCGCAGCTAGTTGCGTGGGTGATCCACAATTACCATATCTCGCGATCAGCAGGAGTGATCGCTGCGAGAATGGCGTCTCGGACTCAAGCGGAGCTCTTAAAGCGCTTCTTTCGAGAGGATGCGTTGGAGGAGTTTTGGCACTGCGACCAATTCTACTTCGTCGACGATCCCAACCTCAGGTTCGACCCGGAGGCTGTCAAGTCGTACGTTCCGTTGCCGGCATCGACCGGTTTCGAAGAGACCGCTCTTCGCGCCGCCGATGAAAGTTGGATAGGACATCTTCTCATCGCTTACTTTCAGGAATCGAGCATCGTCTTCGGCGACGACAGTGAGGAGTTCTACGACTCGGTCGAGGCGAACTATGGACTGAACAAGTTCTTCGCAGGTTGGCGTCGCCATATGACTCTTGATTTGGATCACGGCCATGCCGATGGATTGAAAGACCTCCTGGATAGCGGTCAGCCGATTTCCGTTTCGGAAGCGGAACTAGGCCTTCGGAGCGTACAGCTCGCTCACTACTTTCTGGTACGGGCTCTCGATCAGATTCAAGCACAGGAGGGATCTGCTCTGCAGCACCTCGAAGGCAGACAGCCAGACGAGTTGGTTAAGCGGTGGAACGCCTCTCCGGCGGCCTATGAGGAACACCAAGTGCGGCATTCGCCCGCACTCGCCCAATATCTTCTGAACGCCGTCGGTGAGGCAGCCTTCCATTGTTTGGCGTTCTCGCGGACCCACGACGAGATCATCTGCGCGGGAAAGTTCGCTGCCTCGCTCAAGGAGCTGGTCGTGCCGGGCGCGATGATGGTGTCTGGCGAAATGAATCCCTGGCTGGCCGCTGTCCGCAACTTTCTGCTCGAGCGCGCAAGCAGCTTTGGTGCTGTTTTGGCTCTGACCGAGGACGTCCTGTGCGTGATTGCCCGGTGTGATCTAGCCCGTCGAGAGGTTGTTCGAGACATCGAGATCCGGCGGCAGAAGCTTGCACTCACCGTTCCAGCGTTAGTTGCGGGCTCGGAAAGGGCACGGTTGATGGAGCTTCTGGCCCTCGCGGCGGAGGACCGGAGGATCCCGCCGGTCGAGCTTGGGTTGTCGCTTCATTAGTCAATGCTCGCCACGCGGATCGTTCATGTTTGGTGGCCCGGAATTCGAGTTTGTTGGAAATTACCGCGTGCAGAGCAGATCGCGAGGCGAAGAATCGCGTCTGATCGGTCGATGGGGCGTCCCATCGGATGGCGAGCTCAACAACGATCTCGTAAACGGTTCGCTGCGTCGACATCCGCTTTGGCTCGGCAAAGCGACGGTCGCTCTGGCGGCGGCTTTCGTGAGCGAACGCCATGGTGCATTCCTCAACGAGCCGGACGTCCTGTACAAGAGATCCCATTTCGTGCCGCGCGATACGAATTGCGCTATGCCCTTCGACATGGTCGATGTCGGGAAAGCGGCATCGCGCTGGGTAAGCCGCCGTCGATATCTACGAGCGCTCCTCGGACCTTCTTGCCAGGCTGAGGTGGAAGCGTCGATCGGGGACGTTCGAATCGTGGCTGCCGACGAATATTTCGTTCATGAAGCGGGTCACTTGCTGGGTTACGATACTGCCCGGAAGTACCAGGACGGCTACTTCCGCGTCGCTGGTCAGACGGCCTGGCCTCTCATCTACGTCGAGGAGTTCCGGGCGGACATCGTCTCGTTCGAATTCGCCGCTGAATTGCTGAGTGGAACGAGAGCTGCCGCTCTTTTCTTGTACAACGTATTTCTTCGTCTAGGCTCTCACATTGAGTCCGCCGACAAGTTTGCAACGGAGCCGTACGGCCCGATACCGCTCATGCTTTTCACGATGCTCATGGGCCTCGGATGGATCGAACCGGGAGATCGGGATGCGGCGATCCGATTGTCCTCCCTGCGGCCCGATGACATCGTAGCCGTCATGCGGATATGTGCGGAGATGGGTTGCCGCCTCTTGGTCGCGCCGGAACTGGAGTTGAAATCCAGTCTCGATGTCGCAATGAACTCGGCACGCTACGTCAATCGCGTTAGGAGCGATGCGGCTGCCGTCGCGCAGTTCGAGCGTGTGTGCACCTCCGCCCTATCTTCTGCTCGCGCTGGTCGTGGCGACGTGCGGACAGCCTAGATCGGTCGGGCGCGGACCGGTCGTCGTGTCGCTTCTGCCCAGGATTTGAATTCATTCGTAAGGAGACATTATGGCTCGTTCTCTCTACGCGCGACTGGACCAACGGTTCGGAACAAGGCCGCCAGCGTTTCAAAGACAACGCGATCTGCAAAACCGGATGGCCGATTTCTCTCAGAAATTCGACACGGACATTATGTTCGCCCCGGCGAAGGCGGTGAAGAAGGCGCGCGTTGCCGTCGTCGGCGCGGGTTTCGCCGGTCTCATGGCCGGTCACAATCTGTCCCGAACGTGCGAGGTGCACGTCTACGAGGCGCGCGATCGCGTGGGTGGCAGGGTGTGGACCCAACTCCATGCTTCGTCTCACCGTGCGATCGAAGCGGGTGCGGAACTGATCGGGTACAACCATCCCACCTGGCTGATGCTCGCGAAGCAGTTCGATCTGGGTCTTACGGTGCTGACGACCGAGGACGCCTTCACGTCCTTGGATCTCGAGATGCCTTTGTCGCTGGAAGGGAGGTTGTTGTCGCCCAAGGAGGCGAAGCAGGTCTACGACGAGATGGAGCCGGCGATCGCGAAACTCTGCGCGGAAGCGAGGAAGCTGCCGGATCCCTACAAATGCTGGGAGGCGCCCCACGCCCACAATCTCGACAAGACGAGCCTGGCGACATGGATAAAGATGCAGGATTGCAGCGATCTTGCGAAGCGGGCGCTGGAAGCCCAGTTCGCCAATACGAACGGCGCGCCTAGCGATCGGCAGAGCCTGCTGGCCAACCTGGCCGCGGTTCGGGGCGGTGGACTTCATGGCAAGCCCGACGATTACTTCACCCAATCGGAGACCGTGAAGTGCGAACACGGCAATCAGGCGCTCGCGATCAAGCTGGCCAAGAGCATCGTCGCAGCCGGCGGAAAGGTCGAGATGGAAACGCCGATTTCGCTGGTGGACATCCGTGCGGACAAGGTGGTCCTCACGTCAGCGGCCGGCGGGGAAACCGAGTTCGACTACGTCGTGCTCGCGATTCCGCCGAGCTTGTGGCCGTCTGCGTCGTTTGCCGGCGAGATCAGAATAAATCCACCCATTCCACCTGAGTTTCGGGTCTCGATGGGCGTGGCGATCAAGTATCTGAGCGAACTCAAAAGTCGCTTCTGGTTCGGCGCAGGTCTGTCTCCCAACGGCACGTCCGAGACGATCGGATTGACCTGGGAGGGAACGGACAATCAGATTCAGATGGCGGATCAGACCGTGGAGCTCAGTCTGTTCGCAGGAGGCCGTGCGGCGGAGGCGGCGATCCAACTGCTGAGCGCTTCCGGCGAGCTCCAGCTAAATGCCTACTACGCCGGTGAATTGGACAAGCTCTTCGCGGGCTATTCGGGCAATCTGGTCGGCAATCCCACGTTCGTCTCCTGGCCCGACGAAAAATGGACGAAAGCGGGTTATTCATGTCCTGCTCCGGGCGAAGTCACGCGGATCGGCCCGTTCCTAAGCCGCCCCTTCAACGTGCGGCTCGTGTTCGCGGGCGAACACTGTTGTCTGCCGTTCTTTGGCTACATGGAGGGTGCGCTCCAATCGGGATTGGCGGCGGCGTCCGCCATCGTCTGCAACGAGGGCCTCGCTTAATGTGCAACGACGACGCTTCGGGACTTCGCGCGCGTTTCGCTGGACCCACCGCTCCCGGGCCCGCGTGCGCGCGACGCCCACATCGCCCCTGCGTGTCGGTAAAGCGCGTGCCTGATTTTTGACTCATGGATCGATTCGTCCAGGCCTCCGACAGGAGGACGATATCGGGTCGAATTGCACAAAGCCGAGCGTGACGAACTGACGGCAATGCTCAGCGGCGGCGAGCATGCCGCCCGCAAGCTGAAGCGGGCGCCGATTTTGTTGGCGGCCAATGGAGGTCGCCGCGACGAGGAGATTGCCCGGACCGTGAGCGTCAGCCTATCCACCGTGGGCCGGATCAAGCGCCGCTTCGTCGAGGGCATCTGGAGCGAGCCTTGAACGAGGATCTGCGTCCGGGCGCGGAGCGCAAGCTGACCGGCAAGCATGAGGCCCTGCCGGCCGCAAACGCTAGACGCTGCTGGCCAACGCGATGGCTATCTCATCTGACTGTTCACGCTTTATTGTACCGCTTCATCACGTGTGTCCGAATTTGCTGAATTTTGACGTGCAGGTGAGATGGCTGGATTGAAATAGCCGCGGCTCATCCAGGCGATCCTGCGGCCGTGTTGAAGTCTCGCTCTTGTTGCGCTCTGTATAAAGCCGGTGCTTTCTCGCATTCCCGGATTATCTAGGTGTCTGCTTTCGCGACAAGGAGGGACTATGGGCGGTCGATCGGAGAACGACGGACGGAAGAAGTCGAGTTGCGCTGCCGTGACTACGGAACCCAGAGAGCCGAACCCACTTCCATTCTCTGAGCGGCTCAGCTGTACGATCGATGAAGCATGCGAAGCGACCGGCTTGGGGCGTACAAAACTCTACGAGCTGATAGGTGCCGGCCAAATCATCACTACAACAGTTGGACGCCGACGCTTGGTGATCGTGCGATCGCTTGTCGCACTCCTAGGCACCGCCGTATTGGCATGAGCGACCGCCGCTATCGGCCTCTCTTGACGAGTCACTCTGGCCGCGCAACCAATATCTTTCAGCCGATTTTGCTCGCGCGTTTTTCGGTCTGCTCTTTCGACGGACGAGACCGGCTTGTGGGGGTGCCCGCACCGGGGTGTGATGAAGCGGCCTGTCCTTGGACCGAGGGAAACCAGTAGGCGACCGGCATTATCGCGGTCGGGCCCTATCTCGCCTGCTTTTTATGCCCGTTTTCCCATAGGCACCACATTGCTTCCGCTCCTAGGTATCAGTGGCACCACTGCCGCTCTGGCCAGCTCTTCCAGCGCTGTCGCAATGTACTTCGCGTAGTGCCGCTCGATCATTTTGACGGAGGTGTTGTGCAGTTTGGCGACCTGTTGGATCGGTAGACCCTGTCGGAGGCCGCGCACAATGCTCGAGTGCCGTAAAGCATAGGGAATAACGTCAGGCATAGTGGTGCGTTCGCGAATAGCGCTCCAAGGGCGTGTAAGCTCAGCTCTTTTCCATGGGCCACGTTCGGACCTTTTCCAGTCGATGCCGTTCGGCTCCTGTTTGTGGAGCCAGCGCTGGAATAGCGTCGAATCGCTGGGCCGCCCGACGATTGCGGGCAAAAGTGTCTCAATAACATCGTCACCAACCGGCACGGGGACAGAGCCGCCATTGCCGCCGCGCCCTTTGTACGAGCCTGGGACCATTAGACGACGCTGAGAGGTTTGTAGGTCGCTTACCCGCATGCGCCGGACCTGGGCATACCGCGCACCGGTGGCCGCCAGACATACGACGATCTGGTACAAATCGCCCTCGAATCCTTGCTCCTCGTCAACCTCGAATGCTGCTTGAAGTATCTCAGAGACCTGTTGATCCGTCAGGATCTGATTGTCTCGAGCTACCGATGTTTCATCAATGTCGTCGATCCGCTCGGCTTTGAAGCCGGCTCTCACGTCGGTGAGAAACGTGGGATTTAGCTTCTTTCTAACCGCGGTGAGCCGCGGCCATGAGGCGTTGAGAGCGGCTTTTAGGTCATTCATGAGCCGCTGCTTTGTCGTGACCTTGAGCTCCTTTGGCAGTCCTTCACGCCAGGTGAGCAAATCATCTTCCTTCAGCGCATGCAGCTTCACCGCCGCGAGAGGCGCAGCTTCGAGCCGAAGGGCGAGGGCGTTCAGAAAGCGCTTGATCTGACGAGGATTGCCTTTCGTTCCGGCGGCCAACACCGGACTGACCCGATCGGCCAGATTCAACGGCTCGATGATCTCTTCGAAACGCTTTCCGACCGCTTCCTTGATAGACTCTCGCTCGATGCCTTTGCCTTGCCAAGGGCGGGCCAGAGCGGTTCGACCGAGAATAAGAAGCTTGGTGAATTCCGCTGACTCCTCGCCCAACACCCTTCCGAGCAAAAGGAGCGTCACGTAGATGCCGGTCTCAGTTTCGCCCAGCGCAGGGATGCGAAAGGGGACCTGGAGCAGCTTTTCCAGATAGGACCGCGTGTAGTTTTGCGGTGCGTCGCGCATGGTCGCGAGGGCGTCCATGTCGGGCAGGTTCTTGAAGTGATCGCGGACGGCTACTTCGATCATTCCCTCGTCCGCGCCGACCACGAAGGCGATCTTGTCCCACAGCACGAACAGGCGGATAGCCTCCAGCGTTTCGATGGCTGTCTGCGGCAGGCAGCGGTCAAGGTCGTCGATCAAGACGACAAGTCGCTTGATGTCGGCCTTCTTGATGAGCTCCTTGTAGGCCTCTCGGAACTCCTTGATTTCGGCTGGAACGTTTTTGCTGGCGGACTCGTCCGTCTTCTCCTTCTTCAGATCCCCAAGCTGCTTCAGGGCGGCCTCTCGGGAGTCCTTATCGGTTACGGTGTTCTTGATCAACTCGACCGCGCCGCCAAAGATATCTTCGAGACCGAAGACTGGAATCCCGGTGAAGGCAGTAATTGCGAGGCTTCCGCCCTTTTTCGCGACTTTCAGCCAATCGAGGCTTTTGATGATTTTCTTGACCTCGTCACCCGCCTTGGTCAGAAGCGAGCGCTTTTCGATGAGTCCGTTCACGACGCCTTCGATCAGAGCGATCTTGGCATCCTCGAAGCCCTGAAATTGCCAGCCGCTGAATTTGAGGCAAAGTACGTCGCCGCCCTCGGGGAAAGCCGCCTCGACCATTTCAAGCACGCTGGATTTTCCCGCGCCCCAATCGCCATGGACGCCGATCGTCACCGCCGAATTCGAGGTTTCGTTGATCAGCCGAACGATGGTTCGTGCGATCGCCTCGTTGTTGAGCAGGTCGACCTTGGTCTCCTGATCGCTCAGATAGCCGAGTGGCGCAACTTTCACGGTCGTCACGCGATCCTCCCTTGGCCGACATTGGTCAGGCGACATCGGTCGGTTAGCTGAAATTTTCTCCCGGATCCTGAACTAAGGCTCTATGTTGCGTTCCGCAAGTTAGACGGGCGACCGCAAGGTTTGCTAAGTGAGGTTGTCCCCAGGATGAGCATCGACGACGACGGGACCAGAACTGATCCACTCTCTGCCGTGGCTGAGTCAACCGAGATTGACCCCGCCGAGCACTGCGTCGCGGTTGCCTCCGCGGCACAAAAACCACATTTCTGCGAGGCTCTTTAAGATCGTGGACTATTTCCATAACATTCGATGAGTGAATGGCCGCAGTTGGCGCGGAGCCGAAAATTCGACGAACCGGCGATTTCCGGAAAGGGTCGATTATGTTGCAAAAGATTTGCAGGGGCAGTGAGATGTCGACCGAAAGTGCTTAATGCGTGATTCCGGCTACTTCTCCCGTGACTTCCCGCTCCTGATCTCCTTCACGAGATCAACGAGTGCTCGTAGCGCCGCCGGAACGTGCCGTCGTCCCGGATAGTAGAGGCATATGCCGTCGAAGGGCTCGGTCCACTCATCGAGAACACGAACTAAACGATTCCTTTTGATGTCCGGAAGCACCTGCAACAGGTTTAGATACGCAAGGCCCAAGCCGGCCAACGCCGCCTTTTGCACCAGGGCCGGTTCGTCCAATGTCAGGACCCCGTTTAGTTCGACGAGAAATCGCTCGCCCCGCTTTTCGAGCTCCCATCTGAAAACGGACCCGCTGGGGAGGCGCCTCTGAATGCAACGATGATCCTTCAGGTCGGCCGGAGACTTCGGTTTGGGGTACTTCCGAAAATATGCTGCCGACCCGACGAGCGCGAAGCTCTGCCGCGGGCCGATGGGTATCGCAACCATGTCCTTTGGCACGCTTTCAGCAAGCCTGACGCCGGCATCAAATCCTTCGTCCACGACGTCGACGAAGCGTCCGTCGGTTGCGAGATCAAGGGTGACTGCAGGATACCGCCGAACATACTCCTCGAAGATGGGCCACATCTGATGCGCGGCTTCGACGGAAGCGTTGATCCGCAGCGCACCTGACGGCGTAGCTTGGCGGCTAGTCGCTGCCATGACCGCATGCTCGATTTGCTTGAGTGCGGGCGAGACGCTGGCGACGAACTGCTCGCCGGCCTCGGTAAGCGATACGCTGCGTGTGGTTCGGTTGAATAGCCGCACGCCCATCCGCCGCTCGAGGGTGGACACTGCATGGCTCAGTGCGGAGCGAGACATCCCGAGCTCGTCGGCCGCTGCGCGGAAGTTGCGCTGCCGCGCGACAGCCAGCACCGCAGTGAGTTCGGCTAAGCCGGGCTTCATTGTTCGATTTCCTGCACCACTTCATCCTGAATTGGATCGGTTATGCCGTCAATCTAGGAGCGCTATGTGTGTCGAACGAAAGGAATCCGGAATGCGCAAGATCGAACGAGCCTACGTCGGCGGAAAGCTGGTGGTGCCCCACGGCACGGAGTTCTTCCAACTGTTCAACCCGTCTGAGGAGGAAATCATAGGCCAGGTCCGGTTGGCGGACGAGCAGGACGCTCGGGCGGCTATCGCTGCCGCAAAGGCGGCCCAGGCCCCGCTTTCTCGTATGTCGAAGGCCGAACGTATCGACATGCTCAGGCGGTTGCATGCGGAAATCGAACGCCGACAGAAGGCGATCATGCTGGCCTCGATGCTGGAGTATGGCGCTCCCGCAAAGCGCGCCGAGGCCGCCGCCCACCACGCTACGCAATCGGTCGCCGATGCCATCAAGATTCTCGAATCCTACGAATTTGAACGGAAAGCGGGCACTGCGGACGTCGTCATGAGACCGATCGGGGTAGCCGGCCTCATCACGCCCTGGAACAGCAACGCGGGCTTCATCTGCTCGAAAGTCGCGTACGCGCTGGCCGCCGCGTGCGCTTCGATCGTGAAGCCCAGCGAGATGAGCGCCTTCCAGACCGATGTCGTCATCGACGCTTTCCTTGCGGCAGAACTGCCGCCCGGCGTTGTCAACATCCTTACGGGGCGCGGCGAAACGGTTGGTGCCGTGCTGGCCTCGCATCCCGATGTCGCGAAGATCTCATTCACAGGGTCGACCGCCGTGGGAAAACAGATCCTCCGGGTCGGAGCGGAGACCTGCAAACGTGTCACACTGGAGCTCGGCGGCAAATCGCCGACGATCATTCTCGACGACGCCAATCTGCAGAAGACCATTCCCATGGCGGTCGCGGCCGGCTTCATAAACAGCGGCCAGGCGTGTCTCGCCGGTACGCGCATCCTGGTGCCGCGCAGCATTCAACTGGCGGCGGAAGAACTGATCCGGCGCTCGGTGGAAGCCACCAAAGTGGGGCTCCCCGACGATCCGGACGCCGTGATCGGGCCTATGGTGAGTGAGAAGCAGTGGGAGCGCGTGCAGCGCTACATCCGTAGCGGCGTCGCGGCAGGCGCCCGTCTCCTTACCGGAGGCGAGGGCCGTCCCGAACACCTGCGGTGCGGCTGGTTCGTCCGTCCCACGGTCTTCACCGATGTTCGCAACGACATGCAGATCGCGCAGGAAGAGATCTTCGGGCCGGTCCTGTCCGTTCTGCCTTACGACGATGAGGAGGAGGCGATCTCCATCGCGAACGACACAACGTACGGTCTTCAAGGCTACGTATTCTCCGCCGACACGAAGCGAGCTCTGCGCGTCGCCGCCCAAATCGATGCTGGCAGAGTGCAGGTGAATACGCTCACCCACGAATCGCTCGCGCCTTTCGGGGGCGTCAAACAATCCGGGATCGGTCGCGAGAACGGTGTGTATGGACTCGAAGCATTCCTTGAGCCGAAGGCTATCCTGACCGCGATCTGACACCGGGCGAGTGGCCTCGAGACCTCTGGACTGTGCGGTCACGGATGGCCACCGCCTGCGATTTCGGCGTTCTGATCGGAGACGTACCACATCGTTCGATTCTCGCTCGTGCTTAATTATCCGCCTGGGCAGGCCGGCAAGTAGACCACTGTCCGAAGCGGTCGCGCGGTGTGAAGCACGACGGCTCTCCGATTGGAGGGAGCAATGACTGACGCTTATGGACGACGGCTCGGCGAACGATTTCAGGTCGAAAACGCACCTGCGATCTCCACCCGAACATTGCGTAAAGCTGACATCGCCGTCACGGAGGTCCGATGTGACAATCCGATTTCGGAAATGAGCGGCTCGCTTCGACAGGAAGATGCATTTCTCGTCGCTTTGCAACTCCGCGATCGTCCGAGTTGCAGATACTGGGAAGATGGCCAACAAGCTCCGATGTGCGACTTGCGGGCCGGCGAGTTCATTTTGTCAGATCTAAAACGGGAGCCCAGCAGCCTCCTCGACAAGCCCTATCACACTTTGGCTTTCTATCTGCCGCGTGCGGCGCTGGACGCGATCGCTGACGATGCCAACGCGCCGCGAATTGGCGATCTGAGCTATAAGCCCGGAGTGGGCGTCAACGACGTCATCATCTCTAAGCTGGGGAGCTTGCTGCTTCCCACCCTCAGCCATCCCGATCAAGCCAATCCGTTGTTTGTCGACCACCTTCTCATGGCGTTTGGGGTGCACATCGCCCAGACTTACGGAGGCATGCGGCCGGAGTCGCGGCCGATGCGAGGCGCGCTCGCGCCCTGGCAGGAGCGACGTGCGAAAGAATTTCTTCGCGCCAACCTTCAGGGCGTGCCGCTTAAGGAGGTGGCGCGGGAGTGCGGCCTGTCGGTGGCTCATTTCTCGCGCGCCTTCCGCAGCACACTGGGAGTGGCGCCGCATAACTGGCTTATTGAGCAGCGCATCGTGCTATCCAAGGAAAAGCTGTGCGATGACCGGCTGTCGCTCACAGACATCGCTGCGGAATGCGGCTTTTGCGATCAAAGCCATTTCACGCATCACTTCACCCGTATTGTCGGCGTGAGTCCAGGCGCATGGCGCCGGGCGCTCAAGGAATAGAAAGCGAGCAGAGTTTCGGCTCGCAGACTATAGGGATCGCGCTCTCGACATCCTTTGCTTGAACGAGATGTGACCCAATTGTGCCTTTGACGCCTTTGATTGCGGCTCAGAGCGGCACGACGGGCAGACCCCAAATTTAATGCTGGGGGGAAGTTCAGGACGCTCAAACTTGGCGCTAGAACTCTGCCGCAATTGAACCGCCGTTTCTTACAGCTCTGTTCGATGCTGCACGGTTTTCGAAGGTTCCGCCATGCTCTCAGACGTCGCGCAAGATTCGTCATAGCGGCGATCGTTCCACGAAAGATGACCATCTGCGTTCTCGGCATAGTCACAGTCGAGTTTTGAACACGCACTGTGCGGCAGCCTCCTCAAGGTGTCGGCTCAGGTGACGCGCGCAAGCACAATCGCGTCGACCCGACGAGTGCGTGGAGATTCGGACTCGCCTTGAATGCATGAGGTACCAAATGCCAACCGTGACCATAGACATTCCGAGGTCGCTCAAGACCGCGCTCGACGAGGAAATCGCGCGCGTCGGTGGCGACGAATCCACTTACATCACCGCGGCCCTTGCCGGACACCTTGGAACAAAGGTGCACACCTTGTTTCAAGTCTCTACATCCGGCGCGCTGGTGGCCGGCGTTTACTCTCGCGCCGTCAGCGTAAAAGCCATTCTCGATCACGGGGATTTTGGTCTTGGTACCTTCGCGGATCTGGACGGCGAGATGGTCATCGTCGAAGGGCGCGTCTATCAGGTTAGAGGCACCGGCCACGTATCGGAAGCGCCTGACGATGCTGGTGCTCCCTTCGCCGTCGTAACCCGATTTGCTCCGCAAATCGACGTCGAAATCGGGCCCTTGGCGACGCTCGCCGAGCTGACGGCTCGGTGCGACGGCTTGCGCAATTCTGCGAACATCTTCTACGCGGTGCGCCTTGATGGCCACTTCTCGGCCATTCGCACCCGAGCGGTCAGTCCGCCGCAAGAAGGAGCGCGCCTTGCGGAGGCCGCGAAATCTCAAAGCGAATTTCACTTCGAGCACATTGAAGGCACGCTCGTTGGCTTATGGTCTCCCGGCTTCTCCAGCGCGTTCAGTATTCCGGGATACCATCTTCATTTCATCTCCGAGGATCGCCGGCACGGCGGACATCTCCTCGACTGTTCCGCCTCGAAGTTGCGGCTGAGAATGGAGCCGCTGGCCGACTACCATCTCGCGCTGCCGGAAACCGAAAGGTTTCTCAAGGCCGATCTCAGCAAGAACTCGCCCGAAGAGCTGGCTTACGCCGAGCAGGCACATTAGGCGGCCTCACCAATCTACGCATTACGTCCACGCGCTCCCGCGTACACCCGAGAGGCAGTCTATCGATCTGGCCAGCCGCAGACTCATTCGCCATTAAAACCCAACCTCAACTTCAGGAGACAATGATGAACAGTCCCGTCAAGAAAAAATCGCCGGCGGCGCCGGAGGTGAAACTGATCGCGGATCACACCGGGTCACGGCAAACGGGCGCGGAACTGGTGGTCCGGACGCTTGAAGCCCAGGGTGTCACTCATGTCTTCGGAATCCCCGGCGCCAAGATCGACGCGGTATTCGACGCGCTCGTCGATTCCAAAATCAAGACCGTTGTATGTCGTCACGAACAAAATGCGGCGTTCATCGCGGGCGGAATTGGCCGCATGACGGGTAAGGCAGGGGTGGCCATTGCGACGAGTGGTCCGGGTGTCTCGAATCTTGCGACGGGCCTGGCGACGGCCAATTCCGAAGGCGATCCGATCGTGGCGCTTGGTGGCGCCGCTCCTACTTCCGAGTCCTTGAAACCCGTCCATCAAAGTCTAGACGGCGTGTCTGTTCTCCGGCCGGTGACCAAGTACAGCGTCTCCGTTGGTTCTTCGGACGCGGTCGGCGAGGCGCTCGCGAACGCGTTCCGCGCGGCCGAATCCGGTCGGCCCGGCGCGGCCTACGTGAACTTGCCGAAAGACATCATGGCGGCGCCGTGCACGCATGACGTGGTGGCGCCGCCCAAGCATTCAGGCCTCGGCCCGGCTGACGGTGCGGCGATCGCGGAAGCGGCTCGCTTGATCAACGCTGCCAATAACCCTGTTGTCCTGCTCGGACTTCTGGCCAGCAAGCCAGCCAATGCGGAGGCCGTTCAAGAATTCATCGATCGTAATAAACTGCCGGTTGTCGGTACCTTCCAGTCGGCAGGTGCGCTAAGTGCACATCTCTTCGAGAATTTCGGCGGACGCGTTGGCCAACTCGCCAACCAGCCGGCGGACGAATTGCTGGGCTCCGCCGATCTGGTCATCACGATCGGCTATGATCCTATCGAATATCCGCCGTCGGAATGGAACAGGACCAACCCTCGCAAGCTGATCCATGTGGACGTTCTTCCGGCCGACCTGGACAATTGCTACCGACCCTGCGTCGAACTCCAGGGGAATATCGCAACGACGCTCAATCAGTTGACGTCCCTAGTGAAGCGCGCCCATCGCTCGGCCCTGTCGGACAAGGTCCTTCGGCAAATCATGAGCCATCGCGAGGAATTGGCAAGAGCGGCGGCGGAACTCGCGGGCACGCCAATTCATCCCATGCGGTTGGTTCACGAACTGCAGCCGTTTCTCAATACGGACATCACCCTTTCCCTCGATATGGGATCCTTCCACCTTTGGCTCGCACGTCACCTCTACAGCTACAACCCGAGGCAGATCCTTATCACCAACGGTCAGCAGACCTTGGGTGTCGCCCTGCCGTGGGCAATCGCCGCTTCCATCGTCCGGCCGGCCGAAAAAGTGCTGTCGATTTCGGGCGACGGCGGCTTCCTGTTCTCAGCCGCCGAATTGGAGACCGCCGTCAGGCTAAAGCAGAACATCGTCCACATGGTCTGGATCGACGGTTCCTACGACATGGTCGGCGTGCAAGAGAACGCGAAGTATGGCCGGACCTCCGGCGTCGATTTCGGTCCGGTGGATGTAGTCAAGTATGCAGAAGCGTTCGGCGCCACAGGCCTGATGATCAGGTCTCCCGAAGAGATCACGCCGGTGCTGAAACGGGCGCTGGATTATCAGCAGGGTCCGGTGCTCATCGGCGTTCATGTCGACTATCGGGACAACCACAAGCTCTTCGAGATGGTCAACGACGACAGCTTCCACTAGCGGCACACGACAGTTCCAGGTGGCGCCGGCAGCGTAGTGCCGGCCCGCTTACACCTTTAACGAGAGAGAGTGAGGCTATGTCAAGCTCGGCTTAGCCCGAGAAACTAGAGACCACCTCCGAGCTACCCGCGAGCAATTTATTGCGGCTCGCGAAATCAGGAAAATGGGTGTTGGGCGCTGAAACGCGGAGCCAATCGCTATGTGCGCCCACTCCGTCTGACGTAGGAGCCAATGGTGTCAGTTCGACGGAATGGAAACATGAAATTCGTTGCAGATCAACTCGCAGATAGCCTCCAAACCAATGCAACGAAGCCGCCGGCTGGAGCCGGTTTGCCATTTCCTTGTTTGGCAAGAAGTCTAGCGAAGCTCCTTGAGACGGCGCGACGCGAACTCGACAGTGATCGTGAGGCAGCAAAGGCATCGCTGGTCACGGCGTCATCCATCCTGCAGTCAGAAATTGAACGTAGCTCAGGCGCTAACGGATCCAGGCCGGGAGCATTGGCGAGCTGGCAGATAGCTCGCGTGCGCGCATTTATCGAAGAAAATTTACACAGAAATATCGACGCTAAAGATCTCAGTGCTGTAGCGCAGCGGAGCCCGGCGCATTTTGCGCGCTCGTTCAAACAAGCCTTTGGAGAACCCCCGCATGCTTACGTGATTAAGCGGCGTCTCGAGAGAGCCTGTCATTTGATGGTAACAACCTCAGAACCGCTGAGTGAAATAGCTCTGGACGTCGGTCTTACGGATCACGCGCATTTGTCCAAACTGTTCCAGCGCGCGTTTGGTCAAAGCCCATCGATCTGGCGGCGCGAGCACGAGGTCAAGGACTCAATCTCAAGAGCGGGTATGAGGGAAGAACGCTTAATTGACGTTCGCTCGAATGATTGGGCGAGTACCGATGAAACAACAGGGACCTGATTTGGGTGAAAGGCTCTGTTTACGGATACGTCCAATCAATTCCTCTCCACCGAACGGACTGCTTCAGGAGTCTCACATTCCAGACGGAGCGAATGGAAAAAGGGCCGTCGTCCGTTGGCCGCGCCAACTCCACCATGTTGGCGCCCGACCAAGGTATGAGGAATTGCGAACAGAACAATGTTCGGCAATCGGCTACGCCGTTCCTATGCCGCCGGCCGCATCGTCCTCGCTTTAAGCGGGTTCAACTTCGTCTTGGTGATGCGAACGTGGAGCTCGAGCGGAGAAAGCTAATGCTGCCCGCACATCGGAGACGAGCACAATAGAGGACCGCAGTATGACCATGACGCAAATCCTGATCGTCGCTCGTGACGCTCTAATCCTATGGGTAAATCTTGCAGTAATGCCTGCGGAACTGGCATTCGAGGTCATTGAGGCAGAACTAAAACGGCGAGGTATCGACCCGCATACCCGCTCATCGATTGACGGCGCATGAGACGACGGGAATGCATAACGTTGGCCGCAGGTCCGGCTCTGACCTTGTGTCTTAGCGCGCGCTGAACGAGCCGCAATGCCGGTAATAGGGCTGCTGACCGTAGCGAATCCACCGGATTGGGCGACGAATGGCATTCGCGTCGGCCTTGCCGAGGCTGGATACATCGAAGGTCGCAACCTCATCATCATCTCGCGCTCAGCTGGGGGGCAATTTAGCAGACTGCGCGCGCTGGCAGCTGACCTGGTGAGCACCGAGGTTGCTGTCATTCTGGCGTCAGGTTTGCCGGTCCCAGCCCGCGCGTCGAAGCAAGCTACGACAAAGATTCCGATCGTGTTTGCCTACGGCGGCGATCCGGTTGCTGATGGCCTTGTCGACAACCTCAACCGCCCGAGATCAAACACTACGGGAGCAATCTTCATCGCCACTGCCTTGCTCGCAAAGCGCAAGCAACTACTGCGAGAAATCGTGCCCTGGGCGATCGACGTTGCGCTGCTCGTGAACACGAATGGAACGTTGGCCGGGCGCCAAATTGAGGATGCCAAGGCGGCCGCACGAGAGGTGCGTCAACGTCTTCATGTCATCGATATCAACAACGACGGAGAAGTCGACACTGCGTTCGAGAGCATGAGCCGGTTAAAGGTGGACGTTCGAAATGATCATTAACTCAAGACGGCAAAGTCGGTGGGCCTCACGATCCCCACTAGGTTGTTGGAGCTTGCCGGCGAGGTAATAGAATGAGGTCAAGCTGAAGCAACAGGGATAGCAGAAAGAGGCCGATCGCATTTCTGAAAGCCTTCTGTGAGCGCAAGCTCGTATCGCCATTTGATCGCGGTCGCTGTTGAAGCGAATGCGCGCAATACAATGCCAATTTGCACAAACTCCAATTTCCGTATCGCGATTTGCGCACTCGTTGGCCGCGCCATGCAGGTGGATAGGACGGCTGACCGTTAATGTCAGTGTGCAGTCTGCGACCGTCTGCAGCGGTGTCCTTCGCTATTCGCGCAGTCAGATGCACGGGCTCGCAGCCCAATACAAGAAAAGTCTCGCGGTACGATGCATATTATCACCCGAACAGTGACAGTAGGGCTGGGTGCCATGACCAAGAGAGCCGGGCTTGAGACTCGTTGCTCATCTGGAGGGATCAGCTCACCGGTTCTCTGAGGAGTGTGCAATGGAAAAGTTTCGAATCGAAAGCGATAGCCTCGGCGAAGTGCATGTGCCTGCTGAAAAGCTCTGGGGAGCGCAGACGCAACGTTCGCTGGAGCATTTCAGCATCGGTCATGATCTGATCCCACGCGAGATGGTAAGCGCGTATGCCATCCTCAAAAAGTCAGCCGCCAATGCCAATCATGCCGGCAAGCGTCTCGACGCCAATGTTCACGAGCTGATCGTCCGGGTCTGCGACGAAATTCTCGGTGGCCAGCATCACGACATGTTTCCACTGCATGTGTGGATGACGGGCAGCGGCACCCAATTCAATATGAACGTGAACGAGGTCATCTCCAACCGCTGCACGCAGCTCGCCAGCACGAAGATCGGCAGCAAGACGCCGGTTCACCCGAACGATCACGTAAACATGTCGCAATCGTCGAACGATTCATTCCCCTCGGCGATGTATATCGCTGCCGCCGTGGGCGTGAATGATCGCCTTGTTCCCGCCGTGAAAGCGCTGCGCGACGCGTTTGCCAGCAAGGCTGTCGAATGGGCCGACATCGTCAAGATCGGTCGGACGCATATGCAGGATGCGACGCCGCTTACCTTGGGTCAGGAATGGTCAGGTTATGCGGGCATGCTGGACGATGACCTTGAGCGCATCGAGGACGCTCTCAAGGGCACTTATCGGCTGGCGCTCGGCGGCACTGCGGTGGGTACAGGTATCAATGCGGCACTTGGCTTTGCCGATAAGGCAGCCGCCGAGATTGCCAAACTTACCGGCCTGCCGTTCGTAAGTGCACCGAATAAATTTACCGTGCAGGGTTCGCACGATGCGCTCGTGCAACTCTCGGGCACGCTACGCACCCTGGCCACTTCGCTGTATAAAATCGGCAACGACATAAGGCTGATGTCCTGCGGGCCGCGTGCCGGCTTCGCGGAACTGCTGATCCCCGAGAACGAGCCCGGCTCGTCGATCATGCCGGGCAAGGTCAACCCGACGCAGGCCGAAGCTTTGACGATGCTCGCTGTTCAGGTGATGGCGAACGATGTAGCCGTGGGCTTCGGCGGCGCCGGCGGCTATCTCGAGATGAATGTTTATAAGCCGTTGATGATCGCCAATGTCGCCCAATCGATCACCCTTCTTACCGATGGTTGCACAAACTTCCGCAAATTTCTGGTCGAAGGCACACGGCCGAATCTGAAGAAGATTGCCGAATATGTCGAGCGCTCCCTGATGCTTGTTACGGCCCTCGCGCCGGTGATCGGCTATGACAAGGCATCGAAGATCGCCCACCATGCACTTGAGCACGATCTTACGCTGAGGGAGGCCGCTCTTCAGCTTGGCTTCGTCGGCGCCGAGGAATTCGACCGCGTCGTCGATCCGAAGAAGATGGTGAAGCCCTATGTCGCCACAGCCGTTTAGGGCGCGCCGGTACGGGCCGCGACGGACTGCGCTGCATTTGCCGCCGTTAATTGAGAGCTCAACGTCACTTACTGTGGTGCATCAGGCAAATCGGATCGTACGACCGAGGCCAAAGCTGCGCTGAGCGGCGGGGTTTTCGGACGTGAAGGACAGAAAAGAGGTAAGTTATGCGCATCGGGCTTTTTATTCCTTGCTTCATTGATGCCGTCCTCCCCGAGGTCGGCATCGCTACGCTCGAGCTGCTTGAGCGGTTCGGCCACGACGTCGTGTACCCGCGTGACCAGACCTGCTGTGGCCAACCGATGGCGAATGGAGGCTTCAACGCCGAGTGCGCCGATACCGAGGCGCTGTTCGTGCGCAACTTTTCTGGCTTCGATTACGTCGTCTCACCGTCCGGCAGCTGCGTTCACCACGTCCGGGACAATTTCGACGCGATAGAGCAGACCGACGAGGTCAAGGAGATCCGTTCGCGGACCTTCGAGCTGGTCGAATTTCTTCACGACATCCAGAAGGTCGACGCCTTTCCGTGGGCCAGATTTCCGCATCGGGTCGGATTGCACAACAGTTGCGGCACGCTGCGCCGGCTCAAGCACGCGCTTCCGTCCGAGTTGCACGCGCCCTTCTTCTCCAAGCCCATCGACCTGCTTTCCAAAGTTGACGGCATCGAGTTTGTTCGGCCGGCGCGCCCCGACGAATGCTGTGGCTTCGGCGGTACGTTCTCGGTGTTCGAGGAGGTCGTTTCCACCAAGATGGGCTACGACAAGGTTCGCGACCATGCGCAGGCCGGCGCCGAATACATCGTCTCGGCTGACAGCTCGTGCCTGATGCATCAGCAAGGCTGCGCCGAGCGCATCGGCGTTCCGATCAAGTTTATTCACGTCGCCCAGATCCTGAACGGAGCCAGCGCATGAGCACGTCACGCGAGCGAACCGACGACGCCATGCTCCATCCCGAACTGCGGGCCGAGGGCGATGCCGATGCCATCATCCGCGGCGGCCGCCGCCTTGATCACGCCGAGGGAACATCGAAGCCGCTGCGGTCGACTCCCGAGCCGCAGCCGCGGGGCGCCAAGGTCCGCGGCAATCGGCCGATCGACCAGCAGGAGGCTGCCGCGCGCTTCATCGCTGCCACCGAACACGAGAAGATGCACGACGAGCGGCTCTGGGATCTGCGACAAAAGCGCGACCGGGAGATGCACGGCATTCCTGAATGGGAGGAGCTTCGTTCGCTCGCTTCGGCAATCAAGGAGCACACGCTCACCCATCTTGACGAGTATCTCGACCAGTTCGAGACCAATGCGAGAGCGAACGGGATCCATGTGCATTGGGCACGCGACGCCGCCGAGCATAACCAGATCGTGCATGGTATCTTGCGCGACCACGGCGCGACATCGCTGATCAAAAGCAAGTCGATGCTGACCGAGGAGTGCGGCTTCCGGCATTACATGGCTTCCGTCGGGATCGACGTGATCGAGACCGATCTCGGCGAGCGGATTCAGCAACTTGACAACGAGGATCCAAGCCATGTCGTGGTGCCCGCCGTGCACAAGCTGCGCACCGATGTGGCGGGAGTATTCTCGCGTACGATCGGCACCGACCCTGGCAACACCGATGTCCACTATCTGGCGGAAGCACAGAGAGAGGCGACCCGCCCGCTGATCCTCAATGCCGACGCGGGCATGACGGGGGCCAATTTCGTGGTCGCCGAGACGGGGACATTCGTCGTCTGCACCAACGAGGGCAACGCCGATTTGTCAGCCAACGTGCCGAAGCTGCACATAGCCTCGATCGGCATCGAGAAGATCATTCCCCGCCTTGAGCACCTGGCGGTGCTCCTCCGCCTCTTGTCGCGCAGCGCCCTCGGCTCGCCGATGACCCAGTACACCTCCCATTTCCGCGGACCTCGAGCGGAAGGCGAAATGCATGTGGTGCTCGTAGACAACGGCCGGTCAGCCCGCCTGGGCCTGGACGAGTTCTGGACGTCTTTGAAGTGCATCCGCTGCGGTGCCTGCATGAACACCTGTCCGGTCTATCGCCGCAGCGGCGGCCTGAGCTATGGCGCCACCTATTCCGGCCCGATCGGGCTCATCATCGACCCTACCTTCAACGCGCGGAAATACAGCAACCTGCCATTCGCTTCGTCGCTCAACGGCAGCTGCACCAATGTCTGCCCGGTGAAGATCAACATCCACGAGCAGATCTATGCGTGGCGGCGCGTGCTCGTGAACCAGCATGAGGTGCCGCTCGCCAAGAAGGCCGCCATGAAGGCCGCCGGGGCGCTGTTGTCCCGGCCCGCTGCCTACCGCGCCGCGATCGCCTCGGCCGATACGGCGCTCGCCCATCTGCCACGCTTCGTCATCTACAACGGCCTCAACGCCTGGGGCAAGCACCGCGAAGTGCCGCATCCACCCAAACAGACCTTTCACAGCTGGTATCACGCGAACCGGGGAGCGAAGCCATGAGCAGCCGCGAGGACATCCTGGCCTCGATCCGGGCCAATCTGCCACGAGTGGACCGGCCGCTGCCTCACGTCCCCCTCTTTGACAGCGATCCGCCGGGTTCGCTTCTGTCGGCTTTCAAGGACAATCTGCATCGCATGGGCGGCGTGTTCCTCGATCCGCCGGCCTCCGGCGACGCTTTGGCGCCGGTCCGGGCAAAGATCGCGGACGCTAAAATCGTCTGCTCAACCGTGCCGGAGATCGCGGGCAACCGCGATATCGCTACCGTGGCCGCGCCACGGGACCTCGCGGATGTCGATTTTGCCATCGTCCGCGCATCGTTCGCCGTCGCGGAGACCGGCTCCGTACTCCTGAGCGATGCCCACCTTCACGTCAACGGCGTCGCCTACCTCGCGCAGCACCTGATCGTGCTGCTCGATCCCGCCGACATTGTCGTCAACCTGCACCATGCCTATCGCCGGCCCGAGTTTCGCGACAGGCACTATGCCAGCTTCCACACCGGCCCATCCGCCACGGCGGATATCGAGGGTGTGTTGATCCACGGGGCCCAAGGCGTGCGCTCGCTTTCGGTCCTGCCCCTTACGAGAGCGCAAACGCAACCCAACCATGAATCAGAGAGGTGATCCCATGAACCAGACCGCAATTGCTGAACGCGCCGACAAACTGGTCGGCCTTGAGGGCCCGCTGTCGGCTTCGGCTGAAAGCCTCGACCTGCAGGTCGAGCGAATATTGGGCCATCTGGAGGCCAAGCCGACGAACCTCGCTCGCTACATCAATTTCATCGGCCCGACCGATCGGAATGAGACGCTGTTCTATCGCACCCGTACGGAGAAGCTAATGAGCAAGTTTTTTGGATGTCTTTTCGCCGGACTTTTCGCTGCGGCCCTAACTGCGGCTCCCGCTATGGCGCGCGAGCACCGAGCTAGATCGTGGCATGACAAGAATGGGACGATTATCGACAGTTCTCGCGTCGTTCACATCAGTGGGCGTCACTGCATCCGCGCCCCAGACGTTGGGGCATTTGCCTCAGATCCCTACAGGCAACCTCCGTGCGAACCGGCACGGTGGTACTGAGACACGGATGACTGCGGTAAGCAGTACGGCGAGAAAGATCCAGAGTATGACGCCAAAGGCGAGAGGTATTGTGCTGACCCTAGTCCTCGTCGCCATTGGTGGTCTGGTGCCAACATCGCAAAAAGCGCATGCGACAAGCCACCGGCATTCGTGTTGGGGCGGAGATGTGTGTCGCGGCCAAGGTATCTTCGGAAAGTACGCTGGAAAAAGGTGCGCCGTCCCACGGACTACACCAAGGGAAGCGCCTCAAGATGATTGGCCCGCGAATATGATCTTGGGAAGCCTTCGGACATATCGATAGCCTTCCGCACCTAGCACTGCCCCTTACAAAAGCGCAAACGCAACCCATCAATTGGACGAGAAAGGTGAACCCATGAACCAGACCCCAATAACTGAAAGCGCCGATAACCTGGTCGGCCTTGCACTCTTGAATGATCCTGCGCGCAACAAAGGCACCGCATTCACCGAGGACGAGCGCCAGCGGTTTGGCCTCGATGGTTTGTTGCCGCCTTCGGCGGAAAGCCTCGACCGGCAAGTCGAGCGGGTGTTGGGCCATCTGGAGGCCAAGCCAACGGACCTCGAGCGCTACATCTATCTCATCGGGCTGTCCGATCGGAATGAGACGCTGTTCTATCGCACCGTGATGTCCGATCCGATGCGGTTCCTCCCGATCCTTTACGATCCGACCGTGGCCGATGCCTGCCTCACCTTCGGCCACATCTATCGGCGAGCACGCGGTATGTACATCACGCGTCACATGAAGGGGCGGATCGCAAAGGTGCTGCAAAATTGGCCTGAACGGGATGTCCGCTTCATCTGCGTGTCGACGGGCGGCCGAATCCTCGGACTAGGCGACATTGGCGCCAACGGCATGGGCATTCCGATCGGCAAACTCCAGCTCTATACGGCTTGCGCCGCGGTGCCTCCGTCGCATCTCCTCCCAATCTTGTTCGACATCGGCACGACCAATGCGGCGTTGCGCGCCGATCCGACTTATCTCGGCTTGCGTGAGCCGCCTCCATCCGAAGAGGAACTCGATGAACTCGTCGAAGAATTCGTTCAGGCCGTGCAAAAGGTGTTCCCCGGCTGCTGCATCCACTTCGAGGACTGGAAGGGCACGGACGCGATCCGCATCTTCAACCGGTATCGGGACAAGGTGCTGTGCTACAACGATGACATCCAGGGCACTGCGAGCGTCACTATCGCCGGCCTCACGACTGCCTTGCAGATTAAAGGCGCGCCTCTGAAGGACCAGCGGATCCTGTTCCTCGGCGCCGGGTCGGCCGGGATCGGCATCGCCAACATGATCGTCGAGGCGATGCAGATGGAGGGTCTGACACGCGACGCCGCACGCTCCCGCATCTCGATGTTCGACATCAAAGGCTTGGTGGAATCGTCACGCACCGATCTCTCCGACGCGCAGAAGGTCTATGCCCATAAGGCGAACTCGTCGAAGGACCTGGTCCAAACCATCGAGAGATTCAAGCCCACGATCCTGATCGGCGTCAGCACGAAAGGCGGCACCTTCACCCAGCCGGTCGTCGAGACCATGAGCCGCCTCAATGAGCGTCCGATCATCTTCGCGCTGTCCAACCCGACTGAGAAGGCCGAGTGCAACGCCGGGCAGGCTTACGCCTGGTCGAAGGGCAAGGCGCTCTACGCTGCGGGCGTGCAGTTCCCAGACGTGACATTGAACGGCGAGACTTTCCATCCTGGGCAAGCCAACAACTTCTACGTCTACCCAGCGGTGGCCTTAGCAACCTATGTGGCGCGACCGCGGCTGATCACGGACCAATGCTTCATCGTCGCCGCTCAAGCGACTGCCGATCAGGTAGATGCCGGGCTGCGCGCCAAAGGCATGCTCTATCCGAGCCAGGCAAACATCCTGGAAACGGAGGTCACGACCGCGGCGCGCGTTGCCGAGTTCATGTTCGATCAGGGCCTGGCGCAGGTCGAGCGGCCTCGCGATGTTCGGGCCTGGATCGAAGGCCAGCTCTACAAACCTCAATACTGATACGGGTTCCCGGGGCGGCTGGCAGTGGCCGCCCCGGATCTTGCGGAGGGCGAACTCACAGTCTCGACCCCGCGAACACGCGGGAAGCCGAAGACCGATCATTGCGGAGCGATCCAGTGCGAGACGAAGTCATACCGGAAGTGAAAAACCAAAAGCTATCTTCGTGGGATGTCGCCTACGCAATAAACATGGCGATAGCGTGCTTCATCACTTATTGGATAATGACGCATACCCTGTCTCGATTTGTCGACGAGCCTTCCGACTTTTTGGGCGGGATGTGGGCGGTAGTCGCCACCGTGTTCGTCTTCAGAGAAACCCGTCTCGGGAGCCTGTCTGCAGGTATCGCACGCCTAATAGCCACGTGCGTGAGCTTCGCGCTGTGTTTGCTCTACCTCTCACTCTTCCCGTTCACTCCGGTTGGGATGGCAGCATTGATAGCCATCGGTACATTGGCAATGGCGCTGTTAGGACGGCGTGAGGACATCGTCACTGTAGGAATAACGACGACCGTTGTCATGGTCGTTGCAGCAATGAGCCCCGTGGACGCCTGGCAGCAGCCGTTGCTCCGTCTTGCCGACACTGTGGTGGGGATCGCAGTAGGTGTCGTATGTCAATGGACAGGCTCGCACCTGTTTCAAAGCGTTATCGGGACGCCTAAGGCACAATGAACCTCCTCATTGGCGGAGACATACCGAGTCCTATCGATATCCGGTGGGGGCATGACGGTGGCAGACAGGTCTGATGTTCCGCGTGCTTGGCCCCTGACCCCTTCGGTCGACACCTCGCTCGGCACGATGTTGCTCCCGTTCGTGCTCAGCGTGACCGCAGGAAGCGTCGATGTCATCAGCTTCCTGAGCCTTGGCGGGCTGTTCACCGCCCACATTACCGGCAATCTGGTCATTCTGGCCGCGCACGTAGTCGACGGCGGCATCGCCACGATGGCGCCGATGCTGTCCGTTCCCGTCTTCATTGCGGCACTCGGCCTGACAAGGCTGCTGGTGGCGGGCCTGGAGACAATGCGAATCGCTTCGCTGCGGCCGTTATTGGCGCTGCAAGTCATGCTGCTCTTGGGCATGTTACTGGTGTGCGTCACGGCAAATCCTGAAATCGATCCAAACGCGTGCAACACAATTATCGCTGGCATGCTCGGCGTTGCGGCCATGGCGGTGCAGAACGCCCTTGTGCAGATCTCGCTGCGAGGAGCACCGACGACAGCCGTGATGACCAGCAATATCACGCGGTTTGTGATGGATATCGGAACCGTGGTCTTCAGTCGCGATCTGCGCGACGTGGCCAGAGCCCGCGATCGAGCGCAGCATACGTGGCCAACGATAGTCGGCTTTGCCGCAGGCTGCGCTCTTGGCACCGCGTGTAAGGCTGCGGTCGGTCTTCCCTCCCTGGCGCTGCCCGCCGGCACCGCGTTGATCGCATTCGCATTGGGCTTTTCCAGCCAACGCGACGGGAGCGCAGGTTGATGGGGCCGGTTCCGATTTCGCTATCTGCAATGACCGCGCAACCGGAGACCAGTCAGTCGCCGCGGCGGATACCGTCGCTGCTCCCTAGTCTGCTCTTCGGCCTGCGCCTCTGGGCCGCAGCATGCCTCGCCCTCTACATCGCATTTTGGCTCCAGCTTGATAATGCCTACTGGGCGGGCACGACGGCCGCGATCGTGGCGCAGCCAAGTCTCGGAGCCTCGCTACGGAAGGGGCGGTTCCGCATGGTGGGCACGGTGCTCGGTGCCGTGGCGATCGTGATCCTCACCGCTTGTTTTCCGCAAAGCCGTGCTGGCTTCCTCCTGGGTCTTGCTTTCTGGGGCGCTGCATGCGGCTTCGTCGCGACTATTCTGCGCGGCTTTGCCGCCTATGGCGCCGCCCTCGCCGGCTTCACAGCCGTGATCATCGCGAGCGACGAACTCGGCGCGACCGGCGGGCCGAGCGGAGACATCTTCTTGTTGGCCCTTACACGGGTCAGCGAGATCTGGATCGGGCTGGCCTGCGCGACTTTGGTCATGGCTAGCACCGATGTTGGTCGAGCGAGGCGTCGCCTCGCCGAGTTGTTCGCCGTTCTGCGGTCGGAACTCACCCACGGGTTGGCCCGCGCGCTCGCCGGAGCGGGTGGTGACGAGATGCGCATGAGTCGCCGCGATCTCATTCGGCGGACCATGGCACTCGAACCCGTGATTGACGAAGTGATCGGCGAAGCGCCGGATCTGCGACTAAGTTCGCAGGAATTGCGGGCGGCGGTCCAAGGGCTATTCGTGGCCCTTTCAAGCTGGCGCATGGTTTCCAATCATCTGGAGTTGGCTCCGAGGGAGCGCCGCAGGGATGAAGCCGAAGCTGTTTTGCTAAGCCTACCCACGGCGTTGCGCTCAACGTCCGTCGAAGGCGATCTGGCAAGCTGGGCGACCAATGCCGCTCACTTGCGGCGCATCTGTGCCGCCGCGGTGAAGGCTATGATGGCACTACCGGTCGACACACCTTCGGCGCGGATGTTGGCCGATGCGGCCGCCGAAGCGCTGATGGGCATCACACGTACGCTCGACGGCATTGCAATGATAGTTGGTCGGGGTCGATGCGAGCGGAAAGCTCGTGCGGCACAGCTACAGATTCCCGACTACCAGCCCGCGCTGATCAATGCGGTGCGCATATTTGCGACCATCTGCTGCGTCGAGTTCTTCTGGATCACCACAGCATGGCCGAGCGGGGCCGTAGCGATCGCCTGGTCGACAATCTTCATCACCAGTTTCTCGCCCAATGTGGGCCAGGCTTACGCCACCGCCAAGAGCCGCTGGCTCGGCGTTACAATGGCCGCCGTCTGCGCGGCGGTCATCAAATTCGCCGTGTTGCCCGGCTGCGAGACTTTCCCCAGCGTGGCGATGGCGATCGGTGTGGTGCTGATACCGGCGGCGGCGCTGTCCACGCTTCCCTGGCAGCCGGCAATGTTCGGAGCCATCGCCTCCTGGTTCCTCCCGCTCGTGAACCCGGAGAATGTGATCAGCTACGACTCGGTGCAGTTCTACAACTCCGTGCTGGCCATCATTGTAGGGGCGGGGGTGTCTACACTTGCGTTCCGCCTGGTGCCGCCTGCCTCACCAGCATTCCATGCTGCCCGCCTCTTGGCTCTCACTCTTCGTGATCTGCGCGAGATCACGACAGCTAGGACAATAGGAACACGAAGTGCATGGGAAAGTGCAGTATACGCTCGGCTATCAGTTTTTCCCCAGCAAGCAGCCTCGCTGCAGCGCTCCCGGCTGCTCGTTGCCCTTTCGGTCGGGTCCGAAGTCATCCGGCTTCGCCGTATCGCGCGCCGGCTCGGAGAGAGTGCGCAGATCGATGCCGCGCTTGAGCCCCTAGCGTGGGGCAGGAGCGCCGTTGCAAGAGAGAGGTTTGAGCATCTCGACAACGCTCTCTCGACGCGTCCCGCTGCCGGTAGGAAACGCACGTTGGTGCTGCGGGCGCAAGGCTGCATCCGCGTCATCTCCGAAGAACTCCTTCGACACGCAGTCTACTTCGACGCGAAGGCTATCCATGAGCTTTGTTGAGGTCGATTTGTTCGGCGTCTACGTAGCGCCGATCTCGGTGATGATGGTGGTGGCTTGGCTCATCCTGCTGCCGGTCCGCTGGGCTGCTGACAGAGGCGGCATCCTGCGGCTTGCGTGGCACCCGGCGCTTCTGGAGTTTGCCGTCTACGCTATCATCGTCTCATGCATCGTTCTTTTCGCAGCAAATTGAGTCTGCTCATGTTGGAAGTCGATTACAGCCGCGACGGAGCGCGCCGCCGAATCAACCGGACAGCTGTCACTCTCGGGGTGGTGGGGCTTGCGAGCCTGGCCGTCTGGGCGGCATGGAGCGCCTATATGGAGACCCCTTGGACGCGTGACGCCACCGTACGCGCCTATGTCGTCGCCGAGGCGCCCGAGGTTGCGGGACGGATCGTTGAGCTTCCCGTAGCCGACAATCAGTACGTGCGCAAAGGCGATCTTTTGATGGTCGTCGATCCGACAGACTACAAGATCGGCGTTAGCCTTGCGGAGGCGGCCCTCGAACAGGCGAGGGCGACCGCACAGAACGCGGACGCGGAGTTCCAGCGCCGGCAAAAACTGGACGATCTCGCAGCCTCGACCGAGGAAAAGCAGACCTTCGCCGCCAACGCCCTGGCCGCGCATGCTGGCTATCGGCGTGCCTCTGCAAATTTGGATCAGGCCAATGTGAATTTGAGGCGGACGCGGATCCTCTCGCCGGTTAACGGCTATGTGACAAACTTGCTGGTGCAACTCGGCGATTACGTCAACATCGGACAGAAGAGCATTTCCGTAGTCAACGTCGACTCCTTCTGGGTCGACGGCTATTTCGAGGAGACCATTCTGTCGAAAATTCACGAGAGCGACGCGGCGGCGATCAAGTTGCTGGGCTATCGACAAATCCTCCGAGGTCATGTCAAGGGAATCGCGAGGGGCATCAATGTCGCGAACGCGCAACCGGACGCCGCGGGCCTCGCATCCGTGAACCCGATCTTCACCTGGGTCAGGCTCGCGCAGCGCGTGCCTGTTCGGCTTCATATCGATGACGTGCCGGAGGATGTGCGGCTCGTGGCCGGCATGACGGCTACCGTGGAAATCAATCCCCGTTCTCGAAAATGACTACTGGGATAATTCGCTTCCGACCTCTGACGAACGCCGATTACCGACCGCACATCAGTCCGCGCCAAACCGGATACGTCAAGTTCGGCACAATCAATGACCGGGTCCGCACAACCGATTCCCCTCGGACTCGCTGGGCTATGCGGATGCGGGCAGAGGAGAGATGCCTTAATCCAGAAAATATTGCCAAGCGCGCTATCACGATGAAGATCGGATGCGGCTCAATGGCAGTTGTCGTAAAAGCGAATTGTCAGAACTGCCGAGCTTGCATCTCTTCGAACTCTTCCCGGCACGCAAGGCTGAACTCGTGCAAAAAGTCAATCGTCCCATCATTCGCCATGTCGCGCAGTTCGAGGAAGCTCTTGTCGGGCTCCAGGTATGTACCCAGGATCCTACGAATAATGTCATCCGCACTGCGCACCACTTGCGTCGAGGATAAGACGCGCATCCTGCTGAGCTTCGCATAGAGTCCGACCAGACTAGGAATGTCAGCCTCGCCGTGCTGAAGCGCATCAATGTAGCACTTCGTCGCTTCCTCGATAAAATCGCGGTAAAGCATCTGCCGCCGATTCTTGTCGTGCTGGAGCCATCGGGCGCGGACCTGGATTCGGTGGCTCATCCAATTTGCAGCAGCACTTGTCAACCCGCCCGCGATTGTGCCGGTCAGAGCGGCGAATGCAGAAATGATCGAAGCCTTCATGAGCGGTATTTCACCAGAAGCGTTCAGCGGTGGGCCGAACCTGAGTGCTAATGTGATGGCGGTGGCGTTTCGGTAATCAGCCGCAAGCTACGCTTTGCGTCTCGAAAACGAGATCCCGGCACCGTCGAAGGCCGAACGCGGGTCGGCTGCATACGGCGGGGCAACAGGCCCGCCGATTGCCGAGATAAAAAGCGAACGCGTCCTCATGATAACCCCGGCGGCGCTTTGTCTTTTTGGAAAACTGATAGCCCTGCCGCACCCAGTTCGCGAGCGCGTCGCCGATAGTTGGCTTCCTCTGTCGCCAGTTCGTCGAGGTGATCTTGCGGCAAACGGCTCGTGATCGCGACGGCGCGTTGGACTGTCAGCACATTAAGCGCGTTCAAAATGCGCTCAATCTCCCGCTCGCGGGCGACCTTCCGGCTTGCAAATGGGAAAGCGATCATGCTGCCTCCGTCATGCTGCATAGGCTCCTTCTCACGGTGTAATGCGCTTTAGAACCTGCGGAGTGGCGTTACTTTCGGATGGCCTCTTTCCCGCAGAGATGATCTCCCTACATGGATCACTGAGCTCCGCACTCTTCGCTCTGAGACAGGCCGCTATCTCATCTGGATCGGGAATATATGGACTGCAAAGTCTGAACACGTCGGGCGTGCAGGCTCGACGTTCATCCGGCGTTCCTTGCGCCATCGAGCCGCCGGCAGAGTTGATCACCGAAACCAAAGCCAACAGCAGACAGCGCCGATCGAATGACGCGGGCCGTAGCCACACCCAGCTGCATTTTCTGTCCGTGTCCATACGAATGTCCTACGATGGGATCCATACGTCGAGTCGCCATAACGGCAGGTAGAGATAAATTGCTCGTGGATCACGCGCTTGTACCGAACCGGCGTCGTTTGTAGCCCTTGTGCAAAGACTGCCCGAGGCCCAGCAACAACCAAGTTACCGCAAGGCTCTCAAAGCAGAATCCCCGCTGCCCGCGGGCAAGCACGATAAGCCAATTATAGATGAGCTCGTTTGCTGCTCCTGGAGAGCGTCCTGCTCACGATATATGGATGGACGAGGGGGGCGCTCTGTTTTCTCGAAGTCTGGGGCGAAACACTTGAAATACTGGTGCCGCTTAGGGTCCGTCGCGGATTTCGATCCTCACCTTCCTATTCGATCTCTGAAATCGGGATACTGGCGGACTGGACTCTCTCGCCACTATCGCTGCCTTCGCCAGCGGCACGTGCGAAGCCGCGGAGAGTCGTCACTATCGCTCCAGGTCGCAGTCTGGATATCGCCATGACAAGCCGCGCTGCTATTTCCCGCAGGAATGGCCGAAACTACCCCCCTGGCCGCCCTTCTGTAATTGAGCGCGAGCCTTCACCGCTAAATCCTCCTTCATTCCGTCGCTCGTGGCCGCGAGATGAAATCGTAAGGGCACCCAAGAGCTCTGAAGACGCATGCATTCGGCAGCATCAACGACACCCGCGAAGCCGCGGAAATACACACAGCTGAGCAGACCGATCAAATCAATTGCGGTCGAGCTTGGATAGAGTCCCGCTGAGGTAATTCGCTCTCATTGGATGGATGACGGATGTGAAGATGTTGGAAGACGTCACCCATTAGCGAACTCGAGGAGCCCCAAGTTACGGCGAAGCGTGCAGACCCTCGCTCCGCCGAGAGGGTCTCTGCGGAGTCCCCAGGTCCCGCGGACACCCTCTGCGAGGGAGGTACTGCGCAAACGAAAGAAGGAAACCGATGAACAATATTGCGTCCGAATACCTCGTCGAAACCCTCGAGAAGACAGGCGTCGAGCGCGTCTACGGTGTGGTCGACGACTCGCTCAACGGTCTTACCGATGCGTTGCGGCGGAGAAACTTGATCGATTGGATCCACATGCGTCAGGAAGAGGCGGCCGCCTTTGCGACGGGAGCTGAAGCTCAATCTAACGCTCTAACAGGCAAGACGGATTAGGAAACCAACCCATGGTCTGGACCGCGCTTCTACTGTCTCGTCTGCAGTTTGCCTTCACGGTATCGTTTCATATCATCTTCCCGTCATTCACGATTGGGCTTGCTGCGTGGCTGACGGTGCTCGAGACGTTTCATCTGGTCACCGGCAGGCCGGTGTATCGCCGTGTCTTCGAATTCTGGCTCAAGATATTCGGCGTGACATTTGGCATGGGTGTCGTCTCCGGAATCGTGCTCGCCTTTGAATTTGGCATGAATTGGAGCCGGCTCTCAGAGATGACAGGACCGATTCAGGGTCCGCTATTGACCTACGAGAGCTTTACGGCGTTTGCCCTGGAGGCATCGTTCTTCGGCGTGCTGATCTTCGGACGAAACCGGGCCTCGCCAGCGGTCTACCTGTTTTCAACTTTGATGGTGGCGCTCGGCACGACTTTCAGCGCCTTCTGGATCATGGTGAACAACAGTTGGATGCAGGCACCGGTAGGCTACGCGATCGAGAACGGCATCTTCGTCCCGAACGATTGGAAGGCGATCATCTTCAGTCCGGTCGTATGGGTCCGCTTTCCTCATATGCTGGTCGCCGCCTATCTGACCGGCGCATTCTGTGTCGCTGCGACGGGAGCATGGTACCGCTTGCGCGGAACATATGCGGTCGAAGGAAGGCTGATGTTGCGAATGGGCCTGTTCCTTGCAGCTCTTGTCGTTCCCGTTCAGTTGTTTCTTGGTCATCTGAACGGCGACTACGTTCACGAAAAACAACCCGCTAAATTTGCTGCGATCGAAGGGCGCTGGCATGACGAACAGCCTGCCGGTGAGGTCGTCATCGCTATTCCCGACGAAGCGAGGGAAGAAAACCATCTCGAACTCAAGATTCCCTATCTTGGAAGCGTCATCGGATCGATGCGGCTTGACTCGAAGGAGGTCGGGCTGACCAGCTTTCCGAAAGAGGATCGGCCGCCCGTCGCGATTCCTTTCTTTGCCTTCAGGGTGATGGTGGGATGCGGCCTGCTGATGTTGGCCTTGGCTTGGCTAGGCTCGTTCTATCTTTTGTTTGATCGCAGGCGAGGTGAGCGGTTGTTACTGTGGGCGACTTTTCTGAGTTTCCCGCTGCCGTTCGTCGCGACGTTAACGGGTTGGTTCACTGCCGAAGTAGGTCGTCAGCCTTGGAGCGTATATGGCGTTTTGCGAACGGCAGATGCCATCACGCCGACGCTGACCACACAGGCTGTAGCGATCTCCCTGATCATCTTCGCAGTCGTCTACTTCGTCATATTTAGCTTCGGGATTTTGTATGTCTATCGGCTGTTGAAGGCCGGGCCCGTTGAATCCGAGAAGTTGCTTTCCGTCAACCCAAAGCGTCCGCTCGGGGTTACTGGCGCTGGTCCGGTTCCGGGAACGACGCGAGGAGGAAACCGGACATGATTCTTTTTTGGGCAGGTCTGCTTGGCGTAACCACATCTCTCTACGTTCTTTTGGATGGCTTTGACCTGGGCGTCGGCATCCTGTTTGCGTTCGCCGATGAAACAAATCGCCGGAGGATGCTCAGTGCGATCTCGCCCGTCTGGGACGGAAACGAGACTTGGTTGGTCATCACCGGCACAGTCTTGTTCGGAGCCTTCCCGGCCGGGTATGCGGCGCTCCTGTCGGCCTTCTATCTTCCCCTTGTGCTGATGTTGTGCGCATTGATCCTGCGCGGCGTTGCGTTCGAGTTTCGCTACAAGTCGATGGGCTTTCGCTGGTTCTGGGACTTGGGCTTTGCGGGAGGATCGTTGGTAGCGACATTCGTTCAAGGCATGACGGTCGGCGCCTTGGTGGAAGGCCTGCCCATGAAGGACGGACACTATGTTGGCGGTACGTTCGGTTGGTTCAGTCCGTTCGCAGCGCTGTGTGGGCTTGGACTGGTGTTCGGCTACAGTCTTCTTGGCGCAAGCTGGCTCGTCCGGAAATGCGAGGGGCCGACCAGAGAGCACGCTTATCGATTGCTGCCTGTATTGACCATTGGGGTGCTTGCATTTCTGGCAACTGCCCTCGTTCTCTCCCTGGCAATGCATCTTAGCCTGATGAATCGCTGGTTGGAGCGTCCATACCTGCTCATCTTCCCGCTGATCGGAGCAATATCTTCAATCTGCTTGCTGAAGCGCGGACAGCGGCGAGATGACTTGGCTCCCTTCAGATTCTCCGCTCTGATCTTCATGGCGGCATTCGGCACCTTAGCTTGCTCGTTTTGGCCATACATGATTCCGTTCGCGCTCACCGTCGAGCAAGCGGCGTCACCCCCGTCCAGCCTGAGCTTTATATTCTGGGGGGCAGGCCTCTTGGTCATGCCACTCACGCTCATCTACACGCTGCTGGTCTACCGATTATTTCGAGGAAAAGTCACCGATGCGCGCTACGAGTAAGCGCGCCTTCAAGTTGGCGACTTCGAGAAAAGGCGATCGAGCATCTCAAATGATCGTAGCAGATCAAATACGGGCCCGCCCGATGGATCACCACCCTCCTGCGCTTGAAGACTGGAGAGCGCCGTGACGACTGCGGTCGACAGACATCCAGCGGTCTTTGCGGGACTGCCTCTGAGTTCCTGGGCCTTCGCGATCAGGATCTGGTTGGCAATCGTATTGGCGCTCTACATAGGCTTCTGGCTTGAGCTGGAAGCACCGTCGTCGGCTGCGGTGACGGTTACCATCCTCGCGCTACCAACCCGAGGGCAGGTTCTCGAGAAGGCCGTCTTTCGACTGATTGCAACCGTCATTGGCGTAGCGGCATCGATCATCATCATTGGTCTTTTCGTCCAGACCGGCAGCCTCCTTCTGGTTGCATTTGCAGCCTGGCTGGGAATTTGCGTCTATACGGTGGGATTGCTGGACGGCAATCGTGCCTATGCGGCAGCGCTCAGCGGCTACACAATAGCAATCATCGCTGTTCAGCAGATTGACAATCCCCAACATGTCTTCGACTCCGCCATGGCGCGCGGAGCCGCTATCATGGTCGGGGTCCTTACTGTCGCAGTCCTGAACGATCTGCTGGCTGCACCGGATCATCATCCGCAATTGACCGCTCAACTCGAAGCCCTTCGTCACCGAATAGCCGACTACGCGCGGTGCATTCTCAACGGAGAAGCGATGCCTGTCATGACGGCGGTGGGATTGTTGCGCGACATCGTCGCCCTGCGGCCCGAGATTGCCAGCCTCGCTGCAGAATTGAACAGCGGCCCGGCAAGGAGTGCCGCCGCCCGCAATGTGATGGTAGGCCTTGTTGCCGAGCTGTTCGCCGCTCGAGCCCTGGAAATGTCGCCTGCGGCTGTCCAATTGCCATTGCGTGACCAAGTCATCGCCCAGCTCGAGAGGAAACCCGGCGACCCGGCCTCGTCATCAGATGTATTACTTCTCGAATATCAGGCAAAGGATTCGGAGCCTGCAGTAGCTTCCCAATCATGGTGGGCCAAATATCTCATTCGAACGGATGGAGAGGTGAGGAGGAGCCTCGACGACCTAAGTGCAGGCAGGCGTCCGCCAAGAGCATGGCGCGCGCCGTTGTATCGTTCCCATCGTATTGCGGCTGAAACAGGCATTAGGGCAACGGTCTACTTTTTGTTGGCAGCGACCTTCTTCGCAATGAGCGGATGGTCCTCGACAGAGGTTTCGCTGTCGTTTATCGCGATCATCATCGGGTTGGGCGCTACGACACCTGATTTGCGCGCTTTCACAATGATAGCAGTTGTGGCGGCGCCAGTCGCATCACTCATGGCTGGCATACTGGAGTTCGTCGTTCTAGACGGCGCCACGTCGTTTCCCTTGCTGGCGATCGGCCTGGCGCCGTTCATGATCGGAGCTGCGCTCCTGATGACCTTGTCGAACCGGATCCTGTCGGCGCTCGGACGTCTTAACCTGGTCTTCATCCTCGTGCTTGTTGCCCCCAGCAATCCACAAACCTACAATCCGCAGACGTTTTTGTTCTCCGTTCTCTTCCTTCTGCTTGCGACAGGCCTTCTGTTTGCGGCGGAGATCTTCATTCCTCCGACATCGAACGATCGTCGCCGACATTGGTTGCTGGCCTCGGCGTACCGCGACCTCAAACACTTGCCAAGTCAGCGAAGACGCGATCTTGCACCCGAGGAGGCCATGTTTCGCGATTCCGGTCGGGTCGCGCAGATCTTGGCCGCCGGCGGCAACACCCCTCAGCATCGCTCGGCAATGGAAGAGGCCATGGCGATCTTTGACCAGGCGGCGACCCTTCGCCTGTGTGAGGTTGAGCTGGATCGGCTTGCCCAAAGTCCGCTGCGGACTGAGGTCGGCACGGCGTACACTTCGCTCGTGAAGCGGGATCCCGGCGCCATCGTCGCATCGGCCCATGCGTTGAACGAGGTGGCATCCATCCGAGACGTTTCCGTGGCGGGCGCCAGCGCAGCGCTCCTCCTCGCAAGTGTCACGTTCACCTCGTCGCGTCTCGGCGCGGAATTTTCCGCGGAGGGAAGGTCATGACCCACAGCTATCGGGAACTGGTGATTGGCGGGGTATTAATCGCGCCCCTCCTTTCCTACGCCGTAGCGACGATTGCTCTCATCGTAATATTGCGGCCAGTTCTACATCTCGTTGGATTTTCCGATTGGTTCAGCAATCCGCCGATTGCGGAGCTTAGCTTATATATCGCCATCTTCGGATTGCTGACGTTGTTGTTCTAAGGAGAAAGTCGTGGAAGCTCTTGTCAACGGGGACCAAGTCTCAACAGGCGATGCCCAGCACGACAAAATGCAGGCTGATATCGGCGGCGGCAAAGCCCGGCTGCCGGAGGCAGAGCACATCGAACGTGTCGACCCAGACGCCGGCGGTCATCAATCGCAGGCTTCGCCGGAATCGGCGACGATTCCTTCTAAGAAGCGCAATGCCGCTTCAGTTTTCCTGGTCGCGCTTGGTAAGCGCCTTGCCACGCTTGCGATCGCACTACTCGCCATCTTGACCGCCTTTCTAACTTGGCAGCACTACGTAACGGCCCCCTGGACGCGAAATGGAACCGTGCGTGTACAGGTCGCGAGCGTCGCACCTCAGATATCGGGTCAAATCAACGATGTAAGGGTTGTCGATAACCAATTTGTGCACAAAGGTGACGTCCTTTACACGATCGAATCGTTTGATTTCGAAGTTGCTCGACTCACTGCAATCGCAACTGTTCAACAGCGAGCCGCGGACCTCCAGGTCAAGCAACTCGAATCCGAGCGACGCCAGCATTTAACTAACTTGGCTACGACCCCGGAGGAGCAGCAGATCTATGCCGGCAATGCCCTTCAGGCGAAGGCCGCGCTCGATGCCGCTCAACAACAGCTCGCTCAAGCGGAGATCAACCTTCAAAGGACCAAGGTGCGCAGCCCTGTGAACGGGTATGTCACGAACCTGCTTATGCGGGCCGGCGATTTTGCGCATGCCGGAACCAGCAATATCTCCACCATCGATACCGACAGCTTCTGGATTGACGGGTATTTTGAAGAAACAAAAATGGCGGGAATCTGTGTTGGGGATCGCGCGGACGCGAAGTTGATGGGCTATTCTCAGCCGATCATCGGACATGTTGGAACGGTCACCCGAGGCATTAGCACTTCGAATGCGGCTTCAGGTACCCAAGGTTTGCCCAATGTTGATCCAGTCTATACCTGGGTGCGTCTCGCCCAGCGCGTGCCGGTTCGCGTATCCATCGACACCGTACCGGCGGGTGTGCCGCTCGTGTCCGGAATGACTGCCACGGTAACCGTCCGGCCGACATCAGGGACCGATCATCGAAGCTGGCTCGATCGCCTGCGCGCGGACGTCCTGGACCAGCTCTCTGATCTTTTCACGGGACCGCCGCCGCGTCCAAATTGCCTGCCAGTCTTCACTCCGGAGCGGGCTCCGATAGAGTCGATTCCTGCGGAAGACGTACCGCGCGCAATGTCTCCGGAGCAGATCAATCCAGGCCTGGCGCCCGGCATGAATCGATCACCCGGCATTCGCTGATCTCGTCTGGTAAAACGCGAGGGCGCTCTGGAGTTTCGGTCGAAGGTCGCGGGGAGGATTTGAAAGATAGCAGCAGCTGTCGTTGACAGAATAGCGAAGTGGCCCCCTAAGTGGGGCAGGTATGACCAAGATCTTCGGAAGCACGTCAGCTACTCTATGCAGCATCAGGAGGAGCAACGTGCATGTTCAAATTTGCGATCGCTGCAGCGATTCCACCTGGCGCCGCCTTGGTTGTGCTTGTCAGCGCTTTAGGCGCAGCGACTCCCGCAAGTGCGGCTTCATATCCGGTCTGCCTGGCCGGCGGGTCCAACAATGCGCTGCGCTGCAATTACGCGAAGTTCGAAGAATGCCGCGCTAGCTCGTCTGGCGGCTTGGGCTATTGCCTTGCGAATCCTGCGTTCGTCTTCAATGCGCAAACGCGCTATCGCAGATCAGGTGAAATCATCATCGATCGACGCTGACCCGCCCGCGAGCGATGGACGAGGCGCACCGGCGAAGAGGAGCGCCGCTTGGCTGCATAATCCCGAACCGCAATGCACTGTGATCGAACGATCGCTTCTGGCGCAAAACGACCGTCGACGAAGTTGTAAGGTCCGAAAAGGGTTTTCCCGATACTCGTTTCAACGCGAAAAAATTCGAGGAGAAAATTAATGCCCAAATGCTCGACCGGGTTGCGAGCTCTTCGTCATACGTTAGTTCCTAAGTATCTAATGTAGCAACCTTTTCTGCCGTGATCGAGATTCGCGCCCGCTTGGCGCTGTCCGAAAACCGCGCGCTGCATGAAAAAAAATCCCTGAATGGTAGTGAGGCCGGTCCGAGAGCTGAGGGGCGCCCGAGGAATTGACCACCCCCTACCCAGCATCGTATTAGCCCTCCGAGTGATCGACACGGATCCCCCCGCTGGATCTGCGCCGTTAGTCCAAGTGGAATTCTTGTCTTATTTCGCCGAACTTTTCGTGCGTGAACCACCAATCGCGTCATTCCGACTCTCGCCGTCACGCTTGCGCAAGCGCATCGATCGTCAAAGGCGAAGAGTTCAAACAAAAGTCGAGCGATGAACTTCTACATGGCCAACGCCACTAAGCTCATGATGAGTAATGGATCGTAAATCGAAATGAAGGCCATCGCCGTAGCAATATCGATCATGATTGCCTCGCTGGGTCGGTCCTTCGCTAAGCCCATCGTGAGCGGCATCTCAGACGGGCCAACAGCGGCGGACCTGTCATAGGCCATCAATTAGTCGGGGATGCCGGCGTCCCGAAGCGCGCCCTGGATGCCTTCCCGGACAAAGAGTGATCTAATCGGAAACAGATAGTGTGCGTGGGAAGCTCGGAAATCCGGCTGAAATTCGAGCAGACGCTGAGCTGCCTGCCTCGCTTCAAGCGGCTTCTCATCTCGAATTGCGTTTGCGATGAACGCTGCCAGCGAATGAACATCAGGTGCCCTCTGTAGCGCCTGATCGGCAACACGAAGTCCATTCGCATAGTCATTCTGCGAGAAATATGCCCAGCTTGTCATGTACCAGACTCGAACCAACAAGGGATCGCGAGGGCTCAGCCGCATCACATGATTGAAGCTCTTGATTGCTTCCTCCGGCTGATCGCACATTAGCGTTACTGCCCCCCGACTATACCATGCCGGAGCGAGGTTCGGGTTGAGCTTTACCGCGCGGTCGACCAGTGAAAGGCCGAGGTCGTATTTTTGCCCGAGATAGACGAGAACATGCCCTGCAGCGGCTTGAACGAATGCATCAGCTTCGTCCAACTTTCTTGCCGCCTCCGCACTTTCGAGGGCTTCCTGTAATCGGTCAACGGACAGTTTTACTCCGGTGAACGCCTGAAAGGCTAAGCCACTGAAGGCCAACATCGCATGCGCGGCGGCATAGCTTGGGTCAATCTCCAACGCTTGTTTAAAGATGGCGTAGGCCTGCATAAAATCCGGACCCGTCCTTCGATAGTAGAAAGCCATCCCTTTCAAAAATAGGTCATAGCTATGAAGTGCCGCTGGCTGGTGGCCGGCCCGCTCGATTTCGGCGACTTCAAGTGCAGGGGCAATCGACGAAACGACCTTCTCGGTGATTTCATCCTGCAACTCGAACACATCGGCCACCGCGCCATCAAACTTGTCAGCCCAAAGGTGAGCGCCGCTGGTGGCATCGATCAACTGCCCCGTGATGCGCACTCTTCCGCTTCCCTTTCTGACGCTGCCCTCGAGAACGTATCGAACACCAAGCTCGCGACCTACTTGCTTTATGTCGACTGCCTTTCCCTTATAGGTGAATGAAGAATTCCGGGCGATGACGAACAGCGATTTGAAGTGAGAAAGACCCGTAATGATATCTTCAACTATCCCATCCGCGAAATACTCCTGGTCGGGATCACCAGACATGTTCTGAAATGGCAGGACCGCGATCGAAGGCCTCTCGGGAATGGGGGGAGCCGCCTTAGGTTGGGCAATCTGACTTGCGGCAAGTCCGCTCGCTGGCGCTTTGAGCGAATGCGTAGCGTAGATGCGAACCGGTCGGTCGATGTTCTTAAGTGATTTCTCTCCGAGGTCTTCAAAAGAAAACTCTGTCTTGCCTCTTACCTGCTCGAAGGCACTTGCCGAAAGGCTGACGCCGCCAGGTTTGCATTCGCCTTCAATGCGCGCAGCAATGTTGACGCCATCGCCAAATATGTCGTCACCCTCGATGATGATGTCACCAATATTGATGCCGATACGGAAAGCAATATGGGGACCGGAACTTGCGGCGTTTCGCTCTGCCATCCTTTCCTGGACCGAGACCGCACATGTGACAGCGTCAACGGCGCTGGCGAACTCAACCAGCATGCCGTCGCCCGTGGTTTTGACGATGCGCCCATAGTGCGCTTTGATCGCGGGATCAACGATATCGCGCCGGTGGGACTTCAGGGCTTCAAGAGTGCCGACCTCGTCCAACCCCATAAGTCGGCTGTAGCCGGCCACGTCCGCCGCCAGCACAGCTACCAGTCGTCGCTCGACCCGACTACGGCTCACCTGCTTTTACCCGAAAGCCCCTTTGACGATATGCGATCATAATAGGTCTGGCGACCTCGGTCGATGCCTCTGTTGGGTCACACTCGAAAGTTGGTGGGATTTCCGTTGGGGTCCGTTAGGCCCCAGTGAGCAGACATCCGCGGACCGCGCGATGAGATCTGAGAGCGGCCATACCCCACGCCATTTCGATCGACTTCCTCTTCACCTGAGCGAAATCGATGCCGATCATCGCCTTCGGTCTAAGTGGGCTTTTTGTTTTAATTTCCGAACTTTTTGCGTGTGAACCAGCAAGACCGGTCGGCGACAGTCAAGCCCAGACTTTTGACCACCCCCCATCCCAGACCGCACGTCGGTGAAGCGATCTCGTTCCATCAATGCGAACTCACGGTCCGAAAAGAACTACTCCAAGAATTGTGCTGCAAAAGACGCAGGGTAGGGTGCCGGTCCGATGGAAGACCTCAGACTGTTGCAACTTGACGATACCTTCCACGGTCGCCCGGGGTTGCGGTCGTGTCGGCACCACTCTCGCGCCTCCGCCGGATGTGATCGACTGGCATGGCAACCTGGCCGCAAGGCTCCACGCATCGATGGTCGTCGATAGCGAGTCGACGCACCCTAGATTTCGCCAATGCTAGGACTTGTAACAGGGGTCAGAAGGCATTCGCCTCTCCATGAAGCATAGGGTGGGACCTTCTAGGCGAACTCCTCCAGCGACTTTCCCGCGAAGCCTCTTCCTTTTCTTAAATCTGTGCTCTTCGTGGGGCTCGCCATTTTCACCGCTTTGGACCCTATCCGACCAGCTACGGGTAACCCGTCGATGGCTGGCCGGTGAGCTGCAGGTCCGCGTTTGATCCACGTCGCCCATTCAGTGGATCTGATGCGGATCAGGTTCGTGAGGTTCTTCCGTCCCCGTCGTGGTCGCTCAGTAATGTGAATGAAGCCGAGCCGACGGGCTTCATGCATGGCCGTTTGCACAGTCGTGCGACACACTCCCGCGACGGCCGCGATCTTGTCATAAGGCAGGTCACAAACGCCGTGATGTTTGATCTCGCCAGCAACGATGGCGAGCACAGCGCGTTGCCCTTCAGTAAACTTCGCCCTCATTGCAGGTGGCATGGCTGACGAACTGCCGAGCGTGCGCCGCCGATCCCGCGAGGCCTGACGATTCGGTGAACGTGGCCGTTGCCGAGTCGTAAAGCGCGACGACACACGTGCATGAAGTTTGCCCACCGACGATTGCGCGACGAACCCGCGCTGTGGTTTCCGCTTCTGAATGGCCTCAGCGAGAAACTGAGCCTCATCGCCGCTGATTGCCCCAACGGGCCAGTGGCGGCGCCAGATTGCATCTAAAAGGGTATCTAGCTCATCGGGCGAGGTTGCGGAATTGACGATTTCGTAGAGCGCCGCCGCAGCGGTCGAGACGGCGCTCATTGGGCGCCCCTGGAAGCCGTTCGGCTGATGGCCGACCAAGCGTCGCGGCGCCTGCCAAAGCGCCCCAGCGGCCGATCCAGTGCATCGTAGGCAGCATACCGCTTTGCCGAGACGCGCTCGTACCGACCCAGCCGCTGGCGGCCGAAATAGACGGAATGCTCGAGAGGCTCGAATTGGGGTTTGGGGTCGGCCTCAGAAACACTTTGAGTTTCAATGCCGGATGAATTCCCCAAATCATCGGCTAAGTATTTGGTGATGCTAGGACGACGCTCTCCCCTAGGGAGCGCCATGAGCAAATTATATCATTGTAACTCCTTCCTGATTTCCAGACTTTGTCCCACTTGAGTTTGCGGTGGGACACCATGTGTGCGCCAAGCGTTCTCGCGGCACCTTTATTCACTTCAGCTTGGCCATGGCCGCGTCGGCCGTCTTTTTCTTGCTCACCGTCCTGGTATAGCGCTCAACCTCTTCCAAGGTCTGGTGTCCTGTCACCGCCATGATCTCATGCGGCGCAGCACCGGACTCAGCGAGAGCTGTTGACGTCGCTTTGCGAACGCCGTGCACCGAACAGTGCGGAAGGTCCGTTTGGCGACACCAATCCTTGAACTTGTTTCCGAAACCATTAGCCGTGAAGGGCTTGCCGAATTGGGTTAGCAGAAAAGTCATGTTCGAACCGACGTTTGCAGCAGCGATGCTGGTCGCCAACCCCGGATGCAAGGGAATGTCGATGTCGATTGGATTAACCGGCGCGCGCGCGAGGCTTACAAGAGACAAGTCAAGGATTTCATTGGGACCAACTCAAAAGGGCTTTTGTCGCGAACGGGTACGCTATCGCCTTTGGTTCTATACCAGGCGAGCAAAAGTCCAGAATAGCCATTGCCACTCCTCAGACTGTGCTTGTCGGACCTCCGCGCGAACGACAACTCGTCGCTTTCAGCAGCGGCCACGGGCAGCGGCCGACTTGTGCAGCCAGCTCAACGGCACAGCCTGCCACGCAGCCGGCGAACGCCGCGCGAGGTGGTGATGGAATGGCTGCGGCCGCGCACCGGACGACCTTGATTGCGGCATGCGATTGCTAGGTGCCCGAGAACAAGGCGGCCCCAGACGCCGCTTGGCGGCCTATTCTGCTCTGATATCGCTTGGCGCCTTGTTGGTCCATGTGGCGCAGGGTCCGGACACTGCACCATCCTCTTCGCCTTTGAGCCAACAGGGTGGACCGCGAAATCTGGATCAACACTCCAACTTGCTACGTCGATTGGCGCGGTCTAATTAAACTGGTCAAAAGGATGCAAGTTTGGTGCTTACCCAGTGCTTACCCGCCCGCTAGGCGAACGACGGGCGTTTTCGACAATCCCTTGAAATTGCTGGCGCACCCGACACGATTCGAACGTGTGACCTTTGCCTTCGGAGGTCAAAGCTGCTTGTTGGTGATCCGGGAGGTCCCGCTTGGTTGGAATTCGGTAGCTTCCGGGAAGAGGTGTTATCAGATGTGATTGTTCATTTCTGCTGCGAATTGGTTGAAGGTTATGGAGGTAGTGACCGACATTTGACAACCGGAAAGGGCACTTGGTTTTCCCGACGAAACGGGTCGATCTGACACTGATAAGGTTTCACACAAAACCTTATCAGTCGATCTGTGCTGCCAGAAACATCGGCGGCGTCCGTTCAACCGCGAACAGCCGCGCCCGCTGCTACACTGGTACAAGTGGCGGTGACGCCATTGCGCCACTCACGGAGATCACGGGCGCGGATGTCGCATCTGAATCAGCCGTGGAGGTTGCGTAATTGTCCCATCGGGTCAGATCAAACGTGCTCGCAGTGAGAATTCGGAAATAGAGTGCGCTGTTATTGCGCAATGCCTCCCAAGCATAGGATGGCAGGTTATACGTAGCACCGGTGAAGCGCGACTTGACTTTCGGATCGTTCCAGGAGGCGTAGAAATTGCTGGCGGTTCGTTGTGCCGGATAACCAAAACAGTTCGGATCGCTCGTAATCTCGAATGCATAATACGCGTTGGTGCCGGGCTTCACGTTGAACGCGGGACCGTTGTTTCTCGAACGATCATAGGTGTTGGGGCCGGTTACCACGGGTCCTTGCTGGGCGGTCGGCGGCTTCGCCGGTTGGCCCGTCGCTGGGGTTCGTTCATCGACCACGATCGTCAGTGGCTTCGAGTTGGTAAAGACGTCATCGTCGACTCCGACCGCAAAATAATTCGGCGTCTGTTCGGGCGGCATCAACGCCAGGATCGCTTGATGGAACTGCGGCAGCGACCCGGTGAAATTGCCGCCGTCCCAGATTGACAGAAGCTTCTCGGTAAAGAGCCCGTTGCTCTGGCCGTCTTGCGATTCCTGATTGTCTTGACAGCCGGAGATCAAGATCACCGAAGCGGTGATCTCGCCACGCTTGCGGGTCCATTGCGCAGCTTCGTACATCGGCATGTCGCGCTCGAAGACATCGAGCGCGATGGCCGGAGGAATTGACCGCTTTCGTATCGCTGCAACGTCGGGCGCGGGGCCGCGCGCACGCGTATTGGCAGCGCGCCCGTAGACGGACTTGAGATTCTGTAATCCCCGGCCCTGTGGGAAAATTGGAATTGCCTTACGTTTCGACTGCGGCCAACGGACGCCGGTCGGGATGAACAGCTCACGAATGACAGTGCCGCTGTGGCAACTATCCGAATAGACCTCGATGCGCACGTTAGCCGCAAACTGGCCCCACAGATTGTAGAGTTCGTGTCCGAGTACCATGCGGTCGTAAGCCACCCAGGTGTCGTCAAGACCGTTGGGCGAGTCTCCGGTCGTGTCCGGTACCTGACCGCCGTGACCTGAATAGGAAATGACGCAGGTATCTCCGGACTGGAGATTGTAGGCAGCCTGTCCGATGGCTCCGAGAATGGCGTCGGCGGTAGCCTCACCATCAAGAAGCTTTTGCGTCGTGAAACCCTGCGACTGACAAATCGTCTCCATCGCATTGGCATCGTTGATGCAGCCAGCCAGTGTACCAGCCCAGCCGTTGTACTTCGATGCATCGACGCCGTTCAAACCAATATGTAGAGAAAAGCCCTGACTCATAACATTCTCCTTCCTACAGAAGATCAGCGGTAATCCCGATAACGCTGCCCTTGTTGAGGTCCCAACTGCGCCAGCCGGTCGTGACCGTGCCGCTTGCGCGGGTCTCGACCAGCGCAAACTGCAGCGTCTGATGCGCCAGATACTCGTTGATCGGCAGCGTGAATGAAGCGTCGGCAGTGCTGGCTTCGGCCAGACTGACAGTCTCGATGTGGCTGCTTCCCTCGAGGCGTGCCTGGACGGCAAGCGCAGTCAATTGATGGTTGGAAAAGTTGAGCTGATTGATGAACGTCACGGTGCTGGTGACGTCTTCGACGAACACGTCAAGCTCCTCGATCGAGGTCGCGGCGACCGCGGTGGCGTCGGCAAACGTCCGTGTGGTCGCCGGATCGACCTTCGCGGTAACGGTTGTCCCTGGCGCGAGCGTGGTGTTGACGGCGACCAGACTGTTTGTTCCGCTTGGTGTCGACGTCACCAGGTCGGTGACGTTCATGGCCTGCTGTGTGCGATTCGTGAGTGTCGCGGTGTCTCCTTGCAGCGCCACCGTCACCGGACCGGATTCGGGAGGGCCGACCACATTGCTGTCGACGATCAACGCAGCGTTGACGCTGCTGCCGTCCGGCAGCGTGAAGGTAACGCCGCCCTGAATGCCGCTGCGATCGAGCACGGCGGTAAGAAGCGCGGCATTCGCCAACGGCAGGCTGAGGGTAATGGTGATGGCGTCGAGTACGGTGAGTGCTTGCGGCGTGCCCAATTCGGCTGGCAACGCCCACGAATAGCCGACCGTGGCCGCAACGAACGGATCCGTTGGATAGACGATCGTTGGAGTGCTGCCGGACGGCGTCAAGGCGACAAGTTTCGCGCCGAGCCGCACCAACGCCCCGGGAGTGACGTCGGGAATCAGTGTCGTGGTCAAGGCGTACCGATTGTTCGCCGGATCGACATCGAGCAGGCCATACAGCATGATCATCGGCCGGAAGGCTTTGCTGCCGCTTCCGTCGCCGAAACGCCCGACCCGGTACGCTGTCGGCGCGACCATGAACCGTCCTGGCTGTTGCAGCGAGCGAAACACGCGGAACGCCGGATCACGCAACGTGGTGACTTCATCGAACGCTTTCAGCGCGGTTTCGCCAAGCTTCAGGGAATCCTGGCAGCCGATCGCCGTGACAACCCAGCCGTCATTGCGCTGGAGATAGAAATTCCCGTAGCTGCTGCACGGCAGCGAAGCGTCGGTGGTCTCCTCGCGGACCACCGAACGGGTCACCAGCGTTCGGTGCGGGCTGGTTGTTGCCGGGATGAGATGCGGCTGAATGTCCGCAGGCGGTATTGGCGTGACGCCAAGGTGTGGAACGGCCGGCGTCGCTGGCGCCCGTCCACCAATCGAAGGGCTCTCACGGTCGAACTGCACTGAACCCGACGGACTCACGATCTTCAGGTCCTGCCTGACCAGCGTTGGCCCGCGCACCTGCGCCGGAAGATCGTTGACGGTGGCCACCCTGGCAATCTGGTGGACGAGGCCGCCTCCGATCACGTGCAATGCCTGGAAGCTGTCAAAGATGTACTGGTAGGAGGTGAAAGCGTAGGAGACGACGACGCGCGGCGGCTCGCCGGTTCCCGGATATGCCAGCGACGCATAGGTCAGCCGCACCCAATCGTCGAGCAACGCGACGGTGATCGTGATCTGGTCGCCGGCCTGGGACACCGTCCCGGGAAATCGCTGGGATTGACTCTCGCTGCTACCCGCCCGGCGATACGGGATCTGCAGTGCACATGACAGATTCTGCAACGGAACCGGTTGCAGCTTGCGATCCGGATTGGCCGCGGCGGCGGCGACCGTCTCGGGCGTCATCGCAGCCTTGACGGTGAGCCGCACGGTGGCTGTCAGTCCGGTTCTTGCGGTGCCGTCCGAGCCAAGCACCGAGCCGGTTTTAGCCAGCACAAAGGAAAACGTCGCGCTCGCGGCATTGTCGCTGGCTGCGGGCTTCACCAACGTGAAGGTCGGCGCATACCAGCCGGCCTTCGGGTCGAGCGCATCGGGCCACCAATACGCGGCGACATCGGACACCAGCGGGTAGTTCTGGGTGGGCGTCTGGGTATCATCGAGATGCAGCGGCAGCACGTGCATATCGTTGCCGATGAACGTATGCGCGTGCGCATTGAGAACGATGCCTTGGCTCGTGGCGCCGCCCGCGATCAGTGCGGCTGCCGAGGGCTGCGCGACGTGGCTTGGGGTCATCGCGAACGGCAGGGAGGTAAGCCGATTGTTCATTGCAACAAGTGGCACCGCCGCCGGCGCCGCCCGCAATGCCGTTTCGCCGCCCGGCAGGTTCTTGCGCAACTCCGGCACCCGGTTCGCGGTGCCGTCGGCATTCACGACCACCAGGGACAAATAAAGGCTGCGATCCAGGCCATCGAGAATCCCGCCAAGCACCAGGTCGAGCGACAAGTCGTCAATCGGCGGGCCGTCGACGATCTCGGTCGCAAGTCGAAGCCGCGACGGCCGTCGGTCGAACGCATAGAGCACGTCGAGCGCAGCCTCCGGCGGCAGGGACGTGGCGATGATGCCCTCGACCCGCGTCCCGAACAGATCGGTTCCGGCATAGCGTGTGCGGCTGTCGCGCAGAGAGCACCGGCCGGCACGCACGAACAGCTTCCGGCAGGGTGCGTCGAGCCGCGAGGCGAGGGCGGCGATGTCCTGTTCGGGGGTATCGAACGCAATTACCAGCGACAGTGAACCGCATGTCACCAGCGGTGCGATGGAAGCGTCGCCGACCGTCGGCATCCGCGACAGCACCAGCGACAACGCGACTCGCGGGCGGCCGGCGGTGTCGCGCGCGACTCGCGGATTGCCCGAGAGATGGTCGTAACCATCTCTCGTGCGCCGGACCAGGACCGATGCTGGACCAGGCAGATCAAGCCTGCTCCAGCCGGATGTCGTGCTCGGCGCGACGCGTGATCCAAGGGCAGACATGGCTGCTCCGCCCGCCTATGCTGGTTCGAAGCTCGAAAACACAACCTCGTCCTTTGGAGCCGGCGTGCCCTTCGATGCGCCGCCATCTCCGGGTGCCCCTGCCCAGCCGCCCACTTCGCCATAGCCGCCGGAAGCGGGCGCTCCCTTGCCGGCCGGCGGTGCCGTCGGTTTCAACGTACTGGGCGGAGGTACGACATGACCGGTCGAGGGCGGCGGCGTTGCGGGCGCACCTTGTCCATTTGTCGTTGAGGCGATCGCAGACAATGGGACATCCTTCTTTGTGACGTTGGGATCGTCAGGTGTCGGTACTGTCACCATCAAGCCGCCGCTGCCGCCGGTGGAGATGGGAGTGGTCGTCGACCATTCCTGTCCGTGGGTGAACAGCGTACCCTTGACCACGACCCGAACCGAATATTGGAACTTTGGCACGAAATTCTTCTGCCCGGTGTAAACCAGCCAATAGCGTGGCGTGTTTTGATCCGCGAACTTGAAGGTGAACTTGACCGGGTCGCGGTCATTGCCGTCGTCGCGCTTGCCCAGCGCCTGCATCGTCACTTCGACGTATTGGGTGTCGTCGGTCAGATTGGCGCCAAGCAGGATCGGCCCGACCGAGAGTGTGCCGGCCTCTTCAACGCGGACTTCGACAGCGATCGTGTTATCTGGCGTTCCGAGGGGGCTCGGATCCAAGTCGACGATGTCTTTCTCGACTTGCACGCGTGCGTAGGGATTCTCGAATTCGCTCGGCGGCTCGGTAAAGTGAATCTGCCGCTTCAGGAACATCTTGTCCGGCTCCCAGCCCGCCGGCGGATGGGCAACGTCGCTCTTCTGCTTCATGAATGTCGCGGTATCGAAATGAGCGTCCGGCCCGTCGGACGGACTGAAGACGTGTCCATCCCATTGCAGGGCGCCGTCAGCGTTGGGGTAACCAACCTGACAGGACAGGAATGCCACGGGCTCGCCCACCCATTTCTGCGTCGGGTCCGGCCAGTTCACCACCGGCTTGAAGACGCGCGCGACCTTGCGGTCCCAGTCGCCGATATCGACCGTAAGGAAATATACTTTGTCCTTGGCGGGATTGGCCCGGATTTCGTCCGCCACGCCGTCGAGCGTGCCGCCGACTTGATAATTCTGCAGGTAGGCGATCTCCTTGGTCTCGTGATACTCTAAGTCGAGGTTGGTGCGCTGCTCGCGCAATTTGAACGCGGCGCCGCCGCCGAAGCCGAGAAAGCCGCCGCTGGCTTGTGCCGGCTGTTCGTTGAACGGCGCCGGGTCAAAGATCACCTGCTTCGCCAGATCCATAAACTTCTGGAAGATAAGGTCGCTTCGCTTGTCCATGTATTCCTGTAGCTTGTCCGCTCCAGGCAGTGACTGGTCGACGAATGTATGGACCTCGATGTCGCCGGATTCGCGGAGGCTGTCGTATTGGGCTTGAATGTCAGCACTCCAGAACAGACCGCCGGCGTGCGCGGCGCCCGAGAAGTGATCCTGAATTCTTGACCAATGACCGGTGATATCGATCGTCATCAACGGACTGACCACCCGGACCATCATGTTCTGCGTCACGTTCATCACGCCGGTGCCGAGGTTATGAAAGCCGCTATAAGCGACTGCCGCCGGAATACTGCCGAGCAGGGCGCTGTAAGCCTTCTCTGCGCCTGGATCGATGGTGCCGGGGCCTTGCCCTGACAGCTTCACGAACATCGGGTCGATGTTGGTGCCACGATAGCTCTGCGGCACCGTGCGGGGCATAGCTCCCGCTGGTAGATAGGAGCGGCTGAGCCCGATCGTCGGTGGCGCTCCTGCGATTGGGCTCTTGCTCGACATCACGGCCGGAATGCCGCGGCTGTCGCCCGGCAAGGTATTGGAGAGCACGCACTGATTGCTGACGATGGGAATGAAAGTGAACCAAGGTTTTTGATTCGAGGTGTATCGCCACAACGGATTGTCGTGGCCGCGAACCTGATCGATCAGCGCCGCATGGGCGTCGGCCAACACGTTGTCCGGCGGTGCAGCGGTCGTCGCAAAATTGATAAGCCCGCCTGCCACCTCGTTGTCGGAGCTGGTTTCGCCCACAGTTGTGCCGCTCGATCGCACGCCGGCGAAGTGGATCATGCTGAACTTGTAGTCTCCGTTGGGCTTTCGCGCGAGATTGACCTGCTCGGGTAGCCAGTAATACACAGGCGCTTGTCCGGCTGCCTGCAGCTGCTGGTTGTGCGCATCAACCCAATAGCTGATACGCCACCCAGATTTCGTCACGACCTGATTGCCGACTGCGAAAAGTGGTCCAACTGGCGTTACCATAATATGCTCCGCTTGGTTGCGGCGAGCGACAGCTACGAGAGAGGTGTCTAAACCGCCTCGCCGTATGGAATGTGCCTGGTGCTTCCCAGAAGGGCAGTACTTATGAGATGTGGTTTACGCTTGGCCTCTCAGCGCTGCGAAGACGCGACAGGCCGGTCGAAATTGCAGTACGCACAACGAGAACGTTCAAGAAGTTCGTAGGGTCGACAATTGCGATGCGCAGCTTGGCGCCATCATCAACAAGCAACGGAAACAATAGAAGTATTGATTGAGTTGTTAGTCTTGCATATCTCCCTCAAGCCAATACTGGCTTTCGGAATGGATGCGACTTTTTACAGCATTGTTCTTGATCCTTGCCCCAGCATGCTAGACCCGCTGTGGTCGTTCAGTTGTGATATCATTCACCGTTTTAGCGACGATCTGAGGAACTGGTAAACAGCTCCTGCTTCTATTCGATCCACTTCGCCAAGCATGGTACTTACATTTGAATTTTCTCTTGAGAAAAATCTGCTGAGCGAGAAACTCAAGTTGGCCGGCCGCTGGATCATCACGACGGTTTCGATCAATGGCGACTTCTGATCCATCTCAGACATTTCTGGAGACGAACCTGAACTCTGCTGTTGGGCTGCAAACATTCATTGTCAGGTCGAATCGATGGGCGACGATGAGGGCACAGATCGGCAGGACACGGAGAAGTTCGCGCGAAATCCACTCGCTGTTATCAAAAATTCGGAAGCTTCCACCGCAAACGATGACCGGCGTTCTGATCCTTGCGCGCGCAGTGACGCTCTTCGAAGAGGCACAGCGGGGCAACTATGACGGCGGCGAACAGGGGCGGGGTCTGCTCCTCAGCCGAGAGCTTGCCGATGCGGTGCTCCGCGTCGCGGGTGCAACGGCGTAACCCTCACCGGCGGCGGCTTCGGCCGCCGCCCAAGGAACGGGCGCCGCCATTGACTATGAACTATTCGAAGTCACCCCAGCGCGACCGCATCGTTCGAAGAGCAAAGACTAGGACGGTTCACGCTTCGGAGCAGTCGCCGCAGTGCTGTAGGTCTTCGCGAAGGCGGCCGCGTCCTGCGCCGCTCTGATTTCACGAGCGGTCTTCAGTGCCCGACGTAGAAACGGGTCTTCAGTCTCCTTCGTCAAAGTTATCAGCTTATTGCAATTGTGACAGTTGACTTGCAGGCCGTCGCGAATTCGATTGGCCTTCTCTCTGAAGACGCGCGTGCAGACTGGGCAACGAATTTTGACTTTGTCATCCATCGATTTAGCGCCTGTGTCTGATTAAATCCTAAAAGAATGGCGCATCTGAGCCGTCATCCGGTCAATCGCGTCGGTGTATTTGGCTCCTGCGAAATGCTGATCTGCAACGTACAAGCCCGTGGCCAAAATTGCCGCAATGAGAAGTGTTCGGATCATGAGGTTGGCTGCAGCGCTCGCGGAACGCCGTATACCGGGACGCGCTTATTTTCGTGCTCAACGAGGTCAAGCACGTTCTTGCAGACCGGACACTCGAACGACCTAAGCTGATAGCGTTCCGCAATAGGCGAAAGCCCGATCAACTTCCGTTCTACCTGACAGATAAGACAAACAGCGAGCGGCATGATGGTCGTCAGTTGTTTCGATAATGCGTTGGTACTTGAAAAATGGTGCGCCGTTCGCTTTGGGCGTCGTTGGCCGTGACCGCAAGGCAGCTCTGCGGCTCCGTGACCCGCCGCGCTGAGAACGTGGCGGGGTCACGTCACAACAAAGTCAGGGCCGAGCAATAGGGGTCCAGACGACCTAACGGTATTTCTGATGCCCTAATAAAGTCTTATACGACGATCAATTCTGCAATTCCGGCGGTGTTGCATCGGTTGCATCGTTTAGCACGGCGCCGTATCAGGGCTCATGCGGGCATTACACCCTCGTCGGATCAGTACCGATCAGACCTTTCGCCCGTTGCCGTCGCAAAGGTCGCACCGCCGAAGCCAAGGGCGGTCAATTTGCTGTCTTAGGATCGCTCGATCTTAAAGCTGCGCTTGGCTGAACATCTTCCGATTGCCCTCATAACGATACCGAGACGTCTTCCTTCGTCGCGCCGCGGGCGACGATCTTGAGAGCGTCGTCAGGCAATGGCCGCTGCACCGCCTTTGCCTCATCCCAAGGCCTTGGTGGTCGGAATCGACTCCAGGGACATGTCGCGCTTGTAGTCGACGATCTCGACGGTCTCGACCTCCTCGATGCGCTTGTCGATGGCCTCTTTCGCGCGATCGTACTTCCAGTTGTTGCTCATGGATTGTTCTTTCGGATCGGATTGCGGCGCCTGGCCGCTGCGAACTTCTTGGTCGGCTTCCAACGGCCACTACCGGAGCCGAAACCCATCGGGCGGCAGCCGCTCGACCGTCGGTGGGAGGGCCGCAGCGCGCGAAGAGCGCCTGTGCCAAGCCGCACGCGCCCCGGGACCGTAAACGCTGCAATTGTCTCCTACTACCAGTCCAGTGCCTTCCGCGACGGTCTCGCCAAAAGCTCACAACAGATGCGCCGAGCAATCTTGAAGCGTTTCCGTGAAGAGCATGGGGAAAAGCGGATCGCATTTATGCCCAGAAAGGCACTTCAGGCGATTTTGAGCAAGAAATCCCCGGCGGCCTCAAACTGGCGGAAGGCCCTTCGCGGCTTGATCGACCATTGCCTCTCGCTCGATATGCTTGCGGTGGATCCGCTTGCAGGCGGGAAATTGGTCCCGATTAGATCCGACGGGCATCATCCGTGGGAGCAGGAGGAGTGCGGCAAGTTCGAGAGCCACCATCCGATCGGTACGCGCGAACGGTTAGCATATGAACTCCTGTTGCAGGTCGGGCAGTCACGTTGCGACGTCGTAAGGATGGGCAAGCAGCATGTTCGGAACGGAACGCTGTCCCTCAAACGTCAAAAGACCGGCGTGCCGTTCGACGTGCCGGTGATGCCGGAGCAGCAGCAGGCAATTGACGCAATGCCTGCAAATGATCAGCTCAATTTCTTGGTGACTGCCCAAGGTAAGCCTTTCAGCGCGGCAGGTTTCGGGAATTGGTTTCGGGAAGTTTGCGATGCTGCGGGTCTACCGAAGCGATGCACATCCCATGGTCTCCGTAAGGCCGCTGCAACGCGACTCGCAGATCGCGGCGCCACCACAACAGAACGCAAGGCGTGGTTCGGGTGGAGAACAGATAGCGAGGCTGAACGTTACACCCGCAGCGCAGACCGAAGAATGCCGCCGCTACTCAGGTCAGGAATCAGGCCAACCACCGATTGACCACCGAAACACCGTGAACAAGGGGCGATAAAGGTGGTCAATCGCAACCGAACTTCATTGTTTTCGTTGTTATTTTCGATTGCTACTTACGTTCGGGACGCAGGGGTCGCAGGTTCGAATCCTGCCACTCCGACCATTCTTTCAAGCACTTATAGTTTCTGTGTTTTTTGTGCGCAACGAAATGCGCATCGATTTCGGGCGCGGCAGCCATGTCGGTCGATTCGATTCGACGCCGCCCGGAACCTGACGCGCGACGATTGTTGGGCGCGAGGGAAAGGCCGCCTGACGTGATATTGCGTAGCACGTCACCAAGCACCAGAAGGCCTCCCGTCGGACCTGTCAGCCGATCCTGGCCGACATCAAAGCACGAATAGCCCGTGGCGAGTAGTGCTCAACGTGCCGTCGCAAATGCTGACATCGCGTTTGTCAGGGGTTGCCGACCTCGAAGGCCAGCAGAACGTTGCCGGGCAGGCCGCCCCATTGCGCGTAGCCGGAATTGACATACAGCATGCCGTCGACGACGACCGCGCCGGGGCCGTCCATGGCGCCGCCACGGGCCGGAACACCATTCACCGTGGTGTAGTCGCGCGCGGTGTCGATCTCCCAAAGCAGCCGCGCGTCATCGGTGGCGTAGGCGCGCAAGAAACCGCTCACGCCACCCGAGAAGACGACGCCCGGAATGAGGGTGACCGCTGCGGAGAGGGCGGGACTGCATTGGGGACGATCGCCACAGGCAACCGGCGCCACCTGCATCGCGATTTTCCCGGTCGCAAGATCGAGGCCAAACAGGCCACCGCCTTCGCTGGAGTTGAGACGCCTCGAGCCGTCCCTCAGAAACCGCACGTCCGAATTGGCGACATAAATTCGCGCCTGATCCGCGGCGGAGCCCCATTCGGTTCCTCCCAATGGGCCACCTTGGCCGATCCGCGTCTGCCACAGGATCTTGCCCTCATGGTCGGGATCGAGTGCGTGCACCACGCCGGATTTCTGTCCAATCACCAGCACGCGTTGTCCGTTATGCAAGGTCACCAGGATGGGCGATTGTCCGAAGTCGTGGTCGGGGCCGCGGTCCTGCGGACAGTTGCTCTGGTCGGTGCCGAAGCACGCCACGACGAAGCTGTCCTTCGGCGTGGCCTGCTGATGCCAGAGCATTCGCCCGGTCGCGAGATCGAACGCGAGGATGGCATCGCTGGTGTCGGTTGCCGGGTCGGCATAGCTGTTCGATGTCGCGATATAGACCGCCTGACGCTGAACATCGATCGTCGGTGCGGACCAGACCGATGCGCCGGCCGGCCCGAACAACTGGGTCCCGACGGCGTTCATCCGGGTGGGATGCGGCGCTTCAGGGATGGTGTAGGTCTTCCAGATCTGCGCACCGGTCTCGGCCTTCAGCGCAACGACGCTGCCGCGAAACGTGCAGCATTGGTAGGTGGGCCGGGATCCCGTGGCCTCCTCGATCGATGACACCCCAACATAGACAACGCCGGAATAGAAGGTTGGCGCACCGGTAATCCGCGCGGCCAGATGATCCTCGACCCTGCTTTTCCAGATCAACGCGCCGGTCGTCGCATTCACGGCGTAGACGTTGGCGAGCACATCGCCAAAGACGATGGCGGACTGGCCATTATCCATCGGGGCAAGACTGATGGCCGCCCTGACCGGTGCGTCGGTCGGAAACACCCAGCGGGTGCATCCGGTCTTGGCGTCGAGGGCGTGGACCTTGCGGTCGCCGCCGCCGACGAACAACAAGCCGCCGATGACAGTCGGCTGGGCGTTAGCGGTGGACATGCCAGGAAACCCGTACGCCCACTTCAAACGTAGCCGCGGGACCTGGTCTGGCGCGAGGCCGGCCATCGCCGCCGGCTGAAACCGGCTGTTGTTGAGATCCGCGCCCCAGCCGTTCCACCGTGGCCCATCGATCGGTTGCGGGAAACCGGCCTCGCTCTGCGCGCATTGGCCTGTACTGTCGGCCGACGCATGCGAAGCGGCCTTGCCGGTGACGAGTGAGGCGATGGCCGCCCGCTCGTCATTGCTCAGCCCCTGCGCGAAGGATGACATCGCGCCCGTGGTGATCGCACCCAGGACCTCATCGAACGACCTTGATTGCAGCGCGGTGCGGCTCGGCGCGCGAATATCGGTGTTGCTGCTGTCGTGACACTGCGCGCAGCGTTGCGCGTAGAGGGCGGCTCCGCCTTGCTGCGCTGTCGCAGGAAAGCACGACCAGATCAGGACGACGGCAATCGCAGCACTCAGTTTCATCGCGGTTCACCGGCGTTGGCTTTGATGAGATGAGCGACTGAAGCGTAGCACAACCTGCCGGCTTCCATTGTGCATGGGGAGGCCGGCGGCGTGTGCCGGGCGGAGCCGGACCCGCCCCCAATTCGAGCCCCGGACGGCGTGATCTCCCATTGACAGGCCGCCTGATGTGATAGAATTATAACACAATAAGTTGCAAAAATAACAAGATGTCATCATCGCATCAGCGTTCCGCGCGGCGATGGGAGGAAAATGGAATTGTCCGGTTCGATCGCGGCAGAGCCTCGGCCGTCGGCGTCGCTTTTGACGGTCGGTGGCATCAACAAGCGCTTTGGCGGCGTGCGCGCGCTGCGCGACGTCAACCTCGAGGTCGTCTCCGGCGAGGTACATGCGCTGCTGGGCGAGAACGGCGCCGGAAAATCCACACTGATCAAGATCCTCAGCGGCGTTCATGCCGCCGACAGCGGCACGATCGAGATCGCCGGCAGGCCAGTGATGTTCGACAGCCCGGCAAGATCGCGCGAAGCGGGGATCGCCGTCGTCTATCAGGACCTCAGCCTCGTCGAATCGCTGAGCGTCGCCGACAATCTGTTGCTCGGCCGCGAGCCGCGCGCGCGGTTCGGCTTTGTCCGGAAGCGCGAGCTGATGGCCAAAGCCGAAGCGTTCCTGAGCGAACTCGGCATTCCCCTTGATACACGCGCGACGGTCGGCTCGCTGCCGTTCGCCTACCGCCAGATGACGGAGATCGCCAAGGCGTTGATGGGCGAGGTGCGGCTCTTGATCCTCGATGAGCCGACGTCCTCGCTGACGTCCGATGAGGTCCGTATCCTGTTCGACGCGATCGGCAAGGCGACGCGCCGCGGCGTCGGCGTGATCTACGTGACCCATCGGCTCAACGAGGTGTTCGAGATCTCGCAGCGTGTCACGGTGCTGCGCGATGGCGCCAATGCGGGCACGTTCGTCACCGCCGATACCGACATGAAGCGGCTGGTGAACGCCATCATCGGCACCGATCGATTGGCGCCGGCAGCATCGCGCGCCGCGCCCGCGGCAACGCGTTCCTTCGATTCATCGCTGGTTCTGTCCCTGTCGGGTGTGTCCAACGACCGGCTGGCGGCCGTCGACTTGACGGTGATGAAGGGGGAGATCCACGGCCTTGCCGGATTGATCGGCAGTGGGCGCACCGAGATTCTGGAGACGATCTTCGGACTTCGGCCGGTCGAGCGCGGCGCATTCGAGATCGAGGGCCGGCCATGGCTGCCGAAGAGCGCGGCTGATGCGATCAACCAGGGCGTCGCGCTGGTGCCGGAAGATCGGCACGTGCAGGGCCTGGTGCTCGACCATTCGATCGAACGCAACATCACCTTGCCGCGGATTCCGCATTTCTCGCGCTGGGGCTTCATGCAGCAACGCGCCGCCGCCCGGCGTGCGGACGCCGCGGTCGCGCGGCTTTCGGTGAAAGCGCAAGGAGCTTCCAGCCTGGTCAGGACACTGTCCGGCGGCAACCAGCAGAAGGTCGTGTTCGGAAAATGGAACGATCCGCGGCCGCGCGTGCTGCTGCTGGACGAACCGACGGTCGGCGTCGACGTCGGCGCACGCGAGGAAATCTATGGCGTGATCCGCAATGCCGCCCGCGACGGCAGCGGCGTCCTGATCGTCTCATCGGATCTCGTCGAACTGATCGAGCTCTGCGACCGCATCTCGGTGATCGTCGATGGACGCGTGGCGCGAACGCTGGCGCGCGGCGAGATCGATGATGCCGAAGAGCTCCATCATCTCCTGCAGATGTACCAGGCCTCCGGACAAGGCATATTGCAAGAGCTGCCCGCATGACCGAACTGACCGCGCCAAATGTCGTCGCCTCGTCGACCCGAACCGATCGTCGCCGCAAGCTGCTGCAGAACCTGCTGCGCGGCGAGCGGCCCTACATGCTGTACATCGCCTTCGTCGTGCTGTTGGTCGTGTTCAGCCTGTCCTCCCCCTGGTTCCTGTCGCTCGACAATTTCCTGAATATCGGACGCCAGACGACGCTGGTGTCGATCATCGCGGTCGGTATGACCTTCGTGATCATCGCACGTCAGATCGATCTGTCGGTCGCATCGACATTGGCGCTATCCGGCATGGCCGCGGCGCTCGCCATGAGCCAGATCAACAACAGTTGGATCGTCGGCGCGATTGCCGGGCTCGGCACCGGTGCGCTGGTCGGACTGCTCAATGGCATCCTGACCACGCAGCTCTCGATCCCGTCCTTCCTGGTCACGCTCGGCTCGTTGAGCATGGCGCGGGGGCTGGCGATGATGGTGACCAACACCAAGCCTGTCATCATCACCAACGAGACCTATTTTGCGATCTTCGGCGAAGGCACGTTCCTGGGCATACCCGTTCCCATTGCCTGGACGCTGGTGGCGATGATCGTCGGCATCCTGCTGCTGCACTACAACGTGTTCGGCCGTCGCATCTATGCGGTCGGCGGCAATCCGACCGCGGCGCTCTATTCCGGCATCAACACCAAATGGGTGACAACCGCGGCATTTGTGCTGACCGGCGCGCTGGCCGGGCTTGCGGCGCTGGTGCTGTCCGCGCGCTCACATGCCGCGCGGCCCGACGTCGTGCAGGGGATGGAGCTCGACGTCATCGCCGCCGTGATCCTCGGTGGCTGCAGCCTGTTCGGCGGGCGCGGCTACATCCTGGGAACGCTGTTCGGTAGCCTTATCATCGGCACGCTCAACAACGGCCTCGTGCTGCTCGGCGTCAGCTCGCCGATGCAGCTCGTCATCAAGGGAGCGATCATCGTGGCCGCGGTCGCCTTCACGAAACGCTAGAGCACGATCCGGAAAAGTGTAGGGGCAAGGTCGCCGGCCTCCGGTCAATCGGCGACCAAAAAAGGGAGGAAACAATGAAGCCAATCTTGCGACAAACCCTGCCGCTGACCGCACTGATCGCGGCGACGGCCATTTCGATTGCCCCCTCGGCCCGCGCCGAAGTGCCGGCAAGCTGCGTCAAGGGCGTCGATCTCGCGACGCTGGGACCGAAATCGATCGTCGGCCAGGGGCCGCACGGCGAGAAGGCCGCGTCGCCGGAGGTGCTCGCGCTGTCGGACGCCGACGCCGCCAAGATCAAGGAGAAGCATTTCAAGGTCGGCATCTCCATGCAGACCGTCAACCTCGACTGGGCGCAACTGCAGATCCAGGGCATCACCGATACGCTGAAGAAGTACGGCGTGACGGTGACCGGCGTCGCGTCCGCCGAATATCAGGTCGACAAGCAGATCGCCGACATCGAGAACACCATCCAGCAGCATCCGGACGGCATCATCTCGATCCCGGTGGATTTCACGGCGACGGCGCCGACCTACAAGAAGATCGCCAAGGCCGGCATCAAGCTCGTGCTGATGGACAGCATTCCCACCGGCCTCAAGCATCCGGAGGAATATGCCTCGATGATCTCGGCGGACAGCCAGGGCAACGGCCAGATCGCGGCCCAGATCCTGGCCTCCTGCGTGGCGCAGGGCGCGACTATCGGTCTCGTCAATTTCGGCGTCGATTACTTCAGCACCAACGAGCGCACCAAGGGTGTCCGCGAGTGGATGCAGAAGAACCGTCCCGACATCAAGATGAAGCAGGTCGACTTCACCGATCCGCCGAAGGTGTCGCAGATCGCGGGTGACTTCCTCACCGGCAATCCTGATATCAAGGGCCTGTTCGCGGTCTGGGATCAGCCGGCGCTCGATACGCTGAGCTCGATGCGCGCGCAGGGCATCGACATTCCGGTTACGACGGTCGATCTCGGCCTGCAATCGGCGATCGAGATCGCCAAGGGCGGTCCCTTGAAGGCGACCGGCTCGCAGCGTCCCTATGATCAGGGCGTCGCGGAAGCGATGGCGATGATGAACGCGCTGCTCGGCAAGGAAACGCCCGGCTGGATCGGCGTGCAGTCGCTGCCGGTGACGCAGTCGAACGTGCTGGAATCCTACAAGACGGTGTTCAAGAAGGAGCCGCCGCCGGAGCTGACCGACGCCTGCAACAAGGCGAAGCCCGCCTGCAACTGAGCCGCAGGAGTTCGATGCGTGGTCCCGCGAGCCCGCGCATCGTGAGCAGCCTGATCCGGGCGTGCCAGCCCCCGCTCGGATCAGGTTGCGCTGGTCACGTACTCGACAGGAAGGCTGCGGAAGTGCTTGCGCATCTCCGATGACGCCGCGCCGCCGACGATGATCCGCGAGAACGCGCCGATATCGGAGAAGAATGCCGACTTGAGACTGCCGAGCTTACTCGCGTCGATCACCAGGGTGCTCTCCATCGCGGTCTCAATGACGGCCTGCTTGACCGCGACTTCGTGAAAATTCGAGCAGCTCGCGCCGCGGGTCCAGTGCACGCCGCCCGCGGAGATGAAGGCCTTGTTGATCCCGAGCCGCCGCAGATAGGACAGGCCGTCGTCCGACGCGAACGATTGCGACGAGGGATGATAGAGCCCGCCCATCAGCATCACCTGCGTGCCCGGCCGGCGCGTCACGATCGATGCCACGTTCATCGAATAGCAGATCACCGAGAGCGGCAGATCCTCGGGCAGGCAGTCCGCCAGCGACTGCATCGTGGTGCCGCAGTCGATGAAAATCGTATCGCCTTCCCTGATGGAGGCGGCGGCAGCCCGACAGGCGAGGCGCTTGTCCTGGGTGTGCTGGTCGATTTCCTGCTCGAACGTGTACTTGATGCCGGTCGGCGACGCCGCATTGACGACGTAGCCGCCGAGCAGGGCGAGAGCAGCCTCCGGACCAGCGAGGTCGCGCCGCACTGTCATTTCGGAAACCTTGAGGAGCTCGGCGGCGTCCTTCAGGTGCAGCGCACCACTCGATTCGACGGCGCGGCGCAGCCTCTGCAGGCGCTGGACGCGTGTCTCGCTTGGTCGTGCGTTGGAGGTTTCAGCCATTTTGATCGCCGAGCTTGCTTATCCGATTGACAATGATCTTACAATGTTGTGAGTTTATCAACGTCGATTTGTTACAATAATAACATCCAGTCCGGCGGGCTGATCCAGTGTCGAGACGATATCGTCCGCGGCAGGCGGCAAACCGGCGGCAAGGTCAGGGGAGGATCACATGTTGCGATCGACACATTCAATCTATCTGGCCACCTCGTCGATTCGCTAGGACCGCAAGGCGCTTCCATGACGCAGAGCGTCTTCATCCAGAATCCGTCCCCGTTGGCCGTGCAATCGCCTTCCCCGGGCGGCGAGCATTTGCATCCGCTGCCGCGCAACAGCGGCCGTGCGCTCGAGATGGATTGGGTCGACGACATCAGGATCAACCTGTCGGCCACCGAACGGCGGGTCGCGAGCCTGCCGGGCCGGCGAACCGTGAAGAAGGACGCACAGGCGGGGTGGCTGCTCAAGGCGATCACCTGCATCGACCTGACGACGCTGAACGGCGACGACACGGCCGAACGGGTCAAGCGGCTCTGCGCCAAGGCCAAGGCGCCCGTGCGCGGCGACCTTCTCGAGCAGCTCGGCTTTGCCGGGCGCGCGCTGCATACCGGAGCGGTCTGTGTCTACGATCGGTTCGTCGGCACCGCTGTCGAAGCGCTCGATGGATCCGGCATCCCTGTCGCCGCGGTCTCGACCGGGTTTCCCGCAGGCCTCGTGCCGCATGAGCTGAAGCTGAAGGAGATCGAGGCGTCGGTCCGGAATGGCGCGCAGGAAATCGACATCGTCATCACGCGTGAGCACGTGCTGACCGGCGATTGGCGGGCGCTTTATGCCGAGGTCCGGGATTTCCGCGCGGTCTGCGACAACGCGCATCTGAAGACGATCCTGGCCACGGGTGACCTCAAGACGCTGCGCAATATCGCCAAGGCCTCGATGGTCTGCATGATGGCCGGCGCCGACTTCATCAAGACCTCCACCGGCAAGGAAGGTGTCAACGCGACGCTGCCCGTGACGCTGGCGATGCTGCGGATGATCCGCCTCTATCAGGAGCGCACCGGCTACAAGATCGGCTTCAAGCCGGCCGGTGGCATCTCGACGGCAAAGGACGTGCTCAACTACCAGTTCCTGATGAAGGAGGAACTCGGACGCGACTGGCTCGAGCCGGATCTGTTCCGCATCGGCGCCTCCAGCCTGCTCGCCGACATCGAGCGGCAGCTCGAGCATCATGTGACCGGCCACTACTCGGCTTTCAACCGCCACCCCGTGGGATGAGACTCCAGCGATGAGCGTCGCCAATTATTTCGAGACCATGGAGTATGGCCCCGCGCCCGAGGCGGACGGCGAGGCGCGCGCCTGGCTAGCACGGCATGGCGCCACGTTCGGGCACTTCATCGCCGGCAAATTCACGGCGCCGCATGCGGGCAAGCACCTCACGACAAGCGAGCCTGCCACCGGCAAGGTGCTGGCGCGCATCGCGCAGGGCGACGCTGCCGATGTCGAGGCGGCGGTCAACGCCGCGCGCACCGCGCAGGTCGCGTGGGCAAAGCTCGGCGGTCACGGCCGCGCGCGTCATCTCTATGCGTTGGCGCGCATGCTGCAGCGTCACGCCCGGCTGTTCGCCGTGCTGGAGGCGATCGACAATGGCAAGCCGATCCGGGAAACCCGCGATCTCGACGTGCCGCTCGCCGCGCGCCATTTCCTCTATCACGCCGGCTGGGCGCAGTTGCAGGACCGCGAATTCGCCGATCAGGTGCCGATCGGCGTGATCGGGCAGATCATCCCGTGGAATTTCCCGCTGCTGATGCTGGCCTGGAAGATCGCGCCGGCGCTCGCCGCGGGCAACACGGTGGTGCTGAAGCCGGCGGAGTTCACCTCGCTCACGGCCCTGCTGTTCGCCGAACTGTCGGCCGAAGCCGGCCTGCCGCTGGGCGTGCTGAACGTCGTCACTGGCGATGGCGCCACCGGTGCGCTGCTGGTCGAAAGTCCCGGCGTCGACAAGATCGCCTTCACGGGTTCGACCGAGGTCGGGCGGCTGATCCGCCAGTCGACTGCAGGGACCGGAAAATCGCTGACGCTGGAGCTCGGCGGCAAATCGCCGTTCATCGTGTTCGACGATGCCGACATCGACGGCGCCGTGGAAGGCGTGGTCGACGCCATCTGGTTCAACCAGGGCCAGGTCTGCTGCGCCGGCTCGCGGCTGCTGCTGCAGGAGGGGATTGCGGAGACCTTCCGCAGGCGCCTGATTCGCCGCATGGAGACGCTTCGTGTCGGCATGCCGCTCGACAAGGCGATCGACATGGGCGCTGTGGTCGCGCCGGTGCAGCTCGAGCGGATCAAGTCGCTGGTCGAGATCGGGGTGAAGGAAGGCGCCGAGAAATATCAGGCGTCCGGCGCGTTGCCGACGGAAGGCTGCTTCTATCCGCCGACCCTGCTCTGGAACGTGCATCCGTCCTCGACGGTTGCGACCGAAGAGATCTTCGGCCCTGTCCTGGTGGCGATGACGTTCCGCACACCGGACGAGGCCGTGATGCTCGCCAACAACACGCGCTACGGCCTTGCCGCCAGCGTGTGGAGCGAGACGATCGGGCTGGCGCTCGACATCGCGCCGAAACTCTTGGCCGGCGTGGTCTGGATCAACGCGACCAATCTGTTCGACGCCAGCGTCGGCTTCGGCGGCTATCGCGAGTCCGGTTTCGGCCGCGAGGGCGGCCGTGAAGGCATGTTTGAGTATCTCAAGCCGAAGGCCTGGAGCGGGCGCAAGGCGCGGGCCAAGCCATCGCCGCTGCCGACGGCGTCCGGCGCCAGCGCCGGCTTTGACGTGCCGCCGATCGATCGAACGGCCAAGCTGTTCGTCGGCGGCAAGCAGGTCCGTCCGGACGGCAATTATTCGCGCGCGGTGCTCTCGCCGAAGGGCCGACGTCTCGGCGAGGCAGGCGAGGGCAATCGCAAGGATATCCGCAATGCGGTCGCCGCGGCGCGCTCAGCCGAGGGGTGGGCGCGGGCGACGGCGCATAATCGGGCCCAGATCCTTTATTACCTTGCCGAGAATCTTTCCGCGCGTGGCGACGAGTTCAGCCGCCGCATCGCGGACATGACCGGTGTCTCGGCAGCGAAGGCGCGCACCGAGGTCGATGCGAGCATCGAGCGGCTGTTCAGCTATGGCGCCTGGGCGGATAAATTCGAGGGATCCATCCACGCGCCGCCGCTGCGCGGCGTGGCGCTGGCGATGCATGAGCCGATCGGCGTGGTTGGTGTCGCCTGTCCCGACGAGGCGCCGCTGCTTGCCTTCATCAGTCTGGTCGCGCCGCTGGTTGCGATGGGCAACCGGGTCGTCGCGGTGCCGAGCGAGCGGCATCCGCTCGCCGCGACCGACTTCTACCAGGTGCTCGAGACCTCAGACGTGCCAGGCGGCGTGGTCAACATCGTCACCGGCGATCGCAACGATCTGGTCAAGGTCCTTGCCGAGCATGACGATGTCGATGCGCTCTGGGCATTTGGGTCGCAGGACGCCTCGACAGCGGCCGAACGGCTGTCGATCGGCAATCTCAAGCGCACGCTGGTCGATCAAGGCCTCGCAATCGACTGGTACGACAAGGCCGCGAGCGAGGGCCCGATCCTGCTCCGCCATGCCGTGCAGGTGAAGAACATCTGGATTCCGTATGGCGACTAGAGCGTTTTCGAGCGAAGTGGGTACCGGTTCGCGTGCAGAAAACACGTCAAACAAGAATCGAGTGCCCCGTTCCGATCCAATCGGAACGGGGCACTAGAGACGTCACCTTGCGGTGATAGGGATGGGGATCCGGACCGCCAGAGTCCGGCGAGTTTGAAGACAAGGGAGGGACGCAACATGCTCAAGGGCATCAATCCATTGCTGAATGCCGACGTGCTCTACGCCCTGCGGGCGATGGGGCACGGCGATCGCCTGGTGGTGTGCGACACCAATTTTCCGGCCGACTCGATCGCGCGCCAGAGCGTGCTTGGCAGGTTGCTGCGCATCGACAGTGTGAGTGCCGCCAAGGCGGTCGAAGCCGTTCTCTCGGTGATGCCGCTCGATACATTTGTCGACGACGCCGCGATCCGCATGGAGATCGTCGGGCAGGCCCAGGAAGTGCCGCCCGTGCAGCGCGAGGTGCAGGCCGCGATCGATCGCGCCGAGGGACGATCCTGGCCGCTCGTGGGTGTCGAGCGCCATGCGTTCTACGAGAAGGCCAAGACGGCCTATTGCGTAATCGCGACCGGCGAGCGGCGTTTCTACGGCTGCTTCCTGTTCAGCAAGGGCGTCATCGCGCCGGACGGGGAGTGACGACATGAGCAAGCATGGCGTCGCCGTCCTCGGCGTCTTCGTCGTCGACCTGGCGTTCCGCGCCGGCAACATGCCGGCGATCGGCGAGACGATCGCCGGATCGGGATTCGCCATGGGACCCGGCGGCAAGGGATCCAACCAGGCTGTCGCGGCGGCGCGGGCCGGTGCCAGCGTGAGCTTCATCTCCCGGATCGGCAGCGACGCGTTTGGCGAGCTTGCGATCAAGACCTGGGAGGCCGAGGGAATCCGGCCGCGCGTGGCCAGGACGGCGGACGCGCCGACTGGAGCTGCGTTCATCTACGTCCACGAGACGCGCGGCGATAACGCGATCATCGTGGTGCCGGGCGCAGCATGCGGGATCGGTCCGGCCGATGTCGACGCGGTGGCCGACGCCATCCGCGACAGCCGCGTGTTCGTGACGCAGCTCGAGCAGCCGGTCGATGCGGCGCGGCGCGGGCTCGAGATCGCGCGCGCCGCCGGCAGCATCACCGTGTTCAACCCGGCGCCGGCTATCAAGTTCGACTCTGGCCTGTTTGCGCTCTGCGATTATGTCGTCCCCAACGAGACCGAGGCCGAAGCGCTGACCGGCATCGCGGTCGGCGATCTCGCCGGTGCCCGCCGCGCCGGCGATGCCTTGCTGGCGAAAGGCGCAGGAACGGCGCTGATCACGCTCGGCGAGCGCGGCGCCTTGTTTCATGCGCGGGATCGCTCGGTGCACGTGCCGCCCTTCGCCGCAGGCAAGGTGGTCGAAACCACCGGCGCAGGCGACGCCTTCGTCGGCGGCTTCGCGGCGGCGCTCGCCGACGGCGCCGATCCGCTGGAGGCTGCGCGGTTCGGTTCGGCCACGGCCGGAATCTCGGTGACGCGACCGGGCACCGCGCCCGCGATGCCGCGGCGCGCGGAGATCGACGCGCTGCTGAAGGGATGATCGCGCGATGATGCGGAATGATCCGATCAAGCATGTCTTCATCTGGCCGGCGGTGCTCGTCGTGCTGGCGATCTCGATCTTTCCGCTGATCTATTCGCTTACCACGAGCTTCCTGAGCTACCGCCTGATTCCGCCGATCCCGCCGCGGGTCGTCTGGCTCGGCAACTATGCCACGCTGTTGCAGGAGCCGCGGTTCTGGAACGCGATCTTCACGACGACGCTGATTGCCTTCATCGCCGTCGGGCTGCAATACGCGATTGGGTTCGGTGTCGCGCTGGCGCTCAACGCGCGCGTGCCGGGCGAGCGGCTGTTTCGCGTCGCCTTGCTGCTGCCCATGCTGCTCGCGCCGGTCGCGGTCGCGCTGGTCGCGCGCATGATGTTCAACCCGACGATGGGGCCGCTCAACCAGTTCCTGTCGAAGTTCGGCTTGGTCAACCTGCCGTTCCTCACCAATGGACATTGGGCGCTCGCCTGCATCATCGCGGTCGAGGTCTGGCAGTGGACCCCGTTCGTGATCCTGATGATGCTGGCCGGCCTGCAAACGCTTCCCGAAGACGTCTACGAGGCCGCCGAGCTCGAGAATGCCAGCGCCTGGCAGCAGTTCTGGGGCATCACCTTTCCGATGCTGCTGCCGATCTCGGCCGCGATCGTCTTCATCCGCCTGATCGAGAGCTACAAGATCATGGACACGGTGTTTGTGATGACGGGCGGCGGGCCGGGCGTCGACACCGAGACGCTGACGCTGTTCGCCTATCAGGAAGGCTTCAAGAAGTTCAATCTTGGCTATACGTCGGCGCTCAGCTTCCTGTTCCTGATCGCGATCACGATCATCGGCGTCACCTATCTGGCGCTGCTGCGGCCGCATCTGGAGAAGCGCCGATGAGCGGACAGGGCTTGACGGGACTGTCGCGATGGAGCCGCCGCCTGGTCGCGGTCGGCGTCCTCGTCTGGTGCCTGATCACGGTGTTTCCGCTCTATTGGGTGGTGGTGACCGCATTCAAGACGCCGCCGGGCGTGGTCGGCGGACCGACCTATCTGCCGTTCATCGACTTCACGCCGACCTTGCAACCCTTCATCGATCTCTATCAGGGGATCCGCGGCGAGTTCTTCCACACCTTCCTGAATTCGACCATCGTCGGCCTGTCTGCGGCAGCCATCGCCACCGCGATCGGCGCGATGGCGGCCTATGCGCTGGTGCGGTTCGAATTCAGGGTACGCCTTGGTGCGGGCCTCGTGTTCTTCCTGCTCGCGCTCGGCGGCTATCTGCTCTTCAACGCGACGTTCGGATTCACCCGGCCGCAGGCGCTGCTACTCGCGTTTCCAATCGCACTGATCGCTGCTGTCGTCGCCAATCGCCTGCCGTTGCCCGGACCGATCCTCGGCAATGAGGACATCCTGTTCTGGTTCGTCAGCCAGCGCATGTTCCCGCCGATCGTCACGGCCTTTGCGCTGTATTTGCTCTACAGCGAGATCGGCCGGCTGGGTTTCCAGCTCATCGACAGCTTCGTCGGCCTGACGCTGTGCTATGTCGCCTTCTCGCTGCCGATCGTCGTCTGGCTGATGCGCGACTTCTTCGAGGCGGTGCCGATCGAGGTCGAAGAGGCCGCGATGGTCGACAACGTGCCGAGCTGGCGCATCTTCTTCGGCATCGTCGTGCCGATGTCGATGAACGGGCTGCTGGCGACATTCATGATCACGCTGGCCTTCGTCTGGAATGAGTTTCTGTTCGCGCTGTTCCTGACCAATTCCAGATGGCAGACGCTGCCCATCCTGGTGGCGGGGCAGAACAGCCAGCGCGGCGACGAATGGTGGGCGATATCAGCTGCGGCGCTCGTCGCAATCGTTCCCATGATGATCATGGCGGGCCTGCTCAGCCGGATGATGCGGTCGGGCCTGCTGCTCGGGGCCATCAAATAGCAAAAGACCTTGTAGGGAGGACTAGACGATGCTGCGACGGACGTTCCTGATGCTGACCACCTCGCTGGCGATGGCCTGTGCCGCGAGCCAGGCGAATGCTGCCTGTAGCCCGGATTACACCGGCGTCACCCTGACGGTGGCGTCGCAGACCGGACCTTATATCGCATCCGCGCTCAAGCTCGGCGCGGACGAATGGGCCAAGAAGACCTGCGGCAAGGTCAATGTCGTCGAGTTTCCATGGTCCGAGCTCTATCCGAAGATCGCGACGTCGCTCACGGCGTCGGACGCGACGTTCGACCTGGTCAGCTTCGCACCGGCCTGGCTGCCGGATTTCGTCCCCTATCTCAGCGAGATGCCGAAGGAGATGCAGTCCGGCAAGGACTGGGACGATATCGAGCCGGCCTATCGCGAACGCCTGATGGTGTGGGAAGGCAAGATCTATTCGCAATCGATGGACGGCGACGTCCACACCTATACCTACCGCACCGACCTGTTCAGCGATCCCAAGGAGAAGGACGCTTTCAAGGCCAAATACGGCTACGACCTCGCGCCGCCGAAGACCTGGAAGCAGTATCTCGACATTGCCGAGTTCTTCCAGCGGCCGGACAAGGGCCTGTGGGGAACCGCGGAAGCGTTCCGTCGCGGCGGTCAGCAGTTCTGGTTCTTCTTCAGCCACGCCGCGGCCTACGCCAACAATCCGAACTATCCGGGTGCGATGTTCTTCGACCCCGAGACGATGGACGCGCAGATCAACAACCCGGGCTGGGTGAAGGGGCTCGAGGAATACATCCGCGCATCGAAGCTCGGGCCGCCCAACGCGCTGAACTTCTCGTTCGGCGAGGTGAACGCTGCGGTGGCCGGCGGCCAGGTGGCGGAATCGATCGGCTGGGGCGACACCGGTGTCATCGCCGCCGATCCGAAGCAGTCGAAGATCTCGGGCAAGGTCGGCTCGGCGATGCTGCCCGGTTCGGACGAGATCTGGAACGCCAAGACCAAGAAGTGGGACAAGTTCCCGAGCGTGCTTCCGGGCCCGTTCATGGCATTCGGCGGTTGGCAGATCGCCGTGCCGAAGGCCGGCAAGAACCAGCAGGCGGCGTGGGACTTCGTCAAGACGCTGACGAGCCCCGAGGTGTCGGGCCAGGCGGCGATCACCGGCGGCAGCGGCGTCAATCCCTATCGCAAATCGCACACCGCCAATCTGCAACTGTGGAGCAAGATCTTCTCGCCGGAAGAGGCCAAGGAATATCTTGGCGCGCAATCGGACTCAATCAACGCCAAGAACGTCGCGCTCGACATGCGTCTGCCCGGCTATTTCTCCTATACCGAGGTGGTGGAGATCGAGCTCGGCAAGGCGCTGGCCGGCCAGACCACGCCGCAGGCGGCGCTCGACGCGATGGCGAAGGAGTGGAATCGCCTGACCGACGAATTCGGCCGGGCGAAGCAGCTTGCCGCCTATCGCGCCGCGATGGGCCTCCCGCCCAAGAACTAGCTTTCCAGTGAGACCTCCGGATGATGCGCGAGCGTCATCCGGGGCTTGACCAGCCGTCGACGAAAGGACGGAAAAGGATTCCATGGCGCACGTCGAGATCGAGAACGTCAGCAAGGCATACGGGCCCTACAAGATCATCGAAGGGCTCGACCTCAACGTGGCCGACGAGGAGTTTGTCGTGCTGGTCGGCCCGTCCGGCTGCGGCAAGACCACGACATTGCGCATGATTGCGGGACTGGAGGCCGTCACCAGCGGAACCATCCGCATCGGCAACCGCGACGTCACGCAGTTGCGCCCCGGTTTGCGCAATTGCGCGATGGTGTTCCAGAACTACGCGCTCTATCCGCACATGACGGTGGGGGAGAACATTGGTTACGGCATGAAGGTGCGCGGCGAATCGCGCGCCAGCATCGAGAAGGCCGTCAATGACGTGGCGCGCGTCCTTGACCTCGAGCAATACCTGCAACGCCGGCCGAAGCAGCTTTCCGGCGGGCAGCGCCAGCGCGTGGCGATCGGCCGCGCGATCGTGCGCAGCCCGGACGTGTTTCTGTTCGACGAGCCGCTGTCCAATCTCGACGCCAAGCTCCGCATCGAGATGCGGACCGAGATCAAGGCGCTGCATCGCCGTCTCGCCAAGACGATCGTTTATGTCACGCACGACCAGGTCGAAGCCATGACGATGGCCGATCGCGTTGTGGTGATGAACAGAGGCCGGATCGAGCAGGCGGCCGATCCGATCACGATCTACGAGAAGCCCTCTAATCTCTTCGTCGCGGGTTTCATGGGCGCGCCCAGCATGAACTTCATCGATGGCGAGATCATAGCCCGCGACGGCGCGCTCACCTTCACCGCCCCATCAGGTACGGCTTTGCGCATACCGAAGTCCCGCGAGGCGGCCTACGCAGCAAGCGTCGGTAAGCCCGTGGTGCTCGGCGTGCGGCCCGATCATGTGTTGCAGCAGGGCGTGCCGGCGGGTTCTTCCGTCCGGCTGCTCGTGAAAGACGTGGAGCCGCTGGGGCCGCACACGCTGGTGATCGGGACCGTCGGCGGCTTTGCGTTTACGGCGCAAATGCCGGTCGGCGTTGCCGCTGAGCCGGATCATGTCATCGACGTCGCGCTCGATCTCGAGCGAACGCATTTGTTCGACAAGGCGTCAGGGATGGCCATTTCCTGATTTGCCGCGGCGTTGAGTGCAACCTAAGCTCTCTTAGCTGCAGAACCCTCGGGCTCGTCGCACCGTATCGGACGGATACAGGCCAAATGTGGAGCGGTACACCGCTGCGAAACGGCCCAGATGCGTAAAGCCCCACTTCAGTGCAACTTCGCTGATCGGGAGCATGTTCTCCGGTCGCGACAGCTCATCGTGGATCGCTTCAAGTCGAATCTTCCGCAGATAGGCGACAGGCGTCGTGCCGTGAATTTTGCGGAAGCCCAATTGCAGCAGCCGGCTGCTGACACCAACCGTTGCAGCAAGATCTGATATCGTCAGCGGCAGATGAGGATTGGCCCGCATATACTCGACAGCCCGCCGAATGTAACGCGGCGGCGCATCCGGCGGATAGCGGTTCAACCGGTCGCTCAGCCGATGCGGGACGTTCTCTAGGATGAGCTGGATCGCAGCTTCGGAGAGCAGCGCGCTGGCTTTCGGAGAGCGCGCCAGGATGCCGTCATACAAGCCGGTCGCGCTGGCACGAACAAGCTGAAGAAGGGTCTGCCCGGCGCCGGTCGATAGATCGACGACCGGTGTCAGATTGAGGTCTTCCAGCGCTGTGCTCCCGAACGTCGCGGACAGCACCTTTGTCACCATGCCCGTATGCAAGGTGAGCGTGACGCTCGCGTATCGTCCATCGACCGCTTCGACCCGCTGCGCCTGCATCGTCGGAAGCGGAACGATCGCGATCTCGGCGGGGGTTCGTTGCACGCTCTTTCCTGCAATGCGCATCTCGGCCTTGCCGGCATTCAGCAGGCTTATCGCGAGCTCACCCGACGTCCTCTCGTACGAATAGTGCCAATCCCAACCTGCAGACAGTTCCGCCCGCACGATGTCGATTTCCGCCCCAATTGCAATATCCGCATGCCAGCGAAACGATTCGTCGGGCTGGGGCGAGGAACGCGCATTGATCCCGTGCGGCTGGAGCATTTCCAGCAGCTCTTCAAACGATGATCCCGATCGCGTCGGAGGTGCAACGAGTATGTCTTCGACCATCAAATTCCCAACCATCGGATGTTTGCTGTCCGCGCAATGACCCGATTCATCGGGATCGGGTATCGATCGTTCAGGGCGTCCGCCACACGCATAGACCGCATCACAACACTAGCACAGCTTTGCTGGGTTCGGCCCGCGTTCTTCTTCTTGATCCCTTCAATATCCGATTTTCGAACGAAGTATCCGGATTACGCAACGGAGGTGCGGAAGGTAACATTTGATCTCATTCGCACGCCTGGATCGCGCGAAAGTTCCGATTTGGTTGCGCCACGCTGACGTTTGAGAGCACGCGCGAATGCGCAACGTTCGCGACCGATCGTGCTAGCCACAATCCGAATGCCTCCATCCGGAATGCGATGCCGTCCATGGACTCATAGCCCATTTGGCCTAATTGCTTTCGACCTACTCAAACGGGTTATGAAAGCATGCATACAAGGATAACTTGCGTATTCGCGCTCACGGTTCTTTCGTCCATACCTGCGTTGGCCGATAGCTGCGCAGATCACGTCCAGAGCACCGGCGTTCCGATGGTAACGGGCATGACGCACAAGACCTGGATGACCTTTCCGTCGGTCAATCCTGGTGCTGCCCTCGACAAGGTGTCCCGCGCCGTTCTGGCGGAGGGTTTCGTCGGTGTGAACGTAGACAAGAAGCTTGGCACCGTGACCACGCAGCAGGAGACCAGCGGATCCGGCCGGCCGCAGACGTTGCAAGTCGTCGTCCGCAAGGACGGCAAAGGCAGCCGCGTCGATGCGACGTTCATCTTGCCTCCCGGACAATTGGCTCCAGGTGTCGGCGATAACCTCTGCCGTGTCGTGAATGCAGCCGGTCAATGAACTCCGCCCATCTGTGAATCCAAGCTGACGCGCGAAGTGTAACTGGCCGCGCGTGTACGGGTGTCGTTCGGTCCGACCAGGCGAACCCACAATCCATACTTAGAGAATCGGGACGCAGGCGCCGGCCTTCGCCCACAGCAATGAAACAGGAGAGACGATGCGTAGCGCTCACATTCTGAAAGTCGTTTTGATGGCCGCCACTGGTGCAGTGGTGTTTTCCGCCTCCGCGATTTCGGCTCCGTTACAGCACGGTGCCGGCGCTGCGGCCGCGGTGCCGGCGGTGACGGAGAAGGTCTGGTGCCGTTACGGGTCTTGCTATGACAACGGCGGCGGCGCTGCCGTCGGCGGACTGGTCGGTGGCCTGATCGGGGGCGTCATCGCGGCCGGTGCTGCCAACGCCGCCGCGCAGCAGGACGCTGCCGCCGCCCAGCAGCACGCGACGTCTTGCGCCCAGCGTTATCGTTCGTACGATCCGGCGTCGAATACGTTCCAGGCAAAGGACGGCCGGCGCTATCCCTGCCAGTGAGCAGGTAAGATGCAGGCGGCGACATAGCCGGCTTGCGGGCACCGGAGCAGCGAAGTGAAACCGCCGCTCCGGATATGCCCTCGGCGACGAGCTAAGCACGAATGGGATGGCAAGCTCCGGCCGGTGAGCCGGAGCAGGCGTTCGAACGCCCCAGGAGCCGCAGCGGCGCCTCTGCCGGCGAGTTGACCAAGACATATGGCTAAAGTGGCCGAATCGGTTCCCGCTCTGTGTCTGGAGGCGCGGATCGAGGGGACTTCATCGGAAATCGCAGGGTGCGCCGCCCACATGGCGGCTTCTGACGCGATTGTTTTCCATGTTATCACCTGATCCGTCGAAACTGCGTTCGTGCCTAATCTGCCCGAACCTACGAGCCTGGATCTTGATGATGTTGTCGCTGCCCAAGACCAAAATACGCGTGCTGCTGCTGGAGGGCGTGAATGATTCAGCAGCCCGGATGTTCGAGGCGAACGGCTATACCGAGCTGCAACGTCTGCCCAAGGCGTTGGGGCCCAAAGAGCTCAAGCAAGCGCTGTCGGGTATCCATATGCTGGGAATTCGGTCGCGGACCCAGTTGACCGCGGAAATCCTCGAGGCCGCCGACCGGTTGCTCGTTGTCGGCTGCTTTTCGGTCGGCACCAATCAGGTGGATCTCGACGCCGCGCGAAAGCTCGGAATACCCGTATTCAACGCGCCATATTCCAACACCCGCAGCGTGGCTGAGCTGACCATCGCCGAGATCGTCATGCTGTTCCGCCGGATCTTTCCGCGTTCGGTCTCCGCACATGCCGGCGGCTGGGACAAGTCGGCCGAGGGCAGCCGTGAGGTGCGGGGCAAGACGCTGGGCATCGTCGGCTACGGCAACATCGGCTCGCAGCTGTCGAACCTCGCGGAAGCCATGGGCATGCGCGTGATCTATTTTGATCAGACCGACAAGCTCCGCCACGGCAATACCGAGCCCGCAGAATCGCTCGACGCGTTGCTTGCAGCGAGCGACGTCGTATCGCTGCATGTGCCGGAGACGCCGACCACCGCCAACATGATTGGCGCAGCCCAGCTCCAGTTGATGAAACCCGAAGCCTATCTGATCAACAACTCACGCGGCACCGTGGTCGATCTCGATGCGCTGGCGAGCGCCCTGCGTGAGGGCCGGCTGGCGGGTGCCGCGGTCGACGTGTTTCCGGTCGAGCCGGTGTCGAACGAGGCGCGCTTTGTCTCGCCGCTGCAGGGCCTCCCCAACGTCATCCTCACGCCGCATGTCGGCGGTTCGACGGAAGAGGCGCAGGATCGCATCGGCGGCGAAGTTGCGCGCAAGCTGATCGATTATTCCGATGTCGGGTCGACCTTCGGGGCGGTCAATTTTCCGCAGGTGCAATTGCCGGCGCGACCGACCGGCACCCGCTTCATCCATGTCCACCGCAATGTTCCGGGCGTCATGCGTCAGGTCAACGACGCGGTTTCCCGGCACGGGATCAACATCCTGGCGCAATATCTGCAGACCGATCCGGAAGTCGGCTATGTCGTGCTCGAGACCGACGTCGTCGGCGGCGAGGGGGAGGGACTGCTGGCCGATTTGAAAGACATTGACGGCACGATCCGCGTGCGGGTGCTGTATGACGCGAACCGGCCGCAGGGGTGATCGACCTCGTCAATCCGCCGAGAAGCCGAACGGGACGCTCGAGGTCCTGAAATCGTCGGGAAGAATCTCGCGTCCGATCGGAGGCGCCGACCGCGCTGCGCATCTCGGGCGATGGCAGACCCGGCAGGCGACGCCGATCGGGGTCGGCTCATCCGCGTTCGGCCCCTGTCCGTCGCGCGTGTAGATCAGCTGGCTTGCATGCTCGGCGGCGCAGCCGATCGCGATCGCCCGCTCGACGCGGATGGCGCCGAATGCGCCGCCGCCGGCGGTCACGGTGCGGGCGATCGAGAAGAACCGCTGTCCGTCGGGCAATTCCAGCCACTGCGTGACGATCTGGCGTGGCGTCTTGAAGATATCGTGGACCGACCATAGCGGACACGCGCCGCCGTGTTTCGCAAACGGGAAGCCGGCACCATCGAGCAGCTTGGAAATGTTGCCGGCCGGATCGACGCGGATCAGGAAGAACGGCACTTTCTCGAGACCCGGCCGCTGCAGGGTCGTCACGCGGTGCGCGATCTGCTCGAAGCTGGTGCCGAATTGGCGCGCCAGCGCCTCGAGATCGTAACGACGCGTCTCGACCGCTTTGGCAAACACGGAATAAGGCATGATGAGTGCGGCCGCGGCATAGGCCGCGAGTGCGCGGCGGGCCAGCAACTCGGCGCTCTTGCTGGTGAACTTGCCGTCTTCCACCGCCGCGCCGATCTCGCCTTCCAGTTCCAGATAGGCGAGTTGCTTGGCCAGCTGGAAATTGAGGCCTGCGGTATCGAGCGAGTCCTCGAGCAGCAACTGTCTGCGATGGAGGTCCAATCGCCGGACCGAACCGAGCATGACGTTCGGCGGCAGATAGCGGACCTGGAGCTTGTGACGCTCGCGAAGCCGCTCGATAAATCCGGCTGGTCCGGCCGGTTCATGGACGAGCCGCTCGGCGGCATCGTCGAGGTTGGCGAAATTGTTGCGGCGCGCGGCGAGAAATCGCCTGACCTCGGCAACGGGATCGTTGGCGTCAAAGTTCTCCTGCCCCGGGTGGGACCCGCCACCCACCAGGTCCGGCGCCCGTCGCTCCGCAAGTGCCAGCTGCTCTTCGCGATAGGCGGTGTAGAGGCGCAGGAACGCTTCGGTCATCCCGGGATAGCTGACCGCGAGATCGCTGACTTCGAGCGCGGGGATGTCGATGTCGGCAAACATCGGTTCCTTCAAAACCGACTGCATGCGCGCGGTGTGATCGGCGCCGCCGTCGCCGGCGAGATCGGCCAGATCGATCTTGTAGGTGCGGGCAAGGCGAAGCAGCATATCCGCCGTCACCGGCCGTTGATTGCGTTCCAGCAGCGCGACATAGGGGGCCGAGATTTCGAGATCGGCCGCCATGTCCGCCTGGGTCAGCCCGAGATCACGGCGCAGCCGCCGCAGCCGCGGGCCCATGAAAACGGAACGGGCGCTTGAGGTTACCATCGCCTAATCCACGGATTGTAAGATTCTTACAACAATACATCGGTTTCTTGTAAGTTATGACAAGTTTTCCGCGCCAGGTCTAGCTCCCGGCGAGGCTGGCCTTACAAAGAGACCAGTTATTTCGTCACCGAAGGGATCACGGACATGAACTTCCAACCGCGCGGGATCAGCATCCAGGGGCCGGCTTCGTATCAGAGCGAGCTTGAGGCGGCCGAAGCGCTCCTCAAGACCAAGGACACCTGGAACGGCGTCACCGCCGAGGCCGTGGCGCGCATGCGCCTGCAGAACCGCTTCAAGACCGGTCTGGATGTCGCCCGTTACACGGCTGCGCTGATGCGCGCAGACATGGCCGCCTATGACGCCGACAGCACCAAGTACACCCAGTCGCTCGGCTGTTGGCACGGCTTCATCGCCCAGCAGAAGCTGATCTCGGTCAAGAAGCACTTCGGCACTACCGACCGCCGTTACCTCTATCTGTCCGGCTGGATGATCGCTGCGCTGCGCTCCGAATTCGGGCCGCTGCCCGACCAGTCGATGCACGAGAAGACCTCGGTGCCGGCGCTGATCGAAGAGCTCTACACCTTCCTGCGCCAGGCGGATTCGCGTGAGCTCAACGACATCTTCCGCGCGCTCGATGCGGCCCGCAAGGAAGGCGACAAGGCCAAGGAAAAGGCGCTGATCGAGAAGATCGACAACTTCCAGACCCACGTCGTGCCTGTTATCGCCGACATCGACGCCGGCTTCGGCAATGCCGAGGCGACCTACCTGCTCGCCAAGAAGATGATCGAGGCGGGTGCCTGCGCCCTGCAGATCGAGAACCAGGTCTCCGACGAGAAGCAGTGCGGCCACCAGGACGGCAAGGTCACCGTGCCGCACGAAGTGTTCATCGCGAAGATCCGCGCTTGCCGCCATGCGTTCCTCGAGCTCGGCGTCGAAGACGGCATCATCGTGACCCGTACCGACTCGCTCGGCGCCGGCCTGACGCAGCAGATCGCCGTGAGCCACAAGCCCGGCGACCTCGGCGACCAGTACAACAGCTTCCTCGACTGCGAGGAGGTGACGGCTGCCAATGCGCGCAATGGCGACGTCATCCTCAACCAGAACGGCAAGATGATGCGTCCGAAGCGTCTGCCCAGCAACCTTTACCAGTTCCGTCCCGGCACCGGTGCGGATCGCTGCGTGCTCGACTGCATCACGTCGCTGCAGAACGGCGCCGACCTGTTGTGGATCGAGACCGAGAAGCCGCATATCGAGCAGATCGCCTCGATGGTCGACCGCATCCGCAAGGTCATTCCGAACGCGAAGCTGGCCTACAACAACTCGCCGTCGTTCAACTGGACGCTCAACTTCCGTTGGCAGGTCTACGACGCGATGAAGGAAGCCGGCCAGGATGTCAGCAAGTACAACCGCGCCGAGCTGATGAAGGTGGAATACGACGGCACGCCGCTGGCGATCGAAGCCGACGAGCGTATCCGTACCTTCCAGGCGGATTCGGCCAAGCGCGCCGGCATCTTCCACCACCTGATCACGCTGCCGACCTATCACACGGCTGCGCTGTCGACCGACAATCTCGCGAAGGAGTACTTCGGCGACCAGGGCATGCTCGGTTACGTCAAGAACGTGCAGCGTGCGGAGATCCGTCAGGGGATCGCCTGTGCGAAGCATCAGAACATGGCGGGATCCGACATCGGCGACGATCACAAGGAGTACTTCGCCGGTGAGGCCGCCCTCAAGGCGGGTGGCGTCCACAACACGATGAACCAGTTCGGCTAATCGATCGAAAAGGTCATTTAGACATCGGCTGGACAGGCGGGATTGCGAGGCAGTCTCGCCTGTCTGCTCGTTTGGCGGGGCGATTTCGACCACGGTGACGCGGTCGAATTCGCCCCGTAGCGTTTGCAGACCGTCCCCTTAAGGCTTACGCCCGCTTGTCGAGGTTCCCCCATTCCACGCCAGCGTGGTATTGCCTCGCTGCGACCTTGAGGGCATGCCACGCGATGACTGTCGGGCACTATGCATCCGCCGTCACCAGCTCCGCCGTGATGGAGCTGCTCAAGCCGTTCGATCCCCGCATCGTCGGAACGCTGCCGCTCGGCATTGCCGTGCCGGGTAGCGACATCGATATCGTTTGTCATGCGCCCGATCCGAACGCTTTCGCGGACATCGTTTGGACCCACTACCAATCGGCCGATGATTTCGTGCTCTACCGATGGGCCAAGGGAACGCGGCCGGCCATTGCCCGCTTTGTGTGGGATGGCTGGCCGTTCGAACTGTTCGGTGACCTGCGTCCGGTCGATCAGCAGCAGGGCTGGATCCATTTCGAGGTCGAGCGGCGGCTGCTCGCGCTTGATGACGGACGGCTGCGGCGAGCCGTCGGCAGGTTGCGGGCAGATGGCCTCAAGACCGAGCCTGCGTTCGCCGCCGTGCTCGGGATATCAGGCGATCCCTATCGCGGATTGCTCGAGCTCGCGGCTGAAACGGACGCCGCGTTGCGCGCCCGGCTCGCGGCGTGCGGCTTCGGCTGATCGCGAGGTTCATTCGCCCGGAACGAGGTGGCCCACCGGCTGTCGCGCGAGGCGCCGGTGCCTGCGACGGGACAGATAGAGCAGCAGACCGGTCACGGCGAACAGCGGCATCATGGCGGCGGCCAGCATGAACGCGAGCTTGCCGGGCCAACCCAGGATGGCGCCGCAGTGGATGTCGAGCACGCCGGCAAGGACGCGCTCGCCAAACGTCTTGTCCGCGTAACGATCCGACGAGATGACGCGTCCGGTGACGGCGTCGATCCGGAATTCGTCGCGCACGCTCTCGAGCGACGAATCCCGCGGCCATGACCGCACGCGCACCGCCGTGCCCGCACCGGCCGGCAGGGTCAGCAGGACCCGTCCGTAATCGTTGTTCTCCTGCTGCAGGAACGTGGTCCAGACCCGATCGAAGGCGAGCGGCTTTGCTTCGGCCTTCGCTTCGGTTTTGGCTTCGCCCTTGCCCGCGGCGGCCGCCGCGCCGCGTGGTGGCTTGGGCTGCATCGCCGCATCCGTGGCCTGCGGTCGCGCCAGGAGCCAGTTAGCGCCGGCCTTGTACCACTCGAACGAGTACCACAGGCCGGTCAGCGTCATCACCAGATAGACCGGCAGCACCCAGGTGCCGATCACGGCGTGCAGCGAGCGGTGCAGGCCGCGCCCGCGCAGGCCCAGGTTGGGCTTCAGCCACATCTTCACGCTGCGCGCGCGATGCGGCCAGCGCAGCACGAGGCCGGTGATCAGCATCACGATCAGGCAGACCGCGGCTGATCCGGTGATCTTGCGGCCCATGCCATTGCCGTCGCCGGGCAACAGCAGCCAGCGATGCAGCCTGCGGACGGTTGCGAAGAAGTCCTCGCCGCGCGGCGAGCCGAGCAAATGTCCGTCATAGGGATCGACATAGACCGAGGAGGGACGTGTGCCGCCTTCGCTGCGGGCGAAGCGGATCCATACGGCCGCCGACGGATCGCTCGCCATCGTCACGGCCGAGGCCCTGCCGAAGTCGCCGGCCGACTGCAGCCGTGCGACCAGTTCATCCGGTGTTAGCCGCCGCGTCGCACTGGCGTCGACGCGCATGATGTGGCTGTTCAGGCTGGCCTCGATCTCGTCTTCGAACGCCATCGTCGCGCCGGTGATGCCGACCACGGCCCACAGCAGCGCCAGCGCGAGGCCGGCGAGGGAGTGGACCTGCAGCAGCGCGGCCTTGATCGGGCGGCGGATATCATTCATCGAAGCCGGCCTTTCGGATCAGTGCGACTGCGGCCGCTTGCTGCGCGGCGATCTCGTCGATGGGGAGAGGATCGGCAGCGAATGATCCGATTCCCTCCACGATCGGCGCCCGCTTTGCGGTCGCAAGCACGGGGTATTCCAGCTCAGCGGTGGAGAAGATCGTCTGGGCCTCGGGCGTGACGAGGAATTCGAGGAACGCGCGTGCTGCGGCCGGATGCGGTGCGTGCCGGGCGATCGCCGCGCCGGTCAGGTTGACGTGACTGCCGCCACCCGCGAACGCAGTCGGCACCGCCTTCACCGCGTCCGCCCATGCACGCCAGTCATTGCCGTCGCGGCCGTCGCGGAGCTGGGCGAGCGCGACCGTGTTGCCGATCCCGATGTCGCAGCGTCCCTCCGCGATCTCGCGGATCACGTCGTTGTCCTTGCCGTTCGGCTTGTGGGCCAGGTTGCGCTTCAATCCGCCGAGCCAGGTCTCTGTTGCTTCTGTCCCGTGATGGGCGAGATAGGCGGCGATCAGCGCGACATTGTTCTGGTGCGCGGCTGGCCGCATGCACAGTTTGCCGCGCCATCTGGGATCGGCGAGCTCTTCATAGGTGATCGCCGCGAGCGGGTTGTCCTTGCGTGCGAACACCACGCGCGGTCGGATGGCGAGCGCGATCCACTGGCCGTCGCCGCCGCGCAGGTTCGCGGGCACCGCCTGGACAAGCGCTGGCGATGCCAGTACCTGCGTCAGCTCGCGCGCGGCAAGCTGGGTCGTCTTGTCGAGGCCGATGGTGAGCAGGACATCCGCGGGCGAATTGTCGCCTTCCGCTGTCACTCGCTTGACCAGGCTGTCCTCGACGAAGACGGTGTTGACCTTGGTGCCGGTCGCTGCCGTGAAGGCCGCGATAACAGGCTCGACCAGATTGGCTTCGCGGGTCGAGTAAAGCGTCAACTCGTCGGCGCGGACCGGGGTGCAGGCGCACGCGAGCGCGGCCAGGGCGACCATCAGTCCGATCGCTGTCCGTGCCGTGGCCATGCTAGAATTTCACCGTCGCCGAAAGCGAGAAGCGCCGCGCGTCGCCCATCGCCACGGCCAGATTGCTGACGGCCGAGGGATAGTAGACGGTATCGAACAGGTTCTTGACGTTGAACTGATAGACCACCGGGAACGTCTGGACCTTGGTCTCGTAGGTCGCAAAGACATCCGCGACGGTGTAGGCCGGCAGCAGGAAGCTGTTCGTGGCGTCGCCGGGCCGGTCGCCGACATAGCGCGCGCCGCCGCCGAGACGCAGCCGGCCGGGCAGGGTGGTGCCGAAATCATAGACCAGATAGAGCGAAGCGGTGTTGAGCGCGACGTTCTGCAGTGCCTTGCCGGCGAGCGTCGGATCATCGGTGACGCGCGCATCGGTATAGCCATAGCTGCCGATCATGCTCCAATTGTCGGTCAGCCTGCCGGTGACGTCGAGTTCGACGCCGCGCGAGCGAACCTTGCCGGCGGTGCGGTACTCGACAATGCTTGTCGCAGGGTTGAGCTGCGAGACCAGCACGTTCTTCTTGTCGATATCGTAAAGCGCAAGTGTGCCGGAGATCCGCTTGTTGAAGTCGAACTTGACGCCGGTCTCCCACTGGGTGCCCTCTTCCGGGGCGATGTTGGAGCCGATCACGACGCCGCCGGTGAGCGGCGCGATGGTCGAGGTCGGTTTCAGTGACTGGGTGTAGCTCGCATAGAGCGAGACCTCGTCGGTGAGCTTGAGGATCGCGCCGCCGAGTGGCAGTGCCTTGTCCTGCGAGACGTTGGTGTTGGTGATGAAGGGCCGTCCCTTGCCCGCGATCTGGTCGTATTCCATGTAGCGCACGCCGCCGACCAGCGCGAAGCGCTCGGTCAGATGCAGCGTGTCCTGGAAGAACAGCGACCACTGGCCAAGCTTGTCCGTCTGGGCGCTGTCGACGGCGGACACGGTGGTGCCCGGCGTGATCAGCCCATAGACCGGATTATAGAAGTTGAAGGTCGGCGTCGCCTGCCGGATCAGATTGTCGCGGTAGATCGTGCGGTACTGGCCGTCGCCGCCGAACAGCACCTCGTTGCGGAAACCGCCGAGCCAGACATTGCCCTGCAGGTAGGAGGTGCCGTAGCTCGCATTGCTGAGCGAGCCCTGCGTGCCGTCATTGCTGCGGGTCTCGGCGCCAGTCTTGGTGTTGATGCCGGTGACGCGGAGCTGGTTGGCGCTGAACGTCTCGGTGTTGTAGCTGTAGGCCGCGAACAGCTTCCAGTCCTGGTTCAGGCGGTGCTCGACCGAGGCCTGCATCAGGTCCGAGGTGCCCCACATGTTGTTGAAGGGCTCGTCGAGCCGGCGCGTCGCCGGGATCGCCAGCGGCGCCTTGGTTGCGGGATCGAACGCGGTGCCGCGGTCGAATGGCGTGATGAACTCGCGGTGCTCGTAGTTGAGCTGGACGGTGGTGTTCTCGCCGTACCAGGCCAGCGACGGCGCGACCAGCATCTCGCGGTGGCGTCCGAAATTGCGCCAATAGTCCTCGCTCACGCCATAGCCGATGAAGCGATAGGCGAGGCCGCCATTGCCGATCGGGCCGGTGATGTCGATGGTGCCGTCGGCGCCGCTCTTGTTGTTGGCGTAGCTCGAGCCGAGCAGGGTCACCGATCCGTGCTGGTAGAGCTCGGGGCGCTTGCTGATCGTGTTGACGATGCCGCCGGGATCCATGATGCCGTAGAGCAGCGACGCCGGGCCTTTCAGCACTTCGACGCTCTCGACCGCAGCGTTGAGGCTGCGGCCCTGCACCAGCGGCATGCCGTTGCGCATGATCGAGCCGTCGCGGTTGTCGCCGAAGCCGCGGCGCATCACCGCATCCTGGGTGCCGGCCAGCGTGTTGGCCTGGGTGACGCCGCTGACATTGGCGAGCGCGTCGTCGAGATTGCGCGGCAACTGGTCCTTCAGCACCTGCTCCGGCACGACGTTGACGGTCTGTGCGGTGTCGAGCGGTGAGGCGCCGCTGCGCAAGGTGGTCGAGCTCGGCATCGCGCGATAGTGCAGCTTGGCTTCGTTCAGCACGGCGGCGCTAGCTGCCGCGCGCTCCGATGGGGTCGGGGGCGTCGGCTGGGCATTCCGGCTGCGCTGCCGTGCCGCGGCGGCCGACTGTGTTCGCTGTGCCGACCGCGCCGAACTGGCTGCGGGCTTGCGCTTCTGTGTCGGTTGCTCGACCGTGACCGGCGGCAAGGGGACGCTCGATTGGGCGCTTGCCGGCGTCGCCGCCGAGGAGATATCTGCGAGCAGGAATGCTGCGCCGATCAGCAGGCGGGTGCGGCCTTTGTCGGCGGCATTTCGACGGTCGCCGACAATCCGGCCATCAGCATTCACAGGCACTCTTGCACTTCCGATTCACGCAAACCTATTCACGCCGCGCCTCTAGCAGTCGGCGCGCGCGAAAAGAACCGGAGCAGACTTGAATCCCTCTAACCGATAGGATTTGAATCGTTCTAAGACGCAACGAGGCTCGCGCGTGTGCGCGAGCCCCGCATCTCATGACTTGATTGTCGCGCATGCGCGTCAAATGGTCGCGCGATCCTGGCCTGAGGTCAGCGGTCGTTGTCCTGTCACGCCTCAAGCGTAGGTTAGCTCGTGTGGCGCGATGCGCCTCACGACATCGCCAAGCTGACGGGTGCCGAGCCGACCATTCCTGTGCTCACGCCGTCGCGTGCCATCGATTCGATTGCGGTCCAGTTCTCGCGGAAGATCCGCGCGGCCTCGTTGGCACTTTCCGCCTGGATCGTCAGACTGCACGCGCGTCTCGCGCCATTGCTGGCCAGCTGGAAGTAGAGAACATATCCAGACGGTTCCGCACTCCGTGCGCCCGACGGTGCCTGCTGCATGTAGGTTTTCCCCAATCGTGTTTTTGTTGCGCCACCCGCAGGCAGGATTGGACCGAGATGCGGCACAGTCGTGGTTCAAAATGCGCAATCTGCACGATTGCGCATTTTGTCTGCCGGTGTTGCCGGGATTCAACAGGTCTTGGAACCGGTGATGAAGAGCGGCTGCAACTCAGCCGCGATCACGACGCGCGTTCAACCGTCGCGGAGGGCTTACGCATCGCCATCCGGATGCACCATCAGGGTTTCCTGGATCGAGGTCGCGAGCATCGACCCATCGCGGTCATGGACGCGGGCGATCGACAGCCCGCGGCCGCCATCGGCGCATGGGCTCTCGGTTTCGACATGCATCCAGGCGTCGGGCGCGAATGCACGATGAAACCAGATGCAATGGTTGAGGCTCGACAGATAGAGCGGCGCGCGAGACTGCAGTTCGCGCAGATGGCCGCCGACGCTGGAGAAGTTGAGCCACCAATCCGAGAGATAGGCGAACACCGCGGCCTGGGCGCGGGAACCGGCGGCGAGCGGCTGCCGGCATCTGATCCAGAAGCGCAGGCGCGGCTCTGCCGTCGTGGCCGAGAGCTGACGTTCGATCTCGGGGATGCGGAAATCCATGCTGGGCTTGATGTGCGGCGAATAAGGGCCGAGCGGCCGCAACTGCGCCATCAACTCGTCGGGGATCATGGTCTGATCGGGCAGGCTTTCGGGATCTTCCGGCGGCGCAAACGGCACCGCGTGCCGCGGGCCCCGGCTGCGCTGCGCAGAACGTAGCCTGCGCGCTCAGTACGGTACGGCCGTCCCCTTGGCTGCCGACGATATGGCGGGAGGAGAACCGCTTGCCGTCCTGCAGGACCTCCGCGTCAAAGGTGATGCGCCGGGTGGGATCGGCGCCGCGCAGGAACAAGAGCTGGAGCATCGCCGCCGGGCGATCTTCGGGCGCGCTGAGCGTTGCGGCCATCATGGCCTGGCCGAGGATCTGGCCGCCGTAAGAGCGCCCGTTGAGATTGCCGTCGCCGAAGCGGCTGCGATAGCGCAGCGGCGCAATAGTCTCGAGCGAGACCAGCGCCTCGGCCGCCTTGTCGTCCCACGGATCGCACGCGGCTTCATTACCCTCCGCGGCGTGGATGTCTTGCCCGTCCATCACATCGCCGGGAATTTCTGCGGTCCCGGATAGAGCGGATAGCCGGCAGCAACGCCATATTCGCTGATGCCGAATCCGGTCTCGTTGCCGCTTTCGAGCCGGACGACATGGTCCGACAGCGTGCGTGCGATGGCGCGTGTCGCCGCGTCGTCGAGGTTCCAGATGTCGTGGGCTGCATGGTTCTCGCCGCGGTCGTCGCCATGGGTCCAGCCCTGCAGGCCGCCATACATGCCGGCCTTGAGATAAAATCGCGTCGGCAGTCCGTGCATCCTGACGCGGCGCGGCTCGCCGCGATCGAAGCTGAAGGTGAAGTCGGCCACAGCGATGGTCTGGCCGAGCGGATCGTCGGCCCATTCGATCGCGTGCTCGACCGAGGTCACCTCGCGATGCGAAACCGATCCGTCGGCTTCGCGGCGGAACTCGGAGCCCGAGATGTAATGCGGCTTGCCCGGCGTGCGCTCCTTGATGAAGACCGACAGCGCCGACTGCGGGAACTGGAACATCGACCAGCTCCAGAAGAAATTGCGATGGGTTGCAACCGGCGGCCTGGTCTCGTCGGTGCGCATCTCGGAGCGCAGGCCCCAGGAGCGGTCACGCTGTCCCCACCACAGTTCCGGTTCGATGTTGGTGCGCTTGCCGTCGGCGACGATCCAGCCGCGCCAACGGCCGAATTGCGAGACGCGCGCGAGGTCTTCCTCGACGACGCCGTTGCGCTCGCGAAGATTCTGCTTCTCCTGCGCCGCCGGAAAGCTCGCCTTGAATTCGAGCTGAAAGCTGATTCCGGACGGATTTTCGGCGAGCGACAGCCGGTGCAGGCCCATGCCCTCGACGATCTCGATCCTGAGCCCGCCGACTTCGGTCTCCAGCGGACGGGTTCCGAGCCGGCGCGAGGCACGGAAATTGTGCTGGCGGCGGCCGATGGTGATGCCGGCAAAGCCGTCCATCACGTTGCGGTTTGGATAATAGCCGAGCCCGATGTCGATCAGCAATTCGGTGCCATCGATCGGATGCGCGGTGTACCAGTAGCGTTCGGTGAAGCGGATATCGCCGCCGCCTGCCTTGGCAAACGGCTGCGGCGTCTGGTGGCCGATGAGATCGTCCTGGGCTGTCAGCATTGTTCTTGTCCTTGGTGTTTGAGCCGGTTCGGTCAGTCGGATGCGTGGCGCGGGATCAGTCCTTGGCCGGGCCTGCGCCCACGATGTCGCCGAACAGCACCCAGGTCTTGCCGTCGAAGCGGGCGAAGCGCCGTTCGGTGATCGCCGCGTAATCCTGCGGCGTGGTCTGGATGGTGATGCCCGGGAGCAGCATCGGCAGCTCGATGCCGCTGAGGTTGGTGGCCTGCTTCAGCACGTTCTCCCGCGTGAGATTGTCGCCGCAGCGCTGCAGGATGATCGCGCCGAGTTGCGCTGTGGTGTAGCCGGTGACGGCGATCACGTCGTTCGGATCCATCCCCGGCATGTATTTCGCGGCGAAGGCGAGATAGTCGGCCATGCCCTTGTCGTTGGCCCAGGCCGGATCGTTGGGCGTCTTGTAGGAGGTCGTGGTCAGGATGCCGGTCGAGGCCTCGATCCCTGCCGGCACCAGCACGCCGGCAATCGAATTCGCGGTCGAGCCGAGGAAGATCAGCGGCTTCCAGCCGAGCTCATGAATCTTGCGAATCGCCATCGAGGCGAATTTGTTTTGCGCGGCGATCAGGATGGTGTCGGCGCCGGACGCCTTCAAATTCACGATCTGGGAGTCGATCGTGGGCTCGGTCGATTGATACATCGCCTCCTTGACGATCATCGTGTCGGCTTTCGCGCCCAGTCCTTCCTTCAGGCCAAGGACAAAATCCTTGCCGATGTCGTCGGCCTGCAAGAGCACGCCGATCCTGGCGTCCGGCTTCTCGCGCAGGACGTAGCGGGCGATGATCCGGGACTCGTTGACGTAGGTCGGCGAGTAGGGCGTCGTCCAGGGAAACTGCTTGGGATCGTTCCAGCGGGCGGCGCCGCTCTGCACGAGAAGTTGCGGAACGCCATTGCTGTTGAGATACTTCTGGATCGCGGCGTTGGTCGGCGTGCCGAACGGCGCCATGATCGCGAGCACCTTGTCGTTCTCGACCAGCGCGCGCGTCACCTCGACGGTCTTGGGCGGACTATAGGCGTCGTCGCGGGTTACGAAATTGATGCGGCGGCCGTTGATGCCGCCTGTCTCGTTCAGCATCGTGAAATAGGCGAGCATGGTCTTCGGGAAGCTCGCATAGATCGACGCCGGTCCGCTGTAGGGCGCATTGGCGCCGAGCAGGATCTCGGTGTCGTTGACCCCGGGCCCATAGGCCTTCTGGGCGTTCGCTGTTCCGAGCGCGCCGGTGAGCGCGAACGCCCACACGGCAAGCGTGACGATTGGCTTCCGCATCTTCCCCTCCCATGACGCCCTCTTTTGCGGGGCTCGTTGATCCTTGCGGCGGTGCCTTCAAGGGCTTTACCCGTCGCGTTGGCTGTGTAATAATAGACCGTCTGTCCGGATTATCAACTGAAATCTCCGGGCGGCGTATCGGCGTCACGCATGACGGAAACATCCGCAGGCGCGCGCGGCCGCATGGCCGGTGAGGAGGAAACATGAAGCTGACGCAGGCGCTCATCTCGGCGGTGCAGTTGCGCAAGGATGCGCCCGGCACCATCCATGCGGGAAGGTCGCGAAGCTGGAAGCAGATCGGCCGGCGCGTCGCCTGCGCCGCGGGCGGACTGCGGCGGCTCGGCGTCGAGGCCGGCGATCGCGTCGCGATCCTCGCGCACAACAGCGACCTCTATATCGAGGCGCTCTATGCCATCGCCTGGGCCGGTGCGGTCGCTGTGCCGCTCAACACGCGCTGGGCGGTCGCCGAGAATGCCTATGCGATCGACGATTCCACGCCAAAACTGTTGCTGCTCGACAAGGCCTTTGCCGAGATCGGCTCGGGGTTGCGTGGTGCGAAATCACTCACCGCGATGGTCTATCTGGACGAGGGACAGGTTCCCGACGGCATGCAGGGCTATGACGAGCTTGTCGCGAATGCGCCGATCGAGGATACCTCCGGCGCCTACAACGATCTCGCAGGCATCTTCTACACCGGCGGCACCACCGGCTTCCCCAAGGGCGTGATGCTGTCGCATGCCAATATCATCTATGAATCGCTGGTTTGGATCTATGCGCTGCGGTTCCGCGAAGACACGCGATATCTGCACTCGGCCGGCATGTTCCATCTGGCCGGTACCTCACCGATGATCGCACTCACATTGGTCGGCGGCACCCATGTCACCATCCCGAAATTCGAGCCCGAGCTCGCGATGCGGACGATCGCCGAGCACAGAGTGGACTACTGCCTGTTCGTGCCGACGATGCTCAACATGATGCTCAATCATCCGTCCTTCGGCAGCTATGACCTGAGCAGCGTGAGGGATTGCGAATATGGCGCCTCGCCGATGCCGGATGCGCTGCTGGTCAAGCTGATGCGCGTGCTGCCGAGCTGGCGCTTTCACCAGGGCTACGGCATGACCGAGAGTGCGGCGCTGGCGACGATCCTGCCGTGGGAGTACCACGCGCTGGAAGGACCGCTGGCGGCAAAGCGCAAATCGGCAGGGCGGGCGGCGCCGGGTGTCGAAGTCCGCATCATCGATTTCGCGGGCAACGAAGTGCCGCGCGGGACGGTCGGCGAGATCGCGATCCGCGGCGCCGGCGTGATGCTCGGATACTGGCGCAAGCCCGAAGAGAGCGCGCGGGTGCTGCGCAACGGCTGGCTGCATACCGGTGACGGCGCCTGGATGGACGAGGACGGCTTTGTCTATATCGTCGATCGCCTCAAGGACATGATCGTCTCCGGCGGCGAGAACGTCTATTCCGGCGAGGTGGAGAACGCCATCTTCCAGCACGAGCAAGTCAGGGAATGCGCCGTCATCGCGGTGCCCGATCCGCAATGGGGCGAGGCGGTGCACGCGATCGTCGTGCCGAAGGACGGCGCACGGCTCGATTCCGAGATGGTGATCGCGCATTGCCGCACCCTGATCGCAGGTTACAAATGCCCGCGCTCGGTCGACATTCGCCACGAGCCGCTGCCGCTGACCGGCTCCGGCAAGATCATGAAGTCGGCACTGCGCGAGGAGAAGTGGCAGGGCTATACGAGGTCGGTCAATTGATGCAGGACGTTGCGAAACGATCCGATGATGTGTCGGCCGTGCCGGAGCCTGTTCGTCCGGTTACAGTCAATGACGACGCAGTGCGCGCGGCGCTCGCGCAGCATCTGTCGCGGATCTCCGGGAGCCGGACGGAGATCACGGGCTTCGGCCGCAAATCGTCCGGCTTCTCCTGGATCACCTACGCTTTCGTGGCGCGCTCTGCGGCTGACGGGGATCGCAAGCTGATCCTGCGCGTCGGTCCGCCGAACGGGCTGTTTGCGCCTTACTCGGTGCTGCCGCAGGTCTATGCGCTGCAGTCGCTCGCCGGCAGCGGCGTGCCGGTTCCGGCGCTGGTGTCATCAGAACAGCATGGCGCCGAGATCGGCTTTCCGTTCTTCATCTGCGCGCATGTCGAGGGCGACGTTCCCGCACCCTGGGCCGCGAGCGAGCTCGATCCGGACCACAAGCGCGCGATCGCCCGGCAGTTCGTCGAGATCCTGGCATCGCTGCACCGGATCGACGCGAGCGCAACCCCTTTTGCACCGCTGCAACAGGGCGGAGAGCGCGCCGAAGTTCGCACGATCGCCGGCTGGCGTGCGTCGCTGGCGCGTCCAACGGCGCGCTATTATCCGCTGCTCGATTGGGGCGGACGCTGGCTTGAGGATAACTGCCCACAGCCGCCGTGCCGCACCATCGTGCATGGCGACTACCGGATTGGGAACTTCATCGAGCGCAATGGGCGGATCGCCGCCATCCTCGATTGGGAGCTCACTCACGTCGGCGATCCCCATGAGGATCTGGCCTGGGCGATGATGCCGACCTTTAATGCCAGGAGCCGCAAGCTCTATGGCGTGCTCGAGCGGGCGGAGGTGATCGATCTCTATCAACGCGCCTCCGGCATTGCCGTCTCGGACAAGAGCCTCGCCTTCTACGAGGCCTATGCGCTGTATCAGGCGGCGGCGATCCAGATGTGCGCGGTGCGCGCCTTCGAGGTCGATCGCTTCAACGACATGCGGCTCGCCGTGATGGCAAGCCAGATGCCCTCGATCGTACGGGCCTTCGAGCGCGCATTGGAGGCCGCGGCATGAGTGCATCCTTCGAGCGGCTGATCGACGGCATCATCGATGCCCTGCAAAGCCATGTCGTACCGAACAGCAGCGACGATTTCGTCCGCGGGCAGGTGTTCTCCGCGATCTACGCGCTGAACGGGTTGAAGCTCGCGGCCGACTGGAAGGCCGGGCCGCTGCTGGAGCAGGTGCGTCTGCAGGACGATACGTTCGCGGCGGTCGAGCGACTGGCCGACGGCATGATGCATCCGGAGATTCCCGCGATGCCGCGCATCCCAAGCGACATGTCGGACGCCGCCGCGATCGAGGCATTGCGCGATGACGGCGACCGGCAGCTGGGGCAGCTTCTGCTCTGGGCGAGCGGCGCGGACGCGCGTGCGGTCAATCGCGATCTCGCGACCGGGATCGAGCAGTTGCTGCGGCGGGCGATCTGCGACCAGCTCAAGATCGAGCTTGCGACGACGCCGAAGTCGATGCTGCAGCAGATCGCGGGCGGCGAACGTGATGGCGGCGCGGCGCCGGTCTGAGGCGGTTACGCCGCCGTCCACCGGGGGTTGCATCGTTGTGCGCTGCTCCGGGAACCAGCCGCGGTGTTCGCAAAGAAGCTTGCAGGCCCGTTGCGCCCGTGTTATTCATTGACCGAACGGTCGTTCGGATTATTATTGGCGGCCGGTGAAAGCATCCGCGGCAAGCGGCCGGCGAGGGAGACGGAGCGATGAACATGATGACCGGCGTCTCGCCATGGGAGCGGCTGATCCGGCCCGACCGGGTGCACGGATCGCTGTACACCGACCCCGAGATCTTCGAGGCCGAGCTCAAGAACATCTGGTACCGGACCTGGGTCTATGTCGGGCACGAGAGCGAGGTCCCGAACGCCAACGACTACGTCGTCAAGTCGATCGGTCCGCAATCCGTGATCATGACGCGCGACGAGCAGGGCAAGGTCAATCTGCTGCTCAACCGCTGCTCGCATCGCGGCAACCAGGTCTGCTCCTTTGAGCGCGGCAACGCGCGCTCGTTCACCTGTCCGTTCCACTCCTGGACCTTTGCCAATGACGGCCGTCTGGTCGGCTATGCCTTCCCGGACGGTTACGAGGGACAGGACAAGTCGCAGCTCGCGCTCGGGCGGGTGACACGCGTCGAGTCCTACCGCGGCTTCGTGTTCGGCTCGTTCGCGGCCGATGGCCCGACCCTGAAGGAACATCTCGGCGGCGCCGCCGAGACCATCGATCGGCTGGTGCGCACCTCGCCGGAGGGCGAGGTCGAGGTCACCGCGGGCTTCCTCAAGCACCGCGTCAAGGCGAACTGGAAGTTCATCCTGGAGAACGAGTGCGACGGCTATCACCCGGCCTTCGTGCACACCTCGATCTTCGGTGTCGCCGACAGCATGATCGGAAAGCTCTACGGCGGCGCCTCGACCGCACTGACGCGTGATTACGGCAACGGCCATACCGAGATCGACCTGCGGCCCGAGTTTCGCAAGCGCGACGCGCCGATGAGCTGGTTCGGAACCAGCGAGGAGCGGCTGCCCGACTACACCACGCGGATGAAGACCGCCTATGGCGACACCGCGGCGCGCGAGATCATGATCGACGGCACGCCGCATGTGATGATCTTTCCGAATCTGTTCATCGCCGAGATCCAGATGTTCGTGATCCAGCCGCTCGGCGTCGACGACAGCGTGCAGCATGTCACTGCGCTGCAGTTCAAGGGCGCGCCCGATCTGAACCGCCGGCTGCGCCAGCAGACCATGGGCTCGGTCGGCCCGGCCGGCTTCCTGCTTGCGGATGATTCCGAAATGTACGAGCGCTGCCATCGCGGCGTGCAGGCGCGCAATCCGGAATGGATCTTCCTTGGCCGCGGCGAGAAGCGCCAGCGGCAGGACGAGCTCGGCTTCACGGTCGGCCACGTCACCGACGAGGTGCCGTCGCGCGGCATCTGGACCCATTATCGCAAGCTGATGGAGCCTAACTGATGCTGTCGCGCGAGAGCAGCGCCACGTTGATGAGCGCCATCACCGCCTTCCTCTATCGCGAGGCGCGGCTGCAGGACGAGCATCAATATGAGGCCTGGGAAAAGCTCTGGACCGACGACGGCGTCTATTGGGTGCCGGCCAACGGCGCCGACATCGACCCGGAGCGGCAGATGTCGATCATCTACGACAACCGCTCGCGGATCGCGCTGCGCGTCCGCCAGCTGATGACCGGCAAGCATTTCACCCAGACGCCGCAGTCGAACCTGCGCCGGCTGATCTCCAACATCGAATTGATGGATGAGCAGCCGGACAATGGCGACATCGCGGTCGCCAGCAACAGCCTGATCTTCGAATCGAGCCTGCGCGACGACACGCTGTGGGCGGCGCGCAACGAATACCGGCTGCGCCATGTCGATGGCGAATTGCGGATGGCCAGCAAGAAGGTCATCCTCGTCAACAACGACAAGGCGATCTACACGCTGTCATTCCTGGTCTAAAGCGCGATGACTTCATCGCGCTTTAGAAAATTGTTTGCGCATGATCTGTCCGGAAAACCGCTTCACACGTTTCCGGATCATGCTTTAGGGAAGGTCTCGCCATGATCGACAAAGGCCCCGTTCTGCTCGACATCAGCGACGGCATCGCGCGGCTGCGGCTCAACCGGCCCGACGCGGCGAACGGCATGAGCGCGGAGCTGTTGAGCGCATTGTGCGACGCCATCATGGTCTGCCACGGCCATCCGGATCTACGGGTCGTGCTGCTGAGCGGCGAGGGCACCAATTTCTGTGCGGGCGGCGATGTCCGCGCCTTTGCCTCCAAGGGCGAGAAGCTGCCCGACTATATCCGCCAGGCCACCGCGTATCTGCAGAATGCGGTAACCGGATTGCTGCGGCTGGAGGCGCCGGTGATCGCCTCGGTTCAGGGCTTTGCGGCGGGTGGCGGGGGCTTCGGTCTGGTCTGTGCCTCCGACATCGTGATCGCGGCGGAATCGGCCAAATTCCTCGCCGGTGCGACACGGGTCGCGATGGCGCCGGATGCCGGCGTCTCCGTCACGCTGTCGCGGCTGGTCGGTCTGCGGCGAGCGATGTCGATCCTGCTGACCAACCCGGTGATCCCGGCCGCGGAAGCCCTGCAGATGGGCATCGTCACCAAGGTCGTTCCCGATGCCGAGCTCGCTGACGCATCGCTCGCGTTGGCGCGCGAGCTCGCGGCTGGCGCGCCGAAGGCGCTGGCGGCGACCAAGCGGCTGGTCTGGGCCGGCACCGGCACCAGCATCGAGCAGTGCCTGTCGGAAGAGGCGCGCACCGTTGCCGAGCTCTCGGGAATGGCCGACGCGCGCGAAGGGCTCGCCGCCGTGATCGAGCGGCGCAAGCCTGTCTTCACGGGGCGCTGAGACGTGGTGGACACCTTGCCGTTCGGGCGTCTCGATGGCCGCCGCGCCTTCATCTCCGGCGGTGCGCGCGGCATCGGCGCGGCGATCGTCCGCAGCTTTGCCGGCGCAGGCGCCAGGGTCGTGATCGCCGATCTCGACGTCGCCGCAGCCTCAGAGCTTGCGCGGGAGACCGGCGCCGGCGTCGCCGGGCTCGACGTCAGCGACGCCACGGCCGTGCAAGCCGTGATAGCGCAGGACGGCCCATTCGACATCGTCGTCAACAATGCCGGCGTCGATCAGCACGCCTTCTTCACCGACACCACGGCGGATGATTGGGCGCGGCTGATCGCGGTCAATCTCACCTCGGTGCTGGCCTGCACCCACGCCGCTTTGCCGGCGATGCAGGCGGCACGGTTCGGCCGCATCATCAATGTCACCTCGGAGGCTGCGCGGCTCGGCTCCAAGGGCGGCGCGGTCTATTCCGCGGCCAAGGGCGGCGTGATCTCCTTCACCAGGAGTATCGCGCGCGAGAATGCACGCTTTCGCATCACCGCGAACGCGATCGCGCCGGGACCGATCCGCACGCCGATGCTGGAACAAGCCGTGGCAAAAGGTGGCGACAAGATCCTGCACGCGATGACCGGCGCGACGCTGCTCGGCCGGCTCGGCGAGCCGGAGGAGGTTGCGGCCGCCGCGCTGTTCCTGGCTTCCGACCAGGCTGCCTATATCACCGGCGAGACGCTCGGCGTTTCCGGCGGCATGGGCATCGGCGGCTGAGATGGCCAGCACAGGCGACGATATCGCCATCACGCCGGTCGATCGCGCAATCGAGCGCCTGCGCGCGATCTATCGCGGCTGGAGCCGCGACACATCGGTGGCACAGATGCGCAGCGATTGGGATGCGGCGTTTGCCGGCTGCTCGGTGCCGGTGAGGCGCGAGCCGGCTTCCGCCGGCGGCATCGACGGCGAATGGCTGGTGCCGGCAGATGCACCGCGCGACAGGGCAATTCTCTATTTTCACGGCGGCGGATTCCGCATCGGCTCGGTCGCGTCGCATCGCGACCTGGCCGCGCGGATCGCCGATGCATCCGGCTGCCGCATGCTCTCGATCAATTATCGCCTGGCGCCGGAGCACCGGTTTCCGGCGGCGCTCGATGATGCGCTGATTGCCTATCAGTATCTCTGCGGTCAGGGACTGCGTCCTGCCGATATCGCCTTCGCCGGGGACTCGGCCGGCGGCAATCTCGTGCTCGCTGCAATGCTGGCAGCGAGAGACCGCGGCCTGCCGCTGCCCGCGGCCGGCGCGCTGATGTCACCCTGGACCGATCTCACCGCTGCTGGCGCGAGCTATGAGAGCAGGGCCGAGGCCGATCCGATCCACCAGCGCGCGATGATCCTGGCGCTCGCCAAGAACTATCTCGGCAAGGACGGTGATCCCCGCGATCCGCTGGCCTCGCCGCTTTATGCCGATCTCAACGGTCTGCCGCCCCTTCTTGTTCAGGTGGGAGATCGCGAAACCGTCCGCGATGACTCGACGGAGCTAGTCGCAAAGGCGAGAGCCGTCGGCGCCGATGTCGAGCTGCAGGTCTGGGACGGCATGATCCACGTCTTCCAGATGTTCCCCGAGATTCCGCAGGCGCGAGAGGCGATCGCGTCTCTCGCGGTTTTTCTGCGCAACCATCTTCACATCGGCCATGAGAGGGCGCCACAATGAACGTTATGACCTCGGATCCGCGCCAGCTCACCGAAAGCGAGTTCCATTTCCCGGAGCAGCCCAATCTGCCCGAGGAACTGCGCATGCTGCGTGAGCAGGTCCGCCGCTTCGTCGAGAAGGAAGTGGTGCCGCACGCCGAGGCGTGGGAGCGCGACGGCAAGATCCCGCGCGAGATCTATCGCCGCATGGGCGCGCTCGGCTTCCTCGGCATGCGCCATGCGGCCGAATATGGCGGCACCGACATGGGGCCGCTGGCCTCGATGGTATTCGCCGAGGAGCTCGGACGCTCGAGCTTCGGCGGCTTCACCTCGTCGATCCTGGTGCATACCGACATGTCGGCGGTGCACATCAGCCTGCGCGGCACGCCGGAGCAGAAGCAGAAATATCTGCCGGCGATCATCCGCGGCGAAACGGTCTGTTCGATCGCGGTGACCGAGCCCGACGCCGGCTCTGATGTCGCAGGCCTCAAGACGCGTGCGCGGCGCGACGGCGATCATTGGGTGATCAACGGCGCGAAGATGTTCATCACCAATGCGGTCTATGGCGACATCCTGATCGTCGCGGCGCGCACCGATCCACACGCCAAGGGCAGCCGCGGCATCTCGCTGTTCATCGTCGAGCGCAACACGCCGGGCATAACGGCAACCAAGCTCGACAAGCATGGCTGGCTCTGCTCGGACACCGCCGAGATCGCCTTCCAGGACGTGCGCGTGCCGGCGGAAAACCTGCTCGGTGAGGAGAACAAGGGTTTCTATGGCATCATGGAGACCTTCCAGAACGAGCGGATCTGCATCGGCGGCATCTGCGCCGGCGAGTCCGCCAAGGCGATCGAGCTGACGACGAACTATGTGAAGACGCGGCAGGCGTTCGGTGGCCCGCTCTGGAACCAGCAGGGCGTGCGGCTGAAGCTCGCCCAGCTCGCGGCGAAGGCGGCCGCGGCGCGCGCGCTGGCCTATCAGGCCGCCGAGCTTGCGGCGGCGGGGCAGGAGTGTTTGCGCGAGGTGTCGATGGTGAAGGCGCTGTCGCCGGAGGTGCTGCACGAGGTCGTGCATGGCTGCCTGCAACTGCACGGCGGCTCGGGCTTCATGCGCGGCACCCCGATCGAGCGCATGGTGCGCGACGCGCGGGTGCTGACGATCGGCGGCGGCGCCACCGAGGTGATGCTGGAAGAGGTCGCCAAGCGGATGTGAAACGGGTAAAACGTCTTATTGAGCAGACGCATCTCGTCCACCTTCAGATAGGTCGATGTCAGACCCCGAACTGGTCAAAAGCTGGAAGGTTACTGAGACGCTGCTGGAGCGTGCACGACATGCCTTGCCGGACGCACCCGTAGACCACGAGCAAGCCTGCATAGCGCTGCTGGCCCAATACCGGGAGTTTCTGGAACACAACGAACTCGAGCTGACGCTCGACGTCCTTGAAGAGCTTGGCCATCTCATCTCATCTCAGCTCGCGGCGGCTTTTGGCGCGATTTGGAGCGCACCGCCGAAAATATGGGCCTGCTAGATCGGCTGCCCGCTCTGCAAAAGGTATTTTCTCAGGCGCCCGTGCCGCCTAAATCCCGATAGCACCTTTACGCGCTTAGCCGATAGGCTTGCCCTGACCGATGGTGCGCGCCGCGATCCCCGGCTTCAGTCGCCAGTCCTCGCCGAAATCCGCGAGCGGATGGAAGAACAGCGGCTCGGTGGTCTCGAGCCGCCGCAGCCGCTCGGTGTAGTCGTCGAGATAGCGATGCCGCGTGGTCTCGTCGACGAAATTCACCGAATACGACACGAAGGGCGGCAGCACCTTGCAGCCGGCATAGGCCAACATGCCGTTCTGGATCGGCCACAGCACCACATCGAGCGCGCCGACCAGCCCGTCGGGCGCGCACATTCCGGGATGGGCGGCCGTCGAGGTCACGACCATAGCGCGGCGGCCGGCGAGGCCGCCGGTGTCGTAACGGCGGCCGGCGCCATAGACCGCGCCGTTGACGAACACGCGGTCGATCCAGCCCTTCATGATGGCGGGGACGGAGAACCACCACAGCGGAAACTGCAGGATCAGGAGGTCGCACCACAACAGCTTCTCGATCTCGGCGGCGATGTCGCCGCTGAGCGAGTCCTGTTGCAGATTGTATTTCTGCTCGCGATCATATTGCAGCCGGTCGGGAAACCGTCGCTCGCCAAAGTCTTCAGCGGTCGCGACCGGGTTGAAGCGCATAGCGTAGAGATCGGAGATCCTGACCGTGTGCCCGAGCGCGGTCAGTTCCACCACCGACCGGGCCAGCAGCGCAGCGTTGAAGGACTGCGCCTCCTGATGGGCAAAGACGATCAGGACCTTCATCGTTCTAGTTCACCGGCTTGAAGCTGAGCGTCGCCGTATCGGCCTGCATGATCTGCAGCTTCTGGTTAGAGAAGCGGACGCCAGGACCGAAGCTGATCGGCGCCATCACGCCGGTCTCGACATTCTTGGTCTTCTCCAGCTCCGAGATCGTGCAGGCCCAGGTCGGTTGCTTGCCGCAGCGCTCGATCGCTGCGATCAAAACCTTCGCGGCGGCATAGCCGGTCATGGTGTAGCGGTTGATGCCCTTGAATTCGGCTTCCGACACCAGCGGCTTGGCCTTCTCCAGAAATGCTTTGCCGGCTGCGCCCGCGAACGGCTCGACATAGTCGACCGCATAGATGCCGTCGCCGGCCGGGCCCATCAGCTTCAGCACCGGTTCGATGCGGCCGGGCCAGAAGATGCCGGTCACCGGCTTGATGCCGAGCTTCTCGAGCTCCTTCATCATCGCGATGTTCTCGCCGATGATGCCGCCGGCCAGGAACACCTCGGCGCCGGAATCCTTCAGCTGCAGCATGTCGGATGAGAAGTCCTGCTGACCTTTCTTGTAGTTGCCGCTGTAGACGACGTTCAGCTTCTTGGCCTTGACCACGGTATCGAAGCCGTCGCGCACGGTGATGCCGTAATCGTCGTCCTGGGTGATCAGGCCCCACTTCTTGCCGGGATTCTTGTCGGCCAGGAAGTTGACGAGGTGGATGATGCCTTCCTCGTAGGATTGGCCGACCACGAACACATTCTTGCGCGGCGGCTCCCAGAGGAATTTCACCGGCGCGACGTCGATCACGGTCGGGATGCCGGACCTCTCCAGTACCGGCATGACAGCGATCGACTGGCCCGAGCCGGAGATCCCGATTATCGCGAACACCTTGTCGACGTCGATCACCTTCTTGACGCCCTGGATGGTGCGCGCGGTGACGTAGCCGTCGTCCTCCAGCACGTACTTGATCTTGCGGCCGTTGATGCCGCCGGCGGCATTGGCCTCGGCGATTGCGATCTTGTGGCCGATCGAGGCCGCGACGCCGAGCAGCGCCGGCGGTCCGGTCAGGGGCTCGACGTCGCCGATCAGGATCTCGCTGTCGGTGATGCCGGGATCGGCGGCGGCGGCCGGGCCGATCGCAAGGCAGGCCGCGGAAAGCAGCAGTGAGGCTGCCGCCAGATGTCTGATCATTGTCTCCTCCTCATGGTGTTGCGTCTTTTTTTGGTTAGTAGCGCAGCGGCCAGTGCACCCAGGTCCGCTTGATGTCGTGCCAGGCGCCGACCAGTCCGCGGGGCTGGAAGCGCAGGAACAGGATGATGACGAGGCCGTAGAGCATGCTCTTCAGCTCCTGCGCGCCGGTCGTGAAGGTCGCGTCCATCTGCGCGCTGAACAGGCCGAAGATCAGCCTGGTCGCCTCCGGCAGCAGCACGATCAGGACCGTGCCGAGCACGGCGCCGAGCGCGGAGCCCAGCCCGCCGACGATCAGGATCGCCAGCGCCTCGATCGAGAGCAGGAACGGAAAGCCCTCGACGCTGACAAAGGAGAGATAGATGCCGTAGAGCGCGCCGGCGAGCCCGGTGATGAAGGCCGAGGTGACGAAGGCGAACAGCTTGTAGGCATGCAGATTGATGCCCATCACGCGCGCTGCGGTGTCGTTGTCCCTGATCGCAACGAAGGCGCGGCCGACCCGGCTGCGGCGGATGTTGAGGGTGGCGAACAGCGTCAAGGCTGCGAAGGCGAGGCAGAGATAAGTGAAAGCCGGATCGCTGTCGAAGCTGATGCCGAGGATCTCCGGCCGCTGCACCTGGATGCCGCGGGCGCCGTTGGTGAGCCAGCGCATCTCCAGGATCACGGTGTTGATGATGAAGGAGAAGGCGAGTGTGGTGATGGCGAGATAGAGCCCCTTGAGCCGCAGCGACGGCGCGCCGACGATCAGGCTCGCCAGCGCCGGCACCACGCCGGCGCCGAGGAAGCCAACCAGCGGCGGCATGTGGTACTTCGAGACCAGCACCGCGTAAGCATAGGCGCCGGTGAGGAGGAAGCCGACATGGCCGAGCGAGATCAGGCCGGTGTAACCGGTCAGGATGTTGAGCCCGAGCGCGCCGGTCGTTGTGATCAGGATGATCATCAGGAACGACAACGCGTAGGAATTCAGCAGGTAGGGCGCAGCGATCAGTGCCAGCAGCAGCACCGCCGACCAGAGCCAGACCGGCGGGGAATCGATCAGCGCAACCAGCTCGCCATAGCTCTGTTTGTAATCGCCGGTGCGCATCAGACCCTCTCGATGTCGCGTTCGCCGAAGATGCCGAATGGGCGGATCATCAGCACGACGATGATCATGGCAAAGCCCGCCACCTCCTTCATACCGGAGCCGAGATAGCCGCCGGCGAGGTTTTCGGTGATGCCGATCAGGAGGCCGCCGAGGCCGGAGCCGAGCACTGCGTCAAGCCCGCCCAGGATCGTGGCCGGAAACGCCTTCAGCCCGAGCTGGAACATCGCCGGCGACAGATCGTAGGAGAGCGCGAAGAACACGCCGCCGATGCCGGCGATCACCGACGACGCGGCCCAGGCCAGTGCATGGACTCTTGTTGCGCTGATGCCCATCAACAGCGCGGTGCGGTCGTCGGCCGCGACCGCGCGCATCGCGACACCGACCTTGCTGTAGCGGAAGAACGCCCAGATCGCGGCGAGTAGCGCCAGCAGCGTCACGATGACGGCAATCTGCCCGGTGCGCACGCCGATGCCGCCGAGATGCACGATGCCGCGGCCCATGCCGATATCGAGGCCGTGCGGATAGGCGTCCCAGACGAAGTTGATGGCCGAGCGCAGGATCACCGCGAGCCCGATCGTGACCATCACGGTCGCGAACACCGGCTCGCCCAGCATCGGCCGCATCACAAAACGCTCGATGATGAGGCCGAGCAGGATTGCGGCGAGGATCGCGCCCGCCGCGACGACGAACACATTGCCGCTGACTGTGGTCGAGATGGTCCAGGCGATATAGGCCGTGATCATGGTCATCTCGCCCTGCGCGAAATTGACCAGCCCGGTGGACTTGTAGATCACCGCAAAGCCCATCGCGATCAGGCCGTAGATCGCACCGATCGCCAGCCCCGAGATCAAGAGCTGCAGGAGATACTGCATTCAGCCCTCCGACTGGTAGATGATGCCGAGCTCGCGCGCGAACTTCTTCTCGATCATGGCGCGGCGGACCTTCTGCGTGGCGGTCAGCTCGCCGTCGTCGTGGTCGAGCTCCTTCTCGAGGATGGCGAAGCGGCGGATGTTCTCGACCCGGGCGAAGCGCTTGTTGGTCTCGCCCACGATACGCTCGACCAGCTCGTGCACTTCGGGCAGCTGCGACAGCGACTTGTAGTTGGTATAGGCCAGCGCCCGATCGCGCGCCCAGCGGCCGACATTGTCGTAATCGACCTGGACGATGGCGCCGAGGTACTTTCTGGCCTCACCGACCACGATCGCTTCCTTGATGAATTCGGAATCCTTCAGCGCATTCTCGATCTCCGACGGGGCGATGTTCTTGCCGCCGGCGGTGATGATGATCGCCTTCTTGCGGTCGACCACGGCGATCTCGCCGTTGTCGAGGACGTCGATGATGTCGCCGGTGCGCAGCCAGCCGCCTTGTTCGAGCGAGGCGGTCGAGGCCTTCTCGTCGAGGAAGTAGCCCTTGAAGACGCCGGGGTTGCGCAGCAGGATCTCGCCGTCGCTGTCGAGTTTCCATTCCGTCTGCGGCAGCGGCACGCCGCAGCCGCCGATCCGGTGGTGGCTTTCGGTCTGGATGAAGGCGACGCCGCCGCTTTCGGTGAGGCCATAGCCCTGCGACACTGGACGGCCGATGATGTCGAAGAAGCGCAGCGTCTCCGGTGAGATCGAAGCGCCGGCGCATAGCCGGTGCCGGCTGTAAGCGAAGCCGAGATGGCGCTGCAAATTGCGGAATATCAGGAGGTAAAGCAGCCCGTAGGCGGCGTGATCGAGCCAATTGGCCTTGCCGGCCTGCCGGCGGTCGGACAGCGTGCGGCCCCAGGCGAGGCAGGCCTTGGTAAAGGCCTGCCTCAGCCGGCCGCTCTCGCCGAGGCGGAACAGAAGGCTCTGTTGTAGCTTCTCGTAGATGCGGGGCACGCCGACAAAGAACGTTGGCGCGATCTCGCGAATGTTGATCGCGACTGTGTCGATCGATTCGGCAAACGACACGGTGCCGCCGAGTACCAAATGCGTCACCGTGCCGTAGCAGCGCTCGGCGACGTGGCAGAGCGGCAGATAGCTCACCGCCTCGAACGGCTTGTCTGCAATGCCGACGGTCTTGGCGTAGGCATAGGCGGCGTAGACGAGATTGCGGTGGGTCAACATCGCGCCCTTGGGCGGGCCCGTTGTGCCCGAGGTGTAGACGAGGATACAGACATCGTCGGGTGCGCCCTGGCTGATCAGGCGGTCGAGGGTGGCGTTAGCCTCCGGGTTCGCGTCGGCGTAGGCCTTGCCGCGTTCGCAAAGCGCTGCGAACGACATCAGCTCGGACTGGCGGTAGTGCCGCAGGCCCTTCATGTCGACGCAGACGATGGCCTCCAGATCCGGCAGGCCGCCATTGCTGGCCATTGCGTCGAGCACCTTGTCGGTCTGCTCCTGATCGCCGGTGATGACGACCCGGGCGCCGGAATGCTTGACGATATATTGCAGCTCGACCCAGGGATTGGTCGGATAGATGCCGACCGCGACTGCGCCGATCATCTGGGCGCCAAGATCGGCGTAGAACCATTCCGGCGTGTTCTCGCCGGCAATGGCGACCCGGTCGCCCGGCTTGATCCCGAGCGCGAGCAGGCCGAGCGCGACCGCGCGCGCGGTCTCGTAGTAGTACCGCCAGGAATAGGGATTCCAGATGCCGTAGTCCTTCTCGCGCAGTGCCAGCGCATCGCCATGCATGGCGGCCCGCTGCCGCAGCAATTGCGGGATGGTGATGGCGGCATCCGCAAGCGCCGCCTGCAGCGCGTCGGCGCCTGCCGCAGGCGCGCGGCGCGCGGCGCTGGCTTGCAGCGGCGGATGCGTGGTGCGCAGGCTGTCCATCGTCGACATCACGCGCCTGCCTTCATCGCTTCGGCGCGCTGGCCGCCGAGATAGGCCTCCGCGACGGCCGGATCGCGCCTGACCTCGTCGGGCGTGCCTTCGGCGATCTTACGGCCGAAATTCAGCACATGGATACGGTCGGAGATGTCCATCACGATGCGCATCTCGTGCTCGATCATCACAACGGTGATGCCGAGGTCGTCGCGGATGTCGAGCACGAAGCGCGCAATGTCTTCGGTCTCCTCCTGGTTCATGCCCGAAACCATCTCGTCGAGCAGCAACAGTTTCGGCTCGCAGGCGAGCGCGCGGGCAAGCTCGACGCGCTTCTGCTGGCCGTAGGACAGCGTGCCGACCACGGCGTCCCTGATATGCTCGATCTCGAGGAATTCGATGATCTGCTCGACGCGCTGCCGGGCCGCGATCTCTTCCTTGCGGGTGCGGCCGAAGAACACCACGGCGTCGAGCACGGTCGAGCGCAGATGGGTGTGGCGGCCGGTCAGGATGTTCTCGACCACGGTGCCGTGCTTGAACAGCGCCAGATTCTGGAAAGTGCGGCCGATGCCGACGGCCGCGAACTTCCACGGCGAAATGGTCGAAAGGTCGATGCCGTCGAAGGTGATCCGGCCGCCGCTCGGTCGCAGCACGCCCGAGATCATGTTGAACAGCGTGGTCTTGCCGGCGCCGTTCGGGCCAATCACGCTGCAGATCTCGCCAGCTGTGACCTGCAGGCTGACATCGGCGACCGCCTGCAGGCCACCGAAGCGCTTGGACAGGCTCTCGACTGTGAGCAGCGCGGTCACGACAGCCACCGCTTGCGGCGCTTGTAATGCTTGACGTCGCGCAGGCTCTTGCGGCCCGCGGAGGAGACGCCGAGGTAGAATTCCCGGACGTCCTCGTTGGCGGTGAGCCTCGCGGCCGTGCCGTCGAGCACGACGCGGCCGGTCTCCAGGATGTAGCCGTAATCGGCGATATCGAGCGCGCGCTGCGCGTTCTGCTCCACCAGCAGCACGGTCATCTTCAGCTCGTCTCGCAGCCGGACGATCACCTCATAGATGCGGTCGATGATCAGAGGCGCGAGGCCGAGCGACGGCTCATCGAGCGCCAGCAGCGCCGGATCGGTCATCAGCGCGCGGCCGATCGCGAGCATTTGTTGCTCGCCGCCGGACATGTAGCCGGCGATCTGGTCGCGCCGCTCATAGAGTCGCGGAAACAGCGCAAACACCTTGTCGCGGCGCTCGCGCGCCTCGGCGCCGGTCCTGGTGTAGCCGCCCATTTGCAAATTCTCGTCGATGGTCAGCGCCGCGAACACGCGGCGGCCTTCCGGAACCTGCACGATGCCGCGGCGCACCAGTTCATCCGGCGCGAGGTGATCCACCTCGTCGTTGCGGAAGCGGATGCTGCCGTTCTCGATCACGCCTTCCTCGGTGTAGAGGATGCCGGACATCGCCTTCAGCAACGTCGACTTGCCGGCGCCGTTGGAGCCGAGCAGGGCGACGATGTTGCCTTCGGGCACCGCGATCGAGACATCGCGGATCGCCTCGATCGCGTTGTCGTAGACGATCCGGATGTTACGGAATTCGAGCAGGCACTCCGGCGCCGGCGCGGCCTGGGGCGCGGCCTGTGGCGTCGGATGCGGAATGGTCGTCGGCATCGCGTTCAGACCCGGCCGGCCGATCGGCGCGGCCGCGCGGCGAAGATCGCATCGGTGACAATCTTGGCGGTCTCGGCACAAGCCTGGGTGCCGCCATTGCCATATTGCTTCACCGCGTCGCCGACGCACCACAGGCCTTCGATGCCGGTCTCGCGCGGCAGATCGTAACCGGCGCAGCTGCGTTGCGCCGGCCAGTCGTCGCGCATCACCCGGATCGACAGGATTTTCGCCTGGTCGAAATTGGCGAACTGCTCGCGAAGGTCCTCGAGCGCAAGCGCGACCTCGGCGTCGGAATCGAAATCGCCGAGCGCCGGCACCGGCACGGCATAAGCGACGTAGAGGTGCCAGCCGGGCGGCGCCAGCTCCGGACAGGTGGCGGAGAGGTTCGCCATGTTGCAGAGCCGGCGCGTCTTGCCGAAGGTGACGATGCCGGGATGGTTGATCAGCGGCTCGCGGCTCGCGACATTGATGACGATGTTGGCGGCCGGGCGAAGGTCGTTCTTCACCTTGGCGATGTAATCCGCCGGGAACGCCGCGCTGCCGGCGAGCGCGACGGTGGCTTTCGGTCCGGCGTTGCTGATGACGAGGTCGGTGTCGATCCGCACCCGCTCGCCGTTCCGGAGCACGGTGACGCCTTCGACGCGGCCGTTGGCGGTGTGGATCGTGGTCGCCGGCGTGGCGAGCCAGATGTCGCCATTGCGCCGGATTGCGCCGCCCAGGCTGTTCCAGACGCCGATCGTGCCCTGCGGGCAGAAGCCGAACTTCTTGAAGGCACCCTTGCTGGTGAAATAGGTGAGGAAGGCGCGGGCCGGCAGCTCGGCGGCGTTGCAGGCGAAGATCGCCGCGCAGAGATTGCGAAACAGCGCGTGCACCGTGGCGTTGCTGGTGTAGCCCTTCAGCCAGTCCTCGGTCGATTGCCGCCCGTCGGGCAGGTTGCCGGAACGGGCATCGGCGAATTTCTCCAGAATGCGCGAGGCTTGCTTCGTGAGTTGCCCGAGCAGCAGCGACCAGCCGCCGCGGCCGACATCGATCACCTTGCCGTCGATGAAGAACGAGCTCGCAGGCTCCGGCGCGCGGATATCGAGCGGCGCGCCGACGGTGTGGAAGGTCTCCTCGAACACGCCGCCGAACTCGATCGCGATCGCGCCGATATTGACCTTGAAGCCGTCGATCTCCTCGGTCGAGGCGCGCCCGCCGAGCCGGTCCTTGTCGTCGACGACGAGCGTATGCAGCCCGCCATGGGCGAGACGCGCCGCGGCGCATAGCCCGCCGGCGCCGGCTCCGATCACGACAGCATCGACCTTATGAGAATCCACGCGCAGCCTCCCTCGATGCCGCCGGATTGGTTCCGGCGTGCGCAATCTGCTTGCTTGATGGCAGGCACTCTAATATAATCCGACCGGTCGTTCAAATTATTTTTTGACGCAGGTCGCGCGCCGTGGCGAGCGATGGAAGAGTTCTGGTGGATGGCGCCCGCAAAGGGGAGGAGGGCGTGGAGCGGCGGTAGTATAGAGAGACGGGTGTCGTCCGATTCCGGCGACGCCGATGGTGCACGAGAGAAACGAGTATGGCGCGGACGCGCTCAGAAAACTACGACGAGATCCAGCGGGGCATCCTCACCACCGCCTGCGGCCTGTTCGCGCGGCAGGGCTACATGCGTGCCTCGATCGCCGACCTTGCGGATGCCTGCAAGCTGTCGCGCGGCGCGCTGTATCATTATTTCGACTCGAAGGAAGCGATCCTGTTCGCGATCCTGGATGCGCATATCCGCGAGATGATCGCCGATGTCGAGGCCGCGATGGCCGGCAAGGCGGCAACGCTGGAGCAGTTTCGTGCGGCGATCCAGGCCATCGTCGCACTCAATGCGCGCTCGAGCGACGAGCAGCGCGTCATCCTCAACGACCTCTCGTTCCTCGGTGAGACCGAGCAGGATGCGATCAAGGCGCTGGAGCGCCAGCTCGTCGACACGGTCTCGGATCTCCTGGTCAAGCTCGACAAGGAAGGCAAGATCGTCAGGCGGACCAAGAAGATCTACAGCATGATGCTGTTCGGCATCCTGAACTTCAGCCACACTTGGTACGATCCGAAGGGCGGCGTCGATCCCGGCGAGTTCGCCGACATGGTGGTGGACCTGTTCCTGTACGGTTTCACCATGCCGGTGCCGGCCAAGGACGCCGCGCGGCCGCAGCGCCAGCGCGCGTGAGCTGGCGCGTCTTCGAGCGGCGTCACCGTTGCAGGATGTGCACGTAACAGACCGCGCCGACGCCGACCATATGCGCCAGCCCAATGCGCGCGCCGCCATGCTGGCGTGGGCCGGCCTCGCCACGCAGCTGCATCACGATCTCGCCGATCTGGCCGATACCGGTGGGGCCGATCGGGTGTCCCATCGCGATCAGGCCGCCGGAGGGGTTGATCGCGCATTGCCCGCCGATATCGAGCGCGCCGTCCTTCAGCATGCGAACGCCATGCCCCTCGGGGCAGAGGCCGATGCTTTCGATGTAGTGCAGCTCCTCGACCGTGAAGGCGTCGTGCAGCTCGATGATGTCGAGATCCTTCGGCGTTAACTTGGCCTGCGCCAGAGCAAGGTCGGCGGTCTCCTTGGTGAGCGCCGCGTCGAAGCCGGCGCCGGGCGGATAGACCCGTTCGCTGCGGCCGACCGAGGCCGTGGTGCGAATGGCGCGGCCGGCGTCGATGCCAAGCCTGCGAATGCCGTCCTCGGATGCGACGATCACGGCGGCGGCGCCTTCGCCGATCGGCGTGCATTGCAGTGACGTCAGCGATCCCGACACTCGCTTGCCGCCGAGCACCTCGTCGAGCGTGCGCTCTTGCTGTCGCTGCGCGTTCGGATTCTTGGCGCCGTTGCGGTGGTTCTTCACCGCGACCATGGCAATGTCCTCGGTCGAGGCGTTGTGGCGGACCGCGTATTCATTGGTCAGCAGCGCGAAATGCGTGAAGGGGACGATGGCGTCTTCGGCGAGGTTTCCGATGCCGGTCTCGGGGCGCCGCACCGGATTGCGCTTGTCGACGCCAACCGCCAGGGCAACATCGGAGATGCCGCTCGCGACCTCGATGCAGGCATGGCGGAACGCGGTCGATCCGGAGGCCGATGCATTCTCGACATGCATCAGCGGCGCGCCGGTCGCGCCGAGATGGCGCAGCATCGGCCGCCCCGACGCCATGCCGAGCAGCGCGGTCGCGACATAGGTCGATTCGACCGCGGGCCATTCGATGCGCGCATCGGCAAGCGCGGCGCGGATCGCGGTGAGGCCGAGCTCCACATAGGGTGTCTCGCTCGGGTTCTGGTAGCGATGCCAGCCGATGCCGACGACGTAGACCGGCCGCAGCTCGTTGAGTGATCGTGTCATGGCAAACCTCCGGATCAATCAGGATGCGATGCTGAAGCGGAGATCGAGCACGGTCTCGCCGCTCTCGCTCTGTCCGATTGCGGCGAGCCTGCCGCTCACGCGCTGGCCCGGCACAACGGGCGCGCTGTCCTCGGCAAGTAGGGTGCGAATGACAGGGCCGTCGTCGAGCGCGACCTTGACGATGGTGAAGGGAGCCGGACGGTTCTTGTCGGCGTGGAGGTGAACGGTTGCCTCCGCAAGCAGCGTTCCCTGGGCCGAGAGTTCGCAAGGCGTCAGCGCATCGCCGTGGCTGCCACAGCGCTCGCAGCCATAGGTCTGCATCGGGAAGAAGACGTATCCGCAGCGGCAGCGGCCGCCCTTGAGGCGGACTGTCGCCCCCGCCTGGTCATTAGATGCTGCGGAATACAGCCCTGGTTTCAGTAGCTTGTTCGGTTGCATGCGTTTCCTCCAAAGAAACTTGTTGACTGACCAACAAACATTATTTTAGCTTGAATGCAAGCAAGAAGTGGCCGCACGGCAAAGGGAGCGAAGCTGAATGGCACGAGCAGTTCGACGCGCGCAGGAGCAGCGAGATGACGCGCCCGTATCGGTGTCACGGCGGACCCAGGTCGAGCGGCGCGACGAGGCGGAGCGGCGGATCCTCGAAGCGGCCGCGCTGATCGTCGCTGAAAACGGGCTCGAGGCGATCACGCTGGCGGAGGCCGGCGAGCGCGCCGGCTACAGTCGCGGTTTGCCGTCGCACTATTTCAAGACCAAGGCCGACCTGCTGTCGGCGCTCGGCACCTACATCATCGAATCCTTCATCACCGAACGCCGCGCTTCCGCGCCGGGGCTGACCGGCTACGACAGCCTGCTCTCGTCGTGCCGATACTACTTCGTGATGCCGGCGCGGAATCCTGTGATGGCGCGCGCCTTTCATGCCGTGCTGGCGGGCGCGCTCACCGTGCCGCCGATCACGGCCACCGTGGCGAAACTCAATCGCGAAACCCGAGGCGAGATCGCCGCCGCCCTCAGGGCGGGAATGGCCGAGGGCCGGTTGCGCGCCGATATCGATCCGGAGACCGAAAGCGCGTTGATCATCGCCACGCTGCGCGGATCGGTGGCGCAGTGGCTGGTCGATCCGGAGGGACTGAATCTCGAGGTCGTCAGCGCGCACTTCATCGCGACGCTCGAACGTAGGCTGGCGAAATGAGCATCCTGCCGAACAGCGTCGAATACTGGGCCGCCAATCGCCCCGACGATATCGCCTTCATCGAGGGCGATCACCGGATGACCTGGTCGCAGCTCAACGACGCCGCGAACCGCGTCGCGCACGGCCTTGCGGCCAGAGGCGTCGTCGCCGGCGACATCGTGGTGTTGCGGACCCAGATCCGGATCGAGTGGCCGATCCTGAGCGAGGCGATCGGCAAGCTGCGCTGCTCGCTGCTCGGCCTGAACTGGCGGCTGACGCCATCGGAGACGCAGTACGTGCTGTCCAACAGCGGCGCCCAGGTCATCGTCTGCGACGATGAGGATCCGGCGGCGCTGAAGCCCGCATTCGAGGGTTTGCCGATCAAGCTCGCGGTCTCGATCGGTTCCGCGTCGCCAGGCTTCGTCGCATTCTCCGATCTGCTCGACGGGCCCGCCGAGCCGCCGCTGCATTCCACCGGACGGCCGCCGCTGATCCTCTACACATCAGGCACCACGGGCCTGCCCAAGGGCGTGGTCTCGGCGGTGCAGCCGGGCGTGCAGATGGATCAACGCACCAGCGAATATCTCCGCGACGTGGCGCAGACCCGGCGCGGTCAGCCGGGCGGCGTCTCGCTGCTGACGCTGCCGCTGCATCATGGCGCCGGCCCGTCGCAGGTCTGGGGTGCGATCCAGCTCGGCAACCCGGTGATCCTGATGCGCCGCTTCGATCCGGAAGGCGCGCTTCGCCTGATCGCAAAGCACCGCGTCACCAACTGGACCGGCGTTCCCACCATGTACAAGCGCCTGGCGGCGCTGCCGAAGGACGTGCTCGACGCTTACGACGTGTCGTCGATCCGCGCGCTGTCGGTCGGCGCAGCGCCGGTGCCCTACGAGCTCAAGCGCTGGATCATCCGCTATTTCGGCGCAGGCGTGCTTGGCGAAGGCTACGGCGCGACCGAGGTAGGCATGATCAGTTTCCTGCCGCCGGAGATGCAGGAACGCAAGCCCGGGTCCAGCGGCCGCCCGCACAAGCATGTCGACATCTCGATTCGCGATGCCGACGGGCGCGAGCTGCCGCGCAACCAGTCCGGCGAGATCTGGATCAGGACGCCGGTGACGATCCGCTCCTATCTGAACGGCAAGCCGCTCGGAGCGGACACGTGCGACGACGACGGATACTTCCGCGTCGGCGATGTCGGGATGCTCGACGACGACGGTTATCTGTTCATCACCGATCGCGCCAAGGACATGATCATCGCCGGCGGCGTCAACATCTATCCGGCCGAGATCGAGGCCGCGATCCTCAGACATCCCGATGTGCAGGACGTCGCTGTTATCGGCATCCCCGACGACGAGTTCGGCGAGCAGGTCAAGGCGTTCTGCGAGCTGAAGCCGGGCCACATTGCCGACGAGGCCGCGATCCTCGACTTCTGCCGCGACCACCTGGCTTCGTACAAGCGGCCGCGAACGCTGTCGATCGTCGATGAACTGCCACGCAACACCATGGGCAAGCTGCTCAAGCGCGAATTGCGCGAGCCCTACTGGAAGGGACGGGAGAGAAACGTATGAGTGATATTCTTGATCTGAACGGCAAGGTGACGCTGATCACCGGTGCGGGCCAGGGCGTCGGGCGCCAGATCGCGCTGCATTTCGCCGCGCACCATGCGGCGGGCATCGTCGTCAATGACTACTTCCTCGATCGCGCCGAGCAGGTCGCGCGCGAAATCGATGCCGCCGGCGGCAAGGCGATCGCGGTGCAGGCCGACGTCACCGATCTTGGCTCGGTCAAGGCGATGGTCGGCAAGGCCGAGCAGGCCTTCGGCCCGATCGACGTTCTCGTCAACAATGCCGGCAATGCCGGCGCGACCCCCGATCCCGATGCACGCAAGCCGTTCTGGGAGACCGGCCCTGAGGTCTGGAACAGCTTCATCGGCGTCAACCTCTACGGCGTCATCAACTGCGCCTCGGCCTGCATCCCGCAGATGATCGAGCGCAAGGGCGGCCGCATCGTCACTATCATCTCCGATGCCGGCCGCGCCGGTGAGGCGGGCCTCGAGGTCTATTCGGGCGCAAAGGCGGGCGCCGCGGGCTTCACGCGTGCGGTGGCGCGCTCGCTCGGCCGCCACAACATCACGGCGAACTGCGTGGCGATTGCCGCGACCCTGACGCCCGCGATCGAGGCGCGGCTGAAGGCCGATCCCGAGCGGCAGAAGAAGATGATGGAGAAATACGTCATCCGCCGCCCGGGCCTGCCGTCCGACGTCGCCAACATGGTGCTGTTCCTTGCCTCCGATGCGAGTGCGTGGATCACCGGCCAGACCTATCCGGTCAATGGCGGCTTTACCTTCGCATTGTGAGGCGTAGCGATGACTACTGAGAGCGAACAGGTCGTTCTGACCGAACGGCGCGGCCACATCCTGGTCGTCACCCTGAACCGTCCCGAAGCGCGCAACGCGTGCAACGCTGCGCTCGCGCACGGCATCTGCGATGCGATGGATCTGCTCGACGCGGAGGATGCGCTGTTCGCGGGCGTCATCACCGGCGCGGGCGGCAACTTCTCGGCCGGCGCCGATCTCAAGGCGGTCGCGCGCGGCGAGCGCGGCGTGACGGAACGCGGCGGCTTCGGACTGTTTCGCCGGCCGCCGCGCAAGCCGCTGATCGCGGCCGTCGAGGGCTATGCCGTCGGCGGCGGGCTCGAGCTCTGCCTGTCCTGCGATCTGATCGTTGCCGCACGTGACGCCAAGATGGGACTGCCGGAAGTCAGGCACAATGTCGTCGCCATCGGCGGCGGCCCTGTTCCGACTGCCAAAGCGGATCCCCTATCACGTCGCCATGGAGCTAGCGCTGACCGGACAGTTCAAGGGCGCGGGGTACTTCGAGCGCCTCGGCCTCGTGAACCGGCTCGTCGAACCGGGGCAGGCGCTCGAGGCGGCGGTTGCCTTCGGCAACGAGCTCCTCGTCAATGGCCCGACGGCACTCGCTGCGTCGAAGGAGATCATCTTCCAGGCCGCGAACTGGACCGATGAAGAGGGCTGGACCGCGCAGGGGCCGATCGCAGAACGCGCACTGAAGTCCGAGGATCGCACCGAGGGGCTGAAGGCATTCGCCGAAAAGCGCAAGCCGGTCTGGAAGGGACGCTGATCATGCAGGCCGCTGCCCGCCGGAGCGCGCTCCCCGCTGCGATCGCACAGCGGCTTCGCCTGCCGCTGATCGCGGCGCCAATGCTGCGTGTCTCCGGCGTCGATCTCGTGACGGCGGTCTGCCGCTCCGGCGCGATCGGCGCGTTTCCAACCGCGAACGCTCGCTCGGTCGAAGAGCTCGATGCCTGGCTGGATCAGATCGAGCGCAATGTCGCCGATCTCGGCCGGCCGGCCGCGCCGCATTGTCCGAACCTCATCATCCGCCAGCCGCGCTTCAAGGATGATCTCGCCTGTCTCGTCCGGCACAAGGTCGAGATGGTCATCACCAGCGTCGGTTCGCCGGCGGCGGCGGTCGCGCCGCTGCATGATGTCGGTTGTCTCGTGCTCGCAGACATCGCTTCGCTCCGTCATGCCGAGAAGGCGATCGAGGCGGGCGCCGACGGCCTGATCCTGCTCACCGCCGGTGCCGGCGGGCAGACCGGCTGGGCCAATCCATTCGCCTTCGTGCGCGCGGTGCGCGCCATGTTCGATGGCCCGGTCGTGCTCGCGGGCGGCGTGACTGATGGCACCGCGCTCGCCGCGGCGCGGCTGCTCGGCTGCGATCTCGCCTATATGGGAACGCGCTTCATTGCAGCGCGCGAGAGCATGGCGAGCGATGCCTATCGGAGGATGCTGGTCGACAGCTCACTCGACGACATCATGCTGACGAAGGCCTTCACCGGCCTCGAGGCCAGCATGCTGCGGCCCTCGATCGTCGCGGCGGGTCTCGATCCCGCAAATCTCGATGAGTCCGTGTCGGAGGCGCGCGCGCGCGAAAAGTTCGGCGGAAAGGGCGACGCGGGAGCGCCGCGGCGCTGGATCGAGGTCTGGAGCGCCGGTCATTCGGTCTCCGGCGTGCGCGCGGTGACGGGAGCGGCCGACATCGTCGACGAGATCGCCGCGCAATATCACGTGGCATTCGAAAGAGGCGCCGCATAAGGCGCCCTAAATCCAGTGGAGGAAACCGATGAAGACGATCAGCCGTCGAACGCTGCTCGGGACGGCAGCGGCTGGGCTCGCGGCATGCATTGGCGGCAAGGCACTTGCCGGCGCCTCCTATGATCCCGGTGCCAGCGATCAGGAAATCCGCATCGGGCAGTTCGGCCCGCTCAGCGGCCCGGTGTCGTCGTTCGGCGTGCTTGCGAACGCCATGGATGCCTATTTCCGCATGCTGAATGACGCCGGCGGCATCAACGGCCGCAAGATCAAGTTCATCAACTATGACGACGCCTACAGCCCGCCGAAATCGGTTGAAGCGGCGCGGCGCCTGGTCGAGGGCGACGAGGTGCTGTTCATCGCGGGCGCGATGGGAACGCCGGGCAACATCGCCGTGCAGAAATACATGAACGCGCGCAAGGTCCCGCAGCTGTTCCTTGCGGCAGCCGCCAGCAAGCTGTCGGACCCGGCGGCCAATCCATGGACCATGGTCGGCGGATCGACCTACGAGATCGAGGGAGGTGTCGTCGGCCGCTACATTGCCGCCACCATGCCCGATGCGAAGATCGGCCTGTTGTATCAGAACGACGATGCCGGCAAGGCAACGCTGGCAGGCCTGAAGACCGGTCTCGGCGCCAGGACCGCGCAGATCACGTCGGAGCTGAATTACTCGGTCGGCGATCCGACCATCGATTCCCAGATCGTCCAGATCAAATTGTCCGGCGCCGACGTGGTGTTCCTCATCACCATCCCGAAGATGGCGAGCCAGGCATTGCGCAAGATGGCCGCGCTCGAATGGCGGCCGCAGATATTTCTCGGTGCCGGCAATGCCTCGGTCCGCGCGACGCTGAAGCCCGCGGGCTTCGCGACCGCGCAGGGCATTCTCGCTTTCGCGACGAGACAGGACCCCGGCAATCCGCTCTGGGCCGACACGCCGGATATGAAGCAATACATGGCGTTCCTCGACCGTTACGTCCCGAACGCCGATCGCGCCGACGACCTCTACGCTATCGGCTACACGGCGGCGGCTACCGCCGCCCACGTGATCAGGCAATGTGGCGACCAACTGACGCGGGCCGATATCCTGCACCAGGCGACCAGTCTGAACAGCTTCGCCGCGCCGCTGCTGATTCCCGGGATCACCCTCAACACCACGCCGAACGACTATGTGCCGATCAAGCAGTTTCAGCTGATGCGGTTCAAGGGCGAAGCCTACGAGAAGGTCGGCAAGTTGTTCACCGCGGCCTGAGGCTTCCGCCGTCCGCCGGCCCTGCCGATCACCTCGTCTGCACATCCTTGTGAAGGACGTGACGCCCTCCCTCGCGTAACGCGCGCGGGGCGCGCTGCGTAATCCTGCCACGAACACCGTAACCGCGGCTGATGATGGCATCGCAGCGAGAGGGAAGAAACATCCGCATGAATCTGTCGTTCAACATCGCCGAACAAGGCGACGGGTCCTATCGTCTGCTCGCGATCCTGCGCTGGGTTATGGTGGTGATCTTCGTGTCGTTCGGCATGCAGAAGTTCACGCTGCAATCGGCGCAAGGCATCGTGCAATTCATCAGCAACAGCCCGTTCGTCTCGTGGCTGTCGGTGTTCGGCCTTCGCGGCGAGGCCTATGTGCTCGGCGTCACCGAGTTCGGCATCGCCGTGCTGCTCGCCGCCGGCGCGTTCAGCCCGATCCTGTCCGCAATCGGCGCATTGATGGGCGTGATCACCTTTGCAGTGACCTGGTCGTTCTTCTTCACGACACCCGGGGTGGTGAAATGGAGCCTGTCGACCGACCCGATGGCCTGGAACCTGGCCGGCGAGTTCCTGTTCAAGGACATCGTGCTGCTCTGCGTCTGCCTCGTGCTGCTGCTGGCGTCGTTGCCGCGGTCGATCGTCCGGTCGCGGACTGGATAAGTGCGCGCGCCGCGGGTTCGATAGTTAAGCCATGCTTAACCACGGCATCGCGCGCGTCCCGCATCGGGAACAGGACAATCCGTCGCACGCAGCCGTGTCTTGCAAATCGAATCCCATGGGCCTACTCAACCCTTGATTGACGAATTGTTGCTAGTAAGAAACCGTCCCCCGGTTGGAGCGGAATGTGACGAAGTCAGACATATCGGCGGCGAGCCCGGCAAGCGTCGGTATTGCCTCTCCGTCGCTGCACGTTTCTGGTATTTTCAAGCGCCCCGCATTTTTTAGTTCCATTGCAGTTCCCGCGCCGTGGCTGGAGTGGGAGGGCGGTCGCGATCGTGGTTTCCGGGAGTGACCGCCGGAACAGCGATCGGGCCGCCCGTTCCCCAGCTGGAATGGGTAACGGTGCAAGACGCGCGATCGTGAATTCGGACGCGTGGGTTCCACCGCTAGGATCGCGATGTCGCCATTTCTCGATGGCTAAACAGGTCCGCCTGCGGGTCACATCGCAACATCGTCCCGAATTCGTTCTACATGAGACAATGGCTCTTCGTCCGGATCGCGGCTGTCCTGCTTGCCGTTGCCGCTAGCGTGCTGACGGGCGCGCGGGCTGATTCCGACATGGATGCGCAGATCAGGGACATCGTCACGACGGAACTGGCGCCGACCGCGACCGCGGTCGATCCGGGCGGCTTGGCCGCGGCGGTCTATGCCGGCGGCCGGGTCGCCTTCTTCAACTACGGCTTCGCCGACACTGCGGCAAAACGGCCGGTCACCTCGGACACGCTGTTCAATCTCGCCTCGCTGCGCAAGCTGTTCGAGGCAACACTGGTCGCACTCGGCACCGAGCGCGGCGAATTGCGGCTGGACGATCCCGTCGGCAAGTATTTGCCGGAGTTGCACGGCGACTATATCAGCCGCGTCACGGTCGGCGAGCTCGTCAACCATACATCGGGGCTGCTGCTGCCGACCGATCATCCGCCATGGCCGAACGAGGCCTTCAGCCAGGATCAGTTCATCGCGATGCTCAATGCCTGGACGCCCCAGACAGGAGAGCAACCGGGCAAGCAGCGCATCTACAGCCATGCCGGCTATGTCCTGCTGCAGCTGGTGCTGGAGCAGCGCTATCGCATGCCGATCGCAACGTTGATCGAGAGCCGTATCCTCAGGCCGCTCGGCATGACCTCGACCTTCGTTCCGGATCGTGGCGAGGACAATCGCGCGGCGATGGCGCCGGAAATCATGCAGCGCATAGTCCAGGGCTACTCCCATGACGGCACGGCGATCGGTCCACCCGGCAATCAGCAAAGCTATTACGATTTTCCCGGCACCGGCCAGATGTTCTCGTCGGCGCGTGATCTCGGCATGCTGCTGCGCGCCTGTCTCGACGGCGCGGTGATCGATCCCGAATTGCGCGCGGCATTGCAAGTGACCATGCGCGAGAGTTTTCGTATCGATGCGACGTTCGGGCAGGCGATGGCGTGGGAGCACGTGCGGCGGGACGGCGTCACCGTCATCGACAAGCCGGGCGGCCTCAACAATGCCTCAGCCTATATCGGCCTGGTGCCGGCGCGCCGGTTCGGCATCGTGCTGCTCGCCAATCGCGGCGACTATCCGCACGAGATCGCGCGCTACAGGATCCTGCCGGCACTCGCGCGACTTTGATCAAAACCAAGATACTCTAGCGATGCCGCGCGCCAATCCGATGACACGGCCTGCGCGGCCGGGCAGGGGATGCTATGCAAAATTCGTCATGGCGCGGAACCGTGTTCGGCTATATAAACCGGTAGCTTCTTCTCCTGCTTGAAGAGGCTGATATGACTGATTTACAAAATTCTGATTTGCGCGCTGCTGATTTGCATACTTGGCTTTCGCAGCAACCGCCCGGCCTGCGGACCTTTAGGACCTTCCAGCAAAAGCTCGAGACCCTAGGCAAGGACGACCCGGAGCAACGCGGCGTTTGCCGGCTGCTGAGCGGCCTCGTCGGCAATTACGTCGAAATCTTCGACGAGGAGCCGCTGCCGGTCGCGGTCGCCGACCGCGCCTATGGCCGCCTGCTCGATCTCGTCGCAAGCCTCGATCTCAAGGGCAATCCCGATCGCCGCCTCGCCGACATCAACCGCATCGCGTCCTGCGATCTGCTGAATTGATCGCGCGTCATCCTCGCGCGGCGGCGAGCTCGCGGTAGAGTGCGGCGTAGCGGCCGGCGCGATTGTGCCAGGAGACATCGGTGGCCATGCCGGCCTGCTGCAGCCGGCGCCAGGTCACCTTGTCGTTGAACAGCAGGTTCGCCGTGCGCAAGCCATGGGCGAGCGCTTCCGAGGTCACGGGTGCGAACTTGACGCCGGTCGCAGCACTGCCGGTGACTGCGGCTTCGTCGAAGCCCAGCACGGTGTCGGCAAGGCCGCCGACATTGGCAACGATCGGGACCGCGCCGTAGCGTAGCGCGCAGAGCTGGGTGAGGCCGCACGGCTCGAACCGCGACGGCACCGCGAGCGCATCGGAGCCTGCCTGGATCAGATGCGCCAGCGCCTCGTCATAGCCGATCACCACCGCGATCCGCCCGGGATTGTCGCGCGCTAGCGCGGCGTAGCGATCCTGCAGATCGCGATCGCCGCTGCCGAGCAGCGCGAGCTGAATGCCTTCGCCGAGCAATGTCGGAATGTTCTCCAGCAGCAGGTCGAGCCCCTTCTGCCATGACAGCCGGCTGATGACGCCGAGCAGCATCGCATCCGGCGCCGGATCAAGCCCGAAGCGCTGCTGCAGCGCGGCCTTGTTGGCCGCGCGCCCCGCCATTTGCCCGGTGCTGAAGCGCGCCGCGATGTCGGGATCGGTGGCCGGATTCCACACATCGATGTCGATGCCGTTGAGGATGCCGCTCAGCACGTCGGAGCGCTCGCGCAGCAGGCCGCCGAGTCCCATGCCGCCTTCGTCGCTCTGGATCTCCTGCGCATAGGTCGGCGACACCGTGGTGATGCGGTCGGCGAATTGCAGGCCGGCCTTCAACAGGCTGATGGTGCCGTAATATTCGACGCCGTGAAGCGAATAGGCCTCGCTTGGCAGGCCGAACACCGCCAGCATGTCCGGCGAGAATTGTCCCTGATAGGCGAGGTTGTGCACGGTCATCACCGTGCCCGGCCGCGGCTGCGCGCCATAATGCAGATAGGCCGGCGCGAGCCCGGCCTGCCAGTCATGCGCATGCACGATGTCGGGGGCGAAGCCCTCGATCGCACCCCGGCCGATTTCGGCCGCCATCCGCGACAGCGCCGCAAAACGGATGCCGTTGTCGGGCCAGTCGCGTCCGTCGGGACCGACATAGGGATTGCCGGGGCGCGCATAGAGATGCGGCGCGTCGAGCGCAACAAGATCGAGACCGTCATGGGTGCCGCCGAGCACGCGGATCGGCCCGCCGTAAAATTCTCCCCAGTTCAGCAGCGTCTCCGCCGAGGCCAGCGCCTTGAGCACATCGGGATAGCCGGGCACCAGCGTCCGCGTCGCGACGCCGTGCTGCTTCAACGCCGCCGGCAGCGCGCCGACCACGTCGGCGAGGCCGCCGGTCTTGACGATCGGGTAGACTTCCGAGGCGACCGCGAGGACGCGGATGGGCGTCATGTCGGGAGCCTGTCGATCATCGTTTGCGTGATCAGCGTGATCCCGTTCTCGGTGGTGCGGAAGCGCTTGCCGTCGAATTCGGGATCCTCGCCGACCACCAGCCCTTCCGGAATCCGCACGCCGCGATCGATCACGACGTTTCGGAGCCGTGCGCCGCGGCCGACATTCACATAGGGCATGATCACCGCGTTCTCGACATTGGCGTAGGAATTGACGTGGACGCCGGTGAACAGCAGCGATCGGCGCAGCGCCGCGCCCGAGATGATGCAGGCGCCCGAGACCAGCGAGGTGACGGCCTGGCCGCGCCGTCCGTCCTCGTCGTGGACGAATTTGGCGGGCGGGGTGATCTCGGCATAGGTCCAGATCGGCCATGCGCGGTCGTAGAGATCGAGCTCCGGCACGACGTCGGTGAGATCGATATTGGCGCCCCAATAGGCGTCGACGGTGCCGACATCGCGCCAGTAGGAGCGGGGATCGTCGCCGGAGCGGACGCAGGAATCGTTGAACTGATGCGCCACCGCGCGGCCGTGCTTGACGATATAGGGGATGATGTCCCTGCCGAAATCATGGTTGGAATTCGGATCGGCGGCATCGCGGCGCAATTCATCGAACAGGAATTGCGAGTCGAACACGTAGATGCCCATGCTGGCGAGCGACTTGTCGGGCTTGCCGGGCATCGGCGGCGGATCGGACGGCTTCTCCAGGAACGACTGGATCAGGCCGTTGTCGTCGACATGCATGATGCCGAAGCCGCTGGATTCCGTGCGCGGCATTTCGAGGCAGCCGACCGTGACGTCGGCGCCGCTCTCGACATGCTGCTTCAGCATCACCTCGTAGTCCATCTTGTAGATATGGTCGCCGGCGAGCACCAGAATGTACTTGGTGCCGTGCGCCTCGAGGATATCGATGTTCTGATACACGGCGTCCGCCGTGCCGAGATACCAGTTGGTCTCGGAGACGCGCTGGCTTGCGGGCAGGATGTCAAAACTCTCGTTTCGTTCCGGGCGGAAGAAGTTCCAGCCGCCTTGCAGATGTCGGATCAGGCTGTGCGCCTTGTACTGGGTCGCCACCGCGATGCGGCGGATGCCCGAGTTTACGGCGTTGGAGAGCGCGAAATCGATGATGCGGGACTTGCCGCCGAAATACACCGCCGGCTTGGCGCGCCCTGTCGGTGAGCTCCTGAAGTCTGCTGCCGCGTCCGCCGGCCAGCACATAGGCGAGGGCGTGACGCGACAATGGTTCATTTCCGACTGATCTCATGGTCATCCTCCCAGAACTCCAGGCGTGGCCCCGCTACCTTCTCTTGTCCGGAAGGCCTGATCGGGCGCCAACGGGGCCGATTGGAACGTTAGCAAGCGCGCCCCGGTTGGGCAAAGCGGGATGGCGGATTTTCGTTCCCGGACCCCGGCTCGTGAAGATCGGGGTTGCGGGCTGGTTAAGGCTATTGACGGCGCGCGATTTCGGCCTAGAGCAGGCCTGCGCATTTCCTGCCCAAGGCCGCCATCTCATGACAGTTTCTTCCGTCACACCCCAGACCATCCGCACAACGCTGCTGCTGCGCGAGGAGATCGCGCTGCTCGATGTCAGGCATGAGGCGGACTTCGCCACCGGCCATCCGCTGTTTGCCGCCAACATGGCGGCCGGCCGGATCGCGCTGGAAGCCGAGCTGCGATTGCCGCGCAAGGATGTGCCGATCGTTCTCTATGACAATGGCGAGGGACTGGTCGCTGCCGCGGCCGGCGAGTTGCAGGCGCTGGGCTACAGCAACGTCGCGGCGCTTGCCGACGGCCTGCAGGGCTGGAAGTCGGCCGGTTGCGAGGTGTTCGAGGACGTCAATTCCTACGCCAAGGCCTTCGGCGAGCTGGTCGAGGCGCGCAGGCACACGCCCTCGCTGAGCGCCGACGAGGTCGCCGCGTTGATATCCGACAAGGCAAACATCGCGATCCTCGATGTCCGCCGCTTCGACGAATACGCCACCATGAATATCCCGGGCTCGGTCAGCGTGCCCGGCGCGGAGCTGGTGCTGCGCGCAGGGAGCGCGGCGCCCGATCCCGACACCACCATCATCGTCAACTGCGCCGGCCGCACCCGCTCGATCATCGGCACGCAGTCGCTGATCAATGCCGGGCTGCCGAACAAGGTGCGGGCGCTACGCAACGGCACGATCGGCTGGACGCTTGCGAAACACGATCTCGAACACGGCGCCGGCAAGCGCGGCGGCGTCGGGCCGTTCGAAGGAGCCGCCGACAATGCGCGCGACGTCGCCTATCGCGCCGGCGTCCGCCGCATCGGCGCGGCTGAACTCGCCGCGCTGGAAAACGACGCACACCGCACGCTGTATCGCTTCGACGTCCGCGACGCCGAGGAATACGCCGCCGGTCATCTGGCCGGCTTCCGCCACTATGCGGGCGGCCAGCTGGTGCAGGAAATCGACATGGCCGCGCCGGTGCGCGGCGCCCGCATCGTGCTGACCGACGACAAGAGAATCCGCGCCGACATGACGGCGTCCTGGCTCGCGCAGATGGGCTGGGAGGTTTACGTGCTCGACGGCGGCTATGACGGTCCGCTGGAATTGGGGCCGCCGCGCGTCGTGCCGCGGCCCGATCCCGCGCATCGTTACCGCCGTCCCTATGAAGGCACCGGCGTCGCGGAAAAGGCGATGCAGGCCTATCTCGATTGGGAGTACGGCCTGGTCGACCAGCTGCGCCGCGACGGCACGCACGGGTTTTATGTGATCTAGCGGATGACATGGTGACGGCGGTGCGACCGCATCGGTGCCGAGTTGCTGGGGCACGCCGCCAAAATATCGAAAACAACCCCATGCAAAGTAGCCGGTGGCTGCCGGCGGACACGGCAACTTGACTCGTCGGGCAACTCAGCGGTATTGTTCTATTATTCAGAAATCGTGCAAGCCATCGTCGTCCCTGCGAAAGCAGGGACGACGATGAGGATGGCGCTCGATTCAAGGCGTCACACCACGCAGTGTCATCACCCGCGCAGGCGCAGGCGGGTGATCCGGCATTGCAGAGACCGCAGTGCTTGAGCCGAGCGGCCGCGGCGTACAGGGTGGCCCGGTCCCGTCCACGCCAAGGCTTCGACGCGGCGACGTATCCTCGGCGCGCCGAAGTCTGCTGCGAAACGTAACTCGACCCGCCGCTACTTCGGCAGCGCCACCGGCGTCAGCTTGAACGGGCCGGGGTCTTTGCCCTTGTTGTCGCCGATCACGTAGGACAGCTTGCCTTCGGCAACCCAACCGACATCGCCGACCTGCGTCACCGAGACCGGCTCGGCCAGGCCATCCTTGATGGTGTCGATGGTGGCCTCGTTGCCATTCACCGTGACCTTGTCGAGCTTGCCATTGCCCTCGATCAGTAGGAAGCCGTTGCCATGGGCGCGCAGCGCGTCGGCATGGTCGAGCGGCCGCGACGGCTTCAGCTCCGTCACCGCGCCGGCCTTGCCGTCCTTCATCTCGATCTTGAACAGCTTGGCTGGAATGAAGGTCGTGACATAGAGGTTGCCGTCGGCGCCGATCGCGACGCCGTCGAGGCCGACGCCGTCCTTGGCCGGCGCGAGCTGCGGATCGGTGGCGAAGGTCGCCAGTGCCGTGCCGCCGGGCTTCAGGCTGTAGACGAACGGCGCGAAGGAATCGCTGACATAGGCGGTGCCGTCGGCGCCGACCACGATATCGTTGCAGAACGACTTCGGATCGCTCAGGGCGAAGCTGCCCTTCGGCGCGCCGCTCTTGAGATCGAAGGTCTTCAGCCAGGCGCCCTTGGCGTCGCTCGGCCCCGCGACGCCCATCGCGCTGATGTCGTTGGAGCAGACATAGAGCGTGCCGCTCTTCTCGTCGGCGAGCACGCCCAAGGTCGAGCGGCTGTCGGCGGCACCGGGCTTGACCAGTTGCTCGGCCTTGCCGCCCGAGATCTTGGTCACCCCGCCTTGGTTGAAGCTGCCGACGTAAAGCGCCCCGTCGGAGGTCGAGGTCACGCTCTCCGGAAAGCTCTTGTCGGGGACGCCGACCGGAGCCGTTTCGGCGCGGGCTACGGCGGCCGTGCCGAGCGCGAGGATGATGGAAGCAGCGCTCACTAGAGTCTTGGTTTGACGCGTTTTCTTCACGCGAACCGGTATCCACTTCGCTCGAAAACGCTGCAGAGATGCGCGGCGGATCTTGAGCAGTTCTCCCGTTGCGCGCGGATGTCCCGCGTCGCCGTTATTTTTTATCATGATCGCGTTTCCTCGATGAACCTGGTTGGACCAGGCAGGAATTGTGAGGCGATCGTCTCCGGTCGATGGTTGTTGTCTGCAGGGTTCCCGACCGGATTGCTCACCCGCCTGCCTTGTCGTCTCGATATATACGATAGTATATAGCGCAAGGAAAGCTGCAGAGAGGGAAGCCCGCGGAGAAGGAAGCTGCGACGGCGGGAGAGCGCGTCATGGAGCGGGAACTGGCGTCACGCCGCCAATGCCTGTGCCGCGGTGGCGTCATCGATGGGCTGGCCGACGATGGTGCGATCGGATTCGAACCACGGATCGGCCTGTTTACGGATGAGTGTGCGTTCGTCTGCAACGAATGCACCGCGAGCCTGATCGCGGCCGCAGCACGGCGCAGGCAGGAGACGGTTCGGCGCAAATAGATGAGTGCGACGCAACTCAGTCGGGGCTGAATGCGTCGTACACCAGTTTCCTGAACGCCGGCGTGATGCGCTGGCGTTCGTTCTGGGTCTGCTCGAGCATGATGTAGATCATGTCGAGCTTCGGATCGACGCCGAAATAGGTGCCGCTGCCGCTGTCCCATTTCAATTCGCCGATCGAGCCGGGCGGCGGCGGCTTTGCAATGCCGGGATCGGTGCGCACGGCGATGCCGTAGCCATAACCGAAGCCGTCGCCGGGGAAGTACCAGTAGTCGCGGCCGACGCCGGAGCCCGGCCCGATATGGTCCGTCGTCATGGTCTTGAAGGCTAACGGGCTCAGATAGCGTTTGCCGTCGAGCTCGCCGCCATTGAGCAGCATCTGCGCGAAGCGCGCATAGTCGAGGATGGTCGACACCAGGCCGCCGCCGCCGGATTCCCACTCCGGATGCGCGCGCCGGTCGTTCTCCCCCGCGATCAGGATCGTGTCCGACGGCAGCGGCTCGGCCAGCCGCGTCCGTTCGGTTTCCGCATCGAGCACGTATCTGGTGTCGTTCATCTTCAGGGGATCGAAGATGCGCTCCTTCTCGAACTGATAGAGCGTCTTGCCCGCGACGATCTCGATCACCCGGCCGAGCACGTCGGTGGAATGACCATAGCGCCACATCGTGCCCGGCTGCCGCGACAACGGCAGCTTGGCGAGCCGCGCGGCGAATTCCTTGTTGTCGAACTTGCCGTCGAACAGATGTCCTGCGCGGTAGAGCTTCTGGATCCAGTCGGCGCCGATATATTCGTAGGTGATGCCCGAGGTATGCCGCATCAGGTCCTCGATCGTGACCGGGCGGATCGGCGGCACCAGCTCCAGTTTGCTGATATCGTTGCCGCCATCCGGCTCGATGCCGACCTTTACGTCGGCGAACGCCGGAATGTATTTCGACAGCGGGTCCTGCGGCGACAGCCTGCCTTCGTCGACCAGCATCATCGCGGCGGTGTTGGTGATCGGCTTGGTCATCGAATGCAGCGCGAACATCGTGTCCGCGCCGCATCGGCGACCTGGTCGTGACGTCGCGATAGCCAAAAGTCTTCAGATAGACCGGCTTGCCGTGCTGCTGGATCAGGATGGCGGCGCCCGGAATTTTTCCTGTCGCAACCTCGTTGTCGAAGAACGCGGTGATGCGTTCGAGCTTCTCCGGCGACGGGGCAGGGGCATCGGTCGCGCGCACGGCACTTGATGTGACAAGTGCAAGACACACGATCGCGGTCACTACCTCACGAAGCGTCCGCACGGCAGTGTGGAATGCTCGATCGTATCCGCCTGACATTGAAAGCCGCCCCTGCCTGATGCCCTGGACGCCGCAGTTTTAGCGCAGGCGCCCCCGCACCATAATCATTTTCGGGCGAGTTTATTCCCTGACGATGGTTGAAAATTTACACAATTTGCGTGGCGCCGACCGGCGTGCGCACGGCATTCGACAGCACCTGCAGCGCCTGGCTCAGTTCGGCACGATTGCGCGCTGCGCCGAGCGAGACACGCAAGCCGCGCGGCGCGGCATCGCCTGCCGCAAAGGCGTCTTCGCCGACTACGGCGAGGCCATTGCGCATCAGGTGCGACAGCAGGTCGGTGCCGTCGAAATGTTTTGGCAGCGGCATCCAGAGATGGTGGCTCGCCGGCCGCGCCGCATAGGTGACGCCCTTGAGGAAGCGAGCCGCGAGCTGCTGGCGCGCCGCCGCCTCGTTGCGGATGGCGCGGATGATGTCGGCGGCGACGCCGGAGCGCAGCCATTGCGTGACCAGCGCGACCATCAGCGATGGCGGCATCTGCATGGTGGCCTGCATGCCGGCGCGCATCCGCTGCTCAGCGCTCGCATCGGGCGCCAGCAGATAGGCGACGCGCAAGGCCGGCGCGATGCATTTGGCGATGCTCGCGGCAAGGTAGGTGCGTTCGGGAATCAGCGTGGCGATCGGTGCCACCTGCGGTTCGAGTGGGCCGTACACATCGTCCTCGATCAGGACGCAGCCGCGCTTCCGGATGATGTCGGCGATCGCCTTGCGTCTGATAGCGCTCATCGTCGCCGTGGTCGGGTTCTGCTGTGTCGGCACCAGATAGACGGCCTTCGGCTTGTGCTTGCGGCAAGCGTCGTCGAGCGCATCGGGCCTGGCGCCCTCGGCGTCCATGGCAACGCCGACGAGGCGGACATCGAGCCGCGCGGCCGCGGCCTTGATGCCGGGAAACGTCAACGCCTCCGTCACCACGACATCCCCGGGCGAAGTCAGCGCCAGCAGGGCATTGAAGATGATCGCCTGCGATCCCGGATAGATCACGATGCGGTCGGCCGATGCCTGCGGCACGCGCGGCTGCAGCCACGCGGCGCCGACCTCGCGTTCGTCGGCGGTGCCGCCGGGGCGCGCATAGCCGAGATAGGCGGAGAACCCGGCTTCGGAGCGGATGGTCGCCAACCCCTGCGCGATGCGCAGGTCGAGATTGGCCTCGACCGGCTGCGGCGGCAAATTCATCGACAGGTCGATGTTGACTGGGGCGGGCAGATCGGACGCCGCGCGCGCCGTGGTCTCCGAGACGAAGGTGCCCTGGCCGACCCGGGCGTCGAGCAGCCCGCGCCGCCGCGCCTCGCCATAGGCGCGCGTCACCGTGGTGAGATCGATGTCGAGCGCCGACGCCAGTGCGCGGTGGGTCGGCAGCCGCTGGCCGCGCACCAGTCGGCCGCTCGCGATGTCGGCGGCGAGCGCATCGACGATGCGCAGGAACATCGGGCCGTGCCATTCCGAAACTGTAGGGATCCAATCCATGCAATCTGGCGCTTTGTCTTTGATTGTATGCTCGATAATGCATATTGTATGGATCATCAGATCAGGTCAAGGACGATGGTCATGACGGAGACAGTTTCCCTTCCCAAGGCAATGTGGCGCGGCTTTACGATGAAGTGCCCGAACTGCGGGCGCGGCCAACTGTTCGGCCGCTTCCTCAAGGTGGCGGATCATTGCGAGGTCTGCGGCGAGGACTTCACCCCGCAGCGCGCGGACGATTTTCCGGCCTATCTCGTGATCGTCGTGGTCGGCCACGTCGTGGTGCCGGCGCTGCTCTGGATGGAAATGACCTACGCGCCGCCGGCCTGGCTGCAACTGGCGATCTGGCTGCCGTTCACGCTGTTCAGCGCGCTCGGACTGCTGCAGCCGACCAAGGGCGCGATCGTCGGCTTGCAATGGCAGCTCGGGATGGAGGGATTTGCGGCGACGCGGCGTGCGGCTGCGCCGGTGCGGGCGCGCAGCAATGTCGGCACTGTAGGCGGATTAGCGGAGCGTAATCCGCCGCGCTACTCGCGATAAAGATGGTGGGTTACGTCTTCGGCTAACCCACCCTGCACAATTGCGTAGCCCGGATGAGCGAAGCGAGATCCGGGAACAGTAGCCCCGCATATCGCTTCGCTCCATCCGGGCTACGGATCGTCAAATCGGATGGTGATGCGGCCGGAACATGCGGCCCTTTTCCGTCACCAGCACCACGGCGAGCGCGGCCAGCGTGCAGAGGAAGAAGCCGGTCGCGAACGGCAGCAGCGTGCCGTCGTAGTCCTGGCCGATCGTGGTGCCGACACCGATCCCGAGCAGGGTGGTGATGGTGCCGTAGAGCGACGACGCGGTGCCGGCGATCTTGCCTTGCGGCTCCATCGCAAGCGCGGTGAAGTTCGCCATCATCAGCCCGAATGCGAACATCATCAGGCCCGACAGCACCATGAACAGCGGCAGCGACAGCGTGTCGGTCTTCACCGCGATGAACAGCGCGCCTGCGACGACGGCAAAGCCGGTCAGCGCGGCGTGCGAGATCACCCGCATGCCGATGCGGCCGACGATGCGCGAATTGAGGAAGCCGGCGATCGCGACGCCGACCGCGCACGCGGCGAACGCGACCGGGAAGTAATGTCCGAGCTTGAAGACCTCGGTGAAGATCTGTTGCGACGAGAACACGAAGGCAAACAGCGAGCCCTGCACGCCGCCGGCCGCGAGCGCGTAGCCGAGCGTCTGGCGGTTGGTGACGGTCTGGCGGAACGCGGACAGCACGTCCGGGATCGCCAGCGACTTGCGGTTCTCCGGCGCCAGCGTCTCCGGCATCCGGAGCGCGCTCCAGGCCAGCGCGATCACCCCGTAAATCATCAGGATGACAAAGATGCCATGCCAATTTGTCAGCAGCATCACGGCCTGGCCGAATGACGGCGCGATGACGGGGACCGCGATGAACACCATCATCGCAAGCGACATCACGCTCGCCATCCGCCGTCCGGCGTAGCAGTCGCGCACGATTGAGGTCGCGATCACGCGGGTTGCCGCGGTGCCGAGCCCTTGCAGTGCGCGCGCCAGCAGCAGCGTCTCGAACGAGGGCGCCATGATCGCGAGCAGGCCGGCGATGGTGTAGACGGTCATGCCGCCGAGCAGCACCGGGCGGCGGCCGAAGCGGTCCGACAGCGGGCCCATCACGAACTGGCCGACGCCGAAGCCGACCAGGAAGATCGACAGCACCATTTGCGGACGGTTGGCGTCGGCGATCTGGAACGCAGACCGGATGTTCGGCAGCGCCGGCAGCATCATGTCCATCGCCAGCGGGTTCAGCGCCATGATGGATGCGATGACGACGACGAATTCCGGAAAGCCCATCGGGCGGTGGCCTGAGGACACCCAGGCATCGGCATTGATGTCAGACACTTAAAACCTCTTGGAGACTCCCAGCATAACGGCCTTGCTGCATTGCACAATCGGCGTTTTGGGATGGGAGACCGTCGGCGGCGGGTGAGGTAGCCGGGTCATGGAACCGGCCCCGAGGGCATTGGATGGCGCAATATCGTTGCTTCTGCAACTATTTTGCTCGTCCCGCGCCGGAAGCTCTGCTATCCCGGTACCAGCATCCGTGCGGGCAGGCGCATCGCGGCCGGTCAAGCCCGCACGGCCAAAAACGGGTTTTGGGGAGGCCACATGTCCATCGAAATCTCCGCGCGCTCGCGCGGCGCTACGCTGTCGGATGAGGAGCGCAAGGTCCTCACCGCAACGCTCGTCGGTACCACGATCGAGTGGTACGACTTCTTCGTCTACGCTCAGGCCGCGGGCCTGGTGTTCGGCGCGCTGTTCTTTGCGCCGATGAACGCAAACAATCCGCTGCTGGCGCAGATCGTCTCGTTCGCGACGCTCGGCCTCTCATTCCTGTTCCGCCCGTTAGGGGCCATCGTCTGCGGCCATCTCGGCGACCGCTTTGGGCGCAAGAATATGCTGGTCGTCACGCTGCTGTTGATGGGCGCTGCGACCGCGCTGGTCGGCCTGCTGCCGACCTACGCGCAGATCGGCGCCTGGGCGCCGGCACTCCTTATTCTGCTCCGCATCCTGCAGGGCTTCTCGGCCGGCGGCGAGTGGGGCGGCGCGGCGTTGATGTCGGTGGAGTCGGCGCCTCGCGACAAGCGCAGCTTCTTCGGCTCGTTCCCGCAGATCGGCACGCCGCTCGGCATGATCCTGGCAACCGGCGTGTTGTGGGTGCTGACGGCGACGCTCGGCAAGCAGGCGATGATCGAGTGGGGTTGGCGGATTCCGTTCCTGCTCTCGATCCTCCTGATCGTCGTCGGCATCATGATCCGCCGCACCGTCGAGGAATCGCCGGTGTTCCTGGCAATGCAGCGCCGGCACAAGGAATCCTCGGCGCCGCTCAAGGAGCTGATGCGCAATCACAGCAAGGAGATCCTGCGCACGGCGTTGATCTTCATGGCCAACAATGCGGCCGGTTACATCCTGATCGCGTTCATCATCAGCTACGGCACCAACACGCTGAAGATGCCGTCGGAGCAGCTGCTGCTGATCGGCACGCTGGCGGCGGTGAGCTGGTTCATCTTCACGCTCTTGGGCGGCATCCTCGGCGACAAAATAGGCCGCGTGCGCTGCTTCCAGATCGGCTATGGGCTGATGGTGCTGTGGGCGGTGCCGATGTGGTTTTTGATCGACAGCAAGAACCTGCTGCTGTTCTTCGCCGGCGCCGTCGGGCTCACCATCGCGCTCGGCCTGTCCTATGGCCCGCAGGCGGCGCTCTATGCCGAGCTATTCCCGGCCAAGGTGCGCTATTCCGGCGTCTCGATCGGCTACGCGCTCGGCGCCATCTTCGGCGGCGCCTTCGCGCCGATGATCGCGCAATGGATCATCGGCACCTATGGCCAGTCCTGGCGCGTTGGCGTCTATATCGCGGTGCTGTCGCTGATCTCGCTGATCACGGTGTCGACGATCAAGGATCCGCAGGGCGTCGATCTGAATGTGAATGACGCGGGCGCGTAGTGGCTCTGTGGATGGGGTGGATCAGCGTCAAGGCGTCATCCACCTCTTTGTCGCGGTAGATTACGCCTTTGGCTACAGCGTGAACCTAAATACGGAGCGGTCGGGGACGTCCGCTTCCGTGCGCATTCTGAACGCGAACGAGCGGCAAATCGTCCCCATGGCGGCAAGTCGTTCGGCAGCAGGCGCCACGGGCAGCCCGCTCGCGTGACACAGAAGACGCTGTTGACGATCTCGCGCGTCGATCATTCGCGCAGCCTGCCCGTCACGCCAGGCCTTGGCAGGCGCGGCGCGATCACGCGCCACTCGACGTATGTCAGATCGGTCTGGTACCGGGCGACAATGCGGCTATGCTAGTGTCCGATAGTTGGCGTCCACACGGCGAATCCAGGTCGGCTCGGGAAACCCCTGAAATCGCGGCGGGTGCCAAAGACACAACCCTTTTTCAAGAACTGCCTTTAACAGGGCCTAGGGGATTGAAATTGGACATCGACGGTTGGCTCCGCGGGATCGGCCTCGCCCAGTATGCCGAGGTGTTCCGTGCCAACGACATCGACATCGAGCTGCTAGGCCGGCTGACCAACGACGACCTCAAGGACCTCGGCGTCGCATCGCTTGGTCATCGCAAGAAGCTGCTGGAAGCTATTGCCGGGCTTGCCGCCGTTCCGGTGTCGCTGCAGCCCGCGTTGATTGGACCGAAGGCGCAGGATGCTGCCGAGCGCCGCCAGGTCACGGTGATGTTCGCGGACCTTGTCGGCTCGACAGCCCTCTCCACCCACATGGACCCGGAAGACCTGCGCGATATCATTTCCGCCTATCAGAAATGCGCCGCCGAAGCCGTGCGCCGCTTTGGCGGGTTCGTGGCCAAGTACATGGGCGACGGCTTGCTCGTGTATTTCGGCTATCCGCGGGCGCATGAGGACGACGCCGAGCGGGCAGTGCGGGCAGGGCTGGAGCTGGTCGCTGCGGTGAGCGCACTCAAGTCACCCGTTTCGTTGCGAACCCGCGTCGGCATTGCAACCGGCCTCGTTGTAGTCGGCGACCTGATCGGATCGGGGGAGGCACAGGAGCGCGGCATCGTTGGCGAGACGCCGAACCTCGCGGCGCGTTTGCAGGGGATCGCCGAGCCGAACATGGTCGTCATTGCGGAGAGCATGCGAAAACTTCTCGGCAATCTCTTTGAGCTCACGGACCTCGGGCCGAAGGATCTTAAGGGCATCGGCGGGCCGGTACGGGCCTGGGCCGTGCTCCGGACGAGTTCGGTGGCAAGTCGCTTCGAGGCGCTGCACGCGGCCGGCCTGACCGCGCTGGTAGGGCGGGAAGAACAATTCGAGTTGCTGCAACGGCGCTGGTCGAGAGCAAAGACCGGTGAAGGCCAGGTGGTGCTCATTTCCGGCGAGGCCGGTATCGGTAAATCACGACTCACGGCCGCACTGCTGGAAAGCCTCGCCGAGCCGCACAAGCGCTTGCGCTATTTCTGCTCGCCGCAACATACTGACAGCGCGCTTTATCCGGTGATCGGGCAGATGGAGCGGGCCGCGGGGCTAGCGCATGACGACACCCCGCAAGCTAAGCTCGACAAGCTCAATGCCGTACTCGCGCAGACCTCAACCTCTATCCAGGACGTCGCGCTCTTTGCCGAGATGCTGTCGCTGCCGAATGATGGACGATATGCCGCGCTTGAGCTGACCCCGGAACAGCGCCGGCAAAGAACCCTGGAGGCCTTGACGACACAGTTCGCCGGATTGGCCACGCGGCAGCCGGTGCTGGTGATCGTCGAGGATGCGCATTGGGTCGATCCGACGAGTCTGGAAGTGTTCGGCCGGACGGTGGACCAAATCAAGACTCTCCCGGTGTTGCTCATCGTGACTTTCCGTCCCGAGTTCAGCGCGCCCTGGGCCGGGCAATCGCATGTGACCAGCCTGAAGCTGAACCGGCTTGCGGAGAACGAAGCAGCCGCCATCGTTGCAGGCCTGGTCGGCAGCAGGCAGGTGCCGGCAGATGTCGTGGCTGAGATCATCGACCGCACCGACGGTGTCCCGCTGTTCGTAGAGGAAATGACCAAGGCGGTGTTGGAGGCTGAGAGCGAAGGCGAAGCACGAAGGACCGCTGCTGCGGTCCCATCCTCGGTCCTGGCTGTCCCTTCAAGCTTGCACGCAACGCTGATGGCGCGACTTGACCGCCTTGGGTCAGCGAAGGAGATCGCACAAATTGGCGCAGCGATTGGGCGGGAATTTTCGCATGCCTTGCTGGCCGCCGTTGCGATGTGGAACGAGCGCCGCCTGTGTACTGCGCTGGATCAACTCCTGGACGCTGGGCTGTTATTCCGGCAGGGCGTGCCGCCCGGAGCCTCCTATCTATTCAAGCACGCCCTGGTGCGGGACGCCGCCTACGGCTCTCTTTTGCGCGAGCCGCGTCGCAACCTGCACGCTCGCATAGCGGGAGCCGTGGAAGGCGCCTTCCCGGAAGCGGCTCAAAGCCGCCCCGAGTTGTTAGCGCACCACTACTCGGAGGCAGGAATGATCGAGCGGGCAGCGAAGCTCTGGGGGATTGCCGGCCAGCGCTCGATCTCCCGCTCTGCGCTGGCCGAGGCAGCCGCTCAACTGAGCCGCGCGGTGAGCCAGATGGCAAGCCTGCCAGAGACATCCGCGCTGCGCCGCGAGCAGATCAAGTACCAGATCGAGCTCGTGACCGTCCTTATGCATGTCAAAGGTTATGGGGCGCCGGATACCAAGGCGGCGGTCGATCATGCCCGCCTTCTGATCGAGAAGGCCGAGGCGCGGGGTGAGCCTTCCGAGGACCCGCTGTTGCTGTTCTCCGTACTCTACGGCGCCTGGGTGCTTAATGTGGCCGCGTTCAACGGTGAAGCTGCCGGCGCTCTTGCAGCCCAGTTCATGGCCCTCGCCGAAAAGCAACGGATGACGGGACCGCTGATGCTTGCGCACCGTATGGTCGGAATGACCGCGATGTCCACCGGGGACCAGGTCGCAGGACGAAGGCATCTTGATCGGGCGCTCGCGCTTTATGATCCCGCGGAGCACCGCGCACTGGCAACGCGTTTTGGCACCGACGCAAGGGTCGCTATCCTGGAGTGGCGTTCGCGGACGCTATGGCTCCAGGGTTACCCCGATGCTGCCCTCAAGGACGTCGACGAGTCGTTTAGGGGGGCGCGAGAGATAGGTCAGGCTGCCACGCTGATGCATGCTCTGGCCCATTCAATTGCCACCCTGATTCTCTGTCGTCATCACAAGTCTGCAAGCGTCCGAGCAGCCGAACTCGTCGACCTGGCGGAAGAAAAAGGCTCTTTGTACTGGAAAGCGAATGGATTGATCTGGCAGGGCTGCCTGTCGGCGCTGACTGGCCGGTCGTTGGATGCGATCGAGATACTCACCACAGCAGTCGCAGCTTACCGATCGACCGCGGCAACAATTTATATGCCTTTCGTGTCGCTGCACCTGGCGCGCGCCCATGCGGAACTAGGGAACTTCACTAACGCCTGGCATCACATCGACGATGCGATCGCAGGAACGGAAAGGAGCCAGGAAAAATGGGCCGAGTCGGAAATGCACCGTACCGCTGGCGAGATCGCGCTGATGCTTCCTGAGGCCGACGAGACCAAGGCCGAAGCCTGTTTCGAGCGCTCCCTTACGGTGGCGCGCGGACAGAAGGCCAAATCCTGGGAACTTCGCACGGCAACAAGCCTTGCACGGCTCTGGCGCGACCAAGGCAAGCGACCGGCGGCCCATAATCTTCTTGCCTCGATCTACGGCTGGTTCACCGAGGGCTTCGATACGCTCGATTTGAAGCAAGCCAAGGCACTACTGGACGAGCTGAACACCTGACAAATCAATTTCGAAACGGCCTCTAGGCGGACCCGAGCATCGCCTTCAGCTTCTTGACCGCGCTGTCGGGCGTCGTCAGCACCTCGCGGCCGGTGACTTCGGCGACGCGCTCGGCCGCCGGCGCCATGCTGTATTGCGCGAGCGCGATCAGATCGCAGTCGCGTAAATCCCTGGCTGCCTCGACCACGATGCGGTCGTGCTCGGCGCGGTCGCCGCGATCCAGCGCCGCCAGCGCGCCCTCGGCGAGTTTCGGCACCAGCGTAACGTGTGATGGAAATTCCGGCGGCATCGACACCAGCGTCGGCGGGAAGGTCGAGAGCAGTCCGATCCGTTGTCCCTTGCCGACCGCCTGCTCGATCATCGCCTCGTTCGGCTTCAGCACCGGCATCGGCGCATGCGCGCGCGCCACCGCCTCGATGCAGGGGCCGAACGCCGAGCAGGTGAAGAGAATGCCGTTGGCGCCGGTGCTGACCGCATAGCGGCCCATCGTGAGGAACCGCTCGGTCATGCGCTCGCTGAGCTTGCCGTCGCGCGCAAGATCGGCCGAAAGGCTGTCGTCGAGCAGGTTCATCAGCCGCGCCTCCGGCCAGTGGCGCGCGAACGAGGCTTCGATCGGGACGATCGAGTGCTTCAAGGCGTGAATGAGAGTGATGCGCATTGATGTTTCTTGTTCTCCCTCTCCCCGCTCTTCGCGGGGAGAGGGTTGGGGTGAGGGGCTCTCTCCCCGTATGCGGGGCGAGGTGATCGGTTACTTGAACGGGATCGCGTACATCAACCCACCTTTGCTCCAGGTGCCGTTGAGGCCGCGCTCGAGCTTCAAGGGGCTCGCCTTGCCGACATTGCGCTCGAAGATCTCGCCGTAATTGCCGCCGGCCTTGATCGCCGCGACCAGCCATTTGTTGTCGAGGCCGAGCCGGCTGCCGAGATCGCCGGACGCGCCGAGCAGGCGCTGGATCGCCGGGACCTGCGACTTCGTCATCTCGTCGACATTGGCCTGGGTGACGCCGAGCTCTTCGGCTTCGACGAGGCCGTAATGCAGCGAGGTGATGATGTCGCTCCAGACCTCGTCGCCGTTGCGGGTGAACGGGCCGAGCGGCTCCTTGCTGATGGTCTGCGGCAGCACGACGTAATCTTCAGCCTTTGGCGCGGCGGTCGCGACCGCGCCCGCGAGCGCCGAGGCGTCCTGGGTCATGGCATCGCAGCGGCCGCCGAAGAAGGTCTGGTACATGGTGTCGGGCCGGTCGAACACCAGCGGCTTCCAGTCGATGCCGTTGGCGCGGCCGTAGTCGCCGAGCGTCACCTCATGCGTGGTGCCCTGCGCGACGCAGACGGTCGCGCCCTTGAGATCCTTCAACTCCTTCACGCCGAGGTCCTTCTTCACCACAAAGCCCTGGCCGTCGTAGAAATTGACCGGGCCCTGGCGCAGGCCGAGCGTGGTGCCGCGCAGATAGGTCTGCGTCGAGTTGCGGTAGAGCACGTCGATCTCGCCGGACTGCAGCGCGGTGAAGCGGTTCTGCGCGGTCAGCGCAACGTAGCGCACCTTGGCGGGATCGCCGAGCACTCCGGCGGCAAGCGCGCGGCAATAGTCGACATCGAGGCCCTTGAAGTTGCCCTGTGAGTCCGGCGCCGAGAAGCCGGCAAACCCGGTCGAGACGCCGCACACCAGCGTGCCGCGCTGCTTGATGGTGTCGAGCGTCGCCGCGCTTGCGCCCGCGATGCCTGCGATGAGAACAGCTGTAGTGATCAATCCCCTGTACATTTTACACCTCCTCCTAATGACCAATGTCCTTGAGCGCGCTGTCTACCGCAGCGCCGAGCCTTTCGACGATCATCTCGATGTCGCCGGAAGTTGCGATATAGGGCGGGGCGAGCAGCACATGGTCGCCGCGCTGGCCGTCGGCGGTGCCGCCCGACGGATAGCAGCCGAGCCCGCCGGCAAACGCTGTGGACTTGATCCGCTGATGCAGCTTCAGCTTGGGATCGAACGGCTGCCGCGTGCCGCGGTCGGCAACCAGCTCGATGCCCCAGAACAGGCCACGGCCTCGGATGTCGCCGACATGGCGGTGATTGCCGAAGCGCTCGGTGAGCCGCTGCTCGAGCTGGCGGCCGCGCGCCTTGATCTGGTCGAGCAGCTTCTCCTCGCTGATCACCTTCTGCACCTCGAGCGCGGCGGCGCAGGCGAGCGGATGCGCGAGATAAGTGTGGCCGTGCTGGAACGCGCCGGAGCCGTTGCGTACGGTGTCGACGATGGTGCTGCTGGCAAGCATCGCGCCGATCGGCTGGTAGCCGCCGCCGAGCCCCTTGGCGACCGCCTGGATGTCCGGCGCGATGCCCTCCTGCTCCCACGCATGCAGCGTGCCGGTGCGGCCCATGCCGCACATCACCTCGTCGAGGATCAGGAGCGCGCCGTGACGGTTGCAGATCTCGCGCACCGCCTTGAAGTAACCTTCCGGCGCCGGCACGCAGCCGGCGGTCGCGCCGACCACGGGCTCGGCGATGAAGGCGGCAACGTTCTCGGGGCCGAGCCGCTGGAATTCCGCCTCGAGCTCGGCGGCGAGCCGCGCCACGAAGGCGGCCTCCGATTCATCGTCGCGCTTCTCGTGATAAGCAAAAGCGGGCGTGACATGGCTGAACGCCGGCGACAGCAGCGGCGCATAGGGCTCGCGGCGCCAGGCATTGCCGCCGGCCGACAGCGCGCCCAGCGTGTTGCCGTGATAGCTCTGGCGGCGCGCGATGAAGCGGGTGCGCTTCGGCTCGCCGCGCTCGATGAAATATTGCCGCGCCAGCTTGATCGAGGCCTCGATCGCCTCCGATCCGCCGCTGACGAAGTAGACATAGCCGAGACCGCCGGGCTCGTGGCCGACCAGCCGCTCGGCGAGCTCTTCCGCGGGCTCCGACGAGAAGAAGCCGGTATGCGCATAGGCAAGCTTGGACGCCTGCTTTGCGATCGCGGCGAGAATCCGCGGATGCTGATGCCCGAGACAGGACACCGCGGCGCCGCCGGAGGAATCCAGAATGCGGTGGCCGTCCTCCGCGATCAACCAGACGCCGTCGCCGCCGACCGCTTTCGGCGGGGTTTCGCGCAGGCTGCGATGCATCACGCGGCTCTTGTTGGCGGCCAAGGGGACTGCCATGACGCTCATCCTTTCTCGACAAAGTATTGTGACATCTCGGTTAGCCGACCCTCGGTCTGCTCCAGCTTGCGCTTGGCGCCCGCGCCGCCCAGCGTGAAGGCGACGGCGGCCAGCGACTGCGCCACCGCAATTGCGCCGGTGAGGCTCGGGAAGAAGCCGGGCGAGGAGGCGGCCTCGAACAGCAAGAGATGATCGGCGCCCTCGGCCATCGGCGCGCTGATCGTGTCGGCGATCGCGATCAGCGTGGCGCGCGCTTGGTGCGCCGCACGCGCGGTCTCGACGCTGACCAATGTGTAGGGCGCAAAGCCGATCACGACCACGGCGTCGCCTGAGCGGAAGGCGCCATGGTCGAGATCGAACGGGCCGGAACCGCCGACCAGCTGCACGGTGTCGGGGCGGAACAGGCGAAGTTGATAGGTCAGGAGTTCCGCAACGCTGCGGCAACTGCGAAAGCCGGTGATCCAGATTCGATCAGCGGCGTGCAGCGCACGCGCGGCGTCCGCAATCGCGCTCGCGGAAATCCGCGCCAGCCCCGCAGCTTCAGCCTCGATCTTGTCGTGCACCAGTTTGACATCGGCATTCGGCCCGGCGCGGCGGCCCTTGGCGCGGCCGGAGAACGGCGAGCCCTGCGCCGGCCGTCGCGCCTCGGTGAGTGCGGCGCGCAATTCGTCCCAGCCGGAATAGCCGAGTGCCTTGGCAAGACGGGTGAAGGATGCAGGATCGGCGCCGGCGACCGAGGCGAGCTCGCGCATCGAGCGGGTGGTGGCGTCGTAATCATTGGCTGCGACAAAACGCCCGACTTCCTGCAAACGCGTCGGCAGCGACGGCAATGCGCTGCACAATTCGTTCAGGGGCGATGGTTTCGGCTGAGCCTGGGCCATGAAACATATGTTGCACGAATATCAATTTGGTGCAACATATGAAGTGCGCAGCCCGAATACGCTCTTGCGCATGGCAGAAGATCGCTTCTCACTGGGATCCTTGTGCTGTGACGACATCGACGCCGAAACGCACTCCCGCCCGGGCTCCAAGTCGGTCCTGGCGGCTTTCGCTCAGCGATCCCCGCGTCGCCGGCCTGTTCTGGCAGGTCCTGGTGGTCGCCATCGCGGTCGCCATCGTCGCCTGGCTGTGGTCGAACGCGATCCATAATCTCTCGGTGCGGCGCATCTCGACCGGCTTCGCCTTCCTCGGCCGTGAAGCCGGCATGCCGATCGCGGATTCCTGGATCGATTACTCGCCGAAGAACACCTACCTGCGCGCGTTCATCGTCGGCATCGCCAACACGCTGCGCGTCGCTGTCATCGGCATCGTGCTGGCGACCGTGATCGGCACGCTGGTCGGCATCGCGCGGCTGTCGTCGAACTGGCTGCTGGCGCGGCTCGCCGCTGTTTATGTCGAGGTGCTGCGCGACTTGCCGCTGCTGCTGCAGCTGTTGTTCTGGTACGTGCTGATGCAAGGCCTGCCGGCGGCGCGCCAAGCGTGGAAGCCGGTCGAGGGCGTGTTCCTCTCCAACCGCGGGCTGATATTGCCATCGGTCCCGCTGGACGCGGCCAATTGGTGGACGATCCTGGCGCTGGTCGCTGGCGTGATCGTCTTCACCTTCGTCAGGCGCCGCCTGATCGCGCAGCAGGTGCTCGACGGCAGAGTGCGGCCGGCCTGGCCTTACGCGCTCGGCCTCGTGATCGCGCTGCCTGCGCTGGTGTCGTGGCTGTCGGGCGCGAGCTGGAGCATCATGCTGCCGGAGCTGCGCGGCTTCAACTTCGTCGGCGGGCTGACCCTGGCGCCGGAATATTTTGCGCTGCTGATCGCGCTCGTCACCTACACTTCGGCGTTCATCGCCGAGATCGTGCGCAGCGGCATCCAGGCGGTGCCGCGCGGCCAGTCGGATGCCGCCAAGGCGCTCGGGCTGAAGCGCAGCTTCGTATTGCAGCAGATCGTGCTGCCGCAGGCGCTGCGCGTCATCATCCCACCGATGACCAGCCAGTATCTGAACCTGACCAAGAATTCCTCGCTCGCGGTCGCGGTCGGCTACCAGGACGTCGTCTCGATCGCCAACACCACGCTGAACCAGACCGGGCAGGCGATCGAGTCGATCGCGCTGATCATGATGGTGTTCCTCACCATCAGCCTCGGTATCAGCCTGTTCATGAACTGGTACAATGCGCGGATCGCGCTGGTGGAGCGCTGACATGAGCTCGGTCGCGCACCTTCCGCAGGATCCGTTGCCGATCGGGCCGCGGCCCGCACCACGGGCGCTTGGCGGTCATCTCACCGCGTGGCTGCGCGCCAATTTGTTCGCCTCGATCCCGTCCAGCATCATGACCTTGCTGCTGCTGTTCGTGCTCGGCAAGGCCTGCATCGGCCTCTGGCAATGGGGCATCGCCAACGCGGTCTGGATCGTCCCCGGCAATGACAGCAGCGCCTGCCGCGCGCTGCGCGGCGCCGGCGCCTGCTGGGCCGTCGTCCCCGAGAAGTACCGCTTCATCCTGTTCGGCACCTATCCGTTCGACGAGCAGTGGCGGCCGGCGCTCGCGGTCCTGATCTTCATTGCGCTGTTCGCGGTCTCGAGCCGCCGCAGCTTCTGGCGCAAGGAGCTGTTCCTGCTGTGGGCCGCAGCGTTGATCGCAATCGGATGCCTGATGTGGGGCGGTTTCCTTGGCCTCACCTTTGTCACGCAGGACCGCTGGGGCGGGCTGCCGGTGACCTTGATCCTCGCGACCTTCGGATTGGCGTTCGGCTTCCCGCTCGGAATATTGGTGGCGCTCGGCCGCCGTTCGAGATTACCGGCAATCCGCTCGCTCTGCGTGCTCTATGTCGAGTTGATCCGCGGCGTGCCGCTGATCAGCTTGCTGTTCATGGCGAGCGTGATGTTTCCGCTGTTCATGCCGGACGGCGTCAACATCGACAAACTGCTGCGCGCGCAGATCGCCTTCATCCTCTATGCCGGCGCCTACCTTGCGGAAGTCGTGCGCGGCGGCCTGCAGGCGGTGCCGCGCGGACAGTATGAGGCCGCCGACGCGCTCGGGCTGTCCTACTGGGAGAAGAACGCGCTGATCGTGCTGCCGCAGGCGATCCGCCACGTCATCCCGCCGCTGGTCAACACCTTCATCGCCTTCTTCAAGGACACCAGCCTGGTCCTGATCATCGGCATCTTCGATCTCCTGACGACCGCCAAGACCGCGATCGTCGATCCGGCCTGGCAGTCGTTCAGCGTCGAGGTCTACGTCTTCGTCGGCGTGATCTACTTCGCGTTCTGCTTTGCGATGTCGCGCTACAGCCGCGGCCTCGAGGCACAGCGCGGAACCAACTGAGCGATCGTCTCTCGCCAATTCCTGAATGTTCGGTTTGCCGTTGTGCCCGGGAGAACTCCGGGCATGACGACTTGGGGGCGATCAAGCCCCTTGCCAAGCCATCTCGATCCTATTTATGATCATAAAATGGATAAATCGGCTCTTCCCTCCCTGGACCCGTCGCGGCGCGCCTCGATCAAGCGCAAGCGCTCGGATGCGGTTGCCGATCTGATCCGCAGCCACATCTTCCAGGCTGGCTTGCAGCCGAACGACCGGCTGCCGCAGGAGGTTGAGCTGATCGAGATGTTCGGCTGCAGCCGCTCGACCATCCGCGAGGCCCTCAAATCATTGGAAGTGCAGGGGCTGGTGCAGAACACCACCGGTCCCGGCGGCGGCGCGCGGGTGGCGCCGGTGTCGATCAACCGGATCGTCGGCCTGCTCAGCAACTACTTCTATTTCCAGTCGATCAGCACCGCGCAGATCTACCAGATCCGTCGCCTGATCGAGCCGGAGCTCGCCTTCAGCGTGGTCGGCCACCTCACCGCGGAGCATTTCGCCGCGCTCGACAAGGCGATCGCGGTTCAGGAGCATCATCCCGGCGGCATCGCGGACTGGGAGCACCACCGCCACGCCGAGATCGATTTCCACGACATCCTGATCGAGGCCTGTCCCAATCCGCTGCTCGGCCTGGTCGCCCGCTTCGTCAACGAGGCGATCCGGCATTTGATCGGCAAACTCGGGGTGCAGGAATTCGCCTCGAGCTTCACCTGCGAGAATATCGAGTTTCACAAGCGCCTGATGGCTGCGTTCCGTTCCGGCAATGCCGCGCGCGCCCGGCGCGTGATGCTCGACCATGTGCTGAGCGCCGAAGCCGTGGTCGTCCCCGCGGAAGACCGCCGCATGGATCTGCCCGTCTTTCACCAGCCGTTGCGGCTCGACTGAACCGCATCGGCTGACTGTTGCATCACGCGTTGGAGGAAACAACAATGGTTACGCGGCGCGAGAATGAATTGTGGAGCTGGTCGGCCGTCGATCTGGCGCGCGCGATCGCGACGCGTGTGATCTCGAGCCGGGAGGCCGTGCAATCCAGCCTCTACCGGATCGCGCAGGTCAATCCGGCATTGAACGCCATCGTCGAGGTACTCGCCGATGAAGCGCTGGCCGCGGCAGATGCTGCGGATGCCGCGGTGAAATCCGGCGCGGCGCTCGGCATGCTGCACGGCGTGCCGGTCACGATCAAGGTCAATGTCGATCAGCGCGGCCGCGCCACCACCAACGGCGTCGTCGCCTTCCGCGACGTCATCGCGACCGAGGACAGCCCGGTGGTCGCGAATTTCCGCAAGGCCGGCGCCGTCATTGTCGGCCGCACCAACACGCCGGCCTTCTCGCACCGCTGGTTCACCAACAACGATCTGCACGGCGCGACCTATAATCCGTGGAGCCGGCGGCTGACGCCGGGCGGCTCCAGCGGTGGCGCCGCATCGGCCGTGGCCTCCGGCATGGGCGCGATCGCGCACGGCAATGATTTCGGCGGCTCGATCCGCTATCCCGCCTATGCCTGCGGCGTCTCCGGCCTGCGTCCGACGCCGGGACGAATTCCTTCGTTCAATCCGTCGGCGACTTCAGATCGTCCGATCACGGCGCAGATGATGTCGGTGCAGGGGCCGCTCGCGCGCTCGGTCGCCGATCTGCGCACAGCCCTTGCCGCGATGGCGCAGCCGGACGCGCGCGACGGCACATGGCTGCCGGTGCCCTTGCAAGGTGCGCCGCTCAAGCGTCCGGTCGGCGTTGCGATCGCGGCGGCGCCGTTCGGTGACGAGGCGTCGGAGGTCAGCGCAGCGGTGCGTGCCGCCGGACACTGGCTCGCCGAGGCCGGCTTTGCCGTGGAGGAGACCGTGCCGCCGCGGCTCGCGGAGGCCGCCGATCTCTGGCACCGGCTCGTCATCAATGAGGAGCGGCGCGTGCTCGCGCCGATGATCCGCAAGTTCGGCGACGTGAGGGCCCGCTACAATCTCGACGGCCATATTGCCTATGCACCTGAGCTCGATGGCGATCAGGTGCTGGCCTGCTTCGAGCAGCGGCTGGCCATCGTGCGGGCCTGGCAGCTGTTCCAGGAACGTTGCCCGGTCATCATCCTGCCGGTCTCGGCGCAACTGCCGTTCCGCTTCGATCAGGATCAGGAGGACGCAACGGTGGTGCGTGCGCTGCTCGATGCGCAGCGGCCGCTGCTCGCCGTCCCCGCGCTCGGCTTTCCGTCGGTCGTGGTGCCGACGGGGACCGCCGGCGGCGTGCCGGTCGGCGTCCAGGTGATCGCCGGCCGCTTCCGCGAGGATGTCTGTCTCGCGGTCGCCGAGGTGATCGAGGCGCGTGCGTCGACGCTGACGCCGATCGACCCGCGCGACTGAACCAACAACAAAGCACTCAACATAACGGGAGAACACCACGTGACGAATGCACCGATCTGGCAATGGTCCGCCGTCGAGACGGCCGGGGCGATCAGGAACAACGAAGTGACGTCTGAGCAGGTGGTTCGCGCCCATCTTGACCGCATGCAGGAGGCCAACCCTGCGCTCAACGCCGTCGTCATCGACCTCGGCGCGTCAGCGATGAAGGCGGCCAAGGCGGCGGACGAGGCGCTGGCGGCGAGCAAAGGGAAGGGCGGCACCGTCGGACCGCTGCACGGCGTGCCGGTCACGATCAAGATCAACATCGACGTCGAAGGCCAGGCCAATTCGAACGGCGTGGTCGCCTTCAAGGACAATATCGCGCCGGGCGACTCGCCGGTGACGGCCAATCTCAAGAAGGCCGGCGCAATCATCATCGGCCTGACCAACACGCCGGAATTCTCGCTCCGCGGCTTCACCGACAACCCGCTGCACGGCTTGACGCGCAATCCCTGGAACGCGGACGTGACCTGCGGCGGATCCTCGGGCGGCGCCGGCGCGTCAATCGCGGCCGGCATCGGCACCATTGCGCATGGCAACGACATCGGCGGCTCGTTGCGCTGGCCGGCGCACTGCAACGGCATCGCCACCATCAAGCCGACCCAGGGCCGGATTCCGGCGTTCAATCCCAGCGCCACGGCAGAACGGCCGCTGATGGCGCAGTTCATGTCGTCGCAAGGACCGCTGGCGCGCCAGGTTGCCGACGTGCGCCTCGGCCTCGAGGTGATGGCGCAGCGCGACCCGCGCGATCCCTGGTACGTGCCGGCGCCACTGACGGGGCCGAAGCCTGCCGCACCGGTCAAGGTCGCGGTCGCAAAGATCCCCGAGGACATGGCGACCGATCGCGGCGTGATCGCGCTTCAGCGCAAGGCGGCCGATTATCTGGCCGACGCCGGCTACGCCGTCAGCGAGGTCGAGGTGCCCGATCTCAACAAGGTCTGGCAGCTCTGGTGCGATCTGATCATGACCGAGACCCGCATCCTGCAGCAAGACCAGATGCTGGCGACCTCCAGCGCCGACTTCCAGAAGACGTTCCACGGCTTCATGGCGCTGGCAAATCCGTTGGACCAGGCCGGCTACATGAAGGCGATTGCCGAGCGGTCGCGCCACATCAGGAACTGGATGACCTTCCTCGAACAATATCCGCTGGTGCTGATGCCGACCTCGGTGCGCCAGACTCCGGAGGTCAATGCCGATCTCGGCGGCGACCAGCGCGTCAAGGAGTTGTTCTGGAACGACCTGCGCTTCATTTCGTCGATGAACGTGCTGGGGCTGCCGGCAGCCGTGGTGCCGGTCGGCCTGCATGAGGGATTGCCGGTCGGCGTCCAGATCGTCGGCGCGCGCTATCGCGAGGACATGTGTCTCGATGCGGCCGAGACGATCGAGCGCAAGGTCGGCATCCTGGCAAGGCAATTGTGGGAGCGGCGCTGAGGCGATTTCGAAACCATCGAGCACTGTAAGGAACGCCGCGGCGAGATCTCGCCGCGGCGTTCGCATGATCGGCGACGCGCGCCTGTCGGCGCCCCGGCCATGTTCCTCCTCCCGGAATTCTTGCGCGGAATCGCAGGGCGCCATGCCGGCCACGGGGTTGTCGGCGATCCCTGATTGCTTCAGGAGTTCGTCCGAACCATCCGAACCTTTGGGAACGAAATGTCCATCACGAAACGCTCGCATGTCCTGGTCGCAATCGCCGCGATGTGTCTCTCCTTTGCGGCCGGCGGAGCGCGCGCGGAGGACGGTGTTCTGCGGGTCGGCATCATCACCGACATGAGCGGGCAATATTCCGACGGCAATGGCCCGGGATCGGTGATCGCGGCGCAAATGGCCGCGGAGGAGATCGGCGGCAAGGTCGCCGGACGCAAGATCGAGATCATTTCGGCAGATCACCAGAACAAGCCTGACGTCGCGACCGGCATCGTGCGCAACTGGATCGACAACAAGGGTGTCGACGTGATCGCCGAAGGCGTCAACTCCGCGGTGGCGCTCGCGATCCAGACCGTGACGCGCGAACGCAAGAAGCTGTTTCTGATCTCGGGCTCCGGCTCATCCGACCTCACCGGCAAGCAGTGTTCGCCGACCAGCGTGCAGTGGACCTACGACACCTATGCCTCCTCGAACGCCACGGCGAAGGCCGTGGTTGCACGCGGCGGCTCGCCCTGGTTCTTCCTCACGGCGGATTACGCGTTCGGCCAGGCGCTGGAGCGCGACGCGAGCAAGGCCGTGACATCGGCCGGCGGCAAGGTGCTCGGCGCGGTTCGGCATCCGTTCGACACCGCCGATTTCTCGTCCTTCCTGCTGCAGGCCCAGTCCTCCGGCGCAAAAATCCTGGCGCTCGCCAATGCCGGCTCCGACTTCCGCAACGCGGTGTCGCAGGCCGACGAGTTCAACATCCGCGCCAGCATGCAGCTCGTCGCGCTGCAGGTGACGCTCACCGACGTGCCCGCGCTTGGCCTCGCGCATGCGCACGATCTGCTCTTCACCGATTCCTTCTATTGGGATCGCACGCCCGAGACCCGCGTCTTCGCCCAGGAATTCTTCAAGCGCCATGGCGCGATGCCGACGGCCTACCAGGCCGGCGTCAACTCGGCGCTGCGGCATTATTTCAAGGCGGTCGCGGCGACCAACTCGGTGGATTCGGAGACCGTGATCGCGCAGATGCGCAAGACCCCGGTCAATGATTTCTTTGCCCAGAACGGTGTGGTGCGCGAGGACGGCCGCATGGTGCACGACATGTATCTGATGCGCATCAAGAAGCCGGAAGAGTCCAAGAGCAAGTGGGATCTCTACGAATATCTCGCGACGGTGCCGGGCGACCAGGCCTTCCGTCCGCTCGATGAAGGCGGTTGCCCCTACGTCGCCAAGGCGCATTAGAGCGGGAGGCGCCGCAGAACGCTGTGAGGTGAGCCCGTCTCTCAGGCTGCCTCTCCCCTTGCGGGAGAGGGTGGGGAGAGGGGTGGCCCCGGGCGAGCTGAACGATCAGGGCACCAACCGCGCAATCGCGTTCACTCATCGCTGTGACGAATTCGGAGAGAGCCCGTCGTGTGGCACCCCTCTCCCTAACCCTCCCCCGCAAGGGGGAGGGAACCCGGCCGCCGGTGCGTCCCTCACGCGCGCCACTGAGTTGCCCGACGGCGCAAGCCCCTTCGCTTTCGCTGCGCCCTCTTCAGCATTCGATGTCGTCCCTGCGAAAGCAGGGACCCACAACCACGAATGGTTATTGTTGCGCGCCGCTGGAACGACGAGTCCCCTTAACAACATCCGCCGCGGAGTATGGGTCCCTGCTTTCGCACGGACGACGGCTGTGATGAAATCAAGCGGAACGTAATCGTGGCGGCCGTAGCACGGCGCTCACATCGAGAGGCACCATGACCAACACCATCGAGGCTCCCGACGGCGGCTACCGCTTCATGCCCGGCGTCAGTCAGTATTCCTGCGGCGTCGGTGCGCTGCCCGGTTATGCCATCGAGCGGGTCAGGTTCTCCGAACCGGTACCCCTGAGCGCAGGCTTTGAACGGATAGCCGAGATCATCAGGGACGCGGGCCGTCCGCTGACCGCTTTCGCGGCCTGCGAACTGCGCTCGCCGGCGCCGTTCACCGAGGCGGGGTTCACGGCCTTCAACGAGATCTACATCAAGACGCTGATCGCCTGGGGCGTGATGCGCGACGGCGTCAATCCGGTGGCGCGCAGCAATGTCTGCCCAAAGCTCGATCCGCCCGCCGAGCCGTCGTTCCACGCCTTCTGCTACACGGTGCCGGCGGCGAAGGACGCGCCGACGAGCTTCGTCGTCGCTGGCAGCGGCGAGTCGGTCGAGGGCAAGGCCAATTATCGCGATCATACTGTCGCGCTCGGCGATACCAGCCCGGCTGGCATCCTGGCGAAGGCGAAATTCGTGCTTGGCGAGATGGAACGCCGGATGAGCGCGTTCGGCGCCTCCTGGCGCGACACCACGGCGGTACAGCTCTACACAGTGCATGACGCTTATCCGGTGCTCGAAAGCGAGCTCGGCCGCCGTGGCGTGCTTCGCAACGGCCTGACCTGGCATTTCGACCGGCCGCCGGTGGTTGGACTCGACTATGAAATGGATTGCCGGCGTGTGCAACTCGAACGCGTAGTGTGATGGTCGGTCGCGTGCTGCATCAAAAGCGCGTGTGGGCACATGTGTAAGCGCGTGCCCTTTCTTGACATGCGTCGCGTCAACCGTTTCCCTTCGCCATCGAAATCAGCGGCTGGGTGAACGCGGGTGCAGAACCAATCTGTGATCAGGCGGCGGGATTTGCTGGCGCTGATCGGGACCATCGCCGGCAGTTCGGCGATGTATCAGGCGATGACGAGCCTCGGCTTCGCGTCCGAGTCCGCCTACAAGGGGCCCCTCAAGCTCACGGGCGACGTGAAGGGCGCTTCGGTGCTGATTCTCGGCGCGGGGCTTGCCGGCATGACGGCGGCGCTGGAACTGCGCAAGGCCGGTTACAAGGTCCAGATCCTCGAATTCAACAACCGCGCCGGCGGCCGCAACTGGTCGATCCGCGGCGGTGACAGTTTTACCGAGCTCGGCGGCTTCAAGCAGACCTGCCAGTTCGAGCAGGGGCTCTATCTCAATCCCGGCCCGTGGCGGATTCCCTATCATCACCGCGCGCTGCTCGATTACTGCCGCCGGCTCAACGTGGCGCTGGAACCCTTCATCCAGCTCAACCACAATGCCTATCTGCACGCGACGCGTGCGTTCGACGGCAAGCCGCAACGCTTTCGCAGCATCAAGGCGGATTTCCAAGGCGGAGTGTCGGAACTGCTCGCGAAAGTCAGCCAGCAGGGCAGGCTCGACGAGTTCGTCAGCAAGGAAGATCAGGAGATCCTGCTGCAGTCGCTGCGCGACTGGGGCGCGCTGGATCGCGACTACAAGTACAATGCCAACCTGGGCTCGGCCGAGTTCCGCGGTTATGCACGCGATCCCGGCGGTGGCTTGATGGGTGATCCGCTGCCGAGCGACCCGATCTCGCTGCAGGAGCTCTTGCGGTCGCGGATGTGGCGCTATTTGCAGAGCTATGCGCGCTACGATTTCCAGACCACCATGTTCCAGCCGGTCGGCGGCATGGACATGATCGGCAAGGCGTTCGCGCGCGAGGTCGGCGATCTCATCCGCTATAACGCCAAGGTGACGCAGATCCAGCAGAACGGCTCCGGCGTCACCGTGAGTTATGTCGACACCGCCAGTGCATCCGCGGTGCAGCAGGCGACCGCCGACTGGTGCATCTGCACCATTCCGCTGCCGATCCTGAGCCAGCTGCCGCTCGACGTCAGCGGGCCGATGAAGAATGCGATCGATTCCTTGCCCTACGCCGCCTCGGTGAAGGTCGGGCTGCAGTTCAAGCGGCGGTTCTGGGAAGAGGATGAGGCGATCTATGGCGGTATCAGCTACACCGATCTGCCGATCCGGAACATCGGCTATCCGAACTATGGTTTCAACCGCGGCGGCCGCGGCGTCCTGCTCGGCGCCTATTTGTACGAGGGCGCCAATTCCTTCGAGTTCACGGCGATGACGCCGGCCGAGCGGGTCGCCAGCGCGGTCGAGTTCGGCGCCAAGATCCACCCGCAGTACAAAAGCGAGTTCGAGAATGGTGTCGCGGTGGCGTGGCATCGCGTGCCGTTCACGCTCGGCTGCGCCGGTGAATGGACCGAAGCCGGGCGGGCGCAGCATTACCGCAATCTCTGCCAGATCGACGGCCGCATCGCGCTGGCGGGCGAGCACGCTTCGCAGTTGCCGGCCTGGCAGGAGGGCGCCATCCTGTCCGCGCTCGATGCGATTACCCGGTTGCACGAACGCGTGGTGAAGACATGATGGTGCGGACAGGAACATCGGTTATCGCGGCGTTGGCAGTGCTGTCGGCGACAGCGGCCCTCGGGCAGGACAGCGGGGTGACCAAGCGCACCTTCTCTTCAGGCTACCGTTTCGTGGAGATGACCGGGGAGGAGCTGTTCGGCAATGTCTGCCAGGGCTGCCACATGCCGGATGCGACGGGCGCGAGCGGCGCCGGCACCTATCCCTCGCTCGCCGGCAACAAGAATCTCGAAACCGGCAGCTATCCGATCTACCTCGTCGTCAACGGCCGCCGCGGCATGCCGGCGTTCGGCGACATGATGACCGATGGTCAAGTCGCCGCTGTTGTGAACTATCTGCGGACGCACTTCGGTAACACCTATCAGGACGCGGTGACGACCAAGGACGTCCAGGACGCCCGCCGCTAACCACTTTGGAGAGAGTTCGATGAAATTCATCGGTATCGCATTGGGCGCCGCGCTGTCGGCGATGGCGACCGCTGCCCCGGCTGACGTGGTCAGGCATCCGATTCCCAACTCGACATTCCCGATCGCGCAGGCGGTGACGGTCACCGGCAACACCACGACGGTCTATGTCAGCGGCCAGGTGCCGCCGGTCGTCAATAAGGATGCCGATCCGTCGAGCCCGCAGGCCTATGGCGACACCAAGACCCAAACGGTCGGCGTGCTCAACCGCATCAAGGCGGTTCTGGAAGGCCAGGGGCTTGGCATGGGCGATGTCGTCAAGATGCAGGTGTTCCTGGTGCACAACACGGCTGCGCCGATGGACTTCAAGGCCTTCATGGAGGGCTACACCCAGTTCTTCGGCGGCAGTCAGCCGAACCTGCCGGCGCGCTCGGTGGTCGGCGTCGCCGCGCTCGCCAATCCCGGCTTCCTGGTCGAGATCGAGGTGATTGCGGCCAAGGAGGCTAAATAAGGACACTAAATAAGGACTCCAAATAGCGTGCGCGAAAGCGCGGAGCATGCGCGCGGAAATTGAAGGGCTCGCCGTCTTGCCAAAGCGCGTGCCGCCTGTCTGAATTCATCTCCAATCAGGTGGTGGAATTCTGGGAGAGCACGATGTCGCACAGGCCCCGAAACATGGTTCGATCGCTGCAGATCGCGGCAGCGTTCGCTCCGCTCCTGCTCGCGTCCGGCGCCAGCGCGCAGGGACTGACCGAGCAGCAGCAATTTGCCCGGGGCATCTACCAGGAGCTGGTCGAGATCAACACGACCACCGCGACCGGCGATACCCAGAAGGCGGCGGAGGCGATGGGCGCGCGGCTGCGCGCGGCGGGCTTTCCCGAGGGCGACGTCCACGTGTTCTCGCCCGCCCCGCACAAGGGCAATCTGGTGGCACGGCTGCACGGCTCCGGTGCGCGCAAGCCGATCCTGCTGGTCGCCCATATCGACGTCGTCCCCGCCCTCCGCGAGGACTGGTCGGTCGATCCGTTCAAACTCACCGAGCAGGACGGCTATTTCTATGGCCGCGGCTCGAGCGACGACAAATACATGGCGTCCGCCTTCATCACCAATCTGATCCGTTACAAGAAGGAGGGCTATAAGCCCGACCGCGACATCATCGTCGCCCTCGAGACCGACGAGGAGATCCTCGATGCCAACGGTCTCGGCATGCAGTGGCTGATCAAGAACCACCGCGACCTGATCGACGCCGAGTTCGCGCTCAATGAAGGCGGCGGCGTCGGCCTGAAGAACGGCAAGGCGATCCGCAACAGCGTGCAGACCAGCGAGAAGGTCTCGATCGGCTACCAGCTCACCGTGAAGGATCGCGGTGGCCACTCGTCGCTGCCGCGCAAGGACAATGCGATCTATCGGCTCGCCGAAGGCCTGGTGCGGCTCTCCAACTACGACTTCCCGATGAATCTCAACGAGACCACGCGGATCTATTTCACCAAGACCGCCGAGGTCGACAAGTCGCATGCCGACGATATCAAGGCGATCCTGGCACCGCAGCCTGACCCGGCGGCGCTGGTGCGTTTGTCGGAGAATCCCGGCTACAACGCGCAGCTCCGCACCACCTGTGTCGCGACCATGCTGGAGGGCGGCCATGCCATCAATGCGCTGCCGCAGCTGGCAACTGCCAAGGTGAATTGCCGAATCCTGCCCGGCGAGCCGGTCGAAGGCGTCCAGGCGACGATCGAGCGCGTGCTCGCCGACAAGCAGATCGAAGTGACCCCGACCGGCAAAGCCGTGTTGAGCCCGCCGTCGCCCTTGAACGAAGAGATCATGGGATCGGTCGAGAAGCTGTCGAAGGAGTTCTGGCCGAATGCCGAAATCGTCCCGGTCATGAGCACCGGCGCCACCGACGGCAGCTATCTGCGCAACGCGGGGATTCCGACCTATGGTCATTCCGGGCTCGGATCCGATGTCGATGACAACAGGAACCATGGCAAGGACGAGCGCGTGCTCGTCAAATCGTTCTACGAGGGCGAGGAGTATCTCTATCGCCTGGTCAAGATGCTCGCCGGCGGGAAATGATGGCTGACAACAAGGCAAGGATGCGGGTTGCGGTCGCCGGCCTCGGCGCGATCGGCACCGAAATCGTCAAGGCGCTCGATCAGGGCATCGAGGGCCTGACGCTGGTTGCGGTGTCCGCGAACAGCCCGGACAAGCACCGCGGCTGGGTCGCGGGGCTCGAGTCTGCGCCGAAGCTGGTGCCGATCGATGAGCTTGCCGAGGTCGCCGACATTGTGGTCGAGTGCGCGCCGAGCAAGCTGGTGCGCTCGATCGTGGCGCCGGTGGTCGAGCGCGGCAAGACCGCCGTCGTGCTCAGCGTCGGCGCGCTGTTGCAGAACGAAGACCTGGTCGACCTCGCGAAGGCGCATGGCGGCCAGATCATCGTGCCGACCGGCGCGCTGATCGGGCTCGATGCCGTGACCGCGGCCGCGGTCGGGACCATCCATTCGGCAAGGCTGGTGACGCGGAAGCCGGTCGCGGGCCTCGTCGGCGCGCCGCATCTGCTCGAGAACAACATCCGGATCGATGACATCACCGAGCCGCTGCGCATCTTCGAGGGCAGCGCGCGCGACGCGGCAAAGGGCTTTCCGGCCAATCTCAACGTCGCGGTGGCGTTGTCGCTCGCCGGCATCGGCCCCGACCGCACAAGGGTCGAGATCTGGGCCGATCCGACGGTGACGCGCAACACCCATCGGATCGAGGTCGATTCCGATTCCGCGCGGTTCTCGATGATGATCGAGAACATCCCCTCGGAGAATCCGAAGACCGGCCGCATCACGGCGCTGTCGGTGATCGCCTGCCTGCGCAAGCTGCGCGCGTCGTTGCGGATCGGGACGTGATGAAGATCGGGCCCGACGATCTGTTTCTGATCATCGACGTGCAGAACGATTTCTGCCCCGGCGGCGCGCTGGCGGTGGCCGACGGCGATGCCGTCGTGCCGGTCGTCAACCGGCTCGCCGCGCGCTTCGACCATGTCGTGCTGACCCAGGATTGGCACCCGGCGGGCCACAGCTCGTTTGCGAGCTCGCATCCGGGCGCGGCGCCGTTCTCCTCGATCAGCATGCCCTATGGGCCGCAGACGCTGTGGCCGGATCATTGCATCCAGGGCACGGCGGGCGCCGCGTTTCATCCCGAGCTCGAAACCGACCGGGCCGAACTCGTGATCCGCAAGGGCTTTCGGGTCGCGATCGATTCCTATTCTGCGTTCTTCGAGAACGACCGGACAACGCCGACCGGGCTCGCCGGCTATCTGCGCGAGCGCGGCCTCAAGCGCGTCGTGATGGCCGGGCTCGCGACGGATTTTTGCGTGCAGTATTCGGCGCTCGATGCGCGGCGGCTCGGGTTCGAGACCGCGGTCGTGCTGCCGGGCGGCCGCGCCATCGATCTCGGCGGTTCGCTTGCTTCCGCCACCGCGGCGATGCGCGAGGCCGGCGTGGCGCTCGTTGAGGAGATTCCCTGAGCGTGGCCGGGCCGGGGCAAAAACCATTGTTTTGACTGGCCTTTTGTTCTAATCCCCAGCCGTTGATGATCACGCGCAGCGGAGCTTTCGTGTCGGGACAGGTTTTGCGGATAGGGACGCGCAAGAGCGCGATGGCGCTCGCGCAGACGGATGAGGTCGCGCGGCTGCTGCGCGCCTCGGCGCCGGACCTTGCCGTCGAGATCGTCAAGTTTGAGACCCGCGGCGATCAGGACCAGACCAGCAAGTTGTTGCGTCACGGCGGCAAGGGCGGCGCCTTCGTCGCCGAGATCCGCGAAGCCATGCGCGCCGGCACGCTGCAGGCCGCGATGCATTCGCTGAAGGACGTGCCGGGCAATGAGGAGACGCCGGGTCTCGTCCTCGCCGCGATGCTGGCGCGCGATGCGGCCAATGACAGCCTCGTGCTGCGGCCGGGCCTGACGCTGGATGCGTTTCGCGCCTCGCGCGGCAAAGGCTTCATGATCGGCACCAATGCCGTGCGCCGTGCCGCCTATCTGCGGAGGCTGTTTCCGGAGGCGACGGTCATTCATTTCCGCGGTGCCGCCGACACGCGAATTGCAAAACTCGATCGCGGTGCCAAGCAGCGTCTGCCCGATGGCGGCGAGGTGGGGCCGGCGGATGCGCTGGTGATGGCGCGCTCCGGCCTCGAGCGCATCGGCATGACCGCGCGCATCGCGCATGATTTCTCCGTCGACGAGATGCTGCCGGCGGTCGGTCAGGGCATCGTCGCGGTCGAATGCGTCGAGACCGACTGGGCGACGCGAGCTCGGCTTGCCGGGATCGACAACGTGCAGTCGCGGCTTGCCGCCGAGGCCGAGCGCGAGGTGCTGTGGGTGCTCAACGGCCATTGCAATTCGCCGATCGCCGGCCACGCCACGCTCGCCGGAAACGAGATGACGCTGCGCGCCTCCGTGCTCGACGAGGCCGGCGCCGGCTTCATCGAGGTGACGCGGCGCGGACCGGCGGACCGGCCGCGCGAGCTCGGCCGCGCCGTCGGCATGGAGCTGCTCGCGAAGGGTGCCGCCGAGATCATCGCCCGGACCCGGGTGGACGAGTAGCGCTGCCGTTACGCCCGCAACGGCCAGCTGCCGATGATGCGGAAGCGAGAAGCTGGATCCACTTGCTTGAACAGCGCGATGTGGTCGATCGCGAGTGTCGCAAGGTCGATCGCCGCGAACCGCTCGCGCAGCCGCGCCACGATCGGGCCCCGCCGCTCGTCGCTCAGCCGTCCGGTCAGCGTCATGTGGAAGCGGAATTCCTCCATGACATAAGGATAGCCCCAGCGATCGAGATAGTCGCGCTGCCGCTGCGTGAGCCGCTCGGGCTTGCGCCGCGCGCGATCGTCCGGCGTCAGCGGCGCACGGAAGGTGTCGAATTCGGTGACGCAATCGGCGGCGAGCTGTTGCAGATCATCGGAGCGGCTCGCCGGGATCACGGCGATGAAGCCGCTGATGGCATCGACAACAGGTTCGATCACCGGAATGCGCCGCGCGCGGCCGGCGAAGGCAGCGCAGGCATCGAGGAGCTCGGACTCGTTCCTGCCATCGGCAAGCGCAGTGGGTGCCTTCAGCGTGGCGTGAAAGCCGTATTTGCGCGGATCCTCCGTCACCTCGCGCCAGTCGGGCGCAACGCCATCGGGAAACGGCAGGTCGTCGCCTGACACGGCGTCATAGCCGAGCAGCGTCGAGCCGAAGCGGTGCAGTGCGCTGTCGGGTGACGGCGCATAATAGATCGCGTAGCGCGGAGTGTTGGCCATGGCGGCAGAATAGGTCCTGACTATGCTGCCGCAACCGTTTTGCGTGATGCGAGCGAATGAACGAGGCAGCTCGCGTCCGCCAGATGCGCCAGCCGTCCGGCTGATATCACGGCGACGATGCGCGGCCGCAGCGGCACCTTGTCGTCGACGACGATGATGTCGGCACGGCGGCCCGCAGCGATCACGCCGCGATCGGCAAGCCCTGCCGCGCGTGCCGGCGCCGACGAGATCAGATCCCACGCCTTGGCAAGCGGCAGGATCCCATCGGCGGCGAGGCGGAACGCGGCGAGCAGCTGCGCCGGATAATAGTAGTCCGACGCCAGCACCGAGCAGAGGCCCTGTGCGATCATGTCGGATGCCTTGGTCCAGCCGGTGTGGCTGCCACCGCGCACCACATTGGGCGCGCCGAACACGATGAAGTCGCCCGCGGCGGCGGCATCGCGCGCGGTCTCCTCATTGACGGGGAATTCGGCGATCGTGGCACCGAGCGCGCGAAACTCCTGGCGCATCGCCGGGCTGTTGTCGTCGTGCGAGAGCATCCGAATGTTCGCCGCACGCGCAGCGGCCGCCAGTCGCGCGATCGAGGCCGGTACCTCGGGACGGCGCGCCACGATCCGATCGAGCATGTCGTTGACGGCTTCGAGCGAGAGCCCGGTGCGTTCGGCCAGCTGGTTGCGCTTCTTCGGCTTGACGTTGCTGTGGTCGTTGAAGGCGAACAGGTCGATGCGGCCTTCGGTGAGCCATTGAATGATCTCGGCTTCGGCTTCGAGATTGTGGGTCTCGTGACGCAGGTGGAAGCGCGCATCGGCGGCGAGCTGCGGCCGCAGCGCCTCGATCGCATCGAGCAGCTTGCGCGCATTCTCCGCGCTGCGCAGGCCGGGCTCCCACGACCAGGTCGTGCCATGGAAGACGGTGGTGATGCCGTTGGCGATCGCCTGCCGGTCGCTGTCGATCAGCGCCACGTCGGTCGGGAAGTCGACGCCGGGGCGCGGCATCATCTGCCGCTCGAACGCATCGCCGTGCAGGTCGATGATGCCGGGCAGCACCAGCAGGCCGCCGGCATTGATGTGGAGCGCGGCGCGGCCCTGTTCGGCGTCGAGAGCGCCGATGTCGCGGCCTGAGGTCCGCAGCGAGGTCTCGACCAAGGCGCCGTCAACCAGCGTGCGTCCGCCTTCGATAAAAATGTCCGTCACGATACGGCGCTCCGTTATTGATTCTATGATTGGGATACGGCCTCGGTCTCGTACTTGTCGAGAAATTCCTCGACAGCGAGCGTGCGGAAGTCGGGCAGGACACGACGAAGTGTTTCGTGATCCCAGTCCCACCACGCGAGCGCTGTGAGGCGATCCGCTGTTGTCTCGGAGAAGCGCCGCTTGACCGGACGCGCCGGATTACCGGCAACGATGGTGTAGGCGGGGACATCCTTGGTCACGATCGCTCCGGCAGCGACGACGGCGCCGGTTCCGACGTTCCGGCCCGGCAGCAGGATCGCACCGTGACCGATCCAGACGTCATGGCCGATATGCACGTGATGCGCACGTCGCCAGTTGAAGAAGTCGGTGTCGTCGCTCTCTCCGGGAAAATAGGCGCTGGCGCGGTAGGTGAAATGCGCCTGCGTCGCGCGATGCATCGGGTGGTTGCCGGGATTGATGCGGGTCATCGCCGCGATCGAGCAGAACTTGCCGATCGAAGTGTAGGTGATCTGGCTGTCGTTCACGACGTAGGAATAGTCATCCATGCTGACTTCAAGCAGGGTCGTGCGCGCCCCGACCTCGGTATATTTGCCGAGCTTGCTCTCGCGCACCGACGCAGTCGGGTCGATCGTCGGCACAACCGAGAGTGTTTTTCCGGCCATCAGGGCCTCCGCAAATCTTGTAAATCTTTGGCTTCCGGGGAGATGCGGGCTCGTCATCGGGACGCTTGATGACAACATCATGACGTTACGATGACGTCAAACGAACGGCAGGGAGGGGTGTGGACGATCGCCGCACTGCAACGTCACGTCACATAACTGTTAAACACCGGGGATAGCGATGGCTCAACGCGACGCGGTTGGAGCATTACATGCTGGTGGTGGAAGGTTTGACGTGCCGGTTCGGTACAAAAGCCGCAGTCGACAATGCGTCCTTTTCGATCGCGCCGGGGAGCTTTGTCGGCGTGATCGGCCGCTCCGGTGCCGGCAAGTCGACATTGCTGCGGATGATCAACCGTCTCGCCGATCCGACCTCCGGCCGCATCCTGTTCGAAGGCACTGATGTGACCGCGCTGCGCGGCAAGGCGCTGCGGCAGTGGCGGGCGCGCTCGGCGATGATCTTCCAGCAATTCAATCTGGTCGGCCGCCTCGACGTGCTGACCAACGTGCTGATGGGCCGGCTGGCGCAGATTCCGTCCTGGCGTTCGCTGGCGCAGGTCTGGCCGGAGCAGGACCGGGCGCTCGCGCTCTCGGCGCTTGAGCAATTCGACATCGCCCAATTGGCGGCGCAGCGCGCCGACCAGCTCTCCGGCGGCCAGCAGCAGCGGGTCGCGATTGCCCGCGCGCTGGTGCAGGAGCCGGACATCATTCTTGCCGACGAGCCGATCGCTTCGCTCGATCCGCGCAACACCAAGATCGTGATGGACGCGCTGCTGCGCATCAACAAGCATTTCGGCATCACGGTGCTCTGCAACCTGCACTCGCTCGACCTGGCGCGAACCTATTGCGATCGCCTGATCGGCATGGCGGCGGGTCGCGTGGTGTTCGACGGCGCCCCCGCAGCGCTGACCGACCATATTGCCCGCGAGCTCTACGACCTCGAGGCCAATGACGTCATGGGCGCGGCACCGCTGCCCGTGCCCGATGGCGCAACTGCTCCGGCGCTCGGCACCGCAGCCGCGGCCTGAGCGGCGCATTTTCGAAAAACAGGGCAACCGGGCATTTCGCCCGGCCAACAGGCGTAACTACCAAAGAGGGGTAATATGATCACTCGTCGCATCATTCTGGCCGGCGCCGCCGCGCTGGCATTCGCAGGATCGGCTTCGGCCGAGGACTGGAAGGCCAAGTATCCGGAGATCACCTTCGCGGTGATTCCCGCCGAAAACGGCTCCGGCGTCACCGAGCGCTACGGTCCGCTCACCGAGTATCTGTCCAAGGAACTCGGCATCAAGGTGACCCTGCGCGTCGCCAACGACTACGCTGCCGTCATCGAGGGCCAGCGCGCCGGTAACATCCACATCGGCTACTACGGCCCGGCGTCGTTCGCCCGCGCCCGCCTCACCGGCGTCAAGACCGACGCGTTCGTGATCGACGTCAATGCCGACGGTTCGAAGGGCTATTATTCGGTGTTCTACGTGCTCGCCAAGAGCCCGTACCAGAAGGTCGAAGACCTCAAGGGCAAGAATATCGGCCTGGTCGATCCCAACTCGACCTCCGGCAACAACATGCCGCGCTTCAAGCTGAACCAGATGGGGATCGATCCGGAGACCTATTTCTCCAAGGTCGTCTTCACCGGCAGCCACGAGAACGCCGTGCTGGCGCTGGCGCAGGGCACCGTCGACGTCGCCGCCAACTGGTGGAATGCCGACGACGATTCCAACCTGACCCGCATGCTCGCCAAGAACATGGTGAAGTCGAGCGACGGCACGCCGCTGAAGAAGGAAGACTTCCGCATCATCGTGAAGTCCGACCTGATCATCAACTCGCCCTACGCCTATCTCGAGAGTCTTCCCGACGACATGAAGGCGAAGATCAAGCAGGCCTTCCTCGACATGCCGACGAAGGATCCGGAAGCCTTCAAGAAGCTGTCCGACGGCAAGAACCGTCCGTGGCAGCCGGTCACCAACGCCGACTACGACAAGACCATCGAACTGATCAAGTTCGTCGACGCTCTGCGCAAGAAGGGCTCCTGATCGCACGTCGCCGCTGAATTGGGCCGGGTTTCGACAACCCGGCCCTTTTCGTTCACCCCTCGAGCAGACTGGCCCGCATCGATGGCGACCGCCATTTCCATCCTTCCCGCGCAGCAATTGGCGACGCTGAACGATGCCTATCGCAAGGCGGTCGCGCGCAAGCGGCTGAAGGCGACGGTGGCGGCCGCGGTGTTCTGCGCGGCGCTGTTTATCGCGGCGCTCGGCGCCGACGTGAACCTGCACACGTTCTTCACCTATTTCGGCAACTTCGTCAGCTATTTCGACCGCATCCTGACGCTGGATTCCGGTGCGCGGGTCTGGACCGATCCGGTGGAATGGTTCTGGGGCCTGAAGAAATGGTTGCGGCTGCTCGGTGAGACCCTCCTGATCAGCTATGTCGGCACCTTGACCGGTGCTGTGTTTGCCTTTGCGCTGAACTTCTTTGCCGCCCAGAACACCTCGCCGGGACCGTGGGTGCGCTTTACCGTCCGTCGCCTGCTCGAATTCGCCCGCACCGTGCCAGGCATCGTGTTCGCGCTGATCTTCGTGATCGCGTTCGGCCTCGGGCCGATGGCCGGCGTGCTGGCGATTGCGATCCACACCACCGGCGCGCTCGGCAAGCTGTTCGCCGAGATCGTCGAGAATGCCGACATGAAGCCGGTCGAGGGCATCCGCTCCACCGGCGCGAGCTGGCTGTCCTGCATGCGCTTTGCCATCCTGCCGCAGGTCTCGGCGGGCTACGCCAGCTATGCGCTGCTGCGCTTCGAGATCAATGTCCGCGAGGCGTCGGTGATGGGCTTCGTCGGCGCCGGCGGCATCGGCCAGGAGCTCGTGGTCGCGATCCGCAAGTTCTACTATTCCGACGTCAGCGCGATCCTCGTCACCATCATCGTCACCGTCTTCATCATCGACATCTCGACCGGCTGGCTGCGCGGCCGGCTGTTCGGCAAGGAGACCCGGCGATGAGCCAGCTGCCGAAGCCGGACACCGCGGACTTGCGTGCGAAATACCCCGGCGTGTTCGAACGCCCCGCGTCGGCGCGGCTGGCGATGCCGGCCACGATCGTGGCCGCGCTCGCGATCTTTGCATACGGCCTGGTCGATCTCGACTTCTCGCCGTCCAGGCTGATCTCGGGAATGAGCCAGCTCGGCTGGATCACCATGATGATGATCCCGCCGAACCCCGGCGCGTCGTTCCCGCTCTACATGCAGGCGCTCGGCGAGACGCTGTCGATCGCGCTGCTCGGCACCACGCTTGCGGCGCTCTTCGCGCTTCCGGTCAGCCTCTTGGCGGCGCGCAACATCATCCCCTCCAACCTGATCCGCTTTCCGGTGCGCCGCTTCCTGGATTCGATCCGCGGCGTCGACACGCTGATCTGGGCGCTGGTCTGGATCAACGTCGTCGGCCTCGGCCCGTTCGCCGGCGTGCTGGCCATCATGGTCTCCGACTTTGGCGCGTTCGGAAAGCTGTTCTCCGAGGCGATCGAGGCGGCGGACCGCAAGCAGGTCGAGGGCATCCGCGCCTCCGGCGGCAACGCGCTGCACGAAATCCGCTTCGGCCTGCTGCCGCAGGTGCTGCCGGTGATCGCCGGCCAGGTGCTCTACTTCATCGAATCGAACACCCGGTCGGCCACCATCATCGGCATCGTCGGCGCCGGCGGCATCGGGCTGCAGCTCGCCGAGCAGATCCGCGTGCTGGAATGGCAGAAGGTGTCGTTCCTGATCCTGATGATCCTGATCGCGGTCGCCGCGATCGATTTCATCTCGAGCAAGCTGCGCTTTGCCATCATCGGCCAACGGGCAGTGGTGTAGGAGGTCACCTCGCCCCGCGTTTGCGGGGAGCGGTCGGATTGCGCTCGGCGATGCGAAGCATCGTCCGGTGCAATCCGGGTGAGGGGTGTGTCCCCGTGCTCACATCTGTCGGATTCGCGGAGGCAGCTCCTCACCCCAACCCTCTCCCCGCAAGAGCGGGGCGAGGGAGCCGAGAGATCAGCTATTCTCGACCAGGAACTCCACGCGTTCGGCGGCAAAGCGCGAGCGCTTGGTCACCAGCGGGCGGTCCAGCATATCGACGTCGGTCGCGTCGACCACCAGCACTGGCCGGCCCAGCGGCAGATCGAGCCGTGCGGCGTCGGTCGCATCGGCAATCGCCGCGGTGATCCGGGTCGAGGCGCGGTGGTAATCCTTCACGCCGTAGTGCCCGAGCAGCTTCGTCATCGAGCGAACGTCGGCGAAGACGCTGCCGGCATCGGGAAAGCGCTCGGCCGACAGCCAGGTGGTGGAAACGCAGATCGGCGTCCGGTCCGCGAGCCGCACCGCCTCGATCCGGATCAGCGGCGCGCCGATCTTCAGGCCGAGCTCGCGCGCGATCTCGCGGTTGGCAACGTCGCTGCTCGCATCGATCAGCTGGCCGCGCGGCTCGTGGCCGCCGGCGCCGACGATCTCCGAAAATCGCGTGCGTGAACGCAGCGGATAGGCGAGGCGCTGGGCTTCGACATAGGTGCCGCTGCCGCGCTCGGCGCGCACCAGGCCGCGCTCCGCCAATGCGGCGAGCGCTCGCCGCACGGTGTGGCGGTTGACCCGGTAAGTGTCGGCGATCTCCATCTCGCCGGGCAGCTTTTCGCCCGCAGCAAAGCGGCCGTCGGCGATGCCGCGCTCGATGCCGTCAGCGACCTGCCGCCACAAGGCGACGCCGGAACTTTCCTGCATGCTCATGGCGCGGTGATACCAGAAATCTTCGATTTGTCACGAAACAGTCATGGCGCTCGGCTATCAAGTTGTCTATTATCATAGACAACTTGATGCAAGCAAGGTTGCCCATGAATTCGACCATGAATTCGACCGGACCGGACAGCAAACAGGCCCAGCGCAAGGCCGCGATGACGGTGCTGGCGCACTCCGCCGCGGCCGACATCGCAGGCAGGCTGGCGGCGATCGCGGTGCCCACGCATGAGAACCTGCGCGAGCCGGAAAATGGCCTCGTGATGATGCGCGGGCGGATCGGCGGTGACGGTGCGCCGTTCAACCTCGGCGAGGCGACGGTGTCGCGCGCGGCGGTGCGGCTTGCGACCGGCGAGGTCGGCTTCGGCTACACGCTCGGCCGCGATGCGCGGAAGGCGCAGATGATCGCGCTGTGCGACGCCATGGTGCAGTCGGCGGAATTGTCCGGCGAGGTGGAGGCCAAGGTGATCGCGCCGCTGCGTGTCGCGATGAATGCCGAACGCGCCCGCAAGGCCGCGGAGACCGCGGCGACGCGGGTTGATTTCTACACGATGGTGCGCGGTGAGGGATGATGCAATGACGACGATTGCCGAAATGCCCGCAGGGTTTGCCGACAAGGTGCTGTCGGCGCAATCTACGTTCCGCACCGTGATGGATGCGATGGCGCGCCCGGGCAGTGTGCAGCGCGTCGCGGCAAGCGTCGGAACGCCCGCCGGCATGATGCGCGGCGCGGCCGCGATCGCGCTGACACTGTTCGATCACGATACGCCGATCTGGCTCGATGCCGCGATGTCGGCGACGCCGGACGTCGCCCGCTGGCTGAAGTTTCACGCCGGCGCGCCGGTGGTTGCGGATTCCGTGATCGCGAGCTTTGCGCTGATCGGCGATGCGGCGAACCTGCCGGCGCTGGAGCGTTTCGCGTTCGGCAGCAGCGAATATCCTGACCGGTCGACCACGCTGATCCTGCAGGTCGACGGCCTGACGCAGGGGCCGGCCTTCGAGCTGAAGGGGCCCGGCATCGACGGCAGCGCGGTGTTGCAGGCGATGATCAAGCCGCGCGACCTGTTCCAGCGGCTGTCGATCAATGAAGCGCTGTTCCCGCGCGGCATCGACGTCGTGCTGGTCCATGACGACAAGATTGTCGCGATCCCGCGCACCACGCGGCTGATCGCAAGCGGAGTGTGAGCGATGTATGTAGCCGTCAAGGGAGGCGAGCGCGCCATCGAGAACGCTCATCGTCTGCTCGCGCATGAGCGGCGCGGCGATCGCGATGTGCCCGAGGTGACGCTGGCGCAGATCTCCGAGCAGCTCGCGCTCGGCGTCGACCGCGTGATGACCGAAGGCTCGCTCTACGACCGCGAGCTGGCGGCGCTCGCGATCAAGCAGGCGCGCGGCGACATGATCGAGGCGATCTTCCTGGTTCGCGCCTTTCGCGCCACGCTGCCGCGCTTCGGGGCCACCGAGCCGGTCAACACCGGCGCGATGCAGGTGCGGCGGCGCATCTCCTCGACCTTCAAGGACGTTCCGGGCGGCCAGATCCTGGGGCCGACCTTCGACTACACCCATCGCCTGCTCGATCCGCAGCTTGCGGAAGGTTTTGTGCCGGAACAGCCGATGACCGCGGAAGCCTCGCAGGCGGCAACGCCGCGGGTCACTGACATTCTCGGCCGCGACGGCTTGATCGAATCGTCGCCGCAGGCCGACGCCGATGCGCCGGTCGGTGACCTCACGCGCGAGCCGCTGAACTTCCCGGCCGATCGCGATCTGCGGCTGCAGAATCTGGCGCGTGGCGACGAGGGCTTTCTGCTCGCGCTCGGCTATTCGACGCAGCGCGGCTACGGCCGCAATCATCCCTTCGCCGGCGAGATCCGCTTCGGCGAGGTCGAGGTCGAATTCTCAGCCGAAGACGTCGGCTTCGCCGTGCCGCTCGGCTCGATCGAGCTCACCGAGTGCCAGATGGTCAACCAGTTCAAGGGCTCGACCACCGAGGCGCCGTGCTTCACCCGCGGCTATGGCCTCGCCTTCGGACAGAGCGAGCGCAAGACCATGTCGATGGCGCTGGTCGACCGCGCGCTCCGCGCCCGCGAGCTCGGCGAGGAGGCGGCGGCGCCGGCGCAGGACGAGGAGTTCGTGATGTCGCACTCCGACAATGTCCAGTCGACCGGCTTCGTCGAGCATCTGAAGTTGCCGCATTACGTCGACTTCCAGTCCGAGCTCGGCCTGCTCCGCAAGCTGCGGCAGGAGTTCGCGGAAGCCAACGAAGCCGTCGAACTGCAGGAGGCCGCGGAATGAACGCGCCGACGTATAATTTCGCCTATCTCGACGAGCAGACCAAGCGGATGATCCGCCGCGCGATCCTGAAGGCGATCGCGATCCCCGGCTATCAGGTGCCGTTTGCGAGCCGCGAGATGCCGATGCCTTATGGCTGGGGCACCGGCGGCGTACAGGTGACGGCGGCGATCCTCGGCCCCGACGACGTGCTGAAGGTGATCGACCAGGGTTCGGACGACACCACCAATGCGATCTCGATCCGCAAGTTCTTCGGCAAGACCGCGGGTGTCGCGACCACGACCTCGACGACGGACGCGACCGTGATCCAGACCCGGCACCGCATTCCCGAAGCGTCGCTGCACGCCGGACAGGTGCTGGTCTATCAGGTGCCGATCCCCGAGCCGCTGCGCTTCCTCGAGCCGCGCGAGACCGAGACGCGGCGCATGCACGCGCTCGCCGAATACGGGCTGATGCACGTCAAGCTCTACGAGGACATCGCGCGCTTCGGCCACATCGCGACCGCCTATGCCTATCCGGTGAAGGTGAATGCCCGCTACGTGATGGACCCGTCGCCGACGCCGAAATTCGACAATCCGAAGATGGACAATTGCGCGGCCTTGCAGCTGTTCGGCGCCGGCCGCGAGAAGCGCATCTACGCGATCCCGCCCTACACCACCGTGGTCTCGCTGGATTTCGAGGATCATCCGTTCACGCGCTACCGCTTTGATGCGCCCTGCGCGCTGTGCGGCGCCGATAATTCCTATCTCGACGAGATCGTCACCGACGACAAGGGCGGGCGGATGTTCGTCTGCTCCGACACCGACTTCTGCGAGCAGCGCCAGGCCGCCGGCTATCACGGCACCGAGAGCGCGGCGCCGCACAAGGAGAAGGCGCATGTCTGAGCTCTCGAGCCTTGACAACGATCAGCCGTTGCTGGTGGCCGAGGGGCTTGCCAAGAATTACGGCCGGCTCCCGGCCTGCCGCGATGTCTCCTTCGCGCTCTATCCCGGTGAGGTGCTGGCGATCGTCGGCGAGTCCGGTTCGGGCAAGTCGACGCTGCTGCAACTGCTCTCCGCGCAGCTCGCGCCGAGCGCGGGGCGGGTGTCCTACCGGATGCGCGACGGCCTGCTGCGCGATCTCGCCGAGCTCGGCGAAGCGGAGCGGCGCTTCCTGTTCCGCACTGACTGGGGCTTTGTGCATCAGGATTCCGCGCAGGGATTGCGCATGGGCGTCTCGGCCGGCGCCAATGTCGGCGAGCGGCTGATGGCGGTCGGCTGGAATCACTACGGCCGGATCCGCGACACCGCATCGACCTGGCTCGATCGGGTCGAGATCGATGTCGGTCGCATCGACGATGCGCCGAAGACCTATTCGGGCGGTATGCGGCAGCGGCTGCAGATCGCGCGCAACCTCGTCACCGAGCCGCGGCTGGTGTTCATGGACGAGCCGACCGGCGGCCTCGACGTCTCGGTGCAGGCGCGCCTGCTCGACCTGATGCGCAATCTCGTCAGCGAGCTCGGCCTTGCCGCCATCGTCGTGACCCACGATCTCGCGGTCGCGCGCCTGCTGTCGCATCGCGTGATGGTGATGAAAGGCGGCCGCGTCATCGAGACCGGTCTCACCGACCAGGTGCTCGATGATCCCCGCGAGCCCTATACGCAGCTGCTCGTTTCCTCGATACTTCCGCCATGAGCTTGCCAATGACCGCGATGATCGAACTTGCCAACGCCGAGAAGACCTTCACCATGCATCTGCAAGGCGGCGTCGAGCTGCCTGTGGTGCGGGGCGTCTCGTTCCACGCCGATCCGGGTGAGTGCGTGGTGCTGTCCGGCCCGTCGGGCGCCGGCAAATCCTCGATCCTGAAGATGATCTTCGGCAACTATCGCTGCGACAGCGGCCGGATCGGCATCCGCCACCGCGGCACGGTGGTCGATCTCGCGACCGCCGAACCACGGCAGGTGCTGAGCATCCGCCGCTCGACCATCGGCTATGTCAGCCAGTTCCTGCGCGCGGTGCCGCGGGTGGCGACGACCGATGTCGTCGCCGAGCCGCTGATCGTCAACGGCGTGGCGCGCGAGGAGGCCCGCGATCGCGCCGGGAAATTGTTGCGCCGGCTCAACATTCCGGAGCGGCTGTGGACCTTGCCGCCCTCGACCTTCTCCGGCGGCGAGCAGCAGCGCGTCAACATCGCGCGCGGCTTCATCTCGGACCTCCCGATCCTGCTGCTGGACGAGCCGACCGCTTCGCTCGATGCGGCGAATCGCGCAGTGGTGGTTGAGCTGATTGCGGAGAAAAAGACTAAGGGCGTCGCGATGGTCGCGATTGTCCATGACGACGAAATCCGCCATCTGATTGCCGACCGTATCGTCGATGTGACCTCGTTCGCTGCCGCTGCCTGAAGGACCGTTTGAAATGACCGCCAAGCAAGACACCATCATCGGCAACGCCCGGCTGGTCCTCGCCGATCGCGTGATCGAGCAGGGCTGGGTTGCGATCGCTGACGGCAAGATCGCCGAATTCGGCGAGGGCAGGGCGCCCGAGGCAGCCGAGGACGCCGGCGGCGATCTCCTGATGCCCGGGCTGATCGAGCTGCACACTGACCATCTCGAAATGCACTACGTGCCGCGGCCGAAGGTATTCTGGAATCCGGTCGCGGCCGTGATCTCCTATGACGGGCAGCTCGCGACCTCGGGCATCACCACCGTATTGGACTCGCTGCGGGTCTGGCGCGAGGACGGCGCCGAGGACGTCGACGGCCGTGCCGGCGTGCTGGCGGCGGCGATCTCGGCCGCGCGCGAGGAGGACCTGCTGCGTGCCGATCACTTTCTGCATCTGCGCTGCGAGGTGCCGATGCCGGATGTCGTCGCCGAGGCCAAGGAGCTGATCGACCGGCCGGACGTGCGCCTGATGTCGCTGATGGATCATACGCCGGGCCAGCGCCAGTTCCGCGACGAGGTGAAGCTGCGCGATTACTACCGCGGCAAGGGCGGCGGCATGACCGACACCCAGCTCGACGTGCTGTTTGCACGGCGCTTCGCCTATCAGAAGGAATATGCCGTGGCCAACACCCGCGCGATCGTCGCGCTGGCGCATCAGTACAAGATTCCGCTGGCGAGCCACGACGACACCACGGATGAAAACGTGGTCGACGCCGTCAACGACAAGGTCGCGGTCGCGGAATTCCCGACCACGATGGAAGCCGCGCGCGGGCTGCATGCCGCCGGCATCGACATCCTGATGGGCGCGCCCAATGTGGTGCGCGGCGGCTCGCACTCCGGCAACATCGCCGCCGTCGATCTCGCCAATGAGGGCATGCTCGATATCCTGTCGTCGGACTACATCCCCTCCAGCCTGCTGATGGCCGCCCTGCAACTGCCGCGGCATGTGCCGGCGATCGATCTTGCTTCCGCTGTCCGCACCGTGACCAAGACGCCGGCCGAGGCGGTCGGCCTCGCCGATCGCGGCGAGATCGCGGTCGGCAGGCGCGCCGATCTGATCCGCGTCCACGTCGCGCGCGATCTGCCTGTCGTGCGCAGCGTCTGGCGCGAAGGAGGGAGGGTCGCGTGACCGATGCGTCCGTCGTCGCCGAGCAGCGCGCCGCGATCGGTCCGGGCCGGTTGATCCTGGTGGTCGGCCCGAGCGGCGCCGGCAAGGATACGCTGCTGGGACTGGCGAAGGCGGCCTGCGCCGACGATCGCGACATCGTCTTTCCGCGCCGCCTGATCACCCGTCAGGCCTCGGCCTCGGAAGACAATGAAGAGGTCAGCGCGGAAGCCTTCCAGCGCGCGGTCGCCGCCGGCGACTACGCCATGCATTGGGAAGCGCATGGCCATCGCTATGCGCTGTCGCGCGCGATCAATGATGAGATCCGCGCCGGGCGCACCGTGATCGCGAACGTCTCCCGCACGGTGATCGCGGCGGCGCGCCGCAACTACGCCAATGCCGTGGTCGTCTCGATCACGGCACCGCCGGATGTGCTGGCGGCGCGGCTGGCCGCGCGGGCACGCAGCAGCGACGGCCTTCTCGCGCAGCGGCTGGCCCGCACCGTCGACGAAAGCGCGTCGACGCCCGATTTCACTATCGTCAATTCCGGCACCGCCGACTATCACGCGCGACAGCTTGTCCGCATCATCAAGGGCGAGCGCTGGGACGAGTAGCACGAGACGATTAGCCACAAAGGAGAACAGCACGAATGTCGGTGATTTCCACGATCGAGCAGCTTGAGGCGATCTACGGCTTCCCGAACGACGCGTCGACCGTGAAGGTCGCCGATCACGTGACGCCGCTCTATCGTGTGCTCATCGAGAAGTCGCCGTTCGTGTCGCTTGCGACCTCGGGGCCCGAAGGGCTCGATTGCTCGCCGCGCGGCGACCTGCCGGGCTTCGTGCGTATCCATGATGCGAAGACGCTGATGATGCCGGACCGCCGCGGCAACAATCGCTGCGATTCGCTGCGCAACATCGTTCGCGATCCTCGCGTCGGGCTGTTGTTCCTGATCCCGGGCTCGGGCAGCACGCTGCGCGTCAACGGCCGTGCCTATGTCACGGCCGAGCCGGAGCTCCTGGCCTCCTTCAAGATGGAAGGCAAGGCGCCGCGCACGGTCATCGTGATGAATGTGGACGAGATCTACTTCCAGTGCGCCCGCGCGATCGTGCGTTCCGACCTCTGGAATCCGGACAAGCGGGTCGATCCGAGGGCTCTGCCGACGCCGGGCCAGATCCTCGCCGAGATGAGCGAGCACACGGTCGGCGGCGAGAAATACGATCGCGAATGGCCGGAGCGCGCGCGGCAAACGATGTGGTGACGTTCTTTTCTCCCTCGCCCCGCTCTTGCGGGGTCGAGACGAGCGAAGCTCGCTCTTAGAGGGCAGGGGTGAGGGGTCGTGCCGCAACGACGGTGAGACTTTTGTTCGTGGAGAGTCCCCTCACCCGAATTCGAGCTTCGCTCGAATTCGACCTCTCCCCGCAAGCGGGGCGAGGTGACTTCCGACGGCTGCGCCGAAGCTCCTGTTACAACTACGTCTTCGCCTGCTCATCGAACGCCTTCAGCGACACCGCCGCGATCTCGCGTAGCGCATTGCGGTCGGCGCCCGAGGAGGCCATCACGCACATGCCCGACGTGACCGCGGAGAGATAGCGGGCAAGCATGGCCGGATCGGCGCTTTCGCCCAAATCGCGTTCGGCCTTGGCGCGGACAAAGCGTTCGCGCAACTGGTCTTCGGTATGGGTGCGGCGCGCCGCCAGTTCGAATGGAACGTTTTCCGAGCCGGTGCCGCAGGCGAGGCCGCCCTGGACCAGCAGGCAGCCGGGCGGGTTGGCGGGATCGGTCTGGGCGTCCGCATGCTCCATCAGAAATCGTTCGGCGACCTCTCGGGCGGTTGCGGCGCCCAAAACCTTTTCCATCCAGGCGTCGCGCTTTTCGGAGTAGCGGTCGAGCGCGGCCTTCAGTAGGCCTTCCTTGCTGCCAAAGGCGGCGTAGAGGCTCGGCGGATTGATGCTCATCGCCTCGGTGAGCTGCGCGATCGTGGTGCCCTCGTAACCGTGGCGCCAGAATACGTCCATGGCCCGGTCCAAAGCGGCGTCCGCGTCGAAGGCGCGGGGGCGTCCCATTCCCATTTTCGTTGCTCCGTAAGCCGGGCGCCGTTTCTGTGACGGATTGTCCCTGACTTATCCTCTTGTTGCACGTGATGTTTTTCCGCGTCTTCCCATTTCCCCACGAATGAGATAATAAATTCATAGTGCTCGATACATAAGTATCTTGCGCACCGGCGTCCAGCTCCACATCTGTAGCGAACACTACAGATATCTGGAGCGCGTCAATGCCTTCGTCAACCCAAAATCCCCGTTCCGGCCGTTTCCGACGAATCGTCGGCGGTGTCGTGATCCTCGGCGCCCTCGCGGTGGCCGGTTCGATCGCGACCGGCCACTATTTCCACGCTGCGCAGGCGACCGCGGCCGCCGCCGCCACTGAACCGGCGGTGCCGGTGACCGTCTCCGTGATCCAGCCGCGGCCGACCACCCTGTTCGATGATTTCTCGGGCCGGCTCGAGGCCGTCGACCGCGTCCAGCTTAGGCCGCGGGTGGCGGGCGCGATTCTGGCGACCAATTTCACCGAGGGCGCGCTGGTGAAGTCCGGCGACGTCCTGTTCAAGATCGACCCCGCGCCTTACGCGGCCGAGGTCGACCGGGCCCAGGCGCAGCTCGAGGCCGCGAAGGCCCGGGCGGTCTTTGCCGCAAACGAGGTCGAGCGCGGCGCACAGCTGGTCGGCAACAACATTGTCACCAAGCGCGATTTCGACCAGCGCGACAACACCAATCGCGAGGCGATCGCCAACGTCAAGGCCGCCGAAGCCGCGCTGCAGACGGCAAAGCTCAATCTCGACTACACCGAGGTCCGCGCGCCGGTCGACGGCCGGGTCGGCCGGATCGAGATCACCGTCGGCAATCTCGTCGCGGCAGGCACCTCGTCGCCCGTCCTCACCTCGCTGGTCTCGGTCAATCCGATCTATGCGAGCTTCGATGCGGATGAAGAGGTCGTGCTGCGTGCGCTGAACTCGATCGCGGACGCGTCCGGCAAGCGCGGCAATCTCGATCAGATCCCGGTCGACATGGTGACGTCGGGCGGCCTCAGCGCCAAGGGGCACATCCAGCTCATCGACAACCAGGTCAACGGGCAGAGCGGCACCATCCGCGTCCGCGCCGTGTTCAAGAACGAAGACGGCCGGCTGATCCCGGGGCAGTTCGCCCGCGTGCGCATGGGCCAGCCCCAGCAGCAGACGCTGGTGATGATCGACGAACGCGCCGTCGGCACCGACCAGGACAAGAAGTTCGTCATGTTGGTCGGCGACGACAGCCGCGCGGTCTATCGCTCCGTCACGCTCGGCGGCGCGGTCGATGGCCTGCGGATCGTCACCGCCGGCCTGAAATCCGGCGACCGCATCGTCGTCAACGGCCTGCAGCGCGTGCGTCCCGGCGCACTTCTGAAGATGGAAGTCGCCGAGATGGGCGCGCGCGGCATGCAACAGGCATCCTCTGAAACCAACCAGCACGTCGTGCAGCGCTAGGCGCTGCGCGCGGGGGCGGAGCCATGAATCTCTCAAAATTCTTCATCGACCGGCCGATCTTCGCCGGCGTGCTATCGATCCTGATCTTCCTGGCCGGCCTGATCTCGCTGCTGGCAATGCCGATCTCGGAATATCCCGACGTGGTGCCGCCGTCGGTCGTGGTGCGTGCGACCTATCCCGGCGCCAATCCGAAGGTGATCGCCGAGACGGTCGCGACCCCGATCGAGGAGCAGATCAACGGCGTCGAAGGCATGCTCTATATGTCGAGCCAGGCGACCACCGACGGCGCGATGACGCTGACGGTGACGTTCCGGCTCGGCACCGACCCCGACAAGGCGACCCAATTGGTGCAGAACCGCGTGCAACAGGCCGAGCCCCGCCTGCCGGCCGTGGTGCGCCAGCTCGGCATCATCACCAAGAAGAGCTCGCCCGACCTCACCATGGTCGTGCATCTGCTGTCGCCGAACAACCGCTACGACATGACGTATCTGCGCAACTATGCAGTGCTCAACGTCAAGGACCGGCTGGCGCGGATCGACGGCGTCGGCGACGTCCAGCTCTACGGCGCCGGCGATTATTCGATGCGAGTCTGGGTTGATCCGCAGAAGGCCGCCGAGCATGGCCTGACCGCAAGCGACGTCGTGCGCGCAATCCAGGCCCAGAACGTCGAGGCCGCCGCCGGCGTGGTCGGCTCCTCGCCCAGCGTCAAGGGCCTCGACCTCCAGCTCTCCGTCAATGCCGAGGGGCGGCTGTCGACCGAGGAACAGTTCGGCGACATCGTGGTGAAGACCGGTTCGGCCGGCGAGGTGGTGCGGCTGCGCGACGTCGCGCGGATCGAGCTCGGCGCCTCCGAATACGGCCTGCGCTCGCTGCTCGACAACAAGCAGGCGGTCGCGATCCCGATCTTCCAGGCGCCGGGTTCGAACGCGCTGGAGATCTCCGACCATGTCCGCGCGACGATGGCCGAGATCAAGAAGAACATGCCGGAAGGCGTGTCGTACCAGATCGTCTACGATCCGACGCAGTTCGTGCGGTCCTCGATCGAAGCCGTTATCCACACGCTGCTCGAGGCGATCGCGCTCGTCGTGCTGGTCGTGATCCTGTTCCTGCAGACCTGGCGCGCCTCGATCATTCCCTTGATCGCGGTCCCGGTGTCGATCGTCGGCACCTTCGCGGTGATGCATGTGTTCGGCTTCTCGATCAACGCGCTCAGCCTGTTCGGCCTGGTGCTGGCGATCGGCATCGTGGTCGACGACGCCATCGTCGTGGTCGAGAATGTCGAGCGCAACATCGAATCCGGCCTGTCGCCGCGCGACGCCACCAACCAGGCGATGCGCGAAGTGTCCGGCCCGATCATCGCGATCGCGCTGGTGCTGATCGCGGTGTTCGTGCCGCTCGCCTTCATCTCCGGCCTCACCGGACAGTTCTACAAGCAGTTCGCGCTGACGATTGCGATCTCGACCGTGATCTCGGCGATCAACTCGCTGACGCTGTCGCCGGCGCTGTCGGCGCTGCTCTTGAAGGGGCATGACGAGCCGAAGGATTGGCTGACCCGGGGCATGGAGAAGTCGCTGGGCTGGTTCTTCCGCGGCTTCAACAAGGTCTTCACGAAGTCCTCGGAGAATTACGGCCGTACGGTTACCAAGGTGATCTATGGCAAGGCGGTGGTGATCGGCCTCTATGTGCTGCTGATCGGCTTGACCGGCGTGCTGTTCAAGCAGGTGCCGAGCGGCTTCGTGCCGGGCCAGGACAAGCAGTATCTGGTCGGTTTTGCCCGGCTGCCTGACGGCGCCACGCTCGACCGCACCGAGGAAGTGATCCGCAAGATGAGCGACATCGCGCTGACCCAGCCGGGTGTCGAGAGCTCGGTGGCGTTTCCCGGCCTGTCGATCTCCGGCTTCACCAACTCCTCCAACGCCGGCATCGTGTTCTCGACCTTGAAGCCGTTCGACGAGCGCAAGGATCCGTCGTTGAGCGGCCCGGCGATTGCGGCGGCGCTCAACAAGAAATATGCCGGCATCCAGGATGCCTTCATCGCCATGTTCCCGCCGCCGCCGGTCAACGGCCTCGGCACCATCGGCGGCTTCAAGCTGCAGATCGAGGACCGCGCCGGCCTCGGCTATGAGGCGCTGAACGACGCCACCAAGGCGTTCATGACGGCGATGCAGAAGGCGCCGGAGATCGCCGGCGTGTTCTCGAGCTTCCAGGTCAACGTGCCGCAGCTGTTCGCCGACATCGACCGCACCAAGGCGCTGCAGCTCGGCGTGCCGGTCACGGAGGTCTTCAACACGCTACAGATCTATCTCGGCTCCTACTATGTCAACGACTTCAACAAATTCGGCCGCACCTATTCGGTCTATGTTCAGGCGGACGCGCCGTTCCGCGCGCGTGCCGACGACATCAGGCAGTTGAAGGTGCGCTCGTCGTCCGGTGACATGGTGCCGCTGTCGGCGCTGTTGAAGGTCCGCCAGAGCGCGGGTCCGGAGCGCGCGATCCGCTACAACGGCTTCCTGTCGTCGGACATCAACGCCGCTGCGGCGCCGGGCTTTTCGTCCGGCCAGGCGCAGGAGGCGGCGACACGGATCGCGGCCGAAACGCTGCCGCCGGGCTTTGCCTTCGAATGGACCGACCTGACCTATCAGGAGTTCATCGCCGGCAACTCCGGAATCTGGGTGTTTCCGCTCGCGATCCTCCTGGTGTTCCTGGTGCTCGCTGCGCTCTATGAGAGCCTGGCGCTGCCGCTCTCGATCATCATGATCGTGCCGATGGGCCTGTTGGCCGCGATGTTCGGCGTCTGGCTGTCGAAGGGCGACAACAACGTCTTCACCCAGATCGGCCTGATCGTGCTGGTCGGATTGTCGGCCAAGAACGCCATCCTGATCGTCGAATTCGCGCGCGAGCTCGAATTCGCCGGGCGCTCCCCGATCCGCGCCGCGATCGAGGCCAGCCGGTTGCGGCTGCGGCCGATCCTGATGACGTCGATGGCGTTCATCATGGGCGTGCTGCCGCTGGTGCTGTCGACCGGCGCGGGCTCGGAGATGCGGCGCGCGATGGGCGTCGCGGTGTTCTCCGGCATGATCGGCGTCACCGTGTTCGGCCTGTTCCTGACGCCGGTGTTCTATGTGCTGCTGCGCACCGTCACCGGCATGAAGCCGCTGACGCAGCACGGCGAGGCGACCATCCCCGGAAAAGCACACGCGGCATGATGCCGCGTGTGTGTAAGCCTCGTGTCAGTTTGAAGAGGATCAAGCTGCGATATCGAGCAGCAATTGTGACGAACCGCGGACCAGCACCTTGCGGCCCGCGGGCGTCAGTTCAAACGAATCTCCTCGCACCGCAACATAACCGAGCGTGATCAGGCTCTCGACGGCGAACCGGTTCAGCCGTGAAGGGTTTGCTGCGGGAGCCCGCAACGCTTTCAACGCATCCCACTGATCGGGTCTGAGTTCGAATTCTTCGCTCATTGGTCCAGGCACTCCAGAAGTTCTTGGCGTGCGAGATACAGAGCGCAGATGAATTTCGTGCGACCACAACGAGTCAGGATTTCGATTTATGTGGACACGCCGTCACATCGCCGTGTCATTGGAATACTTCAAGTTTTTCGAATCATTGTGGCGCATTGCCACGTGATGCCGTCACAGTGATTAACCGCACATCGTCACACAGGCTAATCGTCTCGATTAACCAGGTTAATCACCTCGATTAACCGGGCCAATCAGGTGGATTCGCCGAGTTAACCGCGCCGCACGCTGGCGCCGCCATCGACCGGCAACGTCACACCGGTGACGAAATTGGCCTCATCCGAGGCGAGGAACAGCGCGGCGTTGGCGACGTCCCAGCCGGTGCCCATCTTGTGACGCAGCGGCACCTTGCTGTCACGCTCAGCCTCAACCTCGGCGCGGCTCTTCTTGAATTCGCGTGCGCGCGTGTCCACCGCCATCGGCGTGTTCATCAACCCCGGCAGGATCACGTTGGCGCGAATGCCATATTGCGCATTCTGGTAGGCGAGCTGTTCGGTGAAGGCGATCATCGCCGACTTGGTCGCCTTGTAGGCGACGTAAGGATAGGTCGTGATTGCGGCCATCGACGAGATGTTGATGATCGAGCCGCGCTGCTGCTTGCGCATGATCGGGATCACATGCTTGGCGGCGAGGATACAGCTCTTCAGATTGATCGCCACGCAGCGGTCGAACGCTTCCTCGGTGATGTCGAGCAGCTCGGCATCGCCGCCGGAGAGGCTGACGCCGACATTGTTGTGCAGGATATCGACGCTGCCCCAGCGGCCATGCGCATCCGCCACCATCGCCTTGATGTCGGCATTCCTGGTGACGTCGGCCTTGAAGGCGACAGCGGTGCCGCCCTTGGCCGTGATCATATCGACGGTTTCCTGCGCCGATGCCAGATTGTGATCGACGCACAGCACCTTGGCGCCTTCGCGCGCGAAGGTCAGCGCGGTGGCGCGGCCGTTGCCGATGCCCTCGCCGGGGCTCTGGCCGGCGCCGACGACGATGGCGACGCGATCTTGCAGGCGCATGTCACTTCACTCCCGGGATCGGGTACTGCTGCAGTACCTCTTTGTAGGCTGGCTCGTTGTCGATCTGCATGGTGGCGAGCACGCGCACCACGGCGCAGTAGAACGCGATCGTCAGCACCAGATCGGTCATGTGTCCGTCGGACAGCTCTCGCTTGATCTCGGCGAAGGTCGCCTCCGACATCGCGAGCTCGCGCACCATCTCGCGGGCGCCCTTGAGGATCGCCTTTGCCAGCGGCTCGAGTTTGGACGGCTTGCCCTCGGTCTCGGCGATCAGGCCCTGGATGTCCTCGTCGGTGACGCCGAACTCCTTGCCGATCTTCACATGGTGGGTGAACTCGTATTCCGACTTCTCGAGCCAGCCGACCTGCAGGATCGCGAGCTCGCGCAGCCGCGGATCGAGCTTGCTCTTGAAGCGGATATAGCCGCCGATGCCGTTGAAGGCGCGCGCCATGTCCGGCGAGTTGACGAGGAGCTTGTGCAGATTGGTGTTGCGCTTGAGCATGTCGCGATATTCGGGGGCGACCTGATCGGCTTCGAGATAGGGCAGGCGGGCCATTGTTGTTGTCCTTGGTTCGGCGGCTTGCGAGGAGGTGGCTAAAGCGCGATGCGATTGGGTTGAATCGTCATCGCGCTTTAGTTCGTTGTTTGAGCATGGTCTTTTCGGAAAACCGCTTCGCACTTTTCCGGATCATGCTTTAGCGCTTCAGCCGTAGAGGGCTTTGTGCTCGCGCTCGTAGTTGGCGTAGGAGTCCTTCATGCTGGCGCCGTTGAGCAGCATGGTCGCGACCACGGCGCCATCGGCATCGAACACGGTCGAGCGCACCCACATGCTCTCGGTGCGCTTGCTGCCCGAGAGCGCCACGACCTCGCGCTCGACCCAATAGGTCTCGCCCGGGAACAGCGGCCCGCGCACAAGCCGGATCTCCTGATCCGCGAACAGCCCGACAGCGGGACCGCGGACCGGCAAGCGGTCCTCGCGGGCGCGGTACTGGAACAGCACGCTCAGCATCTCCATCGGGATGATGGCGCGGCCCCAGGGATTGTACTCCAGCGAATAATAATCCGACGGCTCGGTGATCACCTTGAGCTTGTCGGCCAGCGAGAACGGATAGAGATCGCCCATGTTCTGGTCGAAATCCATCTTGATCGCCTGCCGGGCCGTCTTCATGCCGACCTTGATGTCGGCGAGGATCACAGGATCGGTCAGCGGCTTCAATTCGCCAAGCCTGTGGCTAAGCGCCGTCTCGGTGCCGTCACCGTCGATCGAGGCGGTGCCGCGCAGGATCTCGGTGCCGTCGCGCTTGATCATCCTGATGGTGCAAACGGTCTGGCCCGGCTTCGGCTTCTCGATCTGGGCTTGCACCTCTTCGCCTTCGAACACCGGATTGCGGTAATGCGCGGACAGGCACCCGGTCATGAACCAGGCCCGCCCCCAGATCCGCTCGCACAGCGGCGCGAACTGGCTGAAATGGGTCGGTCCCTCGATCGTGCCGCCGCGGAAGCCGAGCTTCTGCGCGGTTGCATCGTCGTGAATCGAGGCGTGGGCGTCGTAGGTCTGGGCCTGAAGCATCTGCTTCGGGCTGCGCCAGGGACCCACCAGCAGATTGCCGTTCTCCACGATTTCCGTCGTGAATGCGGATTCGACTTTAATCATCCTTGGTCTCCCTTTGCGCGCCACCGTTTCAAAGATGCCGGGGTTCGGCAAGCCTCGCAGAGCAACAAGGCCTCGCATGCGCAACATGAGATATGTGCTGCGGCCATGGAACGGGGCTGTTCATGCATAACAAAATCAGTGCATGCTGATGCATGATCATGGGCAAGAGAATGAGACCGGCTCGGACCGGCGTGACCTGATCGGCGGGGAGCCTGAAACTGATGGCGTTGATGGAAGTTGGACTGGACGACAAGTACCGGTTGGATACGAAACGAATCTTCCTCTCCGGTACCCAGGCTCTGGTCCGATTGCCGATGTTGCAGCGCGAACGCGACCGCGCGCACGGGCTGAACACCGCGGGTTTCATCTCCGGTTACCGCGGCTCGCCGCTCGGCATGTACGACCACGCGCTGTGGCGGGCGAAATCGTTCCTCAGAGAGCATGACATCGCCTTCGTTCCCGGCCTCAACGAGGACCTGGCGGCAACCGCGGTGTGGGGCAGCCAGCAGGTCGGCATGTTCCCCGGGGCCAAGGTCGATGGCGTGTTCGGCATCTGGTACGGCAAGGGCCCCGGCGTCGACCGCTCGCTCGACGCGCTCAAGCACGCCAATTCCGCCGGCACCTCGCCGAATGGCGGCGTGATCGCGCTGGCCGGCGATGACCATGGCTGCCAGTCCTCGACGCTCGCACACCAGAGCGAACAGGTGTTCGCCTCGGCGCTCATGCCGGTGGTCAATCCGGCGACGCTGCAGGATTATCTCGACCTCGGCATCCTCGGCTTTGCGCTGTCGCGCTATTCCGGCTGCTGGGTCGGCTTCAAGGCGATCTCCGAGACGGTCGAAAGCTCGGCCTCGATCGTCAGCGATCCCGATCGCATCAAGATCATCATGCCCGACGATTTCGAGATGCCGACGGGCGGGCTTTCGATCCGCTGGCCGGATCCGCCGCTGGATGCCGAGCGCAGGCTGCACGGGCCCAAGATGGAGGCGGTCGCGGCCTTCGCCCGCGCCAACCGGTTCGACCGCATCGTGCTGGATTCCAAGCCGGCGCGGCTCGGCATCATGGCGACCGGCAAGGCCTATCTCGATCTGCGCCAGGCCCTCGCCGATCTCGGCATCACCGACGCTGAGGCGCAGGCACTGGGCCTGCGCATCTACAAGGTGGCGCTGACCTGGCCGCTCGAAGCGCGCGGCGCGCGCGACTTTGCCGAAGGCCTGCAGGATGTGCTGGTCGTCGAAGAAAAGCGCGGCTTCATCGAGGACCAGCTGGTCCGCATCCTCTACAACATGGACGCCTCCAGGCGCCCCTCGGTGGTCGGCAAGCGCGACGAGAGCGGCGCGCCGCTGCTGCCGAGCGAAGGCGAGCTGACGCCGACCATGGTTGCCGCCGCCGTGGTGGCGCGGCTGCGCAAGCTCGGCCACCGTAGCCCGCTGCTGGAGCAGCGTCTGGCAAAACTCGAGGCGTTCGATCGCCCGGCCGAGGGCACGGGCACCGCGAAGCTGCAACGCACGCCGTATTTCTGCTCGGGCTGCCCGCACAACTCGTCGACCAAGATTCCGGAAGGCAGCCGCGCCATGGCCGGCATCGGCTGTCACGGCATGGCGCTGTCGGTGCCGAACCGCAACACCCAGACCATCTCGCATATGGGCGCGGAGGGCGTGAGCTGGATCGGGCAGGCACCGTTCACCAGCGAACAGCACGTGTTCCAGAATCTCGGCGACGGCACCTATACGCATTCGGGCTTGCTGGCGCTGCGCGCGGCGGCCGCGGCCGGCGTCAACATCACCTACAAGATCCTCTACAACGACGCGGTCGCAATGACCGGCGGCCAGCCGGCCGAAGGCGGCTTCACGGTGGCGCAGATCGCGCACCAGGTCGCGGCCGAAGGCACCAAGCGGCTCGCGATCGTCTCAGATGATCCCGCCAAATATCCCGCCAATTACTTCCCGTCCGGCGCCACCATCCATCATCGCCGCGAGCTCGACGCCGTGCAGCGCACCTTGCGCGAGATCGAGGGCCTCACCGTCCTGATCTACGACCAGACCTGCGCCGCCGAGAAGCGCCGCCGCCGCAAGCGCGGGCTGTTTCCCGATCCGGCCAAGCGCGTCTTCATCAACGAGCGCGTCTGCGAAGGCTGCGGCGACTGCTCGGTCGCGTCGAACTGTGTCTCGGTGCAGCCGCTGGAGACCGAGCTCGGCCGCAAGCGCCGCATCGACCAGTCGAACTGCAACAAGGATTTTTCCTGCATCGAGGGCTTCTGCCCGAGCTTCGTGATGGTGCAGGATCCCAAGCTGCGCAAGGCCGATCGCACCGCCGCCGATCCCAAGGCGCTGTTCGCCGATCTGCCGGCGCCGCCCGCGGCCGCACTCAGCAACCCCTACAACATCCTGATCACCGGCATCGGTGGCACCGGTGTCATCACCATCGGGGCGCTGCTCGGCATGGCCGCGCATGTCGAGGGGCTCGCCTGCTCGACGCTCGACTTCACCGGCCTGTCGCAGAAGAACGGCGCGGTCATGAGCCACGTCCGGCTCGCGCCCGCGTCCGACATGCTGACCACCGTGCGCATCGCGCCGGGCAATGCCAATTTGATCCTCGGCTGCGACCTCGTCGTCGCGACCAGCGTTCCGGCGCTGAGCCGCGCCGAGCGCGGCGTCACCCGCGCGGTGGTCAACGCCGACCTGTTGCCGACCGCAAGCTTCGTGATCGATCCCGATATCGACTTTGAAGCCAGCTCGATGCGCGACGCGCTGAACGGCGCGGTGAGACCTGATGATCTCGACATCCTCGATGCCACCGGGCTTGCGACCGCGCTGATGGGCGACAGCATCGCGACCAACGCCTTCATGCTCGGCTTCGCGTTCCAGCGTGGCGCGATCCCGCTGTCGCTCGAGGCGATCCTGAAGGCGATCGAGCTCAACGGCGCCGCCATCGAGATGAACAAGACCGCGTTCTCGTGGGGGCGGCTCGCCGCGCATGATCTGCAGCGCGTGGTCAGCGCCGCGCGCTTCAAGAACGCAGGCGCCGCACCGGCCAAGAAGACGCTCGATGAGGCGATTGCGTTCCGCGCCAAGTTCCTCACCGACTATCAGGACGCGGCCTACGGCAAGCGCTATCTCGACGACGTCGCGCGCGTCCGCTCCGCCGAAGCCGCGGCAGCGCCGGGCTCGCAGGACCTGACCGAAGCCTTCGCAAAGGGCCTGTTCAAGCTGATGGCCTACAAGGACGAATACGAAGTGGCGCGGCTCTATTCGGACGGCGAGTTCAGCAAGGCGCTGAGGGAGCAGTTCGAGGGCAATTCCGGTCTGAAGGTCCTGCTGGCGCCGCCGCTACTGGCGCAGCGCGATCCCGTCACCGGGCGCTTGCAGAAGCGCGAGTTCGGGCCGTGGATCTTCAAGGCGTTCGGCCTGCTGGCGGGGCTGAAGGGCCTGCGCGGCACCGCGCTCGACATCTTCGGCTACACCGCCGAGCGCAAGATGGAGCGCGCGCTGCCGGTGGAGTATGCGGCGATGATCCTGCGTCACCTCGACGGCAAGAGGCCGCTCGATTTGCCGCGCCTAGTGGCGCTGGCGAAGGCTGCGGACCTCGTGCGCGGCTACGGCCACATCAAGGAAGGCAACGTCGCCCGCTACCGCACCGAATGCGCGCGGCTGGAGCGTGCGATCGGCCAGCCGCTGGCACAGGCGGCGGAGTAGGCTGGAGCGTATTCGAGCGAAGTGCCTACCGGTTCGCGTGAAGAAAACGCGTCAAAACAAGAACCTAGAAACCCGTTCCGATACCATCGGAACGGCGCTCCAGGTGGCGGGCAGCGGAACTTTCCACGACCGCCTTGGTTGACCGGTAACCCTGCCCGTAAGCCGTGGCTGGATTCGCGCGGCCGGGCTCCTACATGATGGCTGTTCTGTTCGAGTGATTTCAGGAGGCCCTTTGATGGTCCTGAAAAGCGCTTTTGTTGCAACTGTTTGCACCGCGTGCCTGGCGTTGGGTGGCGTGGCGTTGGCTGACGACTATCGCCCAAGCGAGTTCTTCAGCCTCGATCTCTCGCGGGCCGTGCTGTCGCCGAAGCCGCTTGGCCCGCCGGCGCAGTTCGAGCCGGTTCCGGTCGAGGCGAAGACCGACCACGGACCTGATCAGCGCGCCAGTGTCGAACCGAAGGTCGAGCAGCCGAAAGTCGAGTCGCAGAAGGCCGTGCGGACAAGCAGGGTAACGGCACCGCATGAACGCAAGCGCGCAGTGGCGCAGGTTCCCGCCCGCGCCAAGCTCGCGCGGCGCCATTCGAATCCGCTCGACGCGGAAGCCCGCGACACCAGGATCCAGACCTGGCCATGCCGCACCGGCGGCATCTGCAACTGGCAGCGGTGAGAGTGCCCGCCGCGCCTGTGCTCTCTCGAAGTGCGCCAATCCCAAACCCGTCATCCTGAGGAGCGCGCTCTTGCGCGCGTCTCGAAGGATCGACGGCCCGTCTTTGGCCGATTCATCCTTCGAGGCTCGCTCCGCTCGCGCCTCAGGATGACGGGATTAGCATCGAGTGCTCGGCGTTCTGCGCTGTTCCGATCTCCATATCTCCCGAGTCATCCCGCCGTCGCAAAACCGTCGGCGTAGAGTCAAGAAACCGTAAGGGCGGAGTCAAACAGCGCAGGCAAAACCTTCGTTGCGATTCGACGAAGGTTACTCGATGCCGACAGCGATCTCCGCGAGGGGGCGAGGCCTGACAAGGCGCCAGCTTCTGGTGCGCTCGGCATCGACGGCCGCGCTGGCAGGATTGGGCGCGCTGACAAAGCCCTATCTGAGCCGCGCCGCAGATCGGCCCGCGATCGCGGGCATCCAGTCCGGCGACGTCGCCAGCGATTCCGCTGTGATCTGGGCCCGCGCTGATCGCGCCGCGCGGATGCGCATCGAATGCGCCGCGGTCGAAAGCTTCGCCACCATCCTGCGCACAGCGTCGGCCGACGCGCTGCCCGAGCGCGACTTCACCGCAAAACTGCTGCTCGACGGCCTGCCGCCGGGTCAGGACCTGTTCTATCGTATCCATTTCGAGGATCGCGACGGGATACCCGGCGAAAGCCGCATCGGGCATTTCCGCACCGCGCCGGTCGACCGCCGCTCGGTCTGTTTCGTCTGGTCCGGCGACGTCGTGGGGCAGGGCTGGGGCATCGATCCCGCGCGCGGCGGCCTGCGCAGCTACCGCACCATGCTGAACGAGCGCCCGGATTTCTTCATCCACTCCGGCGATCACATCTATGCGGATTGCACGGTGCCGTCGGAGCAGACCTTGCCGAACGGCGAGGTCTGGCGCAACATCGTCACCGAGGAGAAATCGGTGGTCGCGCACAGCCTCGACGAGTTTCGCGGCAACTACAAATACAACTGGCTCGACGAGAATTTCCGCGCCTTCCATGCCGAGGTGCCGATGTTCGCGCAGTGGGACGACCATGAGGTGGCCGACGACTGGTCGCCAGTCGGCACCGCCGATGCGACCGGCTACGATACCGACGGCACCTCGCGCCTGGTGGCGCGGGCGCGGCGCGCCTTCCATGAATTCATGCCGATGCGGCTGATGCCGGATCGCGACGGCCGGGTCTATCGCAAGATCGCCTACGGGCCGCTGCTCGACGTCTTCATCATCGACATGCGCTCCTATCGCGATTCCAGCTGGAACAAGCAGGGCGATCCGGACCAGGCGTTCATCCTCGGCGAGAGCCAGCTCGCCTGGTTGAAGCGGGAACTGGTGGCGTCGGATGCGACCTGGAAGGTGATCGCTGCGGATCTGCCGATCGGCCTCGTCAGCCTGGACGCCGTCGCGCTTGGCGACGGCCCGCCGGAGCGGCGCGAGCACGAGATCGCCGATCTCTTGTCCTTCATGAAGCGCGCCGGCATCCGCAACACGGTGTGGCTCACCGCCGACATGCACTACACCGCCGCGCATCATTATGATCCGAACCGCGCCGTGTTTCAGGAGTTCGAGCCGTTCTGGGAATTCGTCTCCGGCCCGCTGCATGCCGGCACCTGGTCGCCGGGCGAGCTCGACAACACCTTTGGGCCGAAGGCGATGTACCAGAAGGGCTGCTCGGCCGAGCAGGGCGACAATCTCGCGCCGTGTTTCGGCCTGCAATTCTTCGGCCGCGTCGGCATCGACGGCAAGACCGGCGTGATGAGAGTGACGCTTAAGGACGTCGACAACCACGATCTCTGGTCGGTCGACATCGAGCCGCGGCCGGATGCGCGGCCCGGCCAGATCATGGCGCAACATATCTAGGCTCGCGAAAGCCGTCGCGACATCTTGATTGCCAGCGGCTTGCCCGAAGGCCCGGTTTGCGGGCAGACTGGTATCGGCAGTCCTGCCAATTTCATTCCCACCAGACGATTTGCTGGCGTGACGTCGTCGATGACATCGGCGGCCCACGCGTCAGGAGCTATCCATGGACAATCTGCAGACACAGGGCATCAGCCTGCCGCAGCTCGGGCTCGGCACCTTCCGCATGCAGGGCGATGCCTGCCGCGCGGCGGTCGAGAGCGCGCTCGGGCTTGGGTACCGGCATATCGACACCGCCGAGATGTACGGCAATGAGGAGGCGATCGGGGCCGCGATCGCGGATTCGAAGGTCGCGCGCAAGGACCTGCATGTGACCACCAAGGTCTGGCACGAGAATTTGGCGCCGGATGGGATCCGGAAAGCGTTCGACACCAGCCTGAAGAAGCTGCGGCTCGATCACGTCGACCTCTATCTGGTGCACTGGCCGTCGCGGAGCATGAAGCTTCCCGCGGTCTTCGAGACGCTGATGAAGCTGAAGCAGGAAGGCCGCACCCGCGCGATCGGCGTCGCCAATTTCACCACCGCACTGCTCAAGACCGTTGTCGAGGACATCAAGGCGCCGATCGCCTGCAACCAGATCGAATATCACGCGATGCTGGACCAGACGCCGGTGCGGAAATATCTCGCCGCGAAGTCGATCCCGCTGGTGGCCTATTGTCCGCTCGCCCAGGGTCGTTTCGCAACCGACGAGACGCTGGCGAAAATCGGCAGCAAGCATGATGCGACCGCAGCGCAGGTGGCGCTGAAATGGTTGCTCGACCAGGATGGCGTTGCGGCGATTCCGAAAGCCTCGCGTGCCGAAAGCCAAAAGGCCAATCTCGACGCGCTGAAGGTCAAGCTCGACGACGATGACCGCAAGGCGATCGCTGCGCTGCGCAAGGACATGCGCTGCGTCAATCCGGGTTTTGCTCCGGCGTGGGACTGAGTCCCGCGAGCACCTGATAACGATGTAGAACAAGAAAATGGCTCCGCGAGGAGCCATTTTCCGTTGTGTCGGTCTTTCGTCTGTGCCCGCGCTTAATAGCGATCCCGCCTGATCACCACCGCGCGGTCATGGTCGTGATGCCAGCCGCGATGCCAACCACGGTCATGGCGCATCTCGGCACGTGCGCCCCAGCCACGATCCATGTGATGATGGCCGCCGCGCTTGATCACGACAGTTTCGGCGCTCGCGATCGACGGAACGGCCACTGCAAGCGCACCGATCGCCGCAAGAACAAAACCAAATTTTTTCATCTCATCCTCCTCAAATGATGCGAGGAGGAAACCGTGCAGGCGTCGAAACGTTCCTCAGGAACCGCGGGAGTTTTCTGAACGCCTGTTCAGCAACTGTCCCGGGCAACGCTCGCCGTGCGTTCGCTGCATAGCCGATGCGTGAGCGTTGCCGCCTCTTTCGGCGGTCTTGCCTATCCTCGGCGTCCGACGCATCATCGCGCCACAAAATCAATGTTCGGGGGGACGTTGCCGTGAGCGAATTTTCACGCCGGGATTTTCTAAAGGGTACAGGATCGGCCGCTGCTGCTGTCATCGCAGGACCGGCCGCTGCGGCGATGGGGCCGGACGACAAGTTCGATCTCGTGATCAAGGGCGGCGACGTGATCGATCCCAGCCAGTCGCTGCGCGGCAAGCGCGACATCGGCATCCGCTGGGGTCTGATCGAGGCGATCGAAGACGAGATCCCGGCCGCGCGCGCCAGCAAGACCATCGACGCGTCGGGCAAGCTCGTGATGCCCGGCCTCGTCGATCTGCACTGCCACGTCTACCCTTACGGCTCGGCGATAGGCATTCCCGCCGACGAGCTGGTGCAATTCCAGGGCACCACGACGGTCGTCTCGGCCGGCGATGCCGGCGTCAACAATCTCGCGGCGCTGCGGCGCTTCATCGTGGCGCAGTCGCGGACGCGGATCTATGCCTTCGTCCATATCGCCAACAACGGCCTGTCGGCCTTCCCGGTGGCCGAGCTCTACAACATCGACAATGCGCAGGTCGAAGCCTGCGCGATGGCGCTCGCCGAGAACCCTGACTTCCTGATCGGGGTCAAGGTGCGGATGTCGGAGAACGTCATCTTCAAGCACGGCGTCGAGCCGCTGAAGCGCGGCATCCAGGCCTGCGAGATGTGCGGCTGGCCGGCGCGGATGATGGTGCATATCGGCGGCGTCGAGACCAGGGAGTTGATGTCCGACATCCTCGACCTGCTGCGGCCGGGCGATATCCTCACCCACGCCTATTCCGGCGCGCCGAACATGTCCGGCGCCTTCACCAACATCGTGCAGGACGGCAAGCTGCTGCCGGCGGCGCTCGCGGCCAAGCAGCGCGGCGTGCTGTTCGATGTCGGCCATGGCGGCGGCAGCTTCGATTTCACGGTGGCCGAGGTCGCGATCCCCGCGGGCTGCACGCCCGATACGATCTCCTCCGACATCCACGTGTTCTCGGGCAATTCGCCCGGCATTCCGTTCCTGCCGAACGTGATGAGCAAGTTCCTGGCGATGGGCTCCTCGCTGGAGCAGGTGGTGGCGATGGCGACCTCGGTGCCGGCGCGGATCATCAATCGCACCCCGAAGATCGGCACGTTGCAGCGCGGTGCGCCCGGCGATGTCGCGATCATGGACCTCGTCGAGGGCCCGGTCTCCTTCGTCGACACCCGCAACAACAGACGCGACGGCAATCTGCAGCTGAAGCCGGTGCAGACCGTGGTCAACGGCGTGCCGTTCGGCCGGCCCTATCAGGCACCATTTTCGGTGAGGTGAGGATGGTTGGTGCAGAGACGTGGATTGCTTCGTCGCTGCCGCTCCTCGCAATGACGTGGAGAAAGATCACCGCGTCATTGCGAGCGAAGCGAAGCAATCCACCTCGCCGCGAGCGGATCGCTAGCCGCGCTTCTCGACATTGCTGCTGCGCGCCGGCACGCCGAACTCCTTGCGGCACACTTCGGCCAGCACCGCGACGCCCTCGCGGATCTGCTCGTGCGAGGGGCTGGCGAAGCAGAGGCGAAGCCGGCTGCCGGAATGCGCCTTGCTGGTCGACCATTCCGGTCCCGGATTGATCGAGACCCCGGCGGCGAGCGCCGCCTGATAGAGCTTCATGGTGTCGACATGGTCGGGCAGCTTGACCCAGAGGAAGATGCCGCCCTTGGGCGCCTCGAACTCGGCCGCGGTGCCGAACTGCTCGTTCAGCGCCTCCATCAGCGTGTCGAGCTTGGCGCGCAGGCCCTTGGTCAGCCGCGGCACGTGGGTCGCAAAATGCGGCGCGCAATATTCCGAGAGCACCATCTGCTCCAGCGCGCCGGAGCCGGCGTCGGTCTTCAGCGGCAGCATCCGCGACATGATTGCCCAGGGCGCGACGATGAAGCCGACCCGCAGCGCCGGCGCGATCGATTTCGAGAACGAGCCGATATGGATCACACCGCCATGCTTGCTCATGGCATAGATCGCCGGCGGCCGTTCGCCGTTCCAGATCAGATCGGCATAGCAATCGTCCTCGAAGATCGGCACGCCGTATTCCTTGGACAGCTTCAGCATCTCGGCGCGGCGGCTTTCGGGGAGGATCGAGCCGGTCGGGTTCTGCACGGTCGGGATGGTGTAGATGTATTTCGGGGTGATGCCGCGCCGCTTGTGATCGGCGAGCGCTGCGGCCAGCGCATCGATCCGGATGCCGTCGCCATCGAGGGGAATGCCGACCGCGTTGACGCCGAGCCGGGTCAGCCGGTTCAGCGAGCCCTGATAGGTCTCCTGCTCGATCAGCACGGTGTCGTCCTTGGCGAGCAGCGTGTGATTGACCAGGTCGAGCGCCTGCAGCGAGCCGGAGACGATCATGATCTCGTCCGGCGTGCAGGCAATGCCGGCATCCCGCTTCAGCTTCTCGGTGAGGAACTGGCGCAGCGGCAGATAGCCCTGCGGCCCGTGCGCGAGGTTGTAGGTCGCGAGATTCCTGCCCTCGCGCTTCAGCACGGCGTTGACCGCCTCCAGCAGCCCGTCGACCGGGACCTGGTCGGGATCGTTGTTGCCGCCGACGAAGCTGTATTTGGCGAGCCCGGTCCAGCGCGCGGCCGGCGCAGGCAGGCCGGCCGGGAGCAGCGGTGCAAAGTCGAACTGGGCTGAGATGGACATGGACGTTTCGCTCCGTGTTGTTGTCGTTGAGAAGGCCTGTGGGAGGCGGCCTTCCATGAAGTCAATTCTTGCCGGTCAGCCGGATCGGGCGGCCCTGGCTGATGAAGGCATAGTGCCCGGCGCCGACGCTGCCGACCATCAGGGCCTCGACCGCCGGTTCCGCGATCTCGCCGGCGGCCGCCCAATCGACCACGAAATTCGCGCCGGTGCCGCCGCGGACATCGGTCGTGGCGATCGAGACCTCGACGGTCGCAAACGGTTTTAGCGCGACCGGCGATTTGAGGTAGCTCTCCACCATCCTGCCTGATGTGTCGAAATAGGCGATCCGCTTCAGCACCAGGGGCCTCGTCTCGGAGGCGTTGTGCACGCTCAGCGTCACCGAAAAATCGGCCCTCAGCTTGCCCTGGCTCATCGACACGCTTGAATAGACCGGCACGTAGAATGCACCGGAGGCCGTGAGGCTTTCCGATGGCACCGCCGTCAGCGAGTTCGCAAAATTTTGTTCAATACTTGCCGAGGATTGTGCTAGCGCCTCCGTCATGCGCACGGTGAGCAGGCAGAGCAAAACTGCCAGAAAAATGCCGCCTGCGCGGATGTGACACATTGCTCGGTTGATCCTCACGCCCGGCCCTCTAGGTTGCGGCAACAGGAAGTCTTTGACGCATGCATGAACTCATTCGCGATATCACGCTCTGTATCCTGTTTGCCTGGGGAATTGGGCTGCTCGCCCATTTCTCCCGGCAACCGCTGATACTGGCCTACCTTATCGCCGGCTTTTTCATTGGTCCATTCGGCATGGGCCGGGTCAAGTCCCAGGAATCGATCAGCGTCATCTCCGAGCTCGGCCTGATATTCATGCTGTTCATGATCGGGCTGGAAATCGACCTCAAGAAGATCATCCGTGCCGGCAAGGTCATCCTGTTCGCCGGCGCCGGCGAGCTGATCGGCGGCTGCCTGATCGGCGTGGCGTTCTTTGCCGGGATCGGGCTTGCGATCGGCGGCGGCAAGTTCGATGCGGTCTATCTCTGCGTCGCCTGCGCGCTGTCCTCGACCGTGATCATCGTCAAGGTGCTCTACGAGAAGCGCGAGCTGGACACGCTGCCGGGCCGCATCACGCTCGGCGTGCTGGTGCTGCAGGACATCTTCGCGATCCTGTTCCTGGCGGTGCAGCCGAGCCTGGACAATCTGCAAATCAGCGTCGTGCTGCTGTCGATCGCCCGCGTCGCGGTGCTGGTCGCGACCGCGCTGGTGCTGAGCCGCTACGTGCTGCCGCGGCTGTTCCACCAGATCGCACGCCGGCCCGAGCTGGTGCTGCTCGGAGCGCTCGCCTGGTGCTTCCTGATCGGCGAGATCGCCGAGCGGCTGCATCTGTCGCGCGAGATGGGCTCGCTGGTCGCTGGCGTCTCGATCTCGACCTTTCCCTACGCGCTCGACGTTACTGCCAAAGTGACGACACTGCGGGATTTCTTCATCACGCTGTTCTTCGTCGCGCTCGGCATGACGATCCCGATCCCGGGCTTACAGGTGATCTGGCTCGCGCTTGTGATCGCGGCCTTCACGGTGGCGAGCCGCCTGGTCACGACGTTCACGCCGCTCTATCTGATGAAGCAGGGCCTGCGCGCCAGCCTGCTGCCGGCGATCAATCTGGCGCAGATTTCCGAGTTCTCGCTGGTGGTGATCCAGACCGGCGTTGCCGCCAACCATATCGGGACCGAAACCGCGAATGCGGTCTCGTTCGCCTTCGTGGTGCTGGCGGTGCTCTCGACCTTCGCGATGGCCCGCAGCGACCAGATCGTGCGCGGCCTGATCGGCCCGTTGAAGCGGATCGGGTTGCGTGATCTCGACCATCGACGCGAGGGCGGCGGCGCGTCCGGGCAGGAGGGCGGCCAGGAGGAGGGACATGGCGAAATCCGGCGCATCGTCATCCTCGGCTTTTTCCGTGCCGCGAGCGCGCTGATCAGCCAGATCGAGCGGCAGAACCAGTCGCTGCTCGAGCAGATCAGCGTCATCGACTTTAACCCGCTGGTGTTCCGCACGCTGACCGACCGCGGCATGCATGTGATCTATGGCGACATCAGCAATGTCGATACGCTGGTTCATGCCGGGATCGGCAAGGCCGAGATCATCATCCTGAGCGTGCCGGATTTCCTCTTGGTCGGCGCCGACAATGAGAAGCTGGTGCGCCACGTCCGCGCCCTGAATCCGACCGCGAAGGTTGTCGCCACCGCCGATCTCCTGACCGGCGTCGACGATCTCTACACGGCCGGCGCCGACTACGTCACGGTGACCCGGCTCAGCGACGCCGGCGAGCTTTATTCGGTGATCGAGGCCGCCGACGCCGGCCTGCTCGACGACAAGCGCGCCGAGCTGGACGCCCAGCTCAGCGACCGGCGCGAGGTGCTGCCGTAAAGGAGCTCTCTCTTACCTCTCCCCATCGGGGAGAGGTCGCGCTGAAAGCGCGGGTGAGGGGCTAAGGTCCCACGAGAGAGCGCAGCCCCTCACCCGGATTGCATCCGGCGATGCAATCCAACCTCTCCCATGGGAGAGGTGAAGCCTCCTGGTATGCCTGCCGGACGCATGGCGGGTTGCATAATGATACTGGCGCTGACATCGGAACCCGGCTAATCCACTGCCTGCATAAAGCGAGATGTCAGGACAATGGCCGATACGATCCAGGAAGTGCTGCAAGCCTTTGCGAAGGGTGAACTCGTCGTCGTCACCGACGATGACGATCGGGAAGGCGAGGGCGATTTGATCGTCGCGGCGTCGTTCTGCACGGCGGAAAAGATGGCCTTCATCATCCGCCACACCTCCGGCATCGTGTGCGCGCCGATCACCACCGAGGACGCCCGCCGGCTGCGGCTCGACCCGATGGTGGCGCATAACGAGTCCAACCACACCACGGCCTTCACCGTCTCGATCGACTACAAGCCCGATGGCGGCACCGGCATCTCGGCCGACGAACGCGCCTCCTGCTGCCGCGCGCTCGCCAATCCCAATGCCGGCGCCAACGATTTTGCGCGCCCCGGCCACATCTTCCCGCTGATCGCGCGCGATGGCGGCGTGCTGCTCCGCTCCGGTCACACCGAAGCCGCGGTCGATCTGTGCCGGCTCTCCGGCCTGCCGCCGGTCGGCGTCATCAGCGAGCTGATGAACGACGATGGAACCGTGATGAAGGGCGAGCAGGTCGCAAAATTTGCCGCCGCGCACAAGCTCAAGCATGTCACGATCGCGGACATGATCGCCTATCGCCAGGCACGCGAGAAGCTGATCGAGCGGGTCGCGACCTTCACCACCGAAAGCCCGATCGGCCCCCTGCAAGGCTATGCCTATCGCTCGCCCTTCGACGAGATCATGCACGCCGCCTTCGTCTATAACGGCATCGGCGACGGCCGGGACGTGCTGACCCGGCTGCACAAGCCCAATATCGTGACGGACCTCTTCACCGGTCCGGCGCGGATGGAAGCCGTGTTGCGGCATTTCAAGGAAGCCGGCCGCGGCGTGCTGGTCTATCTGCGCGACGGTGCCGCCGGTGTTCCAGTCCAGCCGGTGAGCGAGCAGAAATCGGCGGAGGCCGATCGCAACAAGCAATGGCGCGAGGTCGGCGTCGGCGCACAGATCCTGCGCGATCTCGGCATCACCTCGATCCGCCACCTGACCTCTTCGGTGCACGACTACAAGGGTTTGTCCGGTTTCGGCATCGAGATCGTGTCGAACGAGAGGCTGGAGTGCTGACGCGGGTCATTCCGGGCGCGATGCGTGAGCATCGCCCCGGGCGTGACATACGCCCAATTCAATTGCGCTTCGCAGCATAGCGCTTTAATTTGTCCGCCAATTTCCGAGTGACGATGCGAAAGGATGTTTCATGAGCGTGCGCCCCCAGGCCAAGGACAAGCCGGCTGCCGCCAGCTTCCAGTGGGATGATCCGTTCCTGCTCGACGACCAGCTCACCGAAGACGAGCGCCTGATCCGCGACACGGCGCGGGCCTATGCGCAGGACAAACTGTTGCCGCGGGTCACCAAGGCCTATCTGGAAGAGAAGACCGATCGCGAGATCTTCAACGAGATGGGTGAGCTCGGCCTGATCGGCGTGACGCTGCCCGAGGAATATGGCTGCGCCAATGCGAGCTACGTGGCCTATGGCCTGGTGGCGCGCGAGATCGAGCGCGTCGACTCCGGCTATCGCTCGATGAACTCGGTGCAGTCGTCGCTGGTGATGTATCCGATCTACGCCTATGGCGACGAGAACCAGCGCAAGAAATATCTCCCCAAGCTCGCGACCGGCGAATGGGTCGGCTGCTTCGGCTTGACCGAGCCGGATGCCGGTTCCGATCCCGGCGGCATGAAGACCCGCGCCGAGAAGGTGGCCGACGGCTACAAGCTCAACGGCGCCAAGATGTGGATCTCGAATGCGCCGATCGCCGACGTGTTCGTGGTGTGGGCCAAGTCGGCCGCGCATGACAACCAGATCCGCGGCTTCATCCTCGAGAAGGGCATGAAGGGCCTGTCGGCGCCGAAGATCGGCGGCAAGCTCTCGCTGCGCGCCTCGATCACCGGCGAGATCGTGCTCGACAACGTCCTGGTGCCGGAAAGCGCACTGCTGCCCAACGTCTCCGGCCTCAAGGGCCCGTTCGGCTGCCTCAACCGCGCCCGCTACGGCATCTCCTGGGGCGCGCTGGGCGCCGCCGAGGACTGCATGCACCGCGCGCGCCAGTACACGCTCGACCGCAAGCAGTTTGGCCGCCCGCTCGCCGCCACCCAGCTGGTGCAGAAGAAGCTCGCCGACATGGAGACCGAGATCGCGCTCGGCTTGCAGGCCTCGTTGCGCGTCGGCCGCCTGATGGACGAGGGCAAGATGGCGCCCGAGATGATCTCGATCGTCAAGCGCAACAATTGCGGCAAGTCGCTCGACATCGCCCGCATGGCGCGCGACATGCACGGCGGCAACGGCATCCAGATCGAGTATCACGTGATGCGTCACGCCGCGAACCTCGAGACGGTCAACACCTATGAGGGCACGCACGACGTCCACGCGCTGATCCTCGGCCGCGCGATCACCGGCATCCAGGCGTTCTCGTAAGGGACGTCATCCCGACAGCGTAGGATGGGTAGAGCGAAGCGAAACCCATCTTACTGCCCACCATGCGGCTCGCATGATGGGTTTCGCTGCGCTCTACCCATCCTACAAGATCGCATTCCGGGCACCTCCCATGGCCGACAACGACGACATCCCGTTCAACCGCGATTTTCCGCTGAAGGCCGGCGTGGTCGAGCAGGTCCGGCCCGGCGTGCGCCGCGTCCTCTGCAACAATCCGAGCCCGTTCACCTTCACCGGCACGGTCAGCTACATCGTAGGTCAGGGCAAGGTCGCGATCATCGATCCCGGTCCCGACGATGAGGCGCATGCGAAGGCGCTGCTCGATGCGGTCAAGGGCGAGACCGTGACGCATATCCTGGTCACCCATACCCATCGTGATCATTCGCCGAACACGCCGCGGATCAAGGCCGCGACCGGCGCACCGGTCTATGCCGAGGGGCCGCACCGCGCCTCACGCCCGCGCTTCGAAAGCGAGAAGCACAATCCGGAATCCGGCGCCGACCGCGATTTCCGGCCCGACATCGAGGTCAAGCACGGCGACGTCATCGAGGGCGCGGGCTTCGCACTGGAGGCCGTCGCCACCCCCGGCCACACCGCCAACCATCTGGCGTTCGCGTGGGCCGAACGCAGCATCAATTTCGTCGGCGACCATGTGATGGGCTGGTCGACCTCGATCGTGGCGCCGCCGGACGGTTCGATGATCGACTACATGGCCTCGCTGGAGCGGCTGGAGCAGCGGCCCGAGCAGCTCTATTTCTCCGGCCACGGCCCGGAGATTCCGGAAGGCCCGCGCTATGTCCGTTTCCTGGCGCGGCATCGCCGGGCGCGCGAAGCGTCGATCCTGCATCGCCTCGGCAAGGGCGAGGCCGATATCCCGACCATGGTGCGGGCGATCTATATCGGGCTCGACCCGCGCCTCGCCAATGCCGCCGGCTATTCGGTGCTGGCGCATCTGGAGGATCTGGTCGCGCGCGGCATCGTGGCGACGGAAGGCGATCCGGTGATCGGCGGTACGTACCGGATGGCTTAGTTCGTCATTCGGGGCTCGCCAACGGGTCCGCGCGAAGCGCGGCCCGATGGCGCGCCCCGGAATGACGCTAGCGCGTCATTTCTTCACCGACTTCGCCGGCGGCGCCTTCGGCGCGACCGGGGCCGCCTTCTTCGCCGGCTTGGCGTTTTCGTTGTCGGCGGCGGAGTTGAGGTCCTCGATCAGCTTCTTGACGCGCGCGGCGTTGCTGCCGAGATCGGTGTCGAAATAGCGCGAGGCGGAGCGGATATCGACGCGCGAGTCCTCGTCGTCGGGCGTGACCCGGATCGAGACGTCTTCGCGGAAACCCATGATCGGCGTGCGGGCCACCGCCTCGATGCGGCCGATCCGGCGCGGCGGCTGCGGCGCGCGTGCGTCGATGACGAGCCATTTGCGGCGGTTCACCAGCCGCAAGGTCATCTCATAGGCACGGTCGACCGGGGTTTCCAGCTCGACGGTTTCGATATCGGGATAGGCGGCGCGCTGCTTCTCGGCCGAATAGAGGCCGGCATAGGCGGCCGGGTTGGTGCCTTCGCCGGTGCGCAGCCGCGCCAGCGCCTCGAATTTCGGCGGGTCGATCGCGTCGGTGGTGACGTCGTAGATCCGCGGCAGCTTGCGGTACTGATAGGTGAGATAGGCCGGGTAGCCTAGGATCGCGGCGTCGATCAGGAACGCGAGCAGGATCCGGCCCATGCCGCGGGTGCCGTTCTGCCAGATCGCGGCGAAGGCGGCCAGCCCGAGCAGGATCGACAGGCCGGCCAGGCCCAACGCGCCGAAGAAGGTGGCCAGCGCCGGTTTGACCTCCAGGAACCCGAACCGGACGATGATGATCGAGACCACCACCGCGACGACGGAGAAGATGGCGAGGTTGCGCGACCAGGTGGCGAGACCGGACACGGGCTCCTGCTGGTAGGGAGCGGAAAACCTGCGCGCCATCGTCGAAAAATCTGCCGGTTGAGATGTCCTTGGGCGACCTCAGCCGCCGCCAATGATCGTGTGAGACCACGGACCTGCGGCGAATTCAAGGGATTTGGGGGACGAAGCGTCCTGGACAGGCGGCCATACCCCGGCCACGGCGTCAACCAGGGTCATTCAAGCCGCAGCAGCTTCGTAGCCCGGATGGAGCGAAGCGAAATCCGGGGCAGGTCTTTCCGTCGAACGCCGAACCCGGATTGCGCTTCGCTCCATCCGGGCTACGGTTTCTCGCCCTACGCCGCAGCAGTGGGGAACGTGTAATCCTTGAACTGGTCGCGCAGCGCCGTCTTCAGGATCTTGCCGGTCGCGGTGTGGGGAATGCCGTCGACGAAGGCGACGTCGTCGGGCATCCACCATTTGGCGATCTTGCCGTCCATGAATTTCAGAATGTCCTCGCGCGTGGCGCTCTCGCCCTGCTTGAGCTGCACGATCAGCAGCGGCCGCTCGTCCCATTTGGGGTGATGGACGCCGATCACGGCCGCTTCCGCGACTGCCGGATGGCCGACGGCGAGGTTCTCGAGATCGATCGAGGAGATCCATTCGCCGCCGGACTTGATCACGTCCTTGGAGCGGTCGGTGATCCGCATGTAGCCGTGCTCGTCCATCGTGGAGACGTCGCCGGTGTCGAAGAAGCCGGCATCGTCGAGGATGCTGCCATCGACCCGGAAATAGGCCTTCGCGATCGCGGGGCCGGAGACCTTGAGACGGCCGAAGGTCTTGCCGTCCCACGGCAGCTCCTTGCCGGCATCGTCGGTGATCTTCATCTCGACGCCGAATGGCGGGTAACCCTGGGTCTGCAGGATGTCGAGCCGCTCCTCGCCGGTGCGCGCGTTGAACGGCGGCTTCAGCGTGGCCAGCGTGCCGAGCGGGCTCATCTCGGTCATGCCCCAGGCGTGGCGCACCTGGCTGCCCATGTCGAGGAACGCCTTGATCATCGAGCGCGGCATCGCCGAGCCGCCGCAGATCACCATCTGCAGATCCGGCAGCTTGAAATTGTTGGCGGCCATGTATTGCAGCAGCATCAGCCACACCGTCGGCACGCCCGCGGTATGGGTGACCTTCTCGGTCGACAGCAGCTCGTACACCGAGGCGCCATCGAGCTTCGGGCCCGGCATCACCAGCTTGGTGCCCATCGATGGCGCGGAGAACGCGATGCCCCAGCTGTTGGCATGGAACAAGGGCACCACCGGAAGCATTGTGTCCGACGCGGAGGTGCCGAGCGCGTCCTTCGAGTTGGCCATCAGCGCGTGCAACACGTTGGACCGGTGCGAATAGAGGACACCCTTGGGATCGCCTGTCGTGCCGGAAGTGTAGCACATCGCTGCGGCGGTGTTCTCGTCGAAGGTCTTCCACGCGAACTTGCCGTCGGATGCCGCGATCCAGTCCTCATAGGCGACCGCGTTCTTCAGCGTGGTCTGCGGCATGTGCGCCTTATCGGTCAGCACCACGTAGCGCTCGACGCTCGGCAGCTGGCTGGCGATCTTCTCCAGCACCGGGACGAAGGTGAGGTCGGTGATGACGATGCGGTCCTGGGCGTGGTTGACGATCCAGGCGATCTGTTCCGGAAACAGGCGTGGATTGACCGTATGGCAGATCGCGCCGATCCCCATGATGCCGTACCAGACCTCGAGGTGGCGCCAGGTGTTCCAGGCGATGGTGGCGACGCGGTCGCCGAGCTTGATGCCGTCGCGTTCCAGGCTCTGCGAGACCTTCAGCGCGCGGGCGTGGATTTGGGCGTAGGTGGTGCGATGAATGGGGCCTTCGACCGACCGGGTCACGACTTCCTGCGTGCCGTGATATTTGGCGGCGTGCTCAATAATCTTGTGGCACAGCAGGGGCCAGTCTTGCATCAAGCCAAGCATACGCAAATCCCTCCTCGATCCTCACGCATGATCTGCCGGCATCTTGGACGGCCGGCAGTAAAATCATGGAACTGACATGAACTGTAGCGCGGAGAAAGCAAGCCGAAAATGGCCTGATGGCGCGTTTCGTCGCGGGGGTGCGGCAATGGTTACCGCTGTCGCCGCGCTGCTTTGCCTTGGCATGCAAGCGGGGCCCGCGCAGGCCGCCCGCGGCGCGCCTGGCTTTCCCTGGGACGATCTGTTCGGCACCCGGCCGCACAAGGCGCACAAGGCGGTCCGCCGCTCAGCGGTGCCGCTGCCGAAGCCACGCCCCGCGGAGGCGCCGGCAGCAGCTGACGCGCCTGCGGCCGCTGAGCCCGAGCCGCCGGCGGCCGGGGCACCGCCACCGGCCGCGCAGGCTGCGAGGCCCGGCGAGACGGCCAGGCCAGCCGAAGCAGCCAAGCCCGCCGAGCCGCCGAGGCCGCAGCTTTCGGCCTGCCGGCAGGCGCTGACCGAGGAGATCGCGATCGCGCCGAGCATTCCGGATATCCACGGCGCCGGCGGCTGCGGCGGCGAGGATCTGGTGCGGCTCGAGGCCATCGTGCTGCCGGACAAGCGCAAGGTCGCGGTCAAGCCCGCGGCGATCCTCCGCTGCAAGATGGCAAGTGCAGTCGCCGACTGGGTCCGCACCGATATCGCCCCGCTGGCGCAGAGCCTCGGGGGCGGGATCAGCAATCTCGACAATTTCGACTCGTTCGAATGCCGCGGCCGCAACCGCATCGCCGGCGCGCAGCTCTCCGAACATGGCCGCGCCAATGCGCTCGACGTGCGCGCCTTCGGTCTCGCCAACGGCAAGTCGATCTCGCTGACCGACCGCAGCGTGCCGCGCGATCTGCGCGAGACCGTGCTGCATTCGGTCTGCGCCCGCTTCTCCACCGTGCTCGGCCCGGGCTCGGACTGGTACCACGAGGACCACGTTCATCTCGACCTGATCGAGCGTCGCAACAATTACAAGATCTGCCAGTGGAACGTTGACGATCCGCTGCCGCGTGTCGCGCCGCTGTTGCCGGCCGAGCGCCCCGAAGAGGCGCCGCCGCGCGAGGTCGCCGCAAAATCGGACGCGTCCAAGCCGGACTCATCCAAGCCGAACTCATCCAAGCCGGACCGATCCGAAGCCGACCGCGGCAAGGCCGATGAGCCGGATGCGGCGAAATCGGATGATGCGGCCGCGCCCGACGGCGCTGCTGAGACCAGGCCACAGCCAACAAAAAAGCGCCGGCAAAGCCGGCGCCTTTGATCGCGATCGCGACGTGTCTGAGATCAGTAGGTCGTGCGATCAGTAGGTCGTGCGATCAGTAGGTCGTGCCGCCGGCGCCCTGCAGCGCCATCTGCGGCTTGTAGGGCGAGTCGCCGTGCTTCGGCTCCAGCACCACGACGATGGTGCCGAGCTTGACGCGGTTGTAGAGGTCGATGACGTCCTCGTTGGTCATGCGGATGCAGCCCGAGGAGATCGACGAGCCGATGTATTCCGGCTGGTTGGTGCCGTGGATGCGGAACAGCGTGTCCTTGCCGCCCGAGTAGAGATACATCGCGCGCGAGCCCATCGGATTGTCTGGGCCGGGTGCCACGAAGGTCGGAACGCCGAGGCGCGAGATTTCGCCGGGGGTGGGATGCCAGGCCGGCCATTCGGTCATGCTGCCGACCTTGGCAATGCCGGACCAGGCCATGGCTTCTTCGCCGACGGTGATGCCGTAGCGGATCGCCTTGCCGTCGTTCAGCACGTAGTAGAGGTAATGGTTGTCGGAATCGACCACGATCGAGCCGGCGGCTTCCTTGCGGTGATATTCGACGATGGCGCGGCGGAACGGCTCGGCCACCGGGGTCTTGACGTAGGTGGTCTTGGCCAGCAGTTCCTTGTCATGCGGCTTGAAGGCGGCGGTGTTGGTGGCCTCATAGGTTGTGGCCTGCATGCAACCCGACAACATCAGGCCTGCGGCCAGGATCCCAAAGGTAACTTTGAACGACGACATGATTACTTCCAATCGAAAATCCACGTCTCAAAGCGCCACGATTGCGCCCTAAACGCCACGATTCCATGAAGGGCATTATTGCCGAAACGTGCCATTATTCCCAGAGTTTAGATGCCTTTCCCGCATTGCGGGACGTCGCCTGTGGCTTTTTTGCCGCAAGTCTTCTGGTGTGGGGCCAGTTTTTGTGCAAACAGGCAACGGTTGTTCAATCGAAGCTGCTTCAACGTCACATTCACCGCCGCTTGGCCGCCACAAAGGTGGATGTCCGGTTAATCGCCCGGTCATGAAGCGCCAGCCAGAATCGCGCTAAGTCGACGGGTCTTGCCAGCCCTGTTTCGTGGAGTTCGTGATGCTGTCGGTGTTCGTTCCCTCCGATTTCTCCCTCAAGAAGGCTGCCGCCACCGACCTCGGCGCGCTGCCGGAGGGCGCGGTCTGGGTCGACCTGGTGAACCCGACCGTCGAGGAGGACCGGGCCGTCGAGAAGCTCGCGGGGATCGCGGTTCCGACCCGGGAAGACATGCAGGAGATCGAGATCTCCAGCCGGCTCTATATCGAGAACAGCGCGCGCTACATGACCGCGACGCTGATGTGCCAGTCTGACACCGATATGCCGCGCACCACGGCGGTCACCTTTATCCTGACCGGCCATCGGCTGGTCACGGTGCGCTACGACCTGCCGAAGCCGTTCGCGCTGGTCGAGAACAAGCTGGCTCGGGCCTGTTCCCCCGGCATCACCGGCGAGCAGGTGCTGATGGAACTGCTGGATGCGGTGATCGACCGCTGCGCCGACATTCTGGAGCGCTGCGGGGCCGACATCGACCAGGTCTCCCACGACATCTTCGAGCCTGAGAGCCAGCGCCACGGCCACGCCAAGCAATATTCGCAGATCCTGATCGCGATCGGCCGCAAGGGCGACCTGACCTCAAAGGTCCGCGAAAGCCTGGTCTCGATCGGCCGCCTCGTCACGTTCCTTTCGGCGATCGTGGAGGGCGTGAAATGGTCCAAGGACATGCGCGAGCAGCTCAAGACCATGCAGCGTGACGTGGCCTCACTGACCGACCACGCTTCCTATCTCTCCAACAAGATCACCTTCGTGCTCGACGCCATGCTCGGCGTGGTCAATCTGGAACAGAACAACATCATCAAGCTGTTCTCGGTGATGGCGGTGGTGCTGATGCCGCCGACGCTGATCGCCTCGATCTACGGCATGAATTTCAAGGCAATGCCGGAACTCGAATGGGCGCACGGCTATCCGTATGCGCTGGTGCTGATGCTGATGGCGGCGATCGTGCCGTACTGGATTTTCAAGTGGAAAAAGTGGCTGTAGCGCTGGTTCCACACGTCGCGTTTTGGGACGCGCTTTCTGCCTTATTTCCTCTGCTAAAATTTGAGCGTTGCGCTGAACGTTTGGGCGAAACTTGTCTGCGATAACGCCCGCCTCGAAGCCGGAGGACAGCAATGGTTGAGAAGATCATAACGCCACGGCGTAACGTCATCGACTTTGCGCGCTATCAACACGACCGCGCAGCAGGCAAGGTGCAGGCGATCTCGCCGAGACTTTGCCGTTACTGTGGCGCTGCGTTGCTGGATGGCGAGGACGAAGACGATTGCTCCAGCGCGTTGAGTGACGTCGCGCTGCAGCCGCTTGAGAAGAAATCTCGTCGGTTCTATGCAGACTAGAGGCTGAGGCCTTTTGGAGGCAGAAGCCTCGTCTGCGTCGTTGCGCCTGCAATCGAAGCAATCCCAACGTGACGGCCGCGGCGGCGGCCGGGATCGCCTCGAACCTCTCGCTTCCTTCCCCGAAATAACATCCAAGCCAAAGCTCAGACGTGCTGGCCACCGTTGATGTGGATCTCGGCGCCGTTGACGTAGGAGCTGGTTTCCGTGCACAGCACGTAGATGATCTTGGCGACCTCGTCCGGCGTGCCGAGGCGATGCATCGGGATTTGCTGGTCGACGATCTTCTCGGTGCCCGGCGACAGGATCGAAGTATCGATCTCGCCCGGTGCGATCGAATTGACGCGCACGCCGACGCGGCCGAAGTCGGATGCCATTTCCCGCGTCAGTGATGCGAGCGCGGCTTTCGAGGTCGCATAGGCAACGCCTGCGAACGGATGGACGCGCGAGCCGGCGATCGAGGTGACGTTCACCACCGCGCCCTTGGCGTGCCTGAGCTCGTCGATCAGTCCGCGGGCCAGCATGATGGGCGCGAAGAAGTTGACGCGGAACACGTGCAGCCACGTCTCGATATCGGTGTCCATGGTCCCGAGCCGCGCGCCGCCCGCACCCTTCGGCGAGATCGCGGCATTGTTGACGAGCGCGTGCAACTCGTCGTTCACCAACCGCTTGCGGATCTCGCTGATCGCGCGAACCGTGTCGTCATGATCGCCGAAATCGACCTCGATGTGATCTTCCGGTCCAGCGCCCCAGGGGCAGACTTCCGGAAATGCATGCCGCGAGCAGGTGATGACGCGCCAGCCGGCGGAAGCAAACCGGATCGCGGTGGCGTGACCGATGCCGCGGCTGGCACCGGTCAGGAGCAGGGTACGGCGCGGCGCGTTGGAAGGAGGGGACATGGTGTCTTTCAGGTTGGCGTCTTTTAAGCTGTCGTCATCACGGATAGAGCCGCACCTTCGACCATGCGCTGCCGGCGCCGTCGCGGCGGAATTCGATGCGGTCGTGCAGGCGGAACGGGCGGTCGTGCCAGAACTCGAAGCGCTGCGGCGTGATCCGCCAGCCGCTCCAGCCCGGCGGACGCGGCACCTCGCCGATGACGTATTTCGCGCCGGCCTTGGCGATCGCCTGCTCGAAGGCGAAGCGGCTCTCCAGCGGCTGCGATTGCTTGCTGGCCCAGGCGCCGATCTGCGCCTGCTTCGGCCGCGTGGCGAAATAGGCGTCGGCCTCGGCGTCCGTCACCGGGGTCACCGCCCCGCGGATGCGCACCTGACGGCGCAGCGATTTCCAGTGAAACAGTAAAGCGGCCTTAGGGTTTGCGGCCAATTCGCGGCCCTTGGCGCTGGCAATGTGGCTGTAGAACACGAAGCCGTCGGCATCGAAGCCCTTCATCAGCACCATCCGCACGTCGGGCAGCCCATCGGCATCGACGGTTGCGAGCGCCATCGCGTTCGGATCGTTCGGCTCGGACTTGACCGCTTCCGCAAACCATTCGCCGAACAGGGCGAACGGCTCCTCCGCCGCGGTGAAATCACCCGATGTTAACGGTGTCGGGTGTTTGATGGAGGTCGTGTCGGTCATGTCAGGAGTCCCGATTTGCATTCGCCCGCGTCCGAGAGCGCGTTTCTAGCCCTATATAGGGCATGGGCGCGCGTTGGCCTATCGGCGATCCACCCTGCGGGCGCGGTGGTGACCTTGATCCTGATCGGCGTCGGCGCAAGCGGCTGCAGCCTGTCGCGCACCGATGCTTTCGCCAAGATGGACGACAAGGATGTGACGGGCTCGATCAACCCGACCCAGGTCAACGCGGTGATGCCGACCGACAGCGATCTCGCCTTTGCCCGCAACGCCGCCTCCGACGTGCTGACCAAGGGCGACAAGGATTCCAGCCAGCCCTGGGAAAATCCCCAGACCGGTGCACGCGGCTCGGTGACGCCGCTGGCCCAGGCGTATTCGGGCGAGGACGGCAAGACGTGCCGGGATTTCCTCGCCAGCTATGTCAATGGAGCCACCGAGACCTGGCTGCAGGGCGCCGCTTGCAAGGCTGGACAAGGCCGGTGGCAAATCCATAGCCTGAAGCCCTGGAGTAAATCCTGAAAGTCCCGGCCGATGCCGGCGCCAAGCTAGTTGCAAAAATGCCACTGAGCCCCCACATGAAGGCAAAGTGGGCCCGGATGGGTTCCCGGCCACAACTGATTTTCCCGTGAAGGAGACGTGACGGATGCGCGACCCCTATGAGGTCTTGGGGGTGCAGCGGAGCGCCAGCGCTGCGACGATCAAGAGCGCCTATCGCAAGCTCGCCAAGAAGCATCACCCTGACAACAACAAGAACGATCCGAAGGCGGCTGCCCGCTTTGCGGAGATCAACACGGCCAACGAGATCGTCGGCGACGAGGACAAGCGCAAGCAGTTCGACCGCGGCGAGATCGATGCCGACGGCAAGCCGCGCTTCCAGGGCTTCCCCGGCGGCGGCGCCGGCGGCCGTGCCGGTCCCGGCGGCTTCGAGTACAGCTTCCGCGGCGGCCCCGGCCCCGGCGGCGGCATGGGTGGCGGCAGCTTCGAGGACATCCTCAACAGCATGTTCGGCAACGCCGCGCGTGGCGGCGGTGGCGCGCGCGGGCGGGCGAGCCCGTTTGAATTCGAAGGCGGCGGGGTCGGCGTCGACCTTGATCTTTCGGTCGCCATGACGGTGTCGCTGGAGGAATCGGTCAGGGGCGGCGACAAGCGCGTCCGCCTGCCGACCGGCCGTGAGCTCAACGTCAAGATTCCGCCCGGCGTCACCGCCGGCCAGCAGATCCGCCTGAAGGGGCAGGGCGACACCGCGCAAGGCCACCCGCCCGGTGACCTCCTGATCACGATCTCGATCGCGCCGCATCCGTTCTTCAAGGTCGACGGCAACGATCTCCGGATCGATCTGCCCATTACCCTCTACGAGGCGGTGCTGGGCGGCAAGGTCCGGGTGCCGACGCTCGGCAGCGCGGTCGAACTGTCGATCCCGAAGAACACCTCGAGTGGCCGTACCTTTCGCCTCAAGGGCAAGGGGTTGCCGAAGGCGGGGGCCGTCGGCGACCTCTACGTCACGACCCGCATCATCCTGCCCGACGGGAACGATGCCGAGCTTGAGGCATTGATGCAGACGTGGCGGGAGCGAAATTCCTACAATCCGCGCAGCGATCTCGGCTGACCGCCGAGAGCGCGCCCCAAAAGACGCAAGAGACGCGAAACTGCAACTACCCCGGACTCTATCGGGGTAGACGCGGGCGTTGCGAGGGCGTCAAAGGATGACCGGCCGTCCGAAGTCCAAAATCTGCGGCGTGCAGATCGGATGCGGAAAAAAGAGTGCGGCCTCGAGAGGGGGACCAGCGCGGTACACAAAACCCCAATCGAGGCCGCGTGCGCCGATCGGCGGATCGGGCGCAGATCATCTTCGCGTGAGCATCCGGTACGACAATGAGACGCGTCCATGACGCGAATCGAAATTTTCAATGTCGGAATTGGGACGCCGAGTGAGGCTGGATTCACTTGCTCGAAACGGCACAATGTCGGCGGCTGATCTCCCCGTAAATCTACGGGAGATCAGCCGCCGTTCTTCTCCATCTGATCGTAGACGGCCTGCGCGACCTGGGTCAGGCGCGTGCGGTCGGTGCCGCCGCTGACGACATAGGCGACGCCGCGATCGGCCCAGAACAGCGCGCCGTCGCCCCCTTGGACAGCATAGCGCATCTGGGTCGCCTCGGTTTTCGCCTTGGCGGTGTAGACCGTGAAGCGCTCGCCGGACGTGCTCTCGTACATCAGGAACGACGCCGGCCCGCTCGGCCCCGGCAGCAGGCGGCCGCCGACCAGCTTCAGCCCGGTGAGGTCGGGCGCGCGGACGTCCCAGCCGCAGCGCTTGGTCAGCCATTGCTGCAGATGGTCGCGCTCGCTGCCGGGCACCTCGACGGGATGACGGACCTCGACCACGTAGAGCCGATGCGCATCCAGCGCATCGAGCGTGAAGCTCTGGAAGGCCGACGGCGTCGCCGCGGCGCCGCGCGCGATCCAGCCGACGCCGCCGCCGGCGATGAAGGCCATCAGCGTCGCCGCCACCGCGCCATAGACCCAGCGGCGCGGCTGGCGCACCAGCTGCTCGAGCTCGAGCCGCTTCGGCACCGCCTCGTCCAGCACCGTGTCGTAGCGCGCATGCAATGTCTCGGCCATCGCGCGCCATGACTGCACCCGCGCCGCGTCGTCAGGATGCGCGGCGAGCCACGCCTCGACATCGCCGCGGCGTTCGGCCGGCAGCTCGTTGTCGACGTAAGCGTGCAGCTCGTCTTCGGTGACGGGAATGTTCGGGTCGGTCATATCAATCGTCTCTGCCAAATCTTGTTTCGAAAACGCTCATGCATAACGCCCGTCATCGCGCACATTATCATTTCACCCGTCTCAGCGCCGGGCGCTGGCCCTCGATCGAGGCCCGCACATGGGCGCGCGCGCGGGCGAGGCGGGACATCACCGTGCCGATCGGCACGCCCTGGATGTCGGCGACCTCCCGGTAGCTCATGCCCTCGAGCATCACGAGCAGCAGCACCGAACGCTGCTCCTCGACCAGCGTCGACAGCGCGCGCTCGATGTCGCGTCCCTCGGCCTCGGTGCCGCTGGCGTCAGCATTGTTGTCGAGCAGCGGCATGAAGGCCGGCCGCCGCGCCAGCGAGCGCCTGCGGTTCTTGTTCAGATTGGTCAGGATCGTGTACAGCCAGCTCCTGACGTCGCCGCCGAGAAACAGCCGCTCCGAGCGCAGCGCGCGCACCAGCGTGTCCTGCACCAAATCATCGGCGATATCCGAGTCACGCACCAGCGCGCGCGCATAGCGGCGGAGCGCTGGAATCATGGCTTCGACACTTTGACGAAACGCGGTCATGCATCCCAGTCTTCGATGGTTGCGGCGATAGCCGCCTTGCTCAACATAACACCCTAACGGCGTGGCTATTCCGGTCTGCGCCGAGCTGCGCGCATAGCGCCTCGGCTGCGGCCGATTTGGGCTTGTCGCCAGCCAAAGTGCTGGTGTACCTCCGGGCCAGAAAAATTCGAAGCGAATGCCGGTGCCAACGATCTACTACATCCGCCACGGCGAGACCTCATGGAACGCCGAAGGCCGGCTTCAGGGCGTGCAGGATATTGCTCTCAACGAGCGCGGCCGCGCCCAGGCGGCACGTGCCGGCCGCGTCCTCGCCGATCTCCTGGCGCGCGACGGCCGTGACAAGACGACGCTGCCGTTCGTCGCAAGCCCGCTGCTCCGGGCGCGCGCGACCATGGAGCTGGTGCGCACCGAGCTTGGCCTGCCGCCGGGCGACTACGCCCTCGACGCGCGGCTGCGCGAGATCGCCTACGGGACGTGGGAAGGCTCGACGTTGGCGCAGGCGCAGGCCGCCGACCCTGTCGTCTATGCCCGCCGCCTGGCCGAGAAGTGGACGGTGTCGCCGGAGGGCGGCGAGAGCTATGTCGACGTGCAGGCGCGGATGACCGAGTGGTACGGCTCGGTGACGTCGGACACCGTCGCCGTCGCCCATGGCGGCACGGCGCGGGCGCTGATGGTGGCGCTCGGCTTCGAGACCCCGGCCTCGGCCGCCGACCTCACCATCGAGCAGGGGGCGGTCTACGTGTTCAGCGAGAGCGGGTTGCGGAAGTATAGTTAAGGGCGCCCGGCCAGCCACGTCCCTGGGGTCATGAAACCCGTTTGACGCTGCCGACCCTGCGCGTTACGACACGCCATGTCCTTCAATACTTTCGGCCATATGTTCCGCGTCACGACCTTCGGCGAGAGCCATGGGGTCGCGATCGGCTGCGTGGTGGACGGCTGCCCGCCGATGATCCCTCTGACGGTGGAGGAGATCCAGCACGACCTCGACCGCCGCCGGCCGGGCCAGTCGCGCTTCACCACCCAGCGCCAGGAGCCGGATGCGGTGAAAATCCTGTCCGGCGTGATGGCGTATCCGGAAAGCGGCGTGCAGGTCACGACCGGCACACCGATCGCGCTCCTGATCGAGAACACCGACCAGCGCTCGAAGGATTATTCCGAGATCAAGGACAAGTTCCGCCCCGGCCATGCCGACTTCACCTATGAGGCGAAATACGGCCTGCGCGACTATCGCGGCGGCGGGCGTTCCTCTGCGCGCGAAACCGCGACCCGCGTCGCGGCCGGCGCAATCGCGCGAAAAGTCCTGCCCGAGGTGAAGGTGCGCGGCGCGCTGGTGCAGATGGGCCCGCACAAGATCGACCGCGAGAAATGGGACTGGGACGAGATCGCCAACAACCCGTTCTTCTGTCCCGACAAAGACAAGGCGGCTTTCTTCGAAAGCTATCTCGACGGCATCAGGAAGAGCGGCTCCTCGATCGGCGCCGTCATCGAGGTCGTCGCCGAGGGCGTGCCGGCCGGGCTCGGCGCGCCGATCTACGCGAAACTCGACAGCGATCTGGCTTCCGCGATGATGAGCATCAACGCGGTCAAGGGCGTCGAGATCGGTGCCGGCTTCGGTGCCGCCGAACTCACCGGCGAGGAGAACGCGGACGAGATGCGGACCGGCAACAACGGAACGCGTTTCCTGTCCAACCATGCCGGCGGCGTGCTCGGCGGCATCTCGACCGGCCAGCCGGTGGTGGTGCGATTTGCGGTCAAGCCGACGTCCTCGATCCTGACCACGCGCCGGACCGTCGACCGCAAGGGCGCCGATACCGACATCCTGACCAAGGGCCGCCACGACCCCTGCGTCGGCATCCGCGCGGTGCCGGTGGGGGAGGCCATGATGGCCTGCGTGCTGGCCGATCATTTTCTGCGCGACCGCGGGCAGACCGGGCGCTGATCCCCTATATAGTGGTCGTCACCGGATCGGGTGCTCGCCCTGGGGAATGCCATGAACGCGTCGGAGCTTCGGGACATCATCGCATGGATGATCGGTGGCGCGCGGTCGGCGCCGACCCCGGCGCAGATGATGGCGGAATGCTGCGAACGCCTGGTACGGGCCGGGCTGCCGCTGTGGCGCGTCGGCGTCTTCGTGCGCACGCTGCATCCCGAGATCTACGGCCGCCATTTCTTCTGGAAGCCGGGCGCCGAGGTCGAAACCGGGACGGTCGATCACAACATCCTGGACACCCCGGAATTTGCCGTCAGCCCGCTGTCGATCGTCTTCAAGCAGGGCGTTGAAGTGCGCGCGCGGCTCGACGACCCCGCCAGCAAGCGCTTTCCGATTGTCGTAGATTTGCAGGCCGAGGGCGTCACCGACTACATCGCGGTGCCGCTGGTCTATACCGACGGCTTCGCGAATGCTTCGAGCTGGACCACCAGGCAGCCGGGCGGCTTCACCGAGGAGCAGCTCGACGCGATCCGCTCGATCACTGTCCCGCTGGCGCGCTACATCGAGATCATCACGCTGCGCCGCACCGCCACGCTGCTGCTCGACACTTACGTCGGCAACCGTGCCGGCGAGCGCATCCTGGGCGGCCAGATCAGGCGCGGTAGCGCCGACACCATGGATGCGGCGATCTGGCTGTCCGACCTGCGCGGCTTCACCGCGCTGTCCGACCGCTTGCCGTCCGAGACGGTCGTGGAGATCCTCAACCTCTACTTCGATTGCCAGGTCACCGCGATCCGCGACCATGGCGGCGAGGTGCTCAAATTCATGGGCGATGGCCTGCTCGCGGTATTCCCTGTCGACGAATATCTCGGCGACGAGGCGCAGGTCTGCTCGCGCGTGCTGGAGGCTGCGCGCGCATCGCGCGCCGGGGTCGAGGCGCTGCAATTCCCCAATGGCGACGCGGTCGAGCGCTTCCGCTTCGGCGTCGCGCTGCATCTCGGGCGCGTGCTCTACGGCAATATCGGCGGCGGCAACCGGCTCGATTTCACCTGCATCGGTCCGGCGGTCAATCTCGCCGCGCGGCTCGAGAAGATCGCCGGCCGTCTCGGCCGCACCGTCGTGGCCTCGGAGCGCTTCGCCGGCATTCACGACGGCGGCTGGAGCGATCTCGGCGAGTTTCCGATCGCGGGATTTGCCAAGGCCGAACGGGTCTACGGCCTGTTCGACGAGGCGCCGGTCGCCGCTGCGAGCTAGTGTCGGTGCGACGTGACTGACACGAATGCGCAACATCGCACCGGGATCGCGCTGGTCGTCGCGGCTGCGGCGGCGTGGAGCACTGCGCCGTTCTTCACCCGGCTGCTGCACTTCGATTCCTGGACCATCCTGTTCTGGCGCGGGCTGTTCGGTGGCGGCGCGATCGCGCTGTTCCTGGTCGCCACGCAGGGCTGGCGCGGCGCCCGCGATCTCGTCGTGATGCCCGCGAGCGGATGGCTGGTGGCCGGCCTCTCGACCTTCGGCATGGTGACGTTCATTCCGGCGCTGCAACTGACCAGCGTCGCCAATGTCGCCATTCTCATCGCGATGCAGCCGTTTGCGGCGGCCGCGATCGCCCGGCTTTGGCTCGGTGAGCGGGCGCGGCCCGGCACATTGCTGGCGAGCCTTGTCGCGCTCGCGGGTGTGGCGATCACCGTCAGCGGCGCCGGCGGCATCACGGATTACAGGGGCATCGGCCTTGCCTGCGTGATGGTGCTGGCGATTTCGCTGATGACGGTGGTGATCCGGCGGCACAAGGGTACGCCGATGATCGCCGCCGCGGCGCTCTCGAACTTTCTCGGCAGCGCCGTCAGCCTGCCGTTGGGGCTCGGCATCGGCGCGGTCACCGGTGCCGATCTCGGCGTGCTCGCGATGTTCGGCGCGTGCCAGGTCGGTCTCGGTCTCACCCTGTTTACGGTCGGCTCCAGATTGCTGCCGTCCGCGCAGGCGTCGCTGATCGCCACGCTTGAAACGCCGCTGATGCCGTTCTGGGTGTGGCTGGCGTTTGCCGAGGTGCCGTCGCCGCGCGCCCTGATCGGCGGTGTGCTGGTGATGGGGGCGGTCGTCGCCGACATTGCGCTGAGCCAGCAGGCGCAGCTCGCGCGGCCTGCGGAACGGTGATGGCCGCTATTCCTCGGGCTCGGTGGTGAACAGCAGCGGATAACCCTTGGCGCGGCCGGCATCGGTGGCGCGCGTCGCCTTGGTCTCGGCGATATCCCTGGTAAACACAGCAACCACGCAGACGCCGCGCTGATGCGCGGTCAGCATCACCTTGTAGGCCTGGTCGTCGGTCATGCGGAATTCACCCTTCAGCACGGTGACGACGAATTCGCGCGGCGTGTAGTCGTCGTTGACCAGGATCACCTTGTGCAGGCGCGGCCGCTCGACCTTGGTCTTGGTCCTGGTTTTCGGTTTGACGACGGTCTCGGGCATTGCCCGGCACTCCCAAGCGATTGCCCCGTAAGAATACCGTCTTCCTCCGCGTGTTGGAACCGTTCGATTTGCACGGCGTCATTGCGGCAACGGCACGGCGCGTTGCCTCATGCGTGGCAGTGATGTCCAGCCTGCAAGCGTCGAACTTGCAGGTCTCTAACTTGCAGGTCTCTAACTTGAATGTGAAGGACAGATGATATCTGCGCTTTTCGCCGCCTGATTTGCGTGTCACCATGACAGGACACGACGGGAGGGCCGCAATGCGCTGGTATGTCTCGATCGGAGCGGTGCTTGTCGCGGGCATGTTGGCCAGCGGCGATGTGGCCGGTGTTGCCGCGCCCGGCCCGGGAACACAGACAGGCCGGTTGGCCGAAAAGGAATCCACGCCGAGCGTCGACATCGAGTTGATCATCGCGGTCGACGTCTCCTATTCGATGGACATGGACGAGCTCGCGATCCAGCGCGAGGGCTATGCGCAAGCGATCGTTTCCAAGGAGTTCCTGCAGGCGCTGAAGGCCGGCCCGAACGGCAAGATCTCGATCACCTATTTCGAATGGGCCGCCTCCAACGACCAGAAGGTCATCATTCCCTGGCGGGTGATCGACGGCCCCGAATCCGCCGATGCAGTCTCCGCCGAGATCATGAAGACGCCGGTGCGCCGCGCCTCGCGCACCTCGATCTCAGGCGCGATCTATTTCGCGATCCCGATGTTCGACGAGAATCCGCATCGCGGCCTGCGCCGCGTGATCGATATTTCCGGCGACGGCCCCAACAACAACGGCACGCCGATCACGCCTGCGCGCGATGCGGCGCTCGACAAGGGCATCGTCATCAACGGCCTGCCGATCATGGTGAAAGAGCCGTCCTACTCGACGATGGATATCGAGAATCTCGACTACTACTACGAGGACTGTGTGATCGGCGGGCCCGGCTCCTTCGTGGTGTCGATCAAGGATCGCGAGAAGTTCAAGGAAGCGATCCGCACCAAGCTGCTGCTCGAGGTCGCCGGCCGCACCCCCGAGCGCCCGATCGTGCGGACCGCCGAGAAGGAGCCGCGGGTCAGTTGCACGATCGGCGAGAAGATCTGGCAGGATCGCTGGGGGCGGTAGCGCTCGCGTAGCCTTGTAGCTTCGTAGGGTGGATTAGCCGAAGGCGTAATCCACCGTTTCTTGCGCAAGACATGGCGGGTTACGCTGCGCTAACCCGCCCTACAAATCTTCCGACGTCGTTCTTCAGTTTGTAGGATGGGTAGAGCGAAGCGAAACCCATCGTCGTGCCACGAGATGTGATGGGTTTCGCTCTGCTCTACCCATCCTACGGTTGTTCGCTGACCCCCGAGCAAATATCTCGAACGTCGCTATCGAGTTCGCGGAGCGTCTGCATCGCGGCGGCGTGCTCGGTGGCGCCGATCTGCCGCCACACCTCTGCAACGCGCCCGGCTAGGCCACGAACCGTCACCGGAAAATTTTTCGCCTGCGCCAGCGCGCCCTTTTCGTTGATCAGATACTGCCCGTTCAGTGCAAACAGCACCTGCGCGATACACGCCAGCGCGCGATAGGCGCAGCCGGCGATATGCGTGCTGTCGCCGCGCGGCAGCGCAAGCTCGGCATTCTCGATCGCGAACAGGACTTCCCATTGAAAGCGCCGCACCAGCGCATCGCGCAGGGCGGGCGGGTAGGGTGCGGTCTTTGCCTTCAATGCGGCGACGAGGCCGTCGGGATCATGCAGGGCACGGCACAGCGCCACCTCGCCCATCCAGATCGCCGAGCAGAAGCCGTGCGGATGGCCCGGCTGGTAGTGCATGCTGATCTCGCCGTTCCGGCAGGCATCGATCACCATCGTGACTTGGTCGATGCTGCGGTAGAGCAGGTCGACCTTGTGGCCGCCGATCGCAAGCCAGGCGCCGCCGACGATCCACCGGCCCCATTCGCCGACCGGCGTCACATGGGCAGCGGTGGGATCATCAACCAGGCCGGTCACCGCCGCGCGCAGCCGATCGATATCCGGAGCGGCATTATCCCGATAGTAGAGGCCGAGATCGGTGTCGGAGGCGTCATGCGCCGTGCCGCGCGCCCGCGAGCCGCCGAGCACGATGGCGGCGACGCCCGGCACCTCGGCAAGGACGGGAATGATGCGCGCGAGCAGCGGATCGTGGGGCATGCGACGCGGATTATAGCGAGAGCGCCGCAGGCTGCGATAGTCGCAGCAATGTTTCAGCGTGCGAAGCGCGCCACCAGCTCGACATGCGGGGTGTGGCGGAACTGATCGACCGGGGTGACGCTAGCGATCTTGTAGCCGCCATCGATCAGGATTTTTGCGTCGCGCGCAAACGTCGCGGCATTGCAGGACACCGCGACGACCACCGGCACCTTGCTCGCCGCAAGCTGGGTGACCAGCGCCTGCGCGCCTTGCCGGGGCGGATCGAACACGACGGCGTCGTAGTCGCGCAACTCCTGCGGCATCAGGGGACGGCGGAACAGATCGCGCGCCTCGGCCTTGAGCGGCTTCAGCCCCGGCGTCGATTGCGCAGCCTTCTGCAGCGCCGCGATCGCGCCGGCGTCGCTGTCGAAGGCGGTGACCCGCGCCTTCTCGGCGAGGCGGAGCGCAAACGGGCCGACGCCGCAAAACAGATCGGCGATGTGCTTGGCGCGTCCGCAATGCTCGCGAACCAGCGCCGCAAGCGTCTCCTCGCCCTTGGTGGTCGCCTGCAGGAACGAGCCCGGCGGCAGCACGACCTTCACCTTTCCGATCGCAATCTCGGGCGAGCCGCGCTGCAGCACCAGCTCGCCATGCCGTGTCAGGCGTGTCAGCCGGTGTTTCTCGGCGACCCGCGACAAAGTGGTGATCAGGCTGGTCGGCAGCGCGCCGGAGCCGCGCACATCGATGTCGAGACCATTGAGGGTCGCGGTCACCTGGATGTCGAGCGGCTTGCCGATCGAGATCAGCGGCTCGGCTGTGGCCCAGGCTGCCTCGAGCGCGCCGTCGAGCGCCGGATCGAGGATCGGACAGCGGTCGACCGGGATGATGTCGTGCGAACCGGCCGCAGCGAAGCCGACCTTGAGCACCTCATGGGTCCCCATGCGTCCGTGCAGCGTGATGCGGCGGCGGCCCGCGCCATGGGCGTCGAGCAGCGGCGCGACTTCGGCCGCGACCTTTGCCTGCGCCAGCGTCTCGACCACGATGTTGCGCTTCCAGGTGCGGTAGCCCGTATCATCCCAGTGCTGGATCGCACAGCCGCCGCAGACGCCGAAATGCGGGCAGAACGGCGCGATCCGCTCGGGGCTTTCCTGCGTCACGCGCGCCAGCCGCCGCCGGTCGGGATGATTGCCCGGAACGTCGTCGACCTCGACCGTTTCGCCGGCCAGCGTGTAGGGCACGAAGATCGACTGCGCGCCGTCGATCGCGACGCCGTCGCCGCGATGGCCGACATGGTCGATGGTGATAAGCTCAGCCACGGCGCGCGCCGAGGAAGAATTCGATGTTGCCGTCGCCGCCGGTGATCGATGACGGGAACACCTGAATGTCGGTGCAGCCGAGCGAGGCGGCAAAGGCGGCGATATCGTCGCAGATCTCCTGGTGCACCATCGCGTTGCGGATGACGCCGCGCTTGGCGTGCTTGCGGGCCGCCTCGAACTGCGGCTTGATCAGCGCCAGGAGATGCATCGGCGCCGCCGCCAGCGACAGCGCCACCGGCAGCACCAGCTTCAGCGAGATGAAGCTGACGTCGATCACGACGACGTCGGGCCGCGCCGGCAGCCGCTTGCCCTCGAAATTCCTGATGTCGGTCTCCTCCATCGAGACGATCTTCGGATGCCCCTGCAGCGAGGGATGCAGCTGGCCGTGGCCGACATCGATGGCGAAGACGAGGCTCGCACCATTGGCAAGCAGCACTTCGGTGAAGCCACCGGTCGAGGCGCCGACATCGAGGCAGACATGGCCCTCGACGTCGATCGGACAATGCTCGAGCGCGCCGGCGAGCTTGACGCCGCCGCGCGAGACATAGGGGTGCGCCGGCTCGGCCGTGAGTGCGGCTCCGGACGCCACGAGTTCGGATGCCTTCGCGATTGGCTTGCCGTCGGCGGTGACGAGGCCGGCGTCGATCGCGGCGCGGGCCCGGGCCCGGCTTTCGAACAGGCCGCGCTCGACCAGCAGCACGTCGATGCGCTTGCCGGCGGATGCGTTGTTGTCGTTGTCGCCTGCCTTGGTCACGTGCTTGGTCACTTGGCGGCCTGCCGGAGCTGCGCGGCGGCGAGCCGCACGCAGGTCTCAAAGGAGGTGAGGTCGTGCCAGAGGTCGGCCGCAGGCTCCCTCGGCGTCACCAGCGGACTGCCGTGCAGCTCGAGCGCGTGCATCATCATCAGATTGTCCGGCAAGCCAAACTCTTCCACCGTCAGTCCCTCCGCGTCGATCAGGCGTCCGTCGGATGCCGGCACGACCTGCTGCAGCCGCGCCACGCGATTGGCGTAGGACGTGGGATCGTTCGAATAAGCGAGGCACAGCTTGCCGCGACCCGCCATGTAGCCGAGTTCGTAGACGGTGCCTGCGTCGGCACTGGGGCCGCGGAACGGCGTCAAATTGGCGATGACGGCGTCGGCCGACTCCATCATCGCCTCGTTGCTTTTGAAGATGGTGAGTGAAGCGCCGGCAGCCGTGGGATTGATGCTGTTGTCGAGCGGATAGAGCCCGGTCAGCCCGTGATAGGCACACACCTCTGCCTTGCGGCGGCCGATCTCCACGGCATCCGGCAGGAACACGTCAGGACCTGCCAGATAGATTTTCATGGACTTGCCGGGGCTAGAGCGTTTTCGAGCGAAGTGGACACCGGCTCGCGTGAAGAAAACGCGTCCAAAGAAGAACCTGGAGCTTCGGTTCTGATTCAATCAGAACCGAAGCTGCTCCAGTGGACGCCGCCCGAAGCGACTACGCGAGCTTGACGGTCTCGGTCTTGTAGTCCTTGCCGAGGGTTTCGAAGACCTTGGCAACGATGCTCTTGGCGTCGAGACCCGCGCGGGCGTACATCGCCGCCGGCGAGTCGTGGTCGAGGAACACGTCGGGCAGGATCATCGAGCGGAACTTGAGCATGCCGCTGTCCAGCATGGCGTTGTCGGACAGGAACTGCATGACATGCGAGCCGAAGCCGCCGATCGAGCCTTCCTCAATGGTGATCAGGATCTCGTGGTCGCGGGCGAGCTTCATGATCATCTCCTCGTCGAGCGGCTTCATGAAGCGCGCGTCGGCGATCGTGGCGGAGAGGCCGTGAGCAGCGAGCTCGTCGGCGGCCTTCTCGCACTCGGCGAGGCGGGTACCGAACGACAGCAGCGCGACCTGCTTGCCCTCACGGACGATGCGGCCCTTGCCGATCTCCAGGGGAATGCCGACTTCCGGCATCTCGACGCCGCGGCCCTCGCCGCGCGGATAGCGCAGTGCGCTCGGACGATCGTTGATCGCAACCTGGGTCGCCACCATGTGAACCATTTCCGCCTCGTCGGAGGCCGCCATGATCACGAAGTTCGGCAGGCAGCCGAGATAGGCGTTGTCGAACGAACCGGCATGCGTCGCACCGTCGGCGCCGACCAGGCCGGCGCGATCGATCGCGAAGCGGACCGGAAGGCTCTGGATCGCGACGTCATGGACCACCTGGTCATAGCCGCGCTGCAGGAATGTCGAATAGATCGCGCAGAACGGCTTGTAGCCTTCGGTGGCGAGGCCGGCGGCGAACGTCACCGCGTGCTGCTCAGCGATGCCGACGTCGAAGGTGCGGTCCGGGAAGGCCTTGTTGAAGATGTCGACGCCGGTGCCCGACGGCATCGCCGCGGTGATGGCGACGATCTTGTCGTCCTTCTGCGCTTCCTTGACGAGGCTCTGGCCGAATACGTTCTGGTAGGCCGGCGCGTTCGGCTTGGCCTTGGCCTGGGTGCCGGTCGCGACGTCGAACTTGACCACGGCGTGGTACTTGTCGGCGGAAGCCTCGGCCGGGCCGTAGCCCTTGCCCTTCTGGGTCACGACGTGAACCAGGATCGGCCCGGTCTCCATGTCGCGGACGTTCTTCAGCACCGGCAGCAGATGGTCGAGATTGTGGCCGTCGATCGGGCCGACATAATAGAAGCCGAGCTCCTCGAACAGCGTGCCGCCGTCCATCATGAAGCCGCGGGAATATTCCTCGACGCGGTTGGCGCGGTTGGCGAGGATCTTCGGCAGGCGCTTGTTGATCTGCTTGGCCGCCTCGCGCAGCGAACGGTAGGTCTTGCCGGAGTAGAGGCGCGACAGGTAGGCGCTCATCGCGCCGACCGGCGGGGCGATCGACATGTCGTTGTCGTTGAGGATCACGATCAGGCGTGAGTTCATCGCGCCTGCGTTGTTCATGGCCTCATAGGCCATGCCCGCCGACATCGCGCCGTCACCGATCACGGCGATAACGTTGTTCTTGCCGCCGGAGAGGTCGCGCGCCACGGCCATGCCGAGGCCGGCCGAGATCGAGGTCGAGGAGTGCGCGGCGCCGAACGGATCGTAGTCGCTCTCGGTGCGCTTGGTGAAGCCGGAGAGGCCGCCGCCGGTGCGCAGGGTGCGGATGCGGTCGCGGCGACCGGTCAGGATCTTGTGCGGATAGGCCTGGTGGCCGACGTCCCAGATCAGGCGGTCGCGCGGGGTGTCGAAGATGTAGTGGATGGCGGTGGTCAGTTCGACCACGCCGAGGCCGGCGCCGAAATGGCCGCCGGTCACCGACACGGCGTCGATGGTTTCCTGGCGGAGCTCGTCGGCAACCTGCCGCACCTGCTCGACCTTCAGCTTGCGCAGGTCATCCGGCGTGTGAATAGTGTCAAGAAGCGGCGTTTTACTAAATGTGGTCACAGCGAATTTCCAATTTTTGCCTGTCGGAACGAACGGCCCGACGCGAGATGGGTTGGCGCGCTCACCGCGCAGCGAATTCCAGACACTGGGTGCCGTCCCGGCAGGCCCTGCCTGGTTGTAAGCCTAGATTCACTCCGGATTGGACCACGTGATATGCATCACCTTGGTCGCTCTTCACCCGTCCCGGTTCAGTTTTGTCGAACCATTTGAGATGCATGCCGCCCGAATAGTTCGGGCCGCCCGCCACCCTCAAATGCCCATAGAACTGGAAGCATTACACCAAAGCCGTAGTCAAAGCCAACCCGATAGGGGGTGCAGGGTTCCTATGCGCTGTCCTGAAAAGCCTAGACTTTTCAATGCTTGGCCCGGGGACGGGTTCCATTTTTGCTAATTTAACGGGGGCCGGGAGGGTCCGGATCGGCCTGATTCGCAGCCGCACCCGATCGCGGCGGTTGCCCCGCGGGGTGGTCGACCAACCGGAAATGCACAGCAATAATCGCCCGCCGGTGGCGGACATCATGTCGCGTGATTGCGGCGTATCGGCGCTACTGCACGTCGAGCGGCTCGGTGCCGGTCGGCTGGCCCGAGGCGTCGGTGGTGATCTTGTCGACGCGGGCTTCGGCCTGGCGCAGCAATTCCTCGCACCGCCGCTTCAGCGCCTCGCCGCGCTCATAGATCGCGACCGATTCCTCAAGCGGGACCTTGCCGTCCTCGAGGCGCTTGACGATCGATTCGAGTTCCTCGATCGCGCGTTCAAAGGAGAGCTTCTTGACGTCGGCTTGAGCGTTTTCGGCCATTATGTGTTCCCGGTGCGCCGATCAGACCGTGATCGGATCTTGTCGTCCAACCATGACCTGTCGCAGGCCATGCTTGCCCCGGCGCAGAATCAATCGAATTTTTGCGGGGGTATTGTGGCGGGGATTTACCCGCCCATCAATGCGGTGACGTGAGATGCCACCGACTCTTTCAGGCCCTCGAGGTCGTAGCCGCCCTCCAGCACGGAGACGACGCGGCCGCCGGCGCTCTTGTCGGCGAGGTCCATCAGCTTGCGCGTGACCCAGCCGAAATCCTCGCCGGTCAGGTTGATCGAGGCCAGTGGATCGCGGTGATGCGCGTCGAAGCCTGCCGAGATGACGACGAGCTCGGGGGAAAACTTCTCGAGCTGCGGCAGGATCAGGTTCTCGAAGGCGGAGCGGAATTTGGCGCCGCCGTCGCCGGGCGCCAGCGGCGCGTTGACGACGGTGTCGTGCTCGCCGCGCTCGCCTGACGCGCCGGTGCCGGGGAACAGCGGCATCTGATGCGTCGAGCAGTACATCACGGTCGGATCGGCCCAGAAGATATCCTGCGTGCCGTTGCCGTGATGGACGTCGAAATCGATGATCGCGGCGCGCTTGATGCCGTATTTGCGCTGCGCGTGGCGCGCGGCGATCGCGACATTGTCGAAGAAGCAGAAACCCATCGGCGTCGACTTCTCGGCGTGATGCCCGGGCGGGCGCACCGCGACGAAGGCGTTCTGGTGCGCGCCGGTCATCACCGCATCGGTCGCCGCCACCGCGCCGCCGACGCCGCGCATCACGGCTTCCCAGGTGCCCGGCGACATTGAGGTGTCGCCGTCGATATAGATCATGCCGGAGGTCGGCGCGATGTGGCGCAGCTCGCCGACATAGTGCTCGCCGTGACAGAGCAGCACGCTGTCGAGGTCGCCTTCCGGCGCCAGGTCGCGCACCAGCGCCTTGAAGCGGTCTTCGCCGAGCACCTCGGCAACCGCGCGCAGCCGGTCGGGGCGTTCGGGATGTCCGGGTGGGGTCAGGTGATCGAGGCAGGCGGTGTGCGTCAGAAGCAGTGTCATGCAAATTCCCGGCGCATTGGGGGCGCGTGCGAGGAGCGTCTAATTTAGGCCGTTACCGGCCCGCCGGAAAGGCCTGTCTCCGCCCCACCGATGTTCCATGCCCGCACTTCAATTGATCCGCTCGATCCGCTTGCCGGCCGCCGGGCCGACCGGGCTGTTGGCCTTGAAATAGGCATAGAGCGCATCGACGTCGTAGATGCCGAACTGCTGCGCCGTTCCTTCCTTGAACACCGTGAAGCCGTCGCCGCCCTCGGCGAGATAATGGTTCACGGTGACGCGATAGTTCGCGGCCGGGTCGATCGGCTTGCCGTCGAGCGACATCCGCGCGGCAATGATGCGCGCGCCGTCGGGCTTGCTCGCATCCCACGCATAGGCAAAGCCCTTCGAGACCTGCAGGGCGCGCGGCCGTTTCGGGTCGGCCCATTGCTGCTCCAGCACGTCCTTGAGTTGCTTGCCGGTCAGCGTCATCGTCACCAGCTGGTTACGGAACGGCTGGCTGGCGAAGATGTCGGCATAGGTGACGGCGCCGTCCTCGCGCTTGACGATGTCGGTGCGCACGCCGCCGGGATTGGTGAAGGCGATCACCGCGCCGCCATTCGGCTCCGAGCTGGTGGCAAGCAGCTGCGCGTCGGCGACGATATCGCCGAGCGGGCTTTCGCCGGTCTCGGCCGGCGTGCGCGACAGCGTTTCCGTCACCGAGCCTGCCGCGCGGTTGGCGATCGGCGCGGCCAGCCGGTCGTAGGATTCCAGGAGCGCGCTCTGCTCCGGGTCCTTGGCTGTGCCGCCGATCTTCACGATGGTGTTGTCGGCCTTGGCGCTGATCACGTCATGGCTGTTCGGATCGAGCTGAAGGTCGATCGCGGTGACCAGCGTGCCGTATTTGTCGCCTGATGTGACGAGCCGCCCGTCGATCTCGCAGACATAGGCCTGGTGGGTGTGGCCGGAGATCACGACGTCGACCGCGTGATCGAACTTCTTGACGATGTCGACGATCGGCCCGGAGATGCCGGGGCATTCATTATAGTCGCCGGTCGGAAAGCCGCCTTCGTGGATCAAGACCACGATCGCCTCGGCGCCCTTCGCCTTCAGCTCGGGGACCAGCGCATTGACGGTCTCGGCCTCGTCGCGGAAGTCGAGGCTGGCGACGCCGGCCGGCGACACCAGGTTCGGCGTGTTCTTCAGCGTCAGCCCGATGAAGGCCACCGGTATGCCGTCGAATTCCTTGATCTCGTAGGGCGGAAACACCGGCTTGCCGGAGGCCTTGTCGATCGTGGAGGCGGCGAGATAGCGGAATTTGGCCCCCAGGAAGGGATGCGGCCCCTGGCACTTGTCGACCGGGTGGCAGCCGCCATTCTGCATCCGCAGGAGCTCGTCCTTGCCCTCGTCGAATTCGTGGTTGCCGACCGACGAGATCGCAAGCCCCATCATCGACAGCGACTCGATGGTCGGCTCGTCGTGAAACATCGCCGACAAGAACGGGCTCGCGCCGATCAGGTCGCCGGCCGCGACGAAGATGTTGTTGTTGTGGCCCTCACGCAGCTGTTTGACGACGGTGGATAATCGTTCGGCGCCGCCGGCGGGCACCGTGATCTTCTTGGTCGCATCAGCGGGATCGGCGATGCGGATGCCGACCGGTGGCGGACGCAGATAGCCGTGGAAATCGTTGATCGCGAGAATGCGCAGGTTCACCGGCGCTGCGGTCTGCGCCAGACAGGGACCTGCCGCGGCCAGTCCGAGTGCGCAGAGCGCGGCGAGGGGCGTAAGGCGGGGCTGTCTCATGACCTGTCCATGGCGTGCGCGATCATGGAACACACGATCATGGCGCGACGCCACTACAATTTTGCGACGCTTCGTTTCAATCCTTCGTGCGCGCCATGAAGGCCTTGAAGGCGCTGACCGCCTCGTTGGAGCGCATCCGCTCGCTGAACAGATGGTTCTCCTGCTCGATGCGGCGGGTGACATCCTCCGGCGGCAGCCGGATCAAGCGGCGCGAGATCGCCACCGCCTCGGCCGGCAGCGCGCAGATCTCGCGTGCCACCTTGTGCGCCTCGACCTCGGCATGTCCCGGCGCCACCACGGTGTTGACGAAACCGGCGACGCGGGCGTCGTCGGCCGACATGGTGCGGCCCATCACCAGCATCGCAAAGGCGCGCTGATGGCCCATCGTCCGCGGCATCAGCAGGCTGGAGGCGCCTTCCGGCACCAGGCCGAAATTGGAGAACGGCGTCGAGAACAGCGCGGCCTTGCTCGCCAGCACATAGTCGCAGTGAAACAGCATCGTGGTGCCGATGCCCATCGCGACGCCGTCGACGGCGGCGATGATCGGCTTCACATTGTGGGCCAGCGAATACAGGAACTTGACCAGGTCGGAGGCGGGCGGCGTCTCGCCGGTCGAGGTGCCCTGCGCGAGCAGGTCCTCGATGTCGTTGCCCGCGGTGAACACGCCGGAGCCGCCGGTGATGATCAGGCAGCGGATCTTCGGATTGTTCTGCGCCTTGTCGATCGCATCGCTGATCGCGCGAAACATCTCCTGGGTGATCGCGTTCTTCTTCTCGGGCCTGCGCAGCCGGATCACGCGTGTGGCGGCTTCGTCGGTGACTATGACATGCGCGGTCATCAAGCAGTCCCAGAGTAAGCGGTCCGAGTATCGGCCGGCAGCGTCGCCGGCGGAGGTCGCGACCGCTATCCTACATGATCCCGTGCAAGCCCCAAGGGCTCCAGCGTGTTCTGCTCTGCTTTTCCCCGTGGGCGAGCATGAGAACGGCGCAATGCAGTTAGCCGGATTTCGCGATTTCCGGGGCGCCGGCCGTGCAAGCCGAACGGCGCCGTCGCACGTAACCCTGCATGTGCTCCGCTCAGCCGCGCCCGACGAACGAGCCGATGCCGCGGCCGACCTCCACGCCGTGATGAAGCAGGGCGCCGAGATGATCGCCGGGGACCGACATCGCATCAAGGCCGTTCTCCGCGGCAAAGCGCTGCATCGGCACATGCGGTGCGTCGTCCTGTCCGTTCCAGAGCAGTACCGGCACGCGTGAGGACAGCACGGCGTCCCTGGCGCCATCGATCTGGCCGAGCGCATCGAAGCAGGCGCGCACGCCGCCCTCGAGGTCGGACGTTACCCATCCCGTGAGCTGCGGCGCGGTACGGCGCGCAAACGTCATGAAGGCGCCATACGTCAGCGGGCCGGCGTTGCCGCGCGGCAGTCCGGTGAGGAAGTCCCAGCCGCCGATTGCCAGCGACGCCAGCCGGGTCGGGAAGAACCGGGCGACGCCGACCGCGACCCAGCCGCCCATCGAATGTCCGACCACATGGGCGCGCTCGTGGCCGAGATCGTCGATCACGGCGACGATATCGCCGGCACGTTGTTCCTGATCGTAGAATTCGGGATCGGCGGGCTTGTCGCTCAGGCCATGTCCGAGCGAATCGACGCAGACGACGCGGAAGCGATCGGCGAGCGCGTCGACCACGCCGCACTGCTTCCAGCTGGCGGCGTTGAGCAGCAGACCGTGCTGCAGCACGATCAGCGGCCCGCACCCTTCAACGGTGTAATGGATGCGCTGGCCCCGATGATTGGCGAATGGCATGTCTGGAGTTCCCCACGTTTCACCTGAGGTGAGCGCGGAGGTGCCGGGATTCAAGACCTTGTTCCGGATCGGGAACCGATCCGCACCCCCGCCCGATCGCGTGCGGAACCCGGCATTCAGCCGCCCCAGACGGTAGCTTCGCTCCAGCCAAGGTCCTTGAACTCGGCCGCCCGGAGCGGCGCCTCGCCGGCGGCGAAGAATTCGTCGAGCTGCGGCGGCTTGACGGTGGTTTCGGAGAGCATGGCGTGGGCCTGGCCGCGATGATGGATCTGGTGCTGAAACAGATGCATCAGAAGGCGGTCGCGCCGCTCGGTCTGCACCGAGCTGTCGCGATTGATCTTGACCACATCATCGAGCCGTTCAGGCGTCAGCGCATCGCAGTGAGCGATCAGGCGCTGGTCGATCGCGCCTTGCGCAGCTTGCAGCGCCGCGACCGCCGGGTAGGGCACCTCGTTCGCCCACGCCTTCGGCCCGAGCCAGCCACCTTCGAGCGCGTCGACGTAGAACAGATCGATGACATGGATGTGGTTCAGCGTCGCCTGCAGGCTCGGGAAGAAGCCGGTCCGCGCGGCGGCGAACTCCGTCTGGCCGAGGCCGCCGCATGCCGTGAGCAGGCGATGATTGGCCCAGGCGTTGTTGTAGGCAAAGGCGCGAAAGGTCTGAACGAGGCTTGCCGGCATATCGGTCCTCACTGGACTGAAGGGATCAGGCCGGCGCAGCGGCCAGCCGGCCGACCCGCGACAGCAGCAGTTTCAGGATCGGCGATTTGTTGGCCTTGTGATAGGCGATCACAAGATCCAGCGTCGGCGTCTCGCCCTGCACCGGCCGGGTGGTGATGCTGTCGGGCAGATAGCGGGCCGTGTAGGCCGGCAGCAGCATCACGCCATGCGTCGAGGTGATCATCGATATCGCATGCACGACATTGTGCACCTCGTGCTCCGGCCTCGGATCGATGCCGGCGCGGTTGAAATAGTCCAGCACGACGCGGCGCACCGCCGGCGCGGATTTGGACGGCAGATAGAAGGTCTCGCCCGCGATGTCTTCCGGCGCGACGGCTGACTGCGCCGCCAGCCGATGGTTGCTCGGAAACACGAACACCAGCGGATCGGTGCGCACGCGCTTGTACGCCAGATCCTCCATGCTCTCGTCGGCGCGCATGAAAGCCGCATCGAGCTTGCGCCGCATCAGGGCCTTGGCGAGCAAGGGCGAGTAGTCGCTCGACAGGCGGATGTCGATGCCGGGAAATTCCTCGCGCAACACGCGGGTCACCTCGGGCAACAGATCGATTTCGGCGCCCGACAGGAAGCCGAGCGAGAAGACAGGCTTCGGCGGCTGGGCTGCGCGCAGCGCCGCTTCCTTGGCGGCCTCGGCCTGCAACAGCGCCAGTCGGGCATGGTCGAGGAATGCCTTGCCGGCCGCGGTCAGCTCGATGCCCTGCGCGCCGCGATTCAACAGTTGCACGCCGACCTCCTCCTCCAGATCGCGGATCTGCCGGCTGAGCGAGGGCTGCGAGGTGTGGAGCTTCTGCTCGGCGGCAACCGTCAGGCTGCCGGCATCGGCCACGGCAACGAAGTAGCGGAGATGCCGGAGCTCCATCGCAATCTCCCAATCACGGCCTGCCAAGTCTCGTTGCCATCTCTCACAGGCATCTCTCGCAGGCATGGGGCCAGCTTACAAAGTCTTTTTCAAGCCGGCCAGCGCCCTCTATAGCGAAGCGTATTCCGATTGCGGGCTCTGCCTCGCAGGCAGAGGGCCCGCGCGAAAACCAGGCCGGAGCTTGCGCATGCGGATGAGCCTCGGAGCATTGCTGTTGCCGCTGCTGCTGCTGACCGGGTTCGGCAGCGCTGCCGCGCAATCTTCCGGCAATCAAACGAGGGCAAGCGCCATGGATACGGACGTCGCAACGATCAAGCAGGCACTTGCCGGAAACTGGGAGAGCATCGCGCCCGAGATCCGGCCGAGCAAGAATCCGGACGGCTCGATCAAGCCGTTCTATCTCAAGCGTGCCTTCACCTATCAGTCCTCCGACCGGTTCGAGCTCGTGGTGGTCAACTCGGCCGATCCGTATGGCAAGGTGCCGCTGGCGCGGATCAGGATCGTCGGGCACATGCAGTGGCAGGGCACGCATCCGATCGCACCGGGCGCGCAGAAGGTCGATTTCGTCGCCGACGAGGCCTACGAGATCACGCCGTTGGCGCAGGGCTTTGCCGATGTGCTCAACAAAATCGCCTCTGCCGGCTACGCGCCGTGGGCGGTCGACGCCCCGCAGAGCATCTTCGGCAAATCCTTCGCGCCGTTTGCGCTAAAGGAAGGCACCAACTTCATGGAATACGACCTGGTCTATCTCAGGGGCGACCTGCTGTTCTGGGGCGCCCGCAATGTCGACGGCCGCGGCTTCGACACCGAGCAGAATCGTCCGACCAATCTGCAGATCCCACTGGTCCGCAAGCAACCCTGATACCAGGAACGAAGCCATGAACGCGTCGAACCAAGATCGCCGCGTCCAGTTCGTGCTGGACGCGTTCGATACCCTGTTCAACAGGCGCGACTATGCCGCCGCCGAGCGGCTCTGGTCGCCGCGCTACATCCAGCACAGTGCGCACATTGCGCCGGGCCGGGACGGGCTGTTCGACCTCGTCAAGGGCTTGCCCGCGGCGCTGCGCTATGAGAACCATGTCGGCGCGGCGAGCGGCGATTTCGTCATTCTGCACGGCCGGTTCAGCGGTCATGGTCTGCCGGCGGCATGGGTCGTCGCCGACATCGTGCGCATGGAGGGTGACGTGCTCGCCGAGCACTGGGACGTCATCCAGGATGAGGCGACGCGCGAACAGTCGCGCAGCGGACTGCCGATGTTCGGCGATCGCTTTCCCGGCTGAGCCGGCCCAGCGAGCGCGCACGGCGGCTGGGGAGAGCGGACATGCAACTCGCAAAGACCGTGATCGACATCGGCCTTTCCACCAACAATCTGGAGCCGATGCTGCGGTTCTGGCAGCAGGATGCCGGGCTTCGCTTCGATCATGTGCAACCGATCCGGCGTGGGCAGAAGCAATACCGGCACGACGCGCATGGTTCGGTCATCAAGCTCAACCATCATGCCGAGCCGCTGCCGGATGCGGCACCGAGCGGCTATCGCGAACTGATCGTTGCGCGAGACGGCGTTGGAGCGTCGCAGCGCATGGCCGATCCCGACGGCAACAGCGTTTGCCTGGTGGCGCCCGGACATGACGGCATCACCCAGATTGCCGTTTCCATGGCCGTGCGCGACCTCGCCGCGCATCGCAAATTCTACGGCGATATTCTCGGCTTCGCCGAGCAATCCTGGTCGGGTGGTCCGGCGTTTCGCCTTGGCGAGAGCCTGATCCTGCTTAGGGAAGATCGGGCCGCGACCGTCGATCCGGTTCGGGGTGCGCGCGGCTGGCGCTACATCACGCTGCAAGTCGCCGATATCGACGCCGTGCACGACGGACTGCGCGCCAAGGGCGTGCGCGAGGGCCTCGCGCCGGTGACGCTTGGCGAGGTCGCGCGGATTTCCATGATCCTCGATCCGGACGGCAACTGGATCGAACTGTCCCGCCGCGCATCGATCGTCGGCAGCCTGTCCGATCACTAGCGCGTTTTCGAGCGGAGTGGCCGCCGGTTCGCGTGAAGAAAACGCGTCAAAACAATCTAGAGCTTCGGTTCTGATCCGATCAGAACCGAAAATGCTCTCGACGTGATCGAACCGGCGCGCCTTCGCCGGCCAAGTTATTGACGTTCGGTTGCGCGCGGACGCACCTAACGCCGCGTTATGCCCCGGTTGAGGCTGACCTGAAACAGCGGCCCTTGGTCCGTGCGGACCTCGAACGCCAACGAATTGTGTTTGTCCAACGGCGGGTTGTCTTTCGCCATGCTGAGCAATGACTGCATCGCTTCGTGGGCAGCAGTCTCCTCGTCGCGCAGCTCGATACCCTGCCTGTCGGCATAGAGTTCCTCGCCGTTGCGGATGTCGAAATAATAGCGGGTTGCCAATTGCGGCTCCCTCTTTGCGATGGGAGCTGCCCAGGCTCTCGAGTGCCGGCGCGCTGAATTCACCCGGCAGCGCCGCACTCTGCGTCAGCAGGTCCGAATTTGCTACTCAACAATGATATCGATTCAAGGAACCGCTCACGCGCTCGCTCGGGCCCGCAATCGTCTTCCGGCTACGATCTCGAACGCTTGAAGCGCGAGAGATAAATCCCGGAACTGGCAATTGCACCTTGCATAGCTGAGATAAGTGTATACTTGTATTGTATCGACTGGCCTTGAGCCTTGTAGATCGGTCCCAGGGGACCCTTTTTCAAAGACATCGTCGGATGAAAGGGAAGGCGCAGTGTTATCAGCACTGCGGCTGAAGCTTTCGTCACCTTGTTGATCGGCTGCCGTTTCACGGATGTACTGGAATGGCAGTGCGGCCCGCTCTGTCACCGATAGAGCGGGCATTCGTATTTGTGCGCTTGACGTGTCTTCTACCGCGAGAGGTGATCCGTTGCAGGTTCTTGTCAGGGACAACAATATCGACCAGGCACTGCGCGTTCTAAAGAAGAAGATGCAGCGCGAAGGCGTCTTCAGAGAGATGAAGCGCCGCCGCTCGTTCGAAAAGCCTTCGGAAAGAAAGATTCGGGAGAAAGCCGAGGCCGCGCGGCGAGCCCGCAAGCTTGCCCGCAAGCAGGCGATACGGGACGGATTGATTGCGGCTCCGCCGAAGAAGCCCAGATTGCTGGCGCCGAAATTCCCGGCACTAAGTCAATTGGCACCGCGAACCAGCGGCCCCCGAGAGAGTTAGTCCTCCATACCGCAATCCTGTTGGAGGGAGCGTGCAAGATGAAGCAGCGACCTTATCGAGGCGATGGATGTCTCCAGGAACGCATCTCTGACGAACTCTGTCGTCGGCGAGCTGAAGACCGGGATATTCGATCGAAGGACGAGATGCGACGGCAGCGTGCGCAGAACCTCGCCGGCACGGCCATCAACGCCATGACAGATCATTCAGCCAGCCGGATCGATCAGTCTGCCCGCAAGCATGATCTGCTGGACGGTCCCAGGGAGTTTCGCTCGTCTCGCCGGGATCGTTGATCGGAACCCGGCTTCCCTGTGCCCTCTGTTCAAGAGAGGGCGGAACGAGAATGCAAAAAGCTCGGACTAATCAGGTCGCGGAAACGCGAAGGTAGGGTCCACCGGCAGCGCCACGTACTCGCCGTCGTCCTGGCGAAAGCCAGGACCCATTGCCCCAAATGCGCATCGTTGCGCGACGCTGGGGCCACGATCTCGTTCACAATCAAATGCGCTGGTGATGGGTCCTGGCTTTCGCCAGGACGACAACGATGAGGCCCGCTTGCAACCTCCGCCGCGGAGTTGATGGTGTGGACGGCCCCCTACGGCATCAGTGTGCCAGAATGAGGTTGTCTAGATCTCATACATGGGAGCCGTCCGTGAACCAGATTATCCGCATTGGGATGGATACGTCGAAGCATATTTTTGTACTGCATGGGGTTGATGCGTCCGAGCAGCCGGTCTTACGCAAGAAGCTTTCGCGCAAACTCGTGCTGGAGTTCTTCGCCAAATTGCCGCCGACGGTGATCGGGATGGAGGCATGCGGAGCTTCGCAATATTGGGCGCGAGAGCTTTCCAGGCTGGGCCATGAGGTGAAGCTGATGGCACCGCAATTGGTGAAGCCCTACGTGATGCGGAACAAGAATGACGGGCGAGACGCAGAAGGCCTGTGTGAGGCGATGAGCCGGCCGAGCATGCGCTTTGTGCCGGTGAAGAGCGCCGAGCAACAGGCTGCGCTGATGCTGACGGGTATCCGCGACGGACTGATCGCCCGGCGCACCCAATTGACCAACACGATCCGCGGCCATGCGGCGGAGTATGGCCTGATCGCGCCCAAGGGGCTGGAGGCGATCGAACCGCTGCTGGCGCGGATCGCGCAGGACGAGACGCTTCCCGCTCTGGCGCGCGAGCTGTTTGTCGTGCTGGGCCGGGAGTGCGCCAGGCTCGAGGGCGAGTTGGAGGTGGTTGAGGCCAAGCTGATGGCCTGGCACCGCGGCGATGCCACGGGCCGGCGCCTGGCGCAGATTCCGTCGATCGGTCCGATCATTGCAACGATGCTGGTGATGAAGACACCTGAACCGGGCGCGTTCCGCTCCGGTCGTCACTTTGCGGCTTGGCTCGGCCTCACGCCCAAGGACCATTCCACCGCCGGCAAGACCAGGCTCGGCAAGATTACCCGGGCGGGGCGACCAGGACCTGCGCCGTCTGCTGGTCGTCGGGGCCACGGCGGTGATCCAGCAGGCCAAGCGGGGGCGCGGTCATCACTCGCGCTGGCTGCTGGCGCTGATCAAGCGTAAGCCGCCGAAGCTTGCGGCCGTGGCGCTCGCCAACAAGGTGGCGCGCATCGTCTGGAAGCTGATGGTGACGGGGGAGAGTTATGACGCCGCACGGCTGAATGCCGCGACGACGGGTACCGCTTAACAGATTGGCCGGCTGGCGGGCTCGCTCGTCAGCCGACCCGGAGCTGCAAGAGCGGATGGAGCGATCGATCGAGCAACGATGCGAGACAATCCGTGGGACCCATCGGCCGTCAACAGGTCGCGGAGTTGTTTGGAACTCGCATCGCGCAAACCATCTTGGCCAGCGATCTACTCGATCGCACCCAACAGGCCGGACATATGGATGCAAGCGATCCGATCTTGCCAAAAGGCTCTTGTGCCACGGGGGCCGTCCACATATGGGTCCCTGCTTTCGCAGGGACGACAGTTGCGATGAGGCATGACGTGCACGTCAAAGGAGCGGGATGGGCCTATGGCGAGTACAGCGCTTTGGGCCTTCTCCCGCAATCGCAGCGGAAAGCGTCCTACCCCGCCAGCACCGCATCCGCGCCGGTCACCGCCTCGGCGCTCTCCGTCACCATCTTCTCCAGCGATGGCGCCTGCACCGAGATGTTCTCGGCGAAGAAGCGCGCCAGTGCGACGTAGCGCTGCGGCTCGGCTTCCCCGTTCGCCTTGGCGGCCAGTGCCTCGCCGGCAAGCATGCAGCCGCCGAGCGTGGCGCCGAACAGCCGCAAATAGGGCGTCGCGCCGGCCAGCGCCTCGTTCGGCGCCGAGGCCAGCCGCTCGAGCAGCCATTTGCTGGTGCGTTCGAGCGCGGCATGGGCGTCGCGGAGCTTGGTGCCGGTGGTGCCGAACGCCGGATCGTTGGAGGTCTCGACCTGCTTGATGGTGGCGGCGAGCTCGTCGAGCAGCGCCCACACCGAAGCGCCGCCATTGGCGCCGAGCTTGCGGGTGACGAGGTCGATCGACTGGATGCCGTTGGTGCCTTCATAGATCGAGGTGATGCGGGCATCACGGTAATGCTGCGCGGCGCCGGTCTCCTCGATGAAGCCCATGCCGCCGTGGACCTGCACGCCGAGATAGGCGACCTCGTTGCCGATGTCGGTGGAGAACGCCTTGGCGATCGGGGTCAGCAATGCGCCGCGTGCTGCGGCGTCGGCACGGACCTTGGCGTCCTTGGCGCGCACCGAGACGTCGAGCGCGACCGCGGTGGCGTAGCAGATCGTGCGCGCCGCCGCCGTCATGCTGCGCATCTGCATCAGCATGCGCTTGACGTCGGGATGCACGATGATCGGATCCATCCCGTCGCCCTTGTGGCCGATCGCTTTGCCTTGGCGGCGCTCCTGCGCATAGGCCAGCGCCTGCTGATAGGCGCGGTCGGCAATGCCGACGCCCTCGAGGCCGACGCCGAGCCGCGCCTGGTTCATCATCGTGAACATGCAGCGCATGCCCGCGTTTTCCTCGCCGATCAGAAAGCCGATCGCGCCACCCTTGTCGCCCATGGTCATGGTGCAGGTCGGCGAGGCGTGCATGCCGAGCTTGTGCTCGACGCCGGAGGCATGGATGTCGTTGCGCTCGCCGAGCGAGCCGTCGGCATTGACCATGAATTTCGGAACCAGGAACAGCGAGATCCCCTTGGTGCCGGCGGGCGCATCGGGCAATCGTGCGAGCACGAAATGCACGATGTTGTCGGTCATGTCGTGCTCGCCATAGGTGATGAAGATCTTGGTGCCCTTGATGCGGTAGGTGCCGTCACCCGCGCGCTCGGCGCGGGTGCGCAGCGCGCCGACGTCGGAGCCGGCGTTGGGCTCGGTGAGCTGCATGGTGCCGGTCCATTCGCCGGTAACGAGCTTCTCGAGATAGACCTTCTTCAGCTCAGTGCTGCCATGGGCGTCGAGCGCCTCGATCGCCGACAGCGTCAGCAGCGGGCAGAGGCCGAAGGCGACGTTCGATGCGCTCCAGATCTCGGTGCAGGCGGCGTTGATCGCGAGCGGCAGGCCCTGGCCACCGAATGCTTCCGGCCCGGACACCGCGTTCCATCCCGCGGCGGTCCAGCGCTGATAGGCGTCGGGCCAGCCGGGCGCGGTCGTCACCTTGCCGTTGTCGAGCTTGATGCCGTGCTCGTCGCCGACCTTGTTCAGCGGCGCCAGCACATCGGAGGCGAACTTGCCGGCTTCTTCCAGCACCGCAGCGGTGATGTCGCCGTCGAAATCGCCATAGTGGCCGGCCGCCACGGCGGCAGCGAGCCCCGCGCCGTGATTGAGGGACAGCAGGATATCGTTGATCGGCGCACGGTAGGTCATGGCGTTACTCCCGACGAGGCGTTTGGAAATTGTCTTCCCATGAAACCAGCGGCCTCTCAACTGTCCGAGCGGACATCGCCCGGTCTGTTTCGGCCACCGCGGCGTCGCCCGATAATAAGGGTACCGGCATCAACCTGCGGCTTTCGTGCCTTTTCGCGCGCCGCCCTGTTGAAATGGCGGGACTCACCCTATAGACCGGCGTGGCCTTCGATCGGCGCGTTGGGGCGTAGCCAAGCGGTAAGGCAGCGGATTTTGATTCCGCCATTCGGAGGTTCGATCCCTCCCGCCCCAGCCATGTATAACGATTTGAATGTGCAGGATAATTAGCTATTCTCGATCGGAGATTTTCAACGCGTTTGGAAAATCAATCCACCCCGCATTTGGAAATTCTGTGCTGGTTTCGTTTTCCGGGGGATTCCGAGGAAAGCCGTCTTGATTCTTGAGCGGCGCTCAATTTGGTGCCGCAGGTGGGAGCGATGAGAACGCCGTTGGAGCGTTGAACGAAACGCGAAGCCTACTTTTGTGATCCGACTGCAGCCTTAGTCAGTGAAGGGGGCTGACGCAGCGCGTCGCCATCGTCCGTCACATCGCCAGCACCTGCCGTGCTGGCATTTCGGTGTTCGAGCGGCCCCTGCGCCAAAAGATGGGCGTGCCGCTTGCGGGTCGCCGCCAACGCCCGTTGCATCGTCTCTTTCGCGTAGCCGCGATAAGCCTGCGCGGTCTTGTGACCGGAGAGTGCACGGCCCTGGCCGTCAGTCAGTTCGGCTTCTTCTAACTCGGTCATGCCGCCGTGCCGGCAGGCATCAAGCGTGAACAGCTCCGACACGCCGTCAATGTTCTTGCGCATCTGCTGCACGACCTTTTCCATGCCAGGATAAGACCAGACCTTAACTTCGCCCTTGCGCTCTCCTCTCTTGATCTGGCGCATAATCATAGGAACACCGAGCTTGGGGAGATGGCTCAGGATCTCCTCGGCTTCGGCGTAGAACTTGACGATCTCGCCATCGACGACTTCCTCGAGTGGATGCCAAACCAATGTCTTGTTCTTGTGGTGCTCGATCCGCACTGCATGGGGCCAATTTTTGCTTCGATAATCGGGCCAAGCCAAAAAGCCCGCCACCACATTCTCTGGCCTCTGCAGCCATTCGAAGCAAATCACCGCAACAGCCGCCGGTTCCGGGCGACCTTCCTTAATACAGCCCCATGCAAACTTGTAGACCTCCTCGCGGGTGATAGCGTGCTTCTTGGTCTTGGTGCGGCTCTTGAGGGTGAAGTCATCCCATGGGTTCGGATGCTTCTTATCGAACAGCTCCGGGTGCAGCCGACGCATGATCCTCCACACCTTTCGGCAGAGGCTGACGACTTTTTCCCCCTGCCGCAGCCTGAGCCCTTTGGGGCCGTTGATGATCTTATCGTAGATTTTGTCAGCGGCTCGCGGCGTGACTTCAATGATCTGCCGATCGCCGATCCGCCGCCCGCTCTTGCCAACGGTATCGGAAATCATCTGCATGATCCGCTCGTAATCAGGGCGTGACCGTGCAGAAACCTTTTCAGTGTAGGCGTTCTCCGTCTTGTATTGCCGGAATAGCCAATCGACCGTGCCGTAGCGCGCAATCCTACCTTGTGCGGCAGGCCAGCCTCTGCGCTGGTCGTTCCATTCATCGAACAGGCCATTGAGTGTGGCGGCTCGGCCGCCTTTGCCGTCAGTACCGCAAGCCGCTTCATAGTTTGTGCCCAGCGGCTCATTGGCCATCTCGCAGCCGAGCTCGCGGTAATGGGTGGGGATCCGGAAGTAGAATGCTGCCAAACCGCGGGCGAGCCGACGCACCTCCACAAAGCGTGGAAGCGGGCGCTCCAACGTCACAAATCCTCGGCGAGGTCGCCCCGCGCCACGTCCGGGGCGATAGCTCGGTCCAGATCGTCTCTCAACCACAGCTGCCGCCTCCCTTCCTTTACACGCGGTCGAGGATACTCCGTCCCGACTCGTTTGAGAAAGGCTTCGACAGTCAGCTCTCCGCAATAACCGGCCGCAACAGCGGCTGGCATACGACGCGGCCAAGAACCAACAGGAATTACGGCAAGACGCGGCATGTTCACCCGTCGAAACATGAGCTCGGCTTCCAGTCGTGCGATGCCGACGCATTTTGCCGACTGCCGCCGACGTCTGAAATCGTGAAAGCAGAGAGATCGCGTAGGAAGGTAGTAGATCGTGCAAAAGGGATGGGTTGACGCGCTTGGCATTGGCGGACCGTGGCCGGCGGATCGCCGCTCGCGCTTTAGGAGCGCAACGATCCACCGGTATCCATAGTTCGGGCGGCTATTCACAAGGCGCGGATATCGGAAGTGAGCTCCGCCTCCCCGGCACGGGTCTGGCGACCGCGCTTTGGACGCATGCCGCCCGCGCTCAACCAAGTTGGAACGGGCAACCCCGAGGGTCTCTGCGATCCGTTTCACGGGTTAACCTTCGGCGCCGATTCGCGAAGAATCTATGCCGACCGGTATGAGAAACCTATCCAGTCCCGCCACGGAACATCCTGAAATGGCAAAAGCCGCAACCGTCGATCTGGACGGAAGGCAAAGTAATTTTTGCAAGCGGCCGCAATATTTAATGTATGCCCCGGCTGTGCCCCAGTTATCCTGGGCACATTCCGAAGGAATCGGGTCTGTAAGTCATTGATATTGAAGGTTTAATGGTGGACGCACAAGGGATCGAACCTTGGACCTCTCCCGTGTGAAGGGAACGCTCTCCCGCTGAGCTATGCGTCCGGGATGTGACGTGCCAATGGCCGCTGGTCGGCGGCCGGTCGATGGTGGCGCTTCGTCAGAGCGTGCGATTTACGAAGTGCCGGGTAGGGGTGTCAAGCCAAACCCTGCGGGAATCAGGCGCCTTGCTGGCGGGCGCGGGAGGCGTGTGACTGCAGTGCCCGGATGCGCTCGGCGAGCGTGCCGCCGCCTTCGGGCATCCCGCTGCCCGGCGAGACGCCATTTGCGGCACCGTTGGCGGGTTTGGCCGCCGCCTTGGCCGGCACGGTCGGCTCCGCCGCCAGCATGGCCTCGATCGCCGAATTGGGGCCCTCGAGCTGGATCGCGAGCTTGGCCACCTCGGCGGCGATGTCGTTGATGCGCTCGCGCAGCAGCGCGTTCTCCATCCGCTCGGTCGCCCAAGAGCTCTCGGCCTGCTGCTGGATCGCGTTGATGTCGCGCTGCAGCTTGCCGCGCTCGTCGCGGGCGATGCGCAGCTGCTCCTCGACCGCGGCCTTCTCCTGGCGCAGCTTCTCGAGCACGGACGATTTGCCGCCGCTTGTCGCAGCGATCTCCTCGCGCAGCTCCTGCACGGTCCGCTCGGCGGCGGCATTGGCCTGCTTGAGCTGGCCGTTCTCGAATTCGCGCTCGGCAAGCAGCTTGCCCTGAGTCGCAAGCCGGGTCTCGAGGTCGGTGACGCGGTTGCCGAGCATCTCGGCTTCCTTGACCTGGACGATCAGCTGGCGGTCGAGATCGGTGACCCGCTGGCTCAGATTCTCGACCCGGCCGCGCGCGTCGGTGAGCTCGCGCGTGACGGTTTCCGACTGGTTGCGCTCCTGGGCGAGGCGGGCTTCGGTTGCCGCGAACTCCCTGGCGGCATCGCCGACACGGTTCTTCAACTCCTCGACCTGGGTCCGCACCGCGACCAGTTCGATCTGGCGGCTGTCCGCCGTCATCGAGCGGTCGCTGAGCTCGGCGTTGATCTTGCCGAGCAAGCCCTGCTTGTCGGTCAGCGCCTGCTCGGCGTTGCGCAACAGCTCGGTCTTGGCGGAAAACTCTTCCTCGGTGGCGCGAAGCTGCTCCTTCATCGCCTTCTCGCGCGCCTCCAGCGCGAAGATCGCGGCGTTCTTCTCGCCCAGCTCGATCTTCATGCGGTTGATCGCATCGGTCTTCTTGCCGAGCTCGGCGAGCTGGCTCGTGGTCTTGCTCTTGAGCTGGTCGACGCTCATCTCGAGCCGGCGGGCCGACATGGCGAATTCGGCGCGGAGCTGGTCCTTGTCGGCCTGGATCTCGGCCATCGACAGCGGGGTGGCCGCCTCCATGCGGCGCGTGGTCAGCCGCACCGCCCGGTTATGCACCAGCGGCACGATCATCAGGCCACACAGCATCGAGATCAGGAAACCGATCGCCGCGTACATGATCGGCTCGATCATGAAGGGTCACTCCAAGGAAAGAAGGAATTTGTTAATCACAATGCCACGGCGGGCCAGCCGAAGGCCAGCCCGTTTGCCGCATTAACCTGAATCGCTAGCCGTCCCGGAGCGCCCGGCACAATCACCCGATCGGCGCAGCGACTAGAACGGGTTCCAGGTCGCGCGCGGGGTGAATTTGAGATAGCCGACGCTGGCACCGAGCCGCAAGCCGATGCCCGAGCGGATCGGGACCAGCACGATGTTGTTGGCGGTCAGGGCCGTCATGCCGAAGCCGCCGACGATATAGGCCGAGCCGTCGATGCCGACGAAGCGCTGATAGATCGCCTGCGTCGAGGGCAGGTTGTAGACCAGCGTCATGGTGCGAGCGCCGTCGCCGCCCCAGTCGAAGCCGACCGAAGGACCCTGCCAATAGACCCGGAGGTCGCCGGCGTTCTTGGTGTAGAGCGTGCCCTCGCCATAGCGCAGCCCGGCTACGAACGCGCCGGAGCCTTCCTCGCCGAGCACATAACCGTTGGGCAGGCCCCATTGGCTGACCGCGCGCTCGATCACCGAGGCGAGGCCGCGCGAGACGTTGCCGAAGAACTTGTGTCCGGCGCCGACCAGTTCGTCGGGCCCGTAAGTATACGGTGTCTGTTCACGTTGCGGCGGTGGATATTGCGGTGGTGGGGGCTGCTGCGCGGACGCCCCTGCGCTCCAGCACATCAGCGCGGCAAACGCGACCGCGGCAAGGCGTGATGCGAAAGTCATTAAGAACCCCTGCTATCGAAATCCGGGCGTTGCCCTTTAACCTGATGCCAACAGGCACGGCTCTAGGTTGCGCCCAGTGTCCCCTCGACTCGGATGTTATCGGTATCAACTATGACGGCACAACGGCAGGAAAGATATGGATCGTGCCGGGGCATGGCGTTTTTCGGCCTGTTGGCGGGCATTTTGACGGCCATCGGGCCCTCTTTGCCTGTTCAGGCCACGACGACCGAGCGCGTGGTGACGAACCGCTACTCTGGCCTCGCGATCGAGGGATTCGATCCCGTCGCCTATTTCACCGATGCCGCCGCCACCCAGGGACGGCCGGAATATGAGGCTGCTGAAAGCGGCGTGGTCTGGCGTTTCCGCAACGAAGGCAACCGCGCCTCGTTCGTGGCGCATCCTGAAATCTATGGCCCGCAGTTCGGCGGCTATGATCCGACCGATCTGGTGCGGGGAGTCACCTGCGCGGGCAATCCGCGGTTCTGGGCCGTCGTCGGGAACAGGCTTTATCTGTTCAACCGGGAACACAGCCGCGACGCCTTCGCCGCCGATCCCGCGCGCTTCCTGAAGGAAGCCGCGGCGCGCTGGCCGGAGCTGGAAGAAAGTCTCGCGCAATAATCACAATGCTGCAGCCGGGTCGCCCCACGCGATGAATTCCGGCACCAGAAAGTCTTCGCGGCCGAGCCCGAAATGCAATTGGCGCCCCTTCGAATCGGTGACCTTGCCGCCGGCCGCAACCACGACCGCGTGACCGGCCGCCACATCCCATTCGGATGTGGGCGACAGACGCGGATAGATATCGACCTCGCCCTCGGCGACACGGCCGAACTTGACCGCCGAGCCCAGCACGGCGCGGACCGCGCCGCCGCGTTCGTCGATGAAGGCCTCGGTGCGTGCATCGCCGTGTGAGCGGCTGACCGCAACGGTCCAGGGCGCGCCGCGTGGCGGGCAGGGACGGGTCTTGATCGGCACCGCCTGCGAAACCGCGCCGTTCTGCAGCGTCAACCGCTCAGCACCCTTGCCGACGATGCCGCGCCAGATCAGCCCCAGCGCGGGCGCACCGACGATGCCGAGCAGCGGCACGCCCTGCGTGACCAGCGCCACATTGACGGTGAACTCGTTACGGCCGGCGACGAACTCCTTGGTGCCATCGAGCGGATCGATCAGGAAGAAACTGTCCTTGTAGGGCGGCGTCGCCAGATGGACGCGCTCCTCCGACAGCAGCGACACATGCGGCGTCAGCCGCGTCAGCCCTTCGACGATGATGTGGTCGGCGGCGAGATCGGCCTCGGTGACCGGCGATCCGTCACTCTTGCCTGTGACGTTCATGGCGGATCGGTTGACCGCAAGAATCGCCCCGCCGGCCTGGATCACCAGTTCGGTCAACGATTCGAGCAGCGTGGCGGCGGCTTCGCAGCCGATCAGGGACGGCTGTGCCTTATTCATGGGCGGGTCTCATATCCTGTTTGTATTCCCTGAGATCATGATGCGATGACAAAGCATCGCATCATGAGCTCATCTCCTTGTTTGAGCGTGATCTTTTCGGAAAACCGGTTTCCGCGCTTCCGGATCATGCTTTATCAGTCCCGCCGCAAGCTGGCAGCATCCGTCTGCGCGGTGTATCAAGCCGACAGGCATGCGTGATTCGCACTCCTCCCGCGGCGTGCGGCTTTCCAGGAAACAATTGATGTCTGGCACTTCGTCTCCCGGTCCCGCTCCCGATGCACTCGAACTCGCAGCGCTGTTGTGCTCGCGGGTCTGTCACGATCTCATCAGTCCGGTCGGCGCGATCGTCAATGGGCTTGAGGTCCTTGACGACAATCCCAAGCCCGAAGACCGCGACTTCGCGCTCGATCTGATCCGCAAGAGCGCCAAGACCGCTTCGGCGCGGCTGCAGTTCTGCCGGCTGGCGTTCGGTGCCGCGGGTTCCTCCGGCGCGCAGATCGACCTCGGCGATGCCCAGAACATGGCGAAGGGGCATATCGAGGACGGCAAGGTGACGCTGACCTGGAATTTGCCGCGGCTGCTGCTGCCCAAGAACCGGGTCAAGCTGCTGTTGAACATGCTGGTCATCGCGCAGCAGACCATCCCGCGCGGCGGAACGCTCACCATCGATCCGGTCGGCGAGGGCGAGACAATGAGCTTCCGCATCCTGGCCGCGGGCCTCCATGCGCGGGTGCCGCAGAACATCGTCGACCTGCTCAATGCAAGCTCGTCGAACACGGTCGATGCGCATGCCGTGCAGCCGCATTACACGCGCCTACTGGCCGAAGCCTGCGGGTTGAAAGTGACGCTCGTGCTCGACGGCGACAAGGTCATTATCGCAGCGTCCTGAACGCGGCTGCGGGAACATCATTAAGCAAAGGTTACGACCGGCCGCGCGATTCGATCGTGCGGTCTTATCTCTTTGTTGATCCCGTTCTTTTCCAATTACTCAACCAAACTTAAACGCTTTGCGGAGAAGCTGACCTAAGTTCCGGCCGGCGCGTCGATGTCGCGCGCCGCAGCGTTTTCGGCGTTTTTCGAAGGTTGGTTTCATGGACGATCTGTTGCGCGAGTTCCTGACGGAGAGCAGCGAGAGCCTGGACACGGTCGACAACCAGCTGGTGCAGTTCGAGCAGGATCCGAACAACGCGAAGATCCTGGATAACATTTTCCGGCTTGTGCACACGATCAAGGGGACCTGCGGCTTCCTCGGGCTGCCGCGGCTGGAAGCGCTGGCGCATGCCGGCGAGACCCTGATGGGCAAATTCCGCGACGGCATGCCGGTGAAGGCGGAAGCCGTGACGCTGATCCTGTCCTCGATCGACCGCATCAAGGAGATCCTCGGCGGGCTCGAGGCGACCGAGGCCGAGCCGGAGGGCAACGACCGCGACCTGATTGATCAGCTGGAGGCGATGGTCGAGCACGGCATGGCCGCGATGGCTGCTGCTGAAGAAGATGTGCCTGTCGTTGAATCTCCATCCGTGCAAGCGGCGATGACTGAAGGCACGCTGGTGGTGCAGACGCTGGAGCGCCCGCTGCGCCCGGGCGAGGTCTCGCTCGACGAGCTCGAGCGCGCCTTCCGCGAGACCGAGATCGAAGTCGCAGCACCGGCGCCCGCGCCGGTCGCAAAGCCCGCCGCCGCTGCGCCCGCCGCCGAGCCGGCTGAAGCCGCGAAGAAGCCGGCCCGCAAGGCCGCCGCCGAGGATGTCCAGGAAGGCGACAAGATCGCCAACCAGTCGATCCGGGTCAACGTCGATACCCTCGAACACCTCATGACCATGGTCTCCGAGCTGGTCCTGACCCGCAACCAGCTTTTGGAGATCTCGCGGCGCAACGAGGACACCGAGTTCAAGGTGCCGCTGCAGCGGCTCTCCAACGTCACCGCCGAGCTGCAGGAAGGCGTCATGAAGACGCGCATGCAGCCGATCGGCAATGCCTGGCAGAAGCTGCCGCGCATCGTCCGCGATCTCTCCGGCGAACTCGGCAAGCAAATTGAATTGGAAATGCACGGCGCCGACACCGAGCTCGACCGCCAGGTGCTCGACCTGATCAAGGATCCGTTGACGCACATGGTGCGCAACTCCGCCGATCATGGCCTCGAGACCACCGCCGAGCGGGTCGCGGCCGGCAAGCCCGAACAGGGCACCATTCGCCTAAGCGCCTATCACGAGGGCGGCCACATCATCATCTGCATCGCCGACAATGGCCGCGGGCTCAACACCGAGCGGATCAAGGCCAAGGCGCTCCAGAACGGTCTCGTCACCGAGGCTGAACTGGAGAAGATGACTGAGGCCCAGATCCACAAGTTCATCTTCGCGCCAGGCTTCTCGACCGCGGCGCAAGTGACCTCGGTGTCCGGCCGCGGCGTCGGCATGGACGTGGTGCGCACCAATATCGACCAGATCGGCGGCACCATCGACATCAAGAGCGTGGCCGGCGAGGGCGCCTCGGTCACCATCAAGATTCCGCTGACCCTGGCCATCGTCTCCGCCCTGATCGTGGAAGCCGGCGGCGACCGTTTTGCGATCCCCCAATTGTCTGTGGTCGAGCTGGTGCGGGCCCGCGCCAACTCCGAGCACCGCATCGAGCGGATCAAGGACACCGCAGTCTTGCGGCTGCGCAACAAGCTGCTGCCGCTGATCCACCTCAAGAAGCTGCTCAAGATCGACGACGGTGCCACCTCGGATGCCGAGAACGGCTTCATCGTGGTCACGCAAGTCGGTAGCCAGACCTTCGGCATCGTGGTCGACGGTGTGTTCCACACCGAGGAGATCGTGGTCAAGCCGATGTCGACCAAACTGCGGCACATCGACATGTTCTCCGGCAACACCATTTTGGGCGATGGCGCTGTGATCATGATCATCGACCCCAACGGGATCGCCAAGGCGCTCGGCGCGTCCGGCTCCTCGGCCCATGACATGGCCGACGACAATGCCGCGGCGCATGCCTCGAGCGGCGAGCAGCTGACCTCGCTTTTGGTGTTCCGCGCCGGCTCGAGCCAGCCCAAGGCGGTGCCGCTCGGCCTCGTCACCCGGCTGGAGGAGATCGCAACCGACAAGATCGAGCTCTCCAACGGCCGCTACATGGTGCAGTACCGCGAACAGCTGATGCCGCTGGTGCAGATGATAGGCGTCGAGGTGCAGACCCAGGGCGCGCAGCCGATCCTGGTGTTCGCCGACGACGGCCGCTCGATGGGGCTCGTGGTCGACGAGATCATCGACATCGTCGAGGAGCGGCTCAACATCGAGGTCGCGGGCTCGCAGGACGGCATTCTGGGTTCGGCCGTGATCAAGGGCCAGGCCACCGAGGTGATCGACGTCGGCCACTTCCTGCCGATGGCGTTTGCCGACTGGTTCTCGCGCAAGGAGATGCGCCCGTCGGCCTCGGCGCAGTCGGTGCTGCTGGTCGACGACTCAGCGTTCTTCCGCAACATGCTGGCACCGGTGCTGAAGGCCGCCGGCTACAAGGTGCGGACCGCGCCGAACGCGCAGGAAGGGCTCGCCGCGCTGCGCTCGGGGCAGGCCTTCGACGTCGTGCTGACCGACATCGAGATGCCCGAGATGAACGGCTTTGAGTTCGCCGAGAACATCCGATCTGACCACAACCTCACCGGGCTGCCGATCATCGCGCTGTCGGCGATGGTGTCGCCGGCGGCGATCGAGCGCGGCCGGCAGGCCGGCTTCCACGACTATGTCGCCAAGTTCGATCGTCCCGGGCTGATCGCGGCGCTGAAAGAGCAGACCGCCGAACTGCGCCGGGCGGCTTAGAGCATGATCCGGAAAAGTGGGAACCGGTTTTCCGATCGGATCATGCTCAAAACAAAGGACTTGAAGGAACAGGATCGATGAGCAGCAAGACCGAGACCAGTGAAGGCGCGATGGCCGAATACGTCACCGCCGTGATCGGCGGGCAGCTGTTCGGGCTGCCGATCTCGCGGGTGCAGGACGTGTTCATGCCGGAGCGGCTGACGCGGGTGCCGCTGGCCTCCAGCGAGATCGCCGGCGTGCTCAATCTGCGCGGCCGCATCGTCACCGTGGTCGACATGCGGGCCCGGCTCGGCCTGCCGAAGGCCGACGACGGCAAGCCGCCGATGGCGGTCGGGGTCGACCAGCGCGGCGAATCCTATGGCCTGCTGATCGACCAGATCGGTGAAGTCTTGCGGCTGCCCGACGACAGCCGTCAGGACAATCCGGTCAACCTCGATCCCCGCATGGCCAGGCTCGCCGGCGGCGTCCACCGCCTCGACGGCCAGCTCATGGTCGTCCTCGATGTCGATCGCGTGCTCGAACTGGTGCCTGATGCCAAAGCGGCCTGAGACGGGCCGACTGAATCGAAGAACTGAAACATCCCGCCGGGGATGAGGAAGTAGAGGTCGCAGATGAGAACGTGTCTTGTTGTCGATGACTCAAGCGTCATTCGCAAGGTTGCCCGCCGTATCCTGGAAGGGCTCGATTTCCAGATCGTCGAGGCCGAGGACGGCGCCAAGGCGCTCGAGGCCTGCAAGCGCGCGATGCCCGAGGCTGTGCTGCTCGACTGGAACATGCCGGTGATGGACGGCTACGAGTTCCTTGGCAATCTCCGCCGCATGCCCGGCGGCGATCAGCCGAAGGTCGTATTCTGCACCACCGAGAATGACGTCGCGCATATCGCACGCGCGCTGCATGCCGGTGCCAACGAATACATCATGAAGCCGTTCGACCGGGACATCGTCACCGCGAAGTTCCAGGAAGTCGGCTTGATTTAAGTCTACGTTCGATCCGGCGGCAGAGGCCTTCGGCTCAACGGTTGTTGTGCGTCGTGTTGCGTCGCTGGTGAAGTCATGAGTGTTGCGTTGACAAGTACTGCGGTCCCGACCTCGACCCGTTCCGACAAGGTGCGGGTGATGGTCGTCGACGATTCCGTGGTCATCCGAGGGATGATCTCGCGCTGGATCGGCGCCGAACCCGACATGGAGGTCGTGGCCTCGCTGCGCACCGGCCTCGATGCGGTGAACCAGCTCGAGCGCTTCAACCCAGACGTTGCGGTGCTCGATATCGAGATGCCGGACCTCGACGGCATCTCGGCGCTGCCGCAGCTGCTGGCGAAGAAGCGCGACCTCGTCATCATCATGGCTTCCACGCTGACCCGCCGCAATGCGGAGATCAGCCTGAAGGCGCTGTCGCTCGGCGCGTCCGACTACATTCCGAAGCCGGAGAGCACGCGCGAGGCGACCGCCGCGGAAACCTTCCGCCACGACCTGATCCAGAAGATCCGTCATCTCGGCGCCAAGGCGCGGCGCAGCACGGTGCATACGGCGGTGAGCCCGCCGCTTGCGCCCGGGCACGACAAGCAGCGCCCGGGGCTGCCTCCCGCCGCGGCGCCCGTCCAGGTCGCGCGCCGTTCGTTCGGCCTGCTGCAGCCGAAGGTGCTGCTGATCGGCTCCTCCACCGGTGGCCCGCAGGCGCTGATGACGCTGGTCGCAGAGATCGGCCCCGTGATCGATCGCGTCCCGGTGCTGATCACCCAGCACATGCCGCCGACCTTCACCACCATTCTCGCCGAGCATCTGGCGCGCACCAGCAAGCGGCCGGCGCATGAGGGGATCGACGGCGAGAGCATCAAGCCGGGTCGGATCTATCTGGCGCCGGGCGGACGCCACATGCGCATCGCCCGTCACGGCATCGATGCCACGATCGCGCTCGACGACGGGCCGCCGGTCAATTTCTGCAAGCCCGCGGTGGATCCGATGTTCACCTCCGCGATCGATGTCTGGCAGGGCAGCATCATGTCGGTGATCCTGACCGGCATGGGCTCCGACGGCATGCGCGGCGGCAAGGACATCGTCGCTGCCGGCGGCAGCGTGATCGCCCAGGACGAAGCGAGCAGCGTGGTGTGGGGCATGCCTGGTGCCGCGGTCAATGCCGGCATCTGCGCCGCCGTGCTGCCGCTCAATCAGATCGCATCGAAGCTTGTTCGCGTGTTTGCCGGAGACCGTTCGTGACGCCGTTGGACTACGAGTATCTGCGCAAGCTGCTGAAGGAACGTTCCGGCCTCGATCTGTCGGCCGACAAGCAATATCTCGTCGAGAGCCGCCTGCTGCCCCTGGCGCGCCGGTCGAACCTCGCCGGCATTCCCGAGCTCGTCCAGAAGATGAAGGGCGGCGCCGAGATGCTGACGTCGGAGGTGGTCGAGGCGATGACCACCAACGAGACCTTCTTCTTTCGCGACAAGATACCGTTCGACCATCTGAAGGAGGCGGTGCTGCCGGCGCTGGCGCAGGCCCGTGCCGCGCGCCGCAGCCTGCGCGTCTGGTGCGCGGCGTCGTCGACCGGGCAGGAGCCCTATTCGATCGCGATGCTGCTGAAGGAAATGACCGCGCTGTTCGCCGGCTGGCGCATCGAGATCGTCGCCACCGACCTGTCGCAGGCGGTGCTGGAAAAGTCGAAGGCCGGCCTGTTCAGCCAGTTCGAGGTGCAGCGCGGCCTGCCGATCCAGCTGCTGGTCAAGCACTTCGTGCAGAAGGGCGAGCTCTGGCAGCTCAACGCCGATATCCGCGGCATGGTGCAGCACCGCCAGCTCAATCTGCTGCAGGACATTTCGCATCTCGGCACCTTCGACGTGATCTTCTGCCGCAACGTGCTGATCTATTTCGATCAGCAGACCAAGGCCTCGATCTTCAGCAAGATCTCCCGGATGCTCGAGCCCGATGGCGTGCTGGCGCTTGGCGCGGCGGAATCCGTGGTCGGCATCACCAATCTGTTCAGGCCTTATCCGGACCGCCGCGGGCTCTATCAGCCCAGCACCGCGCCAGTCGCGCGCGCCGGCGCCGCGCATGTACTGAAGGCGGTTGCGTCCGCGGCGCGCTGAGGCCGGCTCTTTCCAGCGCGTAGCTGCGTGATCCGTCATCCTGAGGAGCGCGTAGCGCGTCTCGAAGGATGCACGGCCACCAGATGGGCCGTCGATCCTTCGAGACGCCGCTTCGCGGCTCCTCAGGACGACGGTGCAAGGGCTATGATCGTCTCATCGACTCTGAGCTACAAAATCGCGTGCGGCAGGAAGCGCGATGTGTTGCCGGTGATCGGGTTCTCGTCCTCGCGGATCGATAGCCCGCAGGGCGTGTGGTCGACCAGCCAGCTGCCGAGAACGGGGTACTGCCCGGAGAAATTCGGCAGCGGCGCGAGGGCCTGCCGGATGAAGCCCTCGGCGCCGTAGGGGCCTTCCTCCGCGACCAGCGTGATGCCGGCGCTGACCAGTTCGACATTGGCGCCCTCGCGCGAGTAGATCGGCTTGCGCACGAACGAGGTGCCGAGCTGCGCGGCCTGCGGGTCGTCCTCGAAATAGGCCGGCAGCAGATTGGGGTGGTTCGGGAACATCTCCCACAATAGCGGCAGGATGCCCTTGTTGGACAGGATCGCCTTCCAGGGCGGCTCGATCCATTGCGTCGGCGCCGAGCTGAGGTTCTTGCCGAACGCGTCGTGGAACATCCACTCCCATGGATAGAGCTTGAAGGCGAGCGCGATCGGGCTTTCGTCGAGGTCGACGAACTGGCCGTCATTGCGCAGCCCGATCTGTTCGATGTCGAGCAGCGTGGTCTTCAGCCCGGCCTGCGCCGCGGTGTCCTCGAGATAGGCGAGCGTGCCGGCATCCTCGGCATTGCCGGTCAGTCCGGTGAGATGGAGCGGGTGGGTCGCGCCGATCGTCTTCCAGGCCTCGATCAGCGCCTCGTGGATCGAGTTGAACTGGTCGGCGCGCTTCGGGATGATGTTGCGTTCGATCGCCTGTTCGAGCCAGGTCCATTGAAACACCGCCGCCTCGAAGATCGAGGTCGGCGTGTCGGCATTGTATTCGAGCAGCTTGGCCGGGCCGCTGCCGCTGAATTTGAGGTCGAGCCGGCCGTAAAGGCTCGGCTCCTTGCGGCGCCAGCTCGCCGCGATCAGGTCCCAGAACGCTTCCGGTATCTTCAGCCGGCGCAGATATTGTTCATCCTTGACCGCGCGTCCGGCGAGCTCGAGGCACATCGCGTCGATCGCGCCGGTCGGCGCCTCGATATCGCGCTCGATCTCGTCGAGCGTGAAGGCGTAGTAGGCGCGCTCGTCCCAATAGCGTTCACCGTCGATGGTGTGGAAAGTGAATCCGGCGCTTTCGGCGGTTGCCTGCCAATCGTCGCGCTCGGAACATACGATGCGTTGCATGAAGGGGTCCGTGATCTTCAGACGATGCGTGTCAGCTCGATGTCAGCCGCCGCCATGCGAGGGACCGTTGTCGTAGTGGGCGATGGTGCGTGGCGCGCCGCCGAAGCCGCCGGAGGGTGATATCTGCTCGGGCTTCCGCTTGGCTTTGTGCCCCGCATGGTGCTGACTGCGGGCATGGCCTGGCGTCAGGCCCATCGAAGCTGCGCCGATCGCGACGCTTCCCATCAATTTCAGCCAGACCCGTCGCGAGCGTTTCATGGACGCGATCCTTGCCGTCTACGGAGGCGCGCCGAGTGTCCATCAGCTCCGATCGCCGAGCAAGCGAAAGCGCATGACGACACGGCAAAGTGCGTGTCAGCCACCGCCGAAGCCGAACGCATGCGCGAACGAACCGAAGCCGCCGCGGCTGACCGACGAGCTTGACGACGAGCCCGACGAGGATGAAGAGCCGCCGGACGAGGAGCTGCCGCTGTAGAAGCTGCTGCGCGACGAGCCGCCGCCACCACCGCTGCCGCCCGACCCGGACGACGAACTGCGCGGCGCGCAATCGGCGCCGGGTTGCAGGGGGGCCGGCGCGGTGACGCCCGGTGGCGCCTGGATGGGTTGGCAATTCTGCCGCGGCATCAGCGCGTAGGCGCCGCCGCCGACTGCGAGCGTGCCCATCATCAGCAGCGCGACATGATTGGAGCGCTTGGAAGGCGGCTCCGGCCGCGTCGCCACCGCCGGCACGCTTGGCCGCCGTTTGCCGAATTCCTGGTTTGGTTTGCGCGCCATGGTTCGGCTCAATGGCTCAGTAGATCATGCAGGCCGCGTTCAGCGCGCCTGCGGCCAGCGAGGACAACCCGAGCCAGATCGCCGCCGCCATCTCGCCGGAGGCGATCCGCGCCGACAGGTTCGGCACCGGGATCTTCACGATGTAATAGACGATGATCTGCACGATCAGCGCGATGATGCTCCAGATCAGGCAATCCACCACATTGGCGGAATGGGCGATGGCGCTGACCACCGGCAGCACGAAGCCGAGCAGGCTGAGGCCCAGCGCAATCGCCGCCGCCGGATCGTTGTCGCGGATCAGCTGGAATTCGTCATGCGGGGTGACGCGGGTGTAGACGAAGAGATAGGCGACCACGGCGATCAGCGCCGTGCAGAAATAGACCAGGAACGCCGGCAGGCCGGCGAGGGATTGCAGGATCATGTGATGCGCCCGAACAGCCCTAGATGGTCATCCTATAGCTGATTGGTCGCGGTTCGCGAAGCTTCGGTTCGATCCAGCCTGTGGGCTCCGGGTGGCCGCGGACGGCCGCCGGAAAATTGCGGCGCGGGGATGTGAGCCGCTTCACAGCGGCTCCCGCGATAGTCGCCTATACGATATGCAACCAGAAGTGCATGTCGCGAATGGGTTAGGTGCCCCGATGACGACCAGCTTTGGCAACGACATCCTGCCGATGTTTCGACCGGGCGACATCGCCTGCATGACCCCAAAGGGCGTTCGGCTCGGCGACGCCGACTGGATCTGCGACCCGGCCGCTAATGATGACTTTGCCGATCACGCCAATGCACGCCGCGTCTTCGCCGCGCTGTCGTCCGGCTTCATGCCGCCCGGTCACCGATGGTCGCAGGACGCGCTCGATGTCTATGCGAGCTGGATGGGGGACGGATTCCAACCTTGAACCCGACGTGGAGAGCAAGATGAGAAGGTCGATCGATACGCTGCTCGTCTGTGGTCTGCTTGTGCTTCCCGCGCTGCCGGCCGCGGCGCAATCGCAGCCGAATCCGGCGATGACCGCGCCGGATCAGGTCGCCTGGCAGCTCTTCATCCAGGCCAACACCCGCGCCGGCGGCAGCAATTCGACGTTCGAGACCTGGGCGAGCGATACCGATCTGTTCCAGCCCAATCCGCAGTTTCCGGCGGCCGCGACGCCGCCGGCGCTGCGCCCGCCGATCCTGCCACAGGTGGCGCTAGAGGGCGTGCAGGAGAGCGGCGGTTTGCTGCCGGCGCTGCCGCCCGGAGCCGCGCGGGGCGAGATGGAGGAAGCGCGTCACAACAAGGCGACGTTCGACTTCATCGTGCAGAACAATCTCTACAAGCGCTCGGGCCTGAAGGCCGCGTTCGGCAAGGCGCTGACGTTTCCAGTCGATTCGATCGAGGTGAAGGGCAATTGGATGCCAGTCAGCGAGATTCCGAACTTCACCAACAACAAGGTGACGGTGGCGCAGGTGCCGCAGCTCTATCACGTCAACAGCGCGGCCGGCGTGCAGTACGCCCTGGTCTCGATGCATGTGATCAGCAAGCAGGTGCCGAACTGGACCTGGGCGACGTTCGAGCACCGGTTCAACCCGAGTCGCTGCGACATCATCGGCTGTCGTGACAATTTCGGCGCGCAGACCGCATTCGTGCCGTCGAACCGGACTGCCGGCCAGGGTTATCCGGATTGCGTGAAGACGGCTGCATTGACGGCGATGTTGTCGAGCGCGGATATCGATCCGGTCTACAGCAACTATTGCCTGAAGGGATCACAGGCCGATTTCGTCGACAGTGTCGGGCTCGACATCAGGGTCGGCAATTCCGTCACCGAGAACGGCTTCGTCGCAACATCGTCCTGCATCACCTGTCACGGCCGCGCGGTCTTCAAGGCCGACGGGACGCCCACGTCGCAGGCGGGATTCCTCTCGTTCGGCCCGAATGGCCCGGTCGCTCCGCTTGGGCCGCTATTGCCCGAATGGTACTGGAAGGTCTCGGGCCAGCCGCCGATCTTCGAAGGCAAGCCCGGTCTCACCCGCATCGCGACCTCGGCCGATTTCGTGTGGTCGATCCCGTTCTGCGCCTACGACGATACGCAAACTCCGGTGCAGCCGACGCCATGTGGCGGCAAGTGAGATCGCAGCGATGGCGGGCACCTCCGAGCGCAGGGTTCCGCTTGCGGGCAGCAACCGCGCCGCGCCTGATGGTGCGACGCTGGTCGGCGATGTCGATCCCGACGAGCGGATCCCCATCGTGGTCTATGTCAAGAGGCGCACCCCCGACAAGTTTCAGCCGGGCAGCGCCGGTGATCTCGCCCGGCTCGCCAGGCCGATCACGCGGCAACAGCTCGCGACCCAGCGCCATCGCAGCCATGCCCGTGCCGTCGCCCGTGTGGTGCGGCTGGCAGCCGAGCGGGGCTTGACCGTCGGCCGCAGCGATCCGGTCGCGCGCACGGTCGAGCTGGAAGGCACGGCGCGGCAGATGGCCGAGATCTTCGGCGCGACGCTTCGCACTTACCGCGATGGCGAGCGCGCGTTTCGCGCCCGCGTCGGCGGCCTGACGGTGCCGGGCGAGATCGCGCCGTGGACCCGCGCCATTCTCGGCTTCGATCAGCGGCCGCTGCGGACCAGGACGCCGCTTGTGCAGGCCCAGGCCGACATGGGCAGCGGCAGCGGGCTGTGGCCGACCGACATCGCGGCCCTCTACGGCATTCCGCTGGATCGCGACGTGTCGTCGATCTGCGTCGGCATCATCGCACTCGGCGGCGGCTATCTCGCGAGCGATCTCGCCATGGCGGTGGCCGGCATGAACCGGCCGCCGCCGGTGGTCGTCAATGTGCCGCCGACCGGCAATGGCGGCTTCGGCACTAACGATGTCGCCGATCAGGAGATCGCGCTCGATCTCCAGGTGCTCGCCGGCTTGCTGCCGAAGAGCAAGATCGTGGTCTACTTCGCCGAGAACTCCGCCGCTGGTCTGACGGACGCGATCCATCAGGCGGTGTTCGATGAAGAGCATGCGCCGCAGGTGGTCTCCGTCAGCTGGGGCAGTGCCGAGAAATACTGGACCGGACCGGGGCGCGACGCGATGCAGGCCGTGCTGGCCGATGCCGCGCGGCTGCGCGTCAGCGTGCTGTTCGCCTCCGGTGATCAGCTCGCGACGAGCGGCCTGACCGACGGCAAGCTTCATGTCTGGTTTCCCGCCTCGAGCCCCTATGCGACGAGCTGCGGCGGCACCCAGCCCATGCTTGCCGCGGGCAATGGGTCGACTGCAGCGGAGGCGGTCTGGAACGCCGGCACGGTCGGCACCGGCGGCGGCATCAGCGACGCGTTTCCCGTCCCCGACTATCAGTCGCATTTGACGCTGCCGAAATCGCAGAACGACGGCGCTATCAGGCGCGGTGTCCCTGATGTCGCCTGCGCGGCCGCGGCAAGCCCGGGCTACCGCATCATCGTCAACGGACAGGCGATGGCGATGAGCGGCACCAGCGCTGCGACACCGCTATGGGCCGCCCTGGTCGGGATTGCGATCGCCGCCCGCGGCGAGCAGATCGGCTTTCTCAACGCTGCGCTCTATTCCAACCCCGGCGCATTCCGTGTGGTCGAGCAGGGCAACAACCGCGTCGGCGGCAAGGGCTACGATGCCGGCCCCGGCTGGAGCGCCTGCACAGGGCTCGGCGTTCCGAAGGGCGCGGATCTGCTCGCCGCTTTGACCGCGATCCCGGTGGCGTAAGCCCTAAAAACAAAAACCCCGCCATTTGCGGCGGGGCTCAAGTCGAAAGCGAAGTCGGAACGCTGCGGGCCAGAAGGTCAGGCGGGAATGCGCTCGTCGGCCTCGTGCGGCTCGCGCAGCACATAGCCGCGGCCCCACACGGTCTCGATGAAATTGCGGCCCTCGGAGGCATTGGCGAGCTTCTTGCGGAGCTTGCAGATGAAGACGTCGATGATCTTCAGCTCCGGCTCATCCATGCCGCCGTAGAGATGGTTGAGGAACATTTCCTTGGTGAGCGTGGTGCCCTTGCGGAGCGAGAGCAGCTCCAGCATCTGGTATTCCTTGCCGGTGAGGTGCACGCGCTGACCGCCGACCTCGACCGTCTTGGTGTCCAGATTGACCACGAGATCGCCGGTCTGGATGACCGACTGGGCGTGACCCTTGGAGCGGCGCACGATCGCGTGGATGCGGGCGACCAGCTCGTCCTTGTGGAAGGGTTTGGTCATGTAGTCGTCGGCGCCGACGCCGAGACCCTTGACCTTGTCCTCGATGCCGGCGAGGCCGGAGAGGATCAGAATGGGAGTCTTGATCTTCGAAACCCGGAGCTGCTTGAGCACGTCGTAGCCGGACATGTCGGGCAGGTTGAGGTCGAGCAGGATGATGTCGTAGTCGTAAAGCTTGCCGAGATCGACGCCTTCTTCACCGAGATCCGTCGTGTAGACGTTGAAACTCTCGGATTTGAGCATCAATTCGATCGACTGCGCGACGGCGCTATCATCTTCAATCAGCAAAACGCGCATGCCAGTCCCCTATAGTCGCCGCTCCGGGCGTCAGGTCGGCCGCACTTGCGGCACTCACAAAACGCCTTTGAACAACTGATTCGGATCCTGACGAGATATGGTTAACAAAAACTGATTCCTCGACGCAAGCTCTAACCGTGCAATTTTTGTCGAATCGCCCTAAGATATTGCGTAGAAGAAGCTTTTCCTAACCGCGCTCGTTCAGTTTCCACATTAAGAGCCGGGCCTAACCGACTCTCGCGACTCGCCCTTCTTCTGATGGGCGAGCGACCTCAGTCACCAAAGACAGTGACGCAATGATTAATGATGCGGGTAAACACGAAGTTAAGCGGCCGGCGCAAAATTGCGGAAACTTAAGGTTTTCGCAATGAAGGCGCTCGCGGAGCAGATCGGGGACATCGACGGCGTCAATATTTATGGCCGTGTGGTCGGCGTCCGCGGGCTCATGGTCGAGATCGCCGGCCCCATTCACGCGATGTCGGTCGGCGCCCGGATCGTGATCGACGTCGGCGCCGGCCGCTTCATCCCGGCCGAGGTGATCGGCTTCTCCGGCGAGAACGCGGTGGTGATGCCGTTCGGCGGGCTCGAGGGCGTCAGGCGTGGTTGCCGCGCCGTGATCGCCAATGCGGCGAGCCAGGTGCGGCCGTCGCCGGCCTGGCTCGGCCGCGTCGTCAACGCGATGGGCGAACCGATCGACGGCAAGGGGCCGCTGCAACAGGGCGCCTCGCCGATGTCCTACCGCAACTCGCCGCCGCCGGCACATTCGCGCAGGCGGGTCGGTCCGCCGCTCGACCTCGGCGTCCGCGGACTTAATACTTTCCTGACCTGCTGCCGCGGCCAGCGGCTCGGCATCTTCGCCGGCTCCGGCGTCGGCAAGTCGGTGCTGCTGTCGATGCTGGCGCGCAATGTCGACGCCGCGATCTCGGTGATCGGGCTGATCGGTGAACGCGGCCGCGAGGTGCAGGAATTCCTCCAGGAGGATCTCGGCGAGGAGGGGCTGGCGCGCTCGGTCGTGGTGGTCGCCACCTCGGACGAGCCGGCGCTGATGCGGCGCCAGGCGGCGTATCTGACACTCGCCATCGCGGAGTATTTCCGCGACGAGGACCAGGACGTGCTGTGCTTGATGGACTCGGTGACGCGCTTTGCGATGGCGCAGCGCGAGATCGGCCTCTCGGCAGGCGAGCCGCCGACCGCCAAGGGCTACACGCCGACCGTGTTCACCGAATTGCCGAAGCTGCTGGAGCGGGCAGGGCCGGGCACCGGCGTCGGCACCATCACCGCGATCTTCACCGTGCTGGTCGACGGCGACGATCACAATGAGCCGATCGCGGACGCGGTGCGCGGCATCCTCGACGGCCATATTGTGATGCAGCGCACGATCGCCGAGCGCGGCCGCTATCCCGCGGTCAACATCCTCAAGTCGGTCTCGCGCACCATGCCGCGGTCCGCCGACCCCGACTTCCTGCCCTTCATCAACAAGGCGCGGCAGGTGATGGCGACCTATGCCGACATGGAGGAACTGATCCGGCTCGGCGCCTACCGGCCGGGTTCCAGCCCCGAGGTCGACGAGGCGATCCGGCTGCATGAGCCGCTGGAAAGCTTCCTGCGCCAGGCCAAGGACGAGGCGACCAGCCTGGGCGACGGTTACCGGCAACTCGCTCAAATCCTGTCGGGTTTGGAAACGGAACGCTAACTTTGTCAGGCCATCATCCCCGGCACACCATAGCTATGCCGGCGGGGCCCAGGGGGGAGCCGGTTCTGTCCCGCGTTCAGAATTGGGACTTCTGGGGAGTATGAGTCGATGAAGTCACGTGAAACGCTGATCCGCCTGAAGAAGTTTCAGGTCGATGAAAAGCGCCGTCGGGTTACCCAGATCGAAGGCATGATCGCCGACTTCCAGCGCATGTCCGTCGAGCTCGAGCGCGAGATTCAGACCGAGCAGGAGCGCGCCGGGATCAATGATCCCTCGCACTTCGCCTATCCCACCTACGCCAAGGCCGCGATCCAGCGCCGTGAGAACCTGACCCGTTCGGCCGACGAGCTGCGTGCCCAGCTCGACGACGCCAAGGCGCTGCTGTCGGAAGCATTCGAGGAGCTGAAGAAGGTCGAACTGCTTGACGAGCGCGACCAGGCGCGCGAGCGCGCGGAGGAGAGCGCTCGCGAGCAAGCCGACATGGATTCGATCGGCCTGATGCGGGCCCGGCTCGGCGTCATCGCCTGATACCTCGCTCCCTCCGCTGACCATCTTGAGAGCCCGGGCCGATCGCCCGGGCTTTTTGTTGGGCGCTGTCCACAAGCCGGCCTCTCGTCGGCCACTTGGCGGATCATGCTGTCCCAAAATATGCTACCACCGGTCCAGACCAGATGATGATCGGCGGCGCGGTGGCAATGGGGCGATGGGGGATGCAGGCTTGGAGGGCGCTGAATGCTGACGCCGGCTGAGCTCGTCTGGCTGATCGCCGCCGTCGCGAAGGGGGATCAGGCCGCCTTCGAGCGGCTGTACGCCGCGACCCGCTCGAAACTCTTTGGCGTCGTGCTCCGTATCTTGCGGCGTCAGGACCTCGCCGAGGAGGTCATTCAGGAGGCTTACGTCAAGATCTGGAACAACGCCGGGCAGTTCAACCCGGCCCTGTCGTCCCCGATCACGTGGATGGCGTCGATCGCGCGCAACCGCGCCATCGATGTCGTGCGCAAGCGGGGCGAGTCCTCGCTGGAAGATGAGCCTGCGGCGATGGAAGTCGCCGCCGACTCTCCCGATCCGCTGGCGCGACGGGAAATGACGGAAGAGTTGAAGCGGCTGCTGGAGTGCGTCGGTCGTCTGGAGCCCGATCGTCAGAAGCTCGTGCTGCTCGCCTATTACAACGGCTGGAGCCGAGAGCAGCTCGCCGCAAAGTTCGAGACACCGGTGAACACGGTGAAGACCTGGCTGCGCCGCAGCCTGATGGATATCCGGGAGTGTCTTGGACTCTGATTGATGGCCTATAGCGAAGACCATATCGCGCTCGCCGCGGAATATGCGCTCGGTACGCTCGATGCCGACGAGCGCACGCAGGTCGAGACCATGATGGCCGTCGACACCGAGTTCGCCGCGCTCGTGCAAGCCTGGGAGTCCAGGCTCGGGCCGTTGAACCAGATGGTCGGCCTGGTCGAGCCGCGCCCTGTGGTCTGGGAAAATATCAAGGCGGCGATCGGCCATGCCGGCGCGCCGCAGGCGCCGCTGGTATTGCCCGAGACGCCGGCCGCGACGGTGACACCGCCGCCTTCGCCGACAACCGACGATCCCGAATTCGGCTCGGCGTTCGATCCGGAGCCGTCGCAGCCATCAGAGCTCCGTCGGCCGGCCGAGATCCGGCAGCTACCGGTCCAGCCCCCGATTGGCGCGGGCGACAGCAACGTCGTCGCGCTTGCGAGCCGCGTGAAACGCTGGCGCGGCATCGCCTCAGTCGCGAGCGCGATCGCGGCCGCGCTGCTGGTCACGCTCGGCCTGCAGATCTACCGGCCCGATGCGTTGCCGAATGCGATCCGTCCGAAGCCGCGCATCCAGACGGTGGAAGTGAAGACGCCGGCGCCGGCGCTCGCGCCGTCGGCGCAATATGTCGCGCTGTTGCAGGGACAGAATGGCGGGCCGGCCTTCATCATGACCATCGACGGCGCGACCAAGAATTTCACCGTGCGCAAGGTCGGCGCCCCGTCCGAGCCCGGCAAGAGCTTTGAGCTCTGGCTGATCTCCGACAAGCTGCCGCAGCCGCGCTCGCTCGGCGTGATCGGCGCCGATGATTTCACCGCGCGCCCGGTGCTGTCGGGCTACGATCCCGACGTGATCAACGGCGCTACCTACGCGGTGACGGTCGAGCAGGCCGGCGGTTCGCCGAATGGCCAGCCGACTTCGGCGCCCATCTTCACCGGCAAGCTGATCGAGACCGTGCCGCCTGCGCCGGGTTCGACGCCGCGATAAACCCGCGCGGACCCGCTATAAGAGGTCGCGAACGGTTCCGTCATTGCGAGGAGCGATAGCGACGAAGCAATCCATCGCTCCGCGTGCTCGGTGACAATGGATTGCTTCGCGGAGCCTGTCATCCGGCGGCGCTTCGCGCCGACCGGGTGGCTCGCAATGACGTGGTTGCAGCCTTGCATCTCGGGGAAGTGAGTTCGACCCACCATCCGCACAAAAAAGAAAACGCCCGTGGGGAGCGGGCGTTTTCGATAGTCAACTTGGGGGTAGTTGGGGGTCTTAAATATCCACGCAGCGACTTTGGGGGGCTGTAAAGAACACTACGTGAATTCGTGAAACTCTCCTGTTAGCGGACCAGCGAGTTGCTCGTGCTCGTGATCGCGACCGGCTTGCCGGCCTTCATGACACGTGCCGTCTGGGTGTAACCCTCGTCCGACGAATTGTGCGCGGTGATGCCGAAACCAGCGACCAGAATACCGGCGACCAGAGCCACGACCACAATCTTCAGGTGCGTCGTACGATCAGCGCTGTAGATCGAGTGGTTCATGGAAGTCTCCTGCCGCCTTCCTGCTCTCAGTAAATCTGTCGGTTTGGTCTCTTGCTCGGTTCAACGTCTCGTGCCCCACCAACGTAGGATTTGCCGATTCCGTTCCCTAGGGGGCATCACAAGGGCGTGATGAGACGTGATCTGGCGCGATCAAAAACCGTCCCCGCTTCCAAAATCCACATTAACTGGATGTAATATCAGTGGCTTGCCCGGAAGCCGGATCATGTTACCTGAGATAGGGCCGTTCCGGACTGTTCCACACAAATCAGTTGCCTGTGGCGAGAAAGCACAGGCGAAAACGCAAATGATTTGCGACGGCTAGAGCGTTTTCGAGCGAAGTGGACGCCGGTTCGCGTGAAGAAAACGCGTCCAAACAAGAAGCTCTACACGCTGCCGACGGTCTTCAGCCGGGCCCGCGGATGGATCTCGGCCTGCGACAAAACGGTGGTCTGCGAGCGGAACCGCTCCACCAGTGAGCGAACGAACGGCCGGATCGCGGCCGACGTCACCAGCACCGGCGCCTCGCCCTCGCGCGCCGCCTGCTCGAAGGCGTTGCGCACGGCGGTCATGAATTCCGACAGCTTCGAAGGCTGCATCGCCAGGCTGCGGTCGTCGCCTTGGCCTACGATCGACTCGGCAAACGCCTGTTCCCAGCGCGCCGACAGCGCGATCAGCGGCAGATAGCCGTTCGGCGAGGTGTTCTGGGCGCAGATCTGGCGCGCCAGCCGGGCGCGGACATGCTCGACCATGGTGGCCGGATTGCGCGAGAACGCCAGCGCGTCGGCGATGCCTTCGAGGATGGTGGAAAGGTCGCGGATGGAAATCCGCTCGGCGAGCAGCAATTGCAGCACGCGCTGGATGCCCGACACCGTGACCTGGCTCGGCACGATGTCCTTGATCAACTCGCCCTGCTCCTTCGGCAGATCCTTCAGCAGCTTCTGCACCTCGCCGTAGGACAGCAAGTCCGACATGTTGGTCTTGAGCAGCTCGGTCAGGTGCGTCGACAGCACGGTCGCGGCGTCGACAACGGTGTAGCCCTTCAGCGCGGCCTCTTCCTTCAGGCCGGCATCGACCCAGGTCGCCGGCAGGCCGAAGGTCGGTTCGATGGTGTGGATGCCCGGCAGCTGCACCTGGTTGCCGGCGGGATCCATGACCATGAACTGGCTCGGCCAGATCTTGCCGGTGCCGGCGTCGACTTCCTTGATCTTGATGACGTAGCTGTTGGCCTCGAGCTGCACATTGTCGAGGATGCGCACCGCCGGCATCACGAAGCCCATCTCGATCGCGAGCGAGCGGCGCAGCGCCTTGATCTGCTCGGTGAGGCGGTCGGTGCCGTCGGGGCCGTTGACCAGCGGCAGCAGCGCGTAGCCGAGCTCGATCTTGAGGTCGTCGATCTTCAGCGCGGCGGCGATCGGCTCTTCCGCGGCGGCAGCGGCGGCGGCCGCGGCTGCAGCGGGGGCGGCAGCGGCGGCGGCCTCGGCGGCGTTGGCGACCCGCTTCTTCTTGCGCGCGTTCCAGGCCAGCGCCGCGGCGCCGGAGCCGAGCGCCAGGAACGGCAGCGTCGGAATGCCCGGCAGCACCGCCAGCACCAGCATGACGCCGGCCGACATGCCGAGCGCCTGCGGATAGCCGGAGAGCTGGCGCATCAGCGCCTTGTCGGCGGCGCCGGTGATGCCGGCCTTGGAGACCAGCAGGCCGGCTGCGGTCGAGACGATCAGCGCCGGCACCTGGGTGACGAGGCCGTCGCCGACGGTCAGCACGGTGTAGGTGCGGGCGGCTTCACCGAAGGAGAGGCCCTGCTGGGCGACGCCGATGATGATGCCGCCGACGATGTTGATGCCGACGATCAGGAGGCCGGCGATGGCGTCGCCGCGGACGAATTTCGAGGCGCCGTCCATCGCACCGAAGAAGCCACTCTCGTCTTCCAGCGCCTTGCGGCGCTCCTTGGCGGCCTTCTCGTCGATCAGGCCGGCGGACAGATCGGCGTCGATCGCCATCTGCTTGCCGGGCATCGAGTCCAATTGGAAGCGCGCCGCGACTTCGGCGATGCGGCCCGAACCCTTGGTGATGACCACGAAGTTCACGATCACCAGGATCGCGAACACGATGATGCCGATCACGAAGTTGCCGCCCATCACGAAGTTGCCGAACGCCTCGATGACGTGGCCGGCGGCCGCCGTGCCCTCGTGGCCGTGGCTCAGGATCAGCCGGGTCGACGCCATGTTCAGCGACAGCCGCATCATGGTCGAGATCAGCAGGATGGTCGGAAACGACGAGAATTCCAGCGGCGCCTGGATGAACAGCGAGGTCATCAGGATCAGGATCGAGATCGTGATCGAGACCGCCAAAAACAGGTCGAGCACGATCGAGGGCAGCGGCAGGATCAGCACCACCAGGATGGTGAGGACGCCGAGCGCCAGCGCGAGATCGCCACGCTTGAAAATGTCGCCGATCTCGCCGAGGCTCGGCAATCCGCCCTTGCCTGCCGTGCCCTGACCCGCCGTGACGTCGACCATGGTAGCCGCTCTCCCCCGCGACTGGCGGCTGCGGCCGCCAAGCGTCTGCGCGACGGCCGCAGGGCCGCCGTTCCGAAAGTGAGGCACCGCGCTGGCGTCCACGGGGATCTCCACCCGCTATACGCGTTCGACGACACTCGACTTCACTCGGCAATTCTTGCCGGGTGTATGGTTAGCAAAGGGTTAATAAGTGCGTTTTGCGGGGTGGGCGGGTCGTCACAGGCGCCGGGCATGGGGAATCCCGGCCGGGGTAGGCGGGTCGGAGCGCCCGGCTGCGCTTCGGGGCGGGTTCGCTGCCTCTAACGGAGCGCACCGAGCACGACGCCCGATGCGGCGATGAGGCCGAGCGTGATGACGCTGGCGCGCCACAGCAATTGCTGCCGGGCGGCGCGCTGGTCATGAAAGGCCAGCCAGTCGCGAACGAAGCCCGCGGGAATGTCGAACACCACGGCAAGCTCGTCGCGATGGTGCGTCTCATGCTCGCAGTACATCGTCCGGACCGTCGGCACGCCCAGCCGCTCGAGCTCGCAATGCCACTCCCAGGCATGCTTGCCGTTGGTCCAGCGATTTTCGAAAGGGATCACGTGTGATTCCATGACGAGCCTCCTGGCCCACCGTTGAACCTCACGTGACAATATTAGCTCAATATCCGGACCGGCGCGAGATCGGCGTCGGCTGCCCGAGACCGATCATGCCGGCGTCAATTGGCTGAGAGCATCCATTTGCGCCAATGCGTCGGCTGGATGTCGAGATGCCTGCTGCCGGCAGGGTCGACCCATTCGGCGCCGTCCCGGTGGCACGGGAACATCAGCGCATGGACCATGCCGTCATAGTCGAGGACACAGACCTCGAGCTCCCGGTCCGACGGCGCCGACGCAACGGGCAACCACTCTGCTGAAGACAAATGCATGACGACCCTCCGACAGTGTGCGCTTCGATCCGCATACCTTGCGAGCTGCGCGCCATCCGGGCGGGATGATAGGTCCGGACGGCGAGCCGCCAATGTGAACCGGCTCGCATTGTAGCAGTTTTCTCATCAGCATGGATCACGGTTCGACGAACGATATTCCCGGTCGATCGGTCCGTTGCGATCGCTGCGGTGCACGATGCGGATTGAACTTTCGCGGCCCGGCCTCCGACCAAACGCCAGCAACGCCACTCAGCCGCAAGAGGCATCCATGTCGAACCGGGCAGGTCGAACCATGACAGCAGCCTTTGCCGCTGCGATCGCGCTGCTGTCGGCGCCGGCGTCCGCCGTGACGCTGCCGGACGACCGGGCCTGGATGATCCGCATGATCGCCTGCAAGGGCAACGGTGTCCTGATGGAGGTCTACCTGCCGCAATCCGTCGTCTTCGCGCCGCATGGCGGCATGGCCGCGGGCAAGACTGCGGACGGCTACTACACGCTCGATCTGACCGAGCTCAACAAGGGCAAGGACCTCGAGCCGGTGCATGTGACGATGAGCGCGGACAAGAAGTCCGTGACCGTCGACCAGTACACGCGCGGCTTGCCGCCGACCCGCATACCGGTCGGCGGCGGCACCGTGGATTTCGATCAGCGCTTCGGTATCGGTGCGAAGTGCGGTCCGTTCCAGGCGCAGGATCCCAACTACGGCAATTGAGGCGCCTCACGCGCCGGTGAAGGTAATGCGTCCCCTTGCTGGCGCATGCCTAATCTCTCGGCAATGCGGCTTGACCCGGAGGCAAATGCCGACGAAGTTCCGCGTGCCGTGGTAATTTCTTCTGAATTTTCCCCTGAAGCCGCAGTGTTTATTCCCGACTCGCGCCGGGCTTGGCTGCGTCTTGCCGTCGCCGTGGTGATCGGTTCGCTCGGCAGCGTCGGCATGTGGTCGGTCGTGGTGGCGTTGCCGGCGGTGCAGACCGACTTCGGCGTCACCCGCGGAACGGCCTCGCTCGCCTTCACCATGGTGATGCTCGGCTTCGGCATCGGCCAGGTCGTGACCGGCAAGATCAGCGACCGCTATGGCATCGTCGCCGCGATCGGCGCAGGGATCGGCATTCTGGGCCTCGGCTATATCGGCGCCGGCTACGCGCCGTCGATCTGGGCCGTCATCCTGCTGCATTTCGCGATCGGCCTGTCGTCAGCCGCGACCTTCGGTCCTCTGATGGCGGAGGCCTCGCACTGGTTCGAGCGTTACCGCGGCCTCGCGGTCGCGATCGCCGCCAGCGGCAATTATGTCGGCGGCACGGTGTGGCCGCCGCTGGTCAATTTCGGCATGCAGAGCGTCGGCTGGCGCACCACCCATATTGCGATCGGCATCTTCACCGCGATCGCGATGGCGCTTGCGCTCGTGGTGCTGCGTTTGCTGATGGGCGCGGCGACCCGGCGCAGCCATGTCAACGCGGCGCCGCCGCGGGTCGACATGCGGCTCTCCACCAACGCGCTGACCGCGATCCTGTCGCTCGCGTCGATCTCCTGCTGCGTGGCGATGTCGATGCCGCAGGTTCACATCGTCGCCTATTGCGGCGATCTGGGCTACGGCGTGGCGCGCGGCGCCGAGATGCTGTCGCTGATGCTCGGCTTCGGCATCATCAGCCGGATCGGCTCCGGCTTCCTCGCTGACAGGATCGGCGGCATCCGCACCCTCCTGATCGGATCGATCGCGCAGGGCGCGGCGCTGCTGTTCTATCTGTTCTTCGACGGCCTGACCTCGCTCTACATCATCTCGGCGATGTTCGGCCTGTTTCAGGGCGGCATCGTGCCGAGCTACGCCATCATCGTCCGCGAGGCGATGCCGGCCTCCGAGGCTGCGACCCGGATCGGGATCGTGATCTTCGCCTCGGTGTTCGGCATGTCCTTTGGCGGCTGGATCTCGGGCGTGATCTTCGACGCCACCGGCTCCTATGCCGCGGCCTTCGCCAATGGCCTTGCCTGGAATCTGCTCAATGTCAGCATCATCCTGCTGCTCCTGATGCGGTCGCGGCAGCGGCTGGCGATGGCCTAACCCTCGCTCACACCGCCTGACCGGCCTTCAGCAATGAGCAGCCGGTGATCTTCAAACTGCCGTCGGCCTGCCGCTCCAGCGTGTAGAGCGCCTCCCACGCCTCGCCATTGGCGTCGACGATGTGAACGCGTTGCGCGATCCGGTCGCCCGCGCTCTGTGCCTCGCCGAACTCGAAGCTCCTGTGGCGATAGACCGGCGCGTATTGGTTCTGCACCATCGACATGAAGATATCGGCCTGCGGAAAGATCTGCCGGATCGCGGGGGCGGCATAGGAATAGGCCGCCGCGGCGTCGTCGCGGCCGAAGGCCTGCTCCTGGGCGCGGATGACGTCCTGCGCGGCACCAACGTCGTCGGCTCCGGCGGGCGAGGCGAGGGCGACCAGAATGGCGGCAATGAGGGCGATCGCGCGCACCGGAAGGCTCCCTGGTCGATCCTTGAGCTTACGCGGCAAATCCGGCGTGGTTTCACGCGCGATCGATTTCCGTCGAAAAATTGATCTGCCGCAAGGCTTCCTCCGGCCGGCGCACTAACCTTGTTTTGGCAATCTTGGAGGACCGTCATGACCCTGGATACCATTCTCGTCGTCATCGCCGTGACCATGATGTTCGCGACGGTCGCGTTCGTGATCGCCTATGGCGACCACCAGACCCGTAATCTGTGATGGCGCAGCCGTCTGGCCGCGCAGCTACCTGATCGAGCCCTTGAAACTGTCGATGTCGGCCGAGGGACGGGCAGGAAACAGCCGCGCGGTCGAGGAGTTGTCGAGCCGGCGCTTGCATTTCGCCTCGTCCGCGCTGTCTTTGGTGCCATCCTTCCCGGTACGCTTTTTGGCGAAGACATCGTCCTGCCGGTTGACGATCAGCATCGCATGGTCGCGCTCGAGCGTATCCGGATTCTTGCGCTGCTCGTCGGAGCGGAACGCGCCGCCGGTGATCTTGCCCGTCATCTCATAGTCGCAGCCGGCCTTCCAGTCGCCCTGGTCCCACTTCCATCCGGCCGCTTTCAGCGCGCCGTCTTTCTCAACGGTGACCTTGATGATGGCGTTATAGGCCAGCCAGACGCCGGCAAGCCCGCTGCGCTTGTCGTCAAAGCCTTCGAGCAGCGCCAGGCGTTCGCGCTGCAATCCGTTGACGTGATCGCGCGCATCGACGGTGAAGTGGACCTGCGAGCTCTGCTTGTTCCAGGCCGGATGCAGGAATTCCGGGAATTGTTCGGTCTGGCTTTTCACCCAGTTGCGCTGGTCGTCAATCAGCGCGCGCCGCGTCGCCTCGTCGAGCCGCGGCTGCAACGCCTTCCAGGCGCGGTTCAGCCGTTGGTCATTGTCGGCGAGATCAGGATCGGCGCAGATTTCCTCGTCGGTCGCGGTCTCGGGCCTGGTGCAGTCGAAGGTCGGCGCGATGAACGCGGTGTCGGTCTTGTCGGATGCAGCATCCTTGCCGGCGGCAAAGTAGCTGCCGGTGACCTGCCACATCGACGAGCAGTCGTTGAGCCCGTCAAACTCCTCGTCATCGATGGCGCCGACGATCCGCAGCGTCTCGCCCTGGCGGCGGAGTTTTATTGACGGCGGCTTGCTTGAGGCGGGCGTGGCATCGGTCGCCATGTTGGTCTTGGGCTTGTCGGGCGCCGTCTCGGCCTCGATCAGCACGGGGCCGGAGAGCCAGGCAGTCCCCGAGGGCTTCAGATCGGCCGTCAGCTTGCAGGTTCGCCTGCGATCGCCGCCATAGTCGCCGCGCAGATCGGCGGCGAGGCGATAGGCGCCGCCTTCGCTCGGCGTCAGCGTGAGGTGGCCGAAGGCATTGACCCAGTTGCCTGACAGGCCCGGACGGCCGGATGCGATGCCCTCAAGCGCGGCCGCGCGGCGGCGCAAGGCCGCGGCAAAACTGGCTTTCAGCTCGTCCTCGTCGGTATCGGCAAGCACTTCCGCGGCGTCGATGATCATCTCGTTGAACCAGGCCTGGTCGCGCTTCAGCAGCGGCCTGACATTCGCCGGCAGCTTGGGAAGCGCCGCGTCGAACGCCTTGTCGATCTGCGCCACCAGCTTGTCGTAGCCGGCCTTCTTGCAGTCAGCGGTCTTGATCCGGTCGTCGCCGCTATCGCCGCACAGCCTGATCGCGGTCGGCGCGCTGCTCGATGCGCGCAGGAAATCGTCCATCGCAGCCGACGCGCCGGGCGCAAGGACCGAGATGGCCGCGACGGCGGCCGCAAGCCGTGGGGAGCAAGGCATCGACGTCACCCGCAAGACCGCGACATGCGGCCCTTGCGGCTTGGGTCGCGCAGCGCCTGCGCCGGGTTCAAAATGTCGGCGGCGTACAGGCCGAAATCACCTCGCACGGCTTGGCGCCGATGCAGCGGAAGCGGTGCGGGCGGCGGCTTTCGAAGTAATAGGCGTCGCCGGCGTTGAGCACCCGCCGCTCGTCGTCGACCGTGACCTCGAGCCGGCCCGAGACCACGATGCCGCCTTCCTCGCCTTCATGCACCAGCGGCACCCGGCCGGTGTCGCTGCCGGGCTCGTAGCGCTCTTTCAGGATCTGCAACGCCCGTCCGAACAGGCTGTCACCGATCTGGAGGTAGGAGATCGGCTTCTTGCCGATCTCGGTCAGCTCATCGGCGCGGTAGAACGCCTTGCGCGGCCGCTCCGGCTCGATCGCGAAGAATTCCGCAAGCCCCATCGGGATGCCGTCGAGGATCCGCTTCAGCGCGCCGACCGACGGGTTCATCTGGTTGGATTCGATCAGCGAAATCGTCGAATTGGTCACGCCGGAGCGCTTGGCGAGCTCGCGCTGCGACAGCTTGTGCCGCGCGCGGATGAATCGAAGCCGACCGCCGATGTCGACGCTCATGACAGATCCCTGTTGCAGGTGTTGCGGATCGAACAAATAGTCGCAGACCGCCTCAACAAGATCAATGGCTTGCCGTGCGACAGAAAAGGACTTGTTGAGTGCCGGGAAGAGTGGTCCGACTAGGCAAACCCAGCCCATGGAGTGCACCGTGACCGTTCATCAGATTCCGAACACCATCAAGACCGATTCGTTCTGGATGCCCTTCACGGCCAACCGGCAGTTCAAGAAAGCGCCACGGCTGTTCTCCTCCGCCAAGGGCATGTACTACACCTCGGTCGACGGCCGGCAGGTGATCGACGGCTCCGCCGGTCTTTGGTGCGTCAACGCCGGCCATGGCCGACCGCAGATCGCGGCCGCCGTCGAGCGCCAGCTGTCCACGCTGGACTTCGCGCCCTCCTTCAACATGGGCCACCCGCTGGCATTCGATTTCGCCGAGCGCCTCGCCGAGATCGCCCCGAAGGGGCTGGATCGGATCTTCTTCACCAATTCGGGTTCTGAATCGGTCGATACCGCGCTGAAGATCGCGCTGGCCTATCACCGTGCCGCCGGCCAGCCGACCCGCACCCGTCTGATCGGCCGCGAGCGCGGCTATCACGGCGTCGGCTTCGGCGGCATGTCGGTCGGCGGCATGGTCGCCAACCGTCGCCAGTTCGCGACCCATCTGCCGGGTGTCGACCACATCCGTCATACCCATGATCTCGCCCGCAACGCCTTCGCCAAGGACCAGCCGGACCATGGCGCCGAGCTCGCCGACGACGTCGAGCGGATGGTCGCGCTGCATGGCGCGGACACCATCGCGGCCGTGATCGTCGAGCCGGTGCCCGGTTCGACCGCGGTGCTGCCGGCGCCGAAGGGCTACCTGCAGCGCCTGCGCGAGCTCTGCACCAAGCACGGCATCCTGTTGATCTTCGACGAGGTCATCACCGGCTTCGGCCGCCTCGGCACGCCGTTCGCCGCCAACTTCTACGGCGTCACGCCGGACATGATGACGACCGCCAAGGGCATCACCAACGGCACCGTGCCGTGCGGCGCGGTGTTCGCCAGCCGCCAGGTCCATGACGGGCTGATGGTCGGTCCGGATAACGCCATGGAGCTGTTCCACGGCTACACCTATTCGGCGCATCCGGTGGCTTGCGCCGCAGGTCTTGCCACGCTCGATATCTACAAGGACGAGGGTCTCTTGACCCGCGGCGCCTCGCTCTCCGATTACTGGCGCGATGGCCTGCACTCGCTCAAGGGTCTGCCGAACGTCGTCGACATCCGCAATCAGGGCCTGATGGGCGCGGTCGAGCTCGCGCCGCGTGACGGGGTCGTCGGTGCGCGCGGCTACGACGTCATGGTCGATTGCTTCAATCGCGGCCTCTACTTCCGCATGAGCGGCGACTCGCTGGCGCTGTCGCCGCCCTTGATCGTCGAGAAGTCGCATATCGACGACATCGTCTCGATCCTGGGCGAGGCCATCAAGCGCGTGGCCTGATAATTGCTAGCTAAACTTTAGCTAGCTCTACAAATTGCTGTCGCCGTTGCGAAGCAGAGTGGTTTCGCAGCGGCGATTGCGTTTTCGCTGCAGGATGTGAGGAAAAGTGAAGGTCCTTGTTCTCGGCAGTGGCGTGATCGGCGTCACCTCCGCCTATTACCTTGCGCGTGCCGGCCATGAGGTGACGGTGATCGACCGTCAGCCGAAGCCTGCGCTCGAAACCTCCTTCGCCAATGCCGGCGAAGTCTCGCCGGGCTATTCGTCGCCCTGGGCTGGACCCGGTGTGCCGGTGAAAGCGGTGAAGTGGCTGCTGATGAAGCACGGCCCGCTGGTGATCCGCCCGAAGCTCGATCCCGTGATGTGGCTCTGGCTGCTGAAGATGCTGCGCAACTGCACCACGTCGCGCTACGCGGTGAATAAGAGCCGGATGATTCCGATCGCGGAATACAGCCGCGACTGCCTGCAGGCGCTGCGCAATGACATCGGCATCCGCTACGACGAACGTGCGCAGGGCACACTGCAGCTGTTTCGCGAGCAGGCCCAGCTCGATCACACCGGCGATGACATCGCCGTGCTGAAGCAATACGGCGTCCCGTTCGAGGTGCTCGACCGTGACGGCTGCATCAAAGCCGAGCCGGCGCTGGCCGCCGTGAAGCAGAAATTCGCCGGCGGGCTGCGGTTGCCGCATGACGAGACCGGCGACTGCCACATGTTCACGCAGGCGCTCGCACTGGAAGCCGAGAAGATCGGCGTGCGCTTCAATTTCAATGTCGGCATCGACGGCCTGAACGCGGATGCCACCCGCATCACCGGCGTTGCGACCAGTGCCGGCCTGATGACCGCCGATGCCTACGTGCTGGCGCTGGGCAGCTACTCGCCGCATCTGGTGCGGCCGCTCGGCATCTCGCTGCCAGTCTATCCGGTGAAGGGCTATTCGATCACGGTGCCGATCAAGGATGCCGCCGGCGCGCCGGAATCGACCGTGATGGACGAGAGCTACAAGGTCGCGATCACCCGGCTCGGCGATCGCATCCGGGTCGGCGGCACCGCCGAGATCTCGGGCTATTCGACCAAGCTCTACGACGCGCGGCGCGCGACGCTGGACCACTCGCTGACCGATCTGTTTCCGCGCGGCGGCGACCTGCCCAAGGCCACCTTCTGGTGCGGCCTGCGCCCGATGACGCCGGACGGCCCGCCGGTGATCGGCGCGACGCGGTTTGCCAATCTGCACCTCAACACCGGGCACGGCACGCTCGGCTGGACCATGGCCTGCGGCTCGGGCCGGGTGCTGGCCGACATGCTCTCCGGCAAGAAGCCCGAGATCGACACCAAGAAGCTGTCGATCAAGCGCTACGATGTCAGGTTCGGGTGACGGTTCAAGCAAGCGGGTCGTCGTAGCCCGCGCGCCTGATCAGCGGCGGCAGTGCGAACAGGCCGAACGCGACCATGCCGACGGCGACGGCTATGAAATTCCAGGTGACATCCGCTTTCAACGCGATCACCGCGTAGCCTCCGGCGACGGCGATCGCGGCTCTGAGCAAGGCGGCGAGCACCGACGCCTCCATTCGCCGGGTCGCCTGGCCGGCACAGTAGAGCACGTAGCCGAGCCCGAAGAATCCGAAGAACGGTCCGACGCGGTGCAGATACTCAGCGCCGATCTGCAGCACGGCCGGGTCCTGGCTGAACAGCCCGATCCAGGCTTCGGGGAAGGCCGCCGCAGCCAGCCCGATCAGCTCAGTGAGCGTGCAGGCCATCGCAACCCCGATCCATGACGTCTTCACCGCGCGGTCGATCCGGCCGGCGCCGAGATTGGCGCTGATGATGATGCCGACCGGTCCGCCGATGCCGTAGGCGAGCGGGACCAGCAGAAATTCGAGCCGCGAGCCCGCGCCGTAGCCAGCCAGCGCCTCGACGCCGCCGATCGCGACATAGGCGGTGACGATCGCAAGCGTCAGATTGGTGGTGGCCGACACGACGGCCGACATGCCGCCGACGCGAAGGATCGCAAGCATTGGCGCAAGCGAGAGCGTCGGCATGCGAAACGATGGCTTCAGCGCGCCAAAGTGGCCCCAGAGATAGACCGCATAGACCAGCGTTCCGAACGCGTAGTATACGAGCATCGCGACGGCGCCGCCGGAGGGGCCGAGGCCTTGATAACCGAACGCGCCGAAGATCAGCGCCGGCGACAGCGGCAGCAGGATCAACGCGCCGCTGCACACCACGATCACCGGGACCAGCAGATTGCCGGTGCCGCGCACCACCGCCATCAGCAGGTTGAACAGCCAGATCGGGATCGCGCCGGCAAAGATGATGCCGGAATAGGACAGCGCGATCGCAAGCGCGTTGCCCGAGATGCCCATCGTGCCGTAGAGCTGCGCGCCCAATGTCAGCATCACGACTGATGTCGCGAGGCCGAGCAGGACGCCGAGCACCACGGCATACCACGCGTAGTCGCTGGCGTTGCCGATCCGGCCGGTGCCGAGCGCACGCGCGACCGTCGTGACGAAGCCGCCGCCGATCGCACCCTGCGCGATCGCCACCACGAGCGACACCAGCGGAAACACCGGCGCCACGCCGGCAAGCGCATCGACGCCGGTGCGCGAGACGAAATAGACCTCCAGCAAGCCGATCAGGATCTGCACCATCATCACTGTGGCGTTGGGCAGCGCAAGCCGCAGGATCAGCGGCGCGATCGGCTGCTCCAGCAGCATGCGGGTGCGCGGATCGAGATCGGTGGCTGCGGCGCGCGACGGCGGGCTTGCGTGACGCTGCGGGCAACGCGCGTCGGCCGGTGCTTCGGTTCGGCGCAATAGAACGGCGGAAGAGGACATCGCAGGTGCTCCAGGGTGCACGATCTCGGCACCTGCTCAACTAGTCCCGGCGCGGCAACGGCGCGAACGATATGATTTGACAGCGCTTGTTAGCGTTCCTAACAATCGCCTGATGGCCCCGTTGCCGCCGTTGGAGACCCTGCGCGTGTTCGAGGTGGCTTGCCGTCACGGCAGCTACTCGGAAGCTGCGCGCGAGCTGCACGTGACGCACAGCGCGGTGAGCCAGCGCATCCGCCAACTGGAAGAGGAACTCGGCCTGACGCTGTTCGAGCGGCAGGGCAACCGGATGGTGCCGACGCCGGCCGGACTGCGGCTGCAGGCCGGCGTCAAGGGCGCGTTTTCGGAATTGAACGCGGCGCTCGGCAGCCTTCATACACGTCGTGCCGACGCCGAGCTGACCGTGAGCTTGTTGCCGGTGATGGCGGCGCGCTGGCTGGTTCCGCGGCTGTCGCGCTTCACGGCCCGCTATCCGTACATCAACCTGCACATCAAGTCCGGTCAGGCGCTGGCCAATTTCAAATCCGATGGCGTCGACATCGCGATCCGGTTCGGGACCGGCGACTGGAAGGGGCTTCGCGCCATCAAGCTGTTCGGTGAAGAGTTTTTCCCGGTGTGCAGCCCGAGCCTCAACGGCGGCCGGTTGCCGAAGGACCCGGTTGCGATGCTGTCGGAGCCGCTCCTGATCGACCGCAACCTGTCATGGCGCGCCTGGTTCAAGTCGGCGGGTCTGAAGCTCGACCGCGACATCGTCGGCACGTCCTTCACCGATACCAACGCGCTGATGGAGGCTGCCGTGACCGGGCAGGGCATTGCGCTTGGGCGCCTCTCGATCACACGATCGGACATGCTGGCGGGGAAATTGGTCCGCCTGTCCGACCACAGTCTGCGCGTGGCCTATTGCCACTATGCGGTCTATCCGACGTCCTCGGAGTCCAATCCCGCGCTGGTCGCCTTTCGGGACTGGCTGGTGGAGGAGGCGCAACGCGGCTGAGCTGCGCTATTCGGCGGCATCCCGGTTCACGGACGGTTCGGCATCGTCGTCTCGTTTCGTCGCCGTCCAATTCGAAAGCGCGTTCGAGAATCTGTCGAGATAGAGATACACGACCGGCGTCGTGAACAGCGTCAACGCCTGGCTCACGATCAGGCCGCCAACCATCGCGTAGCCGAGCGGCTGACGAATTTCCGCGCCTGTTCCGGTGCCGAGCATCAGCGGTACGCCGCCGAGCAGGGCTGCCATCGTCGTCATCATGATCGGGCGGAAACGTAAGAGCGCCGCCTTCCGGATCGATTCACGCGGCGACAGATGCTCTTCGCGTTCGGCGGCGATCGCGAAGTCGACCATCATGATGCCGTTCTTCTTCACAATCCCGATCAGGAGGATGATGCCGATCAGCGCGATCAGGCTGAAATCGAACCCGAACGCCATCAGGATCGCCAGCGCACCGACGCCGGCCGACGGCAGCGTGGAAAGGATCGTGAGCGGATGGATGTAGCTTTCATAGAGCATGCCGAGGATCAGATAGACCACGACCAGCGCAGCCAGGATCAGCAGCGGCACCGAGCTCAGTGACTCCTGAAAGGCCTGCGCAGTGCCCTGAAAGCTCGAGCTGAGCGTCGCCGGAGCCCCGAGATTGGCGACGGCGTTCTGGATGGCATCGGTGGCCTGGCCGAGCGCGACCCCTTGCGCGAGGTTGAAGCTGATCGTGGTCGCAGGAAACTGCCCCTGGTGGGCGATCGCCAGCGGGCGCACCGGAACCGTCGTCCACTTGCAGAACACCGAGAGCGGGACTTCGTCGCCCGTCGCCGGCGACTTGATGTAGAGCTTGTTGAGCGTGTCGAGCTTGCCCTGCAACTCGGGGAGGATCTCCAGGATGACGTGATAGCTGTTGAGCTGGGTGAAGTATTGGGCCACCTGGCGCTGGCCGAACGCGTCGTACAGCGTGTCGTCGATCAATTGCGGCTGGATGCCGTAGCGCGACGCGGTGTCGCGATCGATGGTCATCGTCAGCGTCGTTCCCTCGGTCTGCTGGTCGGTCGCGACGTCGCGCAATTCGGGCAGGGTCTTCATGCTGGCCAGGATCTTCGGCGCCCACTGGTTCAGCTCGGCGAGGTTGGCGTCCTGCAGCGTGTATTCGAACTGCGTCCGGGTGGCGCGGCCGCCGAGCCGGACGTCCTGCGAGGCTTGCATGTAGAGGCGTGCACCTTCGACCGCCTCGAGCTTCGGCCGCAACCGCGCGATGATCTGCTGCGCATCCGCGTCGCGCTCCTCGTGCGGCTTCAGCGTGATGTACATGCGGCCCGAATTCAGCGCGGTGCCGCCGCCGCCGATGAACTCGGCCATGCTGTCGACCGCGGGATCGGCCCGGACGATCCGGCTGAGTTCTTCCTGATGCTGCTTCATGTCGGCAAACGAGATGTCCTGGGCCATCTCCGACACGGCGTTCAGGAAGCCGTTGTCCTGTTGCGGGAAAAATCCCTTCGGTATGATCACGAACAAATAGACCGACAGCGCCAGCGTCGCGAAGAAGATGCAGAGCGTGGTCCGGCTCCAGCTCAGCGCCAGATCGAGGCCGCGCTCATAGCCATGCAGCATCCTGTCGAATGCCGCCTCGCTCCATTGGTAGAGCCGGCCGTGCCTGGTTTCGCCATGCGCGCGCAGGAAGCGCGATGCCATCATCGGCGTCAGCGTCAGCGACACCACCAGCGAGACGAAGATCGCCATCGCCAGGGTCACCGCAAACTCGCGGAACAGCCGGCCGATGACGCCCCCCATCAGCAGCAACGGGATCAGCACCGCGACCAGTGAAATGCTGATCGACAGGATCGTGAATCCGATCTCTCCGGCGCCCCGCAGCGCCGCGGCAAGCGGCCGCTCGCCCTGCTCGACGTATCGCGTGATGTTCTCCAGCATGACGATGGCGTCGTCGACCACGAAGCCGACCGCAATCGTCAGCGCCATCAGCGACAGGTTGTCGAGCGTATAGCCGAACGCCCACATCAGCGCGCAGGCGCCGAGCAGCGCGAGCGGCACGGTGACGGCAGGAATCACCGTGGCCCAGAAGCTGCGCAGGAAGACGAAGATCACCATGACGACCAGAACGATGGTGATCAGCAACGTGATCTGCACGTCCTCGACGGCGGCGCGGATGGTCAAGGTCCGGTCGCTGATGATCTTGATCTTGATGGCGGGCGGAATCGCGGCAATCAGTCTTGGAAGTTGCGCCTTGATCCTGTCGACCGTCCCGATGACATTGGCGCCGGGTTGCTTGAAGATGACGAGGAAGACGCCGCGCTTGCCGTCCGCCCAGGCGGCCTGCTTCATGTCTTCCGGCCCGGCGACGGCCTGGCCGATGTCGCGAATCCGCAACGGGCCGCCGTTGCGGTAGGCGACGATGACGTCATTCCAGTCCTTGGCATCCGGGAGCTGATCGTTGGCGTAGATCGTGTAGGCGCGGCTGGCGCCGTCGATGTTGCCCTTCGGGCTGTCGACCGTCGTGATGGCGATCTGGCTGCGGATATCTTCCAGCGAGAGCCCCTTGGCGACCAGCTTGGCGGGATCGATCTGCACGCGGATCGCGGGTTTCTGCTGTCCGCCGATGAACACCTGGGCGACGCCGGAAATCTGGCTGATCTGCTGCCCGAGTTGGGCGTCGACCGCATCGCTCACCCTGATCAGTGGCAGGGTGTCGGAGGTCGCCGACAACAGCAGGATCGGCGAGTCCGCCGGGTTAACCTTGCGATAGGTGGGCGGCGACGGCAGGTTCTTGGGCAGCTGGCCGCTGGCGGCATTGATCGCCGCCTGGATGTCGTTGGCGGCGCCGTCGATGTTGCGGTTCAGATCGAACTGAATGGTGACCGCGGTCGACCCGAGTGAGCTCGTCGAGGTCATCTGCGCGATGCCGGGAATCTGCGCGAATTGCCGCTCCAGCGGCTGCGCAACCGAGGAGGCCATGGTTTCGGGGCTGGCGCCCGGCAGGCTTGCCGAGATCTGGATGGTCGGAAAGTCGACCTGCGGCAGCGGCGCGACCGGCAGCAGTGGATAGGCGACGATGCCGACGAACAGAATGCCGGCCATCAGCAGCGAGGTGCCGATAGGGTAGCGGATAAACGGAGATGAGATGCTCTCGTTCATTTCGGCAATCCAAATGAACGGCAGGCGCATCTTTTCCCGAACGGCGGGAGTCGTCCTCGAAAGCTCGAGCGCGAACGCGCGTTTTCCTCGCCATGGCCAATCGGCAGATCGCGGAGTTGGCTCTCGCGTCTACCTGTTTTATGCCAGCATAGTCATTCCCGGGGACGACGCGCGAACGGAAACACCGGATCGCCCATTCGACCTTCGTTCAATGGCTGGAATCCGCGCGCCCAACACCTGGCCTTCGCGCGGAGTATTTCTGATTACGACACACTTGTAGCAGCTACGGTGAGCGCGGCCGGCCGGCCTTCTTCCTTGCTGGCTTTGCCGCGGATGCCGCTGCACCCGCCGGCTGCAGCCGCAGCCCGTCCACGAACACATCCAGGAGCCTGAGTGCAGCAAGTGTAGCCTGGATGAGCGCAGCGATATCGGGGGGCTACTCGTCCCCGAAATGTCGCTCCGCTCATGCGGGCTACGGCGAGCGCGGCCCACCGGCCTTCTTCTTCGCGGGTTTTGCCGTGGATGCCGCTGCACCCGCCGGCTGCAGCCGCAGCCCGTCCACGAACACATCCAACAGCCTGAGCGCCGTGGTCTGCCAGCCCGGCTGGTCGTGCATGTAGCACATGCCGATCAGCGCGCGCAGCACGTCCTCGGCGCTGATGTCGTCGCGAATGGCGCCGGCCGCGACGGCGCGCGCGAGCAGCGTGCCGATCGCCTTGGTGAGGCGATCGAACGAATAGGCGTGCAACTCGGTCGAGCCGTGCGCGACCAGCGCGAGAGCGGCGACCATGCCCTTCTTGGTCGCGACGAACTCCACATTGGCGCGCAGCCAGCGCCGCAGCGCCTCGACAGGCTCGGGGGCGCATTGCAATTGCTCGGCAAGATCGCCGAGCTGCTCGACCTCGCGGCGATAGACCGCCTCATACAGCGCCTCGCGGGTCGGGAAGTGGCGATACAGCGTGCCGATGCCGACGCCGGCATGGCGCGCGACGGCCTCGAGGCTCGCCTCGCTGCCGCCGGCCGAAAACACGGCCTTGGCCGCTTCCAGCACGCGCTCGCGATTGCGCACGGCGTCGGCGCGCGGCTTGCGGACAATTTCTGGTGATGAACCGGCCATTCCTTTTTCTTTTTACCCTCCCTTGTAAACGGAGGATGCCTCCGTATATGGCGACCAGCACCGGGCCTGACAAGGCGCGCCGATCATGCATCGGCGGCCACGGGTTCGCGTTGCCTCGATTCAACCCGACCATACACGGATCGGAGCCCTGCATGAATCTCCCCATCAGTCTCACCATCAACGGCGTCCGCCGGGATATTGCCCTCGACGACCCCCGCGTCACCCTGCTCGACCTGTTGCGCGAGCGGCTCGACCTCACCGGAACCAAGAAGGGATGCGACCGCGGCCAGTGCGGCGCCTGCACCATCCTGGTCGACGGCCGCCGCATCAATTCCTGCCTCGCGCTCGCCGTCAGCCATGACGGCGCCGAGATCACGACCATCGAAGGCGTCGGGCGCGGCGGCGAGCTGCATCCGGTGCAGGCCGCCTTCATCGCCCATGACGGTTTCCAGTGCGGCTTCTGCACCCCGGGCCAGATCATGAGCGGCATCGGCCTGATCCAGGAAGGGCAGGCCGGCGACGATCCGGAGCGCGTGCGCGAATGCATGAGCGGCAATCTCTGCCGCTGCGGCGCCTATGAGGGGATCACCGAAGCCGTGCTCGAGGCGCAATCCAACATGACCGCCAGCAAGCAGAGGCGCTCCGCATGATGAATTTCGATTATGTCAGGCCGGCCAGCGTCGCGGACGCGATCGCGGCGGCTTCCGAAAAGGGCGCGAGCTATCTCGCCTCCGGTACCAACCTGCTCGACCTGATGAAGGGCGGTGTCAGCCGGCCGAGCCGCCTCGTCGACGTCACGCGTCTGCCCGGGCTCGATCGTATCGAGCATCTCTCCGATGGTAGCTTGCGCATCGGCCCGCTGGTGCGCAATGCCGATCTCGCGCATGACGCCGCGTTTGCGCGCAACTATCCCGCGGTCGCCGAGGCGCTGCTGTCGGGTGCATCGGCGCAGCTGCGCAATGCCGCGACCGTTGGTGGCAATCTGATGCAGCGGACGCGCTGCGCCTATTTCTACGACGCCGGCAGCGCCTGCAACCGGCGCTGGCCGGGCGCCGGCTGCGATGCGTTGAAGGGCGAGAACCGCCTGCACGCGGTGCTCGGCTGGAGCGAGGGCTGCATCGCCACCCATCCGTCGGACTTCTGCGTGCCGCTGGTCGCGCTCGATGCAATCGTCGAGATCGAGGGCAAGGGCGGCCGGCGCGAGCTGCCGCTCGAGGCGCTGCATCGGCTGCCCGGTGAGACGCCTGAGCGCGAGACCGCGCTGGAGCGCGGCGACCTGATCGTCGCGCTGCGGCTGCCGACCGAGGCGCAAGGCTTCGCTCGGCATGCCCGCTACATCAAGGTGCGCGAGCGCACGTCCTACGCTTTCGCCGTGGTCTCGGCCGCGGCGGCCTTACGCATCGAGGATGGCAAGATCCGTGAAGCGCGGCTCGCGCTCGGCGGCGTCGCGGCAAAGCCGTGGCGCGCGCGCGAGGCCGAGCAGGTGCTCGCGGGCGCCGCGCCCGATGCGGCGGTCTATCGCGAGGTGGCGCGCGCCGCGCTCGCCGGCGCCAAGCCGTCCGGCGACAACGCCTTCAAGATCGAGCTCGCGCAGCGCATCGTCGTGCGCGCGCTCACCCTTGCCGCCGCAGGCACGCCGGATCGCATTCCCGCGTTGCCCGGCTCTCCTTTCTCATCCGTTGCAGGAGCGTAACGCATGACGGTTGAACTCAGTCTGACCCGCGACCCCGCCCATATCAGGCATGGCTCGAACATCGGCCAGCCGATGACCCGCACCGACGGCGTGCTGAAGGTCACCGGCAAGGCCCGCTATGCCGCCGACAATCATCCGCCCGGCATGGTCTATGCCGTGATCGCAACCAGCTGCATCGCGCGCGGCCGTGTCACCGCGCTCGACGTCGCCGCCGCCAAGCGCCATCCCGGCGTCATCGACGTGATGACGCCGGCGCACAAGCCCGAGCTCGCGGAAGATCCCGACGCCAAGGGCAACCCGTTCGCGTTCCGCATGGAGCTGTTGCAGAGCGACGAGGTGCGCTACGCCAACCAGGCGATCGCGGTCGTGATCGCCGAGACGCTGGAAGCCGCGACCGAAGGCGCAGCGCTGCTGTCGCCGCGCTACCAGGTCGAGATCGCGCGCGTCGGCCTCGACGCCGGCGAGGCCTATGCGCCACCCGTGGTCGGCATCGGCAATCCCGCCGAAGTCCGCCACGGCGATATCGATGCCGGCATTGCCGCAGCCGCGAAGCTGACCGATTCGACCTACGAGACGCCGGCGCAGTATCACAACGCGATGGAGCCGCATGCGATCGTCGCGGTGTGGGACGGCGATCGCCTGTTCATCGACACGCCGAGCCAGGGCATGGGGTTCGCACAGATGCGCATCGCCGGGCTGTTCGGCATTCCGCCGGCGAACATCCACATCAACAGCCCGTTCCTCGGCGGCGGCTTCGGCTCCAAGGGGCTGATCTCCGGGCCGCAGGTGCTCGGCATCATGGCCGCCAAGCTGATCGGCCGTCCGGTCAAGCTCGTGCTGCGCCGCAGCCAGATGTATGGGCCGGTCGGCCATCGTCCGCCGACCCGCCAGCGCATCCGGATCGGCACCGACGAGACAGGCCTCTTGACCGCGATCAACCACGAGGCGCGGATCACGACGTCGAGCTTCGACGATTTCTACGAGCCCGCGGCCGACGCCTCGCACACGCTCTATGCCAGCCCTGCGATCCGCACCGCGCACGAGGCGGTGCGCGTCGACACCGGTACGCCGCTGTTCATGCGCGCGCCGGGCGAGGCCACCGGATCGATCGTGCTGGAAAGCGCGATCGACGAGGCGGCGTTCGCCTGCGGCATCGATCCGCTGGAGTTTCGGCTGAAGAATTATGCCGAGGTCGAGCCGACCACCGGCAAGCCGTTTTCATCCAAGGCGCTGCGCCAGTGCTATGCAAGAGCCGCCGAACGGTTCGGCTGGGCGGGTCGTCCGCTGCAGCCGAAGCAGATGCGTGACGAGAACGGCTTTCTGGTCGGCTGGGGCATGGGGACCGCGACCTTCCCGGCCATCATGTTCCAGGGCAATGCGCGCGCGGTGATCCGCGCCGATGGCAAGGGCGTGATGGAGACCGGCGCGCATGATATGGGGCAGGGCGCCTGGACCGCGCTGGCGCAGATCTCGGCCGACGCGCTCGGGCTCGATTTCGATCAGCTGACGTTCCGCTCCGGCAGCTCCGATCTGCCCGATGCCGGCATTGCCGGCGGTTCGGGGCATACCGCAACCGTCGGCGCGGCGATCCACAATGCCGGTGCGGCCGTGATCGCAAAGCTCGCCGAGCTTGCGACCTCGGATGAGCGCTCGCCGCTGTTCGGCGCCGGCAACGCCGGCGTGGTGGCGCGGGCCGGTCGGCTGCATCGCCGCGACGATGACGCGCGCAGCGAAAGCTACGCCGAGATCCTGGCGCGCGCCGGCCTCGCCGAGGTCGACGCCACCGGCACCGGCGCAGCCGATGCGGCGGCGCAGTCGCAATATGCGATGCATGCGCATGGCGCCGTGTTTGCCGAGGTCAAGGTCGATCCGGAGCTCGGCCAGATCCGCGCCACACGGCTGGTCGGCGCGTTCGCGGCCGGCCGCATCGTCAATCCGCTGATGGTGCAGAGCCAGCTATACGGCGGCATGATCTGGGGCCTCTCTTTCGCGCTGCACGAGGAAGCGGTGATGGACCATCGTTCGGGGCGCATCCTGAATGCGAACCTCGCCGAGTATCATGTGCCTGTGAATGCCGACGTGCCGCCGATGGAGGTCATCACCGTCGACGAGCATGATCCGCACGTCAACCCGCTCGGCATCAAAGGCGTCGGCGAGATCGGCATCACCGGCAGCGCCGGCGCCGTCGCCAACGCCGTCTTCCACGCCACCGGCATCCGGGTGCGGAATTTCCCGATCAAGATCGAGGAAATTGTGATGGGGTTGAAGTGATGCGGCTCGACGTGAGGGCTCCGTAATAACAGGTGTCGTCCCGGCGAAAGCCGGGACCCATAACCACGAATGTGAGTTATGGTGTGATGCTGGGGCCGCAGCCTTGTTCAACAACATGACCCTGTGGTTATGGGTCCCGGCTTTCGCCGGGACGACATTGGATGGGACTACCCCGCCGCCGTCACACAATTCACCCACAGCACCACGGCTTTGGCGTCGCCGGCCGGGTTGGAGAACCGATGCGGGCGGCGGCTGGCGAAGCGGAAGCTGTCGCCCTGCTTCAGCGTCCAGGTCTCGGTGTCGACCGTCAGAATCATCTCGCCTGATAGCACGAGGCCGGCCTCTTCGCCGTCATGGGTGTAGAACTCGTCGCCGGTGTTGCCGCCGGGTTCGAGATGCACCAGGAACAGGTTGAGCCGGCTCTCGCTGCCGGCGGGACTCAGCAGCTGCTTTGAAATGCCGGTGCGCCACAGTTTCAGCTCGGCGCGCTGCACCTCGCGGGTCACGATGCCACCGGCGCCGTCATCCCTGGGCGTCGCGCCGAACAGCGCGGCGATGCCGACGCCGAGCACGTCGGCCAGCGTCGCCAGCACGCGCAGCGACGGCGACGACAGGCCGCGCTCGATCTGGCTGATGAAGCCGATCGACAGGTCGGTACGCGCGGCAACCACCTCCAGCGACATCTGCTTGGTGCGGCGCAGGTCGCGGATGCGGCGTCCGACCGCGAGATCCATCGCCGGTTCGGCCGGCTTCTTGACCGGCTTTTTGGCGGCGCGGCGTGGCGTCACGGGCCGCGCTGCCGCGCCTTTGCGCATTCTCTTGCCGCCGCTCACGTCAATCCGCTTCCTTCATGTGCATGAAAACTGCTTGCATTGGCCGTGGTTTCGTGACCACAATTTCATATTGGTGAAAATAGGCCGGAACGGCGTCGCCCGCAACCTCTAGCTCGAAAAGCAGTGCGATGCGGCGCCGAGGCCAGCTTCGGGAGGTGTGCGATGTCCTTTCAGCGTCTCGTCCGTGCCGCGGTCGCGGCGCTTGCCCTTGCCTTGAGCGCGCCGTCAGGGGCGCAGCAGGTGCTGAAGGTCGGCTCGACGCCGACCGGCATCCCCTTCACCTTCCTCGACACCAAGACCAATTCGATCCAGGGCATCATGGTCGATCTCGCCACCGAAATCGGCAAGGACGCCGGCTTCTCCGTGCAGATCGAGCCGATGCAGTTCTCGGCGCTGATCCCCTCGCTGACGGCGAACAAGATCGACATCATTGCTGCCGCGATGTTCGCCACTGCCGCGCGCAAGGAGGTGATCGACTTCTCCGAGCCGGTCTACACCTATGGCGAGGGCCTGGTGGTGCCGAAGGCCGACACCAAGGCTTACACCTCGCAAGAGGACCTGAAGGGCACCGTGGTCGGCGCCCAGGTCGGCACGGCGTTCGTCGATGCGCTGAAGAAGACCGGGCTGTTCAGCGAGGTCAAGGTCTACGACACCATTCCCGACATCCTGCGCGACGTGAATGCCGGCCGCCTCAAGGCCGGCTTCGCCGACTATCCGATCCTCGCCTACAATCTGCAGCAGGGCAATTTCGCCGACGTCCGGCTGGTCGACGGCTACAAGCCGGTCACCGTCGGCACGGTCGCGATCGGCATCCGCAAGAGCGACACCGAGCTGTTGGCCAAGATCAACGCCTCGCTGGCGAAACTGAAGGCCAACGGCACGATCGCAAAGATCCTGGAGAAATGGGGCCAGAAGGCTAGCGCGTCGTGAGAGTGTTGCTTCACTCCGTCCGGACTAGGTGAGATCAGTTGACCCGTCACCCTGAGGAGCGCGTAGCGCGTCTCGAAGGGTCGACGGCCACAAGCCGGGCCGATTCATCCTTCGAGACGCGGCGAAGACGCCGCTCCTCAGGATGACGGGGACGTATTCGAGGGACTGGATACATTCTACCGATGCAAAAATTCTTCCATGACGCCGTCGAGTTCGTGCCGATCCTGTTGCAGGGTGTCTGGCTGACCATCGTCGTCACCGTCGGCTCGCTCTTGCTCTCGACCGCGCTCGGGCTGGTGTGGGCCTTGATGCGGGTGTCCGGCATCGGCGTTCTCACAGGCCTCAGCGCCGCACTGATCAATGTGATCCGCGGTATCCCGATCATCGTGCTGCTGTTTTACATCTATTTCGTGATGCCCGATTTCGGCATTGCGCTGTCGGCGCTGCAGGCCGCGATCATCGGGCTCGGCATTGCCTATTCGGCCTATCAGGCGGAGAATTTCCGCGCCGGCATCGAGGCGATCGACAAGGGGCAGATCGAGGCGGCGCAGACCATCGGGATGGGCTGGTGGCTCACCATGCGCCGCGTGGTGCTGCCGCAGGCGGTCAGGATCATCCTGCCGCCCTACGGCAACATCATGATCATGATGCTGAAGGATTCCTCGCAAGCCTCCACCATCACGGTCGCCGAGCTCGCGCTGCAGGGCAAGCTGATCGCCTCCTCGACCTTCAAGAACACCAGCGTGTTCACGCTGGTGGCGCTGATGTACCTCACCATGAGCATTCCGCTCATCCTGCTGGTTCGGCACTTCGAGAACAAGGCGAACCGCAAATGATCGAGCTGCGCGACGTCCACAAGAGCTTTGGCAAGGTCGAGGTGCTGAAGGGCATCACGGCCTCGGTCGCCAAGAGCGAGGTGGTCTGCATCATCGGCCCGTCCGGCTCCGGCAAGTCGACCATCCTGCGCTGCATCAACGGGCTCGAAAGCTACGATCGCGGCGAGATCAGCGTCGAAGGCGCGCGCGTCGATCAGGGCGACCGCTCGATTGTGGCGATCCGCACCCAGGTCTCGATGGTGTTCCAGCGCTTCAACCTGTTTCCGCATCGCACCGCGCTCGAGAACGTCATCGAGGGGCCGCTGTATGTGAAGAAGGAGCCGCGCGAGGCAGCGATGGCCCGCGGCCGCGCGCTGCTCGCGCAGGTCGGGCTCGCCGACAAGGCCGAGGTGCATCCGCCGAAGCTCTCCGGCGGCCAGCAGCAGCGCGTCGCGATCGCGCGTGCGCTGGCGATGCAGCCGAAAGCGATCCTGTTCGACGAGCCGACCTCGGCGCTCGATCCCGAACTGGTCGGCGACGTGCTCTCGGTGATGCGCAAGCTCGCCGACGACGGCATGACCATGGTCGTCGTCACCCATGAGATGGGCTTTGCCCGCGACGTCGCCGACCGCGTGCTGTTCATCGACGGTGGCGTCATCGTCGAGCAGGGCGCCGCCAAATCCGTCCTCAACCAACCGCAGCACCCGCGCACCCAGGATTTCCTGCGCCGCGTGCTGCACCCGTTGTGATCATGGCGTTGTTCGGTCGAGCTGTGGCCGCATCGGCACTCGACCCCCTCTCCCGCTTGCGGGGGAGGGCCGGGGTGGGGGTCTCTCCGCGAGTCGCATTGTGGAAAGAGCCCCCACCCGGATTGCGTCTCCGATGCAATCCGACCTCCCCCGCAAGCGGGAGAGGTGCAGCGTATCCGCGGATACACCGACGCAACCACATCTCATTCTGACCGGTACGATCCTATGAGTTCATCCACTCGCCTTCCTCTTCCACCGAGCCTCTACGCCGACACCGCGGTGGAAGCGACACCGACACCGCCGCTGACGTCGGACAAGAGCGCGCCGGTCGCGATCATCGGCGGCGGCTTTACCGGCCTGTCGACCGCGCTGCATCTTGCCGAGCAGGGCGTGCTCGCGACCGTGCTGGAGGCGCAGGAGCCGGGCTGGGGCGCCTCCGGCAACAATGGCGGCCAGACCAATCCGGGGCTGAAGCACGACCCGGATCAGATCGAACAGGATTTCGGCGCCGACCTCGGCCGCCGCATGATCGAATTCTCCTACGGTACCACCAACTTCACGCATGACCTGATCCGTCGCTACCAGATTCCCTGCGAGGCGCGGCAGAACGGCACGCTGCGCGCCGCCTACAATGCGGCCAGCGCCACGGCGATCGAGACCACGGCGAAGCAGTGCATCCGGCGCGGCATGCCGGTTAAGCTGCTCAATGCCGTCGAGATGCGCGAGATGACCGGCAGCGACCGTTACCTCTGCGCCATGCTGGATGCGCGCGGTGGCGATCTGCATCCGTTGAGTTACGCGCGCGGCCTGGCGCGCGCCGCGATCGGCGCCGGCGTTGCCGTCCATGGCGAGACGCCGGCGCTGTCGTTGCGTCGTGACAGCGGCCGCTGGCGGATCGAGACACCGCGCGCAATCGTGCATGCCGACAAGGTGCTGCTCGCGACCAATGGCTTTACCGATGATCTCTGGCCCGCGCTCCGCCGCACCATCGTGCCGGTGTTCTCCTCGATCGCGGCGACGGCGCCGCTGTCCGACGAGGTCGCGCGTTCGATCATGCCAACGCGTCCGGTGTTGTACGAGAGCGGCCATATCACGGTCTATTATCGGATCGACCAGCACAATCGGCTGCTGATGGGCGGCCGTGGCCCGATGCGCTGGATCAGCAAGCCGACCGACGTCGCTTATCTGATCCGCTACGCCGAGCGGCTGTGGCCGCAGCTCAAAGGCGTCAACTGGACCCATGGCTGGAACAGCCGTCTCGCCATCACCACCGATCATTATCCGCATGTTCATGAGCCCGCGGAGAATTTGCTGATCTCGCTCGGCTGCAACGGCCGCGGCGTCGCGCTCTCGACCGCGATGGGCGCGCAACTCGCTCGCCGCCTGATCAAAGGTTCCAAGGCGGAGATCGACATGCCCGTGACCGGCATCAAGCCGATCCCGATGCACGCCTTCTGGCGCGTCGGTGTCACCACGGCGGTGCTGACCGGGCGGGTACGGGACAAGCTCGGGGTGTAGAATGCGGATGGGCGGTTGCGTAGGGTGGGTTAGCGAAGCGTAACCCACCGCTGGTCTCCCTTCAGTCGACAGGCCGATTTGGGACGACAATGGTGGGTTACGCCTCCGGCTAACCCACCCTACGAAGCTATCGCGTCCCGGTCTCGCCCAAATGCGTTCTGAAGAACGCGATGGCCGCGGCGTGGAAGCGCTGATGAAAGGCGACGCGGTCGAAGCCCGGCGCGTCGGTACAGATGCCAGCCATCTTCGCCGTCTCCTCCGGCGTGCAGGTCGCGAGGAAAGAGAAGTGCTTCGCATCCTTCACCAGGTGAAAGTCCGGTTTGGACGGAAGCTTGTCGTTGATCGCGGCCGCACAGCACCCGGAGAGACCGTCGCCGTTCTGCGCGGGGTCCGAGCTCCACAATTGAATCGGGATCGTCACGGCTTTCAGATTCCCGGCGGCAAAGAACAGCACAGGATAGGGATCGACGATGATCGCGGCCTTGATCCGCGGATCGTGGACGACCGGTCCGCTCGGCTTTTCTCCGCCTTCGAGCTCCTTGCAGGCCCGCAAGCTCGATGTCTGGCAGTTCGGCAGGCCCTTGCGGAGATCGGGCTCACCGCCAACAGCCGCGAGGCCTGTATAACCGCCCCAGGAGAAACCATAGAGACCGATGCGTCCGGCATCGATGTGGGCTGCATCGGGCCAGCCTCCGAGTGCGTAGTCGATCGCGCGCTTGATGTCGGCTGGCCGCTCGACCGTGACGGCAAGGCTGTCGGTGCCGCTGGTGTCGCGTTCGGTATCGGTCGGATGATTGATCGTCACGACGATGAAGCCGGCATCCGCAAGCGCTGCGGCGGTGTCGTGATGGCCGCCGAGCCAGCCGCGCCTGCCATGCGAGATCACGATCAGCGGCAGCTTGTCTCCCACGATCGGGCAGTCGTTGACGCCGAAGAACGTTCTGCCGCCGCGGGCATCGATCTCGTGCGGGGGCTCGGCGCAGGGATGCCAAGCCACCCCCCTGATCGCAGGTCCGTCGGGGCCCGCGGGAACGTCGAAGTGCCGGAGCCCAGCCGCGTGCGCCGCAGAGACCGCAAGCAACAACAGGGCTGACAGCACGCAGGAAGCACGACGCATGGCTATCGCTTGTCCAGAATCCGCAATTCGGCCGTGGCGCTGGCAACCGTCACGCTGTCGGCGTCGATCAGATCGGCCTCGACGATCATGTCGCGGTCGGTCTGCGATACGACCTTGGCCTTGGCCGTGATCGGACCGACGCGCGCCGGCTTGAGAAACCGCGTGGTGAGAGTTCTGGTCACCACGGTCTTGGTTGACGGAAGTACAGCGAGGGCGCCGAGGCCCGTCGCCGAATCCAGCATCGCCGCAAGGAAGCCGCCCTGAATCGTTCCATGCCGGCTGGTGAACAGCGGCTGCGCCACAAAGCGGATCGAGGCGATTTCGCCGTCGAAGCCCAGCCACTCGCGTCCGAGGAGCTGAGCGCCGGGCGGCACGTCTGCGCTTGCATCGCTCAAGCCGGTCACCATTGTTCGTTGTCGGGCCGAAATGTATCAGCCCATTTGCGTCCTGCAATGTCCCGCGGCGCGTCATCGCGAAAGCGCCGATCACTGATTTGTCCGACGAGCCCCTGCGGCGTCGGTGCGATCCGAACTTGGGAAATCCGGGAACCATCTTTAGATGTGGACAGCGGTCGAAGTTTCGGGCCATGCTGAGATCATTGACGATCCCCATTGTGCGTGACCCATGATCGGCCTTTCTTGTTCCCGGTGCTTGCGTGAGGTAGATCCGAATTCCCGAGTTGATTGCCACGGACTTGCAAGGCTCGTCAGCCGCCCCGACGACAGAGCTCCCCGCTGACCTGAAGGCTGACATCCTGGCGATCGGCCGGATAGATGCAGTTCCGACCATCCTCGACGTCGTGTGCCGCAGCACAGGCATGGGCTTTGCCGCGGTGGCGAGGGTCACGGAAAGCCGCTGGATTGCCTGCGCGGTCCGGGACAGCATCTCGTTCGGACTGAAGCCCGGCGATGAGCTGAAGGTCGAGACCACGATCTGCGACGAAATCCGGGCGAGCGGACACGGCGTTGCCATCGACCATGTTGCCGAGGATCCGGCCTTTCGCGACCACCGCACGCCGGCGATGTACGGATTTCAAAGCTACATTTCGATTCCGATCGTCCTCGCCGACGGCACGTTTTTCGGGACGCTCTGCGCGATCGATCCGCACCCGGCGAAAGTGAACACGCCGGAAGTCGTCAACATGTTCGGATTGTTCGCTTCGCTGATCGGGTTTCACCTGCAGGCGCAGGAGAGGGTCGCAACCAGCGAGGCCGCGCTGCTGAACCACCAGCAGGCGGACGAGATTCGCGAACAATTTATCGCGGTGCTCGCGCACGATTTGCGCAACCCGCTCGCCTCGATCGATGCGGGCATGAGGCTGTTGCTGAAGGAGCCGCTCAACGAAAAGTCGATGACCTATGTCGGGTTGCTTCAGAACAGCGTGAAGCGCATGGCGACCCTGATCGACGATGTCCTGGACTTCGCGCGCGCCCGTCTTGGCGGCGGCTTCAAATTGAAGCGCAGCGCCGACGCGCAATTGCTGCCGGCGCTTGAGCAAGTCGTGAATGAATTGCGTGCGGCATGGCCTGATCGCGTGATCCAGACCGATTTCGCCATCAATCGCGGCATCAATTCCGATCCGGCCCGGATCGCGCAATTGCTGTCCAACCTGGTCGGCAATGCCCTGAAGCATGGCGATGGCAATTCGTCAGTCAGGGTGTCTGCGGCAACCGACAGCGAGGGCTTTGAGTTGTCGGTCGCGAATGGCGGGGCGCCGATCGCTCCGGCGGTTATCGAGAGGTTGTTTCAGCCGTTCTTTCGCGTTGCGCACCAGTCCACCTACGAAGGCCTGGGTTTGGGCCTCTACATCGCCGCGGAAATTGCGCGCGCCCACAACGGCAAGCTTGAGGTGACGTCCTCCGCTGCCGAAACGCGGTTCACCTTTCGGATACCGCGCTGCTGACCGGACCGTGCTCATGTGTCGCGAGAATACCTACATATGACTCACCGGCCGTGCCACATCCTCGGTGTCGTCCCGGCGAAGGCCGGGACCCATAACCACGAATGCGAATTGCCTTGCAGAGCTGTGGCCACAGCTCATTCAACAAAACAGCCCTGTGGTTATGGGTCCCGGCCTTCGCCGGGACGACGGTGGTGCGTGAAGTGCGACCGTGAGGTGCAGCGGCCGTCTCGAAGCACGACGATCACCGCGCCGCGATCCCCGATCATTCCGAGGGCGGCCACCACGGATATTGGCTCGGCATGTCCTGCGAGACCTTGCCCGGAAACGCCGGCTTCCGCTTCTCGATGAAGGACTGCACGCCCTCGCGCACGTCGGCGTGGCCGCCGCGCTCGACCGACATCGGTTTGTCGATCGCGAGCAATTCGAACGGATCAGGCGCGCCGGCGAAGCGCCACAGCATCTGGCGAGTCAGTGCGACCGACACGGCCGATGTCTCCGCCGTCATCTCATGGGCGATCTGCCGCGCCCGGTCGAGCAGGGCGTCCGGCTCGACCACCTCGCTGACGAGGCCGCCGGCCAGCGCCTCGTCCGCATCGAAGGTGCGGCCGGAGAGGCACCAGCGCAGCGATTGCGGAAGGCCGACGAGCTTCGGCAAGAACCACGCACAGCCGGCCTCCGGCACCAGCCCGCGGCGCGCGAAGATGAAGCCGATCTTGGCGCCGCGAGCGGCGATGCGGATATCCATCGGTAGCGTCATGGTGATGCCGACGCCGACCGCAGCGCCGTTGATCGCGGCGATCGAGGGCTTTCGGCAGTTGAAGATCGCCTCGACGAAGCGGCCGCTGCGCTGGCCGGAGCTTGCGAACACGCCTGCGCCGTGGCTGCCGGACGTGTCGAAGCTCTTGGCGCCGCCAGAGACGTCGGCGCCGGCGCAGAAGGCACGGCCCGCGCCGGTGACGACGATCGCGCGGACGCTGTCGTCCGCATCGGCGCGCAGAAACGCGTCCGCAATCTCCGCGCCCATGGTGCCGGTGTAGGCATTGAGCTTGTCGGGCCGATTGAGCGTGACGATCATCAGGGAGCCGTCGATGTCGCACGTGATGTGTTCGTAGCTCATGACGGCCTCCCCGGGATGCTTGTTGTTATGCGTGTCGTGATCGGTTCACGCCTCGGCGATTGCATCGCTCCACGGATGAAACGGCTCGGTGGCGCCGCTGTTCGTGGTGCCGTCGCGCAGCACGATGCTGGGGCAAGCGAACTTCTTGGGCTGGGTCTGGATGCGCGCCTCCGCATAGTCGAAGCTGCCGCGCAGCACCTCACGCACAGCTTGCGGCAGGCGGACATCGCCGATTACGACATTGCCTTCGCTGGCGTCGATGCGTGGCTGATGGATCGCGGCGTCGAGATCCATGCCGAAATCCATCACGAAGGAGAGCAGCTGCGATACCGCGGGCAGGATGCGGCGGCCGCCGGATGCCCCGGCGGCAAGACGGCGACCGTCGGCCGCCTCCGCCACCACGGGCGTGTAGTTGGTCAGGCAGCGCTTGCCGGGCGCGAGCGAGTTCGGTGCGCCTTGGGTCGGATCGAACCACATGATGCCGTTGTTCATGGTGAGGCCCGTGTTCGGCGTCACGAATTTGGAGCCGAAGGTCGACAGCAGCGTCTGCGTCACCGCGGCCATGTTGCCGTCGCGGTCGACCGCCGAGAAATGCGTGGTGCAGCTTGGGGCGATTGCCTCCGCGCCGAGCGCGCGGCGGCCGTCGACGTCGCCCATGTCCTTCAGCCGTTCGCGATAGGCGGCCTGCAGCGCCTCGGCATAAGCGGTATAGGCGGCCGCATCCGGACCGCCCTGTGCAGGTTCGAACGCCTTCTGCAGCAGGCCGAGCGTGCGCGCCATGGTCGGACCCGCGGTCAGTTCCGGCGTCGCGTAGACCGTGCCGCCGCGATAGGGAATCCTGAGCGGCTCGCGCAGGTGGGCGCGGAAGGCGGCGAGATCGCGCACCGACAGCGCGCCGCCTGCGGCCTGGATATCGTCAGCGATGCTGCGCGCCAGATCGCCCTCGTAGAAATCGCGCGGGCCGGCTGCTGCAAGCTGCGCCATGGTCGCCTTAAGCCTGTCCTGCGGCATGCGGACCACCGATCTGATGCCCCATTGCGCATTCGGCGGCAGGCCGTCCAGCAGATACGCAGCGGCGCTGGCCGGATAGCGCCGCAGATCGGCGGCCGAGCTTGCGATCATGTCGGTGGTCCACCAATCCACCAGCAGGCCTTCGCCGGCAAGCTTGACGCTCGGCGCCAGCAGGTCCTTCCACGGCATTTTGGCGTGGCGGCGATGCGCCTCCTCCATGCCGGCGACGACGCCGGGCACCGCGATCGAGCCCGGGCCGTGCAGGTTGCGGTCGTCCTTGACCCGCGCCCAGGGGAACAGGTCGGAGGCGGCGCCGCCGGTCAGCGGATAATCCTCCAGGCGCAGGCCGTCGGGCGCGCGCATGCCGTAGTCGATCGCCTCGACGCGGTTCTCCTTGGCGCGGTACAGCACCATCGCGCCGCCGCCGCCGGCGCCGCTCATCCACGGCTCCAGCACGCCCAGCGCAAAGGTGGTTGCAATCACGGCGTCGACGCAATCGCCGCCCGCTGCCAATACCTCCGCGCCGACTTCAGCCGCCTTGCGGGACTGCGCGGCGACGATGCCGCCCTTGGCGCTGACGGCCGGCTTGCGGATCACTTGCGAGTTGGAGAACTGGTCGGACATGGCGTTGCTTTCGCTGTTCTTGTTGCGGGCGGGTCGCGTTGGCGTAGCATGCCAAGCATGGCACTGTCAGTGCAACAAGAACCAATTTTGGGGAGCGGAAAATGAGCAGTGTGAAGCGTGAGCGGGACGGCAAGCTCGGCATTCTGACGCTGAACGATCCCGCCAGCCTGAATGCCATGACGCCGGAACTGCTCGGCGATCTCGCACGCGCCATCGGCGAGATGGGCGTCGAGCCCGGCATCCGCGCGCTGGTCCTGACCGGGGAGGGGCGCGGCTTCTGCTCCGGGCAGAATCTCAAGGCGTTCAACTCGCTCGGCGACAATATCTATACCGGCGTGATGAAGCATTACTGGCCGGCGATGCAGGCCTTGCGCGAGTGCCGGATGCCGGTGGTGGTCGCGGTCAACGGCGTCGCGGCCGGCGGCGGCTTCAGCCTTGCGATGTCCGGCGACATCATCCTGGCCGCGCGCTCGGCGAGCTTCATCCAGGTGTTCAGCCGGATCGGCCTGGTGCCCGACCTCGGCTCGACCTGGCTGTTGCCGCGCCTGATCGGGCGCCAGCGCGCGCTCGACCTGATGCTGCTGAACGAGCCGTTGTCGGCCGAGCGGGCGAAGGAGTGGGGACTGGTGCGCGACGTGGTCGACGACGCAAGGCTGCTCGACGAGGCGAAAGCGCTTGCAGCCCGCCTCGCCGATGGCCCGACGCGCGCGCTGGTCGCGACGCGGCAGCTGCTCGAGGAGAGCGAGCACGCAAGCTACGCCGATCAGTTCCGCCGCGAAATCGAGCTGCAGATGGTGATCCGCGAAAGTGCCGACGCGCAGGAAGGCCGCAAGGCCTTCGTCGAGAAGCGCAAGGCCCAGTTCACGGGGCGCTAGGCCTTGCTGGTGGGCAAATCAGCCGATCGTAATCGCGATCTTGCCGAAATGCGCGCCGCTCGCCATGTGGGCGAACGCGTCCTTGACCTGGTCGAACGCGAATACCTTGTCGATCACAGGCTTGACGCCGTGCATGCTGATGCCGTCGCACAGCGCCTGCAGATCCTCGATCGAGCCGACGGTGACGCCCTGCAACCGCTGCTGCTGCATCACCATCAGCGGCAGCCTGGTGTCGGACGAGGCGGGACCGGCGAGCACGCCGATGAAGGCGATGGTGCCGCCGATCTTCGTCGCGCGGATCGACTCGTTCAGCGTGCCGACGCCGCCGACCTCGACAACGAGATCGACGCCGCGCCCGGTCAGCTCGCGCGCCTTCTTGCCCCAGTCGGGCGTGGTCTTGTAGTTGAGCGTGACGTCGGCGCCGAGCTGCTTCAGCCGCACGATCTTGGCGTCGCTGGAAGAGGTCGCGATGACGCGGGCGCCGCACATCTTGGCGAATTGCAGCGCGAACAGCGAGACGCCGCCGGTGCCCTGGGTCAGCACGGTTTGTCCCGGCTTGATGTCGCCGAGCTTGACCACCGCGCTCCACGCCGTGAGGCCGGCGCAGGGCAGCGCTGCGGCTTCGATGTCGCTGAGATGGTCCGGCGTGCGCACCAGCGCGTGCGCCGGGAACACGCGGTATTCGGTCAGCACGCCGTCGACGCTGCCGCCAAGCGCCGCGCGCATCCGCGCCTCGCTCGGCTCGCCGCCGAGCCAGCTTTCGAAGAAGCTGCCGATCACGCGATCGCCGGGTGCGAAATTCCTGACGCCGGCGCCGACCGCCTCGACGACACCGGCGCCGTCGGACACCGGCACCAGCGGAAATTTCTGGCGCGAGCCATAGCCGCCCTTGACCGTGAGCAGGTCGCGATAGTTCAGCGTTGCCGCCTTCAGCCGTACCAGGACCTCGCCGGGGCCGGCCTGTGGAACCGGCTTGTCGACCAGCGCAAGCGCGTCGACGCCGCCGGGGCCTTGCAACTCATAGCATTTCACGGGACGTCTCCTGCTGGCTGTTCTCGTCGATCTTCTTGTCTTGGGCGGCGCACCCGACGCCGCCGCGCATGCGCCGAGCATATGTCAGGCCTGCCGCACGTGGCCATAGCGCGCCGTGCAGCTGTTGGAATGGCGCCCATGTCCGAACATGTTGGCGCTGCCGAAAAATACCACCAATGTGCCGTTGATGACGTGACCGAGCGGAGGTGACCATGGCTGCCTTGCTTGAGACGAAACGTAATCCGATCGCCGCGTTCGCACGTGGTGTGGTCGGAGCGCTGCTTGCCGTTGCATTGATCTGGTGCAGTGGTGCGATGGCGGAGGATGACAACCTCTACCGCGCGCAGACCGTCGTCACCGGCCAGGGCGAGCCGAACCGCATCATCGGCTTCGGTGCATGTCTGGAGGACGTCCTGATCAAGGTGTCCGGCCAGCCTATGCTGGCAAGCGACCGCAGGCTTGCCGCATACAAATCGAGGGCCAGAGAATTCGTCAGCAGTTTCGACTATCACGATCAGTATGCCGGCAAGCCGCATCATGACGAGCAGGGCACCCGCGACCGGCCTTACGACCTGACGGTGGCTTTCGACCAGAACAAGATCGACGGCATTCTCGTCAAGGTCGGCCTCAAGCCGTGGCAATCGCAGCGGCCGACGCTCGGCGTCTTCGTCGAGATGCTGCACGGCCCGAAGGATTTTATCGTCACCTCTGACGGGACGCAGTCCGATTTGCAGCGCGATGCACTCGCGGCCGCGGCCGGCAAGCGCGGCATGCGTTTCGTGCTGCCGGATACGGCCGCTCTGACGAGCGCCAATGTCACGGCGGCCGGGCTCCTGAAGACGCCGCCCGCGCAGTTGAGTGCGATCGTGGCGCCGCGGGGCGGCGAGGCCACCCTGGTCGGACAGCTGGTCTGGGATGACAAGGATCTCGGCTGGGCCACGCAATGGCGGATGGCGTGGCGCGGCAAGGACTACAAATGGCAGTTTCGCGGCGTCACCTTCGATGAAGCCTTCCGGCGCGGCATCGGCGGCGCCGCGCAGGTGCTGTCCGGCAATGGCCATCCGGGACGATCGAAATGATCTTGCGCTTGAATGTGCGTGAGCGCCGCCGGATCGTTCTAACCGGCATAGCCGAGCGTCTGCGACGGGTATTCCCCGAACATCGCGCGGTAGTATTGCGAGAAGCGCCCGAGCTCGATGAAGCCCTGTTCGATCGCAACCTTGGAAACGGTGGTCTGCTCCGGCGTGCTTTCGCGCAGGATCGAACGGATCATGCAGAGCCGCTTGTAGCGCAGGAACGTCACCGGGCCGACGCCGAACACCTCGTGGAAGGCGCGGTGCAGGCTGCGTCGCGACAGCCGAAGCTCGGTGCAGATTTCCGAGACATGGACCGGGCGGGCGCCCGCGGCGTGCAGATAGTCCTCGACGTGGCGTACCAGCTTCATCGCCGACGGCAGGTAGCTGGTTCCGTCTGGCGGCAGCGATGCGATGGCCGTCGGCCTGACGCAATCGATGATCGCGCGCTTCCAGAACTCGGACGAGGCGTCCGACAGCGCGTCCGGATACCGGGCGAGATGCGAGACGATCTGCGGCAGCCTGATCGCCCCGACCATGCCGAGCGTGGGGTCGGCGCGAAAGTGGTTCTTTGCTTGCCATGTTTCGGCATCGGCCAGCCGCGGCTCGTCGCCGAAGATGTCGGGCAGATCGGCCATGTCGAAGCGAATGGCGGCATAGGACGAGGCCTTGTGAAAGACGCCGTCATGCTCGACCGACGGAGGGATCACCAGCACGTCGGCCGGCTGCATGTCGAATGCCCAATGCGTGACGCGATCCGTGGCATTCAGCAGCATTCCGATGATCAGCTTGTCATCGGCCGAAGTGCGCTGGGTGCGGACCCCGACATTGAATGCGCCGATGCTGAGCGAGAAATCGCCGATCCCGACATGGGACAACGTCCCGCGCAGCTTGCCGCGCTCAAGCTGCATGACCTCGACATGCGAGCCTTTGACGGCGTCGTGGAGTCCCTCGAAGCCGTCAAGCTCGCCGGTGCTGACCGTCAGGTGCTGGCCCATATCCACGCGTCCCACGGCGGAATCGTGGACGGGATTTTTGCCGGTTTTGCTCGGGAAGGCAACGCGGACGACGGCACGGGATCGATGGGTCGGGACGCCGTTTTGTCAGGACCGCGCGCCTTGGGGACGAGACTGGCACAAACTGCATATCGCCCCCGCCGCATGGCGGGCAATCGTTTGATCTCAAAGCAAAATGCGCGGTCGTCAGCGGCTCTGCGCCGGTGGCTAGGCCGCCATCAGGTGCTCAAGCGCAACAGCCTGCTCGCGGGTCTGGAAGGCGATGGCGGTGTGCGTGAAGCCCGACGAGGCCTGGGTCTGCGCGATGTGATTGAGGACCTCGGTGCCCTTGACCACGTGAAGGTCCATTCCGGGGCCGGCGGGGAAGATGCCGAGGACGACATCGTAGGCGTCGACGATGGCCTTCAACGCGCCACCCTTGTCTTCCGAAGCATCGATAAAGATACGAACATCCGCGGCGATACTACGAAGTTCGTCAAAGTCGATCACTGGAAGTCTCCTATACGCAACTCACTGATCGACTTTAGCTACAACTTGCTTACTGAAACCTAAATTACGCCCGGTTCCTTCGTGCACTCACCGCACCGTGACTCGTATTTCGATCCGTGCGATCGCCGGCTTCCCGGCCTGCCGCCCTCAGGCGCCGGTTGGCGATCTCCGCTTCGCAATGCGCTTGACCGGCGCATGGGCCGGCGCGGCATGTTCGGACGGATCGGCCATGTGAGGAATGCGCTGCTCGATGTGATCAACGACACGGAAGAAGGTGTCCAGCGTCCTGGCGTCGAGGCCGGCCGTGAGGTTGCTGTGCCGGCGCAGGATTTCGTCGAGGCTGCGGTCAAGCAGCGCCACGCCCTGAGCTGTCAACCGGATCTCGCTCCGGTTCCGGGCGCTGCCTCTTACCGGGGTCAGCTCGATCAGCCCCTTCTTCTTCAGCGACGTCGTCTCGCGGCTGACGACGGCCTTGTCCAGCTGCGCGTTGGTCCAGATGTCGTAGGCGCTTGCGGGCTCATGCTCCCTGAGAAAGGACAGCACCCGCCATTCCGCCAGCGAGACGCCGTAGGCTTGCGGGAAGAACGCATTGGCGTTCGCGCGCAACTTGGCGACGAGGCTCGACAGCACCGTCGGCACATAGCGTTCGAAATCGATCACCAGTTCCGAGCGCGCGTCCTCCCGCGGGGCGCGGCGCGCGTCAGCGACTTTGGTGCGACTTGTGGCAGTCCGATTTTTCATTCTTTCACGAGTTGTGTGCGCGCGATCAACACCAGGACCGCCGCGACGAGGAGAACGCCTGTGACCACGAGGAATCCGGTGGTGAAGCTGCACCGAAGCGTCCTTGGCGCGTCCGATCACGATCGGGATCGTCGCGCCTCCGATGCTGCCGATCATGCCGACCAGGCCGATCGCTCCCGGCGCGCTCTGCCGCGACATGTAGGACTGCGGAATGGTCCAGAACACGGCCTGCGTACCATAGACCCCGACATTGGCAACCATGAATCCGATGATGATCCAGACCGGCGATGTGGAAAAGGCCGCGATCGCGAATCCCGCGGCGGCGATCACGAAGGTCGTCGCGGCATAGTAGAAGCGCTCACCGACATGATCGGAGTGCCGCGACAGTGCAATCATGCCGATCAGGCCGGCGATCGGCGGGATCGCTGTCACGAAGCCGACCTGCGAATTCGGCAGGCCGAACGACTTGATGATCTGCGGCAGCCAGGGGAACAGCGAAGCCAGCCCGCAGAACAGGCCGAAATTGCACAGGCCGAACAGCAGCACCATCGGCTTGGTGATGGTCCTGAGCACGCCCTCGGCATGCACCACCCCGGTTGCCTTGGCGTCGCGCTCCAGTGCACCGGTCAGCCAGTTGCGCTGCGCGGTCGACAGCCAGTTCGCCTGCTGCGGGCGGTCGGTCAGGTAGAAGATGCCGACGATCCCCAGGATGATGGGCGGCACGCCTTCGAGGATGAACAGCCATTTCCAGCCCGAGATCCCGAACGTTCCGTTCAGCTCGAGGATGGCGCCGGAGATCAACGAGGCGAAGATGTAGGAGATCGGCACCGCATAGTTGAACATGGCATTGTAGCGGGCGCGGTAGCTGAACGGAAACCAGAGGCTCAGCAGCAGCATGACGCCGGGAAACAGGCCGGACTCGGCAAAGCCGAGGAAGCCGCGGAATGCATAGAGGCTGAGCGGGCCCTGCGTGAACGCCATCAAGACCGTGGCAATGCCCCACAGGATCGCGATCCGCGTCAGCGTGACGCGTGCGCCGTATTTGCTGAGGATGAGATTGCTCGGGATTTCGAAGATGGAATAGGTGAAATACATGATGCCGACCGCGATGCCGAACATCTCGGCGTTGAGGCCGAGCTCCTTGTTCATCTGCAGCGCGGCAAAAGAGATGTTTCCGCGGTCGAGAATGGCGAGGAAGTACATCGCCATCACGAACCACATCAGGCGCAGCGCGACCTTGCGGATGGTGGTGCGTTCGATCTCCGGATCGGCGATCGCACTCGCCGCCTTGTCCATCACGACTTCGGTCATCCCAGCTTCCCCCGATTCTTGATTTTTGATGGTCGCCTTATGCGGGCAGGCAGACTTCCAGCCGATCGCCTGCCACGCGCACCGGATAGGTCTGGATGTCGATCTCGACCGGACTGGTCAGCGCCTCGCCGGTCCTTATGTCGAAGCGGCCCATATGCAGCGGGCATTCGATCTCGCAGCCGTCCAGGATGCCGTCGGACAGCAGCGCCTCCGCATGGGTGCAGATGTTGCTGGTGGCGTAGTACTCATTGCCGACGCGATAGAGCGCGATGTGGTGGCCGCGCGATCTCGATGCCGTGGGGCTCGCCTTCGTTCAACGCGCCAAGTGCGGCAGCTTCGTGCCAGGTTCCTTGATCCGTCATGTGCTCTCTCAAATGCTGTAGAAATCGAGCACAGTCGGGACGCGGTCATTGACCAGCGTGATGACCTTGCGTGCGATCTTCCAGGTCTCGCCTTGACGCCTCAGCGTGTGCTGATAGCGCCCGTGGCGCAGATGCTCCTTGGCCACCCGCGGGTCGTAGACATGGACCGAGAACACCGACTGGCAGGTGATCTCGTCAGGCCCGGTTTCAGACACTTCCAGGTTCGAGATCTGGTGCACGGTGCGCGGCAGCGGCAATGCCGTGATCGATTTGCGTGACTCGATGCGTGCGATCCGCTCTTCCAGCCCGCGCCGCGCATCGTGGTAGAGCAGCGAGACCTGCGTATCGGGATCATTGGTGGTGGTGTATTCTTCGAGCCATCCCGGCACCCAATAGACAGCATCCTTGCTGTACATCGCGACCCAGTCGGTCCATTCGCCGGTGTCGAGCAGGCGGGCTTCGCGGAAGATGGTCGCGGCGGCGACCGCGTGCACATCCGTTTGCTGGATTGCGCTGCCAGCCATCACGCATTCTCCCCTGCGGCGTGCTGCAACAGCCTGCGCCACTCGCGATAGCCGGGGTGGAAATTCGTCTCGCCGCCGAAGCTGGTGGGGCCGAACGACCATTCGGACGGGGTTATGCCGAGCTCGCGCGTATGCGCGCTCTCGCCGTGGCCGACCTCCGCAACGCCGCGCAGATAGCCTTGCGTGGGCGCGGCCGTGGTCGCGTCGTAGCCGGTCTGGCAGAATTCATACATGACGTTGTCGTCCGAGCTCGCGAGCCCCGAGGCGTTGAAGAAGTCTTCGTAGTTGCGGATACGCAGCGCGCGCGCCGCGGCGCTTTCGCCGACCGGAGCAAGACAATGCGACACCATCTCGGTCTTGTCGGGCGCCAGCGGCCGCCAGGTTCGCACCTGCGCCGACAGGATGTCGATGACCTGCAGGTTCGGAAAAATCGTGAGGTTGCGTTGCCGAAGCATCCACTTGGCGCGGGTGCTGCCGACGCGTTGCCGCACGGCATCGAGACGCGCCGGGTCCATGCCGAGCGGACGACCATAGAGCTGCGTCCGTTTGATCGACCAGTTGACGGCATGGCCATAATCGAAGCTGAAGCTGCCTTGCCCTTCCTGTTCGCCTTCCGGCTCAACCGTGAAACCGGCGTCCGGTCCGGCGGTGGCGTTGCGCTTCTTCAGGATGTCGACGTAGGAGCTGTGGGTGGTCGCGAAATGATAGTAGTCGAGGCCGTTTTCGAACTGCAGCTTCCAGTTTGCATCGAACGTGTAGGTGCTGGCGCCGGGCACGAACTCGACCTCACCGCTGTCGCTCTGATCGATGATGAGGTCGAGAAAGGCGCGGGTGTCGCCGAGAAACTCCTCCAGTTGCGGAACGTCGGCCGAGAGGCTTGCGAACAGGAATCCGCGATACGAGCCAAGCCGGGCGACCGGGAGAAGGTCGTGATTCCGGTTCGAGAAGGACGGCGGATACTGCCCGCTCGCTTCCTCCGTCACCGAGATGTTGCGGCCACTCGAGTCGTAGGCCCAGCCATGATAGCGGCAGACATGGAATTTCTGCCGGCCCTGCTTGAAGGGGCAGACGATCGTTCCGCGATGCCGGCAGGTGTTGAGGAATGCGCCGACCTTGCCGTCGGCGCTCCGCATCACGAGAATTGGATGCCGACCGATATGGGTGGTGACGAAGTCGTTGGGCCGGGCGACCTGGGATTCCAGGCCGATGAAATTCCACGTGGCCTCGAAGATATGCCTGAGCTCGGCGTCGAACACGTCGGGATCGCTGAAGATCCGGCGATCGACCTCGAAGATGCGTTCGGTAGGGCGGTCGTCAATCAGCCGGGAAATCTCCCGCAGTCGTGCCGCGTGGTTCTGCGAAGCAGCGTTCATCACGTCCTCCCTTCGACTTGCCGCCGGCTGTGCAAGGCGAACCAAAGGTCGCCCGCGGAGCCATTGCCGTTTCACGGCTCTCGTCCGTCCACGGCGGGAACAGCCAGCTTGATCGCCAATCTTGGAATGACTCTATAGTTGTCATGACAACTATCGTCAAGACGATTGGTTGACCGGACGGCCGGAGTGAGACGCGGTGGGACAGGTCGGCCGTCTGGAACGGGCGGCGGGATGCAGCGAATGGGGGCCGTGCAGGGCACCAGCGCGGAACGAGCAGATCGTTTGGAGGGGAATGACGCGCTCAGGTCTTGCTCGCCGGCGCGGTCAGGATAATTCCCTCATCGATGAGGGCGCGGCAGATCTTCTTCAAGGTTGCAATCGCTTCACGCGTTGCCCGGCTGACCGGCCGTCCACGCGGCAATGCCAGGACGCGGTCGGCGCGCATCCACGGCAACAGCGCTGCCGATAGCGCACCGGCAGCCACTTCCTGGTGAATGCCGGAAAAGGGCAGCAATGCATAGCCGAGGCCCGCGGCCACCATGCGCTTCATCGGCGTGCTGTTGTCGACCCGTACCGCGCAGAGCATTGTCGATGGGAACGGGTTGCGGCTGAGCGGGCCCACGGCGGATGGCAGGGCGTCGAACTCCTTGCGGGTCAGTTTGCCACGCTTCAGCAGCGGATCGCGCGACGGCCCGATCAGAAACACCTGTTCGACCATCAGCAGTTCATAGTCGAGGTGATCATTGGGGGGCGGCGTCGTCACGATCGCCAGATCGAGCTCACCGCGCAGCAGGCGTTCGGATGCGTTTTCCGTCAAGACTTCACTTAGCTCGAGCCGCACGCGTGGAAATTGCTTCACGAATGTCTGGGCAAGCGGCGGGTAGAGGATATCGCCGAGGCTTGGCGGCGCGCCCATCCGGACCGTACCGCTGGGCTCCCGATTTTCCGTGCGCACCTCGGCCTTGATGTCGTCGATCGTGCCAAGCAGCCAGCGCCCGCGCGCGAGCAGCACCTTGCCGGATTCCGTGACCGAAACACCGCGCGCGCCGCGTTCGAGCAAGGCGCCGCCCAATTCGTCTTCAAGTTCCTTGACGTGGCGGCTGAGCGCCGACTGGGCGACGTTCAGCGTGCTCGCGGCGGCGGCAAAGCCACCACGCTCGGCGACGGCAACGAAATAGCGAATCTGCCGCAGGTCCATGATGGGCACTCCATCTCAATTCGAGATGGATACCATATCAAACATATTCTTGTGAGATACCAAGAAAGGAGCAGTCTCCTTCCCAAGGATCAAACGGAGGAGAGACGAGGATGGGCATCGCCACCGATGAGGCACGCCAGACGTCCGTATTCATCGCCGGCGGCGGGCCGGTCGGCCTTGCGATGTCGCTGCTGCTCGATCGCTTCGGTATCGACTGCGTGGTGGTCGAGAAGAACCCGACGACGACAGATCATCCCAAGTCGCGCGGCTGCTGGGTCCGCACCATGGAGATCTTCCGCCAGTGGGGGATCGAGCAGGCGATCCGGGACCGCGGCCTGCAGGACAACTCCGACATGTTCGTGTTCCTCGACAGCATCGCGGGTCATGAGTTCGGCCGCACCCGTCCCGAGCCGAATGTCGGACATACCCCCGCCTGGAAGAGCCTGGTCGCCCAGGACGCCGTCGAGGAGGAAATTCTGCGCGTGGTCGAGAAGTCAAAACACGCCACGGTCCTGTTCAACACGGCCTGTGAATCGTTCGAGGAGACCAATCGCGGCGTCAGCGTCACGACACGTTGCGAAAAGACCGGCGAAGTGACGCGGTGGACGGCGACTTACCTGATCGCTGCCGATGGGGCCGGCAGCCAGACGCGGCGCAGCGCCGGGATCGACATGGTCGGCCCCTCCACGCTGGCGGTGATGTCGAACGAGTATTGGCGTGCCGATCTGTCGCGATTGCCGATCGCACGCGAGGCCGCCGGCTTCATCATCGTTCCGGACAGACCCGATCTGCCGCGCGCCGGCATCCTGAACACCAATGGCCGGGATCGCTGGCTCACGGTGACGCAAATCGGCCTGACCAAGGACGATCGCGAGCGGCCGTGGACCGACCAGGAGTTCATCGAGATCACGCGCGGCCATGTCGGCATTCCGGACCTCGATGTCACGCTTCTGAATCGCTCGATCTGGCGCGTCAGCATGCAGGTGGCCGAGACCTTTCGAAAGGGCCGGGTGTTTCTGGTCGGCGACTGCGCGCACCGCTTTCCGCCCACCGGCGGCTTCGGTCTGAACTCCGGCGTTCAGGACGCGCACAATCTCGCCTGGAAGCTGGCCTTCGTGTTGAAGGGCCTCGCAGACGAAAAGCTGCTCGACAGCTATTCCAGCGAACGCCGCCCGATCGCGCAATCCAATGCCAATTTCAGCTACGGCAACAGATTGCGATTTGGGCTGACAGACGACGCCGTGCGATCGCGCAATCCGGACCGGATCAGGTTCTGGATCAACGATATGGACAATCATTTGCACAGCATCGGGCAGAACCTCGGACACAATTACGAGGAGGGCGCGGTGATTCCCGACGGCACCGTCGCGAAGGCGCTGAACTCCCGCTACTACACGCCGACGGACCGTCCCGGCGCGCGCTTTCCGCATATGTGGCTGGAGCCTTCGCGCAGGAAATCGACGCTCGACTGGTTCGACAAGGAATTCACCGTCGTCACCGGGCCGCTCGGCAGCGAGTGGCTGGAGGCAGGCAAGCAGGTGTCGGAGAAGACCGGCCTGCCGCTCTCGCTGAAGCAGCTACCGTCAGCCGACCCGGCGGACGGATTCCAGTTGGGCATGCGCGGCGCCGTGCTGGTGCGCCCCGATGGACACGTGGCGTGGCGGATGCCGTGGGTGCCGTCGGATCCGGCGAAGGAATTGGCCGGCGCGCTCTCGACGTTGCTGCATTAGCGGAGGCTCCCATGCAATCGTTCGAATCCAACGGCGTCGTCACGGCGTTTGAGAAAACCGGACGCGGCGAGCCGATCGTGCTGCTGCATGGCGGCGAGGCCGATCATTCGATGTTTGATGGCCTTGCGCCGGCGCTGGCGGCGGATTTCACCGTGATCGCTTATGACCAGCGCGACTCCGGCGCCACCAGAAATCCTCCGTCGTCCTATTCGCTGGCCGACCTGGCTGATGATGCCGCCGCCCTGATCAGGGGGCTCGGCTACGATCGCGCCCATGTCTTCGGGACCTCGCTGGGCGGCCTGATCGCGCAAGTGCTGGCGGCCCGCAATCCCGGCCGCATCGATCGCCTGATCCTGAGTAGCACCTGGAAGGTCAACAGAAGCCCGCTCGACGTCAATGCGGATGTCTTCCGCAAGCTCGCGTCCTATCGCGCGGACACCGCCGGCAACGCGCCGAAGATCGCAGAATACTTCTTCCCGCCGGATTACCTGCGCGCGCGGCCCGAACTGATCGACATCTTCCGTGGCTCCAGCCGCGACGACGGCCAGAAGGCGCGGCGTGGCGCCTTACTCGCGCAGCCCGTCGCCGCCGATCTGATGGGCTTTGATCGCCCGACCTTGCTGCTCGTGGGCGCCGACGACCGGCTGATCCCGAACGCAGAAACATTTGCGCTCGCTCGTGATCTTGCGCGCGTCGAGACAAACACCATCGCGGACGTCGGCCATGTCGCGTCGATCCAGGCCCCCGGGCGGGTGGCGGAGGCGGTGACGGCATTTCTGAGTTCAAAGAAGGCGGCTTGACAACAACAGGGGGAGACCATGGCTGAGCAAGCGAGCGCTGTGCCGTTCGACGAAGCGCCGGTGACGACGCGCTATTGGCTATCGATCATCATCTTCGCCATCTCCGGCGTGGTGGATTTCTTCGATTTCTTTGTGGTCGGGTTCCTGGTGTCGGTGCTGGCGCCGAAATGGCACCTGACGTTTGGGCAAACCTCGATCATGCTGATGAGCGCCGGCATCGGGGCGATGCTGGGGGCGTTCGCCGCGGGCGTCCTCGCCGATCGCTTCGGGCGCAAGCCGCTGGCGGTTGCCGGCGTTCTGCTCTGCGGCCTGACCTCGGGCGCGATCGCGTTCATTCCGGAAGACGGCTGGGTGGCGTTTGCGATCCTGCGCTTCTTCGTCGGCTTCGGCCTTGCCGCTGGCGCGGCGGCGGCAGTTCCTGCCATCGTCGAATTCGCACCGACCCGCCATCGCACGCTGGTCACGAGCCTCGTGGTCGTCCCGGTCGCCTTCGGCGTGCTGTCGGCGTCGGTGACGGCGAGCTTCCTGCTGCCGCTGGTGGGCTGGCGTGGCCTCGCGGCAGTCGGATTCCTGCCGATCGTCCTCGGAATTCTGACCATGATCATCATGCCGGAATCGCCGCGCTGGCTGATCAGCAAGGGCCGTGTGCGCGAGGCGCAGTCGAATATCCGAAAGCTCTATCAGGTCGGCGGCGAGTCATTTGTCCTGCCCACGCTGCCGCCGGCAAACCCGGCGACGTTTGCCGATCTCTTTGCCGAGCAGCGGCGCTTCTGGCTGACAGTCCTGATCTGGTTCGGCGCCAGCACGGCGAATTACGGCGTTTTCCTGTGGGGGCCGACCATCGTGGCGTTGCTGCTTGGCGTCGCGCCCCAGGACGCGGCGAAGATGTTCATCTATGTCAGCCTCGCCGGCGTTGTCGGCCGGACCGGCTTTGCCTTTCTCGCCCATCGGATCGGCCGCAAGCCGTGTGGTCAGTTGATGGGCTATGGCACGGCGGTTTCGTTGGCGCTGGCCGCCTATTTTCACAACGACTTTGCCGGCGCGGTCCCGCTGTTCCTGGTCTTCCTGATCGTCGGCGCCGTGTTCTTCGACGGTGGATTTTCCAACATCGGGCCCTATCCCGCGGAGATCTTTCCGGTCCAGCTTTCGGGGCGCGCGGTCGGCCTTGCTCAACTCTCAAACGGGGTCGGCAAGATCGTCGGACCGCTGTGTCTCGCACTGATCGCCGGCGCGGACAATGTCGTGCATCCCAGCGCGACCGCGTCGGCGGTGATGCCGGCGTTCTGCTTTCTTGCCGGCGCGGGCCTTCTGATCGGGCTCGCCTTTACGTTCCTCGGCGTCGAGCCGCACGGACGCCCGGTGGTTCTGTTTGGTGAAAACGCGGGCGCGAGCGCCGCACCGAAGTCGCTGGCCGCAAAAGCGGCAGCGGGACAGTGAAAGACGGAAGGTCATATCATGGACAATGCGCTCGACATGGTCGCGGCGGCGGCGCCGTTCGATACCGCAAAACTCGATCGGCTGATGGATGAGGCGGGGCTCGACATCCTGATCGTCACCTCGCGTCACAACGTGCAGTACCTGCTCGGCGGATATCGCTTCTTCTTCTTCGACGTTATGGAGGCGATCGGCACCAGCCGCTATCTGCCTGTCTTCGTCTATCAGAAAGGGCACCCTGAAAATTCCAGCTACATCGGCAACCGCATGGAGAAGTTCGAGCATGAGCTGGGACGGATATCGGTGCCGATTGTTAAAGCGAGCGCATGGGGAACGGTCGATGCGATCGGCCTCGCCATTGATCATGTGAGAAAGCTCGGGGGATCCGCCAGGCGCGTCGGCATCGAGGCCGGCTTCCTGCCGGCCGACGCCAGGGATCATCTACTTGCAGGTCTTGGCAACGTCGAGGTCCGCGAGGCTCATTTCACGCTGGAACGGCTTCGTGCCGTCAAGTCACCGGCCGAACTGGACCTCATCAGGGAAGCTTCCGAACGGGTCGTCGATGCGATGATGGCGACGTTCAAGGGCTGTGCACCGGGCATGACCAAGAACGACGTCGTCGCTCGTCTGCGCCGTGAGGAGCAGCAACGTGATCTCGTGTTCGAATATTGCCTGATTGCCGCGGGCAAGAGCCATAACCGCGCGCCGTCGAACCAGCGTCTTGCGGAGGGCGACGTGATCTCGATCGATTCCGGCGGAAACTACCGGGGCTATATCGGCGATCTCAGCCGCATGGGTATTCTGGGCGAGCCCGACAGCGAGCTGTGCGAGTTGCTGCAACAGGTCGAGGACATCCAGCAAGTGGCGCGGCGCACGATCCGGCCGGGCGCCTTGGGGGGCGACATCATTGCGGCGGGCGAGGCTGCCGTCAAAGTCTCCCCGCATCGCGCCGTGCTCGACTTCACCGCACACGGCATCGGGCTTGTCAGTCACGAAGCGCCGCGCCTCACCGCGACCGGCCCGGTACCTTACGCGCCCTATGACGCCGACCGGCCGCTCGAATGCGGGATGGTGATCTCGATCGAAACCGCGCTGCTGCATCCAACGCGCGGTTACATCAAGCTCGAGGACACGCTGCTCGTCTCCGAGGTGGGCTGGGAAGCGCCCGGTGACCATGGCAGGGGGTGGAATTCGTCGCATCTCATGGCGTGAAGTGGTCAACGCCAGGGCGGTATTTTTGGCTGGGTCTCCGATTCAGCTGCGGTGCTGAAGGCGCTTGTCGGTCAATTTCTGAATACTAGAAGTGTATCCCTGAGTTGCCCGACGTGTCAAGTTGCCCGGTCGACGCCGGCCGCCGCCGGCTACTTTGCATGGGGTTGTTTTCGATATTTTGGCCGCGCCCCCTGCGACGGCCCAGATGACTTCATATGCGCTCGACCAGGCGATTGATCCGGCGGTCTTTGCTTCACTCGAGCCTCCGGTCATGCGATGCTTCGAGCTGGATGCAGCGGCCGGCTCCGTGCCGTCTGCTCGCCAGGTCGGCGCCGACGATGGGCAGGTGCAACCGATATGGATTGCCTCCCCATCGACAGAAGCGACCTGATGACCACTGCCGCCAACGCGCTCCGCGACTACGCCCAACGCATCCTGACCGCCCGTGTCTACGACGTGGCGGTCGAGACGCCGCTCGACCCGATGCCGCGGCTCTCGGAGCGCTTGTCGCGCGCCGTCTTGCTGAAGCGGGAGGACTTCCAGCCGATCTTCTCGTTCAAGCTTCGCGGCGCCTACAACAAGATCGTCAGGCTGCCGGACGCGCAGCGAAGACAGGGCGTGATCTGCGCGTCGGCGGGCAATCACGCGCAGGGTGTGGCGCTGGCGGCGCGCAAGCTCGGCATTCCCGCGACGATCGTGATGCCGAGGACGACGCCCGCCATCAAGGTCGAAGCCGTCCGGCGTTTGGGTGGCGACGTTGTGCTGCATGGCGACACGTTCGACGATGCGCAAACCAAGGCCAGGGAGATCGAGGTCGCGCGCGGCCTGACCTTCGTGCATCCGTTCGACGATCCTGACGTGATTGCCGGCCAGGGGACCGTCGGGATGGAAATCCTGCGCCAGCATCCCGATCCGATCGAGGCGATCTTCGTGCCGATCGGCGGGGGTGGGCTGGCGGCCGGCGTCGCCGCCTTCGTGAAATTCCTCAACCCCTCGATCAAGGTCGTCGGGGTGGAGCCGGCAGACGCTGCGTCGATGGCGGCGGCGCTCGCCAAGGGCAACGTCGTCGCGCTGGATCAGGTCGGACTGTTCGCCGACGGCGTCGCGGTCCGCAAGGTCGGAAGTGAGACGTTCCGGCTCTGCCGCGACCTGCTGGACGAGGTCGTCACCGTGGACACCGACGCCATGTGCGCGGCCATCAAGGACATCTTCGATGACGTGCGATCGGTGGCCGAGCCCTCCGGCGCATTGGCGCTCGCCGGCCTCAAGGCCTACGCCGAGCGCGGCGCGCTCAGCGACGGAAGCCTGATTGCCGTCAACAGCGGGGCCAATCTGAATTTCGACCGGCTGCGCACCATTGCCGATCGCGCCGAGGTCGGCGAACACCGGGAGGCGCTGCTTGCGGTTACCGTGCCGGAGAAGCCGGGCAGCTATCGGCACTTCATCCGCATCCTCGGCTCGCGGGCCATCACGGAATTCAACTATCGCTTTGCCGAGACCACCGCGCCGGCGCAGCTCTTTGTCGGTATCGCGCTGAGCCGCGGCGAGGCCGAGAAGCGGGAAGTCATGGAGCTGCTTCGGCGCGAGGGCTATCCGATCCTGGATCTGAGCGAGAACGAGATGGCCAAGGACCATGTGCGCTACATGGTGGGTGGCCGCGCGCCGCTTCTCAAGGACGAGGTGATCTACCGCTTCGAGTTTCCCGAGCGTCCTGGCGCGTTGCTGAAATTCCTCGAGAGCCTGGCGCCCGACTGGAACATTTCGCTGTTCCATTACCGAAATCATGGCGCCGACTACGGACGCATCCTGGCAGGCATCGAGGTCAAGCCTTCCGAGCGCGCCCGGTTCGTTCAGGCGCTCGATGCGCTCGGCTATCCCTATTGGAACGAGAGCGAAAATCCGGCCTATCGGCTGTTTCTCTCCGCCGAGAAGGGATGAAGCGGCGAGGTCCTACGCTGGTCCAGAGTAAAGAGGACGGTTGGCGGTGCAAGACATCGGCGAGCCGCCACGCAATCCGTGCTGAAGAGGCAATTCGTGCTGAAGAGAAAGGCAGTCCGTATGACCCGTGAGGAACGACAATTGCGCGAGGCGATCATTGCCAAGTGCCGATGGATGAATGCGTCGGGTCTCAACCAGGGGACATCAGGCAACATCTCCGCCCGCTACAAGGACAGGATGCTGATCACGCCGTCGGCGACCCCGTATGATTCGATGAAGCCGGAGATGATCGCGTCGATGCCGCTCGAGGGCGACGATGGCGCGTGGGAGGGGCCGTTGCAGCCCTCCACCGAATGGCGCTTCCATCTCGATATCACGCGCGCCCGGCCCGATGTCGGCGCCATCGTCCATACCCACTCGACCTATGCGACCGTGCTCGCGATCGCGCGCAAGCCGATCCCGGCCTGCCACTACATGATGGCGGCATTCGGCGGCACCGACATCCGCTGCGCCGGCTACGCGCGCTACGGCACCAAGGAATTGTCCGATCATGCGATCGCTGCGCTGGAGGGCCGCAATGGCTGCCTGCTCGCCAATCACGGCATGATTGCGCTCGGCGCCAATCTCGACAGGGCGATGTGGCTCGCAGTCGAGCTCGAGACCCTCGCGCGGCAATACTACCTCTCGCTTGCGCTCGACTCGCGGATCATCCTGAGCGACGAGGAGATCGCCGACACCGCGAAGGGGTTCTCGACCTACGGGTTGCAGGCGCCAAAGCCGAGCAAGGCCCGCGCGACGGCAAAGGCGGCACCGCGCCGCGCCGAGAAGCGGCGTAGCAGCAAGCGATGACGGGCACTCGCCGGTCTAGGACGGCATGTTTGACGGCCCCGTCAGCATGGGCAAGACTGATCGAAGTCAAACTGTGCTTGCGGGATATATCCGGTGCTCAATTCGGATTCTGATTTGCCTTGGTCGACCAGTTGGGCCGGTCTGCGCTCTGCCATGGCGGCGCTTCTCATCGCGTCGACGGTCTTCTTCGGCGCACCTGCGTCCGCTCAAGTGGCGTGGCAGATGGCGACGGAATATCCTCGAAGCAATATCTCTGGAGTTGGCTTGGCAAAATTCGCGGAGCTCGTGTCCGCGCAGACGAACGGGTATGTTACGGTCCGCAATGCGTTCGATAACGAGTTGAAGATCAGCTCCGGCGAAATGTTGCGTGCGGCCCAAGAGGGACGGATTGCCGGTGGCGACGCATTCGCGGGGCCGCTCGAAGCGTCCGATCCAGTATTTGGTCTGCCGTCGCTGCCGTTTGTCGTCCAGTCCATCGACGCGGCGCGGTCCATCAACGCGCGAGCGCGGCCACTCTACGAGAAGGCGTTGGCCGCGCAGGGCCTCAAGCTCCTGTACATCACCATTTGGCCGTCCACCGGCCTCTGGAGTGTCCAGCCAATCTCGACGCCGGCGGACCTGCGATCCATTTCCGCGCGGACGTATGACTACAATTCGGCCGAGGTGATGCGCGCGGTCGGTGCAACGGCGGAGTATCTTCCGTTCAACGAGGCAATCGCCAAGGTAAGAAGCCATGAGCTGAATGCCATTCTGACGTCGGGCGACGGCGGGGCCGGCCGAAAGCTCTGGCAGGATCTGACCCATTTCACGGCGATCAACTACGCGATTCCGATCTCGATTGCCTTTGTAAGGACCGATGCCTTTGAAGCGCTCCCGGAATCGGTTCAACGCCAGGTGATTCAGGTGGCTGCCGAGACGGAACAAAGCCAGTTCCAGCTTCTGGCCAATCGCACGGCCGAGAATTATGCGCGCATGCGCGCCAACGGGGTTGAGATCGCAGAACCGGCGCCGGCTCCTGTTCTCGCCGCGCTCAAGCAAGGTGCCTCGGCACCCATCGCAACGTGGAAGGCCAAGGCTCCTCCGGAAGCCGTGGCTATCGTCGAGCGGGCGTTGCAGCAGCAATAGACGGTGGTGTCATCGAGCCGGCGGCGATCAGCCGCCATGGACGATGAGCCGGGGCGCTGTGCGCGTCGTGCAACACTAGTTCGTACGTTGGCTGCGGCCTTGCGGTGCATGCGCATTGACCATCGATGAGCTGTCCGACGCGGATGCGGTCTCGACCCGAGGGGTCGCAAGATGCAGATTGCGGCGAATGTGAAATTCGAACGTGCCGGCGAGCGCCGTTTCGATGGCGGAGAGGTGCGCAGCTCCATCGTCGAGCAACGCATGACCATGACCCGCCGAGAACAGTGCGCCCGTGACGAAAACTGGAAAATAGGCGGTGCATCCGGCGCCGAGATCCCTGTTGTCGATGCGCCCGCTGAAACCGTTCGCTTCGTTCGGCTTGCGGGGGTCCCAGTTCGCCGGCGGCGCGACACCAAAGTTGCCAAAGCACGGCGATAACCTCAGCTCCCGTCCCCAAGGCAGGCGCGCGATATTGCGCGTGCGATCGAGCGGGACATGCCGGCAGCAAAAGTCCAATGAGGTTTCCCGCGCAGCGCTCGTCGGGGCCCTCATGTTCCAACCCCAGTCCGATCGCAGGCGGACATCGAGGACACGAACCTCGAGCACGTCACCTGGTTCGGCGCCCTCGATGTGGATTGGTCCGGTCAATAGCCGCGGTGCGGCTCCGTGGGACGCGGGGATGTCGCTGCAGCCAAGCGGTTCGACCAGGTCGCTCACGAGATCGAACGCTTCATCCGGCTCGGCCGATAGCGTTTCGATCGTCACCCGATCACCGGACGCTATTCTGATGACGGGACTGAGCCGACCATCCCACAGTCCCCAATGAAGATGATCTGGTGTCGAGGTAAGATAATGCTCCACGGTCCATCCTCTCTTGTTGGTTCTTGTTGACGCCTGTGCGCCCGCTGCGTCACCAGGCGGGCCACTTCAACCGGGTGATCGCTGTGGAAGCTGGGCGCTGCACGGCGACGCTTTCGAAAGTGGCGTCGGCTCATAAGCACGATCTGTGCCAAGAGCTGTGAACTGGGCAGGACATCCTATCTATCGGCTTATGGTCCTAATACCCTCCGCTTCGAGCCGACATTTTGAGCTGGTCCGGTCAACCATGCGGCAGGTTCCGTCCGCTCGCGCAGCTGATAGCCGGAACCGTGATAAGGCGGGACCGTCAAGTTGGAAAAGTGCGCGCTGCTCGTCTCACGTGCAGCCGACCGGTCCTCTTCCATCGCGGATCATCTGAGACATGAGCGAGCTCGCGCGTTCGACTCGTGATCTGCGATCACCAAGCGGCACTATGATGCCGTAGCGCTTTTGCAAGCGCTTCGGCCTGTTCGCGTCAAGGAATTGTTCAGCCTTGCCGAGCTGCCTGGTGATTCGGACGTTCTCAACCATCCGGCTGAAGGGCGGCGATGACGCGCCGAGCAATTGTCACCGGACGCAACAGCTCATCTCTCGCGGCAAGGACTCCTGCGGTCCTTCGATGGCCACTTGCTTCGCGATGGCATGTCGCGGCTGCTGTATCCGCCACGATTGGCTGTAGCGAAGATTCTGCTAGACGTATGGGACTAACATTAGTACGATAGGTCCAATTGGCAGGAAGGGCCTGCGGTTCGCTCCTCAGCCGCTGCCGGTTGCCGACAAGGAGGATGTTTTGCCGGATACCCTGGTGGAGCCGTACACGCGGCTCAGAGAGAAGATGGCGCAGCGCGACCGCAGCCTGCGCGAAAAGGTGGTGTCGCTCGAGGAAGCGGCAGGCTTCGTCCAAGATGGCATGAAAGTGGGTATTGGCGGGTCGACCATGTCCCGCACGCCGATGGCGCTGCTTTGGGAGCTGATCCGCCAGCATCGCAAGGATCTTTCGATTTCGCGCTGCATCGTCTCGACGGACGGCGACCTCGTGTTCGGATCCGGCATCGCGAACCACGTCGTCACCAGCTGGTTCGCCCAGGGTATTCTCTGGGGCCTGTCCAAGGTGATGCGGCATCACGTGGAAAACGGCGGCAAGCGCTATGAGGAATGGAGCCACATGGCTGTCGGCATGCGCTTTCGCGCCGGCGGCATGGGCGTTCCGTTCCTGCCGACCCGCGCCATGTTGGGGTCGGATATCGTTGGTCAGCGTCCCGAAGCCAGGCAGATCGATTGTCCGTTCACCGGCGAGAAGCTGCTGCTGGTCCCCGCGCTCAATCCTGACGTCGCGCTGATCCACGTCCAGCGCTGCGACCCCTACGGCAACGCCCAGATCGACGGCCTGCAATTCATGGACATCGATCTCGCGCTCGCCGCCAACAGCGTGATCCTCACGACCGAGCGGATCGTCTCGAACGACCAGATCCGGCGCGCGCCGGACCAGACCAAGATCCCGTTCTTCTGCGTCGATGCCGTGGTCGAGGTTCCCTACGGATCGGCGCCGCACGAGTGCTACGGCCTCTATGAGCCGATGATGCGGCACATGGAAGCCTATGTCGCGCAGGTCAACGGGGATCCCATGAAGGGCATGCAGGAATATCTCGATCGCTATTTTTACAGCCCGAAGTCCTGGAACGAATATCTCTCGCTGATCGGCATGGATGAGGTGTTGGAGGCGACGCAGAAGGGCAGGAGCATCTATAATGACTGAGGCGCAGCGCTACACCGCAAGCGAAATTCTCGCGATCTTGAGCGCGCGCCAGCTGCAGGACGGGCAGGTGGTCTTCGCCGGCATCGGCGTGCCGCTGCTCGCCGCAACCCTGGCCCAGCGCACCCGCTGTCCGGCCCTGACCATTCTGTTCGAAGGCGGCGTTGTCGGCGCCTTCGTCGAGCCGGGCAAATTGCCGCCGTCGACCAATGACCAGCGCTGCACCAAGCGCGCCAACATGGTCCTCGGCAGCGCCGATGTCTTGCTGCTGCTCCAGCGCGGTTACGTCGATGTCGGCTTCATGGGCGGCGCCCAGATCGATCAGTTCGGCAATCTGAACTCGTCGTTCATCGGCGATCCGGCGAAGCCGAAGACGCGCCTGCCGGGTACCGGCGGCGGCAATGATATCTCCAGCCTGACCAACATGATCGTCGCGATGAAGCACGAGAAGCGGCGCTTCGTCGAAAAGGTCGACTTCATCACCAGCCCCGGGTTCATCCGCGGCGGCACCAGCCGGCGCGACTCCGGCTTGCCGAGCGGCGGCATGTGGCGCGTGATTACCGAGCTCGCCGTGTTCGGCTTCGACGACAGGACCCGGCGCATCAAGGTGCTCGCGCTCAATCCCGGCGTCAGCCGCGAAGAAGTGCAGGACAATACCGGCTTCAGGCTCGACTTCGACGAGAAGCTCCACGTCACGTCGCCGCCGACCGACCACGAACTCGAGACGCTGCGGATGCTCGATCCCGACCGTCTCTTCACCGCTTAAAGCTACACCAAGTCCGGAGATCTATCGATGACCACGCTCGCCAACACGTTTGGTATTGCCGCGCGCAACTTCACCGCTTATCCCGAAATGCCCAACGCCCGGGCGCTCGTCGAGTACGGCGTTCGGGTCGAGGAGCTCGGCTACGATTCGGTCTGGGTCTGGGATCACATGCTTCTCGGCGTCGATCCGAACTTCCCGATCATCGACTCCCTGACGACACTGACGGGCATTGCCGCGCGCACGAAGCGGATCAAGATGGGCACCGGCATCCTGGTTCTGCCGCTCCGCAACGCGGTGGCGCTCGCCAAGCAGCTCTCGAGCATGGATCAGCTGTCCGAAGGCCGCCTGATCATGGGCATGGCGTCCGGATGGTACAAGCGCGAGTTCGACGCGCTCGGCATTCCCTTCGAAAAGCGCGGCAAGATCATGGATGAAAATCTTGAGATCATGCGCCGGCTGTGGACCGAAGAGTCGGTTTCGGGCGAGTACATGCGCCACAACATTTCGAAGGCGGTGATGTATCCCAAGCCGGCGCAGCCGCAAATTCCGCTGCTGATCGGCGGATACGCCGATCCCGTGCTGAAGCGCGCCGCTCTGAACGGAGACGGCTGGCTCACCTACTTCTATCGTCCTGCCGACTTCAAGAAGTCCTGGGACAAGATCATCAACTTCGCCAAGGAGGGCGGCAAGGATCCGTCGACTTTGAAGAACGCCTCGCAGCTGCCGATCATGATCGGCAAATCGCGGCAGGCGGTCGAAGCCGACATGATGGACTGGCTCAACAAGGAGTGGGATTTCCCGGCTCACAGCGACTGCAGCCGCGAGAGCGCTATCATGGGCTCGGTCGATGAGTGCGTCGCCCAGCTTCGCGAGCACATCGCGCTGGGCGTCCAGAAGATCATCTTCGTTCCGTACAAGTATCAGGCGGACCAGGTCGAGACCATCGCGCGTGAGATCATCCCGCGCCTGCGCGCCAAGTAACGAAACCGGAAAAACGCTCAACACAGGCGACAAGCAGATGACTGACCCCGTACGCAAGAAGATCCTCGACAAGGTCGACGCTTCGAAAGATCACGCGATCAAGTTTCTCCAGGATATGGTCGCGATCCCGAGCGTGACCGGCGACGAAGCCGCGATCCAGAAGCACATGCACGGCTACCTGACCGAGGTCGGTCTCGAGGTCGACATGTGGGAGACCAATTGGGACGAGCTGAAGAAGCATCCCGGTTATCGCCCGGTCGACCGCGGTTATGAGAATCGCCCCAACATCGTTGCGACCCTGAAGGGCACCGGCGGCGGCCGCTCGCTGCTTCTCAACGGTCACACCGACGTGATCCCCGTCGGCAACGGCGAGGGATGGAGCGACAATCCGTGGTCCGCTTCGATCAAGAACGGGCGCATCTATGGCCGCGGTTCGTGCGACATGAAGAGCGGCGTTGCCAGCCACGTGCTCGCGGTCCAGTACTTGAAGGAGCTTGGGCTCACTCCGAAGGGCGATGTCATGATCAACATCGTCATCGACGAGGAAGTCAGCGGACACGGCACGCTCGACACCGTCATCCGCGGCTACAAGGCGGACGCCGGCATTTCCGGCGAGACCAGCGACCTCTTCGTGCAGCCGGCTTGCATCGGGCGTATCTGGTTCCAGATCGACATCGAAGGCAAGCCCGCCGGTATCCAGCAGCGCTACCTTGGCATCAGCGCCATTGAGCTCGGCAACAAGATCGTGAAGGCCGTGCAGGAGCTGGAAGACGAGCGCGTTGCAAACGTCAAGCACGCGCTCTACCCGAGCGCCATCGACTCCTTGCCCTGCATCATCGGCAGCTTCCAGGCCGGCAATTATCCGAGCGCCTTCCCGGCGAGCGCCGTTCTGAAGGGATCGATCGGCACGGTTCCGAGCGAGGACCATGAGGGCGTCAAGCAGAGCCTCGTCAAGAAGATCGCCGAAGTTGCGGCTCAGGATCCCTGGATGAAGGACCATCCTCCCGTGGTGAAGTTCGTCGGCTACGACGCCGAGGCCTCGGAGATTCCGGTCCAGCATCCGATCGTGCAGACCGTCTGCGACGTCTATACGGAAGTGACCGGCAAGAAGCCGACGATCTCGGGGCGGCAGGGCGCGGCGGATACGCGGTTCTTGAACAAGTACGCGAATACACCGACCGTGATCTTTGGACCCGGTTCGACGGCGGTCATGCATGCGAACGACGAGTATGTGTCGATCGATGATTATCTGACGGCCATCAAGGTCATGGCGCTCAGCATCCACGACTGGTGCAACTCCGCCCCAACCAAGTAATCGAGGGCCGGATCGATCGGGAAGGGGCCCATGGTTTGGGCCCCTTTTTTTGGCGGCGTCGGTGGTGCGAACTCGCTATTGTCGCACGCGGGAGGGTTCTCGAGACTCGACGCTCAATCTTGGTGATGCTATCGTTGCGATAATAGAATGAATATGGTGTTCGAGCCGTCGATCGCTCCGGACACGGACGACAAGAGGGGAGACGGAGTGGCAAAGCAAGGCGTTGGAGCTTCCGTTCCCCGAAAGGAAGATGATCGCTTTCTCCGTGGACGAGGCGAATATGTCGGCGATATTCGCTTGCCCGGCATGCGCGACGTTGCGTTCGTCCGTAGTCCGCTTGCACATGCGCGGATCAAGGACATCCGTATCCCGCCGCATCTCCGCGGCAGCGTGTTCATTGCGTCGGATATCGCGGCCGATACGCGTCCCATTCGCGCTGTGTCCGGACTGCCGGGCTTCAAGCCTTCCGATCAGCCGATCCTCGCGTTCGAGAAGGTCCGTCAGGTCGGCGAATTGATCGCAATGTGCGTCGCCGATACCCGCGCGGAAGCCGAGGACATTGCGGCTGCGGTCGAAGTTGATTTCGAGGAATTGCCGGCCGTGCATGACATGCTGCTGGCGCGCCGTCCGGGCTCGGCCCTGGTGCACGAAGAGTGGGGCGACAATGTCTTCCTCGAGACGTTTGTCGACATCAACATGGAAGCGGCCTACGACGCTCCGATCAAGATCACGCGCGAGATATCGACCGCGCGACAGAGCATGGCGCCGATGGAAGGCCGCGGCACGGTTGCCGTCTGGCACAAGCGGATGGACCAGCTCGTCCTCTACACCGGCAATCAGCAACCGCACATCGTGCGCAACGGCCTGTCGGAATGCCTCAATCTCGAGCAGCTGAAGATCCGCATCGTCTCGCCCGATGTCGGCGGCGGCTTCGGCTACAAGGGTATCGTGCTGACGGAGGATGTTTGTCTTGGTTGGCTCGCCATGCGCTGCGGCTATCCCGTGCGTTGGATCGAGGATCGTCGCGAGCATTTGACGGCGGGCGCGAATTGCCGCGAGCATCATTACAACATCACCGTCTATGCCGATCGCGATGGCAAATTGCGCGGTGTCGAGTGCGAGGCCTCGGTCGATTCCGGCGCCTATTCGTCGTATCCGTTCTCGGCATGCCTGGAGGCTGCGCAGATCGCCAGCATCCTGCCCGGGCCGTATGACTTCCCATCCTATCGCTGCCGCACCTGGTCGGTGTCCACTAACAAGTGCCCGATCCTGCCTTACCGCGGCGTTGCCCGCACCGGCGTTTGCTACGCGATCGAACTGATGATGGACGCCATCGCACACGAATGCGGTCTCGAGCCCTACGAGGTGAGGCTCAAGAATTTGGTGCGGCCGGAGCAGATGCCGTTCGACAACATCACCAAGAAGCATTTTGACAGCGGGAATTATCCGGAATCGCTGCGGCAGGCTCTGGCAAAGATCGATTTGGCGGGCCTCCGCGCACGCCAGAAGAAGGGCGAGCCGGACGGCCGGTTGATCGGGGTCGGGCTATCAGTCTATTGCGAGCAGGGCGCGCACGGCACGTCGGTCTACGCAGGCTGGGGCATCCCGATGGTTCCGGGACACGAACAGGCGACCGCGCGGATGACCCCCGACGGTGGCCTCGAGCTGCGCATCGGCGCGCATTCGCATGGTCAGGGCATGGAGACCACGCTTCCGCAGGTCGCGCACGAGATCCTTGGCATCGACATCGCGCGCATCAAGCTGGTTCACGGCGACACCGAGTACACGCCTTACTCGACGGGCAGCTGGGGATCGCGCTGCGCGGTGATGTCCGGCGGCGCCGTTGCGACGGCGTCGCGCGAACTCGCGAAGCTCATCATGGGGATTGGCGCGCATCTGCTGCAGACTGAAGTCGAGAACGTCAGGCTCGAGAACGGCGCGGTCGTTGGTCCGTCCAACAGCGTGAAGATCGATGAAATTGCGCACACCTGGTACCGCAGGCCGCAGGATCTGCCGGCAACTGTCGATCCGAGGGGCCTTGAGGTCACCATCGGCTACAAGCCGGCGCGTGATTCCGGCACGTTCAGCTACGCGACCCATATCGCGGTGGTCGCGGTTGATCCGGAGTTGGGCGATATCGAGCTGATCGACTACGTGGTCGTCGAAGACGGTGGCCAGCTGATCAACCCCATGGTTGTCGACGGGCAAATCTATGGCGGGCTGGCGCAAGGCATCGGCACCGCAATGTATGAAGAAATGAACTTTGATACGTCGGGGCAGCCGCTCGCATCGACCTTTGCCGACTATCTGTTGCCGGGCCCGACCGAGGTGCCGGCGCCCAAGCTTGGCCACATGGAGACGTTGGCGCCATATACGGAATTCGGTGTCAAAGGCATCGGCGAGGGCGGTGCCATTGCGCCTCCCGGCGCAATCGGCAATGCGGTCAATGACGCATTGCGGCCTCTTGGAGCCCAGGTCTTGCACACACCAATGACGCCACGACGTGTCCTCGAGGCCATTCGGGCGGCAGCCGAGAGCCGCAAGGCGAAGGCGCCCGAACTTGCGGAAGGGTTGCCGGCGTGAAACCTGTCAATTTCGACTATGCGCGCCCCGATGCGGTCGATGCGGTGATCAGGCTCATCGCCGACGATAGCAGAACCGTCAAGATGATGGCCGGGAGCCAGTCGCTCGGGCCGATGTTGAACCTCAGGCTCGTGCAGCCCGATCTGATCGTCGACCTCACTGGAATCGAAGAGCTCCGCTGTTTCAGTAACGGCGCGGACGAAATCTCGATCGGGGCTTGCGTCACGCATGCCGATATCGAGGACCTCCGCGTCACCGACGTCACGCGCGGTGCGCTGCCGACGGTGGCCAATGGCATTGCATATCGCGCGGTGCGCAATCGCGGCACCATCGGCGGAAGCTTGACGCATGCCGATCCGTCCGCCGACTGGCACTCGATCCTCGCCGCAGTTGGGGCAAAAGTCGTGCTGCGCGGCCCGGCTGGAGAGCGGACCGTGGCCGTTGAAGACTACATGGTCGGCGCGCTTGAGGCCGACCTGCAGCCTGGCGAAGTTCTCGTTCGCGTCGTGGTGCCGCGACTGAGCAAATCGGCGCGCTGGGGCTATTACAAGAGCTGCCGCAAGACGGGCGAATTTGCCCACGCGATCGGCGCCTTCATGACCGACCCCGATCGCGGCATCAGCCGTGCGGTGATCGGCGCGACGGAGAGCCGTCCGATCGTCATTGCCAAGGCAGGCAATGTGATCGGCGACGGCCGCGCGCCGCGTCTGAGCGACAATTTCGACGGCGGGGCCGTCGACGAGATTCTGGAGAAGGCAGGGATGGTCGATCCCCTGGACAAGCAAACCCATGTCGCTGCGCTGCGCCGCGCGATCGAGCAGGCGCGGCCGCAATGAGCACCTGCAACCTCAACGTCAACGGGAGCGCCGTCAGCGCGGAGATCCAGCCGCGGATGCATCTTGCGGACTTTCTCCGCGAGAAGCTCAATCTGACCGGCACCCATCTGGGCTGCGAGCACGGCGTCTGCGGCGCGTGCACATTGCTTGTCGATGGTGTGCCCACGCGCTCCTGCATCACCTTCGCGCTGGCCTGCCAGCAGGCCGACGTCACGACGATCGAGGGGCTCGACGACGACGAGATCACGCGCGAGCTGCGCGCGGCCTTCACACGGGAACACGGCCTGCAATGCGGCTACTGCACGCCGGGGATGGTTGTGTCGGCGCGCGATGTCGTGCTGCGCATGCAGGACCCCAGCGAGCGCGATATTCGCGTGGCCATGAGCGGAAACCTTTGTCGCTGCACCGGCTATGTCGGCATCGTCCGTGCCATCCAGGGTGTGATCGCAGACCGCAGGGGGCGAGGGATCGCGGCGATTCCAAACGGAAACCGGACGCGTCTTGGGCCTTCGGGCTCCGGCAATGCGACCGCGGTGACCGCGGCCTCCGTTCGGCCCAAGGCAAACGCCGCACCAACGGCGAAGAAGGCGGAAGCTCCGGCAGCGGCGGCGGCCTCGCTCAGGGATACGAGCTGGAAGCCGCAAACGACGTTCACGCAGAGTTTCACAGTCGGGCATCCGGTCGATGACGTCTGGAATTTCTTCTCCGACATCGGCGCGGTTGCCGCCTGCCTGCCGGGCGCATCGCTGGCCGAAGAGCCGGTCGACGGTCACGTCGACGGCCAGATCAAGATCAAGGTCGGCCCGATCTCTGCCGAATTTCAAGGCATCGCCGATGTGACGCGCGATGATGCAAGCCGCACGGGCACGATCGTCGGTGCAGGCAAGGACAAGCGCAGTAACTCGTCAACCCGCGGCCTGATCGGCTATGCCGTCAAGCCGGGTGACGTGGAGAACCAAACCAAGGTCGATCTCAGCATTGGCTTCACTTTGACCGGGGCCCTGGCGCAGTTCAGCCGCTCTGGCTTGATCCAGGACGTAGCCGGACGAATCATCGCTGTATTTGTCCAGAACCTCGAGACGCGGCTCTCCCATCGATCGGGTGGAGGCGAGGGTGAGCCGGCTATGGTCAGGGAATTCGACGCCGGCGCGCTCATGCGATCGATGGCGTTGGATTATGTGAGACGAGCGCTTCGATGGCTCTTGCGACGATCCTAGTTGTTCGGCGATAAAAACTCGCCTTTGGCGATGAAATGGACTATCTTACTATCATGAATAAGGTAGTCCCAAATTACGAGCGCAGCCGGGTCCCCCTCTACGTGCAGGTTGCATCGGTCATGCGCCAACGGGTCGAGTCCGGGCGATGGCAAGAGGGCGACAAGATCTCGACCATCGAGGAGCTCGAAACCGAATTCGGCGTCGCGCGCGTTACGATCCGGCAGGCGATCGAGATGTTGCGGAACGAGGGTCTCCTCGACGCGCAGCAGGGACGCGGGACGTTCGTGTCCGGAAGACCCAAGAATCGTCACTGGCTGAACCTGGCCAATGATTTCGAGTCGATGGTCGATTCCGTCAGGAACAACGTCCTCAAGCGCGTCTATGTCGAGGAAAATGCGGATCCGCCCCGGCTCGCCGCGCATGAAGGTCGGCCCGCCGCCAGCTACGCGTTTCTCAGAAGCGTGCAATACAACGAGGACGAGCCGTTTTCGGTCGTCAACCTCCATCTGGCACGCAACCTCTACCTCAAGGACCGCAAGCGCTTCACCCACACGGCCGCGCTGACGAAGATCATGGAGATGGACGACATAACGCTCGCCCATGCTCATCAGGTTGTGACGATCGGCGTGGCCGATCCCGAAACGGCTGAACTGCTCAAGATCGGCCTCGGCGAACCAACCGCCGATTGTCGCCTGGTGCTGGTCGACAGCAACGACATCGCCGTCTACGTCGCCAACATCCACTATCATCGCAGTTGCTTCGCGCTCCGTTCCGACCTTCTCGAAAAATCGAAGAAGCGAACGAAGGCCTGACGAAGGAGCGGGCGCAAGGCCCGCTCCGGATCCTCGCTAGGCGAGGATGCTGGCCGGCGAAGCACCCACGATTTCCGTGTAGCGCTTCTGGTCGGTCGCACCTTCGGTGTTGATCAGCAGGACGCGCGACGCCTGGTTCAAGCCCAGCGATTCACGCGCGGCGCTGCTCTTGGCGGCGCGCCAAAGGCCGGCCAATCCAGCTGCGCCACTTTCGCCGGCCACAATGGCTGGATCATCGCCCGTCGGATGCGCGAGGCGGCGCATCGCTGCCGCGGCACCTTCTTCGCCGACCATCATGAACGCGTCCGCTTTCCGCGACAGGATGCGCCAGGCAACCAGAGAAGGCTCGTAGCATTCGAGCATGGCCATGATCGTCGGCTCGCCATGGGCGATCTTGATCGGCGCGCCCGCGATGGCGCTTTGATAGAGGCACGCAGCCCGTTCGGGTTCGACGACCACGAATGTCGGCCGGCTCTTGCCAAAGACGACATCAAAGTAACCCGCGACCGCGGCCGCGAGGCCGCCGACGCCGGCCTGGATGAAGACGTGGGTGGGCGCCGCCGGCTGCTGCCGGAGGATCTCGTTCAGCATCGCCGTATAACCCTGCATGACCAGTCCGGGGATGCGCTCGTAGCCGGGCCAGGACGTATCCGAGACGACGATCCAATGATTGTCCTGGCAGACCTTGTCGGCGACCGCGACGGAGTCGTCGTAAGTGCCGGGCACCCGCACGATTTCCGCGCCGAAGCGGGCAATTGCCTGCACGCGCTCATCCGTGACCCCTGAATGCACGAAGATGACCGCCTTGGCTCCGACCATCTGCGCGCCGGCCGCGACCGATCGCCCATGATTTCCGTCGGTGGCGCAGCCGACCGTCAGGCTGCGCGCGATCTCGCGTATCGCTGGCGTCCCGATCTCGCTGATATCCACCGCGCGGCCCAGCTTGTTGCCGGCATGCTCCAGCAGTAGCCTGACGACGGCGTAGGATCCGCCCAGAGCCTTGAAGCTGCCGAGGCCGAGCCGATGCGATTCGTCCTTGATATGGATGGACTTCACCTCGAATTCGCGGGCGAGCGCCGGCAGCGATCGCAGCGGCGTTTCCGCGTGGTTCGGTCGGAAGGCGAGAAAGCGCTCGACTTCGCTCGCCTCTTCACGCGCCAGCGTGGCGGCATCCGCCGGGTCAAGCGGTTGGTCGTGAGATGAACTTGTATTCGACAGGAACATTCGAACCGGCCTTCGCGATGAGTTGTTTGGTGGGAGCTGCCGCCGCTGATTGGACGTGTCGTCATCGGGTAGCGTAGCTTGCCAGGGTTGGGGATACATACTATCATTGGGATGATGGTTCAATACGGATCTCGTGAAGCGGCTGCCCGCTGTCGTCGCTCCAAAGCGATTTTCGGAAAAACGGGAAAAATTGTTTGCAAAAGGGATTGTCTTGCTAATGATAGGACATTATAGCTCAAGCAGACGAGGTGACGGATGACCATATCGATCAACTTGAACGCCGACATGGCCGAAGGGTTCGGCGCCTACGACGTCGGTGACGATGCCGGAATCCTCAAGATCATCGGATCGGCCAATATCGCCTGCGGCTTCCACGCCGGTGACCCGCGGGTGATGCGCAACGTCGTGCGCGAAGCCAAGCGCCTCGGCGTCACGATCGGTGCTCATCCCGGTTTCAACGATCTCTGGGGTTTCGGACGTCGGCGCATCGATATGCGCCCCGATGACCTCGAATACATAGTCGCCTACCAGATTGGCGCGCTGCAGGCGATGGCGGCCTACGAAGGCGAGCGGGTCACCCACCTCAAGCCGCACGGCGCGCTCAACAACATGGCCGCCGAAGATGCCGAATACGCGCTGGCCATCGGCCGCGCCATCAAGGCCGTCGATCCTCGCATCATCTATGTGGCTCTCGCGGGGTCCGAGATGGAGAAGGCCGGCCGCAAGCTCGGGCTGCCCGTCGCAATCGAAGGCTTCTGCGATCGCCAGTACGATGACGACGGCAATCTGACATCGCGCAAGATCGCGGGCTCGGTCATCACGGATGCGGCGGTCGCCACCCGGCAGGTGCTCGACATGGTGTTGAACAACACCATCACCTCTCGCAACGGCAAGAAGATCAAATGCAAGGTCCACTCGCTGTGCGTCCATGGCGACGAGCCCACAGGTGTCGCCACGGCCCGTGCGGTGCGGGAGGGCCTCGAGAAGGCCGGCGTCAAGCTCGTGCCGCTCACCGAAATGTCCCTCGACTAATTCTGGAAAGGCCACCGAGACATGAACACGAAACCGACGATTGCCATCCTTGGAGGAACCGGTGACTTGGGATCCGGCCTCGCGAAATGCTGGCTTGCGGCCGGTTACAAAGTCATTCTCGGTTCACGCTCCGCGGAGAAGGCCAAGAGCGCGGCCCAGACCATGACCGGCGACGTCGCGGGCGACGACAATTCCGCCGCCGCCCGGGCTGCCGACATCGTGGTCGTTGCCGTGCCGTTCGCGAGCCATGACGCGGCGCTGAACGAAGTCAAGGACGTGGTTCAGGGCAAGATCGTCGTGGATGCCGCAGTCCCACTGGTGCCGCCGAAAGTGTCCGTGGTCCAGCTTCCGTCCGCCGGCTCGGCCGCGCAGATCGCGCAGCAGTTGCTGGGACCCGGCGTGCGGGTCGTCTCCGCCTTCCACAATGTGGGCGCGACCAAGCTGCACCAGGGCAGCCGGGCGGATTGCGACGTTCTGGTCTTTGGCGACGACAAGGCGGCGCGCGACGTCGTAATCGGTCTCGCGAATGAAGTCGCATCCGCCGGCATCGACGGCGGCGTGCTGGCGAACTCGGCGGCGGCCGAGGCGCTCACATCCGTGCTGATCGGGATCAATCGGCGCTACAAGGTGCCCGGCGCCGGTATCCGCATCACCGGCCTGCCCGCAAGCCCGGGTACCTGATCCATGCCTGTAGGGACGCGAGTCGAATACATCGCCCTGCAGGACATTCGGCGCGTCGAGCCGGGCGAGAATCTTGCCGCGCTCATCAGGCAAGGCCTGGCCGGGATGTCGCTCGAGCTGCAGCGGGGCGACATCCTCGTCATTGCGCAGAAAATCGTCTCAAAATCGGAAGGGCGCTACGTTCGGCTGAGCGACGTCGAGCCGTCCCCGGAGGCGCTCGAACTTGCGGCGACGGTCGGCAAGGATCCGCGCTTCCTTGAGGTTGTGCTGCGCGAATCCACCGAAGTCGTCAAGACGCGGCCGAACGTCGTCATCGCCGCGCACCGGCTCGGCTTCGTCATGGCCAACGCCGGCATCGATCAATCGAACATCGAGCACCGTGAAGACGAAGAGCGCGTCCTGCTCCTGCCCAAAGATCCCGACGGATCCGCGCAGAAGCTGAAGGTCGCGCTGGACGCAGCCGGCGACCTCAATCTTGGAATCATCATCAACGACAGTTTTGGCCGCCCCTGGCGCAATGGTGTCGTCGGCGTGGCGATCGGCGCTGCCGGCATTCCCTCGCTGTTGAGCCAAATCGGCGTCCCCGACATGTTCGGCCGGGCGATGCGCGTCACTGAAATCGCCATCGCCGATGAGATCGCCGGCGCCGCTTCACTCCTGATGGGGCAGGCGGGCGAGGGGGTGCCGATCATCCTCGTCCGTGGCCTCACGCTTGATGGACCGGTTTCACCCGCGGCTGCGCTCGCGCGGCCCAAGAGCCAGGACATGTTCCGATGAGTGGCGGTGACCTCAACGTTGTTGCGCTTTGCGGCGGAGTCGGGGGCGCCAAGCTTGCCTATGGCCTCAATCGCCTGCTGGGCGCCACGCTCGCCGTCATCGTCAACACAGGCGACGACTTCGAGCATCTCGGTCTCACGATCTCGCCGGACATCGACACGGTCGTCTATACGCTGGGCGAGCTTGCCGACGAAGAGCGTGGCTGGGGGCGAGCCGGCGAAAGCTGGAATTTCATGGAGGCGCTCGGCGGCCTGAACGGCGAGACATGGTTTCGTTTGGGAGACCGCGATCTTGCCATGCACGTCCTGCGCTCGCGCGCGCTGAGCGCCGGCGTGACCTTGACCGATTTCACCGGCAGGATTGCATCGCATCTCGGCATTGAGGCGAGCATCCTGCCGATGACGGACGATCCGTTTGCGACGATCGTCGTGACGACCGATCAGAAGCTCGCGTTTCAACGCTATTTCGTCGAGCTGCAGGCGCGGCCCGAGGTCAAGAAGATCGAATACCAGAGCCCCAGTGATGGAACGGCCACCAGCGCCGCATTGCGGGCCATCGGCGCCGCCGATGCCGTCATTGTCTGTCCGTCGAACCCGTATCTCAGCATCGATCCGATCCTGGCTGTACCCGGTATCCGGGCGGCCCTGGATGCGACCAAGGCTCCCATCGTGGCAATCTCGCCGCTGGTCGGCGGCCGAGCTATCAAGGGGCCGACCGCAAAGATCATGAACGAGCTTGGCGTCGCGACAAATTGCATCTCGATCGTGAGGCACTATGGCTTCCTCGATGGTCTGGTGATGGATCGCGAAGACCAGGCCGACGCCGATGCGGTCGGCATTCCCGTGCATGTGACGAACACGATCATGCGCTCGAAGGATGAGCGTGTTCAGTTGGCACGCGAGTGTCTCCGATTTCTTGGTCGACTAAAAAGCTGAGCGAAGCGATGGACGATTCCGAAACCTGGGCCCTCGTGCCTGTCAAACGGTTCAGTCAAGCAAAGAGCAGGCTGGGCGACATCCTGGTGGCGACCGAGCGCACAAAGCTGGCGCAAGCCATGCTGTGCGATGTTCTCGGAAACTTGCGGGATACGCGCTCGCTGGCCGGCATCGCCGTGGTGAGCGCCGATCCGGAAGCGTTTGCGATCGCCAAGCGCTTTGGCGCGGCCATGATCTTTGATGAGGTCGAGACCGGCGTCAATGCCGCGGTGCAGCGCGGCCTCGATGCGTTCCAACCGTACGGGCGGCGGGTTCTTGTTGTCCACGCCGACATTCCGTTCGCCCGTCCGGAGGACTTCGAACACGTCATCCGGCTGCTGGACCACACGCCGATCGTGCTCGTACCCGCGCTTTACGACGGTGGCACAAATGCCCTGGCGATGCGGTCGCCCGACATGCTGGAGCCTCGATTTGGCGAAGACAGCTTCCGCGCGCACCGCGCCCTGGCGCGGCAGCGGCAACTGAGCTGCAGCGTGTTCAAGTCGCATGGCATCGGCAAGGACATCGACTGCCCGATCGATTTTGGTCCGTATCTGATCTCGTCGCAAAACCTCGGAACGACAGGTTCGTTTCTTGATGAGCTCAAGATTGCCGAGCGCTTTGGCATCGACGACCATCCCGTTCCCGTGAGGCTGTTCTGATGACGTCCGTCTTGAATCTCCCGTTCGACCGTCGCCTGTCCCGAAGCGAGGCCTACGAGCTCATCGATCTTGCTGACATCGACGAACTCCTGACGGCCGCCGCCAGGCGAAGGGATGCCGCGCACGGCGATGTCATCACCTATTCGCCCAAGGTGTTCATCCCGCTCACCCAGCTTTGCCGCGATGTCTGTCACTACTGCACGTTCGCTCACGCGCCGCGTTCGAACGTCAAGCCGTATCTCTCGATCGAGGAGGCGGTCGCCATCGCCAGGGCCGGCAAGGAGGCTGGCTGTCATGAGGCGCTGTTTACGCTCGGCGACAAGCCCGAGCTTCGCTATCGCGTCGCGCGTGAGGAGCTGACAAGGCTGGGCCACGAATCCTCGCTGTCGTATCTGACCGAAGTCGCCAGGGCTGTGTTCGAGAAAACTGGCCTGCTCCCTCACGTCAATCCGGGGATCATGAACGAGCTCGACCTTGCCATGCTGCGCAAGGTATCGGTCTCGCAGGGCATCATGCTGGAGTCCGCGTCCGACCGGCTCTGTGCGAAGGGCGGCCCCCACTTCGGATCGCCGGACAAGGTGCCGGCCGTCAGGCTTCAGACGATCAAGACTGCCGGTGAGCAGGCCATTCCGTTCACATCCGGAATCCTGATCGGCATCGGGGAGACCAGGGCCGAACGGATTGATGCATTGCTCGCGCTACGGGACCTGAACGATGCGCATGGCCATCTGCAGGAGGTCATCGTTCAGAACTTCCGGCCAAAGGTTGGGACGCGCATGGCCAATGCGCCGGCGCCCTCCGTAGACGATCATCTCTGGACCATTGCTGTCGCCCGCCTGATATTCGATCCGGAGATGAACATTCAGGCGCCGCCGAACCTCAGCCCGGCCGCCCTGGGGCGCGTGGTTGCGGCAGGGATCAACGATTGGGGCGGCGTTTCGCCGGTCACGCCGGACCACGTCAATCCCGAAGCACCGTGGCCGCATCTGCGGCTGCTGGAGGCTGCAACGCGGTCAACCGGCAAGCGGCTCGAGAAGCGGCTGCCGATTTATCCGAGTTTCGCGCGCTATCCCTCGCGCTGGCTCGACAACAAGCTGCTGAAGTCGGTCCTCGACCGCATCGACGGAGATGGATTTCCGCGCACCGACGACTGGCATCCCGGCCACATCGGCGGGCTTCCATCGCGCGAGCTCGGATGGTTGAAATCCGCTCCGCGCACCGCACACGGCAGCGACGTCACGTCGGTCGTTGCCAAGGCCCAGCGTGGCGATGAGCTTTCAGAGGGCGAGATCGTCGGGCTGTTCCGCGCTCACGAGCGCGACTTTACCAGCATTTGCCGGGCGGCCGACGAATTGCGGAGCAGTGTCAACGGCGACGTAGTGTCCTACGTCGTATGCCGCAACATCAACTACACCAACATCTGTTCCTTCAAATGCCAGTTCTGCGCCTTCTCGAAGGGGAAGATGAGCGAGAATCTGCGCGGGCGCCCCTACGACCTCGAGATGTCCGAAGTCGCGCAGCGGGTCACCGAGGCCTGGGACCGCGGCGCCTCCGAAGTGTGCATGCAGGGCGGCATCCATCCGTCCTATACGGGGCAGAAATATCTGGATGTCTGTCGGGCTGTGAAGGGCGCCGTCCCGGCCATGCATCTCCATGCGTTCTCGCCGCTCGAGATCCATCAAGGGGCGCACACGCTGGGCATTTCCGTTGCCGAATTCCTGCAGGAGCTGAAGGCGGCCGGCCTGGGCACGCTGCCCGGAACGGCCCGCCGAGATCCTCGACGACGAGGTGCGCGAGACGCTCTGCGCGGACAAGATCAGGACCCAGCAGTGGCTCGACGTCATGCGCACGGCGCATTCGATCGGGCTTCGATCGACGGCCACCATCATGTTCGGCCATATCGAACGTTACGACCATTGGGCGCGGCATCTGCTCCGGCTGCGGCGCTTGCAGGCGGAGACCGGCGGATTTACCGAGCTCGTGCCGTTGCCGTTCGTTCACATGGAAGCGCCGGTCTATCTCAAGGGCCGGGCGCGACCGGGCCCGACGTTCCGTGAGGCGATCTTGATGCATGCGGTGTCGCGCCTCGTCCTGAATCCACACATCACCAATATCCAGGCGTCCTGGGTCAAGATGGGACCGGAGGGGCTGCGGCACTGCCTTTCGGCCGGCGTCAACGACCTCGGCGGCACGCTGATGGATGAGAGCATCTCGCGGTCGGCCGGCGCCTCGCACGGCCAGGAAATGACGCCGCAGGAGCTCGAATCGATCATCATTTCGGCCGGCCGTGTGCCGCGTCAGCGCACGACGACGTATGGCGTCGCGGATGACGTTCGGAGGCAGCGTTCATTTGACGCGGTCCATGAGCGGCAGACCAGCACGGGCATGCGATCCGCGGGGGGCTAGAGGACCCGGGCGAGGCCGCGAGATTCAACAGGGATGATTGGAAATGGCGTTTGTAATCGAGCCGAATGTTGTCGACAGGAAAGGCTGGCGGCAAGCCGCGGCGCAAGCGCGCAAACTTAACCTGAAGCTGCCGACCTTCTCGCAGCTCGCGCACCCGCCGCTTCCGTCGGCCAGGGTATGGGAGGACATTGCGGCGGTAGGGCCGGATGAGCCGAGCGCCGCGAACCTCTGGCGCATGCACTGGTACAATGCGGAAGACCGCAGGGGCAGGGACCTGGTGCCGGGCCATATCGTGCTGCCAAAAGAGATCTCCGGCGTCGATGCCAAGATCATCGTGTTGCTCGGCGATCGCTTTCCGATGATCGGCGCGCACAAGGTCCTGCCGGCCTATGCGGCCTTGATCGAGCAGCTCGTGACCGGGCGCTTCGATCCATCCGAGCAGAAGGCTGTCTGGCCTTCCACCGGCAATTATTGTCGCGGCGGTGTCGCCGTTTCGCGGATCCTCGGCTGTCGCGGCGTTGCCGTCTTACCCGAAGGGATGAGCCGCGAGCGCTTCGAATGGCTCGAGAAGTGGGTGACGGAGCCAGGCGATATCATCCGGACACCCGGCACCGAGAGCAACGTCAAGGAGATCTACGACAAGTGCGCGGAGCTCAGGCGCGACGACAGCAACGTCATTCTCAACCAGTTCTCGTCGTTCTCGAACTACCTCATCCACTATGAGTGCACGGGGCGCGCGGCGGAAGATGCCTTCAAGGCGTTCAACCAGGACGATAACCACGAATTGGCGGCCTTCGTCTCGGCAACCGGATCGTCGGGGACGATCGCCGCGGGTGATTTTCTCAAGAGACGCTGGGGCTCGAAGGTCGTTGCGGTCGAGGCGCTCGAATGTCCGACGATGCTCAACAATGGCTATGGCGAGCACAACATTCAGGGGATCGGCGACAAGCACATCCCGCTCATTCACAATGTCATGAACCTCGACTTCGTCGTCGGGGTCTCGGACCGAGCCACGGACCAGCTCAATCTGCTGTTCGGCTCGAGAGCGGGCCGGGATTATCTCGAGACGCGCCGCGGTCTCGAACCCGCGCTGGTGCGCGCCTTTGACCATATCGGCATCTCCGGGCTCGCCAACATCATCGCCTCGATCAAGCTGGCAAAGCAGATGAATTACGGGCCCGAGAAGGCCATTGTCACCGTGGCGACGGACAGCGCTTCCATGTACGGCAGCGAACGCAGGCAGTTTGAAGAGAGGCACTACGCGCGTGGCCTTGATCAGGTGAACGCCGCCGAAATCTTCGGCGCCTGCCTGCTCGGTGCCGCCTCCGATAATGTCGTCGAGCTGACGGAGCATTCGCGCCCGCGCCGTCTTCAACCTGGGCTACTACACCTGGGTCGAGCAGCAGGGGGGTTCAGTCGCCGATTTTGAGCGGCGCCGTTCGCAGTCCTTCTGGAGCAAAATTCAGGACAGCCTGGGCGAATGGGATCAACTCACCATCGAGTTCAACAAGGAAGCGAATTTGGCGAACGCTTGACCGGCACGCGCGGCATCGTGTCCGTCGAAGGAGTTTCGAAATTGGTCTAGGCGAAAGCAATCGCGCAAATGATGAGCGGCTGCGTCAAATGAGGGCACTGCGAAAACAAAAATAGAGCAGGGCGCCTGCTTGACGACGGATTAGAAGTATCTTTAAGATACTAAGAATAGGATGATAGGATCATCCCGGCGGTGACGAATGGCCAGCACCCATAAGCTGGCGCGCTGCACTGGTGTTTCGTTCCCTAGGCACGGCTCATGCGAGCACAGGAGGAAAGATGAAGCGAGCACACGGATTGATTACGGGCGCGGCCCTCGCCGCGGCGATGTCGACCGCACTGGCGACGGGCGCAGCGGCGCAGACCATCAAGATCGGTGTCAATGAGCCGCTCACCGGTCCGTTCGCCGCTTCCGGTACCTATGTCGTGAACGGCGCAAAGATTGCCGCCGACGAAATCAATGCCAAGGGCGGCTTGCTCGGTCGCAAGATCGAGCTGGTCATCGAAGACAACAAGAGCAATCCGACGGAGGCCGCTGCCGTCGCCGAGAAGCTGATCACCGGCGACAAGGTGCCCGTGATCATGGGTGCCTGGGGCTCGAGCCTGACGCTTGCGGTGATGCCGAAGCTCATGGAATACAAGGTCCCAATGGTGGTGGAGACCTCCTCCTCGAGCAAGATCACGACGTCGGGCAATTCCTACATCTTCCGCATCTCGCCGCCGTCGTCAGTCGAGGCGACCGAATTCAAGTCCATCATGCCGTCACTCGGCATCAAGAAGGCCGACTTCCTCGTCATCAACAATGACTGGGGTCGTGGCTCGGCCGAGGACTTCGGCAAGATCATGAAGGCCCAGAACATCCAGGTCGGCCTCGTGGAGATCATGGATCAGGCCGCCCAGGACATGAGCGCCCAGCTTGCCAAGATCAAGGCAACCGACTCGGACACGATCATGGTCACGACCGCGGTCGAGCAGCTGACCCTGGTGTTGAAGCAGGCCGCAGCGCTCGGCATCACCAAGCGGATCGTGACCACCGGCGGCTCGCAGAATCCGGATCAGCTGATCGAGCAGGCCGGCGCCGCAGCGAACGGCTCCATGCATCTGACGACCTTCGCGCCCTGGTATCCGGACAAGACCCCGGATCCGGCAGCGACGAAGTATTTCCTCGGCGAGTGGAAAAAGCGTGGCTATGCGATCGCCGGCGCGACTGAAAGCTTCCGCGGCTACGACGGAATTCGCACGATCGCCAATGCGATCCAGCGGGCCGGCAAGGCAGAGCCCGCGGCGATCACCGATGCGCTTTGGACGACCGACTTTCCCGGCCTGAATGGTCAGATCAAGTTCCAGAAGCAAGGGCCGACCGGCAAGGAAAGCGGCCAGAGCATGCCCAACCTCTATCTGATCAAGATCGAGAACGAAAAGATCATCCTGTCGGGCTCCTGAGCTCGACGATCGCGGAAGGCGCCACCATAATTGGTGGCGCCTTGGCATTGCCTCGCCCATAAACATGCTCTGAAGAGAGGATCAGCGGTCTTTCGGCCGAAAAAATCAGCATGACCGAGCTTCTGCAACACATCGTCAACACGCTCATTCTGGGCAGCACCTACGCGCTGCTGGGCATCGGGCTCACGCTCATCTTTGGCATCATGCGCGTCGTCAATTTCGCGCATGGTGAGCTTTACTCCTTCGGAGCCTATGCGCTGTATTTCGTCGGCGTGATGCTCGGCCTCAACTTCTTCCTTGCGCTGATCGTGGCGGTGGTCCTGGGCTGCTTTGCCGGTGCGCTGATCGAGGTCGTCTTGCTGCGCCCGATGCGTGGTGCGGACATCGATACGACCATGCTGGTCATGATCGGCGCCATGATCGTGATGCAGAATGGCGAGCAGTTCGTCTGGGGTGGTGTCGCGAAGTCGGTTTCGACGCCGTTCCCGGAACTTCCGCTCGTCATTGGTTCGATTTCGGTGTCCTGGTTGCGCCTGTTCGTCTTCTGCGCTGCCCTTGCCCTGATCGGCGTGTCCTATCTTCTGATCAACCGCACAAAACTCGGCAAGGCGATGCGCGCCACCTTCCAGGATCGTGATGCTGCTTCGCTCATGGGCGTCAACATCCAGTTCATCTACATGGCGACGTTCGCGATCGGCTCGAGCCTCGCGGCAGCGGCGGGTGCATTGCTCGGACCCGTCTACGTCATCTCCCCGCAAATGGGTAATCTCGCTTCGCTGAAGGCTTTCGCCATCGTCATCCTGGGCGGTCTCGGCAGCATCGGCGGGGCCACGATCGGCGGCTTCTTGCTGGCGTTGGCCGAGGAGCTTGGTGCCGGATACGTTTCGTCGGGCTACCGCGATGCCATGGGCTTTCTGATCATCATCGTCGTTCTCCTCTTCAAGCCGACCGGCCTCTTTGCACGCGCGGAGCGGATTGGATGAAGCGATTGATCCCCTATATCGCGCTCGCCGCATTCGCATCGGTGCCGCTTTGGCTGCACGATCCGTATTTGCTGAACGCCTTCATCACGACGGGTATCCTCATTGTCGCGGCGATGAGCCTCAATCTCCTGCTCGGATACACCGGACAGCTGAGCCTTGGTCACGTCGCATTCTTTGGAATTGGAGCCTACACCAGCGCGCTGGTGTCGCTGGGCTTCGATGTCGAGTTGATCGGCGGTATCCGCGTGGTTCACGAACCCTGGCCGGTCTGGACCGGGTTTGTGATCGGCACCCTGGTTGCAGCGCTCTGCGGCTATGCCGTCGGTAAGCTGTCCTTCAAGGTACGGGGCGCCTACTTCGTCATCGTGACCATCAGCTTTGCGGAAGTGGTCCGGCTGGTCGCCCTGAACTGGGTCGAGCTGACCCAAGGGCCGCTGGCCTTGACCTCGATCCCGCCGATGACGCTGGGGCTGCCCGGAGTTGGCTATCTCGATTTCTACAGCAAGCAATCCAACTATTATCTCGTGCTTGCCGTCCTTGTGGCGTCCTACATCGTCATCCAGCGTCTCGTCTACTCCCGCGTCGGGCGCGCAATGATTGCGCTCAAGGAGAACGAGTCGCTGGCAGTCTCGGTCGGGATCGACGTCACCCGCTATTTGGTGCTGGCCGCGGTGTTTTCGGCCGGCATCGCGGGGGCCGCCGGCAGCCTTTACGCCCATTACCTCAAGATCATCGATCCTGACGTGTTTGCGTTTCTTTACACGGTCACGATGGTGATCATGGTCATCTCGGGCGGGAAGGGCACCCTTGCGGGACCCATCGTCGGCGGCCTCATCTTCGGCTTCATTCCCGTCGCCGCCCGGTCTTTCGCTACCCCCGAGATCCAGTGGATCCTCTATGGCCTGCTGATGATCATCATCGTCTTCGTGTTGCCGAAGGGAATTGTCCCCGCCATCGAGAAGTGGTTCGCAGTGCCTAGCACCCGCGCCGATCCGGAGCCTCTCCAAGCCAAGATGCACGACACACCATGAGCACCATGCCCTCCAACGCTCCGCAGCCAGTTCTGTCCGTTGAACATATCGCCGTGCACTTCGGCGGACTGATTGCGATCACCGATATGAGCTTCGTCGTCAACCAGGGTGAGATTGTCAGCCTGATTGGACCAAACGGCGCCGGCAAGACGACGGCCTTCAACGTCATCACCGGCTTTCTGCGGCCGACCAAGGGCGAGGTGCGCTACAAGAATACCTCGCTCAGCAATCTCAAACCGCATGAAGTCACGTCGCTCGGCCTGGCGCGGACCTTCCAGCGCACCAGCGTGTTCCAGAGCGTGACCGTCTTCGAGAACGTGATGATCGGCTTGCACCGGCGGAGCCGGTCGACACTGCTGGATACGCTGCTGGCGCTGCCGCGCGAAGGGCGGGCGGAGGCGGAGTTGAGGAATCTTGCGCACGGGCTGCTCGAGATCGTCGGGATCGCGCGCCGTGCCGACGAACTCGCCGGGTCGCTGTCTTACGGCGACCAGCGTCTGCTCGGCGTCGCCCTTGCACTTGCAACAGACCCGTCGATGCTTTTGCTGGATGAGCCGGTGTCGGGCATGAATGCGACGGAAACCGCCCGGTTCATGGAGCTGCTCAACAAGTTGCACGGCCGCGGCATGTCGATCCTGCTGGTGGAACACGATGTGCCCATGGTCATGGGCGTCTCCGATCGCATCGTCGTGCTCAACTACGGCCGCATCATTGCCGAAGGGCCGCCCGCGGCGATCCGCGGCAATCCCGAGGTCATTCGTGCCTATCTCGGTGAAGGAGCCAGCCGGCATGCTGCACATTAATGGTCTTGTTTGCCGGTATGGCAAGGTCGAAGCCCTCAAGGGCGTCACCTTGTCGATCGGTCAGGGGCAGCTGGTCGCTCTGATCGGAGCGAACGGTGCGGGCAAAAGCACGACGTTGCGGGCGATCTCGGGAATCCTGCCTTCGGCGGCCGGACGGATCACGTTCGATGGGCACGACATTACGAAGTGCTCGGCGCGGGAAATCCTGAGCAAGGGAATCGCACATTGCCCCGAGGGGCGGCGGGTATTCCCTGACATGACCGTCGACGAAAATCTCGATATGGGCGCCTATCTGCGCTCCGACCGTCGGGAGATCGCGGCGGATCGGGAGCGGATCTTCGGGATGTTTCCGCGACTTGCCGAGCGCCGGCATCAGGTGGCGGGAACACTATCCGGTGGCGAGCAGCAGATGCTGGCGATCGGGCGCGCGATCATGTCCAAGCCCAGGCTCATGATGTTTGACGAGCCATCGCTCGGCCTGGCGCCCAACATCGTTGAACAGGTGTTCTCGATCATCGATGGCATCAGGAAATCTGGGACGACGGTCTTGATGGTCGAGCAGAACGCCTACTCGGCCCTTGAGATGTGCGACTACGCCTACCTTCTGGAGACCGGCTCGATCGTTCTGTCCGGCAGCGGCAAGGATCTCATCGACGATGAACATGTGCGATCTGCCTACTTGGGCGGATGACCGTAGGTGAGCAGGAATGACGAGACTGTCATGGGCGGTGCGGCGCGAGCGAGGGACGAGGTGGGTTCCGACGAATGCCTGGTGCTTCTCGCGTCGTTCATGAGGGTGCGGGATCGCAAGGCTCGTGCTGAGATAGTCAAGTTTGCGCAACGATGCGCCGACTTCGAGCCCGGCGGAATTGTCTCCTTTGGGCTCGAGACGCCGCGCGATTGATGCGTCGGCGTTGCCAAGCTGGAAAATCCTGCGACGCCGGCGGCCACCCTGGGATCGAGGACGATCCTCTGGGAAATGCCGTGCTTGCGTCGCTGATCTGGTGAATGACCTCGTTGGTTCTCAAGAGTGGTGCTGTGAGCGTGAAGATCGCCGTTGCCAAGGAAATCGATGCGTCGGAGCCGCGGGTTGCGGTTTCGCCCGATACCATCAAGAAGTTCAAGGCGCTGGGCGCCGAGGTCGCGGTCGAGCCGGGCGCGGGCGTCAAGTCGGGGCTGCCCGATTCGGAGCTTGTCGCGGCCGGCGCCACCGTCAGCGCCGACGCGCTCAAGGACGCCGACATCATCATCAAGGTGAAGCGGCCGGAGGCCTCCGAGCTGGCGAAGTACAAGCGCGGCGCGCTCGTGATCGCGATCATGGACCCCTACGGCAACGAGGCCGCGCTGAAGGCGATGGCCGATGCCGGCGTGTCGGCGTTTGCGATGGAATTGATGCCGCGCATCACCCGCGCCCAGGTGATGGACGTGCTGTCCTCGCAGGCCAACCTCGCCGGCTACCGGGCGGTGATCGAGGGCGCCGAAGCGTTCGGCCGTGCCTTCCCGATGATGATGACCGCCGCCGGCACCATTCCGGCCGCCAAAGTGTTCGTGATGGGCGTCGGCGTCGCCGGCCTGCAGGCGATCGCGACCGCGCGCCGGTTAGGTGCCGTCGTCACCGCGACCGACGTGCGCCCCGCCACCAAGGAGCAGGTGGAGAGCTTGGGCGCCAAATTCCTCGCCGTCGAGGACGAGGAGTTCAAGAACGCGCAGACCGCCGGCGGCTACGCCAAGGAGATGTCCAAGGAATATCAGGCCAAGCAGGCCGCGCTGACCGCCGAGCATATCAAGAAGCAGGACATCGTGATCACCACCGCGCTGATCCCGGGCCGTCCGGCGCCGAAGCTCGTCTCGGGCGAGATGGTCAAGTCGATGAAGCCGGGCTCGGTGCTGGTCGATCTCGCGGTCGAGCGCGGCGGCAATGTCGAGGGCGCGAGGCCCGGCGAGGTGGTCGAGACCGATGGCATCAAGATCGTCGGCTACACCAATGTCGCCGGCCGCGTTGCCGCCTCGGCCTCGAGCCTCTACGCGCGCAACCTGTTCTCGTTCATCGAGACGATGGTCGACAAGGCCAGCAAGGCGCTCGCGGTCAATTGGGACGACGAGCTGGTGAAGGCCACCGCGCTGACCAAAGACGGCGCCGTCATCCATCCCAACTTCCAGCCGAAGTAAGGAGAGAAGCCATGGAGCATCTCGCGCAGGCCGTCGATCCGTTCGTGTTCCGGCTGTCGATCTTCGTTCTTGCCGTGTTCGTCGGCTATTTCGTGGTGTGGTCGGTGACCCCCGCGCTGCATACCCCGCTGATGAGCGTGACCAACGCGATCTCCTCGGTGATCGTGGTCGGCGCGCTGCTCGCAGTCGGCGTCGGCATGGTGTCGAGCGGATCGGGCTGGGCCCGCGGCTTCGGCTTCGTGGCGCTGATCTTCGCCTGCGTGAACATCTTCGGCGGCTTCCTGGTCACCCAGCGCATGCTGGCGATGTACAAGAAGAAAGCCAAGTGAGCGGCGTGCACCTCGGGGTGACGAAGACAAAGGGGGACCTGAGATGAACGCCAATCTGGCTGCTGTTCTGTATCTCGTGGCGGGAGTGCTGTTCATCCTGTCGCTGCGCGGCCTGTCGAGCCCGGCATCGTCGCGCCAGGGCAATTTCTTCGGCATGATCGGCATGGCGATCGCGGTCGCCACCACGCTGGCGAGCCATCCGCCGGCCGACGGCGTCGCCTGGCTCTTGGTCATCGTCGCGATCGCGATCGGCGGCAGCATCGGCGCCGTGATCGCGCGCCGGGTGCCGATGACCTCGATGCCGGAGCTCGTCGCCGCGTTCCACTCGCTGGTCGGCATGGCCGCGGTGCTGGTCGCCGCCGGCGCGTTCTACGCCCCCGAGGCGTTCGATATCGGCACGCCCGGCAACATCCATCCGCAGAGCCTGGTCGAGATGTCGCTCGGCGTTGCGATCGGCGCCTTGACCTTCACCGGCTCGGTGATCGCGTTCCTGAAGCTGTCGGCCCGGATGAGCGGCGCGCCGATCATCCTGCCGTTCCGCCACGTCATCAACATCGTGCTCGCCCTGGCGCTGGTGTTCTTCATCGTCGGCCTGGTGATGAGCGGCAGCGCGCTCGACTTCTGGCTGATCACGATCATCGCGCTGGCGCTCGGCGTCTTGATGATCATCCCGATCGGCGGCGCCGACATGCCGGTCGTGATCTCGATGCTGAACTCGTACTCCGGCTGGGCCGCGGCCGGCATCGGCTTCACGCTCGGCAACTCGGCGCTGATCATCACCGGCGCGCTGGTCGGCTCGTCGGGTGCGATCCTGTCCTACATCATGTGCCACGCGATGAACCGCTCGTTCATCTCGGTGATCCTCGGCGGCTTCGGCGGCGAGACCGCGGCGGCCGGCGGCGGCTCCGGCGAGCAGAAGCCCGCCAAGCTCGGCTCGGCGGATGATGCCGCCTTCATCATGAAGAACGCCTCCAAGGTCATCATCGTGCCCGGCTACGGCATGGCGGTGGCGCAGGCCCAGCACGCGCTGCGCGAGATGGCCGACCTCCTGAAGAAGGAAGGCGTCGAGGTGAAGTACGCCATTCACCCGGTGGCCGGCCGCATGCCCGGCCACATGAACGTGCTGCTGGCCGAAGCCAACGTGCCCTATGACGAGGTGTTCGAGCTCGAGGACATCAACTCGGAGTTCGCCCAGGCCGACATCGCGTTCGTGATCGGCGCCAACGACGTCACCAACCCGGCGGCGGAAGAGGACAAGACCTCGCCGATCTACGGCATGCCGGTGCTGCAGGTCTGGAAGGCCGGCACCGTGATGTTCATCAAGCGCTCGCTGGCGTCGGGCTATGCCGGCATCGACAACCCGCTGTTCTACCGCGACAACACCATGATGCTGCTCGGCGACGCCAAGAAGGTCACCGAGAACATCGTCAAGGCGATGTAGGGCGGGCGGCAAATGGCGCTCGCCTGTGCCAGGGCCTTGCGGTTGGCCAAGCCGGAAGCAGACGGCCTATGAAGCGCCGGATCCGATCGGGCTCCGCGGCGACAGCGTGCGGCCCAGGATGAGTTCGAGGGAAGGCCAGGCCTCACCGGATGACGAGCAAATCCACATCAGCAAGGCCTGAGGCACCGGCATTCGACGCTCGCCGTGTTGCGGCTGACCCGCAGCCGCTGTCTCAAGAAGCTTATTCGGCTGGACCGGGGAGCCGCCGTCATTGAAGTGAATAACCGGCATGCCGACGGAAATCGACGCGGCCACATCAATCCGCAAGGCGTCCTGGGTGCTGTGCATCGTTGTCGTCGTCCTCATCAAGAGCGAGCGAACCGGCGAATAGTCCATCGTCCTATACATCGTACTATGTGATGGACGACCGACAAGTTCAAAGTTTCGACGTCCTGTGCCTAAGATCGCAGCGTCTTCCGGCGGCCGGGTGGCATGTGGAAGCATGTGAAAAAGGCGGCCCGCTTCGGCAATGAAGCGGACCGCCATGGATTTGTGCAAGGGAAGTGCTGGTCGACTAGGGCCGCTCGAGCATCCCGCCGCCGAACAGCGTCGGGACGTAACGTGGTGCCTCGATCGCAGCCATGAAGCGATGTTTTGTCGCGACCGGATCGAGTGAGATCGGCGGCCGCACGACTTCGATGTCGGGCTCCGTCACCAGAACCAGGACTCCGACGCCATCGCGCTTTTCGGCCGAGGCGATGCCGGCGGCGAGTGCGCTCGGCGCATTCAGGTTCTCGGCGTGCTTGATTCCCGAGGCGCGCGCCAGCTGTGCCAGATCGAGCGTCGCGTTGGTCAAGGCTTGGCCGCCGGAAGCTGCGTGAACGCCGTTCTGGATCAGGAGGATGGTGAGATTTGACGGGTTCATGGCGCCAATCGTAACGAGCGCGCCCATGTGCATGAGCAAAGCGCCATCGCCTTCGACAGCGATGACGGGACGGTCCGGTTGAGCGAGCACCAGACCCAGCGCCAGCGGGAGTGTCAGTCCCATGGCGTCTTCGAAGTAGAAGTTCTCCGGCGCGTGATGCAGCGATGCCCACAAATACGAAGCATTGCCGAGCGACGTCACGACGAGCGCGCGAGACGGCAGACTGCCGACAAGCGCCCTGTAGTAATCCGCCCGGGTCGATCGTGCATTGGTCACCACTGGATATCCTCCCGACCCATGAGCAGGGCAAACGGACATGAGGCTTCTTCCGCATAGGTTGCTGCATGTTCGATCTGGGGGCCGATCGGGCGGTATCGATCGGTGCAGGCATGGGCGAGGCCGATGCCGCGGAAGACCGGCTCCGTCGCTCGGCCCTTCGGCACATGATAGAAGACCGGATCATCTGGCGTGCCCCGATAGGACACAAGCATCAGAAGCGGAAATTGATAACGCTGCGCGAGCGACACCATGCCCGCACCCATGCTGAGTACGCCGGCATTCTGCACAAGCAGGGCGGTGCGAACGCCACCGAGCCGGCTTCCACAAGCGATCGCAAGCGCCTCCTCTTCATGGGTTGCGCGCACCAGCGTCATGCCCGGCTCCTGGTCGATGCGAATAAGGATTTCGCCCAGCCAGCTGTCGGGGACCGAGACGACGGTGCCGAAACCAAGACGCCTGAGCGTATTGAGAACGGCAGACGGCCGATGGGCCTCTAAAGCTTCCGTCGATGTCGTCATCGACTGCCTCCGTGATTTCAACCAACGTGGCGTGCAGGCTAATCGCAAAAGGTACTATTGTCGATAAGACAAACCTATTGCGGGCCGACGAGGTGCCTGATAAAAGGTACTATTAAGCAGATGATAAGTTTAATTTCATGACCGAGGATTGCAGCTGGAGCCGGGCGCTGCATTCCCTCGCTGGAGGGAGACTGCACCTATGCTTCGCCTTTGGTCCGTGTTGATCGCTGCTCTGATTGCATTGCCGGCTCACGCACAAGACAAGCTCGTTGTCAGTATCTGGGGCGGCAGTTGGCGCGATCTGGTGGCCGAGACGGTTGCCAGGAAATTCACCGCCGAAACCGGCGTCCCTGTCGAATTCATCACCGGGGGCACCATCGATCGATTGAACAAGGAAAAGCTCGCCAAGGGAAATCCCGAAAGCGACGTGACGTTCACGACGTCGCATGTCGGGTGGCTCTATGCCAATGACGGGTTGTTCGAGACGATCGATACATCGAAGATCCCGAATGCGAAGAACCTCGCGGACGAGGCGCGGATCAGTCCCTACCATCTCGGCGCCTGGGCCTATGTCTACACGATCGGCTACCGCCCCGATCTGATCAAGGATACCAAGTTCGAGAGCTGGAATGATCTCTGGAAACCGGAGTTGAAGGACAAGCTTGCCGCTCCGGATTTCGATCCCGGTCACATCATTGCGGTCGCCGCCATTCTTGCCGGCGCCGACCCGGCCCATTGGGAAAAAGGCGAGGAGAAGCTCAAGGCGCTCAAGCCAAACTTCAAGGCGTTCTACACCAACGACGCCAACAGCCAGCAACTGCTCGCGAGTGGCGAGACGCCGGTGCAGATCGTGCTTTCGATGAACGCCTACTACATGATCGGGCAGGGCATTCCGATCACGCTCGCGATGCCGAAAGAGGGCGCGGTGCTGGGAATCGACACCGTCGCGGTCATGAAGGGGTCAAAGAAGGTTGACCTCGCATACAAGTTCATCAACGCGCTCTACGACCCCGAAATTCAGGCTGAGATCTCGAAGCAGAAGAAGGGGAGCCCGGCAGTCCTCAACGCGAAGATCGATCCTGAAATCGCCAAGCTTCCGGGTGTCTTCACGTCGGCGGAGCAATGGAAGCAGCAGATCAACATAGACGCCAAGCTGCGCGCCAACAAGACGGCGGAATGGCGCAAATGGTTCGCCGAAAACATCATGAACTGATCCGTTGCCAGATCGGTCCTGCATCATGAATCAGCAGCCATTTCTGCGCATCTTCACGGCGCCGGCGACGCTCTGTGCGATCGGGTTCCTCGCGGCGATGGTTGCGGTTCTGCAATACAGCCTCCGGGCCTACGTGCCGGGATCGCTCGACCCCGGCGGGTTCACGCTGGGGAATTTCGCCGACCTTCTCAAACCGCTCTACGCGCGCGTGTTTCTCGATACCGTCGTCGTGTGCGCGATGACCGCGGTCGTGACGTTGATCGTCGGATATCCGCTGGCCTATGCGCTTGCGCGCGTCGAACAGCCGATCCTCCGCTCCATTCTCCTCGTGATCGTCGTGACGCCGCTGTTTCTGGGCGAGGTTGTTCGCACCTATGCGTGGATCATCGTCCTTGGCAACAATGGGTTCATCAATTCCTTGCTGATGTCGCTCGGCGTCATCGGCAAGCCGCTGCAGCTGATGTTCACGCCATTCGGCGTTGTGGTTGCTCTCGTGCATGTCACGCTGCCAGTCATGGTCATCATGCTGGCCGCCGGATTGTCCCATATCGACCGCGACTATTCCCGGGCGGCTGAAAGCCTGGGAGCCGGTCCCATCCGCGTGTTCCTGACCGTGACATTGCCGCTGTCCTTGCCCGGCGTTGTCGCCGGCACCACGACGGCATTCGCCTGGACGTTCTCGGCATTCGCCACGCCGCAGCTGATCGGCGGCGGCCGCGTCAATATGATCTCCAATCTGGTCTACCAGCTTGGATTTTCGAGCTTCAACTTTCCCTTCGCCGCGACGTTGTGCGTGGCCGGGCTGGCCTTGACGGCCCTCGTGCTTGGACTGCTTCAGCTTGCCTCCCGACCGCTTCAGAAGATCGAGGTGCATTGATGATTCCGCGCTCGACCTATCAGAGAGTGCTCGGCTGGGTCGGATTGTTGACGGTGCTCGTCATCATCGCTTTTCTTGTGCTGCCGGCGGCGGTCGTGACGATCGCCGCGTTCAACGACAAGCCGATCCTGTCGTTCCCGCCGCAGACCTGGTCGTGGCGATGGTTCGGTCGGGCCCTCGCCTATGAAGACTTCCGGCAAGGGTTCTTCAACGGCCTGATCGTCACGGCCTGGAGCTCGACGATCGCGCTGTGCGTTGGCGGCATGTTCGCTTTTGTCATCGACCGGTACAAGTTTCCGCTCAAGTCCGCCATCGAGGGAATCCTGATTTCGCCGTTGGTGATTCCGCACTTCACGGTAGGGCTCGGCTTTCTCATCCTCGCGGCGCAAGTCGGCCTGAGCCGCAGTTTTGCGGTCGTCGTGATCTGCCACGTTATCCTGGTGCTGCCGTTCGTGCTGCGCAGCGTGTATGTCTCGCTGAGGAATCTCGATCAGAGTTATGAACACGCTGCTGCGAGCCTCGGCGCCGGACCGCTTCGCGTCCTGACCACCGTCACCCTGCCGCTGCTGCTGCCCGGGCTCGTCAGCGGTTGGCTGTTCGCGGCGATCCTCTCGTTCAACGAGTTCACGGCCTCGCTGTTCGTAACCTCGCAGCGTACCCAAACGCTTCCTGTCGCGATGTACAATTACGTGCGCGAGTTCGCTGATCCCTCGATGGCGGCATTGTCGGTCATGTATATCGTCGGCACCGCCGCCTTGATCGCCTTTGCCAATGCGTTCCTGGGCCTCGGCAAGGTCCTCAATATCGAGCAGTCTCATTAGGGAGCACGGATCTTGAAGCGGTCTGCGAATATTGAAGGGGAACAAACGGCGGTCCATTTCGACGCCGTGACCAAGCGATTTGACGATGTCGTGGCCCTGGACGCCGTTACGCTCGGCGTTGGCCGCAGCGAGTTCGTGACGCTGCTTGGTCCATCAGGATGCGGCAAGACCACGCTGCTCAAGCTGGCCGCGGGCTTTCTGGGGCCGGACGGCGGTTCGATCTCGATCGAAGGCAAGCGCGTGAATGACATTCCAACCTACCAGCGCGGCATCGGCATGATGTTTCAGAACTACGCGCTGTTTCCGCACATGAGTGTGGCGGAAAACGTCGCCTACGGCCTGAAGACGCGGCGCGTCCCCAGGGTTGAGCGGGACAAGCGCGTCGCCGATGCGCTGGCGCTGGTCAAGCTGAAGGGCATGGAGAACCGCAAGCCCCGGCAATTGTCCGGCGGTCAACAGCAGCGCGTCGCGCTCGCGCGCGCACTTGTCATCAACCCGACCGTCCTGCTGCTCGACGAGCCGTTTTCGGCGCTGGACAAGAGTCTGCGGACCTCGATGCAGGTGGAGCTGCGGGAAATTCAGCGCAAGCTGGGTCTGACCACGATCTTTGTGACGCACGATCAAGGGGAGGCCTTGAGCATGTCCGATCGCGTGGCTGTCATGTCCGAGGGCCGTATCAGGCAACTCGGAAGCCCTGTTGACGTCTATCGCAGCCCGGCGGACCCGTTCGTGGCCGGCTTTGTCGGCGACAACAACAGGCTGCGTGGCCAGCTTGTGAGAATGCAGGCCGAGCAAGCGATCGTCGCGCTTGGCGATGCCCTGGTGAACGTGTCGGGCGAGAGCCTGTCCGGGCTCGAGAAGTCCGCGGCGGTTGACCTGTTCGTCCGCCCCGAGCAGTTCAGTGTTGTGGCGCCCGAGGAGCCGTGCGCCATCAAGGGCAGCGTTGTTGCTCAGATCTACCAGGGTGGCCACGTCGATCTTCAGATCGAGTGCGCCGGGGAGCGGCTGCTGGTGCGATCCCCGGGCGAGCAGGCCGTTCTGCGCTGGCCAATGGGGGCGCCTGTCGGCATCGCCATTCAGGCAGATCGGTGCTCGGCATTTCCGGCGGCCTGATCGCATCGTCTTTCGCAGCGGTGCGCGGGTGAAGGAATCGAGCTTGCGGTATATTGTGAGGCTTGGTTTAGCGGTGCCTACCTTGTTGTTTCCTGCGGCGTCGTTGGCACCGCCGTCACCTGGCATCTGTTCGTGCGGCCGTGGAGAGAATTCTTGAGTGAGCCCCAATCGATCACCGCAGCCGAGGCGATCAGCACGTACATCGAGGCCAAGGACCGAAACCTGCCTCAGCTCATGGAGCGTGCGTTCGTGCAGGATTGTGAGCTCCAGATGCAGCTCCTGACCGACGCAATCTCTTTTCCAAGCTCCGCTCATGGATTGGAGAGCGTGACCGACGTTCTCGTACGAAACTTTGGATCGCAGTATGAGAATGTGCGCACCTTCTGCCTCTCGCGCCCCGAGTCCAATCGCCTTCCACGGTTTCAATGCGACTGGCTGGTGGGGATGTCAAACAAGTCCGATGGCGACCTACGCGTCGGTTGCGGTGAGTACACCTGGGATTTTGATGCCGCCGGCAACGGTCGCGTCAAGCGGTTGCTCATCAAGATTGAGTTCATGTGTGTGCTGCCGGCTAGCTATCAGACGTCTGTCCTGCACTGGCTTTCGGCTATCCCCTATCCCTGGTCGTCATACAGTGAGGCCCGCGCAGGTTTGCCTTCGATCGACGCCTTGATGCCGATTGCTCAATTTCTTCGGCGGCAGGCGCGCAGCTGACTTCGGCAGTTGAGCGCTGGACGTCGGTCTACCGAATCGAGCCTTCGATGGCGAAGGCACGCCTGACGTAGCCCAGGAGACGTCGCTCGCCACTTGCATACCGGCCGTTATGGGCGATGGCGGACGATGGTGTTGCCACCATCCGCCTGCGTCATCACTGCGAGACCAGCTCGCAGCCACCCTCGCCGAGCGGGCGGAAGGCTTGCTCGGCGGGAATCGTCGCGACGATGTCGTAGTAGTCCCATCGTCGGCTCGATGCCGCCGGTGTCTTGACGCGCGCCAGGTACATGTCGTGCACGAACTGGCCGTCGCTGCGGACCGTGCCGCGAGCGAACGCATCGGCAACCGGCAGTTCGCGTATCTTGGCTGCGACAGCAAGGCCATCATCGGAATTTGCGGCCTGCACCGCGCGCAAGTAGTGCCGCACGGCTGAATAGACGCCTGCCTGGGTCATGGTAGGCATCCGCCCAACCTTCTCAAAGAACTTGTTGGCCCACGCCCGCGACTCGGCATCGCGGTCCCAGTAGTATGCGGTGACGAACTGCAGGTTCTGCGCGGCGGCAAGGCCCATCGCGTCGACGTCGGTGAGGAATACGGTCGGTGCCACCAATGCCTGCCCGCGTGTGATGCCGAACTCGGCCGCCTGCTTCACCGAGTTGGTCATGTCGGCGCCGGCGTTGGCCAGCGCGATCACCTTGGCGCCGGACGCCTGTGCCTGCAGCAGCACCGAACTGAAGTCGGCGGTGTTGAGCGGGTGGCGCACCTCACCGATCACCTTGCCGCCGCCGTTCTCGACCGCGCGGCGCATGTCGGCGGCGAAGGCGTGGCCGAACGAATAGTCCACCGCAATCAGGAACCAGCTGTCGAGCTTCTGCGCGGTGAGCGCCCGCGCGAGACCGTAGCCGTTGGTATAGCTCGTGTAGACCCACTGGAACGAGGTCCGGGTGCAGGCCTTGCCGGTGAAGTCGGAGGAGGCCGACGCGTTCAGCACGATCTTGTTGCGTTCCTTGGCGAGAGCGGTCACCGCGAAACCCACGCCCGAATTGGAAATGTCGGCAACGGCATCGACTTTCTCCGTGTCAAACCAGCGCCGCACGATGCCAAGTCCGATGTCCGGCTTGTTCTGGTGATCGGCCGAGACGATCTCGACCGGCACACCACCGATCGCGTTGCCGAATTCCTCCGCCGCCATCTTCGCCGCGATGACCGAGCCTTCGCCGCCGAGGTCGGCATAGGCGCCGGAGCGGTCGTTGAGGACCCCGATGCGGATCACATTGTCGGACATCGCGGCGTGCGCGAGCGGGATGTGCAGCAGCGTCGCCGTCATTGCCGCGCATAGCTTTCTGAGAGTGGTTGTCATGGTCGGGTGCTCCTCCGGAGGTCGTGTTGTTTGCTGTTTGGTTTTGTTGCGTGATACGCAATTTGCCGGTGCATCGATGCGGAGAACCACGGGCATCTCCCGCAGTTTCAACATCGGACACAATAAAAATTGCTTATAGAGCAATTTTTATTGACAAGGAAGCAAATTCGGGAGAGGGTCGAAGCAATGAAAACGCAGGACGAGACGCTGGCGAGGCTTGGAGCACGCATTCGCTCGCTGCGGGAGGAGCGTGGCATGAAGCTGAAGGATCTGGCCGACACCACCGGGCTGTCCGACGCCTTCGTGTCGCGCCTCGAGCGCGGGCAGGTGTCGAGCTCCGTTGCCAATCTGATCCAGATCGCGCAGGCGCTCGACATTGGCGTCAGCGAATTGTTCGCCGCGCCGCAGGACCAGTCGCGCAGCCACGTCACGCTGCATCGCCATGGCGACGATGGTGAAGACCAGAGCATCCCGAGTACCGGCTATCGCTGGCGATTGTTCGCGGGCGGCATGCCGAACGATGATCTGGAGGTGTTTCACCTCTCGTTCCCGCGCAAGAACCGGATGGACCTGATGGTGTCGCACCCGGGGCAGGAATACTGCTACGTGATCAGCGGGCGTATCCGCTTCCACGTCGGCGCTGAAGTATTCGATCTCGCGCCCGGCGAAGGCATTTTCCTCAATTCCGAGCTGCCGCACCGCGCCGACAACATCAGCGAGGACGAAGCGCGCATCCTGATGGTGGTCGCGAAGTCGCCGCAGAAGGCCGAGCATTTCGACTGGTGGCGCGTGCCGAGCGCCGCCGCCCCACCTCGATCACCCAAGAGCAAGCCCCAAGGAGACTGATCCATGCAGACCGCAACCGTGACCGGCAGGCACCTGCCGTATGAGGCGAAGCACATCGACGATGTGGAGTGGGAGACGATCCGCTGGCCTGGCGAGACCGGCAAGATGCTGTTCCACCCGCGGCCCGAGCGGCCGACCGAGCCGAACGCGGGCATCCTGCGGCTGGAGCCGGGCGCACATCATCCGATCCACAATCACGAGTTCGCGCAGGTCTGGTACATCCTCAGCGGTGAATTCAGGATCGACGACAATCTCTACACGCCGGGCACGATGATCTTTCATCCGGACCCGCATTTCGAAGGCAAGTTCGTGACCGCGACCGGCGGCGATATCCTGATCGTGCAATATCCCGGTCCAACCACCGGCGGGCGGCCGATCTATGCGGGGCGCTTCAACATGGAGCAGCGGCGCGACATCGCCGAAGAACGCACCGATCTCTGATCGGTCGGCGCAACGGACGACAGGCCATGGCGCTGATCACCTATCTCACCACCATTCGCTTCGGCTTCGGCGAGGCGAACGCGCTCGGCGACGAGATCGCAGCGCTCGGTATCCGAATCCGACCGAGCGTGCGACGCTGCTGGCGCTCGCACGTTATCGCGAGGCCGGATGCGACGGCCTCGTCGCGCTCGGCGGCGGCTCGCCGATCGATCTCGCCAAGGCGGTGGCGCTGCTCGCCACCCATGAAGGCCCGCTGGCGCAATATGCCGCGATCGATGGCGGTGTCGCGCGGATCACCGCCGCCGTCGCGCCGCTGATCGCGATTCCGACCACCGCCGGCACTGGAAGCGAGGTTGGCCGCGCGGCTCTCATCACGCTCGAGGACGGCCGCAAGGTCGGCCTGATCAGTCCGCATCTGATCCCGGCGCGGGCGATCTGCGATCCGCTGCTGACGCTCGGCCTGCCGCCGGCGTTGACGGCCGCGACCGGCATGGACGCACTGTCGCATTGCGTCGAGACCTATCTGTCGCCGCGCTTCAATCCACCGGCGGATGCGATCGCGCTCGATGGCGCGGCGCGCATCGTCGGCCATCTCAAGCAGGCCGTGAGGGCGGGCGATGACCGCGACGCCCGCGCCGAAGTGATGATGGGCGCGCTGCAGGGCGGGCTGTGCTTCCAGAAAGGCCTCGGCGCGGTGCACGGGTTGTCGCACGCGCTTGGCAGCCTGGCGTCGCCGAGCCTGCATCACGGCACGCTCAATGCGGTGCTGATGCCTGCGGTGATGCGCTACCATGGTCCGGCGATCGCGGCCAAGCTGCCGCGGCTGAGGCTGGCGCTCGGTCTGCCCGAAGGTGCCGAGATCGCCGCGTTCTTCGATGCTCTCAATGCCGAGCTCAATCTGCCGCGCGGCCTGTGCGCCATGGGTGTGCCGGCCTCGGTGCTGGACGACATGGCGGAGAAGGCGGCGAGGGATCATTCCACCGCCACCAATCCGCGTCCTGTGGATGCCGACGGCTACCGCGCCATTTTCCAGGCGGCCTGGGAGTGAGCTGACCGCGCGAGATGATGCGGCGAGCGCGATGGACGGCTCGATCGACGCGGCGCGTATGGGTCCCGGAGCCAGGGCTTTGATCTGATGGTGGGCCCGGCAGGACTCGAACCTGCAACCAGACCGCTATGAGCGGCGGGATAACGATCGGCTTGGTTGATTTGGCTGCGCTTTCGTTCGAGTTTGATCGCGTTCGTTGCGTTTCGGTGAGCTCGCTTCTGGTGTGAAACTGGTGCGGCCATCGGCTGTCGAAATTGAAGGAGTTGGACACTTTCTGCGATCGGCATTGTGTCGATTTTGACGTTCGGATTTTCAAACCGCTAATCCGGGAAGATCGGGCTAGAAGGTTACGGTGACGACGATGGTGTCGGCGTAGGCTCCTGGAGGGGGCGAGGTTTGCGGTGGAACGCGCCCATAGACTGAAATGTTCTGATTCAACGCTGTTCCTGTGCCAAGCACGCAGGTATTGGCACCGCGACGTGCAGGTTGTAGCGGATGTCGTACTTGTCCAGGCGCTGGTCCGGGCCGCGTCCGTATAGAGATTGTAATTGATGAAGCTGGAGCTTGCCTGCATGCGCCGTTGGCTGCCGCTTGCATGTAGTCCGTTGTCGAGGCCGATCGAGTACGGGGTCGTATTGGTGCACTTCACTGAAATCGTTCCAACGCCGTCAATATTCGACGTCAACAGCGAAGCGTTACCGAAGTTGAGTGGCGTGGTCGAAACAATGCAATTTCCGGCGATTGTCGCCGTCCAGGGCGAGGAGCCCGCATTTGTCGTCGTTCCCGGGTTCGACGAACAATTTGGGCTTGTAAGAAGATAGGCCGCGTAGGCGACGACCGGAGATGTCGTACTCCAGACGTAGGTCCCGGGTATCGTTGCCTGCTGATTGGCGACAAAGCGCCCATAGACGGTCAGAGTTTGTTGCGCGGGCCCGCCCAAAAGAGGAAGACTGAGATTGATGCTGACGCCACCGGAGCCATATGCGGTGGTACCATATCCCCAGGATCCCCAGACCTGCGTGCGCCCGGAATCCGAGTAGAGCTCGTGTATTGCAGTATTCGCTCCACTTCCCAGCGATCGAACCGAGCTGCTGCTGTTGGGCGCCCCTTGGTTGAATTGCACACACGCATTGACCGTGCAGCCGAGCGCGCAGCCGCTGCATGTTACGGTAAATGTCGAGGTCGTAGCGACGGCGCCACCCGCCAGGATGTCGACAGATCCGTAGTTGCCGGACGCCGAGGTAACGGAGCAGCTTTGGGCGTGGGCCGAAAACGATGCCGCAAAGTGCAGGAGCAAGGCGAAGACCAAAGTTCGCTTTGAGCCGATGACCACGATTTCGATCTCACAATGCGCGTTGGTCGGAACGGATGGTCGGGGAGATTGATGTACGAAGACACTATTTACGTATGAAGGACTGCATCATCGGCACGCGATCCCAGGAATCCGGACCTGTTCGCCGGGCCTCGGAGTGAACGCAAACGTGGCGCGGCAGCGTGCGTCGGCAAATTCGATTTCGGCTTCGTTCATTGACGAGAGCCCCCTGATATAGGCCTGTCCGTCGTAGCCTACGACAAACTCTACTCCACCCGTCATATGGCCGACAGCCCCGGCCGGCAGAACGCGATTGTCAGGCCCGACAAAGGTAACCAGCGCGGCCGTCGTCTCTTTGCGGACGTCAAATCTGACGAGCATCCCGGCGCGATCGGCCGGAGCGACGATGTCATGCGTCGTTGCTGCTTCGTCGTCGACCGGAAGGTTCGTCGGGTCGATCGCAATCTTGTTCTTCTGGTAGGACCGGAGCGTCGGGATCAGCAGCATGCCGCTGGAATTGGTGACACCAGCGCGGCGATTCTCGCTGAGGACCTCGACTTCCGGCACGCCAGTCGCGACCACCGCGAAACTGTCGTCGATCCAGTTCGAAAGGAAAACACCGCCTCCCATGGTGGTGATCGAACCGCGCAATTCCAGCGATCCCACGCTACCGGATCCGGCCTGACTAGCGCCTGCCTGGATGGTGCCGTAGCTCGACCGGTAGGAAGCTGTGGCCTCCCGGTACCTCGATGAGCCTTCGGAATCGTGGACGCGCCAGCCATAGCTGCCAGGCTCCGGCCCAATCGACTTGACGGCATCAACGCTACCGGTTGTACCGCTCCGTCCGCTCGAAACTCCGGTTGTGATCGAAGCTGAGTCGCCAAAAGGGACGCTCAAGCCGGCAAACATGCCGGTATTCCTCTTGGCACGGAAATCGTGGAAGACGGTGGCGAATATCGACGCATTGTAGGGCAACGAACGCGAGTAAGAGGCCGTCACGATATTGGAACGATGGCCTGAGTCATCGCGCAGACCGACAAAGCTTGCACTTAGGCTGGCCCGGGGGTCGAACGGCATCGGAGTGCTGAAAGTGATGCGATCGAGTGCGACCGGCGCACGGGCGCTGCCATAGATGCCGCTCACATAGGCAAACGAGTTCGACAATGAAGCGATACTGCCGGGCAGATAATTGAACAGACCGTTCAGATTTTGCAGGCCGCCGTTCAACGCCACGATGTTTTGCAATCTTGCGGTCGCCGAGGCAAGGTCGTCATAGGTGCCAAAGGTGTGTTGCGAACTCGCCGAAATGCTCACGCCGAAGAGCCTCGTCTCATAGGAGGCGTAGCTCTGCAGACCGCGGTTCGTGCCGCTTCCGCTGCCAGCCAAGGCCACGGCGGCGACACCGATCGTCCCGGTCCTGAAGATACCACCGATGCCACCGTTGATGACGCCGGCTCCGCCTTCGACGTGCGCCTCTGCCGTCAAGCCGTCGTAGATACCTCGTCGCAGGGTTGCAGACCCGACCGGCGAGCCGACATAGACGTCACTGCTCGAGCCGTAGGACAGCCGCGGCAATCCGCCCTCCACCGACCAGCTGCTCAGCCCTGGCGCAAGCAGGCTCGAGGTCGCATAAAACGGCGCCGACGTCTGGATTTCGTGACCTGCCGAATCCCGCACCACGAGTTGCGTCGTGCCGGCGCCGGAAATCAGCGGTACGTTGTTCACGCTGAAAGGGCCGGACGCGACGTCCTGAGAAAATGTCTTGATGTTGTTGACATAGACATCGACGGTTGACGGCACTGCCGCGCTACCGCCGATGGTCGCGAGCGGCGCGGTAATGAGATCGGGCCGCAGGGCAAAATCGCGCTGAGCCTGAAGGCCACCGATCCTGATCGGCCGCGACCAGGCCAGTCCACCGTTGATCGTATCCCCAGCAACGTAGCCGATCATCCGGTCCTGGTCGGAATACTGGAAAGACGAATTCAGCCGTGTCGCCTGCGCAGGCTGCTGCGGACCAGTGCGGACGATCGCCGACTGTTCGGCGGTGCCGTAAGGCGAAAACGCCCGGGCATCCAGCAAAAGCGATGTGTAACCGAGCCCGATCAATCTCGGGGTAGCTGCGTTGCTGGTTGAACTCAACAGGTCATAATTCAGCACCGCGCCGGGATCGGCCCGCGCCTTCGGCCGGTTCCCGCCGGCGCCGCCTGCGTCAAAGAGCTGCGGCTTGCGTCCGGCTTCGTCGACGGCAATGAATATCCGCTGTGTTCTCTCCTCATATCGATACTTTAGGGTCGGGATATCATCCAGTGCGATGATCTCGCCCGGTCGATGCGGCGGGCCCGGTTGCAGGCCGAGGCTTTCCAGTTCCTCCACCGTTCCGCCGATACGACCGTCATCGAACCGCACGAATGATCCGATCGTTCGGGCGGGCATGGAGTTGATCACGACATCGAGTTGCAGATTTGTCTGGGCCTCCCCCGCGCGCGAACGCCCGGCACAGAGGACCATGCCAAGGAGTGCTAAGATGGACACAAGCGTGGAGCCTCTTCTACCGCCGAGTCGGCGACTCAATAACCGCATGAGTCTGGCCCTTGTCCGTTTCCGCCGTGACAGAGATGGATCCGCCAGATCCAAAGCCGCGAGGATATTTCAGCGTGGCCCAACTCATGGAGGAATGTCCGAGGACATAGCCGAGGAGACCATTGCCAAAGGACAAGGTAGCTCCCGAGGAATCCTTAAGCCGCAAGTTTGCTATACGTAGCCGCTCGTCGCCGGCATTGTGGGTCACGACCGTCAGTTGGCCAGCTTCAGTGCGGAGCGACCAGGAAACCTGCGGCCGGCTGATCTCGCGTCCGCGAAAGAACGCGGGGATCGACTGTCGTACCAAAAGATTGACGCTGCGACTCTGGCTGCCGCCTGCTCGCGGCAATTGGTCGACGATGACACGATAGCTCTCTTCGCCGTTGACCGGCTGTTTCGACACTCGCACAACTCGTACGACGTAGTCTGAATGAGGCGCCATCCTGACAGCCGGAGGTGATGCCACCACATCGGTTGTCGGTTCAAGACTCTCCTTGCCGTCGGACTGCGACCAGCGAAGCACGCGGGTCTGGACCTCGACGTCGGCATCTTCGTCATTGCGCAGCGTCAGAGAAGCCGCCGCCGCCGGCGCGTTCAGTTCCAGGAGAACGGGTTCAACGCGAAGCGCGGTGGCATGGGCAACCTCCATGCATGCTAGGCTTGCGGCAAACGCGGCCAGCAGAGTCGGATTTTGATGCATCGCGATGCCCAATCGATTTTGAGATCGTGCGCTAAGAAGGCATTTCGTCGATACGCAGATGCAACGGAACAGTGGGCCGCTGGCGCGGCCCCTTCTTCAATAGGTGATGGTCATGACCACCGTGTCCGTGTAGGTGCCGGTGTTCGGTGCGGTGCCGGTAGCGGGAACGGTACCGTAAATGTTGATCGTCTGCGCCGATCCGTTACCAGTGCCGAGAAAGCAGCCGTTCGTGGTCGTGCAGGTGGTGCTGCTGGTAGCCGTGGTCCAGGGGTTGGTATGGGCTGAATCGGTATAGAGATCGTAGTTGATAAAATTCCCGGCATTGGTCATCCGCCGCTGGCTGCCGGACACATTTGCTCCGTTGTCCATGGCGATGGAGTACGGGCTGCCATTGGTGCAGGTGACGGAGACGGTTGTGCTGCCCGACTGCAAGGTGGTCGCGAGCGTTGTTCCTGCCACGCTCCCAAAATTGAGCGTCGCAGCGTTGATTGTGCAAGACGCCGTGATGGTGATCTGAACGGTCAAATTTGCGGTCGATGTGCCGGCCTGGGCGGACGTTTGATAACCGGATGCCACGGCAACGAAGAGTGCGACCGCTCCCACTCGCGCAGCCTGCCGCATTCGTCGCTTCAGCAAAGGTCCACGGTCGTCGCGGATGCGAATTTTTCGACAAGGATCGAAAACCCTGCAGGCCGCTCTCCTGGTCGGCCGGCAAACTTCTTCGATATCTTCCAGTGAATTCGTTTTCATCGCCAATTGTGCCGAACATGCAGGCCATCGTCGTGAACAAAAGAATCAAAATTGGGTAAACTTTGAATGAGCAAAAGCTTAACGAGGCTTGATCGAACTATCGACAACTATGGCCCCATCAAAAACCATAATGGTCAGCAAAGTCGGCCGGCGGCTTCAGGGCCACACCGGCTCTGGCTGCGCTTGGGCTTAGTCTGGCGCCCTCTGAACTCATTGGTGGGCCCGGCAGGACTCGAACCTGCAACCAGACCGTTATGAGCGGCAGGATAAGGGAGGCGGTCGTTGATTTTGCTGTATTTTCGTCGATGTTCGACCGCGTTCATCGCTCCTTGGTGAGGTGGTTTCTGGTGCGAAACTGGTGCGGTTGGTCTGGAGCCGAAACTTTGATGGGCGCTTCTGGCAATGTGGGGCTAGTCGCTCAATATGCAGACCTTCATTGATTGTGATCGGTCTATTCCCGGGACGTTTGTGACTTAGAGGTAAGTCTACAGCCGCTGCACTTCGAGAAAGAGACAAGCATCCAGTGAGTAGGCGACTGATGTGATTTGGTCGCAAACCTTATCAGTCGGCTAAAGTCAACAACGTTCGCTGTCGGGCGGAGAGACTTCAATTTGCCTGAAGGCGATTCTCACTCATCATCCAGAAAAGTGGTACCTACACGTCAAGAAGAGCGCGCCGCATCGAGACGATAAGGACTGGGAGAAGGGGCCGACAAATACGCGATAGCGGCAATTTCGCCGATCGACCGGCTTACGCAGTTGAAATGCCGGCAACGTGAAGGACCTAGCGGCGGCGCCATATGGCTGGGGTTTCCGGATATTTTTCGAACTCTTTGTATTGATCCTCCACCTGAATTTCGTGCGCTGAGCGTTCACGTCGGTGCATGGAAAGTGCATTTGACGCCGATCGAGCCGTCTTGATCCCGCCACCGCTCCGCGCGTGAGACATAGACGGTCCGGTAAGGATCTGCGAAAGCCTCGCGCATTTTGATCATGCGCCCGTTGTCCGCGAGCGTCATCAAACGCCCCGGCCTGGCTGGGCCGTCGCCCGCTAGTGCCAAGCAATACCTGAAATTCACGGAGCCATAGGCGGCGAGCGGATAGAGTTTGCCGGTGCCGGGTTCTGTCGGCCGCTCAACAACCCATTCTGCCGACGATCCAAGCGGTTCGATATCGCCGGCCGGTTGTGGTTTGAGAAAGGGTATATACACGCCTGTGCTCTGGTTTTTGATAAAGAAGCCAACGTCTCCACTAATCATAGGCCAGAGACCAGCCAGTATCTCCTGACCAGGATGGAATTCGAAGTTACTAATCCTCGAGACCGTCTGCGGCTTCGACGAATGATGCCACCAACTCCACCACGCCCAGTGTTGATTCTCGCGCGGGCCGTCGGGTGTGTGGTAAGTGCCAATTTGTGGAAGCGAAATTTTCGGCAGCCTGCCATTGTGGCCATCGAGACCCACCCATACCAACGTTTTTGGTGCGTCCTCCTGCGTGAAAAGTGCTGGCGTGGAGGGATGGCACACCTCCGGCGCAATCCACCCGGCGACTGCGAGCGTGATCCGCTTGGGCCAGGGTGGGGAAACAACCGCGCCCGACCAGTTCAAGCTCGATTCAAGATTATTGGGCGGTTGTGTCTGGAAAGGGATATCGACGATGTTGAAGACCGGGTCCCTCCTTTGGAAAGGTGGCGAAACAAGCTTTATCCAGAAGTCGTGGAGCTGCTGCCCCGCCGAGCTATCCGGTCTTGGCGGAATGCCATAGAGATCGAGCTCCCTCTGTGGCGCATTGAGCCGCCATGCGTCCCGACCTTCTCGAAGCGCAGGCCTGCGTCGAATGGCCAATGAGCCAACTAGGCGGCCTGAGCAAGCGGCTTGAAGAGTGGCTAGCACGTGGTGTCACCATCGAGATCAAAGAGCTGCCGCCGCCGGCTGAATCGAACCTCATAACCGCTATAGAGAACGAATTGCTGCCGCTGCACTTTCAGGCAGAAGTCGGCGCGTATATCAATTCGATCGGCAGCAGCCTCGATGTCGGCGAAAAGAACAAGATCCGCGGCATCTATAACCGTGCGGCCTATTGGTCCGAACGCGTGCGTTTAACACAGCATTGGTCTGACCGCGTCGACAGCCTGCGCAATGGTGTGCCCGCCGTCTCGCCGCGCAGATCGACGGCCTAGCTTGCTCTCGTTTCGATCTTCTGCAGCGAAGCGTGATAATCATCCACGCTGTCGAGGGCCGAGCCTCGCCGATTTTGATCTGCTGGGCGAGAAACTCCCGGAAGACGCGGATCCGGATCGGCAAGAGCCCACCCTGCCCAAGATAGAAAGACAGCATGCAGTTGGTCGATGTCGCCCGGGTTGAACTCCTCAAGAACAGGGACAAGCCGATTGGCGGCGATATCATCCCTGACTATGAAAGAGGCCAATCGAACAGGTCCGACACCCTTGATGGCGAGCGTCCACAACGCGTCGCCATCGCTAACCTGGACATTACCGGAGGGCGGCATCGTTCTCTGCGCGCCTTCGTCAATCAACGACCAGCCCTCCGCAATTCGGGCGTAGCTGAAGCCAAAAATTTGAGAACCGCCGCGAGAATACCGCGCTGTGTTGCCGTCGGCTGAGACAGTAAAGGTGATAGCCCGGAAAGGTTCGCGCCATTTGGCGAGAACGCGGACCAATCCGCCGTCGTTTATATAGGGTCTGTCGATCCCAGGTGTATATCGCGACCAAGTGGTCATCGCCACCAAGCTCGGCTTCCTTTGCGGGAACATCGGGATCTGGCTTTCTAAGGTAAAGTCCACAAAGGGCTCTTCCAGGCCCTCAATGCTTCAAGGAATACATGTAGCCTTGAAGGCAAGAAATTCCTTGTGGGGTAGACGGCGTGCACTTCGAGTTGCCTCGAAGCCCAGTCGGGCAGCAACCTTACGAGTTCACCATTTTCGATCTTGTCGTTGCAATAGGTCGAGGGCAAAAGACCGATGCCGTGCCCTCGATAAACAAACGTGCTGACGGATTGGAAGTCCCGGCTCGAAATAGGGCCTGCGACCCGGATTTCCGCCCGCTTGCGTCCATTCAGTAATTCCCACTCCGCTTCGTTATTCTTGCCATTGAGCAAGACACACTGATGTAGCTTGAGGTCTGTGGGCTTGGTCGGAGGTTTGCGATCCTTCAAGTATTCGGGGGAGGCGACGACGTAGCGAACCTGGCTGCCAAGCTTCTTGGCAATCAAGGTCGAGTCCTTCAGTTCACCAAAGCGAATGCCGACATCGACATTTTCAGCGATCAGATCCAGGAACAGGTTGGTGATGAAGAGGTCGATCTTGATTCTTGGATAGAGCTTCAGGAAATCAGAGATAAATTCGAGAAATGGATCTTGCCCCAAAACCACGGGCACGGAGATCTTGAGTGCACCCTCCGGCTTCCTCTGGGTCTGGGTCAAGACCCGCTCAGCGTCGAACAGGAGGTTCAGCGGTTCACTGCATGAATGGAAATAATCCTGTCCTTGTGAAGTGAGCGCGAGCTTGCGCGTCGTCCTTTGCAACAGCGTGACACCCAGTTCCGATTCGAGTGCGGAAACCTTCCGGCTCACGGTGGAAACCGGCATGCCAAGCGCGTGTGAAGCACGGCTAAAGCTTCCGAGCTGCGCGACCTTCACGAATACAGCAATGTCATTCAGATCAGCCATTTTGCCGATTTTCCCATAGATGGAAATGTAATTCCAGATATTTCCGGCTAATCAATCAAGCCGGCAGCTCCCATTCTCCCCCCACAAGCAAATAAGACCCCCATGAAGAGGAGAAAGCGATGCCAACCAATGTCTTATACAGAACCAATGCCACAGCGACGGGAGGCCGTGCCGGCCAAGCCGCAACGCCCGACGGAAACCTGAAGGTCAGCCTGACCCGGCCCAAGGAGCTCGGTGGCGACGGTGCCCCGGGCACCAATCCGGAGCAGCTGTTTGCCGCTGGCTATGCCGCCTGCTTTCTCAGCTCGATGCAGTTCGTCGCCACGCAAGGTGGCCCGAAGGTGCCGGCCGATACCAGCGTCAAAGCAACCGTGGGAATTGGTCCGCGCGCCGAGGGCGGTTTCGGCCTTGAGGTCGGCCTCGCGGTTTACCTGCCCGGGCTGGCAAAGGCTGATGCTGAGACGCTGGTGCAGAAAGCTCATCAGATCTGCCCCTACTCGAACGCGACGCGGAACAGCCTCGACGTGCGCGTAGACATCGTCGCAGCGCAGTGAAGGTTCGAGCGGAAGGTTCAGGTGACTGACCTTCCGACGATCAACCCAAAATAATGGAGAATATCATGAGCAAGACAGTTATCGTAACAGGTGCTTCCCAGGGCATTGGTGCCGGCGCCGTGAAGGCGTTCCTCGACAAGGGCTATAACGTCGTCGCGACATCGCGCACCGTGACTAAATCGAAGGAATTGCCATCATCCCCCAAACTCGCGCTAGTCGATGGCGACATCGGCGATGCGTCTGTGGCCGCGAAGGTGGCCGAGACCGCGATTGGCAAGTTCGGATCTATCAACGCGCTGGTCAACAATGCCGGCATCTTCTTTCCCAAGGCATTCACTGACTACACGGGCGAAGACCTGAAGAGGCTGTCGTCAACCAACCTGGAAGGCTATCTTTACATCACGCAGCATGCTGTGAAGCAGATGCTGGCCCAGAAGTCGGGCGGCAGTGTTGTCGGCGTTACGTCGTCGCTGGTCGAGAATCCGATCGCGGGCCTGACCGTTTCGGTGCCGATGATCACCAAAGGCGGCCTGGAGGCCATGACCCGCAACCTGGCGGTCGAATATGCGAAGCAGGGCATCCGTTTCAACACGGTCGCGCCCGGCATGGTGGACACTCCCCTGCACAAGGACGATCCGCATGAGTTCCTGAGGACTCTGGCGCCGTTGGGCACGGTTTCCAGCGTCAAGGACATTGTCGATGCGATCGTCTATCTGACCGAAGCCCAGAATGTCACCGGGGAATCGCTGCACGTTGACGGCGGCGCGCATTCCGGAAGATGGTAAGCGCGGAAGCCAGCCTGCGGGAGTTAGGTATCCAACTCCCGCAGGCGCCTAAGCCCTTCGGCGCGTATGTCGAGGCCGTGCAGACCGGCAATCTGCTGTTCCTCACCGGCATGCTACCTGTCGAAAACCAAAAGCCAAAGTTTGTTGGACGTGTCGGCAAGGAACTGGGCGGCGCGGCAGGCCGGGAGGCGGCGGGGCTGGCGGCTCTCAATGCCTTGGCCGTTGCCAGAGAGCGCCTGGGATCGCTCGACAAGGTGAGCCGCGTTGTCAGGCTCGGTGTCTATATCGCAACTTCAGGAGATCCTGTTGATCAGCCAAGGGTAGCGGACGGCGCCTCTGAACTGTTCAACCAGGTATTTGGCCCAAAGAAGATGTCGGCCCGGCTTGTGATGGGCGTTGCGAGGTTGCCGATGGACATGCCGATCGAGTTAGAGGTTATCCTGGAAACGAAGCCGTAACCTGTGGACCCGCTGGTATGTCATTCAATCAGCGCCAACGAGTATAAGCCATCGATTTATCGCGATCGGAACGCCATCGAGTGAGAGCGATGGCAAAATCTCAGCTTAGATCGCTGCCACAGAAAGAAAAGGCGCCGGGACCTCCAAGGAGATCCCGGCGAGTCTGGGAGAAGGCACCGGGAGGGTGGTGACTTCCTTTGCCAGTCGAAAGCGACCGGCTCCGCCGACGGGAGGCGGATAGGTGTGACAAGCTTGCGTAGCTGCACGACGGCTGACGGGTATGCCGTTGCTCCCGGAACTCCGTTCACTGAGGATGCTTTGTGCTTGCCATGCTCGGCCGCGAAGCAAATTGCTCGTGCCAGGCACTCAATTGCGGTCGGTGTGATCGCCACGGGCGGTCGCCGAAGCGAAAATCAAGATATTCAAGCGCGCAACCGACGGTTATGGTGCCGAGGTCGGAATCGAGCGCTAGCGTATAGGCGTCAAGGACGTCGAGGATCTTGCCGATCCGATCAAACTGAGCGTCCACCCATCCGCTCCAGCGGTAGCTTTCAGGCCGTAGGGTTTCTTGGCGGCAGACCACAGCGCGGTCCATGATGTCCAGGCCAAGCAACTCGAGCTTGAGCACTTGTCGGCGGGCTGGCCCAAGCACCGGCAGTAATCCACCATCTGAGAACTCGTCCAGATACTCACAGATTAAGCTGCTATCGAAAAGAATCTCACCAGTATTCAACTGAAGCGTTGGTATGCGGGTCAACGGATTGAGCGCCGAGAGCTCCGGGTTCTCTTTGGTCGGCATTGCAGATGTCTCAATGAGCTTGACACGATCGTCGACCCCCAGCTCCTTGGTAACCACCACGACTTTTCGCGCATAGGGGGAGTTCGGCGACCAGTAGAGCTTCATGAGAATCTCCAGAGAAGGACCTGTGAGTTGATGCCGTCGATGCCTATAGTTGCGTCGGACTCGCGGGTTAGTAGCTGCCGCCGTGCCAAGTACGAGGTATCCTTTCGGTGGACACGTCGATCATCATTCGGATCGTTCGTGAGCGTATCCATTCCTTGCCGTCGCCAGATGTCTTCCAGCTCGGGTCGCAAAGTTAGCCTATGAATTTGGTGTGTGCGAGCGAAGCGATTTGAACTGAACGCGGTATCTGTCGCGCCGATAAGACGGGGGCCAGAGCCTGCGACCGGTCGATCGGTGGCCCTGAATCGCGCTGGCCGAGCCGTGCAAGGCAATCGATAGGCTCTGCGAATGCAAGATGGGCCGCCCGCCAATCTCAAGAGAAGATATGGCTATCTCGAAAAAGCGTTTGATGGTGGCGCCAGCGGTTGCCTAGCGTTGAGCCAACACGATCGCAAATATGCGGCGCACACTCAATCCAATGCAGGGAGGGAAATTTGCGCAGAACCGATGAAGTGCATCCGTTGCGCGTCACCGCAAACAGGCCAGACACGCTCCGTGTCCGGTTGATGATCGCGATGATCCTTTCATACCTGGCGATGATGGCCTTCGTCATCTACAGCGCACGGCACCCGGCGCCCGCCGCTATTACCTCAATAACCTTTAGTCCAGCAATGATCGCGTTGGCCAGCTGCATGGCTTTCAGCGTCATCTTGACCGGCTTGTTCGTGCTCGTGCGGCATGGAGATTGAATGATGCGTATGTCACGGAACGGCATGAGCCTTCTGCTCGCGATTGCATATACCGTCGGCGTTGGTGGATCCGCGTACTCCGCGGAGTCGGAGTCTCAGGTGCGCCAGGCTGATGTTTCGACCATCTTGTTCTTCGTGGTCTTCGCGGTGCTTACGCTGCTCATCAGCTTTTGGACGGCCCGCCGCGCAACCAGCTCATCGGAATATCTAACGGCCGGAAGCTCGATCTCGTCGGGACAGAATGGTCTTGCCATTGCGGGCGACTACATGTCCGCCGGCGCCTTCCTCGGTCTGTCGGGCGCCATCTATGCTTCGGGCCTGGATGGGATGTTCCTCGCCGCCAGCTATTTGGCCAGTTGGCCTATTGTGCTGTTTCTCGTTGCGGAGCCATTGCGTCGCCTTGGGAAGTATTCCTTCGCAGACGTGCTGACTCACAAATTGAGAGAGCGGCCGGTTCGCATTCTGGCGGGTTCGTCCACCCTCGTAATCGTGAGCTTCTACCTCGTTGCACAAATGGTCGGCGCCGGAGAGCTTATCTCCTTGCTATTCGGAATCGGTTACGCGCCGGCGATCATCATGGTCGGAATGCTCATGATTGTGTTTTCGACCCTTGGCGGCATGCGCGCCGCGACATGGGTCCAGATCATCAAGGCCGTCCTGATGATTGGCGGGAGCACCCTGATTGCGGCGCTGGTCCTGGTCAGGTTCGGGTTCAGTATGCCGGATCTCTTCAAGACGGCGGTGAGCAATCATCCGAACGGCGACAGGATCATGGATATTCGTGGTTTCGCCCAGGACGGAATTGCGACGCTGTCGATTGGCGTCGGGGTCCTGTTCGGCACGGCCGGACTGCCTCATATCCTGATGCGTTTCTTCACGGTTAGCGACGAGCGCGCTGCGCGTCTGTCAGTGTTCTACGCGACCTGCCTGATCTGCCTGTTCTTTGTGATGCTGTTTTTTATCGGATATGGCAGTATCGCGCTCCTCCGTGGCGACGCCACCTATGCCGGTGCCAATGGCGTACTCTTTGGCGGAAACAATCTGGCCCCCATCCACCTGGCGAGGGCCGTTGGCGGAAGCATCTTGGCGGGTTTCATCTCTGCGGTTGCGTTCGCGACGATCTTGGCGGTTGTCTCCGGATTGCTCATAGCGGGTGCTTCGTCGGCGGCCAACGACCTCGTCGTCGGTTTGTCCGGACGGCAACTCACTGAGCGTACGCGGCTCCAAATATCGCGAATCTCCGCAGTTGCATTGGGGGTGCTCGGCATATTGCTCGGGCTGGCATGTGAGGGCCAGAATGTGGCGTACCTCCTCGCGCTCGCCACCGCGATCGCAGCCAGCGCCAACTTCCCGTTGCTGATCCTCGCAGTTTATTGGGACGGTCTGACGACCCGTGGTGCGGTCATCGGTGGCACTTTCGGCCTTGTGTCATCGGTTGTTTTGACAGCTATGGGCCCGACGATCTGGTCGAAGGTGCTGGGTCTTGGTCCCGCGATCTTTCCGTACGACTCGCCGGCGCTCTTCACTTTGCCGCTGACGCTGCTTGTCTGCTGGCTGGTATCGATCGCCAAGGCTGAACCTGAGGGGGATTGGCGTCTAACGGAGCCGTCCGTTGCGCAATACGTGGAATAGATCGATGCCCGAGCCGATCAGCACCAGTCGATCGGCGGTATGAGTCGCGTCCTGTAGTCCAATAGACAACCGCTTGAATTGGGGAACAGCCCGATGCCGATGATTTCTTGCGACATGCGATACGGCCGTTCGGAAGAGCAAAAGCGCGCTCTATCAGCCGGTCTGCTACGCGTTGTCGGCGAAGCGACTGGCGAACTCGCCGAGAATATCTTCTTTGTCATTAGGGAGGGGAGCGGCATCAATTTCGTGGAGCACGGGCAACATCTACCCGAGTTCGTCGAGGGTAACGCGAACGACAAAGAACTGATCGCCCGTTTGAAGTAGGAGCCAGAGATAGCTATGCCCTATATCGAGTGTCATATCGCCGCAGCTCTCACGAAGGCCCGTAAGACGCAGCTCATCCGCGACATTGTGAAAGTCACCCACGAGTCGATCGGGTCCGACCCAAAGATCATCAATGTTCTGCTGTTCGAGCACGCGCCCGAAAACATGAGCATTTCGGGGCGCATTCACGGCGAGAAGCCAACATAAGTCGCGGGCGCAAGGACGAGCCCGGCGATCATTGAGGCTCTGCAGCTGCAGTCTGCCGATGTCCTCGACGGAAACGGCCCAACCGGCATTGCTTGAGCGTTTTGTCACCGGTGTTCGAGGTCGGTTGCCAGCTCGTCGCAACGGTCATTGAGGCAACATGGAGGTAATCGTGGTCAGGCAAGTGAGGCATTTCATCAACGGCCGGCAAGTTACCGGTAGTAACGGGCGGTCGTCGTTCGTCTTCAACCCTGCGACCGGTGAGCAAGCGGCAACAGTGCCGATCGCGAACGCTGCGGATGTGGCGGATGCCGTCGCGGCGGCCGTGAAGGCTGGGCCGGGATGGGCGGCGACGACGCCCCTGCGGCGGGGCAGGATTCTCAACCGGTTCCTCAGGATCCTCGAGGAACGCACCAGCCTGCTGGCAGACGTCATCGTGGCCGAGCATGGCAAGGTCCACTCCGACGCGGTCGGTGAGATCCAGCGCGGCATGGAAGTCGTCGAGTTCGCGACGGCCGCCCCGCAGCTGCTGAAGGGCGAGATCACCGAGAATGTCGGAACGCGCGTCGATAGCTACTCGATACGCCAGCCTCTCGGCGTGGTCGCCGGCATTACCCCGTTCAATTTCCCTGCCATGGTTCCGATGTGGATGTTTCCGGTGGCCCTTGCGTGCGGCAACACCTTTATCCTGAAGCCTTCCGAGCGCGATCCGTCGGCCTCCGTCGTCGTCGCGGAGTGGCTCAAGGAAGCGGGTCTGCCCGACGGCGTATTCGGGGTGGTCCATGGCGACAAGGAGACCGTCGACGCGCTGCTGCATCATCCCGATATCTCGGCGATCAGTTTTGTCGGATCTACGCCGATCGCAAAGTACATCTACGAGACGTCCGCTAACACGGGAAAGCGCTGCCAGGCGCTGGGCGGCGCCAAGAACCACATGATCATTATGCCCGACGCCGACATGGACCAGGCGGTCGACGCCCTGATGGGCGCCGCCTTTGGCTCGGCCGGTGAGCGCTGTATGGCGATCTCCGTCGCGGTCCCGGTCGGCGAGACAACCGCGAACCGGCTGATCTCAGCGCTGGAGCCGAAGATCCGCAGCCTCAAGATCGGACCCGGCACGGATCCGGAAGCGGAAATGGGTCCGCTGGTCACCAAGCAGCATCTGGACAAGGTCCGAGGCTATATTGATGCCGGTGTCGCGGAGGGTGCCAAACTTCTGGTCGACGGCCGCGGCTTCAACATGCAGGGCTACGAAGACGGCTACTTCATCGGCGGATCGATGTTCGATCACGTCACGCCGAACATGAAGATCTACAAGGAGGAGATTTTCGGTCCCGTCCTGTCCGTCGCCCGTGCGCCCGACTACGACACCGCCGCGCGCATGATCAACGAGCACGAGTTCGGCAACGGCACCTCGATCTTCACGCGCGACGGCGACGCGGCGCGGGAGTTCGCGCACAAGATCAAGATCGGCATGGTCGGCATCAACGTACCAATCCCGGTGCCGATGGCATTCCATTCGTTCGGTGGATGGAAAGCGTCGATCTTCGGCGACCACTACATGCACGGCCCGGAGGGCGTTCGCTTCTACACCCGGATGAAGACGATTACGAGCCGTTGGCCAACCGGCATTCGTGCCGGCGCCGAGTTCGTGATGCCCACCATGTCCTGATCGCCACGAACCGGCCCGCTGCAGAACCATGCAGCGGACCGGCCGGAAACCGCAGTAAAAGCGCGTCGGTTTCGCACACAGCTTTGGCGACCAGAAGACCGGGGGCATCTGCATCATCGCCGGCTTGCGGACAGTTCTCAGCACCTTTCCAAGGCGCCGAACGCAGGGTGGTCGGCTACCCGTTTAGTGTACTACTCGGATGATGCCGCTCACATGTACACGTGGCTCTCTCTCCACAGAACCTATGAGGCCGGCTACTTCGCTGGCCTTCGGGGGGAAGATAGGTTTCCCTATCTTGCCTTTACCCCTCATTGGTGGTGTTGGCACGCTGGCAATTTCGTCGGTCATCACACCATGTGCTCTCAACTTGAGGCCATCTTATTCGTCTATGGTCAAGACTGACAAGGTGCCAGCGTCATTGGCCGTCATTCGGCGTATGTTCCGGGCGAGCTGCTTTGGAGACTGTGGGCCCATCAATCGGTCGCACTGGTTTTTAGGCCTTTTTCGAGCCGATAGCCGACCCCCGACTCGGTGGTCAGCAGGCGTGGCTGATTTGGGTCCGGCTCGATCTTCTGTCGAACCTTGCGCACCAACATACGAAGATACTGGACGTTATCCCGCTGACTACCGGTCCAGATTTCCTTGAGCAGCTGATCGTGGGTGACTACGAGCCCGACATGCGTCGCCAGGATGTGCAACAAGCGATGCTCTTTGCGTGTCAGCTTGGCCCTGGTATTGGCGAGCGACATCACAACGGGCGAGACGCGCGGCCATGCCAAATGGCTTCACCCCATAGTCGTTGGCGCCCGACCGCAGCAAACAGACCATCTCATCTTCGTTTGATTTGGCAGACAAGACGATGACCAGAGCGTCAGACCATGAGCGCAGCCGCTCGAGTGTCTCAATGCCATGCAGGTCCGGCAGTCTCAGATCGAGGATCACGAGGTCGGGCGGATTGAACGCGGCGATCTTCGAGCCGTCGGCGGCATTCTCCGCTTCGACAACCGAAAAGCCACGGAACTCGAAGCCCGAAGGCAAGAAGGCTCCGCGTCTTGGGCTCGCCTTCGATCAGCAGGACGAGGCTGCTCGGCTTACTCAGCATCGCAGGCAGTCGGTTCGGAAGGGCTGTTGCGGATGGCAGGCGGTTGGATTGAGCCGTGTTGCGAAACCCAGCCACAACCTCCGAGGTGGCTTGGTCAGTACGTAAGCGATACGATGGTTATCTTCGTATCCAGAGCAGTCGCCTCACATCGCCTTGACGATGTTCTCGGTGACCTTCTTGGCGTCGCCGAGCAGCATCATGGTGTTGTCGCGGTAGAACAGCGGGTTGTCGATGCCGGCATAGCCTGAGGCCAGCGAGCGCTTGATGAACATCACGGTGCCGGCCTTCCAGACCTGCAGCACCGGCATGCCGTAGATCGGCGAGGTCTTGTCCTCTTCCGCCGCCGGGTTGGTGACGTCGTTGGCGCCGATCACGAACGCGATGTCGGCCTGGGCGAACTCCGAGTTGATGTCCTCGAGCTCGAACACCTCGTCATAGGGCACGTTGGCTTCGGCCAGCAGCACGTTCATGTGGCCGGGCATGCGGCCGGCCACCGGGTGAATGGCGTATTTCACCTCGACGCCTTCCTTCTTCAAAAGGTCGGCCATCTCGCGCAGCGCGTGCTGGGCCTGCGCCACCGCCATGCCGTAGCCGGGCACGATGATGACCTTGGAGGCGTTCTTCATGATGAAGGCGGCATCATCCGCCGAGCCGAGCTTGGCGGGCTTCTGCTCGCCGGAGCCGCCGCCGGCCGCCGCGGTCTCGCCGCCGAAGCCGCCGAGGATCACCGAGATGAACGAGCGGTTCATCGCGTGGCACATGATGTAGGACAGGATCGCGCCCGACGAGCCGACCAGCGCGCCGGTGATGATCAGCGCCGAGTTGCCGAGCGTGAAGCCGATGCCGGCCGCGGCCCAGCCCGAGTACGAGTTCAGCATCGAGATCACGACCGGCATGTCGGCGCCGCCGATCGGGATGATCATCAAGACGCCGAGCGCCAGCGCGATGATCGTGATCAGCCAGAAGTCGAGCGCGCTGCCCGACATCACCAGGCCGACGATGAAGAACACCAGCGCCAGGGCGAGCACGATGTTGATGACGTGGCGGAACGGCAGGATGATCGGCGCGCCGCTCATCCGGGCCGACAGCTTCAGGAACGCGATCACCGAGCCGGTGAAGGTCAAGGCGCCGATCGCAACGCCGAGCGACATCTCGACCAGGCTCTGCGGATGGATGTTGCCGGGCGTGCCGATGTCGAACGCCTCGGGGGCGTAGAACGCGCCGGCGGCGACCAGCACCGCGGCCATGCCGACCAGCGAGTGGAACGCGGCGACGAGCTCCGGCATCGAGGTCATCGGCACCCGGCGCGCGATCACGGCACCGATGCTGCCGCCGATCGCGATCGCGACGATGACCAAGAGCCAGGCGATGCCGTCGGCCGGCGGATGGCTCGCCAGCGTGGTGGCGACCGCGATCGCCATGCCGATCATGCCGAAGAAATTGCCCTGGCGCGACGATGCCGGGCTCGACAGGCCGCGCAGCGACAGGATGAACAGCACCCCCGCCACGAGATACAGAACAGCAGCCAGATTGGCGTTCATCTCAGGTCCCCCTTTGTCTTCGTCACCCCGAGGTGCACGCCGCTCACTTGGCTTTCTTCTTGTACATCGCCAGCATGCGCTGGGTGACCAGGAAGCCGCCGAAGATGTTCACGCAGGCGAAGATCAGCGCCACGAAGCCGAAGCCGCGGGCCCAGCCCGAGCCGCTCGACACCATGCCGACGCCGACCGCGAGCAGCGCGCCGACCACGATCACCGAGGAGATCGCGTTGGTCACGCTCATCAGCGGGGTATGCAGCGCGGGGGTCACCGACCACACCACGAAATAGCCGACGAACACGGCAAGAACGAAGATCGACAGCCGGAACACGAACGGATCGACGGCCTGCGCGAGATGCTCCATGGCTTCTCTCCTTACTTCGGCTGGAAGTTGGGATGGATGACGGCGCCGTCCTTGGTCAGCGCGGTGGCCTTCACCAGCTCGTCGTCCCAATTGACCGCGAGCGCCTTGCTGGCCTTGTCGACCATCGTCTCGATGAACGAGAACAGGTTGCGCGCGTAGAGGCTCGAGGCCGAGGCGGCGACGCGGCCGGCGACGTTGGTGTAGCCGACGATCTTGATGCCGTCGGTCTCGACCACCTCGCCGGGCCTCGCGCCCTCGACATTGCCGCCGCGCTCGACCGCGAGATCGACCAGCACCGAGCCCGGCTTCATCGACTTCACCATCTCGCCGCTGACCAGCTTCGGCGCCGGACGGCCCGGGATCAGCGCGGTCGTGATCACGATGTCCTGCTTCTTGATATGCTCGGCGGTCAGCGCGGCCTGCTTGGCCTGATATTCCTTGGACATCTCCTTGGCGTAGCCGCCGGCGGTCTGCGCGTTCTTGAACTCCTCGTCCTCGACGGCGAGGAATTTGGCGCCCAAGCTCTCCACCTGCTCCTTGGTGGCGGGGCGCACGTCGGTCGCGGTGACGACGGCCCCGAGCCGCCGCGCGGTCGCGATCGCCTGCAGGCCGGCGACGCCGACGCCCATCACGAACACTTTGGCGGCCGGAATGGTGCCGGCGGCGGTCATCATCATCGGGAAGGCGCGGCCGAAGGCCTCGGCGCCCTCGATCACCGCCCGGTAGCCGGCGAGATTGGCCTGCGAGGACAGCACGTCCATCACCTGGGCGCGGGTGATGCGCGGCATCAGCTCCATCGCAAACGCCGACACGCCGGCATCGGCCATCGCCTTCAGCGCGGCCTCGTTGCCATAGGGGTCCATGATCGCGATGACGAGCGCACCGCGCTTGTACTTCGACAGCTCGGAGGCCTCCGGCCGCTTCACCTTGATGATGATGTCGGCGTCCTTGAGCGCGTCGGCGCTGACGGTGGCGCCGGCCGCGACAAGCTCCGAATCGGGCAGCCCCGACTTGACGCCCGCGCCCGGCTCGACCGCGACCTCGGCGCCCAGCGCCTTGAACTTCTTGATGGTATCGGGCGAAACCGCAACCCGCGGCTCGGACGCATCGATTTCCTTGGCAACGGCGATCTTCATATTCAATCCGTCAATTCAAATGGCGTACCGGCGCGCAAGCATTTGCATTCGAAACGTGCGCGTCGCATGCGAACTGCCGCACGATCAAATCAGATACTGACCGCCATTGATGGTCAGCGTCGAGCCGGTAATGAAGCCCGCCTCGTCAGCCGCGAGGAAGACCACGGCGCGCGCGATCTCCTCGGGTTCGCCGAGCCGGTTGACCGGAATCTGCGGGATCACGTTCTTCTCGAGCACGTCCTTCGGCACCGCCTGCACCATCTCGGTGTTGATGTAGCCCGGGCAGATCACGTTGACGGTGATGCCGCCCTTGGCGTTCTCCAGCGCGAGCGCCTTGGTGAAGCCGATATCGCCGGCCTTCGCCGCGGAGTAGTTGACCTGGCCGAACTGGCCCTTCTGGCCGTTGATCGAGGAGATCGAGATGACGCGGCCGAACTTGCGGGCGCGCATGCCCTCGATCACCTGGCGCGTCATGTTGAACAGCGAGCCGAGGTTGGTGTTGATCACGGCATTCCACTGCTCCAGCGTCATCTTGTGGAATGCGGTGTCCTTGGTGATACCGGCATTGTTGACGAGCACGTCGACCGGGCCGAGATCGGCCTCGACCTGCTTCACGCCGGCCGCGCAGGCGTCGAACGATGCGACGTCCCACTTGTAGACCGGGATGCCGCTCTCCGCCTTGAACTTCTCCGCCGCGGCGTCATTGCCGGCGTAGCTTGCCGCCACCTCGTAGCCCGCCGCTTTCATCGCCTTGCTGATTGCAGCTCCAATGCCCCGCGTTCCGCCCGTCACCAATGCAACACGCATCATCTCGAATCCTCCCGCTCTGCAGGTTCAGTCGCGTGCAACGCACATAGCGATGCCCATGCCGCCGCCGATGCAGAGCGTCGCGAGGCCCTTCTTGGCATCGCGCTTCTGCATTTCGTGCAGCAGCGTCACAAGGACGCGGGCGCCCGACGCGCCGACCGGATGGCCGATCGCAATCGCGCCGCCATTGACGTTGACCTTGGCCGGATCCCAGCCGAGGTCCTTGTTGACGGCGCAGGCCTGCGCGGCGAACGCCTCGTTGGCCTCGATCAGGTCGAGGTCGGCGATGTTCCAGCCGGCCCTCTTCAACGCGGTGCGCGAGGCCGGGATCGGCCCGGTGCCCATGATCTTGGGGTCGACGCCGGCCTGGCCCCACGAGACGATGCGGGCGAGCACCTTCTTGCCCTGCTTGGCAGCTTCCTTGGCGGTCATCAGGACGACAGCGGCGGCGCCGTCATTGATGCCCGAGGCGTTGCCGGCGGTCACGGTGCCGTCCTTCTCGAAGGCGGCACGGAGCTTGGCCATCGCGTCGATCGTGGCGCCATGGCGCGGATACTCGTCGGTGTCGACGACGATATCGCCCTTGCGGGATTTGATGGTGACCGGGACGATCTCGTCCTTGAACCTGCCGGCCTTCTGCGCCGCCTCGGCCTTGTTCTGCGAACCGACCGCGAACTCGTCCTGCTGCGAGCGGGTGATCTGGTACTGCTTGGCGACGTTCTCGGCCGTGTTGCCCATGTGGTAGCCGTTGAAGGCATCCCACAGGCCGTCCTTGATCATGGTGTCGATCAGCTCGAGGCCGCCCATCTTGACGCCGCCGCGCAGATATTGCGCGTGCGGGGCCATGCTCATGGATTCCTGGCCGCCCGCGACCACGATCGAGGAATCGCCGTTGAGCAGCGCCTGGTAGCCGAGCGCCACCGTGCGCAGGCCCGAGCCGCAGAGCTGGTTGACGCCCCAGGCCGGGCTTTCCACCGGAATGCCGGCCGCGATCGAGGCCTGACGGGCCGGGTTCTGGCCCTGCGCCGCCGTGAGGATCTGGCCCATGATGACTTCGGAGACCTGACCACCCTCGACGCCGGCACGCTCCAGCGCCGCCTTGATGGCGATCGCGCCGAGGTCGTGGGCCGGCGTTGTGGCGAACGCGCCGTTGAAGCTACCGACCGGGGTGCGGGCGGCGCTGACGATGACGATTTCATTGGACATCAAGATTTCCTCCGTTGAATGCGATTTTTTAGGGCGGCTCGCTTACATAGCCGTCTAGTTCGATTTCTCTTTTACGTAACGACCGGGCGCGGACTCTATCGGATTGAATCGTGCGCTCCCCTGAACTTCCGGCGCCGAAATAGTTCCGCCTGAATGACGTCCCAACCACGCATTCCAATCGGGCCACCAGCTTCCGGGTCTCTCTTCGGCGCCGTCGAGCCAGCCTTCCGGATCAGACTCAGAGTCGTCGCTAAGCCAGTGGCTGCGTTTGTTGCGCGCAGGAGGATTGATCACACCCGCGACGTGGCCACTCGCCGCCAATACGAAGCGTGCCTCGCCGCCGATGAGATCCTTGGAACGAAACGCCGTCTTCCAAGGCACGATGTGATCCTCACGGGATGCGAGGAGATAAAACGGCGCAGTAATCCTGGAGAAGTCTACTGGAACGCCGCACTGTGTAGTCTTGCCCGGATCCTTGAGATTGTTCTCAAGGTAGGTGTTCCGCGTGTACCAGCAGTACATTGGACCAGGCAGGCTCACGCTGTCGGAATCCCAATACAGCAGATCGAAAACGTCTGGGGTTGCCCCCTTCAGATAATTATCGACGACGTATCGCCAGATCAAATCGTTGGCGCGCAGCGTACCGAAGGTAAAGGCCAGTTCCCGGCCAGGCATGATGCCTCCCTTTCCGATCGTCGCTTCTCGCAATGCGACCGAGCCCGCATCGATCAGCAAACCGATTTCGCCGGTATCGGAAAAGTCCAGCATGGTGGTCAGCAACGTGACCGTCGCCAATCTATCTTGCCCTCGGGCCGCCATTACAGCTGCGGCGCAGCTCAAAAGTGTTCCACCGACGCAGAAGCCGAGCGCATGTGTTCGCTCCGCGCCGGTGACCTCGAGAACAACCTCGACCGCTTTGAGCGGACCCATCTCGAGGTAATCGTCCCAGGTCAAATGCTGAGTCTCAGGCACCGCGCTGCGCCAGGAAATCAGGAATACCTGATGACCTTGCGCGACGGCATACTCGACCAGCGAATTTCCCGTTCCAAGGTCAAGCAGGTAGTACTTGTTGATACATGGTGGAACGAAAAGAAGCGGGGTCTTTTCGACCTGGCTCGTCTGCGGTGCGTACTGGATCAGTTGGACCAGCTCGTTTTCAAAGATCACGGTTCCTGGAGTTGTGGCTAGGTTGCGACCCACTTCAAAGGCCGACTCGTCGACCCGCGTGATCCTTCCCTTTTGGAAGTCATCAATGAGATTCTTGAGGCCGTTCGTTAAGCTTGCGGAGCGGGTCTCGATCGCCTTGCGAATGACCTCGGGATTGGTCGCGGGGAAATTCGACGGACTTATTGCATCAACAAGCTGACGCGCATAGAAGCGAAGTTGAAGTCTGGTCCTATCGTCGACTTGCGCATTGTCTACAAATTCCAGAAGATGCCTCGAGCAGAGCAGGTATGTCTGCTTGAGAAGATCGTAATAGGGTTGCTCCCGCCAAGACGAGTCCTTGAACCGTTTGTCACCCTTGGCGAGCGCAATATCCGAATGGACACCTCCAGCGTATATCTGAAGAAACATTCCGTTCCAAACGCGCCATAGCTGCCTAAGGCATTCGTGCTGAAGATCGGCGATCAATCCGAATGGATAGAATATTCCCTGTGACGAACCCGGCCAATCATTGCCCACTCCTGTCGTCGCCGCGAGAACGTCGTCGAACTGCCTCACCGCATCCTGTCCGGTCCGTATCAAGCCTTCGAGAGTCCCCGTAACGTCGACAGATTGCGGGATGCTGTTCATAACGCACGCTCCGGCTCAAACTGATCTCCAGAACCATAGATCAGCAATTCTTTTTCAAAGATGTGGCGCTCTCATTTTCGGTTACGCTTCGCAGGCGAGAGGCTGCTTCAGCATCGAACACCTCTGACCGGTGCCTCGTACTCCTCCGTGACCGCCACGGCAGACTCCCTAACCACCACGCAACGTCCGAATGCTTCCTCGAAACGATGCCAAGGCTGATCGACATCCAAGGACAGCCTGCAAAGCCTATGAACTTGGTGTGTCCGCGCGAAGCGATTTGAACTGAACGCGGTATCTGTCCTCCTGATAGGGCTGGCGGCGAAGATGGGGGGCCGGTCGATCGACGGCGATGGATAGCTTTGACGAGCCGTACGAAGTAATCAGCAGAGCCGAGGAAGCCTGAGTGCGCCGCCTCGCAATCTCCGGCAACGATAGGGCTATCTCGAAAAAGCGTTTGATGGTGGCGCCAGCGGTTGCCTAGCCTCAATCAAGATGGTTGCAGAATATGCCGCGCATCATCGAGTGCAGGAAAGAGTTCGCGAACTGCCCGGGACTTGTCGAGCTGGCATCTTCGTTCTTACGCTGAAGCGTTGAGTGACATCAAGTGTCAAGTGGTGAGTAAGTGGACCGTATCGACGCTATGAAGGTCTTTGTTGCCACTCTCGATGAGGGAGGCTTGAGGAAGGCGGGACGCAAGCTGGGACGATCGCCGGCTGCAATAAGCCGGGCGCTCGCGTCTCTTGAGGCGCACGTAGGTGTTACGCTCCTTCACCGCACGACGCGGTCATTCAAGCTCAGCGAAGCGGGGGAACGTTATGCGATTGTCTGTCGCCGCGTCATTACAGATCTTGAGGAGGCTGATCTCGTCGCGGCAGGTGAACGGTCAACCCCGCGTGGCACGTTGACCATAACAGCGCCGGTCGCTGCGGGAGAAGACGTCCTGCGGCCGGTCTTAGACGAGTTCATGGACGTCTATCCAACCGTCTCTGTCAGGCTTTTTTTGCTGGACAGACCCGTCAAACTTATCGACGAAGGCATGGATATCGCCTTGCGAATTGGCAATTTGACAGATTCCACGCTCGTCGCGATCCGGTTGGGAGAGGTTCGGCGCGTCGTAGCGGCATCGCCCCGCTATTTGACTACGCATCCGAAAATCGAAGAGGTCGCTGATCTCGCAAAGCACAAGATCATTGCAATGACCCACTTCGGAATCGATTCGTGGACTTTTCCACCGGCGAACGGATCGTCGATGCCGCGTTCGGTTCATTTTACGCCGCGCCTGGTGGTGAATAGCGTTCGTGGTGCTATTGCCCCGGCCGTCGAGGGGCGAGGCATCACCCGGCTCTTCTCTTATCACATTGCGGAGCAACTTGCGCAAAACAGGCTACAAGTCCTCCTCAGGCGGGACGACGTTTCCGCGATCCCTCTGCACCTGATTTCCCCACAGGGGCGGCTTGCCGTCCCCAAGGTGCGGGCTTTCGTCGATTTCGCCGTGCCTCGGCTCAGAGCACAATTCTCCCGCCTCTCGACCGATACTATGGTTCAACGAGACTGTATTCGCGCGCCCCGCGAAAGAGTGTCTTCCGACTAGTGAGTATTGGCGGGGCTATGTGTTTCCGAAACAATCAATGAACCGTTGGGATCTCGGGCGATCGGTCAAGCGCCGAACCGCCGATGGCGCTAATCGCTGTTACAGAGGCTTCGGGGGAAATTAAGGTGAACGAGAGGCCGCATTGCGGAGAACGCCGGAGTTTGGTTGGCCTAACAATGGAAAGGGTAGGACGATGATCAGCACGCGGTTGACGAAGTTGTTTAATATTGAACACCCAATAATCCTTGCGCCAATGACGCCCGCCGCGGGCGCAGACCTGTCCACCGCGGTTGCGGCCGCCGGCGGGCTCGGCCTGCTTGGCGGCGGATATGGCGACCGCACGTGGTTTGAGACGGAGTCAGCGAAGATCACGCGCAGCGATGTAGGATGTGGTTTCATCACGTGGTCCGTTGCAAAGCAGCCGGAGTTGCTTGACTTCGCAATTGAGCGTCACCCGCGCGCGATCATGTTGTCCTTTGCTGATCCGGCACCGTTTGCGAAGCGTATCAAGCAAGCCCGGGTGCCACTGATTTGCCAAGTCCACACAGTCGACCAGGCCCGGCGAGCGGCCGATGTCGGAGCCGATGTTGTCGTAGCGCAAGGGACGGAAGCCGGCGGCCACGGCCAAACGGCCCGATCGACGTTACCGTTCGTTCCGACGGTGGTAGACGCTCTAAGTAAACACGCACCTGACGTGGTCGTTGTTGCCGCGGGCGGTATAGCTGACGGTCGGGGTCTTGCGGCGGCTCTGATGCTCGGCGCCGAAGGGGCTCTCATGGGCAGCCGCTTTTGGGCAACAAAGGAGGCGCTCATCCATCCGAATGCTAAAGCCAAGGTGGTGGCAGCTTCGGGCGACGAGACGATACGAACCAGTGTGTACGATATTGTAAGGAAAAGAGCCTGGCCGGAAGGATACACCGGGCGGCTCATGAAGAATGAGTTCATCGAAAAGTGGCACGGCCACGAAGAGAAACTAAGGGCTCTACAGGCCGACGAATTGGAGAAGGTGGAGGCGGCGTCGCGCGTCGGCGACTTTGATGTGGCGAATGTAACGGTCGGGGAGTCAATCGGCATGATTCATGACCTGCCCGAGGCAGGTGACGTCGTGCGCCGTGTCGTTGCCGAGGCCAAGGAAAGGCTCGCCAAGTACGCCCGCGTTTCGCGGATTGACCAAATGGGGTGAACTGACGTTCCCCCTCCAACGGTAGCGAAGCCGTTTGATCCCGTTTGCGATGCATTGGCTTCGTTGCGGGACCAGCAACGTTGTGATCGCTATCGAACAGCTTCCATTATCGTGGGGCCAGGGCTCCTTCGGACAGTGCCTCGACGGCCGTTGGTGGTCACCGCACCGATATCTGTATTTGAGATATCCGTATTCCTTTTAGTGATAGGTTGTCTTAACCGGCTCGTGCTTTCGAAAACAGGCATAAGACGCTCGGATTGGGCCTTGTAAAACGAGCGGCTTGGATCAACATAATCACTCGATCAAGCGCGCTGATGCCGAACCGTTCGCTTCAGAAGATAGGGCTTGTTATGGACGCAACCGATCTAAGGGTCTTTGAAGCAGTTGCCCGGCACGGCAGTATGAACCGAGCGGCAGCTGAGCTGAACACTGTCCAATCCAACGTCACCGCGCGCGTAAGGGCGTTGGAGGTTGAGCTTGGCATTCAGCTATTCCAGCGGCATGCGCGTGGTGTGAAGGTCACACCAGCGGGGCGCCGCATGCTCCCCTTTTCGGCACGCATCACCAAGCTCCTCAGCGACGCCAAAGCGGCCGCAAGGGATGACGGCACTCCGGGTGGCGTCCTCGAACTCGGCACTTTGGAAACGACTGCGGCGGTTCGGCTTCCATCTGTGCTTGCGAGCTTCACCAAGGCTTACCCAAAGGTTCGGCCTGTGGTGACGACCGGGACGACCTGTAGCCTCATCGAGGACGTTGTCGAGTGCAGACTTGAGGGTGCGTTTGTTGCTGGACCGGTCGATCACCCAGATTTGCACCAGGAGTGTCTGTTTCGGGAAGAACTCGTCTTGGTAACGCCTCGCTCAATTCGAGGCATTGAAGACCTTTCCTCGATCAGTGAACTGAAAACGATAGTCTTCCGCGTTGGTTGCTCCTATCGAATAAGACTTGAGAATCTGTTGACTAAGGCGGGAATACTTGTGGCACAGCCTTTGGAATTCGGTTCGATAGACGCCATCCTGGGCTGTGTGGCGGCGGGTGTCGGAGTTACGCTGCTGCCTAAGGGAGTGGTTGTTGCGGCATGGCGGGACGGCCAGGTAGCCGTGCACGAACTAGAGCCCGAGTTTTCTGACGTGCAGACCGTGTTCATTCGGCGCACAGACGCCTATGTCTCCAGTGCACTCTCTGCCTTTCTTCAGATTGTACGGCCGGGCCCCGAGTTGCCTGCAGCGGCCGCCGAGTAGTCTTGTTCGTCACGGGCCGTCGCTTTCTAATAAAGCGGATCTCCGAGGGTTTTCCATTTCTGGTCAGTCCGGACTAGGACGGGGACGAAGTGCCGGCCGGAGGCTGGTGAAGCAATGCCAAATCTTTCAGGCTTCGAAGTTTTCCCAAGGCCCTGAATCCGCAAGCCACGTCTAACCCATAAGCCGACGTTCTTCTTGATAGACGCGAACGATTGGCCGCCCGGTCGTCGTTGATTGTAATGGCATGCCGGTCTGATGCCGTGCTTGAGCGGCAACGATATGAGATTGCCCGATCGTCGAAGTTGATGCCGTCCTCGGCTGGAGGACAGTACCCTACTCAATTCTGTCACGCGATGCCGGATCCGTCGCCCAACGAGTTCTGTGCTTGGTCGAGTAATCTGCGATGCAGATTGCCTTCTCGAATCTATTCGTTTGCTGATCGCGAATGATAAAGGCACGCTCTTTCTCAATTAAACCAGTTCAATCGTATGGGATACGGCCAAGGACGTCGACATGCTGATGAAGAACACGACTTCCGTGCCTACAGTAAATGCGATCGCCGGTTTTGCTGATCGGGCCGTTCCGGCATCTCTGAAGCCTGACGCGCGCAAGCTCTATAAACGAAATATTCTAGATAGCCTGGGATGCGCAATCTCCGCGCTTCCGGGAGCGCCGTTCGAAGCTTTGCGCGAGCAGTTTAGGGAATATAGGTCGGGGGGATTGTGCACGTTGATCGGTGGCGGCCGGACTGCGCCGGATCAGGCCGCTTTGTATAACTCCGGGTTAGTGAGATATGTCGACCTGCTCGACAGCTACATGTCGCCAGGCGGGCTGTGTCATCCCAGCGACAATTTCGGTGCGATCTTGGCTGCTGCCGAGCATGCCAAGGCGTCCGGCGAAGACTTCATGCTCGCGCTTGCAGTGGCTTACGAAATCCAGTGCCGGTTCACCGCCGTCGTGCCTGTCATGGCGAAGGGGTTCAATCATGCGATTCAGCTTGCAATTTCCGCAGCCGCGGGAGCAGGAAAGCTATTCGGGCTGAACGCCGAGCAGATCGCGCATGCGATCTCGATCGCGACAGTCGACAACATTTCCCTCACATGCGTTCACGTCGAGCCGGTATCGCAGTGGAAGGGCTTTTCTCCCGGAATGACCGGAATGCGCGCGGTTTACTCCGCATCACTCGCCAAGCGTGGTTTCACCGGTCCGTCCGGACTTTTCGAGGGACCGAACGGCTTGTTGCGAATGTTCGATCAAAAGATTGACGTGGACTGGTCGGATGACTCGCTCGAGATTATCAAGCTTACGATCATGAAGAAGTTCTGCTCGCTCATTCACGGTCAGCCGGTTCTTGAAGCCGTGCTCAAGTTGAAGCGTGACAATAACTTGGTGGCCAGCGATATCGAAGCCGTCCGTTGCGACATCTTTCAGTCAGGTTTCGATATCGCGGGCGGCGGCGCGTTTGGCTCAAAGGACAGACCGCAAACCAAGGAGCAGGCGGACTACAACCTGAAGTACCTGATTGCGGCGGCACTTTTGGACGATGGGGTCGGGCCGGCGCAACTCGAGCAGGCCCGTGTCCAGGCTGATGACGCGCAGGCCCTGTTGAGTAAGGTTACGATAGTTCCGGACGATGCCTTCACTGCCAGATACCCGCACGAGCTGAACACGCGGATCGCTATCAAGACCAAGGGCGGTCGTACCTTCGATCGCGAACAGCTTGGGTACGAAGGCGGCCTCAGTAACCCATTGTCATGGGAGCGCACGGTCGAGAAGTTCAATTGGCTGAGCGAGCCGTTTGCGGATGAAGCATTACGCAACAGCATCATCAAGGCGGTCGAGAAGATCGACGAGCGGCCTATCTCCGATTTGATGGATCTCCTTGGAAAAGTGAACCCCAAGGCGGTCCATCCGGCGCTCCATTCCGGAATTCAATAGTCATTCGCGTCAACGAAGGAGTATCCCGATGTCAATGATTTCTTGCGACATGCGATACGGTCGCTCGGATGAGCAAAAACGTGCTCTTTCGGCCGGCTTGTTGCGTGTCGTCAGCGAGGCCACCGGTGAACCGGCCCACAACATCTTTTTTGTCATCAGAGAGGGACGAGGCATCAACTTCGTCGAGCACGGGCAACACTTGCCCGAGTTTGTCGAAGGCAATGCCAACGACAAAGAACTCATCGCTCGCCTGAAATAGGAAAGAGAGGCAACCATGCCCTACATTGAGTGTCATATCGCGGCCGGTCTCACCAAGACCCGCAAGACGCAGCTGATCCGTGACATCGTCAAGGTTACCCACGAATCGATCGGTTCCGATCCGAAGATCATTAATGTTCTCCTGTTTGAGCATCCCGCCGACAACATGAGCATTTCCGGAAGGATCCACGGCGAGGAATAGCCTTAGCTTGCAGGAAGCACGTCCCGGAGCTCGCGCGGTTTTGCGCGGCTAGCATGGCCCAACTGAGAAAGCTCAAGCCAGGCACCGCAGCGCGCCTCGGGTAAGAGACGCGCGGGGTCGCGATGCGCTCGTAGGCCCGGTATCCAGAACGGTTTTGAAAGATTGAGATGACGGACGGTGTGAGTGCGGCAGGGCAACGAATTCGCTCGGTGACGACCCGCGGCGTGATGGTCCCCCTGAAATTTACGCTGGGAACGAGTGCGGCCATTGTGAAGGCAGTGCCGCTGCTGCTTGTCGATTTGCTGAACGAAGACGGTGTAACGGGCAAGGCCTACACGTTTTGCTATCGGCCTTCAGGCGCGACCGCGATATCTTCGCATCTGCACGAGGCGGTCGAGCTCCTCAAGGGCAAGAACGCTACGCCCCTCGAGGCATCGCAGACCCTCTCGCGCCAATTTGCGCTGCTTGGCGTGACCGGCGCCGTACGGATGGCTCTTTCGCTACTCGATATGGCCATGTGGGATGCGCAGGCGCAGATGCACCGTGCTCCGCTGTCCTCGCTACTCGGATCCGGCCCGAAATCGCTTCGCGCGTATGACAGCCGTGGGCTTGGGCTGATGGAGCCGGATCGACTCGCGCAGGAGGTGAGCGCACTTCTGGAGAGTGGCTTACGAGCTGTCAAGGTTCGACTCGGATACCCCACGCTTTTTGAGGACCTGGCCGCGTTGCGGGCCGTCCGCAAGAGCGTTTCCGGCGCAGATGTTACGATCATGGTGGACTACAATCAGGCCCTGACGCCCGCGGAAGCGGTTCTTCGCGGAAGGGAGTTGGAAAAAGAAGGGATCTATTGGCTCGAGGAGCCGATAGCACACGATGACTATGTGGCGAGCGCCGCATTGGCGCGCGAACTGAGGGTTCCGATCCAGATCGGCGAAAACCTCAACGGCCCGGATGCCCTGCTACGCGTGGTCACGGCTGGCGCGAGCGACTACGTTATGGTCGACGTCGCGCGGATAGGCGGTGTAACCGGCTGGCTGCAGGCGGCCGGCGTCGCCGCAGCCCAGGGCATCGAAATGTCGTCACATCTGATGCCCGAAGTCAGCACGCATCTTCTTTGCGCCACGCCCACCGGCCATTGGCTTGAGTACGTTGATTGGGCAGATGCGATCATCGAGGAACCGCTGAAAATCCGTGACGGGATGGTTCTGACCCCGGAGAGGATCGGCAGCGGGATTTCATGGGACGAGGCCAAGCTAAAGCGGCTTGCGACAATCTGAGTTCGGCCAAAGGGATCCCTAACGCCGTCGCTCCCGAAACGCATGAATTGCTGCGGAGCTGTATCCAGTCGGACCGATCCAGAGATTCAAAGATATCGTCGACGCGATCCGTTTTCTGGAGAGCGCCCCTTTCATCAAGGGGCGATATTCCTTGCGTCGACCGATGGCCGGCCGGTCGTTGCTAGAATGGAGCGACGGCGTGGCCACGGCTCTTCCAGTCAACGATCAACCACAGGGCCAGAAGGAGACATAATGCCGTTCGTCAACATTCAGATCACTCGGGAGGGGACGCGTCCGGAATACACGCGCGTGACGCGCGAACAGAAGGCACGGCTGATCGAGGGCGTGAGCAAGCTTCTTCTCGACATCCTGAACAAGCCCATGAACTCGACGTTCGTGGTCATCGACGAGGTCGACGTTGAGAATTGGGGATGGGGAGGTCTTCCGGTCGAGGAATACCGAAAGCAAATGGCGGCCTCGGCCCATCTTTCAGGCACCGAGCTCGTGAGCAACGCAAAGAAATGAGTACGCGGCCGATACCGCTATCCGTCGCGGCCGCCGTTCGCGCGCCGGCGCACGGTTGGCATTTCTTGAAAGGTAACCCATGACGCATTGGCCAGATGACCGGATCCAGAGGCTCTTTAACATCAAGCTCCCTATCATTCAGGCGCCGATGGCCGGATCCAGTACGACGGAGATGGCCATCGCGGTTGCTGTTGCGGGCGGACTTGGATCCTTACCATCCGCGCAGATGACTCCGACTCAACTTACGGAAGCGTTGATCAAGTTCAGGACGGCTACCTCCGCTCCTGTCAACGTGAACTTCTTCTGCCACACTCCGGCAGGACGTGACCCACTTGTCGATCGCCGATGGCGCAAGCAACTGGAACCCTACTATCTCCAACTCGGCGTCGATATCGAGGTGCAGGAGGATGCCGCAAATCGAGCCCCATTCGATGACGCATATTGCTCGGTCGTCGAGACCCTGCGGCCGGAGGTGGTGAGCTTCCATTTCGGGCTACCCAGTTATCTGCTGTTGGATCGGGTGCGGAGCACCGGCGCGAAGATCATCTCGTCCGCCACCACCGTGAGCGAGGCTATCTGGCTGGAGGGGCATGGATGCGATGCCGTGATAGCGATGGGAGTTGAAGCGGGGGGGCACCGCGGCAACTTCCTTACGGACGACATGGCGGCCCAGGTCGGAACGATGTCTCTGCTGCCCCAAGTGACCGATGCCGTCGGAGTGCCTGTCATCGCAGCCGGAGGGATCGCGGATGGCCGTGGGATAGTCGCGGCATTCTCCCTTGGAGCAGCTGCCGTCCAAATCGGGACGGCTTACCTTTTCTCGCCGGAAGCGAAGGTCTCGAAGATCCACCGCGAAGCGTTGGAAAACATCTCCGACGACGGAACAGCCGTGACCAACGTTTTCACGGGGCGGCCGGCGCGCGGAGTCCTGAACCGGCTCATTCGCGAGATCGGTCCGCTATCGCCTATTGCGCCCGCCTTTCCGTTCGCGGGAGGAGCTCTTGCACCGTTGCGTGCCAAAGCGGAAGCCGTCGGTTCGGGCGATTTTACGAACCTGTGGTCAGGGCAGTCGGCCCGACTGTCGCCCCGCTTGCCATCGGGCCAACTGACCGAGAGGCTTGCGGCCGACGCCCTCTCTCATTTCGGCCGGCTCGCCGCGAGCACTCGGTGACCGCAAATATGGATTCCATTCTGAGTTAAAGAAGGGCGGAGCGACAATGAATCCCGAAGCCTTGGGCGCAATGCCGAGCGCTCATTCCGGCGGGAGAAGAAGTCCAACGAAGTGCACCGAGGTATCGGGCATGATTACCATCAGAGTTTGTCAGCAGGCTCTAAGCTGCGAGGCTCGAGCGATCATATCGGCCGATACCGGCTCTCTGAATGATTCGTCGGCTACAACAAAAAGTGGCTTGGCTGCCAAGAGATATAAGTGCCAGCTTGCCGCGCGTTCCGCTTGTTCATTCGATGGCGGGTAATGTGATATTCAGATCGGGGAAACGATATGGATCGAAGGAATCTTTTGAAGACGGTTACGTTGGCAGGATCGGCACTTGCCGTTCCGGCCCTTGTCGCGCCGGCCCTGGCGGACGACAAGAACGCAGCCGCACCGTTGATCGAAAAGTTCGCAGCGGCCCTAAGCGCGCACGACCTCACGGCATTCGCGGCGCTGTTCTCGGATAATTACGTCAACCACCAGCTCAGCGCGGCCGCGCCGCCGCCGCAGGGCAAGTCGCCGAAGCAGGGGCAGGTGGCAGGTATTACTGCACGACTGGCGGGGATACCGGACCTCAAGGTGGAGATCGAAGCCACGGTCGCGTCCGGCAATATTGCGGCCGCAAGCTTCGTCTGGAGCGGCACCCATAACGGCCCGCTCTCGGGAGTTGCGCCAACCGGTCGCGCGCTCCGATTCACGTCCTGCGATATCTTCAGGGTTCAAGACGGTCTGATTGTCGAGCATTGGGGCATGGGCGATATCGCCGGAGTCCTGGCGCAGTTGAAGGCCTGACCGGGGGCTGTTCGAGCCTTCGTCTCGGTGTTGCGAGAGTCACATCTCGCCGGGTGACGTCCGGCTAAAGCGGGCTATTTGAACCGGCGAGATTGTCATTCTATTTGCAGCACTGCGGGGGATTTCAGGGACCCAACATTAAACGCCGCCGGGACACTAGATTGCGAGCCCGACGGCGTGAGTGTTCTGACGATCGGCTAGTGGTTCATCATGGCGATTGTGACGCTTTGATGCCGAGCCATTCCAGGATCGGCAAGCTTTCAGGCGGCGCCAACATTTCGATGCTTCTGGGGACGCCCGGGTTGGCGTTGTATGAAGCCGTTTCGTTCGAGGGTGACGGTCATTTGGTGGACCGGTGGCCCGAGCGTAGGAGCAGCCACCACAGTTAGCGCGCTGCGAGGAAGTCCCCCACCGCGGCGATCGTCGCCGCGGGCGCTTCCTCCATGAGCCAGTGGCCGACTTTCGGTATGACGACTTCCTGCACGTTTGTCGCAGCGTTGCGCATAACGACCGCCACGTTGGCGCCGAAGGCCTTCTCGGCCCCGATGGCGAGCACCGGCATCGCCAGCTTCGTTTCCATCGCCTTGAGGTTGTCGGCCGAGTCCTTCTGGTCGATCGCGAGGAACTGAGCGAACGCGGAATGCATCGCTCCGGACCTGGCGTAGATCGCTGCGTAGTGGCGGCGGGTCGCTTCGTCGATTTTTGACGGATCGCCGGCGAACTCGTTCCAGAAGCGGTCGAGGTAGATGCGCTCACGGCCTGCGACTAGGCGCTCGGCGTCCGGGCCGCCGAAGTTGAAGTGCCACAACGCGGGCAGGCGCACGATCTGGTTCCACGGCGGAACGCCGGGAATCGGTGAGTCTATTACGACCAGGCGACTTGTCTTGTCCGGATAGCGCGCCGCATAGGCATAGGCGACCATCACGCCGATGTCGTGACCCACGATATCGGCGCGATCGATGCCGAGCTTGTCGAGGACGGCACGGATGTCACCGGCTTGCGTCCACTTGTCGTAACCGCCGGCGGGGTGCGACGACAGGCCCATGCCGCGCAGGTCTGGCACGATGACGGTGTGGTCCTTCGCCAGCACGGCGGCCATCGGCGACCACATGTCGCCAGTCTCACCGAAGCCATGGATCAGCACGACCGCGGGGCCGTGGCCGCCGACACGTACGTTGATCGTCGCGTCGGCGTTCACCACGTGCGAGTTGCGGAAGTCGGCCGGGAAGGGCGTGGGCGCAGCGTTCGCCGACAAGGCGCCCAGCGCCAGACTGACGGCGAGGCTGGCCGCCACTCGGCGGAAGCGGCGGGAGAACGTGGAAGAAACGGTTGAGGGCATGCTCGGCTCCTTAGGGTTGGTCGGGAACGCTGTGTTTTATAACGATCGTAATAAAACAGGCAATGGATTTTTTTTGACGATCGTGATAAAACAGAGCAGTAAGTTATTCGCTCACCATTGGCGGACGGATCTAGATGGCCAGGCCCAGGGAATTCGATGAAGACACGGTGCTCGAAGCCGCAACGCAGCGCTTCTGGAACAATGGCTATGAAGCGACATCGATGCGCGATCTTGCCGACCACACCGGAATGACTACGCCAAGCCTCTACAATGCGTTCGGTGACAAGAGAGCCATCTACCGTCTCGTCCTCGATCGGTACGTCCATCAGGCGCTCGAAGATTGCTCGGCCATCTTCGGAGGGAACGACCCGCCCTTACGCGCATTGGAGCGGTACTTCGATGCTCTCATAGAGGAGGTGTTGGCCGACGCCCTGCAGAGGGGATGTTTCGTCGTCAACACTGCACTTGAAGTCGCCCCGCATGACGCGGACTTCCGTGATCTGGTTACGAACGTCTTCGACCAAATCGAGAAATATCTGCGCGATTGCATCGCCAGCGGCCAGTCAGACGGGACAATTCGAACCAAGTTGCCAGCTGCCGACCTAGCCCGCCTCTTCCTCGGCGCAATGCTAGGCATCCGCGTGTTGGCGCGGACGAGCTCGGAACGTGAGCTCCTGACGGGTGTCGTCCGCCCACTGTTCGCGTTGCTAAGGACACAGTGAAAAATTGCACGACGCGCGCGCCGCCTCGCTGGGCGATGCGGCCTGCGCGGCCAAGCTCGTCGTCGCATCGGGGCGGCCTCGCCCAACCGCTGTCACGCCCAAAAATCAATCCCGAGTCCTCTAAGTTCAAGCGGTAGGCTTCAACAGACTAGAGCTCTCCGGTGAGGAATTGAGCGCGCCCGAGCCCAAACGACCAATCTTCGTCCGTGTTAGTTACGAAGGTGACGACAACATCGCTTGGTGCAAGGCCGCATACGGCCTCCAATTTCTCCACCAGTGACTTGTAGAACGCCTGCTTCGTCGCGCGGCTGCGAGGGCGGGTCGTGACCTGGAGGACCAGCATGTCAGGCGTGCGCTTGATACCAAGGCCCGTATCCTCGATGATCATTCTGGAAGGCGGATGCTCCCTGACGATCTGATAGCGGTCGCGCTGGGGCACATTGAATGCGCTGACCAACACCTCATGGGTGGCGTCCAATATCATCTTAAGCTGACGTTCCGAGCGTCCCTCAACGAGATCGAAGCACAAAAGTGGCATCATCATTCTCCGTGCCGCTATAGGTTGTCGCCGTGTCTTTGGGATCGCGGCCCAAATCGCGTTTTTGAAACCGGCGGGATTTCACCATCGTTTCCGGGCCGCCCGCTGCCTGGTTCTGCAGCGGGCGGGTCGTAGCGATCAGGACATGTTGGGCATCACGAACTCTGCGCCGGCGCGAATGCCAGTTGGCCAGCGGCTCGTGATCGTCTTCATCCGCGTATAGAAGCGGACGCCTTCCGGACCGTGCATGTGGTGGTCGCCGAAGATCGACGCCTTCCAGCCACCAAAGGAATGGAACGCCATCGGCACCGGGATCGGGACATTGATGCCGACCATGCCGATCTTGATCTTGTGGGCGAACTCCCGGGCCGCATCACCGTCGCGGGTGAAGATCGACGTGCCGTTGCCGAACTCGTGCTCGTTGATCATGCGCGCGGCGGTGTCGTAGTCGGGCGCACGGGCGACGGACAAGACGGGACCGAAGATCTCTTCCTTGTAGATCTTCATGTTCGGCGTGACGTGATCGAACAGCGATCCGCCGATGAAGTAGCCGTCTTCGTAGCCCTGCATGTTGAAGCCACGACCGTCGACCAGCAGCTTGGCACCCTCCGCGACACCGGCATCGATATAGCCGCGGACCTTGTCCAGATGCTGCTTGGTGACCAGCGGGCCCATTTCCGCTTCCGGATCCGTGCCGGGTCCGATCTTGAGGCTGCGGATCTTCGGCTCCAGCGCTGAGATCAGCCGGTTCGCGGTTGTCTCGCCGACCGGGACCGCGACGGAGATCGCCATACAGCGCTCACCGGCCGAGCCAAAAGCGGCGCCCATCAGGGCATCGACCGCCTGGTCCATGTCGGCGTCCGGCATGATGATCATGTGGTTCTTGGCACCGCCCAGCGCTTGACAGCGCTTTCCAGTGTTGGCCGACGTCTCGTAGATGTACTTTGCGATCGGGGTTGATCCGACGAAGCTGATCGCCGCGATATCGGGATGATGCAGCAGCGCGTCGACGGTCTCCTTGTCGCCATGCACCACGCTGAAGACGCCGTCGGGCAGACCCGCTTCCTTGAGCCACTCCGCGACAATGACGGATGCCGACGGGTCGCGCTCGGATGGCTTCAGGATAAAAGTATTGCCGCAGGCGAGGGCAACGGGAAACATCCACATTGGGACCATCGCGGGGAAATTGAACGGGGTAATGCCGGCGACCACGCCGAGAGGCTGGCGTATCGAGTAGCTATCGACGCGCGTTCCGACGTTCTCGGTGATCTCGCCCTTCAGAAGCTGCGGGGCGGCTGTCGCGAACTCGACGACTTCCATGCCGCGCTGAATCTCACCGACCGCGTCGGAATGAACCTTGCCATGCTCGGCCACGATGATGTCTGCGAGCTGGCTGGTGCGTTCCTCGAGGATCCTGAGGAACCGGTTGAGAATCCTGCCCCGCCGCAGGGGCGTCGTCGCCGCCCATCCCGGCGCAGCCTTCACTGCCGCCGCGACGGCATCCGCCACGTCCGCGGCGTTCGCGATCGGCACCGATGCCGCCTGCTCGCCGGTCGCAGGGTTGAAGACGAACGAAGACCGCCCGTTGCTACCGGAGACTTGCCGGCCGCTGATGAAATGCCTGACTTGCCTAACCACGATGACCTCCTTGTTTTCCACAAGCGTCATATGAAACGCTCAAGTCTGCACATCAACGAGAAGTATTGCGCATTCGTTGTGCGGAAATTGAAGTCAGGAATCAGCAGCGATGCATGCGTAGATGGTCACGGCAGGGCATGTCGGATCACGTCGACGAGACCCAGCCATTGTTTCGAATTCAGGAACACTGATTGCCGCTCGACGAGGATTTATGCGGCGGTTCAAAAGGACTAGCCAACGCACTAATTGGCGGTTGCCAAGATAGGCAGGCGGCGTTGTGGATGGTTGCGACTAAGCTTGAGACGTTCCTCGCGCGAGGTCCGCACCGGGCATTGCGGTCGTTCTGTCTTGCCCCGCGTGACGATAGCAGAGCACCGCATGACGCCGTGTGCGACACCTTAGATCACGAAATCGGCAGCACGACCAACTGCGAAAGCCTGCCACGCCTTTGCTCTTGGTCCATCCTTGCGACACGGGCCGACAGCACACAAAAACGTATTTATCCCACGCGGTGCGACGGACTTGGTGTCGCGCTGTTCATCGTCCGCCAGGCGATTGAACTGCTCGGCCATCGTATGGATGTCAGCTCTGTTGCCTTCCGGAGACCGCGCTACCCCATATTCGCGGCGCGTGCGGCTTGAATGAGTGCAGTTTTCGCCTCTCTCGACGAAGATCGATCGGATGGTCACAAGGCCATTGGGTCGCATAGCGCCAAGAGCGACGCAGCCTCAGAGACTGCGGCGGATTTCACGCACGCCGCGCCCAAGCCTGCGGCGCAGCAGCGCGCGCAGCGTCACACCTTCGGCATAGCCGACCTCGGCAGCAATTTGATCGACGCTGGCTCCGCCGGTCGTCAGCAGGTGCACGGCGCGCTCGATCCGCAAATCCTGGAGGTACTCGAGCGGGGACTTGCCCAGCACGCTTTGCATCCGGCGCGCGAGCGTACGCTTGCTGGTGGCGAGCTCCGCTGCAGCCTGATCCAGCGAGAATCCCTCGGCCAAGCGTTGCCGCGCCCATCGTTCGAACTTGCGCACCAGCGGATCGCTGTGAACCACATGCCCAGATATCGCGTAGGCGGCCTGCGAGGTGCGGATGTCGGCCAGCAAATACTTGGCCGTAACATCGGCCAGGGCGGGATCGGCGCGTCGGATCAGGGTCAGCGCCAGGTCCAGATGGCTGAGCGCCGCACCGGCGGTGACGACTGTGTTGGACTGAACGATGATTTGCGACTCGTCGAGCCGCACATGTGGATAGCGTTGCCGGAACAGAGGTGCCAGCCACCAGGTCGTGGTCGCCTCTTCGCCGTCGAGCAAAGCCGCTTCCGCCAGCACGAAGGTGCCGACGCAGGCGGCCGCAGCCAGCGCACCGCGGTCCGACCATTTACGCAACACCACACCCGCCTCGCGCGCTTCGCTACTGGCCAGCATCTGCATCAGCGGCTTCGGCATGATCCGGTTAATGGCCGGCAGCACCACCGCATCCGGCCTCTGCGCGCGCGCGGCCGAGGTCACCGGTACGTTCAAGCCCTGCGATGTCGTGACGGTCTCACGCAAACCCACCACTCTCGTCTTGAAGCGTACCGAGGAAATGCTGTGCATTTCCGCCAGCGCGTTGGCAAAGGCAAAGGCATCGAGCACCGCAGCAAGGCCGGTGTCGAGAACATCATTCAGAGCAAGGACGTGGATGCGCATGGCCGAAACGATATCAGAGCAGTGCATTTTGCCAACAGCAAGATAAGGGATACTACCTTGACTTATAATCTGAGCAGCTCAGAAAAGCTGCGAGTTCCGACAATGTATTGGCCTAATCGGTATCAAAAATGGCAATCCAGCCAATACCAGCAAAGCGGTTCATTCCCTAACTTTGCGGCTACTTCGGAATCTTAGGCAATCATCTAATGGAGGAAAACCATGACGCTCAAATGTGGATTATTCGTCCGGCTCGAAGCCAAGCCAGGCAAGGAACGGGCAGTGAAAGAGTTTCTCGTCAGCGGCCTTGAGCTAACAAATCAGGAAGCGGGCACGCCGGTCTGGTTCGCCCTGCAGCTCTCGCCGACGACGTTCGGCGTGTTCGACGCCTTTGCCAACGAAGAAGATCGCCAAGCACATCTCGCCGGCAACATGGCCAAGGCCTTGATGTCGCGAGTCGAGGAAATGCTGGCAAAGCCGCCGTCAGTCGAGCCCGTCGACATTCTGGCCGTGAAGAATCAGCCGGCCTGATGCTTGCGCCTGCGAAGCTGGGCGAACGCAGCCTCTATCAACTCTGATTAGCCATCACTGGTCACCGCCCGGCACAGCGATGGTCCTGCGAAACGGGCAAGCTGAAACATCCCAGGAGACTCCCATGTCCCTACTACGAAAGACTTCCGCGATCGCCCTCGTGCTTGCCGTGACTGGCGCGGTCGCTCACGCCGAGACGAAGCCGCCGGCCAAGGAGGTGGTCATCGTCCATGGCGCACTGGCGGATGGCTCGGGCTGGCGTGCCGTCTACGACATCCTCACCAAGGATGGCTTCCATGTGACAATCGTGCAGGAGCCGCTCACCGGCCTTGCCGAGGACGTCGATGCCACCAAGCGCGTCATCGATCAGCAGACTGGTCCCGTCGTGCTGGTCGGTCACAGCTATGGCGGCTCGGTGATCACGGAAGCCGGTGCCGACCCCAAGGTCAGCGCTCTCGTCTATGTGGCCGCCTTGCAGCCCGACAAGGGAGAGGCCAGCGGCGCGCTGATGTCGAAGTTCGCCGCGCCGAACGATGCCATGCGGGTCTCCGTCAACAAGGCGACGCCGGACAACAAGTATTTCTTTATCCCGGCGGCAAAGTTCCGGGAAACCTATGCTCAGGACGTCCCGGCGGACCAAGCTCAGTTCATGGCCGACTCGGAGCAGCAGCTGGCCCAGAAGGCCATGGGTGCGCCGCTCTCGGTGGCGGCGTGGCATAACAAGCCCAGCTTCGCCATTCTGACCACGGAAGACCACGTGATCAGCCCTGAGCTTCAGCGCTGGATGTACAAGCGTTCGGGCGCCAAGGTCACGGAAGTGCCCGCAAGCCACGCTGTTTTCGTTTCGCAGCCCGCCGCGGTCGCCCGCGTGATCGAGGACGCCGCGAAGTAGATGAAGAACTGGCGATCATGCCGCTGATCGCCTCATTCCGCTCAGCGCGCGCATACTTTGCGGTCCACCGACACGTGAAGTATGCGCGCCTGGCTGGCAGCGCGTCCGAAGCGCCGGAGCATGATATGGCCACCGTTTCCAGCCCTGATCGGCCTGTCGCCGAGCGCTGGTACCTCCGCCATGCCGCGCTGGTCCGCATTACGCATTGGATCAACGCCGTCTGCTTTGCGCTGCTCCTGATGAGCGGACTGCAGATCTTCAATGCGCACCCCGCGCTCTATGTCGGCGAGCAATCGCACTTTGACCATCCGGCCATATCGATCCGGGCGCGGCTATCCGAGAACGGCCTCGTTGGAGAGACGATATTCGCAGGCCATTCTTTCGATACGTCGGGCGTACTCGGCGTCTCGAGCGAGGACGGCCAAATCTCGCAGCGAGCCTTTCCCAGCTGGATCACGATTCCGAGCAACCAGGATCTGGCGACTGGCCGGCGCTGGCATTTTTTCTTTGCCTGGCTGCTGGTGCTCAATGGTCTCGTCTATTTTGCTTGGGGCTCCGTAAGGCGGCATTTCGATCGGGATCTTCTTCCCAGCCGCCGCGAGCTCAGCCATGTCGGGAGAGAGGTCCTTGAGCATCTGCGCCTGCGCTTCCCGCGCGGTGCAGCGGCGAAGCGGTACAATGTGCTGCAGCAGTTGACCTATCTGCTGGTCGTCTTCGTCCTGTTCCCGCTGATGATCCTCACGGGCCTCACGATGTCGCCCGGGGTCGACAGCGCTGTGCCGCAGCTGCTCACGCTGTTCGGCGGGCGCCAGTCGGCGCGGCTGATCCACTTCCTCGCCGCATCGAGCCTCGCGCTTTTCGTCATTGTGCATCTCGTGATGGTATTGGTTTCGGGTGTCTGGAACAATCTGCGCTCAATGATCACCGGCTGGTACGATCTCGGCAATCCGAGGACGCCCGATGTCCCGTGAGCAGCCACGGCGTCGCGATCTGTTGTGGGCATTTGCCGCGGTCGGCGGCCTCGCTTTATCGGGCTGTGACCGCGTCACGGCCGCACCGGGCTTCCGTTCCGTCCTCAATGCCGCAAGCAGCCTTACCTATAAAGTGCAGCGCCTCCTCATTGGGGCTCATCGGCTCGCGCGCGAATACAGTGAGGCCGACATCTCGCCGGCCTTTCGTCCCAATGGTTCAATCGATCCGCAGGACAAGGACTATCTCAAGCTCTTCGGCAATGATTTCACCGATTGGCGCCTCAAGGTTCACGGCCTCGTTGAGCATGAACTGTCGCTGTCGCTTGCGGAATTGCGTGCCCTGCCCACACGGACCCAGATCACCCGGCATGATTGCGTCGAGGGCTGGAGCTGCATCGCCAAATGGAGCGGCGTGCCGCTCACGGAACTCCTGTTGCGTGCCGGCGTGAGACCAGAGGCACGCTTTGCCGTATTCCATTGCGCCGACACGTTGGATGATGGCGGCGAGTCTGCTGATCCCGAGAGCATCCGCTACTATGAGAGCATCGATCTGATCGATGCAACGCATCCGCAGACGATCCTCGCTTATGATATGAACGGCGCGCCGTTGACCGTGCGCCACGGTGCACCGCTGCGACTGCGCGTCGAGCGGCAGCTTGGCTACAAGATGGCAAAATACATCATGCGTGTCGAAATGGTGCAAAGCCTCGCCGGCCTGCACGGCGGCCAAGGCGGCTATTGGGAAGATCGCGGCTATGAATGGTATGCCGGAATCTGAGCGATTCCTTTTCTATGAACCGCTGGCCTCCATCCGGGTAAGGCCGTCAGGTCGGCACGCGACGTCGCAGCAATCAATACGGCGAGCTCCCGATCGTCATCGTTCGGTTTGAGACCGTAGGCGCAGCCTATGCTTGTTTCCATAGATTCGATATGGAATGTTGAAACCTGCATATCATCGAGAGAATTCGTGGTTTGCCCTGCGGGAATTGAAGTCGATGGATTGGGACCGCATCCGCGTATTCCTGGAGGTCGCCCGCACGGGTCAGATTCTCGGTGCCGCCCGGCGCTTGGGTGTGAACCACGCGACCGTGGCCCGGCAACTCACCGCGCTTGAGCGGGAACTGAAAACTCAGTTAGTCGAACGGCATAGGACGGGCTGTGTCCTGACAAGCGCGGGCGAGGCTCTCGTCGCCGCGGCGGAGCGTGCCGAATCCGAATTCCTTCAGGTCGGCACCCAGCTTGGCGGATCGTCGGATGCCATCTCAGGCACGGTCCGTGTCGGCGCTCCGGATGGATTGGGTAACTACTTTCTAGCCAGCCAGCTCGGCGCACTTGCCGCGCAGCACCCCGACCTGCTCATTCAACTTGTTCCGTTGCCGCGGACATTCTCGTTGTCGAGGCGGGAGGCTGACATTGCGATCACCTTGGATCGTCCGAAGCAAGGGCGACTGATTGTCAAAAAGCTTACGGACTACACGCTCAGTGTTTATGGCGCAGAGAGCTATCTGAAGCGCTTAGGACCAATCCGAAAGCAAGCCGATCTCGCCGGCCATCTGTTCGTGACGCATGTCGAGGATTTTGTCTACAGCCGAGCGCTCGACTACGCCTCTTCGCTCGGAAAGGTCATGACCAGGCACTACGAGTGCGGGAGCGTTGTGGCGCAGATGGAGGCGGTGAGAGGCGGTCACGGCGTGGGCATACTCCACGACTACGCCGCGCGACGGTTTCCGGAACTCAAGCGATTGCTACCGGAGATTAGCTTTGTACGGAGTTATTGGCTGGTTTCGCATCCCGACACTCACCATACGCGCAGAGTGTCGGAGGTCCACGCGCACGTCGTGGCGAGCGTGCGCTCAGCCCGCCGGGAATTCACGAGTTGAGCGGCTTGCCTCTCTCACATTGTGTGATCCCACACTGTTTCGCTCCTCGGAACAGAAGTTTCCGCCCAATGACGGTTCGAACATAAGTGCGCGGCGGTAGATTTGGTGTGCCGGACACCAACTCAATGATATCAGGAGATTATCTGAATGCTGGATGATGCCCCTTTGACGATCGGCATCGATCGTGTGGGACTTGCCGTGAGAGACGTCGCGCTCTCGCGCGACTTCTTTTGCGAGTGCCTCGGCTGGAGAACCGTCGAAGAAAATCAAGGCTATCCAGCGGCCTTTGTATCGGATGGAGGAGGCATTGTGACGCTCTGGCAAGTCGAGGGTCTGGCGAACGGCGTGCCGTTCAACCACCGCAACAATGTCGGTTTGCGTCACCTCGCATTGAAGGTTGCGAACCTCGGTGCGCTTGAAGCGCTGCACACACGTGCGGCAGCATGGCCCGGCACCGTGATTGAACTTGCGCCGCGGAGATCCAGCAAGGGTACCAAGATGCGCTTCATGGTGCGAGAGCCAGGTGGTACACGGATCGAATTCACCTGCATGGCTCCCGCCCAATGAAAGCTTTTGTTACACTGTGCCTCACTGTTTTCAGTGGCCGCCGCAACCATCATGCCGTTCGATGGCACCGCGGATCCAGAATGCAGAGTCCCAACTCCTGTTGGAGAGAATTGCCATGCCGCGTTTCGCTGCCAATCTCCACTATCTCTTCAATGAGTTACCGTTCCTCGACCGGTTTGCCGCCGCTGCCCGTGCCGGGTTCCGAGGTGTGGAGTTCCAGGTACCCTATCAATGGCCTGCTGCTGACCTTGCTTCCCTGCTCTTTGAGCATCGGCTGGAGCTCGCTCTAATCGATACGCCGCAGGGAAATTGGGATGCCGGGGAACGCGGCCTAGCGGCATTGCCGGGCCGTGAAGAGGAATTTCGCGCCGGGGTCGAGCTCGCTGCCGATTATGCGCAGGCGACGCAATGCGGTGCGGTCCATCTTATTGCCGGCGTTGTGCCTCCGGAGACGGATTCCGAAGCTGCGAAAGAGACGTACCTCAGGAATTTGGCGTACGGCGCGCGGGTTCTCGGGAAGCGAGGTATCGCCGCTGTTATCGAGCCCATAAACCCGTTGCAAGGCGATATCGATGGCGGGGAGACGTACACGACCTATGGCATGCGCGGATTTTATTTGACGCGTACCGAACAGGCTCTAAAGGCGATCGAGGCGGTAGGCGATCCCAACCTTCATCTGCATCTTGACGTCTACCACATGCAGCTCACGGAAGGCCGCCTCGCCGATACGATTACCAGGAACATCCGGCGCATCAAGCACCTCCAAATCGCCGGGGTGCCCGGACGTAACGAACCGAGCCGCGGTGAAATCAACTATCCGTACCTGTTCGATCTGATCGACAGGCTCGAATTCAGCGGCTGGGTGGGGTGCGAATATCGTCCATTTGGCGAGACCGTAGCAGGCCTCGGTTGGGCGGCGGCGTACGGTATCGGACGTCGATAGCTTCGCCGCATTCAGGCGCGCTCCGTCTTCGGTGAGGCGGCAGCTTGAGCTCTTTACACACTGGCTGCAAAGAGATCCCATCGGCCGGGAAGGCCTTTGAACTCAAACGCGCCTCGCTCGTCGAACGTCAATCCGGCTCCCGCGACGAGATCCGAGACCACGCGGGATACGAGGACTTCGTCGGGTGCGGAATTGGCCATGACGCGGGCCGCTGCGTGAACAGCGATGCCACCGATGTCGCGGCCTCTGACCTCGATTTCTCCCGTATGCAGGCCCGAACGCAGGGGTAGACCAATCTGCCGAGCTGCGGCCGAAAACGCCAGCGCACAACGTACGGCACGGCCAGGCCCGTCGAAGGTAGCGAGAATGCCGTCGCCGGTGCTCTTGATCAGGTTGCCGCGGTGCCTTTCGATCATCAGGCGCGCGAGCCGATCATGATCGTCAAGTAGCCGATGCCAGTTCTGATCACCCATTTCGACAGCGCGGCGGGTTGAATCGACGATATCCGTGAACATGACGGTCGCCAGGATGCGCTCGAGGTCGACCGATTTGCTCTCGCGATGGCCAATGATGAACTCCTCGATATCGCCGAGCAATGCCTCGACGTCGCCTGACCAGAAGGCATGATCGCTGCCGGGGTATTCTGTATATGAGGAACCGGGAATATGTGCCGCGAAATCGCGGCCTTTCTGGACCGGGACCAGCGCGTCGTTTGCCCGATGCAGCACGAGTGTTGGAGTACGCACGGTTGGCAGGATATCGCCAACGTCGATCTGCAAGTTCAACAGTTGGAGGGCTTTCATTGCGCCGGGACTGGCGGACAGGCGCTCGAACTTGGCAAACTTCGCAACCGCTTCGGGATCGGACGCCCTGCTGGCCATTACCTCTTTCATCAACGCCCCAGTTCCCCAATACTTCATCCGTTCCTGAACGACCAACTGAGGGTCAGCATCGGGAAAAAGCTCGGCATAGCGGACAAACGCTCCGAATAAGACGAGGTGTGAGACGCGCTCCGGATAAGACGCCGCAAAGACTGCGCTCATGGCGCAACCTTCGGAAAATCCCAGCAGGGCGGCACGCTGCGCGCCAACGGAGTCGAGAACGGCGCGGACGTCATCCATGCGCTCCTCGAGCGTGGGAGCGCCCGAAATTTTGTCCGAAAGCCCCTGACCACGCTTGTCAAACGTGATGACGCGAGCGAATTTTGAAAGACGCTGCAAAAACGCCGTGTATCCGGGCATCTCATGCATGAATTCGACATGCGAGACGATTCCAGGGATCGCGATGATGTTAATGGGGCCGTCTCCCATGGTCTGGTACGCGACGCTTGCATCTCCGCTCATCGCGTAACGCGTCATGGGCAATTCCAAATAGCTCATCGGGGTGGGCGTCTCCGCACGCATGTTGTCAACGGCCGTCATCGTAACACCGCCGGAATCGCCGCGCGAGTTCTGCTCGGACCTTTCGCGTGTTTGTGAGCGAAGGTGCAAAGCAACGACGCGCGATGGACCATAACCCAGCGGAGCTGATGGACAAGGAAGGTCTGTCAGTCTCGGATCGCACTCGCGTCGACAGAGTTTGCGCGGTCAAGCAAACGGACCGCCTATTTGGAGAACGCGGTGCCAGTCATCCATATATCTCTAATAGAGATATGGATATCTCAAAAAGGCGCTGATGGCCGCGCCGGTTCGGGGTGGTCGCAAATTTTGCGAGAATGCAAAGGCCGGGGACATGCGTATCGCCGATCGATGCTGGTCAATCCGGCATTAGATCCAAGGCTGCCGTGCACATTGTTCCAATTTCAGGAACAGAGTCTGCCGGACAACGGTCTTTCGAGGCGTCCCCAACTCGAACTAGGTTTGGCGGATCAGACGTTGACCGTCTGGCGGGCGGTGATCACGTCGTCCGCTGAAGGGTGAGGCAGTCATGGGAAAAGAGCAGAAAGTTGTCGTCATCACCGGAGCATCGCAGGGCTTCGGCGCCGGCCTTGTGAACGGGTACCGCGATCGCAATTACCGCGTAATTGCCAATTCACGGTCCATCAAGCCCAGCACGGATACGGACATCTTGACGATCGCGGGCGACGTGGCGGATCCGAAGACGGCTGATCGCATCGTCGAGGAAGGCCTGGCGCGTTTCGGACGTATCGATACCCTCATCAACAACGCGGGGATCTTTATCGCCAAGCCGCTGATCAATTATACCGAGGAGGATTATGCTTCAGTCGTAGCGATCAATCTCGGAGGCTTCTTCCGGGTTACCAAGCGCGTCGCGGCCGTGATGCTGGAGCAAGGCTCCGGACATATCGTGCAGATTACGACCAGCCTTGTCGATCACGCCAACAGCAACGTTCCCTCGGTCCTGGCCTCGCTAACCAAAGGTGGACTCAACGCAGCCACGAAGTCCCTGGCAATCGAGTACGCAAAAAAGGGAGTTCGGGTTAACGCCGTTGCTCCTGGTGTGATGAAGACACCGATGCATGCCCCCGAAAAGCATGAGTTTCTCGCGAAGCAGCATCCCGTCGGGCGGATGGGAGAAATCAAGGACATCGTCGGCGCCGTCCTGTTCCTCGAAAACGCTCCCTTCGTCACCGGCGAGATTTTGCACGTCGACGGCGGCCAGAGTGCCGGTCGTTGACCCGTATGGAGCGGCGGCCGGTGCCAGTGCTCTGGCCCGCTCGCCTCGGTCCACGAGTTGGGCTCCGAGGGGTACTGGCGGACTCAGGCCTTTCAATCGGACCGGTACTTCACCAGGCCGGTATCTGGGTTGGATGGTTGGGGTTAGCCACTTTTGGCTGGGGAAGCCATCCGTTTGGCGAGGGTGACTGTTGATCGCTTCGCGGCCCAGAAGGCCGGAGCTTGAACCCGGTGCGAACGCCAATGGAGCGGAATTGTCGGGCTTGTTCGCGACTGCAGCGCGACGGCCAGGTCTTGGGAGGAGCTAGTATGCAGGGCACAGCTATCCAGGCTCCTAAAAAAGGGCCCCTCGAAGGCATTACGGTCCTCGATTTCTCACGGGTATTGGCTGGACCTTATTGCACCATGGTCCTGGCCGATCTCGGTGCGCGCGTCATCAAGATCGAGAAGTTTGGTACCGGTGACGATACGCGGGCGTTTGGCCCGTTCGTCGATGGCGAGTCGGCCTATTTCATGTGCTTCAACCGGGGCAAGGAGAGCATTGTTCTCGATATCAAGTCGCCGCGCGACAGAGAGTTGCTCGAGCGGCTGCTGGACCGCGCCGATGTGGTGGTCGAGAACTTTCGCCCCGGCGTCATGGATCGGCTCGGCTATGGCGCCGAACGGCTCGCCAAAACGCACCCCCATATCGTCTATGCGTCAATTTCGGGATTTGGCCATACCGGTCCGTTCAGTGACCTGCCCGGTTACGATATGGTCGTGCAAGCCATGGGCGGCGTGATGAGCTTAACAGGTTGGCCTGACGGGCCGCCGTCGCGCGTTGGGACCAGTTTTGGCGATCTCGGTGCCGCTTTGTTCGCGACGGTCGGCATCCTCTCCGCGCTCTTCAAACGCGTGCAAAACGCTCAGGGAACGCGCGTCGATATTGGCATGCTCGACTGCCAGGCCGCGCTGATGGAGACGGCACTCGCACGCTATGACGTGGAAGGTAAGATACCGGGCCGCACCGGCGACAGTCATCCTTCATTGGCTCCGTTCGAAAGCTTCGCCGCAAAGGACGGACGCGTCATCATAGCCGCAGGAAACGACACGCTTTTCATGCTGATGGCAGACGCGCTTGGATCGCCCGCGTTGGCACTGGATCCGCGTTTCATGAGCAATGATCTGCGGTGCAGCAATCGCCCCGCCATGATTGCGGCCATCGAAGGGATCACCATGCGCGAGCCAATTGAGCACTGGGTTGCAAAGCTCAATGAGGCTGGCGTCCCCTGTTCACCGATCAACACGATCGACAAACTGTTCGATCACCCGCAACTCAAGGCCCGGAATATGATCGTGAAGGTCAGAGGTGAGGGCGCCCGTCCCATCCGTACCGCCGGCAACCCGATCCGTCTCACCGGATACCCCGAAAACGACGCCGAAACACCCGTCCGTTCGCCGGCCCTTAATCAACACCGGGAAGCGATTCTGAACGAGCTCATGGCGACACACGGCGCTTACGCGAACGCGGTGGCCGAAGACGTCAACGCCGACGAAATCGATCCGTTCGGCTCGCTGCCGCGAGCGGCCGAATGACACGGGCATCTCCCAAACGTAGGAAACAGGCCATGAGCAATACCGTCGCGCCCATCCGCAAGGACAGTCCATCCCCTACAGAGCAGCCGGCCGCAACGCTCGAGACGAGCTCGCCGCAGACGATTATCGTGGAGCGCCGCGATCGCGTGGGCCTCATCACCTTGAACCGGCCAAAGAGCTTGAACGCCCTGAACGGCCAACTGGCGATCGAGACATTGGCGGCACTGAAGGCGTTCGATGCCGACGATCGGGTCGGCGCGGTCGTCATCACCGGCAGCGCGCGCGCCTTTGCAGCCGGGGCAGATATTGCGGAAATGGCCGAGAAGCCTTTCACCGATTTCTATATGAATGACTTTCTCGGACCCTGGGATGAGGTTAAATCCATTTCCAAGCCGATCATAGCGGCGGTCGGCGGATTTGCGCTTGGTGGCGGTTGTGAGTTGGCGCTGCTCTGCGACCTCATCATTGCTTCGGAAGACGCGCAATTCGGTCAGCCGGAGATCAAGCTCGGTATCTTGCCCGGTATTGGAGGGTCACAGCGGCTGACGCGTGCGGTCGGCAAATCGCTTGCCATGGATCTCGTTCTGACCGGCCGGACCATTGGAGCCGCCGAGGCGAAGGCTGTCGGTCTCGTTGCGCGCGTCGTCCCAAACGGCGATCTTCTGCAGGTTGCGCTGGAGGCCGCGCATACGGTCGCCGGCTACAACGCGCCGGCCGTCAAGATGGCCAAGGAGGCCGTCAATCGTGCGTTCGAAGGACCCCTTTCGGAAGGGTTGCGGCATGAACGTCTTCTGTTTCAGGCAGCGTTTGCGACCGAAGGGCAGAAGGAAGGCATGAACGCCTTCGTCAACAAGCGGGCGCCGGTCTTCCGTCACCGCTGACCGCTCGCTGTTCCGGACGGGCGCTGCGGTCCGCGATCCGGACACGCAGGCCTACGGGCGAAGCACTGCAACGCGAACCGCCAACGATTGGAGAGGACCGTGGTTTCCAGCACTGAACTGGATGGCGACTACGACTACATTGTCGTGGGAGCCGGGTCTGCCGGCTGCGTTGTCGCCAACCGATTGTCGACTGACAAAAGAAAGCGGGTTCTCGTCCTGGAAGCTGGCGGCAAGGACAACTGGATCTGGTTTCACATTCCGGTTGGCTATCTGTTCGCGATCGGCAATCCGCGTTCGGACTGGATGTTCGAGACAGAAACCGAAGCGGGGCTGAACGGCCGTTCCCTTAAATATCCCCGCGGCAAGGTGATTGGCGGCTCGTCCGCAATCAACGCCATGATTTCGATGCGCGGACAGGCGTCGGACTATGACCACTGGCGCCAACTCGGTCTCACCGGCTGGGGTTGGGACGATGTCCGTCCGGTATTCAAACGCCTTGATGACCATTTTCTGGGTGAAACCGAGCATCATGGAGTTGGCGGCGAGTGGCGTGTGGAACGCCCCGGCGTGAAGTGGGATATCCTCGATAACGTGGCGAAAGCGGCGGTCGAGATGGGTATCCCGGCAACGACCGACTTCAATACCGGCGACAATACCGGTGTCGGATACTTTCACGTCAATCAGAAGCGCGGTTTTCGCTGGTCCGCGGCGCGCGGCTTTCTGAAACCGGTCCTTCATCGGGCCAACCTACGGCTCGAAACAGGGGTTTTGGTCGAGAAAGTGCTGTTCGACGGCAAGCGTGCCGTAGGAGTCCGATTTCGGCAGCATGGACGAACGATCAACGTTCGCGCGAAAGGCGAAGTCATTTTGTGTGCCGGCTCTGTCGGTTCGCCCCAGATCCTCCAACTGTCCGGCGTCGGCCCGGCTGATTGGCTCGGCGACCTTGGCATTGCCACCGTCGCCGACAGGCCCGGCGTTGGCCGCAATCTGCAGGACCACCTGCAGCAGAGAGCGATCTACCGGGTACATGGCACCAAGACACTCAACGAGACCTACCACTCTCCGATTGGGCGAGCGCTGATGGGCCTCGAATATGCGTTGTTTCGCCGCGGTCCGCTTACCATGGCGCCGTCGCAGCTCGGGATCTTTACAACCTCATCGCCTGTCTTCGATCGAGCCAACATCGAATTCCACGTCCAGCCTCTCTCGCTTAATAAGTTTGGCGACCCATTGCACCGCTTTCCCGCGATCACGGTTGCGGCCTGCAATCTTCGGCCGACATCCCGCGGCACCATCCGCTTGCGTTCGACGAATCCATCAGCGAAGCCTGTTATTGCGCCGAACTATCTTTCGACCGACGAAGATCGCCGCGTGGCGGCTGACGCCATTCGCGTTACGCGCCGTCTGATGAAGCAGGAGGCACTTCGTCGCTTTCGCCCGGAGGAGTATATCCCAGGACCGTCGGTCGATGACAGCGAGGCAGCTCTTGCCAAGGCCGCCGGCGACATCGGAACGACCATCTTCCATCCGGTTGGCACCGCGAAAATGGGCTTGGAGCACGACCCGCTGGCCGTCGTGGATCGCCACCTGCGCGTCATCGGTCTGGATGGGTTACGCGTTATCGATGCATCGGTGATGCCGACGATCACTTCGGGCAACACCAATACGCCGACAATCATGATTGCCGACAAAGGTGCAAGTTTTGTTCTGTGGGACGCTGCCTAAACGGGTGCTGACGGTCTTTTGAAAAAAGAACCCGGCCGAAGCCGGGCCCAGGTGCTCCACGGAAAAGGTCATATTCCGTGGAGAGGAGCTGCAAATGACCGCTGCCAAGAGCCGTGGGGGCTTCTCGGGCACGTCATGATTCAGCTGTGCAGATGGAAGACCTTGTTCATGATTTGCCATTTCCCATCCGTCTTCAGCAACGTGAACATGTCGGTGAAGCGCGATCCCTTCCAGTTGTCGATTTCCAGGCGCACGTTCGCGATCGTGCCGACGATGTCGATTTCCGAAAAGCGGGCTTGGATGCCGGTGGCAGCCCCGTTGGAGTCGTTCCAGTCGAACAGCCCCTGAATAGGTCCTGCAAACAAGTCGGATCCGACATATCCGAAGATCGTAGCGTCCTTGTGGAAGGCGGGCTTCATATCGCTCCCCTTGCCCGACTTGGCGCCGTCCAGATAGTGTTGAACGACCTTTGTGATGGCTTCGTAGTCGCCGAAATTCGTAGCAGTGCCACTCATCTTTTGCTCCCTTGTGATATCTAGCAGCAGCGCCATGGCCGAAGTGGAAAACACCCGCCGGCGCTCCTAACTGCCGGCGCCGTCGCAGTAGGAGCTCGCCCGCAATTTCCAGCGATAACCTAGTAAGACACGAGTGCGCCTCACAGCGCCGGTGCAGGCAAAGCAGATGGTACCGGTTCACAGCGAATGTTGAGCTGATTGGCTCTGTCTCAGCGCAGCGCGCGGCGACACGCGCGTCATCCCCTTCGCGCAAGCGTGCCTGGCCGACGGGCAAGGCATCATGGCCGGCTTCACTTCCGAGAGAGCGTCAAAGCGCCTTGGCGAGCCTTGATACTCCTTCTTCGATTGCCGATTCCGGCAGTGCCGCAAACCCCAACAGAAGATATCTGTCGCAATTCTCGAGGTAATCTGCGTCGCCGATATTTTGGTCGCGCAGCGTGTAGACGCCGATCTGCTGCTTCAGCATGAGCGACTGCAATCTGACGGCACTCGGAAAATCCGGCGGCAACTCCCATACCAGGTGCGTGCCGCAATGGACCGGGTTTATTTGGACGGATCCGATATGCTTTTGAAGCGCCAAGATTAAGCAGTCGCGCCGCGCCATATAGGTTTTGCGGATTTTTCTCAGATGCTTTTCGAAGGCGCCGGTTTCGATAAAATCGTTCAGCACCGCCTGCTCGAGCCAGGGAACACCCGTGCACGGAAAGCCGTGATCGAGCAGCGATGTCGCGTGGACGGCAGGATTAACCAGGTGCGGAGGTAGAACCATGTAGCCCACTCTCAGCCCTGGACCGATGGAAGCCGCAAACGAGCCAACATAGACAACCCGCCCGTAGCTATCGAGACTCTTCAGAGGCGACGGCGGTGAGCCCTGATATCTGATCTCGGTGTCGAAATCGACTTCGACAATGTGAGAATCCGTTTGATCGGCCCAGTTCAGGAGAATGTCGCGTCGGGAAGCCGACAGCATGACGCCCATCGGATACTGACGCGCTGAAGTGACAAAGGCGACGCCGTTCCGGGACTGCGGCAAGTGTCTTACAACAATCCCGCTTTGATCGACGGGAACCGGTGCAATATGTGCGCCATAGGCCCGGAAAAGGTCCGCTGTTGTCCGGCAGCCTGGCGCCTCCATGGCGACTGTCGTACCCGCGCGCACGAACAAGTGGGCGGCGACATTCAACGCCTGCTGAACGCCGGTCACGATGACGATTTGGTCCGGGCTGCATGAAATGCCGCGCGAAGCGCCAAGATACGCGGCAAGCGTTTCACGCAAATCCCGAAGTCCCTTGGGCGTACCGGAATACGTCAAGTTGAATTTTGACGATTGCATGCGCCAATTGGTCAGCCGGCGCCATACGCTGCGCGGAAAGCAGGCCGGATCAGTGCTCTCGAGCACAAAGTCGCAAACGATTTCGCTGGGAGCTCCGGATCGCTTTGCATCGTCGGCAACCGGAAACGAACAGATGAACCGGCTTATGGTAGGCGGCATTCTGGTTCGAACCGCCGGCGACCGATAGGGAGCTGTCGGGAAGCGTCGTCGACACGTAGGTTCCAGCGCCCTCCCGGGACTCCAGATAGCCTTCGGACGTCAACGTTTCATAGGCGAGTATGATTGTATTGCGCGACACCCCGAGTTGCTCGCTGAGGGCACGGGTGCCCGGAAGGCGTGCACCAGGTTTCAGGCGACCGGACACAATCAAGCCGTGAATTTGCTTGAAAACCTGATTCTGCAATGACGCAGCGGATAGGTCAATTTCAAGAGCTAACGGCATCGGCTGCTCCAGTCGTTCGACAGTCGGTACTCAGCCAACATGCCGGTCCGCAACCGCGTCTGTCGCCTGCTCGTTGGATCAAGGCTCGTGGGCAGCCTGGGGGCTGCGGCACTCCCGGGAAGCGGCCCTTGATCGTTACCGTGGAAGCCTACGGCCGGCCGGCGCTTGCTGCAAGCATTTCGGGAATTCTCGTGAATTTCTCCCGCGGCTTGCCCAAGGGCGCGCCGCGAGCCTTCTCCGCCTGATCGATCATTTCCCACTCCTGAAACGATACCGGCCGCATCGCCCGCTGCGCCAAGAGCAACGCGAAGGCATCGCGGCCCGGCTTCGGCTGAGGCATGAAGGTCGGCAAATCGGCAAGAAGGGTCGCAACCGTGGCCATGCTGTCGGCCCGGTTGGTTCCGATGATGCCGGTTGGTCCGCGTTTGATCCACCCGGCGACATAGACAGGGCATTCGCCAGCTGATGCCATTTCTGCGCGGCCATCCTTGTTAGGAATCGTGCCGCGTGCATCATCGAAGGGAATTCCTTCCAAGGCACGACCGCTGTAACCAACACTGCGGATCAGGAGCCCGGCTTTGATGGACAGCGTCTGCCCGGTCCCAACCGCCTCCTGGCGGCCGGCGGCGCCAACGAGCCGGGTTTGCTCGAGAACAAGCTCTTCGAGTTTATGCTCGCCCCGTGCTTCTCTTGGGCTCAGGAAGAAGTGGATGCGGCAGCATTTCCGCTTCTCCCGCTGGCGCGCGGCGAAGCTCCGGAATACATCGAAATTCCGTGCGCGGGTGGGCTCACGGACATCGGCCAATTCCGATTTGCAGGCGTCGCTCAAGAGCAGGTCATTGGGGTCTACAAACGGATCGCATTCAGACAGTTGACCGAGTTCGCGCAACTCTTTGGTGGTGAAGCGCGACTGCACCGGTCCTCTGCGGCCAATCAGATAGATTTCACGAATGCGGCTTTCAGCCAAGGCATCCAGCGCATGTGCGGCGATATCTGTCTTTCGCAGTTCATCCGGCGATTTGGCCAAGATGCGGCACACGTCGATCGCGACGTTACCTTGACCAATGATAATGGCGGAGTCGCCCGACAAATCGAACACAAGGTCGCGGTAATCGGGATGTCCGTTGTACCATCCGACAAAGGCCGTCGCGGCATGACTTCCCTGAATATCCTCGCCGGGAATACCAAGCTTCCGGTCGGTCGCCGCTCCCGTCGCAAGGATCACGGCGTGGTAGCAATCGGCCAGCTGCCCCAGGGTGAAATCCTTGCCATAGGTGACGTTGCCGATGAACGAGAAGCGGGGATCCCGAGCGATCTCGGCGTAGGTGTTGGCGACGTCCTTCAAGCGCGGATGATCAGGTGCGACACCATAACGAACCAAACCGTAAGGGACCGGAAGCCGTTCGAGAACATCGACCTCGGTTGCGAGTTCGGACTGCAGCAGCGCCTCGGCCGCGTAGAACCCGCTTGGTCCGCTGCCAATGATAGCCACCCGCAAGGGGTTGTCTGCTGTTCCAATTGCGTTCACGCCGACTGGTCCAATGTACCTAGCTGGGACCGTAGCCGAGGGCGGCGCGCCGCTCCTCGGCGCCTGCTAAAGGCGTTTGCTTGCTCCGGATCACAGGTGTGCTGCCGGATTTATCAGCGTTGATCTGAATCCACATCTGCTGGTCCTGCGAAAGATCCGCGCTTTCGCTGATCGCATGAACCGGACAGGCCGGAACGCAGGCCGCACAATCGACGCATGCGATGGGATCGATATACATGCGCTGATCGTCCCCGTGGAAGCACGCTACTGGACAGACCAGAACGCAATCGGTGAATCTACAATCACTGCAGTTCCCAGTAACCACATGGGGCATGGTCGTTCCTCATTCGAGCGTCGTTTTCGCGGTACGTCAGCCGCCCGTCGCGGCCATGATTCGTGAAATCTTCCCAGGCTTCTCATTGAACTCGTGGCGCTCCGGCTTTAGGCTCATGGCCGAGCGAAGTGCGTCCACGATCTCGTCGTCGCTGGCACCGCGGCGCAACAGTGGCCCGAATGCCAGCTGCTCACGCTGACCGAGACAGAGATACATTGTCCCGTCGGCGGCCAGCCGCACACGATTGCACGTGGCGCAGAAATGTTGGGACAGCGGGGTGATGAAGCCGATGCTCAATCGTGCATCTGGCGTTTTCATGTATCGGGCCGGTCCGCCGCCGGGCACGTCGGCTGCGACGAGACCGCGCTCCTGCTGCAAGCGTCGCCGGACAGGCTGGAGGTCGAGGTATTGGGTATTCCGGCCAGTCGTACCCATCGGCATCGCTTCGATCAGACGAAGAACAAAACCCTGCTCGATGCAGAAATCGACCATCTCATCGATTTCATCGTCATTCACGTCCCGCATCGCGACCATATTGATCTTGATCGGCGTGAAGCCGGCCTGTTTGGCGGCCTTAAGGCCGGCCAAAATCTTTGCGAGGACATCGCGGCCGCAGATTGCGGCGACGCGCTCGGCGCGAAGAGAATCCAAGCTGACGTTGATGCGCTGCACCCCGGCCTCTCGCAGAGGGGTGGCGAGGGCCTGCAAGCGGGTCGCATTGGTGCTCAAAGAGAGGTCGTCGATGCCCGGTATTGCCGCAAGTCTTGCCGCTAGATTTGGCAAGTCCCGCCTCACGAGTGGCTCTCCACCCGTGAGGCGGATACGCTTCAGTCCACGCGGAGCCATAATCGAGATCAGCCGCTCGATCTCATCGAACCGTAACCAGGAGGCTGGTTCCTGAAATCCGCGGAATCCGCTCGGAATGCAGTAAGTGCAGCGCAAGTCGCATCGGTCGGTGACCGAAAGCCGCAAATATTCGATGCGGCGCCCGAATGTGTCAACCAGGAGTGGGGCTTGCGATCTCATATGATACCGCCGCGATTTCATGTCGACACGCAATGCGCACAACAAGGATTCGCCAATGATCGGCCCCCAGGCCCGCACTGGTGAAGTACCGGTATAAATGAAAGGTCTGAGTCCGGACGGACGGTAAGGGCAAGCCGGCACCAAGAGATTCGAGGCAACCGGTACTCAATTCGATTGAGTCGTTGGATTTAACTGGGAAAGGCCGCTCTTGGCGACCGTAAGTCCCAAGCGCAGATTTCCCTTAGCCGGACGGTAGAAGGAATATGCCGATGTCTGCCAGCACCCAAACAACGAAGGCGAATAGCAAGGAATTCTTTGGCGGTTGCCCCCACGATTGTCCTGACACCTGTGCAATGCTTTACACCGTGGAAGGCAACAAACTGGTCAATGTCCGCGGAAATCCCAAACACCCGATTACGCGCGGCGGATTGTGCGTCAAGCTCAACGACTACGCGGATCGGCATTACAATGCGGATCGCGTCCTGTATCCGTTGAAGCGCAACGGACCCAAGGGCAGCCGCGCCTTCGTGCGGATCAGCTGGGATCAGGCACTGGCGGAAATCAAAGATCGCTGGACGAAGATCATTTCGAGCAATGGCGCAGAAGCCATCATGCCAGTCAGCTATCTCGGCAACGAAGGCTTGGTGCAGGGTCTTACGGTCGGCGATGCCTTCTTCAACAGACTGGGCGCCACTGTGTGCGAGAAGACCTATTGCGCATCGGGCTCTTCCACCGCCTGGCTCCTCACGGTCGGACCCACGAACGCAGTGGATCCGGAGAGCTTCGCCCACTCAAAATATATCATTATCTGGGGCTGCAATTCCCTCAGCACCAACCTGCATCATTGGCCCTTCGTCACCGAGGCGCGTCAAAAGGGCGCCAAAGTCGTCGTGATCGATCCGTACCGGTCGCGCACAGCCAAGCAGGCCGATTGGCATATCGCACCGAAGCCCGGCACCGACGGTGCTCTCGCCATGGCGATGATCCAAACCTTGATCACCGAAGACATGGTCGATCACGATTATGTCGACAAATATGTTCTCGGCTATCCGGAGCTCAAGGAACATGCGGCAACCTGCACGCCGGAGTGGGCCGAGAAGATCACCGGTATCCGCGCCGATGACATACGAAAACTGACGCGCGAATACGCGAAGTCGCGCAACGCCTCAATCCGCATTGGTGTGGCGCTCGAGCGTACCGCGGGCGGCACCCAGGCCATCCGCGCCGTCATCGCGATTCCTGCCTTGACCGGCGCCTGGAAGGACGTCGCCGGCGGCATCTATCAGGCACCGCTGTGGGAATTTCCCGTGAACTTCGGAGCGATCTGCCGCCCCGACTGGATCAAGCCCGGCACGCGCGTGGTGAATCTGCTCAAATTGGGCGAAGCACTGCTTGGCGAGACCAAGCTCGATCCGCCGATCAACTCGATCATGGTCTACAATACAAATCCCGTGACTCAGGCGATGGACGTCGACAAGATCGTCCGGGGGCTTCAGCGCGACGATCTCTTCACTGTTGTCGCGGATCATTTCATAAGCGACACCGCGGCTTACGCAGATATCATCTTGCCGGCGACGATGGCCGCCGAACACGATGACATGATGTTCTCCTGGGGACATTACTATCTCACGCTCAATCAGAAGGCCATCGAGCCGCCCGGTGAGGCTTGCTCGAATGCGGAAATCTTCCGCAGGCTTGCGAAGACGATGGGATTGACCGACCCTGAGTTCCTGAAATCGGACCTCGAGTTGGCCGAAAGCACGATCGACTGGACCGCGCCGCAGGTGGCAGGCGTCGATATGGATCTTCTGCGGCGGCAAGGCTTTGCCAAGTTGAACTTGGGCTCGGCCGATACGCGAACGCCTCACGCCGAGGGAAATTTCAAGACGCCGTCGGGCAAGTGTGAGATCCTGCTGACCGGCGCCACAAATTTCGTGGCACCGCCGTTTCGCCAGCTTTACAACGAAATGCAGAGCGGCGAGCCGATCGAACCGCTTCCCGGCTATACCAGGCCCTATGAGAGTGCGGCTGACGAGCCTGAGCTCGCCAAGCTTTATCCTCTGAACATCATCGCACCGAAAAGCCACGCATTTCTCAATACGAACTACGCCAACGAGCCCAAGAAGCGGAGACTGCAGGGAGATCAGTTCGTTCTCCTCAGTCCGCAGGACGCCGCTGAGCGCATGATCGAGCATGGCGACAAGGTAAAAGTGTACAACAGGACGGGCGGCTTTCACGGCGTCGCCCATATCACCGATGACGTTCAGGCCGGGCTGGTCGTTGCGACTGTCGGCTATTGGCGGACCCATAACGAGGAGGGTACCGTCAACAGCGTGTCCGCAGCTCGGTTCGGTGGGATGGGCAACTGTCCTACATTCTCGGACAATCTCGTTCAGGTGGAGCGAATTGTGAGCAAGAATGCCGCACGGAGCATGCACGAGCCTGCGCCGGTCGCGCTGGTGACAGCCTAGGCATTGTCAAGATGCGCTTGCGGGCCCGCAGCTCGACCGTCGCGGGTCCGCAAGCGTTTGAAGGGCCAATATGTCGCTATGGCCAGAGGCTGTTGAAGCCGTCATTCTCGGCACAAATCCGGTGCGCGAGCAGTTACCCGCCGGTCGCCAGTTTGTCTTGCGTTCTCGTCTCAAAATCACTGGCGTCATGACGCTCATGCAGCTGACTTGAAGCTTCGCCAGTGACGCGATTGACCATTCGCCCGCGTCGGACGGCCGGCCGCTCGGCGATCGCGTCGACCCAGCGCGCAACGTTCTTGTACCCTTGCACCTGAAGGAACTCAGCCGCTCCGTAGAGCCAGCCCCTCGCCAGACCGCCGTACCAGGGCCAAGCGGCGATATCCGCGATCGTGTAGTCGCTGCCGGCGATAAAATTGTTCGTTTCGAGGCGCCGGTCGAGCACGTCGAGCTGGCGCTTCGCCTCCATGGCGAACCGATCTATGGCATACTCGATCTTGGTCGGCGCGTAGGCGTAAAAATGGCCGAAGCCTCCGCCCAAATATGGCGCGCTTCCTGCCTGCCAGAACAGCCATGACAGGCATTCGGCACGCGCAACCGGTTCGGTCGGCAGGAAGGCGTCGAACTTCTCGGCTAAGTATATCAAGATCGCGCCGGACTCGAAGATTCGGATCGGCATCGGTCCGCTTTGGTCCACCAGGGCCGGGATCTTGGAGTTGGGACTCAGCTCAACGAAGCCGCTCCCAAACTGATCGCCTCGGTCGATTCTGATCAGCCACGCGTCGTACTCTGCGTCCCTGTAGCCGAGCGCCAACAGCTCCTCGAGCATCACTGCCACCTTCACACCGTTTGGCGTTCCCTGAGAATAGAGTTGGAGGGGATGGCGACCGACTGGGAGCTCCTTGTCGTGCGTAGGGCCGGCGATCGGGCGGTTGACGTTCGCGAAACGCCCACCGTTCGGCTTGTCCCAACTCCAGACTTTCGGCGGCACATAATCGAACGAGGTGGTCATTCTTAAGAACTCCAGGTAGTTGGTGGCGGTATACGGGTCCAAGGTGCGATCGCGTGCACCGCATTCGTAAGTCGAGGAATTATGCGATGTGCCGCTGGACCTGCCTTCCGTCGTGTGATCTCGTCAGACGGCGCTCTGGTGATTAGCCAGTCCCCCCGCAATCTTCTCCTAATTGCCAACACGAGGCGAAGTCGCACGAGTTCAACGAGCTTAAGGCTCCTTGGCACGAGCGTGAACACCCATTGTTCGGGAGACAGTGTCACGCTGTGCGATTGAGTGAGGGATCAGCGTCGAGTGTCTTTAACCATCGACTGTCGCGCGGAGAGATCGATTAACGCCCGCTCGCTGATGTGCAGGGATGTCCACTCGCAAGCAGAATGCCGTTGGTCGGCCGGTCCCTGCCTTGTTTCGCTTGACGTAACAATGTCTTCCGAACAACGGCTCTTCGAACCTGCGACAATCGTCGATACGCTGGCACGCTGAATCTGCGGCTGCGCTGCGAACGCCTCGGTGCTCCGCTGATGTGGTGATAATAACGCTCAGGAGAAAACGATGAGGAGCAGGCAATTCGTCGCGGTCATCTCAATCGCCATCGGTACATTTTCCGCAGATTTCGCCGCCAGCGCGCACGATTCGGTCGTTAAGGCCATAACCAATCCCGATCAGTGGGCGGTCGCGGGCCATGATTACGGGAATACACGGTTCAGTCCGCTAAAGCAGATCAATTCCGAGAACGCTAGCAAGTTATCCCTGGTCTACTCGTTTTCGCTCGGTTCTCTGCGATCAAACGAGTCGTCGCCGATCGTGATCGGAAGCACTCTCTATGTGACGACCTCATGGGGTCCAAAATATGTCTACGCACTTGATGCCGCGACCGGCGCCCGCAAGTGGACCTATGAGCCGGAGATCCCGGACGATGTATTGCAGTACGCGTGCTGTGACGTAAACAACCGTGGCGTCACCTTCGCAGACGGAAAGATTTTCGTGGGCCGGATCGACGGCAAGTTGACCGCGCTCGACGCTGCAACTGGTAAAGCGCTCTGGACCGCTGACGTTGTCGACTACAAGCAGGGCTCCGTTATCACTTCTCCGCCGTTGGTCGTACGCGACAAGGTGATCACCGGATTTGGTGGTGGCGAATATGGCGTTCGTGGTTCGCTTCAGGCATTTGACCTGAACACCGGAAAGCAGGTCTGGAAGACCTTTACGGTACCGGCGCCCGGCGAGCCTGGCAGTGATACCTGGAAGGGTGACACCGGATTAAGGGGCGGCGGCGCCGCCTGGCTGGTCGGCTCGTACGATCCCAAGACCGATACGGTTTATTGGGGCACCAGCAACCCGGGCCCGTGGAATACTGCCGTTCGCTCCACCGGCGACGGCAATTTCGGAAAGCTGACGAACCTGTACACAGCGTCCACGCTTGCCCTCGATCCGAATACCGGCGCGATCAAATGGCACATTCAGGGGACCCCGGCCGACGCGTGGGATTACGATGGCGTGAATGAGAATATCCTGGCCGACCTCAAGATCGGCGACAACACCGTACCTGCGTTGATGAAAGCCGACCGTAACGGCTTCTTCTTCGTCGCCAATCGCGAAACCGGTAAGCTGCTATCGGCCGAGAAATACGTCTTCGTCAATTGGGCCGAAAAATGGGACATCGCAACTTTACGCGCAGTCGAGAATCCCGACAAGCGCCCCGGACCGGCCCACCCCGTCAAGGACATCTGTCCGAACGTGATAGGCGGCAAGAACTGGCAGCCGATGTCGTTCAGCCCGCAGACTGGGCTTGTCTACATCCCGTCCAACAACTTCTGCATGGACTTCTCAATCAGCGATGTCTCGTACAAGCGCGGCACATTCTATCTCGGGGCCGAATTCCCCTCGAGGGAAGGCCCGGGCGGTTTCCTTGGTGAGCTGGTGGCATGGGACCCGGTCAAAAACCAGAAGGTATGGTCCCTCAAGGAAGACCTTCCATTCAATGGCGGCACGCTGTCCACGGGCGGAAACCTCGTGTTCTACGGTAACATGCATGGTGACTTCCACGCAATCAATGCCGCCAACGGCAAGATCCTTTGGAAGAAGAATCTCGGCTCCGGCATTGGCGCCGGTCCCGTCACCTACGCCGTCGGCGGCAAGCAGTATATCGCAGTCGTGGTTGGCCGTACGGCTTCCATTCCAGCATTCCTGGGAGACATCGGGAAGAAGATGACGGCGGCTGCACCTGAAGGCGGCTCACTGTTCGTATTTTCCGTTGAGTAGCCCACCAACCGAGCAACGTCCGTCGCGCCAGTGACTCTGGTTGGGACGGACGTAGGGCTCTCGATCACCTAAGTAAGCTTCTGGTCTATTCATCATCCGCCAAACAGGGGTTGTGAATGCTGGTAATCTCTGGCGAATATAGGGGCTTGTGCACTAATCACGGCGTGCGCCGGCTCTCAGGTTTCCTTGCCATGGTAGCCATTCTCGCCTGGGTCGAGCCGACCTCCGCTGCCGATACAAGCGACGTCAAACCCCTTCGCTTGTGCGCGGATCCGGCGAATTTGCCGTACTCCAGCGATGATGCCTCCAAGCCGGGCTTCTACCTCGAGGTCGGTCAGGCGATCGGAAAGGCGCTGGGCCGGCCCATTGCGTACAATTGGTACAAGACCTATTTTGGCAAGCGCACCGTGCGCGTCACCTTGTTGGGCGGGCAATGCGACGCCATGATCGGCTTGCCGCTGTCCGATGACTTCATGGGACCCGCGGTGATATTCTCCCGAAAGATCTCCACGCAAACCTACGCCCTCGTCGCCGCAAAGGAGAAAGCTATCAACAGCGTCGAGGATCTCAGGGGAAGCCGGGTGGCCGTGCAGTACCAAACGGCGCCACAAAACCTTCTCGCTCTTCGGGACGATATCGAAAAAGTCAGCGTGCTGAGCCCGGAGGAAGGCATGAAGGCGCTGTATCTCGGCACGGCGGACGTGGCCTTCGTCTGGGGACCAGCCGCCGGCTGGCTCAACAAGACTCAATATGAAAGCCGCTACAAGATCCAGACCGTCGAAGGCGAGGGCTTGTCATGGGACGCTGCCATCGGGTTTTCGAAGACCTCGAAAGAACTCCGCGATCAAGTCGATGCGGTTCTGCCGGGCCTTGAACAGACAATTGTTGATCTTGCCACAAAATACGGCCTGCCAAATGACCCGCCGATAGCGGTCCACGCATTCGCAACTGCGCCAAATCCGCTCACGCCACAAAAAGCCGCGACAGCCGATCTTCCTACTGCGCCTTCTCCTTCCGCCATTGTTGCAATCGCATCGACAGAACGCGCGCCAGACGCAGCAAGCTCCGCCAACGTCGACGCGGGCAAGGAAGTCTTCAATGCAACGTGCGGCCATTGCCATGGCATCGACGCGGTCCAAAGCGAGCGCCGGATCGACCTCCGGCGATTGCAGCTTCGCTACGGCGAAAACGCTCGAGCGACGTTCTGGACAACCGTCCATGAAGGGCGCCTCTCGAAGGGCATGCCGGCCTGGAAAGAAGTTCTCACCGACGACGCTCTCAACGACATATATGCCTTTCTGCTCACGTTACAGACCTCGGCCGGTACCGCCAACTGAAGCGGCGTTTCCCGCTCTGCGGGCAGGCAGCGCCGCAGCTCGCGATGCGGCACACCGGGAGGCGCCTAAGGCACGCGTGCCTGCCGTTGCTCACGAAGGTTGACCGAGGTTCTTATCGAAGCCATCAGCCCGAGCGATGGCTCCCAGCACTCTTCTTGATTGATGCCGTCGCGAAATGCCTAAGACGTTGAGAGTTTCGATTCTAGGGCATTGTTCTTACGATGAAATTTGCCAAACCAAATGATCAACGAGGCATGGAATAAAGTAAGAACGCGGGCCTGTCTGTGCGGCGCAGGGTGGAATTCCGGCGCTCAAGTGCGGCTGTTGAGCCTGGCCAGCCGACACGCCTCGCGATGTATCTCAAGCCGGGCCTCCAGTCTAACGGTAAGAGAATTCGCCGAACGTGATTGGAGGGTTGAATCGTGGATGCGCAGCGGTCTGGTACCATTGATTTCATATCGACCGGCGCTATCGCCGCTCTATGCGTTCGGCCAACATAGTGCTCGCGGCTGTTGCGGTGTGGATTGGACATCGGGTGGAGCCGGGCCAACGCAGCGCCGGAACGCGGATCGAGGCGGCTTGTGCGAGGCGGCTGGGCTTGTCTCACATCTCGCTGTCACGATAGGGACGCAGCGATACTATCGATCGATGCCGCAGACCGATGTGCGCACCTCCGTGTGCGACTTCGCGAGAGGTGCGGGAGACGAAAAAGGGCGGGAGGTCTAGTAGTGTCGACAGTCGATTTAACGATCAACGGTAGGGCTGTGTCTGTAGATGTTGAGGATAGAGTCCTCCTTGTCCACCTCCTGCGCGAAAACCTCAACCTGACCGGCACTCACATTGGCTGCGATACCAGTCAGTGCGGCGCCTGCGTCGTCCATGTCGACGGACGCGCGGTCAAATCCTGCACCATGCTGGCCGGACAAGCCGCGGGCTGCGACGTCACCACCATCGAAGGCATCGCCAAGGGCGACGAGCTGCACCCGATGCAGGCGGCATTCCGCGACAATCACGGCCTGCAGTGCGGTTACTGCACTCCAGGCATGATCATGTCGTCGATCGACATTGTGAACCGCCACAGTGGCAAGCTCGATGAGGAAACCGTCCGGCGCGAGCTCGAAGGCAATATCTGCCGCTGCACCGGCTACCACAACATCGTCAAGGCGGTGCTGGATGCGGCCGGCCGCATGAAGGGATCGCAACCGGTCCGATAGAGGCCCGGAGCTAAGCGACTTTTTCTTTTGGTCGTCGATTTCGGACAAGTCGGCAGAATCAATCACGCGGGTTGGGAGGAAACGGCATGGGCGTTGAAGGCATCGGCGCAAGCGTCGTGCGCAAGGAAGATCGACGGTTCATTACGGGAAAAGGCCGCTACGTCGACGATATTAAGTTAGTTGGCCTGACACACGCGCATTTCATTCGCAGCCCGCATGCACATGCCAAGGTCAAGGGCATCGATTCCTCCGCCGCGATGACGATGCCCGGCGTGGTCGCCGTTCTGACCGGGCAGCAGATCGTCGATGACAAGGTCGGCAATCTGATCTGCGGCTGGGCAATCACGTCGAAGGACGGTTCGCCAATGAAGATGGGCGCGTGGCCGGCAATGGCGCCGGAAACGGTGCGCTTTGTCGGCCAAGCCGTCGCGGTCGTAATCGCGGAGACCAAGAACCAAGCCAAGGACGCGGCCGAGGCCGTCGTCGTCGACTATGAAGAGCTCCCTGCTGTGCCGGATATCACAGCCGCCATCAAGCCAGATGCGCCGCAGTTGCATCCGGAAGCTCCGGGCAATGTTGTCTATGACTGGCATATCGGCGACGAGGCGGCGGTGAAGGATGCCTTCAGCAGAGCTGCGCAAGTGGTGACGCTCAATCTTACGAACAATCGCCTGGTGCCGAACGCGATGGAGCCGCGCGCGGCGATCGCCGACTATAACGGCGCCGAGGAGCATTTTACCCTCTACACGACGTCGCAGAACCCGCATGTTGCCCGTTTGGTGCTGTCGGCGTTCTACAACATCGCGCCCGAGCACAAGTTGCGCGTCATCGCCCCCGACGTCGGCGGCGGCTTCGGCTCCAAGATCTATATCTATCCCGAGGAGATGGTCTGCCTTTGGGCTTCCAAAAAGGTCGAACGCCCGATCAAGTGGACCGGCGACCGGACCGAAGCGTTCCTCACCGACCACCATGGCCGTGACCACATCTCGAAGGCCGAGATGGCGTTCGACAAGGACAACAAGATCCTGGGCCTCAGGGTGAAGACCCACGCCAATTTCGGCGCCTATATGTCGCTGTTCTCCTCGGCGGTCCCAACCTATCTCTACGCGACGCTGCTGTCGGGCCAGTATGTGATCCCGGCGATCTATGCGGAGGTGATCGGCGTCTACACCAATACTACACCGGTCGACGCCTATCGCGGCGCAGGCCGCCCCGAGGCGAGCTATCTGATCGAACGCATGCTGGAGACCGCGGCGCGGCAGTTGAAGGTCGATCCGACCGAGCTGCGCAAGAGAAACTTCATCACCCAATTCCCCTATCAGACGCCGGTGATCATGGCGTATGACATCGGCGACTTTAACGCCTCCATCGATGCCGCGATGAAGGCGATCGACTATGCCGGCTTCCCGGCCCGCAAGGCCAAGGCGAAAGCCAGTGGCAAGCTGCGCGGCATCGGCGTCTCCTGCTACATCGAAGCCTGCGGTATCGCGCCGTCGAAAGCGGTCGGCAGTCTCGGCGCCGGCGTCGGCCTGTGGGAGTCGGCGGAGGTTCGCGTCAACCCGGTCGGCACCATCGAAATCCTGACCGGCTCGCACAGCCATGGCCAGGGCCACGAGACGACGTTCGCGCAGCTGATCTCGGAACGTTTGGGCGTCCCGATCAGCCAAGTGCAGATCGTCCATGGCGACACCGATAAGGTGCAGTTCGGCATGGGCACTTACGGTTCACGCTCGCTCGCGGTTGGCGGCACAGCCATCATCAAGGCGATGGAGAAGATCGAGGCCAAGGCCAAGAAGATCGCGGCCCACGCGCTCGAGGCGTCCGAGGGCGACATCGTGATCGAGAACGGCGAGTTCAAGGTCACCGGCACCGACAAGTCGATTGCACTGCCGATGGTCGCACTCGCGGCCTACACGGCGCACAATCTGCCTGACGGCATGGAGCCGGGTCTCAAGGAGACCGCGTTCTACGACCCGACCAACTTCACCTTTCCGGCCGGGGCTTACATCTGCGAGATCGAGGTCGATCCCGAAACCGGCAAAAGCTCCTTCGTTAACTTCGTCGCCGCCGATGACTTCGGCCGGCTGATCAACCCGATGATCGTCGAAGGGCAGGTCCATGGCGGGTTGGCCCAAGGTATCGGCCAAGCGCTCCTGGAAGCAGCCGTGTATGACAGCAACGGTCAACCGGTAACAGCGTCGTTCATGGATTACGGCATGCCGCGCGCCGACGATTTGCCGTCGTTCAAGCTCTCCCACACCACGACGCTGTGTCCGGGCAACCCGCTCGGCGTCAAGGGCTGCGGCGAAGCCGGCGCGATCGGCGCCTCTGCTGCCGTGATCAACGCGATCACGGACGCCATCGGCAACAACAAGCTGGAAATGCCGGCGACGCCCGATCGCGTCTGGCACGCCATTCACGGTTGAGGAGGATACGATGTACGAGACCACTTATCACCGCGTATCCTCGATCGACGATGCCGTGGCGCAGTTCGCCAAGGGCACGGAGGCCAAGTTCCTGTCCGGCGGACAGACCCTGCTCCCCGTGATGAAGCAGCGCCTTGCGGCCCCGTCCGACGTGATCGACGTCGCCAAGATCAAGGACATGATCGGCATCGACGTGTCCGGCGACACCGTCACCATCAAGGCCGCGACCACGCATTACGACGTGGCGCAAAGCGACGCCGTGCAGAAGGCGATCCCGGCGCTCGCCAATCTGGCGTCGATGATCGGCGATCCCGCCGTGCGTCATCGCGGCACGATCGGCGGCTCGCTCGCCAACAACGACCCGGCGGCGGATTATCCGGCGGCGGTGCTGGCGCTCGGCGCGACGGTCAAGACCAACAAGCGCTCGATCGCGGCGGAAGACTTCTTTAAAGGACTGTTCTCGACGGTGCTGGAAGATGGCGAGTTGATCACCGCGGTCTCGTTCCCCATTCCCGTGAAGGCGGGCTACGCCAAGTTCCGGCATCCCGCGTCGCGTTTTGCTTTGACGGGGGTATTCGTTGCCAAGACCCTGGCGGGTCACGTGCGCGTTGCGGTGACCGGGGCCTCGCAAAGCGGCGTCATGCGTGTACCCGCGATCGAGGCGGCGTTGCTGGCCAATTGGTCGCCAGCCGCACTGGACACCATCAAAATTGCGGCCGATGGCTTGTTGAGCGATATTCACGGTTCGTCGGATTACCGCGCGCATTTGATCAAGGTGATGGCGCAACGGGCCGTGGCAGCTTGAGTGCTCCTTTGCCCGCCGCAGGCTGCACCAACATGCTGGCCTCGCGCGCGATAGGAGTGGCTCCGAAACAATGTGCAGTATTGCTTGACGCGCGCCGTCGCTCGGCTTGGGATCAACCGACACGCCAATGTTCCGTCAGAAGCAACAGTGTCTTTCCAGTAACGGCTCTTCAAGTCAATGACGACTCGCATTAGCGTGGAGTTGGATCTGCGCGTGGGTGGCTACTCACGCTGCCGGTTGGTGTAGGCGTCTGGAGAGCTGCGATGCAAGAGAATGTGCCGCTGACGATCGGTGTCGATCACGTCGGCCTTACCGTCAGGGACCTTGCGCTGACACGGAAATTCTTTTGCGACTGTCTTGGCTGGCGGGTTGTCGGTGAGAATCCAAGCTATCCCGCGGCCTTCGTATCGGACGGAAACGCAATTGTAACGCTCTGGCAAGTTGAAGACCCGGAAAGCTGCGTGCCGTTCGAACGCCGCCGTAATCTCGGCCTGCATCACCTTGCATTGAAGGTTGTGGACCACAACGCACTTGACGCATTGCACGCGCGCGTCGCGGCATGGCCTGGCACCGTGATTGAGTTCGCGCCGGAAAGGTCGGGCAAGGGTCCGAAATTCCACTTTATGATTCGAGAGCCTAGCGGCATCCGGATTGAGTTTGCCTGCGTGTCTCCCGCCACTGGTTAGCCAAGCTCCGGTTGGTGGGGGCCGTTGCGGCGGTCGGTCAGGCGCCCCTCCAGTGATGCCCGCTCCGTTCCCTCGCGCCGAGACCCGGCGTGTCAAAAGGAAGACCTTCGTGAGTAGTCCCAAGATTCTGGTTCTGGGTGCCGGTGGAATTGGCGGCTATTTTGGCGGCCGCCTCGCCGAGGGCGGTGCCGACGTCACGTTCCTTGTCCGGGAAGGACGTCGTCAAATCCTCTCCGAGCAAGGGCTGCGGCTCGAGAGCCCGTACGGAGATGCCCAGTTAGTGGTGAAGACCGTGGTCGCGTCCGAAGTGGCACCGATCTACGACGGAGTCATTCTGACGTGCAAGGCATACGACCTGGACGCCGCCGTAGCGACAATCGCGCCGGCCGTGGCACCGAGCGGTTACGTTTTGCCATTCCTGAACGGTATTGCTCATATCGACGTTCTGAACCAAAGATTCGGCCAGCACCGCGTGCTCGGCGGCACAGCAAAGATTCAGGCGACACTCACGCCGAGCGGCGCAATCCGCCAATTCAACGATTGGCGGACGCTCACTTTTGGCGAGCAATCTGGCGAGATGACCGAACGCGTGACAACGCTGGCGGCCCTGTTCGCTGCTGCAAAGGGCGTCGAAGCTTTTGCGGTAACCGACATAGTCCAGCGGATGTGGGAGAAAATCGTCCACCTCTCGACGGCTGCCGCGATGACCTGCCTGATGCGCGCGAATGTCGGCGAGATTGTCCGCACTCCCTATGGTCGGGAGCTTTTCCTTGACCAGCTTCGGTGCGGTGCCGCCGTCGCAGCCGCCAACGGTCACGCGCCTAGCGATAGCTTTATGAAATTGTGGGAAGAGACATTCTCCCAGCGAGAGTCGCAATACGCGACGTCGATGCTGCGCGACGTCGAACGCGGAGGTCCGACCGAGGTCGATCACATTCTGGGCTTCATGCTCAACAGGGCTATCGATGCCAAAATAGCGCATCGCACATTGATGCTTGCCTATACGAACATCAAGGCACTCGAGCAGAGGCGCGCGGCAGGCCGTCTGCCCTAATCGCACGCGACCACGCGACAATATCAGTGCGTGAACCGCACCGCGAATACCGCAGCTGGTGCGCGCCAAGCAGAGGGTCACGAGCTCATCGAGCACGGCTAAGAATTCGAGGAGAGACAGGGCGATGAGTGGAACATGAATTTTCTGATCACGGGTGCAGGGTCGGGTCTCGGACGAGCTCTGGCGATGGAAGCGCTCTCGTCCGGATTTTCCGTGATAGGCACGGTGCGAAGCGAAACCGCGCGAGAGGAGTTCGGCGCGCTGCCCGGACGTGCGCGAGCCATCATATTGGATGTCACGAATTTTGCGGCCATCGGTCGCGAGGTTGCGCAGGCCGAAAGAGATATTGGTCCGATAGACGTCCTCGTCAACAGTGCGGGATACGGCCACGAGGGGACCCTTGAGGAAAGTACGCTCGAAGAGATGAGGCGTCAGTTCGACGTCAACGTTTTCGGGGCCGTCGCGATGATCAAGGCGGTGCTACCATTCATGCGCGAGAGGCGCCGTGGGCATATCATCAACATTACCTCAATGGCGGGATATGTGGGACTACCAGGCATTCCCTATTACTCGGGCAGCAAGTTCGCCCTTGAAGGCATATCTGAAGTGTTGGCGAATGAAGTGCGCGGTTTCGGCATCAGAGTGACGGCAGTTGCTCCAGGCTCTTTCCGGACCGACTGGGCGGGGCGATCGATGGTCCGTTCGCCGCGGAGTATTGTGGATTACGATCTGCTCTTTGACCCCATCCGAAGGGCTCGAGCCGATAAGAGTGGGCAGCAGGCAGGTGATCCCGTCAAAGCTGCTCGTGCGATTTTGAAAGTGGTGGAGGCCGACGATCCGCCATTGCATCTGCTGCTCGGCAGCGACGCACTGAAAATGGCCCGAGACAAGTTGAATTCGCTCAGGAAGGAGATCGACACATGGGAATCGGTCACGAGATCGACCGAGTACGCGTAGGCGTCGGGACATGGAGTCGTCAGACTAACGCTGGCTGTCTGAAGAGGGATCACATGCAGAGAGAACACGCTGTTGGGTCTGCATCACGGCTGGCTCGCAAGTCGCCAGAAGTGCCCGACGGCGGCTTCATTGGAGGTTACGTCTTATGGCGATGACGATGGCCGGAGAGGTCCAACTTGCCGCGACCCGGGAAGCTGTGTGGGAGAAACTGAATGACCCGGATGTTCTGAAGGCGTGCATTCCGGGCTGCGAAGAGCTCGTGAGGTCGGCGGACAATCAGTTTAGCGCGGTTGCAAAGATGAAGGTCGGCCCGGTCTCAGCTAGATTCAAGGGGCGAGTCACTCTGAGCGATCTCGTTCCCCCGAGCAGCTACCGGATTTCGGGCGAAGGAGAGGGTGGGATCGCAGGATTCGCAAAGGGCGTGGCCTCGGTCGCGTTAGTGGCAAACGAGGAAGGTACGTTGCTATCCTACGGTGTAGAGGCGCAGATTGGTGGGAAGCTGGCGCAGTTGGGTCAGCGCTTGATCAGCGGGGCGGCGAAGAAGATCGCCGACGAGTTCTTTTCGCGCTTTGCAGATGTAGTCAAAGGTCCAACCAGCTAACTCGTTAGCCTAGCCACGCTCCGTCGTTCCTGGTGGGCCGGCGGCGATCGTAAGGGCCGCGCCGGTTAGGCGACTTCGGACACAGCCTTTCGGATGCCCTGCTCGAACGTCTCCGGCGGCTAGGCCCCTGTGATCAGGTAACGATCGTTGCCCACTAGCGGGAACGCTGCTTATCCCTGCTCGCCGCCATTTCTCTTCAGTGTCGCGCCGTCGTCGGCGTAGCGCCCTGAGGTGAGCACATCGCGCGCGGCCCCGGCGTCAAGGCCAGCCGATTCAGCAGCGGCCACGAGCAACGGTCTGATGGCGGTCCGTTCGCAATCGCCGAGTTCATATGCATGATTTGAGGTTCCGGTTTTGGAGCTTGAATCACGTCTCGGGTGCAGCCCGGATTCGCGGACGACTGGGCGGGACAATGCAAGATGTTGGCCCATCGCGTCATTTAGCTGCGCTGCAAACGTTGGTCGCTATCGGTGCATAGCGGATTCCGGCAAGTCGCTCGCCCCAGCTGATTTATGGATTCGGCCTAGCGGTCCTCCAGCATCGCTTGTCGATCACGGCGAGGTCGCGATACCCCTGCTGCGTCCTCTCCGCCAGTGAGGGAGCGGCCGTCCGATGCGCAAGGAGATTGCGGTTGGCTGATGCCGGGGTATGATGGATATCCCGCATTGTCGACCCTGATCTTGCCGAGGAGTGAGATATGAGCGCGCCGCCGAACGGAGATCCTGGCGCCGCGTATAGTAACGTGGTCCATTGGCTGACGAGCGAAACGCGCGATCAGCGCTTCATCGATAATATCTTTGCTGAGCTGTGCGTTCGGCTACGTCGCGCGGGAATTCCTGTCAAGCGCGCGGCACTCCACGTCCTGATGCAGCACCCGCAATGGCGCGGCGCCCGGATTTTTTGGGCCGACGGGATGCGCGAGGCAACAATTACCCGGGTCGACTACGATGTCAGGGAGCGGCCCGAATATGTCGGCAGCCCGGTGCAGGAGATTCATAACGGTGCTGCGGAGGTGCGCGAGAACCTTGAGGACGATCCTTCGCGGGGCCGCAAGCACAGCGTCTATCACGAGTGGCGGTCGGAGGGCCTGACTGACTACGTGGCCTGGCCGATGTATCACACGCTCGGGAAGCGACACGTCGCGGCCTTTGCGACCGACCGACCCTGTGGTTTCGATCAGGCTCATATCGCAAGCCTGTCAGCACTGTTACCAATCCTGGCGCTCGTCAGTGAAATCCGCATTAAGAACCGGCTGGCGCGAACGCTGCTTGAAACATATGTCGGGGCGCATGCCGGTGAACTTATTCTGGCAGGCGCCACGAGGCGCGGTAGCGGGACAACCGTCCACGCCGCCGTCATGATCTGCGATCTGCGCGACTTTACGAGGATCTCCGACAACTGGCCGCGCGATGACGTCATTGATATCCTGAACAACTATTTCGATGCAATGTCGGAGCCGATCGCGCGGTATGGCGGTGAGATCCTGAAATTCATGGGCGACGGCCTGCTCGCCATCTTTCCGCTGAGCGCGCCCCAGGCCTGCACAAACCTGCTGCGTGCGGTATCCGAAGCTCGTCAGGCGATGGCCGCCTTGAACGAAAAGAACAAGGAGACCGGGCGTACGTCGCTCAACTACGGCATCGGCGTGCACGTCGGAGACGTCATGTTCGGCAATATTGGTTCGCGCACCCGGCTCGACTTCACAGTCATCGGTCCAGCCGTTAACATGGCAGCGCGCCTCGAGGCACTCACCAAACAATTGGGGAGGACGGTGCTGCTCTCCCGGTCGTTCGCCGACCTCCTCGAGAACGAACCCGGTCTCGAGCCTGTCGGTGAATATCCCGTGCGCGGCTTCAGCGATCCCGTCGAGCTATTCACCTATCATGGTTGAGAATGCCTGATCCTGAATTCGGCCCTTCGCTGCCGTGATGCAAAAGACGACGGCCTGGCCAAGGACGAAGGTCCGGTGCAAGGCTGGACGCCGCGCTCTTGACGCAGGTATTTGAGCGGCCTGCAGCCTGGCGGCTTCGCTCCACTCGTGTGGCGGCCAAACGCGACGAAAAGACGATAAGGCTCGTCTCAGTGCCAGGGTGCGATGCCAAGCGGCCTCACCGAGCAGCAGGTTGCCCAACTCGCGCTGACGTTTCGGTCGCGCTGTCGCGATAGAGGACGAGCTCGATGTCAGGCAATGAAGGAAGGTCCTTCTTTGGCGCCAGAACGCGGAGGTCCGGAGTGAGAAACCTCTCCGCTAAAGGTGTCATTGCGATTCCGGCGATAGCCGCTGCTCGGATGCCAGAACAGCTGGCACGTGTAGACAATAGACCAGGACGCTCCGCCTCTTGGAGAATCTCAATAGCGGTGGATCGGTAAAGGCATGGCTTTGAGTAGACGGCGAGACGCAACGGAGAAGCCACGCTAGAGTCGTAGTCCGGCGAAGCAACCCAGCTGAGCTCTTCGCGAGACACAATCTGGGTCTATGGCGTCGGAGAGGACGGCGTCAAGGCGTTCACCGACTTCGGAATCGAAATCCTGTCGAGCTTATCAAGCTCTACAAGGATAACCACAAGCTGCTGAAGCGGTGATCCCGCGGCCTACGCCGCACGGTTACCCCGAACCTGGCGACCGCGCCGAAGGTCTCGCAGGCCGCGACGGCCACATGGATCGGCAGGGTGTCGAGCAGACCGCCGCGGAAGGGCCATAGAGCAGCGCATGGCGACCGTAGGCCTCGAAGCCGGTCAGAGGGGCGTCTGGGCCTCAGAGACGAGCGGGGAGAGCCCCTCGCAGGCGGCCTATCGATTTTCTCCTACGGTACGTTCGCTTGTCTTCGCGGTACCGCGTCTCGCCGGCGCCGCTTTCGTTCCCGCTTGCGTCGGGCTGGCGCCATCGAAGGCGTCGGTGATGGAGGCCCGTCCGGTGCCGGCTGCACGACTGCTTGGATGGAATCCATGGCCTCGGCGGGCGCCGGCCGCGTCTCCATGACCTCAAGAACAGCGCGGCCCTTCTCGGTAATGCGCCAGCCGCCGTTCAGCCTCTCGACGAGACCTTGCGAGAATATATCCAAGCCGGGCACGCGGGCTGCCAATCTCTTGGTGCGTTCGGTCCAGTCCCGTCCGCTGGTCGTTAGGATCGCCATATCGCGCTTGAGGTCAGCCATCGCAGCGAACCCGTCCGGATAGCTGACCAGCACCTTGAGAACTGTAACCTGGAAGTTCACTGCCCCTCACCCGTACCCGGCCTCCGCGAACTTACTCCCTCACACCTTAGGCGGCTCAATGAGCCGTTGTCGACTCATGCCATTCAATGGTATCCGTCCGGTGAAGGCCGCCTTGCCGAATGAGGCGTGTTGTTGAGAACTGTCCTTATGGACAGTGATAGGCGCAGTGCCCAAGTCGAGCGGCTTGAGGTGGTGGACACGGGCCGGCGGCGTCGCTGGTCCGAGGATGAGAAGCTCAAGATCGTCCTGGAGAGCTTACAGGCGCCGCGCCAAGTCGCGGCGACAGCGCGGCGGTATGGTGTTTCGCGCTCATTGCTGCTGCGATGGCGACGGTCGTTTCAATCCGAGCCGAAGGATGCCGCCCATCAACCTGGCTTCGTACCGGCGATGGTGGTCGCGGAATCAGGGTCGACGCCTTGTCCAGTCGCGCCGGTCAGCAGCAGCGGGTCGATCGAGATCGAGCTTGCTGCCGGGACTCGGATCACGAGTATGGTCGACGCGGCGACGCTGAAGGCCGTCGTCGCGGCGCTGGCAGATGGACGCCTACGGTGATCCCCATTGCGTCGGGCGTGCGGGTGTGGATTGCGACCGGCCACACCGATATGCGTCGCGGCATGAACTCGCTGGCTTTGCTGGTGCAGGAAGCTTTTAGACGCGACCCGCACGGCGGCGACCTCTATGTGTTCCGTGGCAAAAGCGGCAAGCTGATCAAGGTCCTTTGGCACGATGGACTGGGCATGTCGCTCTATGCCAAGCGGCTGGAGCGCGGCCGCTTTTTGTGGCCGTCATCGGTTGATGGCGTGGTGACAATCACCCCAGCCCAGCTTGGCTACTTGCTGGAGGGCATCGACTGGCGGCTGCCGCAACATACCTGGCGACCGCAGGCGGCGGGCTGATCGCTGGGATTTGAATCGGTGGCGCGATCAGCGGTTCGGACAGAGACCGCGTCTTGTGATTCTCTGGTCGGCGATGGGTACTGATGATTCTCTTCCCGACGATGTGACTACGCTGCAGGCGATGCTGCGCGCCGAGCGAGCGGCCCGGTTGGCCGCGGAAGCCGAGGTCCATGCGGGGAGCTTGCTGATCGAGAAGCTCAAGCTCACGATCAAGAAGCTGCGGCATGAGCAGTTCGGACAATCCTCCGAGCGCGGCGCATTGCTGGACCAGCTCGAGCTAAAGCTCGCCGACCTGGAGGAGAACTCGGCGCAAGGGGAGACCACGGCAGAGAGGGCCGCAGCCGACAAGATTACGGTGCCATCGTTCGAGCGCTGCAAGCCGGCCCGCCGTCCGCTGCCGGAGCATTTGCCGCGGGAGCGCATTGTCTATTCGGTGCCTGCCGCGTGCCCATGCTGCGGCGACAGCCGATTGCGCAAGATTGGAGAGGACGTGACCGGAATGCTGGAGCTCGTTCCGCGCCAGTGGAAGGTGATCCAGCACGTGCGCGAGAAGCTCACCCAGCCGCCGGCTCCTTCGCACCCGATTGCGCGGGGACGTGCAGAGCTGCTGGCCCATGTCCTCTTCGCCAAGTACGGCCTGCACTTGCCGCTTCATCGTCAGAGCGACGTCTACCAGCGTGAAGGCATCGACCTCGACGTATCGACGCTCGCGGACTGGGTAGGTGCCTCCGCAGCAAGCCTGATGCCTTTGGTCGATGCGATCCGGAGCCACGTCTTCGCAGCCGAGCGAATCCACGCGGATGACACCACGGTGCCGGTCCTGGCCAAGGGCAAGACCCGGACCGGCCGGCTCTGGACTTACGTGCGCGACGACCGGCCGTTTGCGGGCCCGGATCCGCCGGCGGCCGCGTTCTTCTACTCGCCCGATCGTGGCGGTGCGCATCCAGAGCAGCATCTGGCGGGCTATGCCGGACTGATGCAGGCTGACGCCTACGCCGGCTTTGGCAGGCTCTACGAGGCCAATCGCAAGGGCGGTCCGATCATCGAGGCCGCGTGCTGGGCGCATGGAAGGCGCAAGTTCGTTGACCTAGCGCGGCTCACCAAGGCGCCGATCGCGGCCGAGGCGGTGAAGCGCGTCGATGTCCTGTTCGCCATTGAGCGCGAGATCAACGGACTTCCTGCGCAGGAGCGTTTGCGTGTGCGCCAGGAGCGTAGCCGCCCCCTGATCGGCGAGCTGGAGGTGTGGTTGCGCGAGCAGCGCGCCAAGCTCTCCAGGAACAACGACACGACCAAGGCGATCAATTACTGCCTCAGCCGCTGGAGTGCGTTTAGCCGCTTCCTTGATGACGGAGGGCTTTGCATGTCGAACAATGCTGCTGAGCGTGAGCTACGGGCGGTCGCCATCGGACGAAAAAATTGGACCTTCGCCGTCCGATGAGGGCGGCCGGCGTGCTGCTGCCATCTACAGCCTCATCGCCACCGCAAAACTCAACGACGTCGACCCGCAGGCTTGGCTTGCCGACGTGCTGGCGCGGCTACCGGATCACCCTGCCAAGCGCATTGACGAACTGCTGCCTTGGAAGTGGAAGCCTCAAAGCGCTGCTCACGCCGCTTAAGGGCGATACTGTCGAGACCGCGATACGGTCTCCTACGGACTGGCTTTTGGACAGCCCGCGATGCACACTCCCAGCCGCGCATGCGAGCGACGAAAGGACGAGCGATGGCATTGGGAAAGGGCAAATATGACGAGCTATGCCGCGAGATCCGCGAGAAGGTCGGCCTCGGTGGTGGGGAGATTCCGCAAAGCGGCGGCGTGCTGCTGATCGTGATGGGCGGCGAGCACGGCAACGGTTTCTCGTGTCAGGCCGACATGGATACGACCCTTGCGCTCCCGGATCTGTTGGAGCGCGTGGCTCGCCAGATCCGGGAGACGGGCCCGTTCATCCCTAACCGAAGTAGTAAACCGCGATGAGCACGAGAGGGCCAAAGCCCCGAGCAACTAGTAGACGACGCGATAGGGACAATGCTGCCGAGCGTGAGCTGCGGGCGGGCGCCGTGGGGCGAAAACATTGGACCTTCGCCAGGTCCGATGAGGGCGGCCGGTGCGCTGCTGCCGTCTACCGCATAATAGCCAACGCCAAGCTCAATGACATCGATCCACAGGCTTGGCTGGCCGACGTGCTCACGCGCCAACGGGATCACTCTGCCAAGCGCATTGACGAACTGCTGCCTTGGAAGTGGCAGCCTCAAAGCATCGTTCAGGCCGCTTAAGCACGATCAGCCTTCCGCAAAAACGGTTTGCGCGGGGCCTTCGCCGGATGCGTACATTCAATGCGGGTTTGGCGGTGGACCGCACGCGGGCGAAAAAGATCGGGCCGACGTGACGAAGGAAAATGCTTGATCGCCTCGGAGATTAGGGATGATTGCCTCGAACGACGTGTCCGGTGTGCAAGCACCGGATTGCCTTGGCACGCATCTCGCCGGTGGACAGCGGGTTCGGGGAGCACTTTCCAATACTCCACCTTCCGGCATTGATCAGACCACGGTCGTTCAGCTTGCGCTGTGAGGAAGGCGCGCTGGCGGCGATGCTCCCGGAAAGCGAACTCCGAAGCGTTGGATAAGGCTGGGAGCGCTGCTCATGTCCAGGTCGAACGCGTAGCGCGCGCAGAGCGCCACAGCAAGATTGTACCGATCTACGAAAGAGTGTCTTCCTGCCGGCGGCTGTTCATCCGATGCCTAAGCGTCCTATCTGCAGAACTACTTCAGGGGACGCCTGGCGTGCCCAAACGTAACCAAGCGAACAGCGAGCGGCCTTTCCATGACTAAAACGGTCAAGATTGACTTCGTATCTGATGTGTCATGCCCCTGGTGCGTCATTGGGTTGGGAAACCTGGATGTTGCGCTCAAGCGATTTGAGGGGCAATTGACGGCCGACATCCGATTTCAGCCCTTCGAACTCAACCCGGGCGCCCCGCCGGAGGGTGAGAGCCGCTTCGACAACGTGGCACGCAAATACAACGTCGGGCGCGAGCAGGCGATCGCGAACCGTGAGCGCCAGCGCGCCCTCGCCGCGCAAGTGGGCTTCGACATGGTAACCACCGACGAAAGCCGGTTCTACAACACATTTGACGCACACCGCCTGCTGCACTGGGCCCGGATCGAGGGGCGACAGGTAGAGTTGAAGCGCTTGCTGCTCGCCGCCTACCATACCAACATGCAAAATCCCGGTGACCACGGCGTGCTCGTGGCCGCAGCTGAATCGGCTGGCCTTGAAGGCGCGGCCGCGCGCGATGTGCTCACCTCAAGGCGCTACGCCGACGAGGTGCGCGACACTGAGGAGAAATGGCGGCGAGCAGGGATAAGCAGCGTTCCCGCCGTGGTGGTCAACGATCGTTACCTGATCACAGGGGCCCAGCCGCCGGAGGCGTTTGAGCAGGCCATCCGAAAGGCTGTGTCCGAAGTCGCCTGATCGGTGCCGCCCCGACCATCGTCCGAGGTCTTGGTCGCGGCGCCGCGCCCCAACGGACAAGGAGTAGGGTGGCCATTTTCGGCGCGGTCCGTTTTGAAGCGAGATACGTAGCAGGGTCATTTCCGATACTTCGCAGCTGATAAGTCGTACGGAAACAGCGAAAGCCCAACGAGCCTGCGCGACGCGGTCTGACGTCGCGCAGCTACAGATAAAAAGCTCCGCTTAGTCGTAGAATTCCGGCGACAACTTTTGGGCGTCCCTCTGCACCTTGTCGTGGTTGATCCAGAGCGTCGCGTTTTCCTTCTTCAAGATGTCCGCGACGCGTTGCATCGAAGAATTCGTTTGATCCTTGCTGGTATTAAATGTGGGGACGCCACGGTTTTCCCAGTTGCTCATGAAATGAGCTAAGTCGCCGGACAGGACGATGTTGCCGGTTTTGGGGAGCTTCACCAGCAATACCTGGTGGCCTGGGGTGTGACCTGGGGTGGCTAGCAGAACAATGCTTCCGTCTCCGAAGACATCGAGGTCTCCTTCAACCTTCGTAACCGGATGCTCGGGCTTGAAGCGAGGCGTTCCGTCCGGGTTCGGCCATTCGTATTCGACTTTCTGAACATACAGCATGGCCTGCGGAAACAATTCGACATTTCCGATATGATCGGGATGGGTGTGCGAGACGGCGATCTTTTTGATGTCGGCAGGTAAAACATTCAGCTCGGCGAGCTGCGCCGCCAGCGTTTTCGCGCGACGCCAGTGGATGAACTTTGGGTTGGCGGGGGGCAGACCGTTTGGCAAGGTCGCAACCGAATCCGAAAGACCGGTGTCCCAAAGGAACCAACCCTCTTTGTGCTTGATAAGGTAACAGCTGTCGACGAAATCCATCGACTTTCCTTCGTCGATCCCTGGCGACCACAGGGAAATGTCTCCGGCGATCCCCTCGCCGCAGCTCAGGATATATAGCTTCTCAACGCCAGACTTCCCCGATTGCGCATGGGCACCGCCAAACGAAAGTGCAAAGGCGAAAACCATCGCGAAGGTAGCGGATATCATTCGCATTCTGCTTTTCCTTTTGAAAGCCGTGTAGAGATTGGCATTGCTGGCCATTATCGTTGGCCGTGGGCGATCATTGTTACGTGGTAGGGCAAGTGCACCAAATCAGCTCCCTGATAACGTCTCGATCGTTACAGGAAGCCCGTTGAAATCCAGGGGATTGCCGCAATAGCGAGAAGCGCGATGAACAGCGCGGCCAAGTAAGCCCACACATGCCTAACCGCCGCTTCCGGTCGCACTTTTCCGATGGCACAGGCAGCATAAAATCCGACTCCAAAGGGTGGTGCGAACAACCCCAGACCCATCGCAAAAACGGCGACCATCGCATAGTGCACTTCGTTGATTCCGACGTTCCGCGCTATTGGAAACAACAGGGGCCCAAAAAGAACGATCGCCGGAATACCCTCGAGAAAGCTGCCCAGGATCACGAAGGCAACGGCCGAGACCATCATGAAGCCCATCGGGCCCCCGGGGACGATGGACATCCACGCGGCTAATTGAACCGAGAATCCGGATTGGGTGAGAGCCCACGCCATGGAAGTCGCGCACCCGATGATCAGCAGGATGGCGCCGGAGAGGGAAGCCGTATTAACTAGCATCGGTTGAAGCGTCTTCCATTCGAACTTCCTGTAAAAAATCAGGCCAACTGCGAAAGTATACGCGATTCCGATCGTAGCCACCTCCGTCGCCGTCGCCACTCCGTTGACGACGGCGGTGCGGATCAAGAAAGGGAGGACGATCGACGGGAGGGCGTAACAAAGAGCAGTCCAGATATCCTTGCTCGATGCCCGCTGCAGATACTGTACGCTCTTGCTTCGGTTTTTGATCCAAACGACCATAGCCATCGCGAGAGCGCCAACTACGGCGGGCATGAAGCCGCCGGTAAACAGCGCAGCGATCGAAACGTTCGTGACTGATCCGATCGTGATCAATACCAGGCTGGGAGGAATGGTCTCGGACATCGCGCCGGCCGAACTCAACATGGCTACCAGCTCGCCCTCGTCCTCCCCGCGCCTTTTCATGTCCGGAAACAGCGCAGGCGCAATCGCCGCCATGTCCGCAGCCTTTGAGCCGGAGATGCCGGAGACAAGATACATGGCGCCTATCAGCACGTAAGAAAGGCCGCCGCGCATGTGGCCGATTAAGGAAGCGAGAAAGCCAATCATCGCTTCGGCCAATCCCATCGACTCGATGAGCGCCCCCAGAAAGACAAATAGCGGGATTGACAACAGGATCAGTCCTGACATCCCCTCATCGATACGGTTGACCGCAACGGTGATCGGAATATCAGTGACCGTTAGCAAATAGGCGAGCGTGGATAGTCCAAATGCCGTCATGATTGGCGCGCCGGCCAAGACGATAATCGCCACACCGATCACAAAAAATAGAAATAGATGAGCGTTCCCCATGTCCACGAGTTGCACCTGGAACAGGTAAAGCCCACCCGAGACACCGAGAACGAGCAGGCCGCAAAGAGCGATGTTTGCCGAGGAGGCGCTCGATATCAAGCGCGACAGGGCGACGGCAAACATCAGCGTGAAGCCGCATGTCAAGGCACCCACGCGAAATGCATGCGGTATCTGCAACGCAGGTGTCATGATCGCCCATTCGTCGACCGTGTACTCCCAGGCGGGCACGATCAAAAGGGCCATGAACAGAACCACAAGAGTGTTTGCCAGCGCCTCCGTCCGCTGCTTTGCCCGCGGCGACAATTTTGAGATTATGGTCGTGAGCCGCATGTGCTCACCTCGCCGAAGGGCGATGACACAACCGAGCATCGACAACCAGACAAAGAGCAGCGAGGCGAGTTCGTCCCCCCATGTGAGTGGGTCGCGCAAACCGTATCGATAGGTCACGTTGGTCAACAGCAAGCAGAATTCCGCGACCACCAAAAGCGCGGCGGGAATCTCCGTCGACCACGCTATGATGCGGTCCAGAATGAGGCTGGCGTGAACAAGCCGGCCTTTGCTGGCGCCCGTTCCGGTCGCGTCCTGCGAATGTTCAAACGACATGTCTTCGCCATCGTACGAATTTGACCGGGAATTGGCTCTCAAGCATTCTTACGCGATTGCTTTTGCGTATTTGCTAAGGACCGCCCAGCTTTCTTCGCCAAATTTCTTATGCCACTCCGCGTAAAATCCGGCAGCCTGGAGCGCATCGCGGAACGGCTTTGGATCCGTCTCGTTAAACACCATGCCTCGTTCGACCAGCGATTTCCGCAGCGCGTCTTTCTGCTTGACGACGTCGTCACGCAGATCCATCGCGGAACGATTCAGATGTTCCTGAACAATGTCTTGGACGGTCGCGGGGACCGCGCTCCAGCGGCGAGAATTCATCAATAGCCAGAATCCGTTCCAAACATGGTTAGTGACGGAGCAATATTTCTGCACTTCATAGAATTTCGCGGATTCGATGATTGAGAATGGATTTTCCTGCCCTTCGACGACCTTTGTCTGAAGCGCTGAATACAATTCGTTCATGTTCATTGCGGTCGGACCGCAGCCAAAAGCCTTGAACATCGAGACCCACAGCGGTGCCACGGGGACGCGGATCTTGAAACCGCGAAGATCTTCGGGGTGGTTGATCGGCTTCGTGCTGCTGGTAATTTGTCGGAAGCCATTCTCCCAGAAATTGCTCATCACCGATAGTCCGGATCCGGCGATCCTGCCACGGATGTGGGCACCCAAATCGCCATCCATTGCAGCGTGGACGTCAACTTCATTGTCAAACGCGAACCCCATCGCGTTGATGGACGCCAGCGGCACCAACGTTCCAAGGATGATGTCGGGCATTAACACCATCTCCAGAGCGCCGGAGCGCGTCTGCGTCAACATGTCGGTATCGCCGCCCGAGTTGGCTGTTGGCGAACGCCTGGAGCAGGAATTGCCCGTTGGTCTGAAGCTTGATGCGTTCGGCCGCTTCGACGAGGCGCAAATGAACCGGGTGCGTCGCCGCTTGGTCGTGTCCAATCTTGAAGTTCATTGGGGCCGCCAGCGCCAGCGAGGGTGACAAGGCGACATAAGAAGCTCCCACAGCGGTCGCGTTCGTCTTCAAGAACGTGCGGCGTGTAATGGACATGAAAATCTCCAAGTCGGCGGTGCGGATTGAAAGCGGTCTTAGCTCAGGACTTGAAAACTCCGTACGACGTCCGGATCCGGATCAACCCCCAGGCCCGGGCCTTGAGGAACAACAATCGCTCCGCGCTTGGGGAAGATGGCATCCCCGTAAAGTTGAGCCTCGAGATCGAAGTATCGCCACTCCACCAGCGACCCCTTCGAGCCAAGCGCAGCGCTCGCATGTACGCTCGCAAGCAAGCCAGGGCCGTCATAAAAGGTGTGGACCATGACCGTGGTGTTATGTGCAGCGGCAAGTGTAAAAACCTTTTGCAGCTCGGTGATGCCACCCATTTTTGCTGGGCTCGGCTGCACGAAGTCGACTGCACCTGCGACGAGCATTTGCTGGAAATCCATTAAGGTGGAAGCGTTCTCCCCGGCTGCGATCGGTATCCCCGCCTCGCGGCGCAACCGAGCCAGTCCGTCATAATTCTCCGGGGGCCAGATCGGCTCTTCGAGCCATCGCAGATTGAAAGGCCGCAGCTTGGAGCTCATATCTAGGGCTTCGCGGACCGTCCACGGGCAATTGACGTCAAGCGTAATTTCCACGTCGCCGCCGGCAGTCTTGCGCGCTGCCCGCACCGCCTCCACGTCAATTTCGTGAAGCTTGAGATGAGAGAACCCATCTGCCAAAGCCCGCTCGACGTTCGCAGCAACGACTTCCGGCTCAGAATAGCGAACGAGGCTGGCGTAGCACTGCAGTTCAGTCACTTCCCTGCCACCTAACAATCGATGAACTGGCCGACCTGTCGCTTTGCCAAGAATGTCCCACAAAGCGATATCGATTGCGGAAATGGCGAACATGATGGCGCCGCTGCGCCCGAAGATATGCAGGCGCTTTTGAACATCGAGCATCAATGATCCGATGCTAGCTGCGCTACGGCCGATGCATAAGGGAGCCAGTACCTGTTCGATCGCCGCCTTGACGGTAGGGATAGCCGTGAAGCCGAAAGACTCACCCCATCCGGTGATCCCATTCGACGTGGTGACCTTGACGAGGAGAGAGTCGGCGGTGTTCGCGTTCTTCTTGCCCCAAGCCGTTTCGGCCGACTTCCCGCCCCCAGCGAAGGGAATTGAAATCACGATCGCTTCGATCTTTGCGATCTTCACTTGGTTATCTGCAGCTTCGTATCCGGCATTCATCTGCGGTCCTCCAGAATCGTCAAACGCATTGGCAACATGAAACGCCGGGAGTTTTGCAAGATGCAGTCGCGCTTCGTTGGCATGGTGCCGCCATGGGTATTTCACTCTCACGGCGCATTCGAGCCAAACCGTCAAACCTCTCTGGAGGCCGAATGGGCTCTTCCAGCCAGCGCAGATTGAACGGTCGCAGCTTGGCGCTCATATCGAGGGCCTCGCGCACGGTCCGTGGACAGTTGACGTCCAGGGTGATCTCCACGTTATCGCCGGCAGCGATCCGCGCCTCACGGACTGCATCCGCGGTAATCTCATGGAGCTTCACATGACAGAAGCCATCGGCTAGAGCTCGAGTGACGGTTTCAATGACAAGCTGCGAGTCGGTGTAGCGAACGAGCCTTGCATAGCAAACCAGCTCCGACACTGCTGTACCGTCCAACAGTCGGTGTACAGGTTGTCCGGTTGCCTTTCCCAGGGTGTCCCATAACGCGATATCGATCGCGGAAATCCCGAACATGATGGCGCTGCCGCACAATCTGGGCCTGACCAAAAGACGCCAGGCGCTCTTCCTAAGCGCACAATCTCAATCCGAAAAACGAATAGATTAGATTGCACCTATCTCGACAGCAGATTGCGAGCAGCCCGGAGGGCTGCGCGCCCATAACGCAACAAGCGCTTGGGTACAATCATTCCGGTATGTCAACGAGCTGAGACGGAAGCGATTGATCGATTCGACAGTTGGAGACGCTCGACATTGATCCCGCACTCAATCGTGTAGACGATATCCGCGTGGGGCCCGACCTGTGCGGGGGTGTACGGGTTCTTGAACGGCGCGCATGTATCGATCATGCGGCTCTTCTCCGCCCTCGTCGCCGCGCGCATTGCGGCCGCGTCGAAGCCTCAGCGGCGCCTGCATCAACTGGCTATCGTATTTGAAGATGGCTATTATCTGAACAAGTGATTATCTATCGCTCGTTTCCTCGCGTATGAATCGAGGATGCGCGCGTTAGCTTCTTCGTGCGCTCTTTTTCTCAAATCGAAGTTACCGAGAAATTGGAGGAAAGCAGATGAAGTGGGCTGCACCAAAGATCGTCGAAGTGTCGGTGGGCATGGAGATTAATATGTACGCCAGTGCCGCAGGGCCAAAGCCGCTTATGCCCCGAGTCAGTTGATCCGCGTTACATCCTGAAGGGAGAAATGTTCCGTGGTCTTCTTGGAAGGAGGCTACGATTTCTCATCGTCAGTACTTGGCCGGCGCTTCGGTGCCGGCCTTTTCTCTTTAGGTAGGTGCCTGTTGGTCGCTCAAGATACGTCCAGACTGTACGACCAGCGTCCCGTGAGTAAACAAAACCAAGCCTCGCCGGGCCGATCCGGCAGCCTGGAACGGAACCTTCTGGGAGGTGATTCATGGCAGTTCGTTTCGTTGTTTCAGCAGCGGCGGCATGCGTGATGTGTTCCGCGGCTCCTAACGCGTCAAGGGCAGAGGATCAGCAGGAGTTCAAGCTCGTTTCGCCGCCGCTCATCATATTCAGAGAACAGATACGGCCTCCTGCGGACGTTCTGCCGGTGCCAATCGGCTTTAGCAGGGAGCAGATCCTGCATGGCGATCGCGTGTTCCATGGGGAGGCCGCGAACGGGCAGTGCAGCGTCTGTCACGGCCAAGACGGGAAGGGAACAGGAAACGGGAACGACCTGACACTCGGGATATTCGCTTGGAGCGACGGGAGCGTTAAAGAGCTGAAGCGAACGATCTTGCACAACATGGCGGTGGCCCCCGGAATGGATGGCGACTTGAAGCCAGCGGATGTTGACGCGGTGTCAGCCTATGTTTGGGCTATTAGCCATCAGCCCGCGCTCCAGTAACGGCATCGCTGTAACGGCGCTTAGCGCACGGAATGCGTGAACGGGGCTATGACCAGTGCCGCGTTCAGCTTGACCGTCCCACGGGCTATGCTGTAGCGCGATAATCTGGATGGGGACACAGCGACAATGAGATTGGCCATTGCGGCGCTCGGGACAAGAGGGTGATTGTCGCGATGCGGCGGTAAGGCAATCGATATTTTCGTGACGCGTGATTCGATTGTCCTGGAGCGACAATCAAAATAGCGCTTTGATTGCCGCGCGCGTCGCGTGGTTGTCGGGCTCCACGGGTCTTGTCGACAGCTTCGTTGCGGCGATAACTGTCGACCTTCATTCCGAGGATCGTGGCGTGATGGACGAGGCGATCGATGACGGCGAGGCTCATGGCTTGATCCGGGAAGATTGTGCCCCATTCGAACGAACGATGGTTTCGGCTTGGTCCTTGGTGACATAGGCGAGATCGTCGAGGATGCGCAGCTGATATTTGCCGGGTCGCTTCGAGCATGAGATCGCGGAGCGTGAGGCACTCACCAAACAATTGGGAAGGACGGTGCTGCTGTCCCGATCCTTCGCCGACCTCGTTGAAGGTGACTTCGGCCTTGAACGTGTCGGAGAATATCCGGTGCGCGGCTTCAATGAGCCGATCGAGCTATTCGCGGATCACGGCTAAGGACGCCGGATGCGAGCTGCAAGCCCGTTGCGCGATCGCCGAACCAGGCGCCCCCGCCTTAGCGGCGCCCTTTAGCCGCCGGGCTCACGTGCGTTGACACTTGAGCAACGAAGTCGAACAAAGACTGCTATTGCTCAAATGGAAGTTAGGCCTATTCTTTGTCCGTCCCGTCTACTGCGGAGCTGGACTTCGCAAAGACAGCGCAGTGTGACCCCGCCAACTAAGCCTCGTTCAGTCATAATGGCCTGTTTGATCAGACGGCGTCGCCTGCTGGCGGTCATTGTACTACCTCAAGCCGCGCAGCTGGAGGCCATCCTTGAAGACACGCCTCGTCGGATCTGGCCCGCGCGGCACGCAAACGAGTTCTCCCGGCGGAGTAGAGCATGACCAACACAAGCCTAGGCAAACGCGAGACTTGCGAGACGCCAAGAGCAGGATCAAGGCCATGGACCGTCGCGGACGACGATCAATTGAAGGAGCTCGCCGTCTCCGGTGCATCCTTGCTGACAATGGGGCAACGGCTCAAACGAACCGAAGCTGCCATTCGAGCGCGTGCATATTTCCTCGATATTCCGCTTCGTCGCGTCGGAATAAGACGAAGAACCACATTCAGGTAGCAGCGGCAAGACGATTAAGGCCGCCGCGGTTGACTCGGTGGTGATGTGGGCGGGCTCTGTTCTGAACTGGGGCACGATCAGCCGATTCATCAGGACAGCGTCCGCTTCAATTTCTCCCGAAAAAGAGCGCGCACTGCGGTCCCGTTCCATGAACGAGACCGCGCGACTTTGGAAAACGGACGTTGGCACCGATTGCTTGGACAAGAGAACCAGGCACGAGCAATTGCCGTCGTCAACGGAGCCTGACCGTGGAATCGTCATGTCAAGAATATGATCTCAACAAGCTAACTCGACTGGCGCAGGTTCTTTGATCCATGCCAACCGTTCCTCAGACTGGTAGAAGGGCATCGAGCAATTTCTCGATGAAGGCAGGCCTCGTCGCCCGCTTCGCTCCACACGGGCCAACCGTCGTCAACTTAAGAACTTGCGAACGTTCGGAATGGCTGTTGGTCGCCGTCAACCAGGCGAAGATCACGATCGAGGTGCTATCGGGTTATCTTTCACTTTCTGGTCAAAGTCTCGATATGATCATCAGCGCCAAAGAGAACGCTTATCTGACCAATGCCGAGCACGTCATGATTCAGGTCTTGAGTGAGGCGGGAGCTGACCTGATCATTTCGCTCTTCCCAGGGCGGACGTTCAGTATTTCGGAGATCGCGCGCGTTTCGGTGACGGCGCGCGAAATAGTTTGATCGGACTGGCGCGTGTTCTGTAACGGCAGTATTGGATTTGCACCTGTATTGCGACAGATAGTGGACCCTGTCATGCCAGCCGCGACGACAGCCTGCGGCTTTGCCTAAGGCAACCTACCCGGCGTTATGCCGAACGATGCAAGGCGGCTTCGCATATTGCTCAATAGGCGCGCCGCCGCCGGCGACAACGGTCGAGCTCGCCGTGCAATGAGCCGAAGCTTGGCTTTCGCGCAAATGGCGTGATCGATATCCAGCATGACGACCTCACCACGCGCGACTTCGGTGGCGGCGGCAACGCCGGCGCCGAGGATCGCGACGCCCTGTGTGGCTCTGACGTAGCGTCGCAGCGCGAGGACCGAACTGCTGATGAATGTTGGCCGAAGCTTGACATGCTCTGAATATTCCAGCGCATCGATCAATTGGCTGACGCCATAACCACGCGGCATCGAGGCGAACGGAAATTCAGCCAGCTGGCCTACGGTGATGGGACGGCGCTGCCGCGCGAGCGGATGGTCGACGCGAACCAGCAGGCGGGCCGGCGCAGGCACGCTTGCGACGAACTGGATGCGAGGGTCGGCCTGTGGATTATACGCCAGTCCAATATGGGCGGCGTCCTCTCCGACCTGATTCATGATGTCCAGGACGGGGAGCGGATCGATCGCGATCGACAATTTCGGATGCTGTGCGCAGAAGGGCCCCACGATGTGCTCGATCAGATGATCGACATAGCCCTCGCTCAGCACGATCCTGACATGGCCCTCGTCCAGTCTCTCGATGGCCTCCAGCCGCTCCGACAGTTGCTGCCGATGGGCCTGACAGCTGCGCCAATAATCCAGCAAATGCGTTGCCGCGTCATTCAATTTCATGCCGCGCGCCTGCCGTTCGAATAGTTTCAGCCCTAGCTCCGTCTCAAGCAGAGCGATCTGGCGCGTGATCACCGACGGTGCCGTGTTCAGCTGGTCAGCTGCGCCGCGGATCGTACCGTGCCGGCAGACGGCCTCGAAATAGCGCAGGCGGCTGTGACTGGGTTCTCGCATAACCAACCTCTGTTGCTGTTTTGGCAACGAACTGGAACAAAGATTGCTGTTGCTCGAACGCAGGTCAAGCCTATTCTCCCGCACGTCCAACCAGCGCGGATTTTAGCCGGCGAAGACAGCGTAGGTCGGATAGCCGGCCGTCCATCGAAATTGTGAGCCTGACCACCGCGAACCGCCCGCTGCCTCCGTGTGGCTGGCCGTAAACCCGCGCGCGGTCAACAAAGAAGAGGAAGCTCCGTTGAAAATTCTTGTCGCCGGCTTTCAACATGAAACGAACACGTTCGCGCCGTCCAAGGCCACCTATGACAGCTTCGTGCGGGGCGAGGACTTTCCGAGCCTGGTGAGAGGCGAGGACGTCCTGAGCCTCTTGGACGTCAACATTCCGATCGGCGGCTTCATAAAGCACGTGCAGGCGCGTGGGCACGAGGTGCTGCCGGTGATTTGGGCAGGCGCCGGTGCTTCGGCTCACACGACCGAGGATGCCTACGAGCGGATCGCGGGTGAGATTCTCGATGCCGTCAAGCGCAGGAATTTTGATGCGATCTATCTCGACCTGCACGGGGCGCAGGTGACCGAGCATCTCGACGATGGTGAGGGCGAGCTTTTGGCGCGAGTTCGCGAAATCGTTGGACGCGAGATGAAGATCTCGGTGTCGCTCGATTCGCATGCCAATGTCACCGAGCAGATGCTTGAGCTTGCCGATGCGGTGGTCGCTTATCGTACCTATCCGCACGTCGACATGGCGGACACTGGACGGCGCGCAGCGGAGCTCCTGCTTCATCTGGTATCGTCGCGCCCGCCGTTTTACCGCGCAGCCAAGCGCATTCCCTTCCTGATCCCCGTCAACGCGATGTCGACCATGCTGCAGCCGGCGCGCGGCGTGTACGACTTGCTGGAAGAGCAAGAGGGGGCCGTGAGCTCGCTGTCCTTCGCGCCGGGCTTCTCCGCAGCCGATTTTCCGGGATGCGGGGCCACCGTCTGGGGCTATGGCAGCGATCGCGACGCCGTCGAGCGTGCCGTGGAGCGGATCTACCAGCACATCGTCGACGCCGAGATTGCTTGGAACGTCGAATTCGAAGATGCCGACAATGCTGTGGTACGCGCCATCGCGATTGCGCGGAGCGCAAAGCGTCCGGTCATCCTGGCCGATACGCAGGACAATCCGGGAGTCGGTGGCAACTCCAATACCACGGGTCTTTTGAAGGCGTTGATCCGACACGATGCCAAGAATGCGGCCATTGGCCTGATCTGCGATGCGAAAGCCGCCGCGGCCGCGCACGCCGCCGGTGTCGGCGCGGAGATCTCGATCGATCTCGGCGGTTGCGCGGAGGTTCCGGGCGACAGCCCATTGACCGCGCGTTTCCTCGTCGAAACGCTATCCGACGGCAAGCTCGTCTATGGCGGGCCGATGATGAACGGCAAGCAGGCCAATCTCGGCCTAACCGCCTGTCTGAAAATCGATGACATTCGCATCGTTGTAACCTCGGCCAAGGCGCAGTTGCTCGATCGCAATATGTACCGGACCGTCGGCATCGATCCGGAAAAAATGAGCATCCTGGTCAACAAGAGCTCGGTGCATTTCCGCGCCGACTTCGCGGCTATCTCCGAGGAAATCATCGTCGTGAAGTCTCCCGGGCCATTCCTGGCAGACCCGACCGCGCTGCCCTGGAAGCATCTGCGCGACGGCATTCGGCTCGGTCCGAACGGTCCCGTCTTCAAGGCCCCGATCCGTGCCGCGCGGGCCAAACTCTCGGCCTGAGCCTCAATCACTCCGCCCGTCATCTGGTGAGGACCAGGGAGAGGACGATGGAGAAATAATGATGAGCGTCTATCAACGTCTTCAGGCCATGGACATCGTGCTGCCGCCGATCACGGCGCCGGCGGCGTCCTATGCGCCTTACCTGCGTGCAGGCCAGACCCTGTATTTATCCGGCCATCTCGCCAAGCGCGACGGTGCGGTCTGGACCGGCCGGCTCGGCGATGAAATCTCGTTGGAAGAGGGCAGATCGCCAGCGCGCGCCACGGCCATCGACCTTCTTGCAACGCTTCAGCATGCGAGTGGCAATCTCGAGATTATCGCGCGCATCGTCAAGATGACCGTCATGGTTGCCTCGAGGTCGAATTTCTTCGAGCAGCATCTGGTTGCCAACGGCGCAAGCGAGCTGTTCGGTGAGGTGTTCCCGGCCGCCGGCCCTAATACGCGAAGTGCGTTTGGCGTGGTCCAGTTGCCGTTGCGCGCATGTGTTGAGATTGAGTTGATCGCCGAACTTGCCGCTCCGGGGTCAGCGTAGGCAGCACACTGAAAAACGTCAGATCGAGCAATGGAAGGGAAGCAAATGACTGATAGGCGTTCATTCCTGGCAATGACTGGCAGCTTGATGATTGCAGCGGCAGCGCCGCGGACAAGCTTTGCCGAGGAGCCGAAGGTCCTGCGCGTCGTGCCGCAGTCCGATCTGAAGATTCTCGACCCGATCTGGACGACCGCGATCATCACGCGCAATCACGGCTATGCCATCTATGACACGCTGTTCGGGGTAGACGATCAGGGGCAAGTCAAGCCGCAGATGGTTTCCGATTACAGCCAGAGCGACGATGGCAAGGTGTGGACTTTCACGCTCCGCAAGGGCCTCAAGTTCCACGACGGCGCGCCGGTGACGTCCGCGGACATCATCCAGTCGCTCAAGCGCTGGGGCGCGCGCGACAATCTCGGCCAAAGATTGCTGGCGGCAACCGCCTCGCTCGATGCCAAGAGCGACGACACATTCGTCCTCTCGCTCAAGCAGCGCTTTGGTCTGGTGCTGGAAGCGCTGTCAAAGCCGGCGTCGGTGCCGCCGTTCATCATGCCCAAGCGGGTCGCAGAAACGCCCCCCGATCAGCAGATTACCAGCCAGATCGGCTCCGGACCGTTCGTATTCAAGACCGACCAATATCGTCCGGGCGAGCGCGTCGTCTACGTCAAGAACACGGACTACGTGCCGCGGAACGAGCCGGCGTCGGGAACGGCAGGCGGCAAAGTGGTCAATGTCGACCGCATGGAATGGATCATTCTGACCGATGGCCAAACGCAGACCAATGCCATCATCAACGGCGAAGTCGACCTGATCGAATGGGTGCCGGCCGATCAGTATGTGGCGCTGAGAGATAATCCAAGGATCTCGTTTGTCGATCTTGTGCCGAAGGGATCCTTTGCGCTGCATCTCAACCACCTTTACCCGCCCTTTAACAACCCGAGGATCGCGCAGGCGGCGTACATGGCGATCAGCCAGGATGCGCTCATGAAGGCGCAGATGGTTCACCCCGATCTGTACAATGCAAATCCCTCGCTTTATCCGACGGGCACGATCTATCATTCCGAGAAGACATCTTACTACACGGGCAAGCCGCAATTTGCGCGCGCGCGCGCCCTGCTCAAGGAGGCGGGCTACAACAACGAGCCGGTCGTCCTAATGTATCCGGCGAGTTTCGCGATCCTCAACAAATTTCCGCCGGTGATGGCGGCATTGTTGAAGCAGGCCGGCTTCAACGTCGATATGCAGTCGATGGACTGGCCGACGCTGGTCGCGCGGCGTGCCATGAAGACGCCGCCCGCTCAGGGCGGGTGGGGTGCCTTCATCACCGGCTGGAACATACCGGACACCATCAACCCGATGTTCTACGCGCCGCTGACCGGTAACGGCGAAAATGGTTGGTTCGGCTGGCCGACCGACGCAAAACTCGAGGCGCTCAAGGACGAGTTCTTGTTGGCGGCAACCAGTGAGCAACGCAAGTCGTTGGCCGACCAGATCCAGGAGCGCGCCTACGATGCCGCGATTGTCGCGCCGATCGGCGAGTACAAGACCATCACGGCTGCGCGCAAGGACGTGATTAGCGGCACCGTGAGCTCACCGGTGTGTGTGTATTGGGGCATCCAGAAGGGTTGATCTCCGATGGCTGTATTTCTTGTCAGGCGGCTGGTTGCAACGATTCCAGTCTTGTTGATCGTTGCGGTCATTATCTTCCTCATGACGCGGCTTGCGCCGGGGGATCCGGCGGCCGCGATCGTGGGCAATGACGCCAGCGCGGCGGCACTCGAGGCGGTGCGGGCGCAGCTCGGTTTGAAGGACCCGCTGCTGCTGCAATTCGGGCGCTGGCTGCTCGGCGTGCTGCACGGTGATCTCGGCCAATCGTTCTTCATGAAGCAGCCTGTATCGAAGCTGATCGGGCAGCGCATCGAACCGACCATCGCGCTGTCTACCCTGACCATCATCGTGACGATCCTGCTTGCGGTCCCGCTCGGGGTCCTTGCGGCATGGCGGCACGGCGGCTGGCTCGATCGCGGATTGATGACGTTTTCGGCGCTTGGCTTTTCCGTGCCCGTGTTCGTGACAGGTTACGTGCTGATCTGGATCTTCGCGCTTCGGCTGCAGCTGCTACCCGTGCAAGGCTATGACCGGATCGCCGATGGCGTGCTGCCCTGGTTGCGCCATTTGATCCTGCCGGCAACGACCCTATCGATCGTCTATCTGGCGCTGATCGCACGGGTCACGCGCGCCTCGGTCGCTGAAGCACTGACCGAGGACTTCATCAGAACCGCGCGCGCCAAGGGCATTTCCGAGTTGCGCGTGCTCATTCATCACGCCTTGCGCAACGCTGCGATTCCGATCGTGACGGTGATCGGCATCGGTATCGCCCTTCTGATTGGTGGCGTCGTGATCACGGAATCAGTGTTTGCCATTCCAGGATTGGGATCGTTGACGGTCGATGCGGTGCTGTCGAGGGATTTTCCGCTAATCCAGGGCATCACGCTGCTATTCGCAGCGATCTATGTCGGGATCAACCTCCTGGTCGATCTCAGCTATTTGTTGCTTGACCCTCGTATCCGCCAATGAGGAGGTTCGCGTGACTGAGGCAGCCATCGAGACGCTCGCTGCGGCGTCGCTTGCGGCCAGCGCATTGCGTCGCCGGTCGATCTGGGTGCGTCTCTTGAACAACTGGTCGGTGCGGATATCGGGCCTGGTGCTCGTTGTCCTGGTGCTGATGGCGATTTTCGCGCCTTGGCTCGGCACGTTGGACCCGACCGCGATCGATCCATCGATCAGCAATGCGCTGCCTGGAACGCATGCGAACTTCACGACCCTTGAGGGCAACGTCATCCCGCATTGGTTCGTGATGGGAACAGACAGCCTCGGACGTGACATCTGGAGCCGGACGCTCTATGGCGGTCGTGTGTCGATCGTCGTGGGGCTTTCGGTTGCGGTCTTCGCGATCGTGCTCGGCGTAGCACTCGGATTGATGGCCGGCTATTTCAGGTGGCTCGACAGCATCGTCATGCGCATCATGGATGGCGTCATGGCCATTCCGGGAATCCTGCTCGCCGTCACCCTGATCGCACTGATCGGTGGGACGCTGACCAGCGTGGTCATTGCGATCGCCCTGCCGGAGGTGCCCCGTGTCGCACGGCTGGTTCGCTCGCTGGTCTTGAGCATCCGCGAAGAGCCTTATGTCGAGGCTGCTGTCGCGCTGGCAACTCCCACCTGGAAGGTCCTGCTCCGGCACGTGCTTCCCAATTCCTTTGCGCCGCTGATCATTCAGGCAACCTATGTGTGCGCATCGTCAATCCTTGTAGAGGCAATCCTTTCGTTTCTCGGCATTGGGTTGCCGGCCGATCTGCCGAGCTGGGGCAACATCATGGCGGAGGGGCGCTCCCAGTTCAATCAATTCCCCCACAATGTGCTGTTTCCCGGAATCTTCCTCGCGCTGACCGTTCTCGCAGTCAACATGCTGGGCGATGGCTTGAGGGATACGCTGGATCCCAAGTTCAACAAGCGGGGAGAGTGACATGACGACGACGCCCATCATGCCGCTCAACGAACCCGTGCTCGCGGTCAACGCGCTGGCAATTCCGTTGCCGCCGAGGGCGGATCGGCCGTATGCGGTCGAGAATATATCCTTTCAGGTCGAGAGGGGGGAGACGGTCTGTCTGCTGGGGGAGTCGGGCTCTGGCAAATCGATGATCGCGAGCGCGATCATGGGGCTGTTGCCGTCTGGGCTTCGTCCGTCGCACGGATCGATCAAGCTCGAGGGCTGCGAACTGGTTGGACTGAGCGAGAATGCGCTCCGCAGGTTGCGCGGGCCATCTATGGCCATGGTGTTCCAGGAGCCAATGACCGCACTCAATCCTGTCGTAACATGCGGCGAGCAGATCGACGAGATGTTGCGCCAGCACGTCCGGATGAGTGCAGCTGCACGCTACAAAACGATCCTCCAGATGATGGCGCGCGTTAATCTTCCGGACCCGGAGCGGCTCTATCGGTCCTATCCCCATCAACTCTCGGGCGGGCAACGGCAGCGGATCGTCATTGCGATCGCATTGGTACTGAAGCCCGCGCTCCTGATCTGCGACGAGCCCACGACTGCGCTCGACGTGACGACCCAGGCTGAAGTCCTCAAGTTGATCCGCGAACTGCAGGCCGAGAACGGCACCGCCGTCCTCTTCATCACCCATGATTTCGGCGTAGTCGCCGATATTGCCGACCGCGTCGCGGTGTTGCGTCTAGGACAAATGGTTGAGGCTGGCCGCAAGGACAACGTGCTCAAGCGGCCGCAACACGCCTATACCCGATCGCTGATGGCGGCTGTTCCCCCGCTGAATCCCAAGTCGCGTATGGCACGCGCTGATGTGGCTGCGCTGTTATCCGCAACGGACGTCTCCAAGAGCTTCGTGCGAGGCCATTGGCCGGCGCGTAAGACGACGGTAGGGGCGGTCAAGCAGGTGTCCCTGTCCGTGGCGGCCGGCGAGACGGTCGGCATCGTCGGCGAATCCGGCTCGGGCAAGTCGACATTTGCTCGCTGCGTCGCCCGACTGGCCGAGCCGTCCGGCGGAACGATTGTCATCAACTCCCGCAACGTCACCCACCTCAAGACCCGTCAACTGGTGCCGGTCAGGCGCGACGTGCAGGTGATTTTCCAGGATCCCTATCGCTCGCTCAACCCCCGTCAGACGGTCGGGGCCTCGATCGTGGAGGGCCCGTTGAACTTTGGTGTATCCGCCGGCGTCGCCTGGCAGCGTGCGGAAGAATTGATGAAGCTTGTCCGTTTGCAGCCGGATGCACTGCGCCGTTATCCAAACGAGTTTTCGGGTGGGCAACGGCAACGCATCGCGATCGCCCGCGCCCTTGCTTGCCAACCGCGCCTGATTATCGCCGACGAGCCGGTGTCGGCGCTCGACGTTTCCGTTCAGGCACAAATTCTTCAACTCCTGGAAGACATCCAGTCACAGACCGGCGTCGGCATTCTGTTCATCACGCATGATCTGCGTGTCGCCAGTCAGCTGTGCGACCGCATCGTCGTCATGAGAAACGGACAGGTGGTCGAGCAGGGGACAACAGTCGAGGTCTTTGGTAGCCCGAAAGAAGATTACACACGCCGACTGCTCGCGGCTGCGCCGGGGCAGGGCTTTGCGTTCGGCGGTGACCTGCCGTCGGAGAATGTCGAGGTCGTCGCCTAAATCCGCAGGTTGCTACATGAAGTTACAAATACGGCTCATGCGGACACAGCCAAGATACAAGCGCCCCAATAGAACTGGGAATTCCTGTTAACTGGAGAGACGATATGGAAAACGTAGATCTCAAGCGACGTTTGCTGGTTGCCGCGGCGGGCTTTGCTACCGCACTGCCATTCACCCGGATCAGCACTGCAAGTGCGCAAGCCGCCAGCCAGCCCACGCCTGACACGATCCGCGGCAGCCACACGTCATTCGGTGCGATCAAGCAGATCGACGCGGGTGATCTGAACATTGGCTATGCCGATGTTGGTGCGGCGGACGGCAAACCGGTCGTGCTGCTGCATGGCTGGCCCTATGACATCCATTGCTACGTCGATGTCGCGCCGCAGCTCGCCAAGGCCGGCTATCGCGTCATCGTTCCCTATGTGCGTGGGTATGGCCCCACCAAATTCCTTTCGGATTCAACGATGCGCAACGGGCAGCAAGGGGCGGTCGCCGCTGACGTGATCGCGTTGATGGATGCGCTCAAGATCAGGAGTGCCGTTGTCGGCGGCTGCGATTGGGGTGCACGTTCGGCGGCCATCGTCGCAGCGCTTTGGCCCGAGCGCTGCAAGGCCTTGGTAGCGGTTTCCGGCTATCTGATCGGCAGCCAGGCCCTCAACAAGGCGCCGCTGCCACCCAAAGCCGAATTGCTCTGGTGGTATCAATATTACTTCGCGACCGAGCGGGGCATGGTTGGATATCAGAAGTACACTAGAGAGTTCGCTCGGTTGATCTGGGAACAAGCCTCACCAAAGTGGGCCTTTGACGACGCGACCTTCGAGCGTTCTGCGGCGGCCTTCGCCAATCCCGATCACGTCGCAGTCTCTGTTCACAATTATCGCTGGCGCCTCGGACTGGCCGAGGGTGAAGCAAAATACGATGACATGGAGAAGAAGCTCGCGAGCTTCCCAAATATAGGCGTGCCGAGCATCACTTTGGAAGGTGACGCAAACGGTGCGCCTCATCCCGAACCGAGCGTCTACGCGAAAAAATTCAGCGGCAAATATCAACATAGGACGCTGACCGGCGGAATCGGTCACAATCTCCCGCAAGAGGCGCCGCTGGCATTCTCTCAAGCGGTCATTGACGCCGACAATCTCAAGTAATGGGGATCCGTAGGTAAAATTGACGACCTGCGACTTGAACTGTTGAAGGCTGTACTCAAGCAGCCTTCATTCTTCCAACAGGCGGCGTCGCTCCGATCCCGCGGCCGCCGCCGCGCGAGAATTTCGGCGCCGTTCCGCCAACGCCGTCCTTGCGCCAAGGAACGCGCTGCTGTCCGGCGGCTTTGCGCATGAGGACTCGCCGGCGCGCGCGGCGAACGATAGATGCGCTGGCCTCATTGCCAGGGAGCAATGCCGAGCGGCCTCACCTTGAGCAGCAGGTTACCCAGTTCACGTGAAGCTGACGTTTCAGTCGCGCTGTTGCGATAGAGGACGAACTCGATGTCAGGCAACGCGGGAAGGTCCTCGCGCGGCGCCAGAACGCAAAGGTCTGGCGTGAGAAATTTCTCCGCTAAGGGCGTCATTGCGATTCCGGCAATAGCCGCTGCTCGGATGCCTGAAAGGCTCGGGCATGTGTAGACAATCGACCAGGGGCGCTCCGCCTCTTGGAGAATCTCGATGGCGGTGGATCGGTAAAGGCATGGTTTCGGGTAGACCGCGAGCGCTAACGGGGAAGCTGCGCTGAACTCGTAATCCGGCGAAGCAACCCAGCTGAGTTTTTCGCGAGACACGAGTTCGCCTTCAGGGTCGCCAATCCGGCGCTTTCCTAGAACCAAGTCCAGTTCCCCGCTCTCGAGCTTATCGTAGAGGTTACGGCTAAGACCGACCTCGACCGTCAGCCGCACATTCGGATGAATGCGCCGGAAACGCCCCAATACCTCCGGCAGCGAGTAGGTTGCGAAATCGTCAGAGGCGCCGAGGCGCACGTGCCCAGCCAGCTTCGGTGCGCCAAAATGCTGCTTTGCATCATCGGCCAGTTGCAGGAATTTGCGGGCGTAATCGATCATGATCTCGCCGTCTTCGGTGAGCGAGATCGACCGGGTGGTCCGGTGAAGAAACGTCCGATTTGCCTGCGCTTCCAGACGCTTAATCTGGTGGCTCACAGTTGATTGGGTTGAATTCATCCGCTCGGCTGCACGGCTAAATCCACGACATTCGGCGACCATGACGAACGCCCGAAGCAACTCTGGCTCGAACATCGGCGTGTCTCCCGCCCTTCAATAAATTGTCAATGTGCATATATCGCATCTAAACAATTCATTTCCGTCATTGTCAATCCGCTCCTACCGTTCGGAAAACACAGGGCGGACACACGTATGCTGGTAGGCTTCGAGCCGAGGTTCGTCGAGACGGCGGATGTCTCGATTCACGTCGAGATGGCAGGACGAGGAGCGCCTGTTCTGCTGTTGCACGGTTACCCGCAGACCAAGGCGATGTGGCGCAAGATCGCTCCTCGCCTTGCCGAGAAATTCACCGTCATTGCCACCGATCTGCGCGGATATGGCCGCTCGAGCAAGCCGCCGGGCGGCAAAGGTCACGCGAACTATTCCAAGCGCGTGATGGCTGCCGATCAGGTCGAGGTGATGCGACAACTTGGCTTCACCTCATTCCAGGTGGTGGGGCATGATCGTGGAGCGCGTGTCGCCCACCGAATGGCTCTGGACCACCCGGACTTGGTGCAGCGGCTAGCCGTACTCGACATTGCGCCGACCGACCTGATGTACCGGTTGTCGAACCAGCGCTTCGCTACGGCTTACTATCACTGGTATTTTCTGATCCAGCCGCGAGGCTTTCCGGAAAAGCTGATCGGCAGTGACCCGGAGTTCTTTCTAAGGCACACGCTCAATTCTTGGAGCCGGATTCCCAACGCTTTTGGCGAGGAGGCGATCGAGCACTACGCACGCTATTTCAGTGATGCCGACGTCATCCGGGCGTCCTGTGAAGACTACCGCGCGTCCGCAACGATCGACCTCGACCATGCCGTTCAAGACGGCGATCGCAAATTGCAGCAGCCGCTCCTCGCTGTTTGGGGCGCCAACGGAGCTGTCGGCACCATTTTTGATGTCCTGTCGGCTTGGCGGGAGAAAGCAACCGAAGTGGAAGGGCACGGTTTGCCGTGTGGCCATTTCCCGGCCGAAGAAATGCCGGAGGAGACACTCGCACTACTCTTGAAATTCCTGAAGTAACCAACTCCGCTGAGAGGATTTCGATCATGACCCTACGCAGACCCTCGCGCAAAGACATCGTGGAACTGAGCGATCGCACGCATGTAAATCTCACGGAAGCGGAGCTCGACGTCATTCATGATCTCGTCAACGCAAATCTCGAAGCGTACGACGACCTCGATCAGATGCCCGAACCGGTCAGGCCAGTAACACCTGCGATCCGTATTCCCGGGGAACGGCCCAGCCGAAAGGATGATCCCCTCAACGGCATCGTGCGTTACGTGGACGTCAAAGCCGTCAATGCAAAGGGACCGTTGAGCGGAAAGAAGATCGGTATCAAGGATACGGTCAGCGTTGCCGGCATTCCGACGACCTGCGCGTCCAGGCTTCTGTATGACTACACGCCCGACGTCGATGCCACAGTCGTCAAGCGCATCCTGGAGGCCGGCGGCCACATCACAGCGATGCTTAACACCGACGACTTTTCCTTCTCCGGCGCCGGTCACACGAGCACGTACGGCCCCGGGCTCAACCCCGCAAATCCCAAGCACGTTGCTGGCGGATCGTCGTGCGGTTCAGCTTCGGCGGTCGCAACCGGCCAGGTCGACTTGGCGCTGGGCGGAGACCAGGGTGGCTCAATCCGTATGCCGGCATCTTGGTCCGGGATCGTCGGTCTCAAGGCGACCCATGGCTTGGTGCCCTACACCGGCATCGCTGGATTCGACCCGACCATCGATCATATCGGTCCTATGACGCGCACCGTCGAAGACGCGGCGCTTCTCCTGTCCGTCATCGCCGGCAAGGATGAGACCAGTGCCGATCCGCGTCAGCCAACATCCATCGAGAAGGTCGACTACCTGAAAGGACTTGGCGATTCAATCAAGGATCTCCGCATCGGCGTCGTCGATGAGGGATTCGACACGCCCGCCTCCATGAAGGTCGTGAATGATGCCGTCAAGGAAGCCGTCAAATACATTGGCCACCTCGGAGCGACCGTCGATACGGTTTCAATCCCGCAACACCGGTCCGTGATGCCGATCTGGACCGCCATTGCGGTCGAGGGCGGCCTGGATGCGTTCTACCACGGGCTTTCGCCCTATGGCACCAAGGCTTGGTACAACACCCGCCAAATGTCGCTCATGTCGAAGTCTATCAAGACGAACGGCGGCGACTTCTCCCCAACGACCAAAGTCGGCGCAATCCTTGCCGCCTATATGAAGGAGCAATATCACGGCGTTTTCTATGGCAAGGCGCAGAATCTCTCGCGCCGTCTCAATCAGGCCTACGAAGATGCCTTCACGCGCTTCGACATCCTGGTCATGCCGACGACGCCACAGACGGCCCACGAGATTCCGCCGATGCCTGAGGTCGACCGGAAGACACACATCAGCCAGGCACTGAACATGCTTTGGAACACGGCCGTGTTCGATCTCACGGGCCATCCTTCGATCTCTGTGCCTTGCAAAGACGTCAAAGGGCTTCCCGTGGGCTTGATGCTGACGGCCCGGAACTTCAATGAGGCCACGCTGCTGAGAGCAGCGCGCGCCTACGAATCCGGCAGGTAGCGACTTCGTTCAATCCACCTGGAGCGCGTCCGGTATCACGCCGGCGAACGATGGCGCGCGTCTTTTTTGTACCATGGAGAGGAGAGGGCAATGAACGTCAAAGGAACACGACGAGACTTTCTCAAGACCGGGGCCGCCGCACTGGCGTCTCCCTATTTCTTCGGTCGGACTGCGCTGGCGGCTGACACTCTCAATGTCGGTGTCGTTTTTTCGTTGACCGGCGTGACCTCAATCATCGAAAAATCGCTTGCCGATGCGACGTTGATGGCAATCTCCGAGATCAACGCCCAGGGCGGCGTGCTCAGCAAGCAAGTGAAGGTTATCCAGGAAGATGGCGCGTCGGATCCCAAGACCTACGCCGAGAAGGCATCGAAGCTGGTGGTTCGCGATAAGCTGGGAACCGTGTTCGGCGGGCTGACGTCTGCGAGCCGTAAAGCGGTCCTTCCGATCTTCGAGCGGCGCAACAGCCTGTTCTTCTATCCAACCTACTACGAGGGTTACGAGTGCTCGCGTAACGTGATCTACGGCGGGGCCGTCCCGAACCAGCAGCTGTCGAACTTCATTCCGTGGATCATCAAGAACCTCGGGAAGAAAAAGTTCTTCATCGTCGGCTCGAACTACATCTATCCGCAGGAGATGGCCAAGGTCTGCAAGATCTTGATCAAGGAAAACGGGGCGGAGTGGATCGCAGACGAGCATCTCGAGTTGGGCGACTCCGAGTGGGGCGCCATGGTGAACAAGATCAAAAACTCCGGTTGCGACGCCGTAATTTCGAACGTGGTCGGCGATTCAGTGGTGGCCTTCTATCGTGAATACAAAAATCAAGGCCTGACCCACGACAAGTTGCCGATTTGCGCGACGGTTACCTCCGAAATCGAGATTGCCGCCATGGGGGCCGAATACGCCGTCGGAGGCTTTACGTCCTTCCCGTACTTCCAGGCGATCGATAGCACCGCAAACCGCTCATTCATCGAGCGCTATCGCAAATTCGTCAAGGATCCGAAGGCCGTCACGCACCACGCGATGGAATGTGCGTACACGACCGTCTTCCTGTGGAAGAAGGCCGTTGAGAAGGCAGGCGAGGCGACGCCGGATGCGATCCGCGAAGCCATTCGGGGTCAAGAGTTCGATGCCCCTGACGGGAAAGTTAAGATCGAGCGTGAGAACCTCCATACATGGCTCACGCCTAGGATTGCGCAGTGGCAGTCAGACGGCCAAGGGAAGATCGTCGACGAATTCAAGTCCCCGATCATGCCCCTTCCATACGCGGCCTATGGAGAGCGGGAGAACAACCTTTTCTGCAAACCAAGCGGTCTCGACACCACGAAGTTGAAGACCTGAGCAGAAGAGCGATCTTAGAGAGGCGCCCCAATGACCGACATCGTATTCATCGGCCTCAGCATAGGTTCGATCATGCTGTTGGTCGCCTTGGGATTAGCCATCACCTACGGAGCAATGGGCGTGATCAATCTCGCACATGGCGAGATGGTCATGCTCGGGGCTTACACAACGGTGCTCTCGGGAATCTGGTTGAACGTCGGCTTCCTGCTATCGATCCCCCTTGCCTTTATCGTCACTGCATTGATTGGCATGGCGACAGAACGGCTTATCATCCGACGGCTCTACGGACGGATTTTGGATACCCTGCTCGCGACATGGGGCGTCGCGATCTTGCTGCAGCAATTTGTGCGCCTAGAGGGTGGACTTTCGTTTCTTGGCATCCACGTGGCAGGGCTCGGTCCCGGTTTGCAAAAGGTCGATGTGCCATCCTGGTTGATTGGGACATTGTCGTTGGGTGGCTTGGACCTGAACGTCTATCGCTCCTTCATCATTTTGATGACGGCGGTCATGACGCTCCTGACGTGGGCGATCCTGTATCGGACATCCATTGGGATGCAGGTCCGGGCTATCATTCATAATCCGAAAATAGCGGCCGCTTGCGGCATCGATGTACGCAGGATCAATGCGCTGACCTTCGCCTACGGATCCGGCCTCGCCGGTGTCGCAGGGGTCCTGGTATCCGGCTTCAAGACGGTGTTCCCCGACATGGGGACATCGATGGTCGTCGACGGCTTCCTCGTTGTGGTGACCGGCGGCGTAGGCAGCCTGCTTGGGGCGGTAACATCCGCAGGTCTCCTTGGCCAAATCAATGGTGTCGTTGCATCGCTTACGAACGACGTCCTCGCGCGAGCGGTCGTCTTCGGCGTGGTGATCGCCATCATCACCGTTCGCCCACGTGGGCTGTTTTCCCCAAAGGGACGTTGATAATGTCCGCGAAATCCCGCGCCGAAGTCGCCTGCTACCTAGCGTTTGTCGCGATCGTCATGATCATGCCGCTCTTCATGGACGAGTTTGGCCTCAACCGGTTCGCGAAGTTCCTCATCTTCGGGATGCTTGGCACGGCGATCGCTCTCTCTTGGGGATATTCGGGAATTCTCAATCTCGGCCAGGGCTTGTCCTTCGGTCTGGGCGCGTACATGCTGGCGATGTCCCTGAAATTGGCTAGCGAAACGAGTCTGCGCCAAGGGGCCGATCATCCCTTGCCGGATTTCATGTTCTGGAATGCGGAGCCAGGTGCGCCGGCCGAATTGTGCTGCATCACCAAGGCGTCCTTCCTCTGGTTACCATTTCAGAGCCAGTGGTTCGGTGCGTTGATGGGAATCGCCGTACCGTCCCTCGTTGCATTTGCCCTGGCATCCCTTCTCTTTCGAAAACGCATCGCGGGAGTCTTCATCTCCATCGTGACGCTGGCGTTGGTCCTGTTGGTTCGATTGCTCGTTATAAACGCTCAATCGGTCACCAACGGCTTTAATGGACTAACCGATCTCGGTTGGCTAACAGTCGGGAGCATGAAGTTCGATCCATTCATCGTGCCGACCTACTACCTCGTCGCGACGATCGTGTGCGCCGCGGTGGTAACCTCAAGACTGCTCGTCCGTACGCGTGCAGGCCTGGTACTGCAGGCTATCCGCGATGATCAGACGAGGGCAAGGTATCTCGGGTTTGACGTCCCATCGTACCAGGTATTCTTCTTCGTGGTGTCAGCGGCAATGTCCGGCGTTGCCGGTATGCTGTACGTGGTGGTCTCTGAGTTTGCTTCTCCGACATTTATGGACGTCTCATTCTCGATCACGATGGTCGTCTGGGCGGCTGTTGGGGGGCGTTCCTCCCTGCTCGGTGCCTGCATCGGCGCGATCCTTATTAAGATGATCGAGGCCGGGGTCAGCGAGACCGAGTCTCTCCTGGAGGCTTGGAAGGCCATCATCGGTCTCATATTCATTCTGGTCGTACTCTTTGCGCCAAGGGGCTTGGCTGGCGTCGGGAATGACCTGGTCGACCGGTTCGGATCCCTCCGCCGGCGTCCGTTGTCTTCTCGAAAAATGCCGGACGTGCGCGATGAGATAGCCGATCGAGGTGGTGTGTCATGAATAACGCCCTTGTCACGCGCGATCTGTCGGTTGCGTTCGCCGGCTTCAAGGCGGTGGATGGTGTCTCGCTTAGCGTCGCAGAGGGGGAACTCAGGGTCCTGCTTGGGGCGAATGGCGCCGGCAAAACAACCATGATGGACCTCATCTCGGGGCGTACCACGAGCACTCGCGGCGAAGTCGTGCTCTACGGGGCGGACATTACGAATTGGGACGAGCATCGCATTGCGCGCGCCGGCGTTGGCCGCAAGTTCCAGATCCCCACCGTCTTTCGCGATCTAACGGTACGGCAAAACCTTGAAGTCGCCAGCTGCCGCGGTTGCGGTGTCCTCTCAAACCTTGGATTCCGCTTCAACGCCGCGCAACAGGAACGTGTGGACGAAGCGCTCGACCTTGCCGGATTAAGGAGCAGGCAGGATGATATCGCCGCCGGGCTTAGCCACGGCGAAACACAGTGGCTTGAGCTCGGACTCCTGATCGTGCAGGACCCGAAAGTTCTTCTCCTTGATGAACCGACCGCCGGTATGACCCAAGCCGAGACGTTGAAGACGGCGGAGATCGTGAATGACCTTCGCGGTCGGCATACGATCATTGTGGTCGAACACGATATGGCATTCGTCCGGGAAATCGCCGAGCGGATCACTGTCATGCATTTGGGCAAGGTGCTGGCGGAGGGCACCATCGACGAGATTGAATCAAACCAGCTCGTTCGCGATGCGTATCTCGGTTCACAGGGAATCCGCTGATGCTGAGCCTTTCACGCGTCGACAGCTTTTATGGTCGCAGCCACGTGCTTCACGCTCTATCGCTCGAGGTACCGGACCGCGAAGTCACGGTCATCCTGGGCAGGAACGGCACAGGAAAGACGACCCTTCTGCGGACCATCATGGGCCTGACCGATCGGACCAACGGCAGTATCCGTCTTTGCGGGACGGCGATTGAGGGAGACGTGACCTTTCGAAGGGCCCGCGCCGGCATAGCGTACGTTCCGCAAGGGCGGGAAATCATTCCTCAGTTTACGGTCCGCGAGAATATCCTGATGGGTACCTACGCCCGGGCTGACGGCAATCGCACCATCCCTGATATCGTGGGTGAACTCTTTCCCTATCTCGCCGCAAATCTCGATCGTCCGGGTGGACTGCTGTCCGGTGGCCAGCAACAGCAGCTAGCCATCGCGCGTGCGTTGTCTGCGGCGCCTAAGCTCCTGCTGCTGGACGAGCCCACGGAGGGAATCCAGCCCAACATCGTCGAAGAAATCGAAAATCTGATCATAGGGTTGAACCGGACGGCAGGGATTACGGTGTTGCTGGTCGAGCAGAACGTGGCTTTCGCCAAAAGGGCGGGGCGCTCCTTCGGGATGATGGAGAAAGGGCGCATCGTCGTTCACGGCGCGATCTGCTCGCTCACGGACGACATCGTGCACGCTCATATGGCCGTCTAGGAACCGCGAGGTTGGACGATTTCAAGGCTGTGAAAGTGCGTCGGACGAATGAACAGGCTTGCCGCCTTCTCCGCGGCAAAGGCAATTTTTCTGACAGAGCCTTGCGTGATTTATTGACGGGCTTCGAATGAGCGGTCCTTTCGTCGGGCGAAAGTCTGCGCGAAATCACGGCTCGTAACCGGTGTGAGCGAGGCCGCCTTGGGCGGCTCATTGCTGACCTCGAAGGAGCATTCTGCAGCGGCAAATTGATTCGTTCGCGACACGCCATGGCGGGATTTTCTGCTATTTTGCTAATGAAGTTGCAACTCGATTGACCAGCGCAACCGTCGTGGCAGTGTCGAGGTGAGGGCAGAGAGAGCCTGCCTTCGGAGTTTCGACCGATGCCATTGAGTTCATCAGCAGTGACAATTTGATAAACAACATTATTCAACCGATCAAAGTCACCGCAAGCAGTATGAATTTATTGCTTGGTGCGAACAGCTATATTGGAACAGCCGGCGCCGCTGCATTGGGGATTCTCGCGATCGTTGCGGTGGTATTTCCGTCGGTGCCGGTTGTCGCGCCCGACTGTCCGAGTGTCGAGGGCTTTGTTGGAGCGCGTTGCTCTTTATCAGTTCTCGGGTGACCGCTGCTTGCGCGAAGAGGCCATTGGCCGAGAACTTGACGTCGGCTATCCGTTGGTCGACGATCCGTCGTGCCGGGCAGCACAATCGAGCCGACGGTTTCTTATCGGAAAGGCGCGTCGATGAAAGACCAGTCCCAATTGGCTGAGACCATTATGGATCAAGTCGCTGACGCGATCGTCTATGCAGACCGCGTGGGCGTCATCGTTCGCTGGAATCCCGCTTCTACCGCTTTGTTTGGCTTCTCCGCGGAGGACGCGCTCGGCCAAAGTCTCGATCTTATTATTCCCGAACACCTGCGGGCTCCTCATTGGCGCGGCTTCGAAGCTGCGATCGCCAATGCCACAATGAAGCTCCAGGGCCGCCCCACGCTAACCCGCGCTCTGCATAAGAGCGGACGCAAACTATACGTCGAGATGACCTTCGCGATCGTCCGAGGCGAGAGCGGCGAAGCACTTGGCGCGGTCGCAATGGCGCGAGACGTAACGGACCGGGTTGAACGAGAGCGGGCTGCGACCCGGGCAACTTGAGACGCTCGAGCAAATATCGCCATAGTGGGACCTCGCTATAGACAAGCCTTCTCCGAGGGCGACCCCGACTATACAGGCGTTTGGTTCGGCGAATGCGGCTGGTCTGGTCCGCACCATCGAACCCGCTTCCGTCATGGCTAACTGAATGGCGACGGACGCAGCCGGCCTCCTTAGTCGCCACCGAGCCACGTCGCTGACATGACGGGCACGCCGCAAAAAGACGACCACCGGCGATACAGTTGGCTTGACGCTCACTGCAGTCCGATTGCCCTTTGGATTGAATACGAGGGGAGACAGGTCCGCCCGACTCGCGGGGGCAGAGCAGCCCGGAAGAGGAACTGGCCGACTTTACCGCGCGAGATGGCTACGGAAGTTTGGCGAGCGCGCGGCCGGTAAGAAAGATAATTCTCCGAGCGGGTGATTTGAGCGGCGTATCGCCGTTGCTCCGTGACTCGGTACTATTGATTTCACATCGACCGGTACTACGGTCGCTCTATGCATTCGGCTATGTTCTTGGATACGAGCTGTGGGCTAATGCGGTGTGGAGGGAACATGCCCATTGATTTCCAGCTATCGAAGAAAGAGCTCGGCTTGCGGATGCAGGCGCGGGAGTTCGGGGATCAGATACTGCGCCCGCTGATCGCGAAGGTTGAGAGCGAACCAGACCCAGAGAAGCGTTTTCAGCTCACTAAGGAGGCCTACAGGGCTGCATACGCCGATGGGAGTGCGTTCGGGTTCTTGCCAAAAGAATACGGGGGCGCGGGCCTGAGTACACTCGACTACGCGATCATTGCCGAGGAGCTGTGCGCAGTTGATCCAGGCGTTCCCACAACGGTGGTCGCTAATGGGCTGGGTCTGATGCCCGTCGTGTACTACGGAAATGAGGAACAGAAGGACCGCTTCCTCCGCGCAGCAACATCGGACCCATCGGGAGAATTCGTTGCCGGGTATGGTGTTTCAGAGCCATCGGGTCGCCACAGCGGGACAGCGAACTTCGATGCCCCGCTTCCGGCACCGGCAGGAATCGGCCTGACGGCAATACGCGATGGTGACGAGTATGTCCTCAACGGCCGGAAGTATTGGCCAAGCACGACTGGTGGTTGGGATGGACAAGGAGCGAATCTAAATCTCTTTGTTGTCCGCACCGATCCAAATCGTGGCGGGAAGTCAGGCATATCCGCCATCATGGTTGAGCGCGGTACACTTGGCATAACTTATAAGGCTATCGACAAGATGGCGCATCAGGGGGCCCGGAACGACGAAGTAACGTTCAAAAATGTTCGTGTGCCAGCGAGGAATCTTATCGAGGAAACCATCGGTAATGGCGATCTACTGATAAACCGTAACTTTGGCTGGTCGGGCCCGTTAGTCTCGGCCGCCGCGCTTGGAAACGCGCGGGGTGCCTATGAGTATGCCTTAGAGTGGGCGAAAAACAACTCTGCGGGTGGCCCTGAGCCAATCATCAAATATCAAAACGTCGGCTACGTTTTAGGTGACGTCGCGACGAGAATTGAAGCGTGCCGTTACTTCGTTTGGAAGGCGGCCCACTACCTAGATAGCCATGACTATCATGGTGAGATGATTGGCGCGATGTGCAAGTCGTTCGTGACCGAGACCATGTTCGACTGCGTATATAAGTGCATGCAGGTTGTCGGTACGAACAGTGCTGATCGAAAGCTCCCGTTCGCAAAGTTCTTCAACGAATCGGCAATCTTCCCCATTTATGATGGTGGCAACTTCGGCATGCAACGACGGCGTGTACACGGAATCCTTGCTGACCCCGGTTATGATCCACGTGCGCTTGCAGAAAACCGGCCCGTGGAATTCACCAGGGAGATGGAAGGTATCGATACGGTTCCGGGCGCCAGCGTTTGATCGACGTTGCTCGTACCTTTGGTAAGGCATGCTCCGGTTGACGATGTGGCTCAAGGAGATGTTCCGGAGTTGTCTTGTCGGACTGGTGCACGTCGACGTGCACCAGTGACAGACATGGTTGTCCGCAGCGGGAGGCTGTTCCTGGATGGCCTCCGAACCGAAGCGGAAAAAGGGGAAAGTAGAGCGTCAGTTGGTTTGCCGCGTGCGCATCGGTCAAACGCCCGGCCGAAGAAAGAAATTGTAAAAGGGAGCACGCGCTTGTTCAGAGCTGTATTCATCGAAAAGGACGAACGGGGATATCGCGCCGACGTGGTCGAGTTGCCCGAAAGCCGCCTCCCCGACGGCGACGTGCTAGTCGACGTCGAATTCAGCACGTTGAACTATAAGGATGGTCTTGCCATCACAGGAAAAGGGCCGATCGTCAGATCTTTTCCGATGGTGCCAGGGATCGATTTTGCCGGCGTAGTCAGTTCAAGCTCCAATCCGGCATTCGCCGCGGGCGACCGTGTGGTCCTCAACGGCTGGGGCGTTGGAGAACACCACTGGGGCGGATTAGCGCAGCGAGCCAAGGTAAAGGGCGAGTGGTTGATCAAGTTGCCAGGATCGATGCCATCTCGCCGCGCGATGATCATCGGCACCGCGGGCTACACGGCAATGCTTTCGGTAATGGCCCTCGAAAAATATGGCATCCATCCCGGAGCCGGCGATGTACTGGTGACCGGTGCTGGCGGAGGAGTAGGCAGTATTGCGATCATGCTGCTCCACAAGCTAGGCTTTCGTGTCGTCGCTTCGACTGGCCGCCCGGAAGAAGAGTTGTATCTGAAGAACCTCGGTGCCTCCGAAATCATCGATCGGACCCAGTTCTCGCAGCCCGGCAAGCCTCTACAAAAGGAGCGCTGGATTGCGGCGATCGACTCGGTCGGCAGCCATACGCTGGCCAACGTGTGCGGCGGCATCAGGGCTGACGGCGCGGTAGCCGCATGCGGCATGGCTCAAGGTCTCGATTTTCCTGCCAGCGTCGCGCCGTTCATCCTCCGTGGTGTCGCACTTTTCGGCATCAACAGCGTGACGCGTCCGAAGGCAGAACGTATCGAGGCCTGGAATCGGCTCGCTTCGCTGCTGACCGAAGCGGATCTCGAGAGGGCGGTGATGGAGGTGGGTTTGAAAGACGTCGTGGCGGCCGCTGGCCGCCTCATGAGCAACCAAATCCGGGGACGCACGGTCGTTGACGTCAACCGATAGGCTGAGCTACGACAAGCATGATAGCGGAAATCGCTCTGCAATCATATCGATCGCTCTAGGAGAACGGGACACTGAATTCCCGATTCGTTGCTATGCCAACCTAGGCCTCTGCCATAGGCACGATCCACCGCGCAGCATCGCTATGCGAACCCTTGAATATTTCGATCCGATCGCGAACGGACTGCAGCAACTTGGTGAGCTCTCTTGCGATCAGGCGTATCGGTTCGCTGGCCTCAAGGAGATGTCGGCCCACGTGGTGCCCGATGTTGCCCGTAGGCGTGGTGACGACGATCATCTAAAAGCCTTGTCTGTAAGCGGCAAGGAAACCCCGTCTGGCGGAGTGGTAAGCGATCGGCTATCGGCTGCTGAGTTTGTGAGCCGATGTGAGCTTCTATGTCTGCGCCTAGTTCTGGAACTAGAACCTTCCATATGATCGAAGCGGTCGCCGACCGTCTTGAGGGAGCGCCGCGGCAGCTTCGCCGAAGCTGGTCGGACGAGTTCAAAGCGCAAGTTGTGACGGAGGCGCTGGAGCCTGGCGCGAGCGTCTCGGCGATCGCCCGCCGGATCGGCATTCACCCGTCGCAGCTGTTCGCCTGGCGCCGTGATGCTCGGGCCGAGCGGCATTATCGCTTGCGGCACTCGAGTTGCGAGGGCGTGGTGGCGTCTGCGGCAGGCACAGTGATTGAGATTGCCATTGGCGAGGTCGTCGTGCGTGCCGGCCTGGACGTCGACGAGGCGCACTTGCAGCGGGTGATCCGAGCGGTGCGTTCGGCATGATTCCCTCGGGCGTGAAGGTGTTCCTCGCCAGCCATCCAGTCGACTTCCGCAAGGGTATCGATGGCCTTGTTGCGCTTGTGCGCGATGCGGGCTCAGATCCGTTCGACGGTGCGCTTTATGTCTTCCGGGCCAAAAGAGCCGATAGAATAAAGATCGTATGGTGGGATGGGTCCGGCGTGTGCCTCTATTTAAAGCGTCTTGAAAAGGCGAAGTTCTGCTGGCCGCGGATCGGGCATCATCGGGTGCAGCTCAACCCCGCGCAGTTGATGGCACTGGTGGATGGGATGGACTGGAAGCGGGTCCGGACCGTGGCGGTCAAGCCGCCGGAGATTGTTGGGTAAAAGAGCTGCGGCGAAGTGAATCAGTGAGCTGAAAGGGCAAGAGAAACGGAGCAAAATGTGCTCTGGTCGGGCCAATGACGCCGCCCGATCTCAACCTCCCGAATGACGTAGAGATGTTGAAAGCCATGGTGCTTGCCATGGCTGAGAAGGCGGCCCGCGCCGATGCTCTGGAGAGCGAAGTCACCGATCTCAGGGCGCGCAACGCCGACGCCGATGCGCGCATCGAGCGGCTGACGCAGATCCTAAAGGCCTTCGACCGCGCCCGGTTCGGCCGACGATCGGAAAAGCTCGGCTCTGCGAACGGTGACGATGAACAGCAGGCCTTTGTCTTCGAGGAGATCGAGACCGGCATCGCTGCAATCAAGGCCCAGGTCAGCAAGGGCCGTGAGCAAGCGGATGGCAAGCGTGCACCGCGTCGGCGCAAGGGCTTTGCGCCCCATCTGGAACGGATCGAAACCGTCATTGAGCCGGAAGACCTTGCTGAGCATGCCGGCAAGCAGAAGGTGCTGATCGGCGAGGACGTGTCTGAGCGCCTGGATGTGGTGCCAGCGAAGTTCCGTGTGATCGTCACGCGCCGTCCCAAGTATGCCTTCAAGAACGCGGACGGCGTAATCCAGGCGCCGGCTCCGGCCCATATCGTTGAAGGAGGCATTCCGACGGAAGCGCTTCTGGCCCAGATCGCCGTCTCCAAATATGCCGATGGCCAGCCGCTCTATCGGCAGGAGGCCATCTACGCCCGCGACAAGGTCGAGCTCGACCGCCAGTTGATGGCGCAATGGATGGGCAAGCTCGGCTTCGAGCTGGAGATCGTGGCCGACTACATCTTCAGCGAGGTCAAGAAGGCCGAACGGGTCTTTGCCGACGAAACCACCTTGCCGACGCTCGCTCCCGGCTCCGGATCGGCGAAGACGGCCTACTTATGGGCCTATGCCAGAGATGACCGAACTTTTGGCCGCAGCGGTCCCGCGATGGTGGCTTATCGCTTCGAAGACAGCCGCTCCGGCGAATGCGCGGTCCGCCACCTCAATGGTTATCGCGGCATCCTGCAGGTGGATGGCTATGCCGCCTATAACAAGTTGGCGCGACCCGATCGCGGCAATGATGGCATCACATTGGCTGGCTGCTGGTCACACAGCCGGCGCAAGTTCTACGAGCTGCATGTTGCAGGGAGCTCGAGAGTCGCAACGACGACGGTCGAGCGGATGGCAAAGCTCTGGCAGGTCGAGAAGGGCGTGCGCGGTCAAAGCCCCAACGCACGCGTTGCCGCGCGCCAGCAAGCCTCCGCAGCGGTCGTCGCAGATCTCTTCGATCTCTGGCAGCAGACCTTGCGGCGGATCTCCGGCAAATCAAAACTGGCCGAGGCGATCCGCTATGCCGTCTCGCGCCGTGCCATCTTCGAACGCTTCCTGACCGATGGTCGCATCGAGCTCGACTCCAACATCGTCGAACGCGCCATCAGGCCGCAAACAATTACGAGAAAGAATAGCCTCTTCGCGGGCAGCGACGGCGGCGGACGAACCTGGGCGACCATCGCAACGCTGCTGCAGACGGCCAGGATGAACAACGTCGATCCGTTCGCCTGGCTCACCCTCACGCTTCAGCGTATCGCCAATGGCTGGCCGAGCAGCCAAATCGACGTACTTATGCCATGGAACCACGCCGCCTGACGGCCTCAGCTTGCCGCTTACCCTTGTCTCAGTGCTTACTGGAGAGCATCAGCGACTTAGCGTCATCCTGGCAAACCTGATTGCTCAAGTGCTACTTCTGCTCAGTTGCAGCGATGGGCCAGGTCTTTTCAAACGGCGTAGGTTTGCTGTTCATGATCGCCTTTGGATCAAAGGCGGGATGGGTCATCACGCCCCAGAGCTTGCGCATCTGCATGCCCAGATTGCCGGCGTCATAAAGCGGAAAGACAGCCGCCTCCCGCATATAGCGCTCCAGCGGATGGGTCTGATCCAAGGAGTTCACGCCCATGACTTTCATGGCTTGGAACACGGCATTGAATAAGATTTCGCTGCAAAAGACCTTTGCCATGGGACCGACGGCATGCCCGTTCGAATCATGCAAATCGTGGTAGTGAGCCGCTTTCCACGCGAACGCACGACATGCCTCGATCTTCATGGCGATATCAGCCAAGGCATAGCCCACCGCCTGATGGTGTATAATCGGCTTGTCGCCCCCGCCAGTGTATGTCTTGGCCCAATCGAAAGTGTATTCGTAGGCTGCCCGCGCGACTCCGACTGATGCGATTGCCGCAATCGGCCCGGACCAAGTGAACGCTTTGTTGACCACTAAGTCGCCGTGCCCCAGCGCGAAGATGTTCTCGTCCGGGATGCGGCAATCGGTAAAAGTAATCGAATTGTTTTGGCAGGTGCGGTGGCCTAGCTTCGAGATGGGAGTGGCGTATTCCACGCCCTTGGTCCCGCGCGGCACAATGGCGCAACTTAGCCCACCGGTGCCACCAGCTTCGGGCGTCGTGCGGACGACGCAGATATTTACGTTTGCGCCCTTAAGGTCCCAACCGGCGGAATTGCACGGCCATTTTTTTTTGCCATTCAGTACGAATTCGCCGTTTGCGCGATCATGAGTTGCGATCAGGCTAATGCCTACCGGCGCTGGACCTGGATGATCGAAATTGGCCGTCCCTCCTGGCGACCCGGCGGCTTCGCTTACCGTCCAGGCAGCAAGGTATTCGCCGCGCGGGTCGCTGGTCGCAGGTACTAGCCATTTGCGCTTCTGCGCCTCGGATCCAAACCAAACTAGCGGCATTAGGGCGAGGCCGTTGACGAGAAGGATAGTGGCAAACCCAGGATCTACGGCGCAGATTTCTTCTACGATTATTTGCAAATCCAAGTTGCTCACGCCAGCGCCGCCGTAGGCTTTCGGCAAGAACCCTGTCGCGAAGCCCAGCTTGTAGGCTTCTACGTAGGCGCCCTTCATCGCTGTGAAGGCCTTCTGACTGTCCGACATCTCGTCCGCTGCGCGAACCAACGGACTAAGAACGTCGTTTGCGAATTCCCGGGCAATGCTTTGAAGACGGCATTGTGCCTGGGTCAGGGTGAAATCTATCGCCATCAAACTGCTCGCTCCGATGCCGGTGACTTTGGTGGAATTCCTGTAACCAGTCGGCCGCGGCCTCCTATGACCATGAGATAACACGCATTTGCTGGAAGCAGGGCTGAGTGTGGGGCCGCAAAACATATTCTTCAGCGTCGGATAACGAGGTCGCCACGATCTTGAGATCCCATCAAATATTTTGACATTAAAAACTGTCTAAAGTATCATAACGTCGGGCCAGCCGCGATCAAGCTACCGATTGCGTTCTCAACCGGCCCAAAAACGTAAATGGCGGGACAGAATCTCAACCAAAAGTTACAAAGGAGGATTCAACATGGCGATCGATTTCACCCTCACTCCCGAACAGAAGAAAATACAGGCAGGCGCGCGCGACTTTGCGCAGTCGGTGCTAGCTCCGCTTGTTGAGGCTGTTGACGCCGAGCCCGATCCGCTGCGCGCCTTTCAAATGATGAAGCCGGCGTACGTAGAGGCTTCCAGGAGGGGGATGGCGTGGGCCATGCTTCCCAAGCAGTATGGAGGCGGCGGTCTGTCGAACGTCGACTACCTCATCGCAGCGGAGGAGGTCCAATCGGTTGATCCCGGTTTTGGGACGACGCTTCTCGTGAACGGGCTCGGTCTTATGCCGATCTGGTACTACGGATCCGAAGAACAGAAGAGGAGGTTCATCGGAGGCGCTACCGCGGACAAGACGGGTGAGTTCATCGTCGGCTATGCGGCGAGCGAGCCACCTGGATCGCCAGGAGGCACGGCGAACTTCGACGCCCCCGCCGGCGGCGGAGCAGGCATCGCAGTCACGGCAACGCTGGATGGCGACAGCTATGTCCTGAATGGCCGCAAGTACTGGCCATGCAATGTGGCGGGTTGGGACGGCCGAGGCGCTGATCTCAACTTGGTGGTTGTTCGAACGGACACCAGGGCCGGCGGCAGGGAAGGGCTGTCCGCAATTGTAGTCGAACGGGGAACGCCCGGCGTCTCATACAACTTGATCAACAGCTCAGGACAGCGCAGCGCTCCCAATGCCGAAATCATCTTCGAGAATGCGCGAGTCCCGGCAGCAAATTTGATCAAGGACACCAAGGGCAACGGCGACTTCCTCATCAACCGAAACTTCGCATGGTCCGGACCGGTGGCCGGAATCGGCGCCGTCGGTATCGCGCGAGCCACCTATGAGGCAGCTCTCAAGTTTGCGAAGACGTATACCGCAGGCGGCCCATCACCTATCATCAACTACCAATATCCCGGCTACGTTCTTGGCGATGTCGCCGCCAAGATCGAGGCCGCTCGTGCCTTTTGCTTCAAGACCGGGCACTACATGGATGCTCACGATTACCACGGCGAGATCATTGGCGCGATGTGCAAGGTCCATTGCACAGAGATGCTGTTTGACTGCGTCTACAAGTGCATGCAGGTGGTAGGTGTCAACTCCTTGGATATGAAGCATCCGTTTCATCGCTATTTCCGCGAAGCGTCAGTGTTCCCCCTCTACGATGCGGGCAACTTCGGCATGCAGCGGCGACGCGTGCACGGCGTCATGGCAGATCCGGGATACGATCCGCGCGCGATCATGGATCACGCCTTCATTCCATTTACCAAGGATATGGAAGGTATCGGGACTGTGCCCGGTCCGGCGCGGGTAGGGGCAGATCCGTAACAACTCGTGCGGTTGTCATGGCTGTGTCTTGCCTCAAGATATCCACGAGGTGGAGGCGATGCCTATCCTCAACAGGCAGGCATCGCCTGATTGGCATCTTATGCGAGGCCCGGCGCGTAGTTGAAGTGCCGTTCCGCATACTCCAGCCGAGCGAGAGGTCGATACAGAAGAGTGCCTTCTCTGTGCGTACCAGCGAGACTGGATGTGTGATGGCGACGAAAATGTTCCGGTAGACCTGGGCTTTCGAACAAGAAGCCAGACATTGAATGCTGCGAGGAGCGAGTCGAGAAACTCGCCGCAGCATTCGAGAGGATGCAAGTCAACAACCTGGGCAAATAAGGAGCTAAGTATGACCCTCGAGCTTCCAAGCCTTCCGTATGCTTATGATGCGCTCGCGCCTTATATGTCAGCGGAGACGCTCGAATTTCACCACGCCAAACACCATCAGGCATATGTCACCAACGGAAACAATCTGCTCAAGGGCGCAAAGTTCGAAGGCATGCCGCTGAAGGAAGTTGTAGTTGGCGCGTACGGAACGGACGCAGCGCTCTTCAACAACGTCGGGCAACACTTCAATCATCTCCATTTCTGGAGGTGGATGAAGCCGGGTGGGGGCGGCGCGAAGTTGCCGTCAAAGCTCGCAAAGAAGATTGATGAAGATCTCGGCGGTTACGAGCAGTTCAAAGAGGTCTTCATCGCCGCGGGTGCTGGACAATTTGGTTCCGGTTGGGCGTGGCTTTCAATGAAGAATGGCAAGTTGGAGATTAGCAGGACAGCGAATGGGGAAAGTCCGCTCGTCCATGGAGCGTGGCCAATTCTCGGCGCCGATGTCTGGGAACACGCGTACTATATCGACTACCGCAACCGCCGTCCCGACTATCTGAAGGCCTTCGTGGAACATCTCATCAACTGGGATTACGTTGAAGAGCTATTTGAGGGCGTCAGAGATTAGCCGCTAGGGATCGACATCACGATGGCAATGAAGGGAATGCTTCCCGTTGCAGCCAATGGAATGGGACATTCAGTGACGCAGATAGTTGCCGAGATGGAGGAACTGATCGATGAATGAGCAATGGCTAGGATCTCTGTCAGCACCAAGCGCTCAAGAGGGATTTGAACTGGCGCTTAAAATATCACGCGCGAGTATCAAGGCTATTCAGCCATCGGAGAAAAACGCGAAAGGAACTGCGGCCTACTTATGATAGTGATGCGGAGCGGTTGATCGCCGCGTCGCACGTCGTCGCAGTGAATTTTGCTACGATCGCAGCAGCTAACGAGTATTGGCGAGAGAAGTGATAAAGACGCGCTCCAGCGGCGCAATAAAACTCGGGTCGGCCAAGTCGGCCTGTCCGAATGCGGTAATTCCGCGGTGCTGTTGCTGTCAAAAGTCAGCGGTGAGCGCTGGACTTGGTCAGTCGGCCCGACGCTTTAGGCGAGCGGCTTGAATCGGAAGCGACAGCACTGACCGCCGCGTTGCATGCATTCTTCGTGCTCGACATCGGCGCCCATGAGACCGCTGATGAAACCGATATCGAATCGGCAGACTTCAGTGAATTCCTTTGACATATCATGATAGACGCAGTTTTTGCACTCGATCCGCGGTAGCGTGTCACCTTGTGCAGGCCCTACGGCGTATGCAAGAAATCCTGTCTCGTTCATTATCTTCAGAATTTCCGATACCCGCTCGGGGCGAGTTTTACCGAGTAAGCGGGGTATCGCGGACGCTGACATTTCAACTCCCAGCTCATACATATACTGCGCAAATTGATCGGCGCCGATCTGTCCGCGCAACTTCTCAAATAGAACACGAGAAAACCAAGAATACTTCTTGGGGAAGTTTTCGACTCCCACGTCCGTCAAGACGTACACACGGCCAGGCCGGCCACCGGTCTTCCGTGCGGAACTCTGCGCGACGTCTCCGCTGCTTTCCAGGGCGGAAATGTGCTGCTTAACAGCGGTTCGCGTGATGTCCAGTCGCGCAGCAAGTTCGTCGATCGTTAGACCGCTTTTGCAGTCTAAAAGTTGCGTAAGCAAACGATGCTGCGTATCGCCCGTAGCGTTCAATCTAACAGTCCCTTCAGTTCCGGTGTTCCATTGATTCATTGTCGTACATAGTCGGTGCAATGCGCAACAGCAACCGGCGGGTGGCACCACGATCGGATTCAAGAAGTATTAAAACATTTGACAATAAAAAGTATCTAAAGCTAGAGTGCCATCAATGCAAGATGTCCCCGGAACTTGAACTCCGGCGTCTTTGATATGCGATGGTCCCGGATTTCGAAGGTCAGCGGACCGGGCTCAAGCAAGGTGTTGAGGTGAACGGATGAAGACCCGCGCCGCAGTCGCATTCGAAGCCAAGAAGCCGCTTGAGCTCGTCGAGCTCGACCTGGAAGGCCCCAAGGCCGGTGAGGTCCTTGTCGAGATCAAGGCGACGGGCATCTGCCACACCGATGCCTATACGCTCGACGGCTTCGACAGCGAAGGCATCTTCCCCTCGATCCTCGGCCACGAAGGCGCCGGCATCGTTCGCGAGGTCGGCGCCGGCGTGACGTCCGTGAAGCCGGGCGATCACGTGATCCCGCTCTACACGCCGGAATGCCGCCAGTGCAAAAGCTGCCTGAGCCAGAAGACCAATCTCTGCACCGCGATCCGCGCCACGCAGGGCAAGGGCGTGATGCCCGACGGCACCTCGCGCTTCAGCTACAAGGGCAAGACGGTCTTCCACTATATGGGCTGTTCGACCTTCTCGAACTTCACCGTGCTGCCTGAGATCGCGGTGGCGAAGATCCGCGAGGACGCGCCGTTCGACAAGAGCTGCTACATCGGCTGCGGCGTCACCACCGGCGTCGGTGCCGTCGTCAACACCGCCAAGGTGACGCCGGGCTCCAACGTCGTGGTGTTCGGCCTCGGCGGCATCGGCCTCAACGTGATCCAGGGCGCCAAGATGGTCGGCGCCGACAAGATCATCGGGGTCGACATCAACGACTCCAAGGACAATTGGGGCCGCCAGTTCGGCATGACGCATTTCGTCAACCCGACCAAGGTGAGCGGCGATATCGTGCAGCACCTGGTGGCCCTGACCGACGGCGGCGCCGACTACACCTTCGACTGCACCGGCAACACCAACGTGATGCGCCAGGCGCTGGAAGCCTGCCACCGCGGCTGGGGCGTGTCGGTCGTGATCGGCGTCGCGGAATCCGGCAAGGAGATCGCAACCCGGCCGTTCCAGCTCGTCACCGGACGGGTCTGGAAGGGTACTGCGTTCGGCGGCGCGCGCGGCCGCACCGACGTGCCGAAGATCGTCGACTGGTACATGAACGGAAAGATCCAGATCGATCCGATGATCACCCACGTGCTGAAGCTCGACGAGATCAACAAGGGCTTCGACCTGATGCACGAGGGCAAATCGATCCGTTCGGTCGTCGTATTTTAGGGCATGGACTGTCCGCAGCGCGTCAGGATCGGGCCCCTATAAGAATGGAAATCGTGACCGGATTCGACCGGATCACGATTCTTGTTAAGCAATGTAAAAAGCCAGGAGGAATGACCCATGACTGTTCACATCCATCCCTCGGTCGACAGCGGCGTGAAGAAGGACACCGGTCAATTTGCCGGAGGCACTCTGGCCTGCAAGTGCAATAGTGCGCGAGTAAAGATCGACGTTAAGGGTGATGTCGCGCATAACCACGCCTGCGGCTGTACCAAGTGCTGGAAACCTGCCGGCGCGACGTTCTCGGTGGTGGCAGTGGTGCCGCGGGAGAACGTCACCGTGCTCGAGAATGGTGACAAGCTAAAGATTGTCGATCCCGCCGCGGTAATCCAACGCCATGCCTGCACTGGATGCGGCACGCACATGTACGGCCGGATCGAGAACAAGGACCATCCGTTCTACGGCCTCGACTTCATCCATCCCGAGCTGTTCCAGGAGCCAGGCTCAGCGGCCCCGGGATTTGCCGCCTTCGTGTCGTCGGTGATCGAGTCCGGCGTCAAACCAGCTGAAATGCCGGCCATTCGGTCGCGTCTCAAGGAACTCGGACTTGAGCCGTATGACTGTTTGTCGCCAGCGCTGATGGACGCAATCGCCACCCACGTCGCGAGAGCGAAGGCGACATAAGTTGAAGCTGGCGGCGCCGCGTCGCCGCCAGCTCAGCAATCTCTACGATAAATGCCGTTAGGTTGCTCCCTTGTCGCAGCTGCGCGGAAGCTCGTCTGCACTGGCGCGGCGCGCGCTTGAGCCCCCGACACAGGGACACGACGGATGTCTGCCGGAGAGCACATGCAATCGACAATCCTGATGACGACGTTTGCCCTGATGGTTGTGGTCACCGCGACCTTCCTTTGGGTTTTGAAGCAAGCCGGCGCAGTTGAATCAGAAGAGGCATCAACGGTCGAAAAATATCGTTCGATGCTCTTTTGGGGAATGCTGCTTCTGGGCGTTTTTGTTTCCATTGGTTCGCTGCGGCCTTGGCCCAAAGCGATCGCGGCGGGACCGAACGTCATCAATGTGAAAGCAACGGGCTCGCAGTGGAGCTGGGAGCTTGATCCGAAGACAGTTCCTGCCGGCAAGCAAGTTACCTTTAGTGTCGCAACTACGGATGTTACTCATGGCTTCTCCGTATACGACCCGGATGGACACCTCCTCTTTCAAACGCAGGCGATGCCTGGCTACATAAATCAAGTGAGCTATACGTTCAAAACGTCGGGAAAGTACCGAGTTTTCTGCATGGAATACTGCGGACTAGCCCATCAGGACATGACTGATGAACTCGTTGTTGCTGCGCAGTAGGAGCAGGTCGAAACCATGACTCAATCAGATCCCACAGCCACTGCGAACGCAAGGTGTCCGGCCGAAGCTGCGGTCAAGGTAGCCATGTTATTTACGATCGTGGTGCTGCTGCTCATGATGCTATTTGGCTTGACGATGCGACTAAGCCAAGCTGCGCTCCTACCGCTCGATCCTTCGATTTTCTACCAACTAATGACCGCCCACGGAATCGGGATGGTCGGTATCGCCGGCATGTCTGGTGCAGCAATCATGTGGTATTTCCTTAGTCGCCACGTCGTGCTAACCGGCTGGGTTTTCTGGGCGCTGCTCGGATTGTGGCTTTCTGGGGTTGTCCTGATTCTCGGATCAATTTTCATCGGCGGCTTTGCCGGCGCGTGGACATTTCTTTTCCCGCTGCCTGCCAATTCCGGTGGAGTATGGTCGTCTGGTGCGGCCGCGGCGTATCTAGTGGGCTTGGTTCTGGTTGGCGTGGGCTTTTTGATATTCGAGATGGAATGCGGTCGAGCACTAGTTTCTCGTTACGGTAGTCTTGGAAGTGCTCTTGGCTGGCGATCGCTCCTCAGCGGTAACCTTGCGGAGGCTCCGCCGCCAGCCGTTATCGCGAGTGCCTCAATTGTTGTGTTCAACAGCATCGGCACAATCGTTGGTGCGGCTGTGCTGACGATTAGCCTAATAAACCTCTATTTCCCTAGCTTTCCCATAGACGCTCTTCTTGCCAAGAATCTAATTTATTTCTTTGGTCACGTCTTCATCAATGCAAGCATCTATATGGCAGTCATCGCGGTATATGAGATCATACCGGAGTATACCGGGAGGCCCTGGAAAGCGTCGAAAGCATTCATCGCGGCCTGGAGCGCAGTGATATTGCTAGTGATGGCCGTCTATCCGCACCACCTGTTGCAAGACGCGGTTATGCCCCGTTGGACTCTTGCTTTGGGGCAGATCGTTTCATACGCGAGTGGAATCCCGTTGCTGGTGGTGACGACGTTCTCGTTACTTACCTATATCTATCGCTCTCGTATTCGATGGGATCTCGCGTCGTCGCTGCTGGTTCTGGGCGTCTTTGGGTGGTCAATCGGTTCAGTGCCAGCAATCATCGACGGAATGGTTTCCGTCAACAACGTTATGCACAATACGCAATGGGTGCCTGGCCACTTCCATCTCTATCTTCTGTTGGGTGAGGTCGCGATGGCGATTGGCTTTGTGGCGTGGTTGGTGAAATCCGAACTGAGAACCCTGTCTGTTGGACGGATTGGCGCGGGATTTCTGACCTATATGATTGGCGGTTTAGGGTTCTGTCTGGTGTTCCTCGTTTCCGGTTCGATGAGCGTGCCGCGCCGCTGGGCCACTCATTTGCCGGAATGGCGACCGCAGGACCAACTGGGTAGTTTGTTCGCCGTTTTCACCATTGTGGGCTTCGCGATGATTGCAGTGCCCATCGCGAAACGTCTTGTCACCAAGCTGAAAAGTTGAGCGGACGTGGTCCGGACAGTCTTGGCGACAATCGGCGCGATGATTCTCGGATGTGCCACGCTTTGGCACTCCACGGACGGGTTGAGAGCGTTTACGAGCGAAGCTTCCCGTCGCGTCGCGACCCTTGCACACCCGAAGCCCATTCCGGATATTGAACTCATTGATCTTGCAGGGCGTTCGCTTCGACTGTCTAGCGCCGCGCCGCGCGCTGTGGTGGTAGAATTCATCTACACTAGATGCCCTCTCGTGTGTACATCGCTTGGCGATGCTTTCGCCCAGCTCCAGACTCTAGTGGACAAAGTTGGGCTTCATGACCGGGTCAACTTGGTAAGTATTAGTTTTGATCCCACGGACGACGAAGAGCGCATGTCCGACTATGCGCGGGTACATGGTGCAGACGGAGTTCGATGGATAATTGCAAAGCCACAAAATGCAGAAGAGTTGCCAGCTCTGCTCAAAAGTTTTGGTGTCGTTGTCATTCCCGACGGCGATGGCGGTTTTGTCCACAATGCGGCATTGCATGTCGTAAGTCCCGACCGGCGACTTATTGCAATTTTTGACCTTGGCGAGAGCAAGGCAACATTAAATGCTTTGGTGGAGCTCGCGCCGTGAAACCTCGGTACACTTTGACCTCTGCAATTGGGTTGCTTGCAATTTTGTCGCTGCCGGTGTCGAGACGGCTGCTGGAACTAAACTTGGTCACTCATATAGTCGTGCAGATGCCTGTCCTGGTGTTCTGCGGTTGGGTGATCGCACGAAGGCTTGCGCCATTTCTCGAGCCGATTGGAGAGGAGTGGAATGCTGGAGGCGCTACCGGATTAGCTGCCGTATCGTATGTCTTTGCCTTTTGGATGCTGCCGCGATCGGTCGACGGAGCGGTACAGACAGCTATTTTCGAGATTGGCAAGTTTCTAACGTTGCCAATCGCTGGCGCGGTTCTCGCATTGAGCTGGCCCCGACTACCGAGCTTGGCGATTGGCGTGCTCAAGGCTAACGTTGTGTCGATGTTGCCTGTCCTTGCATGGATCTACTCCGCTTCACCGGTTAGATTATGCAGCAGCTATCTGCGGAGCGATCAAGATATCCTTGCTTATGTTGTGGCTTTCATCGCGGTAGTTCTTAGTGCAACCTGGGGCGCAAGCATTATGGCGGGCCGATCCTCTGAGCCGCTTGGTGATTCATCTCTAGGCCTTGGAGCGAAAGAACCGGAGTTCTCTCGATGACTTCTTATGAGCGAGCCTTCTTAGGGTTCAGGCGCTCCGTGGAAGACGCCGCTTGCGCGGGGGAATCTCCATTTTGGGGGGACGCCGAAGACGGACTTTGGATGCCGGAAGGGGGGCTTGAGCGCGTGTCGATACCTGCTCGGCGACAGGCCCGTCAGCTTCATTTTCTGCTCGGGGTCGGTTGCGCTTTCCGTGCTAATCGAGAGCACCCGTGAATCGGACTCCGAGGTGGAGCGTTTGGCGCATTTCTTGGCCGTTTAACGCACGTATCGATCCGGCCAAGCCGACAGCGCCGCTTTCACCGGAAACGATTGGGGGCTCCGGCGACATTTGCGGAACGCAGTTCGATCTAGGAGACGAGTAAATTGGCCGTCTGAAGGCCCTCGGATGCTCGATGCAAGACCCCTCAGATTGGTCGAGCCGAACTCGGTGACGATGTGGTGCGCGTCGATGCGCGGCACACCGCGGGTCTCGCTTTTCGTCCGGTAGACTTCGCTACCCTTGACATCGCTTCAAATGCGGCCGGTGATGTCGTCGAGATCAGGAGCGCGATTGTCGAGGTCCGCTAAAAATCGATTCGCTTCCAGCACGAGATGCACTAGCGTCGACGACTATCACATGAGCTTGCCACGGATTGAACTGGGCAACCTTAACCAGCCTGATTATAGGTGACTCAACCCTGCGCGCCTCCCTTGATCGGCATCACCTTCTTGGAATCCAGCCAGAAGTCGATCCGATCAGCCCAATGCTGCATCAGCTTCGTACGCGAGCCGATCAGCGCGAGCGGTCCGTGCTTCTTGTAGAGACCTTCCACAGTAGAGCTGTCGAGATGCGCGAGCTGCAGCTCGACGACATCGCCATCCCATGCCTTGGAGTCCTTGATCTCTTCGTGGTGAGACAGGGTCGAGAAGGTGGTCCGGAATCCGTGGGCACAATGATCAGTCTTGGTGTCAATGCCAAGTAGCCGCAAGCGCTTGTTGAGCGTGTTGTTTGACAGCGGTGCGTCTTTCGAGCAGGAAAACGCGTACCGGCGTTGGCCAGTCAGCTTCTGAACGATGCGCAGGATTGCGAGCGCCTGCCGCGACAAAGGCACGACATGGTCCCAACCGGTCTTCATTTTGGCGGCTGGAATAGTCCAGCGTTCGGCATCCCAATCGACCTCGCTCCACTCCATTTCATTGACCATGCCGGGGCGGGGAATCGTCAGCGCATTCTGAACCTACTCGTCGACCATTTCACCTTTCACCCGGCGACGGATCGCGCACGAGGCGGTTTTGGCGTTCTGGCTAACGCGCCGTGGTCAGCCAAGGCTACGTTTTCCGCGATGGCGACTGTCTGGTTGACCGCCTGAGATAATCGCTACCCAGCGAAAGGGTCTTACGTTCGATGGTTAGGGACCGTATCCAGTGATCATAGCTGCGGCTTCCTTGTGCGTAATGACGCGCTAGAAATTGGAGATGTGTTTGTCAGGCAGCGCGTCATCTCCGCAGAAGAGAACGGTTGTCCAATCGTGATGTGGGTTTATCGTTGCTCGCATTTGAAGCGTCTTTGCGAAACAACCCGCGCGTAACGGATATGCCTCGGGTTGTCCATACTTGAACGCCTCAAATGCATGCTTGAATTCGACGTGAAACGGTCAGGACCCTGCCTGAGCGAGATCGGAGAAAGAAAATGGCATCAGACTCTAGACTCTTGCTGCCTTCCCGGGTGCTTCAGCCGCTCAAATTCATCGTCGCTGATGTCCGTTTGACCGACCAGGACACTGCAGCGGAGACGCTTGACCAGGTAACTGCCGACAGACCCGAACCACCATCGGGCCAGTGGCCCTTGCGGGCGATGTCCAACGACGACGAGTTGCGCTCCCATTTCCTCAGCGACATCTGCAATTGTATGCCCGGGATCTCCCGTTTCCAATCTTGCGGTAGGTGAAAAACCCAACGCTTTGAGACGCTCCACGCCCTCCGCAAGGATGGCTCTGTAATTTGCCGTTTGTTCGTCTATCGGAATGGTAAGCCCAGCATCAGGGGTCACGATGGAAGGTAGCTCTACAACAGCAAGCAGAAAAACCTCGGCTCGGCAGAGCTGCGCGAGCTTGGCTCCCTCTCGCAACGCCCGCCGTCCTTCGATTGAACCGTCATAAGCGAGAAGAACCTTCCTGTACATGAGGCGCTCCCATCGATTGCCGCGAAGATCAGCCGGTGAAGACTAGCATTAATAGACCAAGACGGATCACAATATTGACCGGGCTGCGTGGCGACAGTCCCAGGTAAGAAGCGCGTGGAGGGTGACCCCAGTAGGGTACACCTTGGTCGCCGTGCTTGGCCAACTTATGAAACGGCGCGACCGTCCCGGACATAGCCCCGAACCTGCTCTTGTAGCCGCCCCGCTGAAGTCGCGAACGCACTCTGCGGTCCAGCCGAGTTCAGCCATCACCTTGGCAAGGTGCCGGTATGCGCCGGCGGTACGCTCCCGCTGTGGTACCTCCAGGATATCCAACAGGACCTGCGTGCTGATGCGCTCCAGGCCACCGAAGCGATTGTCGCGCACGCTCAAGCCGCAAGCGCACGTGGATCCATGCGCTCCGGTCAGCCCGCGCGCCGCGCGACAAATAGGGGGTAGTAAACGGTACCGACTTTCGCGTCATGAATGACCCTGGTCGCGTCGAATCCAGCGGGGCTTCACGGCAACGCCGAGATCAAACGTCGCGGCTGAATGGCTTCGGCGGGGCACACGCGGCGGCCCGGGTTTGCTTGGGCGGCTTCAGTCATTTTGAGTTCGTTGACAGTCGCGGGCACTTGCCCGGAGTTCACGGGTGAGGCAAGCTCCCCATAGCTGCCGGCTCGGACACTCGGGGAACTGAAAATGAGGATTGTTCCCGCGCTGCTCTCGTCTGTGATCGTTTGTGGCTTGCTCGCGATACGGATGGCAACCGCCGCAGACGGTCCTCCCGGTTGGGCCTATACGCCGAACAATCCCGCCTACAAGCCTCCCGTCGATGACGGAAAGCCAGTTCGCGTGCCAGGCAGCACGGCCGGCTATACCTGGAGCCAGTTGCGTGATCGTTTCATTGCGCCGGTTTGGCACCCCGACGACCACGGCGCGCTGCCAGACATCGTCGCGAATGGCCGCAAACCCGGTGTGTTCGCATGCGGATATTGTCACCGTGCCACCGGGCCTGGTGGTCCGGAAAACGCGGACCTTGCAGGGCTGCCGAAGAGCTACATCATCCAGCAGATGGCCGACTACAAGAGCGGGGCGCGTGGTACAACCCTCCCCGGGCGAATTCCGCCAAAGCTAATGATCGAGCTTTCTAAGCCGATCACTGACGCCGAAATCGAAGCCGCGGCAGCCTACTTTTCGGCCTTACAGCCGCGCAAACGCATCAAGGTGGTCGAGAGCGACACCGCGCCAAAGACCTATGTGGCGGGTCTGCTTTGGGCTGCGGTGGAAACCGGCGAGCGCGAGCCGATCGGAGCGCGGATCGTGGAGGTCCCGGACGATCTGCTCAGCTTCGAAAGCCGCGACCCTCGATCGACCTTCACAGCGTATGCACCAATCGGAAGCCTCGCCAAAGGCGAGGCGCTAGTCATGAAAGGTGGGGCGGGCAAAACGATCCAATGCGTGTTGTGCCATGGCGCGGACCTAAAAGGACTTGGACCGTTGCCAAGCATTGCTGGTCGTTCACCGAGCTACATGTTCAGGCAGCTCTATGACTTCCAGCGTGGCGCTCGAACGGGAGAATGGAGCTCGTTGATGGCTCAGGTTGTGGCCAATCTCGACGAGCAGGACCTTCTCGCGATTGTCGCGTACCTCGCATCTCGCGATCCGTGAGCGGGCACGAAACCGCGCCACGCCATCCGGGACAAGGTCATGCTCAGGAGCGTCGGGCCCAACTCCCTAAATGTGCTTTGAGTAGGCATAGGAGGCGCCGGCCGTAGGCGAGCCTGAGGCTCGCGTCGCATCGCTCTCTTCATCGAAGGACGTATGAGGTCCGGTTCTGGCACAAACCTGACGTAACCGCTGCCTTGAAGAATGTCCCATGTTGAGGTGAAGAGCGGACATTGTTCTTGACCTGAGAGGTCTGCTTATGACGGGGTAGCGAGCCAAAGACCCTTATTGAAAAGCAAACCCTGCGAAAGATCATGACCTTCTTCGAGCGACTCACGGAAGCAGCATCAGCCGAGTGGCGGGCCTACACCGAGCACCCCTTCACGGAAGGGTTGGCAGACGGTTCGCTCGCCGAAGCGGGGTTTCGCCACTACCTCGTTCAGGACTATCTGTTCCTCATCGAGTTTGCTCGCGCCTACGCGCTCTCGGTCTACAAGTCACCTAAACTTGCCGACATGCGTGAAGCAGCGGCCGGCCTTTCGGCCATCCTTGATGTCGAGATGAACCTGCATGTGAAACTCTGTGCCGGTTGGGGTCTATCCCTGAGCGACCTTGAACAAACACCTCCGGCGGTCGAGATGCTGGCCTATACACGCTACGTGCTTGACGCAGGAATGCGCGGCGATCTGCTGGCACTTAAGGTGGCGCTTGCCCCCTGCGTGATCGGGTACGCGGAGATCGCAACGCGGCTCGCCTCGCGACCCGATGCGCACGCTGGGACAAACCCCTATCGCGTTTGGATCGCCGAGTACGCCGGCGCGGCGTACCAGGAGGTCGCGGCGAAAGCGCGAGCGCACCTGGAGCATCTCGCTGATCTCTACGCCACGCCGGCCCGCGAGGCAGAGCTGATTGCGATCTTCAAGGAAGCCACCCGACTCGAGGCAGACTTCTGGGAGATGGGCTGGCGCGCGGGCCAGCGTGATGAGTAACCCGTCAGGCTCATAACCTTTAGGTCATAAGACTAAATCCTATCCGGGATTCGATCCTGCCCGGCGATCCTTTGGGCGGTGATCCGCCTGAACACGCTATCGACACTGTTAGCTGTTGCATCGGCCCATTGCTGCCACCCTTCCCCGTGCGATCCACTCTTCAACGCTGCGTCCCTCGATCTCTGTGGCGGCAGTGGCGCCCATTGATCGCAACGCCGTCAGGAAATCGCGCAAGCCGGCGAGCTCGCGTTAGTCATGCGCTGGTCGCCGTTCCATCTCCAAGGATCTGTACCAATAGGCTCGGAATGGTATTCGAGGCCCGCCAAATTGCGCAGCACCTCATGACCTCGCTCATCAACTTCGCCATTAAAGCGCGATGCAATTGCGGCAGACGCGCGCTCCGCAGTTTTCGGGCTCGACTTGCCGATCCGTTCCGATTGAGATTTACGTTGTTCGTCCAAGGCGAATGGATCATCGACCCTATCCACGACGCTGGCAAATTCCACCAGCAACCCATCGCCAGACGCGGGCTGTCCCGTGGGCTTGTTGTGATATTGGATAGGACAGCACGACAAGCCGAGATGTTATGTCGTCATTCCTACTGGATGTGATCTAGTAGGCACATGGTGTCGAGCCAGCTTTCTGCCTATTTCAAGCGCAGCACTTGCAGGCTGCGACAAGGATAGTCTTTCGACGGACATCCGATGACCATTTTAGAGGAAGCAGCTCGGATAAACGGTTTGCACCTTTCGCCACGTTTTTGGGCAGACTGTGCGAGTCTCACCGTTTTCGTACCGTTTCGAGGATAACGGCGCGTGCCGACCGTAGGAACCTCTCGACCACGGGCGTTGACGAGCGGTGCTTGAGCCTTTGAATGACGACTGGAAGGCGTTGTGAGCATTCGAGCGGCAGCGCGTACAGGCCCCACCGGTCGGCACCATGGCGAAAGGAGTATTCCGTCATGACGGTGAGATACTCTCCTGTCGTGAGGAGTTGCTGGCGCAGTTGCATGGAATAAGTCGCTATCGCTGCATCCGGCACCTTTAGGCCACGCTGCCTGAATTCATCCTCTAGGGTGATACGGGCCATGCTGTCGGTGGCCGCCAGGATCCAGGTCTCCCCCGTCAGGTCTGCCCAGTCGATCCGCTTCCGCGCCGCCAACGGATGAGTTGAGTTCGTCACGACCTTGAGCTTCTCCTCCATCAGGTGCTCGACGAGCAATTCGCTATCGATGTTTTCGTGTGAGCGCCGACCGAGCAGGATATCGATGCCGCGCTCGAGAAGCTCTCGGTATTCCGGCGCCGAAACGCGCATGCTGGTCTCGAAGACATGCACGGATATCCCAGGATAGCGGCTGCGCAGATGGATAATGATGTCGGCCATCAAGCCGCCGGCGATGAAGGCCATGTCGGCCCCTACTCGCACGACGCCGCGACCGCTCTCTGTCAGGAACGCGATGTCGCGCATGCCGAGGTCAAGCGTGTCAAGCGCCTGACGCCCGCGCGCAACCATCGCTTCTCCCGCAACCGTGAGCACGACGCCCCGAGGGCTTCGGTCGAGCAGACGAACGCCCGCAAAACGTTCCAGGTCCGCGATCGCCTGCGAAACCGCCGGCTGCGTAATCGACAGAAACGCCGCTGCCTTGGCCATGCTGCCGAGCTCAGCCACGACCGTCAGGGTGTGGAGGTCACGCAGCTTCAGCGAGCGTCCGAGCCGCATCCCCCGCGCATCTTTTCGCGTAGGCATAAGCATCTTTTATATCCTCATTTGAGCTTTGGCAATTCCGCACGCACAGCGCGCCACTCCATAGTCGACCAATCGGGCCGATACGCTCGAAGGAGCCGGCGAATGGATTTTCTCGAGACGCTCAACGCGCGCGTGCAGGATGTAGCCTCCGCTTGTGTCGGCTGTGGCAAGTGTTTCGAGGTTTGCCCAATGAAGGGGGCCATCGGCCTCTCCGAGGCTGACCCAAAGCATGTACTCGGCGGCATTATCGACCTGATACGCGGCGGCGAAGGCAACGAAGCTGCGCAACGTTGGGCCGGAGCCTGCTCGAGCAGCGGGTACTGCCGCGAAGCCTGCGACTACGGGGTGGACCCGCTCTTCCTTGTGAAGATGGCGAATTACACGAATGTTCGCCGCCGTGATGGCGACGCGGTCCGCAAAAACGCCGCCGCCTCTTTCCGCGGGGTCGCAAAGTCGCTGAGGATCATATCCAGGCTGCAACTGGATCGGCACGAGGTCGCCCGGCTACAGCCGGAATTCAAGCCCACCACCGACGAGGATAAGCCCGACATCGCTTTCTATATCGGCTGCAACGTCGGCAAGACGCCGCACATTGTCCTGTTGTGTGTCGAGATCATGCAGGCGATGGGTTTCTCCTGTGAGATCATCGGCGGTTCGAGCGCCTGCTGCGGCATCAACCAGTTTCGCGCGGGCGACGGCGAAACCGCCGGACGGGCCGGCATGGCGGCGCTGAGCCAGATCGAGGCCAAGCAGGCTACCACCAATTTGACATGGTGTCCGAGCTGCCAGTCGCAGTTCGAACACATCATCCTGCCCGCGCACCAGCTCATGACCGGGCGCGATGATCTCGACATGACGCCGTTCTATGTCTTCCTTGAACGCCATCTCGACCGGCTGAAGCCGCTCATGAAGCATGACATGAGTAAGCGGATCGCCATCAACGAGCGTCCCGGAAGACCCGACGTTGTGCGCTCCGTCGAGCGGTTGTTGAGCGAGATTTCGGGCGTCGAACTCGTGCACCTCGACGTGCCGCGGGCCGGGCTGATGTCCACCTATCTGACAGTAACGCCGAAGTTCAAGGAAAACCTACGGGTGACGGAATTCGAGGCGGCGGCGCGCGCCGGCGTCACCACGCTGGCAACCATCTTTCACGGCTGCCAGCGCGAACTCTGCAAGTTCGAAAACGGCGTTTCGTTCGAAATCGTCAACGCGGTCGAGATCATCGGCGAAAGCATCGGCATCCGCGTCGAGGACACCTACAAGAAGCTGGCACTTGCTGCCTCCGTAGAAGACGCGCTGGAAAGCTGCGCGCCACTTTTGGCTGAACACGGACTCAATGCGGATGAAGCCCGCAGCGCGTTTCTCGCTGACATGCTCGGGTCACGACCGCTCCAGGGAGCGGTCCAAGAAGTTGTCTGACAACCAAACGCACAGGACGACCATGGCACGGATTGTTTTCAGGACGCCGCAGGGGACACAGCGCGAGTGCGAAGCCGAGATCGGCGAGACCCTGATGGCCGTTGCACGCAATCATGCGATTCCGGGGATCGAGGCCGAGTGCGGCGGCGCGCTTTCCTGCGGCACTTGCCATGTCTACCTCTCGGCGCCTGCGACTGCCGTTCTGCCGGGTGCCTCGGAAGCTGAAAGCAGCATGCTCGAGGTAGTGGCGGCGGAGCGCAGGTCCGATAGCCGGCTGGCCTGCCAGATTGCCATCACGCCCGACCTGTCTGGGTCGTTCGTCGAAATCCCTGCAACACAGTTCTAGTCCGAAATGAGCGTCGATCCGCAGTCGTCCGGAGGTATCGTTATTGTTGGCGCCGGCCATGCCGGCACCGAGGCAGCATTTGCGCTTCGCTTAGGGGGGCAGGACGGCCCGATCACACTGATCAATGGCGAAGAGACGTTGCCCTACCAGCGCCCACCTCTCTCGAAATCCTTCCTGCAGCACGGCACGGCGGCACCTCTGCGTTCGCCGAATGCATTCGCCAACGCCGGGATCGATGTGATCCGCGGACGGGTGAGAGAAATCGATCGGGCCGGCCAGACGCTGTATTTGGACGGAGGGAAGGAGCTTCGGTATGAGCATATCATTCTCGCCGTCGGTGCCGAGCCGAACCGGCTTGCTGTGGCAGGAGGCCTGTCCCTAGCCCATCTCAATGATCTGCACTCTGCCGAGCGTCTGCGCGGCGCGCTGCCGAACGCACGTCGCGTGGCCATCATCGGTGCCGGCTTCATCGGAATGGAGTTCGCCGCTGCGGCGGTGGCCCTTGGCAAACAGGTTACGGTCGTCGATCGGGCCGCAAGAGTGCTTGAACGGGCGGCGTCGCGCGACGTATCCCGTTATCTGGAGCATCGACATCAGTCGCGCGGCGTCAAGATCATCCTCGATGTCGGCGTGATCGGGATCCGGTCCCCTGTTTCGTCATCCTTTGTTCTCACCCTGTCCAACGGCGTGCAGATCGATGCCGATCTCGTGGTCGAAGCTGTCGGAGTCACCCCGAGAATCGAGCTTGCGAAACAAGCTGGTCTTCAGACGGACAGCGGAATCATGGTCGATCATGATCTTCTGACATCCGATCAGCGAATTAGCGCGATCGGAGATTGCGCGCAATTTCCACGTTGCGACGCCTCCCAAGCTATCGTGCTCACCTCTGTTCAGAATTCGGCCGATCAGGCCAAGTATGTCGCCAGACGCCTTTCCGGGGTTAGGGCTTCATATTCCGCTGTTCCCTGGTTCTGGAGTGATCAGGCGGATGACAAGCTGCAGATCGTTGGGCTTGTCCCGCAATGCGCCGACCGGGTGGTGCGGCGCTTCAAAAATGACCGATCCTTCTCGATATTTTCCTTTCAGAATGATCTGCTCGCTAGCGTCGAAACATTGAATTTTCCAGCAGAGCACGTGATCGCCCGGCGCCTCTTGGGCGCAAGTGTTCCGGTTCGGCCTCAACAGGCCGAAGATCCCAAGTTCGACCTGGCCTCTCTTCTCCGAGCGCCTTCGCAGACCGCAAATAATTGAAATTTCCGAAAGGCCTGAAAGGCCGACCGATCCCTTCAAATCTTCCAGACAACCGAGGAACAAGACATGTCCATTTCTCTGAGCGAAGGTCTGGGCATGGCGCCAAAGAGGAGTCCGGCGCGTGTTTGGAGTTCCATCTATTTCCAGGTCGTTATCGCTGCGATATTCGGCATAGGGCTAGGATGGTATCTCCCAGCACTTGGCGCGGAAATGAAGGTATTGGGCGATTTCTTCATTCGCTGCGTCAAGATGGTGCTTATCCCGATCATTTTTCTGACCATCACCGTCGGTGTTGCCCGAATGACCGACATCAAAAGGCTCGGTGCGGTTGGAATTAAGACGATCCTCTATTTCGAAGTAATCTCGACGATGGCTCTGGCGATTGGGCTAATCGTCGGCAATCTCGTCCAGCCTGGCGCAGGATTCAATGTTGACGTCTCCAAGATTGATACCGCATCAATCGCTACATTTCAGAAAAGCTCTACGACACTTGCCGACACGATCTTCACACTGGTGCCTGAAAATATTCTTTGGGCCATGTCCAAGGGAGAAATATTACCAGTCCTGATTTTTGCCGTCCTCTTTGGTGTCGGACTTTCTCTGAGCGGAAAATTCGCTCAGTCCGCCGTCGATGCGATGGACAGCGCACTTCATGGGTTTTTCGGCGTGATGCGCATTGTCATGCGGCTCGCTCCGATTGGCGCGTTTGGCGCCCTTGCCTTTACGATCGGGAAATACGGGATCAGTTCCGTTGTCAATCTCGCACTGCTTGTTGCCTGCATGTATCTAACGGCGGCGTGCTTCGTCGTGTTTGTACTCGGAGCGGTGGCGCGCATTGCTCGTGTACCGATGCTCAAATTCCTGCACTATATCCGTGCCGAAATCGCCATCGTTCTCGGCACGTGCTCATCTGAGAGCGTGCTGCCGCAGCTCATGGAGAAGCTGGAGCGCGCGGGATGTCCCAAGCCTATCGTCGGGCTGGTGATGCCTGCGGGCATCACCTTCAACCCGGACGGCAGTGCGATCTATCTGAGCCTTGCGGCGTTGTTCATATCGCAAGCGACGAACACCAGTCTATCGCTGACAGATCAGGTCGGCCTGCTTGCCGTCATGCTTGTGACATCCAAAGGATCCGCAGGTGTGGCCGGAGCCGCTTTCATCGCTCTTGCGGCCACGCTGGCCACGACTCACGCGCTTCCTGTCGCCGGGCTCGCGCTACTTCTTGGGGTCGACCGCTTCATGAACGAGGCCCGCGCGGTAACCAATACCATCGGCAATGCGCTCGCAACGCTCGTCGTGTCGCGTTGGCAAGGAGAACTGGACGACAAGGCCATGATGCAGGCCCTATCGGCGGAGGAGTAAGCGCCGGTCACCGAGTCGTCGCTTTCAGAGTTCCGGGGGCTTCGATTCCGGATCTGATCGGCCCAAAAACAAGCCCGCCACGAAACGCGCTGCGCATCGAGTTGTTAGCCTCCAGCAGGATTGATTATGTCTCCTATCACGCCACCCCGTCCTCGTAGGGATGATCCCGTCGGCGCTTTCATGCCAGGAGTTCGTCTTCATATAGATCCCACAGGCTCGGGACCGTTGGATGGCCTCACCTGTGGCGTCAAAGACGTCTTCGATATTGCGGGAGCGACAACGGGCTTCGGCAATCCTGTCTGGGCGCGAACCCATCCGCCGGCAACAGCGCATGCCTGGGCCGTCGAGCGTGTGCTCTCTCGCGGTGCGCGCGTGGTGGGTAAGACCATCTCGGACGAGCTGGCCTTCAGTCTCAGCGGCGTCAATCACCATTATGGCGCCCCGCTCAACAGCGCTTCGCCCGATCGCCTGACCGGAGGCTCATCCTGCGGGTCGGCAGCGGCTGTCGCCGCAGGGCTCTGCGACTTCGCGCTGGGAACGGATACGGCTGGCTCCATCCGTGCTCCCGCGAGCTTCTGCGGTCTGTTCGGCTTTCGCCCCACCCATGGCGTAGTGTCGACTACTGGGGTCTGCGCACTTGCGCCCTCCTTCGACGTAGTCGGATGGTTCGCGCGCAAGCCTGGGATACTCGAACGAGTGGGAGACGTGTTGTTGCCGCCGGACCAACTCGGTCTTGAATCATTGGTAATCCACTGGGATATCGAGGCCTGGAGTATTCCGGAGGTGTGTGACCCATCGCACCGCGTTCAGATTGCCGGTCTCGTGTCCCCAGACATCCGGCTTGAGGACGGAGAAGTGAGCGAACAGGGGCTCGACCTCTGGTTCGAGACGTTCCGGACATTGCAACTGGCGGAGGTCTGGGCGCAGCTGAAGGACTGGCTGGAGACCGCAACACCCGCGCTCGGACCCGGTATTGCGGAGAGGATGAAAGTCGCTCGAAGCGTGACCGCTGAGCAGGTCTCGGCCGCAGCGGCTCTGCGCGACGAGATTCGCCGCCAACTGGAGCGAACCTGGCGGCGGACACAAGTGATTGTGGTTCCCACCGTTCCCGGTGCAGCCCCGCTGCGGTCCGCTTCAGTGGAAACGCTTGAGGCCTATCGGCGGCACGCCATGCGTCTTCTTTGTGTGGCGGGCCTTGGTGGATGTCCTCAGGTAACGCTTCCGTTCTTGCGCATGTCCCATGCACCACATGGACTTTCGTTGATCACACCTCCTGGCACTGATCGTCAGCTACTCGCGCTGGCGCACCGAATCGCTGCGAAGTTCGCAGCTTTGGATTTGGAGTGGACGTGATCGCGCTCCCCGGAGGGCTGTGACCTCGGGGTAGGGTGGCGCTATTCGACAACGATCCCGTCGACATCATTGAACTCATTGGCATGCAGCGGCGACTACGATTCACAGTCGATCATGTCATCAGGCGCAGCACCATCGTGTGGTTCGGTCGGGATGCCTTGCCATACACACCGACTATGGCTGCGCGAGCCTGTATGCCGTGCCGTGAACCTGTTCGGCGGAAACTACCGATTCGTCCGGGAGACGCAGGGCCCGGGCCGGCAGGTGGGCGATGGTCCGGCCGCTTTGATCGGAGGGCGCGATCGTGGTCGACGCGTTGACGAACCGCGCTGGGCTTATTGAGGCGTCAGACCCAGCTTCCTCGCGAAGATGCGGTCCACCGCCCGGTTGGGCAGCAGCCGCGGCAGGGTCCAGTTGAACAGGGCGTTCTTGACCACGGCGTAGCGGGTCTTCGGCTTGTCGACGGTCAGCGCCATGAGGACCACGGCGCCCAGCCGTTCGGGCTTCAGTCCTTGGCGGCCGCTCTTAATGAAATAATCGTTGACCCGTTTCGCCGGCCCCTCGTAGGCGGTGCCCGCGAGATAGCCGATATCGGTGGCCTCGGCCTTGTCCCAGATGGCGGTGACCACCGCCCCCGGGCCGATGATGATCACGTCGATCCCGAACACCATCAGCTCGCGCCGCAGCGACTCCGACAGCCCCTCCACCGCGTGTTTGGAGCCGACGTAGGCGCCGACGAAGGGCGCGCCGAACTTGCCGGCCATCGAGCTCATGTTGATCACTCGGCCGGGCCGCGTCTGGCTGGTCGGCGTCGCCGCCAGCAGCGGGGCGAAGGCCTGGGTTACGCGCAGCAGACCGATGACATTGACATCGAACACCTGCTGGATTTCGTTGATCGGCTGATAGAGCAAGGGTCCGCCCAGGCCGATGCCGGCGTTGTTGACCAGGCCGAACAGCGATTCGCCGCCGAGCGCCGCCTTCACCTGCGCGGCCGCGGCGGCGACGGAGGCCGCATCGGTGACCTCCAGGGTGATGGGGGTGATCTTGCCCCGCGTCGAGGCCGAGGCCTTGCGCAGCGGCTCGCTCGCGGCCTCTGAGCGCACCCCAGCGAAGACGTCGTAGCCCGCTTTGGCTAGGGCCACGCTGGTCGCAAAGCCGATACCGGTCGACGCGCCGGTCACCACAACTGTCTTAGACATGTTCGTCCCTGGCTTGTTCGTTCCGCCGCGCAGCCTGCGGTGTGAACACTGATCGCCACAGCCCTAACCTTTAAGCGTGGTTGAGGGTCAAGCGGTAATGGCGAAATCGGCCAAATCGGAAAACGTGCGATCGACATTCGCGGCGCCGACCATGCCGGTCTAACGTAATCCGTCACCTGTCCAGGGCCTGCGTCCGCTGCGGGTCCTTGAGCTGCTTCAGAACGCGGTCGATGTTCGCTTCACAGGTCAACCCCTCAGGCCTGTTCTCAACATCAGCGATCAAGGCCTCGATCTGCAATCGCGCCCGCGCCAGGCGCTTTCCCATCGCGCTGATGCCGTCGACCTTTTTCCGCAGGGCGTCGAGCAAAGCTCCATCGTAGCCGCCGGACAGGTCACCGGGCATGAGGCGGCGAATTTCTTCGAGGGTGAAGCCGGCGTCTTGGGCGCTGGTGATGATGTTCAGCGCTACGAGCGCAGCGGGCGAATTAGATCCGATAGCCGTTGGCCCGCCGGTCGACGCTGATCAGGCCTTGGGCTTCGGAGAAGCGAATCCGGGACGCGGTGAGCCCGGTGCGTTTGGCCAGTACTCCGATTTGCATGATTTCTCCAATGCCGCTTGACCCTCAACCTAACTAAAATGTTACGGACGAGGCAGTCCAGGAGCGAAAAACGAATGCTTGCGTACGTCCTCACGCGATACGGCGGCCCGGAAGGCTCGGCGTTGATGGAGTTCCCAGAACCGAAGCTTCGGCCGCGTGACATCCTCGTCAACGTGCGCGCGGCGGGTCTGAATCCGGTGGACATCGGATTTCGGCAAGGAAAGCTGCGGCCCGTTTATCGGCTGAAGCTTCCCCAGGTGCTCGGCAATGAGTTTGCAGGCGAGGTGGTCGCTGTCGGCGATGAGGTCACACGGTTCTCCGCCGGCGATCGGGTGTTCGCCCGGATCGAGAAGGATCGGCTGGGCGCCTTCGCAGAACAGGCTTCTGTCGGTGAAGACTGCGCCGCCCGTATACCCTCAAATATGGATTTCGAGGAAGCAGCAGGCGTGCCCCTTGCGGCGCTGACCGCGCTCCAGGCCTTGAGGGATGAACTCGGCGTGAAGCCGGGGCAGAAGGTCTTCATTTCGGGCGGTGCCGGCGGCGTCGGCACGTTCGCGATCCAGATCGCCAAATGGCTGGGCGCCCATGTGACGACAACTGCTTCGAAGCGGGGAGAGGCCTTGGTGCGCTCGCTCGGGGCTGATGACGTGATCGACTATACGAGCGACGACCTCTCCAGGTTCGGAAAGGATTTCGACGCGGGCTTTGATCTGATCGGGGGCGAGACCTTGGACCGGATGTTCAAGATCATGAAGCCCAGGACCAAGATCGTCTCGGTCGCCGCCGTTCCGGAGCCGCAGACCGCGCGGCAGGATCTCGGCGGTCGCTGGATTCTGGCCGTAGCCTTCTGGGCCATAAGCTACGGCGTCAGGCAGCGGGCACGGCGCGCGGGCGTCGGCTACAGATTCCTATTCATGCATCCGAGCGGGAGCGATCTGGCTCTGCTCGCGGACCTGATCGAACAAGGCCACCTTCGGGTCATCATCGACAAAACCTATCCCTTCGCCAAAATCGCCGAGGCCCTCGCTTACGTTGAGACCGGTCGCGCCAAAGGGAAGGTCGTCGTCGTCCAACGAACTTCGTCCTCTCGACCATAAGCGTCCATTTAGAATGGACGCTGGGATGATCGATGCCCGTCAGCGCGCCTACAACGTCGACGCCCGGTCCGCCCGCACGTCGGCGCTCGAACTCGTGGAAGAGGAAGGAGTAGACTCATGGGACTTGTCTCAAGCATGGCGGCAGCTTGTCTGGCGCTGACTATCGGAATTGCGACATCTAGCAACGCGAACGCTCAAACAAACGGTGATCTGTCTGGTATCTGGCTGACGCAGGATCAGGGCTCGACCGTTCGTATCAGTCGCTGTAGCCGCGGGTACTGTGGATCTATCGTCAACGCCACAAAAGGTGCCGTCGATACAAACAACCCGGATCTGAGATTAAGGACACGACCGCTAGAAGGCCTGATGATCCTTCAGGCGCCAACTCCGACGGCAAATGGTTTTGAAGGCCAACTTTACAACCCGAGAGACGGAAAGAGCTATTCCGGACGGCTTGTAGTCACAGGAAAAAACTCGCTGTCAGTAACTGGATGCGTGATGGGGGTCTTTTGTAGAACCCAAACTTGGGTCCATTCCCAATAATTTCAGTCACTGGAATGTGTCTTATCGCCAGCGATCTGACGAAGCCCAAGGACTCATGGTAAGCGTCGTCCTCAGGCCACCGCTTTGAGGGATTGCTCGCGATAGGCCCAAGGAAGGAGTTGGTCGATGTCGCGGTTCAGATGACCGTTGACGATTCTGGTCAGGACGTTGGTGAGGTACCCTGCCGGTAAGAGCCTCATCGTGATTTCGTTCTCGATCGCGTAGATGGCGACGAGTGCTTCAACAGATCTGCGCAGCCATTTGGCACGGCATCCTGTCGTTGGCGACAAAAGCCAAATGGCCGCTCAACGACGCCTTGTTACGATCGACCGCTTCTGGCGCAAAGCGGACCTAAGAACGAGTGATGCCTATTTGCCCTCGTTCCAGATGTCGGTGGTGAGCTTCCAGTCATTTCCGACCTTTTCCCAAACCACGACATACTTTCCAGTCACTTCCTGCGGTGTCGCTCCCTTAGTCTTCAGGACGAAGGTCCCGATCTCGCGTGCCGCGGAGGGGCCAAGCGGCTTAACGTCAATGGTTGTGAGCTTCGGATCGCCAACTTGTTCCGCCATGCCTTTCCACATTGCCTCGATGGCCGCTTGGCCGTGTACCATCGCAGAGCCGGGTGGGAAAGCGGTCGCATCAGTGCTGTAGAGCGACGCAATCCCGGAGAAGTCGCCCTTGTTGAACAATTCAATCCATTTCGTGTTAATCGCTTCAATCTCGGCCTTCTGAGCCGAAGCCGGTGCGGTCAACGTGATCACGAATGCAATCACTAGTGCTTCGCTGCGCATGATTATCTCCCATCCTGATCTTGACGTCGAAGTGGATGCGTTGAATGCCGCATCCCAGACCGCGTTTGGAGCGACGGCAATTCCGGGGAATTACCGTCAATAACATTGACGAACCGCAGCAACACAGCGCCTCGCCCAGCTTGCCAAGTAGGGTAGGAGCGACGAGAGTGGCCAACGAATTCATCGTCCATTTCTCGCGGAGATTGCTCAATTGCCACGATGGGTTCGTCCGAACTGGTGTGCCGATGAGGTCTCGCAGTTTGCCGGCCTGCCGAAGAAGAGCTTTCCCTTGTTGCTTGACGTCCTCGTTGGGTGAAAAACGCGACTTCGCTAGGACGAGCGGTCTTGGCGCTTAGCCGACATGAGTGGCCGAGCTGACGATGTCGACTTGCGGGGGTAAGGACCTCGAGGTGGTGATGGCCGAAGTCGGCAAATGAACCCATTTCGGACATTTCGATTGCAATGTTAATGCGAACATCACCGCGACACGACGTTACTTCGGAGAATGGACCACTAGCGAATGCAGAGGAGGCCAGCATGACGATTTACATTTCTCAAGGTCGTTACACCGCAGCGGCCATCAAGGGGATGACTGCGAAGCCTGAGGACCGTTCCGAGGCGGTCGCGGAGTTGTTCGCCGCCGCCGGTGCTCGACTGATCAGTTGGTATCTGACTTTGGGACCCTACGATTGGCTAATCATAGCGGAAGCACCGGATGAACCCACGATGATTTCAGCGATCCTTGCGGCCGCGGCGGGTGGAAGCCTTTCAGACATAACCACTACCGTGGCGCTCACGGCGAGTGATACGGCAAAGGCCTTCCAGCGGGCAGGCGAACTTACTCTGAAATTCAGATCGGCGGGCCGTGCTGATTACTACGGAGTAGGGATCGATTCGGGCCGTGAGATCGGCGAAGCTTGAGTGCCAAATTCTGGGATCTGCGCTGCTGCCGACATGACGAAGCCAGCAGGGTCGTGGGCAATAGGCATGCCCGGTGCAGCTTCGTCAGCCGAGCGTGGGCTGCCGGATCGCTAATGCAACTCGAACGAATGGCCGCTTCTGGCGGCGGGCTCAATTGGTCAGCGCAACACTCTAATCTTCTAGCAAAGATGGGGTGTGGACATGAAACAGCGGCGTCGCATTTATTACTCGGCCGCCCAGCGGTCCGAGATCTGGGATCGCTGGCAGGCCGGCGAACCAATGAGTTCGATCGGACGCCGGTTTGACCGAGAGTCCTCGTCGGTCTTCTCGGTAATCTCGCCGACCGGTGGAATCCGTCCTCCGGATCGGCACCGTGCCAAACGTGCGCTCAGCCTTTCGGAACGAGAGGAAATCTCTCGATGGCTCAGCATGCGCTGCTCGTTACGTTCGATTGCGCGCCACTTGGGACGATCTCCGTCAACTATCAGCCGTGAAGTCGAGCGCAATGGCGGGGCGGATAGCTATCGAGCTGCAGGGTCCGATCAAGCCGCCTGGGATCGGGCGCGGCGTCCGAAGCTTTGCAAGCTGGCTTGCCGTCCGTTCCTGAGGCGGACAGTATCGACCTTGCTGCGGCGGCAATGGTCGCCGGAGCAGATTGCCGGCTGGCTAAAGCGCACATATCCGGTGGAGCCTCAGAAGCAGGTGTCACACGAGACGATCTATCGCAGCCTGTTCATTCAGGCGCGCGGCGTGCTGAAAAAGGAGCTTCTTGAGCACCTGAGGGCGAGGCGCACGGTCCGCCGATCCCGGCACGCCAGCATGAAGCGGAACGGGCTCGGCCAGATCAAGAATGCCGTATCCATCAGTGAACGACCGTCGTCGGTGGAAGATCGAGCGGTCCCCGGCCATTGGGAAGGCGATCTGATCGGCGGGTCGAGAAATAGCTATATTGCAACGCTTGTCGAACGCCATTCGCGCTACGTGATGCTGGTCAAGGTTGCCAACAAAGACACCGAAAGCGTCGTCTCGGCGCTGATCAAGCAATCGCAGCGATTGCCTAGCGAGCTTTACCGGTCGCTGACCTGGGACAGAGGCAAAGAGCTTGCCGACCATCAGCGCCTGGCATTGGCCACCGAGGTCGAAATCTATTTTTGTGACCCTCGGTCTCCCTGGCAACGCGGTTCAAACGAAAACACCAACAGATTGCTGCGCCAGTATCTTCCGCGTGGCACCGATCTGTCTTTGCACAGCCAGGCCAAGCTCAGTGCCATCGCAAGACAGCTCAATGAAAGGCCGAGAAAGACCTTGCTCTATCAGACGCCGGCTGAGAAGTTCGCAGAATGTGTTGCAGCGATCGGTTGAACTCACCGCGCAAAGCGGTCATTCGGTAAATTTGTGATGTCCGTTAAGTGCCTGCCCGCCAAAAAACGGACATTGCTCATTCAAACGATTTCAGGGTTTTGCCACGTCAATAACGGCGCGAAGCTTTGGCGCTAGGGACGCGCGCTTTGGATAATAGAGAAATGATCCGTCATATTCGGCCGCCGATTGCGGCATTAGCCACTTAAGGCTCCCTTCGCGCAGGTACCGGCGCGCCAGCGGTTCGGCAACATAAGCAATACCTACCCCTGCCAAAGCCAAGCTGAGCGCCTGCATTCTATCTGTCACCAAAGCTGTTCCCGATACATCGTGCGCCCAAAGGTACCCGCTTCTGAGACAAACCGGGTCGTGGGCCCGAAGCGAATGCAAGTCCTATAACATGAATGCGCCGCGCCGCCGTGCGACCGGGGTAGCCGAGTTGACGTAGTGGCATCATTGATAATCAACGTGATTGAACTAAAATATACCCACGATTCTCGATCGTGTCGAACGTGCGCATTCCCTTGATGAGGGTCGCCACCGGCATCCAGACCCAACCGGCGCTGGCAGGGTTCACGTCCATAACAAGCACCGAGTCGGAATCGGCGTCATATGCCCCAAGAGGTGAAATGTGGGCGCCGCCTGGTTGGCCGACCTCCGATCGTCTGTAGTTGACGATTACGTAGTCGCCAGCGCGCTCGAGGTTTTCCTTGAAATCAGCTCGAATTTCCGCCTCAGGCTTTTCGTCATCAACCACGACGAGCCGAGTGGCAAGACCGTTCGCAGTCAGTAATTCGTCGAACTGACGCAACTGATAGCCGCCATCCCTAATCTGCTTTCCATTCAGGGTGACGGGCTCTCCAAGAACCTGTGCGCGTGTCTTATGGCCCTTGCTAATTACGTTGTCTTGGGTGAAGCGCGGGACCGTCAAGTCGAATCCGTTCGGCAGATACTGAAGGTCTTCAGGATGCAGTCTGCTGTGATCACGGGGAAGATCCTGGCTTCTGGCGCGTACCGTGTTCAGCACAATTGCTGCAGTGGTGGGACCGCAGAAGGCGATGTTCGATTGCGGCTCAAATTGATTCGCCAGGGCAGGGAAGTCGATCTTTCCCACCGCCCGGGCCAAGCGGGCGAGACCTTCATCTGAGGTAAAAGGTACAAGTGCTTGTACAGCAGGCGGGGTGAATACATCGCGTGCCAGCGTTTGGGGAACAAACGCAATAGCCAGATAACACGCAAGGGCAACGCGAGCGAGGAGTGACATTGTTTTCTCCAGGTCTGCAGGATTACCAAAGTTCTTCTTGATTTAGGTGAGAGGGGCAGTTGAGCAAATAGCCCTCCAAAAATAACGCTTCCGAATGACGACCCTCCCTGGCCGGCAAAGGCAGGCAGCACTCGGTGGATCTGATTTCGTTAGACGTCCGATGCCGAAGTTAGCTTAAACTTGCTCATGATGGAGTGGAGCGAGAATTTAATATTTTCAGCCAGTTAGAAGTAGCGTGAGCACGTGCGTGCACCGGGAGGTCAAAGAAAATCTACGGACGGCTAACGCGAGCAGCTTTCGAAACGCTCGTTGGTGCCGGCGGTGTCTCGGAGGCGGCTGATCTCGTTCGCGACGCGGATATTGGCGAGACCAATCTATGCCAAGTCCCAATTCGCGGAATGGGCGCTTGTCGAACGGCCGCTTCTGGCTGCAAGCGGCCGTTCATTGTGAATAAGCGTCCAAGAGGGCCCTCTCCACCGGTAGATGAGGTTTCAAAATTCGAGGCACGCGCACTTCGCTAAAGCTAGAAGCGGGATATGGAGCTCGCAATGCGCTGATCGCCCCGGCCTCGCTTCGTCCCAACGAACCAGCTTTCCTCGCGTGCGAGCGCTGCCAGTTGCGGTACCAGAGGATTGTCGCTTGCTCGCAGATAGGCCGCCGAATATTCCATATCCATCGCGCTAGAGTCCTCAAGCAAAATCTTGAGTGCACCGGCAGCAAGGTCTTCCGCGAAGAGGTCTGCTGGAAGCAGGCTGATCCCGATCCCACGCCTAACGAGAAGTAACATCACGCTGAAGCTGTTGCAGCGATGGATGAAGCGAGGGCTGAGGCCGGCCTCCTCGAACCAATTCACCATCAAATGATAGACGCTTGCGTCTTGTGGCATGCCGATAGTCGGAAGCTCCGCAAGTGCGGCTGCCGTAAGATTGCGATCCGGTGGGCAAAATCGAGGGTGGCCAAGCCATTTCAAGGCGCAACTCCCGAGTGAAATGCGAACCGAGCCCAACAGATCGACCGGGCCTGGCAATAGCGCAATGTCGATCTGACGCCGGGTGAGCTTGGCTGCCAGGCCGCCCGCAAGATCGGCGTCGATCTCGAGACGCACTTTCGGAAATCGCTGCTCGATTCGAGCGACGAAACTTTGAAACCAGGTTAGCGCGATGCTCTCCACCACGCCGACACGGATGGTGCCGACTTCAGCATCTTGGCCGGCGGCCGCCTTCATCATCGCGACTTCCGAGAGAACGCGCTCGGCGCGCTCCAGACAGCTTTGGCCCAGCGCAGTCAAAGCGACGTTGCGGCCCTGCCGCCGCAGCACTCTGGCGCCGAGCTCGCGCTCGAGCTCCTGGATGCGCCGGGTGACGGCCGGCTGAGTAAGGTTGAGATGTTGCGCGGCGATGAGCTGCTGCCGGTTTGATGGACACCCAGATTAGGTGTTTCATGAAGCCGGAGGTGGCGATGAAAAGACGGAAGTTCAGCCGCGAGTTCAAGGTCGAGGCGGTCAAGCTAGTGCGGGAACGTGGGGTGTCGGTGGCGCAAGCCGGCCGTGACCTGGATGTTCATGAGAACGTACTGCGCAAATGGGTGAAGGAGTTGGGCTCCGACCCGGCGCAAGCCTTTCCCGGCCACGGGCAGATGAAGCCGGAGCAGCAGGAGATCGAGCGGCTGCGCCGTGAGGTCGCCAAGCTGAAGGCCGAGCGGGATATCCTAAAAAAGGCCGCAGCCTACTTCGCGAAGGAAGCGACATGAAGTTCGCCTTCGTCGCGAAGCACCGGACGATCTGGCCGGTGGCATGGCTATGCGATGCGCTGGGAGTGTCGCGGTCGGGCTTCCATGCCTGGCTGAACCGCTCTCCCAGCGCCAGATCCCGCAGCGACGAGGAGCTCGGCGGCAAGGTCAAGGCCAGCTTCGCCGCCAGCGACCGCACCTATGGCGCACGCCGGGTGTGGCGTGACCTGCTCGCCGATGGGGCGGATTGCGGCCTGCACCGGATTGAGCGGCTGATGCGCCTGCAAGGCTTGCGGGCGCGGCCGCGACGTCGGCGCTTGCCGAAGGACAGCGGCGATCGACAGCTCGAGACCGTACCGGCGAACCTCCTTGACCGGCAGTTCGCCGCCGAGCGGCCGAACCAGAAGTGGATCGCCGACTTCACCTATCTCTGGACGGCCGAAGGCTGGCTCTATGTCGCAGCGGTGATCGACCTGTTCTCACGCCGCGTGGTGGGCTGGTCGATGAGTGCCGCCATGACGGCACAGCTCGTGACGGACGCATTGTTGATGGCCGTCTGGCGGCGCGGAAAGCCGGATGCGCTGTTGCATCACTCCGACCAGGGCAGCCAGTACACCAGCGAGCAGTTCCAGCGCCTGATGGCCGACCACGGCATCGTTTGCAGCATGAGCCGCTCCGGCAACGTCTGGGATAACGCGGCGATGGAGAGCTTCTTCTCCTCGCTCAAGACCGAGCGTACGGCCAACAAGATTTATCGAACCAGAGATGAGGCACGCGCCGATGTGTTCGACTACATCGAACGATTTTACAACACGACCCGCAGGCACTCGACCATCGGCTATCTCAGCCCCATTGAGTTCGAGCGCAAGGTGGGATTAGCTTAACCGGGTGTCCATCAAACCGGCAGCAGCTCACGGCGCCGATACCGCCGAGCCGCACAACCCACAAAAGCGTTTCGAGATGACGTGAATCCATTTCAAATCATAAAATATGCGCATGAATTGAATGTCCATCTTTCATTTGTAATCGTTGCGTGACGCGAACAATATTCACGAAGGCGGGCTAATTTTTGCGATAAGGAAATCCCATCCATGCGTAGTCTGCATAGATTGCAGCCAATAGGCGCAATTTTTGTGCTTGCTCTGGCGCTTCTTTGCGCAGTTCGGCCGGCGCCGGCCCATGCTGACGATACGGCCTGCGAGCCCACCAAGCTGGCGGCGAAGTATCCCGGATTGGCCGGCAAGACCATCAAGATTGGCCAGGATGGCGAGAGCGTGCCGTTCAGCCAGCGCGACCCGAAGGATCTGACCAAGCTGATCGGGCTCGATGCCGATCTCGCCCGCGCCACATTCGCTTGTGTCGGCGTGCCCATCGATTTCACCATCGGCACCTGGTCGGGTCTGATCCCGGCGGCGATGTCCGGCCAGGTCGATATCATGTGGGACACCCTGCTCTACACGCCCGAGCGGGCTAAGAAGCTTGACTTCGTCGTCTACATGAATGCCGCGACCGGAATGCTTATCGCAAAGGGCAACCCTAAGAGCGCCCACACGCTGGACGATCTCTGCGGGTTGACCGCGACCACCCAGCTCGGCACCACGCAGGAAGCGATGCTGCGCGAGGCGAACGCCAAATGCACCGCGGCCGGCAAGTCCGCCGTGACGATTATCCTGTCGCAGGACATGCCGAGCAGCCTGCGCCTGGTGCAGAGCGGGCGCGCCGACCTCGCGGCGGTCAACAAGTTCGTCGGCGACCGCATGATCGCCTCCAGCCCGGACAAGGTGCAGAGCGCATTCGACGTTGTCACCGGGGCCAAGATTTCGGTTGGTATCGCGAAAGGCAATCCTGACCTCGTGAAGGCGATCAAGGATGGACTCGCGACGATCCGCGCCAACGGTACCGAGAAAGCGATCTACGAGAAATACCAGGTGGACTACAGCCTGACGACAGAGCCCACCGTACTGACCGAGTGATCCGATCGGCATGTGCCGATCAGATGCGTGACCTAAGCGGACCAAACTTATGACCACTGAACTGACGAGCGTGCAGAAGCACGTCGATCCCATGCGCGTGCTGGAGATCGAACAGGCGTTGCTGCGCATTCCGAGCTCCGCATTCGAAGAACAGTCAATTGCGGATCATCTGGCGGAGCGGATGACTGACATCGGTCTCGACGTCATGATGATGGAGGTCCAGCATCCGTTCAATTCGGCATCGAAGAGCCGGCAGCCGGTCGGCATCTTACGCGGGACCGGCGGCGGATCGTCCCTCATGCTCAATGGGCACATGGATCCTGGCGTCGAAATGCCCGGATGGTCGGTCGATCCCTATGGCGCCAAGTTCGAGGATGGCTGGATTTGGGGCATGGGCGCCCACGACGACAAAGGCGGACTGACCGCGGCTTTCTGTGGCTTGGAGGCAGTGATCAAGTCCGGCACGCGCCTGAAAGGCGATGTGCTACTGTGTCCCGTCGTCGCGCACAAGCTCGGCGGCGCCGGCACGCGGGCGCTGCTGAAGAGCGGCATCCGCGCCGATCTCTGCATCAACATGGAGCATTCCAACAACACCATCGCCAACGTCTGCGTCGGCATCCTCATGGTGCGCATTCGCGTCGAGGCGCCGGAACTGTTCTTCCGCTACAGCGCGGAAGCCAAGGCTCAATATTGGAATCCGATCGAGCAGCTCTGCGAGGTGATCCGCCGAATAGGACCGAGTCTCGATCCGATTCCGGAAGGTGGTTGGATGAGCTTCACGTCGCATCCGGAGTTGCCGGGATTTCCGACCCACACATTCGACACCTTCCATAAGGAGCACTACTACCAGAAGAACCTGTCCGGTCTGCACAGCAAGCAGGCCGAGCTCTTGTTGCAATTCCGTACGGTGCCGGGTCAAACCATGCAGAGCGTGACCGCTGATCTGACGGGGCTACTCGAAGGCATCAAGCGCGAGCATCCGGCGTTCAATTATTCGTTCGAGCTGCCAGCCAAGGGCACCAAGAACGGCTGGTGTCAGGAGCCGATGGCGTGTTCGTCCGACCATGCGCTGGTGACGACGTTGGCCGAGGGACAAATGCGCGCCTCCGGGGCGCCGGCTGTGATCGGTGGCTGGGGCCGGCTCGGCAATGTCGGCGACGGCAACATCATCGCGGCTCTCGGCATCCCGACAGTGCAATATGGTCCCGGCGATATCCGCATCTACAAGGAATGGCCGACGGCAGATGAGCGGGTGCTGTTGTCCGATCTGGTAACGGCGGCGCAGACCGTCGCGCATGCGACGGTCAAACTATCCGGATAATGATCTAGGAACGGGATGAGCGCGATGAGTGAGGCGATGGCCGCCGAGAAGAAACTGGTCTCCGGTCCTGCCGCCTTGGCCGGGCTGGCAGTTCTGGTTGCGCTGGTGGCGGCAGCCGCCGGCCTCCACGCAGGGATGCTGCCCGAGCCGGTCATGGAAGTGCTGGGCTACGTCTTCTCGGCTTTCCTGCTCGAGGGCGCGGTCAACGCCCTGAAGATCGCGGCGCTTGCGATGGTCGGCGGCATCGGGCTGGGGCTCGGCCTGGCGCTGATGCGCCTTTCGCCGTTGGCGCCAGTGCGCGGGGCCGGGTGGCTCTACATCTGGTTCATGCGCGGCACGCCGCTGATCCTGCAACTGGTGTTTCTGTACGACGCGTTGCCGGCAGTCGGCATCCGGCTCGACAGTTTTACGACGGCGTTGCTCGGCTTCACCCTCAACGAGGCCGCGTTCTGCGCCGAGATCATCCGTGGCGGCATTCTCTCCGTCGACCGCAAGCAGACCTTGGCTGCGGCGTCTTTCGGCATGGGGCCGTTCCTCACCATGCGCCGAATCATCCTGCCACAAGCGATGCGCGCGATCCTGCCGGCGATGGCCAATCAGGTGATCTCGCTGATCAAAGGCACCTCGATTGCCTCCGTAATCTTCGTCAACGAGCTGACGTTCCGCGCGCAGCAGATCGTTGGCCAAAACTTCAAGTTTTTCACCGTGTTCGCGGCCGCCGGCATTCTCTACCTCGTGCTGACCAGCGCAGTCGCGATCGCGCAGTTTTATCTCGAACGCAATTTCAGCGCCGATCGGAAGCGTGAAGCCAAGGCCGTGGTGCAGTCCGCCGTGTCGCCCACGGCGTGGACCGACGCTGTCAAGGCGGGACCGTCCGAGGCAACCCGGGACGAGGCGTTCGTTGTCCTGCAGAACGTGCAGAAATCCTACGGGAGCCGCGCAATTCTCCGCGGCGTTGATCTGACCATCAAGCGCGGGGAAGTGGTGGTCCTGATGGGGCCGAGCGGTTCAGGCAAGAGCACGCTGCTGCGGCTCGTCAATCATCTGGAGCCGCTCGATTGGGGCGAGATCACCGTCGACGGCAAATATGTCGGCTATGCCAGACAGCCCGGGGGCGGCTTGGCGCCGACCCGCAATCTCGCTAAGGCACGCGCAGATGCGCGGATCGGCATGGTATTCCAGCATTTCAATCTGTTCGATCATTTGACCGCGCTGGAAAACATCGTGGAGGCGCCGATGCGGGTCTATGGCGAGCCCGCGGACAAGATGCGCGCGCTCGGCCTCAGCCTGTTGAACGCGGTCGGCCTTGCCGCCCACGCAGATCATCTGCCGCATCGGCTGTCCGGCGGCCAGCAGCAGCGGGTTGCGATCGCACGCGCACTCGCGATCTCACCGCGGCTGATGCTGTTCGATGAGCCGACCTCCGCGCTCGATCCAGAGCTGGTCGGCGAGGTGCTGGCCGCGATCAGGCGGCTCGCCGAAGCCGGCATGACCATGATGATCGTGACGCATGAAGTGCGGTTCGCGCGCGAGGTCGCCGACCGCGTGATCTTCATGGACGAGGGCGTGGTGGTCGAGCACGGTTCGCCTGAGCAGGTACTGGATCGTCCGACCCAAGAACGGACCCAACGCTTTCTCAGGCTGGTTGAGCCGCATTGACGCCGCGTTGCAAAGCAATTTCGTATCAGGAGAACAAAAATGAAGGCCGCCGCCAAAGATTTCGTGCAGCTCGCTCGGCTGGAGCGGGAGATGGATGCGCAAGGGTTGGATGCCATTGTCGCGCGCGCCGGCGTCAATTTCACCTATCTCACCGGCTTCGCCTATCCAGGCACCTTGGCGCGGCACCTTGATCTCGCGGACTCGCCGCGCGGCGTCTATCTGGTCTGGCCGCGGAAGGGAGAGCCGCGCATCGTCGTCAACGCGATCGCCAAGGATCTGCCGGAGCGCGATTCCTTTGTCGAGCATTTCGACGTCTATGAAGGCTACACCGAACCGCCGATCGAGCGGCTTGCCAAGACCCTCGGCGATATGGGGCTCACCGATGGCAAGGTCGGCTTCGAGACCAACTTCATCAACGCGGCTGATTGGGAGGCATTACGCGACAAGCTGCCGAAGATGCGCACATCAGATTGCGTCGCTCTGATGGATCATGTCCGGGCCGTGAAGACCAAGGCGGAGCTCGCGCGCTTCAAACTTGGGGCCGACATGCTCGACGATGCTTACCTAGCGTGTTTCCCTACCGTGCGGCCCGGCATGCGCGAGCGGGATCTGCATGCGGCGTTAATGGCCTATTGCCTCTCGCACGGGTCGGAATTTACCCACGGCATTCTCAATTCCTCGCGCAACACGATTTCCTATGGCGGCGAGAGCGATTTTGCCTTTGCCGCGGGCGACGCGATCCGGACCGACTATGTGACCTACGTGAAAGGCTATCCTGGCCACCAGTCACGCTGCGCCGTGGTCGGCAAACCGTCGGAGGAGCAGCGCCGCGAATACGCCGTCATCCGCGACATCTATCGCGCCGCCAACGAACAACTGGTGCCGGGAAAGACTGCGGGCGAGGTCTACCGCTTCGTGGTGGAGCGGTTCGCCGCAAAGGGCAAGGTATATAAGTCGATGCTGGCCGGTCATAGCGTTGGTGCCTGGTGGCATCAGCAGGAGCCGGTGATCTCGCGCGACAATCCGCGGCGGCTGGAAGAGGGTATGGTGATCGCGATGGAACCCCACATCAACCACTGGCACATTCAGGATATGCTGTTGATCGGTCGGAACGGTCCCGAACTGATATCAGACAAGTTTCCGACCGACGAGATCTTCTCGTGCGTATGAGGCTCCAAGCGGCAGGGCAGCAGTAATTCTTCACGCAGGATGAGCAGCCGGTGTTTTCCTCACGAATTTTGCGTCAGCCGAGGAACTACGAGAGGGAAAAGAGGGTTGCGCAAGTGCTTACCGGCCACATGCAATAGAGGTTTGTACGCCTGGAGGCGGTGAGCATGGCTCGCCGGCCGCCATACACACGGGACGGCGCGGACTGACGGCCGCCTACATGCTCGCGGAAGTCGTCGGCGGTCTGGTCACTCGTACCCGGCGTTTTCTTGATCCGAAAGCTGGTTGCGAATGCGTTTGCATCTTTTTTACGCGAAGACGACTTGGTCGAGCATCTGATCCTGTCCCGCGGGCGAACCGGCGATCATGTCCTTCGCCTCGTCGGCTTTTTCCAGAACGATCGCGTCGATCTCCTCGACACGCTTGATCGTGTGGCCCCGGGGGACGCAACTGCCGCCTGACCACCCAACAGTACGCGCGACTATGTCTAATTGGCTGGCCAGCGTAGGGCTGGATCTGCCCCTGTGCGGCACACGTTCACTACGCCGAACACGGCGACCCTCATTTACCCGTGAACAAGCGTCTAAGAGTGACCCCTCGAGCGTTAGTTAGATCGATGGCTTAGCGCGCCAATCGGCGTCTGGACCCCACGCCGATTAACGCCGAGCCGGAACAATGGCTGCGCGACCGCGACCTCTACCGTCAAGCGACGACGCGACCCGGTGCAAAGATCCCGCCCGCATGGCTCGTTGGTTCGGAAGGTACGCGCATGTCGACGTTGGACGTGACCGGGAAGGGTCTGTTCACCGTCGTGACCGGTCTCGCCGGTTCCGCTTGGAAGGACGCGGTGCGCCGCCTCAATCTGCCGTTCCTGCGGATCGTCGTGACGGGTTCGCCCGACGCGCAGGACCTGTACTGCGAGTGGCAGCGCGTCCGCGACATCGAAGAGGCCGGAGCGCTGCTTGTGCGACCCGACGGGGTGGTGACTTGGCGCGACAAGGAAGGGACGCCCGACCCCCAGGTTGCCGCCGAAAAACTGAGCGCGGCGATCCGTGCTGTGCTCGACTTGCAAGATCTCTCCACGATCTCGCAAGAGAAGCAGCCCGAGCCATCGAAGCCCAACGGCCCGCCGCTGTTCGCCTGAAAGCCAGCCGGCGAGACACAGTCACGCGACGCCGGAAGAAGGCAAACAGATCCCGGACATGATCGCAGGTTCGAAGTTCGTCGTCATGAACCGGTATACGGTATTCGCCTGCATCTCGTCGTCGACGGCGGACGCCATGGTGCACCCGATGCACAATCGGCAGATAGAACTAGAGTCTCTTGGGCACTCGATAGCGTCCTCCACTGATCACGATTTGAGGTGGACGGTGGAATCGATTGAAGTCGCCGCAACGCGCCTGCGAGAAGCATACACAGTGGGGCAAATTCCCCGTTGCGCTCTGCGCTGGGTCCTTTGGACGCTACCAAAGCCTATGCGATCCAAGCAGCGAACACCAGCATTGGGTCGCTCAGGGGCGTCGCATCGTAGGCCGAAAAGTGGGCTTAACGGCGAATACCAGTAACGCGCCGAAGAGAAGTTCGCCGTTGCAAACGGCGTGTTCGCGCAGACAACGCTTCATTTTACGGCGTAGCTCAAATGGTGGGTTTTGGTCTTGAAAACTGAAAGTGCTTTATCTTTAAATGGGGATTGACTGACACTCTCTCCGCCGCGAACAAAGTCATCGGACGCCGGGTGGACTTGATAGTCATCAGCCCGGCCGCACCGGCAATCCAAGCCACGTGACACTGCATTTTCTATCCACGCAGTGGCAGTACCGACTCGAAACTGCTGCTGCGGTTTCCTTCGATCTTCCTCTCTCTCTTGGCGATCTTCTCGACGGCGTCCGAGAGATAATCGGGGTGATGATGGCCATAGGTATTGAGCAGAATGTCAAGCGACATGCCCAGGTAGCCCGCTGCCTGCCACGGATCGGCGCCGCGCTGCATCAGCCTGAAAGAGCTTCTCCCCCTGTCGCGAGCGAGAGGCGTTACCGCGGAAGGCGCGACGGGACGAAACGGCCCGCCCACATGGCCGAGTGGCTAATTGTCGGGGATTAAAACCGCCAATCAAGAAACAACCGGCAATAGCTGGGTTGGAATGCATCATCGAGCGGACCTCGGCAATGATCGGTGACTGAGAGTGCTTCATGCTCCCGCCTGGTTTGGCAGCCGCACCCAATGTGCCGCTTCTTTTTCGATCGACGCGACGAGCAAGGTATCGTCACAGATGACGACGGAATGTTGCTTTCGGACTTGGAAGCTGCGCAAGACGAAGCGGCTCGCGCGCTCGGAGATTTCGCGCGAGGCGAGGCGCGGCGGGTTAAATCTGCCGCCGGAATTGGGCGCCAATTGGCAATTGAAGTGCGCAACGGGGACGGCGCGGAATGCACGCAACATTTTCGTTTGAGATTAAGCGCGTACAGTGAGGCCGCCTTAGTTGGTGGCCTTTCCCGCCAGCGCAACAAACCGTTTCAACGGAGGCATATGCCTAGCAGCCGATTCAGGCCGTGGTCAGCAGAAGACGACATGCTTCTCATTGCGCTCACGGGGATTGCCGGAATGACGCAGCGAGAGATAGCCATCCATCTCGAAGCTACTGTTAGATGCCGACTGACGTTGGTCAGGAAGGACAGGTAGGCATCGATCGGTCAGCACAAGCACAACGCCGCCCAAGCGGAATATAGGTCGCTTGGCGGCGTTGGGTCGACATCGGGCCCCTGAAATCCCCCGAAGTCGGGTGCTAGATCGACGCAGTATCTGTCGGATCAATCGTCGATCACGAGTTCGACGAGGAGCTCCGGTGCACTTGATCGGGCCATTCATTACGGGTCCCCTCTGGGCCGACGCTGAGAACAGGAGCATCTTGGACGCAACTGGCGTGTTCTTTGCGGACTGGGCGCCGGCGTCGCGTGGTCGATGCCTTTACATCGTGCGGCTAAAAACGCTTCCCGTCGCCCAGCATTTTGGAGACTAAGTCGGCGCCAACTCCCACTCTTCGGCCAGCAACTTACGAAGGCCGGTGTCGAGATGACGGAAGTCGGCACCGACGCTCACCGAAAACACTTGCGCGGCCTGGTTCATGCGGGGAATTGGGTTGGGGCTCGCCTCGCCATCATCTGATTGTCAAATCCCCCACCGCACCTGTAGAGTCACGATTGGGAGGAGGCTTTTCCGTGGTGGCGGGGAGGCCGAGACGATCATGTTCGAAGGACACGATCCTTATCTCGTCGCGCTCTCGGTGGCGATCGCGATCCTGGGCGGTTATACCGGTTTCGGCCTCGCCGCGCGCATCCGCGGTACGCCGGATGCCGGGCATCGCCTGCTGCTCGCGGGTGCAGCATTCTTTCTCGCCGTCGGTATCTGGACCATGCATTTCGTCGGCATGTTGGCGGCGCCGCTGCCGGCCGGCACGGTCTATCTGGTTTTGCCGACCATTGTCTCATTCCTGATCTGCGCGCTGGTGGTTGGCATTTCGCTGTTCTTTGTCAGCATCGGCGAGCCGTCCATGCTGCGGGTGGTGTCATCGGCGGTATTGCTCGGGCTCGGCATCGCCAGCATGCATTATGTCGGCATGCACGGACTATCCGGCGACTTCGCGATGAGCCATGCCGCTGGAATGGTAGTGCTCGCAGTCGCGATCGCCATCGCTGCCGCTTATGGCGGCCTACGGGCGTTTCTTGCGCGGCAAGGCGGCGTGCAACTGATGCTGAGCGCGGTCGCGTTCGGTGTTGCAGTCTCGGGCATGCACTACACCGCGATGGCGGGGATGCGGGTCGTTTCGCCCTCGGCGACTGCGCACCACCACATGGATGGTCTGGCCGCATCACCCCAGATCTTGTCGCTGGTTGTGGCGCTGCTCTGCTTTGTGATTACGGCCGGTTTCTTGCTGTCACTGGTGCCCGATTCGCGCCGGAAGGGCTCGTCGTCCGCCGCGGAGGTTGCAGCGGCGGCTATCGACATCCCGATTGGGGATGGCGGCGCGGTCCCGACTAGCCCGAAGTTGCGGCCGATCCCGCTTGGCGGCATCGGCCAGCCGCCCCGTCCCGCTCCCGCTCCCCGACTACCAGTTGAAGGTGCCGACGGCACCCATTTCATCAACGCTGCCGACGTTCGCAGTGTCCGGGCCGATGCCCACTACACCAAGGTCCATGACGGGACTCGGGAGCGGATGTGCCCGTGGTCGATCTCGGAGGCTGAGGAGCAGCTCGACCCGAGCCTGTTTGTTCGGGTGCATCGCAGCCACATCGTCGCTATCCCGCATGTCAGCTTCGTCCGCAAGGAAGGAGATGGCGCGGTCATCGAACTGGATGGCCCATCGCCGCATCGGGTTCCGGTCAGTCGGGCCAAGATCGCCGAGCTGAAGGCACGACTCGGGCTGGCGCGCCGTATGGCCTGAACGGGTTCTCTGTCTCGTTGGGGCGCAGACACTGACGCATTTCGTGTACTTCTGGCCGCATTTGGTGCGAATTTCACGCTCCTGTGCCCTTGTCATTGCGGGTGAATCCACCCGGAGCGACCGTCCTCCCCAACGTCCGCGTGCCCCGTAAGGGCCTCACAGGACAAGATGGAGGAGACGATGATCCCTGGCCCGTTCAGCTACCACCGGCCGGCGACGGTGGCCGACGCCGTGAATCTGCTTTCGACGCTCGGCGATGAGGCGCGACCGCTTGCCGGCGGCCACAGCCTGGTTCCGATGATGAAGCTCCGGCTGGCGACACCAGAGCATCTGGTCGATCTGCACGGGGTCGCCGGGCTGAAAGGGATTCGCCGCGACGGCAACGCGGTCGTGATCGGGGCCATGACTACCCAGCACGAGTTGCTGGCCTCCGATGAGATCGCCAAATCACTCCCGATCCTGCGGGAAACCGCGCTGCTGATCGCCGATCCCCAGGTGCGCTACCGCGGCACGATCGGCGGCAATGTCGCTAATGGCGATCCCGGTAACGACATGCCGGCGCTCATGATGACGCTTGGCGCCAGCTACCGGCTCGAAGGCCCCAAGGGTGTGCGCGACGTCGCGGCGACTGATTTTTACCAGGGCGCCTATTTCACTGCACTCGAGCCCGGCGAACTCCTGACCTCGATTTCGGTGCCAGCTCCTGCCGCTGGCCATGGCTACGCCTATGAGAAACTGAAGCGGAAGGTCGGTGACTACGCCACTGCCGCGGCCGCGGTGATGCTCACGATGTCCGGCGGCAAGGTGGCGACCTGTGCGATCGGTCTGACCAATCTGTCGGAAACGCCGCTGCTCGCCAATGCGGCCGCGAAACTGGTGGTCGGCAGCAGCCTCGATGCTGCCACGCTCAAGACAGCGGCTGCGGCGGCCGTCGCGATCATGGCGCCGGCCGCGGATGCCCGCGGCCCGGTCGAATACCGCAAGCATGTCGGCGGCATCATGGTGATACGCGCGCTGCAACGCGCCGCCACCAAAGCAGCCTGAGGGGAGCGATCAGATGGCAAAGACCCACATCACGATGAAGATGAACGGTGTCGAGGTCGAAGGCCTCGTCGAGCCGCGAACTCTGCTGGTGCATTTCATCCGCGAGAACCTGCAGCTCACCGGCACCCATATTGGCTGCGAGACCACGCATTGCGGCGCCTGCACCGTCGATATCGACGGCATGTCGGTGAAATCTTGCACCATGTTCGCGGTCCAGGCCAACGGCTGCGATATTACCACCATCGAGGGCGTGGCCAATGCCGATGGTTCGCTGTCGGCACTGCAGGAAGGCTTCCGCATGATGCACGGCCTGCAATGCGGCTTCTGCACGCCGGGCATGATCGTCCGCGCACAGCGGCTGCTCCAGGAGAATCCGTCGCCGACCGAAGACGAAATCCGGATGGGCATCTCCGGCAATATCTGCCGATGCACCGGTTACCAGAACATCGTCAAAGCCATTCAATACGCCGCCGCCAAGATTAACGGCGTTGAGTTCCAGGAGGCCGCGGAATGAACGACCTGACTCCCACGCGGGAACAACGCACCGTCGCCCTCGAAGGCATGGGCTGCAAGCGCAAGCGGGTCGAGGACATCCGCTTTCACCCAAGGAAGAGGCAACTACGTCGACGACGTCAAGCTGCCCGGCATGTTGCATGGCGACTTCGTGCGCTCGCCGCACGCCCATGCGCGCGTCAAGTCGATTGACGACAGCGAGGCACTGAAAGTCCCTGGCGTGCTCGCGGTCATCACCGCCGAGACGCTGAAGACGGTCAACCTCGCCTGGATGCCGACGCTCGCCGGCGACGTCCAGATGGTGCTTGCCGACGGCAAGGCGCTGTTCCAGAACCAGGAGGTCGCCTTTGTCGTGGCGACCGACCGCTACGCGGCTGATGACGGCATCAACAAGGTCAAGGTCGAGTACGAGCCGCTGCCGCCGCTGATCGATCCGTTCAAGGCGATGGATGCAGATGCGCCGGTCCTGCGCGATGATCTCGCCGGCAAGACCACCGGCGCCCATGGCCCGCGCAAGCACCACAACCACATCTTCGAGTGGACCGTCGGTGATAAGGATCTGACGGACGCAGCTTTCAAGAAGGCTGAAGTGACGATCAAGGAGATGATTTCCTATCATCGCACCCACCCGTCACCGCTCGAGACCTGTCAGTGCGTGTGCTCTTTCGACAAGATCAAGGGCGAACTGACGATCTGGGGCACCTTCCAGGCGCCACACGTGATCCGCACCGTGGTGGCGCTGATTGCAAAGATTCCCGAACAGAAGATCCATGTGATAGCGCCCGACATCGGCGGCGGCTTCGGCAACAAGGTCGGGGCCTATCCCGGCTATATCTGCGCGGCGGTGGCCTCCATTGTCACTGGAAAGCCGGTGAAATGGGTCGAGGACCGCATCGAGAACCTGACCGCGACCTCGTTCGCGCGCGACTATCACATGACCACGGAAATCGCCGCAACCAAGGAAGGCAAGGTCACAGGGCTGCGCGTCCATGTGCTCGCCGACCACGGCGCGTTCGACGCCTGCGCCGATCCGTCGAAATGGCCGGCCGGCTTCTTCAACATCGTCACCGGTTCCTATGACTTCCCAACTGCGCATCTTTCGGTTGACGGCATCTACACCAACAAGGCGCCCGGCGGCGTCGCCTACCGTTGCTCGTTCCGCGTTACCGAGGCGGCGTACTGCATCGAACGCGGGATGGATATTCTCGCGCAGAAGCTGGGAATGGACCCGGCCGAGCTGCGGTTGAAAAATTTCGTCAAGCCGGAGCAGTTCCCCTATCACTCGGCACTGGGTTGGGAATATGACTCTGGCGACTACCACACCGCGATGCGCAAGATGATGGAGTCGGTTGATTATGCTGGTCTGCGCAAACAGCAGGTGGAGCAGCGCGCGGCTTTCAAGCGCGGCGAGACCCGCGAGATCATGGGTCTTGGCGTCTCCTTTTTCACCGAGATCGTCGGCGCCGGCCCATCGAAAAACTGCGACATCCTCGGCATCGCGATGTTCGACTCCTGCGAAATCCGCATGCATCCGACCGGAGCAGGCATCGCGCGGGTCGGCTCAAAGAGCCAGGGCCAGGGCCACGAGACCACCTGGGCGCAGATCATCGCCACCGAGATCGGCATTCCCGCCGACAACATCATGGTCGAGGAGGGCAACACCGATACCGCACCCTATGGGCTTGGCACCTATGGCTCACGCTCGACGCCGGTCGCCGGCGCCGCGATTGCGATGGCGGCGCGGAAAATCAAGGCCAAAGCGCAGATGATCGCGGCCTACAAGCTCGAGGTTCACGAGGACGATCTCGAGTGGGACATCGACGGCTTCCGCGTCAAGGGCCTGCCGGAGAAGGTCATGTCGATGAAGGATATCTGCTGGGCGGCGTATAATTCGGTGCCGCCGGGCATGGAGCCGGGCCTCGAGGCGGTGAGTTATTACGATCCGCCGAACATGACCTATCCGTTCGGCGCCTATATCTGCGTGATGACCATCGATGTCGACACCGGCGTCTACAAGGTCAAGCGCTTCTATGCGCTCGACGATTGTGGCACTCGGATCAACCCGATGATCATCGAGGGGCAGGTCCATGGCGGCCTCACCGAAGCCTTCGCGATCGCGATGGGGCAGGAGATCCGCTACGACGCCGAGGGCAACGTGGTCACGGGCTCGTTCATGGACTTCTTCATGCCGACCGCGGTCGAGACTCCTCATTGGGAGACCGATTTTACCGTCACGCCGTCGCCACACCATCCGATTGGCGCCAAGGGTGTCGGCGAGAGCCCGAATGTCGGCGGTGTGCCGGCCTTCTCCAATGCGGTCAACGACGCGTTCTCTTTCCTTGGTTCGACCCACATCCAGATGCCGCATGATTTTTGGCGGAATTGGATGGCGGCGAAGAACCTCGGCGTGTTCGCAGCCGCATGAGGACCCGGGACGAGATCGCGCAAGCGCTGGGCAGCGCCGGCTATATTGCCGACACCGAGCTCGCGACCGCGATCTCGCTGATGCAATTGCTTCGACGCCCGCTGCTGCTGGAAGGCGAAGCGGGAGTCGGCAAGACCGAAGTGGCAAAGGCACTCGCCGCCGTTCACGCGACCGAACTGATCCGGCTGCAATGCTACGAGGGGTTGGACCAGTCGGCAGCGCTCTACGAGTGGAACTACCAGCGCCAGTTGTTGTCGATCCAGGCCCATCGCGGCGTTGATGCCGATGCCGTCGAGGACCAGATCTTCTCGGAAAAATACCTGCTGGAGCGGCCGTTGCTGGCCGCGATCCGCCGTGACAAGCCGCCGGTGCTGCTGATCGACGAGATCGACCGCGCGGACGACGAATTTGAGGCATTCCTGCTCGAGCTGCTGTCGGACTTCCAGGTCTCGATCCCCGAGCTCGGAACGATCAAAGCAAGCTCGATCCCGCATGTCGTGCTGACGTCGAATGGTACCCGCGAACTCTCCGATGCGTTGCGCCGACGCTGCCTCTACCACTATGTCGACTATCCCGATGTCGAGCGCGAGGCGCGCATCATCATGACCCGTATCGAGGGTACCGGTGCCTCGCTGGCGCTGCAGATCGCGCGCATGGTCGATGGCATCCGTAAGGAAGAACTGCGCAAGGTACCGGGCGTCGCAGAGACGCTCGATTGGGCGGCGGCGCTGGTCGGGCTCGATGTGAGGGATCTGCACGATGCACCCGAAACCGTGCACGAGACGTTGATGTGCCTGCTCAAGACGCAGGAAGACAAGGCGCGGTTGACGCGCGAGGTCAGTGAACGCCTGCTGGGGGAGGTCGCATGAGCTGCTGTGGCGCATCTCCTGATTTCGAAGACATCAACGAGGTCTCTCGCCTCGTCTCGGGCAAACTCGCAGCGTTCCTGCGGACCTTGCGCGACAGCGGCTTTGCGATCGGTCTTGCGGAAAGCCGGGATGCCGCCAGACTGATGGGCGCCGGCTATGCGGCGCGGCCGGGCCTGCTGCGCTCGGCGCTCAAGCATCTGTTCTCGGCGCGGAAGTCCGATTGGGACAAGTTCGACGGCATCTTCGATGCGTTCTGGCTCGGCAAGCGGCTGCGGTCGCGCTCGATCACCATTGGCGCTGCGAAGGCCGCGAACAACCCGTCATTGAAGAGCCTGCCGGGCCAGCCCGCTCAGCCGCGCGAAGGTGGCGATGCGGCGACCGATCAAGCCCCATCGATCGACGGCGCCGACAATGACCGTTCGGGTGAGGGACGCATGGAAGGCGCCTCGCGCGCGGCCAACCTCGCCGAGGTCGATTTCCGAAACATGACCGATTCCGAGCAGGTGGCGCAGGCGCATCTGGCAGCGGCACAATTGGCGCGCGCGATGCGGACGCGGCTGACGCGGCGCGATCTGGCGCGGCGGCGCGGCTATCGGCTCGATCTGCGCCGCACCATTCACAGCAATATCAGCCATGGCGGCGTGCCGATCAATCTGGTGAAGCGGCAGCGCAAGCCGAAGCAGTTGCGCCTGGTGGTACTACTCGACGCTTCCGGCTCGATGAGCATGTACACCGGCGTGTTTCTGCGCTTTGTCCATGGCGTGCTCGATGAGTTTCGCGAGGCCGAGGCCTTCCTCTTCCATACGCGCTTGGCCCATGTGTCCGATGCGATGAAGGAGAGGGACGCGGGCCGCGCGCTCGACCGGCTCTCGATCATGGCGCAAGGCGCCGGCGGCGGCACCAGGATCGGTGAGAGCCTGCAGACCTTCAACCGCTGGCATGCGGCGCGCGTGATCCATTCGCGCACCTGTGTAATGATCGTGTCCGATGGCTATGAGACCGGCGATGCCGCGCTGCTCGGTCGCGAGATGGCCGCGCTTGGCCGACGCTGCCGCCGCATCGTTTGGCTCAACCCGATGATGGGATGGCAGGGCTATACGCCGGAGGCGCGCGGCATCAAGGCGGCGCTGCCGCATGTCGATTTCTACGCGTCGGCCAATACGCTTGCGAGCCTGACCGCACTGGAACCTTATCTTGCGAGGCTTTGAGATGGGCGTGCATGTCGAGGTGATGGATCTGGTCGCGCAGATGAAGGCCGCCGAGCAGGCCTTCGTGCTGGCGACCGTGGTGCGCACGGTGTCGGTGACGGCGGCGAAAGCCGGCGCGAAGGCGATCATCCGCCCTGACGGCAGCATCGTCGCTGGATGGATCGGCGGTGGTTGCGCCAGGGGCGCGGTGCTGAAAGCTGCGCGCGAGGCGCTTGCCGACGGCGAGCCGCGCATGGTGTCGGTGCAGCCGGAAAACCTGCTCGCGGAGCTCGGCGTCAAGCCCGGCGAGAGCAAGGACGGTGTGAGATTCGCCTCCAACATGTGCCCCAGCAAGGGCACGATGGATATTTTCGTGGAGCCGGTTTTGCCGCATCCTTCGCTGGTGATTCTCGGCGCGAGCCCGGTCGCCGTGTCGCTGGCCGGACAGGCGCGCCAGCTCGGCTATCACGTCACGCTCGCTGCACCGGCGTCCGATCTCGTCGCCGCACCCGATGCGCATGTCGTTGTTGACGGTTTTGAACCCGGCGCTCTCAACGACGCTCGTCGTTTCGTCGTGGTGTCGACGCAAGGTAAGGGCGATGAAGCCGCGCTGAAGCAGGCGCTGGCAATCGATGCGGCCTATCACGCCTTTGTCGGCAGCAAGCGCAAGATGGCGGCGCTCCACGACAAGCTGGTCGCCGCGGGCCTCGAGCCAGCCGCGATTAATCGCATCAAGGCGCCGGCCGGGCTCGATCTCGGTGCCATCACGCCGGAGGAGATCGCGATGTCGATCCTCGCTGAAATCACCGTCGAACGCCGCCGTGGTCAGCGTTCTGTCAACCCTGTTGCAAGGAGCTGAGTGCCAATATGCAGATGAACGACAGTCAACGGATTCCGGCCACAAGAGAAAAGGTGTGGACTGCGCTCAACGATCCCGACACCCTCAAGCGGTGCATTCCCGGCTGTCATTCGCTCAAGATGACCTCGCCCAATGAAATGACCGCCACCGTCGTGCTCAAGGTCGGGCCGGTGAAGGCGACGTTCAGCGGCAAGGTCACGCTATCCGATCTCGATCCGCCCAACAGTTATCGCATTTCAGGCGAGGGCGCCGGCGGCATCGCCGGTTTCGCCAAGGGTGGCGCGACCATTACGCTTTCGTCGGAAAGTTCTGCTGCGACTGTTCTCACTTACGCTGTTGATACACAGATCGGCGGCAAGCTCGCGCAGCTCGGCGGCCGGTTGATCGACTCGACCGCGAAAAAACTTGCTAACGAGTTTTTCAAGTCCTTCAGTGAGATTGTTGGTGGCCGAGCGGACGAGCCCGGAGCCTTGGAGGGTTTCAGCGGCAACGACGATGTTTCCACCGAGAATGTGCGTTGAGCTTCCGCACCCGCGCGCGAACGGCTGCTTTCGGCGAACTATCGAGGCCCGGCGTTCCAAGCTGGGCTGCTCCCCGGTAAGAAAACAGGGTCTCAAATAGTGGGTTTCGTGATGTGGTGGCCTCCCAATTTCGAGCCCCCACAAAGGTTGGAGGAGCGTATTGTCTACCGCTGTAGTGGGAGCACTTTGTCTGGAATTCCCCCGTTACGCTCGGCTCTCATTTCGCGCTTGCCTATTTTCCCGACCGCATCAGAAAGATAATCAGGGTGATGATGGCCGTAGGTGTTGAGTAGAACTTCCAGCGACATTCCCAAATAGCCGGCCGCCTGCCACGGGTCCGCGCCGCGCTGCATCAACCAGGTCGCTGCCGTGTGCCGGAGTGTATGAGGCGAGATGCCTGTGCCCAGGCCAGCCAGTCGCACTGCGCTCTTGAAGGCCGTCTTTACAGAGGTTACAGGCCTTCCATTGAATTCGACGAAATGCTTGGCATGGGCGTCGGTTCGGTGCCAACGGCGAAGGTGCGTGAGCAGGCGCGGTGGGATCGGGACCGGTGGTTGCCGCTTGTTCGTCCTCGCGTCGCCTTGTCGTCGTCGATAATAAATGCCGCGATCCAGATCGACAAACGCGCGACCGACAGCCGGGATCGGTGAGGCCGCCGCGATCGCACCAGCTCGGGAGCCGCTGTAAATGCCGATCAGGATGAATCGTGCCAGATGCCGCAAGGGCCGCTTCCCCGTCGCTTCCTTTTCTCCCTTCCGCGGGCCGCGTGACATCTTCTGTATCTCTCGATAGCGGCAACAGGCCCAGATCAGCTTCGCGGCATCGGATCTTGTGAGCCATTTGTCGCGAGGTTCGCCCTTTGCGGGCAGTGTGATCTTGACGATTCCCCGATGATAGCCTTCGCCTGCGTGGTGATTGATGGCTGCGCGCAGATCTTCGAGGTCACGTCTTGAGCCGCCTTTGTTGCCGCGTTCTTTCGCGTATTTGCGGCACTGCTCGCCGTCAACATCGGCAAGCATTGTCGCGCCCCACCAGTCGTTCAGCCGCCCGATCCGGTTCTTGAATTTGCGTATGCCTGGAATTGTCTCTTCATCGTCTTCAGTGACCTTGAATCGATCGCGGAGCTTGGCGAGTTCCGCGTCGAGGTAGATGGACAGCACATCCCCGATCGGAATCGATTCAATGTCCTGGGCCTTGCGTTTGGGGGTGTATTTCGACGCAATGTAGTCTTTCAGCGCTTGCTCGGCGGCCGTAATTTCATCTGCAGCGCAGCCTGTGCTGATATCCCTGCCGCTGTCTCGGATGATCCACGTTGCTCTGTGAGTGATCCTGTCAGCCTTGTCCCGTCGAGCGGCTTTGAGTTGGAGCCTGGCCCCCTTGCTTCGACGCGGCATAATTCCCTCATTCTCTCTATATGAAAGAGTGTCGTATAGTCCTTGCCGGCAATACGCTCGATGATGAGCCTTCCGCGCGCGTTTTCTCTGCGCAATCCGGAAGCTGTCATCGAACCATCGGGAAATGCCACGGCCGCTGCCACAGAAAGACGGAGTGGGTCGTGCAGGCCTATGCGTTCCCGGCGCTTTGGCAGATCGATCATTTTAGCGACATCGCGATCTGCGAAGCACCAATGATGACCGAGTTCTATGTGATCGAAACCGTTGCCTTTCTAACCGTCTGAATTGTGTGTTTGTCTTGAGGTCTCGAGCGGCGACAGAAGTTGGGAATATGTGGCAGCGCCGATCGAGGATAGCACTCCACTTAAAGCGACCATTTTGAAGGATCGTTCCAGGTGTGCTGGACGTATCGAGATCGTCAGTGCCCATTGGCACATACAACCAACCCGTGGGTGACAACTCAATTGCGACAAGCAGCAGCTTGAGCCGGCATGGGCGGGCACGGAGAATGCGAGGGACGGTCGCGCCAACATCATCCTAGGTACGGATATCGATCACTTTTGCGATATGCCTCATTCACGTGTTGCGGTCCAAGTGAATTTGTCATTGACCAATGCCCGCAGCCGTCGCTCGCGCAGACGAAATACGTGGGCCATCGATTGGCCGCTGACTGCGAACCATGCGCCAGCCAACAGACCTCACCAGTCCCGTGCAGCGATATTCGTCGGTTGCTGGACATAGCTCGCGGGATTCTATTGGGCCGGATGTCTTGCCGATACTGGTAGATTTGACAGGTGGTGGATTGGCCTCGACGAGCCGCGTGGGATGCCTCGGTGCGGGGTCTCCCGATGCGGTCAATGTCTGTCCCGTGGCTGCCTCCGTGGACGATTCCCTGCTTATGGACGTGACGACCTATGGGAAGCGCCCCGCCATCTGAAACCCTCGCCAGCTCCTTTTTTCCCCGCCGGCAAACCGGCTCCTCGCGGCCGCTTCGCTGCAAAAAAAGCGCGAGCTCGGGTGCGCCGCTGCGCTTCGCCCCTGACGGGTTCGGTGGCGTTTCGCTCCCCATGACGGTCTCGCCATCGCAGGGGATCGGCCCTGCGGAACAAGGAGACAGACCATGACTGCGATCGGATTCGTCACCCGTACGGACAATGGCGGCTTCAGGGGTGAGCTCAAGACCTTGTCGATCCGTGCCCACATCGACATTGTCCCCAACAGCGGTAAGTCGACTGGGGCTCAGCCGGATTTCCGCATCATCGCGCAGGGAGTCGAGATCGGAGCCGGCTGGGTCCGGCGCGGCGAGAGCAGCGGCAAGGATTACGTCAGCCTGTCACTTGCGGCACCTGAACTTGGGTCCCGCAAGCTCTACGCTAACCTTGGCCGAGCCGTCGGCTTGGGCGATGACAACGGCTTCTTCCTGATCTGGAACCCTGGAGACTAGCTCAAGATTTTCGGCTCCCGCGCTCCACGCGGGAGCCCTTTCTTGTCTCCTGGAGGACAGCGATCGACTGACGTGCCCGTGGACCGAACGAAATTTTCTGCTCGATCGCGCGTTCCGCGCGGGTGCTTTGGAGGAGTTTTCCCATTCTTGTCCACCATGACTGACGGCATGGCCGAACTCACCCGCGAACTTCTTGGCCTCATAGTTGGCCGTCGCTACGACGCCGCGTTTTGCGGGACGATCCAAGGGCGACCGGCTTGCCACGGAGGTCTGGATTGTCCCGTTGTTCAACGGACGCATAAAGGGCGTCCATGTCGATATGGATGATCTTGCGCTGCCGGACCGGCGCAGTTGCCTGGTCGTCATCGTTCTCGATGGTCACGTCCCTAGCCCGGCTGTATCTTCCTTGACGCCGCGGGCGACGATTTGGAGGACTCCGTCGGCAAGCGGCCGCTGCAACTTCAGTGCCTCGTCCGGAGGTGCTGTCATCCAGGCCTCTACCTCGTCCGGCGATGTGAGGATCGCCGGCATCGCTTTCGGGTGAATGGCGCTGACCTCTGCATTGGGCTCCGTCGTGAGGAACGCGTAGAGGTCGTTGGTCGTCTCGCCTTCCTTGACTTTCCGAACGGACGTCCAATTGGTCCAGATACCGGCGAAGCAGGCGAGCGGACGAGTCTCATCGAGCGCGAACCAGATATCGCCACCCTCGGCCTTGTTGAACTCGCTGAAGGAGTTGAAGGGTACCACGCAGCGGTTTTCGGTTCCTAGCCATCTCGTCCAATGCTTGCTCTTCACGTTGCGGATGTTGGTCGTGCCGCCGTCCGGCTCCATTCGAAGCAGCTCCTTGAAATCAACCGCCTTACCCTTCGCTTCGAGCTTTACCACACGCTTCTTGGTTGCTTCCATCAGGGCGTGCTGCGATGACGGCATTCCCCACCGCGCCATCATGAGTTCGCGGCCATCGGCTCCATTGCGCACGATCGGCGCCTTGTAATCGGGAAAAACCCCGGGCATCGGCGCCAGATTACCAACATATCGGTTCACGACGCGAAACAGCGCGCTGATGGCGGCCTGGTTGGTCGTGATCGAGTAGAGATTGCACATCGGTCAGGCTTCGGTCCGCGGGTGGTGCGGTTGCGTAGCCAGTTGTACCAGAGTTGCGGAGGGACGCCGGCCCACCCTGGCACATTTGCGGCAGCGCAGCCGGCTTGCAAGATCATGCACGAAGGTGGTCGGCGGATGCTTCATTGCCGCGAGGTCGGCGTCACTTGGCGTCTTGCAGCGTTCGCATCTGATTTCGAGCCAAGGAAAGCCGCCATTCACGGCCTGGTCGATCGTTGGAGACGGATCGATCGGCTCTCCGTCGGACCACATGCGTTCGTTCCAACTCTCGCATAGCAGCTTGTCCGCCTGCTGGATGAGTGCTTTCCCCTTCGCCCGCATTTCTGCCGATCGGGTGGCCAGTATGATGGCCATTGCTCGCGCCTTGCCAAGCTCTTTGTTCAGAGCCCTGCGGTCGCCGCCCGACAGGGGCGTAGGGTGATACTTCGGGGCCATCCAGACATCCCGGTGCAAAGAGATCAGATCGGCGACCTGGAGCGGGGCTACGGCGTTTCGAATGCCGGCCAGCACCCGTCTTCCTCATGCCTGCCGGTTCGTTGCTGGCAGGTGTTGTCGAGCAGCCGGTGCGCGACATCCTTCCAGATCGCGTTGCGGCCATACAACCGGACTGCATCGGCGGTCTGGATTTCGACGATCCGCTCGCAGCGGTGGCAGGAGATGCGGAGGACGTGGCGCCGAACGTCGGAGAGACGTCGTTGCCGCATCTGGGCATCGGTCGTATCGGCACGAGGATCCTTGAGGACCGATTCCCAGTACTCGGCCGGGAGGGGTGCTTCTGGAGCCGAGGCGGGAATAGCCGGCCTGCGGGCGGCCTCGGCGGCCAGTTTTTCCATCTGCTTCGGGGTCGGCATGCGCCAGCTCGCGGGTCGGTCGGTCATGCCGAATTAGAACATAACAAGAACAAAAGTCGAGTCCGCTCAGGCGGTCGCGGAGAAAAATCGTCCCGTTGGGGACGTCAGGATGTCGGAACCAAGGCCTGCGGATCGTCTTGAATCCGGTATCAGTATCGGAGTTCCCACCACCATGGCCCCCCGCGCTAACTGGAAAGGCTTCCTGCGTCTTTCCCTCGTCACCTGTCCGGTAGCGCTCTATCCGGCCACGTCGGAATCCGAAAAGGTCTCGTTCAACCAGCTCAACCGGAAAACAGGCCACCGGATCAAATATGCCAAGGTCGACGCCGACACCGGCGAGGAAGTCGCCAACGAAGACATCGTCAAGGGCTACAAGGTCGACACCGACACCTTCATCGAGGTGACGAAGGAGGAGCTTGAGAACGTCGCGCTGGAATCGACGCGAACCATCGAGATCGACGAGTTCGTCGACCGCAGCGAGATCGATCCGCGATATCTGATCCGGCCCTACTACCTGTGTCCTGATGGCAAGGTTGGGCACGATGCGTTTGCCGTGATCCGAGAAACCATCCGCGAGATGAACAAGGTCGCTATCGGACGCGTGGTACTGACCAACCGTGAGCACATCATCGCCCTCGAGCCCATGGACAAGGGCCTGATGGGAACGCTGCTGCGCTATCCCTATGAGGTGCGATCCGCGGCCGAATATTTCGACGAAATCCAGGATGTCAAAGTCACCAAGGACATGCTCGATCTCGCCAAGCACATCGTCAATCAAAAGTCGGGTCGCTTCGAGCCTGAGAAGTTCGAGGATCAGTACGAAACCGCCCTCATCGACCTCATCAACAAGAAGCGGGCCGGCAAACCGATCACCGCGAAGGAGCGGCCGCGCGGCGAGAACGTCGTCGATCTGATGGACGCGCTGCGCAAGAGCATTGGCGGGGAGAAAGCAGCAAAAAACTCCAAACCGGCCAAGAAGCCACGCAAGGTCGCAAGCGGTCAGAAGGAAATGCTGATGCCGATCACCGGCAAGAAACCGGCGAAGGAAGCTGCGGCAAAGAAGCCGGCGGCAAGGCCGCAGCGGAAATCAGCGTAGGCCGTCCTGCCGAATTTTGCTGATATAGGTACGGCATGGCATTTCGTGTCCTGATCATCGGCGGCACGGGGCAGGTGGGCGCTGCGGTGGTGCGAGCCCTGGCTGCGGAGCCGTCCTGCGCTGAAGTCGTGATGGTCAATCGACGGGCGATCTCTGTGAGCGCTGATCCCCGTGTGCGGCAGGTGGTGCTGGATACGGCAGCTGCCGAGTTTCCGTCAGATGTGACCAAGCTTGTCCAGAGCATGATTGCGCAGGGCGATCCCGTCTTTGGCGCATGCTGTGTTGGTGTCGGTCAAGGTAGCCTGAAATGGAGCGAGGAGGAGCTAAAGGCGCTTGAGATCGGGGTGGTCGGTGGCTTTGCCCGCGGTTGCCGGGCCGGAGGTATCACGCGGTTTGCTCTGCTCTCGGCCGTGGGAAGCACCTCGAAAAGCAGGATTCGCTGCGTGCGGGTCATGGGGCTCAAGGAAGAGACGGTTCAAGCGGTAGGCTTTCAACGTCTTGCGATCTTTCGCCCGGGAATCATCGCGGGCAATGCGCACACGCCGAGCTATGTCGCCTGGCTCGGCCGTTTGATTCCGGGGAGGTTTGGCGCGATCGAGCAGGACGATATCGCTCGCGCCTTTGTCGCTGAGTTCGTCGGTGGGTCGACCCAAACCGGGGTCGTCCATTTCGAGAACGCGGCCATAAGACAGATGTCTCGTACGCTCAAATAGCCATCGCTTCCCGATCAGGGGCATTCCGGGCAGCTATCGCCGATCGAGTCCAGCACGTCGCGAACCTCTGCCACCGCTTCGTCAGCGGAGATGCCCGCTGGTGGATCTTTACGGGCGAAATCGATGGCGCGATCCCGCGCATGCGGATCGGCGCGATCCTGCATCCAGCCGTGCTCCTCGCACTCGCGGATGGCGCCCGCTTCGTGGAGCACGTGGATCGCCCATCCGCGCAACGTCGGTATCGCCGGCCTTCGTTCGCTCGTCATCAACATTGAAACCGCTCCTGACAGACGAATCGCTGTGTCCGCCATTCGTTCCCTTCCTATCACATGGCTGGGATTCGCGACGACGCGAGCTCGAGGATTGAAGTCCGATGAGCAGTGGCGCTCCGTTCGCTTCAGTCTTGCGCGTCTGCAGTCGATAACGACCGAAGACCGACGCTGCGAACCGGGAAAGCACCAGGCCAGGTGAGAAAGAGTTGAAGAGATTCCTTTCCAAGGCGCAAATCAGTGACGCGACGACAATGGCTCGCAACGAGATCCAGATTCGTCAAACTTGGTCATGGTGCCTTTGTCCAGGCGCGTGCGGCGATGGCCGCACCGGGCTCTTGTGAACCGAGCCGCGTGGCGTCTCGGCCATCCGGCTTCGATCCCTCGCGGAAACACATGACGATCACGTGCGCGATATATCGCAATATATAATGTGTCGCTCGCCGGAGGCACTCGCCCGCGGGCCCCGCCGTCATTGCATGCCGGCGTCGCTATCACTGTCCCGCGTTCGGGCGCCTTGTTAACCGGTCTCGCGACTGCAGTCGCCTCGGTGCCCGCGGTCATTGCATGCCCGCGTCGCTATCACTGCCCTGTCGGCGGCTGCCTTCCTGATTTTCTCACTCTTGCCTTGGGCGTCTTCTCTCTCGAGCTGCTCGCCACTCTCATGGTTGAGATCTCAGGGGCTCCGCCCCTCGCGCGCACCAGGGTGAAGCGCCGTCTGGCGCCGGCGCCGCCCCGAGCGGTCTCCCCGGTCTTCCGCGCTTTTCTCACTCCGCCGACTTTGGACGACAATGCGCGCGCTTGTGCAGACCCGCTTCTCGCGAAGCGGCCCTTATCGGGCGGGTGAACCCCCTCCGCTCGGGTCGCCCTGGCACTTGCTACCCCCGGTCTCGCCGACGGGCAGGGGCGCAGGCGCGGAGTGCGCCCTGCACCCATGGAAGCAAAAGGAAGAATGATCATGTCGGCAAAATCAGTTGAAATCATCTCCGCGAGCGGAACGGAGATTTTCATTCCGCTCAACAAGCTCAAGAAGTCGCCGAACAATGCGCGCAAAATGCCGCACAGCGAGACAGCGATTGAAGGCTATGCGGCGAGTATCGCCGCCAAGGGCATCCTTCAGAATCTGGTGGTTGAGCCGGAGTTCGATGGAGAGGGAGCGGCTACCGGGTTCTATCTCGTGACCATCGGGGAGGGCAGGCGGCTTGCTCAGCTCCTCCGGGTCAAGCGGAAGGAGATCAGGAAGACGGAGCCGATCCGCTGCATCGTCGATACCGCGAACGATCCGCACGAAATCAGCCTGGACGAGAACGTCACCCGCGAGAACATGCATCCCGCCGACCAGTTCGAGGCGTTCAGGAATCTGGCGGAAGAACGCGGGCTCGGCGTGGAAGAGATCGCAGCCCGCTTTGGCGTGACGGCGCATGTCGTGCGGCAGCGCCTGCGGTTGGGGGCGGTTTCGCCCAAACTGGTGCAGCTCTATCGCGAGGGCGATCTGACCCTCGAGCAGCTGATGGCCTTTGCCATCGTCGACGATCATGCCCGGCAGGCAGCGGTCTATGATCGGCTGTCTTATGACCGGGATGCCTCTACGATCCGTCGCCTGCTCACCGAAGCCCATGTCGCGGCCACGGATCGCCGCGCGCGTTTTGTCGGGCTCGAGGCCTATACGGAAGCGGGCGGCACGGTGCTGCGCGACCTCTTCACCGAGGATCGCGGCGGCTATCTGGAAGACGTTTCACTGCTTGATCTGCTGGTGACGGCAAGGCTTGGCCGCGAGGCGGATGCCTTGCGGGCGGCGGAGGGATGGAGGTGGACGGAAGCCCATCTCGACTTCCCGCATGCCCACGGCATGCGGCGCGCCTACCCGCATCCGGTCGAGCTTTCGGCGGAGGATGAGACCGCCCTTCAAGCCGCCCAAACCGAGTTCGACCGGCTGACCGAACAACATCAGACGGCCGAGGAGCTGCCTGACGAGGTGGACGCGCGGTTTGGCGAACTGGAAGCCGAAATCGAGCGGCTGGAAGCAAAACGGCAGGCCTACGATCCCGACGACGTCGCGCGCGGCGGCGCGTTCGTGGTCCTCAATCACGACGGCACGGTCCGGATCGAGCGCGGCTTTATTCGTCCGCAAGACGAGAAACCCGAGGCCGAAACCGGGCCGGAAAGCGATGCCGAGGCGCGGGATGAGGACGACCGGGGAGGCGAGGAAGCCGCGCCGGATGGCGAAGACGACGAGGGTGCGAGCGACGAGGAGGACGAGGACCAGCCGCTGTCCGATGCTCTTGTTCGCGACCTTACCGCGCACCGCACCTTGGGGCTGCGCCTCAATTTGAGTGAGCAGCCTGACGTCGCCATCGTGGCGGTCACCCATGCGCTCGTCGCGCAAATGTTCTATTTCGGGGCCAATGCCCATGTGGTCGCCATCCAGCCGGTGAAGACCGATCTCGCTGTACACGCGGACGGGATCGAAGACACGCCGGCAGGCAAGGCGTGGTCGGATCGCCATGCCAATTGGGCACGGCAGATGCCCAAAGACGTTGCCGGACTGTGGGATTTCGTGACCGAACTCGACCACGACAGCCGCATGGCGTTGTTCGCGCATTGCGTCTCCCTGACGGTCAATGCGGTCAAATTGCCATTTGACCGGAGGCCGCGTGCTCTGGCAGCGGCCCGCCGTTTGACCGAGGCCGTGGCCCTCGACATGACCTCCTACTGGCGCCCGACGGTGCGCAGTTATCTCGGCCGCGTCACCAAGGCGGGTATTCTGGAGGCCGTCCGCGAAGCCGTCAGCGAGGAGGCGGCCGAGCGTATGTCGGACATGAAGAAGGCCGACATGGCGCAGGCCGCGGAGCAGCTGTTGGCCGCAACTGACTGGCTGCCGTCGCTGCTGCGGACGACCGCGCCGCAGGGGCAATCCGCAATGCAAAGCGAGGCGCAAGGCGGTGTATCCCAAGCGGAAGCTGCGGAGTAAAACCAGAGCTGGGGCCACGTGCGTGGCCCAGCAAAGTCCAAATTTGCGGCCGCGCACCTGACGGTGCGCGGCCGATTCCTTGGATGCAAAGCGGCGATTTTCCACGCAAGCCCTTCCTTCGATCGGGCACGATTCCCGATCACCGCCGATTGCTGCAGCCGTGGTGGCTGTATCCCGGCTCCTTCGACCTTTACCGACGAGGCGTAGATCGGGCCGGGAAGTGCGGATCTTGGTCTTGCCGGCGCGCATCGAGCGCCCATTCCGGGGTAATTCTGGTGGTGCGATCGGTTCCTGTGCGAATATGTGGCCGGGTTCCTCGCGGTGATCCAGCTGCGTCCTCACTGCGATTGATGCGCGGACATTGGCTTTTCTTCGACCGATCCAGCCGCTGTCTGATGCTGCGAGGGGGGCGGTCGCCACGAAAATCTCGTTCAGATCAGTCATGGGCTCGCGTCCAACGCAGTCTCGATTGGGCTGATCAAGCCCGAGGGGCGGCAAGGGCCTCGATCGCCTTCCCGCAACGGCTGCGCCTGCTTTTTTCCCCTGCCGCCAAGCGGCGGCATTCCTCGCGAAAGACAAAAAAGCAGGCTTTCGCCGTCCTCCGCTGGCGCTGCGGGCCTTGTGGCTGCGGGCCGATCGCTCCCCGGGCAAGGGATCGCCATCGAGGCTGCGATGGACGCGGCCCGAGCAAAACAGACGGAGATTATCATGGCGACCATCGGCACTTTCACCGCTTCCGACACCGGCTACGCCGGCTCGATCAAGACGCTGACGCTCAACATCAAGGCAAAGCTCGTCGCATCCGAGAAGGACAACGACAAGGCTCCCGACTACCGCATCTTCGCAGGCGCAACCGAGTTCGGCGCCGCCTGGAAGAAGATCGCCCGCGACAGCGAGCGCGAATATCTCTCGGTCAAGCTCGACGATCCGAGCTTCCCGGCCCCGATCTACGCCTCGCTGGTCAAGGTCGAAGGCGATGAGGGATTTACCCTCATCTGGTCCCGCCGCAACGGCGACTGACCCTGACGGATCATCGGCCCCGCCTCCTCGGAGGCGGGACTTTTTTGCGTTTCTTGCGCCGCTTTGAAGGAAGGCAGAAGGGTATTCTTGCGTTCAGAAAAAGGGGCTTCGCCGCTCGAAATAATGCGATCGACCGGATCGATTTTGGGGCAGTGTCTTCGGCTGAGTGATCGGAATTTTGCGTCGGATCGAGCTCTGATTTTCGATTTCCACGCGTGCTATTTCGCTGGTCTAACGAGCCACCATGACGTGTCCACTCTTGCTCCGAGAGCTCGAATTGTCTCTCGTTTGTCGAGTGAAAGGCCTCAATTCATGTCGGTCCGACTGAACGTAGGGTGGATCGACTTGGCAATTTGAGCAAAGCCTGACCAACGAAGCCTGAGGAGGGAGCAGGTTAGGGCGCATGGCAAGATAAAAGCACTGTCGCCGAAGTCCGGCTAGGTGCTTGTCTGCACATCCAAGAGTTGTCGCCATTCGCGCGCTACGTATCGCCACAGCGTGCTCAAGTGGTGCAGTCTTTTCGTGAAATTCGTCTGCATGTTCCGTTAGGGTTTGTCGTGCGGAGAATTCCGGAATCTCGCCGGTCGCGGCGCAAGCGAGTATCTCGGAATGGGCCCTTCATGTCGACAGAGTGCGCCGCGCAACGGTCGCCTCCACGCCACGTCCAACTGTTCTCAGGACCGTTCGATCGGTCGCCAGGGTATGGCACCCCTCGAATCTTCTCGGAGTTGGCGTGCGGGCGCTCTTTGAAGGGCCGAGGGAACTAGAGTGATGAGACGCGGGCTTGAATCGATCGCTTGACCGCGCGTTCGATCCAGCCTGCAATATGTCGTAGAACGGCCCGTAGGCTTCACTTCCGATAGGTTCTAGGCATCCATGTCAGACTGGCTCTCTTCCGCGCTCGATTACATCCCCGCATGGATTGACTATCAGCGGGAACTATTCGATCAGCCCGGTGTTTCGCTGGCGATCGCTCACAAAGGTCAGGTGCTGCTCGAACACGCGAGCGGCATGGCCGATCTCGCAACCCGCGAACCACTTACCCCCCGTCATCGCTTCCGCGTCGCCTCGCACTCGAAGACGTTCACGGCGGCCGGGATCATGTTGTTGCGCGAGCGCAATAGGATCCGGCTTGACGACCGCCTGGGTGAGTATCTGGCAGATCTTACGCCGGAGGTTTCCGACGCCACCATTTCGCAGCTGCTCTCGCATGCCGCGGGCCTGACCCGCGACGGGCCCGACAGCGGTCAGTTCTCGGACCGCCGGCCCTTCCTCAGTGAGACGGAGTTTCGCGCCGATCTCTCCGCGCCACAACCGCTCGCGCCCGGCGTCACGTTCAAATACTCCAATCACGGCTTCGCGTTGCTAGGCAAAGTCATCGAGAAGGTGACCGGTGAGCCATATGGTCGGTGGATCTATGATCAGGTCGTCGTCTCGGCCGGCCTGACGGAGACGACACCCGACTTCGATCCGACCGTCTGCCGTCCATTCGCCCGTGGCCACTCGACGCGCCAACCCTATGGTCGGCGCTTCGTCATTCCCGGGGACAACGTGACGAATGACATGGCCTCGGCCACAGGCTTTACGGCGACCGCCGGCGACCTCGCGCGGTTTTTCGGCCAGCTTTCTCCCGGCGCCCAGTCGAGCATATTGACGGTGGCAAGCCGCCGCGAGATGACCCGGCGCCATTGGCGCGATGCCCACTCTCAGCTGGAGCGCTACTACGGTCTAGGCACGATTTCCGGTCCGCCGGGGCCGTGGAGTTGGGTCGGTCATGCCGGTGGTTTCCAGGGAACCTTGACGCGCACGGTGGTTCTGCCGGAGCAGGGTATAGCGATCAGCATCCTTACCAACGCCATAGACGGTCTCGCGAACGTCTGGTTCGAGAGCGTGATCCACATACTAAAGACCGTCCACGATCTCGGAGTCCCCGGACTCGAAACCGCTCACTGGCGTGGCCGCTGGTGGACCCTGTGGGGGCCGTTGGATTTGGTACCCGGCAAGGACAAGGTGTTGGTTGCGACGCCAGGCCAACTGTCTCCATTCCTGGATGCGACCGAATTGAGCCCGTCTGGTATCGACAGAGCGATCGTTGCGTCGGCGCAGGCATTTGGCGATCTCGGTGAGGCCTGCCGCCTAGTCCGCGGGCCTGCTGGCAACATCGAGGCAGTCAGAATCGGCAGCAAGCACCTGGTGACTGAACACGCGATCAAATCTGAAGTGCAACATCGGTATCAACCGAGCTCGCACGCAACTTAGACAGCGATCCGTTGTCGTTCCATCGCCTGTAAGGCTTCCTGAAGGCGAGGTCGGGTCAATAGTTTTATGCCCGATCTATGGCAGATCTTACCAAGGCTATCGCGCGTTCGAGCCGGCTGAATAGAAGTGCGAGGTCCTCCGGAGTTGCCTCTTCCATTCGCAGCGTTTCCGCACTCAACGTGTTTCTCACGAGTTCATCAATCGAAACGATGTTCTCCGTTGCGTCGCCAACTTCACCAAGAACATTCGATAGCTCTGGGACAATCTCGCCACGTGGCGTGATGCGTACCGACAGCCTAGTTTTCGAGAGTAAGATTTTCTCGACAGTCTCTGCCGGCAGATCGACGGCCGAAACAACTGCCCCGTCCAATCGATACCCAAACCGGTACACACCGGCGTGCAGCGAAGCCACATCGGGTGCTTCAATGAACGGCTCTAGGTCTGACACCTGAGGCTTCATGACGTTTCGATAGTTGCGCGCTGTCCATATCGCAAAAAAGAGACAATATGGACTATATTCCCTAGAGACTATATGCCCCATGGTGCCCGATCCTGCAATGCAGGATTGGTGCAGCATCGTAGGGGGAAATGTGCGACGGCTGCGGCAATCGAGGCGCATGACGCAAGAGGAACTCGCATTCGAGGCCCAAATAGATCTAACGTACGTCGGTGGCATTGAGCGGGGCCGTCGAAATCCCAGTTTGTTGGTTATGGCGAGAATCGCGCGGGCGCTCTCCGTTCCCCTCACTAAGCTATTTGTGGAATCCTGAAATCGGAAAAGGCAGCGAGGTTACGTGCACCTCTGCCGGACCTTGGTTGGCGCGCGCGCTACGTTTGTTCTCAAGGGGGCCAGGGTAGGCCTCCGAAAGCACGGGAGCTTTATTGGGTGGTTCGGTAGAAGGGGGGGCCTGTCCAGAACGCCTCACTCACGCCAGCGCTGGCCCCCTTTTTTCTGGATTGGCGTAGGGGCGATCCGCGGTAATTTTATCGGCGCCCGCGCTTTTCAATGATGAACCAAGCAAGCACCGCTGACGCACCAGAGGCCAAGGCACTTTGCTCAGTATGGGCGCGATCAAACGGTGAGAATGCCACCAGCAGACACATTAGAGCAAACCAAATTGCCCCGATGGTTTGGGCTGGGGCGCGCGGAACAAGTTTCATGTCAGCTCTTCTCGATTAATACGTTATATCCGCGCTCCTTTGACGGGCTATCCTGCGGGACAGATGCAGGATCGTGTTCGATGCGCTTTGATATGAATAATCATCTACGGAGTAGATGTAGGAGCCATCCTGAATCGTCGCCCTCTTGATAAGCTTTGCGCCCAAAAAGGTCGCTAAGTTTACCATCGTTTCTTCGAGCTTTTCGCGCTGTGGAATCCGTGCGTTCTCTGTAGTGGCTGCATATGTGCCTTCCATAACCACGACGATTTTTGCGCTTCTCTTCGCACTCACGTAAGCAACACTCCTCCGGGAAATAGCATCTGATGCCTGCGCCTGATCATCCCCAGCAACATACCGGCGGCTTGCGGCCATCGTCATCGCAACTTTTGTTCGATGAGGCATGAAGCCGCAATGGTCGGGCGAAAACCCTAACCATCGGATGTCACCGCGTAGGATCGAAAAGGGCGGCCGAGGGGAGTCGACTGCCCTAGAATTGTTCACACATGCGGCTCCGGGATCTCGATCCTGTGACGCTCGGCTAATCGATTACTGGCGGCGGTAATGGCACAGCCGCTAGAAACTTCATTTCCAAAAACATTCGTCAAGGGCGGAGTCGTCTTGGCGAGGCACGACGATATCGTGCTTGCTGCGAGTTACGGAATTTGGTGGGCGACGTCGAGGCCGCGGATATATCGAGAGGAATTGCGAATCTAGAGGGGAGCTACCCAGATGCCGTTGTTCAGTGCTTGCTTTTGGACGACGTCTATCCCGATTTTTAGATCGGCGGCCAAGTCGTAGACATCATTTTCCGTGAGGCGACCTCGATGGGCCTTCGCTCGGATTAGATTGCGCGGCGCCGTCAGTTCGGCAGCGAACGCGCGATTGGCTTGTTGGTCGCGGGTGACTGCAGACGTGAGGAGCCGACTTTCATTCTGTGTGTCAGCTGCCCAACCCGAGAAGATGGCGCGCGCTGCGGCAAAGCGCCTCTTGCTCTCGGTCCCTTGCAGAAGCGCCACCTTCAGCTCACACTCGTCGCGCGTGACCGCACCGGTAACGGTCAACTCATCGTCGTTCCGGATGCCTTCGGATCGGCGGCGGGTATCGACCTGGAGCAGCTCGAAAACTTTGCTGGCGCCGGAAGGATCGGTGTCTTTGATGTTGAACCTCCGCCTCAGTAGCTCGGCGGCACGAACTCCGCGACGATACGCCGGAGCCTCCACGACATCTTTAGGTGCTTGAAACGTCCCTAGCGGCAATAGCGTGGATATCGAGGCGTCCTTTGTTAGCGCTACAGCACGCTCCGCCACCGTCGCAACGGCCTCAAACGTTTGCTTAGTACAAACGAGGCAAAGGTCCATCAGTAGCCGGTCGCCTAGGGTCGGCAGCAATCGTTCGATGAGCTTTGCGGTGCGTTCTTCAACGTCATAAGGTGACAATCCGAGGGCGCCGACGTATCTACAGAATTCCGCTTCATCAGGGTCGGTACTGGAGATCAGATGCCATGCATCTTGCAGGTAGGTATCTTTGATTCGGAAGTCGTCAAGGCGAGCAACTACGTCGCCGACGAACTTTGCTAGTACTGTTTCAACAACGTCGCGCGGAAGTGTCTCGCGTGCTCCGTGCAGGAAACGAACGTCAGCCAGCTGAACGTCTCTCGCGCCCGCAGAAATTTGCACCGAGCGACCCATCGGGACGATCAGAAGCCGTGGAAGCGCGAAGCCGTGCTGTGCTGTGAGCAGCGAGTGACGCGAGAGGAAGTCAACGTTCGGCTCATCGTCCTCGCTCTTTCGAGGCTCCCAGAGCAGGGGCCACCAGTTTTCCGCGATCCATTCGGCAAGATAATACGCGGGGATTTCTAGGTGGCGGGACCGCTCACCATCGTCTTCCCTGAACTCGGTCACGAAGTGGCGTTCGAGCTGGATCTCGAGGCGAGACATAGTCGCCTCCGTTTCCGACATCCTGACATCGGAGGAAGGCTGCAACCACGATACGGAAATCTCAAAACTCATGCTGCAACCCTACCGGCAATCCGGCCGGCTCTACGGGGTAAGCGTGGTAGGTGCCGGCGGTTCCGGTATTGGTACAAGCTTCGTACCATTGATCTCCCTCCCTGTGCCAGACACGTCTTGGAAAGCCGTTAACCCAGTCCTCCGAGACGCGGCGAGCTCGTATAGCCTCCCGTAGGGCTCTCCCTGCCTCCGGCAGGCTAAATATCCGCGGGCACGGGGTCGCAGGCTTCACCCGACGGCGAAGCCGGCCGTTTTCAGGGCAATGGTACGGGCTGGGAGCATACTTGGCCCCTACAGCGGCAGTTTCAAGCTCCGTATCTGGCACCTGCCTAGCCAAGATCTTGTGTTTGTTCGGGAATTGCCCAATTCTTTGCTTTGGTCGTTTCACAGGCGTGTTCCACCCCACTCCAACCACCATAGGGTGCATGTTGGAACCGCTCCGGTAAAGCGGAATAAGAGCCGCGTGTGCAACCGTCTTTGGTATGCCGCGCCTCCGTATTGCGTATTGGGAAACTTTGGAAATTAAGGGAAATCTTACGTGCGGCACGCTGCCGGATCGAAATTAGTTCTAAGTGCTTGGTTTTGCTTCCGACCCTCGGAATCGAAATCCGTGGGTCGGCCGGCAGCTAGATCGCGTTGGATCGTTGGGAAGCCTGCCCAAAAGGCACTTAGTTGCCGGAAATGCACCCAAGCTCATCATTTACCTCCGCACCGTTGAAATCACCTAAAATGTGGTCCACTCCGACGGCTCCACAAATCACGCCATAGCACCTCCGCTCAGCGTGAAGCCCGCCCAACATCTTCGGTCTTGAACAGGCGGAAGCACCTCAGGGCTGAGCAGCGTCGCCTCGAACATTCGTTCGGTTCGTGAGCTGTGAAGAAGAGTTGGATCGGCGAGCGCGGCCTTCAGACGAGGCGCCGCATCGGCGAGGAATTTTTCGGCCGAAGCCGGATAGTTGAGGCTCAACCCGTGCCGCTGGGCGAACCCGGCGGCCAAGGCCAGCAGGTCGAAGGCCTTTTGAGGTCGATCCATGACTGCCGCGCCACGCAACACCTCCCTTCATTGTTAGGGCGCAGGCTCTCGCCGGGCTGAGAACGACGGGGGTTTCAATCCTTTGCGACTTTATCCTTGAGCCAACCGCGAACAGCCTTCCGAAAGCGGATATGGCCAAGATCGTCGAGCACTGTTTTCGGCAGCTGCTCGCCGTCGGCGAGATCGAGTAGCCGCCGCGCAGGGTGATCTGCTCCGAGTAACGCCAGCAGCCCGAGCGCGGCTGGGCGGTCGCGGTCGGCGAGGCCGCATGCGCCAAGCAGCAACAGCACGCGATGCCTTGCCGAGCATGCGACCCGCTCCATAGCTGCGACCACAGCTTCGACCCGACCATGAGTCGCGAGCAGGACGCAGGCGGAGGCAGCCAAAGGCGGCGCCAGTCGCAGAAGGAGCTCCGCCGTGATCCCATCGACGATCTCACTCTCGACCACATTGGATCGACTCAATGCGTCGATGGCGTCGACGCGGACCCAGCGGGGCTGGTCGATGAAAGACAGGGCCCAGATTTTCTTTCGGATTGCGGGACCACAGCATTGCGCAGCCGTGTCGAGCGCCACAATACCAAGTGAGCGGTCGTTCGTGCGCTCGGCCCGAGACAACAGGGCTTCCCCGATGCCATCCGAGAGGCTGCCGTAGGCGGCGAGCCCGCCAACCGCCTCGCGTGCAATCGGGTAAGATGGTTCTTCGTTGTGAAACGCTTCGGCATCCGACCAATCATCGTCGAGCAATTTGAGCAACACGCTCTGATGTTCGGCGCACAGCCGCGTCGCAAGGATCCGGACCAGGGCGCGCCTGGACCTGCTCCCCGGATCGCTCGACAAATCCAGCAGGCGCGGCGGAAGGGGATCTGGCAGGCGGCCCGCGAGATAGGGGACGGCAACTTCGCGAGCGTCTGCTCGAACATGACTAAGCGCTAGCCAGACCAATGCATCGTCCGCGATACGAATGGCCGCCTCAGCGGCGGCCTTTGCGAGACGATGGTCCGTGGTCTCAACGAGCCAACGCCGGATGGCCCATGACGGGGCGCCGCCACTGGCGATCATGATCGGCACAATCCCGCAGAGTACGGTGGGCGTGGCCGTTTCTGCCGCTCGGTCCAACAGGGACAGGGCCTCTGGGCCAACAGCCAATGGAGGCTTGTCGTTGACGGATAGGGCCCGGAATATCTCGGCGGCCACACCCGGAAGTGTCGCCAAGAGCTTTCGCATTCGCCGCGCACGTCTCTTGCTCGAAATGCGGCGCTGCGCTGCGTGCACGTCCACCAGAAGATGCGCAAACGAGGCGGGTGTTACCGCCAAACGGTCGAAGCAGCGGGCCAGCACGGCCGGCGCTTTGATCAACGCGCAATAGGCGAGCGCGCCGCGTAAGCTCTCGTCACCCGGATCGGAAAGGATCCGCTGTTCGAGGTCGGCGGACAGCGGAGCCTGCCAACGCTCGCGTGCGGCCTCCCAGGCGCGGTCTTCATCATCGGTGTCCAGCGTGACGGAGATGACGGCTCGAATTTCTTCCAGCGGAACCAATGCGCCTGCTCGCGCGATGTCATCGGCCCAAGCGCGGCCCAGCTCAGAGATCCGGGGATGAGCTGTCAGACTCGGCCAACGGCCGAGCAATCTGACTTGCCTTACATAGGCATCTACGAAAACGCCCGCCGCATAGCCGTCGTCCTCGTGTTGGGATTGGTAACCCTCCTGAACGGCTGCGTCGCATTCCCCGTCCTCGATTGCACGCCATTGTTCCTTGCCCTCCCGCTCGTAGGATCGACGAAGGCCTTTGAGCTCATCGAGCGCCGCCTCAAGAACTTCTTCATAGTGTTCGAGGTCTCGCACCGCACCCGCCGCCACCGCGCCGACATTCCTGTCGAAGCCGGAGGCGACCAGCTTGCGTGCCGCGGCGAGGAAGGCTGGCGTGAGGCCGGTCGCAATTCGATCGAGCTTGATTGGAAAACTGTCGCCAAAGCCGTCGCGCTCTTGCGGCAATTGCTCACGAACAAATCGATCGGCGATTGCGAACGAGCGCGGATCGGCCGCGACCCGTGCATACCAGGCGTCGTCGAAGTCCGGTGGCCGCCAGTTGTCGAGGAAGAGCTGGCCGCCGCGGCGCACACCCTGGATGAACCAGCGTGCAAGTTCCGATGGGGTTGATGCCCGCGTGCCGACGTCTGACGCCAATTGAAGCAGGGGGCGGAAATCGGCGCGCGGATCAACCAAGCCTTCTTCCAGCCAAGTATCGATCACAGCGCGACCGGCGCTGTCTGCTTCAAACTCCGCACCAAGGCCTTCAGCGCCGGCGACGAGATCGCTGATCGCCTTGAGCGAGCGGGCCGCAGTCTCGAGCGCCCAATCGCGTTGCGAACCGCTGAGTCGCGTTAAGGCGAAGATCAAGGACGCGAAGGCCGCTTCGCTCCGCGCCCAATTCTGCTTGATAAAGATCTCGAACCCGGCACGGACGCTTGGGTGCGAGAAGCTGACGGTCTGCCCGGGCTGGCGCAGATGGCGCGTCGAAACAAGCCGGTTCACCAGCTTCTCCAGCCCGTCAGCAAAAGTCGGCTCGGCGATCCGAAGTTGTCGGCCAAGCCCAATCAGCTGGCCGCGGTCAAACTGCGACCTTGCTGCAAGCAGCGCCCATATGATCGCCGAGCAGCCGGTCTGATCACTGGCATTCAGATAGGAAACGACGACGCCCTCTACGGCGTCGCGATGGGCCAGCGAAAGAAGCCGTCGGAAGAACATAGGATCGACTTCTTCCCGCTCTGGGCCATCTGCCATGTAGGTAAAAAATAGATCGATTTCGAACGGTGTCTCAAGCGCTTCCAGGGCATCGGAGCGGAAATCCAGCGCCTTGGCCTGGAGGTCCGTCGCCAGCAATTCCAGGCGTTTGTCGTAGATTCGTGCGAGCTCGCCATCTCGATATTGGTCCGCATCGAGCACGGCGGTCCAGCGTTTGAGACCCTCGTCAGCTTTGGCCTGACCGAGCATGTCGGTACGAGACGTGATAACGTACTGATGTCCAGGGTGTGCCTCGCGCAACAGCCGGGGCAGTTGCTCAGTCCAAGCCTCGGCGCCACCCCGCAGGCTAAACTGACCCCACGGATCCTCGACGTAGAAGAGCTTCGACCCAGTGTCGATCAAGGGCCGCGTGCTCGACGGGCCGTTGCTGACGTTGACCTGGATAATCTCAGGGGCGGAAGGCCGCCGGCGCGCCTGATCGACAAGCGCCAGCGCCGTCCAGGTTTTGCCCGTGCCCGACGGTCCGGTGATGACGATCCCGTTCCGCCGATCCAATAGAGCGCTGAGGGCCTGGTAGTTTGCCGGTGGCACGAAAGCCTCGAGTTGGGGTGCGCTCGCCAGATAGCCGCCGCAGCCTCGGATGACGCTCAGCAAGTCCTCACGCGTCCACACGCCTGGGCTCGTCCCGCGCATCCGCCGCTGAGCCTCATCTCGTAGCCGCGTGCGACACTCCGCTTGTCGGCTCTGGGGCACGCGCAGAAGGGAACCGAGGATGTCGTTGATCTCCAAATCTAGGAGACGCTCGGTGAGGACGCCCCAAATGGCGATCCGACCTTCAGGTCCATGGGGGAGCGTTCCCGACAGGCTGGGAGGAAAAACTTGCTCTTGCGGCCATTCCTCGAGGCCTTGGACCAGCAGGTCGCGGGCCGCGCCGGTGGCGTCGGCGTTGGTGATCAGCAGATAGCGCGTCCCTGGATCGTCGAGGTGGTGTTTGGCCGGTCGACGGGTCGTGCCGCGTTTCAGCAAGGCCTCAAAATCGGCGATGGACCAGGGACCGCTGTTGCGCAGCTTCACCTGCACGACGAGCTTGTAGCCGTCCGCGACATTCGCGCTAGGTTGAACACGGCCAGGTGTCGCCGGTTCGAGGTCGGACTCCAGATCTTCCGCGTCGGCCGGTTCGAGTGTGATCCGGCTCGCCGATTTGGTGATGAGCATCAACCGCAGCGCCGCCAACACCGAGACGCTGAGCTGGTACTCGTAACCGTCGAGCGCAGCCTTGGCTCCGCCTGTCGCAGATGCTGGAGACACCATGGTCAAATCTCGACGTCCATTTGCCGCGCTTCACTGGCCCGCTCGCCGGCGAGGTTTGCCGTGCTCACCGCTCCAGCCTCACGCGCAATCTTCGGGCCCGTTCGCGGAACGCGGCCTCGCCGCCCTCTAAGATGTCGCACACCGCCTTGCGGATTTCCGCGCTCTCAAGACCGCCGGACGCATAGGTGATCGGCGGCAGGCCGCCCGAAGGATGCGGACCCGCCGATGCGACGATGATCTGGTCCGCATCTGTGTTGATGACGAGATTGGCGTTGTGCGTGACAATGATGACCTGGCGCTTCGCCTTAGCCGCGATGAACAGCGCCACGAGCTCGTCGAAGACGGACTTGGGATCGAGGTTCTCCTCGGGTTGGTCGATGATCAGCGGCCTGTCGTCGGTGTCGTCGAGCGCGAGATAGAGCAACAGGAGCACAATGCCGCGCGTCCCGGGCGACAGCTTGCGAATATCGACGCTGTCATAGGAGATTTCGTAGCGGACGGTAATGTGATCCGTGCCGAAAAGCCAGTGCGCGAACTGCTTCGACCAAGCGCGGAACTCAGCCTGCTGCGTCGGCGCATACGGCGCATGGGATAGAAGGTCCCGCAGATATCTCGCCATGAAGGCCGTCATGGCGGCTTGGACCTCGGCCGCCGATCCGGTCTCCCATGCAGGTTTGAGCGCTTCTTTCGCCGCCGCGATCAGGGAGCCGCGGCCATAGAATGGCCCGGTCTTGCGTCGGTCGAGAAGGTCCTCCTCCGCGACAGTGCCCCATGCCTGGACATCGGCGATCCTCCGGACCGAGAAGCTGAGCTTCCTCAGCGTGCCCGACGATGCAGCCAGCCGGGCCATGAGCGGCTGGTAGAGGCCAGCCAGCGCATTCTGCTCGTTGATGATTGCCTCGAACACCCGGCCGTATGTATCATCGCGCTCGGCTTGGAGATCCTTCCGGCGCGTGGCGGCGCTTTGTGCATCGGTCAGCCGGGTTTCGAGGGTTTGGAGCGCGGAATTTTCCTGGGCGATGCGTCCGGTCAGCGCCGCGTATTGATCCCGCACGAGCTTGTCGGCGCTGAACAGCGCCTCCAGACGCGTCATCTCGGCGGTGATTGGTGCGAGCGGTAGCGTCGAGACATCGGTAACGTCGGCGACCAGCGCGACGTTCGGATCGCCTGGCGTTGGCGGTACGCCGTTGAGCTTACGAACTTCACCGTCTGCCCAGGCAATGTAGGCCGTGAGGCTCTTGTCGACGTCGCCCTTGTAGATCAGCAGGAAGTCGTCCCACTGCTTGGCGTTGAGGCCGCTGTTGGTGTGCCGGGATTGGGCCTGACGGAGCATTTCGGGCGCGCCGGTCGCCCGCATGCTGCGGACCTCATCCTGCAAGGCGACAAAAGTGCGGCGTTGGTTACCGTAAGACTGGATCCTGTTGCGAAGCTTCTGGGCCGCCTCGCTGAGCTGGGTGTGGCGGGCAACCTGTGCCTCAGTGCCCTTGACGACAAGCTTCGCACGATCGGCCGTATGGTCCGCGATCAGCTTCTTCTTCTGTCCGACCTGGGTGGTAAGCGAGGCGACAAGGCTCTCCTTTTCGAACTCGGTCGCGATGCGATTTGAGATGTCTCCGATCGCCTCGGCTTCGCGCTCGCGGGCCTGGCGAAATCGGGTGGTCTGCTGCTCACGCAGTTCTGCGAAATCGAGCGCCCACTCGCGATCGTCCTGCGAGTGCGACTCGAAGATCACGCGCTCGATCTCGTCGACGAGACCGTCGGAAACGCCCTTTGCAGAGCAGAGTTCTTCGACAAACTGCTGGGACAGATAGCGGGCACGTGGGAACGACATGTGGCCGTTGGCGTCGCTGCCGTTAAGCGCGCGTGTCACAATTGCACCACCAGCCCAGGTTAGCGTCGTCGTTGCGTTGCCGACAAGCCTACGCGCCCGAGCCAGGAACGATGGGCTGATGTTCTCGTCCGCGTCCCAACCGGCTGACGTAATCGCGTCGCAACCCGCCGCGATCACATCCGCCAATGCCGTCTTTCCCGACCCGCGCGCGCCGATGATGGCGACGAGGCCGGGGTTGAGGGGAATGTCGGGCGTGGTTGCCCAATCCGCGTCGTCGATCCGGACGTGCGAAATTACCTGCGACGGCATAGCCGAGCTTGGCGGCTGCTCACCGACATAGGCGCGCCCGTCGGGATCGATGCACGCCTGACGGAGCGCGTCGAATTCGAGTTCGCCCTTGATCCACGAGAAACGATTTCCGAATGGCGACGCCACGTCGTCGAGCTTGTGGGCGTCGCTCCCATGCAAGCACGGCTTCAGGCCGCCGTACCGGGCGCGGATCTCATCGGGCCCCAGGTCCTTCTGCCCCAGCCAGAATTCGCGCTGCGCTGGGCTGCCCGCAAGGATTACGTGGGCGAAGCCCTCGATCTCACGGCGGATCGTCTGATCGGCCGCTTCGCGCACGCCCGAGGTGCCATCCGTCGCGCCGCCGGCCACCGCGATCAGGATGTTCTTCTTCGCCCATCCGCTTTCGGAGAACACCTCGCGGAGCTTCTGGAAATTGACCTTGAACTGATTGACGCCGTAGGCCAGCGCGGTCCGCTCGTCCGTGATCGTGGAATCGGCTTTCCTGCCGAGCCGGATGAGATCGGCGCGCGTGCAATCGAAACGATCCTGCATGACGTTGAACTGCAAGCGTGACAGCAGGCGCCGCAGCTCCTCGAGATGCTGCGGGTCCTCCGGGCTAACGAACAGGTGGAGATTGACGAAGCCCCCTTTCGCCGTCGCGACGTCAAGCCGGAGCTCGACGTTCGGAAAGACCAGCTTGGCGCTCGGTAAACGGCCAGCGGCCTTGTGCCGCAACACCTCTTCGTAGGTATCGGTCACGTAATAGTCCGTGACAGCGATCGCCTCGATAGCCGGCGTAGCCTGCTCAAGCGCGGTCAGATAATCGCTCCAGGCGTTCGGGCCGTTGAACTGATTGTTCATGACCGTACCTGGCGCGTGAATATGCGGTTCCCATCTCCGCCATTCTGACCCTCTGCTGAGCATCGCTTCCCCCTTCCGCCGGCTAATTCGACTTGCCAGTCTTGTTCGCCTGCTTCTCTCCGTTCCAAAGACTCGACAAGGGTGCCGCCGCCAGCTTGTTGCCGAACGGCACGACGTCCGCGCTGTCGTAGAGGACGACGGCAAAGGCGAAGCGGTCTCCACACGTCTCGGCCAAGGCCCAGAGGCCGCCGAAATCACCGGTTTTGACCGTGGCGCTAGCCTTCACCTCGATGCCCGCGAGCATCCTGTCATCGCGCTCCAGCACGGTGTCGACCTCCCGCATGTCCCGATCGCGGAAGTGATGAACCGTCAGTCGCAGGTCCGAGGCCGTCATTAATTTCAGCACCTCCGAAAATACGAAGCTCTCAAGTAGTGCGCCGAACGCGCGGCGATCCGCCTTCACCCGGTCGAAGTTGAGTCCGCGCACACTTGCCAGCAGGCCGGAGTCGACGAAATGCAGCTTGGGTGTCTTGACGATCCGCTTCAGCACGTCGGTGAACCAACGCCGCATCGTCGCGATCAGGAACACCTGTTCGACCAGCTCGACATGGCGTTGCCCGGTTTTGTAGCTCACGTTGATCGCACCGCCGAACTGCGAATAGTTCACCAATTGGCCGGAGTGCTCGGCCAGCAGGCGCACGAATTTCGGAAGCTCGGTCAGCTTCTCCACATCGGCGATGTCAGGCAGATCGTGGGTCATCTCGAAGCTACGTGTTGACGATACGCGTCGATCATCGCGGTCGTGACGTCATGCGGGTAGCAGATCGGAGCCGCGCCGCCCGGCCGTGAGTAAGCGCTCCTCGCACCACAAGAGCGACCGTTGCGCATTGTGTCATCCGGACATGCGCAGGGCTTCCCCGTCGCATGGTACTGATCCCGGCTCGCCTTGATCAGGATCGCGATGATGGCGGCGGCGGTCAGTGCGGCCTCGACCTTGCGCTTGGGCTCGGGCCGCGGCGCGACCTTATCAGGTGGACTGCCCGTGTTGGCTGGTGCGGAACTTGGGATGGATGATGGCGGCGATGCGGTGACTGTCGCCATTGGCGGTGCGGCAACGACCGGTGGAGCGGTGAAGGCGAGGGGCTTCGCTATGGCAGCGGACCGCTGCGCAACCGGAATCGTGGGCGCGCTTGTCGGCGCACCCTGACGACCAATCGAATACGCTCCGAGGGCCGTAACGGCCAAGAGCAAAATAAGAACCCCGCCCCGCATAGTTCCTCATTGAAGCGCAATCGAACGAGCTACGCAAGCTGAGGTTGAGACCCGTTGTCCCCATGCTTCTCCGGATATGCGCTCGTATGGTCCCGCACTATGTATGCCGCGCTAATGGACATTCTGCGTGAATTGATTTTTATCTGGGGACTTCGCGGTTGTCGTCGCGGTCGCTGTGGCAGGCCGGGGCCGCAATCCGCTTGGTTGGCTCATCCTCGCCTGCGTCATCCAGCCGTTGCTTGCTCTCCGAGTCTGACGAGAAGTTGCCAAGTGGCTGCGAACGACATCCGCAAGGCTGCGGCTATCGCTACGCTTGATTGGCTAGGGATCCTCCGCGACCGGACGAAGCCTACTTCGAAGTTGTGGACGTGTTTTTGAAGCGAGCAAAATCGCCGACATACTGATGCTTGGCTATTTCGAGTTTCGCTTACTCTAGAGGCTTAGCCAGTGAGCTGTGGCCGCCCGATATCTTGCTTCAGTTCTCGCAGGCGCGACGAACCTCGGACCCTACGCGCTGCTGCAGATCGTTGGGATACTGGCCGTCCTTCTCAAAAGCGATCATGCCGGCGCGCGTGAGGTTGGCCGTAAAAATCGTCGCAAAGCACTCGCACTGACTTGCTGCGCGGGCCGGTAATTTTCCATCGAAGCCGACGGTTTTGAGGGCTTCCGCTTTGCAGGCCTGTTCGAAGCCGGGGCGGACGACCTCGGTCTTAAAGCGCTCAAGCTCGACGTCCGAAAGCGTCGAGACGCTGAACGTCTTCGTCGATGGGTACGCCGCCTTGTGCCAATCGAAATTCGCATCCCATACGTAGTATGCGCCCATGACCGCGAGGATGAGAAAACCGAGCTGGCCAATGAAGGGGATGCAAGCAAATAGGATTGCCCCGACGAGCGCACCAAACCAGGACCATCCAAAAAGATGCATTAATGCGATGACGTTCAGCGGCAGCGAAAAGAGCGCGAAGGCGCTGATCAGCAGGCCGAGCGTCGAGCCGACTAGGCCGGAGATCACACCGAGAACCGTCTCGACCATACCTCGCCGCTTTGTCGGCGCTGGATACCGTGGAGCATCTTGCGTCGGAGCACCTCCATATCGCGTCCGCGCGGGTTGGGGGGCCGGCGCTGGACGTGGCGTGACCGGCGCCGCGGTCGGCGTGGTGGGGCGGGGCTGTTGCGGTGCCGGCGCAGGACGCGGAGCTGGTGCAGGCGCAGGTGGAGAGACGGGGCGCGTCGGCGCCGGCTGCGGGCCCGGAGCCGGGTCCTGTGGGACTTTAGGATAGAGTGGCTCGAAGGGGGCCGGCGCAGGAGATGCGGGCGGCGGCGTCCGGGGACTTGCGAGAGGTGGGGCCCTTGGCGCGGCCGGCTCATCGCAGACATGCTGCTGGTCCCCTTCAAAGGCCACCCATTGGCCGTGCGGCATCTGCCGCAGGTTGATCCTGCGCCCGCAATGCCTGCACGGTCTGGTGTAGCTGGACATCGCCCCCCTGTTCAGCCGGGAGTACCACCGATGGTAGCAACGCTTCAAGCTGTTGTGATAATGTGCGGGCTGGCTGCAGGGAGGCATTTTTCGGTGTCGCGCCAATATGCGAGTTGGTCGATTGCGCAACTCGAACAGGAATTTGAGCGCGCCCAGGACGGCGGCGACAGAGCGGCAGTAGAAAGAGTTGTCAGCGAACTCGGCTTCCGGACGACCGCGAAGGCCCGTTCGCTGCTTCAGGCCGCGGAAAAATTCCTGGGCCTTGCCGAGAAGCCGCGCAGTGAGCCACGGGGCTCGGCGAAACCGTCGCCGAACGCGAAGACGGGCCCGGCGCCGAAGCCCTCTCCCGCCGCGAATGGCACGTCATCGCGTAAGCCGACAGCGGAGCAGCAGCAGGCCATCGATCAGTTTCGGCGCGGCGGATCGGTAAAGATCAACGCCTACGCCGGTACCGGCAAGACCTCGACGCTCGAATTCTTGGCGCACAGCACGACCAGGCGCGGTCAATACATTGCGTTTAACCGGAGCATTGTCCGGGATGCCGAAGAGAAATTCCCCAATACGGTGAACTGTGCGACGAGCCACCGGCTCGCCTTCCGCGCGGCGCCGGCGGCCTACCGAAACAACTCCGACAAGATGACGGGGAAGGTCAACGCCAATCAGCTCGCGGAGATGCTGAACCTGAAGCGGTGGAACGTCGACGGCCGGCACGTCCTGCAACCGCGGTCGCAGGGGTATCTCATCCTTGATACGTTGCGCCGCTATATGCAGAGCGCCGATGCCGAACTGGCGGCGCATCACATTCCTCGACACGGTTCACTGCTTGCCGCTCCCGAGGCCACGATGCGGGCTGTGACGGAGTTCGCGCTCCACGGCGCCAAGCATGTGTGGGGTCGCATGCGAGGCGAGAATGATCCCATGCCGCTCGGTCACGACGGCTACCTGAAACTGTGGGCTCTCAGCAATCCCAGGATTGCCGCCGATTTCATTCTTCTCGACGAGGCGCAGGATACAAATCCGGTTGTGCTCGATGTGCTGCGGAAGCAGCCCGCCCAAATGATCTATGTGGGCGACAAGTACCAGCAAATCTACGAATGGCGCGGCGCTGTAAATGCCATGGAAAAGATTGAGACCCAGGGTGAGACCTACCTCACTACTTCGTTCCGCTTCGGCCCTACCATCGCGGAATGGGCCTCGAAGCTCCTGGTCTTTCTCGGCGAAAAGCGGCCACTCAAGGGGAATATAGCGGTCAAGAGCCGGGTCGGGAGCGTTGAGCCGCAGACCATCCTGGCTCGAACCAACGCCACCACCATTGCCGCAATCATCGAGTGTCTGGATGAAGGCAAGAAGCCCCATCTTGTCGGCGGCACCGATGAACTGATGGACATGCTGCGCGGCGTGCAGGATCTCAAGGAAGGCAGGCAGAGCACGATCCCGGACTTCTTCGGCTTCGACAAGTGGGAGCAGGTCGTTGAATTTGCTAAAAGCGGGGAGGGGGACCATCTACTGTCATTCGTGAACCTGGTCGAGTCGCGCGGCGAGCGTCAGTTGATGTGGGCCCTCAACCGCACCGTCGACGAAGAGCGAAGCGATCTGACCATCTCGACCGCCCACAAGGCGAAGGGCCGCGAGTGGAGTACCGTCCGGCTCATGGATGATTTTCTGCGCAGCCAGCCGGAAAAGCCGACAAGCGGCCCTGATCCTGCCGAGGTACGTCTCTTCTATGTCGCCCTTACTCGCGCAAAAGAAGCCGTCGAGGTTCCGCAGAACATCTTGTCGCTGATCAGATGATTGCGCCCTCGTTTCGGTGTCGGTCGTCCGCGGGTATTCCGTCCATCTAAATCTAGTTCAGCTAGTACAATCATATCGGCGAGCTGGTGCCGTTGAGCATGCTAGCAACTTCATCGTGGCATCGGCCTTTAGACATCATCGGCCTTCAGGTCTTCCATTCGATACTCTCCATCCTCGATCCGCTTGTCGCGCTCATCGCGGGCTTTGATCCCGTCATTCAGGATGAACAGGAAGTCCAGAGCGCCGTTTATTCTGACTGGGCGATCGTACCCTGTCTCGGAATCGAAATAGTGAGCGTCCAGCGCATTCATGACATCAGCGATGGCCTTCAACGCGTCGTTGACCTGCTTTCGGCTCGCCTCGGCAAGAGGGGTTGCCGGCGCGCCCGTCGCCAACGCCAGATCAAGATGACCGATCCGTCGGTTGCGCCAATCGCGACAGAACGTCGTAGCGTCGAGAGCGGTGTCAACTAAAGCCGTGACCTTTGCTTTGAGCGTCGCGTCATCGATGAGACTTGGCAGATTGCGAATTGTGAGGTTGTCTTTGCCCACACTTTTGGGCGAGTCCGTGATGCGGGCGAGGTGCATCAGCCGATTATCCCAGAGTTCTTCTTGCAGCATGTGGAAGAACGCCGGAGCTGCTTGGTTCATGAGGTCTATGCGGGAGGGCTTGGTCCCGAACAGCTCCTTGTATTCCGCCCAGTAGAGGTGCAAGACGGCCAGCTCCTGCCACAGCGCCGAAAATTGGCTTCCAAGTGCTGGACCCATCCGCTCGATATTGCGCTGCTTCACCTGTTCCGCCGTGTAGTGCTCGGACACGTGGTTACCTCCCCTGTAAGCTTTAACATCGGACGCGCAGTTTAGCTTTCACAGCGCTATCATCGGCTCCACTATGCTTTACGGGTACTGCCCCAGTCTCCGCAACGAAAGGCGGTAGCGTTCCCGTGCTTCGAACCCTCGACCCCTTATCGTTTGCTCGTCCAGACTTGCTCAAGAATTTGCCTCGTCCAGTTCCGACAAGGGGAAATCAAATTGGAGGTCCAATGCACGCTCTACGAGCCATTTGTCGGAACAGCCGTTAATTTTGCTGCCAATCATAACCCTCCTAACAGCGGCTCTGTGGGGGCATCTCCAACCGATGAGTGGGTGACGACTACATTCGCCACTCGAGGAGATTGCAGTGCGCGAACTTGCGCGCGAACGAAAAGAGCACGTATCTGGTGCGGTTTCTGGTGCGGCCGTCGCGCTACGGGCAACGAGGACCCAGTAAGACATTGATACTCTTGGTGGGCCCGGCAGGACTCGAACCTGCAACCAGACCGTTATGAGCGGCCGGCTCTAACCATTGAGCTACAGGCCCCGCCGCCTTGCGGGGCCGCGGGGCGCGGCCGGCAACGGTGCGGGCTCCGTTTACAGGGTGCGTAGGGTTTCGGCAATGCCACCCCGGGCCCAGCGCCACCGCCGCCGTGCGGTCACGTCGCACGGACGGCATTGCTGGAACACCGGCCAGGCAGCCATCTTCCGTTGCGATCCTGACCGTCCGGCGCGCTCCACGATCGGGGCCTTAGTCCACCGAGACGCCGGCGAACGCCACCACCTTGCGCCATTTCTCGGTCTCGTCGGCGACCAGTTTGCCGAATTCGGCCGGGGTCATCGGCCTCGGGATGCCGCCGACCTCGGCGAGGCGGGCCACCAGCTTGGGGTCCTTGAGGGCCTCGCCGACCGCCTTGTTGAGGGTATCGATGACTTCCGGCGGCGTGCCCTTCGGCGCCGATATGCCGTAGAAGCCGACTGCCTCGAAACCCGGCACGGTCTCGGCGATCGCGGGCACGTCGGGTACGCCCGGCCAGCGCTGCGGCGAGGTCACGCCGAGCGCGCGGACGCTGCCGCCGCGCGACTGCTCGAGCGCCGACGGCAGGTTATCGAAGATCAGCTGCACCTTGTTGGAGATGATGTCGGGGAAGGCGATCGCGGATCCCCGATACGGCACGTGCTGCATGTCGCATTTGGTCATCGCCTTGAACAGTTCGGCCGACATGTGCACCGAGGTGCCGTTGCCGGACGAGGCGTAGGCGATCTTGCCCGGATTGGCCTTGCAGTAGTCGATGAACTCCTGAACCGTCTTCACCGGCATCGCGTTCGAGACCACCAGCATGTTGGTGAGCTGCATGATGCTGGCGACCGGGGTGGTGTCGCGCAGGAAATCGTAGGGCAGCTTCTTGTAGAGCGAGGTCGAGATCGCGTTGTTGGGCGCGACGAACAGCAGCGTATAGCCGTCCGCCGGTGAGTTGATCGCAGCGGCGGCTGCGATGTTGCCGCCGGAGCCGGCGCGGTTCTCGACCACGAATTGCTGGCCGAGATGATCCGACAGCCACTGGCTCATGATGCGTGCCACGATGTCGACCGGGCCGCCTGCGGCGAACCCGATCAGCCAGCGCACCGGACGGTTCGGATAGTCGGATGCGGAGGAGGGGGCAACGGAGGCAAGGTAGCAAACCAAACCAAGCAGCGCGGCACGTGCGAACCGGAACATCGTCTCTCCCGTCATTTTCTTGTGACTGTTGCCTTCATGGTTTCACAAAACGCTGCCTTTGCCTACGACCCCGCCCGTGCGACGATAGTCGCGCTCATGTGCAATGCTTGAGGCTCGGGATGAAATTCGCTGTTATGATTTGCGCCGGCGCGCTGCTGCTCGCGGGCGGCGCGGCGGCGCAAGAGGGGAGCAAGACCATTTCCAAAACCACAATCAGTTTCGCCACGGCGACGCCGGGTGGCGGCTTTCCGCTCTATGGCAATGCCTTCGCCGAGGTGATGAACGCAGCCGACGCGACGCTGTCGATCGAGCCGCGCAACACCAAGGGCTCCAACGAGAACATTCCGCTGCTCGAGGCCGGCAGCGTCGACATCGCAACCGTTGCCGGCGAGCCGTCCTACGAGGCCTTCATGGGCATCGGCCGGCCGCCGGCCACCAGACTGAAGATCCTCACCGCGATGTATTCGAGCCCGGGCATGTTCGCGGTGCGTGCCGACAGCCCCTACAAGACGATCCAGGACCTGGTCGGCCAGCCCGTCGCGTTCGGCGCCAAGGGCTCCGGCCTGCCGATCCTGTCGCGCTACATCCTCGACGGCATCGGGTTGAAGCAGGACGAGGACTTCAAGTCGATCTATCTCGATCGCGCCGGCGATGGCCCTGCGATGGTCGAGGACGGCCGTGCTGCGGCGCTGTGGGGCGCCGGCATCGGCTGGCCCGGCTTCAGCAAGATGGCCGAGAGCGCGACCGGTGCTCGCTTCATCGCGCCGACCGCGGACGAGATCGCCCGCATCCGCGCCAGGCACACCTTCCTGAAGCCGCTGACGATCCCGGCCGGCAGCTACCCGAAGCAGACCGCGGCGATTTCCTCGGTCGGCTCCTGGAGCTACATCCTGGTGCGCGAGACGTTGCCCGACGATGTCGCCTACCGGCTGGCGAAGACGCTGCACGGCGTCGAGGCTGATTTCTGCAAGAAGCTCGCCCAGGCTTGCGAGACCACGGCAGCGAACACCGTCGCTGCCGCGCCTGAGATCAATCTGATCCACCCTGGCGTGCTCAGATATTTTCGCGAGATCGGGGTGGCGCGCTAGCGCGGTGCGAGGCATGTCATTGGCACAGTCGTTCCGGGGCGCGCATAGCGCGAACCTCAGGGGCGCAAATGCGCCCTGGGGAACCTCGAGATTCCGGGTCTGGTCCTTCGGACCATCCCGGAATGACGACCTTCGGTCGTCACTTCTTGATCATCGGACACGCCGGGTCCGGCGGGCCGAACGCGTCCTCGCCGGAGATCTTGGCCAGGATCTTGTAGTAGTCCCACGGATACTTTGACTCGGCCGGGGTCTTGACCTGCACCAGCCAGAGATCGTGCACCATCAGATTGTCTTCGCGCAGTTTGCCGTTGCGGGCGAAGAAATCCTCGACCGGCTTCTCGCGCATCTTGGCCGCGACCTTAAGCGGATCGTCGGTGCCGCTGTCCTTGATCGCGTTCAGATAGGCGGTCACCGAGGAGTAGACGCCGGCCTGCCACATCGTCGGCATCCGGTTCATCTTGGCGAAGTAGCGCTTCGACCATTCCCGGGTCTTGTCGTCCATGTCCCAGTAGAACGAGGTGGTCAGCAACAGGCCCTGCGCGGCCGACAGCCCGATCGAGTGGATGTCGGTGATCAGCGCCAGCAGCGCGGCCATCTGCTGCCCGCCGGCGAAGACACCGAACTCGGCGGCGGTCTTGATCTCGTTGGTGTTGTTCGGCGGTCCGCCGGCAATGCCGATGATCTTGGCCTTCGAGGCCTGGGCCTGCAGGATGAAGGACGACAGATCGGGCGTCGCAAACGGCGGCCGCACCGCGCCGAGCACCTTGCCGCCGGTCTTGGTCACGATCGCTGAGGCGTCCTTCTCCAGCGAATGGCCGAAGGCGTAGTCGTCGGTGATGAAGAACCAGCTGTCGCCGCCGCGCTTCACCACCTCCTGGGCGGTGCCGACCGCGAGCGCGCGGGTGTCGAACACCCACTGCATCGCATAGGGCGAGCAGAACTTGCCATGGAAGTCGGTTGCGCCGGTCGAATGCGTGATGAACAGCTTCTTCTTCTCGTTGGCGATGTTCTGCACCGCGAGCCCGACCGCCGACACCGGCACGTCGACGATCAGGTCGACCTGATCTACGTCATACCAGCGCCGCGCGATGGTCGCGCCGATGTCCGGCTTGAGCTGGTGATCGCCGACGATCACCGAGATCGGCTTGCCGAGCACCTTGCCGCCGAAATCGTCGACCGCCATCTGCGCGGCGGTGACCGAGCCCTGTCCGGTCGGCGTCGAGGCCGGGCCGTTCATGTCGGTCAGCACGCCGATCTTGACGATGTCGTCGGATACCTGTGCCGATACGGCCGAGGAGGCCAGCAGCGCGGCTGCGAGCGTCCCGAACATGGCTAGTCTGGTGGCGATCATTCTGTCTCCCTCCTGAATTGGCGCATTGGCCATTATGGTTGTGCCTGATCTCCGCGACCCGGTCATATTGGTTTCTTTTGCAACTAGTTTGGGGTCCGCGTCAACGCGCCATCGGTCTAATGGCGGTGCCCCGGCACGGCGCAAGCCGGTTTCTTTCGGGGCCGATTCAGTCCATAGCGGGCCATGATCACCGCCCAGCGCCTTCCGGCTTCGCTCACCCCGCTCGATGCGGCGCTGGCCGCCATGCTGCGCGACCTCGTGCCGATCCAGCCGATCGAGCTGCCGCCGGCCGACGCCTTGCGCTGCATTGCAGCCGAGATGCCTGCCTTGCGCGCCTATCCGCCGCACGATGTCGCCGTCAGCGATGGCTGGGCGATGCGCGCCAATGATTTGGTCGGCGCGTCGTCCTATGCGCCGCTGCCGCTGGTCGGACTTCCGGTCTGGGTCGCGGCCGGCGCGGCTATGCCCGACGGCACCGACTGCGTGGTCGATGCCGATGCCGTCGACACCTCCGGTCCGCTTCCGCAGGTGCTCGCCGAAGCCATCCCGGGGCAGGGCGTCCGGCGTACCGGCAGCGACATTGCGGTCGGGCGTGCCGTGGTCGCGGCCGGCGAGCCGCTGCTGCCGCGCGGTCTGCTGCTCGCACGCGCGGCCGGACTGGAGCTGTTGCGCGTGCGGCGGCCTCGGCTTCGCATCGTCAACATCTGCAACGGTCAGCTGACCGCGCAACTGATCGCCGACACCGCACGCCTCGCGGGCGCTGAGATCGTCTATGCCGAGGCGGCGCCCGATGTGGGGGCGATTGCAAACGCGCTCGAGGCAGATGGTTGCGATCTCATCATCACGATCGGCGGCACCGGCGTTGGTCACACCGATGCGGCGGTGAATGCGCTGGCGAGGTGCGGTGCGTTGCTCGCGCATGGCATTGCGCTGCAGCCCGGGCGCACCGCAGCGGTCGGCCGGATCGGTGCAACGCCGGTCGTCGCCTTGCCGGGCGCGCCGGATCAGGCTTTCGCCGCCTGGTGGGCGATTGCGCTTCCGGTGCTCGACCGCCTGTCGGGCCGGCGCCCGCGCAAAACGCTCGCCCTGCCGCTGGAGCGCAAGATCGCCTCTGGCGTCGGCATCGCCGAGGTCGTGCTGCTGACGCGTCAGCAGGGTCCTCAGCAGGGTTCCTGGGCGGTGCTCGCGATCGCGGACCTGTCGCTCGATGCCATCGCGCGCGCCGAAGCCCTTCTGATCGTGCCTGGCACTGCCGAGGGCTTCGCTGCGGGCACGGTTGTCGATGCCTATATGTTGCGGGAGTGAGTTCCCGAGATGACCAATATTTTCACGCCGAAACCCAACCCGTCCGTCGAGCAGGATCAGTTCCTGACCATCCTGTCGCGCGAGGAGGCGATCGCGCGCTTCGAGGCGGCGCTGTTCCCGCGCCGCTTGCCGTCCGAGACGCGGCTGCTCGCTGATGCGCTCGGCCGTGCGCTGGCGGAGGACGTGGTGGCGCCGATCGACGTGCCGCCGTTCGATCGCTCCAATGTCGACGGCTTTGCGGTGCGCTCCGCCGATCTTGCGTCCGCCGGCGAAGCAACGCCGGTGCAACTCGCACTGAACGACGAGATCATTTCGTGCGGCACCGCGCCGACCCGGCCGGTGCTGCCGGGCACCGCGACCGCGGTTGCGACCGGCGGTCCGGTGCCGCGCGGCGCCGATGCGATCGTGATGGTCGAGCACACCCAACCCGCCGGCAATGGCGCCATCGAGGTTCGCCGCGCGGCGTCGCCCGGGCAGTTCGTGTCCTATGCCGGCTCCGACATCGCGCGCGGCGAGGCGCTGTTGCGCGCGGGAACGATGATCGGGTCGCGCGAGATCGGCATGCTCGCGGCCTGTGGCATTGCCGACGTTCAGGTGGTGCGCCGTCCGCGCGTTGCGATCCTCTCCACTGGCGATGAACTGGTGCAGCCGGGTGAGACGCTGCGGCCGGCCGCGATCTACGACACCAATGGCGCGATCGTCACCGCGGCGATTGCCGAGAATGGCGGTGATGCGGCGTTCCTCGGCGCGATCGCGGACAATGAGGCGATGCTCGAAGCTGCGATGCGCAAGGCGCTGGCGGACAGCGACATGCTGGTGCTGTCGGGCGGCACCTCCAAGGGCGCAGGCGACGTCTCGCACCGGATCATCACGAGGCTCGGCAAGCCCGGCATCATCGCGCATGGCGTGGCGCTGAAGCCGGGCAAGCCGTTGTGCCTTGCGGTCTGCGACGGCAAGCCGGTGGTCATCCTGCCGGGCTTTCCGACCTCGGCGATGTTCACCTTCCACGACATGATCGTGCCGGTGCTGCGGCGGATGGCCGGCCTGCCGCCGCGCTCCGATGCCAGGGTGGCGGCGAAGGTGCCGGTGCGGATCGCCTCCGAGCTCGGGCGTACCGAGTTCGTGATGGTGTCGCTGGTCGAAGGCGCCGACGGCCTGATCGCCTATCCCGGCGGCAAGGGCTCGGGCGCGATCACCTCGTTCGCCCAGGCCGACGGCTTCCTGAAGATCGAGGCGCTTGCGGACCAGCTGCCGGCCGGCAGTGAGGCCGAGGTGACGCTGTTCACGCCGCATGTGCGGGTGCCCGATCTCGTCATTGTCGGCAGCCATTGCACCGGGCTCGATCTCGTCACCGCGCCGCTGGCGCATGCCGGTCTTGTGGTGCGTTCGATCGCGGTCGGCAGTCTCGGCGGGCTCGCCGCCGCCAGGCGCGGCGAATGCGATCTCGCTCCGATCCATCTGTTCGACGACAAGACCGAGACCTACAACACGCCGTATCTGGCCGACGGCCTCGAGCTCGTGCCTGGCTGGCGGCGCATGCAGGGCATCGTGTTCCGCAAGGACGACACGCGCTTTGCCGGCTTGAGCGCAGAAGAGGCGGTGCGCGCCGCGCTCGCCGATCCCGCCTGCATCATGGTCAACCGCAACCAGGGCGCCGGCACCCGTATCCTGATCGATCGCCTGCTGGCAGGCCGCCGGCCCGACGGTTACTGGAATCAGCCGCGCTCGCACAATGCGGTTGCGGCCGCGGTGGCGCAGCATCGCGCCGACTGGGGCATGACCATCGCCCCGGTCGCCCGCGCGTCCGGGCTCGGTTTCATTCCGCTCGCCGAAGAGCACTACGACTTCGCGCTGGTGACGGCGCGCAAGCAGCGGCCGGCGGTACAGGCCTTTCTCGACGCGCTGGCATCGGACGAGGGGCGGACTGCATTGACGGCGGCGGGGTTCAGGCCGGCGTAGCGGCGATCCGCGCCAGCTCCACCGCTGTCGTCCCTGCGAAAGCAGGGACCCATAACCACAGGGTCGTGTTGTTGAAGAGAGCTGTGGCCCCAGCGTCGCGCAACAACTGAGATTTGGGGTAATGGGTCCTGGCTTTCGCCAGGACGACAGTGAATGTTTGGCATCGCCTACATCCACAATCGTCGTCCCTGCGAAAGCAGGGACCCATAACCACAGGGTCGTGTTGTTGAAGAGAGCTGTGGCCCCAGTGCCGCGCAACAACTTCCATTTGTGGTTATGGGTCCCGGGTCAAGCACGGGACGACGCTGAATTTGTTGCACGGCCTGTGAGTCAAACATTCGCATTCTCGCGACATGATTTGTCCGAGTTTTGCATCTAGCTTCGCCCTCTCTTGAAGAGGGCGCAGGGAAAGCCGGGTGCCGATCGCACCCATGGGCCCCGTGCAAAAGGTAGAAAGCACGGGGGTAGGACCACAGGTGTAACCGGAAACACTCCGGCTTTCCCTGCGCGATGGGTTACGGCTTACTTCGTGCTCTCCCCGGCGAGACTGGGCTTGCTTGTCACCGTCTTCACAACGCGCATCGCGCAATGCGAAAAGACACCTGCCGCTAGGGCGTCAGGACCACACGACTTCACCGTCCGCATCACATGCTTTCGTCGCTGGCATGATCCGCGTCCACCGCATCTCACCGCAACACCCGTGACGATGCGCAGCGCCCCTCGATCGGGTGAGACGGCCGGATTCATAGCACTGATTTGGTTTTCTGATAAAGCGAAATATTTTTTGCGCGCGAGGATTGACAGGTTTTTGCTGAGTTGCCCGTCGGGTTGTTTTGCCGCCGTCTCGGCGCGACTGCGGATCCGGCTCAGTGCCGCATGGCCATCTCGACGAACTCCAGTACGGAGCGCGGGACCTCATCGTATTCGACGAAACGGCGCCGCAGCTCGTCGGCAATATCGGTCGTGACGTCGCGCGACCATCCTTCGCTGGTATTGAAGGCCACGATGCGGACCGGATGGCTGTAATGGTCATCCAGCAGGCGGCGGATCAGCGTTTTCCGGTCGCTGCCTTCTTCATCGGTTTCGCACCAGGCGCGGCCAAGCCGGCCAAAATCGTTCAGCACCAGATAGGTGTCGTGGTCGATTTGGTGCGGCACGATCGAAGGCGAGCGAGGCATGGCTGGTGCTCCGGCGCTGCACATTATCGTGTTCCGGTCGCCCCGTGCATTGGAAACTTCGAGGTATATCCGCTGGATAGTCGGATGACGCCTGATGTGAGACGAAGGTGCAATGGTTCTTTTGGAGCAAAGCGTGCGGTCGTTGGTTATCTTCCGTCACCGACATGAGACCTGTCGAAGGCGTCGGTAACTGAGCTACCAATGGGGCTCCCACCCGCTCAGGGAGCGGTGCGATGTTAAGAAGGCTTCGCTTTAGGAACACAACGTTGGAAGAGGTGCTGTCGGTCGAGACGCAGCGCCCGCGAAAGCGGTTCCGGGTGCGTGGCCAGCCCCCGAGAGAGAGCCGACCGGTAAGGCTTGCCAAGCCGGGGCGACCCGTCGGTCACGGACCGACTGATCCTGCAGGATAACGAGCCCACGCGGGGTCAGCCCGAGCCGGGCGGCGGCCCGTGAACTGGTTCGAGGATATCGCGACTGTGGCCTGATCGCGTTCGCGCTGCTGTGGGCGCAGCTGCTCCAGGAGTTTCCGAAGGCGGTCCTCCAGGAGGTTGCCCGGTCACTCGCGCAGCTTGCGGTCCAGGAAGCCGACATAGGAATTGTCCGGATCCAGTTTGACGGCCAGGCGAAGCGCGGCACGGGCGGCGGACTTGTCGCCCTCAGCCGTGGCTTGGTGCTCATCCAGAATCGCATTGGCCACCGTGCGCGCGGTGTCGAGACGGGCTTCCTCGATCGAGCGGTCGGCAAGATAGGCTTCCACCGGCTCGCGCAGGCGCTTCAATTCGTCCACGCTGATCGAACTCAGCGGATACCAGTTATAATATTCGAGGCGCGGCCGATCGTCCGTGAGGCTCGGCACATTCCCGACAAAGGCCGCGAGCTTTTCATCGGCGGCGATGAATGTCGCCAGGAAATCCTCGGGCGAGCGCAGGCCGTTTGCTGTCAGGTCTTCAGCCACCCCAGGCTTCGACATGCGCGTGGCGAGCAGGCGAGGATCGATTTTCAGCGGTTCATCGGAGGCGATGGCCACGCCTTCCATTCTGGACGGCAACCACAGGGAGACATGCTTGAACTGGCCCATCATCGCCTTGAGGATCATCTTCGGAAGAATGCCGCGGTTGAAATCCAGCGGCACCCATTGCGCGAGAACGCCGCCGGGGCGCATCTTCTGCTTTGCGAGCGCATAGAATTCCTCTGTGTAGAGGTTGATGACGCCGGCGTCATGGGGCGGCGGGGGCTCGAGGGTGATGACGTCGAATGTCTCGTTTGTCCCCAGCAGGAAATGGCGTCCGTCCGCGACGATCTGATGGACCTTGGGGTTTTGATAGAACTGCTTGTTGATCGGCACGAAGCGGGGCGCAAACTCGAAAACCGTCGAGGCCAGATCGACCGCGTCGATGGATTGTAATTCCTGATGGGTGCTGACCGCACCCACTGTGGTGCCGGTCCCGATGCAAATCACGACCGCCGTTTCAACCGGGCCCGGGTGCAGCAGAATGGGATAGTGCCCCATCGCGGCCATGTAGCGTCGGCCCTCGGGACGGTTGTTGGCATAGCTCTTCGAATTCACCACCAATTGCTGATAGGTGCCCGCCGCCTTCTCGCGATATTCGACCACCGCAAATGTTGCTTGCTTGGTCTCGCGCAGCTCGAGGACATTGCCGCCTTCGATCGAGGTCAGGACCCGTTCCAGATAGTGCGGGGTGAAGAGCAGGAGCGCTGCGGCGATGATGCTTGCGGCGACTGCCCCTTGCCGCCACAGGCTCCTCTCTCTCAGAAGACCCGGTTGCGATACGGTCGTCGCGACGAAGAGCAGAACGTTCAGAACAATCAGTGCGGTGAGCGCGCCCTGGCTGCCCAGATAGGGGATCAGAAGAAACCCGGCCGCCAGGGAGCCCAGCACGCCGCCGATCGTGTTCAAGGCGTAAAGCGTGCCGATCCGGCGGCCCAGCGCGCTCATCTGCATCACCGTCAGTTCGCTGGCCAGCGGAAAGCTGACGCCGATCAGCGTGGTCGGCAGCAACAGGGCAACGGCACAGATCAGGAAGAATGAAACGTCACCTCCCAAGAGCTCCTGCGCCGGGACTGGAACCAGGCCCGATACGATGGGAGACAGCACGGCTTCTACGGTGCGCGCCTTGCCGAGAATTCCGACGGTCAGCGTGGCCGCAACCGCGATGAGCAGCTGTGTTACGGCGAAGTATCGCAGCAGTTGATCCTTGCGGGGTGCGAGCAGCCTGGCGCAGATCAGGGCGCCGATCACCAAGCCCAGCAGGTAAACGCCGAGCATGCCGGAGAAGGCGTAAACGCTCGAGGTGCTGACATTGGTCAGGAAGCGGAACCAGACGACTTCATAGGCGATGGACACGAAGCCGGAGCACGCGAAGATCGCGATGAGGATGGACGTCCCGCGATGCGCCGGCCCGGCGGCTTGCGCCGGCGCTTCCGCCGTGACCGGCGACAGGGGGCTTGCGCCGCGCGCAACGAGCAGGGCGACGCCGCCGACGCAGACATACAGGGCCGCCGCAACCAGGCTCGATCCGGTGATCCCCCAGAGGCCCATCAGGGCAAAGCCGACAGCCAGGGTGCCGATCGCGGCGCCCAGGGTGTTGAACCCGTAGAGCAGGCCGATGCGATTGGCGAGGTCGGTTTGCGAGCGGGTCAGGAATTTCACGAGAAAGGGCAGGGTTGCGCCCATCAGCATCGTCGGCAGCGACAGGATGGCGAGCGACAGCGCGACCATGAGAGGCAACCGGAATGGGGACTCCAGGTCCAACATGGGCGACAGCCAGCCCACCCATGTCGACCAGTGCGACAAGAACGCGGTCACCGCCAGGGAAACGACCGCGAGCGCGAGTTCGAGAAAGCCGTAGATTTTCAGGGGGCGGCTGACGGTGTCGGCGATCCGGCCCCCGAAAGCGCTGCCCAGGGAGAGACCGAAGAAGAAGCTCGCCACCGTCACGCTTACGGAGACGGTCGCGCTTCCCAGCACGAATTGCAGTTGCTTGAACCAGAGGACCTGAAGGATCAGGGATGCCGCGCCGGATGCCAAAAAGATCGTGGTGACCAGAACCTTGTTCTTCAGGCTTATGGCGTCTCGAACACCATCACGATTGGGCACTGGACAGGCCTCCCATTGATCGGGAGAACTGGTACGGCAAATGCCGTTAATATTGCCCTTATGGGGCGGTCCGGTCGCGTTCGCGCTGCCGTGGGCGCAGCTGCTCCAGGGGTTTCCGAAGGCGATCCCCTTGGGGGCCTGATCGATCGCCATCTGCCGGCGGGGCTGGCATGACATTGCGTCAAGGCTGATATAAGCAGCATTGGACGTTATATGTCTGCGGAGATTGCGTATGAAAGTGATAGGCCTCGCGGGCTGGAGCGGTGCCGGCAAGACCACGCTGCTGTCGCGGGTGATCCCCTATCTGCTGGGCCGGGCCTTGCGCGTCTCCGTGATCAAGCACGCCCATCACGAATTCGATGTCGACATTCCCGGCAAGGACTCCTGGGTGCACCGGCAGGCCGGCGCGACCGAGGTACTGGTGTCCTCGACCCGGCGCTGGGCGCTGATGCACGAGCTGCGCGACGCCAGCGAGCCGCGGCTGCCAGAACTGCTCGCCAAGATGGCGCAGGTCGATCTGGTCGTGGTCGAGGGCTTCAAGCGCGAGCCGGTCAACAAGATCGAGGTGTATCGCGCCGCCAACGGCAAGCCGCTGCTGTTCCCCGACGACCCGCGCGTGGTCGGGATCGCCAGCGACGTCGCGGTCGAAACCAGGCTGCCGGTCGCGCATCTCGACGACATCGAGGACGTCGCCGAACTGATGCTGCGCTCCGCTATTCCGGTCGACGACGTGCTGGCTTCGGCCGCGGCGGAAAGCTGACAGGGTGAGAAAGTGCCTCCGTTGACGATGCATGACGGCTTCGCCATGGTCGAACCATGACCACGACAAAGCTCGATCTCACCGGCCTGAAATGCCCGCTGCCCGCGCTGAAGACGCGCAAGGCCCTCAAGAGCGTGACGGCGGGGGATTTCCTCGAAGTGCACTGCACCGATCCGCTTTCGGTGATCGATATCCCGGCGCTCATCCAGGAGACCGGCGACAAGGTCGAGATCACCGAACGAAGCGACGTCCGGATCGTTTTCCTGATCGAGAAGGCGAATGGAGCGATAGATAATTCAAATGCTGCAGCGCCGCGTACGCGCTAAATCCGGCTTGATATCTACCTTTTGCCAATCGACACCTATTTTCCATTCTGCGCGAATTGATAATCTCCGCCCGGTTGCGGAGATGGAGCTGTGCCCGGATCTGGGCCCATCGGCGCACGACGGCCGGCCTGCGTCCAGATCACCGGCTGCACGGCTGGGCATATCCGGTCGTATTGGGGGTTAGCATTTGCGGAATGCGCGTGGTTGGTCCCGGCGCATCGAGGAAATGTGCGGAGCAGTCGCCTGACGGTGGCCGCAAAGGGCTGAGACCGGGCTGAGACGGGATCGAAGACGCAGACGCGCCTGACAACGGCGGCTGCAGGGGAGGAGTCAATGACCACAGTGAGCAGCGCCGCACGCGTATCCGCGGCAGGTGCAGGTTTCCTCGACAAGGAACACACGATCGCGACCGCCGGCTTCAACCGCTGGCTGGTGCCACCGGCGGCGCTGTGCATCCACCTGTGCATCGGCATGGCCTATGGCTTCTCGGTGTTCTGGCTGCCGCTGTCGCGCGCGATCGGGCTGACCGCGCCGAAGGCGTGCCCCGATATCTCGCTGGTGCAGGAACTGTTCACGACGACCTGCGACTGGAAGGTCGCGAGCTTGGGGTGGATGTACACGCTGTTCTTCGTGGTGCTCGGCGTGTCGGCGGCGGTGTGGGGCGGCTGGCTCGAGAAGGTCGGGCCGCGCAAGGCCGGCTTCGTCGCGGCGCTGTGCTGGTGCGGCGGCCTCGTGCTCGGCGCCATCGGCATCATCACCCATCAGCTGTGGCTGATGTGGCTCGGCTCCGGCGTGATCGGCGGCGTCGGCCTCGGCCTTGGCTACATCTCGCCGGTGTCGACGCTGGTGAAATGGTTCCCGGATCGCCGCGGCATGGCGACCGGCATGGCCATCATGGGTTTTGGCGGCGGCGCGATGATCGGCGCGCCGCTCGCCGACAAGCTGATGAACTACTTCAAGACGCCGACCTCGGTCGGCGTCTGGGAGACCTTCCTCACCATGGGCGCGATCTATTTCGTGTTCATGATGATCGGCGCGTTCCGCTATCGCCTGCCGCCGTCCGGCTGGCAGCCGGACGGCTGGACGCCGCCGGCCAAATCCAACGCGATGATCTCGACCAAGAACGTTCACCTCGACAACGCGCACAAGACGCCGCAATTCTGGCTGATCTGGGGGGTGCTGTGCCTGAACGTGTCGGCGGGCATCGGCGTGATCGGCATGGCCTCGCCGATGCTGCAGGAGATCTTCGCCGGCAAGCTGATCGGGCTGCCCAGTGTCGGATTCAATGCGCTCGATGCGGCGCAGAAGGCGCAGATCGCGGCGATCGCCGCCGGCTTCGCCGGTCTGCTGTCGCTGTTCAACATCGGCGGCCGTTTCTTCTGGGCCTCGCTGTCGGACAAGATCGGCCGCAAGAACACTTATTACACGTTCTTCGTACTCGGCATCGTGCTCTATGCGCTGGCGCCGACCTTTGCCGCGATGGGCTCGAAGCTGTTGTTCGTGCTCGGCCTCGGCATCATCCTGTCGATGTATGGCGGCGGCTTCGCCACCGTGCCGGCCTATCTCGCCGACATGTTCGGCACCCAGTTCGTCGGCGCGATCCATGGCCGTCTGCTGACGGCGTGGTCGACCGCCGGCATCATCGGTCCCGTCGTGGTGAACTACCTTCGCGAATTCCAGCTCGCCGCCGGCGTGCCGCGCGACCAGCTCTACAACACCACGATGTACATCCTGTGCGGCATGCTGATCGCGGGCTTCATCTGCAACTATTTGATCAAGCCCGTCGATCCGAAGTGGCACATGAGCGACGCCGAGGTGGCCAAGCTGCAGGCCGCGACGGCGACCGGTGGCAACGGCGCGACCGGATCGTTCGGCATCGGCAAGGGCGGTCTGGATGGCAAGGCGGCGCTGTTCTGGCTGTTCGTCGGCATTCCGCTGGCCTGGGGCATCTACATGACGCTGCTTAGCGCGGTCAAAATCCTCTGATCGCGACCATCATCGCCGCGGGCCGCCGATTCCCGGCGCCCGCGGCATTCGCTCTATTCCTTGAACAGAAATCGGATTGGGGGATTTCAATGTTTCGCACCCGGATTTGCCTTGCCGCCGCGCTGCTCGCCCTGGGACTGCATGCCGCGTCGGCCCAGACCGCGGCGCCGACCGCGCCGGCACCGGCCGCCACCACCACGGCCAAGCCGTCGAAGATCAAGCTGACGATGGAGAAACTGAAGGCCATGAAGGAGCAGTGGCGCGCCAACAAGCCCAAGCTCAAGGCCTGCCGCAAAGAGGTGAAGCAGAAGGGACTGACCGGCGACGACCGCTGGTTCTATATCTCGGACTGCATGGCCAAGAGCTGAGCGCGACCGCTTCCAATGCGTTGAACTTGAGCGGAGAGAGTACGCCGCGCGGTACCCCTCTCCCTAACCCTCCCCCGCAAGGGGGGAGGGAACCCTTCCGCCGGTGACTCCCTTACGTTCGGGGCTGTGTTGGTCGTTAGCGCTGTGAGACGGTGAACGGCGAGAACAAACCAATCATTGTCGTCCATCCATTGATCCAATGGGACCATCTGCATGTGAGGTGAGCACGCTCGTCAGGCTCCCTCCCCCCTTGCGGGGGAGGGTTGGGGAGAGGGGTAAGCCCAGGGCGAGATGATTGATGCGAGGCGTGCCGCGGATCACTCCGCCGCGGCGGGGGTTGCCTTGGCGGGCTCCAGCGCCGCGGCGATCGCCTCGTCGACGCGTTCGAGCCAGATGAACTCGAGCTTGGCGCGGGCGCCGGCGGGGATGTCGTCGTAGTCGCGCTTGTTGCGCGCCGGCAGCATCACCCGGGTCAGGCCGGCGGCCGCGGCGGCGACCACCTTTTCCTTGATGCCGCCGACCGGCAGCACGAGGCCGCGCAGCGAGATCTCGCCGGTCATCGCGGTGTCGCTGCGCACGGTGCGATCGGTCAGGAGCGAGGTGAGGGCGGTGAACATCGCGACACCCGCGCTCGGGCCGTCCTTCGGCGTGGCGCCGGCGGGAACGTGGACGTGGATGTCGCTCTTCTCGAACACCACGGGGTCGATGCCGAGCTGGGAGGCGCGGCTCTTCACCAGCGTCAGCGCGGCCTGCACGCTCTCGCGCATCACGTCGCCGAGCTGGCCGGTGATCATCAGCGCGCCGCGGCCCGGCGTGCGCGAGGCCTCGATGAACAGGATGTCGCCGCCGACCGGGGTCCAGGCAAGCCCGGTGGCAACGCCGGGGATGCTGGTGCGCATCGCGATCTCGTTCTCGAACCTGGGCTGGCCGAGCAGCGAGACGATGTCCTTCGGGGCGATCGTGACATGGCTGGTGCTGCCATCGGCGATCTGCACTGCGACGTTGCGCAGCACCTTGCCGATCTCGCGCTCCAGATTGCGGACGCCGGCCTCGCGGGTGTAGCTCTTGATGATCAGCCGCAGCGCGTCCGGATCGATCTCGACCTGCTCGGCCTTGATCCCGTTGGCCTCGAGCTGGCGGCGCACCAGATAGCGCTTGGCGATCTCGAGCTTTTCGTCCTCGGTGTAGCCGGGGAGGCTGATCAGCTCCATGCGGTCGAGCAGCGGGCCGGGGACGCCGTCGAGCATGTTGGCGGTGGCGATGAAGACGACGCGCGAGAGGTCGAACGGCACGCCGAGGTAATTGTCGCGGAAGGTGCCGTTCTGCTCGGGGTCGAGCACTTCGAGCATCGCGGCCGACGGATCGCCCTGGATGCCGCGGCCCATCTTGTCGATTTCGTCCAGCATCATCACGCAATTGCGCGCGCCGGCCTTCTTGATCGCCTGGATGATGTTGCCGGGCAGCGCGCCGATATAGGTGCGGCGATGGCCGCGGATCTCGGCCTCGTCATGCACGCCGCCAAGGCTGACACGGACGAACGGCCGCGACATCGCGCGCGCGATCGATTGGCCGAGCGAGGTCTTGCCGACGCCGGGCGGTCCGAGGAAGCAGAGGATCGGCGCCTTGCCGCCGGGCGCGAGCTTGCGCACCGCGAGATATTCGATGATGCGGCTCTTGATCTTCTCCAGCCCATAATGGTCCTGGTCGAGGATCTTGCGCGCTTCCGCGATGTCGATCGGCTTCTCCTCTGGAAGGCTCCAGGGCAGGTCGATCAGCCAGTCGAGATAGCTGCGCACCATGCCGGACTCGGCCGCCGCCTCCGGCATCCGCTCGTAGCGGCGCAATTCCTTCTGCGCCTGGCTCTCGGCCTCCGGCGGCATCTTGGCTTCTGCAATCGCCTTGGTCAGCTCGGCAACCTCGGCGGCCTTGCCGTCGCCTTCGCCGAGCTGGCGCTGGATCGTCGCCATCTGCTCGCGTAGGATCGCCTCGCGCTGCCGCTCGTCGAACACGGCCCTGGTCTTCTGCCCGATCTCCTGGCTCAGCCTGAGCACCTCGATGCGCTCGGCGAGATGCCGCGAGACCTTGTCCATCCGCGCCACGAGGTCGACGGTTTCCAGGATGTCCTGCTTTTCCGCCGGCTTGATGTCCATGTAGGAGGTCGCAAGATCGGCGAGCGTGGCCGGCGACGTCGTGCCCTGCAGCGCGGCAATCAATTCGGGCGGCGTCTGCGGCAGCAATTGCGCGGCCTCCAGCGCCTGGCGCTGCAGATTAAGGAAGCGCGCCTCGATCTCGGGCGAGGTCGTGGTCGGCTCGGGGATCTGCAGCACGCGGGCGGCGAGGAACGGCGTGCCGGGCAGATAGTCGAGCACGCGCATGCGCTGCACGCCCTGGCAGACCAGATGGTGGCTGTCGTCGGCGCCGGTGATGTAGCGCACGATGTTGGCGACGGTGCCGACCCGGTAGAGCCCGTCGGGGCCGGGATCGTTGGTCTCGGGATCACGCTGCAGCAGGATGCCGATCGGCCGCTGCTCGCGCACCGCCTGCTGGGCGGCGGCAATCGAGGTCGCGCGCGCGATCGTGATCGGGATGATGACGTCCGGAAACAGCACGGTGTTGCGCACCGGGACGATGATCGTTGCGTCGCTCGGGATCGGCGCCGAGCTCGCCGGATTTGAGACGTCTGTTGCAGCCATGTCGAAATCCCTCAGCTCGATTTTCCGAGCCGCAGGCCGACGCAGCCATGCGCGGCAAAGCGGCTGATGGTGTAGCGGCCGGTCGGCAGCGCGATGCGGCGCTCGAACCGGCCCTGCGGCAGTTCGAGGCGCAGGATGCGGGCGTTGCGGAGCTCGGCGGGCAGGATGCGGCGGCCGGAGATCACCAGCGTGCCGCCGTCGAGCGCGGCCTCGACCTCGTCGGGATCAACCCCCGGCAGCGCGACCAGGATCAGGATTTCCTCCTCGGTCTCGATCACGTCCATCGGCGGTTCCCAGCTCGGCTCGCTGCCCTCCCCGCGCGGGTGCAAATTGAGGAAGCTCTGGTGCAACCGTTCGGCGCGGGCGAGCGCCTCGATCGCATCCGTCAGCATCCAGTTGGTCTGATCCTTGGGCCGCATGGGCACTCTCCACGTCGCATTGGGAGGCGACGTTACCGGTCTTGCCGCCGACGGTAAACCGGCTTCGGGCGGGGTCGTTCGAGGGAAAAATTGTCCAAATTGTTGACGATTTGCACATGGTCGCGCTGCGCCGTTGTGCTTTGCCCAGACCAGACTGGCTCGATGTTCGGATCGCCGCCTACAGCCAGCCGGAACGCCTGAATCGCCAGAACAGCCCGGCGCATGCGGCCAGCATCAGGCCCATCACGACGAAATAGCTGTACTCCCATTGCAGCTCCGGTATGTACTTGAAATTCATACCGTAGATACCGGCGACGGCGGTCGGCACCGCAACAATCGCCAGCCATGAGGCGAGCTTCTTGGAGATCGCCGTTTCCTGCGCCTGACCGACCAGCAGGCTTGCTTCAAACGCAAAGGCAAGCACCTCGCGCAGCGAGTCGATCCGTTCCTGGATGGTGCGGACGTGATCCGTGACGTCGCGGAACAGGGGCCGCATCGTGTCGCGCACCATCGGCAGATCGTCGCGTTCCAGCCTGCGGCAGACCTCCACGAGCGGTCCAATCGCGTTGCGCAGCCGCAGCAGGTCCCGCCTCAGCAGATAGAGCCGCTCGATCTGCGCCCGCGTCATTGCGCTCGCCAGCACCTCCGCCTCCATCGCCTCGACCTCGTCCTGGATCGTCTCGAGCACCGGCGAGTAGTTGTCGACGATGAAATCGAGGATGGCATAGAGGATGTAGTCCTCGCCCCGGGCAAGCGCGCGCGGGCAGCTCTCGCAGCGCTCCCTGACCCGCGTGTAGGACGTCGAGGCGCCGTGTCGGACCGAGACGATGTATCCCTCGCCGACGAACAGATGCGTCTCGCCGAATGCGATACTTTCGCCTTCGAGCTGCGCGGTGCGGGCCACGATGAACAGCGCATCGCCGTATTGCTCGATCTTCGGCCGCTGATGCGCGTGATCCGCATCTTCGATGGCGAGGTCGTGCAGCTGGAATTGCCGCTGCAAGCTGCTGAGTATTGCCATATCGGGTTCGTGCAGGCCGATCCACACGACGTGATCCGGCCTGTTGCGCCAGTCCGCTGCTTCATCGATCGCGATATTGGCAACGCGTCGTCCCTCGACGTAGACTCCTGCCGCGATGACGCCATCGGCGTGGACGGGCCCGGCGGTTGCGACAGTTGGCGATGCGAGGTTCATGATCTCCACCCTCGACGCGGTTATCGAATCCGCTTGACGACAATTCACGATCAAAAGGCTAGCACCGAATGGGCGCTGGTCAACACGCGCGGGTCCGTCCTGTTCCGACGGTCCGGGGGCGCCCCGTCACAGCAGGCGGCGCGGCCGGTCTTTATACGGCGCCTATGCCGCACCGCGGCGGGTCCTCTCGAATTCCTACGGCCTTCCCAGCATCTTCTGGGGTGACGCGGTGCGTTCGCGCGCCGCCTACCAGGAAGGTGGGACATGACCTTGCTCCATGTACACGATGCCCGGCCGCACGGTTCGGCCGGTGCCATGCCGGCGACGCTGCGGCGGACCATCCGGCGGATCGGTCTTGCGTTCAGGACTGTTCACCGCGCCATCGCGGCCGCCAAGATCCATCGGCTGCGCAATGAGCTGTTGCTGCATCGCGGCCACGAGGATTGGGCGCGCAGCCATCTCCATGTCGGCATGCTCGGCGGCGATGCCGAGAAATATCCCCGGGCGCCGGTCGTGCTCGGCGAGAAGTGGGATTACTGAGATGCGCGCCGCTTCATTCATCGCTGCCCTGCTGCGCCGCGCCGCGGAAGGCATGCTCAAATTCCTCGCCTGGATCGGCGAGGAGCCGATCAGCGGCTACCGGCCCGAGGCGCATTATATGCGCGGCCCGGGTCCGGCGTGGCGGGCCAAACATCACGGGCACTAGCAAACCGGATTACGTCGTTCCACCGCGCGGCGTCAGGTAATCGAGCAGGTTCATCGGGAGCGGGAAGACCACGGTCGATGAGCGTTCGCCGGCGATGTCATGCAACGCGGCGAAATAGCGGAGCTGCATCGCCTGCGGCTCCTGAGCGAGGATCCGGCCGGCCTCGACGAGCTTCTCGGCGGCCTGCTGCTCGCCCATGGCGTTGATCACCTTGGCTCGCCGCAACCGTTCCGCCTCGGCCTGCTTGGCGATCGCCCGCACCATGGTTTCGTTGAGATCGATATCCTTGATCTCGACCGCGGTGACCTTGATGCCCCAGACGTCGGTCTGCTTGTCGAGGGTTTCCTGGATATCGGCGTTCAATTTGTCGCGTTCCGCCAGCATCTCGTCGAGCTCGTGCTTGCCAAGCACCGAGCGCAGCGTGGTCTGGGCAAGCTGGCTGGTCGCAGCCATGTAGTCGCCGACCTTGATGATGGCGCGCTCGGGGTCGACGATGCGGAAGTAGAGGACGGCGTTGACCTTGACCGAGACGTTGTCGCGGGAAATCACGTCCTGCGGCGGCACCACCTGCACCATCACCCTGAGGTCGACCTTCACGATCTGCTGCACCACCGGAATCAGGATGATGAGCCCCGGTCCCTTCACTCCGGTGAAGCGGCCGAGCGTGAAGATGACACCGCGCTCGTATTCGCGCAGGACGCGCACGGCCTGGGTCAGGAAGATGATGACGAGCAGAACGACCGCCGCATAGGTGAAATAATCAAGCATCATGCTGTACCTCCTTCGCCGGCGGAAACCGGCGCACGCCGTACCACCAGCGTCAAATCGACGATGTTGGCCACCTCGACCGTCTCTCCCGCCTTGAATGTCTCGGTGCCGCGCGCCTGCCAGCGTTCACCATTGGTGAAGACGTGACCCGTGGTCTCGGACCAGTCGAGCACCTCGGCCGGTAGCCCGCGCATGGCTTGCGCACCTGTCCGGAGCGGACCGTTGCGCGCGCGGCGCAGCGCCCCGAGCACCACCAGAATGAGGCCTGCGAACATCGCCGCGACGATGCCGATGAGCGGCCATGACAGGTGGTATCCGGGCGCCTCGATCCGAAACAGCATGGCGGCTCCCAGCACAAAGGCGACGATGCCTCCGAGGCCGATCACGACGGTCGGGTTGAAGGCTTCGATCGCGAGCAGCGCCATCCCGACCAGCATCAAGGCGAAGCCTGCGTAGTTGATCGGCAGCATGTTCAGCGCGTAGAGCCCGAGCAGCAGGCAGATCGTGCCGACAACTCCGGGCGCCAGGGCACCTGGCGACATGAACTCGAAGATCAGGCCGTAGATGCCAACCATCAGGAGAACGAATGCGATGTTGGGGTCGGTGATCACAGCAAGCACGCGCGAGATCCAATTGGGATCGATGGCTTCGATCAAGGCATCCTTTGTCGCCAGCCGTTGTGTCTTGCCGCCGGCAAGCTCCACCGTCCGGCCGTCGACCTGTCTGAGCAGGTCGACCGGATCATGCGCGGTGAACTCGATGACATGGGCCTGCAGCGCGGCGTTGGCGGAGAGGGTGGCGGCGTCGCGGACCGCCTTCTCGGCCCAGTCGGCATTGCGGCCGCGCAGCTCGGCGAGGCTGCGGATGAAGGCAACGGCATCGTTCGTCATCTTCGCCGTCATGGTATCCTTGGTCGTGGACGGGTTGCCGCCGTCCTTCTGGTCCTTGCCGTCCTTGTCCGGGGTGCTGCCCGGCAGACCCGGCATCGGGCCGCCGATCTGCACCGGCGTCGCGGCGCCGATATTGGTGCCGGGCGCCATGGCTGCGAGATGGGTCGCATAGAGAATGTAGGTCCCGGCGCTCGCGGCATGGGCGCCGGAGGGCGCAACATAGCCGATGACGGGAACGGGCGAGGCCAGCACGTCGGTGATGATCTCGCGCATGCTGGTGCTGAGACCGCCCGGCGTATTCAGGCGCAGAATGACGATCTCGGCGTGCCGCTCGGCGGCCTTCGCCAGGCCGTCCCTGACGTAGCTGGCCGATGCCGGCCCGATCGCTCCATCGATTGAAATGGTCAGGGCAAGACGGTTGTTGTCCGCGGCCGTACCGGGACCAATGGAAACAACCAGAGCGACCAGGGCGATCGCCACAACGAGAGCCGCCTTGAAGGTCTGCACGGCAAGCACTCCCTTGCCGTGGATATGGGATGCCGTTCCGGAACCTCAATATGGCGCGGTGTCACGGACGTGGTGGGCTGACTCCATTGTGCGTTGCGATGGCCTGCGTTGTGGCACGCTCAGTGCGCGACGGCCAGATATTCGTCGGCGATTTCGGTCATCGCCTGCGCGATCTCGGCCTTCGCTGGTCCGTTGAGCTGAACGATCGGCAGCCGCGTCGCCGGCTGCATGAACCCCAGCAGCGCCAGTGCGAATTTCAGGGCGGCGGGGTGCTCGCGCTCCAGCAGCGTCGCGAGCGGCACCAGCCGCTGATGCAGCTCGCGCGCCTGATACAACCGGCCCTCACGCAGATGCCGGGCCACTGCCACGCACAAATCGGGCGCGACGTTCGAGACCGACGAGATGCAGCCATCACCGCCGGCGGCCATATAGGCGAGCGACATGGTGTCGTCGCCGGTTAGCATCCGGAATGTCGCTGGCAGGCGTGGACGCAGGCGCCTGAGGCGGGCGACATCGCTGCTGCCATCTCGGAGTCCAATGATGCGCGGGGTGTGCGCCAGCTCCAGCAGCGTCTCGTCCGCGAGGCCTTTCGCCGTCCGCGCGGGAATATCGTGCAGGATCACGGGCAGTGTCGTGGCCGCGGCGACGGCGCGGAAATGCGCCGCCATGCCCTGCGGCATCGGCTTGTTGTAATACGGCACGACCGACATGATGGCGTCGGCGCCGGCCGCTTCCGCCGCGCGCGTGAACGTGACGGCGCGATCCGTCGCGTTCGATCCGGCGCCGGCGATGATGCGGACCCGCTTGCGCGCGACACGGGCTGCGATGTGAACTAGCTGCGCGCGCTCCGCAGGCTGAAGCGTCGAGCTTTCACCCGCGGTCTCGCCGACCACTAGCGCCGTGGCGCCGGCCGCGATCTGACGCTCGCACAGCCGGCCGAACGCCTCGGTGTCGAGTTCGTCCCGGTGGTTGAAGGGGGTCGGAAGGTCGGGGATGAAGCCCGACAGCCATGCCGCCGAATCCGCCTTCGCAGCCGTTTTCAAAGTGACTTTCGCAGTCATGAGGTGAGTGGCTCAGGCCACGCGGATGGTGGGGAGGCTTGCGGTCTCGCCGCGCATATCGAGCTCGAGCTCGCGCGACAGCTCGACGATCATTTCGGGGTGCTGGCCGTTCTCGAACAGCGCGTATTTGACAGCCTGGGCGCGGTTGACGAACAGGCCGCCATAGAGGCCGCTTTGCTGCTGGGCGACCCACTGGCCGCGGTGATTGCGACCGATGAAGACAATGGTGGACACAGCGCTACACGAGGGAGGTTCGACGAGTTTCACGGTGATAGTCCTTCAGGTGGAAGTCACGCGTTCAATGTCTGTTTTGCCGGATATGAAATCGAGCGCGGAGGACGGCCGACTTCATAGGAGCGGCATAGGATTTGAGGGGCGGGCCTAGATGTGCTGGACGATGCCGGTGCCGAGCGCGCACAGCGCGACATAGGCGGTCATCTCGTCCCAGTGATTGAGGTTTGCCGCGAACGGCATCTCGCGCTTGACGAGGCCAGCGAGCGCGCAGATCAGCGCCGACATCCAGAGCAGCGTGACGAGGCCCCTGCCGAAGCCTGCGCCGGCGAAGACGGCAAAGCCGATCATGATGGCAAGCCGGAAACCGAACCGGACCATGACCTGGACCGACTGCAGCTGCTGCGGCAGTTGTTTTGCGTTCACGACGGCGCCGCCATCAGCCGATATTGTCGACGAGCATCGGCTCGTAGAGCGAGCTGATGCCGCGACGGACGGTGGGCACCCTGGTGCGGTTCTCGGGCGCCACGATCCGCTGCGCCTCGACGAAGGCGCTGAGGATCGCGAGCGCGAGATCCGCATGGTGGGCCTCGATCGATTGGTCGAGCCAGTCGGGCAGCTCGCGTTCGCGCGACAATGCGCAGTACCACTCGCCTTCGTCATAGACCAGGCGGCGGATCTGCCATTGCGGCAGCTCGAGATCGAGCAGCGCGATCGCGGCGTCGGTCCATGCGCTGGACCGGATCAGGTGCTCGATACGGGAGGTCTTGCCGCTCTGTCCGGCCGAGGGAAAGCGCCGGCAGGTCTGGCTGATGATGTCGGCCATGAACTCGGCGGTGACAGTATAGGCATCGCGCAGTCGGTCGCCGAGGTCGGCGGAGGTGTTTTGGGATAGCACGGACATAACGTCATCTCGTCTTGCGCGCGGCTCAAGGTATTGGCCGCACGCCCAAAATGGCCGGATAGCCATTGGAAAACGAGATGAGGCGAGGGGCGGAGATATAGGGATTCCATAAAGATTATGCGTCGTCCCGGCGAAGGCCGGGACCCATAGCCACAGGGCCGAGTTTTGCGATGGCTGGGGCCCCAGCGCGCCGCCACAACTGAATTCGGTGGTTATGGGTCCCGGCCTTCGCCGGGACGACAGCTGAGAGTGTTGGCGGCACTGAGGCCTTTATAGGATTCCTATAACGTCCTTATGCGTCACATCTCGAAAACCTATGCCCCGGATGGCACCTCACGGTCATCCGGCGCGGAGCGCTTATACGGTCGTCCCGCGCCCCTCGGATGCATAGGAGTCTCTCATGATGGACATTCTCATGGCGGCGCTCGCGATCGGCTTCTTCGCGGCCGGCATCGGCTACGCCTACGCCTGCGAACGGCTTTAAGGGAGGCGGCGATGATCTTCGATTACTCGCTCGCCGGCCTCGTCTCGCTTGGCCTGCTGTTCTACCTCACCTACGCATTGCTGCGGCCCGAACGCTTCTAGGCGGCCCGCGATGTCAGCGCTTTGCACAATTCTGTTGGCCGACGCGGTGCTGACCGGGCTGTTGCTCGGCATGTTCGCGTCGCTGCTGCGCTTCGCACCCATTCGAAAGGTTTGACGCAATGACCGTCATCGGTTGGATTCAAATTATTCTGTTCTGCGCGATCGTGGTCGCGCTGGTCAAACCGCTCGGCTGGTACATGACCCGCGTGTTCAACGGCGAGCGCACCTTCCTCTCGCCCGTGCTGCGCCCGGTCGAGCGCGGCATCTACTGGGTCGGCGGCGTCGACGAGCGGCGCGAGCAGCACTGGCTGACCTATACGGTCGCCATGCTGCTGTTCCATGTCGGCGGCTTCGCCCTCATTTACGGCCTGATGCGGCTGCAGGCGGTGCTGCCGTTCAACCCGGCCGGCCAGACGGCGGTTGCGGAGGATCTCTCCTTCAACACCGCGATCTCCTTCATCACCAACACCAACTGGCAGAACTACGGCGGCGAGAGCACGCTGTCCTATCTGGTCCAGATGCTCGGCTTGACCCACCAGAACTTCCTGTCGGCGGCGACCGGCATCGCGCTGGCGATGGCGCTGATCCGCGGCTTCACCCGTTCGTCGATGCGCACGGTCGGCAATTTCTGGGTCGACGTCACGCGCTGCACGCTTTACGTGCTGCTGCCGATCTGCATCGTCTATGCGCTGTTCCTGGTCTGGCAGGGCATGCCGCAGACGCTCGGCGCCTATGTCGACGCCACCACGCTGGAGGGCGGCAAGCAGACCATCGCGCTCGGGCCGGTGGCCTCGCAGGTTGCGATCAAGATGCTCGGCACCAATGGCGGCGGCTTCTTCAACGCCAACGCTGCGCATCCGTTCGAGAATCCGACCGCGCTGTCGAACCTGGTGCAGATGATCTCGATCTTCGCGCTCGGCGCTGCGCTGACCAACGTGTTCGGCCGTATGGTCGGCAACGAGCGCCAGGGCTGGGCGATCCTGGCCGTGATGGGCATCCTGTTCGTCGCCGGCGTCACCGTCACCTACTGGGCGGAGGCCAACGGCACCTCGGCGCTGCAGGCATTGGGTCTCACCGGTGGCAACATGGAGGGCAAGGAGGTCCGCTTCGGCATCGTCGCGTCCTCGCTGTTCGCCGTCGTCACCACCGCGGCGTCCTGCGGCGCGGTCAACGCCATGCATGACAGCTTCACCGCGCTCGGCGGCATGATCCCGCTGATCAACATGCAGCTCGGCGAAGTCATCATCGGCGGTGTCGGCGCCGGCTTCTACGGCATGCTGCTGTTCGTCGTGCTGGCGATCTTCGTTGCCGGCCTGATGGTCGGCCGCACGCCGGAATATGTCGGCAAGAAGATCGAGGCGCGCGAGGTCAAGATGGCGATGCTCGCGATCCTGGTGCTGCCGCTGATGTATCTCGGCTGGACCGCCGTCGGCGTGGTGCTGCCGTCGGCGGTGGCCTCGATGGCCAATGCCGGCCCGCACGGCTTCACCGAGGTGCTTTATGCCTACACGTCCTCGACCGGCAATAACGGCTCGGCCTTCGCGGGCCTCACCGGCAACACCCTGTTCTACAATCTGACGCTGGCTTCGGCGATGTTCGTCGGCCGGTTCTTCATGATCGTGCCGGCGATGGCGATCGCGGGATCGCTGGTCGAGAAGAAGTCGATCCCGGCCTCGGCGGGTACCTTCCCGACCACCGGCGGGCTGTTCGTCGGCCTCGTCATCGGCGTGATCCTGATCATCGGCGGCCTGACCTTCTTCCCGGCGCTGGCGCTCGGGCCGATCGTCGAGCACCTCGCCATGAACGCCAACACCCTGTTCTGATCGAATACGTCCGGAGTGACATCCATGGAAACCATGAAACTGCAAAAGCAGGTGACGGCGTCGACCATGCTCGACCCGAAAATCCTGGTGCCGGCGATCTGGTCGGCTTTCGTCAAGCTCGATCCACGGCTGATGATGAAGAACCCCGTGATGTTCGTGGTGGAGGTGGTGGCCGCATTGACCACAATCATCTTCGTGCGCGATCTCGTCACCGGCGGCGCCAACCTCGGCTTCACCTTCCAGATCATCCTCTGGCTCTGGTTCACGGTGCTGTTCGCCAATTTCGCCGAAGCCGTCGCCGAGGGCCGCGGCAAGGCGCAGGCGGAGTCGCTGAAGAAGACTCGCACCGAGAGCCAGGCCAAGCTGCTCGCCGGAACGGATCGCACCTATCGCATGGTGCCCGGCACCTCGCTGAAGGTCGGCGATATCGTCTTGGTCGAGGCCGGCGACAACATCCCGTCCGACGGCGAGGTGATCGAAGGCGTGGCCTCGGTCAACGAAGCCGCCATCACCGGTGAATCCGCACCGGTCATTCGCGAGTCCGGCGGCGACCGCTCGGCCGTCACCGGAGGCACCCAGGTGCTGTCGGACTGGATCCGCGTCCGCATCACCGCGGCGCAGGGCTCGACCTTCATCGACCGCATGATCAGGCTGGTGGAGGGTGCCGAGCGGCAGAAGACGCCGAACGAGATCGCGCTCAACATCCTGCTCGCGGGCCTCACCATCATCTTCGTGTTCGCGACGGTGACCATCCCGAGCTATGCGGCCTATGCCGGCGGCTCGATCTCGGTCGTGGTGCTGGTGGCGCTGTTCGTCACGCTGATCCCGACCACGATCGGCGCGCTGTTGTCGGCGATCGGCATCGCCGGCATGGACCGCCTGGTGCGCTTCAACGTGCTGGCGATGTCCGGCCGCGCGGTGGAAGCCGCCGGCGACGTCGACACGCTGCTGCTGGACAAGACCGGCACCATCACGCTCGGCAACCGCCAGGCAACCGCGTTCCGTCCGATCCGTGGCGTCTCCGAGCAGGACCTCGCCGACGCGGCGCAGCTCGCCTCGCTCGCTGACGAGACGCCGGAGGGCCGCTCGATCGTGGTGCTCGCCAAGGAGAAATACGGCATCCGCGGCCGCGACATGCACGAGCTTGCCGCGACCTTCGTGCCGTTCACCGCGCAGACCCGCATGAGCGGCATCGATGCCGGTACCTCGTCGGTCCGCAAGGGCGCGGTCGATGCCATCCTCGCCTATGTGGACGGTGGCTCGCCCCGCACCGTCGCCTCGGGCAACACCGTCCGTGCGGTAGCGGCGACGATGAGCGCGGAAGCGCGCGAGATCCAGTCGATTGCCGACGAGATCGCCAAGGCCGGCGGCACGCCGCTGGCGGTCGCCAAGGACGGCAAGCTGCTCGGCGTCGTGCACCTCAAGGACATCGTCAAGGGCGGCATCCGCGAGCGCTTTGCCGAATTGCGCCGCATGGGCATCCGCACCGTGATGATCACCGGCGACAATCCGATGACCGCGGCCGCGATCGCAGCCGAAGCCGGTGTCGACGACTTCCTGGCGCAGGCAACGCCCGAGGACAAGCTGAAGCTGATCCGCGACGAGCAGTCCAAAGGCAAGCTGGTCGCGATGTGCGGCGACGGCACCAACGACGCGCCGGCGCTTGCGCAGGCCGATGTCGGCGTCGCCATGAACACCGGCACACAGGCGGCCCGCGAGGCCGGCAACATGGTCGACCTCGACTCCAACCCGACCAAGCTGATCGAGGTGGTCGAGATCGGCAAGCAGCTCTTGATGACCCGCGGCGCGCTGACCACGTTCTCGATCGCCAACGACGTCGCAAAATACTTTGCGATCATCCCGGCGATGTTCCTCGCGTTCTATCCGCAGCTTCAGGTGCTGAACATCATGCACCTGGCGAGCCCGCAAAGCGCGATCCTGTCGGCGATCATCTTCAACGCGCTGATCATCATCGCGCTGATTCCCTTGGCGCTGAAGGGCGTCAAGTATCGCGCGGTCGGTGCCGGCGCGCTGCTCAGCCGCAACCTGATGATCTACGGTCTCGGCGGCATCATCATCCCGTTCATCGGCATCAAGGCGATCGACCTCATCGTCGCCGCCCTGGGCCTGGCTTAACCACAACCGTCATTGCGAGGAGCGAAGCGACGAAGCAATCCATCGATCCCCGTGCTGAACCGTGGATTGCTTCGCTTCGCTCGCAATGACGAAGCAGACTGAGGAGACCGACAATGCTTAGAGAAATCCGCCCCGCCATCCTCGTGCTGGTCCTGCTGACCGCGATCACGGGCCTTGCCTATCCGCTCGCCATGACGGCGATCGCCGGCGTCATCTTTCCGAAGCAGGCGCAAGGCAGCCTGATCGAGAGGAACGGCAAGGTGATCGGCTCCGCCCTGATCGGGCAGGAGTTCAAGGAGGATAAATACTTCCACGGCCGGCCGTCGGCGACGGTCGCGCCCGATCCGAACGATTCCACGAAGACCGTGCCGGCGCCCTACAACGCGGCCAATTCCGGCGGCTCCAACCTCGGCCCGACCAGCAAGGCGCTGAACGACCGGGTCAAGGAGGATGTCGAGAAGCTGAAGGCGGAGAATCCGACTGCCAGCGTGCCGGTCGATCTCGTCACCACCTCGGCCAGCGGCCTCGATCCCGACATCTCGCCGGACGCCGCGCTGTTCCAGGTGCCGCGGGTTGCCAAGGCGCGCAGCATGTCCGAGGACGCGGTGCGCGAGCTGGTGACGCAGAACACGCAGGGCCGCTTCGCCGGCATTGTCGGTGAGCCCCGCGTTAACGTTCTTGCGCTCAACCTGGCGCTCGACGCGGCAAAGGCGAAATAGGGGAGTAGGCCCGCTCTCGCAGGATGACTATATTGCGGTATGGCCAATCAGCGTGACCCCAACAAACGACCCTCGCCGGATGCGCTGCTGGAGGCGGCGCGCCGGGAGACCGATCGATCGGGGCGGCTGAAGATCTTCATCGGCGCCGCCCCCGGCGTCGGCAAGACCTACGAGATGCTCTCGAGCGCCCACGCCCGCCTCAAGGCGGGCGTCGACGTCGTGGTCGGCGTCGTCGAAACCCACGGACGGGTGGAGACCGAGGCGCTGCTGAGGGGTCTCGAGGTGATACCGCGGAAGCGGCTGGCCTATCGCGACCAGATACTCGAGGAGATGGACCTCGACGCCCTGATCGCGCGGCGGCCGCAGCTCGCGCTGGTCGACGAGCTCGCCCACACCAACGCGCCGGGCAGCCGGCACCCCAAGCGCTATCTCGATGTCGAGGAGTTGCTGTCGCACGGCATCGACGTCTACACCGCGATCAACATCCAGCACATCGAGAGTCTCAACGATGTCGTCGCGCAGATCACCCATGTGCGGGTGCGCGAGACCGTCCCCGACTCGGTGGTCGATCGGGCCGATGCCATCGAGCTGATCGACCTCACGCCCGACGACCTGATCCAGCGGCTGAAGGAGGGCAAGGTCTATGTGCCCAAGCAGGCCGAGCGGGCGCTGGAGCACTATTTCTCGCCGGGCAATCTCACCGCGCTGCGCGAGCTGGCGTTGCGCCGTACCGCCGAGCGGGTCGACGAGCAATTGCTCACCCACATGCAGGCCAATGCCATCCAGGGGCCTTGGGCGGCGGGCGAACGCATCCTGGTCTGCCTGAGCGAGGATCCGCGCGCGGCCGGGCTCGTGCGCTATACCAAGCGCCTGGCCGACCGGCTGCATGCGCAATGGACCGCCGTCAGCATCGAGACGCGGCGCAGCCTGCAACTGAACGACGAGCAGCGCGACCGGCTTTCTGACACCATGCGGCTCGCGGAATCGCTCGGCGGCGAGGCGCTGACCCTTCCCGGCGTCGGCCGCCGCATCGCCGATGACGTCATCAATTTCGCCCAGGCCAACAACGTCACCCAGATCATCATTGGCAAATCGACGCGCTCGCGCTGGTTCGAGCTGACGCACGGCTCGGTGGTGCACGATCTGGTGCGCCGCGCCGGGAATATCAGCGTCAACGTGATCGCCGGCGACGAGCTGCCGGTCGGCAAGGCGGCGGTGCAGACCGCGCAGCGGCAGGAGCCGTTCAATCCGCAGCCCTATCTGATGGCGCTGCTGCTGACGGCCATCGGGCTCGGCGCGGCCAAGCTGATCCAGCCGTTCTTCGGCATCGAGAATGTCGACCTCGTGTTCATCACCGCGGTGGTCGGCGCGGCGGCGCGCTACGGCCTGTGGCCGTCGCTGCTGGCCAGCGTCGCGGCCTCGCTGTGCTACAATTTCTTCTTCCTGCCGCCGGTCTATACCTTCACCATCACCGACCCGACCAATGTCGCGGCGTTCTTCTTCTTCATGCTGATCGCGCTGCTGGTCTCCAACGTCGCGGCGCGGGTGCGCGTGCAGGCCGACACTGCGATCGGCCGCGTCCGCACCACCGAGTCGCTCTATGCGTTCAGCCGCAAGCTCGCCGGCACCGCCACGCTCGACGACGTGCTGTGGGCGACCGCCTACCAGATCGCGCTGATGCTGAAGGTGCGCGTGGTCCTGCTGCTGCCGGAGGGCGGGATGCTGACCGTCAAGAGCGGTTATCCGCCGGAGGACCAGCTCGACCAGGCCGATCTCGCCGCCGCCAACTGGGCCTGGGGCAACGATCGCCCGGCCGGCCGCGGCTCCGACACGCTGCCGGGCGGCAAGCGATTGTTCCTGCCGATGCGCACCGGCCGCGGCCCGATCGGCGTGATCGGCATCGACGACGACCGCACCGGGCCGCTGTTGACACCGGACCAGCGCCGGCTGCTCGATGCGCTGGTCGACCAGGGCGCGCTGGCGATCGAGCGCGTGCTGCTGGTCGAGGACATGGATCGCGTCAAGCGCACGGTCGAATCCGATCGGCTGCGCGGCGCGCTCTTGACCTCGATCTCGCACGACCTGAAGACGCCGCTGGCCTCGGTGCTCGGCTCCGCCTCGGCGCTGCGCGATCTCGGTACCAGCCTGAGCGATGCCCAGAAGCACGATCTGCTCGCCACCGTGATCGATGAATCCGAGCGGCTCAATCGTTTCATCGCCAATCTGCTCGACATGACCAAGCTGGAATCCGGCGCGATCGTGCCGAATACCGCGCGGCACGATGTCGGCGAGATCGTCGGCAGCGCGCTGCGCCGCGCCGCCAAGATCCTGGTGCATCACCGGGTGTCGCTCGAGCTCGCCGCCGACCTGCCGATGCTGGAGCTCGACGCCGTGCTGTTCGAGCAGGTGCTGTTCAATCTGCTCGACAACGCCGCCAAATACGCCCCCTCGGACACCACGATCTCGATCCGCGGCGCGCGCGACCGCGACACCATCGCGCTGCAGATCCTCGACGAGGGCAACGGCATTCCGGCCGCGGAGCTCGATAGCGTGTTCGACAAATTCTATCGCGCCGAGAAGGGCGACCATGTCCGCCCCGGCACCGGCCTCGGCCTTGCGATCTCGCGCGGCTTCGTCGAGGCGATGCGCGGCAGCATCGCGGCGGCCAACCGCTCCGACCGGAGCGGCGCCATCATCACCATCCGCCTGCCGATCCCGGCCGACACCAACGCGCTGGACACTGCTGCATGAATGCGACGCCGATCAAGGTCCTGGTCATCGACGACGAACCGCCGATCCGCAAGCTCTTACGGATGGGGCTAAGTACGCAGGGCTACGACATCCTCGAGGCCTCCAACGGCAGAAACGCGCTGGAGATGCTGGGCGAGGGGCCGGCACTGATCATCCTCGATCTCGGATTGCCCGACATCCAGGGCCACGACCTCTTGCGCATGATCCGCGGCCGCAACGAGAGCGTGCCGATTGTGGTGCTGTCGAGCCGCGGCGACGAGGCCGGCAAGGTGCAGGCGCTCGATCTCGGCGCCGACGATTATCTGACCAAGCCGTTTGGCATGGACGAATTGCTGGCGCGGCTGCGCGCGGCGCTGCGCCACCAGCTGCAGGTGCAGGGCGAGCGGCCGGTGTTCCGCTCCGGTGATCTCTCGGTCGATCTGGTGCGCCGGATCGTCAAGGTCGGCGACAGGGAGATCAAGCTGTCACCGAAGGAGTATGATCTCCTGCGCGTGCTGGTGCAGCATGCCGGCAAGGTGCTGACCCACCGCTTCCTCTTGAAGGAATTGTGGGACGAATTGACCGACGCGCAATATCTGCGCGTTTATGTGCGCCAGCTCCGCCAGAAGATCGAGGCAGACCCCGAGCGTCCGCAATTCGTGCTGACCGAGACCGGCATAGGCTATCGGCTGCGCGCGGCGGATTAGCATGTAGCCCGGATGAGCGAAGCGATATCCGGGGCATCTCCCGCATGTCGCTGTGCTCATGCGGGCTACGTACTGCGCGCCGCAGATTGACCTGTCATGCCCCGCTTCAAGCGGGGCATCCAGTACGCCGCGGCTTCTCCGCTCAACCACTGGCGTCTCTGGAATACTGGGTCGCCCGGTGGAGCCGGGCGACGACATGGTCGGAACTTTCATCCCGATCGAGGCTTGTTTTCCGTTAGCGGGAGAGATGCCATGGCAAGAAAATACTCGCGGAAGGCATCAAGCGATGTCGAGCGTGTGATGAAGAAGCGCAAGGCCGGCACGCTGCGCAGCGGCCGCTCCAAGAAGAAGGTGAAGAGCCGCAAGCAGGCGATCGCGATCGGTCTGTCCGAGGCGCGCGCCAAGGGACGGAAGGTGCCGAAGAAGGCGTCCAAGAAGACGGCGAAGACGCGCAAGACGTCGAAGAAGCGGAAGAGCTCGAAGAAGAAGTAGGACGCCAAACGTATCCTGTCGTCATTGCGAGCGAAGCGAAGCAATCCATCTGTCCACGTCTGCGGAAAGATGGATTGCTTCGTCGCTTCGCTCCTCGCAATGACGCGGAGAGGTCTCACCCCGCCTTCCGCGACCGCGCACTCGACCGGTGTGCCTTCTTGGTAGGACGGCGGTGCGAGGCCGGGCGCCGCGCGGTGGCGCCGGATCGCCGCGCGCCGCTCTTTCCGCTCTTCAGGCTCTGCTTCAGCGCGTCCATCAGGTTCACCACATTGCTCGGCTTCTCCTCGCGCGCGGCGGCCTTGATCGGCTTGCCGGCAGCCTTGCGGCGGACCAGCGCCTTCAGCGCGGTCTCGTACTCGTCCCTGAATTTCGACGGATCGAAATGCGCGGCCTTGCTGTCGAGGATGTGGCCGGCGAGCTCGACCATGTCCTTGGTCACCTTCGGGCTCTTGATGTCGTCGAAATAGTCGCCGGCATCGCGCACCTCGTAAGGATAGCGCAGGGTGGTGCCAAGCATGCCCTTGTCGAGCGGTTCGATCGCGATCACGTGCTCGCGGTTGGTCAGCACGATCCGTGCCAGCGCGACGCGGTCCTGGTCCTTCATGGCGTCGCGGATGACCGCGAACGCGTCGACGCCGGCCTTGCCGTCGGGCCTGATGTAATAGGGCTGGTCGAGATAGCGCTTGTCGATCTCGTCCTCGGGCACAAAGCTGTCGATGTCGATGGTGTGGTTGCTTTCGATCTGGACCGCCTCGAGCTCGTCCTTCTCGATCTCGACATATTTGCCTTTGGTGACCTCGTAGCCGCGGCCCTTCTGGTCGCCCTCGACGACGTCGCCGTTTTCGGTATCGACCATCTGCTGCTTCAGCCGGTTGCCGGTCTCCCGGTTGATCATGTGGAAGCGGGTCTTCTCGACCGTGGTCGAGGCCGGGTAAAGCGCCACGGGGCACGACACCAGCGAGAGTTTGAGCGTGCCTTTCCAATAGGCGCGGGGAGCGGCCATGATCGTCTCCAAACAGCTTGAGTTTGGAACTTGAACGGATACCGTAGGTTTTGGTTCCTGATGGCCGCACGGAGGCGGCGGCCGCCGATCGCGCCGAGGCCTGGATGTGTCGCTGAGAAATCACGTGTCGCTGAGAAATCTCACCACCTATCGCAAGAAGCGCGACTTCGGGAAGACCAATGAGCCGTCGGGCGACATCAAGGTGGCGCCCGGCAAGCAGCGGCGCTTCGTGATCCAGAAGCATGACGCGACGCGGCTACATTATGATTTCCGGCTGGAGTTTGACGGCGTCTTCAAGTCCTGGGCGGTGACGCGCGGGCCCTCGCTCGACCCGCATGACAAGCGGCTGGCGGTCGAGGTCGAGGATCATCCGCTCGACTATGGCGACTTCGAAGGCACCATTCCGGAAGACCAGTATGGCGGCGGCACGGTGCAGCTCTGGGATCGCGGCACCTGGGAATCCGACGATCCCGAGCGCGGCTTCAAGAAGGGCGACCTGAAGTTCACGCTGCACGGTGACAAGCTGCACGGCAGCTGGGTGCTGGTGCGGATGAAGAACGACCGCTTCGGCGGCAAGCGCACCAACTGGCTGTTGATCAAGCATCGCGATGAATACGCCGTGGACAGCAACGGCGAAGCGGTCCTCGACGAGGACCGCTCGGTCGCCTCCGGCCGCTCGATGGCAGAGATCGCGGCCGGCAAGGGCCGGGCGCCGAAGCCGTTCATGCTGGCCAGGGGCAACGGCAAGGCCAAAGCAGACGCGGTCTGGCAGTCCAATCGCGGCATGGCCGCGGATGCGCGCGCCAGGACCAAGGCGCCGGCGCCCCAAGAAACATTGAAAGCGCAATTGAAGACGAGGCCGAAAGCGCAAGCGAAGCAAGTGGCGGAGATGCCGGACTTCGTCACCCCGCAGCTCTGCGCCGCGGTCGAGAGTCCGCCCAATGGCGCGGGCTGGTGCCACGAGATCAAGTTCGACGGCTACCGCGTGCAACTCCGCATCGAGGACGGCGAGGCCTTGGTGAAGACCCGCAAGGGGCTCGACTGGACCGACAAGTTCGGCGCGATCGTGAAGGAGGCCGGCAAGCTGCCGGATGCCCTGATCGATGGCGAGATCGTCGCGCTCGACGAGAACGGCATGCCGCATTTCTCGACGTTGCAGGCCGCGCTGTCCGACGGCAAGACCGAGAAGCTGATCTTCTACGCCTTCGACCTGCTGTTTGCCGGCAACGAGGATCTCCGCCCGCTGCCGCTCACCGAGCGCAAGGCGCGGCTGCAGGCGCTGCTCGCGGCGCGCAAGGGCAAGCTGATCCGCTATGTCGAGCATTTCGAGGAGCGCGGCGAGGCGGTGCTGGATTCCGCGCGCAAGCTCGGGCTGGAAGGCATCGTCTCCAAGCGGCTTGACGGCGCCTATCGCTCCGGCCGCTCGGACGACTGGACCAAGGCAAAGATCCGCGCCGGCCACGAGGTGGTGATCGGCGGCTGGAAGACCACCAACGGCAAATTTCGCTCGCTGATGGCGGGCGTCTATCGCGGCGACCATCTGGAGTTTGTCGGCATCGTCGGCACCGGCTTCGGCCAGGACACGGTCCGCCGCATCATGCCGGCGCTGAAGGCGGCAGCGTCCGACACCAGCCCGTTCGGCGGCAAGGATGCGCCGAAGAAGACCCGCGACGTGCACTGGCTGAAGCCGGAGCTCGTCGCCGAGATCGAGTTCGCCGGCTGGACCGACGCCGGCAATATCCGCCAGGCGGCGTTCAAGGGCCTGCGCCAGGACAAGCCGGCGCATGAGGTCGAGGCCGAGCGGCCGGTCGTAACCAGAGTGGTGAAGCCGATGGTGAAAGCAAAATCCGGCGCGGTCATGGGCGTCGCCATCTCCCACCCGGATAAGGCGTTGTGGCCGGATGCAGGCGACGGCGCGCCGGTGACGAAGCTCGACCTCGCGAACTATTTCGAGGCGGTCGGCGAATGGATGATCTCCTACCTCAAAGGCCGGCCATGCTCGATCGTGCGCGCCCCCGATGGAATCAAGGGCGAGACCTTCTTCCAGCGCCACGCGATGGCCGGCACGTCGAAGCTCTTGAAGCTCGCCAAGGTCTCCGGCGACCGCAAACCCTATCTGCAGATCGACCAGGTCGAGGGTCTGGCCGCGGTCGCGCAGCTCGGCGGACTTGAGCTGCATCCCTGGAATTGCGCGCCCGATGCCTATGACACGCCGGGCCGCCTGGTGTTCGATCTCGATCCCGCGCCCGACGTCGCGTTCTCCGATGTGATCGATGCGGCCAAGGACATGCGCCAGCGGCTGACGGCGGTCGGTCTGGAGAGCTTCTGCAAGACCACCGGCGGCAAGGGCCTTCATGTCGTGGCGCCGCTGCTCGCAGGCGCGAAGGACAAGGTGACCTGGAAGGAAGCCAAGGCGTTTGCGCAAGCGATCTGCCAGTGGATGGCGCAGGATGACCCCGAGCGCTATCTGATCAACATGTCGAAGGCCAAGCGCACCGGAAAGATCTTCCTCGACTATCTGCGCAACGACCGGCTCTCGACCGCGGTCGCGGTCCTGTCGCCGCGGGCGCGTCCGGGCGCGACGGTGTCGATGCCGCTGACCTGGAGCCAGGTGCGCGGCGACCTTGATCCGAAGAAGTATACGGTGCGGTCGGTGCCGTCGCTGCTCGCGAAGAGCAAGGCGTGGGACGGCTACGAGGATGCGGCCTCGTCGATCAAGGCGGCGATGGAGAAGCTCGCGGCACGGTGAGAATCGCCAAGAGCGCGCGTTCTCCTCGTCATACCCCGCGAAAGCGGGGTATCCAGCGCGCCGCGGCTGATCCGTTCAATCGTCGATGTCTCTGTAATACTGGATCACCCGCTTTCGCGGGTGATGACAGTTGTTGATGCGGATTGTGCGCAACATCCGCAGGCTACAGGCGTCCGAGCAATAGCAGGATCAGCAGGATCACGATCACGAGGCCGAGACCGCCGCCGCCATAGTAGCCTGTGCCGTAGAACGGCCCGCCGCCGATGCCGCTGAAGCCGCCAAGCAGCGCGATGACCAGAACAATGAGAATGATCGTTCCAAGTGACATTGAGTCTCTCCTCAGCCCGTGGGCCCATTGATCTCTGCCCTTCGGGAAAGGAAACACGTGGGAACTACGAAGGTTCCGGATTCGGCGGCGCGATAAACCTGTGTGGTCCTTCCGTTTGCGCTGGAACACAATTACATCAGGGGAATCCATGGAGGAGTGCACCGCGATGTCGGCTCCGCTGATCGTCTCGATTCCCCACAGCCTCGGCCGCGACGAGGCGATGCGACGCCTGAAGACGGGCCTGTCGCGCGCAGCGGCGAACGTGCCTGTGATGAGCGTCGACGAAGAGCGCTGGGAGAATAACCGCATGAGCTTCCGCGTCCGCGCGCTGGGACAGGTCGCGGCGGGACATCTCGATGTCGAAGATACCCATGTCCGCCTGGAAGTGACACTGCCGTGGCTGCTGCAACGCTTCGCCGAGGTCGCGCAGGCCGCCATTCAGAAGAGCGGGCAGTTGCTGCTGACCAAGCGTTGACGCGCGACGTTAGCTGTGTGCGCGTGCGCGTCTTGGGGCTTGCTTCGGTCCAGCCGCAGCCTTCGCCTTCAGCACCGCGACCGGCAGCCTAGCGAACAGCGTCGAGAGCTGAAGCCTGCTGTCGCCGCCCGGGAGCGCGCATCCAGCCGGGTCGATCTCGCCCTCAAAGGCTTCGGGGCGCGGCCAGCTGCGTCCGCCCTGCGTGAACGGGGCAAATGATTTCGCCACCGCGACGATGACTGCCTCGCGGCCATGGCGCCGTGCGAAGGCGATGACATGATCGCGATGCGGGCCACTGACCGTGAGCGGCTGGTAGTCGCCGCTGCTGAAGACCTCGGGCAGCTCATTGCGCAGCCGCAGCAGATGCCGCGTCCAGGCGAACTTCAGACGGCCGTCGCGCCAGCTCCGCGCCAGCGCGTCCCAATCCGGCGCCTCCAGCGCCGCGAGCATGTTCGCGCGTGCGGCAAAGTCGACCGGACGGCGGTTGTCGGGGTCGACAAGCGAAAGGTCCCAGCTTTCGGTGCCCTGGTAGAAGTCCGGCACCCCCGGCATGGTCGCCTTCAGGGTGATCTGGCTGAGCGAGTTCAGCGCGCCGATCAGCGCGGTGCGCTCTGCCAGGGTCGCCAGCGCATCGAGGAATTCAGGTGAGGCCTTGCGATCGAGGATCCGCGCGATGAAGGTCTTCACGCCCGCTTCGTAAGCTTCGTGCGGATTGAGCCAGCTGGTCTCCTGCTTGCCCTCGCGCGCGGCCTTCAGGGCATAGGCCTGGATGCGCGCGACAAGCGACGTATCGTCGGGGTCCCAGGCGCCGAGCAGGGCCTGATACAGCATGTATTCGAACGTTGCCGATGGGGCGCGCATCTCGCCGCCGCCGAGCACCAGATGCGGCGCGTTGAGCACCTTCCAGCGCGCCACCGCACTGGTCCATTCGCCGGGGATCTCCGCAAGCGCCATGATCCGGGCGCGGGCGTCCTCGCCGCGCTTGGTGTCGTGGGTTGCGGTCGCCGTCATGCCGTGCGGCCATTCGCGGGCACGGGTCTGCATCATGGCGTGGAAGGTCTCAGGCGTAATCGCACTCGCCGCCGGATCGCCGCCGACCTCGTTGAGTGCCAGCAGGCGGTGGTAGCGATAGAAGGTGGTGTCCTCCAGCGACTTCGCCATCATCGGCCCGGTGAATTGCTGCACCTTCAGCGCGAAGCGCCGGATCCGTGGCGCGCCGTGCGGCGGCCGGCCGGGCTTCAAGAGGTCCATGGTCAGGGCATCGCGCAGGAAGTCGAAGATGCCTTCGTCGGCGGCGAACCAGTCGGCGCGGGCGCGCTCGATGGTCGCGCTGATCAGCGCGCGGTCATGCGCGGCTGGTCCCGAGGCGGTGAGATAGGTGCGGTAGACCGGGAAGTGCAGCACGTAGAGCTCGAGCGCCTGCCGCAGGCTGTCGGCGGAGAAGTCGCGGGTCGAATAGTGTCCGCTCGCGATACGCGCGAGCAGCCGCGCAAGCACGGTGAATTCGCTGGTCAGCAAGGTCTCCAGCACGCGGCGCTTGGCCTCGCGCAACACCGGCGTCAAATTCGGCGACTGGTTGCTGATCTGGCGCCAGATCTCGTTGAGCGGATCGAGGCCGCCGCCATCGACCAGCGCCTGGCTGATCGTGTTCATCCATTCATAGCCGGTGGTGCCATGGACGCCGCTGAACTTCGTTAGCCTTTCGTCCTCGCCGAGGATCTTCTCGACCACCATGTAGATCGGCTTTGCCTTGGCGCCCTGCGCGGAGCGGATCAGGCGGCGCAGGCGCTGGAAATACTGGGCGGGGTCGCGCAGGCCGTCGATATGGTCGAGCCTCAGCCCTTGCAGCCGGTCTTCCGCGATCAGCCGCTTCACGAGACTGTGGCTCGCCTCGAAGGTGGCGGCGTCCTCGACCCTGAGGCCGGCCAGGGTGTTGACGTCGAAGAAGCGGCGATAGTTGATGTCGCTGGAGGCAAGCCGCCAGTGGCCGAGCTTGTAGTGCTGGCGCTCCAGAAGGTGATGCAGCGCCAACGTCTGGGTGGGCCGGTCCTCACTGGTGCGATAGGCATCGAGCCCGCGCGCGATGATCTCGGCGCCGCCCTCGATCGCCTTGATCGCCGCCTTCAGGGCCGGCGCTTCCTTGCGGTTCGGGTGACGCAGCCCGCGATACCTGGCGGCGAGCTCGAGCAGCGCGCCCCCGGCGGGACTGTCTTCGGCGGCGGCCTCGCGGACGGTGGTTCGTAGCACCTCGCCATAGCGCTCCGGCGCGATCGGCAGGCGGTGCTCGAAATACCACGCCGAGAAGCTGCCCTCGTTTGCGTCGTAGCGCAGCTCGATCTCGCCGCGCTCCAGCGCCTGGCCATAGGATGAGCCGAGGATCGGCAGCAGCACGCCGCCGCGCGCGCGATAGGGCAGGAGGTCCCAGTCGATGTCGAAGGAGATCGCGTGGGGCGACACTGGTCCCCATTCCAGCACGTCGAGCCACCACGGATTGTCGGCAAAGTGCACGCCGACATGGTTCGGCACGAAATCCAGGATCAGGCCGAGGTCATGGCGCTTCAGCGCATCGCTGAGCCGCGCAAAGCCTTCTTCGCCGCCGAGTTCCGGATTGAATTTGGTGTGGTCGACGACGTCATAGCCATGGGTCGAGCCCTTGCGCGCCTTCATGAACGGCGAGGCATAGACATGGCTGATGCCGAGTGCCTTCAGATATGGCGCCACGGCGGCGGCGGCATCGAAGTCGAAATCGGCAGTGAGTTGCAGTCGGTAGGTTGCGATCGGGATCGCCGGAGGCATTGTGCTATCCGATGTGCCAGCGCACCGCCCAGCCGGGGAGGTCGCTCGACAACGCGGCGCCCCAGATCGCAGTTCCCTTCGGTTCCGCTGCGCCGGTGATATCCCGATCCGACAAATTGGCCGTGAGCCACAGCGTGCGGCCGTCACCCATCCGCCAATGCGCGGTCAAGAGATCGCCCGTGACGCGGTCGCCGCCGAAGCGTGCCCCGATGAGCCGCGGCGTGATCTCGCGCCGGCGCACGGCGAGCAGGTCGCGCACCAGCGTGAGCCGCGCGCGGGTGGGATCGTGGCCAAGCGCCGCCCAGTCGAGCACTGCCGATCGTACCGTCTCCTCGGCAAGCGGGTCGGGTATGTCGTCGCCGTATTTGGCATAGGCCCAGGCGAATTCCTTGCGCCGGCCGGCGCGAACGGCGTTGGCGAGGTCGCCCTTGAAATCGCAGAAGAACGGGAAGGGCGTTGTCGCGCCCCATTCCTCGCCCATGAATAGCATCGGCGTGGTCGGCGCGATCAATGTGACCGCCAACGCCGCCTCGATCGCCTCCGGCTTCGCGATACTTTCGAGCCGATCGCCCAGTGGCCGGTTGCCGATCTGGTCGTGGTTCTGCAGGAAGTTGATGAAGCAGGTCGGTGACAGCGCGCCGCTCGGCTCGCCGCGGGCCTTGCCGCCCCAGAACGCCGAAACTTCGCCCTGGTAGATGTAGCCTGACGACAGCGCCCGCGCGAGGTCCTGCTTCGGCGCGCGGTAGTCGTCGTAATAGCCTTGGGTTTCTCCGGTCAGCAGCACGTGCCAGGCGTGATGATAATCGTCGTTCCACTGGCCGCGGAATTTGCCGCGCGGCGGATCCTCGGCGGCATCGAGCAGGCTTGCGATGTTGTCGCCGTTTTCGAGCACGAGATTGATGTGCCGGCCGGTCTCGGTGGCGAGCTTGCCGGCGGCGTTGCTGAAGTCATGGAGGATGGAGATTTCGCCGGCTTCGACGATGGTGTTGACCGCGTCGAAGCGCAGCCCGTCGAAGCGATAGTCGCGCAGCCAGCTGACGACGCTGCCGATCGCAAACGCGCGCACCTCGGGCACGCGGTAATCGATCGCGCTGCCCCATGGCGTATGCGCGTCGCTGAAGAAGGAGGGCGCATAGCGGCCGAGGTAATTCCCTTCGGGGCCGAAATGGTTGTAGACCACGTCGAGCATCACCATCAGCCCGCGCAGATGCGCTTCGTCGATCAGGGTCTTGAGGTCTTCGGGCCGGCCGTAGGCGCTGTCGGGCGCATACCAGAGCACGCCGTCATAGCCCCAGTTGCGCTTGCCTGCGAAATCCGCCAGCGGCATCAGTTCGAGCGCGGTGATGCCGGTTGCCACCAGATGATCGAGCTTGTCGATCATGGCGCGATAGGTGCCCTCCGGCGTGAAGGTCCCGACATGGGCCTCGAGAATGACGGCCTCATGCCAGGGACGGCCGCGCCACCCGGTCGCGCGCCATTTGAAGGCTGAGTGATCGATCACCTCGCTCGGGCCGAACACGTCGTCCGGCTGGAACGCGGAGGCCGGGTCGGGCACGTCGACGTCGTCATCGATGCGGAATTTATAACGCGTGCCGGCGCGCGCGCCCGTGATCTCGGCGACGTACCAGCCGGCGGCATCGCGCGTGAGCGCGTGCGGCTTGTCGAGCAGGAGGTCGACACGCCTGGCCGCCGGCGCCCAGAGCCGGAAGCGCGCACCGTCCGCGGTCAGTTCGGGTCCGAAGTGCTGCGCACTGCTCATGCGGAGCCTGCGAATGCCAGCACCGAGCGCGGCGGTGCCGTGGTGTCGGCGCCGGCTGCAAACTGCTCGGCCGTTTGTTCTGCCTTGGTCGTGTTCAAGACCTGCTGCCAGCTCCTGTATTCCGCCATCCGCGGCATCCTGAACACGATCTCCTGCGGCGCGGCATTGAGCACGATAAAGATCGGCGCCTGGCCTTGTTCCATCGGCCCCAGCACGTAGGCGAGGAACCGGCTTTCCGGGAATTTCCAGTCGGACTCCTTCATTTCCTCCGCTGATGGCGTCAGCCAGATCACACCATAGCTGCCGTCGGCGCGACGGCCGTCGAGCCAGCTCTGGCAGCGGATCTGGCCGAAGCGCTGGCGGAGCGCTGTGAGGTGACCGATGAAGGCGATGGCGTCGTCGTCCGTGCCGAGATTCTCCCAGCCGATCCAGCCGGTTTCGTTGTCCTGGCAATAGGCGTTGTTGTTGCCGGCTTGCGTGTTGGCGACCTCGTCGCCGGCAAGGATCAGCGGCGTGCCCTGTGCGAGCAGCAGGCAGGCCAGCGCGTTCTTCCTGAGCTGGCGGCGCAGCGCGATGATGGCAGGATCGTCGGTCGGGCCTTCATGGCCGCAATTGTTGCTGTGGTTGTCGTTGGAGCCGTCGCGATTGTCCTCGCCATTGGCCTCGTTGTGCTTCTCGTTGTAGCTGAAGAGATCGGCGAGCGTGAAGCCGTCATGCACCGTGATGTGGTTGACGCTGGCGCGGGTCGCGCGGTTGTCGTGGTGAAACAGATCCGAGGACGCGGTCATACGGCCCGAGATGTCGCCGATCAGGCTGCCTTCGCCGCTCCAGTAGCGCCGCATCGCGCTGCGATAGCGGTCGTTCCATTCCGACCATTGCGACGGAAATGCGCCGACCTGGTAGCCGCCGAGACCGAGGTCCCAGGGCTCGGCAACCATCTTGGCGGTCGCCAGCACCGGGTCCTGGCGGATCGCGGTGAGGAAGGGATGGTTGCGATCGAAGCCGTTCGGCCCGCGCGCCAAGGTCGTGGCGAGATCGAAGCGGAAGCCGTCGACATGGCAGACCTCGATCCAGTAGCGCAGCGAATCCATCACCATCTGCAGCACGCGCGGATGGGTGAGGTTCACCGAGCTGCCGCAGCCGGTGAAGTCGTCATAGAAGCGCGGGTTCTCGCGGTTCAGCCAGTAGTAGGAGGCGTTGTCGATGCCGCGGAAGCACAGCGTCGGGCCCATATGGTTGCCCTCGGCGGTGTGGTTGTAGACGACGTCGAGCAGCACCTCGATGCCGGCATCGTGCAGCCGCGCCACCGTGGTGCGGAACGAGTCCAGCGCATTGTCCTGGGCGTAGCGTGCCTCCGGCGCGAAGAAGGCGATGGTGTTGTAGCCCCAGTAATTCGACAGCTTCTTCTCGACCAGGACGCGGTCGTCGATCAGGCCGTGGATCGGCAACAGCTCGATGGTGGTGACGCCGAGCCGCTTGAGGTGGTCGATCATCGCCGGCGACGACAGGCCGCCATAGGTGCCGCGCAGGTTCGGCGGCACGTCGTCGCGCTTCTGCGTCAGGCCCTTGACGTGGGCCTCATAGATGATGGTGTCTTGCCAGGGAATGTGCGGCCGGATCTCGCGTCGGCCCCAGTTGAAGGTCTCGTCGACCACCACCGCCTTCGGCATGCCGCGGGCATTGTCGCGCCGGTCGAAGGAGAGATCCTCGCGCGCGCTGCCGGTTCGGTAGGCGAAATGCGCATCGCTCCACACCAGCCGGCCGGCGAGCCGCTTGGCATAAGGGTCGAGCAGCAGCTTGTTGGCGTTGAAGCGGTGGCCGCGTTCCGGCGCGTAGGGGCCGTAGACGCGATAGCCGTAGAGCTGGCCCGGCGAGACGTCGTTGAGGTAGCAGTGCCAGACATCCTCGGTGCGCTCCGGCATCTCGATCCGCTCGAGCTCGCGGCGGCCCTGGCCGTCGAACAGGCACAGCTCCACCTTCTCCGCATTCGCCGAGAACAGCGCAAAATTGGTGCCTCTGCCGTCCCAGCTTGCACCGAGCCGTGCGGACGTACCCCCGGTCAGTCGCATGAATCAGCTTTCCGGTACGAGAAAGATCGCAGCCAGCGGCGGAATGGTCAGGCTCAGCTCGGGCGTGGCGCCCTCCGAGGCACGGACCTCGCCGATATTGCCGACATTGGTGCCGCCGTAATGGGAGGAATCCGAGTTGAACACCTCGTGCCATTTGCCCGCGAACGGCACGCGGACGCGATAGTTGCGGTAGACGTTGGGCGAGAAGTTCAGGACCACGAGGCAGCGGGCGCGCGCATCGTTGCCCTTGCGGATCCAGCCGAACACATTGTTGCCGGCGTCATCGGTGATGACCCATTCGAAGCCGGCCTGGTCGCAGTCGAGCTCGTGCAGCGCCGGCAGCGCGCGATAGAGCCGGTTGAGATCGCGGACCAGGTTCTGGATGCCGCTATGCCTCGGCTGTTGCAGCAAGTGCCAATCGATCGAGTGGTCGTGATTCCATTCGCGCTCCTGGCCGAACTCGCAGCCCATGAACATCAGCTTCTTGCCGGGATGCCCGAACATGAAGCTGTAATAGGCGCGCAGGTTGGCGAAGCGCTGCCAGTCGTCGCCGGGCATGCGGCCGAGGATCGAGCGCTTGCCGTGCACGACCTCGTCGTGGGACAGCGGCAGGATGAAGTTCTCCGAGAAGGCGTAGTGCAGGCCGAACAGGATGTCGCCGTGATGGAATTTGCGGTGGATGGGATCCTTGCTGATATACTTCAGCGTGTCGTGCATCCAGCCCATGTTCCACTTGTAGCCGAAGCCGAGCCCGCCATATTCGACCGGCCGCGACACCTGCGGCCACGCGGTGGATTCCTCCGCCGCCGTCATCGCCTGCGGGAAGTGTGCGTAGAGTTCGGTGTTGAAGCGGCGCAGGAAGTCGATCGCCTCGATGTTCTCCCGGCCGCCATATTTGTTCGGAATCCAGCCGCCGGCGGGACGGCTGTAGTCGAGATACAGCATGGAGGCGACGGCATCGACGCGCAGCCCGTCGATGCCGTAGCGATCGAGCCAGAACAGCGCGTTCGACACCAGGAAATTGGTGACTTCGGTGCGCCCGTAATTGTAGATCAGCGTGCCCCAATCGAGGTGACGGCCCTGCAGCGGATTGGCGTGCTCGTAGAGCGCGGTGCCGTCGAAATTGCCGAGACCGTGCGGATCATCGGGGAAATGCCCGGGGACCCAGTCGAGCAGCACGGCAAGGCCTGCGCCGTGGCAGGCGTCGATCAGCGCGGCGAAATCATCGGGCGAGCCGAAGCGGCTGGTCGGCGCGAACATCCCGGTCGGCTGATAGCCCCACGAGCCGTCGAACGGATGCTCGGTGATGGGGAGGAATTCGATATGGGTGAAGCCCATGTCGCTGGCGTAGGCGGGAAGCTGCTCCGCCATCTCGCGATAGGTCAGCCACTCATTGCGGCCCTTGCGGCGCCACGATCCGAGATGAACCTCGTAGATCGACATCGGCGAGCTCAGCGCGTTGACGCGATCGGGCGCCGGGCGCGGATGCGGGATCTTGCGCTCGTCGATCACGATCGAGGCGGTCTTCGGGCGCACCTCGGCGGCGAACGCCAGGGGGTCCGACTTCAACGGCAAATGCTGGCCGTTGCGCCCGATGATCTCGAACTTGTAGTGATCGCCGACGCGTGCGCGCGGGATGAACAGCTCCCAGTAGCCCGGGCCGCGCACCCGCATCGGATGCCGCCTTCCGTCCCAGAAATTGAAGTCGCCGACCACGCTGACCCGCCGCGCATTCGGCGCCAGCACCACAAAGCCGATGCCGTCGACGCCGTCGAGCGTCATCGGATGGGCGCCGAGCGTGTCGTAGACGCGCAGATGCGTACCCTCGCCGAGCAGATAGAGATCGAAATCGCTCAGGATCGGCGGAAAGCGGTAGGCATCTTCCAGTTCGACGACGTTGTCGCCGAAGCGGGCGCGGAGCTGGTAGCGCGTCGAACCGTTCGGCAAGGGACCCGCGAACAGGCCGGCGTCATGGATTTTGGCCAGCGGCGCCGCCTCGCCATGCTCCCCGATCGCCTCGACATTGCTGGCATCAGGCAGGAAGGCGCGCACGACGTTGCGATCCCCCTCGGCATGAAGCCCGAGATAGTGGAAAGGATCGGAGTGGCGGCCCTCGATGATAGCATAGGCCTCGGCGGGCAGTTTGGTCATGCAACCTCATGCGGCTGTTGGGCCAGGAGTCTCAACAGGCCAGTCAGTGGGACGCGGAGCCAATCCGGCCGATTGGCCAACTCATACTCGATCTCGTAGAAGGCTTTCTCAAGCAGGAAAAAGTTGAGTAGGCGATCGGCCGCCCTGGCGTCGGCGGGCCAAAGGCGCTGGCCGGCCATGGTCTCGCGATAGGCCGCCAGCAGGGCATCCGCGGCCTGGTCGCGCCATTCGGCCAAAGCGAGGCTTAGCCTGCCGCTCTCGTCGGGGGCGACCTTGAGCGCCCGTTCCAGCGCGACAGTCGCCGCATAGTCGATCGAGCGGATCAGCCCGGCGACGTCGCGCGCCGCCGGTGCCTTGCGGCGCCGCTCGGCGATGGTGCGGCCCGGTCCGCCGTCGAAATCGATGATGAAGACGTCGTCCTTGACGACCAGCAACTGGCCGAGATGCAGATCGCCATGATGGCGGATGCTGAACCCGTCGGTCTCGCGCGGCAGCAGCGCCTTGAGCCGTTCCGGAAGCATGTCGTGCTGGGACTGCAACTGATCGGCCAGCAGCCGGTCGGCCTCTTTCAGGGAGCCGCGCCGCTGCTTCAGCGTGTCGAACACGCGTTCGGCGCGCGCCATGATCTCGTCGCTCCAGCGCTGCAGATCTTCGGGCCTGGTCGGTTCGGGCGCGAAGTCCGGCAGGTCGCGGTTGCTGGCGAGCGCGATGTGCAGCTCGGCGAGACGTTTTCCGCTGTGCGACAGATGGCGCAGATAAGTCGCATGATCACCGTTCTCGTCGGGATTTTCGCTCGCCGCCAGCAGGCGCTGCCGCTCGACGAGGCGATCGAGGTGAGCAGCGGCCACGGTCCAGAGGTCGCCCTGGTTGACCACCATGGTGTGCAGCACCGCGATCGCGCTGCGATTGTCGCCCTCCACCAGTTCCGATGTGCCGAGCAATGCGGGTGTGTTGGGGAAATTGATCACTTCGGTGAGGAAGCGGCCCATCTCGATCTCCGGATTGATGCCGACCTCGAGCTTCCGGTAGATCTTGGTGACATACTCATTGTCGACCAGCGCGGTCGAATGCGGCTGATCGTTCTCGAAGACGCGGATCCGCTCGGGCTGCCGGACCGGGCGGTCCGAGAAGCGGCTGGTCGGCCGGAATTCGAGCTTCAGGCGCTGTTCGCCCTCGTCGACCGTGAGGTTTTCCCTGAGATTGCGCAGGAACAGGCCGGTGAAGATCTGGTCGGTGGCGACATCGAGCAGCGTGCCCTCGCGCGCGCCCTGACGGATCGCGGCAAAGGCGCGCGGGTTGTAGCGCTCGCGGTCGAAGCGCACCCATTCGATCTGCATCGGCAGCACGTAGCGGCTGGTGGTGCCGCGCTCCGTGGTTTCGAAGAAGATCAGCCAGGGCCGGTTGTCACCGATGTCGCAGAACGGGATCGCGGACACCAGCGTCGGCTGGATCGCTTTCGCGGAATGCTCCGGGTACCAGCGCGAGCGGGCGAGATGGCCGGGCAGCACGTCGTGTTCGAACACGCCACGCTCCCGCGCCAGCGACGTCCAGGTCGAACCGAGCGGCACGACCAGCGTCTCGAACTCCGGCACCGCCCGCGGCTTCACCGGCTCGGACTTGTCGCGCTCCTGCAGCTGGAACCAGTAGAAGCCGTAGGGCGCCAGCGTGATCATGTAGGGCAGCTCGCCGATCGCCGGGAAGCGCGTGCGTCCGAGCATCTCGAGCGGAATGCGGTCCTTGAAGGCGGAGAGGTCGAGTTCGGTGGCCTGCGCCGAGCGCGACAGATTGGCGACGCACAGGATTGCCTCGCCCTGGTACTGCCTGACATAGGCGAGCACCGAGCGGTTCTCGGGGCGGATGAAAGTCATGGTGCCGCGCCCGAAGGCAAGCGTCGACTTGCGCACCGCGATCAGCCGCTTGGTCGCCGACAGCAGCGACGAGAGGCTGCGCGACTGTGCCTCGACATTGACCGATTCGTAGCCGTAGACCGGGTCCATGATCATCGGCGCGTAGAGCCGCGCCGGGTCCGCGCGCGAGAAGCCGCCGTTGCGGTCCGGCGACCACTGCATCGGCGTCCGCACGCCGTTGCGGTCGCCGAGATAGATGTTGTCGCCCATGCCGATCTCGTCGCCGTAGTAGATGATCGGCGTGCCGGGGAACGACAGCAGCAGCGAGTTCATCAGCTCGATCTTGCGCCGGTCGTTGTCCATCAGCGGCGCAAGACGGCGGCGGATGCCGACATTGATGCGGGCGCGCGGGTCGTTGGCGTAGGTCGACCAGAGATAGTCGCGCTCGACGTCGGTGACCATTTCAAGGGTCAGCTCGTCGTGATTGCGCAGGAACAGCGCCCACTGGGCGGCTGCCGGAATGTCGGGCGTCTGCCTGAGGATGTCGGTGATCGGAAAGCGGTCTTCCTGCGCGATCGCCATGTAGATGCGCGGCATCAGCGGGAAGTGATAGGCCATGTGGCATTCGTCGCCATGGCCGAAATATTCCTGCACGTCCTCCGGCCATTGATTGGCCTCGGCCAGCAGGATCTTGCCCTTGGCATAGGCGTCGAGCTCCTGGCGCAGCCGCTTGATGATGGCATGCGTCTCGGGCAGGTTCTCGTTGTTGGTGCCGTCGCGCTCGCACAGATAGGGAATGGCGTCGAGCCGGAAGCCGTCGACGCCGGTGTCGAGCCAGCGCTTCATCACCTGCACGATGGCGCGCACCACGCGGGGATTGTCAAAGTTCAAGTCTGGCTGGTGCGAGAAGAAGCGGTGCCAGTAGAACTGGCCGGCTTCCGGATCCCAGGTCCAGTTCGACTTTTCCGTGTCGGTGAAGATGATGCGGGTATCGAGGTATTTCTGGTCGGTGTCGCTCCAGACATACCAGCTGCGCGCGCTCGAATTCGGCGGGCTGCGGCGCGCGCGCTTGAACCAGGCGTGCTGGTCCGAGGTGTGGTTGATGACGAGCTCGGTGATGACGCGCAAGCCGCGCTTCTTGGCCTCCTGGATGAAGCGCTTGAAGTCCTTCATCGTCCCGAAATCGGGATTGATGTCGCCATAGTCGCCGATGTCGTAGCCGTCGTCGCGGCCGGGCGAGGGATAGAACGGCAAGAGCCACAGCGCGGTGACGCCGAGCTCCTGCAGATAGCCGAGTTTATCCGTCAGGCCTGCGAAGTCGCCGATGCCGTCATTGTTGCTGTCGGCGAACGCCTTGACGTGCAGCTGGTAGATGATGGCGTCCTTGTACCACAGCTGGTCCGCGGTCTCGGTCGCGACCTTCTCCTGGCTATTGACGGAGGAGAATACGTTCATGACGGCTCCTTCAGGCGACACAGCGCAACAGCAACGCGGGATCGCGCGCAGGATCCAGACGCAGGCGGATGCCTCCCCATTCGAGCGCATGACGCGCGCCGGTGACAAGGTCTTCCACGGCCGTGACGGGGCGGCGGGCATCGCCAAGGCCGACCGTGACGTCGCCGAGCGGAAGCCAGACGTCGCGGGGCTCGGACGATAACGCAATCGCGGCCGCGATCACATTGCCCTGATCGGCCGCCTCCTTGACGAAGCCGATCACGCCGCCGTCATCGACATTGATAAAGCGCAGATCGGCGAATTGTTGCAGGGCCGGATTGCCGCGCCTGATTTGGTTGAGGGCCGCGATATAGGGCTTGATGTTCCCGGCCTGGTCCCAGTCGCGAACCCTGATCTCGTATTTCTCGGAGTTGAGATATTCCTCGCGGCCGGGGACCGGCGTGTGCTCGAGCAATTCGAAGCCGCTGGTGATGCCGTAGCTGCTTGAAAGCGTCGCGGCCAGCGCGAGACGCGACTTGAACATCCAGGATTCGCCGCTTTGCAGGTGGAAGGGCAGGATGTCAGGTGTGTTGACGAAGAAATTCGGCCGAAAGAAGTCGCGATCGGGGTAGGATATCAACTCGCCGAGATACTGTTCGAGCTCGGAACGCTGCGTGCGCCAGGTGAAGTAAGTGTAGGACTGCGTGAAGCCGAGCTTGGCGAGACCCTTCATCAGTTTCGGGCGTGCGAAGGCTTCGGAGAGGAACAGCACGTCCGGATCGCGGTCCTGCACCTCGCGGATCAGCCATTCCCAGAATGCCAGCGGCTTGGTGTGCGGATTGTCGACCCGGAAGATCGTGACGCCCTGTTCGACCCAGAACAGCACCACATCGCGCAACGCGCGCCACAGTGCTGCGGCATCCTCGGATCCGAAATCCGGATTGATGACATCGTCCCAGCGCTGCGGCGGATGTTCGGCCGTGCGCATCGATCCGTCCGGACGCCGCTTGAACCATTCCGGATGCTCGGTCAGCCAGGGGTGATCGGGCGAGCATTGCACGGCGAAATCGAGCGCGACCTCAAGGCCGTGGGCGTGGCATGCCGCCACGAAGGCGCGGAAGCCGTCGAGCGTGCCGAGCTCCGGATGCACCGCGTCGTGGCCGCCCTCGGCCGCGCCGATCGCATAGGGGCTGCCGGGATCGCCGGCCTGCGCGACGGCGGCGTTGTTGCGGCCCTTGCGATGGGTCCGCCCGATCGGGTGGATCGGCGCCAGCAACACGACGTCGAAGCCCATCGCGGTGATATCGGGCAGCCGCGCGATACAGTCGTTGAAGGTCGCGTGCAGGCCCGATGTCTTGCCCTGGCTGCGCGGAAACATCTGGTACCACGCGCCGCTGCGCGCCCGCGGCCGGTCCGCGGTCAGGGGATAAAGCTGCGATCGCACCAGGTCGCGGCGAAACTGGCTGCCGGCCATCGCCTCCCGCAACTCGGGTGCGAGCAGCGCGCCCGGCTCGCCGGTCTGCAAAAAGATTTCACACTGCCTGATGATGATTGCAGCCGCGGCCGGGCCACCGGCCTGCGCCCGGGTCAGCATGCCCGCGCCTTCGACCGCATCCAGCGTGTGGTCGCCACCGTCGCGCTGCTTCTGCTCGAAGCGATGCCGCCAGCTGGCGAATTCGTCGGTCCAGGCCTCGATCGCGAAGCTGTAGCGGCCGGGCCGGTCGGGCACGAAGGCGCCGCCCCAGCGGTCGTCGCTGTGCAGCGTCATCGGCGCGTGTTGCCATTCGCCGTCGCCCTCATGCCGCCACACCAATGCCGCTGCGATCACTTCATGTCCGTCACGGTAGATGTCGGCCCACACCTCGACAGGTTCGCCCGCGATGCGCTTGACCGCAAAGCGGCCGCCATCAACCGACGGATAGACATCGGTAATATGAAAAGTGCTGTGGGCACTCTCGACAGGCCGGGCGGTTTTGTTCACGGTGATGCCGCCATTGAATAGGCAAATGAAGTCCCGGCGCCGGGAAGGAGGCACGCCAGACCCATATAGAAAGCCGCTCGCCGGGCAATGGTTCCCGGGGGGAACGCCGGATAGGGTAGAGCGTTGAACATCAACTATCCCTTTCCCGTATCTGTACAATTTAGCAACGATCCCAATACCGTTGCGAGCAAGCAGCGTGCCGAATGGACCTTTACGCCAAAGCCCAGACCCTGGGAATCCAGACCGAGTATATCGATGGTAGCGGTCACCGCCGTGTGACAACCCCCGAGGCGCTGACGGCGATCCTCGCGGCACTGCCGCCCCAGACGCCGCGGCGGATAATCGCCGATCCCGTGGTCGTCAGAGGCGGCCATGGCGGACAGACGCAGCTCGCCGAGGCGGCCCGGCTTCCGGTGCAATGGAAGGTCACCAACGGCACTGCGGTGCTCGCGCAAGGCGAGGCGCATGAGCGGAGTGTGACGTGGCCGTCGGGCCTGCCCGAGGGCGTGCACCGGTTGCAGCTCAAGGACGCATCGGGCAGCGAGGAGCTGCCGCTTCTGGTGGCGCCGGACGGCGCATTCGGCGGCGCGTTCGACCGCTGCTGGGTGATCGCGGTCCAGCTCTATGGCGTGCGGTCGGCGCGCAACTGGGGCATCGGCGACTTCACCGATCTGCAGGGCCTGCTCGAATTCGCCCATCGGCTCGGCGCCGACGGCATCGGGCTCAATCCGCTGCATGCGCTGTTCGACGATCGGCCTGGTGATTGCAGCCCATACTCGCCGAACAGCCGGCTGTTCCTCAACGCGCTTTATATCGACGTCGCGAAGATTCCCGAATTCCACATCGACGCGGAGACGCAAAGCGCGCTGGCGCAGCTCCGCAGCCGTGACATGGTCGACTATGTCGGTGCCGCGGCGCTGAAATGGCCCGCGCTGCGCGCGGCTTTCGCGGCCTTCAAGGCCAATCCCGGCCTCGGCCGCTGGCAGGATTTCGAGGCCTATCGCAAGGAGCGGGGCGTGCTGCTGTCGCGCTTCGCCTGCTTCGAGGTGATGCGGCACAAATTCAACACGCCGTGGTGGGAATGGCCGGACGAGTGGCGGCAGCCCAACGATACGGCGTGCGCGAAATTGCGCCGGGCGCGCGACACCGCCACGGAGGTTGAATTCGTCGAATTCGTGCAATGGACCGCGGACCGGCAGCTCGGCGCCTGCCAGGCGCTCGCGCACAAGCTCGGCATGCGGGTCGGGCTCTATCTCGACGTCGCCGTCGGCGTGCAGTCGGATGGCTTCGACGCCTGGAATGAGCAGGTCGCGATCTCGCGTCATCTCGGCGTTGGCGCGCCGCCCGATCCTCTCAACACCGCGGGCCAGGATTGGGGGCTTGCCGGCTTCAATGCCGCGGGCCTCGAGCAGCGCTCGTTCGAGCCGTTCAGGCAAATGTTGCGCGCCTCGATGCACCATGCCGGCGCGATCAGGCTCGACCACGCCTTCGGGCTGAAGCGGCTTTATCTCGTGCCGCGCGGGTTCGGCCCGGCCAATGGCGCCTATGTGCTGATGCCGTTCGAGGCGTTGCTGGCGGCGACCGCGCAGGAGAGCGTTGCGAGCCGCTGCGTCGTGATCGGCGAGGACCTCGGCACCGTGCCCCCGGGGTTCCGCGAGCAGATGAACGGCTGGGGCATCTGGTCCTATCTCGTGATGATGTTCGAGACCGACGACCAGGGCGTGTTCCGCAACGCGGACTACTATCTGCCGAACGCGCTGGTGACGTTCAACACCCACGACCTCTCGACCTACGCCGGCTGGCGCTCGTTCAGCGACCTCAAGACCAAGCGCGCGCTCGGGATCGATCCCGGCGAGACCGACCAGGGGCGCTGGGATGCGCTCGGCCATCTCGACGACGTGCTGCGCCGGCACGACATCCACCACAATGATTTCTATTCGGTGGTGAACTTCATGGCACGGACGCGGTCGCGGATGATGGCGGTTTCGATGGAGGATTTGCTCGGCATCGTCGAGCAGCCGAACATCCCGGGCACCGTCTACGAGCATCCGAACTGGAAACGCCGGCTGCCGGTCTCGATCGAGCATCTCGCGTCGGCGATCGACGTCGACGCACTCAAGCGTGCAACCCGCGAGCGGTCGCACGCCTGACAACGCGGAGCACGGCGCGTGGCCTCTCGGATCGAAGACTATGGATTGATCGGCGATTGCGAGACCGCAGCGCTGGTCGGCCGTGACGGCTCGATCGACTGGCTGTGCTGGCCGGCGTTCGATTCCGACGCCTGCTTTGCGGCGCTGCTCGGCACGTCGCGGAATGGCCGCTGGCTGCTGGCGCCGGCCGGGGCGATCAGGCAGACCTCCCGCCGCTATTGGGACGACACGCTGATCCTCGAGACGCGGTTCGAGACCGAGGACGGCGTGGTCGCGCTGATCGACTTCATGCCGCCGCGCGGCAATGCCTCCGACGTGGTCCGCCTGGTTCGCGGCATCAGCGGCCGCGTCAAGATGCACATGGAGCTGGTGATCCGCTTCGGCTTCGGGGTCGATGTCCCCTGGGTGAAGAAGAACCCCGACGGCGAGGGGCTGCTGGCGATCAGCGGGCAGGACATGACCGTGCTGCGCACGCCGGTCAAGACGTCGGGCAAGGACCTGACCACGATCGCCGAGTTCGAGGTCGGCGAGGGCGACACCGTGCCGTTCGTCCTGACATATGGTGCGTCGTATCAACCGGTGCCGGAGCCGATCGATCCCGAGGCGGCGCTGAAGGATACCGAGGCATATTGGAAGGAATGGTGCAGCCGTTCGACCTTTGACGGCAGCTATCAGCGCGGCCTTGTGATGCGCTCGCTGATCACGCTGAAGGCACTGACCTTTAGGCCGACCGGCGGCATCGTCGCGGCGCCGACCACGTCGTTGCCGGAAAAGCTCGGCGGCGCGCGCAACTGGGACTACCGGTTCTGCTGGCTGCGCGACGCCACCTTCACGCTGCTGGCGCTGATGAATTCGGGCTATACCGAGGAGGCGGCGGCCTGGCACAACTGGCTGCTGCGGGCCGCGGCCGGTGCTCCTGCCGACATGCAGATCATGTACGGCATCCTGGGGCAGCGGCGCCTCTTGGAATGGGAAGCCGGCTGGCTGCCCGGCTATGAGGGGGCGCAACCGGTCCGCGTCGGCAATGCCGCACATGCGCAGCTGCAACTCGACGTCTATGGCGAACTGATCGACGCCTTCCACCAGTCCCGCATGGCCAAGCTGAAGCTCGATGATGAGGGCTGGTCGCTCGAATGCACCGTCGTCGCTCATCTCGCCGACGTCTGGGACCAGCCGGATCACGGCATCTGGGAGCGCCGTGGCACGCCTAGACACTACGTGTTCTCCAAGGTGATGTGCTGGGTTGCCTTCGACCGCGCCATCAAGAGCGCGGAGCGGTTCGGCTTCAAGGGGCCGCTGGTCAAATGGCGGGTCTTGCGCGAGGCCATTCATCGCGACGTCTGCCTGCGGGGCTTCGATCCTGGTCTCGACAGTTTCGTCGAGAGCTATGGCTCAAAGCTGCTCGACGCCAGCCTTCTCTTGCTGCCGTCGGTCGGCTTCCTGCCGCCGTCTGATCCGCGCATCCGCGGCACGATCGCGGCGGTCGAGCGGCACATGATGCGCGACGGGTTCGTGCTGCGGCACGATCCGCGCGAGGTGTCCGACGAAATCCAGCCGATCGAGGGCGCGTTCCTGGCCTGCAGCCTGTGGCTTGCCGACGCCCATGTGCTGGCAGGAAATCTCGACAAGGCGCAAACCATGTTCGACCGCGTTGTCGCCGTCGCCAACGATCTCGGGCTGCTGGCGGAGGAGTTCGACTCCGGCGTCGGCCGGCAGACCGGCAACTTTCCGCAGGCGCTGACCCATATCGCGCTGATCAACACGGCGCACAATCTCAGCGCCGCCAGGGCCGATGCCGAGAAGCCCGCGGTGCAGCGGTCGACCTGATCGTAGCATTTGTTTTGCGTACGATCTTCTTAGAAGGCCCGCCTTAACGACCCATCGTCAGCACCGTGTCCATCGCGCGCGCGAAACCGTCGTGCTCGTTGGTTTCGGTGACATGCGTGGCGCGCGCCTTCACGTCATCGCTGGCATTGCCCATCGCGAACGAGACGCCGCTTCTCGCGAACATCGGCAGATCGTTCTGCATGTCGCCGATCGTGGCGACATTCTCCAGTGCCACGCCGAGGCGCCTCGCGATGCCCTCGACGAAGGTGCCCTTGTCGTGGCCGGGCGGGGTGACGTCGAGATAGTAGGTCTGCGAGCGGACCGCGGTCGCGTCACCGCCGACCATCTGCTGCATCTCCGCCTCGCAGCGCTGCAGCAGAGGCGCATCCGAGCTCGCGCCGACGATCTTGCAGGCCTGGTCGAGATAGGGCGTGAAATCGCTGACGATGGTCGGATCATGCTTGATCGCGCGCTTTTCGTGCGCGTTGTACTCGCCGTCAGGATTTCGGGTCAGCCAGCGGTCGTTGGTGAACAGCCAGATGTCGACGCCGCGCTCGCGGAGCAGGTCGACGCTGCGTTTGGCGACGGCAGGGGGGATCAAATGCTGTTCGATCGGCTTCAGTTGCGGATCGACGATCGAGGAGCCGTTGAAGGCGCCGATCGGCAGCGTGATCGCGAGCGGCCCGACCAGGAAGCCCATCCCGATCGTCGGCCGGCTGGAGACGATGGTGAAGCCGATGCCGGCCTCGTGCAGTCTGCGCACCGCGGTCAGGGCGCCGTCGGTCAGGGTCTTGTCCTTGGTGAGCAGCGTGCCGTCGACATCGGATACGACAAGGGCGATGCGGGTCATGGGCGGTCCAGCTTCAGTTGATTGACGATGTCTTCGACGATGGTATCGACCGAACGGTCGATCGCAACCGTGATCGGGCGTTCATCCGACGTCGGCGGCTCCAGCGTCTTGAACTGGCTGGCGAGCAGCCCCGGCGGCATGAAATGGTCCTTGCGCGCGGCCAGCCGTGTGGCGATCAGCTCCTGCGTGCCGTCGAGGAAGACGATGCGGATGTCGTCGCGGCCGTGCACCAGGATGTCGCGATAGGCGCGCTTCAGCGCGGAGCAGGCGATGACGGCGCGTTCGCGGACGCCGCAGGTGCGGTCGATCTCGTTGGCGATGGCACGCAGCCAGGGCCAGCGATCCTCGTCGGTGAGCGGCTGGCCGGAATGCATTTTCGCGACATTGCTCGGCGGATGAAAACTGTCGCCGTCCTCGAAGCGCCAGCCGATCCTGATCGCAAGGCGGTCGGCGATGGTGCTCTTGCCCGAGCCCGAGACGCCCATCACGACCAGCGCGCAGGGGTTTTGCCCGTCACCCAAGAAAGTCACCCAAGAACATCATCCAAGAAAATCCTCCGGCAGCGCGGCCTGATCGATCAGCCAGACGGTTTCGCCCAGCGATCGCGCGCGGTTTGCCGGCAGGTTCTCGCCTGCGAACAGGCGCGTCAAGATCGCGCGCTTGTTTTCGCCCGCCACCTCGAACAGCATCTCGCGGCAGGAGGCGAGGGCAGGCAGGGTCAAGGAGACTCGCGGCACGAATGGCTCGACATTGGCCTTGGGCACCCCGACCACCCAGCGCTGGGTTTCCTCGACCGCGGGATAGCCGGGAAACAGCGAGGCGGTGTGGCCGTCGGGCCCGATGCCCATCAGCACCACGTCGAACAGCGGCCGCTTCGGATCGAGCTGTTCGGCGCCGTAGAAGGCCATCAGCTCGTTCTCGTACAGCGCCGCGCTGACGTCTGGATCCCTGAGATCGGCGGTGTCGGTTGCGATCGGATGGACATTCGCGGCCGGAGCGCAGCGGTCGAGGAAGGCCTGGCGCGCCATGCTCATATTGTGCAGCTTGTCCTTGCGCGGCACCAGGCGCTCGTCGCCGATGAACCAGTCGATGCGATCCCACGGAATCCGCCGGCGATAGTCCGGTGTCGCCAGCAGCTGGTAGAGCGCCTTGGGGCTGGAGCCGCCGGTGAGGCACACCGCGACCCGGCCGCTGTTCTGGTCGATCCTGGCGATCACCCGTTCGGCGGCCGTCTGCGCCAGTGCGGCCGGATCGGCGACCGTGATGATCTTGCGCTCGCCGCTCGTGGTCATGGTCAGCTGAGCTTCCGCCAGCTGCGGCCATCGCGCGTCAGCAGCGCGTTGGCAGCCTCCGGGCCTTCGCTGCCGGCCTTGTAGGGCTGCAGGCCACGCCCTCCGGCAGTCTTCCAGGCGTCGAGGAAGGGCTGCACCGCCTGCCATCCGGCCTCGACGCTGTCGGCGCGCTGGAACAACAGATTGTCGCCGATCATGCAGTCGTAGATCAGCGTCTCGTAGCCGGTCGACGGCTCGGCCTTGAAATAGTCCTTGTAGCGGAACTTCATCTCGACGCCGTCGATGTTGATGGCCGGGCCGGGCACCTTGGTGTTGAATTGCAGCTCGATGCCTTCGGTCGGCTCGGTGGAGATGACCAGGTAATTCTGCGACAGGCGGTCAACCGCGGTATCGCGGAACATCGCGAACGGCGCCTGCTTGAACTTGATCGCGATCTCGGTGCGCTTGGTGGTCAGTGCCTTGCCGGTGCGCAGGTAGAACGGCACGCCGGCCCAGCGCCAATTGTCGATCGTCAGCTTCAGCGCGGCATAGGTCTCGGTGACGCTGTCGGGCCTGACATCGGGCGTCTTCAGATAGTCCTCGATCTCGGCGTCGCCGATCCTGCCGACGCGATACTGGCCGCGCACCGAATTGGACAGCGCCTCCTGCGCGCTCTGGATCTGGATCGCGCTCAGCACCTCGGCCTTTTCCGAACGCACCGCATGGGCGTCGAAGCGCGCCGGCGGCTCCATCGTCACCAGCGATAGCAGCTGGAACAGATGGTTCGGCACCATGTCGCGCAGCGCGCCGGTGGCGTCGTAGAAGCTGCCGCGATGGCCGACGCCGAGCTTCTCGTCCACGGTGATCTGGATGTGGTCGATATGGTTGCGATTCCAGATCGGCTCGAACATGCCGTTGGCAAAGCGCAGCACCAGGATGTTCTGGACGGTTTCCTTGCCGAGGTAATGGTCGATCCGGTAGATTTGGTGCTCGTCCATCAGCTTCAGCAGCGCGGCGTTCAGCGCCCTGGCCGACGCCAGATCGGTGCCGAACGGCTTTTCGATGATCAGCCGCCGCCAGGCGCCGTTCTCCTCCAGCATGCCGGTGCGTCCGAGCTGCTCGCTGATCGGCAGGAAGGCGTTCGGCGGGGTCGCGAGATAGAACAGCCGGTTGCCGCCGGTGCCGCGTGCCGTCTCGAGCTTGTCGAGCCGTTCGTTCATGGCGTCGAACGAAGCGGGATCTCTGGGATCGGCCTCGATCGAGGTGACGCATTCGAACAGCCGCTTCGCGATCGCCTCGTCGACGGGGCGGGTAGCGAACTTGCGAAGCCCCTGCATCAGGCTGTCGGTCAGCTGCTCGCTCGACATGCCCTTGCGGACAATGCCGACGACGCAGAATTTCTCCGGCAGCAAATTCCCGGCGGCGAGATTGTAGAGCGCCGGAACGACCAGCCGGTGTGTCAGATCACCGGTGGCGCCGAAGATGATGAAGGAGCAAGGATCGGGTTTCTTCTGCACGTGACCTTCCGTGGTTCGTTTTAAGCCTTCTTCGGCGGCTCCTTGTGGCCGCCAAACCCTGCGCGCATCGCCGAGAGGATCTTCTCGGCGAAGGTGTGATCCTTGCGCGAGCGGAAGCGGGTGTAGAGCGCCGCCGTCAGCACCTCGGCCGGCACCGCCTCGTCGACCGCGGCATTGACGGTCCAGCGGCCTTCGCCGGAATCCTCGACGAAGCCGGAGTAATTGTCGAGCGTGTGGTTCTGCGCCAGCGCCGAGGCCGTGAGGTCGAGCAGCCAGGACGGGATCACGCTGCCGCGCCGCCAGACTTCGGCGATGTCGGCGATATCGAGATCGAAGCGATGGTCCGGCGGCAGCGCCTCGATATTGGCGTTCTTCAGGATGTCGAAGCCTTCGGCATAGGCCTGCATCAGGCCGTATTCGATGCCGTTATGGATCATCTTGACGAAATGCCCGGCACCGATCGGACCAGCGTGGATGTAGCCCTGCTCGATGCGCGGATCGCGGCCATCGCGGCCGGAGGTGCGCGGGATGTCGCCGATGCCGGGCGCCAGCGTCTTGAAGATCGGGTCGAGCCGGTCGACGACGGGTTTGTCGCCGCCGATCATCATACAGTAACCGCGCTCGATGCCCCAGATGCCGCCGCTGGTGCCGACATCGACGTAATGCAGCCCGCGCTCCCGCAGCGCCTTGCCGCGGCGGACGTCGTCCTGCCAGAAGGTGTTGCCGCCGTCGATGATGACGTCGCCGGGCTGCATCAGCTTCGACAGCGCCTCGATGGTGGCTTCGGTGATCTTGCCGGCCGGCAGCATCACCCAGGCGGTGCGCGGTGCTTCCAGCTTGAGGACGAAATCCTCCAGCGACGAGGAACCGGTGGCATTGTCGGCGACCAGCGCCGCGACCGCCTTCGGATCTTTGTCGTAGACCACGGTGGTGTGGCCGTTGCTCATCAGGCGGCGGACGATGTTGCCGCCCATCCGCCCGAGGCCGATCATGCCGAGTTGCATTGCTCGCCTCCGTCAGTTCAGTGCGGCCGAGATCGCGGTATCGAGTGCCGCAAGCCCGGAGGTGAGATCGCCCTTGAGGTGCACGCGCAGCGCCCGCCGGCCGCGCTCGGTGAGCACGTCGAAATCGCCGCGCGCCTGCGCCGCCTTGATCACGCCGAAGCTCGCCTTCTGGCCGGGCACCGGAAGGTCCTTGCTGTCGTCGGTCGTGACCTGCAGGAACACGCCGCTGTCGGGCCCGCCCTTGTAGGCCTGTCCGGTCGAATGCAGGAAGCGCGGGCCGAATTCGGCGCAGGTCGCAAGGTGTTTCGCATCGCGCACCTTCAGCCGCATCGCCTGCATGGCGTCGATGGTGTCGCCATCGCGCTCGATATAGGCGAGCAGGGCGACATAGTCGCCGCGGCCGGAGCGCGAGAGGTGGGCCTTGATCCAGGAATTGAGGTCGCCATTGGCGCCGGCCTTGCGCAGCTCCCCGGCGTTCTGCGCGTCGGTGTAGAGCTCGACGCCATCCGCCGACACCACTGGCTGCTCGGCCGGCAGCGACCCGGTCTTCTCGAACGCAGCCGTCAGCTCGCGCGTCTTGATCTTGGCGGCCTCGACGTCGGGCTGGTTGAAGGGGTTGATGCCGAGGATCGCGCCCGCCACCGCGGTTGCGATCTCGAAGCGGAAGAACTCCTGGCCGATATGGTCGATCGATTTCATCACGATCCGGACCACGGGATGGCCGGCGGCCTCGAGCGCGGCGAGCTTGGCCTCATGCGCGGCGTCGTGCTCACCCTCGGTGTGCAGGTCGATGAAGAACCGGTCGTTGCCGTAGACCGCGGCGTCGCCGATGGTCTCGCCCTCGATCGGGATCAGGCCCTTGCCGTCCTTGCCGGTCGATTCCGCGATCAGTTGCTCGGCCCAGGCGCCGAAATCGGCGACCTCGGGGGAGGCGAAGATCGTCACCTTGTCGCGGCCTTCGAGCCCGGCGATGCCCATCGCCAGCCCGAGCTGGACACCCGGGTTTTCCTGCGGCGGCACGTCGGCGCCGCAGGAGCGCACCATGGCGAGCGTATGGCCGAGCAGGCTGCGGACGTCGATGCCCGCGGCGGCCGCCGGCACCAGGCCGAACGGCGACAGCACGGAATAGCGGCCGCCGATCGCGGGGTCGCCGTAGAAGATGCGGGCAAAGCCCTGCTTGATCGCGACCTTCTGCAGCGACGAGCCGGGATCGGTCACCGCGATGAAGCGATGGCCGGCCTTGTCCTTGCCGATCGCCTTGGCCACCCGGTCGAAGAAATAATCCTTCATCACGTTCGGCTCGGTGGTGCCGCCGGATTTGGAGGAGACGATGAACAGCGTCTTCGCGATGTCGACATACTCCTCCATCGCGCGCACCTGCGCCGGATCGGTGGAATCGAGCACGTGCAGCCGCGGGAAGCCGGACTTGTGCGGGAAGGTCTGGGCCAGCACCTCCGGCCCGAGGCTCGATCCGCCCATGCCGAGCACGACGGCGTCGGTGAAGTTCTGGCCCTTCACGCGCTTGGCGAAATCCTCGTAGTCGGCGACGTCGGCGGTTGCCGCGCTGGTCAGCCAGCCCAGCCATTTGTCCTCGTCATCGCCGGTCCAGACCGACTTGTCCTTGTGCCAGAGCCTGCGGATCTTGGCCGATGCGCGCCATTCCTCGGTGCTTTTCTCGACCGCCTTCTGGATACCTGCGCCGAGCGCAAGCTTCTGATGGTCGATGCCGCCGCCGAGCGAGGTCGCGCGCTTGTGGGCGACCGCGCCGTACAGCTTGTCGGCCGCGTCGGCGAACAGCTTGACGCCGCCCTTGACCAGCTCCTCGGTGATCGCATCGAGCGAGATGCCGGACTTCTCCAGCTCCTCCAGCACGTGGCGGGCGTCTTCGACATTCTCCTCGAGGCTGTCGCGGACCTTGCCGTGGTCGCGGAACGCATCGAGCGTTGCCGGCGGCACGGTGTTGACGGTGTCGGGGCCAATCAGCTCCTCGACATAGAGCACGTCGCTATAGTCCTTGTTCTTGGTGCCGGTCGACGCCCACAACAGCCGCTGCGGCTTGGCGCCCTTGGCCGTGAGCTTGTCCCAGCGCGGGCCGGAGAACAGGCGCTTGTAGTCCTGGTAGGCGAGCTTTGCATTGGCGATCGCGACCTTGCCCTTCAAGGCCGCGAGCCGCTCCTTCTCGGACGGGTCGTTGGCGCGGGCGATCTTCTCGTCGAGCTGCTTGTCGACGGCAGAGTCGATGCGGCTGACGAAGAAGCTGGCGACGCTTGCCACATGGGAGGGATCGCCGCCCTTGGCGACGTACTTCTCCAGGCCCTTGAGATAGGCCTCCGCGACCTGGCGATAGACCTTCTGCGAGAACAGCAGCGTGATGTTGATGCTGATGCCTTCGCCGATCAGATACTCGACCGCCGGCAGGCCCTCCGGCGTCGCCGGCACCTTGACCATCAGGTTCTTGCGGTGGACATCCTTCCAGAGCCGCTCGGCCTCCGCGATCGTGCCCTTGGCGTCCATCGCGAGATAGGGCGACACTTCGAGGCTGACGAAGCCGTCGCCGCCATGGCTCTGGTCGTAGACCGGGCGCAGCACGTCGGCGGCGTGCTGGATGTCCTCGACCGCGAGGTGTTCGAACAGGTCGGCGACCGAGCGGTCGCCCTTCTTGAGGGCCTTGCCGATCGCCCCGTCATACTCGTCCGAACTGCCGATCGCCTTCTCGAAGATCGACGGGTTGGACGTCACGCCTTTGACGCCGTCAGTCTCGATCAGCCGCTTCAGGTCGCCCTTGGCGACGAAGCCGCGGGCAAGGAAGTCCAGCCAGACGGCCTGGCGGTGATTTTCGAGTGCTTTGACGGGGTTCATGGGTGCCTGTTCTCGTTCGATCGAGGGTCGATTTTTGGGTTCCCGGGCAGCTTTCGGGGGTGGAGGCGGATTGTCAACATGGCTGGGGGCCCGGGCGGACTATCAGCATTCCCAAGGGATAACGCCATTCACAACAGTTCGATCCCCTCGGACGCCGGTGCGAGCAGACCCTGATCTCGGCACATTTTTATGACGCGTTGCGGGCGCGCGGCTGCGCGTCAGGGCCGCAGGTAGAGGTAGCCCTGGGATTGCAGCTCGGCGAGGCGGACCACGCCGCCGTGCTCGGCGGCGACGAAGCCGGGAAGCAGGTCCTTCACGCCGATGTTCTGCGATTTCATGGTGTTGCTGCAGGCGGCGAGCTCAATCCCGTCCTTTGCGAACTGCCCGACATGCTTCGACAGGTCGGGATTGGCGGCCGCCGAATGGAACGCTTTCAGCGCCTGGCCATGCACCACGAGCGCGAGCGTCACATTGCCGGGGCCGCCGACGCCGTCGAGATGGTTCTGGATGTTGCCGATCACGAAATTGACCTTGCCGAGGTCGTCGAGGTGATAGACTACCTTCAGCTTTCCCAGTGGTTGGGTCTCAGTAGCGGCGTTCGCCCGTGACGCCGCAAAGCCAGCGCCGATCGCCGAGAGGGTGCCCCACAGGATGCTGCGTCGGTGCATGGCGTCCCTTGCGCAATGATTGTCGACCGGCGCAAAGCCTATCACTTGTGGCGGAGCGCAGCGAGTTCCTTGCGGTCGGTCACAAGTTCGGCGCATTCGCCCAAGTCTGCCCGATCGACGCGAAAGATCTTGTCGTCGGCGCCGGCGAGCAGCGCTTCGCCGGCGTCGTCGTCGGGCTTGTTGCGATTCCACACCACGATGCGGCCAAGGCGCGCGATCGCGGATTTGTCGTCTTTCGACAACGCCAAGGTGATACCGCCGCCCTCACAATCCACGCTGCATTCGAAGCGTATCTCGTGTCCGGATTCGGTCGCGATCGCGTGGTTGCAGTAGCCGCTGGAGTCGAAATTGCCGGGGCGGTGGCGGTAAGCGACGCCGAGCCGGAACGAGTAGTTGGTGGTCTTGTCTTCCGGCGCAAATTCGGCGGCGACGAGCAGCTTCATCGCGCTGACCATCTGCTTCGGATGCTGCGCCAGATGATTTGCATCGTATCGCCGCACGAAGCAGCCATAGGCTTTCGCGCCGGGCGGGCCTGCGAACATCCTGTTGTCGAAGGCGGCCGCCTTGGCCTTGTCGACGCTTTCCTGCGCCTCGACGGCTAACGCCGCGCCGGCGCAGGCTGCGGCGGCAAGTGCGACAACAAGGAGCGCCTGCTTCATGACCGCCTCGGGAATAGCCCGTGCCTCCAAGGTGTCATCTTTACAGCGCGGCAATGGTGCCGCGTGGAACTGCGCGGGCTCGTTGCCTTAGTCGCGGCGACAAGGAGGCACGTTCAACCTCGTCTGACAGTTTGTTCATGCGAGTCTGTGACGTACACATCTTGACGCCAAGGCAGGACAGCCACACCTTTTCAGGGAGCCCAACGTTCATCGCCGGACGGGGAAGTTGCCCCGCTCGGATGTCCGCTTCGAAGGCCTGGGCCCCGGTAAACCACGGATGTGGCGAGGGGGTTACAGACACCAAAAACAAGGGGATATTGATGAACCATTAAGCTTCCTGCCTGTTGATAAGGCAGAGGCTGCACGCGCCGTGCATTGCCGAAATGAGTCGGTCGAGTGTCCAATGGACCCAGCGTGCCGACGCTGATTCGATCCTAGGACGCTCTGGTTGCGACTCGTGTCAGTCGTGCGGCGATACATATCGTGGAGAGAGGGATCATGTACAACGATTCTTTGTTCAACGCCTTCGCAAGGTCGTTTGAAGCGCGAAGCCAGACCGACATGTCGATGGCCGAGTATTTGGAGTCGTGTCGAAGTGATCCGATGCGATACGCCAATGCGGCCGAGCGGTTATTAGCGGCAATCGGTGAGCCACAGATGATCGACACGGCCAGGGACCCACGCCTTGGCCGTATCTTTTTGAACCGTACGATCAGGTCGTATCCGGCCTTCGCCGGCTTCTTCGGCATGGAGGACACGATCGAACGCCTGGTCGGCTTCTTCCGCCACGCCGCACAGGGCCTCGAGGAGCGCAAGCAGATCCTCTATCTGCTCGGACCGGTCGGTGGCGGCAAGTCGTCGCTCGCCGAGCGCATCAAGGCGCTGATGGAAATTCATCCGATCTACGTGCTGAAGGCGGGTGACGAGCTGTCGCCGGTGTTCGAGAGCCCGCTCGGGCTGTTCGACCCCGAGCAGCTCGGGCCGATGATCGAGGAGAAGTACGGCATTCCGCGCCGCCGGCTGAGCGGGCTCATGTCGCCCTGGGCCTACAAGCGGCTCGAGGCCTTCGGCGGCGACATCTCGCAATTCCGCGTCGCGCGCATCCAGCCCTCCCGGCTGCGCCAGATCGCGGTCGCCAAGACCGAGCCCGGCGACGAGAACAATCAGGACATCTCCTCGCTGGTCGGCAAGGTCGACATCCGCAAGCTCGAGACCTACGCCCAGAACGACCCGGACGCCTACAGCTATTCCGGCGGCCTCAACCGCGCCAACCAGGGCGTGCTCGAGTTCGTCGAAATGTTCAAGGCGCCGATCAAGATGCTGCACCCGCTGCTGACGGCGACGCAGGAGGGCAACTACATCGGCACCGAGAACATCGGTGCGATCCCGTTCACCGGCATCATCCTCGCGCACTCGAATGAAGCCGAGTGGCAGAGCTTCAAGACCAACAAGAACAACGAGGCCTTCATCGACCGCATCTGCGTCATCAAGGTCCCGTACTGCCTGCGGGTCACCGAGGAGCAGAAGATCTACGAGAAGCTGATCCAGACCTCCGAGCTTGCCGCCGCGCCGTGCGCGCCGGCAACGCTGGAAACGCTGGCCCGCTTCTCGGTGATGTCGCGGCTGCGCAAGCACGAGAACTCGACGCTGTTCGGCAAGATGCGGGTCTATGACGGCGAGAGCCTGAAGGAATCCGATCCGAAGGCGCGCAGCGTGCAGGAATACAAGGACGCTGCCGGCGTCGACGAGGGCATGGACGGCGTCTCCACCCGCTTTGCCTTCAAGGTGCTGGCCTCGACCTTCAATCACGACACCACCGAGGTCGGCGCCGACGCGGTGCATCTGATGTATGTGCTGGAGATGGCGATCCGCCGCGAGCAGCTGCCTGACGAGACCGAGAAGCGCTATCTCGAATTCATCAAGGCCGACCTCGCGCCGCGCTATGCCGAGTTCATCGGCAACGAGATCCAGAAAGCCTATCTGGAGTCCTACTCCGACTACGGCCAGAACCTGTTCGACCGCTATGTCGACTATGCCGATGCCTGGATCGAGGACCAGGACTTCAAGGATCCCGACACCGGCCAGCTGATGAACCGTGAGCTGCTGAACCAGGAGCTCACAAAGATCGAGAAGCCGGCCGGCATCGCCAACCCGAAGGATTTCCGCAACGAGGTCGTCAAGTTCTCGCTGCGCTCGCGGGCACACAACAACGGCAAGAACCCGAGCTGGACCTCCTACGAAAAGGTTCGCGACGTGATCGAAAAGCGGATATTCTCGCAGGTCGAGGATCTGCTTCCGGTCATCTCGTTCGGCTCCAAGAAGGACGGCGAGACCGAGAAGAAGCACGGCGAGTTCGTCGAGCGGATGGTGGAGCGCGGTTACACCGAGCGCCAGGTCCGCCGGCTCGTCGAGTGGTACATGCGGGTGAAGCAGGCCGGCTAGTGCACGATCCGGAGAGCCGGCAGCGGCTTTCCGTCTCGTTCCGTCCCGTCCAATAAAAATGCGATGCGACTGTCATGATCGCATCCGGCGTGAGGCAGATGCAACGTGGTCATGCATATCGTCGATCGGCGGCTGAACCCGGGTAGCAAGAGCCTGGAGAACCGTCAGCGCTTCCTGCGGCGCGCCAAGGCGCTGGTGCAGGGTGCCGTCAAGAAGTCGTCGCAGGACCGGGACATCAAGGATGTCCTGGAGGGCGGCGAGGTGACCATCCCGCTGGACGGCATGGATGAGCCACGGTTCCGGCGCGAGGGCGGCACGCGTGACATGGTGCTGCCCGGCAACAAGAAATTCGTCGAGGGCGACTGGCTGCAGCGCCCGAACCAGAGCGGCGCCAAGGGCTCCGGCGCGGGCGAGGGCGACAGCGAGGACGCATTTCGCTTCGTGTTGAGCCGCGAGGAGTTCGTCGACCTCTTCCTCGACGACCTCGAACTGCCTGACCTTGCCAAGCGCAAGCTTGCGGAAACCGAGAGCGAGGGCATCCGGCGCGCGGGTTATGCGACATCCGGCTCGCCCGCCAACATCTCGATCAGCCGCACGGTGAGCCGGGCGCTGGCGCGACGCGTGGCGCTGCGCCGGCCGCGCAAGGACGAGATCGAGGCGCTCGAGGCGGAGCTTGCGGAATGCGACGACGAGACGCGGCGCCGCGAGCTGCTCACGCTGCTCGAAGCACTGAAGGCCAAGGTCAAGCGGATCCCGTTCATCGATCCGATCGACATCCGCTATCGCCGCTTTGAGACGGTGCCGAAGCCGGTGGCGCAGGCCGTGATGTTCTGCCTGATGGACGTCTCGGGCTCGATGTCCGAGCACATGAAGGATCTGGCGAAGCGGTTCTATATGCTGCTCTACGTCTTCCTGAAGCGGCGCTACAAGCATGTCGAGATCGTGTTCATCCGGCACACCGATCGCGCCGAGGAGGTGGACGAGGATACGTTCTTCCATGGACCGGCGTCCGGCGGCACGCTGGTGTCGAGCGCGCTGGTTGCGATGAACGACATCGTCCGCACCCGCTTCCGTCCCGCCGATTGGAACATCTACGCCGCCCAGGCCTCGGACGGCGACAACATGACCTCCGACAGTGCGGTGACCGGGCGTCTGTTGACCGACAAGATCCTGCCGGTCTGCCAGTTCTTCGCCTATCTCGAGGTTGGCGAGGCCGCCAACTACACCTTCGACATGCCGGACTCCTCGCTCTGGACCCTCTATGAGCGCCTGCGCAACGACGGCGAGCCGCTGTCGATGCGCAAGGTGAGCGAGCGCGGCGAGATCTTCCCGGTGTTCCAGGACCTGTTCAAGCGCCGCACCAGTCAGGAAAGGGTATAGTTTAATGGGGTCTTCCGGCGAACGGCTGTTCGAGGGCGCCGATTGGGATTTCCAGACGCTGCAGCGGATTCACGACGCCTGCGAGGAGGTCGCGCGCAAGGAGCTCGGGCTCGACGTCTATCCCAACCAGATCGAGGTGATCACCGCCGAGCAGATGCTCGACGCCTATTCGTCGGTCGGCATGCCGCTGTTCTACAAGCACTGGTCGTTCGGCAAGCAGTTCGCCTTCCAGGAAGCGTCCTATCGCAAGGGCCTGATGGGCCTCGCCTATGAGATCGTGATCAATTCCTCGCCGTGCATCTCCTATTTGATGGAGGAGAACACCGCGACGATGCAGACGCTGGTGATCGCGCACGCGGCGTTCGGGCACAATCACTTCTTCAAGAACAATTATCTGTTCAAGCAGTGGACCGATGCCGACGGCATCCTCGATTATCTCGAATTCGCCAAGGGCTACATCGCGGTCTGCGAAGATCGCCACGGCCGCGAGACGGTGGAGCGAACGCTCGATGCCGCGCATGCGCTGATGTCGCATGGCGTCGACCGCTACCCCGGAAAGAAGACGCTCGACCTGCGTGCCGAGGAGAAGCGCGCCGGCGAGCGCCGGCAGCACGAGGAAGCCGTGTTCAACGATTTGTGGCGGACGGTGCCGAACACCAAGGCCAAGAGCAAGGCTACACTCAGCGCCGAGCGACGCCACGCCCTGCTCGGTCTGCCGCAGGAGAACATCCTCTACTTCCTCGAGAAGACCGCGCCGCGCCTGCAAGGCTGGCAGCGCGAGCTCATTCGCATCGTGCGTCACATCGCGCAGTACTTCTACCCGCAGGGCCAGACCAAGGTGATGAACGAGGGCACCGCGACCTACGTCCATTACCGCATCATGAACCGGCTGCATCAGCAGGGCCGGATCACCGACGGCAATTTCCTCGAATTCCTGCAGTCGCACACCAATGTGGTGTTTCAGCCCGAGTTCGATGATCGCCGCTATTCCGGCTTCAATCCATACGCGCTCGGCTTTGCCATGATGCAGGACATCGAGCGGATCGTGAAGAATCCGGAGGACGAGGACCGCGCCTGGTTCCCCGACATCGCCGGCAGGGGCGACGTCGAGGGCGTGCTGCGCGAGATCTGGGCCAACTACCGCGACGAGAGCTTCATCAACCAGTTCCTCAGCCCGGCGCTGATCCGGCGCTTCCGCATGTTCCATCTGCACGACGACCCCGCCGAAAGCCAGGGCATCAAGGTCGATGCGATCCATGACGAGCGCGGCTACCGCCGGGTGCGCCGCGAGCTGGCGCGGCAATACGATGTCGGCTTCGTCGACGCCAATATCGAGGTCGTGGATGTCGATCTCGACGGCGATCGCCGTCTGATGCTGCGTCACACCACCGTGAAGGGCGCGCAACTCAACGAGACCGACACGCGGCGCGTGCTGCAGCATCTCGCCGATCTGTGGACCTACGACGTGGCACTCACCGAACTCGACGGCACCGACAAGGTGCTGAAGGAATACGTCGTCAGCCCGCGCGCGGCTGCGGTCGCTGCCTGAGGAGTGCGCTCACGCAGCGATCAGCGCGCGGTGACCGTCGCGCGGAATGCGAGTCTTGCTTGGTGAACCTTGGTGTCCACCGAAGGCTCGCATCATGAACATCCCGGCAACATTCCGGATATTGAAGCGCATCATGTTCCACGCGCGAACGTGATTGCCGGCATGCGGAAACCTCATTGCAGTCTTCTTGGTGATTGCCTGCGCGGGCGCGATTGATAATGTGCGCCGCGTCAAGAAAACCAAGAAAAGGATACGCTCTTGTCAACTCGCTCCCGCCTGGCGGGCTTTCTCGCCTTCACCGCGCTCGCAGCCTCGTCGATCTCGCCGTCCGTTGCAGCCGATTCCGCGATCAGAATAGGAAACACCGCACCCTATAGCGGCCCGGCGTCCGCCTACGGCACGATCGCTCGTTCCGAAGCCGCGTATTTCCAGATGCTCAACGATCAGGGCGGCATCGGCGGCCGCAAGATCGACTTCGAGAGTCTCGACGACGCCTATTCGCCGTCGAAGACCGTCGAGCAGACCCGCAAGCTGGTCGAGCAGGACGAGGTGCTCGCGATCTTCAGCGCGGTCGGCACCGCGCCCAACATCTCGGTGCAGAAATATCTGAACATCAAGCACGTGCCTCAGCTGTTCGTGTCCTCCGGCGCGACGCGCTGGAACGATCCGAAGCAGTTCCGGTGGACGGTCGGTTTCAATCCGACCTACGAGCTCGAAGGCCGGCTCTATGCAAAGTACATCCTGAAGACCAGGCCGGACGCGAAGATCGCCGTCATCACGCCGAACGAAGACGCCGGCAAGGACTATCTCAGGGGCTTCAAGGACGGGCTCGGCGAGCATGTCGGCCAGATCGTTGCGGAGACCACGTACCTGACGACCGATCCGACCATCGATTCCCAGATGGTGACGATGCGCGAGTCCGGCGCCGACGTGTTCTTCGCCGAAGCGACGCCGAAATTCGCGGCGCAAGCGCTGCGCAAGGCGGCGAGCATGGGCTGGAAGCCGCTCACCATTCTGCCGACCGTCTCCAACTCCGTCTCTGCGGTGCTTGAACCCGCCGGGCTCGAGAACGTCATCGGTGTCGTGACCGGGCTCTATCTGAAGGACCCGACCGATCCGCGCTGGGCCGACGATCCGGCGCAGCAGGAGTTCTCGGCCTGGATGAAGAAGTATCAGCCGAATGCGAGCGCGGGCGACCTCTTCAACGTGCAGGGCTACACCGTCGCGCAGGTCATGACGGCGGTGCTGAAGAACTGCAACGGCGATTACAGCCGCGACAACATCATCAAGCAGGCGACCAATCTGAAGGCGCTCGAACTGCCGATGCTGCTGCCGGGCATCAAGGTGCAGACCGAGCCCGACAATGTGACGCCGATCCGCCAGATCCAGATGGCGCGGTTCGACGGCAAGTCGTGGGCTCTGTTCGGCGACGTCTTGAGCGACAAATAGCCGTCCCTAACTCCGCTGTCGTCCCTGCGAAAGCAGGGACCCATACGCCGCGGCTTCTGTTGTGAACGGGACTCGTCGTTCCAGCGTAGCCCGACAATCTGCCTCGGTGGTTATGGGTCCCTGCTTTCGCAGGGACGACACACAGCCCACCATCGCGAGCAGGGCGCGTGAAGGTTGGCGCGACGCTACTCCTTTGCCTACCCTACGGCGCTGAGCGACAAGTAGCCGTCACCAACTCCGCTGTCGTCCCTGCGAAAGCAGGGACCCATACGCCGCGGCTTCTGTTGTGAACGGGACTCGTCGTTCCAGCGTAGCTCGACAGTTTGCATCGGTGGTTATGGGTCCCTGCTCCCGTGCGCAATTGCGCACCAGGCAGGGACGATACCGAGTTTGTCGCACATCCTTGCCACGTCATCGTGACGGCGAGAATGAGTGCTCAGCGCAGGCTGGCGTTGATCTTGTCCAGCACGCTCGAGCCGGGGCAGAGCGCCTGTTCGTCCAGCGTGTTGAGCGGCGTCTCGACGGTGTCGAGATGGGTGTGCAGGTCCTCGGCATCCGGATCGACGTAAAGGAGCCCGGTGACGATCTGGCCCTTGGCCGCGTGCTTCTGCAGGAAGGTCTGTGCTCCGAGCCGATCGTGCGGATCGTAGTCGGCGTCGAGCTTGCGCAGCGCGAGCCGCGTGCCGTCATGCTGCTCGACCACCTGCACGGTGCCGGGCGCGTAGTCGACGCTGATCGGTTCGCGGCCGACCAGCACGTCGAGACGGTTCACCGCGTCATTGTGCTCGCGGACATAGTCGAAGCTCTTGGTCGAGCCGGCGTGGTTGTTGAAGGCGATGCAGGGGCTGATCACGTCGATGAAGGACGCGCCCTTGTGGCGGATCGCGGCCGCGATCAGCGGCACCAGCTGGGTCTTGTCGCCGGAGAAGCTGCGCGCCACGAAGGTGGCGCCGAGTTGCAGCGCGATCGCGACCAGGTCGATCGCATTGTCGGTGTTGGTGACGCCCTTCTTGGACTTCGAGCCGCGGTCGGCGGTCGCCGAGAACTGGCCCTTGGTCAGACCGTACACGCCGTTGTTTTCGACGATATAGGTCATGTTGACGGCGCGCCGGATCGAATGCGCGAACTGGCCGAAGCCGATCGAGGCGGAATCGCCGTCGCCGGAGACGCCGAGATAGATCAGGTCGCGGTTGGCGAGGTTGGCGCCGGTCAGCACCGACGGCATGCGGCCGTGCACAGAGTTGAAGCCGTGCGAATTGCCGAGGAAATAGTCCGGCGTCTTCGAGGAGCAGCCGATGCCGGAAATCTTCGCCACCCGGTGCGGCTCGATCGAGAGCTCGTAGCAGGCTTCGATGATCGAGGCGGTGATCGAATCGTGGCCGCAGCCGGCGCACAGGGTCGAGATCTTCCCCTCGTAGTCGCGATGGGTGTAGCCCAGCTCGTTCTTCTTCAGGCCGGGATGATGAAACTTCGGCTTTGCAATGTAGGTCATGTCACGGCCTTGCGGAGAGGGGTCACCTTGAGATGATCCTGGTGGTCGCCGATCGAGTTGGCGATGAAGCGCGCGGTGATCGGCGTGCCGTCATAGTGCAGGATCGGCACCAGCCGCACCGGGTCGATGCCGTTCTCGTTGACGATCAGCTGACGGAGTTGCGCGTCGCGGTTCTGCTCGACCACGTAGACGAAGTCGTGATCGGCGATGAAGCTCGCGACGCTGGAGTGGAACGGGAAGGCGCGGATGCGCATGCGGTCGAGCTGATGGCCGCGCGCCTCCAGGATTCCGATCGCTTCGTCCATCGCGGGCGAGGTCGAGCCGAAATAGAGCACGCCGTACTTGGTCGGCTTGGCCGCATTGGCTTGCAGCGGCCGCGGGACCATGTCCTGTGCGGTTTCGAACTTGCGCACCAGGCGCTGCATGTTGTCGGCGTAAACGGCGCCTTCCTCGGAATAGCGCGCATAGCGGTCGCGCGAGGTGCCGCGGGTGAAGTAGGAACCCTTGGTCGGATGCGTGCCGGGATAGGTGCGATACGGGATGCCGTCGCCGTCGACGTCGAGATAGCGGCCGAAGTCGCGGCCTTCCTCCAGCATCTCCGCCGTCATCACCTTGCCGCGGTCGTATTGCTTGGCGTCGTCCCACTTCAGCGGGCGGCACAGCCGGTGGTTCATGCCGATGTCGAGATCGAGCATCAGGAAGATCGTGGTCTGCAGCCGCTCGGCGAGATCGAAGGCGGCGGCGGCGAATTCGAACGCCTCCGCCGGATCTTCCGGGAACAGCAGCACGTGCTTGGTGTCGCCGTGCGAGGCATAGGCGCAGGCGATCACGTCGCATTGCTGGGTGCGGGTCGGCATGCCGGTCGAGGGACCGGCGCGCTGGATGTTCATGATCACGGCCGGAATCTCGGCGAAGTAGGACAGGCCGATGAACTCGGTCATCAGCGAGATGCCCGGACCCGAGGTCGCAGTGAAGGCCCGCGCGCCGTTCCAGGACGCGCCGATCACGATGCCGATCGAGGCGAGCTCGTCCTCGCCCTGCACGATGGCGTATTTCGCCTTGCCGGTCTCGGGATCGTGGCGGTACTTCTTGCAGTGGCTGGTGAAGGCCTCCGCCACCGACGACGACGGCGTGATCGGATACCAGGCGCACACCGTGGCGCCGCCATAGACGGCGCCGAGCGCGGCGGCGCTGTTGCCTTCCACGAAGATGCGGTCGCCGACCTTGTCGGACTTCTTCACCCGGAGCCCGATCGGGCATTTCAAGTTTTGCAGCGCCCAGTCGCGGCCGAGATGCAGCGCATGGACGTTGGAGGAGAGCAGCTTCTCCTTGCCCTTGTACTGCTCGCCGATCAGCTGCTCGACCAGCTTGGGGTCGAGGTCGAGCAGCGCGCAGAGCGCGCCGAGATAGATGATGTTCTTGAACAGCTGGCGCTGCCTGGGATCGGTGTAGGTCGAGTTGGTGATCGCGGTCAGCGGCACGCCGATCACCGTGATGTCCTCGCGGAACTTCGACGTCGGCATCGGCTTGGTCGAATCGTAGAACAGATAGCCGCCGGGCTCGATCGAGGCGACGTCCTTGTCCCAGGTCTGCGGGTTCATCGCCACCATCATGTCGACGCCGCCGCGGGCGCCGAGATGGCCGTCCTCGGTGACGCGCACTTCATACCAGGTCGGCAGGCCCTGGATGTTGGAGGGGAAGATGTTGCGCGGCGACACCGGCACGCCGTGGCGCAGAATCGAGCGCGCGAACAGTTCGTTGGCGGAGGCCGAGCCCGAACCGTTGACGTTGGCGAAGCGGACGACGAAGTCGTTTACGCTGCTGATCGGGCTTTGGACTGACATGTTGATCCCGCTTGAACCATATCGATGAGGTACTTCTGCATGTCCCAGGCGCCGGTCGGGCAGCGCTCGGCACACAGCCCGCAATGCAGGCAGACGTCTTCGTCTTTCACCATGACGCGGCCGGTCTTCAGGTCGCCGGAGACGTAGAGCGCCTGGTCGTGATGCGGCGAGGGGGCTTTCAGGCGCTGCCGCACCTCATCCTCCTCACCATTCTCGGTGAAGGTGATGCAGTCCATCGGACAGATGTCGACGCAGGCGTCGCATTCGATGCAGAGCGGCGTGGAGAATACCGTCTGCACGTCGCAATTCAGGCAGCGCTGCGCCTCGCCGAGTGCGAGCTTGAGGTCGTAACCGAGCTCGACTTCGGCGCGGATGTCCTTCAGCGCGATCACCTTGTCGCGGTGCGGCACCTTGAAGCGCTTGTCGGCGGAGATGTCGTTGTCATAGCTCCACTCGTGGATGCCCATCTTCTGCGAGGAGATCTGCACCTCGGGCAGCGGACGCTCGTTGATGTCCTCGCCTGACAGCATCCGGTGAATGGACAGCGCGGCATCATGCCCGTGCGCCACCGCCCAGATGATGTTCTTCGGCCCGAACGCCGCATCGCCACCGAAGAACACCTTCGAATTGGTCGAGACGAACGTTTTGGGGTCGACCTTCGGCATGTGCCACTTGTCGAATTCGATGCCGCAATCGGCTTCGATCCAGGGGAACGCGTTCTCCTGGCCGACCGCAACGAGCACATCGTCGCAGGACACGGTCTCGTCCGGCTCGCCCGAGGGCACCAGATTGCGCCGGCCCTTGTCGTCGTATTCCGCCTTCACCTTCTGAAAGGTGACGCCAATCAGCTTGCCGGCCACATGCTTGAATGCCACCGGCACCATGTAGTTGAGGATCGGGATGTCCTCGTGAAGCGCGTCCTCCTTCTCCCACGGCGAGGCCTTCATTTCCTCGAAGCCGGAGCGGACGATCACCTTGACGCTCTCGCCGCCGAGGCGGCGCGCGGTGCGGCAGCAATCCATCGCGGTGTTGCCGCCGCCGAGCACGATGACGCGGCGGCCGATCTTTTCGACGTGGCCGAACGACACGTTGGCCAGCCACTCGATGCCGATATGGATGTTGGCGGCGGCCTCCTTGCGGCCGGGAATGTCGAGCTCGCGGCCGCGCGGGGCGCCAGAGCCGACAAAGACCGCGTCATAGTTCTCGGAGAGCAGCTGCTTCAGGCTGTCGACGCGCTGGCCGCCCTTGAACTCGACGCCGAGGTTGAGGACGTAGTCGGTCTCCTCATCAATCACGTTGTCGGGCAGGCGGAATTTTGGAATCTGGCTGCGCATCATGCCGCCGGCCTTGGGATCGCCGTCGAACACGGTGCAGTGATAGCCGAGCGGGACGAGATCGCGCGCCACGGTCAGTGAGGCGGGGCCGCCGCCGACCAGCGCGATGCGCTTGCCGTTCTTCGGCCCCGGCTTCGGCAGCCGGTGCTTGATGTCGTCCTTGAAGTCGGCGGCGACGCGCTTCAGGCGGCAGATCGCGACCGGAGTGTCCTCGACCCGGCCGCGGCGGCACGCTGGCTCGCATGGACGGTCACAGGTGCGCCCGAGAATCCCGGGGAACACGTTGGACTGCCAATTGATCATGTAGGCGTCGCTGTAACGCCCCTCAGCAATCAACCGGATGTACTCGGGAACGGGGGTGTGTGCGGGGCAAGCCCATTGGCAATCGACTACTTTATGAAAGTAATCCGGCGCCGAGATATCAGTCGGTTTCATTCCTACCTTTGACCCGCGCGAAAAATGCCTGCCCGCGCGGCCTTATCGTTGACGACGAACGCTCACGTGGCGTTGTTCTGGTTTTTGAATTGGATCATAGGCTTATCTTATTAGAGCCGTTCCAGAGAACGCAAAGGCTAAATTGTCCGATCATCAGCTTTCGCGCGGCTGATGCGCGTCCAGCGTTAATCTCGTTTGCGTTATGTGGCGGTGCAACATGGTCTGCACCGCATACCGCTCGTGTTTGAGCATGATCTCCGCACAAATGCTGCGCGCTTGTCGCGCTGCTTCAGCCGCGCGGAAGATCGCTCTTCGCGACATCCCACAACAGCCGGTAGACGCCGCTGGTGACCACCAGCGGCTTCAAGGCTGCATTGCCGGTGATGCCTGCCGTGGCTGCGGGGACCGCACCGACATCGGTGGCGTCGATCAGCACGAACCAGTCGCCGGCACCGGGATCGGCTTTCCCGGCGTCCGGCGTGAGCGGTTTCGACAGCACAGGGTCGTTCTCGAGCAGATGCATCGAAATGATGCCGTCGCGCGAGGCTGGATCGAATTGCTCCCGCAATGCAGCGCGGAGTTTGTCCGCCCCCTCGGCCGGCGGGCGCAGGCGGATGATGCCAAGCGCTGCGCCTCGGCCGACGCCGCGGCTGATCGTGATGCGCGCAACCCCGCGGATCATGTTCTGGAAGCGCGCGATGTTGGCCTTCGACCAGTCGGTCTGGTTGGCGAGTGCCTTGCGGTAGGCGGGGCTCTCAAGCACCTCGAAGGTCGCGGTCGAGTAGAGGCTGAGATATTTCGGCTTGCCGTCATGGGCGACGTAGCGGCGGGCCTCCAGGAATCCGTCGATCGCGACCCGTTCTTCGAGATGTTCGCGATCGTACCAGCGGTTGAATTCAGCTTCGTGTAAGCTGTCGATATCCATCGAGGTCAGCAGCATGCCTTGTCCGGCGATCGGCATCGAGTGTTCCTTTTTTGCCTGTTTTATCCGCGTAATATCGCCTGATCGCGCGCGTCCGGGAAGCCGTTTCCGGGGTGCCCGCGACCGTGCAGACCAAGGATTGCCACAATTGCCGCAATCCTGTTCAGCGCGCATTCACGGAAGTAGCCTTTCCATCCGTAACGCCAACTCTCGAGAAGAAAAGGGACGACCACTATGACGCGCATTCTGTGGGCATTGATCGTCGGTCTGGTGTCGCTCTCGTCGCTTCCCGTCCATGCGCAGGATCAGGAGAAACGTCTCGCGCTCGTGGTCGGCAATGGCGCCTATCAGGCCGGCGCGTTGCAGACCGCTGCAAACGATGCCGGATTGATCGCGCAGACATTGCAGGCCGCAGGCTTCGACGTGGTCGGAGCGCGCGATCTCGATAGCGAGACGCTGCGCAAGTCGTTCCGCGATTTCATCCAGAAGGTGCAGGACGCGGGGCCCAATGCCGTGGCCTTCGTCTATCTCGCCGGCTATGGCGTGCAGCTCACCGGCGAGAACTACTTCGTGCCGGTCGACGCCAAGATCGCCCGCGACACCGACATCCCGGTCGAGGCGATTCGCATCTCCGATTACAGCCATCAACTCTCGGCATTGCCGATCAAGGCCGGCGTGATCGTGCTCGATGCGGCGCGCAGCAATCCCTTCGCCAAGGACGGCCAGCCGCTGGCCGGCGGCCTTGCGCTGGTCGATCCCGATCCGAAGCTGCTGATCGCCTTCAATTCGGCGCCCGGCACCGTCGCCCCTGACGGTGCGCCGCCTTACGGGCCCTACGCGCAGGCGCTGGCGGAAATGATTCGCGCCGGCGGCCTGACCTTGCCCGAGGTGTTCGACCGCGTTCGCCTGCGCGTCAACGAGATGACCAAGGGCGCCGAGATCCCGTGGAATGCCCAGAAGGTCGACGCGCCGTTCATGTTCTTCGAGCGCAAGCCGGATGCACCGCCGCAGCAGGTCGATGCCGGACTGCGCACCAAGCCGATCCGCGATTTCCCGGCGCACGACGCCTATGCCGCCGCGCTGGAGCGTGACACGCTGCAAGGCTACGAGGATTATCTGCAGGCCTATCCGACCGATCCGCTGGCCAGGCGCGTGCGCGCGATCGTGGCGGCGCGGCGCGAGGCCATCACCTGGCGGCGCACCTACAACGCCGACACACCCGATGCGTATTGGTCGTATCTGCGGCGTTATCCGCGCGGCCCGCATGCATACGACGCCCGGCGCCGGCTCGCCTATCTGTCGGCCGCGCTGGAGCCGCCGCCGCAGTTCACGGCGCTCGACTACGACGTGCCGCCGCCGCCACCCGACGAGGTCGTCTATGTCGACCGCCCGGTGCTCTACTACAGCGATCCGGTATTCGACTTTGCGCCGCCCCCGCCGCCGCCGGTGTTCTTCCTGCCGCCGCCGCCGCCCGACTTCGTCGTGCTGCCGCCGCCGCCGCCGCCGATCGGACTGTTCGTGCTGCCGACGCCGTTCTTCGTGGCGATGCCGGCCTATGTTGCCGCACCGGCCTATGTCGTGCCGCCGCAGAACAACATCGTGTTCAACAACATCCACAACACGACAGTGATCAACACGGTGATCAACAATCCCAACCCGACGCCGGCGCAGCTCCATGCAGCCGGGGTGACGGCGGCGATGGGCGGCGCACCGGTCACGGCGGCGCCGCAACTGCCGGCCGCGGCGATGCAGCGCGCCAATCTGGCACAGCCGGGCGGTCCGCAAGGCGTGGCCCCGGCACAAGGTGCGGCCATGGGCGCGCCCGGCGCTGCGCCGAACGCAGCCGCCGCGCCGAACGCGATGGGTGCGCCGGGTGCGCACACTTTGCCGGGCGCCAAGAATGGACCGCCGCTGCCGCAGTCGGCGACCGCGCCGGCCAACCCGACGCAGCAGCATGGCGCCGTGCAGCCGGGCACCGTGCAGCCTGGCGCCGCGCAGCCGGGGGCAAAGCCGAACGCGGTGACACCAGGCAAGCCCGCGACAGCCATGGCGCCTGCCAATGCGCAGCCGGCTCCGCCGACCAAGCCCGGCGTTGCCCCCGTGACCAACGCGCCGGCCTCGCCCGCGACCGCCGGCAAGCCCGGGAGGCAGCAACCGCTCTCGCATGCCGCGACCGCGCCGACCACAAACGTGAAGCCCGCAACGGCGCCGTCGCCGGCGAGCCGCACGCCGCCAGTACGGCAGACGCCGGCGGCGCGTTCGGCACCGGCACATGCCGCGGTGTCGCCGGCACCGGTCTCCCGGCCTGCGCCGGCGCGGGTCGCAGCTCCGCCCCGCGCGGCTCCCCCGCCGCCCCGCGCCGCAGCCGTTGCGCCGCATCCGGCACCGGCTCCGCGTGCCGCGCCGCCGCCACCACGGCCGGCTGTGCAGGCGCAACGCGCAGCACCGCCGCCGCCGCGGCCGGCACCGCCGCCAAGGCCCGCAGCAGCACCCCGCGCCGCGCCGGCATGCCCTCCCGGCAAATGCAAACACTGAGGGCATGACACCATGAGCCGGGCAGGTCAGCCTTCATGAGCATCACGGCCAGACTCGGAGCGCGGACAGCCGCGAAACTGATGATCGGTACGATCGCGGGGCTGGTGGCGTTCCACCAGCCGGCGCGGGCGGCCGAACTCGCAGCGCAGGACATCGCGCTGCTCGACCGCCTGACCTGGGGCGTCAGCGCCTCGAGCGCGGCGCATCTGCGCGAGGTCGGCACCGAACGCTGGCTGCAGGAGCAGCTGCATCCGGCCAACGCCGCATTGCCGGCCGCCGTCCAGAAGCAGATCGAGGCGATGCCGGATGTGCATCGCTTCCCGTTCGACATTGCGGCCTCGTTCGACCAGCAGGGCAAATCCGCCAGCCAGGTCGCCGATCCGGAGCAGCGCAAGGCGGCGCAACAGGTCTATCAGCAGGCCATGAACGACCGCGCCAGGCAGGCCGCGGCCCGCACCATCCTGCACGCGCTCTACGCGCCGGATCAATTGCGCGAACGCCTGACCTGGTTCTGGTTCAACCACTTCAATGTCCACCAGTACAAGGCCAACATCCGCGTGCTGGTCGGCGACTACGAGGATCGCGCGATCCGCGCCAACGCGCTGGGCAAGTTCCGCAACCTGCTCTCGGCAACGCTGCATCATCCCGTGATGCTGCGCTATCTCGACAATGCCGATAACGCGGCCGGTCATCTCAACGAGAACTACGCCCGCGAGATCATGGAGCTGCACACCATGGGCGTCGGCTCCGGCTACACCCAGGCCGACGTCGAGGCGCTGGCGCGGATCCTCACCGGCGTCGGCATCGACTTCAAGTCGGAGGATCCGAAGCTGAAGCCCGAGCAGCAATCCCAGCTGGTCCGCGAGGGCGCCTTCGAGTTCAATCCGGCGCGCCACGATTTCGGCGACAAGACCTTCCTCGGCCATCAGATCAAGGGCCGCGGTCTCGCCGAGGTCGATGAAGCCCTCGACATTCTCTGCCGTCATCCCGCGACCGCCACGCACGTCGCAAAGCAGCTTGCGACCTATTTCGTGTCGGACAATCCGCCGGCCGCGCTGGTGCAGCAGATGGCGCAGACCTTCCAGAAGACCGACGGCGATATCGCGGCCGTGATGTCGACGCTGGTTCATGCGCCGGAGTTTGCCGCGAGCCTGAAGGGCGGCGCCAAGTTCAAGGACCCGATGCTCTATGTGATGTCGTCGGTGCGGCTCGCCTACGACAGCAAGGTCGTCCTCAATACGCTGCCGATCCAGGGCTGGCTCAATCGCCTGTCCGAGGGCCTGTTCAATCACGAGACGCCCGACGGCTATTCGATGCTGTCGGCGGCCTGGAACGGTCCCGGGCAGATGATGCTGCGCTTCGAGATCGCGCGCGCGATCGGCTCGGGATCGGCCGGCCTGTTCAAGCCGAACGAGCCCAACGCCGTCGACCAGCCGGCGTTTCCGCTGGTCATGAACGGGCTCTATTTCAGCAGCATCAAGCAGACGCTGAGCCCGACCACGCTCGCCGCGCTCGACCAGGCCGTCTCGCCGCAGGACTGGAATACGCTGTTTCTGTCGTCACCCGAGTTCATGCACTGAAAGGGAGGTTCGGCAATGAACCGCCGCGAACTGATCAAGGCCTTCGCCGCTTCCGCTTCGCTCACCCTTGCCGGCCGGGTCTGGGCCGCGCCCGCGACCGACGCACGCCTGCTCGTGGTGTTCCTGCGCGGCGCCTACGACGCCGCCAATGTGGTCGTGCCCGTCGGCAGCGAGTTCTACTACGCCTCGCGCCCGACGCTTGCGGTCGCGCGGCCCGACGCCGGCAATCCGAATGCGGCGCTGGCGCTCGACGCCGGATGGGGGCTGCATCCAAGCTTGCGCGATTCGATCTATCCGCTGTGGGCCAAGCGCGAGATTGCATTCGTTCCCTTTGCCGGCACCAGCGACGACCTCTCGCGCAGCCATTTCGAGACCCAGGACACGATCGAGCTCGGGCAGGCGGTCGGCGGCAGCCGCGACTACCGCTCCGGCTTCATGAGCCGGCTGGCGACCGAGCTGACGCGGGTGAAGCCGATTTCCTTCACCGACCAATTGCCGCTGATCTTCCGCGGCCAGAACCAGATCCCGAACATCGGCATCGCCAGCGTCAGCAAGCCGGGCGTCGACGACCGGCAGGCGCGCCTGATCCGGGAGATGTATGCGAAGGGCGACCTCGCCAATTCGGTGTCGGAAGGCTTTCGGGTCCGCGACGACGTCTACAAATCGGTCTCCGAGGAGATGATGGCGGCCAACCGCGGCGCCGTGTCGCCGCGCGGCTTCGAGCTGTCGGCAAGGCGGATCGGCCGCCTGATGCGCGAGCAGTTCAACCTCGGCTTCGTCGACGTTGGCGGCTGGGACACCCACGTCAACCAGGGCGCGGCGACCGGCTATCTTGCCGACCGTCTCGGCGAACTGGGCAGGGGCCTCGCCGGCTTCTCGGAAGAGATCGGCCCGGCGATGTGGCGCGACACCGTCGTGGTCGTGATCTCCGAATTCGGCCGCACCTTCCGCGAGAACGGCGACCGCGGCACCGATCATGGCCATGGCAGCGTCTACTGGGTAATGGGCGGCGGCATCAACGGCGGACGCATGGCCGGAGAACAGGTCCAGGTCGCGCAGGCGACGCTGTTCCAGAACCGCGATTTTCCGGTACTAACCGACTACAAGGCGTTCTTCGCCGGCCTGATCCAGCACGTCTACGGCCTGCAGCAGGCAAGCCTCGAACGCATCTTCACCGGCATCAAGCCGAAGGATCTGAATTTGGTCTGAGGAGGGCGCTACCAAAATATCGAAGACAACGCCATGCAAAGGTGCCGTCGATTGCCGCGGTTCGACACGGCAACTTGACGCGTCGGGCAAATCAACGACATTTTTGAAGCGGCTGCATGGCCGTCGAACGGGTTGGTGGTGGCTACCGTTTCAACTCTCGTTCTTGTAGACTTTGCCGTCCTTCATGATGACCTTGAAGTTCTTGGCGGGGTCGGCGACCAAATCGATATTTTCGAGCGGATTGCCGTCGACCAACAGGAGATCGGCCAGCGCGCCCTGTTCGACGACCCCGCGCTTGCCGGGATACGGATTGCGTTTGCCGGACAGAGCCAGCAATTCGGCGTTGGTCGACGTCGCCATGACCAGCGCTTCGTCAGGCGTGTACCAGCGGGTGAGCGAAGCGAGGATTGCGCCCTGCCGCTTGGCCAATGCCCCGGAGAACAGAACGTCGGTGCCCCATGCCGTCTTGATCTTATACTTCTTTGCCAGTTGGTAGGTCCTGGCGATGCCGGGCCAGACTTCATCGGCCTTTGCCCGCTGCACCGATCCCATCGCCAGGCCGGTCCGCATTTCTTCGGGGAGCGGCTGTGTGCTGAGCCACACGCCCTTGTCCGCAATCAGTTTCGCGGTCGCCTCGTCCATCAAGAAGCCGTGCTCGATGCATTTCACCCCGGCCGCGATCGATCGTTGGATCGCCGCGGGGGTGAATGCATGCACCGCGACGTAAGTCCCCCAGTTCTCGGCCGCCTCGACCGCGGCGTGCAGCTGCGCCTCCGTGAAGGTCGACACGTCGATCGGACTGAAGGGCGAGGAGACGCCGCCGCCGGCCGTTAGCTTGATCTGGGAAGCGCCCTGCATGAGTTGCTCGCGGACGCGCACGCGAACTTCATCTGGACTGTCGGCGACCATGCTGCCTCCGACCTGTTCCATGCGCGTCAGCATGCCGCCGATCGTCCGCGGCAAATCGGATAACTGGCGGAAATCGCCGTGTCCACTGGTCACGGTGATCATCGCGCCCGAGGGATAGATGCGCGGTCCGGCGATCAATCCTTGGTCGATGGCGTCCTTCAGGCCGAAGGTCGGGCCGCCGAGGTCGCGGATCGTCGTGAAACCCCGCATCAATGTGTCGGTCGCCTCGACGCCGGCGGCGATGTTGTTGAAGCCGACGTCGCCCATCGCCTGAGCGGGATTGGTCCGGATCAGCATCGCATGCCAATGATTGTCGATCAGGCCTGGCATCAGGGTCCGCCCGTTGCCGGCAATCACGGTGCTACCGGGCTCGGCGGTGATCGGCGTCGCCGAGATTCGCTCGATGATGTTGCCTTTTACAAGCACATGTGACAGCGCGCGAGAGCGAGTTGCCCTTGCCCTCGAAGATGCGCACATTCTGAAACAACGTCGTGCTGATGGGCGCCGGCGGAGTGCCCTGGGCGCAGACCGCGGACGCCAGACCGAGGGCTAGAAGCGGAAAGGTGGCACGAAAGGCTCGCAAGGATAAGGCAGCCATCGCAGATACCTCACGGATGGAATCCAGCAGAATGCCGTGAGCGCCGCGTCTGACAGTATCGCATCTGGACGGCCGCCATTTGCGGACCGTCGCGCAGGCATGAATGCTACCAGAGCGGGTCTAACAAGTGAAGTTCAATGCGTGTACGCTCGCGCCGTCCGCCGCGATGTACGCGCCCCGACGCCAGGACGCCAATGAGTGCACTTGTCGGATTTCTGACTCGAATCGCCGACCGGCTGATTGCGATCATCGGCTTTCTGGTGAAGGCCTTGTCCGTCACATGGGCCACGCTGGCTGTCTATTATTCCAACCTGCCGTGGGCCTGGGCACGCCTGGCGCTGGCGGCGGCTTTCGCGCTATTTGCGGTATGGGCGCTGTGGCTGTCGCGACGGCGCAGCATGTCCGCAGTGGCCGCCGTGCTGTTTTTCGGCATCGTCGGATGGTGGATCGCCATTCCCCCGTCACATGATCGCAATTGGCGCCCGGAAGTGGCTGTCATGCCGCGGGCGTTCATCGACGGCGACCGCGTGCGGTTCACCGGCGTGCGCGATTTCGACTATCGTTCGCGCAACGATTTCACGGTGCGCTACGAAGAGCGCGAGGTGCAGCTGTCGCACCTAAAATCTATCGATTTCTACGTTTCCTATTTCATGGAAGGGCCAGTTGGGCACACGTTTCTGAGCTTCATGTTCGACAATGTGCCGCCTCTGACCATCTCTATCGAGACGCGCCCTGAGATCGGCGAAGGTTTTGCTCCCATCGCATCGATGTTCAAGCAATTCGAGTTGATTTACGTGGTGGGCACCGAGCGCGACCTCGTTGGCGTGCGGACCAACCATCGCAGCGAGCCGACCTATCTTTATCGCCTCAATTCGTCCGCCGACGACGCACGCCGCCTGTTGCTGGTTTATCTGGAGCGCATCAACCAGCTCGCCGATCACCCCGAATTCTATCATCTGTTGACCAATAGCTGCACGATCAACATCGTACGCTACGCCAATGCCGCGGGACGCAAGGGGAGGTTCGACATCCGTCATCTGCTCAACGGCCTGATCGACAGCTACCTGTATCATTCGGGCCGGATCAACACGGACATGCCGTTCGATGAATTGCGGCAACGCTCCCTGATCAATCCAGCCGCACAGGCAGCCGACGGCGCGCCCGATTTCTCGGAGCGGATCAGGGCTTCGCTGCCGCCGCGTTGATGAGAAGCCGCTCGCGATGTGACGCAGCGGTACTTTCGCGATGCCTTCCGCGCGTTCCAGTTTATGAGTACGCGCCCTAGTCATTGTCTTGCAGCAAAATCTGCGATCGCCTTCATTGCGGCATTGCGGATGCCGGGGTCGCAGAGGAAATGGCCGGCACCATCGATGATCTCGACAACCGCTCTAGCCGATCGCTTTGCTGACTGCTTGCACCGCAGCAATTTCGCGCTACATCCAAGGATAGTGCCGAGATATCGAAACAACGCTTGCGTTAATATTCAAAATTGGTAATGTGACCAAATTTCTTGATTGTTTAGCGTGTCCACTAGGACATGCCCCAAAACCTTTTCGCGTTGGAGTTCATCTCATGGCCGATAGGCGTCATTTTTCCATGCTTGTCCTCGCGCCGATTACCGCATTTGCAATTTGTTCGCCGGCTCTGGCCGTCGAGGAACCCGCGCTAAAATTCGTCGATCATCCGCCAGAGCACGGACTTCTGCAGCCAAAGATCTTCACCGTGTTTCCGTCACTCCCGAAGCTCGTCTATGACGTCGACCGCCATCTCTCCCTGTTGATTACGGACGTCGACATCGTCAAGGGCATTCGGCTGTCAGCGGTCATGGACAAGATCCTTGAAACGCACCGCAACGCTGGCGGGAGCCCGATAGAAACGAAGGAAGCACTATTTCATCAGCTCTGGGACACCGCAAACCAGGGGCCGGGCCTGGTCGAACCGGTAACCACCGCGCATTGCGACGACGTATCGAAGCCCAACCCCCAAGGGATGTCCACGCTGAACGGCTACTCGTACAAGTGTCCGCGCTTTGAGGGTGACTTAGCGCTGGGCTATACCGGACAATACAACCGGTCTAACACTTCGAGTCCATTCAGTGATGACGTGCTCGACCAGGCGTTCGACGACACCAATCCATATGACGGGAAAAAGGGTTCCAAAAATTCGTATTCTGCGATTGCCGTCAGCAATCGCATCGATCTCCTCTCGCCGGCAGAGCCAGCGCCGCACGGAAAGGTTCAGTACAAGGACTGCGGTGAGATCCGGGTGATCTTTGCCCGTAATTCCGGCGTCTCCGTTGGACAGGACGACGGGACCATCATTCTAGGCGACAGGTTCGAGCGCAATCTGATTGCGTTCGAAGCCAGAGTGCCAAATCCAAATCCAACCCCCCAGCAAGCAACCGGTTTCCCGGAAGGATGCACCCCCCTCGTCCAGTTCTTCCGGAGCCTCTCGGATCCTGGACTGCAAAATGATGTCCGCGGGAAGCTGCTTTCTGACTTGATCCTGAAAGGGGACATTGAACAGTACAAGAAAAAGAAATTCGTTAAGGTGTCCGAGTTGACGCGACCAGTCGTCGATTTCAGGAATTTCCTGCAAGACAAGGGTCAAATACGCACCGACCAGTTTCTGAATAAGCTGGTGACAATTACGACCCCACCCCCGCCGCCACAGTCAATCTATGATCCGCCAGGAACTCCGACTAAAACGGATGTGGAAACGCCGCAGGACTGGACACTTCGGGAATTCAGGCTGGCGAAAAGAGGTGCCAATCTCATTGCGATTCCCGACACTGTGAAATCAACTGTCGGGCGTGAGCTTCTTGCATCATCCGATCCTTGGGCCAATGTCGACAAAACTCGGTTACTAATCAAAGACATCGTTGACCAGTTCGATCGCCTCGCCGGCGGCACCGACAAGAACGGAGCATACACAAACGGCTCCAACGTCGGGCTGATCGCTTTTCCAACGCTCGATCGATCGTTGGCCGGCTTCGAGAGCGATACCAGCTTTCCAGACCGCGGCGACATTATGGGCGGGTACAACGGTGGACTTTCAAAGGTGCGCGACTTCAATACGCCGATATCCGACGCGCTCGCAGGGTTTAATCCAAAGTTGCAAGGCGGTGGGACGCTTTTAGTCCCCAACGTGATCGACAGAATGCGGACGCAAACCTGTGCCGGCTGTCATCAATACAGCGATACAAAGATGCCTTCGCCCACCGGCGAATTCGGATTCGATCCTCGCCCGGACCCAAAGCATCCCGAGCTCAGGCTTGGGCTCGGGGCGGTGTGGCCCAGCAAGGCCTGCGGAGACGTCGACAAGCCGAATTGCGCCCTGCCCAAGAATGTCCTTGACCTCTCTGCCGGCGCCGGCAAGCCGACCAAAGATACGCTGACGTCGAATCAGCACCCGCCGATGCAATTTACGATGATATCCGAGCTGATCCTGACGCAGTCGGTCGGTGGCAAGGTAGATAACCACATCGGCTGGCGATACGCCCTCTCGACTACCGTCGAATGCCTGCTCAATGCTCGCGAAGATTTCTTCAGGGATATCCAACGAATTCCGCGGAATTCGAATCCGGCTCCGTGCGCACCCTGAGTGCGCGACCTGTTAGACCTTCGACGCCAAATCCGCGATCGCCTTCATCACGGCGTTGCGGATGCCGGGATCGTAGAGGATGTGGCCGGCGCCGTCGACGATGCGGACCTCGCTGCCCGGCCACCGCGCGGCGAGCGCGTGCGACGTCGCGGGTGGGCACAGCAGATCGTAGCGGCCCTGCACCAGGATGCCGGGAATGCCGGCGAGCTTGCCGGCCTCGTCCATCAGCTGGTTGGGCCGCATGAAGCAATTGTTGGCGAAGTAGTGCGCCTCCATGAACGGCGTCGAGGGCAGGGCGCCTGCTGTCTTTGTCAGGTCGAGCCGCGTCTGCTTCGGCGTGTGCTCCGACAGCGTGCGTTCGGTGTCGTGCCAGGCGCGCGCGGCCGGCGCATGCACGGCCATATCAGGATCGAGGATGCGACGGTAATAGGCCGCAAGCGGCGCCGCACGCTCGTGCTCGGGCAGGAAGTTGAGGAAGTCCTCGGCGAGATCGGGATAGAAGCGCGGCAGGGCGCGCAGGAACACGTCTTCCAGCTCTTCGCGGGTGCCGAGAAACGTCGCACGCAGCGCCAGCCCGCTGACCCGCTCGGGATGCGCCTGCGCATAGGCCAGCGCCAGCGTCGCGCCCCAGGAGCCGCCGACCACCATCCAGCGCGAAAAGCCGAAGCGTTCGCGGATCTTCTCCATGTCGGCGATCAAATGCTGCGTCGTGTTGTTGTCGCGGCTGCCCTTTGGCCGGCTGCGGCCGCAACCGCGCTGGTCGAACAGCACGGCGTGAAAGCGCTCGGGATCGAATAGGCGGCGATGATCCGGCTGGCAGCCGCTGCCGGGGCCGCCATGCAGGTAGACCGCGGGGATGCCGCCTTCACGTCCGACGCTCTCGACATGGAGATCGTGGCCGTCGCCGACATCGAGCCATTCCGACGTCAGGGGAGCAAACGGGTCGGCGCGCTTCGCGGCCTTACCGGCATCGGCGTCAGGCGCCATGCGGTTTTTCCTGGGGTTCGTCCGTCTCCAGCGTGCCGCCGGCGAAGTTGCGGTAGACGAAGCGGTTCTGCGCGCCGGCGGATTCCTGCTCGGCCTGCTTGAAGATCTCCTCATGCCGCGGCGACAGCGCGCAGGCCGGGTCGGTGTTGCCGGCATCGCCGGTCAGCGCAAACGCCTGGCAGCGGCAGCCGCCGTAGTCGACCTCGCGGAACTCGCAAGATTTGCACGGCTCCGGCATCCAGCCCGTGCCGCGATAGCGGTTGAAGGCCTCCGAGTTCTGCCAGATCCAGGCGATCGAATGGTTCGAGCGCACCGACTCGAATTCGAGCCCCGTGATGCTCTCGGCGGCATGGCAAGGCAGCACCTTGCCGGCCGGCGAGATGTTGAAGAACTGGCGGCCCCAGCCGCCCATGCATTTCTTCGGCCGCAGCGCGTAGTAATCCGGCACCACGTAGTCGATCGCGAGCGTGCCCTTCAGGCGCACTTGCGCTTCCTCGACGATCCGGCTGGTCTCCTCGATCTGTTCGATCGTCGGCATCAGCGCGGCGCGGTTCTTCAGCGCCCAGCCGTAATACTGCACGTTGGCGACTTCGAGCCGGTCGGCATCGAGGTCAACAGCCATCTGGATGATGTCGGAGAGCTGATGCAGGTTCTGCCGGTGCATCACGGCGTTCACCGTGAGCGGCATGTCAAGCTCGCGGGTCCATTTCGCGACCTCGAGCTTCTTGCGGTGCGCGTCCTTGAGGCCCGCAACGCGATCGGCAACGGTGGGTTCATTGCCCTGGAAGCTGATCTGCACATGGCTGAGGCCGGCATCGGCCAGCGCCGACAGCTTGTCCTTCGTCAGCAGCACGGCCGAGGTGATCAGGTTGGAATACAGCCCGACATCGGTCGCGTGCTGCACCAGCTCGACGATGTCCTTGCGCGCGGTCGGCTCGCCGCCGGAGAAATGGATCTGCAGCACGCCGAGCTCGGCAAGCTCGCTCAGCACCTTTTTCCATTCGTCGGACGTGAGCTCGGTCGAGCCGCGATCGAGCTCGACCGGGTTCGAGCAATACGGGCATTGCAACGGGCAGCGGTGGGTGATCTCGAGCAGCACCGCGAGCGGGATGCCGTAGGTCTCGGCCGCCGAGCGCGTCTGCTCGAGCACCGCGAGCCCGTCGGTCGGGCCTGCTGTCGTTGTCTTGTTACCGGCGAGCGTGTCACTCATGCTGTGCTCTCGCGCGCTTCAGTGAGAAACCCCTTGTCGGCCAGATCCTGCAGCATGGCGATCACGTCAGTCGCGATCGCCTCGCGTGGTGCGGCGTATTTTTCGGCGAGCTGGTCCACCATCTGGGCGACGCTGCGCACGCCGTCGCAGAGCTGCAGCACCTCGACCGCGATCTCGTCCGGCGCCAGCACGCGCTCCGGCGCCAGGATCACCCAGACCTGCCGCGTCTCGTCGAATTTCAGCCTGGTGTGGCGCGGCAGTTTCGGCCGGCTGGTCTCGCTGACGCTGATGTTGCGGCTGGCCATGTTACGTCTCTAGCTGGTTTTCGGCACGAAGGCGCCGGGCGGAATCTGGCCGTCGACATAGGCGTGATAGAGCGCGTCGAGCTGCACCCACAGCACGTTGGTCTTGAAGATCAGCGCATTGCAGACCGCCTCGCGCTCGGCGGGCGTCCTGGCGTGCTGCTTGACATAGTCGAGCGCGAAGCCGGCGTCGCGCGGCGCCTGGCTCAGGCGGCGGCTGAAGTAGCTCATGATGTCGGGATTGACGAAGTCGTAGTGCTTCAGCATCCCCGAGATACGCTCCTCGTGCAGGTTCGGCGCGAACAATTCGGTGAGCGAGGAGGCGATCGCCTCCAGCGGCGTGCGGTCGCGGCAGAAATGCACATAGGCTTCCACGGCAAAGCGCGTCGCCGGCAAGATGCCTTCGGTGGACTCGACATAGGCGGTGTCGAGGCCGAGGCCTTCGGTCAGCTTCAGCCAGCGCTCGATGCCGCCCTCATTGCCGAGATCGCCGTCGTGGTCCTCGATGCGATGGCGCCATTCGATCCTGGTGTTGCGGTCGCGGAAGCGCGAGATCACCATCGCGTCCTTCAGCGGGATCGTGCTCTGGTAGTAATAGCGGTTCAGCGCCCAGGCCTGGACCTGGCCCTTGTTGAGCTTGCCGCCGTGCAGCAGGCGGTGGAACGGATGCAGGCTGTGATAGCGCGTCGCGCCGATCGTGCGCAGCACAGATTCCATCTCCTCGGCACTGTCGAGCGTGATGCCTTTGCCGATCGAGAGCGCGGTCATTCCGTTCGTAGGCACGACATTCACAGCACGATCTCCGTTCCGTCGGAAGGAATCTGCCAGCCCGCCTGTTCGGCCGCCTTGCGTTCGGCCGAGGTCCCAAGCAGCGCCGGGTTGGAGTTGTTGATATGCAAAAACACTTTTCGTCCGATGTCGAGCCCGGCGAGGTTTGCGATCGCGCCCTGATCGCCCGACATCGCGATATGTCCCATGCCCTGGCCGGTCTTGTTGCCAAGGCCCGCCGCGATCAGCTCGTCGTCGCGCCACACCGTGCCGTCGAAGAACACCAAGGGCGCGCCCTTGAGCCGTGATTTCAGGTCGTCAGTCACCCGGGCGCAGGCGGCCAGGAAGTAGAAGTATTGGCCGCTACGCCTGTCTGCAATACGCAGGCCGAGCGTATCGCCGACGCCGTCGGCGCCCGCCGGGTGCGCCTTGCCCTCGAGATACCAGGCGCCCTTGCCGGGAACCTCGAACGGCAACACCTCGAGCCCGGACGGCGATCCGTCGGGCAGGGCCGGCTCGAAGGCCTGATCGACCGCGATCGGCCGGCGGGCGACGTTCTTCTCGCTCAGTACGTTGAAGATACTGTTCGCGCGCAGGATCGCCAGCACCCGCTCATGGGCGTAGATCGCAAATGGCGAGCCCTCGCGCATCGACAACAACCCGGCGACCGCATCGATCTCGCCATTGGTGAGGATGACGCCGGCGATCGGGCTGTGGCGCAAGGCGCCGTGCTTCGGATGCAGCTGGGGCGTGGCGATCAACTGTTGACGGAGATCCGGGGACGCGTTGACCAGGAACCAGTGCGCGCCATCGCCGCTGACGGCGATCGAGGCTTGCGTGCTCTGCAATTCCGGATGATCGCTTCGCGCCGTCCTGCAGACAGCACATCCGCAGTTCCACTGCGGAACGCCGCCACCCGCCGCGGCACCCAGGACGACGACACGAAGCATGATCCGTCCCCTGGAGACGTTTAACTCAGATCCGAAAAACCCGGACCCAGAAACGTTACGAGGTGGACCCCGGCTTTGGAACACACTCCCATGCTCGGGAGCGCGTCACGCCCGGATGTCCACCTGCGCTAAAACGCTAAACGTGTATAGGGCGCTGCCGCTTACTTGCGGGTGGCGCACATATACATGTTGATTTCCATGCCGACCGACACTTCGACGATCTTCGGTGCTTTCCAGGCCATTAGGCTCTCCTTGTTGCAACCGGACGAACTTTCCGCCCTGGAGGTTAAACTAATGCGGTTGGAAAAGTTCGCCACTTAAATTTTTCGCAAGCGGCCCGCGGAAGCGCATGCTGCACTGCGGGAAGCGAATCCGGCCCCCTCACAAATTTGTGCGCGCATTTCCGGTCAAAACCCGGTGGGATCAGACCTTTTTCCTGTTGTTCGCCACACGGTGAATGTTGATCTTGGACTAAGAGACAGCGACCACGCGATCCTCCGAAGGTCCTGATGACGATTCCGTGCTTCCCGGTGACGGGAAGCGACTAACCGAGCCGAGTTCAGCCGATGCCACGCTATTTCTTCAACACCCGTATCGGCGACGAGCTGATCTCCGACCCCGATGGTGAAATCCTGCGGGATCCGGATCGTGCATGGGAAATGGCGCGGGCGATGATTCGCGAACTGCTCAAGACCGAGGGGGCCGACGGCGCGCTGCTCAGCGCGGTGATCGAGGTGACCGACGACGAGGGCGAGATCGTGCTGGAGTTTCCATTCACCGAGGCGATTCTCGATCGCCCTGATCACTCGATGACGAGGCACTGAGAGACAGCGACAACGTCGCGTGGCCACAACCATGCGTTGGCCGATGTCAGCATGTTTCCGATTGCAATTGTACGGACAAATTCGCAAGACTATGAACGGACAGCCGAATGGCGCCGGTCGACGTCAATGGCGCAATCAACAACGGCTTCCACCCAGGGGAGATCATCATGAAAAAACACTCGTTCGCACCGCGCAGCCTGCTGCTCGCGGGGGCCATGCTGGGGGCGTTCACGCTCTCCGCTGCGGCGCAACAGCCGGCGGCCGCGCCCGCCGCAGGTGCCGCGCCGGCCGCCCAGCCGCTGCCGCCGGGCTCGCCCATGATCGGGCGTCCGGACAATGAAGCCGCCGCCAAGCTCGCGCCGGTGGCGCCGCCGCCGCTGCCGTCCGCGCCCGACAAGCTGCCGCTCGCCAAGCTCAAGGTGCCGGCCGGCTTCAATGTCGAGGTCTATGCCGCCGGCATGGCCAATGCGCGTTCACTGGCGCTCGGCGACAAGGGCACCGTGTTCGTCGGCAGCCGGCTCGTCGACAAGGTCTATGCGATCGTCAACAAGGACGGCAAGCGCTCGGTCAAGGTGATCGCTTCCGGCCTCTACCGTCCGAACGGCGTCGCCTTCAAGGACGGCACGCTCTACATCGCCGAGCTCTCGAAGGTCTCCAAGATCGACAAGATCGAGGACAATCTGGACAATCCGCCGAAGCCGACCGTCATCTACGACAAGCTGCCGAAGGACGAGGCGCACGGCTGGAAGTTCATCGCCATCGGCCCCGACAACAAGCTCTATGTCCCGGTCGGCCAGCCCGGCAACAACGTGCTGCACGACGCCGACCACGGCCAGATCCGCCGCATGAATCTCGACGGCTCCGGTGCCGAGGTCTACGCGCTCGGCGTGCGCAACTCGGTCGGCTTCGACTGGAACCCCGAGACCAAGCAGATGTACTTCACCGACAATGGCCGCGACTGGCTGTCGGAGACGGTGCCGGAAGACGAGCTCAACCGCGTCACCAAGGCGGGCGAGGATTTCGGCGCGCCATACTGCTACCAGGGCAACATCATCGACCAGGAGCTCGGCTGGGGCAAGAACTGCAAGGACTACACGCCGCCGGTCGGCCTGATGGGTCCGCATACCGCCTCGCTCGGCATGCGCTTCTACACCGGAAGCCAGTTCCCGAAGGCCTACAAGAACGTAATCTTCGTCGCGCGCCACGGCTCCTGGAACAAGTCGCAGAAGCAGGGCGGTGACGTCGTCGTCGTCAGGCTGAACAAGGACGGCACCGTGAAGTCGGTCGAGCCGTTCATGACCGGCTTCCTCGAGGACAACAAATATGTCGGCCGCCCGGTCGACGTGATGCTGCTGAAGGATGGCTCGCTGCTCGTCTCCGACGACTGGAACGGCGCGGTCTATCGCGTCAGCTACGGCAAGCCGAAGGTCGCGAACCAGTAAGTATCAATCGTCGTCATTGCGAGCGAAGCGAAGCAAGCCATTCCCGCCACTTGCGGCGATATGGATTGCTTCGTCGCTTCGCTCCTCGCAATGTCGGAATATGCCGGGAGTGTCCAATGCACAAAACCATCGTCGCAGTCCTGGCACTGGCCTCCATCGCTGTGTCCGCAAACGCCGAGACCATCCAGGAGCGCACTGTCGCGTGCTTTGCCTGCCATGGTGAGCACGGCACGTCGGAAACCGAGAACACGCCCTCGCTGGGCGGCCAGCAGGCGCCCTATGCGCTGATCCAGCTGTTCATGTTTCGCGAGAAGCTGCGGGTATTCGACCCGATGAACGAGATGGCGAAGGCGATGACCGACGACGATTTGCGCACCTTCTCGGACTTCATCGCCACCTTGCCGAAGCCTGCGCCGCCCGCGGATGCCGGCGATCCGGCGCGGATGGCGCGCGGCCAGGCGCTGGCGCAGCAGAACCGCTGCAACAGCTGCCACAACACCGATTTTTCGGGCAAGGACAACGTCCCCCGCATCGCCAACCAGCGCGAGGACTACCTCGCCAAGACGCTGGCCGAATACAAGGACAACAGCCGCCACGGCTACGACGCCACCATGGCGGACGTGATGCAGACGGTCACCAAGGAGCAGATCGGCGACCTTGCCTATTACATTGCGCATGTCCGCTGAAACATCAGGCGGCGGGCGTCTGGTCTTGGCCTTCGTGCGGCGCTAAAACGCCTGCGTCATACGGAGTAGCACATGCAGGATCTTTGGCGTTTGTCGGCGGCCGAGCTCGCCTCCCTTATCAAATCCAAGAAGGTATCGGCGAAGGAGGCGGCCGAGGCCGGGCTCGCCCGGCTCGATGCGGTCAACCCGAAGATCAACGCGGTGGTCGATCACCGGCCGGACGACGTGCTGGCACAGGCCGCCAAGATCGATGCGGCAATTGCGCGCGGTGAGGCGGTCGGGCCGTTGGCCGGCGTGCCTGTCACCATCAAGGTCAATGTCGACCAGGAGGGCTACGCCACCACCAATGGGCTGAAGGCGCAGCGCGACCTCATCGCCAAGGTCGACAATCCGGTGGTCGCCAATCTGCGCAAGGCCGGCGCGGTGCTGCTCGGCCGCACCAATTGCCCGGCGGTTTCGTACCGCTGGTTCACCACCAACCTCATTCACGGCGACACCAAGAATCCGCGCGATCCCGGCATCACGCCGGGCGGCTCGTCGGGCGGCGCGGGCTCCGCGGTCGCGGCCGGCATCGGCCACATTGCGCATGGCACCGATATCGCAGGCTCGGTTCGCTATCCGGCTTATGCCTGCGGCGTGCACGGCCTGCGGCCGAGCATGGGCCGCATCCCCGCCTTCAACGCGGCGCTGCCGGAGCGTCCGATCGGCCCGCAGATCAGCGCGGTCTCGGGCCCGCTGGCGCGGACCGTCAACGATCTGCGCATCTCGCTCGCCGCGATGTCGGCGCCGGACTATCGCGATCCCTGGTACGCGCCGGTGCCGCTCGAGGGCCCGCCGCGGGAGAAGCGCGTTGTGATGTGCCTCAATCCCGATGGCCTCAACCCGGTGCCGGAAGTCGTCGCCGCGGTGGCCGATGCCGGCAGGCGATTGCAAGCGGCCGGCTGGATCGTCGAGGAGATCGCCGACACGCCGTCCTTGCGCGAGGCGGCCGAGATCCAGACCCGGCTCTGGCTCGGCGACGGCTACGAGGCCCAGCTTGCGTTCGCGGAACGCGAGGGCGATCCCGGCGCGCTGGCCTGCCTGCGCGGCGTCCGCGCCAGGGTGCATCCGTTCGACCTGTCGCAGGCGCTGACCCGCCGCGCGACCTTGACCCGCGAATGGTTCGCCTTCCTGGACAAATATCCGGTGCTGCTGATGCCGGTCTCCGGCGAGCTGCCGTTCCCCGATCATCTCGACCGCAAGGACGAGGCGTCGTTCGCGCGGGTGTGGCACGCGCAGCTGCCGCAGATCGCGATCCCCTTCATGGGGCTTCCCGGGCTTGTCGTCTCGACGGGGCTCGTCGGCCGGATTCCGGTCGGCGTGCAGCTGGTGGCCGGCCGCTACCGCGAGGATCTCTGCCTTGCCGCGGGTGAGGCGGTGGAAGCCGGCGGCGCGCCGTCGTCGCCGATCGATCCGGTGAGCGCATGATCCGGAAAAGTGGGTACCAGTTTTCCGACAAGATCATGCGCAGGTGAGGGAGAACGATGGCGACCGTCTACGATTTCACCGCCAAGTCGCTCACCGGCGATGAGGTGCCGCTGCAGCGGTTCGAGGGCCAGGTGCTGCTGATCGTGAACACGGCGAGCGCCTGCGGGTTCACGCCGCAGTACAAGGGCCTGCAGGAGCTGCACGCCGGCCTCTCGGCGCGCGGCTTTGCCGTGCTCGGCTTTCCCTGTAACCAGTTCGGCGCGCAGGAGCCGGGCGATGCGAAACAGATCGCCGCGTTCTGCGAGACCAACTACGCCGTGACGTTTCCGATGTTCGCCAAGATCGACGTCAATGGCTCAGGTGCGCATCCATTGTACGAGCACCTGAAACGTGAGAAGTCGGGCCTGCTCGGGCCGGCGATCAAATGGAACTTCACCAAGTTCCTGGTGGATCGCTCCGGCAAGGTCGTGGCGCGGCATGCGCCGACCGCCCGGCCCGAAGGATTGAAGAAGGAAATCGAGGCGCTGCTATGAGCGACGACACCAACGACCAATTTCCCGACCGCCTCTCGGTCGATCCGAACAGCCCGTACTACAACGCGGAGATTCTTTCGCGTGATGTCGGCATCCGGTTCAAGGGAGCCGAGAAGACCAATGTCGAGGAGTACTGCATCAGCGAAGGCTGGGTGCGGGTCACCGCCGGCAACGCCAAGGACCGCTACGGCAATCCGCTGACCATCAAAGTGCACGGGCCGGTCGAGCCGTATTTCCGGGATAAGGCGAAGTCCTGAGGCGCTTCCTCCACCGTCATTGCGAGCGAAGCGAAGCAATCCATTCCTACGCTTGTTGAGAACTGGATTGCTTCGTCGCTTCGCTCCTCGCAATGACGATGAGAAGAGAAACGGACACCAACACAGAGAGCGACAACACCATGTCCGTCCGCATCGTCGACGTCCGCGAGGTGACAAAACCGATCTCCTCGCCGATCCGTAACGCCTATATCGACTTCACCAAGATGACCACGAGCCTGGTCGCCGTGGTCACCGATGTGGTGCGCGACGGCAAGCGGGTGGTCGGCTACGGCTTCAATTCCAACGGCCGTTACGGGCAGGGCGGTTTGATCCGCGAGCGCTTTGCGCCGCGTCTGCTCGAGGCCGATCCGAAATCGTTGCTCGATGCCGCCGGTGACAATCTCGATCCGGACAAGGTCTGGTCGACGCTGATGTCGAACGAGAAGCCGGGCGGCCATGGCGAGCGCTCGGTCGCGGTCGGCACCATCGACATGGCGGTGTGGGACGCGGTGGCGAAGATCGCGGGCAAGCCGCTGTTTCGGCTGCTCGCCGAGCGTCACGGGCTATCGGCCAATCCGCGCGTCTTCGTCTACGCCGCCGGTGGTTATTACTATCCGGGCAAGGACCTCGGCGCGTTGCGCAAGGAGATGCGCGGCTATCTCGACCGCGGCTACAACGTCGTGAAGATGAAGATCGGCGGCGCGCCGCTCGCCGAGGATCGCGAGCGCATCGAGGCGGTGCTGAAGGAGATCGGCCGTGGCGCGCAGCTTGCGGTCGACGCCAATGGCCGCTTCGATCTGGAGACCGCGATCGCCTACGCCAAGATGCTGCGGGAGTATCCGTTGTTCTGGTACGAGGAGGCCGGCGATCCCCTCGACTACGCGCTGCAGGCCGCGCTGGCCGAATTCTATCCGGGCCCGATGGCGACCGGCGAGAACCTGTTCAGCCACCAGGATGCGCGCAACCTGATCCGCTACGGCGGCATGCGGCCGGACCGCGACTGGCTGCAATTCGACTGCGCGCTGTCCTACGGGCTCTGCGAATATCAGCGGACGCTCGAGGTGCTGAAGACCCACGGCTGGTCGCCGAGCCGCTGCATCCCGCATGGCGGCCACCAGATGTCGCTCAACATCGCAGCCGGCCTCGGCCTCGGCGGCAATGAGAGCTATCCCGACCTGTTCCAGCCCTATGGCGGGTTCCCGGACGGCGTGCGCGTCGAGAATGGCCACATCGTCATGCCTGACCTTCCCGGCATCGGCTTCGAGGGCAAATCCGACCTCTATGCGGAAATGAAGGCGCTGGCGGCGTAGCCGGTGCCCATCCGGCCAGCCCGGCCGGTTTGAGTCCGCTTGCAACATATTTTGAGCGCCGCTCAATAAATTATTGAACGTTGCTCACGTTCCGATATACTCATGCAGGAGAGACGCCTCTTTCCTTGTCGTTGGGGGGAGGCGCGGAACCGGCCATGAGGATAGCCGCATGCCATATTCAGCGAAGAATCTCCGGGACGCCGCCGATGCCGGGGTGATCAGCGCGGCTGATCTGGACCGGTTGCTTGCCTTCCTGGCGAGCCATGACGGGCAGGGCGCGGCCGGCGACGCAAGCCCGGCGGCGAGGTTCGATGCCGCCCATGTGCTCTGGTACGCCGGCGCGCTGATCGTGATCGGCGCCATGGGCCTGTTCTCGACCCTGGCGTTCACCCAGATGGGCGGCCGGGCGCTGACGGCGTGCGCGATCACCTACGCCACCGCTTTCGCAGTGGCCGGTCACCACCTCTGGTACGGTAGGGATCTGCGGGTTCCCGGCGGCCTGTTGATCGCGATCGCGGTTTCGATGGCGCCGCTTGCGGTCTACGGCATCCAGGACGAGCTCGGCTGGTGGGGCAAGTTCGGCAAGCCCGGAACCGTGCATGATTTCTACATCTGGGTGAAGGGCAGCTGGATCTTCATGGAGATCGCGACCGTTGCCGCCGGCATCGTCGCGCTGCGCTACTTCCGCTTCGCCTTCATCGTCGCGATCATCGCGTTTGCGCTGTGGTTCATGTCGATGGATCTCGCGCCATGGTTCAGCGGCACGAATTATGCCGACTTCGAAACGCGGCGCCGGGTGTCAGTGTGGTTCGGATTGGCCGTGCTCGCAGTGGCCCGGATCGTCGACTATCGCAGCCGCAACGGTGACTTTGCGTTCTGGCTGCACCTGTTCGGCCTGATGGCGTTCTGGGGCGGCATTACCGCGTCCGAAGGGTCGACCGAACTCTCGAAAGCGGTCTATTGCCTGCTCAATGTCGGTCTCGTCGCGGTCGCGGTGATCCTGATGCGGCGCGCCTATGCGGTGTTCGGCGCGTTCGGCATCTGCATCTATCTCGGACATCTCGCCGACGTCGTCTTCAAGGACTCGCTGTGGTTTCCGTTCTCGCTGTCACTGATCGGAATTGCCGTGATCGCCTCAGGCCTGCTCTACCATCGCAACGAGCGTGCGATCGCCGCCTGGCTCGAGGCGCATCTGCCGGCGGGGCTGCGTCCGCGGTCTGCCACCGCGTGACGCCGGCCCGGGCATGACGACAATTGAGAGAGCTGGATCGTATCCGGAAAAGGGTCCTACGACAGCCGCATATCGAGCAGCCGCCGGCCTTCGCCCTTCAAGAGCTTCTTCACCGCGCTCGAGGCAATCACCTCGCCATTGTTGGCGTAGGCCTCGTGGTTCTTCTCGATGTCGTCGAGGCGGTAGAGGTAGTTGACCATGATGCCGGCGGATTCGCGCAGGCCCTTGGGCGAGAGGTCGCCGAGCCAGTTGATCCGCTCCAGCCGGGCGCCGTTGCCGAGATGGAAGCGCGCGACCGAATCGATCAGCCGTCCCTTCGGCGTGCGTGCCTTCAGGAAGTAATAGGCGGCGAGCGGCTCCAGCACGGCGCGCAGCTGCGTGGCGAGCTCGGCGTTCTCGAACCAGGCGGGCTTGCCGAGGCTTTCCAGCAGCTGGCGGTCCTCATCTGACAGCGGAACGTCATCGGCCTGCTTCACCCACTGCATGAAGCCCGGCACCGGCGACAGCGTCACGAAATTGTCGAGCTTCGGCAATTCGCGGCGCAGCTCCTCGACCACCTGCTTGATCAGGAAGCTGCCGAAGGAGATGCCGCCCAAACCGCGCTGGGTGTTGGAGATCGAATAGAACACCGCGGTGCGGGCGCGCTCGACCGGCACCGGCTCGCGCTCTTCCGCCAGCAGCGGCGCGATCGCGCCCGGGATGGCTTCGGTCAGCGCGACCTCGACGAAGATCAGCGGCTCGTCGGCCAGCGCCGGGTGGAAGAACGCGTAGCAGCGGCGATCCACCGGATCGATGCGGCGGCGCAGATCGTCCCAGTCGCGGATCTCGTGCACGGCCTCATAGCGGATGATCTTCTCCAGAATATTGGCCGGCGACGACCAGTCTATCCTGCGCAGCACGAGAAATCCCCTGTTGAACCAGGACGAGAGCAGATGCACCACGTCGCGATCGAGCGCGGCGAGGTCCTTGTTGCCCTTCATCAATGAAAGCAGATCCGAGCGTATCGACACCAGCTCGCCGGTGCCGCCTGGTGCCCGATTGAGCCGGCGAATCAATTCCTGGCGGCGCGGCTCGGAGGCGAAATGCAGGTCGCTGGCGTCGCCGCCATTGGCCTTGTCATCCGCCTTGGCGCGCCAGCTCTCGATCGCCTGCGCCAGTCTGGCGTGATCGGGGCCGAAATCGCGGGCCAGCGTCTGGAAGAACGACAGGCGGCCGGCGGCATCGAGGTGGTGGTAGCGGTCGAGCACTTCGCGCGCCATCGCGGTGCCGGAGGCTTCGCCGCGGCCGGACAGCAGCGCCTCGCACAATTCCAGAAGCTCGGACGCATCCTGCCTGTCGTTGGCCGGGCTGGCGCGGCCGAGCAGGACGCGGCCGCGTTCGGAAATCGTCGAGAGCAGGTCGGAGAAGAAGGCGTTGGCCATGTGCGGGTCGTATCCAGCGGATCGTATTCAGTGAAGCCGGACCTTACACGGGATTTAAGGTCGGGAGGACTGCAATCAAGCGCATGGATCGTACGGAAATATGTCGCAGCGCGACAACGGTATAATTCGTCATCACTGCGTCCGATGATAAACCCCGCTCACGTCCGTTCCGCGAACGCGGTCGGTGTCTTGCCGGTGACCTGGCGGAACGCATGGGAAAATGCCGGCACGCTGGCATAACCGAGGTCGGAGGCGACCTGCTTGACCGAAACATTCGCGCTAGTCGACAGGCGCTCGATCGCGGCCGCGATGCGGGCGCGCTGGCACCAGCTCTTGAAGGACAGTTGCGTCTCCGCCGAGAACAGGCGCGACAGCGTCCGCGCCGAGGTGCCGACCGTGCGCGCCAGCGCATCGATCTCGTGATCCTTGGTCGGATCGGCCAGCACGATGTCGGCGGCGCGGCGGCAGCGCGGCTCCTGCGGCAGCGGGATGAAGGTCGCGGAATCCTCGGCCTGGTGCAGTTCCAGCATCACGAGCCTGATCAGGAGGTCGGTGCGCTCGCGTCCGCATGAGGCGTCGAACAGCGCAAGGATTGCCTGGTGCACCAGCGGCGACACCCGCACCACGAATTCATGGCCGAGGCTGTCGCTGCGCGCTTCGCGCGCGAGCCAGGCCCGGTCGAAATACAGCGTGCGCATCTCGATATCGGCGAGCACGTCGATCGCGTGGGGGAGCAAAGCTGGGACCCACACCGCGCGGTCCGGCGGCACCAGCCAGCGGCCCTTCGGCGTCGTCACCTGCATGGTGCCGCTCGCGGCATAGACCAGCTGTGCCTCGCGGTGCATGTGCGGGTCGAGGCGGACGCCCTTCCGGTAGCTGCGCGCGACCATGTGCACGCCGTCGCCGGTGACACGCCGGTCCTTGTGGAGGGCTCTTATTGGCGGCTCAGCGATAGTCATTGGCGACATCCCGTCAGGACAAGGACCTATAACCTATTTTCGAGCAATTGAAGAATCGCGTGAGAGACTTGCCAGTGAAAGACCTGCCCATGAGCAGCCCAACGAACAGTCCAAGCCGGGTGATCAGCTTCGTCAACGCCGGCCATTTCATCGACCACTATGCGATGCTGATTTTCGCGGCCGCCGTCATCATCATGGGCCCGGCGCTCGGCATGGCCTATTCGGAACTGCTGCCCTATGCGACGCCGGGCTTCATCGCCTTCGGAGCCGGCTCGCTGATCACGGGCTGGCTCGGCGATCGCTGGAGCCGCCGCCACATGATGGTGATCTTCTTCGTCGGCATCGGCCTGTCGATGATCTCGGTCGGCTTCGTGCAGACGCCGCTGCAGCTCGGCGCCGCGCTGCTGGCGATCGGCATCTTCGCCTCGATCTACCATCCGGTCGGCACCGCGATGATCGTGTCCTATGCCGAGAAGCTCGGCGCCCAGATGGGGATCAACGGCGTCTGGGGCAATCTCGGCGTCGCCTCCTCGGCGCTGGTCACCGGCGTGATCGGCCAGTATCTCGGCTGGCGCTGGGCCTTCATTGTGCCCGGCACGGTCACCGTGCTGGTCGGCATCGCCTTTGCGATGACGGTGGTGCATGAGGACCGCAAGGGCTCCAGGCAGGCCGCAGCGCAGGTGCGGGTCGCCAAGCAAGACATGTGGCGGGTGGTGCTGTCGCTGCTGATCGTGGTGATCGCGATCTCGACCACCTTCAACGCGGTGACGGTTGCGCTGCCGAAACTGTTCGCCGAACGGCTCGCCGATCTGACCAGGAGCCCGGCGCTGCTCGGCGTGATCGCGGCCGGAGTCTATGTGTTCGGCGCGATGACCCAGTACACGATCGGCAAGCTGCTCGACAAACATTCGCTGAAGACGGTGGCGCTGCCGCTGTCGTTCATGCTGGCACCGTTCCTCTATCTGGCGGCGAGCCTGTCCAATTTGCCGCTGATCGTGGTCTCGATCGGCATCGTGATGGGCGCGTTCGGCCAGGTCACGGTGAACGATGCCATGGTCGGCAAGTACACGACCGAGGAATGGCGCTCGCGCGCCTATGCGGTGCGCTATTTCGTCGGCTTCACCGCGGCGGGCGCCTCCGTCGGCCTGGTGGCCTGGCTGTACGACCAGGGCGGCTTCTCCATGATGCTGCGCGCGTTCGCGGCGCTGTGCCTGCTGGCGATTGCGGCCGCGATCATCCTGCCGCGCGAGATCCGGACGCCAGCCACACAGGCGGGGTGATGTGCTGGCGGTTTGCCGCAGCATTTCAAGCTGAAACAAGCCCGCAGCGCCATCCGCCACCAGCGGATGGCGCTTTTTCGCGCACCGCACCATTGCGTCCGCAAACTTTGTCCGGACCCGGCGGTGTGATACGCTCCACACGGGCCTCAGGGCCCAAGGCGCCGGTTGCGCCGATCACCGCCATTTGTGGTTTGTGGAGCAGCCGAGGCCATGGGCGAAATTCGCGACTTCAAATCCGGCAAGCCGGGCAAGCCACCGCCCGGCGAAGCAATGCCGCGGCGCCTTGCCGCGATCGTTGCGGGCGATATCGCCGGCTACAGCCGCTTGATGCAGCTCGATGAAGAGGGCACCCACAACCGCGTCAAGCGGATCGAGCGCGATCTGGTCGAGCCCACCATTGCCGAGCACCACGGCAAGCTGGTCAAGACCACCGGCGACGGGTTCATCGCGATGTTCGACAGTCCGGTCGAGGCCGTCCGTTGCAGCATCGTGATCCAGCAGAACATGATCGGCCGCAACGCGGCGATCGCGAGAGATCACTGGATCGAGTACCGGATCGGCGTCAATCTCGGCGACGTCATCATCGAGGCCGACGATATCTTTGGCGACGGCGTCAATGTGGCCTCGCGTCTTGAAGGGATTGCAGCGCCCGGTGAAGTCTTCATCTCCGGCGGCATCTACGAGCAGATCAAGCACAAGATGGTCTGCGGATACGAATCGCTCGGCGACAAGAAGGTCAAGAACATCACCGATCCGGTCCGGGTCTATCGCGTGTTGCCGGACGCTGCCGCGTACCAGAGGACGCGCCGGCGCCGTGAGTCCATCCTGCTTACGCTGCTCGGACTGGCGGTCGCAGTCATCGCTGGCGGCGTGCTTTGGTACATGCTGGCGCAACCGCGCAGCAAGCCGATCGACGTGGCGCAGGTGCCTCCGTCACCGACCGCGTCGCCGGCCGTTCAGCAGGCCGGCACCGAGCCCGGCTCCGGCTCCAGGCCAAGCTGCAAGTCCGGTCCCAGGTGCCGCACCGACGCAGCAAGCCTCGCCTCAAGCCGCGCCCTCTGCAACTCCCGCCGCGTCGGTGCCGGAGCCTGAAATGGTCTCGCTCCAGGGCGGCAGCTTCTCGATGGGAAGCAATGACGACCCTTCGGAGCGGCCGATCCGCAAGGTGACGGTCAAGCCGTTCGCCATGGGCAAATATCCGGTCACCGTGCGGGAATGGAATGCCTGCGCGGCGGCCAAGGCGTGCGGCTTCACAGCCAGTGGCAAAGACGACGTTCCCGTCACCAATGTGAGCTGGAGCGATGCGAAACAGTATGTGGCCTGGCTCGCCGAGGGGACGAAGAAGGCCTACCGGCTTCCGAGCGAGGCCGAATGGGAATACGCGGCGCGGGGTGGAACGCAATCGAGATACTGGTGGGGCGATCAGATGCAATCGGGCAACGCCGGTTGCAAGGATTGCGGTGGTGCCGGTGCCGCCGAACAGCCGGTCAAGGTCGGCAGCCTCAAGCCGAATCCGTTCGGGCTTTACGACATGGGCGGCAGTGTCGATCAGTGGGTCGAGGATTGCTGGCACAGGAACTACCAGGGCGCCCCGGCCGATGGCGCGGTGTGGCCCGGCGGCGACTGCGCCTCCCATGTCATTCGCTCCGGCTCGTGGAAGAATGATGCGCGCTATGTCCGTCCGGCCAACCGCGACAATTACGACGCCAACGTTCGCTACCCGACCCACGGTTTCCGGGTCGCGCTGTCTCCCTGAGAAATCGTCCGCAATAGCCAGATTTGGAGGGGTTATGAAAAGTGCAGGCCTGATCATGCTCGCTGCGGCACTGACATTGCTCGCCAGTCCGGCCACCGCGCAAAACAAACCGGCGGGGAAAGACACCAAGCTGTATTTCATCTGGCCGCACGACGGAGCTAAGGTCAAAAGCCCGTTCTGGTGCCGCTTTGGGCTGCGCAACATGGGCGTCACCCATGCCGGCGACGAATACCCGAACAGTGGCCATCACCATCTTCTGATCGATGTGGATGAGCCGTTGAATCCGAATGAGCCGATCCCGTCGGACAAGTCTCACCAGCACTTCGGTGCGGGCCAGACCGAGACGCAGCTCGATCTGGCGCCCGGCAAGCATACCTTGCAGCTGGTGCTGGGCGACGCCAAGCACTATCCATTCAACCCGCCGGTCGTCTCCGAAAAAATCACCATCCGGGTCAAATAGGCCGATACGGATGGCTCCCTTGCGCGAACCGCCGCTTGCGCAAAGCGGCCTCGTGCGGTTTGTTGCGCGCCGCCGGGCGCTAGACCCGGCCTGGAGGGCGTCCGATGTTGTCGCGACTGCTGCGTCTGGCTGGCCTCGTTCTGGGAGTGATTGTCATGGCCACATCTGCCAATGCCGACGCCTTGAAGGATCAGATCGCGCCGACCGGAAAGCTCCGCGTCGCGATCGCGATCAGCCCGGCGGGCGGCGCGTTCTGGTCGACCCGGACCGAGAACGGCTATGCCGGCGTTCCCGTCGATCTCGGCAGCGAGATGGCGGCGCAGCTTGGCGTTCCCGTCGAGTATGTCGTGCACCAGAATTCCGGCCAGATCACCGATGCGGCGGCGAAGAGCAGCTGGGACATCACCTTCCTGCCCAAGGATCCCCAGCGTGAGACCAGGATGACGTTCGGGCCGATCTACGAGGTTGCCGACGCCACCTATATCGTCAAGCCGGGCTCAACGATCACGAATTTCGCGTCACTGGACCAGGACGGCGTCAAGGTCGCTGCCGTCAACGCCACCACCACGATGCGCGGCGCGATCGCGCATCTCAAGCACGCCAAGGTCACGGGCTATCAGACCTATGACGAGATCTTCAATCTGCTGAAGAACGGCGAGATCGACGCATTCGCGTTGTCGCGCGATCAGCTCAATGCGATGGCCAAAAAGATTCCGGGCACCCGTGTGCTGGACGAGACCTTCAAGCAGACGGTCACCGCGGTCGCGGTGCCGCTCAACCATCCGCTGGCCGCGGCGTTCGCCACCAGGTTCATGACCGATGCGATCGCCAACGGCACGCTGCGCAAGGCCTATGACAATAACGGGCTGAAGGGTTCCCCGGTCCGTACCGAGGTGAAGTAGACCGGCGTGTATCGACACTCCCCCGTCACCCTGAGGAGCGCGCAGCGCGTCTCGAAGGGTCGACGGCCACCAGCCGGGCCGTGCATCCTTCGAGACGCGCTACGCGCTCCTCCAGCGACAAAGGCGAAGCATTTGCGCGGGGATGACGGGGATGGAGAGGCGCGCCCCCCTGGGTGACATCTGGGCATGCTGCATAATTCCGCGCCATCGCGCCGGGCAGTTCCTGCGTTACCTCTCTAACTCATTGGATTGAAAAGGATTTAATGCCGTCCGCGAGCGTCTCCGGTTGGCACATCGATTGCTTTTAGATGCATCAGTCAATGACGACTGCCGTCCTCCGGATTGCCGAAGCCAATGCAGGCCGAGGTGAGGGGATCAAGGCGCCCAGCCCGGGCGCCGCGAGCAATCGTCACACCCCCAACTCCCCGGACGGACGAGCAATTCAACCAACCCGCGTCGCTTCCGGCAAGCAACCGGCGCGGCCGAATTGCGCAAGGGGAATTTTACGAATGGCCTATCTCGCACCGTCCGAATTCGTCACCAAGATGGTGGACGCCGGCGAATCCAAGATCTTCATGTCGACGCGCGACACCGTGATCCGCGCCTACATGGCCGGTGCGATCCTCGCGCTGGCAGCCTGGTTTGCCGTGACGATCAACGTCAACACGGGCCAGCCGCTCGTCGGCGCATTGCTGTTTCCGGTCGGCTTCGTGATGCTCTACCTGCTGGGCTTTGACCTGCTGACGGGCGTGTTCGTTCTCTCGCCGCTCGCGCTGCTCGACAAGCGCCCCGGCGTCACGCTCGGCGGCGTGCTGCGCAACTGGGGCCTCGTCTTCATCGGCAACTTCGCTGGCGCGCTCACGGTGGCGTTCATGATGGCGTTCGTGACCACGTTCGGCTTCACGCAGGAGCCCGACAAGGTCGGCATGACCATCGGAAACGTCGGCGAGGCGCGAACGCTGGGCTACGCGGCGCATGGTGCGGCGGGCATGGCCACTCTGTTCATCCGCGGCATGCTCTGCAACTGGATGGTTTCCACCGGCGTCGTCGGCGCCATGATCTCGACGACGGTGCCCGGCAAGGTCATCGCGATGTGGATGCCGATCCTGGTGTTCTTCTACATGGTGTTCGAGCATTCGGTGGTGAACATGTTCCTGTTCCCGTCGGGACTGATGCTGCATGCGAAGTTTTCGATCATGGACTACCTGATCTGGAACGAAATCCCGACCGTGCTCGGCAACCTCGCCGGCGGCCTCGCCTTCACCGGGCTCACGCTCTACACGACGCATGTGAAGACGGCGCCGAAGCGCCAGCGCCTTGCGGCTTGATCCTGGCCGGCTTATGGGGCTCTCCTGTCACGGAGGGCCCCATTCGCATTGGGACGGTCGATGCCGGGCGCGCTGACAATATCGGTTGGGCAATTCTCTGATCAGGGCCGCAAGGACACCAATCAGGATTTCCACGGCGTCTTGATCCCCGACGAGCCGCTGCTCGGCTTGAAGGGCATCGCCGTGGTGCTTGCCGATGGCATCTCCTCGAGCAATGTCAGCCGCATCGCCGCGGAGTCCGCGGTCAAGAGCTTCCTGACCGATTATTACTGCACCTCGGAATCCTGGTCGGTGAAGACCTCGGCGCAGCGGGTGCTGGAGGCCACCAATTCCTGGCTGCACGCACAGACCAGGCGCAGCCAGAACCCCTATGACAAGGACAAGGGTTACGTCTGCACGCTGAGCGCGCTGGTCATCCGGTCGACCACGGCGCATCTGTTCCATGTCGGCGACAGCAGGATCTACCGCGTCGCGGGCAACAGCCTCGAGCAATTGACCAACGACCACCGCGTCGTGATCTCCTCGCAGCAGAGCTATCTCGGCCGCGCGCTCGGCGTGAACCCGCAGCTCGAGATCGACTACCAGAGTCTCCGGCTGGAGCGGGGCGACGCCTTCCTGCTGGTGACCGACGGCATCTACGAGCACGTCCCCGCGCGGCAGCTGGCGAAGACGATCAGGGATGGCGCGGCCGATCTCGATGCTGCCGCGAAGTCGATCGTCGAGCAGGCCTATGAGAACGGCAGCCCGGACAATCTCACCGCGCAGATCATCCGGATCGACGAATTGCCCGACGGCGACGCCAGCGAGGTGTTCGGCCAGCCCACCGAGCTGCCGCTGCCGCCGCTGCTCGATGCAAGGATGCTGTTCGACGGCTACCGCATCGTCCGCGAGCTGCATGCATCGCACCGCAGCCACATCTATCTCGCGGTCGACGAGGAGAGCGGCACTACGGTCACGATCAAGATCCCCTCGATCGACCTGCGCGACGATGGCGCCTATCTGAAGCGCTTCATGCTGGAGGAGTGGGTCGCCCGGCGGATCGACAGCCCGCACGTGCTGAAGCCGTTTCTGCCGCAGCGCAAGCGCAACTTCCTCTACGTCGCGATGGAGTATATCGACGGCCAGACCCTGACGCAGTGGATGATCGACAATCCCGATCCAGCGCTCGAGACGGTACGCGACATCACCGAGCAAGTTGCAAAAGGGCTGCGCGCCTTCCACCGCAAGGAGATGCTGCACCAGGACGTCAGGCCCGACAACATCATGATCGACAGGACCGGAACGGTGAAGATCATCGATTTCGGCTCGACGCGGATCTCGGGCGTTGCCGATGCGGCGCCGGCTGATGTCGAGGACATTCTGGGCACCCAGCAATACACCGCGCCGGAGTATTTCCTGGGCGAGGGCGGCACCGCGCGCTCCGACCTGTTCTCGCTCGGCGTCGTGACCTATCAGATGCTGACCGGCCGCTTGCCTTACGGCGCGCAGATCGCGCGCGCCCGCACCCGATCCGACTTCAACCGGCTGGTGTATCGTCCGGCCGCGCATGGTGGCCGCGAGATTCCGGCCTGGGTCGACGGCACGCTGGAGCGCGCGGTGCACGTCAATCCGCTGAAACGCTACGACACCTTCTCGGAGTTCTTGTTCGACTTGCGCAACCCCAACGCAAGATATCTGACGACGTCATCGACGCCGCTGATCGAGCGCAACCCGGTGCTGTTCTGGAAGTCGACCACGCTGGTGCTCGCGCTTGTCGTGGTGGTGCTGCTCGCCTACGGCGCGCATCATTTGCGGTAGGGGCGCCAAATCCGCCAACCTATCCCCGTCATCCTGAGGAGCGCGCAGCGCGTCTCGAAGGATGGACGGCCCCGCTGGTGGCCGATTCATCCTTCGAGGCTCGCTCCGCTCGCGCCTCAGGATGACGGGGAGAGAGCGGGGATGACGGGGATAAAGCCGGCGATGCCTCGCTAATGCGTCGCGCCGGCGGCAACCGGATCGAGGCCACTCTTGACCAGCGCGTCGCGGGCATCCGGCGAGGCGAGGAAGCTGATCAGCGCCTTGCCGGCGTCGGGCTCCTTCGCGGCGGTCGCGATGCCGGCGGAGAACACCGTGATCTTCTGCAACGGCTCCGGCAGGGGGCCTATGATGTCGATGCCCGCAACCGGCTTCAGCTCGGAGATCTGCTGCAGGCCGATCTCGGCCTCGCCCCTGGCCACGATCTCGCCGACCGGGGTTGCCGGGATCATCCGCGCCTTGTCCTTCATCTGATCGGCGATGCCGAGCTTTGCGAACATCTCGGTTGAGACATAGACGCCGCTGGCGCTGTCGGAATAGGCGACCGATTTCGCCGAAAGCAGCGCCTGCTTGACTGAATCGGCCGAGCCGATGTCCGGCTTCGGTGCGCCTGATTTCACCGCAATGCCGATCGGCGACTTCACGAGGTCGACGCGGCTGTCGGCCACCACCTTGCCCTGCTTCATCAGGTCACCCAGCGCATAGCCGACCATGATCAGCACGTCGGCCGGCTCGCCGCGCTCCAGCCGCACCGGAATGGCGTTGGTCGTGGTGCCCATCGACGGCCCGAAGGCGGTCACCACCTTGTGCCCGGTCTTGCGCTCGAATTCCGGCACCAGCGCCTTGTAGGCCGCGGTCAGTCCGCCCGAGATCATGACATGGACTTCGGCGGCGGATGCGGCCGACGTGAGGGCGAGGGCGCCGATGACGGCGAGCGTGAGGGCACGGAAAGTGGCGCGCATGGAGTTTCTCCCTGGACGATTCTTGGGAAACAGGTCGTCGTGGGCGGGGAGACTACTGCCTGGCGGGATGCGTGACTAGCTCCGCCGTCATTGCGAGCGAAGCGAAGCAATCCATCATGCCGCATGTGCGGAGGCATGGATTGCTTCGTCGCGTTGCTCCTCGCAATGACGGGAGAGTGTCGTCGCGCTCTCACGAATTCACATGCACGAAATCGCGCAGCAGCGGGTAGATCTCGTTGTTCCAGCGCTTGCCGGAAAACACGCCGTAATGGCCGACGCCGGCCTGCATGTGGTGCACCTTGCGATAGGTGCGCACGCCGGTGCAGAGGTCCTGGGCGGCGAGCGTCTGGCCGATCGAGCAGATGTCGTCCTTCTCGCCTTCCACCGTCATCAGGCCCATGCGCCGGATCGCCGCCGGGTTCACCGGGCGGCCGCGATGCATCAGCATGCCTTGCGGCAGCAGATGCTCCTGAAACACGTCGCGCACCGTCTCGATATAGAATTCCGCCGGCAGATCCATCACGGCGAAATACTCGTCGTAGAAGGTCTTGATCAGCTCGGCCTTGGCGGTCTCGCCTTTGGCGAGATGGTCGGCGAGGTCGATGTGCTGCTTGATGTGGCGCTCCAGGTTCATCGAGACGAACGCCGTCAGCTGCACGAAGCCGGGATAGACCTGACGCAGCGCGCCCTTGCACTGCATCGGCACGTAGTTGATCAGATTGTCCTCGAACCATTTGATCGGCTTGCTCTTGGCGAATTCGTTCACCTTGGTCGGCAGGATCCTTGTGTCGATCGGCCCGGCCATCAGGGTCAGCGATGCCGGCCGCGCCGGATGATCGTCTTCGGACATCACCGCGGCAGCCGCCAGCGCCGACACCGAGGGCTGGCAGATCGCCACCATATGCGCGCGCGGGCCGAGCTGGCCGAGGAAGTCGATCAGGTGGTCGGTGTAGTCCTCGAGCCCGAAGCGGCCCTCCTGGCGCGGGATGTCGCGCGGATTGTGCCAATCGGTGATGTAGACGTCGTGGTCCTGCAGCAGCGTCTTCACGGTGCCGCGCAGCAGCGTGGCGAAATGGCCGGACATCGGCGCCACCAGCAAGAGCCGCGGCTGCTCCGGGCCGTCCACCTTCCTGAAATGCAGCAGCGAGCCGAACGGCGTCGCATAGGCGACCTCCTCGGTCACCTGGTATTCCCGGTTGCCGGCGGACACACTGCCGATGGCGTAGTCGGGACGGGCGTAGGTCAGGGTGGAGCGCGAGATCAGCTCAAGCGCCGCCGCGAGCCGGCCGTACACCCGGTCGGCGGCGCCCTGCGGCACCAGATTGAGGTATTTCAGCGCCGCTGCAGCCCCGGTCCGCCATGGCGCCGTGAGGTCCATGTGGTTCTGATAGGCTTGGTACATCATTGACATCATACGCATCCGCCCCTGGCCCGGCTGGATATGCAATATCGACGCCAGAGAGGGGGCGGGCTGCCCGGCAAATTGGCACGTGGCTTGCTGCAAAATTGAACGGCTCCGGGGCGCGGCGGTTGGACCGGCGCGCGGTCACCGGGGGCTAACGACGCGTTCAGGCGTGAGGATCCGATATGGCGAAAGCGACACTCACCATCAGCAGCAAGAATTATTCGTCCTGGTCGCTGCGCGGCTGGCTGCTGGTGAAATTCGCCGGGCTGGAATTCGAGGAGGTGGTCACCGCGCCCGATGACGCCTCGGCGCGGGCCGAGCTGCTGCTGCTGTCGTCATCGATCCTGGTGCCCTGCCTGCGCCACGAGGGCGCGACCGTCTGGGATACGCTGGCGATCGGCGAGTATCTTAACGAGGTCATGCCGCATGCCGGGCTGCTGCCGGACGACCGGATCCAGCGCGCACATTGTCGCTCGATCTCGGGCGAAATCCATTCCGGCTTCACCACGCTGCGCTCCTCGCTGCCGGTCAATCTCAAGGGGCATTTTCCCGGCTTCAAGATCTGGTCGCGGGCGCAGGCCGACATCGACCGTGTCTGCACCATCTGGCGCGATTGCCTCGGCAAGTCCGGCGGGCCGTTCCTGTTCGGCGAACGTCGCACCATGGCGGACGCGATGTATGCCCCCGTCGTGACCCGCTTCATGACCTATGACGTGAAGCTCGACCCCGTTCTCGCGGCGTATGCCAGCACCATCATGGCGATGCCCGAGATGCAGGAATGGATCGAGGCGGCGAAGGCGGAGCCTGCCGACGTCGAGGAGCTCGAGGTCGAATATTAGGCAGCGCGCGCCAAGCCTGCCGGCGCCGGCGGCTCAAGCTCCGGGCAGGCCTTGCTCAATGGACGTGCCGTCGGCGTCAGGCACCGGCGCCGCGCGGCGATCGGGCGCAGCCCGCGCCGAACGCAAATTCAGGCTTTGCTCCAAGTGCTTCCGCTGCGACGGCGGCGCATGGCGGGATCGATTGCCGCAGCACAACCGGGCTGGCAAGGATTTCGCATAGCAACAAGCGAGCTGTGACCGCGACGATGCGACGCTGCCGAAAATTTGGACGCTGAGCCGGCGCCGCGATCTCGCGAACACGAGAACCGTGGAGGCTTGAAATGAACCAGCACGCCGCCGTCAGCAAATTCTCCCACGTCAAACCCGGTGACACCGAGTTCAAGGGCGGAGGTCTGCGCGACTTCTTCCTGTATCGCGATCTCGGCATCGCCGATGCCACCGGCGGGCAGGTGATCTGCCATCTGGTCAAGGCCAATCCCGACCTGCCGCCGGAAGAGGGCACCGGCTGGCACAAGCATCTGTGCGATTTTCAGATCGTCATCATGACCAAGGGCTGGGCGCGCTTCATGTACGAGGACAAGGAGACGCTGGTCGAGGCCGGCGACGTGATCCATCAGCGGCCCGGCATCACCCACTATCTGTTCGATTACTCGAAGGACATGGAATACCTCGAGATCGTCAGCCCCGCCGATTTCAAGACCGTGGATGTGCCGCCGGCAACCGAGGCGGTGCCACCGGTGACGCCGTGGAAATGATCGCGAGGAGGGACCGCAAATGTCGTCCGCGGAGGAGTTAACCTTTGTCGTCGGCCGCTGGCTGCGGCCGATCGTCATGCTTCTGTATGTGGTGCGCCGCCTCGGGCTGATGACCACATCTAGCCGTGAACAACGGAGTACGTTGCTCGATCAGTGATTCGGACGCGGTTCGTTCCATCCGCGTTCCAAATCTTAAAACGCCTCGCGTGCGCGTCGCGTTTTGAAACAGCGCGCGCCAAATGCGCCTCTCAGGCCATGCCCGCGCCTGCTTCACGCGTGGCATGCGCCAAGCGATGACGTTGACCTCCAGCGCGCCGCCGGTTGTGTCATTACGCCACTGGCCGTCGATGAATCGGCAGGCGAAGGGCAGCTGATACGTTCCGCTGTGATCCTCACAAAGCACTTCCACGCGTTGTTCCGGCGAAGGTTCGCCATTGCCGTCGAATTGCGCCAGCCGTTTTTCGCGCGTAGCCATACGATCTGTCTCCACTGCCCAAGGTCGAGCCAAAAGGGGTCGAACCAAACTAGTTCCGAAGGCCCCCGTCCCCACGAGTAGTCCCGGTAATGGGGCAAGCACACCGCTCGAATGCGGTTTCAGTGTGGTATGTGTGCCTGGCTTTCAGCGTCGCGAGCACAAAACTGTGAATGACGCATGTGATTGGGGATGTCGATGATCGCGCGTTTCGTTGCTGCCTTGCTCGTGCCGCTTGCACTCGGCGTCGTCGGAACCGCGCATGCGCAGGACGTTCCCGGCATCGAGATCTGCACCGTCGAGAAGACGATGGAGCGGCGCACGAGCTGCCTGCAGAGCAACGTCGATTTCCTGCAGAAGACGATCGGCAAGCTCACGTCGGATCATCAGCAGAAGCTCGACGCCGCCAACCGGCAGGTCGAGAGCCTGAAGAGCACAATCGCGGGCTTGCAGAAGCTCGTCACCGATGTGCAGGCGGCACAGGTCAAGTTGACCGAGGACCTGAAGAAGAAAGCCGACGCGCCGCCGGCGAAGGATGCGACGCCTGTGGCGAAGGACGGCACGAAGTAGCGCGAAGTCCGTCGGCAGTCTCGCTTCGCCTCTCCCGCTTGCGGGGGAGGCCGTATCGCATCGTCAGATGCGATACGGGTGGGGGCTCTCTCCACGATGTGACTCGCGGAGAGAGCCCCCACCCCAGCCCTCCCCCGCAAGCGGGAGAGGGGGCACACCATTGTCGTGGCTCGCAGCGTGCAGCTCACGCCACCCGATACGTCTCCATCACATCGCGATCCGGCTCGTAGCCGAGCCCGGGGCCCTGCGGCACGGCGACATGGCCACGGGCATCGACGTCGATGCGGTCGCCCCACAGGCAGGCGGGGCGCTTCATGAAGAACACTTCGATCAGGCCTTCGTCGCGGATCGCCATCAGATGCAGCGTGGCAAGGAAGCCCGGCCCGAAATAGGGCGAGTGCGGAATCACCTGGACGCCGAACTCGTCGGCGAGCACGGCCACGCGCAGGAATTCGGTGACGCCGCCGACCTTGATCACCGACGGCTGCGCGTGACTGACCGCGCCGGCCGTCATCATCTGGCGGAATTGATGCACGGTGCAGGCATTCTCGCCGGCGGCGATGTCGAGCCGACCTTCTCTCCGCACTTCCGCCAGCGTTGCAAAATCCTCCGGCGGCCAGACCGGCTCCTCCAGGAACATCGGCGCGGCCTGCTTGCAGTCGCGGGCGAACTGGATCGCCGCCGGTCCATCCAGCGGGCAATTCATGTCGACCATCAGCGGCACGCCGGGGCCGATCGCTTCGCGCGCCGCAGCAACGGCCGGCACGGTGGTCTCGTGCAGCTTGATCGCGGCGTAACCGAGCTTGATCGCCTTCTTGCATTCGGCGGCGATGTGCGTCGGATTGCCGATCCGCATCAGGCTCGCATAGGCCGGAATCGTGCTGCGCTTCGCGCCGCCGATCAGTTGATGCAGCGGCACGCCCTTCACCTTGCCGGCGAGATCCCACAGCGCGATATCGAGCGCCGAGATCGCAAACATCGTGATGCCGTAGCGGCCGAACAGATGCAGATTGCGCTGGATCTGCTCCATCGCGGCGGGAATTTGGGCTGCGTCCGGCACCTCGAGGCCGCGGGCCTGCGGCGCGATCATCTCGGCCACCGCTGCGCAACTCGTCTTCGGGCAGACATAGGCGAAGGCATCGCCCCAGCCGGTCAGGCCTGCATCGGTCGAAACCTCGATCAGCACCATGTCGAGCGCCGAGATCGCGGACGCGCCCTGGCGGAAGCTCGCAGGGCCGGCGTCATAGGGAATGCGGATATGGTGGGCGCGGACGTCGGTGATTTTCATTGTTGTTGTCCTTCCGATCGCAGGATGTCGCTGGATGTCCCTGGAGCTCGTGAGGGCCGGACGCGGCAGCCTGGACGATGTTGCTTCGGCTCGCCTGGGTTCCAGCCATCGCAGCTCTTGCTTGTGGCAAGTCTTGTTTGTGGCAAGTATGGCTCGTGACAAGTCTTGCTCGTGAATCGTGTCGAAGACGTGGATGCCCGGCGTGGCGCCGGGCACCGCGAACTCCGAAGCTGTGGAGAAGGCTGCTACGAGTTCTTCTCGCCGCTCATGACGGGGCCGAACCGCTCCCAGCTCTCGCCCTTGAAGCGCATCATCTGCAACTGCTCGATCGGTGCATAGTCGTCCGGTCCGGTCTTGATCTTGGTGCCGGGCAGGTAGATGCCGATCTCGAAGTTGAGGCTCGCCGCCTGCTTCATCAGGTTCTCGCGGGTGAGGTCGTCGCCGCATTGCCGCAACACCTGCTCGAGCCCCTTGGCGACGCCGTAGCCGAACACGGTCGAGGCGTCGTTCTGGTCGCCCTCGGGATACCACTTGGTCATGAAGGCGCGCCACTCGTTCATGGCTGGATCGTTCTTCCATTCGTGATCCGCGGGATCCTTCAGATACTGGGTCGACAGGATGTCCTGGCTCGCCTCATAGCCGGCCGGCTTCATCACGCCGCCGATCGAGACCGAGACGTTGGTCAGGAACTGGACCGGATGCCAATCCAGCTCAGCAGCCTTCTTGATCGCCTGCGCCGCGAATTTCGGCGTTGCGATGTTGACGAAGATGTCGGGGTTGGCGCCCTTGATCTGCACGATCTGCGAGTCCACCGTCGGCGACGTGGTCTCGTAGGAGGATTCGACGACGATCAGCTTCTTGGCCGCATCGCCGAGCCCGTCATGCAGGCCGATCAGATAATCCTTGCCGAAATCGTCATTCTGGTAGAGCACGCCGATGGTCTTGCCGGGATATTTCTGCAGAATGTATTTGGCATAGATGCGCGCCTCGACCTGGTAGCTCGGCTGCCAGCCCATGGTCCACGGGAAATTCTTCGGATCGTTCCACTTGGCGGCGCCGGTGGAGACGAACAGCTGCGGCACCTTCTTGGCGTTCATGTATTTCTGGATCGCGGTGTTGCCCGGCGTGCCCAGCGGATTGAAGATCAACAGCACCTCGTCGCTCTCGACCAGCTTGCGGGCCTGCTCGACCATCTTCGGCGGGCTGTAGCCGTCGTCGTAGGAGACGAAGTTGATCTTGCGGCCGTTGATGCCGCCCTCGCTGTTGACCTTGTTGAAATAGGCCGCTTCCGTCTTGCCGATCGTGGCGTAGGCGGATGCCGGACCCGAATAGGGCATGATGTTGCCGACCTTGATCTCGGCGTCGGTCGCACCCGGATCGTATTTCTTCTGGGCATTGGCTGCGCTGGCGACGGCGATCGTCAAAAGCCCCGCAAGCGCCGCAGACTTGACGCAGTTGACATAGCTCAGGCGGTGGTGGTGCATCATTGTCCTCCCTGACATGCTGGCCGCGGCTCGTGCAGTCTTGATTTTCGGGCAGCTTGGTGAGCCGTCGGATCGATGCAACTGCGAGTATGCACGATTGCAGCGGTGTTGCCAGCGACGGCTTTGCGCTAAAATTTCGCAGAGCGGAACCATAGTTTCGCCGCCGCGCAGCAAGGACTGTCAAATGCCGCGCGCGGCAGCCATGCATGGTGCCCGAGCTTTGCAGGAAGGCCGTCGTCCATGAATCCAGCCCAGAAGGCGCTCTGGTACATCGAAAGCCACCTGCGCACGTCGCTGACGCTCGATGATATCGCGGTCGTTGCCGGGGTCTCGCGCTTCCATCTGGTGCGGGCGTTCGCGGAGGCGACCGGGTTTTCAGTGATGCGCTACGTGCGGGCGCGCCGACTGAGCGAGGCCGCGCGCGAGCTCGCGGCCGGTGCGCCCGACATTCTCACGCTCGCGCTGGATGCGGATTACGGCTCCCACGAGGCATTCACCCGCGCGTTTCGCGACCATTTCGGCGTCACGCCGGAGACGGTGCGCGCGACGACGTGTCTGACCAAGCTCAAGCTCCAGGAGCCGATCACCATGATCTCGACCGCTCTCGATCATCTCGATCCGCCGCGCGTCGCGACCGGCAAGGCCTTTCTCGTCGCCGGCATCGGCGAGCGCTACAACCACGCCAACGGCAGCACGGCCGGCATCCCGAACCAGTGGCATGGCTTCCATCAGCAAGGCGCGCATATTCCCCGCCAGGTCGGTGACGTTGCCTATGGTGTCTGCTGCAACGGCGACGATGCCGGCAATTTCGACTACATCGCAGGTGTCGAGGTCACCGATTTCTCCGACCTGGCGCGCGAGTTCGCGCGCGTCCGGATCCCGGCGCAGAGATATGTGGTGTTCACCCACGCCGACCACATCTCGACCATCCGCCGCACCGTCAACACGATCTGGAATCGCTGGCTGCCGCAATCCGGCATGAAGGTCGCGGACGCGCCGAACTTCGAGCGATACGACGACAAGTTCGACAAGAACAGCGGTAATGGCGGGCTCGAGATCTGGGTGCCGGTCGAGGAGTAGCGGCCGGTGTGGTGGTTGCGCGGGAGGCGAGACTTGCGGGAGACCTTTCAGATGAACGTCGACAGATACGAAAGACCGGTTGCTTTGAGCGATCCGGGGCGTCACGCCGCGCTATTCGAGGGCCTGCCGCGGGGCGCCGGCGCGCTTGCGGCGACCGTGCAGGGTCTTCTGATCCATCAGCACATCGCCCCGGCCTATGGGGTTACGCTCGGCCGTGACCGGCAAGCGCAATCGCAGGTCCGCGCCGTCGAGACGATGCTGGATGAAATCGTCACGCGCGATGCGCGGCCGCTTGCGGTGGCGCGTGCGGTCAACGAACGGCAGGTCGGCGTCTGCAGGCACTTCACGCTGCTTCACGTGGCGATGTTGCGCACCCAGGGCATTCCGGCACGTGCCCGTTGCGGGTTCGGCGCCTATTTCGAAGCAGGAAAATATCTCGACCATTGGGTGACGGAGTACTGGCACGAAGACAGGAAACGTTGGGTCTTGTTCGATTCCCAGATCGACGATCGCCAGCGCGAGCTGTTCGGGATCGGGTTCGACGCGGCGGATGTACCGCGAGATCAGTTCCTGGTCGCCGGCGATGCCTGGTCGCTCTGCCGCGAGGGGAGCCGCGATCCCGGCGCCTTCGGCATCCTCGACATGCACGGACTTTGGTTCATTGCGGGCAATCTTGTTCGCGACATCGGCGCGCTGAACAATCGCGAGATGCTGCCGTGGGACGTTTGGGGCGCCATGCGCATGCAGGACAACGAACTGGACTTCGCCTTCTTCGACCGGCTGGCAAGCGTCAGTCGTGAGCCCGATGCTCACGTCGATGAACTCAAGGCGCTTGATCGCGATGAGCGGGTGCGTGTTCCCAGAGCCGTGTTCAACGCCGTGCTCGACTGCGTGCAGGACCTGTAGCTGAGGGTCGCGGATGCGCCGGACTTCGAGCGCTACCGATGTGTGTGATTCACAGGCGGCGCCACGAACTCGCCGTCGTCCCGGCGAAGGCCGGGACCCATAGCCACCAATGCTCATCGTTGAGCGACGCCGTGGCCACAGCCTTCTTCGACTACTCGACCCCTGTGGTTATGGGTCCCGGCCTGCGCCGGGACGACACTGTGGGCGTGGCGAGCTCAATGCGACCGGGCGATCCAGTACGCCGCGGCCCCTCGGTTCACCCACGGACGTCTCTGGAATACTGGATCACCCGCATGCGCGGGTGATGACACCGCGCATGCTGTTTGACAGGTTGAATCGAGAACCATCCTCAGCGTCGTCCTGGCGCAAGCCAGGACCCATTACCCCAAATGGCAATTGTTGCGCGACGCCGGGGCCACAACCTTCTTCAACAACTCAACCCTGTGGTAATGGGTCCCCGCTTGCGCCGAGACGACGTCATTTTGCGACGGACAGCGCAACAAACTCGCCGTCGTCCCTGCGAAAGCAGGGACCCATAACCACGAGTGGCTATTGTTTGAACACTTCGGAACGGCGACTGCCGTTCACAACTCTCGCCGCGGCGTATGGGTCCCTGCTTTCGCAGGGACGACGCCGTCTATGATGCGCGGCGATTGCAAGGCCTACTCAATGCGATCTTGCGAGGCAGAACGCGACGACCTGTTCCAGCGCCGTCTTCATCGGCGAGGACGGGAACAGCGCCAGCGCGTCGACCGCCATTGCGCCGTAGTGCTGGGCGCGGCTGATGGTGTCCTCCAGCGCGCGGTGCTTGGTCATCAGCCCGATCGCGTGATCGAGATCGGCCGCTCCGATCTCGCCGCGCTCCAGTGCGCGGACCCAGAACTGGCGCTCGGTGTCGTTGCCGCGGCGGAAGGCGAGCACCACCGGCAGCGTGATCTTGCCCTCGCGGAAATCGTCGCCGACATTCTTGCCGAGTTTTGCGGATTTGCCGCCATAGTCGAGCACGTCGTCGACGAGCTGGAACGCGATGCCGAGATTCATGCCGACCGAGCGGCAGGCGGTCTGCTCGGCCTTCGGGCGGTTGGCGATCACGGGACCGACCTCGCAGGCCGCGGCGAACAGCTCCGCGGTCTTGCCGCGGATCACGGCGAGATACTCGTCCTCGGTCGTCGCGGTGTTCTTGGCGGCGGCGAGCTGCATCACCTCGCCCTCGGCGATGGTGGCGGCGGCCGCGGAGAGAATGTCGAGCGCGCGCAGCGAGCCGACCTCGACCATCATCCGGAACGCCTGGCCGAGCAGGAAGTCGCCGACCAGCACGCTGGCCTCGTTGCCCCACAGCATCCGCGCGGACAATTTGCCGCGGCGCAGCTCGCTCTCGTCGACGACGTCGTCGTGCAGCAGGGTCGCGGTGTGCATGAACTCGACCGCCGCGGCGAGCTTTATGTGGCCGTCGCCTGTGTAGTCGGCGAGCTGGGCCATCGCCAGGGTCAGCATCGGGCGCAGCCGCTTGCCGCCGGAGGAGATCAGATGATTGGCGACCTCGGGGATCATGGTGACTTCGGAGCCGGTCCGCGAAAGGATGGTCGCGTTGACGCGCTCCATGTCAGCGGCGACCAGTCCCACCAGCCCGTCGATCGAAGCATTGGACGGGCTTTCGAAGGGTACAATAACCGCCACGCTGGTCTCCAATTTTGCCGAATTCGCACTATCCTCAGCTATAACAATAGAAACTGCGCGGTGCAGCGGCAAGGCCACGAAGTTGTTGACATGTGACGCATTGGCCGCACAGCCGGGCGGAGAGGAGAGTGGATTTTGCGGGAATTGGTACGGACCAATGACGTGGTGCTGGTCTCCGCCGTCGGCGCGCTGCTCGACAGCGCTAACATCCATCATCTGGTGCTGGACCAGAACATGAGCATCATCGAGGGCTCGCTCGGCGTGCTGCCGCGGCGGATCCTGGTGCACGAGGACGACAACCACGAGGCCCGCCAGCTCCTGACCGATGCCGGCCTGGGCCACGAATTGCGGGCCGATGAGTAGAGCGTTTTCAAGCGAAATTGGCCCGGGTTCGCGTGAAGAAAACGCGTCAAAAAACCAGTCTCCGGCCGCTGAGATCACCGAAGACGGATTCCTCGGTGGGCAATTGCGGCTGCGGCAGCCGCGCAGCGGCCATCGCGCCGGCCATGACGCGATCCTGCTGGCCGCGGCGACGCCGGCCCGATCAGGCGACCGGGTCGTCGATCTCGGCTCCGGCGTCGGCGCCGCCGGGCTCGCGGTGGCACGGCGGGTGAGGGGGATCGACCTGGTTCTGGTCGAAATCGACCCGGCATTGGCCGAGCTTGCCCGGAATAACGCCAGCGCCAACGCGATCATGGCCGAAGTGATCGTGCTCGATGTCGAGGCCGGTGCCTCCGCTTTCGATGATTTTGGCCTCTCGCCCGACAGCGCCGACGTCGTGCTGATGAACCCGCCGTTCAACGATCCCTCAAGGCACCGCGCCTCGCCGGACGGCGTGCGGCAGCGCGCCCATGTCGCGACCGCGACCACGGTGGCTAGCTGGGTTCACGTGGCGCGGCGGATCCTCAAGTCGAATGGGCAGCTTGCGATGATCTGGCGGGCCGACGGAATTGCCGAGGTGCTGGCCGCGCTCGACCGCGGCTTTGGCAGCCTCGAGATCCTGCCGGTTCATGGCGAGGCGGCCTCGCCGGCGATCCGAATCCTGGTGCGGGCCACCAAGGGCGGCCGAGCGCCGACGCGGCTGCATGCCGCGCTGCTGCTCAATGAAGAGTCAGGTGTGCCCAATAAATGGGTGCAGGAGATCTTGGCTGGGAAAGGGGAATTGCCGCTGGCGCGGCGCTAACGGGCAGGGATTCTGCCCGCGTCGTACTGGCACTAAATCACTGCGGGGCCGTTTCCGACTGGCGTTCAGGCCTGGATGTGAAGTGGATCGCGGTCAGAAGTGTACCGATCAGCAAAATCAGCAGGTAGATCTTCATGGCTCCCTCTCCGCCCGCGCGTTGCAACCCCAATGACAAAATGCAAAACGCGTTCCACGAAATCCAATGACACTGGCGTGATAAAAAGTGGTTAATTCGAGGTAACGGCATGAGTGAACAAATTAGTGATCGCCAAGGGCATTCTGGAGGACGTTCGGGATGGCTCGATCGCGCGCAGGGAATGCTCCCGGCGCGATTCAGGCGCGGCATGGCTGTCGTGCCGGTGGTGCGGCTGTCGGGCGTGATCGGCGCGGTGACGCCGCTGCGGCCCGGCATGACGCTCGCCGGCGTCGCCAAGATGCTGGAGCGCGCCTTTGGCACTCGGAATGCCAAGGCGGTGGCGCTGGTGATCAATTCGCCGGGCGGCTCGCCGGTGCAGTCCCGGCAGATCTATCTGCGCATCCGGCAACTGGCCGCCGAGAAGAAGCTGCCGGTGCTGGTGTTCGTCGAGGACGTCGCGGCCTCGGGCGGCTACATGATCGCCTGCGCCGGTGATGAGATCTATTGCGACCCGTCCTCGATTCTGGGTTCGATCGGCGTGGTCGGCGGCAGCTTCGGCTTCGAAGGATTGATCAAGAAGATCGGGGTCGAGCGGCGGCTCTATACGGCGGGTAGCCACAAGGCGATGCTCGATCCGTTCCTTCCCGAGAACCCCGATGACGTCGCCCGGTTGAAGTCGATCCAACGCGAGATCCATGCGATCTTCATCGCGCTGGTGAAACAGAGCCGAGGCAGCCGCCTGAAGCGGCCCGACGACGAGTTGTTCACCGGCGAATACTGGGCGGGCGAGACCGCGATCGGGCTCGGGCTCGCCGATGGCATCGGCGACCTGCGCGCGACGCTGCGGGCCCGCTATGGCGAGAAGGTGCTGACCCCGGTGATCGCGCCCGCAAGCGGCATGCTGTCCGGCCTGCTCGGCCGGCGGGCACCGGGGGCGGGGTCGATGGCGGCACTGGACGGGCTCGCAAGCTTGCCGGACGACCTGATCTCGGCGGTCGAAACCAGGGCGATTTGGGCCAGATTCGGGCTGTGAACACGGGGATTTGAGCGCGCCATTTAGCCCCAAAAGTGCGATTGCGGCGCAGGCCGCCTTGCGCGAGAATACCTTCCATTGGGGGCCTGACAGACGTGAACGACAAGGATCGACCGATGCCGCCGCTGATTGCATTCGCAGGCGTCCTGGGTGGCCTGGCCGTGGTCCGCTGGGCTTACAAGACGGCCGTTCGGATCAACCAGGAACTGGAAGAGGCGCGATTGTCCCGCGTGGCCGAGACCACGCGTGCGAGCGAAATCAAGACCCTGCGCCGCGACCCCGTCACCGGGGCCTATCGTCCGGGCTAGCAGGCTTTAAGTCCCGCAAATTGGCGGTGCCGGATTTCCGGCATCGCCTTGATTCCATTGGCTGCCGCCGATACGGTCCCGCGCGCTTCAAAACCCCCTCGCGAGACCTGTACTGACGATGGACGCCCTGCCTGACCACATGCGCCCGGAACGTTCGTTCCAGGGCTTCATCCTGGCTCTCCAGCGATTCTGGGCCGAGCAGGGTTGCGTCATCCTGCAGCCCTACGACATGGAAATGGGCGCCGGCACCTTCCATCCCGCGACCACGCTGCGCGCGCTGGGGCCAAAGCCCTGGAACGCGGCCTATGTGCAGCCCTCGCGGCGGCCCAAGGACGGCCGCTACGGCGAAAACCCCAACCGTCTGCAGCACTACTACCAGTTCCAGGTGATCATGAAGCCGTCGCCGCCGAACCTTCAGGAATTGTACCTGAAGTCGCTGGCCGCGATCGGCATCGACGCCGCCGTCCACGACATCCGCTTCGTCGAGGACGACTGGGAGAGCCCGACGCTGGGCGCCTGGGGTCTCGGTTGGGAATGCTGGTGCGACGGCATGGAAGTCTCGCAGTTCACCTACTTCCAGCAGGTCGCCGGCGTCGAATGCGCGCCGGTCGCGGGCGAGCTCACCTATGGACTCGAGCGGCTCGCGATGTATGTGCAGGGCGTCGACCGGGTCTACGACCTCAACTTCAACGGCCGCGAGGGCGCCGAGAAGGTCACCTATGGCGACGTCTTCCTGCAGGCCGAGCAGGAATATTCGCGGCACAATTTCGAGTACGCCGACACCGCGATGCTGTTCGAGCAGTTCAGGATGGCGGAAGAGGCCTGCCGCAAATATCTCGCCGCCGGCTGGCGCGAGGACAGCAACATCAAGGAACATCTGATGGCCTTGCCGGCCTACGACCAGTGCATCAAGGCGAGCCATGTGTTCAACCTGCTCGACGCCCGCGGCGTCATCTCGGTGACGGAGCGGCAGAGCTATATCGCCCGGGTGCGCGATCTGGCGAAGGCCTGCGGCGAGGCCTGGATCCACACTGAAACGGGCAGGGCGGTCTGATGCCCGATCTTCTCCTCGAATTGTTCTCCGAAGAAGTTCCCGCGCGCATGCAGGCGAAGGCGGCGGACGATTTGCGCCGCATGGTGACCGACAAGCTCGTCGCCGAAGGCCTCGTCTATGAAGGCGCCAAGGCGTTCGCGACCCCGCGCCGCCTTGCCCTCACCGTGCACGGCATTCCCGCGCGCCAGCCCGACCTGAAGGACGAGCGCCGCGGCCCGCGCGTCGGCGGACCCGAGCCAGCGATCAAGGGCTTCCTGAAGGCCACTGGTCTCACCTCGATCAGCGAGGCCAAGATCCAGACCGATCCGAAGAAGGGCGATTTCTACATCGCGCTGATCGAAAAGCCCGGCCGCGCCGCGATCGACGTGATCGCGGAAATGATCCCGGTGATCATCCGCACCTTCCCCTGGCCGAAATCGATGCGCTGGGGCGCGCGCTCGGCCAAGTCAGGCTCGCTCACCTGGGTGCGCCCGCTGCATGCCATCACCGCGACCTTCGGTCTGGAGACCGAGGAGCCCGACATCGTGAAATTCTCGGTCGACGGCATCGAGGCCGGGCAGACCACCTACGGCCATCGCTTCATGGCGCCGGGTGCGATCCCGGTGCGCCGCTTCGAGGATTACGAGGCCAAGCTGAAAGCGGCCAAGGTCATCCTCGATCCGCAGGCCCGCAAGGACATCATCCTCGAGGACGCCAAGGAACTGGCCTTCGCGCAGGGCCTCGAATTGATCGAGGACCAGGTGCTGCTCGACGAGGTCTCCGGTCTCGTCGAATGGCCGGTCGTGATGATGGGATCGTTCGAGAAGGAATTCTTGTCGATCCCGGATGAAGTGATCCGCGCCACCATCCGGAACAACCAGAAGTGCTTCGTGGTCAAAGACCCCAAGACGGGAAAATTGACCAACAAGTTCGTGCTGACCGCCAACATCGAGGCGCCCGACGGCGGCAAGACCATCGTCGCCGGCAATGAGCGCGTGATCCGCCCACGGCTGTCCGACGCAAAGTTCTTCTACGAGACCGACCTCAAGACCAAGCTGGAAGACCGGCTGCCGAAGTTCGAGCAGATCGTGTTCCACGAGAAGCTCGGGACCCAGGCGGAGCGGATCAAGCGGATCGAACGGCTCGCCGCTGAGATCGCGCCGCTGATCGGCGCCGATGTCGAGAAGACCAAGCGCGCCGCTCGCCTGGCGAAGGCGGATTTGTTGACCGAAGTGGTCGGCGAATTCCCTGAGTTGCAGGGCCTGATGGGCAAATACTACGCGCTGGCGCAGGGCGAGGATGCGTCGGTCGCTGCCGCGAGCGAGGAGCACTGGAAGCCGCAGGGGCCGACCGATCGCGTGCCGACCGATCCGGTCAGCGTCGCGGTGGCGCTGGCGGACAAGCTCGACACGCTGGTCGGGTTCTGGGCGATCGATGAGAAGCCGACGGGTTCGAAAGACCCGTACGCGCTGCGCCGCGCAGCGTTGGGCGTCATTAGATTGATTGTGGATAACGCCCAGCGCATCCAACTCAATCAATTGTTCCATGTTTTCTTTACTCGCTTGGTTCAGTTCTCCCATACCGATGAACTAAAAGATGGCGAATTCATCCGTCGATTCGATGTGTTGTTGAACAATCGGCTGGTTGCGCAAAGCTCGACGCGTCAAAAGACCAATTTTGAGAATCGCGGTACTGCTGAGTTCGATTCGTTCATATGCGGCTATCTGAACGGCATAGTGAACGATCTGCTCGCCTTCTTCGCCGACCGTCTGAAGGTCCAGCTCCGCGACCAGGGGGCGCGGCACGACCTGGTCGACGCCGTGTTCTCGCTCGGCGGCCAGGACGATCTTCTGCTCGTCGTCCGCCGCGTCGAGGCGCTCGGCAAATTCCTCGACAGCGACGACGGCAAGAACCTGCTCGCGGGCACAAAACGCGCCAGCAACATCCTCAGCATTGAGGAGAAGAAGGACAAGCGTACGTTTGACGGCGCGCCCGACGCCGCGCTCTACAAGCTCGACGAAGAGAAGACGCTGGCTGCGGCGATCGACCAGGTGAAGGCCGAGGCCTCCGCCGCCGTCGCCAAGGAAGACTTCGCCGCTGCGATGAGCGCGATGGCCAAGCTGCGTCCGGCGGTCGACGCGTTCTTCGACAAGGTCAAGGTCAACGACGATGACCCCAAGGTGCGCGAAAACCGCCTGAAGCTGCTCAACGAGATCCGCGCCGCAACGCGCGCGGTGGCGGATTTCTCCAGGATCGAGGGCTGACCGATGGACCGCGCAACGCTCGCCGCTTACGACAAGGAGGCGGCGGCGTTTGCGCAGGACTGGCACGAGCAGCCGGCACCGGTCGATCTGCAGGAGATCGTCGGGCAATTCTTCATCAAGGGTGGCGTGACCGCCGATATCGGCTGCGGCAGCGGCCGCGAGGTGGCGTGGCTCAATGCCAATGGCTTTCCGGCCGAAGGCTTTGATGCCTCCGAGGGCCTGCTCACGGAAGCCCGCGCCCGCTACCCGGCGCTGCGCTTTGTGCGCGCCGAATTGCCCGAGCTATCCGGCATCGCCGCCAATAGTTTCGACAATCTGCTGTGCGAGACCGTGATCATGCATCTCGATCCCGCGCTGATCGCGCCGTCGGTGCGCCGCATGTTCGAACTCGTGAAGCCCGGCGGCATCTTCTATCTGAGCTGGCGCGTCACCGCAGGTGACGATGCGCGCGATGCGCATGGCCGGCTCTATGCAGCCTTCGATACGGCGCTGGTGCGAGCTGAGTTGGCGGCGGCCGAATTGCTGCTCGATGCGGAAGTCGTCAGCGCCTCGTCCGGCAAGGTCATTCACCGGCTGGTCGCCAGCAAAGGCAGACGATGATGGCAAGGCTGGCGACATGCGCCTGCGGACAGCTCCGCGTCACCTGTCAGGGCGAGCCTCTCACGATATCTCTGTGTCATTGCCTGGAGTGCCAGAAGCGGACCGGCAGCACCTACGGCGTCGCTGCGTTCTTTCCGCGCGCCGACGTCGAGCCGCAGGGCGAGGCGCGCGAATACAGCCGCATCGGCGGCAGCGGATCTCCGGTGGTCTTTCATTTCTGCCCGAATTGCGGATCGTCGGTCTATTGGGAGCCGCGCCGCGCGCCGGATCTGATCGGCGTTGCGGTCGGCGCCTTCGCGGACCCCGATTTTCCCGCGCCGTCGCAGTCGGTCTTTACCCAGCGCCGCCACGCCTGGGTCGTCGACAGGTAAGTGACCACCGCCGCGAGATGCGTCGCGCCAGAAATATTTCGAAACAATTTGCAATTTATTAACCATGCCCTGCGAGGGTCCTGGCGAGTCAACGATTTCTTAAGAAATCGCCCCTCGCGCCAATGCAGGGACCTCCCCGATGACTTCGATCGGCACCACGCCCAATCCCTACGCTCAATACGGTTCGGCCTACGCACGGGCCGCCGCGACGCCCTCGCTGGCGGCGACCTTGTCAGGCGACGGCACCGCCGGCGACCTGTCGGCGTCCGCAACATCGAGCGCTGCAACCAACCTCACGCTGTCGGACGCCGCCCGCACGCAGCTTGCCAAGGCGCCGCTGCCGGATTTTGCGACCGTCACCAATGACGCGCGCGTCACGCTCGACCAGCTCTACACGGTCGCGGGGGTGAAGAAGCCGATCGTCGACGGCAAGACCACGATCGATCTCTCGACACTGGATCGCCGCTCGCTGTTTGCGATCTCGACCAACAATGGCGGCAATTTCACGCCGGACGAGCAGGCGGTCGCCACCACCGAACTGAAGCAGCGCTTCGACAAGGCCTTGGCGCCATCGCTTGCGACCACCCGCCTGACCGGCGACTACAGCGTCAGCTACAAGTCGGCGCTCGACTATCTCGACGGTGCCAGCGAAGAGGAAAAGGCAACCGCGACCTGGGCCAGCCAGCGTGCCGCGGTGCTGAAGGGCTATCAGGCGACGCAGCAGGATCCGAACAAGGCGCCGGCGGGAATTTCAGGCGACCCGATCGCGGCCGCGCTGGCGGGAACCACATCTCCCACGACGGGTAACACGCGCGACTTCAGCGGCGTGGCGAGCGACGTGCGCGCCTTCCTCGATCGGCAGAAGAGCGAGGCGGCGAAGGGCGGCAAGGAACTGGTGTACGATTCCCGCCGCAAGACCGGGCAGCTCGCCGACCTGTCCTCGCTCGACAACCGCTCGCTGTCGGCGATCTCGCTGAACCAGGACAAGAAGTTTTCAGGCGAGGAGATCTTCGCGGCCAAGCAGGAACTCAACACGCGGACGCGCCTTGCCGTGCTCGATGCGCTGAAGCAGAGCCAGTCCGCCGGCGATCCGCGCCAGTTCAGCCTCGGCATCCTCAAGCAATATTCCTCAATGAGCGCTGAGGAACGCCAGGCGGCCAACTGGACGCAGGATTTCCAGGACGCGGCGATCAAGAGCTACAAGTCGACCTCGACGCTGCTCTCGATTCTCAAATCTTAAGCCGCGCGACATTTCCAGCGACAAAAGCGAAGAGCCCCGCCCGGAGGGGAGGCCGGGCGGGGCTTTCTGGTCCGGTCGATCTGCGCGCACATCCGCTTGCGCGGCGCCCGGACTGTTCGTTCAGGCGATCGTGCTAAGCTGAGCTATTCGACGACCTGAACGATCCGCCGCGAACGCGGCTCGACCAGAACGGTCTCGCCATTCACGACGGTGTAGCGATAGGGCGTCGCGCCGAACCGTTGCGGCACGTCGTAATAGGTGACGCCGGCATCCGGCAGCACGGTGCCGACAACGACGCGATCCGGAACGGTGTAGTTCGGCACGCGCTCGCGCACGATGTATTCGCGGAACGCCGGGCGCTGCTCGATCGCGATGCCCTCATCATCCTCGACTGCAACCGGCGGGCCACCGCGGACAACGCCGACGGTCTGGGCCTGTGCGGCAACAGCCGGCACCGTGATCGCAGCAGCAACCGCTGCAACGGCAAGTATTCTGTTTCGCATGGCTCGCTCCATTCTTTTGACGCGCGCGCCGACCTTCGCCGATGCGCACGGCGAGCCAATGCATCTGGTGTGGTGATGTTCCGGAAAAACCGCTGCCACATACGCGGCATTTTGAGGCAATTTTCGTGAGTTGCGGGAACTCTCGGGCCGTGACGGACGTCTTGATGTGGAAACCCCCGCAGCGGATAAACTGCCGCTCGATTCGCTCCTCCCAAAACCGCCGGAGAACTCTTCAATGGTCATCACCGCTGGGCATTTGCCGCACATTGTCGCTCTGATTGCAGGCATCCTGATCCTGATCATGCCGCGGCTGCTCAACTACATCGTCGCGATCTACCTGATCTTCGTCGGGCTCGTCGGGATGGGCCTGCTGCGCTGGCTGCACCTGTAGCGGGAAAGCGGGGTTTCGCGGCTTGCGCGGAACCCCCCAAAATGGTGTAAGGCGCGCATCTTCTACCCCTCTTTTCGGATTGTTGTCTGACATGGCCAAAGCCGTCGCGAAGTCCAAGAAAACTGCCGAGAAAACCGCAGCGAAATCAAAGTCCTCGGCACCGGCCCGGAAGGCCGCGCCGGCGCGCAAGGCGCTGAAGAAGAGCGCCCCGAAGCCCGCCGCCAAATCGACTGCAAAGCCGGCCAGCAAGGCGCCGGTAAAGGCCGTCACCGCTGCGAAAAAGGCGGCTCCGCCAGCGATCAAGGCCGGCAAGTGGGTCTATACGTTCGGCGACGGCAAGGCCGAGGGCCAGGCGACCTTGCGCAATCTGCTCGGCGGCAAGGGCGCCAACCTCGCGGAAATGGCCAATCTCGGCCTTCCGGTGCCTCCCGGCTTCACCCTCCCGACCTCGGTCTGCACCTATTTCTACGACCACGACAAGACCTATCCGAAGGAGTTGAAGGCACAGGTCGAGAAGGCGCTCGACTATGTCGGCAAGCTGACCGGCAAGACGTTCGGCGACGCCAAGAACCCGCTGCTGGTCTCGGTCCGCTCGGGCGCGCGCGCCTCGATGCCGGGCATGATGGACACCGTGCTCAATCTCGGCCTCAACGACCGCACGGTCGAAGCGCTCGCCGAGCTCTCCGGCGACCGCCGCTTCGCCTATGACAGCTATCGCCGCTTCATCACGATGTATTCGGACGTGGTGCTAGGCTTCGAGCATCATCACTTCGAGGACATCCTCGACACCTTCAAGGACGGCCAGGGCTATTCGCTCGACACCGACCTCACCGGCGACGACTGGGTCGAGCTGGTCGGCAAGTACAAGGAGGCGGTCGCCAAGGAGACCGGCCACGACTTCCCGCAGGATCCGCACGACCAGCTGTGGGGCGCGATTGGTGCCGTGTTCTCATCCTGGATGAACGCGCGCGCGGTAACCTATCGCAAGCTGCATGACATCCCGGAATCCTGGGGCACCGCCGTCAACGTGCAGGCGATGGTGTTCGGCAACATGGGCGAGACGTCGGCGACCGGTGTCGCCTTCACCCGCAACCCCTCGACCGGCGAGAGCAAGCTGTACGGCGAGTTCCTGATCAACGCGCAGGGCGAGGACGTCGTCGCCGGCATCCGCACGCCGCAGGACATCACCGAAGAGGCGCGACTGGAATCCGGCTCCGACAAGCCGTCGATGGAAGGCGCGATGCCGGCCGCGTTCAAGGAGCTGACGCGGATCTACACGCTGCTTGAAAAGCACTACCGCGACATGCAGGACATGGAGTTCACGATCGAGCAGGGCAAGCTGTGGATGCTGCAGACCCGCGGCGGCAAGCGCACCGCCAAGGCGGCGCTGCGCATCGCGGTCGAGCTTGCCAATGAAGGCCTGATCTCGCGCAAGGACGCGGTGACGCGGATCGATCCGGCCTCGCTGGACCAGCTGCTGCACCCGACCATCGATCCCGCCGCCAAGCGCGACGTGATCGCGACCGGCCTGCCGGCGTCGCCTGGCGCTGCCTCGGGCGAGATCGTGTTCTCGTCGGACGAAGCGGCCAAGCTGCAGGCCGACGGACGTAAGGTGATTTTGGTCCGCATCGAGACCAGCCCGGAAGACATCCACGGCATGCACGCCGCGGAAGGCATCCTGACCACCCGCGGCGGCATGACGTCGCATGCTGCGGTGGTCGCGCGCGGCATGGGCAAGCCGTGCGTCTCCGGCTGCGGCACCATCCGTGTCGACTACGGCCGCGGCACCATGAGCATCGGCTCGCGCACCTTCAAGACCGGCGACGTCATCACCATCGACGGCTCGGTCGGGCAGGTGCTGGCCGGGCGCATGCCGATGATCGAGCCGGAACTGTCCGGCGAGTTCGGCACGCTGATGGGCTGGGCCGACGAGGTCCGCAAGCTCGGCGTCCGCGTCAACGGCGACACGCCCGATGACGCGCGCACCGCGGTGAAGTTCGGCGCCGAAGGCATCGGCCTCTGCCGCACCGAGCACATGTTCTTCGAGGAGACCCGCATCCGCACCGTGCGCGAGATGATCCTCTCCGAGGACGAGCAGTCGCGCCGCGCCGCGCTGTCGAAGCTGCTGCCGATGCAGCGCGCCGACTTCGTCGAGCTGTTCGAGATCATGAAGGGCCTGCCCGTCACGATCCGTCTGCTCGATCCGCCGCTGCACGAGTTCCTGCCGCACACCCAGGCCGAGATCGAGGAAGTGGCGCGCGCCATGAACACCGATCCGCGCAAGCTCGCCGACCGCGCCCGCGAACTGTCCGAGTTCAACCCGATGCTCGGCTTCCGTGGCTGCCGTCTCGCGATCGCCTATCCGGAGATCGCCGAGATGCAGGCGCGCGCGATCTTCGAGGCGGCCGTCGAAGCCGGCAAGCGCACCGGCAAGCCGGTTGGACTCGAGGTGATGGTGCCGCTGATCGCGACCAAGGCCGAGTTCGATCTGGTCAAGGCGCGTATCGATGCGATGGCCAACGCGGTGATGAAGGAGACCGGCGTCAAGCTGACCTATCAGGTCGGCACCATGATCGAGCTGCCGCGCGCCTGCCTGATGGCGGGCCAGGTGGCCGAGACCGCGGAGTTCTTCTCCTTCGGCACCAACGACCTGACGCAGACCACCTACGGCATCAGCCGCGACGACGCCGCGAGCTTCCTCGGCACCTATGTCGCCAAGGGCATTCTCGAGATCGATCCGTTCATCTCGGTCGATCGCGACGGCGTCGGCGAGCTGGTCAGGATCGGCGTAACGCGGGGCCGCAAGACACGGCCGAACCTCAAGGTCGGCATCTGCGGCGAGCATGGCGGCGATCCCGCGTCGGTCGCGTTCTGCCACGAGGTCGGGCTCGATTACGTCTCGTGCTCGCCCTATCGCGTGCCGATCGCGCGTCTCGCCGCAGCCCAGGCCGCGCTCGGCAAGGAGATCGCCAGCCAGGCGTGAGCGATCAAGTCGTTCAAGGAGTGCGATGGCCGGGACCAAGTCCCGGCCATTTTGCTTATCGGGGTTCGTAGGATGGGTGGAGCGCAGCGATACCCATCAATTGCCTCCGCGTGGAGGGATGATGGGTATCGCTGCGCTCCACCCATCCTACGCGTCGGAATCCTGCGGCGCGCGCAACACTTTGTTCACCATCCTCGTTGACCTGATGTTTACGACTTTCATGCGCCGCGCATTTACCAAGGCGCGTGATGCAACGCGCATCGGATGCGCGATCGCTTGAGTGTAGCGCGCGTGCAACGCCGATTAACTCCGCGGCAACCTAAACAAGTTAGCAACGAGAAAGGTCGAATTGCGCGGATGTACCGCGTTCGATTGCACTCAGTAAGCGTTGCGTGAGCGTACGATGTTTGTGTCGCGTAACCAGCCGAAGGGCGCACGTCTTGCGCTCTTCGGTCTCGGTCTTGGCATCTTCGCACTGATGCCGACCGAGCTCGGATATCAGGATATTGCTTCGCTTTTGGCCCGGCAGCCCGGCGTCGCCGAGCGCTGGCAGAAGCGCGTCTTCGCCTCCGCGGTCGGCTCCATCCAGGTCGCGACCTACAGCTTCGGCCGTCCGATCGGAACATCGGCGCCGCAGGATCCGCAAATCCTGCTCGCACGGCTGGACAGTCCGAGCGCCGACATCACCGGCGCGGTGACGCGCAATCCGATCACAGCAACGCCGCCGCGCTACCAGGCATCGGATTTTCCCAAGGTCGATCGCACCCTGAAGGGCGATCGTCTCGTCGTCGGACGGCCTGACCAGGTCGATCCTGCACAGCCCGCGAACCCGGCTCCGGCGAACGAGGATCCCGCGACATCGAATTCGTCGGTCAAGGGCATGAAGACCGCGACCGCGCCGGCCGACAACGCGCCGCTCGATCCCGAATTGCAGGAGGCGCTGCGTGCGCCGCCGCTGCCGCAATATGTGAAGCCGTCGCCGCAGCAATACGACGTGTCGATGTCGCTCGAGGCCAGCCCGCTCGATGATCTGAAGCCTGTGCCCGCCAAGCCTGCCGCTGCGCCCCCTGTCGATGCAACGCATGCGCGCGACCCGTTTGCATTCAAGACCGCCAGCCTGTTCTTCGGCTCGTCGCTCGGCACGCCCGAGAATCTCGAGCGCTGGCAGCCCGGCGAGGCGCCGGTCGTCGTTGTGCCGGCAGCGCAGCCCGATCCCGACCTGAAGGTGATGGCGTCACTGCCGGTCGATGCCGACGGCCCGGTCAAGGCCGGCGAGATGGGCGAGAGCATCGCGCCGAAGGGCGAGGTCAACGCCGACGACCAGCACACCAAGACGCCGGCGGAGCGGCTCGGCCTGTTCGATGAGAAATCGCGCGCCAAGTCGGAGAAGTGCCTCGCGGAAGCCGTCTATTTCGAAGCGCGCGGTGAAGCGGTGCGCGGCCAGATCGCAGTCGCCCAGGTGGTGCTGAACCGCGCCTTCTCCGGCAAATATCCGGAGACGGTGTGCGGCGTGGTCTACCAGAACAAGAACCGCCACTACGCCTGTCAGTTCACCTTCGCCTGCGACAACATCCCCGACGTCGTCCGCGAGCCCGACATGTGGGACCGCGCGAAGAAGATCTCGAAGGCGATCCTCGACGGCAAATTGTGGCTGCCGGAAGTCGATCGCTCGACCCACTACCACGCCTATTGGGTGCGGCCGTCCTGGGTCAGTGAAATGAAGAAGACGTACAAGTTCGGCGTCCACACCTTCTATCGCCCGCGCGCCTGGGGCGACGGCAGCGACGCGCCGAGCTGGGGCAACCCGGCCGAGACCGCCAAGATCTCGGCGCAACTCGCCGAAGCCGCCCAGAGCTCGGCCGAGCAGGCCAGCGCCAAGCGATAGGTGCCAACCCAACCTCCCCTTGAAAAGGGGAGGTCGCTTTGCTCGTCAGAGCAAAGCGGGTGGGGATCTGGTCTCTCCACGAGCAGCGATGCGTCTGGCTGGCCCCCATCCCGACCTTCCCCCTTTCAGGGGGAAGGAGAAGACGACGTTCCCTGCTATTCGGCATGAGCCGCCGCGATATTCGGGGTTGCCGCGTCGTGACCTCGCGACGTCATTCCGGGATGGTCCGCAGGGCCATGGCCCGGAATGACCGTCGCATATTCTGCAGAGCTGCCTTGCGAGCGAATATTTTTCTCCGCCACCTCTTGGGGTTTTCATGCAGATGCATTAACTCCCCGTAATGTTTCGCGGGGCGGTTCCCCCGCAGCAGTTGCGGGGGAAGACAAGATGGCCGTTACCAGCGGGGATCTCCGACCGACATCCGGCACCTGGCGCACGCCGCTCGTCATCATCGTCTGCGGCTGTGCGATTGCGCTGCTGAGTTTCGGCCCGCGCTCCAGCCTCGGCTTTTTCGTGCAGCCGATGGGCCGCGAATTCGCCTGGGGCCGCGACGTGTTCGGCCTTGCCATCGCGCTGCAGAACCTGTTGTGGGGCCTCGGCCAGCCGATCGCAGGCGCCATTGCCGACCGCTTCGGCCTGCTGCGCGTGATGGTCGTCGGCGCCTTGCTGTACGCCGCCGGCCTGCTGCTGATGCGTTACTCGACCACTTCATTGTCGCTCGACATCAGTGCCGGCGTGCTGGTCGGCTTCGGCCTGTCGGGCTCGTCGTTCAATCTGGTGCTGGCGGCGTTCAGCAAGCTGTTGCCGCCGGAGAAGCGCGGCATCGCGCTGGGTGCCGGCACCGCCGCCGGTTCGTTCGGCCAGTTCCTGTTCGCGCCGTTTGGCGTTGCGATGATCGACAATTTCGGTTGGCAGACCGCGCTTGTCGTGTTCAGCGCGCTGATGCTGCTGATCGTGCCGCTCTCGCTCGCGCTTGCGACGCCACCCGCCGCGACCGCCAACGAGCCGGCCGCCGACCAGCAGTCGTTCAAGACCGCGCTTGCCGAAGCCTTCGGCCATCGCTCCTATGTGCTGCTGGTGCTCGGTTTCTTCACCTGCGGCTTTCAGCTTGCCTTCATCACCATCCATCTGCCGGCCTACCTGGCCGACCGCGGCATTCCGGCGACCACCGGCGGTTGGGTGGTTGCGGCGATCGGCCTGTTCAACATCGTGGGCTCGCTCAGCGTCGGCTGGCTGCAGAACTTCTTTCCGAAGCGGTACCTGCTCTCGGTGATCTACTTTTCGCGCGCGCTGGCGACCGTCGCCTTCATCTCGTTCCCGGTGACGCCGTTCTCGGCCATTGCCTTCGGCGCGGTCTCGGGGCTGCTGTGGCTGTCGAGCGTGCCGCCGACCTCGGCGCTGGTCGCACTGATGTTCGGCACCCGCTGGTTCTCCACCCTCTATGGCTTCGCCTTCGTCAGCCATCAGGTGGGCGGCTTCCTCGGGGTCTGGCTCGGCGGCGTCGTGTTCGAGCAGTATGGTTCCTACACGCCGATCTGGTGGCTGTCGGTGCTGTTCGGCGTGCTGTCGGCGCTGATCAACCTGCCGATCGTCGAAAAGCCGGTCGTGCGCCCGGTTGCGCAGCCTGCCTGATGGGTTAAACACTCCCCGAAACCAGAATTACGGGGAGTGCTCATCGTGGCAACGTTCAAGGCAATCAGGATCGACAAGGCGGACAAGGGTACCACCGCCGCTCTGACCCAATTCGACGACGCGGACTTGATGGACGGCGACGTCACCGTCCGCGTCGAATGGTCGACGCTGAACTACAAGGACGGCTTGGCGCTGACCGGCAAGGCGCCGGTGGTGCGCCGCTTCCCGATGATCGCCGGCATCGATTTCGCCGGTACGGTCGAACAATCCAGCCATCCCGACTGGAAGGCGGGCGACAAGGTCGTCTGCAATGGCTGGGGCATGGGCGAGACCCATCTCGGCGCCTACGCCGAAAAGGCCCGCGTCAAGGGCGACTGGCTGGTGCGGCTGCCGGACGGGATTTCGGCCCGCGATGCAATGGCGGTCGGCACCGCCGGCTATACCGCGATGCTCTCGGTGCTGGCGCTGGAGAAGCACGGTCTCACGCCGAAGAGCGGCCCGGTGGTGGTGACGGGCGCCGCCGGCGGCGTCGGCTCGGTCGCGATCGCCGTGCTCTCGAAGCTCGGTTACCACGTCATCGCCTCGACGGGCCGGATGTCGGAGGCCGACTATCTCAAGGGGCTCGGTGCCACCGAGGTGATCGACCGCGCCGAGCTGTCGGGTGCCCCCAAGGCGCTTGCGAAGGAGCGCTGGGCCGGCGGCGTCGATAGCGTCGGGTCGACCACGCTCGCCAATCTGCTTTCGATGACCAGGTATGGCGGTGCCATCGCGGCCTGCGGCCTGGCGGCCGGCATGGACCTGCCGTCGTCGGTCGCGCCCTTCATTTTGCGGGGTGTGTGCCTTCTCGGCATCGATTCCGTGATGTGCCCGATCGAGCTCCGCAGGACCGCCTGGCGCCGCCTTGCCAGCGATCTGGATAAGGCGAAACTGGCTGATATCACTCATGAAATCGCCTTGGACGAAGTCATGGGGTATGGTGCGAAAATCCTCGGTGGCCAGGTCCGCGGCCGGATCGTGGTAAAAATAGTCTGAGGACGTTCAGACTTTACCAACCAAGCTGCTCCAATGTTGCCACGGTTGGTATGGTAAGCAGCGGGTAAAGAGACTTGCAGCATGATCCCGGGGGGCCGGGTTTCCTCGCGCAGACGTCGAGAAGCGTTGGTGCGGGGATCATGCTCAACAAGGAGCGGGTGCCCGCGCTCGTAAGTGGAGTAGCTCATGCTTGCGCGTTTGGTGTTGGGGGCCGTCACGGCCGGAGCGATGGTCGTGCCGGCATTCGCAGGCGCGATGAACGCCGATGAGGCCCGCAAATTCGTCGCCGGCAAGGTGTTCGCATTCACCTGTTTCGACGGCACCCGCGGCGCCGGCCGTATCCTCGACGATCTGGGCGCCACAGGCTCGATCCAGTTCTCCGGCTCCGGACCTATCCGCCACGTGCGCCTGCCCGGCAATACGCTGCAAATCCGCGGTCAGAGCGTGTGCGCGTCGCTGAAGGGCATTCCGTTCGAACCTTGCTTCAATCTCGACAAGCAGGACGACCGCACGTTCCGCGGCTCGGTCTCCGGCATGGGCTTCGCCTACTGCGATTTCCATCACCAGGGCGGCCAGCAAATGCTGATGGCACGCGCGGTGGCGCGTCCGCGCTCGCTGCACCCGCGCACCCGATCAGCGGATGCCTCGCCGACCGAAGTGTCGCGCGTCGAGACACCGCAGGTCGGAAGCGCGAAGCTCGAGCCGGTCAAGGCCGAGCCCGCCAAGGTCGAGAGCGCGCCGGAATTGCGCCGTTCCACCGACTAGAGCCTATCCGTTCCGATTGAATCGGAACGGGCTCTAGATTCTTGTTTTGACGCGTTTTCTTCACGCGAACCGGTATCCACTTCGCTCGAAAACGCTCTAACGTCTCATCTGCGCGCTAGCGGGAATAACGCCAAGCCGTAGTCATACGGATGGCGGTCGCCACGCGTTGATAGCTACTCAATAGCCTAGCGTTCGCCGACAGGCGGGATGACGAGGGCACCGATTTGAGTAGTCATATGGCGCAATATTTTTTCCGTATCAGTGATGGCGATTACGCTGGTGCGTCCGACCACGCGACGGAGTTCGAGAGCCGTGACGTGGCCTGGGCCGAGATGACCAAGGTCTGCGGTAATTTCCTTGGCAGCATTTCGCGCAACATGAAGCAAGACAGCGAATGGCACATGGAGCTGCTCGACGAGAGCCGGAAGCCCGTGTTCAGGATTCGGCTGGTTGCCGAATCCGTCGACTGAGGCTTTTCGCCGTTCAGGACAACAAGCTTCAGGCCCCAGCCTGCGGGACCGGCGGAGCGGCCCGCCTGCGGAACAGGATCCGCTGATACAGCCAGCCGATCGCGACCAGCACAATGCCAAGGCACATGAACGACAGCGCCCGGTAGACACCCGTGAGCGTCGACATGTCGACCAGGAACGCTTTCAGGATCGTAAGCCCGATCACCGCGGCGGAGGCGAGCCGCGCCCGCTGCGAGTTGACGACGATGCCGATGCCGAGCAGCACGACGCCGAACATCAGCCAGGCGATCGAATAGGTGTATTGCTCCGCGCCCGTGGTCTCGCCGCGCGTCAGCACCGGTCCATGATAGAGCCTGCGAATTTCGAACGTGACGTAAGCGAGCGCAAGCACCAGCGCGCCGGCGGCGATCGTGTTGGCGTATGCAGCGGGACGATGCCCCGCCACCGCGTAGGACAACAGCAGCGCCAGCACGGCCGGCAATGCATAGCCGAGCAGCAGCAGATTGATGAAGCTGCCGCCGACGTCCTGCCACCACAGCATCGGGTTCTCCAGCCCCAGCAGCCCGAACAGGCTGGCAAGCCCGGCGAACGCGGTCAGCAGCACCGCGCCGACATTGTGGACGATGCTGCCGCTGCGCAGCCGCAGCCGCTCCAGCCCGATCGCCATCGCGAGCGTTACGCCGACCTGCAACGCGACTTCGGTCAGTCCGGCGCTCTCGCGATAGACGTCGCCGGCATTGACCGCATGACGGATCTCCATGAAGGCGAGCAGCACCGTGAACAGGATCGCAGCGGATTCGACCATGCGCAGCGGGACGTCGTCGCCGCTGCGGCGCAGGAAATGACTTGCCGCCCAGAATGACAGCGCCGGGACGCCATAGCCCCACAGCAACCAGTTGAAGATCGGCGTGGTGCCGACGGCGTCGCCCGCGATCCGCGGCTCATAGCCGATGCGCAGCACCACGATGCCGGCCAGGATCGCGGCGAGCCAGCGCAGGAACGGGATCGGCCGCTGCACCGACAGCCATGCCGTGCCCATCGACACCAGCGCCAGCGCGATGGTGAGCCAGCCCTTGTCGAGTGCGAAGGTCAGCGCCAGCGCCAGCGAGGCGAGGGCGCCGGTCGCCGACAGCGCGATCGAGGGCGACAGCTCCGGCCGCTCGCCGCGGCGGGTCAGTGCTTCGGTCGCGGCCGCGTAGGCGGCGGCGAGCAGCACGGCGAGGATCGCGAACGGGATCGAGCGATCGAGATGCGCGATGCGCGCATAAAGTGCGACCAGCAGTGCGACCGGCGTGAACACGGCTGCCGCGGCCCAGGTCACCGTGATCTTCGTGGTGGCAAAACGCAGTTGCGCGAGGAAGCCGGCGATGCCGAAGGCGGCGGCGAACAGCGCGGCGGTGACGAGATGCAGCGAGACCGAGCCGTCGGTCGCGGACGGGCCGATGCCCGGGATCGCACCGCCCGGCAGCACCAGCATGTCGACGTTGCGGCGGACGGCCCACTCGCCGAACACGATGAAGACGAATGCGGACGCGGCGGCGATCGCGCCGGCAGCGGCGGGCGCGCGCCAGGCCACGACGAGGCTGGCGGCTGTCAGCAGCGCAAAGCCGATCATCGCGCTGTCGGCGTGCGCGCTGTTGAGCACGATCAGCATCGCGCCAAACAGATAGGCTGCGAGCGAGCCGGATGAGATCGGCTCGATCTCCTCGCCATCGCCGTCGGGGCCGAACATGAAGCCGCAGACCACCAGCAGCGCCGCCAGCACGAAACCCGCGATCACGTGGAAGACGTGCGGCGCGATCACCTCCGGCCCGCATTGCAGGCACGGGAGGGTCCACAGCAGCGCGAACGCGATCGTCGTGACCGCAAGCCATCGCCACAGCCGGATCCGCGCGAGGCCGAACGCCGCCGCCGTGACGATCGCAAGATAAATGTAGAGCGACCAGAAGTCGGGTTTGTCGGAGGAGACCAGGATCGGGGTGACGAAGGCGCCGACGATGCCGAGCCCGGCCAGCGCTGGCCCGTGCAGCAGCGCGGCCGCGAGCGTGCCGAGCGCGACCATGCCGAGCAGGATGAAAGCGGTTGCCGGCGCGAGGAAGTCGTACAGCGCATAGGCGGCGTAGACGGTGGCGAACGCCACCGCGGTGCCGGCGGCGGTGAGGATCGCCGGAATGTTGGCGATCGGCAGTGCCGCGATGCTGGAGATGCTTTCTTGGCGCCGCGTCCATTCACCGGCGCCGAGCAGGGCGAGCGCGAACAATCCGCCGAGCAACGTGCGCACGCCGGGGCCGAGCAGCCCGGCCTCGATCGAATAGCGCACCATGAAGAAGCCGCCGAGTGCGAGCGTCAGGCCGCCGATCCACACCACCCAGCGCGTGCCGAGCGTCTCTTCGAAGCCGGGCTCCGGCTGCGGCGGGGCGGGCGGTTCTGGCAGCGGCGGTGGGGCGGCCGCGTCCGCGGTTGCCTCTGCACGCGCATCCGGCTGGCTCGCAGCCGCTTCGGGGAGCGGCGGCGGCGCGATGGGAGGCGCCGCCGGAAGCGTCTGCTCGAACGCCTCGAGCGGCGTCAGCGGCGGCGGCACGGCCGTCCGCGCGGCGGCCACAGCTGCGGCCTCGATCGCATCCAGCCGGCGCTGCAGCACCGCAATCTGGCCCAGCGCCTTGCGCGCAAAGATGATCGCGACAATGGCGATGACGAGCGTGAGGAAATCGAACGGCGAATCGAACATTGGGCCTCCGGCGGGACGCGCCGGACCATCGGCCAGCCGGCCGCCCGTCGCAACCTAAAGCATGATCCGGAAAAGTGTGTGCGGTTTTCCGAAAAGATCATGCTCAAATCAAAGAACTAGAGCGGGATGACGATTCGAAGAACAGTCATCCCGCTCTAGTAGTGCAGTTGAGCGGACTGGAAGTTCAAGCGGCGGGGCGTGGCAGGCCGCGCTAATCCAGATCGATGTGGAAGGGCCGGCCCTCGACGCTCATGCTGCCGGGGCCCATCGCATCGAGCGCGCGCAGCATCCGGCCCTCGCGCCCCAGCGCCTTGTCGGCGAGGCTGACGATCAGGCGGTTGGGCGCCGCGATCGGCGAGGCCTCGCGGATCAGCCGGGCGATGGACATTTCGTCGCGGTGCGGATTGAGCGCGCAGACCGTGGCGAATGCGCTTGCGGTCGAGCGGCTGATGCCGGCGTAGCAATGCACCACCATCGGCGCGCGGCGATCCCAGCCGCGCACGAAGGCCAGCACCCTCTCGATATGCGTCTCGTTGGGGGCCACGAATCCGTCCATCTGTTCGATGATGTCGTCCATCGACACTTTCAGATGGTTGGCCGGAAGCACGGAGGGCGGCCGCTGCACCTGGTCGACATTGGCCATCACGGTCAGCACATGGCTGGCGCCGGTGGCACGAACCGTGTCGGGGAGCGCGGCAAGCGAGCAGACGTGAAGCATGATGGTCCTTGGCTATCGGTGCGCCCGATTATAACGGCTGTTCCCGGGTGGGCAAAGCCGGGCGGCACAATGCCCGCTCTTGGTTTTGCGGCGCAACCGGCCGCACGCTTCGCGGTGCCGCGCCTACGATGCGTGCAATGCCTTGAAGCGTTCGAGGAACTGCTTCTCAGCCCTCGCGGCGGTCCAGGGCGTCAGATAGTCGCGCTCGGTGGCTTCGGGCAATTCCGGATCGCGGCCGAACAGCCGCCTGGCTTCGGCTTGCGAAAATCCCGCCAGATGCGTCGCCTCGAGATAGGCGGCGCCGCGATCGGCGGCCTTGATCTGCTGGGTGATCTCATCCGCCAGCAGCGCCGGCAGGCCGAAGCGGATATGGATCGCTGACAGCAGCCGCTTCTCCACCGCCTTGTATTCGCCTGATAGCACCGCCTTGAACGGCGAGATCATGTCGCCGATGACATATTCGGGTGCGTCATGCAGCAATGCAGCGAGACGATGGCGGATATCGACGCGCGGCAATTGCTGACGCATCACGGCCTCGACCAGCAGCGTGTGCTGCGCCACCGAGAAGATGTGCGCGCCGCTGGTCTGGCCATTCCAGCGCGCGACCCGCGCCAGTCCATGCGCGATGTCGACGATCTCGATATCGAGCGGCGACGGATCGAGCAGGTCCAGCCGGCGCCCCGACAACATCCGCTGCCAGGCGCGGGTGGTCTCGGTCGATTGACGCGCAGTCATTTCTTCTTGAGCCGCGGTGTGCGGAGCTTGCCGCTGCAGGCCTCGTGGCAGAAGCAGGTCACGAGATGATCGTTGACCATGCCGGTTGCCTGCATGAAGGCATAGACGATGGTGGGGCCGACGAATTTGAAGCCGCGCGCGCCGAGCTCCTTGGAGACCTTGATCGAGACCGGCGTCGAGGCCGGCACGCTCGCGGTGGTCTTGAATTGATTGACCTTCGGCTTGCCGTCGACGAAATCCCACAGGAATTTCGAGAAGCCGGGGCCCTTCTCCATGATCTCGAGATACGACTTGGCGCTCGCCACCGTGCCTTCGATCTTGGCGCGGTTGCGGACGATGCCGGCGTCGTTCATCAGCGCATGCACCTTCTTGTCGGTGTAGCGCGCAATCTTCTCGGGCTGGAAATCGTCGAAGGCTTTGCGGAAATTCTCGCGCTTGCGCAGGATCGTGATCCAGGACAGGCCGGCCTGGAAGCCGTCGAGGATCAGCTTTTCGTAGAGCGCACGGTCGTCATATTCCGGCACGCCCCATTCATTGTCGTGATAGGCGACGTAGAACGCGTCCTCGCCCGGCCACGGGCAGCGTGTCTTGCCGTCGGGATGCAGTTGCGCGGTGCGGCTCATGCGACGGTCTTCTTGGGTGTGGTGCGGACAGCATCAGGATCGGCGAGGTGAAGCGCGAGCCCGCCCGCGGTCAGCGGCAGACCGGCGTCGAGCGCATCGGCGACGCGGTCGATGCGCACCAGCGCGAGGCCCTTCTCGCCGGCGGTCGAACCCATGGTGCCGACCTGCTTGTCGCCAGCCTGGATCGTCGCGCCAGTCTCGGGGGAGGGGCCGTCGAGAATGATCTTCACCGTGCGGGTGCGCGCCGTGCCGCGATGCTGCATGCGCGACACCACCTCCTGGCCGACATAGCAGCCCTTGTCGAAATCGACGCCGTTGAGGCGGTCCATATTGGTCTCGTGCGGGAAGGCGTCGCCATACGTGAAGTCGAGCCCGCCGCGCGGCACGCCGGCCGCGATGCGATGCGCCTCATAGGCGCTGGAGTCGACGAGATCGGCGTCGATCAGCTCAGCGAGTTTCTGCTTCAGATCCTCCGGGATCAGGATGCGCCAGCCGAGCGCCGCATTGCGCGGGTCGGCGAAGGCAAGATCAGGGATCGCCGCCGGCTCGCCGTCCCAGGCTGCCAGCACACCGAGACTGTCGGAGAGATTTTCGACCACGACTTTGGCGCGCAGCTTGTAGAAGCCGAGCTTGTCGGCAAGCCCCTTGGCGAGCGCGCGCGGCGCGTCGATCAGGAAGCCGCCGCCATGGCCTGTGGGTATCTCGGTGATCAGGAAATCGACGATGATCTTGCCCTGCGGCGTCAGCAGCGCGCCGAACCGGGCCTGTCCCGGGGCCAGCTGCTCGACATCGGTCGTGATGAGGCCGTTGAGGAAGTTGCGGGCGTCCTCGCCAGAGATTTTGACCACGCCCCGATCTGGAAGAAACGCTGCTTTCATTCGCAAAATTGGCTCTTTTTCCAAGTTCCTTGGGAAACGCTGTCCTCGCGGATATCCCCTGCCAAGCTAAGGCGCTAGAGTGCGCCGAACAAGGCCCGCGCGATAGCCGAAAGCGGGCGCCGAGGACCGATGAATCAGCATTTCGACACCATTCTAAAATCCGGCACCGTGGTCAATCAGGACGGCGAGGGCGTGCGCGATATCGGCGTCACCAACGGCCGCATCGCCGCGATCGGCGCGCTCGGTCAGGCCTCGGCCGGCGAGGTGATCGACTGCAAGGGCCTGCATATCCTGCCCGGCGTGATGGACACCCAGGTGCATTTCCGCGAGCCCGGGCTGACGCAGAAGGAAGATCTCGAGACCGGCTCGCGCAGCGCCGTGATGGGCGGCGTCACTGCCGTGTTCGAGATGCCGAACACCAACCCGCTGACCGTCACGGAAGCGGCGTTCACCGACAAGATCAAGCGCGGCCACCATCGCATGCATTGCGATTTCGCGTTCTTCATCGGCGGCACCCGCGAAAACGTGCGGGACCTGCCGGAGCTCGAGCGCGCCCCGGGCTGCGCCGGCGTCAAGGTGTTCATCGGCTCCTCCACCGGCGCGCTGCTGGTCGAGGACGACGAGAGCCTGCGGCGGATCTTTCAGGTGATCCGGCGCCGCGCCGCATTCCACGCCGAGGACGAGTATCGCCTGAACGACCGCAAGCCGCTGCGGATCGAGGGCGACCCGCGCTCGCATCCGGTGTGGCGCGACGAAACCGCGGCGCTGATGGCGACCGAGCGTCTGGTCAATCTCGCGCGTGAGACCGGCAAGCGCATCCATGTGCTGCATATCTCGACCAAGGAAGAGATCCTGTATCTGCGCGACCACAAGGATGTCGCGTCCTGCGAGGCGACGCCGCACCACCTCACGATGGCCGCGCCGGAGTGCTACGAGCGGCTCGGCACGCTGGCGCAGATGAACCCGCCGGTGCGCTCGGCCGACCATCGCGCCGGCATCTGGTACGGCATCGAGCAGGGCATCATCGACGTGCTCGGCTCCGACCACGCGCCGCATACGCTGGAGGAGAAGGCCAAGGCCTATCCGGCCTCGCCGTCCGGCATGACCGGCGTGCAGACGCTGGTGCCCTTGATGCTCGATCACGTCAATGCCGGGCGGCTGTCGCTGGCTCGGTTCGTCGATCTCACCAGCGCGGGTCCGGCGCGGCTGTTCAACATCGCCTGCAAGGGCCGCATCGCGGCGGGCTATGATGCCGACTTCACCGTGGTCGATCTGAAGCGCAGCGAGACCATCACCAACAAATGGATCGCCTCGCGCGCAGCCTGGACGCCCTATGACGGCGTGCGGGTGCAGGGCTGGCCGGTCGGCACCTTCGTGCGCGGCAAGCGGGTGATGTGGCAGGGCGAAGTGACGACGCCGTCGACGGGCGAGCCGGTCCGCTTCCTCGAGACGCTGAAGGCCTAGCGCATCGAATGCGCTAGATTCTTGTTTGACGCGTTTTCTTTACGCGAACCGGTGCTCACTTCGCTCGAAAACGCTTTGCGGAATTACTGCCGGGCCAATGCCAGCGAGAACTCGCCGTTGCGCACCCGCGCGGCGAGACCCTCGGCGAACTTCGCCACCGCGTCCTCGCCATAGGTGCCGACGAGCTCCGCGAGCGCCGCAAACAGGCTCGCCTGCGCCAGGCAGTCGCCATCGACGCCGTCGTGACGCGCTTCCGCCCAGGCCTCGTTCAGGTAGCCCAGCGCCGCCTGCTTCTGCTCGTGATCGGGACGGGGGTCTTGGTGATGGGGAAAGGACGCTGGATGGCGCATGAAACTCTGCAAAATGAATGCGCGCGGTCCGAGGAGCGAACCACTGCGACGCGCGAGATTTATCACGCATGCGGGTACCGCCTAGCCCACATCTTTCGAAAAGGTTAACGCCCGACACGGCATTTAAAGGGGAATTCCGGATCGCGCCGCCGCGATCAGCCAAATGAGCTGTGGATATGGTCCAGCACGGCGCGCGGCGAGGCGCACAGATGGCTGGCGCCGGCCTCGATCAGTTCCTCCGGCGTGCCGTAGCCATAGGTGACGCCGATGGCGCGGATGCCGTTGCGGGTAGCTCCGACAACGTCGTGACTGCGGTCGCCGATCATGAGGGCCTTGCCCGGGTCGGCCCCGGCCTGCGCCAGCGCATAGGCCAGCAGGTCGACCTTGTTGACCCGGGTTCCGTCAAGCTCGGAGCCGAACACGTGGTCGAAATACCGGCTGAGGCCGAAATGCGCGACGATCCGCGTCGCGAACACATGCGGCTTCGAGGTTGCAACGTAGATGCGCCCCGGCGCCTGCCGCAGCTCCGCCAGCACGTCGGCGATATCGGGATAGACGCTGTTCTCGAACAGCCCGACATCGCCGAACCGCTCGCGGTAGAGCTCGACGGCGCGGTCGGCGAGCTCCTCGCCGCCGAGCAGCATCGCAAAGCTCGCCCGCAGCGGCGGGCCGATGCACCAGGTCAGTTCGTCCTGTGACGGAACCGGGCGGCCGAGCTTGCCCAGCGCATACTGGATCGAGCCGGTGATGCCGGGCTTCGGGTCGGTCAGGGTGCCGTCGAGGTCGAAGAAGATCGCGCGGTCAGTTAGCATAGCGGGCCGTCAGGTCGCGCGAGATCTTCGAGCCTTCCTCGATGTAGCGGCGGATCGCCACGGAGGCCGCGGGGGTGCAGGTCCGGTAGGTCTGCTGGAAGCCGTTGTAGCCGCGGTTGAAGCCGGCGACCATGCGGGCGCGGCGGTCGCCGGAGGGAGTCTCGGCATCGATCAGCGCCTGCATCTCGTTGCGCCATTTGGCGCCCTCGTTGGAGCCGCAGATGCCGCGCAGGTAGTGCAGGGCGCCGAGGATCTCGGCCAGCCGCTGCAGGTCGCCGTCGAACGGCGCAGCCGCGTCCTGCGCGCGGGCGGGCGTCGCGAGGCATGCCGACATCAGGATCACAACGGCGAGAAAGGCTCTGATCATCAGGGGTTCCGGAATCGCCGTGGTATGCCCCCTCAATGCGCCCGAGGCAAGGCGGCAGAGCGCTCCAAGGCGCCCCCAGACAGGCTCAAACCAGCCGCCGGGCGGCCGCAATGACCTCATGGAGACCGCCGGTGACCTTGAGGTCGCCGATCTCCTCCGGCGCCAGCCATTTGAAATCGTCGTGCTCGTCGTTCAGCACCGGCTCGCGGGAGGCCCAGCGCGCCGCGAACGTCATGATCATATAGTGCCCGGTGCCGGGACCGGTCGGCAGCACCTCGCGCCAGCCGGCCAGGCCCAGGATCTCGACCCGCAGGCCGGTCTCCTCGTCGATCTCCCGGTGCAGGGCGGTGTGCAGCGTCTCGCCGAACTCGACCCGGCCGCCGGGCAGCGAATAGAAGCCCTTGCCCGGCGAGTGGGCGCGGCGCACCAGCAGCACCTTGCCGTCGCGGAAAATCACGCCGGAGACGGCGAGCTGCGGGCGGATCGGAGGTTCGGGAGAACTCAAGACGACAACCAGTTTTGACGACCATCATGCCTGATAAATCAGGCGCCCGCCATGATGCTCTCGACATCGGCCTCGGCGGCGCCGTTGATGACGCCGGCGGTCTGCATCACCAGCGGCTTGACCCAGACGATGGCCTGCTCGGCCAGCGCGACCCGGCTCTTGTCCTGATGCAATTGCCGCATCGCCGCGCCGACCTCGGTCAGGATACTGGTCATGTTGGCGGTGAGCTGGTCGAATTCGGCCCGGATTCGGGTGTCCGCGGTCTCATAGGCCTCGATCGCGAGGTCACGCGCCCGAAAATTGGACGCGGTGAAATGCTCGGCATAGGACAGGGGTTGCCATTCGAGGAAATCGCTGGCGCATTCCGGCAGGTCCGGCACCATCTCCAGCAGCATGATGGCTTCGTTGAAGTGATTGAGGTAGTCGGTCGCAAGCCCGGTGCGGGGATTGATGTTGGCGGCGCGCAACAGCGCCGCCCGCGCCTCGTCGGGGTACGTCGGTCGCGGGGAAGAGCCCGCTATGGCGGCCGTTGAGGTCATTGGTCGCAGTCTTTAACGGTCCAAGTTAAGGCGGAATAAACGGATACCACCCTGGACAGGATATGTGCGGACGCTTTGTCATTACCTCGCCGCCGGCGGCCTTGCGAGAGATGTTCGGCTACATCGAGCAGCCGAATTTTCCGCCGCGGTATAATGTTGCGCCAACCCAGCCGATCCCGGTCGTGCTGCTGCAGAATGGCGGCCGGCATTTTCAATTGATGCGCTGGGGCCTGATCCCGTCCTGGGTCAAGGATCCCCGCACGTTCTCGCTGCTCATCAACGCCCGCTCCGAGACGGTGCGGGAGAAGCCGGCGTTCAAGAATGCGATCAAGCGGCGCCGCGCGTTGATCCCGGCCGACGGCTATTACGAATGGCAGGATGCCGGCGGCCGCAAGCGGCCGTTCTTCATCCATCGCCGCGATGGCCATCCGCTCGCCTTCGCCGCGCTCGCCGAGACCTGGATGGGACCGAACGGCGAGGAGCAGGACACCGTTGCGATCGTCACTGCGCCCGCGAGCCCCGACCTCGCGCAATTGCATCACCGCGTGCCCGTCACGATCCGGCCCGAGCAATTCGCGCGCTGGCTCGACTGCCTGCCCAACGATGTCGACGACGTGATGCCGATGTTGAAGGGACCCGACGTCGGCGAGTTCGCCTGGCACCAGGTGACGATGCGCGTGAACGCCGTCGCCAACGACGATGCGCAATTGCTGCTGCCGATGACCGCGGAAGAGATCGCCGCGGAGGACGCGCCGGCCCCGAAGAAGGTACCGGTGCGCAAGGCGCCGGTGCGCGAGGATGACGGGCAGGGGTCGTTGTTTTAGGGGCTGGCTGAAGAAGCGTGGCGCAGCGTGGATTTGCGCCCAGCTCTCTCCACATCGTCGTCCTGGCGAAAGCCAGGACCCATAACCACCGCAGTTGATCGTGAACGGGAACGCGGCCCCAGCGTCGCGCAACAATCGAGATTTGGGGTAATGGGTCCTGGCTTTCGCCAGGACGACGGCGAGTGTGTTGCACGGCCTGGATTCTAAAACTCGCAACCCCGCGTTCTCGCGACGCGTTTTGTCCGAGCTTTCGCGATGTGCCGACTTCGTAGGGCGGGTTAGCGAAGCGTAACCCGCCGTCTTCCTTGCCGGAGCATCGGTGGGTTACGCCTTCGGCTAACCCACCCTACGGTCGCGGCTTCACCCCTTCACTTGTGCCACGCCCTCGATCTCGATCAGCATCTTCGGATTGGGCAGCGCCACCACGACGCAGGTGGTGCGCGCGGGGTAGGGTGCAGGGCCGAACGCGCCGGCATACAGAACGTTCATCGTCGCGACGTCGCTGGCGCGGGTCAGCAGCACGTTGACCTTGACGAGATCGCGCATCGTCGCGCCGGCCTCGGTCAGCACGCGCCGGAAATTGGTGACGACGTTGGCGAACTGCGCCTCGAAGCTGTCGGGCAGCTCGCGGTTGGCGTCGAAGCCGGGAATGCCTGAGATGAACAAGAGATCGCCGACGCGGGCGCCGAACGAGAGCGGCGGCGCCGTGACGCCGGGCGGCGGAGGGAAGTGCTTGATTGTTGTCGTTTCTGTCATTGGGGTCACCCGTCTGCGCGAGATGGAAGGGAAGTGGTTTCGACGCCGCGCGGCGCCATTGTGCGCCGGCGCCAGAGATTCTTGCCGAAGAGATTCTGGCCGATCATGCCTGCCAGCATCGCGACGACGAACACCACGATCGGCAGCGAAAGCCCGGCAAGATTGACCAGCGCGGGCCCGGGGCAGATGCCGGCGAGGCCCCAGCCGATGCCGAACAGCACGGCGCCACCAACCAGCGGCGCATCGATGTCGTTGCGGTCGGGCCAGAGGAAGCGCGCCGAGAAGGCAGGCGCGGTGCGCCGCCGCGCGATCGCAAAGCCGGTTGCCGCGACCGCAACCGCACCCGCCATCACGAAGGCAAGCGTCGCATCCCACGCGCCGAACAGGTCAAGGAAGCCGAGCACCTTCTGCGGATCGGTCATGCCCGAGATCAAAAGACCCGCGCCGAAGATCAGGCCACAGAGGAAGCTTGCGAGAAGGGGCATCGCTAACCTCCGATCCCGTGCCTGACGATCGCAACCGTCACGATCGCCGCCGTCATGAAGATGAACGTGGCCACGATCGAGCGGCCGGACAGCCGCGCGAAGCCGCAGACGCCGTGGCCCGAGGTGCAGCCATTGCCCATCCTTGTGCCGAACCCGACCAGAAGGCCTGCGATCGCGATCACCACAAGGCTCGCATTCATCGCAGGCCGTGGCAGCGGCGCGCCGAACAGCGCCGCAATCAGGGGCGCCGCGATCAGCCCGGCGATGAACGCGATGCGCCAGGAGTGGTCGGAAGTGCGGTCGGCGGTATCGGGCTGGAGCAGGCCGCCGACGATGCCGGTGACGCCGGCGATCCGCCCGGTCAGCAGCATCAGCAGCGCCGCGGCGAGGCCGATCAGCGCGCCGCCGAGAAGGCCGGAAAGTGGGGTGAAATCGTGCATCGGTGCGGGTCCCTGTTGCGCAAACTCCTCAGCGATGGCGCAAAGCGGTGGCAGCGCATGCGCCAATGGTCGCGCGACTACACGCCCGATGATAGACTCCGCAATAACAGGAACAAGCGCAATCCCGCGTGTTTTGCCGGCATTTCGACGTGCCGCCGCCCGATTGGATTGCCGCGATTCGCTTCACTTCGTCCGGAGAACTCCCCATGAGATTGTCATCCGCCGCCCGCGCCGTGCTGTTCGCACTGGCGCTGCTCACCGGATCGTCCGCTGCACTGGCCGACGAGGGCGCGGTGACGCTCGTCATCTTCAAGGGCGGCTGGTTCTTCGGCGGTTCCGCCGGCAAGGGCGTCCTGACCTTCCACGGCCAGACCTACGGGCTGACCGCCGGCGGGCTGGACTACGGCCTCGTCTTCGGCGGCTCCCAGACCACGTTGCAGGGGCGGGTGCGCAACATCCGCCGCGCCCAGGATATCGCCGGCGTCTACGCCGCGGCCGGCATGGGCGTTGCGCTCGGTGCCGGTGTGCGCGGCATCCTCTTGACCAACCAGAACGGCGCGGTGCTCGAACTGAGCGGCAAGCAGATCGGGCTGATGGCCAATGTCGACCTCAGCGGGCTTGCGATCACGTTGAAGGAGTGAGGGTTCGGTTCTCGTAGGATGGGTAGAGCGAAGCGAAACCCATCAACTTCGTAGCCGCGGGAGAGATGATGGGTTTCGCTTCCGCCTTCGCTCTTTGAGCTACGGCGGACAAGGCGCTCTACCCATCCTACGATTCAGCGATCCACTCGGCCAGCTCACGCCACGGCTGCAACGTCCAGTGCCCCGACGCCGCACCCGATGGCGACGGCAGCACGAACACATCTGGAAAGCCGCTCGTCGCCGGCTGCCTCCCGAGCGCAAGCGCGCTGGTCGGCTTGTCGTAAAACAGGCTCGCGGCCTTCTTGCTGGTGAAGGCGATGGTCTTCGGCCGAACCATCTCGATCTTCGTCCTGAAGCCCACGACGTCGAACGAGCCCCGCGCGATCTCATGATCCATCCCGGCGCCGGTCTTGGAGAGATCGGTGAAGCCGATGCCGAGTTCGAGCAATGCCGTGAACTCATCCGGCCGATAACGCCGCGGCGTGATGCCGGCCTCATGCAGCGCGCGCCAGAAGCGATTGCCGGGATGCGCGTAGTAATGCCCGACGGCGGCCGAGCGCGTGCTGGCCGCGGTGCCGACGAACACCAGCCGCAGATTGGCGCGGAGCTGATCGGGGAGGCGGTGGGGCTTGCTATCGGGCATTTGACAGGAGGTTGAGCGGCGTATCCAAGGGCTAGCGGATGTTGGAATTAGGTTGAGTGGCAGTCGCAACGGTGATGCGCTCCCTCTCCCGCTTGCGGGGGAGGGTTGGGGTGGGGCTCTCTCCGCGAGTCACATCGTGGAAAGAGCCCCCACCCGGCGCTACGCGCCGACCTCCCCCGCAAGCGGGAGAGGTTGAGCGAGTTTGCCTCGCAGATTCGGACCCGACCGCTACCATTTCAGCCGCTCCCGTCATATACCTCGGCGATGAACCGCGAAGATTTGGTCGCCGCCTACGCGGCGCCCGGCCGCCACTATCATAACCTCGCGCATATCGAGGACTGCCTCGCGGCGCTCGCGCGCGTCGACGGCCTCTCCGCGGTCGAGCGCGAGATCCTGTCGGAGGCGATCTGGTGGCACGATGTCGTCTACGACCCGACCGGGCCGGACAATGAGGAGCTGAGCGCGCAGCTCGCCGAGCAGCACGTTCGCGCCGGGATCGGCCACGAGGTCGGCCGCCTGATCCGTCTGACGAAGACGCACGACGTTCAGGCCGATGATCGTCTCGGCGCGATCCTGATCTCGATCGACCTCAGCATTCTCGGCGCCGAGCCCGCGCGCTACGATGCCTATGCCGCGGCGATCCGGCAGGAGTTCATCCATGTCGGCGACGCCGACTATCGCGCCGGCCGCGCCAAGGTGCTTCGCCACTTTGCCGCACGCCAGGTGATCTTCCCCGATGCCGGCTTCGCCGCGACCTACGACCGCCGCGCCCGCGACAACCTCGCGCGTGAGATCGCGGCGCTGGGCTGAGGGCTGTCGGTAAATCGCCCACTCCCCGTTCTTGCGGGGAGAGGGCTGAGTGAGGGGCTTTAGCCGCATACGGCCTGCCTCCGCAGGGGCGCATTGCCAAAACATCGAAAACAACCCCATGCACAGTAGCCGGCGGCGTGCCGGCATTCGACACGGCCACTTGACATGTCGGGCAAATCAGTGGCATTATTCTATTATTCCGAAATAAGATAGACGCGCCTCACCCCACGCTACGGGACATGGCCGTAGCCCTATGCGATTGCCTGCCGCAAGCGGGGCGAGGTCGCGGCTCGATTCCCTTGATCTCGTCAGGCGCTAGCGCACCGGCTCCTTGATCTCGTCTTCGGCCGTCACCGCTTGCGCCGGCCCCGTCGAACGCACCATCAGGAACGTTCCCGAGTACGCCGTGCCGCGGATGCTCCAGCGCCCGTCGATCTCGGTCGCGTCGGCATTGACCGCGCCTTCATAGTGGACCGTGTCATAGCCGTAGCCTCGCGGCTCGTAGCGCTTGACGAACGACACCGCGCTGCCGGAGCGGTGACCCGCCAGCGAGGCATTGTGGGTGCTGAGCGGGCAGCCGGGCGCCATGCAAGGCTCGGTCACGCTGCCGCCGAGCGCGCCGCCGGCGTCGATCAGCGTCGCCAGGAACGTGACCATGCCGCCTGGCTGAACATAGCTGCCGTTCCAGACGCCGGTGAGATTGTCGGTCATGTCGGTCCTGGCGAAATGTGGACGATACGTAGCCCGCATGAGCGGAGCGACATGCGGGGCGCTCGCAAACCCGGATGTCGCTTCGCTCATCCGGGCTACGATGTGGCGCTCGCAGCGCCTCAACGCAAGTCGCGCCCGCTCGCGCGCAGTTGCCTGCACCGGCAAAAGGGTCTGTAATCCAGCCCAACAGATCAAGAAGAATTTCGGGAGCAGGACATGACGGCAGAGCCGAAGACCCATTACGAGGTGATCGTGGTCGGCGCCGGCGTCGCCGGCATCTACCAGATCAAGCGGCTCGCCGATCTCGGCATCGACGCCACCGTGCTCGAAGCCGCGCCCGATCTCGGCGGCACCTGGTACTGGAACCGCTATCCCGGCTGCCGCTTCGATTCCGAGAGCTACACCTACGGCTTCTCGTTCTCGCGCGAGCTGCTCGACGAGTGGCACTGGAAGGAGCGCTTCTCCGGCCAGCCCGAGAATCTGCGCTACCTCAACTACGTCGCCGATAAGTTCGACCTGCGCAGGCAAATGCAGTTCAACTGCAAGGTCGAGGCGATGCAGTTCGACGCGGCGCGCGACCTCTGGCAGCTCAGGATCAGTGACGGCCGTGAGCTGACCTGCCGTTTCGTGGTGCTGGGGATCGGCCTGCTCTCGGCGCCGACCATGCCGCGCGTACCGGGCATCTCCGACTTCAAGGGCCGCTCGTTCCACACCTATTACTGGCCGCACGAGCCGGTCGATCTCACGGGAAAGAAAGTCGCCGTGATCGGCACCGGCGCGACCGGCATTCAGGTGATCGGCGAGATCGCCGACAAGGTCGGCGAGCTCACCGTGTTCCAGCGCCGGCCGAACTGGAGCGCGCCGCTCAACAACAGCGCGATCTCGGACGCGGAGATGGCCGACATCCGCGCACGCTACGACGAGATCTTCGCCGCCTGCGCGCTGACGCCGGGCAGCTTCGTGCACGGCCCCGACAAGCGCGGCTTCTACGAGGTGAGCCGCGAGGAGCGGCTGGCCTTGTGGGACAAGCTCTACGACGAGCCCGGCTTCGGCATCTGGCTCGCGAATTTCCGCGAGATCTTCATGGATGAGGCCGCGAATGCCGAACTGTCGGAATATATCGCGGACCGCATCCGCCGCCGTGTGAAGGATCCGAAGGTCGCCGAGAAGCTGATCCCCAGAGATCACGGCTTCGGCGTGCAGCGCCTGCCGCTGGAGACCCGGTATTTCGAGGCCTACAACCGCGACAATGTGCATCTCGTCGATCTCAGCGAGACGCCGCTGGTGCGCGTCACCGAGACAGGCCTGCGCACCACGGCGCGCGACTACGAATTCGACATCATCGTCTACGCCACCGGCTTCGACGCCATCACCGGCGCCTATGATCTGATCGACATCACCGGCATCGGCGGCGCGAAGCTATCAGACAAATGGAAGCAGGCGCCGTCGACCTTCCTCGGCATGCTCGTGCACGGCTTCCCGAACCTCTTGATGCCGACCGGCCCGCAAAGCGCCTCAGCGTCCACGAACTTCCCGCGCGGCATCGAGAACGGCGTCAACTGGTGCACCAATCTCTTGCAATACATGTGGGACCGCGGCCTGACCCGCGCCGACGCCACGCTGGAAGCACAGGAGCGCTGGACCGCGCATGTCGCCAAGATGTACGAGATCATGCTGATGCGCAAAGCCAAGTCGTGGTTCACCGGCTACAACTCCAACGTCGCCGGCCATGAGGAGGGGACGGTGCGGTATTTCGTGTACAACGGCGGCACGCCGAAGTTCTTGGGGATCATCAATGGCGTGGCGGCGGGAGGATATCGGGAGATTGAGTTTGGGGCGGGGGTGGGTGGTGGTGTGCGGGCGGCGGCTGTTGGCGCGTCGGCATCGTAGGGTGGGTTAGCGAAGCGTAACCCACCATTGTCTCGTCGACCAACCGGTGGGTTACGCCTTTGTCGCCTTGTGACCCAAAGCGGGCATGGCTCCTACCACCAATCGGCCTTCTCCCCCGAATGGTCCTCAATAGAGAGCCGCCGATTTTCTTGCCTCATCGTGAGGCATTGTATGTCGGCCCACGTCACTTGATAGCCGCCGATGGTCGTTGCGTCAGGGCTAAAGGTGAACCAATTGGTTCCCAATGGTCTATCGCAACTCACTACGTCGAGAAGGGAGACGAGCTTCCCCTTGGAAAAACTGACCCGGTATCGTTGACCGTCGTGCACGGTTGATACAACGAGCCGCTCTGACAGGGCGTTCAAGATGGCACCGATGGCGAATGGTTCGAATGGTGGCACACCAGCGCGGATGTACAAGAATAGTTCATAGATTGCTGGATGCGGCACGGTTCTCCCAATCGGAGTGAAGGGGTACGATGGGAAGCGGCGTTCCGTCCCAAGCCACCGTGATTGTGGACTGACTCCACAACCGAACACGAATCTCTTTTGGCGAAGGCTCCAAATTTGCAATGGCATCGACAACTGCACTCGGCAAGCGCAACGCTGAAGATCGATCCGGCTCAACCGTACCAATAAACATATCTGGTCTTCGCCGAATTATGTCCAGTCCTTCAATAATCTCGATGTCCCGCATCGTGTACATGGCCAACTCCAGGCTTCCGTCGGCTGACCATGGCAACGTCTGAGCAGCGACGTCACCCATTGATCCCCACTCGTAAGTTTAGCAACTTGGGCAGGTTTCGCTAATGTCGGCTCCTGGCCCGTAGCTGATATCAAATCTATGCACCGTCAATGTCCGTGTTTGAGAGGGCATTGCCATCTCGCACACGCGCAATGGATTGATGCGTACGCGCCTAGAGGCCAAGAGGCCAGGCTGTCGCCCGGCCTCTTCGTTTTGGATGGATGCCCGGGTCAAGCCCGGGCATGACGAGCGGCGAGGGCGAGCCCTCACAACACCCGATTGCTCTCCTTCACCTTCTCCGCATCGAGATACAGGTTCTCGCCCATCTCCTTGAACTTGGCGCTCATCTGCGCCATGCCGTCCTCGATGGTGCCTGAGATCGACGCCCCGACGCCGGTCGGATCGTTCAGCGTCGCGGCGTAGTCGCGGACGTCCTGGGTGATCTTCATCGAGCAGAATTTCGGGCCGCACATCGAGCAGAAATGCGCGACCTTGTGGGCTTCCTTCGGCAGGGTCTCGTCGTGGAAGTTCTTCGCGGTCTCGGGGTCGAGGCCGAGGTTGAACTGGTCCTGCCAGCGGAAGTCGAAGCGGGCACGGCTGAGCGCGTCGTCACGGAGCTGCGCGGCGGGGTGGCCCTTCGCCAAGTCAGACGCGTGGGCCGCGATCTTGTAGGTGATGACGCCGACCTTGACGTCGTTGCGGTCGGGCAGGCCGAGATGCTCCTTCGGTGTGACGTAGCAGAGCATCGCGCAGCCGAACCAGCCGATCATCGCCGCACCGATGCCCGAGGTGATGTGGTCGTAGCCCGGCGCGATGTCGGTGGTCAGCGGCCCGAGGGTGTAGAACGGCGCCTCGCCGCATTCCTTGAGCTGCTTGTCCATATTGATCTTGATCTTGTGCATCGGCACATGGCCGGGGCCCTCGATCATGACCTGGCAGCCCTTGTCCCACGCGATTTTTGTCAGCTCGCCGAGCGTCTCCAGTTCGGCAAATTGCGCGCGGTCGTTGGCGTCGGCGATCGAGCCGGGGCGCAGGCCGTCGCCGAGCGAGAACGAGACGTCATACTTGCGCATGAGGTCGCAGATCTCGTCAAAGTGGGTGTAGAGGAAGCTCTCCTTGTGATGCGCGAGGCACCACTTCGCCATGATCGAGCCGCCGCGCGACACGATGCCGGTGACGCGGTTGGCGGTGAGGTGGATGTAGGACAGCCGCACGCCGGCGTGGATCGTGAAATAGTCGACGCCCTGTTCGCACTGCTCGATCAGGGTGTCCTTGTAGAGCTCCCAGGTCAGCTTGACGGGATCGCCTTCGCACTTCTCCAGCGCCTGATAAATCGGCACGGTGCCGATCGGCACCGGCGAGTTGCGCAGGATCCATTCGCGGGTGGTGTGGATGTTGCGCCCCGTGGAGAGGTCCATCACGGTGTCGGCGCCCCAGCGGATCGCCCACACCATCTTGTCGACCTCTTCCTCGACCGACGAAGTCACCGCCGAGTTGCCGATATTGGCGTTGATCTTGGTCAGGAAGTTGCGGCCGATGATCATCGGCTCGAGTTCGGCATGGTTGATGTTCGAGGGGATGATGGCGCGGCCGCGCGCGATCTCAGAGCGCACGAACTCCGGCGTGATGAAGGCCGGCACCGCAGCGCCGAAGCTCTCGCCGTCGGCAAGGGCTGCCTCCGCGCGCTCGAGCTGCTGCTTGCGGCCGAGATTCTCGCGCTCGGCGACGTAGATCATCTCCTTGGTGATGATGCCCGCGCGGGCAAACTCGAGCTGGGTGATCTTGTGGCCGTCGAGGCCGCGCAGCGGCCTGTGGTGCGCGGTGAACGCCTTGGCGGCGTGGGATGCGCCGACATTGCCGTTGTCTTCCGGCTTGATGTCGCGGCCCTGATATTCCTCGACGCCGCCGCGCTCCTTGACCCAGGCGAGGCGATTGCGCGGCAGGCCGCTGTTGACGTCGATCGTCACGGCCGGATCGGTGTAGGGGCCCGAGGTGTCATAGACCGGCAGGTTCGGCTCGCCGGCGCCTTCGGAGAGGATGATCTCGCGCAAGGGAACGCGGATGTCGGGCGCGGCCTCCGGCGTTGCAAAGATCTTGCGCGATGAGGGCAGCGAGCCTGTCGTGACGGCGGGGAGCGTGGTGTCGGGGTTGGAGCGGATGTTCATGGGATCCTCCTTTAGTTCGTTGGCATCGCTGCGCGCGAGTTGAGTACCGCTGTCATCCCCGCGAAAGCGGGGATCCAGTATTCCAGAGGCCGCGGTGGGATACGGAGACGCCACGGCGTACTGGATCGCCCGGTCAAGCCGGGCGATGACGGCAGAGTGCGTGGAGCGCGGGTTGTGGGCATCACGCGGCCTCCGCGTTGAGGCCGAGCCATTGCCGCACCCGCGCGTCGGGGTCGGCGTTCTGGGTGACGTCGCTGACGACGGCGATCGAGTCGGCGCCGGCGGCGAAGATCTCGGCGGCGTGCTCGAACTTGATCCCGCCGATCGCGACCAGCGGGATCGCGCCGATGCGTTTCTTCCACTCGGTGATCTTCGGTATGCCCTGCGGCGCGAACCGCATCGACTTCAGCGTGGTGAAGAAGATCGGGCCGAGCGCGACATAGTCGGGCTTGGCCGCGAGCGCGGTGGCGAGCTCGGCATCATCGTGCGTGGAGACGCCGAGCGTGAGTTTGGCCTTGCGGATTTCAGAGAGGTCGGCGTCGGCCAAATCTTCCTGGCCAAGATGCAGATGCTCCGCGCCCGCGACAACAGCCGCGCGCCAATAGTCATTGACGACGAGTTTTGTGCCCGTGCCCTTGGTCACGGCCAGCGCGTCGGTGACGATCTGCAGCGCCTCGGCATCGTCGAGCTCTTTGGCGCGCAGCTGGATGGTGCCGACGCCGAGCTTGGTCAGTCGTTCGACCCACTCGATGCTGTCGACGACGGGATAGAACGGATCAGGATACGGCATGCCAGAACGGGGTCCCAACGACAGGGGTGGAGGGGGAGGCGAAGTCGCGGGCTTCCATCAGCCCGGCTTCATAGGCGGTGCGGCCGGCCTCGACGCCGAGGCGGAAGGCGTTGGCCATCGCAACCGGATCGGCGGCTTTCGCCACCGCGGTGTTGAGCAGCACGGCGTCGTAACCGAGCTCGAGCGCTTCGGCGGCATGCGATGGCGCACCTAAGCCCGCGTCGACCACCAGCGTGATATCGGGCAGGCGGTCGCGTAGCAGTTTCAGCGCGTCGCGGTTGGTGATGCCCTTGGCGCTGCCGATCGGCGCTGCCCACGGCATCACCACCTTGCAGCCGGCCTCGACCAGCCGCGCGGCGACCGAGAAATCCTCGGTGCAATAGGGGAACACTTCAAAACCGTCCTTGATCAGGATGGTGGCGGCCTCGACCAGGCCGACCACGTCGGGCTGCAGCGTGTCGTTGTCGGCGATCACCTCGAGCTTGATCCAGGGCGTGCCGAACAATTCGCGCGCGAGTTTTGCGGTGGTCACCGCCTCGCGCACGCTGCGGCAGCCCGCGGTGTTCGGCAGCACGGTAACGCCGAGCTCGCGGATCAGCGACCAGAACGCATCGCCGGTCTTGCCGCCCGCGGCTTCACGGCGGAGCGATACGGTGACGATGCTGGCGCCCGAGGCGCGGATCGCGCCCTGCATGATCGCCGGCGACGCATACAGCGCGGTGCCGATCAAGAGGCGGGACGGGAAGGATTTGCCGTAGAAGGTGACCATGTGTCTCCTCACACTATGCCGTCGTCCCGGCGAAGGCCGGGACCCATAACCACGACCGGGTGTTGTTGCGACGAGCGTCTCCAAGTGTGCCCAAGGAAGGGCCGCGGCGTATGGGTCCCGGCTCCGTGCGCAAGCGCGCACTCGGCCGGGACGACGAGGGGAGGGAGTATGCGTTAGCCATCATCACCCTCCCTGCCGCGGCGTGATGATCTCGATCTCGTCGCCAGCCCTGAGCGCGGTCTCGGCCCAGCGGCTCTTCGGCACCACGTCGTAGTTCAGCGCGATGGCGAAATGGGTGCCCGCGTAGTCGAGCTCGGCGAGCAGCGCATCGACACTGACGGCGCTGATCTCCCGCTGCTCGCCGTTCACGATTACGCGCATTGCATCACCTCATTGTCGATTTCGCCGCGCGCGAGATAGGCGAGCGTCAGCTCGGCCAGCGCCGGCGCGAGCAGGAAGCCGTGACGGTAGAGTCCGTTCACTGTGATGCGTTCCTGCTCGATGCTGATTTTGGGCAGATTGTCCGGAAACGCCGGGCGCAGGCCGGCGCCGAATTCGACGATGCGCGCCTCGCCGAACGCCGGATGCACCACATAGGCGGCGCCGAGCAATTCCAGCGCCGAGCGCACGCTGACGCCGTTGTCCTCGGCCTCGATCGAGGTCGCGCCCAGCATGAAGCGGCCGTCACCGCGCGGGATCACGTAAAGCGGCCAGCGCGGATGGATCAGCCGCACCGGGCGCGACAATTCGACCTCCGCGGTCTCGATAACGATCATCTCGCCCTTGACGCCGCGCAGGCTCGGCTCGCGGTCGCGCGCGGCAAGGCCGCGGCAGTCGATCACGAGGCCGTCGAGATCATCAGCGTCGGCGTCGCTGCCGAACTTGATGGCGCCGCCGGCCTTGGCGATCGCGGCATGCAGCCGCGGCAGCACGCGGCGCGGCTCGACATGGCCCTCGTCGGGATAGAACAGACCGTCACGGAAGCGGCCCTCGAGCGACGGTTCGAGTTCGCGGACGCCCTCGGCATCGAGCCGGCGATAACCTGACGTGAGGCGGGCAAAGCGCTCGAAATCGGCGCGGTCGCGCGGATGCGCCACCACCAGCGAACCGTTGAACGCCGTTTCCGGAAAATGCTGCCGCCACAGGTCGAGCGAGCGGATGCCGAGCCGCGAGATCACGGGTTCGGAGGCCTCGGCCTCGCACCAGGGCGCCAGCATGCCGCCGGCCCAGTGGCTTGTGGATTGCGTCATCGCAGCGTCACTGCGCTCATGCAGGGTGACCGCACGTCCGGCCTCTGCGAGCAACAACGCATGCCAGGCGCCGGTTATGCCTGCGCCGATGATCGAGACGGGGGAATCCCCCCGCGGTTGTGTCGTCTGATACATCCCTGTCCCTTCGCCGGCATGACCCGGATCAGGTTCAAAGGGTCACCGCGGTCCCGAACTGATCGCCGTGATGGCGAAGTCCAAGCTTGCGGTATCTCAGCTCCTCCTTCGGAGCACCCCTCGGAACGCCCCTAATGTAGGCTGATGGGCGGATGTGTCAACTTGTATGCCAGGAGCGGCACCGCGGCGTGCGCAGGGCGCGCGTGCCACGAACGCAGCACAGCGCGACAGCGGTGCGCTGCCGAGCCGGGGCGTATTCTTTCGAAACGGAGGTCCCGGCTCTGCGGAGCAAGGCTTGCGCGTTGCACCGCGTTCGGGACACGCAAGCAGCTATTTGGGGGCCTGTTCAGGCGTCGGCTCGGCGGTCTCGGCAGACATTTGGTCCTGCATTTGCTCTTGCTTGGCGAGTTCCTTCGGCGGCGCGCCCGCGCCGCCATGCATCGCCTCCTTGAGGTGACCGCCGCGCTGCCGCTTTGCGACGTAGTAATACCCGCCCGCGAAATAACGCACGGCTCGGTCGAAATCCCCATTGGCGGCGCGATAGGCGCCCGCGAGGTATTTGACGCCGTATTTGAGGTTGGTCGCGGCGTCGCGCAGCCCTTCGGCGGTACCGGTGTAGCCGACCCCGCGGGCGGTCGCGAGCTTGATCTGCATCATCCCGATGGCGCCGCCGCGCCCGATCAGCTGCGGATGGTACTTGCTCTCGCGGACGATGACGCGATGCACCAGCTCTTCCGGCACCAGGTTGGCCTGGGCCTCCGCCGCCACCATCGCTTCATATTGCGCCCGCGATTGTGCACGCGCGCCGGCGCAGGACGCCAGCACGGCGATTGCGGCGGCAAGGTAGCCAAGGGTCTGAAGGGTCTTCATCTCGGGTCGCCCGGGTGATCAAACGCGCGTCGGTTCTGCGGTCTCATTGGTACGGCGAGCGGGCAGGAATGTGGCAAAACCTTCGCATCAGCGAACGTTCTGCGTCCGCGATCGTCCGGGTGCGGCTGAAGCGGACGATGCGCTTGCGAAGACAGATGCTTCAAATTGTTTGCTTCAATCGTCTCAGCCGAAAATTGTTTTTGCGTCCGATTTTGCGGCCGCCTTTTGCCGCACACTATCCACAGCGGATTGTCGTGCAAACGACTCGATGAAGGTCTACACTCGCCAGTGACAGCAAGCGTGTTGAGTCAGCACGTCTGTCCATTCAAAAGCACGCAAGAAACAACATTCGGGAGATGCGCCATGGTCCGACAGGACACCGGCTACATGCCTCGCGAAAATCCCTGCGCGCAATGCGGCAAGCCGATTGCCCGGCCCGATTGGGTGGAGCACAGCGAAGGGCGCACGTCGTTCCTGTGGAATTGCCGCGCCTGCAATTACCGCTTCGAGGCGATCGCGATCTACGACACAGCGCAGCTCAGGCCGCTCGCCGCCTGATCCCTTGATTATCGGTCAGCTTCGTCGCCGATCAGATCAACCTGATCAGGCCGCGGATTTGCGCGGCGATTGCAGCAGCTGCTGCCGCGCCGGCAGTTCGATCCGGACCACCAGGCCATGCGGCTTGCGATCGTGCAGCGACAGCGTGCCGCCATGCGCGAGCACGATGGCGTTGGCGATCGACAGGCCAAGCCCAAAGCCTTCGGCCTCGTCCATGTTGCGCGCCTGGTCGCCGCGCACGAACGGCTCCAGCACGCTTGCCTTGTGCGCGTCCGAAATGCCGGGGCCGTCATCCTCGATGTCGATGACGAGGCGATCCGGCTTGACGTCGAGGCGAACGGCGACTTCGCCGCCGAAGCGCACGGCATTGTCGACCAGATTGGTGATGCTGCGATGCAGGTCGGCCGGCCGCGCGGTCGCCATCGCATGCTGCGGACCCTCGTAGCTGACCTTGTGTCCCATGTCGGCGAACTGGTCGGTGACGAGGTGCAGCGTGCTCGCGATGTCGACCAGCGTCATCTCCTCGAGCTTGCGGTCGTTGCGCAGGAACGACAGCACCGATTCCAGCATCGAGCGCATCTGGTCGAGGTCGCGCAGCATGCGGTGGCGATGGGTCTCGTCCTCGATGAATTCGGCGCGCAGCCGCATCCGCGTGATCGGCGTGCGCAGGTCGTGGCTGATCGCAGCCAGCATCTTGGTGCGGTCGTCGATCAATGCCGTGATGCGCTCGCGCATCCGGTTCAGCGCCTTGGCCAGCGAGCGGATCTCCTCGGGGCCGCGTTCGGGCAGCGGCGCGGCAGCGCCGTTCAGGCTGAAGGTCTCGGCGGCCTTGACGAAGGATGATAGCGGGGCCGTCAGCGCCCATGCCGCCCACAGGCCGAGCAGGGTGACGCTGATGACGGCGAACAGCACCGTCATCATCCACGGCCCGCCCCAGAACGGCCGCATGTGCTGGTCCGGCATCAGGTTCGCGGCGAACATGGTGCCGTCGGGCAGACGGATCGCGACGCGGCGGATCTCGCCGTCACGTGGCGTGCTGCCCGCCTCGCGCGGCAGTGAGTAGACGTGATAGCCGGCGCCGAGCCGGCGCAGCGCGTGCAGGCTCGGCGGGTCGGTCTCGGTGAGGGCGCTGGTATCGGACGTGAAGTCAGCGATCGCAAGCTGCGGGAAGGCTCTGATGACGTCGGCCTGGAGCCGCGGCCGCTCCGATGCCGGCGCATGCCCGAGCAGTTGCGCGGCGGCAGCGAGCTGGGTGTGCCAGCGATCGGACGGCTCCGGTCGGTCCGGGCGATGGATCAGGAAGGTGGCGGTGATGATCAGGTGCAGCGTGACGATCGAGACGACGACCAGCGCCGCCATCTGGGCGCCGATCCCCCGCAGACTCAGCACGCGCAGCAGCTTCATGGTCAGTTGCTCGTGGCGGCAACCGCCTCCACCCTCGGAGTGAACACATAGCCGCCGGACCGCACCGTCTTGATCATGGTGGCTTCCTGCGGATCGGGCTCGATCTTGCGTCGGATACGGCTGACCAAGACGTCGATCGAACGCTCGAACGAGCCGGCGCTGCGGCCTTGCGTCAGGTCGAGCAGGCTGTCGCGCGACAGCACGCGGCCGGGCCGTTCGCAGAAGGTGCGCAGCAGGTCGAACTCGGCGCTGGTCATGGCGACGCGCGCGCCTTCGGGGTTGCGCAGCTCGCGCAGGCGAATGTCGATGCGCCAGCCGAGGAAGGTCAGCGTGGTCGCGCCCTCGATCGCGCTGGCGTTGCGCGCGGCGGCCTGCCGGCGCAGCACCGCGTTGATGCGCGCCAGCAGTTCGCGCGGATTGAAGGGCTTGGCCAGGTAATCGTCGGCGCCCATCTCGAGGCCGAGGATGCGGTCGACGTCCTCGCCGCGCGCGGTCAGCATGATGATCGGCGTTTGCGACTCCGCGCGCACCTTGCGGCACAGGCTGAGGCCGTCCTCGCCCGGCAGCATGACGTCGAGCACCAGGAGATCCACGCGATGGTCGGTCATGGCCTTGGCCATCTCGCGGCCGTCGGAGGCGGTCGTGACATGGCAGGAATTGGTGCGGAGATATTTGGCGATGAGAGACCGCGTTTCGCGGTCGTCCTCGACGACGAGGATATTGGGCGCAGCCTGGGTCATACCGACTCTTTTGTCCGTGATTCGGGGGAAGCGGCTCAGGAATTTTGTTTCAGTGCATTTCTGGAATCTTGCCCGGCATAACGAGTTAACAGGTCGGCGCTGTGGAGAAAAGTTATCGTTCTGTCATCAATCCTAATGCTTTGAAATACGTGCGGAAGTCTCCGGATGCGGCACGTCGGTGCCGCGGCGCCATGGCGATCAAAAAAGGGGAAGGGCGGCTGTCATAACCAGGGCCGGAACCCGTTCCCCAGGAGACGCGTTATTTCTCTTTCAGGCCAGGAGGGTGAGATGGCTGTCGAGGTCGGGACAAGGCCGCATCAGCTCATTGCAAGCGACCGCGTCGAGGGCACGGCGGTGCGCCGCGCCAATGGCGACATGATCGGCCATATCGAGCGGCTGATGATCGACAAGATCTCGGGCAAGGTGTCGTACGCGGTGCTGAGCTTCGGTGGTTTTCTCGGTATCGGAACCAACCTGCTTCCGCTGCCGTGGGCCCGGCTGCACTACAACACGAAGTTCGAAGCTTATGAGCTCGACATCGAGGACGACGAATTGAAGCGCGCGCCGTCGTTCCGCGCCGACAAGGATTTCGATTGGGGCGACCGCTCGCAGGAAGTCGAGCTGCATCGCTTCTACGGCGTGCCGCCCTATTGGGGCGGCTTCTGAGCGCGCGGCACGGCGCTCGATCGGCTTTCGTGGCGCCGGGCGCGCTGCGACATGCGCGCGCGAGTGATTTTGGGCAAGCGCGGTTCGCCGGGACGACTTAGTGAGCCAAACATCGTCACATCAGGGACTGCGCGTCCGGCGCAGTCGTGAGGCTCAACCGCAGCCTACTTGAGAGATCACGATCGCTTTCGTCAAGGACCGCAGCGCGTTCCATGCGTCTGAAAGTGCGCAACCCTCGGGCTTGCCGCATCGCTTCGATCGCGTTCCCAGCACGGCGTTCCCAAGCATCGGGGCGACTTTTGAGCGCAGGCTCATTAGGAACGGTCCCGCATATCACGGGTTTTCCCAGCATCGATTTTGCGAACTGAGGAGAGCGCATGATGTTGATCAAATCCATCGTTGCCGGCGTGGCCGGCTCCGCCTTGCTTGCAACCATCGCGATTGCACAGACACCCACCGACAAGGGCGACAAGATGTCACCTGCGGCGTCGACAACAACGTCGACCACGTCGGCGACCTCGTATCATGGCGACTGGCGCGCGTCCAAGGTCGTCGGCCTCAGCGTGTACAACGACAAGAACGAGAGCGTCGGCTCGATCAACGATCTCCTGATGGACAAGGACGGTGCCATCAAGGCTGTCGTGATCGGCGTCGGCGGCTTCCTTGGCGTCGGCGAGCATCTGGTCGCAGTGCCGCTCGACAAGGTGAAGTTCGTCAACGAGCCGGTCGCTTATACCGGCGCCTCAAACACCGGCAGCACGACCAAGTCGACGACCACCACCGGCGCGGCGCCCGCGGCGGCGGCGTCGAAGCCGAATCCCTGGTATCCGGATCACGCGGTGTTCAGCGCGACCAAGGACGAGCTGAAGGCGATGCCCGAGTTCAAGTACGCGACCGAGTAACACGGATCGCAGCCTGTGAAAGACGAACGCGCCCGGTACTCCCGGGCCGCGTTTTTGTGTCTGTACGTGAAGTCTGGTTGTGTTGCCTGCGTCACCAGCCGAGTTCACGCAGATAGGCCGCGCGGGCGGCAACGCCGGTGTGAGTGAAATCGGTGAACACCCCATCCACGCCGAGGCGGAAGAACTTCAGATATTCCAGGCCCGGGTCGCCGCGATAGTCGGCAGCCAGATATTTCTTCTCGTTGCGGAACGTGAAGACATGCACGAACAGGCCGAGCTTGTGCGCGTCGGCAATGACGCTGGTGGCGTCCTGCGTCGAGGCGTCCGCCGTCGATCCCTTGTAGGGCGTGCCGTCGGCGTTGGCGTCCTTCCACGGTGAGATCTTGTAGGGGACGATATAGGCCTTCCACGGACCGATGCCGTCGGCATAGGTCTTGATCTCCGCGAGGCCCTCGGGCCTCAGCATCGCATCGAAGGTGCGGCCGTCACCCGCGACCGTCCAGTCGTACGGACGGGAATTGGCGATGTTGTTGAGCAGCACCTTGCCGGTCTTGAAGTCGACGCCGTTGCCGTCGATCAGCTGAACCTGCCGCGTCTCCAGTCCGTGGCTGCGCATATATTTCAGGCTGCCGGGCTCAAAGCTCTGAACGATGATCGGCGCGTCCTTCGCGTTGAGGCCGTTATCCCTGATGATCTTGATCAGGGCATCCTCGAGCGGGTGGCTGCCGGGCGCGCCGCAGCCATTGGCGATCGCCTGGGCATTGTTCCAGGTCGGATTCTTGGTTTCCGGATAGACCGCGATCGGACGTCCCGTCACCTTGCTCTTGGCCTTGGCGATGTCGATGATGTCCTGGAAACTGATGATCGGAAACTTGCCGTTGAAGAGTTTTGGCCTTTCGTTGGCCGCATCATAGGTGGTGCCGGCGATCCAGCTCTTCAGCTCGTCCATGGTGAAATCGGTGATCGACCAATCATTGGTGTGATCGTCGCCGTCGACGATCAGCGCCTTCAGCACCGATTTGGGATCGGCCGGATCGATGAGGTCGGTGGGATATTCGGCCGGCCCGCTGGTCGGCGTTTGCGCCCATTTCACCTTGACGGCAACGCCCGGCGCGGTGCGCTTGCGTTTCGCGACTTCCGCATTGGTCTTTGCCACTTCGGCGACGTTGGTGTTGTCGCCCAGCCATGGATTGTGGCGTGCCACCAGCACGCAATCCTTGGTCAGATGCAGGTCCTCTTCGAGCGCGTCCGTGCCGAGGTCGGCGGCCAGCTCATACGATGCCTCGGTCTCCTCGGGCACCAGGCCCGGCACGCCACGATGCCCGATCACGAGCGGCTGCTTTCCGTCGACGGTCAGGAACGGCTTGGCGCCGGCCGGCGCCGAGGCGGTTTGCGCTGAAGCCATCGACGGCAGGAAGACCGCCAAAGCCGCCGCACCGAGCAGCATCGCGCCAACATGCATCTTCCGTCGCGAACGAATCTGCCTCACGGCCAAATCTCCATCTTTTGCGTGGCATCGGGGCGATGCCATAAAGGCCGAGCCGAACAGGGCCGACGCCGTTGTCTTCTTGTCGCAATCTTCTGACAGTCCGATGACTATTCGGCGAGACGGGCCCACACAAGCTTCCGCGACGCGCCGGAGGGCGACAGCACGCACCTCATTGCGGTTCGCTGCCAGGCATTGTGCGCGTCAACGTGCGATCCGGACGCTCATGCCGGGTTCGAGGCCTTCCGCGGCGCCTGCGGGGTCGAGACGCAGGCGCAGCGTGTTTCGGTCGTGATCGCCGATCACGCGCTCGGCCTGCCAGGTGGCGAACACCCCGAGCGGCCGCAACTCGGTGATGGCAGCCTTGGTGGCGGCGCCGGAACCGTTCGGTATCACGCTCACGGTCTTGCCCATCGCAAGACCGTCGAGATGGTCCTCGCGCACATTGAACGACAGCCATTGCTTGCCGGCCGCCGCGATCATCAGGATCGGCTGACCCGCACGAACGTTCTCGCCCACTTCCGCGGCGATCACGCTGACCACGCCGTCGACCGGCGCGCGCAGCACCATCTTGTCGAGACGGCGCTCGAGCACCGCGACGGCGGCCGCGGCCGCCTGCACCTGTGCGTCGGCGATGGCGCGCTCCTCCTTGGTCGGCCCCGCCATGGCGGCATCGTAATTCGCCTGGGCCGCCGCCACGCCGGCGCGCGCGGCGGCAACGTCGTTCTCGGCCTGGTCGAGCGCCTGCTGGGTTTCAAAGCTCTGGCTCGCCAGCGTGGTGATCCGCTTGAGCTGGGTCTCCACATAGTCGAGCCGTGAATTGGCCTTGGAGATCGCAGCTTTCAGCGAGTCGATCTGCTCACGGCGTACGCCGGCATAGACGTTGTCGCGGCTCGCCACCGCGGCGGCCTGCGCGGCCCGCGCCTGGTCCGCCTGTGCGGTCAACTCGACCGCGGAGAGTTTGGCGAGGACGTCGCCCGCGTGCACCTGCGCGCCTTTCTCGACTGCGATCGACAGCAGCTGGCCGTTCACTTCCGGCTCGATCCTGACCTCGGTGGAGCGGACCACGCCGACGATTGCGGGCGCCGGCGTTGCGCGGCTCTCGGCGTAGATCAGCGCACCCGCGACGAGCACAAGCGGGATCGCGACAATGGCTGCGCGCCTAGCGTTGGGCATGTTGCGGTCCTCTCTTGAACACCAGCGCGGAGATCACGGCGAGCACGAAATAGCCCAGGGCCAGGCACCACAACCTGAGCCAGTCATGCGAGACCTCCCAGATGCTGGCGCCGAGCTGGTTGATGCGCACGAGGCCGTCAATCGCCGAGTCGGCCGGAAACAGCCGGCCGAGTGCCGTGGCCGCAGGGGGGATGGCCTCGCGCGGCCATGCGAAGCCGGCGGTGAAGAACTGCGGCAGGCTGGTCGCCAGCAGCAGGATGGTGGCGTTTTCCGGCCGCGTGAACCAGGCGCCGATCGCTTGTCCCATGAAGCTCGTCGCCAGCAGGAAGACGGTCGCCAGCGCGAAGATCTGCGGCAGATGCCCGAGCGTCGAGAAACCATAGATCCGCGGCAGCACGATCAGATAGAGCGCGAGCGCCGGCAGGTAGATGGTCAGATGGGCCACGCCGCGCCCGAACACGCCTGCGACCGTGTTGCGGGAGTTCGCCAGCGCCGTGCCGGTCAGCATCGCCGCGCCGATCAACAGCGTCTGTTGCAGGATCAGGATGAACGCCGCCGGGACGATGTAGCTCGCATAGCCGCCGACCGGGTTGAAGATCGGTTGCAGCAGGACGTTGGCCGGGCTGAGGCTCGCGAGCTTCGCCTTGACCAGACTTCCGTCGGCGCGAGCGCCCCGCGACACCAGTTCGGATGTCAGCGTGCCGATCGCGGTGGCGACGGCGCCTGCGGTCGACCGGAAGATGAACAGGTAGGTGGCGTCGGCGTAAACCGGGATGTGCGCGGTGAGGCCCTTGAGCACGTCGCGTTCGGTGCCGGGCGGTATCTGCACAGCGGCAAATGCATAGCCGCGGTCGATCGCGGTGCTTGCCTCCGCGAGGGTGCGGGCGCGCACCGTCACGCTCAATGTGCCGCTGGCATCGAGCGTCTCGACGACCTGGCGTGAGAGATCGCTGAGATCATTGTCGACCACTGCGATCGGCAGCTTGCGGAGGATCTGGTTCAGATAAGGCTGCGGATAATAAATGCCGTAGACCAGCGGCGCGAGGAACAGCAGGCTGAAGGCGCTGCGCGTTCCGAGCACGCGCCGCCACTCCGCCGCGAAGGCGCCGCCGACGCCCGATGGCGCCGGCTCGCTCGCTGGCGGCTCCTCGGGCCGCGCCGTCGTAAACCAGCCCCGGCGCGTCAGGCTCGCCATGCGCAGCAAGGCGAGCGCGGCAAACAGCAGCGTGAGGCCCGCGAGCGCCGCGAAGGGAATTGCCGATTCCGAGGCCGGCAATCCGCGCGCCGCCTGTCCCATCAACACCGCCATGTACCAGCGCAGCGGCAGGATCGCGCTCCAGACCTGCGCGAAGGTATTCATGCCGATGGTGGGAAAGCCGACACCGGCATAGCCGAAGGCAGGGGAGGCGATCAGGCCGGCAAGGCCAAGCCCGGTCGCGAGGTCGCCGACCAAAAGCTGCAACAGGGCGCCGAGCGACAGATAGGCGATGATCAGAAGCAGCCCCGCTGCGATCATCAGCAGCACGTCGCCCTTGAAGGGAATCTGCAGCACGCCCTCGAGGATCAGCGGCTGGGCCAGCATGATCAGGATGAAGATCACGAACAGCGGCGCGAGCTTGCCGGCGAGTGCGGCGATCGGATCGCCGCCGGCGCTTTCGAGCCACTCCCGCGCGTTGCGGCGGCGGAATTCGGAGCCGACCGAATAGCCCGCGGCGAGCGTGATCACGACGTGGATGATCGTCGGCAGCAGCGCACGCAGCAGGAATTGCGCGTAGTTCTTCTGCGGATTGACCAGCGCGATGGTCTCCGCGGATAGCGTTCCCATCGATGCCGGGGCGGGGGCGGCGCGGTTGCCGGGAGCGGCCGCGCTCGCCGCGGCGGACAGCACATCGTTCAGGCCCGACGACGCGATGCCGGCCGCGGTCAGGAATTGCTGGTTGTAGAAGCCGACGACCTGCGGACGGCGATCCGCCTTCAGGTCGCGTTCGAAATTCGGCGGGATGAAGATCGCCGAAATCGCCTTGCCGGACCGGATGTCCTGTACGGCTGACGACAGCGAGCCGGAATCGTCGACGATCCGGAGACTCGGCGAGGCCGCGACCTGCTGCGTCAGCGCGCGCGAAGTATCCGACTTGTCGGTGTCGACGATGGTGACGCCGAGGCTGCGGATCACCGGTTGGCTGAACACGGCCGTGAGCACGACGAAGGCGAACAGCGGCACGCCGAAGATCAGCAGCAATGCCACGCGGTCGCGCAACAGCCACCGGCATTCGCGCTGTGCGACCCGCCAGAATCCGGGCTTTGAGGCCAGCCTCATTGGCGTGACCGCCAGTCGAGATAGGCGCTCATGCCGGGCCGCAGCTCGGGCACCGACTGGACCGGGTAGGCGCGGATCGAGAATGTCCGCAAGTCGAAATCGCCGGTGGCGCGGGTCGCCCGCCAGCTCGCATATTCTCCCTTGGTGGCGATCAGCTTGACCTCGACCGTGACATGACGGTCGTCGAGCGCCGGAATGCGGACGTCGAACTTGTCGCCGACCTTCAGGCCCTTGACGAGATCCTCGCGCAGATCGAAGTGGATCCAGAGATCGCCGAGATTGATCAGCGTCACCAGCGGCACGCCCGGCGAGACGAACTCGCCCGGCTCGACGTTGCGCTGATAGACTTGCGCTGCGACCGGCGCGTACACCGCGAGCTGATCGATCACCGACTGGACGCTCTGAATGTCGGCTTCGGCCTTCTCGACATTGGCTTTCGCGATCGCGCGTTCTTCCTTGGTGTAGCCGTTGACCGCCTGCTCATAGGCTGATTTCGCCTGATCGAGCCCGCGCTCGGCTTCGTGCAGCGCATCGGTGGTCTGGTCGAGACGGGCCTGCGGCGCGTTGCCTTGCTCGGTCAGTGTCTTGGCGCGATCAAAGGTTTTCTGCGCCAGCACCTGCGCGGCCTCCGCGCGCTCCATTTCCGCCTTCCGCGCAGCAATGGTTTCCACCCGCGTTCCAACCATCACGTTGGCGAGCTGCGCATCCGCAACGGCCTTGGCGGCGCGCATCTGGTCTTGCTTTGCAAGCGTTTCCGGATTGTCGATGCTCACCAGGACGGCGCCCGCCGCCACATTCTGTCCGCGTTCGACCGGGATGTCCTTGACCCGTCCGTCGACGCGCGCGGCGATATCGAGCCGCGTCGCATCGACCTCGCCCTGCACGAGCAGCGGCTCGGGCCGCAGCAGATAATAGATCGACAGCGCAACGATGATCGCGGCAACGACGCCGACGATGATGGCCGGCATGCGCGTTGCTGCGTGCGCATTGTCCTGGGGGGCTGCTTGTGTTGGCTCCGACGTGCTTCGGCTCTCGTTACCAGAAGGTGACACGTCCATAGCTGACCCCACATTGGCTCATGACCAGGATAGTCATTCACTATGGCGTGGATGTTAAATCCTGCCAACCTCGGCAGCCTGTCCGATCCGGCTCGAATTTGACCGAAGCAACCGCGTCCGGTGCTGTCGAAGCGATCTCGCTTCGATGTGCGCCGCATCGACGCGCGGTTGCATGCACAATTCCAGCGGCGCGGGATTTGGGCCGTGCATCGGCCGGACGCTTTGAAGCACGGGTAGCCCGCATGCTCGGTGCACGTGACCAGCCATGTTGCCGTGACGTTGAAGCTGGGTTCCGCCCAGGTTCGCGCCTGCGATCGCCAGCGTGCCCGCTGACTTTCGCGCCGCTGCCGCGTGGCCCGAGCAGGCCGCCATTGCGGGCCGCGCATGGCATCGCCGGTCACACGGATATTTGAAGCCCCGCGCCCGAATAAATCGTATCCGATTAAATCGGGATACTTGAAGACCAGTCGTGCGATGCCTTTATCAGGCGCGAGCGAATTAATCGTATGCGATATAAATCGCGGGAGCGTTACCATGACTACCAGGATTTCCCACGTCGCCAGGACATTCAGAACCACGACGTTCAGAACCATCGCGCTGGCTGTGGCGCTGTCGGCCATCACGGCGACGGCCGCCTCGGCCCAGGCCGCGATCTCCGAGCCGGCAGCCTACCAGGCGCTGTATCCGTATCGGGACGTGCTCAATAACGGCGCGCCGACGCCGGCGGCCAAGTTGGTGTTGCTGCCGCCCGCGGTGCTGCAAGCGCTGCAGGCGCAGGAGAGCGGCATCGGCGTCGTTAATGTGCCGAGCCGCAGTTCGCATCGTGCCCGGCGCTGATGCCCAGCAGAGAGGATGTGCGTCGATCGACCCACATCCTCAAACCGGATCAGACCAACTCTCGCGTCTGTGATTGAATGATAATAATCATCCCATTGATCGCCGGCGCGGCTCGACTACGTCGAAATTGAGTGGCTTCCTTATGACGGAGACGTTCCATGACCAAGCAGATCGACGACCTCTCAAGGTACTATCGTTATGAGCTCGTGCACGGCGACCATGCCGATTTCATCGCCTATCAACGCAATCTGGGCGACGGCGTCTGGCAGACGTATTCGACCTGGATGATCCCGCGCGCGAATGGCGAATAGCGCCGGCTGACGCGGGCGATTACCGGGACCTGCCGCGGAAAGAAAAATGCGCCCGGTGCCGGCCGGGCGCATTTCTTGTTGGCTGTCATCAGGCGCACATCCGGGCGACCCGGCCCGCGGCAGCGTGCTCGTCAGTTTGACTTCACCAGCGGGCAGCCGCCCTTGTCGAGCGGGCGGAACGCTTCGTCGCCGGGCACGGTGGCGATCAGCTTGTAGAGATCCCACTCGCCCTTGGATTCCTCGGGCTTCTTGGTTTCGAACAGATACATGTCGTGCACCATCCGGCCGTCGATCCGGATATGGCCGTTCTTGGCGAAGAAGTCGTTGACCGGCGTCTTGCGCATCTGCTCCATCACCTTCGGCGCCTCGTCGGTGCCGATGGCTTCGATCGCCTTCAGGTAATGCATCGTCGCCGAGTAGAGCCCGGCCTGGATCATGGTCGGCATGTGGCCGACCTTCTCGTTGAAGCGCTTCGAGAAGGCACGGGTTTCGTCGTTCATGTCCCAGTAGAAGGCGTCGGTGACGATCAGGCCCTGTGTCGCCTTCAGCCCCAGCGCGTGGGTGTCGGTGATTTCCATCAGCAGCGCGATCAGCTTCTGGCCGCCCTGGGCGAGGCCGAACTCGGCGGCCTGCTTCAGCGCGGTGGTGGTGTCGCCGCCGGCATTCGCCAGCGCCACGACCTTGGCCTTGGAGGCCTGCGCCTGCAGCAGGAAGGACGAGAAGTCCGACGAGTTGAGCGGATGGCGCACGTCGCCGAGCACCTTGCCGCCGGTCTCCTTGACGACGTTGGCGGCGTCGCGCTCCAGCGCCATGCCGAAGGCGTAGTCGGCGGTGACGAAGAACCAGGTGTCCTCGCCGCGCTTGACCATCGCCTTGCCGGCGACGTTCGACAGCGCGTAGGTGTCGTAGGTCCAGTGCACGGTGTTGGGCGAGCAGGCGGTGCCGGTGATATCGGAGGAGCCGCCGCCGGAGTTGATGTGGATCTTGTTCTTCTCGCGCGTCAGCGCCGAGATCGGCAGCGCGACCGACGAGGTCGGCACGTCGAGGACCGCATCGACCTTCTCGTTGTCGTACCAGTTGCGCGCGATGCTGACGCCGACGTCGGGCTTGTTCTGGTGATCGGCCACGACGACCTGGACCGGCTTGCCCTTCACCTTGCCGCCGTAATCTGCGACCGCCATCTCGACCGCGGCGACCGAGCCCTTGCCGGTGGCGTCCGCATAGAGGCTCGACATGTCGGTGAGCACGCCGAGCTTGACGACGTCGTCGGAGATCTGGGCGTTCGCCGCGGCGCCGGAGACCGCGAGCGCGAGGCCGGCCGCTGCTGCGGCCAAGAGCGATTTCATCGTGTTTCTCTCCCTGATCTTTTCCTTGGGGGTTGCTTCCACGAGGCACCTTCTATCCGGTGCGGCAACCCGTCGCAAAGGCGACTTTTTGGGCATGCGGCGGACCGAATCTTCTCCCTCTCCCCGCTCTTCGCGGGGAGAGGGTTGGGGTGAGGGGCCTTCTCCACGAGTGGCGATTGTAGTGAGGCCTGTACCCCTCACCCGGATTGCTTCGCAATCCGACTGCTCCCCGCAAGCGGGGCGAGGTAAAAGAGCAATCCGCTCGAGCGGCGTCTTACAGCGCCGGTAGCGCGGTGACGGCGGCCTTGATGGTGCCGTCGGTCTCCACGATCACCCGGAGCGTCTTCGAATCGAACGCGATGCCGGCGAGGCGGATGCTGTTGACGTCGGCGTCGACGCGGATGCCTTCCTCGTTCTTCTGCAGGTCGGCGATGGCGGCGGTGATCTTCCGCTGCGCGTTGGTCGCGAATGGCTTCAGGTCGACGACCAGCCGGTCGGCGAGCGCCTGCTGCAAATGCGGGATCGCCGCGCGCGCGGCGGCGCCGAGCAGGCCGAACGCGGCTTCGGACTCGACCGCCAGCTCGACGTCGGCGAGCCGCAACGTCTGCGCCGCCTGGTCGAGCCGTGGCCGGCCCCAGATGTGCACGGTCGCCTCGGCGCCGAAGCCGAAGAAGCTCTTCTTCTCCTTGGCGTGCACCAGCAGCGAGATCAAGAGCCGGTCGCCGGAGGCGGCGATGCTCGCACTCTTGACGGTCACGTCGACCGGGCCGGAGCCGTCCTCGGGGAACGTCTTGCCCTTCAACTGCGCCTCGACGAGCTGCGTCAGCGTGGTGAAGGACATGTCGACCGGCAGGCCGACCGAGACCTGGCTCGGCATCGGCGGCACGATCGAGAGCTTGTCGGGGAACGGGCAGTTCGGCGTGGTCTGCGTCTCCGTGATCCGCGTCTCGGCCTCGATCCCCATGGTCAGGATCAGCGAGGACGCATCGACCTTCGGCTGCGCCGCGATCGCGCGGGTCGGCCGCAGCTCGAGCCACATCGGCGGCATCGACGCGGTGCCGCCGGTGCCCTGCAGCGGGATCGAGCGGCAGGCCTTGACCCATTGCGTGCGGGCGGCGTTCTGGAACACGGGGTTGTTCTGCAACCGCGCCTCGACCACGGAAATCTGGTCGGCGACCGCCTTGTCGATGACCGGCTTGACCTGGGCCGGCACGCTGATGCGGACGCCGGCGGCCGACAGGCTGGTGTCGCCAAGATTGACCTGCGCCTGCAGGTTCGGCTCGATCCGCCAGGACGCGCCGAGCTTCGGCCGCGCGGTCAGCGTGACGCTGCCCTTGATGTCGGCATTGGCGTTGATGTTCTTGATGTTCACGGCGCCGATCTGCTTGGCGACATTGCCGCCGAGCAGACTGCCGAGCGCGTCGCTGACCGCGCCGGTCGCCTTCGCGGACAGTGAGCCGGTGACCTTGAGCGTGCCGTTGATCGGGGTCGTCAGCGTCAGCACGTCCTGCGCGCCGGTGGCTGCGATCGGCCCGCGCGAGGCGGTCCAGCCGATGTCGGCATTTTGCAGGATTTGCTGGACCGGATTGTCGGCCTTGCCGCCGAAGGTCTTCGGCGCACCGCGTTCGGCGGCATCGCGGATCGCCGACAGCGCGACCGAGACCTGCGCCACGACCGTCGAGGAGCGCGGCGCCTGCGGCAGCGGCGGCAGCTGCACGAGCGGCGGCGTCTGCACCGTGACGCTCGGCGCGAGCCAGTCCATGGCCTTGAGGCTGATCGCGAACGAGACCAGCACCACCGTGAGCCCGAGCGCGATCGTTCTTGGATGCATCGGTAGACGCATCATTCCCCCGGATGAAATCAACTTGACGGGGTTGTACAGGCCCGCCGACGAGGGCGCCAGTGTGGCGGGATCAAGCTGCTTCGGGGGCGGGCCGGTCGCCCGAGATCACCTGTAAGTTAACGATCTAGACGTTAACGATGATGAACGCTACGACGGCCCCGGCATCGTGCCGGAGCCGTCGTCAATGTTTGAATGTGTCGGGCCTAGCGGACGGCCGAGCCGAGGTCGGCGCGGCGGTCGGTCATCGGCAGCACGATCACCTTGGTGCCGACGTTGACCCGCGAATAGAGGTCGGTGACGTCCTCATTGGTGAGGCGCAGGCAGCCGGAGGAGACGTGGGTGCCGATCGTCTCCGGCGCGTTGGTGCCGTGGATGCGGTACACGGTGCCGCCGAGATACATGGCGCGGGCGCCGAGCGGGTTGCCGGGGCCGCCGGCCATCTGGCGCGGCAGATAGGGCTGGCGGGCGATCATTTCCGGCGGCGGGGTCCAATCCGGCCACTCCGCCTTCTTGGTGATGGTCTGGGTGCCCGACCAGGTGAAGCCGTCGCGGCCGACGCCGATGCCGTAGCGCATGGCCTTGCCGCCTCCGAGCACGAGATAGAGATAGGTGTGCGGGGTATCGATGATGATGGTGCCGGGTGCCTCGCGGGTCGGATAGGCGACGACCTGGCGGCGAAGGCGGGCAGGCAATTCGACGGAACGGTCTTCGTCCTGCGCCTGCGGCATCGACTGCACCGGCGGCTGCACCGCCTCGGTCGGCGGCGTCAGGATGAAGGGAAACAGCGGCAGCGGAGCGGCCGCGGCGAAGCCCGAGAAAGCGACGGTGCCGATCGCCAGCGCACCGAAGGCGGCGGCAGCGAGACGTGCGTTCAGCTTGATGGAATTGAACATTGTCGACCCCTGTTGTTTGCGCCCTGCGCGCCAGTTCCGGCGCGTCGTTGGGTCAAACCAGTACAGGTGAGGCGTTTCAGGACGTTTGCACGAAATCGCCAAAATGGTTTCGTGCCGTTAGGGATTTGTTTCGTCGGTGTTTCGTCGCACGGTTAAGGGCGGGTTGCCGGGTAGGTTGTACCGCATCAGGACATCTATCCTGGCACGAGGCTTGCTGTCCGAAGGCGTGGTTTGGAATGGAGTGGAAGTCATGCCAGCGCCTTCGATCGGGAGCATGCTGGATCAGCAGAAGGGCTTTGGTCCCGGGTTCGATTTTCTCCGTGTTGCGCTCGCCATTTCCGTCGTCGCAGGACATACGTCCTATGTTGCCACCGGGCGCGGCGACTCCGATTTGACGGGGATCTTCTGGTTTCCGCAATTTGCCATCCTCGTGATGTTTTTCGCATTGAGCGGATTCCTGATCGCCGCAAGCGGGCTGCGGCTCAGCCTGAAGGAATTCCTGATCAATCGCGGAATGCGGATCATTCCGGCGCTCGCGGTCGAGATCGTGCTGTCGGCGTTGATCCTCGGACCGATCTTCACCACGCTGCCGCTCTGGGACTATTTCACCAGCGCCGGCACCTACAAATATTTCACGAATGTCGTCGGCCTCGTGAACTACACGCTGCCGGGCGTGTTCAGCAGCAATCCCGCGCCGGAGGTCAACAGTTCGCTGTGGACCGTGCCGTTCGAATATGGCTGCTACGCGGTGATGGCGGTCATCATGACCTTGGGGCTGCTGCGCAGGCCGGCGCTGATCGTGCTCGGCGTCGTCGTCCTGGTCGGCATCGGCTTTGCGGTGCAGATCACGGGGCATGCCGCAACGCCGTCGCAACTGCCTCCGGGCGTCGCCGGCTCGCTGCATGACAAGGTCTTCAGCACGGCGCTGTTCCTCGGGCGCGGCGCGAAACTGCCGGTTGCCTGCCTGCTCGGGATCGCGATCTACCTTTACCGCGACCGCATTCCCTATGACGGGCGCATTCTCGCCGTCTGTTGCGCGCTCTGCCTCGGGGCCGCGTTGCTCGGACCGGCCGCTTGGATCACCCAGCCTGTCCTCAATGCCGTCATTGCTCCGGCGCTGGTCTACATCACCGTGTTCCTCGGTGTCTCGAAGCTGCCGCGGCTGCCGCTGTTTTCAAGGGGCGACTATTCCTACGGGATCTATCTGTACGGCTTTCCGATGCAGCAGGTGGTGAAGGTGTGGCTGCCGAACGCGTCGCTGATTGTCCAGTTCGCCGTCGCGCTGGTGCTGATCACGGCGTTCGCGGCGTTCTCCTGGCACTGGATCGAGAAGCCGGTCCTGAAGCTGCGCCGCCATTTCTCGTTCGTGGCGCGCAAGCGGCTCGAGCCGGAGGATATGGTCGAGATGCTCGAGGGGATCGGGCCGCTTGCCATCAGCGTCAGCGGCAGCAGGCGATCTTCCTGACGAGCAGCAACAACGTCGCCTGCGCTCAGAGCCGGATGTATCCGGCCAGTCCGTCCCACAGCAGCTTGGCCGCGGTGATGACGAGAATGGCGTAGCAGGCGCGGTACAGCGCCCGCTGGTCGAGGCGTTCGTGCAGCCGCCAACCGGCCCAGACGCCGACCGGCACGGCCGGCACGCAAAGCGCCATCAGCATCCACAGGCTTCGCGACGGCGTGGCGAGCACGAGCCACGGACCGGCCTTCAGGAGGTTGCCGACCGTGAAGAACAGGCTGGTGGTGCCGGCGTAGAGCGCCTTCGACATGCCGAGCGGCAGCAGGTACATCGCAAGCGGTGGTCCGCCCGAATGGGCAACCATCGTTGTGACGCCGGAAGAGAGCCCGGCGAGCGTCGCCTTGATCGTCGAGCGCGGCCGCGGCTTGATCTCGCCGCCGCCGATGAACCACAACGCGGCGAACGCCAGCGTCACCAGGCCCATCACGATCTCGACGGCATGCCGGTCGAGATCGCGCAGCGCGAAGTAGCCGAGAACGATCCCGACCACGAGCGCCGGCAGCAGCATCGCGAGGTCGACGCGCGACCAGGTGCTCGGGCGCCAGAAACGCAGCGCCGTAAGGTCCATGACGATGAACAATGGCGCAAGCAGCGCGCCGGCCGCAATCGGGTCCATCGCCAGCGAGAGCAGCGGGATGCCGACAATGGCAAAGCCGCCGCCGAACGCGCCCTTCATGAAGGAGATCAGGAACACGCCGGCCAGCGCGACCGCGAACACGAATGGCGCGGGCAGGTCGGCGATGAGGGATGCGATCATGGTGTGGCGCAGCATGGGGGCGTACGCATGCAGGCGCAATCCAAACATTGCTCTCGGTGCAATTGGTGTGCCCGAGCAGGCTAGCTTGCGCGTATCCGCGGTAGGCCCGGCCGGTCGCCGTTGATCACGGCGCGGCGGTCGGAGACGGCGTGATGGAATTGCTCGAGCGTCAGTCCGATCGCCGAGAGATCGCCGTCCTCGATCGCGCCGTCGTCGTAGCAATCGAGCGCCTCCCGCAGCAGCGCGTCGGCATCGCTCTGCATTGCCGCGAGTTCCTCCGGCGTCTCGGCGCCGCGCACCCGCGAGATCAGCGTCAGCAGACCGTCGCGATGGGTGATGTAACGCTCGCGCTCGTCGCGCTTCACGTAGTGGCGCAACCAGGCGCCCGCCGTGCCGAGGCCGGAGACCAGCAGGATGCCGCCCCAGATGTAGTCGGAGTATTTTTCGAGGAAGGTGCGTTCGGTACCGTCGATATAGGCGGCCGCGCCCTGATGCGCCGGCAGCGCGGCATCCTTGTCGGTGTCCGGCTTCTCGATCTTGGCCGCCGCCGGCACGTCGCGCGCGACCTGAAGCCGCTGCGTGAACAACTGCCGATCGAGTGCGCCGACGGTTGCCTCGTGCAGCGCATGTTGCGCGATGATGAGGTGATTGACGCCGACGGTCTCGATCTTGTCCTCGGGCCGGGCCGGCGAAGAGGAGAAGATGCTGCCGGCGATCTCCTCGGACTCATAGAGCGGATGCTTCTGCGCGATCGCTTCCGAGACATCGACGGGGAGGAATTTCGGTTCGCCGCGCGCCGCCGCCGTCGCCGCGATCGCTTCCGCCGTGATCTTGCTGTCGAGCGGCCCGACGGACATGTAGGCGTCGAGCGAGGGATCGCGCGCGAGATCGGCGACCTTGTTGACGGCGAACTGGCTGATCGCAACCTTGTCGGGGTTGACGCCGGACTCGGTGAGGATCACGCGCAGCAGCGTGACGTTGGCCGGGGTGCTGCCGACGACACCGACCTTGTGGCCGGGGAGATCGTCGATGCTCTTGATCTTCGCAGACCGCGGCTTGCCTTTCCCGCCCGACGGTGCCCACAGCACAACGACATTCTTGCGCAGGACCGCAACCGCCTCGGCGCTCGCCGGCAGACTGAGATCGCCGCGCACGACCGCGAGGTCGACCTTGTTCGCGGTGAACAGCGCGATGCTTTCGGCGGCCCCCTGTGTCGTGACCGGCTTCAGCCGCACCGAATTGCCGTCACGCGCGAAGGCCTGCGCGAACGCCTGGATGAGCTTGACGTCGTCACTGCCGGTCGGGCCGACCGCGATCTTCAGCGTCACCGGACGCAGCCCGTAGAACAGCAGGCCTGCGGCGACGGCGAACACGAAGATGCCGGCCGCCAGGATCAGGAGCGACGAGTTTCGCCGTTTGAGCCTGCGGCGCGTGGTGCCGGGATGTTCACTCTGCTGCTCTGACATCTGGCTGTCATGTTACACGAAAAACCGGCAGTTCGCCGTGAAAAACAACCTAACATTTCGATGACGTCATACGTTTGAAACATCCATGTCAGAACGTCGTGCGAGCAGAATCAAGATTAACGATTTGGGTCTCCTGCGATGCGCATACTCGTTGCGACCGATGCTTGGCATCCGCAAGTCAACGGCGTGGTTCGGACGCTGACGTCGCTTGCGCGCAGCGCAGCGACCCTCGGCGCCGAGATCGAATTCCTCACCCCCGACGGTTTCCGTTCCGTCGGCGTGCCGACCTATCCGGGCCTGCGCATGGCGCTGCCGAATCGCCGCGAGATCGCGCGCCGGATCGAGGAGGCCGCGCCCGAGGCGATCCACATCGCGACCGAAGGACCGATCGGCTGGGCGGTGCGCGGCTATTGCCAGCGCAACAAGCTCGCGTTCACCACATCCTATACAACGCGCTTCCCGGAATATGTTTCGGTGCGCACCGGAATTCCCGACAGCGTCGGCTATGCCGTGCTGCGCCACTTCCACGCGGCCGGATCGATGACGATGGTCGCGACCGACTCGCTGCGATCAGAGCTTGCCGAGCGTGGCTTCCGCAAGCTCGGCTTCTGGACCCGCGGCGTTGACACCAAAATCTTCAATCCCGACCAGCCGGCGCTGCTCGACCTGCCGCGGCCGATCTTCATGACCATGGGCCGCGTCGCGGTGGAGAAGAATCTCGACGCCTTCCTGTCGCTGGATCTGCCGGGCTCCAAGGTCGTGGTCGGCGACGGTCCGCAACGGGCGGCGCTGGAACAGAAATATCCCGACGCGATTTTCCTCGGCGAGAAGAAGGGCCAGGACTTGACCTCGCACCTCGCCGCCGCCGACGTCTTCGTGTTCCCGAGCCTGACCGACACCTTCGGCGTCGTGCAGCTCGAGGCGCTGGCCTGCGGCACGCCGGTTGCGGCGTTCCCGGTCACCGGCCCGAAGGACGTCATCGCGGATCATCCGATCGGCGCGATCGACAACGATCTGCGCAGCGCCTGCCTGCGCGCGCTGAACATGTCGCGCGCCCACTGCCGCAATTTTGCGTTGGAGCGTTCCTGGGAAAACAGTGCGCGTCAGTTCATCGGCAATCTGGCCACGTTGCAGCCGAGCCGCGCGCCGCGGCCCGCCCGCCGCGTTGCCGGCCGCAGTGCGGTTCCGAATTAACAGCTCAAACGAACGAAAGACGAGAGACCTAATCTATGGCTGAAATCATCAAGCTGGGCGCCGACCGTTCCATGGACTTCGACCGCGAAACGGTCGAGCAGGCCTATGACCGCTGGGCGCCGATCTACGACCTCGTGTTCGGCGGCGTGTTCAGCAAGGGCCGGCAGGCTGCGATCCAGGCCACCAACAAGATCGGCGGCCGTGTGCTCGAGGTCGGCGTCGGCACCGGCATCTCGCTGCCGCTTTATAGCCAAAATGTGCGCATCTTCGGCACCGACATCTCCGAGGCGATGCTCGAGAAGGCCAAGAAGCGGGTGGCCGAGCAGGGCCTCAAGAATGTCGAGGGCCTCGCGGTGATGGACGCCGAGAAGCTCGAATTCCCCGACGATTCGTTCGACGTGGTGATGGCGCAGTACGTGCTGTCCGCGGTGCCGAACCCGGAAGCCGCGCTCGACGAGTTCGCCCGCGTGGTGCGTCCGGGCGGCGAGCTGATCATCCTGACCCGCGTCAGCGCCGATGCCGGCGTCCGCCGCTTCATCGAGCAGAAGCTGCAGCCGGTGGTGCGCCCGCTCGGGTTCCGGACCGCCGAATTCGCCTGGTCGCGCTACACCAAGTGGCTGGCCGGCGCGCGCGGCATGGAGCTCGCGGAGCGCCGCCTGATCCCGCCGCTCGGCCATTTCTCGCTGGTCCGCTTCCGCAAGGCGGACGTCGCCAAAGCCGCCTGAGGCGGTTGGCCAGGCGGCTCAGCCCGCCGGTCCTCCGGGTGAGGTGGCGCACAGCGCGCCCTAGCCAGGAGGCTACGATTTTCTTCGCCTCATCCCCGCAAACCTCGCCGGGATGAGGCAAGACCCTTCTCCGGTTGCGTCAAGGCGTCGCTCCGCATTGTCATATGTCATTATGATGATGTCACACGCGATACATCGAATCCCTGTAAATCCTGTCCCGAAGATGTTGGGGGAACCAATGATCAAGAATTTTCTGCAAGAGCTCCGTACCCAGCGCTGGGATGACCATCGCTTCTACCATCACAGCCGGATCAACCAGAGCCTGCACTTTGTCAGCGCGCTGAGCTTCCTGTTCGCCTATGTGATGCTGTTCTTCGATCCGGTCGTGTCGGCACTGGTCGGCTGGCTGGTCTCGATGACCTCACGCCAGGCCGGTCACTTCTTCTTCGAGCCGAAGGGGTATGACCACGTCAACCAGGCGACCCACGAGCACAAGGAAGACATCAAGGTCGGCTACAACCTGCAGCGCAAGGTCGTGCTGATGGCGATCTGGGCGCTGTCGCCGATGGTGCTGTACTTCGATCCGACCCTGTTCGGCCTGTTCAAGCCCTGGGTCACGATGGGCGACTTCACCCGTCAGGTGGCCAAGGTCTGGCTCGTGGTCGGCATCGGCGGTCTCCTGTTCCGCACCATCCATCTGTTCTTCATCCGCGACATCGAGACCGGCCTCGTCTGGATGACCAAGATCGTCACCGACCCCTTCCATGACCTGAAGCTCTATCACAAGGCGCCGCTGTTCCTGATGAAGGGCGAGCTGATCGATCCGGGTCTCGAGAAGCACGTCAAGCACGCCTGATCGTTGCTCCAATATCTTTCCGATATGCGTCATGCCCGGGCTTGTCCCGGGCATCTACGTCTTGGGACGCCGCAACAACAAGGTCTCGTCTTGAAGCTTCTCGTCTGTGCACTCTCTTCACCTCGCCCCGCGTGCGGGGAGAGGTCGGATTGCATCGCCAGATGCAATCCGGGTGAGGGGGGCTCACAGCGAGTCCGTCTGTTACCGATTTTGTGGATGCAGCCCATCACCCCAACACTCTCCCCGCAAGGGCGGGGCGAGGGAGCGAGAGGGCGGTACCGGGGTTTAGCGCCCGAACCTCACGGCGACCATCTCTTTCAGGATCTGCCGCTTGATGTTCTTGTTGGTGAGGCCTTCCTTGCGCCACCACCAGCCGTCGCGCTTCATCTTCTCGGCTGCCGCGACGAAGCGGTCGGCGACCTCGGCGAAGTCGGCGTCGGTGTAGTTCAGGCTGAAGATCAGCCGGCCGGTGCCGACCCAGCTCAGCGCCAGTCCCTCGGCCCGCAGATAGTATTGCAGCATCCAGTTGTAGCGGGACGGCTCGGTGTAAGAGACCGTCCAGATCGACGAGATGTTGCCGACCCGAACCGGCAGGCCTTGTGCTTCGAGGCGGTCGTTGAGCGATTTGGCGCGGCCGTTCCAGGTCTCGTCGAGCCCGTTGTAGATCGAGCGGAAATTCGGGCTGGCGAGACGGCTCAAAAACTCGTCCATCGCCGTCATCACGTAGGGATGCGAGTTGAAGGTGCCGCGCGCGAAGCAGATGTCGGCCGGCCGGTCGTCGCGGAAGCGGCGCATCAGATCCTTGCGGCCGCACACCACGCCGACCGGAAGTCCGCCGGCCAGGCTCTTGCCGTAGGTCGCCATGTCGGCCTTGACGCCGAAATATTCCTGGGCGCCGCCGGCGGCGAGGCGGAATCCGACGAACACCTCGTCGAAGATCAGCACGATGCCGCGCTCGGTGCAGACCTCGCGCAGCTTCTTCAGCCATTCGGTGTAGGCGGCGCGGTCGTATCGGGAGGAGCGCGACGAATCGACCAGCGCGGAATCGCCGGGCGCGTTTCCGTTCGGATGCAGCGCCTGCAGCGGATTGACCAGCACGCAGGCGATGTCCTTGCGGGTGCGCAGCACGTGCAGCGTCTTCTCCGACATGTCGGCGAGCGTGAAGGTCTCGTGCGGCGACACCGGATTGCCGACCCCGGGCTGCACCTCGCCCCACCAGCCGTGATACGCGCCGGCGAAACGGACCAGGTGCGTCCGCTTGGTGTGGTAGCGCGCGAGCCGCACCGCCTGCATCACGGCCTCGGTGCCGGACATGTGGAACGAGACCTCGTCGAGGCCGGAGATCTCGCAGAGCCGCTTGACGTTGTCGGCAATGATCGGGTGGTAGGGGCCGAGCACGGGGCCGAGCGCATGCGCCCGCTTCTCACCCTCGGCGATGCACTCCTTGTAGAAGTCGTTGCCGAAGATGTTGACGCCGTAGGAGCCGGTCAGGTCGTAGGACACATTGCCGTCGAGGTCGGTGACGGTGACGCCGCTGGAGGTCTCGACGAAGGCCGAGGTGCCGAGATGCTCGCGCACCAGGCGGCTGTACTGGAACGGCACGCGGTAGGTTTCGGTGAACTGCAGGTCGGAGATCCGCTCCGTCACCTCGGCGGTCAGCGCGCGGCCCTTGGGGTAGCGATCCGCGTAGAGGCCGGCGAGGCGGAAGAAGCCGTCCTGCCGCTGCATCGCGACGTCCTTCGGGGCTCCGTCGGAGCGGAAGAACTCGTCGATGTCGAATTCGTAGTGCGGCACCATGCGCGCCACCATCTTGGACATCTTGGAATGTCCGGTCAGCGAGCGGTGCTTGGCCCGCGACAGTGCGAGGCGGGCCTGAATTTTGGGGAAAGCTGCGGCGGCGCCGGCAAGCGCGGCGGCGGACAGCGAGAGAATCGGAAGGGATGTTTCCATGACAGAAGCGCTAGCCTCGGCACCTAACAAATTCATGACAGTCAAGGGCCTGATCTCGGCATTCACCCAGCAGGAAGACCTCAATTTCCTGCTAACCAACCGGATTCCGCGGGCGGCGATCACCCGTTTCATGGGCTGGTTCTCCAAGGTCGAGAACCCCCTGGTGCGCGACGCCTCGATCGCCTGCTGGAAGCTGTTCTCCGACCTCGATCTGTCCGAGGCGAAGAAGACCGAGTTCAAGAGTTTGCACGATTGCTTTACCCGCGAGCTCAAGCCCGGCCTGCGCCCGGCGGTGCCCGACCCCGCCATCATCGCGAGCCCGTCGGATGCGATCATCGGCGCGCATGGGCGGATCGAGGATGGGCAGTTGTTCCAGGTCAAGGGCGCGCCCTATTCGCTGCTCGATCTGGTCGGCGATCCCGCGCTGGTGGAGCAGCACAGCAACGGTCGCTTCGTCACGCTGCGGCTGACCTCGAGCATGTATCACCGCTTCCACGCGCCCTATGATCTTGCGATCGACAAGGTCACGTTCATTCATGGCGATGTCTGGAACGTCAATCCGATCGCGCTGAAGCGGGTCGAGCGGCTGTTCTGCAAGAACGAGCGCGCGGTGCTGCGCGCGAAGCTTCCAACCGGCGAGGCGCTGACGCTGGTTCCGGTCGCCGCCATCCTGGTGGCGAGTCTCCGCCTGCATTTCCTCGACGTCACGCTGAACGCGCAGTCGCGGGGCCCGGTGGATTTCCCCTGTAACGCGCATGTCAGGAAGGGCGACGAACTCGGCTGGTTCGAGCACGGCTCGACCATCATCGTGCTCGCGCCCGGCAATTTCGAATTCTGCGACAATGTCGCGGAGGGAGCACGGATCAAATGCGGCGAACCGCTGTTGAAAAAGCCTACGAACTGATCTCGCTGTTTCCTGCGCGTCATTCTTTGAGCATGGTCTGCCCGGAAAACCGGTTTCCACTTTTCCGGATCATGCTTTAAGATACGCGGGATCGTCGCGCGACGATCCTAAATCGCAAACGTGATGGACACGAGATGGCGCGGACGCCTGTTCTGGCGGCGGGAGGCATTGTGCTGCGGCGGGACGCACCGCAGCGCTTCGCCGTCGTGCGCCTGCGCAAGCGCAATGAGTGGGTGTTGCCCAAGGGCAAGCTCGACGATGGTGAGACGCCGCGCGCCGCCGCCGAGCGCGAGGTGCTGGAGGAAACCGGCCACGACGTCGAGGTGCACGAATTCCTCGGCACGCTGGTCTATGATTCAGGCGGCCGTTCCAAGGTGGTGCATTACTGGCGCATGGATGCCGGCGGCAAGCCGGTGCGCGCGTTGATGAGCGACATCAGGGAAGTCGACTGGCTGTCGCTCGATGAAGCGCTCGATCGCCTGTCGCGCGGCTATGAACGTGCGTTCCTGGAAAATGTCGGCCCGATCGCGCTGCAGGCCGCGGCGAACGCCGAGCGCGAGCGGCGCGCGCGGTTGCGGGTTGCGGCCGTGGAGCGACGGCGCTCGCGCGTTGTCGAAGAGGAGCCGGGCGTCGATACGCCTGCACACCCTGAAGCTCCCACCGTCGCCGAGATACCGACGGTCGCTGAAGCGTCCGTCGACGCCAAGACGCCGGTCGCCGTTGACACGCCGGCGCCTGCTGAGGTCCCGGTCATGGCGGAGACGTCCGATATTGCGGGGGCGCCGGCCGCGGATGCATCCGAGGAATCGCCATCATCCGCGCGCCAGATCGAACCCGTTGCCACGGCCGTCCGGCCCATCCCGCGCAAGAACCTGATCGAGCGCGTGCGCGACTGGCTGCGTCGCGCGGCCTGATCACCCGCACATCTGACGTCGTGCGGTTGGCTGCCAGGCGTCGATGTCGCGCTGCAAGGCAACGCAGTCGGCAACGCGCTTGGGCGAACCCAGTTCATTTGCCAGAAGCTGTGCCGCGTGAACTTCCGCCATGGCGCCGCGAACGTCCCCGCGCTGCAGCTGGAGCCTGGAAATCTGCAGCCTCAGCCGCACGATCTGAACCCGCCCTTCGATGCTGGACCACAGCTGGCGGGCGAGATGGAGATGCCGCATGGCTGCTTCATGGTCCTGCCGGGAAAGCGCGAGGATCGCCTGCGCTTCGTTGGTGAGCGCGCGGATCGAGGGCATCGGCCAGCGATCAGGACTTCCAGAAAGTTCGCAGATCAAGGCCTTGGCCTGACCGGTCCGATGCGTGTGTGCCGCAACCAGCGCCAGATGCGCGAGCAGGATTCCCCGCCGCTGCAGGGTCCACCAGGTCTTGCCGATCAAGCTCCGTTCGAGGCTCGCATGGGCGGCTTCCGCTTCGCCTCTTGCGAGCAGCAACATCGCGCGGCCCGGCTCCGGGCACCAACCCATCGTGTAAGCCCTGTCGTAGGCTTCGAGCGCTGCGTCGTCATTGCCGATCGCAGCCAAGATATCGCCCAGCACCCGGTTGGCATCGCCCATCGACCATGGCGCATCGCTGGTCAGGCGCGCGAGCGCGTCCTGAATCCGAGCCAGCGCTTCGTCGAGCGAGCCCCTGATGCCGAGCACCTCGGAGCGATGCAGCTGGCATGAACCTGTCAGTTCCATACCGCTGCTCGAACAGAAGTTCTGGTAGCTCCGCGTCCACTGGTCGGCCCGCGCCCAATCTCCGAACATCCGGGCTGCCCAGAGAATGTTGCAGTAGAGGCTGCCGCCCATGATCGGATCCAGGTTGTTGCTGGACAGTGCGACCGCGGCGGCATGGTCCTGATCGGCCAGTCCGCCATGCGTGTCGCCGAGGCATAGCCGATAGAAGCCGCGATAGGCCAGGCTCAGAGCTTCGATGTTGAGCGCATCCTTGTATCTGACGGCCGTGTAGGCCGCGTCGGCCAACGCGAGTGCCTGTTCCGGCTCGCCATCGAAGGCAGCCAGTTTCGACTTCATCCATAACAGCAGGGCAGTCGTCGGGGGATCGTCGAGCCTCGAGGCCCAATCCTCCGCGCGCGCGAGCCAGCCCTTTCCGATCGCGGCCTGGCCGCTCTCGAAATGCAGGCCCGAGAGCGCGATGGCGTCGACCGCCGCGCCGGCAGCGTCGCCGGCTTCGCTGCGCGCGGCGACTGCGCGAACCAGAATCGGAATCGCTGCCGCGGTCCTGCCGAGGCATTGCAGGGCAAGCGCCCATTGGTGCAAGTCTTCAGCGTTGAGCCGGCCGTCTTCATCCGCGCTCGCGAACAGGGTGGCTGCCTGCAGCCACAATTGCCCGGCTGCTGCGCGTCGGGCGAGACCGATTGCACCGACGGCGTCATCGACTTGCTTGTGGTCAATGCGTTCCGGCGGCCTGATCTCGGAATCAACGAAGAACCGATATCCCTTGCCCGGCAGATTCCGGATCGCGCCCTCCATGCCACCCTTGCGCAGCGCGGCGCGCAACGAACTCACCGCCCGCTGCAGCGAGTTGTCGGTGACCGTGACTTCCGGCCAGACGGCCTCGAGCAGCTCGTTCTTGGAGACGACCCGCTCGCGGTGGTGGACAAGGTAGACCAGCAGATCGAACACACGCGGCTGCAAAGCGACTTCCTGCCGCGCGCACAGCAGCACGCGTCCAGCTTCATCAAGCTCGAACAGTCCAAATGAGATTGCCATGTGTATGGGTCCGGGGTCGCCGGAAAAGGTTCAGGCAAAGATCAGACAATGATCAGCCCGCGGTAAGGACAGTTGGCGTTGACCGCGCCTATAGCTGACCATGGCCGCGATTGCCGCAGCCTGCTGTTCAACCGTCGCAACCGAGGAGATTTCGATGGAACTCTATGTCATTCGCCGTCCGAGCGCCTGGGCAAACATGGCCGAGCTGGAGCTTGCCGGCGCAACCTCCGCCAGAATCGGCGACGAGCAGATGCCGGACCGCGTCCGCTGGATCCGCAGTTACGTGGTGCATGAGGCAGATGGTCGCATTGGCACTTTCTGCATCTACGAGGCGCGTGACGGTGACTCGATCCGGGATCATGCGCGCTGCGTCGGCATGCCGGGCGAGGAATTCTACAAGGTCGCGACCACCGTGGTGGTGCGTGGTGATCCCGTCCAACCGCCCATTGCAGCCGAATGACGCCTGCGAGGCGTCGCATGGCGCTTCCCGGTCCAACCATTATCCGGAGCGCCATCACACTTCGATCAAGGAAACGATTATGCCGATTTCATTTATGGAGTGCGTGTCAAGTCCGGTGCGAAGGCATCTTTCCATTCTGCACTTGCGGATCCGCCGGATCGTCAATCAGTCGGTCGCAGGGATGCTCGCACGGCGTGAGCGGCAGGCCAGTCGCTTGATGCCGCGCGAGCCCCGGCGACCTGCGGTCGAAGGCCGCCGGTAACCGCAGCTCTCGGCCGATCATTCGAAGCGCGCTGCTCGGGCTGATGATCGCGGGTTTGTCCTCACCCGTGTTCACGAGAGCGGAGGAGCCTGCCGTTCGGGAGCATCGTGCAGGGCCAGCGCAGCAGGCGGCTTGGCCTCAGCGCAGCGGGCACGGCTGCAGACATCGTTCGGATTGGAGCATTGTTGCCGCATCCACCATCCCGGTCGTTCTCGACCGTCGGAGCTAGCTCGCAGCACATTGAAGTCATTGCACGACGCCTTTTTGGCGCAACTCGCGGACTTCAGGCGAAGCCAGCGGCTTCGCCGCCAGCCGCACGACACGTTTTCAAAAGGAGATACACATGAACGTTCAGACCGAAATGCCTGCCGTCGATCTCGCTGCCGTCAAGGCACGCCAGCAAGCCACCTGGAGCTCGGGCGACTACGCGATCGTCGGCACCACGCTCCAGATCGTCGGCGAAACGCTCTGCGAGGCAGTCGACCTGCGCAGCAATCAAATGGTGCTCGACGTCGCCGCCGGCAACGGCAACGCGACGCTGGCCGCGGCGCGGCGTTTTGCCGACGTGGTCTCGACCGATTACGTCGGAGCGTTGCTCGAGCGCGGCCGCGAGCGTGCGGCCGCGGAGCGGCTGCCGGTCACGTTCCAGGAGGCGGACGCGGAGAAGCTGCCGTTTGCCGACGCAAGCTTCGACGTCGTGCTGTCGACATTCGGTGTGATGTTCACCGCCGACCAGCAGCAGGCGGCAAACGAATTGCGCCGTGTCTGCCGGATTGGCGGGAAGATCGGCCTTGCGAGCTGGACGCCGGAGGGTTTCATCGGCCAGGTGTTCAAGACCATCGGAAAATATGTGCCGCCGGCGTCGGGCGTGAAGTCGCCTGCGCTATGGGGCACTGAAGCCCATCTCAGTGCCCTGTTCGGGCCTCAGGCCACGGTCGATGCCAAACGCAGGCACTTCAATTTCCGTTACAGGTCGCGCGAGCATTTCCTCGAGATCTTCCGCACCTATTACGGCCCGGTCCTGAAAGCCTTCGGGGCGATCGATGCCGTCAAGCAGCAACTGCTCGCCGCCGACCTGTTCGGCCTGATGGACCAGTTCAACGTCGCCAAGGATGGAACGCTGGTCATCCCCAGCGAATATCTGGAGGCCGTGATTACCAGGCGGGGCTGACCTGCCGTTCGCAATTCGTCGATTGGAGTGTGGTGCCGGCGTTCTCGCCCGGCGCCACGCTCGCGCGTTGGATCGCAGAAGCTCGTCAGAGGAGCTCAGATGAGCATGGCATTGCTGCGATCGATCAATTGTGACGCTTGTCCTTGGGCGGCGGCTTCGCGGCGCGCGGCGGCGGTGCACGCCGTTGCTGGAAGGCGGGGCGTGCCTGCACTGCGGGCCGTTGCATGCCGGGGCGGATGTTCGGCGCGGCCTGCTGAATGCCGGGCCGCGCCTGGCCAGGGGCCTGCGGCGCAGGCTGGGCCGCGCCCTGTCGCGGCACGCCCGGCTGCCCCGGCTGGCGCACGCCGCCCGGCACCGGCGTGCGTCCGGGTTGCAGGCCGCCTTGACGTGCAGGCGATTGTTGTCCGTCGGGCTGTGCCGCGCCGCCTTGACGCGCGGGTTCTTGGTGCGCGGGCTGTTGTCCCGCAGGCCGTTGTCCGGTTGGCGTCTGGACGCCGGGCGCGTGCGGCAGTGTCGTGCCGCCGGGTTGGCCGGGCAGCGCGTGTTGTGCGCCGCCTTGCTGCTGCGTGCCCGGCTGCTGCGTGCCCGGCTGCTGCGAGCCCTGCCGGCCAGGTGTGCCCGGTTGCTGCGGCTGGCCTGGACGGTTCGGCTGGCCGGGCTGCTGCAACTGGCCCGGACGGTTTTGCTGACCCGGTTGCTGCGGCGCGTTGCGGTTCTGGCCCGGCAGGCCGTTCTGCCGCTGCGGGTTCGGCTGCACTGGCTGGCCGCGATTCGGATAGGGCGCGGCCGGATTGGCCCTGCGGAAGTCGGGATTGGCGCGGCGGAAGTCACGCTGCTCGGTCACGACCTGGCGGCCCAACGTCTGCGCGGAATGCACCGCGCGCACGAAGCCCTGGTCACGCGTCATTTGTTGCGGCGAGATCGTCAGCGGCACCGCGGCGAAGCGCGCGCCGCCGGTGCCTGGACGAATCGCAAACCCGCTCGCCCCGCGCGTCAGCACGCCGAGCGAGGCGCCGCCGCGGTCGTTGACCTCGATGCGGCCGACATGCCCGTCGGCGTCGGGATAGAGCTTGATGCCGACATTGTTGCTGGTCGCGGTCGCGCCTTCGGGCACTTCGACAAGGCCGGTGGTGCCGCGGATGCCGAGTGTTGCGGTCGGCGTCGAGATCTTCATGTCGCCGGTCTTGGCGACGGCGGCGGCGACGAACGCCGCCGTTCCCTTGGCGACGTTGAACAGCGCGCTGTTCTGCTGGCCGCCGTCCTCGTAGACATAATTGTCGATCGTGATCCTGGCATTGGCCCGCAGGTTGAAGGTGGTGCCGTCGTTGAAGGTGATGCCGAGCGAGGAGGTCGCCGACGTGGCGACGTCGTCATTGGCAAAGATGTCGTCGCGGATCTGCAATGGCGTCGTGGTGTTGTTGCGCGTGACGGTGGCGGTGCCGGTCAATGTCGCGACGTTGCCGATCGGCTCGGGCGCTGTGGCCTGCGGCGCGGCAGCCGGAGCGGGGGCAGGCGTGGCAGGCGTGGCAGGCGCTGACGGTGTCGCATTCGGCGCCGGGGCGGCCGAAGGCGCCGGTGCAGGCTGCGCTTGCGCAAGTTGGGTCAGGTCCGGCGCGGCATTGGCCGTTGCATGCCAACCGATCGTGACGCCGGCACCAAGCAGGAGCGCGTAAAGGAAGGCGCGGCGCATCACCATCGATTCCCGGGAGGCATTGGGGATCGGCAATTGAGCCGCGTCAGGCTGAATGCCGAATGAACGGTCCCGCCTTGTTGTCATGGCGGACCCGAACGATCAAGCACCGCGCTCCCGGGAAGGAAGCGCGGCACTTGGTCGTTGTTGGCGTTTTGGTCAGCCGCGCTTGTGCGGGGTGATGTTGAGCGGCTTCGCGGGCTTGGCTGCCGGCGCATAGCTTGCAGGCTGCGCAGCGGTCGCCGGCGGCACGTAGTGGAACACCGCCTTGCAGCCGTCGCTGAGCAGCGCGCGCTGCCGGACCATGCAGGCGGTGACGCGATCGACATCGGGGATTTCCGAGCTGCACAGCCGCATCGCGTCGCCGGTGCACATCTGCTGCTGCTCGTCGGTGTAGGCATAGGACGCCGAGGTCAACAGACCGAGCGTGAACGCGGTTGCCGCCAGCAGTTTGCCGTGACGAAGCGTCGAAGCGGTGAAAGCCATGATGTCCCCCTTGTGGTGAGCGCGCCGTTGCAGCGCGTCGTCGAGGTCATCATGAGGGAGGCTTGGTTTCGGCACTTCTTCGTGCGCATGGCAAAATGGTTTCGTCGCACGCCGGTTTGTTTCGTTAACCACACGCCGCCGGGTAACGTCAGCGCCTACGGTGTCGCCGCCGCCGGAGCCCCCTCGAGCGCGAGCACGGCCTCGCGCTGGGCTTCGGGCATGGCGCGGATGCGGCGCCTGGCGATGAGGCGGAGCGCGGCAAAGCCGCCGAGGAACACCACGATCTTGCTCACGATGCCGAAGATCGGCATCACGACAGCCCATGTTGTGATCTCGCAGGTCAGCGCGACGAAGGCGTTCACGGCGGCGGAGGTGAACATCAGGGCTGCCCAGGCGTAGCCGACCATCACGGCGACATCGGGCACGACGGTCTGCGCGATCTTGGGCAGATAGCGGTTGAGCCAGCCTCGCTTCAGCATCACGACGCCGACGATTGCGTAGATCACGCTCGGCTTGAACAGCACGAAGCGCGGGTCATTCGTGAGCAATGTCGCGGTGCCGGCGGTGACGACCAGGAACAGGCTCAGCCATTCCATGGTGTCGATCCGCCTCCGGCGCACCATCTGGATGCCGATCTGCGTGACGCCGAACGCGATGCCGATACCGACCGAGAGCGCGGTGTTGTGGGTCAGCAGGAACAGAACAAGAAAGACGAGGGTCGACGCCAGGTCGAGGGCCAGCAGCTTTGCCGCGGTAAAAAAGTGCTTCATCGGCCGTCGAACTCCGCTTGCCAGGTCACGTTGCCAGATTACGTTGTCATGTCACGCCTTGGCGCGATCCGCGCCTGTGTCGGCACAGCTAGGCAGATTGTCGGGCCGCAAGCCTATCGATTTCTGAAATCGAGGAGTGAATTCTCACTCCGACCGAGCGATTTCCGCAGCGTCCGTGGTTTGCGCGGCCGTCGCCCGGCGCCGAAACTCGGTCGGCGTCAGCCCGGTGTCCGCCTTGAAGGCGCGGTTGAACGGCGCCAGCGACTGGAACCCGGCATCGAGCGCAATCGTCAGCACCGGCACCTCAGCCTGGCCGGCATCGGCGAGCGCCGCCTTGGCTTCGTCGAGCCGGTAGCGGTTGAGGAAGGCGTTGAAGTTGCGGTGGCCGAGCCCGTCATTGATCAGCGTCCGCAGCCGGTATTCCGGCATGCCGAGCTTGACGGCCAAGACGCCGATGGTCAGCCCCTCCTGCCGGTAGGTCCGCTCGGTCGCCATCAGGTGCTTGAGGTGATTGAGCGCGGCCTGGCTGGAGGCAGGCGGCCCGCCTTTGGCGAGCGAACGCGCGACCGGTGCGGCCTGGCCAGTTCCGGCGCCGGCAACCGCCGGCTGGCTCTCGGGCGGATCGAACAGCATCATCCAGATCGCGATCAGCGCGAATGCGCCAAGCGCGAGCGCGGCGCTGAGGCTGATCGATCGGGTCGGAATCGCGGCGAGCCCGGCCGCCGCGGCGAACATCATCTGAAGGCCGATGCCGATCAGCAGCGCGATCAGGATCCGGCCGCGTGCCGTGGTCACGGCGGTGCGCCATCCCTTCGGAATTTGCGCGATCCCGAGTACGGCGAAGGCGATCGTCGCCAGCGCCAGGGCGCGGCCGCACGGCCCGGCGAGATCGGGCCAGATCGCCCAGCAATTGTGGCTCACAACACCAAGGCCGGCGAGCAGCGTCCACGCCGCCGCGTGCCAGGGCCGCAGGGCAAATCGCTCGTCGAACATCGCGCGCGCCCACAGCCAGAAAATCACCGGCGAGCCCATCGCGAAGGCGATGAACGGAGAGCTCCAGCCGAATGACGATGCGGGAAAGAACGGTGCGGTCGAAATCGCGTAGGCCGCGCCGGCCACGCCCATCGCGGCACCGAGATGCGCGGCGCGATGCACTGCCGCGTAGCGCAGCAGCAGCACCGCGCAAACCACCAGGAACAGCGCGACCACCGCGCCCCGGAGACCGAGTTCAAGAGCCGTCATCGCCATCGCAAGCCGCCCGCAGGTTCGATTCAACCTCGACACGGCGGCACTTATAGCGCGTCCGGCGATCGACATGAAGCGACCGCCGGACTGGCAGAAAACCTGATGTCCACTCGCCGTTTGCGCGGCAGCGGACATCAGAACGATCCGGAGATGTCAGGCCTTAGCTGACCCGCTTCCAGGTCTGGCCGCCGCAGAACATGCCGCCGAAGGCGCAGCCCTGCACGCGCATCGCATTCGGGCCCTTCATCGCGATCGTCGAGTCGTAGTTGCGGCCGGAGTCGGGATCGTGGATGCGGCCGCTCCACTTGCTGCCGTCGGGCTTCATGTTGATCAGGATGCGCTCGTTGCTCTTCATCGAATAGCCGCACAGATTGGTGCCGCAGGCTTCGACGCGGACGTTGCCCTTGTTTTCCTCGGTGGCCCAGACGCCGATCGGTCCGGTTGGCGCCGCCGTCGGTGCTGCGGCAATCGGAGCGGCTTGCGGTTGCGGCGCGGGCTGCGCGGCGACCGGGGCCGGTGCAGGCGCAGCGGGCGCGGCGTCAACCGGCGCGGGGGCCGTGGTCGCAACCGTTGCCGGTGGCGCAGGGGGCGGCGGAGGCGGCGGGAGCGCGGCAGCGGCCGGCGCGGCCGGCTGCGGCGCGGCGGCCTGAACTGGCCCAAGTGAAGGTGCAGGTGCGGGCGCGGCCGGCGGCGCGGGTGACGGCGAGCTCGTCGAGGCGACATCGTCATCGTCTTCGGACTTCGAGCCGAGGTTCTTGCTGATGCCGCCGATCGTGCCGTTGTAGCCCGGCGCCGAGATGCGGATGCAGGACAGCGCGCTGCAATTGCGCGGCGCCTCGACATGGATGCGCTGGCCGTCGATCTGGAAGGTGATGCCGGTGCCGCCGGCATGCGCCGATGTGGTGGCCATCAGCAGCGCGGCGATCGCAACGAGCTTCTTCATCTTAAGTCTCCGTGGCGTTGAGCGGGGGCAGCGATTGGTCCGGACGCTACGCGCCGCCGGCTCCCGTTTCCGTGATGTGCATCACGTTGCGGGCTGAGCCGAATGACGGTGACCGAGATCACTGCGCTGCGAGCACGGCGACCTTAAGCGTCATCGGATGTTTTGGAGGCTTCGATGAAGCGCTTCTGCCTGCTCGTCGCGCTGATGCTGTTCACGCCGTTCGCCCATGCCAGTGAGGGCATCTCGTTCTCGATTGGCGGCCACCGCGTCCATGTGGATTCGACGCGCTGCCGCTCGCTGTCCTGCGTCTCGGTCTCGGGCGGCTCCAGGCGCGATGACGGCGGTGACAATGGCCGCATGCTGAAGCCGGTGCCCGCGTCGGCAGCGACGGCAGCGATCCCTGCCACGCCGGCCGCGAGCGCGCTGCCCGCGCCCGTGCAGGCAGCATCTCCCGCGCCGCCACCGATCATCGTGTACAAGCCCGCCCCAGTCGCGCCTGCTGCCGCGCCGCCACCGTCGGCACCGTCGCCGCCCCGCGTGATGACGCCCCCGCCATCGCCGGTCGTCGCGGCTCCGCCTCCGCCGCCGGCCGCAGCGCCTGCGCGTCCGGCGCCGCCGGTGATACGTGTCTCGCGCGCGGCCGACGAACCTGACGACGGTCCGATCGGCGACTGGCAGACCGAAGCCAACAATCTGGTGCGCATCCGTCTCTGCGGCACGGCGTTGTGCGGCTATGCGCTCGACAGGACCACCCGCGATCTCGGTGAAGCGGTGTTGATCAACATGAAGCCGAAGAACGGCGCACGCTGGAATGGCGGCGTCTACAGTCAGGACAGCGGCAACATCCGTTACGGCACGATCGAATTGAAGGCCGCTGACAGGCTGCGGGTCTCGTCCTGCGCGCTCGGCCGCGTCTATTGCACCGGTGCCGACTGGGTCCGCGTCTCGCACGCACGGCAGCGCGTGATCACGCAGGGGCAGCCTAGGGGCGAGCCGCGCTCCTGAACGCGCAGGTGTCCAATTTGTAACCGGATGAGACGCGCGCGATGCGCGCTCCTCGGGGTGACGGAATAAGCTATCGCAAAAAGCAAAGCGCCCGGCGGGGGCGGCCGCCGGGCGCTGAACTCATGGCCTGGTCGAATGCTTTAGAACACGCCGAGAATGATGGCGCCGACGAAGGCGAACGCGATGTACGCGGCCACAATGCTCAGCTTGCTCAGCAGAGGACTCGCGAAATCCATTGGGAAGCTCCCTTGGCTCACAACGCTGCCCGCATTAACGCAAAAGCTAGCAAGAGGTTCCTGGCCGAAAAAGTCAGCCTTGCTGCCAAGCTCGGTGTTCCCCTGTGATGCCGCATTGCGATGCGTGGCTCAAACAGGCGGCGAATCAAGATGTTGAAGCGCACGCAAATAAATTCCGCGGCGTTGCGGGTTGCGGTCAGGCTGCCGGTCCCGGATACCGTCTGTCAGATCTCAGAAAGATTGTGATGTTGTGAAACACAATCAAAAGCCGCATGCCGATGCGGCAGGACGTCGAACCGCCATGCCTTCTCGATCACAACAATGCGGTGGCGTTGCTCTGCTCTGCTGCGACGTGATGCGGAGCATTCGCCACAGTTGATGACACAACGAGATCGATGCGGTCGCGCGAATTGCCCTGCCGGGTTCCGCCGCATGGTTAAAGACACCTGAAATCAAACAGTCGAAATGCGTTGAAGAGTCTTTAATCAAATTCGCAGAACCTCCGCGCCATGACGCGTGGAGTTCGTTTGTATCTCGTCGGCTCCCTTGTCCTTGTGTCGCTTGCTGGTTGCGGCCGCGGTCTGTTCCAGACTGCCGAGCGCGAACCGTGGCGGGCCGAGGCCGAGGCCGCTTGCCTGAAATCAGGCGCGGTCAAGGAAGGCCCGGACGTCGTCCGCATCGATCCGATTTCCGGCCCCGGCGTCTGCGGCGCCGAGTTTCCGCTCAAGGTCGCCGCGCTCGGCGAAGCCAGTTCGGCTTACGGATTTGCCGACGATAGTTTGCGTCCACCGGCGTCGGTCGGCAACCAGCCGCGTTGGCCGATCAATCGTCAGCCGGGCCCGCCGCCCGCGCAGACCCCGTACTCCGAACAGGCCGTCGGCCAGCCGAACTATGGCAGCCAACCGAACGGACCGGTGTCGCTGTCGGCACCCGGCGTCCCGCCGCAGCAGGGCGAGATCGACCTGCCGCCGGACGGCTCGCCCGATGCCAGCGGCGAGCGACCTTATTATCCTGGCCTGCGCAGTAATCCGCAGCGCGAGGGCGCGACCGCGCCTTATTCACCTGCACCTTATTCCCAGCAGCCACCCGGCGCGGCCCCGCCGCCGCGGCTCGGCCCGTCGAATGGCAATTCGGTGATGACGGTCGGCCCGGTCGCAGTGAAGCCTGCCGCAACGCTGGCGTGTCCGATCGTCTCGGTGCTGGAGCGCTGGCTCGCCGAGTCCGTGCAGCCGGCGGCGCAGCGCTGGTTCGGCGCGCGCGTCGTCGAGATCAAGCAGATCTCGGCCTATTCCTGCCGCGGCATGAACGGCAATTCGCACGCGCATATTTCCGAGCACGCCTTCGGCAATGCGCTCGATATCGCAGCCTTCACGCTCTCCGATGGCCGACGCATCTCGGTGAAGGATGGCTGGAAGGGCCTGCCGGAGGAGCAGGGCTTTCTGCGCGATGTCCAGGCCGCCGCCTGCCAGCAATTCACCACGGTGCTGGCGCCGGGTTCCAACGTCTATCACTACGACCACATCCACGTGGATCTGATGCGCCGGGCCAGCCGGCGCCTGATCTGCCAGCCCGCTGCCGTCTCCGGCGAAGAGGTCGCGGCGCGTGCCGGCGGCCGTAGCCCCTATGCAGCGCGCGAACCTTATGTCACAGGATCGCTTGGCGGCAGAAAGCCGGCCCCGCGGGGTAAGGCGGGGGTCAACGAAGAAGACGAATTCGCCGACGAATAGGACGCGTCTGATACCCGTATTTGTACTGGGGATGCCGTGCAAACGGTAGCCACTATTTGCTGCATATGCTCGCTGAGCCGGGCGCACCCGGCTGATTTCTGGGGGATAGCTTTGCAAGACGTGCCGATCATTCTCGTCATCGAAGACGATCGTGATCTTCAGATGATGGTAGAGGACGCCCTGAGGGACGGCGGCTATGAGCCGGCGATCGCAGGCTCGGGTGAGGAAGCCCTGACGCTGCTGAAGGCGTTCCGTACCAAATACAGTGCGCTGGTCACCGACATCCGCCTGCTCGGCCGGCTCGACGGCTGGCGGGTGGCGCGCGGCGCCCGCGAGATCGATCCGTCATTCCCGGTGCTCTACATCACCGGCGGCGGCGGCGACGAGTGGCCGACCCGGGGTGTGCCGGACAGCGTGCTTCTCAACAAGCCGTTCTCGCCCGATGAGCTGGTTGCGGCCGTGGCGAAGCTGCTCAAGAACGGCGCGCCGGCCTGACGGCGGTCTCGAGCGGCCTGCCGCGCGTGGTGGGCTGTTCGCGGCAGGCGCTTATTCCGCCTTTATAAGATCTCGTCGCGGCTCTTCTCGAATTCATACGTCCTCGCGCTCATCTTCGCCGCAACAGCCGGAGAACGAAGATGACGACCTATCGCGCCTATATCGTCGGACCGCACAGCCGATCCATCGGCGTGGTCAACATGGATTGTAGCGATGACGATCAGGCCGTCACATCGGCGAGCCGTCTTGTCGACCGCCATGATGTCGAACTGTGGCAGATGGATCGGCCGGTCGCCAGGTTCGACGCCTGTTCGAAGCAGGTGTTCCGCAAGTAGTGCGACGCCGCGCAGACTCATACGCGGGCGGCTAGTCTCGATGCGCCGAAGTAGTCATTCAACTGAACGTCTCAGCCGCGAGCACGCGAGCTGTTTCCGGAAGTGACGATCGCTCGCACAATTAGCGCGATGCGCTCGTTGCGCGCGCTGGGCCGAATTCTGCCTGAACGTTCGAGTGTGGCGACCCCATGAAGGGCTGCCCAAAAAGTCTCGGTCACATCAGCTACCTCGACGCAAAACGGCGCGACGACCGCCGCGAGTGCTTCGAAACCGGCCCGCAGTTCGGGTCTGGTGCCAGCCTCGGCGAACCGCAAATCCGTTGGCAGGACAAACATGGCGTCGTAAAGCGCGGGACGATCCAGCGCAAAGGCGAGATAGGCCAGGGCGACATTTTTGAGGGCGTTTCGTCCTGTCGATCCGCTCGCTGCTTCGCGAAGTGCGACCGTGAGTTCCTTGAAGCCCTCGACTGCAACTGCCGCAACAATCGTATCCCGGTTCTTGAAATGTGAGTAGAGGACGGGCTGGCTATATTCGATCTCGTCGGCGAGACGGCGGACCGTAACGGCATCCCATCCTTCGCGCTCTGCGATCGCCCGCGCTGCCGCGACAATGCGATGCTCGCGCGCAGCCCGGTCCCTGCCTTTCCGCTCAGCGGTTCCCAATCCTCGATCTCCCGCACCTGGAAGGCCCAAATATATCAATATCATACCGATGCTTGATATTCTAGCAATGCTATTTATCTAGCAGTGCTAGATATTCTTAAGCTAGATGAGGACGTGTGATGCAATGGCTTGCGCTCGGAACGGGATTGCTCCTGGCCCTGGGAATTATCGCGATCGGCACCCTCTATGTCGCGAGCCCGACAACCGCGACACGCAGTTTCGGCCTGCCGCTTCCTGAAAATGGCACCAACATCGCCTGGTGGCTTCGCCTCAAGGGGGTGCGCGACATTGTTGCGGGACTGGCCGTATTGGCGTTCATGGTGTTCGGCGCGCCGCGCGAGGTCGGCATCATCCTGCTGGTTGAAGCCATCATCCCCATCGGGGACATGCTGCTCATTCTCGCAGCGAAAGGCTCCACCAAAAGCGCCTTCGGCATTCACGGTCTCACGGCGGTGATCATGGTCCTTGCGGCGATGCCCCTGATCATTGGCGTGCCCTGAGATGATGCATGCTCTTTCAATCTGGCTGCTCGCTGCCGGCTTCTTTGGCGCAGGCCTCTTCAACGCGATCAGCACGTCAGCGACCCAAAGCGATTTCGCTCGGTGGGGCTACCCGCGCTGGTGGGGCATTTTGACCGGTGGACTGGAGATGATAAGCGCTGTTCTGATCGCGCTTCCAGTCAGTCGGGTTGCTGGCCTGGCGCTTGGGGCGGCCATCATTGCGGCCGCGGTTTCCACCGTTCTGCGCCACCGTGATTCTTCTCATCTTGTGCCACTTGGCGTCTTTGTCGTCTTGATCGCTCTTGCCGCGACCTCGTCCTGAGCGCCGCCCCGGGTGTCGCGCGGCGCGATCCCTGATGATAGACCTAGAGCATGATCCGGAAAAGTGCGAAGCGGTTTTCCGAAAAGATTATGCTCAAGCAATAGCGTCGGCTTCGTCATCAAATGGGATATCAGGTCATGGCTTCGGAAAAGGTCGCACTCGTCACCGCGGGCGGCAGCGGCATGGGAGCGGCGGCGGCGCGGCGGCTTGCCGCAGATGGATTTCGCGTTGCGATCCTGTCGTCGTCGGGCAAGGGCGAGGCGCTGGCCGGCGAGCTCGGCGGCATCGGCTTCACCGGCTCGAACCGTTCGAACGACGATCTGAGGCGCGCCGTCGACGGCGTAATGGCGCGCTGGGGCCGCATCGATGCGCTGGTCAACAGCGCCGGCCACGGCCCGCGTGCGGGCGTGCTGGAACTGACCGACGAGCAGTGGCACACCGGTCTCGACGTCTATCTGATGAACGTGATCCGTCCGACACGTCTCGTCGCACCTCACATGCAGGCGCAGAAGTCGGGCGCGATCGTCAACATCTCCACCGCCTGGGCATTCGAGCCGAGCGCGATGTTTCCGACCTCTGCGGTGTTCCGCGCCGGGCTCGCCGCGTTCACAAAACTGTTCACCGACAGCTACGCGGCTGACAACGTCCGCATGAACAATGTGCTGCCGGGCTGGATCGACAGCCTGCCGGCAACCGACGCGCGCCGCGACAGCGTGCCGATGAAGCGCTACGGCAAGGCGGAGGAGATCGCCGCGACGATCGCGTTCCTCGTCTCCGACGGCGCGGGCTACATCACCGGTCAGAACATCCGCGTCGATGGCGGTTTGATGCGGTCGGTTTGAGGCGACCAGTAAACCCGTCATCCTAAGGTGGGTTCATGACTCACTGGTGGCTCCGAACACTCGGAGTCGTCCCGGCGAAAGCCGGGACCCATAACCACTATGGCCATTGTTGCTCGTCGGTGGAACGACGAGTTCCGTTCACAACATCCGCTGCGGGGTATGGGTCCCGGCTTTCGCCGGGACGACAGTGGGTGTGTGGCGCCGTTCGTGCCGTCACAGGAAGACGGATCTGGCTTCGCGCACTCGCTTCCTTCGTCGTTGCCGTAGCGTCGCCGCAACTTGCGCCGCCAGTTGCGTCTACGCGCTGCGCGTCGCGCTCCAGGCCGCGCACGCCACAATTGCGGCGACCTCAGATTGCGTTTGTCGTGATGACAAACTGAAAGCGCAGGGCTAGCCTTCCGTCAAATCAAAACATACGGGAGGAATGGCATGCCAGACGCAGCAGTTGCAGCACGCGCTTCGGACTCCACGCACAGCGGAACCGCGCAGCAGGTCGACGTCGCAGTCGTCGGCGCCGGTTTCGCCGGTCTCTATCTGCTGCATCGGTTGCGCAAGGCGGGCTTCTCGGCGGTTGCGCTCGAAGAGGGCGCCGATGTCGGCGGCACCTGGTACTGGAACCGGTATCCCGGCGCGCGCTGCGACATCCAGACCATCGATTACAGCTACACGTTCGATCCCGAGCTCGATCAGGCGTGGACCTGGTCGGAGAAGTACGCGACCCAGCCGGAAATCCTGCGCTATCTCGGCTTCGTCGCCGACCGCTACGATCTGCGCCGCGATATCAGGTTCGGCACCAAGGTCACGCAGGCGACCTGGGACGACGCGACTTCGCGCTGGCAGATTGCGACCAACAACGGCGCCAACGTCTCGTGCCGCTACTACATCATGGCGACCGGCTGCCTGTCGTCGCCGAAGCCGCCGGAAATCGACGGCGTCAAGGACTTCAAGGGCGAGATCTATTTTACCGGCCGCTGGCCGCACCAGGGCGTCGACCTCAAGGGCAAGCGCGTCGCCGTGATCGGCACCGGATCGTCGGGCATTCAGTCGATCCCGCTGATCGCCGAACAGGCCGCGCAACTCACCGTATTCCAGCGCACGCCGAACTTCGCACTGCCGGCCGGCAACGGCCCGGCGCCGGAAGATCGCAAGAGCTTCTTCGAGACCGATCGTGCGGCCTATCGCGACCAGGCGCGCTGGTCGATGGCCGGCGTGCCGTATCCGCAGCAGACCGTGGTGAGCTGGCAATTGAGCGACGCCGAGCGTCGCGAGCGGTTCGAGAAGGCGTGGGCGGCGGGCGACCTCGTCCACATCCTGACCCAGCTCTGGGCCGACCAAGCGGTCGATGTCGACGGCAACCGGCTGGTCGGCGATCTGATCCGCGAGAAGATCGGTGCAGTGGTCAAGGATCCGGAGACAGCCGCGGCGCTCACCCCGCACGATCATCCGTTCGGAGCCAAGCGTCCCTGCCTCGATACCAATTACTACGCGACCTACAACCGTCCGAACGTGACGCTGGTCAACCTGCGGCAGGAGCCGATCAAGGCGATCACCGCCGGCGGCATCTCGACCGACAAGCGCAGCTTCGATGTCGACGTCATCGTGTTCGCCACCGGCTTCGACGCGATGACCGGCGCGATCATGGCGGTGCATCCGATCTCCGGCCGCGGCGGCAAGTCACTGTCGGATGTCTGGGCGCACGGACCGCAGACCTATCTCGGCGTCACCGTCGCAGGCTTCCCCAATCTGTTCATGATCACCGGTCCCGGCAGCCCGTCGGTGCTGTCGAACATGGCGGTGTCGATCGAGCAGCATGTCGACTGGGTGGTCGACCGCATCGCCGCGTTGCGCGACGCCGGCTTCACCACGATGGATGCAACCGAGACCGCGCAGGCCGGCTGGGAACGCCATATGGCCGATTGTGCGACCCTGACGCTGCACCGGCTTGCCAACACTTGGTACACGGGTGCCAACGTGCCCGGCAAGCCGCAGGGTGTGATGCCCTATACCGGCGGCGTCGGTCCGTATCGCAGCATCTGCAACGAGGTGGTCGGGCGCGGCATGCTCGGCTTCAAGCTCTCGGGTCCCGGCGTTGCCGAGCAGTGCAATGACGGCGAGGTGGTGCGTTTGCAGCCGGATGTGCGGCTGGTGCTCAACATGCTCGGCGAGATGAACCTGCCGCCGATCGAGACGATGGGCGCGCAGGGTGCGCGCGACTTTCTCAACGAGTTCAACAAGGGCCGTCCTGCCGGCCGTCCGGTCGGCGAGGTAGGCACCGGCGTGCTGCAGGGCGCCGATGGTCCGCTGCCGTACAAGCTGTATCGTCCGGCGACGCCGGGGCCGCACCCGATCGTGGTGTATTTCCACGGCGGCGGCTGGGTGCTCGGCGACGAGCTGTCGGATGATCCGTTCTGCCGCGATCTGTGCCGGCGCACCGGCATGATCATCGTCAGCGTCGGCTATCGCCACGCGCCCGAGCATCGCTTCCCGGCTGCGGCCGAGGACGGCTATGCGGCGACGCGCTGGATCGCAGCCCACACCGCCGAGCTCGGCGGCAGGGCAGGCCCGGTGCTGGTCGCAGGCTGGAGCGCCGGCGGCAACATTGCGGCCGTGACCTGCCAGCTCGCGCGCGATCGCGGCGGGCCCGAGATCGCAGGCCAGCTCTTGATTTGCCCGGTCACCGACTCGACCTTCGACCGGCAGTCCTATGTCGACAACGCAGCCGGCTACTTCCTGACCCGCGGCCTGATGTTCTGGTTCTGGGACCTGTACTGTTCGCCGGCCGACCGCACCGATCCGCGCGTCGCGCCGTTGCGCGGAAAGCTCGAAGGCCTGCCGCCGGCGTTCATCGCGACCAGCGAGTTCGATCCGCTGCGCGACGAGGGCAATGCCTATGGCGACGCGCTCGCGAAGGCCGGCGTCAAGGTCGAGCAGCTCAAGGCGCAGGGCCACTTCCACTCGTCGTTCGTGATGGTCGACGTCATCATCACCGGCGTCGCCGGCCGCGTGAAGATGGCGAAGGCGCTAAGGCGTTTCGCCGGACTGCCCGAAGAACTGGAGCAGGACCACGTCGCCGCGCCGCGGGTCAACGCGGCGGCGAACTAGAGCATGATCCGGAAAAGTGCGAAGCGGTTTTCCGAAGAGATCATGCTTAAACAAGGAGCTAAAGCGCGATGACGATTCAACCTGATCTCATCGCGCTTTAGGGGGCGCAAATCCCCGCGGCTTGCCCGCGGGGATTTCGCACGGCTCCGCAGCTCCAGTTCTGATTCAATCAGAACCGAAGGCTCTAGAGGAACGCGAGGTGCTCGACCTTGTTCACGACGTCGTCGAGCGTCTGCTTGGTGGCCGCGGTATCGCCGCCGGCCATGAACACCTGCCAGAACTGCCGATCGACATTGTGCAGATGCAGGATGGATACGCGGACGCCGTTCTTGTTGCCGGCAACCTCTGACTGGGTATTGACGACATCGGTGAAGCCGTTCTGCTTCAGCGTGTTGGCGACGACGCCCTTGAGCTCGCCGACATTGGCGAGTGCCTCGCTGAGGCCCATGCTGCGGAAATTGAAAAACAGGAACGCCATGCGACACCTCCTTCTGTTGCGGACGAGCGCAGCGCGCGCGGAAGTGCGCTGAACTGGCTCTCTCGCTCAACCAGAGGTGTATTTCCCTATTGAATAATCGCGTTATGAGCCGCTTCACAGGAACCGCGTCCGCGATCATGCGTCATTTGAACGCACGGGCTTTCCTAGCCGAGCTCGAACGTCGTGACGCCGAACACGCGGTCGATCCGCAATGGCGGGATCGCGCCGGTATACATCCGCGCGGTCTCGAACACCGGCGACAGCCCGAGGCCTTGCGCCAGCGCCACGGCGTCACGGTTGACCGCGGGAACATCGAGGAAGATGTCGCCGCCGCCTGCGCTCGCGAGCAATGCCGAGAGGATGGTCTCGGCGCCGGCGCGGTCGTCGGCAACCAGAGGACCGATCTTGCGGCCGGTGCGACACGGACGGATCACACCCCAGCCGGCCAGCCTGCCGTCGCGCATCAGCGCGCGCCCGACATGTCCTGATGTGTTGATCCAGGCGCGCAGGAAGGCCGGACGCGGTGCGGGAAATACCGTGGCGTCATCGGCCTCGACCAGCGCCATCGGCAAATCGGCCAGCGCGACGATGCCGGTGTTCGGCGCCGGAGGTGCGGCGACCGTGCCGCCGTAGCGCACATTGGCGTAAGCGAGCGCGAAGCCGGACTTTTGGTAGTTCGCCTGCTGCGCCACCACGCCATCGAGCCCGATCACGCGCGGCCCCGCGTGCGCGATGGCCGCATTCCAGATCTTCAGACCGTAGCCGCGGCCGCGCAGATCCGGGCGCACGATGTAAAAGCCGAGGAAAGCGAAACCCGCGCCGTAATTGACGCAGGAGATCACCGCGGCAGGCCGGCCGTCGAGCTCGCCGATGAAGAAGCCCTGCGGATCTTCGGCGCCAAAGCAGGGCGCATCGGCGAGACCGGGATTCCATCCCTCCGCCGCGGCCCAGTCGATCGCGAGCGCGATCTCGTCCGGCCGCATATGTCGGATGATGAGATCGCTCATCGACGATGATCCCGTGTGATTGTAGTCACGGACCGCGCCTCCTTGTCTGTGACGATCACACTACCCTCACATAATGTGACTGCCCACAGAACGTAACCTGACACGCACAAAATTTTCGACGAATTCATCTAACAATTTATGGTTTTGTCATAGTTAGAAACACGTTTGACTTGTAGTTGCCACAAGCCTAACAATCTCGCGCGCCGCCGCGGATTTCAGGTGCGGTGCTCGTGAATCCCGGATCCAGCGGCTTTTGCGTCGCAAATTTCGAAATCGGAATCACCCTCAGCAGAAAGGATTGCATCTCGCGTCAGCAAGACAACTGAACGGAATTGGGGACGTTTTTCATTTCACCCAAAACGGAGTTTTCCCATGACTCAAGTTGTTAATCTGTCCGGTAATCCAGATATCGATGGCATTCTCTGGGGATGGGAGTGGGGTTCGGGCGGCGCGCAGAATCTGACGTTTTCGTTTCCCACCGGCACCGCTGAATACGGCTATCAGGAGATCGACAATTTCAGCGCGTTCACCGCGGCACAGCAGACGGCGGTGCGTACGGCGCTCACCAACATCGCAAGCTTCACCAATCTCACCTTCACCGAGACGACGAGCGCCGGCGCGACGCTGCGCTACGCGAATGCCGACAAGATCGACTACACCGACGACAGCAGTGTCGCCTTGCACACTGGACTGCACGTCCCCGGCAACGCGCCCGGCACCGCGGAGGCCAATCCGCCCGAACTGGGCTACAACGGCAGCGCGCCGTTCTCCGCGATGGGCGCGCAAGGCGACGCATGGTTCGTCACCGGCGGCTACACCAATCCGGTGCTCGGCAGCTTCCAGGATGCGGCCGGCATCATGCACGAGACCGGCCATAATCTCGGCTTGAAGCACGGCCACGTCACGCAGGACGGGCACGGCGTGACGTTCCCCGCTCTGCCGGCCGATCACAATTCCTACGAATACTCGGTGATGACCTACAGCCAGTTTCCTGGCGACAATGCGACCAATGGTGACAACGCGCCCGATCATCCGACCACCTACATGCAGGATGACATCGCCGCGCTGCAGTACATGTACGGCGCGAACTATGGCGCCACGGCGCACAACGGCAACACCACCTATACCTGGAGCCTGACCACCGGCGAGGAGTTCATCGATGGCGTCGGGCAGGGCGCGCCGCAAAGCAACTTCGTGCTGATGACGCTGTGGGATGGCGGCGGCACCGACACCTACGACTTCTCCAATTACACGACCAACCTCTCCATCGATCTCAATCCCGGTGCCTGGACCATTCTGGACACCAGCGCGGCGCACGCGCAGCGCGCCGATCTCGGCAATAACGGGGCGGGCGGTGCTGAGTATTTCGCGCGCGGCAACATCGCCAATGCGCTGATCGATCCGAACAACCCGACCGAGACCGCATCGTTGATCGAGGACGCCAATGGCGGCTCGGGCAACGACGCGATCGTCGGCAACGCCGCCGACAACGTGCTTCGCGGCAATGGCGGCAACGACACGATCGACGGCGGGGGCGGCACCAACACGGTGGTCTACAGCGGCACCCGGCTGCAATACATCGCGACCCTGCTCGGCAGCGGCGCGATCCAGATCGCCGACCAGCGCGGCGGGTCGCCTGACGGCACCGACACCGTCACCAACATCCAGAAATTCGAGTTCGCCGACGGCACATTCAACGAGACCGAGGTGCTGAACCGTCCGCCGGTGCTGTCGCCCGATCTGGGATCCCCGCATCCGCTGACCGAATTGGCCAACACCACCAATTCCGCCTCGCTGCAGGAACTTCTCGGCACACTGACGTTCACCGATGCGAATGCCGGCGACACTCACACCGCGAGTGAGGCGTTTGATACCGCGACCTGGTCCGGCGGCGTCACGGTTCCGCTCGCGACGCAGGCGGCCCTCGCAACGGCGCTGACCGATTCGATCGGCGTCGACGGCACCAGCGGGACGCTCAACTGGCAGTTCGACCTGGCGGACAGGAATCTGGACTTCCTGGCGGCCGGCGAGACGCTGACCGTGGTCTACGACGTCACGGTGGCCGACCACCACACCGGCTCGAACGTCAGCGACACCTCGACCCAGCAGATCACGGTCGTCTTCACCGGCACCAATGATCCCGTGTCGGTGGTGCCGGCACTGTCCAACCTGACGGGGACGATCAGCGAATTGCCCGGCGTCACCGGAAGTTCGACGCCGGATGCGACCTCCGGCGCGATCGCCTTCACCGATCCCGATCTCAACGACCGGCCGACTGCGACGATCGATGCCGCCGGCGAGACGGTGACCTGGCAGGATGCGACGCACGACTACACGTCGGAACTCACGCCGGCACAAATCGCCTCGCTCGAGGCGGCGTTTACGATCGCGCCCGAGGCCGGCAACAGCAACGCAGGCAAGATCGACTGGAGCTACAGCATCGTCGACAAGGATCTCGATTTCCTGTCGGTCGGCGAGAGCCTCACCGTCACGGTGCCCGTCATCATCGACGATGCGCATGGCGGGGCCGTCACCCAGGATGTCGTCCTCACCATCAACGGCGCCAACGACGCGCCGATCGCGGTCGCGGACAGCAACGGCACGGCGAAGAAGTCGACGCTGTCGGTTGACGCGTCGCACGGTGTGCTGTCCAACGACACCGATCCTGACATCCACGATCAGGGTCACTCGGTGGTCAGCGCCGTCGACGGGGCGGCCGGCAATGTCGGGCACACCATAGCCGGCACCTACGGCTCGCTGACGCTGAATGCCGACGGCGGCTATGTCTATGTCGCCAACAAGGGGGGCTTGCCGTCGCAGATCGTCGCGCAGGACACCTTCGCCTACACGATTGCCGATCCTCATGGCGCAACGGCGTCGTCGACGCTGAGCATCGTCGTGTTCAATCCCGGCGTCGATTACCAGGCCGGAAGCCATACCACGCTGAATGGCGGCAACGGCCAGGACGTGCTCGACGGCTCGGCGGGGCACGACATCCTGATCGGCGGCAATGGCCCGGACGTCCTGATCGGCGGCGATGGTGACACGCTGACCGGCAACAACGGGCCGGACACGTTCCTGTTCCGCCCGCATTTTGGCACCAACGTGATCACGGATTTCGATTCGCACAATGACGCCGTGCAGCTCGACAAGTCGATCTTCGCCACCGTGAACGACATGCTGGCCAATCACACGGCCGATACCGCCGCCGGCGCTGTCATAACGGACGCGTTCGGCGATACGATCACCTTTGCCGGGATCAAGGCGGCGGAGCTGCAAGCGCACGCAGGCGATTTCCATCTGGTCTGAGCCGGAGGAGGTCGTCCTGCTGCTTGATTCATAAAACCACCCGCCGCAATCTGCTTGCGGCGGGTGGTTGATCGGGACATTCGAAATGACGTGGCGTTTGCCGGCATTTGCCATCTCCGCAATCACCCTTGGTGTGATCGACATGACCGCGACGACGCAGATGAACGCGACAAGTGCTCTTGCCGCTTCGCCGATCTCGGGCGCGGCGCCGCTCGAGGTGACCTTCACCGGCATGGGGCCGGGGATGCCGGAGGGGGTGGTCGTGCTCGATTTCGGCGATGGCCGGACCGATGACACGATCTCACCGATCCGCGGCTTTCAACGGACGCACGTCTATCGCGCGGCTGGGTCGTATACGGCCGTGCTCAAGAGCGGCGCGTACGGCGGTCAACGCCCGGCCGTGCTGGGCGAAATCGGGCGGGTGAGCATCATTGTGGATTGAGTCGAATCTCTCTCAGGCGATCCGAAGGACGAGGTTGACCAGTTCGGGCTGGCGGTGCGTGCCGGTTTTGGCGAAGGCCGACTTCAACTGGTTGCGTGCCGTGTCGCGAACGATCCCGAGCCGTTCGGCAGCGTCGGCGATCGAGAGGCCGCCCGCGAGCAGCGCCACCAGCCGCGCTTCTGCCGGCGTGAGGCCGAATGCCTGCGCGATCATGCCGGGCTCGGGCATCGCGCGTGGCGTCAAATTGACGAAGACCAGCATCGCCCGCGCGCCGAGGAAGACGTTGCGTGCCGCACCGTCGATCGGCAATACGCGCAACACAACAGGCCCTTTGTGCGTACGGCGGATCAGGATCGGCTCGATCGGCAGCGCCGCGCGCTCGGGTGCGGCGCGGATCAGATCGACGACTTGATCAAGCCGCGCCTGTGCCGCCCTGTCGCGCACGATCAGCCGGCGATCCCTGATCCTGATGTCCGCGTCGAAGCCGGCATCGGCAGCTTCGTTGCGATCGATCACGAGGCCTGTGCGATCGAGTGCGACGGCCGGCTGCCGCACCCGGTCGAGAATGCCGGTCATGGAGGCGAGCGCGATGCGGCCGACCGCAGTCGACAGCGTCGCTGTCTCCGTCAGGCGCGGCCCCAGCTGAGCCAGAAGCCGCGTCTCGCGTGTCTCGAAATGTCCTTCCTCCCCGGTGCGCTGCAACGTCAGCACCCACGGTGCGCTGTCGGCCCAGAAGCCGATGCCGGCGAACCACTTGAAGCCGAACGGATACAGCACCTCATTGTACATCGGATCCGACCGGATCTGCTCGGGCGTCAGCAAGTCCTGATCGGTGATCACTTCGCCGGCCATGGCTCGCGGAACGCCTGGAGCGCGCGAATCCTGCTCATGCCAGTTGTGCGCGAAGTAGAGCTGCACCATTTCTTCGGTCGACGCGGTGCGCGGCACGTCCGGGGTCCGCACGTCGCTTTGCAGCAGCACGGCGCCGGTTGCGCCCACCGCTTCGCAGATCGACGTCATGATGTCGGTCCACGCCGTCGGGTCGACCACTGCCTCCCCCAGCCGCGCCATCACGCTGGACATTTGATCTGGGTCGATATCCCCGTTCATGCAGGGAATTGTCGCGCGAGGTGGCGTCGCGCGACAAGCGCCAAGTTGCGGTCCTACCAAAAGAAATAGTCGGATTGGACCTTCACTCGCCTGTCTTGCGACGGCGGGGGATCAATTCGCCTGCTTCGGCCGGTATGCCGCGAAGAACACGCGCGTCGCGCTGTCGACGACGGTTGCGATCCGCTCCGGCGAGGGCGACGGATTGGCCTGGAAGATGAACGCCTGGAACAGCGTTGCCTGGCACATCTGCATGAACTGCCAGGCCGCGAGCTGATAGTCGTCGATCTCGAGCTCGCCGAGCGCGGCGCGCGCCTCGAGATAGGCGGCGAAGCGGTCGACGGTGTGGGCGATCACATGGGTGTAGAACCGGCTGCCGAGCTCGGGCATCCGCTCGGCGATCGCCATCACGGTGCGGATCGCGGAGCCGCCGCCGGGCCGGCACAGCACCGCGACATAGGCACGGCCGAATTCGGGGAGGGTGGTGTCGACGTCGCGTGCCGGATCGAAGTTGAAGGCGACCTTGCCCTGCTCGCGCTTTTCCTCCTCGACGATCGCCGCGAACAGCCCGGCCTTGTCGGGGAAATACACGTACAGGGTGCCCTTGGAGACGGCGGCGGCGCGGGCGATCTCGCCCATGCTGGCGCCGTCGAAGCCAAGCTCCAGGAATACCTTGCGGGCGCCGTCCAGGATCTGGCGGCGCTTCGAGGACTCCTCGTCGCCGATGACGAGGTGGAGGGGGTTTGGGGGCGCTGCAACCATTGATTTAGCTTCTCGCCAAAGAACTCAACCCAGAATCAGTCCGGGAAGAATCGAAGCCTTATAATCCGCTGGGCGGGAATGTAGATTGACCGAACCGTTCGGTCAATGGTATTGGTGGGAGTGACGATGCGCCGCACGGCCCTTCTTCCGCCATTGCGCGCGTCAAGATTTTTGGTGGGGAGCCTCGGTTATGGCCGCAGCACGGGATCAGGCTGCACGCATTGTTCGTTCCGGGCCTGAGATGGCCGCGGACGCGGTGGCGCGCGACGCGTCCGCCGATCTCGGCGACCAGGCCAGAACTGACGAAGCCAAAAGGGCCGACGAAGCCAAGAGTCCCGGCGACAAGAGTCCCGCCGAGGCGCCGCCCGCTTCTGCGCCCGAACAGCCGGCGGCGTCGCCCGCTGCCGCAGCGCCGAAATCCGGCAAGCGCCGATTCGTGATGATGGGCGTGCTCGGGCTGCTCGCGCTCGCCGGCGCGAGCTATGCCGCCTATTACCTGTTGATCGGGCGCTTCTACATCTCGACCGACGACGCCTATGTCCGCGCCAACAACACCATGCTCGGCGCGCGCGTCGCGGGCCATATCGCGGCGATCCTGCCCGGCGACAACGCGGTGGTGCGCGCCGGTGATGTGATCTTCCGGATCGATGACGGTGACTATCGCATCGCGGTCGACGCCGCGCGCACGCGGATCGCGACCCAGCAGGCGACCATCGAGCGCATCGGCCGCCAGGTCGCGGCGGCCGAAAGCTCGGTCGAGCAGGCGCAGGCGCAGCTCGTCTCCGCCGAAGCCGGCCTGAAGCGCGCCGATCTCGATTTCGATCGCCAGCAGGCGCTGAGCACCAAGGGCTTTGCCTCGCGCGCCACCTTCGAAGTCTCCGAAGCCGGCCGCGACCAGGGCGCGGCCGCCGTGCGGTCGGCGCAGGCTGCCTACAACGCCGCGAAGAGCAACGTCGATGTCACCAAGGCGCAGCAGGCCGAAGCCCGCGCCCAGCTCGCCGAATTGCAGACCCAGCTCGCCAAGGCCGAGCGCGATCTCGATTTCACCCAGGTGCGCGCGCCGGTCGACGGCACCTTCTCCAACCGTCTCGTCAACACCGGCGATTACATCAATGTCGGCCAGCGGCTCGGCAATGTGGTGCCGCTCGACGGCGTCTTCATCGACGCCAACTACAAAGAGACCCAGCTCAAGCGCATCCGCACCGGGCAGCGGGTGACGATCAAGGTCGACGCCTACGGCTTCCGCAAGTTCACCGGCATCGTCGACAGCATCTCGCCGGCCGCGGGCTCGGTGTTCACGCTGCTGCCGCCCGACAACGCCACCGGCAACTTCACCAAGATCGTGCAGCGTCTGCCGGTCCGCATCCGGGTGCCGAACAGCGTCGCCAAGCAGGGCATGCTGCGCGCCGGCATGTCGGTCTACACCACCGTCGACACGCGAGAGGGGGCGGCCGATGCCGACGCCGATACCGACCTCGACGCGCCGATGATGATCCATCCGCAGTGATGCCTTGAAGCTTCGGACCGCAAGTTCGAAGCGCGGAGCCTGATGAGCCCATGGCCGACGCGACCACTGCCTCTCCCTCGATGATGACCGGCGCTTCGGAGTCCGAGCGGCTCCAGCCCAAGCGGGTGGTTGCGTTCATCATCATGGTGTTCGGCATGTTCATGTCGATCCTGGACATCCAGATTGTCTCGGCCTCGCTCACCGAGATCCAGGCCGGCCTGTCGGCGTCGTCGACCGAAGTGTCGTGGGTGCAGACCGCCTATCTGATCGCCGAGGTGATCGCGATCCCGCTGTCCGGCTTCCTGTCGCGCGCGCTCGGCACCCGGCTGTTGTTTGCGATCTCGGCGTTCGGCTTCACGGTGTCGAGCCTCTTGTGCGGCTTCGCCTCCTCGATCGAGCAGATGATCCTGTGGCGCGCGCTGCAGGGCTTCCTCGGTGCCGGCATGATCCCGACGGTGTTCGCCTCGGCCTACACGATCTTCCCGCGCTCGAAGTTCTACATCGTGGCGCCGATCATCGGGCTGGTCGCGACGCTGGCGCCGACCGTTGGGCCGACCGTCGGCGGCTACATCACCGATCTGATGTCGTGGCACTGGCTGTTCTTCATCAACATCGTGCCCGGCGTCATCATCACCATCGGCGTGCTGGCGCTGGTCGATTTCGACCAGCCGAACTTCGCGCTGCTCGATCGCTTCGACTGGTGGGGTCTGATCTTCATGGGCGGCTTCCTCGGCTCGCTGGAATATGTGCTGGAGGAAGGCCCGCAATATGAGTGGCTGCAGGACACCTCGGTCGCGATCTGCGCCGCGATCTGCTTCCTCTCGGCAATCGCCTTCTTCTGGCGCGTGCTGACTGCGGAGGAGCCGATCGTCGATCTCTATGCCTTCAGCAACCGCAACTTCGCGGTCGGCTGCGTGCTGCAGTTCTGCATCGGCATCGGGCTCTACGGCCTGACCTACGTCTATCCGCGCTATCTTGCCGAGATCCGCGGCTACAGCGCGCTGATGATCGGCGAGACCATGTTCGTCTCCGGCGTCACCATGTTCTTCATGGCCCCGGTCGTCGGCCGGCTGATGCAGAAGGTCGATCTGCGCTACATCATCGCCTTCGGCCTCGTCACCTTCGCGCTCGGCTCCTGGCAGATGACCTGGATCACCCGCGAGTACGATTTCTACGAGCTCCTGGTGCCGCAGATCCTGCGCGGCATAGGCATGATGTGCGCGATGGTGCCGACCAACAACATTGCGCTCGCCACGCTGCCGCAGGACCGCGTCAAGAACGCCTCCGGCCTGTTCAACCTGATGCGCAATCTCGGCGGCGCGGTCGGGCTTGCCGTGATCAACGAGGCGCTCAACGACCGTACCGACCTGCACATCTCGCGGCTGCAGGACCGCGTGACCTGGGGCAACGCGACCGCGGTCGAGACCCTCAACAATTTCACCCAGCGCCTGCAGGGCATGGGCGATTCCGCCACCATGGCGATGAAGCAGCTCTCGCAGCTCGTGCATCGCCAGGCGCAGGTGATGAGCTATGGCGACGCCTTCTTCATGCTGTCGCTGTTCTATGTCGGCCTCAGCCTGCTGGTGCTGTTCGTCAACAAGCCGCCGTCGATGACCGCAGGCGGCGGCGACGCGCATTGATGCGGGTGCTGTTGTAGCCCGCATGAGCGAAGCGACATGCGGGGACGAACCTCGCCAGGCTCATCCAATCGCGCCGGGTGATCGCGAAGCAGCCCCGGATATCGCTTCGCTCATCCGGGCTACCGAACTTCGAGGCCCGGATGTCGACGTGTATTGACGAGTGCACCAGACAGTCTGCAATAATCTGACGTCGTAGCCCGCATGAGTGAAGCGATATGCGGGATGCTGCGGGGCACGGGATGGTCAGATACCGGCGCAACTTCATTCCTGGCGGTACGTTCTTCTTCACAGTCACGCTCGATGACCGGCGATCGAGATTGCTTGTGGATCACGCTGCTGCACTCCGAGATGCGTTCGGCACGGCTCGTCGGGAACGTCCATTCACAGTCGACGCGGTCGTCGTGCTCCCCGATCACCTCCGCGCGATCCTCACACTGCCGCAAGGCGATCCCGATTTTGCGGGCCGCTGGCGTCGCATCAAAGGACACTTCAGCAGCCAGTTGCTTGCTGCCTCGATAGAGTTGAAGCGTCGCCCGAACGGTGAATTGGCGCTTTGGCAGCGGCGGTTTTGGGAGCACACCATCCGGGATGAAAATGATTTCGCGCGGCACGTCGATTACATCCATTTCAACCCCGTCAAACATGCCTTGGTGCCGTGTGTAAGCAATTGGCCGTACTCATCGTTCCATCGCTACGTGAGGGCTGGGCTATTGCCGCGCGATTGGGGAGGCGATGCAGCCGACGTGGGAAATTTTGGAGAGCGCGACGTATGATTGAAGCAGCGTGCGCTGTTCGGGGAGTGATCCCGGATATCGCTTCGCTCATCCGAGCTACGAAAGTGTGCCGATGTCGCGCATTGAGCGCATCGGCTTTGCGCGCGGTGTGCGCCCGGTCGCGGGCAGAGCGTTGCATCGCCGACACATTGGCGCACTCACGCGCTTGTCATCTTGCCAATTGCGCGTGATGCATTTATAAGCAGCGCATTCCTTACTCGAACCCGGGAGATGCGCATGAAGTCGTTTATTTCGCAGATCGCGCGCCCGCGTTCGACGGTGCTTGACGCGCCTTCGCGTTAGCTCCCGGCGCTGATCGGGCCTGATCCCCGATCACCTAAACTTCCCAACACGTTATCTACAATTTCCAGCGACATAAGCGGCCGGATTCCGTCCGCCTGTCGCCTCAGATGGAGCCGGCTTGCGCTGCAGAAGCGTGGCCGGAATGTGCCATGACCTCTCTGACGAACAAGCGACCGGCCGCGATCCGGATCGTCCTGCCATTCGTATTCCGCCATTGGCTGGAGCAGCCGCTGCGCGCCTTCGCCGTGACGGCGGGCTTCCTCGGTGCGACCGCGGCCGACCTGTTCATGCCGGTGTTCTCCGGCCATCTGGTCGACGCGTTGACCGCGGGCGCCACCGATGCCGCCGCGCGCCATGCGGCGATGCTGGCGTTCGGCGCCATCGTCGGCCTCGGCGCGCTGTCGCTGCTGCTGCGGCTGGTCGGTATCCAGACTATCGTGCCGTTCACGCTGAAGACGATGTCCGATGTCGGGCAGCAGGCCTTCATGCGCGTGCAACGCTTCTCGACCGACTGGCACGCCAACTCGTTCGCGGGCTCCACCGTGCGCAAGATCACGCGCGGCATGTGGGCGCTCGACCTGTTGAACGACACCATCCTGATGGCGCTGTTGCCGTCGCTCGTCGTGCTGCTCGGCTCGATGATCCTGCTCGGGCTGCACTGGCCATCGCTCGGCGCGGTGATTGCCGTGGGCTCGGTGATCTATGTCGCGATGACCATGGTGTTCCAGGTGCGCTACGTCGCGCCTGCCGCGCGCGTCTCCAATGCGTGGGACACCAAGGTCGGCGGCACGCTGGCCGATGCCTTGACCTGCAACGCGGTGGTGAAATCGTTCGGCGCCGAGACGCGCGAGGATATGCGGCTGGACGGCGTCATCAGCCGCTGGCGCCGGCGGGTGCGGCGGACCTGGTTGCGCTACAACCACACCTCGACGGCGCAGCTCCTGGTGCTGCTGTGCTTCCGCGCCTCGGTGATCGGCGGCGCGATCCTGCTATGGGCGCAGGGTCACGCCACGCCGGGCGACGTCACCTATGTGCTGACCAGCTACTACATCATCCACGCGTATCTGCGGGATGTCGGCATGCACATCAACAACCTGCAGCGTTCGGTGAACGACATGGAGGAGCTGGTGCAGATCCATGGCGAGCCGCTCGGCATCGTCGATGCGGATGACGCGAAGACGATCGACATCCAGGGCGGCCGCATCGTGTTCGACGACGTCACGTTCCACTATGGCGGCCATCGCTTGCCGCTCTATGACGGGCTATCGGTCGACATCGATGCCGGCGAGCGCGTCGGCCTCGTCGGGCGCTCCGGCTCCGGCAAGACGACCTTCGTCAAGCTGGTGCAGCGGCTCTACGACGTCTCCGGCGGCAAAATCCTGATCGACGGTCAGGACATCGCCAGGGCGACGCAGCAATCGCTGCGCAGCCAGATCGCGATCGTGCAGCAGGAGCCGATCCTGTTTCACCGCACGCTGGCGGAGAACATCGCCTATGGCCGGCCGGGCGCCAGCATGGAGGCGATCGAGCAGGCGGCGCGGCTTGCCAATGCGCACGATTTCATCATGCGGCTGCCGAAGGACTACGGCACGCTGGTGGGCGAGCGTGGCGTCAAGCTGTCGGGCGGCGAGCGGCAGCGCGTGGCGCTGGCGCGCGCCTTCCTGGCGGATGCGCCCATTCTGATCCTGGACGAGGCGACCTCGAGCCTCGATTCGGAATCCGAGGCGCTGATCCAGCAGGCAATGGAGCGGCTGATGAAGGGCCGCACCTCGATCGTGATCGCGCACCGGCTGTCGACCGTGCGCAGCATGGATCGCATCCTGGTGTTTGATCGCGGTGAGATCGTCGAGCAGGGCACGCACGAGGTGCTTGCGGCACGGCAGGGCGGCATCTATCGCGGCCTGTTCGAGCGACAGGCAACCGAGTTCGGCCAGGCGGCGGCGGAGTAAGTGATGGCGCGTGGCTGATGGACCGATGTCCGTCAGCCGCGCGCTGTCGGCTATTTCGGCGCCAGCCCGTTCCACACCAGCGCCACGCCGGACAGGAACAGCAGCACCAGCACGACGTCGGAAAAATTGCGGTCGCTGAGCGCGTGGTAGAGGCGCGCGCCGAGCCAGGCGCCGAGCAGCGTTCCTGGAAACGCACAGGCCGTCAACCAGATCAGTTCGGGCTTCACCAGGCCGCTTGCGATCTGGACCAGAAGCGCGGCCGCCAGGATCGTGAAGTTGAAGATCTGAAACACGCCGCGGCGTTGCTGCTTGCCCCAGCCGCGCAGGCTCGCCCACAGGATCGGCAGTGGGCCGGACAGTCCGGCGAGGCCGCCGAGGATGCCGCCGGCAAATCCGATCGCGCCGTCGGCCCATTTGCCGCCAAAGGCGATCGACATCGGCTTGCGCTGCAGGAACAGCAGGGTCGGGAACACCAGCAGGAAGACGCCGATCGTCAGCTTGAAGACTTCGGGGTCGGCGCGGGCGATCAGCAAAATGCCGATCGGCACGCCGGCGAGGCCCGCGATGACGAACGGCCAGACCAGGCGGAAATCGATGGTCTTCCAGATCGACGGCAGCGTCGACACCTGCGCGATGACCGAGCAGACCAGCACCAGCGGCACCGCAAGCGTCGGCGGCAGCACATAGAGCCAGATGCCGAGCGCCATCAGCGCGGTGCCGAAGCCGGCAAGACCGGAAACGAAACCGCCGGCAAGCGCGCCGAAGAACAGGACCGCGTAGCTTGCCGGGTTCAGTTGCTTTCTCCTTCGTCGTCATTCCGGGGCGTTGCGAAGCATCGAACCCGGAATCTCGAGATTCCGGGTCTGGTCCTTCGGACCAGACCGGAATGACGATCATGTTTTGCCGCGACGTTTACACGACGCGGGCAGCGGGTACACTTCAAAATCGCGGCTCATCAACGATAATCGAAGTGGAAGCATCCCATGACTGCGAGCGTGTCGACTGGGCGTTCGTCCAAAACCTTTCTGGTCTGTCACGGCGCCTGGTCGGCCGGATGGGCGTGGAAGAAGATGCATCCCCTGATGCAGGCCGCCGGGCACCGGCTCGTGACGCCGAGCTACACCGGGCTCGGCGAGCGCGCGCACCTGGCGCATCAAGGGCTCGACCTGGAGGCGCATATCCAGGACGTGCTCGGCGTCATTTCGTACGAAGATCTGCGCGACATCGTGCTGGTCGGCCACTCCTATGGCGGCATGGTCGCGACCGGCGTCGCCGACCGGGTGCGTGAGCGCATCGCGCAGATCATCTATATCGACGCCTTCGTACCGCGCGACGGCCAGTCCCTTTTCGACCTCAACGAGTCGGCCATCGAGACCATGCGCGAACTCGCTAGCGACGGTGACGGCTGGCGCATCCCGCCGATGCCGACGCCGCCGGATACGTCTGCCGCAGATGTCGAATGGCTCACCGCGCGCCGCGTCGACATGCCGATCAAATGCTTCGAGCAGAAGCTGAAGCTGCAACACGGCGAAACGAATTTGCCGCGCAGCTACGTCTACGCCACCCGCACCACCCAGGCCGATACGTTCGGCCAGTTCGCCAGGCGCATCAAGAATGAACCCGGCTGGCGCTATTTCGAGATCGACGCCAGCCACTCGCCGAACGTCACCGCGCCCGAGGCGCTGATGGCGCTGCTGCAGGAGATCGTGGCCTAGTGTCCGAAGTCGACGGCTTCTACTTTTCTGAGTCGCTATCCTTGAGTTGAATGCCCTCGGTCCGCAGAGCCGCGAAGAGCGCTGCGATATCGTCGGGCTCCATGCTGTTCGGGCACAGGCCGTTGAGTTGTTCGGTCGTGATCGTGCCGGTGGTCCTGGCGATATCTCGCGCCTTCGCCATGATCTTCTGAAGGTCCATCTGCGATCCTCCGCGGGGGGCATTCTAGCAAATGGGATGCACGCGCGGCGGCCAAAATGGCGAAGGGCCCGGCGTGTTGCGCCGAGCCCTTCATACTCCAAAATATCAGCCGGCCTGTAAGCCGGGTTCTGTAGGGCACCATTCTTGCGAATGGTACGCGACGGCCATTCCTCTGGGACAAGGTTTGCACCTTGCCTCGAGCAACCTACCCGGACAGCGGGCCTGACATCGCCCTGCGGTGTTATCGCGCGTGCGCGAACTAACCGCGTTGCCGTCCCTATTCGGTTTTGCTCCCGGTGTGGTTTGCCATGCCGTCTCCGTTGCCGGAAACGCGGTGCGCTCTTACCGCACCTTTTCACCCTTGCTACCTCCGAGAAGGGAGCGGTTCGTTCTCTGTGGCACTTTCCCTGGGGTCGCCCCCGCCGGACGTTATCCGGCACCGCATGTCGATGGAGCCCGGACTTTCCTCCCCCGCGGCCTTTCGGCGCTTGCGGGAGCGGCCGTCCGGCCGACTGACCCGCACGGCATGGGCGTTTCCGCCCGATCCGTCAAGCGGATAACGGCGGCCAAGGCGGCCAAAATAATTTATCCTGAAGATGTCGTTTGACCTGCCGTCCGTTCGACTGGGTGTCGGCGATCCAGCCGATCAAGAGGAGAGATGAGATGCAATATTTGCTGCTGATCTACCGGAGCGACGCGGAATATGGCCGTATGAATGCCGACGACCGCAAGGCCGTGACGGCGGAGTACGGCGCCTACACCCAGTCCATCATCCAGAGCGGGCACTTCAAGGCGGGCGACGGGCTGCAGCCGGTGTCGACGGCCACCACCGTGCGGGTTCGTGACGGCAAGACGCTGACGACCGATGGGCCGTTCGCGGAAACCCGCGAACAGCTCGGCGGCTACTATCTGGTCGAGGCCAAGGATCTCGACACCGCGCTCGGCCTTGCGGCGCGGATTCCCGGCGCCAAGACCGGCTCGATCGAGGTCAGGCCGGTGATGATCTACGACAACCCGCGATGATGCCATTATCGCATCATGAATGCAGCGGCCGCGTAACCTGGCGCGGTCGCTGAACGACGATTGATGGCCATGACCCCCAGCCAGATCGAGAAAATCTTCCGTGACGAGGCGGGCCGGGCGCTCGCAACGCTGATCCGTCTCGTCGGCGATTTCGATCTGGCCGAGGATTCCCTGCAGGATGCCTTCGCGGTCGCGCTGCAGCGCTGGCCGATCGGCGAATTCCCCGCCAATCCGCGCGCCTGGCTGGTCAATGTCGGCCGCAACAAGGCGATCGACCGCGTCCGCCGCGCGGTTTCGTTCCGCGGCAAGCAGCAGCAATTGACGCATCACTTGTTGTTGGATGCGGAGGCGTCGCCCGAGCCGGCCGATGCGACGCTCGACGACGACATGCTGAGGCTGATCTTCACCTGCTGCCATCCGTCCTTTGCCGCCGAGGTCCAGGTTGCGCTGACCTTGCGCACGGTGTGCGGTCTGACCACCGCGCAGGTCGCGCGCGCCTTCCTGGTGAGCGAGGACGCGATGGCGCAGCGGCTGTTGCGCGCCAAGCAGAAGATCAAGCTCGCCGGCATTCCCTATGAGGTGCCGGAGCGCGAGGCGCTGGAGCCGCGCCTTGAGGGCGTGCTTGCCGTGATCTATCTCGTCTTCACCGAGGGCTATGCCGCGACCGCCGGCGAGGATCTGATGCGGCCCGATCTTGCGCGCGAGGCGATCCGGCTGGCGCGGCTGCTCGATCGGCTGATTCCGGCGCGCGGCGAGATCAAGGGCCTGCTGGCACTGATGCTGCTGCACGATGCGCGCCGCGCCGGCCGCCAGACCGCAGGCGGCGACATCGTGCTGCTCGAGGAGCAGGACCGTTCGTTGTGGGATTTTCAGCAGATCGCCGAAGGTGTGAGGCTGGTCGAGGAGGCGCTGCAGATGCCGGGCCGGCCGCAATCCTACGCGGTGCAGGCTGCGATCGCCGCGCTGCATGCGCGAGCGCCCAGCTACAAGGATACCGACTGGCCGCAGATCGCCGGTCTCTATGAGGTGCTACTCCGCATCAGCCCGTCACCGGTGATCGAACTCAATCATGCCGCTGCGGTGTCGATGGTCGACGGCCCGGCGCGAGCGCTCGATCTGATCGACGCGCTGGACGCGCGCGGCAGCCTGAGGGGATACGACCAGCTGCCGGCGGTGCGCGCCGATCTGCTGCGCCGCCTCGGCCGCAAGGACGAGGCGCGGCAGGCCTATCTTGCCGCGACCGCGGCGACGCAGCTCGAGCCGCTGCGACGGCTCTACGCACGCCGGATCGCCGAGATGGGCTGACATCGCCTCATCGCGTGCGTGGTCTGTGAGGGCGCGCCGTTCACGTCAACGATCGTCAGCGCGCCGCGCGGCGTTGAACGCTCAGTACCCTGTCTTGGCCTTGGCGCCGGTCGATTGCCCGGTCGTCGTTCCACTCGACATGCCGGTCGTGGTGCCGGGCGCCATCATCTTCTTTTGCGCATGATGGACCTTGTGGGTCTTGTGATGGGTCGACATGGACTTGTCCTGGGTCGACATCGCACCTGCGGCTACTGGAGCTGCGATGAGGCCGATGGCGACAGCTCCGCTGATGAGTGCTTTGAACATGGACGAATCTCCACTCAGACCGCCCCAAATAAGAAGACGGGACACGGAAAAAAGTTCCAGTTTGCGCGTGAGGATTTGGCCGGAAGCGTCATTGCGAGCGGAGCGAAGCAATCCATCGCGCCGCACGCCGAAACGTGGATTGCTTCGTCGCTTCGCGCCTCGCAATGACGATGGAAAGACCGAGCCTACCTCGCCGCATCCGGCGGCAGGCTCTCGAGCAGCGCGTGCAGCGTTGCCATGGTGGAGCGGTCGGCGATCCCGTCGACGCGCTCGGGGCGGAAGTGACGCTGGAAGGCGGTGACGACCTCCATGGTCGGGCCGTCGAACTTGCCGTTGGTCGGGATGTTGTAGCCGTAGCGCCGGAACGCGGCCTGCATGTTGGAGACGCTGTCGCTGATCGCACCGAGCTGCAGCGCGTCGCCGCGCACGATTGGCGCCGGCTGCACCCAATGCCCGACGCCGGAATTGGCCAGCGAGTGCCAGGGGAATTTCTCGCCGGGATCCTTCTTGCGCCCCGGCGCCACGTCGGAATGGCCGAGCACGCGATGCGAGACCACCTTGCGGCGAAGCATGATGCCGCGGCACAGCGCGATGACGGCCGCGATCTGGCGCAGCGGGAAGTCGGGATAGCCCCAATCGTGGCCGCGATTGACGATCTCGACGCCGATCGAGCAGGAATTGATGTCGTCCTCGCCGGCCCAGGCGGCGACGCCGGCGTGCCAGGCGCGCTTGCTCTCAGGCACGCATTGCACGATGCGGCCGTCCTCGAGCACGATGTAATGCGCCGAGACCTCGGTGCCGGCGGTGCAGAGCTGGGTGATCGCGCCCTCGACATCGGGCATGCCGGTGTAGTGCAGCACGATCATGTCGGGCTGCCGGTTGTTGGCGCGATCGCCGAAATTCACCGACGGGATCACGTCGGAGGCGATCGAGGAATCCGGCGTGAACGTCTCCGCGTCGGCCACGCCCTTCGGAACGGGAAGGACGCGCTGACGCTTCGAATCAGCGTTGCCGGACGAGGACGAGCCAGAAGCCATACGAATCACTCAAAACCCGAACCAGGAGAAAGCATTTTGACATATGGATAAACAAATAGGCGTTTACTATTCCTTTACCGTGAGGGCCGCGCAATCGGCCGTGCCGGTTCCAGGTCTCTCCATGAGCCGCGCAATGATGCCCGGAGCGAGGGCCAAGCGTATCACTCGAATGCGGGTCAAAGTCGCGCGATTCCGCTAACCGATCATCAACGTTTTCTTAACGTTAAGTGCCGTTACTGAGAGGTGAAGTGCCGAACCGGTTTCGGGGGGCGGCCAAAGGACGCCACGGCCGGCTGTTGCGCGAAATCCCATGGAAACCCTCCCAATTCCGGTCGGATATCAGGATTTGCGGCCGAGGACGGGAGTTGGCGCTGGTATTACGCAGCGGCCTTTTTGCCGGAACAACCAGCGCGAGGATTCGAGACGCAATGAGTCGGCGCGCAGCCAGCTTGCATGCCAGCAACGCGGCCCTGTCCGGGGGCGGCGCATGAGCGAGCGTGCTCCCCGTCACATTTCCGTGCTGGGCCGCGAGGCGGTCGCCTATCTCGAGCCGCGCGCCGGCGGCATCTATGTCGACGCGACCTTCGGCGCCGGCGGCTACAGCCGCATGATCCTCGATGTCGCCGATACCCGCGTCATCGGCATCGACCGCGACCGCAACGCGATAACAGGCGGCTTCGATCTGGTCGACGGCGCGGGGGGCCGGCTGACGCTGGTCGAGGACCGCTTCTCTGATCTCGCCGAGGTCTGCGCATCGCAGGGGGTGGATCAGGTCGACGGCGTCGTGATGGATGTCGGCGTCTCCTCGATGCAGCTCGACCAGGCCGAGCGTGGCTTCTCGTTCCGCTTGGGCGGTCCGCTCGACATGCGGATGGCACAAAGCGGCCCGACCGCGGCCGATGTGGTCGCAACCGCGTCCGAGAAGGAACTCGCCGACATCATCTATATCTTTGGCGAGGAGCGGCATTCGCGCGGCGTTGCCCGCGCCATCGTCGCCGCGCGCAAGGACGCGCCGATCACGACGACAGAGGCGCTCGCCGACATTGTCGGGAAAGTCGTGCGCGCCAAGCCGAACGAGATTCATCCGGCGACGCGGACCTTTCAGGCGCTGCGCATCTTCGTCAATGAAGAGCTCGATGAGCTCTACCTGGCGCTCGCTGCGGCCGAGCGGGTGCTGAAGCGGGGCGGGCGGCTTGCCGTGGTCTCGTTCCATTCGCTGGAAGACCGCATCGTCAAGAATTTCCTCACAGAACGCGGCAAGGTTTCCGGCGGCTCGCGGCATCGGCCCGAAGTGGCGCAATCCGCGCCGAGCTTTCAGATCCTGACCAAGCGCCCGGTGACACCCGGCGAGGCCGAGGTATCGGCCAATCCGCGTGCGCGATCGGCCAAGCTGCGCGCGGCCGAGCGCAGTGCGGCGCCGGCGCATGCGGACGACGACCTGCCGTCATGGCCGCGGCTGTCCGACCTGAAGCGGGGAGGCTGACGATGCGTCTCCTCCATCTCCTCGTCATCGGCATGCTGATCTTCGCGGCATCCTATGTCTACCGCATCAAGATGGAATCGACCGCGCGCGTCGAACGCGTGCTGCAGCTCAATGCCGAGATCCGCGAACAGCGCAACGCGATCGCCGCCTTGCGCGCGCAGTGGGCCAAGCTCGACGCGCCGCTGCGGCTGCAGGGGCTTGCCGAACGGCATCTGCCGCTGAAACCGGTCAACGCCAACCAGTACGATTCCCTGAAGAACCTGCCGGAGCGGCCGCCGAACTTCACGCGGCCCGGTTCGCGCGATCCGATCGGCGCGATGATCGACACCATCGAGGCCGCCGCCGCGCCCGACAGCACGACCGGATCGATTGACAAGCCGGCGACCGACCAGCCGGCCGCCAACCAGCCTGCGCCCGCAGAAGATTCCGAGCAGGGCGGGGGAGATCAGCAATGACGGGACCTGCCATGACCGATCCGGCACCCGCCAGCGAGCCGGCCGCAAAATCCGCTGAACCCTGGCGCACGCGGCTGATCCGCACGCTGCTGTACGGAAGCAATGTCGACCGCGCCGCGAAGGCGCGCGCGCGCGTCGGCCTTGCGATCCTCGCCTTTGCCGCGGTCTATTGCGTGCTGGCCGGACGGCTGGTGCTGTTCGCCGTCGGCGCCGACAGCCATGGCGCGCGGCGCACCGCCTCGCAGGACGCGATCGCAACCGCCCGGCCCGACATCACCGACCGCAACGGTGAAATTCTCGCCACCGATGTCAAGGCGCCGAGCCTGTTCGCCGAGCCGCGCCGCCTCATCGACAAGGACGAGGCGATCGAGCTCTTGACCGCGGCCTTGCCCGATCTCGACACCAGCGAAGTGCGCGACCGTCTGTCGTCGCGCAAGGGTTTTGTTTGGCTCAAGCGCGAGATCACGCCGAAGCAGCAGCTCGACATCCATCGCCTCGGCCTTCCCGGCGTCGGCTTCCTGCGCGAGAACAAGCGCGTCTATCCGACCGGCAACGAGGTCGCCCACCTGATCGGCCTCGTCAACATCGACAACCAGGGCATCGCCGGCATGGAGAAGTGGCTGGACAATAACGGTCTGGCCGATCTGCATCGCGCGGGCTTCGCCACCGACCGGCTGCAGAAGCCGGTCGAATTGTCGATCGACCTGCGCGTCGAGCATGCGCTGCGCGACGAACTGATCAAGGCGAAGGAGAAGTTCAAGGCCAAGGCCGCCTCCGGCCTCGTCTCCAACGTGCGCACCGGCGAGATCGTGGCGATGGTGTCGCTGCCGGATTTCGATCCGAACAATCCGAAGGAAGCGCACGATCCTGATCGCATCAACCGCCTGACCACCGGCGTCTACGAGATGGGCTCGACCTTCAAGGCGTTCACGCTGGCGATGGCGCTGGATAGCGGCAAGATCAATCTGAACTCGATGTGGGATGCGCGCGGGAACCTGCACTACGGCAAGTTCACGATCCATGACAGCCACACGCTCGGACGTTTCATCAACACCAAGGAAGTGTTCACCTACTCGTCCAATATCGGCGCCGCGCGGATCGCGCTCGGCCAGGGCGTCGAGGCGCACAAGGCCTTCCTGGCCAAGATGGGCCAGTTGACCCGGCTGCGCACCGAGTTGCCGGAGAGCGCGGCCCCGTTGGTGCCGCGCCGCTGGGGCGAACTGAACACGGTGACCATCGCGTTCGGCCAGGGCCTGTCGGTGGCGCCCCTGCAGGCGGTGATGGGCATCAACGCGCTGGTCAACGGCGGCTATTTGATTCCGCCGACCTTTATGAAGCGCACCGAGCAAGAAGCGATGGCGCTGGCGAAGCGGGTCATCAAGCCCGAGACCTCGGACAAGATGCGCTATCTGATGCGGCTCAACGCCGAGATCGGCACCGCCAAGACCGCCGACGTCAAGGGCTACTATGTCGGCGGCAAGACCGGCACGTCGGAGAAGGTGATCAACGGCCGCTATGCCAAGAAGCGGGTGCTCAACTCCTTCACCGCGATCATGCCGGCCGACGATCCGAAGTACCAGATTCTGATTATGCTGGACGAGCCGCAGACGACGCCGGAAACACACGGGTTCATCACCTCGGGCTGGAATGCGGTGCCGACCGGCGGCAACGTGATCGCCCGAATTGCGCCGCTTTTAGGCGTTGAACCGCGTTTCGACCTGCCGCCGTCCGACCGCCTTATTCTTGCGGCATCCAGAACAACCCAGTAAGGCGTATCATCACGCGGCGCCAGAACGGCGCCGGCCAGACTGGAAGATCATGAGACTTCGCGACCTCTTCAGCGCCGATGCCACGATCGATCCGAGTGCCGACGCGATCGTTGTCGGAGGGCTTGCGGTCGATAGCCGTGCGGTGAAGCCGGGCGACCTGTTCTTTGCGCTGGCCGGCAGCAGGACCGACGGCGCGCGCTTCGTCGATGCGGCAATTGCCGCGGGCGCGGTCGCGGTCGCCAGCGACCATCTGCCGCAAGGTCACGGACGCGTTCCGTTCGTCATCACGCCCAATCCGCGCCGCGCGCTGGCGCTCGCCGCCGCCACATTCTATCCGAGCCAGCCCGTGACGATCGCGGCGGTGACCGGCACCAGCGGCAAGACCTCGGTCGCGGCATTCACGCGCCAGATCTGGCAGCGGCTCGGTCACTCCTCCGCGAGCATCGGCACCATCGGTCTCGTCTCGGACAAGCGCACCGTCTACGGCTCGTTGACCACGCCCGATCCGATCGCGCTGCATCACCAGCTCGACGAGATCGCGCGCGACGGCGTCACCCATCTCGCCTTCGAGGCCTCCTCGCACGGCCTCGACCAGTATCGGCTCGACGGCGTACGTATTGCCGCCGGCGGCTTCACCAACCTGTCGCGCGACCACATGGATTATCATCCCGATGTCGCGCATTATCTGAACGCAAAGCTCCGCCTGTTCCGCGATCTCGTCGCGGCCGGCGGCGCTGCCGTGATCTCGGCCGATCACGACTGCTCGGCCGAGGTGATCGATGCAGCCCGGGCGCGCGGTTTGCGCATCATTGCGGTCGGCCGCAATGCCGACGCCACCGAGGGCATCAGGCTCACCGATGCGGCGATCGAAGGCTTTGCCCAGCAGCTCGTGATCGAGCACCGCGGCCGCAAGCACGCGATCCGGCTGCCGCTGGTCGGCGAATTCCAGATCGAGAATGCGCTGGTCGCGGCGGGCCTTGCGATCGGCACCGGCAGCGCCGCCGATGACGTGTTCGGCACGCTCGAACATCTCGAAGGCGCCAAGGGCCGGCTCGAATTCGTCGGCGAGCATAATGGCGCGCCGATCTTCGTCGACTATGCCCACAAGCCCGATGCGCTCGCCAAGGCGCTGCAGGCGCTGCGGCCCTATGCCAAGCGCAGGCTGGTCGTGATCTTCGGCGCCGGCGGCGACCGCGACGCCGGCAAGCGTCCGATCATGGGCGCGATCGCCGCCGAGAATGCCGATCAGATCATCGTCACCGACGACAATCCACGCAGCGAGAAGCCCGAGGCGATCCGCGCCGCGATCATGGCAACCGCGAAGGGCGCGCGCGAGATCGGCGACCGCGCCGCCGCGATCCGCGCCGGGATCGCCGGCCTCGAGCCCGGCGATGCGTTGGTCGTGGCCGGCAAGGGCCACGAGGTCGGGCAGATCGTCGGCAATACGACGCTGCCGTTCAGCGATCATGAAGCGGTCGCGAATGCTTTGGCCGAGGAGGGCGCATGAGCACGATGTTGTGGACCTCGGATGCGATGGCGCAAGCGATGCGCGCCGCCACGCAAGGCGCATTGCCAAACGGCATCACCGGTCTTTCGATCGACAGCCGCACCATCGCGCCGGGCGACGCGTATTTTGCGATCAAGGGCGACGTCCATGACGGCCATGCCTTCGTCGCGGCGGCGCTAAAGGCCGGCGCCGGGCTCGCCGTGGTCGAGACCGCGCAGCGCGACAAATTTCCCGCCGACGCGCCGCTGCTCGTGGTCGACGACGTGCTCGCCGGCCTCGTCGAGCTCGCCCACGCCTCGCGAGCGCGGCTTAACGCGCAGATCATCGCGGTGACAGGTTCGGTCGGCAAGACCTCGACCAAGGAGGCCCTGCGCCGCGTGCTGTCGGCGCAGGGCGAGACCCATGCCTCGGTCGCATCGTTCAACAATCACTGGGGCGTGCCGCTGTCGCTGGCGCGCTGCCCGGCGAGCGCGCGTTTTGCGGTGTTCGAGATCGGCATGAACCATGCCGGCGAAATCACGCCGCTGGTCAAGATGGTGCGGCCGCATGTCGCCGTCATCACCACGATCGAGCCGGTGCATCTGGAATTCTTCTCCGGCATCGAGGCGATCGCCGACGCCAAGGCGGAGATCTTCGCAGGGCTGGAGCCCAATGGCGCGGTCGTGCTCAACCGCGACAACGCCCAATTCGCGCGGCTGCAAAAGCAGGCGAAGAAGGCCGGCATCTCGCGCATCGTCTCGTTCGGCGCCGACAAGCGCGCCGAGGCGCGGCTGATCGACCTTTCGCTGCACGCGACCTGCTCGGCGGTGCACGCCGATATCCTGGACCATGACATCACCTACAAGATCGGCATGCCCGGCCGGCACATGGCGATGAACTCGCTCGCGGTGCTCGCGGGCGCCTCGCTGCTCGGCGCCGATATCGCGCGCGCGGCGCTGTCGCTGTCGCAGCTCGAGGCACCGACCGGCCGCGGTCTTCGCCGCACGCTAGAGGTCGGCCATGGCGAGGCGACGCTGATCGACGAGAGCTACAACGCCAACCCGGCCTCGATGGGCGCCGCGCTCAACGTGCTCGGCCAGGCCCCGACCGGACCGCATGGCCGCCGCATCGCCGTGCTCGGCGACATGCTCGAGCTCGGGCCGACCGGGCCCGAATTGCACCGCGGCCTCAACGAAGCCGTGACCGCCAACCGCATCGACCTCGTATATTGTTGTGGTCCGCTGATGCGGAATTTGTGGGATGCCCTTTCCACCGGCAAGCGGGGAGGCTATGCCGAGAGTTCGGCGGCGCTCGAAGCGCAGGCGGTCGCCGCGGTCCGTGCCGGTGACGTGATCATGGTGAAGGGCTCGCTGGGATCGAAGATGAAGCTCATTGTCAGCGCGCTGGAAAAACGCTTCCCCGACAAGGCCGCGCACGAAGAAGCGGTATAGGACTTTTTGAATGTTCTACTGGTTGATCGAACTGTCCAACACCGTTCCGGGGTTTGGGGCATTCCGCAGCGCTCTGAACGTGTTCCGCTACATCACCTTCCGCACCGGCGGCGCGATGGTGACCGGCGCGCTGTTCGTGTTCCTGTTCGGGCCCTGGATCATCGATCATCTGCGGCTGAGGCAGGGCAAGGGCCAGCCGATCCGGACCGATGGTCCGCAGTCACACCTGATCTCCAAGAAGGGCACGCCCACCATGGGCGGGCTGATGATCCTGTCCGGGCTCGTGGTCTCGACGCTGCTCTGGGCCAACCCGCTCAATCCCTATGTCTGGATCGTGCTGGCGGTGACGCTCGGCTTCGGCTTCGTCGGTTTCTATGACGATTATCTGAAGGTCACAAAGCAGTCGCACAGCGGCTTCGCCGGTAAGCTGCGGCTCCTGATCGAGGCGGCGATCGGGCTCGCGGCCACCTACGCGCTGGTCCGGCTCGGGCGCGACGTGTCGTCGACCTCGCTCGTGATTCCCTTCTTCAAGGACCTCGTGATCAATTTCGGCTGGTTCTTCGTGATCTTCGGCGCCTTCGTGATGGTCGGCGCCGGCAATGCGGTGAATCTCACCGACGGCCTCGACGGTCTTGCCATCGTGCCGGTCATGATCGCCGCTGCGAGCTTCGGCATGATCTCGTATCTGACCGGCAACGCGGTGTTCTCGGATTACCTGCAGATCAATTACGTCGCCGGCACCGGCGAACTGGCGGTGCTATGCGGCGCGGTGTTGGGCGCAGGCCTCGGCTTCCTCTGGTTCAACGCGCCGCCGGCCTCGATCTTCATGGGCGACACCGGCTCGCTCGCGCTCGGCGGCATGTTGGGGGCCACCGCGGTTGCGGTGAAACACGAGATCGTGCTCGCGGTGATCGGCGGCCTGTTCGTGCTGGAGGCGGTCTCGGTCATCGTGCAGGTCACCTCGTTCAAGCTCACGGGAAAACGCGTGTTCCGGATGGCGCCGCTGCACCATCATTTCGAGCAGAAGGGCTGGACCGAACCACAGATCGTGATCCGGTTCTGGATCATCTCGGTGATGCTGGCGCTCGCCGGCCTCTCCACCCTCAAGCTGCGCTGAGCGCCGCCATGATCCCGGTCACCTCCTTCTCGGGCAAGACGGTCGCGGTGTTCGGGCTCGGCGGCTCCGGGCTCGCGAGCTGCCAGGCGCTGAATGCCGGTGGCGCGGAGGTGATCGCGGCCGACGACAGTGCCGATAACGTCGCCAAGGCGGCGCAGGCCGGCTTCACCACCGCTGATCTGCGCACGGTGTCGTGGGCGAATTTCGCCGCGCTGATCCTGACCCCCGGCGCGCCGCTGACCCATCCGGCGCCGCACTGGAGCGTGCTGAAGGCGCGCGAGGCCGGTGTCGAGGTGATCGGCGACGTCGAATTGTTTTGCCGCGAGCGGCGCCGCCACGCGCCGAACGCGCCGTTCGTCGCCATCACCGGCACCAACGGCAAGTCGACCACGACCGCGCTGATCGCGCATCTGATGAAGGTCGCTGGCTACGACACCCAGATGGGTGGCAATATCGGCACCGCGATCCTGTCGCTCGAGCCGCCGCGGATGGGCCGCGTCCATGTCATCGAGATGTCGTCCTACCAGATCGATCTCGCGCCGTCGCTCGATCCCTCGGTCGGCATCCTGATCAATATCAGCGAGGACCACATCGATCGCCACGGCACGCTGGCGCATTACGCCGCGGTCAAGGAGCGGCTGGTTGCCGGCGTGCAGCAGGGCGGCACCGCGATCGTCGGCGTCGATGACGGCTGGTGCCGCGACATCGCCGACCGGCTCGATCGCGCCGGCAAGCGCGTGGTGCGCATCTCGGTGAAGAACCCGCTGCCGGACGGTCTTTATGTCGAACACGAGACCATCGTGCGCGCATCGGGCGCGGCGCGCAGCGAGGTGGCGCGGCTCGGCGGCATCGGTTCGCTGCGCGGCCTGCACAATGCGCAGAACGCCGCTTGCGCCTCGGCCTGTGCGCTGGCGATGGGGATCGCCACCGACGTGTTGCAGAACGCCCTGCGCAGCTTCCCAGGCCTCGCCCATCGCATGGAGCAGGTCGGCCGCCGCGGCAACGTGCTGTTCGTCAACGACTCCAAGGGCACCAACGCGGACGCGGCCGCACATGCGCTGTCGTCGTTCGCCGACATCTACTGGATCGCCGGCGGCAAGCCGAAGGCCGGCGGCATCACGGGCCTCACCGAATATTTCCCCCGCATCCGCAAGGCCTATCTGATCGGCGAGGCGGCGCAGGAGTTCTCCGGCACGCTCGGTGACCGCGTCCCGCACGAGATGTCCGGCACGCTCGACGTCGCGATCGCCAGCGCCGCGCGCGATGCCGAGGCGTCGGGGCTCGCGGAGGCCGTCGTGCTGCTGTCTCCGGCCTGTGCCTCGTTCGACCAGTACCGCAATTTCGAAATCCGCGGCACCGCCTTCCGCGACATCGTCCAAGCACTGCCGGGTGTGAAGCCGGTGGTGTGACGTTTCCGACGTCGTAGGATGGGTAGAGCGCAGCGAAACCCATCGCGGCCCGGCGCGATATCGATGGGTATCGCTTCGCTCCACTCATCCTACGCAGCAGCCTTGGCGGCTCCTGAATTGCCGTATGCCGCTTCGGGACGTAAGCTGCGGGTTATGAATGACATCCCGCAGCACCAGATTCGTGCCGTCTACGACGAGCACACAATCCGCATCTATCAGGCCTACAACAACGAGATCGCCGACGCTGCCTTGGCCGCCGGCACTTTCGTCTCTCCGCCTTTCAGCATGACGCGGATGACGTGGATCAAGCCGTCATTTCTGTGGATGATGTATCGTGCCGGATGGGGCTACAAGGACGCTGGGCAAAGCCGGATATTGGCAATTGATATCACGCGCGAGGGTCTTGAGTGGGCGCTGGCGAATAGCTGTCCAAGTCATCCTGATCCAGCGACGAGCAAGGATGATTGGGAAAAGCTCAAGGCCAATTCGCCTGTGCGAATTCAATGGGACCCTGAGCGCGATCTGCACCTTCAACCGCTGCCGCATCGCGCGATCCAGATTGGGATCGGTGGCGAAGCGGTGCAACTCTACGTCGGTCAATGGATTCGAAAGATCACCGACGTGACTGAACTCGTGCACACGATTCACGACTTGGTCGAGCGCGGCCGACTGGATCAGGCGCAGGCTGCGCTGCCGATAGAGCGTGTCTATTTGCACGCAGGTTAGCGCAGATCGTAGGATGGGTAGAGCGCAGCGAAACCCATCAAGTCCGATCCGCGGCGCAATGATGGGTATCGCTTCGCTCCACCCATCCTACGCAGCTGTGACATGATCAACACGACGGGCAACTCAGCAATATCCTGTCAATCCTCGCACGCGAAGATATTTCGCTTTATCAGAAGCGTAACTCAGTGTATGAATCCGGCGTCTCATCCGACACGAGGGGCGCTTCGCGATCGTCACGAACGCGGGTCGAGATGCGGTGGACGCGGATTGCGCAACTGACGAGTGCGCATGACGCGGACGGTGAAGTCGTGTGGTCCTGACGCCCTAGCGGCAGGTGTCCTCTCGCAAGATGCGCAAGCGTTTTGCGAAGGCGGTGACAAGCAAGCCCAGTCTCGCCGGGGAGAGCACGAAGTAAGCCGTAACCCATCGCGCAGGGAAAGCCGGGTTGTTTCCGGTTACACCTGTGGTCCTACCCCCCGTGCTTTCTACCTCTTGCACGGGGCCCATGGGTGCGATCGGCACCCGGCTTTCCCTGCGCCCTCTGCAAGAGAGAGGGCGAAACGAAGAGCAAAGCTCGGGCAAACCATGTCGCGAGAACACGGAACCGTATCCTCATCTACAACTGTCATCGCCCGGTCGAGCCGGGCGATGACGCCGAGATGAGGTGCGCATTAGCGGAGCGTCGTATCGCGCGAGAACCATCCTCATCGTCGTCCCTGCGAAAGCAGGGACCCATAACCACCAACGCTGATTGTTGCGCGATGTTGGAATGACGAGTCCCTTCAACAAGGTCCGCCGCGGAGTAAGGGTCCCTGCTTTCGCAGGGACGACAACTGTGCTTGGGGCGCCAACCACCTCCCTCAAAAGTTACCCATCCCGTTAACCCCTTGGAAACCATCCTGCGCCACGAATGGACGTTATCTCTGCCATCTGGGGACGCCCATGCTCGCCCGTGACCAACGCACCCCGTTCTCGGACTGGTGGTGGACCGTCGACAAGTTGCTGCTTGTCGCGATCGCCGCGTTGATGCTGGCCGGCGTCATCCTGTCGCTGGCCGCGAGCCCGCCGGTCGCGACCCGGATCGGGCTCGATCCGTTCCACTTCTTCAACCGCCATGTCATGTTCCTGGTGCCGTCGCTGATCGTGCTGATCGGGGTGTCGTTCATGACGCCGCGGCAGATCCGGCGCACCGCGCTGATCGTGTTCGCGGTCTCGATCGTGCTGATCGTGCTGACGCTGCTGATCGGGCCCGAGGTCAAGGGCTCGCGGCGCTGGATCACGCTGCTCGGCGTCAACATCCAGGCCTCCGAAGCCGCAAAACCCGCCTTCGTCATCGTCGCGGCCTGGCTGTTTGCGGAATCGACCAAGCGGCCGGAGATGCCGGCGACCTCGATGGCGCTGGTGCTCCTGATGACGCTGGTCACGCTGCTAGTGATGGAGCCCGACTTCGGTCAGACCATGCTGATCCTCACGGTGTGGGGCGCGCTGTTCTTCATCGCGGGCATGCGGATGATCTGGGTGTTCGGGCTCGCCGGTGCCGCCGGCGCCGGCCTGTTCGGCGCCTACCTGCTGGTGCCGCACGTCGCCGGCCGCATCAAGCGCTTCATGAATCCGGCCTCCGGCGACACTTTCCAGGTCGACACCGCGATGGAAGCGTTCTGGAACGGCGGCTGGTTCGGGCTCGGGCCGGGCGAGGGCATCGCCAAGCGCAGCCTGCCGGACAGCCACACCGACTTCGTGTTCGCGGTGGCGGCGGAAGAGTTCGGCATCATCCTCTGCCTGATGCTGGTGGCGCTGTTCGGCTTCATCGTGATCCGCACGCTGACCCGCGCCTATTCCACCGAGGATATGTTCTCGCGCTTTGCGGCGTCGGGGCTTGCGATCCTGTTCGGCGTGCAGGCGACCATCAACATGGCGGTCAATCTGCAACTGATCCCGGCCAAGGGCATGACGCTACCGTTCATCTCCTATGGCGGCTCCTCCTTCGTGTCGCTCGCCTATGGCGTCGGCATGATGCTGGCGCTGACGCGGCAGCGGCCGCGTACCGAGATCGAATCGATGGAAGGCGCCAGCGCTCGGCGAGCCTACGCATGAGGCTACCCATCGTCATTGCGGGGAGCGCCATGGATTGCTTCCGCCTTCGCCAAGGCTTCGGCGGACAAGTCGCTTCGCTCGCAATGACGGTATAAATTGTTGCCATGGCTGAGTCCCCCCTGATTCTGCTGGCAGCCGGTGGCACCGGCGGCCATCTCTTCCCGGCCGAAGCGCTCGCCGTGGAATTGATCAGGCGTGGCCTGCGGGTGCGGCTGGCGACCGACGGCCGCGCGCTGCGCTACTCCGGCCTGTTCGGCAGGGAGAGCATCGAGCTGGTGCCGAGCGCGACCGTGCGCAGCCGCAACCCGATCTCGCTGGCACGGACCGTGCTGATGCTCGGCTACGGCACGCTGGTGGCCGCCAATGTGGTGCGCCGGCTGAAGCCGTCGGCCGTCGTCGGCTTCGGCGGTTACCCGACCTTGCCGCCGCTGATCGCGGCGCGGATGCTCGGCGTTCCCGGCATCATCCACGATGCCAACGCGGTGCTCGGCCGCGCCAACCGTTTCCTCTCCGGCCGCGTCAACGCGATCGCGACCTCGCTGCCCGGCGTGCTCGATCGCGATCCCGCGCTCGCCGGCAAGGCCACCACCGTCGGCACGCCGATGCGCCCCGCGATCCTTGCGGCCGCTGCGGTGAAATACACGCCGCCCGAGGCGAACGGTCCGCTGCGCCTGCTCGTCGTCGGCGGCAGCCAGGGCGCGCGGGTGATGAGCGACATCGTGCCGCCGGCGATCGAGCAGCTCGCGCCGGCATTATGGAGCCGGCTGATCATCACCCAGCAGGTGCGCGAGGAGGACATGGCGCGGGTGCGGGCGGTCTATGACCGGCTCAAGATCGATGCCGAGCTCGCGCCGTTCTTCGCCGATTTGCCGGCACGGCTTGCCTCGAGCCAATTGGTGATCTCGCGTTCCGGCGCCGGAACGGTGGCCGAGCTCGCCGCGATCGGGCGGCCCTCGATCCTGGTGCCGCTGCCGGGCGCGATCGATCAGGACCAGTTCGCCAATGCCGGCGTGCTGTCGCAGGCGAACGGCGCGCTACGCATCACGCAGGCCGACTTCACGCCGGAACGGCTCGCCGCCGAAATCTCGGCCTTCGCCGCGGAGCCCGAGAGACTGACCGCGATGGCGGAAGCCGCGCGCAGTGTCGGGCGGCTCGATGCCGCGGAGCGGCTGGCCGATCTGGTGGCGAAAGTGGCAGGGCTGTGATGCGCCAATCCGGCAGGAGGCCGGGGGAGACTTGATCATGACGGGTCTTTTGATCCACTCCGTCTCGGAATTCTCGGACCTGATCCTCGAAGCGCTGCGCCTGGCAGATGCGCAGAATATCGTCGAGATCGGTGCGGAGTATGGCGGCATGTCGGCGCTGCTCGCCGATCACTGCCGGGTCCGCGGCGGCCAGCTCACCAGCGTCGATCCGGCGCCGAAGCGCGAATTCCTCGACTGGGTGAACGCCAATCCGGATGTGCGTCACGTGGCGAAGACCAGCCTCGATGCGCTCGGCGAACTGGATGCCACCGATGCCTGGATCGTCGATGGCGACCACAATTGGTACACCGTGTATCACGAGCTCCGGCAGATCGAGGCGATCAGCCGCCGTGCCGGCAAGCCCGTGCTGGTCTTCCTCCACGATGTCGGCTGGCCCTGCGGGCGCCGCGATATGTATTACGCGCCCGGCCAGATTCCCGCCGCGTACCGCCATCCGCACAGCTATGACGCCGGCGCCACGCTGGATCGCCCGGTGCTGGTCGAGGGCCGTGGATTTCGCGGCGCGGGCTTCGCCGCATTCGCGAACGTCGCCGGCGGTGCGCGCAATGGCGTGATGACCGCGATCGATGACTTCCTTGCTGAAGAGCTGGCGCAGGGCAGGGAATTCGGCTTCGCCGAGATCCCCGCCGTGTTCGGCTTAGGGGTGCTGTTCGACATGAACGCTGCCTGGAGTGCGCAGCTTGCCGAGCTCGTGCTGCCCTATCACCAGAACAAGCTGCTGCGTGCGCTCGAGACCAACCGCCTGCGCAATTATCTTCGCGTCATCGAGATGCAGGATGAGTTCGCCGCGCGCGCCGTGCGGCCGGGAGCGGCGTAGCCGCCGGGCCGAGATGGAGATGTCCGTGACGTCAGATCGCCAGCACCGGCCGGTAGCTGACAACAGCGACATTTCCGCGGCTGCGGGGTGGAAAAAGCCCTTGTCACGCATGGGAAAAGCGGGGCATCCAGTGTTCAGCGCGACCGATATGAGGTGCGCACGGACGATGATATCAGGAACCGGATCATGAGACTGCCGCGCGAGATCGGACCCATTCACTTCGTCGGGATCGGCGGCATCGGCATGAGCGGCATCGCCGAGGTGTTGATCAATCTCGGCTACACCGTGCAGGGCTCCGATGCGTCTGACAATTACAACCTCGACCGGCTGCGCAAGAAGGGCGCCAAAATCTCGGTCGGCCACACCGCCGAGAACGTCGATGGCGCCGATGTCGTCGTGGTCTCGACCGCGATCAAGCGCGACAATCCCGAGCTGATGGCGGCCCGCGCGCGGCGCATTCCCGTGGTGCGGCGCGCCGAGATGCTGGCGGAATTGATGCGGTTGAAGAGCTGCGTCGCGATCGCCGGCACCCATGGCAAGACCACCACGACCACGATGGTGGCGACCTTGCTCGACGCCGGCGGGCTCGATCCGACCGTGATCAATGGCGGCATCATCAATGCCTATGGATCCAATGCGCGGCTCGGGGCAGGCGATTGGATGGTGGTCGAGGCCGACGAGAGCGACGGCACCTTCCTGAAGCTGCCGTCCGATGTCGTCATCGTCACCAATATCGACCCTGAACATCTCGATCACTTCAAGACCTTCGAGGCGATCCAGGATGCGTTCCGCAATTTCGTCGAGAACGTGCCGTTCTACGGCTTTGCCGTGATGTGCACCGATCATCCGGTGGTGCAAACTCTAGTCGGCAAGATCGAGGACCGCCGCGTCATCACTTACGGGCAGAATCCGCAGGCCGACGCGCAGCTGCTCGATCTGACGCCGATGGGCGGCGGCTCGAAATTCAAGGTCGCGATCCGCGATCGCAAGAGCGGCGCGACGCACGAGATCGCTGACATCATGCTGCCGATGCCGGGACGCCACAACGCGTCGAACGCGACGGCGGCGATCGCGGTCGCGCATCAGCTCGGCGTGTCCGATGACGTGATCCGCCAGGCCATGGCCGGCTTCGGCGGCGTCAAGCGGCGCTTCACCAAGACCGGCGAGACGAACGGCATCACCGTGATCGACGATTACGGTCATCATCCGGTCGAGATCGCGGCCGTGCTGAAGGCGGCGCGCGAATCCACCAACGGCAAGATCGTCGCCGTGGTGCAGCCGCATCGCTACACCCGCCTACAATCCTTGTTCGAGGAATTCTGCACCTGCTTCAACGATGCCGATGCGGTCGTGGTCGCCGAGGTCTATCCGGCCGGCGAAGCACCGATCGCAGGCATCGACCGCGACCATTTCGCCGCCGGCCTGCGCGCCCACGGCCATCGCAACGTTGTCCCGCTGCCGAACGCCGGCGAGCTCGCGAAGATCGTTCACGGCATTGCCAAGTCCGGCGACCTCGTCGTCTGCCTCGGCGCCGGCAACATCACGCAATGGGCCTACGCACTGCCCGACGAATTGAAAGCGCTGGGGTGATGATGTTCGTTGCTCATCACGAGCACCGCCCATGCGGCTCACCCCTCTCCCTAACCCTCCCCCGCAAGGGGGGAGGGAACCCCTCCGCCGGTGCCTCCCTGACTCGTGCAACGGGTGAGAGTGCGGCCCTGATGTTAGGTGAGGTGAGCACGCTCATCCGGCTCCCTCCCCCCTTGCGGGGGAGGGTTGGGGAGAGGGGTAAGCCCCGGGCGCTGACGCCAGATGCAATGCAACCCGATCTCAATCCAGCTCGTGAGCCGGTTGTCGCAGCATGACCTTCCCCGACATCACGCCCGACCTGAAAGCCGCGATGCCGGAGCTGCGCGGGCGGCTGCTGGCGAACCAATCGCTGGCGGAGCTGACCTGGTTTCGTGTCGGCGGTCCGGCGCAGGTGCTGTTCACGCCGGCCGACGAAGACGATCTCGCCTACTTCCTGAAGCATCTGCCGCAGGAGCTGCCGGTCTATGTGGTCGGCGTCGGCTCCAACCTGATCGTGCGCGACGGCGGCATGCCCGGGGTCGTGATCCGGCTGGCGCCGCGTGCCTTTGGCGAAACCAGCGCAGCCGGTGATGTCGTCACCGCCGGCGCCGCGGCGCTCGACAAGCGCGTCGCCGAGATGGCGGCAGCGGCAAACATCGGCGGCATGGAATTCTTCTTCGGCATTCCCGGCACGGTCGGGGGCGCACTGCGCATGAATGCCGGCGCCAATGGCGGCGAGACCAAGGACGTGCTGGTAGAGGCGACCGGCATCGGCCGCGACGGCACGAAATACACGTTCGGCAATGCCGACATGAGGTTCGTCTATCGCAACTCTGGCGTCGATACGTCGATCGTGTTCACCTCGGCGCGCTTCCGCGGCCGGATCACCGATACTGACGCGATCCGCGCCCGCATGAACGAGGTGCAGGCCCATCGCGAGACCGCGCAGCCGATCCGCGAGAAGACCGGCGGCTCGACCTTCAAGAATCCGCCCGGTAACAGCGCCTGGAAGCTGATCGACGCCGCCGGTTGCCGCGGCCTCAAGGTCGGCGGCGCACAGGTGTCGGAGATGCACTGCAATTTCCTGATCAACACCGGCAACGCCACCGGGCATGACATCGAGACCCTCGGCGAGACGGTGCGCGAGCGGGTCAAGCAGACCAGCGGAATTGAGCTGCACTGGGAAATCAAGCGAATCGGGAAAAGCTGATGCAGGTGACCATTCTGTTCGGCGGCACCAACAAGGAGCGGCTGGTCTCAGTGGCGAGCGCGCAGGCCCTGCACCGCGCGCTGCCCGATGCGGAGCTCTGGTTCTGGGACGTTGACGACACCGTGCATGCGGTGACGTCCGAACAGCTGCTCGGTCACACGCGGCCCTTCGAGGTCGACTTCAAGCCCGATGGTCGCGGCATTGCGCTCGATCAGGCACTCGACAAAGCCAGCGCCGAGCAGCGCGTGGTGGTGCTCGGCCTGCACGGTGGCCGCGCCGAGAACGGCGAATTGCAGGCGATGTGCGAGATGCGCGGCGTCGCGTTCACCGGCTCCGGCTCGGCGTCGTCGCATCTGGCGTTCGACAAGCCATCGGCGAAGCGCTTCGCCGCGATCGCGGGCCTCAACGCGCCGCAGGGCATATCGGTCGCAGAGCTCGATGAGGCGTTCGCCCAGCACGGCAGGCTGATCGCAAAACCCGCCAAGGACGGATCGAGCTACGGGCTGATCTTCGTCAACGCACAGCAGGACCTCGTCGCAGTCCGCAATGCCGCGAAACATGAGGACTATCTGATCGAGGCGTTCGTGTCGGGTGTGGAGGCGACCTGCGGCGTGCTCGAGCAATCCGACGGCACGGTGTTCGCGCTGCCGCCGATCGAGATCGTGCCGGCGGAGGGGGGCTTCGACTACACAGCCAAATACCTTTTGAAGTCGACCCAGGAGATCTGCCCCGGCCGCTTCGCGCCCGAGGTCAGCGCCGCGATCATGGACCATGCGTTGCGGGCGCACCGCGCATTGTCCTGCGCCGGATACTCGCGCAGCGATTTCATCGTGTCGGCCAATGGCCCGGTCTACCTCGAGACCAACACGCTGCCCGGCCTCACCGCGGCATCGCTGTACCCTAAGGCCTTGAAAGCACAGGGCATCGCCTTTGCCGACTTCCTTCGTGACCAGATCGAGCTCGGCCGCCGCCGCGCCAGGAGTTAAGGCCGACCGGGCGGGAACCCGCCCGACTCGGCCGGATGGAACCCGGGCGCTGTTGCTAAAATGCTAACGGGTTCGCGGCAAAGTATTCAGAGCGTTGATCAAAATACACTCCAGGCTGAACTCCTTTACCATTTGTTTACCAGGAAGCCCGAAGGTTAACGCTGGCGGCGCATGTAGCGCTTGGCTGCCGGGGCGTGAGCTGTCGCGGATTACCGCTTCGAGGATCGCAACCAGGGAACAGGGGGCCTCTCTAATCCCACCGGTCTAGCCGAGACGTGATTTGTGCCGGGACCCCGCAGGGTTTGCGGGCGCAACATGTGACGAGCTCGTGCAATGGATGGTGCAGGACGCCTCACCCGATCGCTGCGATCGCTGGGGCCTCAAGCTGACCTGAAAGCAGCCGCTATTGGAGCGGCAGTGCTGCTGCGCGAGTATGTCGGCGCCCATCTCGCACGTCGCCGCCGGCGTCCCGCCAGGCGGCCGCAGATGATCGATCGCGAGCCGCCGAACCGCTACATCCTGCTGGTCGAACGTTATCTGCCGCGCCGCATCGGCCTGGTCGCGACGCTCGCGATCCTGTTCGGCAGCCTGGGCTTCGGCATCGTCAAAGGCGGCCATCTCGAGGAGTTCACCACCGCGCTCAGCGACACCCGCAATGCGCTGGCCAATTCCGCGGGCTTCCGCATCACCACCGTCGGCATCAACGGCCGCAAGCAGCTGAGCCAGGATGAGGTGCTTGCGATCGGCGGCGTCAATGGCCGCTCCTCGCTGCTGTTCCTCGACGCCGATACGGTGCGCGCCAAGCTGAAGGCCAATCCCTGGATCGCCGACGCCACGATCCTCAAGCTTTATCCGGGCCGGCTGCAGATCGACATCGTCGAGCGCACCGCCTTCGCGCTGTGGCAGCAGAACGGCCGCCTGTCGGTGATCGCCTCCGACGGTGCGGTGCTCGAGCCCTACGTGTCGCGCCGCTTCCTCAATCTGCCGCTGGTGGTGGGCAAGGGCGCGGACACCCGCGCCCAGGACTTCCTGGCGCTGCTCGACCGTTATCCGCAGGTGCGCTCGGTGACCAAGGCCGCGATCTTCGTCGGCGAGCGGCGCTGGAACCTGCGCCTCAAGGACGGCCTCGACGTCCGCTTGCCGGAGAACGACGTCGGCAACGCTTTGGCCGCGCTCTCCAAGCTCGACAAGGACGAGAAGCTGTTCTCGCGCGACATTGTCGCCGTCGACATGCGCCTGCCCGATCGGCTGATCGTGCAATTGTCCGAGGAAGCCGGCAAGGCGCGCGACGAGCTGTTCAAGGACAAGAAGTCCAAGAAGAAGGCCGGTGACTCCGCATGACCGGCCTCGATCGCAATTTGACCCCGAAGACCCGCCCGATGCAGAAGCGCACCGCGATGGTGGCTTCGCTCGACGTCGGCTCCAGCAAGATCGCCTGCATGATCGCGCGGCTCAGGCCGTCGCCGCCGAACGAGGCGTTGCGCGGCCGCACCCATGCGGTCGAATTGATCGGCTACAGCCAGATCCAGTCGCGCGGCGTCAAGGCCGGCTCCGTCGTCGATCTCGCCGAATGCGAGAAGGCGGTGCGCCATGCCGTGGCGCTGGCCGAGCGCATGGCCAAGGTCCGTGTCGAATCCGTCCTGCTGTCGGTTTCCGGCGGCCGGCTGCATGGCCAATTGGTTGAAGCCGCGGCCGATATCCACGGCGGCTCGGTGACCGCGGACGATATCAGCCGCGTCACCTCGGCCGGCATGCGCCACGCCGCCGGCGCCGGCCGCACCGTGTTGCACGCGCTGCCGGTCGGCTACGCGCTCGACGGCGTCAAGGGCATCCGCGATCCCAGAGGGATGGTGGCGCGCCAGTTCGGCGTCGACATGAATGTGGTGACGTCGGACGCGACGGTTGCCAAGAACCTGATGCTGGTGGTCGAGCGCTGCCATCTCAACGTCGAAGCCATGGCGTCGAGCCCCTATGTCGCGGGCCTGTCGGTGCTGACCGATGACGAGGCCGATCTCGGCGCTGCCGTCGTCGAGATGGGCGCGGGCTCGACGACGATCGCGACGTACTCCGGCGGCCGCCTCGTGCACGCATCCGGATTTGCGCTCGGCGGGCAACACATCACGATGGATCTTGCGCGCGGCATCGGCGCGTGCATTGCGGATGCCGAGCGAATCAAGACTTTATACGGCACGGTGCTGACCGGCGGTTCGGACTCGCGCGAGCTGATGTCCGTTCCCACTGCAGGCGATGATCGGGAGACTCCGCAAATCGTGTCCCGCGCCACGATCGCGAACATTGTCCGGCATCGCGCCGAGGAGATTTTCGAAATGGTTCGTGACCGGCTCGCGGATTCTCCCTTTGCGGCAGAGCCGAGGGCGCGCGTCGTGCTGAGCGGCGGCGCGTCGCAGCTCACCGGCACCGTCGAGCTCGCCACCCGCATCCTGAACCGTCAGGTCCGCATCGGCCGCCCGCTCGGCTTCGGCCGGCTGCCGAACGAGGCGAAGGGCGCCTCGTTCTCGGTGCCGACGGGCCTCTTGGTCTATCCGCAATACGCACATCTTGAACATGTCGAACCGCGGCGTACGCGGCAGCTCAGGACAGGGACAGACGGTTACTTCGGAAAGGTCGGACGATGGCTTCGCGAGGGCTTCTGATGACCACACCCCGGCTCATTGCATTTTCACCAGCTCCTGCGGCCAGCGGCCGGGACGAACCAACGCGCGCATAATCGAGAGAGGCAACCATGGCACTCAATCTGACACCCCCTGACATCAGCGAGCTGAAACCGCGGATCACCGTCTTCGGCGTCGGCGGCGCGGGCGGTAATGCCGTCAACAACATGATCACCGCCGGGTTGCAGGGCGTCGACTTCGTCGTCGCCAACACCGACGCGCAGGCGCTGACCATGTCGAAGGCGCAGCGCATCATCCAGATGGGCACCCAGGTCACCCAGGGCCTCGGCGCCGGTTCGCAGCCCGACGTCGGTGCTGCGGCCGCGCAGGAGGTCATGGACGAGCTGCGCGATCACTTGACCGGCGCCAACATGGTGTTCGTCACCGCCGGCATGGGCGGCGGCACCGGCACCGGTGCTGCGCCCGTGATCGCCAAGGCCGCCCGCGAGATGGGAATCCTCACCGTCGGCGTGGTGACGAAGCCGTTCCACTTCGAGGGTCAGCGCCGGATGCGCACCGCCGAGCACGGTATCTCCGAGCTCCACAAGGTGGTCGACACGCTGCTGATCATCCCGAACCAGAACCTGTTCCGGGTCGCCAACGAGAAGACCACCTTCGCCGACGCGTTCGCGATGGCCGACCAGGTGCTGTATTCGGGCGTCGCCTGCATCACCGACCTGATGGTCAAGGAAGGCCTGATCAACCTCGACTTCGCCGACGTCCGCGCCGTGATGCGGGAAATGGGCAAGGCGATGATGGGCACCGGCGAGGCCACCGGCGAGAAGCGTGCGCTGACCGCCGCCGAAGCTGCGATCGCCAACCCGCTGATCGACGATAGCTCGATGAAGGGGGCCCGCGGCCTGTTGATCTCGATCACCGGCGGCAAGGACCTTACTCTGTTCGAGGTCGACGAAGCCGCAACCCGCATCCGCGAAGAAGTCGATGCCGACGCCAACATCATCGTCGGCGCCACCTTCGACGAATCGCTCGACGGCGTCATTCGCGTCTCGGTGGTCGCAACCGGTATCGAGCAGGCCGCGATCGCTTCCCGTGCGCAGGCTCCCGCGCAGCAGCCGGGCGGCTCGCCCGAGAGCCGGCTGGCCGATCTGACCGCTCGCCTGCGTGCCGACAATCAGCGCATGGCCGAGCGCGCCCAGAAGCTGGAACCGCCGACGGGCGTGACGGTTGCTCCGATTGCAGCTGCCGCCGCACCCCAGCAGCGTCCGGCCGTCGAGCGCGCCGCGCTCGCGGCAATCGCTGCCGCGGTTGCCCCGGACAGCGCACCGGCTCAGGCGCCGATGCAGCCGGGGTCGTACGGTGACGTCACCGTACGCCCGATCGCCCAGAAGCCGACGTTGTTCCCGGACCACGAGGCGGCCCGCGCCGAACAGCACGAGCCGATGCCGCCCGAGACCTTCATCCCGCAGGCGGCGGAGCGGTCGCCGGTCCGTGCCCCGCGGATGCCGAAGTTCGAGGATCTGCCGATGCCGGCGCAGGCCGAGATCCGCCAGGCCAGCGGTGACGGCGAGGCGGAGCACCCCCAGAAGACCCGGCTGTCGCTGCTGCAGCGGCTGGCCAATGTTGGCCTCGGTCGCCGCGACGAAGAGACCGAGCCGCCGATCGCGGCCCGTGCCTCGGGTCCTGCGATGCCGACGATGCCACCACTGCCCGACCGCAAGCCGGCCCGCAGCGTCGCCCAGCAGATATCGGCGAACGAATCGCCGGTATCGGAATATGCGAAGCGCCCGGCACCGCAGGGATTGGACGCCCATGGCCGTCAGGCGCCTGTTGCCCCGGCGCCACAGGGTGACGACCATCTTGATATCCCGGCCTTCCTGCGCCGGCAGGCAAACTGAAGTTTGTTACAACCTTGGCGACGAAGAAGGCCTCGGCGGGGAACCGCCGGGGCCTTCTCCTTTTGGTGGGCAGGCGGTTGTATCGGGTAAACAAGCAACTGATTTTAAATGATTAATTATCATTTCGGTGGTCAGATGGCCACTCGCCGAGGGCCGTTTTCGCTGCCGCAATTGGGTTAACCTTGGGCGCGAATGCGGCGGAGATGGGGTAACAATCCGTAAAGAAGCGTGAGTTGGCGCGCTTTAGGGCTGTGACTATGGTCTGCCGGGACTTGGGGAGCTCATGCGAGTCGGCCTTGGGGAAGTTTGGCCACTTGATGTTGAGCGAAGTCGGGTAGTGGGCATTATCGAATGAAGTTCAGCCGTCAGACAACGCTTCGGTCGCAAGCCACCGTGACTGGCGTAGGCGTTCATTCCGGTCTTCCTGTCAGTCTCACGCTGGGACCTGCACCCGTCGATGCGGGTTTTATTTTTGTCCGCACCGGTCTCGACGGTGCCGACCGCGAAGTTACCGCCACCGCCGACGCTGTGATCGCAACCGAATTCGCGACGGTGCTGGGTGACCGCGAAGGGCCGCTGGTTTCGACCGCGGAGCATGTTCTCGCCGCGCTGCGCGGCATGGGCATCGACAACGCCACGATCGAAGTCGACGCTGCTGAAGTTCCGATCATGGACGGCAGCGCTGCGGCGTTTGTCGCGGCCATCGATCAGGCTGGCATTGTGACGCAGCCCGGCGTCCGCCGCTTCATCCAGGTGCTGAAGCCGGTGCAGGTCAAGATCGGCGATGCGATGGGCGAGCTGCGTCCGTTCGCCGGCGGGTTCCGCGCCGAAGTCGAAATCAATTTCGCCAACAAGGTGATCGGTCACCAGACCTACTCCTTCGATCTGTCGCCGGAAGGCTTCCGCCGCGAAGTCGCGCGGGCCCGTACCTTCGGCTGCATGAATGACGTGGCGCGGCTTTGGGGCGCCGGCTTCGCGCTCGGTGCCTCGTTCGACAACACGGTGGTGTTCGACGAGGCCCGCCTGCTCAACGCCGAGGGCCTGCGCTACGCCAACGAGTGCGCCCGCCACAAGGTGCTCGACGTGATCGGCGATCTGGCGCTGGCCGGCCTGCCGCTGCTCGGCAGCTACCGTTCGGTCCGCGGCGGCCACAAGCTCAACAACGCAGTGCTGAAGGCGCTGCTCGCCGACCGCAGCGCCTGGCGCGTGGTCGAATCGGAGACCGCCCGGCGGCCGGTCCGCGGCCATGTCGAAGCCGGTGCAAGCACGGTGGGCGGCCTGGTCGCCCCGGCCTACGGTCCGGACGTGTCCTGATCGCCGTAGGCGGTCAGCCCAATTTCCGTAATAACCACAGCAGGCTGTGAGCGTCGCCGGGTCGCCTTATTCCCGGCGGATTGGCTCCCTATTCGGTTGGTCGACGGTCATTTTTCGGTTAAACAGGCCCGCGGTTGCCTTGATCCGGCGCCAACGGCACGAGAGATATTGCATCCGTGATCGCGGTTCATGGGTGGAGTGGGGTCGCCGTTAACCGCATCAAAGGCGTCAGGTTTTACAATCCATGTCGGCAATGCGTATGGCGCTCGAACAACGCAATTCTTCTGACGTCTCCGGCCTGACCAAGGCCGCGCGCACGCTGCGTTTCGCGGCGGGCCTGATCGTGCTGGCGTTGCCGCTCTCAGGCTGCGGCACCGGTGCGCTGTGGGACAAGTTCATGGCCAAGGACGACACGTTCGTCGATGAGCCCGCGGACAAGCTCTACAATGAGGGCTTGTACATGATGAACGAGAAGAAGGACCTGAAGGCCGCTTCGAAGAAGTTCGAGGAAGTCGACCGTCAGCATCCCTATTCGGACTGGGCGCGCAAGTCGCTCCTGATGTCGGCCTATTCGTACTATCAGGCAGGCGACTACGACAGCTGCATCGGCTCCGCCACCCGCTACGTGACGCTGCATCCCGGCAGCCCGGACGCGTCGTACGCGCAGTACCTGATCGCGGCATCGCATTTCGACCAGATACCGGACATCTCGCGCGACCAGAGCCGCACCGAGAAGGCGATCGCGGCGCTCGAAGAAGTGGTGCGCAAATATCCGACCTCGGAATACGCCACCCAGGCCAAGGCCAAGATCCAGGCTGCGCGCGACCAGCTCGCCGGCAAGGAAATGGCGGTCGGGCGCTATTACATCGAGAAGCGCGACTTCACCGCCGCGATCAACCGCTTCAAGACCGTGGTCACCCAGTACCAGACCACCCGCCACGTCGAAGAGGCGCTCTACCGGCTGACCGAGGCCTATATGGCGATCGGCATCGCCGGCGAGGCGCAGACCGCCGCCGCGGTACTCGGCCACAATTTTCCGGACAGCCGCTGGTACAAGGACGCATATAATCTAGTAAAGTCCGGCGGTCTCGAGCCGAGCGAGAATCAGGGATCCTGGATCAGCAGGACCTTCAAGAAGATAGGTCTCGGCTAGGAATTGTCCTCGCATGCTGGCCCGTCTATCGATCCGTGACATCGTCCTGATCGAACGGCTTGATATCGAATTTTCCCGTGGCCTGGCGGTGCTGACCGGCGAAACCGGCGCCGGCAAATCCATCCTGCTTGATGCCTTTGCGCTGGCGCTCGGCGGTCGCGGCGATGCCGGGCTGGTGCGCCATGGCGCCGAGCAGGGCCAGGTCACCGCCACGTTCGATGTCCCGAAGGGGCATCCGGCGGCCAGGATCCTCGCCGAGAACGGCCTCGACGACACCGGCGAGATGATCCTGCGCCGCGTACAGCTCGCCGACGGCCGCACCCGCGCCTTCATCAACGACCAGGCGATCAGCGTGCAGACCCTGAGGGCGGTCGGTGCGGCTCTGGTCGAAATCCACGGCCAGCACGACGAGCGCGCTTTGGTCGACGCTTCCACCCACCGCCAGCTGCTCGACGCCTTTGCCGGCCACGAGAAGGACGTCGCCGCGCTGGAAGCGCTGTGGGAAATCAGGCGGACCGCCAACGCCGACCTCGACGGGCATCGCGCCGGCATGGAGCGCGCCGCGCGCGAGGCCGACTATCTGCGCCACGCCTCCCAGGAGCTGAAGACGCTGGCGCCGAAGGAGGGCGAGGAGACCGAGCTCGCCAACCGCCGCACCACCATGATGCAGGGCGAGAAGGTCGCGACCGATCTGCGCGAGGCGCAGGAGGCGATCGGCGGTTCGCATTCGCCGGTGTCGGCCCTGTCCGCGGCAGTACGGCGGCTGGAGCGGCGTGCTGCCAATGCGCCCAGCCTGATCGAGCCGGCGGTCAAGGCGATCGATATCGCGATCAACGCGCTGGAAGAGGCCGACCAGCATCTCCACGCGGCACTGGCGGCGACCGATTTCGATCCGGCCGAGCTCGAGCGCATCGAGGAACGGCTGTTCGCGCTGCGCGCAGCCTCGCGCAAATATTCGACGCCGGTCGATCTGCTGGCGGCGCTGGCGGCGCAATACGCTGATGACGTCGCGCTGATCGATGCCGGCGCCGATCAGCTGAAGAAGCTGGAGGCGGCCGCCGCTGAGGCCGACAAGCGCTACGCTGCTGCGGCGGCAAAGCTGTCGGCGGCGCGCACCAAGGCGGCCGAGAAGCTCAACAAGGCCGTCAATGCCGAGCTCGCGCCGCTCAAGCTCGAGCGCGCGAAATTCATGACGCAGGTCGAGGCCAATGCCGCCGCGCCGGGGCCGCAGGGCATCGACCGCGTCGAGTTCTGGGTCCAGACCAATCCGGGCACCAAGCCGGGGCCGATGATGAAGGTCGCCTCCGGCGGCGAGCTGTCGCGCTTCCTGCTGGCGCTGAAGGTCGTGCTGGCCGATCGCGGCTCGGCGCCGACTTTGGTGTTCGACGAAATCGACACCGGTGTGGGCGGCGCGGTAGCGGATGCGATCGGCTCGCGGCTGGCACGCCTCGCCGGCAAGGTGCAGGTGATGGCGGTGACGCATGCGCCGCAGGTCGCAGCCCGTGCCAGCCAGCATCTGTTGATCTCCAAGGATGCGCTCGACAAGGGCAAGCGGGTCGCCACCCGCGTCAACGCACTCGCCGCCGACCATCGCCGCGAGGAGATCGCACGCATGCTGGCCGGCGCCGAGATCACCGCGGAGGCCCGCGCCGCTGCGGAACGGTTGCTCAGGGCGGCGAGCTAGTTTGCCCATGGCTGCCAAGGCGAAGAAAGCGCTGGTCGACGTCGACAAGCTCACCAAGGCCCAGGCCAAGGTCGAGCACATGCGGCTTTCACTCGAGATCGAGGCGCACAACGAGCGCTACTATCAGAAGGACGCGCCGACCGTATCGGACACGGCCTACGACGCTCTGCGGCAGCGCCTGGAGGCAATCGAGGCCAGGTTTCCCGATCTCGTCACCAAGGACTCGCCGACGCAGACGGTTGGCGCTGCACCGGCCCGCGGCTTTGCCAAGGTGCAGCATGCCGTTCCGATGCTGTCGCTCGGCAACGCATTCAGTGACGAGGACGTCACCGAATTCGTCGAACGTATCAGGCGCTTTCTCAAGCTGGATGCCGACCATATTCCGGCGCTGGTCGCCGAGCCGAAGATCGACGGCCTGTCGCTCTCGCTGCGCTACGAAAATGGCGAACTTGTTCGGGCCGCGACGCGTGGCGACGGCTTCACCGGCGAGGATGTCACCGCCAACGTCCGTACCATCAAGGACATCCCGCACACCCTGAAGGGACGCAACGTTCCAGCAGCCTGCGAAATGCGCGGCGAAGTCTATATGCTCAAGAAGGACTTCCTTGAGCTGAACAAGAAGCAGGCCGCGGCCGACGACACGGTGTTTGCCAATCCGCGCAATTCGGCGGCGGGTTCGCTGCGTCAGAAGGACGTGTCGATCACCGCGTCACGACCGCTGAAATTCTTCGCCTACACATGGGGCGAGATGAGCGAGCTGCCCGCCGACACCCAGCACGGCATGCTGGAGTGGATGGACAGAGCAGGCTTTGTGGTCAATCCGCTGATCACGCTCTGCAAGAGCGTCGACGATGTCCTGAAATTCTACAACAAGATCGGCGAGGAGCGGGCTTCGCTCGGCTACGACATCGACGGCGTGGTCTACAAGGTCGACCGGCTCGACTGGCAGGAGCGGCTCGGCTTCGTGTCGCGCAGTCCGCGCTGGGCCATCGCACACAAATTCGCAGCCGAACAGGCAACGACAATTCTCAAGGGCATCGATATCCAGGTGGGGCGCACCGGAGCGATGACGCCGGTCGCGCGGCTCGAGCCGGTGACGGTCGGCGGCGTCGTGGTTTCGAACGCGACCCTGCACAACGAGGACTACATCAAGGGCATCGGCAACGACGGCAATCCGATCAGGGATGGCGTCGATCTCCGCATCGACGACACCGTCGTCGTGCAGCGCGCCGGCGACGTCATCCCCCAGGTCGTCAATGTCGTTCTGGACAAGCGGCCGAAGAGTGCAAAGCCGTACAAGTTTCCGGACACTTGCCCGGTGTGCGGCAGTCACGCGATCCGCGAGGAGGGCGAGGCGGTGCGCCGCTGCACCGGCGCGCTGATCTGTCCGGCGCAGGCGGTCGAGCGGCTGAAGCATTTCGTGTCGCGCCTTGCCTTCGATATCGATGGTCTCGGCGAGAAGCAGATCCAGGAATTCTACGAGGACGGACTGGTGATGTCGCCGGTCGACATCTTCACCCTTCGCGAGCGGGACCAACGTTCGACCAGCAAATTGATGCAGCGCGAAGGCCACGGCGAAACCTCGGTGCGCAACCTGTTCGACGCGATCGACGCCCGCCGCAACATCGACCTGCACCGCTTGATCTTTGCGCTAGGCATTCGCCATGTCGGCGAAGGCAATGCCAAGCTGCTGGCGCGGCACTACCACACGATCGAGAATTTCCGTGAGGCGATGCTGGCCGCCGCCAAGGGCAGCACGGACGAAGAGAACACCACCGAGGCCTACCAGGACCTCAACGATATCGATGGCATCGGCGAGATCGTCGCGGATGCGGTGGTCGAGTTCTTTGCCGAGCCGCGCAACGTGAAGGCGCTCGGTGAATTGCTGCAGCAGATCGAGGTGAAGCCCGCCGAGCAGCCGCGCAAGAGCTCGCCGGTCTCGGACAAGACCGTGGTGTTCACCGGGTCGTTGACGAAGTTCACCCGCGACGAAGCCAAGGCGATGGCCGAGCGGCTCGGCGCCAAGGTCGCGGGATCGGTTTCAAAGAAGACGGATTACGTCGTCGCCGGCGAAGAAGCAGGCTCGAAGTTGACCAAGGCGCGCGAGCTTGGCGTTGCGGTGCTGACCGAAGACGACTGGCTGAAGCTGATCGAGGAGTAGGGCGCCGCGTCGCCGCCGCATTCTCCGCTGTCGTCCTCCGCGAAAGCGGGGGACCCAGTATTCCAGAGGCCGCAGTGATTCACCCAATAGGCCGCGGCGTACTGGATCCCCCGCTTTCGCGGGGGATGACGAGGCGAGAGCGCGGTACGAGCGCGCGCCTCACATCATCCCCTTTTCATCCTCCTCGGCCTGCGCGATCAGCTCTTGGCTGACCACCACATTTCGCCGCGGCACGACGAAGATCATGGTGCAGGCGCAGGCGAGCGAGATCGCGAAGAGTGCCGATGTCAGCGGCAGCGTCGTGGTCGAGTGGCCGCCGAGATAGGCGCCGAACTGCGAGATCAGCGAACCGATGCCCTGCTGCAGGAAGCCCATGGCGCCGGACGCAGTGCCGGCGGCCTCGGGGCGGATGCTGATGGCGCCGGCGGCGGAATTGGCCATCACGAAGGCATTGGCGACCATCACGATCATCTGGGTGCCGAACAGCCAGAGCGGCGCCTGGTTCAGCCCGGCGAAACTCCAGATCAGGTTCAGCAGGCTGCCGCCGACCTGCAGTGCGAGGCCGAACCAGATCAGCTTCTCCAGCGAGTGCCGCGGCGCGAAGCGCACGCACAGCAGATTGCCGATGAAGTAGCCGAACCCCGTCATCGCGAACCACGCGCCGTATTCGGCGCTGCTGCGGCCCATCTGGGTCACCACGATATAGGGACCGCCGCCGGCGAAGGCGAAGATGATCTGCGAGGCCAGCACCTGGCACAGCAGATAGCCGACGAAGGCGCGGCTTCGCATCAGCCTGCCAAGATCGCCGCGGAAGCTGGAGCTGTCGGCGCGGTCGCGGCGGGTTTCGGGCAGCGCCAGCGCGATGAAGATCGTGGTGATCAGCGACGCCGCGGTGATGAGATAGAGGATCGCGCGCCAGCCGAATGTGGTTTCCAGCAAACCGCCGGTCAGCGGGCTCACCATCTGCGCGATCATCAGCGCGGCGACGACGAGGCTGATCATGGCGCCGACCCGCTCGCGCGGATAGAGATCGCGGATGATGGCGCGGCTGATCACCATGCCGCTGGCGCCGCCGAGCGCCTGGAAGAAGCGCGCCGCGATCAGCTGCGGCAGGGTCTCGGCGAATACCGAGCCGATGCCGGCCACCACCATCAGGCCGAGGCCCGCGAGCAGCACCGGGCGGCGGCCGAACTTGTCGGATAGTGGTCCCATGATCAGCTGCGAGAGCGCGATGCCGACCATGTAGAGCGACACGGTCATCTGCGCGATTCCGATGTCGCGGCCGAATGTGGTCGCCAGCACCGGCAGCGCCGGAACCAGCATGTAGAGCGAGATCGGCGCGACGCCCGTCATCACGACGAGCATCAGCAGCATGACCTTCGATGTCGCGATGTTGTTGTCTTTGATGTTGTCTTGGGCCGCGCCGGGCGGCTTGCCCATCACGCCGTGCATTCAGGTCCGGTCCAGCATTGTGGAAAAGACTGTAGCGTGCCCGTTCGCGCGGAATACGTGTGTTTCGGCATACGCCCATGCATTTCGGGAGGCGAAGGCGGTGATGTTTCGTCTCGCGCAACAAGCACACTGTCGTCCCGGCGAAAGCCGGGACCCATAGCCACAGGCGTGTATTGTTGAAGTGCGCTGTGGCCTCGGCGTCATACAACAGCAGACAGCGGTGGTTATGGGTCCCGGCTTTCGCCGGGACGACGTCGAGTGTGTGGAACGATGCTTGCGCTGCTACTTCAACGCCGCCGTTGCCTCATCCAGCCACAGCTTGGCGGCGTTGTCGTCGAGATGCGGACGTACCACACGCGCGACGCGGGCGTGGTATTCGTTGAGCCAGCTCAACTCGCCTTCGCTCAGCATGCTCACCTCGATCAGGCGGCGATCGATCGGCGCCAGGGTCAGCGTCTCGAATGCGTTGACCGGCTTCTCGGCGCCGGCAATGTCGGTGCCGATCACCAGTTCGAGGTTCTCGATCCTTATGCCGTAGGCGTCGGTCTTGTAGTAGCCGGGCTCGTTGGACAGGATCATGCCGCGCTGCAGCGGCGTGGTGCCGAGCTTCGAGATCCGCGCCGGCCCTTCATGGACGCTGAGATAGCTGCCGACGCCGTGGCCGGTGCCGTGCTCGAAATCGATCCCGGCCTGCCAAAGATGTTGCCGCGCGAAGCTGTCGAGCTGCGCTCCGGTGGTGCCGTCGGGGAAGATCGCACGGGCGATCGCGATATGGCCGCGCAGCACGCGGGTGAAGCGGTCGCGCATCTCGTCGGTCGGCTGGCCGATCGCGATGGTGCGGGTGACGTCGGTGGTGCCGTCCTCATATTGCGCGCCGGAATCGATCAGCAGCAGATCGCCGGGCTCGATGCGGCGGTTGCTCTTGCGCGTCACGCGATAATGCACGATGGCGCCGTTCGGCCCGGTGCCGGCGATGGTCGGGAACGAGACGTCCTTGAGCGCGCCGGTCTGGCGGCGGAAGGTTTCCAGCGCCTCGACGGTGTCGATCTCGGTGAGGTGGCCCGAGGGCGCCTCGCGGTCGATCCAGGCGAGGAAGCGCGTCAGCGCCACCGCGTCGCGCTGGTGCGCGGTGCGCGTGCCGTCGATCTCGGTGAGGTTCTTGACCGCCTTCAACAGGCTGACCGGATCGCTGCCGCGCACCGGCTTGCCGCCGGCGCCGGCGATCAGGCGGCTCAACGCGTCAGACGCGGTCGCGCTGTCCAGCGCGATCGAGGCGCCGCGCTTGGCGAGCTCGGTCAGTTTTGGCGTCAGCGCCGCCGGCTCCTCGACATCGGCGGATTGCTCGAGATGGTCGCGGGTCGCGTTGGACAGCTTGCGATGATCGATGAACACCAGTGGCCGGCCTTCCTTCGGCACCAGCGCGTAGGACAGCGGCAGCGGCGTATGCGAGACGTCAGCGCCGCGGATATTGAAGGTCCAGGCCACCGCGTGGCTGTCGGAGAGCACCAGCGCATCGACACCGAGCTTGTTGATCTCGAGCCGGATGCGCTTCAGCTTCTCGGCCTCGATCTCGCCGGAAAACTGCGCGCCGTGGATCGCGACCGGGCCGAGCGGCGGCGCCGGCCGTTCGTGCCAGACCGTATCGACCGGGTTGCCGTCGACGGCGACCAGCTCGGCGCCGGCCTTGGCGCAGGCCGCCGCCAGCCGTTCGGCTGCCGCAGAAGTGTGCAGCCAGGGGTCAAATCCTAGGCGGTCGCCGGCTGCCAGATGCCGGGTCAGCCAGTGCTCCGGCGGCGGATCGACCAGCGGCTCGACCTGCCAGGCCTTGCGATCGACCTGCTTGCCGGCCTGCAGCGTGTAGCGCCCGTCGACGAACAGGGCGGCTTCCTTGCTCAGCACGATCGCGAGTCCGGCCGATCCGGTGAAGCCGGTCAGCCAGGCAAGCCGCTCCTCGGACGCCGCAACATACTCATTCTGCTGCTGATCGGCGCGCGGAACCACGAACCCGGTCAGCTTGCGCCGCGCCAGTTCCTCGCGCAGTGCGCTTAAGCGCGCGGTCAGCGCCACGCCGCCTTCGGGCTCTTCGAACGTCTGGAAATGGGCTTCGAACATCGCCTTTGCGCTCTCTTCCGATGCAGCATGAGCTTCGCGCCAACGCGCTGAGGCATGACCACATTTTTGGCATAACTTATGCTTGAATCATGTCATAGTGGAAGTGACCGGACGATGTCCACCATCGACGGTCAGCGTACGGGGGGTGTCCAGGAGTGTCTCAACTCAACGGTGAGGAGATGCACGATGCCTGCATTCACGTTTGAGAAGATCTCGCCGCCGGTCCGTCGCGGGCCGATCGCGCCGATCGAGCAGAAGCAACGTGGCGTCATCGTGCAGATGCTTGACCGTTTGGTCGCGGCGCGCGCCAGGCGTGCAGCCGGTCAGGACAAGGCCGAGACGGCCGGCCGCGATTCCGCAGCAACCGAATAGCTAATCCAAGGATCGCGCTAACCGTGCGAGGTCGGACGCCTTCGCCACGGTTACATTGACGACCCTGGTGCCCTCGAGTTCGCGCACGATCCGCTCATCGAGGCCGACGACACCCAGATCGAATTCGCGCTCCGGCGTCAGTAGCGTCATGCGCTGACCGGCGATGACGACGACGGTCATGTCGAGCGGCTCGCCGGATATCGCCCATTCCCTGAGCTCGTTGCGAAACGGCTCCCTGCGCCAGGCATCCGGGAAGCCCGGATCGCATCTGACCTCGAGGCCGTCGTCGGACGTGGTCAGGACGAGCTTCGATCGGGAGGGCTTCCAGTGCTCCTCCAGCAGCTCGTTGACGAGCCAGACGCAGCTGAACGCACGGCACTCCGCCGGACGGCTCGGATAGATCCGGCAGCCGCGCCCCGGCCTGCAATGCGCACACCATGCGTTGGCCGGCTTCGCCAGTTCCTCGATCGCCATCACCTTGCAGCAGAGCGTGCAGTCGCCGCACTGTCTGCCGGTCGCGGTCATTTCACCTGACCGAGCGCAGCAGCAGGCTGCTCCAGCCCTCGATCTTCAGATGCCGCAGCGGCACCAGCCCGCGGGCGCGATAGGCGGCAATGACCGCCGGCGCCTGATGCGTCAGCAAGCCCGAGAGGATGACTTGCGCGGACGATGCGAGGTGCCGGGTCATCGGCCCCGCCAGCTGGCGCAGCGGATTGGCGAGGATGTTGGCGAGCACCAGATCGAACGGCCCGTCCTCGGCAAAGCGCGGTGCGGCAAAGCCGGTGGCGCGGATCACATCCACCAGATGCCCCGCCCCGTTCAGCCGGGCGTTCTCCTCGGCGACCTTGACAGACGGCGGGTCGATGTCGCTCGCCAGCACCTTGCGATGCTGTGCCTTGGCAGCGGCAATCCCCAGCACGCCCGTCCCGGTGCCGAGATCGAGCACCCGGCGGGGCTGATAGGCCTTCAGCACGTGGTCGAGCAGCAGCAGGCAGCCGCGCGTGGTGCCGTGATGGCCGGTGCCGAAGGCGAGCGCCGCCTCGATCTCGATCCCGAGCTTGTTGGGGGCTATCCTGTGCCGGTCATGCTGGCCGTGGACGATGAACCGGCCGGCCGCGACTGGGACCAAATCTTCCAGGCTGGCCTTGACCCAGTCCTTCGCCTCGATGGTGTCAAATACCAAAGTCGATGCGACATCCTGTCGCGTCACCGCCTGGCCGACCAGCTCGCGCAGTAAGGCCTGGTCCGGCGCCTCGGCAAAGTGGACGGTCACGTCCCAGCGGCCGTCCGGCCGCTCGAAGGCCGCAAAAGCCGCCTGATCCTCGAAATACATCTCGGACAGCGCGTCGACCACGCGTTTTGCGGTCTGTTCGTCTGGAAGGGTGATGCTGGCGCGGTGTGTAGACGGGGTCATCGGAGGCCGGTAGCGCGGTTTTTGTTAAAATTTCAAGCCGCATTCAATCGAATATCGCGAGAATTGATAGGTTCCCGATTCAGACAACCTTAGATACCGCCGTACTACTACGGAGGCGGAACTCGGGAACACCCTTCGTTCCAAGGCATCACAACCCAGGGCAGGGCTGCAATGAAGACTCTTTTCGTTAGGTTTTTACAGAATGATTCCGGCGCGACCGCCATCGAATACGGACTGATTGCGACCGGCATTGCCATCGCCATCATCGCTGCGGTGAATGGCGTCGGCACGAACTTGAGCGGGACGTTCAACACGGTCGCCAGTTCGCTCAAGTAACTTCGCAGACGGCGTTCTCGAGCAAGCACCGGGCACAACGAGGCCCGGTGTTTTCTTTTTGACAGATTGCCCACAGAGCCTCACGCAGCCTGACCACAAGCCATCAAGCACATTGTCCCCGGGGTTGTCGGCTTCCGTTCCACAGGCAGTCAACCGGGATACTCACCGATTGTCACGCCAAGGCACACCACCTTTGACCCCGGTCGACCCACAGCTTCTCAACAGACCTGTCCACAGCTTGGCCCGGCCCTGACCGCGGCGCCCGATGCGCCGTCAGCTTTATGCGAACAGCGCGCGATGGTCGGCGAGGACGGCCCGCGCGGCGTTGTGGCCGGGGGCGCCGGTGACCCCGCCGCCGGGATGAGCCCCGGAACCGCAATGGTAGAGACCGCGCAGCGGTCCGCGATAGTCGGCATGGCCGAGCATGGGACGCGCCGAGAAGAGCTGGTTCAGCGTCAGTGCGCCGTGGAAGATGTCGCCGCCGAGCAAGCCGAACTGCCGCTCAAGGTCGAGCGGCGACAGGATCTGGCGGCCGATCACACTGCCCGCGAAGCCGGGGGCGTAGTCATCGACTGTTGCGATCATGAGGTCGGCGACCTCTTCGCGATGGTCGTCCCATGATTTGCCGTCGGGCAATTGCGGCGCCACGTGCTGGCAGAACAGGCTCGCGACATGCTGACCCGGCGGGCTCAAACTGTCGTCGAGCGTCGAGGGGATCAGCACCTCGACGACGGGCGCGCGGCTCCAGCCGGACTCACGCGCATCGCGCCAGGCGCGATCCATGTAGCCGAGACCAGGCGCGATGATGATGCCCGCAGTGAGGTGATCGCCCGGGCCGGGCAGCGCGGTGAACGAGGGCAGGGTATCAAGCGCCACATTCATCCTGAACGTGCCGGAGCCGTTCTGCCATCGCCCGATGCGCGTGCGGAATTCGCTTGCCAGTGCGCCCTCCGGCACCAGGCGCGTGTAGAGCAGCTTCGGGTTGACGTTGGAGACGACATATTTGGCGCTGATAGTCTCGCCATTGTCGAGGATGACGCCGGTGGCGCGATCCTTCTCGACGATCACCTCGCGGACGGGCGCATCGGTTTCGATCTCGACGCCATGGCTGCGCGCGGCACGCGCCATCGCCTGGGTGATCGCGCCCATGCCGCCGATCGCGTGGCCCCAGACACCCTTCTTGCCGTTCACTTCGCCGAACGCATGGTGCAGCATCACATAGGCCGAGCCGGCCGCGTAGGGGCTGGCATAGTTGCCGACGATGGCATCGAAGCCGAACAGCGCCTTGACGAGGTCGTTCTCGAAACGCTCGTCGAGCATCTCGCCGGCCGAGCGCGTGAACAGGTCGAGCAGATTGCGCTGCTGCTCGAGCGACAGCCGGCGCAGGATGTTGGCGGTGCCAAGCGCGTTGAAGGCTTCATTCATGGCGCCGAGGCCGAAGCCTTCGACCAAGTTCGGCGGCGCGCGCAGCACGAACTGGCGCAGCACGTCGGCGATGGCTTCGAGTTCCCCCGAGAACACGCCGATCGCGGCCGCATCCCGCTGGCTCAGTCTCTCGACCGACTGCTGGGTGCGGCCTTCGCCGGTCAGCAGGTAACTGCCGTCGGGTGCGGGGAGGAAGTTCTGCGCGCGGCGTTCGACGATCTTGAGGCCGTGGTCGGCAAGTTTCAGGTCGGAGATGATCTGCGGATTGAGCAGGCTCACCGTGTAGGCGGCGACCGAATTGCGGAAGCCCGGACAAAACTCTTCGGTGACGGCGGCGCCGCCGACCACCTTGCGGCGTTCCACGACCTTCACCCGCAGCCCCGCCATCGCGAGATAGGCCGCGCAGGTGAGGCCGTTGTGCCCCGCACCGATGATGACGACGTCGACTTCATGATTGGACATGGTGCTTCTATAGGCCGGATGATCTCATCCGGCCACCGTCCGCGATGCCCTCGCATCCGGCGGGTCACAAAACCGTACCGATCCGGATACGATAATTCGACCGCGATTGTGTGGCCGTGAGCCCCCAGCGGGGCAGGCAGGGCGCCTCGTTCGTTCAGTCTTGCCAAACCGTGGAGTGCATATGCCGTTTGTTTTTGATCAAACTCAAATCGAGTGGCCCGACGACGATTCCGATCTGCCGCCGCCGCGTGCCGACCAGTTCGTCTATCTGCCGGCGCCGGAATATGGCGGGCAACACGATCCCGTGCATTTTTCTCTGGACGTCCCGCCCGAACCGCCGCCGGACAAGGTGCCGGTTTCGCGACCAAGCCTGTGGGATCGCCTGCGTGGCCGCAGGACTCCGGCTGCGCCAAATCCGCAGGCGACGGCGGCCTGGCATGCCGCACGCGCCACGCAGGCCGTGTTTGTCCGGCAGCGTTTGCTCGCTGCGGTCGTTCCGGTGCTCACCGATCTCGGCGCGCGGCAGCTCTACTGTCGCTATGACGGAGGCAATGACGAGGGATTCACCTGGCTCGAGAGTGCCACGCTTCACGACGGCACGCGCATCGACACCGCTGCACTGGTCGATCAACTCGTCGCGCGCAAGCTGCTCGACCGGCTGGTCGCGCGCGGGGTGACGCGCCGGTACGACGAGAGGAGTGAGCACAACCAGATCGACTCTTTTGTTCACGACTGGCTGTGCACGGAGTTTGCGACCATGCTGCTCGGCAGCGGCTACGGCACCGGCGAGCATGTCCTGTACGGCGCGTTCACGGTCGATCTCGACGCCGGCACCGTGACCGACGACCCCGCCGCCGATCCGGTGACCCGCAACGCAGAGATCACGAGGTAGCCTGCGATGGCGCATCCCTATCATCATGCCGTGCGTTCGGCGCGCCTGTTCGGCGGTGTTCCCGAGGACTACCTACCGATCCACGACTGGTTCGACGAGAGCAAGGCGCATCTCGCCGACGTGCGGCACCGCGCGCTTCGTCATCACAGCGAAGGCATCTTCCTCTGCGAGAGGATATTCGGTGCCACGCTGACCAACAGCGCCGGCAAGCAGGTGCCGGTGCGGACGGTTGGCGAGCAGCACGTCAAGGACGATCTCGGCTGGATCCCGTCGGTCAAGGATTGGCTGCAACATCTGGAAATGCAGCCCTGGATGGGACGAACGCCGTTCCGGCCGCAGATGGACGCAGCTGCACCGCTCACCGGCGCGGCAAGTTCGACCGATGATGTGCTGACAGGCTGAACCGCTCAAGCGATTGGCATCGGTGGCCGTGTTGCCCGCTGCAGGGCGCTATGATTCAATGCAATGCATGTGCCCGGTGTTGATCTGCCGGATCGTGACCGGGAGTATTCATGTCGTCTGAGCCGTCCGCCTCGCGAAACCGGCTGGTGCTGGTTGTCTACACCGCCGCGATCTTCGTCAGCGCCCTGTTGCTGTTCTCGGTGCAGCCGTTGTTCACCAAGATGGTGCTGCCGCGGCTCGGCGGCTCGCCGGCGGTGTGGTCGGTGGCGATGGTGTTTTTCCAGTCGCTGCTGCTCGGCGGCTACGCTTACGCGCATCTCTTGATGAAGCTGAACAGCCGTGTGGTGCCGATCGTGGTGCATCTCGTGCTGCTCGTCGTCGCGCTCCTGACATTGCCGCTCACGATCAAAAGCGGCTGGGGCGAGCCGCCGACCTCGGGCTACGCGGTCTGGCTGCTCGGCCTGTTCGTGGTCTCGATCGGCCTGCCGTTCTTCGCGCTCGCCGCCAACAATCCGCTGCTGCAGGCCTGGTTCGTGCGCACCGGCCACCCCAACGGCCCCGATCCTTATTTTCTCTATGCGTCCTCGAACATCGGCAGCTTCCTGGCGCTGCTGTCCTATCCGGTGCTGCTCGAGCCGATGTTCACGTTGCGCACCCAGAACCTGATCTGGACCGGCGGCTATGGCCTGCTGATCGTCCTGATCGCAAGCTGTGGCGTGCTGCTGTTGCGGTCGCCGGCCTATGCCGCCGCACACGACGCGCAAGTCGATGATGCAAACGCGCCGGCGCCGTCCTGGTCGCGGCGGGCGCGCTGGATCTTCCTGGCTGCCGTACCGTCCGGCCTGCTGATCGCAGTGACGGCGCATATCTCGACCGACGTCGCGGCCGCTCCCTTGCTTTGGGTGCTGCCGTTGTCGCTGTATCTCCTGACGTGGGTGCTGGTGTTCCAGTCGCGGCCGCTGCTGCCGCACAAATGGATGCTGCTGGCGCAGCCGCTGGCGATTGCCGGCGTCGTGATCCTGCTCGCGGTCGGCGGCGAGCAGAACTTGCTCCTCACGCTCGGCGGCCATCAGCTCTGCTTCTTCATCATCGCGATGGCCTGTCATGGCGAACTTGCGCGCACCCGCCCGGCGGCGAAATATCTCACCGGCTTCTATGTCGCGCTGTCGTTCGGCGGCATGGTCGGCGGCCTGTTCGCGGGGCTGATCGCGCCGTTCACCTTCTCATGGATCGCCGAATATCCGATCCTGCTGGCGCTCGCGGCGCTGTGCCGTCCGCCCGGCGGCGCGGAGCGGCTGCCGCGCTGGAGCGCCTGGTACTGGCCGTTCCTTGCGGTGCTGGCGGTCGTGCTGATCGCGCCGAGCTATTCGGCCGGCGCCATCTTCAACTGGTTCGACGACCACCGGGTGTGGGTGATCGGCGCGGTCGGCGTGCTCTCGGCGCTGCTCGCGCTCGCACTGAATGCCAATCGCTGGAAGATCTTCGCCACCGTCGCCGTCGCGCTGGTGGTGCTGCGTGCCTATCCATCGGACGACGGCCGCGTCGAAACCGTGCGCAGCTTCTTCGGCGTGCACAAGATCGTGGTGACGCCGAACGGGCAGTATCACGTGCTGATGCACGGCACCACGATCCACGGCGCCGAGAAGTTCAAGAACGACGACGGCACGCCGGTCACCGGAAAGCCGGAGCCGATCAGCTACTATCACAAGGATGGCGGCATCGGGCAGGCCATCACCGCAATGCGCGAGCGCAAGGGCGCGCCGCTGAAAGTGGCTGTCATCGGCCTCGGCTCGGGGACGCTGACCTGCGCCTCGGCCCCCGGCGAGGACTGGCGGTTCTTCGAGATCGACCAGTCGATGGTCGATACCGCGAGCGACCCGAAATACTTCACCTACATCCAGAGCTGCGAGCCGAACCTGAAGCCTGTGATCGGCGATGCGCGGCTGACCTTCGCCAAGGAGCCGGACGGCGTCTACGATCTCATCATCGTCGACGCCTATTCGTCGGACGCGATCCCGATCCATCTCGCGACCGAGGAGGCGATGGCGATCTACAAGGAGAAGCTGGCGCCGCAGGGCGCGGTCGTCATGCATGTCTCCAACCGGCACCTCGAACTTGCCAGCGTCGTGGTCGGCATCGCCGATGCCAACGACATGAAAAGCTGGGTCTACAGCGAGGATTCCGGGCGCGACAACGAATACATTTTCTCGACCTCGGTCGTGGTCTCCGCCCGCGAGGACGCCGATGTCGGCAAGCTCGCGGCATCAGACGTCTGGACCGAGACCGATGCCAACGAGAAGCAGCGGGTCTGGACCGACGATTATTCGAACGTGCTGGGCGCGGTCTACCGGCGCTTGCGCGACGGCGAGCAATAGGCTCTAGCGGTCCAGCAGCTTCGCGATCTGGGAGCTGACGATCGCGGTGAACAGTTCGGGGTCGTTGAAAGCCCGCGCAGAGAGCATAGCTCCGTGAACCGACGCCATCAGCGTCTGGGCCTCATCTTCCGGCTGCTTGTCCAATCGGAACAGGCGCTGCTCTGCGCCAGCCTGCAGCACCGACGTAAGCCATCGCGCAAGATGATGGAAATGGGCGCGGACGCGCGATGCGACCTCGTCCGGCAACATCGGCATCTCGCCGGCAAGCATCGCGCAGACGCAGAACGGCAGCGTGGCATCTCGAATGCACGCTTGCCAGAAGCTCGCATAGGACTGCAGTTGGTCGACCGGACTGGCGGATTGCTCCTGAAGCGCCTTCAGGCCCAGCTCCGTCTGCTGCCGGTAGCGATCGACCAGCGCCGAAACCAGCTCGGCCTTGGTCGGGAAGTGATGGTGGATGCTCGCCTTCCGGATGCCGATCGCACCCGAGATGTCGGCATAGCTGAACCCGTTATAGCCGCCCGCCACGATGAGAGACTGCGCGACGTCGAGAATCCGCTCTGAAGTCGAAATCATTGGGTTCATGCCGGCGCCTACCTTCCGGTAGGTAAGTTGTCAAGGCGGAGCAGCGCGTTTGTTCGACACAAGAAGGTGTCCCGGCGCCCGATTGACCCGGGACGTTTATCTACCTACTAGTAGGTAGATAAACATGGGAGTCAATCAATGCAAAGCCGACTTTCGGCCCAATCCAGCTGGCTGCAATCCTACTATTTCGGGCGCGCTCTCTTCTCGATCGCCTGGGTCGCCGCCGCCGTACTTTTCAGCGGGCAAGCAGGCCCCGCCGCGTTCCTGCTGGTGATCTATCCGGCATGGGACGCCATCGCCAATCTGGCTGACGCGCGGGTCAACGGCGGGCTGAAGGCCAATCCGTCCCAGGCATTGAATGTCGTGGTCAGTGCCATCACGGCGCTCGCCGTGATCGTGGCGATCGGCCGCAACACCTATGCCGTTCTGGCGGTGTTGGGTGCCTGGGCGATCCTCGCGGGTCTGCTGCAATTGTCCACCGGCGTCAGGCGCTGGCGCCATGTTGGCGCGCAATGGGCGATGGTCCTGAGTGGTGCACAGTCTGCACTGGCCGGCGGCTACATGATCAGCCGATCGATCGGCACCGTCGCGCCGACGATTCTGGACATCGCTCCCTATGCGGGATTCGGCGCGTTCTATTTCCTGCTTTCGGCGATCTGGCTCGTTGCCAGGGCCCACCGCAGCGCGCGTGCGTAAGCACTGCCCGGCAGCATCGGAGAGCGCCAGTCAACGTCACCGCGATGGCTATTTCTTCTCCGGTGCTGTCGTCGCGGAGGCGGGTGTCGAAGCCGCAAGCAGTGGCATCGTCGGCGCGCTCTCGCCGCCGTCCTCGTCGAGGAATTGCTCCACGCCCGCCTGGATCGACGATTTCGCGCTGTCAGGGCCGCGGTCGCTGAGGTCGTTGTGCTGGAATTCGGTTCTGACCACCTTGATGCCGAGCCTCGCGCAGGTCTCGTCGTCAGGTACGACGCCCGGATCGGCCTTGAACACCGGATCCCTTGAGCGGAACGACAGGATCTTGATCTTGCTGTCGGTGATGAAGGGGACGCGCAGATTGTCCAGCGTCACGACCTTCTTGACCAGGTCGGGATGCTGCCTGGCGAAGAACATCGAGATGTCGCCGCCGTTGGAGTGGCCGATCAAGGTCAGCGCGCGATAGTTTGCGTTCGGATAGAGCTTCTTCAGCTCGTCGATCGCATACATGATGTTGAAGACGCCGCGATTATATTGCATGCGGCGGCCGACATATTCCTCGCCGACCTTGGTCACCATCGGCGCATCGCTGTCGAGATCATGCTGGATGCTGACCACGAGGTAGCCGCGTGACGCGAACACATTGGTGAGGAATGAGTACTCGGTGTTCCTGACGGTGTTGCCGTGGCTCAGGATCGCGACCGGCAGCTCGATCATCTCGGCCATCGCCTGCATTTGCCGGTCGCGCCGGACCGCGACCTCGACCGTGACGTCGCGATCGTCGCGAAGGACGTCGTGGAATGTCAGCGTCGTGTGACGGATGGCCCATCTGTCCGTCGTGAAATAGCCGGCCATCGCCACGATGCACAGGCAAAGGACAATGATGCCCCGTTTCATGTCGACCTCTGATATTGCCTACGCGACCCGCGCTTCTCGCCCTGGTTTCATGGGCATTCCGCGTGAATCGGCCTCCAGGGGCCGGGCGGGCGCTCTTGCCGCCGAATATCGGGCTAATTTTACAATCAGATGACGACGCGACGACGGGCCACGGCGCACGACGGCGCGGGCCTTTTGCGACGGTCACAAGCGGGTGAGGGGAGCGTGAACTGACGGCGCGGCGGCTGCGGCGCCGTCAGCGGATCAGGAGAGACTGCGTCTCAGTCCTGATAGTTGTTGCCGTAGAAGCTGCGCTGCTGCTGGTAGTACGGCCGCGGCTGATAGGTGCCCTGCGGCGCCGCCGCGTAGCCCTGGTTGCCGTAGTATTGCTGCTGGCCATAGGCCTGCGCGTCGTAGACGCGGCGGCTTGACGGCGGCGCCGGGTAGCGCTGCGCAGTCGAGCTGCCGTCGGCCGGATAGATGTAGCCGTCATCGGCGCGGGCCTGCGCCGGATATTCGCGCGGCTGCGGTGTCAGGACGACCGGGTCGCCGGCTGCGGCGGTGCCATACTGCTCGTCCTGCTGCGGCGCGCGGCGGGCGACGGCGGTGCCGTTGCGCCCGCGGGGATTGCGCGCCAGCGCGACCTGCGCCGAACCGGTCAGCGTCACCGTGGTGTTGAGCACGCCTTCCTTCTGGACCAGGGCGTAGAGCGTCGTTGCGTTGTCGCGCGACAGCCGCACGCAGCCATGCGAGGCCGGTGTGCCGAGGCGGTTCACCGAGTCGGTGCCGTGGATCGCGTGCCCGATCTTGGTGAAGAAGATCGAGTGCGGCATCGGCGCGTCGTCGAATTCCTTGGAGTAGTGATCCTCTTCCATGCGGAAGGCGCGGAAGGTGCCGTTCGGCGTTTCGCGCGAGGGGATGCCGCTTGAGACCGGCCAGTGATAGCGCGCGACGCCGTCGACCGCGACCGTCATCTGCTGGTTGTCCTTGTCGATGGTGATATCGACCTTGGCCTGCGCGGCGCCGGCCGTGAAAAGCATTACGGAAGTGAACGCAATGAGGAACGAACGCATTTTATCCTTGGCCTCCAGGCCTGATCACAAAGCCGCGGCTCTCCGTCCCCGGCAACCAATATGCACGGAATCCGAATTTGGTTCCAGTCGCGGACCTCATGCATCGTTAATCCCGCACGCGGCGCAAACAAGGCCGAAGCCGGGCTGGCCTGTCGCGGCGGACTGACATTTTCGCGAGCAGGCCGCGACAACGGCCCCAGTTGGTCACCGCCACGCAACCATTTGGCCGCATGGGCGTTTCACAATCCCGCCTCGGCGGCGCATTCGCGCCGCGCATCAAGGAACCAAGATGAACAACACCAAGGTTAAGACCGCGGCCGTCGTCCCAGCCGGCCTCTCCGCGCGGCTCCTGCTTGCGGCCGCAGCCCTCGCTTTGGCGCTGGTGACTGTCCCCCATGTCGGCCATGCCCAGGGCATCGTCCGCGGCGCTCATGAAGGCGCTTATGAGGGTAATCGGGCCGCCGGTCCGATAGGCGGCGTGGTCGGCGGTGCCGTCGGCGCCGGCGTCGGTGGCGCGATGGGCGCGGTCAAGGGCGTGTTCGGTATCCCGGATCGCGGCTACCGCCGTGGCCACCGCTGCCGCGGCTATTACCGCCACGGCCATTTCCATTGCTACTGATTGTTGGAGAACCTGTTGCCGGATGAAGTGCCGCCCGTAGCCCGGGTGAGCGCAGCGATACCCGGGTAAACCGTTCCCGCATATCGCTTCGCTCATGCTGGCTACAAGGCCGCAAACGTCAATTCTTCAGCCGGTAGCCGGTCCGGAAGATCCAGGCCACGATCACCATGCAGGCGATCAGGAAGCCCGCGGTCATGCCGAGGCTCAGTCCGACGCTGACATCGGCGATCTCGTAGAAGCTCCAGCGGAAGCCGGAGATCAGATAGACCACCGGATTGAGCAGCGTGATGGTGCGCCAGCCCGACGGCAGCATGTTCACGGAATAGAAGCTGCCGCCGAGGAAGGTCAGCGGCGTCACCACCAGCATCGGAATCATTTGCAGCTTCTCGAAGCCGTCGGCCCAGATGCCGATGATGAAGCCGAACAAGCTGAAGGTGACGGCGGTCAGTACCAGGAAGGTCAGCATCCACACCGGATGCTGGATATGCAGAGGTACGAAGAGTCCGGCAGTGGCCAGGATGATCAGGCCGAGGACGATCGACTTGGTGGCGGCGGCGCCGACATAACCGATCACGATCTCGAAATAGGAAATCGGCGCCGACAGGATCTCGTAGATCGTGCCGACGAATTTCGGGAAGTAGATGCCGAACGAGGCGTTCGAGATGCTCTGGGTCAGCACCGACAGCATCACGAGCCCCGGCACGATGAAGGTGCCGTAGCTGACGCCCTCGACCTCGGTGATGCGCGAGCCGATCGCGGCGCCGAACACCACGAAATACAGCGAGGTCGAGACCACCGGCGAGACGATGCTCTGCAGCAGCGTGCGCCAGGTGCGCGCCATTTCGAACAGATAGATCGCCCGGATTGCGCGGTAGTTCATGGCGCCCTCACGAGGCTGACGAAGATGTCCTCCAGCGAGGATTGCTTGGTATCGAGATCGGAGATCCGGACGCCGGCATTGCGCAGATCGTTGAGCAGGCTGGTGATGCCGGTGCGATCGCCCTTGGTGTCGTAGTCGTAGGTCACCGCGTGGCCGTCGTCGGAGAGTTCGAGATTGTAGGTGGCGAGCGCCTGCGGAACGGCGTCGAGCTTGCTCTGCAGCTGCAGCGTCAGCTGCTTCTTGCCGAGCTTCTGCATCAAGGTCGCCTTGTCCTCGATCAGGATGATCTCGCCCTTGTTGATGACGCCGATGCGGTCGGCCATCTCCTCGGCTTCTTCGATGTAATGCGTGGTCAGGATGATGGTGACGCCGGCCGCCTGCAGCGTGCGGACCACTTCCCACATCCCCTTGCGCAATTCGACGTCGACGCCGGCGGTGGGCTCGTCGAGGAACAGGATCTGCGGCTCATGCGACAGCGCCTTGGCGATCATCACACGGCGCTTCATGCCGCCGGACAGCTCGATGATCTTGCTGTCCTTCTTGTCCCACAGCGACAGGTCTTTGAGCACCTTCTCGATATGGTCGGGGTTCTTCGGCTTGCCGAACAGGCCGCGACTGAAGCTGACCGTTGCCCAGACCGACTCGAAGGCGTCGGTGTGCAGTTCCTGCGGAACCAGCCCGATCATCGACCGCGCCGCGCGATAATCGGCGATGATGTCGTGTCCGCCGATCGAAATGCGGCCCTCGCTCGGATTGGCAATGCCGCAGATGATGCTGATCAGCGTGGTCTTGCCGGCGCCGTTCGGCCCGAGCAGCGCGAAGATCTCGCCTTTGACGATATCGAGATTGATGCCCTTCAGCGCCTTGAAGCCGGAGCCATAGGTCTTTGACAGATTGGATACGGAAATGATCGGCGACATGGAGAATCGGATGCGTGAGGGAAGGGCGCGCGCGGATTGGGGCCCGGGCAGGCGCGTGATGCGGGTTCAGCCGAGATAGGAACGCACGGTCCGTTCTGCAATCGGTCGGCGAGGGAGAAATTTATTCTGCGGTGCGCCTTAGGGGCCCACTGCCAAAATATCGAAAACAACCCCATGCAAAGGAGCCGGCGGCTGGCGGCCCACATTGCAATTTGACCAGTCGGGCAAATCAGCGGTACTCTTCTGGTATTCCGAAGTCGTGGAGGCGCCCTTCGCTCCAGGGCAATCGCATCCGGGCGGGAGGGGACGCAGTTCCGACGCCCCGCGATTCAATCCAATCAGTGCCGCTTCGCCGGTTTCGCTGGTTTCTTGGCGGCCGCCGCCGGGGCGGGGTGCGCGGGCGGCGCGATATCGGCGACCTTGGCGACCAGCATGATCTGCAGCTGGTTGTTGACCGGCGCGTTGGGGCGGGCGGGGTCGAGCAATTGCTCTTCGCCGAGCCCGACCGACTGCAGGCGCTTCGCCGTGATCTTGAAGGTGTTGACCAGGATGTCGCGGATCGCGTCGGCGCGCCGCTGGCTCAGCAGCACGTTGTTCTCGCGCCGTCCGGTCGATTCGATGTGACCGACGATCAGGAACGTGTACGGCAGCAGCGAGGCGTGCGTCAGCGCATCGGCGATCCGCCCGACGGACTGGTAGGAGTCCGGCAGCACGATCGGCGTGTCGACGTCGAACTGGATGTCGGCGTTGAATGTCGGCAGGTTGGTCAGGTCGGGGGCGATCGGCGGCCGCTTTTGCGGCGGCGGCTCGTTCTTCGATCGCGACCGCGATCGTTCCAGCACTTGCTGGCGCAATGCGGGGACGTCGATCGTTGCGTCCGTCTCGTAGTGATTGAGCTTGGCGATAACGTCGTCGCGCGTGATGGCGGTTTGCGCCTGAGCCGGCGCAAGCGGCATCGCCAGCAAGACCAGCGTGCCGAGCACGCCCAGAAGGCCAGGATCGCGCAAGCCTCGTGTCGTCAGGCGCATCATTGATACCCCGCGTCATTGATCGCCTGGGCGCAATTGCGGCTGAGGCCCTTGGCGCCGACGAGGCATGGCACCGATTTGCTGGTCTCCTTGGTCGAGCCGCCGCAGACCTTGACGATCTCGCGGGTGCATACGTTGGCAACGGTCACGCGCGCCGCGATCCGCTTCTGGATCGCATCGAGGGTGGAGAAGTAGCTCTCCTTGCACTGCGGCGAGATCACGTCGCGGTTGCGCGACAGGCACTCCTTGAGGCGGGTGGAGTCGAGGTTGACGCCGCGGCAATTGGCGGTGATGTCGGCGCCGCAGGCCTTGGCGAGCTGCGCTGCGGAATCGCCAAAGCTGATCGTCTCCGCGACCGCCAGCGACGGCGCAGTGAGCGCGATGACAAAAAGGAAAAACCCACCCCGGACCATGGGGCCATCTCAACCCGTGAAATCAGCGATGGTCAAGGGCTACGAACAGGGAAGGCCACTAACGAAGGCCGCCAAGGAAAGCCGCTACGTCACGCCCGTTCCACAAAGCTGTCGACCACCTTCTTCTCGCCGGCCTTTTCGAAGGCGATGGTCAGTTTGTTGCCGTCGACTTTCACCACATGGCCATAGCCGAATTTCTGGTGAAACACCCGGTCATCCAGTGAAAATTCCGACGTCGTGCCGGTGGATTTCGCCACCAGCTCGCCCTCGATCACCATGGGGCCGCGCTTGGTGCGGCTGAAGCTGTCGGAGGAAAAGGACGACTGCCGCTCCTCGAAGCCGCCTCCGCCGCTGCGTCCCCCGCCGCCGCGATTGCGGTTGGCCTGGGCGCGCTGCCAGCCCGGGGTCGAATAGCTCGAGCCGAATGATTCGAGGTTGTCGAAGCGGGAGGCGCCATAGCCGCCGCTGCCACCCCAGCCCGATCCGCCCTTGGATTCGGTGATCTCGACATTGTGCGCCGGCAGCTCGTCGAGGAATCGCGACGGGATCGTGGTCGACCAGGTGCCATGGATGCGGCGGTTGGTCGCGAAATAGATCTTGGCGCGGCGGCGGGCGCGGGTCAGCCCGACATGGGCGAGGCGGCGCTCCTCCTCGAGCCCGGCGCGACCCTGTTCGTCCAGCGTGCGCTGGCTCGGGAACAGGCCTTCCTCCCAGCCCGGCAGGAACACGTTGTCGAATTCGAGGCCCTTGGCCGAATGCAGCGTCATCAGCGACACGGCTTCGTCGCCAGCCTCGCCGTCGCGGTCCATCACCAGCGAGATATGTTCGAGAAACCCTTGCAGGTTCTCGAATTCCTCCATCGAACGCACCAGCTCCTTGAGGTTGTCCAGCCGGCCCGCGGCGTCCGCCGAGCGGTCCTTCTGCCACATCTCGGTATAGCCGCTCTCGTCGAGCACGATCTCGGCGAGCTCGGTATGCGAGGTGACCTCGCGCTGGGCGCGCCAGCGGCCGAACTGCATCACGAGATCGCGCAGCGACCCACGCGCCTTCGGCTTCAGCTCGTCGGTCTCGACCACGGCGCGCGCCGCCTCGAACAGCGGAATGCGGCGCTTGCGGGCGTGGTCGTGCAGCAGCTGCACGGTGGCATCGCCGAGCCCCCGTTTCGGCACGTTGACGATGCGCTCGAAGGCGAGATCGTCGGCCGGCGAATTGATGGTGCGCAAGTACGCCAGTGCATCGCGGATTTCGGCGCGCTCATAGAATCTGGGGCCGCCGATCACGCGGTAGGGCAGGCCGAGCGTGACGAAGCGGTCTTCGAACTCGCGCATCTGGAACGAGGCACGGACCAGGATGGCGACGTCGTTGAGGTTTTCGCCCGTGCGCTGCAGCTCCTCGAGCTCCTCGCCGATCGCGCGCGCCTCCTCTTCCGAATCCCAGGAGCCGGTGACGGTGACCTTCTCGCCGTCGACATCCTCGGTGCGCAGCGTCTTGCCGAGCCGGCCCTCATTGTGCGCGATCAGATGCGAGGCCGCGGCCAGGATGTGGCCGGTGGAGCGGTAGTTGCGCTCGAGGCGGATCACCTTGGCGCCGGGGAAATCGTGGTCGAAGCGCAGGATGTTGTCGACCTCGGCGCCGCGCCAGCCATAGATCGACTGGTCGTCGTCGCCGACGCAGCAGATGTTTTTCAGTGGCGCCGCATTCTCCGTCATTCCGGGATGCGCTGAAAGCGCAGAATCTCGAGATGCGTCCTCGTGACCTCGAGATTCCGGGTTCATGCCTTCGGCATGCCCCGGAATGACGGGAGAGGTGATCACCCCCGGAATCACATCGGAAAGAGGTCGCCCCGGCCGCGACGGCGCCTGCGACAGCAGGCGCAGCCACAGATACTGCGCGACGTTGGTGTCTTGGTACTCGTCGACCAGGATGAACTTGAAGCGGTTCTGGTACTGCCGCAGCACGTCCGGATTTTCGCGGAACAGCCTGATGTTCTCGAGCAGCAGGTCGCCGAAATCGGCGGCGTTGAGGATCTTCAGCCGCTCCTGATAGGTTGCGTAGATCTTGCCGCCCTTGCCGTTGCCAAACGAGGCGGCCTCGCCCGCCGGCACCTGCGACGGCGACAGCCCGCGATTCTTCCAGCTGTCGATCAGGCCGGCCAGCATCCGCGCCGGCCAGCGCTTGTCGTCGATGTTCTCGGCCTGCAGCAACTGCTTCAGCAGCCGCACCTGGTCGTCGACGTCGAGCACCGTGAAGTTGGATTTGAGCTGCACCAGCTCGGCATGGATGCGCAGGATGCGGCCGCCGATCGAGTGGAAGGTGCCGAGCCACGGCATGCCCTCGACCGCCTGGCCCAGCATCTGGCCGAGCCGCAGCTTCATCTCGCGCGCCGCCTTGTTGGTGAAGGTCACCGACAGGATCTCTTGCGGCCGCGCGCGGCCCTGGCTCAGGATATGCGCGATGCGCGTGGTCAGGACGCGGGTCTTGCCGGTGCCGGCGCCGGCAAGCACCAGCACGGGACCGTCGAGCGTCTCGACCGCCTCGCGCTGCTCCGGATTGAGGCCGTTGAGATATTGCGGAACGCCCGCCGCCGCCCGCGCACGCGCGGCGATGCCGCCAGCCACCGGCTGGTGCTCGGGAACGCCGTGATGGGGCAGTTTGCTCGGCTCGGTCATTGGCGAATCGTCTCGGCCCCACGATGGCACCGTGGGACGGTGAAGGGGAGCCTTCTTAACAGGGATTGAAGGCCATATAGGGCCTGACCGGCCGTTTTGACAGGTTTATCGTGGCTGACTGGAACGGTTTTGGCAGCAGTGCACAACCAGCCTGGTTCCTGAAATCGGCGAAAATTTCCCGGTTTCGCGGTCAGGAACCAGCGTTTCCCCGGAGGATTGTTTCGACAAATGCGGCGCCGGCTAAACGCCCGCGTCCGGAATCGAACAAGGAAACGAAGCGAGAGGTTCTGATCATGTTGAGCTGGGTCGTCACATTCCTGGTAGTCGCCCTGATCGCGGGCATTCTGGGCTTCGGCGGCATCGCCGGCGCCTCGATCGAAATCGCCAAGGCGATCTTCTTCATCGCCATCATCCTGTTCCTGGTGTCGGCGGTGGTCGGATTGGCGCGCGGCCGCACAAGGGTCTAGCGAAAGGCTGGGTCTAGCGAAGGGCTGGTTATTTCTTCGAGGGCATCGCCACGTTGCGGCCGATGCCCTCGGGCCGCGGCACACCCGCATAGCTATCCACGATCTTCTGAATGCGGGTGCGGATGTCAGGTGGAAACGGCGCCACCTTGCGCGCCTCCATGTCGATATGCAGCGTGAGATTTTCCGAGGTCGCGGAAAGCCAGCCCTCGGTGGCGTGGCGCAGCTCCTCGAACGTGTGCAGCCGCTTCTCGTCGGCGCCGAGCAGGAAGACCGAGACCTGCACGGGATCGCCGAGATGAATTTCTCGCAAGTACCGGACATGGCACTCGGCGGTGAAGGTCGAGCACTGCCGCTCCTTCATGTAGGCCGGCCCGATGCCGAGCTGCAGCCACATCTCGTCGATGGCGCGGTCGAACATCACATTGTAGTAGGCCATGTTGAGATGGCCGTTATAGTCGATCCATTGCGGCTCGATCTGCATCACGGAAGATTTGAACGGGGCGGCCGGTAGTGGCATCTCGCTCGTGGCAGTCGCTGAAGTCATTATCCATCCCCGGTTCGTTGGCGTGCGAGCATGAACTTTTCTGTGACTCCGGCGTCCACTTTTTCAAGTCAGGCTCTCTTGACCCCTTATACAAGCTTTGCCACGGTCGGCTAAAGCCGGGAGGAAATTCGACGTGGCGACAACGATTTCGAGCAATCTGACGCGACCTGAGCCGCAGGCCCTGAAGCGCGCGATCGACGCGCTGGCGGCCCGGTTCGGCAACCGGCTCGTGACGTCTTTAGCCGTGCGCGAACAGCACGCCCATACCACCACCTGGCTGCCGACCCAGCCGCCCGATGCGGTGGTGATGGCGCAGGAAACCGCCGACATCCAGGACGTGGTGCGGATCTGCGCCGCAAATCGCGTGCCCGTCATCGCCTTCGGCACCGGAACCTCGCTGGAAGGCCAGGTCAACGCGCCGGCGGGCGGCGTCTGCATCGACCTGCGCGACATGAACAAGGTGCTCGAGGTGCATGCCGAGGACCTCGACTGCGTGATCCAGCCCGGTGTGACCCGCAAGGCGCTGAACGAGCATCTGCGCGACCAGGGCCTGTTCTTCCCGATCGATCCCGGCGCCGATGCCTCGCTCGGCGGCATGACCTCGACCCGCGCCTCCGGCACCAACGCGGTGCGCTACGGCACCATGCGCGAGAACGTGCTGGCGCTGAAGGTGGTGCGCGGCGACGGCGAGATCATCACGACCGGCACGCGGGCCAAGAAGTCGTCGGCCGGTTACGACCTGACGCATCTGTTCATCGGCGCTGAAGGCACGCTCGGCATCATCTCCGAGCTCACCATCCGCCTGCGCGGCATTCCCGATACGATCGCGGCTGCTGCCTGTTCCTTCGAGACGGTGCGTGGCGCCTGCCAGGCCACGATCCTCGCGATCCAGACCGGGATTCCGGTTGCGCGGATCGAGCTGCTCAATGCCGCGCAGGTGAAGGCCTGCAACAACTATTCGAAGCTGTCGCTGCCGGAAACGCCGCTGCTGCTGCTGGAATTCCACGGCAGCGAGGTCGAGGTCGCCGAGCAGTCGAAGAATTTCCGCGATATCGCCGCTGAGTGCGGCGGCGGTGACTTCACCTGGACCACCAAGCCGGAGGACCGCACCAAGCTGTGGCAGGCCCGGCATGACGCCTACTGGTCCGTCAAGGCGCTGCGCCCCGGCGACAGCATCGGCGTTGTCGCAACCGACGTCTGCGTGCCGATCTCGCGGCTTGCCGATTGCGTCACCGAGACCGAGGACGATCTGAAGCGGCTCAATCTGCTGTCGCCGATCGTCGGCCACGTCGGCGACGGCAATTTCCACTGCTCGCTGGTCTGCGACGTCGACAACAAGGACGAGATGGCGCGCGGCGAGGAGTTCATGCACCGCCTCGTCGAACGGGCGCAGGCGATGGGCGGCACCTGCACCGGTGAGCACGGCATCGGCCAGGGCAAGCAGAAATATCTGAAGGCCGAGCTCGGCCCGGAGGCGCTCGACGCGATGCGGGCGCTGAAGCAGGCGCTCGATCCGCAGAATATTTTCAATCCCGGCAAGATCGTTCCTGCGGCTTAACCAATCGGATATTCCGGCCACAGGACGTTGCGATGTCGTGGTTCAGCAAGGCCAAGCGGAAGGATATCTGGGACGATCCCGCCGCGCAGCCGCTCGGCGACATCGAGGCTGCGCAGAGGATCCGTGCGATCTGCCGCGATGCCGCCGGCTGCGCCGAGGCGGTCTCTTCGCCCGACAAGCGTTCGCAGGAGAAGCAGCAGATCGAGCGCGATCGCTACGAGCGTGCCGCCAAGGTCGCGATGGAGACCGCGATGAAGATCTCCAACGAGCTGGTGCGGGATTCCGCGGTGCGCGAGATCGTCGGCCTCTGCATGAAGGCCAACAACATCAAGACGGGCCGGGCGCTGTTCCGCGCCATCCACGCGGGCTCGATCAAGGCCGAGGTGTTGAAGGAGCATCCTACGCTGCAGGCGGAGTAGCGGTGACCCGCCTCGGCTAAGCATGTACTCATAAGTCCGGGAGCAGACATGGTCTGGACCGGCCGGAAACGTTAGCAAATGATCCCGAAGCGGACACATACTTATCCATCGGCATGTCTTTGGCCGACCTTCCTCCAGTTTCAAGCATTGCTATAGTTGGATAGGTCACTACGTTTGGACGTTGGCTAGCACGAATTATGGCAGCGACGCTGACAAGAGCCCCAGGGCATTGCCCGATATTTCACCAAGCGGAGCTGAGATGGATAGCCCAGTCAGGTACGCCCGCAGCGGTGATGTTTCCATCGCGTACCGCATTTTTGGCCAAGGCCCCCGCGACATTGTGTTGATACCGGGTACCCTCTCGCACGTTGAGTTGCTGTGGGAGGTCCCTAGCCATGAGCATCTTCTAAAAAGACTCACGACTTTCGCGAGAGTAATCGTCTTCGACAAACGCGGACAGGGCCTTTCGGATCGCGTCGCCGAACAGACTATCGAGGAACGAATTGGCGACGTGCGCGCCGTTATGGATGCGGCCGGTTCTGATCGTGCAGCCATATACGGTTGGTCCGAAGGTGGTCCTATGTGCCTTATGTTTGCAGCCACCTATCCGGCCCGGACCTCTGCGCTGATACTATTTGGCACCTTTGCATCGATTAAGGATGAGCCTTGGGCCGTAACGCCTGAAGCTTACGGAAAAACCCTTCGTCGACTGGACGCGCACTGGGGAGAAGGGGTTTTGATACGTGTTAACGCGCCAAGCCGGCGCGATGACGCTACCGTCCTGGAATGGTTCGCGAGAATTGAGCGAGCAGCAGCGAGTCCGGGTTCTATCCGGGATTTGATGAAGGCGAATTACCAACTCGATGTCCGCCATCTGCTAGCGACCATCCAGACGCCCACTCTGATACTTCATCGTGCGGGGGACGACCTTGTTCCAGTCAGAGCCGGCCGCTATTTGGCTGAGCACATTCCCGGTGCAAAATACCTTGAGATTCCAGGCACCGATCATATGGTGCTCGATCAAGAGACGCAGGACATCATCGCCGACGAGATCGAAGAATTCATAACCGGTTCACGTCGACATCTCGAGCCTGCCCGGGTTCTCGCAACTATCATGTTTACCGATATTGTCAGTTCGACGCAACGTGTCGCCGAAGTTGGAGACGCCCGGTGGCGCGAGCTGCTCGGCAATTTCTATGCGGTGTTGCGTAAGGAATTGATCGCGTTCCGGGGCCACGAGGTGCGTACCGCAGGTGATGGCCTGCTTGCCACCTTTGACGGACCGGCACGGGCTATAAAATGCGCGCGCTCTATGCGCGAGAAGATACGTCCGCTAGGGCTGCAGGTCCGCACCGGATTGCACACTGGGGAATGTGAACTCATCGACGATGATATTGGCGGCATTGCAGTACATATCGCAGCCCGAGTCGCCGCCTTGGCGGAATCGGACGAAGTGCTGGTTTCAAGCACGGTCAGAGACTTGGTTGCCGGATCAGGGATCGAGTTCGTAGATCGAGGCGCCCACAATCTAAAGGGCGTACCCGGAGACTGGCGGCTGTTCGTCGTTCAGTAGGTCATGTCGCCTACTGGGCCCTTGGTGGACATTCCTCCGTCCGCCGCCGATGTCTGATTTCGGGGCCCAAATGGATGTCGTCTGCCCTGTATCGGGAAGGCCTTATGATGAGTAGGCGCCCCAGGTCTTTCCACCGAGCGTGCGGACCGCTTCATCGACGCTGTGGAAGACGTGGTCCCTCGGCAGGACGGCGTAGAGATCGAAGCGCTCGAACGCCTCCTGGGCGCGGGAGGATTCGAGCCGCGCCACGGCCACCGTCAGGCCGTCATCGCGACACTCGCGAAACAGGTCGCGGAGCGCTTGCGCCGCCGTGAAGTCGATCTCGATCATGCCGCTGGCTTCGATCACCAGCAGTTTCGGTTTGGGTGTCGCGTGGCCGATGGTCTTGAGCACGCCGCTGTGAAAACCTTCCGCGTTGAGGAACGACAACGGCGCCTGCAGGCCGACCACGGCAATGCCGGGCTTGCGCTCGCCAGTGACGTGCGGGCCCGCCGGCCACCAGATCGTGGTGCCGGGCACATGGACGAATTCCACCAGCTGGCCGCGCGTCGTGGTCCAGATGCCGTGCAGCAGCGACAGCGCGATGCCGACGGCGACGCCTTGCTCGATCGGCAGCACGATGATCGCGGCTGATGTCGCCACCACCAGCAGGAATTCGTAGAACGACTGGCGGTAGATCGCGACGATCTGCTTCACGCGAATGATGCGCAGCGCCACGAACAGCAGGACGCCGCCGAGCGCCGCATCAGGCACGTGCTGCAGCAGCGTCGCACCGAACGCCAGCAGCGCGAGCACGATGGCGGCGGCGAACAGGCCGGCGAGCTGCGTGCGGCCGCCGGTCTCCGAGACGATGCCGGTGCGCGGCGGGCTGGCGTTGACGGGGAAGGCGCCGAACAGGCCGGCGAGCAGGCTGCCGGCACCGGCGCCGAGGAAGTCGCGGTCGACGTCGGCCGGCTTGTCCGGATCTGATAGAAACGAGCGCGTCGTCGCCGCGGTCTGCACCATGACGACGATGGCGATCAGGATCGCCAGCGACAACAATTTGATCCATCGCTCCGGCGCGATGTCCGGAAGCGATGGCGTTGGCAGCGACCCGGGCACGGTGCCGACCACCTTGACGCCGTTGCTTTCGAGATGGCCGGCGATCACAGCGATGGTGGCCACGACAAGGCCGATCAGCGCGCCCGGAATCCGCGCGCTGATCTTCTCCGATCCGGCAACCAGCGCCAGCACGCCGAGGCCGATCGCCAGCGTGTAGAAATTGGTCTGGCCGATCTTCTCGGCGAGGACGCCGAGCTTGTAGAGCGTCGGGCCGTCCGGCGTGGTCAGGCCGAGCACGCCCGGTAATTGCGAGACCAGGATGTGGACGGAAATGCCGGCGAGGAAGCCGACCGTCACCGGCGTCGACAGCAGATTGGCGATCCAGCCGAGCTTGAACAGGCCGCCGGCGATCATGATCGCGCCGACCATCAGCGCCAGTGCCATCGCCAGCGACTGATAGTCTGGTGAGCCAGCGGTTGCCATCAGCGCCAGGCCGGCCGCGAAGATCGGCGTGATCGTGGAATCGGCGCCGCAGGACAGGAAGCGGTTGGCGCCGAACATCGCAAAGCCGAGCGAGCCGGCCATGAAGGCGAAGAAGCCGATCTGCGGCGAGAACCCGCCGAGCCGCGCGGTCGCCATCTGCTCGGGGATCGCGATCGCGGCGAGCGTCAGCCCGGCGATCAGATCGCCCGGCAAGTCGCCCGGTCGGAATGCGCTGAGCGAACGGAAGATCGGCCAGTTGGCGCGTGTCTGATGAACGTCGGCCATCGGTCTCCCGTGAGGATTGCGGCGATTCGCCAATAGTCCGACATCGCGCCGGCAAAATCCAGCGCAGTTGGGCTGTGTGCAGCAGCAAGGCGGTTCGCTATCCCGCGCGCGCTTCGGTGATCGCCTTGCGGATATCAGCCAGCGGCGCGCGGTCGTCGAATTCGACGCTGTCGCCCTGCAGCCTGACGCCGAGATCGCGCCACAGTCCGGCGAGATCGGGCGTCACAGGCCGTGATCCCCATTCGCCGTGCAGCCGCGTCAGCACGTCGACGCCGACCGCCTTGTCGGCGGTCGACAGCACGCGCGCGATCGGCCAGTCCCTCTCATGATTGCCGCCGGCGGCGAGCACGCCGCGCATCGCGTCCTGCAAGCCGAATTTGTTGCCGGTGCGCTTGCGGATCTCGACATCGGCGAACAGGCAGAACATCGCGCCGCCCCAGTATTTCCGGCCCCAGGTGTCGGTATTGTCGAGGCCCTCGTCGCCGGCCTGCGGCAGCCCCTTGGGCATGTCGCGCAGCATCGCCAGCCAGATCTCCCGCGCGGTGAGGTCGCCGGCCTGCACCCGCGCGACCGGCTCGACATAGACCGCGAGCCCCTCCGACAGCCAGGCATAGCGGTCATCGAGATCGGGCAGGGCGGTGTGCACCATCTCGTGCACGATCACCCAGTCGCGCTTGAGATCGTCCACGCCCGCGTCGCGGCCGATCGGCAGCCGGATCGCGGCGCCGCGATAGCCCCATGTGGTGCCGCCGCGCACGCGCGAACCGTCGACCGGCACGATCAAGAGCCGCAACGAGTTGACGGGAAACCGGCCGTAATAGATCGAGACCGCGCGGGCGGACGCCTTGATCCAGTCGAATATTTTCTCCTTCGGCAGCGCCATCTCGCCGGGTGCGAATCCGACATGGATGGTGGCGCCGGCGACGTCGAGGTCGGTCTTGGGCAGCCGGTCGAAGGCGTCGTAGGGCATGCCCTCGCCGCGCATGAACTCGGACTGCGCCCTGACGTGGCACGATGCGATGCCGATGAGGATCGCCGCGACCAGCATCGCGGCGGCGATCACGCGATATGTCGGGATGCTCTTCATCGCGTCATGCCGCGCGCCCCTATTCGCGAACGGAAGCCGCTGTCAGAAGTCCCGCCGTGATCCAGCCATGCAGATAGCCGGCGCCGCGCGCTGCGGCATTGTCGGGATTGTCATAGGTCGCGAGCATCTCGCAGAGCACGCCGAACGGAACGCCGTCAGAGGCTTCATCCCACATCATCGCTTCCTCCGTCGGCAGCTCGCGGAACATCGGCGTGGTGTCCTGGCGCCAGATCAGCAGGCGGGCGGGTTCGGCGAGCGTCTCCGCCTCGGGCGGCGTCTCGTCGTTCTTCAGTGCCATCCAGATCGCTGCGGCATTGGTCGACGGGTCGACCCTCGCAGCGCTCGGATGCGGCTCGAACACCAGCTCGTTCCAGACCTCGGGCGCAAAACCGGCCATCGCCTCCAGCGCCAGCACGGCGCCTTCACCGGCGTCGAAAGCGTCGTTCAACGCCTTCTCCAGCGCGGCGAGGTCGGCGAGCACCGGATGGTTGCTGTAAGGGGCGGTGGCCTTCAGGAAATCCGGCAATCCTTGCGAGAACCAGCGCAGGTTCGGATGCTCGGACGGCCGTGCCTTGACGTAGGCATGGCCCATCTCGTCGAACATCTCGTCGCCGAGATAACCGTGCAGCAGTTCGTGGTCGTTACGCATCGCCTCGACCAGCCGCGAGCCGTAGGCATGGCGATAGACGCCGAACAGCGTCGCGCGCGTCTCCCTGGGGCTGTCGAGGATTTCGGTCAGGATGCCGTCGTCGCCGCTGAGGATGGCGTGCTGAAACTCGCTCTGCTGGCGCGCGAAGTCGCTCATGCCGCCGGCACGCCCGCGGGCAGCACCTGCCCGGCGATCTCGCGGGTGCGCTCGACCTCGCGCAGCAATTCGTCGAGCGGCGGGATGTTGTCGTCGCGCTCGATCATGGTCGAGACGCGTCCGAACCGCTTCAAGGCCGCGACATAGAGGTCCCAGACATCCTCGCACACCGGATGGTCGTGCGTATCGATGATGTGCGTGCCCATATGGCTGTGGCCCGCCATGTGGAATTGCACCACGCGATCGGGTGGAATGCCGTTGAGGAAGGCCATCGGATCGTAGCCGTGGTTGAAGGCGCTGACATAGACATTGTTGATGTCGAACAGCAGCCAGCAGCCGGAGCGGCGCGACAGCTCGGAGAGGAATTCCCACTCCGTCATCTCGGAATTGTTGAACTGCACATAGGTCGAGACATTCTCGAGCACGATGGCGCGGCCGAGGAAATCCTGCACCAGTTGCACCCGGCGCACGACGTGATCGAGCGCCTCCTGCGTGTAGGGGATCGGCAGCAGATCGTGCAGGTTCTTGCCGTGCACGCCGGTCCAGCACAGATGGTCCGACAGCCATTTCGGCTGCACGCGCGTTGCGAGGTCCTTCAGGCCTTGCAGATAGTCGAAATTCGGCGGCGCGGTGGAGGCGATCGACAGCGAGACGCCGTGCATCACCACGGGATAGCGCGCGCAGATCCGGTCGAGGATCCGCAGCGGCTGGCCGCCCGGCAGCATGTAGTTCTCGCTGATCACCTCGAACCAGTCGATCGGCGGATTTCCGTTCAGGATCTCGTCGTAGTGCTGGGCGCGCAGGCCGAGGCCGAAGCCCAGGAACGGAGGCTTGGCCGATTGCAGCGGGCGCTCTGCGAGCACCGACTTGTCCGGTGATCGGCTCGCAACGTTCATGGCGGCTCCGCGCTTCTGGCGCCGGGATCGCGGCGCCCAACTTCAAAACTATCATGGAAACGAGGCCCGGCCTACACCGGGCCCCGCTCGGTCTGATCCGTTCACCCGGCCTTGAACTTGCCCTTCGCCGCGGTGCAGTCGGCCTTCGTCATCTCCGCAAAGCCCTGACCCTTGCAGGCATTCTGACCTTTGCAAGCGTGATTGCCGCCCTTGCAGGCGCTCTGGCCCTTGCAGGCATTGGCACCAACGCATTTGCCTTCGCTCGCAGCGTAGGACTGCGTCGACACCACGGCTCCGGCCAGGAAAAGCGTGGCGGCGGCAGCGGCGAGTGTGGCACCGGACTTGGTTGTAAGCTTCATGAGCGTCTCCTTGTGCTAGATGGTTGAAGGTGCGCCGCCCGCAAGCCGCGTGAGTTGGCCGAAGGCTGCACCCAAAGATAGCTACGGATATGGTCCGCTTTGGTTACCAATGCTGGGATCATTTATCCGGGCCTTGGCGTGAAAAGGCCCGGCGCCGTCGCCGGGCCTTCTTGGGACGATGCGATCAGCCCTTGACGAACTTGCCGCCCATCGCGTTGCACTGCTTTTCCGAGCTCAGCGAGAAGCCGGTGCCCTTGCAGGCGTTCAGGCCCTTGCAGGAATTGGCGCCGCCCTTGCAGGCGCTCTGGCCCTTGCAGGCATTGCCGGCCATGCACTTGCCCGTGGCGGCATTGGCGGGCGTCGAGGTGGTCGAAACCACGGAGCCGGCGAGGAACAGGGTGGCCGCAGCGACGGCGAGCGTTGCGCCGGACTTCGAACTCAACTTCATGACGATCTCCTCGGTGATTTGTCTAAAAGCAATAAATGTGGCGCCGTGAGCATCCGACGATCGTTCGATCCCGGACCGCACAACGGATGGACGTTCGGAGAGCAATCAGATCGCAGGGGCGTCCGTGGCGCGGTGCTTCCCGCGATTTGAGTGCTCGTCCAAGATCAGCTACGGGGCATCAGGCGATTTGGTTACAGCGCTTCAAAGGAAAATTTTGTTTGGTCCGGGTCTGATGCCCGGTCCATGTCAAACACCGTGGGCAAAAGAGTATTTCATTGCGCCGAGCCGAACCGGTTTGCTGCGTTGCACAGTCTGCATTTTAATCAGTTTTGCGCGGCGCGCGCCGGTTTCAGCTTCGCCATCTGCGCCACGTTCGCCTGCAATTCCTCGGCGCTGAACGCCGGGAACGAGCAGATGCGGTTGCTGCAGGCAAAGGCCGCGGGCTCGCCGAGGTCGGGATAGTCGACGTCCGGGTTGGGCAATCTGCCCTCGCGCAGGTCGAGCCATTCGAGCCGCTTGTAGCGGGCCGGCAGGACGCGGGCGATCGCGTGCAGGCGCTGCGCGCGCGTGTCGTCCTTGTGTCCGACGATCGTGACATGCGTCGGCTCGGTGGCCAGTTCCTCATCGGCGAGCAGCACGCCGGGCATCGGCCGCGGCATCTCGCTCGAAGCCGCACCGAGGTAGCGCATCGCATGCGCCGCCAGTTCACGGGTGCCGTCGCTGCCGGTATAGCGATTGAGCATGTTCATGAAGCGCGCGATCTGGATCTGGTCGTCGATCAGCTTGGCGGGCCTCGCGAACACGCCGGCTTGTCCTTCCGGCGTCTTCGAGGTGAGGAAGCCGCCGGCGTCGTCGCGGAACGTCGCGGCGAAGTCGCCGGCTCGCACCGCCGACGTCAGCCAGTCGCGATTGCCGGTCGCGGCGTAGAGATCGAGCAGGGCCTGTCCCATCGCGACGGTGTCGCCGAGGAAGGGGCCGCCGCGATCCTTGTCGCCATGGCGGAAGCCGCCGTCCGGCAGCGCGCGATTGGCGAGCACCCATTTCGCCGCGCGCTCGGCGATCGCGAGCGCCTTGGGATCGGCGCTCGCGTCGTAATAGGCCACGAGGCCTGAGATTGCCCAGCCGTTCTCGCGTGCATAGAGGTTGTTGTCGATGCGAGGCAGGCCGAGCTTGCGGCGCGCGGCATCATCAAGCGCATAATAGGCGTGGCCGTCGACGTCGTGATCGAGGTCGGCATCCTGGCTGACATAGAAGGCGCCGTCGGGGCCCAGCAGGACATCCGTGAGGTAGCGCTCGACATCGCGTGCGGCCGCGAGATATTTCGCCTCCTTCCACTGCGCATAGGCCTGGCTATACTGCCGCAGATATTGCGACTGGAACGAGATGATCTTCTCGAAATGCGGATGGCTCCAGGAGCCGGCCTCGGAATACTGGAACACGCCGCCCCACACCGGATCGATCAGCGCGACCGCGGCATCGAGCGTCTGCCTCGCGCGCCGTGTTGCCGTCGCGTCACCGGCTTCGGTCCGGCTGATCGCAAGGTCGAGGCTGTCGGCGTCGATATATTTCTGGTTCTCGCCCCAGCCGCCGAGCTTGTCGTCGTAGGATTCATCGAACGTCCTGGTCAGCTCAGTGCGTTGCGCCTTGCCGATGAAGGCCGAAATGGCGGGCTTGATCTCGAACGCCTCGCCGACCGACGGGCCCGGCGAGGGATCGTCGATGATGGCCTTGAGCAGGGCCTGCATCCGCTCCGGCTCGATATAGCCCCTGATCTTGGCGATCTCGCTGCCGTCGGGCGCGAACACGATGGTCGCAGGCCAGCCCCAGTCGCCGTAGCGGCTCGAGAGATCCGGATTGGCGTCCTGGTCGACGCGGACCGGGAGATATTTCGCCGCGAGCAGCTCCTGCACCCTGGGGTCGGCGTAGGTCGTCTTCTCCATCACGTGGCACCAGTGGCACCACACCGCCTCGAGATCGAGGATGACGAAGCGCTGCTCGGTCGTGGCGCGCGCGAACAAATCGTGGCTCCAGCCGGTCCATGCCGGGGCGTCCACCGCAAGCGAGGGCTGCGCGCTCAACGCCATGAGAACTGCGATGCTGCGGACAAATCTCATGGCGCGCTCCCGAGGGCGAGGGTCGTCTGAGCTACGGGGCCGCCGGGATCGGGGCTCGCAAGCTCACGGGATTGTGAGCGCGCCTCCCGGGTTGTTCTCAGGTCGGCGCCTTCCGGCCCTCGGCCGCGTTGACCAGCAGGCGGTCCAGCGAGGCGGCGCCGGGACCTGCGATCGCAAGCCACATGAAGGCGGCGAAGTAGGTCGCCTCCTCGAACCCGAGCAAGGTCTCCAGCGAGTCGACGTCGCCCCATTTCGCCGACCTGATCGCGACGATCATCACCACCGCGAGCATCGCGGCGGGGATGCGGGTGAACAGGCCGAGGATCAGCATCGCGCCGCCGAAGCATTCGACGCCGGACACGAAGGGGGTGAGGATGGTCGGGAACGGAATGCCCCAGCCGACGAAGTTCTCGGTGACCTGGGCGAGGTTGGTGAGCTTGCCCCAACCGGCCAGCATGAAGGTGTAGCCGACGATGATCCGCATGATCAGCGGCCCGGCCCAGGAAAAATGCGAGGCGATCCGCGCCGGCAGCAGAATCAGCAGGTTGACGATGAAGTTCATGCGAAACCCTCCCAATATTCCGCCACGCAGCCGGCGCCGGCTCTCGGTGCGAACGCACGTCAACCGGCACGAGCCAAAAGCTACGGCCGCGTCATGGTGGGAGTTTCGCCTGACATGGCGGGCTTGTTACGGGCCCTATCCGATATTTTGCAGCGCCGGGAAGGTTTCCAGCAGCCAGACGCTGACACCCGACACCGCGCCGGTCAGGAAGCCGATGCCGGTGACCACCATCAGCACGCCCATCACGCGCTCGACGGTGTCGAGGTGGCGCTTCATCCGCGCGAACAGTGAGGAGAACTGCTCGACCAGAAAGGCGGCGACCAGGAAGGGGATGCCGAGCCCGGCGGAATACACCGCGAGCAGGCCGGCGCCTTTGGTTACCGTGGCCTCCGCGGCCGCAATCGAGAGGATTGCGGCCAGGATCGGCCCGATGCAGGGCGTCCAGCCGAAAGCGAACGCCAGCCCCATGACATAGGCGCCCCACAGCCCGACCGGCTTGGGCGCGGTCAGCCGCCCCTCGCGCATCAACAGGCCGATTCGGGTGATGCCGAGGAAGTGCAGGCCCATGATGATGATGACGATGCCGGCCAGGATCGAGAGCTCGGCCGACCAGGCGCGCACCAGCCCGCCGACGATCGACGCGCTGGCGCCGAGCGCCACGAACACGGTCGAGAAGCCGAGCACGAACATGACCGCCGAGATCATCACCGCGCGCTTGGAGGCTGCGGTGGCGCCGTCCTGGTTGACCTGCTCGATGGTCGCGCCGGTCAGGTAGATCAGATAGGGCGGCACCAGCGGCAGCACGCAGGGCGACAGGAAGCTGACTAGACCGGCGATCAAGGCGGCCGGGATCGTGACGTCGTGCATCAAGGAACCTTCGAAGATAGCTGGCCTGTCTTGGCGTGTACGCAGCCAACAATCCAGAAGTTTCGTCACTGAGGCCTTCAACTATGGTCACAGGCCCGTGTCCGGGGGCTGCGTTGCGTCCGGGCTGGTGAAACAATCGCGGATATGTTCCGTAATGCGGTAAAGCAACCGCTGATCCGGACCTCATCGATGCGCATCGGCATCCGCAGTGCCATCTCCGCCCTCGTCCTGACCTCGATCGTGGTCAGCGCCGTCGGCGTGCATCTGCTGTGGTGGCGCACCGCACAACGGGTGAGCCAGACGCTGGCCGACACCATCAACGACCAGATCGTCTCCGCGGTCGGCGACGAACTGCAGTCGATCACGACCGAAGCGCGCTCGTCGATGACGGCGGTGCGGACGCTGTTGACCGAGAAGGTGCTGGACGCCCGCGACGTACGCAAGCGGCAGTTCGTGTTCCTGTCGCAGCTGCAATCGCAACCGACCATTTCATGGGTCGCGTTCGGCTGGCCGGACGGCACGTTTTTTGGCGCCCACAAGCTCGGCGACGCCGGCGTCGAGATGCTGACCATCTCGCCCGACCGCAAGCTGCGGGCCGATCGATACGACTATGCCGGTATCGACATCAAGCTCAGGGACAGCACTGTCGAGGATGGCAAATACCTGGTCACGGAGCGGCCCTGGTTTCGCGATGCGATCGCAGCCCGCGACCAGCAATGGTCGACGCTGACGACGCTGCCCCGTGGCGAGCGGCTGGCCGCGATGCTGGCGGTGCCGATCGACGTCGACGGCGAGCGCACCGGCGTGCTCGCCATCATCATCGAGCTGACCCGGGTGTCGAACTTCCTCTCGCAGCTCACGGTCGGCAAGTCGGCGGGCGCCTTCCTGCTCGATCGCGACGCCAGCGTGATCGCGTCTCCCGATGCTGACGCCGACGAGCTGAATGCGCTGAAGACCGACCACCCGCTGCTGCCGGTTGCGGTCGCAGCAGTCAGGCAGGCCGGCAAGGCCTACGATCCCGGCGAGGGCGAGGCGTACCGGTCCCAGGTCAATCGCAACGGACAGGCCTATCAAGCGGTGCTGACGCCGATCTCGTTCCCGGGCTGGTCGCTGGTGACGGTGGTGCCGGAATCCGAATTCCTCGGCCCGGTGCGGATGACGATCCGCAACCTGCTGATCGGGCTCGCGGTGCTGATCGCGGCCGCCGGGCTGTTGTCGGCCTGGCTGGCGCAGCGCCTGATCGCGGGGCCCCTGATCAAGGTGGTCGGCGAGATCAGACATGTCGAGCGCTTCGACCTCGACAAGGTCGAGCGGCATCCGTCGCGCCTTGCCGAGATCGAAAACCTGTCGGGAGCGATCGGCGACATGGCGCAGGGGCTTGCCGCGTTCCGCAAATACATTCCCGCCGATCTGGTGCGGCGGCTGGTCAGCGACGGCAATGGCGCGCGGCTCGGCGGCGCGGTGCGGCCGATGAGCGTGATGTTCGTCGATCTCGCCGGCTTCACCGGCATGTCGGAACGGCTCGGCGATCGCATCATCCCCTTGCTGTCGCACTACTTCGACATCGTCTCCGCGGCGATCCAGCACGAGAGCGGCACCATCGACAAGTTCATCGGCGACGCCGTCATGGCGTTCTGGGGCGCGCCGGCGGCCAATCCGGATCATGCCGCGGATTGCTGCCGGGCGGCGCTCGCCTGCCAGCACGCGGTCGCGCAGGCCGGCCTCGCCGACGACAAGGGAGAGGCGGTCAGGATCCGGATCGGCATCAATTCCGGCGACATGCTGGTCGGCAATATCGGCTCGGAGGTGCGGCTCAACTACACCGTGATCGGCGATGCCGTGAACATCGCAAGCCGTCTCGAGGGCACGAACAAGGTCTATGGATCGACCATCATCATCGGTCCGGAGACGCGGCGTCTCGCCGGTGACCGTATCGTCGTCCGCGAGCTCGACCGGCTCGCCGTCTACGGCCGCGCCGGCGGGCTCGAAATTTACGAATTGATCGCAATGGCCGACGAGGGCGCGATCGCGCGCGACTGGATCGCGTCCTACGAGGCCGGGCTTGCGGCCTGGCGCGCCGGCGATTTCACCGCAGCGATCGCGGCGTTCGAGAGGTCCTTGCAACTCCGCGGCACGGATGCGGCCTCGACGCAGATGATCGCGCGATGCAGGCATCAGCTCGCCAATCCCACCGATGAGGATTGGGACGGCACCACGGTGGCGCGGTCGAAATAGCGGGAGCTGCGCAGCGGCGTGTGCAAAGAGTCCGTCAGGTGCGGCAAAGCAGACCGACGGGCAACTCAATGCGAAGCTGCGTCCCCACCACAACTGTCATCGCCCGGCTCGACCGGGCGATCCAGTACGCCGCGGCCCCTCGGCTCAAGCACAGGCGTCTCTGGAATACTGGATCACCCGCATGCGCGGGTGATGACACCGAACTTGCCCGAGATCGCGCCACCTACTCGATGTCGTCCTGGCGAAAGCCAGGACCCATTACCCCGAATGCCGATTGTTATGCACCGCTGGAACGACGAGTCCCGCCTACAACATCCGCCGCGGCGTATGGGTCCTGGCTTTCGCCAGGACGACGATGGGGAGAGAGTTGTGCGCTCACCGCTTGCGCGCGCCTTTGTTCGCCGCCGTCTCGAACTCCCGCCCCCGAATCCGCACCAGATCGTCGGCGGAATGTGTCAGCAGCACCACCGTGGCCTCGCGTGCAGCCTCGGCATCGCCCGCGGCAATCGCGTCCAGCACCGCGCGGTGCTCGATCAGCGCGCGCGGGCGGTGCGAGCCGGGGGCTGCGATCGTAAAGCTCTGGCGCAGGGTAATCTCGAACATCTGCGCGATCGGCCAGAAGAACTCGTTGCGGGTCGCGAAATAGATCGCCTGATGGAACATGATGTCGGCGGCGACGAAGTCCTCGTTGGTTCTTGCCGCGTCCATGCCGTCGCATCCGGCGCGGATACGGGCGATGTCACCTTCCTCCGCATGGGTCGCGGCCAATGCTGCGGCTGCGGGCTCGACCGCCAAGCGCAGCTGAAACAGCTTAGCCAGATAGCGATCGATTTCCGCGGTCTCGAGGTGCCAGCGCAGCACGTCGGGATCGAGCTGATTCCACTGCTCGGGCGGCCGCACCCGCGTGCCGCTCTTCGGCCGCGACTCGATCAACCCCTTGCCGGTCAACGTCCGCATCGCCTCGCGCACCACGGTGCGGCTGACATCCATCATCTCGCAGATCTGCATTTCCGGCGGCAGTGTCTCGCCGACGCCGATCTCGCCGCGCACGATGCTGCTGCCGACGCGGTCGGCGACCTGGCTGTGCACGCTCCGGCGCAACGCGTTGGAGGTCTGGAACATCGGAAGCCTCGCTGCGGTTGGTTGCCTGCACCGCCGCCGCGGTGCTCTTGCACAACCGAATGTGTTTTGTCATACATTATGACAAAAGCGCTGCCAAGCTCGCGCCGGGCGGCGGGCGGTCACGAGAACGCCAAGACAAAGCGAAGACAAAAGCGATCCGTTCCCGGGGAGGAGCATCATCATGATCTCGAAGCATGTGAACCGCCGCATCGTGTTGCGGTCGTCGGCCGCTGCTGCGGCGTGGCTCGCCGCCGCGCCCGTGATCATCGGCCGCGCGCAGGCTGCGACCATGAAGATGCGCTGTTCGTCGTCGCTCCCGAACGATCCCAAATATGCCAACGGCCGCGTCTACTACGACAACCTCGTCAAGAGCCTGAAGGCGAACGGGCTCGGCGAGCAGATCGAGGTCACCTTCTTCCCCGACAACCAGCTCGGCCAGGAGATCGACGTCATCAACTCGGTGAAGCTCGGGGTGATCGACCTGATGGTCTCGGGCTCGTCGATCTCGGCGAACCTCGTGCCGCTGGTCGGGACTTTCGATCTTGGCTACCTCTTCACCAGCTACCAGCAGCAGACCAAGGCGTTCGACGCCGGCGCGGCGAAGCCGATCGAGGATGCGCTGCTCAAGGGCGGCAGCATCCACATCATCGCCTGGGCCTACAATTTCGGCGCCCGCAGCGTGCTGGCGAAGAAGCCGGTGAAGACGCCTGAAGATCTCGCCGGCCTGAAGATCCGCACGCTGCCCAACCCGATCATCACCGAATGCCTGCGCCTGATGGGGGCCGCGGCGACGCCGCTGGCGTTCGGCGAGATCTATACGGCGCTGCAGGCCGGCGTGCTCGACGGCCTCGAGCACGATCCGCCGACCATCCTGGCCAGCAAGTTCTATGAGACGGCGAAGCACTACGCGCTGACCCAGCACATCTTCTCGCCGCTCGCGGTCTATTTCAGCGACACCACCTTCAATCGCATGCCCCCCAAGCTGCGCGAAGGCTTCCTCGACGCGGCGAAGCAGGCCGCGATCGAGACGCGCGCGCATGGGCTCGCGGTTGAGAAGGAGGCGCTGGCGGCCCTGGTAGAGAAGGGCGTCACGGTCGTCGAATGCGACAAGGAGGCATTCCGCAAGCGCGTGCTGCCGCAGACCGACAATTTCATCAAGGCGCGGCCCGAGGCGAAGGCCGTCGTCGATCTGATCCGCGCCACCCAGGCCTGAGGTCGGCGCATGTCGGTCGCCGCAGTCGCGACGAGACGCAGCGCCGATCGGATCACGGCGCCGCTGCTCGCCGTCAGTGACGCGATCGCCGCGATCCTGCTCGCCGCCGATCTCGTGGTGGTGTGCGTCTCGGTGCTGGCCCGCTTCCTGTTCAATGCGCCGGTCGAATGGTCCGACGACGTCGCCCGCGGCCTGATGGTGGGGTCGAGCTTCTTCGGTGCGGCGAGCGCGCTCGCGCGCAACGAAAACCTCGGCGTCGCCTTCTTCGTCGACATGCTGCCGCCGGGCGTGCGCCGCGTCGTCGACGCGGTCGGTGCGCTGCTCGTCACCATCATCGCAGGCTATGTCGCGTTCAACGCCGTCAAGATGGGCTGGCTGACCACCGGCCAGACCTCGGGCTCCGGCCTGCCGCTGGAATGGACGTTCTACCCGATGGGCGTCGGTGCGGCGTTCATGACGATCTTCGCGTTCGAGACGTTCTGCGGCCGGCCGCTGCGCGACATGGCGGCAGGCATCGTCGCGACAACCGTCATCGCAGGTCTTTACCTGGCCTGGGACGCGCTTGCACCGTCGTCGGTGCCGTCGTCGCAGGCGTTGATGCTGATCGGCTTCTTCCTGACGCTGTTCGGCGGATTGCCAATCGGCTTTGCGCTGGCGTTGGCGGCGCTGATCTTCATCTGGGTGGAGGGCACGCTGCCCGGCGTGATCTTCGCCCAGCAGATGGCGCGCGGCATCGACAATTTCGTGCTGCTGGCGATCCCGTTCTTCATCCTGGTCGGCTATCTGATGGAGGCCAACGGCATGTCGGTCCGCCTGATCGAGCTGTTGCAGCGCGCGGTCGGGCGGATGCGCGGCGGCCTCAACGTCGTGATGGTGATGTCGATGGTGCTGTTCTCCGGCATCTCCGGCTCCAAGATGGCCGACGTCGCCGCCGTCGGCTCGGTGCTGATCCCGGCAGCGCGCCGCTCGCGGCAGAATCCGGGCGGCGCGGTGGCGCTGCTCGCCGCCTCCGCTGTCATGGCGGAGACCATTCCGCCCTGCATCAACCTCATCATTCTCGGCTTCGTCGCCAATCTGTCGATCGGCGGACTGTTCGTTGCCGGCATGCTGCCGGCCGCGCTGATGGCGCTGGCGTTGATCGCGGTGTCGATTATCTTCGGGAAGCGTCCCGCCGCGACTGACGAAGCCGAGCCGCGCGCCGCAGTCTCGGGGCTATGGACCGGCGCGATCGCCTCGTTCGGGCTGATCTTCATGATCTTCTTCGGCTTCAAGAGCGGCTTTGCCACGGCAACGGAGATCTCGGCCTTTGCCGCTGTCTACGCCATCGCCGTCGGCAGCCTCTTGTTCCGCGAGCTCGGCGCGAAGAGCCTCGCGCATTGCTTCGTGCAATCGGCTGTTCGCTCGGGGCTGGTGCTGTTCATCGTTGCGGCGGCGCAGTCGCTCGCCTTCATCCTGACGCTGCAGCAGGTGCCGCACGCGGTCGGCGACCTCATGCTGGCGATCTCGGGCAGCCACGGCGTCTGGCTGTTCATGCTGCTATCGATCCTGGCCCTGGTGGTGATGGGCTCGGTGCTGGAGGGCGCCGCGGCGCTGATCATCTTCGGCCCGCTGCTGCTGCCGGTTGCGGTCAAGCTCGGCATCGATCCCCTGCATTTCGGCGTCGTGCTTGTCATCGCGATGGGGCTCGGGCTCTTTGCGCCACCACTTGGTCTTGGCCTCTACGGCGCCTGCCTGATCGGCAATGTGCCGATCGAGCAGACCATCAAGCCGATCTCAGTCTATCTCGGCCTGCTGTTGCTGTGCCTGCTGGTGATCGCCTTCGTACCCGCCATCAGCACGGCCTTGCCGCATGCGCTCGGCTACTAGGGGGATAAAAACGTGAAGGTGCTGCTCGCCCATACTCCGCAGATGCGCCGCGACTATTATGGCGGGCGCAGCCTGAACGGTCTGCGCGCGGTCGCCGACGTCACGCTGCATGAGGGTGACGAGGCGCTCGACGCGGCGGCACTGGTCGCGGCCGCGGCCGATGTCGACATTATCGTCGCCGATCGCATGACCCAGGGGCCAGGGGAGATTTTTCCGCTGCTGCCAAAACTGCGCGCCTTCGTGCGCTGTGCGGTCGATATCCGCAATATCGATGTCGCGGCAGCATCCGCTGCCGGTGTGCTGGTGACGCAGGCGAGCGCGGGCTTTGTGCAGTCGGTCGCCGAGCTCGCGCTCGGCTTCATGGTCGATCTGTCGCGCGGCGTCTCGCGTGCCACTGCTGACTATCACGCGGGCAGGGCGACCGAGGTCGTGATGGGCCGCCAGCTCGCGGGCAGCACGATCGGCATCATCGGCTATGGCAGCATCGGGCGCTATCTTGCCGGGATCGCCAAGGTCCTCGGCATGAAGGTGCTGGTCGCCGATCCCTTCGTGACGCCGGATGATGCGGCGATCGCGCATCTGCCGCTCGACGAACTCCTGGCGCGCGCCGATTACGTCGTCTGCCTCGCGATCGCCAATGCGGAGACCGAGAACCTGATCGGGCAGGCCGCGCTGTCGCGGATGCAGACGCACGCCTACTTCATCAATCTGTCGCGCGGCAACCTGGTCGATGAGACGGCGCTGGCGGCCGCGTTGCGCGAGGGCCGCATCGCCGGCGCCGCGATGGATGTCGGCCGCGCGCCCGACCAGATGCCGGCGCCGGAGCTCGCGAAGCTCGGCAATGTAATCGCAACCCCGCATGTCGGCGGCCTGACGCCGCAAGCCATCGAGCATCAATCGTCGGAGACCGTGCGTCAGGTCGCGAAGATCGTCGCCGGCGAGATACCTGTCGGCGCCGTCAATGCCGAGCACTGGACGCGGCGGCCGGGGCCATGAAAGTTCGGCTGATCCCAATGCCGTCCGCGGGACTGGACAACACCTTCGCATCCGGCCCAAACTTGAGCCCGTCAAACCGCGGCCCAGAGCGTGCGGATAATCAATCAACGGACGTCCCGCAACAAACGACGGGCGCCGCGAGGGAAACAGGGAGTGCATCACATGGCCATTTCACGCCGTGACGTTTTATTGGGCAGTGCCGGTGCACTCGGCGCCGCATCGTTCTCCTTCCCGGCTCCTGCCATCGCACAATCGGAACCGATCAAGATCGGCTGTCTCGCGGCGATCACCGGGCCGAGCTCGGCGCCGACCGTCGGGTTCAACCGCGGCATCAACTTCGCGGTCGATGCCATCAACGGCGCGGGCGGGGTGAAGGGCCGCAAGATCGAGCTCGTCATGCGCGACACCCAGGGCGATCCGACCAAGGCGGTGAACGCCACGCAGGAACTGATCAGCCAGGCCAAGGTGCACGCGATCTGGGGGCCGCTGAATTCGGGCGAGGCGCTGGCGACGACGCCGATCATGGCGCGCGCCAAGATGCCGGACTTGCACCCCTGCGTCGTCGAGACCCTGATCGATCCGGTCAAGTTCCCCAATGCATTCCGCATCGCGCCGTCGAACAATCAATGGGATGACGCCGTGCGCAATTATTGCCTCAAGATCCTCAAGGTGAAGAAGGTCGCCGTGATCGGCGACACTACCGGCTATGGCGTTACCGCGGTCGGCGCCTCCGTCGCGGCGTTCAAGAAGGACGGCGCCGAAGTGGTCTATCAGGCCAATATCGACGCAACGCAACCCGACATGACGCCGGACATGCTGCGCGCCAAGAATGCCGGTGCCGAGGCGATTGTGGTGTGGAGCGTCTCGACCGGCATGGAGGCGCGCATGTTCAACACCCGCGCCGCGATGAACTGGGATGTTCCCTTCGTAGGCCACCCCTCGCTGGCCTCGGGCGAGCTCGCGAGCCTGGTCGCCAAGCCCGAAAACTGGAAGAAGGTCTATGCGATCGGCTACAAGAGCTGCAGCTATGACAGCGCCGGCAAGCTGCCGCCGAAGAGCGCCGATCTGGTCGCGCGGCTGACCAAGGCCAACATCGCGCTGAACGACACGCTGTTGTGGTGGATCGCGGGCGGCATCGATTGCATCGAGCTGATCGCCAAGGCGGTCGCGGAAAGCGGCTCGACCGACAGCGCCGGCATCGTCAACTACTGGAATTCGCTGTCGACCTATCCCGGCTATTTCGGCAATTACCGCTTCTCGCCGACCCAGCATAACGGCTATTTGACCGAAGAGATCGTGATGTCGGAAGCCTCGACCGCCAAGGACGGCACCTTCGCGCTGGCGCCGGGATACACATAGCAGGGCGAGGGCGCAGCCGATGCTGGCCTCGATCCTTGCATCCGGTCTCGCGGCGGGCGCGATCTACGCGCTGGTCGGCGTCACCTACAACACGATGTTCTCGACCTCGCGGGTGATGAGCTTCACCGCTGGCCAGCTCGCGATGCTGGGCGGCGTGTTCGGCTCGATGTTCACGCTGAAGCTCGGCCTGCCGATCGCTGTCGGCTTCGTGCTGACGCTGCTCTGCTGCGCGGTGATCGGGATCATCACCGAATTCGTCGCGGTGCGGCCGGTGCTCAAGAGCCTCGACCAGCATCTCTACGTGCTGTCGACCCTGGCGGTCGCGCTGATGATCCAGCAGGTCACGGCGATCAAATGGGGCACCGAGCCGCAGCCGTTCCCGCGCATCGCAGGATTCGGCGAGGGCGTTTGGGACGAGAAATTCTGGCTGCCGGTCGCCGCCTGCGCCGTCACCATCATCGGCCTTGAATATCTCTACCGCCGCACGCTGGTCGGCCGCGCGTTCCTCGCCATCGCGGAGGACAATTTCGCGGCGCGGGCGCTCGGCCTGCCGGAGCGCAATCTGCGCGTCGCGAGCTACGCGCTCGCCGGCGTGGTGGGCGGCATCGCCGGATTCTCCGGTGGGCAGCTGCTGCTCGCCTTCTTCGCCAATGGCGCGCTGCTCAACTTCTACGGCTTCGTGCCGGTGGCGCTCGGCGGGCTCGGCAACAACCGAGGCGCGATCATCGGCGGGCTGGCGCTCGGCCTGTTCCAGCAGGCGGCGAACTTCCTGGTCGGCGGCATCTTCTCCTCGGTCGCGGTGTTCACGCTGTTCATCGTGGTGCTGCTCGCAGCGCCGCAAGGCTTGTTCGGCGCCTCGACCGCGCGGAGAGTGTGATGACGTCGGTCGCAGCCACGCCGCCCCGAACCGACAGCGGCGCATGGCGCACCGCGCTGCCGCACATCCTGCCGTTCATCGGTATCTTGGTCGCAGCGGTGCTGCTGCCCTTCGTCAGCAACGACTATTGGGTGCTGATCGGCACCCGCGCCGCGATCTACTGGGTGCTGGTGTCGGGCCTCAATCTCGTCGTCGGCTTCGCGGGGCATCTCGCGATCGGCTATGTAGCGCTGCTGACGCTCGGCGCCTACACGACCAGCGTGCTGGTCGCCGGCAACGTGATGCCGGCGATTCCGGTGTTTGCCGCCTTGCCGATCGCGGGCCTGATCGGCGCGATCTTCGGCGTGATCGTCGGCCTGCCGGCCTTGCGCCTGCGCACCTTCTATTTCGCGATGTCGACCTTGGGCTTTGCGACCATCGTGACCCAGATCGCGCTGGCCTGGCAGAGCGTGACCGGCGGCGGCATCGGCATTGCCGGTCCGGAATTCCCGGCGCCGTTCAACACGCCCTGGGGCTTTTACGGCCTCTGCATCGCGTTCGCCGCGTTCACCACCTGGATGAGCGCCAATGTCGCGCGCAGCCGGTTCGGCCGTGCCTTGATCGCGGTGCGCGACGCCGAGGTCGCCGCCGAAGCCAGCGGCATCTCCAAGCCGAACATGCTGATTGCGATCTTCCTGTTCGCCGGGGCGCTGGCGGCGATCGCCGGCGGATTGTTCGCGACCCTGCAGACCTACATCACGCCCGACGCGTTCACCTTCGATCTCTCGGTGCTGTTCTTCATCGCGATCCTGATCGGCGGCCGCGGCTCGATCCTCGGGCCGATGCTCGGCACCATCATCCTGACCATCCTGCCGGAGATCGCGGCGCCGCTCGCGGCGTGGTCGACCTTCCTCTACGCGGTGCTGCTGCTGCTGATCGTGCTGGTGATGCCCGGCGGCATCGCGGCGCTGCTCGATTTCCGCAACCGCCGTCCGCTCGCCAGCAACCGCGCCATCGTGCCGCGCCCGGCCGCGCTCGCCGAGATCGTGCGCCGGCGCGACGGCGGCAAGCCGCTGCAGCTGCGCGGCATCGCGCTGAGCTTCGGCAATGTGAAGGCGATCGACGGTCTCGATCTCGATGTCGCGCCCGGCCAGATCCACGGCCTGATCGGTCCGAACGGTAGCGGCAAGACCACCACGCTGAACGTGATCTCGGGCTACTACGCTGCGAAGGCCGGCACCATGACGCTCGGCGATGAGGTCCTGCCCGCGGGCGCGCCGGTCAAGCGCGCGGCCAGCGGCATCGCGCGCACCTTCCAGACCCCGCGCGTGATCGGCGAAGCCTCGGTGCTGGAGAACGTCATGATCGGCGGCTCGATCGAGGGCAGGGCGAATTTCGTCGAGGCGATGCTCGCGCTGCCGCGCAATGGCGCGGACGAGCGCATGCTCGCCGCCAAGGCGCGGGCGCTGCTCGGCGTCGTCGGCCTCGAGGCGCTCGCCGATGTGCGCGCCGACCGCCTGCAGCACAGCGAGCTGCGCTTCATCGAGATCGCACGCGCGCTGATGCTCGATCCGGACTTCCTGTTGCTCGACGAGCCCGCGGCAGGCCTCTCCAATGACGAGATCGAGCGGCTCGCTACGCTGATCAAGGCGGTGTGCGGCCGCGGCACCGGTGTGCTGCTGGTCGAGCATCATGCCGACCTGATCTTCGATATCTGTCACCAGGTCACCGTGCTCAATCTCGGCCGCACGCTGGCGGCGGGAACGCCGGCGGAGATCCGCGTTCACAAGGAGGTCGTCAGTGCTTACCTCGGCGGCTGAACCTCTGCTCAACGTGAGCGGGCTGGTGTCCGGCTACGGCAAGATCCGCGTGCTGCACGGCATCGACATGACGATTTCCGCTGGCGAGGTCGTCGCATTGCTCGGTCCGAACGGCGCCGGCAAGACCACGCTGCTGCGCGCGATGTCGGGTTTGTTGCCCGTCAATGCCGGGCAAGTGCGGTTCGCTGGGCGCAACATGACCAACGCCACGCCGCGCGATGCCGCGCGTGCCGGCCTCGTGCATGTGATCGAGGGACATCGCGTGTTCACGCAGATCTCCGTGACCGACAATCTGCTGCTCGCCGGCTACGACCTGCCGCGCTCGGAACGCGCCGTGCGCATCGAGGAGGCGCTGTCATTCTTCCCCGAGATCGCCGAGAAGCGGCACGAACGCGGCGGCGCGCTGTCGGGCGGGCAGCAGCAGATGCTGACGGTGGCGCAGGGCCTGGTCCGCCGGCCGCGGCTGTTGATGCTCGACGAGCCCTCCGCCGGACTGTCGCCGGTGCTGGTCGATCGCGTCCTCAACGTCATCGGCCGGCTGCGCGGGCAGGGCACCTCCGTGCTGCTGGTCGAACAGCTGCTGGAGAAGGCGCTCGCCTGTGCCGATCGGGTCTACGCGCTGGTGCAGGGGACGATCGCGCTGGAGGCTGTGACCGGCGAGAGCGACCTCGCGCACCGGCTGGAGCGCGCTTATTTCGGCCATGAAAGCCATGCGCTGGGGGCCTGAGGCCGCCTTTCCCCGCGCGCTCAAAACTCGGGCTTGGCGCGTGGCGCCGTTTCTGGCTTGATTGCCCGGTGAGGCTGGCCTTGTTAGAGTGCACCGGAATCCGCAAGCGGACAGTGTATCGGGAAGGTGGTGTTCATGCTGTGCCCGGCCTGTCAATCCGAGACCTTGGCAGAGGACGGTGTCTGCCGGTCGTGTGGGCTGAGCTTCTCTTCCGTCTGTCCGAATTGTCAGCATCCGAATCTCGAGACCGCGCGCTTTTGCGGCGCCTGCGGCGAACGTCTGGACCAGGCCCAGCCGGTTGGCGAGCGCAAGGTGGTCACCGTGATGTTCGCCGATATCGTCGGCTCGACCGAGCTCATCGGCGACAATGACCCCGAACTCGCGCTGGCCCGCCTGCCGCCCGCGCTGGAGCGCATGGGCCGTGCGGTCCAGCAATATCACGGCACGATCATGCGCAGCATGGGCGATGGGCTGATGGTGATCTTCGGCATCCCCCACGCCCAGGAGGATCATGCGTTGCGCGCCTGCCAGGCCGCGCTCGCCATGGTCCAGTCGTCGCGCGACAATGGCATCGTGCTGCGGGTCGGCATCCACTCCGGCGAGATCGTCGCCGGCGTGCCGGACAAGTTCACGAAAGAGCAGGGCGTCTATGGCGCCGCTGTGCACCTTGCAAGTCGCCTCGAACACATGGCGCAACCGGGCGACATCTGCGTCACGGAGTCGACGTTCAAGCTCGTGCAGGCGTCCTGCGATGGGCGCGCGCTGGGCCACCAGGACGTCAAGGGGTTTCCGCGGCCGGTCGCCGTCTACCGGCTGGTCGGAATGAAGCCAGCACGCGCGCCCTTCCGCGATGCCGTCGTCGGCGTCTATCGCGGCCGCGATGCCGAGCTTGCCGTCCTGCACGACGCCTTCGCCGGGGCCGAACAGGGCGAGGGCAAGGCGATCGGCATCTCGGCACCGCCCGGCCTTGGCAAGAGCCGCCTGTGCTTCGAATTTGCCCGGACCGTCAAGGAGCGTCTGGTGCCGGTGCAGGAGGCGCGGGCATCGCCCTACGATCACTCCGGTCCGTTGCAGCCGCTGCTGGAATTCTTCCGCAACTTCTTCCGGATCGCTTCCACCGACGATGCGGAAACGGCACGCGCCAAGATCGCGGCACGGATCGAGTCCTCGGTCCCTCATCTGATGGACGACGTCGCGTTGCTCGCCGATTTCCTCGGCATTCGGGACGCGCAAGCGCCGGCGCCTGCGATGGACCCGAAGGTGAGGCACGCGCGGCTCGTCAATCTGGTCGCAAGTCTCGTGCGCGACGGCACCCGCACGCCGTCGGTGATCATCATCGAGGACATTCACTGGCTGGACGAAGCGAGCATGGAGTTCGTCTCGGCGCTGGTGAATGTCGCGCATATCAGCCGTGCCCTGATCATCCTGACCTATCGGCCGACTTATCAGGCACCCTGGGCCGATGGCCCCGGGTTTCGAGAGCTGCGGCTCGACGAACTCCGCGATGAGGACGTGTCCGCCCTGACGCGCGATCTGGTCGGCGATCACCTGTCGACCGTCGCGATACGCGACCGCATCGTCGAGCGGAGCGGCGGCAATCCGTTCTTTGCCGAGGAGCTCATCCGCTCACTGGTCGATAGCGGAGAACTCGAAGGCCGGCCGGGGCACTACGAAGCATCCGGGCAAGTGCCGACCGAGACCCTGCCGGCTACGGTTCAAGCCGTGATCGGTGCGCGCATCGACCGGCTCGCGCCGGCAGATAAGGAGGTCTTGCAGGTGGGCGCGACGATCGGCCGGGAATTTCCGCTGCCGGTGCTCACCGAGGTCACGCGGGCCCATGCGCCCAACCTGTCCGACATCCTTCGCCGCTTGCTGGAAGTTGAGCTGATCGAGAATGTGCCCGGCGAGACCGAACAGGAACGCTTCGCCTTCCGTCATCCGCTGATCCAGGAGGTTGCCTACGCCATGCAACTGCGCACCCGCCGCGTCGAGCTGCATGCCGCGGTCGCCAGGGCGCTCGAGCGCTTCCACCACAACCAGCTGAGCGAATACGCCGACCCGATCGCCCATCATTTCGAGGCGGCCAAGGATTATGGGCCGGCGGCCGCCTACACCGCACGCGCGGCGGCCTGGATCGGGACCACCAATTCGCGCCTGGCGATGAAGGCATGGGTGAAGGTCCGGCTGCTGCTGCAATCGCTGCCTCATGCGCCCGAGACCGACCGGCTGCGCATGCACGCGTCGGGACAGATCGTGAGCCTCGGCTGGCGCGAGGGAATGAGCGCGGAGGAAGCTGCGCCGTTCCACATCGAGGCGCTGGATATGGCGCGGCAACTGAAGGACTCTGTTTCGGAAATGCTGATCCTGGCCGGCTATGGCCGGGTCATGGCCTGCACCGGCTCGGCGGACGAATACGTAGTGCAAGTGCTGCATGCGATCGAGGTCTGCGAGGACCCGAGCATCGAAACCATCTTGCACGTGTTCCTGTGTCAGGCCTACGGCTATGCCGGCAAGCTTCGGGAAGCGCTCGCGGCCGGCGAGACCGCGCTCAAGCAGGTTGCGCGCATCGAGAAGTCCCACCAAGCGCAGCTCGGCTTCAATGTGGAACGGTGGGTCGAGAGCCTGTATGCGCGGCTGCTGGTGCGCACGGGAAGTTTCGATCTTGCGCGGGAGAATATCGCCAAGCTGGTCGCCAACGAGAGCGGCCATCCCGATCCGGCGGTCCTGTTCATTCCGCATCATGCCGGAGTCGAACTGGCCTGGCTGACGCAGGATGAAAAGCTGGCTGATCTTCACAGCCTGCGTATCGACGAGATCGCCAGCAGAAACAACACGCCCTACGTTGCGGTATATGCGAGCGTCTGCCGCGGACTGGCGCTGTCGCTGGCGGGGGACCACGTCGCGGCGATCCAGAAGCTCGAATCGGCGATCCGGCTGGCGCGCGAGGCTTTCGCCGGCCTCGAATATGAAAGCGACATGCTGGCATTCCGTGCCGAAATTCATCTGAAGAGTAACAGCTTCGCCGTTGCCTTTGGCGCCGCTGAACAGGGGATCGCGGTCGCGCGGGAGCGGCGGGCGCGGCTCGCCGAATGCCGCTCGACGCTGGTGCTGGCGCAGGTGGTCAACGCGGATCAGTTGCGCTATCCGCAGTATCAGCTGAGCGAGCTGCTCGCACGCGCCCGGCATCTCATCGAGACGACCGGCGCGCGGCCTTACGAGAGCCTGTTCCCGGTCGCGCAGTTACCGGCAGCGTCTTGCGGACAAGAAGCGTGAATTCCCGAAGTCCGTAGCCGGTGATCAATTCGACGCGGCCGAACCGCTCGCAAAATGGCGTCCAGCGCTCCGGTACGGTGCGATACAGTCCCGCCTCGGCCGGCGCTTCATCGCGAGGCAGCATGAAATTGATGGCGAATCCGATCCGGCTGCTGGCGTCGAGATCGGTGAGGATCGCCTCGACATAAGCTTCCCATTCCGCGATGGGATGACCGAGCCGGACGTTCAAGGTCCCGCTCGCGAGCGAGTAGTCGGCGAGTGCGCCGCACTGCGAACCCTCGGCGAACACGGCCAGCTTGTTGGCGGCCCAGCGGGCACGGGCAGCCGCGATCATGGCCGGCGAGATGTCGATGCCGCGATAGGTCACGGCGGCATCGCCGTGGCGCATCGCCAGGAACTCCAGCAGCGCGCCGTAGCCGCAGCCGAAATCGTTCAGGCTGAACGGTTGCCCGAAGCGGCAAAGCTTCAGCAGCTGCACGAAGCGCAGGTATTGCGAGACCACGTTCGGCCAATCGACCCCGAGCGGGGTCGGGCCGTGGCGTTGCAGCGTTCCCGAATAGTATTCGCGAACCTTGGCCTGCAGTGCGCGCATCGCGCCGGCGTCGCGCTACTTCTTGCGCTTGCCGGCCTTGGGACGGTGGGCGCCGATCGTCGGGACCGAGATCGTGAGAAACCCCTTGCTGGAGAAGCTCAGGGCGCGATCGCCGCTTGTGATCTGCACGATTCCTTTCGGGTGCTCCCCGGGATGCCAGGTGAAGAACACCGGCATCGCCCTGCCGCTTTCGAGATTGGCCTGCAGCGACGCAATGATCTGATCGTGCCCGTTCTTCCGCGAGGCCTTGCCGTCAATCGATGAACCCGTCCGCTTCAGCAGCTTCAGATACTTGAAAAATCCCTGACGATCGGCTTCGCCGACCGGCGCAATGTTGAGAAGCCCAAAGGACATCTGCAGCGTGTGCTGCGGCGAGAATACCTTGAACTCCTTTTGAAACTGGACCATCTCGTCCAGCGCTTCGCCAATGAACCGGGAGTTCAACTGCTCCTGAACGTGCGGAACGTACCCGTCTGCGACCAATCCACCCATAGTATTCCTCCTGAGTATTCCTTCTGAAAAGAAGATGATAACCCGCTTCGTGGTCTCCGGCCAGACGCGAAGTGATAATCCGATGATCCTACAATCATCGGTAGGTACATTTGTCTATGAATTGCTTCACAGATTTGGCCGTGCATTATGCAAGAGAACGTGTTTCCCCTCTTGCTCGGTCGCACCCGCCCGGTTGCACCCTTACGATGGTCATGCCATGCGACTTCCCTTCTTCTACGGCTGGGTCATCGTCGCGGTGACTTTCGTTACCATGGCGATCGGCGTCAACGCACGGACGGCATTCTCGCTGTTCTATCCGCCGATCATCTCTGAATTCGGCTGGGAGCGCGGCGTTACCGCGGGCGCATTCTCGTTCGGCTTTGTCGCTTCCGCGATCGCGAGCCCGCTGATCGGCCGGCTGATGGACCGCAGCGGTCCGCGCGCGGTGATGGAGCTCGGTGTGCTCTTGATGGGCTCCGGCCTGCTGCTGGCGCCGCTGACCACGCAACCCTGGCATCTCTATCTCACCATCGGCGTGCTGGTCGGTTCCGGCAGCGTCTGCCTCGGCTATTCCGGCCAATCGCTGTTCGTGCCGAACTGGTTCATCCGCCGCCGTGGCCTCGCAATCGGGCTCGCCTTCGCCGGTGTTGGCATCGGCTCGGTGACGCTGCTGCCATGGGTGCAGCACATGATCGAGCACACCGGCTGGCGCACCGCCTGCACCGCGATGGGGATCGTGGTGCTGGTCGTGCTCGCGCCGATCAACCTGTTGCTGCACAAGAAGCCGGAGGAGATCGGCCTGCAGCCGGACGGCGATGCGGCGCCGACGGCGACGTCGGCCAGGCCGGCATCGAACATCGTCGATCCGGTATGGGCCGGCACCGACTGGACGCTGTCGCGTGCGCTGCGCACCGCGCGGTTCTGGTGGATCGCGACCGGCTATTTCTGCGGCCTGTACATCTGGTATGCGGTGCAGGTGCACCAGACCAAATTCCTGCTCGACATCGGCTTCAGCTCCAACGTCGGCGTCTGGGCGCTTGGCGTCGTCAGCCTGCTCGGCATTCCCGGCCAGATCTGGCTCGGGCATCTCTCCGATCGCATCGGCCGAGAATGGGTGTGGGCAATCTCGTGCTTGGGCTTCGTGATCTGCTTCGCCGCGCTCGCCGCGTTGAAATACTGGCCGAGCATGATGCTGATCTATCTCATGGTCTTCACCCAGGGCGCGCTCGGCTATGGCCTGACCTCCGTGATGGGACCGGTGGTGCTGGAGATCTTCCAGGGCAAGCAATACGGCAGCATTTTCGGCACCGTGATGCTGGCCGCGCTCGCCGGCGGAGCCGCGGGCCCGTGGATCACGGGCCAGCTCTACGATCTCTCGGGCAGCTATACCAGCGCGTTCCTGCTCGGCATTGCCGTCAGCCTGCTGTCGGCATTCGCGATCTGGCAGGCTTCGCCCCGCAAGGTCCGTGCCGTCGCCGGCCAGATGCATAAGGTCGCAAGCGCGGCCTGACACATCAGGCGGATGAAACGCCGATCGCCCGCTGCAGGTCGGTGATCGCGCGCAGGCAACTGTCGGCAGGTGTGGTCTCCGGATCGATCAGGCGGTGCAGGCGGAAACCATCTTCCAGCGCCAGCACGATCGCGCCGGTCCAGTCCGGATTGAGTCTGGCGTTCCTGCCGCTGTTCTTCTGCGCGGTCTCGACGATGTCGGCGATCAGCTTGCGCCGCGCGCGCAGGCGCTTGGCGAGTTCAGGCCGGCGCTTCTCGGCGCGCGCCACGAACAGGATCATCTCCATATGCAGGAGAGGCGAGCGGCCGAGCGGATCCTGCCGGCTGCGGTCCACGGTGCGCAATGCCTCCAGGAAGTCGGCGAGGTCCCTGTGCTTGGCGAGCAAATCGAGATTGCGCCGGATCGATTGCTCGACGTGATCCTCGAGCATCGCGAAGATCAGCTCGTCCTTGCTCTTGAAGTTCGAGTAGAAGGCGCCGCGGGTGAAACCCGCCGCAGCCGCAATCGCCTCGATGCTGGCGCCGCCGATTCCCTGTTCCTCGAACACCCGCGCCGCCGCCTCGAACAGCTTCTCGCAGGTGTCGTCCCGTGTCGGCCTGGTTCGAACCCTTGACATCGGCGCAGTTTAGGGCACAATGCAACTCGATACAAGAGTGTATCGAGTTGCGGTTGATAAAGCGAGAGTAGCTAAAACCAGAATGGCCGCACCCGTGTTGGTGCGGTCTTGAGGATGACACCAAGGCGCGCCAGAGTGCAGGCACCGGCGTCGCGCACGAACGAGGTCACCATGAACGAGCATGTTCAGCCGGCCAGCGGCGAGCCGCTTTTCAATCCACTGGCGCCCGAATTCATTCGCAATCCCTATCCGTATTATGAGCGGCTACGCCGCCTCGATCCGATGCATGTCAACGCGCATGGCGCCTTCGTCGCCAGCCGGCACGCCGAGGCGAGCCTCGTGCTGCGCGACAAGCGGTTCGGCAAGGACTATGTCGAGCGCTCGATCCGCCGCTACGGCCCCAAGATCATGGAGGAGCCGGTCATCCGCAGCATGAGCCACTGGATGCTGCAGCAGGACCCGCCCGATCACACCCGCCTGCGCGGCCTCGTCGTCAAGGCGTTCACCGCACGCCGGGTCGAGGACATGCGCCCGCGCATCCAGCACGTCGTCGACGAAACGCTCGACCGCATCGTTCCGCAAGGAAAGATGGACCTGATCGAGGATTTCGCGTTCCGCCTGCCGGTGACGATCATCTGCGACATGCTCGGCATCCCCGAGGAGCATCGCGACGCCTTCTACAACGGCTCGCGCGACGGCGGCCGTCTGCTCGAGCCGGTACCGCTCACGGCGGAGGAGATCAAGCAGGGCAACGCCGGCAACGCGATGGCCGCGATGTATTTCCACCAGCTGTTCGAGCTGCGCCGCAAGCAGCCCGGCGACGACCTCACCACCCAACTGGTGCAGGCCGAGGAGAACGGCCAGAAGCTGACCAACGAGGAGCTCACCGCCAACATCATCCTGCTGTTCGGCGCCGGCCATGAGACGACCGTCAACCTGATCGGCAACGGCCTGCTCGCGCTGTTCCGCAACCCGGACCAGCTCGCGCTGCTGAAGGCCAATCCCGGCCTGATCACCAATGCGATCGAGGAGTTCCTGCGCTACGATTCCTCGGTGCAGCTGACCGGCCGCGTCGCGCTGGAAGACATCGAGGATCTCGGCGGCAAGCGCATCCCGAAGGGCGAGAGCGTGCTGTGCCTGCTGGGCTCGGCCAATCACGACGAGGCTGTCTATCCCGACCATCCCGAAAAGCTGGACATCCAGCGGCCGAACGTGAAGCCGCTGTCGTTCGGCGGCGGCATCCATTTTTGCCTCGGCGCCCAGCTGGCGCGGATCGAGGCCGAGATCGCGATCTCGACGCTGCTGCGCCGGATCCCCGACCTGCGGCTCGATGACGCGGAAAATCCGGAGTGGCGGCCGACCTTCGTGCTGCGCGGGCTGAAGCGGCTCCCGGCGAGCTGGTGACATCCGGGATGTGGTGACATCCGGGATGCGCGGCAGGGCAGTAACCCTGCCGCGACGGCCGGCGGGCACGCACGCTTGAGCGGAAAACCGTCATCCGCCTGACGTCGCAGCGGTAAAGCCGCTGTGACTTCGCCATACTTGTCTCTATATTTGGGTTGCTCCGGCCGAGGGTTCAGCACCGCGGAGCGGGCTCAAAGGGAGACACCGTGCAGACGACGCTGCTCGGCCTGGCAATCGCCTTCATTCTTGCACTGGTCGCCGCGCTGGTCGGTCCGTATTTCGTTGACTGGAACCAGTTCAGGCCGCAGTTCGAGGCGGAGGCGTCCAAGATCATCGGCACGCCAGTTCGTGTCGCTGGCAATCTCGACGCGCGCCTGCTGCCTGCGCCCTCGCTGCGGTTGAAAACCGTCACCATCGGCGGCGCCAACGACCTCGGCAAGATCCGGGCCGCCAATCTCGACGTCGAGCTCAGCCTGAGCTCGCTGATGCGCGGCGAGTGGCGCGCCAACGAACTCACTATCAACGGCATGTCGCTCGACCTCGGGCTCGATCCGAAGGGGCGGATCGACTGGTCGCCGTCGAGCGGGAGCTTCAACCTGGCTTCGCTGGCGATCGATCGCCTCAATCTGACCGGCCGCATCGCACTGCACGATGCCGCAAGCAGCAGCACGCTCGAGCTGAACGACATTGCCTTCAGCGGCGATGTCCGCTCGCTTGCCGGCGCGGTCCGCGGCGACGGCAATTTCATGTTCGACGGCAACCGCTACCCGTTCCGGATTTCCTCGGGGCAAAGCGCCGACGGCAGCGGCACCCGCCTGCATTTCAACATCGATCCCGGCCAGCGCCCGATATCGGCCGATCTCGACGGCATCCTGACCTTCGAGGCCCGCGCACCGCGGTTCGAGGGGAGCGTGGCGCTGGCGGGCACACCTGGCCAGCGCGGCGGCAGCGATATGCCGCCCTGGCGGATCGCGGCCAAGGTGAAATCGGATTATTCGGCAGCGCGTCTCGACCAGGTCGAGGTGAGCTATGGCGGCGAGGACCGCGCACTGAAGCTCGCAGGAAATGGCGATCTCCGGTTCGGCGCATCGCCGCTGCTGCGCGCCGCGCTTTCGGCGCGACAGCTCGATGGCGACAAGTTCGCCGCCAAAGATCGCGCCAAGGACGCCAACAATGGCAATGTCGAGCCGGTGCGCGTGCTGCCGGCGATGCGCGCGGTGTTGTCGGGTCTTCCGCAAAGCCCGATCCCGGCGCAGGTGGAGCTCACCTCCGAACAGATCATGCTCGGCGGCCGTCCGTTGCAGGACGTCTCGGCAGAGCTGCAATCGGATGCGAAATCATGGACCGTGCGCCGGCTGGAGTTTCGCGCGCCGGGATCGACGCGGGTCTCGATGAGCGGCGCCAGCGCGCAGACCGGCGTCGCCAACAGCTTCAAGACCGCGCTCAACATCGAATCGTCCGACCCCGATACGCTGATGAGCTGGCTGCAGGGGCGGGGCGACATCGCCTATCGCAGCCAGAAGCCGCTGCGGTTGCGCGGCGACGTCACGGTGTCGCCGGCCGGTTTTTCGATCGACGCGATGAAGGCGGAGATCGAGGGCGGCACGGTCGAGGGCCGCGTCGCGGTCGCGCATCGCGAGGCGACGAGCGGCTCGAAGGTCGAGGCGCAGTTGAAGGCCGAGCGGCTCGATCTCGATGCGACCGCAACATTCATCCGCTCGCTGGCCGGCCCGCAAGCCGAATGGCCGGACGAGGCGCAGCTGTCGCTCGATGTCGGGCGCGCGATCTCCTCGGGGCAGGAATTGCGGCCGTTGCTCGCGAAGATCGCCTACAGCCCGAAGAACATCGTGCTCGAGCGCGTCAAGATCGGTCAGCCCGACAATGTCACGCTGGATGGCAGCGGCAATTTCGATCGCGTCAATTCGACCGGCAAGCTCGCCGTCGATGCGACCGCCGCGTCGCTTGGCCGGCTGACGGCTGTCGTTCAGCCGTTCGCACCGGAGCTTGCCGCGCGGCTCGGCGTGCTGCGTGCGGATGCCGGTCCGGTCCGTGCGAGGCTTGCGCTCGACCTCGGCAAAGGCAAGGCCGCCGATCGCGTCAGCGCGCGCGCGACGGTCGATCTCGACACGCCGCAACTCAAGGGCAATACGGTGATCTCGGCGACGCCGCCGGCGGCTGCGATCCGTGCGCTGGATTTCGACGCACTTCGCAACAGCGACGTCACGGCCGAGGCAAAATTCTCCGCCAGCGAGGGCAATGCGCTGCTGGCGCTGCTTGGGCTTGACCGTGCGGTCGCAGCCGGTGCGGGCCCGACGCAGTTCGAGGGCACCGCGAGCGGCGCATGGCACGCGCCGTTGCGGCTGAAGGCGAGGCTCTGGGGCGCCGGGCTCGACGCGGATGCCGAAGGGACCGCGGAGCCGTGGTCCAAGGATGGGGCCGGGGAGAGCAAATCGAGCGTCAGCCTCCGTGTCCGCAGCGCCGACATCAGTCCGCTGCTCAATCTGAAATCATCCGATCCGGCGGCAAACATCCGCCTGTCGTCGCGGGTCACGCTTGCGGGTGACAGGCTGACCTTCGACGATCTCGACAGCATCGTCGCTGGTTCGCGGCTGCGCGGCCGGCTGGCGCTGACGCTCGCCGATCAGAAGAGCATCGAAGGTGAAGTCGGCCTCGATCAGATCACGCTGGCGCCGATTTTCGCAGCGGCGATCGGCGCGGCCGGTCACGATGCGACGGAGCCGCTCGGCCAGGGGCTGACAAGCGCCTGGCGCGGCAAGGTCACGTTCGAAGCGCTGCACGGTCTGCTGCCGGGCGGCGCCGAGCTGCAGCCGGTCCGCGGCACCATCAGGTCGGATGGGCAGTCGCTGACCTTCGACGGCGTCAAGGGCAAGATCGGCGGCGGCGAGGTGACCGCCTCCATCGATGCGCGGCAGGGCGTCAATGGACTCGCCTTAAATGCAAATGTGCAGCTTTCGGGCGTCGACGGCTCGGCCTTGCGCTACCGCAGTCTCGCGATGCCCAAGGCACGCGCTTCGATGCAGATGACGTTGTTGACGCAGGGCCGCAGCGCCTCGGCGCTGATCGGTGCGCTGTCCGGCAGCGGCGCCGTGACGCTGGAGGGGCTGAACCTTCCGGGGCTCGATCCGCGCGCGTTCGACGTTGCGATCCGCGCCAGCGATTCCGGGCAGGCGACCGACGACGCGCGGCTGCGGCAGATCGTCGAACCGGCGCTCGCGGCCGGCGGGCTATCGGTCGCTTCGTCGCAAATTCCCTTCAACATTCGTGACGGCCGGATCCGGATCGGCGTCACCACGCTCGCGGCGAGCGGTGCCAACGTCATCGTGTCTGGCGGCTACGACATTCCGGCCGACCAGGCCGACATCCGCACCGCGTTGACATCGACGCAGGTCGGCACCGCCACCAGCCGCCCGGAAATCCAGCTGCTGGCGGTGGGCACACCCGACGGATTGTCGCGCAGCATCGACATCGCGGCGTTGTCGTCGTGGCTAGCGGTGCGCGCGATCGACCGGGAGACCAAGCGGCTCGACGCGATCGAGCGCGGCGAACCGGTGCCGCCTCCGACCCCGGCGGCCCTTCCGCCGCCCGCCGGGCCGGCACCGGACGCGTCCAATCCAAATTCGGCGGGAGTGCCTTCTGCCAACTTGCCGGTGCCCGGCCCTGATCCGCGCCGCGTGCCGGCGAAGCCGAAGATCGTTGCGCCGCGGCCGCCGATCGTCCCGCCGGCTGCCACAGCACCTCCAGCTGTGCCGCTCGTGCCGCCTGCGCCGGTTGCGAGCCAGCCGCAGCTGGCGCCGCTGCCGCCGCCGATCGAGGTCAAGCCGGTGCCCGGTGCGGCCAGGTCGAGGCCGCTGCGGCCGCCGCTGTCGCTGACGCCGCAGGTCGCCAATCCGCCGCCACGGCCGGCGATGCAGAACTAGAAAGCGTCAAGCGAAGTGGGTTACCGGTTCGCGTGGCGAAAACGCGTCAGAACAGGAATCCAGAGCTTACGATCGGTGCTGGAGAATATTGATCAGCCGGCCGAACGGATCGTGGACGAAGAAGCGCCGCACGCCCCATGGCTCGTCCGCCGGTCCGTATTCGATCGCGATGCCGGCGGCCTGCATCCGGTGCAGTGCTTCGTCGAGATCGTCGACCTCGATCGAGAGATCGGGCACCGGCGTGCCGGAGCCACCTTCGGAAGCGAAGCTGATTTGAACCTGCATCGTTTCGGATGGACCGTAAGTCGCAATCCAACCGAAATCCATCAGCGGCTCGAGGCCGAGGATATCGCGATAGAACGACTTCGCTGCCGCGACATCTGATGCGGCAACGTTCGCGACGATGCGATTGACCTTCATGCTGAAGTCCACGCGGCGGAACGACCGTCTGCTGAAGCGACGGCCGGCAAGGCCGTCAGGCCTGCTGGCGCGTGTCGACCTGTTGCGGCCTGACATCCGTCGGCACGGCCGGGGTGGCGCGCGAGCGGAAGTAGTCGAGCACGAAAAGCCGGATCGCGGAGGACAGATTGCCCTGCTGACGGTTGTTGTCGATCTCGCCGACCAACTCCGACAGCGTCATGTTCCGCAGACCGGAAATCTCCTTCATGCCGTTCCAGAAGGCTTCTTCGAGGCTGACGCTGGTCTTGTGACCGGCGACGACGATCGACCGCTTGACGACGGGAGATTTCATGATGCGTCACCACTTTCGATGCGGTGCTGATCGAGCACGCGCGTACTGCGCTCGCCGAGAAATTCGTCACGCGCTCGTTCGGATTTGGTGCGACCGAATAGCGCACGATTGGCTTCGGCCTGCTTTGCTGCTTGTTCGCGCTCACCGCGCTTCTTGAATCGTTTCAGGTTGACCACGTCGCCCATGCTCGTCGTCCTCATCGTCCCCAGAGCGGAATTGGTGATGCATCGTGACGAAAGCAAGAGCGATCGCGCAAAGCGCCTGGCTCGATATCCATCCCGAATCCCCATTTGATGCTTGTGATAGCATCAAAGAATCCGTTTCGCTCTGCGAAAACTAGACGTCTGTACCATGCGCTAGCGCAGAGCTGATAGGCAAACAGCCTTAGCCTTTAGGCGTTATGATCCATAATTATATCACGCGCGCTGACCGTAATTATCCGGACATTGCGCGCTTCGCTTCAGCCGGGGTGTGTCATTTTGTCCGGCTGCACGAGGCGATCAAATTCGTCGGCAGTTACGAATCCGAGCCGCAAAGCCTCTTCCTTCAACGTCGTTCCGCGTGCGTGTGCCGACTTCGCGACCTTGGCTGCGTTGTCGTAACCGATCTTCGGCGCGAGCGCCGTCACCAGCATCAGCGAGCGCTGCATCAGCTCGTTGATGCGCTTTTCGTCGGCGCGTATTCCGACAACGCAATGCTCAGTAAATGAGCGGACAACGTCAGACAGCAACTGAATGGAATTTATCATACAATATGCCAACACGGGCTTGTACACGTTGAGCTCGAAATGGCCCTGGCTGCCGGCGACGGTGATCGTGGTCTGATTGCCGAACACCTGGCAACAGACCATGGTCATGGCCTCGCACTGGGTCGGATTGACCTTGCCCGGCATGATCGACGAGCCCGGCTCGTTCTCGGGCAGGATCAACTCGCCGAGGCCCGAGCGCGGGCCCGAGCCGAGGAAGCGGATATCGTTGGCGATCTTGAACAGGCCGGTCGCCACCGAATTGATCGCGCCATGCACCAGCACATAGGCGTCGTTGGACGCGAGTGCCTCGAACTTGTTTGCCGCGCTGGTGAACGGCAGCTTGGTGATCTCGGCGACGTGCTTGGCGAAAGCGTTGGCGAATTCCGGCTTCGAGTTGAGGCCGGTGCCAACAGCAGTGCCGCCCTGCGCCAGCGGGAACAACTCCTTCACCGCCGAGTGCAGCCGCGCGATGCCGCTCTCGACCTGCGCGGCGTAGCCGGAGAATTCCTGGCCGAGCGTCAGCGGTGTTGCGTCCTGGGTATGCGTGCGTCCGATCTTCACGATCTTGGCAAACGCTTCCTGCTTCTGGTGCAACGCCCGATGCAGCTCGGTAAGGGCAGGGATCAGGTCGGCGATGATGCGGTCCGCCGCAGCGATATGCATCGCAGTCGGAAACGAGTCGTTCGACGATTGGCTCATGTTGACGTGATCATTCGGATGGATCGGCTGCTTGGCGCCGAGCTCGCCGCCGAGCATCTGGTTGGCGCGGTTTGCGATCACCTCGTTCACGTTCATGTTGGTTTGCGTGCCCGAGCCGGTCTGCCAGACCACCAGCGGAAAATGATCGTCGAGCTTGCCCTCGATCACTTCCCTGGCGGCGCTGACGATGGCGTCAGCGCGGCGTGCATCGAGCTGGCCGAGATCGCGATTGGTTTCGGCTGCGGCGAGCTTGACGATGGCGAGCGCGTGAATGATCGCGATCGGCATCCGGTCGTGGCCGATCTTGAAATTCTGCCGCGAGCGCTCGGTCTGCGCGCCCCAGTAGCGATCGGCGGCGACGTCGATCGGACCGAAGCTGTCGGTCTCGCTACGGGTGGCGGCGTTGGATGGTGTCGTCGATTGAGCCATGGATGCTCTCCGTTGCGTCATCAGAACGTGATCCGGCGATGCGCCAGGTTTTCGCCGCGGCAACGCGACAGCGTCCGCGCGGAAGCACGTTCATGCAGAAGATAGTCCGGTATGACGATCTGTCATCCCGGCCCTCGAATGCATCCTACAAGGTCGAAGATCGATCGGTGTTTAGATTATTTCTTGCGGAAGCGGTCCAGCCGCACGACCTCGGCGCCTTCGCTGGGCTTCGCAGGCTCCTGCTCGGTCTCGGCCGTCTCGGGCTCGACCACCGCCCGGGCGGCCGGTGCGGGAAGGGGAGAGGCCGGTGCCGTCGCGGGCGGGGCCTCCTCGGACAATGCCTCCGAGACGTCGAACCGCAGATCGAACGGTGCGGACGGATCGAGGAAGCGCGTCACGGCGGCGAACGGTACGTTCAGCCGTTCGGGAATCCCGCCGAACGACAGGCCGACCTCGAACCGGTCCTCGGTCACCACCAGATCCCAGAACTGGTGCTGCAGGATGATGGTCATCTCCTCCGGATACTGCGCGAGCAGCCGCGGCGACAGCTTCACGCCGTCGCCGTGCGAGAGGAAGGTGATGTAGAAATGGTGCTCACCTGGCAGGCCATGTTCGGCGGCGTCGGACAAGACCCGGCGCAGCACCCCGCGCAGCGCATCGCGCGCCAGCACGTCATATCGGATGTGATCGGTCGCCATCGTATTCCTGTCGCTTCGAAAATGCCGGCAAGGCATCGCCGGACCCGTCCGACTCGCCCTTTTGGTCATGGTACCCCGCCGGGACCCGGAAATCAGCAGGGCTGGCAGCGGAAAATGCGGGCGGACACCCGATCGGGAAATAAAGTGGAGGCTTCTGTTGCCAGGTGCCTCCGAACCCCGCCTAACGGAGCTTAACCCGTTAGGACTTTAAGATGGTCTTTCAAACTGCGTTACGCAGCCTGAGCAACCGGAGCAAAGTTGTCGTTGGCAACTATTGCATTAGCCCGATAACGGCGGAACCATACCGAGAAAAAACACGCCCTTTACGCCCTCGTCGATCCTATTTCGCCCCCGCCAAAAGCCACCAAAGCTAGGGCTCGGATGGGTTTTGGTGGAGGCGCCGGGTACCGCCCCCGGGTCCGAATGGTTTATTGCGACGGCCATTTATTTCCATAGCCGGCGAACCGGCACCCCCAATATAGGCGGCACGAACGAAGAAAAATAGAGCCGATTCAGGCTTGTTCAGGTCTGAAACAGGCCGATTTGGGTTGGCCGGCGTCTCGGCGCTGCGTCTTGGCACTGTCCTGGCGCCGTTCTAGATTTTGCCCATGCCCCCGGAATCCCCGCCGGTTGCCGCCGCGGCGCCGGATGCCTCTGCACCGTCTCCGCCCCTCCAGCCCGGCCTGCTCGAGCTGTTCCTGGCCTTTGCCAAGATGTCGCTGGCCGGCTTTGGCGGGGTCCTGGTCTGGGCCCGGCGGTCGATCGTCGAGCAGCACCGCTGGATGACGGCGGAGGAGTTCAACGAGACCTTCGCGCTGTGCCATTTCCTGCCAGGTCCGAACATCGTCAACCTGTCGGTCGTATTCGGCTCGCGCTTTCGCGGCATCGCCGGCGGGCTTGCGGCCTTCGCCGGGCTGGTGGGGCCGCCGATGGTGATCGCGACCGTCCTTGCCGCAATCTATGCCCGCTACGGCGATATCGACGTCCTGCGCCGGACACTCGCCGGCGTCGCCTGTGCCGCGGTCGGGCTGCTGTTCGCCGTCGTCCTCAAGATGATGATGCCGCTGTTGAAGCGGCGCGATGTCACAGGTCTCGTCATTCTGGCGGCGGTTTTCGTCGCGATCGGTCTGATCCAATGGCCGCTCCAGATCGTGCTGCTGGCGGCGATCCCGCTCAGCATCGCGACGACAGTTTTGGCGCGACGCATGGTGAAGGCATGAGCTCGGAGTCCAGCCCGATCGCAGCACTGGTCTGGACCTTCGGCCTGATGTCGCTGTTTGCGGTCGGCGGGGCCAATTCGGCGATCCCCGAAATGCACCGCGCCGCCGTCGACGTGCATCACTGGCTGACCGACAAGCAGTTCGCCGACGTGTTCGCGATCTCGCAGCTCTCGCCGGGACCGAACGTGCTGATCGTGACGCTGATAGGCTATTCTGTCGCAGGCGTCGCGGGGGCATTGGCCGCAACGGTCGCGATGTGCGGACCGACCGCGTTGCTTGCCTATTATGTGAGCCGCTTCCTCGATCGCTCGCGCGACGTGCGTTGGCCGGCGATCATTCAGGCCGCATTGGTTCCGCTGTCGATCGGACTGATGGCCGCCTCCGGCCTGATCGTGGCGCAGACATCAGACCAAAGTTGGATCGCGATCCTGATCACCATTGTCGCAGCTGCGCTTGCTTTTGCGACACGGATCAATCCCTTATGGATGTTGCTTGCCGGAGGTCTCTTGGGTTTTGCTGGCGTTGTCTGACGAAAATCGCTAGCAAGGCTTTCGGTCAACGCACCACACGCCAAGCCATTCAATCACAACGGGCGGGACAGCCCTGACGGGGGAAGCGAAGTCATGAGCGATACGCCAAGCGAGGCGCCGGTCAAATCGATCTTGCCGAAATGGGTGCGCGGTCCGCAGGACTTTGTCGGCGGGCTTGTGATGATGGCGGTTGCCCTGTTTGCCTTGTGGGCTTCGAGCGATCTGCAGGGCATGCACGGATTCTCGTTTGGTGCCGGAACCGCGCCGCGCATGTTCGCCGTGCTGCTGCTGCTGCTCGGCGGCGCTGTCGCGCTGATGGGGATCCTGAGCGACGGCCCCCATATCGCGGCCTATTCATGGCGCGGGCCGCTGTTCGTATCGGCAGCGATCGTGTTCTTTGCGGTGTCGATCCGGCCGCTTGGGCTCGTCGTCACGGCATTTGCCAGCTTCATGATCGCGGCACTCGGCTCGGAGGAGACGAAGTGGCTCGAGGCGACCATCGTCGGTGCCTGTCTGACGCTGGGCTGCGCATTGTTGTTTCCTTACGTGCTGGGACTTCCGATGCCGATGTTCCCTCGTTTCCTGATTCAGTGAGGGCGGCGCAATGGAACTGTTCGCCAATCTCGCCCACGGTTTTGCCGTTGCGCTTTCGCCGATCAATCTTCTGATGTGCCTGATCGGCGCTCTGGTCGGTACGCTGGTCGGCGTGCTGCCGGGCATCGGCACCATCGCCACCGTCGCCATGCTGCTGCCGATCACCTTCGGCCTGCCGCCGGTCGGCGCGTTGATCATGCTCGCCGGCATCTATTACGGTGCGCAATATGGCGGCTCGACCACCTCGATCCTGGTCAATATTCCGGGCGAGGCGACTTCGGTGGTCACCGCGCTCGACGGCCACCAGATGGCAAGACAGGGCCGCGCCGGCCCGGCGCTCGCGATTGCCGCGATCGGCTCGTTCTTCGCCGGTTGCGTCGCGACCGTGCTGATCGCCGTGCTCGGCGCACCGCTGACCAAGCTCGCGCTAGCATTCGGCCCGGCCGAATATTTCTCGCTGATGGTGCTCGGCCTGATCTTCGCAGTGGTCCTCGCCAAGGGCTCGGTGCTGAAGGCGATCGCGATGATCGTGTTCGGCCTACTGCTGTCGATGGTCGGCTCCGACATCGAGACCGGCGCCTCGCGCATGGCCTTCAACATCCCCGAGCTTGCCGACGGCCTCGGCTTCGCGACGGTGGCGATGGGCGTGTTCGGCTTCGCGGAGATCATCCGCAATCTCGACGCCGGCGCCGGGATGAGCCGCGATCTGGTGCAGCAGAAGATCACCGGCCTGATGCCAACCAGGAAGGACCTGATGGATTCCGCGCCGGCAATCGTGCGCGGCACCATCCTGGGCTCGATCCTTGGCATCCTGCCGGGCGGCGGCGCCGTGATCGCGTCGTTTGCCGCGTATACGCTGGAGAAGAAGATAGCCAAGGATCCGTCGCGGTTCGGCCGCGGCGCGATCGAGGGCGTGGCGTCGCCGGAAAGCGCCAACAACGCCGCGGCGCAGACCTCGTTCATCCCGCTGCTCACCCTCGGCATCCCGCCGAATGCGGTGATGGCGCTGATGGTCGGTGCGATGACCATTCATGGCATCGTGCCGGGTCCGCAGGTGATGGTGAAGCAGCCAGACCTGGTCTGGGGCATGATCGCCTCGATGTGGATCGGCAACCTGATGCTGATCATCATCAACCTGCCGCTGGTCGGCATCTGGGTCCGTCTGCTGCGCGTGCCGTACCGGCTGATGTTCCCCTCGATCGTGATCTTCTGCGCGATCGGCATCTACTCGGTGAACAACGCGCCGGTCGACGTCGTGCTCGCAGGCGCGTTCGGTCTGGTCGGCTACTGGCTGATCAAGCACGATTTCGAGCCGGCACCGCTGCTGCTCGGCATGGTGCTCGGCCCGCTGATGGAAGAGAACCTGCGTCGCGCACTCCTGATCTCGCGCGGCGACTGGAGTGTGTTCCTGTCGCGGCCGCTGTCGGCAGTGCTGCTGGCGATCGCGGCGGGTCTCCTGGTGCTCGCCGTGCTGCCGACCTTGCGTGCGAAGCGCGACGAAGTGTTCGTGGAGTCCGAGGGCTAGAGCATGATCCGGAAAAGTGTGAAGCGGTTTTCCGGATAGATCATGCTCAAACAGGGAGCGCCGGCCCTGCGTCGGCGCGCCGCAGGCGGAAGTCGAATCGACACTCGATGTCGTCTCATGAAATGAAAATGCCGGCCGATTTGGCCGGCATTTTTATTTGGTCAAAACGTTCCCGGGAGGAATTGAGATGATGTCCATTCGCTCGCTTGCGGGCGCATGCCTTTCGGCATTTGCCGCGCTGGGCGCATTCGCCGTGCCGGCCTCCGCGCAAACCTATCCGACGCGCACCATCACCATGATCGTGCCGTTCGCGGCCGGCGGTCCGACCGACGTCATCTCGCGCATCGTCACCGCGCACATGGCGCAGACGCTCGGACAGAGCATCGTCATCGAGAACGTGGTCGGCGCCGGTGGCACGACGGCGACGACGCGTGCCGCGCGCGCCGCCAGTGACGGCTACACGCTGGTCACCGGACATATGGGCACGCACGCGGCTTCCGTGCCGCTCTATCCGAAACTCGCCTATCATCCGGAAAAGGATTTCGAACCCGTCGCGCTGCTCGCCGGCACGCCGATCCTGATCCTTGCCCGCAAGGATTTCCCGCCGAAGGATCTGAAGGAACTCGTCGCCTACGTGAAGGCCAATGCCGAGAAGGTCAACGCCGCGCATGCCGGCATCGGCTCGGTCTCGCATGCCTCCTGCGAGCTGTTGAACTCGATCCTCGACGTCAAGCCGGTCGGCGTGCCGTTCAACGGCACCGGCCCTGCCATGAACGCGCTGGTCGCCGGCCAGGTCGATTACATGTGCGACCAGATCGTCAACGCGGTGCCGCAGATCAACGCCGGTACCATCAAGGCCTATGCGGTCGCCACCCCCGAGCGCAATCCGTCGCTGCCCAATGTCCCGACCACGGCAGAGGCCGGCCTGCCGGCATTCCAGGCCCAGGCCTGGAACGCGATCTTCGCGCCGAAGGGAACTTCGCCCGCGATCATCGCCACGCTGAACGCCGCGGCCATCAAGGCGCTCGACGATGAGAATGTGCGCAAGCGCCTGCTCGAACTCGGCAGCGTGATCCCGGCGCCCGCCAACCGCACGCCGGAGGCGCTCGCGACCCTCGTCAAAAGCGAGATCGCGAAGTGGACCCCGGTGCTCAAGCCGACCACTTAAGCCAGCGCGATCAACTGGATAGGGCAGGGGCGGAACGTGAGTTCCGCCCCTTGTCGTTTGGCGCAAGGGTGCTCACTTTTCAGGGTATAATCGGTGCAATCCGCCGAATCAGCGTGTCGGCCGGCGGCCTCGGCCGTTAAGTTTGCCGCTTCCCCGAAGGGCCCGAAACAGACGCCATGAACCAGTACCACGACCTGCTCGAACGCATCCTCGCCGACGGCGCTGAGAAGCACGACCGCACCGGCACCGGCACGCTGTCGATCTTCGGCCACCAGATGCGCTTCAACCTCTCGGCCGGCTTCCCGATGCTGACCACCAAGCGGCTGCCGCTGAAGGCGATCGTGCACGAGCTGCTCTGGTTCCTCGCCGGCGACACCAACATCAAATATCTCAACGACAACGGCGTCACGATCTGGGACGAATGGGCCGACGCCAATGGCGATCTCGGCCCGGTCTACGGCTCGCAATGGCGCTCGTGGCCGGCGCCTGATGGACGCAGCATCGACCAGATCGCTGGTGTGATCGAGATGATCAAGCGCAATCCGGACTCGCGGCGGCTGATCGTCAGCGCCTGGAATCCGGCCGAGGTCGACAAGATGGCGCTGCCGCCGTGCCACTGCCTGTTCCAGTTCTATGTCGCGAACGGCAAATTGTCCTGCCAGCTCTATCAGCGCTCCGGCGACGTCTTCCTCGGCGTGCCCTTCAACATCGCCTCCTACGCGCTGCTGACCATGATGGTGGCGCAGGTGACCGGCCTCAAGCCCGGCGATTTCGTGCACTCGCTCGGCGACGCGCATCTCTACTCGAACCACCTCGAGCAGGCGCGGCTGCAATTGACGCGGCCGACGCGGCCGCTGCCGACGATGGCGATCAATCCCGACGTGAAGGATATCTTCGCGTTCCGCTACGAGGACTTCAAACTCGAGGGTTACGACCCGCATCCGCACATCAAGGCTGAAGTCGCGGTCTGAGGGATTAGATGTCGCTGATGATCCGCCGCGCGCGGCCCGATGAGGCCGGACTGGTGTTCTCGCTGGTCCGCGAGCTCGCCGACTACGAAAAGCTTTTGCACGAGGTCCACGCCAGCGAGGCCGATATCGCCGAGGCGTTGTTCGGCGTGAACCCGCGGCTTACTTGCGACATCGCGGAATGGAACGGCGAGCCGGCCGGCTTCGCGGTCTGGTTCGTCAACTTCTCGACCTTCGCCGGTCGCCACGGCATCTATCTCGAGGACCTCTTCGTGCGTCCGGCACTGCGCGGGAAGGGGATCGGCAAGGCGCTCCTGGTGCATCTGGCGAAGCAATGCCTCGCCAATGGCTGGGCGCGCCTGCAATGGGCGGTGCTCGACTGGAACGCGCCGTCGATCGCATTTTACAAGTCGCTCGGCGCCGAGATGATGGACGAGTGGACGATTTGCCGCGTCTCCGGTCCGGCGCTGTCGGCGCTCGCGCAAGGAGCGCGCTGATGGAGATCGTGCTCGTCGTCGCGGTCGCCGAGAATGGCGTGATCGGAAATGCCAACGCAATCCCGTGGCGGCTGAAGACCGACCAGCAGCGCCTCAAGGCAATCACGCTGAACAAGCCCGTCGTGATGGGACGCAAGACGTTCGAATCCCTGCGCAGACCGCTTCCGGGTCGCACCAATATCGTGGTGACGCGCGATGCGAACTACCGCGCGCGCGGCGCCATCGTCACCACGTCGTTCGAGAACGCCCGGGCCATTGCGCTTGGTGACGCGCTGCGGCGTTTCGCCACTGAAATTGCCGTCATCGGTGGCGCGGAGATCTATGCGCAGTGGATGGGCACGGCCGATCGGCTCGAGATCACCGAGGTTCACGCCCGACCGGACGGCGATACACGGTTCGACAAGATCGATACGAAAGAGTGGGACGAGGTGGCGCGCGTGCGAAATCCGGCAGGTCCGGACGACAGCGCCGACTTCTCCTATGTGACATATCGTCGGCGCGGCCGGGGTTAACCAATGTTTGCATTGACAATTGTGGCCCGGCGCATAGCTCGTCCGGCCAGGAAGCTTGCGTTGTAAGGGCCTGAGCGGTCCCCTATAACCGGGCCGGACATTCGAGGCCGGGCGTCCCGTCCGGACTTGTCGAGGAGACGTTTGATGCCGTGGAAAAATCAAGGCGGGGGGCCGTGGGGCTCGGGTCCGAAAGGGCCATGGGGCACAGGTCCGCAGTCGGCCGGGCCAAGGCCGCCGGATCTTGAGGATCTGCTGCGGCGCGGCCAGGACCGGCTGCAGCAGTGGCTGCCCGGCGGTCATTTCAGCGGCATGGGCATCGCGCTGGTGCTGGTCGCCGCGCTGGCGATCTGGTTCGCCACCGGGATCTTCCGCGTCCAGTCGGAAGAGCTCGGCGTCGTGCTGCGCTTCGGCAAATACGTCCGCGACGCGCAGCCGGGCCTGCGCTATCACTTGCCGTATCCGATCGAGACGGTGCTGCTGCCGAAGGCGCTGCGCGTCAACACGATCTCGATCGGCATGACCCTGATCGACGATCCCGCACGGCGCGGCCGCACCATGCGCGACGTGCCGGAAGAGAGCCTGATGCTGACCGGCGACGAGAACATCGTCGACGTCGACTTCACCGTGCTCTGGCGTATCAAGCCGGGCGGGGCCGGCGCCTATTTGTTCAACATCCAGAATCCCGAAGGCACCGTGAAGGCGGTTGCCGAAAGCGCGATGCGTGAGGTGATCGGCCGCTCGCAGATCCAGCCGATTTTGACCGGGGCGCGCAACGTCACCGAGCAGAACGTCCAGGAGCTGATGCAGAAGACGCTCGATTCCTACAATGCGGGCATCCAGATTGCGCAGGTGCAGATGCAGAAGGTCGATCCGCCGGCGCAGGTGATCGACGCATTCCGCGACGTGCAGGCGGCGCGCTCCGACCTCGAGCGCAAGCAGAACGAGGCACAGACCTACGCCAACCGGATCGTGCCGGAAGCGCGTGGTCGTTCCGCGCAGATCCTGCAGGCCGCCGAAGGCTACAAGGAGCAGGCGGTCGCCGAGGCCAAGGGCCAGAGCGCACGCTTCCTGAAAGTCTATGATGAGTACAAGAAGGCACCCGAAGTGACGCGCGAGCGCATCTATCTCGAGACCATGGAACGCGTGCTCGGTAGCTCCGAGAAGCTCGTCTATGACGGCGGCCAGGGCCAGAACATCGTGCCCTACCTTCCGCTCGGCGAACTGACGCCGCGGCGTCCGCCGGCAGCACCGGCCACGACCGGCCAGCAGCAGGGAGCCACCCGATGAGGTCCCCTGTCACCGGCATTGTGTCCCTGATCGTCCTCTTCATCGTGCTCGCCGTCGGCTACAGCTCGGTGTTCACCGTGCAGCAGACCGAGCAGACCATCGTCCTGCGGTTCGGCGAGCCGGTTGAGGTCGTCACCGATCCCGGCCTGCACTTCAAGGCGCCGTGGAATTCGGTGATCAACGTCGACAAGCGCATCCTCGATCTCGAAAACCCGTCGCAGGAGGTGATCGCCTCCGACCAGAAGCGGCTGGTGGTCGACGCCTTCGCGCGCTATCGCATCAAGAATGCGCTGCGCTACTACACCAGCGTCGGCTCGATCCAAGCCGCCAATTTGCAGCTGACCACGCTGCTCAACGCGGCGCTGCGCCGCGTGCTCGGCGAGGTCACCTTCATCACGGTGGTGCGTGACGAGCGCGAGAAGCTGATGGCACGGATTCGGGAGCAGCTCGACAAGGAGGCCGATGGCTACGGCATCGAGGTCGTCGACGTCAGGATCCGCCGCGCCGACCTGCCGGAGCAGAACAGCCAGGCGGTGTACGACCGGATGAAGTCCGAGCGTCAGCGCGAAGCCGCCGAGTTCCGTGCCCAGGGCGACCAGAAGGCGCAGGAGATCCGCTCCAGGGCCGACCGTGAAGCGACCGTGATCGTGGCCGATGCGAACTCGACCGCGGAGCAAACCCGTGGTGCGGGCGATGCCGAGCGCAACCGCCTGTTCGCCGAGGCCTATGGCAAGGACAAGGACTTCTTCGCGTTCTATCGCTCGATGACGGCCTATGAGAACAGCCTCAAGTCCGGCGACACGCGTTTCCTGTTGCGGCCGGACTCGGAATTCTTCAGATACTTCGGCAATGCGAACGGCAAGGCGCCTGAGGCGGCCGCCGCGCCGAAACAGTAACGTCACGACTGAACATCACGACTTGAATCAAGACCTGGCGGCGATGCGGATACCGCGTCGCCGCCAATCAACAACAACAAGCATCGAGCGGGAGGCTGCCATCCGATGAAGTCCATAGCGTTCGGCGACTTCCTCATCGGGTTGGGAATCCTGTTCGTGCTCGAAGGCATCCTGTTTGCGGCAAGCCCCGCCTGGATGCGCCGGGCGATGAAGAGCGCGCTGGCCACGCCCGACAACATCCTGCGCATCGTCGGCATCGGCTCGGCGGTTGCGGGACTGATCCTGATTTGGCTGGTGCGGCGCTGATCATTGCCTGTTCCACCGCGCAGACCGCGCCGGAATGAACATAATCGTGAGCCTCTCGCGGCCGGTTTTTCGCCGAAATGCCCGGGTGAGATGCTTGCGCCATATGCCCGTTCGGGCGCACTCTGTGATCACGGGCGCATACTGCGACCAGCTAATTTGAACCCGTTTGCCTGGAGAAACTCCGACATGATCGCTGCCAGACCAGCCCTGAGCCGTCGCCTCCGCATGATGGGAGCTGCGATCTCGATCGGTGCTGCGAGCATGCTGAGCTCTGTGCCGGCGTTCGCACGCGGCCCCGAGGGCATCGCCGACATCGCCGAGAAGGTGATCGACGCCGTCGTCAACATCTCGACGTCGCAGACGATCGAGGCCAAGGACCGGACGATGCCGCAGCTGCCGCCGGGCTCGCCGTTCGAGGAATTCTTCGACGACTTCTTCAAGAACCGCCGCGGCCCGCCCGGCAAGGGCGGCGACAAGAGCGGCGAGTTCCAGCCGCGCAAGACCAACTCGCTCGGCTCGGGCTTCATCGTCGACACCGCGGGTATCGTCGTCACCAACAACCACGTCATCGCCGACGCCGACGAGATCAACGTCATCCTCAACGACGGCACCAAGATCAAGGCCGAGCTGGTTGGCGTCGACAAGAAGACCGACCTCGCGGTCCTGAAGTTCAAGCCGCCGAAGCCGCTCACCGCGGTCAAGTTCGGCGACAGCGACAAGATCCGCCTCGGCGACTGGGTGGTCGCGATCGGCAACCCGTTCAGTCTCGGCGGCACGGTGACCGCCGGCATCGTCTCGGCCAAGAACCGCGACATCAGCCAGGGCCCGTACGACAGCTACATCCAGACCGACGCCGCCATCAACCGCGGCAATTCCGGCGGTCCGCTGTTCAACCTCGATGGCGAGGTGATCGGCGTCAACACGCTGATCATCTCCCCGACCGGCGGCTCGATCGGCCTCGGTTTCGCCGTGCCGTCGAAGACGGTGGCCGGCGTCGTGGACCAGCTGCAGAAGTTCGGCGAGCTACGCCGCGGCTGGCTCGGCGTTCGCATCCAGCAGGTCACCGACGAGATCGCCGACAGCCTCAACATCAAGCCGGCACGCGGCGCGCTGGTTGCCGGCGTCGACGACAAGGGCCCGGCCAAGCCGGCCGGAATCGAGCCGGGCGACGTCGTCGTCAAGTTCGACGGCAAGGACGTCAAGGACCCGAAGGATCTGTCGCGCATCGTCGCCGATACCGCGGTCGGCAAGGAAGTCGACGTCGTCGTCATCCGCAAGGGCAATGAAGAGACCCGCAAAGTCACGCTCGGCCGGCTCGAGGACAACGACAAGGTTCAGCAGGCCAACGCCAAGCCCAAGGACGACACCGCCGAGAAACCGGTGACCCAGAAGGCGCTCGGCCTTGACCTCGCGGCGCTGAGCAAGGACCTGCGCACCAAGTACAAGATCAAGGACAGCGTGAAGGGTGTCATTGTCACCGGCGTCGACAGCAACTCCGATGCTGCCGAGAAGCGTCTGTCGGCTGGCGACGTCATCGTCGAGGTGGCGCAGGAGGCGGTGTCCAGCGCCGCCGACATCAAAAAGCGTCTCGATCAGCTGAAGAAGGACGGCAAGAAGTCCGTGCTGCTGCTGGTCTCCAACGGCGACGGCGAACTGCGCTTCGTCGCGCTCGGGGTGCAGTAGGGGCGCGCTGACGCCTCACCCTCACTGTCATCCCCCGCGAAGGCGGGGGATCCAGTACGCCGCGGCCGCTCTTGTTGAGAAAAGTGGGCAACGGCTTTTCCAGGTAATCGGCATCGGTGGTTATGGGTCCCCGCTTGCGCGGGGACGACAGGCTTCGCGAGCCTACTCCGCCACGAATTCGTCGCGCCGATAGCCCTGCGCATAGAGCAGCGCGGTGAGGTCGCCGTGATCGATCCGCGCCGCCGCGGCGGCTGCGACCGCGGGCTTGGCGTGATAGGCGACGCCGAGACCCGCGGCCTGGATCATGCCGAGATCGTTGGCGCCATCGCCCGTGACCAGCGTGTCGATGTCGTCGAGATCGAAGGATTCGGTCAGCTCGACCAGCGTTGCGAGCTTGGTGGCGCGGCCGAGGATCGGCTCGACCACTTCGCCGGTCAGCTTGCCGTCCGCGACCTGCAACTGGTTGGCGCGGTTCTCCTGGAAGCCGATCTTCTCCGCGACCACCTTGGTGAACAGGGTGAAGCCGCCGGAGATCAGGCAGGTATAGGCGCCGTGCGCGCGCATCGTCATGACCAGCGCGCGGCCGCCCGGCGTCGGCGTGATGCGCTTCTCCAGCACCTCGTCGACGACGCCCACTGGCAAGCCCTTGAGCAGCGCGACGCGCTCGCGCAGCGCCGATTCGAACTCGATCTCGCCGCGCATCGCACGCTCGGTGATGGCAGCGACATGGGCCTTCAGCCCGGCGAAATCGGCGAGCTCGTCGATGCATTCCTGGCCGATCATGGTCGAATCCATGTCGGCCAGAAAAAGCTTCTTGCGCCGGCCGATCCGAGGCTGCACGACAATGTCGATCGGCAGGTCGCCACGGGCCTGGCGCAGCCGCTCCTCGATGGCCTTGATGTCGTCCCTGCTGGCGTCCTGACGCTCGAACGGAATGTCGACGGCGACCTCGTTGAACAGCCACTGCGCCGGGCCCGGTGAGGGCAGCACGGCCCGCGCACCGTCGACGATGGTGGAGTCGAGCGCGGGGCTTGCAGGATTGCAGATCAGCGTGGCAACGAGGGACATGCAGGCGCATTCAGGATTGTTGGACAAGGCAGTGCTTATCGCAGGGCCGACCGCCAGCGGCAAGTCGGCGCTGGCGCTCGAGCTTGCCCAGCGCGCCGGCGGGGTCGTGATCAACACCGATTCCATGCAGGTCTATCGCGACCTCCGGATCATCACCGCGCGGCCGACGGCCGCCGAGGAGGCACAGGTTCCGCACAGGCTCTATGGCCATGTCGATGCCAGCGTGAATTTTTCCGCGGGCGCCTGGGTGACGGATGCGGCAAAGGTGCTCGGCGAGGCCCGTGCGGACAAGCGCCTGCCGATCTTCATCGGTGGCTCCGGCCTCTATTTCAAGGCACTGACGCGCGGGCTGTCGGCGGTGCCGCCGATCCCCCCTGAGGTGCGCGACGGTGTGCGCGCAAGGCTGGAGCAGCACGGCGTCGAGGCGCTGCATGCCGAGCTTGCACTGCGCGATCCGGTGTCGGCCGAACGGCTGAAGCCGCGCGACCGCACCCGCATCGCGCGGGCGCTCGAGGTCGTCGAGGCCACCGGCCGCCCGCTGCCGGACTGGCATCGCGATGGCCTGCCGCCGCTGCTGCCGCCGGGCCAATTCCACGCGTTGTTTCTGGCGCCGGAGCGCGAGCGGCTCTATGCGCGGATCGACGCGCGGTTCGGCGCGATGCTCGATGCCGGCGCGCTCGACGAGGTCGCCGCGCTGGCCGCGCGCGGGCTCGATCCGCTGCTGCCGGCCATGAAGGCCCATGGCGTCCCGGCGCTGATCCGTCACCTCAAGGGGGAGATCAGGCGGGAGGAGGCCGCCGAGATCGGCCGGGCCGACACCCGCCACTATGCCAAGCGCCAGTTCACCTGGTTTCGCCACCAGCTCTCGGAATTCGAATGGGTTGAGCCTGGGGCGGCGAGGGAGTGGCTGGAGAGCCTTATCCGGTAGCCCGGATTGCGCTTCGCTCCATCCGGGCTATGGCCTCTCGGACTGCGGGCGCCGCGCGCCCGTCTGCCATGCGCGTTGCGCCGCGCAAAAACACTCGCCGAACGGTCGGAACCCCGTTACACTTCAAAAATCGCGAAACTGCCTGCCTTGCCTTGACATTCGGGCTTTGGCCGCTATGTTCGCGCAACCTTTGGGAAGACTGGGTCCTATCGTGCGCAATATTATTACCAAGCTGCTTATCGCCGTCGTACCCAGGCACACCGCCGGGGATGGCTAGCGGCCATCCAAATTCGGGCGGTGTGCATGGGGCCTCTAGGGCCCCTTTTTATTGCCCGAAGCAGAACTGACGAGAACTGACAAAAGCCGCGCAAAAACAAGCGCATCCGGAGCGAACCATGACCGACAAGAGCCACGATCCCAATCAGATGACCGGCGCCGCGATGATCGTGCGCGCGCTCATCGATCACGGCGTGCAGCATGTCTTCGGCTATCCCGGCGGTGCGGTGCTTCCGATCTACGACGAGATTTTCCAGCAGAGCGAAGTCGAGCATATCCTGGTCCGCCATGAGCAGGGCGCCGGTCATGCCGCCGAAGGCTATGCCCGTTCGACCGGCAAACCCGGCGTGGTGCTGGTGACGTCGGGTCCCGGCGCCACCAACATGGTGACGCCGCTGACCGACGCGCTGATGGATTCGATCCCGCTGGTCTGCATCACCGGCCAGGTGCCGACCCACCTGATCGGCAACGACGCCTTCCAGGAATGCGACACCGTCGGCATCACGCGGCCCGCCACCAAGCACAACTGGCTGGTGCGCGACGTCAACGACCTCGCCAGGGTGCTGCACGAGGCCTTCTATGTCGCCACCACCGGCCGCCCCGGTCCGGTGCTGGTCGACGTGCCGAAGGACGTGCAGTTCGCGACCGGCACCTATCATCCGCCGCGCAAGTCGGACGTTCACATCTCCTACACGCCGCGCGTGAAGGGCGATGCGACCCAGATCCGCAAGGCGGTGGCGCTGCTCGCCAATGCAAAGCGTCCCGTAATCTATTCCGGCGGCGGCGTGATCAATTCGGGTCCGGAGGCTTCCAAGCTGCTGCGTCAGCTGGTGGAGGCGACTGGTTTCCCGATCACCTCGACCCTGATGGGACTGGGCGCCTATCCGGCGTCGGGGCCGAACTGGCTCGGCATGCTCGGCATGCACGGCACCTACGAAGCCAACATGACCATGCATGATTGCGACGTCATGCTGTGCGTCGGCGCGCGCTTCGACGACCGCATCACCGGCCGCGTCGATGCTTTCTCGCCGGGCTCGAAGAAGATCCACATCGATATCGACCCGTCCTCGATCAACAAGAACATCCGCGTCGACGTGCCGATCATCGGCGACGCCGGCAACGTGCTCGGCGACCTGCTGCAGGTGTTCAAGGCGGAGGCCAAGAAGCCCGACATCAAGGCGTGGTGGCAGCAGATCGCGCAATGGCGCGCGCGCAACTCGCTGTCCTACCGCAAGAACAACGATATCATCCTGCCGCAATACGCGATCCAGCGGCTGTTCGAGCTGACGCGAGGCAAGGACACCTACATCACGACCGAAGTCGGTCAGCACCAGATGTGGGCCGCGCAGTTCTTCGGCTTCGAGGAGCCGCACCGCTGGATGACCTCGGGCGGTCTCGGCACCATGGGCTACGGCCTGCCGGCCGCGGTCGGCGTGCAGGTGGCGCATCCGGACAGCCTGGTGATCGACATCGCCGGCGACGCTTCGGTGCAGATGACGATCCAGGAGATGTCGACCGCGGTTCAGTTCGAGCTGCCGATCAAGATCTTCATCCTGAACAACCAGTACATGGGCATGGTGCGGCAGTGGCAGCAGCTGCTGCACGGCAACCGCCTGTCGCATTCGTACTCGGAAGCGCTGCCGGACTTCGTCAAGCTCGCCGAGGCCTATGGCGGCGTCGGCCTGCAGGCGACCAAGCCGGCCGATCTCGACGGTGCGATCAAGGAGATGATCTCGATCAGGCGTCCGGTGCTGTTCGACTGCCGCGTCGCGGCGCTGGAGAATTGCTTCCCGATGATTCCGTCGGGCAAGGCGCACAACGAGATGCTGCTGCCGGAAGAAGCGACCGATGAGGCCACCGCGAAGGCCTTCGCCGGTGGCAAGGCGCTGGTGTGATGATGGATCGGCGCGGAGCACTCTCTCTTTACCTCGCCCCGCTTGCGGGGAGAGGTCGGATTTCGCGTGAGCGCAATCCGGGTGAGGGGGAGTCTCCGCGAGTCCGTCTCTCACCATTGCCTTGGCCTTGGAGGCAGCCCCTCACCCCAACCCTCTCCCCGCGAAGGGCGGGGCGAGGGAGCCTATCGCACGCTCGGATGGAGGGCGGCTCCGATGTTTGATCTCAGCGAGCTCGAGCGCGCGCACAGGATCGTCGGCACCGCGGTGCCGGCGACGCCGGCGTATGCGTGGCCGTTGCTGGCCGAGCGGCTCGGCACCGAGGTCGTGGTCAAGCATGAGAACCACACGCCGATCGGCGCCTTCAAGGTGCGCGGCGGCCTGGTCTATCTCGAGCGGTTGAAGCGCGAGCGGCCCGATGTGCCCGGCATCATCTCCGCGACGCGCGGCAATCACGGCCAGAGTCTGGCGTTTGCCGCGGGCCGCCACGGCGTGCCCGCGGTGATCTACGTGCCGCGCGGCAACGCGGTGGAGAAGAACCGTGCCATGCACGCGTTCGGCGCCGAGCTCGTCGAGCACGGCGAGGACTTCCAGGCCGCGCGGGAAGAGGCCGAGCGCCGTGCCCAGTTCGCCGGCCTGCACATGGTGCCGTCGTTCCACCCGGACCTGGTGCTGGGTGTCGCGACCTACGCGCTCGAACTGTTTCGTACGGCGCCCGATCTCGACATTCTCTATGTGCCGATCGGGCAGGGCTCCGGCATCTCCGGCTGCATCATGGCGCGCGACCTGCTCGGCCTGAAGACCGAGATCGTCGGCGTGCAGTCGACCGAGGCGCCGTCCTATGCGCTGTCGTTTGCGGCCGGCAAGATCGTGACCACCGAGACCAGCAACACGCTTGCCGACGGCATGGCGACGCGGATTCCGGACGCAGATGCGTTCGCCCTGATCCGCAAGGGCGCCTCGCGCATCGTGCAGGTCACCGACGACGAGGTCGGGCAGGCGATCCGTGCCTACTGGACCGACACCCACAATCTCGCCGAGGGCGCAGGCGCTGCGGCGCTCGCGGCCGCGCTGCAGGAAAAGAGCAAGCTCGCCGGCAAGCGGGTCGGCCTGATCCTGAGCGGCGGCAATATCGATTTCGATCTGTTCCGGACCTGGATCGGGACGGATGCTGCGCCGGCCGCCCAGCGGGCGGTGGCGTGAAAAGAATGTAAGGGGACGACCATGAACCAGCCCGCATCCGCCTACTTCCTCGAGGAACGTCACGATCCGAACGAGACGCACACGCTGTCCGTCCTCGTGCAGAACGAGCCCGGCGTGCTCGCGCGCGTGATCGGGCTGTTCTCCGGCCGCGGCTACAACATCGAGAGTCTCACGGTTTCGGAAACCGAGAGCCAGAAGCACCTCTCGCGGATCACCATCGTCACCACGGGCACGCCGATGGTGATCCAGCAGATCAAGCATCAGCTCGACCGCATGATCCCGGTCTACCGCGTCGTCGACATGACGCTGACCGGCAGCTCGATCGAGCGCGAGCTTGCGATGGTCAAGGTGAGGGGCGGTGGCGATCACCGCGTCGAGGCGCTGCGGCTGGCGGATGCGTTCCGCGCCCGGGTGATCGACGCCACGACCGAGAGCTTCGTGTTCGAGATCACGGGCAACTCGTCCAAGATCAGTCAGTTCATCGACCTGATGCGCCCGCTGGGCCTGGTCGAGGTGTCACGAACCGGGGTGGCCGCGATCACGCGTGGGCCGGAAGGAATGTGAATCATGTTGGCGCGCGACTGGTACTACACGCAACGGCGGCAGGTCGGTCTCGATACCGCGGTTGCCTCGATCTATGACGTCAGCGAGGACAGCGATGTCCGTGCCCGCCAGGCGCTGACCATGCTCGGCGTCAAGCCGGGCTGGCGGATCGCCGATATCGGCTGCGGCAACGGCGTGCTGGCGACCGAGGCGGCGCTCATGGGCGCCGAGGTCGACGCCATCGACATCTCGCCGGCGATGATCGGGCTTGCCGAAATCTATGCGCGCGACCGCAAGGCGAAGATCCGGACCCAGCCGGCCGGGCTGTTGTCCTTTGCCTATCAGCCGAATTCCTACGACCTCATCGTCAGCGAGTTCACGCTGCACCATTTGCCGGACTTCTGGAAGGCGGTGGCGCTGTCGCGGATTTTCAACGCGCTGAAGCCCGGCGCGAATTTCTATCTGCGTGACATGGTGTTCGTCAGCATGCCCGACGGCGTCGATCGCGATGTCGAGGGCTGGGCCGATTTCTCGATCAAGAACCACGATTTCGAGCGCGAAAGCGTGATGACCCATATGCGCGACGAATACTCGACCTTCGGCTGGGTGATGGAGCGCATGCTGACCGAGACCGGTTTCACCCTGGTCGCCGCCGACTATCACGCGCCGCTGCACGGCACCTATCTGCTGCGCAAGCCGAAGCCGGACGAACAGATCTAGATCCTCGCATCGACAGAGCCAAACCGAACCAAAGAAGAAGAACAATGAAGCCGGCCGATGTTGGCATCGCCGTCATGGTCGCGGTGATCTGGGGACTTGCGTTCGTCGCGAGCCGGATCGCGCTCGATGAGCTGCCGCCCGAATTGATGACGGCGCTGCGCTTCGGCATCGCGGCGGTGCCGTGCCTGTTCCTGCCCAGGCCGGGCCAGGTCTCGTGGCCGCTCCTGATCGGAATCAGCCTCACCTTGTTCCTTGGTCAGTTCCTTGCGCAATCCATCGCTATCGCCCACGGCATGCCGGTCGGGCTCACCAGCGTGATCGTGCAGAGCCAGGCGCTGTTCACCATCGGCTTTGCTGCGGTGCTGTTCGGCGAATTGCCGTCGCGGCTGCAGACCGTGGGCATCGCCATCGCTGCGATCGGCCTGCTGATGATCTGCGGCACCGTCGGATACGATTTCAGCGTCGCCGCCTTTGCCATCCTGATGATCTCGCCGATCTCGTTCGCAATCGGAAACCTGCTGCTGCGGCCGGCGCAAGGCGCACGCATGTTCGACCTGTTCGCATGGCTGTGCCTGTGTGCCGCGATCCCGTTGTTCGGCCTGTCGCTGCTGACGCTGGGTGCGAAGCCGATGTGGCAGGCGCTGTCGCATCTGTCGCCGGCCGGCATTGTTTCCATGCTGTTCGTCGGCACCGTTTCCACCAGCATCGCCTATTGGCTGTGGGGCCGGTTGCTGAGGGATTATCCGGCGGCGCAGGTGGTGCCGTTCGCGCTGCTGGTGCCGTTCGTCGGCTCCGCCGCCTCCAGCATCGTGTTCGGCGAGAGGTTCGGGCCGCTGCGGCTCGCCGGCATGCTCACTGTCATCGCCGGCATCGCCGTGATGCTGCTGTCGAAGCGGCCAAAGGCTCTGCCGAAAGTCGCGTGAGGGCACTATGTCGAATTCGCTGCTGTTTGCCTTTGTCGTGTTTGCGGTCGTGATGTTCTTCACGCCGGGCCCCAACAACATCATGCTGCTGTCCTCGGGGCTGACCTACGGCTTCCGCCGCACGGTGCCCCACATCGCCGGCATCACAGTCGGCTTTGCCTTCATGGTCGGCGCGGTCGGCGTTGGGCTCGGGGCGGTCTTCATCGCCTATCCGGTGCTGCAGACGATCCTCAAATATGGCGGCGTCGCCTATCTGGTCTATCTCGCCGCCGTCATCGCCATGGCCGAGCCGCCCTCGGCGGACAAGGACGACGGGCCCGGCCGCGGCCCGATGACGTTCTGGGGTGCGGCCATGTTCCAGTGGATCAATGCCAAGGGCTGGGTGATGGTGATCGGCACCATCACGGCCTACGCGGCGATTGCCGCCTTCCCCTGGAACATCGCGATCCAGGTCGGCCTGAGCCTGGCCCTGGGGACGGTGTCCTGCATCGTCTGGGCGCTGTTCGGCACCGCCCTGCGGCCGATCCTGACCTCGACCCGGGCGATCCGCGTCTTCAATGTGGTGATGGCCATCCTGCTGCTGGCCTCGCTCTACCCGGTCTTCATGGACGCATGATGCCGCACCGCGCCATGCGAGATGGGGGTTTCCCCTGAGGGGAAAAATGCTCTAGACAACGCCGGAAATTCGCGGGCGCCCGGCGGTTCTGACCTTCCGAAAGCCTGACTCATCGGCCGATTTTGGCCCCCTTCAAACGAGGAAAACACGATGCGAGTTTACTACGATCGCGATGCCGACCTGAACCTGATCAAGGGCAAGAAGGTCGCCATCGTCGGCTACGGCAGCCAGGGTCACGCCCACGCGCTCAACCTGAAGGATTCCGGCGTCAAGGAAGTGGCGATTGCGCTGCGCAAGGGTTCGGCCTCGGCCAAGAAGGCCGAGAACGCCGGCTTCAAGGTGATGGAAGTCGCCGAAGCCGCCAAGTGGGCCGACCTCGTCATGATGCTGACCCCGGACGAACTGCAGGGCGACATCTATCGCGAGCACCTGCACGACAACATGAAGAAGGGCGCGGCGCTCGTGTTCGCCCACGGCCTCAACGTGCACTTCAACCTGCTCGATCCGCGTGCCGACCTCGACGTGCTGATGATCGCGCCGAAGGGCCCCGGCCACACCGTGCGTTCGGAGTATCAGCGCGGCGGCGGCGTGCCCTGCCTGATCGCGATCGCCAAGGATTCGTCGGGCAACGCCCATGACCTCGGCCTCAGCTACGCTTCGGCGATCGGCGGCGGCCGCGCCGGCATCATCGAGACCACCTTCAAGGAAGAGTGCGAGACCGACCTGTTCGGCGAGCAGGTGGTGCTCTGCGGCGGCCTGGTCGAGCTGATCAAGGGTGGCTACGAGACGCTGGTCGAAGCCGGCTACGCGCCCGAAATGGCCTATTTCGAGTGCCTGCACGAAGTGAAGCTGATCGTCGACCTGATCTATGAAGGCGGCATCGCCAACATGAACTACTCGATCTCCAACACCGCCGAATACGGCGAGTACGTCACCGGTCCGCGCATCGTCACGGCCGAGACCAAGGCGGAGATGAAGCGCGTGCTCGCCGACATCCAGGGCGGCAAGTTCGCCCGCGACTGGATGCTGGAGAACAAGGTCAACCAGACCTCGTTCAAGGCGACCCGTGCCAAGCTCGCCCAGCATCCGATCGAGGAAGTCGGCGCCAAGCTGCGCGACATGATGCCCTGGATCAAGAAGGGCGCGCTGGTCGACAAGAGCAAGAACTAAGCTCGACGCGTAGGTGTAGGGTGGGTTAGCGAAGCGTAACCCACCGCGTCTCCGCGGAACGAATTGGTGGGTTACGCCTTCGGCTAACCCACCCTACGCATCGAATCAAAAAAGGGTGGGCGCGTTGCCCACCCTTTTTCTTTGTCACGAAGACGTCGCCGGGCTAACCGGCCGCCATCGGCTGCTTCTCGATCCTGTTGTGCAGCTGCCAGAACCGCACGGTGCGCTGTGCGGTTTCCAGCGACAGCCGCCGGTAATCGCGGTGCGCGACCTCGAGGGTCGCATGGTCGAGCGGATGCGGCAGCGGCCGCTTGCGCAGGATGGTTTCGACCGTCGGCCAGTTGAGCCGCGCCGAGCGGCACGGGATCAGGAGCAGGTCGGAGCGCAGCCCGAGCATCAGGCGCTCGATCATCGCGATCGGCATGTCGTTGAGCACGGCGAGCGCGACCGTGACCTCGTCGAACTTGCCGTCCTCGGCGAATTTGTAGACCGCCGCATCGTCGAGCTCGTTCAGCTGCTTCATCAGCTTGACCAGCTCTTCGGCGATGCCGTAGTTGCGGCGGGGAGCCGCGGCCTCTTCCTGCGCGATGTCGTTCAGCACCTCGCTGATCTCCTCGCGGGCCCTGGGCGATGCGATCGCGAGCAGGCGGGCGCGCACCGTATCCTTGGCGCGCTGCAGCAGGTCGCGCAGCAGCTTGGCCGGAATATCGATGCGCAGCCCGAGGATCTCGACCAGCTCGTCGTCGCCTTCGGCGCGGGCGACGATCGAGGAATAGCCGTTGTCGGAGAACTGCGCGCCGGCGTTCTTGGCAAGGCGCCGGATCACCCTGTCCTCGCCGCGGTCGATGATCACGTCGGTGACGGAAGCCGGCAGGTTCTCCCGCGCCGAGATCGCGAACAGATGGTCCTGGCCCTTGCTGGCGGCGATCTCGCGCAGTGCGTCGTTCGAGAGGCGGCTGGAGTGGGTCAGCACGTCGCCGGCGACGCTGATGTCGTCGTCCCAGGCGAGGTGCTGAATCACCTCAAACGGCGCATAGTCGAGCGGCGCAAGCCGCTTGCTGAGCTCGGCCCGCGCACGCGTCTCGACACGCGCGACGAGCAGGCAGAGCACGTCGTCGAACACCTTGACCTGTTCATCGTTGAGGCGGTCGCCGTCGTTCAGGAACAGATCGGTGACCTGCCGCAGCGTCTGCACGCGCTTGGCGGACGTCCCGTCCCGGACCGCATCCTCGAGTTCGGCAATAATCGATTGTGACGCCTGTTGCGCCATCGATGGGCAACCTTGTTTTTGTGTTGAATGACACCTGTCCGTGCACCATGCAGGGCGCGGTCTTACACCTGCGTTAAGGTGGAACCCGGTGCAAATACGGGTGCATCGCATCCTTAACGTGGCGCGACCGGACAGGACTCAATTGGTGCTTTCGCCACAATGGCGGTGCGCCTTAAGGGATTGTTTAGGACGATGCGCGCCGCGCGACGGCGAAGATGTCGATCGAGGCGGCGCGCCCGCGCAACTGCGTCGAGCCGAGCGGCTCGATGGCAAAATCCGGGTCCGAGGGCAGCAGGCGAAGCAGCTCGCCCGATATCAGCAGTGGCCGGCCGGCCTCCTTGCAATGCGCCTGCAGCCGCGCCGTGACGTTCACGGTATCGCCGAAATAGGCGATCTGCCGCCGCGAGTCGCCGCATTCGCCGATGACGACCGGGCCGGCATGCATCCCGGCGCGAAACGCCGGTACCACGCCGAACTCCTTGCGATAATGGTCGGCCCGCTTGGCGAGGCGGTCCTCGATCGCGAACACGCAGTCGAGATAACGCCGCGACGGCTGGCCCGTGCCGGCTGGCCAGGTCACGATGACCTCGTCGCCGACATAGGCATGAACCTCGCCGCCATGCGCCACGATCGGCTCGTCGATGTCGAAGAAGAAGCGCGTCAAGAGCTCCTGCACGCGCAGCTCGCCCATCGCCTCCGCCAGCGACGTCGAGCCGACCAGGTCGAGGAACAGCAGCACGCGTTCCTCGCGTACCGGCTGGCGATAGCGTCCGAGCACGATGTTGAGCAGCGTATGCCCCCCGATCATCCGGACCAGTTCGTAGATCGTCGTGATCGGGATCGAGAGCAGCAGGGACACGCCGATGATCTTGAAGAAGGTCTCGCGAACCCACTTCGCCTCAAGCCCATGCCCATACAGAATGACCTCCAGCGCGATCGCGGCGACCCCGACGACGAGGGCCATGATCACGGAGCGGGCAATGAGATCGACGATGAGCGGCAGACGCCGCAGCCGGCCGCTGCGCATGGTCAGATAGAGATGCGTGGCCCAGACGATCAGGGTGAGGGCAGCGCCGTCAAGCGCGCTGCGCACATAGTTCGCGGCGGAGCCTTCGTTGGATTCGTTGAAGGCGTAGCGAAACAGCCCGCCGACGAGCAGGCCGAACACGGCCAAAACGATCGCAGGCGTCACGGTCCGCCGCATGAATACCTCCATGCCCCTGAAATATCCTGCGCGGATCGGGAAGGCCAGCCGCGGTGCGACTGATATGAACGGGATGGGCTACGGCCGCACTAACGTATGGCTCTATGGGATCCATCGAAAGGGAAGGCCGCATGAAATCGGCTCTCACGACAGGCGTGTTCAGACTCGGGTCCTTGGTTGTAGCCATTTTCATCATCGCCATCTCGTCGGCCTGGGGCGGCGATCAGGGCGATCCCGAACAGTCCTGCGACGGCAACACCTACCAGATGGTCGAGTGCCTCAAGGCCAAGACCGCGCAATGGGACAAACGGATGAACGTCGCCTATCAGCAGGCGCTGAAGGATGCCGCGGGCGACAAGCAGCGCGAACAGCTGCGCACCGCGCAACGGTTATGGATCCAGTACCGTGACGCGAATTGCCTGTATTACGACCTCGGCGAGGGCACCATCGCCCGCCTTGACGCCGGCGAATGCATGCGCAGCATGACCGAAATTCGTGCCAAGGAACTGGAGAATCTCGGCCATCAGTGAGCCATCTTCCGGTGCCAGGACGTGGTCATGACTGACGGAAAGAGCCAGAACGAACTGACCCAGCTTGCGGAGGAGGCGCTGCGCGCCCAGCCCGGCTGCGAGACCGCCCGCGTGCCGGCGGTCGCCGCGCTGCCCGATGGCCAGGTCGGGCGCAACTGGGAGATTCCGAACGTCGTGCTCGGCGACAGCCTGATCAGCGACGTCGACCGCGCGGTGCTCTCGGTGCATCGCCGGCTCGGCCGCCAGTTTCACCTGGTGTGATCCGATCTGACCCGGCCGCGCCTCAGCTCGCCTGCGCCGGACGCGGCGCAGGCCGCGCGGCCATGCTGATCATCCTGAGCGCAAACACCGCGGCGAGCGGCACGAGGAACAGCGCGTAGAGCGGCATCTCGGGAATCCGCTTGCCGAACGAGGCCGTGAACTGCAGCAGCAGATAGTAGCCGCCGATCAGATGCAGCCTGCGCCAGGCGCGCGGGCCCAGCAGCGCAGCCGTGCGATCGAACGAGGTCGCGGTCAGCGCGATGATGACGAGATAGCCGATACCGCCGAAGATATAGGAAACGATAGAGGTTGCGGCGGCCAAGCCGGCCGGATCGAGCATTGCGAACGCTGATATCGCGACCGCGTGGATGGCGTGCGAGGCGGCGAAGGTGACGCCCAGATAGCGGCGGTTGCGGCGCTGCCAGTGCGTCCAGGCATTCGGCCAGAGCCGCGCCAGCGCCGCCGCGGAGAAGGCGAGACAGAACAACAGCAGCGAGGTTCGCGCCGTGAAACGGATCACCATCCGCACGCCCTCGACCTCGAACTGCCGCATCGCGGCGATCCAGATCGAAAGCCCGATCAGGGTCAGTGTGAGCAGGCCGAACAGCCGCCAGCCCTCGAACCAGTTACGACGCGTCGCCATATCCTGCCTCCCATCGTTGATGTAATCGCCAGTTACATTTCGCGACGGGATGCGGTCAATCCGTGTAATCACTGCTTACATTCACAAGCGGGTGATGCTAGAGGTGCGCCATGCGCCGCCCCGCCAAAAACCCGCCGATCGGACGCCGGCCCGCCAAGTCCCGTCCGGCCGCCGCGGCGCGGGCGCCGGCGGCCAAGCCGTACCACCACGGTGACCTCCGTCGCGTGCTGATCGAGGCGGCCATGCAACTGGTCGGCGAGGGCGGGCCGGAGGCGCTCAGCGTCCGCGAAGCCGCCCGCCGTGCCGGGGTTTCGCCGGGCGCGCCGTTCAGGCATTTCCCAAGCCGGGACGCCCTGATGAACGCGGTGGCCGAGGAGGCGCAGCGCCGCTTCCGCGCCGAGATCGAGACGGCGCTGGCCGAGGCGCCGTCAGGCGATCCGCTCGGCCGCTTCCGCTGCCTCGGGATCGCCTATCTGCGCTGGGCGATGAAGAACCCGACCCATTTCGAGATCATCTCCAGCCGCCGCTTCTTCGACCACGACCGCTCGGCTGGCGTTTCCAGCGACAATGCGGAGTTGATCGGCCTGACCGAGCGCCTGCTGGCGGAGGCCTTTTCAGCCGGTCAGCTTGCGGCGCGCGACCTGAAGCAGGTCCAGATCGCCGGCCGCGCCCTGGTCTATGGTTTTGCGCGGATGCATATCGACGGCCATTTGCCGCGCTGGGGCGTTGGCGAAGCGGAGGCCGAGCAGATGGCCGCTGACATCGTCGACCTCTTCATCGCCGGGATTGCAAGGCCTGCGGCGAAGGTCTGAGGCCCGCTGTGCCGGCCGGGCGTGCTCAGGGCGGGCAAATTCATTGCGCGTTCATGACGATTCAATTACGTTTTCATGACACGGCGCAGACTCCGGCTGTGCGGTGCGCCTCCTGGCCATTGCCAGTCAAGGCGGTGGCATTGCGCCGGGTTGTATTGCGTCCCGCCCATGGCGCCCGCGCCTCAGCAAAACTCGTCCGTTGCCGCGCTGGCCGGCGGTCTCGCCGCGATCGGCATCTGGCGGTTGCTGGCGGTCGCCGCACCCCATCTCGGCGCGCTGATCCTGATGCTGCGGACCGAGACCGATTTCGGTTCGCGGCTCTGCTTCCTGCTGACCTGGGGAATCCTCAACTTCCTGTTCGTCGCACTGCTGCGCCGGCCGGCGCTGTCGGGCGCGCTGTCGTTGACGCTGGTCGTGGTGCTGGTGCTGCTGTCGCGGTTCAAGCACGACGTGGTCCAGATGACCGCGAACTTCGTCGACCTGATGGTGATCGATCGCGACACCGCAGCGTTTCTGCTCACGATCTTTCCGAACCTGCGCTGGTCGATCATCGGCGCCGGCCTCGTCACGTTGCCGCTGATGTACGCGCTGTGGTGGCTCGATCCGTTCCGCATCCGCCGCCTGCCGGCCGCGGCGGCCTGCCTTGCCTGCACCGCGGCGCTCTCGGGCTATGCCTTCGCCTGGCCGGATGAGGCCTGGCGCGGCTATTACGACGACGGTTATCTGTCGAAATTCGCGCGCTCCGGCGTGACTGCGGTGTCGGACTTCGTCGCCTATGGCTTCATGGAGTCGGATCCGAGCGCGAGCGACCAGCTCAAGGTGCCGCTGGTCGACGCCTGCCATCCCGCCGGGCGGCGACCGAACATCATCATGATCCACGATGAATCGAGCTTCGACGTCCGCGCTGCGTCCGGCGTCAAGGTTCCGCCGGGCTACGGCAGCCAGTTCAAATCCTACGACGGTGTCGAACGCAAATTCCTCGCCGAGAGCAATGGCGGGCCAAGCTGGTTCACCGAGTACAACGTGCTGGCGGGATTGTCCTCGCGCTCGTTCGGCCGGTTCGCCTATTTCGTCACCCGCATCGCATCGGGCAGGGTCGAGCGCGGCCTGCCGCTGGCGCTGCGCCGCTGCGGCTACGACACGCTGTCGCTCTATCCGGCGTTCGGCGCCTTCATGAGCGCGCGCAGCTTCCAGACCACGACCGGTATCCAGCAATTCTACGACGCGCATGATATGCATGCGAAGGACGTCGAGCCCGACAGCTTCTTCTACGACAAGGCGCTGAAGCTGATGGCCGAGCAGAAGACGCTCAGCACGCCGCTGTTCACCTTCGTCTACCTCGCCGCCAATCATTTCCCGTGGGAGACGAAATTCCGCCCCGAGCTGCTGCCGGCATGGAAGCGGCCGGGCAACACGCCGTCGGTCGACGAATATCTGCGCCGGCAGGCGATGAGCGCCAACGACTACGCCGGCTTCGTCGCGGCGCTGAAGAAGAAGTTTCCGGCGCAGCCGTTCCTGATCGTGCGCTACGGCGATCATCAGCCGGAGTTCTCGCCGCAGCTGCTCGATCCCGGGCTCGACGAGGCCGGCATCGGCAAGAAGCTGATGGACTACGATCCGCGCTACTACGCGACCTATTACGCGATCGACGCCATCAACTTCGAACCGGTGAAGAGCCCGGCCGTGATGGACACGATCGACGCCGCCTATCTGCCGCTGGTGATTCAGGAAGCCGCGGGTATTCCGCTCGATCCGTCGTTCGAGGAGCAGAAGGCGATCATGCTTCGCTGCAACGGCGCGTTCTACGCCTGCAAGGACGGCGCGGAAGCGCGCCGCTTCAACCGCCTGCTGATCGACGCGGGGATCATCAAGGGGCTTTAGCGGCGATCATCCTACGATTTTCCGCCAATCTTCTCCCACAGCCAGCGCGCCACGGCGTCGGGCGACGATGATGCATCATTGCCCGACGCGCGCAGGTTGGCCTCGCGCATCTCGGCGATGCCGATCTTGCCGAGCAACGGACGCAGCGCCGCCTGCAGAGTCTCGTCGTCGCGCCGCTTTGGCGACAGCAGCACGATCGCGTCATAGGGCGGGATCGCGTGCTTGTCGTCCGCGAGCGTAACCAGGTCGTATTTCGCGATCAGCCCGTCGCTGGTGTAGCCCGCGATCACGTCGGCCTCGCCGGAGGCGACCGCCGCATACATGAAATCCGGCTGCATCTGGCGCTGGGTGCGGAACGTCAGCCCGTACGCCTTCTGGATGCCGGCCCATTCCGGCCGCGAGAAGAATTCATAGTCGCCGGCGATCGACATCGTCGCGGCGTGCGACGCCAGGTCGGCGATCGAATGGATGCCGAGCTGATCGGCGCGCTTCCTCGGCATCACCAGCGCATAGGCGTTCTCGAAGCCGAGCTCGCCGAACAGCGTGATGTCCTGCTTCGCCAGCGTCGTCTTCAGTTCGCTCAGCAGCTCGGCGCGGGGCCTGATGTCGATGTGGTGGAACTGGTTCGCCCACAGCGTGCCGGAATAGTCGACATAGACGTCGATATCGCCGGCCGCGAGCGCATCGAAGATCACGTTGGAGCCGAGGCCGGCGCGGGTCGTCGTCGGCAGTCCGGCCGCTTGCAGCCGCTGCGCCATCAGCGCCGACAGCACGTATTGCTCGGTGAACGTCTTGGCGCCGACGACATAGCGCGCCTGTGGCCGCGCGATCGCGGGCACCAGCGTCGCTGCGATCAGGGCGGCAATGCCGAGCCCGCCGAGTGCGGTCAGCACGCGGCTGCGATTGCGCAGGCCGTTCTCGATCAGCGCCAGCAATTGGTCGACGACAAGCGCGAGCACGGCGGCGGCGAAGCAGCCGAACAGCACGAACACCCAGTTCTGGGTCTGCAGCCCCGCGAAGATATAGTTGCCGAGGCTGGTCTGGCCGATCGGCGTCGACAGCGTCGCGGTGCCGATCACCCACACCGCGGCGGTGCGGATCCCCGCCATCATCACCGGCAGCGCCAGCGGCAGCTCGACTATGGTGAGCGATTGCCGCGGCGTCATGCCGACGCCCTGGGCAGCCTCCAGCACCGCCGGATCGACGCCGGAGAGGCCGGTGATGGTGTTGCGCAACACCGGCAGCATCGAATAGAGCGCGAGCGCCAGCACCGCCGGCAGGAAGCCGAAGGCGGAGAAGCTGAAGCCGAGCCACGTCGCGGTCAGCGCCGTGAGCGCCAGCAACAACGGATAGAACAGCGCGAGCAAAGCGAGACCGGGTACGGTCTGCACGATGCTGGCAAGCCCGAGCAGCGTGCCGCGCAGCACCGGCCGGTTGCGCGCGATGAGCGCAAGCGGCAGGCTGATCAGAAGTCCGAGCGCCAGCGCGGCGACGCTGACCCGGACATGGTTGCCGAGATAGTCGGGCAGATGCGCAAGCGCCTCGCTCCAGCGTGGATCGCTCATGCCGTGCCGTCCCGCGGCAGCAATGCGCCCAGCCGTTCCGCCTGTCGCCGCGGCATACGCAAGAGTTCGCCGACATAGGCGTCGGTGTTGGCTGCGAGTTCCGCCGGCGTGCCCAAAGCGAGCAGCTTGCCGCCACGCATCACTGCGACACGATCGGCGAGCAGCAGCGCCTCGGTCATGTCGTGCGTGATCATGACCGTGGTCAGGGCGAGCTCGCGGTGCAGGGTGCGATAATCGTCGCCGAGCGCGTCGCGGGTCAGCGGATCGAGCGCGCCGAACGGTTCGTCCATCAGCACAATGCGCGGCTTCGCAGCCAGCGCGCGCGCGACGCCGACGCGTTGGCGCTGGCCGCCGGAGAGTTCGTGCGGCAGGCGGTCGCGATGTTGCGCGCGGTCGAGCCGCACGAGGTCGAGCAGTTCATCGACCCGCGCCGAGATCTCGGCCTGCGGCCAGCCGAGCAGCGTTGGCGTGATGCCGACATTGCCGGCGACGGAAAGATGCGGAAACAGTCCGCCGCTCTGGAAGACATAGCCGATGCGGCGCCGCAGCAGGATCGGGTCGATGCGGCTGACGTCTTCGCCCTCGACGGCGATCCGGCCGCGGTCGGCCTCGATCAGGCGGTTGGCCAGCCTGAGCAGCGTCGTCTTGCCGGAGCCCGAGCCGCCGACAACAGCCAGGAATTCACCCTCGGCCACGTCAAGCGAGACGTCGTTGACCGCCACCACGCGACCATTGTCAAAACTCTTGCCGACATGCGCGTAGGCGATCAGCGGCGTTGCAGGCATTCTCGGGCCATTCCTGGGCGACCTCACGTCTCACCATCGTGAACGACAGTGATAGCCCATAAAATGGACTTTGACTCGAGGTCCACGCGCCTGCATCACGCGGTTTCGCAGGCTGTTTCAGGTGGCCGCGCGAAGCGGGTCAGCCCCTTCGGGGGCTGTGAGCACACATCACACTTCGTTCTTTGGGACGTATTTGCCCATGATGCACTTGTAGCTCTGCAAGCGCCAATCGTGATACGGCCCCTTGGCGAGCCAGTCGGCGATGCCGATCTGGGCACTCACAGCGCAGGCGCCCATGGTGATGCCGGATTGGTCGCTGTTGGTGACGACCTTTTCCATGCAGAGCTGAGCATTGCAAAGGATGGCGACGAGCGTAACAAGCATGATGGTCTTTATCCGTAAGATTAACCCGGTCTGAACCGAATCATGCACGGTTCATGCCATTATCAGCGGCTTTGGTGTCACAGCCGGCAAGACCGGGAAAGTACGGCGGAACGAATCACGCGCTCGCCGGCGCGTAGCCGCACGCCCGCAGATGGGCTATAGTTGCTCCCCAACTACGACGTAAGATCGGGGCGAGCGAGGAACGTTGCGCGGTCGGGGGCTGCATCGATGATGACGTTGCCTGAGTTGGCGGCAGGTGCTTTGGAGAAGTTTCTCGCCACATGGGTCAGCCGCACCTTTGGGGCTTCGCAGGCGCGATTTGGCGAACTGCTGCCCGCCGCCGCGCGCATCGCGCTGGAATGCATCGGCAACAGCGATGCGCTCTACCACAATGTCGAGCACACAATGCTGGTCACGCTGGCCGGGCATGACATCATCCGCGGTCGCGCGCTGCACACCCATGTCACCGCGGAGGATTACACCCACACGATGATCGCCTGCCTGACGCACGACATCGGCTACGTGCGCGGCCTGCTGAAGGGCGATGGACCGGATGGTTATGTCATCGATGCCTCCGGCAAGAAGGTCGTGCTGCCGCGCGGCTCGTCGGATGCCGGCCTGATGCCGTATCACGTCGACCGCTCGAAGCTCTATGTGCTCGACAGGCTCGAGGCCGTCCTCCCGCTCGATCGCGAGCGCGTTGCACGCAACATCGAAGGCACGCGGTTTCCGGCACCCGAAGGCCAACAGTATGACGACGAGGCGGCGATCGTCCGGGCCGCCGATTTCATCGGACAGCTCGGTGATCCCAACTACATCAGGAAAGCCAACGCGCTCTATCACGAGTTCGAGGAAGTCGGCATCAACCGTCAGCTCGGCTATGAATCGCCGGCCGATATCGTCGACCGCTATCCGCAATTCTACTGGAATATGGTCGCACCGCACATCCAGGGCGCCATCAACTGCCTGAACATGACGGCAAGCGGCCGCCAGTGGATCGCGAACCTCTACAGCAACGTCTTCCGCGCCGAGCGCGAGGTCACCCTGTCCGGCCCGCAAATCTGACGCACGGCAATGGCGGCGCGGCCTTTCAGCACGGCTCGCCTGCATTCCCCGGTCGTCTGCGGGACGTCCACATTTCGGCCTGCTTCATCGTTGCACAGTCCGTGGAAATCGGCGACCTTGCGCCATGGACCTCTCCATCGACCGTGTTCTCGATCGTTTCAGCATGATCTCCCGTTTCGCTCGATTGATTGCGATTGCTTTCGTGTGCTGGCCTGCGCTCGCCGTTGCCGCCGGGCCGGTCTACGACGTCGACCTGTATGCGTTGATGTCCGGTACCTGCCGCAATGTCAGCGTCGCTGGCCGCAGCTATTCCTGCAAGGCGGTGGCCTACTTCCACACCCTGCGCGGCCGTTCCGAATTCACCGTGGTGCTCGACGATCCCGCCGACAAGAGCCACATCGTCTCGTTCTCCGGCGAGAGCACCGAGCGCACCCAGGACAATCTGTTCGAGCTCGCGGTCGACCGCATGTTGCTGAAGTCGAGCGACCGTCCGCGCGTCGATGGTCTGCCGGTGCCGCTGGTCGAGATGTCGACAGGCTCCTGCCGCCAGGTCGGAAGCTTCATCACGCGGCAGGTGTCGACCATCACCTGCGCCGCCACCGACCAGAACGGTAAGCGGTACGAGCTGAGCTTCGAGTCGGATGGCTCGCCGATGACCTTGCGCCGGCTGCGGCAATCGACGCTGCCGTCGGAACGGCAACGGGCGCGCCAGATCGCGCAGCTCGAATGCCGCCTCAAGGCGCGGGCCGCGCAGGTTCTGCCGCGGGACACCACGGCCTTCATGATCCGTTGTCTCGGTGAGGACGACGGCAAGCCGGCCGGCGAACAGCGATAGCCGCGCGCCCGGCGTCCCGGAGCAAGCTTGAGGAGGATTCGATGCGCTTGAAATTCACCATCATCGCCGCCGTCGGCGTCGGCATCACCGGGCCCGCCGCCGCGCAAATGTACGATCCGAATTATCCGGTCTGCCTGGAAGTCTATGGCGGCAGGCTGACGCCCGAGTACATCGATTGCAGCTTCACGTCGCTTCCGCAATGCCAGGCAACGGCCTCGGGACGATCGGCGACATGCTCGGTCAATCCCTTCTACAAAGGTCCAAGAAAGCCGACCAGGGAGCGGGGTCAACGACCGCGTCAGCCTGTCAACTAGCGCGCCGTCGCGTCGCTGGCGCAGTTGACTAACTCCTGTTGTTGGGGGGAAACCTTCCGAGCGACAAGGAGAGACCGATGCGCCTGAAACTGTTTGCGGTCGCCGCATTCGCGGTTGCCCTGGCCGGACCTGCCGCCGGGCAGGCCTACGATCCGAACTATCCGGTGTGCATGCACGTCTTTCAGGGCAAATTCGGCGGAAGCTACATCGATTGCAGCTTCACCTCGATCCCGCAGTGCCAGGCGTCGGCGTCGGGCCGGGGTGCGATGTGCTCGGAGAATCCCTTCTTTGCGCCGCCGCCGCCTCCAAAGCGCCGGGCGCACCGCGGACGGCATCGTGCCCACTGATGCGGGAACACCAGGCGGTCGGCCCGCCGTCAGGCCGGCGCGTGTGCACGCAGGCGAACGGCCGGCCATCGCGCTCCCACGCCCGGTTGGGCTCCCATTCGGGAGAGACTGGGCGTCGGCGCCCTCGGCGCTGTGGTCGGGGCCAAACCCTGCCGCGATCCCCGGGTGGTGGGCGGCGCATCAGGCGGACGTTAACGAATCTTCACGATCATGCGGGCCGCTTTGGCTGTTGGCAGCGGTCGGCTAGATCGACACACGTCCCGAATTCGTTCACAACTATGGCGATAGTTACGCATTCTATTGCTGGATTCGTCGCGACGGGACGCGCGCAACCTCGCCAGGACAGGCCTGGCCGACAGCAATCATATTGCGTCAAGATTTGCGAAGGAATTCCATGACGGCAAGCTGGGTCAATTCCCTGGTCGACGGCGGCATCAAGTCCGACATGCTCAACTTTGCCGCGGACGGCGTCTTCACCGACGCTGAAGCCATCCAGTTGCTGGCGGATGTCGCCAATCGAGGGAGTGTCACCGCAAATGAGCTGAACTCGCTGCAGCTGATCGCGGCCAATCTGAACAGCGGCCTCTACACGTCGGATTATGTCTCCCATCTCTTCAACCAGCTCGTTGATGGGAATCCAGCGAACGCCACCTGGACAGGGGGCGGCACTGCTCACATCACGCTCGGCAATCTGCAGGTTGGCACGACGTCGACGCAGATGTCTGAACTGATCGGAAAGTGGTTCCAGGGGACCGATCTTCCGGATCCGACCTTGCCGCCCGATGCAGGCGGGAGCGGCTGGACATTGCAGGGCTACAGCGCGGTTGTCGGGCCGTTGTATTCTTCGGCGGGCGCGGCCACGGTCAACGACATCTGTCAGGGAGCAGACGGCGATTGCGAATTGATGTCGGGATTAATCGACGTCGTCGTCTTTCATCCCCAGGTCATGAGCTCCATGATCGTCGACAACGGAAACGGCACCTATGGCGTGCGCTTCTATGTCAATGGGCAGGAGACATGGGAGACCGTCAATGACGAGTTTCCAGTCGTCAGTGGCACCGAACTTGACTATGGCCACAACTATAATGAGCAGCCCACAGCAATGTGGGTTGCTCTGGTGGAGAAGGCCTACGCGCAGCTCAGTGCAACCGGGCAGATCGGGCACCCGGCGGTCAACAGCTACAACAATATCTCCGCTGATCCCCCGACGAATGTCTTCGAGAACCTGACCGACGCGACGAGCGTCAACTATTATCTGAGCAGCGCGTCCAATTGGTATAGCAACAAGTCCGTCTATATCGCGGCACTCTCCAGCCACGACGACGTCATCCTCGAGATTCCTTCAACGTCTCCCTACACGTATGACAGTGCCGGAAACATCCAGCTAGTCCCGGACCACGCGTTCGGGGTCGTCGGCTATGACAACGCGACGGGCAATTTCATTGTTCGTAACCCATGGGGAAACAGCTATCCCGGCCAGAACTGGGATGTGCAATTTGAGGTTTCGCTGACACAGATCGCCAGCGAGGGCGGCGACTTCGTCATCGACAATTCCGGCGCCGTCGACGTCGCGCCCACGGTGGTCGCGTCAAACATCACCGGCCGCGTGCAAACCTCGATTGCAGCGTCGTCCATGTTCTACACGACGGGCGGTACTCTGCCCATAATCGAATATGCGCTTTGGGACTCCACCGGTAACGGCCACTTCACCGTGGGCGGGGTGGCGCAGGCGAACGGGGTCGAGATCGACGTCGCTGCCTCACAGTGGTCCAGCATTGCCTATCAGTTCGGTCCCGCGAGCGACCAGCTGTGGGTGGAGGCGTTCAACGGCGTATTCTGGAGCGCCTGGACCGAATTTACGGCAACCCCGGAAGGGCCCGTGGTGACGGCCGCAAACGTGACGGCAACCCACGGCCAGAGCTTTGCCGTGTCCTCGCTGTTCACCTATTACGACCCGTTCGGCCTCGCAGCCGTCGAATACGATGTCTGGGACAGCGGCACCGGTGGCGGCCACTTCGTTCTGAACGGGGTGGCGCTTGCCGCCAACCAGGACAACTACATCACGGCCGCGCAGCTGCCGTCATTGACCTATCAATCCGGCTCCGGTGCGGACACGCTCTGGATCCGGGTCAACGACAGCACGGTGTGGGGACAGTGGTCGAACGCCTTCACCGTCACCGCGCCGGTCGACACCGGTCCCGTCGAGGCGGTGTCGAACATTGTCGCGGCGCATGGCCAGAGCTATGCGGCCTCGTCCTTGTTCACCTACAGCGATCCGTTCAACAATCCTGCAACGCAATATGACGTCTGGGACAAGGGAACCGGTGGCGGACACTTCGTTCTGAACGGGGTGGCGCTTCCCGCCAACCAGGACAACTACATCACGTCCGCCCAGCTGGGCTCGTTGAGCTATCAATCCGGCTCCGGCATCGACACGCTCTGGATCCGCGCCAATGACGGCACCGTGTGGGGGGCGTGGTCGAGCCCCTTCACCGTCAATGCTCCGATTGACACCGGGCCCGTTGAGACGGTGTCGAACATCGTCGCGCCCCACGGCCAGAGCTATGCGGCTTCGTCGCTGTTCACCTACAGCGATCCGTTCAACAGCGCCGCGACCGTGTACGATGTCTGGGATAGCGGCACCGTCGGCGGCCACTTCCTCCTGAACGGCGTGGCGCTGCCCGCCAATCAGGACAATTACATCACGGCCGCCCAGCTGGCGTCGCTGACCTATCAATCCGGCTCCGGCATCGACACGCTCTGGATCCGCGCCAACGACGGCACGGTGTGGGGCGCGTGGTCGAGCGCGTTCACCGTCAATGCTCCCCTCGACAGCGGACCCGTCGAGACGGTGTCGAACATCATTGCCGCCCACGGTCAAAGCTATGCGGCCTCGTCGCTGTTCACCTACAGCGATCCGTTCAACAGTGCTGCGACCCAATATGACGTCTGGGATACGGGCACAGGCGGCGGACACTTCCTTCTGAACGGGTCGGCGCTGTCGGCCAATCAGGACAATTACGTCACGGCCGCGCAGCTGTCGTCATTGACCTATCAATCCGGCTCGGGGACCGACACGCTCTGGATCCGGTCCAATGACGGCACGCTGTGGGGCGCGTGGTCGAGCGCCTTCACCATCAATGCTCCCCTTGACAGCGGGCCCATTGAAGCGGTGTCGAGCATCGTTGCGGCTCACGGTCAGAGCTATGCGGCCTCGTCGCTGTTCACCTACAGCGATCCGTTCAACAGCGCTGCGACGCAATATGACGTCTGGGACACCGGCACGGGTGGCGGGCACTTTGCTTTGAGCGGGGTGGCGCTTGCGCCCAACCAGGACAATTACGTCACGGCAGCCCAGCTGGCGTCGCTGAGCTATCAATCCGGCTCGGGCGCGGACACGCTGTGGGTCCGCGCGAACGACGGCACCGTCTGGGGATCATGGTCAAGTGCTTTCACCGTGACTGCGCCGGTGGACACGGGTCCGGTGGTGACCCCGACCAATTCGAGCACGCTGTCCGTTCAAGGCCAGACGTTCTCGGTGTCCTCGCTCTTCACCTATTCGGATCCGTTCGGCAGTTCCGCGACATCATATGATGTCTGGAATAGCGGAGGCGGCAACGGCTACTTCACGCTGAACGGTGTTGCGCTCGGAGCAAATCACGACAACGTCGTCGCGGCCTCGCAGCTCTCCCAGCTTGCGTATCACGTCGGATCGGACACGGACACGCTCTGGATCAAGGCCAATGACGGGACCGTCTGGGGCGCCTGGTCCAGCGCGTTCACGATCAGCGATCCCTCGATCATTCCAGCCGGACAGACCCTCGAGCTTGCGTCGGCGAGCGCGGCGCAAATCTCCTTCGCATCAGGCTCCGGGACACTGAAGCTCGACGACCCCACAGACTTCTCCGGCACCGTCGCCGGCATGACGGGAGCCGACGCGATCGATTTCGCCAATATCAGTTTTGCGGCTGGGCAAACCGTGGGCTTTGCCGGCAACACCGCAGGCGGATCGCTCTCCGTCTCGGACGGCGTCCACGCCGCCAGCATCGCCTTGCTCGGAAACTACATGGCATCCACCTTCGTCGCCGCCAGCGATGGACATGGCGGCACGGCCATCACGGTGCATCCTGATCAGGTCGCAACGCTTGCCCCGCCGCAACATGCCTGAGCGGGGCCGCTGCTCCAACGCGCGGCCGCCTGCTTACGACGGCGTGCCCATCGCATAGGGCTTCAGCACGGCATAGAGGAAGTCGTGCGTCGGGGTCGGCACGCCGAGCTTGCGGCCGAGCTCGACCACCTTGCCGCTTAGCCAGGGCAGCTCGAGCCGGTTGCCGCGCTCAAGATCGAGCGCCATCGACGCCTTCATCGCCGGCGGCGCATGGCCGATGAAGTCGAGCACTTTCGCAAGCGGGTCCGGCGGCAGCTTGATGCCGCTGGCGTGCGCGATGGCGATGATCTCCTCGCAGGCCGATACGAAGAACGGGCGCAGGTCGGGATCGTCGCGCAGCCTGCCGATCGGCTGGCGCGTGACCGCGGTCATGCCGGCATTGGTGGCGAGGCCAACGAACTTCATCCACAGCTCGGTGTTGATCTGGTCGCTCAGCGTGGCATCGAACCCGGCCTTCAGGCAGAGCGCGAGCAGCGCCTTGCCGCGCGGCGTGATGCGGCCGTCGAGCTCGCCGAAGATCATCCGCATGAAGGTGCCGACCTGGTTGATCACGCCGGGCTTGATGATCGAGGCAGAGATCTGCGCCACGCCGCCCATCACGGCGTTGCGCCCGAGGATCGGGATCAGCCGGTCGGGCGCGTCGATGCCGTTCTGCAACGGGATCACGGCGGTGTCGGGACCGACCATCGGCTTGATGTGCTCGCCGGCGCTCTCGACGTCCCACAGCTTGACGCAGAACAGCACGATATCGACCGGGCCGACGCTTGCGGGGTCGTCGGTCGCCTGGGTCGGGATCAGGTGGGTTTCGCCGCGGCCGCCCTGAACCTTCAGCCCTTCGCTGCGCATGGCGGCGAGGTGCGCGCCGCGCGCGATAAAGGTGACGTCGGCGCCGGCATGCGCCAGCGCCGCTCCAAAGCCGCCGCCGACGCCTCCGGCGCCGACCACTGCGATCCTCATGATTGTCTCCTTGTCCACCGTCTTGGCCCGCAGCCTCGACGAAGTCGGTGCGATGCGCAACCCCGGTTGCGCAATGCGCCACCGGGCGTGTCTGAAAATCGCGTGACCGCGGTCCCTCAGCACGCGTCCTGCGCCATCTTCCTGCGTTGAACTTGCCCGAGCGAACCGCTAAGCCATCTGCCTGATATTCGGGAGGAATGCGTGGCGATGACGGAGCCGACGGCGGTCGCGCTTGACGGTGCGACGGTGGCGTTTCGGTTGGCGGATGGACGCGTCTATACCGCGGTCGAGCAGGCCAATCTTTCGGTCGCGCATGGCGAGTTCGTCGCCATTGTCGGCCCGACCGGATGCGGAAAATCCACGCTGCTCAATGTCACCGCCGGGCTGTTGAAACCGGCCGCCGGGGCGGCGCGGATTTTCGACAAGCCGCTCAGTGGCCTCAACCGCGACGCCGGCTATCTGTTCCAGGCCGACGCGCTGTTCCCGTGGAAGACCGCGATCGACAATGTCGCGATCGGGCTCGAGATCCGGGGTACGCCGCGGACGGATGCGCTTGCGCGCGCGCAGCAATGGCTGACCTCGGTCGGGCTCGGCGCCTTCGCCGGCCGCTATCCGCACATGCTGTCGGGCGGCCAGCGCAAGCGCGTCGCGCTCGCGCAGGTCCTGATCCGCGATCCGAAGATCCTGCTGATGGACGAGCCGTTCGGCCCGCTCGACGCCCAGACCCGGCAGATCATGGGCAATCTGCTGCTGGAATTGTGGACCGCCGACCGCAAGGCGGTGCTGTTCGTCACCCACGATCTCGAGGAGGCGATCGCGCTCGCCGACCGCGTCGTGATCATGTCTGCCGGCCCTTCCGCGCGCATCATCGGCGACTGGCGCATCACGCTGCCGCGGCCGCGCGATATCGCCGAAATCCGGATGGAGAAGGATTTCCATGCCCTCCACCGCGAGATCTGGGGCGTGCTGAAAGACGAGGTGATGAAGGGCTATGTCCAGTCGACGCAGGCGGGAGCGGCCTGATGTCGCGCCTGACGTTGCTGTCCCTGCAGGTTCTGGTCGCCGTCGTCACACTGGCCTTGTGGCAGTTCTTTTCCACCGTGCCCGTTTTCGGCAAGGTGCTGCTGCCGCCGTTCTTCTTCTCCAATCCGGTCGACGTCTTCAGCCAAATTGTAAAATGGTTCTCGACCGGGGTGATCTGGAAGCATCTTGCGATCACGCTGTGGGAATCCATCCTCGCCTTCGTGATCGGTTCGGCCGGCGGCATCCTGGTCGGCTTCTGGTTCGCGCGGCAGCCGCGCGTCGCCGCCGTGTTCGATCCCTATGTGAAGATGGTCAACGCGCTGCCGCGTGTGGTGCTGGCGCCGATCTTCGCGCTGTGGTTCGGGCTCGGCGTCTGGTCCAAGGTCGCGCTCGGCGTCACGCTGGTGTTCTTCATCGTGTTCTTCAATGTCTACCAGGGCGTCAAGGAAGTGCCGACGACGGTGCTCGACAACGGCCGCATGCTCGGCATGAACGAGCGGCAGCTGATGCGGCACGTCTACTGGCCCTCGGCGCTGTCGTGGATGTTCTCCTCGCTGCACACCTCGGTCGGCTTTGCGGTGGTCGGCGCGGTGGTCGGCGAATATCTCGGCTCAGCGGCCGGGCTCGGCTATCTGATCCAGCAGGCCGAAGGCGTGTTCGACGTCGCCGGCGTGTTCGCCGGCATGTTCGTGCTGTCGGCCTTCGTCATCCTGATCGACATGGCGGTGACTGTCGTGGAGAAGCGGCTGCTGGTCTGGCGGCCGACGGCCGTGACGCGGGATTAGGTCACTGCCGGCGTCGCTTCCAACAGCCCGCGGATCTTCTCCATCACCTCCGGGTCAACAGGATTGTAGACGATCATGCTGAGGTCGGAGCGGCCGTCGACCGCGAACGCCGAATATTCGAACTTGACCGGGCCGAGGATCGGATGACGGAGCTGCTTGACGCCCTCGCCATGGGTTCGCACGTCGTTGTCGCGCCAGAGCGCCGCGAATTCCGGGCTGAGCCGGCAGAGCTCATCGACAAAAGGTTGCACCTCGGCGGCCGCACCGGCGCGCATCGCGTCCACCCTGAAGGCGCCGACGACGAAGCGCGCCACGCTGGCCCAGTCATGTTGCGCGGCGCGGACGCGCGGATCGAGGAACATGAAGCGCAGCACGTTGCGCTCGCGCGGCGGCAGCGATCCGTAGTCCGTCAGCATCACGGTCGCCGCGCGGTTCCAGGCGACGATGTCCCATGTCGCAGTCCTGATCACGGCGGGGCTCGGCAGCAACGCGTCGAGCACGCGCTGCAGCCGCGGCGAGACGCCTTCGTTCTTCTGGTAGCGCACCTCGGGCGTGCGTCCGAGGCCGAGCAGGAACAGATGCTCGCGCTCGACATCGGTCAGCATCAGCGCACGCGCGATGCGGTCCAGCACATCGGCCGACGGCGCACCGCCGCGGCCCTGTTCGAGCCAAGTGTACCAGGTCGCCGAGATGTTGGCGCGCTGCGCCACTTCCTCGCGGCGTAGCCCTGGCGTGCGCCGCCGCTCCGGCGGAAAGCCGAACGTCGCCGGATCGAGCTTGCTGCGGCGGTCCTTCAGATAGGCACCGAGCAGGTTCTCTTGCGTGAGCGGTTCGCTCATCCTGTTAGCCAATATACCATGATAAAGTCACTACTTTACCACGATAGCCGTGCCGCCCAGATTTGTCTCCAGCAAAACCTGGAGATTGCTGATGCGTGTGTTTGTCACTGGAGCCACCGGTTGGATCGGCTCGGCCGTCACGAATGATCTGATTGCCGCCGGCCATCAGGTGCTCGGCATGACCCGTTCCGACAAGGGCGCGGAAGCGCTCGCCGCCGCCGGCGCCGAGGTTCACTACGGAACGCTCGAAGATCTCGACAGCCTGAAGAGCGGCGCCGCGCGGGCCGACGCTGTGATCCATTGCGCCTTCAACCACGACTTCTCGAAGTTTGCGCAGAACTGCGCGGATGACCGGCGCGCGATCGAGACGCTCGGTGCCGTACTCGAAGGCTCGAAGCGTCCGCTGATCACCACCTCGGGTGTCGCACGGGTGGCGCAGGGCCGCGTCGCGACCGAAGAGGATCCACCGATTCCGGTCTCCGAGCTTTATCCGCGTGCGTCCGAGGCGACGACGATGGCAGTGGCCTCGCGCGGCGTACCTGCGGCCGTGGTGCGGCTGCCGCCCTCGGTGCATGGTCATGGCGACCACGGCTTCGTGCCGCGCCTCGTCGCCTTTGCGCGCGAGAAGGGCGTCTCCGCCTATATCGGCGAGGGACAGAACCGTTGGCCCGGCGTGCATCGGCTGGATGCGGCGCGCGTCTACCGGCTCGCGCTCGAGCGCGGCGTCGAAGGCGGCCCGTTCCATGCGGTCGCCGATGAGGGCGTGCCGTTCAAGGCGATCGCCGAGGTCATCGCCCGCCGGCTCAACGTTCCGCTGGTGTCGAAGTCTTCAGAGGAGGCGGCCGAGCATTTCGGCATGTTCAGCCGGTTCGTCGCCTTCGATGTGCCGACCTCGAGTGCGCGGACGCGCGCGCGGCTCGACTGGCAGCCGTCGCAGCCCGGGCTGATCGCCGACATCGATCACCCCGCTTATTTCGCGTAGCTGCGGCGGAGTACGGACCATGACAGACGCCAAGATGTCGCTCGACGGCAAGCGCGTGATCGCAATCGGGGGATCGTCGGGGATCGGCCTTGCCGTCGCTGCGCTCGCGCGGGAGCAGGGCGCGGAGGTGGTGATTGCTTCCAGCAAGCCGACCAATGTCGATGCGGCGGTCGCGCGGCTGCCGGGATCTGCGGGCATGACCGTCGATCTGCGCGACGAAGCCAGCGTGTCGCGCTTCTTCGAGCAGGTCGGCGCCTTCGATCACCTCGCGATCACGGCCGGCGATCAGGGCCTCCCGGCGTTCGGTGCCACGCGTGATCTCGATCTCGTTGCGGCGCGCGAGGCTCTGACCCTTCGCTTCTGGGGCTCGCTCGCGGCGGTCAAGCACGCCAGCCGCGTGATCGCAGCGAACGGATCGATCACGCTGACTGGCGGCCTGCTGGCGCACCGCCCGCAAAAGGGGATGCCGTTTGTTACCGCGGCCGCGGGTGCCATGGAGAGCCTGGCCCGCGGCCTTGCCGTCGATCTTGCGCCGGTCCGCGTCAATGCTGTCTGCCCGGGGCTCATTCTCACCGAGCGCGTCAAGCAGATGCCGGAGGAGAGGGTGCGCGGCTACGTGGCAGGCTTGCCGTTACCGCGCGCCGCATCGCCGAGCGAGGCGGCCGCGGCTTATGTCTATCTGATGCTGAACAGCTACGTGACCGGGCAGATTCTTGCGGTGGATGGCGGTGGTCTGTTGGTGTGATCGTTAGAGCGGGAAGCACCGCATGTAGAGATCGTAGGGCGGGTTAGCGCAGCGTAACCCGCCGATGTTGCGGCGAAGAGATGGTGGTGGGTTACGCCTTCAGCTAACCCACCCTACGCAACCACTTAGAGCGGGAAGCATCGCATGTAGGCCGCGAACAGCTTCTCATCGCTGTAGCTCACCAGCTCTGAGGCAATCGCGTCGGCCAGTTCGAGGTCACGGTTCTGGATGCGCAGCCAGGCCTGGGTATCGGCGGTGATGTTCAGCGCCGCGTCTCCGACATGACGCCCCGGCACCACCTGCAGATCCTTGCCCTTGATCACGACTGTCATGTCCAGCGCGCTTGCCCCGGTGAAGCGCAGATGCGTCACGAAATCCAGACCGCGCGCCCTGCCGCGCTGAAATCCGAGCGAGAGCGAGAAGATGTAGGCCTGGATGCTGCCGGTATGGCGGCCGGACGTGACATGCTGGACCTTCTTGTGCGGAAAGCGCCGCGTCACCGTGTCCTCGGCGTCGGTATCCGGGATCACATAGACGAACTCGTCCTTGTCGATCAGCGGCTGCACGACGTCGGCGAAATGCGCGTCCCGATCGTGCAGGAAGGGGCCGATCACATCTTCGCCGGCCGGACAGGCCGAGATGCAATAGGCTGCCTTGTAGCCCGGCTTGAACGATAGCGATTGCCAGATGTTCAACGTCTCGGTGCGGGGGACGCGGGCGCGATAATCCTTCGCGTCCTTGGAATCCGCGACCTTCTCCACCCACTGCGTGAAGTTGCCGAGGAAGTCGTGATAATTGTGGGTGTGGCAGGACAGGAAATCGAAGCCGCCGTCCGGCTTGATGGCGCCGACCGGGCAGGCGGCCACGCACAACTTGCACTCCAGGCAGGGATTGTAGTCGATCGGCTGGTCATAGGCGTCCACCTCGCATCCGAGCAGGACGGTGCCGAGCAGGACGAAGCTGCCGAATTTCGGGTGGATGATGCTGCGATGGATGCCCATCCGCCCGAGCCCGGCTTCGACCGCGATCGGCTTGTGCTGGACCATCATGATCCGGGGCAGGTCCATCTCCATCGGGAAGGCGGCGACCGAATTGCAGGCCGGGATGCCGTGCTCGTCGAGCGCGCGAACGATGGCGCGTGCGGTCTCGTTGACGTGGTCGTAAGTACCGTGGAATTCCTCGTTGGCGACCGAGCGTGAGGGCGAGCGCACCGGCTCGCGGTTCATGTGGCACACGATCGCAAGCAGGGAACGCGTCCGGCCGTAGACCTTGCGGATGAAGTCGCGCTGCGGCGCGATGGCCGCCCGGTCGAACTCGATGATGCCGACGTCATCGGCGCCGCACTCGCGCGCGATCCGCTTGAGCAGTTCCGAGGAAGCCGGGACGTCGTGAACGTGCTGGCTGCTGCGCGCGCGCACCGCCCTGACCGTGGGGTGATCGTCCAGGCTCATGGTCCCGCTCTCTATAAAATGACGATCATCATATTATGGAGCGAGCGGACGTGAGGCAAGTGAATTATCTGTCAATGGTCATGTAGTGGAACCTCCGGGTTGCACGCCGGCCCGAACACGACACGTTGATCGAGCCATGCACTCCGTCATCGTGAGGTGGCCGCTTCTTCAGCGGCCCTCGAAGGATGCACGACCCGGCTGGTAGCCGTCGACCCTTCGAGACGGCCGCTTCGCGGCCTCCTCAGGGTGACGGTACGCGCCTCGCGATGACGGCTGACGGACCGTCGTCAATCCAGCAGCTTGGTATCATCCGGCGCCTGAGGCGGCGTCTTGATCGCAATCGACTTGATGGCGCGGCCGTTCGGCTTGTTGCCGCCATGCGGCGTGCCCTTCGGGATCACGATCAGGTCGCCCGGCTTCACCGTCACTTCCTTGTCGCCGAGCCAGACCGTGCCGGTGCCTTCGAGCACGAATTGCATCTCGTTGGTGTTGGGGTGCATGTGCTTCGGCACATTGCCGTCCTGGATCGAGACGGTGGCGCCATCGGCGGAGACGAACGTCCTGGAGCGGAAGCCGACCTTGTTGGCGTCGCCGAGCTTGTCGCCCTCCATCTCGCCGGTGTGGATCACCTGCGCGGTGATGCTCTCGGCGGCGAGCGCCGGCCGCAGCAAATGGGTGACGCCGCAGCCGGCGGCGAAGGCCGCGGCGATCGACAGCGCGGTTGCAAGACGATTCATGAAGACCTCCCTTGATGTTTCCCTTGAAATATTCTTGGCGTTTCTTCGGTGTTTTCCTGTATCCGCGATGCTATGCCGTGGCCGCAGGCTTGACCAGTTACCGGAAAGTCGCCTTCTCAAGGCAGGCCTGCTCCTCTATCGTGCCGGCCAGTCGAACGGAGGACGTCATGAACAAACTGCTGGGCAAGCTTGCCGGAACGCTGTTGGCGCTGACCCTGTCCACGGGCCTTGCCGCGGCGCAAAGCAAGATCACCATCGCGGTCGGGGGCGGCGCTTGCCTGTGCTATCTGCCCACCGTGCTGGCCAAGCAGCTTGGCGAATATGACAAGGCCGGGCTTGCGGTCGAGCTGGTCGATCTCAAGGGCGGCTCGGATGCGCTGAAGGCCGTGCTCGGCGGCAGCGCCGACGTCGTCTCCGGCTATTTCGACCACTGCGTCAATATCGCCGCCAAGAAGCAGGAGATGCAGGCCTTCGTGGTCTATGACCGCTATCCCGGCCTGGTGCTGGTGGTCTCGCCGAAGCACACCGGTGAGATCAACTCGATCAAGGATCTTGCCGGCAAGAAGGTCGGCGTCAGCGCGCCGGGCTCTTCGACCGATTTCTTTCTGAAGTATCTCTTGAAGAAGAACGGCCTCGATCCGGCCGGCACCGCCGTGATCGGCGTCGGCCTCGGCGCCACCGCGGTGGCCGCGATGGAGCAGGGCCAGATCGATGCCGCCGTGATGCTCGATCCCTCTGTCACCGTGCTGCAAGGCAGCCACGCCGACCTCAAGATTCTCAGTGACACCCGCACCCAGCACGACACGCTCGCGGTGTTCGGCGGCGAATATGCCGGCGGCGCGCTCTATTCGACCACAGCCTGGGTCAACGGCCACGAGAAGGAAGTGCAGGCGCTGACCAATGCCATCATGGCGACGCTGTCCTGGATCCATTCGCATTCGGCCGAGGACATCATGGCCAAGATGCCGGAGGAGCTTGTCGGCAAGAACAAGGAGCAATATCTGGCCGCGCTGAAGAACACGATCCCGATGTATTCCGAGACCGGCAAGATGGATCCCAAGGGCGCGGAAGCGGTGCTCGCGGTGTTCAGCGAGGGCTCGCCGGAGGTCGCAAAGGCCGGCATCGACGTCACCAAGACCTACACCAACAAGTTCGTGGATCAGGTCAAGAAGACGACCGGAAGCGCGAAGTAAGCGCACGTGCCCGACATGCAGTCTCCGCTGATTTGTCGCGTCACCACGCTCGACCTGGCATTGCAGCGGCGTCCCTGGCCGTTCGCGGACCAGCGGCGTGGCGAGATCGACGCGCATTTCGCCGAGCAGCGGCGGCTGAACCCGAACCTGTGGAACGGCCGCGTCCTGCTCGGGCGCGATCCGGTCTTCGCTGGCGAGCGGCTCAGCGCGAGCTATTTCGAGACCGATTTCGCAAGCTTCCTCGCCTGGCGCGACTGGGGCTTTCCGGACAATGAGGTCTTCAACGGCTTCGGCATGGGCGCGCTGCTCTCGAGCGACGGCGCCTTCGTGTGTGGCGTGATGGGCGAGCAGACCGCGAATGCCGGACGGATCTACTTTCCCTCCGGCACGCCCGATCTCGACGACATCAGCGGCGAGAGCGTCGATATCGCCGGCAGCGTGATGCGGGAGCTCGAGGAGGAGACCGGTCTTACCGCAGCAGATTGCCGGGCGGATGCCGATTGGCACTGTATCTACACCGGCGTTGCGCTCGCGATGATGCAGATCCTGCGCGTCGACATGCCCGCTGACACGCTGCGCGCGCGCATCGAATCCAATCTCGCGCGTCAGAAAAATCCCGAACTCGCCGGCATCCATCTGGTGCGCAGCCGCGCCGATCTCACCAGTGCAATGCCGCGTTTCGTCACCGCGTTCATCGAAACGCAGCTGCCGGCGTAGGGTGTGTAGTCATAAGAGTCAGCCTCTGAGGGTGAAGCGGTCGTTGTCTGGATCGGTCGTCATCGACGGCTTGTGACCTGAAGCAACGTTTGGCCGATCATTCGGCCACTTCAACGATCATCTCGACCTCCACAGCGTTGTTGAATGGAAGGCCCGCCATTCCAACAGCCGATCGCGCGTGTTTGCCGGCCGCCTCGCCGAAGATCTCCACCATCAAATCGGAGAAACCGTTCACGACTTTCGGTTGATCACCAAAGCCTTCGGCCGAATTGACCATCCCGAAGACCTTGACCACGCGCTTGACGCGATCGAGGCTCCCAAGTGCGACGCGCACCTTCGCCAACATGATCAGGCCGACCTGACGGGCCGTGTCATAACCTTCCTGCACGGTGAGGTCCTTCCCCACCTTGCCCTTGTACTTCCAGTCAGCAGCCGGGGTGTTTCCCGCGAGAAAGAGTAGATTGCCAACCCGGACCGCATCGACGTAGTTGGCGACGGGAACAGGCACGGGCGGCAGCGTAATATTCAACTCCTTCAGCCTGGCCTCGGCAGAAGGTGAATTCTGCGCCACCGCAGCCGACGAAGCGGCAAGCCACGCTCCCAATCCAAGCACGCACGCACCGAACCACGAGATGAGTCTCGTTCTGCAAAGCATATGAGTCATGTGTCGCCTCCGATGACAGCTACTTCGCAGGCCTCAGGATAAGTCAGAAATAGCGAAGCTGCCCTCCGTAGTTCTCCGGTCTGAAAGGTCGTCGGCAGCGCTTCGCCGAAACTTTGCGCAGGCCTGCGCCGTGGCGACGCAGCCATCGCGTTTGACATCATCGGCCGCTGCCCCTGTGATAGGACGGCACGAAAGCAAAAATGCAGTGCACAATCTCTGGGGAGGGATTCATGCCGGTCAGGAGGGCCGTCCGCCTGCTCGAGCAGGAGAAGGTCGACATGGTAATGGGTTTCTTCAATCGTCTCCGCGGGTTCTAAATCGCAATCTGCTATTTTCCCTGCCGCGCACTTTCGAGCAGGGTCATGCAGGCGTCGAGACAGGCTGCTGCAATCGTCCGGCCGAGGGGGCCCGGCTTCTTGTTCAACAGCCGATGCATCACGACGCCGTGCAGCATCATCATGATCGGATAGGCGATGTGCGCGGCCCTGCTTTCGTCGACGCCGGCGCGCACGATATGGGTGGTGTATCGTTCGATCTCGCCGGCCTGCGCACCCGTTGTGACGCGCTCCATCCAGCCGCGCCCGTAGAGCAATTCATAGTCGCGGGGGTGGGTGCTGCCGAACTCGAGATGTCGTACGCAGGTGTCCTGAAAGTCGCGGGATTTCGCGAGGTAGGCCGAGAAGCGCTGAAAAGCCAGCGCGCGTAACGCCGTCAGCAACGCCTCCCTGTCGGCGTAGTAGCTATAGACCGTCGGCGTCGTGGTGGCTGCTTCCGCGGCCACGCCGCGGATCGTCACGGCCTCCTCGCCGCCCGACTGCCACAGCGTGTCGGCGGCCTTCAAGATCCTGTGAGGCAGCTCCGGATCGGCAGTTCTCGGCATTGGCCCTCTTGCTTTTACATTGTATAAGTTATACGTCGTCTAAATAATAACCCGTGCCCAGGAGCAAGCAAATGGCCCTTTCCCCGAAACTGATTGGACCCTCGATCTCCTTGATCACCGGCCTGATCACGTCGACCAGCATGTCGTTCGTCGGTCTCGCCATGAACTATGGGTTCCAGCCCGATTTCGCCGTGCGCTGGCTGAAGGCCGCGGCAACGAGCTACGTCGTGATCGTCCCGATGTTGATCATCGTCATCCCGCGGATCCAGCGCTTCGTCATGCGGCAGGCCGGATTGCCGACGCGCTGAGGTCGGGTCGCAGCACAATGAGCACCGTCTCCGGGCTCAAGCCCCCGGGCATCACAGATATCACGCAGTTCGTCCTTTGAACGCAACCCAAGGGTCAGCAACATGACGACGAAACACAAGCACGACAAGCCGATTCTCGTGACCGGAGCAGCCGGCGCTGTGGGCGGCGTCGGCCGCAGCCTCACCGAATTCCTGCTCAAGAACGGCCACAAGGTGCGCGCCTTGGTTCGGCGGGAGGACGCGCGCGCCGAAGCCTTGCGGCGGCTCGGCGCAGAGGTCGTAAAGGGCGACGTGACGGACCTCGCTTCGATGCACCGCGCCGTCGAAGGTTGCCGGCGTATCTATTTCGGTATGTCTGTCTCGGCGGCTTACCTGGAGGCCACGATCAACACTGCCGCGGTGGCGCGGCACCACGGCGTTGAGGCTTTCGTGAACATGTCGCAGATGACGGTCTCGCAGATGAGCATCAACGAGACCACCGACAGCCCGCAGCACAGGCTGCACTGGCTGGCGGAGCAGGCTCTGGCCTGGTCGGGACTGCCGGTCGTCACGGTGCGGCCGACAGTGTTCCTTGAGGGCTTCTTTCTGATGCTCGCCGCCGCCGGTGTGCGGGCCTCCGGCGAGTTGGCGCTTCCGATGGGCGATGGCAAGACCTCGCCGATCTCGGCGGTCGATGTGGCGCGCGCGGTCGCGGCGATCCTCGACGATCCCGCACCACATATCGGACGAATCTACGATCTGACGGGGCCGGAATCCGCCGATCTGAACCACCATGCGCGTGCTTTCTCCGAGGCGCTCGGCAGGCCCATCCGATATCGCGACGTCCCGCTCGCGGCGTGGAGCGAAGGCCTTCGGCGGGCGGGGTTTCCCGAGCATGTCGTCAGCCATCTCTCGGCCATGACCGAGTTGAACCGGCAGGGGCGTTACGACCGCATGACGGACACCATATACAAGCTCACAGGCGAAGCGCCGGTGAACACGCGCGATTTCGTGAAACTCCATGCCGCCAAATTCAAATAGTATAGACCTGCGCTTTGATGAGGTGCTCGGCACCGACCGAAGCGGAATCCGACCGTTGCGGCGCCAGGATGGCGTGCTTTGGATCGAGGCCGTGCAATGGCTCGGCCGACCGAAATTCCGGCGCAACAATCTGCCCGCGGTCACGCTCTGTCGTCGGTCTGGCGCAAAGCGTATCGGGGCTATCCGACGCGGGCAGTCCGATGAGACCGATGAGGCAAGGGCAGGCGCTTCTGGCACGCTTCGTTTTGCTGCTCTTGTTGAGCGGCTGTGACGAAGCGGACCAAATTGCTGAGCAGGAGTGTCGTTCTTTGAATGCCCGCAGTTCGGTACTCAAGACATTTTCGGACGATCAAAATAATAAGCTGGTGACTTTTACTCTCAAATACTCGAGTTCGCTTGACGCGATGATGAATGCTGCGAAATCGGAAACTGAAAAGTCGGCGATTTTGGACGGTGCAAAGAAAAGCGCTGTCTACAGCCTGGATGGCACGATACTCGTGAAGTCGAGGGACAAGGCAACGCGAGAAGTCACGTGCATTGCGATACTGTCCGTTAGCGTTCTGGATACGAGCGCGGAAAAAGAGATAGAATTTCGAGTGAAGCAAACGAGCGACGGAACGCCGCTCGTTTCAGTCAGTCCTTTTCTTTTCTCGGTAGACTAGTCCTGAAACCCCGAGCGGCCATGCTCGGTATTCGGTCTGGTGCACAGCGTAGTAGCGCTCCGCCTTCTCGCCCTCCGACTGCCACCGGGCCTCGGCGGCCTTCAAGATCCTGTGAGCCAAGCCCCCCGATCGGCGTTCTGCGGCATCAGCCCTTGCTTTTACGTCGTATAAGTTATACGTCGTATAAATAATAACCCCGTTCCGAGGGACGCGCCAGCGGAAGGACAAGTCAGCCCCTTCCATGACAGGACAACACGATGAAGGTTCCCAAGATATGGATTGCGGGCCTGTCTGCAGCCGTGCTTGCGGTATCAGGCACCTATCTGTGGCGCGAGGGCATTCCGTCCAGCGTCATGAAACCGGCCGCGAAGTCCGCACCTGCGCGGCCTGTACCCGTGACGGCCGGTGTGGTGAAGGATCAGGACTTCGCGATTTCGCGCGTCGGACTCGGCACGGTCCAGGCCTACAACACCGTGACCGTCAAAGTGCGCGTCGATGGTGAGGTGCAAAAGATCGCCTTTCGCGAAGGCCAGGATGTACAGGTCGGCGACCTGATAGCGCAGATCGATCCGCGCCCCTATCAGGCGCAACTGCATCAGGCCGAGGCCGACAAGGCGCGCGACGAAGCGCTGCTCGCCAATGCCAGGCTGGACCTGGAGCGCTACAGCAAGCTCGTGGTCAAGGAGTTCGCCACCCGCCAGAGCGTCGATACCCAGCAAGCGCTGGTCGCGCAATATCAGGCTGCGATCGCGCATGATCAGGCGGTGATCGACAATGCGCGCGTGCAGCTGGGGTATACAACGATCGTCTCGCCACTCGCCGGCCGCACCGGCATTCGCCTGATCGATCAGGGCAACATTGTTCATGCCTCCGATCCGGGCGGACTTGTCGTCATCACGCAAGTGGCGCCGATCGGCGTGATCTTCACCTTGCCGCAGAAATATCTCCCGGAGATCGTCGATGCGATGCAGGGCGGGGTGCTTGTCGTATCGGCGTATGATCAGGACGACCGCATCAAGCTTGCCGAAGGCCGTCTCGAACTGATCGACAACCAGATCGATCAAGGCACGGGCTCGATCCGGCTGAAGGCGATCTTTCAAAATCTCGACGGGCGGCTTTGGCCCGGCCAATTCGTCAGCGCCCGCCTGCTGCTCGGCGTCCGCCGCGGACCGGTCGTGCCGGAATCCGCGCTGCAATCGGGACCTAACGGCAGCTACGCGTTCGTCGTCCGGCAGGATTCCACGGTCGAACCCCACCTCGTGCGGATCGCCGCCAGCAGCAACGGCGAGGCGCTGATCGAGAGCGGCCTCGCTGCCCATGAAACCATCGTCGTCGACGGCCATTACAAGCTCCGGCCCGGCGCCCGCGTCGTGACCGCGCCCGCGCCCGCGCCGGTGGCTCCCGCGCGGGAGCGCGCCGCGTCCACAGCCCAGGGTCGAGAATAAGGCGACACGTGATGAATATTTCCGAGCCCTTTATCCGACGTCCGATCGCAACTGCGCTGGCGATGTCGGGTCTCGCAATGGTCGGCCTCGTCGCCTATTTGCTGTTGCCGGTCGCGCCGCTGCCGCAGGTCGACTTTCCCACCATTCAGGTGACGGCCCAGTTGCCAGGCACGAGCCCGGAGACGATGGCCTCTTCGGTGGCAAGCCCGCTGGAGCGGCAGCTGGCGCAGATGTCGGGCGTAGCCCAGCTCACCTCCGTGAGCGGCATTGGAATATCGGTGATCTCGATCCAGTTCGACCTTGCCCGCAATATCGACGCCGCCGGACAGGATGTGCAGGCCGCGATCAACGCCGCCGGTGGGCAATTGCCGAAGAATTTGCCGTCACCGCCGACCTATCGGAAGACCAATCCGTCGGACCCGCCGGTGATGGTGCTTGCGATGACCTCGGACACCCTGCCGATGACGACGGTCAGCGACCTTGCCGACGACATCTTCGCGCAGCAACTTTCCCAGGTCGACGGGGTCGGTGCCGTGCTGATCGCCGGCGCACAAAAGCCCGCCGTGCGCGTCGAAGCCAATCCGCTCGAACTCGCGGGCCGCGGCCTGAGCCTTGAAGATCTGCGGTCGGCCATCGCCACCGCCACGCTCAACGCCCCCAAGGGCACGTTGAACGGCCAGCACCAGGGCTTCACGCTTGAGAACAACGATCAATTGTTCAATGCTGCGGGCTATCGGCCGGTCATCGTCGCCTGGCGCAACGGCTCGCCGGTCCGGCTCGGCGACGTCAGCACTGTGGTGGATGGCGCCGAAAACATTCGCGGGTCCGGCACCTTCAACGGACAGCCGTCGGCCATCCTCATCATTCAGCGGCAACCCGGCGCCAACGTCATCGACACCGTCGAGCACATCAAGGCGGCGTTGCCGCGACTGAAGGCCTCGATCCCGTCGGCCGTCGACGTCCATGTCGTTACCGACCGCACCCAGACCATCCGCGCCTCGGTCGAGGAGGTTCAGTTCACGCTGATGCTCACCATCGCGCTGGTGGTGATGGTGATCTTTTTGTTCCTGCGCAACGGGTGGGCCACCGTGATTCCCGGCATCACCGTTCCGTTGTCGCTGGTTGGCACATTCGCGGTGATGTACGTCCTCGGCTACAGCCTCGACAACCTCTCACTGATGGCATTGACGATCGCGACAGGATTCGTCGTCGACGACGCCATCGTGATGGTTGAGAATGTGGCGCGGTACCTGGAGCAGGGCCACTCGCCGCTCGCGGCTGCGCTGAAGGGTTCGCGCGAAATCGGCTTCACCATCATCTCGATGAGCCTGTCGCTGATCGCGGTGTTCATTCCGGTATTGCTGATGGGCGGCATCATCGGGCGGCTGTTCCGCGAATTTGCCGTCACGGTGAGCGTGGCGATCCTGGTGTCGACCGTCATCTCGCTGACGCTGACGCCGATGATGTGCGCGCAATTGTTGCAGGAGGAAATGGGCAAGCGGCACGGCCGGCTCTATGCTCTGAGCGAGAGGTTCTTCGATGGCATGCTCGCGGTTTACGAATCCGGCCTGCGCTGGGTGCTGCGTCACCGGCGGCTCACGCTGACTGCGACCATCGCGACCATCATCCTGACCGGCTATCTCTATGTCCTGATTCCGAAGGGCTTCTTTCCGCAGCAGGACACCGGATTCATCGTCGCCGTATCGGAATCCTCGCAGGACGTTTCCTATCCAGCCATGCTGGAGCGGCAGTCGCAGCTGGAGCGCATTCTGTTGGCTGATCCCGGCATCGACGGCGTGATGTCGGCAGTCGGCGTCGGCGGCGTCAACCAGACCATGAATAACGGCCGCATGTTCGTCAATCTCAAGCCCCGCGACCAGCGCGATGCCAATGCGAGCCAGATCATCGACCGGCTGCGGCCGAAACTTGCCGCCGTGCAGGGAATTGCGCTGTTCATGCAGGCGTCGCAGGACATCAATGTCGGCGGACGCGCGAGTCGCACGCAGTATCAACTCACGCTCCAGGACAGCGATCTCGACGAGCTCGATCACTGGGCGCCGCTCCTGCTTCGCACCTTGCAGGGAATTCCGTTGCTGCGCGACGTTGCGACCGACCAGCAGATCGCCGGTCCGACCCTGCGGCTCGAGATCAATCGAGACACGGCATCGCGGCTCGGCGTTGCCACCCAGGCGATCGACGATACGCTCTACGATGCATTCGGACAGCGCAAGGTCGCGCAATTCTTCACCCAGCAAAACAGTTATTGGGTGATCCTGGAGGTCGATCCTCAGTTCCAGCTCGATCCTGGCGCGCTCGATTTGATCTACGTGCCGTCCAGCAGCGGGCGGCAGGTGCCGCTGAGCGCGCTGGTCGAACAAAAGCGCACCGTACGGTCGCTATCGGTCAGCCATCAGGGCCAGTTCCCGGCGATCACGCTGTCGTTCAATCTGGCTGCAGGCGCCGCGCTCGGACAGGCCGTCGAGGCGATCGACAAGGCAAAGCGTGACCTCAACGTCCCGGCCACCCTGATCACCACCTTCCAGGGCAATGCCCAGGCCTTTCAGGACTCGCTCAAGACCCAGCCTCTCCTGATCCTCGCGGCGCTGATCGCGGTTTATATCATCCTCGGTGCGCTCTATGAGAGCCTGATCCATCCGATCACGATCCTTTCGACGATTCCTTCGGCTGGTGTCGGTGCGCTTCTCATCCTGATGGCGTTCAACCTCGAGCTCAGCGTCATCGCGCTGATCGGCATCATCCTGTTGATCGGCATCGTCAAGAAGAACGCGATCATGATGATCGATTTTGCAATCCATGCCGAGCTGACCGAGGCTATGGACCCGGAGGAGGCGATCTTCCAGGCGGCGCTCAAACGCTTCCGCCCGATCATGATGACGACGTTCGCGGCGCTGCTCGGCGCCCTGCCGCTTGCGCTCGGGCACGGGACCGGCGCGGAGATCCGCCAGCCGCTCGGATACGCGATCGTCGGCGGCCTGCTGGTGTCGCAATTCCTGACGCTCTACACGACGCCGGTGGTCTACCTCGCGCTGCACCGCTTCAGCCGCAACCGAGCCCGCAAGGTCGTTCCCCGCCCGGTCGAACCGGCGATCGCGGCGGAATGAAATGGTTGGCTGTCGACCCGCCCGTGCGTCCGCAACCATTTGCTGAAGCTTTGATCACGCCTGCGCCGTGGGGACGCAGCCGTCGCGCTTGACATCATCGGCCGCTCCCCCTGTGATAGGCTGGCACGATAACAAGAAATGCAGTGCACAATCTCTGGGGAGGGATTCATGCCGGTCAGGAAGGCCGCCCGCTGGCTCGCGGGTCTGTCTGTCGCGCTTGCGGCGCTGGGCGTGGCCGGCGCCGCGTATGCGCAGGACAAGAAGATCAAGATCGGCGTGATCTTCGATTTGACCGGCCCGCTGGCCGGCGGCGGCTCCGAGCTGCAATATACCGGCGTCAAGATCATGCTTGACCATTACGCCAGGACCGGCGTCGAGGGGTACAAGGTCGAGGCCGTCTACGCCGACGCGCAGAGCAAGCCCGACATCGCCATCAACGAGGCCGTCCGTCTGCTCGAGCAGGAAAAGGTCGACATGGTGATGGGCTTCTTCTCCTCGGCGCAATGCGTGCCGGTGGCAGCCCGGGTCGACCAGATGAAGAAATTCATGTGGATCACGACCTGCATCTCCTCGGGCGTGTTCGACGGCAAGAACTACAAATACGTGTTCCGCCCGCAGGCCGCCGGCAACCAGTACGGCATGATGACGACCGACTTCATCGCGCAATACTCCATGTCCAAGTTCGGCAAGGAGCCGAAGGACCTCCGCGTTGCCATCATCCATGAGGACGGCGCATACGGCGTCGACGTCGCCAAGGGCAACGAAGCCGGTGCAAAGAAGGCCGGCTTCAACATCGTGCTCAAGGAGGGCTATTCGGCGACCGCGCCCGATCTGTCGGCGCTGGTCACCAAGCTGAAGCGCGCCAAGCCCGATGTGATCTTCCACACCGGCTACAATCCGGACATTACCCTGTTGTTCCGCCAGGCGCGCGAGCAGGGACTGAAGTTCGGCGCCATCGTCGGCCACGGTGCCGGCTACGGCGTCTATGAGAAGCTGAAGGAAGGCCTCGGCGCCGATGCCAATTATCTCTTCAACACCGACCCGATCTCGATCTGGCTCGCCAACCAGAAGACCATGGACCCGAAGCTGCCGCCGGTGATCAAGATGGTCGGCGAGGAGTTCGACAAGCTCAAGCCCGGCGTGCCGATCCGCTCCGCCCATGTCGGCATCGGCGCGGCCAACGCCTATGTCTTCCTCGACGACGTGCTGCCGCGCGCGATCAAGAAGTATGGCGGCATCGATCCCGATGCGCTGCGCAAGGCCGCGCTCGACACCGACATTCCCGAGGGCGGCACCATGCTCGGTTACGGCGTGAAGTTCTACGGCGAGGGCGAGCAGTACGCCGGGCAGAACGCGCGCTCGTTCCCGGTGGTGCTGCAATATATCGACGATAAATCCTATGTGGTGTGGCCGAAGAGCCAGATGCAGCGCGAGACCGTGCTGCCGCTGCCGGCCGGCACCACCTACAGCTACAAATAGCCGAGCAAGATGAGATCAGGTCGAACAGCAGCCGCGAAGGAACCGCGCTCCCTCTCCCGCTTGCGGGGGAGGGCTGGGGTGGGGGCTCTCTCCGCGAGTCTCATTGTGGAGAGAGCCCCCACCCGGATCGCATCTTCGATGCGGTCCGACCTCCCCCGCCAGCGGGAGAGGTGCAGCGAGTCTGCGGCCAAGCCGTCTCCACCTGACTTCTTCCTGCTCTAGCGCTCGCGAAAGGGACGCCGTGCTCGCCGTCGAAGGCCTGGTCAAGCGGTTTGGCGGCTTTTGCGCCGTCAACAACGTGTCGTTCCGCGTCGAGCAGGGCGAGATCCTCGGCCTGATCGGCCCGAACGGCTCGGGCAAGAGCACGATCTTCAACATGCTGTCGGGCACCTTGCCGCCGACCGAGGGCTCGATCCTGTTCGACGGCCGCGAGATCGCAGGGCTCGCCCCGCACCGGATCATCGTCGGCGGCATCGGCCGCACCTTCCAGATCCCGCGGCCGTTCCATCGCCTGAGCATTTTCGAGAATGTCGTGCTCGCCGGCTTCTATGGCCAGGGCCGCCATAGCCGCAGCAAGGCCGAGGAGGCGGCCGAACGCGCGCTGGCGATGGTCGGCCTGCCGACCGATCGGCATAGTAGTGTCGAGGGGCTGGGGGCCGCGGGGTTGAAGAAACTCGAACTCGCCAAGGCGCTCGCCACCGGACCGAAATTGTTGTTGGCCGATGAAAGCCTCGGCGGTCTTGACGAGACCGAGATGGACCAGGCTGCCGACATGCTGCGCCGGATCCGCGACGAACTCGGCATCACCATCATCTGGGTCGAGCACATCATGGGTGTCTTGATGCGCGTGGTCGATCGGGTGATGGTGCTGGATCACGGCGAGAAGATCGCCGAGGGCCTACCGGCCGATGTCGCGGGCGATGCCAGGGTGATCGAGGTCTATCTCGGCACCGATGCGGATGCGAGCTTGGCTGCCGCCGTCGCCGAGCAGGCGCGCCGCCGGATCGGGGCGTGACCGGCATGCTGGAGCTCCGATCGATCGACGCCGGCTATGGCAGCTTCCAGGCGCTATTCGACGTCAGCCTCGACGTCAAGGCGGGCGAGGCGGTCGGCGTGATCGGCCCGAATGGCGCCGGCAAGACCACCTTGATGCGCGTGATATCCGGCCTGATCCGCCCAAGTAACGGCAAGATATCGATGGAGGGCGCCGACGTCGTCAAGACGCCGGCGCATCGCATCGTCAGCCTCGGGATTGCGCATGTGCCGGAGAACCGCCGGCTGTTTCCGCGGCTCACCGTGGCAGACAATCTGAAGATGGGCGCCTACATGCCGGGCGCCCGCGCACACTACGCCGAACGGCTCGATTTCGTGTTCGAGCTGTTCCCGCGCATGAAGGAACGCCGCCACCAGATGGCCGGCACCATGTCGGGAGGCGAACAGCAGATGTGCGCGATCGGCCGCGCGCTGATGTCGAACCCGAAATTGCTGCTGCTCGATGAGCCCTCAGCCGGGCTCGCGCCGGTCGTGGTGCAGCAGGTGTTCGAGTTGGTCAAGCGCATCCGCGCCAGCGGGCTGACGGTGTTGATCGTCGAGCAGAACGTGCAGCAGGTGCTGCGCGTGGTCGACCGCGCGTATCTCTTGGAAGCCGGCAGCATCCGCGCCGCCGGCACGGCGGCGGAACTCGCGGCGAGCGACACCATCAAGCAGGCGTATCTCGGGGTGTAGGGGATGATTGGATTGGTCGGGACGATCACCGCGAGGACGCTCCACTCCCTCTCCCGCTTGCGGGGGAGGGCCGGGGTGGGGGTGTCTCCATGGTCGAGAACCTCCGCGGGGCGAGAGCCCCCACCCGGCGCGCGTCCGCGCGCCGACCTCCCCCGCAAGCGGGAGAGGTAAGAAAGGCAGAGCGGCCATGCAATCCTTCCTCGACATTTTCGACATCTACCTGCTGGAGGCCGTGATCAACGGCATCCTGCTCGGCGGAGTGCTGGCGCTCCTGGCGCTCGGGCTCAACCTGATCTTCGGCGTCATCGACGTCACCTGGATCTGCTACGCTGAGCTTGTGATGATCGGCATGTACGGCATGTACTATCTCGTGCAGGTGTTTCACTTGCCGTACTGGGCCGCCGCGCCGCTCGTCATCCTGCTGGTGGCGCTGCTCGGCGCCGCGCTGCATTTCCTGGTCATCGCGCCGCTGTTGACGGCGCCGCCGATCAACCAGCTGCTCGCCACCGGCGGCGTGCTGTTCATCCTGCAGAGTTTTGCCACCGTCGCCTTCGGCATCGACTTCCGCAATCTCGGCATCCGCCTGCCGGTGCTGGCGCTCGGCGAGATGAATTTCAGTTACGCGCGACTCTTGTCGTTCGGCGCGGCGCTGGTCGGCATGATCGGCGTCTATCTGTTCCTGACCCGCACCTTCACCGGCACCGCGATCCGCGCCATCGCGCAGGACCGCCAGATCATGCCGCTGATGGGCGTCGATCCCAAGCGCATCTATCTCGTCACCTCCGCGATCGGCGGCGGGCTCGCCGGCCTCGCGGCCTGTCTGCTGGTGCTGCAATATGACGTGCATCCGTTCGTCGGACTGTCGTTCGGACCGATCACCTTCCTGATCTGCGTGCTCGGCGGTCTCGGCAATTTCATCGGCGGCTTCATTGCCGCTTTTGTGTTTGCCGAGATCATCTCGCTCGGCGGCCTGTTCTCCGATCTCGAATGGGGCTACGTGCTGGCGTTCGCCTTCTTCATCGTCATGATGTTCATCCGGCCCGCGGGCCTCCTGGCGAGGCGCTCGTGAACAGAGGGCTCGCCGGCTGGATCATCGCGCTGCTCGCGCTCGTGGCGCTGCCCTTCGTGCATCGCGACCCCTACCATCTGCACGTGCTGGTGCTGATCCTCATCTGGTCGTTCGCCTATACGTCGTGGTCGATCATGGGCCGCTTCGGCCTGGTCTCGCTCGGCCATGGCGGCTTCATGGGCATCGGCGCCTATGTCACCGCGCTGCTCTGGAATCACCTCGGCGTCTCGCCCTGGATCGGGATTCCTCTCAGCATGGCGACCGCGGGCGTGCTCGCGCTCGTCGTCGCCTATCCCTGCTTCCGCTTCCGCATCACCGGGCACTATTTCGTGCTGGTGACCCTGGCGCTGTCCGGCATCGTGCTGCAAGTCATCACCGCGACCCGCGACTATACCGGCGGCTCGCTCGGCTACACGCCGCAGCGCGCGCCGAGCGGCAAGGGGCTGTTCGCGCTGCAATTCGACGACAAGATCACCTGGTACCTGATCGCGCTCGCAGTCTGGGTCGCAGGTCTCGTGATCTGGCGCGCGATCGACCGCAGCATGATCCGCCATGCCATGGAGGCGATCTCGGAGGATGAGGATGCGGCGGCAGCGGCCGGCGTCAATGTCACCGCCGAGAAGCTCAAGATCACCCTGATCAGCGCGCTGATGACCGCGCTGTCCGGCGCGCTCTACTGCCAGTACCAGATGTTCATCTCGCCGGACACGGTGAGCGGCATCGCGGTTTCCTTGCAGATGGTGTTCGCGGCGATCGTCGGCGGCGTCTATGTCGCGCTGGGGCCGACGGTCGGCGCCATCATCACCATCGTGCTGGCCGAGGTGCTGCGCATCTCGTTCGGTACCAAGGCGGTCGGCTGGGACAATCTGGTCTATGGCGTGCTGCTGGTGCTTTTCATCATCTTCCTGCCCAAGGGCATTCTTGGTAGCGTGATCGACCGGATCAAATCGCCACGCAAGCCGTCGAGAGGCCATGAGCAGCAAACCGTCCCCATCGCTCGCCGATGAACTGAAACCCTTTGTCGCGCCGTTCCGCTTCGATGGATCAGGCGAATTTCACCTGAAATCGTATCCGACCGCCGAGAAGGGCGGCATCGACAAGGACGCCGGCGGCAAGATCATCGAGGCCAATCGCAAGCGGCTCAACGACTTCCAGGAGAAGCTCTACGCCCAGGACCGCTGGTCGCTGCTCCTGATCTTCCAGGGCATGGACGCCGCCGGCAAGGACAGTGCGATCAAGAGCGTGTTCGAGGGCGTCAATCCGCAGGGCTGCGAGGTCTCCTCGTTCAAGCAGCCCTCGACCAAGGAGCTCGACCACGATTTCATGTGGCGCGCCATGATCGCGCTGCCGGAGCGCGGCCACATCGGCATCTTCAACCGCTCCTACTACGAGGAGTGCCTGGTGGTGCGGGTGCATCCCGAGGTGCTCGGCAAGCAGAAGCTCCCGAAGAAGCTGGTGACCAAGGATATCTGGCGCGAGCGCTTCGAGGACATCTCGGCGATCGAGCGCTATCTGTCGCGCAACGGCACCATGATCCTGAAATTCTTCCTGCATGTCTCCAAGGAGGAGCAGCGCCGGCGCTTCCTCGACCGGCTCGAGGAGCCGGCCAAGAACTGGAAGTTCTCGATGGCCGACGTCACCGAGCGCGCGCTGTGGGCCAAGTACCAGGCCGCCTACCAGGACATGATCCACCGCACCGCGACCGGGGACGCGCCCTGGCACATCGTGCCCGCCGACCACAAATGGTTCGCCCGCGTCGTGATCGGCTCGACCATCGTCAATGCGCTCGACAGGCTCGAGCTGAAATTCCCCGAGGTCGACAAGGCGGACCTGAGCGAATTCAAGCGCGTCCGCGCGGCGCTGGAAGCGGAAGGCAAGGGCGGCGCGGCGGAGAAGAATGCGCCGGCGAAGAAGTAGCGCCCATCGTCTGCCGTTCGCGCCGCCGTCACGTGAGGTGAGCAGGCCCGGTCAGGCTCCCTCTCCCGCTTGCGGGGGAGGGCTGGGGTGGGGGTCTATCCGCGAGTCATATCGTGGAGAAAGCCCCCACCCGCCGCGCTACGCGCGTCGGCCTCCCCCGCAAGCGGGAGAGGCGAAACGAGTCTGCGGTCCGACTGCTTCAACCGAAAATCATCCCGCTTCTATCCCTTGCGCGAGGGCATCCAGGCGGACAGTAGATAGAAGCCGATCGCCACGATCAGGAGGTAGCGGAAGCCGAGCAGGGTCGAGCACGACTCGGCGAGGCCGCCGATGACAGATCCCGCGATGTTGGATCCGAACGCCTGATCGGGATTGGCTTCGTCGCGGAACGAGCGGGCGAAGATCACGCCGGCGAAGAACATCGGGCCGAGCGCCAGCGCGCACGGGATCACGTAGCGCCAGACGATGCCGCCGCTCAGGAACGTGTCGAGCGGCACCAGCACCGAGACCGCCAGCAGCGCCAGCAGCCCGGCATAGTGCCGCGCCAGCCGGGTCGACGGCACCTTGATCACGTACAAATTGGCGGCGAGGATCAGCAGCAGCGCGGTGAAGAACACCGCCGAGTTGACCAGCCAGGTGCTGCCGAACAGCAGCGCCATCTGCACCACCGCCTTGGTCTCGAGCAGCATGAAGGCTGCGCCGAGGAAGAACATCCGGTTGTTGGGCCGCCAGACGCCCTTCGGCTTGAACAGATAGACGAGGCCAAGCCCGAGCACGCCGAGCAGGATCATCGAGCGAACGGTCAGATCGGGGATCAGCCTGCCGCTGACATAGAGGAACGGCCAGTCGTCGCTGGTCGATTGCTTGGCGCCTTCATTGTCGACCACCAGTTTCGCCGGCGCGAGCGGCACCCAGTCGCCGTGCCGCGCGGCAGCCTTGTCCTGTCCCTTTTCTTGCGGCTTGTCGAAGCCGTTGACCGCCAGGTTCTCCGGCGGAATGCTGTTCAGCCAGAACTGGCCGCGGTCACGGAACGCGGTCGAGATGCGCGGATTGCAGCCCGCGATGATGGTGGTGAAGCCGACCGCTTCGGACGAGGTCAGCGTTTCCTTGTAGGGCAGCGGCAGCACCAGCGGATCGCAGCCGAACACCTGCTTGGCCATTTCGGCGACGCGTTGCACGATCCAGCCCTGGCGATAGTAGTTGTACATCACGAAGACGCCGTCCTGCTTCAGCACGCGGCGGACGTCCTGGAACGCCTGTTCGGTGAACAGATAGCTTTCGAGGCGGATGTTGGCGTAGCCGCTGTGCAGGATCAGCGAGTCGACGAGGGCATACACCACCAGATCGTATTTGCGTTCGGTGGTGCGAAGGAAATGCCGGCCGTCGTCGAGATGCGGCACCACCCTCGGATCCTGATAGGGCTTGTCGGGATGGTTGTGGATTCCGATGTTCTGGATCACGGGATCGATCTCGACCGCATCGATGCGCTCCACGCCGAAGCGCAAGGCGTGCGAGAGGTCGTTGCCGGAACCGGCGCCGATGATCATGACGTCCTTGAACGGCGCGCCGCCGCTGTGCTTCTGCAGCAGGTGGATCAGCGAATAGGACGAGCCGCGTTCGCTGAACGGCATCATTTCCTGATGGCCGATGCTGTTGACGGTGATCACGCCGTTCGATTTGTTGAGGTCGACGGCGTAATAGGGCGACCAGCGGATGTCGTGGCTGTCGGAACGATCGGTGTAGTAGGCGGTAAATCCCACCACGATGATGATCGTCGCAAGGCGCAGGATCGACAGCGCCTTGTCCTGGTAGAGCAGGTAGACGATGCCGGCGCAGCTGATGCCGAACCAGACCACCGGCGGCGCCTGCGCGAACGACAGCAGCGAGAACCCGACGATGCCCGCGAGGCTGCCGCCGATATTCAGCGAATAGCCGGCGACGCGGTTGGGGTAGGCGTCGAAGGCGCGGCCGAGCGTCTGGCCGAGGCCGACGAACATCAGCGCGATCAGCACGAAGAACAGCCCGGCGATCGCCTCGATCGGCACGACGAATTTGGCGAGATCCGGGTTGCGATACTCGGTGCCGAAAAACACTTCCTGGGGCGAGGCCTGATGGCCGACGTCGACCGCGAACTGGCCCCAGTTGGAATACAGCGCCATGATCGTGGCCACGGCAGCGAAGGTCACGAGGGCGAGCCCCGGAAACAGCGCAAGCCAGTTGGTGGTCCGCCGTGCGGCAAGGCAGCCGCAGGACATGCCGAGGAAGGCCGCGAGCAGCACGATATTGGTGAAGAATTGCAGGAACACGACCTTGGCCGAGAACCAGCGGATGCAGGCCAGTTCGAGAAACAGGATCAGGAATCCGACCAGGAAGAGATTGAAGCCGGCTTGGCGCTGATTGGGCCCATCGGCCAGGTTCGTCGTGGGCATGATCCTGATATCTCCTTAACCAACCAAAGGACGCGCCCTAACACCCGGTCGCCGCCGGCACACTAGATGCAACCAGTTGAGCAAAGATTGATTTACCCGGCCGCATACGCGCCACGGCTGTCGCCGGCCGGTGCCGCGCATGCTGTCATGGTGTAGGAAAGGTTTCGCTGCGCTCGTGTTTTGGCCGGGACATAGGCGAGCGGAAGCGACGCCGTGCTTCGGACGGCTGAGCCCGGCCATGACGGTGCGGATAGGTTAGTCGATGCCAATCAGGCTGCGCGACCCGCGAGGGGAAGGAAGCCTTCCCCTCGCGAGAAGCGGGCGAAGTCACGCTCGAATCGCGCCGCGCGCAGCCGTCGTCACGCCGCAGCCTCTCCGAACACCATCTGCCACCCCTTGCGCGTATCCATGTATTCCCGAACCTGCTTGATGCGGCCTGCCTCGACCACGAACACGAAGCAGTAGTCGTTGTCATAGCGCCGGCCGTCCGGCAGCGTCGCGCGCATGCGCTCCTCGACGATCACGCTGTCGCCGTCGGCATGAACGGCGCGGAACGCGATGTCGACCTCGGAGAACAGGCGGTGCATCTCGGTTGCGATGAAGCGGGCGATCGCATCCGCGCCGATCATGTGATCGGTGTGATCGAGCGCGACCGCGGTGGCGTTGCGGGCTGGCGCGATCCATTCGGCATCCGGTGCGAACAGTACAGCAATCAGGTCGGCGTCGCGGGTCCTGAAGGTCTGCCAGGCGTTGAGGACGATTTGCTTGTTGGTCGAGCTCGTCATTGCGATGTCTCCAGGGTGATCGATCGGCTCGATCTAGGTCAGCATGGCGAGGCCTGCTGGCCGGAATCGGACCTCATCACCGGCGGCCACTTTCCCCGATCGCGCGATGCGCTAGTGTGCGGCCATGCTCAGCTTCGAGGTCTGCAACGCTGCGCGGCTGCGGCGCGACGCGCGCTATGACGGCCGTTTCTTCACCGCGGTGAAGACCACGCGGATCTATTGCCGCCCGGTCTGTCCGGTGAAGCACCCGCTGCCGCGCAACGTCATCTATTACCCGACCGCCGCCGCGGCGGAGGCGGCGGGCTATCGGCCATGCCTGCGCTGCCGTCCCGAAACCGCGCCGTTCTGTCCGGCGTGGAACGGCACGCGCTCCACGGTTGCGCGCGCGTTGAAGCTGATCGACGGCGGCGCGCTCGAGCGCGGCTCGGTTGCTGCCCTGGCCGACCGGCTCGGTATCACCTCGCGCCACCTCGGGCGGCTGTTCGAGCGCCACGTCGGCGCCAGCCCGCAGCAGGTCGCGACCACCCGCCGCGTGCAGCGCGCCAAGCGGCTGATCGACACCACCGATGATGCGATGACCGAGATCGCCTTCCGCGCCGGCTTCGGCAGCGTCCGCCGTTTCAACGCCGCCTTCGCCGGTCTCTACGGCCGCTCGCCGTCGAGCCTGCGCGCGTCTTCGCGCGGGCGGAGGTGAGGCGACAGGGACGGGCGCGCGTCGAGCCATGCGGCACGATAGGTCAACCCCGCTGACCATCTTTACCCATTGCGGCGGCTTGCCATAATCGTCTAGAACGACGGCGCATAGCGCGCCCCGGCAACCAACCGTCAACGGTTTTGCCCGAGGATTTCGGCGCTCAACAGGGTCTGGCAATGCTGATTCGCGGCCAAATCGATGGGATTTCGGGGGAGGTGGCCCAAGCTACCGCCACGATCCCGGCCGCACGGCCCACCCTGCTTATTGGCGGCCTTCTTCTTACTTGCCCCTGAGGGCCGGCTGGGCGTTTGCGCCTGGGCACTCAGGGGTTTGTACGAGATCACCGGACCCTGATATCGCCCAAGCAACATGACGGGCGCAAAGCTTAAAGGAATTTCTCACATGGCCACCACGAACAAGTCCGAGAAGGACCGCGTCATCATTTTCGACACCACCTTGCGCGACGGCGAGCAGTGCCCCGGCGCCACCATGACCTTCGAGGAGAAGCTCGAGGTCGCCGAGCTGCTGGACGATATGGGCGTCGACGTCATCGAGGCCGGCTTCCCGATCACCTCGGAAGGCGACTTCCAGGCGGTCAGCGAGATCGCCCGCCGCTCCAAGAACGCGGTCATCGCGGGCCTCTCCCGCGCCCATCCGGCCGACATCGACCGCTGCGCCGAAGCCGTCAAGTTCGCCCGCCGCGGCCGCGTCCATACCGTGATCGCGACCTCGCCGCTGCACATGCGCGTGAAGCTGAACAAGACCCCCGAGGAGGTCATCGAGACCTCGGTCGCGATGGTCGCTCGCGCCCGCAACCAGATCGACGACGTCGAATGGTCGGCCGAGGACGGCACCCGCAGCGAGATGGACTATCTGTGCCGGATCGTCGAGGCCGTGATCAAGGCCGGCGCCACCACGGTGAACATCCCCGACACCGTCGGCTACACGGTGCCGGAGGAATACACCCACTTCATGCGGACGCTGATCGAGCGGGTGCCGAACTCCGACAAGGCGATCTTCTCGGTGCACTGCCACAACGACCTCGGCATGGCGGTGGCGAACTCGCTGGCCGGCATCGTCGGCGGCGCGCGCCAGGTCGAGTGCACGGTCAACGGCATCGGCGAGCGCGCCGGCAATGCCGCGCTGGAAGAGATCGTGATGGCGATCAATGTACGGAACGACAAGTTTCCGTACTGGAACAAGATCGACACCACGCAGCTGACCCGCGCCTCGAAAGTCGTGTCGGCCGCCACCTCGTTCCCGGTGCAGTACAACAAGGCGATCGTCGGCCGTAACGCGTTCGCCCATGAGAGCGGCATCCATCAGGACGGCGTGCTGAAGGACGCCTCGACCTACGAGATCATGCGGCCCGAGATGGTCGGCCTGAAGCAGTCCTCGCTGGTGCTCGGCAAGCATTCCGGCCGCCACGCCTTCATCCACAAGCTGGAGGAGATGGGCTACAAGCTCGGCGCCAACCAGCTGGAGGATGCCTTTACGCGGATGAAGGCGCTGGCCGACCGCAAGAAGGACATCTACGACGAGGACATCGAGGCGCTGGTCGACCAGGAGATGGCGGCCGCGCACGACCGCATCAAGCTGGCCTCGCTGACCGTGATCGCCGGCACCCATGGCCCGCAGCGCGCGACCATGAAGCTCGACGTCGACGGCCAGATCAAGATCGAGGAAGCCGAGGGCAACGGCCCGGTCGATGCCGTCTTCAACTGCATCAAGCGTCTGGTGCCGCACGAGGCCAAGCTGGAGCTCTATCAGGTCCACGCCGTGACCGAAGGCACCGACGCACAGGCCGAAGTCTCGGTGCGTCTGGCGCACGAAGGCCGCTCGATGACCGCGCGCGCCGCCGATCCGGACACGCTGGTCGCATCCGCAAAGGCCTATCTCGGCGCGCTGAACAAGATCGTGATGAAGCGCCAGCGCGACGTCCCGGCGACCAAGGTCGCAGGCTGACGGTTCACTCGATCAAAGCATTCGGAAACGCGGCGCCTCGGCGCCGCGTTTTTTGTTGGATCACCTTCGCGAAGCCATCACCTTCGCGATATCGCGGGCCGCTACATCAGGCGGCCGGCCTGATGTTCTGGTTGACCCGGAACAGATTGGCGGAGTCATATTTGCGCTTCACCGCCGCCAGTCGCGCATAGTTGGACCCGTAGGTTGCCTTGAGGCGGGCGTCGCCCTCATCATCCATCATGAAATTCGGGTAGGCGCCGCCGAGGTCGAACGGGTGAACCGCTTCCCAATAGGCCTTGGTCCATCGGGTGAGCGGCCCCGCCTTTTGCGGATTCGGATCGATGCCGGCGATGACCATCGACCAGGTCGCATCGCGGCAATTCCAGGCGGTCTCGCCGCTGCCGACGCGATGCACCGCGCCGTCGATCGGGTAGAGATGCATGAGCGACAATTCGCTTGGCGCTTGCGCGGCCTGCTCAAGATGGACGTCGATCGCGGCGTCCGGCAGCGTCTTGACGAAATCGCCACGCCAATACCACTGCATGCCCTTGGGATAGAGCCCGTCGAACATGCTCTGCACCGCCGGATACGGCATCGTCCCCGTCCAGTTTAACCACGGCGCCGGCAATGCGTCGAGCAACGGCGCCAGAGCCTTCCTGGCCGCATCCTCCGGGCCGTCGTAGCAGCACATCAGGAGGCAGATGGGCTTTCCCCAAAGCTCTTCCGGAAACGGCGGACTGGACAGAACCGTCTTGAGCCCGAGGAAAATGCCGAGTTCCTCCGGTGCTGCCGGCAGGAAGTCGCGATAGCGCTGCATGATGGTGCGCGCCTGCTTCTGGTCCCAGGCGATCGGCCCGGCAAAGACCGTGTTGACGGGGTGGAGCTGGAACACAAAGGAGGTGACAACGCCGAAATTGCCGCCGCCGCCGCGCAGCGCCCAGAACAGATCGGGGTTGTTGTCCTTGCTGGCGACGACGAAGCTGCCATCGGCGAGCACGACGTCGGCCTCGACCAGATTGTCGATGGTGAGGCCGTATTTGCGGGTGAGATAGCCGTGGCCACCGCTCAGGGTCAGGCCGGCGATCCCGGTCGTCGAGATGATGCCGGCCGGCACCGCAAGGCCGAACGCGTGCGTGGCATGGTCGACGTCGCCCTGGGTGCATCCGGCACCGACCCGCGCTTGGCGAGTAACCGGGTCGACGCGAACGCCCTTCATGGCGGAGAGGTCGATGACCAGCCCGTCATCGACGCTGGCGAAGCCGGGTCCATTGTGGCCGCCGCCGCGGATCGCGATTGGCAGGTCATTGTCGCGGCCGAACGTCACCGCAGCGATCACGTCCGCGACATCGGCACAGCGGGCGATCAGCAATGGCCGCTTGTCGATCATGCCATTATAGAGCGCACGGGCTTCGTCGTAGTTGGCCTCGCCACGCTCGATGACTGTACCGCGCAGGCTCTCACGCAACTTGATCTTGGCTTCGTCACGCATGATCCTCTCCTGATCTCACGGGTCAGTTGGGTTGCCCGACAGGGCCTGTGCTCCCGTCCGTGTCGGAACTCGGCCCTGCCAGTCGCCGGCGTTATGCGGGTTACCCGACGGTCGTAGCTTGCCGGATCGCTGCGGTCGCCGCGTCACCCGATCGATTGAGGTGCTGGCTGCCGGCTCCCCGGACGTGCTACGATGCTGGGGTCGGTTCAGCAGGCTGGAGCCACCGACATGCGTGAAGCTGACGAACTGTCGCGGGTCATCGGCGACATCTACGATGCTTCGCTCGACCCGGCACTGTGGCCGAGCGCGTTTGAAACCATCTGCGGCTACATCGGCGCGGCCTCCGCCAGCCTGCATTCGCAGGACTCGGTCAGCAGGGCAACGGACGCGCTGTTCTGGTGGGGCCGCGAGTCCGACGCGCCGCACTATTTCAAGCTCTATCGGGAGGGGTACGGCAAGATCAATCCGATCTTTCCGGGCGTCGTCTTTTTCGAAGTGGAGCAGCCGGTCGCCGTCCCCGACGTGATTTCCTGCGAGGAGTTTGTTCGGACGCGCTTCTTTCGCGAATGGCTGTTGCCGCAAAACCTGACCGACGGCCTGTTTTCGAACCTGGAAAAGGGCGTGACGAGCTGCGCGCTGTTCACCGCCATGCGTCACGCCGGGCAGGGCCAGGTCGACGACCGCATGCGCCAGCGGTTCGAACTGATCACGCCGCACGTCCGGCGCGCCATGCTGATTGGCAAGGTAATCGATCTCCATCGCGTCGAGGCAGCGGCGCTGGCGGACAGTCTCGACGAACTCGTCTCGAGCATGTTCATTGTCGATTCGACCGGCCGCATCATCCATGCCAATGCCAGCGCCCATCGCCTGATCGCCGAGGCCAATGTGCTGCGTTCCAACCGCGGCCGGATCGCAGCGCTTGATCCCGAGGGCAACCGGCATCTGCTTGAAATATTCGCGGCGGCCCAGGCGGGCGATGCGGCCGTCGGAAAGAAGGGGATCGCGATGCCGCTGACCGCGCGCACCGGCGAGCGCTACGTCGCTCACGTGCTGCCCTTGACCTCGGGCGCGCGCCGCAAGGCCGGAGTTTCCTACTCGGCAGCGGCGGCTGTGTTCGTCCGCAAGGCCGCGCTGGATTTGCTGTCACCGCCCGAGGCTATCGCCGACGAGTTCAGGCTGACGCCAGCGGAGGTTCGGGTCATGTTTGCGATCGTCGAGATCGGCGGCGTGCCCGAAGTCGCCCCGGTGCTCGGCATTTCCGAGCAAACCGTCAAGACTCATCTGCATCGCATCTATGAAAAGACCGCCACGAAGCGACAGGCCGATCTCGTGAAGCTGGTCGCGAGCTATTCCGGACGGCTCTGAGTCAACCCGCCGCGGCATTATGCGCCATCTGGTCGGCATGCTGGATAGATTTGCGTAGCGTGATCCGCTAATCCCGCGAGCATCATGGTGGGTTCCGCTTCGCTGATCCGCGCGCGAAAAGAATGAACCTAATATTGCGCATTCGTCGCCTGACCGATCGGTTTAGGATAGAATCTGCCCACTGAGCTTATTGTTGGAACCATTTCCCAACGATCCGTCTCATTTCGCACTGCTTTGGAATCTTCCGCGCCATCTCCAGCGCTACCCTGCGGTCTTTCCCGGGGACGCCGCCCATGCCGCTTGCCTCCATCGACGTCGACAACATTTCGCGCGCCGCCACACCGGCGGAAACCGCGCTGACGCGCCGGGTGGACCTCACCACGCTTCGCCTGTTCGTCGCCGTCTGCGACGAGCAGAACCTCACCCGCGCCGCGCAGCGCGAGGGGATCGCGGCGTCGGCGGTGTCGAAGCGGATGAATGATTTCGAGCTGGCGTTCGGCGTCACGCTGTTCAAGCGGCTCGCCAAGGGCATGGCGCTGACGCCGGCCGGCGAGGCGCTGCTGCATCACGCCCGGGTCACGCTGCTCAATGTCGAGAAGATCGCGGTCGAGCTGTCGGAATATTCGCAAGGCGTGCGCGGCCATGTCCGCATGCTCGCCAACCTCTCGGCGATCGTGCAGTATTTGCCCGAGGACCTCTCCGCCTTCTTCGCGGCGCATGAATTGCTTCGCGTCGATCTGCAGGAGCGGCCCAGCGGGCAGGTGGTGCGCGGCATCGAGGAGGGCGCCGCCGAGATCGGCATCTGCTCGGCCGAGGCCGACAGCCGCGCGCTCGAGGCCTTCCATTATCGCCACGACAATCTGGTGGTCGTGATGCGGCCGGACCATCCGCTGGCCGGCCGCGAAAAATTGCTGTTCACCGAGACGCTCGATTTCGACCACATCGGCCTGCACACCGCGAGCTCGATCTATCTGCGCTCGCAATATGCGGTGACGCAAGCCGGTAAGACGATGCGGCTGCGCATCAACGTGCCCGGCTTCGATGCGGTCTGCCGCATGGTGCAGGCCAACATGGGGCTCGGCCTGATTCCCGATCGCGCCTTCGCGGTCGTCGGCGCCGGCATGGGTCTTCGTGCGATCCCGCTGCGTGACGATTGGGGGCGGCGCGAGCTGAAGATTGTGGTCCGCGATGCCGCGCATTTGTCCGCAACCGGCCGCCTGATGCTGGACTACCTGCGCGCGATCGAAGCGGATCGGAGAGGGCGGGCCGGCGGACAGCTCGGCTAGCTGCGTGCGTGCTCGCAGCCGGGCATGTCCGTTCCGGACGCAAGCGCAGGCGCGCGTCTCAGCCGCCGTCGAGTGCGGCGAGGCGATCGGCTTCCATGATGTCTTCAACGGTGTTGGCGTTGAAGAACGGATCCAGCGGCTCGGTTGGCCATTCGACTGTTGCCAGCGGATAGCGCGCGGTCCAGCGATCGATCTTGCGTACGTCCTCCTCGACCAGCGCATGGCGCAACTCGTTCCGCAAGCGCACGCTCCAGAGACCGATGACCGGATGCACCTGGCCGCCGGATGAAGCGACCGCGAGCTCGGCATTCTCCGCCGCGCGCGCCTGCTCCAGGCGTGCGACAAGATCGCGCGGCAGAAACGGACAGTCGCCCGCCGCGCTCAGCACCCATTTCGCATCCGGCCGGTTGGCGGCGGTCCAGTCGAGCGCGGCCAGGATGCCGGCGAGGGGGCCCGGATAATCGGCGACATCGTCGGCGACGACGGGAAGGCCGAACGCTGCGAAGCGCGCGGGGTCGCCATTGGCGTTGATGATCAGCCCGCTGCATTGCGGGGCGAGACGGTCGATCACCCGTTGCAGAATGGTCCGGCCGGCGATCTTGCGCATCGGCTTGTCGCCGCCGCCCATCCGCCGCGCGAGGCCGCCGGCCAGCAGCACGCCCGGGATATCAATCATTGTCGGCCTCGCCCTTGCGCTTGTGACGCATCGATTCCTCTTCGACATAGTCGAGGTTCTGGTCGTAGACGATCCGCCCCTCACCCGACAGCGCGATGAAGCGCTTGCCGCGGGCGCGGCCGACCAAGGTCAGTCCGACCTGCCGCGCCAGATCGACGCCCCATGCGGTGAATCCGGAGCGGGAGACCAGGATCGGGATGCCCATCCGCACCGTCTTGATCACCATCTCGGAAGTCAGCCGTCCGGTGGTGTAGAGGATCTTGTCGGCCGGATCGACATTGTGGCGATAGATCCAGCCCGCGATCTTGTCGACGGCGTTGTGCCGGCCGACATCCTCAGTGTAGCAGACCGGCGTGCTCTCCTTGCACAGCACGCAACCGTGAATGGCGCCGGCTTCCAGATAGAGCGACGGCATCGTGTTGATGGTGTGGGTCATCTGGTAGAGCCACGAGGTCCGCAGCTCGGCCTTCGGCAGCGCGACCTTCTCGACGGCTTCGAGCAGGTCGCCGAACGCTGTGCCCTGGGCGCAGCCCGAGGTCTGGGTGCGCTTCTTCAGCTTCGCCTCGAAATTGGTGTGGTGCTCGGTGCGGACCACCACCACCTGGAGGTCGTCGTCATATTCGACCTCGGTGACGACGTCGTCGTATTTGAGCATGTTCTGGTTCAAGAGGTAGCCGAGCGCGAGGTATTCGGGATAGTCGTTGATCGTCATCATCGTGACGATCTCCTGCGCGTTGAGGTACAGCGTCAGCGGCCGCTCGACCGGTACCCTGATCTCGGTCCGCGCGCCGGTCTGATCGATGCCGATGACGCGCTCCGTCAGTCGCGGGTCGTCCGGGTCCGGAACAATAATGGGAGCGGTGGTCTTCTTGGTCACAGGTCGGCGTCCCAATGGGTTCACATGGCAGCGAAGCAGGGGATATAAGCACGATCAGAGACGGACTGGCCACTCTCCGCCGCCTCGCCGGAACTGCCAAGGATTCGTCACGGATGGTCCGGCTTTGAGGATAACGCCGCGGTTCGCGATGTGGGTCGAACAAATCTTGTCGATGGCCGAGGACTGAGGAACATCATGGCGCAGCTTTCCGACGACTGCTTCGCGTTCGGCGGACCGCTGATGTCGGTCGACGAGGCCGTCGTGATCATCGCCTCGCGCGTCAAGCCTATCGGCGAGACGGAAGCCGTCGCCCTGGTGGACGCGGACGGGCGCATCCTCAGCCACGACGTAGCAGCGCCGCTGCCGCTGCCGCCTTTCATGAATTCCGCCGTCGATGGCTACGCGGTCTCCGGCGCGGACCTGCCGGCGAGCGGCGAGCGCGCGTTTCCCGTCGCCGGGCGCGTGCAGGCGGGAGCGCCGGCCGAGCCCGCGCGGCCCGGCCAGGCGGTGCGTATCTTCACCGGTGCACCGATGCCCGAGGGCACCGACACCGTGTTCATGCAGGAGGACGTGCGGATCGACGATGCGGGCAACGTCATCCTGCCGTCGGGCCTGAAGGCCGGCGCCAATGTGCGTCCTGCCGGCGAGGATATTCCATGCGGCCATGTCGCGCTGGCGGCGGGGCGGCGCTTGCGCCCGCAGGACATCGCCGTTGCCGCGGCCTTCGGGCTGACCACGCTGGACGTGGTGCGGCGCCTGCGTGTCGGGGTGTTCTCGACCGGCGACGAACTGGCTGCGCCGGGGAGCCCGCGCGCCGAAGCGCAGCTGTTCGATTCCAACCGCTTCATGCTGATGGCGATGTTGCGGCGGCTCGGTTGCGAGGTCGGCGATCTCGGCATCCTGCGCGACGAGCGGGCCGGGCTCGCCGCGGCGCTCAAGCAGGCCGCGCGACGCTACGACCTGATCCTGACCACCGGCGGCGTCTCGACCGGCGAAGAGGACCACGTCAAGGCCGGCATCGAGCAGGCGGGCTCGCTGGTGCTGTGGCGGATGGCGATCAAGCCGGGCCGTCCGGTGGCGATGGGAATCATCGACGGCACGCCGCTGATCGGCTTGCCCGGCAATCCGGTGGCGAGCTTCGTCACCTTCGTTCACGTGGTGCGGCCGACCGTGCTGGCGCTGTCGGGAGCAACCCTGTCTCCGTTGTTGCCGATGCCGGTCCGGGCCGCCTTCAGCTACAAAAAGAAGAGCGGCCGCCGCGAATATGTCCGCGCCTCGCTGCGTCGGGCGGCGGACGGCGCGCTGGAGGCGACCAAGTTTCCCCGCGAAGGGGCCGGCCTGTTGTCGTCGCTGATCGAGACGGATGGGCTGATCGAGCTCGGCGAGGCCATCGTGCGGGTCGAGCCGGGCGATGTGGTCGGCTTTCTCGGCTACGCCGACCTGCTCTGAGGCCGCAGACGAGGTCGAGATCGCGTGAGCCGGACGCTCCCGCGATTGGGAATTCAGATCGACCGATAGGCAAACATTAACAACGGCCTGCGCGGCAACCCGACGCTGCTAGAGGCGTTCTAAATGTGCTTGCCTGTGGCATGCCAGGGAATAGAGTTGGTTGAACCGGCGCAACTTGCGCAAAGCCGGGTTCCAAGGCGAGGTTTCATGAGTGGAGACGACGTTCACAAGGTCCGCGCGTTCGAGCATCCCGGAGCAGGCAGGAAGCGGGCGAAAGCCACGCCCAAGGGACGCCAGGTCGACCCTGCGGCCGCTCATGAGATCGAGGCGCTGCTCGCGGACCGGCCGCGGCGTCGCGACCTGCTGATCGAATACCTCCATCTGATCCAGGACAAATACCATCAGATTTCGGCGGCGCATCTTGCGGCGCTCGCCGACGAGATGAGGCTGTCATTCGCCGAAGTGTTCGAGACCGCGACCTTCTATGCGCATTTCGATATCGTGAAGGAAGGCGAGCCCGACATCGCGCCGCTCACCGTGCGCGTCTGCGATTCGCTGACCTGCGCGATGCTCGGCGGCGAGAAGCTCTTGAAGGATCTCCAGAGCCGCGCCGGCCCCGGCATCCGCGTCGTGCGGGCGCCGTGCGTCGGCCGCTGCGACACCGCACCCACCGCGGAGGTCGGCCACAACTTCGTCGACCATGCGACCGTCACCAACGTGCTCGCGGCGGCGAAGATCGGCGACACGCATGTGCATCTTCCCCCTTACGTCAATTACGACGCCTATGTCGCCGACGGCGGATACAAGCTGCTGGCGCGCCTGCGCTCGGGCGAATTGCCGCGGGAAGACCTGTTGAAGGCGCTCGACGATGCGTCGCTGCGCGGTCTCGGCGGCGCCGGTTTCCCGACCGGCCGCAAGTGGCGCGCCGTGCTCGGCGAGCCCGGTCCGCGGCTGATGGCGGTGAACGGCGACGAAGGCGAGCCCGGCACGTTCAAGGACCGATACTATCTCGAGACCGATCCCCATCGTTTCCTCGAGGGGATGCTGATCGGGGCCCACGTGGTCGAGGCGCCCGAAGTCTACATCTACATCCGCGACGAGTACCCGGCGTGCCGCGAGATCCTTGCGCGCGAGATCGCAAAGCTTCCGCCTGGTGGCCCAGTGCTGCATCTGCGGCGTGGTGCCGGCGCCTATATCTGCGGCGAGGAATCCTCGCTGCTGGAATCGATCGAGGGCAAGCGCGGCCTGCCGCGGCACAAGCCGCCATATCCGTTCCAGGTCGGGCTGTTCGACCTGCCGACGCTGATCAACAACATCGAGACGTTGTGGTGGGTGCGCGATATCGTCGAGAAGGGCGCCGACTGGTGGAAGAGCCACGGCCGCAACGAGCGCCACGGCCTGCGCAGCTTCTCGGTGTCGGGACGCGTCAAGGATCCCGGCGTCAAGCTCGCGCCGGCCGGCATCACCCTGCGCCAGCTGATCGACGAGTTCTGCGGCGGCATGGTCGATGGCCACACCTTGCAGGCCTATCTGCCGGGCGGCGCGTCCGGCGGCATCCTGCCGGCCTCGATGGACGATATCCCGCTCGATTTCGGCACGCTGGAGAAATACGGCTGCTTCATCGGCTCCGCCGCTGTCATCGTGCTCTCGCAGGCCGATGACGTCAGGGAGGCCGCGCTGAACCTGATGAAGTTCTTCGAGGACGAGAGCTGCGGGCAATGCACGCCCTGCCGCGCAGGAACCGAGAAGGCGGCGCTCTTGATGCAGCAACCGGTCTGGAACAAGGAGCTGCTCGACCAATTGAGCCAAGCGATGCGCGATGCGTCGATCTGCGGGCTCGGTCAGGCGGCCTCCAATCCGCTGACCTCCGTCATCAAATATTTTCCGGATGGGTTTCGTCCGCAGCAAGCCGCCGAGTAGGCGGACCAGCAGGCGACTTTCGACGAGGATTTGAATGAGCAACAATCACAACTCCGGCCAGACGATCCAGTTCGAGCTCGACGGCCACCAGGTCGAAGCGCGGGCCGGCGAAACGATCTGGCAGGTCGCCAAGCGCCAGGGCACCGAGATCCCGCATCTCTGCTATTCGCCCGCGCCGGACTATCGGCCGGACGGCAATTGCCGCGCCTGCATGGTCGAGATCGAAGGCGAGCGCGTGCTGGCGGCGTCCTGCAAGCGGACGCCTTCGGTCGGCATGAAGGTGAAGTCGGCCAGCCAGCGCGCCCGTCGCGGCGCAGAAGATGGTGATGGAGCTGCTCGTCGCCGATCAGCCGGCGCGCGAGACCTCGCACGATCCGGACTCGAAATTCTGGCACTGGGCCGAGAAGACCGGCGTGACCGAAAGCCGCTTCCCTGCCACCGAACGCTGGCACGCCGACACCAGCCACCCGGCGATGCGCGTCAATCTCGACGCCTGCATCCAGTGCGGCCTCTGCGTGCGGGCGTGCCGCGAGGTGCAGGTCAACGACGTGATCGGCATGGCTTATCGTAGTCACGGCTCGAAAATCGTGTTCGACTTCGACGATCCGATGGGCGAATCGACCTGCGTCGCCTGCGGCGAGTGCGTCCAGGCGTGTCCCACCGGGGCGCTGATGCCGGCCGTCATGCTCGACGACAAGCAGACGCGCGTCGTCTATCCCGACCGCAAGGTGGACTCGCTGTGCCCGTATTGCGGCGTCGGCTGTCAGGTCACCTACGAGGTCAAGGACGAGAAGGTGATCTACGCGGAAGGCCGTGACGGTCCCGCCAATCACAACCGGCTCTGCGTCAAGGGCCGCTTCGGCTTCGACTACATCCATCATCCGAACCGGCTGACCAAGCCGCTGGTGCGGCTGCCGGGCGTGAAGAAGGATGCCAACGACCAGGTCGATCCGGCCAATCCCTACACCCATTTCCGCGAAGCATCCTGGGAAGAGGCGCTCGATCTTGCCGCCGCGGGCTTGAAGAAGATCCGCGACGAGAAGGGCGCCAAGGCGCTCGCCGGGTTCGGCTCGGCCAAGGGCTCGAACGAGGAGGCCTATCTGTTCCAGAAGCTGGTCCGTACCGGCTTCGGCTCCAACAATGTCGACCACTGCACGCGGCTGTGTCACGCCTCGTCGGTGGCGGCTTTGTTCGAGGGACTGAGTTCCGGCGCGGTGTCGGCGCCGTTCTCGGCCGCGGCCGACGCCGAGGTGATCTGGGTGATCGGCGCCAATCCGACCGTGAACCATCCGGTCGCCGCGACCTTCATCAAGAATGCGGCCAAGCGCGGCGCCAAGCTCTACGTGATGGATCCGCGCCGGCAGGCGCTGTCGCGCCACGCCACGCAGCATCTCGCCTTCAAGCCGGGCAGCGACGTCGCGATGCTGAACGCGATGATCCATACGATCATCACCGAGGGCCTGACCGACGAGCAGTACATCGCCGGCTATACCGAGGGCTATGACGAGCTGAAGGCGAAGATCCAGGAGTTCACGCCGGAGCGCATGTCGCCGATCTGCGGCATTCCCGCCGAGACGCTGCGCGAGGTGGCGCGTGCCTATGCCCGTGCCAAATCGTCGATCATCTTCTGGGGCATGGGCATCAGCCAGCATGTCCACGGCACCGACAACGCGCGCTGCCTGATCGCGCTCGCGCTGATCACCGGCCAGGTCGGCCGGCCCGGCACCGGGCTGCATCCGCTGCGCGGCCAGAACAACGTGCAGGGCGCCTCCGACGCCGGCCTGATCCCGATGTTCCTGCCGGACTATCAGCCGGTCGGCCGCGACGACATGCGCGGCGCGTTCGAGAAACTGTGGGGGCAGGAGCTCGATCCGGTGCGCGGGCTGACCGTCGTCGAGATCATGAACGCGATCCACGCCGGCGAAATCCACGGCATGTATGTCGAGGGTGAAAATCCCGCGATGTCCGATCCCGACCTGCAGCACGCGCGCCAGGCGCTGGCCAAGCTCGATCATCTCGTCGTGCAGGATCTGTTCGTCACCGAGACGGCGTTCCATGCCGACGTCATCCTGCCGGCCTCGGCGTTCGCCGAAAAGTCCGGCTCGTTCACCAACACCGACCGCCGTGTGCAATTGGCGCGCGAGGTGATCAAGCCGCCGGGCGATGCGCGGCAGGATCTCTGGATCATCCAGGAGATCGCCAAGCGGATGGGACTGCCCTGGAATTATGCGGGGCCGGGCGAGGTCTTCACCGAGATGGCGCAGCTGATGCCGTCGCTGAAGAACATCACCTGGGAGCGGCTGGTTCGCGAGGGCGCGGTGACCTATCCGGTCGACCATCCCGACCAGCCGGGCAATGAGATCATCTTCACGACCGGCTTCCCGACGGAGAGCGGCCGCGGCAAGATCGTGCCGGCCAAGGTGATTCCGCCGGACGAATTGCCCGACGACGAGTACCCGATGGTGCTGTCGACCGGGCGCGTGCTCGAACATTGGCACACCGGCTCGATGACGCGCCGCGCGCAGGTGCTCGACCAGATCGAGCCCGAAGCGGTCGCGTTCATGACGCCGAAGGACATGCGCAAGAAGGGGCTCGCGGCGGGTGATTTCATCCGCCTCGAGACGCGCCGCGGCGCGGTCGAGGTCAAGGTGCGCGCGGACCGCGACGTGCCCGAGAACATGGTCTTCATGCCGTTCTGCTACGCGGAAGCGGCGGCGAATTTGCTGACCAACCCGGCGCTCGATCCGTTCGGCAAGATTCCGGAGTTCAAGTTCTGCGCGGTCCGCGCCGAGAAGATCGATATCCGGACGGCGGCGGAATAGCAGTCCGGGCCAAAACAAAACGCAACGCGGCGACGCCAACCCGCAGGGAGATCAGCATGCGAACGATCATCGTCGGAGCACTTTGCGCCATCGCAACGCTCGCGAGCGCACACGCCGCGGTCAAGGAAGAGCCGGTCACCTACTCGGACGGCGAGACCACGATGAAGGGCTTCGTGGTCTATGACGACGCGACGAAGGCCAAGCGGCCCGGCATCGTCATGGTGCACGAATGGTGGGGCATCACCCCGCATATCCATAACGAGGCGCGGAAGTTCGCGGAGCAGGGGTACGTGGCCTTCATTGCGGACATGTACGGCGACGCCAAGACCGCCGACAACCCGAAGGACGCCGGCGCACTCGCGGGGTCGGTGATGAAGGATGCGAAGGTGATGGAGCAGCGCTTCAACGCCGCACGCGAGCAACTTGCCAAGCAGGCTTCGGTCAATCCCCAGCGGATCGGCGCTGTCGGTTACTGCTTCGGCGGCGCGGTGGTGCTGAACATGGCGCGCACCGGCGCCGATCTCGCCGCCGTTGCGGGCTTTCACGCGACGCTCGGGCTCAACACGCCGGCACCCGCGCAGGGCACCGTCAAGGCGCAAATCCTGATTCTGAACGGCGCCGACGACCCGTTCGTGAAACGCGAGCAGTACGATGCGCTGAAGAAGGATTTTGACGCAGCGAAGGCCGATTACCGGATCATCGAGTATCCCGGCGCCGTGCACGCGTTCACGAACCCCGAAGCCACCGAGCTCGGCAAGAAGTTCAACCTGCCGCTCCGATACGACGCCAAGGCCGATCAGGAATCGAAGGCCGAGGCGGCCAAGCTGTTTGCCGCAAACCTTCAGAAATGAGCCAACTTGCCGCCGACATGGTGCCGCAGCCTTGACGCCGGCAATCGCCGATAGCCCCGAAACGATCAGGGTCATCATTTCCGGCGGCTTCGCTGCGGTCTACCGGGAAGTCCTGCCCGAATTCGAGCGCAGCACCGGCATCAAAGTGGAAACCGGATCCGGCGCATCGGAGGGCGTCGGTCCGAAAACGATCAGGCACCAGCTCGCGCACGGCACCAAAGCCGACGTGGTGATCCTTTCGCGGGAAGGACTGCACAAGCTGAACGAAGACGGGTGGATTCGTGCGAGATCCGATACGGGCCTGGCGACGGCTCCCTTGGCGGCCGCGGTTCGCTCAGGCTCTGCGAAGCCCGACATCGGCAACGCTGCCACGCTCAGGACAGCCTTGATCGATGCGGGGCATGTGGTGGCGCCGAGCAGCACGAGCGGACAATTCGTCCGCGACAAGATCTTCCCCAGGCTGGACTTGCCGGACACGGTGCGGCTCACCCTCGAGGCGCGGGGAACCGAGGCGGCCGCAGCGCTACGCGCGGGCAAGGCGAATTCCTCGATCGGGCCGACCAGCGAGCTGGTGCAGGAGACCGGCATCGAGGTGGTCGGTCTGCTGCCCCCGGATCTCCAGCTTGTGCAGACCTTCACGGCTGCTGTTGTCGGCGACTCAAAGTCGCCTGACGCAGCCAGGCGCCTGATCGATTTTCTTTCCTCGGATACCGCTATCTTGCGCGCGGCAATCAAGCGGGCGGGCATGGAGCGGCCCGGCGGATAGGCTGCCGTCGCCGACTGTTGCGCTGATCGCGGCGCGGCTCAGCGATCCCTGGCGCCTGGTGCCACGTTGAGCGGCGCGCCACCGGTCGAAATCGGACCAGCGGGTTTTGGCGCCCGAACTGGCGGCGGCTTTCTGGGCTTCGGGGCAGCCTGCGCGACCGGTGCATGCGGCTGCTGGTCGGCCGCTGCCGTGGCCGGCAATGGCACGGGAGCCGGAGCGGGGCGTTGGAGCGCGTCGACCTTCGACGTCAGGCTCGCCAATTGGTCGACGACGGTCTTCAGCTGCTCCTGCTGGTCCGCCACCGACTTGCCGAGTGCGCCGATGTCATCCTCAAGCTTCTGCTGGGTCGCGAGCAGATCCGGCAACGTCTCCTTGTCGCCTGCGGCCACCCTGTCGCTGGCCGCTTCGTTGCCCAAGGACGGGACCAGCGGCGCGATCTGGGGCCAGGCGTAGACACCCCCGGCGCCCGCGCAGGCGATGATGACGATCAGCAGGAACCACGGCCAGCGGCGGCGCGTGGCGGGAATTGGGCTTGACGGCGCATGGTGCTGCCATGCCTGGTCGGAATCGTTGGTCACCCATGCTTCCTAGTCTGCTTCGGCAGCTGTTGCAATCGATGCCGAGTCTGACCACCTTGGGAGCTATGTCCCCCTCGTCCGGAGCCCCATTGGCGCCCACGCACACGTCCCAACTTCTTGAGGAACTCGTCGCTCAAGCACCGGACGGCCCCGTCGATCTCGAATGGCTCCTCAGCAACCTGGACAAGCGGTCGTTCGGCCTGCTCCTGCTGCTCCTGGGGCTGCTGGTGATCATCCCCGGCGTCGCGACGGTTGCGACGCTGGCGTTGCTGTTTCCGGCAGTCGAGATGATGCGTGGCCGCAGCGCGCCATCGTTTCCGCGCTTCCTGTCGAAGCGACAGTTCGACTTCAAGCGCTTCAAGCGGTTCACCGTCCTCGTCCGTCCAATGCTGCAGGCGATCGAGCGCATCAGCCGGCCGCGCTGGGACGCGCGTCGCGACGTGATCGACCGCCTCGTCGGATTGGTCGTGTTTCTGCTCGCCTTCTCGGCAGGCTGGCCGCTGCCTCTGGTGAACGTCATTCCGGGAATGGTGGTCGTCCTGATCGCGGTCGCCTACCTGCAGGAGGACGGCCTGCTGCTGACGATCGCGATGGCGGCTGCGCTGATCTGCCTGCTCGGGCTCGGATGGACGCTCTGGGCAACGTTCGGCGCCGTGATGAATTGGATGGGGCTGTGACGGCTGGTGCAGCGAGATGTCCCGACGTCAGGGGTCGACATCTCGCGCGGGCTTGATCATGATCTCGCCGGACGTCGCGGCAAACAGCGACGCGAATGGGGAGAACACATGCGTTGCATCACGCTCGCGGCCGTCGCCGCGCTCAGCCTTGTTTCCACTTCGGCGGTTCTCGCTGCCGACAAGAAATACGATCCCGGCGCCAGCGATACCGAAATCAAGATCGGGCAGACCATGCCTTACAGCGGTCCGGCTTCGGCGTATGGCACGCAGGGCAGGGCCGAAGCCGCGTATTGGAAGATGATCAACAGCCAGGGCGGGATCAACGGCCGGAAGATCACGCTGCTGAGCATGGACGACGGCTACAGCCCGCCGAAGACGGTCGAGCAGACGCGCAAGCTCGTGGAGCAGGATGAGATCCTAGCCAATATCGGCTCACTGGGCACGCCGACAAATTCGTCGATCCAAAAATATCTGAACGGCAAGAAGATCCCGCATCTGCTGATCTCCACCGGGGCCTCGAAGTGGAACGATCCGAAGGAATTCCCGTGGACCACGCCGTTCTATCCGCCCTATGCGCAGGAAGCGAAGATCTACGCCAAGTACATCGCCAAGGAGCTGCCCAACGCGAAGATCGGCGTGATCTACCAGAATGACGACTTCGGCAAGGACTATCTGAAGGGCTTCAAGGAGGGGCTGGGAGAGAAGGCCGGTCTCATCGTCAAGGAGCTCAGCTACGAGGTGACCGATCCCACGATCGATTCCCAGATCGTCAATCTGAAGGCCACCGGCGCCGACGTGCTGATGACGATCACGACGCCGAAGTTCGGCGCACAGGCGATCCGCAAGGTTGCCGATCTCGGCTGGAAGCCGACGCACTTCATCGTGTCCGTCGCGAGCTCGATCGGCGGCGTGCTCGAGCCTGCTGGCCTCGAAGCATCGACCGGCCTCATGACGGCACTGGCGACCAAGGTGGTCGGCGACCCGGCGTGGGACACCGACAAGGGCGTGCAGGATTATCTCGCCTTCATGAAGCAGTGGTATCCGGAAGGCAATCCGATCGATGGCAGCAACCAGATCGGTTATCTGTCCGCGCAGTTCACGGCCATCATCCTGAAGAACTGCGGCGACGTGCTGACGCGCGAGAATCTTTTGAAGCAGGCCACTAACCTGAGCAAGGTCTCGCTGCCGCTCTTGCTGCCCGGCATCACGGTATCGGTGTCGCCGACAGACTATTCGACCTTCGACACGTTCAAGCTCGCGAAGTTCGACGGCAAGACATGGAAGTTCTTTGGCGAGAATATCAGCACCGCATCGCGGTGAGGACAAGCGAGCGGCGGCCGTGCTGGCATCCGTGGACGCAGCAAGCTCGCTGCGTCCATGCGGGGGCGTTGCCGATATCGCCGTGTAGCCCAGGCGGTCAGCCGAACGCCTTAGATTCCTGTTGACGCTTTTTCTTCGCGCGAGCCGGTATCCACTTCACGCGAAAACGTCCTAGTGCGGATGTCTGGATCGCTTGAGTTCGGCGACTTGAAACTTCCCGGCGGCGGACAGACTGCTACAAACCCAGTAGGCTCGATTTCGGTACTCGCCCAGGAACACCTTGGTCTCGACGCAATCCTCGTAGGATTTGTAGGTGAGGTTGTCCCTGCATGTTGACGAGAAAGGTCCATGTGTTTGTCCGCCCGCCGACTCGCTACACCCAACCCAGGGATCTTTGCCGTGTGGTAGGCTCGACTCGCATCCCCCGTTGCAGTTGCTGGCGACCTTCTCCAGACTGGCAATCCTCCCCAAGACTGAATCCGGCGCAGGCGATGGCATTCGCGCGCTTGAGGATGGCGTGTGACCGGTTGACGATGGTCGGCGAGCAGCCACTCTGCTGCTTGAGACCTCCTTCGGCCTGATTGGCCTTGCCGCCGGCTTCGGCGCGTCGACGGTGATGGAGGGAAGCGGGGCGCTGGAGCCTGTTGCGGTTTGCGACACAGCAGGGCCGCACAGCAAGAATGTTGACAGGAAAGCGACGGCGGAGGGCGCAACAAACCTTGACGACAATTTCATGACCTTGTCCTCTCGAGAACGGACATGCCGTCCTAATTGCATTGCCACGCAGATTCAACTAGCCGAAATTCCAGAACTTGGCCACTGAGGGTCAGAAGAATTTCTGCCCATGACCGCCCTTGACATGGTCGCCGGGGAGGATGCGGGGGCAGTCGCCCGAAGCCCTTGCCGTCTGTTATTGGTCCAACGCGGATATCGCGGCGGCGCTGCTCGAGATCGCCCTTTGATCCAGCTGGAGTCATTCCACCTGATCGACATGTTTCAAAAGAGATCGATCACACTGCGAGAATTCCGACCATCAAGATTGTCGACAAAACACTGAACGCAGTGACATTCGCATCCCATAACCACGGCCCTACCGGCGATCGAAAGGGCGGGTAGCCATTTTGATCATAAAGCGCGCCGCCCGCGGGCAAATGATGTCGCGAGAACGCAGATGTATGGCTCACGACCGCACCACATTCGGTGTCGTCCCGGGCAAGCGCAGCGCGACCCGGGACCCATAACCACAGACGACGATTGTTGTGCGACGCCGGGGCCACAGCTCACTTCTTCAATACAGGACTGCGGTTATGGGTCCCTGCTTTCGCAGGGACGACATCGGATGTGGACACCAGCATTCGCGCCCGGCGAACTCGCCATTGCCAAACCTCGTATTGACCGCGCCGCCATGGCCGGGCACAGCGTGCGGGCGGTGTCATTGAACGGTCGCAAGAGCCGAAAGGGATACCGCCGCATTGGGTTTTGCAGTGCAGCAATGGTGCAATTCAGCCCCTGCTAAAGGGGCAATGGCAATCGCCGTTGCTTGTCTGTAATGGTGCGACCGGATGTCTCGGGGCCGGTATTCGTGCTCCGCAATACGCGGGAGGAAACATGCGTAAATTCATATTGGCTGCGGCATCGATCGCGGCTTTGACCTTTGTCGGGCAGGCCTCGGCGCAGTCGCCGATCGTCATCAAGTTCAGCCACGTGGTGGCCTCGGATACGCCGAAGGGCAAGGCCGCCGACAAGTTCAAGGAACTTGCCGAGAAGTACACCGGCGGCAAGGTGAAGGTCGAGGTCTATCCGAACTCGACGCTCTACAAGGACAAGGAAGAGCTCGAGGCGCTGCAGCTCGGTGCGGTGCAGATGCTGGCGCCGTCGAACTCGAAGTTCGGCCCGATCGGCATCAAGGAATTCGAAGTCTTCGATCTGCCCTACATCCTCCCCGACCTGAAATCGCTGCGCAAGGTCACCGACGGTCCGCTCGGCGCCCAGCTGCTCAAGAAGCTGGACTCCAAGGGCATGACCGGTCTCGCCTATTGGGACAACGGCTTCAAGCAGATGAGCGCGAACAAGAAGCTGGTCGCGCCCGCCGATTACAAGGGACTGAAATTCCGCATCCAGTCGTCGAAGGTGCTGGAGGCCCAGTTCCGCGCGCTCGGTTCGATCCCGCAGGTGATGGCGTTCTCCGACGTCTACCAGGCGCTGCAGACCGGCGTGGTCGACGGCCAGGAGAACACCTGGTCGAACATCTACACCCAGAAAATGCATGAGGTGCAGAAGTACGCGACCGTTACCAATCACGGCTACATCGGCTACGTCGTGGTCGTGAACAAGAAGTTCTGGGACGGCCTGCCGGCCGACATCCGCGACGAACTCAACAAGGCGATGAAGGAAGCCACCGAGTTCGGCAACAACCAGTCGGCCAAGGAGAACGAAGACGCGCTCGCCGAGATCAAGAAGGCCGGCAAGACCGAGATCATCTCGCTGACGCCGGAGCAGGACGAGGCGATGCGCAAGGCGATGATGCCGGTCTACAAGGACGTGGCCTCGCGCGTCGGCCAGCCGCTGATCGACGAATTCCTGAAGGAAACGGGCCGCAGCCCGATGAACTAAGGCGGATCGCCTATTAGCCGCCGAACAGGCGGTGCGCTCCCTCTCCCGCTTGCGGGGGAGGGTTGGGGTGGGGGCTCTCTCCGCGAGTCACGTTGTGGAGAGAGCCCCCACCCGCATTGCATCTTCGATGCAATGCGACCTCCCCCGCAGGCGGGAGAGGTGGACTGAGTGTGTGGACAGGCCTCTCAGCCGAGAGCCGTCTCGCAAATCTAACGAATGCCGCGGCCGCGCGAGGCCGCGGCCTGGGTGCCGTGGCCGGTTGCCGCATCAGGCCATGACAGGGGAGATCAATGCTGCTGAAAATTCTGGACCGGCTCGAGGAAATCATCATCGCGAGCCTGATGGGCGCCGCGACGCTTCTGACCTTCGTCACGGTCGTGCACCGCTTCCTGGTCGACGTGCCAGTGCTCTATCCATATCTGTTCGGCATCAATCTCGCCTGGTCGCAGGAACTGTGCATCTACATGTTCATCTGGATGGCGAAGTTCGGCGCCGCCTATGGCGTGCGCACCGGCATCCATGTCGGCGTCGACGTGCTGATCAACCGCCTCAATGACGCCTGGCGCAAGCGCATCATCACCTTCGGCCTGCTCGGCGGCGCGCTGTTCACCGCGATCGTCGGCACCATGGGCGCCAAGTTCGTGTTCGAGCTGATGCACACCGACCAGGTCTCGCCCGATCTCGAGATCCCGAGCTGGATCGTCTACGCCTGCATCCCGCTCGGCTCCTATCTAATGTGCTTCCGCTTCCTACAGGTGTGCTGGAATTACTGGTGGACCGACGAGCTGCCGCACCATGACGCCTCCCATGTCGATGGCGTCGAGACCAGCAAGACCGCGCCCGTCGCGCTCGGAGAAGCGTGATGAGCGCCGCACTTATCTTCGGACTGCTGTTTGCCCTTATGCTGACGGGCATGCCGATCTCGATTTCGCTCGGCCTGACCGTGCTCACCTTCCTGTTCACCATGACCGAGGTACCGATCGAGAGCGTCGGCCTGAAGCTGTTTTCGGGCCTCGACAATTTCGGCATCATGGCGATCCCGTTCTTCATCCTGGCCGGCACGTTCCTGACCCGCGGCGGCGTCGCGCGGCGCATGATCGCGTTCACGACCTCGCTGGTCGGGCATCTGCCCGGCGGCCTTGGGCTCGCCGGCGTCGCGGCCTGCGCGATGTTCGCGGCGATCTCGGGCTCGAGCGTCGCCACCGTGGTTGCGATCGGCTCGATCATGATGCCGGCGATGGTCGATCACGGCTATCCGAAGCGATTCGGCGTCGGCGTGATCTCGACCTCGGGCGCGCTCGGCATTCTGGTGCCGCCCTCGATCATCCTGGTGCTCTACGGCGTCTCGACCAACACCTCGATCGGCGCGCTGTTCATGGCCGGCATCGTCCCGGGCGTGCTGCTCGCGCTGATGCTGGCCGCGGTGACCTTCTTCGTGGCGCAGCGCAACGGCTATCCGAAGATGCCGCGCGCGACCATCGGCCAGCAGTTCACGGCGTTCCGCGAAAGCATCTGGGGCCTGTCGCTGATCGCGATCGTGCTCGGCGGCATCTATGGCGGCATCTTCACGCCGACGGAAGCGGCGGCAGTCGCCGCGACCTACGCCTTCTTCATCACCGTGTTCGTCTACAAGGAGCTGAAGCTCTCCGAGGTGCCGAAGGTGCTGTTGCAGGCGGCGAGCATGAGCTCGATGCTGCTCTACATCATCACGAACGCGGTGCTGTTCTCGTTCCTTATGACGCATGAGCAGATCCCGCAGGAGATGGCGGCCTGGATCATCGACAAGAACTTCTCGGTCTGGATGTTCCTGCTCGTGGTCAATGTCATCCTGCTGCTCGCCGGCAACGTGATGGACCCGTCGTCGATCCTCCTGATCATGGCGCCGATCCTGTTTCCGCTGGCGACCAAGCTCGGCGTGCATCCGGTGCATCTCGGCATCCTGATGATCGTCAACACCGAGGTCGGGCTGTGCCATCCGCCGGTCGGGCTCAATCTCTACATTGCGAGCAGCATCGCCAAGATGGGCATCAGCGAGATTACGATCTCGGTCCTGCCGTGGCTATGCGCGATGCTGGTGTTCCTCGGCCTGATCACCTACGTGCCGGAGATCTCGCTGTGGCTGCCGCGGCTGTTGGGAATGATTTAGCGCATGATCCGGAAAAGTGCGTAGCGGTTTTCCGACAAGATCATGCGCAAACAATCAGAAAACCAAAGCGCGACCTCGCGCTTTGGATGTTTCTGTCGGGCAATGAAGCGGATTACATCTTGGCAAGAAAGGTCTCTCTGTCCAATCCGTAAGTTGAAGGCCGCAGCAGGCGGTATCATCCTCAGGCAACCTTCAAAGGAGGTTTGGATGAAGAAAGTTCTGCTCGCCGGTATCGCGGCGCTCACGATTGCCGGTTCGACCGCGGTCTATGCCCAGCATCGCCCGTGGTTCCATGGCCAGATGCGGATGAGCCCCGAGGACCGGGCCGCCTTCCTCGACGCGCGCATTGCCGCGGTGCACGCCGGGCTGAAGCTGACCGCCGATCAGGAGAAGCTGTGGCCGCCGGTCGAAACCGCGGTGCGCGACTTCGCCAAGATGCGGCTCGATCGCGCCAATGCGCGGATGGCCGCGGAGAAAACCGATGCGGACAGGGCGCAGAAGCCGGATGATCCGGTCGCGCGGCTGCGCGAGCGCGCCGACAACATGGCGGCGACCGCGACGTCGCTGAAGCAGATCGCCGATGCCGCCGACCCGCTCTACAAGACGCTCGACGACAACCAGAAGCGGCGGCTGACCATGCTCACCCACATGGAAGGGCGCGGCTTCGGCGCCGAGGGCTGGCGCCGCCATCGCCTCGAGCGCGGCATGGACCGCTGGGAGCGCGGCGGCCGCGACCATCATTTCGACCGCGACGACGGCCCGGATCAGGAACGCTCCGGCCGGCTCTGAGAGCCAGCCGCCGGCATCCTCGCCAAGCCTATGAAAGGCCGCCGGAATCCGGCGGCCTTTCGGCTGTCAGAAAGTCGGGAAAAGTTGCGCCAGCTTGCTGGACATCGCGGAATCGCTTTGCTAAACGACGGCCTCTCTTGCGAGGGTCATTTCCGGACAAGTTCCGGGCGCATAGCTCAGTTGGTAGAGCAGCTGACTCTTAATCAGCGGGTCCCAGGTTCGAGCCCTGGTGCGCCCACCACTCGTAAAGGATTGGCCCTGCGGGGCTTTTTACATTTTAGCCGATAGAACAAATTATGCTCATGCGACGTTTTTCGTGGTCGCACGCCGTGCGACGCGTCCTCGTCGACAGGAGATAAGCTGGGCCGCCAGGGCTGGCCGCGTGCCGTTGGCGGGAATCGACCGTGATTCACAGCGGGGACTCCGGGCGGAATTGTGAGCCGGTTTGGAGCGGCAATCGATGGGATCGCGTTGGTCGTTAGCGGGCTCGCGCACCGCGCGGTATTATTATGCCGAGCACGATAGAATCGAGTGCCTCTGTTACGATCAGCCCTTCATCCCGTCCTTGCGCACCTGCAATTCGAGCCGGTCGATACCGGCGTCGGCGCGATCGGCATTGCGAGCACGATAATGCTTCACGATGGTCTGCGCGCTTCGGTACGAATGCCAGGTGATGTCGAAGATCGTCAGCAGGTCGCAGCCGGCGCGGTCAAGCAGCATGACGCAAGTATCGCGCAGATCCTGGTCGTGCTTCTGGTCAAGTTCGCCGGCACCATTGACGAACGTTAGCGTCGGGCACGGTCTCAGGTGCCAAGCTTCGTCATCACCATTGCTGTTGCGCGCAGACTGTGTGTCCAACCACTCCGATAAAGCACGCGCGCGCTGATCGACCAAACGAGCTCGCAACGCCTTGTTCTCTTCATCGAGAGGGAAACGCGCGAAAAGAGTTTCGACCGTTCTAATCAGTTCAGTGGTCAGTCGCTCCGCACGGGTGATCGCCTGACGTATGCCATCGCTGCGAGAAAGCCGAACACGGCGACGGCCCGCGCCGTCGACACCCAATGGCGGTAAGTGCTCTCGTCATAAGGCTCGCCATTGTCTTCGTTGACGACGAGTTCGCGCGGCACTGTTTCAAGCTGATGTCGCAGCTTGAGCGCTTTTATTCGGGCGCGCGAGGCGTTCAGCCGCACGCTGAGTTGGCGTGCCTCCTTGATGTCGACGAGTTCGCCCGTTTTTCTTTGCCTGAACGCATGTCGTCCTGGAATATCGCTCTCATCGCGCATGATCAGACGGTCAGTCTGGCGCTGCCCGGTGAACAACGCCAGATAGAAGCTGTCACCAATTGACGCCCGTTCGATCGCATCGGCTGCGGCGACCCAGGCAGAAAATTCCTGCATCGCTGGAAGCCTTACTTAAAAGCTGGAGAGACGACGTGGCTACAGGTACTGTTAAGTGGTTTAATCCAACCAAAGGATACGGATTCATTCAGCCCGACAACGGTGGCAAAGACGTATTCGTGCACATCTCTGCGGTCGAAAAGGCCGGTCTGAGCAGCCTGAATGAGGGTGCAAAGGTTAGTTACGAAGAGAGGGAAAACCGCGGCAAAACGTCCGCCGAGAACTTGAGAGTGGGCTAACGCGCGGCTGCCTGACGATCGAAAAAATGCGCCGCCGGGCTCGAAATACACCGTCCCGGCAGCGCCCTGTTCTTCCAGCCCTGGGCCCTGAAATCCCCAGTAATGGTAGTCTAGCAGGATCAAGGACAAACGACTGTGGCGTCGTTCACATAAAGCTTTATGGAAGAGGAGCCGGCGGCAGGGCCCGGTGCGCCAGGCTGCTCCCCGAAACGCGACCGCGCTGCGTCCCCAACGGTCCCGTCCCACAAGAAGCCTGCGCCCATGACGTTGCGGATTTGCTAACCGGCTGTTTGCCGCCCTCCTGATCTGCTCTCCACGTTTCGCACAGGATGGAACTTTCTGGTTCCACATGAAAAAGAGTTTTTCCTTGCGCGGCTGGCTCGACCATTGTCTCAGCCTGAAGATGATCAGCGTGGATCCGCTCGCCGAGGTGAAGCCGGCCAAGATGCCGCGGACCGGAGGCCGTCATCCGTGGGAGATAGCGGAGTGCGAACTGTTCGAGAGGCGACACGCCATCGGCACTAGGCGAGGTTGGCCTACGAGCTACTTCTGCAAGCCGGTCAGTCTCGCTGTGATGTCGTCCGGATGGGCTGCCAGCATATCCGCGGTGGCATGGTGACGATGGGACGCCAGAAGACTGGCGTGCCGTTCAACGTCGAAGTCATGCCACGCCTGCAGACCGCGATCGATGCGATGCCGGCGAGCAATCACCTGACCTTCTTCGTCGCTGCGCAGGGCAACTCTTCACCGCTGCGGGCTTTGGAAGCTATTTCCGCGATCTCTGCCGTGAGGCGGGGCTGCCCGAGCGCTGCACGTCGCACGGTCTCAGGAACTCAAGGTTTGGAGTGATGCCGCCCGCGAACTGTCCGCTTCAGGTTACGCGCTAGTGGATGGCCGAAGGATGGCGGAATTTGCCTCTGGACACCGTGCTCGGGCACGCGGTGAAGAGTTGAAGAAGCGATTTCCAATGCTTCAGATCTTAATCTATGACGCACAGACAAACGCTCGCGAGGAAACCAGAAGCCTCAATTTGGCTCTTCCTTCCGTTTGTGGGCGTCCGATGGCAGATCAGCAGGTCAAGTCTTCGGACCTTGTCGAAATCGCTTGCAGAAGCAGGGAGTTTCGCAAGCACTATGGCGTTGTACTGGGAGCGCTCCTCTACCCCAGCTCGATCAGCGCCGCGCGGCCGCGCTCAATCTGGTGGAGCGGTTTGCTGACGGCTTTCATCGGCGCGGCCGCTGTTTGGCTCAAGAACCGATAGACCAAGTATGATGGGGCCGAATGCCTCGCTGTCCTGAAGAGCCTCAGCTCCGATGCCTGGATCCGGGCGTGGTGGGGCTTGCGGCCCGGTCGTCCAAAATGTGGTCCGGCAGAAGGTGACGCTTTGTCTTATATTGCAAGGCCGGCGAGGATTTGCTCCGAAGAGAGTTCGTTCTCGACATAGGCGATCTTGCGGTCGAGCACGGAGCGGATCTCCGGGGGGCTCATTCCCATCGAGCTGAGCACCTCCGCGGTATGCTCACCCAAGAACGGGCTTCGGGTCACAATGGCGCCGGGTGTCCGGGTCATCTTGACCGGCACACCGGCGATCCTGGCCAGCTCCCCGCCCGGATGCTCGACCTCGACGATCATGTCGCGGGCTTCGAAATGGGGGTCTGAAACGATGTCCAGGACATTCATAACCGGCCCGAACGGCATGCGGCCACCCAGCTTGGCCGTCAGCTCAGCTTTTGTGAACTTTTGGGTGTTCCGTCCGATCAAGGGGATCAGAAGCCGCCGATTGTCGGCGCGCTTGCCCTTTGACGAGAAGCGAGCATCTTGCGCAAGAGTTTGCAGATCAAGCTCGCGACACAGCACGTCGAAGAAGCTCTGATCATGAGCGGCGAGCGCGACATGCCCATCAGCCGCGGGGAATATGCCGAATGGACACAGGAACGGATGATGGTTTCCTTCCGGACCGGGTATCAGCCCCTCGGCGGTGTGTTGCCAGACCGCGCGCTCGCAGATCGAAAGAATGGCGTCCACCATCGAAACGTCCACAAATTGCCCCGAGCCGGTGCGCCGTGCGTTGTGTATCGCCGCCAAGACGCCAAACGCCAGCATCAGGCCTGGAATTGTATCGCCGACACCAGGACCGACCTTGGTCGGCATTCCGCCGGGCTCCGCGCCGGTGATCGCCATCATTCCACCCATGGCCTGGGCAACGACATCGAACGCCGGCCAGTCCACGTATGGCGAACGCCCGGTGCGACGATCGCCGAATCCCCGGAGCGATCCGTATACGAGCCGGGGATTGACTTCGGAGAGAACCTCGTAGCTTAAGCCGAGCCTGTCCATCACGCCCGCGCGAAAATTCTCAATGACGGCGTCGGCGTCCCTGCAAAGGGTCTTGAAGATCTCCCGGCCTTCCTCGGATTTCAGATCCAGGCACACCGACCGCTTGTTGCGGTTTATGCTTTGAAAGTACGCGCTGAGGGGTTCTACGTCGCCCGCATGCCGGCCGCCCCGGGTGACGTCCCCGGCCGGAGGTTCGATCTTGATGACCTCGGCGCCCTGGTCGGCGAGAACCATGGTTGCGTATGGACCTGCCAGCATCTGTGTGAGATCCAGGATGCGAATGTCCGACAGAGCACCAAATGACTTTCGCATGCCGACTCTCCTAGCGCCAAAAGGGCACATGCAAACCACTACGGTGCCCCTCGCGCGTGCGCCAGCGATCGGGAGCGGCCGGGGATCGATATTACAAATGCATTTGACCGATCATTCCGCCCGTTACAGCGATTACGGATGCAATATGAGATAGAGCCGGTGTCCTCCGGCCGTCAGCTCGTGCATTCTTGGCTCTGGCGGAAGTGCAAGTGTCGAACGAAAGGATGAAATGTCGAACGATTTTCGTGCACGCGCGAAGCTCAGACCAAGGGGACACCTCTACGAGGACTTCTCCGTCGGCCAGGAGTTCGTACATCATTGGGGGCGAACGATCACGGAGAGCGACACAATCGCATTTTCGACATTGACGCTCAGCTTCAATCCTCTCTACTTCAATGCGGAATACGCAAAAGCCCACGGTCACGAGAGTATCGTCGTAAATCCGCTTCTGGTCTTCAACGTCGTCCTTGGATTGAGCGTGGAGGACTGCAGCGAGATCGGGGGCCCGTTCGTCGGATTGGGCAAGCTTACCTACCGCAAGCCGGTATTTCCTGGAGATACCCTCTACGCACGCAGTACGACCATTGCCTGTCGGCTTTCAGCAAGCAATCCGGCAAATGGCATCGTTACCTGGCACACCGAGGGGTGCAATCAACATGACGATTTGGTGCTCGACTTCGAGCGGTCAAATCTGGTTCGCCTTCGGGCTCCGAAAGGATGACAAATGAAGCTGCCGGGCAAGGAGTGGTGGCGTCTCACGTCACCGGACAACTACTTCGAGGACTTCGAGGTGGGGCAGGTCATTCGTCACGCGCGTGGAAAAACGATTGAGCCTCTCGAGAACGTCCTGATTACCAACCTGGTGATGAATACAGCCCAGGGCCATTTCAACGAGCACGCGATGTCGGTCTCACCGTTCAAGCAGCGCATCAGCTATGGAGGCGTGAATTTCTCGGTCATTATGGGGCTCGCGAGCCAGGACACCTGCGAGAACGTGCTTGCGGAGCTCGGACTGGACAACATCCGGCTGATGGCGCCCGTCTTTCACGGCGACACACTGTATGCGTACTCGGAAGTTCTGAGCAAAGAAGACGGCCCGCAGGCAGATGTCGGCATCCTCGTGTTTCGGCACTACGGCGTCAATCAGGAGGATCGGCAAATCTTTGAAGGTGATCGCCGCGTTCTGATGAAGCGTCGGCTTCATTGGGGGAAGGAAGCCGGCGGGCAGGACAGGTAATCGCCGCCGTGCGGTATGCAGGCGGCAAACCGTCACGTGAACCGATTGCTGAGCCATGAAGGCAAGGATGCGAGTTGTGAGCCAACGACAGTGCTCCCCGCACCTTCGGCGTCACCACTCGTTTCAGCAGCAGATCGACCCGCGTCGGCGGGTGGCTGTCTGGCGGCGATCAAGGAAGCGGCTCGGCGAAGGCCCAGAATGATTGCCTCGCGCTTCTGGGCGATGCGTTCGACGCGAGCGCCCGCACCGATTGCAAGAGGAGTGCCTCCAAGTGGAGAAGGAACCGCAACAGCGATGGCGCCAAATCCGAGTGAGATGTCTCCAGCCGTTTCGGCATATCCATTGCGCCGATCGGCCGCAATGAGGTCGAGATACGTCGTTTCTTTTACGCGAAATCGCGGCTCGGTCGCTTCAGCATTGCAGCGGCGAATCCAGCGATGGAGCTCTTCTTCGCCGGTCATGCTCAGAAGGATTCTGCCCATTGCAGAGCAGGTCAACGATCGGTGCATGCCTGACGTTATCAGCAGGCTGTCACGCTTCTTCGGCGTCACCACGAATATGTACTGCGCCGTCGACTTGTTCTGCATGCCGATGAAAACGGTCTCCTGGAGCTCGAGAAGCAGAGATTTGAGGATTGGGACAAACTTCGCCGTGCCTTCGTATCGATCAAGCAGCCAGCTGTTGAGCAGCATCACTCGCAGCGTAGGGGCGTATCGTCTCCGCACCGGATCGTATTCCAAGTACCCCATGTTTGTCAGGTTCTTGAGCAACATGCTCACGCTTGGTTGCGGTATATCCAGGCTCTTGCTGACGTCGCCGACGGTCAACGTCTCCTGGCGAACTGAGAAGAGTTCGAATATCGCCAGGGTGCGCTCCGCCGATTTGATTGAGCGATCGCTCATGACCTTGTCCTTAAGCTTGCAGCGTCGTGTGCGTCCGGCGCGATCGGCATACTATCGAGCCGCAAGCCGTTCATTCAAGTATCACGCTGACGCCGGGCCATCGGTGCCCGTGCTGCGTTGCACAGTCGGGATTGAAGATTGCGGCTCCGCAATTGCCAAACCGAGCCACTTTTTGATCCCGGCCACTTTGGAGACATGAACATGTACGATCGGGAATCTGCCTCTGGTGCATGGAGATCTGACTCAGAGTCAGCGCTCGAAGGTATCCGGGTCGCCGACTTTTCCCACTTCATTGCCGGGCCGATGTGCACGCGATTTCTCGCGGACATGGGCGCCGACGTGATCAAAATCGAGAATGCGGCGTCTGGCGACGATCTACGGCGCTTCGAGCCAAGGCTTGCCGGCCAGAGTGTGCCGTTCCTGTGGGCGAATCGTAACAAGCGCGGGATGACGCTCGATCTCGCCCGCGATGACGCCAGGCAGGTTGCAATGGATCTGGTACGGTCGTCCGATATTCTGGTCGAGAATTTTTCGACCGGAGTGATGGAGCGCTTTGGGCTCGGCTATGATGCACTCAAGGAGCTGAATCCGAAGCTGATCTATTGCAGCGTGTCTGCCTACGGCCGGGAAGGCGAGCTTGCGGACCGTCTCGGATTTGACTCCGTGGTGCAGGCAGAAACCGGCTTCATGTCGCTGAATGGATTTCCTGACGGGCCTGGCTTGCGAACCGGACCGGCCGTCATGGATATCGCAACCGGGCTCACGGCGACCATTGCAGTCCTCGGCGCACTTGCCGCCAGATCCAGGACAGGGAGCGGGCAGAAGGTCGAGACGTCGTTGTTCGATGTTGGCACGTTGATGCTAGGTTTTCAGGCGCTTGGTTATCTCGCCACGGGAAAGAATCCCAACCGTGTGGGCAACGATGGCACCGACACCATGCCTACCGGGGTCTTTGCGACCGCAGACGGGACGCTCTACATCATTTGCGCCAACGACAGGACCTATGGCCGGCTGGTTCGGGACGTCTTGCATCGTCCGGACCTGGTTGAGGATTCGCGCTTTCGAAGCAATCGCGACCGGATGGAAAATCGTGCTGAATTGAGAGCTATCCTCGAGCGAGCGCTGGCCGCAGACGGAAGCGAGGCGTGGGCGCAGCGGATGCGTACGCATAAGGTCCCCGCAGGTGTCATTCGAACGGTAGAGGAAGCCTTTCAGTCGAGCGAAATGACCGCACGCGGTATTGCGAGCACGATCGCTCATCCGACCGCCGGGACAGTCCCCGACATCGCTTGTCCGCTACGCCTCGCAGCGACCCCGGTTGTAGCCGCGGTGGCTGCACCGACACTCGGACAGCACACCCGCGAGATCCTGGAACTGCTGGGATATGCCTCGGATCGAATTGCTGAGCTGTCGGCGGCTGGTGCGTTTGGGGCGCCGGCCTAGACCGGCGGGTCCTGTCCTGCCGGCGTATCAGCCGCGCTAGTGGGGTGTCAGCAAGGCGCCCCCGCTTGCGGAAATGCACTCTCCCGTGACGTAGCGAGACAGGTCGGTGGCGAGAAATTCGATGACGCCGGCGCAGTCTTCAGCCTCGCCAAAGCGGCGCATTGGAATGCCTTTCAGCTCAGAGTCTACGCCGATACCGCGGGCCTGTGCCTGAGCCTTCACGCGCGGTGTCATGATGATCCCGGGCGCGATACAGTTAACACGGATGCCGTGCGGTCCAAGTTCGGCGGCCAGATTTCGCGTGTAATGGGTGACTGCCGTTTTCGCGGCCCCGTAGAGCGCGAGCCGGCCATTGGGCGCCACGGAATGGGCGGCTACGGAGGACGTGTTGATGATCGAGCCGGACGATTGGGATTTCATGATCGGGACAATTGCCTGGCAGCAGAAGACGGTGCCCCAGAGGTTCGCGCCAAACAGTTTGAGCATGTCTTCCTCGGGGCAATTCGAGGGTAAACTGCGCTCGACTGGCGTAATGGCTCCTCCAGCATTGTTGACGAGGACATCGATGCGCCCGAATGCCCACATGACGGCGTCGATTGCCGCATATGCGGTTTTCTGATCGCTGAGGTCGCCCTGGAAGGTTACGCACTGTCGTCCCTTGGACCGAACTTCGTCGGCGACCGTGCCGTCCGGCGTCTGGAAGCCGTTGCCCGCGCCATCGAAGCTCAGATCGACAACGCCGATATCGGCGCCAAGTGACGCCAGCCGATTGACATAGGCTCTGCCTAACCCGCCGGCCGCGCCGGTGACGATCGCTACTTTGCCCTCTAGTTTCACGTTTGCTTCTCCCAGAAGATGTTCCCACCGTGCTGTCGACCTGCAAGCAGCGTACGACCGCTGATCAAGGAGCACGACGTTCTTGCGGCCGCGTCCGTTGCTGGATTCTATCATCCAGGCCGATGCGCGACATTCATTTTGCCTTCGCTCCTGAAACATCACAGACGTAATCATCGCGCTGAGGCGTCTGCCAACGCTTGCGATCTATCGAGAAAGTATGCGCACCTGTCGATAGCGGCGGTCTCGATCGCTGCAGCCTCCGTTTTTTTGCATGGAGATCCTGATGACGACGACGCGTATTCGACGGGCCCGGCGCTGCCAATTGTCGGTACCTGGCAGCAATGAAGCGATGCTGAAGAAGGGGGCCGCATCGGATGCTGACCATGTGTTCTGCGATCTTGAGGACGCCGTGGCGCCTAGCGCAAAAGTAGAGGCTCGCTGCAAGATTGCTTGGGCGCTCAACAATCTCGACTGGGGTAAGAAGACACGATGCGTTCGAATCAACGACGTGACTACCGAATGGTGTCATGGGGATGTGATTTCGATCGTCGAGAGCGCCGGTGAGAACCTCGATACGATCATGCTGACAAAACCGTATTCGGCGGCCGACGTCATTTTCCTCGATCGTTTGCTGACTCAGGTCGAGAAGAAGCTCAAGCTTGCGCGTCGCATCGGTATCGAAGTTCTTATCGAGGAAGTTCAAGCCCTGCAGAATGTCGAGGAGATCGCGAAATGCTCCGACCGGCTTGAATGCCTGATTTTCGGGATGGGGGACTATTCGGGGTCGCAGGGGATCGATACCCGCGAAATCGGCGGCAATGGCGGCTATCCGGGCGACATTTTCCATTTTGCCCGCTTCCGCATCACGATGGCCGCGCGGGCGGCGGGTATCGATGCGGTCGACGGGCCTTATTCCAACTTCAAGAATGAGGAGGGGTACCGCGCTGAGGCCAACAAAGCCCGTGCCCTCGGCATGATCGGAAAGTGGGCCATCCATCCTTCCCAGATTGCACCCGCGCAGGCGGTATTCTCACCGAAATCGGAGGAGATCGCGCGCGCAAGAAAGATGGCCGCAGCCTATCGTGAGGCCGAGGCGAAGGGATTGGGAGCCGCGCAGGTTGATGGCGTCATGATCGATGTGGCCGTCCTTCGGCTCGTTCAGAATACCCTGGATAAGGCCGATCTTTACGGCTTGTAGGGAGCGCACGTCATCGCTCGCCTTCTCTAGCCGGTGGCCGTGGCCAACCGAAAGCCGAGGAGGCGGGACACATCGGTGGCGCAGCGAATTGTCGCGGCCGTCAGCCGTTCCAGCTGAGCTCCGCTGACGCGATGCGCCGAGCCGCCGGCCGAGATCGTCGCGACCACCTGTCCGCGATGATCGTAGATCGGCGCCGCCACGTGCCGCAAGCCCTGGATCAGCTCCTCGTCGTCAAGAGCGAACCCGGCTTTTCGAACGCGGGCCAATTCGTCCATGAAAGCGTCAGCGGACGTTATCGTCCGCGAGGTGAAGGCATCCATTCCGTTCTCGGCAAGCATCTGCCGGACGTAGCGAGCGTCCTGCCAGGCTGCCAGAACCTTTCCTGGCGCGCTGCCATGGACCGGAACGACCGACACCATGGTGATGTCCCGCCGCAGAGTGTCGAGCGTGCGGCCACGCATGATCACGACCTTCCATTTATGCAGCCGGCTGAGGCTGATATACTCCTTGAACTCGGCGGACAGTTCGGCCATGGCTGGCAGCGCGACGAGGTCAAGCTCCCGTCGCCCCAAGGCCGAATTTCCGAGCAACGCCAATCCCAGGCCGAGGTAGCACCGGCCCGTCTCCGGTTCTTGCTCGACCAGACCTGCAGCGGCAAGCGTACTGACCAGGCGCGAGACGGTGCTTGACGAGGTATCGAGCAATTCAGCGAGGTCGACGATGCGGAGCGGACGACCGGCCTGGTAGAGTTCCTGGAGGACAGCGATAGCCTTCCCGACCGACTTTATCAGGCTGAGATCCAGCACCTCCGCCGCTCCCGTCGCTGGCTTCTTCGGCTTGGAGGGCTTGGCGGCCACGTCGTTCTCCCAGGCTCAATAGAGTGTGTCGTCGCTGGATGAATGCTCCGCGATCAGTGAGATCTGTGCAGGATAGCTGCCTCGATGCTCGGCTGCCATCCCTTTGTTCATCCGGACACAGCTCTGAACTAGGACCCTTGTCGTGCGGTGGATCGTTGTTTCCGGACGTCACTCTGTCGCGGTGGCTCGAGAGACATGCCTTTGAGCTGGTCGTCTGCGCGCCATGACTCGAGCATCGCGTAGAATGGCATCGGACCATCACCGTATCGGCCGCCCTGAAAGATGTCCTCGCTCTTCGCAGCCTTGCCTTCCGCGTTGTAGTATCCCGGCGTACATTGCTGATAAAAGGCGACCTGTGCGATGTTCTTCGGTGAAGTGCGGATCAGCTGCACATAGTTGTCGACGGCTTCGGAGGTCGGTTCGACGTAGTCCTTCGACAGGGCTTTGACCCGACGCAGGGTATAGGCCACGTGGATGGCCTGTTCGTCGAGCAACTGAACCGCGTTCGTGGCCGCCGCGGTCTGTTGGTTTCCACCCATGAAGAAGCAGTTCGGAAACTTGTCGGTGGTCATTCCCTGGAACGTCCGAACCCCCGGGCGCCAGTGCTCGCTCAGGGCAAGTCCGTCTCGGCCGAACAATTCGAAACCGGTGAGTCGAGAATAGGAGATTCCCGCCTCGAAGCCGGTCGCAAACACAATGCAATCGACGGGATATTCGGACCCACCAGCCACGATGCCCCTTTTCGTGACTTGCTCCACTCCGCGTCCTTGGGTGTCGACCAGCCTGACGTTGGGGCGATTGAAGGTCTCGAGATAGTCATCATGGAAACACGGCCGCTTGCATAGCCAGCGGTACCATGGCTTCAGCGCTTCGGCGGTTGCTCGGTCTTTGACAACGTCATCCACGCGTCGGCGGATCTTGTTCATGACCTGATAGTCGAATATCTCGGCCAGCAGAGCGCGTTCTTCCTTCGTCGGTTTTCGGCCAAGCCGTTCTTCGATCTCGTTTGGTCTCAGCGGGTTCAGAGAAGCTGCAATCTCCGTCCATCCGTCGTTGACGTGGTTCACATCCTGCTGGAGGCCGGACATGAGACGTTGGAAATTGTCGCGTCGTCTCTTTTGCCACCCAGGAGTTCGTTCGCCGACCCAATCCGGCCCGGTTTGCTGATTGGCCCGAACGCCTACCGATGATGGAGTCCTTTGGAATACAAGAAGCTGCTTTGCCCATTTTCCGAGCTCCGGAACGATCTGAACCGCAGTCGCTCCTGTGCCGACGACGGCAACTCGCTTGTCGACAAGGCGAGTGAGGGCAAAGTCCCGCTCGCTTCCTCCCGTATAAGCGTAGTTCCAACGGCTCGAGTGGAAGGCATGCCCGTCGAATTCCTGGATGCCCGCTATGCCCGGAAGCTTGGGAAGGCTCTGCCTGCCACAGGCGAGCACCAGATAGTCTGCGGTCAGTCGATCTCCGCGGTTTGTTTCGACGAGCCAATGCCGCTCAGAGTCGATCCAGCGAGCCTCCGTTATGGCCGTTTGAAAGCAGGCCTTGCGGTATAGATCATAGTGTCGGCCAATATTGCGGCTGAGCTCGAGCATCTCAGCTGCATAGGCATATCGATGCTTCGGCGCATAGTTGAGTTCTTCGACAAGCGGTAGATAGATATGAGCCTCGATGTCGCACATCGCGCCGGGATATCGATTCCAGTACCACGTCCCACCGAAGTCTCCCGCTTCATCGATGATGCGGATATCGCTAAAGCCAGCTTCTCTCAGGCGTGCGCCGGCGAGAAGGCCCCCGAAACCGGCGCCAGCAACGATGACTTCGGTGTGTTCGATGATCGGCGGCCTGACGAACCCGGCTGGAGTCCATGGATCGCGGTCGAAATGCTCGAACTTGCCCGCTGTCGGAACGTACTGCGCGTTACCCTGCTCGAGGATTCGCCCATCGCGTTCGCCGTCGTACTTTGATCTGAGCTCATCGCAGTCGAAGGGAAGCGGGCCCAATATCTTCTCGATGACTTCTTGTGTGTCCCGTTGCATGCGACTGTCCCCCGATCGTGTTGTGTGGCGGTTGCGCATCGGCCAAGCGACAGAGGGACAAGAAATTCCAAATCTGCACCGCCAATGCATAATACGCAATCCTATTGCAAATAATGCTCGATGCAATCCTCGGCGCCACTCAATCGATATCGTAAGCTATTGAAACTATGTATGAAAATACGGAGGTGGGCTTATTACAGGTGTGATCGCCTTCAAGGGCCGATCCTCGCTTGGTCCAGCATGTTGATTGGCGGGTCAGCCGTCTTCCCGGGATTGTCGATGTCGACGATTGTGCCGCTTACCTTTCGCGGACCGCCATGCGCGCGGTCCGGTCGAACGGATTTGATCGGGGCTCCGTGCAAGCGATCCGGCTCAGCTGGCGAATGCTTCCGCCAAGAGGAGGTACATTGAACGCGAACTGTCGCTCACGTCCGTTTGCCGTTCCGTGCACCGGGTTCGCTTGAGCGGAAGGCGCAGCAGTGTGTCACTGCGGCAGCATCGGCGGCGCTCGGCGCTCGCGCTACTCGTACAACGTCCACCTGGGCTCGATCACACTCGTAATATGCGACTGACATTGCCTCCGCTTTGTTGACCGCTCCTCGTCCTCGTCAGAAGTTCAGCAAAACGCGCATCCACACAGAGATGCGAAATAATGGCTCAGGGAGGTACGGTGTGATCAGAGCGACCATTCTTACGCTGGCGATTGCGGTGAGTTGTGCGCAAGCCTTCGCCCAATCGGGCGACAAGAAGTACGATCCCGGTGTTACAGATCAGGAGATCAAGCTCGGGCAGACAGAGCCCTATAGCGGTCCTGTCTCGTCGAGCTCGGCACTTGGCCGCGGGGCAACCGCCTATTTCGAAAAGATCAATCGCGAAAAGGGCGGAATCAATGGTCGAAAGGTCAAGCTGATATCGCTCGACGATGGGTATAGCCCGCCGAAGGCTTTCGAGCAGGTACGCAAGCTGGTCGAGGAGGAGGGGGTACTTGCGATTGTCGGGTCGAACGGCTCGCCGACCGGAGTGGCGTCGCAGGCCTACCTTAACAAGGCGCAGGTACCGCAACTGTTTCAAATCTCGGGCAGCAGGAAATTCAACGATCCAAAGCATGCGCCCTGGTCAACCGGGTTCTTCATCCCGTTCTATACTGAAGGGCAGATCTTCGGCAGATTGATCTTGAAGTCCTGGCCGAATTCCAAGATCGCCGTTCTGTATCCGAACGACGAACTCGGCCGGGAATATCTTGCCGGGCTGCGCGCGGGTCTTGGCGATAAGGCTGACGCGATGATCGTGAAGGTCGCAAATTACGAATCGACGTCGCCAACGATCGACTCCCAGGTTGCCCAGCTTGCTTCGTCCGGCGCGGATCTGTTCTTCAACGCTGCGCTGACCAAGTTCGCCTCACAGTCGATCCGCCGTGCGCGAGAGATGGGTTGGAATGCACGAATGATCGTTCCGTCGATCTCCGGTTCGATCGGTGCAATTCTTCGCCCTGCGAGCCTGGAGAATGCAAAGGGGTTGATAAGTTCGCAATGGCAGAAAGATCCCACCGATCCGAGGTGGGCTGACGACAAAGACGTCCGTGACTACATGGAGTTCGTCAAGGCATATCTTCCCGGTGTGAATCCCGAAGAGACTGCGTATGCGACGGGTTACATGGTCGCAAATCTTATGGAGACGATTCTGAAGAGTTGCGGAGACGAACTGACACGAGAGAATGTCATGAAGCACGCGACAAATCTGAAGAACGTCTCCCTGGTGTTGGGGCTTCCAGGTGTCACGTATGAGAACTCTCCCGAAGATTACAACATCATCCGCAACTTGCAGTTTGTCGAGTTTGACGGGACCAAATGGACCCCGTTCGCCGCACAGGTCGGCAACTAGACGTTGGCTCTATCCTTGGCGGCATACGTTCGAAGCAGGTGGAATTGGCATGGCAAGTCCAGAATTCGCGGCGTTCCTGAACACATTGCGGTCCAGGCCGACGCCTGCCGGTCTTTCAATTGCGGAGTTGCGTGAGCGCTTCTCAACCTTGGCCACTCAGTTTGTACCTGATCCTGACTTGCAGTTCGAGCCGGTCGATGCGGATGGCGTCTCCGCCGAGTGGTGCGTTCCGCCGGAAGTTCGGGCGCATGGTGTGCTGCTCTTTCTCCATGGCGGCGGCTACTGCATCGCCTCGGTTCGCGATTATCGCGAATTTGTCGGTAGACTTGCCAAGGCGACGCGCTGCAGGGTGTTGAGCGTCGAGTATCGGCTGGCTCCCGAGCATCCGTTTCCAGCGGCGCTGAATGATGCAGTCCGAGCCTATCGATGGCTGCGGACTTCGAGGCCTCGCCAGAATATCGTGGTCGGCGGAGACTCGGCCGGCGGGGGTCTTTCGATGGCCCTGCTTATCAGCCTCAGAGATGCAGACGAACCGCCCCCCTGCGGCGCGTTCCTGATCTCGCCCTCAACCGACCTGGCAAAGGAAGGGGCGTCAATGCAAAGCCGCGCCGCGGTGGACCCGATCATCACACCAGAGACGACTTTCCGATATGCGAAAGCGTATGCCGGAGAGCGAAGCGTCCGGGAGCCGCTGATCTCGCCGCTATACGCCGATCTCGGAAATCTGCCTCCCTTGTTCATCCTGGTGGGTGACTGCGAGCGGTTGTTGGATGACTCAACGCGTCTAGCGGACAAGGCGCGCGAGGCGAATACCCAGGTGATGATCGAAGTCTGGGACGAGATGATACATATCTGGCCCTTCTTTGCATCCCTACTTCCTGAGGGACGGGCCGCGATCCAGCGAGTCGCGGAGTTTGTCGGTGACCGATTTGAAGCATCGCGGCAGGATCAAGATTGATATCGCCGAGCAAGGCATTGTGACAGCCAGACCCGGCGATCAGCAGGACGAGAACGTGACATTCACCTTTCGCAGCGAGCCGCCCGTCTGCGGCTGGTAATCTTGATCGCAGCTTCATTTCGACCCTATCACGTCGAACAAGCTCGCGATCCAGGCAACCTGGAATACCAGCGCAAAGGCGACAAACAGAACATGGTATCGCTTGGAGTTCGAAATAAGTGCTCCTATCGTGCCGCCGATCAGCAAGCCCTGCCTGATCGGATAATACCAACCATAGACTTGGTGATAGTAGCTCGATCCCTTCAGCAACGTGTCGAGAACGTCGACCAAGAGCAAAATCAAAATGAGACCATAGAACGTGTTCCTGTGATCCCAGAAATACTCACTTAATCCACTGTGATCTCCGACGTTGTCGGGGAAGGCCATTGCAGACAGCATAACGAAGACAACGGAATAGCATATGAGAAGAAAATAGCTTTCGAATGTCCATCGCGCGATTCCGGACAACGCAAATTCGAACCACCAGAAATGGATTATGGACAGGAATACAAAGACAGCCCACCCAAGATGGAGGAGATCGATTCGTTCCTTTCCGGGATGTTGAATAAAGCGCGTTACGCCAGTGACGAGTCGGGCAACACTGATGCCCAGTATCATCCCGACGATGATGCGAATATGGACGAATATCTCATGGCTTTGATTGAGATCGCTATGGCCATCCATCCAAATTTATCTTTCTGGAGCTGACGTCGTAATCAGCTTCGTCTCAAGTTTCGTTGACGGGCGAAGGAAACTGCATTCGATAGATGATTGATCTGAGGCAGTTCATCTCAGGATGAGGGGCGCATCTTCGGGCCGCGCGATCGGCGCAGCGCGTCACGTCGCGCGCCTTGACTACTAGCAACTTATTAAACTCCTGTTGGTAGGTCCACACATGTTCGCATGTCAGACTAGCGTTACGAGTGATGCAGCCCCCTGAAGGCTGCCGGCCTGCGACTTGGAGAGCTTGATGTTACATACCCCCGCGTTTTCCCTGGTCCTCTTCAGCTGGCTGAGGCAGATCGGGGAGATCCTGCTTCTGATAGGGTTGAGCGGCGAAGTCGCTCTTCTGGTTCTTGGGATCTCGAAAGGTGCCTGGGAGCGAAGGCTGGCGATTGCATTTGCTGCACTCGTCTTGGTCGGCTGTGGTCTGGAGTATTGGGCCGATAGCCCGAGGACGTTCGGCCCTGCGTCGCAACAACGATTGGCCGCCGCCCTCAAGGAATTTCGTGGCACTGCATTCGATTTCTCGGTCGAGCTTGATCCCGAAGCTGTTGCCTTGATGGAGGATATTGGACAAGCGCTTGATGCCGCAGGCTGGAAGAGACAGGCGGTCCTACCTGGCTCTGGATATATCCCTCCCGGAAAGCCCGCGGCCGGCATCGTCGTGCTCAAGGGGGTCGAAGTGCAGATTGCCGAATCGCGACAGTCGGATGGAGGAGCGCTTGATAAGCCCGCCGCCGCCCTCTTGCACGCCATGCGGAACGAGGGATTGACCGCTGTCGCAAGGCAGGTCCCGGATGGTCAAGAAAGCGCCGACGCGATTCATATCAAGATCGGCGCCAAGACATAGCAGATACTGGCGGCTGTCGATCGGTCGCCCTACCCATTGAGTTCAGCGACACTCACTGGACTTTCTTTCGGCGGACTGCATATTCGTCGTGACAATCGCCGAGATTTGTACTTCTCAATCAAACACTGGCTTATTTACCATTGAGCGCTGCGCCGCGCGTTTGCGCCGTGCACGGATTACCATCAACCTTGAATGACAACTCTCTGGCGCCAATTTCAACTGGCCAAGTAGGCGCATTTCGCTCGGGACCATTCTCACTACGCAAGCTGACGGTGGAGCTGGCCGCGCGCGGGATCAAAGCCGATCGGCGTCGCATGGGTTTTCGTTCACGCTGAAGGACCGAGCTTCAAAAAAGGATCCGGCCGGCAGCGCAGGATCGTCATGACATCGGCCGCGTCGGCAGCCAAAATCCACAACCAAGATCGGGAAAATGCACAATCCTCGAATATCACATCCGTGATTTCTGATCGCGAAATGCGCAGCTAGACTAGACGCTGAACTCAAGGGCTTGTCACAGTGCGGGGGCACGCATCGATATCACGATAACAGCTGGGTGTGGTTCGGGCTCTTTCCCCGACGAGAGGAATCAACATGATTTGGCGATCGACGATCCGTCCAGGTCTCAATCAGATTCATGACTAAGGCCGCCGGACCGGTTGCCGCGGGCGGGAGCGACCTGCCGCTCGCCGGCCTTGTGATTCTCGAGATCGGCAACAAGCTGGCGCCGGTCTGCGTTCGTCTGGCAACGTCGCTGGCGGGCAGGATTGTGGCCGACCTCGGTGCCCGGGTGATCAAGCTTGAACCACCAGGTGGCGATCCTGTGCGGCACAAGCCGCCACTTCTGCCGCGCGGCTCCGCAGCGACGGCGCGTAGCGCACTGTTCGAATTTCTCAACGCCGGGAAAACCTCGCTGGTATTGCCGGACGATCCGGGCGCGGCGCGCGCGTCGATCGAAATGCTTCTGAGCAAGCGGATCGACGCCGTCCTGCTGGAGGATGGCGATGATGCGCGTGCAGCCGTCGTTGAACGCGGCATCGCCGTGGTCGAGGTCGCGCGATGGCCGGATACCATGCCTGTCCCCGGTCCACGGCTGTCGGAATTCACTGCTCTCGCGCTCGGCGGTCTCCTGGATATGGTGGGTGATCCCGATCGCGAACCGCTGCGGCTCGGTGGCCATCAGGCGTCCTATTCCGCTGGCCTGTCCGCGTTCACCGCATTGATGGCGCTGTTCGCGGAGCGCGATGCCGGCCGCCCGCTGCTACCCGCCCGCATCTCCCTAATCGAGAGCGTGATGTGGGTGAACTGGAAGGCCGTTGCCGGTGTCGATGGCGACGGCAACGCGCCGACCCGCCAGGGCGCCAGTTCGGAATTTCAGGTGGTGCGCTGCCTCGACGGTTGGATCGCGGTGGTCTTTACGGTGACGCAATTTGAGAATCTGCGCGACCTTGTCGATAACCCGGCCCTGCATGACGCGAAATTCTCCACGCGCCAGGGTCGCCTTCGACACATTCGTGAGCTCTATGAGCATTTGTCGCCCTGGTTCGCAGCACGGACACGGACGCAGGTCTATGCCGAGGCGCAAGCGCGGAGTGTCCCGCTCGGACCGGTGTGCCGACCGGTCGACCTGCTCGACGATCCGCAATGCGGGGCGCGCGACTTCATCGTTGCCACGGGCGATCCTTCGTTTGGTGCGTTGCGTTCGCCGCGGCTGCCGGTGCTGTGGAACGGCCGCAGTTTTGCACCGTCCGAAGCCGCTGAGCCGTCAACGCTGGAGGCGGTGCTCCGATGAAACCGCTCGCCGGCGTTCGCGTCGTTGATTTCGGTCAGCTCACCGCAGGCGCCAACACCTCGGCGATGCTGGCCGACCTCGGGGCCGATGTTATCAAGGTTGAATCGGCGAGCTTCCTGGATCTGTTCCGTTCCATCGGCAGCAGCCACGAGACGGCGCCGGGATGGTGGAACCGGTCGCCGCAGTTTCGCTTCACCAATCGTAACAAGCGCGGGGTGGCGCTCGACGCCAAAATTCCGGAAGGCCGGCGCGTGGTGCAGGATCTGATCGCCAAGGCGGATGTGGTCGTGGAAAATTTCCGCCGTGGCGTCCTCGAACGGCTGGGGCTCGACTATGCGACCCTCGCAAGTCGCAATCCGCGCATCGTCTTTGCCTCGATATCGAGCCAGGGCGAGACCGGGCCGTATCGACTGCACGGCTCGTTCGGCTCGACGCTCGATGCGATGGGCGGCATTGCGGCGCTGACCGGCTATGACGGCGACAAGCCCGTGATCAGCGGGCCGCACGTCAACTATCCGGATCAGGTGGTGTCGCTGTTTGTCACCGGGATGATCATTGCGGCGCTGCGCGAAGCACGGCGCACCGGCAAGGGCGCGCTGCTCGACATCTCGCAACGCGAGGTGACGAGCTTTCTGATTGGGGAAGAGATTCTCGCCAGTTCAGTCGACCCTGGACGCGCGGAGCCGCGCCGGCGCGGCAACGCGGAGGAGGGCGTTGTCCTGCAAGATTGTTTCCTGGCATCGGACCGCCGTTGGGTTGCCGTGACACTGGAGGATGATACCGACGTCGCACGCTGCCGCGCGATTGTCGGCGACGCACTGAACATGCGAACGGCGTTGGTTGGATGGTGCGCGGCGCGCCCGGCGGCCGATGCGGCTGCGGCGCTTGCTGCGGCCGCGTTGGCTGCTGCGCCGGTGCATGATGGCGCCGCTCTGAAGCGCGAGCGACGACTCGCCGGTCACACGCTGGTCTGGCACCGCAACGGCGAAGTGGTCAAGGGCATGCCCTATTGCTTTGGCGGCAACGGACTCACCGTTACACGCGACGCGCCCGATCTCGGCGAACACACCGAAGACGTTTTGCGAAGCATTGTCGGGCTTGATGAGGGAGCGATCCGGCGCCTTGCAGAACTCGGCGTCACGCGTGCCGAGCCCGGCGCGTGAAAACGAACACTGGAGATGGCAATGAACGTCCAAGAGATCGCCGGCAAGCTCGAAATCCCCGTCATCCTGGCGCCGATGTTCCTGGTCTCGACCCCGGCGATGACGCTCGCGGCCTGCTCAGAGGGCTTGATGGGCAGCTTCCCTGCCCATGGCACCCGGACACGCGAGATGTTTGAGGAATGGCTGATCGAAACCACCAACGGCCTGAAACGCCTGCATGACCAGCCCGCCGGCAACACGATTGCGCCGTTCGCGGTCAACCTCGTGGTGCATCCGTCGAACACCCGGATGGAAGGCGATCTGGAACTGTGCATCAAGTATCGGGTGCCTGTGGTGCTGACCTCCAAAGGCGCGCCTACCGATGTAATCGCCCGCATTCACGACTATGGCGGCGTGGTGCTGCACGACATCGCCAACCGCCGTCATGCTGAGAAGGCGCTGGAGGCGGGAGTCGACGGCGTGATCGCGGTGGCGGGCGGCGCCGGTGGGCATACCGGGACGATCAATCCGTTCGCGCTGATGAATGAGGTGCGCCGCATCCATGACGGTCCCGTGGTGCTGGCCGGCGGTATGACCACCGGCCGCGACGTGCTGGCGGCGCAGGCGATGGGCGCGGATTTCGCCTACATCGGCACCCGCTTCATCGCCACCATGGAGTCGTCGGCGCCAGCGGGCCAAAAGCACATGATTGTCGAGTCCAATGCAACTGACGTGTTCTTCAGTGCGTCGATCGACGGCGCCCCCGCAAACTGGCTGACCAAGAGTTTGCTTACGGCGGGCATTGATCTGGACGTGCTGCGCACCACGCTGCCGGGCAAGGTGGTCGCGGCGGCCGAAACGCGCAAGCGCTGGAAGGACATCTGGACCGCGGGCCATGGCGTCGGCAACATCGACGACATCCCCTCTACCGCGGAATTGTGCCGGCGGCTGAAGGCCGAGTATCGGGCCGCCGCGGCGGCGTTGCGCCCGGTTCTTGCGACTATACCTAGCGAGAATTCGGTGAAGGTGGGGCGCGACGCGCGGGCGACCGCCTGATCGAACTGCTGATGGTTCGCCGAGTTTAGAACGAGCATTCAAGGATCGACCGATGACGCACCTGCTCCGCAGCGTTCTGTTTATGCCGGGCTCGAATGCGTGCGCCCTCGGACAGCCTCATTCTCGATCTCGACGATACACTGGCGCCAGATGCCAACGCCGTTGCGTGCGCAAATCGCACAAGCCGTGACGGCGGTCGGCTTCTGGCGGGGGCACTGAGTGCATGCTTTCACCATACGACCCCCGTCTGCGATTAGGGAAAACACGAGAATGAAAATGACAGACCTGACGTTGAAGCTGGCGCGTCATAGTGTCGGTTATCGGGACGCCGATCTCGATGCGCGCGCGGTTACGGTCGCCAAGCAGTGCATGCTGGACTGGTTCGGCGTCACCCTTGCCGGATTGAATGAGGCTGTCGCCCGGATTTTGCGCGATGAAGTCGCGGAGAATTCGCGTGGACGATCGTCGATTGTCGGATCGACATTCGCATGCGCGCCTGCCGATGCAGCGCTGGTCAATGGCACAACCTCGCATGCTCTCGACTATGACGACGTTCATCCTCTGGTCGGGCACCCGACCGCTGCTATTCTGCCGGCCGCTTTGGCCGTCGGAGAATCGGAAGGCCGCAGCGGGATGGACGTCCTTCGGGCGTTTATCGCTGGCTACGAGGCGGCGGCTTTCGTGGGGGCGCTGGTGATGCCCTCACATTACGCGCGCGGCTTTCATTCCACGGCGACGCTGGGGTCGTTCGGTGCCGCGGCTGCAGCCGGCATTCTGATGAACCTTGACGATGCGCAGATGGCGATCGCGTTTGGTCTTGCTGGAACCCAGGCAGCGGGATTGAAATCGATGTTCGGAACCATGGCGAAGCCATTTCACGCCGGCCGGGCTGCAGCCAACGGTGTTCTTGCGGCCCGGCTTGCTGCGCGCGGATTAACCGCCAACCCGGGGGTGCTCGAGGTCGAGCAAGGGTTCGTCGCTACGCAAAGCGATGGCCTTGCGGCGGATGAACCGCGGTTGCCACGTCCCGGAAGCACGATTGTCAAGACGCTCTTCAAGTATCACGCCGCATGCTATCTCACTCATTCAACTATCGAAGCTGTCAGCGCTTTGCGTCACCAACTCTCCCTGAACGGGGAGGACGTTGCCGCGATCGACGTGCATGTCCCGTCCGGGCATCTATCGGTTTGCAATATTCCCGCACCGAGGACCGGACTGGAAAGCAAGTTCAGTCTGCGCCACGCGGCCGCCCTTGCCGCATGCGGCAAGGACACGGCCGCGACCGAAACATATTCGGATGAAAATGCTACCGATTCAGTGCTGACGGACCTCAGAGACCGCGTCACCGTCCGCGGCGACCGGCCGCCGGGCCACGATGCGCGTGTCGTCATCAAAAGCCGTGCTGGCCAGGTTGCCGAAACCCACCTTGATGTAGGTATTCCCGACACGGATATGAACCGTCAGAGTAAACGTCTCGCGGCAAAGTTTCGCAGCCTTGCGGCTCCTGTGATCGGTGTCGAGCCGGCAGACAAGCTTCAGTGCAACATCGCCACTTTGGATACATTGCATGATATCCGCGCTTTGATGGACTGATACGTGAAGCTTCATGTAGAAGTCGAGGCAGGGGGCAGGGGTCCCCACCTGCTTCTCGTTCACGGCTTTCTGTCGAGCCGCGTGCAGTGGCGGCCGAATCTTGCGGCTCTGAAGGAATACGTCCGGCCGGTGATCATCGAGTTGTGGGGGCATGGTCGCTCGCCTGTGCCGGAAGATCCAGCAGAGTATGGTGTGACCAGCTACATCGACGCCTTCGAGGCGATCCGGCGCGACCTCGGCGTCGATCGCTGGCTAGTGTGCGGACAATCCTTCGGAGCCGGTCTGACGATCCGATATGCGCACAGCCACCCGACGCACGTGTTCGGCCAGATATTCACCAATTCGATGTCTGCGTTGTCCGCACCTGGCGAGCGGGCTGGCGGCGCGGAATTGATGGCGCGGGCCGATGCCCTGGAGAGAGGCGGCCGCGCTGCCATAGAAGCGCTGCGCTTTCACCCCCGCTTTTCGACCCGCTTTCCGAGCGAAGTGAAGCAGGAGATGTTGGAGGATGCAGCGCTAATTCAGCCGGGCGCCATCGCCAATGCCATTCGCTACACCACCCCGCTGCTCTCTGTGGTCGATTGCCTCGGTGAACTGAAGGCTCCAAGCTTGCTGGTTAACGGTGTTTGGGAGCGGCTATTCCAGCCGCTGCGCGACCGCGCCGCAAGACTGCTGCCGTCGCTTGCTATCGTGGACCTCGAGGGCGGGCATTCCATCAATGTCGAGGCACCTGCTTCGTTCAACGACGCGGTCGCGGGTTTTGCAGCCAAGTGTACGCCAGCTGCGTGAGCTCGTTGTGCCACCTCATCGCAGGCAATCTAGCAATCACATATATGATTATGCGCGTGGCGCGGCTCATTGAGGTGGACGAACAGTAACGAGGTTGCCACTGTCGGCCTACAGCAACGCTGCACGTTTCCGATGTCTTGGAATCGCAAACGCGAAAGAGATCAAGCTGAGGAGAGACCGAGATGGCCACCGACCCTGTCGCGGAGCTGAAAGCAAAAGCGAAGCCGTGGCCGCGCGGCAACCGGTTCGAGGACTTCACCGTGGGGCGTGTTTTCCGGCATCACTGGGGCCGCACGCTGACTGCAGGCGACAACACGCTGTTTACGACCCTGACGCTGCATTACAACCCGCTTTACACCAACGCCGACTATGCGCGGGCACACGGCTACGCAGATCTGGTCGTGTGCCCGCTGCTTCTGTTCAACACAGTGTTCGGACTGACGGTTGAAGATCTTAGCGAAGGCGGCGGTCCGTTCCTGGGTGTCGATAAGCTCACCTATCATCGGCCGGTCATCGTCGGCGAGACCGTCTACGCGGAAAGCGTGGTCTTGGCTTGCCGTCAGACCGAGAGCCGCCCGAACTATGGGATCGTTACTTGGCATACCAAAGGCTTCGATGCGCAGGGTGTCCTGTTGGTTGACTATCAGCGCAGCAATCTTGTGAGGAAGCGCCCATGACGACATCATCCGACGATGCTACCGCCGCAGGCGACGGCAAGGGTTATTTGACCGATGAGCGCAAGTTGATCCGCAACGCTGCGCGTGAATTTACTATGAAAGAGGTTTTGCCGGTCGCAAACCGGCTGGACCCGCAGCAGGGCATGATCCCCATGGAGTTGCGCCAGAAGATGGCGGACATGGGCTATTTCGGAATCAGGATACCGGAAGAGTACGGCGGTCTCGGCCTCGGTACATTCGAATACTGCCTGGTTACCGAGCAATTGGCGCGCGGATGGATGTCGGTCGCCTCGATCATGGCGCGGGGCCAGGCGGGTTGGCTGCGGCTCGGCGGCGCGTTGTCGCCGAAGAATGCAGACCGGATGCGGCGCGCGGCGCGGGGTGAGTTTCTGCAGGCTGCGGCATTGTCAGAGCCCGGTACCGGCTCGGATCTGGCGTCCATTTCGTGCCGGGCAGTTCGTGACGGCGACGAGTGGGTGATCACTGGGAATAAGTACTGGTGCACTTTTGCCGATGGTGCCGACTACATCACGGTGTTCGCTCGGACCTCGCCGTCACCTTCGGCTGACAAGCGTCACCTCGGAATATCCGCTTTCTTGATCGAGAAGCCGCGTGGCACATTGCCGCCGAACTGCGAAGGAAATCCGATCCCGAAGATCGGCTACTTCGGCTGGAACACCTACGAGCTGTCGTTTCAGGGCACCCGGGTGCCGGCCGACTCGCTGATCGGTGAAGAAGGCAAGGCGTTCTATCTGATGGCCTACGGCCTCGAGGCGGCGCGGGCCCACACCGCGGCACGTTCGATCGGGCTGGCGCAAGGGGCGCTCGAAGATTCCATCGCCTACGCTCAGGAACGAAAGCAGTTCGGCATGCCGATCAGCGAATTCCAGGCAATCCGCTTCAAGATAGCGACCATGGCAACTAAGATCGAGGCGGCCCGCCAGTTGCTTTACTACGTCTGCAATGAGATCGACCAAAAACGGCGCTGCGACTCGGAGGCGTCGATGGTGAAATACTTCGCCTCCGAGATGGCGGAGGAAGTGACCTCGGAGGCCCTCCAGATTCACGGCGGCGCCGGATATACCAAGCTGCATGCCGTCGAACGCTATTGGCGCGATGCGCGGCTCACCAAGATCTTCGAAGGCACCTCGGAAATACAGCAGCGCATCATCTCCGACAACCTGCTCGGCCGTTCGGCGATGGACCGCCGCATGATCGAGCAGGCCTTTGCCGCGCATTTGGCGTGAGAAGACAATGAGCAATATCAGCAGCCGAACATCGTCGAGCAACTACTTCGAGAATTTTGAAGTCGGCCAGACCATTGCCCATGCCCGCGGCAAGACCGTCACTGAGATGGATAATGTTCTGCTCACAAACATGGTGATGAATACCGCGCAAGGTCACTTTAACGAGCACTTGATGCAGCAATCATCGGACGTTCCCGGTTTCGACACCCGTGTCGTCTATGGCGGCATCAACTTTTCCATGGTGATTGGGCTCGCCGCGCAGGACACCGGTGAGCAGGTGCTCCAGGAAGTCGGGATGGACAAGATCCGCCTGAAAGCGCCGGTCCACCATGGCGATACGCTCTACGCCTTTACCGAGGTGCTCGAGAAGACGGATGCCGATCGCGCGGACGCAGGCATCGTTCGGTTCAAGCACTTCGGAATCAACCAGCACGACAAGCTTGTTTACGAGGGCGAGCGCACGGTGCTGATGAAGCGGCGCAGTGCCTGGGCGAATCGGTAGAGGCGCCGCATTTTCGTCCCCACATCGACGCGCCGGCTCAGACAACTCAGTTCAGCACCTGGAGATCATATCCATGACCAAGCATATCCGGCCTAAGCGCCTGCGCCGCTGCCAGCTCTCGGTGCCGGGCAGTTCGGAAAAGATGATGGCAAAGGCGGCTGCACTGGATCTCGACTACGTGTTCTTTGACCTCGAGGACGCCGTCGCGCCCGACCACAAGAAGGCGGCGCGCAGCAACATCGTCAAGGCCCTCAACACGCTGGAATTTGGCCGCACCGTCCGCTGTGTCCGCATCAACGATACGGCGACTCGATTCTGCTATGGCGACATTATTGATGTGGTGCAAGGAGCTGGAGAGAAGCTCGATCTTATCATGATCCCGAAGGTGCTCGATGCCGACGATGTCCTGTTCGTCGACAAGCTTCTCACCCAACTGGAAAAGGATCTCGGAATCAAGAACCGGATTGGCCTCGAATGCCTGATCGAGGAGGTCGAGGGCATGATGAACATCGAGCGCATCGCCGCCTCGACGCCGCGGCTTGAAGCGTTGATCTTCGGCATGGGCGATTATTCCGCGAGCCAGGGCGTAGCGGTGGCGGCGATCGGCGGCTCCGGCGGGTATCCGGGCGACATCTGGCACTACCAGCGGCATCGCCTGGCGATTGCTTGCAAGTCGTTCGGGATCGATCCTGTCGACGGTCCCTATGGCGACATCCGGAATCCGGAAGGTTACCGGGAAGAATGCCGGCGGGCGATGACCCTGGGGTTGGTCGGAAAATGGGCGATCCATCCCTCACAGGTCGATATCTCCCAGGAGGTATTCTCCCCGACGCGAAATGAAGTCGATCGTGCCCGTGCCATGAAAGCTGCGTTCGACGACGCGCTTTCGAAAGGATTGGGAGCGGTGATGTATGAGGGCAAGATGATCGACATCGCATCGGTCCGGATCGTCAACAATGTGGTCGAGCGCGCAAATCTGATTGGGATGTGAAGATCGCCAGCATGTTTCCTGATGAAGGCTGCTCTTACCGGGTGAAACAATGATCGGCACTGCACCGACCGGCGCGCTGGAGGGCGTCCGCATCATCGACCTGACCCAGATGCTGGCCGGACCGTACTGCACGATGATGCTCGCCGACCAGGGGGCTGAGGTAATTAAGGTCGAGCCGCTCGAAGGCGATGGCACCCGGGCGGCGGGCCCTTTCCGGGTCGATGACACACAGCAATCGTTCGGCGGGTATTTTGCGAGCGTCAATCGCAACAAGAAAAGCATCGCACTTGACCTGAAGAGCGCGGAAGGTAAGGCAATCCTCATTCGTCTGTGCAAGAGCGCCGACGCGGTCGTAGAGAATTTTCGAGCCGGCGTGATGGAGCGGCTTGGCTTGTCTTACGAAAGCCTGCTTCGCGAAAATCCGCGGCTGGTCTACGCTTCGATCCGGGGCTTCGGCGATCCACGGACCGGACGCAGCCCTTATGCCGACTGGCCGGCCTATGACCCGGTAGCTCAGGCCATGGGCGGCATCATCGGGATCACCGGCGCAGATGCGGATACGCCGATCAAGGTGGGACCGGGGGTAGGCGATTTGGTGCCGGCCACTATGGCGGCCTTTGGAGTGGTTTGCGCCATTCTGCGCGCGGGAAAGACCGGTGCGGGGCAATATGTCGATGTGTCGATGGTCGATGTCGTGCTGTCGCTCTGCGAGCGGATCGTGCATCAGCGTGCCTTCCAGGGCCTCAATCCTCATCCGGAAGGCAACCGGCATCCGCTGCTGGCGCCGTTCGGCATGTTAAAGGCGCGCGATGGCTGGGTAACCGTCGCCGCGCACACCGACGAATTCTGGAAGAAGCTCTGTGGACTGATGGGACGCGAGGAACTGATCGACGATCCGCGCACGGCGACTGGTAAGGCCCGGATCGCTAACAAGGATCTGGTCTATGGGGCGGTCCAACAGTACGTCGGCGATCACACCAAGGAGCAGCTCATCGAGCGCCTGGGTGGCAGGATTCCGTTCGGGCCGGTCTATCACATCGACGAAATCGTCAAAGATCCGCATTTCGCCATCCGCGAGATGATCGTCGAGGTCGAACAACCCGGTTGTGACACGCCGGTGACCATCGCGGGGATCCCCATTCGCCTGACCGAAACGCCCGGATCGATCCGTCGCCGCGCGCCGATGCTGGGTGAAGACACTGAAGAGATACTCCGGACGATCGGCTGCGTGCCCGGCGAGATAGTGAGCTGGCGACAAGCAAACATCCTGAGATAGAGGCTCTATTTTCCGCGTAGATGCCGCCTCATCACCTTGATGATTTCGTCGCGCCGTTCTTCGATGCGCATCATAGGGCCACCGACGCCGATTGCCAGTGTCGTGGTGTCGGGCTGCTCCGGAACCAGCATTGCGATAACGTTGGCCCCCGGTGTCATTTTGCCTCTGCTCTCGGCAAAACCCTGACTTCGGATCGATTCGATTTCCGCCATGAATTGCTGCTCTTGAACGCGGTGGGCGCTGTCCTCAGCGTCGGCGTTGTTGCGACGGACGATCGCCCTGATTTCATCATTGGTCTTTCGGATCAGCAGCATGCGGCCAAGCGCCGAGCAGGTCATTGGCCGAAGTATGCCGACTTGCGTCGCGAGCAAGACGCCCTGGCTCGGAACGACGATATGGACGTACTGCATGTGCGGGCCGTTCTGGAGGCCCAGTAGCACGGTTTCGCCGATCGCATTTCCTATCGCATCCATGGTGTCGGTGAGCGGGCCACTCTCGAACAGGCTGTGCTGGATCCAGCTTCCAAGTACGGCAACGCGATAGGTCGGCCGAAACTTCCTGGTTTCAGGCGTGTAATCCAGATAACCGAGCTTCAGCAGGCTTTTGAGCAGCATTGTGGTACTGGACTGCGGGAGAATGAGTGCGCCAGCGATCTCGCCGACTGTCGCAGCGCGCTTAGTCTCCCGGAAGTATTCCAGAATCGCCAGAACGCGTTCTGCGGATTTAACCGCTGCGCCCGCCGCTAGTTTCGATTTTGCCGACATGCCTAAATCGCGTAGATTTCTCGCGCTGATCATGCTCGTCTGCGGTCCGGAAGTCTACGACCGGCGAGGGCGATTTCTTACGACCGCCTAGGTCGCGAGGTCTCTACTGCGATTGTCCGCTCCCGATCTCGCCTACAATCACCGATCCAAACGGGTGCCAGCTCTCGCCTTCAAAGCGCATCGTCTGCATCTGCTCGATCGGAAAGAAATCGGTGGCGGTGGTGTTGATTCGGATGCCCGGCAGCAGCATCTCCAGTTCGACTTCCTTCAAATTTGCTGCCTGCTTCATGATGTTCGCGTGTGTGAGATCATCGCCACACTGCGTCAGGACCTGCACGAGAGTCTGGGCGGCGAGGTAACCGTAGACGCTCAAGCTGTTGGTTTTGTCGCCATCCGGATAGTACTTGTCCATAAAGGCGAGCCAAACCTTTGTGGCGGGATCGTCCTTCCAGGCCAAGTCGGTCGGATCTTTCGTGTAGGTGCTGGAGATGATGCCCTGCGCGTGCTCGAAGCCGGCAGGTCTTACGACCGAGCCCACGGAGCTGGAGATGCTTGCGAGGAAGTGGACCGGGGTCCAGCCGATCTCGGCGATTTTTTTGATGGCCTGGGAAGCGGCCTTCGGCGTCGCGAAGGTCATCATGATGTCGGCGCCAGAAGCCTTCAACGCGACGACCTGTGAATCGATCGTCGGGTCGGTCGCCTCGTAGGTCTTCTCGGCAACAATCATGGACTGGGCCTTTTCACCAAGACCGTCCTTGAGCCCCTTCACATAGTCTTTGCCGAAATCCTCGTTCTGCCAAAGAATGGCAATCTTGCCGTTCGGATGGTGTTCAAGAATGTATTTGGCGAAGATGCGTCCTTCGCTCTGGTAGGTAGGCTGCCAGCCGATCGTCCAGGGGAAGCCCTTGGGGTTTCCCCATTTGGTCGCTCCGGTTCCGACGAAGAGCTGCGGCACCTGCTTTGCGTTCAGATACTTCTGGACAGCGGTATTCGGGCCGGTGCCGACGGCATTGAAGACGAACAGCACCTCATCATTTTCCACCAGCTTACGTGTTTGCTCGACGGTTTTTGGGGGGCTGTTGGCATCGTCGTAAGAAATGAAGTTGATCTTGCGGCCGTTGATGCCTCCCTCATCATTGATCTTCTTGAAATAGGCGGCCTCAGATTTGGCAATCGCTCCATAAGATGATGCCGGGCCACTGTAAGCTACTGTGTTTCCGATCCTGATCTCGGTGTCGCTGGCGCCGACATCATATTTCTTCTGCGCGAGGCTTGGGGTGCTGAAGCAGGCGGCGGCAAGGCACACAATCGCGAGACATGCTAGGTGGAAAGATCTCGATGCCATGGTTTCTCCCTGACGTCCGGACACGGGCTCACCGCTGAGAGGAGGTGGCTTGCCCGCGACACTGACGCGGCAAGACTTGCGTCGGTCAGAGGGAGGGTCAAGCCGCTTTGGCGCGCAATTCTCGAAGCATCATGGATGTGATGAATGAGACTCGCCCTCGAGATACTCGGGGCTTTGCGTACGCAACGACCCACTATCACGTCCGTGATTTACGATGGCGGGAGACGCGCCTAGACTGGACAAAGAGCTCGCCGCTCTCAGATCGGTGAATGTCCTTTCATCGGCGTCCAACGGGCAGAGATGTTATTTGGCATGGGGGTCCGACGCCGATCGGTATCATAAGTCGCTGATTGATCTTCCAAGTGTGGGGTCAATGTTGGGAGCCCATTCACACGCTGGCCACTCTTGCGTCAGTGCAATCGCAGCCGAATCGCCGTGCTCGTGATTGTTTCGTGCGGTGTTGCGATAGCCATGTCGACAACATCCAGTGATCCCGTGCACGCGTAGATGTACTTCAGGCGCCACAGCGATCCGAGCTCAGGCGTGAAAATGAAATCGCCAGATGCAAGCGCCCTCGCGACTAATTTGACAGCATCGCTATTTTTGATCCGCGAAACCAGCACGGAATCGATAAGGGCGGCGAGTGTCATGCCATCTGTGAGCATCACACGTGCGACGTCATCACCGCGCGTGCTGCGCAGGGCTGCTGCGATTGCCGCGACTGCTTGTGGGTCTCGGAGTGGCTGAATCATCTGGCCTATCTTACGCCCCAAGGGGGAGCCCGTCTGTGGCTGGCCCTTTTTTACCTATTCTGAATGAACTTCGCGGTTGAGATCGGCCGGCGGGGCGCTGCTCTCGGCACGCAACGCGGCGCCCGGCACCTGGCGCGCCCATTTGCTGGTCGTCGGCCTGGTCGGCGCCGCCCTGCTCTATGGCGACGGCGCGATCACGCCGGCCAGTTCCGCGCTGTCGGCGATCGAAGGCCTGAAGGTCGGCGCGCCCTCGCTGTCGTCGGCGGTGGTGCCGCTCACCCTCGACCTCCTTCATCTCGAGTGCGATTTCGGTCGGCGTGAGGATCTCTTTTCTGAGCAAGATACAGGCGAACGCCACGATCCAGCGCTCGTAGTAGGTCAGCTTCGCCACCATCCATTTCGGCCCGCTCCACCGTATTGACGACGCTGCTCCTATTTGTCGTGCCGATATGCCCGGAGACAGGCTACCCGCATCCAGTCGTACTGTTCAGCCAACATCAGTACGAACGCACGCTGGCCATGGCGTATGATCTCGACGGGCTCGCAACGAGCGTAACGAGACGCCTATTGCGGATTCCATTTGCCGCGAAACTCTCTCGGCGTAACTCCGGAAAAGCGTCGGAAGGCGCGAGTGAAGTGCGCAGGGTCGGAGTAGCCGGAAGAAAATGCGACATCGATAATCTTGGCATCCGTATCGCGCAGAAGTTTAGCGGCATTTTCAAAGCGCACTCCGTCAAGGAGGTCAGAATATGAAACGCCGGCGCTTGAGAGCTTACGTTGAAAGCTTCTGATGCTGATGCCGGCCATCTCTGCCATTTCTGCGATCGTTGGAATTCGATCGTCCAGGTAGGATGGCAGCATCAATTTGACTGCAGAGACGATTTCGTGGCCGGACGGCCCAACGTCGTCGTTATGTGAAGGTGCCAACGTCTCGCTTGCGAGATTGGGGAAATCCAGGAATGAAATGGGAATATCGATCCATGAGGAATTCGGATCCGATATGAAGCGGGTATTTTGCCAGGACGACCGGGTCTCGAGGCTCGGCTCATAGCGGGCTTCGAAGGCCATCGTCGCCGGAATCCAGTGGGGGCCGGAAAATTGTCGTACGATATGCATCGACATGACATTCTGAAGCCACTGCGAATGCTCAAGATGCGGCACCCCGGCCGTGTCCGCAAGCTTGCTGCAAATTCTCACGTGACTGTCGTCGCGCTCCAGCCACATACTCAAGTTCGTGTCTTCAAGCGCTGCCCATTTGCACAATTGCTGCAAGGCAATGAACAGCGTCGGCGAGAAGCGGATGATGGCGCGCATCTTTTCGCTCAGGTGGCAGAATTGCAGCCGGCGCGCAGCCTGGAATCCAATGTCTGTGATGCCTTGCGACCGCTGTGCGGCTTCCGCGAAACGTACGGCTAGCAGGATTGGGATGTAGTGCTCTGGCTTTTCTTCCAAAGAAGCTGGAAGGCGAAACTTGGTCAGCAACGCCTCCGTTGGGGCACCGATCTCATTACAAATGTGAGCGAAAGGGATAATGAATTGGCAACGAGTTAACGGAAGTACGGTCATTTTTGGGCTCTCGCGCAGAAATTGAGTTCGGCGACTTTCCAGCTTCGGTGTGCAGCGCGGCTGAGTTGCCGAAAGCTTAGAGCATAATGGCTCCCGGTTGGCGTGTATTGCAAAATATCTACCCGCTGCATTGGGGCGACGAGACTGGGCCGGCTCAGTGGCCCGCGCGCCCTTCGGCCTTAAACTTGGCGGCTTATGGCAAGACCTCCGACGTTTCTCCCATCATGCTCCAGCAAAAGCGAAGGCTAGACGAGGCGTCTCGGCTCTTCACCACATGTCTTCGGTCCCATGAAGCCTGTTCACATCCCATCCCGATACTCGGTGCGGGCGGCGATTGCTGCCTCACTGCGTCACGGTGACGCAGCGCTTCAACGCACCGCATTCCAACTCGGGATGAGTCCGCGCTCGTTGCAGCGGCATCTCGCCGGAATGGGCACCAGCTACAGCGACATGGTTGCGGAAGTGCGCCTCGATACGGCCTGCTACCTGCTTCTAGAATCCAACCAGCGCATATCCGAGATCGCCCAGCGCCTCGGCTATGCGGGAACGAGCAGCTTCAGCCGTGTCTTCATGCGTCTGACAGAAATACAGCCCGTCATCTATCGGCGTCAGCGGGTTGTTCAAGGAAATGACGGGCCCCGACCCGGGAAGGAGCCGCATACGGGCAATCAGCAGAAACCATCGCGATTGGCGCGAAATGGCAAGACATCTTCGCCGCCAGGCGGGAGTTACGTCGCATCCCCTCGACAAGGGAAAAGACAGCGTTCTGACGGCACTGACTGAAGAACGTTGGCGTCAGCCTGGCACCTGCTACGACAGGACAAACGATGTTTATCATTCTCGTTAGCTACCTTGTCCTGATTTGGCTGGCATTTTCAAAGTTCAAGCTGATACGCCTGACCTGGCCGTCCGGAATCGTCGCTGCCCTCGCAGGCATTGGAATTCTCGCCGTCTTCATGGCGATGCTCAATTATCTCACCCCCAAACGGGCGGATCGTGGTCGTATCACGCGTCGTAGAAGTGACGCCGAACGTCAGTGGTGAGGTGATCGCAATCCCCGTCAAACCAAACGTGCCGGTGAAGGCCGACGCGGTCCTGTTCGAAATCGACCCGACGCCGTTTCGATACAAGGTTCGGCAGCTTGAAGCCGCACTAATCGCCGCTCAGCATCAGGCCGAGGTGCTCAAGGCGAACTACGATCAGGCCAACGCCAATGTGGCGGGTCTTGAAAGACAGGTCTCTTTTCATGAAAAGAGGCTGAACGATATCGCTTCCTTGACAAACAGCGGAGCCGCCACGTCGTTTCGTGAGCAGGACACGCGCGAACAGCTCGATATTGCGATTGCCCAGTTGCAGTCTGCAAAGGCGCAACAGCAGGGCGCGAGGGCCTCGTTCGAATCGTCGATCGGCGGCGTCAACACGACCGTGCTGCAGACCCGCGCGCAACTCGATGATGCAAAATGGGAGCTTGAGCAGACGACGGTCAAGGCGCCGTCGGACGGCTACGCCAGCGTCGTAGCGCTGGCGGTTGGTGCTCGCGCCTTGCAGGCACGCGCGGCGATGTCCTTCATCATAGAGTCGGACGTTTCCATTGTCGGTGTGTTTTCACAGAATGGCTTTCGCACTATCAGGCCCGGTGCGCGGGTCAAACTCGTTTTCGACAATGACCCGGGACGCATCTACGAGGCTAGGATCACGGAGATTCCGGAAGGGGTCGGGCAGGGGCAAATTGCGGTTTCAGGGACGCTCGCTCGTGTCGGATCAATTGGCGGTACGAGCGCGTACCCCGCGGTGATTTCGATTCCAGCGAATGCCGACCGCTCTACTTTGCGCCTCGGTACGTCGGGCACGGTGACGGTGTTCGCCGAGAATGCGGGACCCATCGGGCTCATCGCCTGCATCGTGCTCTGGGTCCAGTCCTACACGGCTTATCTGTAGGGAATCGATCTGATACCCGCATGCAGGAGTGGGTGTGTCCGGCAAACGGAGATGCATCGTCGGGCATGGCCGCCGCCCGTCAAACCCGGCCAGCGGACAGCCGTACTCCAGCGATCCAAAAGCCTACAGCCCGCGTGACTCTATCGAGCGCATGTTTTGCCGACTCGACGATTTAACGGGCTCCGCGATCCGGCAGCAAGAATTAGCGAAGGCCGCGACCATTGGCGCGAAATGGCAAGACATCCTCCCCGGTTGCCGCGAAATAGCGGGACGAAAACCATTTCCCGATGCTCATTGGATGCCAGCAGCGATGGTCCGAGTTGGGGGCGGAGAGCATGACACGGGACACGGTGATCTGGCAGTCGAGGTGTCCCGTTCGAGGACACGACGTCGGTTTGCCGCCGTGCGGACAGGATACAGAAAGGTAAACCAATGACAATACTGCGTGCCGCTCTTCTCGCCATTGCCGCCGCTGGCATGGCGTGTATGCCGACGATCCTTTCCGCTCAATCGGCAGCCGAGCCGAAGCCGCACATGCCGCTGGAGAAATCCATCGGACAGTCGAAGCCCGAGGTCGTTCCGTCGTTGTTCGTTCTTAACTCTAGGGGCGCCAGCCTGAAGGACGGAAAGCTCGTTCTGGCCGGAGTTTCGCCGAATGCCATCGTGTTTGCGGATCGCCCGGTGCGGGCCGCCGGACATGATCTGACGGCGCGGATCGTCGAGGACTGGGGCAACGGCAGCGACAATTTCGCAAAGGATCCGCCGAACGCTACGGTGTCCGGATTCAAGAAGGACGGATCGGCTGTCTTCGACGCGGTGGTTGTACTGAAGTCGCCGAAGCTCGAAGGCGACAAGCTGACTTTCGACGTCGATCTGCTCGAAGGTGACCTGGCGGGAGTCGATGGGCCAGCGTCGGTCTTCATCGACATCATTGGCCGGCCGCTGACGCCGCTGTCGTTTGCTGGTGTCGCCCGCAGAACGGCCTGGCGCGGCGCCTACTATCGCGGCGCTGCTGTTGCCGGGGCCGCGGCTGTTGGAGCGGCTGCTGTGGCCGCCTATCCCTATTACTACCCGCCGCGCTGTGGCTATTACCCCTATCCGCCTTGCTACTAAGCGTCCGCGCGAAAGTTCGAACGACCTCATGAGCATATGGCAATCTTGCGCGCTCCTTGCCGTCGGGTCGACCGCGAGCGCGGATCTGTCGTCTGGTCATGAGCACGCCCGCCGACCCCACGCAGGATCGGGCGCGGAGGCCGCGGTCAATGTGTCGGTGGCACATCCCAATAAACTGCAATGGATTCCCTGACTTCCAAATGCGGATCGATTCGATAACTCAATCGAACAACAAGGAGTACGGCAAATGTTGACGAAGCGAGATCTACTTCGCTCCACCGCGGCGATCGCCGCCGGCGCCGCGATTGCGAGGCCGAGCCTCCTGATGGCGCAGAACTACCCTGGCATTATCGAGGCCAAGGACATCGCTGAGGCCGGCTTCATCTACGGCCTGCCGATCGTGATGAACTACGGCATCATGTACGAATACGCCATCGATCGCAACTCGGGGCAGTTCAAGGCGCCGTTCAATCAGATCAAGAACGAATCCCACGTCTTTACTTATAAAGATACCGCCGTCATTTCGCCGAACAGCGACACGCCCTATTCAGTTGTGTGGATGGACCTGAGGACGGAGCCGATGGTGCTTTCGGTCCCGCCGGTGGACCCAAAGCGCTACTACTCAGTACAGCTTATCGACGGGAACACATTCAATTACGGCTATATCGGCAGCCGCGCCACTGGAAAGGATGCTGGCGACTACATGGTCGTCGGACCGGAGTGGAAGGGGACAACTCCCGCCGGGGTCAAGAAGGTGTTCCAGTCGGGCACGCAGTTCTCGCTCGCCCTCTACCGTACCCAGCTTCTTGATCCGGGCGACATTGACAACGTGACGAAGGTGCAAGCCGGTTACAAGGCGCAGCCGCTTTCGGCCTATCTGAAGCAGTCGGCGCCGCCAGCTTCGCCGGCCGTGAATTTTCCGAAGATCGACAAGGAGCTCGTGAAGACGAACTTCTTCGAGTATCTCGATTTCTGTTTGCAGTTCGCGCCGGTGCTCGAGAGCGAGAAGGATATCCGGGCAAAGCTTGCGCGCATTGGTGTCGGGGCAGGGAAGACCTTCAGCTTCAAGGATCTCTCGCTTGAGCACAAGGCCGAGATTCTCATCGGAATGAAGCAAGGAGAACGAAAGATCGATGAAGCCATCGACAAGGCCGGCGTGTCGGTCAACGAATGGCGGCTCAGTTCCCTCTTTGGCGACGCCGCCTTCTTCAATGGCGACTGGCTGAAACGCGCCGCGGGCGCCAAGGCGGGCATCTATGGGAACGATGCGGTGGAAGCGACCTACCCGCTCGGCAAGTTCGATTCGGAAGGCAAGCCGCTCGACGGCAGCACGCACAACTACACGCTGACTTTCCCGGCAGGTCAATTGCCGCCGGTCAACGCCTTCTGGTCGGTGACAATGTACGATGGCAAGACCCAGCTACTGATCGAAAATCCGATCAACCGCTATCTGATCAATTCGCCGATGCTGCCCACCATGAAGAAGAACGCGGACGGGTCGCTGACGGTCTATATTCAGCACAAGTCGCCGGGGGCGGACAAGGAATCGAACTGGCTGCCGGCGCCGAACGGCCCAATCTATATGGCCATGCGGCTCTACTGGCCGAAAGCGGAGACGCCCTCGATTCTCCCGGTCGGCAAGGGGACGTGGCAACCGCCCGGCATCATGCGGGCTTGATGGGCACCTGGATCAACCATGCTGCCCGGAAAGTTACTCGAGCGCTCGAACTCGTGCCGGTCTCTTTTGGCCGGCGCGAATTCGGACCTGACTCGCGGGTTCAGATGGTGAGCAGTTGCCCACAGCGCGCTGATGCTCGCAGCCGGGATTATATCTACGTTCAGGCGCTGACCTGCGCTCAACTTGCGGGCGCCTGGCAGGAAGACGCGGGATGCTCATCAAGCGGTTGGTACAACGGTCTCGCACGTAACCATCGTCTCAACGTCGAGGGAGCGGAAGAAGCGGGCACGAAGTCATCCAGTACTGCAAGGCCGATACGAGCAAGCTGGTCGTCGAAGCGATTGCTATCGTGTTCAAGGCTATGCGCGCGAAGCTGTGTATCGAGATGAATCCGTAGGCGAGCTTGTAGGAAACCGGGTGGGAGGACTTTTCCGTTGGCGGCCGCTAGCGACGTAGCATCATACAGCCTTAGCTTTGACGAATATTCCGACATGGTTATTGGAGCGATGGGGAGTTTCCTGCTGACTGGTCCCAGTCAAGCTCCTTGGTCGGTCGATCACTGTAATTTGGGTTCGATCGTCTTGCAGTTTGGCCTGGAGGGAGGCTCCAAGATATTGCACGGCATTTCGTGTCCAGATGCCTTGAGCTTCTTCTTTCAGGATGATCAAATTGCTGATCGCCTGATTTTTGACGGTCAAGTCCTTCAGCCTCACGACTTCGTGGTGCTTCCGCCTGGTAGCGATTTTACGTTCGCGTCGCGCGGCATCCATCGTTGGACGTCGATTTCGATGCCCGCTGGACTCTTTGAAACATTTGTTATCAGGAGCGGCAGAAACCATCTTGCATGGCTCAAGAAGGAAAAATGCGTCATTTCATCCCCGAAACAACTTCTCAATCGTTTGACTGCGGCAATCGCGAGCACGGCCGCGCTCGCTCGCAGAGAGCAAACGTCGACGCTCCACGGACTTGGTATTGCCCGGCTGCTCAACGCATTGATCGGCGCAATTGCGGGCTTGGACAACGAAACGTACCTGCCGCCGGAAAGGTCGCGATTGTCCAGTGACATCGTGACAAAAGCGCTGGAGCACGCCGATGGTCAGAAATGGGGAGGGCTTCAGGTTGCTGACCTAGCCGTTGCGGCTGACGTAACAAGCCGGACGCTCCTGAGGACGTTTCGGCAACAGCTCGGCGTTGGACCGGCAAGCTATCTTAAGCTACGTCAGCTCAACATGGTTCGACGTGCACTCCGCGGAAAATGCGGGTCGTCAGGCAAAGTCACCGACACCATGAGTGAACACGGGGTTACTGAATTCGGTCGTTTTGCCTCGGAATACAAATCCCTTTTTGGAGAGCGCCCGTCGGAGACGGTGGCGAGGTCGCGGGTGCAAAGAGCGCGATGAAACGACTTGTTTTCAGCCATCGTCAGCCCGCAATGCGCAAAGTTGCAGAGTGCAAGTCACGTCTCCGGGCGCGCCGGGAAGAGTGGGCGCGATCGCCTGAGCAATGGCATACGACAGTTAACTGTTGGTGTGTCGAACAGCTTTGGTTTGGTCAGAAACAGAACCGTCACGCTGCAGTGTACCGAATTTGCAACGGCCAACTTCTTTCAATTGGTTGTCCGATTTTACATAGCGACCGGGAGTTGACCTAAATACTTTTCGGTACAGGCCTTCAACTTGCGGCCGATGTGTTTCCAGAGGATTTTGAAATGAGAAAGATCGTACTCACAGCTGCTGCATTCACTGCATTCGCTGCCCCCGCACTCGCTGCCGACCTGCCGCAGCGGCCTTACGCCCCGGTCAAGGCCCCGTTGATGGCTGCCATCTACGACTGGACCGGATTCTACATCGGCGGTAACGGCGGCTATGGCTCGGGCCGCAATTGCTGGGGTGTCGTACCGGCAGGTGGCTTGGTCATTCCGGATGGTTGCCACAGTCAGTCTGGCGGCGTCATCGGTGGACAGCTGGGCTACCGTTGGCAGGCCGGTCAGTTTGTGTTCGGTTTGGAAGGCCAGGGCGACTGGGCAAATATGCGCAGTTCGCACGTGAGCATTGTCAATCCGCTTCTTACCGATTCTTCCAAGGTTACCAGTCTGGGCCTTTTCACCGGCCAGATCGGCTACGCCTGGAATGCAGCGCTGCTGTATTTGAAAGGCGGCGCGGCAGTGACGGACAACAATCTTCTTCAAGCGACCACGTTTGGAGGCGTTGGCCTGAACTATGCGACCTCGACCCGTTGGGGCGGTGCCGTCGGCGTCGGGTTTGAGTACGGCTTCACCCCCGAACTGGTCGGCCGCCATTGAATACGATCGTTTGATCATGGGTAACGCCAACAATTCATTCTCGGTACCCGCAGGCGCCGCTGCTGTCGTCAATCAGATCAGCCAAGACGTGGATCTGATCACCGTGCGCGTAAACTACAAATTCGGTGGACCCGTCGCTACGGCTTACTGATCTTTGCCGGCGAAGGCCGGCTTGGCAGCCGGCCCTTGTTGGCCTCTACAGCAATTTGGGGTGAAATTTTCGTGATGGACGACATGAAGAAACTTATCATTGGAGCAGCATTTGCTGCCGTCAGTTCTACCTGCGCCTTTGCGGCAGACCTTCCCGTGCAGAGCTACAAGAGCGCGCCGGTGGCGGCCCAAGTCTATAATTGGACCGGCCTTTATGTCGGTGTGAACGGCGGGTACGGTTGGGGCACGCAAGACCCGCTGACGCTCGTCTCTGGCAGGTTTGACCGCGCAAGCTTCGATACCAGTGGCGGAATGTTCGGCGGCACCATGGGTGCCCAAATCCAGCAGGGATATGTGGTCATCGGCCTTGAGGGCGATCTTGATTGGGCGAACGTGAAGGGCAGCGGCATCATAAGTCCGGCTATCGCTGGCATCGGGCAGGGTATCACACTCAATATCGCGTCGAACATCAGCGCCGTTGGAACGGCTCGGGCGCGAGTCGGCGTCGCCGTCAGCAATCTGCTTTTGTATGTCACCGGTGGTGCTGCTTTCGTGAAATCGAGCGCGAATGGCACCTCAATTGCCGGCGTCCCATGTGGTACGCTCGGCGTATTTCCAAATTGCGCAGCCTCGGCCTGGCGTCCTGGCATCGTTGCCGGCTTGGGTATCGAATATGGCTTCACGCCGAACTGGTCGCTGAAGGGTGAATATCTCTACACCCAGGTGGTCGGCACCGGTGCAAGCACTGACAAGCTCAATACCTTCCGCGGCGGCATCAACTATCGATTTTGAAACAGAAGATGCGGGGTAGGACGTTATCATGAATCCTAAAGCGTTGGCTCTTTGTGCAACGTTGGTTGCACTTGCCGCTCCTGCTTCGGCCCAGACGCCGACATGGACCCAGACGGGTATGCTCAGTTGCAAGCTTAACCCGAGCATTGGATTCATTATCGCCGGCCACCAGTCGATGGAGTGCCGCTTCGTGCCGTCGATGCCCGGTCCCCCGCAGTTCTACGAAGGCGCGCTCAACACGGTGGGAATTGATATTGGGATAATCGGTGGCGGCGCCTTGGCGTGGGGCGTTCTGGCGCCCACCGCCGGCGTTCCCGCCGGCGCTCTGGCCGGCACCTATGTCGGTGCAAGCGGTGACGTGGCGTTGGGACTTGGCGTTGGAGCAAATGTTCTGGTCGGTGGATCCAACAGAAGCTTCGCGTTGCAACCGGTATCAGTCGAGGGCTCGGTCGCGCTGGATGTCACGCTTGGTCTGTCCGCACTTCAATTGAGATAGATCCCTTGAGCCAGTGCACCTGGCCACGCGGAACACAGTTCGAGTTATGCAAGGGACAAGAAACCAGAGGGTTTAGAATGCGGCTTTACTTCGTTCTCGCTACGGCTGCGACAATTGCCTGCTCCAGCGCCTCGGCCCAGACGCCGCTTTCGGCCTATGTTGACAGCAACGGCTTCATCGATGTGCAAAAACTGACATGCGCCCAACTCGCGGGTACCTACCAGGAAGACGCGGACGCCCTGACGTCCTGGTACAGCGGTTGGTACAACGGCCTGGCCAAGAAGCACTACCTGGATCTCAGGAAGGGAAAGGTCGTGGAGCACGAGGTGATCGAGTACTGCAAGGCAAATCAAGACAAGCTCATTATCGAAGCCATCGCTGTGGTATTCAAGGATGAGCGGGCGAAACTGGGAATCCGGATGAAGGCTGATTGAGACAACAGCGCCATTCGCTAGGCCCGGTGCTCGATGATGGGAGACCCGAGGATGTTGTCCTTTGCGAAGCACCGGGGGACGCGGACGGGCGTGCTTGCGGGCGAGTATGTCGGTGCTAGCGGCGGCGTCTCCCTCGGTGTGGGCGTTGGCGCCAACCCTAGGGGTATCCGAGCTGATGCCTCCGCTCGTACCGTGATGCCATGAGCACCCTCGCAATCAATCTGTGGCCGCGATGGCTTAGGATATTGATTGTCGGAGCGGCCACGGCCGCGGCGATCGGCGGCGGATGGTTCGGGTATCGCTACTTCGCAAAGCCTGTTGTGCTCACCGTGGCCGCCGGGTCGGCCGATGGCGAGTCGCTGGCGCTGATCTCGGCGATAGCTGCGCGCCTGTCGGCGTCGAACTCGCATGTTCGGTTGAAGGTCAGCGATGCCGGAAGTTCAGCGAAGGCCGCCGAACTGCTGGCAGCGGGGAAGGCTGATCTTGCTATCGTTCGAGGCGATACCAAAGGTCTGGCTGATGCGCGGAGCGTTCTGCTCCTGACCCATGGGGTGGTCCTGATCGTGACGCCCGCAGCCGTCGGCGCCGACAGCCTCGGTGATCTGCACGACATGACCATTGGCGTCGTCGACGGCGCCATCAACGCTCCGACAGTTGAGGCCCTCAAGCAGGTGTATCAATTCGACCGCGCCAAGGTCACCTTTCAGAATGTTGCCATCAACGATGCCGCGGCGTCGCTCGCGTCAGGAAAAGTTCACGCCTTGCTGGTCGTGGTTCCCTTGACCGAAAATACCTCGCCAAAGTCAGGCAATTCTTGCACCAGGAACGGGGCAAAGGGGCGGCGCCAAAACTGATCGAAATCGAGTCGGCCGGCGCAGTCGCCAACGTCGCGCAGCAATACGAGAGCTATGATATCCCGAAGGGCACCTTGCGGGGCGCTCCGCCGGTTCCCTCCGATGACTTGACATCGCTGCGCTTGTCGTACTTTCTCGTCGCCAACAAGTCAGTCGATGCCGATGCCATTACCGATCTGGCGCAGTCGCTGGTCGATGTAAAACGGGATCTGCTGTCTCAGTTTCCGATATTGGCCCAGGCCGCCGCACCGAGCACGGATGCGGACGCGTTGATCCCGATCCATCCGGGAGCTGCGACCTACTACAATGGCAACCAGCAGAGCTTCTTCGACAAATACGACGACAAGCTTTACTACGGGTCGCTGTTGCTGGGCTCGCTGATCTCCATCCTCGTGGCAGCCTGGCGTTTCGCCCGCTCAGGCAGTGGACCGCAAAGTATGCTGGAGCCGCTTTACGAGCTTGGCAACGAGATCAGGACGGCGAAGAGCGAGACCGAACTGGACCAGATCGAACGGAGAATTGACGGCATCCTCAAGGCTGAACTCGCCAGGAATGCAGGCGGTGAGGGCGCCGACGGCGCCGAGATGGCTGCGCTAGGCCTTGCCGCCCACCGGCTCCAATACTTGATGAGCCATTGCCGGACCCGGCTTGCCCACACATCGGTTCGCCCGGCAAGCAATTAGCGCGTGCACGAACACTCACTCCGCTGGGAAAAAACTCCGCATCCTAGATCTGGATCAGTACGGGCCGCGACAGTCCGGCCGCCCTTGTCGCTCTACTCGCCTCGTCGCACGAGCCGTGCCAGCCATACTTCCCCGATGGTGTAATAGGGATCGCCTTCGCCGGCCATTAAGCGTGGGACCGGTCCCCTCCACAGGACGGCAATAGCCAGCGTCGCCGTCCCAGCGAATAGCGCTACACCGAGCGTGTGGTGTCCGAAGCCATAATTGTGAGCCCAGGCCAGCCATTCGGGCAGCCTGTGATTTCCAAGCGCGTCGTCGAGGACAAGCTTGATGGCCATGGAGCTGCCAGGCTCGTGGCGATCTCGATCAGCATCGCGACAAGCACAATAACAAGTCAGCCGCGGTAGGGACGAGGGAGGCCAAGCACCAATCGCGTCATTAACGTACCTCATTATGGTTGGTGCGTTACTCCAAAAGCGAAAAGCCGCCATCGCCGCAAGCGGTCGCACGCCGGTTACATGCCAGATGTTACTTTCACAATTTTGCGGGTGGCGTCGCATCGCGCTGTGCAAAAACAGACCGCGCCGTAATTTGAAGGCTTGACGTGGCCGCTACCGTAGGACGGGCGAGCGAACTCGGCAGGTACCATCGGAGCGCGCTGGGCCGCGGATTCCCGCCGTTGATCCCGTCGGCATCGCGCTCCTGCGCGTTGGCGACGCACGGTTTGTTGCCATCCCGCACGATTGACAGCCGACGCGCGAGAACGTCTGTCAATTGCAGTAGACAACCCACTAATTCCTCTTGGGAACTCACATTAGGTGCTCCGGCTTCTGGGCGGGTACGGCGACCGCGCGCCGTAGAGAACAGCGCCCAAGGGTTTGATCACATGGACCAGCGCCGCCTCTACCACTTCGCGAGGGGAGCTTGGAGGCGTAACACGCGGCCGTGTCTCGCTTGATAGGTAACCTCGAGCGTGCGCCCGTCAGTATCGACGCACTCCAACGGCTCCTCTGCGGTATCCGTACCGGCCAACTCCAACCGCCGCACATCCCCGTGGCCCGCAGCGAGCTGCAGCGCAACCTCTTGGTCCACATCCCGCAGCACCTGCTCTATAGTACGCTTCACTCCGACCGCCACCAAAGGTGACGAGACCGAGAATTACGGTGAGACTTAAAGTCATGACACGAATAATCGGTGACATTTTCTTCTCCGGCGCTATCCATGTTGTCGCCCTACATTGTACTGATCAGGCTTGACGTGATTATCAGAAGCCTCGCGGCATGGACTATGCAAAAGCGGACAGTGAGCTAAAAAGTCTCGGCGCGCCATTGCCGTAGCAAAAGCGGCTCATTGCGCCAAGCTGGCGCTGGATGGACCGTGCACGGACGGTGGCTTTTGGCAGACTATCAAGACGCAACGTTCGAGTTGGGCTGCTCTCCGGTAGGAAGACAGTGCCTCCGAAATGGTGGGTCTCGCGATGAAGCGGACCAACGGGCTCGAACCCACGAAAAGCGAATGGATCAGCGCTAACTACTGCATGGCTATATGACGTCGGCCATGTAGTTGAATTTGATTCCGCTCGCATATGGGTTCGAGTTCGGCCGCATTCGCGCGATCCGCGCTAGGCCGGCGGATTCCCATGCGACCGATGCTTGCGCGGCGATCTCATGCGTGCCGCCATCGAGACCCGCGGCGTTGTGAGGCAGCACCAGGTCGAGATCGATCGATCAGCGCGCCCCGATCTGCGGTCATGCGGAAGTTGCGCGGGTTGGGGCCGCCATGGACGACGCAGGTCTGACGGCCGTTCTTTTGTTGCCGGCGATATTCACTTGGGGAGCAAGGAGCCGCGGGGCCCAACTGCGTGGAAGTGCCCTCCGCCTGTCAGGCCTTTTCCGTTGGCGAGAAAGCCGACGATCGTACTGTCGGATTCACTCACCAGCACGCAAGTTTGCCCGACGCCTTCGCGAATTTGCGCACGAACGAAAAGAGCACGTATCTGGTGCGGTTTCTGATGCGGTCGTCGCGCTGGGGGCAACCAGGATCCAGTAAGATAATATTGATCTTCTTGGTGGGCCCGGCAGGACTCGAACCTGCAACCAGACCGTTATGAGTGGCCGGATGCGAAAACTGGGGCGGACAAGATAAAGGCCATGCTCACAGTCGATGGCCCATTGAGTCCATATGCCGAGAAACTTACGAAAGCGATGGACGACGTGTTGGCATACGAGGAGCTTCGGAACTATGCGGCTCGTGGCTTGGTGGCCCGGCCCGATTCTAGCGATTATTCGTTGGGTTCGATGATCCATCTGCGACGGTTCAAGATGTTCAAGGGAGGGAAGCTCGATGACGCAAGCCGGACCCTCACACTCAAGGAGTACACTGATGAGCAGGTGGCTCTAACAACCGCAGAGTTTCTTTTCGATCGTGCAAAAGATCTGGCAGACCTTGGTTTAAAGAATCTGGATGAATAGTCGGGAACGTCATTTTGAGGATACGTCTCCTGACTGTGAGAATTGCGTCCTCTTGGGGGCGCCGCGGGTCAAAAGATAGCGCGATTGCGTTCCCCGACATCATTCGACGCGCTCGGCCAAAGCGGGCGGGCGTGCGCCACGAACCGGGTCGTGCCTTTGTAGGCCTACAGCCCAGGCAACGCCGAATATTGCCCTGAAATGACGGCCCCGAGCAAAGGGCGGTGGTGTAGGAGTGGAAGGGAAGCCGCGCTAGATTTGGTGCCAGCTTGGGTGTTGCTTCCGAAAGAAACTTATCGGCGGGAAACGCACCAAAAGTCTTCACCCATTCTCGTAAGCCATTAAAATCGCAGCAAATACGAACGCCCTCTGAGCGCACCATAAACCCAAAACGGAAATACGTCGTCGTAATGGGGTTCACACTGGGCGAGCATCCGGCTCGGGAATTTGGTGAGGAGGTCGCGCGAGGTCATTTGCTACCACAGCGCCCGAGACGCGCCCGCTTGATACGGCTGAGCGATAGCAGAAACTCACCATAGTCGCTCAGATCGTTCGCACCTTCGATGATTTCGCGGTCTTTGCACGTTTCACTGCGGCGTGATTATCGTGCGCCGCGTGACGGCTGCGCGTCTTCGCGTCCAGCGCCGCGTGCCGCGTTTTGGCGCCACCGCGGTGAGCGGCATTTTCCTGGCCATCGATCGGCGCCAGATGGGCCGGGTCAAAATCGAGATAGGGGCGCGTGACGCCAAACTCCTTGCCGTGCGCGTCGACCCATTTCCATAGCTTTTCCGACGATCTCCAACGGTCGTCGCGCGTCGCGCCGTCGATGCTGACGATGTCGGCCGCGAGCCCATGGCCGTAGCCGCCACGGAGGCTGCCGCCGTGATACGACCTGTTGCTGGCCGCCTTCAGCCCGCTTGCAATCGACTGGCGGTAGTCATCGCGGAACGCGCTGGTGATGCCGGGCGACAGGCCGGCCTGTTCCGCCGCGAGAAGTGCATGAAAGAGCTTCAGCTTGAAGCTCCGATCGACGCCGCGCATGACGTAGTCCATCATGGGCATGTCGACTCTTTCGGCCGCCCTGATGTCCCTCCAGGCGAAATCCTCATCGACAAGCCTGGTGAAGGTTCTGGTGACCGTCACTATCTTCTTCCTTCTCTTGACCGTTACCTCCCTCCGCTCCGGCACCTTGATGGTATCTTCCTTAGGCGTCCTTTGGTAGAGCGCCCACAGATAGCGGTCGATGCAGGCGTTGACGTCCCAACACTCGTCGAGGACTTCGACGGAGTCCACTGCCGCCTTGACCACGCCAGGCTCCGGATCCGGCGTGTTCGCTGCCGGCGCCTGCACCGGTTGAGTGTCCGGCGGAAGCGCCGGATCGGTCAACGCGGCCGCGACAACAGGTTCCGTCTCGTGCCCGGTCGGCCCAGCATTGGTGGTCGCCACCGCAGCCTGTTCGCTCATGGTCACAGCATAAGGACCGTCGACGGCAGCGTTCGACGTGGCAGTTGCTGGCGATGTCGCCGATAGGGCATCGGCGACGATAGCGGGTACGCGGGAGCCATCAACTGATGCACCGGTGACTGACGCACCGATCTTCTCGATGCCAGCCGAACCGAACGCCGCAAACCAGGAGACAATACAGCCCGACAGAACGACCGTCCCGCCCAACGCCGCCGCCCGCACCCGCCGCGAGTTCATTATCCCAGCCTCCGCAAGCTCCTCGGGAGCCAGATTGCAGCATGTGACGAGGCCGATTGTCCGCTCAGGGCGTGGTCGCGCAATGCCGAAGGAAGGTTAACGAGCCATCTTTCCGAACGATGTTGCCCGAATGCAACTCGCGCCCTAGTGGGACTTTTCCGAGACCGTCGAATTGGAACGGCGCCGAAGGTTCACCTCTCCCGGCGAGAGAGGTGAGACGAAACCGCGATAAGCCGATTCAACCAAACTCCTCCCTTGCCAGGACGTGTACTCGTCAACGTCGACTTCCGAGGGCGAAGCGGAAATCGCGAGGCTCCGCGTTCATCGACGGTTTTCGCCGCATAGCGGTCGTCGAGCCGCTGCCGCTGCTCAGACCGCTCGAACGTGGCAAGCCGCTTGATTGCGTACGCGTGGTCCCAGCAGACGGCGAATTCCTATACGCCGATGGCTTGCGCGGCGATCTCTGCGCGCCGCCATCGAGACCGGCGGCGTTGTGAGGCAGCGCTAGGTCGAGATCGGGGACGTCAACATGCGACTCGCCCCAGTCGATCAGCGCGCCCCGATCTGCGGTCATGCGGATGTTGCGCGGGTTGGGGTCGTCATGGACGACGCAGGTCTGACGGCTGTTCTTTTGCTGCCGGCGATATTCACTTAGCGAGCAAGGAGCGTCGGGCCCGACTGTGTTGAAGCGCCCGCCGCCTGTCAGGCCTTCTCCGTTGGCGGGAAAGCCGACGATCGGTGGACGTACTGCCGGATTCGCTCACCAGCACGCGAGTTGCCCACACCGAGCGGTTCATTGAAATGCCCCATCAAGAAAAGGGTCACCGTATCGCAACCTAGACGGGCGGGAAAGCGGTGCTAAGGCTCAGGTCGGGTCCGTGATTTTACGGTGGAGAACATCGGACGAGCGTCACCGTTGCTGCTCAGACATTCCGATGGGCACGGTCTCTCTCGCAACGTCGCCGCGGGCCGTGCGCGCGGTCGCTGGTCCATCGCCGTCGCCACCCCATGCGCTCGTTCGGTGATCCGCTGTTCAAGAGCGGCAATGGTCATCTTGATATTGTTTCGCCGCTCGATCAGCGATCACGCCAGCATCGGATACTTAGGGTCGGATCGGTCTGAAATACTGGCGCGTTCTTCTTCAGCCGCGATGTCGGATTCGAGAAGCTCAAGGGTGCGGACAAGATCAGTCAGGATCTTACTGACTACCGCGACCTCTCGTATTGAGTTCGCGCGAGCTGTCTCAAAACGAGGATGCATGTTCATTTGCGTGCTCCGAATGTCTGTGTTCGGCACACAGAGAATAGCTGGCGCCGAACTATTCGCGCAGGCATCGCAAGTTGCCTGCCAATGTCGGCCCGTAGGAACACGGTTCGGGGCCGACGGGATCAGTTAGAGGGGTTTCGCGTCAATCTGATGCAAACTAGGGCGCGCGAAAGCTTCCCCGGAGGGGGTAATTTTTTCGCAAATGGTGGGGACGCCCTGCGGAACTTAGAAACAGCCGCTCTAGCGCGGTTGGTTCGGATTTTCTTGCCGCGTCGTCGAGTGCTCAGAAATCCACTTGGTCGCGTCGTGCTCCGTAACAAAGCCCTTGATGACTTCCGTTTCGCCATCGGGCCACAGAATATCGATCCTCCAACCGGTGCCGGGATTTTTGCAAGCCATGAAAGCTGGTCGCTGCTCGATCATCGGGTGACTATGCGCCGACGGTGGCCAGCTACAAGCCAGTGATCCTGCCACACTTCGCTTTTTTGGCCTGCAATCCTATTGGCGCTCAAATCCCGGTCTCACGCCGATCCTATGATCGGTCGGGAGTCTCCGGTAGTCATCCCTCGATAATGAGGCGACGCAGGAACGCGTTGCAGGCCTGCTCGGCCTCAGCGAACGTGCTGAAGGGCGATCCGGACACTTGAGCCGCGGGCATATTCAGAAAGTCTGGGCGATATGACGCAACAAAACCGGGCGCTCCATGTAAGCCAGGTCCACTTCGGCTCTCGCTGCTGATAACGAATGAATAGTCGTCGCTGCTTGCGATCCAAATTTCCAGATCCTTAGCAGTATCCACGCTGCGAAAGTGTAGGGCCATTTCACCCTCCACCAGGCAGAGGTCCAAGCTTGGTCCTCCGCGGTCATCCAGACGGACGCTTAACCTGTTTTTGTGCGATTGGCCGCTTCAGCCTCCGGCGCCAGCCGTTCGGCCTTTAGGCGCTCTCGATTGTCGTGGAGTGCATTTTGCGCTTTCGCGTATTCGGTCATAGTTTCGCCCTGACCGCTTTAAATATCTTATGGGCTTCGCGTTCTAAAGCTGTCGGCGCCCGTCGGTTTCGGTCGTTAATCATCGTTGACCTCCTATTTGGGCTCAACAAGTCAACGCATAGATCTGGCTTTCGATCCCGTCGGCTATCCGAGCAACTGGTGACTGCCTTCCTCGCCGTCGACGACGAGGAGAAGAAGTCGGCTCCCGTGATCGCTTTGATTGGGGGCAACGACTGCGCCTGATCGGGCTGTTGCTCATGCGACCGGCTGCGGTTGGCTTCAAAAGCCAAACGTACATCAAGGGCGCGGAGCCTCCGGGCTTCGCGCTTTCATCGGTACAGCAGCGGCTTTGATGGATTTTGGTTTCAGGGCTCTCCGCTTCATGGTCGCGGTTTGCTTTTTCGACTTAAGCGCCTGTGGTCGCTTGTTTGTTTCGCTCACGAATTGCCCCCCTCGAAATTATTCTGGCCACGGACTTGAGCCGGATTTGCGTGACGTGACGAGTCGTAACTGCATCTTGACGGACGAACCTCCTCGTTTGTTGCGGAATTGAGACAGAACCCCCGCGCCTTCCGACAACGCCGCTGCCTCCTCCAGCGCCCCCGATCGTGCGATTGCATGGGCGCGCCCTAGTCTCTACGGGTAGAGGGCGTCTCGATTGAGATCCTCTATCGTCTGCGAACAAATTGCAAAACGTCCGGAGCGGCTCTGACGATCGCCGGAAGTGGCCTTTCCGGCGTTTTCAGCCCGAGCAGCAAATTGGGCATGCCGCGCTGGTCTTGAGAAAAGAAGGGCCGGCCGCGAAGTCACCGGTGATTGCCGGCGTGGAGCACACTGCCGAAGCCTTGATCCGTCACATGGGGCTTCTATTCGTGCCGGCCGGCGTTGGTCTCATTGCGGAGACTGGAGTACCGCGGGCGGAATGGCTGCCGATCGCTGCGGGCCTGATCGGATCGACATTGCTGAGCTTCGCCGTCACCGGGTTGGTGATGCATTGGAGCATTCGCCGCTGCGCCGCGAGACGGTCGCCGGACACCGTGCAGGGCGTGGAGATGCGTTGACTGACGTCAGGCTGTTGGCATGGTTGCAATCGATCGTCTCTGGATTTCGCTTGGTGCGACGCCCGTGCTCTGGCTCGTGGTAACGCTGGCGGCTTACGCCCTCGGCAACGCGCTGCAGCGGGCCTGCGGTGGTTCGAGCTTCGCAAGCCCGATGCTCAAGGCCATCATTCTCGCGGGTTCCACCGTCGTGATGACCGGGACCGATTACAGGGTCTATTTTGCGGCAACCCAGCCCATCAATTTCCTGCTCGGGCCGGCAACTGACGCCTTGGCCGTTCCGCTGGCGCGAAGCGCGCGGCTTCTCAAAGAGAATCTTCTGGGCGTAGGACTTGCACTGATGGCGGGCTCCGTCACGTCGGTCCTCAGCGGGATTGGCCTGGTGTGGCTCCTTGGAGGCTCACGCGCGGTTGCGTTCTCGATGGCGCCGAAAGCGGCTACCACGCCGATTGCGGTAGCGGTCTCCAGCCAGGTCGGTGGCATTCTGGCCCTGACGGCAGCGCTCGCGATCCTTGGCGGTATTGTAGCGGCGGTCGCCGGTCGGAAAATGTTGACCGCGCTGAACATCCACGATTGGCGAGCCTATGGTCTTGCGGCCGGAATTGCCGGGAGCGGCGTCGCGGCCGCGCAGGTGGCGGCACGCAACGAGCTTGGCGCCGCATTCGCGGCAGTTGGCATCGGGTTAAATGGCATCCTGATCGGACTCGTTGTTCCGCTTGTCGCCCAATACTGGAAATAGCGGGCGCAGATTGTTGTTCTGAGCTCTTGTGCGTGCGCTGGTTCGACTCGTTGCGGCCTCGAAGGGCGATCGCTGACGCCGCGAGGGACGATGCCAGCAATGTGATATTTCGTGCAGCCCGTGCCGATTGGGATCACGAACGACGCGCATCACTTCCGGGAGGCGAACAACTGGAGAAAGTTCGATGCGTACTCTTTTAGCCGTAGGCTTCTTGATCTCACTGACCGCATGTGCGAGCGCGGCGCCCTTGCATGGTACCCACACCCGACATCGGGCCATGACGCATCATGGGCAAACCGTATCGCTGGGGGACTTCGCCGTCCCGAGGGAGTCCTATGCGGCCGCTCGACCGCAGACCTACTACGACGACACGCCCAGCTACGACGATCCATCCAAGCTCGGTGGCCAGCCTCCCGCGATGTGATCCGCAGGATCTGGTCGCACGCCCCGTACGCCGCATCGATCGTGCAAACGATCTCGGGTGATCTCAATGCGTTGTCTTCTGGCGTTTGGTCTTCTGTTGAATTCGTGCGCCGCTTCCGCGGCAACGCACGGTCCGGCCGCCCCCGCGGCACGTGCGCACGGCTATCGACAACAATTGGCAGCTCCGGGTGCGGCGTTGTCCGTCCGTCCTCGCTTCGCCGTTCCCGGTTGGACGGATGAAGACACCGAGCGCTGGCTGGACAACGCCGCTCGGGCTGGTCGCAGGCCTGACGCTAGTTCGTCCCCTTGGTGCTGACGAGATAGTCGACGATCGCGGGTACATCGCTCTCGTCGATGGGCGCTCTGTAGACCTTGATCATCTTGCGGACCTCGGAGTCCCAGACGGACCTGGAGAGGGCAGGCTGGTTCAACACCATGTCTGCAGAGTGACAGGCCAGGCAGTTGTTGTTGATGGCATCCGCACTGGATCCACCCGGAAACAGCGCATCGCCCGCAGGAAGCTCCACGGATGTCGATGTGATTGCCGGAGCGGGCTGGACTCGGGCGGAGGTCGGCGTCAGCATGGCAGCGAACGAGGCGCCGAGGGCAATGATGGCGTGGCGCATGAAATTGCTCCTAAATGGCGGTGATATGGGCCGTCTCGACGGCATTGAGCATGAAACCGCTATTGTTCCAGTTGGGCATTGCGGGCTGAACGTCGCCGCTCAGATTCGTGCAGCGGACCATGAGCGAATGATGGCCCTTCTCCAACTGGGGGACGCTCATCTGCCAGCGGCGGAAGCTGTACTTTCCGAAGTCATCGCCAAGTGTCGCGAGTTGCCAGGTCCGGCCGTCATCCATCGAAAGCTCGACCTTGGCGACGGCCGTGTCGCCCCCGAAGGCAATCCCGCGGATTGTTGCGCTGGCGGCGGCTGGAAGTGACGCATTTTCCGCAACATTCGTGAAGAAGGACCGCGGCACCATGCGGCTGATCGGAACCATCTTTACCCCGGTCTGGCCCGGCGCGATGTTGGCGTGCGGCGTATCCGGAATGGTGTAAGCGGTCGCCATCCAGTAATTGTCGTCCGCGCGATCAAGGACTTCGATGTCGCTGAGCATCTTGACCCAATAGGTCGAGTACCATCCGGGCACGATCAGACGTAGCGGAAAGCCGTTCAGCAACGGCAGCTGCTCGCCGTTCATCGCGAAGGCGATCATGACTTCGCCGTCGCGCGCGTGATCGATGTCGAGCGACTTTCGGAAATCGGGCGCTTCGGGTACCACAGGCTCATCCAGTCCGTTGAAGCGGACCTGAATCGCGCCTGGCTTGACGCCCGCGCGGTCGAGCACATCCTTGAGCAGCACTCCCGTCCATCGCGCATTGCCCATCGCGCCGTGCGCCCACTGCGCACCGGGGACACGAGGTGAAAAGAAGCCTCGGGAATTGCCGGAGCACTGATTGACGGCGGCAAGCTCCACGCGAGGCAGCTTGAGCAGATCGCCGATCGACAACGACAGCACCTGATTGACGTGACCGCTTACGGAAAGCCGGAAGGCCGCCGCATCCACCGATGTCGGGATCACGGCCCAGTGCCAGCGCACGTAAAACTGGTCGTTCGGTGTGAATACACCGCGATCGAACACTTCCATCGGAGTTTCCAGCAGCGGTGGCCGGGTGCGCTGCAGGATCATGGGTCCCTTCTGCGGGAAGTCGTGCGTCAGCGGCCGCTGTCGCGGACCGCCGGCAATCGGCAGCTCCACCGATTGATCTGCCCAGGCCGATGAGGACGCAAGTGCCATGCCCGCCACTCCGATGGTGCGAAGCATGGCACGGCGAGTCAGGGCTTGAGAGCTTGCTTGGTTGCGATGTTGCTGCATCGAGAGCTCCTGTCGAGGTGACGCATGCACTTTCATGCAGGTTCGCTCATCCGAGGATCATGTCCGCGAACGGATCTGCGACCTGCTGCTGCGGTGTCGCCTGATGGCTGCACGGCTGATGCAGATGCCGGTTGCTAAGGCACAACCGCCCCTGCGAGTGAATGATACTCCCGTTGCTCGAAAAATGCATCTCGTTGTGGGCCTGTGCGAGCGGCGCACCGAGTACCGAAGCTGTGGTGGCCAGCAAGACAATCGCGAGGAAAGCGCGGTACGAACCGATCATTGTGAATCTCCATCTCGATGTTTCCGGCAGGCGGTGTTCGATGTGCCTGTCGCTTCTCAAGGACGTAAGCCGCGGTGCGGCAGCAATCCAACGAGATGATGAGATCGTTCTGATCGCCGGACACGATCGAATGCGCAAGGAAGCTCGCGCGCCGACGACGCCCCCGGCATTGCCGGCGAGGCATCAGTTCAATCGTCGCAGAAGTGTCGCCCGCGGTCGCAGGTCGTCCTACGCGGCAGCGCCCGCAGCGATGCTGGACATCAGCGCGGCCTCGGCCTTGCTAATATGCCGCTCCTTGTGGCGCAAAGCGTAGAACGAGCGCTTCGCCAGTTCGCCTTCCAGCTGGAACAGCCGCTTTGCCGCAATCGCCTTTTCAACCACCAGATCGGAGATGGCCGCGGCACAGCGGCCGGTCTCGACTGCCGTTCGAATTGCCTCGTTGGAAGCCAGCTCGAGCTGCACCGTCAAGCTGGAGAGGCGTACCCCGCGTTTCTTCAGGGCCCGTTCGAACATGGCGCGCGTGCCGGAGCCCGGCTCGCGAAGGATCCATGGTGTTCTGATCATCCAGTCGGGAGGAAGCGACTTCTGGGTCGCCAACGGGTGTTGTGCACCCACCACAGCGACCAGCGTATCGGTGTCGACGCGGCGGGCGGACAATGCAGGATCGTCGATGTCGCCCTCGATGAAGCCGACATCCGCCATGCCTTCGCGAACGTCGGTCGCGACCTGTTCGGTGTTGGCGATCCTGACTTCGATTTCGATGCCGGGATAGGTCGCCTGAAATGCCAGCAGTCTCGCGGGCAGCCAGTAGCTGCCGACCGTTTGGCTGGCGGCAATCACAAGCTTTCCGGCCGTGAGCCCGGCAAAATCCCGCAGCACCTGCTCGGCTGCATGGGCACACGCCAGCACCGCACGCGCTTCGCTGAGAAAGCAGCGGCCCATATGCGTGAGAACGATGCCGCGGCCCACCCGATCGAACAGCTTGACGCCATAACGCCCTTCGAGCGCGGCGATTGCCGCGCTCGTGGCCGATTGTGTCAGATTCAGTTCGTGCGCGGCTTGTGTGACGTGCTGCTTTTCGGCGACCGCGGCAAAGATCCGGAGTTGTTCGAGCGTCATGGTCACCCCATGAGTTTGATGAGCGTCAGGCTGAAAGCTGCGATGAATAGGAAGGCGAACCCGCCCAATATAGCTGGCCGCAAACCCTTCGCGTAGAGTCTTGAGACGTCGGTCTCGAGGCCCATGGCGGCGAGTGCGATCGTGAGCAGGAACGTCGACAGAGTGACGGTTGCGCTTCTAGCGTCTGCCGGGATGGTCACGAAACTGTTGATGGCGGCCACCGCGACAAAGCCGATAGCAAACCAGGGGAGGGGCGGCCTTTTGGACCCGCGCCTGGCTCCCGCCCGGGGCGCGACGCCCAGGGCCAGGACCACGGGCGCAAGCAACATAACACGGGCAAGCTTGGCGACCGTCGCGATTTCGCCGGCCCGCTGGCCGTTCTGAAAGGAAGCGGCGGCCACCTGAGCAATCTCATGGATGGATGCCCCGCTCCAGAGCCCGTAGGCCGTGCCGTCGAGATGCAGAAGATGCGGCAGCACGGGATAGACGAACATTGCGATCGAACCAAAGATCGTGACGCAGGCGATCGCATAGGCGACGTCCTCGTCGGACGCCTCGGTGACGCTGTCGGTCGCGACCACGGCCGAAGCACCGCAGATCGAGGTGCCCGCAGCGATCAGTTGGGTGAGCTTCCGATCGACGCCGAGCAGGCGGCCGGCTGCGAGAGTGAACGCGAAGGTGGCAACGAGCGTGGTCGTCACGACGAACAGACCCATTGCGCCGACGGCCGCAAGCCGGGCCAGCGTGATCTGAAAGCCGAGCAGAACGATCGCGGACCGGAGCAGACGGCGCATGCTGAAAGCGATTCCCGGGCCGGCGAAGGATGGCGTTCCGACAAGATTGCGTACCGCGATCCCGATCGTGATCGCGAGAATCATCGGACTGAACGTGGCGGCCCCCGGAACCCTGTGAAGCAGGTTTGCGGCGAGCGCGACGGCTCCGGCCAGCGCGACGCCAGGAATGACCGAGCGCGCCTGTTCCATACGCGACACGATGGCATCGCGGATGACGGGTTTGATTGAAGAACGGCGGAAATCGATCGCATCGGTCATTGGCGTCTCTCCAGGGGCTACGCCAATTGTGGTTCTCGGCATCGAATTTATCTAATAGATTGATTTTGCCGTTCCGATCGATGGAATCGATCGTTTAGTCGAGGCGAGCGCTGTGCCGGTCACGCTGCTGAAATCCGGAAACCGACGTCGCCGCCGGCGGCGCCGGTGAATGAACGCTATTTAATCGATATCCCTGCGCGACCCACTACCTCCTCATGGCCGGTGACGTTTCACGCGATCCGGGCGGCCGTTCGCGGTCGATCGTTGTCGCGTGCTCGCGCAGCAGTCCCACATCTTGCCGCAGGCAGCCCAGGAGTTCGACAATGTGCGCTTTTCATCAATTCAGCGCTTTCGCGGCATCGCGCGGCGAAGGGCTTCATCCGAAGCTGCATGCACTGCTCGAACGGGCGGCGACGTCACCGGTTTCGGAGCTCTCGATGCGCCATGATGGCCTGGTTCAGGCCGGACCGGATCCGGACCCGGAAATCGGATCGTCGCGCAGCAACGTGGTTCTGCCCTCGCGATGACCGGCCAATCGACAGGCGCGCCTGAACAGAATTTTAGTGGTGACGGAGTGGCCGCTTCCTACTTCCAGATCGTCCGTACAATGTAAGGAGACGATCATGACCTCGACCACATCGGCAACTGCATTCGCGACCGACCACGACGAGTGGATCAGTTGTTCTCACTGGGGCATGTTTCCGGTGCGCCGCAAGGCGCGCTGACCTGGTGATCAGACCAGTTCGAGTTCGGTTCTGGCGTGCAGATCATCAGCATGTCTCGACCCAGGTTCAGTAGGTGCAGCGCGATGGAGATCGTATGATGCCTGCAGCCCCGACCCGTCTTCTTGGCCTGCCGGGCAGCCTTCGCAAGGGGGCTTTTTCGCGAGCAACCCTGGCCGGTTTGCGCGATGTCCTTCCAGGCAAGACGAGCCTCGAGATATTGAGTCCGGAGCTTCCCCTCTACAACGAGGATGAGGATGGAAACCATGCTCCGGACGAGGTGCGGGAGTTTCGGAATGCGATAGCATACAGCGACGGCTTGATCATCGTCACACCGGAATACAATCACGGCATGCCGGGAGTCCTGAAGAATGCACTGGACTGGGCGTCCCGCCCGTATGGGAAGTCCGTTCTGATCGACAAGCCAGTCCTGGTGATATCGGTTTCCCCGGCCTTCACCGGTGGCGTTCGAGCCCACGCGCAGGTCAATGAGACGCTGCTTTCGATCCCCGCTCGTCTCGTTGGAGGAGCGCAGGTCGTCATCGGGAACGTCTCGGAGAAGCTGTCGCAGGGGAGGCTGGATCAATCGTTCCTCGGCTTTGCAATGCAGTCCGTCGAGCGGCTGGTCGAACGTACGCGGAACGCCGACCGCAATCGAGGCGGCTCAGCAAGTATCGGACACTGAATCGCCAAGGGTATCCGGAAGAACAATGGGTTGAAGCAACGGTTATGCCTTGACTGCCCCGGCCGTCATGCCATCGATGAAGCGGCGTTGCAGCAGGACAAAGACCAGCACGACCGGCAACGCGATAATCACCGCCGCCGCCAACATCTCACCCCAATCCGTCGAATACTGTCCGGTCAAACTGTAGGCGGACGCGGACCATCTCGGGAGAGGCACGGTTATTGTTTACGCCGGACCGGTTGATGCTCGAAACCCGCGATCGCAGGCCCCTCCAGTCTCGAGACAATCCCCGTGCAGCGTTCATAGGGCACGGCGCGGACAGGCCGTGGGACCGGCTACACGCGGGCTATTTCTGCAGCTACGTACTTTGGACCTACTTGAGCTCGCCGTTCCTGTACACCGAGGAGGGATTCGAAACGGAAGAAATCGATCCTTGGACGGAGGACGGGGAAACCTGGCGCCGTTTGAAGATTACGTTTCCGCCTTCCATCGCAAGTCACTCACGTGTGCAGATAACTCATTTTGGCCCTGACGGCCTGATGCGGCGGCACGACTACGCGGTCAACGTCATGGGCGGCGCAACCGGCGCGAACTATGCGTCCGACTATCGTGAATTTCAGGGGATCAAGGTGCCCACAAGGCGGAAAGTATATGCATACGACCAGAATTTCCGAAAGATACCGGAGCCGCTGTTGGTCGCTATCGACATATATGACGTCGTCTTGCGATAAGAAAAGACAGGTTCGCTCGCGAAGAACGTCATCGATACTATCTGCGGCTGATGTTGCGGTTCTGGCAGCAGATGCAGGTCGCAGCCTCGGGCGAGGGTTAGTTCCGTCGAGCGGTCCAGTATCCCGAACAGCGCGACTGCCCTGAATGGCCGCTCCAAGCGCCGCGACCGGAATTCCCCGTGAGCTTGCCTGAGCCTGAGGCAAATTTGTCCTGAACGGTCACGGAGGCTCGAACCGCACCTGAGCGCGTCACATAACCGCGGAATTTGACGAGGTTTGGATGTGTGACGATACCGTTGGTGATGTTGACGGGGAAACTATAGGTCGGGTCGCACTCGCCTCTCTGTGTTATGAAAACGAGGTCCCAGGACCCATCGTAAGCCGAGCGCGCTTCCGCAGCCGAAGTCAGAACAAGGGAGCCTGCGAGCGTCGCAAAGCGCAAGAGCTTCTTCATCACCATTTCTCCGAGGCGTTGTCAGCGTTGCTCTGGCCATTTGGTCAAGGGCAACGCGGTGCTGATTCAAGACTGCTTCACTTATTCTGAAATGTCACAGCTGCTGGTGTTGAAACTGTTCAGACACGCGCCTCGCGAATGGGGCAACGAGCATGACGCCGTTTGGACGAGCCAGTCCGCAGTCTTCGGAAGAAGGGTGCGTTTCCCTTGCCTCGCACCTTGCTAGAGTTCGACGCTCGACTTTCGTTCGCTGGGCTGCCCGTCAATCGACAGCAGCCAATGAGGTGAACGCGAGCGCTGGACGTAGATTTGTTGGACTATGATCGGTGGTTGTGATGCGAGGGTGCAATCGAAACTTTCCAGGGGCAGCTCCGGAAGTAAGCGATCAATTTGCATCGGATGTAGCTGCTGACGAAAAAGCAATCGTGGATGCGATCGCGGCCTTGCGTGGAGAGGCCGTCGAGTCTTGAAGCTATCGGATATTTGTTGGGGACGGATCCAGCCCAAATATCGCGACATCTGAGAGGCGTCAGCAGCACGACCCTGACAAACTACATCAGGATAGCCCGGGCTCTGGGATATCGATCCAAGATCGTGCTGGAACGGGCCAAAACCGATGCCTTGGCCGACTTAAAGATCGGGTCGCACAAGGTGCACAGGACGGCTTCAAGGCGCAGTGCAATTTGATTGGCTTCCGGACATACACGGGATCTTCGCGGCCACGCGTACTGGTCGTAAGGGAGCTTGCTCGTAGCGCGGGCCAGTGGCGGTGGGCGTGAGGACTAGATGGTCGCCAGCGGATGTGCTGCGTTGCGAAGGGCTTGGGGCGTGGCACCGAAGGTACGAAGGAAACTGCGCCGCATTCGCTCGCGATCGCCGAATCCCGTTTCGCGAGAAATTTCCTCGATCGGCAGCCGGCCTTGCTCGAGCATGAACTTAGCGGCCTCCAGGCGCAGGTTTTCAATTGCCTTTGCGGGCGAAAGGCCGGTCTCTGCCCGGAACACTCGACTAAATTGTCGAGGGCTTAGTCGGCAGCGTCGGCCAACAGCTCAACCGTCAGCGGTTCGCGAAGGTTCTGCTTTGCGAAGGCCAGTGCAATTTGAACGCGATCGGATTTGGCATCGAGCTGCAGCATTGCGGAATGCTGCGATTGGCCGCCAGCGCGGCGATGATGGACGACAAGCACTCTCGCCGTACGTTGCGCGACTTGCTGGCCCAAGTCGCGTTCGATGAGACCGAGCGCGAGGTCAATCCCGGCCGTCATTGAGGCGGTCTTACTTTTTAGGTCGATGATTGAAGCTTTGGAGAGCGGAGCCATTGGCTGATGCTGGCGCCGGCCTCAGCTTGGCGTGGCAGCTTCATCAGCGTCTCTCTCGATACCTGGGACGAGTGCTGCGGCCTGATCTCGCAGTTCTCTTGCTCGCTCTGTGGGCCTCGCTTCAAGCAGATCGGTGTGGATGAACCCGGCGTCGAATAACGCCGTAGGCAGATAGTGGCGGAGACAGAAGAACCCAAAGAGTGCCACATCGTTAGCCTCCATGGCGGGGGTGCTAAAGGATGCTATACATTGGGAGTCCTGAAGGGCATCGGGGGGATGGTCGGTCCCCTGCACCAGCGGTTCGATCTGATCTACTGCACCAGCACGGGCATCATCGCGGCTTCAATTGCGCTCGGGCATCCGGTCGATGAGATTCTAGAACTCTATAAGTCGCATGTCGTGGAGGTCATGAAGTATTTGATGCCGGGCAAAAGACGGCAGCGCTCGAAGCTCTGGCCGCGGATGTGTTCAAACACCAAGACTTCACGACGGCAAAGACCAGCGTCGGCATCGTGTCAACTCGATGGGCTTCGAGACGCCGAGCGAAGTCTCTGGCGGCTTGCCGAGCGCGTATCCTGACTAGGCCGACACGAGGCGGGGATTTCGTAATATAATGACGAGCGTGGAGGGCTGGGCTCTAATGGCTCATCCCGCGAAAACGATCACCATGACCGATCCCCAGGTCGTCAGCAGAATGTTCGAGATCGGATAGGCCGGCGTATAGCCGAGCACCACCACGGAGCTGCCCGAGCGCTCCTGGATGGCAGCCATCGCCGCCGTAACCGTCTGTGCTCCGGTCAATGCGCCGAGCAGGAGGATGGGATTCATGCGCAGCACGAAATGGCCGAAGCAGAAGCCGACAATTTGCGGCAACAGGGTTACGATCATGCCGCCGAGAAGCAGGCCGATACCCGATTCCCGTATGGCGGAAAGGAAGATCGGCCCGGCATGAATCCCGGTCAGGCCGACAAAGGCTGCCAGCCCGAGCGACGTCATCAGGCTGATCGCGCCGTCGGGGATACGGCCGAAATAGGGCAGACGGGTGCGGAGATAGCCGACCAGAAGTCCGGCGAGCAGGGTACCGACGCTGGTGCTCAGCGAGATCGTGATGCCACCAACAGAAAAGCTCACGAGAACACCAACGAGGCCGCCAAGGAAAATCGCGAGTCCCAGGACCACGAAATCAATCGTGGTGCTCGGCGCGACAATGACGCCGATGCTCTTGGCCGCATTCTCCACCACCGTTTCGGGACCGACGATGCGAAGCAGATCGCCGCGCTGCAGGATCACCCCGGCGGCGATGGGGAGTGCTTCACCACCCCGGCTCAACGAGCGCAAATAGAGGCCGCGTGTCCAGTCCTGTTCCGACGCCTGCTGGAGACTGCTGCCCGCGAGTTTCGGGCTGATCAGGAACACGTCGGCCGAGACCAGGGGGATATCCAGCAGCTCGCGGTCCTCCACCTCCTCGCCGCGCGGATCGACCAGTTCCACGATGATCTGGCGCGGTGCGGACAGCGCGACGACGTCGCCTGCCGCGAGCATCGTTCCAGGCTCCGCCTCGAGGATGCGCTCTCCGCGGCGAATGCGGTGGATGAAAACGCGCTGCCCGGGCACCCGAGCTTCGGCGGCGGCCACCGTCAGTCCGGCGATTGCCGCGTGTTGATCCAGCCGGTAGGCGCGCAGCTCGAACTTGCGCCAGGCGGACGCCAGGCCGGGCTTGGCGCGCGTGATGCCCAGGACCTGTTCGAGCTTGAGCGCTTCCGTCTTCAGATCGATCTTCAGCAGCGCTGGAACGACGATCGTGCAGAATGTGATGACGCCGGCATAGCCGAAAATGTAGCAGACCGCATCGGCCACCGCGATGTGCGAGACGAACAACGCGCGCTGTGCTTCGGATACGGGTAGCCCATTGATTGCGTCGGTCGCCGTTCCCATTGCAGCGCTCTGGCTCAGGGCTCCCGACATGAGCCCGGCCGCGAAGCCGGGGTCAAGTCGCAGCACGCGTGCCACGATGATCGCCGCCGCAAGACCGGTGAGGCTGACGACAACGGCCATCAGCACCGGCTTCAGCCCGTCACGCTTCATCGCCAACACGAATTGCGGACCGACCGAATAACCTACCCCGAACAGGAACAGCAAGAACAGGAACGATTTGGTCATGCTGGACACGGGAACGTGCGCGAAATCGCCGACCGCGAGGCCGGCGAAGAGCGCGCCCGTCACCGGGCCAAGGCTGAAAGCGCCGATCCTGAAACTGCCGATCCAGTAGCCCGCCGCGATCACCAGGAACAGCGCGAGTTCCGGATAACGGACGAGAAACTGCTGCAGCCAGGTCAACATCGTCGCTCGCCGCGGCTATGTCATCATCATCACCAGCACCATGCCCCAGATCGTCAGCAGCGTGTTTCCGACCGCGTAGGTGACGGTATAGCCAAGGCCGGGAATCTGGCTCTTCGCGCGATCATTGATCATGCCCAGCGAGGCGGTGGTCGTACGCGCGCCAGAGCAGCATCCGAGCAGGATCGCGTCGTGGAAACGGAACAGGTATTTGCCGACGAACATCGCCAGGATCAGCGGCACGGTGGTCACGACCACGCCCCACAGGAACAGGCTGAAGCCGAGCTTTTGCAATCCGGCGACAAATCCCGGTCCCGACGAGATGCCGACTACGGCAATGAAGACGTTCAGACCGACCGAGTTCATGAACCACACCGTGGGTGACGGGATGCGGCCGAAGGTCGGATGCACGGATCGGAGCCAGCCGAAAAACAGACCGGAGATCAGCGCGCCGCCGGAGGTGGACAAAGTGAGCGGCACGCTTCCGATCTTGTAGACGAAGGCGCCAACAAGCGCGCCGATCGCAATGGCTGCGCCGATGAACGCGACGTCGGCAACATCGGTCGCACGATCCGGCCGGCCGAGCATTGTCGTGGCGGCGGCGACGTCGGGCGTGCGGCCGACCAGGGTGACGATGTCGCCCCGGTTTATCTTCGTGTTCGGCAGGATCGGAATCTCGGTCGCGATCGCGCCCCGGGTGATCTTGCGCAGGAATATGCCGCGAGCGCCCGGTGCTTTCGCCAGTTCCTCCAGCGTCTTGCCATCGACGTCCTTGCTGGTCACGTAGACATCGACGCCTTCGATCGGCACCGCCAGCAGCTCACGATCGTCAACTTCTTCCGCCTGCTCGCCGATCAACTGCACGAGCACGTCGCGGCGGCCAGCCACGGCGACGACATCGCCGGCATGAATCACCGTGTCGGAGGTTGCCTCCACGATCTGCCCGGCTTGCCGAAGCCGGAGGATGAAGACGCGTTGATCGGGAATCAGCGACTCAGCCTGCTCGACCGTCTTGCCGACGACAGGCCCACGCTCGCGAACGCGGTAGGCGCGTAAGTCGAACTGGTGCCAGGCCGTCCCAGGGCCGCCCAGCTGCTTCTTGCCGCCATGCTCTTCCTCGTACTTCTTGCATGCCGTCTCGAGATCGATGCCGAGCAGTGCAGGGCCTAGCAGGGCCAAGACGATCGCCGACCCGACCGTGCCGAAAATATAGGTCACGGCATAGGCGACCGGCATGGCATCGAGCAGCTTCTTGGCTTCGTCCGCGGGCAGACCGGCGCGATTGATGGCGTCGGTCGCAAGTCCCATCGACGCGGAGATCGTCTGTGAGCCGGCATAGAGCCCGACCGCCGATCCGACGTCGTAGCCGGCGATCTTCGCACCGAGATATGCAGAGAGAAGACAGAACACACAGACCACGGCCGCGAAAATGGCTTGCGGAACACCGTCCTGCGCAATGCCGCGCACGAATTGCGGTCCGACGCCATAACCGATTGCGAACAGGAACATCAGAAAGAAGAACGGCTTCAGCGGACCCGAAATGGTGATTCCGATCTGGCCGATGATGACTGCGGCGACCAGCGTCGCGGTGACCGCGCCGAGACCGAGGCCCTTGTACGTGAAGGATCCGAAATAATAGCCCAGGGCCAAAGAGAGGAAGATCGCGATTTCGGGATAAGTGCGGAGCGTCTGGAAGAACCAATCGATCATGATGTCACCCGTTCATGTTGCCCCGGGGCCGAAGAAGGGCGAAGCGACTGTGTCGATCGACATCAAGGGGCCGCTGGCGAGGAGAATGTTGATCTATGTCAATCGCAACCACGGGAGCCCCGCGGTTTCATCGTCTTGTCTACGGCGCGGTTCGCACATTCCATCGTGACGCGGCCGTCCGTCGCTGCGGCTGCTTCGCCTGCACAGGACCGTTGACATAGATCAAGCTTCGTCACCGGCATGTCGACCATGCTGAATGCGACGACGCAGGCGAACAGCCTGTCCGCCTCCATTCCAACAGCTTGTATCGTCCCCGGGAGTGTCAAATGGCCGATCTTCTGACCTTAAAGAAATTCGAGGCATTGAGCCCCTTCGAGATCAAGGATGAGCTGATCAACCTCGCGAAGAGCGCTTCGAAGCGGAGTCAGATGGCCTTTCTGAACGCCGGGCGGGGCAACCCCAACTGGGTGGCCACGACGCCGCGCGAGGGCTTCTTCCTGCTCGGACAATTCGCCATCACCGAGAGCAAGCGGGTGATGGAGCACCCGGCGGGCATCGGCGGCATGCCGCAGGCAAAAGGCATCGCCGGGCGGTTCGAAGCCTGGCTCACGCAGCACAAGGACATGCCGGGCGCGAGCTTCCTGACCGAGATGCTGCCCTTTGCGGTCAAGAAATTCGGTTTCGAGCCCGACGCCTTCGTCCACGAACTCGTCGATTCGATCATCGGCGACAATTACCCGGTGCCGGACCGCATGTTGGTGCATAACGAAAAGATCGTGCACGAATATCTGATGTGGGCGGTCTGCGGCGAGCCCCGGCCGGCAGGCAAATTCGACATCTATGCGGTCGAGGGCGGCACAGCGGCGATGTGCTACCTCTTCAAGTCACTGAAGGCCAATCGGCTGCTGGTGCCCGGTGATACGATTGCGCTGGCGACGCCGATTTTCACGCCCTACATCGAGATGACGCACCTGGAGGACTACGATCTGAAGGTAGTTCAGATCAGGGCTCCGCAGGAAAACAAGTTCCAGTTCACCGACGAGGAAATCAAGAAGCTGGAGGATCCGAAGGTCAAGGCCTTCTTCGTCGTCAATCCGTCCAATCCTCCGGGGATGGCGTTGAGCAAGGAGACGATCGCCAAGCTGGCCAATTTGGTCAAGACCAAGCGCCCCGACCTCATGCTGCTGACCGACGACGTCTATGGCACCTTCGTGCACGGCTTCCGCTCGCTGCTCGGCGAACTCCCGCACAACACCATCGGCGTGTACTCCTATTCGAAGTATTTCGGCTGCACGGGATGGCGGCTCGGCGCCATCGCCATCCACGAAGACAACATCTTCGACAAGATGATTGCCAAGCTTCCGGACGCCGCCGTGAAGGCGCTCGACAAGCGCTACGGGCCGCTGACGCTGGAGCCGCGCAAGCTCAAGCTGATCGATCGCATTGTGGCCGACAGCCGCGACGTGGCGCTCAATCACACCGCTGGACTATCGTTGCCGCAGCAGGTGATGATGAGCCTGTTCTCGCTGGCGGAGATGTTGGACGAGAAGAAGGCCTATCAGGCCGCCTGCATGGAAATCGTCAACAAGCGCTTGTGGTCGCTGCTCGACGGGCTCGGGCTTGCCGACAAGCTCAAGCCGAATCCGAGCTACGATGCCTACTACGCCCTGATCGATTTCGAGTTCTGGGCGCGAAAGAACATCGGGGATGATGCCGTTGAACACCTGAAGAAGAATGTCCACCCGCTGGATCTCGCATTCAGGCTGGCCGAAGCCCACGGGATCGTGCTGCTGAACGGCGGCGGATTCGATGCACCCGAATGGTCGCTTCGCGTATCGCTCGCGAACCTCCCTGACGACGTCTACGACGACATCGGACGAGGTGTCCGGGCGATCGCAAGGGGCTATCGCGATGCCTACGAAGCGGCGACGGGGAACAAGGGAGGTGCAAGGCGCTGACGAACCGAGCTCTCCGCATGGTTGTTGATCTCTGGCGCGAGGGCTATCGTCAATAACGCTGCCACGTCATTCGCCATTCAGAGCGTCGCGGTCAACCGGACCGTTATAGTCCAATTGGGTAAGCCAGCTTGTCGCAAGCATTTCCGATTGTCTGGCACAAGCTGCACTGGTCACTCGGTTTTCTCCGTGATCTACCATGGCGATCATGGGAAACGGCAGCGACATATTTCGGCGAGCGTTTCGAGCAAGAAAGTCGGCCGGCGCTCGCAATTGGCTGCGTCGCCGGCTCGAAGCGATCGACGGAGATTTTGCCTTCAGGTTGATGGTTATGACGGCCGGGATGCTGTCGACTGTCGCGTTTGCCTTTGGATTGCTGTCGCTCTGAGCGAGCCTCTTCATCTGAACCTGAGCGAACCGATGTCAGCGATGAGTTCGGCACCTGCGACCGGAGACACCAGTCCGGGGCAATGAATGCGCTTCAAAATAGCTGCAAATTCGACCGGACGGCGAGATCATCTGGCCGCAAGGCCAGGAATCGGGCTCTCGGCCACGATTGCCTTGTTCTGCTGTGCACAACAAACGATCGCGCTGCCGCTAACGCCCTTCCGTTATGAGGCACAGGCCCAGCGGCATTGTCCCGGCGATACCGTGGTCTGGCTCGATTTTCGCCGTCGACGCTATTATCTCGAGGGGCAGAGCCGCTATGCTAGGGGTTTCAACGGCAGTTTCGTGTGCAGGAGCGAAGCTCGCGATAGCGGCTATCGGCGTTCGTTGCTCGGCCGGCGGTGACACCACTGAAGGCCGGCCTGGCGCCGAACAACCGACCTACCATCCATAATGATAGCGCGGCTCCTCGGCGGGGCAGGCGATCCATCCTGCACCTTGGGACAATTGCCGACGACGGCAGTCCGTCGCTTAAGTCGGGGCGCGATCGCGTTCGTGATCCCGGCCGTGATCGCAACTCGACCTACGGCGGCCCCGATTCTTACCCCCGAACCGGGGCCGTTTGCTTTCCGAAGGGGCGGACATGTGACGCTTGATCTGGATCAAGCCAAGCGTGGCACGGCGATGGCACCGCTTCCTGCGTGCCTACTGACGCTCAATCGAAAGCACGTTCTTGAAAACGCTTCGCCAGCTCGTGGCCGGAGACGAATTCGTCCAGCTCGCAATTCGCCTCGGATTGCTGGCGCTGCTGATCTACTGGTCGTTCGTCCTGGTCCGTCCGTTCGTGCCGATTCTGGCCTGGAGCGTCGTGCTTGCGGTCGCGCTCTATCCGGTCTTCAACTGGCTCACAGGGATGTTCGGGGGCCACGCAGGCATCGCGGCCCTGGTCCTGACCCTGATCGCATTGGGGATCGTCATCGGACCGGCGACCTGGCTCGGGATCGGGGCGGTGGAGGGGGTGAGGGAGCTCGCCGGACAATTGAGCGCCGGTAACGTTGTCGTGCCATCGCCGATGCCGGAGATCAAGGATTGGCCGCTGATCGGCGGCCCGCTCTATGACCTCTGGGATCGGGCGTCGACCAATCTGCGCGCCGTGCTGCGCGAGGTCGTGCCGCATCTGAAGCCGCTGGCCGGGATACTGTTTGCGTTCGCCGGCAATGCCGGCGTCGGGATGCTGAAGTTTCTGCTGGCGGTCGTGCTCGCGGGGTTCCTGTTTCCTCACGGTCGGCAGCTTGCCGCGGCATGCAGGAGCTTCCTGTCTCGTATCGTGCCGGAGCAGAGCGAGCACTTCCTCGACCTTGCTGGCGCAACAATCCGGGCCGTCTCCCAGGGCGTCATCGGCGTTGCCGTCCTGCAATCACTGCTGGCCGGCGTCGGCTTCAAGATGGCCGGGATTCCGAGCGCGGGCCTGCTGGCGTTTGTGGTCATGCTGTTGGCGATCGTGCAGATCGGCGCTGCGATCGTGCTGTTTCCCGTCGTCATCTGGCTCTGGTCGACCAAAGACTTCACGACGGCGCTTGCCCTGACGTTGTTCTTCCTGGTCGTCGGTGTCCTCGACAATGTGCTGAAGCCGCTGGTCATGGGGCGCGGCCTGACCACGCCGGCGCTCGTCATCTTCGTCGGCGTGATCGGAGGCACGCTTGCGCACGGCATCGTGGGCCTGTTCATCGGTCCAATCATTCTCGCGGTCGCCTGGGAGTTGATCACGGCTTGGATCCGGGACGACCGCACCCGGCTGGTGGGACAGCGATGATATTGCTTCAGCTCCTCGTGGGATTGGCGGTCAGCGCGATCAATATCGCACTCCATTCGTTGTTCACCGTCGTGGTGATCGGATTGCTGCGTAATGTCGCCCTGAGCGCCGCCGGCCGGTTTGAGCTGCAGCTCAGCGGTGTGATGGTGGCGACCGCGCTGATTTTGATGGTGGCGCACACGTTGGAGATCGTCGTGTGGTCATTGGCCTATCTTGCGATCGGTGCCGCGCCCGCCGGTAGCAATCTGCTTTATTTCGCCTTTGTGAACTACACCACGCTCGGCTATGGCGACGTCGTTCCGGTCAAGCAGTGGCTGCTGGTCGGCCCGATGGCCGCCATGAACGGCATTCTGATGTTCGGCTGGTCGACTGCGGTCCTGTTCGAGGTGCTGCAAAAGACCATTGAGCGTCAGACGGCGGCCGCGGAATCCTCGTCGACGTCGGGTTAGTTGTCCAAATTGGCCAACTGTTCGCGGTCAACCAGCATGATCTCGCGCTGATTGGAGCCGAGGAAGTTGAGTGCTCCGTGAGCGTGCAGCTTGGATAGCGCACGCGATACGGTCTCGAGGGTCAGCCCGAGATAGTCGGCGATATCGCGCCGGCACATCGGCAGGGCGACGACGTCGGCGCCGGTCAGCCGGCGGTCCATTTCGAGCAGAAACGCGGCGACCCGCTCCAACGCGGTCTTGCGGCCGAGCAGCAGCATATGGTCCTCGGCATGCTGCAGGTTGCTGGTGGTCATGATCAGCAGGTTGCGAGCCAGGACGGAATCAGAATGGGCACCCCGTTCGAGGCTCATCCGCTTGATCAGGCGCACGTTGGTGTCGACGACAGCTTCGGCTGTGAAGCGATGGGTTTCGGCATTCTCAAGGCCGAAAATGTCCCCGACGAGGTGAAAAGCACCGATCTGACGTCGTCCGTCGGAGAGAAGCTTGTAGCTGCGAACGGCCCCTGAAACGACTTGGTAGACGTACTCCGCAGGCTCTTTCTCGCCGTAGATCTCGGTGCCCCTCCTGTAATGAAATTCACTGGTGATGAAGTTGGCGTGTTGGGCGGTCAGCCCACCGAGGATGCTCGGTACATTGGCCGGTCTGATATTGACGCGAGCGAACATGGACCAACTCTCTTCACTATGACTTTGCGGCGTCCGTAGCGGCTCGAAAATGCTTGTCCGCGTGCAATGACTACGACACGGCCCGACCAGCCTCTATTGGTCTTGAGGTCATTGTCCCAAAGGACAGGGTGCACGAAATGCGGCAATTTGTTCGTAATTGGTACGCAAGTCCTGGATTACTTTTCAGCATTTACGACGATAACCGTGCTAGACTTCTTGAACCCGTTGGTCTCCGGCTCCGAGCGCTATGGGCAAGGCAATTCGGCTCTCTGGACTGATCATCCTGCTGGCGAACTTGCTGTCGCCGGCTGGTCTCTGGGCGCAAGAGATGCGTTCACATTCCATGCTGGTGCTGGACCAGTCCGATCGACGTGGCCCCTTCTACTATCAGGTCTTCGTTGGATTGAGGGATGCCGTGAGCGCGCACGGTCACGCCCCGACGACTATCTACACGGAAAGCCTCGATCTCAATCGCTTCGGTGGCGAGGGCTATCAGGAGGGTTTCCGGCGGTTTCTCGAGGCCAAATATCGCGATCGACCGATCGGTGTCGTCGTCACCGTTGGAGCGGCTGCGCTCGAGCTCGCGCTCCGCTGGCGCCCGCAGCTTTGGCCCAATACGCCGATCGTCTTCGCCTTGGTCGAAGAGGCCGACTTCAAGCGATTGCAGCCGCCTGCCTATGTCACGGGCGGCATCGTGACTTCGAAGCTCAAGGATGCCGTCACTGCCGCTCGGGCCGTCGTGCCAGACCTCAAGACCGTGGTGCTCGTTGGCGCGGAATGGGACCGGCAGGTTCTGTTTCGCAATTGGAAAGACCAGGCAGCAGCCGGCATTCCGGGCATCGACATTATCGAGATTATCGGACGTCCGATGCCTGACGTCATCGAGCGGGTCACCGCGCTTCCCGAGCACAGCGCGATCATCTACACGGGCCTCTATAGTGACGGTAAGGGCAACTACTATCCGCCCTCGGATGCCCTCGCATTTGTCGCGGCGAAGGCAAATCGTCCCATCGTCGTCGCGGCGGAGACTTTCCTTGAGCCTGGTGGCATAGGCGGATTCACCATCGTCCCGTCCCTGATCGGTGCCGAGGCAGCGCAACGGGCGCTGCGGATCCTGGATGGAGAAGCGCCGGAACACCTGTCGCCGTCGGTCATCAATGCCGTGAAGCCTATCTTCAATTGGCAGCAGATGGAGCGCTGGAATGTCAGCGAAGCCAGTCTGCCGCAAGGCAGCGAAATCCGCTTCCGGGAGCCGACCTTTCTGGAAAAATATCGCTGGCGGGCGGTTGCGCTCGCTGCGGCGTTGCTGGTCCAGACCTTGCTGATTGCGTTCCTGCTGCACGAACGGTACATGCGCCGAAAGGCCGAGGTCGAGGCGCGCAATCGCTTGTCCCAGCTGGCTCACAGCAATCGGCAGGCGACCGCTGGAGAGCTGTCGTCCTCGATCGCCCATGAGCTCAACCAGCCGCTTGGGTCGATCCTGACCAATGCGGAGACGGCGGAGTTGATCCTCGGTTCGCCGACACCCGACCTTCAGGAGGTGCGGGAAATCATTTCCGACATTAAGCGTGATGATCTACGCGCGAGCGAGGTGATCCGCAGGCTGCGCAGCTTGCTGAAGCGTGCACCATTTGAAAGGAAGGAGATCGACCTCAACCAGACCATGCGGGAAGCATTCGATTTCCTCAAGCTGCAGGCCTCGGCTCGCAACGTCGCGGTCTACCTGCAGACGTCGCCGCAGATCCTGCGGGTGAAAGGTGACCCGGTCCAGTTGCAGCAGGTCATTCTCAACCTCGTGGTCAATAGCATGGACGCGATGGCCAAAATGCCCTACGGACGCACGATCATCGGTCGTACTGAAGTCAACGGAGGGGCCGCGGCCGTGATTTCGATCTGCGATTCCGGTCCGGGAATTCCTCAGGACAGGCTGAACGAGATTTTCGATCCATTCTTCACCACGAAGGAGCAGGGAATGGGCATCGGCCTGTCAATCGCGCGGACGATCGTTCTGGCGCATAGTGGTCAGATCTGGGCTGAGAACCAGTCTGGGGGCGGAGCGGTCTTCCACCTTTCACTACCGCTTGCGGCATAGCGCGTTTGGGCTCTTACTTTGGCAGGAGGCAGTGCTAATTTAACGATCGCAGTATTTGCTGTCGGTCGCGTAGGAGAGAGGGTAATGCACGCTTACGTGCATATCGTCGATGACGACGCCTCGTTTCGTAGAGCACTCGAGCGCAGGCTCAAGCTCGCGGGCTACCGTGTGGCGACTTATGCATCGGCCCGGCAACTGCTCGATCAGTTGCCCGACGACGAAGAGGCTGGTTGTATCGTGCTGGACGTACGCATTCCCGGAATGAGTGGTCCGGAGCTGCAGAGCCGTCTAAGCGAACTGGAGTCGACGCTTCCGATCGTATTCCTTACCGGACATGCCGACACGGCGACGACCGTCCAGGCGATCAAGGCGGGAGCCGAGGATTTCCTGACCAAGCCGATCGCGTCAGAGCAACTGATCGAGGCAATCAATCGCGCCATCGCGCGGCACGAGTTGGCCCGCAGCCAGCGAACCAGACTCGACTCGCTCCGCGCGCTGCTGGCAAGGTTGACCCCCCGCGAGCGGCAGGTGTTCGATCTGATTGTACGAGGTCGGATCAACAAGCAGATCGGCTATGAGCTCGGCACGACGGAACGAACGGTCAAGGCGCATCGTCACCAGGTCATGGATAAGATGCAGGTGCAGTCACTTGCCGAGCTCGTCTCGATCGCGGAGCGGCTCGGGACGCGCGAGCTTGGTAGCAAAGTTAAGGGATAATCCGCCGCGCCAGCTCGCGCCTCCTGTCCCATGGTACAATATGAAAGCTCTGTGACGAGGCATATCTCCAATATTGACCGCGACGATGTCGCGCGCCCGGCGAGATTTCAATGTGTCCTTCGTCCAGGCACGGACGTTGGGCAGGAAGTCGAGATTCTGCTCCAACGATAGCGCAGAGGCTACAGGATTTGCCGACCGCGAAGCTAGTTTTCGTCGTGGATGATGACCCCTCCATGCTCCGTGGAATCGGACGGCTGCTGCGGGAATATGGATTCGCATCCAGATTGTTCGAGACGGGAAATGCCTTGCTGATGGATGGCAGCTTCGATTGCGCGTTGTGTTTGATCCTGGACATCAATCTCAGCGATGGTTCAGGGATCGAGTTGCGGCACCGCTTGGCGGATCAGGGCATCGAAATCCCCGTCATCTACATCACCGGAAATGACAACCCGGCGACACGCATGGCCGCAATGGCATCGGGATGCGTGGCCTATCTCACCAAACCGTTCACGGCAAAATCGCTGATTCAGCCGATCGAACAATTGTTGGCTGGCGCGGTCTAGCGATCGCGGGTCTCAATCATTCGTCAATGGCTTGTTCGAGCGTCAGTGCGGGTGCTCCCTTGCGGACCGTCGCAAAGCGGTCGAGCGGCACCGATGTCGTCACCGTGAGAATGCTGGTATCGACGGCGTCGATCGAGAGCGCCTTTCCGTTATCCATTTCCTCGAGCAGCTTTGGATCGGCAACATCGGCCGCAATGCACATGTTGGTCACGCACCAGGTATAGGGCAGGCGATGGACCTGCTGCTGGTCGACCGACAGCTTGACTCCCGCCTGCAGGTACATCCCGACCGGCAGGAATAGCTGGAGACGGGTGGTCCCGTCTTCACGCTCGACCAGATCGATGCGAACGGCCGTCTGGCCGGTCCCCAAGGTACCGGTGATCGTGGTCCGGCATAATGTCTTGGCGCCGGCCGCATTGAAACAAAGCTTGCGCCAATCGCCATATTTGACGTCTCGCGCCACGTGCGATCCCCGAGAGGCCACCTCGCCACCGTCCTTCACCGCGGGCGGCGGCGCGGAGGTCTGTTGACTGTGGGCAGCACTGATGCTGGCCGCTAACAGCACGAACGTCGCCAAGGCACTATACAAGGCATCATATCGGACCATGGATACTCCTCCAGCGAGATTGCGCCTAACGCATCTTGTCCAGAAATCGTTCGACCAATGGCGACCAGGTGGGAATGGCATCGGGAGAGCCGATCAGGAAATGCCCTTCGTCACCGAACGGCGGCAATAGATGGTACTCAGCCCGGCCGCCCGCGCGCGTGAAGGCCTCGTACATTCGCTTCGACAGGGCCGGGCCGAAAAATGTGTCGTTTTCGATGTAGAGCCACAGCATGGGTACCCGCGACGTGTGGCCGAACACGCCGGTCGCTTCGACCAGTTTGTCGGGGCCACAATTGTTGTTGGGCTTGCCATCGACGCGGCCGCCGCGGCCCGCCGCGAAGGTGATGATGGCCTTGACCTGCGGTGGGTTGAGGCTCGACAACGCGATCGCAGCCCAGCCGCCGGCCGACTGCCCGACGACGATGACGCCTTCCGGCAGGGTGCGTTTTTCGGCGGCCATGTAATCAATGATCCAGAGATCGACCTGCGCAACCGCGAGACCCGGGTCGAGGAAATTGGGATTGGCGCATTTCCCGATCTTGGAGAAGAACGGGCCATAAAGTCCGCGTTCGGGAATATCGATGGCTGCCGCGCCATAGCCGGTACCGACAGGCGCCACCACGAGATAGCCACGCCGTGCAAACCACATTGCGGCATCGCGAAATTCGACCAGCGGGAAGAAGCTGCGGTCCCTGGCGTTCAGCGACACACCGTGGTTCATGATGACCAGCGGGAAAGGGCCATCGCCGAGCGGTCGAACCAGATAGGCGAACATCGGGAGCGGTAGCGGCAATGCCCAGATCTCTTCCTGGATGCCTTGGGATGCTCTCTTGTCGTCGGCGCGTGCCGGGGTCGTCAGACCAAGCAGGAGAAGTGTTACGGTCGCGAGGGCTCGTAAGCCGTGCTGACGCATGTCATGCCCTCCGACGGTTCACCCGCAAATGTGCAGGTCACGACAATCGTAGTGTTGATCCGCGAGCGCGACGCTTGATCTGAATCAACGTGGATGGGTCCGGCTCGGCGCAACCAGATGCGTCCAACGCGGCTTGATATGGCGGAGTTGATGTCAATCCAGAGCGAGGCAGGTCGGATCCGACGGTTTCCGCCGGCGAGCTGGCTTGCCGACTATCGCGCATCCTGGCTTGGTGCGGACGCCATCGCCGGGGTCACGCTGGCGGCCTACGCGATCCCGGTATCGTTGGCCTATGCGGGCCTCGCCGGGCTGCCGCCGCAGGTCGGCGTCTACGGCTACCTGCTTGGCGGCGTTGGGTACGCGTTGTTGGGCTCATCCCGGCAACTCGCGGTTGGACCGACCTCGGCAATCTCGCTGATGATCGCCGGCGCCGTCGGCATACTCGCCGGCGGCGATGCCACGCGTTACGGACAGATCGTCAGCCTCGTTGCCTTCAGCGTCGCAGTGCTCTGCCTGATTGCCTGGTTGTTCAAGCTCAGCCTGCTGGTGCGGTTGATCAGCGACAGCATTCTGGTGGGCTTCAAGGCCGGGGCAGGGCTCACCATCATCATGAGCCAGCTGCCGAGCCTGTTCGGCGTGGCAGGCGGCGGCCACAATTTTTTCGACCGCGCGATCAAGCTTGCCGGCCAGTTGGGCGATACCCGCCCGCTGGTGCTCGGCCTTGGTGTGGCTGCGACCGTGCTGCTCCTGCTCGGCGAACGCTGGTTGCCCGGAAGGCCTGTTGGGCTCGCCGTGGTCGCGCTCTCGATCGTCACGGTCTCCGTCCTTGGGCTTGCAGAAATGGGACTGCCGGTGACCGGAACGATCCCGACGGGGTTGCCGACCCTTGCGCTGCCGACGTTCGGCTTGCTCGAATTTGACGATCTGTTTCCCATCGCCGCCGGATGCCTTGTGCTGGCTTACGTGGAAGGCGTGTCCGCCGCGCGAAGCTTCGCGGCAAAGCACGGTTATGCACTGGATGTCCGGCAGGAGTTTCTGGGGCTCGGCGCGGCCAATCTCGCTGCAGCTTTGGGACATGGCTATCCGGTCGCCGGCGGGCTGTCGCAGTCGGCCGTGAATGACGCAGCCGGCGCGCGAACGCCGCTGGCTCTCGTATTCTGTTCAGCAACCCTTGCCCTCTGCCTGCTGTTTTTCACGGGTCTCTTGACCAATCTGCCGAAGACTGTGCTTGCCGCGATCGTCTTTTCGGCGATCTACAAATTGGTCGATGTTCCGGCGCTTGCCCGAATGTGGCGGATCAGCCGGATCGATTTCTATGCGGCGGTCATCGCGCTCGTATCCGTGCTGTTCCTCGGTATCCTGCAGGGCGTATTGCTGGCGGCCGTCGCCTCGATCTTCCTGCTGCTGTTGCGTGCGTCCCAGCCCAATGTCGCATTTCTTGGCCGCCTCCCTGGCAGCGGCCGCTATTCCGACCGGGCGCGCCATGACGACGTGGAACCGTTGACCGGGATCATCGCGTTCCGTCCGGAAACCTCGCTGCTTTATGTCAATGCCGAGACGATCTTCGAAACGGTGCTGGCCGCACTGCAGACGTCCCCCAACGTCAAGCTGGTGGCCTGCGACCTGTCGGCCTCACCGTTCATCGACCTGGCGGGGTCGCGCATGCTGCACGATCTCCACCAGGAGCTCGTATCGCGCGGCATCGCGTTCTGCATCGTCGGCGCGCACGCGCAGTTGCGCGATCTGCTTCAGGCGGATGGTCTTGCCGACAAGACCGACAGCGGAGACTGGGTGCGTACGCTTGACAGCGTATTGAGCAACCGCAAGCCGCAGGCCAGCGACTAGCCTGCGCTGCCCCGCGGATCGCTCCCTAACATTCGAGCCTTGTTGCATCGCAAGACATGTGATCACCCGGTGGCGACTAGGTTTGTCTCAACCGCTGTGGATTGACTTGGATCAAAGGGAGCGGTGTGCGCGGTTCGTACGCTTGGACGGGAACACCGCCAAGGTCGACAAGATCGGGAGACATTCATGGCCAACGACGCGAAGCCGGCACCGCAGCGCATCGACCAATTCTTCTCCGGACCCGGCGGCCGCGCCGACAATTGGCGCGATTTGGTCGAGGCGGCCAAGGCGTGGAGCCGGGGCGGTGACCGTGCGCCGTACGACAAGGCGCTTTCGGCGCTTGCGGTCACAGAGGAGTTTCACGGCTATCCGGGCCTTCGCTTGATGGCGGCGCTGAAGGAAGCCGCGGCGGCGGGCGATGCCGCCACCTCGCATATGCTTTCGACCCGGATCGCGCAGGCACTTCAGACAAAATCCTTCCGCCAGCATGCCGGTGACTGGAGCACGCAGGACGAGGGCAATGGCGACGTTCCCGATCTGCTCCCCCCAACTCTTGGACAGTCGGCGGCGCGCCGTCCTTACTTCGAGACCCTGATCGTGACCGGGGTGCCAGCCAGCAACTGGCCGGGACTCCTGGCGGAATGGCGCAGGCTGCGGCGTCCGGTCGACGCCTTCATCTATGAGCCCGTGGTGGTGGGCAGTCTCGAGGACGCCTTCTGTGCGGCAATGCTAAATCCCAACATTGCGGCGGTGGTGATAAATGAAGGCTTTGGGTTGCGCTCGCGCCACGATGCGCCTGTGCTCCGTGCCATGACTGGCGCCATGGGGCTCAACGAAGAGTCCGATGCTTCCGCGCTACGGCTGGCCCATATCCTGAAGCGGATCCGTCCCGAGCTTGATCTCTACCTCATGTCCAATCGCGACGTCGAGGAGTTGGCCGGCAATCCTGAGGCCGACGTGGCGCGCCGGGTGTTCTACTCGGTCGAGGATATCCTCGAACTGCATCTTTCAATTCTCGAAGGCGTGCAGGATCGCTTCGACACGCCGTTCTTCGACAATCTGAAGAAATACGCGCAACGGCCTATCGGGACCTTCCACGCGCTGCCGATCGCGCGGGGCAAGTCCGTGTTCAAATCGGACTGGATCCGCGACATGGGCGAATTCTACGGGCTGAACCTGTTTCTTGCCGAGAGCAGCGCCACCACCGGCGGCCTCGACAGCATGCTGGAGCCGACCGGCAACATCAAGAAGGCGCAGGAGAAGGCCGCGCGCGCGCTCGGCGCCGACCGTGTCTACTTCGTGACCAACGGCACCTCGACCTCCAACAAGATGGCGGTGCAGGCGCTGCTGGGTCCCGGCGACATCGCTATCGTCGATCGCAACTGCCACAAGTCGCACCACTACGGCATGGTGCTGGCGGGCGCGCAGCCGCTCTACGTCGAGGCATTCCCAATGACGGAATACTCGATGTACGGCGCGGTGCCTCTGAAGACGATCAAGCAGGCGCTTCTGAACGCGAAAGCCGATGGCCGACTAGACCGGGTCAAGATGATCGACCTGACCAATTGTACCTTTGATGGTCACATCTACAACACCCGGCGGGTGATGGAGGAATGCCTCGCGATCAAGCCTGACCTGATCTTCCTCTGGGACGAGGCCTGGTTCGGCTTCGCGCGGTTCTCGCCATTCCTGAGGCGGCGAACTGCGATGGGCGCGGCGAACGAGATCGAGGCCTGGATGCGCGATCCCAAATCTGTTACGGCCTACGAGAAGCAGCAGGCCGAACTCGGCAAGAGCCCCTCGGACGAGCTGCTGCTAAAGACCAGGCTCATCCCCGATCCGCGTCAGATCCGGTTGCGGGTCTACCAGACCAACTCGACGCACAAGTCGATGTCGGCGATCCGGCAGGGCTCGATGCTGGCCGTCAAGGACATCGAATTTCACACGGTCGAAGCGCAGTTCAAGGAGGCCGTATTCACGCACGCTTCGACCAGTCCGAACCAGCAGCTGATTGCGAGCCTCGACGTCTCGCGCCGCCAGATGGAGCTCGAGGGTTATGGACTGGTGGCCAATGCAATGGAGATCGCGTTCGCCATCCGCAATGCGGTCAACTCTAATCCGCTGATTTCCCGGTATTTCCACGTTCTGGGTGCGGATGCGATGGTCCCCAAGGAATATCGCCAGAGCGGGTTCACCGACTATCTGGCGGCCGGCAACAACTGGGCGAGCGCCCTGAAGAGCCTGAACGACGACGAGTTCTGCCTCGATCCGACCCGCATGACGCTGGTCTGCGGCACGGCCGGGTACGACGGAACGCAGTTCAAGGGCCTGCTCGCCAGCCGCTATAACATCCAGGTCAACAAGACCTCGCGCAACTCGGTCCTGATCCAGTCCAACATCAACAATACGCGGAGCGATGTCGCGCATCTTGTCCGGGTGTTGGCCGAAATCTCCGGTGAAATCGATCGGGGCCTGGCCAAAGGCGGAGCGAACGTCAGGGTCGATTTCGACATGCGGGTCAACAGCCTGATGAAGGACGTGCCCGAGCTGCCGAACTTCTCGCATTTCCACGAGACATATCGCGGCGATGCCGGCACCAGGACGAACGAGGGCGACATCCGAAGCGGCTTCTATTCAGCATATGATGCCGCCGGATGCGAATACATTCGCCTGAACGATCCCGAGATCGACAGGCGCCTGAAGAACGGGCCCGCTCTCGTCTCCGCGAGCTTCGTGATCCCCTATCCGCCGGGCTTCCCGATCATGGTCCCTGGCCAGGTCATCACGCAGGAGACCATCGATTTCATGCGCAAGCTCGATGTGAAGGAAATCCATGGCTACGACGCGGCCGAGGGCCTGAAGCTCGTGACGACCGACGCTCTTGCCAGGATGGGCAAGCCGAAGGCGTCAGCGCCGAAGCTCAAGGCTGCATCATAGATCCGTTAGCGCAACCGATCCCTGGAGGGAAATCATGAGGAAATTGGATTTGCTTGGAGCTCTCGCCGCGCTGGCAATCGGATCGGCTGGCTTCGGCACGCCGTCATTGGCCGAAACCGGCGCGGTCGCCGTCATCTTCACCAAGGGCGGTTTCATCGTTGGTGTCGGAGGCGGCGAGGGCGTATTGACCCTGCGAGGCAAGCATTATCCCTTCACCGTGTCGGGCATGAGCGTCGGCTTCACGATCGGCGCCTCGACCTCCAAGCTTGTCGGGCGCGCCATCAACCTGAGGGGGCCCGGCTCGATCGAAGGCTCGTACAGCGCCGCAGGCGCCGGTGGTGCGATCGCCGCGGGCGCGGGAGGGGTGCAACTGCAGAACGCCAATGGCGTGATCCTGCAGCTCAGCGGCCCGAAGGTCGGCGCCGAAGTCTCGGCCGCTGTGGGCGGAGTCACGATCCGCCTGAAATAGGTGGCAAGGACCCGGGCCGCGCATCCCGCGTGGCCTGGATTTTTCAGTACCGTTCCTCGACGAACTTCATCCCCCGCAGACCGGCCTGATCGTTGAAGCGCCCTTTGCCGGAGCGCCTAGGCAGTTTCACTTTGTCACGCTTGACCCGTCCGTAGGGGATCGTCTTCAGGAGGTGCGCAATGCAGTTCAGACGTGCTCGCCGCTTGTCGTCGGAGCGGATGATGAACCAGGGCGCATGCTTCGAGCTCGTCGCCTTGAACATCAGGTCACGTGCCCGGGAATAGTCGTACCAGCGCCGGTAGGATTCCGTGTCCATCGGGCTCAGTTTCCACTGCCTCAGCGGATCGTCGATCCGGGCCCTGAAGCGCCGCTCCTGCTCATCCATCCCGACCTCGAGCCAAAGCTTGATCAGGATGATGCCGCCCTCGATGATGTATTGTTCCATTTGCGGACAAAGCGAGAGGAACCGCTTGTGCTCGGCCGCCGTGCAGAATCCCATCACATACTCGACGCCGGCGCGATTGTACCAGCTGCGATCGAAGATCACGATTTCGCCGGCGGCCGGAAACTGTTGCATGTAGCGCTGGATGAAGAGCTGGGACTTCTCACGATCGGATGGCGCGGGCAGCGCAACCACGCGGAACACGCGCGGGCTGACCTTCTCGGTCAGGGCCTTGATGGTTCCGCCCTTGCCGGCCGCATCGCGCCCCTCGAACAGGATGATGACCCTGAGCTTGTTCGCCTTCACCCATTCCTGGAGATGGCAGAGCTGGATCTGCAGCTTATGCAGCTCTTCCTCATAATCTTTGCGCTTCATCTTCCCAGCGGACTTGTCATTCGCCATCGATGCCCGTCCATCGTTTGAACTAGTCGCCCCAGGCAATGACAATGCCGATGTCACCAGGCATGCCACCGGGATAATCCACGATCTGGTAGCGGATGCGATAGCCGCGCGGCTGCAGGTAGTCAGCCCAGAGCTGGTATATTTCCTTGGGTATACCTGTCAGCGTCTTTTCCCAGCCCACCTCCATCTGATTGATGGCCCGTCCCTTGTCGGTGCAAAGCGTGTTCGGGAAGCGATAGACCTGCACTTCGGTCAAGCCGTTGCGCACCGCGCGCTGAATTACCGTCGACGCCAGCTTGACTTTCTCGTCCTCGCTGAGCCCAGAGGGCTTGCTCAGGCGTTCGATCAAGGCGCGCTTCTCTGCCTCTGCAGCAGCCGCACGCTTGGCGTGCTCCTCAGCTTTCTCCGCTTCCTGGAGCGCCGCCTGCTTCTGGATCTCATGCGCCTTTGGGATCAGGTCATCGATTTTGTCTCGCATGGCTGGGGACTCCTAAGTCGAGCTTCGACCGTGCCCTCAAACGGTATGAGCGGGCCGACCGGCTTCCTTGATCCAGATCAAGCAAGCCGCAAGGCGGAAAGGCACGGTGCGGGGCACGGCTGCGAAGCGCCAGGCGCCCGGAAAGGGAATGAAATTTGAGCGAACAGATGCATCCGGCAGCCCCCCATCATCTGCCCTTTTTCATTCCAGGCGCCGACGGGTCGGACACCCTGATGGTGGTGATGGGCTTTTTCCTTGTAGCTACTGTCTTGTGGGTTGGCACCCTTTACTGGAAGCTGCACAGCCTGCCGGAGCGCATGGCCCACAAGTCCCAGAAGCTCCAGTTTGAGATCGTCGCCGTCCTCGGCCTGATATCGCTTTTCACCCACATGCATATCTTCTGGGTCGCCGGCCTGCTGCTGGCCCTCATCGACCTGCCGGATTTCGGCACTCCGATGCGCAGCATTGCCGATTCCGTCGAGCGCATTGCCGACGCCACGCCGAGCGCGCCGGCTGCCGAAGCCGAATCGGTGCCCGACGGCGGTCCCGACGTCCCGACGCCCGCGAAGCAAGGGGTACACGACCATGCTTGAGCTCATGATTTGCTCGCTGGTGACGATCTTGCCGGATTACCTCTACCGCCGCTATCGGCAAGGCAAGCGGTTCGGCAAGGAGATCACGTTCTTCTCGGTCTGGTACGAATTAAGGTGGGGCATCACCGGCTGCCTGATGCTCACGATCTCACTGATCACGATGATCTTCTACTTTCACCCCTCGACAACGTCCGCGGCGATCTACTTCAGGACCGTGCCGATCCTGCCCGAAGGCTCCGGCCGCGTCGCTGAGGTCAATGTCGGCTTCACCGAATCGGTGAAGAAGGGTGACGTCCTGTTCCGGCTCGATAGTTCGAAGCAAGAGGCTGCGCTGGAGACTGCCAAGCGAAAGGTCTCCGAGGTGGATGCGTCGCTGATCTCGGCACAGGCCGATGTCGTCAAGGCGGACGCTCAGACAGGGGAGGCGAGAGCCTCCTTGCAGCAGGCCAAGGACGAACTGGAAGTGAAGAGCGAATTGCAGCGCCGCAATCCCGGCATCGTGCCACAACGCGACATCGAGAAGCTGCAGGTTCTGGTTGATCAGCGGCAGTCCGGCGTCGATGCCGCTAACGCCGTCAAGGAATCGGCGACGTTGCGCGTCTCCACGCTCCTGCCGGCCGAGAAGGCGAGCGCCGAGGCCGCGCTCGCACAGGCGCAAGTGGATCTCGACAAGACCTTCGTCCGTGCCGGCGTCGATGGCCGTGTCGAGCAATTCCTCGTTCGCCCCGGGGACCTTGTCGCCCAGATCATGCGGCCGGCCGGAGTCCTGATACCAGACGAAGCGGGCCGGAATAGATTGCAGGCGGGATTCGGGCAGATCGAGGCCCAGGTGATGAAGCCGGGCATGGTTGCGGAAGCCACGTGCATCTCGAAACCCTGGGTGATCATTCCGCTGGTCGTCACCAGCGTGCAGGATTTCATCGCCGCCGGCCAGTTCCGGGCCAGCGAGCTGTTGATCGACCCGCAGAATCTGCAAAAACCAGGTTCGATTCTCGTGTTCCTTGAGCCGCTTTACAAGGGCGGTCTTGAAGGTGTGACACCGGGCAGCAGTTGCATCGTCAATGCCTACACGAGCAACCATGACGTGATTGCCGATCCGAAAACCGGCGCATTGAAGGGATTTTTCCTACACGCGGTCGACGCGACCGGGCTCGTTCATGCATTGCTGCTTCGGATCCAGGCCCTGCTGCTGCCGATCCAGACGCTGGTGTTCAGCGGTCACTGACGGGCGCAAACAAGGAGACCGCAGATGAAACCGGACAGCAAGCTTCGCGCAATCGTGGTGGCGGGCATAATCCTCGCATTGCCGGACTGCGCACACGCGTTCGATCTCGCCGGCGCCTGGGCCACGAGCGCGGGCCAATGCGGCAAGGTGTTCGCGCGCAAGGGCAGGGCGAACCAGGTCACGTTCACCAATTTCTCCGGGGTCTATGGCGGCGGCTTCATCGCGGAGGCCGATCGTCTGAGGGGCAAGTTCGAGAACTGCAAGATCAAATCGCGCAAGGATGATGGCAAGGACCTCAATATCATCGTGAGTTGCGCGTCGGGGATCATGGTGTCCAACGTGCAGTTCTTCCTCAAGGTTGTCGACGACGACACCATCACGCGCGAGTTTCCGGGTATCGAGGGGATGCAGGTCTCCTATCATCGCTGCAAACTGTAGCGGAATGCAGCCTTGGACCAATTTCTGCAGCCCGATATATTGAGTGTTGTGACGCAGAATCCGGTCAATGCCGGATTGACCGAGTAGCGCGCCGTGGATCCCAGCAGTTTGCCAAGGTCGTTACGCGTCGCCCTGGTGGTCGGGCTCGTTCTGATGCTCGGGGGGCCACTTTGTTGGCCTATCGCTGGTATTTTCGGCCGACCACTCTCACTGTCGCCGTCGGTTCGCTGGATGGGGAGGCGAACAAGCTCATTTCGGCGATCGCCGGCAAGCTCACCGAGTCGAAAACGACGGTCAGGCTTCGCCTGGTCCAGACCACGGGACCGCTCGAATTTGCCGCTGCGTTCGCGTCCGGAAAGGTCGATCTTGCGGTGGTGCGTGGCGATGTCGGCGACCTGTCTCAGGCCCAGGCCGTGATCGTGCTGGCTCATGCCGCCGTTCTGATCGTTGCTCCGCCTGGGGCTTCGATATCTGACGTGACGGAGCTGAAGCGCCATGCTCGGCGTGATCGGGTTCGACACCAATCAGAAACTGATCAAGGTGTTATCAGACGAGTACGATCTTGCGCGCGCAGGCGTGACGTTCAAGCCGCTTCTGCCCTCGGACGCGCGTCAGGCGTTGGAAACCAAGCAAGTCCGCGCCATCCTGCTCGTGATTCCTCTGACCGAGAAATATCTTTCCCTTCTGCGAGGCGTTCTCCCGCACACTTCGCGAACCGGCCCCGTGATGATCGCCATCGAGTCCGCGGGCGCGATTGCTGAAAAGGAGCGAGCCTACGAAAGCTTTGATGTACCCAAGGGAACCTTGCGGGGCTCGCCGCCAATTCCCCCCGATGACCTGACGACGCTGCGGACCTCATTCTACCTGGTGGCGCAGAAGAAGCTTGGCAACGACCTGATAGGCGACTTGACCCAGTCGATCATGACCGCACGGCACGATCTGCTTGCTGAATTGCCGGGGCTGGCGCAGATCGCGACGCCCGACACCGATGCAGATGCCTACATCCCCGTGCATCCGGGCGCGGCCGCGTTCTACGAGGGGACCCGGGAGAGCTTTCTCGATCAATGGGGAAATGCGATTTTCCTGGCGCCGATGATCGCAGGCGGCCTTGCATCGGTGCTTGCCGCGGCCTGGAAGTTTCTCCGGCCGGTCGAGACACCGAGCCGCCAGGAGGCACTCGACATGCTTTATGCGCTGGGGCCCCGGATCCGGGCGGCCGAGCATGTGCCGGAGCTGGAAGAGATCGAGCGCGAAATCGACCAGCTGCTGCGGACGCAGCGCAAGCAGCCGGTCGCGGACGACCAGGCCGAGCGTGCCGTCACCGCGGTGAACGTCGCAGCCCATCGGCTCGAGAACCTGATCCATGATCGCCGTGCCTATCTTGCATCGCAGCAGCCGGCCTGGCCGGAAGCTGAGCGACGCTTTCCTTGATCTCGATCAAAGGACAGGCGCGGCCGTCGCCGATGCTGTCGACCGTCGGTGTCGATGGAGGTCGCGATGTTCCGTTGGGGCAAGACTCTGCTTGCGATTGCGCTGGTATCGGCCATCCCCGTCGCCGCGGTTGGGCAAACCGCCGACAAACCGCCTGCGCAGAGTAGTCAGCCACAGGCAGCTGCGCCGACGGCACAGCCGGCTGACAAGTTGTTGAAGCCCGAGCAGCTCGAAGCGTTGGTCGCGCCGATTGCGCTCTATCCCGACGAGCTGCTGGCCAACGTGCTGGCGGCGTCGACATACCCGCTGGAAGTTGTGCAGGCGGATCGCTGGCTGAAGGAGCGCAAGAATCTAAAAGGCGATGCGTTGAAGACGGAGGTCGACAAGCAGGCCTGGGACGACAGTGTGAAGGCGCTTGCGAGCACGCCCGACGTCATTTCGATGATGAGCGAAAAGATCGACTGGACCAAAAATCTGGGCGATGCGGTGCTCGCGCAACAACCGGATGTGATGGATGCGATTCAGCGGTTGCGGTCGAAGGCCTATGACAACAAGAAACTGGTGACGACCAAGCAGCAGAAAGTCAGCGTTCAAACACAAGAGAACAAGCAGGTGGTCGTGATCGAGTCGGCAGATCCAAATACGATGTACGTGCCCTATTATGAACCGGCCACGGTCTACGGCACCTGGCCATACGCGGAATATCCGCCTTACTACTTCGGGTATCCGTCCTATATCGGCGCGGGCGTCATCGCGACCGGCCTGGCGTTCGGCGCGGGATGGGCAATCGGCCGCTGGGGCAACTACTGGGGCGGCGGGTGCAACTGGGGCAATCGCAACGTCTACGTCAATCACTACAACCGGGTGAACAACATCGGCAACAGCTGGCAGCACAACCCGGCGCATCGCCAGGGCGTCCGCTATAGCAACACCAACGTCCAGCAGCGGTTCGGCGGCAATAATGTGAAGGCCGGCGTCTCGGACCGAATGGATTTCCGCGGCCGTGACGGACAGCAAGTGCTGCGTCCGAACCAGGGAGCCGGAGATCGGGCGGGTGACCGAGCCGGAGATCGAGCGGCGGATCGTGCGGGTGACCGTGGTGGTGACCGCGGCGGAGATCGTGCCGGCACGCGTGATCGGCCCGGTGGCGGTGATCGTGCAGGTGCTTCAGATCGCGCAAAGGGCGGCGGCGATCGAGCCGGAGCAAAGGGGGGCGGCGATCGCGCAAAGGCCGCCAACCGCGGCAATGCCGGTAGCCGCCCAGCTGCGGCTAATCGCGGTGGCGGCGGCAGCCGCGGCGGCGCCATGAACGTGTCGTCTGGACGGGCTGCTGCAGCAGCATCGGCGCGCGGGCGATCGAGCATGGCCAGCATGCCGCGCGGCGGCGGCGGAGCAAGCTTCGCCGGTCGTGGTGGCGGCGGATTCCAGGGCGGCGGCGGAGGCGGCTTCCGTGGTGGCGGAGGCGGCGGCGGCTTTCGCGGCGGTGGTGGCGGCGGACGGCGGTCCGACATCGCGCTCAAGCACGATATCGAACTGCTTGGATACCTCTCCAACGGCCTCGGCTATTACCGCTTCAGCTATCTCGGCAGCAGCAAATCCTATGTCGGCGTGATGGCGCAGGAAGTCGAGCACGTCATGCCAGCGGCGGTGACGCGCGGTGCCGACGGCTATCTCAGGGTCTATTACGACAAGCTCGGTCTCAAGCTTCGCAGCTACGACGAATGGCGTGCCACCGGTGCGAAGATTCCATCCCCGTCGGAGGCATCACGATGACAGGCTTTTCGTTCTTGCGATTGAATCGCATTGCTTCCATCAGCATCACTGCGGCAGCAGTGCTCGCTCTGCTGTCGTCGCCAGCTCGCGCCCAGCAGGGCTTCCCCAATCCCGAAGACGCAGCGTCCGCCTTGGCGACCGCCGTCAAGACCGGCACCAGCCGGGCCATGCTGAAGGTGCTGGGCCGCGATGCCGCCGATATCATTGAGTCGGGCGACGATGTCGCCGACGCCAATGCGCGACAGCGCTTCCTTTCGGCTTACGACGCCAAGCATTCGATCAAGGCCGATGACAATAAGAAGGCCACCCTGATTCTGGGACCCGACGACTTCCCGTTCCCGATTCCTCTCGTCAACGACCGTGACGGCTGGAGTTTTGACGCGGCTGCGGGACGTCGCGAAATCCTCTACCGCAGGATCGGCAGTAACGAGCTTGCTGCGATCCAGACCTGTCTCGCCTATGTCGACGCCCAGAATGAATATGCCGAGAAAGATCGCGGCGAGGGTGTGGGTGCCTATGCCCAGCGCATCGTCAGCAGGCCGGGCAAGACCGACGGATTGTTCTGGCGCGACGACAAGGACCCGAGTCCGCTCGGCGAACTGGCGGCCCAGGCTGCGGCGGAGGGCTACAAGGTCGGCGAACAGAGCGCGCCGTACCACGGATACTACTATCGGATTCTGAAAGCGCAGGGCTCCGATGCTCCGGGCGGCGCGCTTAACTATGTCGTGAAGGGCAAGATGATCGGTGGATTTGCACTGGTCGCCTATCCCGCCGAATACGGCAATTCCGGCGTCATGACGTTCCTGGTCAACCACGCAGGCACTGTCTATCAAAAGGATCTCGGCTCGCGCACCGATTTCCTGGCCAAGCGCATGATCGTTTTCGATCCAGATCACACCTGGAAGAAAGTCGACCTCACAAATCCCTGAGCTAGGAGAGGGTTGCAGCGATGCGATTCATGGTCCGTCCCGTCACACTGGCGCTTGTGGCGATGATCCTGTCGGTCACGCCATGCTCCGCACAGGCGACCGGCCATGTCCAGGTCAAGTTCGTGAAGGCGGCTCTCGTCGTGGGTGGTGGCGGCGGGAACGGCACGCTCACCTACCGTGGGCGGCACTATCGGTTCATCGTGTCCGGCTTCAGCCTCGGCATAAGCGCGGGCGCGTCAGTGACCTGGCTGGAAGGCACCGCCTCAGGCATCAGGGAAGTCAACGATTTCGCCGGCAGCTATACGTTGGTCGGAGGAGGCGGTGCGTGGGCCGCCGGCGTAGGCGGTGTGAGTATGCGAAATGAACGCGGTGTTCTGCTTACGCTCAAAGGGCCGAAAGCAGGACTGGAATTTGCCGCAAACCTCGGCGGGCTCACAATCTCGCTGCGGTGAACTTGAGCTGTATTCGGCCTACTCTAACGATAGGCTTGGAAAAGTGGTAACGCTCCCGAGGCCACGCTTCTAACTTGGGCGAGCCACGACGAATCCCCATCTTCGGTCGGATAAGCCCTGCGGTGCGACCTGCAAGTCATTGAAATACTGGACCCGTAGCTGACTCTTAATCAGCGGGTCCCAGGTTGCGCCCACCAAAGGAAAATCCTTATTTTCCAGGACCTTCGCGGAGTGGTCGCCGAGAACAAATGGGTCTCGTGCGACGGTTCTTGTTGAAGGACTGGTGCGGCCAGATTGCTGCGCGACTTTTTCTTTGCCTATCTTCCAACCGTGTCGATCAAAGCAATGCCGACCCCTTGCGGTTGTGCCGCCCAGAAGTTTGGCTGGCAGCGTTCAGAACAGCCGCTGATCGCAGGGCCCGTCGTCGACTTACCTGATGCCGCGCTCTTGTCCGGCAGGGCACGGGCGGCGGCCGGGTCCGCATCCGCTTCGGGGCATGTCGGCCATCCGACCCTGACATGAGATTGTTACACAGCCTGCCTATCGTCCCCGCCGGACCATGACAGGCTTGTAAACGCGAGGAGCCGAGTTGACCCCCGATGCGCGAGCGTCGAGCGCTCGGCTGTGCCGTGCTCTGATGTTCGGCGTCTGTCTTGTCCTGGCGCCGCAGAAAGTGTCGGCACAGGAGGCGCAGATCGACTTTGATATCACAGCCCAGCCGTTGGCGGCCGCGCTCGAGCAGTATGGTGCCGTGGCTGGCCGGAACGTCCTCTACAACAGCAACCTGACGGCCGGACTGCATTCCAGCGCCGTGCGCGGGCCCATGAGCGCGGACACAGCGCTTGCGCGTCTGCTTGCGGGCAGCGGTCTGTCGGCGCGTGTGGTCGGAGAGACGTCTTTCGTACTTTATCCCGCACCGGCCACGGCGCAGGCGGCGCTGCCGGTTCCGGTGAATCATTATTATGCGCGGCTGCAGACCGGCCTTCGGGCCGCACTGTGTGCGGAGGCCGATGCACGGCCGGGCCGTTATCGGATCGCGCTGCAGTTCTGGATCGATCCGGCCGGCAACGTGGAGCGGTTCGCGCGGCTGGGCTCGGCGGGCAGCGCCGCGGTCGATGCGGGCATCGATCACGCGCTGCGGCGGATGCAGGTCGACGCGCCGCCGCCGGCGGGCCTTGCCCAGCCGGTTACCCTGGTGGTCGTCCCGCAGGGATCTGGCACGACGATGGGCTGTACTGGTTCTCCGGCGCGTCGCGCCAGCGCGGCACCATGACCGAGGCGTCCCTGACGCTGATAAGACGCCTGCTGGTCGAGCGCTATGATGAACTCAAGCGACGGCTGGCAAGACGGCTCGGATCGGCCGAGCTGGCTGGCGAGGCGCTGCAGGACGCCTGGCTCCGCATCGCCCGGGTGGATTCGACGCGGCCTTGGCATTCGTCTCACGTTCTCCCTATCTGCTGATGCTCACGCAAGATCCCGCCGGCAAGACGGAGCTCTCGCCGCGCGGCGATCCGGACGGCTTTGTTCTGGCACTCGACCCCGGCACGCTTCTGATCCCCGAGCGGCCCGGCAACAAGGTCGCGTGCACGCTCACCAACATACTCGCGCATGAGGCGGTGACGGTCGCTTTTCTGATCCCGGGCTCGCCCATCGTACTGATAGTTGACGGTCGCTGCTGGCTGACGACTGAGCCGAGCCTGCTGGAGTCAGTCGCTGTACAGGGCAAGGCGCCTAAACTCGGCATGGTTCTGCATGTCGATGAATACCGCTTCCAGCATAGTCCCGCGCTGGTCGAAGCGGGGCTATGGTCTAACGAGACCCACCTGCGTGAAAGCGACATTCCATCTTTCTCCAAGATGCTGGCCGAGCATATGAATGGCAGGGGAATGCTCGGCAAGGCGACGACGCTGGTCGTTGATGCGGTCGTCAAGCACGATCTGAAGCATCTTTACTGGAGAGCATGCCGTCGTGACCCTCAGCGTGCCTGAATATCTCCAGTCGGACGCAACAGAACTCGCCCGTCTGGTGAGGGCCGGTGAGGTCTCGGTCACGGAGCTTCTGGAGATCGCCGAGGCCCAACTCGCGCGCTTGAACCCAAAGCTCAACGCCGTCAATCTGACGATGGCGGCTGAGGCGCGGGCGCGCGCCAAACAGTTTCTTGTCGGGCCTCTTGCCGGTGTTCCTCTGCTCATCAAGGACGCGATCCAGGATTATGCCGGTCTCCCGACTTCCAATGGCAGCCGCGCGTTCCGCCACATCATACCCAAGCAGCATTCCACGTTCGTGCAGCGCCTCATCGACGCCGGCACCGTCATTATCGGCAAATCGAACACGCCGGAGTTGGCGCTCAAGGGGGTTACCGATCCAAAGGCGTTCGGCGTGACGCGAAATCCCTGGGATCTTTCGCGCACGTCCGGCGGCTCCAGCGGCGGCTCAGCTGCTGCTGTCGCCGCGGGGATCGTGCCAATGGCTGGAGCCAACGATGGCGGCGGTTCAATCCGCATCCGGCCGCTTGTTGCGGCTTGTTCGGGCTGCGGCCCTCGCGCGGCCGCGTTCCGCCCGGGCCGGGTGTCAGCGAAATCTGGGAGGGCGCTTCGAGCGATCACGTGCTGACGCGCAGCGTACGTGACTCAGCTTTGGCGCTCGACGTGCTTTCCGGACCCGCGGACGGCGATCCGTTCGTCGTTGCACCGCCCGCGGCCCCCTTTGTCGAGATGGCCGCGCGCGAGCCGCGGCGGCTGCGCGTGGCGTTTAGCGCGATGTCTCCGCTGGACACCGACGTGCATCCAGAGGCCGTAGCGGCCGTTACCGAAGCGGCGAAACTCCTCACCTCACTTGGACACGAGGTGGTCGAGGATCGTCCGAGCTACGACGGACTGGCCCTCGCGCGCTGTTATCTCGAGATGTATTTCGGCCAGGTTGCGGCAACCCTCGCCGATGCCCGCGAAGCCGGTGCCAAGACCGAAGATTTCGAGTTGGCGACCCTTCTCCTCGAAGCATTGGGCAAAGCCGCCAGTGCAGGAGCGTATGTGCGCAGTCATCGGCGCTGGAACGACTTTGGGCGCGCTCTCGGCCAGTTTCACCGGCGTTACGACCTCTTCCTGACACCAACGATCGCCTTTCCGCCGGTCGACCACGCCATGACAGTGATGCCTGCCGCGCAGCGGACCGTCTTGTCGTTTCTGCTGAAGAGCGGACTGTTGGGTGTCATGGCTCGCATCGGCCTGATGGAGGGAGCGCTTGCCAACCTGGCGCGCCAGAACCTGACGCTCGTGCCCTTTACACAACTCGCCAATTTGACAGGGACGCCGGCCATGAGCGTGCCGCTGCATTGGACGGCCGAGGGCCTACCGCTCGGCGTCCAGTTCATCGCAGCGTTCGGCAACGAGGCGCTTCTACTGCAGCTTGCCAGTCAGTTGGAACGCGTGCAGCCCTGGATGCAGCGGCTGCCGCCGCTGGCGTTCCCACCATGAGCGGGGCAACTCTTTCATCCACACGGGACCGTCGCCATCGCAGGCTGAGATGGCCCGGTCGCGGTCGAGCGCTAAACGCGTCTCGTCGCCGATTTTCTCCGATTTGCTCCACTTGAGAAACGTCGGGCGATCACGCGATCGCTTGAATGCAGCTGGAGAAGACGCTCGGCGGCCGGTGCAGGCCATAATGGTCGCGCAGTGTCGCGCCGGCGTAGTCGTCGCGGAACAGGCCGCGCTTGCGCAGGATCGGGACGACTTGCTCGGCAAAGACGTCGAATCCGCCGGGGAGCCAGGGCGGCATCACGTTGAAGCCGTCGGCGGCGCCGTTCTCGAACCAGGTCTGGATGTTGTCGGCGATTTTCTCCGGCGGGCCTGCAATCACCCAGTGGCCGCGGGCGCCGGCCAGACGCTGGACGAGCTGGCGGATCGTCGGCTTCTCGCGATCGACGATGTCGACCACCAGCTTGAAGCGGCTGGCCACGCCGCGCGCACCGTTGGTGTCGATCAGATGGCGCGGGAACGGGCCGTCAAGGTCCAAGCCGGCGAGATCGAGCCCGATCATCTGGCGTAGCTGGGTCAGTGAATATTCCGGCTGGATCAGTTCGTTGAACTCGTCCTGCAGCCGATCCGCTTCGGCTTGCGTACTGGCGATGAAGGGACTGATGCCCGGCAGGACCTTGATCTGATCGGGACTGCGATCGAAGGCACGGGCTTGCCGCTTGATATCGGCGTAGAATTCCTGGGCGCTCGTCAGGGTCTGGTGTGCCGTGAAAATGGCTTCGGCAAACCGTGCGGCAAAGGCGCGGCCGTCGTCGGACGAGCCGGCCTGCACATAGACCGGCCGTCCCTGCGGCGTCCGCGAGATATTGAGGGGACCGCGGACGCGAAAGTGCTTTCCGACGTGATTGACGGCGTGGATCTTGTCGGTGTCGGCGAAAACGCCCGAGACGGGATCGTTGATCAGTGCGTCGTCTTCCCAGCTGTCCCACAGCCTGGTGATGACATCGAGATACTCGCGCGCCCGTTCGTATCGTTCATGATGCGGAGGATGCTCGGGCAGGCCGAAGTTCTGTGCCGCCTGCGCCGTGCTCGTCGTCACGATGTTCCAGCCGGCCCGGCCGCCGCTGAGATGGTCGAGCGAGGCGAACAGACGCGCAAGATTGTAAGGCTCGGTGTAGGTCGTCGACGCGGTTGCGATCAGGCCGATGCGCCTGGTGGCGACCGCGATGGCGGCAAGCCAGGTGATCGGCTCGAAGCGGAAGCGCTGCGCATAGCGGACATTGTCGGCGAGAGCCGGCCCATCGGCAAAGAAGATCGCGTCGAACTTGTGCGCCTCGGCCTTCTGCGCCAGCTCCTGGTAGTAGGTGACGTCGAGGATCCGCTCCGCAGCGGAGCCCTTGTAGCGCCAGGCCGCCTCGTGATGGCCGCCCGGATAGATGAAGAGATTGAGAGACAGCTGTCGATCGCTCATGCCTGCGGCTCGCGGAATGTTGGGGTGGTCAATTGCCGGTTGACGGCTTGTGTGCAAACGCGAAACGCAGGTAACGCTCCAGCGGCAGCCCTTCCGGTGTTCGTTTCGTTTCGACGAGGCGGGCAAGCGCGCCGCGGATCTGTTCGCGTTCGGATGGTGAGAACGCCTCGAGGAAGTTGCCGAAGGCGCTGGCTTCCGACCATCGCAGCAGCGAATTGACGTCCTCGTGCACGTCGGTCAGCGTGCGCGGCTCGCTGCGGTAGGCGGCGAAGCCGCCGGCTGCGAACAGTGATCTGAGTTCTTCATCGGTCAGGCCGAGCACCGGATTGGAATCCTGGCGATGATCGGCGAGTCCAGTCTCAGCGATGGCCCGGCGCAGCAGCGCGCGGGACTGATGCGGACGGGTCGGGTCCTGCACGTTGAGCCCGAGGCGGCCGCCGGGCTTGAGCACACGATGGATTTCCCGCAAGGCGCCGCGCTTGTCGGCAACCCAATGGAAGACGCTGTTGAGATAGACCGCATCGAATTGGCCGTCGCCGAAGCCTGATAAGTCCTCGGCCCGGCCGGTGTGGAATTGAAGATGATCCGACTGACGAAGTCGCGCGATCTCGATGCGGCCCGGGAGCGGATCGATGCCGATCACCCGGCCATTCGGTCCGACCAGGCCGGCGACGAATTCGGCGAGCCGGCCGGTGCCCGTCCCGATATCGAGCACACGCTCGCCGGTCTTGATCGCCAATGGCCCGATCAGGAACTTGCCGTGACGGAACTGAACCAGCCCCGCTTCATCATAGGAGCGAGCCAGCTCGGGCGTATCGTGTTCGAGGCTAATGACACCACTCATTTGCGGCGTGTCCTATAGTCCAAGATTGCGGCGCTATGTGCACTTCGGCGTGCAAGCCATGCTTTGACTCTACGTCGGTGATCGCAAGCCTGTCGATGAAATGAACTTGCATTGTTGCCTCGGAAGCCAGCATGAAGCTTGTGAGTTGATCGGCGATGATAGGCGAGTGCAGCCGTCGCGAAGAAATCAGCAGGTCGCTCGTGCCGTTCTTGCGTGTCAGACGCTTCAGTCGTTCTGATCTCGCACGCCGAAACGGCGAGGAAAGCGACGGCCGTCGCAAATATTTCAACGCCTGCGTCGGCGACGAAGCGATCATTGCGTGCCGTGAAAAACAAAGCTGGTTTCGTTTCATTGACTGGCGATCGATCGCTTTTACGATTTGCAACGTCAAAGCGAGGCCGATCATCATGCCGCAATCCGACCCCGACAGTGTTGCCCGTGAGGCGTTGCGCCTGATCGGACCCGATCCGCAAAACTGGGTGCCCGATCTGGACGGGATCGATCACAATGTGGTCGTCGTCGGCGGTGGACAATCCGGCTCGGCGTTTGCGTTCGCGCTTCGGCGGGCAGGGATCGGGAAGGTCTCGGTGATCGATGCTGCGGCTGGCGGCACCGAGTCCGGCGTGTGGTTGACGAGTGCGCGCATGCACAAGCTTCGCACGCCGAAGACCCTGCCGGGCCCGGAGCTTGGTCTGGCCGGTCTCGGGTTCCAGGCGTGGTACGAGGCGCGCTACGGTGCCGCCGCCTACGATGCGCTCGATCGTATTCTGCGGCTCGACTGGGCGGCCTATCTCGATTGGTACCGCAAGGTCACCGGTGTAGCGGTCCGTTACGCGACGCGGCTGGTTCGGATCGAGCCGGCGGGCGAGCATCTGCGGTTGCATCTGGAGCAAGGCGGCCGCGTGACGGTCGAGACTGCGCGAAAACTTGTGCTTGCGACCGGTTTTGCCGGAAGCGGGGGCGCCATCATTCCGGACGCGCTGCGCAATCTGCCGAAACAAATTCATGCGCATACGTCCGAGAGGATCGACTTCAGGACGCTACGAGGCCGATCGGTGGCGGTGATTGGAAGCGCTGCGTCGGCGTTCGATGCCGCTGCCGTCGCGCTGGAAGCCGGAGCGCGCGACGTCCACCTCTATGCGCGGCGCGAGACGCTGGCCTCGCTTCCGGTGATCCGGATCCGCGGGTATCCGGGGGCCTACGACAATTACGGGGCTCTGCCGGATGCCGTGCGCTGGCAGCAGGCGATCCGCTTCCGCGGGGCAGGTTCGACCCCGCCGCCGGACGCAATCTCGCGCGCCGTCGCGTTTCCCAATTTCCATCTCCATCTGGGCGCGCCGTGGACCGCGGTGAGGCTCGAGGGCGGGCGTCCCGTCGCGGTGACGCCGCAGGGCGAATTCGGGTTCGAGTTTGCCATCGCCGGTACCGGATATGCCGTGGACCTCGGCGCGCAGACCGAGCTTCGCGACTTCGCCGATGAGATCCTGCTGTGGCGCGACCGCTTCACGCCGCGTGACCAGGAGAGCGATGAGACTCTCGCGGCGTATCCCTATCTGGGATCGGGGCATGAATATCTGGAGAGGGAGCCTGGCCGCGCGCCGTTCCTGAAGAATATCCATGTCTTCAACCCGGCAGCCTTCGTCAGCTTCGGCCTGCCGGTCGGCGATGTCCCGAGCTTCAAGCGCGACATTCCCGCTGTTGTGGCGCGGATCAGCCGCGATCTGTTCCTGGCCGATCTGGCGGCGCATGAGGCGCGCATCAATGGACCGATCGCCGACGATTTTGGTGCCGAGCTTTATGCGCCGGCGGTCTGGCGCCCACCGGAGCACGTCGCGGCCGAGTAGAGTCTGCACCATCAAGCCGGTTTGTTTGTCTCCGCCGTCGTTCCCGCGACCGGCGCATGGCGGAGCCTTGTCTGGGAGATCGCGGTGAGAACACGATCATGAGCAACACGACTGTCATCGATAACGTCATTCCGCGCGCCGATATCGTCAAGCGTGCGGCGAGGCTTGGAGCGGAGATCAGGAACGTCGAGCTGTCGGGTGATCTGTCCGACGAGGTGATCCGCGCCATCAACCAGGTGCTGCTCGAGCACAAGGTGATTTTCTTCCGCGACTAGGAGCATCTCGACGATTCCGAGCAGGAACGCTTTGCGGTGCGGCTCGGCAAGCTGGTGCCGCATCCGACGGTCGGCGCGATCAAGGGGACATCCTCGATCCTGGAGCTGGATTCGGGACGCGGCGGCGGCCGGGCCGACCAATGGCACACCGACGTGACGTTCGTCGATGCCTATCCGAAGATCTCGGTGCTGCGCGGGGTGGTGATTCCGCCCTATGGCGGCGATACCATCTGGTCGAATACGGCCGCGGCCTATCTCGACCTGCCGGCGCCGCTGCAGCGGCTCGCGGACGAGCTTTGGGCCGTTCACAGCAACGCCTATGACCATGCCGTCAAGGCGCGCGCAAGCGAGGCCGACCGCAAGCATTTCGATGAAGTGTTCACCGGCACGATCTACGAGACCGAGCATCCCGTGGTGCGCGTTCACCCCGAGACCGGCGAGCGGACGCTGGTGCTCGGCAATTTCGTGCAGCGCTTTGTCGGCCTGCCGAAATATGACGGCCAGAAGCTGTTCGACCTGTTCCAGTCGCATGTCACGGCACCGGAGAACACCGTGCGCTGGAACTGGAAGGCCGGCGACGTCGCGATCTGGGATAACCGGGCAACCCAGCACTATGCGGTCAATGACTATGGTGATCAGCACCGCGTGGTGCGCCGCGCCACGATCGACGGCGAAGTTCCGGTATCGATCGACGGTCGCCACAGCGTGACGCGTATCAAGGCACCGAAGCAGCAGGCCGCGAAGGCGGCATGATCCGGTCGGATCGAGGGGAGTTGCGAAACATGAATGCATTGATCCGAATCCTGCGCGCCCGACGTTTCGCCGCGCGCGCGGCGGCGCGGTTCACGCTGGCCGGCGCCGTGGCACTCGGGCTGGCGGCTCCGGCCTTTGCCGAGCCGCCGCTCGAGAAGACCGAGATTCGCTACCAGGGCTGGGCCGGCCAGGTGACGTTCACGGAACTGGCCGATGACCTCGGCTATCTCGCGCCGCTGAAGCTCAAATGGGTCGGCAACACGATCAGCGGGCCGCAAGACATCCAGACTGTCGTCACCGGCGATACCGACATCGGCGGTGCGTTCTATGGCGCAATTCTCAAGCTGATCGCGGCGAAAGCGCCGATCAAGGCGGTGATCGGCTACTACGGCTCCGATGCCAACACCTATCAGGGCTACTTCGTCAAGGACGACAGTCCGATCAAGACGGCGCGCGACCTGATCGGCAAGAAGGTTGCGGTCAATACGCTTGGCGCCCATCTCGAATTCGTGCTCCGCGAATATCTGGCACGGAATGGCCTCAGTGCCAGCGAGGCGAGGCAGGTGACGCTGGTGGCGATACCGCCGGTGACCGGTGAGCAGGTGTTGCGCCAAGGCCAGGTTGAAGTGAGTACGCTCAGCGGCGTGCTGCGCGACAAGGCGCTGGAGCGGGGCGGCATCCATTCGCTGTTCAACGATACCGATCTGTTCGGCCAGTTCACCGGCGGCGCCTATGTGCTGCGGGACAAATTCATCAAGGACAATCCCAATGCGTCGCGCAAACTGGTCGAGGGCATCTCGCGCGCGATCCAATGGGCGCAGACCACGCCGCCGGAGGAGGTGCGGGCCCGGTTCGAGAAGATCGTCGCGGAACGCAAGCGCAATGAGGATGCCTCCCCGATCAAATACTGGAAGAGCACCGGCGTCGCGTCGAAGGGCGGCCTGATCTCCGACGGTGAAATCCAGATCTGGATCGACTGGCTCGTCAAGGACGGCTTGTTCAAGCCGGGGCAGCTCAAGGCGTCAGATACCTATACCAACGAGTTCAACTATTTCCGTCCCGGCAAGACGGCGGAGGCGCGATGACGAGCTCGGTCAAGATCCGCTTCGAGCAGGTTCGCAAGGAATTCGTGACAAGGGGCGAGGGCGGCCGGCCGGCGGGCCGCTTCACGGCGCTGGAAGATATCACGCTGGACGTTCGCTCTGGCGAATTCCTGGCGCTGGTCGGCCCGAGCGGTTGCGGAAAATCCACCTTGCTTGACCTCCTGGGCGGGCTCACCACGCCGACCAGCGGCCGCATTCTGCTCGACGGCCAGCCGATCACCGGGCCGGGACGCGACCGCGGCATCGTGTTCCAGCAATACGCGCTGTTTCCGTGGCGGACCGCGGCGCAGAATGTCGAGTTTGGGCTCGATATCGCCGGCCTCAAGGCCGGGCAGCGACGTGAGGTCGCGCGGCAATTTCTTGATCTGGTCGGCCTGTCCGGTTTTGCCGATCGCTATCCGCATGAGCTCTCCGGAGGCATGAAACAGCGCGTCGCGATCGCGCGAAGCCTCGCCTACGACCCAGAGGTGCTGCTGATGGACGAGCCGTTCGCCGCGCTCGATGCGCAGACGCGCGAAACGCTGCAAGGCGAGCTGCTGCGGATCTGGCGCGCCACGGGCAAGACGATCGTCTTCATCACCCATGGCATCGACGAGGCCGTGGTGCTCGGTCAGCGCGTCGCGGTGATGACGTCGCGCCCGGGCCGGATCAAGGAGATCATCGACATTCCCGAGCGCTTGCGCAGCGAATCCGAAGACGTTCGCGCGCTGCCGGAGTTCGGTCAGGTGAGGCATGAGGTCTGGAGCCTGCTCCGCGACGAGGTGCAAAGGGCCCAGCAGGGCCAGTTGGCTGACGCCGCTGGTGTGCGTCGTCCGGGTCACGAAGTGGCGGAGATTGCCCATGTCTAGTCTCGAAATGCTGACATTGCTCGAGCTCGCGCAGGGGCGCCGCGAGCAGTTCCAGGCTCGCCGGCCGCCATTCACCGATCGGTTGCGCATGGCGCTTCGCGGCCTGGCTACACTCGGGCATCGCTCGTTGCTGGTGATCATCCTGTTGGCCGCCTGGGAGGCGGTGCCGCGGCTCGGGCTGATCGATGCGGTGTTCCTGCCGCCATTCTCGGAGGTGATCGCGGCCGGCTGGCAGCTTGCGCAAACCGGCGAACTCTACGACGACGTCTCCGCCAGCCTGCTGCGCGCGCTGAGCGGATTTCTGATCTCGGTCGTCTTGATTGTCCCGCTCGGGCTCGTCGTCGGCTGGTACAGCCGGCTTGGCGATCTCCTGAACCAGTTCATCGAGATCTGCCGTAACACGGCTCCGCTGGCACTGCTGCCCGTGTTCATTCTGCTGCTCGGGATCGGCGAATTGTCAAAGATCATGATGGTGATCTATAGCTGCGCCTGGCCACTGCTGCTGAACACTGTTGCTGCGGTGAAGCAGGTCGATCCGCTGCTGATCAAGTCGGCGCGGACCATGGGCGCGACGCCGCAGCAACTGTTCCGCAAGGTGATCTTGCCGGCCGCGCTTCCGACCATCTTCGTCGGCATTCGCCTCGCCAGCGCATCGGCCATGCTGGTGCTGGTGGCGTCCGAGATGGTCGGCGCCAAGGCCGGCCTTGGCTATCTCATCATCAACAGCCAGTACAGCTTCCTGATCCCGCAGATGTACTTCGGCATTCTCGGGATCACGGTGATCGGTCTGTCATTCAATGCCGTTCTCGAGGCGATCGAACGGCACTTCACGCGCTGGAAGGCGCCGGTGGCTGGCTAGAGCATTTTTCGGTTCTGATGGAATCAGAATCGAAGCTCTAGTTTGTTGTTTAGACGCGTTTTCTTCACGCGAACCGGTGTCCACTTCGCTCGAAAACGCTCTAGGCGGAAGCGTTGCCGCCGCCCGGCGTGTTGCGCGCGGTGGCCTGGGTCACCACGCTGTTCGGCGGGACGTCCCGGGTCAGCCAGACATTGCCGCCGATAGTCGAGCCGCGGCCGATCGTGATGCGGCCCAGGATGGTGGCGCCGGCATAGATGACGACGTCGTCCGCGACGATCGGATGACGCGCGTCACCCTTGATCAGGCTGCCTTCGTCGTCGGTCGGGAAATGCCGTGCGCCGAGCGTAACGGCCTGGTAGATGCGGACATTGTCGCCGATGATCGCGGTTTCCCCGATCACGACGCCGGTGCCCTGATCGATGAAGAAGCCTGAGCCGATGCTGGCGCCGGGATGAATATCGATGCCGGTCGAGGCATGCGCGATCTCCGCCATCAGGCGTGCCACCAGCCGCGCGCCGAGCCGGTACAGGAGATGAGCAAGGCGGTGGTGGATGATCGCGGTCATGCCGGGATAGCCGATCAGGATCTCCGGAAAGTTTCGCGCCGCCGGATCGCCGACAAAGGCCGCGCGCAGATCGTTGACAAGAAGCCCGCGCACTTGCGGCAATTGCGCGGCGAATGCGCGCGTCAGTTCGACGGCGTCATGGCGCTGGAAACCCGGTTCAAGTTCGTCGTCGACGAACAGCGCGGCGCGGTGGATTTGCGCGTTGAGCGAATCCAGCGCGATGCTCAAGGTGTTGCCGACAAAATAGTCGATGTTCTCGCCGTCGAGATCCGATTGGCCGTAGTGCCGCGGGAACAGCGCCTCGGTGAGGCCGTCGAGGATCGCTTCCAGCGCATCGCGCGATGGGGCGCGCCGCGGATCGCCGTCGCGCCGAATGCTGTGGGTCTCCTCTCTGGAGACGCGCAGCTCGGCGACGATCCGGTCGAGCTGCCAGCGGCCTGGCGGGCTGCCGGCAACGCCGGCCGATGATGGTGGTGACTGTGGCGGCATTTCGCGCTTCACGGCATGCCTCTCCTTGTCCTAGCGGACGTGGGCCAGCGGAATACTGACTTCGGCGAGCAGATCGAGGTCAGCCTCGTGATCGATCTGAACATACTGTCCGTTCCAGTAGGTGAGGCCGGACAGGCGGTGCGACACGTCCATGCTGGAAAGGCGACCCACGATGATGCCGTGAGAGTGCCGTTCGATGATCTCCTCCACCTGGCATTCAACCGTGGCAAGCGAATGTTCCAGCAGCGGGACGCCGGAAGCACCGGGGGTCCAGGCCGTTCCGTCGAAACGCTGCCTGCCTTTCAGGTGGATGTCGCTGAACCGTTCCGCCAGCGCCTGCTGGTCCGAGCCGAGGATGTTGACACCGAATACCCGATGGCGGGCGATCGGCTCAAAAGAGGAGGCCTGCCGGTTGATGCTGACCAGGAGCCGAGGCGGCGAGGCGCTCAGCGACGTCAGCGAGGTGACGGTCATCCCGGTGATGTCATCGCCGCGTCCCGCGGTGATGACGCAGACGCCGCCGGCGAGGCGGCGCATCACCAGCCGAAACTGCAGCTCGATCTCGTGATCCGCGTCGACCAAATGGATGTCCGGCTTGCTCATCGGGTCTCTCCCTCTCGTCGCCGCCGGATCTGCTTCCGATCAGAAGAAGCCCTTGGCGGGTAGCGGCGTGCCGCTGATCTCATATTGGCCGATCGACCGGGCCTTGGAGGTGTTCGGGTTGTGCGAGGCCAGGGTCCGCGCGTTGCGCCAGTGGCGGTCGAAATTGGTCGCCTTCTTGGTGGCGGACGCTCCGCCGACATCGAACAGCAGGCTGCCGCTGCGGATCGCCAGCTCATCGGCGACAATCTTGGCTTTTGCCGAGAGCAGCGCGGCTTTGTGCGCGGCGTCGATCGCAATGGGATCGCCGGCGTCGAATGCATCGGTGGCGGCGTCGAGGGCCTCCGCCGCCGCGAGCACCACGGTCTCGGCCGCAAACGCGCCGCTGGCGATCTGGCCGACGGTCTGCTGCAGCAACGGGTCGTCCGCCGGTATCTCGCTCGGTGCATAGTAGAATGTGCGCTTGCGCGATCGCACCAGTTCGGCCGCGTCCTGCAGCACCGCGCGCGCGATGCCGGCGTTGATCGCGGTCAGGAATAGCTGCGCGAATGTGTTGGAGTAGGCAATGCCGTAGCCGGCGTCGGGGGCGTCGAACACTGCCTCCTGGCGCTTGACGCGCACGTTGCGGAAGTGCGTGGTCCCGGTTGCGGTCAGCCGCTGGCCAAGCCCGTCCCAATCGTCGATCAGCTCGATACCCTCGCGGTTGACCGGGATCAGCACCGCCGCATTGGCGCCTGTCGTATCGGCAGTGCGCACCAGCACATAGTCGGAATAGAGCGTGCCGGTGCTGTAGTATTTGGTGCCGTTAAGTAGATAATCGTCGCCGTCGGCGGTCAGTGTGGTGTTCGGCGTGACATTGCCGACCTTCGGGGTATCGAGTTCGGTGGCCGCGAGCCCGATGATCGCGCCGTCGGCGACGGCCTTCTGCCATTGCCGCGTGCTGCTCGTCCCTCGGACGGCGCACCAGCCGTTCGACCACGCTGAAATGGTTGCGCAGGATATGCGCGACGTTGGCGTCCGCGGCGCCGAGCCGGATCACGAGTTCGAACAGCGTGCGGATCGACGCGCCCGCGCCGCCGACATCCGCCGGAAGCCGCAGTGCCCCCAGACGCGCCTTGCGAATGAGATCGACCTCGGCGAAGGGCAGAATGCGTTCACGCTCGCGATGAGCTGCCCCCTCGGCGATACGGCTCAGCAGCGCATCGATGTCAGGGGACTGGCTATCCAGGCGATCGGACGGCTGCAGGGAGGTGGCTGATATGGGCTTGTTCATGGATGTCGGCCTGGAGTGATGATCGTTGCTCAGTTGCGCATTCGACTGCGGTCGAACTGGGATCGTTCAGATGACGCAAACTGTCCCACGATTTTTCGCCAACAGAAATAGAGCGGTTTTTCAATTGTCGGGAGATTTGGAGTTTTCTGATTTGTCCGCGCGCGCGGCGCGGCAAGGAAAATCTTTTGATGTGACGTTGCTTGATCTCCAGCCGCGTCTTCCTGAAAAAGCGGAGCGACAAGGTGCAATTCGGAGATCGCCAATGACGATACGACCGCTTCGCTTCGGGGTCTGGGCGCTGGTGCACGGTTCGCGCGCTGCCTATCAGGATCCCCAGGAGCCCTATGATGCATCATGGGAACGCAATCGCGACCTCGTGATCGCGGCCGAGGCGCTCGGCTACGACTCCACGCTCATCGCGCAGCACACGATCAATCCGCATCAGGAGGATCTTGATCAGCTCGAAGCCTGGAGCGCGGCTGCCGCACTTGCCGCGCTGACCAGCCGGATCGAGATCATCGCCGCCATCAAGCCCTATCTCTATCATCCGGTCGTGCTGGCGAAGCTCGCGCTCGGGATCGAGAACATCAGTCGCGGCCGCTTCGCGATCAATCTGGTCAATGCCTGGAACCGGCCCGAGCTCGACAAGGCCGGTATCGGCTTTGCGGAGCATGACGCCCGCTATGCCTACGGCCGCGAGTGGATCACCGTGGTGTCGCGCCTGATGCAGGGCGGACGGCTGACCTACAAGGGTGAGCACTTCGATGTCAGGGACTATGTGTTGCGGCCCGGCAGCCTCTACCGGCGGCGGCCGTTGATCTATGTCGGGGGCGAATCCGAGCCGGCGCGCGCATTGGTCGCCGATCACGGCGATTTCTGGTTCATCAATGGACAGCCGCTCGACGACGTCGCTGGCCTGATCGCCGACGTGACCGCCCGGCCGCGAGCCACGGTTCCGCTTCGCTTCGGGCTGTCCGCCTTCGTGATTGCGCGCCAGACCCGGGCTGAGGCCGAGGCCGCCTACGAGCGGCTGCTCGAGCTCTCCAGAAAGGATACGCCCATGAAGGCGATCCAGAAGCAAAACACCGATCCCAAGGTGGTGATGATGCAGACGATGCAGAAATCGGCGCGGGTTGGCAGCAATGGCGGGACGGCTGCGGGATTGGTCGGGAGCTACGACGAGGTGGCGGCCCGCATCCAGGGCTTCCATGCCGCCGGCATTGAACTCTTCATGTTGCAGTTCCAGCCGTTCGAGGCCGAGATGGAGCGCTTTGCGAAAGAGGTCATCCCGCGCGTTCGTGCGCAGTCACCCGCCGATGACAATCCGGCACATCTGGCCGGCTCGCGCTGATGCGTCAGGCGCTGGTGGCGGTCGCCGGTTGTCGCGCAAAGCGGCTGACCGGTCGCGGCAATCCAAAATGCTCGCGCAGGGTGGTGCCCGCGTAATCGCGCCGGAACAGCCCCCGTTGCTGCAGGATCGGCACCACGGTGTCGACGAACACGTCGAGCCCGGTCGGCAACACGTCCGGCATCAGGTTGAAGCCGTCGGCCGCGCCTGCCTTGAACCAAGCCTCGATGTCGTCGGCGATCTGCTCGGGCGTGCCGACGATGATCCGGTGGCCGACGCCGCCACCGAGCGCGCGCAGCAATTGACGGACGGTGAGATTGCCACGGCGCGCGATGTTGACCGTTCCCTGAAACATGGTGTGGTTGGCGTTGGCCGGCAGCGGCAGAGGATCGGGCAGGGGCTTGTCGAGATCAAGAATAGCTGGATCGACCTGCAATGTGCCGGCCAGTCGCGCGAGGCTGTATTCGATCGGAACCAGCTCCCAGAGCTCGTCTTGGCGCCGCTTGGCTTCCGCTTCCGTGCTGCCGATGACGGTCGCGAGTCCAGGCAGAATCACGATGGAGCCTCCGGCGCGGCCGTAGGCGGCGGCCCTGGCACGCAGGTCGCGCGCATAGGCGACGCCTTCGTCGATGGTTTGCGCCAGCGTGAACACCGCTTCGGCCTGCGCGGCGGCGAGGTCGCGGCCGTCGCTCGATCCGCCGGCCTGAACGGTGACGGGACGTCCCTGCGGCGAACGCGGGACGTTGAGCGGGCCGGCCACGCTGTAGTGGCTGCCGCGATGTCCGATCGGGTGGACTTTGGTCGTGTCGACGAATCGCGCCGCCTCCTTGTCGCCGACAAAGGCATCGTCTTCCCAGCTGTCCCACAATGCATGGATGACTTCGGCGAACTCCTTGGCACGGTCGTAGCGCGCCTTGTGCTCAAGCACGGTGGGAAGGCCGAAGTTGCGGCTGGCTGAGGCATCGGCCGTGGTCACGGCGTTCCAGCCGGCGCGGCCGCCGCTCGCCAGATCCAGTGTCGCGAAGCGGCGCGCGATGTTGTAGGGCTCGTTGTAGGTCGTCGACGCCGTCGCGATCAGCCCGATATGGCTGGTCGCGGCGGCAACGGTTGCCAGCACGATGGTCGGCTCCAGCGACATGAACGAGCGGTAATCGATGCGGTCGGTGATGGCGGGCGTGTCGGCCAGGAAGATTGCATCGAGCTTGCCGCGCTCCGCGATCTGGGCGACGCGCACGTAGTGGCTGACGTCGAAACAGGCGCGCGGGTCGCTGTCGGGCAATCGCCAGGCCGACGCGTAGACGCCGGAATGCAGAAGGTTGACGTTGAGGTGAAGCTGACGATGAGACATGGCGGCCGTATCTGCGGTGGTGCTTGTCGCTAGATATCCGCACGATGCGCGCGGGAAAATGCATCGCGGCCCGGAGCGCGCAAAAAGAAATATCCGTCCCCGCCGGCGAGCCTTGTGCGCAAGCTCGTATCGCGTTGTCCGCCGATGACGCAACATCCGGCATGCGGCGACACGAATTTTCTTTGCGCAGCAGGGCAGGTGAAAGCTTCGTCCAACTCACCGCAAATATCTGAAATTGCCAGCCGGGCTCGCGCGCGCAACGATGTGTCGTGGGCGCGCGCCTTGCGCCGTGACCGATCCGCCTGGAGCTTTCCATCATGCCGAATCCAACCCATCGCGCCGAACGCGTGTCCGCGCCTGAAGGCTCGGTCGCGTTCGAGGCCGACGTTCTGGTGATCGGTGGTGGCCCCGCGGGGACCTGGGCCGCGGTCAGCGCCGCCGAGCGCGGCGCGCGGGTGGTGCTCGCCGACAAGGGATTTTGCGGCACCTCGGGCGCCACCGCCGCGGCGGGAACGGGCGTCTGGTACGTTGATCCGGATTCGGCCCTGCGCGAGGCCGCGATGGCCAATCGCGAGAGGATGGGCGGCTATCTCCAGGATCGCCGCTGGATGGCGCGCGTGCTCGACAGCACCTATCAGCACAGCAATCGCCTGGCCGATTGGGGATATCCCTATCCGGTTGACGACCGCGGCACGTCGCAACGCAATTCGCTGCAGGGCCCCGAATACATGCGCTTGATGCGCAAGCGCACCAAGCAGGCCGGCGTCACCATTCTCGACCACAGCCCGGCGCTTGAACTGCTCGTCGACGACGACGGGGCCGTCGCCGGCGCCAGCGGCGTGCGCCGGCAGAAGCAGGATCGCTGGACGGTGCGGGCCAAGGCGGTCGTAATCGCCACCGGCGGCTGTGCATTCCTCAGCAAGACGCTCGGATCGAATGTGCTGACCGGCGATGGCTATCTGATGGCCGCGGAGGTCGGTGCCGAATTCACTAGCATGGAGTTCTCCAACCCTTACGCGATCTCACCGGCGTTCGGCTCGGTGACCAAGACATTGTTCTACGGCTGGGCCAGTTTCACCTATGACGACGGCAGCGTAGTGCCCGGCACGGCGTCGAAGGGCGGGCGATCGGCGATTGCGCGCGCCCTGCTCGAGGGCCCGGTCTATGCCAGGCTGGATAAGGCGGATGACGATGTGCGGCATCATATGCGCGTATCGCAGCCGAATTTCTTCCTGCCGTTCGACCGCACCGGGATCGATCCATTCACGGACCGCTTTCCCGTGACGTTGCGGCTGGAGGGCACCGTCAGGGGGACCGGCGGGCTTCGTATCGTTGACGACAGTTGCGCCACCAGCGTGCCAGGGCTCTATGCCGCCGGCGACGCGGCGACGCGCGAATTGATCTGCGGTGGCTTCACCGGTGGCGGCAGCCACAATGCCGCCTGGGCGATGTCGTCGGGAGCCTGGGCCGGGCAGGGCGCCGCTGACTATGCCGCTCAGGTCGGACCAGCTGCCAAGCGTAAATTGTCGTCCGCGGGCGCCGTGGCATTTCGAAGCCGGCAGCGCCGTGCATTCGCGCCGGCCGCTCTGGCGCGGGCCGTTCAGGCTGAGGTCTTCCCGTACGAGCTGAACTACTTCCGCGAGGCATCGCGCTTGCAGGGTGCGCTCAGGCGTCTCGACGCGGCGTGGCGCGATGTTTCGGAAGCGGACGCCGCCGATAGATCCGAGATCATGCGGGCGCGCGAGGCCGCCGCGATGCTGGCGACCGCGCGGTGGATGTACCGCAGCGCGCTCGCCCGTCAGGAAAGCCGCGGCATGCATCGCCGCGACGACTTCCCCGATCAGGACAGCCGGCAGCGGCATTATGTGACGACCGGCGGCCTCGACGAGATCTGGACCTCGGCCCGGCCTCATGCCGAGGCCGGCTATGCGGAGGCTGCGGAGTGATCGAGGTTATCGACGGCGAGCGCTGTACGTCCTGCGATATCTGTGTCAACGTCTGCCCCACCAACGTGTTTGACAAGACGGACGGAATTCCGGTAATCGCCCGGCAAGGCGATTGCCAGACCTGCTTCCTCTGCGAGCTCTATTGTCCCGAGGATGCGCTCTATGTTTCGCCCTTTGCGGATCAGGCGCAGCCGATCGACCTCGTTGCGCTCAAGCAAACGGACAGCATGGGCAGCTATCGCCGGGCCGTGGGCTGGACCGATGAGACCAGCGAGCGCCGCGGCGTCGACCGCAGCTATTTGCTCTTTGGTCATTGAGGCGCGACTGCGCGCGTGGCGACCAAAGCGACCTTATGGACTGACTGAATGAACGTGCATCAATCCCTGACGGCAGCGGAACCTGTCGAGACGCTGTCGCCATTGGCGCATCCGCGGGCCACGGCGGATGCCATGGTCCGGTTCGAGCGGGTCTCGAAAGCCTACCCAGCTTACCGCGACAAGCCGAGCGTGCAGGCGCTGAAAGACATCGACTTCGCGATTCCGCGCGGCTCGATCACCGGTGTGATCGGGCGTTCCGGTGCCGGGAAGTCCAGCCTGGTGCGGCTGATCAACGGGCTGGAGAAACCATCGAGCGGCCGTGTCGTCGTCGATGGCCGCGATATTTCCGGACTTTCGGGCCGTGATCTGCGCCTGGCGCAGCGCTCGATCGGCATGATCTTCCAGCATTTCAATCTGCTCTCGTCGCGCACGGCCGCCGACAATGTCGCGCTGCCGCTCGAGATCGCGGGCTGGTCGAGGCGCGACATTGCGGTCCGCGTCGCCGAGCTGCTCGAGCTCGTCGGCATCGCGGACAAATATGATCGCTACCCGTCCGAGCTGTCGGGCGGCCAGAAGCAGCGCATCGGCATCGCCCGCGCGCTGGCGACGCGGCCGAACGTCCTGCTGTCGGACGAGGCGACGTCGGCGCTCGATCCGCAAACAACCCGTTCGATCCTTGATCTCCTGGCCAATATCAATCGCGAGCTTGGCGTCACCATCGTCCTGATCACCCACGAAATGTCGGTGGTGCGTCAGCTCGCCAAGGAAGTCGTGGTGATCGACGGCGGTCATATCGTCGAGCGTGGTCACGTCGCCGACATCTTCACGCATCCCGCGCATCCGGTCACGCAGGCATTCCTCTCCGAGGTGATCGGCGACAGCGTTCCGGTGTCGCTTGCAAGCCGCTTGCAGCCACAGCCGGTTGCCGGTGGTCGCGCCGTCATTCGCATCCAGGTTCGCGGAGCGGATGCCGGCGACACTATCGTCGCCCGCCTTGCACGCGACCTCTCGATCGACATCGCGCTGCTGTCGGCGCGGATCGATGAGATCGGCGGTCAACACGTCGGCTCGCTGTCGCTGGGCATTCCCGGCGGCGAGGCCGCCGCCGACAAGGCCGCGTCATATCTCTCCCAGAACAACCTCCCGGTGGAACGTCTCGGCTATGTCGCGTGAACTCATCAACCTGATCGTTCAGGCCACCGGCGAAAGCCTGTTCATGGTGTCGATCGCTGCATTGATCGCCACCGCGTTCGGGCTTCCGATCGGCGTCTTCCTGGCCACCAGCCGCAAAGGAGAGTTGTTCGCAGCGCCGGCGGTCAACAGCGTGCTGGGCATCATCGTCAATGCGACACGCTCGACGCCGTTCATCATCCTCGTGGTTGCCATCATTCCGTTCACGCGCCTGATCGCGGGTACCTCCATCGGCTCGGGCGCGGCGATCGTGCCGTTGACCATCGCCGCGATGCCGTTCATCGCGCGATTGGTCGAGGCGGCGATCCGCGAGGTCGATGCCGGCTTGATCGAGACCGCGTCGTCGTTTGGCGCCAGCCCTCTGCAAATCGTGCTCAAGGTCCTTATTCCGGAAGCGCTGCCCGGCCTGGTGCTTGCGCTGACACTCGCGGTCGTCAGCCTGCTCGGCTATTCGGCGATGGTCGGAGCGGTCGGCGGCGGCGGGCTGGGCGACCTCGGCATCCGGTACGGCTACCAGCGTTTCATGCCCGAGATGATGCTCGCGGTCGTCGTCGTCCTAATCGCGCTGGTGCAGACGGTGCAGACGGCCGGCGACTATCTCGCCCGCCGCGTCAACCGCCGCCTGCGCCATCGCTGAGACCGGCCACGATCTCTTCGGCGCCCTTTTTTCGCAATACTGACAATTCCTGTGGAGACCCAAATGTCCTTTCGTTCCATTGTTGCGTTTGCCAGCGTGCTCACGCTCTGGTCGGCGTCTGTCGCGGCGGAAACCATCAAGATCGGCGTGACGCCGGGGCCGCATGCGCAAATCCTCGAGGCCGTGAAGCCGATCGCGGCAAAGAATGGGCTCGATATCCAGCTGGTCGAGTTCTCCGACTATGTGGTGCCGAACGCAGCGCTCGACGCCGGCGATATCCAGGCCAATTCGTTCCAGAACCAGCCTTATCTCGACAACCAGAAGGCCGATCGCGGTTACAAGATCGAGGCCGCAGGGCTGACGGTGAACTTCCCGATCGGCGTCTATTCCAAGAAGCACAAGAGCTGGGCGGAGATTCCGGACGGGGGCAAGATCTCGATCCCGAATGATCCCACCAATGGCGGCCGCGCCCTGCTGCTGCTGCGCGACAAGGGTGCGATCAAGTTGAAGGACGGCGTCGGGTTCAAGCCGACAGTCCTGGACGTCACCGACAATCCGAAGAAGCTCAAATTCGTCGAGGTCGATGCGGCCCAGGCGCCTCGTGCGCTCGACGATGTTGATGCCGCAGTGATCAACACGAACTATGCGACCCAGGCCGGCCTCGATCCGGTCAAGGACCCGATTCTGCGCGAGGATCCGAAGGGGCCTTACGTCAACCTGATCGCGGTTCGCGCCGTGGACAAGGACAAGTCGTGGGTCAAGATCCTCGTGGAGAGCTATCACACGGCTGAGGTGAAGGAGTTTGTCCTGACGAAGTTCAAGGGCGCCGTGCTGCCGAGCTGGTAACCGCGGCTGGCGGCAACCCGCGGGTCGGAGTCAGGCCACGGCCCTATTCGGCGGCATCGGAGCGGACTGCGTTCGAGAGCAAGTGCCGGTAGCCCGCGCCGGGATGAGTGGCATGAAGGCGCGGTCCGCGCTCCGGGAACAGCTTTTCCCGCAGCGTGCCTTCGCGATAGGCCGTCTTGTACACGCCGCGTGATTGCAGTTCCGGCACCACGAGGTCGACAAAGGCGTCGAGCGATTCGGGCGCGACGAGGCGGAACAGGTTGAAACCGTCGACGTCGGTGTCTTCCGCCCAGGCGATCAGCTCGTCCGCGACATCCTGGGGCGAGCCGACCACGAAGGGGGATCGTGCGCCGACGCGGCTCAGTGTCGCAAGGTCGCCGACCTTGACCGGGCGGTCGCTCCGCAGGGTGAAGTTCTCCACCATCGACTGGATCGCGTTGCTCTCGACATATTGCACCGCCTGGTCGGGACGATAGGTCGAGAAATCGATGCCGGTCCAACCCGAGAGCAGAGCGAGCTGCCCGGTCTGGTCGACATGTGCGGCATAGTCCGCGAGCAGATCTTCGGCTTCCGCCCGGGTCGGCGCGACGATCACGGTCGCGCCGGCGAAAAGGCGGATATCATAGGGATCGCGCCCGAACTCCTTGGCGGCGCTCCTGATGTCGCGGACGGCATGGGCGAGAATTGGCCTGGTCTGCCCGTTGAGGAAGATTGCCTCGGCGTGCCGTGCCGCGAAAGCGCGGCCGCGCTTCGAGGTGCCCGCCTGATAGAGCAGCGGCGTGCGTTGCGGGGAGGGCTCCGCGAGATGGATGCCGTCAACCTTATAGTGGGGCCCTTCATGACGGACGGGATGGATTTTGGAGGGGTCGGTGAAGATGCGAGCCGCGCGGTCCCGGCGCACCGCGTCATCCTCCCAGCTGCCTTCCCATAGTTTATAGCTCGCAGCGAGGAATTCTTCCGCCGCCTCGTAGCGTTCGTCATGGGCGCGGTTCGCGTCGAGGCCCATGCCGCGGGCGCCGCTGTCGAGATAGCCGGTCACGATGTTCCAGCCGATCCGCCCGTTGGTGAGATGATCGAGCGTCGAGAAGCGTCGCGCGAGCTGGTAAGGGTGTTCGTAGGTAAGGTTGGACGTGATACCGAAGCCGAGATGCCTCGTGACGAGCGCCATGGCCGAGACCAGCAAGGTCGGCTCTGCATTCGGCAATTGAACGGCGTGACGGAGCGCTGTGTCCGGATTGTTGCCATAGACGTCATAGATGCCGAACACGTCGGCCAGGAAGATGCCGTCGAGCAGTCCTCGCTCGGCAGTCTTCGCATAATTGACCCAGTAATCGAGCGAGTTGTAGTCGAGCGAGGTATCGCGCGGATGTGACCACAGGCCGGCCCAGTTGTGGCTAGGCGCCATCATGTTGAACGCGTTGAAGCGAAGCTCTCTCGATTTTGCCATCGACCTGTTCCGATCGTGATCGTGTCGGGACAACGTAGCAGTTTGCCTGCGCGACTTTGTTTTCTATTCGAGCGGTCTGCGCAAGAATCCTGCTGCAGCGGAATTCCCTGACAGCAAGTTACGCTTATTGATGCTCGCGGGCGGGTTGGACGCGTTCACGCAGCTCGGGCCGCGAGCCATCGCCGCACCGTGTGATGCGCGATCTCACGCGCCGGCACTCGCCGCCGACACGAGAAACAAATGCGTCGTGCCGGATGTTCCTTCTGAAAAATTCAGGATGCCGTTCCGCGAGACGTCAGCACGTCCATCGCTATTTTCCTGGACATCTCGACAGCAGCAATGTCGCTGCGCATCATTTCGCGACTTGCAACGCGTGGTTCACCGATCCCAGGAGAGTTCGAAATGCCGGTCGAAACGAAGAATCTCGAGACGCTCGCCCTGCATGGCGGGTCCTACCGGTCCGATCCCGCGACCGGTGCGGTGGCGGTTCCGATCTATCAGACCACCTCGTTCCAGTTCGAGAACACCGACCATGCCTCGCGGCTGTTCGCGCTGGAAGCGATCGGGCAGATCTACACAAGGATCAAGAACCCGACGGCGGACGCCTTCGAGGAACGGCTGGCGGCGCTGGAAGGCGGCGTCGGCGCGCTCGCGGTGGCCTCGGGCCAGACCGCCTCGGCCTTTGCCATCTTCAACCTCGCTCAGGCCGGCGACAACATCGTCTCCTCGACGGATCTCTATGGTGGCACCTGGACGCTGCTGTCGCAAACCTTGAAGCAGTTCGGCATCGAGGTGCGGTTCGTCGATCCAGCCGATCCGGAGAATTTCCGTCGTGCCACCGATGCGAAGACCCGGGCCTATTTTGCCGAAACTCTGCCCAATCCCAAGCTCAACGTGTTCCCGATCAGGGAAGTGGCCGATATTGGCCGCGCGCTCGGCGTGCCGCTGATCCTCGACAACACGGCGGTGCCGTTGATCGCACGTCCGTTCGAGCATGGTGCCGCGATCGTGGTCTATTCGACGACGAAGTATATCGGCGGCCACGGCACGTCGATCGGTGGCGCGATCGTCGACGGCGGCAATTTCGACTGGGCGGCGCATGCCGAGCGCTTTCCGCTGCTGACGCAGCCGGACGCCGCCTATCACGGCGCGATCTGGACGGAGGCGGCCAAGCCGCTCGGTCCGATCGCCTACATCCTGCGGGCGCGTGTCAAGCTGTTGCGCGATCTCGGCGCTGCGATCGCGCCGCAAAATGCCTTCCAGTTCATCCAGGGGCTCGAGACACTGCCGCTGCGGCTGCGCCAGCACAATGAGAATGCCATCAAGGTGGCGGAGTTCCTGGCCAGGCACCCCGCCGTCTCCCATGTGATCTTCCCGGGATTGCAGGAGGGGGAGAACCGCCGCCGCGCCGACACCTATTTGAAAGGGGGGTATGGCGCGCTGGTCGGCTTCGAGCTGAAGGGGGGTGTCGAGGCCGGTCGCCGCTTCATCGATGCGCTGAGGCTGTTCTATCATGTCGCCAATATCGGCGATGCGCGGTCGCTCGCGATCCATCCGGCCTCGACCACCCACCAGCAGCTTACCGGCGAGGAGCAAATCGCGGCCGGCGTCACGCCCGGCTATGTGCGGCTCTCGGTCGGGATCGAGCACCCTGACGACATCATCGCCGACCTCGTTCAGGCATTGGCCCAGGCCGAGGCAGGCAGCAGCGCCCGCAAGGCGGCGTGATCGCACTTGGTAAAATCAACACAGGATTGAGATGATGAAGACATTGTTGCGCCTGGCGCAAGCGGCAGGCGTTGTCCTTGCCCTGACGGCGAGCGCCGTCGCCGACGAACCCCTCAAGATCGCGACCAGCGCCGGTCCGGTCGGTCAACTCGCGGCGTTCGCCGCCAAACTGGCCAAGGACAAAGGGCAGGACGTCAAGGTCATCGAGCTGTCCGATTGGGTCGCCTTGAACGAGGTGGTCAACAGCGGCGACGTCGACGCCAACCTGTTCCAGCACGGCACTTACCTTGCGATCCAGAACAAGCAGCGCGGCTTCAATCTGGTCCAGGTCGACAAGGTCGGCGTGATCGCACCGGTCGGGCTGTTCTCGAAGAAGATCAAGTCACTCGACGAGATCAAACCCGGCGACAGTGTCGCGATCCCGAACGAGCCGCTCAACGGCGCACGTGGCTTGATCCTGCTCGAGCGGGCCGGCCTGATCAAGCTGACGCCGGGCAAGGGCTTCGCGGTGAGCCGGTTCGACATCATCGAGAACCCCAAGAATCTGAAGATCGTCGAGCTCGATCCGGCGCAGACCTATCGCTCGCTCGACGACGTCACGCTCGCACTCGTCAACATCACCTATCTGATCCCGGCAGGCGGCGATCCGAAATCGGCGCTGCTGATCGATCGCACGGTGGATGATGGGCTGGTGCTGCGCTTCACGGCGCGGCCGGACAAGAAGGACGATCCGCGCCTCAAGGCCTTCATCCAGGTCTTCAACTCGCCCGAGGTGAAGAAATTCATCGAGGACAAGTTGCCGGCGTTCATTCCGGCCGGCTTCAGCAGCTAAACGCGCGTCAGCTCACGGCGGAGCGGGTGCTGCCCTGTTTCTTCAGTGCGGGAGAGCAGGGCAGCGAGTTCAGCGCACTGATTGCGGATGTCGGGAATCGCGATGATCTCCCAGAACGCCGCGCGGGTCAGCGGGCCCACCGCGAACAGGCGGCGCGACGGGACGCCATCACGATCGACGATCGCGCAATCGGGATCGGTCTCGATGCCGATGCAGAGCGGATCGACGCAGGCGAGGCCCCGCTGAAACAGGCTGCGCACGGCCGGATTGGGCGTCGCACGCGGATCCTTCACGATGCCGGTGCAGTCGACGACGGTGCCGACTTGCAGCTGCCTGGTTTCGGCGTCCCCGCGCAGGCGATATGCGACCGCAGCGCCGGCATCGTTCGGTTCGATTCGAACCATCTTTGCCGCAATCAGGCTGAGCTGTCCGTCATAGAGTGCCCCGGTGATGCGGGCCTCGACTTCCGGCGCCATCCGGTGCCGATGCACATCCCACCAGGCTCGCGCATGCTCGAGAAAGCGGCGCTTCGACGTCAACGGGAGCTCACGCCATAGCCGTTGAGTGTAGGGCCGAAGCCCGTCGATCACACCACGCCAGTCGCCGCCCTCGGCGGCATGCCGCTCGACACGCGCGCGGAGCCAACGCGTCAATTGACTGACGCTGGCACCGAACGGAACGTCGGTCTCGGCGATACGAACGGGATCGACCCGGTGATGTGGCTTGGCGAGCAGGCCGCGTCGCGACATCGCAATGATCGGCCCGCGATGTCCATCACGCAGCAACGAGAGGACGTAATCGACCATCGTGAGTCCGGTGCCGAGGATCAGGACAGTCGCATCGGCATCGATGGGAGCGGCCGACGGCGGCGTCCAGGGATCCGCGTGCCCCGGGTTGCTTGCGCGCATGTCGTGCCCGGTGGCAAGCACGATGGTATCACCTGCAAGGCAGCGGCCGTCGTCCAGCGTAGCGATAGCCTCGTCCGAGCCCTCGCTGACGTCGACGCAAGTGCCGCGCACGATCGTGAGACGTTGCCCGTCTGCGCGATCGGACGCACCTCGCTCAAGTAGGCTGGCGATGTAATCGCCGTAGACCCGCCGGGGAACAAAGCAATAGGGATCAGGACAGAGCGGCACCTCGTCCTGGCGTGACACCAGCCAACGCCAGAAATGATCCGGCTGGTCCGGTAGTGCGCTCATATTCGCAGCGCGCACGTTGAGCAGATGATCGGGATTTCCGGTGTGGTAAGCGATGCCGCGGCCGATATCCGGACGCTGCTCGATCAACGTGACGCCGAGATCGCAAGATGACTGATGCAGCAATTGATACGCCAGCAAGACGCCGCTGGCACCTCCGCCAACGATGATGACATGCCGTCCAGCGCTATCAGTCATGCTGTCCTCCACCGACCAGTCGTTGCACGAGACGTGCCCAGCCAAGGATCAATGTTCGGAAACGTGGACAGGCGGCCACGCGAGAATCCTGGCCGCATGTAGCTTCGGCAAGTGTCTCGGGCCGAGTGTCTTGGGTCAGCCGAAACCGCAGCGCGCTCTGTGCGCGGCCAGCTCAACTAGCCGTGCGGCCCGAACAGGAAGATCTCGTGTAAATCGCTCTGTCCATCGGGATTTGCGGTGCGGGCGAGCTTCCTGCACCACCGCTGGAACTGTCGGGTCATGCGACCGAGGGTGTGAAGCCAAGAGGATGCGAGACGCATAAAAACCTCCGTCGAATAGTCGTCGCTGTAAAATAGCACGTCTTTGCCCAGCTCGAACGCGGACCATGAGCAACCCGTCCAGTTTGCAATCAATGACTCGAACCATGCCGGTTCTATGGAACGGTCGCTTCGCTCGTCTAACTGACAAAGGAAATTCATTCTCGGAGCGATCGTCGATCGGCGACGGCATTTCGAGATCTGGGCGGTGCTTGCGGAGCAAGAGCCGCGTGAGCGCGCGCCATACCGAACGACGAAGGCTGATGTGCAACTTAGAAATCGCATGCCCCGTCGCTGCGTCTCGGCGCTTGCGGGTGGGCTCTCGTGTCGCGCATTTCGTTCGATCACCGTCCAGCATCGGTCTGACGGTCGTCACGACGGATCGGCAGCTACGGCCCGACAAGCCGGCCCCGGGCGGCTTGAGCGATGCGTGAGGTGCGACCCGGGCGCGGGGCGCCCTGCGGCGAGGACGGTTGACAGGGGGGAGCGCCCACTTTAATCACCTGACTAATTAATCAATTAATTAAGGCCTGAAACCCTAGGGAAAGAATCCGCCTGATGCTGGCCGGCCGTCGCTATCCGAAGCTGCTTGCCCCGCGCGGTCGCGGTTTCGAGGGTCTGGACGGCCAGGCGGCCATCGGCGTCATGCAGACCGGCCTCGAACAGGCGGGGAATGGCCTTGTCCGGCATGCCGAATTCGTTGCCGCGCGGCCATGGCACAGCGCCGGCTCGATCATCATGGTCGCCGACACGGCGTGCGCCGATCGCTGCCGTCAGATCCTGCATGCAGGTCCGTTCACGCGTGCGCCGCTCGGCGTTGCGCGCTCGACAGCGATGTCGCGGACCGGCGCGTCCTGCCCGAACCAGGGTGGGTTTCATTCACCCGTATGACAATGAGGAGTGAGGCGTAAACGATGGGACGTCGATCTGAGGTACTGATGGCGCAAGACACCGCCGGCACGGACAACCGGCGCGTGATACAGGTGGTATCGCGCGCATTCGACATCGTGCGTTGCTTCGAAGGTCGAAGCATACGCCTGGGCAATCGCGAGATCGCCGATCGCTGCGGTCTTCCCCGATCGACGGTCTCCCGTCTCACCTTGACCCTCACCCAGATCGGCCAGTTGATCTACCTGCCGCAAGAGCAGAAATATGCTCTCGGTCCGCACGCGGCCGCGCCCAGCGTCCCACTGTTTGTGGAGGGGGGCGACAAGCCCGTCTGCGCCGACGAGCGGGAGCGCGCAACGGCGCAACCGTCGATGCTGATCAACTCGCGCTTCGAGTACTTCGAAGATCAGCGCACCGCGGTTGCCGCGCCGCTTGCGGTCACGCCACACCGCTGACGCCTCGGCTAGTTCCGGGGTAGAAGACGCAGCGGAAACGGTCGGGACCATTCGGCGCGAGCTCACAGTCAAGAAACATCCAAAGTAGAGGGAAACGCATGTCTGAAGCATATATCATTGACGCGGTCCGCACGCCGCGCGGCATCGGCAAGCCGGGCAAGGGTGCGCTGTCGCACCTGCATCCGCAGCAACTGGCGGCAACGGTGCTCGGCGCGCTCAAGGAGCGCAACAAGCTCGATACATCGACCGTCGATGACATCATCTGGTCGACCTCGACCCAGGAAGGCAAGCAAGGCGGCGACCTCGGCCGCATGTCGGCGCTCGCGGCCGGCTACGACATCAACGCCAGCGGCACGACGCTGGATCGCTTCTGCGGCGGCGGCATCACCTCGGTGAACCTCGCGGCAGCTTCGGTGATGTCGGGGATGGAGGATTGCGTCATCGCCGGCGGTACCGAGATGATGAGCTATCAGCAGACCCTCGCAGCCGAACGCTCCAAGGCGGGACAGCCGGCGCGGATGATGGGTTCGGGCAACCCGGCGCTTGACGAGATTCACCCGCAGTCGCACCAGGGCGTGTGCGGCGACGCCATCGCCACGCGCGAGGGGATCAGCCGGGAAGCCTGCGATGCCCTGGCGCTGGTCAGCCAGCAGCGCGCCAAGCGGGCGATCGATGAAGGCCGCTTCGCCAAGTCGGTGATCCCCGTCCTCAACGACGACGGCAGCGTCGCCCTCGGTCGTGAGGAATTCCCGCGCCCCGAGACCACGGCCGAAGGCCTTGCTTCGCTGAAGCCGAGCTTCGAGCAGCTTGCCGATTTCGACCTCGGCAACGGCGTGACGTTCAAGAAGCAGATCCAGCGCCGTTACCCGGACCTCGAGTGGAAGGGCATGCATCATGCCGGCAACAGCTCGGGCGTGGTGGACGGCGCCGCAGCGGTGCTGATCACGTCGAAGGAATATGCCGAGAAGCACGGCCTCAAGCCGCGCGGTCGGATCGTGGCCTACGCCAATCAGGGTGATGATCCGACGCTGATGCTCAACGCGCCGGTTCCGGCGGCCAAGAAGGTTCTCGCCAAGGCCGGCCTGACCAAGGACGACATCGATGTGTGGGAGATCAACGAGGCCTTTGCGGTCGTCGCCGAGAAGTTCATCCGCGACCTCGAGCTGGATCGCGAGAAGGTCAACATCAATGGCGGCTCGATCGCGCTCGGCCACCCGATCGGCGCGACCGGATCGATCCTGATCGGCACGGCGCTCGACGAACTCGAGCGCAGCGGCGGACGTTATGGTCTCGTCACCATGTGTGCCGCCGGCGGAATGGCACCGGCCATCATCATCGAACGCATCTGATCGCGAAAGGATATTGCCATGAAACTCGATTCATCGGTCGCCGCCGTCGTTACCGGCGGCGCTTCCGGCCTCGGCGCGGCCACCTCGCGGGCGCTCGCAGCACAAGGCGTCAAGGTCGCGATCTTCGACTTCAACGAAGAGAAGGGTGAAGCCATCGCCAAGGAAATCGGTGGTGTGTTCTGCAAGGTCGACGTCACCTCCGACGAGCAGGTCGATGCGGGCTTCGCCAAGGCCCGCGCGGCGCACGGCCAGGAGCGCATCCTGGTGAACTGCGCAGGCACCGGCAACGCGGTGAAGACCGCCGGCCGGGACAAGAAGACCGGCGAGCCGACGCACTTCCCGATCGACGCCTTCAACCGCATCATCCAGATCAACCTGGTCGGCACCTTCCGCTGTATCGCCAAGTCGGCGCAGGGCATGCTGTCACTGTCCCCGCTGGAGCACGGTGAGCGCGGCGCGGTCGTGAACACGGCGTCGGTCGCGGCCGAGGACGGCCAGATGGGGCAGGCGGCTTACTCCGCCTCGAAGGCCGGCGTCGTCGGCATGACCCTGCCGATCGCGCGCGACCTGATGGCCGAGGGTATCCGCGTCAACACCATCCTGCCGGGCATCTTCAACACGCCGTTGCTGCAAGGCGCCCCGGAGAACGTCAAGGCCGCGCTCAGCGCGTCGGTGCCGTTCCCGAAGCGTCTCGGCATGCCGGAGGAGTATGCGCATCTCGCGCTGACCATGATCACCAACGGCTACTTCAACGGCGAAGACGTTCGCCTCGACGGCGCCATCCGCATGGCTCCGCGCTAAGCACGGCAACAGGAGACGAAAGCGATGTCCGAAGAAAATCCGGTCCTCACTGAAGTCCGCGGACCTATACTGATCATCACGTTGAACCGGCCGGAAGCCAAGAACGCGGCCAACCTCGCCCTCTCCAAGGGCGTGGCCGCAGCGATCGACCGACTCGACGCCGACGATGCCCTCAGCGTCGGCATCATCACCGGCGCCGGCGGCACGTTCTGCTCGGGTATGGACCTCAAGGGGTTCCTGAAGGGCGAGCGGCCGTCGATCCCCGGCCGCGGCTTCGCCGGCCTAACCGAGGCGCCGCCGAAGAAGCCGTTGATTGCGGCCGTCGACGGCTACGCGCTCGCCGGCGGGATGGAGATCGCGCTGTCCTGCGACATGATTGTCGCCAACCGCAACGCCAAGTTCGGCATCCCCGAGGTGAAGCGCGGGTTGGCTGCTGCGGCCGGTGGGCTGATCCGCATGCCGCGCCAGATGCCGTTCCGCGTGGCGATGGAGTTCGCATTGACAGGCGAGTTCTTCGGCGCACAGCGCGCTTACGAGCTCGGCATCATCAATCGCGTGACCGATGGCCCCGCCCTCGACGCCGCGCTCGAGCTTGCAGCCGCGATCGGCGCCAATGGCCCGCTCGCCGTCAAGGCATCCAAGCAGGTGATCGTCGAATCTCGGCTCTGGCCGGAAGACCAGATGTGGAAGAAGCAGCAGGAGATCGTCGCTCCTGTCTTCGTGTCCGAGGATGCCCGCGAGGGCGCGGCTGCCTTCGCAGAAAAACGCGCGCCGAACTGGAAGGGCAAGTAAGGCGTCGCTTGTTTCAATGACGGAGTGCCGGTTTTAATTGAAGCAGAACCGGTGCTCCGAATTTTTTTGTGCGTGCCGCGCCGCGCGCCGGCCGGTTTCCGCGCCGCTTGAGAGCGCGATTGGGTGAATGATGCGCAGCTTTACCGAAGACCAGGTCATCTTCCGCGACTCCTACCGCAAGTTCCTCGCGAGCGAGATCGCGCCCCATATGGAGGCGTGGCGGGAGGCCGGCATCGTCGACCGCAGCGCGTTCAAGAAGGCCGGCGATCTCGGCTTCCTGATGATCTGGCCCGAGGAAAAGTATGGCGGGATGGGCGACGAGGACTTTCGCTATGAGCAGATCATCATCGAGGAGACCGCGCGCTCCGGCTGCAAGGGCTGGTTCAACACGCTGCACAGCCGCCTGGTCGGCTCCTATTTCAAGCGCTTCGGCACCGAAGAACAGCGCGACCGGTTCCTGCCGAAATGCGTCAGCGGCGAGACCATCCTGGCCATCGCGATGACCGAGCCCGGCGCGGGCTCGGACCTCGCGGGCATGCGGACAACGGCGGAAGACAAGGGCGATCATTTCCTGCTCAATGGCTCGAAGACCTACATCTCCAACGGCATCAATTCCGACGTGGTGATCGTGGCCGCCAGGCTCGCAGGCGCCGAGAAGAAGCACGCCATGGTGCTGCTGATCGTCGAGCGCGGCATGGAGGGCTTCGAGCGCGGCCGCAATCTCAAGAAGATGGGCATGCCGGCGCAGGACACCGCCGAGCTGTTCTTCCACAATGTGAAGGTGCCCAAGGCCAACGTGCTCGGGGAACCGGGCAGGGGCTTCTACTATCTGATGGAAGGCCTTGCCGAGGAGCGGTTGATCTCCGCGGTCGGATCGATCGCTAACGGCCGTAAGGCGTTCGACATCACACGCGCCTACGTGATGGATCGCAAGCTGTTCGGCAGGCCGCTCGCCGAACAGCAGAACACCCAGTTCCGCATGGCGGAGATGGATGCCGAAATCGACCTCGTGCAGGTCTATGTCGATCACTGCGTGGCCGAGCACAATGCGGGACGCCTGACCAGCAATATGGGCGCCAAGGCCAAGATGATGTCGTCGGAAGTCGAGTGGAAGATGCTCGACCTCGGCGTACAGCTGCACGGCGGCGCTGGCTATATGGATGAATATCCGATCAGCCGCATGTTCACCGACGCGCGCGTCAATCGGATCCTGGCCGGAAGCTCCGAGGTGATGCGGCTGATCATCGGCCGCGATGTGTTCTCGGAGCACTACAAGAGCATTCTGGATTAGAGCGTTTTCGAGCGAAGTGGACACCGGTTCGTGTGAAGAAAACGCGTCAAACAAGAATCGAGAGCTTCGGTTCTGATTCAATCAGAACCGAAGCTCTAGCCGATCGCCGCGACCGGCCGTCTACGTCGCTCCCCGCGTTACCCGCGCGCCTGCCGCAGCGGCTCGCGCGCATATTCCTTCGAGCGCATCAAGGCATCGACGAAGATCGGCTCCCAGGAGCGGATATGGCTGCGTAGCAAGGTCGGCAGCGCCTCGGTCTCGCCGGCGAGCGCGAGCTCGATCAGCCGGTAGTGCTCGGGCACCGAGGCCTGCTGCCGCTCGAGGCCGGCGCGTGAGCTGATGCCGTAGAGCCGCATCTTGTCGCGTAGTCCCATCACCATGTCGGTCAGCAGTTCATTGCCGGCGGCTGCGATGAACTCGCGATGATAGTTGCGGTCGGCCTCCAGATAGAGCTGGACGTCGTCGGTCTCGACGGCCTTGGCGATCTGGTCGGCCCAGCCGCGCACGACGGGTAGATCCTTTGGAGGATTGGCGGCGACCAGCACGGCGGCGTGCAGCTCCAGCACCTCGCGCATGTCGAACAAATTGCGCAGCTCGGTCAGCGACGGCTCCACCACCTTGAAGCCGCGGTTGCGCATCGGCTCGACCAGGCCGCCGCGGCTGAGCTCGAGCAACGCTTCGCGCACCGGGGTCGAGGAGACGCCGAGGCTCGCGGCGAGTGACGGCACCGAATACATCGTTCCGGGAAGGCTCTGCCCGGAAATGATCTCGGCGCGCACCCGCTGCAGCACCTGTTCGCGCAAATTCTGGTCCATGGGTGCCTCTCGCCGGGAGCTCCGATTCGTCCCTGATTATTACTTAGCCTTGACGCGGCTGGTAGCGTATGACGTAAATGTGTAACGCATTACAAGAATGCGTCACTAGGGCTGACTTGATGATGAGACGGCGGTGAAACAGCGTCTACCCGGCTATTGCACGCTTTGTCGCTCGCGCTGCGGGGCTGTCACCGTGGTCGAGGACGGGCGGGTTGTCGGCGTGGAGGTATTGAATAACCACCCGACCGGCGGCGCGCTTTGCGCCAAGGGCCGGGCCGCCCCCGAAATCGTCGCCAGCCCGCGCCGTCTGACCGTGCCGCTGAAGCGGACCCGTCCGCGTGATGCCGCCGGTCCGGGCTGGGTCGAGGTGTCGTGGGACGAGGCTTTGACCGAGATCGCCAACCGGCTCGGCAGGATCCGCGCCGAGAGCGGCGCCGAGGCGGTTGCGTTCGGCGTCACCACGCCAAGCGGCACGCCGATGGTCGACAGCTTTGAGTGGGTCGAGCGCTTCATCCGCGGCTTCGGCAGTCCCAACCTGATCTACGCGGTCGAGATCTGCGGCTGGCACAAGGACTATGCGCACGCGCTGACCTTCGGTCGCGGCATCGGCTTTCCTGATTACGACAATGCCGATGCGATCATCCTGTGGGGCCACAATCCCGCCCGCACCTGGCTCGCCCAGGCGACGCGGATCGCCGATGCGCGGCGGCGCGGTGCCAAGGTCATCGTCGTTGATCCCAAGCCGAACGGCTCGGGTCAACAGGCCGATCTCTGGCTGCGGATTCGCCCCGGCGCAGATGGCGCGCTTGCGATGGGGGCGATCCGTCATCTCATCGCGAGCGGCAGCTTCGATGCGGATTTCGTCGACGCCTGGACCAATGGATCGCTGCTGGTCGATCGCGCGACCGGGCGCTTCCTGCGCGCCGACGCGTTGTGGCCGGATGGCGCGCCTGAGGCCTTCGTTCGTCTCGATGCGTCGGGCGTGCCGGTGGCTTGCGACACCCGTTACGCGCCGGAGCGCGGCGGCCGGCTTCGCGGAGCGCTGTCGATCCGTGCTTGCGACGGCCGGATGATCTCCGCGGCAACCGCGTTCGAATTGCTGGCCGAGCGCGCTGCGCCCTATACGCCGGCACGCGTCGCAGAATTGACCTGGCTGCGCGTCGAGGACATCGACGCATTCAACGCGCTGCTCGCGGCCCGGCAGCGGCTCGCCTATCATTCCTGGACCGGCGTCGGCCAGCACACCAACGCCACCGCGATCGAGCGCGCGATCGCGTCGCTCTACGCGCTGACCGGCGCGTGCGATCGGCCCGGCGGCAATCGCTGGCCGGTGCCGCCGCCGACGCGTGCGCTGAACGACTACAACATCCTGCCGGCGGAGCAGCAGGCCAAGGCGCTGGGCCTTGCCGAACTGCCGCTCGGCCCGCCCGCGAAGGGCTGGATCACGGCGCGCGATTTCAGCCGGGCCGTGCTCGAGGGCGAGCCTTACCGGGTGCGCGCGCTGGTCGCCTTCGGCACCAACTTCGTCGTTTCGCAGGGCCATTCGGAGCGCAACCGCGCGGCGCTGAACGCGCTGGAATTCCAAGTTCATATCGACATGTTCATGAACCCGACTGCGGAGAGCGCCGATTTTGTGCTGCCGGCCAGCACGCCGTGGGAGCGCGACGCGCTCAAGATCGGGTTCGAGATCACGCAGGAAGCCGTCGAGACCGTGCAGTTTCGCCCGCGCATGCTCGAGCCGATCGGTGAAGTGAAGGCCGATTACGAGATCGCCGCCGCACTCGCGCTCAAGCTCGGCATGGGGAATTTGTTCTTCGGTGGCGACATCAAGGCCGGCTGGAATTATCAGCTGGCACCGCTCGGCATTGGTGTCGAGGATCTGCGCGAACATCCGGAAGGACGTCGCTTCCCGCAGGTCTTTCGAGATGAAAAATACGCCATCACGCGCGAGGACGGAACGGCGGCGGGCTTTGCGACGCCGACACGCCGTGTCGAGATCTATTCGGAGCTGATGCTGGGACACGGGCATGACCCGTTGCCCGATCATGTCGAACCGGTCGGCAGCCCGCTCACGACAGCGGCAGACGAACGCTTTCCGCTCGTGCTCTCCACCGCCAAGAGCGGCTGGTTCGTTCACTCCTCCTGGCGGCATGTCGCCTCGCTGCGGCGAAAGTCGCCCGATCCGGCTATCGAGATCAGCCCGCAACTCGCCGAGCGGCGCGGACTTGTGGAAGGCGACTGGGCCGTGGTGGAAACACCCGGCGGTGCCGTGCGCCTGAAGGTGCGCCTCAATGCGGCGCTCGACGCGCGGGTCGTCGTCGCCGAATTCGGCTGGTGGGAAGATTGTCCGCCGCTGGGCCGCGATCGCTCGGCTGCGGCAGGCCCCCTCACGCACAACATCAACGCGGTGCTGCACGACGATGCGCGCGATCCGGTCAGCGGCTCCGTTCCGCTGCGCGCGATCGTCTGCGATATCAGGCGGGACGACGTGGCCAGCCGCGGCGTCTGGAACGGCTGGCGGCGGTTCGTAGTTGGCGAGCGCAGGGCCGAGGCCGATAACGTCATCGCCCTCAGCCTGCTACCGCTTGACGGAGGTCCGCTGCCGGACTTCCTGCCGGGGCAACACGTGATGATCGCGTTGCCTGACGCAACCGAGGCGCGCGCCTATTCGCTGACCGGATCGGGCAACCTGCCGCAAGCGTTATCGATTGCGGTGAAGGGACGTTTCCTCGGTGAAGCGCGGAGCAGCGATGCGCCGTTCTTCATGCCGGATCGTCTGCATGGTCTTGCCGTTGGAGACCAGGTTCTGCTGGAGCCGCCGAGCGGCATCTTCACGCCGCCGTTGAAGGGGCCGCGGCCCCTGGTCTTCCTCGCTGCCGGCATCGGCATCACGCCGTTCATCAGCCATCTCGAGACGCTGCAACACACGGCGCAACCAGATCGCGTTGCCGAGGTCCTGCTGCTCCACGGCTGCCGCAGCAGCCGCGAGCATCCATTCGCGCAGCGGCTCGCGGAGCTCGAAGCCTGCACGCCGGGGCTGACGCGGGTGACGTTCTATTCGGCGCCGCTCGCTCAGGACCCGGTCGTTTCGCCGTCGCTGCGCAAGGGGCGTCTCGATCACGAACAGGTCAAGCCGTTGTTGGCGCGCCGGCCGCTCGTCTACATCTGCGGCTCACCGGATTTCGTCACGGCGCAGATCGAGGACGCAGTGGCGCTCGGTATCCCGCGGTTCGACATCTTTGCCGAACGTTTCGTGTCTCCGCAGTCGGTGCCGAGCGACCTTGCGCCGCGAACCATCCGGCTTGCCAACAGCAAGCAGAGTTTCTCGTGGGGACCGGAGCAGGGGACGCTGCTCGACGCCGCAAGTGCGGCAGGCGTTGCGCTGCCGAGCGGCTGCCGTGTCGGGCAATGCGAAAGCTGCGCGGTCGAGGTGGTCGATGGGGAATTCACCCATCTCGGCCCTGTCGATGGGAGCGAGGGGCAGTGCTTCGCCTGCCAGGCCGTGCCGCTCACCGATCTCACGCTCGCACTTTGATGACCAAACACGATTGAAGGCCAACCGCATCACCGGAAGGGGATCAGATTGATGACGAATGCAACGCACGACCAAACCGTGAGCCTGCGAAAACCTGTCGCTGATAACATCATGGCGCGATTTTCGCAGGCCCTGGTGGCGTTCGCCGAACGCTGGTTTCCGGATGCGTATGTCTTTGTCCTGATCGCCGTGATCGCGGTTGCCGCTGGCGCGATCCTGCATGGCGGCTCGCCGCTCGCTGTCAGCCGCGCGTTTGGTGACGGGTTCTGGAATCTGATTCCCTTCACGATGCAGATGGCGCTGGTTGCGATCGGCGGTTACGTCGTGGCGATGTCGCCGCCGGTCGCAGCCGTGCTGGCGCGGCTCGCGAGCGTGCCGAAGACCGGGCGCGGCGCGGTGGTTTTCGTCGGGATGCTCAGCATCTTCCTCTCGCTGCTGAACTGGGGCCTGAGCCTGATCTTCTCCGGCCTGCTGGTGCGGGAGATCGCGCGGCGCACGGATATCCGGCTCGATTATCGCGCGGCCGGCGCGGCCGGTTATCTCGGGCTCGGCTGCGGCTTCACCCTCGGCATCACGTCTTCGGCCGCACAGCTCCAGGCCAATGCCGGCAGCATTCCGGCATCGCTTCTGCCGATTACCGGCGTGATCGGCTTCTCGGAGACCATCCTGACCTGGCAGAACATGGTCACCGTCGCGATGGTGAGCGTCGTGTCGGCGACGATCTGCTATTTCACGACGCCGGCTCCCGAGCAGGCGAAGACCGCGGAAGACCTCGGCGTTGCGCTCGGCGATGACCGCATCGAGGCCAGGAAGCCGGCCCGTCCGGGCGACTGGCTGGAGTTCAGTCCGCTGCTGACGATCCTGATCGCCCTGCTTGCCGCCGGCTGGCTGTGGCAGACGTTCCAGTCGGGCAATCCGCTGATCACGCTGTCGGGGCTCAACACCTACAATTTCGTCTTCCTCATTCTCGGCATCGTGCTGCACTGGCGGCCGCGCAGCCTGATCGAGTCCTTTTCCAAGGCGATGCCGAGCGTCTCCGGCGTGCTGCTGCAGTTTCCGTTCTACGCCGGCATCGCGCAGATCTTGACCAAGGTGCCGAGCAGCAACGGCACGACGCTGTCGGACACGATCGCGCACTGGTTCGTCGGCGCTTCCAGCAATTCCACCGTGTTTTCATTCCTGGTCGGAATTTATTCGGCACTGCTCGGCTTCTTCGTGCCGTCGGCCGGCGGAAAGTGGATCATCGAGGCGCCCTACATCATGAAGGCGGCCAACGACATCGGCGCGCATCTCGGCTGGACGGTGATGGTCTACAACATCGCCGAGACGCTACCGAACTTCATCAACCCGTTCTGGATGCTGCCGCTGCTTGGCATCCTCGGCCTGAAGTCGAAGGACCTGATTGGCTACACATCGGTGCAGTTCTTCATCCACTTCCCGATCGTGATGCTGCTGGCCGCGATCCTGATGGCGACCTTCGCCTATCACCCGCCGATCCTGCCCTGAGCGAGCGCAGCCGGGCACCAGGACACGGGGTGCCCGGCCGGCGCCCAACCAATTCAGCGGACCGCAACTGTGATCGCCAAAACTGTGCTGTTTTGCAGGCCGGCGCGAATGAGGCATCGCGTCGGGCGATCATCTTTGGTCGGTCATTTCATTGACCGCGGTGCGATTCGGCCGGATATTGATCCACACTAGCCCGCGCTGTTCAAGGTCATTGCCATGAGACATCACCACCGCAGCTTGATGTGCGACATGCGAAGCCGCATGCAGCATCGCTGCGTCTCAGCGGCGACCGGCGTCTGTTGTTGATCGCTTAAGAAAAATCCCAAGCACCCGACAATCAGACAGGAGCGCCGTCATTCGGCGATTGAGCACGCATGTCTCATGCCCAAATGTCCCAAGCCTACGTCATCGAAGTATCGGATCGAACCGCGGGTATCGTCGTCAGCGACAACCGTGGCTTCTGCTTCTTCTCCTCGGACCGCGCCTTTGATGGCCTCGACGGCGGCTATTTCGGCTCCGCTCGCGCCGCGGAGCGTGCGGTGAGGGCACTGTTGCAGCAGCGCCGCCCGGCGTCATAGATCACCCCATGGCATCGTCGGCGCGCCAAGGTTGATGCGGCTGCCACCAGGCAGCCGCGCGGGGTGCAATACCGTCGTGCGGAAAGTGCGGCCTGCGATTGGGGATCAGGCCGGGCAGACCATCGTCAGCAGGAGAAGCGTTGGCGGCTGATCGTCGCCGTTGGCGTGTTCCCAGGTCAGCAGAATGTCATGCCGATCGGCGTTCGGTGCGTTCTTGTCTTGCTCCTTCACATCGATCTTCATCGGGATCGGCGGTTCGGAGTTGAAGCATTTGCGGACGGCAGCATCCAGCAGCGTGCATTTCGTCAGCGGTACGACGCCGGCCTCGTCCTTGGAGAGGGCTGCGGTGCTTGCTTGAGTGGCGAGGTCCAGGCGCGCCTTGCCCATCTCCTTCTGCCACAGCTTGCCGCTTCCGCCCGGCCACTGGTGCCTGGGCGACAGGATCGGCTGGTATTGGCCATATTCCAGCGTCTCGATATGGATGAGATCGGACGCCTTAAGTATAGCGACGCTCTTGATCATGTTCTCCAAAGGATAGTAATGCGCGTTGATATGATCTTTGAATTGCTGGTTATTGTATACTCGTCCGCTCATCGTATCTTTCTCCTGGGTATGACTTAGTTTGCCCTGTTAAGGTAACGCTTCTGCAAAGCTCGGCGGTCTAGAAAATTTGATCTCACGAGACCCGAAAAAGCAGGTCCGTTTTCGCGCGGATTCGCCCTACCACTAGAGCCTGTGGTTCGTCCAGAGAAACAACCTCACGGAGAGGACGCGCCGTAGGCCGACAGGCGGTCCCGATTGATAAGCAGCTCCGGATGGGTAAACATGCCCCGGGGCCGGTCACGAATGCTGAGCCGACGGGAAACGCTGGGGCATTGAGAACGAGGGGATGCATTGCTTCGCGTGCCAATCGACGATCGAAGAGGGCGATAGTTGGTGCTCCACATGCGGAGCTGCCACGCAGCAACGCCCAGATCCGGATAGCGAACGAAGATTCGTAACAATTCTGCGCGCCGACGTGGTCGATTCCACGGGGCTCGTAGCCGAGCTGGAGCCGGAGGAGGCGGTTTCCCGCCTGGAGCCGGCCCTGGTCGCCATGCGCGGCGCGGTGCGTCGGTTTGGCGGCATCGTCAGCAAGGAGCTGGGTGACGGGATCGCCGCGGTATTTGGCGCCCCGATCGCCGACGACAACCACGCACCCCTTGCCTGCCACGCGGCGATCGAGCTCGTTCGACGCGTTGCGGGTTTGGGCGATCCGGGGCTCCAGGTTCGGGTCGGGCTCCATTCGGGGCGTGTCGTGGCCTACATGGTCGCCAGTGAATATTCCAAGGTTTATGAAATCGGGGGCGCTGCGCAACATCTGGCGGCGCGGCTCGAAGCGGCTGCTGAACCGAACCAGGTCTACGCATCCGAAGCCTGTCAGAAGCTTGCTGAAGGCAACGTTCAGTTCGAGTTTCTCGGTCGCAGGCAGCTCAAGGGGTTTAGTGAGGCGTTGCCGATCTACCGCGTGACGGGTGCAACCGATGTCTCCAGTTGGCGGGTACGCAGGGCACGAAGCGTTGCGCGGTTCGTCAACCGGTCGAAGGAGACGGCGCTGCTCAGGCAGTTGGCGCAGGACGCCGACCCGAACCGGAAAACGGCGCTCTTGATTGGCGATCCCGGTATCGGGAAGTCGCGGCTGGTGCATGAGTTCGTTGACGAACTCACCCGAGAGGGCTGGCTTCCGTTCCACGCCGAGTGCAGCCCGAATCTTCAAGGAGCGCCGTTCAGCACGCTAAAGGCCCTGATGCTCTCGATCCTGGAGGGAGCCGCGGCGGATACGGACGGCCTGACGAGCCTGACAGGGATTCAGCGCTCGGCCATCGACGCGGTGCTGGACCGTCCGATATCGGATCCGGAATGGAGCGAGCTGGAGCCGCACGCGCGCGGCCGCGCGATCAGCGAAGCATGCTGCGCGATTCTCGAAGGCCTGGTTGTTCGCCGGCGCGCGGTGATCCTCATCGAGGATCTGCACTGGATCGATCGCGCCAGCGAGACCGTCATGGCTGCAATCGCTTCGCTGCAGGCACCCGGGCTTCTGGTGCTTCTGACCAGCAGGCCGAACGGAATTCCGGATTGGGTTGCGCGCAGCAACGCTGAAATCGCGGCGTTGCGTTCGCTCGACGAGGATGCCGGACGGGAGATGCTGGACGACATCCTGGGCTCGTCCGCGAACATGGCCGACCTGAAGAGTCGCGTCGTTCTTCATACGGCCAGCGTACCGCTCTTCATCGAAGAGGTTTGTCGCAGCCTCAAGGACAGTGGAGTCCTCCGCGGGCATTGGGGCGATCTGGCGCTTGCGCGTCCGGTTGGCGATCTGGGAATTCCAAGCAGCATCCAGGGCGTTATCGCCACACGTCTGGATCGCATATCGAAGGAGGAGCGTTCGCTGCTGCAGATCGCGGCGGCGTTGGGGCCCCAGTCGACGGAATCCATGCTGCGTGAGGTGGCCGGCCTGCCGCAGGAGGTTTTTCAGCGCTGCCTGATGGCGCTCGATCACGCCGAGTTTCTTGTGAGGATCGATGTCGAACAGGATGGTTTGCTCGAATTCGCGCACGAGATGGTTCGCCAGGTGACCTACGACTCGATGGTCGAGAAGGTGCGAGAAAGCGTCCATGCGCGCATTCTCGCGACGCTGGAGAGCAGCGGCCGCTGGCTTGATGAACCCAACAGGCTTTGTGATCATGCAACGCGTGCCAAGGATTGGCAGAAGGCGTTTACCTACGGACGAGCCGCCGCAAGAAGAAGCCTGACGCGGTCGGCGTTCGCCGGTGCGGCCAGCTACTTCGAGACCGCTATGACGGCGCTCGACAAGATGCCGTTCTCGACATTGCGGGAAACGGATGCCGTCGACCTGCGGATCGAGGCGCGGGTGGCGTTCATGTGGTCGGGGAAGGTCGCGGAATCATTTGATCTTGGCAGAGAGGCCGAGCGCCGTGCCGACGCGATCGGGGACATTGGACGCAAGGTCGCGGCCATGACCGTCAGGTCGGGCACGCAGAACTTCTACAGCACGCCGGTCGAGGCGATCGCAACTGGCGAGGACGTCGTACGTCTGGCGGGGCAGTGGGGTAATGCGGGCTGGCTCAACCTCGCCCAATACACCCTTGGCCAAGCCTACTTCATCGCCGGCCGGTTTCGCGAGGCTGAGCAGATGCTGGGACAGGCCTGCGTGCAGCTTTCCGGACCGGATGCCAGCGCGCCGCCCGGCACGACCCCGAGAACGCTGCTGTTGCTGTGCTGCATGATGAAGAGCGTAACCCACACGACGCTGGGAGAGTTCGATACCAGCATCGAATTTCACCAGCGCGCGGCAGCGATCGCCGATGAAAGCAACCGACCGTTTGATCGCGTTGCCGCTGGATATAGCGGCGGCTTCCTGATGCTCGGCCAAGGCAACCCCGAGGGAGCAGCGGCAATTCTGGAGGAGGCCTTCGCGGTCGCGCAGAAGTATGGAATTCGCCTCTTCCTGCCGGTCGTCGAGTGCCATCTCGGCATCGCCTATCTGGAGCAGGGACGTCTCGAAGAAGCACGGATGACACTCGCCGGGGCGCACGAGGAGGCCAAGTCCGTCGGCTATACGTCGATCGTGCTGCGAACTTCAATCGCTCAGGCGCTCGCGCTGAACCGGCTCGGCGATGCGCCGACCGCGCTGAACATGCTGCGAGAGGTGCGAAATACCGCGCGGCAGCAGGGCTTTTCCGGCCTGGAAGCCGAGGCGCTGTTCAGCGAGACGACGATATTGCCTGCCACAAATGAGGACGAGACGAATTCCGTCCTCCACCAGTTGCGCGCAGCGATCGCGATTGCATCGGACAGTGGTGCGAAGCCACTGCTGCATCGGGCCGAAGCGCTTCTGAATGGAATGGTCGCCGATTCCCAGGGAAGTTTCTCGCGCCACTAGGACGCAGCTGCGAGCGGCGGCGAGACCACCTGCGGTGCCTCGGGGGTTTGCGTGGCGGTCGTCGCCAGCTGGAAGCGGATGCCGTGCATGGAGACGGTCAGCGGGATGGCGCGGAAGTCGTCGTGGAAGGCGCGGATCCGGCGGGCCAGTTCGCCGGCGCTGATGCCGGCGGGAAGCTCGCACATGTCGCGGTACATCTGCCGGGTGCTCTTGATGCCGCACCAGGCGATTTCCAGCTCCTGCAGCGGTGAGGGATCGCGGGCGAGATCGCGGGACATCCGCCAGAACAGATGGGCAAGCCGCACGTAGGCGATCTGCTCGAGCCCGCGCACGCTGATCTTGTCCGGAATGATGAAGGACTCGACCCCGACGATCGGACCGGAATCGACGCGCGCGGCCATCACATGGGCGGTCGCGCCGAACGTGCGCGCACCGTCATAGAGCGCGAAATGCGCCGGCGCCCAGCCGGGATATTGCGGCGGGCCGGGGTGGAAATTATAGGCGCCATGGCCAAGCGCCGACAGGATGCTTTCAGGCACGATGACGCTGGTGGTGAACGCCAGCAGCCGGGCCTCGCGCAACACCCCGGGCTCGATCGCCGCGAGGTCCTCGGCCGTCACCGCGCAGCGGAACGACAGTGTCGGATTGTACGCCTTCAACAGCTCGGTGAGCGCGAATTGCTGGTTGGCGACGCCGGTGAGAAGGATGATGGTCTTCATGATGTCGATGTCCTTCTCTTGCCTGGTTATTGTACCGTTGATCAGCCGCGTTGCCCGGCCATGACGAGGACGCTGCCGGCATCGCGGGATTGACCCACGGTGCGGAACAGATCGGCCGGCAATGCTTGCCAGGGCGCAATCTCGATGATCCGGTTGTTCGCGCTGGCGGCTGCCGATTTCGCCGCGCGGATATCGTCCTGCCAGGGGCAAAGCGCGAGCTCGAGCCGGCCGAACCCGCCGCAATCGGCAGCGAACGCGCCGGTGACCGCCTCGATGCTGGCAGCCATTTCGCGCGCGTCGCTGGTCGCGAGATCGCGCATGATCACGGTGATCGCGTTGTTCGAGGCTGCCGGCGACTTGATCACGATCATGGCGTCGCGGCCGCTGCTGCGGCTGGCGCGCCGCGCGGCCCGCATCGTGACGCCGAATTCGGCGTCGGGTCCAAGGTCGCCGTTGTCGGTCGGCAGATTGTGGACGACCGTAGTGTGGCGGGGCGTGCCGGCGTCTTCGGCGGGCGCATGGTACGAGCGCGGCAGCCACGCGGTGTCGAGCGCCATCTGCGATGACGTCAGGCTCCAGGCCTGGTCGAGCAGGTAGCCCTCCCAGACCGCGGGATAGGCTGTCGCGATGTGATGCCAGTTGCGTAGCAGCGCTTCGGCGGCCGGGGTGCGGCCGAGATACAAAGTGCGCGCCGACATCTCCCACCGGTTCCACTTGTGGAGCGCGATGTCGCATGCGAGGCACGACGGCAGCAACGGCGGCTCGCTGAGCGTTGCATCGGCCTCGATGAAGAGCAGCGGTTCGCGGTGCTCCTGCCACATCCGCAGCAAGAAGGCGGATTTCTCGGAGGCGCATATGCGCTCGCCATCCGCCGTGTCGATCGGCACGATGTCGGAGGCGATCTCGAATTCGGCGAGCTTTTCGCGAAGCGCGCGGGCATGATCGTCGCCGCAGGCGCGGGGATAGCAGGAGACCACGCGCAGCGCTGCACCGGATCGGGAGCCTTCCGCAGGCGCGATCGGGCGCCAGTTGAGGCCGCCCCACCACATCTCGTGCGGGCCGTCGAAGCTCGGTCCGATCGTCCCGAAGTCGGTCAGCTTGGACTTCAGGAAATCGAACGCGGGATTTTCGCCGAAGGGGACAACGACTGCACAATCGGCGCGAAGCGACCGGTAGAGCATTTCGGCGGCGGGGCCGCTCGGCGGCTCGACCAGAATGATGACGCCATGGTTCCGCCCCGGCACGGAGCCGGCCTGATGGACGGCCACTTGTCCGAGCCGCTCGGACAGCCACGCGAGCCGCCGGCGCTGTGCAGCGCTCGTCCGGATGCCGTTCGCCGCCAGCAACTGGTCGAAATTCGCCTGCAAGCCATCCGCTTGCACCGTGTCAGCCGAAATCATGCCCGCACTACCCCTCGTTAACCTTCTACGAGCGGGGCGGCCAGATCAGGCGGACAAATCAGCTGCCGTTGGCTGTCTGCGCACCGTTGGCGCTGCGCCAGGTCAGGGTGGCCGAGGGAGCCCGGTTACCGTCGCGGTCCTCGACCGCAAGGATGCGGTCATGGTCGAGGGCAGTCAGCGCGACGGTGTAGATGGCAACATCGTCCTCGAAGCTATCGACCGGGATCAACAGCATGCCGTCCTCGGTGGTGGCGCGGAACTGACGGCCGCTCCTCTCGAGGCCGGCATCGATCAGCCGTGCCTCCGCGATCGTCTTCACGTTCGAACTCGCCGCAGCCTTCGCAGCGCTTTCGCCGTACTGGACCGTGATGCCGTGGAGCATTCCGGCGCGGCTGAGCTTTGCCAGCGGCAGCGCGATGGTCGCAACCGCCATGCGGCGCGACAATGGAATCCGCAGGCGGAGGTCGCCGAGCCCGGTATGATAGACGCTGACGGCTTCCAGCGACGCCTGGCCGTCCGGCCCGAACAGGCCGACCCGCAGCGTCCCGCATTGCGCCTCGCCGAACACGTTCGCGGGCAGCCGATTGGCGCCGAACAATGTGTAGAGATAGGCGTGCGAGGGCGACAACGCGGCAAAGCTGCCAGCCAGCCACATCGGCGGCGCCGGCGCCGTGCAGGCGGTCAAGAGGCCGCGGGCGACGATGCAATCATTGATGAAGCCCGCGTCGAGCAGCGGCGCGAGCGCCTGCGTGCCGAGGTTGACGTCATGCTTGATGGAGCCGAGCAGCACGAGTTCATCATCGTCGGGCAGCAGCAGGAGGCGTCCGAGCACGGCGGCGGCCCAACGTGCCGCAACGACGGGATCGGCGTCGGGATGCAATGCATAGTGCGGCGCAAGCTCGCGGGCGCGCGACGCATAGGCCAGCGTTCCGGATTGCACCTCGTTGGCCAGCGCCAGCTGAGCGGTCGGGCGCTGATCGCCCTCGCGCAACACCTCGCCGCCGCGGTAGTCCCGCGCCGATCCTTCATCGGAACAGCAGAGCTGCTCCAGCAACGCGACATTGCCGATCAACATGCGCTTGACGTGCGGCGTGACGATGCGATCCGAGATCAGGCCTTCTGCGGTGTCGTTGTCGGCGAGGTCGTCGAAGGCATCATCAAGCGTCAGCAGGTAGGCGCCATGCAGGCGGATGCGAATGCCTTCGCGATCGAAGATGCGCCGCAGCGACTTCTGCACGCTGGCGGAATAGCCGAGGTCGACGAGGATCAGGTCGGTGCAGCCGTCGAAATCCGCGATCTTCGCCCGAAGATATGCGAGCAGGCGGGTGCGGACACCGGCAGCGATGTCGGTGATTTCGCGCGGGTCCATCAGATCGGGCAGGGTGTCGGCGAGTTCGCGGCCGCTCGCAATGCCGTCGGGATATTGCGCGAAGAACTTCATCACCGCCGGAGGCTGCACCTTGACGATATCGACAAAGGTGGCCGCGTCGATCTTGACGACCCGGCTCAACAGCTCGCTGAGAGGTTCGAGCGTATCGGCGGACCCGACCAGGCTGACACGACGATTGATCTCGACATAGGCGCCGGTCTCGCCATGGCTTGCCCGCCAGACGCGATACGGCAGCAAACCGTCGCGGCCGAGGAATCCGATCGCAACGCGCGCGCCCTCGCGCGCCAGTGCAGCGCGGCGCGCTTCGATGAAAGCGTCGAACGCCGCCATCACCGGGCCGAGCACGGTCACGCCGAGGTTGAAGGCCGGAGAATGCTCCGCGCTGCGTGCGGTCACCGCGCGCCGCAGCGTGCGGGCGCCGCAATCGAGCCGCGACGGTTGATCGGGACAAAGCAATTCGAAGATCGAGGTTTCGCGCTGAAACTTCGCCGCTAACGGTGCACTGGCCTGCGGATAGTAGCGCGGGCGGATGCCGTGACGGCGGGCGCCCTTGATATCGGCGTTGTGATTGTCGCCAACATGGAACGAGCTCGCCGCATCGATGCCTTGCTCGGCGAGATAGGCCTCGAATAGTTTTTCGCTCTTGCCAGAGCCGTGATCGCAGGATGCATAGAGGAAATCCCAGGTCAGTCCCGGGCTGCAGGAGCGCAGCAGTTGCGCGAGCTGATCGGTGCTCCAATACGTGTCGGAAATGAAGCCGACCCGAAAGCCGCCGCGCTTCATGTCCATATATTGCTCGAGCATTTCCGGATTGGGGCGGCACAGCTCGAGCTCGGCTTCGAACTCGATCTGCGCGAGATCGCCCAACGCATCGCGGCTCAGTCCGAACAGCCTGAACGGAAAGTACTTATAGATGTCGACGATGCGCACTTCAGTGGAGCCGCACCGCTCCAGCGCGAGCTTGCGCGCGCGCGCTTCGGCCTGGATTCGATGCTGAACGAAACTGACGGACATGTCCGGAAATTTTTCAGCAATGCGGGAAAGCTGAAAAACCCTTTCAAATACGCCATCCGGCGTCGTGCAGGCACGCAACAGAAATGTATCGAAAACATCGAATGAACATGCAGAAACATTCTGCGCTCGACGCGTTGCGTCGACTGTCATGATCGTCATGCGCAAAATTCCCGCCAGTCCTCATGCGTTGAACGCCTGCGTGGGACAAATCAGGCGCGATGATTCAAAAAAGTTGATGCGCGATTCAAAAACGCGCGCTTCGCGACTGACAGATTCAAAAAATCCGATAACGTCGAAATGGTGATTCGGAAAAAATTGCCTAGTCGCAATCGTCGAATGCAAGATGGCGACCAACGGCGATGGATCACTCGCATGCTGCGCGCATGCATGTGTTCGCGTGGCGTTAGTTGATGTGACAACAGCGTTTTCCGGCGCGACGAACTCTCCCGCGGGAATGCGAGGCGATGCTGAACGACTGCTCCAGACTCCGTCGAACTTTTCCCTGCGCCTCCGCGCAGCGGCAGCTTTTGCCGGGCGGTCGGCAAAAAAATCCAGCTAAGCATTTGAAAAATAACGAAAAAAATTCGCCTGGTTTACTCGACCCCTCCGTTCAACGCTCAGAAGCCGCATGCGATGTGTGCTTGCGGCGTTGGTTGGAGAGCGGCGGATGAGTTACGCGCTTGATGTGATGGCAGCGGTCGAGGTGGAGGCCACGGCGGCCGCGGCTGCACCGGTCGAAGCGGCTGCTCCCTGGAGCAACGTCCCCACCGTTGCCGATGCGGGCCCGCTCGACACCGTCGAGATCCAGGACGAGGACAAGGAGCTGCTCGACCGCCTCGCCGCCGGCGACGAGGCGGCGTTTCGTGCTCTCGTCGAACGCCATGTCGATCGCGCCTACGCGATCGCGCTGCGCATCGTCGGCAACGCCGCCGATGCCGAAGACGTGGTGCAGGACACCATGCTGAAGGTGTGGACGCACCGCGGTCGCTGGCAGCATGGCCGCGCCAAGTTCTCGACCTGGCTCTATCGCGTCGTCAGCAACCGTTGCATCGATCTGCGTCGCAAGCCGCGCACCGAGAATGTCGATGTCGTGCCCGAGGTCGCCGACACCCAGCTCGACGCTTCTACCGTCATCGAGCGCAACGAGATCGGCAATCTTCTGGAGCTCGCGATGCAGCGGCTGCCCGAGCAGCAGCGCGTCGCGGTGATCCTCTCCTACCACGAGAACATGAGCAACGGCGAGATCGCCGAGGTGATGGATACGACCGTGGCCGCGGTCGAGTCTCTGCTGAAGCGCGGGCGGCAACAGCTGCGCGAGCTGCTCAAGCGGCATGAGCGCGACCTGCGCGGCGCGTTTACCGACTGCTAACCATAAATTCCGGCTTCTGAAGATTTCGCGCCTGACCACCGGCGGCCGACCCGTTTGATCGGTCGGACGGGGGCTGGATCCGCGTCACCTCTCTTTTTCACGATGCGGCATGCCATGCCCCATCAGCACAGGAGCTACTCATGCCCGCAATTTCCACCAACACAGCTGCCAACTCCGCGGTCCGCTACCTCAACATCAACTCGCAGCAGGAAACCAGCGCGCTGTCGAAGCTGTCGAGCGGCTCGCGCATCACCTCCGCTTCCGACGACGCGGCTGGCCTCGCGATCTCGACCCGCATCTCCTCCGACATCACGACGCTGCAGCAGGCTGCCACCAACGCAGCGCAGGCGACCTCGATCCTGCAGACCGCCGACGGCGGCGCGTCCAACATCTCGGACATCCTGGCCCGCATGAAGTCGCTGGCCTCCGAGTCCGCATCCGGCACCGTGGCCGACTCCAGCCGCGCCTACATCAACTCGGAATTCACGCAGCTCAAGGGCGAAATCGACTCCATCGCCTCCGGCACCCGCTACAGCAGCCAGAGCCTGCTCGACGGTTCGAGCGTGTTCTCCTCGGGCGTCTCGGTGCTGGTCGGCTCGACCTCGGCCGACACCATCACGATCACGCTGACCAGCCTGACGGCGTCCTCGCTCGGCGTGACCTCGCTCGACGTCTCCAGCCTGTCGAGCGCCACCAGCGCAATGTCGGCCCTCGACAGCGCGATCGACACCGTGTCGTCCGCCCGCGCCGAGATCGGTGCCCAGGAATCGCGCTTCAATTTCAGCGCCGACTCGATCTCGACCCAGACCCAGAACCTGCAGTCCGCGAATTCGGCGATCAAGGACGTCGACATCGCTTCGGAGCAGGCGACGCTGTCGTCGGCCGAAGTGAAAACCCAGGCCGCTGTGTCGGCGGAAACCGCTGCCAACCAGATGCCGCAGTACCTGCTGAAGCTGCTCGGCTAATTCGAACGATAGATCGGGCCGGCATCGTGCGGGCCCGGTTCTCACGATGGCGGAGGTGTCGACATGACGGTTAGCAGCGCCACCTCAAGCACATCAGGCGCGACATCGTCGAGTTCCGCCAGCTCTGCGAGCACGGTGACCACGACCGGCACGACCAATTCGGCCAGTATCGACTGGACTGCCCTGATCGATGCCGAAGTCAACGCCAAGCTCACGGCGGCGACCACGATCACCACCAAGATTACCGCCAACCAGGCCAAGGTCACGGCCTACCAGTCCCTACAGACCGAGCTGTCGACGCTGGCAACCGGGTTGTCGTCGCTCAGCACGTCGATCATCAACTCGATCGCTACCAATGCGTTCGCCACACGTTCGGCGACGATTTCGTCCACCGGCGACGTCAGCGCCTCCTCGGCGCTGTCGATGAGCGTCAACAGCGGCTCGGCGACCGGCGATCACGCGCTCCAGATCACGCAGCTCGCAACCGCGCAGAAGGCGATCGGCACTCCGCAGTCGAGCAGTTCCACTGCGCTCGGCTACTCCGGGACGTTTTCGCTGGGCCTCGCCGGCGGCAGCAGCACGGCGATCTCGATCACCAGCGGCATGTCGATGCAGGATATCGTCGACACCATCAACGCCCAGACCTCGGCGACCAATGTCCAGGCCTCCATCGTCCAGGTGTCGAGCGGGTCCTATGAGATGGTTCTGACGGGGACCCAGGACGCCGCAAACATCACCTATTCATCGACATCCGGCGACGACATCCTGAACAAGCTCGGCGTCACCGACACCTCGGGGGCGTTCACCGACGTGTTGCAGAAGGCGCAATCCGCGGAATTCACCCTCGACGGCATCGCGCTCACCCGCAACACCAACGATATTTCCGACGTTCTCTCGGGCGTCACGTTCGACCTGCTGCAGCCGACGCCGAGCGGCACCAGCCTGAACATCAGCATCTCGACCGACACCAGCCAGATCACCTCGGCGCTGCAGACCTTCGTGACCAATTACAACGCATTTCGCGACCAGGTGATCGCGCAGTCCGCGCAGAATTCCGACGGCACCGCCGCATCGAGCGCGGTGCTGTTCGGCGACAGCACGATGCGCGATATCATGACCCAGCTTCAGCAGGTGCTCAGCGGCTCCGTCGGCGGCATGACGATGGCTGACCTCGGCCTGTCGTTCAACCAGAACAACGAGCTGCAGCTCGATACCGGTACGCTATCGACCGTGCTGACGCAAAACCTGGCCGGCGTCACCAAGCTGCTGTCCGCGCAGACGACGACCTCGTCCAGCCAGCTCAACGTCGTCAACACCGGCACGTCGCCGCAATCGTTCACGCTCGATGTGACGGTGGATTCGACCGGCACGCTGACCGGCGCCTCGGTCGGCGGCGACAGTTCCGGCTTTTCGGTGGTCGGCAACACCATCATCGGCAATTCGGGCACGATCTACGCCGGCATGGCATTCACCTACACCGGCTCGACCTCGCAATCGATCAGCGTGACGTCGTCGTCCGGGATTGCGACACAACTTTATCAGCTCGCGCAAACCAACTCCGGGACCAGCGGTCAGCTACAGACCATGATCACCAACCTGCAGTCGCGCGATACCGATCTGCAGTCCCAGGTCAGCGACATCCAGAGCAATGCGGCGACGTTCAAGGCGCAGCTGCAGCTTCAATACGCCAATTATCAGGCCGCCATCGAAAGCGCGAACAACACGCTGGGCTACCTGAGTGCCCTCCTGAACGCATCATCGAGTAAATAATGACCCAGAATGCTACGGCCTACCTTGTCAACAATGCCTATCGATCTGCCGCGGTGGCGGTCCCGCCGTTGAAGGCGGTGGTGATGCTGTGCGACGGCGCCATCACGTTGCTGCAGAAGGCGCTGGATGCGCACGAGGCGAAGCGCTTCGAGGAAGGGCACACTTATCTGACGCGGGCGACCGCGATCCTGCGCGGATTGAGCCACCATCTCGACGTCACCCGCGGCGGCGCGATGGCCGATCGCCTGTTCCGGACCTACAATGCCCTGATCATGGCGTGCCTGCGCTCCTACGGCCGGCCGCATGCCAGGGAGAATTTCCGGCGCATCATTGCCAGCCTGACGGAACTCCGCGACGCCTGGAAGTTCGTCGAGGCGACCGCCGGCAAGGCCGCCAAGGCCAGGATGCTCGACAAGACGCTCGAATCAGCCACCGGCCGCTGAGCGGGCGAATCGGCCGGCGAACCCCGTTTCGCCGGGAGGGGGCAGGGCGCTTGGGCGGGCGTCCTGTTGGGGAAAAAGGCCGCTCGGTGAGCGCCATGCTGGACCTGACGTTACGGCGGCGGAAATTGATTTCCGCCGTCTCGCGAATGCTTTATGACAGCCTTGGCGACGAGGCTGGATCTGCGCGCGGGATGGACGTTGCGACATTCGAAGACCTGATCGACCGGCTGGGGGAGGATCTGTCCCGCTGGCCCGATGATCAACGTCTTGCCGCCGTCCAGCTGCTCGCATCCTCGGTCGAGGCGCGGACGCTCTATGAGCAGGCGAGCGCGGTACGCCGGGCGCTCACGGCGCCGCCGGTTCGTGCACCCAAGGGTCTTGTCGACCGCATCGTGACTGCGGCGGCGAAACTGCCCCAGAAGGAACTGCCCGAAGTTGCGGCCCCGGAGCCGACCCCGTCTGAGGAGCAGCCGAACGATGCGCAAGCTCCGGGCGATGCCGCACAGCAAGGCAAGGTGCTGCCTGCACTGTTGCTGGCCCTCTGCCTGTTGCCAGCATTGGCGCCGCCGGCATTGATGCTCGGCGAACCGGACCTGCCGATCAGCCTCTCGCTCTAAGGTCTCCGCATTCCTTTGCAGCGCTCCGCGCCCGTCCGCGGTGGGTCGGCCTGCGCGCGCATTTGCGCGCCACTGGGCCGCGGCCGATCGGCAAATTCTGCCGATTAATCAAGTGATTCCGGGCGGACGAATCCGCGCCTGAAATCGGCGCGTCATCCGTTCTATCTGCGAACGACTTCACGATCCCAATGTTTCACCGCGTTCCGTCGCCTAGCCCGCGACGAAGAGAGCCTTGTCATGACCGTTTCCTCGGCAACCTCTGCTGCAGCCTCCGCCGCCTCGAGCTCGTCGTCGAGTTCGTCAACCAGCGCGTCGATGGGGATGAGCTCGACCGATTTCCTCAACCTGCTCGTCAGCGAACTGCAAAATCAGGATCCGCTGAACGCCACCAGCACGACCGACTTCATCAATCAGCTCACCTCCTACGCCAACTTCACCGAGCAGCAGTCGACCAACGCCAGCATGACGTCGCTCGCGAGCTCGTTCTCGAGCCTCGTGACGCTCAACTCGGTCAACTATATCGGCCACACCGTCGAGGCGAAGACCAACACGGCGGAGCTGACCAACGGCTCGGCGACCTTCGGCTACTCGCTCACCTCAGCTGCTTCCAACGTCGCGATCGCGATCCAGGACTCCTCGGGCAACACGGTGTGGAGCGGCAAGGGGACCGGAAACGCGGGCTCGAACACCTTCACCTGGAATGGCCAGACCACGAACGGCACCCAGCTCAGCAATGGCGGCCAGTACACGATCCAGGTGACCGCGACCGACTCCGCTGGAAACTCGCTGCTCAGCTACACCACGATGACCGGAACGGTGACCGGGATCGATGCCTCCGGCTCGACGCCCTCGCTGCTCGTGAACGGCGTCCCCGTCAGCGCCGCCAACATCATCGGCGTCACGTCCTGATTGCTTCCGGAGTATTATCATGAGTCTTACTGGTGCACTTTCCTCGGCGATCTCGGCGCTCAATTCGCAGAGCCAGTCGCTGGCAATGATTTCCGACAACATCTCGAACGCCGATACCACGGGTTACAAGACCACGTCGGCGATGTTTGAAGATCTGGTGACGGCGTCGAACAGCGCCACCTCGTACACGTCCGGCGGCGTCACGGTGTCCGGCCGCGCCAACATCACCCAGCAGGGATTGCTGGCGGCGACCACCAACGCTACCGACGTTGCGATCCAGGGCAGCGGCTTCTTCGTCACCACGAACGCGACGACCGGCGGCACCACCTCCTATACGCGCAACGGTGCGTTCACCACCGACAACTCGGGTTATCTCGTCAACAACGGCAATTACCTCGAGGGCTGGCGCACCGACGCACAAGGCAACATCATCGGTAATGCTTCAGCCGCAAGTCTCGGTCCGATCAACACGCAGGTCGCCTCGACCAGCGGCAGTGCCACCACCAAGACCACCGTTGCGGCGAATCTGCCGGCCGACGCTGCCATCGGCGCGACGTTCAACAGCTCGATGACGGTCTACGATTCGCTTGGTACGGCGAGCACGATCCAGATCGATTGGAAAAAGACCGCCGACAATGCCTGGCAGGCCAGCTTCGAGCAGCCGAAGCTTGCGTCGAACTCCAGCACGGCCAGCGCCAACGCGATCACCGATACGGTGGCGATCACCTTCAATCCCGACGGTTCGCTCGCCTCGACGGTGCCGAGTCCGCCGACCATCTCGATCACCGGCTGGAAGGACGGCGCGGCCGACAGCTCCACCGCCAATGGTACGGCGATCACGCTCAATCTCGGCACGGCCGGCAAAACCGACGGTCTCACGCAATATTCGTCGGGCCAGACCACGCCTTCCGTCGACCTCACGAGCATCACGTCGGACGGTCTGCCTTACGGCAAGCTGAGCAGCATCGCGATCGGCAAGGGGGGCGTGGTCGATGCGACCTACTCCAACGGGCAGACGATCGCGATCTACAAGATTGCGGTCGCGACCTTCAGCGACCCCAACGGATTGAGCGCGGCCAGCGATGGCCTGTACTCCGCGACGGCAGCCTCCAGCAATGCCACGCTGCAGACCTCGGGGGCCAACGGCGCCGGCACGATCTACGGCAGCGAGCTGGAATCGAGCACCACCGACACCAGCGGTCAGTTCTCCAACATGATCTCGGCGCAGCAGGCCTATTCGGCGGCGTCGCAGGTCATCACCACCGTCAACAAGATGTTCGACACGCTGATTTCGGCGGTGTCGCGATGATGACTGAAAAGCAGAATGATCGCCTGCTGGTCAGGCTTCAGCGGCTGAAGGCGAGGGCTGCCTCGGTTCGGCCGGACGATCGGGCGCAGCTCACTGCGTTGCTCGACGACGTCGGAGCGTTGCGGGACATGCTGATGCGCGAGTGCGCGCGGCTCGACCAGGAACTGAATCGGGCCTCGGTCCGGGTAACGGCAATCACCGCGTATGGGCGCAGCGCACAATCGGTTCGCGCCCTGCGTCGCGGACACTAGCTTGAACGGGAGCGATGACATGACACCGGAACGCAACATCAAGATCAATCCCGCGGGCAATGACGAGCGCGCCAGGTCGTTGATCGCACTGATCGACGATCTGATCGAGATCGTGAACGAGGAGAACGTCGAGCTCGCCAAGGGCCTGCCGGCCTCGCGGCTGAAGCAGGTCGACGAGAAGAACCGCCTCGCCACGCTGTTCGAGCAGTGCGTGGCGGAGGCCGTCGGCAAGACCGCCAACCTCAACGTCCAGGATCGCCTGCTGCGCGAGCAGCTGATGGATCGGATCCTGAAGCTTCGGGTCGCGATGGACGAGAACGTGATGCGGCTGCGCGCGGCGATCGATGCCAGCAACCGCAGGATCGAGGCGATCATGCAGGCGATCCGCGAGCAGATCGCCAACGTCTCGCCTTACGGGGCCGGCGGCCGTCGCGTCACATCTGCGATGTCCTATGGCGCCAACGTGCGGGCCTGATCGCGCCGGCGCCGGAGGGAGTGGGTCGTGTCGTCGCTCGATATCGCACGAAGCATCGCATTCAGCGGGCTGTCTGCCACGCAGGTGCAGATCAGCGTAGCCTCGGCCAATATCTCCAATGCCGACACCAAGGGCTATACTGAGAAGACTGCCAACCAGAGCAGCAGCGTCACCAGCGGTGTTGGCACCGGCGTCACGATCTCGGGGATCACCAGCGCGGTCGACAAGCTGCTCCTGAAGTCGCTGGTCGGAGCCGATTCCGATCTCGGCGCCGCCGACACCAACAACAACTATCTGACCGAGCTCCAGCAGCTCTATGGCAGCACGTCGAGCGGCAACAGCTCCACGACGGGCACCTCGCTGGCCAACACGATCGCTGCATTCGAGTCGGCGCTGTCCTCGCTCGCCAGCACGCCGAGCAGCGCTTCGCTACAATCGAACGCCGTCAGCGCGCTCGCCGCGGTCACCAATCAGCTGCAGCAAACCTCGAGCGGCATCCAGAAGCTGCGCTCCGACGCCGACCAGGACATCGCCTCGTCGGTCACCGACATCAATTCCGATCTGCAGCAGATCTCCGACCTCAACAAGCAGATCAAGCAGGAAGCGGCCGCTGGTCAGTCGACCGCCGATCTCGAGGACCAGCGCAACAGCGCGCTGCAGGACCTCGCGTCGATGATGAATGTGAGCTACTTCACCACGTCGAGCGGTGATCTGCAGGTCTATACCGGCTCCGGGCAGGCGCTGGTCGACAGCACGGCGCACCCGCTGAGCTACACGGCGCTCCCTGGTGTCACGGCATCAACGACGTATAGTGCGGGATCGTCGAGCGGCTTCAGCGGTATTACCGTCAACGGGGTCGACATCACCTCGCAGATTTCCTCCGGCAAAGTCAGCGCCCTGATTACCCTGCGCGACCAGACCTTGCCGGCCGCGCAGTCGCAACTCGACGAGCTCGCCCAGCAGCTGGCCTCGAGTGTGAATGCGGTCTCGAACCAGGGCACAGCGGTGCCGCCACCGACGAGCCTGACCGGTACGGCGACTGTCAGCAATTCGACATCGTTCGCGGGCACCGGCACGGTGCGTATCGCAGTCGCCGACAAGAGCGGCAATCTCGTATCGTATCAGGATATCGATTTATCGGCGTATTCCACGGTGGGGGCTCTTGCCGCCAAGATCAACACCATCCCCGGCGTATCGGCATCGGTCGATGCCAACGGACATTTGTCGATCTCGGCGACCGGCTCGGGCAATGGCATCGCCATCAACCAGATGACGAGTTCGGTCGGCGGTGAGGGATTGTCCCAGTATTTCGGGCTCAACGACCTGATCACGGGGACCAGCGCCTCCAACATCGCGGTGCGCAGCGACATCCTGAGTGGCACGGCCACGCTGCCGACGGCGACGCTCGATGCGTCGTCCGCGCTGACGGTCGGAAACTCGGTGCTGTCGTCGGGCTCGGCGGCGGTGGTGAATGCGCTCTCGAGCGCGCTGACGGGGTCGACCAATTTCGCGATGGCGGGTGGGCTGGGCGCCACCACCGGCTCTTTCACCGACTATGCGGCAGCAATCGTTGCCAACGTCGCCGGCAAGGCAACCCAGGCGTCGGCAACCTATACGTCCAAGCAGACCGCGCAGTCGACCTATGCGAGCTCGCTGTCGTCGCAGTCCGGCGTCAACATTGACCAGGAAAGCGCGAATCTGAGTGCGTTGCAGAACAAATACGCTGCCGCATCCCAGATCATTACGGCCATCAATTCCATGTTCTCGGCGCTGATGACCGCAATGAGCGCAGCCTGAGTGTGAGGGCGTTGTCATGATGATGCGTGTTGCCACCTTCGCGCAATCGGAGCAGATGATATCAAGCGCGCTGCGCGTGCAGTCGGTGATGGCCAATGAGCAAGTGCAGGAGTCCTCCGGGCTGCAATCCGAGGATTTCGGCGGTTACGGCTCAGGCGCCGGGCGCGTGATCAATTTGCAGGTCTCGGTGACACGAGCCCAGTCCTATATCGATGCCAGCAATCTCGCCGACAACAAGGTGCAGGCGATGTATTCGGCGGTCGGCTCGGTGACCGATATCATCACGCAGCTTCGGACCCAGCTCAGCGCCGCCACGACCGGCAGCAGCACGGCGACGGCATCGGTGATCAACTATGCCCAGCAGGCGATCTCGCAGATGCAGGGGCTGCTCAACGCCCAGTATGACGGCGAATACGTCTTCAGTGGCGCCCGCACCGACGCTGCGCCTGTGGATCTGTCGAGCTATGACACCGGCACGGGCTCGCTGACGTCATCAGACACCAGCTACTACAAGGGTGACAGCGAGATCGCGTCGGTGCGCGTTTCGGACAGCCAGTCGGTTTCCTATGGCGTTACCGCCGACAATCCTGCCTTCGAGCAGGTCATGCGGCTGTTGAAATACGTCGGCAACAGCACGACGTTGTCGTCGAGCGATATCTCGCAGGCGCTCGACCTCGCCAGCAATGCATTGGATGCAACGTCCACGGTGCAGGCAAAGCTTTCGACCTCGGCGTCGCAGATCGAGACCGCCAGCACGAACCAGAGCGACTACCAGAATTTCGCCAAGACCCTGTCGACCAACCTCACCAGCGTCGACGTCGCGGCGGTGACGGCGCAGCTTTCGACCTATCAGGCGCAGCTGACGGCGTCCTATTCGGCGATCGCCAAGATCCAGAGCATGAACCTGGCCAACTATCTGAAATAGCAGGGCCGCGGCGAGCGGCTCAGCGGTTCAGGATCGTCAGCCAGACATCGCCGAGGATGATTGGCTCGCGCGGCGCGAGCCAGGTCAGGCCTGCGGCCTTGCCAAGCTCGGCGATGGTGCCTTTGGCTTGCAGGTCGGACAGCACCTTGTTGACAGCCTCCAGCAACGTCTTGTCGGTCTCGAGAGCGACGTAGCCGCGGTTGGCGCCGATCGGATAGTAATAGCCGGAGGCCGCGATCTTGGTGTCGGGATGATCAGCGCGGTAGGCGTCGAACCGGCGCAGATCGAGCAGCGTGGCGTCGAATTCTCCGCGCTCGAGCTCTCCCAGCAGGTCGCTGCGCCCGGGAACGAGGTGGGTGATGTCTTCGATCAGCTTTCCCTTGTCGAAGGTCATCAGGATGGCATCGCCCAGCGTGCCGCTTTCGATCGTCAGGCGAAGGCCGGCGAGATCGCCGATATCGGTCATCTTGCGGTCCTTGACCCGGTCCTTGGCCTTGGGGCCGAGCACGACGGTCATCGGCGAATAGATGTAGGGCTGGCTTGGCGCCAGCACCCCGATCGGAATCCGCCTGCGGCGATCGTCGCGGGTGGCGCCATCGAAGTCCGGCAGCTTGGCCGTCGCGACACCAGGCGCCTTCAGCGAGTCGGTGGTGAGGGCGTAGCCGCCGACCAGCGAACAGCGGCCGTCCGACAGCAACGCATTGGCCTCCAGCGCGGGGCTCGAATCCTCGTCGAGCTTGCTCTCGAACCACTGGATCTTGAGCGGCCGTCCGAGCCGCTCGGCGATGGTCTGCGCGAGTGCGACGTCGAAGCCGGCATCCGGCTTGCCGCGATGATGCACCGACAACGGCGGGAGATCCTCATCGAGGCATACTTTGAGCGGCTCGCCGGCCGCATGCGCTGCCGCCGTCATGGCGAGAAGCAAGGCTGTCGCGGCGCCCGGCAGGAGGGCTCTCATTGGGGCCTCCGGCTCGCCAGGAAGGCCCAGACGTCGGCGATCTCCTGCTCGCTCAGGATGTCGGCCCAGGGCGGCATCTTGCCGTTCTTGCCTTGCTTCACGGTGGTCACAAAGCGCGTCTTGTCGTCGGGAAACGCGCGCAGGTCCGGCGTGATGGTGCCGGAGTTCACCATGTTGGGCCCATGGCAATGCGAGCAGTTCTTGGCGTAGGTGACCTTGCCCTGGTCGGCCAGACCCTGAAGGTCGATTGCACTGGTTTGCTGTGCGGCTGCCGGGATCAACGTGATCAAGGCCGCCGCGACGGCGGCGAAGATCGCCGCCGTCAACAGGGTTACTCTTTCAATCACGTGTGCTCCGCGCTCAGTTCTTGACCGCGAAAACCCACAGCGAGCCGCCGGGCGGGACCTTGGCAAGCCGCTCGTCGCCCGAGAACAGCGAATAGACGCCGCCATAGCCCGAGGTGACGGCGACATACTGCACGCCGTCCTGCTGCCAGGTCACGGGTTGTCCTTCGATGCCCGAGCCGGTCTGGAACTGCCAGAGCTTCTTGCCGGTGTCGGCGTCGAACGCCTCGAATTCTCCGGTCAGCTGACCGGAGAACACCACGCCGCCCGCGGTGGAGAGCACGCCGGAGAAGCGCGGAATATCGCTCGGCGCTTCCCACTTCGCCTTGCCGGTCATCGGATCGATCGCCTTGAGATGGCCGCGCGGTCCGGTGCCCCATTCCCAGGGATCGGTGAGGTCCATGCCGAGATACCACTCGCCCTGCTTGAACGTCACCGGCTCGGACTTGTAGCGGCCGCCGAAGGCGAGCGTGTTGGCGTAGGCGAGGCCGGTCTGCGGATTGAACGACATCGGCTCCCAGTTCTTGCCGCCGAGGATCGACGGGTAGACCGTGACCTTCTTGCCCTCACGTGCATCCTTGACGACGTCGGTCTCGATCGGCCGTCCGGTCTTCAAGTCTACTCCGGTGGCCCAGTTGACGTTCACATAAGGATTGGCCGCGAGAAGCTTCCCGTTGGTGCGGTCGAGCACGTAGAAGAAGCCGTTGCGGTTGGCATCCATCAGCACCTTGGTCGGCTTGCCCTCGACGTTCATGTCGGCGAGCACCATTTCGGCCACCGAGTCATAGTCGAACGGATTGTTCGGCGAGAACTGGTAGTGCCACTTGATCTTGCCGGTCTTCGGATCGAGCGCGAGCACCGAACAGGTATAGAGGTTGTCGCCCGGACGCACCGCAGAGTTGAACGGTCCGGGATTGCCGATGCCCCAATACACGGTGTTCAATTCGGCATCATAGGAGCCGGTGATCCAGGTCGATCCGCCGCCCAGCTTCCAGGTGTCGCCCTTCCAGGTGTCGCCACCGGGCTCGTCCGGAGTCGGGATCGAGTAGGTACGCCAGAGGCGCTTGCCGGTCGCCGGATCCCAGCCGTCGATAAAGCCACGGGTGCCGAATTCGGCGCCGGAGATGCCGGTGATCACGACGCCGTCGGCGACCAGCGGCGCCACCGTCATCGAGTAGCCTTCCTTGATGTCAGCAGCCTTTTCGCGCCACAGCTCCTTGCCGGTCTTGGCATCGAGCGCGATCACATTGGCGTCGAGGGTGGTGCGGAACAGCTTGCCGTCATACAGAGCCGCGCCGCGATTGATGATGCCGCAGCAGACGATGCGTGGCGTCTCGGCGGGGTACTCGACCTTGGTCTTCCAGATCTGCTTGCCGGTCTTGGCGTCGATCGCCATCGTGGCATTGTGCGTGGTGACGTAAAGGACGCCCTGGTAGACGAGCGGCTGCGATTCCTCGCTGCGGTCGTCGTTCAAGCTGTAATTCCAGACCGGGACCAGATTTTTGACGGTGTCCTTGTTGATCTGGTTCAGCGTCGAGAAGCGCTGAAGATTGTAGCCCATTCCGTAATTGAGAACGTTCGATGTATCAGTCGCACCCTTGACCAACTGCTCGTTGGTCTGAGCGCTTGCACCATAAGATGCAAGAATCACGAGGCTTGCGGCCAGCGCAATGCGTCTCATCATATCCTCCCAATGAACCTTTTCCGCACGCCTATTCCTGACGTTGCGGACGGAACCATCCCCCCGAAACCAAAACGGGTCAATACGAAAACGTGAACGAACCCCAGTCAGTCTCCGGAGGCCGGTCGAAAGCTTCAGGTTTTTGCTGATGCGCCCGTAGCTTACCGTGGCATGGAATACAGAACGCCATGAGTGACTCGCCGGTATGCCGCAGCGCGAACGGTTCGGTCAGCTCGACGGCGCATGCGGACAGGCGCTCGGACGTGGCTTGGTGCCTCGCTTGTCCGGCGGCACATTGCAATTGTCGATGCGCTGCTCGTCGGTCCATTTGCGTCCGAGCCGCTCCTTGCCGGTTAGCGTGCGCTGCTGGACAGCCTCTGCCGATGGGGCAGGGGCCCTGTTTTGCGCGGACGCAGGTGCCGTCAGACCGAGCGCAACGAGGCAGCCCAACGTGGTCCTGCAAATATCGCTCATGGGTCACCTCGCTTGTTCCGGTGCGATGCCATCTGCCGAACGCCAGAGTTGATCTGTGAGGTAGTCCCATTCCACCCGAAACCCGACAGGTCTCGCTGGTTGCTCTGGCTGTGGGAAGCCTGATCGAAGCTGCTATGGTAGCTTCGATCGCAGGGCGCGCTCCGTATCCTTGCCGGAGCGGCACTCAAGGGAGACCAATGATGATTTCGCGCCGATCGCTTGCTTTGACCTTGGCTGTTGCCGTGCTGTCGGGTCCCGCTCTCGCCGCATCGGGTGGTGGCAGCGCGCTCAAGATGCTCGATCCCGACAATGACGGCACGGTCGACCTTGCCGAGGCCAAGAAGGCCGCCGCCGATCTGTTCGCGAAGCTCGATCCCGATCATGATGGCACGCTCGACATCCGCGAATTGCGCGGACGGCTGACCGCGAAAGAACTGGCGAAGGCGGATCCAGATCACGACGGCACCCTGACGCTCGACGAGTATCTCGCGGTCGTCGAGCAGCGGTTCAAGGCCGCCGATCCCGACAAGGACGGAACGCTGGATGCGAAGGAGTTGAAGTCGCGCGCCGGGCGGGCGCTGCTGCGCCTGCTCAAATAGGTCCGAGCCCGCGAATTGTGTCGGGCGGATTCCGCCTATTGATGCAGGATTTCGCGCATAACAAAAAAAGTTGCGATTTCGCTCTTGGGCAAGACTCGGCCGGCGCAATCGGGTCTGCTTATTGGTGCGTCGCCGCCCTGCAGCCGGAAAATGCCTGACAGATCAGCGTCGGGGTTTCCCAGTCGTTTCAAAGCCGGGCGGACGTCAGCGAGCCGTCGTCCGTTTCGGCATGCCCAGCAGCGAAGTCGGGTCCTTACCCGGCCGGCTTGCGCCCTGGAACAGCCAGCCCTAGCTTGCCGCGCGGCGCGACGCTTGCGCCAACTTAGACTTGGGAGAAGGAAATGGCCTGGAAAACACCGAAGATCGTCGAAGTGCCGGTCGGCATGGAAATCAACATGTACGCCTGCGCAGCGCGCAAGTAATCCGAGACAAGTAACGCGAGACAGCCTGCCCGGCTCGTGCAGCTTGCTGCATCGAGCCGCGGCAGGCGTCTTTCGCCGGCGCGACGCTGCCGCTCGAAATTCCCGCAGATACTTCCCACAACACGCTGAAATCGAGACCCCCTGCGCGATTGGCGGGCTGTCCTGCTTTGTCCTACAGTGCGGCTTGAGGCGGTGGTCCGGGGACGATGAGTTTCGAAATCAAGCGAGGGCGTTGGGTGGGCGTGCTGTGCGCGGCGATTGCTGGCGTCGCAGCGGTGCTGCCGCTCGGCGCCTACGCCGAGGGTTTTGATACCGAGCACATCTTCGGCTTCATGATCGGGTCCGATGTGGGCGACGTCGGCGAGCGTGAGTTCCAGAGCCAGAGCACCGGGCGCTTTGCCAAGGATGGCGGCCGCTACCGCGCGCTCAATCAGGAAATGGAGCTCGAGCTCGTTCCGGCGCCGAATTTTCGTGTCGAGCTCGGCACGTCGTTCAGCGCGTACGATATCAACCGCGTCCCGAGCTTTGACGATCGCCGCCAGCTGTCGTGGCAGAGCGTCTCGGTCGATTTTCGTTATCGCTTTCTCGAGCGCGAGGCGGCGCCCTTCGGCATGACGGTGGCGCTGGAGACACGCGCTGGCCGCGTCGACGAGACGACGGCTGCGGCAGTCCGCAGCTACGGCACCCAACTCACGGTGGCGTTCGACCGCGAGGTGATCCCGAATTTTGCAGTGGCGGCCCTCAACGTCAGCTATGAGCCGGAATGGACTCGCATCCCACGCAACGGCACAGCAGAGCAGGATGCCACGATCGGTGTCGCATTTGGCCTGATGGCCAAGGTGAGGCCCGATATCCTGATCGGCGGCGAAGCGCGCTATTTCAGGAAGTATGAGGGGATCGGTCTGGATGAACTGTCCGGGCAGGCGCTGTTCATCGGTCCCACTGCCTATGTCCAGCTCTCGGAGCGCTCGCGTCTGACCGCGACCTGGAGCGTGCAGGCTTGGGGGCAGCGGGCCGGCAGCAATGCCGCCCTCGATCTGGTCAATTTCGAGCGTCACCAGGCGCGGCTGGTGTACGGTCTGAATTTCTAGAGCCGGGTTCCCAAGCCTTGTCACGGGCCTGTGAAACCCTGACCTGGCTGATTACGTATTCCGTCGTGCTATCTATTTCGTGAGCACGCCTGGGGATCGCGCATGAACCCGATTGATCTGATCGTCACTGTATGCGCCGTGCTGTCGCCCGCCACCTGCGAGGAGCAGCATCTGGTGTTCAACTGGAGCGGTTCGCTGCAGCAATGCGCCATGGCCGCGCCGCCTTACATCGCACAATGGGTCGGCGAACATCCGAAATGGACTGCAGTGCGATGGCGGTGCGAATATCCGCACACCAACGATCGCGCCGGTACGGACGGCAAACCGCCGGCGGGCTAGCTGCTATTTGTTGCAGTCCTTCAGATCCTTGTCGGACACTGAAAACACCGCATCGGCCTTGATCTCGATGTCACGAACGAAGCACCGCCTGGCGCCGCTGTAGCCGACCTTGGCATCGTAGCGACCGGGCTCGACGCCGGTGATCCGCAAGCGTTCGTCGTGGTCGACTTCCTTGTCCTTGTCGTTGAGCGTCTGGTTCGGGCCCCACTCGTTCTTGCCCGCCGGTGACAGCTCGAAGCTCGAAATCGTGGCGCTGGTCAGATTCCACAGCCGGATGCCTTTGCCCTTGCTTTGGGCGAGCGCTGTCGCCGGCAGGACAAGCAACGCAACGGCAACAGCAACAGCAATCAACGCACGCGGCATCCAATCTCTCCCTCACGCTTTGGTCCAAGGATGACGGCGCCTCACATATTTGCAAGGTCCAACTGTGAGAGCTGCCGCTTGATTTCGTCGATCTCCGGCTCGCCGCGCACCGCGCGCGGCGCGGCGATGGTTTCGACGTGAAGGATTCGGGCAGGTCGCGGCGACAGGAAGAACAGCCGGTCGCCGAGGCGGACTGCGTCGTCGAGATCGTGGGTGACCAGCAGCGTCATCATCTCCCGGCTAGCGACCAGCGTGGCGATCTGGTCGCGCAGCCGCCCCGCAAGTGCATTGTCGAGCGAAGTCAGCGGCTCGTCGAGGATGAGGAAATCCGGCTCGATGGCGAAGGCGCGGGCGAGCGCGACGCGGCGGGCGAGGCCGAGCGACAGCTCACCGGGAAAATGGTTGCGGTGCACGCTCAATTCGAGCACCTCGAACAGCGCCGACAGCGTGCCGTCGTCGACATGCGGTGCGGCGATCCGCACATTCTCCTCCACGGTGCGCCAAGGCAACAGCCGCGGCTCCTGAAACACCATGCCGAGGCGCATGCCGGGAGAGCGCGCGACATGGCCCTGGTAGTTGGCGTCGAGCCCGGCGAGAATCCGCAGCAGGGTGCTCTTGCCGCAGCCCGACGGTCCGAACAGCACGCCAACCTCGCCGGCGTTCAATGTGAAGGTGACGTTGTCGAGCACGTCGTGCCGCTTTCCGGCCGCGCTCGCAAAGGTCTTGCCTGTGATATTGACCTCAAGCTGCACGGAGCCGCCACCGCGTTAGCCTGGTTTCAAACGGCTGCACCAGCAGGGTCTCGATGACGAGCACGACACCGGCAAAGCTCAGCGAGTAGGCGAGCAGCAGGGGGATGTCGAACAGCTGGAAGGCGACCCCGATCTCGAAGCCGACGCCGTTGGGGCGGCCCAGATATTCGGCGACCAGCACGATCTTCCAAACCAGCGACAGCCCGGAGCGCGCAGCGGCCGCGATGTAGGGCGCAAGCTGCGGCAGGACCACATGCCGGAAGGCGCGACCGCGCGGCAAGGCAAAGGCCGTTGCCATTTCGTCGAGCGCAGGGTCGAGCGCGCGGGCCCCCTCGCGCAGGGTGACGACGGCGGTCGGCAGCTTGTTGATGGCGATGGCCGTGATCGCGGCGACCTCGGTCAGTCCGGCCCAGATATAGGCCAGCACGATGACGACCAGTGCCGGCAAATTGAGCAGCAGGATCAGCCAGGGGTCGCCAAGGCGATTGGCAAGCGACAGGCGGCCCATCAGATAGCCGATCGCCGAGCCGAGCGCCATGGCGAGGGTGAAGGCCAGCGCGACGCGCGCCAGCGTTGCGCCGAGATTCACGAACAGCGCGCCCGATCGCGCTTCGACTATGAGGACCGACAGCACCGCCGGTGGCGCCGGCAGCTTGGCATCGCCGATCAACAGCGAGGCAATCCACCAGGTCGCGATGAACAGCGCGAATGACAGGAGGCGCAGCACCGCTAGTCTCCCGGGATCGCTTGATAGAACGTGCCGGGATCGAGCTCGGTCGCGGTGCCGACGAGATCGCGGCCGCCGAGCTGCGCCAGCACCCGGTAGAGCACGCGAGCATCAGCCTCTTCGTCAGCGATCGGACGGCGCGGGATGCCCTCGCGGTAGCGGTCGCGATAAGCGCGCAGCGTCGCCGCATCCTGCGCGCCGGTCAGCGGCGCAATCGTGTCCCATTCGGCATCCGAGGTCGCCAGAATCTCTTTCGCGGCGCGCGTCACGGCGATGAAGCGGGCCACCAGATCCTTGTTGGCATTGGCCCAGGCTTCGTCGAACACGTAGCCGATCATCGCGATGCGGCCCTTGCTGCCGAGCTTTTGCAGCACCTCCTCCATGCCGGCGAGCCGGCGAAAGCCCTTGGCTTCAAGCGCCGCGCAGAAATTCCAGTAGGTGAGCGTCGCGTCCATCTCGCCACCGAGGGCCTTGGCGGCCAGCAGCGGCGGCGCGCCGTAGACGATGGTCGACTGCGACTTCAGGTCGACGCCATCCTGCTTCAATGCGGCCTGCAGCAGCAGCCAGTTCTTGTCGATCGCACCGCCGGCAATGGCGAGCTTGCGCCCCTTGAGGTCCGCCAGCGTCTTAAGCGGTGAGGCGGCCGGGACCATCACGGCGCCCAGCGCACTCGAGTACGGATAGAACTGCAGCTTGGCGCCGAGCGAGCGTTCGCGCGACACCCAGGGCCAGTCGGATACCATGACGTCGGCCGAGCCGGAGCGCAGCGCGATCTTGCCGGCCTCGGGGCTGGCGAGCTCGACGACATCGATCGACAGATTGGCCTTCTTGTCGAGACCATGGGAGCGAATGACGGCCAGTTCCCAGGCCAGCGTTCCGGTCTTCTGCGCTGCAACGCGGATGGTTTCCGCGTTGCACGAGGTGCCGAACTGCATGACCGCCAGAACTGCCGCAGCCAACACCGTGCGTACAGAGATGATCATCGTGTCTTGAGCCACTTCCCCGAATGTTTTCTTTTCTGATCAACATCCATAGCATAGCTTGCGGAAAGAGAAGAGGAAGCAGGACCATGGCAGGAGCTGGCATGCTACGACCGATTGTCGCCGTCCTGGTGCTCGGCGGGACGGCCGTCAGCGTGCGAGCCCAGGAGATCAACGACTATCCGACCTCGGCGCGGGCCGAATATGTGTTCGGCTGCATGAAGTCCAATGGCGAATCCCGGCAGTCGATCGAACAATGTTCCTGCTCGATCGATGTGGTCGCCTCGATCATCCCCTATGATCGCTACGTCACCGCCGAGACCGTGCTGAGCATGGCGCAGGTGCGCGGCAATCTGGGCGGCCAGTTCCGCTCGTCCGAGCAGGCCGCCAACGCGCTCAACGACCTCAGGCGTGCGCAGGCCGAGGCCGAAGTGAGGTGCTTCTAGCGTTGATCGTGAGATCGCGAACGCGTCAGGTCCCGGGATTCTCGACCTTCCATTCGTGGTCGAAGACGTGCCCGTCGGTGTCCTTGGCCTCGGCACGGAAGTGCTTGGCGCCATTCGAGACGTAAGTGAAGCGGATGTTGGGGTCCTCGGAAATCGAGATCCCACCCTCCATCGTGAGCACCGGACTGTCGTCCTGCCAGATGTGAAGTTCATTGACGAAGAAGGCCGGGATATAGAGCTGCGTGACCTGGTCCATTTGCAGACCTGAATTATTCGGATGCCCGATCATGATCTGGGCCTCCCGTGTGCTCGTCGCCGGCCCTTGTTCGGACTTTGTGAATTGCCGGTAGCGCATCTGGCCGAGCCGATTCTTCGCTTCCTCGACGTTCTTGCCGGCCGGTGCCGAGCAGCCGCCGGATGCTTTCACATACACCTTGCTTACATAGAGCTTGCCGTCGCTGAGCTCTGCGACGGCGTGCACATTGGTGTAGTTGTTGACGCGGACGCGGGTCGATATCTCGGTAACGTTGGCGTCCGGCCCCAGCGTGAACTTCGCGGCCATCGGCGCCGGGTTCTCGTCGATCACAAGCGTGATCGCGACGACGCGGCGGCTATCGCTTGGCGATAGCTTGGTGCGCAGCGTCACCGGAACGATTGCCGCGTCTTCCGCGCGCCCCGGCATCTCGATGCCGATGATATCGTTGCCGTCATTCATCGGACGATTGCTGAAGATGTCCTGGACGAGGCCCGGCCAGGGATCATAGGTCTCGGCAGCGGGCGCAGCGGGTATCCCCAGCGCGATCGCAAGAAGGCTGGCGATGCAAAGCAGGCGGGCGCGATGTCCAGTCATGTTCGCGAGAATCCTATGCAGCCGCGTCATTATAGGACGAACAGCTACTCCCATTCAATTTCCGAGAATGCTGCAGTTGCGTTGCGGGCGTTGTAATCGTCGAACAATTGCCAGCGCGGCCGCTCGGCTGCCGCGGCATGCTCCGCCGCAGCCGTGATCGGCTTGCCGCTTGCGACCAGCGCGCGGACGTCCGCGGCCAGCGTCTCAAGATAACGCCGCTCGTCGGCAAGCGCTGCAGGCCACGCACTCACGGGTCCGTGACCGGGAACCACGCGCTCGGCGGGACTAGCCTGGAGCTCGTCGAGCGCACGCAGCCAGCCCTTGAGGCTGCCGTCGACCACCGGAATATGTTCGAGGAACACCAGATCGCCGGCGAACAGGGTGCCGGTGCGCTCATCGAACACGGTGAGGTCGTTGTCGCTGTGGGCGGGTGGCCATGCCTTCAAGGTGAGGGTCCGTCCGCCGAGGTCGAGCTTCAGCATGTCCGCGACCAGCACGGTCGGCGGAATGATCCGTACCTCGTCGATCAACGCGTCGCCCATGGTCCGGCGAAAGCCGTCGAGATAGAATTGCCCGCGCGTCGCCAGCGCTTGGGGCAGGGCCTTGTGGCCGACGAAGCTGGTCCCGTCAGCCACGAAAGCCGCGTTGCCGAAGCTATGATCCGGATGCGCGTGGGTGTTGATTACATAGCGGATCGGCTTGTCGCTATGGCTGCGCACCGCGGCGAGCAATTGCTGCCCTTCGCGGACGCTGCCGCCGGTGTCGATGACGGCAATGGCGCTGTCGCCGACCACGAAGCCGATATTGGCGATGGCGCCTTCGTTGTCGCGCGTCATCAATGCAGTGACCCCGGTGTGAACGAATATTCCGGGCGCGACTTCGCTCACAGGCAATTCCGCCTCTTGAGCCCGCGCTATGGTCGGCGCCCAAAGCATCAGGAGCAGCGCAAGCACCGAACCGCCATGAGCCATGTTTCCGCCTCAGTTTTTCCGGGACGCGCGATCGATGTCGTCGCTCTCCAGTTTGCGCTGCAACAAGCAACGCCGCACCGTCGCGATCATTATCCCTGTTGCACGTCATGGTGCGCGGGGCAATTGGTGGATAGCGGCAATCCGTCCGATCAAGAGGAGACCGCGCAATGAGAGTTATCGGATGCCGTCCTGTTCTGCTCGCGCTTGCCGGCTTCATCGTCTGTTTCACCGGCCGCGGCGTCGCGCGTGCGCAGGTAAATGAGCAGGGCGAACTCTCCATCGAGCTGGTCGATCCCAAGGTGCTTCGCATCTGCGCCGATCCGCGCAACCTGCCGTTCTCGAATGACAAGGGCGAGGGCTTTGAGAACAAGATCGGCGAGCTGTTCGCCGAGAAGCTGCAAAAGAAGCTGGATTATATGTATTTCCCGCAGGCGACCGGCTTCGTGCGGATCACGCTCGGCTCGCATCGCTGCGATGTGATCATGGGCTTTCCGCAAGGCGACGACCTCGCGCAAGGGACCAATCCGTATTACCGCACGGCCTATGCGATCGTCGCCAAGCCGGGCAGTGGACTGGATGAAGTCACGACGCTCGAGGATGAGCGGCTGAAGGGCAAGCATATCGGCATCGTCGCCGGAACGCCACCAGCGACCAACATGGCCATCAACGGTCTGATGAGCAATGCGAAGCCTTATCCGCTGATGATCGACACGCGCTACGATTCCTCGGCCGAGGCGATGATGAACGACCTTGAAAAGGGCGAGATCGACGCCGGCATCCTGTGGGGGCCGATGGCGGGCTTTTATGCCAAGAAGGCGAACCCGCCGCTGCATGTCACGCCGCTGCTCAAGGAGACCACGGGACCCAAGCTGGTCTATCGCATCGGCATGGGCGTGCGGGCGTCCGACCAGAACTGGAAGCGGCAGCTCAATCGTCTGATCCAGGAGAACCAGCCGGCGATCAACAAGATCCTGCTCGACTTCGGCGTTCCGCTGCTCGACGAGAACGACCGTCCGATCGGGCCGGAGACCGCGACCAAATCGCCATGATCAGGCTCGCGGCCATGCTTGCGGTGATATTGCTCGCCGCTTCGCATGTCCGCGCGCAGGACCAGCCTGCAGAGCCCGAGGGGTATCGCACCGAGGATTATCGCACGGTGGTGCCGGCAACGCTTGCCGGCGCACGGGTGCTCACGACGGCGGAAGCGGCAGAGATCTGGCGCAACAAGTCCGGCGGTTTCGTCGACGTGCTGCCGCGCGCGCCGAAGCCTAATCTGCCGGCCGGCACGGTGTGGCGCGAGCGGCCGCATCGCGATATTCCCGGCAGCATCTGGCTGCCCGACACCGGCTACGGCAAGCTCGCCGCATCGACCGAGGACTATATGCGACGCGGCCTGGTCCGCGCCTCCGGCGACGACAAGGCCAGATTGCTGGTGATCTACTGCCAGGAAAACTGCTGGATGTCGTGGAACGCCGCCAAGCGCGTGCTCTCCTACGGCTACCGCAACGTGGCGTGGTATCCGGAGGGAACCGACGGGTGGGGGCGCGCCAATCTGCCGCTGGCGGATGTGGAGCCCGAGCGGCGTGAGGGCGAGCAGTAAGCCCGTCCTCACGCGGCCAGGAAAATGCTCCAGCGAGCTACTTCTGCTTGTCGAGCTTGTTGATGGTCTTGCCGCCGTCGCCGTCCGTGGTGGTGAACGTCACCTTGTCGCCGGCGTGAAGCTCCTCAAGCGACTGTCCCTTGGGCACCTTGTATTCCTGAATGGCGCCGCCGGCCGCGCCCACCGTGCCGGTTTGCGTCTGCTGGATCGAGATGGTTCCACTCAGTCGGTCAATCTTGGTGACCATTCCCGACATGGATTGCTGGGCCAAAGCCGCTGTGGTGATCAGGCTCGCAGCGGCGAGGCTGGTCATGACGATCTTGGCTGCTCTCATCGAGGTCTCCCAACTTCAGATATAGTTGAAGATAACGAGCGGGCAGGGCAGTTTGTTCCGGTGGCCGGTGGTGATCGCCGGGGCGAGCGGCCGCAGGCCTAATCCAGCTCCTGCTGGATGGTGCGGCCGAGCGCGAACAGCCGCTGATCGATGATGGTCGGCACCTCGCAGACGAATTTCACCACGCGTCCGCGGTCCTCGAATATCCGCGTCTCCCAGACCAGCTGATTGCCGAGCTCATCGACTTTAGCCTGGTCCGGCGGCGTGGCATCCTGCAGCGCCTGCAGCGCGATCGTATCGGCGCGGATCTTTTCCGCGGCCTCGCGCTGCTTGCGCATCACGCGCTCCAGCCCGTTCATGACCGAGGCCCGCTGGCCATTGAGCGTATCGAACAGCCCCGCGAACAGCAGCTTTCCCGCATTGGCCTTGTCGGCCGCTGCGGCCGACAGGAATTCGGTGATCTCCTTCTGCGCATCCTCGAGCGGAACGCGGCGCGCCGCGAGCTTGGTCGCAAGTTGGCTGATCTTCGGATCGTCCCGCCACTTGGTCTCGGCATCGCCGAGCGGCGGCCCGGCCCAGACCGCGGCGAGCGCGATCTCGGGCACCTTGGCCTGAGCGCATGGCCAGTCCGGGTAACGCGGGTCGGCAGCGACCGCGACCTGGTTCGACAGAACCGTCGCGAGCAGCGCGCCGAGTGCTGGCCGCCAGCCTGTCATGCCTCGCCTCCGCCGGGTCCGCGGCGCACCAGGCCGCGCGATGGATCGTAGGCCAGGATCGCGCCGATCATGAACACCACCGTGCAGCCGCCGACCACCGCGAGCGAAACCCAGTTCATCTTGCCGTACAGCGCAAACCGGATCAGCTCCACCGCATGCGTGAACGGATTGCACTGGCAGACATAATACAGCATCGGGCTGCCTTCCTGCACGCGCCAGAGCGGGTAGAGGGCCGACGAGGCAAAGAACATCGGGAAGATGACAAAGTTCATCACGCCGGCGAAATTCTCCAGCTGCTTGATGCTGGCCGAGATCAGCATGCCCAGCGCGCCGAGCATCAGGCCCGACAGCACCAGCGCGGGAAGCACGGTGAGGTAGCCGAGGGTCGGCGGCGTGATGTCCCAGAACCACGCGATCAGCAGGAAGGCGTAGACCTGGAGCAACGACACCGCGGTGCCGGCGAGCAGCTTGCAGAACAGAAGATAGCCACGCGGCAACGGGCTGACCAGCAGTGTCCGCATGTTGCCCATCTCGCGGTCATAGACCATCGACAGCGAGGATTGCATGCCGTTGAAGAGCTGGATCATCGCCATCAGGCCGGGCGCGATATAGACCTCGTAGAGGATGTAGGTCTCATAGGGCGGGATGATCGAGATGCCGAGCACCTGACGGAAGCCGGCCGCGAAGATGAACAGCCAGACCAGCGGCCGGACCAGCGCCGAGACGAAGCGCTCGCGCTGATGCAGGAAGCGCAGCGCCTCGCGCCATACGATGCCGTTCAGGCAGACGATGTATTCCGACACCGAGAAGCCGCTTCGCTCAGGCGTGACCGTCGTGCTGCTCATGTTGGCGGTTTTCCGGTGAGGGTTGCCGTTCCGGTCAGGCGCATGAATGCGGTGTTGACGTCCTGCGCGCCGGCGTCCGCGATCACGCGCGACATCGGGCCGTGCGCCAGCATCCGGCCCTGGTGCAGCACGACAAGGTCGTCACCCGGCATGATCTCGTCGAACAGATGCGTTGCCCAGAGCACGCCGATGCCCTGTTCGGTGACGAGCTGGCGGACATGATCGAGAATGTCGGCGCGCGCCTTGACGTCGAGCCCGACGGTGGCCTCGTCAAGCAGCAGCAGCCGCGGACGGTGCAGCAGCGCACGGGCGATCTCGAGCCTTCGCATCTGGCCGCCCGAGAGATCGCGCACCTTGCTCGTGGCGCGGTCGGCAAGACCGATGCGGCCGAGCACCTCGGCGCTGCGCAGCCGCGCCTCGCGCCGCGAGATGCCGTGCAGCGCGGCGTGATAGAGCAGGTTTTGCGTCAGCGAGAGGTCGAGATCGAGCGTGCGCGGCTGGAACACGACGCCCATCAGCCGTAGCGCTTCACCCGGCGTCCGGCTGATGTCGTGATCGAAGATCCTGATCTGGCCGTTCTGGATCCCGAACAGCCGCGTCACCAGCGAGAACAACGTGCTCTTGCCCGCGCCATTGAGGCCCAGCAATGCGGTGAAGCTCGCAGGCTGAACCGTGAAGTTGATATCGATCAAGGCGCGTCGCGGACCGTAGCTGTGGCTGACATTGCCGATCGACAGCGCCGGCGGCACGGCCCCTACAGGGCCTGCATCCACCGAGGGCTGGCTCGCGATATGGGCGTCGGTTGCGGTCATGGCTGCGCGATCGTGATCCCCCAGGGCAGTTCGCCGACCTGGATGGTCTTGATCACCTTCTGGGCTGCGATGTCGATCACCGAGACGTCGTTCGAGACGCCGTTGGTGACCATCAGATATTTTTCGTCGGGCGTGAAATCCATGTGCCAGACGCGCTGGCCGACCAGCAGATATTTGAGGACCTTGTGGGTCGCGCCGTCGACCACCGCGACGCGGTTGGCGGGACCGAGCGCAACGAACGCGGTCTTGCCGTCCTTGGTCATGCCGATGCCGACGGGCTGGATCGCCTCGTTGCGCAGGCCCGGGATTTCGAAGGTGATCTTGCCGGTGACCTCGCGCTTGACCGGATCGATGATCGACACCGTGCCGCCGATCTCGGAGGAGACCCACAATTCGGAGCCGTCGCGTTTGAACTGGGCGAAGCGCGGCCGCGAATCGACCAGCACATTGGCGACGATCTGGCGCGTCGTCGTGTCGATGAAATGCGCCATGTTGGTGGTTTCGGACGTGTTGATCAGGATCTTGCCGTCCGGGCTGATCGTCATGCCCTCGGGCTCGACGCCGACCTGGATGTCGCCGAGCCGGGCGCGCTTCTCGAGATCGATCACGGTGACCGTGTTGTCGTTCTCGTTGGCGACATACATGGTCTTGCCGGCGCCATCCTGGGTGAACAATTCCGGGTCGGGGCCGGAGGGCAGGGTGTCGACGATCTCCTGGGTCTTGGTGTCGATCACCTGGATCGTGTCGTCATCGCCGACCGCGACCATCACGAACTTGCCGTCGCGCGAGAACTCGATGCCGCGCGGCCGCTGGCCGACCTTGATGGTTTTTGTCACCGTCCAGCTGTTGGTGTCGATGACCGTGACGGTGTTGCCCTTCTCGTTGGAGACGTAGGCAACGAAGGCGGACGCCGGTGTCGCGGCAAGCCATACGAGCATCCCGGTCAACAGGCAGCGGCGCCACATGCGTTTATCTCCCTCACTGCAGCTTGCACTTCGTTTCAGGCCGGTCAACACCGAGCGTGTCGAGTTCGGAGACCTGATGCAGGAAACCTTCCTGCGGCGAGACCGAAACGACCATACGACCATCGGCCAGCAGGATCGGCTGGCGGAGCTGCAGATTCCAGTCTCGCAGGGTCAATCGCGTGCCCTTGAAGGCGGCGATCGAGAAATCCTTGCCCTTGAGGAAGGCGATGACCTTCCTGGGATCGCCCGAATTGGTGCGGGAGGTGGCTTCCCCAATCATGCGCGCAGCGGTCCAGGCCTGCATGTCGAGCGCCGTCATGCGGCGCATGTTCAGCTTGACGAAGCGGTTCTGGATCTGGACCGCGCCCCATTGGTCATGCGCCGCGTCCCAGCTGGTCGGCACCAGGCCCGCCGAGCCGGCCACGGGACGCGGGTCCCAGGTCCGGTAAGGCAGATAGTTCGCGAACACCTCGCTCTCGTCGGCGGCGACCAGCACGTCGTAAGCCGGCGCCTGCTGCGTGAACACCGGCATCTGACGCTGGATCAGCGTCACGCCGCTGTCGGTGCGGCGCGCGCCGCCGGTGTCCTCGAATGTCCGTTCCTGGACGATCTTGGCGCCGAAGCGCGTCGCGGCGCGTCGCAGCGCGTCGGCGTAGAGCTTGTCCTGATCGTGCGAGCCGGTCACCAGCAGCCAGCGCTTCCACTGCTTCCACACCAGGTACTGGCCAAGCGCATCCGCCAGCATCGAGCGGGTTGGTGCGACATGGATCACGTTGGCGCGGCAGTCCTGCTCGCGCAGCCGATCGTCGATCGCGCCCGCATTCAGCAGCACGGTGCCGCGATCGCGCAGCGCGTCGGCGACCTTGAGCAGGGCATCGGCGGGCAGGTCGGTGATGATATAGTCGTTGTGGCCGGCGAGATCGGTCGCGACCTTGGCGACATCGTCGCTGTCCTTGACCTTCACCTCGTCGAGCACGAAGCGCTGGTTGAGGAATTTTCCGGTCGTATTGTTGTCCTCGATCGCAAGGCGTGCGCCGGCGATGCCGTCATTGTCGGCCGGTTGCTCGACCAGCGAGAGCGTCGACTTGATGCCGGCATGGCCGAGATAGCCGATATGGACCTCGACGGGATCAGCGGCCAGCGCTCCGGTCGCCACCATGCTGAGCGCGATCGTGCCGATCAGCCATCGGAACATAACTCCTCCCGTAGTCATTCTTCACTCGGCATGGCATTGTCGAAAGGCGGCTTCCGCTTTTCTGGGCCATGCGTTGACGTGCAAGATGCCGGAATTGGCCGGGCTTGCAACCCCGCTTTTTGTCGTTGCGCGGTACCAAATTTCGATTGGTTCACAATCATGAGATCAGCGTTCGTCTTCGTCATATCTTTGCTGCTGATGTCAGCGACGGCGCGCGCCGAACCGCCCAAGCTCGCGGTGTTCGACCTCGAGATGATCGACACCAGCCTTCAAGGGGAGGTCGACGGACCGCGGACCGACGAACAGGCGCGGTTGCTGCGCACCGGCGATCAGGTGCGTAAGGAGCTTGCAGATTCCGGCAAGTTCCACGTGCTCGATATCGCGCCTGTCAATGCTGCGGCGCACGGCAGCAATCTTCAGGCCTGCGGCGGATGCGACGTGAAGCTGGCCGGCGAGCTAGGCGCTGACCTCGCGATGACCGGTGTGGTGCAGAAGGTCTCCAACCTGATCCTCAACATCAATCTCTATCTGCGCGACGTGCATACCGGGCAATTGGTGGCAGCAGTGAGCGCCGACATGCGCGGCAATACCGACGAATCCTGGTCGCGCGCCACCGATTACCTCGTGCGCAACCGCCTGCTCCCGCCGAACTACGGCGCCCCGCAAGCCCGTTAGCTGCCGGGCACAAATGTGTGACCGTCATCCCCGCGCAAAGGCTTCGCCTTTGTCGCTGGAGGTGCGAGCCTCTTCGGCGAGCCTCGAAGGATGAATCGGCCACCAGCCGGGCCGTACATCCTTCGAGGCTCGCTACGCTCGCGCCTCAGGATGAGGGAGATGGACTGGCGCCATCCTTTCCCGCTGGGAAGCGCTCACGCCTTCAACCGCGCGGCGTGCCAGCGCAGGTGATCGGCCATGAAGGTCGAGATGAAGTAATAGCTGTGGTCGTAGCCGGGTTGACGCCGCAAGGTGAGGGGGATGTTGGCCTTCTCACAGGCGGCCTTCAGGAGCTCGGGCCGCAGCTGTTCAGTGAGAAAACCGTCGGCATCGCCATAGTCGACCAGCAGATCGGAGAAGCGGGCGCCGTCCTCGATCAATGCGACCGCGTCGTGCTTGCGCCACGCCTGCTTGTTGCTGCCGAGATAGCCGCCCAGCGCCTTGTTGCCCCACGGCACCTGCGACGGCGCCACGATCGGCGAGAACGCGCTGGCCGCGCGATAGCGATCGGGATAGCGCAGCGCCACCGTCAGTGCGCCATGGCCGCCCATGGAGTGACCGAGAATCGATTGCCGCGCCGTGTCGACCGGGAATTGCTCGGCGATCAGTTTTGGCAGTTCCTCGGTGACGTAGCTCCACATCCGGTAATTGGTCGCGAACGGCTGCTCGGTCGCATCGACATAGAAGCCTGCGCCGAGGCCAAAATCGTAAGCGTTGGCGGGATCGCCGGGGACGCCTTCGCCGCGCGGGCTGGTGTCGGGTGCGACGAAGATCAGGCCGAGCTCGGCACATGCCTGCCGGAACTCACCCTTCTCGGTGACGTTGGCGTGCGTGCAGGTCAGGCCCGACAGATAGGTGACGACGGGCAATCTGGCGCCGGCCGCATGCGCGGGGACGAACACCGAGAAGGTCATATCGGTCTTGGTCTCGCGGCTTGGATGCCGGTAGACGCCTTGCGTGCCGCCATGCGACTTGTTCTGGGAAACCGTCTGCATTGCCATATTCCTCTGTGTTGGAGCGCGACGTCAGCCGACGCCGCTCTCGATCGCGAGGCGCACCAGCTCTGCCGAGGTGCGCACGCCAAGCTTCTGGCGCATGATCGATGACGTGTTCGCGACCGTCTTATAAGACGAATGCACCAACCAGGCGATCTCCGACAGGCTCTTGCCGGAACTGAGCAGGCGCAGGATCTCCATCTCGCGCGAGGTCAACTTGGAGAGCGGATTCTGTGCGAAGCCCGGCCGCGCAAAGGCGACGTTGCGTGCGATCGCGGGCGGCAGATAGACGCCGCCATTGCCAACTTCGCGCACGGCCTCCACCAGATCGTTGGGGTCGCCGGTCTTCGAGACGTAGCCCTTGGCGCCGATGTCGATGGCGCGGGCGGCGAACACAGGGTCGTCGTTCATGCTGAACATGATGAGGCGCGCGGATGCATCGCGGGTCAGGATACGGCGGGCCAGCTCGAAGCCGGAGACCGTCGGCAGGTTGATGTCGATCACGCAGAGATCGGGCTTCTCCGCGACGAACGCCTGTTCGCCGCTTTCGGCATCCGCAGCTTCCAGCAGGATGATCTCGGGATCGTCGGCGAACACGGTGCGACAACCGGAGGCAACGATGGGATGATCATCAACGATCAGAATGCGCATGGCGTTGTTCCGGCGACCTGCTTCGACTAGCTCATCGTTACATCGATTTGCACGAAGAACACCTCGGTTCCGACCGGTTGTGCACCTCGCACGAGATTGCGATAGGGTGCGATTAGATAGCCGGGCAAATTTGGCTGTCAACGATCCTCTCGGAGGAGGGATCGCGGTCGGGGGCAACGTCATGTGGCAAAAGCTATCCTTGCGCGCACGGATCAACCTGCTGCTGGCGCTGATACTGGCGCTTGGGTTGGGCATCAATATTGCGCGGCTCGTGCTGGAAGCGGGGCCGCGCGTCCAGGCCGAGGACCAGAGCGTGATCCGGCTGGCGCGCGAGTTTGTTGCCACGATGGTGGCCGGTCTCGACGAAGCGCCGGATCCGGATGCGCGGCTCGACCAGATCGTCCAGGACCTGAGCCGGCTGCGTCATGTCAGCATCACGCGGCAGGATGACGCGACCGCAAAATCTGCCGAGCGCCTGGCGGAGGCAGGCGATTCGCGCGCCCCGCCCGAGTGGTTCGTCGCGCTGGTTCATCCCGAGCAGACCTCGGTGCGGGTGCCGATCTCGGTTCACGGCAAGCCGCAATCGCTCTTCATCACCTCGCATCCCGATGACGAAATGGCCGAGATCTGGGACGGCATCGTCACCCAGATCGAGGTCGGCTCGGCGATCGCGGTGGCGCTGCTGCTGGTGACCATGCTGGTGGTCGGCCGCGCACTTGCGCCGCTGGAAGCGCTGTCGCAGGCCATGACCGGTATCGAGGCCGGGGATTACGACGCGCGCGTCGAGCCCGGCGGATCGCCTGAACTGGCGGCGATCTGTGCCAAACTGAACCATTTGGCGGCGACCCTTGGCGAGGCCGTGGACAGCAAGCGGCAGCTGGCCGAACGTGCGGTCTCGCTGCAGGATTCCGAACGCAAGGAGATCGCGCGCGAATTGCACGATGAGTTCGGGCCCTATCTGTTCGCGCTGCGCGCGCACGCCGGCGCGCTGACGCGGCTGTCGGAGGTCGAAAAGCCCGATCCTGCTGCGCTACGCAAGCACGGCAGCGCTATCCTCGAGCAGGTCAACGCGCTTCAGCAGTTCACTCGCCGCATCCTGGAGCGATTGCGGCCGGTGGGTTTGGCGGAGCTTGGGCTTGCGGAAGCGCTTGGCGCGCTGGTGCGGCTGTGGCGCGAGACTCACCCGGAGGTGGAGATCGAGAGCAGCATATCGCCTGATCTCGGCGAGACCGGCGAGACGGCCGATCTGACGATCTATCGCATCGTCCAGGAGGCGCTCACCAATGTGTTCCGCCACGCCGGCGCAACGGCGGTCGATATCACGATCGAGCCTGCGGAACGGCAGACCGGCCTGCGCGGCAGCCGCGGCTGCGCGCTGGTGCGTGTCCGCGACAACGGCCGCGGCCTGCTCAGGGATCACCGGCTTGGCCGCGGTTTGACTGGCATGCAGGAGCGAATCCTCGCGCTCGGAGGCACGCTCAAGATCAATTCCAGCGATGATGGCGTGACGGTCGAGGCGCTGGTGCCAAAGGCCGCACAGGCTTAGCGCGCAGTTCGCGGCCAGTATGCGAAGACGGCCCATGCCAGCGCGAGCGCACCGGCGATCCAGAGCACGATGATCGCGATCATTCCCCCTCGACTGATCGGGCGCTGCAAGACGGCACTGGCATTGGCGCGGCATTCGGTCATCACCTCATCCGGAACGAGCGAGATCGCAAGCCAGATGCCCAGCGGCAGCAGGATCAGATCGTCGAGATAGCCAATGACCGGGATGAAATCCGGAATCAGGTCGATGGGCGAGAGCGCATAGGCCGCGATGGCGACGGCGAGCGCCTTTGCGTACCACGGTACGCGCGGATCACGTGACGCGAGATACAGCGCAACGCTGTCCCGTTTCAGGTTGCGCGCCCAAGCCTTGATTGAGGAAAGTTTGATTGCGGAAAGCTTGATGGACAGCATGGCGTGGCACCTGCACGCCAGGCGAAACGCTATTCCAGTACCACATCGACCGGCATGCCGCCGTGCAGACCCTTGTGCACGGAGGAGGGCGCGATGCCAAAATACTTCCGGAATACGCGGCTGAAATGCGATGAGCTCGAGAAGCCCCAGGAGAACGCGACGTCCGTGATGGTCTTGCCGTTCTGGGATTCCAGCTCCTGCCGGCAATTTTGCAGCCGAGCCTTCCAGATGTAATCGCTGACCGTCATGCCGCGATCGCTGAACAGCATGTGCAAATAGCGCTTCGAGCAGCCGAGCGCCGCGGAAATGCGGTCGATGCAGAGATCGGGATCGCGCAGATGCTCGCGGATGAAGCCCTGGGCCCGCACATAGGTCGCCTCGGCGCTGCCGCGGTCGAACATCGCGCCGGTCTCACGCAGCGGCAGCAGCAGCAGGTCGATCAGCGCATCGGCCACGCCGACGGCGTTGACCGGGGTCAGCGTGGGCGCTTCGCCGAATGCGGCATGCACGAAATCATAGGCGATGCGGCCGGTGCCATTGCGCGCCGACAGCTTGCATGGCGCCATCTTGGAGAGCTGGAAGCCGCGCTCCTTGAGCAGGTCCTTCGGAACGATGACGACCTCGTGACGCGTCAGGGACGGGCTGATGATCGTGTGCGGACACGACACGTCGTAGGCGAAGCAGTCGCCCGGCATGATGTCGAAGTGCAGACCGTCCTGCTCGAAATGCGAGACGCCGTGGGTCTGGAAGACGATCTTGATGTAGGGATGCTCGCTCAGCCTGATGCGCGAGACGGTATGGGCGATGCGGTGCTGGCTTGCCTCGATCTGGCACAGCTTCAGTCGTGATACCGTCGTGAAATTGATCCGGCCCTCAAGCGAGGATCCTTCCAGCGCATCGACGTCGAACTGACCGCACAGGTCAGTGAGCGCATCCGACCAGCGCTGGATCTGCCGCTTCGGCGTCAATCCGTTCGTGCTGAGTGAATGGACTGTATCGGACATCTTTCCAGCCACCGATTCGATCCCCAACGTGACTGCTCACCGAGCTGAAATCTGGCCCGGGATGATGCGCCTTCTCCCTGATTCTGAACAGCTTAGGGAGGCGGCGGGACTTCTTCCCGGATAATGTCGGGTGATCCTCCGACTTAGTTCTGGGCGCGTCAAGCGCAACCTTGGGCCCGTTCTACTCCGACGCAGGAACAGCACTGAAGACGTTTGATGCCCTGCAACATGAAGCAGCCTTACCTGCCAATTCGCGGCCCGACCGCAAAAATCTGACAATGCTTCGCTTCTGAGCAAACGGCGCTTCGCTGCTGGGCAAGTCAACGCGGTTCGATAGGACTACCAGTGAGGTACCAAAATGGAAGAAGTGGGGCCGTTTCGGCGGAAACCCTTGAGCTCATGAACCTGGGAGGAAATCCACGATGCGCAAGCTGCTTTACGCGACCAGCCTTGGGGCAATGGCGGTGTTCGCCGCCGGAGCTGCCAACGCCAATGACGAACTCCACAAGATGACGCAGAACCCGAAAGACTGGGTGATGCCGACCGGCGATTACACCAATCAGCGCTATTCGAAGCTGAATCAGATCAACGCCCAGAACGTCGGAAAGTTGCAGGTAGCGTGGACGTTTTCGACCGGCGTGTTGCGCGGTCACGAAGGCGGCCCGCTGATCATCGGCAACATGATGTACGTGCATACGCCGTTCCCGAACAAGGTCTACGCTATTGACCTTTCCAAGGACAATCAGATCGTCTGGAAGTACGAGCCGAAGCAGGATCCGAACGTCATTCCGGTGATGTGCTGCGATACGGTTAATCGCGGCGTTGCCTATGGTGACGGCAAGATCATCCTGCATCAGGCCGACACCACGCTGGTTGCGCTCGACGCCAAGACCGGCAAGGTGGAGTGGAGCGTCAAGAACGGCGATCCGAGCAAGGGATCGACCGGTACGTCGGCGCCGATGGTCGTCAAGGACAAGGTCCTGGTCGGCATCTCCGGCGGCGAGTTCGGCGTTCAGGCCCACATGACGGCCTACGACCTCAAGACCGGCAAGCTGGTCTGGCGTGGCTTCTCGGAAGGTCCGGATGACCAGCTCCTGGTCGACGACAAGACCACCGAGCTCGGCAAGCCGGTCGGCAAGGACTCGAGCCTGAAGACGTGGCAAGGCGATCAGTGGAAGATCGGCGGCGGCGCGACCTGGGGCTGGATCTCCTACGATCCCGAACTGAACCTCGTCTATTACGGATCGGGCAACCCCTCGACCTGGAATCCGAAGCAGCGTCCCGGCGACAACAAGTGGTCGATGACGATCTGGGCGCGTAACCCGGATACCGGCGTTGCCAAGTGGGTCTATCAGATGACGCCCCATGACGAATGGGACTATGACGGCGTCAACGAAATGATCCTCTCGGATCAGAACATCGACGGCAAGGCGCGCAAGCTGCTGACGCACTTCGATCGTAACGGCCTCGGCTACACGCTCGATCGCGCCACCGGCGAACTGCTGGTCGCCGAGAAGTATGATCCGAAGGTGAACTGGACCTCCGGCGTCGACATGAACAAGAGCTCGCCGACCTATGGTCGTCCGAAGGTTCTTGACGCAGCGTCGACCGACAAGGCCGGCGAAGACCACAACGTCAAGGGCATCTGCCCGGCGGCGCTCGGTTCGAAGGACGAGCAGCCGGCGGCCTACTCGCCGGATACGCAGCTGTTCTACGTGCCGACCAACCATGTCTGCATGGACTACGAGCCCTTCAAGGTGAGCTACACCGCAGGTCAGCCCTATGTCGGCGCGACGCTGTCGATGTATCCGCCTCCCGGTGAGACCAACATGGGCAACTTCATCGCCTGGGACGGCAAGACCGGCAAGATCGTGTGGTCGAACAAGGAGCAGTTCTCGGTCTGGTCGGGTGCACTCGCGACCTCCGGCGGCGTGGTGTTCTACGGCACGCTGGAAGGCTACCTGAAGGCAGTCGACGCCAAGACGGGCAAGGAGCTCTACAAGTTCAAGACTCCGTCCGGCATCATCGGCAACGTCACCACCTATGAAAACGGCGGCAAGCAGTACATCGCCGTGCTGTCGGGTGTTGGCGGTTGGGCAGGCATAGGCCTCGCGGCTGGTCTGACTGATCCGACGGCCGGTCTCGGTGCAGTCGGCGGCTATGCCGCGTTGAGTAACTACACCGCGCTCGGTGGAACGCTCACCGTGTTCGCGCTGCCGCAGTGAGCTGAGCAACCCTCGTTCCGGCGCATGGAGCGATCTCCATGCGCCGGTCCGTCTTCAATCCGCACGCGAGGATATGCTTTTGCGTAAGATCTGGTTTGTGACTGCCGCGATCTTCGTCGTGGCAATGGGAGGAGTTGCCTCCGCCGAGGACGTAGGTGATCCGGCCGCCGTCAAGTCCGAGGACGGCAAGTATCTCGACAAGGATGGAAACCCGACGTTCAAGGTCGCGTCCGACGGTACGGTGGACTGGTACACTTACTCGGGCTACCGCCGCTATCATTCGGAGTGCCACGTCTGCCACGGACCCGACGGCATGGGCTCGACTTACGCGCCGGCTTTGAAGGATTCGCTGAAGACCATGAGCTATCCCGACTTCATGGGCGTGGTCGCGAGCGGGCGCAAGAACGTGTCGACGTCGCAGGAAAACGTCATGCCGGCATTCGGCGATAACCCGAACGTTGCCTGCTACATGGACGACCTCTATGTGTACCTGCGCGCCCGCGCCAATGATGCGGTTGGGCGTGTTCGACCGGCCAAGCACGAAGATAAGTCGGATGCCTATGGAAAGGCGGAAGACGCCTGCATGGGCAACAAGAACTGAGCGTGATCGGCGCGAATGACAAACCTGTTTGATGTTTTGTGGAGACCAAGATGAAGACCCGCGCCGCAGTTGCATTCGAAGCCAAGAAGCCGCTTGAGATCGTCGAGCTCGACCTGGAAGGCCCCAAGGCCGGCGAGGTCCTTGTCGAGATCAAGGCGACGGGCATCTGCCACACCGATGCCTATACGCTCGACGGCTTCGACAGCGAAGGCATCTTTCCCTCGGTCCTCGGGCACGAAGGCGCCGGCATCGTTCGCGAGGTCGGCGCCGGCGTGACGTCCGTGAAGCCGGGCGATCACGTGATCCCGCTCTACACGCCGGAATGCCGCCAGTGCAAAAGCTGCCTGAGCCAGAAGACCAATCTCTGCACCGCGATCCGCGCCACGCAGGGCAAGGGCGTGATGCCCGACGGCACCTCGCGCTTCAGCTACAAGGGCAAGACGGTCTTCCACTATATGGGCTGTTCGACCTTCTCGAACTTCACCGTGCTACCCGAGATCGCGGTGGCGAAGATCCGCGAGGACGCGCCGTTCGACAAGAGCTGCTACATCGGCTGCGGCGTCACCACCGGCGTCGGTGCGGTCGTCAACACCGCCAAGGTGACGCCGGGCTCCAACGTCGTGGTGTTCGGCCTCGGCGGCATCGGCCTCAACGTGATCCAGGGCGCCAAGATGGTCGGCGCCGACAAGATCATCGGGGTCGACATCAACGACTCCAAGGACAATTGGGGCCGCCAGTTCGGCATGACGCATTTCGTCAACCCGACCAAGGTGAGCGGCGATATCGTGCAGCACCTGGTGGGCCTGACCGACGGCGGCGCCGACTACACCTTCGACTGCACCGGCAACACCAACGTGATGCGCCAGGCGCTGGAAGCCTGCCACCGCGGCTGGGGCGTGTCGGTCGTGATCGGCGTCGCGGAATCCGGCAAGGAGATCGCAACCCGGCCGTTCCAGCTCGTCACCGGACGGGTTTGGAAGGGCACCGCGTTCGGCGGCGCGCGCGGCCGCACCGACGTGCCGAAGATCGTCGACTGGTACATGAACGGAAAGATCCAGATCGATCCGATGATCACCCACGTGCTGAAGCTCGACGAGATCAACAAGGGCTTCGACCTGATGCACGAGGGCAAATCGATCCGTTCGGTCGTCGTGTTCTAAATTCAAAACACCAAGCACTAGGAGGATAGGTCAATGACTGTTCATATCCACCCGTCAGTCGACAACGGCGTCAAGCAAGGCTCCGGCAGTTTTGCCGGCGGCACACTGGTCTGCAAATGCGCGGACAAGAAGGTCAAGGTCGGGGTCAAGGGCGACGTCGCCCACAACCACGCCTGCGGCTGCACCAAATGCTGGAAGCCTTCGGGCGCCACTTTCTCGGTGGTCGCGGTGGTTCCGCGCGAGAACGTCACCGTGCTGGAGAACGGCGACAAGCTGAAGATCATCGACGCCGCGGCGGTGATCCAGCGCCATGCCTGCACCGGATGCGGCACGCACATGTACGGCCGGATCGAGAACAAGGGCCATCCGTTCTATGGCCTCGACTTCATCCATCCCGAGCTGTTCCAGGAGTCCGGCTCGGCGGCGCCCGGGTTCGCCGCCTTCGTCTCGTCCGTGATCGAGTCCGGCGTCAAGCCGGCCGATATGGCCGGGATCAGGTCGCGGCTGAAGGAGCTTGGGCTCGAGCCCTATGACTGCCTGTCGCCGGCGTTGATGGACGCGATTGCCACCCACGTGGCGAAATCCAAGGCAGCCTGATCAAGGCAGCCTGACCGCGGCAGCCTGACAAGGGCGGCACGACCGGCCGGCCCTGACGAGATCCGGCGCCGGCAGAGGGCCTGCCGGCGACGGATATGCTGGTAGTACCCGTGACCTTGAACCTTGCATGCCCTGCGGGCGACCACAGGGCATGCATTTTATTTTCCGCGTTGCCCTCGTCCTATCCCCGATCCTGGTCCTTTCGCCGGCCCGCGCCGCGTCGCCGGAGGACCGCTACTTTGCCGCACGCGACGCTGCGATTGCCAAATTCGCCAAGCTGTCGAACGACAACAAGATCAATGAGGCCGTCGACAAGGCAGAGGCAGCCGCGCGTGACGAGCTGAAGGGGCAGCTGATCGCGATCCTGTCCCAGCCCGCCCGGCCTGGCTTTGCCCCGGCCCAGCTCAATCTCGACACTCTATATAAAGGCGATATGGGGTTCGGCATGCTGGACGGCCTGCGCTTCGACGCCGACACCGGCAGGGACGGCGGCAAGATCGGCGAGAAACGCGCCGACGGCAGCTTCGTCGAGCCGAAAGCCCACATCATCGTCACCTCCGAAGCCCTGTTCACGCGCTGGCTGCACGAGCACAAGGCGTGGTGGGACAAGGGCAGCAAGAATGTGCCGCAGCAGGTTGAACCGGCCCTGAAGTTCGAGGGCCTCTACACTCAGGCGATCTCGACCGACGCCGCTGTGATCAACTTCAACGAGCTGCCGGTCGCCAAGCCAGCGTCGGCCACCCTGACTTACGGTTTCCTCGCCGGCCGCACCCAAGACTCGACGCCTGAGGCCGCCGACGAGGTGTTTGTCGCAGCTCTCGCCAACGGCAAGTTCTACATCGCCTATGGCGAGATCGAGCCCACGGTGCAGGTGCCGGCCTGCGCGACGATCCGCGCCGACTACAACAAGAAGGCCGACGAAGCAGCCGAGAAGCTGCGCCAGAAGCGGATCGACAAGAAGGCCTATGACAAACTCGGCGACCTGCGCCAGCAGGGCGACGATGCATTCAAGCGCTGCTTCGTCCAGCACGCCCCGGAACAGCCGGCATTCGCCGAAGCCACCAAACGGGCCCAGTCTCTGTTGGAGACGGCGATCGGCAAATAGCGTCGCTTGGCGGTTTGATCGGCTGGCGGTCCGACCCTATGTTCCCCAGGCAGATTTCGAGCCCCGGGGAGACGCCATGAATACCGCCATCAGTCCGTTTCGCATCGCCGTCAGCGACGATGTTCTTGAGGATCTCCGCACCCGGCTGCGCCGGACCCGCTGGCCGGAAGCCGAACTGGTCGACGACTGGAGCCAGGGCGCGCCACTGCAATGGATCAAGGATGTCTGCCGCTATTGGGCCGAGACCTATGATTGGCGGCAGCGCGAGGCGCAGCTCAATCGATTCAGCCAGTTCACCACCGAGATCGACGGGCTCGACATCCACTTCATCCATGCCCGCTCGAAGCACCCGGAGGCGCGGCCGCTGATCATCACCCATGGCTGGCCGGGATCGGTGGTCGAATTCCACAAGGTGATCGAGCCGCTGACCGATCCGACGGCGCATGGCGGCAGCGCGGCCGATGCCTTCCATGTGGTGTGCCCGTCCTTGCCGGGCTTCGGCTTCTCGGCCAAGCCTACTGCAACAGGCTGGGGCGTCGATCGCATCGCCCAGGCCTGGGCCGTCCTGATGGAGCGGCTGGGCTACGCCAGGTACTTCGCGCAGGGCGGCGATTGGGGCTCAGCGGTCACGACCGCGATCGGCGGGCAGGATGCGGCGCACTGCGCCGGCATCCACATCACGCTTGCGATGTCGACCCGGCCCAATGTCGAGGGCCAGCCGACGCCGGAGGAGACCCGCGCGCTCAACGGCATCAAATACTACGCCGACTGGGATTCCGGCTATTCCAAGCAGCAGTCCACCCGGCCGCAGACGCTTGGTTACGCGCTGACGGATTCGCCGAGCGGGCAGGCGGCCTGGATCCTGGAAAAGTTCTGGGCCTGGACCGACTGCGACGGGCATCCGGAAAACATCCTCAGCCGCGACGAACTGCTCGACAATGTCATGCTGTACTGGGTGACCGAGACGGCCGCATCGTCGGCGCGGCTCTATTGGGAAAGCTTTGGGCCCGGCAAGCGAACCCCGCACAAGGTGAGCGTGCCGACCGGTGTTGCCGTGTTCCCCAAGGAGATTGTCACGCCGGTCCGCAAATGGATGGAGACGAATTTCACCAACATCCAGCACTGGCGCGAGATGCCGAAGGGCGGACATTTCTCGGCGTTCGAGCAGCCCGAGTTGTTCGTTGGCGAGGTGCGGGAGTTTTTCGGGAAGCTGCGCTAGCCGTGCAGCTAGTCGCGTAGGATGGGTAGAGCAAAGCGAAACCCACCGACCTCGCTTGCGGCGCGCATGATGGGTTTCGCTTCGCTCTACCCATCCTACGAACTGCTACAGAAGTCCCCGATAAATCCCCGGCGCGGAGCCTTCGATGGTCACCGCGCCGACGGCCTTCGCATAGAATTCTGCCGGCCCGACGCCGCCGATGATGGCGTAGCCGAAGCCCTGGTGTTTCATGTCCTCGAGGCAGGCGAACAGCAGTGCCTTGCCGATGCCGCCCTGCTGCGCCTTCGGGGCGACGCCGGTCGGACCGAAGAAGTTGCGGCAGGCCGCGTCGTGGCAGGCGAATCCCACGATCTTCTTTTGCTGGATCGCGATGAAGCAGGAGACCGGTTGGCGGCTGAACGCAACCTCGGTTTCGCTGGCCCACGCCTCGCTGAACGTTTCCCGTACCCAGGCTGTGACCTTGTGCTTTTCGGGAGCGAGCGCCCGGCGCATGACAATTCCGGCCTTGAGCAATCGATCGTAGGCAGGCCGGGAATCGGGCAGGGCATAGAGTTTGACGAGCATGTCCATCCCGCGACCTTAGTTGAAAACGCGTCCCGCGGGCAAATCGTGTGAGAAAGTGGGGCGCGCTAGCTGTGCAGCGCGTGGTTAATCCACCCATGACACGGGTCTGCCTCGTCATTCCGGGGTGTCCGAAGCACGAGCCCGGAATCCATCGGGCCGCCGGCTTTGTGGATGAATGGATTCTGGGTTCTCGCTTCGCGAGCCCCGGAATGACGGATCTGTCGCGATAGATAGCGGCGGGTCGCGGGGCGGACCGTCGAGCACCGCTGTTATTTCCGCCGTTGCTTGTTCGCGATCCTGGCTTCACATGCAACAGCCCAGAAATACCCGCCGCAGAATGCAACAATCGCAACGATCACGGCGGCGGCGATAATCTCTTGCATGTCGGCGGCTCTCCAAATACACGTACCTTGCATATGTGGGAATTATACCCACGCATGACGAATCTCGGTTTCGAGATGTGACGGGGCGGAGCGAAGGCATGGTGAGAGTCAGCGCAACAGACAGACGTCTTCGGGCGATCGCGGCTCTCGTCGTCATCGCCGGCATCGGTTCGGCGCAGGCCGCTCGAACGTCTGACAAATCGGACGCCAGCGGGGGCACGGTCTCGATTCCGATCGACACTAGGAGCCAGACGTCCGCGATGGAGGGCGTGGTCCGCCCCGTCCAGCTTCCCAAGGGCGCATCAGCGGTCAGCGAGACCTACGGAGACTGGATCGTCAAATGCCTGCTCGATGGCGGTGCCAGGCTCTGCACCCTGGGTCAGGCGCAGACCTCCAAGGAGACCAATCAGCAAATCTTCGCCATCGAGCTGATTGCCAGGGACGGGAAGGCCGAAGGCAACATCCTGATGCCGTTCGGGCTGAAGTTCGACGCCGGAGCCGTCCTCAAGCTCGACGGCAAGGATCTGGAGCAGACCCGGTTCTCCACCTGCACCGCGCAAGGGTGTTTGCTTCCGGTTTCCTTTCCGACGGTCGTGACCGACACCATCAGCAAGGCCAAGACGCTCACCGTCGCCGCGCAGAACATCAGTAACGGGCAGGCCGTCGTCTTCAATGTCCCTCTCAACGGCTTCGCCGCGGCGCTGGAACGGACCATTCAGCTTGGAGGCTGACTGGCAATCTCGTCAGCTCGCCAGCACCGGACCGCGTGCCCATCGGCGCGCGTTTGAATCGAAGGCCCGGGCTCGCGCTGGCACACCGCTTCGGCGAAGCGACAGCGTGGACTGAATGCACATCCGTCCGGCGGATTGAGGGGATTGGGAAGCTCGCCCCTTGTCGTCGCGAGCGGTGCGCGGCGTAGCGGATCGGGAATCGCGGCGATCAGGGTCTGCGTATACGGGTGGGCCGGCCGCTCGAAGATCTCGCGCCAGCCGCCCATCTCCACAATGCGGCCGAGATACATGACCGCGACCATGTCGCTCATGTGCTCGACCACGCCGAGATCGTGGCTGATCATGATGTAAGAGAGGCCGAGACTCTCTTTCAATTCCAGCAGCAGATTGATGATCTGGGCACGGATCGAGACATCGAGCGCCGAGACCGGTTCGTCGCAGATGACGATCTTGGGATTGAGGATCAGGGCGCGGGCGATGCCGATGCGCTGGCGCTGGCCACCCGAGAATTCATGCGGGTAGCGGCCGGCCTGCTCGGGCCGCAGGCCGACATGTTTGAGCATCGCCGCAATGCGTCCGTCGATCTCGCTTTGGGCCGTCACGCCATGCAGGCGCAACGGGTCTTCAAGCGTGCGGCGAACGGTCTGGCGCGGATTGAGCGAGGCGTAGGGATCCTGAAACACCATTTGGGCGGTACGGGCCAGGAGCTTTCGATCGACCGATCGCTGGCCCGTCACGACGTGGCCGTCGAGCACGATCCTGCCTCGCGTCGGCGTCAGCAGCCCAAGCAGCGAAAGGGCGACGGTCGACTTGCCGCAGCCGGATTCGCCGACGAGACCGAGGCACTCGCCGCGCTTCAGTTCGAGATCGATGCCGTCGACCGCGCGCAGCAGCCGCTGGCCGCCGCCCAGCAAGCCGCCGCCGAGCGGAAAATGCACCGCGAGATCCTCCACGCGGAGGATGACATCGTCGCCAGGCTTCGCCGCGGCTTCATGCATGGTGGTGGCACCTGACAAGCCCGCCTGCAGCGAGCCATGTCGTTTCCGGTGCGGTGGTCCGGCAGATCTCGGTCGCCTGCGCGCAACGCGGATTGAAGCGGCAGCCGCTTGGAAAGTCCGCGATCGCCGGGACGACGCCGGCGATCTCCCTGAGCCGCGACCGGCCGAGCGCTGCGCGACTCCCCAGCCGCGGCAGCGAGTCGACCAGGCCTTGCGTGTAGGGATGCGCGCAGGCGCGGAAGATGTCGTCCGAGCCGCGTTCCTCGACAATGCGACCGGCATACATGACGCCGACGCGGCGGCAGACGTTGGCGACCAGGCCCAGATCGTGGCTGATCATCAGGATCGCCGTGCCTCGCTCCGCGCACAGATTGCGCATCAGCTCGATGATTTCCGCCTGCACCGTCACGTCGAGCGCGGTGGTCGGCTCGTCTGCGATCAGAAGATCCGGATCGCATGCCAGCGCGATGGCGATCATCACGCGTTGGCGCATGCCGCCCGAAAGCTGGTGCGGGTAATCCTTCACCCGCCGCTCCGGTGCGGGGACGCGCACGTTCGCCAGCGCCTCGACAGCCAGCTGGTTTGCCTCGCGCCAGCTCTTGCCCTTGTGCAGCACGAACATCTCCGCGATCTGCCGGCCGACGGGCGATACCGGATTGAGCGCCGTCATCGGCTCCTGGAAGATCATGGCGATGCGGTTGCCGCGCAGCGCCCGCTGCTCGGCCGCGGAAAGTCCCTGAATCTCGCGGCCCTCGAACCGTATCGCGCCGGCGGCGACCGAGAGCGGCCGCCGCAGCAGGCCGATCAAGGCGAGCGCCGTAATGCTCTTGCCGCAGCCGGACTCGCCGACAAGGCCGAATGTCTCGCCACGATCGATCCGGAACGAAACGCCCTCGACCGCCGCAACATGCTTGGCGCCGTCGTCGAGATCGATGCGCAAATCCTCGACTTCGATCAGCGGAGCGGCCGTCATGCGCGCCGGCTCCGCGACTGTGGATCCAGCACGTCACGCAAGCCATCGCCGAGCAGATTGAGGCCCAGTACCGTCAGGAAGATGGCGAGGCCTGGGAATACCGACAGCCATGGCGCCGTGGTGATCTGGTCGCGCGCCTCCGACAGCATGCTGCCCCAGCTCGGATAGGGTGGACGGATGCCGAGGCCGAGGAACGAAAGCGAAGCTTCGGCCAGTACCGCCCCGCCCATGCCGAGGGTGCCGATGACAATGATGGGGCCGACCATGTTCGGCAGCAGCTGCGTGATCATGATGCGCAAATCCCCATAGCCGAGCACTCGCGCAGCCTGCACATAGCCCTGGCTCTTGAGCGACAGCGTCGAGGCGCGTGCGATCCGGCAGGTGAAGGACCAGTTGGTCAATCCGAGCGCGATCAGGAGGCTCGTCAGGCCGGGTCCAAGCACCGCCATGATTGCGAGTGCGAAGATCAGCGAGGGGATCGCCAGCATCAGATTGGTCAGCCCGTTGACGACATCGTCCCACCAGCCGCCCCAATAGCCCGCGGTCAGGCCTAGCGTCACGCCGATGACGCTATTGACGAGCTGCGAGACGATGCCGACCGTCAGCGAGATGCGCGCGCCATGCACGACGCGGGAATAGATGTCGCGACCCTGCGCATCGGTGCCGAACCACCAGATCCAGCTCGGCGGTTCTTCGGCATTCATGAGGTTGGCGCCCATGACCGGATCGGTATGTGCAAGCCAGGGCGCGAACAGGCCGACGAAGATCGCAAGCGCGAATAGCACCCCGCCGATGATCGCGCTGGTTCCAAGCTTCATCGCGGCCGCTCCGCTGTGGCAGGCTGCATGGTCGATCGTGCGCTGACGTGATAAGACTGGCCGCCGCTCATGCGTATCGGATCCTGGGGTCGATCACGCCGTAGAGCAGGTCAACCAATGTATTGACGGCGAGGAAGAACAGCACCACCACGAGAATGGTGCCCTGCACCGCGGGGATGTCGCGCTGCAGGACGCTGTCGACCAGCAGCGAGCCGATGCCCGGCCAGGAGAACAATTTCTCGACGACGACGGCTTGGCCCATCACGACGCCGAATTGCAGACCGATCGCCGTGAGAATGATGACGAGGGCATTGCGCATCACGTGCCACGTCACGACCCGGGTCTCGCTCATGCCCTTCGAACGCGCCGTCCGGACAAAATCCGCGGTCATGATCTCGAGCACCGCTGCCCGCGTCGTCCGCGCCAGCAGCGCCATCGGCGAGACGCCGAGGGTCACGGCAGGCAGAAGCAGATATTTGAGGCTGCCATCGCCATAGCCGAAACTCGGCAGCCAGCCGAGCTTCAATGCAAACAGATACATCAGCAAAAGCCCGAGCCAGAATTTGGCCATCGAGAGGCCGGACACCGCCAGGACCATCGAGAGCGTGTCGACGATGCTGCCCGGCTTCAGCGCGGCGATGAAACCGAGCGGAACGCCGACCGCAATGGCAAACGCCAGCGCTGCGAATATCAGCTGCAGCGTTGGCCACATCCGTTTGGCGACCATGGTCGTGACCGGCTCGCGGGTCCGGAACGAGGTCCCGAAATCACCTGTCGTGAGTTTGGCGACATAGGAGCCGAACCGCACGTAAACGGGATCGTCGAGGCCGAGCTGCTTTTTCATGCGTTCCACGACCTGCGGGTCCGTCGGGCCCCGGCCGTCATCACCCATGCTCGACACGATGCTGCCCGGAACGACGCTGAACAGCACGAAGATCACCAGCACGACAGCCAGGACGGTCGGAATGGTTTGCAGGACTCGACGGATCGCGAAGGAGAGCATTCGACGTTTTCCTCATCCCCTCCATCGTTTCACACGATGGAGGGAGAGCGATTGGCACCGGTCACTTCGCCGGCGAGGTGTCGTCGACCCAAAGGTCTTCGACGTTTTGATGGGTCAGTTCCGTCGCGTCCAGCTGGATTCCCTTGAGCCAGGGCTGCACCGCCATGACCGCCTTGTTGTAGTTGAAGAACCAGATCGGCGCTTCCTCCTGGAGCAGCGCATTGGCCTCTTGCAGCAACTGGACGCGCTTTGCGGCATCGTCGGTCTGGCCGGCTGCATCGATCATCTTGTCGAACTCCGCGTTCTTGAAAGTCGTATAGTTGCAGGCCGATTGCGGTGTCGCCGAGTGGAAGCATTTGAGCGCTGCCTGCGGATCCGGGCCGGTCGCCTGGGAATAGATAAAGGCCTGGAAGTCGCCCTTGCGAATGACCTCCGCCAGCACCGCGGTCTCGACCTGCTTGACCTTCACCTTGATGCCCACCTTGTCCAGCATCGGGATCGCGGCTTCGACGATCGGCAAGCCCCAGCTTTCGTTCTGACTGGTGGTCCATTCGAATTCAAAGCCTGAGGGATAGCCCGCTTCGGCGAGCAATTGCTTCGCCTTCGCAGGATCGTAAGGGTAGGGCTTCATGGCCTTGTCGTATGCCGGCGAGGTCAAAGGCAGCCAACTCGTGGCGCGATAGGCTTTGCCCTTGACCAGTTTGCTGATGATCAGATCGGCATCGATCGCGTAGTTGACGGCCTGCCGGACCCGCTTGTCGGAGAATGGCTTGAACGTGGGATTCATCCCCATATAGCGGGTGAAGACCTCGGCGACCTCGACGATGCTGCCCTTGAGGTTGGAGTCGGCCTGATAGGCGACATATTGCGCGGGCCCAAGCACCGAGGTGTCGATCTCCTTGTTGCGGAAGGCGACGTCGCGGGCGGCGGCTTCGCCCATCAGCGATACGACGAGCTTGTCGGCATATGGCTTGCCGGGCTTGTAGAACCGGTCCCAGCGTTCAAGCACGATGCGCGATCCCGGCACGTGCTCGACGAATTTGAATGGACCAAGACCGATCGGCTTCTGGAGGAAGCTCTCCTTGCCGCCCTCGTCGGCCGGATAGATCGAGGTCAACGCGGTGAAGAAATAGAAGGCGGGATCGACTTTCTCGGTCAGCTTCATTTCGAGGGTGAAGTCGTCGATCTTCTTCAGGCCGGAGATTTCCTTGGCTTGGCCCTTCTCGACCTCGGCCGCGCCCTCGATCAAGCGGACAAAGCGCGCACCGGGATAGGCCTTGGTGCCGTCCATGATGCGATTGTAGGACCAGATGATGTCGTCGGCCGTCATCTTGCGGCCGTTGTGGAAATAGGCGTCGTCGCGCAGCTTGAAGGTATGAACGAGGCCACCGCCCGAGACGGTGACCTCCTTGGCAAGTTCCAGAACCGGCTTGCCCTCGGTCGAGTCCCAGATGTAGAGCGAGCGGTGCAGAGCCTTGGCGTAGATCTCGTCCTGGGCGCGCGGTGTCGTGTGGATGTCCATGCTGGTGAAGCTGGAGCCATAGGGCGCGGTCATGCGAATGGTCCCGCCCTTGCGCGGGGTCTGGGCCTCCGCCGTGGCGGCGAGTGCGAGCCCGAGGCCAACCCCGATCGCAATCAACTTGAACTTCATGCTTCCCCCAACGATGCAGGAACATTCCGATCAGCGAGTTGACCATCGGCAGCACGTCAAGCGCAAGGTCCTCATGTCGCGTCGATGGCGACCGGCACCAAATAATTTGTGTCGCCGCGATGCGTGGGGCAGGAATATGGAAACGCTGCGGGTGCTGCGGGCGCCTACGGACATGATTTGACCGCGCCAGGACCTTGGCTGCAACTTGCGCGAGTATGTAAGCGATTGCGATTGAACGGATTTCGGCAAATCGGCGCTTCCGTCGTCGGGCAAATCAGTGATTCAATTCCGCCCGTCTCACCCGATTGAGGGGCGCGTCGCGATCGTCACGCGTGTTGCGGTGAGATGCGGTGGACGCGGATCATGCAAGCGACGACAGCATGTGAAGCGGACGGTGAAGTCGTGTGGTCCTGACGCCCCAGTGGCTGGTGTCCTCTTGCAAGATGCGCTTGCGTGTTGCGAGGGCGGTGACAAGCAAGCCTAGTCTAGCCGGGGAGAGCACGTATAAGCCGTAAGCCATCGCGCAGGGAAAGCCGGAGTCTCCGGTTACACCTGTGGTCCTACCCCCGGTGCTTTTTGTTGCACCGGACCCATGGGTGCAATCGGCACCCGGCTTTCCCTGCGCGCTCTGCGAACGGAGAGGGCGGAACGAGATGCAAGACTCGGGCAGATGTTGTCGCGAGAATGCGAAAGCATGACCCACAAACGGCGCAACATATCCGATGTCGTCCTGGCGAAAGCCAGGACCCATTACCCCAAATGTCAGTTGCGATGCGACGCTGGGGCCACGGCCCCTCTCTCAAATATCGGTGGTTATGGGTCCTGGCTTTCGCCAGGACGACGATTGGGCAGATGGCGGGCTCGTATCTCTGCCGTCATGCCCACGCGATGGCGAACACTTTGCGCGGGCATGACGGGGCGGATAGCTCCGCGCGATCTTGGACATTCATTCCAATCCCTAAAGATACCAGGCCAGCACCGCCTTGAGCCGGGCGTTCTCGATCACCGGCAGCGCGACCACCTGGTTCATGCCGGAGCCACGCGCCAGGGTAGCCGCGATCGATTCATCCTGCTTCAGATGCTCGGTGAGTGCGGGCATGCCGGTGGCCCATGCGCCGCCGATGCTGCCTTCACCCCGGCTGATCGTCTTGGCCGCATAGAGCGTGGCGAGATTGGACTGCTCGCTGCAGTCGCCGGAGTGAAACACCAGCGCCGACCGCGCTTCGTTCGGCACCCAGATCTCGAACCGGCGTGCGATCGGCGTTGCCTGGGCCGACAGGAATGTCACCACCCAGGTCTGGTCGCCGGTTGTGTAGGGGATGCCGACACCGCAACTGATGCCGATTTCGGATGCGTCCTCCCAGCGCAGGAATCCCTTGGAATTGTGCAGGTCCTTGATGATCAGCGGCATGCCGGCCTTCCAGGTCCGGCCGGTCAGGCCGAAGCCGCGCGGGAATTTGGTGTGACGCGAGTTGAACTCGAACATGTCGGCGGTGCCGTAGTAGCCGTCGACCAGCGCCATCTCGTGGGATTTGTTGGGATCGTTGTGCCAAAGTTCGATCGCGCCGACATGCTTCCTGTCGTCACCGCAGAGCAGCACCATCACCGCCATCAGGAATTCGCCGGCGAACACCGGAAGCGCGACGCCGCAGGTCAGGCCGGCTTCGCGCGCCTCGTCGGTTCGCTTGAAATAGGAATTGGCGAATTCGGTCAGGATGACCGGATGGCCGCTCGCCCAGGCCTTGCCGGGAAGGCCCTCGTCATAGGCGAACAGCGCGTTCTCGCTGATCGCGTTGAACTCGGCGAACTCGGAGCTGTGCAGGCTGCCGCCGAATTCCAGCCGCGTCCGCGTTGGATCGGGCACCCAGAGCTCAACAACGCGAATGAAGGTTTTCATCGCACGCACCTGCCGTCTCGCCGACGGCTAGCATCGGCGATGTCACGGCAAAATGTGCGCTCAAATAGCGGGCAAGCGACGCCCAAAGTTGATGCGAAGGCGCGATTTCGTCTCAGTCCTGGTACGACGGATCGACGCGATCGAGCTTGCGGAGCAGCGCCGGCCAGGCGAGTTCGCCGTTGCGCGCGGCGCGGCCGGGCTTGGGCAGCATCCGCTCATAGGTGTCTTCGAGGATGTTTTGCGGCGGATAGATCAGCTTGGTGTTGCAGGACAGCGCCATCACCTGGGTCTGGCAGGCGCGCTCGAGCCGGAACAGCACGTTGAAGGCGGCGGGCACGGTGCGGCCGACGACGAGTAGGCCATGGTTGCGCAGAATCATCGCCTCGTGGTCGCCGAGGTCGCGCACCAGCCGCTCGCGTTCGTCGACATTGTCGGCGATGCCTTCGAAGTCGTGATAGGCGATGCGCAGGAAGCGCATCGAGGTCTGCGCCAGCGGCAGCAGGCCGCATTCCATCGCGGAGACCGCCATGCCGGCCGGCGTGTGGGTGTGCGCGACGCAGTCCATGTCGTGCTTGGCCATGTGGATGGCGCTGTGAATCACGAAGCCGGCGACGTTGACATCATAGTCGGTGGCGTTGAGCAGCGTGTTGCCCTCGACATCGACCTTGATCAGGCTGGAGGCGTCGATCTCCTCATACAGCATGCCATAGGCATTGATCAGGAACTGGTCGGTGGTGCCGGGCACGCGGCAGGAGATGTGGTTCGCGATCATCTCGGTCATGCCGTACATCGCCGTCAGCCGATAGCAGGCGGCGAGATCGACACGGGCCTGCCACTCCTCGGCGCTCACCTGCTCGCGAACGGATTTCACGACCTTGATCGCGGGCGAGCTGACGGGGGGATTCATGGCGTTCTCTCCTTGAGACATCTGCGGGGCCGGGGCCCGATCGTTGGCGTGGACCATAGCAGAATCGGCACGGCGGCAAGCCGCGCCGCGTCTGCTTATTTGCAGGTCTGGCGGGCAAAAACCGAATGCGGCATTGGCGCACCGCGCCTTCGATGCCAGTATGCGGAGAAACAGTCGAGGCGCACCAAAATGAGCGATCGCAAGATACGTATCGCCGTCCTGCATTTCTCCCACGAAACCGTCTCGTTCCTGCCGAACGAGACCACGCTCGACGACTTCATCTATCCGGGCTCGCCGGCCAAAGGTGAAGCGCTGCTGCAGTTCGATCCGAAGAACTACATGGGCGGCTTCGTGCAGGTGGCGCGCGAGTTCTCCGAGGTCGAACTGGTCGGCATCGAGTCCCCGCTCTGGCCGAAGACCTATACTGGGTCGGGCTGGATCACCCAGGAAGCCTACCGGACCTTCACCGGCAAGATGATTGCCGGGCTCAAGGAGGAGGGGCCGTTCGACGGGGTCTATCTGTGCCTGCATGGCGCGATGGCCGTGCGCGACGTGCCGCGGCCCGAGGCCGATCTGGCGCGGCAGGTCCGCGAGGTGGTCGGCCGCTCCGCCTTCATCGCCGCGACCTTCGACCCGCACGGCAATGAGGATGAGGCGTTCCTCGAACAAGCCGACATGGCGTTCGCCGTCAAATACTTCCCGCACTATGATGCGCATCTGCAAGGCGAACGGGCGGCGCGCATGCTGGTGCGGGCGATCCGCGGCGACTACAGACCGGCGCACAAGACCATCAAGGTTCCCGTGATCTCTCCCACCGTGCTGCAATGGACCGGTGCGCGGCCGTGGATGGATCTCGTGCAGCGCGCGCTGGTGTGGGAGGCCCGCGAGGTCGACGTCTATGTCAACATCTTCTTCGGCTTCCCATTCGCCGATGTTCCCGATGTCGGCATGACCGTGCAGGTCCTGACCAACGACAACCCAAAGCTCGCCGAGCAGGTTGCGCGCGATCTCGCCGGCACGATCTGGCGGCTGCGCGAGGCCTTGCTGCAATCGACCAAGCTCCACAGCATCACCAAGGGCGTCGCGTTGGCCAGGCAGGCCGTCGCCGATGGCAACACGCCGGCGGTGCTGGCCGATCACAGCGACCGGTCGGGATCGGCGACCTGGCTGCTGCGCGAGATCATCGCGCAGGACCTCGCCAACACCGTGATCGCGACCATTGCCGATGCCAGGGCGACGGCAAGCCTGAAGGCGGCCGGCGCCAAGGCCGGCGATGCCTTCGACATGGAGATCGGCGGCCGTGCCGACGAGTCGGCGGGCGATCCGGTTCGCATTCAGGGCACGATCTCGGCTGCAGCCGAGGGGTACGGGCAGTTCTGGGTCTGCGTGCGCTTCGGCCGCAACAATGTGCTGATCCTCTCCACCTATCTGGTGCAGATCATGGAGCCGTTCTCGCTGAAAGCGCTGGTGCCTGACATCGGTGGATTCGAGGTCATGGCGATCAAGTCTCGGGTGCACTTTCGGCGCGGCTTCGACGACAACGGCTTTGCCAAGACGATCGTGCTGGTCGAGCCGGATGAGCCGTTCCTCGGCACGACGCGGCTCGACAAGCTCCCTTACAGGAATGTCGACCTCACACGGTTCTATCCGTACGGCAATCCGGCGTTTTCGGAGGGGGCGTCATGACGGAAGGCCGCTACCGCCTGATTGGCTCGACCGCATCGCCCTATGCGATCAAGTTGCGCGCGCTGATGCGCTACCGGCGGATTCCGCACGACTGGGTCATCATGACCAAAGCGTTGCGCGCGGCGACCGCGCATCTGAAGCCGATGCTGATCCCGGTGCTGCAATATCCCGACGGCAGCTATCACGGCGAGACCACGACGCTGGCCTATGATCTGGAGGCTCGTCACCAGGGGCGGTCGGTGATCCCGGAGGATAAGGCCACAGCCTTCGTCTGCGATCTGCTCGAGGACCTCGCCGACGAATGGGCAGTGAAGCCGCTGTTTCTGTATCGCTGGTGGGATCCGGAAGATCAGACCTATGTCTCGCGCTGGGCCGGCGAGGAGTGGTCGACGTCGGAGGCCGCGGCCGGCAGCCGCGCGGAGATCGAGGAATTCCGGCAGCGGCAGATTTCGCGCATGGTCATTCTCGGCGCCACCGAGGAGAACCGTCCGCTGCTCGAGGAGAGCTATCGCCGGACGCTTGCGGCGTTCGAACCGCATGTTGGCATGAGGAATTATCTGTTCGGCAGCCGGCCGTCGCTGGCGGATTTCGCCTGGTTCGGCCAGCTCAGCGAGATGGCGACCGACCCGACTCCGATGCGGATCATGCGCGAGCGCGCGCCGTTCGCCGATCACTGGGTGCGCCGGCTCGATGATGCCTCCGGTGTGGAGGGCGACTGGTATCCGCGCGAGCAGGCGCTCGGCGGATTCGCCGAGGCGCTGCTGCGGATCGCGGGCGAACTCTATCTGCCGTTCCTTGCCGCTAACGCGGATGCATTCGCCAAAGGCCTCGCGCGCCTTGAGATCAGCGTCTGGGGACTGCCTTACGCGCTGGCGCCATTCAAATACCAGGTCAAGTGCCTGCAGCAGCTGCGCGAGAAATTTGCAGCACTGGATGCCGGCGATCGGGCGGCGTTGAAGTCCGTGCTGGAACGCACCGGATGCTGGGCGATCCTGGATGGAGGGTGATCGATCAGGGACGTTAAGCAGATTAGAAACGCCCGTCGTCTAGGTTCGATGCCTGCTGCCGAGCGCGACCGCGACCGAGTCCGGATGCCTGATCCGCTCGATCAGCATGTCGATGCGGTCGCCGCCCCAGAACAGTTCGCCGTTGAACACGATGCTGGGCACGCCGAAAACGCCGAGCGCTTCGGCCTCGTCGATGATGCGATCGTGTTCTGCGCGGGCAGGGCCGCGAACGTAGGCCTCGAAGGCCTCAGTGGAACCGCCGATCGCGGAAATCACGCCGGCGATCTCCGACAACTCGTCGATCTCCAGCTCGTGGTTCCAGAACCTCCGGAACACCGTGTCATGATAGGGCCGGAACAGCCCATGGCGTTGCGCGAACAGCATTCCGGCGCTGGAGTAGAAGGCGTCGTAGATCCGGCGCGGGCCCTTCATGGTCAGTCCCTGCGCATTGGCGAACCGCCGCGCATCCATGTAGGAGTAGCGCACCTTGCGCCAGAAATGCGGCGTGCGCGCCTCGACCGTGCCCATGAACTCGGGAATGCGAAGCGTGTAGGGCAGCCATTCCAGCTCGACGCCAAAGGTCTCCTCGAGCTCGAACAGCCGCTTGTTGGCGACATAGGCATAGGGAGACTTGTAGTCGGTGTAGATGCGTACAAGCGGCTTTTCCATCATCGCTCCTCACTCCGCGAGGACAATTGTTCCCGATCCCGCGCGGTGACGCAATGCGGTGCGACGAGGGAGAGATGGCGCGCAAACGAATGGGCCCCGGTGCATTCAAGCATCGCGGGGCCCTGCTACTTCGTTTTAGCGAAGGATCTCTGGTGTAGACCAGTGGTGTTTCGGGATCTAAAAGCGCTTGGCCTTTGCGCTCTCGTCCTGCGGATACGTTCAGATTGTCGGCAGTGCACGCGGCTAGCAGCTGCTGTTCGCCTCAACGTGCACCGAGACCTTGCCGCTGAGCAAGGTCGCTGGCTTTCGCCGGTGGCGTCATGCTCCTCTCCAAGGGTGGGCCGACGGACCTCTGTCCGCTTCTCTGCCTGACGGCCGATTCCAAAATCGTCCGTCAATTCCTGCGACGCGGGGAGCAGCCGCTCCCGCACCCCAACAGGTGCAGTCGCCGAAATGCTGCGGCAGATATCGCCTGCTGTCAAGTTAACGAGCGGGGTAATTCAGGTCAGCTTTCCTGTCGCGCCTTGGTCTTTCGATACTGCGTGAAGTCCGGATCATGCGTCATTTTCCAGTAGTCGACGAACCGCCACGGCATTGCCGAGAACACCCGGCCGCTTCTGTTGCGGTAGTAGGTCGTCATGCCCGGATGCGTCCAGATCAGCTGCTCATGCTCGGCATCGACGTTGCGGATGTATTCGTCATGCGCGTCGGGATGCACGTCGATCGCAGCGATATCGTTCTCGATCATCTCGACGAGACAGGCGGAGATGTAGCGGCTCTGGCATTCCGACTGGAAGATTACGCTGCCGCCATGCGCGGGTCCCGAGTTGGGGCCGAGCATCAGAAACAAATTAGGGAAGTCGGGCACGGTGAGACCGAGATACGCGGTCGGATTGTCGTGGTGCCACGCCTGCTTGAGGTTCTTGCCGTCGCGGCCGGTGATGTTGAGACGCGCGGCCATCTCGGAGACCTTGAAGCCGGTCGAGATCACGATGACATCGTGCGGCCGGGATGTGCCGTCGGCCGTGACGATTCCGTCCGCAGCGAAATGGTCGATCTTGTCGGTGACCAGCTCGACATTCGGCCTGGTCAGCGTCTTGAACCAGTTGTTGTCAAGCAGGATGCGCTTGCCGTAAGGCGGATAGGTCGGCATGCACTTCTCGATCAAATCAGGGCGGTCCTTCAGCTCGGAGAGGATGAAGTCGGCCAGCTCCTGGCGATGCCGGTCGTTGCCCTTGTTGACGGCGCGGTCCGGATGCGGCCAGGCCGGATCCTTGCGCAGGAACGGCAGCAGCCCGTCGCCGTAACGCCAGAACATGTTGAAGCGATACCACTGCACATAGAACGGCAGATGGGCGAGCAGCCACTGCGCGCCGTCAGTGATCGGGTCGGAATAGCCCTTCACCGGCCGCGCCCACTGCGCGGTGCGCTGGTAGACGGTGACCGAGGCGACGCGGTCGGCGATCGACGGCACCAGTTGCATCGCAGTCGCGCCGGTACCGATCACGGCGACATGCTTGCCGTCGAGTTTGATGTCGTCGGACCACAGCGCCGAATGAACCTTTTGGCCGGTGAAATCCCCGTCTCCCTTGAAAGGGGCAGGCGAGGGATCGTTGAGTTGCCCGATCGCGCTGACCAGCGCGGTGGACTCGAAGGTCTCTTCACCGCTCGGGGTCTTCAGCGTCGAGATCCAGCGGCGCTTGCCTTCGTCCCAGCGCGAGGCGACGAGCTCGGTCGAGAGGCGGACGTGCTCGCGGATGCCGTATTCGCGCACGACCTTGAGCAGATAGTCGAGCAATTCCTGGCGCTGCGCAAAATAACGCGTCCACGGATTGCGGGCGCCGAACGAGAAGGAATAGGAGTGGTTCGGCGTATCGACGCCGCAACCGGGGTAGCGGTTGACGTACCAGGTGCCGCCGATCTCGTCCTGCTTCTCGACGATCGTATAGGGAATGCCGAGCCGTCCCAGCGCAACGCCGAGCGCGATCGCGCAGACACCGGCGCCGACGATCAGCACATGCTGCTGCGCCAGTCGTTCGTCGGAAGGGCGCTCGCGCCATCGGGCCTCGCGGGGAACGAATCCCATCTCCTCACGCATCAACGGGGCATATTCCGGCGCGACGTTCTCGCCGAGCGTCGCGCGCATCATCCGCAGCATCAGCTCATCGCCGGGATCGGTGATGACGGGTTTCGGCGTTCCGTTCGCGAACAGGTTCAGGACGGCGGCGCGGATCTCGTCCTGGATCTCCTTCGGCACGCCGGCATCCGGATCGGGGATCAGGCGGACGTCGCGCTTCGGCTTGTACGGCGGCTCGAGCCACTTCTCGTCGCCGGTCATGTGCACCAGCACCATCAGCAGCACGCGGATATCGCCCTCGGCGATGGCGGAGGACAGATCGAGGTGTTGGCGCGAAAGCTCGATATTCATGCGTTGTCCTCAGCTGGCCGGTGTGTCCGGCAGACCGCCATAGGCGGCCCAGGTGGTGCCCACGATGTAGCCGGCATCGACCGGCAGGTTGATGCCGGTCACGCCGCTGCTCTGCGGCGAGAGCAGCCAGGCGATCGCCTGCGCCACCTCCATCGGCTCGACCAGCCGGTTCATCGCTGTCGGGCGGGCCAACAGATCCTTGTTCAGGGCGCCCGACGCGATGCCCGCCTCGAGCGCCACTGTGCGGGTGAAGCCGGGCGACACCGCGTTGACGCGTACGCCGGAACGGCCCCATTCGGCGGCGAGCGTCTGCGTGATCTGGATGACGCCGGCCTTCGCCGCGGTATAGGCGTGGATCGGACCCGACGTCATGCCGGCCACCGAGGCGACGTTCGCGATCGCACCGTGACGCCGCTTGGCCATTCCGATGCCGACGCTGCGCGCGACCAGAAAAGTGCCGCGCAGGTCAATATTGACCTCGCGGTCCCATTGCTCCATCCGTACCCGCTCGATCGTGTGCATCTTGCCGAACACGCCGGCCGCGTTGACGAGGCCGGTGATCGGGCCGTGCGCTTTCTCGATATCGGCGACGCCGGTGACGACGGCGCTTTCGCTCGCGACGTCGAACGGCGCCGGCCAGAGGATGGCGGCCGTTCCGACCAGCGGCTCGGGCGCGATGTCGACGATGACGACGCGGTGTCCTTGATCCGCAAGCAGCGTTGCGGTCGCCGCGCCAATGCCGCGACTGCCGCCGGTGACGAGGATAATGCCGTCGGCGCTCATGACTTTCTTCCCTTGTCGCTCGTGGTGAACAGGCCGCGCGTGACCAGCTTCTGGTAGGCCGTGATGACGTAGTCGGGCACGGCGGTGACGCCTTGCTCGGAATAGGAATAGCGGCGGCTGAGATAACCGCGTGCACCCATCAAGACCTGGACGATGGCCTCGAACTCCTCGTCGCTGAAGGTGTTGGTGGCGCCCGCGGCCCGTGCACGCTGCAGGATCCGGACATAGGCATTCGAAATATTGTCGAAATGCTTCTGGTAGCCGATCGGCGCGAAGAACTCGGCCTCGTTGAGGATGCGGAGAAACTCGGGGACCTCGCGGATGAAATCGAAGAAGGCGCTGAAGCGCTCGACCTCCTGCCGGGCTTCGTTGGCAGTGCCGGTGCGTGCATGGATGAAGCGGACCATGTCGAGGCCGATCTTCGGCAGCAGTTGGTCGAGCAGTTCCTGGCGGTTCTCGAAATGATTGTAGAAGGTGCCTTGCGCCACACCGGCGGCTTCGGTGATGCGCGCGACCGAGGCTTCGGCATAGCCGTATTTGCCGACGACCTTGGTTGCGGCGTCGAAGATCTTCTGCTTGGTCCAGGCGTTGCGCTCGACCCGGTTCAGTTTTGTCACTTTGGCGGATGTCGCTTGCGTCATGCGGTGGCCTCGAGTTCGGCGCGGAGCACGCGTTTGAGCACCTTGCCGGATGGATTGCGCGGCAGGCTGTCGCGGATGATCAACTGCCGCGGCACCTTGAAGCCTGCGAGCCGCGCACGGCAGAATTCGGTGAGATCAGTCAGGTCGAGCCTTGCGTCGTCCGCCAACACCACGATGGCGACCGGCTTCTCGCCCCAGCGGTCGTCGGGCAGGCCGATCACGGCGACCTCGCGTACCCCGGGGATTTCGTAGATGGCGCGCTCGACCTCGGAAGAGGCGATGTTCTCGCCGCCGGAGATGATCATGTCCTTCTTGCGATCGGTCAGATAGAGGAAGCCGTCGTCATCGAGATGGCCGACGTCGCCGGTGCGGAACCAGTCGCCGAAGAAGGCCGATGCCGTCTTCTCCGGATCCCTCCAGTAGCCCTGCGTGATCTTCGGGCCGCGCAGGCAGATCTCGCCGTTCTGGCCGGCGGGCAGGCGCTTGCCGGCGTCGTCGCGGATCTCGATCTCGACATGAGCGATCGCGCGGCCGGTCGAGCCGATCTTCTCGATCTCGCGGCCGGCGTCCATGAAGGTATCGCCGCCGCAGCTTTCAGTGAGGCCATAGGCATCGATGTAGCGCGCGTTCTTGAAATAGTCAGAGAAGGCGCGGATGCGGACTTCCGGCGTCTTCTCGCCGCCGCCGATTGCCCATTTCAGGCTCGAGACATCGTAACGCTCGCGGTTCGGGCAGGTGAGGAGGGCCGTGGTCATGACCGGCGCAAACCACGCCGCATTGAGCTTCTCGCGCTCGATGGCGGCCAGCGCCGGCTCGGGCTCGAAGGTGCGGTGAATGCACAGCATGCCGCCATGCCAGAGCACGGCGATGCCGGGCAGGTCGAGCGCGCCGACATGATAGAGCGGGCCGACGACGAGCAGCCGCGTGTCGGCGTTCAGCCCGAGCACCACGGTCTGGTCGGCGGATTTCCAATAAATGTTCTCGTAAGTGAGCATCACCCCCTTGGGGCGATCCGTCGTGCCCGAGGTGTACATCAACCGCATCAGGTCGCGTGGTTGGCGTACATGGATCGGCGCCGGCGCAATGTCCGGCGCAAGATTGGTGACGCTGGATTGCGCGGCTTCATCGAGCAGCACGACCGGTGCATCGCCAGCTGCGATCGCGGCAAATTCCTCGTCGGCGACGAGCAGGCGCGCGCCGGAATTGCCGACGATGTAGCCGACCTCAGCGGCCGACAGGCGATAATTGACCGGCAGGAACACCGCGCCGATATGGCTGGTCGCGAATACCAGTTCGAGAAAGGCCGTGCTGTTCTTCATCAGGACCGCGACGACGTCGCCGGGCGCAATTCCGCGTGTCGCGAGCCAGCTGCCGACCTGCCGGATCCGCAGATCGAAATCTGCATAGGAGACGTCTTCGCCGCGATATTTCAGCGCACAGCAGTCCGGAGTCCGCCTCGCATGAAATGCGATGAAGCTGGAAAGATTGATCATTTGCCGCTCGTCGGGCCGATTCCGGCGCCGCTTTCTCCCTAGATGAATTGTGAGTCGTAATTCATCTTTGGCTTGACGTCACCCCCCTTGCTCTGAAAACATCGTGGCCATGGAGACGAAACGATCTCCGACAGGGATTTGGGAACGCGAACCCGACAGGGAGGGGAATATGACGAGGACCCGGAAACCGGGCATCAGCCGGCGCTCGACGCTTGCGCTGATGGGCGCCGGCGCGGTGACCTTTGCTGCGCCTTGGGTGGCGCGCGCACAGGCCAAGACCATCAAGATCGGCATGCCGACCATTCTATCGGGTCGCGTCGCGCAACTCGGGACGTCCTCGCGCAATGCGGTGATGCTGGAAGTCGAGAAGGTCAATGCCGCAGGCGGCCTTGCCGGGCGGCAGATCGAGATGGTGATCCGCGATTCCAAGGGACAGCCGCAGGAAGCCGCGCGCATTGCGCGCGAGCTCGTCAACACCGACGGCTGCGAGATGCTGCTCGATGGCGAGGCATCGTCGGGATCGTTCGCGGTTCACGAGGTGGCGCGCGATCTCGGCGTGCTCTGCATCCACACCTGCTCGGAAGCATCGTCGCTGACCGCCGATCCCAAGCAGCACATTCCGAACGCCTTCCGTTGCGTGCGGCAGGGCATTCATGACTCGATCGTCGGCGCCGGCTACGCGGCCGGGATCGCCAAGGCCAAGGGCCTGAAGAAGTGGGCGACCTGCTCGCCGGACTATGCCTATGGCCGCGATACCACCGGCGAATTCGTGCTGTACCTGAAGAAATTCGCGCCCGATGTCGAGATCATCAGCGAATCCTGGCCGAAGCTGTTCCAGCCCGATTACACCGAGGTGGTGACCAAGATCCTGCAGGCCAAGCCGCAGGCGCTCTATTCCTGCTTGTGGGGTGGCGATCTCACCTCCTACATCGACCAGGCTAACATCTACGCGATGTTCAACCAGATGGAGGTGTTCGCGGTCAACATGGCCGACTACACCGCGCTCACGGTGGTGAAGAACCTGCCCAAGGGCATCCACTCCGGCGACCGTTACATCAAGACATTCCCGCCGACCCCGGAGAATGCAGCCTGGGGCGATGCCTACAAGGCGAAGTACAACGAGTACCCGACCAACTGGTCCTGGCAGAACGCGACGGCCGTCATGTTCCTCAACGAGGCCGTCAAGAAGGCGAACTCGACCGACGGCAAGAAGGTCGCAGAGGCTCTCACAGGGTTGACTATCAAATGCCCGTTCGGTGCCGACGGCACCGTGACCATGCGCGCCGACGACCACACGTTGGTCGGCTACGCAATCGGCTGGGGCACCACGATCCCGCAGGAGCCCTACGTGCCCGACGTCAAGGCCGGAGACTGGAAGACCATCTTCGAACTCGAAGCCGAGTGGAAGAAGAGCAAGGGCTACACCTGATCCGCATGCGGGGGCGGAGGCAGCGTGCTGTCTCCGCCTTGCATCTGATGTTTGTCGCGCGCCGGCGTTGCGGCCCGCCGTAATGGATGATTCTCGTGGACCTCGACGCGCTCGCCAGTTGCCTCACCAGTCCTGCATGCCTGGTGACGCAGACCACCAGCGGCCTGATCATCGGCATGCTGCTGTTTCTTGTCGCCGTCGGGCTGACGCTGATCTTCGGCGTGCTCAAGGTGGTCAATTTCAGCCACGGCGCCTTCTATATGTTCGGCGCCTATTTCGCGATGACGGCCTATCAGCTCACCGGCAGCTTTGCGCTGGCGATCCTGAGCGGCGCCGTCGGCACCGCGCTCCTCGGCCTGATCTTCGAGCGCGCCTTCATGAGCCGGGTCTACGGCCGCGACGTGCTGATGCAGCTCCTGGTCTGCTATGCCTTCGTCCTGATCTTTGATGACGTGGTCCGCATGATCTGGGGGCCTGAATTCAGGTCGATGGGCATGCCGGCCGCGTTCCAGGTTCCGCCGTTGTTCATCGCCGGCGGCGTGGTGCCGCCATATTATCTGCTGCTGATTGGCGTGGCGCTCGTCGCTGCCGTCGTTCTCGGGCTGGGGCTGGCGCGTTCCCGGATCGGCAAGGTGATCCGTGCGGCTGCGCACAATCCCGGGATGGTGTCGGCGCTCGGCATCAACACCGGGCTGATCTATGGCGGCGTGTTCGCGCTCGGCGGCATGCTGGCGGGACTGGCGGGAGCGCTTGCCGCGCCGGTGCGCTCGCTGACGCCGGGCATGGGTTTCTCGGTGCTGATCGAGTCCTTCATCGTGACCGTGATCGGCGGCATGGGCTCGATCCTGGGGGCCCTGATCGGCGCGCTCCTGATCGGGCTGATCCGCTCGTTCGGATCGCTCGGCTTCCCGCTGTTCACCGAGGGACTGATGTATCTCTTCATGGTGATCGTGCTGGTGTCGCGTCCGACCGGCCTGTTCGGCAAGGAGGTCGCATGACCGAGTTGCAGGCAGGCCAAGGCGCGCAACCCCTCGAAGTGCCCCGGATCGACGCCAGGCCGCAGCGCTATCGCGATCTTTTGATTGCGCTCGCGGCGTTTGTCGTGCTCGCGCTTCTCCCGATGTTCTTCGGCAGCAAGCAGCTGCTCGACTTCGTGATCCGCTGCGCGGCCTATGGCCTGTTCGCGACGTCGCTCAACCTTCTGGTCGGCTGCACCGGGCTGATCTCGTTCGGGCATGGCATGTTTTTCGGCCTCGGCGCCTATGGTTTCGGCCTCATGATGCAGAAGACCGGTGTGCCGATCCCGGTGGCTTTTGTCGCCACGCTGGCGATAACCTTCGTCGTTGCCGTCGTCATCGGCGCGATCTGTGTGCGGCTGAAGGAGATCTATTTCGCCTTCGTCACGCTGGCGTTCCAGATGCTGATCCACTCCACCATCCTGTCGTGGCAATCGCTGACCGGCGGCGACCAGGGCCTGCGCGGTGGCATTCCGCGGCCGCCGTTTCTCGGCATCGACCTCTCGAACCATCTGCATCTCTACATCACGAGCTGCGCGCTGCTGGTGATCGGGCTGCTCTTGATGCGCCAGATCGCGCAGTCGCCGTTCGGCTACACGCTGCGCATGATCCGCGACAACGCCACGCGGGCGAGCTTCATCGGCATCGATGTCTGGCGCGCGAAGCTGACAATCTTCGTGCTGGCGGCGCTGTTCGCGGCGACCGGCGGCATCATCATGGCGCTGTTCGTCTCCGGCGCCTATCCCGAATTCGCTTACTGGACGATCTCCGGCGAGGGCATTTTCATCAACATGCTCGGCGGCGTGACGACCTTCCTCGGGCCGATGGTCGGAACGGTGCTGCTGCTGATCCTCAACGACACCGTGACCCGCCTGACCGAGTATCACGGCATCGTGCTCGGCATCGTGATCCTGTTCTTTGCCATCGGCCTGCGGAAAGGGCTGATGGACTTTGTCGTCGAATGGTTCGCGCAGCGCCGCGGCGAGGGGCACGGTTAGCCATGCTGAAAATTCGCGCCCTCTCGAAATCCTTTGGCGGCGTCAAGGCGACGGACAACGTCTCGCTCGATTTCGCCGACGGTTCGCTCACCGCCGTGATCGGCCCCAATGGTGCCGGCAAGAGCACGTTCTTCAACCTGATCACGGGCGCGCTGCGCCCGGACGCCGGGCAGATCCTGCTCAACGGCATCGACATGGCGGGCAAGACGCCACCGGAGATCGTGCGCCACGGCATCGGCCGCGCCTTCCAGGTCGCGAGCATCTTCCCGTCGCTGACGGTCGAGGAGACGATGCTGGCAGCGGTTTGCGCCGATCAGCGCCGTGCCGGCGTGATGCATCGCCGCTTTCCATTGGCCGAGACGCGCGACCGCGCCGAGCACGCGATGGAGTTGCTCGGCCTTGCCAGCAAGCGCAACAGGACCGCGGCGACGATGTCGCATGGCGACCAGAAGCTGCTCGATATCGCGCTCGCGCTGGTGCTCGATCCCAAAGTGTTGCTGCTCGACGAGCCGACCGCCGGCATGGGTACCGAGGAGCGCTGGCGCATGATCGACAAGGTGCGCGAGCTCTGGGAGGAGCAGAAGATCACCGTCGTGTTCATCGAGCACGACATGGATATCGTGTTCAAGATCGCACCTGAGATCGTCGTGCTGTGTTACGGCCGGATCCTGGCGACGGGGACGCCTGATGCGATCCGCAGGAATGAAGCCGTCATCGAGGCCTATCTCGGCAGCGACGACCACGCGGGAGCGGTGGTATGAGCACGCAGCCGGTGGTGCAGGTCGAGGATCTCGACGTCTACTACGGCACCAGCCAAATATTGTTCGGCGTCGGCCTCTCGGTGCGGAAGGGCGAGACCATGGCGCTGCTCGGCCGCAACGGGGCCGGCAAGTCGACCACCATGAAGGCGATCATGGGATTGGCGCCTGCGCGCCGCGGCAAGGTGACCTTGCGCGGCAACGTGGTCTCCGGGATGAGGCCGCATCACATCGCGCGGGCCGGGCTCGGCTTCGTGCCGGAGGACCGCCAGATCTTTCCCGAGCATACGGTCGAGGACAACCTCGTCATCGGCCAGAAGACGGGGCCGGACGGCGAGGACGAGTGGTCGATCCGCCGCGTCTATGACGTGTTCCCGCTGCTGGAGCCGCTGCGGCACCGGATTGCCGGACGGCTGTCCGGCGGCGAGCAGCAGATGCTGGCGATTGCCCGCACGCTGATGGGCAATCCGGTGCTGCTGCTGCTGGACGAGCCGAGCGAGGGGCTGGCGCCGATCATCGTGCAGCGCATCGGCGAACTGCTGCGGCAGCTCCGCGGCACCGGTGCCACAGTATTGATCGCCGAGCAGAACATGCATTTTTGCCTTGGCCTTGCGAGCCACGCGACGGTTATCGACAAGGGACAGATCGTCTACACATCCTCCATCGATGAGCTGAAGGCCAACGATAACATCCGGCAGCGCTATCTGGCGCTGTAGGCATGATCCGGAAAAGTGTGGAGCGGTTTTCCGAGAGGATCATGCACAAAAGAATAGGGCTCTTCGACAGCTGTGGGAGGACAAATGGCGGGCGAACGCAAGCTGATGCCGACGCACGAGGCGCCGTATCGCGGGCTGAAAGTGCTGGATTTCGGGCAGGGGATCGCCTCGCCCTATTGCGCGATGCTGCTCGGGGTCTACGGCGCCGACGTCATCAAGGTCGAGCCGCCTGAAGGCGACTGGTCGCGCTATTTGGGCACGACCTACGGCAACCACACGACTCTGTCGGCGGTCTATAACCGCGGCAAGCGCAGCCTGTGCCTCGACATGAAGCACAAGGACGGGATCGCGATCGCGCAGCTTCTGGCGCGCGAGGCGGACGTGCTGATTGAAGGGTTTCGTCCTGGTGTCGCGGAGCGGCTCGGGCTCGGCTACGAGAGCCTGTCGCGCGACAATCCGGGCCTGGTCTATCTGTCGGTCAGCGGCTTCGGGCAGAGCGGGCCCTATGCAAAGCGGCCCGGCTCGGATTCGGTGGCGCAGGCGTTTTCGGGACTGGTGTCGGTCAATATCGGGACCGATGGTGTGCCGCACCGGGTCGGCACCACGATCTCTGACGTCGTCACCGGCGTGTACGCGTTCCAGGCGATTGCGACGACGCTGTTCGCACGTGCGACGGTCGGCACAGGCCGCTGGATCGACGTCAATCTCTGCCAGTCGACGTCGGGGCTGCTTGGCCATAAGGTCGCGGAGTTCATCCTCGAGGGCGGTGCCCCGCGCGCGCTCAATGTACCGGCCGGCACCTACCAGACCCAGGACGGCTGGATGATGGTCACGCTGGTGAACGAGCCGCAATACAAGCGGCTGTGCGGTGCGATCGACCGCGAGGATCTCGCCAGCGATCCCCGTTTCGCCGACTTCGCCCGACGTGCGGACGCTGCCGACACGCTGATCCCGCAGCTGCGCGAGGTGTTCCTGACGCAGCCGACGGATGCCTGGCTCGCGCGGCTGCACGCCGCCGATATCATCGCGGAGCGCATCCTCAATCCCGGCGAATGGCTGCGCAACCCGCACGTCGAGGCGACCAGGGCGTCGGTTCGCCAGGATACGCCGGGCGTCGGCGCGGTCTATTCGCCTCGGACGCCGGGGATCGCGAGCCTGTCCGAGGATCATCTTTGTCCTGCGCCGGACGTCGGGCAGGATAGCCGCGCGGTGCTGACAGAGGCTGGTCTTGGCTCGGCCGAGATCGACGGCTTGCTGCTGTCGGGCGCGGTGCGGCAGGCCAAAGCGATGACAGGAGGCAAGACATCATGAGCACGGACCTCGTTCGTTACTCGATCAGCAACCAGATTGCGGAGATTGTGCTGGACCGCGGGCCGGTGAATGCGCTCAGCATCCCCTTGATCGACGCGTTGCTGGCGGCGCTGGCGAAAGCGCGCGATGATGACACGGTGCGCGCCGTCATCATCAGCAGCGCCCACAAGGTGTTTTGCGCCGGACTCGACCTTGACATCGTCAGGGGCAAACCCGCGATCGAGACCAAGGCATTCCTCGAGCGGCTGTATTTCGCGCTGAACGATACGCAGTACCGCATGGGCAAGCCGACGATAGCGGCGGTCGATGGCGCGGTGCGCGCAGGCGGCATGACGATCGCGATCTCATGTGACATGATCATCGCGGGCGACAGTTCGACCTTCGGCTATCCCGAGATCGATGTCGGCCTGATCCCGGCGATCCACTTCGTGCAGTTGCCGCGGCTGGTGGGGAAGCACCAGGCGTTCGGCCCGCTGTTCCTCGGCGAGCCCTTCGATGCCGCGACCGCCTACCGCATGGGGCTGCTCAGCGAAGTGGTGCCGAAGGGCACTGCGCTCGATCGAGCCCGCGAGATCGCGCGGAAACTTGCGGCGAAATCGCCGATCGTGATGAAGATCGGCCGCGATGCCTTCATGCGCGCGGTCGACGCCGATTTCCGCCGCTCGGTGGAGAACACGGCGGAAAGCTTTGTTGTGGTCGCGTCGACGGAAGACTGCCAGGAAGGGCTGAATGCGTTCGTTGAGAAGCGAACGCCCAACTACAAGGGACGTTAAATGGCTGGATTGTATTTCGAAGAGTTCGAGGTCGGGCAAGAATTCCATCACGAGTTCAGCCGGACCGTGACGGAGATGGACAACACCATGTTCAGCCTCCTGACCATGAACCCGCAGCCGCTGCACATCGATGCGCATTTCTCAGAGAAGACCGAGTTCGGCCAGCGGCTGTTCAACAGCCTCTATACGCTCGGCATCATGATCGGTATGAGCGTGTACGACACGACCTTGGGAACCACGGTCGGAAACCTCGGCATGACCGACGTCAAGTTTCCGAAACCAGTCTTTCACGGCGATACCTTGAAAGCGCATACCAGGATCATCGGCAAGCGCGCCAGCAAGTCGCGGCCGACCCAGGGCATTGTCGAATTCGAACACACCATGACCAACCAGCGCGGCGAGGTGGTGGCAAGCTGCCGCCGCACCGGCCTGATGCACTGCAAGCCGAAGGCATAGACGATGCGATCGTTCCTGTTCGTTCCCGGCGACAGCACCCGGAAATATGAGAGCGCGAAGAAGACCGCGGCCGACGCATTGATCCTCGACCTCGAGGATTCCATCGCACCGGAGCAGAAGGTCGTTGCGCGCGGCATCACGCGCGAGATGCTCGATGCGCGCAATCCGGACCAGAAGCTCTATATCCGCGTCAACGCGCTCGACACCGATCTGACGCTCGGCGACCTCGCGGCCGTGATGCCCGGAAAGCCTGATGGCATCGTGCTGCCGAAATGCGCCGGCGCCGCCGACGTCAACAAGCTCGCGCTCTATCTCGATGCATTCGAGGCCGCCTCAGATATCGCGCAGGGCACCACGCGGATCGTTGCGGTCGCAACCGAGACGGCGCGGGCGGTGCTGAAGATCCTGGACTTCGAGAACATGAGCCCGCGGCTCTGGGGCATGATGTGGGGTGCGGAGGACCTTGCGGCCTCGCTCGGCGCAACGCGCAACCGCACCGACCGCCGCTATCATTCGCCCTTCATCCTCGCCCGCGATCTCTGCCTGATCGGCGCAGCAGCGGCCGGCGTGGTTGCGATCGACACGATCGCCACCGATATCAACGATCTCGACGCGTTGGAGGCGGAGGCGATCGCGGCGCGGCAGGACGGCTTCCTCGCCAAGGCCGTGATTCATCCCAAGCATGTCGATGTCGTCAACGCGGCCTTCATGCCGACGGACGAGGAGATCGCATGGTCGGAGCGCGTGATCGCCGCGTTTGCCAACAATCCGTCCGGGGTCGCCAAGATGGACGGCAAGATGCTGGACAAGCCGCATCTGCGCGCCGCCGAGAAAATCTTGGCGTCGCGCAGGAAATAGTCAGTCGGGTTCGATCAGCGCGCCCTCCTTGAGGAGGGCCGCAATCTCGGCATCCGCGAGTCCAGCCTCGCGCAGGATCTCCCGGCCATGCTCGCCGAGGTTCGGCGGATAGGTCCGGATCGATGGCGGCGTCTTGCTCCAGGTGGCGGCCGGGCCGGCCACGCGCAGCGTGCCTTCGGTCGGATGCTCCATTGATTGGATCAGCCCGACGGCGGTCAGATGCGGATCGTCGATCAGGCTGTCGAGGTCGTGCAGCGGCGCGTGCGGAATGTCGGCTTCTTCGAAGAAGCGCATCCATTCGGCGGTGCTACGGGTCTTCATCATCTGCGAGAACCAGTCGTAGACGAAGTCGTAGTTCCGGGTTCGCGCAGAGATGCTGTTCAGCCGCGGGTCGCGGTCGGCTTCGTTCGCAAGGCCGATCTTGGCGAAGAACGCGTTCCATTGTTTGTCGGAATAGACCAGTGCGCAGATGTAGCCGTCGCTGGTTTGATACGGACGGCGGTCGGGCGACAGCAGCCGGGAATAACCCGGCGGGCCGATCGGCGGCTCGAAGCTGCGCCCGGCCATGTGATCGCCGAGCACGAACTGCGCCATGGTCTCGAACATCGGGATTTCGATCGCCTGGCCTTCGCCGGTGCGCTCGCGGTGGAACAGCGCCGCGAGGATAGCGTGAACGGCATTGAGGCCGACGATGCGGTCGGCCATGGTCGCCGGAGAGTAGCGCGGCTCACCGGTGATCCTGCCGGTCAGCGCGGGCAGGGCGGTCAGCCCCTGGATCAGGTCGTCATAGGCGGGCCGGCCGGCATAGGGCCCGGTCTCGCCGAAGCCGTGCAGGCTGGCATAGACCAGCCGCGGGTTGGTCGCGAGCAGATCGTCGGCTCCGAGCTTCAGCCGCGCCATCGCCGCGGGGCGGACGTTGTGGACGAACACGTCGGCATCCGTGGCAAGACGCAGCAGGGCCGCGCGGCCGACGGCCTTCTTCAAATCGAGCACGATTGAGCGCTTGTTGCGATTGCCCTGCAGATACATCGCGCCCATCGCGGAATGGCGCATCGGGGCGGCGTGGCGCATCACATCGCCATCGGGGCTCTCGACCTTGATCACGTCGGCGCCGTAGTCGCCGAGGATCATGGTCGCGTAGGGTCCCATCATCACGCTGGTGAGGTCGATGATCCTGACGCCGGAGAGCGGGCCCGCCGGCACGGATGGTTTGTCTCTCGTCGGCGCCTGGCTCAATGGGTAGCGGCCAGTGCTTCGGTGAAGGCCTTGAAGACGTCGGTGCCGGGCTTGCCGCGCTTGTCGACATCTTTCACCCAATCCTGTGCCACCGACTTGAAGGCGGTGTCGAACACCTTCTTGTCGTCGGCGCTGAAGTTGATGACCTTCATGCCCTGCGACTTGATCTTGTCGGCCGCAGCCTTCTCTCCGTCCTCGAACCGCTTGCAGGCCTCGCGCGTGGTCTGCTCGCCGGCCTCGACCAGCGCCTTGCGCACATTCTCGGGCAGCGACTTGAATTTCAGCTCGCCGATCGAATAGGTGAAGATCGCGGTGCCGAAGTTCAGCCCCTCGGTGCCCGACTTCAGGATCTTGCCGAAGTCGTAGGATGCCGAGCTCTGGTAGGAGAAGATCAGCCCATCGAGCGTGCCGCGGGTCAGCGATTCATAGATCTCGGGCGCGGCCATCCGCACCGGCACGCCGCCGATCGAGCGCATCATCAGGTCCATCGCGCCGCCGGTGGTGCGGATCTTCAGGCCTTCGAGGTCCTTTGCCGTCTTCACATCGCGGCTGGTCGCAAGCTGGACCTGGTAGGCCGGCAGCGCGAGCGTCACCAGCGGCCGAAGCTGGTTCGGCGCGAATTCCTTCGTCTCCAGGATGCCGCCATTGTGCGAGACTTTGTAGAAGGCGAGTGAGCCCTGGCACTCGCTGTCGAAGATGCCGGGCAGTTCGGCGACCGCCGTCAGCGGAAACTTGTCCGACGAATAGGATGGCACGATGTACGAGACGTCGGCGACGCCGAGCGCGGTAAGCTGGGCCATGTCCTTGGCCTTGCCGAGCTGCTCCGCCGGGAAGTGCTGGAACGTGACCTGGCCATTGGTCAGCTTGGTGACGAGCTCTGAAAACGGCTTGCCGACGAGTTCATGGATCACGTGGCCGGACGGCAGGCTGTCGGCAAGGCGCAGGATGATCTTCTCCTCGGCCAGGCCCGGTGATGCGGAGGCTGCCAGCAATGCGGTGCCGACACCTGCGCCGGCGAGGAAACGGGAATAGAAATTCATAACGGTCTCCCAGAGATGGCCGTCTCGACCGACGGCTTCTTCAATGTTGCATGTGGTTCGGCAGCCAGAGGATGATCTCCGGAAATGCCACGAAAATGGCGATTGCGATCAGATGCGCGATGAAATGCGGGAATGTGCCGCGGAACACCTCGCCGACGGGGCGGTGTGCATAACGGGCCACGATGAAGCAGTTCAATCCGATCGGTGGCGTGATCATGCCGACCTCGGCAGTCACGATCTTGATGACGCCGAACCAGATCGGGTCGAAGCCGAGCGACTTGATCAGCGGCAGCACGATCGGAACCGTCAGCACGAGGATCGCGATCTGATCCATGAACGAGCCGAGCACGATGTAGCCGCACAGGATCAGCGTGATGATGATCCAGCGCGAGACGTCGAGCCCGCCGACCCACCCGACGATGTTCTGCGTGACCTGGGTGAGGGTGAAGAAATAGCCGAAGATGTGCGCGCACATGATGATCAGCACGATCATGCAGGTGCCCTGGGCGGCATGCCGTAACGTCGTGTAGAGCGACGTCAGGTTGATCTTGCCCTTCCAGCAGGCGAGACAGAAGGCGCCAAACGCACCAAAAGCCGAGGCTTCGGTCGGCGTCGCGATCCCGAGATAGATTGTACCTGTGACGATCGAGAACAGGACCACCATCGGGCTGACCTGCCAGAGCAGGCTGAACCGCTCCGACCATGTCACGGCCGATATCGTCGGTGCGCGCGAGGGATCGAGCAGCACCAGGATATAGATCGTCGACATGATGATGATGGTGACGAAGACCGCCGGGATGATGCCGCTGATCAGGAGCTTTCCGATGTTCACCTCGGCAAGCAGCCCGAAGATCACGAGCGCCACCGAGGTCGGCAGCAGCATCGCCAGCGTGCCCGAGATCGCGACGACGCCAGCGGCCATTTTGGGCTCGTAACCCTGGCGGATCATCGCGGGCAGGCTGGTCGAAGAGAGTGTCGCGGCGGAGGCTGTGCTGGTACCGCAGATCGAGCCGAAGCCCGCGCCAGCCAACGCGGTCGCCATGCCGAGACCGCCGGGGATGCGTCCAACCCAGGCTGCGGCGGTCTTGAACAGATCGTCGGCGACGCCCGACAGCAGCACCAGGTCTGCCATCAACAGGAACATCGGGATCGTGATCAGCTCGTAGGAGGTGACGGCCGACAGTGGCGTGGTCTGCAGCACGCCGAGCAGGATGGGCAGGCCGCCGGTCAGATAGAGGCCGAGCCCGCCGGAGAATGCCATGGCGAACGCGACTGGTGTTCCGATCGCGAGCAGGAAGAACAGCAGCGCGAGGATGAAGGTCGGGATCATTCGAAACCTCCGGCAGCCTTGTCCGAATGACCGGAGATGGCCGGCAGCGGCAATAAATTCTCGCCGGTCAGGAGGCTAGCGGTATTGGCAATGAGATGAACGGCAAGGCGCAGCGCGAGAATTCCCGCGCCGACCGGCACGAAGATCGAGGACGCCCAGGTCGGCCACGGGATCGCACCGGCCATCACGTCGCCCGATACATAATTGTCGAGCGCGCGCTGATAACCGAGCCAGGCGATCGGAACGAAGATCGCGAGGCCGACGAGGTTGGAGATGATGACGCACAGGCGCTGCATGATCGCCGAGAAGCGCGGCAGCAGGATATCGACGCTGATATGGCCGTTGACCGCGTAGGTGCCGGAGAGGGAGAGAAAGAACACGCCGGCCATCACGTAGAGCGAGATCAGGTCATAGGCCCAGGAGAACGGCCGGTTGAACACGTAGCGCATCACGACATCGGAGAAGACGATGATCATGATCGCAAACATCAATGCCGCGGCGATGGCCGAGGTCACCCTCTCGATGGCGCTCAGAGCCTTCAGGCTTGTCTTGATCACGTTGGGCTCCGTCCGCGTTACTGGGCCGGCACGGCTGCAACGGCAGCACTGAATTCCTTCAGGGCGTCGCTGCCGCGCTTGCCGCGCGCATCGAGCCCGTCGGCCCATGCCTTACCCACGCCTTTCGTCAGGTCCTTGAGCTTTGCGACGACGTCAGGCTGCAAGGTGTCGAAGTGGACGCCTGCGGCCTCCATCGACTTCATGGTCTCGCTGTCCTGCTTCTGCACTTCCTTGCAGGCAGACGGCAGGATTTCCTCGGCGGTGTCGATCATCGCCTTCTGGATCTCCGGCGACAGTTTCTTCCAGGCGTTCTCGCTGATCGAATAGGCGACCACGAAGCTCGCGAAGCCAAAGCCGTCGGTGGAATGCTTCACGAGCTTGTCGGCGCCATAGGCGACGACGCTCTCGAGCGGAAACAGCAGACCGTCCATCGTGCCGCGGGACAGCGACTCATAGGCGTCGGGTGCCGCCATGCGCACCGGCACTGCGCCGATCGCGCGCAAGGTGAGGTCCTGTGCGCCGCCGGTCGACCGCAGCTTCAATCCATTGATGTCGGCTGTGTCCTTCACCGGCTGCTTCACGGTCAGGATACGATAGGGCGGCAGGCTCACCGCGAGCAGCAGGCGTATGCCGTTTGCGGTATAATCCTGCTCTGCAATCACGCCGCTCCGCGCGGCCTTCCAATAGGCGAGCGTGCCCTGGCAGGAATGCTCGAACGCGCCAGGGAGCATCGCGACTTCGGAGACCGGCATCTTGTCGGACACATACGCGGGCGCGATATAGCCGATGTCGGCGACGCCGGTTTGCGTCAGCTTGAGCATGTCGGCGGCCTTGCCGAGCTGCTGGGCCGGATAGTGCTCGAACATCACGGCGTTGTTGGTGCGCTTCTGCACCTCGGCCATCCAGGGCTCGAGCACGAGGCGGACGAGATAGTGTCCCTTCGGAAAGGAATCTGCCACCCGCAGCTTGATCGGCTCGGCTGCGGCCGCCAGATTGATCGATGCGATGAGGAAGCCGTAACCGGCCAGCGCTCGCCGAAGCCCGCCCATATGTCCTGCCCCTGAGTAGCCTTGTTGTTTTGCGCAGCTGCGCACAAACGAATTTGCGCGTCAAGCAGGGCTCGGCTGAGCATGCCTGATCGGACAACCGGAGAGCGCGGGCCACCATGCGCCGACGCGATTGCGAGGGCGGAAGGGATCACGCGAGGACGTCGATGCGCTTGATTTCAAGCCGTAAGCGCGCGACGGCCAACCGGTTGGAAGCTGATGCTGAGAGGCAACCAGATCGCGCTGTCAATTTTGTCCACCACGCGGGAAATTCCTCCGGTGTGCTCGACGGCTCAGCGCCGCTGGCGGCATGGCGCCCGCGATCATCATCGAGCGGGTCTGATCCCGTTCAGACCGCCGGAAACTCCAGCGCGAAAGCGACGCCTCGGCCTGAGGGCAGGAGACGGATCGCGCCGCCATGGGTCACCATGACGGCTTGCGCGATGGCGAGGCCCATGCCGGTGCCGCCGCTGTCGCGGCGGGTGGTGAAGAAGGCATCGAAGATCTTGTCGCCGTTGGCGTCGGAGATCGGGTCGCCATCGTTGCTCACCGTCACCCAGACGGTCGAGGCTTCGGCGGTCGCTTCGAGCTGCACCAATTTGGCATTGTGACGGAACGCGTTGTCGGCCAGGTGCGCCAGCACGATCAGCGCCTTCTCGCCGGACATCCCGATCGGGCGGTCGAGGTCGCCGCTGGCCACGATCGTCCGCTGCGCAAAGCGGCTCTTCAGGTTCGCGATGACGCCAGAGAGTGAGGTCTGCTCGTTCTGCGGAGCGCTCTCCGCGCGCGCCAGCTCGCGCAGCCGCTGGCTCATCGCATCGAGCCGCGCGACGTCGGCAAGGATGTTCGAGATGAAGCTCTGTTGCTCGAATCGGGTCAGCGTATCCGACTTGCTTTGAAGCGAATCCTGCAGCAGCTCGGCCGCGCCCCTGATCGATGTCAGCGGCGATTTCAATTCGTGCGTCAGGTGTGCCGAGAAGGTGGCGATGTAGTCGGAACGCCGCGACAGCTGCTGAGCCATGTCGAGGAAGCTGTCGGAGAGCTGGGCTAGCTCGCGGGTCCCATAGTGCTGCAGGGGCTGAAACGCATTGCGGTCGCCGCGGCCGATCCGCACGGCGCGATCGACGAGCTCGCGCATCGGACGCGTGACCGTACGGGAGAACATCAGCCCGATTGCAACGGTCGCCAGCAGCACGGCCAATGTGGCGAGCAGGAACTTGCCGCGCTCCTGATAGAGATGATCGAAGATGTTGCTCGGCGTCCGCGACGTGTAGATCACGCCGGCGACGTGATCGTTGACGATCACGGGCATCGCGGAGAAGACATGGACACCGACGCCGCGGCTGATCGAATAGATCGGTGGCGGAGGCTTGTCCGGCATGCGGATCCGGAGCGCGGCGCTATACTGGCCGCCAAGCGCCGCGGCCACTTCCTCGATATGGGCAAGCGACTGCCCGACCTCCTGGCGTCCGGCGATCACCACGCCTTGCGGATCGAGAATACGGAAACCCGCCAGCGTGACCTTCTGGGTCTCCAGGATGATGGGCATGAGCGCGGTACCGATCTCGATATAGGCTGGATCCGCCGGCTTCGCCGCCGGCAGCGCGTCGGGCCGCCGCCGCAGCAGGTCGTTGCCGGCGAGATCGAGCGCGGGACGGATCGGCGTCACCTGGTCGTCGGGGTCGGGCAGGGCCTCCTGAGGGACTGTAGCGCCGAGCGGGATGCCATCGCCAAGCCGTGCCTTCACGTGTTCGGCGTAGATCGCGGCAAGGACGCGGCTTTGCGCGATCAGCTCGGCTTGCGTCTGGTGAATCAGCTGATTGTCGTAGAAGCGAAAGAAAAACAGCCCCATCAGTGGCAGGACCGCGACCGAGGCAAGCACGGTGAAGATGACCAGACCAAGCGACGGTCGCCACTTCTGGCGGGCGCGGAACGATGTCATGCTTGTTGCTCGCAGCGACCGAGCTTGAAGCCAACGCCGTGAACGGTTTCGATAACGTTGTCGCAGTTAACGGCTGCGAGCTTGGCCCGGATGTTGCGGATGTGGCTGTCGATGGTGCGGTCGGAGACCTGGATGTTGAGCTGGTAGGCCGCGCTCATGATCTGCTCGCGGTTGAACACCGCCGTTGGCCGCGTCAGGAAGGCGCACAGAATTCCGAACTCGATCGCGGTCAGGCGCAGCGGCGCGCCTGCGAATGCCGCCACGTGCTGCTCGGGATCGACCGAGAGATGTCCCCGGGAGAGCACGCCGGCCTCTGTCCTTGTCTCCGCCTTCCGCGGGGTCAGGCGCCGCAGGATGACATTCACCCGCGCGACGAGCTCGCGCGGGCTGAACGGCTTGGTCACGTAGTCGTCACCGCCGATCTCCAGGCCGAGGACGCGGTCGATCTCGTCGTCACGGGCGGAGAGGAACAGGATCGGCACGTCGGACGATTTGCGGATCTCGCGGCAAACCTCGAGGCCATCGAATTCCGGCATGCCGATATCGAGCACGATCAGGTCCGGCCGCTCGCCGGGAAACCGGGTCAGCGCCTCCTTGCCGTCGCGGGCCTCGGCCACGTTCATGCCGGCCTTCTTGAGCGCGACGCGGATGACCTCGCGGATATGCAGGTCGTCGTCGACGATGAGGATGCGGTGCGTCACGAGTCGTCTCCGAAAACCGGCGCTTCGACTATCCCGGCGCGTTGCTCTGCCGCCCGTCCAGGAAACGCTGAAGCCGCCAGCCGCGAAAGCTCCAGCTGCGCCATGAGGCCATCTGCTGGCGTTGCTGTTCTACAAGGCTATTGCGGCGAGAGACAAGGACCGGGTTGGTGTAACGCAGTTGGATCGCCTGGTCGATGGCCGGAAGCGCGTTCGGGCCGAGCTGCATCAGGTAGTCCATATCCAAACTGACGCCACTGCCCGAGGCTTCGTGGCTGTGACTGACATTATAGTCGGCGATGACGGCGGCGAAATTGATCAGAGAGCCGACATAGAGCACGATGGTCAGTACCAACAGATTGCCGCGGACGAGCCATTCATTCGATGCCCGCAGGGCAATGCGCACCAGAATCAGGATCAGCCCGACGGCGACGAGCAGCATCCAGACGAATGCCGCGACGCGCCAGTAGGTGAGCAAATAGGTTTGGACATAGAGATCAAGCCGGAGCATCGAGGAGATCACCAGTAGAACATTCTGCCCGACCCAGAGGTAGACGAGCGGTCGGATCACCCGCGATTGTTCGGCCGGGCCGCCCGGCCGCATCGCGACCAGAACGAAGGCCGCGGCCAGGAGCGCCGTGACAATCAGTGGATAGGCGCCGCGGTGGGCGTAGGACGCGTAAGTGATGGCGGCGGGAAGCGTTGCGTTGCCCCAGAGATAGATCGCATCGAGAATTGTCTGAATCGAGAACAGCAAGTTGAACAGGATCAGAGAGCGCAGGATGGTGCCTGCGCCGAACAAGTCGATGAAATGATCGGGTTCGGCCGGACCCTGTGCGGAAGATCGCGGTCCGCTGGGCGCGACATTGGTGTGGCGCCGCCACTTGATATGGACGAATGGCCAGACCAGCGCCGATACGAGGATCCAGAACAGCGTGCGACCGAGGCTGAGGCTGGCGGCGGGATTGCCGGGGTTCAGCTGGCTGATCCATATCTCCAGCACCGGATTGGCTGCGACGAACAGAAAGACAAACACGGTTCCGAGCAGCAACGGCACGAACCATAGGATGAACCCCCTGGTGAGGCCCGGCAGGTCGAATGCGCTGACGACGTCCCGGAACAACCTGAAAGGGCTGACCAGAAGGAGATCCACCAGCGAGGCAGCTCCCCTGGTTACGCTGTCAAGACAGGGATTGGTCGTCAGAGCAAGCGCGGTGCCGAGCGCAAGAATGGCGAAGGCCAGCGAGACTGCGTTGACCTCCTCCAGGGCAGGGAGTAGCCCGGCCACAACGATCGCGCCGGCGATCGGCAGCCTGTGGCGAGCGACGTGACCGAAGTTGGCGGCCAGTGACACGCCGGCCAGCGCGAAGGCGAAGAGGACCACCGAGAGTCCGGCGTTCTGATCATAGAACAACCAATCGGCCAGCGCGGCGAGCGCAAGCGCGGCGGCGGCCTTGGCCGGCGGCAAACCATTGGCAATCGAGTGGGTCTCGGTTTCCGGTGACTCTAGGCTTGTCATCATGACCTCTGGGCTGAAGGACGTGTGGACTTCAGCGGTTGCGCTGACGTCATCGACGGGTGTGCGAACGCAATCCTGGTTGCGGCAGGGCGCACCTTGGGTTGGCCGCGTGCAGACGGCGGGAAGGCGATCAGCAGGAGTTCAGGATTGTTATGCAGATTGCGTGCAGAGCGGTCTTATCCGCTCGCTGCGGCGAGTCCGGTCTGATACGGACGATACGTTCGGTCCGTTCACCCGTCGTCCCCATGCAAGTCATCAAGCGCGTCGGCATTGCCCTGGCCTGGATCGTCGGGCTCGTATTCGTCTTGGCCGGCGTCAACAACAACGATCCCTATCTGGTCCCGTTGCGCGGGACGGGCAATCTTCTCCTCGTGCTCGCGAGCATCGCCGTCGCGTTCATGCTGGTCCGCGGCGCCACGTGGCGGAGGCGGACGCGGTCAGGAAGGCTCCTGGTTATCCTGTGGTGCCTGCCGCCGCTTGCGATGCTCGCCGCGCATGGCGTGTTCGAGGTGCGGAAGCACCGCGTTCTCCAGACCGAGCCGGTCCTCGCGCGGTCGCTGGGGCAGCATTTTATCGTCGGCTATCGGTCGTTCGACGAGGTCGCGCCGCTTGTGGAGAAGGGGTTCGTTGTGGGCATCTATGTCACCCGGCGCAACATCGCCGGCAGGACGGCTGGTGCCTTGAAGGCGGAAATCGCCACACTGCAGGCGAGGCGGCGGGCCGCGGGGCTGCCGCCGCTGATGGTCGCGACGGATCAGGAGGGCGGCATCGTTTCGCATCTCGCACCGCCGCTGACAAGGCTGCCAGCATTGGCCTCCCTGGCCGAGCTGGCGCCGGATGAGCAAAAGGCGAAAGCCGAGGAGTTCGGGCGCATCCATGGACGCGAGCTGGCGTCGCTTGGCATCAACCTGAATTTTGCCCCGGTGCTCGACCTGCGACCGGCGGCGAAGCACAACCGGCTCGATTTCAATACGCTGATCAATCAGCGCGCGATCTCCGATGATCCGGCCAAGGTGAGCGCGATCGCGGGCGCCTACATCCATGGCCTCGAGTCCGCGGGCGTCAATGCCACCGTGAAGCACTTTCCGGGATTGGGCCGCGTGCGCGCCGATACGCATCATTTCAACGCCGATCTCGATACGCCGGTCAACGAACTGGAGGCGACGGACTGGCGTCCGTTCCGCGATGTGCTGTCGTCGACCGATGCGCGCCTGATGGTTGGGCATGTCGCGGTGAGTGCGGTCGACCGGGGGCGGCCGGCGTCGCATTCAAAGGCCGTGGTCGACGGGCTGATCCGGAAGAGCTGGAACTACCAGGGCATCGTCATGACGGACGATCTGGTGATGGGCGCGATCTATCAGCACGATGTCTGCACCGCAGTCGTTGAGGCGTTGAACGCGGGCGTCGATCTGTTGCTGGTCGCCTATGACGGGTTGCAATTCTACCGCCTGTTCGCTTGCGCGACGGATGCAGCTGCGCGAGGGGGCCTCGACACCGCCATGCTGCACGACAGCGAGACGCGGCTAAGGCGCGCGCTGCTGGTCGACTAGATCGATGGATTCAGGAATGAGCGCCGACCGCCGATTTGTTGTCCTGCTGCTTCGACCACGAGACGTAGTAGGCGACAGCCGTCATCGCCGCGAGACCGGCGAGGCTGACCGCGACCTGCCTTGTCAGTGAGTAAGGGCCGGTGATCAGAATCAGGTGCGCGGCGAAGGAGAGGAACACGCCTGCACAGAACACGGCCAGCCATTCCTCGCCGCATTTGATGATCGGCTGCAGGGCGTAAGATCGCAGATATCCCCAGTCGCGCGGCACCAACCAGGTGAACAGGAATGTCAGGGTCAGGAAATGCAGGATGCGGTGAGGTGCGACATCCTCCCGGTCGTTCTGCAGCAGCATGTCGCTCAGTCCGCTCGGCATCATTTGGGCGAGTGCCGGGATATCGCTACTGGAGACGATCGTCAGCGCGAACAGCAGGTACAGCAACGCCGTGGCGCGCAGCGCGGCAACGGCCTGCATCGCGCGGATCGCGGGTGCATAGCGCGTGCCGATGAGCGCGAGCCAGCCACCCATCACGAACAGCAATTGCCAGCAGAACGGATTAAGGTACCAATCCCCGTACGGATATGAAGTCAGGTTCCAGTCGAACACGCGGGCGGTAGCGTAAAGCGCCACGGACGCGAGAAGCGTTGCGTTTGGCACGTAGAGCAATCCGAGTACGACGAACGGCTGGAAGGCCATCAGGGCGATGGTGAGTTGCAGCACGTCGAGATTGAGGGGTTTGGCCTGCAGGAACAAGCCGTAGATCAGCGTCCGGATCGGGTGGTCGATGAATCCTGTGATGTTGAACTCGCTGATGATCTCGGGCGCCGCGGTCCGCGTGGCGACATAGCTGATCAACTCGACATAGATCACGAACAGGACGATATAGGCAGCATAGAGCTGCCATACGCGCTTGAAGATCCGGGTTGCTGCCACGACGAATCCGCGCTCCAGCGCCATCCGGGCGTAGATGAGCGTCACCGCATAGCCGCCGATGAACACAAAAAGGTCGGTCGCGCCGCTAAAGCCGAAATTGCGCATGGTCAGCGCACTGACGACGTTGTGCGGAACGTGATCCAGGAACAGAAACCAGTTTGCGATGCCAAGCAGCAGCGCGATCCTGAGATCGCCATCGGCTCTCGCGATCTCGGCGTTTGTTGTCGAAGTCATCTGAAGCTGAAATCTGCCGGCCCGAGAAAACGATTTCGCGAATCTAGTGGGAACCCACGCCCGGTCCGAATAGACTCTGCGTGAACCCTATCTAGTCTGTTTCGGGTTCCGGCCAAGTGGCCGGTCCAAGAAAGATCACGTTCTCGCAATCGCCGCGTGAGCGCGGTCAGACCGGCTCGTGTTTGCGCAGGTCGCGGGCGTGATCCAGTGTACTGGCTTGCAGGTTTGCGCCGGTCGGGGCGACCTCCGGCAGGGCAGCCTCCGCGAGGATATCGTCCGTGATATCCTCGACCGAGCACTCGGCAACCTCGTGGATGAAGCTGATGTTGGTGTATTCCCCTGACGCGACCCGTGAGATGACCTCGCGCCGCGTCATTTCGGGATCGACGATCGCCTCGCGGCCACGGCGGCCATAGTCGATCATCACAACAAAATACTGCATTGCCTGGCGGTTCGATGCGTTGACTTTCGTTGTCCATTATTTCCGATAATCGGAATTATGTCAAGGGAAATTGACGATAATCGGAACTCGGGCGCGGTCGCACCGACCGATTCGGGCCGAAGGCACCCGAATCGGTCAGGTCGGCCCCTGCAGCCGGGCGGCTATTTCTCGGACGACCGTCCGCCCTGCGCCCGGGCTGATTTGCGGCCCTTAGCCGCTGTCTTGCCGCGCAGCCTTTCGATCTGGCCGCGGGGCAGGGTGACGCAGATCTCGCCGATCCATTCGAGCTTGACGCCGTTGATCGGCTTGGCATTGAAGCTCTTCAGGTTGACCGTGCCGGATGAGCTGCCCCGCTCGATCGTCTTCAGATAGCGCTCGCCGCTCTTCAGCCGGACCGCAGCTTCCTCTCCGTAGAAGCTCGACAGCGGATAGCGCTGCTCGCGATACACCACGATGACATCGCCGTTCTCGTATTTCGGCAGCATCGAATCGCCCGAAACCTCGAAAGCGACGGTTTCCTGCGTCATCGGGAAGGGCAGCTCGATCTCGCCGAGACCCTCCGGCGGGACCTGCTCAAGTTCCGGCTGGATCGAGGCACCGGCGCCGACCCGGCCCACGATCGGCACCGCGTTCAGCTCCAGGTATTCCATGATCGGGGCGATCTCCGATGCCTTGATCAAGCGGATTCCCGACAGGATTTCGGACACCGCCCCGGCCCGAACCCCCATTGCGCGGGCAAGCCCGCCCTTGCTCTTTCCCGTCTTTTCCAGAGCTCGTTCGATAAGTGCCGCGTCCAGCATGTTTCATCCTCTCCAAAGCTGGACATACTCTTACCGTTACGATTATCAGAATTCAAGCTTGACTTTTTCTTCGGAATATCGGAAGGTATGCGAGGCGCCGGCGGAATGACAAAAATGGGAATTTGGAATGGATATGGTGAACTGGCTGCCGGAGCATTCGGCTGCCTTGCAGGACCTGCGCGCCCGCGGCTTGTCCTATTCGGAAATCGCTGACACGATCAACGCAACCTTCAGCACGGCCTATACACGCAACGCCGCCCTCAGCCGGGCGCAGCGCATGGGGCTGGCGGGCCTCGATCGGCCAGAGCCATCCCTGCCAGGGCATCTCGATCCACCCAAGCCGGCCTTGCCGGAGCCACCGAGGATCGGGCGCCTGCGTGAAGGGCGGGCCGAGCTCAAGCCCGATCTGCTTCGCTGGCCGAAAAGCTTCACCGAAACGGTGGAGCTGCCCCAACTTCGTTGCGCGGCGGTCGCGCCACGGCACCTTTCACTGTTCGACCTCAAGCGCGGAGACTGCCGCTATCCCTATGGCGGGGATGCCGACGGCGAAACCATGACCTTCTGTGGTCACCCGCGCCGGCCGGGCTCGAGCTATTGCACCCCGCATTTTCACCTGAGCCGCGATCCCGAAGCATCGACGAGGCCGGTACTGAACGACGCCTGGCTTCAAGCCATCGGGGCCATCTGAGGCCGCTCACCTCCCGACCGATCGATGTCGGTCCACACAACCACGGTCGCGCGGACGCCGCCGCGCGCTTTCATCACACATTTCGGAGGTCACCAATGCCGCGCGCAAAACGCCGCAAACCGTACGATCCCGCTGGAACACATGATCGGCGCTCCCAGGATCTGCCCTTCAACGCCGAGGTGGCGACCGTCGAAATCGACGATCCCCTCGCGCTCGAGCCGGGCGAGAAGATCGTTGCCTTTCGCTCGATACGCAACGACCCGCTCGGCCGGTTGCATGCACACCGGCAGATCGACGACACACTGTACCGAAGCGGTCGGGCCTTCCAGAACGATTGGGAGAAGGCCGAGCGCGGCCCTCGCGCGGTGGATACGACGCGTGAATATGTTGACGGCGGTCAGCAACGAGAGCCGATCACGGAGGGACAGCGCCAGGCGACCTTGCGCCTGAATCGCGCCGAGCATGAGCTTGGTGCCGACGGTTCGGCGCTGGTGCACGACGTCCTGATCCTCGGCATGACCATGGAGCAGGTGGGGCAGCGGCGCGGCTTGCGTACGCAGCGCTGGCAGGACTATTTTGCGCGGCGCCTCAAGGAATGCCTGGATCGGCTGGCGCTGATGTACGGGCTTGCCACGCCGAACAAGGTTCCCGTGAAGCACCGTCAATGCTGACTTGAAGTGATGTGCTCACGTGCCGGGTGCCGCTCAGGCATCTGGCGCGGCAGTGATTCATCATGTTGCGGCACTGTGCTTTGCCTCACACTGAGCTCATCCTGATCTGCGTCGAAGACGGTCGACAGCAGCGCGGACTCTCATGTAACTTCGCTCGCGTCGACGACCTGTCCGCATTGGAGCGCCGCGTGATTGCCTCCCGTGCGAGGAATGGTCTGGTACGTCCACAAGGGAGTTCGCAGCGGCTATGCCCGCCTTGATCTTATCCTGCATCGCGAACATCACGAGTAACGTGGGTCGATGCCGGCGCGGAGTCTGATCAATTCACCCTCCGATCAATTCACCCAAGGGAGAACCGAGCGATGAATCACACTGGAACCTGCTTTTGCGGCGCCGTCGAACTCAAGGTCACTGGGGAGCCTGAGGCGATGGGCTACTGCCACTGCCGTTCATGCCGTTCCTGGTCCGGCGGCCCAGTGAATGCGTTCAGCCTCTGGAAGCCCGAGGCGGTCGAAGTCACCAAGGGCGCCGATCATCTCGGAACGTTCGAGAAGACCGCGATGAGCCAGCGCAAATACTGCACCAAGTGCGGCGGTCACTTGATGACGAACCACCCGACGCTTGGGCTCGTCGACGTGTTCACGGCAACGATCCCAACGCTGAAGTTCAGCCCCGGCGTTCACGTCAACTATTCCGAGGCAGTGCTGCCGATACGCGATGGCCTGCCGAAGCTGAAGGACTTTCCGGCCGAGTTCGGCGGCTCCGGCGAAATGATCGCCGAATAGTGCGACGGTTCTCGAGCGGGTGGCGACGAAGCGTCGCTACCCGCCGATGTCCATTCTTCCGCTCGCCGGACGCGCTGACGGATCCGGTATCCGGCGGGTTTCCTTGACATTCGAATCGTTTGACCGTGTCGGCACTGCGGGACCCCCTTGCCGGTGACAGCCATGTCCGGCGAAGGTCCCGCCCTGCAAAATCCGGGTTTGGTTTTGGTGACGCCCTTCCGCTAAAAGGCAGGCAGCGCCGGTCCTGGCAAGGGCCGTCGTATTTCGCCTGACAAAATAACAGAGGAAGCGTCAGATCATGACCAAACCAGAATTGCCAGGGCGCGCGCCGCGCGGGGAGGGAGTTCCGACGGCGCTCGATGGCCTGCTGGTGGTCGATTTCACCCGCGTCGTTGCCGGCCCGGCCTGCACGCAAACGCTGGCCGATTTCGGGGCCGAGGTCATCAAGATCGAGAATCCGGACGGTGGGGACGACACGCGAGCCTACGAGCACGCCGAGATCGGCGGGGAGAGCGCGGCGTATCTGAGCCTCAACCGTAACAAGCGCGGCATTGCGCTCGATTTCAACAATCCGGCCGCGCTCGAAGTCGCGCGCGCGTTGGTCGCCAAGGCAGACGTCGTGGTGGAGAATTTCTCCGGCGGCGTGATGAAGAAATTCGGTCTCGACTATGCGTCGGTGTCGCCGACCAATCCGCGGCTGATCTATTGCTCGATCTCCGCCTATGGCCGCAAGGGTGATTTCGCGCTGCGCCCGGGCTTCGACCCGATTACGCAGGCCGAAAGCGGCTTCATGTCGCTCAACGGCTTTCCGGATGGCGAACCGGTGCGCACCGGGCCACCGATCGTGGACATGGCAACCGGCATGTCGGCCTGCAACGCCATCCTGCTCGCCTTGATTGCGCGGGATCGGCTCGGTCGCGGGCAGCAGGTCGAGGTCGCGTTGATCGACACCGCGGTGTCGATGACCGGCTTCTACGGCATGGCCTATCTCATCAACGGCAACAACCCCGGCCGTTTCGGCAACTCACCTAACGGTTCGCCGACCGTCGGCGTCTACCGGGCGTCCGATGGTCCGCTCTATATGGCCTGCGCCAACGACCGGCTCTATCGCCGGCTCGTGACCGACGTACTCGAGCGCCCGGATCTCGTCACCGCCCCCGAGTTTGCTCACCGCAAGGCGCGGACCGCCAACAAGGAGAAGCTGCGCGCCATCATCGCCAGCGTGTTTGCAAGCGACACGCTCGAGCACTGGATGGCAAAGATGAAGAAGGCCAATATTCCGGTTGGCTATCTGCGTACGGTCGAGGAAGGCTTCAACGCACCCGAGGTGCGCGACCGTCATCGCCTGAGCAAGATCGCGCATCCGACCGCCGGCTCGGTTCCGAACATCGAGTCGCCGGTCAATATGAGCCTGACGCCGACGGTCGATCCCGTTGCGGCTCCGCTGCTCGGTCAGCACACTCGGGATGTGTTGAGCAAGACGCTTGGCTACGACGACCGGCGCATCGCCGCTTTGGCCGAGGCAGGCGCGTTCGGCAAGCCAGGTAACACCGGCTAGCCGTTTGGTCTGAACCAAAGATCAGATGCGCGCTAACCACCTGACCTGAGGCGAGAGGGAAGCCTCTCGCCTCGCAAGATGTCGTTCAGACGTCACGGGCCCCCACCGCGTGCCGGCGGCCTCCGACCCGGAACTGGCCCGTTCGGGACCTCAGTTCGGCTTGCTGCGCAAGTTGTTCCTTGGCATACTTTCAACTTCCTCGGGCTCCGCCCGATCAATCTCGAGACGGGCCATCCGGAGTATGAGGGTTGCCGTGGTCAGGCCAAGGCGTTCGGCCTCTTGCGCTGCGGTGTCGACCTTCTGGGCCAAGCCTTCACGTTTACCTGGGTATGCCATTCGTAATCCTCACCTAAGGTGCGAGATGAAAAATCCCACATACGTTGCAGAGCTGCAGAACAAGCTCGGAGCTCCATCGAGCGAAACACTGGAAAGCCTGCGACTGTTGAAGGCTTTCCTTCGACTTGCGCCCGACCAGCGTTCCGAGGTCATCGAGCTGGTCGAACGTTTGGCGGTTGAGCCGCCGCGCGATCCCTCACTGTCCTGAGGTGTTCGCGTTTTTCCTGGATGTCAGTTGTTCATTGGCCTGGCGGGCGGCTGTGTCGCGATCACGTAGATTGCACCGCCTTCGAGCGCTTCGGATTGATGCCGCGTGCCGGCAGGCAGCAGGATGGTGTCGCCGGCGCCGACGACCCGCTCACCGCCGTCCCAGATGAAGTTCAACCGGCCGCTGATGATCATCAGGATTTCATCGACCGGATGGGTATGGAAGTGATGCACCTTGCCGGCTGAATCATGCTGCAGCTCGACGGACCCCTGGGCCGGGAGCAGGTTCAGGATCTCCGGATCGATGGCAAATTCGGTCTTCGTGCCCGCGATGATTTGGGTCATGCTGCCTGTTCCTTGTTCGCGATAGCTGGCGTCTTGTTCTGCGCGAGCTTGGCAAAGGGGCAGCCTCCGCTCGCATTGTTGTCGTCGTGCAGGAAGTACTGCAGATATTCGCGGCCATCGGTCGCGCCGTAGCGGCCAAGAAGCGGAGAGGGGCTCGCGCTGTCGTACGGGATCAGGCGCTTGCGCACCTCGGCGAACGCGGCGGTCGCCGCCTTTTCCGTCCCGAGGATCTTGTCGAACACCCAGCGCGGCTGGAACGTGAGCATGAAGGCGCTGGATCGGCGGCTCTGGCGCATCACATGAGCGGGCGTCGTGCACACGACGAAAATGGGCTCACCCGCGAACGAGAACTCCCACATCGGATGGTCGATCTGCTCCGGAATCTCTGACGGCCACGGGTTCTTGTCCAGGCGTGCGAGCTGGTCGAGCGTCAGCCACATCTTGCGATAGTAGGCATCGAGCGTCTGCACGGGGCGGGGACGCGTGAACACGATCAAAGAGGTGTTGGGGCCGAACGAGCGCGCCTCCGAAACATATTGTGCGAGCTGCTCGCCGAGCACTGCGACGTCATACGGATCGAGGAAAAGATAGCGGAGCTGATCCTGGCGATGTCCGGTCACCCCGAACACGCAAGGGAACGGTCTTGCCTCGCTGCTCATCTGCGCTTCAAATTCGGAGAACATCACGCTCTGCCAGCTGCTGACCGGAAAGTTTGACCCGACTTCGCCTTTTCTCAAGAACAAGCGCTCCATAACACCCCCTACACTCATAACGACACTAACGAGTTATCAACTTGCTTCTCATCAATAGCGGCCCGGCAATGCCCGGCAGCGACATGAGAAGCAGAATGACGATCAAGGCGCTGTAGCCGCCGTCACCGATCGCGGCCGTGTTGTGCACGGCGTCGGTTCCGGAGGCGTTGCTGGCGGCAAGCATCGCAAAGCCGATGATCGGCTGCGAGACGCCGGCGAAGATCCCGGCCGCGGTGGTGTTCACGGAAGCGCCGACACCGATCAGTTCGGAGGTGTAGAGCTTCTTCACGCATTTCAGCACCAGCGGGACGGTGCCGCCGGCGACGAGCCCCAAGGCCGTGAACACGACGGTGACGTAGGCGAGACCAAATGTCCGGGCGACCTGAGGCAGCAGCATCGCGATCAGCAGCATGCGCAATACGCAAATGCCGATCAATGCGCGGTCGAGCGCCGCCGCGGCACGATCGGCGGCGTGACCGAGGAAGATCGAGCCGAACGCATTGCCGATCATGAAGGCGAGCAGCGGCGTGCCGGCGGCCGTCGGAGAGATATGGAAGAAGTGGGCGACCATCGGAATGCCCCAGACGCCCGACAGCGTCGTCACAACCGCGAAGTGCGACGCGAACGTCATCGCACAACCCCAGTTCGCGATATGAGCCAGCGATTGCCGCGCAGCGATCACGACGCCCTTCAGCGTCTTGTTGCTATGCGATGCCGGATCAGGCTTGAGCGCGAGCTTGGCGAAGGCGAGGTTGGCGAGACCAATGCAGGCGATGAACAGGAAGCAGGCCCGCCAGCCGAACCCCGAGACGGCGGCTGCCAGCGGCGTGGTCGCGATCACGCCTCCGACATAGCCGGAGACCTGCGAGATGCCCGACATCATGCCGAACCGCTCGTCGGCGAAGCTTTGTGCCACGAGCTTGAGGAGTGCCGTGAAGACCAGTGCATCGCCGCAGGCGACAATCAGGCGCGCAGCAAAAACGTCGAGCAGGTTCGGCGCCAGCGCGAACGCTGCGCTGCCGAGCGACGAGGCGATCATGCTGAGGAGGACGACGCGCTTGACGCCGTAACGATCGACCAGCAGGCCGGCCGGAATCTGCATCAAGGTGTAGCCCCAGAAATAGCTCGAGGCGAGCATCGCAACACCGGCCGCATCGGTGTTGAAGTCGTGCATGAAACTGAGGCTTACCGATTGCGGTGACACCCGCTGCAGGAAGGCAATGGCGTAGGCGATGGCCACTGCCGTCCAGGCGAGATAGGCGCGGTCAGTGAAGCGCGACGTCGGGGCGTAAACGGCTTGTTGTCCGAGCATCGACATCACACCCTCGCGTAACCCACCGAGAACAGGGCATCTGCTGAATTCGGAATCTTCCGCGACATCGCAGCATCGACCAGCGACGCGGTGCCACGATAGGCCTGCCGATGGTGTTTAATGTGGCCGTAAGCGCCCCGCATGATCATGTCGGGCAGTTCGAGCGGCTTGCCCGGATAGAGTGAGGTGCACATCTCGACACAGGCCGCCTGCAACGCCGGGTCCTGCGCATCATCGAGCAACGATGGAGTCACTTTTTCGCAAATTTTAGCGTTCGCTGCCCAGACGATCGGATTGCGGGTCCGCCAGCCGTAGAGCACGTTGCCGTCGGCCCTCTCGGCGGCGCCCGAGCACTTCAGAACTTCCGCCGTAAAGAAGCCGTAGAGGCCGCGGCCCTGATGCGCCGGGAGTACTTCTGTCCCGCTGCGATAGATTCCAAGTCCGGCCGACATGTGCAGGATGCGGTAGACCGAGAAGGCCACGAGGCCGGACCCGTCATAGACGAGGATCAGGCTGTACTTCTGGTCGAAGGGTGAGGAGGTTGCCGTCCAATGCGGCTCGGTGGCCTGCCAGTTGACGGCAATGATGCCGTTCATGGCGTCCATCAGCGGCTGGCGGTCGCGGCCTTCGACCCGGGAGGCATCGGGTAGACTGTAGATCGCGTAATCCGCCCAAGGCGATTTGATCGCCTCGTATCCGCTGCCCAGATTTCGCGACATGGCAGAACTCCAGAATTCCATTGCAAGCTATACAGGGCAGCCTCGAATGGCTTAAAGGACAATATGCCCTCGAAAACTGCCAAGCCGCCCCGGCCCGAGCCGCGCGACAAGAAAGCGACACGGCGGATCGCGATCGTTGCCTTTCCGGGCGTGACCTTGCTTGACATTTCGGGGCCGGCTCAGGTGTTCGCGGAGCTGGAGGCGATCGAACTGCCCGGGCCGGACTATTCGCTATCCTATCTGTCGACTTCAGGCGGCTTGGTGCCGACCGATGTCGGTATGATGATCGACACGGCGCCGATCGCCAGTGTTGCGCCCGCCGAGGTCGACACGCTGGTAATCCCCGGCGGACCCGGCATCTGGAAGATCCGCAACGACGCCGAGTTGATGAACTGGATTGCGGAGGCGCTGCCGAAGGCGCGCCGTATCGCATCAGTCTGCCTCGGCGCATTTGCGTTGGCCTGGACCGGGATTCTGGACGGCAAGCGTGCTGCGACGCACTGGCGCTATTGTCCGCGTTTGCAGGACAGCTTTCCCGACATCCGCGTCGAGCCCAACGCGATTTTCGTCAAGGACGGACATGTCTGGTCGTCGGCGGGTGTCAGCGCCGGCATCGATCTGGCGCTCGCGATGATCGAGGAGGATTTCGGCCACACCATCGCGCTCGATGTCGCGCGCAGACTTGTGGTGTTTCTGAAGCGGCCGGGCGGTCAGAGTCAGTTCTCGACCGTCCTTGCGGCCCAGGCGTCGGACGTCGAGGGACGCTTCAGCGCGCTGCACGCCTGGATCATCGAGAACATCACGAGCGACCTCAAGGTCGAGACCCTCGCGGAAAAGGCCGGGATGACGCCGCGCACCTTTGCTCGGACCTATGTCAGCCGCACCGGCATGACACCTGCTAGCGGTGTCGAGGCGCTGCGCGTTGAGACCGCGCGCTTGCTGCTCGAAAGCCGCCAGATCGGCGGCGTGGTCGAGGTTGCCAAGCGCGCGGGATTTGGCGACGACGAACGAATGCGGCGGGCCTTCCTGCGCCACCTCGGCGTGTCGCCGACCGAGTACCGAAACCGGTTTTCGGGCAGCTAGCGCGTGTCGGACGGCTCAGTTCGGAGCCGGCCGCTTCGTGTCGAAACCCGATCTATCTCACAAGCGAATAGCTGGCCTTCGCTGGCCGGATTCGTCGGTCAAGGTGGTAGCTTTTCCGGTTTGTCTGCGGCTAATGTGCCGGCCAAATCGGGAGAAGAAACGACCATGAATGACGGGACCCCCATTCAGCAGGCGCGCAATGTCGAACTCGGCGCCAGCGGCGAGGAATTCCAGAATCTGCACGAATTCGCGCAAAAGGCCCGCGCCAGGCTGAACCAGAACGCCTGGGACTATATCGTCGGCGCCTCGGAAACCGAGACCACGATGCGCCGCAACAGAATGGCGCTCGACGAGATCGCGTTCCGGCCGCGCGTGCTGCGCAACGTCATCAATGTGGATCCATCCACCGAGGTCTTCGGCCGCAAGCTCCGGCTTCCCGTGATGATCGCGCCGGTCGGCGCGCTCGAGATTTTCGATCCGGACGCCGGCGCAGCCGTCGCGCGCGGAGCGGGAGCGTTCGGCGCGGCGCATATGCTGAGTTCGGTGTCGGAGCCGGGGCTGGAGAACACCGCCAAGGCGGCGCCTGACGCCTTGCGCATCTTCCAGCTCTATGTGCGCGGCGACGATGCGTTCGTCGAGGATGTGGTCAGCCGGTCCATCGACAACGGCTACGCCGCGTTCTGCCTCACCGTGGACACAGCCCATTACAGCCGGCGCGAGCGCGACATCGCCAAGCGCTATGTCCGCGAAAGCCGCATCCGCGCCACCGGCGGCGATTTCCAGAAGGGTCTGGAATGGCGGACGGTGAAGTTGATCAAGGACAAGTTCAAGATCCCGCTCATCCTCAAAGGAATCGCCACCGCGGAAGACGCCAAGATCGCGCTCGATCACGGCGTCGACTGGATCTACGTCTCAAATCATGGCGGACGGCAGCTCGACCACGGCCGCGGGTCCATGCACGTCCTGCCCGAGATCGTTCAGGCCGTCGCAGGCCACGCCAAGATCATGGTCGATGGCTCGATCTGCCGTGGCACTGATATCGTCAAGGCCATCGTCTCGGGGGCCGACCTTGTCGGGATCGGCCGTCTGCAATGCTGGGCGCTCGCCGCGGCGGGCGAGGCAGGCATCGTCCGGATGCTTGAATTGCTGGAGGACGAGGTGATCCGCTGCCTTGGGCTGCTCGGCGTCACCAGCTTCGCCGAACTGGACAAGTCCTATCTGCATCCGGCGACGCCGACCAATCTGCCGAGCGTGTTCAGCGCATTCCCGCTGCTCGATATCGATCCCTACCGCTACTGAGCCGCGCCGCTACGAAGACATATGGAGTGATGACGCGATCGGGGCGCCGGGCACCTCGATCGCGCCGGCTCGCCGTCAAACTGTGGTGTCCATGAAGCCGCCGCGGCAAAGACAAAGTCTGATCCAAATGCCGCACTAGTCGAAGCGAATGGCAAACAATCCATTCGCTGAATTTTCACTTGAGCGCGCGATCGCCTTGCGCTGGACCCTCCGTGATATCCAGGCCGGCCGGCTCAAACTGTCGCCGGTCAGCGACGAGGATCTGCGCGCTCTCACGGAGCTCGGTCTGGTCGAACTGTATGACGGCGAGCCCGAGCTGACGGAGGCGGGGGCCTCGGTGCTGAACGACTGAACGGGCCGATAGCCTAGCGCGCGTTCAGGAAGCTTTCGCCGGAGTTGCACGGCGCGCACTGATAGGTCAGCACGTCGTAGACTTGGTCGCGCGGCTCGATCAAGGCGAGCCGCATTTGCGTGCCGCACTTCATGCACGGCATCTCTATGCTGGTCTTGAAGCGGGTGCAGGTCGGTGTTGGACGAACGGCGCGCAGCATCGGATCCCCTTATTCCCCACAAGAGACGCGAACGCGACCAACGACGAGGCCGAATCACTATGCCACAGTGCTGACACGATTGGAATCGGCCTGCGGTGCAGTCCAGTCGCTGCTAGGTAAATTTTCCTTGGCTGCAACAAGTGGGCCTCTCAAGGCTTGGCGATACAGCGCTGACGCCGTCACAATCTATGCTAACCTTGGCAGACGCTTTTTTCAGGGGGCGCGATCATGATTGAGCCGAAGCTTGAAGTTCCCGCCGAGTTGCGCGATCTGGCGGAAAAGACCATTGACCAGGCCGAGCAGGCCTTCAGCCTGTTCTTTGATGCCGCGAGCAAGTCGATGACAGCGATGCCAGGCACCGGGACCGAGATTTCAAAACAGGCGCTGTTGTTCACCGAGCAGAATATGAAGGCGGCGTTCGAGCACGCGCGCAAGCTCGTGCACGCGACCGATCTGCAGGAGGCGATGCGCATCCAGTCGGAATTTCTGCGCAGCCAGTTCACCAATGCCGGCGAACATATGCGGCAGATCAGCGGAAGCGTGATGTCCGCAACCAAGGACGCGACGAAAGGCAAGTTCTAGGGCGGCCTTCGCGGCGCGTCGACGCCTAGCGCCGGCGCGCTGCGGCAACGCCGAGCAGAAAAGCGACAAACAGGCTTGCGAGCGGCGCTTCGCGCGTGACCGCGCTCACGGTGGCGAGGACGCCGCCCGGCCTGCGCGAGGTTGCGATCGCGTCGCTGAGGCGATCAGCCGCCGCTCGAAGTCCGTCCGACACCTCCGTGATGGTACGCGAAACGTCCGTCGCGGTGTCGATCGCCCGCTCACCGAGTGTGGGCTGAAGCGGAGACTCGGGTGTTTCAGAGCTCATGTGCCGTGCCGCGATTTCACTAAAGGTGGGGTGGCCGTTACCCTGGCTATCCGCGCGTGCGCGTAGCGACGTCCACATATCGGGGAAATTCAGCAGCTGGGGATTGGTTCCACCAACATGCCTCGCATTCGCATCGCGGAACCGGAAACTTACACGCCGGTTGCGGCTTGTTTCCGTAGAGGAGACGATGATGACAATGCAGGCGTATGGCATATCGGATGGTCGTTCGGTCAAGCATCGAGATCGGCAGGGCGGAACGCCGCTATTGATCGCGGCCCTGGTTGCGATCCTCGGCGTGCTGGGCATGCTGGTGGTCGACCACGGTCCGTGGAGCAAGCCGAAGGTGCAGCCGGCCGCTTCCGCCAACTACTCAACGACTGGCGAGGCGGCGCGCGCGGCCGGCGCAAAGGTGATGCCGACCGAGCCCAAGACACCGATTGAGCCTGATCCACCCGGCCCAAAGCCCGTTCAGCCGGCAAATCCTAGCACACCGCAATAGATGCGGGCGCTCCCGAGATTGCATCCGACGCAAAGTGCAGGAATTGACTCGTCGGGCAAATCAGCGGCACAAAGCTATAGCCGAAATACTGCGGGACGATCAGCGCACGCTGACGAGCATGCCCCACGCCGCGGCGAACCCGGCACCGACGAGAACCAGCACCGGACTGTCGCAGAAGATACCGCCATACTGGCACATGGCGGTACCGATCGAACCGATCTCATGATGGCCCGCTGCATAGAACAGGCCGGACAGGACCGCGAGCACGGCAGCAACGAAATACATCGGCGCTTCCTCCTTGCAATCTAACTGCGGCGCGGGTCGACCGACGCGAGCCAAAACTGTCCTGATGTCGATCCAAATGTTGTGAGCCACTTGTCCGCTTGACGCGTCGGGCAACTCACCGGCACACTGACATCATCGCAACAAGCATATGGCCGATCGGCGCAACGCGTGTTGCGATTCCGGATCATGCGTCAACTTTCGGTCGAAGCGGTTTCTCACCGTCGAAGCCGACGCATCACATTTTACCGATCGCATTCAGTTCGCAAAAACATTTGACACGTCGGGCAACTCAGGGGCATAATCCGAAAATCAGAAATTGTTGAGCCCGCGCGGAGCAATCCGCGGCGGGCTTTTTGTTTGCCGTTTCACCAATCGGACGGCGGCCGCAACGTCACGACGCCACATCCTCCCAGCCCGTCGCCTGAGCGTCGCAAGCGAGCCGCCGTCCGAACCCATTGAAACGAGCATGAAATTGGCCGGTGCGCGCGAACGCGCCGGCCCTGCGGCGCGGCGAAAGCCGGCGCCGCCCGCGGCCCCACTCGTCAGGGATAAGGTTCGCGCCCCAAAGATCGCCGCCAACTGCGCGATCTGCCGCACATTCCATTCGATGGCCGCATCGCGCGTTGACGGCCGATCAACGAGGTTCGCATGACTGCATATTTGATATCGCTCGCGCTTGCGGGCTTGTTAGCCCTCGTCCTGTGGGAGACAGCCGCATGAGTGCTGAGATCATTCAGTTCATTCCGCGGCCGCGTCACGAACGCGAGCAGACGGACTTCCCCACGATCGTGTTTCGCTCGGTGGTGCCCGATCCCGACACGGATCACTCTGACACCGCCCCAAGCGAATATCTCCCGTCCGATTGGCAGGAGAAGTAAGTTGGCAAAGTCGATTACGCAAATCCGTTCGCTGGCGCGGAGCCATACGAGAAGCGCACTCAACGTACTGGTCGGTGTGATGCGATCGACCAGCGCAACTCCGGCTGCCCGCGTATCCGCAGCCAATGCCATCCTCGATCGCGGCTGGGGCAAAGCGCCGCAGGCGATCGAGAACGGCGACGGAGCGTTCGAACTTGTGCACCGCATCGAGCGAGTCATCGTTGAGCCCGAGGAGGTTGAGGGCGAAGATACCTGACAGCCGCCGCCGCAGTTCATCCAGCTCCAACGGATCGCTTGAGTTGCTTCGTCGAACGTCTTTCCCAAACGTTCAATCACGTCATCGAGAACCCGGACCTATCGTGGCCACTCGCGGCATCGTGTGCTCGGTTCTGCGTTGTTCTGGTCGCGATCCTGGCTGCGATCCGCCGGATAGCCCGCGTAGGCTTATGGAGTACGGTCGTCTTGGCGTGCGTCATCTTGGATTGGGCGGGACTGTCTGTTCTTTTCAGGATCGTTTTGTAAGCATCGACCGGCTGATCTGAAATCTCTCATACCCAGCGATGAGGCCGTCGAGCCCGTTCAGCGGACATCCGATGCGATATCTGCCGCCGTCGGCGTTTGTGATTCCGGACACTTCCGGCGCAGCGAATAGCAATCTGACCGACTGGCTTGCCGACCAGATCAGGGCGCGCCCTCGTCCATGACCGTTCAAGCGAGATGATCACCGCGAGGCGACAGACGGGTGAGCAAGCCTCTTTGCCCTATCGAGAGCAGCCTTGTCGATACTGAAAATTCCAACCGCAAAAGTCTTTGAGCCGCTGCTTCGGCCCGCGCGTTACAAGGGGGCATTCGGCGGCCGAGGATCGGGGAAATCGCATTTCTTCGGCGAGCTTCTGGTCGAGATGTGTCAGGCCGAGCGCGGCACGCTGGCGGTTTGCATCCGCGAGGCGCAGCGAACGCTGGCGCAATCATCGAAGCGGCTGATCGAGAGCAAGATTGCATCGCTCGGTGTCGGTCAAGGGTTCAAGAGCTACTCGGACAGGATTGCGACGCCCGGTGACGGTGTGATGATCTTCCGGGGCATGCGCGATCATACGGCCGACTCGATCAAGAGCCTCGAGGGGTTCAAGATCGCTTGGATCGACGAAGCGCAGTCGCTGAGCGCGCACAGTCTCGCGCTGCTGCGGCCGACGGTCCGTGCGCCAGGCTCGGAATTGTGGGCGAGCTGGAATCCGCGACGGAAGTCGGACGCGGTCGATGATTTCCTCCGGGTGCGCAAGCCGCCAGGGGCTATCGTCGTCAACGCGAACTGGCGCGATAATCCGTGGTTTCCCACGGTGCTCGATGAAGAGCGGCGCACTGATCTTTCGCTCTATTCCGATCGCTACAATCACATCTGGGAAGGAGGTTACGTGCAGGCGTTCGACGGCGCGTACTTCGCGGAGCTCCTGACCCAGGCGCAAAAGGACGGCCGCATCGGCAAGGTGGCCGCAGATCCGCTGCTGCCGTTGCGCGCCTTCATCGACATCGGGGGCGCCGGTGCGACCGCCGACGCCTTCACGATGTGGATCGTGCAGTGGGCCGGTAGTGAAATAAGGATACTGGACTATTATGAGAGCGCCGGCCAGGTGTTGGCGTATCACGTGAACTGGCTGCGCTCGCGCGGCTATCGGCTCTTCCAACCGGCCTCGCCCTGGGCATGGCAGCACACGCTGTATTGGCGGAAGCAGCTCGTCTAGATCCTGCGAGGTGGATCTGACCGTTGCCGAAAGTTCGACGAGGTAGAGCGCCCGGTGGTCGAATGGCCGCCGGGCTTTTTGGCGTTTCTGGTTCGTAGGCCGCACCCTTCGGCAAGCCGCCGTCGTTGGCCGGAGCTTGGCCGCGCATCGAATCTTGGACGAGAGAATGCTAGAGTGCCGCGTCCCGCGCGGACGAAACTTGGCTGAGAGCGTTCCCGTCACCGGACGCCCGGTGGCGGCAGTTGAGAGTTCTGCGCCTTGAATTCGCCGGACGCAGGCTTGCGCGCCTTGATATCTGGTGATCGCTCGATAAACTGAGCCGAACGACCGGTCGCGCGAATGTTTCGGAGATCGAACGAAGGAAGAGACCATGGTTGAGGTTGGCCGCGGGCTCGACACCAAGGTGCCGCTAGGGTCAGATCGGGACCATTATTCGCTCATGGTCGCACGAGCCCGAGCGCTGGCCACCGGCTTTGCGTGAACGGGCTGCGCGGACCGAAGAACTGCGCCGTTTGCCGCCCGAGACCGAGCGGGATCTACACGATTGTGGGCTTTTCCGAATTCTGCAGCCCAAGCGCGTCGGAGGCAGTGAGCTCGACTATGTTGCGCTGGTCGATTGCGCCGACGCCTTGGGGCAGGGCGACGCCTCGGTTTCCTGGAATTTTGCCAATCTTGCGAGCCACCACTGGATGCTGGGTATGTTCGCGCCCGAGGCGCAGAGCGCCGTGTGGGGCGAGAATCCCGATACGCTGATCGCGTCTTCCTTTGTTTTCCCGGCAGGACGGGCCAGGAAGACAAGTGGCGGTTATTTGCTGAGCGGTCATTGGCCGTTCTCGTCCGGGGTGGAAGCGTGCGGGTGGAACATGCTCGCGAGCGTGGTTGCCTCGGATGATGAGGCCGACGGCGTCGAGTATCGGCTCTTCCTGTTGAACAGACGGGACTACAGCATCGACGACACCTGGAACGCGGCGGGCCTGCGCGGAACAGGATCGAACGATGTGCGAGTAACTGACGCATTCGTTCCCGAGCACATGACGGTTGCCGTCAACGATCTTGCGGGTGGCGCAACGCCAGGCAGCGTCCTCAATCCGAACGCGCTCTACATGCTTCCGGTTTTCTCGTTGTTCCCCTATGTGCTGTCTGGGGTCGGTCTGGGAAATGCCCAGGCTTGCCTTGATGATTACGTTGAGATCGCGCGACACCGTGCCTCGACATACAATCGGGCCAAGCTCGGCGATCTGCAGAGCACACAGATCAAGATCGCTGAGGCCTCCGCGAAGATAGATGCCGCACGGCTGATCATGCGCACGAATTGCGTTGACGTGCTTGCAGAGATTCGGCGTGGTGATATCCCCAGCATTGCGGCGAAGACGAAGCTCCGGCGCGATGGCGCGTTCGCGGTCAATTTGTGCACCGAAGCGGTTTCTCTTCTCTTTGCAGCGAGCGGGGCGCGCAGCCTGTTCACCTCGGGAGCACTGCAGCGCCAATTTCGCGATGCGCATGCAGTGAACGCACATCTCGCCTTCAATTTCGACGCGGCGGGCACCAACTATGGGCGAGTAGCTCTTGGGCTGCCGTCTGAAAACCTGACACTTTGAGGCGAGCCGGATGTCTGACTTACCCAAACATCCGCCGGACCCGGCCACTGAACTCGCAAGCGACAGCTCGACGATCGATCCCCGTGACTTCCGCCATGCCCTCGGTATGTTTGCGACCGGTGTGACGATCGTCACCGCGATGTCGACCGAAGGACGTCCGTACGGAATCACTTGCAATTCCTTTGCGTCGGTGTCGCTCAACCCTCCACTCGTGTTGTGGAGTCTGGGGATGTTTTCGCAGGGACTGCCGATCTTCCAGAATGCCAGTCATTTCACGGTCAACGTTCTTGACGCGTCGCAGCAGACGCTGGCGGTAAAGTTTGCCAGATCATCGGGTGACAAATTCGCCGGTGTGAGTTGGTCACCAGGCCTCGGGAACGCCCCCGTGCTTGCCGACGTAGTCGCGAATTTCCAATGCCGGGCCGCCAACCGCTACTACGGCGGCGATCATGTCATTTTCCTTGGGGCGGTGGAGGCCTACGCCTATAACCGGAATCATCCGCTGCTGTTCGCGCAGGGAGGTTTTGGCCGGTTTCTGGCCGACGATGACGGCAACGCATCATGAATCGAAAGGCGTCCGTCAAGCGAACTCGTGCCAAGCAGAGACGGCTGTCGGCCGACGATCGTCGCAGTGAATTCGTCACCAAGGCGACAGAGCTTTTTGCGGAGGAGGGGTTCGGCGGCGGCACGCGAGCCCTTGCTCGCAGGCTCGGTGTGACGCAACCGTTGCTCTACCGCTACTTTCCGAGCAAGGATGATCTCATCAAGGAAGTCTACCGTAAGGTCTATCTCGAGCCCCTTGAAATCGGCTGGGAAAAGTTGCTCTCCGACCGGTCGCGTCCACTCCGCGTGCGGCTTCAGCAATTTTACGAAGGCTACACGGACGCAATCTTCAACCGAAAATGGCTGCGGATCTATCTCTACTCTGGACTGAAGGGCCTCGATATCAATCGTTGGTATGTTGGTATGGTCAAGGACAAGATCCTGACACGCATTGTCAGGGAATGTCGCCACGACGCCGGCCTCGCCACGCAGAGCAGGCCCAGCGCGGCCGAACTGGAGCTGGCCTGGGTGTTTCACGGCGGCATCTTCTATTACGGCGTACGCAAGTACATCTACGAAGCGCCCGTCCTCGAGGACAAGGCGCAGATGATCACTGATGCGCTGGATCTCTTTCTGGCGGGATTTGAGAGGATGTCGGAGAGCGCAACCGATCGTCGGGGGGCACCGATCAAGGTCGTCGGCTGAGCCGGATTACCTTGCCGCCATCTGGTTCCGATACCAATCTCCAATCTCGCTCGCCGTCATGAGCGCGACGCCATCATGGCCAATCACGTAATCGAGCAGGGCCTCCAGATATTTGATTCGATGTGGTACGCCTGTGATGTAAGGATGCACCGAAATTGCCATGATCCGCGCGTTCTCTGCGCCTTCGAGATACAGCCGATCGAACTGGTCGGTACAGCGCGTCAGGAACTGTTCCGAGGGCAGGTGCTGTAGCGCGTGAATGACAATGTCGTTGGTCTCAACGGAATAGGGAATCGTCGTCACAGTTCCGTGCGGTGTCGCGATGTCCTGAGGAAGATCGTCGATCACCCAATCGGCCACGTATTCGATCCCGTTGAGGCGCAGGAGATCGAGTGTTTCTTCGGTCTCGGTCAGGCCCGGGCTTTCCCATGATCGCGGTGGCTTGCCCGTAAATGCGGCGATCGTGTCGACAGCACGCTTGATCGCATCCGCCTGGTTCTCGACCTTGTGCATTGGGCCCTGGACGAACCCATGCCCCATGAATTCGAAGCCCGCCTCGCGCGCCGCCGATGCCACGCGCGGATAGCTGTTGCAGACGTTGGCATTCGTGGCCAGCGTCACCGGTATCTTTCGGTCGGTGAGGGCTTTGAATTGCCGCCAGAAGCCGGCGCGCATGCCGTATTCATGCCACGACCAGTTCGGCACGTCAGGCAGCAGCGGCTGGCCCATTGGTGGACTCAGCACGGTGCGTGGCATCGCATTTTCGATCCGCCATTCCTCGACATTGAGGATGATCCAGACAGCAAGCTTCTTGCCATCAGGCAATGTCAGTTTCGGTCGGTCGACCTGAGCCTGGTACGGAATGCGATCAGTGAAAGCCACGTCGAAACTCCTTAGGTTACGCGGATGATCCGGCGGCGGCGTTGATCTGTGGCAAGACCTTCTCGGCCATCAGGATCATCGATTGGCGGCCAAGCTCGCGATCCTTCCAGTCCTTGCCAGCATAGAGCAAGGTTCCGAAGGTGCCGATCTCTTCCTGGAATGCCAGCAGCTGATCGGCCACGCTCTCGGGCGTGCCGTAGACGATCAGCTTGTCGCAGATCGATTCGAGGGTGACCTCCGAGTCTGGTTGATCTCGCCTCGTCTTGAACAGTTCGAGCCGGCCGCCGCGCTTCAGCTTCGTAAACAACTGGTGATAATAGTACACGTAGGGGCTATCGGGCGACGTGGCATAGGCCCTCGCCGTTGCTGCGTCCTTTGCAACGAACACGCTCTTGGCAACGCGCCAATTGGCGGGGTCGGCGACCCGGTTCACACGCGCGCAACCTTCGACGTATTTGGGCCAGTGGCTCTTCACCCAGGCAGGCATCAGGAAATTCGCCGAGATCGGATCCCAGCCGCGCGCAGCGGCTTCCGTAACGCCTTTTGAGAACGGCGCGACCGCGGTCACCACGATCGGCGGGTGAGGGGTTTGCAATGGACGGGCAATCAATCCTTGGCCAATGTCCTCGATCAAGGTTCGCTGGACCGAGACATTCCAGTATCTGCCCCGCAGATCATAGGGCGGCTTGCCTGCCCAGATATCGAGAACCTGATTGATCGCCTCCAGGAACATGGCATTGCGGTCGGCATCGAGATTGCCGAACGCCTCCGCGTCGGACTGCAATCCGCCGGGGCTTATTCCGAGTATGAAGCGGCCATCAAGCATGTGATCGAGCATGGCGACGGATGCGGCGACCGCTGCCGGATGAGTGTTCGGCATGTTGATGGTGCCGGTTCCAAGCTTGATCTGCCTGGTTGCGGCTGCGAGCCAGGCAATGAATGCAATGCTGGAGGTGATGTTCTCGGCTTTGTCGGTGACATGCTCGCCGACATACGCCTCCGCGAACCCGAGCTCGTCCGCGAGCAGGAAGGCCTCGCGATCCTCCCGGAGCGATTGCCGCCAATCCTTGTCGAGAGGATGGATCGGCATCGTAAAGAATCCGAGCTTCACATCCGCCTCCCTGCGCGTTGAGCTTTAGTTGACAAGGAACCTGCGGCCTTCCCAGGGCGAAGACAAGTCCTGCCGCACAAATAATCACTCGATAAACAAGCTTGACGTTTAATGGGGGCGGCCCTCTAATCGGGCAAACCAAAATTGGGCCGGGAGGCCACGCCCACATGAAAGCTGCGGCTTTCGCCTACGCCCGCGCGACCAGCGTCGTGAATGCGCTGGAGTTGCTTGCCGCGCATGGCGACAAGGCGAAGGTTCTGTCGGGTGGCCAGAGCCTGATGCCGGCCATGAACCTGCGGCTCATCTCCCCGGACATTCTGGTCGATATCGGTGGCCTCGCCGAGTTGCGTGGCATCGCCGTGAGGGGAGACCTGCTGGTTGTTGGTGCGCTGACCCGACATGTCGACCTGCTCAGATCGACAGACGTCGCGCTGCATGCGCCGCTGCTGCGGGACGCCGTTGGCTACGTCGCTCACCCCGCAATTCGCAATCGCGGAACGATAGGCGGTAGTCTTGCGCATGCCGATCCGGCATCGGAGCTGCCGGCCTGCGCTATCGCGCTTGACGCCACGATCGTTGTTCGCGGCCCGACGGGCGAGCGCCGGATTGCTGCGACCGAATTTTTCAAGGGCATCTACGAAACGGCGCTGTCGCCGGACGAATTGCTTGTCGCGATCGAGGTGCCAATCGCAGACCAGGGCTCGACATTCTTCTTTCAGGAGTATGCCCGGCGGCATGGTGACTACGCCGTCGTTGGTCTTGCTGCGCGTGCTGCTGTTGCAACTGGCAGGTTCACTGATCTTCGGCTCGGCTTCTTTGCAGTTGGCGACCGGCCTCTGCTGGCGGCGGCCGCAGGTCGGTTGATCAATGCATCCGTGACCTCTGCCTTGCTTGCAGAAGCGGCAACGGTGCTGGCCGATGAACTCGATCCACAGGAGGATCAGCAGGCTAGCGCGGCGATGCGCCGACATCTTGCTACGGTCTTGCTCCGGCGCTGCGTGGCCGCATTGCTGGCGCGGCCCGATCTGGCAGCGGGAGTGACCGGATGAGCACTCCGGTGTCGGTTTCGCTTCTGGTCAACGGCGAGCCCATTGATGCATTTGTATTGCCGCGTCTCAATCTGGCTGATTTCCTCAGGGAGAATCTGAAGCTGACTGGAACCCATGTCGGTTGTGAGCACGGCGTTTGTGGTGCCTGTACGGTCCGGATCGATGGCGAGATCGTCCGCTCTTGTCTGGTGCTGGCGGTCCAGGCGCAGGGGGCGTCAGTCGAGACAATCGAGGGGCTGTCCGACAGCGGCGAAATCACCGATCTTCAGGCGGCCTTTCGCGAACGCAATGCATTGCAGTGCGGCTATTGCACGCCCGGGATGCTGATGACGGCGCAGGACCTGCTGAAGCATTCGCCCGTACCTGATCGCCAAGCGATCCGCGAGCACCTTTCCGGCAATTATTGCCGGTGCACCGGCTATCAAGCCATCGTGGATGCGGTGGAGGCGACAGCCAGGACGCGCGCGGAGCGGCGGGCATGACGGTGACCCGCACGCCCGCTGAGACACTCTCAGTGCTCGATCGCCCGAATTCCTATATCGGCAAGACGGTGCCACGGCCGAACCTCGACAGGTTGCTGCAAGGGCGTGGACAATATGTCAGTGACCTGGAATTGCCGCGGATGGCGCACGTGGTTTTCCTGCGGTCGCCCTATGCTCACGCCAGAATTGTGGCGATCGATGCCGACGCGGCATGGCGTATCTCCGGCGTCATTTCTATCGTCACGGGTCGAGAGCTTGAGGCTGTCATCACGCCGTGGGTCGGTGTGCTTTCGCACCTGAAGGGATTGAAGTCGGCGCCGCAGCATGCGATCGCGGTCGACAGGGTCTGCTGGCAGGGTGAGGCAGTCGCGGCGATTGTCGCAACCAGCCGTGCGGTGGCTGAAGATGCAATGGAGCAAATTGCCGTCGACTACGAGGGACTCGAGGCGGTCACGGACATGCGCACCGCGCTCGATCCGGCAACGCCAGTCATTCACGCTTCGCTCGGTGACAATCTCGCCTTTGAACGGACCCTCAACGCCGGCGATGTCGACCTGGCATTGTCAGGGTCGGAGGTCATCGAAGCCGACTTCGTATTCGGGCGCCACACCGGCGTGACGCTTGAACCGCGGGCGGTCGTTGCCGACTGGAATGCGGCTGAGGCGCGGCTGACGATCTACCAGGGCACGCAGGCCCCCCATATGGTGCAGAACATTGCAGCCCTGCATCTCGGACTAAGGGAGGCGCAGGTCCGGGTGGTCTGCAAGGATGTCGGCGGCTCGTTCGGTATCAAGGTCCACATCTACGCCGACGAAATGGCCACCTATGCGCTGTCAAAGCTGCTACGGCGGCCGATCAAATTCGTGGCTGACCGTGTGGAGAGCTTCAACACCGACATTCACGCTCGCGATCATCGATGCAGGGGTAGGATCGGCGTCAGGCCGGACGGCACCATCACGGCCTTCGAGATCGACGACCTGACGGGGATCGGCCCCTATTCGATGTATCCGCGCACCAGCGCCATCGAGGCCAATCAGGTGGTCAATCTGGTTGGCGGGCCGTATGTCACGGCGAACTATCGGGCGCGAGCGCGGGTCGTCTTCCAGAACAAGAACGTGATGTGCCAGTACCGGGCGGTCGGACACCCGATTGCCTGTTCGGTCACCGAGGGTCTGGTCGACCTTGCCGCAGCGAAGATCGGCATGGACCCCGTCGAGATCCGCCGGCGCAATTTGATCGCCGACGACGCCTATCCTTGTGCATCACCCTCCGGCATGAAGTTCGAGCAGCTTTCGCATCAAGCTTCGCTGGCCAAGCTGCTGCAGATGATGGATTACGACGCGTTGCGTGCTGAGCAAGCGACATTGCGCGCCAGAAATATTCACCGGGGTATCGGAATCGCCAGCTTCATCGAGGTCACCAATCCCAGTGCCGCCTTCTACGGCGTCGGCGGCGCGAAAATCTCGTCGCAGGATGGCGTTGCGGTTCGACTCGACGCGCAAGGCTCGGTGATCTGCCAGACCAGCATCACGGAGCAGGGGCAAGGGTCGGAATCGCTGACCGCCCAGATTGTGGGCAGCGTGCTGGGCGTTTCGATGGAACGGGTCCGCGTGATCCTGGGCGACACCGACAACACGCCCTATGGCGGCGGCACCTGGGCCTCGCGCGGTGCCGGCATCGGCGGCGAAGCCGCATTGCAGGCCGCCAAGGCTCTGCGCCAGAATATCCTTGATATCGCCGCGGCCATCCTGCAATCGACGCCGGGCGGGCTCGATATCGTCAACAACAGCATCGTCAGTGCCGACGACGGTGCGTCACGGATCGAGCTGAGCGAATTGGCGCGGATCGTCTATTTTCGACCGGACACCCTCCCGCCAGGCATCCAGCCCGAATTGATGGCGACCCGGCATTTCGTTCCGCGCCAGTATCCCTTTGCATTCACCAACGGGGTTCAGGGCTCTTGGCTCGAGGTTGATACCGAGACCGGGTTCGTGACGCTGCTGAAGCATTGGGTTGTCGAAGACTGTGGTACCATCATCAACCCGCAACTGGTCGACGAGCAGATCCGGGGCGGGGTCGTGCAGGGGCTCGGCGCGGCGCTGTTCGAGAAATGCATCTATGACGAGCGCGGCCAGCTGACCAACGCCAACATGGCGGACTATCTGGTCCCGATGTCCGGCGAGATGCCCGATATCGAGATTGGCCACGTGGTGTCTCCGACGCAGGAGTCGGAGCTCGGAGCCAAAGGGGCAGGCGAGGCAGGGACAGCCGGTGCGGCAGCTGCGGTTGCCAACGCGGTCAACGACGCGCTGCGGCCGTTCGGCGCAATAATTACCGAGATTCCGCTCACGCCTCAGGTTATCCTGACGGCCTTGGGACGAATCTGAGGTGGAGACGTTCCGGCAAAGATAACGATAAACAAAACACAGACAGTTCTTGGGGAGGAATAGTCATGACGAACAAGGTCACCAAAGCTGGATCGATATCGCGGCGTCGTCTGCTGACGACGGCAAGCGCCGGCGCCGCTCTCGCCGTCTCGCCTTTTCGCATCAATCTGCTCCAGGCCGAGGAAGCGCCCATCAAGATCGGCTTCCCCGTTCCCTTGACCGGTCCGTATGGCACCGAGGCCCAGGACCAGGTGCGGGCGGGGCAGCTCGCTGTCGCCCAGTTCAACGATGCCGGCGGTCTCAACGGCCGCAAGGCCGAGCTCGTCGTGCGCGACGACAAGCTCAATCCCGGTGAGGCGGCAACGCGGACATTGGAGCTGGTCGAGAAGGAGAAGGTGAATTTCGTCGTCGGCAGTCTGTCCGCGGCAGTTCAGCTTGCGATCAACAACGTCACCAAAGAGCGCGGCGTCATCTTCAATTCGATCAGCCAGTCCGATGCCATCAACGAGGCGGCCGACTTCAGCAAGTACACATTCCACGAAGCGCTGAACCCGCACATGACGTCAGGCGCGGTCGGCCGCTATGCCTTCGCCAAATTCGGCAAGAGGGTTGCGTTTCTCACGGCGGATTACGCCTACGGGCACGAGATGGTTCGCGGCTTCCTCGAGGTCGGCAAGGAGTTCAACGTCGAGAACCTTGGCGACATCCGCCATCCGCTGGGAACGACCGACTTCTCCACCCTGCTGCCGCGTCTCCAGGCGCTGAAGCCCGATATTCTGTGCATCAGCAATTTCGGCCGGGACCAGCAGATTGCGCTGAAGCAGGCGACCGACTTTGGCATCAAGAAATCGATCCAGATCATCGCGCCGCTGCTCTCGCATGCCAGCCGCGTCGCGGCTGGCCCCCAGGCATTCGAAGGCGTCGTCGGCGGCTGCTCGTTCTACTGGGGTATCGAGGACAAGTTCGCCTCGACCAAGGCGTTCAACGATGCGTTCAGCAAAATGTACGACGGCAAGTTGCCCACCGATTACGGTGCGCTCGGCTATGGCGGTGTTCGGACCGTGCTCGAGGCGGTCAAGGGCGCCGGCAGCGTCGAGACCGGCAAGGTCATCGTTGCATTGGAAGCTCTGAAGTACGACGACTACAAGGGGCCGCAATATTATCGCAAATGCGACCACCAGTCGGTGCAATCGGTGCTCGTGATCAAGTCGAAGTCCAAGGACATGAAGAACGAGTCCGATGTGTTCGAGGTCTTGTCGACCGAAGAACCCAACGAGAAGTACCTGCGCACCTGCGAGGCGCTCGGCCACAAGAGCTGAGTTCGTGCGACGGCGCGCGCCGCGGGGCGGTGCGCGCCCTGCTGAGGGGGACAAATGGCGGGCCTGAGCTTTGACCTGATAGCGCTGCAACTGTTTGCCGGGCTGGCGCTCGGCGCCATCTATGTGCTGTTTGCGATCGGCCTCTCGCTGATCTTCGGGATGTTGACGGTCGTCAACTTCGCCCATGGCGCGTTCTACATGGTCGGCGCTTATGTCGGGCTCTATCTGATCTCGATCGGGGGCAATTTCTGGATCTGCCTCATGGCGGTGCCGATCGCAATCGGACTGTTCGGCCTTGCCGTCGAGCGCGTGCTGATCCGGCCGCTTTACGGTCGCGGCATCGACTATCCGCTGCTGCTGACCTTCGGGCTCAGCTACGTGATGGTCGAATGCGTGCGCATTGCCTTTGGCAAGACCGGCTATCCTTTCGACACGCCCGAGGTTCTGCAGGGCGCTGTCGACATTGGCGTCGGCTATTTTCCGCTCTACCGCCTGTTCGTGATAGGCGCGACGGCCGTCGTGCTGCTTGCGCTCTGGCTGTTTCTCGAGAAGACCAGCTTCGGGCTGATTATCCGCGCCGGGGCACGCGATCCGCAGATCGTCCGTGTTCTTGGGGTCGACGTTTCCAAGGTCTGGTTGATCGTGTTCGGGATCGGTACTGCGATCGCGGGCTTTGCCGGCCTGTTGGCCGCGCCGCTTCAAGGCGTCATTCCCGAGATGGGCGGCACGATCCTCGCCGAGGCATTCGTGGTAACGGTCGTTGGTGGGATGGGGTCGATCGGCGGCGCCGTACTGGCAGGCATGCTGGTCGGTGTGGTGGTCAGCATGACCTCGCTGTTCGCTCCCGAGATGGCCAAGGTTTCGATCTTTGCCTTGATGGCGATCGTTCTGATCGTCCGTCCCCAGGGCTTCTTCGGCCGCGCCGGATTGATGAGCTGAGCCCGGCATGACCGAAACCACTCAATCGATCAAACAGGCCGGTGCCAGGACGGGCAGTTGGTATGAGTTCGCGACGCGGCATCGTGCCAGCATTGTCGCGGCGGTTATCCTGGTTTTCCCGCTGGTGATGCCGTTCACGGCTCTCGCCGTGAACATCCTGATCTATGGCTTGTACGCCCTCGGCTTCAACCTCGTGTTTGGATATCTGGGTCTCCTGTCGTTCGGTCATGCGGCGCTGTTCGGGACGGGTGCCTACCTCTGTGGTATCGCCATCGTGCACTTCGGTTGGCCGTGGTATGCGGCGATCGCCGCCGGGGTCGCCGGCGGATTGTTGATGGCGCTGTTGATTGGCGTGCTCGCGATCAGGACCCGAGGCATCTACTTCGCCATGGTGACCATGGCGCTGTCGCAATGTGTCTACTACCTTTTCTACCAGGCGGTTGACTTGACCGGTGGCGAGAACGGCCTTCGCGGCATCAACGTCCGCAACATCGATCTGTTCGGCCTGCGGATCGATTTCATCAATCCGATGGTTCGCTACTACGTCATCGCGGCTTTCGTGATCGCCGCATTCTTTGTGATGTCACGCATTCTGGCGTCGCCCTTTGGTGCCGTCATTGAAGCGGTGCGCGAGAACGAGATGCGTGCCCGCGCGTCCGGCTACGACGTGACCCTGACGCGATTGCTGACCTTCGTCCTGTCAGGCGGTTTCTGCGGCCTTGCGGGTGCGCTGCAGGCCCTGCATTTGTCGATCGTTCCGATCGAAATCCTGCATTACGAGACCTCGGGCCTGGTCGTGATGATCGCTCTCCTGGGCGGTATGGGGACGTTCTTCGGGCCGATGATTGGTGCTGCGGTCTTCCTGGTCCTGGAGAATGTGGTCTCGGTGTGGACCGTTCACTGGCAACTGATCGTTGGAGCCATCTTCATTGCATGCGTGCTGTTCTTCCCGGCGGGCATCTGGGGCACGCTGATCGCGCGGGGCAGACGATGAGCGCCGCAGAAGGCCACGCAGGAGAAATCATTCTGCGCACCAGGGGCGTCGGCAAGACGTTCGGGAAGTTTGTCGCCCTCAACAATATCTCGGCCGAGTTTTCCAGAGGAGCGATCACCTCCATTATTGGTCCGAACGGGGCTGGAAAGAGCACCTACTTCAATCTGCTGTGCGGCGCATTTCCGCCGACGAAAGGCAGTGTTGAGTTCGAGGGCAAGGATGTCACCGGTCTGCCGCAACACCGCTTTGCACATATGGGGATCGCGAAATCCTTTCAGATCACCAGCGTGTTTCCGCAGCTTACGACACGAGAGAACATCCGCGTCGGCCTGCAGGCGCTGGTGTCGCGATACGATATCTGGCGTCCCCGTGCGCGCCTGACCGAACTTGTTGAGCGGGCGGACGAACTGCTGGCGCTCGTCGGGTTGTGGGAATCCCGGGAACGTGCGGCCAAGACGCTGGCCCATGGCGAGCAGCGGGCACTGGAGATCGGCATGGCGCTTGCCAGCCAGCCCCGCTTGCTGCTGCTGGACGAGCCGACGGCCGGCATGAGCCCGGAAGAAACCCGGACCATGATGGATCTGATCGTGAAACTCGCCAAGGAGCGTACGGTCATCCTCGTCGAGCGCAAGATGAAGCTGGTGCTGGGCATCAGCGATCGCATCCTCGTGCTGCACCACGGAGAATTGCTGGCCGAGGGAACGCCACAAGAGGTCCGGCAGAACGAGGCGGTGAAGCGGGTCTATCTCGGTCAGCGGGAGCATTGATGGGATGCTGCAGATCAGCAAGCTCAATGCCTGGTATGGCGCAAGTCACGCGTTACAGGACGTCAGTCTCGAGGTGAGCAAGGGCGAAATTGTCTGCCTGATCGGCCGCAATGGGGCCGGCAAGACGACGACGTTGAAATCGATCATGGGGTTGATGGGGCGGGCGCGCGGCTCGGTTACCTTCAAGGGTGAAGAGCTGCTGCGCCAGCCGGCGCATGTGCGCTTCGCGTTGGGTCTGGCCTACGTTCCGGAGGAGCGGCGGATTGTGCAGGGGCTCACAGTGCGGGAGAATTTGCGGCTCGGGCTGGTTGCCTCGAAGGAGAAGAAGCGGGAAGCCGAGCTGATCGACGAGATCGCTGCGATCTTCCCCCGGCTGGCCGAGCGCATGGATCAAGAGGCGGTCACGATGTCCGGCGGTGAGCAGCAGATGCTGGCAATCGCGCGGGCGATGATCGCAAAGCCCGACCTGATCATGCTGGACGAGCCATCGGAGGGCATCATGCCGGTCCTGGTCGACGAGATGTTCGAGCTGTTCAGCAGCATGAAGGCGCAGGGAACGACGGTTCTGCTGGTCGAGCAGAATGTCGAGCTCGCACTCGGCATCGCCGATCGTGCCTATGTGCTGGACCAGGGGGCGGTGGTGCACCAGGCCTCTGCGCAGGCGCTGCTCGCCGACGACGAGATCAAGGAGCGCTACTGCTCGGTGTGAGCAGGCTCTCGGATCAGCGCGCGTGCCACCGGCACGTACTGAACTTTATTCCGCAGCGCTCGCGATCGCGTCGGCTTTCCGATTGGTGACGACGACCTTGATCGCGTCATCGACGCGGTCCCGCGCATATCTCAGCGCCGTCGGCAGGTCGCCCAGCGGAAACGTGTGCGTGTGGATCCTGGTCGCGTCGAATCGCTTCGCCGCCATCAATTCCATCGCGCGGTGCGTGGCGCTGCGGCCTTCGCCGCGGATGCCGTAGGCGTAGATGTTGTTCCGTACGAGGTGCGCGATGTCCAGCGTCGCGGCCTCGTGCGGGAAGGCGGCCAGGCAGATCTTGCCGCCGCGATTGGTCATATGAATGGCCTGGTTGAGTGTCGCTTCGGTGCCGGCACATTCGACGACATAGTCCGCGCCGATCCCCCCTGTTAGTTGCTTCACGACCTCAACGACGTCTTCGTCGTTGATGTTGATGACGCGGTCGGCCCCCAGTTCCTGGCCGATCGCCAGCCGCTTGTTGCGCGTCCCGGTCAGGATGACCGGGCTTGCACCAAGCGCCTTGGCCACAGCAACTGCGAGAAGTCCGATCGGCCCTGGGCCGATCACCACGACGCTCTCGCCGGCCACCAATCCCCCCAATTCCGTCAAGCCATACATCGATGTCCCGGCAGTCACCACGAGGGTTGCTTCCGCATCGCTCATGGTATCCGGGACGCGCGCCAGCGTATTGATATGATTGACCGCGTATTCGGCGAATCCGCCGTCGGTCGTAAAGCCGTTGGCGCGGTGACCCTTCTCCGGCTTTCCATAGTTGAGGCACGACGTGTACATGCCCTGGCGGCAGCGTTTGCATTGGCCGCAGCCGGCGTGAATCTCGACGCTGACCCGCTCTCCGATCCTGAACTCGTCGACGTTTGGGCCAAGCGCCGCAACCGTGCCCATGTATTCGTGACCCGGCGTAAAGTTCTTGTTGAAGGGCGCGCCGCCTTGAATGCTTGCCGGCGACCCGGCATGGATGATTTCGAGATCGGTGGCGCAGATCGCAACCGCGTCGACGCGCACGAGCACTTCGGTACGCGACGGAATCGGCGTCGGCTTCTCGCGAAGCAGGAGCTGGTCGGGGTCACCAAGGACCCAGGCTTTCATCAGGTCGGGGACGGGAAGATCGGGCGATGTCTTGACGCCGGGCGGCTGGTACATGGGCGCTTCCTCATTCGGCTCGCAGCCTAGCGCGAAACGACGGTTTGCCGCGAGCCTCCGGTCATTGGCATCCGGGCTGCTGCATTTGCTGCACGGCAGCAAGCGCGTCGCAAAACATTCATACGCGGCCTATACTTGGTCGCTCCGTTGATGTTGAAATCCGCATCGCATCCTCTCCCAGACCGGAGCCTGCCATGAAGACCGTCCGCCTTGTCCTTGCGTTGCTGGCGCTGACACTGCTCGCGCCGTGGCAATCCGCCAAGGCGGCCGACGTGATCTGCTACAATTGCCCGCCGGAATGGGCAGATTGGGCATCGATGCTGAAGGCGATCAAGGCGGACCTCAACTACGATATCCCGCATGACAACAAGAATTCCGGCCAGGCGCTGGCCCAGATCCTGGCCGAGAAGAGCAATCCGGTCGGCGATATCGGCTATTTCGGCGTGACCTTCGGCATGAAGGCCAAGGCCCAGGACGCGCTTGAGCCATACAGGCCCGCGCATTGGGATCAGGTGCCCGCCGGCCTCAAGGATTCGGACGGCTATTGGACCACGATCCACTCCGGGACGCTCGGCCTGTTCGTGAACAAGGACGCGCTTGGCGGCAAGCCGGTGCCGGCCTGCTGGAAGGACCTCCTGAAGCCTGACTACAAGGGCATGGTGGGCTATCTCGACCCGTCGTCCGCGGCGGTCGGTTATGTCGGCGCGGTCGCCGTCAATCTCGCGCTGGGCGGCTCGCCCACCAATTTCGATCCGGCGATCACCTTCTTCAAGGAACTGCGCAAGAACGATCCGATCGTGCCCAAGCAGACGTCATATGCCCGCGTCGTCTCGGGCGAGATGCCGATCCTGTTCGACTATGACTTCAACGCCTACCGCGCGAAATATTCAGAGAAGGGCAACTTCGAGTTTGTCATTCCCTGCGAGGGATCGGTGGTGTTTCCCTATGTCGTTGGTCTCGTGAAGAACGCGCCCGACAAGGAAAAGGCCAAGAAGGTGATGGACTATCTGCTGTCCGACAAGGGGCAGGCGATCTGGACCAATGCCTATCTGCGGCCGGCCCGCCCGATCGAGCTGCCGGCTTCCGTGAAGGGCAAATTCCTCCCCGACAGCGACTATGCCCGCGCCAAGAGCGTCGACTGGGGCGAGATGGAGAACGTGCAAAAAGCCTTCGTTGACCGCTATCTCGCCGAGGTCCGCTGAGGCAATATGGTGCCCTCGCAGGGGCACCAATCTTCCGATGTCGCAAAAATCCTTCGTCTGGCTCTGCCTGCTGCCGCTTGTGCTGGTGACGACGGCGTTCTTCCTGTTGCCGATGGCGCGGCTGGTGGTGGCGGGCGCCGAAGGGCCGCACGGGCTTGCCGGATATCTCGCCATCCTGACCGAAGGCCGCTATCGCGCAACGCTGATCAATACGGTGCTGCTGGCGGCGGCAACCACGGTCGTCACGCTGATCGTGGCGACGATCGCCGGAATGTTTCTGCAGCGGCACCGCTTTCCCGGGCGGGCCGTGCTGATTGCGATGCTGACCTTTCCATTGGCCTTTCCCGGCGTGGTGGTCGGCTTCATGATCATTCTGCTGGCGGGGCGGCAAGGGCTGATCGGCGATCTCTCGAACCGGATCTTCGGCGAGAAGTTCGTTTTCGCCTATTCGATCTACGGGCTCTTCCTCGGCTATCTCTACTTCTCGATCCCGCGCGTGATCCTCACCATTATGGCGGCGGTGCAGAAGCTCGATATCGGTCTGGAGGAGGCCGCGCGTTCGCTCGGCGCAAGCCCCTGGGCGGTCCAGCGTGACGTCGTGTTGCCGGCACTGGCGCCGGCCTTCGTTGCGTCCGGCGCGATCGCATTTGCGACCGCAATGGGCGCCTTCGGCACCGCTTTCACGCTGGCGACGAATATCGACGTGCTGCCGATGCTGATCTACACCGAGTTCACGCTGGCCGCGAATTTCGCGACCTCGGCGGCGCTGTCGGTGGGGCTCGGCCTGATCACCTGGCTCATTCTCGCGCTGGCCCGCACGTTCAGCGGCAGCGCGGTCGCGGCGGCTGGGTGAAAGCATGCGCGATCGCCTGATCTTCACCGGCCAGTTCATCTTCACGCTGCTCGTTGCAGCATTCCTGGTGGTGCCCGCTGGGCTTTCGATCTCGGCCGGCGTCACCGTGAATTATTTCCGGGGCATCCAGTCCGGCGTGACCCTGCAATGGGTCGCGCAGGTCTGGGAGCTCTATGCCGGCACCATCCTGCTCTCCTTCGTGATCGCCTTCGCGACACTCGCCGTCACATTGCTCGCCGGCGTTCCCGCGGCCTACGCGCTGCACGCGCGGGGAGGCCGCCTTGCCCGCATCGTCGAGGAGATCATCACGCTGCCCTTGGCGATCCCGGGGCTTGCGATCGCGCTTGCGCTGTTGCTCGCCTATGGGAGCTTTGGCGGCTTTCGCCGCTCCTGGCTCTTCATCCTGGTCGGCCACGTGATCTTCACCATGCCGTTCATGGTGCGCTCGGTCATGGCGGTGTTTGCGACCGTGGACATCAAGACGCTCGATGAAGGGGCTGCCTCGCTCGGCGCATCGCCATGGCGACGCTTTTGCGATGTCATCGTGCCGAACGCGCTGCCGGGAATTCTGGCCGGCGCACTGATGGTGGTCACGCTGTCGCTCGGTGAATTCAACCTGACCTGGATGCTGCATACGCCGCTGACGAAGACGCTGCCGATCGGGCTCGCCGACAGCTACGCCTCGATGCGGCTCGAAGTGGCCTCGGCCTACACGCTGATCTTCTTCGTGATGATCATTCCGCTGCTGGTCGCGATGCAGCTGCTGGCCGACAGGAATCACAAGCGATGAATACGACCGGGCACGGTGCAGCAGTGCGGATCGAGGCCTGCGGCAAGACCTTTGCCGACGGCACGCGCGCTCTTGATCCCGCAACCCTCGACATCGCGCGCGGCGAGACGCTGGTGCTGCTTGGACCATCCGGATGCGGCAAGACCACGATGCTGCGCATCATCGCCGGCCTCGAGTTGCCGGATGCGGGCGGCAAGGTGCTGTTCGACGGCAAGGACATGACCTCGGTCCCGATCGAGCAGCGTAATGTCGGCATGGTGTTTCAGTCTTACGCCCTGTTCCCCAACATGACGGTGGCGGACAATATCGCCTACGGCCTGAAGATCCGGGGTGTTGCCTGGGGCGAGCGTGCCGCACGCGTCGCCGAGCTGGTGGCTCTCACGAACATCACGGGGTTGGAGAACCGCCGCATCGACCAGCTTTCGGGCGGCCAGCGCCAGCGTGTGGCACTGGCGCGCGCCGTCGCGATCCGGCCCGGCATATTGCTGCTTGACGAGCCCTTGACCGCGCTTGATGCCGCCTTGCGGGACCGGTTGCGAGGCGAGCTCAACCGGCTGTTGCGAGCACTCGGAATCACGGCGATCTATGTCACCCATGATCAGTCCGAAGCCATGGAATTGGGCGACCGCATCGTCGTGATGCGGAAAGGTGCGATCGCCCAGATCGGCACGCCGCGCGAGGTCTACTTCGCACCGAAGGACCGCTTCGTGGCGGAGTTCATCGGAGCGGCGAATATCGTGGAAGCTCCGATCGAAAACGGCATGCTGATCCTGCCCGGCGGGCGATTGCCGATCGAGGGTGGCGCGACGGCTGCGAACGCGACCGTCATGATCCGTCCCGAAACCATTCGCGTGACGGACGCCGGGGCAGGGCTGCTCTCGGGAGCAGTTGATTCCGTCAGCTTCATCGGCGACCGGCAACGAATTGTCGTGAGTGGTGCATCGAGCAAGCCGCTCAATGTCGACGCGCCCAATACAATTCAGGCCAAGGTCGGCGATCGAATCGGGCTTTCGATTGCGGCCGACGCCGTTCGTCTGCTCCCTTCCGAACCCTGAGATTGATCGATGCCGCCGAAACCGGTTCTCATCGCACAGATATCCGACCTCCACATCAAGCCGCCGGGAGTGCTGGCCTATGGCCGGGTCGATACCGCGAAGGCGCTTGAACGCTGTGTGGCGGCGCTCGGAGCGTTCGAGCCGGCGCCCGATTTCGTCGTCGTCTCGGGCGACCTTGTCGATACGCCGTCGGTCGAGGAATACGACTATCTCAAGCGATTGCTGGCGCCGCTGCGCCTGCCGTTTGCCGGCATTCCCGGCAATCACGACTCGCGTCAGTGGATGCGCGAAGCGTTTCCGGCCGCGCCCTATGTTCACGCAACAGGCCCGCTCGACCAGAAGATCGAAGTGAATGGCCTCGATCTCCTGCTGCTGGATTCAAGCGTCGCCGGCAAGCCGCACGGCATGCTCGAAGCGTCCACGCTGCAATGGCTGGACGCGGCGCTCGCGACGGCAGCCGACCGGCCGGCGCTGCTTTTCCTGCATCACCCGCCATTCAAGGGCGGCATCTGGCATATGGACCGGCAAGACCTCTTCAATGCCGACGCATTGGCGGAAATCGTCAGGCGTCACCCGCGTGTGCGGTTGATCGCGTGCGGGCACGTCCATCGCGCGATGCTGACCACCTTCGCCGGGATTGCCGTGACAATATGCCCCGCGCCGAACCATGCGGTCGACCTGGACCTCGGACAGCTCCGCGAACCATCGTTCAAGGTGGAACCGCCTGCATTTCATTTGCACACATGGTTTCCCGGGCAGGATTTTGGACAGCTGGTCACACACCAGATCCCCATCGGTCAGTTTGACGGGCCGCATCCGTTCTTTGGGCCGGACGGCAAGCTGCTGTGAGCGGGTGGCGCAGACCCGTCACACGAACGGGTCTTGCCAGGCGAGATTGCGGTTGATGGCGGGTTTTCCAGACCAAGGGCGGCCGTTGCCTACAATTGAGCGTTGCAACTAGCGGCATATTTATTCCAAATTGTACCTTGGATGCCTTCTAGCCCGATTTCACCGGCTCGGACCTTTTGTTGCTGTAGGCCCCCGGTGGGGCTATAGTCCTTTCCGCTTTCATTGATCGATGGCTTGTCGGTGTGTCGCGCTGCTGGCGCGCCGATTGAACGCAACACAATCAGTCTGGATCACAATGACCGGTGCGCTGCCCATAGAACGAACTGCCGGCGCGCCGTTGTTTTCAAACAACAAGCTATCGGTGCTGCGCAAGCATCCGTACTTTGCCGATCTCGAGCCCGAGGCATTCGATCAGCTCTGCCGCTATGCCAAACACACCACGCTGAAGCGCGGAACGACGATCTTCTCCAAGGGCGATCCGGGCACCAGCCTGATCGCGGTGATCTCGGGCACGGTGAAGATCAGCATCTCCTCGCCGGACGGTCGCAACGCGATCCTGAACCTGATCGAGGCGGGAGAGATATTCGGCGAGATCGCGCTGCTCGACGGCTTGTCGCGGACGGCCGACGCCACCGCCAACACCAATTGCGAGCTGTTCGTCATCGACCGGCGCGAGTTCATTCCGTTCGTGCGCAGCCAGCCGACGCTTGCGATGAAGTTCATCGAGCTGCTTTGCGCAAGGTTGCGCTGGACCAGCGACCAGGTCGAGCAGGTGATCCTGCAGGATTTGCCGGGCCGCCTGGCGAGCGCGCTGCTGCGCCTGAGCGACAAGCACAAGCCGCAGGGGCGCACCATCTCGATCACCCAGCAGGAGATCAGCGAGATGGTCGGGATGACCCGCGAGAGCATCAACAAGCAGCTCCGCGCGTGGGCGACACGCGGTTGGGTCAGGCTCGAGCATGGTGCGATCGTCGTGCTGAAGCCCGAGTCGCTGCAGGCGTTGGTCGACGCCGGGGCTGATGACGGCGAGTAGTCGCTCTCCCGTCTGCGCGGTCGCTCCGGCATTTCACGAAATGGTGAACCGGACAAAGCCTGTGAAACCATTCACATCGGCCGCGCGTGCCCTGCGGTAAGTGACGCTTCGGTGGAGCACACTCGCACTGTGGAGGCATCCATGCAGGGCTCTTTCGACAACCGGCAGCAGGATCCGGAAAGCAACTACGGGAGCTTCAGCATCAAGCTGATCGCTCTGCCGGTGCTCGTGATCGTTGCATTGATCGGGATGCTGGTCAGCCACCCCGCCGCAGTGAAATGGATATCGGACGCGGCACAAGCGGAGTTCGCGGGAACCGACGTCGTCGACGTCGATCCATTGACCAAGATTGCGCAGCCGGCACCCACGGCGCTGCCGCACAATGAGATGCGGACGGTGAAGGCCAACTGATCGTCGGCACCGTCGTCACGCGGCAATGCCGAGCAGCTTCGCTGCAGTCCGGCCGAGAATGTTGGCCTTGTCGTCGTCGCTCAGCGATGAGCAGCCGAAGATGTGGTCGGCCGGTGCCATTTGCCATGGATAGGGATAGTCGCTTCCCAGCACAATCTGGCCGGCGCCAACCTGGGCGGCGAGATGCCGGATCGCTTCGGGCGTGAAGACCAGAGAGTCGAAGTAGATCCGCTTGAGATATTCGGTCGGCGCCTTCTGGAGCTTGATCTCGGGATTGCATCCCTTGGGTCCGACCAGGCAGGGATGATCCGAGCGATCGGCATAGGAGGGGAGATAGCCGCCGCCATGCGCGGCGATGATCCTCAGTCCCGGGAAGCGGTCGAGCGTGCCCTCGAAGATCAAATGGGACAGTGCGATCGTGGTCTCGAGCGGGTTGCCGATGGTGTTGCCGAGCCAGCCATTGCCGGTGAGCCGCCTGCCGAGCTCGGGCACGCCCTGCGGATGGATGAAGAGGGGGACGCCGAGTTCCTCGGCCTTGGCCCACACGGGATGAAACCTGGGATCGGAGAATTCGACGCCATCGACCACACCGCCGATCGCGGCGCCCTTCAGCCCCTGTTTCTTCACCGCCGTCTCCAGCTCCTGCACCGCAAGGTCCGGCGCCTGCAGCGTCAGCGACGCGAAAGCCGCGAACCGGTCGGGCTTCGAGGCGCAGAGTTCGGCGAGCTTTTCATTCTGGATCTTCACGATCTTTCCGGCGAGATCGCGATCGCGGTCGTACCAGAACGGATTGATCGAGAGCACCTCCATATCGACGGCCTGCGCGTCCATCGCAGCGAGGCGCTTGTCGACTTCGACGAAGGCCTCGGAGGCGCCGTTGACCGGCGGCAGTTGCAGTTTTCCGGCGTCGGCGCCGAGCAGGGCACCGGCCTCGCGGAAGTGGCAATGCGAGTGAATATCGATCGTCTTGATACGCTTGCCGTCGACGGTGACCGGCAATTTCTGGCGCGATTGCTGCGCATTCGCATTGTGGACGAGCCCGCAGCCGCAGAACACGATGCCCGCCGCCGCTGCTCCCGCTTTCAGGAAATCCCGCCTTGTGGTCATGACGATTGCCTCCCTTGTCTTTTTGTTATGGACGGGGAGCCTAGGGGTGCCGGCGAGCGGTCGCAAGACAACACGCTGTGCGTGTCGCGCAATGTTGATCTGCTCAGACCGGCTTGATCCCGGCCTTGGCGATGATGTCGATGGGTCCGGTGACGGCCGCGGTTCTGCAAGACGCCGCTTGCCCTCAGTGCAGCACCTGGAGTTGCCGCGGCAGCCATAGCGAGATCTCCGGCAGATAGGTCACGCACATCAGGACAAAGAACATCACCGCGTAGAACGGCCAGATCTTGCGCATGACCTGCTCGATCGTGACCTTGCCGACCGCGCAGCCGACAAAAAGAATTGCGCCGACCGGTGGGTGGCACAGGCCGATGCCGAGATTGAGCAGCATGATCATGCCGAAATGGACCGGATCGACGCCGAAGTTCTTCATGACAGGCAACAGGATCGGCGTTGCGATCAGGATCGATGGCGCCATATCGACGAGTGTGCCAAGCACCAGCAGCAGCACGTTGATCAGGAGCAGGATGACGTATTTGTTATCGGAGATCGACAGGAAGAAGGCGGTCATCTTGGCCGGCATCTGCGTCAGGGCCATGATGTAGCCGACGCTGGAGGCGCACGCGATCAGCGTCATCACCATCGCGACGGTGCGCAGTGTGCGATGGAGCAGCACCGGCAGGTCGCGCCAGCGATAGTCGCGATAGATGAACATTGTGACGAAGAAAGCCCAGATGCAGGCGACGGCGCCGGCTTCGATTGCCGTGAAGATGCCGCCGAGAATGCCGCCAAGGATGATAACGAGGGTGATGAGACCCCAGGAGGCATCGATGGCGATCCGGATCGCGTCCTTGGCCGGCACGGTCTGGCCGTGCGGATGCTTTTCGCGATAGGCGACCGCCAGGCAAAGGATGATCAGCGAGAAGCCGAGCAGCAGCCCGGGGAATACGCCGGCCATGAAGAGGGCGCTGATCGAAATCGTTCCGCCCGTCGCAAGCGAGTAAAGCACCGCATTGTGGCTCGGCGGCACCAGAAGGGCCTGCACCGACGAGGTGATCGTGAGATTTGTCGCGAACACGCGCGGATAGCCGTTCTTCTCCATCTGCGGGATCATCACCGAACCGATGGCAGATGTATCGGCGACGGCCGATCCGGAAATGCCGCTCAGGAATGTCGTCGCAAGCACGTTGACGATCGAGAGGCCGCCACGCAGCCGGGTCAGTCCAACCAGCACGTCGGCAAACGCAACCAGGCGGCGGGCCATGCCGCCCTCGGCCATGATCGCGCCGGCCAGCACGAAGAACGGGATCGTCAGCATCGCGACCTTGCTGACGCCGTCGGAGATCTTCAGCATCACCGCTTCCAGGGGAATGCCGATCCACAAGGCGCCGACGATGGCCGCCATCGCCAGCGAGTAGGCGATCGGCATGCCGATCAGGAAACAGAGCAGCATGGTCGCGAGCAGAATGAGGATATCCATGATGGCCTCGCGCGATCAGTCGGCGGAAAGGTCGCGGTGCGGTGCGATCGGATCGGGTGGCGCACCCAGGAAAATCCGCTCGATGATGAACAGGAGCAGACAGGCGCCGCCGATCGGAATCGGAAGATAGGTGACGCCGACCGAAAGCGACGGGAAGTCGGCGATCGTGTTGTACCAGGTCACCTCGACGAGCCGAGCGCCCCAGATGACCATGAACAGTGCGATCAGGCCCATCAGCAACTGGACCACAAGGTCGGTCAGATTGCGAAGCGGATCAGGCAGCTTGTTGGCAAAATATGCGACGTTCATATGCAGATTGAGCCGATATCCGGCGGCCGCACCGATGAACGTCACCACGATGGTGAGCAGCACCGCGAGAGGTTCGGGCCAGGATGCGGCGCTGTTCAGGACATAGCGCGTGAACACTGCCCAGGGGATGACGGCTGAAATCAGGATCAGCGCGACAGAGCCCGTGATGACGCAGGCGAGATACAAATAGTCCATCGCGCGGCGATATGATCCGGCCATGTCCGTTTCCTGCAAGAGGACGATTTCCCGTATGGCGTGACGTCAGGCAGACTGGATGCGCCCGATCATGTCCTCGTATTTCGGGCCGTATTTGTCCCATACCGGTTTGACCGCGTTCTGGAACGGTGCCTTGTCGGCAATCTCGATGATCTCGCACCCGGCAGCCTTCGCCTTTTCCATCGCCTGCTGCTCGTATGTGTTCCAGAGCCCGCGCTCTTCCATCTGCGCCTCGCGGGCAAGCTTCCTGATCAGCGTCTGGTCATCGGCTGCCAGCGCGGACCAGGCGCGTTTCGAGAACACCAGCAGCTCGGGAACGATCAGGTGCTCGGTGAGCGAAAAGTGCTTCGCTGCGGTGTAGTGATTGCTGAAGACGTAGCTCGGGGGATTGTTCTCGGCGCCGTCGATGACGCCGGTCTGCAGCGCGCTGAACACCTGATCGTAGCCCATCGCGACACCGTTGCCGCCCAGCGCGTTCATCATGTCGATGAAGATCGGATTGCCGATGACGCGGAACTTGAGGCCCTTGATGTCGGCGATCGTCTTGATCGCGTGCTTGGTGTTGTAGAGGCTACGTGCGCCGGAATTCATCCAGCACAACGCGACCAGTCCGGCATTCGGGCTTGCCGTGATCTTGTCCAGCAGCTCCTGGCCGATCGGGCCGTCCATCATCCGCTCGGCGTGCGCCATGTTCTTGAACAGGAAGGGCATGTTGACGACGTTGATGTCATCGACGATCGGGCCGATCGAGCCGGCGCTGACGCGCAGCATCTGGACCGCGCCGATCTGAGTCTGCTCGATGGTTTCCTTCTCGCCGCCGAGCTGCATCGAGGGGAACATCTGCAGCGACAGGCGGCCGTTGGTCGCCGCCACAAGCTTCTTGCCGAGGTTTTCCGTTGCGACCACAGTCGGGTAGCCCGGCGGCTGTACGTCCGACGCCTTGAAGACCGCTTTCGACTGGGCGAGGACTGTTTGCGCCGAGGTCGCAACGACCGCGCCAAGGCCGGCGCCGATCTTGATGACGTCGCGACGGTTGAGCCCGGCACCGCGGTGCTGCGATCGATCTGTACGGTTCATGTCATTCCTCCCAAAAATGCCTGGCCGGAGCCCGGCCGCGGTCATGCCGGCTGGCTTTGCTCGTCGAAGAACTCCGGATTGTTGTGCTGGGTGGCCGAGATGTCGGCCAGGAGCCGTTCGAGATGTCTGGCCATCGCGGCTCCGGCGGATGCCGGGTCGCGCGCCTCGATCGCAACCATCACGGCCTCATGCTCGGCGATGACTTCGGCCATCCGTCCACGCTGCGGCAAGGTGAGCCACCGGAAGCGGTCCACGTGAACCTTGACCTGCAGGATCAGCTTCCAGATGCCGGGATGTCCGGCAATTTCGGCGATGGCGGCGTGAAAGGCTTCGTCGGCCTGATGGAATGCTTCGCGATCGGCGGCCATCTCGGCCTCGCGTTGGCGTTCGAGGATCGCGTGCAGGCTGAGGATCTGGCTCGCGCTGGCGCGCTCGGTTGCCATGCGGGTCGTGGTTTCCTCCAGCGACCTACGGACGATAATCGCCTCCGGAAGTGCGGCGAGCGGGATGCGCGACACGAAGATGCCGGATTGCGGGAAGATCTCGACCAGGCCCTCGTCCGACAGGCGCAGGATGGCTTCCCGTACTGGTGTCCGGCTGACGCCATATGCGCGCGCGATCTCAGCCTCGATGATCGGATCGCCAGGCCTGCGCTTCAGCGAGACCAGTTCAGCGCGCAGCTCAGCATAGATCCGCGCCGCCGCAGTTGCGGTCCGCGGACGACCGGTCCGCCGGTGGCCGGCGAGGTTGCGGATCTCCGACTTTTTCGGCGAGCGGGCGGGCATTCTTGCTCCGAAAATTGATATATTAGTATATGAAGTCGTCACGGAAGGCAAACGAGCACCGCTCGCATCCCCGGAGATCACATGACCGACTACCGCAAGCTGTTCGATCTCACCGGCAAGACCGCCGTCGTGTTGGGCGCCGCCTCAGGCATCGGCAGGTCCTCGGCCGAAGCGCTGGCGTCGCTCGACGCACGCGTGCTGTGTGCCGATCGCACGCTCGAGGGCGCGGATGCGACCGCCGCGGCAATCCGGGAGCAGGGCGGAGCGGCAACGGCCGCAGGTTGCGATGCCGCCGACCATGCGGACGTCGAGGCGCTGGCGGCGAAGGCGCTCGCGGAGTTTCGGCGCGTCGACATCGCGGTCACCACGCCGGGGCTGAACATCCGCAAGACCATCCTCGACTACACCGACGAGGACCTCGATCGCGTCATCAACCTCAACATCAAGGGCACGGTGTGGTTCTTCCAGGCGTTCGGCCGCATCATGGTCCAGCAACAGGGCGGTAGCCTGATTGCCTGCTCCTCGGTGCGCGCGGTGACCATCGAGCCGGGGCTTGCAGTCTATGGTTCGACCAAGGCGGCGATCGGGCTGTTGGTCAAGGGCTTCGCGTCCGAGGTCGGGCGGTCCGGCGTTCGCGTCAACGCCATCGCGCCGAGCATTGCGGAGACCGCGTTGACCGGCCCGTTCAAGCAGCGGCCGGATATCTACAACCTCTATGCCGGCCACACCGTGTTCAATCGCTGGAGCAGCGCCGACGAGGTTGCCACCGCCGTCGCTTACCTTGCATCTGATGCGGCGAGCTATGTCAGCGGCAGCACGCTGTTCGTCGACGGCGGCTGGACCGCGGTCGATGGACCGCCGACGGGCCTCACGCAACTGGCGCGTTAGGAGACAAAGCCCGCATTGCTGCGTAGCTCCGACGCATCTGACGACGTCAGCAGTGCGATCAGGCGCTGCGCCTGCGATGCAGCCGAGGCCTGCGTCGCAACGGCAGCCGTATACATGGTTGCGAGCCCGCATCCCGGCGGCAACGTGCCCGATAGCACGACACCCTGCGTGCTGATGATCTCGGTGGATTGCGTGCAACCAATCGGCCGCCGGTCGCTCGACTTGGCCAGATGCCGCATGGCCGTTGCGCCGTTCGGAAAGACTTTCAGCCGATCGGCGACGGCATCGGCGATATCGAGTTGCGCCAGCACCCTGGCGACATGAATTCCAGCGGTTGACGCCTTGGTATCGGGCACGAAGATCGCATCCGCAGCGAGCAGCACCGCGCGCAGGCTGGCGGCGTCCTCCGCGCTCGCCGGCGGGTCGCCGGCGCGGACGGCGAGGGCGGTTTCAACGCGGCCGATGTCAGCGATCGAACTGCGCAAAACCAGCCCTTCGTCGGCAAGCTTCGCGATCAGCGCAGCGGTCAGGATGGCGATGTCGGTCGGAACGCCGGCCCGCAATCTGTCGGCCATGACGCCGACCGCGCCAAAATCACCGGCAATGCCGAGGCCGGTTTCGGCTTCAAACGCTGGCGCAAGGCTGCGCACCAGGCCCTGCGCCGCGCCGCCGCTCAGGATGTTCAACGTCTTCATTTGCACCTGTTCTGTCACCACCGTTTGGCCGCTACGTGCCTATTCGGCCTTGTCCAGTCTTTTGACGACGTCTGCCCACTTCACGATATCGGCGCGCAGAAATTTGTCGAAGGCATCCGGCGTCATGGTCATCGGCACCGCGCCCTGCTCGGCCCAAAACTTCTCGACCTCCGGCCGCCTGACCGCGGCATTCACGGCCGTGTTGAGTTTCTCGATGATCGGCTTCGGCGTACCTGCTGGGGCCATCAAGCCGAGCCAGATCGTCGCCTCATAGCCGGAGACGCCGGCCTCGATGACCGTGGGAACACTGGACAGCACTGCGGAACGCGTCTTGCCGGTTGTTGCCAGCGCGCGCACCTGGTTCTCGGCAACATTCGGTGCCATCGCCGGAACGGCGTCGATCATCATCTGGACCTGGCCGCCGATGACGCCGCTGCGGGCCTCGCCACTGTTGCGGTAGGGCACATGCACGATGTTGATCCCGGCCGTGGCTTTGAACAACTCGCCCGCCATGTGATACGGCGTCCCCTGACCCGACGAGGCGTAGTTCAGCTTTCCGGGCTCTGCCTTTGCAAGCGCGATGAATTCCTGCAGCGTCCTGGCCGGCACGGCGGGGTGGACCACGATCACCAGATCCGAAGTGTTCAGGGTTGCGACCGGCGTCAGGTCGCGCATCAGCTCATATTTGCGCTGAGGCACCAGCGATTCATTGGCGGTCTGGGTGTTCGACATCACCAGAAGGGTGTAGCCATCGGCCGGCGCCTTCGCGGCCTCGAGCGTGCCGATCACGCCGCCGGCGCCGGTGCGGTTCTCCACCACGAAGGGCTGGCCGAGGTTTTCCTGCAAGATGCTGCCGATCTGGCGCGCAACGACATCGGCCGGACCGCCGGGACCAAACGGAACGATGATCCTGACCGGCCGCGCCGGGTAATCCTCGGCGTCCGCATGTGAGCCTGACATCGACACGATCAGCAATGCCGCGACACACATCAAGGCGTACCGAAAGTCCGCCATTGATCGTCTCCCCCAACTTTAGTCTTCTTTCTTGACCAGAAGTCTAGCTGCAACCTGAAGCATCTGTCGACGACAGACATCGTCTTCGCGCATCGGAACAAGGGCGGGAGGACGGTGTACTCAAACTTCGCCATCGCGTGCGGGGAATCAAATGAGGAAACATCCTGGACTATCGCGCCGCGATCTGCTGAAGGGCGCCAGCACCGTGCTGGCGGGGACCGCCTTTTCAACGCGCGTGATGGCCGCCGCGCCAGCTGCGGAACCGGTTACGCCAGCGCTGATCGAGGCGGCGAAGAAAGAGGGCCAGGTCGTCTATTACACCTCGACCGATCTGCCGGTCGCGGAGAAATTGGCGAAAGCATTCGAGGCAAAATATGCTGGGATTACCGTGCGTGTCGAACGCACCGGCGCGGAGCGCGTGTTCCAGCGCGTCGGCCAGGAATACGCCAGCAACATTCATGCGGCCGATGTCGTCAATTCTTCCGACGCCGCGCATTTCATCGTGTGGAAGCGCGACGGCATCCTGGCGCCCTATGTCCCGGAGGAGGTCGCGAAATATTATCCGGAGGAGCATCGCGATGCGGACGGGCAGTTCGCAAGCTTTCGGGTCTGGCTTTCGATCATTGCCTACAACACCAATCTCGTGAAGGCCGAGGATGCGCCGAAGAGCTTCGCCGATCTGCTCGATCCGAAATGGAAGGGCAAGATCGTGAAGGGGCACCCCGGCTATAGCGGCACCATCATGACCGCGACCTATCAAATGCAGCGCGACCTTGGCTGGAGCTTCTTCGAGAGGCTCGCAAAGCAGAACATCATGCAGGTGCAGTCCTCGACCGATCCACCAAAGAAGCTCGACCTCGGCGAGCGCGCGGTGATGGCCGACGGCAACGAGTACAACATCTTTCAGCTGAAGGAGGCCGGCCGCCCGGTCGAGCCGGTCTATGCCACCGAAGGGTCGCCGATCATTGTCGGCCCCAATGGGATCTTCAAGGACTGTCCGCATCCGAATGCGGCAAGGCTGTTTCAGTCGTTCGCGCTCGGACGAGAGGGGCAGCAGCTTAACGTCGAGATCGGCGGCCTCAGGTCGGTCCACGCGCAGGCCCAGGAGAAGGCCGGGCGCGCGCCGTTGAAGGACATCAAGACGATGAAGGACGACCCGGTGGCGGTGGAGAGGGAAGGAGAATCGATCAAATCGCACTACACCCGGATCTTCCGCGTTTGACGAACGGAGTGGGCCGGTAGCCGAGCATTTCGGCGTTTGCCGCATGGCTTATGCGCGGTTTTCGCCCGGACTAAGTCAATAATGCCCCTCGGCGGAGCGGATATTTGATGTTACCAATTTGGCATGAACCAGCATGCCAAGGTCGATATCCGCCATTCCACCTGTCCGCACGACTGCCCCTCGGCATGTGCGCTCGACGTCGAAGTGATCGAAGGACGCTCGATCGGCAGGGTGCGCGGCTCGAAGCGGCAGACCTATACGGCCGGCGTGGTCTGCGCCAAGGTGGCGCGCTACGCCGAGCGGATCCACCATGCCGAGCGGCTGATGCATCCGCTGCGCCGGACCGGCCCGAAGGGCTCCGGCCAATTCGCGCGGATTTCCTGGGACGAGGCGCTGGACGAGATCGCGGCGCGTTTCGACGCTGCCGAGCGGGAGTTCGGCGCCGAGTCGGTCTGGCCGTATTACTACGCCGGCACCATGGGGCTCGTGATGCGCGACGGCCTCAACCGGCTGTCGCATGTGAAGAAGTATTCGCGCTTCTACGGAACGATTTGCTCGACCATTGCGCGCATCGGCTTCGCCGCCGGGACCGGCAAGATCGCCGGCGTCGATCCGCGCGAGATGGGCGTCTCTGATCTCGTCGTGATCTGGGGCACCAATCCGGTGAACACCCAAGTCAACGTGATGACGCATGCGTCGCGCGCGCGCAAGGAGCGCGGCGCCAAGATTGCCGCGGTCGACGTTTACAACAACGAGACTATGAAGCAGGCGGATATCAAGATTCTGCTGCGGCCGGGAACCGATGGCGCCTTCGCCTGTGCCGTGATGCACGTGCTGTTCCGCGAGGGATTTGCCGATCGCGACTACATGGCACGCTATACCGATTGCCCCGGCGAACTGGAGGCACATCTGAAGATGCGCACGCCGGAATGGGCATCAGCGATCTCGGGCGTGCCGGTCGAGGAGATCGAGGCGTTCGCGCGGCTGGTCGGACAGACCCAGCGCTCCTTCTTCCGTCTTGGCTACGGGTTCACCCGCAGCCGCAACGGCGCCGCGCAGATGCACGCCGCGCTGTGCATTCCTGCGGTGACCGGCGCCTGGCAGTATGAGGGCGGCGGCGCATTCTTCAACAATGCCGGCATCTGGCGCTTCGACGAGTCGATCATTGAAGGCCACGATGCGATCGATCCCACCACGCGGGTGCTCGACCAGTCGAAGATCGGCCGCATCCTGACCGGCGATTCCGAGGCGCTGCGCGGCGGCGGGCCGGTGAAGGCGATGCTGATCCAGAACACCAATCCGATGACGGTCGCGCCCGAGCAGGCGCTGGTGCGCCAGGGCTTTGCCCGCGAGGACCTGTTCGTCGCGGTGCACGAGCAGTTCATGACCGAGACGGCGCAGATGGCCGACATCGTGCTGCCGGCGACGATGTTCATGGAGCACGACGACCTCTATTACGGCGGCGGTCATCAGCACATCTCGGTCGGCCCGAAGCTGATCGATCCGCCCGGCGAGTGCCGCTCCAATCACGAGGTGCTGCAGGGGCTCGGCCGTCGCCTCAACGCGGTGCATCCCGGTTTCGACATGACGCCGCGGCAGTTGATAGACGCAACTTTGAAGAAAAGTGGGCATGGCGATATCGAAGCGCTGGAGGCTGATATTTGGCGCGACTTGCAGCCGGATTTTCGCACCTCGCATTATCTCGACGGCTTCGCCCATTCCGACAAGAAGTTCCACTTCAAGGTCGATTGGGGCAAGGTGCCGGTCGGCGCGGGCGGGCTGATGGGCGCGTGGGACAAGATGCCCTCGCTGCCCGACCACTGGACCATCATCGAGGAGGCGGACGCGCAGCATCCGTTCCGGCTCGCGACGTCACCGTCGCGCAGCTTCCTCAACACCAGCTTCAACGAAACGCCGTCGTCGCAGGCCCGCGAGGGCGCGCCGACCGTGATGATTCATCCCGACGATGCGGCCGCGCTGTCGATCGCCGACGGGGAGGCCGTGACGCTCGGCAACATGCGCGGTGAGACCACGCTGACCGCAAAGCTGTTCGATGGCGTTCGCCGCGGCGTGCTGATCGCCGAGTCGATCCATCCCAACAAGTCCCACATCGGCGGGCGCGGCATCAACATGCTGACCGGGGCGGAGGCGGTCGCACCGCTCGGCGGCGCCGCATTCCACGACAACAAGGTCTGGATCAGGAAGGCGTCCGCCGCCGCATAAATCCTGCTTGCAGTCGGCGCCGATCCTGCCGCAAATGTCGGCTGGCAACAGCGCACAGGCAAGAAAACAGGCAGGAAACATGACCGAAAACAGCGCTCTTCTCGAGAAGCGCGGGCAGGCGTTCTGGATCACCATCAACCGCCCGGACAAGCGCAACGCGCTCAATGCCGGTGTGATCGCGGGCATCGCCAGGGGCTACCGCGAGGCGCATGACGACAAGGACGTGCGCGTCATCGTGCTGACGGGCGCGGGCGACAAGGCGTTCTGCGCCGGCGCCGATCTGCAGAACAGCGGCGCGGCATTCTCAATGGATTTCTCGCGCCCGAATATCGACTACGCCGATCTGCTGCGGCTGTCGCAGAACGCGACCAAACCCGCGATTGCGCGGGTCGGCGGCGTCTGCATGGCCGGCGGCATGGGCCTGCTGTGCATGACCGACATGGCGGTGGCCGGCGATCAGGTGATCTTCGGTCTGCCCGAGGTGAAGGTCGGCGTGTTTCCGATGCAGGTGCTGAGCCTGCTGCAGTCGATCGCCCCCGCACGCCTCATCAACGAATGGGCGCTGACCGGCGAGCCGTTCGACGCCAAGACGGCGCAGGCCGCGGGTCTTCTCAACTACGTCGTGCCGGCGGCCGAGCTCGATGCCAAGGTCGATTGGCTGATCGGCCGCATCGTCGACAAGTCACCGACGGCGATTCGTCGCGGCAAATATGCGATGCGGGCGATCGCGTCGATGTCGTTCGACGAAAGCATCGCCTACACCGAAAGCCAGATCGCGCTGCTTGCGATGACCGAGGATGCCAAGGAAGGCCTCAAGGCCTTCGGCGAGAAGCGCAAGCCGACCTGGACGGGGCGCTGAGGCATCACTGTGCCGCTTCGCCTCGCTGCATACGGCCGCTCAGGGTGACGGAATTGGCTTGCTCAGTGTCATCACCCGCGCATGCGGGTGATCCAGTATTCCAGAGACGGTTGTGCTTGAGCCGATAGGCCGCGGCGTACTGGGTCGCCCGGTCAAGCCGGGCGACGACAACAGTGGATGAGGACAAAGCTTCACGTCCTCTCAGGCGCGCAGTATCAAAATATCGAAAACAACCCCATGCAAAGTAGCCGGGCGGCTGCCGGCGTTCGACACGGCAACTTGACACGTCGGGCAAATCAGCGGCATTATTCTATTATACCGAAATCGCGCGAGCGCGCCTCGCTCCCTCTCCCCGGGAGAACGGGGTGAGGGAGCGCGATGCCCATCGCACGCTAGCCCGCGTTGGCTTTCAGGCCGGCGGCTTCGATGCCGGCCACGGCGCAGATCTCGTCATTGTCCGAGGTGTCGCCGCTGACGCCGACGGCGCCGAGCAGGGTCGCGCCGTCCATGATCAGCACGCCGCCGGGGACCGGCACCAGCCGGCCCTGCGCCAGCGTGTTCACGGAATCGATGAAATAGGCCTGCTCCTGTGCGCGCTGAAACAGCGCCCGCGATCCCATGCCCAGCGCCAGCGCACCATAGGCCTTGCCGTGGGCGATCTCGGCCCGCATCAGGCTGGTGCCGTCCTGCGCGGCCGTCACCTTCACCGCGCCGCGCGCGTCGAGGATGGTGACCACCAGCGGCTTCAGCTTCTTCTCGACGCCCTTGGCCAGCGCGGCATCCAGAATCTTGCGGGCAATTTCGAGAGTGAGTTCAGCCATGGGCCTCTTCCTTTGTCGGTAACAATGTGTCGGAATGCGATTTCGCACGTTTCAGGCTTATCGCCAATACGCTGGCGACATGCAGCGGCGTGCGCCCGCTGCCGTCCTTGATCTGGTGCCGGCATGAGGTGCCGTCAGCCACGACCAGCGTGTCCGGATCGGCGCTGCGAACCGCGGGGAGCAGCGACAGCTCGGCCATCTCAATCGAGGCCTGATAGGTCTCCGCGCCATAACCGAACGCGCCGGCCATGCCGCAGCAGCTTGATTCAATGGTTTTAACCTCAAGGCCCGGCACCAGCCGCAGCACCTTCTCCACCGGCTTGAACGCACCGAAGGATTTTTGGTGGCAATGACCGTGCACGACGGCCTTGCCGGCAACCACCCCGAGCGGCAGAGCGAGGCGGCCGGCCTCGGCCTCGCGCACCAAAAATTCCTCGAACAGCAGGGCATGGGTGCTGACGGTCTTGGCGGCGTCATCCGAACGCAGCGACAGCAGCTCGTCGCGCAAGGTCAGCAGGCAACTCGGCTCCAGGCCGATGATCGGCACGCCGCGCGCCGCGAACGGCGCGTAGGTTGAAACCAGCCGGTTGAGCTCGGCACGCGCCTGCTCAACCAGTCCAGCCGACAGGAACGTCCGCCCGCAGCACGGCGGGCGGGCGCTGTCCAATGGCTTCGGCAGATGCACGCGATAGCCGCCGGCGACCAGGACCTCGATCGCGGCGTCGAGATTCTCCCGCTCATAGCTGCGGTTGAACGTATCGGCGAACAGCACCACCTCGCGTCCGTCGGACGGACCCATCACCTCGGCGTCCGGCCGGAAGGCGTCGCGGCGAAACGCCGGCAGCGCGCGCTTCGCGCTGATGCCGGCGAGTTTCTCGAACAGCGCGCGCAGCAGCGGGCTGCGGTTGCGCCAGTTCGCAAGCGGGGCGAAGCGCGAGGCGAGATCGACATAGCGCGGCAGATAGCCGACCAGCCGGTCGCGCAGCGACAGACCATGCGTCGCGGCGCGCGCAGCCAGCACCTCGACCTTCATCTTGGCCATGTCGACGCCGGTCGGGCATTCATGGCGGCACGCCTTGCAGGAGACGCAGAGCTTCAGCGTGTCCATCATCTCGTCGGAGGCGAGCGCGTCCGCACCCAACTGGCCCGAGATCGCCAGCCGTAGCGTATTGGCGCGGCCACGGGTGACGTCCTTCTCGTTGCGCGTCGCCCGATAGGACGGGCACATCACGCCGCCCTCGAGCTTCCGGCAGGCGCCGTTGTTGTTGCACATCTCGACGGCGCCCTGGAAACCGCCGCCGGCGCCGGGATAGGTCGACCAGTCCAGCGCCGTCTTCAATTCGCCGACGCGATACTCCGGCGAATAGCGAAACAGCGAGCGGTCGTCCATGTCAGGCGGATCGACGATCTTGCCCGGATTGAGTGTATTGTCCGGATCGAAGCGCTGCTTGACCTCGCGGAAATCGGCGACGATGCGCGCGCCGAACATCGTCTCGTGGAATTCCGAGCGCACCAGGCCGTCGCCGTGCTCCCCGGAATGCGAACCCTTGTACTCGCGCACCATCGCGAAGGCTTCCTCGGCAATGGCGCGCATTGCCTTGACGTCCTTCTCGAGCTTGAGATTGAGCACCGGGCGCACATGCAGGCAGCCTTCGGAGGCGTGCGCATACATCGTGCCGCGGGTGCCGTGCTTGGCGAAGATGGCATTGAGCCGTTCGGTGTAGTCGGCGAGATGCGGCAGCGGCACCGCGCAATCCTCGACGAACGAGACCGGCTTGCCCTCCTGCTTCATCGACATCATGACGTTGAGGCCGGCGGCGCGGAAATCGGCGATGCCGGATTGCAGCGCGGGCTCGACGATCTCGACCACGCCGCCCCATTTGCGCGGTGGCTTGTCCCAGCCGAAACCGAGGTCGGCCATCAGCTCGTCGAGCTGCTTCAGGCGGGCGAGGTTGTCGGCCTGATCTTCCTCGGCGAACTCGACAACCAGGATCGCGTCGGGATCGCCGCGCACCGCCGCGGAAATGATCGGCTGGAACATCGCGATCTCGCGGCCGAGCGCGATCATGGTGCGATCGACCAGCTCCACTGCGATCGGCCGCAGCTTCACCAGATGCTGGGCCGCGTCCATCGCCTCGTAGAAGCTGCCGAAATGGCAGACGCCGAGCGCCTTGTTGCGGATCACAGGCCACAGCTTCAGCTCGACCTGCGTCGTGAAGGCGAGCGTCCCCTCCGAGCCGACGAGGAGATGCGCCATGTTGTTCGGCGCATTGCGCGGCACCAGCGCGTCGAGGTTATAACCGCCGACGCGTCGCTGCACCTTGGGGAATTTGTCCGCGATCTCGGCCGCCTCGCGCTCGCCGAGATCGAGCATGTAGCGGAACAGCTTCGATCCGCTGTCGGACGCATTGATCCGCGTCAGGTCGCGCGGCACCTCGCCGAAATGCAGCAGCGTGCCGTCGGCGAGCGCTGCATCCATCGACAGCGTATTGTCGCGCATGGTGCCGTAGCGCAGCGAGCGGCCGCCGCAGGAATTGTTGCCGGCCATGCCGCCGATGGTGGCGCGCGACGCGGTCGAGACGTCGACCGGAAACCACAGCCCATGCTTCTTCAGCTGACGGTTGAGATCGTCGAGCACGATGCCGGGCTCGACCACGCAGATGCGGTTCTCGACGTCGAGCGACAAGATCCGGTTCAGGTGCTTGGAGAGGTCGACCACGATGCCGTCATTGACGGTCTGGCCGCATTGCGAGGTGCCGCCGCCGCGCGGGGTCACGATCCGCCCGGCGTCGCGGACGATCGCAAGCGTGCGCAGCGCCTCGTCGACGGTGCGCGGCACCACCACGCCGGCCGGCATGATCTGGTAGAACGAGGCGTCGGTCGCGTAGCGGCCGCGGTTGAAGGCATCGAAAAACACGTCGCCGGTCAGGTCGGACCGCAGGCGCTGTTCGAGCGATGAGGCGTTCTTCATCCCAGATCCGATGTGATCCGCGGCGCAACCCATATTGCCCGGGGATTATTCATTCGATTGAGCCGAGAATTACATTATGAATTCAAAATGAGCAACTAGCTGCCTTGAGGCGTCGCCTCTTGGCCGCTGTCCGGTCCCTCGGCAAGGTGCTCGATGGCAGCGCTCCGCTTGTTGCGCAGATGTCCGAACAGGATGTCGCTGAGCTCGCTGCCGGCGCGGCGGCGCAGCGCATCGAGGATCGCCTCGTGCTCGCGCATCGCCTCGGCCCAGCGTTGCCGCTTGCGGGCGAAATTGGCGGAGTAGCGCACGCGGCGGATCCGGCCCGCGAAGTTGGCGTAGGTTGTCTTCAGCGTCTCGTTGCGCGCAGCCGCGACGATGCTCTCGTGGATCTGCTGGTTGGTCTGGAAGTAGCCGTGCATGTCGCGGTGCAGATAGTGACCGTACATCTCGTAGTGCAGTCGCTCGATCGCCGCGATTTCCTCGTCCGTGATGTTCTCGCAGGCCAGCCGTCCGGCCAGGCTCTCCATTCCGGCCATGACGTCGAACAGTTCCTCGAGGTCGCGCTGGCTGAGCTGGCGCACCCGCGCGCCGCGATTGGGCAAGAGCTCGATCAGGCCTTCGGCGGCCAGCACCTTGAGCGCCTCGCGCAGCGGCGTCCTGGAGATCCCCAGCATTTCGCACAGCTGGCGTTCCGGAACGCGCCCGCCCTCCGGAATGTTGCCTTCCACCACATAGTCGCGGAGCCGCAGCAGGATTTCGCCGTGAAGCGAGACCTCCTGGCGGTCGCTGCCGTTGCCGGCGGCGGGCTGGGTGATCGGAACCCCGGTCTCGGGAATCGCAGATTTCATATTCTGAACAATAATTTGCCGGCGCGGTCGCGTCGATCTCCACAATCGAATACCAAAATTGGATTGAAAATACAAAAAATGAATGCAAAATAGTTGGCCAAGGAGCCGAAATCCGGCAATTGGGAGGTTCTCATGCATCAAGGACGCCATTTTCTGCAGATTCCAGGGCCGAGCCCCGTGCCGGATCGCATTCTTCGCGCGATGGACATGCCGGTCATCGATCACCGGAGCGCGGAGTTTGCCGAGCTTGGCCGCACCGTGCTCGAGGGAAGCGGCAAGATCTTCCAGACCGCGGGCCCGGTGGTGATCTTCCCGTCGTCGGGCACCGGCGCCTGGGAAGCTGCGATCGTCAACACGCTGTCGCCCGGCGACAAGGTTTTGATGGTCGAGACCGGCCACTTCGCGACCCTGTGGCGGCAGCTGGCCGGCCGTTTCGGCATCGAGGTCGACTTCGTTGCCGGCGATTGGCGGCGCGGCGCCGACCCTGCGTTGATCGAAGCAAGGCTTGCCGAGGACACCGCGCACAGCATCAAGGCGGTGATGGTCGTCCACAACGAGACCTCGACCGGCGCGACCAGCCGGATCGCCGACATCCGTGCCGCCATCGACCGCACCGCGCATCCGGCGCTCTTGATGGTCGATACTATTTCCTCGCTCGGCTCGGTCGATTACCGGCACGACGAGTGGAAGGTCGATGTCAGCGTCAGCTGCTCGCAGAAGGGTTTCATGCTGCCGCCCGGCCTCGGCTTCAATGCCATTTCGGACAAGGCCCGCGCCGCGTCGTGCACCAACAAGATGCCGCGCTCCTATTTCGATTGGGAGGAAATGCTGAAGCCGAACGCCAAGGGCTTCTTCCCCTATACGCCGGCGACGAACCTGCTCTACGGGCTGCGCGAGGCGATCGCGATGCTGCTGGAGGAGGGGCTCGACAACGTGTTCGCCCGCCATCGGCGGCTCGCCGCTGCGACGCGTGCCGCCGTCAATCAATGGGGGCTCGAGAATCTCTGCCAGGAGCCGTCGGAGTTCTCGCCGGTGCTGACCGCGGTGATGATGCCGCCCGGCCATGATGCCGATCAGTTCCGCAAGGCCGTGCTCGACAATTTCAACATGTCGCTCGGTGCCGGCCTGTCGAAGGTCGCCGGCAAGGTGTTCCGCATCGGTCATCTCGGCGAGTGCAACGAGCTGACGCTGCTGGGTGCGCTCACCGGCGTCGAGATGGGGCTGTCGGTTGCCGGCGTGCCGCACCGCTCGGGCGGCGTCGAGGCAGCGATGCGGCTGCTCGAGCAGCGCGATCAACGCAACGCGTCGTCGCACCTGAAGGTGATCAGCACATAAGCGCCGACCAACGGCATCCCGCACGCCAACGGCTCAGAAAAATCGCGGATCAGGGAAGGGGAGGGATATGAGGCTTCGGTTCAAGGCCACCCATGTCGTGTTGGCCATGCTCTGCGTGATGTATTTCATCACCTACGTCGACCGCGTCAACATCGGCACCGCGGCCAGCGAGATCCAGAAGGAGCTTGGTCTGTCCAACACCGAGCTCGGCCTGGTGTTCTCGGCCTTCGCCTATCCGTATCTGCTGTTCCAGGTGATCGGCGGCTGGGTCGGCGATCGCTTCGGGCCACGCCAGACCTTGTTCTGGTGCGGCATGATCTGGGCTGCGGCCACCATCATGACCGGCTTCGTCCATGGTCTCGCGGCGCTGTTCATCGCGCGCTTCGCGCTCGGGTTCGGCGAAGGGGCGACGTTCCCGACCGCGACGCGCGCCATGCAGTACTGGACGCCCGCGAACCGCCGCGGCTTCGCGCAAGGTCTGACACACGCGTTTGCACGGCTCGGCAACGCGGTGACCCCGCCGGTGGTCGCGCTCCTGATCCTCTGGCTGACATGGCGCGGTGCATTCGTCGTGCTCGGCGTCGTCAGTCTGATCTGGGGTGTTGCGTGGATCTGGTACTTCCGCAACGAGCCTAGGGACCACGGTTCCATCACGGAGGCCGAGCTTGCGACGCTGCCGCCGCGCCCGCAGGGCGAGCGGCCTAAGGTGCCGTGGGGACCGCTGTTGCAGCGGATGTGGCCGGTGACGCTGACGTATTTCTGCTACGGCTGGTGCCTGTGGCTCTACCTCAACTGGCTGCCGCTGTTCTTCAAGAACAACTACAGCCTCGATCTGAAGAACTCGGCCCTGTTCGCATCCGGCGTGTTCTTTGCCGGCGTCGTCGGCGACAGCATCGGCGGCGTCCTCTCCGACCGCATCCTCGAGCGCACCGGCAATGTGCGGCTGGCGCGGCTCAGCGTGACGATCGTGGGATTCGCGGGCGCGCTGCTCTCGCTGATGCCGATCCTGTTCGTTCACGACATCACGGTGGTCGCGCTCTGCCTGTCGGCCGGCTTCTTCTGCGCCGAGCTCGTGATCGGCCCGATGTGGTCGATCCCGATGGACATCGCGGCGAAATATTCCGGCACCGCCGCGGGGATCATGAATAGCGGCTCGGCGTTCGCGGCAATCGTCTCGCCGCTGGTCGCCGGTTTCGTCATCGACGCCACCGGAAACTGGTACCTGCCGTTCCTGATGTCGATGGGCCTGCTGCTGCTTGGTGGTTTCTCGGCGTTCCTGATGCACCCCGAGCGCCCGTTCGAGGAGGCCGGCGAGTTGGCCGCGCCGCGAAAGGTGGTGGCCGCCGAATGAGCGGCTGAAGGTGTCGGCATGGCGCTCCCGGATATGCATGACTGCCCCCCGCCGGGCGGAGGACAAACCCGGCGAGAATGATGACATGGATACAGTCTTGAAGAGAGGCTGGGAGTAGTGAGCTTGGGTATGCTTAGCGGCGGCTGCCATTGCGGTGAGATCAGGTTCGAAGTCCCCGATCAGGCGGCTTTCAGTACCGTCTGCCATTGCCACGATTGTCGGAGGCAATCTGGAGCGCCGATGCTGGCGTGGGCAATGGTCCCGAAGGCCGCGGTATTGATCCAGGGGAAGCCGAAGATCTATTCGTCTTCAGAAAGCGGCCAGCGCTCGTTCTGCCCGATGTGCGGCGCGGGGCTGTTCTTCAGCAATGGCATTCTCGACCGGATGGGCATGATGCAGGTCAGGATCGCTGCGCTCGACGATCCCAATTCGATCTCGCCCCGGGTTCAGGTGCAGACTGCCGAGCGCGTCGGATGGGTAGGGTCCCTTCACGATCTCCCGGCCTTCGAGCGCTTCCCGAGTTGAGTCGTCGGGATCGCCGGGATTTGGGCCGGTACCCATCAGGGCGGCCGGTACGGTTGGGGCGGGTCCCGCTCCAACAGGCGTGGTCCAGCATTCGTCCAGTCGGCGTCGCGCCGGATCGGTCCGGCCGGGTATGGCCTCGGATGCCAACTCACTGAGCCATCTCAAGAAGAGCTAAGCCATGTGGGCCGCTATGGGCTGATATGGTTGGCTTCGATTTCCGGATAGTGATATGCGAGCGGCTCGCGAAGAGACTGAGCAAGACCGGGAAGGACGCCGATGACCGTGCACACTGGAAGGCATTTTCTGCAGATTCCGGGACCGACCAACGTGCCGGACCGGGTGCTGCGGGCGATGGACATGCCGACCATGGACCATCGCGGTGCCGAATTCGCCGAGATCGGCTTTGCCGTGCTTTCTGCGATGCAGCGTGTGTTCCGCACCAAGCAGCCCGTGATCATCTACCCCTCGTCGGGGACCGGCGCCTGGGAGGCCGCGATCGTCAACACGCTGCAGCCGGGCGACGAGGTCTTGATGTGCGAGACCGGCCAGTTCGCCGTGCTGTGGCACGGCATCGCCGACAAGTTCAAGCTCGACGTTGATTTCATTCCGGGCGACTGGCGCCATGGCGCCGACCTCGAACAGATCGAGGCCAGGCTGTCCGCCGACAAGGCGCACAAGATCAAGGCCGTCTGCGTGGTCCATAACGAGACCTCGACCGCCTGCGTCACCTATCCGCGCGACGTCCGCAAGATCCTCGACACTTTGAAGCATCCGGCGCTCTTGATGGTCGACACCATCTCGGGCCTCGGCTCGCTCGAATATGAGCACGATGCCTGGGGCATCGATGTCTCGATCGCCGGCTCCCAGAAGGGGCTGATGCTGCCGCCCGGCCTGGGCTTCAACGCCGTGTCGGAGAAGGCGCTGGCGGTGGCCAAGGCCAATCCGGGGATGCGCTCCTATTGGGATTGGCAGGAGGTCATCAACATCAACAAGGCCGGCACCTGGCCGTATACGCCCGCCACCAACCTGCTGTTCGGCCTGCGCGAGGCCGTGAAGATGCTGGAGGAGGAGGGCCTCGAGAACGTGTTCGCCCGCCACAAGCGCCACAGCGAGGCGACGCGTGCCGCCATCAAGGTCTGGGGGCTGGAGACGCAGTGTCAGGAACAGGGCGCGCATTCGCCGGCGCTGACGGCGGTGCGCGTGCCTGACGGCCACGACGCCGACCACTTCCGCAAGGTCGTGCTCGAGAATTTCGACATGTCGCTCGGCACCGGCCTCAACAAGGTCAAGGGCAAGGTGTTCCGGATCGGGCACATCGGCCACTTCAACGACCTGATGCTGATGGGCACGCTGTCCGGCGTCGAGATGGGCCTTGATCTTGCCAAGGTGCCGCATCGCAGTGGCGGTGTGCTGGCGGCGATGGAGGTCCTCAAGGGACGCGACCCATCGCAGGTGTCGAAAGCCGTTGCTTGAGTAGGCTGGCCTGAAATCTTATCGCAAAGAACCGAAAGAGCGAGACATGAACGCGCCTGTCGCACCGACCGAAGACCTGATCTACTCCGTCGCGGACGGGATCGCGCGCATCACGTTCAACAGGCCGCAGGCCCGCAACGCGCTGACCTTTGCGATGTATGAGCAGATGGCCTCGATCTGCGAGAACATCAATCAGGACCACTCCATCAAGGCGCTGATCCTGACCGGTGCCGGCGAGAAGGCGTTCGCCTCGGGCACCGACATCTCGCAGTTCCGGGAATTCAAGACCGCGCAGGATGCGCTGGACTACGAGGCGCGGATCGACCGCGTGCTGGGAACGCTCGAACAGTGCCGCGTGCCCGTCATCGCGGCGATCGCCGGCGCGTGCACCGGCGGCGGCGCCGGCATCGCCGCATGCTGCGACATCCGCATCGGCACCGAGGCGACCCGGATCGGCTTCCCGATCGCGCGCACGCTCGGCAACTGCCTCTCGATGTCCAACATCTCGCGGCTGGTCTCGCTGATCGGCCCGGCACGGACCAAGGATCTGATCTTCAAGGCGCGCCTGGTCGAGGCGCCCGAAGCGCTGGCGCTCGGGCTGCTGAACGAAGTCGTCCCCGATGTGGAGACCTTGCAACGCCGTGCCACCGAGACGGCGCAGCTCGTCGCGAGCCATGCGCCGATCACGCTCGAAGTGACCAAGGAAGCGGTGCGCCGCATCCGCCGCACGCTGTCGCGCGACGAAGGCGAAGACCTGATCCTGCGCGCCTATATGAGCGAGGATTTCCGCGAGGGCATGGACGCCTTCCTCAACAAGCGCACGCCGAACTTCAAGGGCAAATAGCGGCGGCGCCAAATCCCTGAGTTGCCCGACGGGTCGACGCCCCCCGCAGCAAAAGTATTTCGCTTTATCAGAAGTGCAACTCAGCGCTATGGAAATAGGCGTCTCACCGATCGAGGGGCGCTGCGCATCGTCACGGCCGCTGCGGTGAGATGCGGTGCACGCCGGTTGCGCGACTGACGAGTGCGCAACGTCGATGTATGATTCACAGTCAGTCCAGCATACTCGGCGTCGTCCCGGCGAAGGCCGGGACCCATAACCACAAATGCCGATTGTTGCGCGATGTTGGAACGACGAGTCCCGTTCACAACCTCTGCCGCAGCGTATGGGTCCCGGCCTTCGCCGGGACGACGATGGTGTGTGCGGTGCTTGCGAGACTCAGGTGACGAGGACCATGTCGCCCACCTCATTCCAAAGTCATAGGTCATGCGGCAGTTCGGCGGCTTGAACTCACCTGCATTCTCGGCACAATGACACCAACCCGCCACCTCGACGGTTTTGCGAAGCCGAACAAATAGATAGGGAAGAAACACGTGGGACAGATTGTGAAGACCACGGCAGCCATCGCGGCCTTGCTGCTGAGCGCGCCCGCCTTCGCCGGCTGGGAGCCGAGCAAGCCGGTCGAGATCGTGGTTGCGGCGGGCGCCGGCGGCGCCTCCGACCAGATGGCGCGGATGATGCAGGCGGCGATCCAGAAGAACAATCTGATGAAGCAGCCGATGGTGGTGTCGCTGAAGGGCGGTGCGTCGGGTGCAGAAGCGCTGATGTACATGAAGTCCAGCGAGGGCGATCCCAACAAGGTGCTGATCGCCTATTCGCTGATCTACATGCTGCCGCTGTCGGCCAAGATCCCGTTCAACTGGCGCGACCTCACGCCGGTGTCGGTGATCGCGCTCGACCAGTTCGTGTTGTGGGACAATGCGTCGGGCCCCAAGACCGTCAAGGATTTCATCGCGGCCGCGAAGGCCGCGAGCGCGCCGTTCAAGATGGGCGGCACGGGATCCAAGCGTGAGGACCATGTGCTGACCGTCTTCATGGAGCAGAAGACCGGCGCGAAATTCTCCTATCTGCCCTACAAGTCCGGCGGCGAGGCCGCGACCCAGCTGGTCGGCGGCCACACCGAGTCCAACGTCAACAATCCGAGCGAAAACCTCGAAGTCTGGCGTGCCGGACAGGTTCGTGCGCTCTGCGTGTTCGACAAGGAGCGCATCGCCTACAAGACCAAGGTCACCGACACGCAATCCTGGAACGATATCCCGACCTGCAAGGAGGAGGGGCTGGACGTGCAGTATCTGATGCTGCGCGCGATGTTCCTGCCGGGCAAGGTCACGCAGGAGCAGCAGGCATTCTATGCCGATCTGTTCCAGAAGGTGACGCAGACGGCGGAATACAAGGACTACATGGAGAAGCAGGCCTTGAAGCCGATCTTCCTCACCGGCAAGGATATGGTCGAGTTCCTCGAGGATGACGACAAGCTCAATGCCTCGCTGATGAACGCGGCGGGCTTCGTCGCGAAATAGCGGTCGCGGTTTGCTTACCTTCGGGTCCGAATTGGCTTGCAAGCGGCAGCGGCGCAGTGATTATTGCGCCGCAGTATGGCCGAACGTCCGGCGAGCCGTGGAGCGATCATGACCAAAGCCGTGTTGGGGATCATCGGCGGATCCGGCATCTACGATCTGCCGGGACTGGAAAATGTCCGGGATGAAACCATCGCGAGCCCGTGGGGCGAGCCATCCGCGCCGCTGCGCCGCGGCGAGATGGCCGGATTGCCGATCGTGTTCCTGCCGCGGCACGGCCAGGGACACGCGCTGTCGCCGTCCGACATCAACTATCGCGCCAATATCGACGTGCTGAAGCGGGCCGGGGTCACCGACCTGGTCGCGCTGTCCGCATGCGGCTCCTTCAAGGAAGAGCTGCCGCCGGGCACCTTTGTGCTGGTCGACCAGTTCGTCGATCGCACCCACAAGCGCGAGAGCTCGTTCTTCGGCAAGGGCTGCGTCGCGCATGTGTCGATGGCGCATCCGGTGTCGCCGCTGCTCGTCAAGCATCTCGCCGCCGCTGCCGAGGCCGAGCGCATCGCGTTCGCGCGCGGCGGCACCTATCTCTGCATGGAGGGGCCGCAATTCTCCTCGCTCGCCGAAAGCCTGACCTACAAGGCGCAGGGCTATTCGGTGATCGGCATGACCAACATGCCCGAAGCCAAGCTCGCCCGCGAGGCCGAGATCTGCTACGCCAGCGTGGCGATGGTCACCGATTTCGATTGCTGGCATCCGGCGCATGATGCCGTGACGGTGCAGGATATCATCCGCGTGCTGAATTCGAACGCCGAGAAGGCCAAGGCGCTGGTCGCGCGTCTGGCGCGGGATTTCCCGCGCGAGCACGAGCCGTGTCCGATCGGCTCGGATCGCGCGCTGGACACCGCGCTGATCACGGCGCCCACGGCCCGCGATCCGCAGCTGCTTGCCAAACTCGATGCCGTTGCCGGACGGGTGCTACGCGCATGAAAGTCGACGGACGACATTTTCGCAGTATCTGGCTGGAGCCCGACGGCTGGTCCGTCGGTGCGATCGATCAGCGACGATTGCCGCATGAATTCATCGTTGCGAAGATCACGACGGCGGATGAGGCCGGCGAGGCCATCAGCTCGATGCTGGTGCGCGGCGCGCCGCTGATCGGCGCCACCGCAGCCTACGGCATGGCGCTCGCGATACGTGCCGATTCCTCCGATGCGGCGCTCGACCGCGCCGGCAAGATGTTGGCTGCGACCCGGCCGACCGCGATCAATCTGAAGTGGGCGATCGACGAGATGCAACACGCGCTCGCGCCGCTCGCAACTTCAGCCCGTGCGGACGCGGCCTATGTCCGCGCCCGCGAGATTGCCGACGAGGACGTCGAGATCAACCGCGAGATCGGCCGCCACGGGCTCGGCCTGATCGAAAAAATCGCTGCGACCAAGAAGCCGGGCGAGCCGGTGAACGTTCTGACGCATTGCAATGCCGGCTGGCTTGCAACCGTCGACTGGGGAACGGCGACGTCACCGATCTACCAGGCGCATGATCGCGGCATTGCGGTCCATGTCTGGGTCGACGAGACGCGCCCGCGCAATCAGGGCGCTTCGCTCACCGCGTGGGAACTCGGTCATCACGGTGTGCCGCACACCGTGATCCCCGACAACACCGGCGGCCATCTGATGCAGCACCGCATGGTCGACCTTGCGATCGTCGGGACCGACCGCGTCGCCGCCAATGGCGACGTCTGCAACAAGATCGGGACCTATCTGAAAGCGCTCGCCGCGCATGACAACGACGTGCCGTTCTACGTTGCACTGCCATCGCCGACCATCGACTTTAGCATCGACGACGGCGTCAGGCAGATTCCGATCGAGCAGCGTGCGGCCAGCGAGGTGACGCACCTCACCGGGCGCACGGCGGATGGACGGATCGAAACCGTGCGCGTGGTTCCGGACGGCTCTTCGGTGGCCAATTTCGGCTTCGATGTCACGCCGGCGAGGTTGGTGACGGGATTGATCACCGAGCGCGGCGTGCTCAGCGCGGATCGTGCTGCGCTTGCGAGCGCATTTCCCGAACGGTCCGGGCGTTAGCTGAAGGCTGCATTGACGGTGGTTGGTTCAGCGCGCTATCCCAATCGTTGCCCTCGCAACCCAGACCGTTCAGTCCATGTCCAATACCGAACTTGAGATCGTCGTCGACGATCCGACCGCGCCTGAAGAGAACTCGCCCGCCGTCGTCAGCACCGGCGTCGTCGACGTCGTCGTCTCGCTGCTGCTGCTTGCGCTCGCATTGGTGCTCGGCTGGGACAATTGGCGCACCGGCGCGTCGTGGGATTCGACCGGGCCGCAACCGGGCTATTTTCCGTTCTATCTCTCGGTGATCCTCGGCGCCGCGAGCCTCTATGGCCTCGGCGCTGCCTTCGTCTTGCGCCGGGAAGCTGCCGAGACCTTTGTCACCCGGGCCCAGTTTCGCCGGGTGATGGCGGTGTTCGTGCCGACCTTCCTGTTCTGCCTCGCCACCCAATATCTCGGCCTCTATGTCGCGAGCTTTCTCTTGATCGCGGGCTTCATGCGCCTCGTCGGCAAGATCGCGCTGTGGAAGTCGCTGCTCACCGCCTTCGTCTTCACCGCGGCGATGTTCGTGACCTTCGACATCGCATTCGACGTCATCATGCCGAAGGGGCCGCTCGAAGCGGCCTTCGGTTACTGAGCTAACCGACAGGATTTCGAAACATGGAAGCCTTCGGTCTCCTGCTGCATGGCTTTGCCGTCCTGTTGACGTGGAAGACACTGCTGTTGATGATGGTCGGCCTCGTGCTCGGCATCTTCGTCGGCGTGCTGCCCGGACTTGGCGGCCCCAACGGCGTCGCGATCCTGCTGCCGCTGACCTTCACGATGGATCCGACATCCGCCATCGTGATGCTGTCCTGCATCTATTGGGGTGCGCTGTTCGGCGGCGCCATCACCTCGATCCTGTTCAACATCCCCGGCGAAGCCTGGTCGGTCGCGACCACGTTCGACGGCTATCCGATGGCGCAGCAGGGCAGGGCGGCCGAAGCGCTGACCGCCGCGTTCACCTCGTCCTTCATCGGCTCGCTGGTCGCGGTGCTGCTGATCACCTTCCTGGCGCCGATGATCTCGTCGTTCGCGCTGAAGTTTGGCCCGCCGGAATTCTTCGCCGTCTATCTCCTGACCTTCTGCTCTTTCGTCGGCCTCGGCCGCGAGGCCAAGCACAAGACCGTGATCTCGATGTCGCTCGGGCTGCTGCTTGCCGGCGTCGGCATGGATACGGTGTCCGGGCAGCTGCGCATGACGTTTGGCTCCGCCGAGCTGCTGCGCGGCATCAACTTCCTCGTCGCTGTCATCGGCCTGTTCGGCATCAGCGAGATCCTGCTCACGATGGAGGAGCGCCTGGCGTTGCGCGGACACGCCGCCAGCATCAGCCTGCGCGTCGTGCTCTCGGTGTGGAAGGACCTGCCGAAATACTGGGTGACGTTGCTGCGCTCGTCCGTGATCGGCTGCTGGCTCGGGATCACGCCGGGGCGGCGCGATCGCGGCGTCCTTCATGGGCTACAACCTCGCAAAGCGTTTCGCCAAGGATCCGGAAAGTTTCGGCAAGGGCCGCATCGAGGGCGTGTTCGCGCCGGAGACCGCCGCGCATGCATCGGGCACCGCGGCCTTGTTGCCGATGCTCGCGCTCGGCATTCCCGGTTCGGGGACCGCGGCGATCCTGCTTGGCGGCCTGATGGTGTGGGGCCTCAACCCCGGGCCGCTGCTGTTCGTCGAGCACAAGGACTTCGTCTGGGGCCTGATCGCCTCGATGTATCTCGGCAACGTCGTCGGCCTGGTGCTGGTGCTGACCACGGTGCCGATCTTCGCCTCGATCCTGCGGGTGCCGTTCGCGGCCGTGGCCCCCATGATCGTGGTGTCCTGCGCGATCGGCGCCTACGCGATCCAGAATGCGATGTTCGATATCTGGCTGATGCTGGGCTTCGGCGTCGTTGGCTACGTCTTCAAGAAGATCGGGATCCCGCTTGCGCCGTTCACGCTCGCTCTGGTGCTCGGCAGCCGTGCCGAGGACGCATTCCGGCTCTCGATGATCGGGTCCGGCGGCGACATGAAGGTGTTCTGGTCGAACGGCCTGGTCGGCACCATCACGAGCCTGGCGATCGTGCTGTTGTTCTGGCCGGTGATCGATCGGGCCTTTGCCGGCGTCGCGCGTCTGGTGCGGCCGGCAAAGGCGTGAAGCGTCAGACGACCTTGCGCTGGCGCAGCTCGGCGATCTCGTCCTGGCCGAAGCCGAACTCAGTCAGCACTTCGTCGGTCTGCTCGCCGAATTCCGGCGGGCGCGCCGCCATCTTGCTCGGCGTTCGCGACAGCGTGACAGGCTGGCTGACCAGCTGGATGTGCCGGTTCTCGTCATTGGGGACGTGCTGGGCCATGCCGAGATGCTTGACCTGGGCGTCCTCGAACATCTGGTCGATCGAGTAGATCGGCCCGCACGGCACACCGGCGGCGTTCAGGTCATGCACCCAGGTCTCGGTCGACTTTGTCTCGGTCAGCGCGTTGATTCGTGCATTCAGCGCGTCGCGGTTCTTCGAGCGCGCCGGTGCGGTCGCGTAGTCGGGGTCGGTGACCAGATCGGGCGCGCCGATCGCCTGTGCGCAGCGCTCCCAGATCCGCCCGCCTGTCGTGGCGATGTTGATGTAGCCGTCGGTGGTCTTGAACACACCGGTCGGGATCGAGGTCGGATGGTTGTTGCCGGCCTGCTTGGCGACTTCCTTTTCCATCAGCCAGCGTGCCGCCTGGAAATCCAGCATGAAGATCTGCGCCTGCAGCAGCGAAGTCTGCACCCACTGGCCCTCGCCGGACACGTCGCGTTCCAGCAGCGCGGTGAGGATGCCGATCGCGCAGAACAGCCCCGCGGTGAGGTCGGCCACGGGAATGCCGACCCGCATCGGGCCGCCGCCGGGCGCGCCGGTCACCGACATCAGGCCGCCCATGCCCTGCGCGATCTGATCGAAGCCCGGCCGCTTGTGATACGGGCCGTCCTGGCCGAAGCCGGAGATGCTGCCATAGACGATCCGCGGATTGATCTTGCGCACGCTCTCATAGTCGATGCCGAGCTTGCCTTTCACGTCCGGCCGAAAGTTCTCGACGATCACGTCGGCCTGCTCGGCCAGCCGCTTGAACACCTCGAGCCCCTTGGGATCCTTCAGGTTCAGCGTCATGGCACGCTTGTTGCGATGCAGGTTCTGAAAGTCCGATCCACCGCGCGGACCGCCCGGCTGCTCGCCGCCGCCGTCCTCCAGCAGCGCGTCGATCTTGATGACGTTGGCACCCCAATCGGCGAGCTGACGCACGCAGGTCGGCCCCGACCGGACCCGGGTCAAATCCAGCACGGTGAACCGGGACAGGGCTTGGGATGCGCGGGGAAAGGGCATTGAGACACCTCTTGTTTGGCGGGCCGCTCTGGGGCTACTGCCTATCTGCCATAGACAATTTGGCTGACCTTTCCAACTGTTACCCGGACAACAAACCGGGCTGGAAACAAACAGGCATGGTTCCGTGCAGATCGGCCTCCGCCTCGGCTGTCGTTCAGGTTTCCCCACACCTGCTTGCAGGCCCCGCCATCCGCCAACCCTCGACAATCACTGCGCCGGCTGCTAGCCCGTCGCCATCCGAGTGAGTTTTTGCCCTTATGGAAGAGGCACTTGAGGCGCATCGAGGCGATGGACCGAAAGCGGGCATGGCGGTGAAAAAGGGTCCATCCCATCTGCTCGGCAATTCGGCATGGAACGCGACGGCGTTCGCGGTCGCGGTGCTGCTCAATCTCGCGATTCTGCCGTTCGTGATCTTCCGGCTCGGCCTTGCCGCGTTCGGGGTTGCGGGCTTGGTGACTGCCTGCGTCGCGCCTGCGCTGATGTTCAGCAATGCGCTTGGCCTCTCGACGGCGCGCGAACTCGCGCAAAGGCTGGAACCGTCCGATCGCGACGAGGCGCGGCGTTTCTTCGCGACCGCCCTTGCGCTCGCGATCGCCGTGGGCAGCCTGATCGCGGCATTGCTCATCCTTGCCGGACCGCCGCTCGCGCGATTGGGATTTCACCTGGGTGGTCCGGCGTCCGACGACCTCGGGCTTGCCTTTGCGCTGGCCGGTGCCGGCTGGCTGTTCCAGTGCCTGTTTGCGGTCTTCCTCTCGCTGTTCACGGCGCGCCAGGATTATCGGCGGATCGCGTCGATCAGCATCACCGGCACGGTGGTGACGACGATGTCGATGTTGCTGCTGATCCCATACGCCCCGCGCGCCTCGACCTTCCTCGGCTGCCAGGCCTTGGGCTTCGCGACGAATCTGCTGATGGCCTTCGCCTGGTCGCGGCACGCCATCAGCGACTGGCTGGCACGGCCCGCGCTCGATCGCAGTGCGCTGCGCGCACTCGTGAAACTTGGCGGCTGGCAGGTCGCGGCGCAAAGCGGCGCGCTGTTTGCCGGACAGGCGGACCGCTATCTGCTCGGTGCGCTGCTGCAGCCGCAATTCGTCGGCTTCTACAGTGTCGCGCAGCGGCTGGAGGAGGCGGTCTACATCGGTGTGCTGAAGATCGGCGAGATCTTGTTCCCGTTCTTCAGCACGCTGCAGAAGGAAGATGACGACCGCAAGGTCGACCTGCTGCTTCGCTCCTCCTGGATTCTCAACGTACTTGCCGCGAGCGCGCTTGGCGGCCTGATCCCGGTTGCAGGCGCGCTGCTGTATCGATGGACCGGCGCCGAGGTCGCCGCCGAGGCGCAGCTGGTGCTGGTGATGCTTGCGATCAGCGGGATATTGGGGTCGAGCGCCAACGTGTTCGCGTTCTATCTGCTGTCGCAGGGACGTTCCAGCTTCAACGCGTTGATCTCGCTCGTCACCGGCGTCTTCACACTGGCGACCAGCGCCATTGCGTTGCCGTATTTCGGCTGGCAGGCAGCCGGCTGGAGCTCCTGCGTCGGGATGGTTGCCCAGATGGTCGTCACGGTGCTGCTGCTGCGGCGAACCTTCAAGCTCTCGGCCATGTGGTCACGGATGCTGCATTTCGTCTTGATCCCGCTCGGCACCGGCATCGCCGTTGCGCTGGTGCTGCGCGCGCAGCTTGGCCATGTGTCGTTCGACCAGGCGCCGTCATGGTGGTATGTGGTGTCGCTCTACGGCGTGTCGGCGGCGGCGATCTTTGTCGCCGCCGTCGCCGTGTCGCAGCTTGGTCCCTATCGCGCCGTCTGCTGGCGGGATCTCCGCGTCATCATCACTCGCTTCTTGCCCTTCAAGGCCGCCTAGACATGTGTGGTATCGCAGGCATCGTCAATCTGCGCGGCGGCCCCGTGGACCCAGCCGACATCTCGCGGCTCACCAGCCTGATTGCGCATCGTGGTCCGTTCGGCGAGGGCACCTGGTTCAACGCGAAGCGAAACGTCGCCTTCGGCCATCGCCGGCTCGCCATCATCGATCCCGGCGAGGGCGGCTATCAGCCGATGGCATCAGGCGACGGCCGCCATGTGATCGTCTACAACGGCGAGATCTACAACTTCCTCGAATTGCGCCGTGAGCTCGAGGCGAAGGGCGCGGTCTTCCGCAGCCAGTCCGACACCGAGGTGATCCTCGCCGCCTGGCAGGCATGGGGCGAGGACATGCTGCTGCGCTTCAACGGCATGTGGGCGCTGGCGATCTACGATACGACGACGGACGAACTGTTCCTTGCCCGCGATCGCTTCGGCATCAAGCCGCTGTTGTACGCGCTGTCGTCCGATCGGTTCGTGTTCGCGTCCGAGCAGCGGGCGCTGGCGCGGAGCGGGCTGGTTGAGACGTCGCTCGATGTCGACGTGGCGCGGCGGCTGTTGCTTGACCCGTTCGGGATCGAAGGCAGCGAGCGCACCCTGTTCGCGCAACTGCGTCGCCTGCAGGGCGGCCACTGCATGTGGTTGCGCCAGGGGCGCGTGCAGGTGCGCCGCTGGTGGCGGACCGTGGATCATCTGCCCGCGATCCCTGATACTGAATCCGAACGCGTCGAGCGGTTTCGCGACCTGTTTCAGGATTCCGTTGCCCTGCGCATGCGCAGCGACGTTCCGATCGGGACGTGCCTGTCCGGTGGCTTTGACTCGTCCGCGGTGATCTGCGCGATGGCGACCCATGAAAAGGCCGGCATGGGGCCGCGCGACTCTACCGCCTGGCGGCACGCCTTTGTCGCGACCTTTCCCGGCGCCAGCAATGACGAGCGGCCGATGGCGGAGGAAGCGGCCGCGTGGGCCGATGTGGCGCCGAGCTTTCTCGAGATCGGGCGCTCTGATGCGCTCACCGACCTCGATCGGATCCTTGACGACAACGACGATGTCTATATCGGGCTGCCGAGCGCGCCTTGGCTGATCTATCGCGAACTCCGGCGCCAGAACGTCACCGTGTCGCTTGACGGCCACGGCGCTGACGAATTGATGGGCGCCTACCTGCAGGAGGGGCAGTCGACCGCATTCCGGATCCGGAACGCTGCCGCCGCGCTCACGTCACGATCGCAGCTGGCGCAGCGCGGCATCGACTTCCTGCGGGCGCAGATGATCAGGCGCCAGGGGCATTATTTCCTGCGGGGAGGCTTGACGGCGATGCCTGCAGCGCTGCCGCTGGTCGCCGAGGATGACGAGTTGCCGAACACGTGGGGCGCGCTGAACCGGCGTCTCTATCGCATGTTCCACTCGACTACTCTGCCGACCATTCTGCGCAATTTCGACCGGCTCTCGATGGCGCACGGGATCGAGGTGCGCATGCCGTTCATGGACTGGCGGCTGGTGACCTACACGATGGCGCTGCCGGAAACGAGCAAGTCGGCCGACGGCATGACCAAGGTGGTCGCGCGGCAGGCGATGGCAAACCTGATGCCTGAGAGTATCCGCACCGCGCGCCGCAAGGTCGGCTTCAACTCGCCGATGCCGGAATGGCTGAACGGGCCATTGGCGGGCTGGACCAATGAGCTGCTCAATCGCAATGTCCCGGCGTTTGCCGAGTTCGTCGACGAAGCGCCGCTTCGAAAGACCGTCGGCCACTTGACGGCATCGCAGAGCTGGGATTGGGAATCCGTCGGCCGGATCTGGCCATACCTGAACATGAAATGGATGTTGGCAAGGTCCGTATAACCAATGCGTCTATTCCAGAATAGCGGTCTCTATCCGTCTTATCTGCCGCGGCTGAACCAGCTCGCGGCAAAAGCGTCAACCTTTGTGGCACGTCGCGACGTGTTCCTGCACGATCGCTTCGGCGCGGCACATTTTCTCGAGCCCGTGCTCGACGGTGCGCCTGAAGCCTTCTTCACCAATGGCGACGACGAAGTGCTGCAGCGCCAGTGGGCGCGTGAGCAGGGCATGAAGGGGACGCCAACGCTCGACGCCATTCTGCTCGCGCAGATCGAGCATCACCGGACCGACGTGTTCTACAATCTCGATCCGGTGCGTTATGCGAGTGCGTTCATCGCCAGGCTTCCGGGCTGTGTGAAGAAGACATTGTGCTGGCGCGCGGCGCCTTCCGGCAATGCCGACCTGACCGCCTACGGCGCGGTGCTTGGAAACTTCCCCTCGATCCTCGAGGCCTGGCGCAGCAAGGGCTGCCGGGCGGAGCTGTTCTTCCCCGCGATCGATCCTGTCATGGAGCAGTACGGCCACGGCGAACGGCCGATCGATGTCGCGTTTGTCGGTGGATATTCGCGGCATCACAGTGCGCGGGGCAGGACGCTCGAACAGGTCGCGGCTCTGGCCGCTGAACGCAAGATCGTGTTCTGCCTCGACGCGTCGCGGCTGACACGGCTTGCCGAAAGCGCGGTCGGTCGGTTGCTGCCGCTGCAAAAGCACCGCAGGCCCGATGTCATCGCGCGAATAGCGCGCCTGCCGCTGTTCGGCAGGGACCTCTACGAGCTGTTCGGGTCCGCCAAGATCGTGCTCAACGGCGCAATCGACATGGCCGGCAACGACCGTGGCAACATGCGTTGCTTCGAGGCGATGGGCTGCGGGTCGCTGCTCGTGTCGGATACCGGCAACTATCCGGAGGCGATGCAGGAGGGTGTCACGATGCGCACTTACGACGCTCCTGAAAGGGCAGCCGAGGCGATTTCGAGCAGCCTGCAGGATTGGCCGCAATGGGCCGCCATCGCCGCGTCCGGCCGAAGCCGCGTGCAGCAGACCTACAGCAAGGCCTCGCAATGGGCCCAGTTTACCGATCTCGTCGCGCGGATTGACCCGTGCTAGAGCGTTTTCGAGCGAAGTGATGCCGGTTCGCGCAAGGAAATCGCGTCAAAACACCAGTCTGGAGCCCCGTTCCGATTCCATCGGGACGGAAAAGGCTCTAGACGGTGCACAGAGCCGGCCAGAGGGCGGGCGATCGGGCCGAGATGATGTCTGCAAGTGACTTGATCCATCAACTGAAATGGGTGGCCGACGGGCTTGCCGTGCCGCTGTTCAGGTTGCGGCCGCGGCCGTTCGGGCCGGGCTATCAGACGGTCAAGCGCGATACGATCACCGCAGCCATCGACGCCGGCCTGCTTCAGGCGGGAAAGGAGCTTCCACCGGGCTACGGTGTCGCCATGGACGAGCGCGTGGTGGAATATCCCTGGGTCTATGGCCGATTGAAGAACGTCGGCAAGATGCTGGACGCGGGATCGACCTTCAACCACGACTTCCTGCTGCAGCGTCCGCCGTTGCGCGGCGCGGATCTCACCATCATGACGCTGGCACCCGAGCGGCGGTGCTATTGGCATGACGGCTACTCCTATGTGTTCGGCGATCTCCGGAAGACGATGTTCGGCGATCAGGTCTTCGACACCGTCGCCAGCATTTCGACGATCGAGCACATCGGACTCGATAATCAGATGCTGTACACGGGCGATCCGCGCGACGCGGAGACCGATCGGGACGGCTTTGTGCCGGCGGTGCAGGAGTTCAAGCGTATTCTCAAGCCCGGCGGGACCTGCCTGATCTCCGTGCCGTTCGGCAAGCGCGAGAATCTCGGTTGGTATCAGGTGTTCGATCTTGCCATGATCGAGCGGATCATCGAGGCATTCGGCGCGGTGTCTCACCATGTCGACTATTTCGGCTATTCGCGACAAGGCTGGTCGCGCCAGAGCGCCGAGGCGCTCGCCGACGCCACCGTTTTCGACATCCACACCGGCAAGGGGCAGGGCAACGACCTTGCGGCGTCGTCGCGCGCCGTCGCGTGCCTGCAGTTGACGGCATGAATCTCGATTATCTGATCCAACGTCTGGTCGGTCGCGCGACGTGCCGCTTGCAGCCAGACGCTGCGCTCGGCCGCTATGCCAGGATCAGAAACATCCGTGGCGATTCCGACAAGATCGTCGTCGGCCGCAATAGCCGCATCCTGGGCGAGCTCCTGACCTTCGCGCATGGTGGGGAGATCAAGATCGGCGAGTGGTGCTATGTCGGCGAGGGCACCCGGATCTGGTCGGCGGCCTCGATCGAGATCGGCAACCGCGTTCTGATCTCGCATTCGGCAAATGTTTTCGACAATCTCACGCATCCGTTGCGGGCGACGGAGCGGCACCGGCAGGTCCAGCAGATTTTCACGCGCGGACATCCGGACGATATCTCGCTTGACGAGAGCCCGGTGAAGCTCTGCGACGACGCCTGGGTCGGCGCGGGCGCAATGGTCTTGCGCGGTGTGACGGTTGGGCAGGGCGCCATCGTCGCGGCGGGCGCGGTCGTGACCCGGGATGTCGCGCCGTTTTCGATCGTGGCGGGCAATCCGGCCGTGCTGGTAAGGGAGCTTGGCCCCGATGAACGGTAAGCGCAAGTTTACCACCTGGGAGGATGCGGTGGTCTGGCTGCGCAATCAGCCGGAGCAGCGCCAGCTTGTGCTCGACGCTTTCTACGACGATCCGCTGGTTGGTGCTGCCGAGCGCTATTTCCAGAGCTCCGAGTGGCAAGCGGTCGCCACGCTGCTCGCCGGCCGGTCAGGTACCGCGCTCGACGTTGGAGCCGGTCGCGGTATCGCGAGCTACGCGCTCGCCCGAACCGGCTTTGCTGTCACGGCGCTCGAACCGGACCCGAGCGCGATCGTGGGAGGGGCGGCGATCCGCGGCCTGGCGCAACAGACGCAACTGCCGATCCAGGTGGTCGAAGAGTTTTCCGAGCGGCTGCCGTTCGCCGATGCGACGTTCGATCTCGTCTTCGCCCGCGCTGTGCTGCACCATACGCGCGATCTCGAGGGGGCGTGCCAGGAGATGTTTCGCGTACTGCGGCCCGGTGGCATGCTGATCGCGGCGCGCGAGCATGTCATCAGCAAGGAGACGGACCTTCCGCAGTTCCTGGCGCAGCATCCGCTGCATCATCTTTACGGCGGCGAACATGCCTTCCTGCTCGATCGCTACACCGGCGCGCTGACCAAGGCCGGGTTTTCCGCGGTCGACACGCTGGCGCCGCTGCAAAGCCCGATCAACCTGTTTCCCTATACGTCGGAGACCCTGAAAGCCGCGATCGTGGCCAAGTTGTCGCAAAAGATTCCGGTTGCTCCGCTATGGCGAACTGCGCTTGCCTCAAATTGGCTGTTCGGCTCGCTGCTGTCGATGGCCGAACGATTCGATCATCGACCGGGCCGGCTCTACTCCTTTGTCTGTCACAAGGCTTAAGCGATGATCGTCTGGGTTACAGGCGCGAATGGGTTCATCGGCCGCCATCTGGCGCATGCGTTGGCGGGGGCAGGCCATGCGGTGCATGGCGTCGGACACGGCGCGCTTGACGCAACGGAAGCCCGGCGGCTCGGCTTGCAGAGCTGGATCAACGGCGAGATCGATGCGGCCAATCTCAACGCGCTCGCGACGGCGCACGGGCTGCCGACGCGTGTCTTTCATCTGGCTGGCGGATCGTCCGTCGGCGTCTCTATCGAACGGCCGTTCGAGGATTTCTCGCGCACTGTCGCGAGCACCGCGCGGCTGCTCGAATGGCTGCGCGGATCCGCGCCAGACTGCGCGGTGATCGCGGCGTCGAGTGCGGCCGTCTATGGCGCCGATCATTTCGGCCCGATCGCTGAAAGCGCGATCGTAACTCCGATGTCGCCCTATGGGCAGCATAAGCTGATGATGGAGCAATTGTGCGCGAGTTACGCGCGGTCGTTCGGGTTGCGTTGCACGGTCGTGCGGCTGTTCTCTGTGTATGGGCCCAACCTACGCAAACAATTGCTCTGGGATATCTGCTCGCGGCTCGACGCCAAGGAGCAGGTGCTCATGCTCGGTGGGACCGGCAACGAGATACGGGACTGGACCGACGTTCGCGATGTCGCGAGGCTGCTTGCAAGCGTCGCGGAAACGTCGTCGTCACAGGAGGCCTTCCGGGTCATCAATGGTGGTTCGGGCCGGGGGACGAGCGTTGCCGACATCGCCGCCGGTCTCATCGGACAGTGGGGGAGCAACACGGTTGTGCGGCACTCGGGTGTAAGCCGCCCCGGTGATCCCATGAGCCTGTTGGCCGATGCTGCGATGCTGCGCCAGATCGGCTTCGATTGGCGCATTCCGCTCGATCAGGGCCTCGCCGATTACGTGGCCTGGTTCAAGGGGCAGGCTTCGTGACGTCCCGCCCATTGCGGTTCGCGTTCAATCACATCTCGCGACGGATTTGGGCCGGCGGGTTCAACTATCAGCGCAATCTGTTCGCGGCGCTCGATCGGTTTCTGCCTGGCGAGTTCGCCCCGGTCGTCTTTGCCGGGACGCGGGCCGACGAGAGTGAACTCGACGAGCTTGATGCGATACCGGGCGTCGAGATCGTCCGATCGGAGGTGTTCGACGGGCAGCCGGGTCTCGCTGCGGCACTCGCGCTTGGTCTGGACCGCGGCGCCGCGGCGGCGTTTCGCTCCGCGCATGTAGATGTTGTGGTTGAATCCGCGCGCTTCTTCGGTTGGCGGCTGGCGATCCCTGCAGTGGCGTGGATTCCGGATCTGCAGCACCATTCTCTGCCTCAGCTGTTTCCGCGGACGGCACGCTGGCGCCGCGAGATTGGCTTTCGCGTTCAGATCGCGTCAGGGCGGACCATCATGCTGAGCAGCGAGAGCGCCTTCCGCGATTTCAGGGCTTACTACCCACACGCCAGCAACCCCGTCAGCGTCGTTCGCTTCGCGACCCAGCCGCCGGCCGCATTCCTGGACATCGACCCGTCAGAGGTCATCGCGGCGTACAATCTGCCGACGAACTACTTCTATCTGCCCAATCAGTTCTATCGCCACAAGAACCATCAGCTTGTCGTCGACGCCCTGGCGATCCTGAAGCGTCGTGGGGTCGAGGTCGTTGTCTGTGCATCCGGCAGCACGGAAGATCGGCGTGAGCCGGGCTACTATGATCTGGTCAACTCCGAGATCCGGAAGCGCGGCCTCGATACGCATTTTCGTCACCTCGGCGTGATCCCGTTGCCGCACGTCTACGCGCTGCTGCGGGCTTCGACAGCCCTGCTCAACCCGTCGCGCTTCGAGGGCTGGAGCACGACGGTCGAGGAGGCGAAGTCGTTCGGCGTTCCGATGATCCTGTCCGATATCGACGTGCACCGGGAGCAGACCGCCGGCGCTGCGCGCTATTTCGGCGTCGATGATCCGGTCGCGCTGGCGGATCATCTGGCGCAAGCCTCACAGGAGGCTCGCGGGCTCGTGGTTCGAAATGTCGCCCCGCATCAGGATGACAACGTCAGGGCGTTTGCGGCAAGCTTTTCAAGAACCGTGCGGCAGGCCGTTCGTCAGAATGCTGGTGAGCCCGTCGCAAAATAGAAGGCGGGGGCTCAAACCTCTGATCACATCGTCATGTTCGGGATCAGCTCGAAGCTGCTATCGGGGCTTTGATAGGCATCCAGCATCGCTTTGGCGATTGACTTCGGGTTGTGCCATCGTTCGACATAAAGTCGCGACGCTTGTCCGCGCATGGACCACTCGGAACGGCGATCAAGAACCGCGGCAATGCTCTCTGCAAGGTCTCCCGGGTTCAGCCGGTAGACAGGCAGTTCGCGCCTGATCGCGTCCGGAACGAACATCATATCTTCTTCCCGGATGTAGCATGCGGCCGGTTTTCCCATCGCCATCATCTCGACCGCGAATCCCCCGTACCATCCCGCCAGCACCTGGTCGATTGCGAGGTCTGCCGACCGATAAATCTCCAGCGCCTGCTCGTGGCTCGTCTTTTCGACAAGGATGAGGTCGAAGTCGTACCGTGACCGCAATTGTTCGAGGGCCTTCAGGATCATCGGTGTACCCTTGATCCGTCCGGCGGTCGGGGCATGAACGATCTTGAGCCGCCCCTGTTCGGAAGGCGGCACAACGTCGAACTTCTCGATCTCGACGTTTGAATATGGGAGGAACTGGCCGTTCGGTACGATGTGTCCGAGTTCCGGATTCAGATAGAAGACCCGGTCGAACAGCGGCAGAACCTTTTCGATCAGAAAGTGCCGCCGATGGTCGAGAGCGTCCGTGCATCGTTGATACAGCTCGCAGTGTTGCGGGGCGCACATCGTCCATTCGTTTCGCCTGTTTCCCTCGTTCGCCAACCGGACATCACAACCTTGCAGGGTCATGAACAGCTTCTTGTCGAACAGGCGGGCGGCGTGCAGGTCTGCGGTCGCCAGTCTGTTGATGATGTCCGTTAGCAGCGATGGCCGGGAGAGCACTGATCCCGGCGCGGAGAGGGGGAAACCCGGCGACAGAAAGGTCTGTCCAAAATAGTAGTGAAGAACATCGTAATGCCACTGGTTCTTCAGACCGAACGCCGCGCTGCGAATGGCCGTCTCGAGAAATCCGGCATCCTTTGCCGATAGCATCCGGTCTGCCGAGTATCCGAGCCATGTGTCGTTGCGAACGACCACGTCGCTGGATGCTCCCAGCTGCCGCTCGGCGCGGGACAGCACCCAGGGCTGATTTCCGACATTGACTGGTCCGTGCAGGATTCTCATGTGCGCGCATTCAGATCCGCCGACGGGCGCGAAGGCCGCACAGGGCTACGAGGCATGATTATCTCTCGCGAACTCGCCGACATGCCTCGTCAGGCTTGCCCGCAGATCCTCGGGCAGATCAGCGGTTTCACAATAGAGCCTTCCGAGCCTCGCTGCGACCGCTTGCAAGCTGTAATGCGCTTCGACATAGCGGCGCCCCGCCTTGCCGATTTCGTTCAGGTCGAGCTCACCCCTCAAGCATCGCTTCAGCACATCATAGATTTCGTCGGGACGCGTGTTGATGATCGGGCAGGTTGCCGGATCGACCATCATTCGGTCGTCGCGCAGAAAGCACAGAACCGGTTTGGCCATGGCCATCGCTTCCAGGGCCGTATAGCCGTGAAAGCCTGCGACGAATTGATCCGCAACGACGTGCGAGGCGCCGAAAAGCTCGATGACCTTCTTGTTGGGAACGCCCTGCACGGAGACCAGCTCGATCTTCTCTCCCTCCTTCACCAGCCGATCAATCGCCTCGATCAGAAGCCTGGTTCCCTTGAAGTGCCCGTGGTTCGGCGCATGCGCGACTTTCAGGACGTCGCCGGCCTTGTAGGTTGGCGGCCGCGCGACGAGCTTGCTTGCGTCAATCGGCCAGTAGTGCATGTCCCGGCAGCCGGGCACGTACGTCACCATATCGCCCATCGCGATCTGCGCGGTCGCACGGCCCTTGAGGCGGTCGATCGACGAGGCGTGCATCTCCGTCGTGCAGACGCAGAACTTGCCCGGAGCCGGGCATTCTTCGCACAAGTTGGGATGACCGAGTTCGAGCGTTGATTCCCGTGCTCGGACGTCGGCGCCGTAGGCGTAGGTATACAATCGCTTTCCCGACCGGAACAGGAGGTCGAGTTCCTCGGGGTTGATGCCATAGCGTCCATCGCTCAGCATCAGGCCGCGGTCATAGAAGTAGTTGAAGAAATCGTAGCGCAGCAGGGCCCACGCCAGAACCAGGCGACGAAACAGGCCGAGGCCTCTTCGGCTGCGCAGCAGTCGAAGGAATCCCTCGAACAGGATGAGGTTGATGTCGAATGATCTCGTCACATAGTAGGTGTTGAACACCAGCGACGAGGAGCGAAAACCCAACATTCGATCGCAGCGTGCGAGAAGCGGCAAGGTCAGGATCGGAGTGGAGGCCCACAACGTACGCACCTTTCCCTTCGCAAGACGCTTCTCGGTGGCGCGCCGCGCCGCGCGAACAAGCACGCGCGTGACGAAACCTGCGATGGCAGATTGGGCCGGCCGGGAAGTTGCAACGTCGTCGGCGGGAAGCGGCGCTTCCGTCAGGGACGTCGGTCCGATGGGTTCGATCTTGTTCACTCAGGGATCCGATGGATGCCAACTCAACATCAGCCAGCAGCTTCTAGCACAGGTTTGGTCCGAAGCGGCCATGCGATGCAGGCCCGGAGAGGCGGTGCAGAATGGGCGGGCGGCCCTCGCTATCTCAGGTTTCAGCCGCGTATGAAAACAGCTTGGACTGGTTCGGGAACGTTGACGTTCAATGCACGAACAGGTTAAGACAGCGGCGGTTTGTTCCAAATGCGCGCATATTCTGACGCGGCGGTTATACCGAGCTCCGCCATCGAATCAATCTGGATAGGCATTTCGTGTGCGGCATATTTGGCCTCATAGATAAGACCGGGCCCGTCGATGCCCGCCAAGTGGACCAGATGACCGATCTCGTTGCCCACCGCGGTCCGGATGGGCGTGGGGTGAGGATCAACGGGAACGTCGGGATCGGACACCGGCGACTGGCCATCATCGATCTGACCGATGACGGCGCGCAGCCGATGCGCGACAGACGGCTCCCGATCTGGATCACCTACAACGGCGAGATCTACAATTACGTCGAGCTCCGCACGGAGCTCGAGGCGCTCGGATACACCTTTCATACGGCTTCGGATACCGAGGTCCTGCTCACAGCCTATGTTTGCTGGGGTGCAGCGTGCCTCGAACGCTTCAACGGCATGTGGTCGTTTGCGATTCACGATGAGCGCGACAACACGCTGTTCTGCGCTCGCGACAGGTTTGGCGTGAAGCCGTTCTACTACGTCAATACGGCGAAGCAGTTCGCGTTCGGCTCGGAGATCCGCCAGCTTCTTCCGCTGATCGAGCGCCCGATCGCGGATGATGATCTGATCAACGATTTCCTCGTTTGCGGCATGACCGACCATACCAGCCGGACCTTCTTCAAGGGCGTCGAGAAATTGCCTCCCGGGCATCGGATGCGCGTCGATGTGTCGACGGGGCAGGTCGAAATCGAGCGCTACTATTCACTCGCGCCTGGGCTGGCCGTGTCTGATGAAGGCAGCGCGGCGAAATCGTTGCGGGAGCTGCTCGATGACGCGACGCGTCTGCGGCTGCGTTCGGATGTTCGGGTCGGAACCTGCCTGTCGGGTGGGCTGGACAGTTCGAGTGTCGCGACGCTGGCCGCGCGGCGCTATGCGCCAGGCTCGAGCGAGCGCTTCTTTGCCATCACGGCCGTGAGCGAGCAGGCGTCCAACAATGAAGAGGCGTACGCGGCGGAAGTTGCAGAACGGGCAGAGTTGAACTGGCTGCGCACCAAGCCGACCTATCAGGAATTTGCATCGACGGCGGAGACTTTGCTCGACGTTCAGGAGGAGCCGTTCGCAGGTCCTTCGATCATGATGCAGTATGCGGTGATGAAGGCCGCGCGATCGAATGGCGTCATCGTGCTGCTCGATGGTCAGGGCGGTGACGAAACGTTGCTGGGGTACCATCGCTACTATGCGGCCTGGCTGCTCGACCATCTTCGCAGCGGTGGCGTCCGTGGATTCCTGTCCGCCTTCGGCGCCGCCACGCGGGCGGGGATTTCGCGCCGGCGGTTGCTGATGTATTTGTTCGGTGCCGGTTCGGCAGGGCTGCGCGCTGCCTATTATCGCTTGCGTTACACTTTCCTGCGAAATCCCGACTTGCCGGAGCCGCTTCGCCGCTTTGCGTCGAAGACGAGGGATGCGCAGGCCATGCAAGTGCTGGAGATTACCGAGACCAATTTGCCGATGCTGCTGCGCTTCGAGGACAAGAACTCCATGCGGTTCGGCATCGAAACGCGACTTCCATTCCTCGACTATCGCTTCGTCGAGTTTGCTTTGGCGCTTCCCACACGCATCAAGCTGAACAAGGGATGGGCAAAATGGCCGCTTCGCGCAGCCATGAGCGATCTGCTGCCGGCCAGCATCACCTGGCGGAGGGACAAGATCGGTTTTGCTGCTCCCGACCGGATCTGGCTCACGCGACACTCCGCCGAGATGTACGACAAGGTGATCGGAAGCGAGCTCTTGGCCCGCTATGTCGACATGCCGAAGCTCAAGAGGAAATTTCACCGGCTCGATCTTGGAATGCGCTGGAGGCTTTATTGCGTTGCGCTCTGGGGTGAGCGCTTTCGGGTCGAAGCGCCATGAGGCCTGATGATTCCTGGATGTCATCGTCGCCGTCGATAACCGCCGGCTTGTCGGCCGCTGCTTTCCGGGCGGCCCGATGAACATCTGGCTATTGCATCCGTTCGCAGGCGGGCCGGGCCTTGGCCGTCACTGGCGTCCGTTTTGGCTCGCAGATGCCTGGGGAAAGATGGGGCATCGGGTCGTGGTGGTCAGTGCCGGCTTCCATCATCTGCACCGGCAGCCGCGCGCTCCGGGGCCGCAGCAGATCAACGGCGTCGACTTCTGGTTCCTCGATACTCCGCGCTATGATGGCGGCAATCTGGGGAGGCTGCGCAACAATCTGAGCTTTGCGCCGGCCTTTCGCTCGGCGACATCGGCGATCGCCACGCAATTCGGCGAGCCGGATCTGATGATCGCGTCCAGCCCGCATCTGTTCTTCATTTCGGCGGCGCGTCAGATCGCGCAGCGCTTCGGTGCCAGGTTCTGGTTGGAGGTTCGTGACCTCTGGCCGGAGAGCATCGTGGCGCTTGGAATGACCCCGACCTGGCACCCGCTCGTGAGGTTGCTCGGCTGGAAGGAGCGGTCCGCCTATCGCGCCGCGGATCGCGTGATCTGTCTTTTGGCCGGTGCGGAAGCCCATATGCGGGCGCGTGGCTTGAGCGCCGGCAAGTTCATCTGGATCCCCAACGGGGTGTCCGACGGTGAGATCCAGAGCGCGCTGACGATCGAAACTCTCGGTCATCCGTTGATCGACCGTATCAATCAGTTGAAGCAGCAGGGCAGGCGGGTTGTCCTCTATGCCGGCGGCATGGGGCCGCCAAACGCAGTGGAGGTCGTTCTCGACGCCGCCGCTGTCCTCGGCAGCACAAGCCCCGAGATCAGTTTCGTTCTGATCGGTTCAGGCACTTCGCTCGCCGCGCTGAAGCAGCGGGCGGCAGGGCTTGCCAACGTGGAGTTTCACGACGAAGTCGATCGGTCGATCGTGCATGGTATGCTGCACGCGTCCGATTGCGCGGTCGTCGCCTTCCACAAGAACGCGCTCTACCATCACGGCATCAGCCCCAACAAGCTGTTCGACTACTGCCTGTTCGCACCGCGCAGCGTCATTGCCTGCGAAGCGCGAGCGCTCGCCGGGCTCGAGGATTTGGTGACTGCGCGATGCGCGCCGGACGACCCCGGCGCACTCGCCGCGTCCCTGCGCGCCGCGCTGGACGGTCCGGCGCGTTCGCGGGCCGAACGCGTCGCTATCGCGCAGCGGTACAGCTATTCGACGCTTGCCGCGCGGTATCTGGCCGAGGCCGGGGATCCGGCCTAGGTGTGGCTGCGGCGACACACGTACCTTGAGTAAATTTGTTTATTATCAATAGCTTACGGTGTTCACCGCGTGAACGAATTCGCTTGACGTTCATCCGGTGAACGCGCTATCAGCCTTTCCAGTGGGGATAGGCGTGATGGCGGGCATTCTACCGACAGATGAGAATGACAGCGACCGGCTGGTGCTCGGTCTGCTCACCTCGCTTGAAGCCGATGGTGCGCAGTCGCAGCGGCGGATCGCGGCCGATCTCGGCGTCGCGCTCGGCCTGGTCAACGCCTACCTGAAGCGGGCGATCAAGAAGGGCTTCGTCAAGGTCGGGCAGGCGCCGGCGCGGCGTTATGCCTATTACCTCACGCCGCAAGGCTTCTCCGAGAAATCGCGACTGACCGTCCAGTTCCTGTCGGACTCGTTTTCGCTCTTCCGCAAGGCGAAGGAGGAGTATGGCAGGCTGTTTGAGCGCGCTCAGGCGCTCGGCTTCAGGCGGGTGGTGCTCGCCGGACAATCCGACCTCTGCGAAATCGCGATCCTGTGCGCGGTCGATGGGCCAATTTCCGTCATTGCGATCGTTGATCCCGATGCAACCGCGACCCGGTTCATTGGTGTCAAGGTCGTTTCCTCCTACGCGTTGGTGGACGAGCCGTTCGATGCGGTCGTTGTGACGCATCTGACGGCGGCGCGCGGTGTATTCGAGCAGGCGGTCAGCAATTTCGGGGCGGAGAAAGTCCTTGCGCCGGATCTGCTGGGCCTGCGTCCAAAGCAATCGTTGGGGGCGTGATGGCCATGGAGCTCAGTTCACGCTGGTACGTCGTTCAGACGCAGGTCAATGCCGAAGCAAAGGCGGCCGCCAACCTCGAGCGGCAGGGATTTTCGATCTATTTCCCCCGTTACCTGAAGCGTCGCAGCCACGCCAGGAAGGTGGAGATTGTGCCGCGTCCGTTGTTTCCGCGCTATCTCTTTGTCGGGATCGATCTCGCGTCGCAGCGGTGGCGTGCCATTCAATCGACGCTCGGCGTGTCGCATCTTGTGTGTGTGGGAGATCGGCCGGCGGTGGTGGAAGACCGCGTCATCGATGCCCTGAAGGGGCGCGAGGACGAAGCCGGCTTCATCACGCTTGCGCGCGGGCCGGCGTTCTCGCCCGGGGATAAAGTGCGAATTGTCGAAGGTGCGTTCGTCGACAGTCTTGCGCTCGTTGAAGACGCCAGCGATCAGCATCGCGTTGCGGTTCTCTTGAACCTGTTGGGCCGCAAGGTCCGTGTTCTTGTCGGGACGGACCTGATCGCTGCGGCGTAACTGCGTCTGCCTCCGGGCAGGCGCAATGGACATGTTTGGCTTGGGTGTGATGTTCGATTCACCCCGAGTGCGGTAGCTTTGCCTGAAGCAGGCAGAAACGTTTGAGAGAGGGGCCCATGACGACTTACGCATTGATCGGCGCTGCCGGCTACATCGCGCCGCGGCACATGCGGGCGATGGCCGAGACCGGCGGCAATCTGGCCGTGGCGTACGATCCCAACGATTCCGTGGGCATCATGGACAGCCATTTTCCGGATGCCGAGTTCTTCACCCAGTTCGAGCTGTTCGATCGCCATGTCGACCAGTTGCGCAGAGGCGGCCGAAAGATCGACTATATGTCGATCTGCTCGCCGAACTATCTGCACGACGCACACTGCCGGTTTGCGCTGCGCTCGGGCGTGGATGCCATCTGCGAAAAGCCACTGGTCCTCAATCCCGGCGACATCGACGAACTGGCCGCCATCGAGCAAGACACCGGTCGCCGCATCTCGACGATTCTGCAATTGCGGCTGCATCCGGCGATCATCGCGCTGCGCGATCGTTTCGCGAACTCGCGCAAGCGCCACAAGGTTGAACTGACATACATCACCTCGCGCGGGCGCTGGTATCACACCTCCTGGAAGGGAGCAGACGCCAAGTCGGGTGGTGTCGCGACCAATATCGGGGTGCACTTCTTCGACATGCTGAGCTTCGTGTTCGGCCCCGCCAGCCGCAACGAGGCGCACCTGCGCGAGGCGGAGAGGGCGGCCGGCTCTCTGGAGTGCGAGCGCGCGGATGTCAGCTGGTTTCTGTCCCTGGACCGCAACGACCTGCCCGACAGCGTGAAAGGCAAGAAGACGACCTATCGCTCGATCACCGTCGACGGCGAGGAGGTCGAATTCTCGGAAGGATTCACTGATCTCCATACGCGCAGCTATGAGGAGATCGTCGCCGGCCGCGGCTTCAAGCTGGACGAAGTCCGCCCCTCGATCGATATCGTCTCCACGTTTCGCGATGCGCCGATCGTCAGAAGCAACGGCGTTCACGCCTTTGCCCAGAAGGCGATGCACAAATGAGCGAGATGCGCGAGGATCCGCGCTTTCCAGGCGTCCTGATCCATCAATCGAGCTACGTTGACGATGGGGCGGTGCTCGGGCGCGGCACCAAGATCTGGCACTTTTGCCACATTCTGGCGCGGACGGTGATCGGCGAGGACTGCTCGATTGGCCAGAACGTGATGATCGGTCCGAACGTTCGGATCGGAAACGGCTGCAAGATCCAGAACAACGTCTCGATCTATGATGGCGTCGAACTTGAGGATGACGTGTTCTGCGGACCGAGTTGCGTCTTCACGAACGTGAACAATCCGCGCGCCGGCGTGTCGCGGAAGGACGAGTTTCGCAAGACGCCGATCGGACGCGGCGCCAGCATTGGCGCCAATGCGACCATCGTCTGCGGACATTCGCTGGGCGAGTACTGCTTCATCGGAGCCGGTGCTGTTGTCACGAAGAATGTCGCCGCATTTTCGTTGATGGCAGGCAATCCGGCCCGCCGGATTGGTTGGATGAGTAGAGCAGGCGAGCGGCTGGGCAGCGATCTGGTCTGCCCACGCACTCACCGTCGTTATGAGCTTCATAATGAAGCGCTGGTTGAAATTGAGGGTTGAAGAAGATGGACATTCGCGGAAAGAAGGTTGTCGTTATCGGGGGCGCCGGGCTGATCGGGTCGCATGCGGTCGATCAGCTGACGCAGACTGATGTCGGCGAGATCGTCATTTACGACAACTTCGTGCGCGGCACGCATGAGAACCTTGCCGGCGCGCTGCGCGACCCTCGCGTCAAGATCTTCGAGGCCGGCGGCGATATCACCCAGGTCGATATCCTCGATGCGGCCCTGAAGGGCGCCGACGGGGTGTTTCAGTTCGCAGCGCTCTGGTTGCTGCAGTGTCACGAATTCCCGCGGACGGCCTTTGACGTCAACGTCAACGGAATGTTCAACGTCCTGGACGGATGCGTGCGCAACGGCGTCAAGCGGCTGGTCTGGTCGTCGTCGGCCTCGGTCTATGGCGATGCCGTCGAGGAGCCGATGACGGAAGACCATCCGTTCAACAACAAGAACTTCTATGGTGCGACCAAGATCTGTGGCGAGGCCATGGCCCGTGCCTACCACTTCCGCTACGGCCTCGACTATGTCGGCCTCCGCTATATGAACGTGTACGGACCGCGTCAGGATTACCGGGGTGCGTATATCGCCGTGATCATGAAGATGCTCGACGCGATCGACAAGGGAGAGGGACCGACGATCCTGGGGGATGGCTCGGAGGCGTTCGATTTCGTCGCGGTGGAGGATTGCGCGCGCGCCAATCTGTGCGCCATGGGCGCGAGCGCGACGGATCGCTTCTACAATGTCGGCACAGGACACCGGACCTCGCTGAAGCAGATCGCCGAGAAGCTCCTGAACCTCACCGGCTCCAATCAGCCGATCAACTATGCGCCGCGGAGCCAGGCCACGCTGGTGCGCAATCGGATCGGATCGCCGAAGCGGGCGCAGGAGGAGATCGGCTTCACCGCCGCGATCGACCTGGACGAAGGGTTGCGGCGGCTGATCGACTGGCGCAGGAGCCATATCGATCAGGTCGATCAGCGTCGTGCCAAGGCTCAAATCTGAAGGTTCAGATCTGACCTCGCACCCGACATCATTGAATAGATCGGCCAGAATAACATGTGTGGCATAGCCGGAATTCTGCACCGCGACGGGCGGCCCGCTTCAATCACCACGTTGACGGCAATGACCGATATCATTGCTCATCGCGGGCCGGACGGAGAGGGCCACTACTGCAACGGTCCCGTTGGACTCGGTCATCGCCGGCTGTCGATCATTGATCTGACCGACGCCGCGCGGCAGCCGATGGAGATGCGCGACGGCCGATTTGTGCTGACCTACAATGGGGAGATCTACAACTTCAAGGAATTGAAGGTCGAGCTTTCGGCGAGGGGCCACGTCTTCAACTCTTCCGGCGACAGCGAGGTGTTGCTGCACGCCTTCGCCGAGTGGGGTCTTGGTGCGCTTCTCAAGTTCAACGGCATGTTCGCCTTTGCGATCTGGGACAATCACGAGCGGAAGCTCACGTTGGCCCGGGATCGCTTCGGCGTGAAGCCGCTCTACTATGCCGAACTTGGGCAGACCTTCGTGTTCGCCTCCGAGCACAAGGCCTTTCGGGCATTTTCGGAGTACAAGCCGCGCGTCGACATCAGGGGGCTGTCGGAATATCTGAGCTTTCAGAACTTCTTCGCTGAGCGGACACTGTTTGCCGGCGTGAAACTGTTGCCGGCCGGTTGCTATCTGCAGATTTCGCAGGACAGCAGGGCCGTTGAGCCGGTGCAGTACTGGGATTTTCATTTCGAGGAGCCCGGGTACGCCGTCGATGAGAATGAGGCGACCGACGAGCTCGATCGGCTGTTCAGGCAGGCGGTCAACCGGCAGCTTGTGAGTGACGTCGAGGTCGGGTGCTATCTTTCCGGCGGCATGGATTCAGGCTCCATCACCGCGCTGGCATCGAGCCAACTGCCGTTCATGCGGACGTTTACGGTCGGCTTCGATCTCAACTCGGCCTCCGGCGTCGAACTCGGATACGACGAGCGGACGAAGGCCGAGCATATGTCGTATCTGTTCAAGACCGAGCACTACGAAATGGTCTTGAAGGCCGGCGACATGGAGCGGGCACTGCCTCAGCTTGCATGGCATCTGGAAGAGCCTCGCGTCGGCCAGTCCTATCCGAATTTCTATGCGGCAAAACTCGCATCCAAATTTGGCAAGGTGGTCCTGACCGGGACCGGGGGAGACGAACTCTTCGGCGGATACCCCTGGCGTTACTACCGCGCTGTCGTGAACGACGACTTCGATCATTATATCGAGAAGTACTTCGGATTCTGGCAGCGCATGGTTCCGAGCGGAACGATGCCGAAGCTACTGGGGCCGGTATGGGATGAGGCCAGGCAGACCTCGCCGATCGACATCTTCAGGGGGGTGTTCAAGGAGCACGCCTCCGAGCTGCGGCGGCCTGAGGATTACGTCAATCACTCGCTCTACTTCGAGGCCAAGACGTTCCTGAACGGGCTGCTTATCGTCGAGGACAAGCTGGCGATGGCGCATGGACTTGAGAGCCGAGTGCCGTTTCTCGACAATGATCTCGTCGATTTCGCAATGAAGCTTCCCGCCAAGATGAAACTCGGCAATCTGACCGAGGTCATTCGTCTCAACGAAAACGAGCCCGGCGGAAAGGCGCAGCGCTATTACGAGCGCACGAAGGACGGCAAGTTGATTTTGCGGAAGATGATGAGCCGGCATATCCCCGACGAGGTGGCGGAGCGCGAGAAGCAGGGCTTCTCCGCGCCGGATGCCAGCTGGTTCAAGGGCGAGAGCATCGAGTATGTCAAACGGAGGCTCTTCAGCAACACGGCCCGCATATACGACCTGGTCGACCGAAAGACCGTTCGCTCGTTGGTCGACGAACATCTGGAAGGACGGGAAAACAGGCGGCTGCTGATCTGGTCTTTGCTCAATCTCGAGCAGATCATGGAAAGCAGCTTTTAGGCACGCACAAATGGGAGCGCGCTGCAGATGAACGGTCTCTTCCCGGCGGCAAGATGGGTGCGGGTTGGCCTCTCGCCATACCGCAACTCCCAGGCCTTATGGACCACGATCAGCCAGATCCGGCGATATCCCGATCTCTTGCGGGAGATGGTCGATCGTGACTTGAGCGCTGCGCATGCGCGGCACGGGTTTGGCGCCTTGTGGATTTTCATTCATCCACTCGTTGTCGTCGGAACATACCTGCTCATCTTCGGCTTCGTGTTGGGCAGCAAGCTGTCGATCAGCGCGGATTTTCCCGGCGATTTCTCTGCCTACATCCTGGCAAGTCTGGTTCCGTGGCTGATGATGCAGGCCGCGCTTGTTCGCGGACCCGGAGCGCTGATAGGGAGCGCAAGTCTCGTCAAGCAGGTTGTGTTTCCGATCGAGCTGCTTCCGATCGCGGCAACCATTGCTGCAACGGTCCCTCATCTGCCGGCGCTTGCGCTCGTCATTCTCTACAAGGCTTATGTGGGCGGGCTCAGCTGGATGCTCCTGCTGCTGCCGGTCGTATTTGCCGTTCATGCAATTCTGGCGATCGGATTGAGCTTCGCCCTTGCTGCAGTCACTCCCTTCTTTCGCGATCTGCGCGAGATCGTCACGGTGTTCACCTCGATCGCGATGTATTTGATGCCGACGGTGTACCTGCCCGACTGGATGCCGCGTGCCCTTCGTCCGTTGATCTATTCGAATCCCTTCAGTTACCTCGTCTGGGTCTACCAGGACGTCCTCTTCTTCGGTTCGTTCAAGCATCCATACGCCTGGGCGGTTACAATCGTGTTCGCGCTGCTAAGTCTGGGGCTCGGATACCGCATGTTTGAAAAGCTGAAACCGTACTATGGCAATGCTCTCTGACAATCGAGACGCCGGCGAACTGATCGCACTTGCCGGGTCATTGGACCCGCAGTGCGCCATTCGCGTCACTGACCTGGGAAAGGCCTATCGGCTCTATCAGCAGCCGTTGGACTTCCTGAAGGAGATCATCACCGGAAAGCCCCGGCACCATGAGCATTGGGCGGTCCAGAATGTTTCCTTTGAAGTGTTGCGCGGGCGCGTAGTCGGCATCATCGGGCCGAACGGCGCGGGAAAAAGTACCCTCCTGAAGATCATTGCCGGACTGCTGGATGCCACAACCGGGCGAGTTGAAGTGGCCGGAAAGCTGTCCGCGATTCTGGAATTGGGGACCGGCTTTCATCCGGATGTGTCGGGTCGCGACAACATCGTGCTCGGCGGCATGTGCCTGGGCATGACGAGAGCGGAAATCGAGGCGAAGGTTCCCTGGATCATCGATTTCAGCGAGCTTGCCGAGGTGATCGATCAGCCGTTCCGGACCTATTCCAGCGGCATGCAAGCGCGGCTCACCTTCGCCACGGCGATCAGCGTCGATCCGGAGTTATTCATCGTCGACGAGGCTCTCGCTGCCGGCGACACCGCATTTGTCAACAAGTGCATGAAGCGAGTTCGTCAGATCTGCGAAAGCGGCGCCACCGTCCTGTTCGTCTCGCACTCGAGCGGGTTGATCAGTGAGCTGTGTGACGAGGCGATCTGGATCGACAAGGGGCGGGTGCTGATGCACGGAAATGCCCAGCGCGTCAGTAAGGCCTATGAGCAGAGTGTTTGGGATATCGAGGAAGCGCGCAATCTCCGGGAAACCAAGAAGCTGAGCGAGTCGATTGAGAGCACGGCCGAAACCGGAAAATACGAGCTTGGCGGCGACACCCTGCAGATCACTGCCGTCGAGGTGATCGACGTCGAAGGCAAGCCGATCGGCGTTGTCAAGAATGGGCAGCCGCTTCGAATCCGGGTGTCGTGGTCGGGCTTCTCCGAGCACAAGCAGATCTACGCAAGTCTGCGGATCGATACCGCGCGGCTTCAGGCTGTGACCGGAATCGAGGGGTACGACGGTGGCCTGTTTCTCGATGGGGAGGATGGTCTGCCGGAACGCGGCAGCGTCATCTACGAGGTGCCCGAGCTCGCTCTTGGCGAAGGACAATATTACATCTCTGCCGCTCTGTGCCGGCACATGCTGCCGAAGGGGGCGGAAGCCATTCTGCATTATGTCGAGAAGGCGGCGCAGTTCTCGGTGTCGCGTAATTCACTGTGGCATTTCAATTATCTCTACGATCCGAAATTCACCTGCAGTATCGAGCGAAGCTGATGACGATGACGGATGGTGATTGGCAGGAGAGGCTCGAGGCGTTCTTTGAGCTTCGCGCACGGCAGATATCGGAGAAACCGACGCTGGATGACCTCTGTTACGTCGCCGGCAGAAATCCGTTTCTCTGGACCGATGAGGACCTGCTTTCCGATCTGAAATCGCACATGTCGAGCCTGATGCAGCTCGACCAGAACTGCAAGGTTCTGGAGGTGGGATGCGCCGCCGGCCTTCTTGCGTTGCTCGTTGCGCCGAACGTCGGCAAGTACGTGGGCGTCGATCTAGCGGAGACCCCGCTCGGCGTTGCGCGACGGCTTGAGCTCCCCAATGCCGACTTCCGCCAGGCGGCCGGGGAGAATTTGCAGTTCGGTGACCGCGAGTTTGACGCCGCCTTTTGCTATGATGTGTTCTCGAACTTTCCGAAGTTTCAGACCGGCGAATTGATCATTCGAGAGATGCTTCGGGTCGTGCGCCCTGGCGGGCGCGTTCTCATCGGCTCCGTGCCCGATCGAAGCAAGCTTGAACAGTCTCAGCAGATCGCGGCGCAACTGGCGGCTGGATTTGGCGCCCAGCTAGCCGCTCGCCCGCCGCTGGAAACCATGGTCAAGCAACGGAAGCCCAATTCCTTGGCCAAGGTTGCAAGCTATCTTGGATTCGCCAAAGACGCGCCCTCCGCACAGATCAAACCGGAAATCGTATCGTATGACTTCCTCAAGGAGGACTTCATCGATCTCGGGAAGCGCCTTCGGGTCGAGACAGAGATAGTCGACATCCACCCGCGCAATCCCTATCTCGGCACCCGCTTCAACGTCATTTTTGTCGCTAGATGAGAATCGTCGGATTTCACGACGTCGATCGTGGCCGCTGGAACGCGTTGGCGGCGTCTTCGCCCGAGGCCTGGCTGAACCACGATACGGCGTGGGTTTCGATCGAGGAGCGTTTCTTTGTCGATGCGAACCTGTCGTTCGCGCTGATCGAGAACGACGAAATCGTCGGTATTCAGCCGTTGTACCTGAGTGACGGGACGGGTATGCCGTTCGGTGAGCGCCTTCTGCATTCAGGAATCCATCGTCATACCGGGTTGGCTACGAGTGGGCGGATCGACCGCGGTACCAGGAAAGCCCTCCGCACGGCGGCCATGGACGAGATATTTCGACTGGCCGAACTGTACGATGTCGATCGAATCCAGCTCAACTCGCACAATCTTGCGCCGAGCAATCGCGCGGACTCGCGTGAGGAAATTCCTTTTTGGGTGACAGATTTTGGATTCCAGTTGGGAATAGCATTCGGTCCGAATGGAATGAGCCCCTTCCCGGGGCACTCGACGGTCAATGCCGATCAGTTGGTCGAGCTTGACCAGTCCGAAGACGACATGTTCTCGAATTTGGACGAAGGGTGCCGAAGGGCCGTTCGGAAGGCGCTCAAGGCCGGCCTCGAGTTCGAAGTCGCTACCGATCGATCAGCTCTGAAGGACTACTTGGAAATAGCCGAAGAGTCGGCCGTCAGGACGGGAGAGGCGCTGCCACCGGTTTCGTACTACGAAGCGGTCCTGGATGGCTTTTTCGCACAGGGCCGGGCGCATCTGCTCTTCGTGCGTGAACGAGCCGCCCGGTTGGCCGGGTTGATCGTGCTCAGCGACAAGACGGCCGTGCACTTCATGGCCGGAGCCGCCCGATCTGATGCCTTGAAGCTCCGACCCAACGATTTGCTTCATTGGAACGCGATGTTGTGGGCCAAGCGAGCCGGGTTTCGAACGTATCGTCTGGGGCCGTGGTTTCCGGAAGTGCCGCGAGACTGGCCGATCTCGAAAGTATCGTACTTCAAGACGAAGTTCGGATCGACGTCGTTGCCGATCATTCAGGGGAGCATGTTTCGTCGCCCGGAAAGATACCGTCGGGAATTGCCCGCGTTGGAAGAGAACGTCAGAGGCGTGGGCTATCGCGCCGCAGAGTCTTTTGTGTCCGCGCGAGCCGGTAGTGAGTTTGTTGCCCACCTTCTGCGCGTCTTCGGATTCCCTGGTGCCTCGGCGTCGCCGGACGGCAGGCCTCTGGTTCTGTATCGTCCGCAGCGCGAGGATGTGAGCCGAGCGTCCGACTTTCTTGGTCGCTGTGGCTCCGTCGTTGCCGTATTGCCGGCCGTTGGGTTTACCAAGGCATTCGCCGTCAGATCGGAAGCAAGGGCCGTCGATTCGCCGCGGGTCCTGCGGGCCGAAATGGCGGGGCAGAAGCCCTGGAAGAGGTTGCGGACGCTTCACTCGTATATGCGATTTGTGGCGGCGGAAGGCGTGCCTGTCGTAACCGATGACGAGGGGCGAGCTGCCTGGCTCTGCTTACGCACCTCCGCAGGCGGGTCGATGATATTCGCCGGCACCGATATCGTTTCGGACCTCGTTCGGTATCGCCAGGGCGATCCGGCGGCCGCCGACAAGCGGCCTACGGATGCGATGTGGGGCTTTGCTGGCGAGCGGCCAAACTATCTCTTCGAAGGCCAGCTTGCCGGCGAGGATGCGCGTGAGCGGCATGCCGACTGGTGGTGCGAAGCCTTGTCGGACGCGCTGACGCGCCTGTGCGGCGAGACCAGGCTTCCGATGTTGCCGAATGGGGCGCCGGGTGCGATCGTCATCACGGGCGATGACGATCAAGCCGCGCTCGATCGGTATGCCGAGCAGCTGGAAGCGCTCGGCTCGCTGCCGGTTACATATTTTCTTCATCCGCTTACCAAGCATACACCGGAGACGTTGGCGCAACTCAAGTCGCGCGGGCGCGTCGAACTTGGTTTGCATCCCGACGCGCTTGAAGAGCCGCAAAAATATGCCGAGCTGTTCTCGGAACAGGCGAACTGGTTCAAGCAGCTGACGGGAGAGGACGCGCGGACTGTCCGAAATCATGGATTTCTGAACGACGGGTATTGGAAACATGCCGAGCCATGGAATGCGCATGGCGTGAAGGGGAGCTCCAATCTGCCCGGGCTTGATGGTCGCATGCTCAACGGCTCGCTGCTACCCGGAAGACTTTTGCTCGATGACAAGCTCACGGATCACTGGAGCATCCTGACCGCCATCGGCGACGGGATCGTGTTTGTGCACGGCTGGAATGATGATCAATCGGCGGATTGCATTGTCGGACTTGCGGACGATATTCGGAAGAGCGGCGTCCCCGGCGTGATCGTCGTCAATCTGCATCCGGAGAATATCGACAAGGCCCGAGGGATGCATCACGCGGTTCGCAAGGTCGTCAACGACGGATTCGTTCCGTGGACGATGAGCGAATGCCTCGCATGGTTCGATAGCCGTCCCGAGCAGCGGCAGGCTGACGTTCGGCCGGCTTTCTCCTGGGCGCGGCTTTTGGGCCGACGGAGCAGCTGAGTATGCGCCTCGGCATTCTGTCCGACGCTCACGGGAATATCGAGGCGTTTGAGCTGGCGCTGGCCGTTCTGGCAGACGCGAAAGCTGACGTGATCTACTTTCTTGGGGATTCGGTGGGATACATCCCGGAGAAGGGGGTGGTCAGCGCACTCCGGGCCGGCGGCATTCACGTCGTGAGAGGAAATCACGACGACATGCTGGTCCGGCAGACGACGACTGCGGACCGTGAGGCGATCTATCGTCATCGCGAGACGTTTGCGCTGCTGAGCGACGATGAGCGCGACTTTGTCAGCAGCTGGCCGTCGAAATTGACCATCCGTGATGACCGTGGGACGATCCTGTTTGTTCATGGCAGCCCAAAGGATCCGTTGGGAGGCTACGTGTATCCGGACAGCAGCCTGTCGGACTATGCGGAGGTCGACGCAGACGTCGTCTTCATGGGACACACACACCCATCCCTTTGTGCGGCAGCACGCGGACAAGCTCTTTGTCAATGTCGGGAGTTGCGGCCTACCGCGAGGAAGTGACCTTCGGGGATCGGTCTGCATCTACGATCCAGGCGAGCAGGCCGCAGAGATCATCCGGTTCGATATCTCAGGCCCCTGTCGTCGAATCCTGTCGCGCTATCCGCTTGCGCCCCCGGTCGCTTCGCTGCTTGAGAGGTGCGCCGATTTCAAAGCGAATGAGGTGCAATCTTGAAGAGCAGACGCGCAAAAGTTTTGCTGACGGGCATCGGCGGAGGCGGTCACGGCGAACAAATACTCAAGGCTCTCCGGTTGGGGGAGCTCGAGTACGACATTGTAGGCACGGACGTGAGCGATCTGTGCGCAAACCGAAACCTCGTCAATAAGTTTGTGCAATTGCCGCGGGCGAGCCACCCCGCGTATCTGGATGAGCTTCGATCGCTGGCCCTATCGGAAAAATGTGTTGCCATCTTTCATGGATCAGAACCCGAGATGGCTGTTCTGAGCCGAGCGCGATCCGCGCTCGAGGCTGACGGCCTGTACGTGCCCGTAAATCCGCCGACCGTCCTTGAGATTTGTCAGGATAAGACGAAAACGATGGCTCACCTGGCCTCGTGCGGATTGTCGGCGCCGAGCTTCATGGAAGTGCGCGCGCTGTCGGATCTCGACCAATGGGAGACACTGCCGGCAATCCTCAAGCCGTCGGTCGGCGGTGGTGGGTCGGCGAATGTCTTCATCGTTCAATCGCGCGAAGAACTGTTGGCCTTCGCGCGTTATCTGCTTGCGACCTGTGAAGCCTTCATTATCCAGGAATACATCGGAACCTCGGACGACGAATATACGGTCGGCGTGCTGTTCGGTGCGGATGGTACCCTCCTCAATTCGATTGCGATCAGGCGGGTCATCAACAACGCCCTGACGATCCGTACCCAGGTCCCCAACCGGTCGGGCCGTCCCGATCTCGGGTCGCGGCTCGTGATATCGACCGGCATTTCTCAGGGACATATTGCCGACTGGCCTGACGTGCGAAGCGCGTGCGAGAAGATTGCCGGCTCGCTCTCGCCGAGAGCTCCGATCAACGTGCAATGCCGTGTCGTGGACGGTGCCGTGATCCCGTTCGAGATCAACCCCCGATTTTCGGGAACGACCTCGCTGAGGGCAATGGCTGGATACAACGAACCGGACATTCTCGTCCGAAGAGATGTCTACGGAGAGAATATCCCGGTCCGGTTTCCATACAAGGAAATGACAATCCTGCGGGGTTTGCAGGAGCACCCGCTTGGCTAATTGGCGATCTGAACTCGACAGACGGCAGCGGATCAACAAGGAGTGAGCTTATGACAGCGCAATGTCCGGTGTGCGAATCGACGCACCTAAGCGATATCTACCCGTCCTTTTCCGGGACCTGCATCACATCCGACATGATGGTGCTTCGAGAGGCATCCCTCGACAATCGGCTGTGCAAGCAATGCGGCCTCATATTCAACGCCGGCGGGACGAGGGGGCGGGCCGAAGCCTTCTACAAGGACAGCTACAATCTGATGATGAAGAGCCCGGACGCTGCAATCCAGAGCTTCTCGGGTCCGGCTCCCATCTCGCAAGCGGAGCGCACGCACCAGATTCTGAGGGAAATGACCAATCTGCCGACCGGCGGATCGGTGCTGGAGATAGGCGCCGGAAAGGGCGACTTCCTGGGACATTTTCTTGAAGAATCTGGCGACTGGCGCGCGGCGGCATTCGAGCCGAGCTCGGCATTCGACGTGCTGCAGAAGAGATTTCCCGCCGCTCGGCTTCGACGCTGCGACTACAAGGATTTTGACGCCGAACCGGCAAGCTTCGATCTGATCGTCGCCCTGGGCGTCCTGGAGCACGTCGAGAATCCGCTCGACATGTTGAAGTGGGCGCATAGGCACCTCAAGGAGGCAGGCCTCTTCTACATTCGCGTTCCCAACTTTGCGAAGAATCCGAACGACCTGTTTTGCGCAGACCACCTTTCGAAGCTTACCCTGCATTCATTGGAATCGCTGGCGCACGCCGCCGGATTTGATGTGGTCTCTTCAAAAGAGGCAGGTGTGCCGATCTTTGTTCTGCTAAGGAAGATTGACGCTCCGAAACCGCATGCGGTGAACGTGGCAGAGCTCAATCAGCACACGGTCGATCAGAACGCGACCGTGGCCAGGAGCGCGATGGATGCGATCGATCGGTGTCGCAAGGCCGCTGATGCGTCCGGAGAGCCATTCGCCATTTTCGGCCTCGGGTCGTCGGGCTTGTTTGCACCGTTCTACCTTGGCTTCGACGCCGGGAAGATCGCGGCCTATCTCGATGAAAATCGTTCCACGTGGGGAAGCGGCTTGAACGGACGTCCGGTGGGCGGTCTCGACAAGATCAAGGAACTGGGGATCCGGCACGTGGCGTTGGCGATTAGCCCGGTCTATTTCGATCAAGTGAAGGCGAAGCTGGCACCTTACGGAGTGGAAGTGTATTCGGCCTAAGGTCAGGTCGAAGACCTGTCCCTCAGCGCACCGCCGGATTCCAGGCATCGAGAGTAGCGATCCAATGAACATCACAGAACCGAGTTTCGACGAAGCTGAAATTGCGTTGCTGCGAGAGTGCCTCGACTCGAAATGGGTTACGCAGGGGCCGCTCACAGAACGATTCGAGCGGCTCATTGCAGAGAAGCACGACGTCAAGCATGCCCTTGCGTGCACGTCATGCACCGCCGCGCTGCATCTGGCGACCATGGCCCTGAAGCTTGGGCCGGGAGACGAGGTGATTGTTCCCGCTTTCACGTGGGTCACAAGCGCGCACTCGGCTGAATACGTCGGTGCCAAGCCTGTCTTCGTCGATGTCGATCTGTCGACCTTCAATATCGATCCGGAACGGCTGGAAGCCGCGATCACACCACGCACGAAGGCCATCATCGCGGTCCACCTGTTCGGCCTTGCCGCCCCAATGGACGAGATCCTGGCCATTGCGCGGCCGCGAGGCATTCAAGTGATAGAAGACGCCGCATGCGCGATCGGCACGACCTACAAGGGCAGACTGGTTGGCGCGATTGGCGACATCGGCTGCTTTTCGTTTCACCCGCGCAAGGCTGTCACAACGGGAGAGGGCGGTGCCGTAACCACCAACCGCGATGATCTTGCGGAACGCGTGCGATCGCAGCGCAACCACGGCTCGACAGGCGCTCCGGATCCGTCGATTGAGCCTCACGGCCCGTGGACGATGGCGACGTTTGACAATCTCGGCTTCAACTTGCGCTTGTCCGACATTCAGGCAGCGGTCGGCGTGGCGCAAATGGGCAAGCTCGAGCGGCTGCTGGCAGAACGCCGGCGTCTCGGGCGTCGCTATTCCGAGTTGCTGGCAGGAAACAATTCGATTGCGCGACCGCTCGGCGGGGACGTCGATGGGCATGCATTTCAATCCTACGTTATCCGTATCGTTGACGGGCATCGCGAGCGCCGCAACGCGGTGATGGCGGCGCTGGCTGCCGCAGGAATTCAGACCCGACCGGGCACGCATGCGGTGCATCGGCTCGGCTACTACAAGAACAAGTATGGCCTGCGCCCTGAGCAGTTTCCGAACGCGGCACTTGCGGAGGACACGACGATCACATTGCCGATTTTTCCGAACATGACGGAGGAGGATCAGCGCCGGGTGGTTGATTGCATCAATCGAGCCAGCGCTTGAGACAGGTGCGGAACGCAGCCGGTGTCTTCGAAGCTATTTCGGTCGGTTCGCTACGCGTTGGGGGGCTCGCGTTTTCCCAGGCTCTCCCAGCTCGCGCGAAAGAACCATCATTTTGGCGCGGCCGTCTCGGCGCTTTCCCCGACACCGCAGCGAAGACGCGTAGATCAGGCGATCATCGAGAATGTGAATCGGGTTGCTGCCGAGGGCGACTACGAGCTCCTCACTTCCATGCTGGATGCGCTGCGACCGTTTCTAAATCCCGATCAATCCCCTGATGCGCGCGACTTCTGGGATGCTCTGGTGGCCGATTGTCGCGTGATCGCTGCGGATCGATTGCTGCGAGGCGAGATGAACTCTCTCTGGGGGGTTACGCCGATCGTCAATCTGAGCGCGGGCGTTGCGGCAGATCGCGCTCTGGGCGTGAACGCCCGCTCGCTGGTGTTCACCACCTACCACACTTCGTCGAACTTTGATGTCGTATGTTCGGAAATTCAGGCGCGTCTCGTAGCTGAGCGTGGCGAGGATTGGTTCCTGTTTCGATGGCTCATGCTGATTTGGGCCATTGCCAACTTCGATTTTTTTCATCTCTACAATGATCGCGGCATCATCGAACCGGCCGGTGGCTATGGTAGTCCCCGCTTTGGAATTGCGGTGCGCGAGATGGAAATATATCGCCAGGCTGGCAAGCGGCTCTATACCTACGCATATGGTGCCGACCACAGAATGCGCGAGAAGAACCTGGCGCTTGGAAAATGGAACTTCTGCTCCGAATGCCCTGATCCGGGGGTTTATTGTGTCTGCGACGATGCCGGCGGCGCTGCCATGCTGCAGGTCATCAGAGAATACTCGACTGCCGTGGTGGCGCACGGGCTGGCCATGAAGCTTATCCCTGGCGCTCGAAACGTGCCGTACCTGACGGTCGATATTAATAAATTCTCTCCCCGACAATCCTGGTCTCAAGGGGATGGAAAGCTGGTTGTGGGTCACTTTCCGAACCACGGCTATTTCAAGGGGACAAAATATCTGGAAGGCGCAATCCACTCCCTGCAGGCTGAAGGTCATGCAGTCGAACTCTTGCTACTGAGCGGAAAGCCGCACCATGAAATACTGGAGGCGATGCAGAAGATCGACGTTCTTGTCGACCAGCTCATAAGCGGATCCTTCGGCTTGACTGCCGTGGAGGCAATGGCATCGGGCTGTCCTGTCATCTGCTATTTGCACGATGGAGTAGCGGTCGCCGATCGCGAAACCTGCCCGGTCATTGAGGCAAATCCGGATACGATCAAGGAAGTCTTGGGTCGGCTGATCTCGGACCGCACACGGCTTTCGGAAGCCGGAGCCGCCGGCCCTGATTACGTCCGGAAGAACTACTCTGTGGAGGCGCTCGGCAAGCATTTGGCGGATCTATATGTGGAGACCGCAGAGTTGCCAAAGCCGCTGAAAGCAACAATCGCCGCAAGCGCGAAGTCGCTGAATTCGTGATGCCGTCAAAACGATCCCTGCTCGAACATTCGAACTGCTCTTGCAGGCGCGTTACCAGTGCGCGGGGCGCCTAAACCAGTGTCAATTCCCTATGTTGAAACCGGCCTCGGGAGTAGCCTGAATCAAATCGACTCAACGCAGGCGATCGAGGCGGAAAACGCACGCGCCTTGCGTTTGATCGACGACTTTCAGCGCAGAATGGGCCGGCCGCTTCGCGTTCTTCACATCGGCAACATAGCCAACAATGCCTACAACAATGCCCGCATTCAGCGGAAGCTCGGCATCCAGGCCGACGTGTTGTGTTACAACTACTACCACATCATGGGGTGCCCCGAGTGGGAGGATGGCGCGCTGCAAGAGGGGTCCTCGGCGCTTGGGCAGGATCATTTCAGGCCGGATTGGTGGGCGACAAGCCTGAAGGGATGGAAGCGGCCCCGTTGGTTTGTTCAGGGCCCATCCGCGCTTTGCATCGAATACCTTCGCGCCCGGAACGCGGGTTGGAGATCCACGGCATATTTGAAATGGTTGGAACTGGAATTGACCGCCCTTCAGGACGCTCGTTCCGGCGACAACAAAGGCTTCCTCGCCAAATATGCTCCTCGGCATCTGAGATTCCTGCTCTGGCTCAGCGGACCGGGGCGGTCATGGTATCGGAACAGGCAACCTCTCAGCCTGTACAGAATATGGCTTGGAACGTTCGTCGCAAACGGCGTGCTCGGACGTGAATCCAGCACAGGTCAATTCAAGACGAATTGGCTCGACAGAATCTCGGCTGCTGCGTGGTTGAAGATTGCGCGACGGGGTCCGCAAGCTGATGCGGAGGCGCGCTCCGCCCTCAGTGCGTTACGGGAGGATGTTCGCTGGCTACGCACCGGCGGGATTCGGGAGAGGTCGTCGTCGCTTGCCCGCTCGCTGACCCTCAGCTTCCTAGCGCTGCTGGAGCGCGTCATGCTCAAGTTCATTCCGGTCTCGGAAACCGGCTGCGTGGCGCGATCGATGTCCGATCCCGTCACGCGAGCACGGGAAATCGAGACGTTGCTGGATGAAATCAGGAGAGATCCCGCCGAGCTCGATGGTCAGTCACTTAGTTATCGCGAGGAGTATGTAACGATACATCCAAAGCCCTTCGAAGATGTCCTCTTGTACTATGACATCATCCAGGGATATGCGATCGACGGCCTGATACCGATGATGAACGGCGTCAAGAATTTCTGCTGCTATGAGCATGGAACGCTGCGCGAAATTCCGTTCGAGAACAATCTGACCGGGTTGATCTGTCGGATCTCGTTTCAGCGCGCGCCCGCCGTGTTCGTAACCAATTCGGACGTGCTGCCCTCGGTCGAGCGGTTGGGACTAAGGAAGGATAGGGTGGTCTACCTCCCGCATGCGTTTGACAATCACAAGCTGCGCGCATTCCGCGATGCGCACCCGGAACTAAGTCCCCCGACGGGTGGACCTGTGATTTTCTTTAGTCCCTCGCGGCACCATTGGAAGCGGGGAAATTCATCCTGGCTGAAGGGCAACGACGTGATCATCCGCGCCGCGGCCGAAGTCGCGCGCGAAACGAGAAACTTCAAGCTCGTATTCGTCGAATGGGGTCAAGAGGTCGCAGACAGCAGGGATTTGATCCGGGAACTCGGCCTGTCCGAGCTGGTTGAATGGATCCCGACCATGTCCAAACGGGAGCTATGGCAGCGCTACTGCGTATCGCATGCCGTGGTTGACCAATTCGTCGTTCCTGCTCTCGGTGGCGTCGGGTTTGAGACAATGGCGTTGGGCGTCCGGTTGATTTCAGCCATCGACCAGCAACAGACAGCCATGTTTTTCGGCCAGGAGCCGCCGTTGCTCGCGGCCGCCAACGTCGCGGAATGTGCTGCGCGAATGCGGGAGGTCATCCAGGATCCTCTTGATGCTCAAGGCCGAGGCCAGGCTGCCTCTCAATGGATGTCGACCTACCATTCCGCGGAAAGAATAGTTGCTCTCCAGTGCAAGGCGTATAGCAATTTGCTGGTGGGTCAGTGGTGATGGCGTTTCCCGCAGCACCGATGCAGATTTCCTAGAGTTGCCATATAATGATGCTTAAGCAGATCTCATCCTTCATCAAGCAGTATCCTCCCGTTTTTCGCGCGTTGCGGCCGGTATTCTATTTCCTTTTCGGCCGGTGGAATGCGCTGGTCTCAGAGCTTGTGATCCGTCGCGCGCAGTTCGCGCAGGCTCGAATCCCGAAGATGTCCGCTGCGGGTGATGCTACGTCGCGCAACAGGCAGATTGGCAGATCTGCCTCTGGTCGCGAAGTGGTGATGCTTGTCGTCTCCGATCTGCGCGTGGACCCAAGAGTTGAACGAGAAGCCCGTGCCCTCGGCGCCGCCGGATATGACGTGACGGTGATCTGTCCCGAACCTACGAAGGGGGCAGGGGCAACCTTCAATCTTGATTGGGGACCGCGCGTTCATATTCAGCATGCCGATTGGACGGCTGCGACGTTCATGAGCGAGCAGCCGGGCTACTTTGCGGAACAGCTTTACCTGGAAGCGGTGAAGCGGAAGCCGTTTGCGTTCCATGCGCATGATCTCTCCACCGCCTACGCCGCGATGGCGGCTGCAAAGTACCGAGGCGCGCACCTTGTGGTCGACTTCCACGAGTGGTTTTCGGAGAATGTTCATTGGGATACGAAGCAGTCCGCCTGGGCTCCGTATCCTCCCGAGTGGAAGCGGGCGCTTCAGGAGTTGGAAGTTCGTTGTCTCAACGAGGCGTCCGCCACGATCACCGTATGTGACTCGATTGCGGATGCGATGGAGGCCGAGCTCGGCGGTAGCCGTCCCGTCGTGGTCCGCAACATTCCCGATATCGCGGTCACGCCGTCGCGTGAGTATCCGCCGCTGAAGCAGCAACTGGGGCTACCGGAATCGACGTTCGTTCTGTTGTGGCAGGGAGGAACCGGCCCGACGCGCCTGATCGAGCCGATTATTGAAGCCCTTGCCTATGCACCTGATTGTGTTTTCGTCATTCGGGGTCCGTCTCTGGATCTGTTTGGCCCCAATTATCTGGAATTAGCGCAGCGCACCGGCGTGGAGGGCAGGGTCGTGCTTGCTCCGCCGGTGCCATCGAAGGACGTTGTTGCGGCCGCCCGCGGAGCGGATGCCGGGATCTGGACGTTGCCGGCCTTGTGCCGCAACTTCACCTTTGCGCTTCCCAACAAGATCTTTGAGTACCTCGCCGCCGATCTTCCCGTCCTCGTTGCGCAATACCCCGAGGCGAAGCGCCTCGTCGTCGAGAACGAGGTCGGGTTGACGTTCGATCCCTACGATCCGCGTTCCATCGCGGATTCGATCAACCGCCTGGTCCAGGATAAGCAACTCCGAGCGGCCTTCACCGCCAGCACGCGGAAGACTCTCGCAAGGCTGGATGCAAAGTCGGAGTGGCGGAAGGTCGTTTCGCTCTACGACAGCCTTTCGCCGAGAAAGCCGCCGCAACGCGGATCCACGCAATGAGAGATCGACTGAGATCGCTCGCGCGGCTCGTATTGCCGCGGAGCGTTCGAAGGTGGATGCTCACGACCTGGTCGATTGCGAGATCGCCGGGTCGGTGGACAATCGTCCGCCGCAAGCTGCAGGCGCTGCCGCAGAGGCTTCTCAGCCTGGTCGCTACTGCACTTTCGATTGCCGTCCTGAAACACGCGATTTGGCTCGCTCCGGCAGTTGGAGCCGTGCGCCTGCGGCGCGGGCAGCCCAGGAGCTTGTGGGGTGTAACGCCGATCCTGACCCTGCAGCTCAAGGCCAGGGCAGATCGGGAGCTTGGCTTTCAATCGACCTCTCTTGTCTACGTAACCTATGTCATAACGTCGCGCTTCGATCTGAATCTCCAACGGCCTTACATGCTGGCGCTCAGGTTTGGCCTGGGCCTCGCGTTCCAGCGTTTGGTGCTCGCGTGGGCCCTGGTTCGGTATGATGTGTTTCACTTCTTCGCCGACCGCGGGTTGCTCGATTCGACGGAGCGCTTGCAGATCAATTCCGAGGAGCTTGCCGCTCTGCGGCGGGCCGGCAAGCGGGTCTATGTTTATGCGTACGGTGCCGATGTTCGTACCAGGCTTGCGACCCTGGCCCTCGGCAAATGGAACTTCTGCGTCGACTGCACGGAGCCGCCAAAATATTGCACGTGTCACGACGCAGAGGCTCAACATTATGTTTCCGAATTGACCAAGTCCGTAACGGCCCTGGTCTCGCTCGGCGATATGCTGACCTACATGCCTGCGGCAAAACATATCAACTACTGGCCGTTGGATCTGGATCGGTTCAATGCAGTTCTCCCGGACGCGCCGCCATCCGGTCCCCTTCGCATCGCCCACGCACCTAATCATACGCACTTCAAGGGCTCGAAATACCTGGAGCGGACGATCGACAGGCTGAAGGTGCAGGGATACGACATCGAATATTACAAGATACAAGGCGTTCCCAACAGCGAGGTTCTCGCGCTGTTCGCCCAGTCCGACATCGTGGCGGATCAGTTTATCGGTGGTGCTTACGGCTACACCGCGCTCGAGGCGATGGCGCTCGGCAAGCCGGTCCTGAGCTTCGTGAGAGGTCCGGATCTGGTCGAAGCGCCGGAGGAATGCCCGATCATCACCGCAACGCCCGATGAACTTGAGCAGGCATTGCTGTGGGTAATCCGCAATCGGGATAGCCTTCGCACAATCGGCGAGCAGGGCCGGCGCTACGTCGAGCGATGGCACGGCATATCGGCGATCGCTGCGCGGCTTGGACAGCTCTATCGGGACACTGCAAACTTTCCGCCTGCCGTCGTCGATCGCATTCGGTGCCAGCAGGAGCAGGAGGAAGCCCGGCGCAACGCCATTCCCCTCGTGAGGAATTGGCAGCATCCATTCCAGATTGCGAGGCAGCCTGCTTCAGAAGGTCTCAGTGCGCTCGCCGGGACGACTCCCCGATGATCGGACCGCAAGGGCATGTCCGGTGACATCGGTCGACACATCAGGCGTGATCACGCGCTCGCCACAGCTACAGGAGCTGGATTGGCATCGGCGTTTCCAGGAACAGCATGGGCGAGCGCTGCGCGTGCTGCACCTCGGCAACATCGCGAACAACGCGTTCAATAATGCCAGGATCCAGCGCAAGCACGGCATCGACGCTTATGTCATCGCCTACGAAAACTACCACATCATGGCTTCGCCTGAATGGGAGGAGGCGACGTTTGAGGGAGACCTCGGCGATCCATTCTTTCCGGATTGGACCAAGGTCGATCTCGGAGGCTACCGGCGGCCGAGATGGTTTGCCTCTGGGCCTCTGAATTTGTGTTGCTCAATGATTGCCGCTGAGGTTGGCGGCCAGCCGGACCTCGCCGAGGAATTCCGACGCTCGCTGGATCGAGCCCGACAGTCCGTGTGTTCGCAGAGAGCGTCTGCCCGCGTGATCCGTCTTGGCCAGAAGATAAGACGGAGGATTCGTCGATCCCCCGCAATGGCGCGCGACATCTTCATGCGACGCGTTCTGGCAAGGGATGACCCGCAGCAGCAGCGGCTTGTTGATGTCTGGCGGCAAGGGCGTGCGCCGGGTTCTCCGCCAAGCGCCGCGGACTTTGGCAGCTACCGGGCGCGGCTCGCGCCGCTCATGGGTCTGCTGGACCGGTTTGACGTCATCCAGGCTTACGCAACAGATGGTGCCTGGCCGCTGCTCGCGCAGCGCCCCTATTTCGGATATGAGCATGGAACGTTGCGCGCAATCCCGTTTCAGGACGACGGCCTCGGGCGGCTCACTGCAACGGTGTTCCTCGGAGCCGACCACGTCTTCGTCACCAACATCGATTGCGTGGCTGCCGCCCGACGGCTTGGCGTGCCGCCGGATCGGATTACGCCGCTTCCGCATGCGTTCGACGATACGAAGCTCGTTGAATTCGGGGCCAGAAACAGCGCGATCAGGCCGCCCGATGACCAGGTCGTTGTTTTTCATCCGACCCGACAGGATTGGCGGGACTCGGACCCCAGCCTGGTGAAGGGCAATGACCGGCTGATCCGTGCCTTCGCGCGCGTTGCGCAGCAAGCGCCTCAGCTGCGACTTGCGATGATTGCCTGGGGACGCGACCTTGACGCCTCGCGGGAGCTCATAGGAAGTCTGGGGCTCGACGATAAGGTGCAGTGGCTTGCGCCGATGCGCAAACCGGAGTTGTGGAGAACGTATCTCCGCAGCCACGCTGTGCTGGATCAGTTCGTTCTTCCATCATTCGGTGGAATCACCTTTGAGGCCCTGGCGCTTGGCAGGCGAGTCATCACGAACGTGGATGCGGGTACGGCCAAAGAGTTCTTTTCCGAAGCCCCTCCCACCCTGTCGGCATCGACGGAGAGTGAGATCGCCGAGGCGCTTCGCAAGATCGTCGCGGATCAGGACGACCGGCATGGACTCGGTGCTGCCGGAGCAGCCTGGATCCAAAAGTATCATTCCGCGGCGAGAATCGTCGAGCTGCAGTTGGCCGCGTATCGACGGCACATCGAATCCGTTCGGGCCTGAACCGCCATCGCGATGCAGGACAGCAACGCGCACAGATCATCACATTCGCTCAGCAAGATGAAAATCCTTCACGGCCCCTTCAACATCGGTAATCAGCCCTGGTCACTCTCGCGTGCCGAGCGCCGGCGTGGAAATCGGAGCGACCTAGTCATTCGAAGCGGAACCTGGTTTCGATACCCGGCCGACAAGGTTCTGTATGACGACACGGCAACCGACTTTCAGAAGGTGGCCCGGAGCGCGTGGTTCGGGTTGTCGGCGCTCCTGCGCTACGATGTGCTCCACTACTATTTTGGAACAACGTTCCTGTATCCGGGCTACGCGTTCGAGGGCGTTGGCCGGATGGGACCGCTGCTGAATCGGCTCGTGACGATCGATCTCAAGCTGGCCAGGGGGTTGGGCAAGAAGAGGTTCATGACCCTGCAGGGATGCGACGCAAGGCTTGCGGGCGAGGGCAATCGGCGAAACGAGTGGACCATGTGCGCCAGCGGGCGTTGCTCCGCCTATGAAGCTTGCGTCACCTCGCTCGATGCGCGCCGGTCCCGCCTGATCGATCGCGTGCTTCCGCTGTTTGACCGCGTATTCTATCTCAATCCGGAACTGGGGCACGTCGTCCCCGGAGGGCAGTTCCTGCCTTACGCCAACGTGGAGATCGGTCATTTCTCGCCCGAGTATCCCCGCGCTGAAGGCAAGCCGAGAATTGTCCACGCGCCGAGCGATGCGAGTATCAAGGGCACCCAGATGATACTCGATGCGTTGGAGCGTCTGAAGTCCCGGTTCGACTTCGAACTGATCCTGGTTGAAAAGAAAACGCATGAGGAGGCGATGGCCATTTACAGGTCCGCCGACCTTGCCATTGACCAGGTGCTTGCGGGTTGGTACGGCGGCTTTGCCGTCGAGATGATGGCCATGGGAAAGCCGGTGGTATGCTACGTCAGGGAAAGCGACCTGCAGTTCATCCCGCCGGCCATGCGGGATGATCTTGCGATCTTGAACGTCGATCCCGGGCGGCTCACGGAAGATCTTGCGGCTATCCTCGAGCGTCGAGCCGAGTGGACAGAGCTCGGGAAGCGGGCGCGTCGCTATGTCGAGCGATGGCATGATCCTGATCATATTGCCGGGGCGATGATCGCAGCTTATCGCAGCCCTGACAGTACGTTTGTGCTGGCGCCGGCAGGCGCCGAAGTCGAGTAGATTCAGATGTGTGGCATTGCTGGCATTCTGCATTTTGGCGCCTGTCCGGACGCGAACGCCCGGATTCGGAATATGGCGGCCAGCATCGAACACCGCGGCCCCGATGACAGCGGCTTCCATTTGTCGCCAGACGTCGCATTGGGTTTCCGCCGGCTTGCGATCGTCGACCTGGCCACCGGCAACCAGCCGATGTGCAACGAGGATGCAACCGTATGGGTGGTCTTCAATGGAGAGATCTACAATCACCGCGAGCTGAGAAAAGAGCTCGAGGCCGCCGGGCATGTCTTTGCGACAGACCACTCGGACACCGAGGTTCTGGTCCATGGCTGGGAGCAGTGGAAGGACAGGTTGTTCAACAAGCTGAACGGCATGTTCGCCTGCGCCATCTGGGACGAAAACCAGCGTGAGCTGGTGATCGCCCGCGACCGATACGGGATCAAGCCGGTCTACGTCACGGAGTTGCCTGGCAAGGGTCTCGTGTTTGGCTCGGAAGTGCGTGCGCTGTACGCCAGCGGATTGGTGAACAAGCAGTTCGATGCGTCAGCGACGTTGGAGTACTTCACGCTGATGAACAATTGGGGAGGGCGCACGCCGTTCCGGGGTGTCCGTCTTCTCAAGCCTGGTACGTTCGAACGATTTACGGCGAATGGGAGTTCGAGCGGCACCTATTGGGCTGCCGCTTACCATCGCAAATACGCGCCTGGTCTGGCGCGGGCTTCGGGCGAATTCGGCGAAATATTGCAGGCGGCGTTGCGCAGGCAGTTGGCTGCGGATGTGCCTGTTATGGCGTATCTGTCCGGCGGGATCGACAGCTCGGCGATCACGGCAGGCGCGCACCAGATCGATCCGGTCGTGCGCGCCTATTCGTGCATCTTCGATCTTGAGAATGTCGGTGTCGACAAATTCGTCGACGAGCGCGAGTTCTCCCGGGAGGTCGCCAAGCAGCTCGACATCGAGCGTGTCGAGCTGATGGTGCCGCAGGTTGCCTTGGCCCGTCATCTCGATGCGACGGTTGGCGCGATTGAATATCCTCGCATGGGAATGGCCTATGTGAATTATCTGATCGCGCAACGCGTCGCTCAGGATGCAAAGGTCGTGCTGTCGGGTACGGGCGGTGACGAGGTCACCGGAGGGTATGTCGGCAGATACGCCATCGTGCCGAGGGCGGCTCCGGCCTCCCTGATGCAGCGTGTCATGCAGCGTTTTCGCGCCGCGGCGGGAGATCCGGCAGCGTCACGGGATGCCTTTGCCCTCTACCGCGCAAGCCTCAACGTCCCGGTATCGGCGGACAAGATCGGCGAGGCCTTTACGCCGGAGTTTCTGCGAGCCGCAGGAGGTTTCGATCCGCTCGCGGCGATCGGAGATGCGATCGGGTCGGTTCCGTCGCGGGATCCCTGGGACGCCGTCATGCACGTCGACCTGACCACCTATCTTCCAGGTCTTTTGTCGCTGGAAGACAAGCTGTCTATGGCGCATTCCCTTGAGACCAGGGTGCCACTTCTGGATAACGAGCTGGTCGACTATCTGCTCGGCGTGGATTGGGGCCTGCTGTCCGACGGCACCACGGGCAAGATCCTGTTTCGCGAGGCTGTCCGGCCGCTGGTCCCCGACACGATTTACCGGAAACCGAAGATGGGATTTGGTCCTCCGGACGCGTCTTGGTACAGAGGGATTCTGCGTTCATGGATCGAGGAGCAACTCTCGGAATCCCGCATTAGGCAGCGAGGCGTATTCCAACACGACTTCGTACGTCGGATTCTGGACGAGCATTTCGAGCAAAAGGCAAACCATGTCGCGTTGATCTGGTGTTTGCTCAGCTTCGAGTCCTGGTGCAAGCAACATGGTGCCTATGGCGGCGCCGTCCATTAGTTGCAGTTGTAGGAGCTAGATTTATGCGAACCGTTGCGTCTTCACGTCTCCGTCCGAACGGAATGGAGCTTCAGCTTGAGGCTTTCACGCAACAGGAAGGCCAGGTCATCGAAGGCGTGCTTCGGACGCCCGATGCATCGCTATGGTATCCGATCCTGCACGGGGTTCCCTGCTTCCTGAGCGGCCCGATGCAGCCCGACCTGACCGATTTCTGCTCACGGTACGGCTTGCCGAAGCCGGCGACCGCGCAGAGCCGGCCGGAAGCCCATGAGCAGGCCAAAACAAATCAGACCTTCTCGGACAAGTGGCGCCGCTTCAAGCAGTATGGGCTGCAACCCGAGCACAAGGAATTCCTGTTCGGCTGGTATTGCAAGAAGCTTGGGCTGCCCGATCTGGACGCCTTGAAGGCTTTCTACCGGTCCAAGCAGCGCGTGCTCGAGGTCGGTCCAGGGTCGGGCTTCAATACAAGGTTCATCGCCGAGAACTGCCCGGGCGAGGTGTTCGCGCTCGACGTGTCTGATGCTGCGTTGACGACGTTCGAGAACACCCGCGATCTCGAGAACTGCTCGGTCGTCCAGGCCGATTTGATGGAAGCTCCGTTCCCCGATGACACGTTTGATTTCATCATCGCGGACGGGGTGCTGCATCACACACCCAACACCAGGGCGGCGGTGGAGGCCCTGTACCGGAAGGTCAGGCCCGGCGGCCAGTTCTTCTTTTACGTCTATCGGAAGATGGGCGCCGTGCGCGTCTTCGCCGACGACCATGTCCGCCAGAATTTCATGCCGCTCTCCGCGGAGGAATGCTATGCGGCGTGCGAAGGGATCACGGAACTGGGCCGGGAGCTATCGCGGCTGAACGCCACGATCACGCTTGAAAAGCCTATACCGGTGCTCGGGATTCCCGCAGGAACGCACAACGTTCAACGATTGCTGTACTATAACTTCCTGAAATGCTTCTGGAACGAGGCGTTCGACTATGAAACAAACAATATGGTCAACTTCGATTGGTATCATCCGCATAACGCCTGGCAGCACAGCGATGACGAGGTTGCGGGCTGGATGAAGGAGCTTGGAGTCAAGGACTGCACCTTCAATGACTCCAATCCGAACGGGATTTCAGTCTTGCTGACGAAGCCAACGGTCTGACACGGGCATGCGGATATTATTGACGGGCTGTAGCGGTTTCGTCGGCTCTGCTCTCGGCCCTCGGTTGGTGGCCGAGGGGCACGAGCTCTTCTGCGTTTGCCGGCCGGGAACGTCGGTCGCCTTCGGAACGACCGTGGTTTGGGACGGAGCGGCTTCGATCGAAGCTTCCAGCTTCCCGAAGACGATCGATGTCGTTGTTCATGCCGCCCAGTCGCGGCGCTACCGCGATTTCCCCGCGGATTCGCGCGAGATGTTTGACGTCAACGTCGGCATGACGATGCGGCTGCTGGATTGGGCGGCTCGGGCGGCGGTCAAGCGTTTTTGCCTGCTGTCGTCGGGGGCGGTCTACGAGCCGTTCGCGGCAGCGCTGAGAGAGGATGCCGGCCTTGCGCCCCCCGGCTTCCTCGGCGCGAGCAAGTTTGCCTCTGAAGTCGTTGCGAAGCCGTTCTCCAGCATTCTTTCCTTGAGCATTCTGCGGTTGTTCTTTCCGTACGGCCCGGGCCAGCGCGATCGGCTCATTCCGCAACTGATACGCAGGATCCAGGACGGCGGGGCGATCCAGCTCTCCGGCGGCGAGGAGGGGATTCGCCTTGCTCCCACCTTCATCGAAGACATCGTCGAGGTCATCCTTGCGAGCATTGCGTCGTCCTGGACGGATACGCTCAACGTGGCGGCCTCCGAGACGCTCTCAATCCGGCAGATCTCGAACACGATAGGTCAGCAGCTCGGCCTCGAACCGAAGTTCGAGATCGTGAACCCGAACACCCCTGCCGTCGATATTGTTCCTGACCTGAGCCGCCTTGCATCTCGTTTGGACTTGCGGCGATTTGTGCAGTTCAAGGAAGGGATTCAAAAGACGATCTCTGCGAGCCCTGTCGACGCACCGGATCATCGTCTGGCTGAATCGCAACACCGTTAGTGAAGTCCATGACGCTGAAGATTTTGACCATAGTTGGTGCCCGGCCGCAGTTCATCAAAGCCGCGGCCGTCAGTCGCGCGATCCGGGAGACCGACGGGCTCTCGGAAGTGATGGTGCATACCGGCCAGCATTTCGATCCCAACATGTCCGACGTCTTCTTCGAAGAGCTCGACATTCCCAAGCCGCGACATCATCTCGATATCAATGGCGGCGGCCATGGCGATATGACGGGACGCATGCTGATGGCGATCGAGCCGATCCTGCTCGAGGAAAAGCCCGACTGGGTCGTCGTCTACGGCGACACCAATTCGACGCTGGCCGGTGCTCTCGCGGCGTCGAAGCTGCACATTCCGGTCGCGCATGTCGAGGCGGGGCTCCGATCGTTCAACCGCCGCATGCCGGAAGAGATCAATCGGGTCGTGACAGACCATCTCTCCGCTCTGCAGCTCTGTCCGACGACGACTGCCGTCACCAATCTTGCCGCTGAAGGCGTGACGGCCGGCGTACATCACGTCGGGGACGTGATGTACGATGCGACCCTGTTCGTGACCGACAAGGCAGAGAAGAGCTCGACGATATTGACCAATCTCGGGTTGGCCTCGAAGACATATGCGCTCGCGACGATCCATCGCGCCGAGAACACCGGCGATCGGCAGCAGCTTCTCGCGGTCGTGCAGTTCTTGCAGGATCAGTCGCGAAAGTTTCCCGTTGTCCTCCCGCTGCACCCACGCACCCGACAGGCTGCGTTGGCGATGGGGGTCGATCTGGACGGCTTGAAGGTCATCGATCCAGTGGGCTACCTCGATATGGCGAAGCTTCTGCACAACGCCCTCGAAGTCTATACGGACTCGGGAGGGGTGCAGAAGGAAGCCTATTTCCATCGTGTGCCGTGCATCACGTTGCGTGACGAGACCGAGTGGACGGAGACCATCACGCACGGGTGGAACCGGCTCTGGAAGCAGTCGTCGCAGGCCGTTCGGCGCGATATCGACGAGTATGGGACTGGTCGCGCCGCCTACCACGTCGCGCGCCTATTGAGCTCAGGCGGCCCGCGATAGCCTTGCCGTCGGGAGAGGCCTCCAGCACGGCTTCCAGGGTTGTGGCTTTGCCGCTATGGCGCTATCAGAGGCCCAGTTAGATGGTTTTCAGGCCGATTATCCGTAACAACCCCGTACGAGTGATGAAATGAATTCCGAATTGATCGCGAAGCTCAACGAGAGAACGGCCAAGATCGGCATCGTCGGTTTGGGCTATGTCGGCCTGCCTCTGATGCTTCGCTATTGCGAGGTCGGCTACAAGGTGATCGGCTTTGATATCGACCAGACCAAGGTCGACGCGCTTCGCGCCGGCCGCTCCTATATCGAGCATATCTCGAGCGCCAGCATCAAGAATGCGACGGAGCTTGGGTTCGAGCCGACGACCGATTTCTCGCGCGCCCGCGAGGTCGATGCGCTTATCCTTTGCGTTCCGACGCCGCTCAACAAGTATCGCGAGCCCGATCTCAGCTTCGTGCTGAACACCACGGAGTCGCTGCTGCCGTATCTCCACCAGGGAATGGTGTTGTCGCTCGAAAGCACGACCTATCCCGGTACGACGGAGGAGGAACTGAAGCCGCGCATCGAAAAGTGCGGCTTCACCGTCGGCAAGGACGTATTTCTCGTTTTCTCGCCGGAACGCGAAGATCCCGGCAACCAGAATTTCACGACGCGTTCCATTCCGAAAGTCTGCGGCGGCTGCACGCCGGCATGTCTCGAGGCCGGCATCGCGCTCTATGGCCAGGTGATCGACAAGGTCGTTCCGGTGAGCTCGACGCAGGCCGCCGAGCTGACCAAGCTCTTGGAGAATATCCATCGCTCGGTGAACATCGGTCTCGTCAACGAGATGAAGATGGTTGCCGACAAGATGGGGATCGACATTCACGAGGTGATCCGCGCGGCCGCAACCAAGCCGTTCGGGTTCGTTCCGTACTACCCCGGTCCCGGCATCGGCGGTCACTGCATTCCGATCGACCCGTTCTATTTGACGTGGAAGGCGCGGGAATACGGCATGCACACGCGCTTCATCGAACTCGCCGGAGAGATCAATTCCTCGATGCCGGACTACGTGGTGTCGAAGATTTCGCTGGCGCTCAATCAGAGGCACAAGTCGATCAGCGGCAGCTCGATCCTGGTTCTCGGCATCGCCTACAAGAAGAATGTCGACGACGTCCGCGAATCGCCGTCGGTGGCCTTGATGGAACGGCTTCGCGATCTTGGCGCCAAGGTGTCCTACAGCGATCCGCACGTCCCCTCGTTCCCGAAGATGCGGGCGCATTCGTTCGATCTGTCGAGTGTCGCGCTCACCGAGGACAGTCTGCGCGGATTCGATTGCGTCCTGCTTGCGACCGACCACGACAAGTTCGACTATCAACTGCTCGGCGCGCATGCGCCGCTGCTGGTCGATTGTCGCGGAAAGTTTCCTCAACCGGCGGACAATATCATTCGCGCCTAGGCGATCTCGCAGGCGCTCCGGCTGCCATTCGCCCAGAACCGTAGCACTAGGCGGCCTCAGCACCTGGTCGATGATCGCTCACTGCGACTGTCGACGCTGCCGTCTGGTCGAAGGCCGACCGCGGTGCAATGTACCAGAGCAGGAAGAGCAGCCCGGTGCCGTTCGTGAGCAGGGCTGTCGAAAGTGGTACGTTGAGGAGAACTTGCGGGAGAAGTCCGGCGGATAGCAGTACGAATTGCGGCGGCAACCCGGACGAGAGGCGATTGCCGAGAGCAATGATCAAGCCGCAGCCCAGTGCGGACACCGGCGCGAGCACGAGGCCGACCGATGCGATGCCTTCGGTGGCAAAGAGCGAAGCATTGAAAGCACCGAGATCGTAGGACCTGGCCATGACGGCCCATATCGGCTCGTCGTAGGCGCACGCGACCACGAGCTTCACCGCGTTGATCTGGCAGAAATGGGTCAGCGGATGTGCTGAGAAGTAGTTGTTGTAGATCTCGAGGGCGAGCGACGGGATCGCAACCATCCTGGTGTTGACGGTGCCGAAATAGATCAGTCCGGGCTTGAGTGGAAACAGATCGGTCTTGACCAGGACGAACAGGATCGTGCCAATCAGCACAGGCAGGAAGAACGATAGGATCGTTGCAACCCTGGCCTCGGCCAGCTTGCAGACGAGCGCGAGAAACAGCAGCCAGACCGGCGCAAACAGCGCCATCTTGGTCAGCATGATTGGGTAGATCAGGAGCATCAGAGCGAGCGCGATCCCTGCCTGCCAGAACCGCTTGCTGGTGACGAAGCAGGCAAAGGCGAGCGGCAACAGGGCGTTTGAGACGATCCAGACCGCATATCGCAGGATGCCCGGCAACGCGACCTCGGCGCGATATTTGTACATCTCGTTGAGATCGACCAGCTTGAGGTTGTAGAGGGCGCCGATGCCGATGATCGCGGCCGAGGCGATCAGGATGACGGAAGGCATCATGTAAAAGGCGCGGGCCGGCATGACGACAGCCTGCCGCATCGGCGAGGTGATAAACAGTGTGGGGACAAGGAAGGCGAACGCCGACAGCACGATCGAGATGAGTGCCAGGCGGTGATCGTAGTCGAGCAGCGAGAACTCGATCAGCCAGAGATATCCCAGGACCATAATGTAGAAGTAGAAGCCGACGAGATAGCCGAAACTGAAGCGGCTGATTGCGAACAGGATGACGACGGGACTGAACACCAGAACGTTCAGGATCGCAGATGTCAGGTGCGATTTGTCGAAGCCGATGACGCCCGGGAACGAATCTGTGATCGTGATGCAGTACAGCGAGATGCAGCAAATCGCGACGTGGGCATAGGCGAGCAGGGCAAGCTTGGCTTGGCGCCAGCCCAAATCCGGCTCCAGCTGCATGACGCGATGGTTCATCCTCATTTGCCGCCGTACCGGGCTCCGCGTTTGGACTATCTCGTTGGTGATCGTATTCGAGCAGGCTGGGCCCGAATAATCACCACACGATGACGCCTCCTGTGTCCAACGACATGGCACGGCGCCGCTAGGACGACAAGGATAGGCTGGTGCTTCTTGCCGCTTTTCCTGCCGGTGATGCAGGGCGGCGTTGCCTTGAGCAACAAATCCGCCGCGGGTCGTGCTGTCCGATCGGGGCAAGGCCTTGCCTTATCCCGAGTTTTCTGGGTAATGGACGCTATGCTGCGGCTCGCAAGGCCGCTTGTTCCCTCGGCTCTTCGGCTGGCTGCAATGGCTGGTCACGAGACAAGACAGGGCCTGTTGCATGATCAGATTTGGCCTGCTCGGGTGCGGGCGTATCGCCAAGCGCCATTCCGATCTCCTGGGTGGCAATCACATCGCGGGAGCGAGCCTGGTTGCAGTTTGCGATCCGCTTCGTGCGCGTGCCGATGCGATTGCCGGGAAGTTCGCCGTTCCCGCCCATTACGACTTGGACGAGTTCCTGGCGCGCAAGGATATCGACGCCGTTGCCGTGCTGACGCCGAGTGGGCTGCATCCCGCGCATGTGATCGCCTGCGCCAGGGCGGGCAAGCACGTCGTGGTCGAGAAGCCGATGGCGCTGCGGTTGCAGGACGCCGACGACATGATCCGGGCCTGCGACGAGGCCGGCATCAAGATGTTCATCGTCAAACAGAACCGCTTCAACGTGCCGGTCGTCAAGGCGCGCGAGGCGCTCGATGCCGGGCGCTTCGGCAAGCTCATCCTGGGGACGGTCCGGGTGCGCTGGTGCCGCGACCAGGCCTATTACGACCAGGACGATTGGCGCGGCACCTGGGCCTATGACGGCGGCGTGCTGACCAACCAGGCGAGCCACCATGTCGATATGCTGGAGTGGTTCTTCGGCGACGTGGTGAGCGTGCATGCGCGTGCGACGACGGCGCTGGCCAACATCGAAACCGAGGACACCGCCGTCGCGACGCTGAAGTTCCGCAACGGCGCGCTCGGGATCATCGAGGCGACCACCGCGGCGCGCCCGACCGATCTCGAAGGCTCGCTGTCGATCCTGGGCGAAAAGGGCACGGTCGAGATTTCCGGTTTCGCGGTCAACCAGATCCGGCACTGGCGCTTTGTCAATGAGCTGCCGTCGGACAAGGACGTCGTGGAGAAGTTCTCGGTCAACCCGCCCAACGTCTACGGCTTCGGCCATCAGGCTTACTATCATCATGTGGTCGATTGCCTGGAGAACCAGCGCGCTGCGCTGGTCGACGGGCTCGAGGGCCGCAAGAGCCTGGAGCTGATCTCGGCCCTCTATGAGTCGATCGAGACCGGAGAGGAAGTTGCGCTGCGCTTCACGCCGCGGTTGAGCCGGCTGGGTGTCGTTTCGTGAATCGGCCGGAAGTGCATCAGGCCAGCGTGCGCGAGGTCGCGTTCGGCGAACGCGTCAAGATCGTCGAGCCCTGCAACCTCTACGGCTGCAAGCTCGGTGACGACTGCTTCATCGGGCCTTTCACCGAAATCCAGAAGGGCGTGGTCGTCGGGGCACGCACCCGCGTGCAATCGCACGCCTTCGTCTGCGAGCTCGTCACCATCGGCGAGGACTGCTTCGTCGGACACGGCGTGATGTTCGTCAACGACACGTTCTCCATCGGCGGCCCGGCGCGCGGCCGCAAGGAGCTGTGGCGCGAGACTGTCATCGGCAACCGGGTGTCGATCGGCTCCAACGCCACGATCATGCCGGTCAGGATCACTGATGACGTCGTCATCGGCGCAGGGGCTGTCGTGACCAAGGACATCACGATATCAGGCACCTATGCGGGCAATCCGGCGCGCCGGCTGCTGGCGAGCCAATAGGGGAATATCGATGCCGGTGCCGTTTGCCGACCTGCAGCTGCAATACCAGTCCATCAAGAGCGAGATCGATGCGGCGATCGCCGGCGTGATCCGCGACAACGCCTTCATCCGCGGCAGCTATGTCGATGCCTTCGAGCGCGAATTCGCCGCGGCCGTGGAGGTCGCTCATTGCGTATCCTGCGCCAACGGCACCGATGCGCTTTACCTCGCCATGCGCGCGCTGAAGGTGAAGCCGGGCGACGAGGTGATCACGACGGCGCATTCCTGGATCTCGACTGCGGCGATGATCACCCATTCCGGCGCCACCGTCGTGTTCTGCGACACCGACGACGCGACGTTCACGATCGATCCGGCGGCGATCGCGGCCGCGATCACGCCGCGCACGGTCGGCATCATCCCGGTGCATCTGTACGGCCAGCCAGCGGACATGGACGCGATTATGGCGATCGCGCAGAAGCACAAGCTCTGGGTGATCGAGGATTGCGCCCAGGCCCATCTCGCGCGCTACAAGGGCCGCATGGTCGGAACGTTCGGCGAGGCCGCGACCTATTCATTCTATCCCGGCAAGAATCTCGGCGCGATGGGTGATGCCGGCGCGGTCGTCACCAATGATGCGGCGCTCGCCGAGCAAATGGCGATGCTGGCGCGCCATGGCGGGCTGGTGAAGCACCAGCACCACATCGAGGGCGTCAACAGCCGGCTCGACGGCATGCAGGCCGCGATCCTCTCCGCCAAGCTGCCCCATCTCACCGCATGGACCGAGGCCCGGCAGGCCGCAGCCGAGGTCTACGACGCCGGCCTCAACCAGATCGAGGATGTCGTGGTGCCCGAGGTCGCGCCGGCGCGAAGCCACGTCTACCACCTCTACACGATTAGGCACCCGCGCCGCGACGCGCTCGCCGCGCACCTCAACGCCAATGGTGTGCAGACCGCGATCAACTACCCCACCGCGCTGCCATTCCTGCCGGCCTATGCACGGTTTGGCCACCGGTCGGAGCAATTTCCCAACGCCCATCGCGATCAGGGCCAGATTCTCTCGCTGCCGATCTTCGCCGAGATCACGCGCCAGCAGCAGGATGAGGTGATCGACCTGGTTCGAAAGTTCTGATCGCGATGGTGGCCTCGCACCGGGTGCGGGGCTCAGCTTCGCTGCAGCAGCGGCTTCAGGAATGCTTCCAGATTGGGGCCTGAGAACAGGTAACCCTTCAGGCCCGCTGCGCGTGCGGCCTCCAGATCGGTCGGTTGATCACCGACCAGAAAGCTTCGTTCGACATCGACCGGAAAGCGCTCCAGCAGATCGGTGATCATACCCGGCGACGGCTTGCGTCGGGGGCTGACCTGCCGATATCGCTCAACGGTTCCTTCCGGATGGAACGGGCAATACTCAAAGGCGTCGATATGCGCGCCGATCTTGCCGAGCTCGGCGGCCATCCAGTCGTGGAGCTGCCGGATGTGCGCCTCCTCATAGAGGCCTCTTGCAACGCCTGACTGGTTGGTCACGACAAACGCGAGATAGCCCATGTCGTTGACGGCCTTCACCGCCTCGCGGGCGCCTTCGATCCAGACCAGCCTGTGGCTCTCGAACAGGTAACCAATATCCCGGTTCAGGACGCCGTCCCGATCGAAGAAAACCGCCGGCCGTCGCGGCTCACTTTCGGAAGCGCTGCTCATGAGGTGATGATCCCGTCTCCGCGAGGCATGAGCCAGCTCAATAGTTCACAATGCCGCCCGCGACAATGCGGACTGGACCACAACGGGGAGCGGTCTATCGCTCGTCCGCAATCACCTTGCCATCGTTCGGCAGCGAGCCCGCGCCGACCAGCTCGACGGCGCCGCCGAGTTTTGTCACGGTACGCAGCGTGGCCGCAACTTCGTTCAGCAGGGTAGCCGGCGCCGAAGCGCATTCGGCTTTCAGCGTCATCGCGTCGGCCTCGCCGGCGCGCGTGACGACGAGGCGCAGCCGTCCGAGCTCGGGATGGCGCTTGCCGATCTCGGCGATCTGCTCGGGGCGCACGAACATGCCCTTGACCTTGGTGGTCTGGTCGGCGCGGCCCATCCAGCCCTTGATGCGCATGTTGGTGCGTCCGCACGGGCTCGCGCCGGGCAGGGCGGCAGTCAGATCGCCGAGCGCGAGGCGGATCCACGGATGATGCGGATCGAGCGAGGTCACCACGATCTCGCCGACGTCACCGGGCGCAACGGGATCGCCGGTGCCGGGCTTGACGATCTCCAGGATCAAATCCTCATTGACCGTCATCCCCTCGCGCGCTGGCGTCTCGAATGCGATCAGGCCGATATCGGCCGTGCCGAACGCCTGGTAGGCCTCGACGCCGCGCGACTTCATCTCCTCCTGCAACGATTTCGGAAAGGCGGCGCCGGAGACCAGGGCGCGCTTGATCGAAGACACGTCGCGGCCGCCCGCTGCGGCGGCGTCGAGCAGGATCTTCAGGAAATCCGGTGTGCCGCTATAGCCGACCGGGCGATAGGCCTCGATCAGCTCGAATTGCTGCTCGGTATTCCCTGGGCCAGCCGGGATCACCGCGCAGCCGAGCGCCCGCGCGGAGGCGTCGAAGATGAAGCCGCCGGGGGTGAGGTGATAGCTGAAGGTGTTGAGAACCACGTCCCCTTCGCGAAAGCCGGCCGCAAACAGCGCCCGCGCGCCGCGCCAGGGGTCCGCCTGGCGGCCTTCGGGCTCGAAGATCGGTCCGGGCGAGGTGAACAGCCGGGCAAACGAGCCGGGCTTGTCGGCCACGAAGCCGCCGAAGGGCGGGGCGGCCTTGTGCAGGGCCGGGAGTTCCGATTTGCGCAGCACCGGCAACCCCGCCAGCGCCTCCCGGCTGGTGATGGACGCTGGATCGATGCCCCTCAGCAGGTTGGCATAGGCGGGCGCTGCCATCGCCTTGCGCAGCACGTCCGGCAGCCGGGTGAACAGGGCGGCCTCGCGCTCGGCCGGCTCGCGCGTTTCAAGGGCATCGTAATGGTCGGTCATGGCAGGTCCTTGAGAGGATTTGCGCAGGTGGCGTGTCGGTCCGCCCGTGCTATCAGACGGGGACCGCTGACATTGGGACGGTTCCAGGGAGCACGATGGCTGAGGCAGAGAGCGTTGCGGCGGACGGGGCCGCCGACGTCGTCGCGAGGTTGAAGCACCGCATCATCGACCACGCCTTGCCGCTGTGGTCGACGGTCGGCTGGGACGGCACGGCCGGCGGCTTTGTCGACCGGCTGCATCAGGATGGGACAGCCGACAGCACCGCGCCGCGCCGCCTGCTTGTGCAGGCGCGCCAGATCTATTGCTACGCCAAGGCGGCCCAGATGGGCTGGTATCCCGAGGGCCGCGCGATCGCGCTGAAGGGGCTGGACTACCTGCTGGCCAAGGCGAAGGCGCCGGATGGCCGGCCGGGCTTCGTGTTCAGCCTGACGCCGGAAGGCGGCGTGCATAATCCGCTGCGCGACACTTACGGCCATGCCTTCGTGCTGCTCGCGCTGGCGACCGCCTACGGCCTCGACCAGGACGCCCAGATCCGCGCCGAGATCGACGCGCTGCTGTCGTTCCTCGACACCCAGCTGCGCTCGCCCCATGGCGGGTTTCAGGAGGGCCTGCCGCCGTCGATGCCGCGCCGGCAGAACCCGCAGATGCATCTGTTCGAGGCGATGATCGCCTGCTTCGACGCGACCCACGATTTGTCGTTCCAGAACCGTGCCGGCGATTTCTTCGCGCTGTTCCTGGCCAACCTCTACGACAAGCAGACGCACACCCTCGGTGAATATTTCGAGGAGGACTGGTCGAGGATACCGCCGGTCAGCGTCGAGCCCGGGCACCTCGCGGAATGGGTCTGGCTGCTGAAGGGATTTGAACGGATCACCGGTTGCCCCACGGGACGCCCGCGCGGCGAGCTCCTGGCCTCTGCGCTGCGCTATCGCGACGCCACCGGCTGCCTGATCGACGAGGGCGATGCCGAGGGCAACATCCGCCGCCACAGCAGGCGGCTGTGGCCGCAGAGCGAGCTGGCGAAGGCCTGGATCGCGCAGGCCGAGTCGGGCGAAGCTGGCGCGGCGGACGAGGCCCGCGCGGCGCTGGTGCTGCTGGAGCGGCACTATCTCGGCCATCCCGTGGCCGGCGGCTGGTACGACCAGTTCGACCGCGAGGGCAGGTCGCTGGTCGCCACGATCCCGGCGTCCTCGTTCTACCATGTGCTCTGCGTGGTCACTGAGGCCGAGCAGGTGCTCGGATAGAACCGCCTTTCTGGTCTGACGCGTTTTCTGCACACGCAACTCCGCCCGAAAACGCCCGATATCCTCACAGCCAGCGCTTGCGCCGCTTGAAGCTCTTCAGGTTCTTGAAGCTCTTGCGCTGGTCGCCGGCGCCGCCGAGGTAGAATTCCTTGACGTCCTCATTGTCGCGCAGCTCGTCGGCGGAGCCGTCGAGCACCACCTTGCCCTGTTCCATGATGTAGCCATGGCTCGCGACCGACAGCGCGGCGCGGGCGTTCTGCTCGACCAGCAGGATCGTGACCCCGAGATCGCGGTTGATCTCCTTGATGATCGCGAACACTTCCTTGACGAGCAGGGGTGACAATCCCATCGAGGGCTCGTCCATCAGGATCATCTTCGGGCGCGCCATCAGCGCGCGGCCGATCGCGAGCATCTGCTGCTCGCCGCCGGAGAGGTAGCCGGCGAGGCCGGTGCGCTCCTTCAGGCGCGGGAAATATTTGAACACCATGTCGATATCGGCCGAGACCTCGCGGTCGCGCCGGGTGAACGCGCCGAGCCGCAGATTCTCCAGCGACGTCATGTCGGCGACGATGCGGCGGCCTTCCATCACCTGGAAGATGCCGCGGCGGACGATCTTGTCCGGATCGATGCCGTTGATGCGCTGGCCCTCGAACAGGATCTCGCCGCGGGTGACTTCGCCGTCCTCGGTCTTGAGCAGGCCGGAGATCGCCTTCAGCGTGGTCGACTTGCCGGCGCCGTTGGCGCCGAGCAGCGCCACGATCGCGCCCTTCGGCACCTCGAGGCTGAGGCCGCGCAGCACCAGGATGACGTCGTCATAGACGACCTCGATATTGTTGACGCTGAGCAGTGGCGGCGGCGGGACTGCCGTCGGCACCGGGCGGGCCGTTTCGAGGGTTTCGTTCATGGTCTCGATCACTCTCCACTGTCGTCACCCGCGTTTCGTGCGCAACTGCGCACGAGAGCGGGTGACCCAGTATTCCAGAGGCGCCAGCGATCAATCGAGAGGCCGCGGCGTACTGGATCCCCCGCTTTCGCGGGCGATGACGACTTCCTGAGTTACGGCCTCACCAGCCAAACCATTCCGGCTTGCGCGGCAGTTCGACGGTCTTCACCTTCTCGAGCTTGATCGTGCCCTTGCCCATCAGGTCGTTGATGTCGCCATCGGTCGCGCCGGAAACCTTCGCGCGATAGAGGTCGACCTTCGTCGTCGGGCGATGATCCTTCTCGGTCCAGTTCGAGGGATTGCACACGCCGTCCATGCCGGCCGGCACCCAGTCCTTCTTCTGGTAGAAGCCCTTGGCGACGTTCTCGCCGGTGGCGCCGCCGTTCTTGGCGGCCCAATCCAGCGCTTCCTTCATGTAGAGCGCGCTGCAGACCGCGGCGATGTAGTGCACCGGGCGATAGACCTTGCCCGACGGATCGGACATCTTCGAGATTTCCATCACCGTCTTCATGCCGGGCGCATTGCCGCCCCAACCGACCGCCGTGCGCAGCGGGAAGATCACGCCGTCGGCGGCATCGCCCGCGGTCTTGGCGGCATTCTCATCCATGCCCCACACGTTGCTGAGGAACTGGACGTCGACGCCGGCGGTCTTGCAGGCCTTCATGACCGAGATGTTGGAAGCCGCGGTATTGCCGAGATAGGCGTAATTGGCGCCGGAGCTCTTCAGGCTCAGGCACTGCGCCGAGTAGTCGCCGGGCGACAGCGCGAACACCAGCGGCGGCAGCACCTCGAAGCCGAGCTCGGTGGCGAGCGCCTCACCGGCGGCCTTCGGCGCGTTCGGATAGGGGTGGTTGGCGCCCATGTGGACGAATTTGGGCTTGCCGGGTTTGCCCTTCGCCTTCCAGTCCTCGGCCGCCCAGGTCAGCTCGGCGCGCAGCGCATCCGAGTAGCTCGGGCCGTAGAAGAAGTTGTACGGCGCGGGCTTGGCCTTGCCGCTGGTGCCTTCAGGATCGGTCAGCGCGGCCGCGTAGGAGCCCGACATGTCGGGGATCTTGTCCTGGGCGAGGAAGCCGGTCAGCGCCTCGGTGTCCGCCGTGCCCCAGCCCATGATCGCCGCGACCTTGGCGTCGGATGCCGACCACTTCTTGTACAGCGCGATCGCGCGCGGCACCTGGTAGCCGTAGTCGTTGCTGTCGACGCTGAGCTGCTTGCCGCCGACGCCGCCGTTCTTGTTGACCCAGGCGAAGGTGTCGGCGACGCCCTGGCCATAGGGCGTGCCGACGTCGGAGGTGCCGCCCGAGAGGTCCTGCAGATGGCCGATGGCGATCTGCGCCTGCGCGGTGGCGGCCGCGCTGCTGACCAGCAGCGCAAGCGAGACCGAGCTCAAAAGGGATCTAATCGTCATCGTTGTTTCCTCCTTTTATTCGTTGAACCGAATTTGAGTTGTTCCAAGCGCTAGTGCGAGAACGGATAGAGCTTCCAGTAGGCCTTGATCTGCCGCCAGCGATGCGCGAGGCCGTCAGGCTCGAACATCAGGAAGCCGATGATGATCAGGCCGATCGCGATCTCGCGCAGGAAGGTGATGTTGTTGTTGAGCTGCAGCGCCTTGTCGATCGCGCTGCCCTTCAGCCAAGCGCTTAGCCATTCCATCGATTCCGGCAGCAGCACCACGAAGGCTGTGCCCATCAGCGTGCCCATCACCGAGCCGGTGCCGCCGATGATGACCATCGCCAGGAACAGCACCGAGCGCTCGATGCCGAAGCCTTCCTGGGAGACGACGAGCTGATAGTGCGCGTAGAGCGCGCCCGCGATGCCGGCAAAGAAGGCGGCAAGTCCGAACGACAGCGTCCGATACTTGGTCAGGTTGATGCCCATGATCTCGGCGGAGAGATAGTGATCGCGGATCGCGACCAGCGCACGGCCGTCGCGGGTGCGCATCAGATTGGTGACCAGCAGATAGCTGATCACCATGTAGGCGAGCACGACGTAGAAATACTGCCGGTCGCCGCGCAGCGTGTAGCCGAAGATCGAGAACGGATTGGCGCTGGCCGGCACCGAGCCGCCCGAGAACCAGTCGGCGCGCGAGAAGAAGTCGAGCAGGATGTACTGCGCGGCGAGCGTTGCGATGACGAGATAGAGCCCCTTCAGCCGTGCCGCCGGCACGCCGAACACCAGGCCAACCAGCGCCGTGATCACGCCGGCGAGGGGGATCGCGAAGAACACCGGGATCGGCGCGTTGTTGGAGATGTAGGCCGAGGTGAAGGCGCCGAACAGGAAGAACGCGGCGTGGCCGATCGAGATCTGGCCGGTGAAGCCGACCAGCACGTTGAGGCCGAGCGCCGCGATCGCGAAGATGCCGATCTGGATCGCGATCGAGAGCAGGTAGTTGGACAGCAGCATCGGCGCGAAGCAGGCGAGCGCGATGCCCAGAATCGCGAAGTTGCGGCTGGTCGCGGTCGGGAAGATCGTGGTGTCGGCCGCGTAGCTGGTGCGGAAGTCGCCCGACGGAATGAGGGTGCTCGTTGCCATTGATCAGACCCGCTCGATGTCCTTGGTGCCGAACAGCCCGTACGGCTTGATCATCAGGATGATGATCAGGACGTAGAACGGCGCGATCTCGTACAGATTGCCCCAGTGCAGATACTCGCTGTCGACATACTGGGCGACGTTTTCCAGCAGCCCGATGATGATGCCGCCGAGCACCGCGCCGCCGACCGAGTCGAGCCCGCCGAGGATCGCGGCCGGAAACACCTTGATGCCGTAGGCGGAGAGGCCGGACGACACGCCGTTGACCACGGCGACCACGACGCCGGCGACCGCCGAGACCGTGGCCGAGATCGCCCACGCCATCGCGAACACGCTCTTCACGGAGATGCCGAGCGATTGCGCGACCTGCTGGTTGAAAGCGGTGGCGCGCATCGCCAGGCCGTATTTGGAGGCACGGAAGAACCAGGCCATGCCGACCATCATGGCAAGCGAGACCACGAGGCTCATCACATAGACGGTCTGGATCTGCAGTCCGAACAGGCTGACTGACTGGCTCTGGAATATCTGCGGGAACGGCTGCGGGTTGACGCCGAAGATCCACTTCAGCGCGGCCTGGAACACGGTCGAGAGGCCGATCGTCACCATGATGACTGAGATGATCGGTTCGCCGATCATCGGCCGCAGGATCACGACCTGGATCGCGATGCCGAAGATGAACATGAACACCAGCGTGATCGGCATGCCCACCCAGAACGGCAGCTGGTACTTCGTCAGCAGCGCCCAGCACACCCAGGCGCCGACCAGCAGCAATTCACCCTGCGCGAAGTTCACGACCTGCGTCGCCTTGTAGATCAGCACGAACGACATCGCGACCACGCCGTAGAGCGTGCCGACCACGAGGCCATTGACGATCAGCTGGATCAGGAACTGGATGTTCATGGGGTGTTGCCAACCTTGCAGATCGTCATCGCCGGGCTTGACCCGGCGATCCATCGCGAAAGAGGACCCTTGCGAAGGGGATGGATGCGCGGGTCAAGCCCGCGCATGAGGGCCAAATATGCGGATCGCGCGGCTTGAATAGTCATTCCGCAGCCTCCGCGATCGCGGCGCGGCCGAGATCGACGACCTCGAGCATGGTGCGGACGCGCTGCGTGGTGCCGTCCTGGAAGCGGATCACGGTGTCGACGGGAATGTTGGCCTTGCCGCGGTAGATCGCCTCGATGATATCGGCGTATTTCTCGTTGATCACGCCGCGGCGGACCTTTCGGGTCCGCGTCAGTTCGCCGTCGTCGGCGTCGAGCTCCTTGTAGAGCAGCAGGAAGCGCGAGATGCGTTGCGCCGGCGGCAGGGTGGCGTTGACCGTCTCGACCTCTTTCTTCAACAGCGCGTAGACCTCGGGCCGCGAGGACAGGTCGGTATAGGTCGTGAACGAGATCCGGTTCTTCTCCGCCCATTTCGAGATGATCGAGTAGCGGATGCAGATCATCGCGGCGAGCGCGTCACGGCCGGCGCCGAGCACGACGGCCTCGGCGACATAGGGCGAGAACTTCAGCTTGTTCTCGATAAATTGCGGCGAGAAGCGCTCGCCGCGCGAGGTCTCGGCGAGATCCTTGATGCGGTCGATCACCACGAGCTGCCGATTGTCGTTGTAGTAGCCGGCATCGCCCGAGTGCATCCAGCCGTCCCTGATGTCGGCGACCGATGCTTCGGGGTTCCTGTAGTAGCCGTGGAACATGTTCGGGTGCCGCACCACGATCTCGCCGACGCCGTTGACGTCGGCATTGTCGATGCGGATCTCGATGTTGTCGGCCATCGGCACGCCGGTGGTATCGGGATCGACCTTGCCTTCGGGATGCAGCGTGTAGGCGCCGAGCAGCTCGGTCTGGCCGTACAGCGTGCGCAGCGGCACGCCCATCACCTGGAAGAACTTGAAGGTATCCGGTCCGAGCGCCGCGCCGCCGGTTGCCGCCGAGCGCAGCCGCGTGAAGCCGAGCCGGTCGCGCAGTGCACGGAACAAGACCTGGTCGGCGAAGACAGAGCGCTTGCCTTCGGCGAGCGCCGCAAGCCCGGTCTTCATGCCGAGGTCGTAGAGCTGCTGCTTGAACGGCGAGGCGTCCATCACGCCGGCGCGCACGTCGGCCGCGATCGATTCCCAGACCCGCGGCGCGAACAGCACGAAGGTCGGCGCGATCTCGCGGAAGTCGTTCATCATCGTGTCGGGCTCTTCGACGAAGTTGACCTTCATCCGGGAGAGCAGCGCTTTGCCCAGCGCGTAGATCTGTTCCATGATCCAGGGCAGCGGCAGCACCGAGACATATTCGTCGTCCGGCCCCTTCGGATCGAAGGCGAGATAGGTCGCGCAGTGCCGCAGCACGCGCCCGGCCGAGAGCATCGCAAGCTTCGGGTTGGCCGTCGTGCCCGAGGTCGTGCAGAGGATCGCAACGTCCTCGCCGCGTGTGGCGTCGACCAGCCGCTCGTACAGGCCGGGCTCGCGCGCGGCGCGGTCGCGGCCCAGTGCGACGAGCTTGCTGGCCTCCATCAAGCGCGGATCGTCGTATTTGCGCATGCCGCGCGGGTCGGAATAGACGATGTGCTTGAGATTGGGCACGCGGTCCGCAAGCCCGAGCAGCTTGTCGACCTGTTCCTCGTCCTCGGCGAAGACCAGCTTGGCCTCGCCATAGATCAGGAGATAGGAAGCTTCCTCATCCAGCACGTCGCGGTAGAGGCCGAGGCTCATCGCGCCGATCGCGTGGCTGGCGATCTCGGCGGCGACCCAGTCCGGCCGGTTGTCGCCGATGATGCCGATCACGTCGCCGCGGCCGAGGCCGAGCTCGACCATGCCGAGCGCGAAATCATGGCTGCGGGTCTGGTAGTCGTTCCAGGTGAATTCGCGCCACAGCCCAAGATCCTTCTCGCGCAGTGCGATCTCGCCTCCGTGCTCCCTGGCGTTCAGGCGCAGCATCTTGGGAAAGGTGTCGGCCCGCGCGGCCCGACCGGCATAGTCCATCATGCCGCGCTCTCCCGCACCGCCGGCTTGTCGTCGGGACCGACCAGCACATCGTCCTCTTCGCCGAGATAGGCGCGCTTGACGTGGGGATCGGCGAGCACGGCCGCCGGATCGCCCTCGGCGATCTTGCGGCCGAAATCCAGCACCATGACGCGGTGGGAGATATCCATCACGACGCCCATGTCGTGCTCGATCATCATGACCGTCATGCCGAACTCTTCGTTGAGATCGACGATGTAGCGCGCCATGTCCTCCTTCTCTTCGAAGTTCATGCCGGCCATCGGTTCGTCGAGCAGGATCAGCTGCGGCTCCAGCGCCATCGCGCGGGCGAGCTCGACGCGCTTGCGCAAGCCGTAGGGCAGGGTGCCGGCGGTCGCCTTGCGCACCGACTGCAGATCGAGGAAGTCGATGATCTCCTCGACCTTGCGGCGGTGCTCCAGTTCCTCGCGGCGCGCGCCGGTCAGCCAGTACAGCGATCCTGTGATGAAGTTGTTCTTCAGCAGGTGATGGCGGCCGACCATGATGTTGTCGAGCACGCTCATATGGTGGAACAGCGCGAGATTCTGGAAGGTCCGGCCGATGCCGAGACGGGGCCGCGCGTTCGGGGTGAGGTCGGTGATGTCCTGGCCGCGATAGAACAGCTGCCCTTCGGTCGGCCGGTAGCGGCCGGAGATGCAGTTGACGATCGAGGTCTTGCCGGCGCCGTTCGGGCCGATGATGGAGAACAGCTCGCCGTCGTTGACGCCGAAGCTCACTTCGGTCAGCGCGCGGACGCCGCCAAAGCGCAATGAGACTCCGCGCACCTCGAGACTGTTAGCCACCCTGTTCCCTCCAGATACGGGCGCTTTGGCGCTCTTTATCTTCGCTTCGATCCTGCTTCGATCTTACATGGGCCGCCGGAGGGAGACCATCCGACTAATGAAGCCGGCGCTCGGGGGCATCGCTCGCCCCGATCGCCTGCGTCATGTGCGGTAACGCCGCACCCCGCCTGCAAGCCCGTCTCTCGCGTCGTCCGCGGTCAGCGATCCATCAAGGCGCTGCGCGGCGATAGGCGAGGTGGCTCTGAATACGAGAAAGCGATAGGTTGAATTGTCATGTGCCCGACAATTGGTCAGGAATTTTCGTTGGCATTCCAGGAAGCGGGTTCCTGGCTTCGCGCACGGCGTTGCTGCGGTGCAATATCGTGTCAGTATCTTGGGGTGGGATGCCGTCGCTAGAATGATTGCTGCTGACTACCTCAAGCGCATTGCGGCCTGGTCGCGCGAACTGAGCGAGCAAGAGATCGAAATCGCGCGCGCCGGCATTTCCGAGAAGTCCTACCGTGCCAACGAATTCATCTTCATGCGCGGCGACAATTTCCAGTACTGGACCGGCATCGTCACCGGGCTGGCGCGGATGGGCATCGTGTCGCGCGGCGGCAAGGCGGCGAGCTTCGCAGGCCTCACCGCCGGCGCCTGGTTCGGCGAGGGGACCGTGCTCAAGAACGAGCTGCGGCGCTACGACGTGGTCGCGCTGCGCGACACGCGCCTCGCGATGATGGATCGCCGGACCTTCGTCTGGCTGTTCGAGAACAGCGTCGGCTTCAACCGCTTCCTGGTGGGACAGCTCAACGAGCGGCTCGGCCAGTTCATCGCGCTGCTCGAATATGGCCGCACGCTGGACGCCACCGCGCGGCTGGCGCGCTCGATCGCCTCGCTATTCAATCCGATTCTCTACCCCGAGCTCACCTTGCACCTGGAGATCACCCAGGAGGAGATCGGGGCGCTGTCGGGTATCTCCCGGCAGAACGCCAATCAGTGCCTGAAACGGCTCGAGCGCGAGGGCCTGCTGCGGCTCGAATATGGCGGGGTGACGATCATCGAGCTCGACCGGCTGCGCCATTACGGGGAGTGACCGGCTCGGGGCCGAACGACGCCACTTTTCGAGGCTCTAAAGTCCTGATTTCAAACGATTATGCCATTAGACTTGAAGCAGGCCGGATGCTACAGACCGGCCTCGTCGGGACCGCGCGGTTTTCGCGCTCTCTGGAGATGACATGGCGGTTAAGGATTCGGCGGCTCAGGACTCAAAGCGGCGCGTTGCGCTGATCACCGGCATCACCGGGCAGGACGGCGCGTATCTCGCCGAATATCTGCTCGGCCTCGGCTATACCGTGCACGGGATCAAGCGCCGCTCGTCCTCGTTCAACACAGCGCGGGTCGACCATCTCTACCAGGACCCGCACGCCGGCAACGTGCCGTTCCTGATGCACTACGGCGACATGACCGATTCGACCAATCTGATCCGGCTGATGCAGCAGATCCGGCCGACCGAGATCTACAACCTCGCCGCCCAGAGCCACGTTCAGGTCAGTTTCGAGAGCCCGGAATACACTGCCAACGCCGATGCCATCGGCGTGCTGCGCCTGCTGGAGGCGATCCGCATCCTCGGCATGGAAAAGGAGACCCGGTTCTACCAGGCCTCGACCTCGGAGCTGTACGGGCTCGTGCAAGAGGTGCCGCAGAAGGAGACCACGCCGTTCTATCCGCGCTCGCCCTACGGCGTCGCCAAGTTGTACGGCTACTGGATCACGGTGAACTACCGTGAGGCTTACGGCATGTTCGCCAGCAACGGCATCCTGTTCAACCACGAGAGCCCGATCCGCGGCGAGACCTTCGTGACGCGCAAGATCACCCGCGCCGTCGCCCGCATCGAAGTCGGCCTGGAGAACAAGCTCTATCTCGGCAATCTCGATGCCAAGCGCGACTGGGGCCACGCCCGCGACTATGTCGAGGGCATGCACAAGATCCTGCTGGCGGACGAGCCCGGCGACTTCGTGCTCGCGACCGGCGAAACGCGCTCGGTCCGTGAGTTCGTCGAGCTGGCATTTGCGGAGGTCGGCCGCAGCATCGAATGGCGCGGCAAGGGCGTCGAGGAGGTCGGCGTCGACAAGGCGACCGGCAACACCCTGGTGCAGATCGACCCGGTCTATTTCCGTCCGACCGAGGTCGATCTTCTGATCGGCGACGCCAGCAAGGCGCGCGCCAAGCTCGGCTGGGCGCCGAAGACGCCGTTCGCGCAACTGGTGAAGGAAATGGTCGCCAGCGATCTCGTCGAGGCCAGGCAGGATGCGGCCAATGGCAAGCACGGCGTTTGAGCTGAAGGGCAAGTCGGTTTTCGTCGCCGGCCATCGCGGCATGGTCGGCTCGGCGCTGATGCGCCGTCTGGCGCGCGAACAGGCGGATCTGCTGACCGTGTCGCGCGGCGAGGTCGATTTGCGCGACCAGGCCGCGGTCAACGCCTGGTTTGCCGCGAAGCGGCCGCAGGCCGTGTTCCTCGCCGCCGCCAAGGTCGGCGGCATCGTCGCCAACAACACGCTGCGGGCGGAATTCCTCTACGACAATCTGGCGATCTCGACCAATGTGATCCAGGCGGCACACGCCAACGGGTGCGAGAAGTTGATGTTCTTCGGCTCGTCCTGCATCTATCCGCGCCTGGCGCCGCAGCCGCTGCGCGAGGATTCGATGCTGACCGGCCCGCTGGAGCCGACCAACGAGCCCTATGCCATCGCCAAGATCGCCGGCATCAAGATGGCCGAGGCCTATCGCAGCCAGTATGGCGCCGATTTCATCAGCGTGATGCCGACCAATCTTTACGGTCCCGGCGACAATTATCATCCCGAATACAGCCACGTCGTCGCCGCGCTGATCCGCCGCTTCCACGAGGCCAAGGTTTCCGGCGCTGGTAACGTCGTGGTGTGGGGCACCGGCACGCCGCGCCGTGAATTCCTCTATGTCGACGATCTCGCCGACGCCTGCATCCATCTGATGAAGGCCTATTCCTCGCCGGAGCTGGTCAATATCGGCACCGGCGAGGACATCACCATCGCCGAATTCGCCCGCGTGGTCGCCGCTACTGTCGGCTATCGTGGTGAGATCAGCTTCGACTCCTCACGCCCGGACGGCACGCCGCGCAAGCTGCTCGACGTCAGCCGGCTCGCCAAACTCGGTTGGCGCGCCGCGACTTCGCTCGAGGATGGCATCAAGCTCGCGTACCAGGCCTATCTGAACGAGACCAAGCAGGCGGCGAAATAATCGTTGGATCGCTCCGAGTCGTCATTGCGAGGAGCGAAGCGACGAAGCAATCCATCGTCTCGTCACGTCCCGAAATGGATTGCTTCGCTGCGCTCGCAATGACGGGGGCGAGCGTTACCTCGCCGTCGCGCGCGGCGGTGCCTTCGCCAGCGCAGTCGCCATCGCGGAGATCAGCGGCTTCATGAAGAACGCGTCGTTCGCCGGGTAGATGTCGGTGGATAGGCCGTAGGTCTTCAATTCGTCCGACACCACCGGCCCGACGGAAGCGATCGGGGTCTGCTGCAAGCCCTCGCGCAATTGCGCCTCGCAGCGATGCGCTTGGGCCACCTCGATCAGGCGACGAACCTGACCCGAACTGGTGAGCGCGACGGCGTCGATGCGGCCTTGCGCCATCTCCTCGATCGCGGTCACGATGTTGGCGTCGGCGGCTTGCGCATCGTAGATATAAGGCAGCACCGTATCGACTTCGGCACCCTGCGCCTTGATCGCGCCGATCAGCGTGGCGTGATCCTTGTCTGGATAGAGCTGCAGGCCGAGCCGATGACCGCTCAGGTCGAGCTTCGACAGCATCTCGGCGACGCCTTCCGAGGTCGGCTTCTCCGTCGTCATTTGCGGCTTCAGGGCGATCTCGCGCAGCGCGCGGCCGGGCTTGGGGCCGCGGGCGAATTTGCGCGCCTTGCCGAGGCTCGTGACAAACTCCGCCTCGACCCCGATCCGGCGTACGACCTTCATCAGCCGGCGCAGGCCTTCGCCGGTCATCAGCACGAGGTCGTCGAGCGGCCGCTCGATGGCGCGGCGAATCCAGGCCTCGATCGGCGCCGGATCCGGCGCGTCGTGGATGGTGAACATCGGGCATTGCAGCACGTCGGCACCCTGCTCGGCGAGCAGGCGCGAAAACTGCGCCTCCTCGCGCGTCTCGAGGATCAGGATGCGGTAGCCGTTCAGCCGGTCAGCCATGATGGTCCCTAACAAACATTGTCGTCATTTGTTCGATTTGACCCCCGCGCCGGGATTGGCGCAAGGCCGCCTGCGGTGTAGACGGAGGCCGAAAATGAACGTTCCACGCATCTGCTCAAGCTTTGGTCAATTGGCATGCCCGACCATCAATTCGTTCTGACCCTGTCCTGTCCGGATCGACCCGGGATCGTTTCTGCGGTCTCGACGTTTCTGGCGCATAATGGCCAGAACATCCTGGACGCCCAGCAATTCGACGACATCGAGACCGGCAAGTTCTTCATGCGCGTGGTGTTCACCGCGGCCGACCTCGCGGTCGGGCTGCCGGCGCTGCAGACCGGCTTTGCCGCAATCGCCGAACGCTTCGGCATGGAGTGGCAGATGCGCGATCGCGCCAGCCGCCGCCGGGTGATGCTGCTGGTGTCGAAGTCCGATCACTGCCTGGTCGACATCCTCTATCGCTGGCGTACTGGCGAGCTCGAGATGATCCCGACCGCCATCGTCTCCAATCATCCGCGTGAGAGCTACGGATCGCTCGATTTCGGCGATATCCCGTTCCATCATCTGCCGGTGACCAAAGAGACCAAGCGGCAGCAGGAAGACGCGGTTTGGAAGCTCGCCCAGGACACCAATACCGACCTCGTGGTGCTCGCCCGCTACATGCAGATCCTGTCGGACGAGATGTCGGCGCGGCTGTCGGGCCGCTGCATCAACATCCATCATTCCTTCCTGCCGGGCTTCAAGGGCGCCAAGCCCTACCACCAGGCGCATGAGCGCGGCGTCAAGCTGATCGGCGCCACCGCGCATTACGTCACCAGCGATCTCGACGAGGGGCCGATCATCGACCAGGACGTCGAGCGTATCAGCCATCGCGACACGCCCGAGGATCTCGTGCGCAAGGGCCGCGACATCGAGCGCCGGGTGCTGGCGCGCGCGATCCGCTACCATCTCGCCGACCGCGTCATCCTCAACGGGCGCAAGACCGTGGTGTTCGTGGACTGATCCGCAGGTTCGCCCGGTTGCCGCGCTTTTGACGGCGATGGTGTCGCTCTGCATCGAGGTGCTGCATGAAACTCATCCACATGAGCGACATCCATCTGACGGCGCCGGCGAGGACGATCTTCGGCCGTGATCCTCTGCTGAATTTCGAGCGTGCGCTCGATCATGTGCTTGCCGATCATCGCGACGCCGAGCTCATGGTGATCTCGGGCGATCTTTCCGATCTCGGCGACCTCGCCGACTATCAATTGCTGCGCGAACGCCTGAGCCGGTTTCCGATCCCGACGCGGCTTTGTATCGGCAACCACGACCATCGCGAGACGTTTCTCGGCGTGTTTCCCGAATGCGCCGACGCGGACGGCTTCGCGCGGGGCGTTCACGACGCTCCGTTCGGCCGTTGCCTGCTCCTCGATACCTACGAGCCGCAGACCGCCACCGGCAGTTTCTGCGAGAGGCGGCAGGCCTGGCTGGAGCGGCAGCTATCGGAGCATGACGGTCCGTTCGTCCTGTTCATGCATCACAATCCATTCCCGACGCATATCGCCCCGGTGGACCGGATCGGCCTGCTCGACGATGCCGCGTTCCGGTCGATCGTCGCGAAGCACCGAAGCAAGATCCTGCACATCTTCTTCGGTCACTGCCACATGGTGCTGAGCGGTTCGGTTGCCGGTGTCCCCACGACCTCGCTGCGCGGAACGAACCATGCCAGCTATCCCGTGTTCGCGGAGGTCTTGACCGTCGCCGATCTGCCGGAGTCCTATGGCGTCGCGTTCATCGGCGCGGACTATGTCACCGTACATATGGTGGAGTTCGGCTACCGCGGCGAAATCCTCAGCGAGGATTCGCCCAGCCAGGCAGTCATTGGGTAGCGTTCTGCGCCGGCGCCGCCGGCTTGGCGTCGTCGCCACGCTCCGCCGCTGGCATAAGGCGCTTGCGTTCCCGCTCCTGCATGAACTTGTCGTATTCGGGGGTGCCCGCCCGCGGCGGTGCGTCTGCGGGCAGGCCGCCGGCCCAGGCCGGGATGGTGTCGGCCATGCCGGCCGAGACCTTCTGGTTCATCGTGCTGCATCCCCCGAGCGCGCAGGCCGCGAGCGCGAGCGCAGTCAGGGCAGGGATGTGGCGTGTGAAGATCGGCATTGGCGGCAGCATACAGCCCTGGTCTTTATGGATGATGATCTCGGGCGCGACCGTTCGGCTGCAATTGTGCTTGTTTGTTGACATTACTGATTGATTTGTACGATCGTACAAATGAAGCGGGCCGACGGAGGCCTGAGAGGCGAGAGCGGTTCTTGTGGGGGCGTTGAGTTTCGGGGAATGATTCTGGTATCCTGATACTTGTCTCTGCGGCGGGCCAAATCGCGGCGCGCGACACACGTCCATCGTCCGATTGACAGAGGGCGCGGGGAAACGCCTTGTCGCGTTACGGCTCGGCCGTGACATGCTTGGGTTAAGGTAAGGCAAGGGCCGGGCACTCGGCTCGACGCAGAACAATGGAAGGGGGAGGGACGTCGATGTTCAATCGTCGCAAGATATTGCTGTGGGGCGCCGCTTCGGCCGTGCTTCCGGGTTTGTACGCCAGCGTGCCGGCACGGGCGGACGACGCCGTCAAGATTGGCCTGATCCTGCCGATGACCGGCGGCCAGGCCTCGACTGGCAAGCAGATCGATAACGCGATCAAGCTCTACATGCAGCAGAAGGGCGACACCGTCGCCGGCAAGAAGATCGAGATCATCCTGAAGGACGACGCCGCGGTGCCCGACAACACCAAGCGGCTCGCGCAGGAACTGATCGTCAACGATAAGGTCAATTTCATCGCCGGCTTCGGCGTGACGCCCGCGGCGCTGGCCGCGGCGCCGCTGGCGACGCAGGCCAAGATCCCGGAAGTCGTGATGGCCGCCGGCACCTCGATCATCACCGAGCGCTCGCCCTATATCGTGCGCACCAGCTTCACGCTGGCGCAGTCCTCCACCATCATCGGCGACTGGGCGGTCAAGAACGGCATCAAGAAGGTCGCGACGCTGACCTCCGACTACGCACCGGGCAACGACGCGCTGACCTTCTTCAAGCAGCACTTCACCGCCGGCGGCGGCGAGATCGTGGAAGAGGTCAAGGTGCCGCTCGCCAACCCCGACTTCGCGCCGTTCCTGCAACGCATGAAGGATGCCAAGCCCGACGCGATGTTCGTGTTCGTGCCGGCCGGGCAGGGCGGCAACTTCATGAAGCAATATGCCGAGCGCGGGCTCGACAAGAGCGGCATCAAGGTGATCGGCCCCGGCGATGTGATGGACGACGACCTGCTCAACAACATGGGCGATGCCGCGCTCGGCGCGGTGACGGCGCATCTCTATTCGGCGGCGCATCCGTCCGCGATGAACAAGGATTTCGTCGCCGCCTACAAGAAGGCGTTCGGCAACCGGCCGGGCTTCATGGCGGTCAGCGGCTATGACGGCATCCATCTGATCTACGAGGCGCTGAAGAAGACAGGCGGCGCGACCGACGGCGACAAGCTGATCGAGGCGATGAAGGGCATGAAGTGGGAGAGCCCGCGCGGTCCGATCTCGATCGATCCGGAAACCCGCGACATCGTCCAGAACATCTATATCCGCAAGGTCGAGAAGGTCGACGGCGAACTGTACAACGTCGAGTTCGCGACCTTCGAGGCCGTCAAGGATTCCGGCAAGACCAAGAAGTGACGCGCGAAAGCGCGTCATCCCGGGGCGCGCATTAGCGGGAACCTCAGATGCGCAATTGCGCATCGGGGGATCTCGAAATTATTGCAGAAGATTCCAGGTTCAGCGCATGCTGGCTGTACCGGAATGACGCGTTAATATTGGGATTCGTCATCTCTCCATGGCCTCTATCCTCACCAACCTGTTCGACGGCGTCGCCTACGGCATGCTGCTGTTCGTGCTGGCCTGCGGGCTTGCGGTGACGCTCGGGCTGATGAACTTCGTCAACCTCGCGCATGGCGCCTTCGCGATGGCCGGCGGCTATATCTGCGCCGTGCTGGTCAACAATTCCGGCTGGCCGTTCTTCGCAGGCCTGCCACTCGCCTTTGTCGGGAGTGCTGCGATCGGCGTCGCGCTGGAGCGCACGCTGTACCGCCATCTCTATGCCCGCAGCCATCTCGATCAGGTGCTGTTCTCGATCGGTTTGGTGTTCATGTCGGTCGCGGCGGTCGACTACATCATGGGATCGTCGCGGGTCTTCATCAAATTGCCGGCGGCGCTGGAGGGCCAGATCGATCTGTTCGGCGTCGGCATCGGGCGTTACCGGCTGATGATCGTCGTGATCTGCGGCCTGCTCACGCTGGCGCTGCAGTTGATCCTCGCCAAGACGCGGTTCGGCAGCCGCCTGCGCGCCGCGGTCGACGATCCGCGCGCCGCGATCGGGCTCGGCATCAACGTGCCGCAGGTGTTCGCGTTCACTTTTGCCTTCGGCTGCGGCCTCGCGGGGCTCGGCGGCGCGCTGAGTGCGGAAATCCTCGGGCTCGATCCGTACTTCCCCCTGAAGTTCATGATCTACTTCCTGATCGTGGTCACGGTCGGCGGCTCTTCCTCGATCACCGGGCCGTTCCTCGCATCGCTGCTGCTCGGCATCGCCGACGTCGCCGGCAAATATTACGTGCCCAAGGTCGGCCCCTTCGTGATCTACACCGTCATGATCGTGATCCTGCTCTGGCGTCCGAACGGTCTGTTCGGCCGCACCGCGGCGCGGTGAGGCGGGCATGACCGCGCTGTCCGACGTCTCCACTCATGCGATGGCCAGCGCGCGCTGGCGGATCAGCGAGGTCGCCTTCTGGGTGCTGGCGCTCGCCTGCGCCTTCCTGTTTCCGTCGCGCTATCTGATCATGACCGACATCGTGCGGCTCGGCCTGTTCGCACTGTCGCTCGACCTGATCCTCGGCTATGCCGGCATCGTCTCGCTCGGCCATGCGGCATTCTTCGGCGTCGGCGCCTATTCGGCCGGCTTGCTGGCGCTGCACGGCATCATCAACGAGCCCGTCATCGCGCTGGTCGCCGCCGGCCTCGTTGCGGCCGTGCTCGGCTTCCTGACCAGCTTCCTGGTCATTCGCGGCGTCGATTTGACGCGGCTGATGGTGACGCTCGGCATCGCGCTGTTGCTGGAAGCGCTCGCCGAACGCTTCTCCGACATCACCGGCGGCACCGATGGCCTCCAAGGCATCGAGATGCACCCGATCCTCGGGCTGTTTGCCTTCGACATGTTCGGCAAGACCGGATTCTTCTACTCGCTGATCGTGCTGTTCATCCTGTTCCTGTTTGCCCGTCGCGTGGTGCATTCTCCGTTCGGCTTGTCGCTGCGCGCGATCAGGAACAATCCGCTGCGCGCGGCCGCAATCGGCATACCGGTCAACCGCCGCCTGATCGCGGTCTATACCCTCGCCGCCTTCTATGCCGGGATCGCCGGCGCGCTGTTTACCCAGACCACAGCGCTGGCCTCGCTCGACGTGTTTTCTTTCGAGCGCTCTGCCGACCTGATGCTGGTGCTCGTGATCGGCGGCACCGGCTATCTCTATGGCGGGCTGATCGGCGCTGTTGTGTTCAAGATGCTGCAGGAGCTGTTTCAGAGCATCACCCCGCAATATTGGCTGTTCTGGATCGGCCTCGTGCTGGTCGTGATCGTGATGGTCGGCCGCGCGCGTATCCATCGCTGGGCGCTGTTCGTGCCGAACCTGATCATCCGCCAGCTCGCCGGCCGCAAGGCCGCAGCCGCCGTGCCTGAGGGCGACGCGCCATGACGATCGCGCTCGAAACCCGCGGCCTCGAGAAATCCTTCGGCGGTCTTCGCGTCACCCGCGACCTCTCGCTGAAGGTGATGCAGGGCGCCCGCCACGCGCTGATCGGACCGAACGGCGCCGGCAAGACCACCGTCATCAATCAGCTGACCGGTGTGCTGACCCCGAACAGCGGACAAATCCTGCTCGAGGGCAGCGACATCACCGGCCTCTCCGTGCACAAGCGGGTGCTGCGCGGGCTGTCGCGTACCTTCCAGATCAACCAGCTCTATCCCGACCTGACCCCGCTCGAAACCATCGGGCTTGCGGTCTCCGAACGGATGGGCCGCGGCGGCGACTGGTGGCGGCGGATGGGAACGCGCGACGACGTCAACACCGAGATCGCCGCGATCCTGTCGCGCTTCCATCTCCTCGACGTGATGACCGAGCTCACCTCGACATTGCCCTACGGCAAGCAGCGCCTGCTCGAGATCGCGGTCGCGATCGCCGCCAAGCCACGCGTGCTGCTGCTCGACGAACCGGCGGCCGGCGTGCCCGAAAGCGAGCGCCATGATATCCTGGCGGCGGTCGCAGCATTGCCGCGCGACGTCACTGTGCTGCTGATCGAGCACGACATGGATCTCGTGTTCTCCTTCGCCGACCGCATCTCGGTGCTGGTCAATGGCGGCCTGCTCACCGAGGGCGCGCCCGACGAGGTCGCGCGCGATCCGCAGGTGAGGGCGGTCTATCTCGGCGAGGCGGCCGATGTCTGACCTGCTCTCCATCAAGGGCTTGCGCGCAGGATATGGCGAGGCGGTGGTGCTGCCCGACATGTCGCTGGCGCTTGCCGAGGGCCAGGTGCTCGCGCTGCTCGGCCGCAACGGCACCGGCAAGACCACGCTGATCAATTCGATCGTCGGCATCGTCAGGCGCCTCAGTGGCAGCGTCGTGCTCGCAGGCCACGACATCACGGCACTGCGGCCCGACCAGCGCGCCCGTGCCGGGATCGGCTGGGTGCCGCAGGAGCGCAACATCTTCCGCTCGCTGACGGTGGAGGAGAACATGACCGCGGTGGCGCAGCCCGGGCCGTGGACGGTCGAGCGGGTGTACGAGATGTTTCCGCGGCTGAAGGAGCGGCGCGGCAATTTCGGCAACCAGCTGTCGGGCGGCGAACAGCAAATGCTGGCGATCGGCCGCGCGCTGACGCTGAATCCGAAAGTGCTGCTGCTCGACGAGCCGACCGAAGGCCTCGCGCCGATCATCGTTGAGGAATTGTTAAAGGCGATCGGAACCATCACGCGCTCCGGTGGCATCTGCTCGATCATCGTCGAGCAGAATGCACAAAAGATTCTCGGGCTCGCCGACCGCGTTGTGATATTGGAGCGCGGAACGATTGTGCACGATGCCGCAAGCAGCGCGCTGAAGGCCGATCCCTCCGTCCTCGAGCGCCATCTCGGCGTCGCCGGGACCAAAAAACACTGACGCCCTCAGGGAGTTGACCATGCAGCGAACCAAGCCCCCGTTCCGCGCCGACGAGGTCGGCAGCCTGTTGCGTCCGCCGAAGATCAAGGAAGCGCGCGCCAGGCTGGAGAAGGGCGAGATCTCGGCCGACGAGCTGCGCAAGATCGAGGATATGGAGATCGAGAAGGTCGTGCACAAGCAGGCCTCGGTCGGCCTGAAGCTTGCGACCGATGGCGAGTTCCGCCGTTCCTGGTGGCACTTCGATTTCCTCAGCCATCTGACCGGCTGCGAGCTGTTCCACCCCGACATGGGCATCCAGTTCGCGGGCGTGCAGACCCGGCACGACGCCATCCGGGTGATCGGCAAGCTCGACTTCTCCGATCATCACCCGATGCTCGATCACTTCAGGTTCCTGAAGAAGTACGCCGACCAGGCGCATGTCACCCCGAAGATGACGATCCCGTCGCCGGCGGTGCTGCACTTCCGCGGCGGCCGCAAGCTGATCTCGAAGGAGGTCTATCCGGACCTTGAGGAGTTCTACCAGGACCTCGGCAAGACCTATCGCAAGGCGGTGAAGGCGTTCTACGACGCCGGTTGCCGCTACCTGCAATTCGACGACACGGTGTGGGCCTATCTGTGCTCGCAGGAGGAATTGCAGAAGTCGCGCGACCGCGGCGACAATCCCGATGGCCTGCAGGAGATCTATGCCCGCGTCATCAACTACGCGATCGCCGATCGTCCATCCGACATGGTGATCACGACGCATGTCTGCCGCGGCAATTTCCGCTCGACCTGGATCTCCTCCGGTGGCTACGAGCCGGTCGCCGAGACCATGCTGGCCGGCACCAATTACGACGGCTACTTCCTCGAATATGATTCCGATCGTGCCGGCGGCTTCGAGCCGCTGCGCTTCCTTCCCAAGGGCAACAAGGTTGTGGTGGTCGGCGTCATCACCTCGAAGTTCGGCGAGCTCGAGAAGAAGGACGACATCAAGCGGCGGCTGGAGGAGGCATCGAAGTTCGCGCCGATCGCGCAGCTCGCGGTGTCCCCGCAATGCGGCTTTGCCTCGACCGAGGAGGGCAACATCCTCTCCGAGGAAGAGCAGTGGGCCAAGCTGCGGCTCGCGGTCGAGGTCGCAAACGAGGTGTGGGGCAAGTAGGCTTCGCAGTCTCGTTTTCGTCATTGCGAGCGAAGTGAAGCAATCCATCTGCCCGCGAGGGCGGAATGGATTGTTTCGTCGCTTCGCTCCCCGCAATGACGGGAGAAGGCGCACCATCACTGCTCCGCCAGATAGACCTCGCCGAGCAGCGAGGAGTTCGACCACGGCACCTGCTTGCCCTTGGTCGCAGCGACGACCTCGGCGCGGACTCGCGTCAGCATCTGCTGCACCTCGAGGCCGGGCGTGCCGACATGGCGCGACAGCGCCGCCGAGAATGGGCTGTTGGCGCCTTCGCCGTCGAGCGCGACCTGGCCCGGCGCGGTCGCGAACGCGATCAGCGTGCCGGCGCCGAGCGTCGAGCCCGATCCGAGCGAGGCCGGTGCGGCAAGGCCGGAGCCGGCCTCGATACCGCGGCTCGGCCCTGCGGATGCCACCTGCGGCGCCATCGGATTGTTGCGGCAGGCATCGAGGATCAAAATGTTGGTGCGGATCTGGTCGTCGAGGCCGGCCATGATGGTGTCCATGTCGACCATCGCGTCGGTCATGCGGGCTCCCGCCTTGAACTCGATATCGACCGGCACGAGGTAGTTGCGGCCGTCGACCTGCACGCCATGACCTGCGTAGTAGACCACGGCGATCTGCGATCGCGCCGCCTCGCGCAGGAATTCGTGGATCGTCTTTTGCATCGTGTCGCGATCGAGATCGAGTCCCTCTGAAACGGTGAAGCCGATGTCGCGCAGGCTCTTGGCGATGGCACGCGCGTCGTTGGGCGGATTGGGCAGCGCCTTCACATGCGCATAGGCGCCGTTGCCGATCACCAGCGCGACGCGCCGGCCGGTTGCCGCGGCCTGCACGCGTGCCGCTGGTGCGGCTGGAGCTGCTGCCGCGGGCGCCGGCGGTGCGGGCGCAGGGCTGCTTTCGGCCGCAGGTGCCGCCGCGGTCTTGCGCGGTGCTGCGTCGGCCTCTTTCAGCAGTGCGAGCCGCACCTTGGCGGTGGCCTGGTTGGCCTTGCTGCCGGCATCGGAGGCCTGGCCCTCGAGCACCGCGGCGTAGTCCTCCTTGGCGTGCGCTGCATCGCCCTTGGCCTCATAGGCGAGGCCGCGCTGGGTGTAGGCCGAGATCAGCACGCTGCCGGGCGGCGTCATGATGTTGACGGGCGCTTTCGCCTTCGCCAGCCGGATCGCTTCCGACGTGTCCGCAATCGCGCGCGCGATGTCGCCCTTGGCGCGCCAGATCACGGCGCGGCTGATCAGCGGCTGCGGCAGCGACGGGTCGATCCTGACGGCCTCGTTGATGTCGGCGAGCGCGCCGTCGAGATCGCCGAGCGCCTGCTTCGAGGCGCCGCGGTTCTGATAGGAGAAGGCCGACTTCGGACCGGCCTTGATCGCGGCGTCATAGTCGGCGATCGCCTTGGCGTAGTCGCCCTTGCCGCGATAGGCGTTGCCGCGGTTGTGAAAGATGATGCCGCTTGGGGGCCCCATGCGCAGCGCGTCGTTGAAGTCGGCAATCGCGATGTCGTACTCGCCCTTGTCGTAATAGGCCGAGCCGCGCAGATTGTAGACGGCAGTGCTCGGCTTCAGACGCAACGCCTCGGTGGCGTCAGCGATCACCTGCGCGTAGTTGCCCTTCTTGTTCCAGCCCACCGCGCGCCAGAAATAGATCGTCGCGAGCTTCTCGCCGGAGAACACCTTCAACGCGATGATCTTGGTGCAGGCGTCGATCATCTGGTCGGCCGGCGTGGTGTCGGTCGTGCAGAGCGGGCCGAGCTGGGAGCGCGCCTGGGCGAAGCAGGGCGCCGACCACAGGATGGCCACGAGCAGGCAGGGCATCAGAAGCAGGCGGCGCATCGGTCATCCAGGGGTAGGGCCGTCACGGTGGTCGGCGGCGGCAAGGTGGTCCAAGAGGCGGTCCAGGAGGCTATCCATGACTGTTTGGTGATCGGCCGTGGAGGGGGGTTCAACTGGTGGGAAAATGGTGATAAGACCTCGCCGCACACTATCACTGCCCACTTTTGTCCCACTGGCCTCTGCCCACTCCAGGCACCATGAAGAACGACGAAATCCTTAGTCAGATCACGGATTTCTGCCGTCACTCCGACATGGCGGAGACGACGTTCGGCCGCCGTGCCGTCAACGACGGCAAGCTGGTGCACCGGCTGCGCGAGGGCAAGCGCATCACCATCGATACGCTCGACCGCATCAATGCGTTCATTGCGACCTCGACGCCGGGCGGCGTGGCGCCGCCGCGCGGCCTCGTGGTGCCGCCGGAAAAGCGCGATCCGAGGGGCAATTTCCGCTTTTTCGAGAACCGCCAGCGCTATCTGCTGTTCGTGCACACCTGCAGCGAGAAGCGGGTGATCGCCGACCGGGTCGCGCTCGAACTGGCCGCCATCCACCCGCGGCCGCCGGCTTTGCGGGTGTTCGATGCCGGCATGGGCGACGGCACGGTGCTGGCGCGGGTCCTGCGTGCCATGCATGGCCGCTTCCCACATATGCCGTTCTATGTCGCCGGCAAGGAACTGAGCCTGGAAGACGTTCGCCTCACCCTCGACAAGGTCCCCGACCGCCTGTTCGAGCACCCGGCCAGCGTCTTCGTGTTCACCAACATGTATTACGCCGAGGCGCCCTGGCTGACGCCCAAGAACTCCGCGGCGGCGGCCAGCATGATCTGGCACGAGGTGGCCCTGCGGGGCGCTTCCTCCGGCGAATTCGAGACCCAGATCGCGGAACTCGGTCCATTCCTGGAGCAGAACTGGCGGGCCAACCTCAGCCCCGGCAATGCGATGCCGATCTACGAGCGGCCGGTGGCGCTGGTGCTGTACCGCGACGACCACCGGTTCCTGCTCGATTCCATCATTCCCCGCGCCGGCCGGACCGAGGCCAATTTCGACCTGGTGATCGCCTCGCAGCCCTATCGCGCCAAATCCTCGGTGAATTTCCGCGCCAAGCGGATCATCGCGCCGCTGGCGCGCGCGCTGCGCGGCGGCGGACGGCTGATAGGAATCCACTCCCACGGAAGCGATCCCGGACTTGAAATCATTCAAGCCGTCTGGCCCGGAGAAAATCCTTTCGCCGTCAGCCGTCATGAGATACTGCGCGCGGTGAAATACGAGTTGGGCTCGGCCGGCCGCGAGCTGAACTTCAACGCCTACGCCGATAACCGTTCGATCTTCCGATATGATATGGAAGCGCTGCCTAATGAGGTGACCGGCTCGATCGGAACCTCGACCGCCTTCGCCGCCTGGAACGCAGCAGTGTATGTCGCGCAGATCGAAGATGAGCGGTTGACTGAAACGACCGAAAACGGACGAGCTCTCGAGGCCACACGCGAGGTTCTCCGGAAACACAACGGGCTGTGGTTTTACGACGAATCCTACGTCATCTCGCGCCGACGAGACTGACATTCCGGGGACATATTCACCAACCAACGTCGGACTTCGACGAAACAAGGGGTTTGCTTGATGCGCGCGTCTTATCTCTTCACCAGCGAGTCGGTCTCGGAAGGCCATCCGGACAAGGTCTGCGATCGCATCTCGGATGAGATCGTCGATCTGTTCTATCGCGAGGGGCCGAAGGCGGGCATCGACCCGTGGCAGATTCGCGCGGCGTGCGAAACGCTCGCGACCACCAACAAGGTGGTGATCGCCGGCGAAACCCGCGGTCCGGCCTCGGTCACCAACGAGCAGATCGAGGGCGTGGTTCGCTCTGCGATCAAGGACATCGGCTACGAGCAGGACGGCTTCCACTGGAAGACCTGCGACATCGAGATCCTGCTGCATCCGCAGTCGGCCGACATCGCGCAGGGCGTCGACGCGCTGCAGCCGGGCGAGGTCAAGGAAGAGGGTGCCGGCGACCAGGGCATCATGTTCGGTTACGCCACCAACGAGACGCCGGACCTGATGCCGGCGCCGATCTTCTACGCCCACAAGATCCTGCGGCTGATCTCCGAAGCGCGCCACTCCGGCAAGGAGAAGGTGCTCGGTCCGGACTCCAAGAGCCAGGTCACTGTGCAGTACGAGAACGGCAAGCCGGTCGGCGTTCGCGAGATCGTGGTGTCGCACCAGCATCTGGTCGAGGACCTCTCGTCCAGCCAGATCCGCGACATCGTCGAACCCTATGTGCGCGAGGCGCTGCCGAAGGAGTGGATCAACGGCAAGACGATCTGGCACATCAATCCGACCGGCAAGTTCTTCATCGGCGGTCCCGACGGCGACTCCGGCCTGACCGGCCGCAAGATCATCGTCGACACCTATGGCGGCGCGGCTCCGCATGGCGGCGGTGCGTTCTCCGGCAAGGATCCGACCAAGGTCGACCGCTCGGCCGCCTATGCCGCGCGCTATGTCGCCAAGAACATCGTCGCGGCCGGTCTCGCCGACCGCTGCACGTTGCAGCTCGCGTACGCGATCGGCGTGGCGCGTCCGCTGTCGATCTACATCGACACCCACGGCACCGGTAAGGTGTCGGAGGATGAGCTCGAGAAGGCGGCGGCCAAGGCGATGGATCTGACGCCGCGCGGCATCCGCAGCCATCTCGATCTCAACCGTCCGATCTACGCGCGCACCTCGGCCTACGGCCATTTCGGCCGCACGCCCGACAATGAGGGCGGCTTCTCCTGGGAGAAGACCGATCTCGTCGAGCAGCTGAAGCGCGCGCTCTGACACTCTTACCTCGCCCCGCTTGCGGGGAGAGGTCGCCACGAAGTGGCGCGTGAGGGGGATTCTCCGCGGACTCAGTGCGCGGATGGAGCCCCTCACCCCGACCCTCTCCACGTAAGAACGGGGAGAGGGAGAAGATCGTGCCACATCGCGTTCCGCTCGCTTTGTTGCTGACACGCTGAACTCACCCATTAGGAAACCGACATGAACGCCCCCACGAAGCCCGGCTTCACCGACTACATCGTCAAGGACATTGCGCTTGCTGATTTCGGCCGCAAGGAAATCTCGTTGGCCGAGACCGAGATGCCCGGCCTGATGGCCACCCGCGAAGAGTTCGGCCCCAAGCAGCCGTTGAAGGGCGCGCGCATCGCCGGCTCCCTGCACATGACGATCCAGACCGCAGTGCTGATCGAGACGCTGGCTGCGCTCGGCGCCGACATCCGCTGGGTCTCCTGCAATATCTACTCGACCCAGGATCACGCCGCCGCCGCGATCGCCGCCGCCGGCATTCCGGTGTTCGCCGTGAAGGGCGAGACGCTGACCGAGTATTGGGACTACACCGCAAAACTGTTCGACTGGCATGGCGGCGGCACGCCCAACATGATCCTCGATGACGGCGGCGACGCCACCATGCTGGTGCACGCCGGTTATCGTGCCGAGCAGGGCGACACCGCCTTCCTCGACAAGCCGACCTCCGAGGAAGAAGAGATCTTCTACGCGCTGGTCAAGCGCCTGCTGAAGGAGAAGCCGAAGGGCTACTTCGCCGAGATCGCCAAGAACATCCAGGGCGTCTCGGAAGAGACCACCACGGGCGTGCATCGCCTGTACGAGATGGCCAACAAGGGCACGCTGCTGTTCCCGGCGATCAACGTCAACGACAGCGTTACCAAGTCGAAGTTCGACAACCTCTATGGCTGCCGCGAGTCGCTGGTCGACGGCATCCGCCGCGGCACCGACGTGATGCTGTCGGGCAAGGTCGCGATGGTCGCGGGCTTCGGCGACGTCGGTAAGGGCTCGGCGGCTTCGCTGCGCCAGGCCGGCTGCCGCGTCATGGTCTCCGAAGTCGATCCGATCTGCGCGCTGCAGGCGGCGATGGAAGGCTATGAGGTTGTGACCATGGAAGACGCCGCGCCGCGCGCCGACATCTTCGTCACCGCGACCGGCAACAAGGACATCATCACCATCGAGCACATGCGCGCGATGAAGGATCGCGCCATCGTCTGCAACATCGGTCACTTCGACAACGAGATTCAGATCGCTTCGCTGCGCAATCTGAAGTGGACCAACATCAAGCCGCAGGTCGACGAGATCGAATTCCCCGACAAGCACCGCATCATCATGCTGTCGGAAGGCCGCCTCGTGAATCTCGGCAATGCGATGGGCCACCCGTCCTTCGTGATGTCGGCCTCGTTCACCAACCAGACGCTGGCGCAGATCGAGCTGTTCGCCAACAACAAGGACGGCAAGTACGCCAAGAAGGTCTACGTGCTGCCGAAGACGCTCGACGAGAAGGTCGCTCGCCTGCACCTCGCCAAGATCGGCGTCAAGCTGACCGAGCTGCGCAAGGACCAGGCCGACTACATCGGCGTCAAGCAGGAAGGTCCGTACAAGTCGGACCACTACCGCTACTGATCTGCGCTCGCAGCCATCGATCACGTGAAGAGCCCCGGCATCGTCCGGGGCTTTTTGCTGGGGTGGCGTGCAGGCGGGCCCTCCATTCGTCGTCCTGGCGAAAGCCAGGACCCATAACCAACGTATTCAATTGTGAAAGGGATCGCGGCCCCAGCATCGCGCAACAATGACCATTCGGGGTAATGGGTCCTGGCTTTCGCCAGGACGACGCCGATTGTGTGGCGCGGCCTGCATCTACAAATCGTCGTCCCGGCTGCCGCCGGGACGACGATGAGGATGGTTCTCGCGCGATACGATGCACCGTCATTGCGTACTTCATCTCGGTGTCATCGCCCGGCTCGACCGGGCGATCCAGTATTCCAGAGGCGCCAGCGATTGAATCGAGAAGCCGCGGCGTACTGGATCGCCCGGTCAAGACCGAGCGATGACAGATGTAGGCTGGGACGCAGCTTCGCATTCGCACCGGGGAATGACGGCGGAAAAGCTGGAGCATCACCCGGACGCCCGCACCGTGCCGTGCCCGAGCTGCCGCGAGATGTCGCTCGCGCAATCACGCAGCGCGGCTGCGATCGCGCTGTCCCAGCTGGCGTCGAAGGTGCCCTCGGGTCCCATCGCGGTGATGACCAGGGCGACGTGGCCGGCGTGATCGAACACCGGCGCGGCGAAGGCGTTGACGCCGGGCAGGGGATCGCCGATCGCGCGCGCGAGACCGCGGCTCTGAACCTCGGCAAGCATCTCCGTGGTCTTCGCGGTGAGGGTCTCGCGTTTCGGATTGTAGCCGACGCCGAGGCGGTCGAGGCCGCTCTCGAGCGCCGTCTTGACGGCGTTCGGCGGCATGAAGGCGGCGAAGGCGCGGCCGGTCGCGGTTTCGAGCAGTGCCACCACCGATCCGACGCGCATCGCGATATGCACGGGATGGCTCGGCTCCTCGAGCCGCACCACGGTCGCGCCGTGGGTGCCCCAAACCGACAGCGACACCGCATGATTGATGCTGTCGGCGAGCGCGGCGATCCGCGGCGTCGCGATCCGCACGGCGGAGAGCCGGCGCAGGCTGATCAAGCCGAGCTCGAGCGCCAACGCCCCGATCTCATAGCGGCCGGTGGTCTCGTCCTGCTCGATCAGGCCGATGCGGGAAAAACTCACGAGATAGGGATGCGCCTTGGCCGGCGGCATGCCGGCCTCGCGGGCGAGATCGCGCAGCATCATCGGTTCGCCGCTGCGGGCGAGCGCGCGGAGCAATTCTCCGCCGACCTCGATCGATTGTATGCCGCGGCTTTCTCTCGTCATGTCGCCCTGTCAGTTCTTCGACAATTTGCTTATACGGCGAGAAACCCTCCGTCGACGGGCAGCGTCACGCCGTTCACATAAGATGCCAGTTGCGACGCCAGGAACACCACCGGGCCGACCAGCTCCTCCGGCTGTCCGACGCGGCCGAGCGGCGTGCGGCCCAGAAAGCCGGCGAGCCGCGCAGGGTCGTTGCGGGTTGCTTCGGTCATCGCCGTTTCGATCACGCTGGGCGCGATCGCATTGACTCTGATGCCGTCGGCCGCAAGCTCGCGGGCCAGCGCCTGGGTGAGCAGCTTCACGCCGCCTTTCGACTGCGCGTAGCCCAGCGTATCGGCCACCCCGAGGAAGGAGGCGATCGAGCCGAGATTGATGATCGTGCCGCGCGTCTCGCGCAGCGCCGGCAGGAACGCGTGGGCGAGCAGGGTCGCCATCGTGCTCATGCCGCGCTGCTTTCTGCCGCTGCACCGGCGATGTGCTTGCCCGCGATGTAGCCGAAGGTCAGCGCGGGCCCCAGCGTGATACCGGCGCCGGGATAGTTGCCGCCCATGATGCTCGCCATGTCATTTCCGGCGGCATAGAGGCCGGCAATCGGCTGGCCGTCGGCATCGAGCGCGCGGGCATTGGCGTCGGTCCTGATGCCGGCATAGGTGCCGAGATCGCCGACCACCATCTTGATGGCGTAGAACGGTCCGTGCCGGATCGGCGCGATGCACGGATTGGGACCGTGCAGGGCATCGCCCTGGTAGCGGTTATAGGCGCGCGAGCCCTTGCCGAAGGCGGGGTCGCGGCCCTCCGCCGCGGTCGTGTTGAACGCCGCAACCGTCGCCTCGAGCGCTTTCGCATCGATGCTGGCCTGCGCGGCAAGCTCGGACAGCGTCGCGCCGCGCTTGAGATAGCCGGTCTTCAGATGGTGGCCGAGCGGCATCGGGCGCGGCGGCACGCAGCCGAGGCCATATTTGCGCAGCGTCTCGTGATCGCAGACGAGATAGGCCGCGATCTCCTCGCCGGGCTTCGCCGCCTTGATCATCGCCTGCACGAAGTCGTGGTAGGAATTGCCTTCATTGGCAAAGCGCTTGCCGTCGCGCATGACCGCGATCACCCCGGGCTTGGCGCGATCGATGAAATGCGGCATCACGCCCTTCGAGCCGTCCTTGCGGGTGGTGACCGAGACCGGCACCCAGGCCGCGGCATTCGGCAGCGAGTCTTCGACATGGCCGCCGGCCGATTCCGCGAGCCGCAGACCGTCGCCGGTGTTGCCGACAGGGCCCGGCGAATAATGCTCTTTTCCGGTCGGCGCATGCGGAAACATTTTCTGCCGCCGCGCGACGTCATGCGGGAAGCCGCCGCAGGCGAGCACGACGCCACGCTTGGCGTTGACGCGGATGGTGCGGCCTTCGCGCGCGATCACCGCGCCGCGCACTACGCCGTTCTCGACGATCAATTCGCGCACCGGCGAATTGAGCCAGAGCGGGATCTTCAGGTCGAAAGCGGATTTCGCCAGCCGGCCGGCCAACGCATTGCCGTTGGTCAGCGTCATACCGCGGCCGTTGCGCATCACGTCCACCGCGTGCTTCGACAGCCGCCTGGCGACATAGGCCGCCGAGGTCAGCGACCGCGTCGCGCGCATGAAATGGACGATCTCTTTGCCGGAGCCGAGCATCATGCCGAACACGGTGAGCTCGGGCAGGGGGCTGCCGAGATTTTTGAGGGCGTCGCCGAGCTCGTGGGCGTCGAACGGCCGCGTCACCATCGAGCGGCCGCCCTGCGCGCCGCCGGGCGCTTCGGCATGATAGTCCGGGAAGGTCAGCGGCATGTCGAAGCGCACCGCGGTCTTCGTCGTGAAGAAGTCGACCGCCTTCGGCCCTTCGGTCAGGAACGCATCGACGCGCGCGGCATCGAAGCTGTTGCCGGCCTCGTGGCGCAGGTAGGTTTTGGCCTGATCGGGGCTTTCTTCGATGCCCCAGGCCTTCGCCAGCGAGGTGCCGGGAATCCACAGCCAGCCGCCGGAGCGCGCGGTGGTGCCGCCGAAGCGCGGCTCCTTCTCGACGACGAGGACTTTCAGGCCATGATGGCCGGCGGTGACCGCCGCCGACAGCCCGGCGCAGCCGGAGCCGACGACGAGCGCGTCGCAGTCATACGTTTCTTCGTTGGCCACGCGATCGATCCTATTTCTTGAGCAGCGGGCACTTGGACTCTGACACCGGACGATAGGCGTCCTCGCCCTTCACCGTCTTGATGATGTCGAGATAGTCCCACGGCTCCTTGGATTCCGAGGGCTTCTTCACCTTCGCCAGATACATGTCGCGGATGACGCGGCCGTCCTCGCGCAGCTTGCCGCCATGCACGAAGGTGTCCTCGATCGGCAGCTCGCGCATCTTGGCCATCACCGCTTTCGGATCATCGGTGCCGGCGGCCTGGATCGCCTTGAGATAGTGCAGCACCGAGCCATAGACGCCGGTCTGGATCATGGTCGGCATCACGTTGGTGCGGGCGTAGAATTTCTTCGACCAGGCGCGGGTCTTCTCGTCCATGTTCCAGTAGGACGCCGTCGTCATGTAGGTGCCTTGCGCGGCATTGAGCCCGATCGCATGCACGTCGGTATCGAACATCAGAAGACCGACCAGCTTCTGGCCGCCCTGCACGAGGCCGAACTCGCCGGACTGCTTGATCGAATTGTCGGTGTCCTGGCCGGCATTGGCGAACGCCACCACGTCGGCCTTCGAGCTCTGCGCCTGCAACGCAAAGGAGGAGAAGTCGGCCGTGTTGGTCGGGTGCCGCACGCTGCCGAGCACCTTGCCGCCCATCTCGTTGATGAAGCGCGTCGCATCCTTCTCGAGCTGCTGGCCGAAGGCATAGTCCGCGGTGATGAAGTACCAGGACTTGCCGCCTTCCGCGATCACCGCCGAGGCCGTGACCTTCGACAGCGCGTAGGTGTCGTAGGTGAAGTGCACGGTGTTGGGGCTGCACAATTCGTCGGTCAGCGAGCTCGCGCCGGGGCCGGACAGCAGCGCGATCTTGTTGCGCTCGCGCACCATGTTGTGGACGGCGATTGCAATGCCGGAGTTGGGAATGTCGACGACGGCGTCGACCTTGCCGTTGTCGAACCAGCCGCGGACGATCTGGACGCCGACGTCGGTCTTCATCTGGTGGTCGGCGGAGATGATCTCGATCGGCTTGCCGAGCACGGTGGGGCCGAACTCCTCGACCGCCATCTTGGCCGCTTCGACCGAGCCCGGGCCGGAATTGTCGCGCCCCCAACTCGACAGGTCGGTCAGCACCCCGATGCGCACGACGTCATCGGAAACCTGGGCGTGCGCGGCCGTCGTCACCGCCGCGAGAATGGCTGCTGCCGCCAAAACGTGTCTCATCATTCCTCCCTCTGGATGTCCGCATTCTTCGGCGGGTCACCTCTGGATTAGGAATTATCAAATCGGTTTGTCAATGGCGAATTACGGTGTGGGAATGTTGCCACACCGCCGCCTGCTCGAATGAGGCGGTGCTTCACATTTGGTGAGCATACGCTTACATGGCTCATCCGGGATGGCACCGCGGCAAGACTTCCGGCTCGCGCCAGAATTCAGCGGCAGTGCCAAGTCACTATGAAACAGGGGAATTTTCGCGGACGGCGTTGCGATTCGCCGCCCGGGGCTAAGCCGCCCATCGAGGGTCTAGGCTGCTACGGGGGACGGTGCATGGAGAGCATCGGCGCGCTGCGATCATAGACGGATCATGTTGAGACAGCTCTTCGCGCCGCAGCTCGTCATTCTGTACGTGCTGGCGGCCTCTACGCTCTACGTTCACTTCCGCGGCAAGCAGCGGTTGCGCTTCGCCCGCCAGCTCGGCGATCACTCGACCTACCTCGCGCCCTACAATGTGCTGATGTATGCGGGCTCAGCGGTGCCCAACACGCCGGTGATTCCGGTCGAGCAGTTTCCCGAGCTCAAGAAGCTCTCCGACAATTGGGAGACGATCCGCGACGAGGCGACGCGCCTGTTCGACGAGGGCTTCATCCGCGCCGCGGCCAAGAACAACGACTGGGGCTTTTATTCGTTCTTCAAGAGCGGCTGGAAGCGGTTCTATCTGAAATGGTACGACGACTTCCTGCCCTCGGCGCGCACGCTGTGCCCGAAGACCGTGGAGCTCTTGAATTCGATCCCGAATGTGCACGGCGCGATGTTTGCGATGCTGCCACCTGGCGGCAAGCTCGGGGCGCATCGCGATCCCTTCGCCGGCTCGCTGCGCTATCACCTCGGCCTGGTGACGCCGAACTCGAACGCGTGCCGCATCCTGGTCGACGGCGTCGAATGCGTCTGGCGCGACGGCGAAGCCTTCATGTTCGACGAGACCTTCATCCACAGCGCCGAGAACAAGACCGACGTCAACCGCATCATCCTGTTCTGCGACGTCGAGCGCCCGATGAAGTACGGCTTCATGACCCGGATCAATCGCTGGGTCAGCCACAACATCGTCAAGGCGTCGGCGACCCAGAACGTCGACGGCGAACATGTCGGCGCGCTGAACAAGGTGTTCGGCAAGCTCTACGAGATCCATCTCGCCAGCCGGAAGGTCAAGGAGTGGAACCGGAACGTGTACTACACGCTGAAGTATTCCGTGACCGCGCTGATCCTCGGCCTGATCGTGGTGTCGGCGCTGCGGTGAAGGCAGCGGCCGCGCCGCGTTGAACGCAAAAGCCCCGGAGCAAACCGGGGCTTTTTGTCTGGGGGGTGAGCTGTGAAGCGCACGGCATCAGTCGCGTTCGAAAACCTTGGCGCCGGGGTAGACTCGCCGGGCATAGGCGACAACCCACTCCCGGTTCTGGGTTTCCAGGAACGGAGTGCGGATCGTGCACGAGCCGACGACGAGGTGCCACAGGCCGTTCAGCTTCTGAATGTTGACGATCATGTGAGTGCTCCTCGATAACCCGCGTTCCCAGTCGACACTTACTACTCGTGATAGTCCTGCGCTTCACGCCTCGGTGCAGTGATCCCGATCACAGATTTCGGAACACTTTTTGCGCCCGCAGTCGTTGGTCGCCCGTTGGAGTGGCCGCGAGTATAAAAATCGCCCGCCATCGCTCAACTGTACGAGCGTAGGTACAGGGCATCACAAGGAATCAGAGAGGCCATACCAAGGTATGTTGATGTCTGTCCGGAGGCGCAGCGGGAGCGCGTTGCCTCAGTCCGGATGAGCGCTGATGGCCGCCTGGCCGAAACTCCACCGGGCTGATGCAGTCTTCTACGAGGTCCATCTCGCCGGCCGCGACGTCGGCGCCGTTCAACTTTGCGCAGCATGACGTCTTCGCGCTCCGATCCGTTACACGGGCGTGATAGAGTCCGATCAGGCGTTTCGCATTGAAGGGGATCTTGCCATGTCGGAGACTACTGGAGCTTTTGCGACGACTGCGCTGAGCGGTTACGAGCTGTTGGCTGATCCGCAGTTGAACAAGGGCACGGCGTTCTCCGAGGCCGAGCGCGAGGCGTTCGACCTGCATGGCCTGCTGCCGCCCAATATCCTGACACTGGACGAGCAGGTCTCGCGCCGCCTCGAGGCGCTGCGCGGCTACGAGACCGACATCGAGCGCTATGCCTTTCTGCGCGAACTGCAGGATACCAACGAGACCTTGTTCTACGCGCTGCTGGTCGAGAATCTCGAGGAGCTGTTGCCGATCGTCTACACGCCGACCGTCGGCGAGGGCTGCCAGAAATTCAGTCGGCTGTTTCGCAAGCCGCGCGGGCTGTTCCTCAGCATTCCGCACCAGCACCGGATCGACCGCATTTTCGCCCATCCGCGCTTCGATCACGTCGAGGCGATCGTGGTGACCGACGGTGAGCGCATCCTCGGCCTCGGCGACCAGGGCGCCGGCGGCATGGGCATCCCGATCGGCAAGCTCGCGCTCTATACCGGCTGCGGTGGCCTGCATCCGGCGACGACCTTGCCGATCCTGCTCGACGTCGGCACCGACAATCCCGACTGCCTGGCCGATCCGCTCTATATCGGCTGGCGCAACGAGCGCGTCCGCGGTCAGGCGTATGACGACTTCATCGAGGCGTTCGTCTCGGCGGTGGTGAAGCGCTGGCCGCGCGTCCTGCTGCAATGGGAGGATTTTGCCAAGAACAACGCGACGCGCATGCTCGAGCGCTACCGCGACCGGCTCCTCACCTTCAACGACGACATCCAGGGCACCGCGGCGGTCGCGACCGGCGCGTTGCTCTCGGCCATCAACGTCACCGGCGTGCCGCTGACCGAGCAGCGTGTCGCGGTGTTCGGTGCGGGCTCTGCGGGCTGCGGCATCGCCAGCCTGATCCGCGCGGCGATGATCGATGCCAGCCTCTCCGAGAGCGAGGCGGCGAAGCGCTTCTTCATGGTCGACCGCGACGGACTGCTGCTCGAGGGCATGAGCGGGCTCGCCCCGTTCCAGCTGCCGTTTGTCCAGAACAAGCAGGCGATCGCGGGCTGGCAGCTCAACCATCCCGACAAGATCGCGCTGCTCGACGTCGTGCGCAACGCCAAGCCGACCGTGCTGATCGGCGTCTCCGGCCAGGCCGGCGCGTTCTCCGAACCGATCGTCCGCGCGATGGCCGAGTGCAACAAGCGGCCGGTGATCTTCCCGCTGTCCAACCCGACCTCGCGCGAGGAGGCGACGCCGGTCGATATCGAAGCCTGGACCGAAGGGCGGGCGCTGATCGGCGTCGGCAGCCCGTTCCCGCCGATCACGCGCGACGGCGCGCGCTTCAAGGTCGACCAGACCAACAACTCCTACATCTTCCCGGGTGTCGGTGTCGGCGCGCTCGCGGTCGGCGCCAGCCGGGTCAGCGACGGGATGTTCATGGCTGCCGCCAAGGCGCTGGCCAGCGTCTCGCCGGCCCGCAACAACCCGAAGCACAATCTGCTGCCGCCGGTCAGCGCGCTGCGCGATGTGTCGCTGACGGTGGCGCTGGCGGTCGCGCTGCAGGCGCACAAGGAAGGGCTCGCCAAGGATATTCCGATCGATCAGGTCGAGGCGCGCATCCAGGCCAAGATCTGGACCCCGCGCTACGTGCCGTATCGGCGCAGCGATCGGGCCTAGAGTCCGCGGGGCGTATCAGGTGGCGCGATCCTTCGCGCCATCTATGGGCGGGCGATGGCTTCGGCCGTCGCCACGGCCGACTAAAGTTCTAGCCTCCACGTTCCGTTGCGTTGGAACTTTCCGGGGCGCGATGTCGTTTGTGTTCAAACGACCCAAACGGTCAAAATCCATCCGGGGGCTTGTCCGAGGGAGACGCTCCCATGGTAACGCTCGGCCCGACACTCGGTCTAACACTCGGCCTAACCCCTGGCCTCGACGCCAACCAGCTCTCGCCAGCCGAACATCAGCTCCAGATGCGCCGCGCGGTCATCGCCTCCACGGTCGGGACCGCGATCGAATGGTATGACTTCTTCCTCTACAGCACCGTTACCGGCCTGGTGTTCGCAAAGCTGTTCTTTCCGAATTCCGACCCTCGGGTCGGCACGCTGGAGGCTTTCGCCATCTATGCGGTCGGCTTCATCGCGCGGCCGATCGGCGCCGCGATCTTCGGCCACTTTGGCGACCGCATCGGACGCAAGTCGACGCTGATCGCGACGCTGCTGTTGATGGGACTGGCGACCGCGGCGGTCGCGTTGGTGCCGACCTATTCCAGCATCGGTATCTGGGGCGCGGTGATCCTCACTGTGCTGCGTTTCATTCAGGGCGTCGGGGTCGGCGGCGAATGGGGCGGCTCGGTACTGATGTCGATGGAATGGGCGCGCAACGATCGCTCCCGCGGCCTGATCGCGTCATGGCCGCAATTCGGCGTGCCCTGCGGGCTGTTCCTCGCCAACCTTGCCGTGCTGGCGTTCAGCCAGATGTCGGGCGACCAGTTCCTGGCATGGGGCTGGCGCGTTCCGTTTGCGCTCAGCATCATCCTGGTCGGCGTCGGCCTCTACATCCGGCTCGGCATTCTGGAGACACCGGTCTTCGCCAAGCTGGTGGCCGAGCGTCAGCTCGACCGCACGCCGATGCTGACGGTGATCCGCGACCATCCGAAGGAGATCCTGCTGTCCGCCTTCGCGCGGATGTCCGAGCAGGCGCCGTTCTACATCTTCACCGCCTTCGTGTTCTCCTACGGCATCGGCACGCTGCACATGTCGCGCGACTTCCTGCTGACCGCGGTGCTTTCGGCCTCGGTGCTGTCGTTCGTCTCGATCCCGGTGTTCGGACATCTGTCCGACCAGATCGGCCGCAAGAACATGTACATGATCGGCGCGTTGGTGACCGGCATCTTCGGCTTCATCTACTTCGCGATGCTCAATACCGGATCGGCGTCGATCATCTTCCTCGCGATCATTCTCTCGCTCATTCCGCACGACATGCAGTACGGGCCGCAGGCCGCCCTGATCGCCGAAAGCTTCACCGGCCGCCTGCGCTACAGCGGTGCCTCGCTCGGCTACCAGCTCGCATCGGTGATCGCCGGCGGTCCGGCGCCGCTGATCGCCGCATGGCTGTTCGGCACCTATCATTCGTCGATTGCAATCGCGGCCTACATCGCGCTCTGCGCCGTCATCACGCTGGTCGCAACCGCGCTGATGACCGACTACACCGGAAAGGACATCAATGCCGCGACCGCGCATCAGCGGTGAGTTCGAGACAGCACGGGAGGAGCAAATGGTGAAATGGCGAAAGGAATCGGCGCTCGATCTCTATAACCTCGTCGCGGCGATCTTCCTGCTCGCAGCGCCGTGGCTGTTTGCGCACGCCAACCCGACGGCGGCGATCGATCTGTGGATCAGCGGTGCCGCGATCGCGATCATGTCGCTGGCGGCGATCTTCGCGTTCTCGATCTGGGAGGAATGGATCAATCTGTTCGTCGGATGCTGGCTGATCGCCTCGCCTTGGCTGCTCGGCTTCACGCACACCCGCGCGATGCATTTTGCCATCGCGGCGGGTGCGGTGGTCGCATTCATGGCACTGCTCGAACTGTGGCTCGAATACGAGAAGACGCATCTCGGCCCAGCCGAGTCGCAGGCCGCAGCAAAGCATTAGAAGCTAGCAGCCGCGGCAAATGCCCTTGATCTTGCGGTCGACGATCGCGTCTTCCTGATCGATGATCTGCTGCGATGCCGCCGCCGCTGCCGGAATGTCGGCGGCGCGCGGCTGGCGATGACCGACCGGCGCCGACCATGGCCGCGTCGCGGTTTCATTTGAGGCAAATACACCGGGCACCTGGACCGTCGCCTGTGCGAAGCAGGAGGTCGTCACTGCCACGGACAGGATTGCAGCCAGGCCAAGTCTTGTGCCGAGTCGCCGAAGATCGATCATGAGAATCTCCATACCGTCATCGCCGCGTTTGTGCGCGGCCTTGATGAAATAGAGCGTCTCTGTCGTCCCGGTATTCCCCGGTCCGTCCGATGTGATCGGGTGCTCGCGGTTCGGTGATCGCGCGTGATGAAATAATTATCCGGCATCCACAGTCATTGGTCACAGGAGCCGAGCTTGGTCGGCTTCATCCACGTGCGGAGAAACCCGATGACCAAATTGACCTTCGTGACGCTTGCTCTGGTTGCGGCAGCTGCGTTCTCGGCTCAGGCCTCGGCCGCCAGCAACAATGCTGCGGTGCGGCGCGCCCATGCTTCGATGACGTCGACAACGACGACACCGGTCAGCAGCAAGACGACTGATTGCGTGCGCGCGCCGAACGTCGGATCGTTCGCAACCGCGCCCTTCACCGAGCCGCCCTGCATGCCCGGCACGATGCGCTGACCACGCGCAGCGGAAAGCCCCGGACCTCTGGTCCGGGGTTCCCGGGCGATGCGATGTCGCCCGGAAGTGGCCGCGGAATGGGCGTGACCCACCTCACAGCCAAGCCGGTGCGATCGTGCGAAGCGTGCGGCGTCGGAGCTGGCGCATGGTGCCCGGCCCGAGTTCAAGGAGACGTCGCATGACACGCAATTCACTTCTTGCCTTCGCTGCCGTTGTCGCATTCGGCGTTACCGCGCTGAGCTCTGCGCATGCCGGCGGACTTCACATGGCCCCCCCGAAGAACGTGGGCGCGAAACTGCCCCCGGGCGGTTCGGGCGGCCCGCATCGCCAGCCGGTCGATCCGCCGCCCTATCTCGGAACGGGTTACAGCGGTGACAGTGCCGGTGGCAGTGGAGGCGGCGGATATCTCGGCGACCCCAACCATCCCGGCCACGAGCAGTTCTGAAAAAGCAACGGCCCCGAACCAGGTTCGGGGCCGCGGTCTGCTGGTGAATCGGATCCGGAGTCTACTCCGGCTTGCCGATCGATACTTTCAGTGTGCCGACGCCGTCGACGCCGCATTCGAGCTTGTCGCCGGGTTGCAGCTGCGAGACGCCGGCGGGCGTGCCGGTCATGATGATGTCGCCGGCGGCGAGCTTCACCTGCTGCGAGAGCTGCCAGATGATCTCAGGCACGTTCCAGATCAATTCGGTGAGGTCGCCCTTCTGCGCTTCCTTGCCGTTGACGGTGAGCCAGATCTTGCCGCTGGAGGGGTGGCCGATCTTCGAGGCCGGCTGGATCGCGGAGCAGGGCGCTGAATAGTCGAACGACTTGCCGATCTCCCAGGGCCGCTCCTTCTTGCGCGAGGCGATCTGCAGGTCGCGGCGGGTCAGGTCGATGCCGACTGCATAGCCGTAGACATGCTCGAGCGCCTTGTCGGCGGGAATGTTGAGCCCGCCGCTCTTCATCGCCACCACCAGCTCGACCTCGTGATGCAGGTCCTTGGTCAGCGGCGGATAGGGGATCGTCGCACCATCCGGCACCAGCATGTCGGCATGCTTGCCGAAGAAGAACGGCGGCGCACGCTCGTCATTGCCCATCTCCCTGATATGCTCGAGGTAGTTGCGGCCGACGCACCAGATGCGGCGGACCGGATAGACGCCGGATTCGCCGACGACGGGGAGCGAGGGCTGCGGGGGAAGCGGAATGACGGTGGAGGCGGCGTTCATGAACGGGTCCCGGAGGGTTGAAGGAGGGAGCGCGGGCCGTATTTACGCGGTTACGGCGCTGGGGGCTAGGGGCTGCGGCTGCACCAGGCGCAGACGTGAGGCCAGCTTTCCGCCGGGCGCGGCCGCCCTTGGCCGGCGAGAGCGGTGACACCGATGCGAAGGTGGCTTTCGATCGGCCTTGCCCTGGTTGCCGCGGTCTTGTTCGCCTCCGCTGTTCGCTTTTTTGTGGTGACCCCGGAACGGATCGACCGGGGGCAGAACAAGGTCCAGCGCGTGACCGTGGATATCACGCCCGCCGCGCAGGCCTTGCAGGCGACGCTCGACGTGGCGGACATGCACGCGGACAGCCTGTTGTGGAAGCGCGACCTGATCGCACGATCCGATCGCGGCCATATCGACCTGCCGCGCCTGATCGAGGGCCGCTACGCGTTGCAGGTGTTTTCGTCGGTCACCAAGTCACCCGAGGGCCAGAACTATGATGCCAACGCCGGCGACACCGACACGATCACGAACCTTGCCATCATCGATCTGCAGCCGATGCGGACGTGGTTCTCGTTGCTGCAGCGCTCGCTATGGCATGCCGAGAAATTGCGCAGCTTCGCCGACAAGTCCGCCGGACGGCTTCGCGTGATCACGACACCGGCCGACATCGATCGCCTGCTGGCGGATCGCAAGAACGGCATGACGGTGGTTGGCGGAATGCTGTCGATCGAGGGCCTGCACGATCTCGAGGGCAAGATCGACAATCTCGACGTACTCTACGCCGCCGGATTCAGGGTGGCCGGTCTCGCGCACTTCTTCGACAACGACGTCGCCGGCTCGATGCACGGCGTGGCAAAGGGCGGCCTGACGCCGCTCGGCCGGCAGGTGGTGCAGCGGATGGAGGCGATGGGGATGATCGTGGATCTCGCCCATGCGAGCCACGCGGCGGTCGCCGACGTGCTGGCGATGGCGACGCGTCCGGTGGTCTCGAGCCATGGCGGCGTTCAGGCGATCTGCAGGGTCAACCGCAATCTCACCGATGATGAGGTCCGGGGTGTCGCACGGACCGGCGGCGTGATCGGCATCGGCTTCTGGCAAGGCGCGGTCTGCTCGCTCGATCCGAACAATGTCGCGCGGGCGATTGCCCATGTTCGCGACCTGGTCGGGATCGACCATGTCGGCCTCGGATCGGATTTCGACGGCTCGACCACCACGAGATTCGATGCGAGCGGGATCGCCGCCGTGACCCAGGCGTTGATGTCGAGCGGGTTCTCCGAAGACGACATCCGCAAGGTGATGGGCGGCAACGTCCTGCGCGTGCTGCGCGCAGGCCTTGTCGCGAAGTGACGGTGAGCCTCAGCCGGTGGCGCTGATCGGCGCCAATGCCAGCGGCGATGGGTCGTGGTGGTGCTGCAGACGGAAGAACGAGGCGTAGCGGCCGCTGCGGCGCAGCAGCTCGTCGTGCCGCCCGCGCTCGACGATCTCGCCGCCCTCGACCACCAGGATCGCGTCTGCATGCATGATGGTGTGAAGGCGGTGCGCGATCACGATCGTGGTGCGGCCCTGGCAGAGATGCTCGATCGCCTCCTGCACCTGCTTCTCGGACTCCGAGTCGAGCGCGGCGGTGGCCTCGTCGAGCAGGATGATCGGCGCGTTCTTGACCAGCGCGCGGGCGACCGCGATGCGCTGGCGTTGTCCGCCGGACAGTTGCGTGCCGTGCTCGCCGACCGGCGTGTCGTAGCCGAGCGGGAAGCTCATGATGAAGTCGTGCGCGCAAGCGGCCTTGGCGGCGTCGACGATCTCGGCCTCGGTGGCGCCCGGCTTGCCGAACGTGATGTTGGCGCGGATGGTGTCGCGGAACAGATAGACGTCCTGGCCGACATAGGCGGTCTGCCGGCGCAGCGACTTGCGCGAGACCGACAGGATCGACTGTCCGTCGATCAGGATGTCGCCCTCGCGCGTCTCGTAGAAGCGCAGCAGCAGGGCGAGCACCGTCGATTTGCCGCCGCCGGAGGGACCGACCAGCGCGGTGACTTTGCCGGGCTCGGCCATGAAGCTCAAGCGGTTCAGCACCGGCTCACCGGGGCGATAGGCGAAGCTGACGTCGCGCAGTTCGATCCGCGCGTCGGAGAGTTTGAGCGCCGGCTTGTCGTCGTCGGCCTGCTCGCTTGCGGGACTGTCGACGACCTCGAGCAGCATCCGCGCGCCGACCAGCTGGCTGTTGAGATCGATGTTGAGCCGCGCCAGGCGCTTGGCCGGCTCGGTCGCCATCAGGAAGGCGGTCAGGAACGTGAAGAACTGGCCCGGCGTGGAACCGAGCGCCACCACGCTGTAGCCGCCATACATCAGGCAGCCGGCGACCGCGAAGCCGCCGAGCATCTCCATCAGCGGGTTGGAGCGGTTGGCGACATGCGCCATCTTGTTGGCGTTGCGCTCGACGATCGCGATGTTCTCGTCGATCCGCTGCTGCATGGTGTCTTCCAGCGTGAACGCCTTCACGGTGCGGATGCCCTGCAGCGATTCCTGCATCGTCTCCATGATGTCGGCGGTGCCGGTGAACTGGTTGTAGGCGAGGCCCTTGATCCGCTTCACCAGCTTGCGCAGCACCAGCATGGCCGGCGGCACCGCCACCAGCCCGATGAACGACATCAGCGGGTCCTGCCACACCATGACGGCGACCATGCTGATCAGCATCAGGAAGTCGCGGCCGATCGCATTGACCAGCATGTTGAGCACGTCGGTGATCGACTTGGCGCCGGCTGTGAGCCGCGCCAGGAATTCCGACGAGTGCCGCTGCGAGAAGAAGCCAATGCTTTCGCTCATCAGCTTGGCGAATAATTGCCGCTGGTTCCGCGCCAGGATGGCATTGCTGATCTTCGACAGGATCACCATGTGGCCGTAGGTCGCCACGCCCTTGATGAACAGCAGCACCACGGTGACCCCGGCAAACATCGCGATGCCGGGGATGTTCTTGTCGACATAGGCCTGGTTGATCACCTGGCCGAGCACGTAAGTGGCGCCGGCCGTCGAGCCGGCCGCAACGGCCATCAGGGCGAACGCCGTCAGATAGCGCCGCCAGTAGGTGATCCCCTGTTCCGTGACCAGGCGGCGAATCAGGATCGCCGCGCCATAGGGATCGTCGGTAATTTTCTTTGGAAACTGAGCCATCCGCGTTCCATTGACGGCGGGCGGCGCCGGCCGTCAGGGTTGCGGACCTCCTTGCCCGCTTGGCGGGGCTTTTTCAAGCCCAATAACGGCTTGATTTTTAGGCCGATTCTGCCTGTCGCGCGGCGCCCCCGCGCTCCCGGAACAGCTTCTCCTCCCAGGCCAGCGCGTGGTTCGCGATGGTCTCGAGATCGTCGTAGCGCGGGGTCCAGTCGAGCAGCGAGCGGATCCGGGTGGTGTCGGCCACCATGGTCATGATGTCGCCGGGCCGGCGCGCGGCATAGGCGACCGCGAAATTGCGCATCGAGACCCGGCGCACCGCCTCGATGGTCTCGAGCACGGAATAGCCGCGGCCGTAACCGCAGTTCATCGTCACCGATTGCCCGCCGGCGCGCAGATAGGACAGCGCCGAGCGATGCGCCTCGACGAGGTCGCTGACATGGATGAAGTCGCGCACGCAGCTGCCGTCCTCGGTCGGATAGTCGGTGCCGAACACGTCGATCTTGGCGCGCTGGCCGGTCGCGGCCTCGACCGCGATCTTGAGCAGATGGGTGGCGCCGATGGTGGCAAGACCGACGCGGCCCTTCGGGTCGGCGCCGGCGACATTGAAGTAGCGCAGCACGACGTAGCTCATGCCATGGGCCGAGGCGACATCGTGCAGCATGATCTCGGTCATCAGCTTCGACGAGCCGTAGGGTGACAGCGGACGCGTCGGCGCGATCTCGGGCACCGGCACCTGGTCCGGATTGCCGTAGACGGCCGCGGTCGAGGAGAAGATGAAGCGATTGACGCCGCCCTTCACCGCCGCGTTGAGCAGGCTGCGCGTCGTCATGGTGTTGTTGCGGTAGTAGCCGAGGGGATCGCGCATCGAGTCCGGCACCACGACAGAACCTGCGAAATGGATGATGCTGTCGATGCCGTGCTGTGCGATCACGCCCTCGACGAGGTTCTCGTCGCCGGCGTCACCGATGAACAGCGGAACACCTTGGGGCAGGAACGCGGAGAAGCCGGTGGAAAGATTGTCGACGACGACGACGCTTTCGCCGGCATCGACCAGCGCATGAACCATGTGACTTCCGATATAGCCGGCACCGCCGGTCACAAGCACGGTCATGGATAGAGCTCTCCCGATATCTTTAACCGGTGATGCTAGCGGGAGTGCGGTGAAGAGGGGGTTTCGCCGCGGCCGAACTGGCCACTATGCTTAATGTTGCGTATAGGAACTGGCACGAAACGGAGACTTGCGTGCCGATCGAGAACACACCTGCCGGCGAGCTCGTGCTCATCGTGCCCAATCTGCACCGACGCTATTCGGGTGTCACCGCGACCAACCGGATGGTCGCGCCGAAGCTTGCCAAAATGTTTCGCGCAGGCTGGCTCGGCTCGCACCGGCCGGACGGCATCGACGCGATCGGATTTGTCGATCTGATGCGATTGTGGCGGCGCGCCTCGCCGCTGATCTGGCATGCGCGGCGCAATGACGAGATGCTTGCCGGACTTTTGCTGCGCGCGCTCGGCTGGCCGCTGAAGCTGCTGTTCACGTCGGCCGCGCAGCGCCATCACACCTGGCTGACGCGCTGGCTGATCCGCAACATGGAAGCGATCATCGCTACCAGCCCGCTGTCGGCCTCCTATCTGAAGCGCGACGCCACCGTGGTGATGCATGGCGTAGATACGGACCGTTATGCGCCGCCGGCCGATCGTGCGAACGCCTTCGCGGAAAGCGGATTGCCGGGGCGCTATGCGATCGGCTGCTTCGGACGGGTGCGCGCGCAGAAGGGTAGCGATGTCTTTGTCGAGGCGATGTGCAGGTTGCTGCCGCGCTATCCCGATTTCACCGCCGTGATCGTCGGCGCGGTGGTGCCGGAGCAGCTGGCCTTTGCCAACGAGCTGAAGCGGAAGATCGAGACCGCCGGGCTGCAATCGCGCATCATCATCACGGGTGAGCTACCGATCGAGGATGTCGTGCGCTGGTACCAGCGGCTGACGATCTACGCCTTCACCTCGCGCAATGAAGGTTTTGGCCTGACCTTGATCGAGGCGATGTCGGCAGGCGCGGCGCTGGTGGCCGCGCGCGCCGGCGCTGCCGAGTTCGTGGTCGAAGACGGCACGACCGGCGTGCTGACGCCACCCGGCGATGCCGACGCGCTGGTGGCGGCACTCGAGCCCCTGATGCGCGATCCGGCCGCGGCCGCGGCGATGGGCGTGCGGGCACGCCAACGAGTTGTGGATAAGTTCAGCCTCGATGCGGAGGCGAACGCGATCGCGGCGGTCTATCGCGCGCTGATCTGAGCCAGCACGCGCTCGGCGATCCCGACGATGTCTTCGGGGGCGATGTCGCGCATGCAGCGATGGTCGTTCATGGTGCAGACCGTGCGCTGGCACGGCTGGCACGGCAGCTTGCTTTTGGTCTGCCGCACCGTGGCGGCGAGGCCGTTGAGGGGCGCCCAGAGATAAGGGTCGGTCGGGCCGAAAATGCCCATGGTCGGGGTGCCGATCGCGGCTGCGATGTGCATCAGCCCGGAGTCGTTGGTCACAGCGACGCTGGCCGCGGCCATCGCCAGCACGCCGTTGCGCAGATCGGTGCCGGTGAGATCGCGGACCCGCGGACCGCCGACGGCGGCGATCTCCTGCGCCAGCGCCTTCTCGCCGGGGCCGCCAACCACCCAGACGTCAAATCCGTGTTCGGCGAACAGCCGGGCGGCTTCAGGATAATAGGTCCAGCGTTTCGAGACCCCGACCGAGCCGGGTCCGAGTGCGATGGCCGGACCGGTGCCGAGGCCGTTGGCCTGCCGCCATCGGCCGACCTCGTCGGTGGGAACCCGCAGCTGCGGCACCGGCCATTCGGGCGGCCGAGGGGTGCCATCGGGCAGCGCCAGGATGGCGTTCTTGTCGATGAAGCGCGGCTGCTTCTTCTCGCCCCATCGCATCGCGTTGATCAGGCCGAACCGCGCCTCGCCGAAGAAGCCGACCCGCTCCGGGATGCCCGCCAGGGCCGGCGCGATGGCAGCCTTCCAGGTGCGCGGCAGCACCAGCGCGGTGGCATAATTCCGGGCGCGAAATTCGGCTGCCAGCGCCCGCTGCAGGGCCAGCGCCAGCCGGCTGCGCGGCAGGTCGAACACGACACCGGCACGGACCCCGGGCATATAATCCACCAAAGGGGCGCAAAGCCTAGATGTCAGGAGGTCGACCGGCCGGTTGGGCCAGCGCTTGCGGAGCACCCTGACCACGGTGTGGCCACGCACGAAATCGCCGATCCAAACATAGGGCACGACGAGGATCGGTCTGGTATCCTCGGTATCCTGCGTTTCGATATCAGATATTGAATCCATATTCATTTCTAACCAGGCCAAAGCCGGATCGGCGCGGCCAAGTCGGTAACCGGTTCGCGAAGTGAGGTAAAGCCGTCGTTGCCTGTCGCGCAGGAGTGGGGCAAAGCTGGCGGCTGCAAAGGAATCTGGCGGGATTTCATCATGTTTCTGGTAACCGGGGGCGCCGGTTTTATCGGATCGAACGTCGTGGCCGCGTTGAATGACGCCGGGCGCAGCGACGTGGCGGTCTGCGACATTCTTGGGGACGACGGCAAGTGGCGGAACCTGGCCAAGCGCCAGATCGCCGATTTCGTGCCGCCGGCCGAATTGATGGCTTGGCTGCAGGGCCGGCGGCTGGATGCCGTCCTCCATCTCGGTGCGATCTCGGAGACCACCGCGACCGACGGCGATCTGGTGATCGAGACCAATTTCCGTCTCTCGATGCGGCTGCTCGATTGGTGCACCGCGACCGGAACCCCGCTGATCTATGCCTCCTCGGCCGCCACCTATGGCGACGGCGACCAGGGTTTTGACGACGATGGTTCGGTGGAGGCGCTCAAGCGGCTGCGGCCAATGAACCTGTATGGCTGGAGCAAGAACCTGTTCGATCTCGCCGTCGCCGAGCGCGCTGCGAAAGGCGAACCCCTGCCGCCGCAATGGGCGGGGCTGAAATTCTTCAACGTGTTCGGCCCGAATGAATATCACAAGGGCACGATGATGAGCGTGCTGGCGCGCCGCTTCGACGACATCAAAGCGGGCCGCGTCGTGCAGCTGTTCAAGTCGCATCGCGAGGGCATCGCCGATGGCGATCAGCGCCGCGACTTCATCTATGTCGACGACGTCGTGCGGGTGATGATGTGGCTGGTCGCGACGCCGCGGGTCTCCGGCCTCTTCAATGTCGGCACCGGCAAGGCGCGCAGCTTCAAGGACCTGATCGTCTCGGCTTACGGCGCGCTCGGCCTGCAGCCGAACATCCAGTATGTCGACATGCCCGAGCAGATTCGCGGCAGTTACCAATATTTCACCCAGAGCGTCGTCGATCGTCTCGGGCGCGCCGGATACAATGGCGGTTTTACGCAGTTGGAAGACGCGGTCGGAGCCTATGTGAACGGCTTTCTCGATCGCGCGGATCGCTATCGCTAGAGCGGATGACGGTGACTGATGTTCGATTTTGAAGCGATCTCGCGTGCAATGTCCGGCCAGACCGTGCTCTGCGTCGGCGACCTCATGCTCGACGAGTTCGTCTATGGCGAGGTGTCGCGGATCTCGCCGGAAGCGCCGGCGCCGGTGATCGCGGTCAGGCGCAGCGAGATCAATATCGGCGGCGCCGGCAACGTCGCGCGCAATATCGCCGCACTTGGCGGCCGCTGCATTTTCGTCGGCCTGATCGGCGAGGATGCCGCCGGGACGGTGTTGACCGAGGCGCTGGCCAAAGAGGCGGGGATCGAGACCGTGCTGGTGCGCGACGCCGCGCGTCCGACCACGCGCAAGGTGCGCTTCGTCTCGGAACAGTTCTCGACCCACATGCTGCGCTCCGATTGGGAGCTGGCCGCGCCGGCCGCCCCCGCCATCGAGCAGCAGCTGATCGATGCGATCCTGCCTCGCCTGGTGCGCGCCGACATCGTGCTGCTGTCCGATTACGCCAAGGGCGTGCTCACCGCGCGCGTGATCCGCAATGTGATCGACGCCGCGCGCCAGGCGGGCAAGCGCGTGATCGTCGACCCGAAGAGCGCCAACCTCGCGATCTATCGCGGCGCGACCGTGTTGACGCCGAACCGGAAGGAATTCGCCGAGGCGACCCGCAGCCGTGCCGACAGCCAGGACAGCATCGCGCAGGCCGCGCCTGATGCGATGGTCCTCGCCGATTGCGAGGCGATGCTGGTGACGCAGGGCGAGCGCGGCATGACGCTGGTGACGCGGGACGGCGGTTCGATCCATGTGCCGGCGCTGCCGGTCAAGGTGCGCGATGTCTCGGGCGCCGGCGATACCGTCGCTGCGGCACTGGCGCTGGCGCTGGCTGCTGGTGCCGACTGGGACGGCGCGCTGCGGATCGCGAGTGCCGCAGCTGCGGTCGCGGTCGGCAAGACCGGTACCGCGATCGTCAGATCCGCCGAGTTGCGGCGAAAGATCCTGCCGCACGCGTCGCTGGCGGCGGAGGAGAAGATCGTCCCGGCCGGCGGCGATATCGACGCGTATCTCGAGGAGTGGCGCAGGCAGGATCTGCGGATCGGCTTCACCAATGGCTGTTTCGACATCCTGCATCCCGGCCACGTCAAGGTGCTGACCGCCGCGCGCGGCGCGTGTGATCGCCTGATCGTCGGATTGAACAGCGACGCCTCGGTGAAGCGGCTGAAGGGCGAGGGGCGTCCGGTGCAGAACGAGCGCGCCCGGGCCGAGGTGCTCGCGGCGCTGGAAGCCGTCGACCTCGTCGCAATTTTCGAGGAGGACACGCCGATCAACCTGATCACGAAGGTGCGGCCGAGCGTGCTGGTCAAGGGCGGCGACTATACCCGCGAGCAGGTGGTCGGCCACGAGATCGTCGAGGCCGCCGGCGGCGAGGTGGTGCTGGTCGAGATCCTGCAGGGCCACAGCACGACGTCGCTGGTTGCCCGGGCCCGTGAGGGCAAGGCGTGAGTGCGAGCATGGCATCCCCGGCAGGCGCCGCGGCGTGCCCGGCCTGGCGCGATCCGGCGCGCTGGCAGAGCACGACCGACGTGGTCGCGGTCCTGATTGCGCTGTCGCTGCCGTGGTCGACCTCGCTGGTCGGCATCTTCGGCGTGGTGCTGCTGATCTCGATTGCGCCGACCGTCGACCTGTGGGCGTTCTGGACGCTGCTGAAGCGGCCGATCTGCGTGGCGCCGATCGCGCTGTTTTGCCTCGCGCTCGCTGGCACGCTCTGGTCGGACGCCGCCTGGGGCGCGAGATTGTACGCGGTCGGGCCGACCGCAAAGCTGCTGGTGCTTCCGGTCCTGCTCTATCACTTCCAGCGCTCGAGCCGCGGGACATGGGTGTTCGTGGCTTTCCTCGTCTCCTGCACGCTGCTGATGCTGATGTCGTGGCTGGTGCTTGCCTGGCCCCATCTCGCGCTGCGGGCGCCGGCCCCCGGCGAGCAGGGCGTCTTCGTCAAGAACTACATCGACCAGAGCCAGGAATTCACGCTGTGCGCGGTCGCGCTGGCCTATCCGATCGTGATGCTGTTGCGGGCCAATCGCGTCCTGCCGGCCGTGTTGCTGGTCGGGATCGCGCTCAGCCTGCTTGCCAACATGGCGTTCGTGGTGGTGTCGCGGACCGCGCTGGTGACCATTCCGATCATGTTCGCGGTGTTTGCACTGCTGCATCTGCGCTGGCGCAGCATCGCCCTGATCCTGTGTGCGGCCGGTGCGTTGTCCGTGGCGGCGTGGTACGCCTCGCCACAACTGCGCGCGACGGCCGATTCATTCCAGCGCGACTACAAGCTCTACATGGAGCGCAACGAGCCGACGTCGCTTGGTCTGCGGCTCGAATTCTGGCGCAAGTCGCTCGGCTTCTTTGCCGAGGCTCCGGTCATCGGCCACGGCACCGGCGCGACGCGGGGCCTGTTCGAGCGCGTCGCGGCCGGCGGCGTGAACCAGGCTTCCGCCGAAGTGATCGGAAACCCCCACAATCAAACGTTGAACGTCGCCGTGCAGTGGGGCATTGTGGGTGTGGCGATACTCTACGCGATGTGGCTGCTGCACCTGTTGCTGTTCCGCGGCGACGGTCTCGTCAACTGGATCGGGCTTCTCGTCGTGGTACAGAATATTTCAAGTTCGTTGTTTAATTCACACATCTTCGACTTTCATGAAGGCTGGATGTACGTGCTGGGCGTCGGCGTTGCGGGCGGTATGGCGTTGAAGGGGCGATTGGGGACGGATATGGAACCCGAGCCTCCGATCCGTCCATGATCGCTGGCAAGGGCTCCGCAGATACGCTACAGCCTGCCAATGTCTCGTCGCCAACTCCCAGTTGCCAGCAACCCGTCCGTTAGATGACGCGCCTTTCACAATTCCACCTGCGCAACTTCCTGATTCTGGCACATGACGCGCTCGCGACGACGTTTGCGTTGCTGGCGAGCTTTTATCTGCGCTTCGAGGGCAGCCTGCTTACCGATCGGCTGCCGCATTTGCTGCGCATTCTGCCCTGGTTCGTGCTGTTCAGCGTCGTGGTCAGCTATTTCTCCAATCTGACCACGGCGAAATGGCGCTTCACCTCGCTGCCGGACGCGGTGAACATCCTGCGGGTCGCAGCGGTGCTGACGCTGGCACTGGTCGTGGTGGACTACGTCTACTTCTTCACCGGGGCGAATTCGCCAAGTCCGGTGTTCCTCGGCCGCGTCACGATCATTCTGTTCTTCTTCCTTGAGGTGTTCGCGCTGAGCGCGCTGCGCCTCGGCTATCGCTACTTCCGCTATTCGCGCACGCGACTTCATGCCCGATCCGACAATGCCGCGTCGGCGCTGCTGGTCGGACGCACGGCCGACGCGGAAGTCGTGCTGCGCGGCATCGAGAACGGCGCCATCAAGCGGCTCTGGCCGGTCGGCGTGCTCTCGCCATCGGCCGCGGACCGCGGCCAGATGATCCGCAACATTCCCGTGCTCGGCGGCGTCGATGATATCGAGGCCGTGATTAGGGATTTCGAGAGCCGCCAGCGGCCGATCAAGCGCGTGATCATGACGCCCTCGGCCTTCGAGCCGGATGCGCATCCGGAAAGCGTGCTGATGCGCGCCAAGCGGCTCGGTCTGATGGTCAGCCGCCTGCCGTCGCTGGAGGGCGGCGATACGCCACGGCTCACCAATGTCGCGGTCGAAGACCTGCTGCTGCGCCCGAGCCAGAAGATCGACTACGCGCGGCTCGAGACGCTGGTGAAGGGCAAGTCCGTCATCGTGACCGGCGGCGGCGGCTCGATCGGCGCGGAGATCTGCGAGAGGGTCGCGACCTTCGGCGCGGCGCGCCTCTTGGTCGTCGAGAACTCGGAGCCCGCGCTCTATGCGGTCACCGAGGCGCTGTCCGCGCGCGACACCGGCCCCGAGATCGAGGGACGGATCGCGGACATCAGGGATCGCGAGCGCATCACGCGCCTGATGAGCGAGTTCAAGCCCGACATCGTGTTCCATGCCGCGGCGCTCAAGCATGTGCCGATCCTGGAGCGCGACTGGAGCGAAGGGGTCAAGACCAACATCTTCGGGTCCGTGAACGTTGCCGACGCGGCGCGTGCCGCGGGCGCGAGCGCCATGGTGATGATCTCGACCGACAAGGCGATCGAACCGGTGTCGATGCTCGGCCTGACCAAGCGGTTCGCCGAGATGTACTGTCAGGCGATGGATCATGACCTGATGGCCGAGGCCAGGGGCAAGTCGCACATGCGGCTGATCTCGGTGCGGTTCGGCAACGTGCTGGCGTCCAACGGATCCGTGGTGCCGAAATTCAAGGCCCAGATCGAGGCCGGCGGACCGATCACGGTGACCCATCCGGACATGGTCCGTTATTTCATGACGATCCGCGAAGCCTGCGATCTCGTGATCACCGCCGCGACGCACGCCATGACGCCGGCGCGGCCCGACGTCTCGGTCTATGTGCTGAACATGGGGCAGCCGGTGAAGATCGTCGATCTCGCCGAGCGGATGATCCGCCTGTCGGGCCTGCAACCGGGCGCCGACGTCGAGATCGTGTTCAGCGGCATCCGCCCCGGCGAGCGGCTGAACGAGATCCTGTTCGCAAGCCAGGAGCCGACGCTCGAAATCGGCGTTGCCGGCGTCATGGCCGCCAAGCCGAACCAGCCTCCGATGTCGACGCTGCGCAAGTGGCTCGCGGCGCTGGAAGATGCGATCGAGAGGGATGACCGCGTGACCATCCGTGCCGTCCTTCAGGACGCCGTGCCCGAGTTCGGGTCGAATGCCGCCTGACCGCGCCGTCCTGCGGGCGATCAGGCAGGACCGTTTCGAAAGCCATTGATGCCCAGTTCTCGAAAAGTCGTGGTCGCCAGCCAGCATTATCCGCCGGACCACAGCACGACCGCCGCGATCATGTCCGCGATCGCCGAACGGATCGCGCAGGAGGCGGAGGTGGTGGTGGTGTCCGGGATGCCGGGCTCGGCGCGGGCGCCGGCGCCGGGGCGGCCCGCCGTCGTCGAGATCAGGAACCGACTGCCGGGCAAGGCGGCGCTGATCAAGCGCGCGCTGGCCGAGGCGCTGTTCACCGGACGGATGTTCTTTGCGTTGTTGTCGCGGCTGCAGCGGGGCGACGTGGCGCTGACGGTGACTGCTCCCTTCGCGCTGCCCTATGCGGTTGCCGCCGCGGCGAGGCTGAAGGGGGCGAAGTCGGCGTTGATCCTGCACGATTTGTTTCCGGATGTTCTCGTGATGGCCGGGCTGCTGCGGCCGTCCTCGCTGGTCGCGCGCGCGATGCGTGCGATCAACGCGCTGATGTTCCGTGCCTTGAACGCCGTCATCGTGATCGGCCGCGATGCCGAGAAGCTGCTGCTGCGCTATCGCGGAATGACACCGGACAAGATCAGGTTCATCCCGAACTGGGCCACGCTCGACCCCGGCAATCGTCCCGTCAGCCCCGATAATCCGTTTCGCAAGGCGATCGCCGCCCGCTTCGTCGTCGGCCTGTCCGGCAATCTCGGCTTCACCCACGATCCGGACATCGTCTTCGGGGCCGCGCGGCTGTTGCGTGACGAACGCGACATCCATTTCCTGCTGTCGGGATGGGGCATGGGCTTTGCGCGGCTGAAGGAGATGCAGGCCGAGGCGCAGCTCGCCAACGTCACGCTGGTCGAGCGCGTCGCGGATGGCGAGCTCGATGCGCTGCTCTCCAGCGCGGACGTCTGGCTCATTCCCTATCGCAAGAACGTTGCCGGTGTATCGGTCCCGAGCCGGTTCTATAATCTGCTCGCAGCCGGCCGGCCCGTCATCCTGGTCTCCGAACCCGAAGCCGAGGCCGCGCTGACCGTCAGCGAGAACCGGCTGGGCTGGGTCGTCACGCCGGGACGGCCCGACCAACTCGCCGATGCGATCAGGATGGCGTCGCAATCGCAGGACGCCGCGATGGCCGAGCGTGCCGTCGCGACCGCGCGGACCTTCAGTCCCGAGCGGGCCCTGTCGAGCTACGCTGCGCTGGTTGCGGAGCTGTTATCCAATCACGATGTGGAGCGGACAGCATGAATGATCGCCGCCCGACGGTTCTGGTGACGGGTGCGAGCGGCTTTGTCGGTCGCCACGTGGTGCCAGAGCTGGAGCAGAACGGCTGGTTGGTGCGACGCGCGGTGCGCACCCCGCTGCAGGATGCAAACGACGTGGCGATCGGCTCGCTCAGTCCCGCCACCGATTGGCGCGCCGCGCTCGATGGCGTGGACGCCGTTGTTCATCTTGCAGCTCGCGTTCACCAGCAGTCCGATGAACAGGCGATCGAGCTCTATCGCAACGTCAATATCGAAGGCACGCTGCACCTGGCGCGTTCGGCGGTTGCGGCAGGCGTTCGGGATTTCATTTTTGTCAGCACGATCCTGGTGCATGGGCGCAGCAACTATGGACGCCCGCCGTTTCGCGAGGACGATGTCCTGACGCCTCGCGGCCTCTACGGAAACTCGAAGGCGGCCGCCGAGGTTGGTCTGAAGGGGATCGTGCCGGGCAGCGGCATGAGGGTGACCGTGATCAGGCCGCCGCTGATCTACGGCGCCGGCGCGAAGGGAAATTTCGCCCTGCTCAAGCGTGCGGTGATCAATCGCATGCCGCTTCCGCTCGCCTTTGTGAAGAATCGCCGCGCGTTCCTGTCGGCGGAAAACCTGGCGTCGTTCATTCTGTACCGGTTGTCGCGACCGGGAAATGATTTCGACGTCTTTCTGGTGGCCGACCGCGAGCAGGTCTCGACGCGGGAGTTCGTCGAGCGCCTTGCCCGCGCGGCAGAAACCTCGCCGCGTCTGTTCTGGCTGCCGTCGCCGCTCCTGAGAGTGTCGCTCACGGTGGGCGGCCGCAAGGAAGCCTATGACAGCCTGTTCGCCTCGCTTGAACTTGATCTGTCCAAGGTCGCGAGCACCGGATGGCAGCAGCCGATCAGCCTCGATGAAGGGCTTAAGCGTGCGCTGAGCCGAACGGATATCTAGATTTTATTTTGACGCGTTTTCTTCACGCGAACCGGTATCCACTTCGCTGGAAAACGCTCTGGCCCGATCAGAACGGCCGCGAGAACCGGCGCAGTTGCCAGGCGACGGCGAGCGCGCCGGCCAGCAGCAGGACGATGTCTGCGACGAGGGAATTGAGGGCGACCGAGGCGAATGCGAGCAGCGCCAACGCCACGTTGAGTGCAAAGACCTCACCGACGACGCGCCACACCACAAATCCGTTGTCGGTCGCGCGCTGATAGAAGTGCGAGCGGTGCGCGGACCAGAACGGCTCGCGCCGCGCGATGCGGCGAAACAGCGTGACCGTCGCATCGGTCAAATAATATAGCGGCAGCAGCAGCGCGGCGGCGAATTGCTGATGCAGGGCAAGCTCGAGCAGGCACCAGCCCAGCAGCAAGCCGATCGGCAGGCTGCCGACATCGCCAAGGAATATCTTTGCCACCGGCCGGTTGAACGGCGCGAAGCCGAGCAACGCGCCGCACAGCGCTGCCGCGATCAGCGCGCAAGCCGCGGGAACATGGCCGAAGCTGCCGAGCAGGGCGACGGCCACCGTGATCGGCACGGCCTCGGCCGCCGTCATCAGGTCGAGCCCGTCCATGAAGTTGACGAGGTTCACGAACCAGAGGCCGGCGATCAGCAGCAGGCCGCGTTCGAGCCAGACCGGGCAGGCCGGAACGAGCCTGAGATCGGCCGGCGCCGAAAACACCACGGCCGCAACGGCGGCCGCCTGCAGCAACAGCCGCGGGACGACAGGTAGCGACCGGATGTCGTCGGCAAAGCCCACCACCGCGATGAACAGGCAGGCCGCGAACACCGTGAATGGTATTGTCAGGTCCGGCGATCCCGCCAGCACGATGACGATCCCGCCCGCCAGCAGCGTGGCTGCGACGACCGCGATGCCGGCGCCCTGCGGCGTTGGAATGCGGTGCGACGAGCGCGCATTCGGCTTCGCCAGTGCCACGCGCAGCAGCAGAGGCCGCGTTGCCCGGATCAGGACGGCCGAGATCGATGCGGCCAGTACCGCTGCGATCAACGACAGGAGGGTCTCGAAACTGCTCATTCTGGCCCGGTCACTGCGATCCCGGGACTCGCGATTGCGATCCCGGGACTTCGATCGGCTCGGCGCCCTTGGCGGCCTTCTCCGGGCTCAGGATCCACACCAGGCCGCCGAACACACCGACCACGAACGACACCGCGCCGAACAGCAGCGAGATGTTGACGCCTTCATTCGCGATCAGGCCGGCATAGCCGAAGGCGAGCGCCATCGTGGCCTCGCGCACCCCCCAGCCCGCGATCGAGATCGGCATCATCGTGATCAGCATCACCGGCGGCAACAATTGGAAGATCTGGCCGAAGGTGACGGGAGCCGTGATCGACTTCACCACGCACCAGCCGATCACGACGGTCACCACGTGAATGGCGATCGAAAGGGTCGCGACCCGCAATCCGTGCTTGCGGCTGAACAACACCCGGTTCGCGATGACCGCGCAGGCGTGGATGTGGTGCGTTGCCCACCACTGCTTCAGCCAGGGCCACGGCAACAGGCCGATCACGAGGAAACCAAAGCCGGCCGCAAGCGCGGCGATGTCGAGCAGCAGCAACGCCATCCAGCCGTGTGTATCGGAGATCAGCCGATAGCTCCAGGGCAGGGTGGCCGCGATGACGACGGCCAGCGCGATCAGTCCGACTGCGCGATCGACGAAGATCGAATAGGTGGCTGCGCGCCAGCCCGCACCGGCGCGCGCGACAAGCCAAAGCCGCACGGCGTCGCCGCCGATCGAGGACGGCAGTGTCTGGTTGAAGAAGGTGCCGATCACGTTGAAGCGCATCGCCTGCGCGGTTTCCAGCGGCGCGCCGCACTCCACGCTGATCTCGCGCCAGCGCAGCACCCCGAGAAAGATCTGCAGGAAGGTGACCGCGATCGCGAGGCCGAGCCAGCCCAGGCTCTCGACCTGGATGCGGGAGGCCAGATCATACAGGTTGACCTTGCGCAGCGAGAAATAGAGCAGCGCAGCCGAGATCAGGATCTTGACGGTCGAAAGCAGGATTCGGCGCATTTCCGTTCGCGCTGCCAGGTTTTCAGGATGTGTCAAAAACAGCGCAAAACGCTTTCGCGCGCCCAAATTCGCCGCCTTGGTATGGTTTCCGCACCGATCTGGCAATACCCGTACTGGTCCCTATTGCGGCAGGCGCGAAGGGGCGGCTAAAGATGCCGGGACGGGGAACGGCCAGCCGTTCACCGGGAGTTTACAAGACCGGTAAGATCCGACCAGACGCGTGGGGGCGCGTGACTGCCCGGATAGTGCTTCCCAGGCAACAGGGCTGCCGGCCACGGCGGCACCGGGCCATTTTGGTGTGCCGTCCGCGGATGGATACGACCGGACTGGCGCGACAGGACTTGAGGCATCGATGGATCGACGAATTATTCCCCTGATCATGTGCGGCGGCGCAGGCACGCGGCTCTGGCCGGCGTCACGCGAGGTGCATCCGAAGCAGTTCCTGTCCCTGTTCGGGGCGCGCTCGACCTTCCAGGAGACGCTGCTGCGGGTCTCCGACGCCGGCCTGTTCGAGCGGCCGATCGTGATCACCAACGAGGCCTATCGCTTCATGGTGCTGGAGCAGCTGGCCGAAATCGGCCGCGAGGCAGACGTGCTGCTGGAGCCGATGCGCCGCGACTCCGGGCCCGCGATCGCGGCCGGTGCGGCATTCGCGCAGAGCCGTGACAGCGAAGCGATCGTGCTGGCGCTCGCCGCCGACCATCTGGTGCGGGATACGCCGGCCTTCGTCGCCGCCTGCCGCGGTGGATTGGTGGCTGCCGAAGCCGGCCGCATCGTGACCTTCGGCGTCAAGCCGGAACGGCCCGCGACCGAATACGGCTATATCAGCCCGGGTGAGGTGGTCGCCGGCGAAGTGCGCGCGGTGGCAAAATTCGTCGAGAAGCCGGATGCCGCGACGGCGGCCGGCTATATCGATGCGGGCTATCTCTGGAACAGCGGCAACTTCATGTTCCGCGCCGGCGTGCTGCTCGACGAGTATCGCAACGTCGATGCCGACAGCATTGCGTCGGTGGAGCGGTCGGTTGCGTCAGCGACGCGCGATCTCGGCTTCGTCAAGCTCGATGCAGCGGCGTTCGGCGCCGCAAAGGCGATCTCGATCGATTACGCCGTGATGGAGAAGACCGCTCATGCCGCGGTGGTGCCGGTGGCGTGCGGCTGGTCCGACATCGGCTCGTGGCGCCAGGTCTGGGAGCTCTCCGACAAGGACAGCCTGGGCAACGCGGCGCGCGGCGCGGCGGTGTTCGAGGACTCCCGCAATTGCAACGTCTCGACCGACCGGGCGCTGGTTGCGCTCGAAGGCGTCGACGACCTCGTCGTGGTCGCGACCCAGGACGCCGTGCTCGTGTCACGCCAGAAGGACGCCAACGGGCTGAAGCGGCTGGTCGCGAAATTGAAAGTGGCGGCGCCCGAGGTGACCGAGAACCACATCAAGGTGCATCGCCCCTGGGGCTCCTATCAGTCGGTCGACAACGGCGACCGCCACCAGGTCAAGCGCATCATCGTCAAGCCCGGCGGGCGGCTGTCGCTGCAGAAGCACCATCACCGCTCCGAGCACTGGATCGTGGTGCGCGGCACCGCGCAGGTCACCGTCAACGAGCTGATCAAGACGGTGCACGAGAACGAGTCGATCTACATCCCGATCGGCGCGGTGCACCGGCTGGAGAATCCCGGCAAGATCCAGCTCGAGCTGATCGAGGTGCAGACCGGCAGCTATCTCGGCGAGGACGACATCATCCGCATCGAGGACGACTACCGGCGCAGCTGAGGTGAGCCGGTTCCCGCGCCAATCGCCGGGCGCGGGACGATGTAACTCTTTGAATCAAAACGTGTCCGGATTTCGCCGTTGGCATTCGCCACATTTGTGACGCCGTGCTATAGCGGCTGCCAACGAAGCGGGGTGATTTGCGCCGGAGGCGCAGATCGGGACGAGGGGCCTTGGTCTGATTCCCTCGGAGCCTGGATGGCTCCCTGAGGAGCCGGGACAACCGCCAGAACGCTACTTGGGGTCTACGATATGAATGCAAAAGTGTCCGCAGCCGGCGCGAGGGCCGATATCGGCCGCGCATTGCGCGTCGGCGTGATCGGCGCCGGCGTGATGGGCAGCAACCATGCCCGCGTACTGGCCGGACTGCCCGGCGTCGTGCTGATCGGCATCGTCGATCCGCTGCCGGAGCACCGCGCACGCGCCATCGACCTGGTCGGTTGCCGCGCCTTCGAAAACCTCGATCAGCTGCTTGCCGAGGGCGTCGATGCGGTGACGATCGCCGCACCCACCCACCTGCATCACGAGATCGCGCTCGCCTGCATCGCGCGCAACATCCACATCCTGGTCGAGAAGCCGGTCGCATCCACGGTCGAAGAGGGCCGCGAGATCGTCGCGGCTGCCGAGCGGACCGGCGTCACGCTGATGGTCGGCCATGTCGAGCGCTTCAATCCGGCGGTCGCCGCGATCAAGCAGGCGATCTCGGGCGAGGATATCCTGTCGATCGGCATCACCCGGGTCGGCCCGTTCCCGCCGCGGATGTCCAATGTCGGCGTCGTGATCGACCTCGCCGTACACGACATCGACCTGATCCGCTGGTTCACCGAGTCCGACATCGTCGAGGTGCAGCCGCAGCTCTCGAGCGCGGTCGCCGAGCGCGAGGACATCGCGCTGCTGCAGTTCCGCACGGCGTCCGGCGTGCTCGCCCACATCAACACCAACTGGCTGACGCCGTTCAAGGCGCGCAACGTGACGGTCGCAACCCGCGGCAAATACGTGATGGGCGACCTGCTCACGCGCCAGGTCACCGAATGCTTCGGCTTCAAGCCGGACGGCAGCTATTCGATGCGTCATCTGCCGGTCGGTCACGACGAGCCGCTGCGCGCCGAACTGATCGCTTTCCTCGATGCCGTACGCAGCGGCAAGCTGCCGGCGGTGTCCGGCGACGAAGGCGTGGCGAGCCTCGAGATCGCGATCCGCTGCCTGGAATCGCCCGCGCGGCCCGCCGCCTCGACGATGCGCAAGGGGCCGCGCCGCATCGCCGGCTGATTGTCATTCATTCAACACGTGCAAAGAGCTTCCATGAGCCAGCATATGCAGCTTGAGCCCATTCCCTTCATCGATATCGCCGCGCAGCGCCGGCGGCTCGGCAAGTCGATCGATGACGCGGTCGCGCGCGTGCTCGACCATTGCCAGTTCATCAACGGCCCGGAAGTCACCGCGCTGGAGAAGGCGCTGGCCGACTATAGCGGCGCCAAGCACGTGGTGAGCTGCGCCAGCGGCACCGACGCGCTGCTGATGGTCCTGATGGCGAAGAATGTCGGGCCGGGCGATGCGGTGCTCTGCCCGACGTTTACCTTCTGCGCGACCGGCGAAGTCGTGACGCTGACCGGCGCGACGCCGGTTTTCGTCGACGTCGACGAGGAGACCTTCAACATCGACGTCAATTCGCTGAAGCGCGGCATTGCGACGGCGCGGGCGCGCGGGCTGAAGCCGGTTGCCGTGATCCCGGTCGATCTGTTCGGCCAGAGCGCCGATCACGACGCGATCGGCGCGGTCGCCGAGGCCGAGGGCCTGTTCGTGCTCGACGATGCCGCGCAGGGCTTTGGCGCAACCTACAAGAACCGCAAGCTCGGCACCTTCGGGCTCGCGACCGGAACCAGCTTCTTCCCGGCCAAGCCGCTCGGCTGTTTCGGCGATGGCGGCGCGATCTTCACCGACGACGAGGAGCTCGCGCGCACGCTGCGCAGCATCCGCGTCCACGGCCAGGGCTCGGACAAGTACGACAACGTGCGGCTCGGCCTCACGGCGCGGCTCGACACCATGCAGGCCGCGATCCTGCTCGAGAAGCTGAAGATATTCGACGACGAGATCGCCGCGCGCAACAAGGTGGCGGAACGCTATTCGCGGGCGCTCGGCAACCTGGTCGCGGTGCCGCGCGTTGCTCCCGGCTGCACCTCGGTGTGGGCGCAATACACCATCCGTCTGACCAACGGCATCGATCGTGACGCCTTCGCGGCCGCCTTGAAGGCGCAGGGCGTGCCGACCATGATCTACTATCCGAAGTCGGTCCACCAGCAGACGGCCTACAGCCACTATCCGGTTGCCGACGGCGGCCTGCCGGTCAGCGAGCGCCTGTCGAAGGACGTCATCGCCCTGCCGATGCACCCCTATCTCGACGAGGCGGCGCAGGACCGCGTCATCGCGGCTGTGCGCAGCGCGCTGCAGGCATGATCCCGAAAAGTGGCTCCCGGTTTTCGGGCTGGATCATGCCTAGATCGTTAGCGTCCTGAATACGTCATTTTGACGTAGGGTGATGATGCGCTAGAAGCAGCGCATGCTTGGGCGCATCTTCACCGTCGGCGGCTATACCTTGCTATCGCGGGTCACCGGATTCGCGCGCGACATCATGCTCGCGGCGATCCTCGGTGCCGGGCCGGTCGCCGACGCCTTCTTCGTGGCGCTGCGGCTGCCCAATCATTTCCGCGCGATCTTTGCCGAAGGCGCCTTCAACGCCGCCTTCGTGCCGGCCTATGCCCATGTCCATGGCGAGCGCGGCGAAGCGTCCGCGCGGCTGTTCGCCGACCGCATCTTCACGCTGCTGTTCGCCTCCCAGGTGGTCCTGCTGGTGGTGGCGATGGCGTTCATGCCGCAGGCGATGAGCATTCTCGCACCGGGCTTCACCGAGGACGCATCCCAGCGCCAGCTCGCGATCGAGCTGACGCGGATCACCTTTCCCTACCTGCTGCTGATCACGCTGGTGACGCTTTATGGCGGCATGCTCAACGTGATGCATCGCTTCGCCAGCGCTGCCGCGGCGCCGATCTTCCTCAACCTCGCCATGATGATGACGCTGGCACTCGCGGCGTTCTTCCCCAGCGCCGGCCACGCCGCGGCCTGGGGCGTCCTGATCTCGGGCTTCCTGCAATTCTTCCTGCTCGCCGGTGACCTCGGGCGCCACGGCGGCCTGCCGCGATTCGCGCCGTTGAAGCTCGACGAGGACGTCCGCGCCTTCTTCCGCGCGCTGGGGCCGGCAACCCTGGGCTCGATGGGAACGCAAGTGGCGCTGTTCGCCGATACCATCATCGCGACCTTCCTCCCCGCAGGCGCGCTGTCGGCGCTCTATTATGCCGACCGACTCAATCAATTGCCGATCGGCGTGATCGGGATCGCGATCGGTACCGTGCTGCTGCCGGAGATGTCGCGGCGCCTGACCGCCGACGATCACGCCGGCGCCATGGCCGCGCAGCGCCGCGCCTTCGATTTCACGTTGCTGTTCTCGGTGCCGTTCGTGGCGGCGTTCCTGACTGTCGCCGATCCGATCATGCGCGCGATGTTTGCCCGCGGCGCGTTCTCGAAGGCCGATGCCGCAAGCGCCGGCGCCACGCTTGCGGCCTATGCGGTCGGATTGATTCCCTTTGTGATGATCCGCAGCGCGGTCGCGACCTTCTATGCCCGCAAGGATACCGCAACCCCGGTGAAGGCGGCGCTGACCGGGGTCGCGATCAATGTCGCGCTGAAGATCGCGCTGGTCGGCTCGCTGGCGCAGGTCGGGCTCGCGCTCGCGACCGCGGTCGGGGCCTGGGTCAATCTGCTGCTGGTGCTGTTGTTCGCGGTGCGCCGCGGCTATCTCGCGTTCGATCGCGCGCTGATCCGCTCGTTCGGCACTTTTGCGCTGTGTGGCGTGCTGCTCGCGCTCGCGCTGTGGCTGACCTCGCATTTCGCCTATGTGTGGTTCGCGCCGATGCAGATCTTTCGCGATGAGATGATCCTGCTGTTGCTGATCACGGTCGGCGCCTTCGTCTACGCCTTGCTGATCCTCACGCTGTTCGGCCGCGGCTGGCTGTTCGCGCTGCGGCGCGTATAGATTTCTTTAATCTTGTCAATTGCTTGGAATAATGCCCGAATGCGGCAAGGGCTGGCACGCCCGGTGGCAATTGGCTGCATCACATGATCCCATTTCTCGATCGCCTGGAGCGGGCAACCAACGTCCTTATCGCAGGCTGCGGCGGAGGCTTCGACGTATTCGGTGGCGTGCCCATCGCCGAGCACCTTTGGTCGCGAGGCAAGCAGGTCGTCTTCGGGAATTTTTCGTTCACCAATCTCTGGCTTTGCGGTGGCGAGCGCATCAATCCGACCACGTGGCGGGTCGATCGGAGGTCTGCCGAGATTCCATACTTTCCCGAGAAGTGGTTGGCGGAGTGGCTTGCGACGCGTGAGCGTGCAGTACCCATCTACGCCTTTGCCAAGAGTGGCGTCCGGCCGCTTGCTGCCAGCTACCGCTGGATCGTCGAGCAACACCAGATCGATCTGGTTGTGCTGGTCGATGGCGGTACCGACAGCATTCTTTTCGGCGACGAGCCTGGACTCGGTACCATCATCGAGGATGCGGTATCGATCGTCGCTGCGCAGAATGCCACTGATGGGCGGGCACTTCTTGCTGCGATCGGTTTCGGCATCGATCATTTCCATGGCGTCTCGCACCACGCCTTCCTCGAGAACGTTGCGCGATTGACAACTGATGGGGGATTTCTCGGCGCCTTTTCCCTGTCGTCTAAGACGGCGGAAGGGGTGGCGTTTCTCGATCTGGTCGACTACGCCAACCAACGCCAGCCCGCGCATCCGAGCATCGTCTCCAATTCGATCGCAAGCGCCGTGCGCGGAGAGTTCGGAAACTATCATGCCACCAATCGCACCAGTGGCAGCGATCTGTTCATCAGCCCGCTGATGTCCCAGTATTGGACCTTCGCGACGTCGCAGCTCGTCGAGCGGATGGCTTATGCGGGCGGGCTGATGGAAACAGATCGGATGGAGGAGGCCGGCCGGGCTATCGAGCTTTACCGGCAGACGATCGAGCCAAGGCCGCTCCGCCCCATCCCGCTATGGTGATCGAGGCCCGCTCCGCAAGGGGCAAAACGACCCGAGAAAGGCGTTTGCGCTTCGCTGACAACCACGCCAATATGCACGCAAACAACCAAGGCAATTGGAGAGACGATGGCAGCTCCCATCAAGTTCGGCGTCGGACAAAGTGTGCGGCGCAAGGAGGATGACGCTCTGATTCGCGGCAAGGGCCGCTATACCGACGACGTTGCTCCGTCTCCCGCATTGCACGCGCTGATGCTGCGCTCGCCGCATGCGCACGCGACCTACACGATCGATGCCGGCAAGGCCCGCGGCATGCCCGGCGTTGCGCTGATCCTGACCGCGGCCGATGTCGCCGAGCTCGGCGGCCTGCCGTGCCTGTTCAATCTCGAAACCGATCCGTTCACCGCACCACCTTATCCGATCCTCGCCAAGGATGAAGTGCGCCATGTCGGCGACGCCATCGCCTTCGTGGTCGCCGATACCGTCGATCACGCCCGCGACGCGATCGAGGCGATCGACGTCAAGTGGACGCCGTTGCCGGCAGTGGCCGGCCTGATCAATGCGGTGAAGAAGGGCGCGCCGCAGGTGTGGCCGGACAAGCCCGGCAATCTGCTGTTCGACGTCTCGATCGGCGACAAGGGCGCCGCCGAGGCCGCCTTCGCCAAGGCGCATGCGGTGGCCGAGATCACCATCGTCAATCCGCGCGTCATTACCAATTTCATGGAGACGCGCGCCGCGGTCGCCGAATACGACGCCAAGAAGGACCACCTGACGCTGACGATCGGCAGCCAGGGCAGCCATCGCCTGCGCGAGATCCTCTGCGACATGATCCTGAAGATGCCGAAGGAGAACATGCGGGTGATCTGCCCGGATGTCGGCGGCGGCTTTGGCACCAAGCTGTTTCCCTATCGCGAGTATGCGCTGATCTCGGTCGCGGCGCGCAAGCTCAAGAAGTCCGTCAAATGGACCGCGGAGCGCTCCGACCATTTCATGGGCGACGCGCAGGGCCGCGACAACCTCACCACCGCGAAGATGGCGCTCGCCGAGGACGGCAAATTCCTCGGCATGGATGTCGATCTGATGGGCGACATGGGTGCCTATCTCTCGACCTTCGCGCCCTACATCCCGCATGGCGGCGCCGGCATGCTGCCGGGTCTTTATGACATCAAGGCCTTCCACTGCCGCGTCCGCACCGTGTTCACCAACACGGTGCCGGTCGATGCCTATCGCGGCGCCGGCCGGCCGGAGGCCGCCTATGTGATCGAGCGGCTGGTCGATGCTGCCGCGCGAAAGCTCGGCATGACGCCGGATGCCATCCGGCGGAAGAATTTCATTCCGCCGAAGTCGCTGCCCTACACGACCGCAACCGGCAAGGTCTACGACTCCGGCGACTTCGTCGCGCATATGAAGCGCGCGATGGAGATCGCCAATTGGAAGGAGTTTCCGAAGCGCGCCAAGGCCGCCAAGAAGGACGGCTTGGTGCGGGGCATCGGCATGGCGAGCTATGTCGAGGTCTGCGGCACTATGGGCGAGGAGACCGCCAATGTGGCGCTCGATCCCAACGGCGACATCTCGATCCTGATCGGCACGCAGTCGAGCGGGCAGGGCCACCAGACCGCTTATGCGCAGATCGTTGCCGAGCAGTTCGGCGTGCCGCCGGAGCGCGTCCATGTGCTGCAGGGCGACACCGACAAGATCGCGACCGGCCTCGGCACCGGCGGTTCGGCATCGATTCCGTCCGGCGGCGTCAGCGTGCAGCGGGCGACGCACGAGCTCGGCAACAAGCTGAAGGAGCTTGCGGCGCAGGCGCTGGAAGCCGGAGCCGGCGACCTCGAAATCGCCGACGGCCGCATCCGCATCGCTGGCACCGACCGCTCGGTCAGCTTTGCTGATCTCGCCAAGCGTCCCGGCGGCGATACCTCGAACATGAACTCGAGCGCGACCTTCGCCAGCGCCGACGGCACCTATCCGAACGGCACGCATCTCGCCGAGGTCGAGATCGATCCCGCCACCGGCATCATCAAGATCGTCAGCTACGTCATCGTCGACGATTTCGGCGTCACGCTCAATCCGCTGATGCTCGCAGGCCAGGTTCATGGCGGCGCGATGCAGGGCATCGGGCAGGCGCTGATGGAGCAGGCGGTCTACAGCCCATCCGACGGTCAGCTCGTCACCGGCACCTTCATGGACTATGCGATGCCGCGCGCCGCCGACGGGCCGTCCTTCGTGTTCGAGACCCACAACGTGCCGTGCACGACCAACCCGCTTGGCGTGAAGGGCGCAGGCGAAGCCGGCGCGATCGGCTCGTGTCCGGCGGTCGTCAACGCGATCGTCGAGGGGCTGCATCGCGAGTTCGGGATCGACCACATCGACATGCCGGCGACGCCGGAGCGGGTCTGGATCGCGATCCGCGAGGCGCAGCGTCGCCATAATCTCTGATAAATTGCCGCAGGCGGAATGAAGATTCCGCCTGCGGTGTTTGCAAACCAGGCCGGCCGCGTACCTGCGGACCGGGACAGAGCAGGATTGAGGGGTTTTGCCGATGAAGCGGATTGTCGTCGTTGCAGCGATGCTTGCGTTGAGTGCAGGGGCGGTCGTGGCCGACCAGAATCAGGTCAAGCAGACCCAGGCCCAGATGAAGGAGACCGGCAAGAACGCCGGTGCGCTCGGCGCCATGATCAAGGGGGAGAAGCCCTACGACCAGGCAACGGTCGACGCCGCACTGGCGAAGTTCGAGGACACTGCCAAGAAGCTGCCGACGCTTTTTCCTGATAGCAGCAAGGGCCTCAAGACGGAAGGCGATTACTCTGCTGGGCCGAAGATCTGGGAAGACAAGGCCGGCTTCGAGCAGCACATCGCGAGCTTTGCCAAATCCGTCGCTGATGCCAAGGGCAAGATCAAGGATGTCGACACGCTGAAGGCCGAGCTGACCGTGATCGGCAAGCAGTGCGGCGGCTGCCACGAGACCTATCGCCTCAAGAAGGGCTGATCGCCATTCGGTCGATCAAAGGGCGGATGCCGTGAAGCATCCGCCCTTTGTTGTGCCGGCCGTTTCTTGTTGAAGTTTACTTCGTGAGATCTACTTCGTCACCTGGCCGCGGATCTCGCCGCCCGGGTTGGCCGCGGTGTGGACGTTGACATAGTACTTGCCGGCGAGGAGATCGGCGGCCTGCGCGTCGGTCAACGTCGCGCTTCCCTCGACCGGGCTCGACGTCGCGTTCGGGATGGCAACCGCGACACCGGAATTCTTGCCGGCTTCGGCGGGGCCGTGGAAATGCGCGGCGGTCGCGGGGCCCGAGAGGCCGGAATAGGTCAGCTTCCAGCTCAGCTTCTTGGAGGCGGCGTCGTAGTCGATGTCGGCAGTGCCGGTGCCGGCGCTGGTGGTGGCAGGCACTTCGGACTTGCCGTCGAGCTTCGCCGTCAGCTTCTCGGCAAAGGCCGGACCGGCGAGCGCGATTGCGGCGCCCAATGTCAGCGTGGCAAGCAAGGTCTTGTTTGGCATGGTTCTCTCCCCTTTGACGTCACACGATGGTTGCAAATCTTCAAACCGCGGCTCTCCGGATTTATTCCCAAAATGATCGTGAGTGCGGCAAATTTGATGCGAGCTTGTGCGATCGGTTGCCATCATACTGGTTGATGAACTGACGCGACCAATGACGGATCGGTGAATGTTGCGACGAATTCTCCTCCTGGCCGTCTTGGCCGGCTTGATCGGCTTCGGTGTGTTCTGGTGGCTGACGATCCCGGCGACCGTTGCCGCGAGCGCGCTGCCCGCCTACCAGCCCAATCTGGCCAACGGGCTCACAACGTTCAATGCGGGAGGATGTTCCTCCTGCCACGCGGTGCCGAAGCAGGACGATCGCACCAGGCTTGGCGGCGGCCTCGCGATACCGTCGCCGTTCGGTACCTTCTATGCGCCGAACATCTCGCCCGATCCGAACGACGGCATCGGCCGTTGGAGTGAGGCTGATTTCGTCACCGCGGTCATGAAGGGCACCTCGCCGTCGGGGACGCACTATTTTCCGGCGTTTCCCTACACATCCTATCAGCACGCCAGGCTCAATGACGTGCGCGACCTGTTCGCCTATCTGAAGACCTTGCCGCCGGTCGCCGGCAAGGTGCGCGACCACGATGTGCCGTTTCCCTTCAACATCAGGCGCAATGTCGGTGTCTGGAAATTCCTGTTCATGGACGGCAAGCCGTTCGTCGCGGATGCGAGCCGCTCGGCGCATTGGTATCGCGGCGCCTATCTCGTCAACAGCTTCGGCCATTGCGCCGAGTGTCACAGCCCGCGCAATTTCCTCGGCGGCATCGTCAGCTCGCAACGCTTCGCCGGTGGCCCGAATCCCGAAGGCGAAGGCTGGGTGCCCAACATCACGCCGCGGGGGATCGCCGACTGGAGCGCGAAGGACATCGCCTATTTCCTCGAGAGCGGACAGACGCCGGACGGCGATAGTGCCGGCGGATCGATGGTGCGCGTGATCCGCAACACCTCGCAGCTCTCGTCGAGCGACCGCGACGCGATCGCCGACTACATCAAGTCGCTGCCGCCGGTCGAGGGACCGCCGAAGCCGGTGAAGAAGGAGAAGCAGTCCTGAGAGGCTCGCATCAAGATGCGGCCGATGTAGTTGCGCACTCTTGCCTGGTCATGCCGCCAGGATGAAAAGTGAGCTAGCAGTCTACTTCGCGCCGAACGCCTTGAAGGTGATGATGGTGAGGGTGTCCTGGATGCCCGGGATCACCTGAACCTTCTCGTTGATGAAATGGCCGATGTCGGTGTCGTGGTCGACGTAGAACTTGACCAGCAGATCGTAATTGCCCGCGGTGGAGTAGATCTCGGACGCAATCTCGGCTTCCGCCAGCGCATTGGCGACCGTGTAGGACTGGCCGAGCTTGCATTTGATCTGGACGAAGAAAGGAACCATCAAAGTCGTCTCCGGGGATTTCCGTGACTATAGGCCAAAAACCGGCGGCCAAGGCAAGGGTCAAGGCAACGCCAACTCGCGGTAAAGTCAGGCGAACTTGCTGCCAATGGGCGGCCGGGCTAGGACAGGCCATGATCTCGTTCGTAATGATCTCATTTCAATCAACCGCCGGTCCCGCGAGATGACGCCGGTCGCGCTCACCATTGCCGGCTCGGATTCCTCGGGCGGGGCGGGCATCCAGGCCGACCTCAAGAGCTTTGCCGCGCTCGGGGTCTATGGCGCCTCCGCCATCACGGCGCTGACCGCGCAGAACACCGCGGGGGTCAGCGGCATCCATCCGGTGCCCGCGGCGTTCGTCACGGCCCAGATCGATGCGGTGTTCTCCGACCTCGACGTCGGCGCTGTCAAGATCGGCATGGTGGCGCAGGCCGAGACCATCGTGGCGATTGCCGACGGGCTGAAGCGCTGGGCGCCGCGCCATGTCGTGCTCGATCCGGTGATGGTCGCAACCTCAGGCGATCGGCTGCTGGCAGCCGAGGCCGTCGATGCGCTGAAGACCATGCTGTTTCCGCTCGCCTCGCTGATCACGCCGAACCTGCCGGAAGTGGCGGCGCTGCTCAACGAGCCGGTCGCATCGAGCGAGGCCGACGTCGCGCGACAGGGCCGGCAATTGCTGGCGATGGGATGTCGCGCGGTGCTGGTCAAGGGCGGCCATGGGCACGGCGCGGAGAGCATCGACTATCTGATCGACGGCGAGCGCAGCATCGCGCTCGCGGCGCCGCGCATCGCGACATCGAACACGCACGGCACCGGCTGCTCGCTGTCATCGGCGATCGCGGCAGGACTCGCAAAGGGCGAGGCGATGGAGACCGCCGTGCGCAACGCCAAGGCCTGGATTACCGAAGCGATCGCCGCCGCCGATCGCTTCGCCGTCGGACGCGGCCACGGGCCGGTGCATCACTTCCACAAATATTACTGAAGCTATCGTAGCCCGGATGAAGCCAACGGGTCGCGCGAATGCGCGCCCGATGACAGGCTCCGCGAAATCCGGGAACAGATCATCCGCGGACGCAAGACCCCGGATTGCGCTCCGCTTCATCCGGGCTACGCACCATCGCCTCTTCGAATACGCGTTGTTCCTCTGCGATATGCAGGCAACACAACGCCTGTTCCGCACAACCGCGTCCATCCATGTCGCCAGATTGTCGCACGCCGCTGTTATCCGCACTGGAGGGGCGTGCTGCTGATTCTCGTTAACTGTTAGTGAGGCCTTGGGTCGCGGGGATCGTCATCGCCTTGTCACAGGAATCTGTTAGGTGCACAGGCATGGGAAGTGACTCCTTGAGTGAAGAAAGCCCCGAGCGGCGCTTTCGCACTTTGTTTATCTCCGACGTTCATCTCGGAGCCCGCGGTTCGCAAGCCGACCGCCTGCTGGACTTCCTCCGCTCTCACGATGCCGACACGATCTACCTCGTTGGTGATATCGTTGACGGCTGGGCGCTGAAGTCGAACTGGTACTGGCCGCAGACCCACAACGATTTCGTGCAGAAGATGCTGCGCAAGGCGCGCAAGGGCGCCAAGGTGATCTACGTCCCGGGCAACCACGACGAGTTCCTGCGCAAATATTACGGCACGCATTTCGGCGGCATCGACGTGGTGGAGAACACCGTTCACACCGGTGCCGACGGCAAGCGCTACCTCGTGATCCACGGCGACATCTTCGATCTCGTGGTGCAGAATGCGCGCTGGCTCGCCCATCTCGGCGACAAGGCCTACGACTTCGCGATCCAGATGAATCGCTTCGTCAACTTCTTCCGCAAGATGTTCGGCGTGCCGTACTGGTCGCTGTCGCAATGGGCCAAGCTGAAGGTCAAGAAGGCGGTGAACTATATCGGCGCGTTCGAGGCGACGCTGGCCGGCGAGGCGCGGCGCCACGGCTGCGACGGCGTGATCTGCGGCCACATCCATTACGCGACGATTCATGACGAGCACGGCATCCGCTACATGAATTGCGGCGACTGGGTGGAGAGCTGCACGGCGCTCGCCGAGCATGAGGACGGCCATTTCGAGATCATCACCTGGACCGACCCGGTGCGCCGGATCGCGCCAGTTCCGCGAGTGACGGCACGCGCTGCATGACGCATATCCTGGTCGCGACCGATGCGTGGCATCCCCAGGTCAACGGGGTTGTCCGCACGCTGACCATGATGGCACAGGCGGCGAAATCGCTCGGCGTCGAGGTGAGCTTCCTGACGCCGGACGAGTTCCGCACCTTCGCGATGCCGAGCTATCGCGATCTCCGGCTGGCGCTGCCGTATCAGGCCAAGGTCGCCAGTCTGATCGAGGCGGCCAGGCCCGACAGCATCCATATCGCGACCGAAGGCCCGATCGGGCTGTCGGTCCGCCGCTATTGCCGCAAGCGCGGCGTGCCGTTCACGACGAGCTTCCATACCCGCTTTCCGGAGTACGTCTCGGCACGCACGCCTGTTCCGGAAGCCTGGGTGTGGCGTGCGCTGCGCTGGTTCCACAGGCCGAGCCGGGCGGTGATGGCCGCGACCCCGGCGCTGGCCGCCGAACTGCGCCAGCGCGGCTTCCGCAACGTGGTGCTGTGGTCGCGCGGCGTCGACACCGCGCTGTTCCACCCGCGCGATGTTGATCTCTGCCTGCCGCAGCCGGTCTATCTCAGCGTCGGCCGGGTGGCGGTGGAGAAGAACCTCGAGGCGTTCCTCGATCTCGATCTGCCCGGCACCAAGGTGGTGGTCGGCGACGGGCCGGCGCGGGCGGCGCTGGAGCGGAAATATCCGGAAGCCCTCTTCCTCGGCGCCCGCCATGGGGAAGAATTGGCCGAAATCTATGCCGCGGCCGATGTGTTCGTTTTCCCCAGCCGCACCGATACGTTCGGTTTGGTGCTGCTCGAGGCGCTGGCCAGCGGCCTGCCGGTTGCCGCTTTTCCGGTCACCGGTCCCCGCGACGTGATCGGCGCGGCGCCGGTCGGCGTGCTCGACGAGGATCTGCGCCACGCTTGCCTGGAGGCGCTTAGCATCCCGCGGCAGGCCTGCGTCGATTTCGCCGCGCTCCACACCTGGCAGGCGTCGGCCCGGGTGTTCATCGACCGCTGCATGAACGTCCGCCCCGCGGCGCCCGACGGCGAGGGCCAGGCGCTCGAATTCGGCGCCGAAGAGCATCATTTCGCGGCCTTGCCGGCGCCTCAGCCAAACTCACGCTAAAGCGTCTTGCCGTGCTCCGTCCCGACGCGATACAAATCGCGGATGACGGACATCACTCTCAATCCACCCGTCGCTGCTGCGGACATCGATGCCGCCGCAAGGGTGGTCGCGCCGTTCGCGGTGCGCACGCCGCTCCTGACTTTCCCCGTTCTCAACGAACGCGTCGGCACCCAGGTCTTCCTCAAGCCCGAGATGCTGCAACGGACCGGATCGTTCAAGTTCCGCGGCGCCTTCAACAAGCTCGCCTCGATTCCGCAGGACAAGCGGAGCGGGGGCGTCGTCGCGTTCTCCTCGGGCAACCACGCCCAGGGCGTTGCCGCGGCGGCAAAGATCCTCAACATGCAGGCGACCATCGTGATGCCTGCGGACTCGCCGATCACCAAGCGTGAGCGGACCAAGTCCTATGGCGCCGAGGTCGTGCTGTACGATCGTGATCGCGACGACCGCGAGGCGATCGCCAATGGCATCGCCAGCAAGCGTGGTGCGACATTGGTGCGTCCCTATGACGATCCCTTCGTGATCGCGGGCCAGGGCACCGCCGGCCGCGAGATCGCCGAGGACATGGCGGCGCTCGGGCTCGTGCCCGACATCGTGGTGGCGCCGGCTTCGGGCGGCGGCCTGATCGCAGGTGTTGCTACCGCGGTGAAGGCAAAATATCCGCAGGCCCAGGTGATCGTCGCCGAGCCCGCGGGCTATGACGATCACGCTCTGTCGCTCAAGGTCGGCCATCGCGAGGCGCATCCGGTCGCGGCGCGCACCATCTGCGACGCGCTGATGGCGACGATGCCGGGCGAACTGACCTTCGCTATCAACAGCAAGCTGCTCGCAAATGGCGTCAGCGTCTCCGACGACGAGGTCGGTGCTGCCGTCGCGTTCGCCTATCGCGAGCTGAAGCTCGTGGTCGAGCCCGGCGGCGCGGTCGGGCTCGCGGCGCTGCTGGCGGGACGGATCGACGCCAAGGGCAAGAACGTCGTCATCGTGCTCTCGGGCGGCAATGTCGATGCTGACCTGTTCGCGAAGCTCGTCGCCTGAGACCAGCATTTCGAAAAGAAACGGGGGAGGGCGGTACTCGCTCTGCCCCCGTTTCGTTGTGGAGCGCGGCTGATCAGTGCCTGAAGCCGCCACGGTGGCTGGCGCCCATTCCGCCGAGATGTGAGCCGGACGGACTTGGGTGGAACGCTGTATGGCTACCACCCGATCCCGTCCGGTTGACTTGCATGCTCTGCCGCTCGGCGCGGAAGTGCTGCCCGCCATTATCTTTCATGATCCGGTTCGAGGTGGTGTTGCCGGCATTGGCTCCAGGAAGGCTTGCGACCTTGCTCTTGCCGATTGAGCTTGGCATGCCGACCGGCTTCGCTCCAGGCGCGGGCATGGTCACGATCTTGCCGACGGCACCCTGCGCGCCGGCATTAATCGGCCGGAAGGCTGGACGACTAGAAAGCCGCGTGAACTGCATCAGCGGAATTGCTTTCGGCTGCGTCTGCAGCTTCAACGCCGACTGCGCGTAGGGGCTGTTGCCGAAATTGTCATGGAAGGTCTTGTAGGCGAACGGCGTGTTGGCGAGCACCGCCTTGTGCCAGGCCGCGACCTGCAACCAGTTCGTCAGCAGGAAGCGAATGCGATCGCAGAGCGGATCGCGCGGATAGAGCCGGATGAATTCTTCATAGTATTCCGGCCGCCCCTCCGACAGCACGAAGTCATAGGCCTGGTGCACCGAGCGATTCGGCAGGTTCGATGCCATCTGCACGACCGGGCCATTCGCCGGTGCACGGGTCGACGCGACCGCGGTGTCGCCGAAGAAATAGAAGTCGGAGGTCAGCGACGAGCTTTCCCACGGCGTCTGGCGGCCATCGGTCGTCGAGTTGACGTCGAGGCGAATGCGCTTGAACAGCTGCTCGATCGGCAGATTGGGCTCGCGCGCCAGACGCAGGAAGGCGTTGGTGTAGGGGCTGTGGCCGTTGCTGCCGTCCTGCGCTTCCATGCCGGGTGCGGTCGAATAGCCGACGATCGAGCCGCTTGGGGCATCGACGACGGCAAGGCCGCGGCCCGCGTCGTTGACGTTGGGAAACGGGTTGTTACGGCAGGCATCGAGCACCACGATGCGCATCCGGCTCGGAATGTTCTCCAGTGTGCCCATCACGTCGACGAGGCGCACCGAATTGCCGTCGAGGTCGGACGGCGTGGCGATCCTGGCATCGACCGGAATCAGATAATTCTCGCCGGCGAGCTGCACGCCGTGGCCGGCGTAATAGATCATCGCGACCGTGCCGGGGCCGCGCGCCGCGACCTTGTCGGAGAAATCCTGCAACACCTTGACCATGTCGCCCTGCCTGAGGTCGGTCGCGGAGATCACCTCGAAGCCGGCCGCGTTCAACAATTCGGCCATCGACTGCGCGTCATTGCCGGGATTGGCGAGTTTTGGCGCATTCTCATAGTTCGCATTGCCGATCACGAGCGCGACGCGCTGCTCGGGGCCGCGTAGCGCAGCCGGCGTCGCTGCAGTGGGCGTCGCCGGCGAAGCGGCTTGATCGATCGATTGTGCCGGCGTCTGCGTTGCATTGCCGATGGTGGCGCCGCTGGTCTCGGCAGATGCTGTGCCCGACACACCGAGGCTCAACAGACCGAGCAATGCGGCCGATATCATGATGGATGTCAGGCGGACCATCGCGCGCTCCCAAAAGCTGGTCCCGGTGCGGGACCGGTCGCGGCGAGGCTAGGCGCGGACACGCCCGCCGTATGTGAGCTGGGTCACGCTGCGTGGGTGGTCAATGGAAGGTGAGTGCGCAGCGCGCACACGTCGCGTCTACGAGAAAAACGCGATTCTCTCGACCTGGCTCATGCGGCGGATCGGCGCGAGCGGATCGTTGGCCGCGACGCTCGGCTTTTTCAAAAGGCCACTCGCGATGATGGTCGAGCCGAGTGAGAGTTCTGCTGCGGGAGCAACGGCAGCCTCGACGGCGGGTGGGAGAGGCGGCGGCTCGGTTGCCGGAGCCGCGGCAACCGGTGCTGCAGCAATCGGCGCTGCAGCCATCGGCTCGACCTTGACCTCGATCGGCTCGGGCGCCGGTGCGGGCTCGGGCTGAATGGCCGGTGCAACCATCTCGGGCTCGTCAGCCATCGCCTCGGCGACGCGCATCTCCTCGGCAGCATGCATTTCCTCGGCGATCGCTTCTTCGTCGATCGGATCGGGCGCGCCCATCTCCATCGCGATCAGGTCGAGCATCGCTTCGTCCTGGGCGTCAGCGGCGGCCTCGGTGACGCGGGCGAGCTCTGCGGCTTCGGCTTCGGCCAGTGCGGCCTCCGCCTTGAGCCATGCTTCGCTCGGCTCCGGCATTGCGGCCGTGGCAGCCTCAGCGCTCGGCGTTGCAACGGCTTCCCGAGGCGGCGCGGTCGCCGTGGCGGCAAGAGCAGCATCGGGGACAGCAGCACTCTCGGCGGCAGCGCTTTCCGCTACTGGTTGCGGCGAGGGGGCAGCAGCGGGCGGTTCCGCAACCGGTGCTTCGGCCACATCAGGTTCGGCCACTGGCGTTTCCGCCTGGTCCGGATCGAATTCGCTGAGCCGGCGGGCCAGCGCCGCGAAGGCGGCATCCAGCACGGCCTTGGCGTCGTCCATCGAAACCTCGGTCGCACCGGCCTCGATCGCGCTGGCCTGCGAATCGATGATGTCGCAGATCCGGCCGTCATTGCCGATCTCGCGCAGCCGCCAGGAGATCTCCCTGATCACCCGCACGCCCTTGCGCACCGGCGCGAGGTTTGGTTCGAAGCTGATGCCGTCGAGCGCCGCGATGGCGGTGGCCTGGGCGGCCTCGATCGCGCCGCGCAGGGCGGCCAGCGCCTGTGCCAGCTGCTCGTCCCTGATGGCCGCTGCGGCGGCTTGCCGCTGCGCGCTGAGGCTGTCCTCGATCCGCGCCACGGCATCGAGCACCATGCGGGTGTCGGCATTGCGGTTGCGCTTGGCGTATTCGCCGAGGAACCAGCGGCCCCGCGAGGTCTCCATGAAGGCCGCGCTGATCGCAGCATAGTCCTCCTCGCTCGGCAGGGCCGCGCGGGCGGATATCGGCGACAGGGCGAATGCTTCTTCGGCCATCACAATCTCTCCGCGCAAATCACTGCGCGTTACGCTAACGATCACCACGATATCGCGCGAATCGCAATTGAATTGATGTCTTCCGAATCACAAATCCCCATTGCAGCCAAGGTTGCGCCGCGGCGATTCGCGCGCAGCCTCGCGGCATTCTATGCCACGACGTTCGGGATGACCGGGGTCCATCTGCCGTTTTTCACGGTGTGGCTGAAGGCGATCGGGATCGATGCCACCTGGATCGGCATCATCACGGCGGTGCCGCCGGTGACGCGCTTCACCGTCCTGCCGCTGCTCACTGCGGCGGCGGAGCGCCGCCAGATGCTGCGCGGTGCGATGATCGCCACGGGATTCGCCACCGCACTGGGCTTTGCCGTGATCGGCACCCAGCACCAGCCGTTGGTGCTGCTCGCGGTCTATGCGCTGACCTGCTGCGTCTGGACACCGATGGTGCCGCTCACCGACGCCTATGCGCTGCGCGGCGTCAGGCAATTTGGCCTGAGCTACGGACCGTTGCGGCTGTGGGGTTCGGCCGCCTTCGCGGTCTGCGCGCTCGTCAGCGGGTTCTTGCTCCGCTATGTCGCCGAGGTCGATCTGATCTGGATCATCACCGCCGTGACCGTGCTCGGTGCGCTGGTCGGGCTGACGCTGCGGCCGCTGGGCCGTCCAGCGGCCGCAGTCGCGCACGCGGTCGGCGCGCCGCGGCTGCTGCGCAATCCGACGTTCCTCGCGATCATCGTGTCCTCGGCGCTGATCCAGGGCAGCCACGGCGCCTATTACATCTTCGCATCGATTGCCTGGCAGCAGGCCGGCTTCAGCGGCCTGACGATCGCGGCCCTCTGGGTGCTTGGCGTGATCGCCGAGATCGTGCTGTTTGCGCTATCGCCGCGCTTCACGCTGCCTTCGGCTGTCCTGGTGATGATCGCGGCCGCCAGCGCCGTGGCGCGCTGGGCGATCACCGCGCAGGATCCGCCGCTTGCCGTGCTTGCTGTGGTCCAGCTCGGGCACGGGCTGAGCTTCGGTCTGACCCAGGTCGGCATCATGGGGCTGATGGTGCATCACGTGCCGGTTCATGTGATGGCACGCGCGCAGGGCTATCTCACCGCCTGCGGCGGCATTGTCGCAAGCACCACGGCGATCGTCAGCGGCATGGTCTATGCGCGCTTCGGCCTCGGCGTCTACGACATGATGGCGGTGATGGCAGCGACGGGCGGGCTTGTGATGTGGCTGGCACGCAAGCGGTTAACCCATTATCCCCAGAGTGCGGCGTCGGGCGGATAGACCAGGCTGCCGTCGTAGCGCAGGCCGTTGTCGCGGTCCTTGGCCAGCAGCAGCGGGCCGTCGAGATCGACGAAGCGCGCGGCTTGCGCGATCAGCATCGCCGGCGCCATCGCAAGCGAGGTCGCGACCATGCAGCCGATCATGATCTCGAAGCCGAGCGCGCGGGCAGCATCCGCCATCGCGAGCGCTTCGGTCAGCCCGCCGGTCTTGTCGAGCTTGATGTTGACGGCGTCATAGCGGCCGCGCAGGCCCTCGAGAGAGGCGCGGTCATGCACGCTCTCGTCGGCGCACACCGCAACCGGGCGCTTGATCCGCAGCAGCGCCTCGTCGTTGCCCGCCGGCAGCGGCTGCTCGATCAGCGTGACGCCGGCATCGGCGCAGGCCGCAAGGTTGGCGGCGAGGTTGTCCTCGGTCCAGGCTTCATTGGCGTCGACGATGAGTTCGGATGCCGGCGCGGCCTTGCGCACCGCGACGATCCGCGCGGCGTCGCCATCGCCGCCGAGCTTGATCTTGAGCAGCGCGCGATGCGCGGCCTTCGCGGTGGCCTCCGCCATCGCCTCAGGCGTTCCGAGCGAGATCGTATAGGCGGTGGTGCGCGGTTCGGGCGCAGGCCGGCCGAGCAGGTTCCAGATCCGCCTGCCGGCGCGTTTGGCCTCGAGGTCCGCCAGCGCGCAATCCAGCGCATTGCGGGCCGCGCCGGCGGGCATGCTGGCCTGCAAGGCGATACGGTCCATGCCGCCGGCGAGCGGCTCCTGCATCGCCTGGATCGCCTGCAGCGTCGCCTCGGGCGTTTCGCCGTAGCGTGGGTAGGGCACGCATTCGCCGCGGCCGGTGAGGCCGCCCCGGCTCACCTCGGCCACCACGACGACCGCCTCGGTCTTGGTGCCGCGGCTGATCGTGAAGGTTCCGGCGATCGGCCAGCGCTCGATCCGCCCTGTCAGGGAAACGGCTCCGGGAGGGGTGGAAGTCATTTTAAAGTCTACTATTTCCTGAACCGTAGCTTGCGACGCGCAACCAACTATGGCTGGTTAGCGGCAGATTCGACAAGCCGATCCGGCAAGCCGCCGGAGATCAACGGCCAGCCGGCTTGAGGGGTAGGCAAAAGGTGAGCGGCGACCCGACACTGGAGCGGATAGCCCAAGGCGAAGGACTGGCGTTGTGCGCGGCGGGCAATTGGACAGCCCGCTTTGCTCCCGCGCTCGAGCGGATCGTCTCCGACGCCGAGAAACTGCGCGGCAGCCGTCCCCACATCTTCATCGATGTGTCGCAGGTCGCGAGCCTCGACACGTTCGGCGCGTGGCTGATCGAGCGGCTGCGCCGCAGCCTCAGCGACGCCAGCGCCGAAGCGGAGATCGCCGGCCTCTCTGCCAATTATTCCAGCCTGGTCGACGAGGTCCGCCGCGTCGGCCCTGCGCCCAGGGTCGTCAGCGACCGGCTGTCGATTACGGGCATGCTCGAGCAGATCGGCCGCACCGTGGCCGGGGTCAGCGGCACCATCATCGGTCTCGTCGACATGCTCGGTGCCGTGCTGGCCGCCGCCGGCAAGGTGCTGATCCATCCGCGTAGCTTCCGTCTGACCTCGACGGTGCATCACCTCGAGCAGGTGTGCTTGCGCGCCGTGCCGATCGTGGTGCTGATCACCTTCCTGATCGGCTGCATCATCTCGCAGCAGGGCATCTTCCACTTCCGCAGGTTCGGCGCCGACATCTTCGTGGTCGACATGCTCGGCGTGCTGGTGCTGCGCGAGATCGGCGTGCTGCTGGTCGCGATCATGGTCGCGGGCCCGCTCCGGCTCGGCCTATACCGCCGAGCTCGGCTCGATGAAGATGCGCGAGGAGATCGACGCGCTGCGCACCATGGGCTTCGATCCGATTGAGGTCTTGATCCTGCCGCGGATGCTGGCGCTGGTGCTGGCGCTGCCGATCCTGGCCTTTCTCGGCGCGATGGCCGCGCTGTATGGCGGCGGCCTGGTGGCGTGGCTCTATGGCGGCGTCGATCCGGAGGCCTTCCTGCTCCGCCTTCGTGATGCCATATCGATCGATCATTTCATCGTCGGCATGGTCAAGGCGCCTGTCATGGCCGCGGTGATCGGCATCGTCGCCTGCGTCGAGGGGCTTGCAGTGCAGGGCTCGGCGGAATCGCTCGGTCAGCACACCACCGCGTCGGTGGTGAAAGGGATCTTCTTCGTGATCGTGATGGACGGCGTGTTCGCGATCTTCTTCGCCTCGATCGGGATGTGATCATGGCCGAGCAGGACATCGACGCCATCATCCGGGTCCGCGACATCACGGTTCAATTCGGCAACACGCGCGTGCTCGACGGCCTCGACCTCGACGTCAAGCGCGGCGAGATCCTCGGCTTCGTCGGCCCGTCGGGTGCTGGCAAATCGGTGCTGACGCGCACCATCATCGGCCTGGTGCCGAAGGTCTCCGGCCGCATCGAAGTGTTCGGCGTCGATCTCGATGCCGCGAGCTCGGCGCAGCGCCGCGCCGTGGAGCGGCGCTGGGGCATCCTGTTCCAGCAGGGCGCGCTGTTCTCCTCGCTCACGGTGCGCCAGAACATCCAGTTTCCGGCGCGCGAATATCTGCGGGTCTCGCAGCGGCTGCTCGACGAGATCATGGTGGCGAAGCTGGTGATGGTCGGCCTGAAGCCCGAGGTCGCCGATCGCTATCCGTCGGAACTGTCCGGCGGCATGATCAAGCGCGTCGCGCTGGCGCGCGCACTCGCGCTCGATCCGGAGCTCGTGTTTCTCGACGAGCCGACGTCGGGTCTCGATCCGATCGGCGCAGGGGATTTCGACGAGCTGGTGCGCACCCTGCAGCGCACTTTGGGGCTGACCGTTTTCATGGTAACCCACGATCTCGACAGTCTATACACCGCGTGCGACCGTATCGCCGTTTTAGGGAACGGTAAGATCATTGCTGCAGGATCGATCGCCGACATGAAGGCATCGCAGCATCCGTGGCTGCAGCAATATTTCAACGGCAAGCGCGCCCGAGCCGTTGTGGCCTAGCCCATGATCCCGAAACGAAAAGACCGGTTTTCGGACGAGATCATGCGCCAACAGGGAATTCGACGGGCTCGAACGCAGGCCGACTGCGCGAGCGCCCAAGAGTGATGAACGCGAGCAATTGATGGAAACGCGGGCGAACTACGTCTTGATCGGGGCTTTCACGCTGGCGGTAATCGCTGCGGCGTTCGGCTTCGTGCTGTGGTTCCAGAGCCTGCACACCACCAAGCAGCGCAGCCCCCTGCGGGTGATCTTCGAGGGGCCGGCGTCGGGTCTGCGCAATGGCGGCAATGTCAATTTTAACGGTATCCGGATAGGGGAAGTGGTCTCGGTCAAGCTCGACAACCCGCGACGCGTGGTCGCGCTGGCGATGATCGAGAACAACGCACCGCTGCGCAAGGACACCCTGGTCGGCCTCGAATTCCAGGGCCTCACCGGCGTCGCCGCGATCTCGCTGAAGGGCGGCGAGGAGGCCGCCCCGCCGGTGCCGCTGGATGAGGACGGCATCCCGGTTTTGACCGCCGACCCCAACGCGCTGCAGGACGTCACCGAAGCGATCCGCGCCACCCTGCAGAACGTCAACCGCATCGTCGCCGACAATCAGCAGTCGGTGAAGAATTCGCTGAAGAATCTCGAGGTCTTCACCCAGGCGCTGGCGCGCAATTCCGAGAAGATCGACAACGTCATGCTCAAGGTCGACGGCGTGATGGGCAAGGCCGACAATCTGATGCTGGGCCTCAATGCGATCGCGGGCGGCAACAATGGCAGCGAGCTGAACCTGATGGTGAAGTCGATCCGCGAGCTCGCCGACGATCTCGATAAGCGCTCCAATCTCCTGATCAACGACGGCCGCCGCACGCTGTCCGACATCAGCCGCGCCGTGAACAATTTCGACCGCAACCCGAGCCGGGTGATCTTCGGCGGCAGCAACAACGCCGCACCCGAGCCCGCGCCGGCTCCGGCCGCAGCACCGGCCGGGCCGCGGCGCCGGCAGCAATAGGCTACGCGCCCTCCGTTCGTCCCGACGATCGCCGCAGTGCTACTGGGGCGCTGCCTCAGATGGCTCGGCTGCTTCAGGAACGAAGCGGCGATAGCGGTCGTCCGGATACGTCTGCTCCGAGCGGATCCTCAAGCTGCGAATATGGTGGGGATCGGATGCCGCATTGACGAGGCCCTGTGTTGCCGGCCATGCGCGGCTGGTCGTATCGTGGGTCGCATCGCCTGCCAGGCTGACAGGCGTCGTTCGAACGACGCGCGCACCGGCCGCAGGTTTGCTTTCTTCCTTTATTCTGATGGTCCGGATTTTGGACGGCTGGATCGGGTCCGCCGTCGCAACCACGGGCACCCCAATTGTCCCGAGCATCGTCAGCGCGACGATGGGCCGCCAGCGTGCGAGCAACATCTGAACCCTCCCAGCTCGTTCTCCCGCAAATTTAGTCTTGCGGCGGTCAAAAGCAAAACGGAGGCATCGCTGCCTCCGTTTCTTGTACTGCGATGGCTCGAACGCTTACCCCAGCCGTCCCGCGGCATGGGCGAGCAGGGTGTAGACCAGCCCGGTTTCCGAGGTCAGGTGGCTGCTCAGTTCCTGCTGGCCGCGGCCTTCGCGGGCGACTTCGTCGAGCAGGCGCTCGAACTCCGCGATGTAGCGGTCGACCGTCTGCTTGAAGCCGCGGTCGGCGCGGTACTTGCGGGCCACCTCGTCGAAGGCCTTCTGGCCGGCCGGCGTGTAGAGGCGCTTGGAGAACGCCTTGTTCTCGCCGCGCTGGTAGCGATCCCACATCTCGGCCGCAAGCGTGCGGTCCATCAGCCGGCCGATGTCGAGCGACAGCGATTCCAGCGGATTGGCGGCCGGCTGCTGCTGCGGACGCGGGCGCTGCTGGGCGTCGCGGTTCTGCGGGGCGGGCGACGGCGCGTCACTGCGGTTGAGCAGGTCGGACAGCCAGCCATCGCCGTTGTTGGGGCCGGCCGGGCTGACCGACGGGGCCTCGGTGCGGCGCGAGGTCGCCATGCCGAGATCCGGCGGCGGCAGCGTCGAGGCGCTGTTGCCGTTATCCCGCATGCGCACGTCGCCGCGGCCACCGGCGGCAGCCATCACCGGCTCCTCGTGGCGGACGCTGGCGCGGTTGGACGAGACCACGTCGAGCCCGCGGCCGTGATGGGCGACGATGCGGTTCAGCTCGGCCAGGGCCTCGATCTGGTCGACGATCACCTTGCGCATCTGCGCGGTGTTTTCGGCGGCCTCCTGCGGCATTTCCAGCACGCCGCGGCGCAGCTCGTTGCGGGTGGCCTCGAGCTCGCTGTGCATCTCGCTTGCCATCTGCTTCATCGCCGTGACCATCGCGGAGAACTTCTCCGTCGATTCCTTGAACATCGCGTCGGTCTCGGCGTTGCTCTGCTGGTAGAGGTCGCTCATGGCGTCGACGGTCTGCTGACGCTCGTTCTCGGCGGCCATGCGCACCGCCTCGAACTGCTTGCTGATCGCAGCCGAACCGGCGCCTGCGGTCTCCGCCACCACGCGCGCGATGTCGCGGGCGCGTTCCTCGGCCGCGCCGAGCGATTCATCGAGCAGGCCGGTGAAGCGCGACAGCCGCTGGTCGAGATCGGTGGTGCGCAGGTCGATGGTGGTGACCAGCGATTCCAGCGCCGACTTGCGCTCGCTGACGGAGGCCGTCGTCGAACGGTTGGCCTGCTCGACCACGGCAGCCGCCTCGATCAGCGCCTTGCCGTGGGTCTCGAACTGGCTCGACAGCGCGCCGAGATCTTCCAGCGCCTTGCCGGTCTTGCTGTTGAACACCGTGAGCTGGTCTTCCAGCGTCTGGGTCGCCACGCCGTTGCGCGACGTCACGTCGTTCATGGCGGACACGAAGTCGGCCACGCGGGTCACCAGCGCGCGCTCCAGCGAGTTGAGGTTGTCGTGGGCGCCGGTCAACACTTCCTGCAGCAGGATGTTGCCCTCGCGCAGCCGCTCGAACAGCGCCACCGTATCGGTGCGCAGGATCTTGCTGGTCTCCTGCATTTCCGTGACGGCCGAGATCGAGACCTGGCGCGACTGGTCGATCGCCGCGCGCGAGGCCTGCTCGAGCTCCTTGAGCGACTTCGCCACCGCGCCGGTCGCCTGATCGCCGGCCGAGGTGATGTTGCGCGCGACATCGCCGCCATGTGCCGCCATCGACTGCGAGAAGGCGAGGCCGCGGGTTTCGATCGCCTTCAGCGCGTCCGCGGTGGCGCGATCCATGTCGTTCGACAGCTGTGTGGTCTTGGCGGTCAGCGCCTCGACCAGCGAGCCGCGGCGGCCGTCGACCATCTGCGACAGCCGCTCGGTCTGCTGCTGCACATAGGTGACGATCTCGTCGGTCTTGCCGGTCATGGCCGAGCCGAATGCGCTGGACGCAGACAGCACCGAACGTTCGATGTCGGCGGAGGTCGTCTTGACCTTGGTCGTGACCTCGTTGGACATGTTGATCAGCGCGGCCTGTGCGTTCTGCGCAGAGGTCTGGATGTTGTCGGTGGTCTTGGCTGTGACCGAACCCAGCGCGCGCTCGATATCGGTCGAGAGCGTGCGGATCTGGGCGGCCGCGTCGGCGGAAGTCGCCGCAAACGAGCTCTGGGCCTCGCGGGCGCTGCCCAGGATGGTCTGCGCAGTCTCGGCGCTGGTCGTGGTCAGCGAGCGCTCGATCTCGACCGAGATCGCGCGGATCTGGGTTGCGGCCTCGTTGGACGTTGCCACGAACGAGTTCTGGGCATCGCGGGCGCTGCCGAGGATCGTCTGGGCGGTGTTGGTGCCGACCGACGTCAGGGTGCGCTCGACATCGGCTGCCAGCGACTTGACGTGGTTGGCTGCTTCGGTCGACGCGGTGACGAGGGTATTCTGCGCCTCGCGAGCGCCGGCCGTCAGCACCTCGACGGTGCCGGAACCGGCCATCGACAGCGCGCGCTGGATATCGGCGGCAAGCGCCGTCACCTTTGTCGCAGACTCGGTCGATGCATTGACCAGCATGCTCTGGGCTTCACGCGCACCTGATGTGATCGATTCCGCGGTGGCGGAGCCGGCCATCGACAGCGAGCGCTCCATGTCGGCCGCCAGCGTGCGGACCAGATCGGTGGCCTCGGTGGATGCGCCGGCCAGCGTGCTCTGCGCCTCGCGCGCGGCGGCGACGACGGCTTCCGCGGTGGCGGAGCCGGCCATCGACAGCGAGCGCTCGATGTCGGCCGACAGGGTGCGGACCAGATTGGTGGCGTCGGTCGACGCGCCGGCCAGCGTGTTCTGCGCCTCGCGGGCGGAGGCGACGACGGCTTCCGCGGTCGCGGTGCCGGCGGTCGAGAGCGAGTGCTGGATGTCGGCCGCGAGCGTGCGGGCGAGGTTGGTGGCTTCGGTCGACGCACCGGCCAGCGTGCTCTGGGCTTCGCGGGCGGAGGCGACGACGGCTTCCGCGGTCGCGGAACCGGCCATTGACAGCGAGCGCTCGACGTCGCTGGCGAGCGACTTGACCTGGCCCGTGACGTCGGCCGACGTCGCGATCAGCGTGGTCTGGGCCTCGCGGGCACCGGTCATGATCGCTTCGGCGGCCGCTGAGCCGGACATCGACAGCGATTGCTCGACGTCGGCGGCCAGTGACTTGACCTGGCTTGCGGCTTCGATCGAGGCCGAGACGAGCGTGGTCTGCGCGTCGCGGGCGCCCGACAGCACCGAGGCTGCGGTGGCGCTGCCGGCCGCCTGCAGCGTGCGCTCGACGTCCTCCGACAGCGCCTTGATCTGCGAGGCGACGTCGCCGGATGCGGAGACCAGCGAGACCTGGGCGTCGCGGGCACTGGTGAGGATCGAGTTGGCGGCGCTGGTGCCGACCGCGGTCAGCACGCTCTCGACCTCGGCGGAGCTCTGCTTGAGCTGGTTGCCGACATCCGCGGACACGGTGAGCAGCGCCTGCTGCGCCGTGCGCGCGCCGGTCTGGATGGTTTCGCTGGTGTTGACCACGAGGTTGGTCAGCGAGCGCTCGGCGTCCTCGACATGGGACTTGATGCTCGACGACAACATTTCGGCGCGGGACATCAGGTCCTCGCTCGCCTGGCGGCCGCTGCTCTCGATACGGCCGGCGACGGCCTCGACGCGCGAGCCCAAGAGGTCCTCGAACTGCGCGACGCGGGTGTCGATGTCACCGGCGATGACGCCGACGCGGCTCTCGATGCCCTGCTGGATATCGGCGAAGCGCGCCGAGATGGTGTCGGTCACGTTCGAGCTATGACCACTGATGGTCTCGACGAGGCGGGTGTTGTGACCGTTGATGGTATCGGCGAGGCGGGTGCTGTGGCCGTTGATGGTGTCGACCAGGCGGTTGCTGTGGCCGTCGATGGTCTCGGTGACGCCGTTGATGCGATGGTCGACCGCGGCGATCGCCTGCACGGTGCCCTCGGTCAGGGTCGTGGTGAGCAGGCCGAGGCGCGAGTCGATCGAGTGGATCGCCTGGGTGGCGCCTTCGGTCAGCTGGGTCGCGAGCGTGCCGAGATGGCCGTCGATGGTGTCGGTGACTGACTTGGCGCGGCTCTCGAAGGTGACTTCGATCGTCCGCATGCGGCCGTCGATCGCGTCATCCAGCGACTGCAGGCGGCCGTCGAACGAGCCGATCTTGGTGGCGAGCGAACTGTCGAACGACGACAGCTTGTCGGTCAGCGAGGCGTCGAGGTTGGTGACGCGGCTGCCGAGCGTGGTCTCGAACTGCAGCAGGCGCTGGTCGAGCGAAGCGGTGATCTCGCCGCTATTGGTGGTGACGCGATTGTCGAAGGTGTCGACATAGGTCTTCAGGCTGTCGGCGATGTCCTGGGTCCGCTGGCCCATGCGCTCGACGATGTCGCCGCCGAACGTCTTCACGGTGCGGTCGAATTCAGAGATGTGGCGGGTGATCAGCGCGCCGAGCGTGCCGGAGTCGCGGGCGAATTTCTCGGCGAGCTCGCTGCCGTGGTTCTTCACCAGGTCGTCGAACGCACTCATCTGCAGCGACAGCGAGTCGTGCGCGGTCTCGGTCTGGCCCACCACCTTGGCGACCAGCGAATTGACGGTGACGTCGAGCGCCTCGCTCGCGCGGTCGCCGGACGTCATGATCTGGCCGGCGAGGCGGTTGCCGGCGTCGTCGATCTTGCTGACCAGGTCGTTGCTGCGCAGCTCGAGCTCGAGCAGCAGCGAGTCCGCGGAATTCTTCAGGGAGTCGTGGACCTCTTCGGTGCGGTCGGAGATGCCGTCGACGATCGCAGACGAACGCTGCTCGAACTCGCCGGTGATGCGGTCGATGCGCTCGTTCAGCATCTCGTGGACGCGATCGGCCAGATCGACGAACTCGTCATGGACGTGGCCGGTCTTGAAGTTGAGGCTGGTGGTGAGCCGTTCGGAGGCGTCCATCACCGCGCGCGTGGTCTCGGCGCTGGCTTCCTCGAGGCGGTCGAGCAGGTCGCCGCCGCGCTCGCCGAGCGCGAGGATCATGTTGTCGCCGGCATGGCTCAGTGCGGTCGTGATGTGCTGGCCGCGCTCTTCCAGCGCGCCGGTGATGCTCTTGGCGACCTCGTCGACGCGCGAGGCAATCGCGTCCGAGATCAGCGCGATGTCATGGCGCAGGTCGATCTGCACGCCGGAGATCGCGCTGCGCACCTGCTCGGCCTGGCCGACCAGATTGTCGCGCTGGTGGGCGATGTCCTGCAGCAGCGCGCGGATGCGCACTTCATTGTCGGAATAGGCACGCTCCAGCGCCGCCACCTCGTTGGCAACCAGGGTCTCGAGTTCGCCGGCGCGCGCGATCGCGCGTTCGACGCCGTCGCCCATCGCCGCGACCTCGCGGCGGATCGCCTGGCCTACCGTCACCATGGAATCGGCGGCGGCGTTTTCCGGCTCGGAGAATCGCATTGCGACCTGCGCCATCGATTGCGCGATCATCTGCATGCGCTGACCGTGCGAGGCGAGGCTGGCGAGATAATAGAACAGCAGCACCGGAACGGCGAACAGCGCGGCGAGGCCGGCGAGTACCAGGACGCCGGTACCCTGGGCCATCGAGGCCTGCAGGGCCGGCCAGAACGCGATGGTGAGGATCACGCCGCCGAGCAGCCACGCGCCGGAGCAGACGAAGAACAGCGTGAAGGCGTTGCGGGCACGCCCTCCCTGCAGCGTCTGCAGCATCTGGCCGATGGTCTCGCGATCATCATTGGCGGCGCGGCGCGGCGCGCGCGGTTCCTCGATCGGCTCGAACACCGAACGATCGGTATTCGAGCGGGACTCGAACGATGCGGCTGAAAAAATCCGGAGCTGAAGGCGGCAGGCTCAACGGCGCGGCGCCTTCGTTGAGGGGGCTGCGGCTCTCCGCGCCTTGCTCGCTGATGTTGAGGGCTTCCTGGATGGCAGAAAGCGCGACTTCGGTGGGATCTTTGACCTTCTTGGGAGTGTTCGCCATGTTCAGTCTGAGCCCTCTCACTATTTTACGCGTCGGCGAGCCTGCGATCGTCCCCACGCAAGCTCGAAGCCGGTGCCCACAAGCGGAGCGCAAGCGCCCCCTCGGCGGCTTGTCCGCTACATCCGCAAACATCCTATTGGGAGAGCGATGCGAATGAAATGCTTGCGATTAATACTTTCTTAATCATCGTTAACAGCTTTGCGCCATAAGGCCTTATGGGTACTCGAAATTCCTGCCTTAGAGGGCCGATTGTGTCCGGAAATTGTCCAGAATCGGGCGGTTTTGCCGATCATCCCGACAACAATTCGTTAACCAGTTTCGTGATTGGCTGGGCGAACGGTCCGCCGGTGAAGCCCGGCAGAGACGACAGGGACAGGCTATGCCGCTTCATCTCGAACGGGTTGAATGGACGCAATCGCCGCCGCTCGCGCCTGGCGACGGGCCGATCGATGTCGATCACCTTCGACGGATGACGCTGGGGGACCCGGGGCTGGAGCGGGAAGTGCTGGCGATGTTCTCGACCCAGTCGGCCCGGATCCTTGGCGAACTGGCTGCCCTGCCGCCCGAGGCTCCGACCCACGCCCACACCCTGAAAGGATCGGCGCGGGCGATTGGCGCCTTCGGCGTTGCCGAGGCTGCCGCCAACCTGGAAACCGCGCTCACCGCCGGTTCCGATCCGGCCCAGCCGCTCGCCGCGCTCGGGGCCGCGATTGCCGAGGCGCGCACGGCGATCGAGCTGATTCTGGGCCGCTCCTAAGGCTTCCGGCATCTCCACGGCCTGCGGCAACGGGTAGGGCGCCGCCCTGGCCGGCCGGCAGGTTTTCGGTCTCCGCGCTAGCGCTGTACGGATCGACCCGTTATACGACTGCCGGGACCTTTCCAACCATCGTCCGGCGCATTCCGGCAGCACGAGCAATCATGGCCAAAATACACTTTATCGACCATTCCGGAGAGAAACGCTCCATTGATATCGAGAACGGCGCGACGGTGATGGAAGGTGCGATCCGCAACGCCATTCCCGGCATTGAAGCCGAATGCGGTGGCGCCTGCGCCTGTGCGACCTGCCATGTCTATGTCGATGACGCGTGGCGCGAGAAGGTCGGCGCGCCGTCGCCGATGGAAGAGGACATGCTGGATTTCGGCTTCGACGTGCGTCCGAATTCGCGGCTGTCCTGCCAGATCAAGGTGACCGACGATCTCGACGGACTGGTCGTGTCGACGCCGGAGCGGCAGGCCTGACCTGATTTATTCGCCGTCCGGGTTCACACCGCGACGGACCCAGCGGCGGAAGTTCTGCTTGACCTCCGCCGGCAGCGGCGTCGGTCTGCGCGTGGCCTCATCGATCATCACGGTGACCGCCTTCGCCGACGCCACGCATCTCCCTTCCGAAAATACCACCTGATCGAAAGTGGTCGACGTCCGTCCGAACTTGACGAGACCGAGCCCAAGCTCGATCTGTCCCGGCCAGTGCAGCTCGGCGCGGAAATGGATGTCGAGCCGCACCATGATCCAGCCTAGCCCGGCCGGCATCAGCCCCATGCTGAGGTCCTTCACCAGCGTGACGCGGCCGGTCTCAAAATAGCTCGCATAGACGGCGTTGTTGACGTGCCCGTTCGGGTCGAGATCGGCAAAGCGCACATTGTCGGACAGGCGATAGGGAAAGTCTTCCAGGCGCGGTGCATCGTCGGCGCGGACAGGGGCATTCACGAGGGGGATCTCCGTCGGTTTCCCGCCCATACAGCCGAGTTGCGCAGGTTCGGCAAGGGGTTGCCGCGCCAGCCGCTGTCCCTATTATGCATGTCCCGATCCGGCCATACTTGGCTGGGCAGGCGAAAGCCGTCCAGTCGATTTCAACTGAAAAGAAGCGGATATGAGCGAAGCGATCAAAACCGATGTGCTGATAATTGGCGCGGGTCCCTGCGGACTGTTCGCCGTGTTCGAACTGGGCCTGCTCGACATGAAGGTGCATCTGGTCGACATCCTCGACAAGATCGGCGGGCAGTGCGCCGAGCTCTATCCCGAGAAGCCGATCTACGACATTCCCGGGATTCCCTTTGTCACCGGCCAGGGCCTGACCGAGCAACTGCTGGAGCAGATCAAGCCGTTCGGCGCGACCTTCCACCTCAACGAGATGGTGGAGAGCATCGAGAAGATCGGCGATCCCCTGTTCCGCGTGAAGACCGATGCCGGCAAGGAGTTCGAGGTCAAGGTCGTCGTGATCTCCGCGGGCGGCGGTTCGTTCCAGCCGAAGCGTCCGCCGGTGCCGGGCATCGAGGCCTATGAAGGCACGTCGGTGTTCTATGCCGTGCGCAAGATGGAGCAGTTCCGCGACAAGAACATCCTGATCGTCGGCGGCGGCGACTCCGCGCTCGACTGGACGCTCAATCTGCATCCGATCGCCAAGCGCATCACGCTGCTGCATCGGCGCGACGATTTCCGCGCAGCGCCGCACAGCGTCGAGCAGATGCGCTCGCTGGTTGCCGACGGCAAGATGGATCTGAAGATCGGCCAGGTCACCGGGCTCGAAGGCGCCAACGGTCAGCTCTCGGGCGCCGCGCTGAAGGGCAACGACAATGCGATGTCGACGATCACCTGCGATACGATGCTGCCGTTCTTCGGGCTCACCATGAAGCTCGGTCCGGTCGCGAACTGGGGCGTGGCGCTGGAGAACAATCTGGTGCCGGTCGACACCGCAGCGTTCGAGACCAACGTTTCAGGCATCTTCGCGATCGGCGACATCAACACCTATCCGGGCAAGCTGAAGCTCATTCTCTCCGGCTTCCACGAGGGCGCGTTGATGGCGCAGAAGGCGCACCGCTACGTGTATCCCGACAAGCGGCTGGTGTTCCAGTACACAACCTCGTCATCAAGTTTGCAGAAGAAGCTTGGGGTGAACTGATTCCACTTCAGCAGCGACCAATGCCAGGGGCATGGGCCATTGCCCGCGCGGCGCGGGTACTGGAACACTCCGCGAAATGGCCGTAGTCTGCTCGTAATCGAGTTTGTCGATTGATCAGGTGATGATGATGCGGAACACGCGATCCAGACTTCGGCTGATCCTGGCGATCGCTACGGCCTTTGTGCTAGCTGCTCCGCTTGCAGCTTCCGCGGCCGAGCTATCGGCGGCCGGACTCTGGCAGAAGATCGAAGACGGCAAGCCCGAAGGCTGGTTCCTGGTGATCGAGCGCAACGGCCTGTTCGAAGGCATGATCGCAAAGATGTTCTCAGCGCCCGGCGATCCGCCCAATCCGGTCTGCTCGAAATGCACGGACGATCGCAAGGACATGCCGTGGCTTGGCATTCCCTTGATCCGCGACATGAAGCGCAACGGGCTCGCCTATGAAGGCGGCAACGTGCTCGATCCGCGCAACGGCAAGGTCTACAAGGCCAAGATGACGCTGAGCGCCGATGGACAGACGCTGACCATGCGCGGCTATCTCGGCATCTCGCTGTTCGGCAAGGACGAGGTCTGGACCCGGCTGCCGGACGCGGCGCTGGCGCAACTCGATCCCACAATCGTCGCCAAATATCTGCCCGCGCAAGCCGCAGCGATGAAGCCGCCGCCACCGGCGCCCTTGCCGGCGACGAAGCGGCACTAGGACCCTCATTGGGATCACGTTCGTTCGCGGCCGCACGCAGCGTTCAGCGTTGCACCGGTGCAGTCGGCAACGGCGCGACCGGCTCGGAGATCACCTCAGGCACCGTGGTGTTCAATTGGAGCACGGTGGCGGCTGCGGGGACCGCGGCATCGGCCATCGCCGCATGGCCTTCGGCGCTCGGATGCACCGCGCCGCCATACACCGCCGACAGGATGCCCCATGTCGCATCGTGGATGTCGGTTGGCTGCATCGAGGACGGCAGGCCCTGCGGGTAGGTCATCGCCGCGAAATAGCTGTCATTGGCGTCGCGGATCCAGCGCGCACGCGGCAGATAGGCGCGGTATTCGCCGGCGCTGCGGCCGCATTTGAGCGGCTGGTTGGCTGCGGCGACGATGTCGGAGACGAAGCTGTCGCCGTTGGCGGCGAAGCAGTCGCGGTCGAACTCCGGATCGGTCGACGCGCGTGCGCAGAAGCCGTGGCTTGCAAACGCATCCTGATGCGCATCGACGAAGGTCATGCGGTCGGCCTGCGGATTGCGGCAGATGATGCCGGACTGGCACTGCGCGATCGCCTTGAGCTGCGGCAGAAACTCGTTCTGCACGAAGCCCGAGACCGCCGCGAGCCGCTTCGGATCGGCGTTGAACGAGGGATGGATCTCGAAGCCGGCGCGGCCGCCGGGGCAGGCCGCGCCGCCATTGGCCAGCGCCGGATTGGCGTAGGCCGTGTAGACCACATGCGAGAGGTCGCCGCCGACCAACGGCTTCAGCGCATCGCGCAGCTTGGCGAAATCGGCCGGCAGGTCGCGCGCCAGTGCCGAGCGGGCATCGTCGACGCTGGCCATCGAGCCGCCCTGGCTGAACAACGCGCGTTCGGTCGGCGTGTCGACGATCACGTTGGCGACGAGGCCGGAGAAGTAGATGTCGTTGGCGCCGACCGACAGCAGCACGAGATCGAGCGTACGGTCCGGCTGCCGGCGCTTGGCGGCTGCGAGCACCGTGCGCAGCTCCGCGATCTGGCCGTTGACGGTGCCCGAGCAGGTGTTGGCGGTTTTCGTCGGCAGACATTCCCGCGCCTGCTGCGAGCCGAGCAGGCCGTCGGCGATGGTGGCGCCGGTGCAGGCCAGCGGCAGATAGGTCACCGCGATGTGCGGATATTGCACGGCGAGTGCAAGCGCGGTGCGGGTCTGGTAGCTGTACAGCGAACGGTGACAGGCCGAGTTGAGCCACAGCGCGCTCTGGCGCTGCCAGTTGGTCAGGGTGTCGGGCGCTTCGCAGGCGCGGCCGCCTTTGAAGCCGGCGCGGCTCGGCCGGTAGTATTGCGCGCCGCCGAGATAGGAGCGGAAGCAGAACCCCTCGTCGGAGAGTGCGATCGCGCGATCGGGATTGCCTTCGCCGGATGCGATGCTGTCGCCGAGGCCGGCGATCAGCAGATCGCGCACCGCGATCTGGGTCGTCACGCGCTGGTTGGCGTCCGAGCCGCTGGCGACATCGACGGTCGCGACCGTGGTGCGGCCGTAGCGGACGCGCAGATTGACCGGCTCGGCGCAATCGAATGTCGAGGATTGCGGCCCGTCGCCATCGTCGAACGACCAGGCGCAGGTCGCGCCGACCGGAACCGGACCTGCGAGCCGCACCACGATCGGATGATCGATCGGCGTCAGATAGCTTTCCTTGACGTTGTCGCGGGTGCAGGGCTCGCTGACGCGGCCCTGCAGGTCGATGCAGAGCCGGTTGACCGTGTTGCGCGCCCAGCCGCGGCCGTCGCTTTGCAGTTCCAGCGCCTGCTCCGAGGCCAGCACGCTGCGGCCGAGCCCGCTTTCGACATGCAGACGGAAGTCGCGTTCCTCGCGGAACAGCCGGAAGCGGTTGCGGACCTCCCAGGAGATCGAGAGCTGGGTATCCTGCGCGTCGGCGGCTGAAGCCAATACCGCCGCGAGCGCGCTGCCGAGCAGCACGCTGCAGACCGTGACACGAAACGAAAATCGAACCAGAAAGCCAATCATGGCGCGGTTTGACGCGAGTGGTACGGCGAAAATAAGAGAAGCGGCTGCAGAGACCAACAATCGGGGATCGAAACCGGGACTCAAAACAGGCACTTCGGGCTGATAACGTTCGCTGTTACCGCCTCAGCCGCCTGATCTGCTGCTGCCGGCTTTCGATCGGTTGCCGCACGGTCGCCGAAGCCGTGCAGGCTTGGCTGAGTCTTTTTCGTTCCTGCCAGGGCCGCACCACGTTGAGCCACAGCTCGCGCATGCCCATGATCGAGATCGAGATCCCGAACGGGATCAGGAAATAGAGGATACGGAACACGACCAGCGTCGCCAGCAATTGCTCCTTGCTGAACTCCGGCAGCGCCACCAGCATCGCAGCGTCGAACACGCCGATCGAGCCGGGGGCGTGGCTCGCAAAGCCGAGCAGCGTCGCCAGGATGAACACCACCGCCAGCGAGACGAAGTCGATATGCGGCTCGGTCGGCATCAGGAGATACATCGCGAGCGCGCAGAAGCCGAGATCGACCACGCCGATGATGATCTGCAGCAGCGTCAGCTTGGCCGAGGGCAGCACCACCTTCCAGCCGTTCTGGCCGAGCTCGCGGCGCTTCTCGCCGGTCAGGAGCCAGACGAAATAGGCGCCGATGCCGGCAAGGCAGCCGAGCGCGATCAGCCGGTTCATCGCCGGCGGCAGCAGGTCCATGGCCGATGCCGCCGCGGGGTGCCAGGCCATGCCGAAGCCGAGCACGAACAGATTGCCGAGCCAGAAGGTCAGGCCCGAGAGAAAGCAGATCTTGGCGACGTCGATCGCGGAGAGGCCGTAGTCGGAATAGATCCGGAAGCGGATCGCGCCGCCGGTAAAGACGGTGGCGCCGATATTGTGGCCGATCGTGTAGCTGGTGAAGCTCGACAGCGCTGCGATGCGGTAGGGGACGTGGGTCTTGCCGATCGTACGCAGCGCGAAGAAGTCATAGAAGGTCAGCGTGCAGAACGCCCCGACGACGCAGAGCGCCGCCAGCGCGATCCGGTGCGGCGCGATGTCGGTCAGCGCGGTGAGGATGATACCGGTGTCGACGCCCTTCAGGGTGTGGACCAGCGTCGTGACCGCGAACGCGATGATGAGCACGCTCGCAGCGACCCCGAGCCGTTTCCAGCCGATCTTTTCCTTGAAGCCACGCCCAAGCGTGGTCAGCAGCCGAAGCATTCATCCTCCCGGCAGGGACAATTTCAGTGGGACCCGGTCACGGACGGCGACGGGTGACGGGCAAACGCACCGTACGCGATGACCCATAAGGCAAAACCGATGCGTTGTGCAGCCCTTGACAAGCCAACCTTCGGCTCCCGTCCAGCGTTGTTGTCATACTGGCTACATATGTTCTCGCGCTGCGGAATGTGAGTCGCAGCTAGGTCGTCGTCCGCGACGGGACCACCGCATGTTCCGTCGTCCTTCAGCCGTTCCTGGCGATTTCGTCGGTATTTTTGCCGATTTTGCCGTCGTCGCAGCGCTACTGCAGGGCCGTCGGAGCGGAGCGAATAGACGTTATGCATCAGCGTGGGGGACGTCCGGGCCGGCTGCGCCGTTTACCAAAGCGTGAAGTCGATGTGCGCATGTGCGTGATCCGGCTGTGGACCGCCGTTCGGGCCGGAAATGAGGCGCCCGGGGGGCGGTCCGTAGGTCTATTGAGGCAAAACGCCGCGCAACATCGCCGCGGCCACGCGGTCCCGGCCGGCACGACGATGCCACACTTCGATCCACAGCGAAGTATCATTGAGAAACGAAGACCTATCTCTCGCATTGGTTGCCCAGAGCGAGGTCAAGACCATGCAACAGACATCCCCGAACCTCCGTCGCGTGCCGGACCAGCGCGCGGGGTCGCATCAGCAGTCGACCGGGCTTGCGGCGACGTTGACGCTCGCCGCGATGAGTCTCGGTTATGGCGTCGTGCAACTCGACGTCACCATCGTCAACACGGCGCTCAACGCCATCGGCGGCTCGCTCGGCGGCGGCGTTGCCGAGCTGCAATGGGTGGTCAGCGCCTACACCATCGCTTTTGCCGCCTTCATCCTGACTGCGGGCGCGCTCGGCGACCGGATCGGCGCCAAGCGCGTTTTCATGGCCGGCTTTGCCATCTTCACCACGGCGTCGGTTGGGTGCGCCGTCGCGCCTGATGCCGTGACGCTGATCGCCGCGCGCTGCGTGCAGGGGCTGGCCGCGGCCATCCTGGTGCCGAACTCGCTCGCGCTGCTCCGCCACGCCTATGCGGACGAGAAGGCGCGCGGACGTGCGGTCGGCGTCTGGGCCGCAGGCGCGAGCCTTGCCCTGACCGCAGGCCCGCTCGTCGGCGGCGGGCTGATCACGCTGGTCGGCTGGCGCGCGATCTTCCTGGTCAATCTGCCGATCGGCCTGGCCGGGCTGTGGCTCGCCTGGCGCTTTGCCGGCGAAACCACGCGCCATCACCAGCACCGGCTCGATCTGCCGGGACAAATTGCGGCGATCGCGGCGCTCGGCACGCTGGCCGGCGCGCTCATCGAGGGCGGCGCGCTCGGCTGGGACAGCCCGTTCGTGGTCGCAGGCTTCGCTCTGGCGGCCGCCTTCTCCGTGCTGTTCGTTTGGCATGAGGCGCGCACGGCGCAGCCGATGCTGCCGCTCTCGCTGTTCAGCAACAGGATGTTTGCCCTGACCTCGCTGGTCGGCCTGCTGGTGAACGTTGCGTTCTACGGGCTGATCTTCGTGCTCAGCCTCTACTTCCAGCAAGTCAACGGGCTGTCGGCGTTCGCCACCGGCCTCGCGTTCGTGCCGATGCTCGGCGCCGTGCTGCCCGCCAATTTGATCGCGCCGCATGTCGCGGAGCGGATCGGCGCGCCGAGGACGATCGCGCTCGGCGCCGCGATCTCGGCCGCCGGATGCCTGGCGATGCTGTTCATCGGTGCAGGTACCGGCTATCTCGCGATCTGCCTGCAACTGCTGGCGATCAGCGGCGGCCTCGGCCTGCTGGTGCCGCCCCTGACATCGGCACTGCTCGGCAGTGTCGAGCCGCAGCATGCCGGGATCGCGGCCGGGGTGCTGAACGCGACCCGGCAGACCGGCAGCGTGCTGGGTGTCGCGCTGTTCGGCTCGATGGTCGGCCGGTCCGCAGCCTTCATCGCCGGCCTGCATGCGGCACTCGTGATCTCCGCCGGCGTACTGCTTGCCGCCGCCGCGCTGATCTGGATCGGCGCATCATCACAAGCGCGGCAATGAGCGAGGCGGTCGTTGCGCGGTCGCGGCGCGGCATCTAACCTTGCGCGGTCGGGGACTGTCGCCGAGGGGGCTGGTCAGATGCCTGCACCAATCGACCGTCGTCTGTTGCTGCGCCGCGCCGCCATGCTCGGCGCCTCGCTGCCATTTGCCAACCTGATCGGTCCGGCCCGCGGCGAGGCGCCCGGCCTGATCGCGCGCAGGGTGTTCTTCGACAATCCCGATTACATCAATGTCCGCCTCAGCCCGGACGGGACGCAGCTGTCCTATGTCGCGCCGCTCGACGGTGTGAACAACCTCTGGGTCGCCCCGCTGTCCGATCTCAAGGCGGCGCGGCCGGTGACCCGTGTCACCGATCGCAACATCTCAGCCGGCTATCGCTGGGCGCATACCAACCGCCATGTGGTGTTCTTCCGCGAGCGCGACGGCGACGAAAACTGGCGTGCCGCCAGCGTCGACATCACCGACGGGAAGATTGTGCCGTTGACGCCGGAGACCGGCGTCAAGGCCTTCCTGCAGGAGTCCGATCGCAAATTCCCCGAGGAGATGCTGCTGCGGCACAACCAGCGCGACAAGCGCTACTTCGACATGTACCGCGTCAACATCGTGACCGGCGCCAGCGAACTCGTCTACGAGAACCACGACTATATCGCGCTGATCACCGACAGCACATTCCAGCTCCGGCTGGCGTCGCGCCTGATCGCAGACGGCTCTGCCGAGGTGTTCGAGCGCGGTCCGGACGGCAGCTGGGCGCCGTTCATGACAGTGCCGATCGCCGAGACCGATACGACCCAGCTGCTGGATTTCAGCGCCGACGGCAAGACGCTGTACCTGATCGACTCGCGCGGCCGCGACAAGGCGGCGTTGTTCGCCCTCGACATGGCGACGCGCCAGACCACGCTGCTTGCCGCCGATGATGATGCCGACATCGTGCGGGCGATCTTCGACGAGAATCGCCGGCCATTGGCGGCGCTGGCGATCACAGACCGGATGCGCTGGCACGCCGTCGATCAAAGCGTCGCCAACGACCTCGCCGATCTGGGCCGCTATGGCGGCGGCGACATCAGCTTTGTCAGCAATAGCGACGATCTTCGGCTCGGCACGGTCCATTTCGAACGCGACACCGAGAGCGGTGAATACGCGCTGCTCGACCGCAAGACGCGCGAGGTGCGCAAGCTCTACACCCAGCACCGTGCGCTCGACGGTCTCGCGTTGCGCAGGCTCGAGCCGGTCGTGATCCCCTCGCGCGACGGCCTGCATCTCAACTGCTACCTGACCCGGCCGGTCGAGGCCGCAGCCGGCACGGTGCCGCTGGTGCTGGTGATCCATGGCGGGCCGTATTACCGCGACACCTGGGGGTTCAGCCCGGTCCATCAATGGCTCGCCAACCGGAGTTATGCGGTGCTTGCCGTCAACTACCGCGGCTCGACCGGCTTCGGCAAAGCCTTCATCACCGCCGCCGATCACGAGTGGGGCGGCAAGATGCATGACGACCTGATCGATGCGGTCGATTGGGCGATCGCGCAAGGCATCGCCGATCCGAAGCGTGTCGGCTTCTTCGGCGGCAGCTATGGCGGCTATTCGGCGCTGGTCGCCGCGACCAAGACGCCCGACGTCTTCGCCTGCATCGTCGACCTGTTCGGCATCTCCAATCTCGTCACCTTCATGGCGACGATCCCGCCCTATTGGGGTCCGTGGATCAGCGTCTGGAAAAATCGGCTCGGTGATCCCGGCACCGAGACCGGTCGCGCGTTCCTGGTCGAACATTCGCCGCTGACCCACATCGACCGTGCCGTGAAGCCGATCCTGATCGCGCAGGGCATGCGTGACGTCAGGGTTGTGGCGGCCGAGTCCGAGCAGATGGTCAATGCGCTCAAGCAGCGTGGCGTGCCCGTGACCTACATCACATTCGCCGACGAGGGGCACGGCTTTGTGCGGCCGGAAAATCGGCTTGCCTTCTACGGCGTCACCGAAGCGTTCCTCGCCAAGCATCTCGGCGGTGGTTGCCAGCCGATCGGAAACGATTTCGCCGGCTCGTCGCTCAAGGTCGAGACCGGGGCTGAACTGGTGCCAGGGTTGCGCGGCTAAGACGAACTGCACCAGCGGATTGCGGGTTTCCCCGATTGCCTCGCGTCCATTCAAGGCTTTTTCACCATGCGTGAAGCCTTGTTGCGGTGCGGTTACCGTTCGTACACGAATGCGCCTGTTTTTATGGGTCCATAAATGGGGCCTATAATGTTTCGCGTTCTAACCTGTCTCACCCTGGAACATGACTGGCGGTTGGTCGTCCTCGGTGGCGTGATCTGTCTGCTCGCCAGCGCCGTCGCGATCAGCCTGTTTCACCGCGCCCGCGCGGCAGAAGGCCGAGCCCGCGAGATCTGGATCGGTCTCGATGCGGCGGTCGGCGGTTGCGGCATCTGGGCCACCCATTTCGTCGCGATGCTGGCGTACGATCCCGGCATCGAGGCCGGATACAACATTCCGATCACGCTGCTGTCGCTGGTGCTCGCGGTTGCGATCCTGGCCGTCGGCCTGGCGGTCGCAACGCTCAACGAACGCTGGCAGACGGCCGCCGCCGGTGGCGCGATCGTCGGCGTCGGTGTCGCGGCGATGCATTACACCGGCATGCTGGGGCTGGAACTGCCCGCGCGCATCGTCTGGTCGCCCGGCATCGTCATCGCATCGATCGTATTCGGAAGTCTGTTTGGCGCGCTTGCGCTGGTCGTCGCCACACGCGGCGAGCGCCTTGGCACCACAGCGGCTGCGACCGGTCTTCTGACGGTTGCGATCGTCTCGCATCATTTCACCGGGATGGGTGCGGTGACGCTGGTCCCGGATCCGACGATCGTTCCCGACGGACTCTCGGTCTCGCCGCGCGTGCTCTCCTTCATGACCGCGGTTGCGGCCTTCGCGATCCTCGGCCTCTCGCTGATCGCCTCCATCCTCGATCGTCGCGCCAAGACCGAGCTTCACAAGCAGAAAATGGTGCTGGATACCGCGCTCGAGAACATGTCGCAGGGACTGTGCATGTTCGATGCCGATGGCCGCATCATGCTGTTCAACGAGCGCTACAGCGAGATCATGGGGCGCAATCGCGTGCCGCTGCAGGGACGCCTCTTGATCGACGTCCTGCAGGACCTCCATTGCATCGGTGAGTGGGACGGCGATCCCGAGGAATTCTGCAACGCGCTCCTCGCCGAGGCAAAGGCCGGCCACAGCGCGACGCGGATCGTCAGCCGCAACGAGCGCGCGATTCGTGTCGTCGATCAGCCGATGAAGGGTGGCGGCTGGGTCGCGACCTTCGAAGACATCACCGAATGGCAGCAGGCCCAGGAACAGATTTCACACATGGCGCGGCATGACGCGCTGACCAATCTGCCGAACCGGACGTTGTTCCGCGAGCAGCTGGAGAAGGCCTCGAGACTGGCCAAGCGCTCCGACCAGCTGGCGGTGCTCTGCCTCGATCTCGATCATTTCAAGGAGATCAACGACACGCTCGGACATCCGATCGGCGACGCCCTGCTGCGCGAGGTCGCGCGCCGGCTGGGCGAATGCGTGACTGAGCACGACACCGTGGCGCGGCTCGGCGGCGACGAATTCGCCATCGTGCAGTTCTGCAGCAACTGCGAGCCGTCCGTGGTGTCGTCGTTGGCAAGTGCGGTGGTCGAGCGGATCGCAGCACCCTACGAGATCGGGGGCCATCAGCTCGTGATCGGCGTCAGCATCGGCATCTCGCTCGCGCCCGAGGACGGCAAGGATCCCGACGAGCTGCTGCAAAAGGCGGATCTGGCGCTGTATCGCGCCAAGGCCGACGGCCGGGGCACCTATCGGTTCTTCGAGACCGGGATGGATGCGCGAGCGCAGGCGCGCCGCCTGCTCGAGCGCGACCTGCGGCTCGCGCTGCAGCGCGACGAGTTCGAGGTCTATTATCAACCGATCCGCGATGTCGTGGGCGATCGGGTCGTCGCCTTCGAGGCGCTGGTGCGCTGGAATCATTCGCTGCGCGGGCTGATCGCACCGAACAATTTCATTCCCGTCGCCGAAGAAACCGGGCTGATCGTGCCGCTGGGCGAGATCGTGCTGCGCAAGGCTTGCGCCGAGGCGATGAGATGGCCTGCGGACATCGCGGTCGCCGTCAACCTGTCTCCGGTGCAGTTCAAGAACCCGAATCTGGTGCCGTCGGTGAAGGCGGCGCTGGAGGCGTCAGGCCTGTCGGCGGACCGGCTCGAGCTCGAGATTACCGAATCGGTGCTGCTGCAGAACAGCGAGGCGACGCTCGCGGTGCTGCACGAGCTGCGTGGTTTCGGCGTCCGGATCTCGCTGGACGATTTCGGCACCGGCTATTCCTCGCTGAGCTATCTGCGCAGCTTCCCGTTCGACAAGATCAAGATCGACCGTTCGTTCGTGACGGACCTTGCGACGCGCGAGGACTCGATGGCGATCGTGCGCGCCGTCACCGGTCTCGGCAAAAGCCTCGGCATCGTCACCACCGCCGAGGGGGTCGAGACCGATACCCAGTTCGACCTGCTGCGTCGGGAAGGCTGCACGCAGGCGCAGGGCTATCTGTTCAGCCCGCCGCGGCCGGCGGCTGACGTCGCCAAGATGCTGCGCCGGGCGCCGGAACGGTCGGTCGCCTAGTTCCTGCGCTGGGCAAAATAGGCGCCGCAAAACGCCATCACGGCGCCGAGGCACAGCGCGGCGAGACCGGCGAGCACGGCGGAAATGGTCGAGACCGTGCTCGGCGCCGCCGCGGCCTGGCCGGCGCCGGCCAGCATCAGCACGCCGACGACGATCAGGAACTGGCGCATCCGCTGCGGGATCTGGCCGGCGACCGCGCTGTGCATCAGATTGGCGGTGAAGTAGCCGCCCGAAAACCCGACGCTCGCAATCAGCCACCACGCGATCGCCGCGCCTGCCGGCATGAACTCGTGGGTATCGGAGCGCCACAGGCCGCCGAGATCGAGCCCATACCGCGCGCCGAGCATGTGCACGGCAAGCGCCAGCAGCACGCCGGATATCATCGCGCCGCCGAGGATGAGGTAACGCGGAAAATAGGTCGTCTCGGGCATGGCTCGCTTGTAGGATAGGCGTGACATCCCATGCAAGCGCGCGGATGTGTCTGAACAGGTGGAACGGCGGATTGCCAACAACGTTGCAGGACCGGCCGGAGGCAGGCGAGGGCGCGCCGGTGCGCTATGCCTACAAGGCCTCATTGATCGGCTCGGCGCACCAGTTCGAGCTGACCGACGACGGGTTGTCGTGGCGGATCGCCGGCAGGTCGGGCGTGTGGGATTACAAGGACATCTCCGCCGTCAAACTGTCCTATCGCCCGGTCTCGATGCAGCAGCAGCGGTTTCGCGCCGACATCGACAATGCTAAAGGCGGGCGGATCGCGATCTTGTCGACCACCTGGCAGACCGCGACGCTGGTCGCGCCGCAAGGCCATCTCTACCGCGACTTCATCGTCGAGCTGCATCGCCGGATGCAGGCGGCGGGCAGCACGGCCAGGCTGGTCGGAGGCCTCGGGCCGAAGACATATACCGCAGCGCTGGCGCTGCTGGCGTGCCTTGCCGTGGCGATGACCGGATTGCTGGTGATGGCGCTGCTGGCTGCGAACTGGATGGGCGCGCTGTTCCTGGTCGGCTTTGCCGCGCTGTTCACCTGGCAGGTCGGCGGCTTCGTCACCCGCAACCGCCCGCGGCGCTACAGCTTCGATCAATTGCCTGATGGGCTTTTGCCGAAGGCGGTTCGCAATCGGTGAGGCGGCCGCTCTCGCGACCGGACTGTAAGCGGGCTGTAAGCAACACGCTGTAAACTCAGCAACCGATTTGCTTCAAGCTGGAGTGTCAGATGACAATCCGGACCCCCCTTCTGGCTCTATGCCTTGCGCTCTTGAGCATCTCCCCGGCTCTTTCCAAGGGCAGCGTAGGCAACAAGCATGATCCGCTTGATCACAATCACGTCGACAATCTGCCGCCCGACGTGCGGCAATATGTTGCCGGAATTTGCAAGGGAACGCCTGTCGCGCAGCACGACTTTGCGACCTACTCACCGCAAGAGAAGCGCTGGCGGATCAACCTCGAATATCTGCAGTGCGGCGTGATCGGGGAATATCGCAGGGGCAACCAATGCCTGGATGTGGATTTCGTAGCCGAGGGCGCGCATTTTCGTCTCGTGAGAAAGACGTATGCGGCCTGTGGCTTTTGATGCTCTGGCGCTCGGATCAACGAGAATAGGCCGCTGCGAGTGCCGCGATCGCGAGTGCCGCCTGTATTCGATTCTGGGCCGCTGCGCCGCTTCGGAGTGAGCGTGCGCTGTCATTCCGTCGAATCAAAATCCTCCTCGGTCGCGCTCAGCATTCCCGCCAACGTCCGCAGGCCGAGGTCGAGTTGCTCCATCGGCGGCGCGGCGAGCGCGAGTCGCACCGCATTGGGCGCGTGTCCCGGCGTGGCGGCGAAGGTGGTCGACGGCGTCAGCGCGATGTCGCGTCGTGCCGCGGCCGCGACCAGGGTCTGCGAGCGCCAGTGCGGCGGCAAGGTCAGCCACAGATGATAGGATTTCGGGTTGGTCTGGATCTCGAAATCGGCCAGATGCTTGGCCGCGATCTGCTGGCGGCGGCCGGCGTCGATCCGCTTCAGCCGTGACAGTTCGGCGGCGGTGCCGTCGGCCATCAGCCGCTGCCCGGCGGCGAAGGCGTAGCCCGATGCGGTCCAGCCGCCCGAGCGCACCGCGGCCATGATGCTTTCGCGCAGCCGCGGCGGCGGGACGATGAAGCCGAGCGCGAGACCGGGCGCGACCTTCTTCGACAGGCTGTCGAGCACGATGCAGCTGTCCGGCGCGAGCGCGGCCAGCGGCACCTCATCGTCGAGGAATCCGTAGACGCCATCCTCGATGACGACGAGGCCGAGCTTCTCCACCACGCGCAACAGCTCGGCGCGGCGCTCGGCCGGCATCGTGATGCTGAGCGGGTTCTGGATCGTGGGCTGGATGTAGAGCGCGGACAGATGCGCCTCGCGGTGCGCCTTCTGGACCGCGTCAGGGCGTACGCCGTGCTCGTCCATCGCAAGCGGCACCAGCGCGATGCCGAGCCGTGCGGCAATGCCCTTCACGAACGGATAGGTCAGCGCCTCGACGCCGCAGCGTCCGCCGGGCGGCACGACCGCGGCGAGCGCAGAGGCGATGCATTGCCGGCCATTGGCCGTGAACACGATCTGGTCGGGATTCGGCGCCCAGCTCTTGCGTGCCAGGAATTCCGCGGAGATCGTGCGCGCCGCCCGCGTGCCGAAACTGGTCGCCGGCCGCAGCGCGCCCTCGAGCACCTCGGGCCGCTCCAGCCCTTCGAGGCTCTTGGCGATCATCGTCGCCTGATGCGGCAGCAGCGGATAGTTGAATTCGAGATCGATGCGGGCGCCGCGCGGCTCGGTCGGAGCGGCGATGCCGCGGCGCGCCTCACCGGACACAAAGGTGCCGCGGCCGACTTCACCGACCACCAGCCCGCGCCGCAACAGCTCGGTGTAGACCCGGCTCGCAGTCGAGACCGCGATGTTGCGGTCATAGGCGAAATGGCGCTGCGGCGGCAGGCGGTCGCCCGCCTTCAGCGCGCCGCTGGCGATCTCGGCGGCCACCGCATCCGCCAGCTTCAGATATTCGAACCTCGACATTATTGCACCGAGAGCAATGTTTTGCTTGCTCCGAGCAATGTACCGGATCATTTAAGAAGGAACAAGCCCATGATTGCACCGAGGAGCGCGCAAGCGATCCGAGGTTACGACGGCGCAGGTGTCGAAACGGCATTTGCGTCAACGGCATAGATTTGTCGTTTGGGCATCGAAGGAGATGACAATGACGACGATATACTCAGCTGCGACATCGCCCGCGCGGTCCAGCATGATGGACGGATTGCTCCGATTGATCCGAGTGTGGGGCGATGCACTCGCGACCTATTGGGTGCGCCGGGAGGCGATCAAGACGCTGCGCCAGCTCGATGACCGGACGCTGCGCGATATCGGAATCTCGCGCTGCCAGATCGAGCCCGCCGTCGCCGGCGATCTCGATATGGAGCTGGTGCGGATCCGTTGAACAGGACCTTGGTGCGACGGCTTCGCGTGATCGGAGCGATCGCATCGCGGACGGCCGCGATGGTTCGCGGTGCGGCTTCGAGCAACCAGTGTTTGAGCGTGGCGAAGAACTGTTCCGATTAGGTCGCGTCCGGACACCTGGTGCCGGTTGCAGAATTCACCGAAACTACACCAAAGAAGCGGAACAACCCCGGTTTGTCGCCGCCGTCGCTCCAAGGTTGTGGCGCTCTATGCTAGCGTATTAGTTGCGTACGCTAGCGTTGTAGTTGGGGACCGATGGCCGCTCGCAAATTGTCGCAAGGGCAGGCCCCGACCCGGGAAGCGCGCCGCCGCTGGCATGAGGAGCGGTCGCTGCGGTGCGCCATCAGATTGGCCCGCATGGGTTACTGGGAGTCGCAGAGTGCCGCGGCGACCGATTTCTGGATATCGCCCGAGCTTGCTGCCTTCTACGAATTCGAGACGGTCGACGGCTACGTCCCCATCGCCACGGTGCGCGAGCGCTATCTGCCTGAAAGCCGGAAGATTCTCGCGGCGCATTACGCGGCCTGCTGGGCGGAGGGGCAGCCCTATGCGGTGCGGACGAGGCTCCGCAGTTCCGATGGCAGCCTGCTCGACTGCGTGGTGCATGGCGAGCCGGAATTCGACGCGCGCGGTCAGGTCCGACGCGTGTCCGGCATTGTCCGCGACGTCACGGAGGAGACCTCCGCGCTGCGGCGCCTGACGGAGAGCGAGCAACGGCTGGCCGATTTTGTCTCTACCGCCTCGGACTGGTGCTGGGAGAGCGACGCTGCCCACCGGCTGCTGCCCTATCCCAAATCGCTTGCCGGCAATGCGGCCTTCCAGACGGTGGCTTCCGGCGGCAAGGCGCGCTGGGAACTGGCTTATGCACCCGAGGACGGGGAGGCCATGGCGCGGCACCGGGCCGACATGGAGGCCCATCGCCCTTTTCGCGACTTCACCTATACGCTGATCGGCCAGGACGGGTCACGCGTCAGTATCTGCACCAGCGGCAAGCCCATCTACGCCGATGATGGCACCTTTCTCGGCTATCGCGGCACGTCCAGCGACATCACCCAGCTCAGGGCGGCCAAAGCTTTGCTCGACCAGCGCACGCGGGCGCTGGAGGAGGCCCACCGGCTCGGCAAGATCGGCACCTGGAGCTACCGTCTGGACACCGGCCGTACGACCTGGGCGCCCGAGCTCTACCAGCTTCTCGGCTTCGGCCCCGACAGGTTCGAGCCGACCGATGAGAGCATGAGGCCCTATTTCGTGGACGGCGACGCCGACCGCTTCAAGGACCTGCAGAGGAGGGTCGTCCGCACCCGAAGGACCGAGGCCACCGACCTGCGCATCCTGCACGCGGACGGCACGGCCCGCGATCTGGCTGTCATCTGCAAGGCGGAGGTTGCCCACGACAAGGTCATCGGCATCATCGGCACCGTGCAGGACGTCACCGAGCGCAAGGAGGCTGAGCGCCAACTCGAGCAGCTCGCCTATACCGACCCTTTGACCGGGCTCGCCAATCGCGCGCTGTTCACGCGCCAGCTCGCCGCCCTGATCGAGGGCTGCACCCGGCACGACCGGGGTGCCGCGCTGCTGCTCATCGATCTCGATCGCTTCAAGGAGGTCAATGATTCCCTCGGCCATGCCGCCGGCGACAAATTGCTGATCCAGGTAGCGGCTGCGCTGCGGCAGGAGCTGGGGCCGCGCGCCTTCATCGCCCGGCTCGGCGGCGACGAATTCGCCGTGCTGGCGGAGGGACGCGGCACGTCCGACGCCGCGCTGACCGGGCTTGCCGATCGGCTCATCGGCAAGCTGTCCGTCCCCGTCGATCTCGCCGAGGGCGAGGCCTTCGTCGGCGCCACCATCGGCATCGCCCGGCTGCCGGAGCATGGGGCGACGGCGGAGACCGCCGTGCGCAATGCGGACTTGGCGCTCTATATGGCCAAGGAGGCCGGGCGCGGCCGGGCGCAACTGTTCGAGCCGGTCTATGCCCAGGCAGTCGATCAAAGGCTCGATCTCGGCCGGCATCTGCGCCACGCGGTTGAGGCTGGCACCCTCGAGGCCCATTACCAGCCGCAGGTGGACCTGAGGACCGGCCGCGTCACCAGCTTCGAAGCGCTGCTGCGCTGGACCCATCCCGAGCGCGGACCAATCTCGCCGGCGGAGTTCATCCCGATCGCCGAAAGCTCCGGGCTCATCGTCGATCTCGGCCTGTGGGTGCTGCGCGAGGCCTGCCGGCAGGGCCGCGCCTGGCTCGATGCCGGGTTGCCGCCGCGCTCCGTCTCGGTCAACGTCTCGCCGGCGCAGATCTGGAACGTGGATTTCGATGCGGCCGTCTCGGCGGTGCTGGCGGAGACGGGCTTTCCGGCGAAGCTGCTCTGCCTGGAGCTGACCGAAAGCCTGTTCGTGGATCATACCGAGCAGCGGATCAGCCGCACGCTGTCGGCGCTCTCCGGTCTCGGCGTCCGGCTGGCGCTGGATGATTTCGGCTCGGGCTATTCCTCGCTCGGCTATCTGACGCGCCTGCCGTTCCACTGGCTGAAGGTGGACCGCGCCTTCGTGGACGGCATTTCCACCGCGCCGGAGAAGCGCAAGCTGCTCGGCGGCATCATCGCCCTGTCGCACGGCCTGGGCATGACTGTCGTGGCGGAGGGAGCCGAATTGCCGGCCGAAGTGGACGTGCTCGGCGGGCTCGATTGCGATCTGGTGCAGGGCTTCGTGTTTTCCCCGCCCGTCACCGCCGACAAGGCGCCGCTGGTGGCGGCCAGCATCGAGCGCGCGGCGTGCCGGATCCAGCCAAAACGCAATCGCCTTTAGGCGAACACCGCTTTGGCAGCATTCTTTTGCCCGTGGCTTTGCCTCGATGGTGGCCGCTGACCAATTAGCTAGGCCGTATTCTCACAAATCGGAGTTGGATGAGGGGCGCTTGACGTCCGCTTTCACCCTGACAGCGGCGAGAAGGCGGACCTCGCCGGAGGTTCGAGAAGGGTCAGCTTCAGACTCATGCATCGCAGCAGATGGAGCCCTTATTCGGTCCCTCGTTGGCGAGGGTAGCCTTGCCGGCTCTTCAACCCAGAGCGCTTTTGCGGTCTTGAGATTGATCACAACTCTAACGAGGCGGTGAGCCTTGCCGGAACGGACCTTCGTCAGCCAGCGCGGCATGACTGAGAAGGGCCAAAGCAGTTGTTGGCACTTTAGTCCTTGTCGAGCTCTCCGATATGACGCTGGGCATATAGCTCAAGACCGATCCTCGCGACAAGTTCGATCTGGGTTTCCAAAAAATCGATATGCTCTTCCTCATCGTGCATGAGTTGCTCAAACAGATCCCGTGTCACGTAGTCTTCGACCTGATGGCAATGGGTCGCGGCTTCAGCGTAGAGGGAGCGCGCCGACAATTCGGCTTGCAAGTCGCTATCGAGCACGCCCTTCACGGTCTTCCCGATATGAAGGGATTCCAGCGTCTGCATATTGGGAGATCCATCGAGGAAGATAATGCGTTCGATGAGCTCGTCTGCATGTTGCATCTCTTCAATCGATTCCTTGCGCCACATCTTGGCCAGCACCTTGTAGCCCCAATTGTCGAGCAGGCGGTAGTGCAGCCAGTATTGGTTCACCGCGGTGAGCTCGTGGCGAAGCGCTTTGTTCAGGTATTCGATAACATTTTTATCGCCCCTCATGCTCTGCTCCTTTTCGCGTGTGCTGTTCGGATCGACTGGTTAGAGTTTAGCCTCTCCATGTTCGGTTCGAACTGTTTGGGACGTCTACCGTTCGCCGTGAGCGGCGACGCATGGAAAGGGCTGCTCGGCGTTGACTTGCTGCCGTTCGTCACACATGAGGTGGAGATTAATCCCGCTGCCGCGGCAAAAAAAGGCGCAGCGAAATCGAACAGGGGAGTTTGGCCATGATCGAGGGAGTCAGCGCGGTCACACTCGGCACGCATGAAATGCCACGGGCTGTCCAATTCTACCGTGCGCTGGGGTTTGAGGTACTGCATGGCGGTGAATGGTCGTCGTTCACTAGCTTTCGAGTAGGTACGAGCTACCTCAACCTCATCGACCAACCTGCCGAACGACGCTGGTCCTGGTGGGGTCGGGTCATCTTCTACGTCACCGATGTTGACGCGCTTTACGAACGCGCGCTCGCGGCAGGTTACAAGCCGGCGACCGTGCCCCGCGATGCCGAATGGGGTGAGCGCTTCTTCCACCTGGTTGATCCCGACGGCCACGAACTCAGTTTCGCTCGACCTTTGCTTCCGGCTTCCGTCCAATAGCGGATCGAAGCAGCCTGCATTCCAATAGTCGCTGCGAGAGGGTATTGTTCCGACAGACGGCCATCGCCCTGACGTCGGCTTCGGCTCGGGCTATGGCGCGGTCTCTCGAGCAAAGATCAAAGGATGGCAACGAACGGTCGCACCGTCACCGTATTCGGCGGAACCGGTTTTCTCGGCCGCCGTATCGTTCAGCATCTGCGCGGTCGCGAGTTTCCCGTCCGGATCGCGTCAAGGCATCCAGATCGCGGGCGCAGTCAGTCTGGCCCTCATGATCCGCAACTTCAATTGGTCCAGGTCGATATTCACGACGTACGGTCTGTCGCGGATGCACTTGCCGGCGCTTACGCCGCCGTAAACGCGGTCAGCCTTTACGTCGAGCACGGTCGGGAGACGTTTCATTCCGTTCATGTCGAAGCCGCCGAACGGGTAGCAGCCCAAGCGCGCCGGACCGGAGTCAAAAGGCTCGTTCACATTTCAGGCATCGGCGCCGATGCCGCGTCTCAATCGCGGTACATCCGAGCGCGTGGCGAAGGCGAATTGGTGGTCAGGGCTGCCTTCGCCGACGCACATATCATCCGACCGGCCGTCATGTTCGGACCGGACGATGCGTTCGTCACGACCATCCTCAAGCTTCTCCGCCGGCTCCCAATCTACCCGATGTTCGGCCGCGGCTTGATGAGTCTGCAGCCTGCCTATGTGGAAGATGTGGCGGAAGCGACGGTTCGGATCATCCAGCGAGCCGAGACGCGACCGACGATCTTCGAGTGCGGCGGCCCTCGCGTCCACTCTTACGAGGAATTGGTCGGAATCGTCGCGCGCCAGGCTGATCTCGCGCCCATCCTGGTCCCCATCCCGTTCGCCGTTTGGCACGTGCTGGCATGGGCCTCCGAAATACTCCCGGAGCCACTTCTCACGCGCAATCAGGTGGAGCTCATGCAGATCGACACCGTGTCATCGCCGGAGATGCCTGGCTTTGTCGAACTTGGGATTTCGCCGTACTCGGTTGAGGCGATGCTCCAAGAGATGCTGTCGAAGCGCGGATGAAGAGGGCTCATCGGTTAAATCCGCTTCAGATGGCGGGTTCGCGCGCTACTGTTACAGGACGCTATGGTGTATCCGCCGTTCGGCGGCAGCGATATGACTGTGCGCCGTCGGCTGCTGCAGATGACGCGATGGGTCAATCGCGTCGTCTTTGCAGTCGGCCAGCTATTTCTGGTCTACCCTCAACTCCGGACATGTCGCTGCATTGCGCCAACTGACGGGATGGGCCAAGAGCAGACATTGAAGCGAGTCGTTTCGCGCTCAATCCCTCGCTCTTTCGAACGCGTGCCGCATAACCTTTTGCTCATCGCTCGTCATTTGCGTCGCGCCAAGCTTGTAGGTCAGCTTGTCGATCTTGCCGGTGAAGCGGAACGGCAGCTTGTAGCTGTCATCCACCGCCGTGCGGGTGTCACTCCCGATGTCAAAGGTTTCGTCGATCGCCATCAGGAAGGGAATCGAGTGCGGCATCGACTTTTTGGCGACCTGCTTGCCATCCACCGTGAGCACGCCGGTGCCGCCCTTGCCGGGGCCGGGACCGTCATACTTGAAGTCAAACACAATCGTGTGCTTGCCGGGCTTGAGCGCGTCGCCAAGGACATCGCGATTTCCCACGCCGCCCTCCCAGCGATACCGCTTGAGATTGAGCATGTTGTAGGAAAACACCGGCTTGCCCTTGAGCAGATAGAGACCGTATCCGCCGAAGCGGCCGCCGTAAGTAGCGATCATTCCTTCCGCGCCGCCCTGGGGAACGGTTATCTCGGCGGTGATGGTGTAATCTTTGTTGAGGATGCTCGGGGTGTTGCCGTCGGGGATGCCGGCATTCTCCCCTTTGAAGGTGAACTCCGTTCGTCCGGCGGTAGCGCTCGGCCGCGGTGTCACAATGCGCGGCAGGATCGAGTTGTCCAGCGGCAAGACCTGGTATTTTGCCGCCTCGGTCAGGAACAACGCCTGCATCTCCTTCAGCTTGTCGGGATTCTTGGCGGCGAGGTCGTTGTTTTGCGAGAAGTCCTCGGTGATGTTGTAGAGTTCCCATTTGTATTCGTTGATCTCAGGCAGCTTCGCCGTTCCCAGGATCCACGGCGGCACCGGCGGCGTCGTATTGGCATACCAGCCGTTGTTGTAGATTCCGCGATTGGCGAACATCTCGAAATACTGCGTCTCGCGTTTTGATGGTGCGTTGGCGTTTGCCTTGTCGAACGTGTAGGCCATGCTTACGCCTTCGATCGGCTTTTGCGCGATGCCGTTGACCGTGGCGGGCGCCTGGATGCCGGTGGCCTCGAGGATCGTCGGCACGATGTCGATCATGTGGTGGAACTGGGTGCGGATGCCACCGGCGTCCTTGATGTGGCCTGGCCATGATATGGCCATGCCTTGCCTTGTGCCACCGAAGTGCGATGCCACCTGCTTGGTCCATTTGAACGGCGTATCAAACGCCCACGACCACGCGACCGACATATGCGGGTAGGTCTTGTCGGAGCCCCAGGCCTCATAGTTCAGCATCAGCTCGGCTTCCGGGAGGTCCAGAATGCCGTTGTAGGCGGTCATCTGGTTCGGAGTTCCTTCAAGCGTGCCTTCGGCGCTGGTGCCGTTGTCGCCGCTGATATAGATGATCAGCGTGTTGTCGAGCTTGCCCATGTCCTGAACGGCCTGGATCACGCGGCCGATCTCATAGTCGGTATAGGCAGCGTAGCCGGCGAACACCTCGGCCTCGCGCGCGTACAGCTTCTTTCGCACGAAGGACAGCGAGTCCCACTTCGGCAGCGAATCCGGCCAGGGGGTGAGTTGGGTATTCGCGGGGATGACCCCGAGCTTCTTCTGGTTGGCAAAGATCTGCTCGCGGAGCTTCTCCCAACCCATGTCGAACTTGCCCTTGAACTTGTCGATCCATTCCTTCTTGGGCTGGTGCGGCGAATGCGTGCCGCCCGGCACGTAGTAGACGAAGAACGGCTTGTCTGGCGCGGCGGCGTTCAAGCTGTTCATGTAGTTGATGGCATCATCTGCCATGTCGGTGATGAGATTGTAGTTTTGCTTGCCGATCCATGGAAATACCTGGGTCGTGTTGCGGAACAGATAGGGTGTCCACTGGTCGGTCTCGCCGCCCATGAACCCGTAGAAGTATTCGAAGCCCATGCCGACCGGCCACTGGTCGAACGGACCAGCCGCGCTGTACAGATAGGTCGGAGTGTTATGGTTCTTGCCGAACCACGACGTGGCATATCCGTTGTCGCGGAGAATGGTTCCGATCGTTGCGCTCTCTTGGCCAATAACGGAATTGTAGCCGGGGTAGCCGGTCGACATTTCGCCGATCACACCATACCCCACCGAGTGGTGGTTGCGGCCGGTGATCAGCGCCGCCCGCGTCGGCGAGCAAAGCGCGGTTGAGCAGAACTGCGTGTAGCGCAGCCCCGACTCGGCGATGCGATCCATGTTCGGGGTCGGGATGACCCCGCCAAAGGTGCCGGAAACGCCATAACCCTGGTCGTCGGTCATGATCAGCAGCACGTTTGGCGCGCCCTTGGGCGGCACGACCGAGGGTGGCCAATACGGTTTGGAATCTTTGGCAGTCTCGTTGATCACGCCGCCGAACTTTGGCGGCTCAGGCGGAAGCTGCTTGCCGTCGAGCGTGATGGTGGCACTGGGCGCGCCCGGCGTGCCCGTGATCTGTTGGGCCGAGGCGTCCGGCGAGAGCGACATGCACAGAAGGATACTTGTCGATGACAGGAAACTCGCAATTTTGATCACGATGCTCTCCCTACGACTGATAGAGGCGCCGAAATAATATTTCGCCGTGGAGTAGCTTAGAGGTATCGCCGCGCGTGTCTATGCAAATTCGATCCACCGGAGCGCGCGCGGGGTTTATCTGGGCGAGGATGGTCCGTTCTGGGTCAAACTGAGACCTCGCACCGACGGGTCGGCACTTCCCGTCTTCATTCGGAAGCGGACATCGTCACGGCCGTCCGGCATGTCTCAAGAGGGCCAACAACAGACTCATGCACTGCAGCAAGACGCTCTCGATTTTGGCTTCGCTTTATCGGCGATGGCCGCAGGCAGCGTGTAATGATCGGACTTCAAGCCCTCCCGAAGCATGAGCGGGAGGCCTGTTGCCAATCTGCTCGCCAATGTGGCGCTCGATCCGCTTGGAAAGGTCCCCGAATTCAAGTTTTGCGCCATGCGCGTGAAGCCAGTGGCGATTAGGACAGCGGCGGCCGAGCAGACGACGGCCGCGATCAATCGCCCGGGGCCGCTGTCAGTTGGCGAGAGGCGGCTGCGGCGCGATTTTGTTCTGCGCGATGATGGCTTCGGCCCGCGCGAGATTTTCCAGCAGGCGCTGGCTGGTCAAGACAAGGAAGTAATAGCCGAACTGCGGGTTTTGGAAGTAGATCTCGAGCAGCTTTTCGTAGCTGATAGTTAGAACGCGGCCATCCTCGATACATTCGATCGTCGCGGTCCGGCGGTTGTCGGGCGTGAGGAAACCAAGCTCGCCCATCAAACGCCCCGGCGAAAGTTCGACGTTGATTTCGACGACCCGGAATTTGCCGGTGACGGTCAGCAGCATTTCTTTGGCCGCGTCACCTTTCCTCATCAAGATATCGCCCTTGCGATACTTGCGGTCAGTCATGAACGGCTTGAGCCACTCCATCGACATGTCGCCCTGCGTTGCGGTGCGCGCCTTCTTCACGAGAGCGAGCATTTGACGGAGACGGTAGGCATTGATGGGAATCATCAGGAAATACAGAAGAAAGGTCGTGACGGCTCCGGTGAGCGCACCGAAGATGGCGAAGAACGCGCAACCGATCATGTTCGCGACCCGCAGCGGCACCATCGTGTGGGTCAGCAACGTGGCGACGAAGAAGATCGCGCCGATCAGGGCGAACATATTGGCAAGGGTGATGTTGTGCAGGAAGAGCTCCAGCAGGCGGTTGAAGATGGCGTCCCAGGTCACGTTGTTCGGATCGAGGCCCATTTGGACCAGAATCTTCGCGAACCTGAGGTTGTCGGTTGCTGCATCGAGGATGCGGTCCAGCATGATGGACATATCTCCTTTTGGAGCCGGTGAGGCCAGCTTACCGGAAGTTGTTATTCCCAGCGCAGCAAACTTGACCACCCGACTTCCGAGATGGGTCAAACTCGGAAGTCGCGCGGCCTTCCGCCGAAGTCCGCTGGTCCCCGGTGAGCAGTCATCCGTGGGCCGCGCGATGAGGTCCGAAGAGGGCCAACAACGGACATAGAGGCAGGCTTCGGATCGCCGAGTTTGCATAGTCAGCGGTCGCGGAGGCGCCTGACTTCTCGAAGCTAGATCGATCTGGGAGCAGCGCACGCGCGCTTGAGCAAAAGCCATAAACTGGAAGGGAGTCCGAGAATGTTTGCGACGACCGCGATAGCAGTCGGAGCTTGCTCTGGCCGGCAACCCCGATCATGCGAATGGCTTAGGGACTGAGCGGCGTGAGGGCGTTGCGCAGTGGCGCGCTGGAAATTTGCATCAAACCCGCAAATGGCTGACCCAGCTCCAGGACTAGGTAGATCGCCCCGGCGGCCGACACTGCAAAAACGAACAGCGAGACGAAAACGGTTGCGCTGGGTTTGGCAAACAAGCCGAAGCTTCCAAAGATGATGGTGAGCCAGAAAATCAGCACCACCAGGAACGGCATAGGGATTGAGTTGCTCGTCTGTGCGAACAGCAGCAGGCGGGTTTGCGCAATGTCGGTGGCGATCTGTATGGCCCTGGCTTGCAGGGAACGCTGGGAATCGTTCTGCGGCGAAAGCTGTTGAAGCTTCGCAAAGAATGCGTCGCTTGCGCCGCTCACCTCGAAGGGACGCGTCTTGGCAACATCGGAACTGTTCTCGCGCCACATTCGATCGGCTAAAACCGCCGTGCCGCGCCGTAACAGATTGCGTAGTTCGGTCGCCTCGGGTCCGTACTCCGCCAGGAGATTGTCGAGCAGGACAATTTTGCTCGTCATCTGCGTGACTTGAGTGCTCTGCGTGTCGTAGGAGCCCTTCGCCGAGGCGATCAGCAGGCCAAGGACAAGCGCGGCTATCGTCCCGATGAGGCCGGTGCCGAGCCTGACCACATCCTTGTCATCTGTGCTCAGGTGATGCCCAGGAAGGAACATACCGACCAGGGCGCCGCCTGAGATGCATACAAACGTGATGCACGATAACGCGATTGCATTCATGATTCACCAGCGTCGCGAGGCAGCGGCCGTCTCTCTGTTGGTCGTCCAGCTTAGCAACAAAGCGGCGAGCTCGATAGGCCGTAGGTTCAAGCTCGTTCGCCTGAGCGCAGCCTCGGTCTCTGCCGCGTATCGTTGACGGGGCATCGTCGTGGCTTGTCAGTACACCCTGCGCCGAACAACGGGCGCCCGCGGCGCGACAACCGCACCAGCAGGACGGACGACTGGCGCTCTCACCACGGCAGCCCCGCCGCCGGCGGCGACGCAGCCAGCGCGGACCACTCCACGCGCGCAAACGACGGCGCTCGCTTCCATCGTGCTTAGGGCAATGAGGCTTGCTGCCAGCAATACAGGAACTATCAGATGTTTCATGACTGCTCTCCTTGGGTTGCTGTCAGTCAGTTCCGCGTCGTGCGGCGATTTATTGCGTATCGCTCAAGCCGCTGAGGCAATGGCGGGTTTCTTCGCCAGCAAGGTGCGTCGGTCGTGAATCAAGCTCTCCAGCCTGTGGGCTGCCACGTTCAGTGTGGCATCATCCACCGCGCTCTCGTCTCCGGCCGCGGATTTGGCACGTTCCGCCTTTAGAATGCTGTCGATTTCTTCTTCGATATCCGACAGCTCGGCCTCTGCTTCGACTTTCCGGATCCGCCGCGCCAGGGCATAGAGAGAATCCAGCGGGCCTTCGGTCGTGCGGTTGCCGATGCCCAGGAATTTCCACGCCGCCGCAAGCATGGTGGCAGCACCACCCAGCAGCATCGGCGTCAGATAGATCCAGTTGCCGTATTCATCCATGAAGCTCTGCGTGGTGCTGTTGTAGACGGCTGCCGCTCCAGGGTGCAGCGGAAGGTAGGCATCCTGGTCGGTGCTGGGCGCGGTGATCTGCGCGAAAATCGGCTGCTCGCGCAGAAGATCCCTGCGCACGCTCATGATCGCCTGCGTGAGGTGGGTTACCAGATCAGTGCCGAGCTTCTTGTGCGCAACCAGGTATAGCGAGGTCCTCAAGGTTGTCAGGTCGTCTTCCGGGACCGGAGGCGATCCTCGCAGCGTGCCCTTCGGGACGTCGAAGCTTTCAAAGGCACGTTCGGCCTCTGCAATTGCCGCCGCAGACTCGATTGGGATCAGTACCGGGACCTTTTTATGGTCGAGCTGAAAAAATCCGCGAACGAGCGAGAGGTATTTCTCGGCAAGCGGGATCGTGACGAGCAGGGCACTGACCTGTTTTGACAGAACGGCTTGCCGGACATCCGTCAAAGCAAGGTTCTTGAACGTAACTTTTGCGCTGGTCAGATCATATTCCCTGGTCAACGCGTCTACAATTTTGGCGTTCGCTGCTCCGCCGATCACGCCGATCGTGCGTCCCTTCAGGCTGCCAATGCTGTCGATGGACGATCCCGGCGGCGCGATGATCAGTACGACCATATGGCTGACGACGACAACGGCTTGCGCCTGCGACAAGTCACCAACATCGCCCCGAACCACGGCGAGATCGACCTTACCCGCGGAGAAGGCGTTAGCGGCCTCAAGTGCGGTGCCGCTGTCGATAACCTTGAGGCGCACCGGTGCGTTCGTCGAGAGGAGCTCGCTTGCTATCGCAGACATTGCCTTGGCGGCCTCGCCGTCGATCGAGCCGACCGCCACGGTCAGCGTTGCGGGGCGGGTGTAGTACCGATAGGCAAGGAGACCTGCGCCTGCCGCAAAAACGGCGACACCGATAAGCAGAAAAAAGCGAAGCCAGAGCGGCAATTTTATCGACATCATGCTCGTCACTCCAGACGCGTCAGCCGACGGACATTGCTTCGTGCCTTAATTGCAGCGCGTACAACCGCCCGCAAGCTCGGGGAAATTGAATGGTATATAACAGAATTGTGGGCCGATGTCCGGCTAGGCCCAAGTCCGAAACGGGTCAAACGCGTCGGTTTGACCCTGCGTCAATCACTTCCGGTCTACAACCCATAAGCAGACAATTTCAGAGACGTCGGCATGTCTCAAAGGGGGGGCCAATAAGCGACGTCCAGCAGCGTTGGGGTCATCCAATTTTGTATAGTCTTCCAAATCGACTAGGCGTAGGCTTATTGAGCCCCTCTGGAAGTGGACACACTCCGGCTTGAGCAGAAGCTGCAAGAGAGGATGCTCAAATGTTGACGAAACGTGATCTTCTTCGTTCAGCCGCCCTGGTCGCCATCACTGCATCAACGGCAAAGTCCGTCCCAACGTACGCACAGACGAGCATCGACCGCCCAGGGTTTTTCAAGGCAAAAGACATAGCAGAGGCTGGCTTCATCTACGGCCTGCCGATCGTGATGAACTATGCCGTCATGTACGAGTATGCCGTCGATCGCAACTCCGGGCAGTTCAAAGCTCCGTTCAATCAGATCAAGAACGAGCCCAATGTCTTCACCTACAAAGACACCGCTATTCCGACACCGAACAGCGACACTCCCTATTCGTTCGTATGGATGGACTTGCGGGCAGAGCCCGTCGTCTTGTCAGTCCCGGCGGTGGACCCGAAGCGCTACTACTCGGTCATGCTTTGCGACGGCAATACATACAACTATGGCTATATCGGCAGCCGCGCCACCGGAAGCGAGGCCGGCGAGTACATGGTTGTCGGACCGGATTGGAAGGGCGCGACCCCGCCCGGGATCAAGAAGGTGTTCCGGTCGAGCACACAGTTTTCGGTGGCAGGATATCGCACCCAGCTTTTCAACCCGGACGATCTCGACAACGTGAAGAAGGTCCAGGCCGGCTACAAGGCGCAGACGCTCTCTGCCTATCTGAAGCAGCCGGCTACGGCGGCTGCTGCGGCGGCCATCGACTTTCCGAAGATCGACAAGGAACTCGTGAAGACGAACTTCTTCGAGTTTCTTGACTTCGCGTTACAATTCGCTCCGCCGCAGGAGAACGAGAAGGAGATACGAGCCCAGCTTGCCAAGATCGGTGTCGGACCGGGCAAGACCTTCAACTTCAAGGACCTTCCGCTGGAGCAAAAACTCGAAGTTGGCCTCGGCATGAAGGAAGGCGAGAAGAAGGTCGACGAGGCTATCGCCAACGCCGGCAATGCAATCAACGGCTGGCGGGTTAGCGGTCTTCCGGGTGACAGTGCCCACTACAATGGTGATTGGCTGAAGCGCGCCGCTGCAGCAAAGGCCGGTATTTACGGCAATGACCCCGCGGAAGCGACCTATCCGCTCACGCGCATTGACAGCGACGGACAGACGCTCGACGGCAGCAAGCACAACTACACCCTGACCTTTCCGCCGGGCCAGCAGCCGCCGGTCAACGCTTTCTGGTCGCTGACGATGTATGATGGCAAGTCGCAGCTTCTGATCGAAAACCCGATCAACCGCTATCTGATCAACTCGCCGATGCTGCCGGATATGAAAAAGAACGCGGATGGATCGCTGACGCTGTACATCCAGAACAAGTCGCCGGGCGCGGACAAGGAGTCGAATTGGCTGCCGGCGCCCAACGACACGATCTATCTCGTGATGCGGCTGTACTGGCCGAAGACGGAGCCACCTTCGATCCTGCCCCCGGGCGATGGGACATGGCAGCCGCCTGGCATAAAGCGGGTCTCATAGAACGACCGAGATAGCGGCCACCCGCAGGTACGAGCACCGCGCTGGTGAATTTCATCGCCAGTGCGCGCGGCTGCCTGAAAGGATGGATTGTCGCCTTTGGGTCAAAACGTGAAGAACTCGATGTGAGCACAATGCGTCCGCTTTCGGGTGCATAGCGACCAATCGCCGTCGGTTTGAGCCTGACTGCCGAGCCGTGGTTCCAGCGCCTGACCGAAGGGGCCGAATCATGCGAACTCTCCGGCGATGAATGGACTGCCATCGAGCCGATGCTGCCCAACAAGCGGCGCGGCGTGCCACGAGCGAATGACCGCGGCGTCCTCAACGGCATCTTCTGGATCCTGCGATCCGGGCGCCATGGAGCCGACCTGCCGAACAACTGCGGTCCGTACACGACGGGCCCGTATCTCCATCGAGCCAGGAATCTGGTCTGGCGGTTCGTCAACAAGATCAAGCACTCCCGGCGTGTGGCAGCGCGCTGCGACAAACGCGCTGCCAACTGCCCCGCGTTCGTCCAACTCGCGTCAGTCCGGTTGTGGCTGCGCGTTAATGAGTCCACGTCCTGATTGGATTAAAGCAGAATGAGATCAGGCTGCGGCCGCGAATAGGGCGCATTCTCTCTCCCGCCTGCGACGTGCGGGGCGAGCGGACGCGGGCGCAATTTCGGAATATTAGAAGAATATCCCTGAGTTGCCCGACGTGTCAAGTCGCCTGGTCAACGCTGGCAGCCGCCGGCTACTTTGCATGGGGTTGTTTTCGATATTTTGGCAGCGCCGCCTGCGACGGCCCCCATAACTCATCCCGCTTTAGTGCCGCACCACGAGCACCGAGCATTTGGCGTAGCGCACGACGTGCCCGGCATTGGAGCCGAGGAAATAGGTGCGCATCGCCGGGCGGTGCGAAGTCATCACGATCAGGTCGGCCTTCATGGTCGCGGCCTCTTCGAGGATCTCGTGATAGATGCCGCCCTGGCGGACCACGCCCGAGATGCGCCCGGGCGCGATGCCGGATTCGCGCGCGACGATCGCGAGCGCTTCTTCCGACGTTTCACGCTGCTGGCTGTCGAAATCCGCCGGGACATATTCGGCGAGCATCACCGGCGTCATCGGCAATACGTTGAGCAGACGCACCGCTCCGTTCCAGGTTTGCGATAATGTTGCAGCGGTTGCGATCGCCGGTTTCGCCAGATCGGTATCGGCGAGGTCGATCGGCACGAGAATGGACTTGTACATCTGCGCCTCCTGTCCGCGATTGGTCTGGAGCCGTTTGGTCCCTGTGCCGGGACGCGCGCCTTCTTTTTCTTGGAGTAGCTTGTCGTGTCGCCGCGAACCGGTCCCCCTGTCGCGCCGAGATCAATATAGCATGGCAGAGCGGCGCTGTCCGCTTGCGTCAGCCGCGCGAGGCCTGCTTCAACAGTTTAGGGCTAACGAACAGCACGAGCTTGCCGCGCCGGAAGGAGACGTCGTTCCAGTCGTCGGTCGCGAAGTCGAAGACGGCGAGCCCCGAGGTCGGCAAATTGTCGCCGAGCGCGCGCTTGGCGGCCTCGTCGCCGCTGCCGGTCAGCGTCAGCGCGAGCTCGTGCATGCCGGGATTATGGCCGATCAGCATCAGCCGCTTCGGGTCGGTGACGGAAGCCATCCGGATCGCGGTGAGTAGATGCGCTGGATCGGCACCGTAGAGTTCCGGCACGAATTCGACTTTCGGCGCAGGTCCGGAGCCCTTCAGCGCCTCGCGCACGATCTCCCAGGTCTGCGTGGTGCGGACCGCCGGCGACACCAGCGCCAGATTGGGCAGGGGCGGGTGGCGGGCGATCCAGCCGCCGATCTCCGCCGCATCGCGGTGGCCGCGCTCGTCGAGACGGCGGTCCTGGTCGTGCCCCGAAGGCGCGTCGGTTTCGGTCTTGGCGTGACGCAGCATCAGCAAACGGCGCATGGACTTCCATCTCGATTCGGTCTGGTCGAATTAATTCTACAGGCTCATGCCCTGGACAAGGTGACAAGCGCCGCAGCGGTTCGTAAGAAACGACATGAGCGAGACTTCCACAAGTGCGGCGGACGGCCCCGACGAGGCGGCCCGCGACCGGCTGGCGTTCGACCTCGACGTCGACATTTGCGTGGTCGGGGCGGGGCTCGCCGGCCTGACCGTGGCACGCGAGGCGGCGCGGCTTGGTGCCAGCGTCGCCGTGCTCGAGGGCCGCCAGGTCGGCTGGAACGCCTCCGGCCATCATCTCGGCACGGTGATGCCGGGTTTCGGCCTGCCGATATCAGATGTGATCGAGCGCGTCGGCCTCGATGATGCCCGCGAATTGTGGGCGCTGTCGAAGGAGGGCGCCGATTATGTTCGCGCCACCGCCACCGAGGACCTGATCCCGGGCATCAGCCTGAGCGACGGCGCGCTGGAAGTCTCCAATGTCGATGTTGGCGAGGCATTGATCAGCCGCCTGCAGACGCTGGGCGAGGAATTTGCCACCGAAGTCGAAGGCTGGCAGGTCGATCGCGTGCGCAGCGTGCTCAGGACCGGGCGCTATTTCCACGGCATCTATTATCCGAAGGCGTTCCAGATCGACGGCCGCAAATATGTGCACGGTCTCGCCGCGCTGGCGATGCGGGCGGGCGTGCGGATCTTCGAGGAGACGCCGGTCGTCAGCATCGATTTTTCGGGCATCCGCAAACGCATCGTGACGCCGACGGCGCGGTTGCGTGCCAACCATATTGTCCTCGCCGGCAATATCCATCTCGGCGCGCCGCTGAAGCGTTTGTCGGATACGCTGCTGCCGGTGTGGCGCTACGCGGCGTTGACCGAACCGCTCGGAGAACGGCTGGCGGAGGCGATCGCCTTCTCCGGCTCGGTCGTCGACAGCGACGGCATCGACCATTTCCGTGTCGTCGATGGCGATCGCCTGTTGTGGGCCAGTCCAGAGACCACCTGGGACGCGCGGCCGAAGCGGCTCGGTACGGCGGTGCAGCGTCGCATCGCCACGGTGTTTCCTCAGCTCGGCAAGGTTCCGATCGCCGACACGTTCGGCGGCGCGGTCGGCGTCACCGTGCATGGCATGCCGCAGATCGGGCAGTTGCGCAGGGGCCTGTGGGTGGCGAGCGGCTTCGGCCGGCAGGGGCTCAACACCTCGGCGCTCGCCGGGCAGTTGATCGCGCGCAGCATCCTGTGGGGCGACGACCGCTGGCGGCTGTTTTCGCCGTTCGAGCTGGTCTGGGCGGGCGGCACCACCGGCCGGGTCGCCGGTCATTTCATCAGCCTGTGGGCGAGGGGCGCCGCATCCGCGTCGGGCGTGCTGGCGCGCTACCGCGAGGGTGCTCGTGCGAAGGAGCGCCGCCGCGAGGCGCGGCTGGCCGAGGCCAATCTCAAGGCGGGAACCCGGGGACCGCCGCCCCGCCGCCCGCCGCCGTCGGCCGTGCGGCCGGTGCCGCCGCCCGCGCCGCGGCAGGTTGAGGACGGTGAGCCGCCGTCTGCCCATCCCTCGCAAGAAAGTGAGCGGATCTCCGACGGGCGGATGTAACGTCTGGCGGCGGGGTTCGTATTTGGTGACGAGCCAGTTGCCAGTCTTGTTCGCCAGCCTTGGCCGTCCGCATCGGAGATGATTGATGATCGATCGCCGCATCCTGCTTGCTTCCGTCGCCGGCCTGTTCGGCCTCGCCGCCTTCCGCTGGCTGCGCGCCTCGCCGGCGCAGGCCGCCGAGAAATTCGAGATCGAGAAGACCGACGCCGAATGGCGCGCGCAGCTGACGCCGCAGCAATACGAGATCCTGCGCAAGGAGGGCACCGAGCGCCCGGGATCGAGCCCGCTGCTCAAGGAGCACCGCAAGGGCACTTTCGCCTGCGCCGGCTGCGACCTGCCTCTGTTCTCGTCCGAGACCAAATATGAGAGCGGCACCGGCTGGCCGAGCTTCTGGAAGCCGCTGGACAATGCGATCGGCACCACGTCGGACCGCACCTTCGGCATGCTGCGCACCGAGGTGCATTGCCGCCGCTGCGGTGGCCATCTCGGCCATGTCTTCGACGACGGCCCGAAGCCGACCGGGCTGCGCTACTGCATGGACGGCTTTGCGCTGGTGTTCCACCCGGCCGCACCCTCGGCGACCTGACGGCCCGTAGCGTTTTCGAGCGAAGTGGTTACCGGTTCGCGTCAAGAAAGCGGGTCCAACCAAGACGAATGAGCGCGGTCAGAACCGCGCTCTGTCCCGGCAATTGTTGCCTGCCCGGCAATTGTGCCCCGGTTAAACGGCCGGGGCTTTTTTTTCAAGCGCATGATTTTGTTACGTTTCGTTTCGTGGCACGACCTTTGCGACATGCTCCGCCGATGCGGCCATTCCTGTGATTGCCAGCCGCCGGGAATCGAATTGGAGAACATGTCATGGGTATCTTCGGCGCTCTTACGACGGCGGTCGGTGGCTTGCGCGCAGGGTCGTACGCGCTCGAAAACATCTCCGGCAACATCGCCAACTCGCAGACCACGGCCTTCAAGCGCATCGATACCTCCTTTCTCGACCTCGTTCCGCAGACCGCGCTGACTGCGCAGCTCGCCGGCGGCGTCACGGCGCAGTCGCGCTCGACCAACTCGGTGCAGGGCGACGTGCAGTCGGCGTCGGTCGCGACCTTCATGGCGATCAACGGCAACGGTTTCTTCGCGGTGCAGAAGCCCGGCGGCTTCACCGACGGCTCGCCGGTGTTCGACGGCGTCGACCGCTACACCCGCCGCGGCGATTTCCAGCTCAACAAGGACGGCTACCTCGTCAACGGCGCCGGCTATTATCTCGAGGGCGTCCCGATCGATCCGACCACCGGCAACCCCTCGGGCTCTTCGCCGCAAACGCTGCGGTTCAAGAACGACTTCCTACCGGCGCAGCAGACCACCAAGATCGATTATCGCGCCAACCTCGCGTCCTACCCTCTGACCACCGCGCACGACACCTCGGTTCCGGGCTCCGAGCTGATCCGGCCAGGCGCATTCAGCGCCGGACATAACCCGCTGGTGCTGGGCACGCCGGCCGCGCCGTATACCGATTCCTCCGTCACCGGCACCGCGCAGAACAACAAGGCGACGCCGTCGGTCGCCAATACCACCGCGACCCTGCTTTCGGGTGCCGCGGGCAGCGATTCGATCAATGCCAGCTTCAGCGCCGGCTCTGCCGGCCCCCCTGTCGTGCCCGCCGATACGATCACGGTCAACGGTACCGTCATCACCTTCGTGGCTTCAGGGGCGACTGGCAACCAGCTCAACGTCACCGACAGCATCGGGACGCTGCTCGCCAAGATCGACTCGATTACCGGTACCGCGACGCCATCGACGATCAGCGGCGGCAAGATCACCCTGCACTCCGGCACGTCGGCCGACCTCAACGTGACCAGCTCGAACTCGACCGCGCTTGCGGCGCTCGGCTTCACCGGCTCGGCGGTTGCGACCCGCGGCGGCGGCGGCACCGTGGGCACCGGCCAGGTCGTCGGCAACGACAATTCCACCTTCCTGAACGAATCCGTCTCGGGCGGCGCCGTCACGGCTTACGACGTGTCGGGTGCGCCGGTGAACCTGCAATTCCGCTGGGCCAAGACCGACAGCTCCTCGCTCGGCTCCGGACATACCGATAGCTGGAACCTGTTCTATCAGGTCAATCCCAACGCAACCGGTACGCAGGTCTCCTGGCAGAACGCCAACATCAACTTCACCTTCGCCTCGAACGGCCAGATGTCGCCGGCGATCTCCTCGGTGGCGCTCAACAATGCCGTCGTCAACGGCGTGTCGCTCGGCAGCCCCGTGATCAATTTCGGCTCCGGTGGCGTGACCCAGTTCGCGGACGCCAACGGCAACGTCCAGGTCAACCAGATCCAGCAGGACGGCTTTCCGGCCGGCCAGCTGCAGTCGGTCAGTGTCTCGACCAATGGCCGCATCGTCGGCAACTACACCAACGGCCGCAATATCGACCTCGCCGAAATCTCGGTGGCGACCTTCAACGGCACCAACTTCCTCAAGCGCATCGACGGCGGTGCGTTCGAGGCGACCGACGAGTCCGGTGGCGCGCTGTTCGGCAAGGGCGGTAGCACCATCGTCGGTTCATCGCTCGAGAGCTCGAACACCGATATCGCCGACGAGTTCACCAAGCTGATCGTGACCCAGCAGGCCTATTCGGCCAACACCAAGGTGATCACGACAACCAATTCGATGGTGCAGGACCTCTTGAACGTCGTGCGCTGATCGCATCTGTCATGCGCGTGTGAAGAAGTAAAGGCGAGTACACATCATGGGTTTGAGCCAAGCCCTTTCCACCGCGATGTCGGGCCTGCGCGCCACGCAGGCCTCACTCTCGCTCGTGTCGTCGAACGTCGCCAACGCGGAGACGCCGGGCTACGTCAGGAAGACGCTGAACCAGGATACCGGCACCACCGGCCAGTTCGGGTCGAGCGTTCTCATCACCGGCGTCAACCGCCAGCTCGACGAATTCCTGCAGACCCAGCTTCGCACCGAGACGTCGGGCGCGTCCTACGCTGACGTCCGCTCGAGCTTCCTTGCCAATCTGCAGGGCGTCTACGGCAATCCCGACTCCACTGGCACGATCGAGGACGCCTACAACAAGTTCCTGACCGCGGTGCAGGGCTTGTCGACCAGCCCGGACTCGCAGTCGGCCCGGATCGGCGTCGTCAATGCCGCGCAATCGATGGCGCAGCAGCTCAACGCGACCTCGCAGGGCATCCAGACGCTGCGCGCCAGCGCCGAGGCTGGCATCAGCGACTCCGTCAGCACGGCCAACAATGCGATGCAACAGATCGCGCGACTCAATGTCCAGCTGCAGGCCACTGGCGGCACGGCCGATGCCTCGACCGCGGCATTGCTCGATCAGCGCGATCGTTACGTTACCCAGCTTTCGCAGCTGATGGACATCCGCACCGTCACCAACAGCCAGAACCAGGTGACCGTGTTCACCAATTCCGGCGTGCAATTGGTCGGCACCGAAGCGGCGACGCTCAGCTTCAACGCTCAGGGCACGATGACGCCCAACACGCAATACAATACCGACCCGACCAAGAGCACCGTCGGCACCATCACCATCAATTTCCCGCATGGCGGCACCTATGACATGGTGTCGACCAACTCGATCCGGTCAGGCAAGATCGCCGCCTATCTCGAGCTGCGCGACAACACGCTGGCGCAGGCCCAGACGCAGATCGACCAGTTCGCCGCCGCGATGTCGAGCGCGCTGTCGGACAAGACGACGGCGGGCACCACGGCGACGGCGGGGGCTCAATCCGGCTTCGACCTCGATCTCTCGGGGCTGCAGAGCGGCAACACCATCCACGTCTCCTACAAGGACAACACCAGCGGCATCACGCACAATCTGTCGATCGTCCGCGTCGACGATCCGAGCGTGCTGCCGCTCAGCAACACCGCAACCGTCAATCCGAACGACGAGGTGCTGGGCGTGGATTTCTCCGGCGGCATGAGCTCGGTGCTGTCGCAGCTCAACGGCGCGCTCGGCGGAACCGGCCTGCAATTCTCCAATCCCTCCGGGTCGACGCTGCGCGTGCTCGACGACGGCGCCGCCAACAAGGCCGACGTGACCGCGGCGTCGGTCACATCAACCGTTTCGTCGCTGACGTCGGGCGATCCGCAGCTTCCGCTGTTCACCGACAATGGCGGGCTCTACACCGGCGCGATCACCGCGAACGGCTCGCAGTCGACCGGCCTTGCCGCACGCATCAGCGTCAACACCGCGCTGGTCGGCGACCCCTCGCGCATGGTCGTGTACGCGACCAATCCGCAGACACCGGCCGGCGACACCACACGCGCCAACCTCATCCTGAACCAATTGTCGAACGCGTCGTACAGCTATTCGCCGAAGACCGGCCTCGGCACGTCGGGCGCGCCGTTCACCGGCACGCTGTTGAACTTTGCCAAGCAGTTCATCAGCCAGCAGGGCGAATCGGCGACGGCGGCCAAGCAATTGGCCGACGGTCAGGACGTCGTGCTGAATACGCTGCAGAGCAAGATGGACTCGACCTCCGGCGTCAACATGGACGAGGAGATGGCGCATCTGCTGTCGCTGCAGAACGCCTATTCCGCCAATGCGCGCGTGATGTCGTCGATCAAGCAGATGTACGACGCGCTGCTGCAGCTCACGTGAGGGTAACATGTCGATCGACGGCGTAAGCGGCAGAACTTCCTATATCGGCACCACGATCCTCAACCTGCGCAGTCAGCTCAACGACCTGACGACGCAGCTCGCGACCGGTAAGGTATCGACGACCTATGCGGGGCAGGGGCTCGATCGCGGCTTTGCGCTCAGCCTGCGCGCCCAGATCAGCGGCATCAACGCGTTCTCGGACACGGCCACCAACCTCAACACGCGCCTCAGTGTCGCCAACCTCACTTTGCAGGGGCTGTCCGACGTCGGGAGCCAGGTGAAGAACGCCGCGACGACCGCGACGCTGACGCTCAACAACAGCGGGCAGACGTCGGGCCAGATCACGGCGCAGGCCGCGTTCTCCAATGCGGTCGCGATGCTGAACAGCCAGTCGGGCGACCGCTATCTGTTCTCCGGCCGTGCGATGGATACGCCGGCCACGGTGTCGGCCGACACCATGTTGAAGGGCACGGCAACCCAGGCCGGCCTCACCCAGCTCATCAACGAGCGCAAGCAGGCCGACCAGGGCACCAATTTGATGGGACGCCTGAGCGTCTCGTCGCCGCCGGCGACCACGACGGTGACCAGCGTCGCCGAGGACGGCTCGCCGTTCGGCCTGAAGCTGCTGTCGGTGCAATCGTCGTTGACCGGCGCCACCGTGACGCAGCCGGCCGGCACGCCGAAGTCCACCACGGTCGATCTCGGCGCCGTCAATCCCAAGGATGGCGACAAGATCAAGTTCAACTTCACGCTGCCCGACGGCACCACCGATGCGATCGAGCTCACGGCGACGACCACGAACCCGCCGCCGGCGGGCTCGTTCCTGATCGGTGCCGACACCACGGCAACGACGGCCAACCTTCAATCGACGCTGACCTCGTCGATCAAGACGCTGAGCGACACGTCGCTGGTCGCGGCCTCCGCGGTCGCGGCGTCCAACAACTTCTTCAATCCGGTCGCGACCGTCGCGGGTGCCGCCGTCAACAACCAGAACACGCCGCCGGCGCCAATCAGCGGCGCCACCGCCCTTTCGGGCGCGGCGGGCACCAACTCGCTGTCTACGAGTTTCGCGGCCGGCGACACCATCACGGTCAACGGCACCCCGATCACCTTCGTTGCCTCGGGCGCTACCGGCAACCAGGTCAACGTCACCGACAGCGTGCAGACGCTGACGGCGAAGATCGACCAGATCAGCGGCACCAAGAACCCGTCGACCATCAGCAATGGTGCGATCACGCTTCACGGCGCCGATGGCGCGAGCCTCTCGATCTCGAGCTCCAACACGGCCGCACTCGGCGCGCTCGGCATCGCCAACAACACGACTGCGACCCCGGCGCCGCTCAGGGTAGGGGGACCGCCATTCGATACCGCGACCAACCTGGTCGCTGGCACGCCGGATAACACCGTGTACTGGTACACCGGCGAGAACGGCCCGGGATCGGCGCGCGGCACCGCCGTCGCGCAGGTCGATCAGTCGATCACCGTGCAGTATGGCGCGCGTGCCAATGAGCAAGCGTTCCGCTACCTGCTGCAGAACGTCGCGGTGTATGCGGCGGTCACCACCAACGCCAGCAATCCGAATGCAAGCGCGCAGGTGACGGCGCTCGCGCAGCGCGTCAGCGGGAATCTTGCGCCGCAGAACGGCCAGCAGCAGATCCAGGACGTGCAGGCCGAGTTCGCCGGCGCGCAGACGGCGACCAAGGCGGCCACCGATCGTCAGACCCAGCTCAAGGCCATGGCGGAAACGATGCTCGACTCGGTCGAGGGCGTCAATCAGGACGAGGTCGCGACCAAGATCCTGGCGCTGCAGACCAGCCTGCAGGCGTCGTACCAGACCACGTCGATGCTGTATCAGACCACGCTGTTGAAATATCTGCCGATCGCCTGATCGCTTGCCGCTCATCTCCAGCCAGCAAAAAGGCCTCCCTCGCGGAGGCCTTTTCGTTCAGGCGGGGGCTAGAGCGTTTTCAAGCGAAGTGGATGCCGGTTCGCGTGAAGAAAACGCGTCAAAACGGGAAGCTCTACGCGCTCTTGCGGGTATCGTCCTGATCGCCGTTCTGCTGACCGCGTGCGGTTTCCAGCAGCTTCTCCTCGTGCGCGATCAGCTTCTTGGATTCCTTCAACGCGTGATAGAGATCGCCGTTGAGGATGAAGTTGTTGACGCTCTCGATGAACGGCCATGCGCTGGGCATCGCGGTGATGATGTCGCGCACCAGGCTGAAATAGGTCGGGTGGTGCGCCATCGGGTCCGGCGACAGATACATCAGCTGCACCGCGAGATAGATCAGCTTCGCCGGCGTGTCCGCGGTCTCCGGCGTCAGGATATCCTTCTCGCGCAGGATCGGGATGCGGTCGCCGTCGATCAAGAGGCGGGCACGCTGATCGGTGTTGGTGATCACGCAGTTGCCGACGATGATGCGCTCGTTCGGTTTGAGTTCGACCTTCAGGGCCATGACCGTTCTCCTTTGCCGGGCAGTCGCGCGATATCGTTGCAGCGGAACGAAGTTGAGTTCGGCACTGCTTAGCAGCCGCCGTTGCGGCCCGGGGCCGATGCGACAGCGATCCTTTCCCATGATAGTTAACGCTTGGTGAACAAAGAGGCGGCGCGAGTTGCGGCCCGCGGCCGAAATCAGCAATCGTCTCAGTAGTTTTCGCGGCGAACTTCGCCCAGTGGCGACAATTTTATTCTTCGGCATTTGCCTCAAATGCCGCGCTGGAGATTTCTTTTTCCTTGGCGGCTTAACCGCAGGATCGGCCATCCGCCCGGTCAGAAAGGATTGGCGCGGTTTTTTCCTCAGTTTCACACCAGAAAGGTATGAAAATGTCCGGTATCATTCTCTCCTCCTCCGTTCGTCAGAACCTCCTCTCCCTCCAGTCCACCGCCGATCTGCTCTCCACCACGCAGAACCGTCTTGCCACTGGCAAGAAGGTCAACACGGCGCTCGACAACCCGACCAACTTCTTCACCGCACAGTCGCTCGACAACCGCGCCAGCGACATCAACAACCTGCTCGACGGCATCGGCAATGGTGTGCAGGTGTTGCAGTCCGCCAACACCGGCATCACCTCGCTGCAGAAGCTGGTCGATACCGCAAAGTCGATTGCCAACCAGGTGCTGCAGAGCCCGACCGGCTACACCTCGAGGTCGCAGGTCACCTCCACCGCGGCGCTCGGCGGCACGGCAGCCAACCTCGTCGACGGCACCACGATCAAGAGCGGCGACGTGCTGGCAATCGCGGCCTCGGCTGGGCAGCCCGCCTTCAGCTTTACCTTTGGGGCCAGCAGCTCGCTGACGCAGCTGAATACGTCGCTCGCGGCCAGCAACCTGACGGCGAGCCTCGACAGCTCCAACAAGCTCGTCATCACCACGACCAACGACGCGGCGTCCTCGACAATCGGTGCGGTGACCTTCACCAACACCGGCGGCGGCACTGCGACGTTCAGCGCAGCCGGCACGGCTCCGGTTGCCGATCCGGCCTCGCAGTCCGCGCGCGCCGCCTTGGTGACTCAGTACAACAACACCATCGCGCAGATCACGACCACGGCGCAGGACGCCTCGTTCAACGGTATCAACCTGTTGAACGGCGACAACCTGAAGCTGACCTTCAACGAGACCGGCAAGTCCACGCTCGCCATCAGCGGCGTCACCTTCAATGCCACCGGCCTCGGCCTGAACACGCTGACCGCGGGCACCGACTTCCTCGACAACAACTCGGCGAACAAGGTGCTGACGGCGCTGGGCTCGGCGAGCTCCTCGTTGCGCAGCGAAGCCTCGACGCTGGGTTCGAACCTGTCGATCGTGCAGATCCGCCAGGACTTCTCGAAGAACCTGATCAACGTGCTGCAGACCGGTTCGTCCAACCTGACGCTGGCCGACACCAACGAGGAAGCGGCCAACAGCCAGGCGCTGTCGACCCGCCAGTCGATCGCGGTCTCGGCATTGGCGCTGGCCAACCAGAGCCAGCAGAGCGTGCTGCAGCTGCTCCGCTAAGCACGCCGACAAGTGGTTCAAGAGCGGCGGGGGAAACCCCGCCGTTTTTTTTGTCTCCGGAATATTACGGTATCTTTCGATGCCGTCAGAACGGCGCATTCCGTAACGCCTGCTAACCATATTTAAAGGCGCCGGATGCATAAATATCGGGCGCTAGAATTGCGTCTCCGCGGCCCGAGAAATCCGCATCCCATCGAGGTCATTAATGTCGAATGCAGCCCAGGCCTACGCCCGTACGTCAACGACGACGGCCTCCCCACGTGAAATCGAAGCGCAGGCGCTGTTGAAGGCCGCGCGGCAGCTGCAGGAAGTCCAGGCGAACTGGAATGGGCTCGACAAGGCGCTCGACCACGCATTGCTGTTCAATCGCCGCCTGTGGTCGATCTTCCTCAGCGCGGCAGAGGGCGCCGACAATCCGCAGCCGCTCGAGGTGCGTCAGAACATCGCGAACATCAGCGTGTTCGTGATGAAGCAGACCATCGACATCCAGATGAATCCGGATCCGGCGAAGCTGAAGTCGCTGATCGACATCAACTGCAACATCGCCGCCGGCCTTTCGGGCCGCGGCTGATCGGCCGGTTCACAACGGAGCTCTCGGCATGGCCGACGTGTTGAGCATCCTGTCCGCGAACTACAAGGCCGCCGGCCTGACGGTTCCGTCGAAGACGCCCTATGTGGCGGTCGATCCGAAGCTCTATGAGGGCAGCTGGAGCGGCAAGTACGCCAACAACAAGTCGTTCAACATCTCGGTGTCGAACGTCGATGGCTTCCGCGCCAAGGTCCATTATCAGAGCGACGCCACCAGCAAGTATCAGGACGTCCTGATCAAGGACGGCTCGTTCCGGATCGGCGATACCAAGTTTTCGCTGGTGCAGCAGGGGACGGCATTGATCGCCAATGTCGTCACCGATCCGGCCACCGGATCGACCTATCTCGACAAGGCCTACGCCACACAGAAGTGAGGGTCCAGTCGCTTGCGTTACGCGCGACGGTCGGTTGCGCGCGCCCGCGTCGGCGCGTCCTTGCTGAGATCGAGCGCGTGGAAATAGGCGCGGCGGCGCAATACGGCTTCTTCCGGAAACTGTCTCACCACCAGATTCGTGCGATTGTCGACCACCTGGTAGACCACGGCGCGCGCGTCGCGGTCGATGATGACCTGGTCGGTGACCGACGGGGCCTGATTTGAGAGCGACGCATTGACGGTGTTGGGATCGATCGTGACGCGCACGCTCGGCTCCGGAGCGGTGACGCTCTGGCTCGCGGGCAATTCGGTCTTCACCGCCTTCTGCGCCGTATCACTCACAGGAGTGATCATCGGCGCTGCAACCGGTGCCCCCACCGGCTTGATGTTGAAATCTGTACTCATGGCAGCCTCGTAGTGCACAGGCACTAGTTTGCTTGAGTCAAATCCCAACCCCTCACGATCCGCAACTCTACGGGGAACCTCTCAACAGGCTGTTAGGGAACACGCTGAATGCCGCGCTGCCGGGAGCGCGTCGAATTGAGCTAAATTGTCGGCGTGTGCGCGTCAGAGCGTGCGGCTGACGGCGATCGGCGTCATGTTGCGCGGGCCCGGCGTGGCGCGCTGTCCGTTCGCGGTATAGGTGTTCGGGATGTTGCGGCGCTGCACCTCGGCATTGACGCCGCGCACGATGCCTTCGGAGACCGCGTGTGCGGTCGCAAGCACCGTCAGGTTGACCTGCAGCATCGCGCGGAACGTCTCGTGATGACGCCGTAGCGTTGCGAGCAGTTCGGGGTCGGTCTGCGACAGCATCTTCTGCATCGATTTGAGGTGCTCCACCGCGAGCATGTAGCGCCGCGACAGCTCCGACTTCTGCGCCTCGAGCAGCATGGCCTCGCGGATCTTGCCGGCGCGGACGAACTCGGTCTCCTGCTCGACGACGGTGAGCAACGCGCTCATCACTTCGGTCAGTTCGTTGGCGAGACGTGCGACATCGGGGGGCGTCGTCGTCGCGGGCCGCGCCGCGGGGGCGGCTGGCCGATGCTGCTGTGGACGCTGATTCATCGCGCTGCTCCTTGAGAACCGAATTAGCTCTTGTTCGCCTGCTGCAGGATCAGCGAGCGGAACACTTCGTTGGAAATGCCGACGCCGCCGGCCTTGGCGAAGTTCTTCGAATATTCGTCGGTCAGCATCGACCGCCACGCACCGGTGCCGACCGTGTCGCCGTAGGGGCCTTCACCCTTCAGGCCGGTGGTCATCTGCGAGAACATCGTATTGAGGAACATCGATTCGAAATCGGTCGCGGTCGCCTTCGCCTTGGTGAGTTGCTGCGGCGTGACCTTCTTCATCGCGTCCTGCAGCACGGGATCGGGGCGGCCTTTGAACGTCGGCATCAACGCTTTGTTCGGCATGCTGCCGGTGCTGCTGTTGATCAGGCTTGCCATCACATCACCTCAATGTCGGCTTCGATCGCGCCGGCGGCCTTGATCGCCTGCAGGATGCTGATGAGGTCGCGCGGTCCGATACCGAGGCCGTTGAGGCCGTCGACGAGCTGCTGCAGCGAGACGCCGTCCTTGACGACTGCGAACTTCTTGCCGTCCTCGCTGACGCCGACGTTGGTGCGCGGTGTCACGACCGTTCGGCCGCGCGACAGCGGATTGGGCTGGCTGACCTGCGGGCTCTCGGAGATCGAGACGGTGAGATTGCCCTGCGCGACGGCGACGGTCGCGACGCGGACGTCGCGGCCCATCACGATGACGCCGGAGCGTTCGTCGATCACGATCTTCGCCGCGAGATCGGGATCGACCTGCAACTGCTCGATCTCGGTCAGGAAGGCGACGACGTTGCCCTTGAATTCCGACGGGATCGAGAGCTGCACGGTGGAGGGATCGATCGGTTCGGCGGTCTTGACGCCGAGGTAATCGTTGACGGCCGCGGCAATCCGCTTGGCGGTGGTGAAGTCGGCGTTTCGCAGCGCCAGCCGCACATTGGGTAGCCGGTTGAGCGCGAACTCGATCTCGCGCTCGATGATGGCGCCGTTGGCGATACGGCCCACAGTCGGCACGCCACGGACGACACTCGCGGCGGCGCCTTCGGCCGCGAAGCCGGCGACCGCGACCGATCCCTGTGCCACCGCATAGACATTGCCGTCGGCGCCGAGCAGGGGGGTGACGAGCAGGGTGCCGCCCTGCAGGTTCTTGGAATCGCCGAGCGCGGAGACGGTGACGTCCATGCGCGTGCCCTGGGTGCCGAACGCCGGCAGGTTGCCGGTCACCATCACGGCGGCGACGTTGCCGGTGCGGATGGTGGCGCCGCGGATGTTGACGCCCATGCGCTCGAGCATCGCCTGCAGTGACTGCTTGGTGAAGGGGATGTTGTTCAGCGTGTCGCCGGTGCCGTTGAGGCCGACCACGAGGCCGTATCCGATCAACTGGTTCTGGCGCACGCCCTCGATATTGGCGAGATCCTTGATCCGCGACGTCGCGGCCGCCGGCATGGCCGAAGCCGCCAGCGCAAGCAGCGCGGCGCAGGCCAACCCGAATATGCTTACGATGCGGATGCCGGGCATCCAATGCTCCCCTCGAACTTCAACTCGCGGATCGCGCGACACTCCCATGACGGCGATCCGCCATTAACCATGCGAGCCTCGTGCCACGCCGTTTCGTCGGAGCAGTATGTTGATATCTTTATCGAAATTGTCGGGTCGTCGTTCGGTTCCGGTTCGCCAGGGAGCGCGAAACTGCCGTGCGGCGGCAGAAATTGCCGGGTCGTTTACGCACCGTTAACCATAAAACGGCGATGCTCGCGGCATTCAGGCCTGCGGGATCATGACGATGCGCATCTACGGACCGAACGGCACCACGCTTGGCACGTCGACCAGCTCGACGCGGCGCACCTCCTCGAGCGGCTTCTCGCTGCCGGATGCGACCAGCGCACAGGAGGAGGTCCGCTCCACGGCCGCGCCGAAAGCCGCCACGAGCCTCGATGCGCTGCTCGCGCTGCAGGGCGTCGAAGATCCGACCGAACGCCGCAAGCGCTCGGTGGCGCGCGGCAAGGGCGCGCTCGATGTGCTCGACGCGCTCAAACTCGGATTGCTGTCCGGCAATTTCGATTCCTCGACCGTGAACCGGCTGCGTGATGCAGCGGCGAGCCTGAAGGAATCCTCCGGTGACCCCGGCCTCGATGCCGTGCTGGGCGAGATCGAGCTGCGCGTCGAAGTCGAGCTCGCCAAGACCGGGCAGTATTAGGCTCCTCTCGATCAAATAACCTGCATCAAGCCGCCAGTGCCTTGCGCTGCGCGTCGTAGCGGCGTTGTGCGGCCAGCACTTCCTTCAGATTCTGCTCGGCCCAGTCGCGCAGCGGATCGACCGCTTCGGCGAGCGTCGATCCGAGCGGCGTGATCGAATACTCCACGGTGACCGGAACGGTTGCGATCGCGCGGCGGCGCAGCAGCCCGTCGCGCTCCAGGCTCTTCAATACCTGCGACAGCATCTTCTGCGAGATGCCTTCGATGGCGCGGCGGAGCTGGTTGAAGCGCATCGGCTCGCTGCGCAGCAGCAACAGGATCAGCACCGCCCATTTGTCGCCGACCCGGTCGAGGATCTGGCGCGTCGGGCAATTGGCGGCATAGGCGTCCGGCTTCAGGCTGGCGGCTTTCATCGGGTTACTCCGGCGTAATCAGGTGAGACAAGAGTGCCTTCTTCACACCTACATCCATTTCGCTATCTAGTCACTATTGGAAACTATCAATCGGAGACTTTGATGAAGATCGCCATCGCCGGCGCGTCCGGCCAAGCCGGCTCGCGCCTCACCGCGGAACTCGCCCGCCGCGGCCATGCCGTCACCGCCATCGCCCGCAACCCGGAGAAGATCGCAACCCTGCCTGGTGTCACCGCCGTGAAGGGGGATGTGAACGACCAGGGCGCCCTGACCGCGCTGTGGGCCGGCCACGATGCCGCGATCAGTTCCGTCCATTTCACCGTCAGCGACCCGGCCAAGCTGATCGGGGCGGCCAAGGCATCCGGGATCGGCCGCTATCTCGTGGTCGGAGGCGCCGGCAGCCTCGAGGTGGCCCCGGGCGTCCGCCTGGTGACCACGCCGAGCTTCCCGGCCCAGTACAAGGCCGAGGCCTCGAAGGGGGCTGAGTTCCTCGACCTGCTGCGCCAGGAAAGGGACCTGAACTGGACCTTTTTGTCGCCCTCGGCGCTGTTTGTGGCGGGCGAGCGGACCGGCAAGTTCCGGCTCGGGACCGACCAGCTTTTGACCGCAGCCGACGGGACGAGCTCGATCTCGTTCGAGGACTTCGCAGTTGCACTCGCCGACGAAATCGAGCGCCCGGCCCATATCCGCCAGCGCTTCACGGTCGGCTACTGACGGGCCAGGAGAAGGGAAAAGCCGGCCCCCGGGCAGCACGGATAAGTTTGCCTGTGCAAGGCCTTGGGGGCAGGCCGCCTTTCGCGGTGGCAGATATTGTCTGTCACATGACGTGGCTATATAAGGCGCCGCGCGGAGGGCTCTTGTTCCCTCCGCCTGACAGGGACATGGCTGCCTTTGGAAAAGCTGAAGAACTACCGGCCGACTGAAAAAGAGCCTTTCATGAATGAGCGGCAGCGCGACTATTTCCGCGCCAAGCTGCTGGCCTGGAAGGATGAGATCCTCCGCGAATCGAAGGTCACGCTGCAGACGTTGCAGGAAGAGAACGTCAATCACCCCGACCTCGCGGACCGAGCTTCCTCGGAAACCGACCGCGCGATCGAACTTCGTGCCCGCGATCGTCAGCGCAAGCTGATCTCCAAGATCGACGCGGCGCTCCAGCGCATCGAAGACAACACCTACGGCTATTGCGAAGAGACCGGTGATCCGATCTCGCTGAAGCGGCTCGAAGCCCGCCCGATCGCGACGCTGTCGGTGGAGGCGCAGGAACGCCACGAGAAGCGTGAGAAGGTCTATCGCGACGAATAGTGGCGGTGGACCGCTACAGATTGATTCCGGCGCGCACCGGTCGTAGGTTCGCGCCGCCATGATGACACCTACTCTCAACGTCGCATCGGTCTTCTTCCTGGGCTGATCTCGTTTCCGCAAGGAAACACGCTTCCACGCGGAAGCGCTGATCGTCCCCGCGAGCTCGGGCTCGCGGGATTCCAGTGAACCGAATGAGCCGGCCAAACTCCGCGCCTCGCGGAGCATCGACGGCTGGCGACGATTTGAGAGACAATCATGACCGATCGAGACGACACGCGTGCGCTCAGCGACGCGCAAATCGAGCAATTCATCGAACAGGGCTTTGTCCGGATCGACGACGCTTTTCCCCGCGAACTCGCCGATGCGGGACGTGCCATCATGTGGCGCGACCTGCCGTGCAGCGAGCATGATCCCTCGACCTGGACGCGCCCGGTGGTGCGGCTGCCCGGCTATGGCGAGGAACCATTCCGGCAGGCAATCAACTCGCCGCTGCTGTATCGGGCGTTCGACCAGATCGCAGGCCCCGGCCGTTGGTCTCCGCGTCACAACATCGGGACCTTCCCGGTGCGGTTCCCGCATCCGGACGATCCCGGCGATGCCGGCTGGCATGTCGATGCCGGCTTTCCCGGCGACGATTGCGATCCACGCGAGCGGAGCGACTTCTCGGCATGGCGGGTGAATGTCAACTCGCGCGGCCGGGCGCTGCTAATGCTGTTCCTGTTCTCCGATGTCGGCGACGACGATGCGCCGACCCGGATCAGGGTCGGCTCGCATGTCCCGATGGCGCGTTACCTCGCGCCGGCCGGCGAGGCCGGACGTGGGCGCATGAACCTCTCGCAAATGGGCGCCGACTGCGAGCTCGCGCTGGCGACGGGTGAGGCGGGCACGGTCTATCTGTGCCATCCCTTCCTGGTGCATGCCGCGCAGAAGCACGGTGGAACGAGGCCGCGCTTCATGGCTCAACCGTCGCTCAGTCCCGCCGAGCCGTACCGGCTCGAGCGTGACGACGGCGATTACTCGCCGGTCGAGATCGCGATCCGGCGCGCGCTTGGCATGGGTTGAACCGATATCTCCACTGCCTTCCTTCACCTCTCCCGCTTGCGGGGGAGGTCGGATCGCATCGTTAGATGCGATCCGGGTGGGGGGCTCTCACCACGATGCGACTCGTGGAGAAACCCCCACCCCAACCCTCCCCCGCAAGCGGGAGAGGGGGCCGAGCCCCGATGCCGTCGCAGCTCGACGTCATTCAGCCGATCGCCGCCCCGACTGTCGTTTCGCTTGCCTCAGCATGACGGCGCGGTCCGTGGATTTTCGACCACGCCAGCAATTCGCGGAAAGCCGGCGTCAGGCTCCAGGCCGAATCCGTCAGCTCGTATTCGACCCGCAACGGCTTTTCGGCGAGCACCTTGCGCGACACCAGCCCATCGCGCTCGAGTTCGCGCAGTTGCGCGGTCAGCATATGTTGGGTGATCGGCACCAGCGCGCGGCGCAGCGCGCCGAACCGCACGCCGCCGTTCATCAGCGTGAACAGGATCTCGAGCTTCCATTTGCCGCCGAGCGCGCGGATCGCGTGCTTGAACTCGATCAGCAGATTGGGGTCGGTCGGGCAGCTCTCGCATTCACCGCCGTCACATGGTTCGCTGGTATTGTTTTCCATACCGGTCTCGAATTTCATTCTACTTGTCCAACGTCAGATAGTGACCAGATGCGGCCTGTGCAGGGTGGGCGGTGCAATGTGTGCCCCATCTGCCGAACCATGAAGAGGCTAGGGACATGAGCACGGTTTTGGTCACGGGGGGATCGGGTTTCATCGGCGTGCATACCATCCTGCAGCTGCTCGCCGACGGGCATACGGTGCGAACCACGCTGCGAAATCCGGACCGCAGCAAGGACGTGATCGCGATGCTGCGCGAGGGAGGCGCGCACGCGGCCGACCAGGTCGGCTTTGCCACCGCCGACCTGCTGCGCGATGCCGGCTGGCGTGAGGCGGTCACAGGATGCGACTACGTGCTGCATGTCGCATCGCCGCTCGGCGCGCATGTGCCGGAGGACGAGAACGAGCTGATCGTTCCGGCGCGCGAAGGCACGCTGCGGGTGTTGCGCGCGGCGCGCGACGCCGGCGTCAAGCGCGTCGTCGTGACGTCGTCGTTTGCGGCGATCGGCTATGGCCATCCGTCGCAAGCCAAGCCGTTCGATGAGACCACCTGGTCGAACCTGGATGGCCCCGATGTGCAGGCCTACCCGAAATCCAAGACGCTCGCCGAGCGCGCCGCCTGGGATTTCGTCGCGCGCGAAGGCAACGGCCTCGAGCTTGCCGTGGTCAATCCGACCGCGGTGTTCGGCCCCGCGCTCGGCGCCGACTTCTCCGAATCGATCGGCATCATCAAGGCGCTGCTCGACGGCGCGATGCCGGCGGTGCCTCGGATCCATTTCGGCCTCGTCGACGTGCGCGATGTCGCCGACCTGCATCTGCGCGCCATGACCTCGCCCAAGGCCGGCGGCGAGCGGTTCCTCGCGGTCGCCGGCGAGACCATATCGATCCTGCAGGTGGCCCGGCTGCTGCGCAGGAAACTCGGCAGCAAGGCGCGGCGCGTGCCCCGGTTCCAGGCGCCGGACTGGATGATCCGGCTCGCCGCGCGGCGCAACCCGTTGGCCCGCGCCACCCTGCCGCTGCTCGGCAAGGTGCGCCGCTCGACCAGCGCCAAGGCGCAGAACCTGCTCGGCTGGCGCCCGCGCGGCAATGAGGAGATGATCGTCGCGACCGCCGAGAGCCTGATCAGGCTCGGCCTGGTCAAGGCCTGACGGCGTCTCCCGTCCGGCGTGCTTGCCAGACGCGTCGGCGAGTGCTGAATTGCCACGAGCAGACGGAGGCGCCACCGCGCCGCCGAGAACATCAGGGAGGCTGCGCAGATGGATCGGGTCCTCGCGGCCGCAAAGGCGATTGCCAGCGCGCGCCGCAGCCGCGCGCCGCTCAAGGCGCTCGCCAAAGACATTGTGCCGCTCGACGAGGCCGAGGGCTATCGTGTGCAGTACGCACTGCACGATCTGCTGCAGCCACAGGTCGGCAGCCTGGTCGGCTACAAGATCGGCTGCACCAGCGCCGTGATGCAGGAATATATCAACATCCCGCACCCCTGCGGCGGTGGCGTGTTTGAGAAGGTCGTGCATGACAGCGGCGTGCGGCTGCCGGCAGCCGACTTCGTCCATGTCGGCGTCGAATGCGAGATCGCGGTGCGGCTGGCGCGCAGTCTCGCTCCCGGCGAAGGGCCGTTCACCGCCGAATGGGTCGCGGAGGCGATCGAGGCCTACCATCCGGCGATCGAAATCGTCGACGACCGCTACGTCAAATGGGAGACGCTCGGCGCGCCGACGCTGATCGCCGACGACTTCTTCGCCGCCGGCTGCGTGCTCGGCGAGGCCGTGCCGCGCAACACCGTGCCCGATCTGCGCAAGGTCGCCGGACGCGCGCTCGTCAACGGCAAGGAGGAGGGGCGCGGCACCGGCGCCGATGTGCTCGGCCATCCCCACAACGCGCTCGCCTGGCTCGCCAATCATCTCGCCGCCGAAGGCCGTGGCCTGCATGCCGGCCAGATCGTGCTGACCGGCAGCCTGGTCAAGACGGTGTGGCTGAAGGCGGGCGACACGGTCGTGATGGAGCTCGATGGGCTCGGCAAGGTGGAAGCGACGTTCACGTGAGGTGACGTCGTGCTGACGAGCTTGCCTCCACATGGGGATGTCGTCCCGGCGAAAGCCGGGACCCATAACCACGAACGTTGATTGTTGCGCGTCGCCGGAACGACGAGCGCCGTTCACGACAGCCGCCGCGGGTATGGGTCCCGGCTTTCGCAGGGACGACACTGAGTGTGCACGGAAGCGACGGTCACCTGATTTTTCATCTTCCTCCAGCTTGAAGGTCACTGTTTCCTACAGTTGATTGTTCGTGCACATCAGAACCTTGCCGTCCCACAGGCTCCTGATCGCGTCGAACGGCACGGCGAGCCTTGCATATTTCCGCTTGAACCAGACGCCGACCTCGAAGCCGTCATCCCTCACCACGAGGCGATCGAATTCGTGCTGCAGGATGATCGTGATCTCCTCGGGATATTTCTCGATCACGGCGGCGGGCAGCTTCACGCCGTCGGCCCGGGTTGCGAAGGTGATGTTGACCGGCCGGTCCTCCGCGGCATGGCGCAGCAACGCGGTCATTTCAATCCGCTTCTGCGCCGTGTTGCAGGGCTCGACGCCGGCGCGCGCCGGCAACGAGGCCACGACCAGGAGCAGCACTCCAGCAATCCATCGGCGCCGGCGCCACATCCGTCTTCTCCATGTCGCTCACGCGATGTCGTTCTTGGCTTCAGTGGTCGCGGGCCGCGCCGAGGTTCAAGTCGCCGGTCGCTTGGCGTCCGTGACAAGCTCGACCTTGCCGTCGGTCAGCCGGTAGACCGCGCCGACGATCCGGAGCTTGCCCTGATCGACTGCGGCGCTGAGGATCGGCGTCGCCGCCTTGAGCCTCGCGACGTTGTCGATGACGTTTTGCCTGATGGCGTTGGCGAGCCGGTCGCCAGGCTTGCCCTCGGTCGCCTTCACCGCAGGCGCGATCGCGGTGACCAGCGAGGGCAGATGGCCGGGCAGGGTGGTGTTGTCCTTCAGCGACTTGATCGCGGCGTCGACCGCCCCGCAGCTGTCATGACCGAGCACCATGAATAGCGGCACGCCGAGCACCGACGACGCATATTCGAGGCTTGCGATCATTTCGTCGCTGGCGAAATTGCCGGCGACGCGGCAGACGAACAGATCGCCGCGGCCGGTATCGAAAGCGTATTCCGGTGCGATGCGGGAGTCCGCGCAACTCAGGATGCCGGCGAACGGGTTCTGTCCACCGGACAGCGCCTCGCGCTCGTGCTTGAAATCATGCCGCCGCGAAACGCCTTCGACATAACGCAGGTTGCCCTTCACCAGCCGGTCGAGCGCGGCGTCCGGCGGCAGCACGTTCTGCGGCTTCGGCGGCGGTTTTGTCTCTTTGGCCGTCACAGCCGGCGCAAGGGCGAGGCTGACCGCGGTGCACGCCGCGCCAGCGAGGAAGACACGCCGGGAGGTTCGGCTGGGAGGCGTGATTTCGCAGAGCTGGCACATCAAGGTTCTCCGTGAACGAGGACCGCATCCGCGCGATATGTGTAGGTCATGCGCCGCGCCATCGCAACGACGTGAATTCGTAGGCTCGCGACCGCCACGTCCACAATCGTCGTCCCTGCCTGGTGCGCAATTGCGCACGGGAGCAGGGACCCATACTCCGCGGCGGATGTCATGAAGGGACTCGTCGTTCCAGCTTCGTTCAACAATGTCGATCGGTGGTTATAGGTCCCTGCTTTCGCAGGGACGACACCAAGCATGTTGAACGGTCTGTGAGCCAACATCCGCATGCTCGCGATGAGTTGGGTCAGACGCCAGGCGGAATATTTTCTTATTGCGGGATTGAAGGTTTTGCTGAGTTGCCCGAACGGGCAAATCAGCGGCTGATGGATAGCCAATCAGTTATGAGTATGTCGGCGCGGCCAATTCCGCGCCAAGCATACCGAAGGTATTGCAGCATGGTCACCAGTCAGAGTTCCCCAACTTCCCGCTTGACCGATCCATAGCTCGTCAGTTATGCATTAATCCATAACCAACGGGCTATTGATCCGATGCCGGACGCTCACGACGTGCTGTTTCGAACCCTCGCAGACCCGACCCGCCGGGCGATCTTCGAGCGCCTGTGCCGCGAGGGCGAGCAGACCGTCGGTGCGCTGACGGCGCGGGCAAAGATCTCGCAGCCGGCGGTGTCAAAACATCTCGGCGTGCTGAAGCAGGCCGGGCTGGTGCGCGATCGGCATGAAGGAAGGCAGACGCATTACAGCGCACAGCTCGGCGCGCTGGCGCCGCTGATCGACTGGACCAGTCAGATGGCGGGCTTCTGGCAGAACCGGTTCGACCACCTCGAAGATCTTCTCAAAAGGATGGACCAATGAGCAAGACCACCGCTGAAACGCGCTCCGCCATCGTGGAGCGCGAATTTCCCCATCCGCCGGAAAAGCTCTGGCGCGCGCTGACGCAACCGCATCTGATGGAGGAGTGGCTGATGAAGAACGACTTCAAGCCCGAAGTCGGGCACAGCTTCAATCTGCGCGGCGAGTGGGGCGGCGTTCTGGACTGCAAGGTGCTCACTGCGGAGCCGCACAAGACGCTGTCCTACACTTGGAATTTCGCGCATGCGGATGCCGCCTACAATCTCGAGAGCGTGGTGGTCTTCACGCTGACGCCGACAGCGAAGGGTACCCATCTGCGCGTCGAGCAGTCCGGCTTCCAGCCGCATCAGAAGCAGGCCTATGGCGGCGCCCATGCCGGGTGGAAGCAGTTCCTGGAGAATCTCGATCAGCTGCTGGTGCGGCCGGAGTGAGAATTGCTGCCGCTCCATCCCCGTCATTGCGAGCCAACGGGTCGGCGCGTAGCGCCGCCCGATGACAGGCTCCGCGAAGCAATCCATCGTGCCGCATGCACGGATAGATGGATTGCTTCGTCGCTTCGCTCCTCGCAATGACGGCCTAATCAGACACACAACCCAACAGGAGGTCACATGAACTGGAACAACTGGATCAGGCAATTTCACCGCTGGCTTTCGATCGCCTTTACGGTTGCCGTCATCATCAACATCGTCGCGATGGTTCTGCAGCAGCAAGCCGTCTGGATCGGCCTGCTGGCGCTGTTCCCGCTGATCTTCATGCTGCTGAGCGGCCTCTATCTGTTCGCGTTGCCCTATCTGGCGCCGCGGCGGATGCAGGGGGGATCGACCTCCGCATCACAAGTGTGATTGCATGGGACAGGCTGGGACCACGAGGCAGCAATGACGGCATCGGAACGTATCGACCAGATGATCGAGGATCTCACCGACTGGCGCGGCAAGACGCTCGCCAGCCTGCGCAAGAGCATCCTCGCCGCCGACTCCGAAATCATCGAGGAATGGAAGTGGATGGGCAGCCCGGTGTGGTCGCGCGACGGCATCATCGCGGTCGGCAACGCCCACAAGGGCAAGGTGAAGCTCACCTTCATGTATGGCGCGCAACTTCCCGACCCCGACAAGCTGTTCAATACGGGCTTCGAAGGCAATGTGCGGCGCGCGATCGACCTGTTCGAGGGCGACAAGATCAACGACCGCGCGCTGAAGGCCCTGATCCGCGCTGCGATCGAGCTCAACCAGGCCAAATCCAGCAAAACTGCGAAGAAGCCGGCGAAGAAGGCGGCCGCAGGCGCTCGCGCAACCGCGAAGAAGAAGGCATGAGCTGCGCCGGCATGCGGCCTGCCGATCCGGTCCGTCCCTGATGATCGAGACCAGGCTCGCCACATCGTCGGATGCGGAAGCGATCTCAGCGCTGCTGACGGCCAACGCCGGCGACCGCGGCGGCATGCTGCTCGGGCAATGGCCGCGCGAGGTGATTGAGACGCGCATTGCATGCGGGCAATCGATCGTCATCGCGACCGGCGATGAGGGCAGGCTGCTCGGCGCGCTCCTGACGTCGGAGAAAGGATTCGGCGAGGCCCGGCCGGTGCAGGCCATGCTGAAGGCCTGGCCAGGGAGTCCCGGTGCGTACGTGTATGGCCCCATGTGCGTCGCCCCGGACGCGCGCGGCCTCGGCGTCCTCGACGCGCTCTACGCCAGGCTTCAGGCAACCTTTCCCGGCCGCGAGGCGATCCTGTTCATCAGGGAAGACAATCCGCGCTCGCTCAAGGCGCATCTGCGGCTCGGCATGCGCGCGGTCGCGCGATACGACTTCGGCGGCAAGGTTTTCGTGGTCCTGAGCGACAGGCCCGACCCCGAATAGCCCGGATCGCGCCGGGGACCTGAGTTCTGCGCACGGGAACTCCAGTCCCGTTGTCAGCAATATCAATCTGCAGGGCGTCGTGACCTTTCCGTCGTTCCACACCTGTCTTGCCTTGATGACGGTTTTCGCAACGATCGGCACACGGTGGCTGTTCGGCATCACGCTGATCTAGAATCTCCTCGTCCTCGTCTCGACGCTTCCGATCGGCGGCCATTACGTCATCGACCTGACCTGCGGTGCGCTGCTGTGGCTGGCGGCGATGAAGATCGAGGCGATGCTCGGCAGATCGCTCATGACCTTGCGCGGAATGCCGATGCCGGAAGCCGTGTCCGCCTAGCGATCGAGGCGAGGCGGCAAGGCCTGCTAAGATCAAGGCCTGCTGAGATCAAGGCCTGCCGAGATCAAGCGATCGTCCGCGGCTCCACTGTGTCGGCAAGGCGTTTCGCGTCGCGGACGAGCGGGTAGATTCCGATGCACGTCAGCACGCCGAACACGATTGCGCCGAATGTCCGCGTGAAGTCTGCCGACTGCAAGATCACGGCCATCACCGCGATGCCAAAACCCGACGAGAGCATGGCGAAGAAGAGATAAGACCAGAGGAATTGAGTTGCCTGCTGATTGGCCATATCGCCGGCGGCGAGCCGGCGAACCTCGCGGCGCGTCCAGAACCAGTCGGAGATGACAGGGACCGCGAATAGAATCGTGACGGCGAGGGAGAGGCCATCGAAGCGCTTGATCGTGCTTGCGAGGCACAGGCCGAACACAAAGGCGCCGACGGCGCCGCAGGAAGCATGCGCGACGAGCTTCATGACCGTGGTCGGCCTGGTGCCCATTGCGGTCGTGTCCGTGCTCGTTCCGCTCATGTGGCGTTCGCGCCACCATACCGCGAACCCCGGCGATTGTCGCATGGATCGGGAGCTTTCGTCCGGGCGCCTGTAACCCCAGAGCTATCGCATCTGGCATCAACCGGGCTTTTCGCGCCGTCATGGCCGGGCTTGTCCCGGCCATCCACGTCCTTCTTCGCAAGGAGACGAAGACGTAGATGCCCGGGACAAGCCCGGGCATGACGAGCTCATCACGCCTTGGTGTGCACGATCACCGGACCGGCAATTGCGGTGACTTGCCCGATCAGCAATGGGCCGAGATTGTCATCGATCCAGGCCAGTGCGCGGCGGTTGGCTTCCTCGGCGCCGGCATGGTTGTTGAAGACGCTGATCGCGGTGACCGTGTCGTCGCCGGCATAGACCACGTAATAGGCCATGAAGCCTTCGACATCGCTGATGATCGGAATTGCGCCTTCCTTGATCCGGCGCGCGAGTTCTTCGGCGCTACCAGTCTTCGCCTTGGCGTGACGGATGGCGGCATACATGCGTTCCTCCTTCCGGCTGCATCGATCGGGCTGCGCTTCGCGCATGCGCGATGCTACGCCTGAAGGGGCGGAGATGCCAACGGGATTGCGGACGGATCAGCTGAAACGCCGGGTCACGATGGCCGTGCGGCGGTCGGGGAGCTTCGGCAGCCTCGTCACATCCGCGCGCGTTGCCGTGGTTTTTGGGCCGGGGGCGGGCGCCTGCTCCTGTTGCTGCAGAAACAGCGTGGCTTCGAACAATACGCCGGGGGCCTGCCTGGCGGTGCCCGAGCACACCGCGCGATTGCCGCTGAAGGTACCGGTCAGCTGCGCCTCGACCTCGTCGCATCCGAACACGGTGGTGAACGGGCCGTCGGCATATCTGTGCGTCGTCAGGACCGCCGTGAAACGGTCCTCATCGAGCTGATAGGAGCCGCCATAGGTGAACATGGCGTCCCCGCCTGTGATCCTGCCGTTTGCGAGCTGGACTATTCCGGTGCCTTCGCCGCGCGGCGTGCGAAACCACGCCGCATATTGACCGTCTCTTTGCATGACCGTCACGAACTGCAAACCCTGCGTTGTCGTCTAGCTACGTTGCAAGTGGAGAGACTGCTACTTAACCTTCGCCCAACGGTTAACGAACCCAGAAGGCGATCGCGCGACTTGCGCGAAGCGGTATTAGACTGTCGTGGGACGATTGTGCGAGTGCATTCGACCGGTCACAAGAATGCCACGGCCCTCGCCAGGGGAGCTAGCGAGGGCCGTGTTGGTACACCGCGCCGCGCCTAGGTTCGCGACGAGATGTGGGAGCTCGTAAAAATCTTACTTAGGCATGATCGTTATCCGAAAACCGGTTTCCACTTTTCGGGATCATGCCCGTTAGAAGGGCAAGAGCACGTCGAGAACCTGCTGGCCGTAGCGCGGCTGTTGCACATCGGTGATCTGGCCGCGGCCGCCATAGGCGATGCGGGCCTGGGCGATCTTCGAGGAGTCGATGGTGTTGTCGCTCTGGATGTCTTCCGGGCGCACGATGCCGGCCACGATCAGCTCGCGGATTTCGTAGTTGACGCGGATCTCCTGCTTGCCTTCGACGACAAGGTTTCCGTTCGGGAGAATCTGGGTGACGACGGCGGCGACGCTGGTCTGCAGCGCTTCCTGGCGGTTGACCGAGCCCTTGCCGTCGCTCGAGGCCGTGGATTCGGCGGTCAGGATCTTGCCGGGCAGAATCTTGTTCGCTTGCGTGATGGTCTGCGAGCCCAGGAAGTTGGTCACGCCGGAGTCTTCGGAGTTGCTGCGGCTGCGCTGGGTTTCGTTGGCGATCGCGGCCTTGTCGGTGAAGTTCACCGTGACCGTCAGGATGTCGCCGACGCGCGCGGCGCGCTGGTCCTTGAAGAAGGCGCGCGAGCCGCTGCGCCACAGCGAGTTCGGGCTGTAGGAGGCGACCTCGGGCTTCGGCATCGGCATCTGCACCGGCTTGTAGCCGGGCTGCGCCGTCGGGTTCTCGATCTCCGTCAGCTTCGGCTTTTCACCGATCTGGGAGAGACGGTCGATCGACGAGCAACCGCTGGCGATCATTCCGAGTGCGAGCAGCGCACCGGTCAGGATGAGGCGGTTGATGCGGTACTGGGACATGAACTTTACTCGGCGTTTGGTGCGACTGAACTCAGCTTGACGGGAGCGGAATCTGAAGAGGCGGCATCGGCGGCCGGCGCTGCGCGCGGGGTCGCGACCGAGATCGAAACCTCGCCGCGGCCGGTGACGACGCCGGAGACGGCGCGCTTGGACTGCAAATTCATCACGTTGACGACGTCGCCCTCGGCGCCGCCATCCATCGCCTTGCCGCGGATCGTGAGGTAGAGACCGGAGGTGCGGTAGACCAGCGTGACGTTCTGGTCGCGGGTGACGAGATCGGGTTTTGCCATGTCGGCTGTGCGCAGCGCCTGGCCGGCGCGGATCTGGCGGCGCATCTGCATGCCGACGGCGCCGTCGCGCACCGCCGCGTCGTTGCCGATTTCGGCTTTCGGACGGCGCTCGACCACCACGTCGGAGGCTTTCAGCACGTCGCCGCGTTCGACATTGCGCGTCAGCACGGCGGCGTCGATGGTCTCGATCGCGGTGCCGGTGAGGCGCAGCTTGTACGGAGCCGTGCCGGCTTCGTTGCTGACCTCGAAGGTAACGTCGAAACGCGTCGAGCGTTGGTCGTAGCGCACGGCGACGGGCTGCATCGCGCCGGTGCTGGTTGCCTCGAGGCGGAGGTCGCCGGGATCGCGGTCGAAGGTCAGCGCGATGTTGCCGGCCCTGCCGAGCCCGTGGCGGCCCTCCAGCGCGCGCGACAGCTGCTGCTCGATCTCCTTGCTGTCGATGGTGCGCGCGAGCCGCGTGACGGTGATCTCCTTCAGCTCGCGGGTGTCGACGCCGATCACCTGGTGGGAGCGCAGCACGTTCAGCACCTGCGCGACCGGCAGCGTGCCTGTGGTGCCGAGGTCGGGCGCGCGGTAGATCGCGGTGCTACCGGCGCTGCCGGCATTGTCGATGAGGTCGCCGACCCGCACGATGTCGTCCGCGACCGCGACGCTGGCGCGCAGCGTCGGCACCGCGATGCTCTCGCCGCGGCTTTGCGCGGCGGCTGGTAGCGCGGTCACCGCGAGGAGCGCGGCTGCGATCAGGAGTGAGCGGGCGATCATCGACATCATCCTCAGCGGAACAGATTGGAGGTCGACTGCATCATCTGGTCGGCCGCGGAGACCACCTTCGAGTTCATCTCATAGGCGCGCTGCGCGGCGATCAGGTCGGAGATTTCCGAGACCACTTCGACGTTGGCCTGTTCGAGGTTGCTCTGCTGCATGTCGCCATAGCCGTCGGTGTTGGCGATGCCGTCCTGCGGCTGGCCGGAGGCCGGCGTCTCCTGGAACAGATTGTCGCCGATCGGCATCAGGCCGGCCTTGTTGATGAAGCGGGTCAGGCCGACCTGGCCGATGTTGGTCGATGCGGTCTGGCCCGGCAGCGTCACCGAGACCTGGCCCTGCGCATTGATGGTGAGGCCGGAGGCGTTCTGCGGGATCGTGATCGTCGGCTGCAGCAAATTGCCCTGCGCGTTGACGATGCGGCCCTGGTTGTCCATCTGGAACGAGCCGTCGCGGGTGTAGGTGAAGGTGCCGTCCGGCATCAGGATCTTGAAGAAGCCTTCGCCGCGGATCGCGATGTCGAGATCGTTGCCGGTCGGCGACAGCGTGCCCTGGGTCATCATCCGCGGCGTGCCGACGGTCTTGACGCCGCCGCCGAGGTCGATGCCCATCGGCATGATGGTGTTCTGGTCGGAGGCCTGCGCGCCGACCCGGCGCACATGGTCGTAGATCAGGTCCTGGAACGCGGCGCGCTGCTTCTTGTAGCCGGTGGTACGCAGGTTCGCGATGTTGTTGGAGATCACCTGAACGCTGAGTTCCTGTGCCGCCATTCCGGTCGCCGCGGTATAAAGTGCGCGCATCTGTCAGTCCCCCGGATCAGTTCGGCACGTCGGCGAGTTTCTCGATCGCCGATTTGTGCAGGTCGCTCTGCTGCTGGAGCAGCGAGGCGATTTGGGTGTAGGTCCGCGTGATCTCGATCATGCGGCTCATCTCGACGACGGAATTGACGTTCGACTTCTCGATGAAGCCCTGGCGGATCTGCGCCTTGGTGTCCGGCTGCGGCGTCGCGCCTTCGCCCGGCACATAGAGGTTGGAGCCTTCCTTCAGCAGGCGCTGGGCCTGCGCGAACGAGACCAGGCGCAGCTTGCCGCGGATCGAATCGAGCCGGGACGTGCCCTCGAGCACGCTGACGTTGCCGTCGGGAGCGATGTTGACGTCGTGATCGGTCTGCTGGAACGTGATCGGGCCGGCGGTGCCGAGCACCTGGTAGCCCGAGGCGGTGACGAGCTGGCCGCGATTGTTGATCTGAAGGTTGCCGTCGCGGGTGTAGCGCTCGCCGCCCGGCGTCTGCACCACCAGGAAGGCGTTGCCGTCGATCGCGACGTCGAGCGGGTTCTTGGTCTCTTCGGTCGGGCCCTGCGAGAAGTCGTGGAAAGTCGCGCGGTCCTGCACGAAGGAGACGCGGCGGTCGGAGGACGCGAAATTGTCCTCATGCGCGTTCGAGGACAGATATTCCTGGAACAGCGACCGGTCGGCCTTGTAGCCGTTGGTGTTCATGTTCGCGATGTTGTTGGAAACGACATCCATCTGCCGTTCCAGCACCATCTGCTTCGATAGTCCGACCAGAAGCGTATTCTGCATCGGTGGTTCTCCCCTGTGAGGTGATCCGATGCGAATGGTTCTCCCAAACCTTCACGCCGGACCGTCGGTAACCATTGGGTTCTCCCAAACCCGCCAGTCACGTCGTCCTCTCAGCGAAACCCGTGCCAACTTAAAATAATCAGATATTTGAATGGGTTAGGTGTTTCGCAGGCCGCCGTGCCGGGCGGCAGAAAGGTCTTGTTGACCATGTTTGCCCGGCAGTTTTTTCCTAGTGGAAGGTAAATCCTAATCTTCCGTTAACCATTATGACCCCAGTGTTGCCGGCATTGGGGCGCGTGTGCGCCGGCGGCCTTTGTATCGCGTCTTCAAGCCAAAGCTGGGGCAAATCGCGTTCGCATCCTTCAGGTTGAAGCGAGCGGACGATGGCGGACGAGGAAAAGACGGATAGCGGCGAGGGCGCGGCCGCTCCGAAGAAGGGCAAGCTCAAGCTGATCATTGCCGTCGTCGGCTTCCTCGTCGTGCTCGGCGCGGGGGCGGGCGGATGGTTCTTCTTCATGCGCGGTCACGGCGAGGAGCAGCACGCCGAAGCGCCGCCGCCGAAGCCGCCGAGCTTTGTCGACGTGCCCGACATGCTGGTCAATCTGGTCGGCGCGCCCGGCGAGCGGGTGCAATATCTCAAGCTGAAGCTCGTGCTCGAGATCAAGGAAGAGAAGCAGGTCGAGGCGATCAAGCCGGCGCTGCCGCGCGTCACCGACCTGTTCCAGACCTATATGCGCGAGCTGCGCCCGAGCGATCTCAACGGCTCGGCCGGCCTGTTCCGTCTCAAGGAAGAGCTGACCAAGCGCGTCAACCTCGCGCTGGCGCCCAACCAGGTGAACGCGGTGCTGTTCAAGGAAGTCGTGATCCAGTGACGGGGCGGATGTAAAGCCATGGCCGGCAACGACCAGATGGACCAGGACGCCATTGCGGCCCAATGGGAAGCCTCGCTCGATTCCGAGGATCCCGCGGCGGCCGCGGCGGAAGCTGCCAAGAACGAGCTCACCGAGAACATGGCGCTGCAATGGGCCGCCATGGTCGAGGACGGCAGCCGCGACTTCGGCGGCAAGAACACCAATGGCGAGCGGGTGCTGTCGCAGGAGGAGATCGACAATCTCCTCGGCTTCACCGTCGGCGACGTCAGCCTCGACGATCATTCCGGCATCCGCGCCATCATCGATTCCGCGATGGTGTCCTACGAGCGTCTGCCGATGCTCGAAATCGTGTTCGACCGCCTGGTGCGGTTGATGACGACCAGCTTACGCAATTTCACCTCCGACAACGTCGAAGTCTCGCTCGACCGCATCACCTCGGTGCGCTTCGGCGACTACATGAACTCGATCCCGCTGCCGGCGGTGCTCTCGGTGTTCAAGGCGGAGGAATGGGAGAATTTCGGCCTCGCCATGGTCGACTCCAACCTGATCTATTCGATGATCGACGTGCTGCTCGGCGGCCGCCGCGGCCAGACCCAGCTCAAGATCGAGGGCCGGCCCTACACCACGATCGAGACCAACCTCGTGAAGCGGCTGGTCGAGGTGGTGCTGTCGGACGCCGAGCAGGCGTTCCGGCCGCTGTCGCCGGTGACCTTCACGATCGACCGGCTCGAGACCAATCCGCGCTTCGCCGCGATCAGCCGTCCGGCTAACGCCGCGATCCTGGTGCGCCTGCGCATCGACATGGAAGACCGCGGCGGCAATGTCGAATTGCTGCTGCCCTATGCCACCATCGAACCGATCCGCAACGTGCTGTTGCAGATGTTCATGGGCGAAAAGTTCGGCCGCGACCCGATCTGGGAAGGCCATTTCGCCACCGAGGTGGCGCAGGCCGAGATTGCGGTCGATGCGGTGCTGTACGAGGCCGATATCCCGCTCAAGGAGCTGATGAAGCTCAAGGTCGGCGACACGCTGCCGCTGGACATCCGCTCCGACGCGCTGGTCTCGGTCCGTTGCGGCAATGTCACCTTGACGGAGGGCCGCATGGGCCGCGTCGGCGACCGCGTCGCGATCCGCGTCACCAAGAATTTGCGTAAACCCCAAACCACCTTCGCGATGTTCGAGAAGGCTGATGAGCGGACCAAGATGATGGAGGCACCATGAGTCATGTGCTTGGACTAGCAATCGAGAGTCTGGTAGCCGTGCTGCTGATGCTGACGATCGGCTATTGCTGGCTGCTCAACAAGCGGCTGCAGCGGCTGAAGGCGGACGAGCATTCGCTGAAGGCGACGATCGCGGAATTGATCACCGCGACCGAGATCGCCGAGCGGGCGATCGGCGGATTGAAGCACGCGGTGCGCGACGTCAACGAGAACCTCGGCAACCAGCTCGACGCGGCGGTGCAGATGTCGGCGCAGCTGAAGAACCAGCTGGCGGAAGGCGACCATGTGGTGCGCCGCCTGTCCAAGATCGCGCTGGCCGCGCGGCCGCCGGAGCCCGCGCATGCGTCGGCACCGGCGCCCGCCGCACCGGTGGCGCAGGCGCCCAGGGTTTCGGCCGCGCGCGCGGTTGCCGCGGCGGCTGAAGCCTTCACCGAGCGCAGGAGGGCCGGCGGCCTCGCTGCATGAAGTTGCTTCGTGACATCAGAGTGATGCCCGTGGTGCTGGTCGCGATCTTCGGCCTGATGGTGCTGAAGGTCGCGGGCCTCGTGCTCGATGGCGGTTACGTGTTTGCCGACGACGCGCCGCCGGCCGGCCCGGCCGGCCCGTCTTGGGCGCAGCAAAACTTCAACTTCCCCGGCGCTCCCAAGGCGGTTGCCGACAGCAAGTTCAAGGCCGATCCCGGCGACATCACGGGATCGGTCGAGGGCAAGGACGCGAAGAAGGACGAGGCACCGAAACCGGCCGCACCGGCCGCGGAGGCGCCCAAGCCCGACGGCGTGGTGGTCAATCTGGATGCGCCGCCGCCGGTGTCGGCCTCCGAACGCGCGATCCTGGAACGGCTGCAGTCGCGCCGCCAGGAGCTGGAGACGCGTGCCCGCGAGGTCGAGATTCGCGAAAGCCTCCTGAAGGCCGCGGAGAAGCGCATCGAGGCCAAGGTCGAGGAGGCCAAGGCCAATGACGCCAAGACGAATGCCGATGCGGCGGCCAAGGCAGAAGCCGACGCCGCCCGCTTCAAGGGCATCGTCACCATGTACGAGAACATGAAGCCGAAGGACGCCGCAAAAGTGTTCGATCGGCTGGAAATGACCGTGCTCTACCAGATCGCCTCGCAGATCCAGCCGCGCAAGATGTCGGACATCCTCGGCCTGATGCAGCCCGAGGCCGCCGAACGGCTCACGGTCGAACTCGCCCGCCGCGCCGGCGGCGACAAGTCGGTATCAACAGACGATCTTCCCAAGATCGAAGGCAAGATGCTCACGCCGAAGACGAATTGACGGAGCGCGTTAGCCTCAGAGGCTAACTTTCGGCGGGTTTGCGCCCGCGAGCCAGGCGCCTTCGCGACGTCGGCGATAGCCGTAGCGACGAAAGATGGATCGTCCTCATCCAGCACCGCTGCGATACAAGCGGTTTGCTGCTCAAGTGCTTTCAGATGATTCTGGATGTCGAATCTTGTCGTATAGAGCGGCAGCTTGAACCACCCATTTCCGCGAGCCGTTCCAATGTGATGGCAAGTGTTCTTTAACCATACCGCAAAGACGTTCGACTGACAGATTACCGCAGGGGCGAAGCCGCCTCCGAAACCCGCTTCAAAGACACCTTCCTGGTCCCCTCGCAGCGTCCTCTGAAACAATCAATTGACGTTAACAGCTCCTTAACGCCGCCCGATCCAAGATCGGGACGCGTGGGCGAGGGCGCTTCGCGCTGGTATGGCTGAGGTCCGAGAAGACGTTTCGAGATGGCGCGAACGGCTGCCGCTGAAACATGGTCGCTAGGCCGCGCCTGGGCGCGGACTGCGCGTCTGTGCCTGCTCGCCACCGGCCTTGCCCTTGCAACCATCACATATCCAGCCACGGTGCGGGCCCAAGACCCGCCGCCCGTGCCGGGCGAGGCGACATTCTCGGCCGCGAACGGCTATGCCCGGCTGGTGCTGAAGCTGAAGGAGGATGTCGAGTCGGAGGTCACGACCGCCGGCTCGATCATCGTGATCCGCTTCAAGCGTCCAGTCGATATCCCCGTCGAGAAACTCTCCGATGCGGTGCCCGATTATGTCGGCGCCGCGCGCCGCGATCCCGACGGTTCGGCGATCCGCCTGTCGCTGGCGCGCCGCGTCACCATCAACACCATGACCGCCGGCGAGCGCATCTTCGTCGACTTCCTGCCCGACGGCTGGACCGGCCCGCCGCCGTCGCTGCCGCAGGAAGTGATCCGCGAGCTGGCGGAGCGCGCCCGTGCCGCCGAGCGTCTGCTGCGTATCCAGCGCGCCGCCGATGCCGCCAAGAAGAAGCCGCCGATCCGGGTTCGCGCGCTGGTGCAGCCCACCTTCGTCCGTTTCGTGTTCGAGGTTCCCGACGGGGTCAGCGTCTCCTCGGTGCTGAACGAGCAGAAGCTGACGCTGTCCTTCAACTCGGTCCTGAGCTTCGACCTGGCCGATGCCAAGGTTGCCGCTCCCCCGAACGTCGCGTCGATCAGTTCGCGCGCCGACACGGATACCTCGGCGGTCGACGTGACGCTGATTGGCGATGTCGACGTGCATTCGTTCCGCGACGAGAAGAACTACATCGTCGATGTCGCCTTCCAGCAGAGCGAGCAGCAGCCGGCGGCGAAGCCCTCGCTGAGCTCGTTGTTGCCGACGCCGCGCGGCAAGCTGAAGGGGGCGGCTGCGATCGCGCCGGTGACGTCGGAGAGCATCGCGCAGCAAGCCAAGATTGAGATCAAGTCCGAGCAACCCAAGTCCGAGCAACTCAAGGCAGAGCAACCCAAGGCGGAGCCGGCCAAGTCGGAACAGGTAAAGTCCGAGCCGGTAAAGTCCGAACAGGTGCAGTCCGAGCCGGTCAAGCCCGAACAGGCCACGATCGAACAACCGGCGCCCGTGCCCGCCAAATCGGAACAGCCGAGATCCGAGCTGCCCAATTCGGAGCTGCCGAAGATCGCCGCGGCGCCGGCGGCTGACGTCGAGAAAGCCGCTGCACCGGCCGCGCCGCGCGAGGGCAGCGCTGCGACGGCACAGAGCGACGCGCCAAAGCCTGCGCCTTCTGTCGCGGCCGTGCCGGCCATGGAGGCGCCGAAGCCAGCGGCGCCATCGCCGCCTGCAGAGGCCCGCGCCAGCGCCACGTCCGCGGTCGAAGCCCTGCGCGACAGCGACGGGTTGCGGGTGACGTTCTCATTCCCCGGCGCGACGCCGGCGGCACTGTTCCGTCGCGCCGACACGGTATGGATGGTGTTCGACACGCCTGAGACGATCGACGTCGATCCGATCCGCGCCAAGGCCGGCTCGCTGATATCAGACGTCAGCCGGATCGCGCTGGAGAAGGGGCAGGCGGTACGCTTCCGCCTCAACCGGCCGCAGATGCCGTCACTCGAGAGCGACGATCGCTCGCGCGGCGTGAGCTGGACGCTGACCTTCGCCGACCGGGTGCAGAAGCCGCCGCTGCCGCTCAGCGTGGTGCGCAATATCAGCGAGCCCTCGCTCGCCAATGTCAGCGTGCCGCTCGCCAATCCCGGCCAGCTCCACAGACTGATCGATCCCGACGCGGGCGATACGCTCTGGGTCGTGACCGCGCCGCCGCCGACCCGCGGCATCATCAAGCGGCAGGACTTTGTCGACCTCTCGTTGCTGGAATCGATTCACGGCGTCGTGGTTCATCCGAACGCCGACGACGTCAAGGCGGAGGTCGGTGCCGACAAGGTGATGCTGGGCCGGCCCGGCGGCCTGACGCTGTCGTCGGCCGACGTCGCCGCCGAGCGCGCGACCGCGGCGGTGAAGCCGCTGTTCGATCCGGACGAGTGGCGCAAGAACCAGTCGGAGAATTTCCTCAAGCAGCTCGACGGCCTGATTGCGGCGGCTTCGACGGCCAATGCCGAGCAGCTGCCGCAGGCGCGGCTCGATCTCGCCGATTTCTACATGGCGCGCGGCATGTACCAGGAAGCCCATGGTGTCGCCAATCTGATGCTGTCCGAGAGCAAGCGCGGCAGCGAGGCGGCGTCCGTGGTGATGGTGCACGCGGTTGCCAGCATCCTGATCGGGCACCCGGCGCAGGGCCTCAAGGACCTCGCCAATCCCGTGATCGGCAACGGTTACGATTCCCAATTGTGGAAGGGGCTCGCTTTCGCCCGCGAGGGCAAATGGCCCGAGGCGCGCGAAAAGTTCAAGAACGCCGAATTCGCGGTTGCGACGCTGCCGCCCGATCTGCAGCGCATCGTCACGATCGACTCGATGAAGGCCTCGCTCGAGGTCAAGGACTATGCCGGCGCCGCGCGGCGCAAGAGCGATCTCGACGTGGTCGGCGTTCCCGACGCGCTCAAGCCCGCGGTTGCGGTGCTGCGCGGCCGGCTCGCCGAAGCGCTCGGCCAGGAGAAGGATGCGCTCGACGCCTATCGCTTCGCCGCCAATTCGCCCGACCGTCAGGCCGCCGCCGAAGGCAGACTGCTGGAGACGCTGCTGCGGCAGAAGCGCGGCGAGATCGGCCGCGACGATGTGCTGAAGGAGCTCGAGCTCTTGTCGATGCTGTGGCGCGGCGACAATATCGAGCTGAAGACGCTGTACGTGCTGTCGAAGATCTATGCCGAGACCGCGCGCTATGCCGATGCCTTCGCGGTGACCCGTGCGGCGACCCGGCTGCAGCCGAACGCGCCGGAAGCGCGCCAGGCGCAGGATGCCGCCTCGGCGCTGTTTGTGCAGCTCTATCTCGGCCCGAAGGGCGACGAGATGGCGCCGATCGATGCGCTCGGCACCTTCTACGATTATCGCGAGCTGACGCCGATCGGCCGCCGCGGCGACGAGATGATCCGCCGTCTCGCCGACCGTCTCGTCGGCGTCGATCTGCTCGACCAGGCCGCCGACCTCCTGCAGTACCAGGTCGACAAGCGGCTCGAAGGCGCGGCGCGCGCCCAGGTCGCCGCGCGGCTTGCGATGGTCTATCTGATGAATCGCAAGCCCGACCGCGCCATTGGCGCGCTGCGCTCGACCCGGATCGCGGATCTCTCCGGCGAACTGCGCCAGCAACGGCTGCTGCTCGAGGCGCGTGCGCAGAGCGACGTCGGCCGACACGACCTCGCGCTCGACATCATCTCGAACATCACCGGCCGCGAGGCGATCCGGCTGCGTTCGGACATCTATTGGGCGTCGCGGCACTGGCGCGAGGCGTCCGAGCAGATCGAGCTCTATTACGGTGACCGCTGGCGCGATTTCACGCCGCTCAACCCGAGCGAGAAGGCCGACATCATCCGCGCCGTGGTCGGCTACGCGCTCGCCGAGGATGCCATCGGGCTGTCCCGGTTCCGCGAAAAATACGCGCCGCTGATGTCCGGCGACGCCGACAGACTGGCGTTCGACGCGGCCAGCAAGCCGGTCGCCACCTCGAGCGCCGAATTCGCCCAGATCGCGCGGATGGCCGCCAGCGTCGACACGCTGGACGGCTTCATCCGCGAGATGAAGACCCGCTTCCCCGACGCCACCGCCCGCGCGCCGCTGCCCGATCCGGTTACGACCGGATCGCTGCCGGAGAAGCCGAAGGCCGCGCCGGTCAGCACGCTCCCGCTCATCAAGGGCGAGCGCCGCGCCGGCGCGACGCCGTAGCGGAACGGGCTGTTACGGACCGGGAGTCACCCACGCGGTCGAAACGATCCCCTTGTCGTCGAGCGCGATGCGCCAGTGCGCGGCGCCGTTCGCCTGTCTGACGCTATAGACGTCTTCGCCTTGCTCGCCGACACCGAGGAAGCGGATCGACTGGATCGTGCCGAGGTCCGCGAGGGGCTGAAGCCACGCCATCTGCTTGCGGGTCGCCGCCGCCAGCGCCGGGCTCATCTCATTGTAGTTGGGATTCCCCGAGGCGATCCCATCGATCAGGCGGTGCAGCGCAGCCTCGGTTCCAGGACTGGCCGACTGGTTCTTGACGCGCTCCGCCGTCTGGTCGGCGATCTTCCGTGCCGCCGCGGCGTCGATACGCGCCATCGCAATATCGCTGCCGTTCTGATGCAGAATCAGCGAGGTGGCCCGTCCGTCCGGTCCGACGACGAAGCTGACCTGAGCGTCGACAATCTTGGCGAAGAATTCGGTCACGCTCTCCGCAAAGAACCGCACCGAGCGCTGTCCGGTCAGTTGCATCACCAGATGATGTTCGTCGGGTGTCACCGTGAACACGGCGCGGTCGTTGAGCTGGTAGAACCCGGCATAATTGTCGAGCGCGGCTGAATCCACGGCGATCTCCTGCCGCGCGGCGATCGGCGGTGATTCTGTAGTGAAGTCCGCAGCCTGGGCCGGCGTGCTCGGCGGTCCGGCCGACTGTATCCGCGCCGCCAGCGTGTTCCAGTCGCGCTGACCGAACAATCTGGCGATCAGCTCCAGGCTGTCGCTGTGGGTGAGGGGGATCGATTTGGCGGCGAGCGCTTCGCGCAGCGTCTGCGCCATGGCCTTGGCATCACGAAAGTCGCGCATGGGATCAACCTTTGCATCGACGAACGGAAAGCGTCAGGGGCTTGCGTTGCTGACCCGTTCGTGCGGGCAAAGGAAGCCTGAAACCTGGCTTGATACGTTTACCATCCCCGGGCGGGGTGCAAGCGGCGGGTGGTATCGACCCGGCCGAATGTTCGCCGGGGACCTGCAATTTGTCAATTGCAACAACCCGTGATCGGGGGCGTCCTCTCGACATTCGGCTGCCAAATCGGCAACCATGGCTGATGTCGCCAGCCGGGAGGACGTCGTCACATGAGCAAGCCGATCAAGACCGAAGCCGAACTCATCGCGATGGCGCGGGCCGAGTTGAAAGTCCATGCCGACTGCCCCGACGGCATCGACATCTCCGTGCTGCGCGACGGCGACAGCTGGGAATTCCGCGCCAGCGCCAACGAGGCCACGGTGGCGCGGCCCGGCTACCCCGAATGCGTCGCGATGCTGGTGCAGATCGGCGATCACCTCAGCAAGCAGTATGACGTAGAGGGCTAGCGGCTGCAGCGAACCCGGGGAGAGCGATGGACCGCATCGACGCCATGAAGGTCTTCGTCGCGGCGGTCGACGAGGGCAGCCTTGCCGGTGCGGGGCGGAAGCTGCGGCGCTCGCCGGCGGCGGTCAGCCGGGCGATCGCGTTCCTCGAACATCATGTCGGCGCCGAACTGCTTCATCGCACGACGCGGTCGCTGAAGCTGAGCGACGCCGGCCAGCGTTACGCGGCGGCGTGCCGGCGGATCCTCAGCGAGCTCGAGGAGGCCGACATCTCGGCCGGCGGCGAGCGGTCGGTGCCGCGCGGCACGTTGACCATCACCGCACCCGTCGTCGTCGGCGAGGACGTGCTGCGGCCGCTGCTCGACGGAATATCCGGCTGTGACGGTGCGGCTCGTGATGCTCGATCGCACCGTCAATCTGATCGACGAGGGCATCGACGTCGCGCTGCGCATCGCGCAGCTCGCCGATTCCAATTTTGTCGCGATCAAGCTCGGCGAGGTGCGCCGCGTAGTCGCGGCGTCGCCCGGCTATCTCGCGCAGCACCCTGATATCAGCGAGCCGGCTGATCTCGCAAAACACCAGATCATCGCGATGACCCATTTCGGGCTCGACTCCTGGAGCTTTCCGCCGGCCGCGAAGTCGAAGGTCGCGCGCGCGGTCCAGTTCGCGCCGCGCCTGGTCGTCAACACGGTGCGGGCGGCGGTCGCCTCGGCCAGCGAAGGGCACGGCGTCACCCGGCTGTTCTCGTATCACATTGCCGAGGAAATCCGCGACGGGCGATTGCAGATCCTGCTTGCCAAGGACGAGCATCCGGCCTTGCCGGTGCATCTGTTGGCGCCGCAGGGTCGCTTCGACGTTCCGAAGGTGCGCGCCTTCGTCGATTTCGCGACGCCGCGGCTGAAGCGCGATTTCGAGCGGCTGACGCGTGAGGCCAGCCAGGCCAGTCGTTCGCGTCGCGGAAGAGTGTCTGCCGAATAGCGGGCATTCGCACGAAATGCGGATGTATCTAGGTTGCTCTCCATCGAGGCGGTGCTGATGCCGCTTCAGCAACAGATGGAGAGAGATCATGGGTGCAGAGCAGAAGGTTGCCATCATCACCGGTGCGTCGCAGGGGATCGGCGAGGCACTCGTCAAGGGCTATCGCGACCGGAACTATCGCGTCGTCGCCAATTCCCGCAGCATCAAGCCGTCGACCGATGCTGATGTGCTGGCGGTCCCGGGCGATATCGGCGATCCCGAGGTAGCCGATCGCATCGTCAAGCAGGCGCTGGCGCGCTTCGGCCGCGTCGACACGCTGGTCAACAACGCCGGCATCTTCGTCGCCAAGCCGTTCACCGATCATACCGACCAGGACTACGCGTCGGTGCTCGCAACCAACCTCAACGGCTTCTTCTACATCACCCGCCGCGTGGCGAAGGAGATGGTCAAGCAGGGGTCGGGGCATATCGTGCAGATCACGACGAGCCTCGTCGACCATGCCAACAGCAACGTGCCCTCGGTGCTGGCCTCGCTGACCAAGGGCGGGCTGAGCGCGGCGACCAAGTCGCTTGCGATCGAATATGCCGCCAAGGGCATCCGCGTGAACGCGGTGGCGCCCGGCGTGATCAAGACGCCGATGCACGCCCCCGAGACCCACGACTTCCTCGCCAAGCTGCATCCGGTGGGCCGCATGGGCGAGATGAAGGACATCGTCGACGCCGTGCTGTTCCTGGAAGGCGCGGGCTTCGTCACCGGCGAGATCCTGCATGTCGACGGCGGCCAGAGCGCCGGTCACTGACGAGCACGATCGGGAGCGTGTGATGCCTGTTGTCACCATCCAGGTCACGCGTGAGGGGACGGCGCCGGGTGCGTCGTCCACCACGCCGGAGCAGAAGGCGGCGCTGATCAAGGGCGCCAGCGAATTGCTGCGCGACGTGCTCGGCAAGCCGATGGAATCGACCTTCGTCATCATCGAGGAAGTCGATACCGACAATTGGGGCTGGGGCGGGCTGCCCGCGCTGGAATTTCGCAAGAAACTCGCGGCCGCTGCGGCGTCGAAATCTTCCCGCTGACGGCCTTTGCCACGTCGAACTGGGCGCCTCTCCCGATCGGGAGAGGTGAGCTGTGATCGCTGCAAGCGATTGCTGCGATCGCAACTAATCATTTTTCACGAACGGCCGGTGGGCCTACTGCCATGTCCATGTCAGCCAATGTCGATCATGACAGGCGCCATCACGCCGAGCCGCATCGCGATGCAGGCGGGCCGCTGTGGCTGTCCGCAGCCGCGGGACTGTGCGCCTCGCTGGTCGGGCTTGGGCTGGCGCGCTTTGCCTACACGCCGCTGATTCCGGCGCTGATCGCAGCGAAATGGTTCACGCCGGCGGAAGCGGTCTATCTCGGTGCCGCCAACCTTGCCGGCTATCTCGCCGGCGCGCTGATCGCCCGCGATCTCGGCGCGCGAATCGGCTCGGTGTGGGCGCTGCGCAGCATGATGGTGCTGGCGGCCGTCACCTGCTTTGCCTGCGCGGTGCCGATCTCCTTCATCTGGTTCTTCGGACTTCGCTTCCTCGCCGGCATCACGGGCGGCGTGATCATGGTGCTGGCGGCGACCGCGATCCTGCCGCATACCGCGCCAAGCAAGCGCGGCTTGATTGGTGGCGTGATCTTCGCAGGTGTCGGACTGGGCGTCGCCGCGTCAGGCACGCTGGTGCCGCTGTTGCTGCAGCAGGGCATCAAGCAGGCCTGGTACGGCCTTGGCGTGCTGTCGGCGGTGTTGACATTGATCAGCTGGAAGGCATGGCCGGCGGAAGTGCCTGCCGCGCATGCTGCGGCCGAGCAGCCCGTTGCTGCACATAGTGTGCGCTCGCTGCTGGTGATCGCGCTGTGCGTGGAATATGGCCTCAACGCGCTGGCGCTGGTGCCGCACATGGTGTTCCTGGTCGATTATGTCGCCCGCGGCCTCGGGCAGGGGATCGCGGCAGGGTCGTATTACTGGGTGCTGTACGGCATCGGCGCCGTGGTCGGCCCGCTGCTGACAGGACATCTCGCCGATCGCGCCGGCTTCGCTGCGGCGCTGCGCGCTGCGTTCCTGATCGAGGCGGTTGCGGTCGCGCTGCCCGCTGTGACGAACTCGCCCGCCGCGCTGATCGTGTCGAGCCTCATCGTAGGCGGCTTCACGCCAGGCATCGTGCCGCTGGTGATCGGCCGCATCCACGAGCTGATCCCGCATTCCGCCGCGAGCCAGCGCTCGGCCTGGGCGCAGGCGACCACGACGTTCGCGCTGTTCCAGGCGGCAGGCGCCTACGGCCTGTCCTGGCTGTTCGCGCAGAGCGGCGGCGATTATGCGCTGCTGTTCGTGATCGGCGCGGCGGGCGTCGCTGTCGCGCTGGCGATTGAATTGTTCAGCGTCGTGGCGCTGGGACGAAAGCGCGGCTAGCCGCGCAGCGCTCTCGTCAAGACGGCGATGAGGCGGTCGACATCCGCCTCGTCGTTGAAGACGTGCGGCGAGATCCGCATCCGGCCGAGCCGCAGCGCCACATGGATGTTCTCCGCGGCGAGCCGCGCGATCAGCTCCTTCGGAATTCCGCCGGCCATGCCGAGGCTCAGGATGTGCGGCGCACGCAGGCCGCGCGCCAGCTGATTGAGCCCGAGATCGCGCACCCCATCGGCGATCCGCTCGTTCAGCATCGCGAGCCGCGCGCTGACGGCAGCGGCGCCCCATTCCGCCATCATCTCCATGCCGATCGAGGCCATCTCCAGAGTGATGAAATGATCGCGCTCGCCCATGTCATAGCGCCGGGCGTTGTCGATATAGGCGAGATCGCCGAAATAGACCGGGTTCTCGGAGTTCACATTGCGGCGGCCGGCGGCGGTCTGCTCCAGCGGCACGCCGTTCTGGTGGCGCTTTGCAACGTAGAGGAAGGCGCGGCCGTAGGGGCCGATCAGCCATTTGTAGGTCGGGAAGATCACGGCGTCCGGATCGAGCCGCGTCACATTCATCGCGACGACACCCGCGCTTTGCGTCGCGTCGATCACGAACGTCGCACCCTGCCGCCGCAGTGCGACCTGCACCTTGTCGACGTCGATGATGCCGCCGTCGGACCAGTGCACCGACGAGATCGAGGCGAGGCCGACCGGCGGCGCGCCCGAGCGGTCGATCGCTGCGAGCACCGCCGACGTCCAGTCGCCGTCGGCGGGCTGGCGCACGGTGTCGACGACGAAGCCCTGCGCCTCGGCGCGGGCGTGCCATTCCAGCACCGGCGAGGAGTGATCGTTCTCCAGCACGATGACGCGGGTGCCGCGCGGAATGGTCAGCGCCTTCGCCACGGTCGCTATGCCGTAGCTGATCGCCGGGATCAGCGCGATGTCATTCGCGTCGGCATTGATCAGGCGCGCTGCTGCGATGCGGGCGCGTTCATGCTGGCGGCCGGCGAAACCGGCGTCGATCGTCCAGGGCTGGCCCTTGCGTCCGACCGCGGCGCGGCCGGCGTCGAGCGTCTTCAACGGCAGCGGGCTGTAGGACGCGGAGTTCAGGTAGCAGATCTCGCGAGGAATCTCGAACAGATGGCGCTGGGAGGGAAGCATGTGGTCTCGTGGCTGGGGATGCTGATGATGTCGCGATGCGGATGAGCGCGCGCGCTCATCCGTCATACTGGTCCGGCCCCATCGCCCATGGCGCCTGGTCGTAGCCGCTGGCGAAGGTGCGGTTGGTCTGCGCCGGATTGCGGTTGATCAGCGGCCGCAGATACATCGGATGGGTGGCGCTGCGCACCTCATGCTCGACGGTGAACAGGTGCCGGCCATTGGCAGGATCGACGATGTCGCAAAAGCGGTACTGATATTGATTGTCCTCGCGGGACACCAGGTTGCGCTCGCGCAGCCGCTTGTAGGGGCCGGAGAAGTCCGTGATGTAGATCTGGACGTGATGGCCGTCGAACTCGCCCTGCGCCTGGTCGGTCTCGCGGAATTGCAGATACTGGTCCTTGCCGACTTTTGCGCGCGCGACGACGGCATCGCCGTTCACGACGCTGGCGGGGATGCCCATGATTTCAGGATAGAACCGGCTGATCGCTTCAGCGGTGCCGCGCGGCACCTCGAATTCGACATAGGGCATGCCGAGCGCGATGCGCCCGAACCGCGAGGCGTCCGGCTCAAAGCAGCGCAGCCGGTTGCCCCACGGGCAGGTGGCCTCGACGTGATCGTTGTGCTCGCGATAGCCGAACGCGGTGCCTTCGAGCTTGGGCGCGACCGCAGCGAGCCGCTGGAGCAGGGCCTGCCGTCCGGCGATCACGATCGCCGTGTGGCCGCGCAACACCTGCGGCCGTCCGCTCGGCAGATGAAACTGGCTGCGGCCGGCATTCACCCACATGTTGCTGTCGGAGACCATCAGATAGGGATCGCGGGTCAAGCCGATGCCGGCGACATAGAACAGCGTGGCGAGGCGCTGGTCCGGCACCTGCACGTTGACATGCTCGAGATGGATGGCGTTGCCGAGATCTTCTGCGGCGCGGTCGAATGGCTGCTGCACGGCACGGCTCCCTGGATGCGGTGCCGCGCATGATAATGCAACGGCACGGCCGATCCAGCTGACGGGCCATGAATGTTTCGCGGGGCTGCTACCCCCCGTAACTCTGCACCAGGCTGCCGGCGACCAAGGCCCAGCCGTCGACCAGCACGAAGAAGATCAGCTTGAACGGCAGCGAGACCACCACCGGCGGCAGCATCATCATGCCCATCGACATCAAGACCGAGGCGACGACGAGGTCGATGATCAGGAACGGCAGGAACAAGAGGAAGCCGATCTCGAAGGCGCGCTTCAGCTCAGAGATCATGAAGGCCGGGACCAGGATGCGCAGCGACATCTCCTCCGGCGTCGCCGGTGGCGGCTCGCCGGAGAGGTCCATGAACAGCTTCAGATCCTTCTCGCGGACGTTCTTTTGCATGAAGCCGCGCAAGGGGACCGAGGCGCGCTGCAGCGCTTCCTCGACGCCGATCTGGTTGGCGACCAATGGCTTGATGCCGTCGTCATAGGATTTCTGCAGCACCGGCCCCATCACGAAGGCGGTGAGGAACATCGCAAGCGCGATCATCACCGAGTTCGGCGGCGCGGTCGCGGTGCCGAGCGCGGTGCGCAGCAGCGAGAGCACGACCACGATGCGCGTGAACGACGTCATCATGACGAGGATCGACGGCGCGATCGACAGTACCGTGAGCAGCGCGATCAGCTGGATCGCGCGCTCGGTTACGCCGCCATTGCCGCCGCCGAGATTGATGCTGATATCCTGCGCCATCGCCGGATCGGCGAAGGATCCGGCGGCGATCAGGACAGCGATGAAAAAAACTCTACGCGGGACGGTCCCTGATCTCACGAAGGATTCTTCGGTCGGCCGAGCAGCGATGCCATCTCGTCCTCGAGATTCTCGAAGCCGCTCTTCTGCCCGCCGGCGGGCGGGGCAGGCGGCTCGCTACGCGGCGCGCGGACCGGCGGCGCCTCGGGCGCAACCGGCGGCGCGACGGTCTCGTTGGTGCCGGTCGGGCGGCGCAGTGCCGCCTCGAGCCGCTGCGCCATCTCGGCCAAATTTGCATCGGCGTTCGATGCAGGCGGCACCGGCGGAGGCGCCTGGGTTGCGACCGGCGGCGGAGCAGGGGGAGGCGGTGGCGGTGGTGTGACGGCACGCTCGGGCGCGCGCGGCGGGGCCTTCGGCGGCTCGGCAGCGCGCGGCGGACGCGGGATGACCGATTCGGAGCGCGGCGGCAGGCGCGGCGGCATCGGATCGGGCCGCGGTTCGCTGCGCTCGGCGGTGAAGCCCGCGAGCGGATCGTTGCGACGCTCGGCGATCGGCGGCGGAGGCCGGCGCAGCTCGTCGGCAAACGAGGGCCGCGCCTGACGCGGCGGCAGCTCCGGCTCGGGAAGGTCGAAATTGTCGGAACGGGCGGCCTCGCTCTCGTTCCAGGCGGCATCCGGAAGCGGCGCCACGCGCGGCGGCGCGGCATCGGCTGCGACCGCGGGGCGGGCCGACATCTGATCGCGCCCCGGCATCGCCCGGACGATATTCGGCTCGACGACGATGTCGGTCGGACCGCCGATCATCAGCAGATGCTCGATGTTGTCGCGGCGGACCAGCACCAGCCGGCGGCGGCCATCGACGGCAGCCGCGTCGATCACCGCCAGTCGTGGCATCCGTCCGCGGTTGGCGTTGGCCCCGAGGCGGTTCCCGGCGAAGCGGCGGACGAGCCATGCGGTGACGCCGATCAGCGCCAGCACGACAACGAATGCCAAGACGAATGTAATGACCTGCATATTGGAGTCCCCGGCCATCGTGGCCTTCCTCAGCTTCCGCCATCAACGAGCGCGGATTGATAGGTGCGGTTTTGCGCAGCGAATCGCGCCCGAGATTCGCCTTATTTCTTAATTCCCAGCAGCTTGCGGCCGGCTGTTCTATTAATAAACCAAGAATCGCTTGTCCCAAAACGACTTCTCAGCGCCCCACGCTGTCTTGGTTTGTGCTGGTTAACGCAGCATTCGTGGCGAAAATGCGCTCGCCGGCCGCAGTTGCGGCGTTCTCCACGGCTCCGTCCGACATTTTAACCACCCGTTAACCATACACCGGGCAAATTCTGCCTACCTCGGAAGGCCCAAGGGTCGTCCAAGAGGTTAACGGAGCCGCGGCGATGTCCATGAACGATCTGCCGATCCTGTCGGCGTTGCGCAGCAAGATGCAGTGGCACCAGGAGCGCCAGCGGGTGCTCGCCGAGAACATTTCCAATTCCGACACGCCGAACTTCCGGCCGCGCGACCTGGTCGAGCCGAAGTTCGACCGGACCGGCACCACGGTCGGCGGCGGCATGGGGACGCTGCCGATGATGCAGACCAGCGCGACCCACATGGCGGCGTCCGGCGCGCCCGACACGTTCGACAATGATCGCGGCAAGAGCGGGTTCCAGACCCGCCCGGCCGGCAACGCGGTCAATCTCGAGGATCAGATGCTGAAAGTGTCGGCCAACCAGATGGACTACGCGGCCGTCACCTCGCTCTACAGCAAGAGCCTGCATCTGCTGAAAACCGCCATCGGCAAGGGTTAGGGCATGATCCGGAAAAGTGTGAAGCGGTTTTCCCTCGCGACAAACGCGGAACGCGTTTGCGCGGAGATCATGCCCAAACCAGCAAAAGCCTGACGGCGGCGGGAGGATCCCATGGCAGACGGAACAAGCGATTTCACCCGCTCGATGAGCATCGCGACGTCGGGCCTGCGCGCGCAGGCGGGGCGGATGCGGGTGATTTCGGAAAATATCGCCAACGCCGATTCGACGGCGCAGACCGCAGGCGGCGATCCCTACCGCCGCAAGGTGCCGACCTTCTCCTCCGCGCTCGATCGTTCGCTCGACGCCCAGGTCGTGACGCTCGGTCGGATCCGCCCCGACCAGTCGTCATTCCGCATCAAGCACGAGCCGGGCAATCCGGCGGCGGACGCCTCCGGCAACGTCAAATATCCGAACGTCAATTCGATGGTCGAAATGACCGACATGCGCGACGCCCAGCGCTCCTATGAGGCGAACCTCAACATCATCAGCGCGACGCGGCGAATGATCCAGCGCACGCTCGACATCCTCAAGTCCTGACGCAGCAAGAACAGGGAACGTAAATCATGGCTACACCGACAGTCGCTGCCAACGCCTACGCCAACCTCGCGAAATTGATGGAGCGCGGCGGTGTCGAGAAGGCCGGGCAGGCCGTCGCGGGCCCGTCCTTCAGCGCGCTGCTGAAGGACTCCGTCGGCAGCGTGCTGGAAGCGGGCAAGAAGTCCGACGCGCAGACCATGGCGATGGCCTCAGGCAAGGCCAATGTGATGGATGTGGTGACGGCGGTCGCCGACACCGATGTTGCGGTGTCGACGCTGGTCTCGGTGCGCGACCGCGTGATCCAGGCCTATGAAGACATCATGAAGATGCCGATCTGATTTCACTGTCGTTCCGGGGCGCGAAGCGAACCCGGAACCTCGAGATTCCCGGTTCGCGCTTCGCGCGGAATGACGAAGCAAGTTGCAAGAAGCGAGAACAACAATGACCGGCCCTGAAACTCTCGACGTGGCACGCGATGCGATCTGGACCATCGTGCTGGTGTCGTCGCCTTTGATGGTGGTCGGCCTCGTGGTCGGCGTCGTGGTGTCGTTGTTCCAGGCACTGACCCAGATCCAGGAACAGACGCTCGTCTTCGTGCCGAAGATTCTCGCAATCTTCGTCACATTACTGCTGGCGCTGCCCTTCATGGCGGACGCGCTCAGTAGCCACATGATGCGGATTTCGTCGCGAATCATCGGCGGTTGATGCACTAATGCGGCGGTCATGCGCATCGATGTCTCCCTGCTTCCGGCGCTGGCCGCAATCTTCGTGCTGGTCTTCGCGCGCGTGGGCGCGATGGTGATGCTGCTGCCCGGTTTCGGCGAGAGCAACATCCCGGCACGGGTCAAGCTGTCGATCGCGCTGCTGCTGACACTGATCATCCTTCCCCTGCATCGCAACGCCTATCATGTCGACCTGACGTCGATCTCCTCGCTCGGCGTCCTGATGGTGCACGAGCTGATCATCGGCATCGTGCTCGGCGCGACCGCGCGGGTGACGCTGTCGGCGCTCAACGTCGCGGGCTCCGTGATTGCGCAGCAACTCGGGCTCGGCTTCGTTACCGCGGTCGACCCGACCCAGGGGCAGCAGGGCCAGATCGTCGGCAACTTCCTCACCATCCTCGGCCTGACGCTGCTGTTCGCCACCGACAGCCACTATCTCGTCATCGCGGCGCTGAGCGAAAGCTACCGCATCTTCTCGCCGGGCGAGATCATGCCGACCGGCGACGTCGCCGCGCTTGCGACCTCCGCGTTCTCCGCCGCCTTCAAGATCGGCCTGCAGCTGTCGGCGCCGTTCCTGGTGTTCGGCCTCGTCTTCAACATCGGGCTCGGCGTGCTGGCGCGGCTGATGCCGCAGATGCAGGTCTACTTCGTCGGCGTGCCGCTCTCGATCGTGGTCGGCTTCCTGATCTTCGGCGTCGTGCTCGCGGCGATGATGAATACCTATTTCGACTACTTCAACGGCGTCATGCGCCAACTCGCTCCAATGAACTAGAGCGTTTTCGAGCGAAGTGGGAACCGGTTCGCGTGAAGAAAACGCGTCAAAAATAGGTACCGCAGAACATGATGCGATCAAGTCGCATCATGTTCTAGGGAGAAGAGATGGCCGACGATACCGAAGACAAAACAGAAGATCCTACGCAAAAACGTCTCGATGACGCCCTTGAAAAAGGCGACGTCGTCAAGAGCCAGGAGGTCAACACCTGGTTCATCATCGCCGGCGCCACGCTGGTGCTGTCGACCTTCTCGGGCTCGATCGGCGGTGGCATCTTGATGCCGCTGCGCAATCTGATCGCCAATTCATGGATGATCCGCACCGACGGTGCCGGCCTGCTGCAACTGACCCAGACGATTGGCTACGCCGTGGTCGCCGCGATCGGCGTGCCGTTCCTGATGCTGGCGCTGGCCGCGATCGCAGGCAACATGATCCAGCATCAGCTGGTGTGGTCGGGCGAGCAGCTGAAGCCGAAATTCTCCAAGATCTCGCCGGCGGCCGGCTTCAAGCGGCTGTTCGGCAAGCAGGCGGTGGCGAACTTCCTCAAAGGCCTGTTCAAGCTGATCGCGCTCGGCGTCGTGATGGTCATGGTGCTGTGGCCCGATCGGCTGCGGATGGAATCGTTCCTGCGGGTCGACCCGGCCGAGCTGCTGCCCGCCATCACCGGCATGACGGTGCACCTGCTGGCGGCGGTGGTCGCCCTCCTCGCCGTGGTTGCGATCGCCGACTACTTCTTCCAGTACCGGACCTGGTACGAGCGTCACAAGATGTCGCTGCAGGAGATGAAGGAGGAGTTCAAGCAGTCGGAAGGCGACCCGCACGTCAAGGGCAGGATCAAGCAGTTGCGGGTCCAGCGCGCCAAGAAGCGCATGATGGCCCAGGTTCCGAAGGCCTCGGTGATCATCACCAACCCGACCCACTATTCGGTGGCGCTGGCCTATGACCGCAGCATGTCGGCGCCGATCTGCGTCGCCAAGGGCGTCGACAGCCTCGCCTTCAAGATCAGGGAGATCGCCAAGGAGCACGACATCCCGATCGTGGAGAACGTGCCGCTTGCCCGGGCGCTCTATGCGACCGTCGAAATCGACAAGGAAATCCCGGTCGAGCACTACCATGCGGTTGCCGAAATCATCGGCTACGTGATGCGGCTGAGGCGCGGCCTGTCCGGCCTGCGCCAGTAAGGGGCGGAAAACCGCTTGAAATGCGCGTAACTTGCGAAATTGCCGCCTGATGGACTTGCGTTTTCGGGTCCGATTCAGGCACTCAGGGGCGAGGTGGCCGGCCGGTCGCCTTCGTGATGCAGACGAGCCATGTCTCTCCAGATGACCGCCGATAGCAACGAACCTCCCGCGACCGAGCCGTTCGTGGCTCACGGGCCAGCGCGGCGGAGCGGCAGTATCCTGCTGGTGCTCCTGATCGCCACCGGCATCGTCGCGGTGGCGGTCTGGCTCATGACCATCGGCCGGACCCAGGCGCAGCCCTATATCCTCTTTGTGCTGGCGCTGCTCGCCACCGTCGGGCTGTTCAACCTGTTCGCCCTTGCCGCCGGCATCATCCGCTTCTCCGACCGCACGAGCGACGACCCGGTGATGGGGCGGATCGCCGACCACGCCCATGAAGGGCTCGTCGTCACCGACTCCCGCGGCCACGTGGTCTATTCCAACGCCGCCTATCTCGCGCTGACCGGCGCGGCCGGTCCGCAGGACGTCCGCCCCGTCGAACGCGTCTTCATCGGCAACCCCGACGTCTCCGAGGCGGTGTTCCGCCTCCTGAAGGCGGCGCGCGAGGGCAAGCGTCAGCAGGAGGAGGTCCGTGTCGCCGGGCACGAGGCGGGGCAAGGTGGTGGACAGGGTCGCTGGCTGCGGCTCAGGGTCCGACCGCTCGGCGAGGGCAAGCGCGACGCGAAATATGCGGTGTGGTCGATCGCCGACGTCACCCGCGACCGCGAGCGCCAGGAAGACGTGTTCCAGGAGCTGCGGCACGCGATCGAGTATCTCGATCACGCGCCGTGCGGCTTCTTCTCGGTCAATCCGGCGGGCGAGATCGCCTATATCAACGCTACGCTGGCCAACTGGCTGGACTACGATCTCGCCGAGATCGGCTCGGGCGGCCTGAAGCTGACCGACATCGTCTCAGGCGACGGCGCGGCGCTGCTGACCTCGATCGCGGCGGTGCCCGGCGAGGTCAAGACCGAGGTGTTCGACATCGACCTGCGGATGCGCGGCGGCAAGACCGTGCCGGTGCGGCTCTATCACAAGCTCGCCTTCGGCGCCGATGGCGCGGCAGGCGCCTCGCGCACGCTGGTGATCAGCCGCGCCCGCGACGAGCATTCCGATCCGGAGCGTGCCGCCGAGGTGCGCTTCATGCGCTTCTTCGACCATACGCCGATGGCGATCGCGACCGTCGATCGCGGCGGCAATGTAGTCGGCGCCAATGCGCGCTATGCCAAGCTGGCGCAGGGGCTGAACGGCGACGGCGGCGCGGCCAAGTCGATCTTCCGCGCGGTCAATCCGCGCGACCGCGGCCTGTTGATCGCCGCGATCAACCAGGCTGCCGAAGGCCAGGGCGACATTGCGCCGGTCGAGGTGATGCTCGACGGGCCTAAGGAGCGCTCCGCCCAGTTTTTCGTCACCACCGTCGAGAAGGACGAGCGCGACGCCGAGACCGCGATCGTCTACATGCTCGAGACCACCGAGCGGCGCGCGCTGGAAAACCAGATCAACCAGTCGCAGAAGATGGAGATGGTCGGCCAGCTCGCCGGCGGCATCGCGCACGACTTCAACAACGTGCTGTCGGCCATCATGATGGCGAACGACTTCCTGCTGAACGCGCACAAGCCGACCGACCCGTCGTTCCAGGACATCATGCAAATCAAGCAGAACGCCACCCGCGCCGCGACGCTGGTGCGGCAGCTGCTTGCGTTCTCGCGCCGCCAGACGCTGCGGCCGCAGGTGCTCGATCTCGGCGATGCGCTCTCTGACCTCACCATGCTGCTGCGCCGGCTGATCGGCGAGAAGGTCAAGCTCGACCTCGTGCATGGCCGCGATCTGTGGCCGGTCAAGGTCGACGTCTCGCAGTTCGAGCAGGTGGTGGTCAATCTCGCAGTGAACGCGCGCGACGCGATGCCCGACGGCGGCAAGCTGATCATCCGCACCACCAACGTGCCGACCGAGGAAGCCGCGCAGCTCGCCAACAAGGGCATGCCGGCTGCGGACTACGTGAAGATCGAGATTTCGGACACCGGCACCGGCATTCCGCACGAGATCATCGACAAGATCTTCGAGCCGTTCTTCTCGACCAAGGAAGTCGGCAAGGGCACCGGCCTCGGCCTGTCGACGGTCTACGGCATCGTCAAGCAGACCGGCGGCTTCGTCTATGTCGATTCCGTGCCGGGCGGCGGCACCACGTTCCGGATCTATTTGCCGCGGCATCACCAGGAGCAGGAGGTCGCACCGGAGGCGCAGGCCGGCAACGGCGCGGCGAAGGAGACCGCCGCCGCGGATGCAGCCAAGCCGAAGCCGGATCTCACCGGGCAGGGCACCATCCTGCTGGTCGAGGACGAGGACGGCCTGCGCTCGCTCAATGCGCGCGGCCTGCGTTCGCGCGGCTACAGTGTGATCGAGGCGGCGAACGGCGTCGAGGCGCTGGAGGCGTTCGAGGAGAACAACGGCAAGGTCGACCTCGTCGTCTCCGACGTCGTGATGCCGGAGATGGACGGGCCGACGCTGCTGAAGGAAATGCGCAGCCGCAATGCGGAGCTGAAGATCATCTTCGTCTCGGGCTATGCCGAAGACGCCTTCGAGAAGAGCCTGCCGGAGAACCAGCAGTTCGCGTTCCTGCCGAAGCCATTCACGCTGACGCAGCTGGTTGCCGCGGTGAAGGAAACCATGACGGCGAACTAGGCCCCGGTGACGAGCCACGATGCCCCTTCGCTTCCGCAGGGCAGGGGCAATGTTGCAATGCGGTCGCGGTTGAACCTGAGCCCCATCTCGCGCTAGGACGCGCTGTCGCATCCAAAAGGACCATAGTGTCACATCGCCGCGACCGAGGGCCGCAGCCGCGGTTCCCGTTTCCCGCTTCACTTTTATCGGGCGCTGCCCATGTTAAGGGCGTTTCCCCATGCCGGGGAATCCTTTGAGGAAACCAACATGAATTTCTCGCAACGCACGCGTGGAATTGTCCGGGCGATCGCCGTCGCGATGGCGCTGGCGCTGCCCGTGATGATGACCGTTTCGGCGGCCGACGCCCGCGTTGGCGGCGGCGGCTCGCGCGGCTCGCGGACATTCTCCGCGCCGCCCTCGACCAGCACCGCGCCGGGCTCGGTTGCTCCGATGAACCGTACCTTCAGCCAGCCTGGTAGCCCCAGCATGGGCTCGCCGGCGGCGGCGAATTCCGGCGGCCTGTTCGGCCGCGGCGGAATGGGTCGCGGCCTGCTCGGCGGCCTGGCCGCGGGCTTCCTTGGCGCCGGCCTGTTCGGCATGCTGTTCGGCGGTGGCCTGTTCTCGGGCCTCGGCGGCCTGTCGTCGATGTTCGGCCTGCTGCTGCAGATCGGTCTGATCGTGCTGGTGGTCCGGCTCGCGATGTCGTGGTGGCAGCGGCGCAATACGCCGGCCGCCGCCTACGCGGGTGGCCCCGACGTCGGCCCTGGTCCGCAGGCCAACGCCCGTTCGGGCTTCGGCTTTGGCCTCGGCGGCGGCTCGAATGCGCCGGTCGAGATCACGCCCGGTGACTACGAGACGTTCGAGCGGTTGCTCGGCGACATCCAGGCCGCGTGGTCGAACGAGGACATTGCGAAGCTGCACACGCTCGCGACGCCGGAAATGGTGTCGTACTTCTCGAAGGATCTCGAGGAGAACAAGGCGCGCAACGTCACCAACAAGACGTCCAACGTGAAGCTCTTGCAGGGCGATCTGGCGGAAGCCTGGCGCGAAGGCGACAGCGAATATGCGACGGTCGCGATGCGCTACGCGCTGGTCGACACCATGCTGGAGCGCGGCACCGGCCGCCAGGTCAGCGGCGGGCAGCCGGAGGAGATCACCGAGGTCTGGACCTTCGTGCGCCAGCGTGGCGGCAATTGGGAGCTCTCGGCGATCCAGCAGACCAATTGATCGATTGCCTGACATGACAATACAAGGCGCCGCGGCATCAACCGCGGCGCTTTCGTTTTGTGCGCTTCATTCGCGTGTCGCGGCGCCGGAATATCCGGACGAGCAGCGGGTTGATGTCAGCGGACCATAACAACCATCGGGAGGAAGAGATGAAGAACATTGCGCAAATTGCGGTTCCCGCCTGTCTTGCGTTTGTCGTCATGGCCGTGTCCCCGGCAAAAGCGCAGACCGCCGACACCAGCTTCTTCGTCACCAGCAACGGCATCGGCAATGGCGGCAATCTCGGCGGCCTCGCCGGCGCCGACAATCATTGCCAGGCGCTGGCGCAGGCCGCGGGCTTCGGTGCGCCGAAGACATGGCGCGCCTATCTCTCGACCCAGGCGGCCGATGGCCAGGTAGCGGTGAATGCGCGCGATCGCATCGGCAAGGGGCCGTGGAAGAATGTGAAGGGCGTCATGGTCGCCAAGGACGTCGCCGATCTGCACAGCGCCGGCAACAATCTCACCAAGCAGACCGCCCTGTCCGAGAAGGGCGACGTCGTCAACGGTGCCGGCGACACGCCGAACCGCCACGACGTGCTGACGGGATCGCAGGCTGACGGTACGGCGTTTGCGGCCGGTGAGGACCGCACCTGCAAGAACTGGACAAGCAGCACGCAAGGCGCCGCGATGGTCGGACATTTCGACCGCAAGGGCCTGCGCGATGACGAGCCGTCAAAATCCTGGAATACGTCGCATCCTTCGCGCGGTCCTGACGGCGGCTGCTCGCAAGCCGATCTGAAGAGCACCGGCGGCGACGGCCTGCTGTACTGCTTCGCGGCGAACTGAGGGAGCGGCGAATGGGGTGGAGCCTGTGAGCTCATGTCCCTGTCATTGCGAGGAGCGATAGCGACGAAGCAATCCATCTTTCCGCGTATGCCGCGCGATGGATTGCTTCGCGGAGCTTGTCATCGGGCGGCGCTTCGCGCCGACCCGTTGGCTCGCAATGACGCGGATAGTACGGCGGGACACCAATAACCGCCGCTCGTCGTCTTGCGGCCGCGCTCAGCTCTTCTTGCGCTTGCCGGCCTTCTTGACTGTCTTCTTGGCAACCTTCTTTTTCTTCGCGGTTTTCTTCTTCGTCGCGAAATGGGCCTCGACCTTCTTCGAGGAATGTCCGACCTCGGCCACCGCGGCCTTGAGGCGGGCAGGGGTCACCTTGAACTTCTTCGACCAGTAGCGGACCTCGTAGGGCTCGCTGATCGCGATCCGCGCGCGGTCGGCGGTCATGTGCCGCTGCTCCTTGAAGTGGGCTTCCACCTTCTTGGCGGAATGCCCGACCTTCTTGACGGCCGCCTTGAGCTTTGCCGGTGTGACCTTGAACTTCTTGGACCAGTACGCAACTTCGTAGGACTCGCTCAACGCGATCAGGGCGCGATCTTGTGCGCCCCGCTTTTTCTTGTTGTCCGCCATAAGTTGATCCTTCATCGAAGATTCGACGCTGGAACCTTAGCAGTCTCCGCGCGGTTCGGACAGACGCGCGGTGCGCGGTGGACGATCTGACCGTGGCACGGCTACGATCACCGTGAAGCAAAGCGATGCGATGAAGTTTGTGGAGGTAAGTGCATGCACTATCAGCTTTACTACTGGCCGATGATCCAGGGCCGCGGCGAATATGTCCGCCTCGCGCTCGAGGATGCGGGTGCTGAATATACCGATGTCGCGCGCGGCAAGGGCGGCACCGGCGCCATGATGAAGATGATGGACGCGCACAAGGGCACGCCGCCATTTGCGCCGCCGTTCCTCAAGGCCGGCCAGCTCGTGATCGGGCAGACCGCCAACATCCTGCTCTATCTCGGCGCGCGTCATGGCCTCGCGCCGAAGGCGGAAGGTGGGAAGCTCTGGGTGCACGAGCTGCAATTGACGATTGCGGACCTAGTGCTGGAGATCCACGATACCCATCACCCGCTCGGGCCGTCGCTGTATTACGAGGACCAGAAGGCGCCGGCGAAGAAGCGCACGGAAGAGTTCTGGAAATCGCGGGTGCCGAAATATCTCGGCTATTTCGAGGATCTTGCGCGGGCCAATGGCGGTGGCTTCGTCACCGGACGCCGATTGACCTACGCCGATCTGTCCCTGTTCCAGATCGTGGAAGGCCTGCGCTACGCCTTTCCGAAGCGGATGGCCGCGTTCGAGAAGAAGGTCCCGCGCCTGATTGCGCTGCGCGACCGCGTCGCCGAACGGCCGAACATCAAGACGTATCTGGCAAGCGCGCGGCGGATTCCGTTCAACGAGGAGGGGATCTTCCGGCGCTACAAGGCGCTGGATCTGTGATCGCTTGCGGGCAGTCTTCTGCTCTCGTCATGGCCGGGCAGAAGCGCGAAGCGCGTCTTCGCGCTAGATGACCCAGCCATCCACGTCTTAAGATGATGGATGCCCGGGTCAAGCCCGGGCATGACGGATGTGGGCGGTGAGTTCTATCGATTCCGCCCGTCCACCGGCGTCATCGCGATCTTCGACAGGTCGATGCCGTCGATGCAGTTGACATTGAGCGCGATGATGTCGGCACCATCGGGCTTCTTGCCGCGTGCGAACACGTCGACGCCGCAATCGACGCAGAGCTGGTGGCGGATCGCATGGCGGTTGAAGAGATACTCCTTCAGGTTCTCGGCGCCGGCGCGAAGCTGGAAGCTCGATGGCGGCATGAATACGAAGTGTAGGCCCTTCTTGGTGCAGATCGAGCAGTTGCAGGCGGTCACCATGGCCATGTCGGTGGTGCATTCGAAGCGGACCTGGCCGCAATGGCAACCGCCGGTGTAGGTCTTGCTCTCTGCCATGATGGTCCCTCACCACAGTCCGGGCACGAGGCGATAGCGCACCCGTGCCGCGTAATCGGCATAGCCTGACAACCCCGCCATCAGCGTGCGCTCCTCGATCCCGGTGCGGAACGCGAACATCGCGAAGAACACCGGCGCGAAGGCAAGGCCCCACCAGGAGCCGAGCGTCAGCGGCACGCCGATGAAGAACAGCATCACGCTCATATACATTGGATGGCGGACCAGCGCGTAGGGCCCGGTCGAGATCACGTGATGGTGGCGCTCGGTCTGCACCTTCACGACCGGCGCGGCGAACGAATTGGTGCGGAACACCCACAGGATCAGCGCGGTCGAGGCCAGATACAGCACCAGGCCGAGCACGATCAGCAGCACGCCGGCATTGGCGCCGCCAAACCGGCGATCGAGGCCCATCGCGACGAACCACAGCACGGCAATGACCAGGAAGACCAGCATGAAGCGCTTGTCCTCGGCGGGCTGGCCTTCGCGCGCGGTGAGCCGCATGCGCTCGGCCAGCAGGCCGGGATCGACCTTGGCAAGCCATAGTCCGCAGGCCGGGCCGATCAGCGCCGAGGCGATGAGGTAGGCCCACGCGCCGGGCCAGTGCAGCGTGCCGGCGAAGCCAAACAGCAGCGCGGCCATGGCGAGGACGAACAAGGTGTTCTGCAGGAGGAGCTTTGCGATCATGGGCGGGCTCCGTGATTCCAGCCGCGATTATCGCACCCTTTTTCCGGCAAACATGCGACCGCATTCATCAACTTTCGGAGCAGGCCAGTGTTCCTGCGCCGCGACTGCATCGTCTCTGCATTGACATTCGTATAAGCAGTTGCTTATATATTTCTATGACCGCCGCCATGCAGCTGACCAATGTGCTCAAGACCCTCGCGGACCCGACGCGGCGGGCGGTGTTCGAGCGGATCATCCGGGAGGGGGAGATCGCCGCGACCGGTCTGGTGCAGGGCTCCAAGGTGTCGCAGCCGGCGGTGTCGCAGCATCTGCGCGCGCTGCGCGATGCCGGGCTCGTCGCCGAGCGGCGCGAGGGCCGGCACATCCATTATCGCGTCGCGCCGAAGGGGCTCAGCCCGCTGATCGACTGGCTCGGCCATTACGAGACGTTCTGGGCCGAGCGCTTCGCAAATCTGGAACGGCTGTTGAAGGAGAGTGAGTGATGGGTGAGACGCACGCGATCACGGTCGAGAAGGTGCTGCCTTATGCCGCCGACAAGATCTGGCGGACGCTGACCACGAGCGAACTGCTGATGAAATGGCTGATGCCGAACGATTTTCAGCCGAGCGTCGGACACAAGTTCAACTTCCGCACCAAGCCGATCGGCGACTGGGACGGTGTCGTGCATTGCGAGGTGCTGGATTGCGATCCGCCGCGGCTGCTGCGCTACTCCTGGAAAGGCGGCGCCGACACCAATCCGGAATTCGGCTCCAAGCTCGACTCGGTCGTCACCTGGACGCTGACGCCGGTCGAGGGCGGCACGCAGGTCCGCATGGTGCATGACGGCTTCGTCTTCCCCGGCAACCGCTATGCCTTCGACACGATGAGCCCGGGCTGGGGCAAGATCGTCGATGCGATCGGACGGGTCACCGCGGAAGCTTAGAGCACTTTCCGTTCCGATTGAATCGGAACGGGGCTCTAGATTTTAGTTTTGACGCGTTTTCTTCACGCGAACCCACTTCGCTCGAAAACGCTCTAACGGATCACTCGTTCTTGCCGCGCCGGACCGTGATCGATGCGTCGGTCCGGTTGCGCGTGCATTCGAGGTTGAGGCGGCGATAGCGCATCGTGATGGTGTTGCCGCGCAGGATGCCCATGCGCTTCAGGCAGCGCGAGGTGCCGGTGGCGGCGTCATCCTTCGGCACGGTGAAGACCAGCGCGGTGGCCGAACCGACCAGGTTGAAGAACTCGGGCTTCATCTTGCGATCGGTCTTGGCAAAGAGCTCGATCGAATAGTCCTTGCCGCGGCAGCCGAGCGACAATTCCTTCGCCGCCGGGTGTGTGAGGTATGTGATGTTGGCGGCGCTGAAATTGACCTTCAGCCCGTCGATCTGGCCGGCGAGCTGCTTGGCGATGTCCTCGCAGGGATCGGCATGTGCAGGCGCCGCGGCGAGGGCCGTCGCCAGCGCGATCAGCGCGGCCGGTATGAAAGAGCGGATGCTCAAGGCAAAGCGTCGGCGCAACGGTGCTGTCACGAAATACCCCCGCGGTATGAAAATACGCGAAGCTACATGCAGGCTCCCGCGCAGCGCGTCAATATGGGCGGTCCGTCAGGATGCGCACTTGCCGTCCTGCGCCTTGGAGGCTCCGGCGGCGCGGCGCTCGCAATCATTGCCGTAGGTCTTGCCGTCGCAGCCGCACACCGGCTTGAAAATCTTGTTGCAGATCGTTGGCCGGAACGCGCAGGTGCCGGTCTGGTCGGCCCGGCCGCATTGTCCCGGCTTGAACTGGCAGAACTGGCCGCTACGGCTGCATTGAACGCCGGCGAGGCCGCCGCACGCCTTGCCGAGGCGGGCCGCATCGGCGCCGGTCGGGACCGCGATCAACAAGGCCAGCGCCGCGAACCAGATCAAAAGCGCTGTCTTCATGATGGTCTCCTGATCGCTTCCTTGGCGGTTTCGCGGATCGCTGAAGCGTTGTGGCAACCAGAGATTACGGAGGGATGAAACATAGCACGCGGATTGCCGGTCCCGCGCATGGCTGGAAGGCGGCCGGCTTCCCTTTCCTTTGTCCGAAAAAGGCTTAGAACGGCTCTACATTGGCGACGGCCCCGCGGCCGGACCGGCCTTACGAACCCGACCTGCAAGCCCAAAGAGCAGCTCATGAACGCCCCCTCAGCCTTCCCCGACCAGAAGCCCGTTCCGCCCTACAAGCACACCCCGCTGTTCCCGCTGGGTGCTGACACCACGCCCTACAAGAAGGTGACGAGCGAGGGCGTCCGGGTCGAGAAGGTGTTGGGCAAGGACATGCTGGTGGTGTCGCGGGAGGCGCTGCGGGTGCTGTCCGAAGCTGCCTTCGGCGATATCAACCACTATCTGCGGCCGGGCCATTTGAAGCAGCTGCGCTCGATCCTCGAGGACAACGAAGCCAGCGACAACGACAAGTTCGTCGCCTTCGACTTCCTGAAGAACGCCAATATCGCGGCCGGCGGCGTGCTGCCGATGTGCCAGGACACCGGCACCGCGATCATCATGGGCAAGAAGGGCTGCAACGTCATCACCGACGGCGACGACGAGGCCGCGCTCTCTGAAGGTGCGCGCGACGCCTATCTGCGCCGCAACCTGCGCTACTCGCAGGTCGCGCCGCTGTCGATGTATGAGGAGAAGAACACCGCCAACAACATGCCGGCGCAGTGCGAGATCTACGCCGAGGGTGATGATGCCTACAAGTTCATGTTCATGGCCAAGGGCGGCGGCTCCGCCAACAAGAGTTTTCTGTTCCAGGCGACGCCCTCGGTGCTGACCAGGGACCGGCTGCTTGCGTTCCTGAAGGAGAAGGTGCTGACGCTTGGCACCGCGGCGTGTCCGCCGTATCACCTCGCTATCGTGATCGGCGGCACCTCGGCTGAGCTCTGCATGAAGACCGTGAAGCTCGCTTCCGCGCGCTATCTCGACGCACTGCCGACCCACGGCTCGGCCGACGGCAACGCCTTCCGCGATCTCGAGATGGAGCAGGAAATCCTCAAGATGACGCAAAGCTTGGGGGTAGGCGCGCAGTTCGGCGGCAAGTATTTCTGCCACGACGTGCGCGTGATCCGGATGCCGCGCCACGGCGCCTCGCTGCCGATCGGCCTGGGCGTCTCATGCTCGGCGGACCGCCAGGTGCTTGGCAAGATCACCAAGGACGGCGTCTATCTCGAGGAGCTCGAGCACAATCCGGCGCAATATCTGCCTGCGGTGGAGCAGTCGCTCGGCGGCGACGTCGTCAAGATCGACCTCAACCAGCCGATGAAGGATATCCTCGCGACGCTGTCGCAATATCCGATCAAGACCCGCGTCTCGATGACCGGCACCATGATCGTGGCGCGCGACTCCGCCCACGCCAAGCTGCGCGAGCGGCTGGAGAAGGGCGAGCCGCTGCCGGATTATTTCAAGAACCATCCGGTGTACTACGCCGGCCCGGCCAAGACGCCCGATGGCTACGCCTCCGGCGCGTTCGGCCCGACCACCGCCGGCCGCATGGATTCCTTCGTCGACCAGTTCCAGGCCGCGGGCGGCTCGATGGTGATGGTCGCCAAGGGCAACCGCGCGGTCGCGGTGCGCGAGGCCTGCAAGAAGCACGGCGGCTTCTATCTCGGCTCGATCGGCGGCGCGGCAGCGAACCTTGCCGAGCACTGCATCAAGAAGGTCGAGGTGGTCGAGTATCCCGAGCTCGGCATGGAAGCGATCTGGCGCATCGAGGTGGTCGACTTCCCGGCCTTCATCATCATCGATGACAAGGGCAACGACTTCTTCAAGGAATTGAATCTGGGTTGAGGATCCGGGTTGAGGGCAACAGGCCTCGACGGATTCTCCAAAGGCTGGGTCGCCGTCAGCATCGACGGCGACCAGCGTACGATTTCCTTCCACAGCGATATTGCGGACGCGCTGGCGCGTCCGTTCGATCGCGCCGGCATCGATATCCCGATCGGCATGACCGATGACGGCGAGCGCGATTGCGATCGTCTCGCCCGCGAGCGGCTGCGCCCGCATACCTCACGCGTCTTCAGCGGTGCGCGGCGCTGGCTGTGGCAGGAATTCCGTGATCCTGATCAGGCGAATGAAGAAGCGCTGCGCCGCGGCCAGACCCGCGTCTCGCGCCAGCTCTGGCACCTCGGCATCAAGATCATGGAGGCCGACGCGTTCGTGCGCGCGAACGCCGCACGCGACATCCGCGAGGTGCATCCCGAACTGGTGTTCCTGCGGCTGAACGGCGACACGCCGTTGCCGCGCAAGAAGTCGGAGGAGGGCGATACGCTCCGCCGCAGGCTGCTGAAGCGATCAGGCTTTCGCGAGATCGATCGCTGGCTCACCGAGACGCGGATCGGCACCGGCGCGAAGCGTGACGATGTGCTGGATGCCTGCGCGGTGGCTTTGGCTGCTCATCAACCAAGCGGCTGCGTTCCTGAGGGATCGCCGCCGCTGGATGCGCATGATCTGCCGATGCAGATCTGGTTCTAGATTGAGGATTACGCCCGCGTGCCGGTGAAGGGGAAGCTGCCCATCGGGCCGATGCCCATCTCGCCGGAGATGCCGTCGCCTGCGACCGTGCCGGAGAATTCGAGCGTCAGCGGCATTGGGTTGGTGATGGAGACCTTCCAGGCGACGCTGTCGCCGTTCACGGTGCCGTCGAAGATTTCGGTGGAGTTGCCCTCGGCGCCCTGCGTGCCGGTGAGCGTGCCGCCCGAGCTCGCCAGCGACAAGGTCGCCTTGCGCTCGCCCATCGGCGTCGTCATGGTCAAATTCCAGTTTCCGTCCACCGCCATTGATGTCTCCCCTCCGGTAAAAAAGCGTGCGCGGGTATAGCCTATCTTGGCGCGCGCGCCTAGTTCGCGGCTGCGGCGATCAGGCGCGGGCGGCGGCGCGCAGCCGGTTGCCGACCAGGAAGCGGAAAGCGACGTACTGGATCGCGAAGGCCGCGATCTTGGCGCCGACCAGCACCACCGACACGTAGAACGCCCACAGCTTGATGTCGCCGGTCGCCGCGATCGCGATGGTGCCGGCGGCGAGGATGAACATCAGCCCGGCCCACGCGTAGCCGGCGAGGGTGGCGTATTCCGGAATGGTCTCGGTCACGATCGGCGGCAGATAGCGCAGCATCCAGCCGCGCTTGAGCATGATCGCGCCGATCGCGATGTGGCCGATCGCGGGCTTCGCCAGCACGAAGCGCGGATCGTTGGTGAGCAGCGTCGCGCCGCCGAGCACGATCACCAGTCCAAGGCTCGCCCAGGTCATGTAGCCGAGCGCCTGTCCCTTGACGCGCGCATAGACCACTTGCGCAATCGCACCCACGATCGCAACAGCGGTGGCGATCAGGACATTGTCGGTGGCGAGGTAGACCACCAGGAACACGATGGTCGAGAGGAAGTCGCTCGCGAGCCTGGCAAATACGCTCTTCATTGTCGTGGTTTCCGTTTCCTCGGGCAGGATGATCGTCTTATGTTCAGCGTGACGGCAGCGCGCCGGCCGGCGGCGTCCCGTACTTGGCCGCGCGATATTGCGGATACCAGCGCGTGAAGCACACCGCGGCGTTACGCGCGGCGAAGGCGATCAAGAGGCCGGTCCACAGCGGCAGGGCCGGCACATAGAGCACCGCGATGTTGCCGATCAACATCAACAGCGTCGCAGCGGTCCAGGCTCCGGTGATCAGGTAGTTGGCAGTGAGGAAGCCCGGCTGCTTCGCGATCTCGGCATCGACCTGCTCGAGCGCATATTGCCGCGTGAAGGGATGGCCGATCAGGATCGAGGCGAACGACACCAGCAGGATGCCGGCGTCGACGGCGATCTTCACCGCGATGGTGCTTGGCGTCGCATCGACGAAGGTGAGGTAGCTGCCGACCGCGGTGAACACGATCACCGAACCGACGCCGAGGATCTTGATGCTGCGGCCGCGCGCGATATCGAACGCGATCACGGCAAGGCAGATCAGCGCGGCAGCGAGCAAACTCACCGTGGCCGAGGTCACCAGCATCAGCGTGGCGAAGGCGCCGTAGGGAGCCAGGATCAGGAAGATCGTCATGGGGAGCCTCGAAGGCTGATCTTTACATCGTAAAGATACCGTAGAGGCGGGCAGAGGGAGCGTCAAGCGAAATCTTTACAGTGTCAAAATTGTGATGAAGAGTAGGAAAACTAAGATTTATCATTGTGTTGTAGCGACAATCGAATTCATCCCGCCCGAGCCGATCCGCAACAATGTCGTGACCGCGCAGGTGACGAGCAGGCTGATGGTGATGAAGATGCCGCCGGCCTGCCCGATCGCGAACCGCAGCGAGCCCGGCGCCGCATACATCCCGAGCGGATGGATCAGCCGCGACAGCAGCAGCGCCCCCATCAGGAGGTGCACCCGCGACGGCGGTGCTCCCGCCATTTCGAGGAAAGCGACCATCAGCGTGATGATCGGGACATACTCCGTGAAGTTGGCATGGACGCGGATCGCGTTACGCAGCGGGATGTTGCCGCCGTCGCTGAACGGCGCGCGGCTGCTTCGCCGCAGCCGGATCACCTGCAAGGCAAGGACGGCGTAGAGCAGGGCGAGGATCGCGAGGTAGCCTGCCGTGATCGAAGGGCATGTGCATGCGAACCTCCCCTGATGCCGTTGCAGTGTCCTTTCACAACGCCAGTCAGAGGCGTGCATCGGCCCGCCCCTGACATCGCGACGTCGGTTACGTTACGCCCGGATCTACTCCGCCCCGACCCAATTGCCGTGGAATCCATCGGGCACACGGTGGCCGAGATGAACCAGCGCGGTCGGACCCGCCTCGACATCCTGTGCGTTGAAGACGGCGAGGTCGCTGCGGTTTTCGCGGGCGCGCCAGATCGCGGCGAGCAGCCAGCCGTCGCCCTCGGCGGCGCCCGAGCCGCGCTCGACGAAGACAGGCTCGGAGATCGTGTCGCCGGCGGGCAAGAGGTACTTGCCAAGCCGCTTGCCCGCGCCGTCGACATGCACGATGCCGGACAGCGCGCCGGCCAGCGGCATGTCAGGGTCGGTGCTTGCGTGCCAACCGTGGCTATTCCTGAGACCGGCGCGGCGGTCGTCGATGCGCGGGAATTCGCCGGTCAGATCGTTGAGATAGGTTTGGGTGAAGCTGTCGGTATTCCCGGCCAGATCAAAGCTCCAGCGGCACAGCCGGGCGCTCGATTTCTTCTCATCCGTCGGCGAGCCGTCGGGATGGGTGAACAGCGGCGGCTCCTCGTACTGCATCACGTCGGCGACAATGCGGTTGCCGTCTTCCCATGCGTTCATGACGTGGAAGACATAGCAGTTCTCGGCGCGGAACCAGACCAGATCGTTGGCTGAGCCGTTGCGCTTCATGACGCCGACATAGGCGCCTTTTCCTGGCTCCCAGGCGTAGGGCGGCTTGCCGCGCATCGCGCGTTCCATGCTGCCGGTGATAGGGAGGATCGGAAACAGCACGTGGTTCTCGGTGACGATGAAGTCGTGCACCATGCTGGCATAGGGCGCCTCGAATCGCTCGAACCGCGTCACCACGCCGGATGAGCTCACCGCGCCGAACGACAGCGCCGGCGTCAGCGGACCCGCGGCGTTGTAGCCGAAGAACACCATCTCGCCGGTGACCGGATCGATCTTGGGATGCGCGGTGAAGGGACCCGATATCGCGCCCTTGTAGTCGCAATAGCCAAGGCGATTGAGCGTGCCGGGATCGATCTCGGTCGGCAGATGGCCTTCCTCAAGCGCGAGCAGGCGGCCGGCGTGGAAGATGATGTTGGTGTTGGCGACGCCGCTGTCGGTGAGGGGCGTTTCTGGCGCATCAGGCAGCTTGCGGCCGAAGCCGCCGAACAGCGCGCGTCCGGCGTCGTGCTCGGCCTGCCATTTCGGGGTGCGTACCCAGCGATTGCGATAGCTGGCGCGGCCGTTCTCGAGATGGAAGGCGTGCAGCATGCCGTCACCGACGAACCAGTGCGCGCCCGGCACATTGAACTGCGGATTGGGGCCGTTGCGGTACAGCGTGCCGTTCAGCTCGCGCGGCAATTCGCCTGTGATCTTCAGAAACGGCGCGTCGGCTTCAAATGGAATCGGCGCCAGATTGGTTCGCGCCGTGTTGGATGTGACCTGATCGAGCATTCCGCATCTCCCTGCATTATAATCTTTACATCGTAAAGATATCAGTAGAAGTGACGCCGCCGATCGTCAAGCAAAATCTTTACAGTGTAAAAATTGCGACATATAAGGGCCGCATGGCAAGATTATCCAAAGAAAACAAGGCGACTCGTCCAACACGGGCTCCGACCCGCCGGGTTGCGCGTGTAGCCGATCGCTCGGCACCGCGGCGCCGGACCAATGACACGCCGTATCATCATGGCGATCTGCATGAAGCGCTATTGAAGGCCGCGGAGTGCGTGCTCGAGCGTGATGGACTGGCCGGACTGACACTGCGTGCGGTGGCGCGCGAGGCCGGCGTGTCGCATGCCGCTCCCACGCATCATTTCGGCGATCTCACCGGATTGCTCAGTGAGCTCGCGGCGATCGGCTTCCGGCAATTCGGCCAGGCGATGGCAGCGGCGGACGCTTCAGCGGCGACACCGCCCGAAAAGGGAGTGGCGAGCGCCAAGGCTTATGTCGCCTATGCGCAGGCGCATCCCGGCATGTATGGGCTGATGTTCCGCAGCGAGCGGCTCGATCATGAGCGGCCGTCGCTGCACGAGGCGTCCGAGGCGTCGTTCGCCGGGCTGACCCGCGGCGTCGGCGCCAGCCGACATGAGCAGATTTCCAAGGAGTCGCTTTCATTGGACCAGGCGGCCGCGATCGCGTCGGCCTGGTCGCTGGTGCATGGCTTTACCATGCTGCTGCTCGACGGCCGCCTCAAGACGATTCTGGATCGGTCGCCCGAGGGCACATCAGTGGAAGCGTTGTTGACCGCGATGCTGCGTTTGTCAGCGGGCCGCTTAGCGCGGCCGTAACCGATATTGCGCCTGCGGCGGCTTCTAGCGTTTCGTCAGCGACGTCGAGCGGCCGCTCTGGCCGATCGTTTTCACCGTGTCCGCGCCGCATTTGAAATCGCGGGCGAAATCGTCGGCGGCCTGCCGCGCCAGCTCGTTGGCGTTGGGATTGGCGGCGACGTCGACATAGGCGACATGACAGACCTCGCCCGGCGGCAGCCGCGTCACGGCGAGCATCGCCCGTGAGACCGGGCCGCCGCGCTTGTCCTGCTCGCTGCCGTCGGCGATCTGCCAGCGCTGGATGATCGCGAAGGGCTTGCTGCCGGCGGCACGCCATTCGACCGTATCGCCGGTCGAGCTGAACGGGCCGAACCAGGCCTGCGCCGCTGGTTCCCTGGCTGCTGCCGCGCGGTTTCGGCCCACCGAGACCACTTCGCGCAGGTCGCCCTTGTTGATCAGCACCACAAGGCCGGATTTTCCCGGGCAGACCCGCGTGGCGCTGCCGTCCTCCTCGTTGGGCTTGCCGATCATCCGGCAGGCCTCCGGCGCGGTCGACGTATAGCTGCTGCTGATCGCTTGAGCACCAGCCTGACCAGGATTTGCGCTGGCGAGCGCCACAACGATTGTTGCAAAAGCAGGGTATTTCATCGGGGGAAACCTGGGATCCGGACGTTACTTTGTGTCTGACATATGCAATCTGGGGAAGGTTCAACAGACACGCGGGAAACACCTGACAGGCGCGCGGAATCGTCCTAGAAGGGCGGCTTCGCAACTTCTGTCGCGTGCACCTTGCGTGCCTTAGCCTCGATCGTCATGCCCGCATCATCATCGCAAAAGCCCTATCGTGTCGGCCGTTCCCGTACTGGCCTTGGCCTTTTCGCCACCAAGCCGATCAAGAAAGGCACCAAGATCATCCGTTATTTCGGGCCGTTGCTCGACTCGAAGAAGAAGGATGAGGACGCGATCGAGAACAAATATTTGTTCGAGCTCACCAACCGATGGACCATCGACGGCTCGATCCGCGAGAACGTCGCCCGCTACATCAACCATGCCTGCCGGCCGAACGCGGAATCCGACGTCAAGCCGCGCAAGCGCAAGGTCTTCATCCGCGCCATCAAGGACATCGAGCCGGGCGACGAGATCAACTACGATTACGGAACCGACTATTTCAAGGCCTATCTGAAGCCGATCGGCTGCAAGTGCGACGCCTGCGAGAAGAGGCGCAAGAAGAAGCGCGCGGAGGCGAGGGCGGAGCGGCTGCGGCTGAAGGAAAAGGCCGAGCGGAAAGCCAAGCGCGAGGCCGAGAAGCTCGCTGAAATGCGGGCGAGGCAGAGGAAGGCCGGCGCGAAGAAAGCTGCCAAAGCAAACGGCAAGCTCGGCAATGGCAAGACGTCGAATGGCGCGGCTCTGAATGGCAACGCCCTGAACGGCAAGGCCCTGAATGGCAAGGCCCTGAACGGCAAGCACCTCAACGGCCACAGCCTGACGGCCGCTGCCGGCAAGCGGGTGGCCCCTTCAAAGCGCGGCGCCGCGCGGGTGCTGCAGGCCTGAGTTTCGAAACCGATCCGGTTCGATGATCGTCATGACGCGCGCGCCGAATGGCGCGCGGGACGCGGCAGATAGGCGCATTCGGCGAGCGTGGTTCCGTCGAGTTCGCGCATGAAGGCCTCGCGGGCCGCCGCGAGCCTCGCCTTCAAGCGGCAGCGTGGCAGCAGCACGCAATCGCCGCCATCATCCCTGAAACATTCCACCAGTGCACTGCCGCCTTCGAGTGCGCGCACCACTTCGCCGAGCGTGATCGCCTGCGGGGCGCGCGCCAGCGAAAACCCGCCGCCGGCGCCGCGCTGGGTCGCGATGAAGCCGGTCTCGGCGAGGTCGCGCACCACCTTGGCGAGATGATTGCGGGAAATGCCGAACTCGGCCGCGATCTCGCTGGTCGCGAATGAGCGGTCCGGCTCACTGGCCAGCCGCATCAGCGCGCGCAGCGCAAAATCCGTGAACGATGTCAGGCGCATGGAAGCCCTTCGAAATCAGCACTTGGCGGATCCGCTATAGCAGTCTAAATAGGTATTTAAAATACCTATTTAGGATGTGAGGCATGACAGGAGCAGAGCGCCGCGAGCAGATCACCGCCGAGATTGTAGCGCGAACCGGGATCACCGAGGCCATGATCGAGCAGCTGGTGCACGGCTTCTACGCCGAGGTCCGCAAGGACCCGATGATCGGGCCGGTGTTCGAGGCCAGGATCACAAATTGGGAGCCGCATCTGGCCCAGATGTGCGCGTTCTGGTCGTCGGTCGCGCTGATGACCGGGCGCTATCACGGCATGCCGATGGTCAAGCACATGCCGCTGCCGGTCGATGCCGCGCATTTTGATCGCTGGCTCCAACTGTTCGAGGCGACGGCGCACGAACTGTGCCCGCCGGTCGCGGCACTTCATTTCATCGAGCGCGCGCGGCGCATCGCCGCGAGCCTCGAGATGGGCATCGCCAGCGGGCAGGGCGTGATGCTCGGGGTTGGCGAACGTTACAGGCGAAGCGAAGCAGGCGACACCGCAATGACTTTGTAGGGTGGGTAGAGCGCAGCGAAACCCACCATCTCTGCCGCGGAACGAAGCCGATGGGTTTCGCTTCGCTCTACCCATCCTACGCAGCTGTCATCGCCCGCGAAAGCGGGCGATCCGGTATTCCGGAGACGTCAACGATTGATCCGATAGGCCGCGGCGTACTGGATACCCCGCATGCGCGGGGTATGACAGCGTTGTGTTGGCTGCCGTTACGCCGTCACCGCGCCCTGGCTCTTCCGCAAGCCCATGTATTGCAGCTCGGCGAACACGCCGGTGGCGATCGCCTGGGCGAGGATCACGATGATGCCGAGCAGGTTCGGCGACACTGCGCCCGAGAGCAGCAGCGCGATGCTGGCAAGCGTCCAGGCCGCATTGCCGGCGACCACGAGGATCACGGGTCCTTTCGGCAGCGAGGTTCGCGCGCCGAGCCAGCCGACCAGCGCCGTGTAGGCGATCAGGAACAGCCCGGTCTCGCGCAGCAGCGCTTCCGGCAGGCCGAGCAGCGAGGCCAGCGCGCCGGTGTCGAGCACCATCGCGATGGCGGATACGCCACTGAATACGGCATCGGCAAGCAGGGCGCGGCGCAGCAGCTGGGACGAATGGATCATGGCAGTGTCTCCTCGGGTTGGGATGGGTTTTCAGCGCATCAGGGACTGCAGCTGACGCCACAGGCCCTTGCCGACCCGCATCTCGACCGCATAGACCTGCGCGAACACGAAGATGCTGGTCGCGTGCACGAGCGGCTGTGGCATGTTGAGCGAGCGCGCGACCAGCCAGGTGGCCAGATGGACCAGCCACGGGATCAGGACGGCGAGGGCGCGGATAAGGGACAGCATCAGCATGGTCATCTCCTGTGCCGTGGAAGATGAGCCGGCCCGCGCGCCAATTCGATTACCTCAGGCGTAATGGAACGGGCGAATTTCGCATGGTAGGTTTTGCACCATGAACGCACATGCATCCATGGCGCGGGCCGAGCCCGCAAAACCCGTCCTGATCGGCGAGCAACTGCGCGAGTGGCGGCAGCGCCGCCATCTCAGCCAGCTCGACCTTGCCGTCGATGCCGAGATCTCGGCGCGGCATTTGAGCTTCGTCGAGACCGGCCGCTCGGCGCCGTCGCGCGACATGGTCCTCAAACTGGCGGAGCGCCTCGACGTGCCCCTACGCGAACGCAACGTGCTGCTGGTCGCCGCGGGGTTCGCACCCGCATTCCCGCAACGCTCGCTGGAGGATCCCGCGCTGAAATCGGCGCGCGAGGCGATCAACCTGGTGCTGAAGGCGCATGAGCCCAATCCGGCGCTGGCCTATGACCGGCACTGGAATCTGGTCTCCGCCAACCGCATGGTGGCGCCGCTGCTCGAGGGCGTGCCACAGCGGCTGCTCGGGCAGCCCTTCAACATCCTGCGGCTGGCGTTCCACCCGGAGGGCCTCGCGCCGCGGACCGTGAACCTGGCGGAATGGGCCGCCCATCTGTTGGAGCGGCTGCATCGGCAGTGCGAGGCAACGGCTGATCCGGAGCTGCTCAAGCTCTATCAGGACCTGAAGTCCTATCCGATCCCGGCGCGGGCCGCCCCGATCACCCCCGACAACAACGTCGCGCTCCCGTTCAAGCTCCGCCTCAATGGCGAGATCCTGAGCTTCATCTCGACCACCATGGTGTTCGGCACGCCGGTCGACATCACGCTGCAGGAACTGGCGCTGGAGACCTTCTTCCCGGCCGATGAGCTGACCGCCGAGCGGATGCGGCAGATGGCAGCCAGTATGAAATAGCGGCTTGTCTCGGGACACTTTCGGCCTACTTTTGGGGTTCCAATTCCGCCGGGAACCCTGCCATGAGCGATCTGAAGCCGCTTCGCCTCGATATCGTCTCCGACGTCGTTTGCCCCTGGTGCTACATCGGCAAGCATCGCATCGAGGATGCGCTCAAGCTGGTGCCTGATGTGCCGGTCGAGGTGCACTGGCGGCCGTTCTTCCTCAACAATTGGGTGCCGCGCGAGGGCATCAGCCGCGAGGAATATCTCACCGCCAAGTTCGGCTCGGTCGACGCCTACAAGGGCATCGCCGGCCGCGTGGTCGCCGCCGCCAATGAGGAGGGGCTGACCTACCATCCTGAACTCGTCAAGCGGCAGCCCAACACGATCGACTGCCATCGCCTGATCCACTGGGCTGAGGCCAAGGGCAAGGCGGCCGAGATGAAGCAGCGGCTGATGGAGCTGTATTTCCGCGACGGCGGCGATCTCACCGACACCAATGTGCTGGTGCAGGCGGCATCCGATGTCGGGCTCGACGCCGACGACGTGCGCAAGCGCCTCGCCACCGACGAGGATGTGGCGCTGGTGTCCGCGCAAGCGCAGGAAGCCTCCGAGAAGGGGATATCGGGCGTGCCGACCTTCGTGTTCGCGCAGAAATACGCGGTATCCGGCGCCCAGCCGGCGGAGCAGCTCGCCCGCGCCATCCGCGAGGTCTCCGCCGAGATCAACGCGCAGGCGGCCGAGTAGTCCGCAGTCGTTCACGAAAGCCCGGCGCATGCCGGGCTTTTTCGTTTGCCCACACGATCCATCGGAAGCAATCAGGGAGACCATCATGATCTATGAGCTGCGCACCTACACGGTACGTCCAGGGACCGTCGGCGAGATGGTGAAGGCGGCGAGCACGATCTCGCGCGACATCCGCGCCGACAATTTCGGCAAGCTGGAAGGCTACTGGATCACCGAGATCGGGCCGCTCAATCAGGTCATGCACATGTGGAGCTACGCCGATCTCAACGAGCGGGCCCGGCTGCGTGTCGAGCTTGCGAAGAACCCGCGCTGGACCGGCGAGTACATTCCGGCGATCCGTCCGCTCTTGGTGCGCCAGGAGGTCCGGCTGCTGAATGCGATCATTCCGCCGGTGGCGCCTGCGACCAAGGGCAACATCTACGAATTCCGCAACTATCGCGCCAAGCCGCTCGGCGGTGTCAAGCAATGGCTCGATCTCATCACCGGCGTGCTGCCGGAGCGCGAGAAATATTCCAAGATCGTCGGCCTATGGCACACCGATTCCGGGCAGCCTAACGAGGTCTGCCACATCTGGGCGTATCCCGATCTCAACGCTCGCGCGGCGGCGCGCGGCGGGGCGATGAAGGATCCGGCCTGGCTGGAATTTTTGGGCAAGGGGACGCAGCTGCTCGAGGAGATGCACTCGACCATCATGCTGCCGGCCCCGCACTCGCCATTGCAGTAACGCAGAGGATGGTTGGGCCGGGCGTACAGCGGCAGAAAGCCTCACCCGATGTTTCCATCAGATGAAGCTTTCCAGGCAAGGGCATGCGCTGCCTGAGAAACAGCGCACCGCAACGCTAGAAGGGCCAGCTGACACCAACCTGACGGCGGGAACTTATTGTTTCCTGATGTGTCTGCATGGCTACGAAAAGGTAAACCATTGGTCGCGGTGAAGGAGGCGAGCTCGGTGCGCCGTTCTGCCGGGCCACCCGGCGCATTACGAAAGCCAGGGCGGCATCAAGTTGCGTGATGCCGCTTCATCCAGCACGGTGAACTGGTCCGAGCCATCCTCGAACGCCGCAACCATGTCTGCGAGCCGGTCGAGCTCGGCAAGGGCGTCGACCTTCAAGACCTTGCTGGCCGGCGCAACGTCGCGCCAGCTATCCCAGGCCGACATTTGCCGGTTCGTGAGCGACAGCAGGTCGCGGTAGACGTTGACGTGAAGAAACCACAAACCGGTGGCCGCGCCATGTCCGAAGGCTCCGGCCTCGCGTAAGGGGGACCGTGTTATCCGGGCTTGCCGCGCCGGCTGCGGATGAAGTGGACGGCGCTGCGCGCGGCCTCGTAGCCGAAATTGTTCAGGGTCAGCGCGGCATGAACGGCGGCGACCAGTGGATCGCGCCGCCGCAGCGGCAGCAGCACGTCGCCGATCGCGAAGCGGCCGCGCCAGATCGGGTCGATCATGGGGTGGCCGGGCGCCGCGGTCGAATCGGCCGAATTGATTGCGGGATCGGCGCAGAGATGGCGCGTCAGCTCTAGCGTCAATTGTGTGCCCGGCGAATGCTTCGCAAAGCGCTCGTCGATGCCGATCTTGAAGAAGAAGGCGCGGTCCTGATGGTGCACCACGATGCCGCCCGCAACCGCCGTGCCGCCCGCATGCAGCATGACGATCTCGCAGCGGCCGGTCTCGGCCAGCACCGAGGTCGCGCGGCGGATGAAGGTTGCGTCGCCGGCATGCTGGCTGAGCGCGGTGCCGCGCTGGCCCTTCCAGCCGCCGGCTTCGAGCGCAAGGAAGATCTCGAGCGCCGCCGCAACGTCGCGCGGCGTGCGCGCGACGTCGAAGCGCACCGCGCCGTGGTCGGACAGGCGATGGCGCTGCCGGCGCAGCTCCTTCAGCTTCTTGGGCCCGAGCGCGTCGCGCAGCAATTCATCGGTATCGCGCGTCGCATCGAGCTGGGCGCGCTGATAGGTGCTCAGCAGGCGCGGCTGCAAACCGTCGCGCGCGAGCACCGCGCGGATCGCCGCCATGGCCGGGCCCTCGAGCGACATGGTGCGCAGGATCAGCGCGTGCGCACCGGCATTGCGTGCCTGCTGCAGCATCTTGCTGGCGGCCTGCTCGGCGGCATTGCGGTCGAGCAGCGGCGTGCACAGCGTGCCGTAGGGTTCGGCGCCGACCAGCGCGGGCAGGGGTATCCGGTAGATTCGCCGCAAAGGCACGACCGGCAACAATCCGATCAATTGCCCGGCATCGCCGGTGGCGCTGAGCAGCGATGCACCGGTGCGGCCGCGCGCGGAGGCATCGACCGCCAATTCCCAGTCAGGCTGGTAGTAGCCATTGGCCTCGATCGCGCGCTCGGCAAGCACACGCCATGCGCCGACCGGCGCGGCTGACAGCGGCGGCAACGCGCGATCGTCCGTGGCATCCTTGCGCGATGCACGGCGGATCATTGCCTGGTCAGCAATATCGGCCACGTCCCATGTTTCCCCGGTCGGCAAGGCTGATTAGCCTTACGTTCATCGCGGGCAACGCTAGCGGAAAGAAATGGAAAATGCCGTTGAGGCCATCCGGCAATTTGAGCGGTCATGTTAAGGCGGCGTTCAGCATACCGCCGCGCCAGCCCATGGACCGGCGCTCGCACGGCAAGCGAACCCGGCCTATGACCGTTCCGCTTCCATCTGCCGCAGGGCAGCCTTGAGCAGAAGCGTGAGGCAATCCTTGGCCTCGGGAATGCTTCGGTTCGGATAGGTGCGCAGCGACTGCCACATCTCCCAATCGACCAGGGTCGCAAGGGCAACGAGCCATTTCTGTCGTGCCTCGGCGGACACCTGCTCGAGTTCAGTGGCGAACCACTGGCCGACCACGTCGCGAAACGCCTTGCGTACCCGAAGACGATGCTTCTGCAGCAAGGGCGAGGTTTCGATCATCGCGTTGGAAGCCCGACGATGCGGCGTCATTCGCTCCAGCGCCTGGGCCCGCATGTCGATGAATTGCGCAACGCGAACCTCCACCGTGCCGTGCAGGACGGATTTCGCAGGCGGCGGCTCGATCGATTCGGGGGGCGTCAACTCGTCAAGCACCGCCTGCGTGAGCTGTCCCTTCTCCGGAAAATGCAGAAACAGCGTGCGTATCGAAACGCCGGCCCGCTCCGCGATCTGTTGCGCCGATGGACGTGCCGAGCCCTCATTCTGAAGCGCGATGCACGCGGAGACGATATTGCCGCGGGTGACCTGCGTGCGCTGCCGCCGGCCGTCGGCCGACTTGGCGGAAGAGAGACCTGACGTCGAGCGGGAAACCATGCAATCGCGGTCCTTCAAAAGCTTGATTGCCTCTTAGCAAAATCGAGCACGAGAAAATATTCGCGGCTAGCCAGAGAGCGGATTTTTTCCGCTACCGCAAGTCCTTCGCCTCCCACGTCTTGCGAGACCGCGATCTGTCGAGGCGCGGACGGCGGCTTGACACCGCTCGAGCGGGCGCAATATATTTGCATAGATATATGCAGATATATATTCTCGGACGGAGCGCGTCCGAGGGGGAGCCGACCGGGGAGGAGCCATTGCCGGATATCAATTATCGGGTGCTGCGGTTTGACGAGCTGATCGTTCAACCCAACCGCGGCGAGGAGATCGCCGCGACGCTCAAGGCCGGCGGCGCGCCGTCCCATGCACAGATGCTCGGCGTCTTCGTGCCGCTGATCGGTATCTCGAGCAACGTCGTCACTGTCGCCACAAGCTGGACTGGCGAGCCGGCGGCCGCGGCGTATCAACACACGAAAGTCGTCGGCGTCCGCAGCCGGCTGTTCGACGTGCTGGCGCGCGGGCAGGCGCCGTGCGCCGCGGACGGCATCTACACCCATCGCTGGTTCGTCGTCGCGCCGGATCAGGTGCAGGCGCTGACGGAGATGAGCGTCGAGGCGTGGAAATCGTCGGAAGCCGACACTGCGATGCGCATCGCCGGCTTCTGGCGCTGCCGCGAGCCGAACGCCAATGGCGAGGCGGTGGTGCTGATGATCGTGAACTATCCCAGTCTCGCAGCATGGGATGAGAGCCGCTACTGGAAGCCGAAACCCACGCATCAGGCCCAGCCGAACCGCGACGTCTGGGGCGGACTGTTTGCGCGGCGGCGCGAGATCCTGCGCGATTCCTGGGTCACGGTGCACCGGCTGGCAACCTAGCGCCCGAAGCAGCACCGGCGGCTTGACATCGCTCAAACCGCAAAATTATAAATGCATAAATATATGCAATAATATTTCGGGAGGAGCGCGATGTCGTTCAGCGGCAACAGGAGATCGCGGATTGGTCCGGCGGTCGTGGTTCTCCGGCGCATCGGCGATGTCGGCCATCCGCTGTCAGCGCGCGCCGCTTGTGACTAACGAGGACAGCATGGCGCAGCAGATCATGGATCCCGGCTGGAAGGTCGTCATCGGCTCGGGAATAGGCATTTCATTCGGCGCCGCGCCGATCTTTACCGCGGGCTTTGCGCATCTGACCGGCGCAATGGCGCAGGACTACGGCTGGAGCCAGGTCGAGGTCGCCCGGGCCGCAACCATCGTGCTGTCGTCGACGATGGTCGCCTATTTGTTCTGTGCGTGGCCGCTCGATCGTCTGGGATCGCGAAAGTTCGCGCTGATCAGCATTGCCCTGTTCGCGGGGTCGCTCGCGATTCTGAGCCAGGTTGGAAATTCGCTGCTGCAGTTCGATCTCGCAGCCGCCTTGTTCGGCTTTGTCGGCGCGGGCACCAATGTCGTGTCCTATGCTAAGGCGATCTCCCGCTGGTTCGATCAGCGGCGCGGCCTGGCGCTTGGTCTCGCCGCGAGCGCGCAGGCCGCCGGCAGCTTCATTGTGCCGCTGGCCGCACACTGGATCATCGCAAGATATGGCTGGTCGGCCTGCCTCGTGGCATTCGCCGCCTTCGAACTTGTCGTCTGCCTGCCGCTGGTGGCGTGGCTGGTGGCCGATGGTCCGCCCGCCGGCGATCCGGCGTCGAAGAACGATGGGCCGCGGCCATCCACTGAGGCGCAGGCGCCGGAGGCCGGCATCAGCGCCGCCGAAATCATTGGCACTCCGACCTTCTGGAAGCTCGCGCTTTGTTTTGCGGTGATCGGGATGTCGTTCTATGCGATCGCGCCGAACGTCATGTACATCCTCAAGCGCCGCGCAGATGTGACCGCCGCCGATGTTGCCTGGATTCAGGCGGCCGGCGCCGTCGCCGCGCTGTTCGGGCGAATTGTCGTTGGATATTTGCTCGACCGGTTGCACGCCCGCGTCGTCGGCATCCTGACCGTTCTGTTGATGGCGCTGTCGGCGCTGATCAATGCGACCGCGGACGGAGTGGCTCCGATGGTGCTCGCCTCCGTCCTGATGGGGTTCTCGATCAGCGGCGAGGCGGACCTGATGCCCTATCTGGCCGGGCGCTATTTCGGCACGCGATCGGTCTCGAAGGTCTTCAGCTGGCTGCTGTTTGCGTTCTGCATCGGCGCGGCGATCGGCCCGGTCGCGTTCGTCTGGCTTTCGACATTGAGCGATAGCGTGGTCTTGCCGTTGCTGCTGCTGTCGGCCGTGCAGATCGTCCCCGTGATGCTGTTCCTGTCGCTTGGCCGCTACCGGACCACGCCCGAGCGCGTCCAGAGCCTCGCCGTTGCGCTGACATGAGCCTGGATCGATAGCCCCAGCTGGAGAAGAAGAATGACACTCAGGGATGTGCCGCAGACACCTGCCGGCGTACCGATATCCCAGCCGATCCCGGAGGAAGCCAGCCTGGCCGCTGCGGCGGGCGAGGCCTTCGTCTATGCGTTGCCCCTGATCGAGATGGCCGCGGTTCGCCGCAACTCACTTGGACGCACCGGGCTGCAGAACACGCTGTCGCATCAGCGCGACCTGATCGATCACAGGGCGCGCTGGGTCACGACGCCGAACAACGACACGCTGTATTCGGTCGCATGGCTCGACCTGACGCAGGGCGCCGTCCGGCTGACCATCCCGCCGACGGGAGACCGCTATTTCTCCGCCGCACTGATGGACATGTACACCAACAACAATGCGGTGCTCGGCACCAGGACGATCGGCAATGCCGGTGGCACGTTCACGATCATCGGACCGGACCAGACCGGCTCGGGCCCCGATGTCGTCCGTGTCGCAACCCCGCATGCGTGGCTTCTGATCAGAACATTGGTCGATGGCGCCGCGGATCTCGGAGCCGCACGCCGGATTCAGGATGGCTTCAAGCTGGAAGGCCCGTCAGGCAGCCCGCCCAACGACCATGCGGAGCGCAACGCGGCCGCGCCGGCTATGTTCGCCAGCATTCAGGGCTTGATGGCGTCGGACCCACCCCAGGCGACCGATACCGCTATCCTGCGTCGGATCGCAGCCTCGCTCCAGCCGACGGTGCCGGCGGAGGCGATCGCCCAGGGCGTCGCGGCAGCGCGGACGGCACTGATGTCCGGCGGCAGGCGATTGGAATTCATCGACGGCTGGAGCTATCCGCGCGCGAACCTCGGCAATTTCGATCAGGACTATCGCTATCGCGCCGCCGTGGCCTTGTGGGGCATCGGAGCGCTGCCGGTTGCCGAGGCGATGTACATGCGCGCCGCGGGAAATCTGGAGAACGGCTTCTTCGACGGTGCGGCCGACTATCAGCTTCACTTGCCCGCCAGACTGCCGTTGAACGGTTTCTGGTCGCTGACGATGTACGAAGTCGCCGACGACAATCAGTTGTTCCTCACCGAGAACGCGCTGGGGCGCTACGCCATCGGCGATCGCACGGACGGCCTTCTGCGCAATGCGGACGGGTCGATCACCATCCGGATCGGCCGAGCCGATCCGGGCGGCGATCGGACCGCCAACTGGCTGCCGGCGCCGAAGCGCGGACCGTTCAGCCTGATCATGCGCTGCTACCTTCCGCGGCAGGAGATGCTGGCGGGACGCTGGCGCTTGCCTCCGGTCCGGGAGGCCGCCGGCTAGAGCATTCAACGATCCGAAGGGATCGACAGGGGCGGGTCAATAACAATAACGACAAGGGGGCAATGATGATGCGGAAGGGTATATTCCCCGGCGCAGTCGCTGGGCTGTTCTGCATGCTGGCAGCGGCGGCGCAGGCCGCCGATCAAACGACCGATGTGGCGCGCGAGATGCCGAAGAAGGCCGTCACGCTGAAGGCGTCGCCGCCGGCCGAAAAACCGTTCTTCCTGGTCAACGACAACCGCGTCACCGTTTCGCAGTTTTCGGGAGGCGTTCCCGGATACGCCAAGAACTCGCAGAGCTCGACGGTCGCGTACACGCACTATGACACCTGGGCCTATGGCAGCAACAGCTTCTCGCTGTTGACGTCGAAATACGATCACGGAGCGGCCACCGCGCCATGCCTCGGATCCGTGCTCGCTCCAACCGGACGATGCGCCGGTGGCGTGGCGGCCCTGGCATCGATCCGCAGCACATTCGGGTGGAACGAACTGTTCGACACCAATGCGTTCTCGGTCGGACCGCTGACCAACATCTCGTTCCTCGTTGGCGGAGACGTAGTGGCCACGAATAACTTCACCGCATCCAGCAGCTACGATGTGCTTGCCGGTCTGCAGTTCGGCTTCAGCCTGCCGTACAAGGGCTATTTCAACGTCAGTCCGATGTACTTCCAACGGGTGCAACACGGCGCCCAGCTCATGCCTCCGAGCTTCGGCGGCCCCGTGTCGATGCCGCCGCCTTATCCCGGTCTTCCCGACGGCGTGATGCACTTCTCGCCGACCTGGGGGTTGGATTTCAACTACTACATGGATCTCGGCTTCCTGCCCGAGACCCTGCAGTACTTCTCGATCAGCGGGCGCGGGGCGATCCGCGGCGCTGACGGCAATGGCGGCTACGGCGCCTATCCGAGAAGCCCGCTCAGCAACCGGACCACCGGTTACGCGCTGGAGCCGGTCCGCCTGACGCTCGACGCCGGCAAGCTGTTCTGGGGGGCGAGCTATGCGCACCTCGTCGACGTCTGGGCCGCCTGGCGATACGAGAAGAACATCAGCGGCTATGCCGAGGCCTATGACACGTCCTGCATCACCAAGGGCGTCTACAATGGCAGTTGCTCGAGCAATGGCATCTACTACGGCATGACCGTGAAGCTGGGGGCGCCGGTGCCGGGAACGCCGGCCCTGTCGCCGTTCGGCACGCCGTTCTTCACCAGCGTCGACAACAGCTTTACCTATGGTGTGCTGCCGAGTGCGACCGCTCCCGGCGAAACCGCAAGGACTGAAAAGCAGGTCTACGCCTTCACCCACACCGACAGCTGGGCTTACGGCACCAATCGTCTCTATGCCGAACTGCTGAAGTCCGATCATCGCGATCCGGCTTCGCCCTGTTCGGCGATCTACAGCCATCCGGCCTTTGGTGTCACCGCGCCCTGTTCGGGGAATATGGAGATCAACGCCGCGCTGCGCAGCACGATCGGGTTCAACGAAGTGTTCAACACCACGGCGTTCAGGGCAGGGTCGCTGCGCGACGTGTCCTTCGAGATCGGCGCCGACGGGCGGACGACGCTGGGCTATGCGGCGCCGGCCAAGGAGGCGATCGTCGCCGGTCTGCAGTTTGCGTTCGACTTGCCGTTCAAGAGCTACCTGACCATCGCTCCGCTCTATTACCAGGAGTGGAACCACTCGGCCTATGCGTATCCGAACAACGCGGGCAACAGTCCGTATGGCGTCGGACTCTACGGCGTTCCGCCTTACAAGGGCCTGATGCCGGCCGGCTTCACCGGAACGGTCGACGGCAATCTGCATTACGATCCGACCTGGGCGCTCGAGATCGATTACGGCAGCGCGCTCGACTTTCTGCCGGAGGGCCTGCGCTACTTCTCCGTGAGCGGGCATGTCGGCATCTACGGACCAAAGGGCAACGGCGCCTATGGTGGCTATACGCTTCCGTCGAGCTGGAACACCAGGACGGAGATCAATGCCGAGCCGGTCCGACTGAGCTTCGACGCCAGCAAGGCGCTTTGGGGCGAGAAGTACGCGCACTTCGTAGAGGCCTTCGTGGCGTACCGTTACTGGCACAACAAGTTCGGCCTGGACGGCAGCAACGCCGCCAATGGCATCTGCTTCTTTGCCAACGGTACGAGCAACAAGAGCTGCACCGAACAGACGGTCTACACCGGGGTGACGATGAAGTTCTGAGGGGCTCTCGTGCAGCTTACTTCGGCAACGACGCGCGTTCGCCTACGGCGTCGAGAATTGCGGAGTGGATCGCATTGGCTTTGCAGCGATCGAACTCGGCAAGATCGCGGAGGGCGGGCTGATCGCTAAGGTTTGGGGCTTCGTTGCGCGTCGGCCGTGACGGAGCTTTCGACCGGCTCGTAAGTCTCGGTCACGCAGTTGTCGTCGGCCTCCACCTGCCGGCGATCGAAGATCGCGCCGTCATTGATGAAGACGCGATAGGTCTGCGTCCCGAGCGGCTTGCCGATCACCGAAGTCAGTTCGGCGCGCACGCAGGCGGTCCAGCCGGTGCCGCGGGGGTCGTGCAGCGGAGCGGAGACCCGCACATGGGTCGGCTGCGAGCCCGCCGTGAACACCGAATCCAGCTTGCCGGCCACCAGCCGCTTGAGGTCCGGAGGCGTTTCGAGCGGCGCCGGCTCGGTGGCCTTGACCTTCAATAAGTCAGGCCATACCGCGTGGCTGTCCGCCAGCCCGCACCCGCTCAACATCAAGGCGGCGCCGGCCAGCAGCGCCGCCACTTGTACTTGTCCCTGTCCCATTGAGCTAATTTAATGTGCCGCCGCCCATATTGCGCCCCCCTGGTGGCGCTGAATTCGCATCGCGCGGCGCTTTGTCGATCAACAAATGTCGAGCGACAAGCTATCTTTGGGGTAGAGGTGTTGCCGGATGTTTCTACGGCTGCGGGGGAGAGAGACTGACATGAAAAGCTTCACGGTTGCTGCCGTCATTCTGGCGCTGATCGCGACACCGACCCTGGCCCAGGGCCGGCGAGGCGGCGGGGGCGACGACAGGAAGACGGAGAAGAAGCCCCAGATCGACGAGAAGGCCTACAAGGCCGCACTCGATCGTATTCCCGAGCCCAAGGAGAAATACGATCCCTGGGGCGTCACCAAGCCGGCCGCCGATCCAGCCAAAAAGCCGAAATAGCCGGGCCCATCCGATCCCGCGACGATTCCGGCGCGAGAACCGGTGCCGGCGGCAGCAGATTGCCGCACGGCATGAACCTTCACCTGACGGCTATCGACCCATCTCCGATGTCATTGTCGGAGGCCGCCATGCTTCGCCGTTCCCTCCTCAGCCTGATCGTTCCGGCTGCGATCCTGTTCGGTGCCGTGCCGGCATTGGCGGAAAGCCGTCTGGCGCTGGTGATCGGGCAGTCCGCCTACAAGTCGGTGCCCGCGCTTCCCAATCCGGCCAACGACGCCAGGGCGATGTCACAAATGCTGACCGATGCCGGCTTTGCGGTGACCACGGCATCGGATCTGTCCCAGGATGAGATGCGCGCAAGGATCAGCGACTTCGCCGGCCAGGTGGCGGCGAAGGGCGCCGACACCGTGGCGCTGGTGTTCTATGCCGGGCATGGCCTGCAGATCGATGGCGAGAACTATCTGGTGCCGGTCGATGTCGATCCGAAGCGCGAGGCTGATATCCCAATCCAGGCGGTTCGCCTCAACGACATCCTGAACACGCTGACCTCGGTGCCGAGCCGGATGCGGATCGTGCTGCTCGATGCCTGCCGCAACAATCCCTTCCCGGAGCTCAGCAAGACTGCCGGGCATGGGCTTGCCATCGTTGATGCCAAGATCGGCGCGCCCGGCACCTTTGTCTCGTTCTCGACGTCACCGGGCGCCGAAGCGGAGGACGGCAGCGGCGCCAACAGCCCCTATGCGACCGCGTTGCTGGCCTCGGCGAAGGAGCCGGGGATTCCGATCGAGGACACCTTCAAGCGCGTTCGCCTCGCGGTGAACAAGGCGACCGACGGCCGCCAGACGCCGTGGGACTCCTCGTCGCTCACCGACGATTTCCGATTCATAGCAGGTACGTCAGCGTCCCCCGCAGCCACGCCGGTGCCGGCCGCGGCCCAGCGCACCGTCGACGAATGGAAGCGCGAATTGCAGGGCAAGCCGATCGAGGTTGCAAACGAGCTGATGGTGGTCGACGGCACCGATGAAGCCTATGAAGCCTTCGCCGCGATCTTCGCCGGCACGCCGCGCGGCCTGCAGGCGCGCGACTGGCTCGACCGGCATCGCCGCATGGTGGCTTGGAACGATGCCATTCTCGCCAACACGGCGGCGGCCTATCGCAGCTTCCTCGTGCTGTATCCCGACAGCGATCTCACGGCCACCGCGCGCAAGATGATCGAACGGTTGCGCTACCGTCCCGATCTGACCCCGGCCTTAGCGCTCAGTGTGCCCGCGACCAACGTCGCGCTGGCGGCGCCGACCTGTCCCTGCAACACCGCGCCGCCGCAGGAGCAGCAGAAGGCCGCAGCGCCCGTGAGGAAACGTGCCGATCCCGATCCGCCGCGGCGCGCCGGCAAGCGCCCGCCGCGCGTCGTGGTCGAGGACGACGTCGTGGTGGTGCGGCGGCCGCCTCCGGCCGTGGTCTACGAGCCGGTCGGGCCGCCGATCGGAATCGGGATTGGCATCGGCGGCGGTGGTTATCGCGGCCATTATGGCGGCGGTTATCGCAGGGGTGGATACTGACGCGCCAATCGCGTAAAGGCTTTCCCCGCATGAGATGCGGCGGTTGATGGTCGCATCTCGCGGGAGGACGCAATGCGGTCGCTGTTTCGCCTGCTTGCCGCGCTGGTGCTTTGCGTACAGCCGGCGCTCGCCTGGGAGTATTGGGGCGGCGACCGCGGCGGACAGCGCTTCTCGCCACTGACGCAGATCACATCGGACAATGTCGGCACGCTGGTGCGCGGCTGGGAATTTCGCACCGGCGATCTCGATGCTCGTCCGCCCGAGGTCATGAAGCGCACCAAGTTCGAGGTGACGCCGCTGTTCGTCGAGGACAGCCTGATCTTCTGCACGCCGTTCAACGAGGTGATCGCGATCGATCCCGGCACCGGTGCGCAGAAATGGCGTTTCGATCCGAAGATCAGCATGGCGCAGCGGCCGGCCAATCGCTTTGTCTGCCGCGGCGTCGCGCACTGGACCGATGATCGTGCGGCCGAGGGCACTGTCTGCAAGTCACGCATCTTCACCGGTACCAATGACACGCGCCTGATCGCGCTCGATGCCAGGACCGGCAAGCCCTGCGCCGATTTCGGCAACAATGGCGAGATCAAGATCGACGCCGGGATGAAGCTGGAATGGCCGGGCGAGTTTCAGATCACGTCGGCGCCGGTGACGGGACGCGGCGTGGTCGTGGTCGGGTCCGCGATCGGTGACAACCGGCGGGTCGATGCGCCGGTCGGCGTGGTGCGCGCCTTCGATGCACGGACCGGCCAGCCGCGCTGGACCTTCGATCCGCTCGTGCATGACAGCGTCGAGGCCGGCCACAGCAACGTCTGGGCGCCGATGTCGGTGGACGAGGAGCGCGGCCTCGTGTTCCTGCCGACGACATCGCCCAGCCCCGATTTCTGGGGCGGCAAGCGCCCCGGCAACGACGAGCACGCCAATTCCGTCGTCGCGCTGCGGATCGAGAGCGGTGAGCTCGCATGGGCGTTCCAGACCGTGCATCACGACGTCTGGGACTATGACCTGCCGGCACAGCCGACGCTGGCGCGGATCGACACTGGCAACGGCATGCGCGACGTCGTGATCCAGCCGACCAAGCAGGGCTTCGTCTTCGTGCTCGATCGCGACACCGGCAAGCCGGTGTGGCCGGTCGAGGAGCGCGCGGTGCCGCAGAACGGCGCCGAGGGCGAGAAACTGTCGCCGACGCAGCCGTTCCCGACCCATGTGCCGCCGCTGTTGACGCAGCGCATGACGGCCGATGATGTCGGCGGCCTGCTGCCGGGCGTCGGGAGCGCGGCCTGCGAGACGCTGCTCGCGCAATCCCGCAATGAGGGGCTTTACACGCCGCCGTCGACGCAGGGCACGATCGTCTATCCGATGACCGGCGGCGGCGTGAACTGGGGCAGTGCGGCCTTTGATCCCGTCAACCAGATCCTGTTCGCCAATGTCAGTCACGCGGCGCACGTCATCACGCTGATTCCACGCGACCAGGCCAAGGGTTTCAATCCGCCACCCGGCCATGAGTTCGGCCAGCAGGAGGGCGCGCCGTTTGCGATGTCGCGGGCACTCGCGAAATCGGCGGTCGGGTCGCCGTGCAACAAGCCGCCATGGGGCGAGACGGTGGCGGTCGATCTCAAGGCCGGCAAGATCCTCTGGCATGCGACGGTCGGCACCAGCGAGGATCTCGCGCCGCTCGGCATCGCGCTCAATACCGGCACGCCGCTGCTCAGCGGCGTCGCGATCACCGCGGGCGGACTGGTGTTCACCGGCGCGATGGACGCCTATCTGCGCGCGTTCGATGTCAAGTCGGGCGGGCAGGTATGGCTCGGCCGGCTTCCGGTGCCGGGCGTCGCCAATCCGATGACCTATCTCTGGAAGGGCGAGCAGTATGTCGTGATCGGCGCCGGCGGCCATTCCGAAGGCGGCACATCGATCGGTGACAGCGTGGTGGCATTTCGCCTGCCGCGCCAGGGCGAGGGCGTGTCGCTTCTCGCGCGCGTGATCGATCGTCCCGGCGGACGGTTCGCTGCGAAGGCACTCGCTGTTGGCGTGGTGCTGATCGTGCTCGTCGCACTGCTCTGGCGTTGGCGCAGGAGGCGCCGCGTCAAGGCGGCGTAGTTCGGCGGCACGCGCCGCGCCGCTGCATGACAAATCGGCGACATCGATTCTCAATCCGTGCACCGAAACGACGTGCAGGCAAGCGCGGGCGATGTCATGCTTGCGTTCGCCGCGACGCTTCGCTTACGAGGTCGCGAGCGGGCGCGCCGGGTTTCCGGCGCCTGTTCATTTTCAGATCATTGCCCAAGGAGATTGCGATGAAGATCACTGCCTCGATCATGCTTGCCGCCGCGCTCGCGCTGTCGTCCGCACCGGCGAACGCCACCGTCCTCGATCTCTCGACCATGACCTGCAAGCAGTTCGTCGAAGGCGGCGACGACACCATCAAGATGGTGCTGATCTGGATGGACGGCTGGTACAAGGGCGATTCCGACGAGGCGATCATCGATACCGAGGTGTTCGTCGAGAACGCCAAGAAGTTCGGCACTTATTGCGGAAAGAATCCGACCATCAGCATCGTCAACGCCGCCGAGGCGGTGCTCGGCAAGTAGGCTTTAGTTTGAGCATGATCCCCGCGCAAACGCGTTCGCGTTTGTCGCGAGGGAAAACCGCTTCACAGCTTTCCGGACCATGCTCTATCCCGGCAGCATCGCGAACGCGCTCGACACCATCGCCACCGGCTTGTTGTCGGTGGCAGAGAGCAGCGTGACGCGGCCGAAGCTCATGGTGCGGCCGAGCCGGACCACACGCGCGTCGGCCAGCACATCGGAGGCGGTCGCCGCGCGCATGAAGTGCGTGGTCTGGTCGACCGTCGTCATCGGACGATAGCCCTTGTTGGCCGCGAGATTGGCGAGCACCATCGCGGTGTCGGCGAACGCCATCAGTGCCTGGCCGCAGACGATGCCGCCATTGCGGCACAACCGCTCCGAGAACGGCATGCGCAGGATGGCGCCGGGCTGCCAGTCGGCATCGCCGCCCGCGGGCGGCGCGATTTCGAACTGCTCGATCGACAGATTGAGGTCCTGCACCCATGGCGCAAAGACGTCGCCGAGCACGCGTTTCGCGTCGTCGATCCCGAATTCACCGGCCTGCTGCATGACGTTCCGTTGCCTCCGCTGATGTCTTGTTTGCTGTCTGTTGCCTAGTTGCGCGTGACATGCACGCCAGGCCGCTTGCCGTCATTCCACTTGCCGTCGATCGCCCGTTCGATCTGGGCGGCGAGCTGCAGCAAGAGGCCGTCATCGGCCTGCTTGCCGATCGCCTGGATGCCGAGCGGCAGGCCATGTTCGTTGGTCGCGAGCGGCAACGAGATCGCCGGGATGCCGCAGAGATTGGCGAGCGGCGTGAAGGCGAAGTTGCGCCAGAGATTGCCGAACCAGTCCAGCACCGACGGGTTGTCGCTGATGGTGAGATATTCCGTGGTGCCGATCTTCGGCGTCGGCAGCGCCGTGATCGGCGTCAGGATGATGTCCCAATCCTCGAAGAAGGCGCCGAAGCCGCGCGCGGTCGTGTTGAAGACGGCCTGCATGCGGGCGCGGTCGGCGAAGCTAAAGTCGCGGCCATGCTCCCAGATCCGGATGTTGATCGGCTCGATGAGATCCACTGGGGGCCGCTCGAGTCCGCGCGCCGCGAGCATGTTGCCGATCACGACGGCGAAATTGCTGATGTAGCATGTGGTCTGCGCCGCGAAGGCTTCCGCGTAGTCGATCGACGGCAGTGCGTAATCGACCCGATGGCCGAGGCCCTCGAGGAAGCGTCCGACCCGCTCGAGCTCGGCTGCGATGTGCGGCGTCGCGTGATAGTCGCCCCAGGTGTGCGACAGCGCGATCTTGAGCCGGCCGGGGTCGCGCGCGATCATCGCTGTATAGGGCTCCGGCGGAGTCCAGAACGGCATGAACTCGCCGGGCGCCGGGCCACGGCAGCTATCGACAAAGGCGGCGGTGTCGCGCACCGAGCGCGACTGGCAGCCCTGGATCGAGACGAGGCCGGTGAGATCGGACAGATGCGGCGCGAGCGAGAACACGCCGCGTGACACTTTCAGCCCGATATTGCCGTTGACGCCGGCGGGAATCCGGATCGAGCCGCCGCCGTCGGTCGCATGCGCGATCGGCACCGCGCCGGCGGCGACCATCGCCGCGCTGCCGGCCGACGAGCCGCAGGTGGTGTAGTCGGTGTTCCAGGGATTGCGCGTGACATAGACCGCGGGGTTCTCGGCCGAGCTGCAGACCCCGAACTCCGGCGTGGTGGTGCGGCCGATCAAATTGAGACCGGCCTTGCGCAGCTTCGTGGTCAGGAAGGTGTCGGCCGCGGCGCGGTTGCCGCGCATCATCAGCGAGCCCATTTCCTGCAGCCGGCCTTTCAGCGTAGGGCCGAGATCCTTCATCAGGAAGGGCAGGCCGGCGAACGGGCCGTTGAGATCGGCACCGTCGCGCGCGGGATCGGCGATCACGTCGTCGAACAACTCGACCACGCCGGAGAGCGCGGGATCGACCTTGGCTGTGGCGGCGGCAGCCTGCGCCGCCAGCTCCCGTGGCGTCAGCTCGCCGTTCCGGACGCGCTCGGCGAGCGCCGTCCCGTCGTGCCGCGTCCATTCGTCCCAGCTCATCGCCAAAGTCATGTCGTCGATTCCTTTTCTGCTTTGTTGCGCAGTGTAGTTTGGGGGGCCGTCCGGTCAAACCATCGCGCGGACGCTGAGGTCCGACGCGCGGGCGCTGCGCTCGGGCGCGCGGGCGCTGCGTTGCAAGCGCCGTGCCCGGCTTGAAAATGCCCCAGTTTTGGCGCCCAATTGCCCCTCGTCAGTGGTGGGGGCGTCCATGTTCCGCAGGTTGGTATTGCTGGGCGGCGTGATCGCGATCGGACTTGCGCTTGCCGGCTGCACGCGATGCGGTCCGATCTGGGACGACTGGATGCAGTCGCCGAAATCCTGCAAATCAGACCACCTCTAGGGCAGGGACGGGCGCGCTTGGCGGCGGCTTTCTTGGGGTGATATACCGCTGACGAAAATGCAAGGAGCGTTCTTATGAGAGTTTTGAGCGCAGTTGCGGTTGCGGTGCTGCTGTCGGCGCCGGCCTATGCGCAAATGCCGAACGTCAATCTGATGCCTGAGGTCAAGACCAAGACCCAGGAGGAGAAGGATCGCGACGCGATCAACGACAAGGCCTACAAGGACTCGTTGAGCAAGATTCCGGATGCCAAGGGATCGGCCGATCCCTGGGGCGCGGTGCGCAGCGATGCGCCGAAGGCGGCAGCCCATCCTCCCGCCAAGCCGAAGACCAAGACCGGGAGCTCCGCGCAGCCCGGAGGCTCCGCGCAGCGCAGCCAGTAAGCCCCGTTCGGGCCGGCTTCGCCGGTTTCCCGCAGACTCGGATTCTTGTGGCGCCGCCCCTATATTGGGGGCGTCGTCAGTTGGTCCGGAGTTGCGGCAATGGTGTTTCGTCCGCGCGATCTCGCCAGCCGGATGGCCGCGCGGCGCAAGCCGGATGACGGCTATCTGCGCGAGACCTTCAGCCTGCCGCGCGATCAGGCCCGCCTGCGGGCGCGCGACTTTCTCAATCGCTACCCGAAGGCCGCCTATATGAGCACGGTCGAGAGCTGGCGCGAGCTGCCCGGCGGCGACATCGAGTTCACGATGCGGCGGCTGGCAAGCGCGGACTGATGCTTGCCGGATAGACTGCGCCTCAATCCTGATCGCGGTGTCCGCGGGTCCGTCCGAGCCCGAGATTGTTCAGTTCGCGGTCGATCCGCAGTTGCACGCGGCGGATCGCCAACAGGTCGAGCTTTGCTTCGGTCTTGCCCGTGAAGACCCGATCGCCGATCTGGAAACGCCATTTCCAGACGCCGGGCATGAGCTGCGTGACGCTGAATTCGACGCCCTTGTGAATCATCTGGAACGGTTCCGCGAATGAATGGCGGTCGTCGCCTTGCCTCGCGATGCGCAATCACGCGCAATCAGTGCGTCGGCCGGACAAGCCAATGTCACGAACACTGCCGGAACCCGAGTCTTCCCTTGAACGCTACGTAGTTTTTTTGGGCGTCAGGAGGGGTACCAAGGTAGTATGCAGATTGTGCCAATCGTGATCCGGCGTCGCCAAATCCTTCGGTAACTCGTTGATTATCTGATGAAGTCGAGACGAAGGCCGAGCAGCCTGCTCGCGGAACTTTGTTCTGCCCCGGAGAACTACGGATCGCGCTGGGCCGCCGCCCAAACGCTTCGACAATGGCTTCCGTCGCCGTGCTCGGATCCGCCCGGTTTCATTCGGGCTGATGCCTGACAGCACAACGCCGCCCGCTTGAAATGCTTGCGGACGGCGCTGGCCCTAGCCCCAGGAAGGTGTGCAAAATCCTGATAGCCGGAAGCCTATACAATTTGTGCCACGGCACATGTCCCAAATTGGCTATCACGGGCGATCGGTCGGGACGGCTCGGCCACCGTGTTGGCGCCACCGATGGCGCCGGCGTCACGCGCGAGCGCGCCAGGATACAACGGAGAGGGCCACCAACTGAGGCGGCCTGAACAAAGCTACGCCGCCCGCTTGAAATAAATGCGGACGGCGCTTCTCTAGCCCCGAGAGGGTACGAACAAAATCCCGGACATTGGCACTTTTTGGAGGGCGATAACCTCTTTAGTGGCGGAGCGTATCCTTCTCCTTCTGGATGGCGGCAGCACTTCTGTCGGTCTGCCTGCGCCAGAAGTGATTCAGGACCGCCTTGATTGCCGTATCGCTCTTGTCGGCCCATCGCCTACGGAAATTGGCTACTCTTTTCACGCCGATATGCGCCTGGGCCTGGTATCGGCCCATCATGTCGGCGCTCGCAAACCGGGCGTCCGCAGCCACTCGCTCAACTGTGAGGTGGTTTCGGCCAGACGAGCTCTGCGGATAAGGCTGGAGCGATCGACACCGGGGGGAGTTCCCGAGGCCTCCTTCCGGAGCCGCTGTGCCTCGATGTTGAGACGCTCTTCAAGTGATCCTGTGTGCATGAGACGCGGTCGCTTTATGACCATGGCGCGCTCCATTCCGTTAGAGGAAGGCGGGAGCGCTGCCGGGCGATCTCATCACCGATGAAAGCCACGGGCGGGGCGGTGATGGACTTACCGTGTACCTGTCTGGGGGGAATAGCTATCTATTTCAGGCCTTTTGTCGCAACTCGTGGAACGAATGGCGCTTCAAGGCGGCGGAAACTGTTCCGGCTGTAAAGCGGGGAAGAACAGATAGCGTCCTATGGTCGCCGCTCGCTTGAAACAAATCAGGCCCACTCCAAAATTCGGTTTAGGCCACCAGGGGATAACACCGGCCAGCACCTGCGTCTTGGTGTGTCCCAATCAGGACGCTAGCGATGGCAAATGAGGACAGTCGTGGTTCCGGCATCGGAACACCGTGTTCTTCCGGAGTCCACATAGATTGTGGAAAACTCTAGTCTCATCGTTGCCGGGGCTGGACATTTCATCCCGATCTTATTTTGGAGAATTTTCCCGGTAAGGGGTCGCGGCGTGAGCGGCCCCTTTCGATTCGGCGGAGCGGCGAAGCGGCCCCAGCATCGATCTCCAAGGACGCTGGGGTCGTTTCTTTTGGATTGAAGTCAAGACGCCTTCCAACCGTCAGAACTACCTCAAGCTGATCGCGTGGCGAGATCGTTGAGACCATGCTGGAGGCACTTGAGGATTAGGTGAAGCGCCAGAAGAAGCGGCTGGAACGGGACGCGAAAGAGGCCGCCAACTGAGGCGGCCTAGCTATTGTCGTTCAAGCCTCCGCGCCGACGAAAATATCGAACGCCTCGTAAGCCTGCTGCGGCGTCTTTCCTTCCTTGAATGCGTTTTCGAAACTGAAGATCGCATCCGCTAGAAGGAATTCATCCGGAACAGGAAACAGGGCGCGAAGTTCGGCGAGCCAGCTCGCGTAAGAGGGCGGGTTGAACTTGCCCAACGTGTAGTTATCGCTGAATGAGCTGCGCATTTAGGTCGGAGCCCTCAGGCCGGGCGAGGGAAGCCACTCGCTGATGTACGATGCGGTCTCAATCTGGCGTGCTCTCCGGATCAAACTCCCACGCTCGATACCTGGCGGAGTGCCCCTCGCTTGCTTGCGAAGTCGCTCTGCCTCATCGGCAAGGCGGTTGTAGAGAGGTTCGGCTTCGGGCTGGTAACGGCGGCGTTGCTGCATGGCGCTGCTCCTCTGTTTGCAGAAGGCGGGAGCGCGTGATGACGTTCTCATCACCGATAGGGGCCAACAAGGCGGTGCGGTGATCGGGTAACTTTCGCATGTCAGGTAGCCGACATGCTGGTCAATACAGACCACATCGGCGAAAGCTAATGACTTTCAAAGGGGCGACTTTTCCCAATCCGTTCCGGTGGCGAGTGACATGCGCTAACGGGGAAGAACGGATGAAGGCCACGTCAAACGGATATTCGGTCAACAACTCGAAATGGAAGTTTGAGGAAGAGGCCTCCAACTGAGGCGGCCTCCGCGATGATGTTTGAGTCAGGGTCTTGGCCTATATCGCGGATATGGCGGCGGTTCCGTGATGCATGTGCCCACTGACGACACTCGGCAAGGCACGTCATAGTGCAATCTGCCGCCTGGGGCGTTCGCCCGTACCTTTGGCATCGTGGAATCAACCACGTCATTCGCCCTGGGAGCCGTAGTAGCGGAAGGCTGATTTTGCGCGATAGCCAGAGACGACAAGGCAACCAGCGCGGTCACCGTGAACAACGCAGTCCTCATGACTTGTGTCCTCCTCCGTAATGCTGCACCCAGACCCGGATTAGGTCACTAGTTACCACAAACTAGGACCCGGCTGGGAACTCGGTTCACCCACGGAGAGAAACCCCGGTAACGCTTCAATTAATGCGCGATGAAGGCGCCCAATAGCATCACCGCGATAAGCAGTGAGCCGCCGAAAATAGCAATGCCAAGACTGACGCGGGCTGGAATTGAATATGAATCGAGATGGGGCTGTTCGATCATGCCACGCTCCCTTGTCTCTGGGGGGGGGAGGGCGAACGGCTCTCGGTCGCCGGCAGACGCCGTTACAGGGCGGTGATGGCCGAAGCTTGGAACAGCCGACGTTCCAAGGCTGATCAACTTTGATCACTCTCGAAAAGAAAACTAGCGATTTGGGCGCGACTGCCGAGACCCGGAAGGCAGGCGTGCGGCTCCAGAGCGGATTCACGCAAGGAACTCCGTTCGCCCACGGAGAACCCCGGTAACACTTCTACTCTGTGGATTGAGAACAGTTGTCGGACCATAACGATTGCTATGGGTAGAACGTTGGATTGCCGACTCAGTAGTCCTATCGAGAACAACGGCTAACCCATGGTTGCGACGGGGTTAAACCCAAACTAGGCCACTCGAAATTTCAAAGCAGGCCACTAGGGATGGAGGCAGGCCAGCACCTGCATCGTGGTGCTGTCCTAATTCGGACACTCGCAAAGCGGAACTAGGACACCTTCCGGCTGTTTAATAGTCGCAGCAATCCTTTGTCGCCGGGAGGGCCACTTCGATGCGGCTGTATTCTGATCGGATCGATAATGTGGAGATTGCCTTCGCCAGCGCTGTGGTGCTGTCATTCATCGCGCTTCTTGCCAGCATGGCGTGGCTTCTGTTTGGGTGACCATTCCTGGAGGGCCCCCTTTTGATTTTAGCGTGCACCCTCGCTGGGGCCGTTCTTTGGGGCGGTCGCAGTCGTAAATCAGACATAAAATTCTGGTAATCGTAAGTTGCGACCATCGTGGATGAGACGGAAAAACTTGTCTACGTCGTCAATCCAAACTCGCTGGAAAGGGCGGCGGCCGGCGAAACTGAGCCGGTGGGGGTGCCCCGAGAGGATGTGTTGGACGGCTGGCGGAAAGAGGCCGCCCACTGAGGCGGCCTTGCTTCATATAAAAACGCCGCCCGCTTAAAATGTATCGCAGGCGGCGGCTTTCCAGCCCCGGGAGGTGAGCAAAACCCGATGGGGGCACAAATTGCATATCCACGTCGTGGGGTCTGAGCAAAATTGCTCACTTTTCCTCTCTTGTAGGGGAGCGCTCGACTACACCGTAAGGATGACGATGAGGATCAGCACGGAAAGTGCGATTGAGACGCAACCGGCGATCGTTAGTAAGCGGCAAGGAAACCCCGTCTGGCGGAGTGGTAAGCGATCGGCTATCGGCTGCTGAGTTTGTGAGCCGATGTGAGCTTCTATGTCTGCGCCTAGTTCTGGAACTAGAACCTTCCATATGATCGAAGCGGTCGCCGACCGTCTTGAGGGAGCGCCGCGGCAGCTTCGCCGAAGCTGGTCGGACGAGTTCAAAGCGCAAGTTGTGACGGAGGCGCTGGAGCCTGGCGCGAGCGTCTCGGCGATCGCCCGCCGGATCGGCATTCACCCGTCGCAGCTGTTCGCCTGGCGCCGTGATGCTCGGGCCGAGCGGCATTATCGCTTGCGGCACTCGAGTTGCGAGGGCGTGGTGGCGTCTGCGGCAGGCACAGTGATTGAGATTGCCATTGGCGAGGTCGTCGTGCGTGCCGGCCTGGACGTCGACGAGGCGCACTTGCAGCGGGTGATCCGAGCGGTGCGTTCGGCATGATTCCCTCGGGCGTGAAGGTGTTCCTCGCCAGCCATCCAGTCGACTTCCGCAAGGGTATCGATGGCCTTGTTGCGCTTGTGCGCGATGCGGGCTCAGATCCGTTCGACGGTGCGCTTTATGTCTTCCGGGCCAAAAGAGCCGATAGAATAAAGATCGTATGGTGGGATGGGTCCGGCGTGTGCCTCTATTTAAAGCGTCTTGAAAAGGCGAAGTTCTGCTGGCCGCGGATCGGGCATCATCGGGTGCAGCTCAACCCCGCGCAGTTGATGGCACTGGTGGATGGGATGGACTGGAAGCGGGTCCGGACCGTGGCGGTCAAGCCGCCGGAGATTGTTGGGTAAAAGAGCTGCGGCGAAGTGAATCAGTGAGCTGAAAGGGCAAGAGAAACGGAGCAAAATGTGCTCTGGTCGGGCCAATGACGCCGCCCGATCTCAACCTCCCGAATGACGTAGAGATGTTGAAAGCCATGGTGCTTGCCATGGCTGAGAAGGCGGCCCGCGCCGATGCTCTGGAGAGCGAAGTCACCGATCTCAGGGCGCGCAACGCCGACGCCGATGCGCGCATCGAGCGGCTGACGCAGATCCTAAAGGCCTTCGACCGCGCCCGGTTCGGCCGACGATCGGAAAAGCTCGGCTCTGCGAACGGTGACGATGAACAGCAGGCCTTTGTCTTCGAGGAGATCGAGACCGGCATCGCTGCAATCAAGGCCCAGGTCAGCAAGGGCCGTGAGCAAGCGGATGGCAAGCGTGCACCGCGTCGGCGCAAGGGCTTTGCGCCCCATCTGGAACGGATCGAAACCGTCATTGAGCCGGAAGACCTTGCTGAGCATGCCGGCAAGCAGAAGGTGCTGATCGGCGAGGACGTGTCTGAGCGCCTGGATGTGGTGCCAGCGAAGTTCCGTGTGATCGTCACGCGCCGTCCCAAGTATGCCTTCAAGAACGCGGACGGCGTAATCCAGGCGCCGGCTCCGGCCCATATCGTTGAAGGAGGCATTCCGACGGAAGCGCTTCTGGCCCAGATCGCCGTCTCCAAATATGCCGATGGCCAGCCGCTCTATCGGCAGGAGGCCATCTACGCCCGCGACAAGGTCGAGCTCGACCGCCAGTTGATGGCGCAATGGATGGGCAAGCTCGGCTTCGAGCTGGAGATCGTGGCCGACTACATCTTCAGCGAGGTCAAGAAGGCCGAACGGGTCTTTGCCGACGAAACCACCTTGCCGACGCTCGCTCCCGGCTCCGGATCGGCGAAGACGGCCTACTTATGGGCCTATGCCAGAGATGACCGAACTTTTGGCCGCAGCGGTCCCGCGATGGTGGCTTATCGCTTCGAAGACAGCCGCTCCGGCGAATGCGCGGTCCGCCACCTCAATGGTTATCGCGGCATCCTGCAGGTGGATGGCTATGCCGCCTATAACAAGTTGGCGCGACCCGATCGCGGCAATGATGGCATCACATTGGCTGGCTGCTGGTCACACAGCCGGCGCAAGTTCTACGAGCTGCATGTTGCAGGGAGCTCGAGAGTCGCAACGACGACGGTCGAGCGGATGGCAAAGCTCTGGCAGGTCGAGAAGGGCGTGCGCGGTCAAAGCCCCAACGCACGCGTTGCCGCGCGCCAGCAAGCCTCCGCAGCGGTCGTCGCAGATCTCTTCGATCTCTGGCAGCAGACCTTGCGGCGGATCTCCGGCAAATCAAAACTGGCCGAGGCGATCCGCTATGCCGTCTCGCGCCGTGCCATCTTCGAACGCTTCCTGACCGATGGTCGCATCGAGCTCGACTCCAACATCGTCGAACGCGCCATCAGGCCGCAAACAATTACGAGAAAGAATAGCCTCTTCGCGGGCAGCGACGGCGGCGGACGAACCTGGGCGACCATCGCAACGCTGCTGCAGACGGCCAGGATGAACAACGTCGATCCGTTCGCCTGGCTCACCCTCACGCTTCAGCGTATCGCCAATGGCTGGCCGAGCAGCCAAATCGACGTACTTATGCCATGGAACCACGCCGCCTGACGGCCTCAGCTTGCCGCTTACGATCGTTATCCCGTCCCATTTCATGCTGTGAAGCTGAATCTGTTGTCGCCCATCTCGTTGATTTGGATCAAAGAACGAATAGCGTCCTATCGAAATTTATATGCCTAGAACAAGGAATAGGCCCTCGGTAGTCCTACTGAGAACATCGGCCAAGCCTTGGTTTCCGTTCGCTTAATCGGAATTAGGACACTCCCAAAATCAACTTAGGACACCGAGGCTTCACCCGCATCGTGGTACTGGCCGAAATAGGCCACTCGCCAGAACAAAACAGGCCACTGTGAAATGAACATTCAGAAAGGACTGGAGCAATTCGCCCCGGCGACTGATTTGGAGTTGGACTCCGGAATCCGCCATGCGGTGCTGGCCCTCCGGGTGGCCGGTATCGAGACGTTCGAATCCTGCGAGGGCGGACATGGCCACGCCTTCCCTGATCCGACGATCAAATTCCATGGCGGGGCTTGGGCGGGACAGATGTCGGGTCACCGTTCGGGGCAGCGTTCCACCGCGCTGCCGCTGCCGTTCCATCTGTCTCCGCAAAAGGAATGGTGGCGGGTGAGGCTAAAGCGCCGTTTCAGATGACGATGGGGCCCGGCCGAATTTGGGGGACATTTGACCTCAGCCGTCAGGACGAGGCTGATGAAGTGATCCGCGCGCTTACGGCGATGAAAGCCTTTTTGAAGCCCAACGACGAAGAGGCCGCCAACTGAGGCGGCCTTAATCGTCCCAGATGCGCTCACCGCACTGGCATTGATATAGGCGAACGATTTTGCCCCGGCGCGGGTCAAGCATTGAAAGTGTCAAGCGCGGGAAGGCGGCACAGGTCGGGCAGCGCGGCAGGTGTTCTTGTGCGGGTTGCGCGAGTAGCTCACTCTGGTGATGCTCAGTCGTCGTCACTTGTATGAACCTCTCAATGAGAGGGCTTAAGTTACAAAGTGAACACTTGTTCCTAGGGCGAGGGTCGGAATCCATAGCTTGCATGGAACGATTTCCCGCGAGGCCACTCGGAACTCCGTTCACCCACGGAGAACCTCGGTAACACTTCTCCCCTGTGGATGGAGAACAGTTGGCGGACCATAGCAATTGCTAAAGCCAGAACACTCGGCGCGCTACTCAGTAGTCCTACCGAGAACAACGGCTAAGCCATGACAACCGTTCGGTTAATTCAAAACAGGCCACTCCGAAAATCAAATTAGGCCACTGAGGGTTAAAACAGGCCAGCACCTGCATCGTCGAAAGAACATATTGCGAACGAAGAACAAACGTGGTACGCAGGTTTCTATCAACAACGTTCTGCCCGATCCCTTCGCCCGTTTTTCCCGCTAGCGAATCCCCGCCATAAGGAGCACATCCCAAATGTCTGCCACTGCACTGCGTATCGTCGAAGGATCCTCCATGGACAAGTCCAAGGCCCTCTCAGCCGCGCTCTCCCAGATCGAGCGTCAGTTCGGCAAGGGCTCGGTGATGAAGCTCGGCAAGAACGACCGTTCGATGGATGTCGAGACGGTGTCCTCGGGATCGCTGGGGCTCGACATTGCGCTCGGCGTCGGCGGTCTGCCGAAGGGACGTGTCGTCGAGATCTACGGGCCGGAATCGTCGGGCAAGACCACGCTGGCGCTGCACACCGTGGCGGAAGGCCAGAAGAAGGGCGGCATCTGCGCCTTCATCGACGCCGAACACGCGCTCGACCCGGTCTATGCGCGCAAGCTCGGCGTCAACATCGACGAGCTCCTGATCTCGCAGCCCGACACCGGCGAGCAGGCGCTGGAGATCTGCGACACGCTGGTGCGCTCCGGTGCGGTCGACGTGCTGGTGATCGATTCGGTTGCGGCCCTGGTGCCGAAGGCCGAGCTCGAGGGCGAGATGGGCGATGCGCTGCCGGGCCTGCAGGCGCGCTTGATGAGCCAGGCGCTGCGCAAGCTCACCGCCTCGATCAACAAGTCCCACACCATGGTGATCTTCATCAACCAGATCCGCATGAAGATCGGCGTGATGTACGGCTCGCCGGAGACCACGACCGGCGGCAATGCGCTGAAATTCTATGCCTCGGTCCGCCTCGACATCCGCCGCATCGGCGCGATCAAGGAGCGCGACGAGGTGGTCGGCAACACCACCCGCGTCAAGGTGGTGAAGAACAAGCTGGCACCGCCGTTCAAGCAGGTCGAGTTCGACATCATGTACGGCGAGGGCGTCTCCAAGATGGGCGAGATCCTCGACCTCGGCGTCAAGGCCGGCATCGTCGAGAAGTCCGGCGCCTGGTTCTCCTATGACAGCCAGCGGCTCGGCCAGGGACGCGAGAATTCGAAGGCGTTCCTGAAGGCGAATCCCGACATCACCGCCAAGATCGAAGCTGCGATCCGCCAGAACTCCGGCCTGATCGCCGAGCAGATCCTCGCCGGCACACCCGAGCGCGACGCCGAGGGCGAGGAGCCCGTGGAGGAGTAAGGCCTCAAGGCTCAATCATTTCGCTGCAAGCGGGCGCTGAGGACGTTGAGTTGCCGACGTGTTCGGCGCCCGTTTGGTTTTGGTGCGGTGTTGAAACCGATATCTGGCGCTTACCCGCGCGCCAGCGCCTTTTCCCGGCTCGCGATCAGCGCGCGCAGGTCTTCCGTCACGGCGACCGATTGGTGGGTCTTCTGATCTGTGGCGACCCAGATGATCTCGCCGGTCGCGCGCAGGTCGTCGGAGCCCTTGGCGAAGATCGCGAGTGTAAGCACGATCGAGGAACGGCCGATCTTCGCGACCCGCACGTAGACCTCGATGTCCTCGTCGAACCGGATCGGCGCCTTGTACTCGACCACCGATTTCACGGTGTGGAAGTCGATGCCGGTCCGCGCGACCTCGCCGAGATAGTCGTAGCCGAGCGCGCGGAAATATTCTGTTATCGCGGTATCGAAGTAGGTCAGGTAGTGCGCGTTGAACACCACGGCCTGCGCGTCGACTTCGGAATAGCGGACGCGAAACGGGAAATGAAACCAGAATTCCTCGCGCATGTTTCCTCCTGCCGCGGCGCTGCTTCTCATCGTTCGTCCGCCGCCAGCGGGGACGTTATGGTGGCCGGATCGTAGGATGGGTAGAGCGAAGCGAAACCCATCACTTCACAGTCCGGATGCAATTGATGGGTTTCGCTGCGCTCTACCCATCCTACAATAGTCGCTAGAGCAATGGCCGCTTTACTCCGCCGCTTGCGCGTAATCCTCGATCGGCGGGCACGAGCACACCAGATTGCGGTCGCCGTAGACGTTGTCGACGCGGCCGACCGGGCTCCAGTATTTGTCGGAGCGCGACACGCCCGCCGGGAAGCAACCCTCGGCGCGGGTATAGGCCCGGTTCCAGGCATCGTCGGCGATGTCGTGGACGGTGTGCGGCGCGTGGCGCAGCGGCGACGCCTCGACCTTCCAGCGGCCCTTCTCGATCTCCGCGATCTCGCCCCGGATCGCGATCATCGCGTCGCAGAAGCGGTCGATCTCGAACTTCGATTCCGATTCCGTCGGCTCGATCATCAGCGTGCCCGCCACCGGGAAGCTCATGGTCGGCGCATGGAAGCCGTAGTCGATCAGCCGCTTGGCGATATCGTCCACGGTGACGCCGCTGGTCGTCTTCAGCGCCCTGGGATCGACGATGCACTCATGCGCGACGCGGCCGCGCTCGTTGCGGTACAGCACCGGGAAGTGCGGCTGCAGCCGCGCTGCAATGTAGTTGGCATTGAGGATCGCAACCTCGGTCGCCCGCGTGAGCCCTTCGCCGCCCATCATCAGGATGTAGATGTAGGAGATGGTCAGGATCGACGCCGAGCCGAACGGCGCGGCCGACACCGGGCCGATGGCGTGTGCCGTCGCGCCGTCGGTTGCGGGATGACCCGGGAGATAGGGCGCAAGATGCGTCTTCACGCCGATCGGGCCCATGCCGGGGCCGCCGCCGCCATGCGGGATGCAGAAGGTCTTGTGCAGATTGAGATGGCTGACATCGGCGCCGTAATCGCCGGGCCGCGACAGCCCGACCTGCGCGTTCATGTTGGCACCGTCGAGATAGACCTGTCCGCCATGCGCATGCACGATGTCGCAGATCTCGCTGATATGCTCCTCGAACACGCCGTGGGTCGACGGATAGGTGATCATGACCGCGGCGAGATTGGCGGAATGCTTCTCTGCCTTGGCGCGGAGATCGTTAACGTCGACGTCGCCGCGCGCATCGCACGCCACCACCACCACATCCATCCCGACCATCGCGGCCGAAGCCGGATTGGTGCCGTGCGCGGAGGAGGGGATCAGGCACACCTTGCGGTGCGGCTCGCCGCGCGCGAGGTGATAGCCACGGATCGCCAGCAGCCCGGCATATTCGCCTTGCGCGCCGGAGTTCGGCTGCAGCGAGATCGCGTCATAGCCGGTGATGTCGCACAACCACTGCTCCAGCCGCTTGAACAGCGCGTGATAGCCCTTGGCCTGATCTGAGGGGGCGAACGGATGCAGATTGCCGAACGCCGGCCAGGTCAGCGGGATCATTTCGGTGGTGGCGTTGAGCTTCATCGTGCAGGAGCCGAGCGGGATCATCGCGCGGTCGAGCGCGAGGTCGCGATCGCTGAGCTTGCGCATGTAGCGCAGCAGCTCGGTCTCCGAACGGTGGGTGTTGAACACCGGATGGGTGAGGAAGGCGCTGGTGCGCCGCAGCTCCTTCGGCAGCGCCTCGCGCGCGGCCGCCTCGATCTCGGCAAAGCTGAGCTTGCCGCCGAATACGCGCCACACCGCCTCGACGGTCTCCGGCGTCGTGGTCTCGTCGAGCGCGATGCCGAGCGTGGTCGCACCGACCCGCAGATTGATCCGCTCCGCCTGCGCCCGCGAGACGATCTCGATCTGCTTGTTTCCGGCCTCGACCGTCACGGTGTCGAAGAAGGCCTCGCTGGTCGGCGCAAAGCCGAGCTTGCGCAGCCCCGCGGCGAGCACGGTGGCGCGGCGATGCACGCCGCGTGCGATGTGGGTCAAGCCTTCGGGGCCGTGATACACCGCATACATCGAGGCGATCACGGCGAGCAGCACCTGTGCGGTGCAGATGTTGGAGGTCGCCTTCTCGCGGCGGATGTGCTGCTCGCGGGTCTGCAGCGCCAGGCGATAGGCCGGTGCACCGCGCGAATCCACCGAAAGGCCGACGATGCGGCCGGGCAGCGAGCGCTTCAGCGTGTCGCGCACCGCCATGTAGGCGGCGTGCGGTCCGCCATAACCCATCGGCACGCCGAAGCGCTGTGCCGAGCCGATTGCGATGTCGGCACCGAGCTCGCCGGGCGAGGTCAGCAAGGCCAGCGACAGCAGGTCCGCCGCCACGATCGCAAGCGCACCCTTGGCGCGCAGCGATGCGATCGCCGGCCGGAGGTCGCGCACTGCGCCTGTCGTGCCGGGATATTGCAGCAGCGCGCCGAGCACGTCGGCCTTGTCGAGCTCGGTCAGGGGATCGCCGACGACCAGTGCCCAGCCGAGTGGCGCGGCGCGCGTGCGCATCACCGCCAGCGTCTGCGGATGCACCTCCTTGTCGACAAAGAACACCTTCGCCTTCACCTGCGAGTGGCGCTCGGCGAGCGCCATTGCTTCGGCGGCCGCGGTCGCCTCATCGAGCAGCGAGGCGTTGGCGACGTCGAGCCCGGTGAGATCGCAGATCATGGTCTGGAAATTGAAGAGGGCCTCGAGCCGGCCCTGGCTGATCTCCGGCTGATACGGCGTATAGGCGGTGTACCAGGCCGGGTTCTCCAGAATGTTGCGCTGGATCACCGCGGGCAGAATGGTGCCGGAATAGCCCTGGCCGATCAGCGAGGTGAACACCTGGTTCTGCGCGGCGAGCTCGCTCATATGCGCGAGCGCTTCGGTCTCGCTCAGCGCCCGGCCGAGATCGAGCGGCGCCTTCTGAAGGATCGACGCCGGCAGCGTCTCATTCATCAGCGCCTGCAGGCTCGCGGCGCCGACCGTCTCCAACATCGCGTTGACGTCGCGCGGGGATGGTCCGACGTGTCGGCGGACGAAATCGGTGGCGGCTTCGTTGATCGGCTTGAAGGGCGCGTTCATGGGCTAATCCTTGGGGTGATCCTCAGGCGGTGTGCGCGGCGTAGGCGACCTCGTCCATCAGGCCGCCGAGCTCGCCCTTGTCGGCAATCTTCAGCTTGAAGAACCAGGCCTTGCCGCCGGCATCCGAATTGACCAGCGCGGGCTCGGCCGCGAGCGCCTCGTTGACCTCGATCACTTCGCCGGTGATCGGCGCGTAGACGTCCGAGGCCGCCTTGACGGATTCGACGACCGCGGCGGCCTCGGCCTTCTTCAAGCTGCGGCCGACCTTGGGCAGTTCGACGAACACGACGTCGCCAAGCTGTGATTGCGCGTAATCGGTGATGCCGATCGTGGCGACGTCGCCCTCGATGCGGAGCCATTCGTGGTCGGACGTGTACAGCGTCGTCATGGGGGGCGATCCTTTGGCGTTTAGCGTTTGTAGGTGTTGGGAACGAAGGGCGTGGCGGCGACCTTGAGCGGTAGCCGTTGGCCGCGCACTTCGGCGAAAACGGTGGTGTCGAGTGCGGAAAGGGATGTTGGCAGATAGCCCATCGCAACCGGCGCATTGAGGCTCGGGCCGAAGCCGCCCGAGGTCACCTTGCCGATTGGCTCGGTCGAGGTCGGATCGGCAAATAGCACGGCGCCTTCGCGCACCGGTGCGCGGCCATCGGGCTTCAGGCCGACACGGCGGCGGGCGGCGCCCTGCGCGAATTGTGCGAGAATCTTTTCGGCGCCCGGAAAGCCGCCGGCGCGGGCGCCGCCGCTGCGGCGGACTTTCTGCACCGACCATTCCAGCGCGCCTTCGACCGGCGTCGTCGTGGTGTCGATGTCATGACCATAGAGGCAGAGCCCGGCCTCGAGCCGCAGGCTGTCGCGCGCGCCGAGCCCGATCGGCAGCAGGTCGGGATTGTCCAGCAGTGCGGTGACCAGGGCCTCCGCCTTGTCTGCGGGCGCGGAAATCTCAAAACCGTCCTCGCCGGTATAGCCGGAGCGCGAGACGAAGCAGTCGATGTCGCCAACGCGGCGCGGACCGGCGTCCATGAATTTCATCGAACTGACATCTGCACAAAGTTTCACCAGCGCCGATTCGGCCTTCGGCCCCTGCAGCGCGATCAGCGCGCGGTCGGCCAGCGACACGATCTCGCAGGCATCGGAGAGATGCGCGCGCAGATGCGCCTCGTCCTCGGCCTTGCAGGCGGCGTTGACCACCAGGAACAGGTGATCGCCGAAATTCGCCACCATCAGGTCGTCGAGCAGTCCGCCGTCGTCGTTGGTGAATTGCGCGTAGCGCTGCCGTCCCGGCGCGATGCCGACGATGTCCTGCGGCACCAGTTTTTCCAGTGCGAGCGCCGCGTCGCCGACCTTGCCGGATTTGGCCTTCAGCACGAGCTGTCCCATGTGGGACACGTCGAACAGTCCGGCTTCCTTGCGGGTGTGCAGATGCTCCTTCAGCACGCCGGCGGTGTATTGCACCGGCATGTCGTAGCCGGCGAACGGCACCATCTTGGCGCCGCGTGCCAGATGCAGCGCGTGCAGCGGGGTCTGTTTCAGCGGGGAAGTTTCGCGCGCAGACATCTCAGGGCCCTCGCGGTTCCCGCAGGGGACCTATTTCCCCTTGAGAAACCTGCAGAAAGCCCCATCTGTCGCTGTGCCTGAGAGTATTATCCCGTCGGCGGACGCATCGGGGAGAACCCCAGCGCCTCTTTCCAGATGTTAGACGTCACGCGGTCCTTTTGCCTGAGAGTTTCCGGGGCGGTTGCTCCTTCGGCGCCGGCAGTAAGGCCGGTCTCTCCCGACGTGACGGGGTAACAGGTAGGTAGAAAACACGGCGCCACCAAGACTGTCAACGCAGCTCTTGCTGCTATCCAATGGGGCTTTGTGCTGCCGCGGCAAGCCCATGATCCGCCTGCACAGTTTCTGGACACCGCAGCTGGCAATGTCTAAAAGCGTTCGGCCGGAAAATGACGCCTTTTTGCGGCTGGCCGGCCCCTTTTTTCCGATTGGATGAACATGAGCAGCGTCAACGACATCAGGTCGACATTTCTGAACTTCTTCAAGGAGAACGGCCACGAGATCGTGGCGTCGTCGCCGCTGGTTCCGCGCAACGACCCGACCCTGATGTTCACCAATGCCGGCATGGTGCAGTTCAAGAACGTCTTCACCGGCGTCGAGAAGCGCGGCTATCAGCGCGCCACGACGTCGCAGAAGTGCGTCCGCGCCGGTGGCAAGCATAACGACCTCGACAATGTCGGCTACACCGCGCGCCATCTCACTTTCTTCGAGATGCTCGGCAACTTCTCGTTCGGCGACTACTTCAAGGAGCGCGCGATCGAGCTCGCCTGGAATCTGATCACCAAGGATTTCGGGCTGAAGAAGGACAAGCTGCTCGTCACCGTCTACCACACCGACGACGAGGCGGCCGGCTACTGGAAGAAGATCGCGGGCTTCTCGGACGATCGCATCATCCGCATCGCGACCTCGGACAATTTCTGGGCGATGGGCGATACCGGCCCGTGCGGTCCGTGCTCCGAGATCTTCATCGATCGCGGCGAGCATATCTGGGGCGGACCTCCGGGCAGCCCGGAAGAGGACGGCGATCGCTTCCTCGAATTCTGGAACCTGGTGTTCATGCAGTACGAGCAGGTGACGAAGGAGGAGCGCGTGGCGCTGCCGCGTCCCTCGATCGACACCGGCATGGGACTTGAGCGCATGGCCTGCATCCTGCAGGGCGTCGAAAGCGTGTTCGAGACCGACCTGTTCCGCCATCTGATCGATGCGGCCGCTTCGGCCCTCGGCCATGGGCCGAACGCGCAGAACGTGGCGTCGTACCGGGTGATGGCCGACCATCTGCGCTCTTCGGCGTTCCTGATTGCCGACGGCGTGCTGCCGTCGAATGAGGGCCGCGGCTACGTGCTGCGCCGGATCATGCGCCGTGCGATGCGCCACGCGCAGCTCTTGGGCGCGGGCGAGCCGCTGATGCATCGCCTGGTCTGGGCGCTGGTCCGCGAGATGGGCCAGGCCTATCCGGACCTGGTGCGCGCGGAGAAGCTGATCGAGGAGACGCTGCAGCTGGAAGAGACCCGCTTCCGCAAGACGCTGGTGCGTGGCCTGTCGATCCTCGACGAGAAGAGCGCCGGCCTCAAGAACGGCGACATGTTCGACGGCGACACCGCGTTCACGCTGTACGACACCTATGGTTTCCCGCTGGACCTGACGCAGGACGCGCTGAAGTCGCGCGGCATCAGCGTCGACCAGGCCTCGTTCACCGACGCGATGAACCGTCAGCGCGAGAAGGCGCGCGCCTCCTGGGCAGGCTCTGGCGAGGCGGCGACCGAGGCCATCTGGTTCCCGCTGCGCGAGAAGCTCGGCGCAACCGAATTCCTCGGCTATGAGACCGAGAGCGCGGAAGGCGTGGTGACGGCACTGGTCAAGGACGGCGCCGAGGTCGACGGCCTCAAGGCCGGCGAGAGCGGCGCGATCGTGCTGAACCAGACGCCGTTCTATGCCGAGTCCGGCGGTCAGGTCGGCGACGTCGGCATCCTCACGGGCGAGGGCGTCAAATTCCGCGTCACCGACATGCAGAAGAAGGCCGGTGACCTGTTCGTGCATGTCGGCACGGTGGAGCAGGGCACCCTGAATGTCGGCACCGCGCTGCAGCTCGAGGTCGACCATGCCAGGCGTTCGTCGATCCGCGCCAACCACTCGGCGACGCATCTGTTGCACGAGGCGTTGCGCCAGGTGCTCGGCGATCACATCGCGCAGCGCGGCTCGCTGGTCGCGCCCGATCGCCTGCGCTTCGATTTCGTGCATCCGAAGCCGATCACGCCGGAAGAGCTCGCCCGGGTCGAGGACATCGCCAACGACGTCGTGCTGGAGAATGACGAGGTGACGACCCGCGTCATGGGCGTCGACGACGCCCGCGAGGCCGGTGCGCGCGCACTGTTCGGCGAGAAGTATGGCGACGAGGTTCGCGTCGTCTCGATGGGCAAGAGCGCCCGCGAGCACGGCCAGAACGCGCTCGGCTGGTCGGTCGAGCTCTGCGGCGGCACCCATGTTCGCCGCACCGGCGACATCGGCCTGATTTCGGTGACCAGCGAGAGCGCGGTCGCCTCCGGCGTCCGCCGCATCGAGGCGCTGACCGGACATCATGCGCGCAAGCACGCCAACGACACGATGACACTGGCGAAGACCGCGGCGGCCGAACTGCGCACCACGATCGAGGATGTGCCGGCGCGCATCGCGGCTCTGATGGAGGAGCGCAAGAAACTTGAGCGCGACCTGTCGGATGCCCGCAAGAAGCTCGCGATGGGCGGCGGAGCGTCGTCGAATGGTGCGGCTTCCGGCGTTCGCGAGGTCGGCAACGTCAAGCTGCTCGCGCGCGCGGTCGAAGGCGTCGAGACCAAGGACCTCAAGAGCCTGGTCGACGACGGCAAGAAGCAGATCGGCTCCGGCGTGGTCGCGATCGTCGGCGTCACCGAGGACGGCAAAGCCGGCATCGTGGTCGGCGTCACCGCCGACCTGACCTCGCGCTTCAACGCGGTCGAGCTGGTGCGCAAGGGCTCCGAGGTGCTCGGTGGCAAGGGTGGCGGTGGCCGGCCCGACATGGCGCAGGCCGGCGGGCCAGATGGCGCCAAGGCCGACGCCGCGCTGTCGGCGATTGAGCAGGCCATGACTCAACAGGCATCGGCCGGCGCCTGACGGAGAGGCTGATCGTGGCGACGGCTCCGCTCAAGCCCACGATCAGCGATCCCGGACTGCGGGGGCGTCTCTACGAGCTGCTCGAGCAGGACCACCTGCCATATTCGGTCGGCGCGCGATTTGTCCGGCTCGTCGTCGCGATCATCACCGTCGATGTGCTGGCGGCGATCCTGGCGTCGGTGCCGGAGATCGACGTCCAATTCTGGTGGCTGTTCACGGCGATCGAGATCACCGCGGTGACCGCCTTCGCGCTGGAATATGCCGCGCGGCTCTGGAGCGTGGTCGGCCGCTCGCTGCGCGACATGACGCCGCTTCAGGCGCGGCTGGAATACGCCTTCTCGGCGCTCGGCGTGATCGACCTGCTCGCCTTCCTGCCGTCGGCCGTCGCGCTCGCGATCGGTGACAAGACCGCGCTGGTGCTGTTCGGTATGCTGCCGTTCCTGAAGCTGGTGCGCTATTCGACCGCGATGCGCTCGCTGCTGGCTGCATTGCACGCCGAGCGGCGCACGCTGTTCGGCTGCGTCGTGATCCTGACCGGCGCGGTGCTGCTGTTTGCCTCGCTGCTTTATGCGATCGAGCACAAGGTGCAGCCGGACAAGTTCGGCACCATGCCGCAGGCGATGTGGTGGGCGATCGTGACGCTCGGGACCGTCGGTTACGGCGACGTCGTCCCGGTGACGGTGCTCGGCCGCATCGTCACCGTGGTTGCGATCGTGGTCGGGTTTGCGATGATCGCGCTGCCGGTCGCGATCGTCTCGACCGCGTTCGCCGACGAGGTGCGGCGCCGCGACTTCGTCGTGACCTGGGGCATGCTGGCGCGGGTGCCGCTGTTCTCGCATCTCAACGCTGCCGAGATCGCCGACATCATGCGGCTCTTGCGGTCGCAGACCATCGAAGCCGGCGAGGTGCTGGTGCGGCGCGGAGATGCGGCGTCGTCGATGTATTTCATCACCGCCGGCGAGGTCGAGATCGACCTGCCGAGCCAACGGGTGCGGCTTGTCGACGGCGCATTCTTCGGCGAGATCGCACTGCTCCGGCGGACCAGCCGTTCCGGCACGGTGACGGCGATGCGGAAGACCAAGCTGCTGCTGCTCGATGCGCAGGACTTCCATGCCCTGATCGAGCGGATGCCGGCGCTCGCTGCGCATGTCCGGGAGACGGCGGAGGCGCGGCTCGCCGATCCGCTCGCGGTCGGTGGCGACCTTGCCGCCAGCGAGATTGCGCAGGCGCCGCACGAGACCGACGGCGGCATCCGCGATTAGTCGCGGCGCAGGAACACGTAATCCGCCGAATACGCCGCGCCCTTCAAGGCGCCGGCCTTGTCGCAGGCGCCGCCGAGCTCGCCGCCTGAGGTGTTGATCCGCTGCACGGTGTCAACGCTCGAGAGCACGCCATTGCCGCGGTGGGAGATCACCTCGAGCTTCAACCAGGCAATGTCTGCTGGCGTCGCGCCGGGAGCGCTGCCGGCGGTGCGGGCGGTCACGGCGCTGCCGTCCACATGCTCCCAGTTCGGCCCGGCATAGTGCCGGCCGACGGTGCGGCCATCGGCGATCAGGGTGGCGACCGGTTCGCGGAACGACCAGGCGAGCTTGCCGTCGGTGACCGGCTTGCACTCATAGACCTGCACGCCCTCGGCATGGACGGTCAGGACCGCGGTCTCGTCGGGCGCGGCAACGGGGGCGGGCAGCGGGTCGGCAGCGAGTGCCGCCGATCCGGTCAGCAACAAGGATGCGAGCGTCACCCGGCCGGGAAAGGTCATGGTCACGCTCGCTGCTGTGTTCGGCAACAGGCGGCCGTTAGGCCGCCATCGCCTTTCCGAGATTCTCGGCGACCTTGTCGAGGAAGCCGGTGGTGGAGAGCCAGCGCTGGTCGGCGCCGACCAGGAGCGCAAGGTCCTTGGTCATGTAGCCCTCTTCGACGGTCGCGACGCAGACCTTTTCCAGGGTGGTGGCGAACTTCGCCAGTTCCGGGTTGTTGTCGAGCTTGGCGCGGTGCGCGAGGCCACGGGTCCAGGCGAAGATCGACGCGATCGAGTTGGTCGAGGTCTCCTTGCCCTTCTGGTGCTCGCGGTAATGGCGGGTCACGGTGCCGTGGGCGGCTTCGGCTTCCACCGTCTTGCCGTCCGGGGTGAGCAGCACCGAGGTCATCAGGCCGAGCGAGCCGTAGCCCTGGGCCACGGTGTCGGACTGCACGTCGCCGTCATAGTTCTTGCAGGCCCAGACATAGCCGCCGGACCATTTCAGCGCCGAGGCCACCATGTCGTCGATCAGGCGGTGCTCGTAGGTCAGGCCCTTGGCCTCGAATTCCTTCTTGAACTCGCGGTCGTAGATGTCCTGGAAGATGTCCTTGAAGCGGCCGTCATAGACCTTGAGGATGGTGTTCTTGGTCGAGAGGTAGACCGGGTAGTTGCGCAGCAGGCCGTAATTGAGCGAGGCGCGGGCGAAATCGATGATGGAGTCGTCGAGATTGTACATCTCCATCGCGACGCCGGCGCCCGGCGCCTTGAACACTTCCCGCTCGATCACGGTGCCGTCCTCGCCGACGAACTTCAGCGACAGCGTGCCCTTGCCGGGGAACTTGATGTCGGTGGCACGGTACTGGTCGCCATAGGCGTGGCGGCCGATGATGATCGGCTTGGTCCAGCCGGGAACCAGGCGCGGCACGTTCTTGCAGATGATCGGCTCGCGGAAGATCACGCCGCCAAGGATGTTGCGGATGGTGCCGTTCGGCGACTTCCACATCTGCTTCAGGCCGAACTCCTTCACCCGGGCCTCGTCGGGGGTGATGGTGGCGCATTTGACGCCGACGCCAACCTTCTTGATGGCTTCGGCGGCGTCGATGGTCACCTGGTCATTGGTCTCATCGCGGTATTCCATGCCCAGATCGAAATAGAGCAGTTCGACATCCAGGAACGGGTTGATCAGCTTGTCCTTGATGTACTGCCAGATGATCCGGGTCATCTCGTCGCCATCGAGCTCGACGACGGGGTTGGATACCTTGATTTTTGCCATGACGGGGAGGCCCTCTTGGGAACGGCGCGCTTTTGACGGCGGGGGTGGAATACGCCTGCGCTATAGCACCGCCCGGGGACGGGCGGAAGCGCACCGGTTATGCACTTTCAGCGCATCTTTTCACCGAGAACCGCCATTCTGACGACGGCGCGTGACCCCCTCTAAATCGGGACCTGTGTCGCCGTCCCGGCCACGATGTACCAGGTCACGAACAGGCCCGCGATCAGGGCCCCCGGCAGGCTCGATCCGGTCCGCCGCCAGGTGAAGGTCGCGATCACGGCGACGATTGCCAGGAGCGGTACGAACTGGATCGCGACGATGGTCGAGAGCGGCACGAAGCTGGGGTCCGGGATCGGGTTGAACAGTTTACCCGTCAGCCACAGCGTGCCGTATTGCAGCACCAGCAACACGATGAAACCGAGCGTCAGCGCCAGGATATTGGTCAGATAGAGCGCTGCGCGCGGGGCGCCCATGGTCGAGAAGTTCCGGTGCAGCACGTGCAGCGCCACCACGAAAAACGCCGTGAACGGAATCAGATAGATCAGGAAGATGAGGAATTGCTTCGCGCTCATCAATTTGAGTGCGACGATCCAGAATCTGAAGTCGATCTTGAAGGCGAGGTCGGCGAGCCAGAGCGCGGCGTAGCCGACCGCAACTGAGGCCACCGCGATCACGACGGATTGACCGACGAGGCCGGCCCGGCTGGCGCGCTTCGGGGCGAACCACATCAGCGCCAGCGTGATCAGGCCGTTGATGATGGCCCAGACCAGGATCTGGTTGGTGATGCCCTGCGGCAGGAACGCGCTCGGGGTGACAACAGTGCCGCCCAGTGCAAAGGCCGGGTAGTAGGTCAGCGCCGGGATGAAGGCCGACAGGATGAACGCCGTGGTCCAGCGCCGGCCGCTCGCAGCCACGTGCGCCGGCATGGTGCCGTCGGCAACCGCGGGCAGCCGCAGGCGGGAGAACATCGGTGCCTCCAGCAGCCCGTCGAACGTCCCGATCATGAGCGCCACGAAGCCGATGAGAGCGATCAGGGTGCCGATCTCCTTGCGGAACCAGATCTGGTCATCGACCGGACGAGGGGTGCCCCCCTTCAACGTCTTGGCGAACCAGTCGAGGCTGTAGCCGATCGCCTCATGCGAGATGTGCTCGGCCGGATGGGTCATCGCGGGGGTGTACAGCACCCGGGCGGTGCCATTGGCCGGATCGCCGTAGACCTGGCCCGGCTCGACCGCGCCTTGCGTGCCGAACAGCGCCCAGAGTTTCGGGCTCTTTGTGACGTCGCGGGCGAGGTCGACGCCCCACATCAGGGTTGAGAACTCCTCGTACTGGGCGAACACCAGCGCGGTGTTGCGCGGCCAGCTCGCAGTGCCCTCGGCGGCGAACGGCTTGCCGGTGGACGAACCCTCCAGCACCATCGACTTGTAGTCGTTGGGCTGAGCTGCGGCCGCCGCCAGCACGGTCCAGCCACCCATCGAATGGCCCTCGAGCCCGATGTTCTCCTTGTCGACGAATGGCAGGCTGCGGAGATAGGCAAGGCCGTCAGGTCCGCCAAAACCGTTGGCGAAGGAGGGCGGGTCGCTGTAGCCGTGGCCGGTCTGGTCAAGCGCCAGCACGACATAGCCGCGGCGGGCGAACTCGATCGCGAAGCCGTCCTGGGTCTCGCGCGAGTTGATGTAGCCGTGGACCGCGAGGATGCCGGGCGCCGGGATCTGCGGCGTCGCGTTCGGCGGGATGTAGAGCAGGGCGCTCATGGTGTTGCCCTTGGCGCCCTTGAACCTGACATCCTCGATCCGGATGCCGCCTGCGGTCTGCGTGAGGTGGGCGAGCAGGCCCCCCGCCACGATCAAGACCACGCCCACAATCGCCAGCGTCCATCTGCCCCGCATCGTCGTCCCCCCAAGTGCTTCGACCCAAGCGCCTCGCCGTTCAAGCGGCGTCTCAAGCGTGCCTTTACAGCTTCGCTTTGGTTGTGGTTGATAGCCTATCCGAAGGCGAAGCGCGCGCAAGCGGCAGTCTTCGCTCCGTGCGATTGGGATTCCGATTGAGGATTCGCAAACGCCGCTAACCCTGTTATCTCCTTGGAGAAAATGGTCCCGCGCAAAACCGGTGCAAAGCTGGTTGCGTCGCCCTGCATGAGAGTTTGAATCAGGCGCTTCGGAAGCTGATTCAAAATCTTCAGACGTTGAATCAGAAAGTGAAGTGAGATGTCCGGCACCGACAAGACCAAGGCAGGGCACGACCTTGCCGGTCCCGTCGTCATCCTGGTCGAGCCGCAGCTTGGCGAGAACATCGGCATGGCCGCGCGCGCGATGGGCAACTTCGCGCTGACCCGGATGCGCATCGTCAATCCGCGTGACGGGTGGCCGAATGTCGCCGCCCAGCGCGCCGCCGCCGGCGCCGACCACATCATCGGTTCCGTCGAGCTGTTCGACACGGTCGAGCAGGCGATCGCCGATCTCACGCTGGTGTTCGCGACCACCGCGCGCGCCCACGACCAGGCCAAGCCGGTGGTCGGGCCGGAAGGCGCGGCGAACGAGATCGTCGGCCATGTCGCCTCCGGCGGCGGGGCCGGCATCCTGTTCGGGCGGGAGCGCTCCGGCCTGACCAATGAGGAGGTCGCGCTCGCCAACCGCATCATCACCTTTCCGGTCAACCCGGGCTTCGCCTCGCTCAACCTCGCGCAGGCCGTGCTCTTGATGGGTTACGAGTGGTTCAAGCTCTCGACCGCGGGCGCGCTCCCCTTCGCGATGCCGGAGCGGTCCGAGCCGGCCTCCCAGCACCAGATGCAGGCCTTCTTCGACAACCTCGTCGCCGAGCTCGACAAGGTCGAGTTCCTGCGGCCGGCGGAGAAGCGCGACACCATGCTGGTGAACCTGCGCAACATCTTCACCCGGATGGATCCGACCAAGCAGGACATGCATACGCTGCACGGGGTGGTGATGGCGATCGCCGAGGGCCGCAAGGGCCCGGCCAAGGGCGGCGTGCTCGACGGCGCACAGGCCACGCGGCTGCGGGCGCTGCTCGCCGAGCAGGGAGGGGGCGGCGGCGGCGCCGACAACTCCAGCACCGTGCGCGGCCTCGCCCGGCTGCTCCGCCGCAACCCGACCGACGCCGAGCGGATCCTGTGGCAGGCCCTGACGCGAGATCGCCGCTTCGCCGGCCAGTTCAAGCGCCAGACCCCGGTCGGCCGCCACATCCCCGACTTCGTCTCCTTCGTGCACCGGCTCGCGATCGAGCTGGTCAATCCGAACGAGAGCGACGCCATCGGGACGGACCGCGCCAATCGCCGCGCCTGGCTCGAGGCGCGCGACTATCGGGTGGTCGACATGCAGGTGGCCGATGTCGAGCGCGACCTCGACGGCGAGTTGGCGCGGCTGGAGGGGAGTCTTCAGCAGGGGCGGTGAGCTTTCGCCGGCTGAGAGTCTGATTGCGTCGAGATCGATCGCGGGCCTCTCCACACGTCGTCCTTGCGAAAGCCAGGACCCATAACCACCGCATTCGGTGATGAACGGGACCGCGGCCCCAGCGTCGCGCAACAATGAGACTTGGGGTAATGGGTCCTGGCTTTCGCCAGGACGACACTGAATGTGGCATTGCCGACATCCTCAATCGTCGTCCCTGCGAAAGCAGAGACCCATACTCTGCGGCCGGTGTTGTGAACGGGACTCGTCGTTCCAGTATCGTTCAGCAATGAGCATCTGTGGTTATGGGTCCCTGCTTTCGCAGGGACCACATCGAATGTGTTGTGCGGTCCGCGAGTCACACATCCGCATTCTCGCGACATGATTGCCCGAGCTTTGCATCTCGTTCTGCCCTCTCATTGAACAGAGGGCGCAGGGAAAGCCGGGTGCCGATCGCACCCATGGGTATGAAGATAAAGAGGGGATCGTTTGCGGCGATCATCTTTCTTGCGTGCGCTGCGGCGCCGGAGCTTGAACAGGTCGTGATGAAGGAAATCTAGGGTTGCGCGCGGCGACCGACGCTCCACATCTTAGTGGCAGTGGAGCGTCGAGGATAAACTGATGAGGCCAGCCACTTTCAAAGAAGGATTGCGCTCTAACGTCCAATTCATGCTGGTTTATGTTGGTGTCGAGGCGTTTGTCTGGGTCGGTGCTTTCCTGGTCGCGTTGGGATGTGTCTTCAGTGTCTACCTCGGACTGGCCGTATTCATATGTTGGGCGCTAGCTCCCGCCCTGTTGTTGCGGCGAGAGCTCAAACTCGACATCAAAGCCCTCGATGATCCTAACGACAATCCCCGTGCGAACCGATTGATCGGCAACACCTACCCGAGCGCCTCGATCAGAGAGGAATCGGACGCGGGTCGCCCGGCCGCCCCTAATCGTATGACCCGCGCGCTCGGCGCCTTAGAATACATTGCACTTCGATTTGCGGTCGAATTGCTCAAATTCCTTGCAATCATCATTGCTCTGCCGCTGGGGATGGGCTTCGCGGCTGAGATAATCGCGTTCGCGCTATCCGACCGGGATGTAAGCGGTGCCTTTGGTTCTGGCCTGGCCGGAGTTGCTGGCGGCGCACTTGGCCTGGTTCTCGCAGTCGTGATCGTCCTCGGGCGAATTGCCGATATCGAGGACTGATCGGCGCCCTGCGGCGTTTGCGCCTCAATGCTGCACTGGTTGCAAGGTGCTCGAGCGGATACCGATTGGTCGGTAAGGTGTCGATCCTATCCTGCCCCTCTAACTTCAGCGTGGTCTTGCTGCCTTCTCACGCGCGTGAAATCTGCTAGATTTTGTCTAGCCAGCCCTCCGGCAATCGGATCTGTAGAAGAGAGGGCGGCGATCGTACCATCGATCCGCGCGCGGCGTTTCTTGCGCGCCAGCTACGTAATGTTGCACATAGCCTTCGCAGCGTTGAAACCGGTGCGCACACATTTTGCTGACGTACTTCTTTGAAGCCAGAAATTGATCAGAGTTCTATCGCCATATTTAATTGATTGGAGGCGTCGTCATGATCCGTATCGGATCGCTAGCGCTCGTTATCGGTGCGGTATTGAGCAGCCCGGTCAGCGCACAATCGGAATTGGTCGCGCGCGGTGATTACCTGGTCAACGGCATCCTGACCTGCGGCAATTGCCATACCCCGAAGGGACCGTCAGGCGAGATCAGGGACAAGGCTTTTTCGGGCGGCGCGTCATGGGATCAGCCACCGTTCAAGGTCACGGCCTCGAACATCACGCAAGACAAGGAAACCGGCATCGGCAATTACACCGACGCCGAACTCCGGCAACTGCTGCGCAAGGGCGTCAAGCGCAACGGCGCGCGGGTCGCCATGATCATGCCGAGCGGCTTCTACGAGATCATGACCGATCGCGATCTCGATGCGGTGATCGCTTATCTGCGCACGATCAAGCCGATCAGGAATGCGGTGCCGGAGCCGGTCTACAAGATGGCACAAGAACATCCTGTTCCCCCGGGCGGTGAAAGCCCGTACACCGAAGCGGTGTTGAGCGACAAGGTGCAGCAAGGATTCTACCTCGTCACGATTGCACACTGTATGGAGTGCCATACCCCGATGGGGCCGCAAGGGCGAGAATTTGCCACCAGCATGGGCGCTGGCGGCGGCAAGTTTACGGGACCCTGGGGCGTCTCGGTTTCGCGGAACATCAGCTCCAGCAAGACCAACAAGGCATTGGCGGTTGGACTGACGACGAGATCAAACGCGCGATCACTCAGGGCGTCAGCAAGGACGGCAGCAAGCTCAATCCGCCGATGGGCTTCCATTACTACGCCACTGTGTCGGCTGCCGATCTCGACGCCATCGTCGCCTATCTGCGCACGGTGCCGCCAAAGGAATAGCCTGAAAGCCGCGACGCGCCCCGCTGAAGCGCACCTCAGGCGGCGCTGTAGCCGCCGTCGACCACCTGCGATGCGCCTGTCATGAAGGATGCCTTGTCCGAGCACATCCAGACCACGGCCTCCGCGATTTCCTCGGGCACGCCCAGGCGACGTGCGGGCACCTTGGCGATGATCTCGTCGTAACGTTCGTCCATCGTCTCCTTGGTCATCGGCGTCTTGATGTATCCGGGATTGACGCAATTCACTCGGATGCCGTCCTGGGCGTATTCGATCGCCGCAGACTTGGTCAGGCCGACGACACCATGCTTGGCCGCGACGTAGTGGCCCGACGTGGCAAGGCCGACCAGCCCGGCGATCGAGGCGGTGTTGACGATCGCGCCGCCGCCGCCCTGCCTCAGCATCTGCGCGACCTCGTATTTCAGGCACAGGAACACGCCCATCAGATTCACCGAAAACATCTTCGCCACCGAGGGCTGCGTGAGCTCATGGATGCGTTGGCCGGGCGGGCCGACGGAGCGCCCGGCCACGCCGGCATTGTTGAACGCGCAATCGATGCGCCCAAACGCCGACACCGTGCGTGCCACCATGTTGGCGATGTCAGCCTCGTCGGTGACGTCGCCCTGGATCGCGATCGACTGGCCGCCTGCGGCGTTGATGAGCGCGACTGTCTGTTCGATTCCGTCCTTTGACAGGTCGGACACCGCGACGCGCGCGCCTTCGCGCGCCATGGCAATCGCTGTTGCCCGACCGATGCCCGAGCCGCCGCCCGTCACCAACGCAGCCTTGCCGTCCAGAATGCCTGCCATCAGAAGCTCCTCTAGCGCTTTCCTTCGATCGCAATCTCGACGAGGTACGGACGCTGCGCCGCGGCAGCCTTTGCGACTGCGCCAGCGATGTCGTCCGCCTTCTCAACCCTGACCGCCTCGACGCCCATGCCGGCCGCGAGATGCACGAAGTCGAGCGCGGGACCGGTGATATCCATGTTCTGATAGGGATGCTGGGTGCCGGCTTCGAAGTTCTGTCGCCAGACGTCCACATTATGCTTGAGAATGCGGTACTCGCGGTTCGCGAGCACCACGAACACGATCGCAAGCTTGTGGTGCGCGGCAGTCCACAGCGCCTGGATCGCATACATCGCCGAGCCGTCGCCGGAGATCGCGACAACGGGACGGTCCGGCATCGCGACCTTGACGCCGATGGCGCCGGCAAGACCCTGGCCGATGCCGCCGCCACGTCCGCTGAAATAATCGCCGAAGCCGCGATAGTCGAAGGCGCGCGCGAGATCCAGGCTCGCCGTGATGCTCTCATCGACGATGACCACATCATCAGGCAGCCCGCGACGCAGTTCCGCGGTGACGCGCGGCATGGAGCTCGGCTCGCGGTTCCAGCTCTTCTCGACGCGCGCGCGATAGGCTTCCGTTTCTTTCGCCTGCAGTTCGGCCAGCGCAGCATTGCGGTCTTGCGCAGCCTGCCTGAAGTCCGCGCTCGCCTTGGCGCGCAACGCGTCCGTCAATGCGCCGAGGCTGACCGCGATGTCACCGACGATGCCGGCATCGAGCCGATTGTTGAGCGCGAGACGTTCAGCCGAGGCTTCGATCTGGAGCACGGACGCGCCGTGGGGAATGTGGCCATCAGGCGCGAACCAGATGTCCTCGAAGAAGGGACCGCCGATCAGCAGCACGAGATCGGTATCGCCGAGCACCTTCCGTACCTGCCGGGCGTCGCCGGGGAGCGACTGACGATAGCTCGGGTGGCCGGTCGGGAAGGACGCGTGATGCCGCAGCCCTTCGAACCACACCGTCGCACCGATCGTTTCCGCAAGCGCGACCAACGCCTGCTCGCCGCCCGATCTCGCGACGTCGTCGCCGGCGATGATGGCCGGATTGTGTGACTTCAGAAGCCGCGCGACCAGCGCTTCGATACCTGCCGGATCGGGGCGTGTCGACCGCCACAAATTGTCCGGCGTCGATGCATCGATCGCGGTCTCCTGTTCCAGGACGTCGATCGGGAGCGATACGAACACCGGCCCCTGCGGCGCATCGGTCGCCACCTTGAACGCGCGTCGCATGATTGGTGCGATCTCGTCGGCGCGCTCGATCTGAACGCTCCACTTTGTCACCGGTGCTGCCATCGCAGCGAGGTCGTGGCCGAGGAGCGGATTGTTGAGCCGTATGCGCGTGTCCTGCTGACCCGCCGTCACGACCACGGGCGAATTCGCTTTCAGCGCGCCATAGAGCGAACCGATACCGTTGCCAAGACCGGGAGCGACGTGCAGGTTGGCAACGGTGACGCGGCCCGATGCCTGCGCGTAGAAGCTGGCTGCGCTGACTGCGACGCCTTCATGCAGCGCCATGATGTATTCGAGTTGCGGAAATGCCGGCAGGCTGTCGAGCAGCGGCGTTTCCGTCGTGCCGGGATTGCCGAAGATATGACGCACGCCGTGCGACACGAACGATTCCATCAGCACACGGCGTCCACGCATTCACTTCCTCCCGGTTGGTTCGGCTCCGTTTCGCGCATCATCGGCCGATGAGCGGCAGATGGCAACTGCGAGACGGTTCGCGTACGCCGCGCCGGTTTTCGCGGAACGCCGTGGACGATCATGCCTTCGAAATGCCGCCGTCGATCACCGGTCCCATCGGCTCGTAGCGTTCGCCGCTGAAGCGCGTCAGTTGCAGTTGCTCGAGCGGATAGTAGTCGGTCGGCGAGGTGTTGATCTTGATGCCCGGCAGCAGCATGTCGGATTCGACATCCCTGAGGTTCGCCGCCTGCTTCATGATGCTTTCGGGCGAGACGTCGTCGCCGCATTGCTTGAGCACCTGAACCAGGATCTGGCTGGTGAGATAGCCGGTGACCGCGTAGATGTCGTTCTTGGCCGCCGCCGGATCGTATTTGTCGAGGAAGGCGCGCCATTTCTGAATGGCGGGATCGCTGTCCCAGGCGGCGTCGACGGGATCCTTCAAATAGGCGCTGGAAATGATCCCCTTGGACACGTCGAAGCCCGCGGCCTTCAGTGTCGAACCTGCGGAGGAGGCGTTGTTGCCGATGTAATGCGCCGGCTGCCAGCCAAGCTCGGCGATCTTCTTGATGCCTTGCGCGGCGAATTTCGGCGTGGTCATGCTCATGAACACGTTGGCACCGGCGGATTTGCAGCGGACCACCTGGCTGTCGATGGTCGGGTCGGCGGTCTCATAGGACAACTCGGCGACGATTGCTGACGCCTTCGCGCCAAGTCCGTCCTTGAAGCCCTTGAGCACGTCGCGTCCGAAATCGTCGTTCTGGTAGACGATGCCGATCTTGGGATCACTCTGTGTCGACAAGACATGTTGCGCGAAGGCCCGGCCCTCGATCTGGTAGCAGGGCTGGAAACCCATCGTGTACGGGAAATTCTTGTAGTCGCCGAATTTGGTGGCGCCCGAGGCGATGAAGAGGTGCGGGACCTTCTTCTGGTTCATGTATTTCATGATCGCGGCATTGGTGGGCGCACCGAGCGGCGCAAACAGCACATCGATCTCGTCGCCCTCGACCAGCTTGCGCGCCTGCTCGACGGTCTTGGCCGGGCTGTAGGCGTCGTCATAGGTGATGTACCTGATCATGCGGCCGTTGATGCCGCCTTGCTCGTTGATCATCTTGAAATAGCCACCGGGCGTGCGGCCGATCGACGAATAGACCGCGGCCGGTCCGGAATAGGCGTCGATGTTTCCGATCACGATCTCGGTCTTGCCTTTGGCAATCGCAGGCTTGCCGAGCAGCAGCGTGGCCGACGCGGCGGCAGCGCCCTTGATGAGATGACGGCGGGTGAACTGGGGTGAACGGTTCGTTGTCAAAGTAATCCTCCGCTTCTTCTTGTTGGCCGTTTTGGCAGCCTCTGACGGGCATGTCGGCTTCAAGCATCGTACAGCGCTCAAGCCGGATCAAACCAGTGTATGAGCGCTGCGCAGCGGAACTTGTGCGCAGTCGCTACCATCAGGAATATTGCTGCGGTGTCAGGGTCCGGCGCGGCGCGACAGATCACATGATCCGAAGCGCCACGCCGAGTACCGATCAGGCCGGCAGGGCCCGGCTTGCCGTGTGACCGTGCGGGCTGAGCTCGCGCACCGGAAACACGCGATCGTAAGCGATGTTGAAGACGAACGCGTAGACCAGATAGAACGCGACGATCGAGATATCCATCATCAGCGCGGCCCACAGCGAGATGCCGAGATACCAGGCGACGAACGGGATCAGCAGCACGATCAGGCCGGCCTCGAACAGCATCGCGTGCGCGAAGCGGATCGGTATCGTCTTGGCGACACGGCCGGTGACGCGGGCCAGCGCGTGGTCGAAGCCGAGATTGAACAGCAAGTTCCAGATCGTCGCCACCGTCGCCGAGACGACACCGATGACGCCCATATGGGCCACCGGCTGATTGAACAGCCAGGCGGCTGCCGGCGTGAAGATGGCGATACCGATCAGTTCGAACAGGACTGCGTGCCTGATCCGGTCGGAGAAGGAACGCATGGACATTTTGAAACCCTTTCTGTCGTTGTGACCGGGTTTCTATCTGATATTGTGGGATTACAAAGTTAGATAATATCTGGAAAAGAGATAGATGGCCGTTTCCATGGACCAGCTCGAATCCTTCGTGGCGGCCGCCGAGCAGGGCTCGTTCTCCGGCGCGGCACGGCTGCTGAAGAAGGCGCAATCGGCGGTCAGCACCCACGTCGCCAATCTTGAGACGGACCTCGGGATTGCGCTGTTCGACCGGACCGGCCGCAACCCGGTGCTCACCGAAGCCGGTGTGCGGCTGTTGCCGGAAGCAAGATTGATCCTCGATCGCCGCGAACACCTGATCGGCGTCGCCAGCAGTTTCGAGGCGCATGTCGAGAAGCGCCTGGTGGCGGCGATCGACGAGCTCTATCCGGAGAGCGCGGTCGGGGAGCTGTTTGCGGAATTCGCCAAGCGCTTTCCCCATGTCGAAGTGGAGCTGTTGTTTCCGATCATGGAGGACGTCAGCCGTCTCGTGCTCGACGGCAAGGCCGATGTCGGCGTGATGTGGCGGCAGGAGCATCTGCCGCCCGAACTCGGCTTCAAGACCATCGGCTGGGTGCCGCTGCAGCTCGTCTGCGGCAAGAACCATCCGCTGGCGCGTGGGCGGGTGGATTGGGAGGAGCTCAAGCGGCATCGCCAGATCATGGTCACGGTGCGCAACGAAGGCACCGAGCGGCACCGGCTGCGTGTCGCCGCGGAGGTGTGGTGGGTGGAGAGCCACTGGGTGATCCTGCAAATCCTCAAGCAGGGCGTCGGCTGGGCGCTGATCCCGGCGCACATCATGGCGAGCTCGCAGGTTGCCGACGAACTGGCAATTCCCGAACTGGAATTCGACGAGGGCGCGCATCCCGTCGCGCTGGAAGTGGTCTGGCACAAGCAGCGGCCGGCGGGGCCGGCGGCAAAATGGCTGCGTCGCCGCTTCGCCACGCGACCGCCGATGCTCCGCATGTGACAGACATGCGCGCCGCCGTTCATCGCATGGTAAGCTGACATCGCGGCCGCGATGTGTTGCCATGCGTGCCGCACTGACCGGACAGGGTGGAGACGATGGCGAAGCAATTGGAAGGCAAGATCGCAGCCGTGACCGGGGCGGCGTCAGGCATTGGACTTGCGAGCAGCGAGGCGATGCTGGCCGCGGGCGCGCGCGTGGTGATGGTCGACCGCGACGTAGCCGCGCTGCAAGCGCTCGCCAGCAGGCACGGTGATGCGGTGATCCCGCTGGTCATCGACCTGCTCGATCCGAAGGCCTGCGCGAGCCTGCTGCCAAAAATCCTCGAGAAGGCCGGCCAGCTCGACATCCTGCACGCCAATGCGGGGATCTATGTCGGCGGCGACCTCGTCGATGCCGATACCGGCGCGATCGACCGGATGCTGAACCTCAACGTCAACGTCGTGATGAAGAACGTGCACGACGTGCTGCCGCACATGATCGCGCGCGGGACCGGCGACATCATCGTGACGAGCTCGCTTGCCGCGCATTTCCCGACGCAGTGGGAGCCGGTCTATGCGTCGTCGAAATGGGCGATCAACTGCTTCGTCCAGACGGTGCGGCGCCAGGTGTTCAAGCACGGCATCCGCGTCGGCTCGATCTCGCCCGGGCCCGTGATCAGCGCGCTGCTCGCGGACTGGCCGGCGGAGAAGCTGCAGGAGGCCAAGGCGGCGGGCAGCCTGCTGGAAGCGAGCGAGGTCGCCGAGGTCGTAATGTTCATGCTGACCCGGCCGCGCGGCATGACCATCCGCGACGTCGTGATGCTGCCGACGAATTTCGATCTGTAGGCAACATCGTGCCAATACCGTCGCCGGCGCGCCGTTGTGGCACAGGCAACGAAAGGTTGTGTTGCGGGCAGGGGCTTTGCTACTAGTCTCCCAGTGGGCGTGGGGGACAAAGTGACAGAACGGGTAAAACGTGCATTCGTCGCCAAGGCGATGATGATCGCGCTTGGTGTGCTGCTGGCGCCGATTCCGGCTGCTCGTGCACAACTTCTCCTGCCGGCCAAGTGCACCGTGGCCGGGAATATCAGCCTGGATGATCGCATCGCAGGTTGCACTGCGTTGATCGACGCGATGTCGACCAATTTGCAAGAGGCGATCTCCGCGCATTTTCGACGCGCCGCGCTCTATCTTGATAAGGGCGACGTTGATCGGGCAATCGAGGACTACAATTTCGTCATCGAGCGCGATCCGAACAATCAGATCTCCCTTCTCCGCAGGGCGTGGGCGTATAAACGGAAGGGCGAGGTCGATAGGGCGCTTGCCGACTACGGTCGAGCCATAGAACTCGCTCCAAAAGACACCTACGCATACCTGGGACGGGCTGGCGCCCACTTGATCAAGAAGGATGTTGACAGCGCGATCGACGACTACGGCCGAGCCCTTCTAACCCATCCCGACAATGTGGCTGCGTATGTCGGCCGCGGGCGCGCCTACAATCTCAAGGACGAGCCCGATCGGGCCATAGCTGACTGCAATCGTGCGATCGAGATCAGCCCAGAACGCGGGGCGGGGGTGGGCCTCATTTGCCGCGGACACGCTCACATTATCAAGGGCGACATCGAGCTCGCATTGGACGACTTCAATCAAGCTATCCGTTTCAATCCAAAAAATCCCCTGCCTTATGTTGGTCGCGCCAGCATCCTTCGCGCTCGCGGCGACCTCGAACTGGGATTATCCAACATCAAACAGGCGATCGAGCTGACCCCGAACGATCCTCAACTTCATCGCTGGGCGGGGAGCGCCTACTTTCAAGGCGGGCTCCTGTCGGAAGCGCACGACGAGTTCGTCCGCGCCAGCGAGCTCGATCGGAAGGATGTTTACACACTGCTATGGCTCGACCTCGTGCGCCAGAAGACCGGCCAACCAAGCGGACTTGATGAGGCCTCCGGGCGGCTCGACCAGTCGCAATGGCCGGCGCCGATCGTTCGCTTGTTCCTCGGCGCCACAACGCTGGAGGCGGTTATTAAAGCCGCCGACGATGCCAATCCGGTCAAGGTGAGAGGGCAGCTTTGCGAAGCGCATTTCTATGGTGGTGAGCTGGCGCTGGCGAAAGGTGCGACGGACGAAGCGGTGCGGCTGCTTCGCCTCGCCGCGGACGGATGCCCGAGGATCTACTTTGAGTGGGCGCCAGCCAATGCCGAGCTTCACAAGCTCGACACCAGACACTGACGGCGTTTGCCGATCGCTGCGCCACGGTCCTGCCGGATTTCGTCTCAGGCGGCACCGCGATCGAGAGCCGGCGTGGGGTCCATTTTCGTCAGCCGGCGCAGCGCCGCGACATTGGTGGCGACGGACGCCAGGCGGCACTGTGCCTTGCCGTCGGATTTGGCTTCATAGAGCGCGGCATCGGTAACGGCCAGGAGCTCCTCGGCCTCGGTGCCGTGCTCGGGCGACACGGCGACACCGACGCTGACGCCGACCTTGGCGAAGATGCCGTCGGCCAGCCGGTAGGGCATCGTGACAGCCTGGATGATGCGCTGGCCGATCCCGAGCGCCTGCTCCGCGGTGACGCCGTTCGCCAGCACCACGAATTCATCGCCGCCGAGCCGCGCGATCACCGCGGTCTCGGGCAGAGCGCGCCGCAGCCGCTCGGCGGCTAGCATCAGCACCTGGTCGCCGGCCGCATGGCCGTAGGTGTCGTTGATCGGCTTGAAACTGTCGAGGTCGAGGAACAGCAGCGCGAACGGCTTGCCATTTCCGGCCGGAGCCGCCAGCTTCGTGTTCAGCGCAGCGACGAAACCGGCGCGATTGCGCAGGCCGGTCAGGGTGTCGTGATGGGCAAGATGGCCGTTCTCGCGCTCGGCGCGCATGGTTGCGATCAGCATCTTGTTGAGGCGGAAGGCCGCGACCGACATCGCCGCGAGATACATCGGCACCTGCAGGAACACGATGAACAGCAGCGGCTCGCCGGCCAATGCCGCGCCGGGCACGATCGGGCCGAGGCTGAGCAGGATCATGGTGCCGGCAAGGCGGGGGGCGCTGAAGTTGCGGAAGCAGATGCCGCCGACCATCGCCGCCGCCGACAGCGAGGCCAGCATCGCAACCACCCAGTCGCCGCTTGCAAGGCTGATCAGGATGCCGAAGCCGACGCTGGCGCTCCAGGCGACCGCAAGGACGAGGTGCGGATCGGTCGGCGTCGGCCGCCCTTCGCGTGCCGCGCGATGCGCAGCCACGAGCACTGCCAGTCGCGAGAGGCAGATGACGAGTTCGAGGATGACCCAGGCGATGAACGGCGTGGTCGGTTCGCGGATCGCAATCACGGCTGCGACGGCGACCGTATTGACCGCGCCGGCTGCGAACACCGGCAGCGAGCCATAGAGATCCCCGATCAGCGCCGAGCGGATGTCGTCGGGTACGCCCGGACCCGCATCGGCGAGCCAGCGCGTCACGCCCCAGCGCGGCTGGCTGTATCGTCCTTTTTCGGACTGCATTGTTCTTGCCCCGTACTTTCACGTGGCAACTGACCCGGTCGGAGCTAACAGGCGTTTAAGGCCGCGGCGGATCGCGCCGTGTGATTGACGACAGGTAAATCTGGCGGGCGATCGTGCCGCTGAATACCGATGCCGGCGGCAGCGATGCGACCGTTGGTCGCGACGGTCCATTCGGCCGGCGGTTGATTTTCGGGCGGGCGTGCCGATCAAGGCGGGCAACGAGGTGATCGAGGGCGTCGCTCTATCGCGGCGCCTAGACTGCCATGAGTTCGTCCGCGCGGCCCGTGCGCTTCGCCTTCTTCAGCTTGGCCGGCGCGAACAGATTGCTTGCGGCGAGGCCCGCGGTGTCGGCGACCGTGGGGTCACATGACACACATGGCGGCGACGATGGCGCCGTCGATCAACAGCGCGAGCTGATGCGCGAGCACGGCCGGCTCAGTCGCGCCCATCTCGCCGGCTAGCTTCTCGATATGCGCCAGCACCACCTTCTTGTGCTTCAGCGCGATGTTGCGGAACTGCTTGGCGTCCTTGTCGTGCTCGGCGACCGCGTTGATGAAGGGGCAGCCGTAGAAGCGTTCCTCGGCGAACCAGGACTTCAGGGCGGGGAAGATCCGTGCCAGCTTGGTCTGCGGATCGCCGCCGCCGGCCTCGATCGCGCCGATGAACCACTCACGCCACTGCTTGCCTTCGCTTTCCAGCACGGCATGAACAAGGTTGGTCTTCGAGCCGAACAGCTTGTAGAGCGTGGTCTTGGCGGTTCCGGCCTCGTCGATGATCGCATCGATGCCGGTGGCGTTGATGCCGTTCTTGCAGAACAGATGCGTCGCCGCATTCAGCAGGCGCCCGCGCGCCGATTCGTCGTCGCCGGCGGTGGACGCCGCGGCAGGTTTTTTCTTCGCAAGCGATTTGGCCATGCGCGGCAGTAAATCGGAGCGCGGCGAAATCATCAAGCCGCATCTTCACGGGGACGGGCATGTGCGCCGTCCTGCGCTCAAAATAATCGCTGCGGCGCGGCAGATGCACCGCGTTTGAGCAGCCGCGCCCTGATCAATCCGCAGGCAGGCACAGCTAAGCGTTTGCGGGATTTCGCCTTTTGATTTGGGGCGGGACTGGCACGCTTCGTGCAGGAAACAGACCGTTCGGTATCCTGACCCAATCCATCGCTCCCAGGGAGAAAACTGATGACCGCTGTCGCTCAAAAAACCGCACTGACCGGCTGCCTCGCGCCGATCGACAGAGGCGGGCTCGAGCAGCTCATTGCCAACGGCAAGGCCAACCCGAAGGTCATCAAGACCTTGAAGTGCAGGACGGTGGCCGAGGGCAAGTTCCGTCATGCCAACTACATCCGCAACCTCGCGCCCTACATCGTCGACGAACCGCCGGGCCTGCTCGGCGACGACACCGCGCCCAATCCCTCCGAGGCCTCGCTCGCCGCGCTCGGCTCCTGCCTTGCGGTCGGCCTGCACGCCAACGCCGTGCATCGCGGCTGGATCGTCAACAAGCTCGAGCTCGAGCTCGAAGGCGATCTCAACATCACCGCGGTGTGGGGCACCGGCGACGTCAGCGAGAAGCCGGTCGGCTTCACCGATGTCCGCGTCAAGGTCGACATGGAATGCGAGGGCGTCCCGCAGACCGAGATCGACGCGTTGGTGGCGCATGTGAAGAAGTGGTCGCCAGTCGCCAACACCTTCACGCGCCCCGTCAATCTCGAGGTCGGCGCCTAGGCGCTCGATCGGCAATTCCAGGTGCGGAGACCAACCATGGGTTCACTGGCATTATCGCGGGTCGCAGCTCAAGATCCCGCACCGACCATCACGGACGAGGTCGCGCGCCTCGCCCGTCAGGAGCTGGCACCGCTCGCATCCGCGATCGATGCCGGCTCGGTCTATCCCGGCGAATTCCTGCGCCGACTCGGCAAGGTCGGCGCGTGGAGCAGCCACGTGCCGCAGGAGGGGCCTGCCGACCTGCGCTGGGCGATCCAGTCGATGGCCGCGCTCGGCGAAGTCTGCGGCGCCACCGCTTTTATGGCGTGGTGCCAGAACACGCTGGTCTGGTACGTCGCGAACTCCACCAACATGAAGCTCGCCGCGCGCTTCGGCAATTGCTTCTCCAGCGGGCGTGCGCTCGGCGGCACCGGGCTCTCCAACCCGATGAAGAGCTTCTTCGGCATCGAGCGGCTGAAGCTGAAGGGCCGCAAGGTCGATGGCGGCTACATCGTCCGCGGCGCGCTGCCCTGGGTGTCCAATCTCGGCCCCGACCATTACTTCGGCACGATCTTCGAGCGCGAGGACGAGGGCACAAAGGGCGAGCCGGGCAGCACCGTGATGTTCCTTGCCGATTGCTCCGACCCCGCGATCACGCTGACGCCGTGCAAGCCGTTCCTGGCGATGGACGGCACCGGCACCTACGGCGTCCAGTTCCGCGACGTGTTCGTGCCGGACGAGCTGATCCTCGCCGAGCCGGCTGCGCCGTTCGTCAAGAAGATCCGCGCCGGCTTCATCCTGCTGCAGGCCGGCATGGGCCTCGGGCTGATGAAGGATTGCATCAACATCATGGACGAAGTCCATGCGCCGCTCGGTCACGTCAACCGCTATCTGCCGCAGCAGCCGCTGCAATTCCGCGAGCTCTATGCCGAGTTCGAGAAGGAGGCGATGACGCTGGCAAGCGATCCCTACAACACCGATGACAGCTATTGGCGCCGCGTCGTCGCGCTGCGCCTGCGGATCGGCGATGCCAGCGTCGCGTTCGCGCATGCGGCGATGCTCCATTGCGGCGCGCGCGGCTATCTGATGAGCCATCGCGCCCAGCGCAGGCTGCGCGAGGCCTATTTCGTCGCCATCGTCACGCCTGCCACCAAGCAGCTGCGCAAGATGCTGGCGGACGGGTGAGGAGAGTTCGGGACCACCACAACTGCAACCACAAACAGGAGAGAGCCATGACGGACGTTCTGATCACCGCCGGCGAACTTGCCGAGCTCGTCAAGAAAGAACCATGTGTCATCATCGACACGCGGAATCCGGATGCCTATGCGGCCGGCCATCTGCCGGGCGCCGTCAATGTGCATGACATCTTCACGTTCCTTGCGACCTCGACGCCGGAAGGCATCCACGAGCTGAAGACCAAGTTCGCCGACGCGTTCGGCGCCGCCGGTCTCTCCGGCAAGGAGACCGCCGTGATCTACGAGCAGTCGATGAATTCCGGCTTCGGCCAGTCCTGCCGCGGCTATTACCTGCTGACGATGCTCGGCTATCCCAAGGTGAAGGTGCTGCATGGCGGCTTCGATGCCTGGAAAGCCGCCGATCTGCCAGTCACCACCGACGTTGCGGTGCCGCCGAAGGCCTCCTTTGCGATTGTTCCGGAGGCCGGCGACATCATGATCGACGCCAAGGCGATGCTGGCCGCGGTCGGCAAGCCCGGCGTCGCGATCCTCGACGTGCGTGACGTCGACGAGTGGATCGGCGAGAGCTCCTCGCCCTACGGCAAGGATTTTTGCCCGCGCAAGGGCCGCATCCCCGGCGCCGTCTGGCTGGAATGGTACCGGATGATGAAGCCGACCGGCGAAGGTCAGCGCTTCAAGTCGAAGGACGAGATCCTGGCGGAATGCGCCACCGTCGGCATCTCGCAGACCACGCCGGTCTATCTCTACTGCTTCAAGGGCGCGCGCGCCTCGAACACCTTCCTGGCCCTGAAGAACGCCGGCGTGAAGGACGTGCGGATGTACTTCGGCTCATGGAACGAGTGGTCGCGCGACCCGGCGCTGCCGATCGATGAGGGTCTGCCGACCGCGGCCGTCGTCACGGACAAGGCGGCATAGAACCTGCATGTTTGTTGGCGTCCGGCGGCGCAAAACGCGGCCGGACGCCGATCAATGCACCGGATCGCGGAGCTCTCCGTGGTTCGGTGCGACAATGGGGCGCAGCATGTCCACGTCAGATGATCCCTTCGACGCCGACCGCGCGCTCGTGCGATCCGGCTGCGCCTGCGGCCGGCATCGCTCAACCTCCGAGCATGAGCATGCCGCGCGCACGCTGCGCTGCGAGCCGGTCGCCGATCTCAGCGAGCAGAAGCGCTACGAAGGCATCGTCGCGTCGGCGGTGATGCGGGCCGTGTTTCCGCAGGATGTCGCGCGCCGCGCCTTCCTGAAATCGGTTGGCGCTGCGACCGCGCTTGCTGCGCTGTCGCAGTTCTTCCCGCTGAAGACGGCGACGGAGGCGTTCGCCGACGCCGGACCGCCGGAGAAGAAGGACCTCAAGGTCGGCTTCATCCCGATCACCTGCGCCACACCGATCATCATGGCGGCGCCGCTCGGCTTCTATGCCAGGCAGGGCCTCAACGTCGAGGTGGTGAAGACCGCCGGCTGGGCTGTCATTCGCGACAAGACCATCAACAAGGAATACGACGCTGCCCACATGCTGGCGCCGATGCCGATCGCGATTTCGCTCGGGCTTGGCGCGAACGCCATACCCTTCACCGTGCCCGCGATCGAGAACATCAACGGGCAGGGCATCACGCTTGCCATCAAGCACAAGGACAAGCGCGATCCGAAGGATTGGAAAGGCATGAAGTTCGCCATTCCGTTCGACTACTCCATGCACAACTATCTGCTGCGCTATTATCTCGCCGAGCACGGGCTCGATCCGGATACCGACGTGCAGCTCCGCTCGGTGCCGCCGCCGGAAATGGTCGCCAATCTGCGCGCCGACAACATCGACGGCTTCCTCGCGCCCGACAACATCTGCCAGCGCGCGATCTATGACGGTGTCGGCTTCCTGCACATCCTGTCCAAGGAGATCTGGGACGGTCATCCCTGCTGCAGCTTTGCCGCGAGCCGCGAATTCATCACGACGGCGCCGAACTCCTTCGCGGCGCTGACCCGCGCGATCGTGGACGCCACCGGCTTTGCTGCGAAGGCCGAGAACCGCAAGCAGATCGCGGAGGCGATCGCGCCGGCCAACTACATCAACGCGCCGGTGACGGTGCTGGAGCAGGTCCTGACCGGCACCTATGCCGACGGCCTCGGCGGCGTGAAGACCGATCCGAAGCGCGTCGACTTCGATCCGTTCCCTTGGCAGTCCTTTGCGGTGTGGATGCTGACGCAGATGAAGCGCTGGGGCCAGATCAAGGGCGACGTCGACTACAAGGCGGTCGCCGAGCAGGTCTATCTCGCCACCGACACGAAAAAGGTGATGGCCGAGATGGGGCTCACGCCGCCGACGAGTTCCTACAAGTCGTTCTCGGTGATGGGCAAGACTTTCGATCCGGCCAAGCCCGACGATTATCTCGCGAGCTTCAAGATCAGGAAGTCGTCGTGAGGGGGCGCTCCTACCTATCCACGTCGTCCCGGCGAAGGCCGGGACCCATACGCCGTACTCTCTCGGTTAGGCGCGCGGGGAGACACTCAGCGCAACAATTGGGGCCGGTGGTTATGGGTCCCGGCTTTCGCAGGGACGACGCGGGGAGGGAACGCACATGACGCTCTCCCTCCGTCTCCGCGCCGCCATCGTCTCGCTTGCGCTGCTTGTCGCCTTTCTCGGCGCCTGGCACCTCGCGACCCGCAGCAGCGGCACAACGGCGGCCATGAGCCCCGAATACGCCAAGCTGATGGGGCTGACCGCGACGCAGGGCAAGTCGGCGATGCCCGGGCCGCTCGATGTCGGTGCCAAGCTGTGGGAGCACCTGAAGCGGCCGTTCTACGACAACGGGCCGAACGACAAGGGGCTCGGCATCCAGCTCGCCTATTCGATCGGGCGCGTCGGGCTCGGCTATCTCATCGCGGTCGTCGTCGCGATCCCGCTCGGCTTCATGATCGGGATGTCGCCTTTGATCAGCAAGGCGCTCGATCCCTTCATCCAGCTGCTGAAGCCGATCTCGCCGCTGGCCTGGATGCCGCTCGCGCTCTACACCATCAAGGACTCCTCGATCTCGGCGATCTTCGTGATCTTCATCTGCTCGGTGTGGCCGATGCTGCTCAACACCGCGTTCGGCGTCGCCGGCGTGCGCAAGGAGTGGATCAACGTCGCGCGGACGCTCGAGGTCGGCACGATCAGGCGCGCCTTCACCGTGATCCTGCCGGCGGCGGCGCCGACGATCCTCACGGGCATGCGGATATCGATCGGGATCGCCTGGCTCGTGATCGTCGCTGCCGAGATGCTCGTCGGCGGCACCGGCATCGGCTACTTCGTCTGGAACGAGTGGAATAATCTGTCGATCACCAATGTGATCATCGCAATCCTTCTGATCGGCCTCGTCGGCATGCTGCTCGACCAGGTGCTGGCGCGCTTCACGCGCATGGTGACGTTTCCGGAGTAGCGATGACCGACAAGTTCATCTCCATCGAGGGAATCGCCCGGCGTTATCCCGGCGCCGGCGGCGTCACCACCACTGTGTTCGAGGACTTCTGGCTGTCGATGACGCGCGGCGAGTTCGGCTGCGTGATCGGTCATTCCGGCTGCGGCAAGACCACGGTGCTGAACATCCTCGCCGGGCTCGACGAGCCGAGCGAGGGGACTGTCATCGTCGACGGGCAGGGCATCGAGGGCACCAGCCTCGACCGCGCCGTGATCTTCCAGAGCCATGCGCTGCTGCCGTGGCGCACGGTGCTCGGCAATGTCGGCTATGCCGTGAGCTCGAAATGGCGCAAATGGGACCGCGCCCGGGTCAGGGCCCACGCGCAGAAATTCATCGATCTCGTCGGGCTGACCGGCTCCGAGCACAAGCATCCGTCGGAGCTGTCGGGCGGCATGAAGCAGCGCGTCGGCATTGCGCGGGCACTGTCGATCACCCCGAAGATCATGCTGATGGACGAGCCGTTCTCGGCGCTGGACGCGTTGACCCGCGGCACGCTGCAGGACGAGGTGCGGCGCATCTGCCTGGAGACCGGGCAGACCACCTTCATGATCACCCACGACGTGGATGAGGCGATCTTCCTCGCCGACAAGATCTTCCTGATGACCAACGGGCCCGGCGCGGTGCTGGCCGAGATCGTCGAGAACCCGCTGCCGAAGGAGCGCGGCCGCATCGACCTGCACCGTCATCCCTATTACTATGCGCTGCGCAACCATATCGTCGATTTCCTGGTGAGCCGCAGCAAGAGCTTTGCCGCTGAGGTGACCGATCACGATCCGCGCCACGTGCCGACGGTGCGGCCCGGTGTCGGCGAGCCGGTGATCGTCTCGCCGCCGCGCGTCGTTGAACCCAATCCCGCGCAGAGCGTTGCGCGCTGAACCGAAGGAGGAAACCCCATGAAACGCGAAGACCTCACCGAGAAGCTGCTCGACATCAAGCGCGAGAAGGGCTGGAGCTGGAAGCATATCTGCGAGAAGATCGGAGGCTATTCCGAAGTGCTGATCGTTGGCGCGATCCTCGGCCAGATGAAGCTGACAAAACCGCAGGCGGCGAATGCCGGCGAGCTGTTCGGGCTGTCGAAGGCCGAGACCGCCATGCTCAACGAGGTGCCGATGCGCGGCGCCGGCACGCCGATGCCGCCGACCGATCCGCTGATCTACCGCTTCTACGAGATGGTGATGGTGAACGGCCCGGCGTGGAAGGCGCTGATCGAGGAGGAGTTCGGCGATGGCATCATGTCGGCGATCGACTTCGACATGGCGATGGAGCGTGTCGCGAATCCGAAGGGCGATCGCGTCAAGATCACGATGTCGGGCAAGTTCCTGCCCTACAAATATTACGGCGCCAGCGGCAACGTGCCGGAATACGGCTTCAAGGAGGAGTGAGACCGCGCGAATGGCGAGTAGCGAATGGAATCGCTACTCGCCCGTAGCGAATGACCTCACAGAATCGTACCCGGCGTGTAGCTCGCGGCTTCCGGCTTGGCGCGGGCGAGCGCCTCGACCTGCTCGGCGAAGAAATCGACCTGGGCGCCGGCGTCGCCGGAGTTGGCGCGACCCTGGTCGAGCACGAGCTGCAATTCGGCTTCGCTCAAGCCAAGCCGCTGATCGGCGGCGAGACGCTGCAGCAGATCGTTCTGCACGATCTTGCCGGTGCGCAGGTCGCCGATGGCGGCGACGGCGTGCTCCTTGATCGCCTCGTGTGCGCCTTCACGACCGGCGCCCTTCTTCACCGCTTCCATCATCACCGTGGTGGTCAGCAGGAAGGGCAAATAGCGGTTGAGCTCGGTCTCGACGACGGCTTCGAACACCTCCATCTGATCGAGCACGGTGAGCAAGGTCTCGAGCAGGCCGTCGGTGGCGAGGAAGGCATCGGGCAGCATGACGCGGCGGACGACGGAGCAGGAGACGTCACCCTCGTTCCACTGATCGCCGGCGAGCCCGGCGGCCATGGCGAGATAGCCCTTCAGGATCACATGCAGGCCATTGATGCGCTCGCAGGAGCGGCTGTTCATCTTGTGCGGCATCGCCGAGGAACCCACCTGGCCCTTGGCAAAGCCTTCGCTGGCGAGCTCGTGGCCCGCCATCAGGCGGATGGTCTTGGCGAAGTTGCCGGGACCGCTGGCGAGCTCGGTGAGCACGCTGACCGCACGGAAGTCGAGGCTGCGTGGATACACCTGGCCGACGGCGTCGAGCGCTTTCGGCAGACCGAGGTGAACGAGGATGCGCTCCTCGAGCGCGCGCGCCTTGCCGGCATCGCCATTGAACAGGGTGATCTGGTCGAGACGGGTGCCGACTGCGCCTTTCAGGCCGCGCGCGGGGTAGGTCTGCAGCATATTGATCAGGTTCTGATGCGCCAGCAGCATTTCCTCGCCTGACATGGCGATGCGCTTGCCGAGCGTCGTGACTTGCGCGGCCACGTTGTGGGTGCGTGCGGTGAACGGGATGTCGCGCAACTGCTGGGCGCGCTTCGCAAACCGAATCAGCGCGGCTATACTCTTGGTCTCGACCAGCTGCAGCGCGCGGTAGACCTGCAATTGCTCCACGTTCTCCGTGAGGTCGCGGCTGGTCATGCCCTTGTGCAGGTGCTCATGGCCGGCCAGATCGCAGAACTCCTCGATGCGCGCCTTGACGTCGTGGCGGGTGACGCGCTCGCGCTGCATGATGGAGGCCAGGTTGATCTGGTCCTTCACGCGCTCATAGCTTTCGATCACGCCGTCCGGAACCGGAATCCCGAGATCGCGCTGGCCCTTCAGCACGGCGATCCAGTAGTCGCGTTCGAGGCGAACCTTGCCCTCGCCACTCCAGATGGCGCGCATGGCGGGTGAGGCATAACGTTCAGCGAGAACGTTGGAAATGTGATCCTGGGACATGATCCCGCTCTCTTGGCATTGCCCGAGGCTGGCTGCAAGTCGCGACCTGTGATGAATCGTCAGGTCTGACAGCGCCTTGGCCGGACTTGCGGTGTTGGCGCTACCATACCAGATTATTGCAGTCGCCGCCTCAGGCGATCCGGGGCGGCGCCGGCCTGCTTCGCGCCGGCCAACGGCTCGCCGCCAGCGCCCCTGCGATGACCGTCGGCGGTTAGGTCATGCCTGACCAGCTGCAAACATATCCCTTATCTCCTTCACCGGCGCCATGTCGCGCACGAAACTGAACGCGCCCTGATCCTTCATCTCGCGGGCACAACGCAGGAACGCGGCCAGCGCGTGACGCTCCATCGCGCCACCAACGCTGATGCGCTTGACGCCGGCGGCGGAGAGTTGCTCGACCGTCAAGGTCGGATCGGCAAAGCCCATTACGAGATTGAACGGCCGCTTCACGGCCGAGACCACGGTCTTGATGGTGCCGATGTCATACAGACCAGGCGAATACAGCACGTCGGCGCCGGCGGCCTCGAACGCCTGCAGCCGCTTGATCGTGTCGTCGAGATCCTTGCGGCCGTACAGGAAGTTCTCCGCGCGGGCGGTCAGCGTGAATGGGAACGGCAGCGCCCGCGCGGCCTCGACGGCGGCCTGAACCCGCTCCACCGCGAGCGAGAAGTCGTAGATCGGGCGCTGCGGATTGCCGGTCGAGTCCTCGATCGAGCCGCCAACGACGCCGGCTTCGGCGGCGCGGGTGATCGCCTTTGCCGCGGTCTTCGGATCATCTGCGCCGCAGTTCTCCAGATCGGCGTTGACCGGCAGGTCGGTGGCATCGGCGATCACTCGGCAGTTCTCGATGATGGCATCGAGGCTGACGGTCGCGCTGCCAAGCGTGTTGGCGAGCCCGAGGCTGGTGGTCGCGAGCGCCTCGAAACCCATCGCCGCGAGCAGCTTCGCCGTGCCGGCATCCCAGGGATTCGGGATGATGAAGGCGCCGGGGCGCTGATGCAGTTCCCGAAACCGTGCTGCCTTGTCTGCCTGGGTGCGCATATGAACTCCTGACGATTGGAAAAAGCGACTGGCCCAGCGATAGGGCGGTTTCGGTCATCAGACAAATTTGTTATTTCTCTCGATATCATCAGTTTTTTGCATGAGGTGAGGAATGGACAGCGACGCACTCAACACGTTCCTGGTGGTGCATCGCCGCGGCGGAATCTCGAACGCCGCGAAGGCGCTGCATCGTTCGCAGCCGGCGATCTCAAGGCGCATCGCGCTGCTCGAGCAGGAGCTCGGCGTGCCGTTGTTCGAGCGGATCGCGGGCAAGACCAGATTGAGCGATGCGGGGCGGGTGATGGTGCCCTATGCCGAACGCGCGGTGGCGGCGGCGCAGGACGCCGAGAATGCGGTGCGCGCGCTGCTGCGCGACAATTCCGGCCCGGTGGCGTTGGCGGTGACCGGCACGCTTGCGGGCGAGCGGCTCTCGAAGGTGCTGAAGCGCTTTGCCCGCCGGCATCCGGATGTCGCGCTGACGCTGCGCACCGCGACCAGTGCCGAGGTCAGCGATCTGATCCGGCGCGGCGAGGCGACGATCGGGCTGCGCTACGACCGCGACCGCTCGGGCGACCTCGATTGCGAGGTGCTGTTCGCCGAGCCGCTCGGGGTGGTCTGCGCGCCGGACCATCCGCTGGCGGGACGCCGGGTCGGCCGTCTCGCCGATCTCAGGGACGAGCGCTGGATCGCCTTTCCCGAGGTGCCCGGACGGCGCGAGATCACCGCCTCGCATGTATTCGCCCTGTTCCTGACGCACGGGCTCGGCGAGGTCGCCTGGACGCCGGTCGACAGCCTCACGGCGCAGAAGCGGCTGGTCGAGGCCGGGCTCGGGATCGCCCTGCTGTCACGGAGCAACGCGGCGGAGGAGCTGCGCGCCTCCTCGATCGCGACGATCCGCGTCGGCAATCTCACCGCAAGTCACGAGGTCGTCGCCGTGACGCGGCATGGCGGCTTCCTCAGCGCCGCGTCGCGCCGCCTGCTTGACATCATCCGCACTGACTTCAGCAAGGTGGAATCGGCCGCGAAGCCGCGCCATCCGTCGCCACAGCGTCACCGTTAACCGGCGATGAAGCGGCATCGGGGTTTTTGCCGGCCGCGGTTTGTCTTGTTGCAACCGGAGGTGGTTAGAAACCCGTCACGTTCCCTCGGTGCAAGGATCCGCCATGACCTCGATGACACGCCTGTCTGCAACGGCCATCAGCCTGCTGCTCCTGACGGCTCCCGCTTTCCCTCAGACTCCGGGCGGTCGCGTCACCCTGATCGAGCAGCCCGTTCCGATCCGCCAGGAAGGGACGGTCCGCGTCCAAAGCAACGTCAACCTGTTCCTGCCGGGGCCGAGCGGTGACGGCGAGGAGGCGCAGAAGCTGCGCGACCGCGCCCGCCGCACCGTCTATGAAATGGCGGCGCACGAATGCGACCTGTTGCGCGAGGTGATCGCGAAGGATTGCCGGCTCGAATCGATCAACGTCAATATCAACGTCGCCCGGCAATACGGCCAGCAGCAGGAAGGCTTCAACGTGAACGGCTCGATCAGCATGCAGATCACGTTGAAATAGATGCCGGGAATCGCTGTCGCGGGGACTTACGCCCCGCCTTCAAGTTCCAGCTTTGACCTGGGCCGCCGCCACGGCCAGCAGTTCGTCCATCTTGGCGCGGACATCGCGCTGGGTGACGGCCTGGCCCTTGGCGGTGAGGTCCCTCAGAACCTTGTGCAGGACGTCATTGTCGCCGGCTTCCTCGAAGTCGGCGGCCACCACTTCCTTGGCATAGGCGTTGGCGGCATCGCCCGTGATCCCGAGCTTCTCGGCGGCCCACAGCCCGAGCAGCTTGTTTCGGCGCGCTTCGGCCTTGAACTTCTGCTCCTCGTCGAGGGCGAACTTCTTCTCGAAACCTTCCTCGCGCTTGGTGAATTCGTTCATGGCCGAAGTTCCAATCCCCTGCTGAATGGTGGGCTGCTGCTCGTTGCGGCAGCCCCGATGCCTGCCTAGATAGGGGGGAGGAATCGGCAAGACAACGAGCCGTTAAGCCGCAGGCAAAACAGGCGGAATCGGGCCCTTTTGATAGCGCGGTATAAGTGCCCCGAAGGGGGCACTATCGATTGTGCTGGATGGGCCAATCGGATAGGTTGCCAACAGGCATGGTTCTTGTTCTGTTTCCAGTTGGATTGCCCAGGTTCCAGGCCTCCGCGGCAGCTCCGTCGTGGGTCGTAACCCCAAGTCATCCGGAGCACCCAAATCCATGGATTTCAACAAAACACGGTACATCCCAATGAGCCGTCGACGCCGTATTTATGAAGGCAAGGCCAAGGTGCTTTACGAAGGCCCCGAGCCGGGAACCCTGATCCAGCACTTCAAGGACGACGCGACCGCGTTCAACGCCAAGAAACACCAGGTGATCGAGGGCAAGGGCGTCCTCAACAACCGGATTTCGGAGTACCTGTTTCAGCACCTCAATGACATCGGGGTGCCGACCCACTTCATCCGCCGCCTCAACATGCGCGAGCAGCTGATTCGCGAGGTCGAGATCGTGCCGCTCGAGGTGGTGGTGCGGAACGTCGCCGCCGGCTCGCTGTCGCAGCGGCTCGGGATCGAGGAGGGCACCCAGCTGCCGCGCTCGATTATCGAGTTCTACTACAAGAACGACCAGCTCAACGACCCCATGGTGTCGGAAGAGCACATCACCGCCTTCGGCTGGGCCACGCCGCAGGAGATCGATGACATCATGGCGCTCGCCATTCGCGTCAACGACTTCCTGACCGGTCTCTTCCTCGGGATCGGCATCCGCCTCGTCGACTTCAAGATGGAGTGCGGGCGGCTGTTCGAGAACGAAATGATGCGGATCATCGTCGCCGACGAGATCTCGCCTGACTCCTGCCGGCTGTGGGACATCAAGTCGAACGAGAAGCTCGACAAGGACCGTTTCCGCCGGGATCTGGGTGGCCTGCTTGAGGCCTACACCGAGGTCGCGAAGCGGCTCGGCATTCTGATCGAGAACGAGCGGCCGGCCGGCAGCGGCCCGGTGCTGGTGAAGAGCTAAGCTTAAGGGGCGACCGTGAAGGCACGTGTGACTGTGACATTGAAGTCGGGCATCCTCGATCCGCAGGGCAAGGCGATCGAGGGCGCGCTGAAATCGCTCGGCGTCGACGGCGTCGCCAGCGTTCGCCAGGGCAAGGTGTTCGACATCGAGCTCGCCGCGACCGACAAGGCCAAGGCGGAGGCGGCGCTGAAGGCCGCCGCCGACAAGCTGCTGGCCAATACCGTCATCGAGAATTACCGGGTCGAGGTTCTGAGCTAGCGAGCGCGCCAAATGATAACAGCCGCTCCCGCCGCTGCTCGCCGTGACCGAATCTTCGTCGGAGCGCTTTTGGTCGGCTTGCTGACCGCAGCTGGAATCGGCGGGGCCTCGGCTCAACCGGCACCGGCACCGTTGCCGGCGCCTGCCGCGCCTGCCGCGACGACGCAGCCGCCGTTCACGGTCAGCGGGTGGAGCTACGAGCGCCGCGGCTCCGATGTGCATATGTTCCGCTGCGCGCAGTCGTCCTGCGGTGCGGGCTCCAAGGTGAGCTACCGGTATTATACCGGCGGAAAACAGATGACGCTCGACCAGTTCCGCGAGGGGCAGGAGCAGATCATCAAGGCGCTGGAGCAGCGGACGCCGGGGCAGCGCATTACGCTGCTCGGCGTTGATGGCGACAAGGGCACCGCGGGGCCGCGCATGTTCAAGGCACGGCGCCTGACCGTGACAGCCAACGGCGCAAGCGAGTATCAGGTCAGCGGCTTGCTGCTTGCCGGACAAGGCTCCGCCAGCCTGATCAGCTCGGCGCGTGACGAAAAGGCCAGCAACGACAATTACGCGAAGTTTGCCGCCGCAGTTAAGCTCGTGCTGGCACCCAAAACCAGGTGATGCAATGAAATCAGCCGTCCTCGTCTTCCCCGGCATCAACCGCGAGCGCGACATGGCCCGCGCGCTCAAGCTTGCATCCGGCAATGAGACCGCGATGGTCTGGCACGCCGAGACCGCGCTGCCCAAGGGCACCGACCTCGTGGTGGTGCCCGGCGGCTTCTCCTATGGCGACTATCTGCGCTGTGGCGCGATCGCGGCCCGCGCGCCCGTGATGGACGCGGTGCGCGACTTCGCAGCCTCGGGCGGGCTGGTGCTCGGCGTCTGCAACGGATTTCAGATCCTCTGCGAGTCCGGGCTGTTGCCGGGCGTGCTGATGCGCAATGCCGGGCTGAAATTCGTCTGCCGCGACGTGCATATGCGAATCGAACGCTCCGACACGCCGTTCACCCGCGGCTACAATGCCGGCCAGGTGATCCGCGTGCCGGTCGCGCATGGCGAGGGCAATTACGAGGCGGACGAGGAGACGCTGAAGCGGCTCGAGGGCGACGGGCGGGTGCTGTATCGCTACTGCTCCGCCGAGGGCGTGGTCGACGAGACCTCCAACTTCAACGGCGCCGCGCATTCGATCGCCGGCATCGTCAACGAGCGCGGCAACGTGCTCGGCATGATGCCGCATCCGGAAAACCACGTCGAAGAGATCATGGGCTGCACCGACGGCCGCGGCCTGTTCGCAGGGCTGGTCCAGCAGTTCGACAAGGCGGCGTAACCACCATGTTTGGAAGGTGCCTTGCCGTGGCGACAGCCGCGGTCCTGCTGCTTGCGACGGCGGCCAACGCCCAAGATACCTCGAAGCTGGACTTCCCGAAGCGTCCGATCACGATGATCGTGCCGTTCACGGCCGGCGGCACCTCGGATGTGATCGCCCGCGCAGTGGCCGACCAGATGAGCGCTGCGCTCGGCCAGACCATCATCATCGAGAATGTCGGCGGCGCCGGCGGCTCGACCGCGCTGACCCGCGCCGCGCGTGCCGAGCCGGACGGCTACACGATCGCGATCGGCAACGCCGGCACCAATGCCGCGACCTACACGATCTATCCAAAGCTGTCGTTCACGCCCGACTCCTTCGCGCCGATCGCCGTGGTCGCAAAGACGTTCGGCATCGTCGCGCTGCGCAAGGATTTTCCGGCCAAGGACCTCAAGGAATTCATCGACTACGCCAAGAAGAATCCGGGCAAGGTCAATCTCGGCCATGCCGGCGTCGGCTCGTCGAACTATTTGATCTGCAAGAGCTTCGTGCATGCCGCCGGGATCGACGTGCAGCTGGTCGGCTATCGTGGCGCGGCGCTCGCGCTGACGGACGCGATCGGCAGCCAGATCGACGGCGTCTGCGATGCGGCCGCGTCGGTGTCGCAGGCGATCGACGACAAACTGGTGAAGGCGGTCGTGGTCGGCTCGACCGTGCGACTCGCCTCGCTGCCGAACCTGCCGACCTCGGCCGAGGCCGGCCTAGCCGAGTTCGAGGCGCAGGGCTGGAACGGCCTGTTCGCGCCGAAGGGCACCCCGCCTGAGATCATCGCCAAGCTCAACGCCGCCGCGCGCACCGCGGTCGCGAGCGAGGCAGTGAAGAAGCGCTTCGTCGAGCTGTCGACCGTTGCGCCTGACGCCGATGAGCTCGCACCCGAAGTGCTGCAGCAACTCGTGACCCGCGACGTCGCGAAATACCGCGCGTTGCTGGCGGACGACAAGAAGTAGCGTTTCCGCGACGTGCAACGCCCTCATGCGGACACAGTCCGCGGCAAGCCTGAGTTCAGGTCTGCTCGGGGAGGGGCGGCTATGTGCCCTGTGGTGTTGCGCTGCTGCGCCAGCATGGCGCTTGCTTGGCTCGTAGCCGCACCGGTGGCGGCCGAACAGGCGAAATTACCTGCAATCACTTATACTCCCTGGACAAAGTTCTGCCTGGGCGACGCCTGCTTTGTCGGGCGAGAAGGTCGATCGAAGGTAGATGACGTAGACTGTGGACCGGTTGTCGCGGCTGCGCTCATCGCGCGCACCGGAGATTCCAGGAAGACGTTGCGCGTCACCCTGCCAATCCGGGTGAAGGTGGAACGTGGCGTTCGGATCATCATTGATCAGGGGCAAGCGATTGAGCGGCCCTACACGAACTGCTTTGCCAACGGTTGCATGGCCGATTACGACGCCGGAGCGGAATTGGTCGATCAGCTCAAGCAAGCGCACACACTTGCTCTGGAAGCCTTCGATACGGCCAATGCGCCGATCAGCTTGAGCGTACCGCTCGTCGAATTCGCTAGCGCCTACGATGGACCTGCAAAAGAGATGAAGGTCATTGAGGAGGTGCTTTCGGCGGAGGAAATGCAGGCGAAATCAGAGCGCGCAAAGCGCGCCGAGGAGGAACGCAAAGCGCGCTGCGAAGCGAGATAGGTGACCGCAAATCGCAGGTTTGTTGTACGCGACGAGCTGCAGCTACAGCCTTCGCAGCCAGCGCTTGACGGCCTCTGTCGGCACCGTCATCGCCGCGACGCCGGCCATCACCAGCAAGAGGCCGAGCGCCAGGTTCGACGGCACGGATTCCCCGAGCAGGATCACCGACAACGCGACGCCGATCGGAATCCGCAAGTAGCCTTGCGCGTTCGTGGTGAGCGTGCCGAGCCGCGTCAGGCACATGTAGAACAGCATCAGGCCGAACGCGCTCGAGAAGATGCCCATCACGACGGTGGCGACCAGCGCCTGCGGTGTCGGGTGCAGCGTCCAGGGATGGTCGACGATCAGGGCGACCGGCAGCAGCACCGTGCCGCCGAACAAGAGCGAGCCGGCGGCCACCACCATGGGGTCATAGTCGGAGAGACGAAGCCCGAAGATCGTGGCGCAGGCGAACGAGACAGTGGCGAGCAGGATCGCGATCTCGGCGACAATCTCCTTGCCGAAACCCGAGAGCGCGTCGAGGCCGATGATCGCGACGGTGCCGGCGAGACCGAGAATCGCGCCGACGAATTTGAGCGGCGAGGCCGGCTCGTGCCGCGTGATCGCCCAGGTGATCAGGAAGGCAAAGATCGGCGTCGTCGAGGCCAGCACCACGGTGTTGGATGCCGGCACGTAGAGCTGCGCCCAGGTGATCACCAGGAACGGGATCGTCGAGTTGATGGTCTGCTGGAAGGCGAACAGCTTCCACGCCTTGATGTCGGTCGGGATACGGATGCCGCGAATCCGCAGCACCACGATCAGGAAGGCGGCTGCGACCAGCGAGCGCGCCGAGATGAAGGTGACCGGTGGGATCGAGCCGAGCCCGATCTTGGTTAGTGGATAGGTCGAGCTCCAGCAGCAGGCCAGCGCCAGCAGCAGCGCATAGTCGCGCCAGCCGCGCGCACCCGGCGCGGTGGACAGGATCGGCGTCATCGCGGGAGCCGTCACGCCGCCCGTCTTAGCTGTGCACTGCGGCACCTTGATTGGCTCCCCCGCGCATTGTCGCGCATCAAAACTGATACTTCGGGAGCCTATCCGATGCCAGCGCAAGTTTGACGGCGCTTCGTGCCGTTCAATCCCGCGAGACGGTATTCGGAATGACCGGCTCGGCATCCACGGAACTGCACTGGGCTGCGGCACTCGACGTCGTTTCCCACCACTCGCCCAGCGCGTCGATCAGCGGCACGAGCCGGTGGCCGGCCGGCGTCAGCTGGTATTCGACGCGCAGCGGATACCCGTCGAATTCGGTGCGCTCGACGATGCCGGCGTCCTCGAGCTTGCGAAGCTCCAGGGTCAGCATCTTGTGCGAGATGGTCGGGTTGTCGCGTCGCAGGTCGCTGAAGCGCTTGGTGCCCTGCTTCAGATAATAGATCAGGAGCGTCGGCCAGCGGCCGCTCAGGATCTGCATCACTTCCTCGATCGGGCAGCGGGAGACGAGAGATTTCATGGCGGCTCGTGGTTACAAAAAGGTGCGTAATTTACTTCACGGATGTGGCGAATAGGGTCCGGCTCCGCTGCGCAGCGTGATCGTCAGACATCACCGGAGACCACATCATGGAACCTATCCTCATCTATGGCTTCCCGTTGGGAAGCTCCATGGGGCTCGTTGCAGCTCTCGAATGGCTGCGCAAGCCCTACCGCCTTTGCCGCGTCGACATGCTCGGCGAGATGCGCGATCCCTCCTATGCGCGGATCAATCCGCGGCATGAGACGCCGGCCTTCGTCACGGACCAGGGCAGGGTGCTCACCGAGAACGTGGCGATCGCAAGCTGGCTCGCGGCACGCGATACCGAGCGCCGCATCAGCTTCGAGCCGTTGTCGCCGCAGGCCGACCGGATGCGTCAGCTGATGGCCTTCGTGAACACCGGCTTCACCGCCGCGTTCAGTCCGCTATGGGCGGCGCTGGAGATGCAGACGCCGAATCCCGCGATGCAGTCCGCGCTGCGGCAGTGGGGGCGGGGCAATGTCGTGCAGCGGCACGACAGGCTCGAGCAACTGATCGGCGATACGCCGTTCCTGCTCGGCGATTACCCGACATTGGCGGATGGGCTGCTGATCGGTGTCGCACGCTGGCTCGAGTTCCACGCCGTCGCCGACCGCAATCGCTGGCCGAAACTGGCCGCACTTCGCGCGCGCCTGGAGGCCGATCCGGCCGTGATCTACGCGACGGCGCTGGAGAAGGGCGAGAGCAGCCCGGGGTCCGGCGCCTGCACCGGTCACGTCGCGCTCGCCGAGGTGATCGAGCGGTTCGGCACGCCGCACGCGTGATGATTCCGGGCCGTGATTGGAGAGGCGGTGGACGCCGGTCTGACGTCCACCGCACGGAATTTGCCGAAGGATCCTAGCGCAGGACCTCGCTCAGCACCTCGCCATCGACCTGGTGCGGTGTGGTGCCGAGGAGCCGCATGATGGTCGGCGCGACGTCGATATTGCGCATGTGCCGCACCACGGTGTCCCTTCGGATCTGCGGCCCCGCGGCGATGAACGTCGCGCTCATCACTGGAAGCTCCGGATCGTGACCGTGGGCACCATAGAAGTTCGGCATCGACAAGGCGGTGGTTGCCGCGTTGAACGGCGCGTCGCCCTGGCGCGCGACGCCGGGATTCTGCACGCCGTCGAAATTGTAGCCGGGCGCCATCAGCGCGAACACGTCGCCATAGTCCTGGCCGACGGTCTTGCTGGTGCACTGCCCGGTACCGGCGTCGCATTGCAGCGGCCGGGTCTCGACGACGGTGAAGATGCGCTGCTCCTTGAGCGAGTAGTTGAAGCGCGCATTGGGATCGACCGCGTTCTTCACCGCATCGGTGATCTGCGCCACCAGGCTACGGTAGGTCGCCAGATCGACGGTGCCGCCGAGCTCGCGGTTCTGCAGGTTGACGTAGATGTCGGCGGCCGGGCCGGAGGTGCGGATCCCGACCTTGCTGGTGTCGATGCCGGCGTTGCGGAGGATGTTGGTGAGGTTGACCGAGGTGTGGAACGGCGCGAAGCCGTGGTCCGACACCACGACGACGTTGCTGTCGCGGCCCGCCGCGTCGGCAATCTGCTTCACCGCCCTGTCGGCCGTCTGGTAGGCGAAGCGGATGTAGGAGCCGTAGCGCTTGACCTTGGCGGGATCCTGGTTGGCGCCGATCGAATTCGGGTCGGTCGGGTTGGTGCCCTGGCGCGGATCGGTGAGCAGGAACTGGTGCTCGGAGCCGTCGGGCTGTTCGATATAGACCATGACGAGGTCGGCGTCCGGATGGGTCTTGATCGCGTGCTCGCCGATATTGGCCTGGTAGCGCACGAAGGTCTTCACCATGTCCTCGTACATCGTCTCGATCTCGACGTCGGGGAAATTGGTGAAGCCCGGGCTGAGGCGCTCCGGAATGCGGAAGTCGGCCTGCGGACGCCAGAACCCGATATTGTTGTTGATGTCGTCGACATCGGCCAGCACGGGAGTGTTGCGCGGGATGAAGTTGGCGCCGTAGCGGGCGAAGCGCACCACCGAGAGGTCCGGCGACAGCGCCGAGACGAAGTAGGCGGCGCCGACCTTCGCGCCGCTGCCTTCGAAGAAGAACGGTGCGTTCTCGCCGCCGAACTTGACGTAGGCCGGCCCGGTCGATGGTGCGTGGAACGGTCCTGCGGTGATGCCGCTGTTCGCATCGAAGAACACCAACGTGTCGTAGTTCACCTTGCGATCATTGGTGGTGTCGATGGCGGCGACGCGGATCGAATATTTGACGTCGAGCGTCGAGGCATTGGTGCAGGTCGCGGTCGCCGCCGCGGAACATGAGAACGTCTCGATCGGCGCCGAGGTCACCAGCACCGGGCTGAACGAGAAATGGCCGGCAGCCTGCAGCGCCGCCACGATGCCCGGATCGGTCGTGAAGTCGCTGCGCGACAGCGTGAAGCCCTGGGCACCGATGCCGCCGAACGCGCCGAACGGCACCGTGAAGTCGGTCACGCGGGTGGGCTGGGCCGGCTGCACCACGGTCTTGTTGATCGAGATGTCGGCGCCGTCGCCGCCGGGCCACGTCGCGGTGATGACCTTCTTGCCCTGCTGGCGCAGTTGCACCCAAAGGGGCTGTGCCGTCGGGTGCGCCGACGGCCCGAGCGGGCTTTCGTTGTAGCCGCCGATCGGCGCGGCGAAGCCGCTGATGCTGCTGGAGATCGGGCCGACGATCGGCTCGAACGTGTTGGAGGGGATGTCGTTATGGACCGCCGTCGAACCGGTCGCGATCGCAATGTGCGAGACCGCGGTGAGCGACGGTGACGCCGTCACGTTCTGCAGCGCCACTGCGCCGCGCCGGCTGAGCCGGGCGAGGCCGCCGTCGCGCGGCAGCACGCCTTCCTCGATGAACTTCTGGATGAAATCGGGCTTGGCACCATCGAGCGAGATCATCACCACGCGCGGCTTGCGGCCATGATGGTCGCCGTCATGGTCCTGATCCTGATCGTGATCGTGACCGCGGGACTCGCCGACGCCGCGATCGCCATTGTCGCCGTCCTGGCCGGCGCACGCCGGAGTTGCAACGCACGCCAGCGATGCGACAAGCGACATCACCGACGTGACGGACACAAACGTCTTCAATTTCATGAGAATGCCCCAACCTCGCTGCGCGAATGCACAAACAGAAACCGTTCAGCAATCTTCGGGGGCTTGGCTGACGTGCATGTGACGCGCGCGCGACGAGGCAACGACAGTATGTCGTCGTGTCACAGCCGGCGTGTGCATGGCTTCACGCAAGGAACGCGCGTGAACACAACGCGCTAGCGCGGTGCCTTCGATTCAACCCGCGGCGATGTAACGGCTGGATGACGGCGGGTGTCCACAGGCGCGAAGCGTTTTCGCGCGAAGTGGGTAGCGGTTCGCGCGAAGAAAACGCGTCGAAGAAAAATCCGAAGCCCGTTCCGATTCAATCGGAACGGCCTCCTAGCGCGCTTTACGCTGTCGTCGCCGCCGGCGCCTTGCGCTTCGTCCGCTTGATGGTGCCGGAGAAGCTGAACAGCGGCCGCTCGGCCGATGTCAGCATGCCGCGCACGAAGATTAGCGATCCGCCGGCGCGGGTGACCTCGCCGGTGCATTCGATCAAGGCACCCTCGCGGGCCGCATCGAGGAATTCCGAGGCGAACGAGACCGTGACCCCGGGGCCCTGGAGCACCGGGGAGGCGAGCGCGAACAGGCAGTAATCCGCGAAGGTCATGAGGCAGCCGCCATGGACGTTGCCGGAGCCGTTGAGGTGCTTCGGGCCGACCCGAAATGCGCAGGCGATGCGGCCGTTCTCGTCCATGCGGTGGTAGAAGGGGCCGGTATGAGTCTCGAAACTGTCCCGGGTCCAGGTTCGCCAGCCGGCGAATTCGCCTTCGGTCTCGACGTGCAGGTCGGGGCGGCGGTTGAATGCCGTAGTGAGTGCGGTCTTGGCGAGCTCGTTCACGAAATCTGGCCTTCAATTATCGGGTTCGGGACCTTAAATCCGATCCATCCCCATTGTGCAAATCCGAGGTGCAATTCCGGGCTGCAAATCCCGGGCCGCGCCAAACCGCCGCAAAGCTCTGGACAGGCCGGAAATGGGCCGTAAAAGGCCTTTTCGCCCCCGTTCGATCTACCTATTAAGGGTCCCATGACCGCGCCCAAGAACGAACCCAAGATCACCCCCGAACTGGTCGCCGGCCACGGGCTGAAGCCGGACGAGTATGAGCGCATCCTGAAGCTGATCGGGCGGGTTCCGACCTTCACCGAGCTCGGCATCTTCTCGGCGATGTGGAACGAGCATTGCTCGTACAAGTCGTCGCGCATCCATCTGCGCGGGCTGCCCACCAAAGCCCCCTGGGTGATCCAGGGCCCCGGCGAGAATGCCGGCGTGATCGATATCGGCGACGGCCAGGCCGTGGTCTTCAAGATGGAGAGCCACAACCACCCGAGCTACATCGAGCCCTACCAGGGCGCGACCACCGGCGTTGGCGGCATCCTGCGCGACGTCTTCACCATGGGCGCCCGCCCGATCGCCTGCCTGAACGCGCTGAGCTTCGGCGCACCGGAGCACCCCAAGACCCGGCATCTGGTGTCCGGCGTGGTCGCGGGCGTCGGCGGCTACGGCAATTCGTTCGGCGTGCCGACGGTCGGCGGCCAGGTGCGCTTCCACACCCGTTATGACGGCAACATCCTGGTCAACGCGATGGCGGTCGGCCTCGCCGGCGCCGACAAGATCTTCTACGCGGCGGCCTCCGGCGTGAACATGCCGATCGTCTATCTCGGCTCCAAGACCGGCCGCGACGGTATCCACGGCGCCTCGATGGCCTCGGCCGAATTCGACGACGCCTCCGAGGAGAAGCGCCCGACCGTGCAGGTCGGCGATCCCTTCGCCGAGAAGCTTTTGCTGGAAGCCTGCCTCGAGATCATGGCGGCCGATTGCGTGGTCGCAATCCAGGACATGGGCGCGGCCGGCCTGACCTGCTCGGCGGTCGAGATGGGCGCCAAGGGCGATCTCGGCGTCGACCTCGATCTCGATGCGGTGCCGACCCGCGAGACCGGCATGAGCGCCTACGAGATGATGCTCTCGGAGAGCCAGGAGCGCATGCTCATGGTGCTCAAGCCCGAGAAGGAGAAAGAGGCCGAAGCGATCTTCCGCAAATGGGGGCTCGATTTCGCCATCGTGGGCTACACCACGCCGAGCAAGCGCTTCGTCGTCAAGCATGGCGGCGACGTGATGGCCGATCTGCCGATCAAGGAGCTCGGCGACGAGGCGCCGGTCTATGACCGTCCGCACGTCGCCTCCAATGCGCTGCCGGTGATCCGCGGGCAGGACGTCAAGCCGCCGCTCGGCCTCGCAGAGGCGCTGACCAAGCTGATCGGCACGCCCGAATTGTGCTCGAAGCGCTGGGTCTGGGAACAGTACGACCACGTCATCCTGGGCAATACCATGCAGCGTCCCGGCGGCGATGCCGCGGTGGTCCGCGTCGAGGACGGGCCGAAGGGGCTTGCGCTCACCGTCGACGTCACGCCGCGCTATTGCGAGGCCGATCCGTTCGACGGCGGCAAGCAGGCGGTCGCGGAAGCCTGGCGTAATATCACCGCGGTCGGCGGCCGGCCGCTCGCGATCACCGATAATCTCAACTTCGGCAATCCGGAGCGGCCCGAGATCATGGGCCAGTTCGTCGGCTGCCTGAAGGGCATTTCGGAAGCCTGCCGCGCGCTGGACTTCCCGGTCGTGTCCGGCAACGTCTCGCTCTACAACGAGACCAACGGCCGCGGCATCCTGCCGACACCCTCGATTGGCGGCGTCGGCCTGCTCGATGACTTCACCAAGTCCGCGACCCTGGCCTTCAAGGCGGCCGGCGAGGCGATCCTGCTGGTCGGCGACACCCAAGGCTGGCTCGGCCAGTCGGTCTACCTGCGCGATGTCTGCGGCCGCGAGGAGGGCGCTCCGCCGCCGGTCGATCTCGCCACCGAGAAGCGCAACGGCGACGTGGTGCGCGGCATGATCCACGCCGGCACCGCGACCGCGGTGCATGACGTCTCCGACGGCGGGCTCCTGATCGCGCTCGCCGAGATGGCGATCGCAAGCGGCATCGGCGCGCAGCTGTTGGCGGCGCCGTCCTCGATCGTGCCGCATGCCTACTGGTTCGGCGAGGATCAGGCCCGCTACATCGTCACCGTGACTGCGGCCGACGCAGGCCTCGTGCTGGCCAAGATGAAGGGCGCCGGCGTGCCGTGCGCACGCATCGGTACCACCGGCGGCGAGGCGATTGCGGTCGCCGGCGAGCCGCCTGTGACGATCGAAAGCCTGTCCCGCGCCTTCGAGCACTGGCTGCCGAACTACATGCACAACACCGCCGCCTGATCCGGCAGGATCAGGTGCTGCAACGCCGAGCGAACAAGATCTGAATAGCGCGATGAACCCATCATCGCGCTATTGCCTTATGTCCAGGCGCGATCCCTTCGGATCAAGCGCTAGGTAGCGCCGCGGATCGCGCGCCACGCAAAGATGATGATGCAGGCGCCGATGAAGCCGGCGACGAGAAAGCCGATCCATCCGCCGCCGAGCGACACGCCGAGCAGACCCAATAGCCAGTTCGCCAGCGTGGCGCCGACGATGCCCAGGATGATATTCATGAAGATGCCGGTTCCGGTCTTCATGAACATCTCGGCGAGCCAGCCGGCCAATCCGCCGACGATGATAGCGGCGATCCATCCAACTTGAGGGTCGTTCATCTCAGGACTCCCTAGGGTCAGCAGTCCGGCCAGCATAGCCGAGAATCACATGGCCACATGTGACCAATGGCAGGTTGTGCGCAACTTGTTGGCGACGGGCTCAACCTTGCCGTCCCCGGCGCTGCCGGCGTTCGGCCGCCGTGATCAGGATGCGCGGGCCCGGGCCCTGGGTGCCGAGCCTGTCATCGCCGTTGCGCAGCGGGCAATCGGTGACGGACAGGCAGCCGCAGCCGATGCAACTGAACAGCTTGTCGCGGAGGTCGGTGAGATCGCTGATGCGCTGCTGCAGTGCCTCGGTCCAGGCGCGCATCGCGCGCTCCCACTCGCGCATCGTCGGGGCGCGATCGAGCGGTATCGCGGCGAAGGTCTGCCTGATCTCTTCCAGCGGAATCCCGGCGCGCTGCGCGATCCGGATCACCGCGATGCGCCGCAACACGCCGCGCATGTAGCGGCGCTGGTTGCCGCTGGTGCGCCGGCTCGCGATCAGCCCCTTGCTCTCGTAGAAGTGAAGGGTGGAGACGGCGAGGCCGCTGCGCCGCGCCACTTCGCCGACTGAAAGCTCCTGTGCAAGCGCCATGGATCGGAAATCCCGGATTAGAAGTCCTGCAAACTGTCAGCCTTGACCTCAACCATACTTGAGGTTCTATACCAGTTGCGGGCTTGCAGGAGCAAGCTTCCGGCCGAGACGCCGGGGTTCGTTCTTGGAAGCGAAATGCCGTCCGCATCATCCTCGTCGCGCCGCTGGCTCGGGCTTCGCGCCAAGCCGTTGGGCATCACCCTTGTCTTGCTGATCTGTGCCGCGGCCGCGTTGTTCGCCTGGCGTGCCGGCGGCTCCAGTGCGTCCGCCAAGGCCACGACTGAGGCCCCGCCCACGCCGGTGGCGGCCATGGTGGTGCGGACCGAAACCTTGCCGCGCTCGATCGAGGCGATCGGTTCGTTGCAGGCGGTGCGGCAGGTGATTCTGGCGCCCGAAGTTGCCGGCCGCGTCACCGCGATCAATTTCGATGCCGGTACCGATGTCGCCGAGGGCGCAGCGCTGGTGCAGCTCTATGACGCGCCGCTGCGTGCCTCGCGCGCGGTTGCGGTTTCCAAGGGACGCTTTGCGCAATTGCAGGAGAAGCGTTCGCAGGGGCTCGCGCCCTCCGGCTTCGTGACCCAGGAGACGCTGCAGCAGCGGCAGGAAGACCTGAAGCAGGCCGACGCCTCGGTCGAGCAACTCGACGCGCAGATCGCGCAGACAACGATCCGCGCGCCGTTCGCGGGCCAGATCGGCCTGCGCAAGGTCAATCTCGGTCAATACGTCAATGCCGGCGATGCGCTCGCCACGCTGACCGCGCTCGACCAGCTCTATGCCAATTTCACCGTTCCGCAGCAGCGCCTGTCAAATCTGAAGGTGGGAGGCACGGTGACGATCCGTACCGATGCTTTCCCCGATCGGGTGTTCGAGGCCAAGATCAACGCCATCGAACCGCAGGTCGCCGAGGACACCCGCAATGTCCTCGTGCAGGCTTTATTCAGCAATCCCGACCGGCTGCTGCGGCCTGGGCTCTTCGTGATGGTGAACGTCGTGCTGCCGCCACAGCTCGATGCCATCGTGGTGCCCGTCACCGCGATCCAGACCAGCGCGTCCGGCGAGAGCGTGCTCGTGGTGCGCGACAACAAGGCGATCGGCGTCGCCGTCAGGACCGGGCAGCGCATCGGCGACCGCGTCGTGGTGGAGCACGGGCTTTCGCCGGGCGATCACATCGTAACCGCGGGCCAGCTTCGCGTCATGCCGGGTGCTGCCGTCCAGATGACCATGGCGGAGACGCCGGAGAAAGGGCGCTAACCCGCGAGGGGCAGTGTCCGGGGCAAGCATCATGCATTTCACCGACATCTTCATCCGCCGGCCGATTCTTGCGACGGTCGTCAGCCTGCTGATCCTCTTGATCGGCACCGCCGCGATGGTCTCGCTGCCAGTGCGGCAATATCCCAGCATGGAGAGCGCCACCATCCAGGTCGACGTGTCGTTTCCCGGCGCGACCCAGGACGTCATGCAGGGCTTCGTCACCTCGGTGATCGCGCAATCGATAGCGACCGCCAACGGCATCGAATACATGACCTCGAACTCGACGCTGGGTCTCAGCCAGATCAAGGCCAAGCTGGTGCTCAACGCCAATGCCGACCGCGCCATGACCGAAGTGCTCGCCAAGGTGCAGCAGGTCAAGTACCGCATGCCAGCCGGCGTGTTCGACCCCGTCATCACCAAGATCACCGATGGCGCGTCGGGGGTGCAGTACATCGCCTTCACCAGCGATACGCTGACGCCCGCGCAGATCACCGACTTCGCCACCCGCGTGGCGCAGCCGCTGCTGACCTCGGTGCCCGGCGTCGCCTCGGCCGACACGTCAGGCGGATCGTCGCTGGCGATGCGGGTGTGGATCGATCCGTTCAAGCTCGCGGCGCGCGGCCTGACAGCGGCCGATATCGCCGCTGCGCTGCGCTCCAACAACGTGCAGGCGGCGCCCGGACGGCTGCGCGGCGAGATGACCGTGACCAACATCACCGCGGCGACTGACCTTCGCAATCTCGACGATTTCCGCAAGATGGTGATCAAGACCGCCGGCGGCGGCGGCCTGGTGCGGCTCGGCGACGTCGCCACCCTCGAGATCGGCGGCGAGAACTACGATTCCAATGCGCGCGACAGCGGCAGGCCCACCGTCTATATCGCGGTGCAGCCGACGCCCGACGGCAACCCGCTGGAGATCGTCGCCGCCACCGCCAAGGTGATCGAGGACCTCAACCGCGTGGCGCCGCCCGGATTGCAGGTCGCGGACGTCTTCAACATCGTGCACTTCGTCAAGGCCTCGATATCAGAGGTGCAGCACGCGCTGGCCGAGGCGATCGCGATCGTCGTGGTGGTGATCCTGCTGTTCCTCGGATCGTTCCGCTCGGTGCTGATCCCGGTCGTCACCGTGCCGCTGTCGCTGGTCGGCACTGCTGCGATGATGTTGGCGCTCGGTTTCTCCGTCAATCTGTTGACGTTGCTCGCGATGGTGCTGGCGATCGGGCTCGTGGTCGACGACGCGATTGTCGTCGTCGAGAATATCCATCGCCACATCGAGGAGGGCCTGAGCCCGGGCGATGCGGCCCTGATCGGCGCGCGCGAGATCATCGGCCCCGTGATCGCGATGACGATCACGCTGGCCGCGGTCTATGCGCCGATCGGCCTGATGGGTGGCCTGACCGGCAGCCTGTTCCGCGAATTCGCGTTCACGCTGGCAGGCTCGGTGGTGGTCTCGGGCGTCATCGCGCTGACCCTGTCGCCGATGATGAGCGCGCAGCTGCTGGGCGAGGCGACCTCGCACGGACGGTTCGCCGGCTTCGTCGAGCATCAATTCTCGAAGCTGTCGCGCGGCTACAGCCGGCTGTTGGCCGCCACGCTGAAGATGCGCGTCGCGGTGCTCGTGGTCGCGGTCAGCGTGCTGGCGGCGATCGTGGTGCTGTTTCTCGGCAGCCAGCGCGAGCTCGCGCCGTCCGAGGACCAGGGCTATGTGTTCACCGTGCTCCGGGCGCCGCAATATGCCAGCGTCGACTACACCACGCGCTACACCGACCAGGTCGAGCAGCTGTTTCGCTCGCTCCCGGAGTATCATGCGAGCTGGGTCATCAACGGCACCGACGGCCAAAACCACGCTTTCGGCGGCATTACGCTGACCGACTGGGACAAGCGCAAGCGCTCGGCGAACGACATCCAGAACCAGCTCTACGGCATGTCCTATGGCGTGCTCGGCGCCAGCGTGACGCCGTTCCAGCCGGCCGCGCTGCCGGCGGCGACCGGCGGTCTGCCGTTCCAGATGGTGGTGCGCTCGGCCGGCGATTTCTCAACCATCTATCTGGAGGTCGAGACGCTGAAGCAGGCGGCCTGGAAGAGCGGGCTGTTCGTCTTCGTCGACAGTGATCTTGCGTTCGATAGTCCGACCGCGCGGATCACCATCGATCACGCCAAGGCGGCCGAGGCCGGCGTCAGCATGCAGACCATCGCCGACACGCTCGCAGTGCTGGTCGGCGAGAACTACGTCAACCGCTTCAATTTCTTTGAACGTTCCTACGAGGTGATCCCGCAGGTGCGCCAGGCCGACCGGGTCACGCCGGAAAATCTCGGAAGCTTCAATGTCCGTTCGAGCTCGGGGCAAATGTTCCCGCTGTCGACGGTGATCAAGGTCAACGTCAAGCCCGAACCCAACCGGCTGCCGCAGTTCAACCAGATGAACGCGGCGACGATCTCGGCTGTGCTGAAGCCCGGCGTCACCATGGGGCAGGCGGTGGCGTTCATGCAGGCGCAAAAGCTGTCGCCGGGCATGACGGTCGACTGGCTATCGGACAGCAGGCAATATGTTCAGGAGGATAACCGCCTGATCGTCACCTTCGGCATGGCGCTGATCGTGATCTTCCTGGTGCTGGCAGCGCAGTTCGAAAGCTTCCGCGATCCGCTCGTCATCATGGTAACGGTGCCGCTCGCGGTCTGCGGCGCGCTGCTGCCGCTGTATTTCGGCTTCACCACGCTGAACATCTACACCCAGATCGGCCTCGTCACCCTGATCGGGCTGATCTCCAAGCACGGCATCCTGATGGTGAGTTTCGCCAACGAGATCCAGCACCACGAAGGGCTCGACCGCGTCGCCGCGATCCAGAAGGCGGCCGCGGTACGCATGCGTCCGGTGCTGATGACGACCGCCGCGATGGTCGCGGGCCTTGCGCCGCTGCTCTATGCCGACGGCGCCGGCGCGGCCAGCCGCTTTGCCATCGGCATCGTCGTGGTGATGGGCATGCTGATCGGCACGCTGTTCACGCTGTTCGTGCTGCCGACCTTCTACATCCTGATCGCCCGCGATCATCGCGCCGCGGCCGCCCCGCGGCTGGAAAGCGTGGCGGTGAGGGACGAGATCGCTGCATAGCTAAAGCACGTATTTCGATCCGGGAATCTTGCGCAGCACCGCGGTGGCGGCCCAGCTCAGCGCAATGGTGGCGAAGAACGCGATCGCGGCCTTGGCGATCGCCGGCAATTCCATATCGAACAGCCAGTATTGCAGCCACAGCACGATCGGATAGTGCACCAGGAACATGCCGTAGGCGTCGCCCTGCATGCGGTCGAGCAGCGTCGGTCCCTGCGCCTTCGATTGCAGGAAGTAGGCCAGGATCGCAAACAGGATCGAGGCGCTGAACAGCACGTAGAAGGTGCCGTAGGACGCGAGATACCAGCCCGGCAGCGGGTCGGGGTTACCGATGACCCCGCGCTTGATGTAGATCATCACCCACATCAGACAGTAGGGGATCAGCGTGATGCCGGTCCAGAACCAGCGCCGCTCGGTCAGCCGTCCGTGCGCGCTGAGCAGGCCGCCCTCGAGGTTTGCCGCTCCGATTCCTGCACCGATGAAGAAGTAGGACGCATACAACAGCACCCGGCTCGCCTGCACCGAGAACGGTCCGAGCTCGAACCAGTAGTTCTGGCCGTAATAGACCAGCATCGGCAAATAGAAGACGGCACTGACGACGACGAGGAACAGCCAGAACTTCGAGGGACGTTCAAATCCCTTGATCGACAGGCGGTTGATCGGCTCGAGCAGGCGCGACGACACCCGGTACAGCACGCTCGCCGTGACGTCGAAGGTCATCAAGACCCAGACGAACCAGATCGGGCCGCTCGGCCACGGCCCGAAAATCATGGTCTTCCACCAGAATTCGGAGAAAGTCAGCTCCGGCGTCGCACGCAGCGCGATCGCGTAATAGGCGATCGGAATCACGGTGAACGCGCAGATCACGAAGGGCAGGCCGAGCCGCAGCAGCCGGTCGCGCAGGAAGATCAGCCACGGCTTGTGGCCGAGTCCGGGCCAGACGAACAGCCCCGACAGGAAGAAGAACATCGCCATGAAGAAGCTGTCGGTGGCGAGCACCACGCAGTCGAAGCCGATCCAGGATGTCGGGTCGGTGTGTCCGAAATGGGTGTAGGGGATCACCGCATGATGCAGCAGCACGACCAGCGTCAGGAAGGTACGTGCACGGTCCAGGGCGACGTTGCGCTTGTGGAGCTTCGGTGCTGCCTGGACGTCGACGGCCGGAGCCGCGTGAGCAATCGATTTCATGGTGCCCCCAGCCGGGTCTGCAGCCGGATGTTGCAATCGGGAACCCGATTCAGCAAGGCCTAATCGTCCCGATTCCGTGGTGTCGAGGTCGGTCATTTCAGTGGATCTGTTTCGTTCTGGAACCGGGGTCGGTGGCGGGCGTTGTCGGACGGACGTGCTGCGCGCGCGGTTTGTGGAGCAAGCAATGACACTGCTGAAATGGGCGTTGGTCTTCCTTGTCGTCTCGATCATCGCGGGCCTGCTCGGCTTCACCGGCATTTCCGCCGCCTCCGCCGACATCGCGCGTTTCCTGTTCTATGTGTTCGTCGTGATCTTCCTGGTGCTGCTGATCCTTGGGCTCACGATATTCAGAGTCTAGCGGCGATCCGGCCCAACACTCCCGTCGTCATGCCCGGGCCCCGCCCGGGCATTTCCGCTTTCAGCTTGGATGGCACGAGCCAAAACCGCCAGGCGAGGCCCGGCGGTTTGCGGCAGGCGTGACGGTCTAGGCGACTTCCTCGATCTTCACCTTGTCCGGATAGAAGGCGAGGTGGCCGGCGATCTCGGTCATGGCCGGAAAGGGCGCCTCATAGGTCCAGATCGCATTGTCCAGCGTCTTGCCGTTGGCCTTGATGCTGAAATAGTTCGCATCCCCCTTGTAGGGGCAGTGCGTGGTCCGCTCAGTGCGGGTCAACAGCTCCATGTTGGCGTCCTGCCGGGGGACGTATTGCACGGCCGGATAGCTCGCTTCCTTCAGGGTCAGCGCATGGGTGGTCTCGGCGATGACGACGCCGTCGGCGGTGATGCGGACGCGCCTGGCATTGGGCGTGATCGTGATCGGATGGTCGGGGCCGGGGAGCTTCATGATTCTGCGCCTCTTATGGTCATTTCGGCGTGACGGCTTGTGACCGATTGATGCAGGTTTAAATCGCTGGGAATGGGAATATAGTGTGCCCCAGGATGACCTAGAAGACCTCAAGCGCCGGGTTTTGTCTTGGTTTTCCTGGCCGAATCGGCCCTGATTCGAATGACCTGACGGAGGTGGACTGGGATGCCGATGGACGCCCGTGATATCGAATCGATGATCAAGGCAGCGATCCCTGATGCCGAGGTGACGATCCGTGATCTGGCCGGCGACGGCGACCACTACGCGGCCACTGTCGTTTCCGAGTCATTCCGCGGCAAGTCCCGCGTTCAGCAGCACCAGATCGTCTACCAGTCACTGAAGGGCCAGATGGGCGGCGTGCTGCACGCGCTGGCCCTGCAGACCGGCGTGCCGGAAGGTTAGTCCCCGGCAACCGGGCGGGGGCCTCAGGCGATGGCAGATAATCCGCGCGGCGCGATGTTTCGCGTCATCGTGCCGAACCAGCACAGCCGCGTCACCAATGCCGAGCTGTTCTTCGACCTCGTCTTCGTCTTCGCCGTCACGCAGCTGTCGCACACGCTGCTGCACCACTTCACCCCGCTGGGCGCGGTGCAGGTCACGGTGCTGTTCCTCGCGGTGTGGTGGGTGTGGGTCTACACCACCTGGGTCACCAACTGGCTCAATCCCGACCTGACGCCGGTCCGCCTGCTGCTGTTCGTGCTGATGCTGGGCGGGCTGCTGCTGTCGACCTCGATACCGTCCGCCTTCGAGGGCCGCGGGCTGTGGTTTGCCGGGACCTATGCAGCGATGCAGGTCGGCCGCACCGCGTTCTGGCTGCTGGCGACGCCGCGGCACCGGACCGCGGTGCGCCACAACGCAATCCGTATCCTGACCTGGCTGTCCTGCTCGGCCGTGCTCTGGGTTCTCGGCGGCTTTGCCGAGCACGAGACGCGGATGTGGCTCTGGATCGCAGCGCTGGCCATCGAGTACGTCGCGCCGGCTCTGCGGTTCTGGACCCCTAGGCTCGGCTTTTCCTCGATGGAGGCCTGGTCGGTCGAGGGCGGCCACCTGGCCGAGCGTTGCGCCGGGTTCATCATCATTGCGCTCGGCGAGGCGATCGTGGTCGACGGCGCGACCTTTGCCGAGCTGACCTGGACGCCGGAGAATGTCGCCGCGTTCATCTCGGCGCTGGTCGGCAGCATAGCGATGTGGTGGATCTATTTCCACAAGGGTGCCGAGGCCGGCGCGGACATGATCTCCAAGTCGGAGGAATCCGGCCGCGTGGCGCGGATCGCCTACACCTATCTGCACATGCCAATCGTCGGCGGCATCATCCTCACCGCAGTTGCCGACGAACTGGTGCTGAAGCACCCGTCCGGCCATTCCGACCTGAAGACGATCGTGAGCTCGGTCGGCGGTCCCGCGCTGTTTTTGGTTGGGACCATCCTGTTCAAATACGTGATCCGCAACTTCCTGCAGCTCTCGCACGGCATAGGCATCGTGGCACTTGCGATCACGGCCTATTTCGCCCGCGAGATGTCGCCGCTGGTGCTCTCGATCGTCACCACCGCGATCATGATCGTGGTTGCGGCGTGGGAATCGATTTCGCTGCGGTCGAGCGGGGAGGAAGAATAGCGCGGGTCGCTACCTGCGACCGGCCGTGGCCACGCGGTGCTGCCAGTAGACGAACAGCGGGGCGCCGATCACTTCCAGCGCGGTGAAGCCCACGAAGGGCAGCGGCGGCAGGCCGACCATCGCGATCGACAGCAGCCGGCCGATGCCGCCGAGGAAGATGCCGCCCCAGACCACGCGGAAGAGCACGCTCTCGCTTTCGATCCGCGGCACCAGCCAGAGCAAAGCGAGGCCGAGACCGAGCCAGACCCCGCCAAAGAAGCGCAGATTGCTGTCGAGCACCGGCAGCGCCGGAACACCCGACGAGGCGTAGAGCGGATCGCTCACGCCGAGCATCGTGATGATGCCGGTCAAGATAGGGACGAGGGCGAGCAGGGCCGTCGCGATCTGCAGCGCACGCCGGCCCATGATTGTTGCCCCATCCCGCGGTTTTGGTTTTAGTCCGCGACCAACGCGTGCACCGAGAACATCGTGTTGGCGTCGGTCCAGCTATCGCGCACCGTCCAGCCCGCGCTGCGGGCGAGCGCGGCGAATCGCTCGAGCGAGTATTTGTAGCTGTTCTCGGTGTGAATGCTCTCGCCCGGACGGAACGCGAAGGTGTTGCCGAGGATGCGCACGGTCTGCGCCTTGCGGCTGATCAGGTGCATCTCGATGCGGTGGCGGTCGCGGTTGTAGATCGAGCGGTGGGTGAAGCCCGACAGGTCGAAATTGCCGCCGAGCTCGCGGTTGATCCGAACCAGCACATTGAGGTTGAAGCGCGCGGTGACGCCGGCCGCGTCGTTATAGGCGTCGTACAGCACGCGTTCGTCCTTCTCGAGGTCGACGCCGATGATCATCTGCGCGCCGTGGCCGAGGATCTTGCGGGCGCTGCGCAGGAAGGCCAAGGCCTCGCTTGGCTCGAAATTGCCGAGCGTCGAGCCCGGGAAGAAGCCGACCTTCGGCATGTCCGCGACCGCCTCGGGCAGCGCGAACGGCGTGGTGAAATCGGCCGCGACCGGATAGATGCCAAGACCTGGGAAATCCCGGCGCAGGCCATCGGCCTGGGCCTTGAGGAAATCGCCGGAAATATCGACCGGCACATAGGCGGCGAATTCGCAGTGCTCAAGCAAGAGGCGCACCTTGGTGGTCGCGCCGGCGCCGAACTCGACCAGCGCTGCGCCGTTCGGAATGATCGCGGCGATCTCGCTGCCGCGGTCGCGCAGGATGCCGAGCTCGGTACGCGTCGGATAATATTCCGGCAGCACCGTAATCTGCTCGAACAGCTCCGAGCCCGTGGCGTCGTAGAAATATTTCGGCGACAGCCGTTTCGGGTGACGGGCGAGATCGCCGATCACATCGCCGGCAAACGCCGAGGTCGCTTCGTCGAACGGATACGCTTTGGCCAAAGCGGCGGCATGCACATTCATGATACTCTCCCGAACGCGCTTACCGACGCGTCATCGATGTCGACAGGACTCAATCAGGCATAGTCGGCGAGGCGTAACCCCGTGAATTGCCAGCGATGGTGCGGATAGAAGAAGTTGCGGTAGGTGACACGGCTGTGACCGGCCGGCGTCGCCAGCGACGAGCCGCGCAGCACAAGCTGGTTGACCATGAACTTGCCGTTGTACTCGCCGAGCGCGCCTTCGATCGCCCGGTAGCCCGGGTAGGGCGAATAGGCACTGCGGGTCCATTGCCACACGATGCCGTAGGCGTCGTTGAGCAGGCCGGCGCGCGCCGCGACCTCCCATTCCATCTCGGTCGGCAGATGCTTGCCGGCCCAGCGGGCGAAGGCGTCGGCTTCGTAGTAGCTGACATGGCAAACCGGAGCCTGCGGATCGATCGGCTGCAGACCGCCGAGCGTCATGATCTTCCATTCGCCGTCGATCTCGCGCCAGTGACCGGGCGCCTGCCAGCCCTCGTTGGTCACGGTGCCGAAGCCATCCATCAGCCACAGCGTGGCGGTGGAATAGCCGCCGTCCTTCATGAAGGCGAGCCAGTCGGCATTGGTGACGAGGTTTTTCGCAAGCTTGACCGGGCCGACCAGCGCGCGATGCGCGGGCTTCTCATTGTCGAAATGGAAGCTGTCGTCGCCGTGGCCGACGGTGTGGATGCCCTCGTTGAGCGTCACCCATTCCTCGGGCCCGCGCTGCGATGCCGGGAAGCGCCACGCCGGATCGTAGGCCGGCGGGATCGGGTTCTGTGCGAAGGCATGCAGGATGTCGGTGTACATCAGCTCCTGATGCTGCTGCTCGTGATTGAGCCCGACCTCGACCAGCGGCACCAGCGCCTCGAGCTTTTCTGTCGGGGCGGTCTGGAAGAATTTCACCACCTCAGCGTCGACATGACGGCGGTAGGCGGTGACTTCGTCGGCGGTCGGGCGGGTCAGATGGCCGCGCTGGTGGCGGGCATGGCGGGGGCCGGCGCTGACGTAATAGGAATTGAACAGATAGGCATAGTCCGGGTGGAACGGCGTATAGCCCTTGACGTGCTCGCCGAGCAGAAACTGCTCGAAGAACCAGGTCGTGTGGGCGCGGTGCCACTTGGCGGGGCTCGCATCCGGCATCGACTGGATCAGCTGGTCTTCCGCCGACAGCGGCGCGGCCCGGCGCTCGGTCTCGTCGCGGACCGCGCGATAGGCGTCCACCAGCCGCTGCGCGAGCGAACCGGATTCGGAGGACACTGACGGGGAGGTGCCGGGAACGGCGGCCGCGGCAGAGGCTGGTTTCGTCAACGATGGTCTCCGATTCAAGGGGAGAACGTTGCTTCGGTAAACTGGTTCCAGACGGACAGTTCGTCCTAGATAGGGGCTCCGTTACGGGAAAAAAGCCTCCCCCATGATGATATTGGGCCCGTCAGATAATCCCGGCCCTTTTTGCGGTGCCGTCCGGCCCCCGCCGCATGCCAGATTTCCGCCATTTTGCTTTGGATGCACAATGGTTTGAGCTACATATATAGCCAGTCACGGGTTAGAAGGGTGGGCCGGCCCACAAGGCTTGAGAGCGCCGCCCCCGAAGGAAGCGAAAATGAGCATCGAGCAATTCATCGACAACGAAGTGAAGTCGAACGACGTCGTGCTGTTCATGAAGGGCACGCCGCAATTCCCGCAGTGCGGGTTTTCCGGTCAGGTCGTGCAGATCCTCGACCACATCGGTGTCGGCTACAAGGGCCTCAACGTTCTGGAATCGGCCGAGCTGCGCGACGGCATCAAGGTCTATTCGAACTGGCCAACGATTCCGCAGCTCTATGTGAAGGGCGAGTTCGTCGGCGGTTGCGACATCATCCGCGAGATGTTCCAGGCCGGTGAATTGCAGCAGCTGTTTGCTGACAAGGGCATCCCGGTCGACGTGGTTGCCTGACCTTGACGGCGCGCCAGATCGGCAAGGCGCGGCTCGAAGTCATCGTTACCGACATCACGACCCTGCGCGTTGACGCCATCGTCAACGCGGCCAATTCGTCGCTGCTTGGGGGCGGCGGCGTCGACGGCGCGATCCACCGCGCGGCGGGGCCGGATCTGGTCGCCGAATGCCGTATGCTTCACGGTTGCAAGACTGGCCAGGCCAAGATCACCAAAGGGTATCGGCTGCCTGCCAGGCACGTCATCCATACGGTCGGCCCGGTGTGGAATGGCGGCAAGCTCGACGAGGACAGTCTGCTTGCATCCTGCTATCGCCGCTCGATAGAGCTCTGCGAAAAGCACGGGCTTGAGTCTGTCGCTTTCCCTGCGATCTCCACCGGCATCTACCGCTTCCCCGCGGATCGCGCGGCCGGCATTGCGATCAAGGCCGTGGTCGACGCGCTGACGGCTGCACCCGGCGTGACGCAGGTGATCTTCTGCTGCTTCTCGGCCCAGAGCGGCGAACTGCATCAGGAGGCCCTGGACGCCTTCGGGAGCCCTTGTGCCTGATGATACCGCCGCTACACTTCCCCGTGATTTCCGGGGAGGGATCGATCAAATGCATTCACTTCGTTTGACGTGCGCCGCCGCAGCCGGCGCAGTGTTGCTGGCGGCATCGTTGGCGTACGCGCACACCGAGGGCACCTACGAGATTCCGGCGGGCGCGCACTTCAACCCCGACAAGCTCGCCAAGATCGGCGAGTTCTTCAAGAACGAGGTCGCGACCGGAAAGATTCCCGGCGCCATCGTCCTGATCCAGCAGCACGGCAAGCCGGTGTATCACGAGGCCTTCGGCGTGCAGGACGTGGTCAGCAAGGCGCCGATCACCGACAAGACCATCTTCCGCCTGGCTTCGATGTCCAAATCGATCACCGCCGTGGTCTCGATGCAACTGCTGGAGGAGGGTAAATACAAGCTCGATGATCCTGTCTCGAAATACATCCCGTCCTTTGCCGACGTGAAGGTCGGCGTCGAGAAGAAGGCCGAGGACGGCACCAAGACGCTCGAGCTGGTGCCACTGAGGCGGCCGATGACGATCCTCGATTTGATGACGCATACGTCGGGCATCACCTACGGCTTCTACGGCGACAGCCTGGTCCGCAAGGCCTATAAGGATGCCAACATCTATGCCGGCGACTTCGACCTCGCTGAATTCGCCGAGCGGATCGCCAAGCTGCCGCTGCACAACCAGCCCGGCGAGCTTTGGCAATACGGCCATTCCACCGACATTCTGGCGCGCGTGATGGAGGTAACCACCGGCGAGAAGCTCTCGACGATCGAGCGCGAAAGGCTGCTCGACCCGCTCGGGATGAAGGACACCGGCTTCTTCGTCACCGATCCCGAGAAGCAGAAGCTGATGGCGGAGCCGATGCCGAACGACAGCGACTTCCGGGTCGGCCGGGTCAACGATCCGACCAAGGTCAAGAAATGGGAATCCGCCAGCGGCGGCATGGTTTCGACCATGGCGGATTATTCGCGCTTCGCCCAGATGCTGCTCAACGGCGGCACCCTTGATGGCAAGACCATCATGAAGCCCGAAACGTTCAAGGAATTGACGACGGATCGCGTCGGCCCGGCCTCCGGCGTCGCGCGCGACTTTTTCTACTTCCCTGGCGATGGCTTTGGCTTCGGGCTTGGGATTGCGGTGCGTACCGATCCGGGCACGGCGAAGCCGCCGCCGCCCGGCGATCTCGGCGAGCTCAAATGGGATGGCGCGAGCGGCTGCTATTATGTCATCGACCGCAAGCAGGACTTCTTCTTCGTGCTGCTGGAGCAGACGCCGACCGAGCGTCAGCGCACCCAGCGGACGCTGAAGCAGCTCGTCTATGAAGCCATGGAGAATTGACATGCGTGGGTGCCGCGCAGTCGTCGCGGCACTTGTGCTCGCGTTGGTCGCAACGGTTGCGCAGGCCGGCGCCGCGGGGCCGGCCGCGCACAGATTCTCTCCGGAGGGCCTCGCCAAGGTCTCCGACTATGTCAGGAACGAGGTCGCGACCGGGAAGATCCCCGGCGCGATCCTGCTGCTGCAGCAGCACGGCAAACCGGTCTACTACGAGAATTTCGGCGTTCGCGACGTCGCAACTGAATTCTCGATGAGCGCGGAGACCATCTTCCGCCTCTATTCGATGTCGAAGCCGATCACGTCAGTCATCGCGATGATGCTGGTGGAGGAGGGCAAGCTCGCGCTCAGCGATCCGGTGTCGAAATACATCCCGGCCTTTGCCGACATGAAGGTCGGCGTCGAAAAGCGCGGCGATGAGGGCAAGGCGACGATGACGCTGGAGCCGCTCAAGCGTCCGGTGACGATCGAAGACCTGATGCGCCACACGGCAGGACTGCCCTACGGCTATTATGGCGGCGGTGTCGTGAACAAGACCTACGCCGATGCCGGCCTGTTCGACAACAATCCCGACAATGCCGAATTCGTGGCGCGGCTCGCGGCGCTGCCGCTCGCCGAGCAACCCGGCACGCAATGGGACTACGGCCATTCCACCGACGTGCTTGGCCGTATCATCGAGGTGATCACAGGGAAATCCCTGTTTCAGGTCGAGAAGGAGCGGCTGCTCGGTCCGCTCGGGATGAACGAGACCGCATTCTATGTTGCCGATCGGGCGAAATGGCCGCTGATCGCCGAGCCGATGCCGAAGGATCGCATCATCAGCCCCGTCGCCGACGTCAGCGACCCGCGCCAGCCGCTGCGACGGGAATCCGGCGGCGGCGGCATGGTCGGCACCGTCGGCGACTATGCACGCTTCTCGCAGATGCTGTTGAACGGCGGCAGCTATGGGGGGAAGCGCTATCTGAAACCGGAAACCATCGCGCTGATGGCTTGGGATCACATCGGTCCCGAAACCGGTGTCGTGCGCGACAAGAACTATTATCCGGGGCCGAACTCCGGCTTCGGCCTCGGTTTTGCGGTCCGTACCTCGGTGCCGCCGAACACGTCCTGGCCGCTCGGCGAATATCGCTGGGACGGCGTCGGAGGCACGTTCTTCTTCATCGACCCCGCCGATGATCTGTTCGGGATCTTCATGGTGCAGACGCCGTCACAGCGCGGCCGCATCCAGCAGGAGCTGAAGACGCTGATCTACCAGGCGATGGGGCGGTAACCGGCTTCGTAGCCCGGATGGAGCGCAGCGCAATCCGGGGACGGTCTCGTCCGAGGCGCCAATCGCCCCGGATTACGCTTCGCTGCATCCGGGCTACAATCTGCGGCCGTAGCTACGCCCCGCGCACGATGTCCCTGACGTGACCGACCGCTTCCTCGATCATCGCGGCCGTGACGTCGAGATGTGTGCAGGCCCTGATCCGGCCGTCCATCATTGCGAGCGTCACCCCGCGCTTGCGCAGCTCGGCGACCATCTTGTCGCCGGAGACGCCGGCGCCGTCGGGCCTGAAGAACACGAGGTTGGTCTCGGGCGCCTGCACCGCGATGCCGTTGATCTGCGACAGCCCGCGCGCCAGCGCCCGCGCATTGGCGTGGTCGTCGGCGAGGCGATCGACATGGTGATCGAGCGCGTAGATGCAGGCGGCGGCACAGACGCCGGACTGCCGCATCGAGCCGCCGAGCCGCTGCTTCCAGCGCCAGACGTCGTCGATGAAGGCGCGGGTGCCGGCGATCACGCCGCCGATCGGCGCGCCGAGGCCTTTGGAGAAATCGATCCAGGCGGAATCCCAGCCCGCCGTCATGTCGCGCGGCGCGATGCCGGAGGCGACTGTCGCGTTCAGCAGTCGCGCACCGTCCATGTGGGTCACAAGCCCATGGTCCTTGGCGATGCGCACGACCTCATCGAGCGCCGCCTTCTTCCAGATCGTGCCGCCGCCGATATTGGCGGTCTGCTCGACGCTGACCAGCACCTGCGGCGGCTGGTAGCGGGTGCGCGGATGCAGCGCGGTGCGGAAGGTGTCAGGCGTGAACTGGCCGTCATCGCCCGGCAGCTGCGTGATCTGGAAGCCGCCGAGCGCGGCATGCGCGCCGCCCTCGCGGGCGATGATATGCGCGGTCGCGTGCGCCAGGATCTCGTCGCCGGGGCGACAATAGGCCAGCGTCGCCGCGACGTTGCACATCGTGCCCGACGGCATGAAGACGGCAGCTTCCTTGCCGAGCAGATCGGCGACGCGGGCGTTGAGCTCATTGGTGGTCGGATCGTCGCCGACCTGCTCGTCGCCGACCTCGGCCCTTGCCATCGCCTCGCGCATCCCCGGCGTCGGCTTGGTTTGTGTGTCCGACAGCAGGTTGATGCGGACGGCGGGCGCGTTGGGATCGGGCCGGGCAGGGGTGTAGTGCATGATGGTTCTCTCGGTCGGTGTGCCGCGACTTTAGCCAAACAAAAAGGCCCCGGCAAAACCGGGGCCTTTCGGATCTCGCATGCGTGCTGTGATCAGCGCGAATAGAATTCGACGATCAGATGCGGCTCCATCTGCACCGGGAACGGCACGTCGCCGAGTGCCGGGATGCGGACGAACTTCGCGGTCATCTTGCCATGATCGACCTCGAGGAAGTCGGGCAGGTCGCGCTCGGGCAGCTGGGCGGCTTCCAGCACCGGGGTGAGCTGCTTGGAGGCTTCCTTGACCTCGATGGTGTCACCGACCTTCAGCTTGTAGCTGCCGATGTTGACCTTGCGGCCATTCACCTTGACGTGGCCGTGGTTGATGAACTGGCGCGCGGCGAACATCGTGGCGACGAACTTGGCGCGGTAGACCACGGTGTCGAGACGACGCTCGAGCAGGCCGATCAGGTTCTCGCCGGTGTCGCCCTTCAGGCGGCTGGCTTCGACATAGATGCCGTGGAACTGGCGCTCGGAAATGTTGGCGTAGTAGCCCTTGAGCTTCTGCTTGGCGCGCAGCTGAACGCCGAAGTCGGAGAGCTTGCCCTTGCGGCGCTGGCCGTGCTGGCCGGGGCCGTATTCGCGGCGGTTCACGGGGCTCTTCGGGCGGCCCCAGATATTCTGGCCCATGCGGCGATCGATCTTGTACTTCGCCTCACTGCGCTTTGTCATCGCGTCCTCTTTGATAGCCGTCGCACGAAGCGCCCGGCGTTTTGTCAGTTTCAGGTTTGAGGAGACGCGCCCTCCTGTGTACCGGCCAAAAGGCCCGTACCGACAGGTCCGCCTCGAAAGCTCGGGGAGAACCACGGGTCGCGAAACGCATCGCGGGCCGAAACCGGCCCGCGAGCAAGGGTGGTCTTAAGGAGAAAGTCCGGCTCTGTCAAACAAAACGCAGGCCGATTTGGGCCGAATCGGCGTCAAAATCGGTCCCTTTCGCCGCTCAAAGCCGGGTTCCGGCGGCCCGGACCGGCCGGGCGTCGGCTTGCGGCCGGATCGCGCCCATTTCCGCGGCGATTTCGCCGCTGAGCACCTGCTCGAGCCGGGTCAGGGTCTTGGCGATCAGCGCGGCGTCACAGACCAGATGGTCCCAGCGCAGCACCACATCGACGGTCAAGTCCGGCTTGATCACGCCATAGCTCAGCAGGAATGGCCCGGGGCTCAGCGCATGCAATTCGTCCGGGCCGTAGGCCGCGACCGAGGTCACGCCGAAGCTGCCGCAGAAATTGGCGCGCTGCCGGCCGAAATTCATCCCGATCGCCCATGCCAGGCGGCGCAGCGGAAACGGCAGGCGCGTCACACAGAGGGTTTTGCGGAATGAAGGGATCTCGTGCAGCGGCGCGGTCTTGGCGCGCCGGATCAGCGCATCGACATCGCCGAGCGCCATCTCGTCGGCTGCGCAGACGCGCTCGAACAGCACGCAATCCTCGCCCTTCTCAACGCGCGCAACGGCCACCATGCCGACGCTGCGCGGCAATTCGTAGAGGCAGGGCCACGGCCATTTGACGTGCAGCGTGCGCAGGGTCGGCTCGGTCTTGGCGACCAGCGCGAATGCCTTGACGAAGATCGAGGCCCAGCCCGGCGCCTGCGCCGCGCGTGCGCGGGCCTCGACCACCGCACGAACGTTCAGCGAGCGTGTCAGGGAGACGAACGGCACGCCGGCGGACGCGTACATCAGATCGGCGACGAACGGCGCGGCAATGAAATCCGACGAAATTTACCGCGCATCTGTTCGGTTCATATCCCTGCAATCAGGCAAAAATCAAAGGCCCGGCGAGCTCGAATGGTTGCTCGCCGCACCTGAAGCCAACATGAACCAACTGGTCGGAAGCCAACAGGTTCGGCTTACGGTGCCGGTTTGGCCAAGGGCTCGCCGGCCTTGACCACGTAGACCCCTAGCACCTTGAGCGGTTTGTCGCCGGAAGTTTTGGCATCGTGCACCGCACCTTCCGGGATCTGGTAGGAATCGCCTGCCTTCAGCTTCAGCGGCGGCTTGCCGTCGATCACAAGTTCCAGCTCGCCTTCGAGCACATAGCCGGTTTCAGCGCCGGGATGGCTGTGACGACCCGACGCACCCCCCGCTGGAACCTCGGCAATCGCCGTGACCGTGTTGTAGCCCGCCGGGAAGTCGACCTTCTGCAGCGGTGTCCGCTTGATGCCGCTCTGCTGCGCAAAGGCAGCGCCGGCACCGGCAAAGGCAATCACGGTAAGACCGAGCAGCAAGTTCCTGAACATGCATTTTCCTCCCAAGGCGCGAAAGTCTAGCAGCGCGGAATCGCGGCGGAAAGCAAGCGTTGTGTGATCTGCGGTTTCGACATTGGGATTAGTCCGTTCATCCAATAGCGCAGGCTATCGTGGAATCATGCGGCCTTGATTACGCGGGGCTTACAAGCTGTTTCGGCAATTGCCATGCTCACCCACAGGCACGATGCTGAAGGCACGACGCTGAGCGTCGGCCGTGGCTCCTCGATGACGTGATTGGAACCCGCTCGTCGGCAGGTGAGCGCGCGAAGCGCGTGGTCAGCCACGCGTCACGCCTACCGCTTGATCCCGGCGAACGCGGCGGCGATGCCGCGCTGGAACAGCGACCAGTCGAAGCCGAGCGCGAGCGCGAGGTAACCCCGCTCGATCATCGCATTGGCCTGCTCGGCGGTGCGCGCGACGCCGCCGATCGGCACGCCGCTCTTCATGATGCCTTCTTCGGCGCGCTGCATCAGCGCGACCACTTCGGGATCGTCGGGCAGGCCGCGCTTGTTGATCGAGGTGGCGAGATCGCCGGGCCCGATCACCGCGAGGTCGATGCCGGGGTGTCGCCATGATCTCGTCGATCCGGTTCACGGCATCGACATGCTCGATCGTGATCATGCAGATCATGTCGTCGTCGGCAGTCGCCATGTAGTCGTTCATCGAGACGCCCCAGCGGAACGGCGCATGGAACGGGCCCCAGAGCCGGTCGCCCTTCGGCGGATAGCGCACGCTGCGCGCGGCCTTCTCGGCGTCGCCGCGATTGCAGATCATCGGGAAGTTGATGCCGAGCGCGCCGATGTCCATCGGCGCCTTGGCGAGGTGCGGCTCGTTGGCGGCGATCCGCACCATCGGCACGCATGGCGTCCCTGACGTGGCCACGATCATCGCATGCGCGGTGCCGAGATCGATCGGTCCGTGCTCGAGATCGACGATAATCCAGTCCAGCGACTGCGCCATGATCTGCACGGTCTGGATGCTCGGAATGGTCGCGATCGCGCCGAAGGTCGGGCGCTTGTCGCGCCACGCCTTGCGCAGGCGGTTGAGCGGCGTCAGCGGTGCTGAGGTCAATGGAGTGCTCCCTCGATGAGGCGAGGGGAAGCTAGCAGCACATGGTGACGGCGAAAAGGATCAGGCCGGGACACGGCCGCCGAAGAACGGCGTCAGCGCTTCTGTCAGTCTGTGCGGGCGCTTCGAGGTGAAGATCATCTCGGCGCCGGCCTCATCGCTCTCCATGCCGGCAGGACCGAGCAAATCGGCGACGCGGCGGGCGATCGCGGGCGCCGGATCGATCCAGTCGACCGGCCAGGGCGCGAGCCTGGTCAGGCGTTCCAGCAGCAGCGGATAATGCGTGCAGGCGAGCACGACGGTGTCGGTGCGGGCGGGGTCATTGGCGCCATCGCCGACGAAGCAGGGCGCGAGCTCGGCCGCGATGTCCTCGTCGCGCACGCTGTCGCCGCTGAGCGCGGCTTCGGCGAGCGAAGCCAGCTCACCTGAGCCGACCAGCGTCACCTCGCAGCCCTGTGCAAAATCCGAGATCAGCTTGCGGGTATATTCGCGCTTCACGGTGCCTCTGGTGCCGAGCACCGAGACGCGCCTGGTTTTCGACGAGGCGCAGGCCGGCTTGATCGCGGGCACCGTGCCGACGAAGGGCAGGCGGTAGGCGTCGCGCAGATGCGACATGACCAGGGTGGATGCCGTGTTGCAGGCGATCACGACGAGGTCGGGCGCGTGGGTCTCGATCAGCTCGCCGACCAGCGGCACCACCCGGGCGATGATCTCGTCCTCGGTGTGGTGGCCATAGGGGAAGAAGGCGTCGTCGGCGACATAGACATAGTGCGCGTCGGGCCGGGCGCGGACGATCTCGCGCAGCACCGTGAGGCCGCCGAGGCCGGAATCGAAGACGAGGATGGTCGGGGGACTGGACACGGTGAAAAGTCTATCCGAAGCAGGGTTACCATTCAGTTGTTTGGCTATCCGGCCTCTGCGGCCGACAAAAGGCGGTGAAGGCGGGAATTTCATATGGCCTTGACCCATCCCTGCAAGTATCACGGCAAACTATTGCTGCGACGTGCGAAATCCAAACGGGGCAACTCGACCATGATCCGCAATACGACCGCGAGCTGGGGCGCGCTCGCCCGCGCGTTCCACTGGGTGCTGGGCATCACCATCATCGGCATGCTGGCCTATGGCTGGTGGATGAACCACTTCCCGGCACGGGCGGACAAGTTCTTCTACCGGTCGATCCATGCCGATATCGGCTATCTGGTGCTGCTGCTGACCGTGCTGCGGCTGGTCTGGCGCGGCGTCAATCCGACGCCGGCGCTGCCGGCCGACATGCCCGCCTGGCAGCGGATCGCCGCCCGCGTCAACCATGGCGCGCTCTATGCCGTTACCATCCTGGTGGCGATGCTGGGCTGGGCGCATTCCGGATCCCGCGACCAGGACTATTCGAGCTTCTTCGGCCTGTTCCACGTTCCCCAGATCACCTCGCCCGACAAGGCGGCGGCGGATGCCTTTGAGCACCGCCACATCTTCTTCGCCTACGTCTTGCTCGCACTGATCGTGCTGCACCTTGCCGCGGTCGCGTTCCATCATTTCGTCAAGCGCGACCGGGTCGCCGCGCGGATGATGGGAGCGGGCGAGGTCGACGGCGCTCGTTAGGCTCACGCGCCAAGTCACGGCATCGCTGCAGCCGGCGGCATTCACTGCATGTCGCAACAGCAGCCGCGCTCGTGAAAACGATGACGCCGGCGCGAATTGATCGCGACCGGCGTCATGTTCGTCAATGGCGCGTGGGCGGTGCTAACCCGCCGGCATCTGCTTCTCGACCAGGCGCACCCAGTACGAGGCGCCGTGGCCGAGGATGTTGTCGTTGAACTTGTAGGCCGGGTGGTGGCACATCGGGCCGTCGCCCATACCGAGGAAGACGAACGCGCCGGGGCGCGCTTCCAGCATGAACGCGAAATCCTCGGCGCCCATGACCGGCACCAGATTGTCGTTGACGCGGTCGGCGCCGGCCACATCGCGGGCGACCTCGGCGGCGATGCCGGCCTCGCGCTCATGGTTCAGCGTCACCGGATACATGCGTCCATAGTCCGTCTCCGCCGATCCGCCGTAGGCCTTGGCGATGTTGGAAGCAACCTCGCCGATCCGGCGCTCGACCAGATCGCGCACGCCGGGATCCAGCGTGCGCACGGTGCCGCCCAGCGTGACGGTCTCCGGGATCACGTTGAACGCGGCGCCGGCCTCGAACATGGTGATCGAGATGACCGCCGATTTCAGCGGATCGACATTGCGCGACACGATCGATTGCAAAGCATTGATGATCTGGGCGCCGATCAGCACGCTGTCGACCGCCTCGTGCGGGGCGGCGCCGGCGTGGCCGCCCTTGCCGTGGACGACGATCTTCAAGGTGTCCGACGAGGCCAGCATCGGGCCGGGCGTGGTCGCGAAATAGCCCTCGGGCAGGCCGGGCATGTTGTGCAGGCCATAGACCTCCTGGATGCCCCAGCGGGTCATCAGCCCGTCGTCGACCATCGCCTTGCCGCCGGCGCCGCCTTCCTCGGCGGGCTGGAAGATCACGACCGCGGTGCCGTCGAAATTGCGGGTCTCGGTGAGGTATTTCGCGGCGCCGAGCAGCATCGCGGTGTGGCCGTCATGGCCGCAGGCGTGCATCTTGCCGGGGATCTTGGAGGCGTAGGCGACGCCCGAGGCCTCGGCGATCGGCAGCGCATCCATGTCCGCGCGCAGCCCGATGGTCTTGCCCGAACCGGACTTGCGGCCGCGGATCACGCCGACCACGCCGGTGCGTCCGATCCCCGTCACCACCTCGTCGCAGCCGAACTCGCGCAGTCTGTCGGCGACGATGCCGGCGGTGCGGTGGACCTCGTAGAGCAGTTCGGGGTTCTCGTGGAAGTCGTGGCGCCAGGCGGCCATTTCATCCGAGAGGGCGGCAACGCGATTGACGATGGGCATAGGGAGCGTCCGTTTCTTGTGAGCTTTGGTTGGCTGGGCAGCGTAGCGTAACCCGCCGACTTGTCACGCGGGAATGGCATCGAATCCGCGGCCCGTAGCCCGGATGGAGGCCAGCGCAATCCGGGGTCTGCGTCCGCGGCACGATTCCCGGATTTCGCTTCGCTCCATCCGGGCTACGAGGTCTTCAGCTCTCCCCGAACACCCGCCGGAAGATCGTGTCGACATGCTTGAGGTGATAGCCGAGGTCGAATTTTTCCTCGATCTCGGCATCCGTCAGGTATTTCTTCACGTCCGCGTCCTGCTTCAGCAGCGTCTGGAAGTCGCCTTCGCCGCGCCAGACCGGCATCGCGTTGCGCTGCACGAATTTGTAGGCGTCCTCGCGGCTGGCGCCCTTCTGGGTCAGCGCGATCAGCACGCGCTGCGAATGCACCAGGCCGCCGAGCCGGTCGAGGTTCTTCTGCATGTTCTGCGGATAGACCAGCAGCTTCTCGATCAGGCCGGCGAGCCGGACCAGCGCGAAGTCGAGCGTGACGGTGGCGTCGGGGGCCATCATGCGCTCGGCCGAGGAGTGCGAGATGTCGCGCTCGTGCCACAGCACGACGTTCTCCAGCGCCGGCGTCACATAGGCGCGCACCATGCGCGACAGGCCGGAGAGGTTCTCCGACAGCACCGGGTTGCGCTTGTGCGGCATCGCCGACGAGCCCTTCTGGCCCTCGGAGAAGAATTCCTCGGCTTCCAGCACTTCGGTACGTTGCAGATGGCGCACTTCCACCGCAAGCCGTTCGACCGAGGCGGCGATCACGCCGAGGGTGGCGAAATATATCGCGTGGCGGTCGCGCGGGATCACCTGCGTCGAGACCGGCTCCGGCCGCAGGCCCATCGCTTTCGCGACGTGCTCTTCGACCCGCGGGTCGATCTGGGCGAAGGTGCCGACCGCGCCGGAGATCGCGCAGGTCGAGATTTCGTCGCGCGCGGCGACCAGGCGGGCGCGGGCGCGCGCGAACTCGGCATGGGCATAGGCGAGCTTGAGGCCGAACGTGACCGGTTCGGCATGGATGCCGTGGGAGCGGCCGATGGTCGGCGTCATCTTGTGCTCGAAGGCGCGCGTTTTCAGCGCCGCCAGCACCCGGTCGAGATCGGCGATCAAGAGGTCGGCAGCGCGCTTGAGCTGGACGTTGAGGCAGGTGTCGAGCACGTCGGAGGAGGTCATGCCCTGGTGCACGAAGCGCGCCTCGGGGCCGACGATCTCGGCGAGATGAGTCAGGAAGGCGATGACGTCGTGCTTGGTCTCACGCTCGATCTCGTCGATCCGCGCGACGTCGAAGGTGGCGTCCTTGCCCTTGGCCCAGATCGTCCTGGCGGCTTCCCTGGGGATCACCCCGAGCTCGGCCAGTGCGTCGGCGGCATGCGCCTCGATCTCGAACCAGATCTTGAAACGCGTCTGCGGCTCCCAGATGGAAGCCATTTCCGGGCGGGTATATCGGGGGATCATTGCGCACTCCGAATCGAGCGGGGCGGGGCCACGCACAGGGAATATAGTGCGGAAAACCGGCCAAAATAGCCGGCGTGGTGGCGGTAGCCCGGATGAGCGCAAGCGATATCCGGGGCATCGCGGGCCGATCCCGGGTGTCGCTGCACTCACCCGAGCTACAAGGCGGCTACAAATTCGCCAGCCCGCATTCGACGGCGAGGCGGACCAGCTGGGCGTCGGTCCGCATGCCGGTCTTGGCCTTGATCAGATAGTGGTAGTTCTGCACGGTCTTGGTGCTGAGGTTGAGGTTTACAGCGATCTGTTCCTTGGTGTGGCCTGCCGCAAACTGCCGGAGGATCTCGATCTCCCGCTCGCCGAGCTGGTCGAGCGCCGATTTGGCCGGCGCCAGGCTCTCCAGCGCGAGCACCCGGGCGATGTCGTCGCTCATCGCATGCTCGCCGCGCGCCACTGAGCGGATCGCCGCGATCAGCTCCGCCGGCTCGCTGCCCTTGGTGACGAAGCCGCTGGCGCCGGCGCCGAACGCCGCCTTCACCTGGGCGGCCTCGCTGTGCATGCTGAAGACCAGGATACGGGCGTCGGCATCGCGCGCGCGGATGTTGCGGATCGCTTCCAGTCCGCTCGCGCCGGGCATCGAGATGTCCATCACCACCACATCGGGCTGGTGCGACTTGAACGCGCGATAGGCATTGGCGGCGTTGTCGGCCTCGGCGACCACGCGGAAATCGTCCTGATGCTCGAGCACGCGCCGGTAGCCCTGACGGACGACGGGATGATCGTCGACCAGCAGGATCGAGATGCCCCGAGTCTTTACAGTTGTCGTCGACACGGTCGTCATCTCAGGCGGCGAGCGGGATCGTGGCAGCGACGGAGAGGCCGCGGCTGGCACGCGCGATCGACAGCGAGCCGCCGAGCGCTGCGACGCGCTCGCTCACGCCGGTGAGGCCGAAGCCCGCCGACTGCGCCACCTTGACGGCATCGCCGCCGCCATCGTCCTCGACCCGCACCAAGAGCGCGTTCTCGGCTCCGGTCCGCCGCTCGATCCGCAGCACGATCTCGCGCGCGGCGCTGTGGCGCAGCGCATTGGTCAGGCACTCCTGCGCGATGCGATAGGCGGTCGCTGCGACCGTGCCGCTGATGTCGGCCAGATCGCCCTGCAGATCGAGCTGGATCATCGGCTGCGTCGTGCGCGATCGCCAGCTGTCGACCAGATCGACCAGGCTTGCCTCCAGCCCGAGCTCCTCGGCCGGCGGATGGCGCAGGCGGTTCAACGTATCGCGCAGGCAGGCGATGATGCGGCGCGTGGCCTGCGAGATCATCCGTGCATCCTGCGCAATTTCGGTGCCGGCGGCATATTTGTCCCCGGCGCTTGCCTCGATCGTGGTGGCGAAGGCGAGGATCGCGGTGAGATTCTGGCCGAACTCGTCGTGCAGCTCGCGGGCCAGCGCGCGGCGTTCGTCGCTGCGGATTTCGAGCAGCCGCCGCGTCAGCATCGTGCGCTCTTCCTCGGCCTGCGCGAGGCGGTCGCCGAGATCGCCGACGGCGCGTCCGATCATCGCGAGATCCATCGAGCGGACGCGCGGCAGCGGCGTGCGGTACTCGCCGTCGGCCATGCGCCGCAGCGCTGAGACGATCGAGTGCGCCGGTGCCAGAGTATGCGCGATCGCCAGCGAGGCGAGCAGCGCGATGGCGAGCGCCATCAGGAGCGCGACATGGATGTTGTCCAGGATGTGCTGCCAGGCGAGCGCGATCGCGGCGTCCGGATCGGAGACGGCGCGGACGGTGCCGGCGGTGGCAGTGCGGGCGCTGATCGGCCGCTCGACGGTGGCGTGTTCGCCGAGCACCGTCTGCACCGAGGCCGCGAACCAGCGCGGCGGCGCCTTGCCGATCCCCTTGCTCTGGCCGCAGAGCGGCTTCTCGAAGGCGCCGGCCGGTTCGAACTGCACGCAGATCCCCGGCGCGATCAGTCCCATGGTTTCGATGGTGCGCCAGTCCGGCGCCGGGAGCAGTTGCTCGCGCATCCGGTTACTGCGCAGCAGCAATTCGCGCCAGTACAATGCTTCAAGCGCCTGCGAGACCCGCTCGGCGGAGGCCGACGTGGCGCGATCGACGCTGCGATAGGCATCGATCGTGGCCCAGACGGTAGCCGCGCCGAGGCACAGCGCGACGATGACGAGCAGGCGGGCGACCAGTTGAAGCACGAGGCGCATGCGATCACTCCACGGCCGGAGCACGATCCAGAAAGAGGGGGAAGCGTAACAGCAACCCCGTTCCCGGCAAGTGCAAGCATGCCCAGCGATGCAGGTCGGGAAATTTGCCCGACGAAACTTGGGCAGATGTCTTTGGACGGCGCCCGCCGGCTCTGCTCTAACGGGAGGCGAGGCCGTCGCGGAGCCTCATGGAACAATCGTCACAGGGAGCTCACGCAGCATGAATGCCAAGGTCGGCGCCGCCGCCGCATCGGCCGGCACGGATGCGGCGGAGCGCAGCGTCCTGTTGCTCTGGATGATCTTCACCGGCCTTTCGGCGTTCGCCGCCTTCCTACTGTGGCGCTACGGGCTGATCCGCCTCATGGTCAGTTCCGACCGTACCTACATTTCCAGCGTCATCGCCGTGCTCTACATCGTCACCTGCATCCATTGCTTCTGGCGGACACGGGCGATTGCGCGGGAAGGGGAGGTCGCGCGCGGCTGCCGCGCCATCCTCGCCGCGCCCGATGGCGCCAAGGTGTTGGCATCGGATGCGCGCGGCCTGCCCGGTGGCCTCGTCACCGATCACATCAAGAGTCTGGTGCAGAAGGCCGATGCGCAAGCCAAGGGCCGCATCGACCAGACCCTGCTGCTGCGGACGCTGGCGGATCGCCTGCGCGGGTCGAACGGGTTTGGCGCCTTCGTCTCCGACACGCTGATGAAGCTCGGCCTGCTCGGCACCATCATCGGCTTCATCATCATGCTGGCGCCGATCGCCTCCCTCGATGCCGCCGACAAGGTCGCGATGAAATCGTCGATGGGCCTGATGAGCGACGGCATGGCGGTCGCGATGTACACGACGCTGGCCGGGCTGATCGGATCGATCCTGGTCCGGATCCAGTACTACATGCTGGATTCCGCGACCCAGCGGGTGTTCTCCGATGCGGTCGTGCTGACCGAGACGCACGTCACCCCGGCCCTGGAACGCCGCCTTGGTACGCCCGTTGGAACGCCGCCATGATGGACGAGTTCGGGCTCTATCCGCGCGAGGAGCCGTTCGACCCGCTCGGCGTCATGCTGTTCAAGGCGCTGCAGGTGATCGCCTTCCTGTTCTTCCTGGCACTGCTTGCGGTGTCGCCGGACTCCAAGGAAGGCAAGATCGACTCCAAGGCGGAGTTCATCATCACGATGGACTGGCCGGACAACCATCCCGATGATCTCGACCTGTTCGTGCAGGACCCGGCCGGCAACATCGCCTGGTACCGGCATCGCGAGGCCGGCTTCCTGACGCTCGATCGCGACGATCGCGGCGGCGCCAACGACTTCATCGTGGTCAACGGCAAGAAGATCGCATCGCCGATCCGCGAGGAGATCGTCACCTTGCGCGGCATCGTCGCCGGCGAATACACCGTCAACGTTTCGCATTTCCAGGCGACGACCGGTGAGCCGGTGCAGGCCAATGTGAAGGTGCAGAAGCTCAACCCGACGGCGCAGGTGATCTTCGACGACAAGCTGACCGTCACTCACACCGGCGACGAGAAGACCGCGGTCAGGTTTCGCATCGACGCTGAGGGCAAGGTGATCAACGTGGACCAGCGGCCGAAATCGCTGCTGGAGACGTTTCGTAACGTCCACGCCAACGGCGCCGATCTAGACCCGAAGACCGGGGTGAGGATGCGTCGTGATTAGTCTGCAGTCGGTCATTCTCACGCTTGCGGTCGCCTACGCGGCGGTCGGTGCGCTGCTCCTGATCGTGCTGGTCTACGCGCGGCTGCACTGGTCGCTGAAGGCTGTCGTCATCGTCGTGACCAGCGCGTTCTATTTCGTCAGCTTCGGCGGGATGCGCGGCCTGCTCGGCTGGGCCTCCGCGGAAAGGCTGCCGGCGAACTTCAAGCTGCTGTCGACGCGGATCGTGGAGCCGCATTCGCTGGAGGGCGATCCGGGCTCGATCTATCTCTGGGTTGAGGAGCTTGATGAAGACAACCGGCCGAGCGCGGTGCCGCGCGCCTTCCGGATTCCCTACAGCGACGCGTTGGCCGAGCAGACCCACACGGCCGACAACGAGATCAAGGCCGGGCATCCGCAGGGTGGACGGGCAGCCGATTTCGGCGGCGGCGACGGCACCATCATGGATTTCGTCAGGGAGTACATCACGCCGAAGACGATTCTGGAGACCACCGGCGGCGATTCCACGACCGGGACCTTCGTGCCACCGCCGGCGGGTGCGCAAGGATCGGTCTTCACGCCGCTGCCACCGCCCCGAATGCCGCCCAAGGACGAGCAGCAATAGATGGATGCGCACCGACACGCGGATGGCATAAAAATAGGGATCGCCAATAATCGGTCAGCCGGGTGGACAGTAGTCATCCGGAATTCCTCAATTCCCTGAACCGTGTAGTCTTGGGTCAACCGGGGCTAGATTTCATCCCCAAGCCATTTTCCCGGCAAAGGGGCCGCTGCGTGAAGCGGCCCCTTTCGATTCCGGAGCCAATTCCAACACTTGAGGTTCCGGTGCTGTGAGGTGGCCTCAGAGCACCGTCAGGAATGCGATCGCGAGAACCATCAGCCACCCGACGATGACGAGCGAGACCACCGCGCCCGCGGTGATCTTGGCGATCTCCTTGAAGGTCATTGGACGATCCATACGGGCCTCTCCCGGGGGTGCCGTAGCGAGACATAGGCACCGGACCTGCTGATCGCGCCGCTTCTCACGGAACGGTGTAGCGCGCCATACGGCCGGGCCGCAGGGGCCCGGTGGGCCCGTCCGGACCGCATAGCTGTCATCTCGCAAAGTTTGTCTGACAGATATTGAAATCTGTCAGCGGGATGGTGTATATACTCAACAGCCCAAGGGAGGAGGGCGCCCAGTGGCTGTTCCGGCGTTTGGCCGGGGGAGCCGTACTTAATTTGACTACCTCGAAGGACTACCTCCATGACGATAGAAATCTTTCAATTGACCGCCCAGATTCAACAGTGGCTCAACCTTCGCGTCGCCCGCCATTTGGCAGCCCAGGCCGCCAAGTTCAGCCGCGGGCAGGACAGCGATAACCAGACGGTAAACGCATGAACGAGGCGGTGGTTTTGACACCCGAGCGGATCCTCGAAGCAACCGAGGATGTTTTGAGGCGCTTCGGGCTCGCCAAGGCCACCGTTGTCGACGTTGCCCGTGCGCTGGATGTCAGCCACGGCAGCGTCTACCGCCATTTCCCCAGCAAGGCCTCGCTCCGCGACGCGGTGGCCAAGCGCTGGCTCGACCGCGCCAACGAGCCGCTGTGCAAGCTCGCGGCAAGCGATGGCCCTGCGCCGGAACGGCTGGAGAAATGGCTGCGCACCGCCTTCACGATCAAGCAGAAGAAGGTCTGCGACGATCCCGAGATGTTCGCGACCTACCTCGCACTCGCGCAGGACGCGCGTGAGGTGGTGGAAGCCTACAAGGACAAGCAGGTCGATCTGATCGCGAAAATCCTGTCCGACGGTGTCGCGCAGGGCGTGTTCGAGGTCGACAATGTGAAGGCGACCGCGCGAGCCGTGTTCGACGCAACCGTCCGCTACCACCACCCGGCGCATGCCGAGGAGTGGGCCAAGCCGGAATGTCCGGCGCGGATCGACGCCCTGATGGCCCTGCTGCTGCGGGGCGTGCGGGCGTGCAAGCCCTAGCTCGTCTCCGAAGGGCACACTGCCGCAGAAACAAGCGACGATGCTTTGGCATGTGGACAGCCGGACCGTGCGAGGCAGCGGTACGCGATAGGTCCTTCCAACCGCAAGGACTCACATGCATGAGGGGATCACTCAGAGCACGTCTTTGGTGACTGCCCACAAGGCCCGCCGCACATCAGGGTCGTCGGCGGGTGACGCAGGCTTCAGTGGCTTTGCGCCCTTCACGGAGAAATACCCACCCGAGACGGCTCTGAACTCTGCGTCCTGAGCAAGGCGGACGATGATGTCCGCGCCCCGACGGGGATCGCCAATCCTAAGCTTCGTCAGGATTCGTTCGAGGATCGGAGCAAAGCGCAGCTCCCGCCCCAGACCGGTGACGTTGAAGCCCGGGTCGAGGCAGTTCGCTGTGACCCCCGTTCCCTCCAACTGCCTCGCGAGTTCGAGCGAGAACATGATGTCCAGCAGTTTCGTCCGTCCGTAGATCCTTGAGGATCCCAAACGGGAAAACTGCGTGGGCGCGAACATATCACCCGTCAGCTCGACCATTGCGTGATGGCGGGATGCTTCCGATGCCGTGGTCACAATGCGCGAAGGCGCCGAGCGGATCAGCGTCTCGCGCAGGGCGCTCGTAAGCAGCCAGGGCGCGAGGTAGTTCACCGCCATCATTTCGTCGTAGCCGTCAATCGTGGTCCGCGGCGCGAAGGCGTGAATGCCGGCGTTGTTGATCAGCACGTCGATCCTGTCATATCGCGCGGCGATCGTCCGGCCGGCAGCGGCAACCGTCTTCAAACGCGTCAGGTCCGCAAGATGAAAATCGATCTGCGCCTGCGGTGCGATCCGCCCGATTGCCTTTCGCGTGGCTTCGGCGTTGACCTCGGAGCGGGCGATCAAAACGAGATGTGCGCCTCGACCGGCCATCTCGGTCGCAGCCAGGCGTCCGATCCCGCTCGTGGCGCCAGTCATGACGATGATGGGGGCAGGAATATCGGGCATGGACACCGCACGGATATAATGGATATATGTCCATCATATCCGTAGCGCCAAGGAATGGAAGGCAGCCCGGCGCCATGGCGCCCTCAGCTGAGAACGAAATCAATGAGATGCCGCCGCTCTGGCTGTCGCTCGGCGAACAGCTCAATGCATTGCTGAGCGCGTCCCGCGCAGTCGCGGCTGAAATGGCCGCCAGCTTCGACGCCGATCTGCAGCCGGCGGCCTATCACATCATCCAGTGGCTTCACGCGTTCGGGCCTGCCCAGGCGAGCCATGTGGCGGACGCGTTGGCCATGGACCGAAGCGCGACCAGCCGCCTGGTTGGGCAGCTCAAGCAAGCCGGAATCGTCGAGTCTCGTCCCGATCCAGCCGACAAGCGCGGAGTTTTACTGTCCCTCACAGACCAGGGTTCGAACAAGATGCGCGCGGCGATCAAGCACAAGGGCGAGGTCTTTCGCCGTCGTCTCGATGGCTGGAGCGAGGCGGATCTACGCCTCTTCACGGCCCTGCTTCGTCGCTTCAACACGGGCATGGCAGACTAGCTTGCTCCCCTCCCGAATTCACGGCGTCCAGATGCCGCCTTCTGCCCGATTGCGAGCCGGAGGCCGCTTGTGCTTGATGGCGGTCAAGATCAGGCTCGCTCCCTTGAGGCCAACTGCTGCGGAAGACGATGCGGCTCGCGCTCTTTGCGGATATCCACGCCAACCGGCAGGCCTTCGCGGCCTGTCTCGATGCTGCGCGTGCGCGCGGCGCCGAACGGCTGATCTGCCTCGGCGATATCGTCGGCTACGGCGCCGATCCCGAATGGGCCGTCGATACGGTGATGGACCTCGTGGCCAAGGGCGCGATTGCGGTGCGCGGCAACCATGACAATGCGATCGGCGTGCCGAGCGACAGCATGAATGCCGATGCGCAGGCCGCGATCGACTGGACCCGCAACCGGCTCAGCGCCGGGCAGAAGGAGTTCCTCGCCGAGCTTCCGATGTCGCGCGAAGAGGACAATCGGCTCTACGTGCATTCCGAGGCGTCCGACCCCGTGAAGTGGCGCTACGTCCGTGACACCTCCGACGCCGCGCGCAGCATGATGGCAACCGAATTGCAGATCACGTTCTGCGGCCACATCCATCGTCCCGGCCTCTACTCGATGTCCTCGACTGCGAAGATGACGAGCTTCGTTCCGACCGCGGGCGTCGCGGTGCAATTGTTGACGGGGCGGCGCTGGCTCGCCGTGCTCGGCTCGGTTGGCCAGCCGCGCGACGGCGATCCCGCGGCATCGTTTGCGATGTTCGACACCGCAAGCCGCGAGATCACCTATCACCGCGTGCCCTACGACGTCGCGACCGCCGCCGCGCGGATCAAGGCCAACGGCCTGCCGCTCTGGCTCGCCGATCGTCTTTCGATCGGCAGGTAATGCCGATGGCGGCGCTGACGATGCAGGCGGGTGCCGAGATCGATGGCTTCACCATCGGCGAGCGCGTGCATCGCGGCGGCATGGCGACGTTGTGGAGCGTCACCCATCCCGGCATCACCGTGCCGCTTTTGATGAAGGTGCCGCTCACCTCGGAGGGCGAGGATCCGGCCGCGATCGTCAGCTTCGAGATGGAGCAGATGATCCTGCCGCGGCTGTCGGGGCCGCACGTGCCGGCCTGTTTCGGCACCGGCGATTTCGAGCGCCAGGCCTATGTGGTGATGGAGCGCATCCCCGGCCAGACGCTCTACAAGCGGCTCGACGCGCTGCCGTTGCCGTATGAGGAGGCGAGGGTGATCGGCGGCAAGGTCGCCAGCGCGCTCGCCAACCTGCACCGGCAGAACGTCATCCATCACGACATCAAGCCGAGCAGCATCATGTTCCGCGAGCGCGGCGAGGCGGTGCTGATCGATTTCGGCCTCTCGCATCACCAGCATCTGCCCGATTTGTTGCAGGAGGAGTTTCGCCTGCCTTACGGCACCGCGCCCTATATGGCGCCGGAGCGCCTGCTCGGCGTGCGCGACGATCCGCGAAGCGACCTGTTTTCGCTCGGCGTGCTGCTCTATTTCTTCACCACCGGCGTCCGCCCGTTCGGCGAGACCGAGAGCCTTCGCGGCATGCGCCGGCGGCTGTGGCGTGATCCCACGCCGCCGCGCAAGCTCATGCCCGACTATCCGCCGTGGTTGCAGGAGATCGTGCTGCGCTGTCTGGAGATCGATCCAGTGGCGCGCTATCCGACCGCCGCGCAGCTTGCGTTCGATCTCGGCCATCCCGAACAGGTCAAGCTGACGGCGCGGGCGCAGCGGCAGAACCGCGATCCGTTCGGCACAGTCTGGCGCCGCCGCTTTAATCTCGGCGCGGCGCCGCCGCAGCCGAAGTCCGATGTCGCAGCGCAGCTCGCCTCGAGCCCGATCGTTGCCGTTGCGCTCGATCTCGGCGAGGGGACCGAGGCGCTGAACGAGACCATCCGCGTCACCGCTGAGCAGGTGCTGTCGACGTCGCCGTCGGCGCGGCTCGCCTGCGTCAACGTGCTGAGGCTCAATCGCCTGGCGATCGACCGCACCCATGACGAGCAGGGCCAGAACAAGCATGTCGACCGCCTGGTGGCGCTCCAGCATTGGGCGCGGCCGTTCAGGCTCGAGGAGGGACGGTTGACCGTGCATGTGCTGGAGGCGATCGATCCCGCCGCCGCGATCCTGGAATTCGCCGCGGTCAATCTGGTCGACCACATCATCATCGGCGCGCGGCAGAACTCGGTGCGGCGCGCGCTGCTCGGCAGCGTGTCCGCCAAGGTCGCCGGGGAAGCGCCGTGCACGGTGACCGTGGTGCGGCCGTCGCGGCTGACGCCGGCGACGGACGCTGAAGACGGCGCGGCGGACCCAGCGGCCAGTGCCGCGGTCACGCCGCCCACGCTGTTTTGATCAGATCGCTTCGCCGCGCGCTTCGGCCGCGGCATGGCGGATCGCGGCGATGTTGGTCTTGTAGGCCTCGACGGTGCCGCCCTTGAAGACGGCAGATCCGGCGACAAAGGCGTTGGCGCCGGCGGCGGCGAGCTGGCCCGCGACATCGGGCGCGACGCCGCCATCGACCTCGATGTCGATCGGGCGGCCCGCTGTCATCGCCCTGACGTCAGAGATCTTGCCGATCGCCGAGCGGATGAAGGCCTGGCCGCCGAAGCCGGGATTGACCGACATCACGAGCACCAGGTCGATCAGGTCGAGCACATATTCGATCGCGCTCGCCGGCGTTGCCGGATTGAGCGAGACGCCGGCCTTCTTGCCGAGCGCGCGGATCGCCTGCAGCGAGCGATGCAAATGCGGGCCGGCCTCGGCATGCACCGTGATGTGGTCGCAGCCCGCTTTGGCGAACGCCTCGAGATAGGGATCGCAGGGCGAGATCATCAGATGGGCGTCGAAGATCTTCTTGGTGTGCGGCCGCATCGCCTTGATGACATCCGGGCCATAGGAAATGTTCGGCACAAAATGCCCGTCCATCACGTCGAGATGGATCCAGTCGGCGCCGGCCTGGTCGACGGCGCGGACCTCCTCGCCGAGCTTTGAGAAATCCGACGCCAGGATCGACGGGGCGATGACGAGGGGACGCGGGGTGAATGACTGAGTCATAGCGCAGTTCCGAAAGGCTTCAGGGGGCGACGGGTGATCCCGCCTAACACGCGGACGCGTGGCGGGCAATGCGAGCGGACCGCGCCTCGGAGCCGGAAAATTCTGCCGCCGGCGGCAGCTCTTGCCGGGTGCGCGGAACCTGCATGATGCGCCAAGGCCTGGTTTTATTGGGTTTTTGCCATGGCACGCCGCTTGCTGCGCCTTTGGCAAGCGTTTGAGCCGCCATGCGCGGCCTTGTTGGAGTATTGCCATGTTATTTGCCATTGGCGCTGCGTCATCCGCCATCGATCTTTTGAGCTCGCTGATGTCGTCGAAGTCGACGACACAGACCGGCAGCTCCACGCAGGGAAATCAGTCGACCGGGCTGTTCTCGGCCTCGACCGATAGCTCGACATCGACCAGCAGCAGCACGGGCACAGGCTCGGGCAGCAGCAGCTCAACGCAGATTTCGCCGCTGACCATGAGCGCGCTGCTCGACGCGCAGAGCCAGTCGCAGACCACGGCTTCGACCAGCACGGCTCCGACCAGCCGGTCCGATGCGCTGAAGGACCTGTTCTCGCAGATCGACGCCGACGGCAACGGCCAGATCACCAAAGCGGAATTCGAGAAGGCGCTCGGCGCCGGCGGTACCAACACCGCGCAGGCCGACGACGTGTTCTCCAAGCTCGATACCAATGGCGACGGCAGCGTCAGCCTCGACGAGATGTCGCAGGCGCTGCAGGGCCACAAGGGCGGCGGCCATCACCATCACCACGCGGCCGGCGGCTCGACCGACGGATCCGGCGCCAGCAGCGGCTCGGGCGGATCGAGCTCCGATCCGCTGATGCAGGCGCTGAACGGCGCGACCTCTACGTCGGTGACCAACAGCGACGGCTCGACCACGACGACGACGACCTATGCCGACGGCTCCAAGGTGTCGATGACGTCGGCGGCCACGTCGTCGACCACCAGCGGCGCGACCTCGTCCTCTGCCGGCAGCAACGCGACCTCGTCCTACAATTTCATCGAGCAGCTGATCCAGCGCCAGTCGCAGGCGATCTCGGCCCAGGCCTCGTCGTCACTGTCGGTCAGCGCTTAATTCGGATTTGCTCCTAGCCGTCATTGCGAGCGAAGCGAAGCAATCCATCTGTCCGCACACGTGGACAGATGGATTGCTTCGTCGCTACCGCTCCTCGCAATGACGGCAGAACCGGCAGAGCGCTGACCTAACCGAATTCGTCCTGCCAGCTCGGCAGCGCGCCGGGGAAGGGCAGGGCGGTGGCTGAATGGACGCCGCGTGCGATGGCGCGTGCCACCGTGTTGGCGGCGATCGCGCCGAGCTTGGTCAGGCCGAACAGCGGATCGACCGGCTTTGCGCCGGTGGCGGCGGCAAACACCACGTCGCCATCGAGCGGGGCGTGCACCGGATAGATCGCGCGTGCCATGCCGGTCTGCGCGATCATCGCGAGGCGCTTCGCCTGCGGCTTGGTCAGCTGCGCATCGGTCACGACAACGACGAGCGTGGTGTTCTCGGCGGCGGTGGCGTCCGCGCCGCCCTTCAGCCGCAGCTTCAGCATGTCCGGCGTGAACGCGGACGGCAGGCCGCGACCGCCGAACTCGCCGCCGACCTCGAACGGCGCTGCCCAGAACCACGGGCCGCTGCCGACCGTGACGCTGCCGACCGCGTTGACCACCGCGAGCGCCGCGACCTTGACGCCGTCGTCGGTGACGGCCGACGCCGAGCCGAGGCCGCCCTTGAGGGTGGCGGTGGTCGCGCCCATGCCGGCGCCGACGCTGCCGAGCTCGAAATTGCCGGAGGCGGCATTCGCCGCCGCATAGCCGAGATCGCGATAGGGCGGAAAGCGTCCCCACGCCTTGTTGCCGCCGTTGAGCAGATCGAAGCAGATCGCGCCCGGCACGATCGGGATCACCGCATCGCGGATCCGAAAGCCGCGGCCGCGCTCGGCGAGCCAGGCCTGCACGCCGCCGGCCGCGTCGAGCCCGAGCGCCGAGCCGCCCGACAACGTAATGGCGTCGATCGCCTCGACGACGTTATGCGGGGACAGCAGCGCATCCTCGCGGGTGCCCGGCCCGCCGCCGCGGACATCGATCGAGGCCACCGCCGGCCGCTCGAACAGGATGGCGGTGACGCCGGAAGCAATCACGGCGTCGTCGGCGTGGCCGACGCTGACGCCGGCAATATCGGTGAGAAGGTTTTTCACGATTGAGTCCGTCCGCGCCTTGTCCGAGCTTTGGCTGCTCGAACCGGTATAGCAGCCGCGGCGGCCTCGGCCAGAGCGTTTTCGAGCGAAGTGGACACCGGTTCGCGTGAAGAAAACGCGTCAAGACAAGAATCTAGAGCTTCGGTTCTGATTCAATCAGAACCGAAAATGCTCTAGAGGCGCGTTGACGGCCTGGTTTATGACCTCATCATCCGGGCAATGGCTTCGCCAATGACAACCGTTGTGAAGTGCGTATTGGCCCGGCAATCGGACGGCATGATCGATGCGTCCGCGACCCGCAGGCCGCCGATGCCCTTCACCGTACCGTCGGGATTGACCACGCCCGCGGGATCGTTGACGCCGGCCATCCGGCAGCTGCCGGCTGCATGCTGGATATCGCCGGTCTCCCGTCGCAACACCGCCTCGAGCTCGGCTGTTGGCAGGGCTGCGGCGGCTGGCAGGGTCAGCTCGGTATCTCCGAGACGGATCCAGTCCGATATGCCGGCCAGTTCCGGCTGGGTGGCCAGGACGGCGAACCGCTTCACCGCATCGGTCATGCGCAGCATGTCGCGTTGATCGGCCAGCATGTTCTCCTCGACGATCGGATCGATCATCGGATCGGGCGAAGCCAGTTTCAGCTGACCACGCGAATAGGCATTGAACAGTCCTGCGCCGATCGCTCCGGGATTTCCGATACCGCGATGGTTGAAACCGATCATGATCATATCGCGCTTGCCGCCGTCGGCGAGACCGGACGAATATGTCACGCAGCAATTGGTGTGACGCGTGTCCCGATCGGTGGGCCGCAGCTCCTCACGCAGCTGGATCGTCATGCGAAACAGCGGATGGTCGAAGAAATTGCGGCCGACCGGCAGATCACGCTCGACCGCGATCCCCATGGCTCGCAGCTCTTCCGCCGGGCCAATGCCCGATCGCAGCAGGATCGCGGGGCTGTGGATGGCGCCGCCGCACAGTACGATCTCGCGTGCGTCGATCTCGCTGGTGCCCTGGCCGTCGATATGGACCCGGACGCCGGTCGCCCTGCCGTCGCGGATCAGGACCCGGTCGACCAGCGCCTTGCCACGGATCTCCAGATTGGCGCGGCCACGCGCCGGCTCGAGATAGCCTTCGTTGGTTGTGATGCGACGGCCGTTGCGGCTGTTGATCGGATAGCAGGCAACGCCTTCGCCATCGGGGCCGTTGACGTCGGCGCACCACGGATAGCCGCTGGCGAGCGCCGCATCGCGCAGGCCGCGATCAATCGGGCCCCACGTCGCTAGCGGCGCGCGATAGACCGGTAGCGGTCCGCCGCGTCCATGTCCCTTGGTGTCGCCGAATTCCGCGTCGTCCTCGATGTCCGAGAAAAACGGCATGATCTCGCGCGCGGACCAGCCGGTGCAGCCGAGCGCGGCCCATTCGTCGAAAGCATCCGCGACGCCGCGAATGGCGATCTGGCCGTTCATCATCGAGCTGCCGCCCAGCCCCTTGCCGCGCCAATAGAAGCGCGGCTCCTGCCCCGCGATGCGGCGGGTCAGGAGGTCCGGCCACTGCCACTTCTCCTGGAATTCCCGGCGGTGAATGATGGGAATCGGGTTGGGCGTCCTGATCTCCCAGGGTGCTTCATCGGCACGCCAGTCGAGGCCCGCTTCGAGCAGCAGCACCCGCCGCTTTCGATCCTCGGACAACCGGGCGGCAATGGCAGCGCCGGCAGAGCCGCCGCCGACGACGATCACATCGTACGTGGTATCAAGTGACATGGCATCAAACCTTGCTGCGTCGGAAAGTCCAAACAAGGGACATCAGATGGCATCCCGATATCTCTGATGTTTCTCGTTTCATCGCCCGCTGGAGACTTCGGCCTGTCCCGGATAGCCGCCAGCGTCGATCAGAATCATGTGGGTTGAGATTACTCGGGTTTATCGATGTTCCAGAACAGCGGCGTGGCCGGACCATCGAGCATGCCTGTCAGCTCCTTGTGCCACACGCTCGGCGCAAAATACTGGCCCAAGGGAACGTAAGTCACCTCGTCGAGCGCGCGCGCTTGAATCTCCGCCGCGATCTTCTTCTGGGCCTCGGGCGAGCCGGCGCGGGCGAAGGCATCGCGAAGGCTCTCTATTTGCGGGTCGTCCGGCCAGCCGACCCATCCGCCCTTGCGACCCCTGCTGTTCAGGGGAGCGCTCACGACAGGATTCATGATGTCGGCAATACCCCAGTTGGTGAAGAACATGTTCCAACCGCCATCCTTCGGCGGCTTCTGGCTTGCGAAGACCATGTTCGCTGTCTGCCAGTCCATGGACTGGACCGTCACCTGGAAGCCGGCTTGACGCAGCAGCTGCGCCGCGACGATGGGCTGCGTCTTGAGGGTCACCACATCGGTCGGTGCCAGCATCACGACCGGCGTGCCGTCGTAACCGGATTCGGCCAGCAGCTTCTTGGCCTCGGCCATGCCGCCGCCCTTGACGAGAGAGTCCGATCCGAGATCGGAGGCGAGCGGTGTGTCGCAGCCGAAAACGGCGCCGCAAATCTTATAGAGCTTCGGATCCCCGACCATGGCGTCGAGTATGTCCTTCTGGCTCAGCGCCATCATGGCAGCCCGGCGCACCTTGACGTTGTCGAATGGCGGATAAAGAAAATTCATCCGCCCGATGGTCTGGAAGCCGAGGCCGCTCAAAGGGCGCGACGTCAAATCCTTGTCGGCTTGCAGGATCGGCAGCATGTCGAATGACGGCCGCTCCAGGAAATCGATGTCGCCGGACTGAAGCGCGCTGGTTGCAGTCTGAACGTCGGGCATCGTGATCCATTCGACGCGATCGACCTTCACCACCTTGCCGCCTGAGGTCCAGCTTGGCGGCTCGGCGCGCGGCACGTAGTCCTTGTTCTTCTCGTAGACGGCCTTCACGCCGGGCTGGAATTCCGCCGCGACGAACTTGAAAGGTCCCGAGCCGATCTGCTCGGGGATCGGCCGATCCGACGGTGTGTCGGCAAGGCGCTTCGGCATCATGAAAGGCACCAGCGTGGATGGCTTACCGAGCGACTCCAGCACCAGGCCGTAGGGTTCCTTGAGTTTCAGCACGATCGTCCTGGTGTCGGGGGCCTCAAGGCCGGCGGTGAAGTCCATCAGCTTCTGGCCCATGCCGTCGACGGCGGCCCAGCGCTTCAATGACGCGATGCAGTCATCCGCAGTCACCGGCGTTCCGTCATGCCACTTCAGGCCGTCGCGCAGCGTGAACGTGTAAGTCAGCTTGTCGTCGGACACCTTCCAGTCCGCCATTTGAGGCCGGATCGTGAAACTGGAATCCATCGCTACCAGCGTGTCGTAAACCATATAGCCGTGGTCACGCGTGATGTAGGCCGACGAAACGATCGGATCGAGCGCTCGCAGGTCCGAATGCATCACTGCCCTGATCGTCTTGGCGTGAGACAGGCCCGGCCATACCAGCGCGGTGGCGATCAGCAGCCCGCGTAGCGCGGTTTTCATTGACATCGGGGTGTTTCTGGCTCGCGGGGTGGCTGACATCATTTTCCTCGGATGAACGCTGAACGGACTTTGATCGGCGCGTTGAAGAGCGCATTGGTTGGATGGTAGCCGCCCGCCGGTTCGGGATGGCTTTTGTCGCGGCGTCGAGACATCCGTCGAAGGCAATCGCGCGTCCGCGTCACACGGATGGTCGTTGCGCCGGTGAGGCCGGCGCCGACGGGTGCAATGAAGGGCATGTCTTGAAGAGGCTCCCGGACGCTAGAGTCGCCCCGACGCCGGCGTAAACCGGTGGAGGCGCCCCATCTGTCTCGGTACCTGAGAGCTTGATCCGCTGCAGCCGCTGCTCAATGCAATGGCTCGATGACGGATATCCCCTTCGGTGGACACCGCATCGAGGATACGGTGTCTCTCTCCAGATCGTCCTGACGACACGGTCCTTGTGCCTGAGAGTTTCCGGGGCGGTTGCTCCGTCGGCGCCGAACACGAAAACGATGCGCTCGCTTTCGTTTCGATCTCTCCCGCATCGTCGCGTTGGACTATCAAAACGATATTGTGCGCTCCCAAGCCAGGCAAGACTAAACTTCAATCGGGATCTGCCCACATCATATGCGATCAGTCTTGCGAGGCTCATGGCTCCGCCAACTGCGTGGTCGTGCAATTCGGAATTGGAGCTGCGGAAACAGAAACGGTATTTCCGTCTGCGAGGCTTCGTGCGACAGGCCGGGCGTCGCGATCCTGCCCAACAAAAAACGCCCCGGCGGACCGGGGCGTTTTCGTTGCTCTGACTGGATCAGGCGCGAGAGGCTCAGGAGCCCTTCGGATTGATCTCGGTGTAGTTGCCCTTGGCGTCCCACTTGTAGACGACGTAGTCGATCGCCTTGATGTCGCCCTTGGCGTCGAAGCCCATCTTGCCGAGCACGGTGTCCCAGTCGCCGGCCTTGATGGTGTCCATCACCTTCTTGGCGTCGGTGCTGCCGGCCTTGGCGACGGCCTGCGTCCAGACCTGCATCGCGGCGTAGGTGTAGAGCGTGTAGCCTTCGGGATCGATGTTCTTGGCCTTGAACTTCTCGACGATCGCCTTCGCGGTCGGCTTGTTGCGCGGATCGGGGCCGAAGGTGAACAGCGTGCCTTCGGCGGCGGGGCCGGTGATCGAGGCGAACTCCTTGTCGTTCATGGCGTCGCCCGCCATCAGCACGGTCTGCAGGCCCTGGTCGCGCATCTGGCGCAGGATCAGGCCGGCTTCCTGATGGTAGCCGCCGACATAGACCAGATCGATATTGTCGCGCTTCAGGCGCGAGACGATCGAGTTGAAGTCCTTGTCGCCCTTGTTGTAGGACTCGAACATCTTCTCCTGGAAGCCGGCCTTGTTCAGCGCCTTCTTGGTCTCGTCGGCGAGGCCTTTGCCGTAGGTGGTCTTGTCGTTCAGGATCGCGACGTTCTTGCCCTTGAAGTTCTTCATGATGTAATCGGCGGCGACCAGGCCCTGCTGGTCGTCACGGCCGCAGACGCGCGCCACGTTCCAGAGCTTGCGCTCGGTGAACAGCGGGTTGGTCGAGGCCGGGGTGATCTGCAGCACGTTGGCGTCGGCATAGGCCTCGGAGGCCGGGATCGACGACGACGAGCAGAAATGGCCGGCCACGAACGGGATCTTCGCGGAGCCGATCTTTTCCGCGATCGAGCGCGCCTGCTTCGGATCGCAGGCATCGTCGTCGGCTTCCAGCGCGAGCTTCTTGCCGAGCACGCCACCGGCGGCGTTGATGTCGGCGACTGCCTGCTCGGCGCCGTTCTTCATCTGCCGGCCAAAAGCGGATTCGGAGCCCGTCATCGGGCCCGCGACTGCGATGGTGATGTCTTGCGCGAACGCGCTCGCCGATAATGCGAACGACGCGCCCAGTGCCAGGCCGATCAGCTTCAGTGATTTCATGAGACGTCCCTCGTGGTCGTTGCCTCTTGCGGAAGGGCCCGGCACGCCGGGCCCCAAAACCGCGGGCATTCTCGGCTGATTTCGCGGCGAAGTCACCGGCAATTTTCAGGCAAATCGACGCTGCATCAGCCGCATCCTGCTGCAAGGGGCGGCGCTCGGGGCTGAGCTAGCCGCGGCGGCCGCCTTCCAGATAGGCGGCGCGGATTTCCGGGCGCTGCAGCAATTCGGCGCCGGTTCCGGCCAGCGTGATCAGGCCGTTGACCATGACATAGCCGCGATGGGCGAGCTTCAGCGCATGGTTGGCGTTCTGCTCGACGATCAGCACGGTGAGGCCATCCTGCCGGTTCAGCGTGCGGATGGCGTCGAAGATCTGGCGTGCGATCAGCGGCGCGAGGCCGAGCGAGGGCTCGTCCAGCATCAACAGGCGCGGCCGGCTCATCAGGGCGCGGCCGATCGCGAGCATCTGCTGCTCGCCGCCCGACAGCGTGCCGCCGCGTTGTGCGACGCGCTCCTTCAGCCGCGGAAACAGCGCGAACACGCGCTCCAGCCCGGCCTCGCGTTCGGCCTCGCTGCATTCGGTGGCATCGGCGCCCATCTGCAGGTTTTCCGCGACGCTCATGCGCGGAAAGATCCGCCGGCCCTCGGGCGATTGCGCGATGCGCAGCCGCGCGATCTCGTGGGTCGGCACGCCGGTGATGTCATGGCCGTCGAATTCGACGGTGCCGGCGCGGGCGCGCGGCCGGCCGAAGATCGTCATCATCAGCGTCGACTTGCCGGCGCCATTGGCGCCGATCAGGGCGACGATCTCCCCTCGATTGATCTCGATGTCGACGCCCTTCAGCGCCTCGATCTTGCCATACGCCGCACGCACGCCGCGCACCGCGAGCAGGGGCGTGATTGCCGCTGCCGCGCTCACGTGCCGCTCTCCATCACGGCGATCGCCTCTTCCTCGTCGGCGCCGAGATAGGCGGCGATCACCTTGGGGTCGTCGCGCACCGCTTGCGGCGTGCCTTCGGCGATCTTGACGCCGTAGTCCATGACCACGATGTGATCGGAGATCTCCATCACCACAGACATGTCATGCTCGATCAAGAGGATCGAGGTGCCCTGTTCGTTGCGGATCGACAGCAAGAGCTCGTTGAGCCCGCCGCTCTCGCGCGCGTTCAGTCCGGCGGCCGGCTCGTCGAGACAGAGCAGCGCCGGCTCAGTGCACATCGCGCGCGCGATCTCGAGCCTGCGCTGGTCACCATAGGGCAAATTGCCGGCGGCATCGTCGGCGCGGTCGAGCAGGCCGACGCGGTTGAGCCAGCTCCGCGCCAGCTCGATGGCGCGCGCTTCGGCCTCGCGCCAGGACGGCAGCCCGAGCAGGCCGAGCAGGGTCAGGCCCGAGGCGCGCATCAGCGCGTTGTGCTGGGCGACCATGAGGTTTTCCAGCGCGGTCATGCCGGGAAACAGCCGGATGTTCTGGAAGGTGCGCGCCACCTTGGCCTGCTTGGAGATGCGGAAATCGTTCAGCCGCTCGAGCTGGATGGAGCGGCCGTCGTCGTGGGCGAGGCGGATCGCACCGCCGCTCGGCCGGTAGAAGCCGGTGATGCAGTTGAAGACGGTGGTCTTGCCGGCGCCGTTCGGCCCGATCAGCGCAGTGATCTTGCGCCGCTCGGCCGCAAAGGAGAGCTCGTTGACCGCGACGATGCCGCCGAAGCGCATCATCAGGCGGTCGACGGTGAGGATGTGGTCGCCGCTCATCCGTGGCCCTCCTTGACGAGGTCGGAGGAGATCGCCTGGTTGCGCTCCAGGAACACGGTCGGCGCGCGATGGCCGATCAGTCCGCGCGGCCGCCAGATCATCAACAGCACCATCGCGATGCCGAACACCAGCATGCGGTATTGATCGAGGCCGCGGAACAGCTCGAAGCCGCCGATCATGGCGAGCGCCGCAAGCGCGACGCCGAGCTGCGAGCCCATGCCGCCGAGCACCACGATCGCCAGCACCAGCGCCGATTCCTGGAAGGTGAAGGATTCCGGGCTGATGAAGCCCTGCCGCGTGGCGAAGAACGCGCCGGCGAGGCCGCCGAACATCGCACCGGTCGCGAATGCCGTCAGCTTGGTGGTCGTGGTGTTGATGCCGAGCGCGCGGCAGGCGACCTCGTCCTCGCGCAGCGCCTCCCAGGCGCGGCCGATCGGCAGCCGCCGCAGCCGGATCGTCACCCAGTTGGTGAGCAGCGCCATCGCCAGGATCAGATAGAACAGGAAGACGAGGCGGTGGGTCGGCGAGAACTCGATGCCGAGCTTGGCGGCGAGCCCGTCGTCGCCCGGCGTCAGCGGAATGCCGAACATGGTCGGGCGGGGAATGCCCGAGACGCCGTTGGGACCGCCGGTCAGGCTCTGCCAGTTGATGATGACGAGGCGGATGATCTCGCCGAAGGCGAGCGTCACGATCGCCAGATAGTCGCCGCGCAGCCGCAGCACCGGGAAGCCGAGCAGCACGCCCCAGAACGCCGCGAGGATGCCGGCGAGCGGCAGGCAGACCCAGAACGACAATCCGAAATTGGTCGCAAGCAGCGCGTAGGAATAGGCGCCGACGGCATAGAAGGCGACATAGCCGAGGTCGAGCAGGCCGGCGAGGCCGACCACGACGTTCAATCCCCATCCCAGCATCACATAGGTCAGGACCAGGATCCCGAGGTCGAGAATGTAGCGCTGATCGTAGAAGATCACGGGGACGAGGAAGGTGAAGACCAGCAGCGCCGTCGCGAGCCAGCGGCCCGCGAATGCAAGCGTGGTTTGCACCGGCTTGGGGACGATGCGCACCTTGTCGACCGGGCCCCACCATTGCCGCAACAGTTCGACGATGATGCTGCCGCCGAACACCGTGCCGACCATGGCGGCGAGGTCGCCGAACCGCGTCCAGTAGATCAGGCCGCCTTGCGGTCCGGCCTCGGTGCGCACGCCGATCATCAGCGAGAACAGCACCAGCGCGACCAATGCGCTGATCAGGGCTTTCTTGAGAATGAAGGCGCCGCCCGAGGGCTGCGCGGCGTGCGAGGGGCGGGCTGAGGTCGCGCTCACGAAGTGCCTGTCAGACTTTTTCGACTTCGGGACGGCCAAGCAGGCCGGTCGGCATGAAGATCAGCACCACGATCAGGATCGAGAACGCGGCGACGTCCTTGTATTCCACCGAGAAATAGGCCGACCAGAACGTCTCGATCAGGCCGATCGCAAGCCCGCCGAGCATCGCGCCCGGCAGCGAGCCGATGCCGCCGAGCACGGCGGCGGTGAACGCCTTGATGCCTGCGACGAAGCCCATGAAGAAATCGACCAGGCCGTAATACAGCAGATACATCATGCCGGCGACGGCGGCGAGCGCGGCGCCGATCACGAAGGTCATCGAGATGGTGCGGTCGACATCCACCCCAAGAAGCGCGGCCATGGTCTGGTCCTGCTCGCAGGCGCGCATGTCGCGCCCGAGCCGGGTGCGCGACACCAGCCAGGTGAACAGCGCGAGCAACACGATGGTGGCGAGCACGACCATGATCTGGATGTTGGAGAGCTGCACGGCGAAGCCTTGCGCGCCCTCATGCAGGGTGTAGCCGCCGGTGATGATCGGCGGCACCGGCTTGACGCGCGCGCCCTGCGACACCTGCGAGAAGTTGGTCAGCACGAACGACATGCCGATCGCCGACAGCATCGGCGCCAGGCGGAACGAATGCCGCAAGGGCCGGTAGGCGATGCGCTCGATGGTCCAGCCATAGAGCGCGGTGATCGCCATCGAGACCAGCAGCACGATCAGCAGGATCAGGGGGATCGCAGTGAGGCCGAGCGACACCAGCACCAGGAACGAGATCAGCGCGATGAAGCCGCCGATCATGAAGATGTCGCCATGGGCGAAGTTGATCATGCCGACGATGCCGTAGACCATCGTGTAGCCGATGGCGATCAGGCCATAGATCGAACCGAGCACGAGGCCGTTGATCAGTTGCTGGGCGAAATAATCCATGCGCTGCCGTAACTCGAGGGGTGACGCGCCGAGGGCCCCCGGCAGCCTGATCCGTCGCGTCGTGGTATTTTCTAACAGTGGAACCCCGGCGGCGGCAACAGCGTGGCAGCAGCAGACGAGGGCTTGTACATAACTACTTCGGCGGGTGCGGTTCCGATGTCACAGGGTCGACACCCCGTTGCCTTGCAATGATCGCGCCGGAACCCATGTTCCCCGAGCAACCGCGGTCCTGACGGTGCGTTGTCCCGAGCTTGATGAAAGCAAAGGGAGTTAAGCGAATGAGCAATCAGAACCAGAACCCCGGCCAGCAGAACCAGAACCCGAGTCAGAAGCCCGGTCAGCAGCAGGGCGGCGGCCAGAAGCCTGGCCAGCAGCAGCAGGATCCCGGCCGGCAGGGCCAGAAGCCCAATCCGGAGCGCTAGTTCGGCGCAATTGAGCAGATTCAACCCAAGGGCCTCGCCGAACGGCGAGGCCTTTTTGTTCGGGACTTCTATTTCGTTGGGTCTTCCGCTTCTGCCTGTGTTGCTCAGGCCAGCTGATCGGCGAAGCGGCCGCGGAAGGCATATGAACCGAAATGCGTGAGCTCGCTTCGAAGGTCCAGCCAGATTTCGCCGCCGAGATCGATCCAGCGCCGGCAGAAGGCGTAATCTTCGGACAAATACTCGCCGGTCGTCTTGTCGATCATACATTCGAACAGCGAGACGCGGTCGAGGTCGGCGCGAACCAGGTCGCCGGTGTTCAAGTCGTTGCTTTTGTGGTTCGCCCGATATTTGAGCTCGGGATGGGCGTCGCACAGCCTGACGAGGGCGGATCGCTTCATCATCAGGAAGCCGGTTCCGGCATATCGGACCTTGGCGAAGCCATCGCCGCGAGCCGTGAGCTGGTCGCCCTCCCATGTGACGACATAGTCCAGCGAGGAAGACGCGAGGTTCTTGCGCTTGGCTTCCGCAGCCCGCTGCACCTTTGCCCAATCGATGTGCTTGAGCGGGTAGGCCGCGGCCGCAACATCGGTGCCGCAATCCAGCAGCCGGAACACGGCCTCGGGTTCGAACCCGATATCGGCATCGATGAACAGCAGATGGCTGGCGCCGGATAGGAGGAACTGGTGGGCCAGTTCGTTCCGGGCGCGCACGATCAGCGATTCGTTTCCTATCAGGTGGAACTGGATGTCGATGCCCCGGGCAGTGGCCGCAGCCTGAAGCTTCAGGGCGGACAGCACATAGGCCATCTTCAGGTCGCCGCCGAAACAGGGCGTCGCGACGAAAACGCGGGTTCTTTCGGTCATTTTACCCCCTCTATCCTGACTGGCGCCGATCCTGGCCGGGCCCGATCGCATCGATCCGGAACCATCGCACCGCGCTTAACCTTAACAAAGGGTTTAAATTGCTGCCGGCAATCGATCGGCGTTACCTCGCAGGCTGAACCGTCGCCGATCCAAAAGGCGCCGGAGAGAAGCGGGAAGCGGCAATGTCGAGCAACTGGCGGATCAGCTCCTTCAACGGCGCGCTGCTTGCGGCCTATTTCATTCCGGTCTGGACCATCATCGCCTTCAGCATCATGGTGTCGCCCGATCCACGGCCTCTATGAGCGGCCGAGCGTATCGATCGCGCTCTATGCCAGCGACCACCTGCACCTCGCCAAGATGGCGACGGTGCGGCTCGCTTGGCTGCTGGCGCTGGCGCGGATCACCGTGGTGGCGTTCTTTGCGGTCTTCCTCGCGATGGCCGCGTTCTCGCCGTTGCGCAAGAGCAGCAGCGGCGCCGACGAGGCGCTGGCGGTCGCGCTCTGCCTGGGCAGCGTGCTGAGCTTCGCCAGCATGATGATGGCATCCAAGGTCGGCGAGATCGAAGCGTTGCGGATGCATGCGGCCGAGCTCCTGATGCTGCTCGGCACCGCGATCGTGATGCTGTTCGAGACCTCGCCGAAGCCCGTCACCAAGGCGCCGGCCGCCGAGGCAAGCGCACCGGCAAGCGAGCTATCCCTTCAGCAGCCCTAGCAGGTTCGTTGAAGAACCCATAGCCTGTCCGCTTTCGGCATGGTTCAATCGGTGATGCATGTTCGCCGTCGCCTGCAATCTTGTGCGGGCGCCCAAGCCGATCGTGGCGTCCACATCGCGAGATTCTCGATGGAACAGAAAATTGAGCCGCTTTCAGAAGCTGATGCGGCGCACGTCGAAAAGCAAAGGTCGTGGGTTCGAGATCACTATGCGCCAGAAACTCGCGATCAGTACGAAACCCTTGAAGGGAAGCTCACCCTTCTTGAAACGATCATAAAAGAAAAGTGGATCGAACCACATGAGACTTGGAAGCTGCAATGCCTCGGCATCACTTTCGGTGATGCCTTGGCTCAGGAAATGGGGCTTTCTTGGACTGCCGTCGAAGATCAGTACGGGCGCGATCCGGCGCTTCACGAACCGGGAACAACGATCCTGGTCTTTCCGCTGACGACGATTTCCAAGCGAATTGAGCGCGGGGAAACGGTATCTGTTCGCGACCTGTTTGCAAAAGCTTGCGACTATCGCGAGCGTCAGAGCCAAGATTCGGTAGGCCGAAACGCGCTGATTGCCATTGTTCAATGGCCTGCCGCCAGCTCGGCGATGATCGCGCCGGCTTCCTTGACGGCGTGATTGGCCGCGGGCACGCCGCAATAGATCGCCTGCTGCAGCAGGATCTCCTTGATGTCCTCGGGCGTGAAGCCGCCTTCGCTGAGCGCTGCGCGCACATGCAGGCGGAACTCGTCCCACTGGCCGAGCGCGACCATGGTGCCGATCACGAGCACGCGGCGCGTGCGGTGATCGAAATGCGGCCGGGTCCAGATGTCGCCCCACGCATAGCGCGTGATCAGGTCCTGGAAGTCGGTGTTGAACGCGTTGCGGTTCTTGATCGACTTGTCGACCCATTCATTGCCCAGCACCTTGCGGCGCTGCGTCATGCCGTCGTCGCGGCGCTGATTGTCGTCCATCGTATCCCTAGCGTGGTAGCCGGTCGTAGCTGGTCAACACTACTTATCGTTTTCATCCAGAATCTCAAGGCAATCGAAGATGCTCTTCCTTGCGGTGGTGAGCATCCTCGATGGCCTTACGGCTTTCAGCTCCTCGATCCGCTTCGTCCATTCGATGAGGATGGCGCGCGTCATTTCCTTCTGCTTCTTCGAAAACGCGATCACGCGCATTTCGACAAACTCCGGGAAGAGCATCACCACCTTGAAGGGGTGGTTGCCGGTGCTCTTCATGTAGGTTTGTTGCATCGCAAGCTGGCTGGATTTCTGGAAGGATTCGAAGAAATCAGACCACAGGTTCGTCTTGGACCTGCTCTCGATCAGGAACTGGGCGTAGCTGTTCTCGATCTTGTAGCGATAGAAGTCCGAACGGCGATCCAGGATCTTCATGGCCTCCATGAAATATCGGTTCGCTGCGGTGTAGTCGCCGAACGAGCTGGCGGCGATTGCGTATTGCAGCCAGTAGTAGGGGCTGAAGTCCTTGTAACCCAGGTTGCCCACCTGATCGTAGAAGTCGGCGATCTTGAGATACTTGTTCTTCGTCACACCGATCAGGGAGTCGATGTTCGAGAATTGCATGACCTTGCTGTTGAAGGTTCGGTACCGTTCCGCGCGCCTGAACCTCTCGGAGCTGGTTGCCAGCGCGCGCTTCAGGACATCGAAGATGACCAGGTCGGAAACGATGTTCTTCAGGACGTATCGCGCCAGAATGGGCGATCGTGCCAGCACCTCGATTCCGGAAAGTGCAAAGAACTCCCGGACGTAGCTGTCCTTGATCATCGAGTTGATCTTGAAGACGTCGAATCCCAGCAGTTCCGACAGGAACTCGTAGGTCGGGCGCATTTCGATCGCGTTCATGATGAGAGCCAGGACGATCGCCGGCTGCCCCTCGTTGGTGCCGCGGCCGAAATAAGCCCGGATCTTTTCGTCGGCCGACACCGAGCCCACCACGCCGAGCATGACCGATTGCATCTCGTATCGGCAATCTCGCGCGATGATCTTCTCCTTGTCGGAGGACGTTTTCGCCTTCGGAAAGTTTGACCAGTACGCGCCGGAATTGAGGATTCTGATCAGCGCCGCGACGTCGACCTCCAGTATCTTGTTGACGTCGAACTCGACCGTGGATTTTGGGACCACGTGCCTCAGCTCCGTCAGCTTGATCTCGAATGCCGACGAGCGCGCCGTCAAAACGATCCGGGCGCGAGATAGTTGCGAAAATAGCGGAGCCAGCAAGTCATCGTTGTCGATCAACTCTTCGACGACGATGACGTAGTCGGTCAGCTTGCTGAAGAATTCGATATCGAAGGCAAATACGTCTGAGCGGCGAGCGAAGGTGAAGACCCGCAGCCCCGCAGATAGCAGCTGGAACATGATCTGTTCCAGCACGAGCGTCTTTCCGTTGCCCGTCTGGGCATGGATCACCACGCTCGATCCCTCGTTCTTGAGGGCAGCGACGATGTTCGGTGCTATCGCGCGATTGACGACATACTCTCGCGAGGGGGACAGCTTTGACGACCAGAACAGCTTCCGGTCATAAACACCCCTGATCAGCAGCGCCGCAACGTCCCTGTCCGTGATGGTTTCGGCCACGGGCATCGCAGGCAGCAGGACTTCCTCGAAATTTTCCGGACCCAGCACATTGGTCGCGGAAATTCCGTTCGTCAAAACTTCGGAGATGACCTCTGCGAGGCCTTCGTTTCCGACCTTCAGCACGCTTCCAAAATGCTTCAGAAACCGCTCGTCCGCGTTGGATAGTCCCTTCCACTGGATCGCAACCGTCTTCTCCTTCAGGTTCGGGTTCTCGCCCAGGATTCGGGAGATGTCGGTGTCATAGAGCGAATAGCCGGCGAACACGATCAGGTCCGAAAGCAGGAAGTCCTGCCGCAGCGTCGCCGCCCAGCCGGAAGCAAACAGGTTTGAATCGATATAGGACGTGAACGTCAGGGCGAAGTCGTCGATCGTGGTTTCGCTGTCGATTGCCCCGACATATCCATTGATGTGAACAATGTGGCGATCGTCACCCTCGAATGTGAGTGGGATCGATGCGCGAGAAAACGACCGAGGTCGTGTTCCGTTGGGGGCGGCGACGTGTTCGGCAACGTCGTCATAGTTGGTGGTATAGATGCGCTTCCAGGGGTAATTGAGAACTTTTCGCTGTTGTTCGGTGATGCTCTTGATCGAGAATGTCGACTTGATCAGCTTCACCAAAGCCAGTGGATCGCCGTTCTGTTCCTGATAGATTTCCGACAGGATCGTCAGGGGAACGGAGCTGTTCTCACCGATGGCTTGCGACAGCTCCGCCGCAAAATCCTTGGCAAGCGGTACCGGTAGGTCCCGGCTGTTGGTTGCTCCGTCGGAAAAGCCAGCGCCCAGAAAAAGAATGGCGCCGCCTGGGCGTGGGTGCGCCAGCTTACGGCGAAGATCCTCCATCGTAATCACTTTTGAATCCCTCAATAATTACGGTGCCTATCCTCGTCGGTTGATCAATGGGGCATCCTAAGGTTGAAATTTGGCCATTCTGATATGCGTCAGGATGCGATGCAATCGAAATAGAGTGGATTTTCTAGAAAATGGCTGGGGTCGCGTGGCGATTCCGCAAGCGACCTTTGTTTCCTAACGTTGCGTCAGGAAGCCGACCACGGCTTCGGTGAAGGCGTGCGACTGCTCGACATTGGAGATGTGCGCGGCATCGAGCAGTGTCATGCTGGCGCCGGGAATGCCGCTGCGGATCATTTCACCCGCCGACACGGGCGTCGCCATGTCCTGCTTTCCCGCGATCACCAGGGTCGGGCTCTTGATCCTGGGCAACAGCGCGCGCTGGTCGAGCGTCGACAGCGCTTCGCAGCAGGCGAGGTAGCCCTCGACGGGAGAGGCCAGCAGCATCGCCTTCATGCGTGCCGCGGTCTCCGGCTCACGCTCGCGGAAGTCGGCGGTCAGCCAGCCCGCGATCACGGCGTCGGCGACCGCCGCGATGCCGCCTTGCTTCACCGCCTTGATGCGGTTCAGCCAGTTGGTGGGATCGGGATAGTAGCAGGCGGTGTTGGCGAGGATGATCTTGCCGAATCTTTCAGGGGCGTTGGCGCCGAGCCATTGCCCGACCATGCCGCCCATCGACAGGCCGCACCAGTGCACCTTCTCGATGTTGAGGTCGTCGAGGATCGCGAGCACGTCGCGGCCGAACCGCTCCATCGCGTAGGGGCCCGCCGGCACGCCGGATTTGCCGTGGCCGCGACGATCGTAGCGGATGACGCGGAACATCTGCGTCAGCGCCCGCATCTGCGGCTCCCACATCTGCAAGGTGCAGCCGAGCGAGTTCGACAGCATCAAGGTCGGTCCGCCGTCGCGGCCATCCACCTGGACGTTGAGCAGGCATCCGTCGGCGTTGATCATCGGCATCGTCTTGTCCCTCTCGTCATCCCGCTACTTGTCGTCCAGTGAAGCCAGCAGGCGGTCGATCAGCGCCTGCGAGGCGCCCTGATAGGCCATCGGCTCGAACAGGTCCGCGATGCGCTTGGCATCGAGATGCGCGGTGACCTTGGCGTCCGCCGACAGCACGTCGCGCAAATGCTTCCTCTCCGCGACCGCTTTCTTGCTGGCGGCCTCGATCAGATGATGGGCGTCGCTCTTGCCGATCGTTTCGGCGAGCGCAAAGGTGACGGCTTCCGCCATGATCAACCCATGGGTCGCATCGAGATTGACGCGCATCCGCGCCGCATCGACCTCGAGCCCTTCGGCGAGATCGACCATGGCGGCGAGCGCGCCCGAGGTCACCAGCATCAGGCCCGGCAATGTCGGCCATTCCGCATGCCAAGGGCCGGCGCTACGCTCATGGTCCTGCACCTGCGCGGCGAGGATCGTAGCAGTGAGGTTGGGCGCCATGGTCGCAGCCCCCAGCGCGCTCGCGGCGGCGACCGGATTGCGCTTGTGCGGCATGGTGGAGGAGCCGCCGCGGCCGGCGCCGGCGGGCTCGAAGGCTTCGCCAACATCGGTCTGCATCATCAGCGAGACGTCGCGCGCGATCTTGCCGCAGCTGCCGGCGAGGATCGCGAACACCGAAGCGGCCTCCGCGATGCGGTCGCGGTGGGTGTGCCAGGGCGCATCGGGCAGGGGCAGGTCCAGCTCTTTCGCAAGGCAGGCTGCGACCGCCAGGCCCTTGTCGCCGAGTGCGGCGAGCGTGCCGGCGGCGCCGCCGAATTGCACGGCCAGCGTCTCGCGGCGCAGGCGCAGCAAGCGCTTGCGGGATCGATGCAGGGCCGCGGCATATTCGGCGAGCTTCAGGCCGAACGGCATCGGCAGCGCATGCTGCAGCCAGGTCCGCGCCACCACCGCGGTGTTGCGATGGGCAAGGGCAAGCCCGGCAAAACCCGCAACGGCGCGGTCGAGATCGGTGAGCAGCGCATCGATGCCGGCGCGCAGCGACAGCATGGTCGCGGTGTCGATGACGTCCTGGCTGGTCGCGCCCCAATGCACGTAGCGCGCCGCCTCGGCATTCGCCTTGGCGACATTGGCGGTCAGGGCCTTGACCAGCGGGATCGCCAGATTGCCGGATCGCGTCGCGGCATCGGCCAGCGCGGCGAGGTCGAATGATTCGGCCTTGCAGGCCGCTGCGATCGGTCCCGCGCTAGCTGCGGGAATCACGCCGCAGGCCGCTTCGGCGCGGGCCAGCGCGGCCTCGAAATTCAACATGTTCTGCAAAGTGGTGGCGTCGTCGCACACCGCGCGCATCGCGGCGCTCGACAGCATCGGCGCAAGCAGGGGGGAGAGGGCTGTGCTCATGGCGCGCGACCTAACCACTGTCGCGCGCTCCTGCCAATGCCCTGCCGCTGGCGCCAATTTCGGCAGCGCCGATTGCGCGATTTTGTGAACAGCGGACGCGTCTTGCTGCGGTGCGAATATGCATCGCTCATCCTCCGAAGGTGCCCTTTCCTTTGCGCCCCGGCTGCTTTACTTGGGGGCAAAGGTTCTAGCGATCGAGGAGGTCCCCCCATGGCCATGACAATGACCGGCGAAGTCCAGCTTGCAGCGCCGCGCCAGGCTGTGTGGGACAAGCTCAACGATCCCGAAGTGCTGAAGGCCTGCATTCCCGGCTGCGAAGAGCTCGAGAAGACCGACGAGGGCGGCTTCCGCGCCACCGCGAAGATGAAGGTCGGCCCGGTCTCCGCCCGCTTCAAGGGCAAGGTCACCTTGAGCGATCTCGATCCGCCGAACGGCTACAAGATCTCAGGCGAAGGCGAGGGCGGGGTTGCCGGCTTCGCCAAGGGCGGCGCCACCGTCGGCCTCGCCGACAAGGATGGCGGCACGCTGCTGAGCTACAACGTAGAGGCGCAGATCGGGGGCAAGCTCGCCCAGCTCGGCCAGCGCTTGATCAACGGCGCCGCCAAGAAGCTGGCGGACGAATTTTTTGCAAATTTCGCCAAAGCGGTGCAGGGTTAACCCCGCAGGCGGGCCGGCTTATTCAGGCCCCGCCGTGCCTTGCCGTTATGTCCTGGGTGGGTGGCTCGAAAGGTTGCCCATCGCGGGGCGCGCCCATATTATGCCGTCTGGAATGATTTTAAACCGCCTGCTTCGCCGATATGCGGTGGCGCAGATAAGAGAGTGCTGATGGCCAAGATTTCAATGATCGTGAACGGCAATCCCGTTAACGCGAATGTCGACCCCCGTACCCTTCTGGTCCAGTTTCTGCGCGAAAACCTGCGGCTGACAGGTACCCATGTCGGCTGCGACACCTCGCAGTGCGGCGCCTGCGTCGTGCATCTGGACGGCAAGGCGGTGAAGTCCTGCACGACGCTTGCGGTGATGGCTGACGGTCATGAGGTCAAGACCATCGAGGGGCTGGCGGCCGATGGTGCGCCGCTGCATCCGATGCAGGAGGCCTTCCGCGAGCATCACGGCCTGCAGTGCGGCTTCTGCACGCCGGGCATGATCATGACCGCGGTCGACCTGGTCCATCGCAAGGGCTACGACCTCTCCGACGAGGTGATCCGCGAAGAGCTGGAAGGCAATCTGTGCCGCTGCACCGGCTACCAGAACATCGTTGCTTCGATCGCCGCCGGCGCCAAGGCGATGGCCAAATCGGACCTCGCCTAATCAGCAATTCGTCGCGACAAGCGATCAGGACATTCCAATGTACGAATTCAAATATCATCGTCCCGGGACCGTGCGGCAGGCCGCCAACCTCCTGGTGAAGAACGAGGACGCCAAGCTGATCGCCGGCGGTCACACGCTGGTGCCGGTCATGAAGCAGCGGCTCGCGAGCCCGCCGCATCTGGTCGACCTCTCCCATATCGAAGGTCTCGACACGATCGAGATGAAGGGCCGCTCGCTGGTGATCGGCGCCACCGCCAAGCACGCTGAGGTCGCGAACTCCGCGGTCGTGGGCGAGGCGATCCCGGCGCTGGCCGAGCTTGCCGGCATGATCGGCGATCCTGCCGTGCGCCATCGCGGCACCATCGGCGGCTCGCTCGCCAACAACGACCCGACCGCCGACTATCCGGCAGCGGTGCTGGCGCTGGGTGCGACCATCGTCACCAACAAGCGCCGCCTCAAGGCCGAGGAGTATTTCCAGGGCCTGTTCACGACTGCGCTCGAGGCCGACGAGATCATCACCAAGGTGATGTTCCCGCTGCCGAAGAAGGCGGCCTATGTGAAGTTTCGCAACCAGGCCTCGCGTTATGCGTTGGTCGGCGTGTTCGTGGCCAAGCGTCCGTCCGATGTGCGCGTCGCGGTCACCGGTGCGGGCTCCGACGGCGTGTTCCGCGTCACCGCGTTCGAGGAGGCCCTGAAGAAGCGCTTCTCGCACAAGGTGCTCGACGGCATCGCGGTTGCGGCCGATGGGCTGAACAGCGACCTGCACGGCAGTGCCGAATACCGCGCCCATCTGATCGGCGTTTTGGCGCGCAGGGCGGTGGAAGCCGCCAACGCCAAGGACTAGATCCAAGGGACTAGATCCCAAGAGCTGGATCCCAAGGTCTAGTTCCACGAACCAAATCCACGGCGTGATTTTGCTAACCCCTGTTCGAAGACTGGCTGTTCCATGAGTGCACCGGCGTTACCCACTTCCGTCGATGCGCTCGAGGAGCTGCTGACATCGCGCGGCTATCTCGCCGAGCGGTCGCTCGCGACCGTGACCTATCTCGCGCTGCGCATGGGCCGCCCGCTGTTCCTGGAAGGCGAGGCGGGCGTCGGCAAGACCGAGATCGCAAAGGTCTTGTCGGCGGCGCTCGGGCGCAAGCTGATCCGCCTGCAATGCTATGAAGGCCTCGACGTCGCCTCCGCCGTCTATGAGTGGAGCAGCGCCGCGCAGATGATCGCGATCCGGTTGGCGGAAGCCTCCGGCGATACCGATCGCGACCAGCTCGCGAGCGACATTTTCGCCGAGCGCTTCCTGATCAAGCGGCCGCTGCTGCAGGCGCTCGAGCCCGACGTCGCTGGCCCCCCGGTGCTGCTGATCGACGAGCTCGACCGCGCCGACGAGGCGTTCGAGGCGTATCTGCTGGAAATCCTCAGCGACTTCCAGGTCACCATCCCCGAGCTCGGCACCGTGAAGGCGCCGGCGCCGCCGATCGTCATCATCACCTCGAACCGCACCCGCGAGATCCACGACGCGCTGAAGCGGCGCTGCCTCTATCACTGGGTGGATTATCCCACAGCCGACCGCGAGCTCGCGATCGTCAAGTCGCGGGTGCCGAACATTTCCGCGAAGCTGTCGCAGCAGGTCGTCCGCTTCGTGCAGGCGCTGCGCAACCAGGATTTCTACAAGTCGCCGGGCGTCGCCGAGACCATCGACTGGGCCACCGCGCTGTCCGAGCTCGACGCGCGCTCGCTGACGCCGCAGGTGGTCGGCGACACGCTGGGCGCACTCTTGAAGTACCAGGACGACATCGCGCGGATGCAGGGCGATGCGTTGCAGAAGACATTGAAGGAAGCGACGAGCGAGACGTAAGGCTCGCGCGTCACAACAAGTTCGTCATTCCGGGATGCGCCGTCCGAACTCGGGCTTACCCGAGTTCGGCAGACTTAAGTGTCCAAATCGGCAACAGCCGACTTGGACGGCGCGAGCCCGGAATCCATACTCACGATCGTGGTTATGGATTCCGGGCTCTCGCTTCGCGAGCCCCGGAGTGACGGGAGTGGATAGACCTATGGCCATCAACCACCTCGCGCCTCCGACGGGCCACATGGCCGACAACGTGATCGGCTTTGCCCGCGCGCTGCGGGCGGCCGGGCTTCCCGTCGGGCCGGGCTCGGTGATCGATGCGCTCGATGCGCTGCAGCTGATCGAGGTCGGGCATCGCTCCGACTTCTACGCCACGCTGGAGGCGATCTTCGTCAAGCGCCATGAGCATGCGCTGATCTTCCGCCAGGCCTTCGAGCTGTTCTTCCGCGCCGCCGAGGAGTGGAAGAGCATGCTGGATTCCGTCCCGCTGCCCGACCACGCCAGGAAGAAGCCGCCGCCGGCCTCGCGCCGCGTCCAGGAGGCGATGGCGCAGCCGGCGAAGAGCGAGGAGCGGCCGCAGGCCCAGGAGCAGGAGCTGAAGCTCTCGGTCTCCGACAAGGAGGTGCTGCAGAAGAAGGATTTTGCGCAGATGACCGCGGCCGAGATCGCCGAGGTGACGCGCGAGATCGCCAGGATGCGGCTGCCGCAGGCCGAGCTGGTGACCCGCCGCTACCAGCCGGATGCGCGGGGCTTGCGGCTCGACATGCGCCGCACCGTGCGCAACTCGCTGCGCACCGGCGGCGAGATCATCGATATCAGGAAGCTCGGCCGGATCGAGAAGCCGGCGCCGATCGTGGCGCTGCTCGATATCTCCGGCTCGATGAGTGAATACACCCGCCTGTTCCTGCACTTCCTGCACGCCATCACCGACTACCGCAAGCGGGTCTCGGTGTTCCTGTTCGGCACCCGCCTGACCAATGTGACGCGCGCGTTACGGGCGCGCGACCCCGACGAGGCACTGGCGAGCTGCACGTCCTCGGTCGAGGACTGGGCCGGCGGGACGCGGATCGCGACCTCGCTGCATACCTTCAACCAGCTCTGGGCCCGCCGGGTGCTCGGGCAGGGCGCGATCGTCCTCCTTATATCCGATGGACTAGAACGCGAGGCCGATGCCAAACTGGCCTTCGAGATGGACCGATTGCACCGCTCCTGCCGCCGCCTGATCTGGCTCAACCCGCTGCTGCGCTATTCCGGCTTCGAGGCCAAGGCCCAGGGCATCAAAATGATGCTGCCCCACGTTGACGAATTTCGCCCGGTGCATAACTTGACGTCTATCAAGGGCTTGATCGGGGCGCTGTCATCCCCGCCGCCGGCGCACCACCGCAGCCTGATCCGTTCTGTAGCCTAAGAAGCCTGACCCGATAGCAGGAGGCCACCATGCTGAACCGCGACGAAGACATCCTTCAGGCCGCCGAGACCTGGCAGAAGCAGGGCCATGGCGTGGCGCTCGCCACCGTAGTCGAGACCTGGGGCTCGGCGCCGCGCCCGGCCGGCTCGAGCCTCGTCATCAATGACGACGGCACGTTCCTGGGCTCGGTCTCCGGCGGCTGCGTCGAGGGCGCAGTGGTAACGGAAGCGCTCGACGTGATCGCGAGCGGCCAGCCCAAAATGCTCGAATTCGGCGTCGCCGACGAGGCGGCCTGGAATGTCGGCCTGTCCTGCGGGGGCACTATCCGCGTGTTCGTCGAGAAGGTCGGGTAGTGCCGCCGATTTGAAGTTCCTGTAGTGCATGCCGCGCGTGCGTTTCTGGAACTTCAAATCGATAAGCGGCACTAAAATCGTCAAGTTGCAAGTGCCCCTCTTGTTTCCGAAGTTCGTACGAGAGGGCGCCGCGAGAGAGGTACGAACTTCGGAAACGGGGCACTTGTCGTGAAACTCGAGATCCTCAAAGAGCTGAACGCCGAGCGCGCCGCGCGCCGTCCGGTCATCATTGTCACCGACACTGCGAATGGCGAGCAGCGCCTGGTCAAGGCGAAAGACATCGCCGCCGATCCACTGCGCGCCGAGCTTGCCAAGCAGCTCAGGATGGGCAAGAGCGGCAATGTCGAGGTCGCGGACAAGAAGCTGTTCCTCAACGTCTACGCGCCGACCGCAAAGCTCGTGATCATCGGCGCTGTCCATATCAGCCAGGCCTTGGCGCCGCTGGCGCGCTCGCTCGACTATGACGTGACCGTGGTCGATCCGCGCACCGCGTTTGCAAGCCCCGAGCGTTTCCCGGACGTGCCGCTGGTCGCCGAATGGCCCGACGTCGCGCTGCCGCCGCTCAATGTCGATCACTACACCGCGTTCGTCGCGGTGACGCACGATCCCAAGATCGACGATCCGGCGCTGCTGCACGCCTTCGACCGCGACTGCTTCTACATCGGCGCCCTCGGCTCGCGGAAGACCCACGCCAAGCGCGCCGATCGGCTGCGCGCGCAGGGCGCCAAGGACAGCGACATCGCGCGCATCCACGCGCCGATCGGCCTCGACATCGGCGCGGTGTCGCCGTCGGAGATCGCGGTCGCGATCATGGCCGAGATCACCGCGCAGCTGCGTTTGCCTCCCAAAGAAAAAGAAGAAGCGGCATGAAGTTCGGTCCCGCCAGTCCGGCCGACGCGATTGGCGGCGTCACCGTGCATACGCTCCGCCAGGGTACGCTGGTGCTCAAGAAGGGCACCACGATCGGCCCTGATGAGGTCGAGGCGCTGACCAAAGCCGGCGTCAAGGACGTCGTCGTGGTGCGGCTGGAGGAGGGCGATGTCTCCGAAGACGTCGCGGCCGCCAGCATTGCGCAGGCGGTGGCGGGCGAGGGCGTCAATGTTGAGCGCGCCTTCACCGGCCGCGCCAATCTGTTCGCGGCGCGCCCCGGCGTGCTGGTGGTCGATCGCGCCGCGGTTGATCGCATCAACGGCGTCGACGAGGCCATCACCTTTGCAACGCTCTCAGCGTTCAAGCCGGTGGTCGAAGGCGAGATGATCGCGACCGTCAAGCTGATCCCGTTCGGCGTCGAGGGCCGGCTGCGCGATGCGGCCGTCGCCGTCGCCGGCAAGGGTACGCTGCGGATCGCGCCTTACGTGATCCGGAAGGTCGGCGTGGTCTCGACGCTGCTGCCGGGCCTCGCGCCGAAAGTGATCGACAAGACGCTGCGCGTCACCGCCGAACGGCTCGCGCCGGCCGGCGCCACCATCATCGCCGAGCGCCGGGTGCCGCATGACGAGACCGTGCTCGCCGCCTCGATCAAGGAATTGCTCGGCCTGGGCGCCGAGCTCGTCATCGTGTTCGGGGCGTCGGCGATCGCCGACCGCCGCGACGTCATCCCGGCTGCGATCACAGAGATCGGCGGCGCGATCGAGCATTTCGGCATGCCGGTCGATCCCGGCAATCTGCTCCTGATCGGCAGCGCCGGCGGCGTGCCGGTGCTGGGCGCGCCGGGCTGCGCGCGCTCGCCGGTCGAGAACGGTTTTGACTGGGTGCTGATGCGGCTGCTCGCCGGCATCAAGGTGACGCGGTCGGATCTCACCGGCATGGGCGTCGGCGGCCTGTTGATGGAGATTGTGACGCGGCCGCAGCCGCGCACCGTTCCCGACACCGAAGGCAACCGCAACGTCGCGGCGATCGTGCTCGCCGCCGGCCGTTCGACCCGGATGGGCGGCCCGAACAAGCTGCTCGCCGAGCTCGACGGCAAGAAGCTCGCGCGGATCGTCGCCGAGCAGGCGCTGGCCTCGAAGGCTTCGGAGGTGATCGTCGTCACCGGGCACCAGGCCGATCTGGTCGAGCAGGCGCTTGATGGACTCAAGGTCAAGTTCGTCCGCAACCCGGATTTCGCCGGCGGTCTCGCCAGCTCGGTGAAGGCGGGCATCTCGGCGGTCTCCGACAGCGCCGACGGCGCGGTGGTCTGCCTCGGCGACATGCCGCTGATCGATGCGAAGCTGATCGATCGCCTGATCGAAAACTTTGCGCCCGACCGCGGCCATCTGATCGCGATCCCGGTCAGCGAGGGCCGCCGCGGCAATCCGGTCTTGTGGTCGCGGCGTTTCTTCAAGGAATTGATGACGCTCGACGGCGACATCGGCGCGCGTCATCTGATCACCAAGCATTCCGAGGTGGTCGCCGAGGTCCCGGTCGAAGGCAACAGCGCCTTCCTCGACATCGACACGCCGCAGGCGCTGGAAGCGGCAAGGCGCGGGTAGCTCCATCCACCGTCGTCCCGGCCAAGCGAAGCGCGAGCCGGGACCCATAACCACAGGATGCACTTGTTGTGCGACGCTGGGGGCCCCAGCGAATTCGATCACACAAGGCGGTGGTAATGGGTCCCGGCCTTCGCCGGGACGACGAGCGGATAGAACTCGTCGCAACCCGTCATTCACCATCTGGAAACGACCCCTTTGTACAGTCCGCGCCGGACTTTGGGGGATTTCCGCTTGATCATTTCGACCGCCGCCGCGCGGCGCCGCGCGCTGACGATTCTCGTCCTGACATTGCTGCTCGGTGCCACGCGTTTCTCCGTGGAAACCTTCGTCCCCAAGGCGCACGCCGCCGGCGCGTTCGCGGTCGGCAAATGCGGGGCGTATGGCCAGGCCTACGACTATCCGGCGGAAGGCGCGGCGCGCGCCGCGGCGCTGAAGCAGTGCAAGGGCGATTGCACCACGGTGACAATGAAACGCGCCTGCGCCGCGCTTGCGATCGACATGAAGAATCCCTGCGGCGCGCATGGCTACGCGGTGGCGCCGAAGATCTCGAGCTCGCTCAATGCCGCGACCAAGAAGTGCTACGACTATGGCGGCAAGGAATGCGTGATCCGCGCCTGGGCCTGCGACGCCAAAGGGTAAGCGGTCCGTTCGCGAGGCCGCGTGAGGGCTTGCGACATTCGGAAACAACAACTCGGCTCTCGTAGCCCGCATGAGCGAAGCGATATGCGGGTTCGACCGCCCCGGATATCGCTTCGCTCATCCGGGCTACGCGCTGTCACCAATATGCTAGCGTGCCTTGCGCCGCCAGGGCTGGCCCGGCCACAGCTCCGCCGCTAAACTCCCGCCATGCAGTTCGACACCAAGATCGCGGTCGTGATCCGCACCGACCTGGAAGTCTGGCAGAAGCTCAACGTGGCGTCGTTTCTCGCCGGTGGCATCGCCGCTTCCTTTCCAGAATGCATCGGCGAGAACTACGAGGACGGCTCGGGGACCGGATATCTCTCCCTGATCGGCCAGCCGATCCTGATCTATGGCGCCGACCGTGCACAGTTGTCGCGCGCGCTGGATCGCGCGCTGGCGCGCGACGTGCGGCCGGCGCTCTACACCGAGGACATGTTCAGGACCACGCATGACGCCGCCAACCGCGAGGTGGTGAAGGCGGTGGCGCGAAGTGATCTCAACCTCGTCGGCCTCGCCTTTCGCGCCGAGCGCAAGGTGGTCGACAAGATCCTCGATGGGCTGAAGTTTCATACGTAGTCGGGCCAACTCTTTCCGAATCAGGGGCGAGTAGGATGGGTAGAGCGCAGCGAAACCCATCATCTCGCCACGCGGAAGAAAGTTGATGGGTTTCGCTGCGCTCTACCCATCCTACGAACCGGCAATTTAATCATTCGGCTTTTCATGGGTGCGATCGGCGCCCGGCTTTCCCTGCGCCCTCTGATCGCCGGACGGGCGAAAAATACCCAGCATGCTCGGGCGTTTAGGCCGCGATGGCGCGGTCGTATGCCCGCATCCCAGGATCGAACTCACAACAGGAACAGTTGGTGTCGCCGCGCGTCTTCCCTGATCGAATTGACAATGACTGACCAGTCAGTCATATTGTGGCCATGACAAAGCGCACCGAAAAGACGACCCGCACCCAGCCTGCCAAGCGCCGGACCACGATCCGCCCTGCCGCGGCGAGGATCCCGAAGGTGGCCTCGGCACCCTTGCCTGAGGCGAAGCCGGCTGCGAGCCGCGCCGGGAAGTCGGCGGAGCGGCGCGCGGCGATCATCGAGGCGGCGATGGACGAGTTCATCGCACGCGGCTTTGCCGCGACGCGGCTCGACGACGTCGCCAAGCGCGCGGGCGTCGCCAAGGGCACGCTCTATCTCTACTTCAAGGACAAGGAAACGATGTTCGAGGAGCTGATCCGCACCGCACTGGTGCCGCTGATCGGCCGCTTGACCGCGCTGCCCACCATCACCGGTCCCGTGCGCGACGCGGTGGAGGGATTTGCCGAGACCTTCATGCGCGAGATCGTGGCGACCCGGCGCGGCGACATCATCCGCCTGATCGTCGCCGAAGGGCCGCGCTTCCCGGCGATCGCCGATTTCTATTTCCGCGAGGTGGTGTCGAAGGGCCTGACCGGCATGAAGGCGCTGGTCCAGCTCGCGATCACGCGCGGCGAGATCAGGCAGCGGGAGCTCGGAGATTTTCCGCAGCTGGTCGTCGCGCCCGCGATCGTCGCGGTGATCTGGCAGAGCCTGTTTGCCCGGCACGCGCCGCTCGACGGGCTCGCGATGTTCAAGGTGCATCTCGATCTGATCTTCGGCGAACGGAGGAAGACATGACCGCGTCGCGCATGATGAAGCTGATGACGGTCGTCGCGCTGGCGGCGGCGCTCGCCGGATGCAAGGAGAAGCGGGACCCCGGCTTCCAGGGCTGGGTCGAGGCCGACATGATCTTCGTCAGCCCCGATGAATCCGGCCGCGTCATCAAGCTCAACGTGCGCGAGGGCGACGAGGTCAAGCCCGGCGATCAGCTCTATTCGGTCGACGACGATCTGCAGCGCGCCGATCTCAACCAGAACAACGCGACCCTGGCCAACGCGCAGCAGAGCTATGACCGCGCGGCGTCGCTGCGCGGCACCGGCGCCGGCACCCAGGCCAATCTGGATTCCGCCGTCTCGGCGCTGCGCGTCGCGGAGGCGCGCGTCGTCACCTCGCAGACGCGGCTCGACCGCCGCAGGGGCTTTGCGCCGATCGCGGGCGCGATCCAGCAGATCTATTTCCGCGAGGGCGAGATGGTGCAGGCGCAGCGGCCGGTGCTGTCGATCATGCCGCCCGGCAACATGAAGCTGCGCTTCTTCGTGCCGGAGACCGAGCTGCCGAAGCTTGCGCTCGGCGACGAGGTGAGGGTGACCTGCGACAATTGCGCGGCCGACCTGACCGCCAAGATCTATTTCATCGCCACCACGGCGGAGTACACGCCGCCCGTCATCTACAGCCTCGATGAGCGCAACAAGCTGGTCTACCTGATCCAGGCGCGGCCGAGCCGGCCCGACGTGCTGCGCGTCGGCCAGCCGATCAGCATCTACCTCAACCCCAAAACGCCAATGGCGGACCGCAGATGAACGGCGGCCCCACCAGCGCGCGGCCCGACGCATCGTCCATCGCGATCGATGTGAAGGGCCTGACCAAATCGTTTGGCGGGCGCGAGGTGGTCCATGACCTGTCGATGCAGGTCAAGCGCGGCTCGATCTATGGCTTCCTCGGCCCCAACGGCAGCGGCAAGACCACGACCATCCGCATCCTGTGCGGCCTGTTGACGCCCGATAGCGGCGAGGGCACCTGTCTCGGCTACGACATCCGGCGCGATGCCGACAAGATCAAGCGCAAGGTCGGCTACATGACGCAGCGCTTCAGCCTCTACCAGGATCTGTCGGTGCGCGAGAATCTGGAGTTCGTCGCGCGGCTCTATGGCATGCCGGACGCGCGCGGCGCCGCGGCCGACATGATCGCGCGGATCGGGCTGAAGGGCCGCGAGGAGCAGCTCGCCGCCAATCTCTCCGGCGGCTGGAAGCAGCGGCTGGCGCTCGGCGCCTGCACGCTGCCCAATCCGCAATTGCTGCTGCTGGACGAACCGACCGCCGGCGTCGACCCGAAGGCGCGGCGCGACTTCTGGAACGAGATCCACGCGCTCGCGGCCGAAGGCCTCACGGTGCTGGTCTCGACCCATTACATGGACGAGGCCGAACGCTGTCATGAGATCGCCTATATCGCCTACGGTCACTTGCTGGCCCACGGCACGGTGGATGAGGTGATCGCGGCCTCCGCGCTGTCCACCTGGACCGTGACGGGCGAAGACTTCAACGGACTGATGGCCGAACTGTCAGGCAAGCCCGGCGTCGACATGGTGGCGCCGTTCGGCACCAGCCTGCACGTCTCCGGCCGCGACACGGCGGCGCTCGAGGCTGCCATCGCGCCTTACCGCGGCAACTCGAAGTGGCACTGGCAGCCGAGCGAGCCGTCGCTCGAAGACGTCTTCATCGATCTGATGGGGCGCTCCAAGGACAACTTCCAAGGATAACCGCCATGAGTGCGACGGGTACGATCCGAAATGGCGAGGCGAGGGAGCCGGCGTTCGGCTTCTGGCGGCGCAGCTATGCGATGCTGGTCAAGGAATTCATCCAGCTCCGCCGCGACCGCGTCTCGTTCGCCATGATCATCATGCTGCCGGTGATGCAGCTCACGCTGTTCGGCTACGCCATCAACACCACGCCGCGCAATCTGCCGACCGCCGTGCTGACCCAGGAGGACACCGATCTCGGGCGTTCGATCCTGAAGGCGATGGAGAACACCGCCTATTTCCATTTCGTCCGCGAGGTCCACACCGTCGAGGAGTTCGACGAGTTGTTGCAATCCGGCAAGGTGCTGTTCGGGGTCGAGATCCCGCGCGGCTTCGAGCGCGCGGTGCGGCGCGGCGACCGGCCGGCGCTGCTGGTCGCGGCCGATGCCACTGACCCCACCGCGGCGGGTTCGGCGCTCGGTACGCTCGGGCCGCTGGTGCAATCGGCGCTGGCGCACGATCTGCACATCGGCGATCCTCCGGACATGCCGTTCGAGATCCGCGCCCATGCCCGCTACAACCCGGCGGCGGATTCGCGCCTCAACATCGTGCCCGGCCTGGTCGGGACCATCCTGACCATGACCATGCTGATCTTCACCGCGCTCTCGGTGACGCGCGAGATCGAGCGCGGCACCATGGAGAGCCTGCTCTCGATGCCGATCAAGCCGGTCGAGGTGATGTTCGGCAAGATCATCCCCTATGTGCTGGTCGGCTTCATCCAGGCCACGCTGATCATCGCCATCGGTATCTTGCTGTTCGGCGTGCCGGTGCTCGGCAGCCTGACGCTGCTGGCGCTGCTCACCACGCTGTTCATCACCACCAATCTGTCGATCGGCTACACCTTCTCGACCATCGTGCAGAACCAGCTGCAGGCGATGCAGCTCTCGATGATGTTCTTCCTGCCGAGCATCCTGCTGTCCGGCTTCATGTTTCCGTTCGCGGGCATGCCGGTCTGGGCGCAATATATCGGCGAGGGGCTGCCGCTGACCCATTTCGTCCGCATCGTCCGCGCCATCATGCTGAAGGGCGCCGGGATGCCGAACCTGCAATACGACACCATCGCGCTGGTCGCCCTGATGCTGTTCGCCATGACCGTTGCCGTGACGCGCTTCCGCCGCACGCTCGATTGAGGCAGAATGCGAGTGATTGTTGATCGTCATTCCGGGGCGCCTCGACGGGGCGAGCCCGGAATCTCGAGATTCCGGGTTCGCTTCGCGCCCCGGAATGACCGGGGCGGGGAAATGGCGGAATCTTCGGATAGTGACAGCGCAGCGGCAGGCACGACCGTATCCGTCGATTTCAACCACGCTTTGATGCGCGAGGTGATGACCACCGAGCTGCTCCGCATCAAGGTGCTGATCGGCACCGCCATCGTGCTGGGGGCGATCAGCCTGCTGGTGTATTTGTTCGCGCCCGAGGCGGTCAGCCGGGTCTGGCACGGCAACCTCGACCCCGCCTACATCTTCTATGTCACCGTTCCGCTGATCCTGTTCGAGATCTGGGTGCATGGTGCGATCAGCTGGTACAGGCGCAACGGCCGCGACCTGCCGGTGATCCGGCGCTACATCGGCGTGCTGGTCGAGACCTCGCTGCCGACCGTCGTGCTGGCGCTGCATATCGACAGCATGGGCCGCCAGGAGGCGCTCGGCTTCGTGGCTCCGCTGATCTATTTCGTGTTCATCATTCTCTCGACGCTGCGGCTCGATTTCTGGCTCTCGACCTTCACCGGATTCGTCGCGGCGACCGAGCTGTTCTACATGGCGGTGTTCTTCCATGCGGCCGATGGCGTCGCGGCCGATCAGGGCATCTATTATCACGCCGCGCGCAGCACGATCATCCTGATCTGCGGCGTGCTCGCCGGCGCGGTCGGCTTGCAACTGCGGCGGCAGTTCGCGGCCAGCATCGCCGCCGCCACCGCACGCGACCGCATCACCAATCTGTTCGGCCAGCACGTCTCGCCGCAGGTGGTCGAACGCCTGATGGCGGAGGGCGCCACCACCGCGAGCGACATCCGCCGCGTCGCCGTGATGTTCGTCGATTTCCGCAGCTTCACCGCGGGCGCGCGCTCGCGCTCGCCGCAGGAGGTGGTCGACCGGCTCGACGGCGCCTTTGCCGTGCTGGTCGATATCCTCGATCGCCATGGCGGCATCGTGAACAAGTTTCTCGGCGACGGCTTTCTCGCGCTGTTCGGTGCGCCGTTCGAGGCCGGCGACGCCGCGCATCAGGCAGTCGCCGCCGCGCGCGAGATGCTGGCCGCCAACGAGCGCACCAATGCGTCGTCGAGCTGGCCGCTGCGCATCGGGATCGGCATCCATATCGGCGAGGTCGTGGCCGGCAATATCGGCTCGCCGCGGCGCAAGGAGTACACCGTGATCGGCGATACCGTGAATTTTGCCGCGCGGCTCGAGGCGCTCAACAAGGAGCTCGGCTCGCAATTCCTGATCTCGTCCGCGGTGCGCGAGGCGCTCGGCGACGCGTGCCCGGACGCGGTGTCGCGCGGCGAGATCCCGGTGCGGGGTTACGAGCATCCGGTGCCGGTCTGGCAATTGGGGTAGGCAACAGCATCCAGATTTGAGGTAATAAGGTAGCGATTGACGTCGCATCATATACTCATATAGATGACTATATGAATTCAGCTCTCGACGGCCGCCTGCCGCGCTACCAGCGTCTCCGCGACGACCTCGCGGCGCGCATCAATCGCAATGAATGGCGTCCCGGGGACCTGATCCCCTCGGAGGCCGAGCTCGGCGCGCATTACGGCGTCGCGATCGGCACCGTGCGAAAGGCGATCGATCAGCTCGTCAGCGACGGCGTGCTGGAGCGCCAGCAGGGCCGCGGCACCTTCGTGCGCCGCGCGCGGTTCAATTCGTCGCTGTTCCGCTTCTTCCGCTTCCAGTCGGAGAGCGGCGAGCGCCGCGTGCCGCAAAGCCGCATCCTGCGGCGCAAGGCGGTGCCGGCGACTTCGGCGGTCGCCTCGGCGCTGCGCATCGGCGTCGGCGAGCCCGTCATCAGCCTGTCGCGCCTGCGGCTGATCGACGACGTGCCGCTGCTCGCCGAGGAGATCTGGCTCGAGAGGTCGCGCTTCGAGGCGCTGCTCGCGCTCGCGACCTCCGAGTTCGGCGACTTGCTGTATCCGCTCTATGAGGACCGCTGCGGCCAGGTCGTGGTCTCCGCCGATGAAATCCTCACCGTCGAGATCGCGACCGAGATGCAATCGCGCCTGCTGCGATTGGAGGCCAACGCGCCGCTGATCGTGATCGAGCGCCTGGCCTTCGATCTGGAGCGGCGGCCGATCGAATGGCGCCGCTCGCGCGGGCCGGCGGATCGCTTCCGCTACCACGCCGAGATCAGATAGCGCGGCAGTCGAACACAACAACATAAGAATTCACAGGGAGAAGAAATGGCAAACTGGTACAGCGAATGCTCGCCGCTTGAGCGGCGCACCTTCTGGGCAAGTTTTGGCGGCTGGGGGTTAGATGCGCTCGACGTCCAGATGTTCAGCCTCGCCATTCCGGCGCTGATCACAGCCTTCGGGATCAGCAAGGCCGATGCAGGGTTGCTCGGCTCGGTCACGCTGTTCTTCGGCGCGTTCGGCGGCTGGCTTGGCGGCGCGCTCGGCGACCGTTTCGGCCGGGTGCAGGCGTTGCAGATCACGGTCGCGACCTTCGCGCTCGCGACCTTCGCCTCGGCCTTCGCGATGAACTACAGCCAGCTCGTGGTCCTGAAGGCGATCCAGGGCATCGGCTTCGGCGCCGAATGGGCCTGCGGCGCGGTGCTGATGGCCGAGATCATTCGCGCCGAGCATCGCGGCAAGGCGCTCGGCGCCGTGCAGAGCGCCTGGGCGGTCGGCTGGGGCGCGGCCGTGCTGCTCTCGGCTTTGGTCTTCACCTATGCGCCCGCCGATATCGCCTGGCGCATCCTGTTCGCGGTCGGTCTGATCCCGGCGCTGCTGATCCTGTACATCCGCCGCGGGCTGAAGGAGCCGCCGCGCGCCGCAGCGCGCGAGGCCGAGCCGCCGTTCTTCGCGACGCTCGCCGGAATCTTTCACCGCGACGTGCTGCGCTCGACCTTGATCGGCGGCCTGTTCGGCATCGGCGCCCATGGCGGCTATGCGGCGCTGACGACATTCCTGCCGACCTTCCTGCGCGAGGTGCGGCATCTCTCGGTGCTCGGCTCCAGCGCCTATCTCGCCGTAATCATCGTCGCCTTCTTCTGCGGCTGCGTGGTGTCGGGGATCATCAGCGACCGGATCGGGCGGCGCGCCAACGTGACGCTGTTCGCCGCCGCCTGCGTCGTGACGGTGCTGGTCTACATCTTCGCGCCGCTGTCCAATTCGCAGATGCTGGTGCTCGGCTTTCCGCTGGGCTTTTTCTCGGCGGGCATTCCCGCCAGCATGGCGGCGCTGTTCAGCGAGCTCTATCCGGCCGGCGTGCGCGGGACCGGCGTCGGCTTCTGCTACAATTTCGGCCGCATCGTCTCCGCGGCGTTTCCCTTCCTGGTCGGCTACCTCAGCGATCACATCGGCCTTGGTGCTGCGATCGGGATCGACGCGGCGTTCGCCTATTCGCTGGTGCTGGTCGCGGTGCTGATGCTGCCGGAGACCCGCGGCAAGGTTTTCGAGCAGGCCGCCGCCACGCGCGCGTGATGATGAGGAATGATCATGACATCGTACGAACATGGGTTGACGCGGCGCCGGTTTGCCGCGGGAGTGGTTGCCGTGCTGTCGGCAGGCGGATTGACGAGCAAGGTGAGGGCTGAGGTGCCGAAACTCGCGATCGATACCCACGCTCACGTCTTCCATCGCGGGCTGAAGCTCGCGCCCGGCCGACGCTACGCGCCCGACTACGACGCGCCGCTCGCGCTCTATCTGCAGCAGCTCGACCAGAACGGCATCACCAATGGCGTGTTGGTGCAGCCGAGCTTTCTCGGCACCGACAATTCCTATCTCGCCGAATGCCTGAAGGCGACCAATGGCCGCCTGCGCGGCATCGCCGTGGTCGACGTTGCTGTTGCAGCCGACGAGCTACGCGCGCTCGATCGCGCCGGGGTGGCGGGCATCCGTCTCAATCTGGTCGGCCAGAAGCTGCCCGATCTTTCGTCGCCGGAGTGGACGGCGCTGCTGGCACAGATCAGGACGCTCGACTGGCAGGTCGAGATCCAGCGCAACGCCAGCGATCTCGCGACGCTCGTGCCAACGCTGCTCGACCAGGGCGTGAAAGTCGTGCTTGATCATTTCGCTTTGCCCGATCCAAAGCTCGGCATCGACGATCCCGGATTCCGGTCGGTCCTCAAGCTGGGCGCGACGCGCAATGTCTGGGTCAAGATTTCGGCGCCCTATCGCAACGGCGCGGCCGGTGAGGCGTTCACGAAGCAGGCCTATCCGCTGCTGCGCAATGCCTACGGCGTCGACCGGCTGCTGTGGGGCAGCGACTGGCCGCACACGCAATTCGAGGCGACGCAGAGCTACGGGAAGAATCGCAAATTCCTCGACGAGCTTATCACCGATGCCGATGAGCGCGCCCGCGTGCTCGCATCGCCGCGCGAGCTGTTTCGCTTTTAGCTCGCGCGATTGTACCGAGCGCTCTGAAAGGCGTCATTGCTGCTGTGCTACGATGACGCCATCGGAATGACCGGCACAAGGACACGCAAGATGCAGCGCCGCTATATCACCGTCGACGTTTTCACTGACCACGCCTTCGGCGGCAATCCGCTCGCCGTGGTGCTCGACGCCGAAGGGCTGTCGACCGCGCAGATGCAGGCGATCGCGACCGAGTTCAACTATTCCGAGACGACCTTCGTGCTGCCGCCGCAGGACAAGGCCAACGACGCCCAGGTTCGCATCTTCACGCCGGTCAGAGAACTGCCGTTTGCCGGGCATCCCAATGTCGGCACCGCCTTCGTGCTGGCACAGCTTGCGAAGGAGCCGAAGCCACGCCTGATCTTCGAGGAGAAGGCGGGGTTGGTCCCGGTCGATATCGCCCGGGAGGGCGGCAGGGTCGTTGCCACTGAACTGACCGCGCCGCAGCCGCTGTCGCGCCTGTCGCAGTTCTCCGCCGCCGAGGTCGCGAGCCTGTTCTCGCTCACGGCAGACGACGTCAGGACGGATCGCCAGGCACCGCAGGTGGTCGGCGTCGGAACGCCGTTCCTGGTCTTTGAAGTCGCATCGCGCGATGCGGTGCGGCGGACAAAACCGGATGCGGCGGCGTTCGGCCGCTTCTTCCCGCGTGACGGAGCATTCTCCGCGTACTTCTACACGCGCGACGTCCCCGCCGCGGAGGCGCCTTGCGATCTGCAGGCACGGATGTTCTTTCCGGGATCAAGCGGCCTGATCGAGGACCCGGCCACGGGCAGCGCCACGGTTGCCGCGGCCGCGCTGCTTGCCGCGCTCGATTCGTTGCGCGGCGGCACCCTGAAGCTGACGGTCGGTCAGGGTTTTGACATGGGCCGGCCGAGCCTGCTGCTGACCCGCGTGCGCAAGCAGGATGGCGCAATCGTATCGGCGCATGTCGGCGGGGCCTGTGTGCAGATGATGGAGGGGACGTTGCGCCTGGAGGGGAAAGGCTAAACTTGCGGCGCTGCCAGGTTCTCGATCTTGACGCCGTCGCGCTCCTCGATGATCTCGGCGATCCAGCGGCGGTGACAATGTTCGTGGTCGCGCTCGTAGCAGAGGATGCAGACCGGCCCGGACTTCTTGACCAGCGCCGACAGCTCGTCGAGCTGCTCCTTGGCCTGCACCGTCTTGAGGTGCGCCGAATAGATCTTGTGCAGCAGCGCATATTGCCCGCTGCGCGCCGCCTCCCGGCCGCTCTTCGGGGTGCCGAGGCCGCGGAGGTGGACGTAGCCGATGCCGCGCTCGTCGAGGCCCGCGGCGAGCTGGCTCTTGGAGAAGCCGGGACGGCGCGACGAGGCCACCGCGCGAACGTCGACCAGCAGCTTGACGCCGGCATGCTCGAGTTCGTCGAGCACGGCCTTGGACGGCGTCTGCTCGTAGCCGATGGTGAACAGCTCTTTCGCCTTCGCCATCGGTTCTCCCTCACTTCACCCGTTCGATCAATTCCATCGCGCCCGCGGGCGCGCGGATCTTGCCCTCATGGATCACGTAAGCGAACACGTCGCGCGGCGTCTTCTTCGGCGCTGATTTGTCGACCCGCGGCAGATCGTCCGGCTCGCTGCCGCCGGCCCAGTCCTGAAATCGCTTGGCCCAGGCGTCGAGCTGCTTCGGCGGATAGCAGGTCTTCAGTTCGTCATTGCCCTTCTGTAGCCGGGCATAGACGAAGTCGCTGGCGACGTCGGCGATCGCCGGATATTTGCCGTGCTCGGCGAATACCACCGGCACCTCGTGCTCGCGAATGAGGGCGATGAATTCGGGCACGCAAAAACTGTCGTGGCGCACTTCGACGACATGGCGCAGCGCGCGTCCGTCGAGCTTGCGCGGCAACAGTTCGAGGAACTTGCCGAAATCGGCGCCGTCGAACTTCTTGGTCGGCGCAAACTGCCAGAGCACCGGGCCGAGCCGGTCCTTCAGCTCCAGCACGCCCGAATCATAGAACCGCTTCACCGAATCGCCGGCCTCGGCGAGCACGCGGCGGTTGGTGGCGAAGCGCGGCCCCTTCAGCGAGAAGATGAAGCCGTCGGGCACCTCGCTCGCCCATTTGCGAAAGCTCTCCGGCTTCTGCGAGCCGTAATAGGTGCCGTTGATCTCGATCGAGGTCAGCTTGGAGGCGGCGTAGGACAGCTCCTTCGCCTGCGTGAGCTTCTCGGGATAGAACACCCCGCGCCACGGTTCGAAGGTCCAGCCGCCGATGCCGATATAGATGTTGCCTGCGTCTGTCTTGGTCGCCTTGGTGGGAGCTTTGGCCACGACTGCACTCATCGCGAGGAGGGGGAACGGGGATCGAGAGTAGTCAAAATAATCGTGATTGGCCAGTTTGCCAGATTGGCGCGGCGGTGCTTATCGTCGCTCTCGCTCTTCGCTACGATGCGCCAAAATGGAGAACAACACATGCGCATGCTGGTTGCGGCCGCCCTTCTGATCACGTCCTCCGCTGCCATATCGTCCGCTGCAATGGCCGACGAGGTCGACGATGCGCACAAGCTCGCGATCACCGGTCGCGACGCCTACTGGAATTGTCTCGCCCGCGAATATCCCCGCGACAGCAACAAGACGCTGTCCGACCAGGAGTTCAGCTCGCTGATCGCCAATGTCTGTCCCTCGGAGCGACAGAACTTCCGGGTGTCGCTGATCGACTTCCTGTCGCTGCAGTTTCCAAAGCAGGATGCAGACGCCAATCTGACCACCGCCAACCGCGCGATCGAGCTGGCGCAGAAGGACATCGTGACCGCCTTCACCCGGCGCAGAGCCGCGGCGAAATAGGTTCCCGAATCCTGTTGCGGCCGGCCGATTTTTGATATCAATCCGCGCAGGCAAGGGGATGATCGGCATGAGATCACAATCGACGGCAGGCTTCTTGGGCGCAGTGGTCGCAGCCGTCGCGCTCGCGGCGGCGTTCATCTACGGGCCGTCGCCGAGCCAGCTGCGTAACCCGACCCAGCCCGCAGCAGTGCAGGCGGCTCCCGCCACCGAAGCCGCGCCGGCGGCCCCGGTGCCACGCGGCCCGGTGATCCGGGAAGTCCCCAACAACTAGCGCCACCGGCCCCTTGCGGACCGCCTGAGGCCTTCCCATCTAGCCTCCAACGGCGACGTTGCAGCTTAGGGGCTCCGGCGCTGGGACGACCACGACATTGTTGGCTGCGCCGGATGTACGCGCGCCCCTTGTTCGTGGTCGTTGGCATTTTCGGGGTATTTTGCCCCGTTTTCCCGTTTTCCGAGACGGCGTTTGGGCCGGCCCGCCTTGGCAGCGGGGGAGGCTGCGGCTATACGCTGCGCTCATGAATGACGCTATCAAGCTCGCCCCCGAAACCTCCTCGCAGGCAGCAAGTTTGCCTCAGCTTTCGGTGGTCGTCCCGACCTTCAACGAACGCGACAATGTCACGGTGCTGTACCGCCGGCTCGACGCGACCCTGAAGGACGTGTCCTGGGAGGTCATCTTCGTCGATGACAATTCGCCCGACGGTACCTGGGACGTGGTGCGCGCCCTGGCGCGGAAGGATTCCCGCGTGCGCTGCATCCGCCGGATCGGCCGGCGCGGCCTGTCCGGCGCCTGCATCGAGGGCATCCTGGCGTCGAGCGCGCCCTATGCCGCGGTCATGGACGCCGATCTCCAGCATGACGAAACCCAGCTCCCGAAGATGGTCGCGCTGCTGCAGAGCGGCGAGGCCGAACTCGTGGTCGGCAGCCGCTATATCGAGGGCTACAAGACCGAAGGCTTCAACAAGCAGCGCGCCGGCGCCAGCGCCTTTGCCACCGAGATCGCGCGCCGCTCGTTGAAGGTCGAGATCGCCGACCCCATGAGCGGCTTCTTCATGATCCGCCGCGACCGTTTCGAGCAGCTCGCGCCGCAGCTGTCGACCCAGGGCTTCAAGATCCTGCTCGATGTCGTGGCGACGGCGGAAGGCAAGCTGCGCGCGGTCGAGATTCCCTACACCTTCGGTGCCCGCCAGCATGGCGAGAGCAAGCTTGACTCGATGGTCGCGCTCGACTTCCTTGGTCTGGTGCTCGCGAAGCTGACCAACGACGTGATCTCGCTGCGCTTCATTCTGTTCGCAGCGGTCGGCGGGCTCGGCCTGCTGGTGCATCTCAGCGTGCTGTTCATCGCGCTGGAATTGTTCAAGGCGCCGTTCCCGGAGGCCCAGGCCGCCGGTGCGATCGTCGCCATGACCAGCAACTTCATCCTCAACAATTTCCTGACCTATCGCGACCAGCGGCTGAAGGGCTTTGGCATCCTGCGCGGCCTGCTGCTGTTCTATCTGGTCTGCAGCGTCGGCCTGCTTGCCAATGTCGGCGTCGCGTTCTCGGTGTACGACCAGGAGCCGATCTGGTGGCTTGCGGGCGCGGCCGGCGCGCTGATGGGCGTGGTGTGGAACTACGCGATGTCCGGGTTGTTCGTCTGGCGCAAGCGATGACGGTGGCATGAACGCGAGCGAGGCGCGGCTGGCCCGGAACGCCGCTCTTGCGGTGTGCGCGCTGGTCGTGTTGCGGCTGGCCGCCGCTGCATGGACGCCGCTGACCTTCGACGAAGCCTATTACTGGATGTGGTCGAAGGCGCTTGCCGGCGGCTATTACGACCATCCGCCGATGGTGGCGATCGTGATCCGGCTTGGCACCATGATCGCGGGCGATACGCCGTTCGGCGTGCGGCTGGTGTCGATCCTGCTCGCGTTGCCGATGAGCTGGGCAATCTATCGGGCGGCCGAAATCCTGTTCGGTGGTCAGCGCATCGCCGCGAGTGCAACCATCCTGCTCAATGTCACGCTGATGGCCGCCGTCGGCACGCTGATCGTGACGCCGGATGCGCCGCTGCTGGTTGCGGCGAGCTTCCTGCTGTATTCGCTCGCAAAGGTGCTGGAGAGCGGCCGCGGCGCCTGGTGGCTCGCGGTCGGCGTCAGCGCAGGCCTGGCGCTGCTGTCGAAATACACGGCGCTGTTCTTTGGACCCGCGATCCTGATCTGGCTTGCGATGGTGCCGAAGCTGCGGCGCTGGTATCTCTCGCCTTGGCTCTATCTCGGCGGCCTGGTTGCGGCCGGCCTGTTTGCGCCGGTCATCCTCTGGAATGCCGATCACCAATGGGTGTCGTTCATCAAGCAGATGGGCCGCGCCCGGATCGAGGACTTCCGGCCGAACTACATCGCCGAGCTGATCCCGACGCAGTTTGCGTTCGCGACGCCGTTGGTCTTCATCCTCGGTGTGATGGGCCTCTACGCGCTCTACCGGCGCCGCGCCGGCGCGATGCCCGCGCGCGTGCTGGTCAACACGATGTTCTGGACCATCGTGGTCTACTTCACCTGGCACGCGCTGCATGCGCGGGTCGAGGCCAACTGGTTCGCGCCGGTCTATCCGGCCTTTGCGGTAGCGGCCGCGGTCGCGGCGATCCAGGTGCAGTGGGCGCCGCGCGAGCAACGCACGATCGATTTCTGCCGCCGTTGGGCCGCGCCCACCGGCGTCGTGCTGTTCGCGCTGCTGATCGTGCAGGCCAACACCGGCATGCTCTCGGGCTACCGCCGCGACGCCACCGTGCGCAGCGTCGGCGTCGGCTGGCAGGAGCTCGCGGGCGAGATCGAGGCGGTGCGCGCGCGGTCCGGCGCGAGCTGCGTGCTGTCGCCGGATTACGGCACCACCGGCTGGCTGGCCTTCTATCTCCCCAAGGGCACCTGCGTCGCACAGCAGGGCCAGCGCATTCGCTGGGTCAATATGCCCGAGCCGAGCCCGGCGCAGCTGGCCGGCAAGCTGTTGTATGTGCACGAGGTCGAGCAGCCGATGCCGGCCTCGGTGCGCGACAATTTCGCTCATGTCGAAACGGTGGCCGAGGCCAAACGCATGCGCGGACCGCTGGTGATCGAGAATTACGCGCTTGATCTGCTTGATGGCGCCAAGGGCGAGGTCTTCGACCGTTCGCCGCCGCCGGAACTGCAATAATACCGTCGCCGTTGATGTCGGATCGTCCGGTTCCGGCTCGTCTTCCAGGGAGCCCGTCAACCACGCGAGGTTCCAACATGACCAGTTCGGTCCTCAAGCCCGCCGCCGAACTTGCCAGCACCAATGCCAGGCGCTTTCCCAATGAGAGCGCCGAATATCGTCGGGCGCGCCAGGCGCTGCTCGTCGAGGAGATCGAGCTGCGCCGGCACATCGCGCGCGTCGCCGAGTTACGCCGCGCCTTGCCGCCGGGTGGCGAGGTGACCAGGCCCTATGAGTTCACGGGCGAGTCCGGCGCGGCCTCGCTCGCCGATCTGTTCGGCAACAAGCAGACGCTCATCATCTACAGCTACATGTTCGGCCCGCAGCGCGAGAAGCCGTGTCCGATGTGCACATCGTTCATGGGCACATGGGAGGAGAAGCTGCCCGATATCGAGCAGCGCGTGTCGTTCGTGTTCGTGGCGCGCTCGCCGATCGCGCGGCTGATCGAGGCGAAGAAGGCGCGCGGCTGGACGCGTCACAAGGTCTATTCGGATGCGTCGGGCGATTACACGCGCGACTATGTCAGCGAGGATGACAGCGACGTGCCCGGCTACAATGTCTTCGCGCGCCAGAGCGGCGTGATCCGACATTTCTGGGCAGGCGAAATGGGAGCCGGCACGGTCGACCCCGGCCAGGACCCGCGCGGCGCGCCGGACATGGATCCGCTCTGGACCGTGCTCGACACCACGCGCGAGGGGCGCGGCGCGGACTGGTATCCGAAGCTCAGCTATTGAGAGATGGTTTTTGCTCGATCCCCGCTCGATTACGGGGCGATCGGCAAGGAAATTCTCCCTAGGATTTATCTCGGCATGCGGTAGCGGAACCGCGTGCCGGAATGTTCCATCATGGGACAAAAAAGCCGTTTTGGCGGTCCAATGCCATCTTAAAAAAGCCCTACGCCAGAGGCACTTCCCGCGTTGCAGGGGATCGCATCCGGTTAAGTCGCATTTAACTAAAAGTCGCCTTAATGGCCGTCTGTGCCCCCGCGCGACGTTGAGCCGAACACCGTTCGACGATGCGTCGAGTGAGGGACAAAGGTGGACCTGTTTTGAGCGCCGGGCGTATGGGTACGAGTGCGAGTGCGTATGTTCTTGGGGCGCCAAGCCGCAAGAATTCCTCCCGAAAAATCCTCCCACAGCATTTCCTCGGCAGCGCCGCGGTGGCGGGGCTGGTGCTTGGCTGCGCCTGGACCGTCTATGCCAACATCTTTGCGGCGAGCGTCTATCCGTCAGTCGGCAATGCGTCGTTTGACGCGCCGGTGGTGAAGCGGCCCGTTGCGGTCGCCGCGCGGCCCGCACCCGCGTTCAACGAGGTGTTCGCGTCCTTGACGCCTGCGCCGGCAGCGGCCGCAAAGACCGAGGTCGCGAAGTCGGAAGCCCCGACACCGTCACTTATGTTTAACGATCGGTTTGCGGCCGCCGCGCCCGAGGGCGTCGCGTCCAGCGTCGTGGCCGACGCCGCACCGCAGATCGATCCGATCAAGCAGGCCGCTGAACCCAAGGTCGCCGTAGCGGCGAGGGCGGTGGCGACGGCGGAACTCGCCGAGACATCGAAGCCGTTGCCGGCGCCGAAATCGGTCGAGACCGCCAAGAAGCAAGCCGCCGCCAATCTGAAGGTGGCGCTCAACGATCCCGCTGCGACGGTTGAGCCCAAGGGAATTGAGAAGGCGCCCGAGGCGAAGCAGGCGACCAAATCCGGTGGCGTCCGTGACATGGCCGCGCGCGCCAAGGCCGCAGTGCTGTCGATCGCATCGAGCGAGCGGCAGACCATGGTCGAGAAGCTGTGGGGCAAGCGCGAGTCGAGCGGCGGGCTGCTCTCCTTCGCTTCCGCCGATGCCAATGTCACCGGCAGCATCCCCTCGACGCTGGACCAGAGCCCGATGCTCGGCGGCTCGCCGCCCTATGACCGCCAGACCGCGGTCTACGACATCTCGGCCAAGACCGTGTATTTGCCGGACGGCACGCGGCTCGAGGCGCATTCCGGCCTCGGCTCCCGGCTCGACGATCCCAGGTCCTCGCATATGAAGATGGTCGGCGTGACGCCGCCGCACATCTACGAGCTCAAGCCGCGCGAGGCGCTGTTCCACGGCGTGCCGGCGCTGCGGCTCAATCCGATCGGCGGCGAAGGCAAGATCTTCAACCGCGACGGCCTGCTCGCGCACACCTTCATGCTCGGCCCGAACGGCGACTCCAACGGTTGCGTCTCGTTCAAGGACTATTACGCGTTCCTCGATGCCTACCGTAACAAGGGCATCCGCCGCCTCGCGGTCTTGGCGAGGGTTCAGTAAGCGCCGTCCTGCTGGGGGCGCTGCCCCCACGGCGTGAACGAGCGATGCAGCCCCCGTACCTGTCCGAAGGTCGCGGTGGCCATCCCTTGAAAGGCTGTTGGGGGCGCTATATCCTGCGAAATACAAGGGTGCCAGGGCCAACAGCGCCGCGCTCCCGAGGGTCACAGAACCCGCGGAGCAGGGGAGGGAAGCATGAGCCGGTCGCCAGGCGTCATGCACACGGACAAGGTTCTCGACGTGCTGGCCGGAGGCGGGGCGCCATCCGACCTGTCGGCGTCGTGGCGTCGTTCCGGCCATCTGCATGCGCTCGATCCGGCGAGCCGCCTGCCTTCCCATCGTCTCGGCCAGGCTGACATCGCCGCTGCACAGCAACGCCTTGGCGAATTCCTGAAAGTCGCCCAGAGCACGCTGGACCGGCTGTTCCTTGCCGTGGGCGGGGTCGGCTGTTCGGTGCTGCTGGCGGACCGCGACGGCGTCGTCGTCGACCGGCGCGGCGCGGGCGCCGATGATGCGACGTTCGACGCCTGGGGGCTCTGGACCGGTGCGGTCTGGAGCGAGAAGTACGAGGGGACCAACGGCATCGGCACCTGCATCGTCGAGAAGCGCCCGCTGTCGATCGACCGCGAGCAGCACTTCTTCACGCGCAATTCCGGACTGTTCTGCACCACCGCGCCGATCTTCGACGAGCATGGCGAGCTTGCCGCGGCGCTTGATGTGTCGTCCTGCCGCGCAGACCTGACCGACGGATTTTCCCGGCTGATTGCGACAACGGTGACGGACGCCGCGCGCGCGATCGAAGCCGAGAATTTTCGCCGGGCGTTTCCCGATGCGCGAATTCTGCTGACACCGCGTAGCGAGCGCGCCGTCAACTCGCTGCTCGCGGTCGATCGCGACGATCTCGTGATCGGTGCAACGCGCGCCGCGCGCCGTGCGCTTGGCCTCAATGCGGCGTCGCTGGCGCGGCCGTTGCCGGCGGCCGATCTGATCGGCGAGACGCGCGACGACGGCGGCCTGGCTGCCGCGGAACGCGCAGCGTTGCAGCGCGCGCTGGCGCGCGCCGGCGGCAATGTGTCGAAGGCCGCCAAGGATCTCGACATGTCCCGCGCCACGTTGCACCGCAAGCTGAAGCAGCTCGGCTTGCATCGCTAGAGCATACCCGAAGGCTCAGAACCAGCGCCCGGAGCGTTGCCGCGCCTGTGCCAATTTGCGGCGCACTCTGTCTCAGATTTGCGACAGTTCCCCTGCGGCCCTTGGGGCGGGCCCCTGTTCTGTCTGCCTGATTTGACCGAGCGTCCCGGCCAACGCCGTGTGCATCGGCGTGCCAACGGAGGAACACATGAACAAGGTTGACATGCAGTCCGTGCTCAAGGCGCCGTTCGCCAAGCGCTACGGCAATTTCATCGGCGGCGAATGGCGTGAACCCCGCTCCGGAAAGTATTTTGAGAACATCTCGCCGGTGACCGGCCTTCCGGTCTGCGAGATCCCGCGCTCCGACGCGTCGGATATCGAGGCCGCGCTCGATGCCGCACACGCAGCCAAGGACGCCTGGGGCAAGACCAGCGTCGCCGAGCGCTCGCTGATCCTCAACAGGATCGCCGACCGGATGGAGGCCAATCTCGAAAAGCTCGCCACCGCCGAGACCTGGGACAACGGCAAGCCGATCCGCGAGACGATGGCCGCCGACATGCCGCTGGCGATCGATCACTTCCGTTATTTCGCCAGCGCGATCCGCGGACAGGAAGGCTCGATCTCGGAGATCGACCACGACACGATCGCCTATCACTTCCACGAGCCGCTCGGCGTGGTCGGCCAGATCATTCCCTGGAACTTTCCGATCCTGATGGCGACCTGGAAGCTTGCGCCCGCGCTCGCCGCCGGCAACTGCGTGGTCATCAAGCCGGCCGAGCAGACGCCGGCCTCGATCCTGGTCTGGCTCGAGCTGATCGGCGATCTCTTGCCCAAGGGCGTGGTGAACGTCGTCAACGGCTTCGGCCTCGAGGCCGGAAAGCCGCTCGCCTCGTCGAACCGGATCGCCAAGATCGCCTTCACCGGCGAAACTACGACCGGCCGGCTGATCATGCAATACGCGTCGCAGAACCTGATCCCGGTGACGCTCGAACTCGGCGGCAAATCGCCCAACATCTTCTTCAAGGACGTCTGCGCGGAAGACGATGATTTCTTCGACAAGGCCGTCGAAGGCTTCGTGATGTTCGCGCTCAACCAGGGCGAGGTTTGCACTTGTCCGAGCCGCGCGCTGATCCACGAATCGATCTATGACCGCTTCATGGAGCGCGCGCTGAAGCGCGTCGAAGCGATCACCCAGGGCAGCCCGCTCGATCCGACCACGATGATCGGCGCGCAGGCGTCCTCCGAGCAGCTCGAGAAGATCCTCTCCTACATCGACATCGGCAAGAAGGAAGGCGCCGAGGTGCTCGCCGGCGGCGAGCGCAACAATCTCGGCGGCGGGCTCTCGGGCGGCTACTATGTCAAGCCGACCGTGTTCAAGGGCCACAACAAGATGCGCATCTTCCAGGAGGAGATCTTCGGGCCCGTGGTGTCCGTGACCACCTTCAAGAATGACGAAGACGCGCTCTCGATCGCCAACGACACGCTCTACGGCCTCGGTGCCGGCATCTGGAGCCGCGACGTCAATCGCTGCTACCGGTTCGGCCGGGCCATCCAGGCCGGCCGGGTCTGGACCAACTGCTACCACGCTTATCCGGCGCATGCGGCGTTCGGCGGCTACAAGCAGTCCGGTGTCGGCCGCGAGAACCACAAGATGATGCTCGACCACTACCAGCAGACCAAGAACATGCTGGTGAGCTACAGCCCGAAGAAGCTCGGCTTCTTCTGATATTCCGGCCGCCCCCGCGTTCAGGGGGATGAAGACCACAGGCTTCGGCGGGGTGTCCCGCCGAAGCTCCATGACGGAGGCCGAGATGGCTGACAAGGTGACCGCGACGCCGGCTGCGCTGGCGCTGATTGCCGAGATCGTCGCCGATCATGGGCCGGTGCTGTTTCACCAATCGGGCGGCTGCTGCGACGGTTCGTCGCCGATGTGCTATCCGCAAGGTGACTTCCTGATCGGCGATTATGACGTCAAGCTCGGCGAGATCGGCGGGGCGCCGTTCTACATCAGCGGCGCGCAATACGAGGTCTGGAAGCACACCGATCTGATCATCGACGTCGTTCCCGGCCGCGGCGGCATGTTCTCGCTCGACAATGGCCGCGAACGCCGGTTCCTGACCCGGTCCGAGATCTGCGCGCTGCCGCCGCGCCAGACAGGATAGGGCGATTCGGCGCGACCGGCGCCGATCTGGAACTGGAGGCCATTGTCGCTATACTGCGCTGATCCAGGGCGAGTCCAAGCTCGGCAACGGATCCGGTGCAAAGCGAACATGTCTCCGACACCCCCCATCGAAACCCCACCGCCGATCGCGACCGAAGCGTTCGTCGATGCTGGCGCGGCGGTTGCCCGTCTCGAAGAGATCTATGAGCGCAACACCGGATTCCTGCGCAGTCGCTTCGAGGCCTATGTCAACGGTGTGCCGTGCACGACGCGGGTGCGGGCGCATTACCCCTTCGTCCGCATCACGACCTCGTCGCATGCCCGGCTCGATTCCCGTCTCGCCTACGGTTTTGTCGCGGGACCTGGCGTCCACGAGACCAGCATCACGCGGCCGGACCTTTTCCGGACCTATCTCACCGAGCAGATCGGGCTCCTGATCAAGAACCATGGCGTGGCGGTCGAGATCGGCGAGTCCAACGAGCCGATTCCGATCCATTTCGCCTACCGGCGCGACATCAATATCGAGGCGGCGCTGACCATCGCCGACAGTTCGGCGTTCACAAGGTCGCTGCGCGACGTGTTCGATACGCCCGACCTTGCGGCGATGGACGATGCGATCGCCGACGGGACGTTTGAACTAACGCCGGGCACGCCAGAGCCGCTGGCCCTGTTCCGTGCCGCGCGCGTCGATTACTCCTTGCGCCGGCTCTATCACTACACCGGCACCGATCCCGAGCATTTCCAGAATTTCGTGATCTTCACCAACTACCAGTTTTATGTCGACGCCTTCGCGCAATCGAGCCTGCAGCGTCTCGCATCAGGTGAGGAAGGCCTCGAGGCGTTCGTCGCGCCCGGCAATGTGATCACGCGCAATGCGCTGGCAGGCGGCGGCGTGAGCGGGACGGCCTCGGATCGCGTCCCGCAGATGCCGGCGTTTCATCTCGTCGAGCCCGGCTATCGCGGCATCACTCTGATCAATATCGGGATCGGTCCATCGAACGCCCGCAACATCACCGATCACGTCGCGGTGCTGCGGCCGCATGCCTGGCTGATGATCGGGCATTGCGCCGGCTTACGCAACACGCAGCGGCTCGGCGATTACGTGCTGGCCCATGGCTATGTCCGTGAGGATCACGTGCTCGATCACGAGCTGCCGCTCTGGGTGCCGATCCCCGCGCTTGCGGAGATGCAGGTCGCGCTGGAGGAGGCGGTCGGCGAGGTCACCGGGCTCTCCGGCTTCGAGTTGAAGCGCCTGATGCGCACCGGCACGGTCGCGAGTGTCGACAATCGCAATTGGGAAATCAGCGGCCCGCAGGTGATCCGGCGGATGTCGCAATCGCGCTCCATCGCGCTCGACATGGAATCGGCGACGATCGCCGCCAATGGCTATCGCTTCCGCGTGCCCTACGGCACGCTGCTGTGCGTTTCCGACAAACCGCTGCACGGCGAGATCAAGCTGGCGGGCATGGCGAGCGAGTTCTATCGCCAGCGCGTCGGCCAGCATCTACAGATCGGCCTGAAGGCGCTCGAAAGGCTGAAGGACCAGGAGTCCGAGCGGCTGCATTCGCGCAAGCTGAGGAGCTTTGCCGAAGTCGCGTTTCAATAACTCCGTTCGCTAAGCCGCAGACTACGCTCGAGCTCGGCCTTCAGATCGTTGAACGACTCCTGCACGTATTTCGCCAGCTGGCTGCCTGACGCAGCGGAATCGAAGGCATCATTCTCCGCGCGCGGAAATTGGAACTTTTGGGTTCCGCAGTTCTACGGTCCGACCATGCGCATTTTGCTGTTGCGTCCGGCGGCGCATTTGCATCTAACTTCCCGGAGTACTGCCTGCAGAAAATTCCGCCTTGCGGTCAAGCGTTTGGAGTTTGTTTTTGAGAGCGTGTCTGAGTGAGTTGGTTGCGTGTCGCTTCACTACGGGTCCCCGCTAGTGAGTGCTTCCGGCGGAAGTGGTAATCGCCTTCTTGCAACACTGCCGGCAGCGGACCGCGATCTGCTGGGTCCCGAGCTCGAGACGGTCGCGCTCGATCAGGATGCGGTCCTGGCGCGAGCCGGTGACGAGATCGACTACGTCTTCTTTCCTCACAGCGGGGCGATCACGCTGATGATCGACATGGCGGACGGGCAAACGGTTGCGACCGGCGTAGTCGGGCGCGAAGGGGCGGTGGGCAGTCTTTCGGTGCTCGGGTCGTCCCCGTCGGGTGTTACCGCAGTGGTTCGTGCGGCGGGCACCGCCTCGCGGATCTCCGCGCCGCGCTTTCATGCCGCCTTCGGCCGCAGTCCCGCGATCCGGCAGGCGATGCAAAAGCACATGAGGTCGATGCTGATCCAGTTCCAGCTCGGCTCCGCCTGCAATGCGCTGCACCCGGTCGAGGCCCGCATGGCGCGCTGGCTGCTCCAGCTTCGCGATCGCGTCGACAGCGACGTCCTCCCGCTGACCCAGCAGGCGCTGTCGCAAATCCTCGGTGTGCGACGAACGACGGTGACGCTGCTGATGCGCAATCTGCGCACGCGCGGCGCGATCAAATCCGATCAACGAGGCCGGATCGAGATCGACCGCTCGCGGCTCTCGGCGGCGGCATGCGAATGCCACCACGCCATGCGTCTCGAAGCCGAAGCGATATTCTCGGACGATAAGGCCCGATCTCGCGCGGCGGCTCGAACCGACAGTCGGCGCATCTCCGAAATCGAGACGGACGACGCGCTGTGAGCGCGGTGCGGCGCGATCAGCTTCTCCGCCACCGATCAAGCTTCTGTGCAGGGGTGGATGCCGTCTCGAGCTTCGCAATCTCGCGCAGCACCTTCGCAGTCTGGCGCAATTCATTGCGCTCCGGTCCCGGCTTCAGCCGTCGTGCTTCGTCGAGAAAGTCCCTGGCCTGCAGCAGCCAGGTGGATGTTTCCTTTGCGATCTGCATGCGCGCCATGGTGTCCCTCCACCGCGATCATCAATGGTCTGTGTCGCCGTTCATGCCGGCGAGCCGGCGCGGCAGCGCCGCACGCGGATGCTCGGCTCGTCGACCCATGCGTCCCGCGCGAACCAGGCGTGATCAATGCGGCAGAATGGGCAATTGGTTCGCGAGAAGAACACCGCGCTGCGTCTAAAGCTCTCGCGATCGGTCCGGATGCCGGTGGAAATCGGGTGTCCGGTTTGCGGACATTTGACCATGAGCATGCCCATGTGAGCCTCCCTCGATATTGCTTTTGCTCTTTGCAGAAAAGCACCGGCCGGCTGGATTGCGCCCGTTTGTCGGTGCGGCTACTTGGGGGGCATCGCGCACCTTCGGCATTTGACGGAGCATCGGGCAGTGGGGGCTGCATGCTCGTCGCTGGGCTTATTCCAACCGGCCGGATCCCTCCTCAAGCGAATCCTCGACGTGAATTGAGCGCCGCTTTTTTAGCCGGCTTGGTGGAGAACCTTGGCGAAGTGCTTCTTGACCGGTTCACTTGTTTCCCTGGCAAGCTTCTGGCCAAGCGCCCACAATTCCCTGTTCTGGTCGGATGCCAAATCGAAGGCCTTGCGGGCCTGCTCAGTGGACAAGGTCAGGACATCTGCCGCTGACTTGCTGCCGAGGAGCTGGACGAAGAAATCGAGCGCGGAGGCCGCATTGGCGTGCGAGATTTCGAACACCCTAAGCCCGTAGTCGGTCGCGCCTCGCGCATTGCACGAATACGCTTCGCCCAACGCCTCCGTCATCTGTTTGGAGGCGACCTGCGCGCGGGCAAACCCTTGCTCGGCAAGATCGCCGATCACGCCGGGCAAGCCGATCTTCGGGAAACTCAACAACGGCATTCCGAAGACATTCGTGCCGTTTACCGTGACTTTCATTTCACCTTCACTCAAGGTGCAGTCCCCTTCTCAAGCGAAAGAATTCCTCGCAACGCTCGCTCGCGTCACGAGAGCTGACGCTCCGTGTTCGATTCAGATTTGGGTGAGCTTCGATCCAGTCCCGACACTACTCTGCGGAATGAAAGCGCGACTGTCGGTTCGGTTTGCGACTCTCGCGAAGAATTTTTTTAAGATTGTCAACTCACACCAACGTATGTTTACGGGTGCTGTGCATACTGTGGATATCGTGAGCAGCAGAAAACGCCTGCTTCAGCGTGAGGTTGCGCAAAGCATTCGCAGGGGGCGGTGTGGAAGGGGCCCAGCTGGTTTGCCCAAATCAAAAACGCCGGCATTGCCAGGCATTGCGGCCTTCGCGTTCTCACGGCACCGCCTCTACCACCTCCAGCGGAGGGTCTAGCGGTTCGTGCCCGCTGCGATCATGCTGTTACTGTCTTCCACAATTGCGTCTCGATGCCGATCGCGGCCTCGACCTGTGGCCGCACCTGCATCCGCGCGAGATAACCGGCCAGATCGGGCCATTGCGCAAGGTCGACACCGGCATGGCGAAGCAGCAGCAGCGCCCAGGCGAGATAGCCGTCGGCGACCGTGAAGCGGTCGCCGACGAGATAGTCGCGACCATTGAGGCGCGCGGCGGCGACCGACACGGTTTGCCCGATCCGTTCGCGCGCGCTGGCCTTCGATGCATCGTCCTTGTACCAGAAGGTCGGAAACAGGAAGCCTTTGTGGATCTCGGTGCCGATGAAGCTCAGCCATTCCTGCAAGCGATAGCGGTCCAGATCGCCCGGCGGCGGCGCGAGACCGAGCTCGGGCTTCCGATCGGCGATATACTGCAGCACGGCCGCGCTTTCGGTCAGCCGCTCGCCGTTCTCAAGAACCAGTACCGGCACCGCACCCTTCTGTGACACCACGCGAAAATCGCTGTCGTCGTCCAGCACCTTCTTGGTCCAGATATGGGCCAGGTGGTAGCGCGCCTCGATGCCGGCTTCCATCAACGCGATGCGGCTGGCGAGCGAGCAGGCCATGGGAAAGAAATAGAGCTGGAGCATATTGCATCCTCAGGCGAGGGCGTTGCCGCGCGCGATGATCGCGAAGCGGTCGGACAGTTCGGCGAGGGCGACGTCGTGAATGAGCTTCGCGGCGATCGTGCCGCCAGTGCCGTCGGGCAGGTCGCGGGTGGCGCAGCTGTCTGCGTCGATGGTGGTGCGGAAGCCGAGATCGAGCGCGGCGCGGGCGGTCGAGCTCACGCACATATGCGTCATGAAGCCGGCAAGCACGAGCTCCTTGCGGCCGGTCGCGGCAAGCTGCGCGTTCAGGTCGGTGCCGGCGAATGCGTTCGGCAATTGCTTCTCGATCACGATCTCACCGGGCCGCGCCGCCAGCGGCGCGACGATCGCGCCACGCTCCGCGGTGCGATCGAACAGGCTTCCCGGCGCTCCCTTGTGCGCGATGTGGATGATCGCAGCGCCGCTTTCCCGCGCGCGAGCGAGCAATGCGATGGCGCGCGCTATCGCGGGTTTGGCGTCGGGCAAGGCGAGGGGACCGGCGAGATATTCGTTCTGGATATCGATCAGCACGAGGCAGCTGTCGCCGAGGCGGGGCGGGGTGAGGTCGATACCGGCAAGCTGCATCAGCGTTTTGGCTGCGGTCATGGTCCTGAGAACTCCGGAGGATGCGTCTTGCGAAAATATAGCCGCGGACCGGCCTGCTGTTATGCAGGGATATTGCAGCCGGTGGCTGCGTTATTGCAGGCAGGCCGGAGGCGATGTAGCCTGAGGCCATGAACTGGGACGACCTTCGCATCATCGCGGCCGTCAGGGACGAGGGCACCTATGCCGGCGCCAGCGCGCGGCTGCGGATCGACGAGACCACGGTCGGCCGCAGGCTGGCGCGGATCGAGCGTGCGCTCGGGCTGCGTTTGTTCGAGGCTGCCGACGGCATCCGCAAGCCGACCCGGCAGTGCGACGTGGTGCTCGCGCACATCCAGGCGATGGCCGCGCATGCCGAGGAGATCGGCCGGATCGGCGAAAGCCTGCCCGGCCCGGTCGGCCGGCTGCGCATCGCCTCCACCAATGCGATCGCGGAGGAGGTGCTGGCGCCGCGCACCAGCGAATTGCTGCGCGCCCATCCGGGCCTGACGTTGCAGTTTCTGACGTCGAGCGAGAATGTAAAATTCTCGCGCTGGGAGGCCGATCTCGCGATCCGCCTGCGCAAGCCCGACAAGGGCGACTTTGCGATCTCGAAGCTCGCCGAAGTCAGGCTGTATTTCTTCGAGCCGGTCGCGACGACAGCGGGCGAAGCAATGACGTGCGCGTATCCCGACGAGCTCGGAGGGATTCCGGAAATGCAGTTCCTGCGCGGAAAGCGGCTTCGTGCGCGCTGCGTGACCGACAATGTCCGCATCATCCACAAGCTGATCCAGTCGCATCAAGCAGTCGGTGTGCTGCCGGAGCACAGTTGCGTGGACCTGATGACCGATCGCCGTCTGCGCGCCACGCTGCTGCCGAAGCGGCGCGACGTCTGGCTTCTGGTGCAAAGCCATCTCAAGCGCGATGCGGCAACGCGAGTGACCATCGACTGGCTGCGCGCCTGCTTCCAGGACGTCGCACGCGGCTGATGGGTGGGCGGAAGCAGGCGCGGATTTCTCCTCTCGTCATTCCCCAGTGCGCAATTGCGCACCTGAGGGCGGCGCGCAGCGCCGAGCCCGGAATCCATTTCCCAGCGAAACTTGCGGCTCGATGGATTCCGGGCTCTCGCTTCGCGAGCCCCGGAATGACGAGGAGAAGGGTGCGACGGTGGCGCCACAACGCATCCCGTCATGAAAAAATCACACGCCGCCTCTTGCAACCTGGGCGCGCTTCGTTTATTAGCCCGCTCCTTCGCTTCGGCCACGGGTTTGGGCTCGTTGAGATCCCGACTGGCGCGAGCCGCTCTGCGGTGTCGTGTTCCGCCGAAATGAAGATCGCGAGATGTAGCTCATGGAGAGCATCGGGGATGAAACCCCGAAGGCACCGGTTCGATTCCGGACGTCTTACAAAGGATAGCTCAGTTGGTTAGAGCAGGTGAATGATACTCATCGTGTCGCGGGTTCGATTCCCGCTCCAAGCGCTCCGTTCAGCCTGAAAAGCTGATACCTCTGAAGGGGACCGGACGCGCGCTTCAGTCGCAGTCCGGCCGTCCTGCCGCAAGGCTCTTCGTCCGAACATCGACACTGTGAGACCGGCTTTGCGCCGCGGTGGATACCGCTTGCGCTGATGCCGGGTGGCTCCGCTCGGCCGTGCGGCACTTGCCGCGCGAACGCGCGCGTGCGCCCGTCATCGCGCAGGCTCAAGCCACGGCCCGCTTGGCTGACAGGAAGCCGCGTTCGCGTCCTCACGTCCTTTGCAAACTGAAACCCGCTCTCTGGCCCACGGGCCGGAAAGCAACGATGGAGGCTGCCATGACCTGGCATGTTCTGACGACCATAGTGACGGTGAAGGATGGCGAGCGCGCGTTGCTGACGCGCGACGGCCGGCTCGAGCAGGTGCTCGCGCCCGGACGTCATCGCCTGTTCGATCCCCTGCATCAGCTCAAGGCCGAGCTGTTCAGCGTCGTGCGGACCGAATTCCCCGCGGATCGTTACGCGGTGATCAAGGCCGCGCGCCCTGATCTCGCCGACGAGCTGTTCGAGGCGGTCGAGACTCGCGCGAACGAGATCGCGATCGTCAGCCTCGACGGCCGTCCCGTTCAGCTGATGACGCCCTGGCAGACGCGCGTGTACTGGAAGGTCGCGACGTCGGTTGACGTCGAGCTCATCGACGTGACCAGCGATGTCAGGGTCACGGCCCGCCACCTCGCGATGATCCAGCCCAACCGGGCCGGCGTCATCACCGAGGCGGTGGTCGAGAACCACGAGGCCGGTCTGCTCACCGTTGAGGGCAAGCTGGTTGAGCGGCTCGCGCCCGGCCGGCACGCGTTCTGGATCGCGGGCCGCAAGATCGAGGTCAAGCGCCTCGACCTGCGTCCTCAGGCGATCGAGATCACGGCGCAGGAGATGCTGACCAAGGATCGCATCGCGCTGCGCGTGACGCTGACCGCGTTCCGCCGGATCGTCGATCCCGAGCGGGTCGTGGCCGCGGTGCCCGACGTGGATGCGTGGCTGTACCGCCTGGTGCAGTTCGCGATCCGCGAGGCGGTGGCCGGCCGCACGCTGGACGAGGTACTGTCTGCGAAGGCGGCGCTCGACGAGGAGCTTCGCGACTATGTCCGCGCCCGTGTCGCGGATTCCGGCGTCGAGGTCACCGAGCTCGGCGTGAAGGACGTGATCCTGCCCGGCGAGATCCGCGAGCTGGTCAACAAGGTGGTGGAGGCGGAGCGGGTGGCGAAGGCCAACCTGATCCGCCGGCAGGAGGAGACCGCGGCGACGCGTTCGCTGCTGAACACCGCCAAGCTGATGGAGGAGAACCCTCTGCTGTTGCGGCTCAAGGAGCTGGAGTCGCTCGAGCGTCTGGTCGAGAAGGTCGGCCGCATCGACCTGCATGCGGGCGACGGTCAGGGCCTCGATGCGCTCCTGACCAAGCTGGTCCGCCTCAAGGCGCCCGAGAGCGCGTAAGACAGGAAGGGCCGCCCACGGGCGGCCCTTCGAGTTTTGGAAGCAGCGTTGATCGGCCAGCGGCGCGGAAATCTATCTTTCGTCATTCCCCGGTGCGCAATTGCGCACCTGAGGGCGGCGCGTAGCGCCGAGCCCGGAATCCATAACCACGACTGTCGAGATGATCCCGGGTTGGTGGATCTCTTTCCAGGGATATCGAAATTGAAATTTGTGGTTATGGATTCCGGGCTCGCGCTTCGCGCGCCCCGGAATGACAAGAGAAGTGGAGTCAGATCTCGGCCTTCAGCTTCGCGAAGGCATCCTGGACGTATGTCGTGAGCTTACGCTTGCGGCCCTGCTCGATCCATTTGTCGACGGCGAGACGAAGCGTTCCGATCGAGACCATCGCGACGAGACGGAGCGGCTCGCGGCGTTCCTTGTCTGGCCATATCTCGCAGAGGGCCTCGAAAACCACCTGTTCGCGCCGCAGATTATTGCCGTACCTGCTCGCGCTTAACGCCTCGCTCTGCCGGATCAGGCGAATGATCGCCATGAGTCGAGAGGTCTCGAAACGGGCAGCGACGTCGAGCAGCGCTTCGCGGACGACATCGATCGGTGAACCGGCGGCGGCATTTCCCAGGACTGACGCCCTGAGCTCGTCATCATAGCCGGCAAGATGCGCGAGCAGGATGTCGTCCTTGCTCTTGAAATAATAGAAGAAGGTTCGGCGCGAGATGCCGGCCGCGGCCGCGACCTCGTCCAGCGTTGTTGCCTCGTAGCCCTTGGCAAGAAACAACTCGATGCCGACCTCGGCGATATGCTGAAGCGTCTGCCGACGATTGCGCTCGCGCAGGCCTTCGGGTTTCGAGAGGGGGTCGGGCATCAGCCGCTTCTCTCATCAGGATGAAATCAGGAGCCGGCGGTCACGCCTTAAAACCGCCCAACACGAAATTTACACCAAGTGTAATATTTACACCTAGTGTAAGTCGCCGGTGCCCCAATGACAACCTGCTTACGCGTGAGTTGGATCAAATTGCTTCCGGAGGCAAATGGATTCTCGAGCGGGCGGGGGGCGCAACTGCGGGGCTGGGCGGGGGCGACGTTGCTCGGTCTGCTGGTCTCGGGCTGCGCGACCGCGACGCTGGATCAGGCCGGTTCACTCCGCTCCTACGACAATATGGAGCAATCGGACGGGATGTTGACTCGTTCGAAGCTGCGGGTGAGCAAGGAAGAGGTGCTGGCGGCGAAGACGATCAGGATCGTGCCCACCGTGTTCTCGGACGGAACGGCAGTGCCCTTCACGGCTGCACAGCGCAGGCTCGTCACCAACGCCGCCGACCGGGCATTGTGTGCGGGCCTGAGCGAACGCTTCTACGTGGTTGCGTCGGAGCCGGCGGACCTGACCGTTCACGCCGTCATCACGCATGTGGTGCCGACCGATCCGACGGCGGTCGGCGTCTCCAAGGGTGTGTCGGTGGCGAAGACGATTCTGTTGCCCGGCGTGCCCGTGCCCGTTCCGCGCATTCCCGTGGGGCTCGGCAGCCTGTCGCTTGAAGCCGAGGCGCGTGATCCGGCCGGACAGCAGAAGGCGGCGATGGTCTGGGGCCGCGCGGCCAATGCCTTCGACAACGGGCGGATGTCGGAGGAAGGGGATGCGTACGGCCTTGCGGCATCGTTCGGCGGCGATTTCAGCCAGATGTTGGTCACCGGCGTGACGCCGTTCGGCGGCGTGCCATCGATGCCCTCGATGCAGCGGCTCGGCTTCCTGCTCGGCGGCGCGCCGAAATATCCGGCGTGCGAGGCGTTCGGGCGCGCACCGGGTCTCGTCGGCATGGTCGGCGACAGCGCCGGCGTGCCGCCGGACTGGACCGACAAGGGACCGGTTGCAGCGAAGGTGGAGTGAGGCGGCCGGCACGCTTACGAATGTTCGCGTGCACACGGCTGTAACGGGGCACCGCGGTGGCACAATTCGCGTATCCTGCCCTGCGTGGACTTGCCGCAAAACAGAAGGTGCCAGCACAGACAGATTGCGATAACGTCTGTTCGCCGTGGTCCATTCGGCCAGCCGTCAACCCGTCGGTGAAGCCAATGCAGCAGATTGCGGAATGGCTCGACAAGCTGGGGCTTGGGCAATACGCGCTGCGTTTTGCCGAGAACGGCATCGATGTTGGTGTTCTTCCCGAATTGACGGATGAAGACTTCGACAGGCTCGGGGTCCTGCTCGGCCATCGCCGCAAGATGCTGCGTGCCATCGCCGATTTCAATCAAACCGAACTGATCGCGGCGCCGGTTCCATCGCACGATGCCGAGCGACGCCATCTCACCGTGATGTTCTGCGACCTGGTCGGCTCGACGGCCTTGTCGGCGCGTCTCGATCCCGAGGACATGTGGGAGGTGATCCGCGCCTATCGCGCGGCCTGTGCGCGCGTAATCGCGACATATGATGGCGTCGTTGCCAGATTTATCGGCGACGGGATCCTCGCTTATTTCGGCTATCCCCGTGCCCACGAGGATGACGCGGAGCGCGCGGTGCGCGCCGGCCTCGATGTCATCGCCGCAATCGGCAAGCTCGAGACCCGCGCGGAAGAGGGAGTTGCGGTACGGATCGCGATCGCAAGCGGGCTTGTCGTGGTCGGCGACCTCGTCTCCGGCGGCGCATCGGAGGAGCAGGCGCTGGTCGGCGATGCGCCGAACATCGCGGCGCGGCTGCAGAGCCTGGCGGAGCCGGGCGTGGTCGTCGTGGCCTCCTCGACACGCCGGCTGCTCGGCAATCTGTTCACGCTTCGCAACCTCGGTCGCCGCGAGGTCAAGGGTATCTCCGAGCCGATCGCGGTGTGGGCCGTCGAAGGCGAGCCGGCATCGGAAAGCCGTTTCGAGGCGGTGCGGACCGCGCGCTCGATCGGCTTTGTCGGCCGCAAGGCGGAGATCGAATTTGCATTGTCGCGCCAGCAACTGGCGTGGCAGGGCCAGGGCCAGGCAGTGCTGATATCGGGCGAAGCGGGCATCGGCAAATCCCGCATCGTGGCGATGCTCTCCGACAGCCTCGCGCCCGCGACGTACCGCCGGGTGCGCTATCAATGCTCGCCCTATCATACCAACAGCGCGCTGCATCCCTTCGTCGCCCAGCTCGAGCGTGCCGCCGGCATCCGCCTGGAAGATGTGCCGGAGCAGAAGCTGGACAAGCTCGAGGCCATGCTGGCGCTCGGGACGCAGCATGTGCCCAGCGTGACACCGCTAATCGCGGCGCTGCTGTCGATCCCGACCGGTGACCGCTATCCGCCGCTCGGCCTGAGCCCGGCGCAGCAGCGGCGGCAGACATTCGCAGCGCTGCTCGACCAGCTCGAGGGCCTTGCCCGGCAGCAGCCGGTGCTTGTCGTCTGCGAAGACATGCATTGGGCCGATGCCACGTCGCTCGAATTGCTCGACCTCGCGGTCGACCGGATCAGGGGACTGCCGATCCTTATGCTGATGACGTTCAGGCCCGAGTTCGAACCGCCGTGGGCGGGGCTCGCCAATGTCAGTCTGCTGCGGCTGGATCGGCTCGATCGGCAGGACACGCGCGCCCTGATCGAGCAGGTGACTGTCGGCCGGTTGCTACCCGGCGAGATGATGACACAGATCATCGAGCGGACGGATGGTGTCCCGCTGTTCGTCGAGGAGCTGACCAAGATGGTCATGGAATCGGGGCTGCTCGTCGAGAATGCCGGACGCTACCGCCTCGACACTCCGCTGCCGCCGCTGGCGATCCCGGCGACGCTGCAGGACTCGTTGATGGCCCGGCTCGACCGCCTGGCGCCGGTCAAGGAGGTGGCGCAGATCGGCGCAGCGATCGGCCGTGAGTTCTCATACGCGCTGCTGCGCAGCGTGGCCGGTCGCGATGATCTGACGCTTGCCGCGGCGCTCGCCCAGCTCGAGGAGGCGGAGTTGCTGTTGCGTCGGGGCACGCCGCCGGATTCAAGCTACAGTTTCAGGCACGCATTGGTCCAGGAAGCGGCTTACGAGAGCTTGCTCAAGAGCCGCCGGCAATTGCTCCACAAGCAGATCGGCGATGTGCTGCGCGCCAAGTTTGCCGAGATCGCCGAGATCGAGCCGGAAGTCGTTGCGTATCATTTCACCGAGGCGGGGCTCGGCCAGACTGCGCTGGCGTGGTGGCACAAAGCCGGTCAGCAGGCGCTGAAGCGCTCGGCCTATTGCGAGGCGATCGCACATCTCGGCAAGGCGGTCGCCATCGCCGATGAACTGCCCGACGAGCGGGGGCGGATGATCGGCCGGCTCCATCTGCAAATCGCCTACGGCCGCGCGCTGCGGGGCAGCCTTGGGCACAGCGCCCCCGCGACGGTGGCCGCCTGGACGCGAGCCCGGCGGTTCGCCTCTGACATTGACGATCCAATTGAACTGGCGCCGATCCAGTCGGGCCTCTTCAACGCCTGCTTGACCCACGGTGAGCTCGCGCCGATGCGGGAGTTGGCGGAGGCGATCATGGGCGCGGCGGAACGGCATCCGGAATCGCCGGTGGCGACGATCGTCGCGGGCTGGACCAGCGGAGTGACCTGCTGGTTTGCGGGCGACTACCTGAGTGCGGGCATCCATCTCGAGAAGGCGTTCGCTGCCTATGCGACCGAGCCGGATCCGGCAACGTTCAAGGCGTCGACGCTCGATCTGCCGTTCGTCATCATGAGATTTCTGGCGCTCGTGCTCTGGCCGCGTGGCGAGATCGATCGAGCCCGGCAGCTCGCGGGCGCAGCGGTGAGCGTCTCCGGAGAACAGCGCGCGCTCGCGCGTGCCAATGCGCTGGTTCACAAGGCCGTTTTCGACGGGCTGTGCGGCAGCCGGTTGCGGCAGACCGAGACGATCCTTGCCCTCGGACTGGCGCAGGATCACACGATGCCGCTGTATGTCGCCGCCGGCACCTATCTCAATGGTTTGGCAAAGTGGCGTGCCGGCGACCTGGAGGCAGGTCTCGCGGAGATGCAGCGCGGCTGGACATTGCTTCACGAGAACGACTGCTACCTCTGTGATCCCTTCTGGGGACTGCATATCGCGGTGGCGAACGCGGACGCAGGGCATGTCGAGGCGGGGCTCGACATCATCAACGAGCTGATCGACGCGACCGAGCAGTCCGGGCAGCACTGGCTGGATGCCGAGCTGTACCGTGTATTGGGCGAGCTGCGCTCGCGTCGCGACACCCCCGACGTTTCCGGCGCCGAGGATGCCTTCCACCGCGCCCTCGAGATTGCGCGAAGGCAACAGACGAAGACTTTCGAACTGCGCAGCGCGCTTGGAATTGCGCGGCTGTATGCCGGCAATGGCCGGGCGGACGCGGTGCCAGAGGTGCTTGCGCCGGTGCGCGCATGCTTCGATGCCGGGCAGGATCTCGCCGAGATCCGCGATGCCGACGAACTGCTCAGGCAGCTGGATTGGTCGGCGCGTCACTCCCGTGCGTCGTGACGGATACCGGTGGAGGCAAAACAAAAACCCCGGCATCGCTGCCGGGGTTTTGCATTTCGTAAATTGCCAGAGAGGCTGGACTCAGAAGTCCATGCCGCCCATGCCGCCGCCCGGAGGCATTGCGGGGCCGCCGGAGTTCTTCTTCGGCAGCTCGGCAACCATCGCTTCCGTGGTGATCAGCAGCGCGGCAACCGAGGCAGCGTTCTGGATCGCGGTACGGACGACCTTGGTCGGGTCGATGATGCCCTTCTTGACGAGATCGGCATAGTCGCCGGTCTGGGAGTCGAAGCCGTAATTGTAGGCCTTGTTCTCCAGGATCTTGCCGACGATGACCGAACCGTCTTCACCGGCGTTGATCGCGATCTGGCGAGCCGGAGCCGACAGCGCCTTGCGCACGATCTCGACGCCGGTCTTCTGGTCGTCGTTCTTGGTGCGCAGGCCCTTGAGCTGCTCGGAAGCACGGAGCAGGGCGACGCCGCCGCCCGGGACGATGCCTTCCTCGACAGCCGCACGGGTCGCATGCATCGCGTCATCAACGCGATCCTTGCGCTCCTTCACCTCGACCTCGGTCGCGCCGCCGACGCGGATCACCGCGACGCCGCCTGCGAGCTTGGCGAGACGCTCCTGCAGCTTCTCACGGTCGTAGTCCGAGGTGGTCTCCTCGATCTGCGCCTTGATCTGGGCAACGCGGGCGTCGATGTCGGCCTTCTTGCCGGCGCCGTTGACGATCGTGGTGTTTTCCTTGTCGATCATCACCTTCTTGGCGCGACCGAGCATCTGCAGCGTGACGTTCTCGAGCTTGATGCCGAGGTCTTCCGAGATGGCCTGGCCACCGGTCAGGATCGCGATGTCCTGCAGCATGGCCTTGCGGCGATCGCCGAAGCCCGGAGCCTTGACGGCCGCGACCTTCAGGCCGCCACGCAGGCGGTTGACGACGAGGGTGGCGAGGGCTTCGCCTTCGACGTCTTCAGCGACGATGACCAGCGGCTTGCCGGTCTGCACCACGGCCTCGAGCAGCGGCAGCAGCTCGTTCAGCGAGGAGAGCTTCTTCTCGTTGATCAGGATGTAGGCGTCGTCCATCTCAACGCGCATCTTGTCGGCGTTGGTGACGAAGTAGGGCGAGATGTAGCCGCGATCGAACTGCATGCCCTCGACGACGTCGAGCTCGGTCTCGAGCGACTTGGCTTCCTCGACCGTGATCACGCCCTCGTTGCCGACCTTCTTCATGGCGTCGGCGAGGAACTTGCCGATCTCGGCATCGCCGTTGGCCGAAATGGTGCCGACCTGGGCGATCTCCTCGTTCGAGGTGACCTTCTTCGAGTTCTTCTGGAGGTCCGCAACGACGGCTTCGACCGCGAGGTCGATACCGCGCTTCAGGTCCATCGGGTTCATGCCGGCGGCAACCGACTTGGCGCCTTCACGCACGATCGCCTGGGCGAGCACGGTGGCGGTGGTGGTGCCGTCGCCGGCCGCGTCAGCGGACTTGGAGGCGACTTCGCGCACCATCTGGGCGCCCATGTTCTCGAACTTGTCCTCGAGCTCGATCTCCTTGGCGACGGTGACGCCGTCCTTGGTGATGCGGGGAGCGCCGAACGACTTCTCGAGCACCACGTTGCGGCCCTTCGGGCCGAGAGTGACCTTCACCGCATTGGCGAGGATGTCGACGCCGCGCAGCATCTTGTCGCGCGCATCGACGGAGAATTTGACTTCTTTAGCTGCCATCTGAATTTTTCCTTGAGATTTACCTGGGAGGGAAAGAGGCGCTTAGGCCGCCTTCTTCTTGGAAGCGGGGACGTCGAGCACGCCCATGATGTCGCTTTCCTTCATGATCAGCAGGTCTTCGCTGTCGATCTTGACCTCGGTGCCGGACCACTTGCCGAACAGGACGCGGTCGCCGACCTTGATGTCGATGGGGATCAGCTTGCCAGCTTCATCGCGGCCACCCGGGCCAACGGCGATCACTTCGCCCTGCGAGGGCTTTTCCTTGGCGCTGTCCGGAATGATGATGCCGCCAGCACTCTTCTCTTCGGCGTCGATGCGCTTGACCACGACGCGGTCGTGAAGCGGACGGAATTTCATGCAGTCCTCCTAAACATTTGCGGATGCTGTAGATTTTTTGGCTGTTAGCAGTCGAGCCCGGCGAGTGCCAGGTGACTGTGCAGGAGATAAGCCAACGCCTGGCAGCGGGCAAGTGGCTCTAGCAGAAAAATTGGCACTCGCGAATGACGGCTGCCAGGATCATTTCGAGATCATTTCGGCATCCTTAATGCCGCCGCGCAGGGTCGCCGGGGCTATTAGCAGATGCGGTAAGCTGCTGCTAACGCAAGAAATTTCAACAACCTATTAAACATTTAGGCTTGAGATGGGTTAGTCGCGTGCGTCACATTTCTCTCATGTGAGCGCATCCATTGCCGGTGGTCCGGCGGGGGTCGGCCGCCATGTGAATGCGCTCCGTCACAGGAGGTTGGCATGGTCTCGCGAGTTGGTGGGGTTGTTTCCGACGATTTCCGGAAGCAGTTGCTGGGGTATGGGCTGACGACGGCGCAAATCCTGTATCGGATGCCGGACCATCCCTCGTTGCTGCAAACCTATGTCTGGCAGAACTACGACCTGTTTCCGAAATTTCCGGCGCTGCGGGATTTCCTCGCCTTCTGGCAGGAGAAGCTCGAAGGCCCGCTGTTCTCGGTGACGGTGGCGCATTCCAAGCTGGTCAAGCCGGCCGAACTGCGCGCCGTCGACGGCGTGTTCCGGCTGCACTGATCCGCAAAGGGGGCAAGGCAAGGGGCGAGGCGCGGCTTGCGCCTTTGCCCACCTCGCGCGGCGCGACTTGTGTTAGCCTTCGCCCGTCACAAAAAGACGGGAGGCGAACAATGGCCAAGAAGACGGCATCGAGATCCGCAGCCAAGACCGCGGTGAAGAAGAAATGGTCGGGGCTTGGCGCCGGCGCCAAGAAATCGTCGGCGAAATCGTCCGCGCGCAAGACCGTCAAGTCCAAGGGCCGCGTCTCGGCGGCCAAGAAGAGCGCGCCCAAGACGGCAACCAAGGCACCAACCAAGGCACGGCCGAAGCAGCGCGTCGCCATCAGCCATCACCACGAAGAGGATTTCAAGGCCGACGGGCTGCGCGCCTACGCCAAGTACCGCGACCTCGGTATTGCCGCAGCATCCCATGGCCTCGCGCAGGCGCATGTCATCCGGCTGCAGGGACCGTGCAATCCGGACGAGGTGTCGAAGCTGCACTTCCACGACGTCGACTTCCAGATGGTCTATGTGCTCAAGGGTTGGGTGAAGACCTACATGGAAGGCGAAGGCGAGACGCTGATGAAAGAGGGCAGCGCCTGGACCCAGCCGCCGCGCATCCGGCACATGATCCTGGACTATTCCGACGACGTCGAACTGCTGGAGGTGATCCTGCCGGCCGAGTTCAAGACGGTGGAGTTGAAGGCGTAGGTATCGCTGCGTCATGGCCGGGCTTGGCGGCATCGTAGCCCGGATGGAGCGAAGCGAAATCCGGGATTCGCGCCCGCAGTCGGACGGCCCCGGATTGCGCTGCGCTCCATCCGGGCTACGGCGTTGTCATCATCCCCACGATCGCGCCCATCAGGCAGGTCGTCAGCGTGCCCGAGACGATCGACTTCAGCCCGAGCGCGTTGATCTCGTCGCGCCGCTCGGGCGCCATGATGCCGAGGCCGCCGATCATGATCCCGAGGCTCGCGAAGTTGGCAAAACCGCACATCGCGTAAAGCATGATCAGGCGTGAGCGCGGATCGAGCGCGTCGGGGCCGAGCTTCGACAGGTCGACATAGGCGATCAGCTCGTTCAGCACGGTCTTGGTGCCCATCAGGCTTCCGGCCGTGATCGCCTGCGGCCATGGCAGGCCCATCAGCCAGCACACCGGCGCCATGACGTAGCCGAGCAGCCGTTGCAACGACATCTTCGCGCCGCCGATTTCCGGCAGCAGGCCGATGATCGCGTTCGCCAGATACACCAGCGCCACCAGCACCAGCAGCATCGCGATGATGTTCATCAGCAGCTCGAGGCCCGCGACGGTGCCCTTCACGATGGCGTCCATCGTCGATGACACCTGAACATCGGGATCATCGAGCGATCCGCCGGTGCGCCTGTCCGACGTTTCCGGCACCATGATCAGGCTGACAAGGATCGCGGCCGGCGCGCCGAGCACCGAGGCAATAACGAAATGCGCGGCCGCATCTGATATCAGCGGCGCGAGCAGCGTCGCATACAGCACCAGCACGGTGCCGGCGATCCCGGCCATGCCGCCGGTCATCACCAGAAACAATTCGCTGCGGGTCAGCTGCGCCAGATAGGGGCGGATGAAGAGCGGCGCTTCCACCATGCCGAGGAAGATATTGGCGGCGGTGGAAAGCCCGACCGCGCCGCCGACACCGAGCGTGCGCTCGAGAATCCAGGCCATGCCGCGCACGACAGGCGGCAGCACACGCCAATAGAACAACAGCGTCGTCAGCACGCTCATGACCAGCACGATCGGCAGCGCCTGGAAGGCGAGGATGAAATCCGAGCCCGGCGCCTTGGGATCGAACGGCGCCGGACCGCCGCCGACATAACCGAACACAAAGGCGGTGCCGGCGCGCGTCGCGGCCGCGATGGTGCCGACGGCATCGTTGATCGCCCCGAAGGCCTGCGTCGCCAGCGGCACCTTGATCAGCACCAGCGCGGTGACGATCGTGACGACAAGTCCGATGGCCGCCTGCCGCAGCGACACCTTCAGGCGATTTTCGCTCAGCGCCCAGGCGATCACGAGCAACGCCACCACGCCGAACGCCGATTGCAATTGTAACATCACGCCCCCAAAAACCTTCGCGGATTATGGCAGGGGCCTCGCGCAGCGCAATGCTGTTGCGCGTTCATCCCGAATCCATTGACAAGTTGCAGGGGCTCAGTCACGCAATCATGCATGTCCTCCGCCACGCCGGCCGGCGCCCGCGATCTGCTCGGCCACAGACCGTTCCTGTTCTTCTTGTCGTCGCGCAGCCTGTCGCGCTTCTCCAGCCAGATCGGCGCGGTGGCGATCGGCTGGCAGATCTATGATCTGACCGGCAGCGCGTTCGACCTCGGCATGGTTGGATTGGTGCAGTTCCTGCCGACGGCGCTGCTGGTGTTCGTCGCCGGCCACGCCGCCGACCGCTTCGAGCGCAAGCGTGTGGTGCAGGCCTGCCAGGTGGCGGAAGCGCTGACCGCATTGTTTCTCGCCGGAAGCACATTTGCCGGCACCATCTCCGAGATCCAGATCTTCGCTGCGACCTTCGTGCTCGGAATCGCCGGCGCGTTCGAGAGCCCTGCGACTGCCGCGCTGTTGCCGCTGATCGCGCCGCAAGGCTCGCTGCAGCGGGCGACCGCGATCTCGAGCGGCGCTGCCCAGGTCGCGACCATCACCGGACCCGCGCTCGGCGGCTTCGCCTATGCGCTGATGCCGAGCGCGCCCTACGCCATCATGATGGTGTTCTGGCTGTTCGGTGCGCTGCTCACCGGCGGCATCGGCCGGCTGCAGCAGGCGGCGGCGAAGAACGGCGAGGTGTCGGATGACCTGTATGCCGGCGTCACCTTCGTTCGCAGCAATCCGGCGATCCTCGGCACTATCTCGCTCGATTTGTTCGCGGTGCTGTTCGGCGGCGTCACCGCGCTGCTGCCGATCTACGCGCGCGACATCCTGCAAACCGGCCCGCTCGGGCTCGGCATCCTGCGCGCCGCGCCCGCGGTCGGTGCGCTCTTGATGACGATGGTGCTGGCGCGGCACACCATCGACCGCCGCGTCGGCATGCGGATGTTCCAGGCGGTGATCGTGTTCGGCGTCGCGACGGTGGTGTTCGCGCTGTCGCAATGGATGTGGCTGTCGGCGCTGGCGCTCGCGGTGCTCGGCGCTGCGGACACGATCAGCGTCGTGATCCGTTTCTCGCTGGTGCAACTCGCCACCCCCGACGAGATGCGCGGCCGCGTCGGCGCGGTGAACTTCCTGTTCATCAACGCGTCCAACCAGCTCGGCCAGTTCGAGAGCGGCGTCACCGCGGCGCTGCTCGGCGCCGTGCCGTCGGCCGCGCTCGGCGGCGTCGCGACGGTCGCGATCGCGCTGCTCTGGATGAAGCTGTTCCCGACGCTGCGGGATGTCGAGAAGCTGGAGTAGGGAGGCTATCCCCACCCGTCATTGCGAGGAGCGAAGCGACGAAGCAATCCATCTCTCCCCGCGGGGATCGATGGATTGCTTCGCTTCGCTCGCATGACGGTACACAATTTCGGAATAATAGAAGAATATCGCTGATTTGCCCGACGTGTCAAGTTGCGGTGTCGAACGCCGGCAGCCGCCGGCTACTTTGCATGGGGTTGTTTTCGATATTTTGGCCGTGCGCCCCTGGAACGGTATGGCCGGGACATAGGCGGATCGGAAGCGACGCCGTCCTTCGGACGGCTATGCCCGGCCATGACGACGTGATCGTCCTGCCGCAAGCAGGGAGAAGAAGATCAGCCCCGGCCCACGAACGGCATCTTGGTCGCCATCACGGTCATGAACAGCACGTTGGCGTCGAGCGGCAGGCCGGCCATGTAGGCCACGGCATCGCCGACCGCCTTGGCGTCCATGCGCGGCTCGTGCTTGGTGGTGCCGTCCGGCTGCAGCACGCCGGGGCCGCTGACCATGCGGTCGGTCATCGGGGTCGCGGCGTTGCCGATATCGACCTGGCCGACCGCGATGTCGTACATGCGGCCGTCGAGGTTGGAGGCTTTGGTCAGGCCGGTGATGGCGTGCTTGGTCGAGGTGTAGGCCGCCGAGAACGGCCGCGGCGCGTGCGCCGAGATCGAGCCGTTGTTGATGATGCGGCCGCCGCGCGGCGTCTGGTCCTTCATGATGCGGAAGGCATGCTGGGTGCACAGGAACGGCGCGGTGAGGTTGGTGTTGACCACGGCCTGCCACTGCTCGAGGGCCAAGTCCTCGAAGTTCACCGGCGGCGCGCCCATGCCGGCATTGTTGAAGAGAACGTCGAGCCGGCCATAGGTCGCCTTCACCTTGTCGAACAACGCGGCGATCGCGGCCGGGTTGGCCATGTCGGCTGAGACGCACAGGCTCTTGCCGGCGGGACCGAGCTTGGCCGTCTCTTCCAGCATCTCGATGCGGCGCCCGACGAGCACCACGGTGTAACCCTTGTCCATCAATGCGAGCGATGCCGCGCGTCCGACACCGGTGCCGGCGCCGGTCACGAGCGCGATCTTGCTGGTTGCTTCGGTCATCCGAGTTTCCTCTTACTTGGTTTTTGCTTCGGTTTCGTTCTTGTAGGGTGGGCGTGGAATATTCTGGTGCGCCGCGCGCAGCGCCGCCGACCAGCGCGAGCGCAGATCGTGGAAATAGGGCTCGCCGGCCTCGATGCGGTGATTGAGATCGGCCTCGCAGGCGTCAGTGCGCACCACCAGCACGTCGATCGGCAGGCCGACGCCGAGGTTGGAGCGCATCGTCGAATCCATCGAGATCAGCCCGGTCTTCAGGGCCTCGTAGAGCTCGACGTCGTAATGCATGGCGCGGTCGAGCACCGGCTTGCCGTATTTGTGCTCGCCGATCTGCAAATACGGCGTATCGGTGGTGCATTCGATGAAGTTGCCGGCGGTGTAGACCATGAACAGGCGCATCCGCGAGCCCTTGATCTGGCCGCCGAACAGGAACGAGACGTCGAAGGAGATATCTTCGGAACGCAGCGCATCGCCCTCGGTGGTATGCACGGAGCGGATGGCGCGGCCGATCCGCTGCGCTGCCTGGAACATGGTCGGCGCGTTCATCAGCGTCTCGAGCTCGCCGGTGTGCGGATCTTCCATGCCCTCGGTCAGGGTCGAGAGCACCGACTGGCTGATCGCGAGATTCCCCGCGCTGGCGATCGCCATGATGCGGTCGCCGGGCTTTTCGAAGATGTGCAGCTTGCGGAAGGTCGAGACGTTGTCGAGGCCGGCATTGGTGCGGGTATCGGCGATCATGACGAGGCCGTCGCGCACCAGAATTCCGCAGCAATAGGTCATTTGCAGTCCTCAAACGGTCCGAGTTTCTCGGCGCCAAACGTGTAGCCAATTTCGAGGTCGCATCCAACCCTAATTCCCCGTGACGGGACATGCGATGGCCGGTCAAGAGGGGTCCGGCGACGGTCCGCGTGAGGCCTTTTCCGCCGCTGGCCGCCTGAGAATCCCGTGCTTGCCCGGCCTCGTTCTGCGTTGCGCGCAGCCGGCAATGATCTGCGCTCCCGTGTCATTGCGGGGCACCTGGCGTTGTGGTCGACTGCCCACAACCGACAACAACAAGAAATTCCGGGAGGCGAGAATGTCGTTCAAACTGGCCACGTGCATCATGGCATTGGGCGCAGCAGTGATGGCTGCGAGCCCTGCAACGGCGCAGAAGAAGGGCGGCACCTTGCGGCTCTATCACAACGACAATCCGCCCTCGACCTCGCTGCTCGAGGAATCCACCATCGCCTCGGTGATGCCGTTCGCGGCGGTCTTCAACAACCTCGTGGTGTTCGATCCGGCCAAGGTGCATGAAAGCATCGACACCGTGATCCCCGATCTTGCCGAGAGCTGGTCGTGGGACCAGACCAACACAAAGCTCACCTTCAAGCTGCATCACGGCGTGAAGTGGCATGACGGCCAGCCGTTCACGGCCAAGGACGTGCAGTGCACCTGGCGGATGCTGATCGGCAAGAGCGAGACCCAGGACTTCAAGCGCAATCCGCGCAAGGTCTGGTATTCGAAGCTCAAGGACGTCAGCATCAATGGCGACGATGAAGCGACCTTCGAGCTGACCGAACCGCAGCCCGGCCTGCTGGCGCTGCTCGCCAGCGCGTTCTCGGTGGTCTATCCCTGCCACGTGCCGCAGCAGGTGATGCGCACCAAGCCAATCGGCACCGGGCCGTTCAGATTCGTCGAATTCCGGCGCGGGGATTCGATCCGTCTGGTGCGCAACCCCGATTACTTCAAGAAGGACCGGCCGTATCTCGACGAGATCACGGTGCGCTCGATCGACAGCCGCGCCACGCGCATGCTGGCGTTCGCGACCGGCGACTACGACATCACATTTCCGTCCGACGTCAGCATTCCCCTGATGAAGGACGTCAAGGCGCGGGCCCCGAACGCGATCTGCGAGATGACCTCGACCAATCTGCAGATCAATCTCTTGGTCAACCGGGTCAATCCGCCGTTCGACAATCCGGAGATCCGCAAGGCGATGTCGCTGGCGCTGGATCGCAACGCCTTCAACACCATCCTGTTCGAAGACACCGGCCGGCTCGGCGGCGCGATGCAGGCCAAGCCGGAAGGCGAGTGGGGCATGCCGCCGGAGATCCTGTCGACGCTGATGGGCTACGGCGCGGATACCGAGAAGAATCTCGCGGACGCGCAGGCGATCATGCAGAAGCTCGGCTACACGGACGCCAAGCCGCTGTCGATCAAGATCCAGACCCGCAATCTGCCGACCTATCGCGACCCGGCGGTGATCCTCGCCGACCAGCTCAAGAAGATCTACATCGTCGCCGAGCTCGATATCCTCGACACGCCGCGCTGGTACTCGCGGCTGCAACGCAAGGATTACACGATCGGCCTCAATGTCACCGGCGTCAGCGTCGACGATCCCGACGGCAATCTGGTCGAGAACTATTCCTGCAACTCCGAGCGCAACTATACGCAATATTGCAATGCCGAGGTCGACAGGCTGCTGGCTGCGCAGTCGCGCGAGGTCGACAAGGACAAGCGCCGCAAGATCGTGTTCGACATCGAGCGCCTGCTGGTCGACGATGCGGCGCGGCCGGTCATCCTGCACTCATCGGCCGGCAATTGCTGGCAGCCCTATGTGAGGAATTTTCATCCGCACGACAACAGCCAGTACAACAATCTGCGTTTCGAGGATGTCTGGCTGGACAAGTGACGCGACGTAGGGGCGGGCGCAGGCTCGTTACGGCTCCTGGCTTCGTCCCGCCGGTGCATCGACGAGGAACGCCTCGTCCACCGGCACGCCGAGCGCGGTGACCAGACGGTTGGTTTCGGCGGCCATGCCGACGATCGCCAGCATTTCCTGATATTCGGCCTCGGTCATGCCCTTGGCGCGTGCGCTCGCAGTATGCGAATGGATGCAGTAGCTGCAGCCATGCGCCACCGAGACCGCAACATAGAGCATCTCTTTGACCTTTGGGTCGAGCGCGCCCGGCGCCATCACCTCCTTGATGCTCTCCCAGGTCCGCCGAAGGGTCTTCGGATCATGCGCGAGCGCGCGCCAGAAATTGTTGATGAAGTCCGAGTTCCGCGTCTTGCGGATGTCGTCGAAGACGGCGCGTGCGTCGGCCGAGAATTCGTCGTCGGAGAGCAGTTTCACAGTTGCCATGGTTTCTCTCGCTGATCCGGTTTGCAGCAGCGATCATAGCACCCCTGCCGTCATTGCGAGGAGCGAAGCGACGAAGCAATCCATGCCTCCGCAAGCGGTCAGATGGATTGCTTCGCTGCGCTCGCAATGACGGATGCGGAGAGGGATCAGCCTTACGACTGCGTCTGGCTCTGCCACTGTCCGGGGCGGCCGGCCTGGTCGACCTTGACCGCGACCGTCAGCGTCTCGTTGCCGCCGCCATAGCGGGTGCCGCGGACCGGGGCGGCACCGAGATAATCGAGGCCGATCGCAACGCGGGCATGGGCGTCGGTGGTGCAGATGCCGTTGGCGGGGTCGAAACCGACCCAGCCGAGATCGGGCACGAAGGCCTCGGCCCAGGCGTGGCCGGCCTGCTGGTTGACCATGCCGTCGGAGCGCAGGAAGTGGCCGGAGACGAACCGCGCCGGAACGCCGCCGGCGCGGGCGCAGGCGATCAGGATGTGCGCGTAGTCCTGGCAGACCCCACGCTTCAGCGCGAACGCCTCGGAGGCCGAGGTGGCACTGTTGGTCGGGTCCTCGTCGAAGGTCATGTGCTCGTAGATCTGCACCATCACCGCGTGCAGGAAGCCGAGCACGTCGGCGCCGGCTTCCGCGCGCAGCTCGCGCACGAAACTCGTCATCGCCGGGTTGAGATCGGTCAGCGGCGTGGCACGCAGGAACAGGCTCGCCGGAAACCGCTCGTCGGTGCCTTTCAGCACGCCGCCGGTGTCCTGGGTCTCGACCAGGCCCTCGCAATGGATCGTAAGGTCGGTGATCGCGCCGTGCGTCAGCACATGGGTGACGTTGCCGAACGCGTCCTCATGGGTGTCGAGCCGGGAATCGGTCGAGACGTCGATCTGCCAGTCGGCGACATACTGGCCGTCATGGCTGCCCGGCGTCATCCGCAGAATCTGGATCACGCCCGAGGCCGCCGGCTCGTAGCGATAGGTGGTGGTGTGGGCTATCCGCAGGCGCATGGTTCAACCGGGATTCAGTCGGTCTTTGGGGGCAGGAACATCATGCCCCGGGCATCCACGTCTTTCTTCCTAATCGGCCGCGAAAGCAAGACATGGGTGACCGGGATCAACCCGGTCATGACGACATTTTGAGCACTTTTCCCGCCGTGGCGGTCAGATCAAATATTGCTTGGCGACGATCTCGCCCAGCCGCGAATTATCGGCAAGGAATTCCTGGATGAATTCATGGACGCCGTGCTGGAAGATATCGTCCATATGGCTGTGCTCGAGCCGGTTCCTGATGCCGCGGGCGTGGCGCTGGGCGGCGCCCTGGCGGCCATAGGCGACGCCGATCTGGTCCAGGTTGCGCACCAGGTTGCTGTAGCAGCTGGCAAGCGACCGCGGCAGCGTGTCGTTGAGGATCAGGAGGTCGGCGATCAGCCAGGGCTTCAGGGTTTCCCGGTACACCCAGTGATAGGCGGTCGTTGCCGACACCGAGCGCAGGATCGAGGTCCACTGGTAGTAATCCAGCGGGCCGCCGACATGCTCCTCCTCGGGCAGCAGCATGTGATACTTCACATCGAGAATACGTGCGGTGTTGTCGGCGCGCTCGAGATGCACGCCGAGCCGCGAGAACCAGTAGGCGTCGTTACGCAGCATGGTGCGGTAGGCCGAGCCGTCGAAGCGCAGCGAGGTCTCCTGCACGAAGCGCAGGAATTTGGCCAGCTCCTCGCGGTTGGCGGGACCCTTGTTCCAGACCGCCTGCAGCTCGATCCACGACGAGTTGATGGTGTCCCACATCTCCGACGTCAGCGCGGTGCGCACCGAACGCGAATTGAGCCGCGCGGCCTCGATGCAGTTCTTGATCGAGGACGGATTCTCCGACGAGAAGGACAGATACTCGACGACGTTCCGCTCGTTGGCTTCTTCGTAATGGTCGTAGAAGGCCGCGCCGACACCGGCGGTGAGCAGCGCGGAATCCCACTCATTGGTCTTGCCGATATAGGCCGCGGGCAATGCGGTGACACGGAGCGTGGCGTCGATCGTGCGCGCGAGATACTCGGCGCGTTCGACATAACGGGCCAGCCAGAACAGGTTTTCGGCGGTGCGCGACAGCATGCGATAGTCCCTACAAGACGAAACGTGTTTCACCTCCCCCTGAAAGGGGGAGGTCGACGCGCAGCGGCGGGTGGGGGTCCTCTCTCCATTCGGCGTATGCGGCCGACCCCCACCCCGACCCTCCCCCTTGCAGGGGGAGGGAGGTCTCGCGCAGCGCGTTGGGCTTCAAATCACTCACTCAGAATCCAGGTGTCCTTGGTGCCGCCGCCCTGGCTCGAATTGACCACGAGCGAGCCTTCCTTCAGCGCGACGCGGGTCAGCCCGCCGGGCACAATGGTGGTGTGGCTAGAGCCGGTCAGCACGAACGGGCGGAGGTCGACATGGCGCGGCGCCAGGCCCTTGTCGGTGCAGGTCGGGCAGGTCGACAGTGCCAGCGTCGGCTGGGCGATGAAGCCCTCCGGCTCGCGCTTGAGCTTGTCGCGAAACGCCTCGATGGTCGCCTTGGTGGCGGCCGGACCGATCAGCATGCCGTAGCCGCCCGAGCCGTGCACCTCCTTGACGACGAGGTCGGCGAGGTTGTCGAGCACGTAGGACAGGTCCTGCGGTTCGCGGCAGCGCCAGGTCTGCACGTTCTTCAGGATCGGCTCCTCGCTGAGGTAGAATTTCACGATATCGGGCATGTAGGAGTAGATCGCCTTGTCGTCGGCGATGCCGGTGCCGACCGCGTTGGCGAGCGTGATGTTGCCGGCCGCATAGGCCGACATCAGCCCGGGGACGCCGAGCGCGGAATCCGGCCGGAAGGTGAGGGGGTCGAGGAAGTCGTCGTCGACGCGGCGGTAGATGACGTCGACCCGCTTCAGGCCTTCGGTGGTGCGCATGAACACCTCGTCGTTCTTGACGATGAGGTCGCGACCCTCGACCAGCTCGATGCCGAGCTTGTCGGCCAGGAAGGAGTGCTCGTAATAGGCCGAGTTGTAGACGCCGGGCGTCATCAGCGCGACCGTCGGCTCGGCGGAGGCGCTGTGCGGCGCCACCGACCGCAGCGCCGACAACAGCTCGTCCGGATAGCGCTCCACCGGCGCGACACGGTGCCGCGCGAACAGGTCCGGAAACAGCCGCATCATGATCTCGCGGTTTTCCAACATGTAGGAGACGCCAGACGGCGTGCGCGCATTGTCCTCCAGCACGATGAAGTTGTCCGGATCGGTGCGGATGATGTCGATGCCGGCGATGTGGACGTAGATGTCGTGCGGCACATCCTGGCCGTTCATTTCCGGCCGGAACACCGGGTTCTGGAAGATCAGGTCTTCGGGGATAATGTTGGCGCGCAGAATGTCGCGGCCGTGATAGATGTCCTTGAGGAACATGTTGAGCGCGAGCACGCGCTGCTTGAGGCCCTTCTCCAGCAGCGTCCACTCGGTCGCCGACATGATGCGCGGAATGACGTCGAAGGGGATCAGCCGTTCCTGGGCCTCGGAATCGCCGTAGACCGCGAAGGTGATGCCGATCCGGCGGAACAGCAGCTCCGCTTCCTGGCGTCGATATTCGAGCGCATCCGGCGGCGTCTCTTTGAGCCAGCGGGAGAGCTCCTGGTAGGCCGGGCGGAGATCCTCGCCGAGGCCGTTCATCTCATCGAACGCGACTGCCATATATCCCGATTGCCCTCCCAAGCCATGTGACACAGTGCATGACTTGATGGGATGGTAGCAAGGGGCGGGCCAGCGCGATATGCATTGGCTTCTGGCATTTGCTAAGGGGGAGGCGGAAGGCCTGCCCGAAAAACCGGCTGAGGTCTGCTTAATTCGGCGGCAAAACCCCGTGACATCAAGGCATTGGAACGGCAATGTCAGGGGATCAAGTTTAAGGAAATGAGACCATGAGCGAGATCGTCACGGCGGGGATATTGGTGATCGGCGACGAGATCCTGTCCGGCCGGACCAAGGACAAGAACATCGGCTTCATCGCCGAATACCTGACCAATATCGGCATCGACCTGAAAGAGGTCCGCGTCGTTGCCGACGACGAGGCCGACATCGTGTCCGCCCTTGATGCGCTGCGGCATAGGTACAATTACGTGTTCACCACCGGCGGCATCGGGCCGACCCATGACGACATCACCGCCGACAGCGTGGCGAAGGCGTTCGGGGTCGAGATCCACCATCATCCCGACGTGGTGGCGCGGTTCAGGGAGCGCTGGACCGAGCAGGACCTCAACGAGGCGCGGCTGCGGATGGCCCGGGTGCCCGATGGCGCCGAGCTGATCCAGAGCGCGACCATCCTGGCGCCGGGCTTCAAGCTCGGCAACGTCATCGTGATGGCCGGCATCCCCACCATCATGCAGGCGATGATGGACATCGTGGCGCCGACCCTGAAATCCGGCGTGCGGATGTTGTCGGACTCGGTCCGCGCCGACGCAAGGGAAGGCGACATCGGCGGCCCGCTGCGGGCGATCGCGGAAGCCAATCCCGACACCATCATCGGCAGCTATCCGTTCCAGGACGAGAACCAGAAGCCGAACACCAATCTGGTGGTGCGCTCGCGCGATCCGGAGAAGCTCGCCGCCGCGATGGCTGCGGTGAAGGAGATGTTGAAGCAGGTGCAGGCCGTGCAGAAGAAGCCGGCGGGTTGAGGCGACATGGTTGAACGAAATTCTGAACAGAATGCGCAGGATCGGGCCGGCAGGCCGTTCCCGGTCTCGTGGGATCAATTCCATCGGGATTGCCGGGCGCTGACCTGGCGGCTCAACGAGGTTGGCCCGTTCCACGCGGTGATCGCGATCACCCGCGGCGGGCTGGTGCCGGCGGCGATCGTGGCGCGCGAGCTCGGCTTGCGGGTGATCGATACGGTCTGCGTCGCCAGCTACGACCACGACAAGCAGGGCGACCTGAAAGTGCTCAAGGGCATTTCGGAGCAGACCGCCAAGCTCGGCGGCGGCACCGGCAAGGGGCTTCTGATCGTCGACGACCTCGTCGATACCGGCAAGACCGGCAAGCTGGTGCGCGAGATGCTCCCCGATGCGCATTTCGCAACGGTCTACGCAAAGCCCAAGGGCCGCCCGCTGGTCGACACCTACATCACCGAGGTGTCGCAGGACACCTGGATCTTCTTTCCCTGGGACACCGCGCTGTCGTTCCAGCCGCCGATCCGCGACGGGGCGGCATAGAGAGTCACCTCGCCCCGCTTGCGGGGAGAGGTCGGATCGCATGCAGCGCAGCGCAATGCGATCCGGGTGAGGGGGACTCACCGCGAGTTCATCTCTCACTATCTTTGCGGACACAGCCCCTCACCCCGACCCTCTCCCCGCAAGAGCGGGGCGAGGGGGAAGTCAGAAGCATGCCCCTGCAAAACCGCGTCACCCCGACAGGCGACATCGTCGCGGCCGAACATCGCGGCACCTTCACCGGCAATCGCGGCATCATCCACGATCCCGCGACCCGCACACTGTTGAACAAGCGCTGGTCGAGCCCGGCCTGGCTCACCTGCGTCTGCGAGTTCAGGGGACGGCGACGCGAGGTGATGAGCCAACAGAGCTGGACCGAGCTGTTCTTCCTCGATGAAGCGACCGCATTCGCAGCCGGGCACCGGCCCTGCTTCTACTGCCGCCGCGACGACGCCAAGCGGTTTCGTGCCGCGTGGGAGGAGGGTAACGGCACGAGCGATCTCAGCGCCAAGGCGATGGATGCGGTACTGCACGCCGAGCGGCTCGATCGCGGCAAGAAGCGGCTGCATCCACTGCCGATGCCGCTCGCCGCGCTACCTGACGGCGCGATGGTACAGGCGAACGGCGAGAGTTACCTCGTTGCCGGTGGCAGGACCTTGCGCTGGTCGTTCGCCGGCTACGAGCGGGCCGACGTGACCGGTCCCGCGATGCTGCTGACGCCGCCGTCGACCCTCCGTGCGTTTCAGGCCGGCTATCGGCCGGTGCTGCATCCGAGCGCGGCGGCCGCACTGGGCTGAGCCACCGGCGCTGCTCTTACGCCAGCCGCTGCCGCGCCAGTTTCGCGCCGGCACCGAGCGCGATCAGCTTGGCTTCGGCGATGTCCCGCCGCATCGGGGCCATGCCGCAATTGGTGGTCGCGATGATGTTGCCCTTCGGTACGAATCTCGCGACTGCCTCGATCACCTTGACGACGTCCTCCGCGGTCTCGACCTCGTCGCTGGCGACGTCGATCACACCGGCCTGGACGATCTTGCCGGGGAGCGCCGCGAGCAGTTCGATCGGCACCTTCGAGTTGCGGCATTCGATCGCGACCTGCTGGATCGTGCTCTTGTCGATCACCGGGAAGGTCTCTTCATATTGCCGCCACTCGCCGCCGAGCGTCTGCTTCCAGTCGGTGTTGGCCTTGATGCCGTAGCCGTAGCAGATATGCACGGCGGTGGCGCAGGTCAGGCCTTCGGCGGCGCGCTCCAGCGCCTTGATGCCCCAGTCGCGGACTTCGTCCATGTAAACGTTGAAGGCAGGCTCGTCGAACTGGATCATGTCGACGCCGTCGGCCTGCAACGCCTTGGCCTCCTGGTTCAACATCTCGGCGAAGGCGAACGCCATCTTCACGCGGTCGCCGTAATATTTGTCGGCGATGGTGTCGATGATCGTCATCGGGCCGGGCAGGGTGAACTTCAGCCTGTTCCTGGTGTGGGCGCGCGCCGCGCGCGCCTCGCTTTCATGGACGCGGCCCTTGAGCTGCAGCGGCGCGACCACCTGCGGGACCATGGCCTTATAGCGGTCCTTGCGGATGCCCATCTCGACCTTGTGGGCGAAATCGATGCCCTCGATCCGTTCCAGAAAACCGTGCACGAAGTGCTGGCGCGCCTGCTCGCCTTCGGTGACGATGTCGACGCCGGCATCTTCCTGCAGCTTGACCGCGAGCACCGTGGCATCGCGCTTGGCGCGGGCGAGTTCGGCGCCTTCGGATTTCCACGGCGCCCACAGCATGTTCGGCTCGGCGAGCCATTCCGGCTTCGGCAGGGAGCCTGCAATCGTCGTTGGAAACAGCATGGGTGCCTCCCGGTGGGTTCTGATTGAGCGCCTGTGTGCCATGCCCTAAGGTGAACGTACAGAACAACAAAAGTCTTTGTGACGGGGGAATAGGACGCCGATGATCGACCTGCACTACGCGCCGACGCCAAACGGCTGGAAGATCTCGATCATGCTGGAGGAACTGGGGCTGCCCTATCAGGTGATCCCGGTGAACATCCGCGCCGGCGAGCAATTCCGGCCCGAATTCCTGGCGATCAGCCCGAACAACCGCATCCCCGCGATCGTCGACCATGCGCCTGCCGACGGCGGCGGTCCGTTCTCGGTGTTCGAGACCGGCGCGATCCTGATCTATCTCGCCGACAAGACCGGCCGTTTCCTGTCGCGGGAGCTGCGTGCGCGGTCGAACGTCATCCAATGGGTGATGTGGCAGATGGGTGGCCTCGGGCCGATGCTCGGCCAGCACGGCCATTTCGCGCTCTATGCCGCCGAGAAGATTCCGTACGCAATCGAGCGCTACCGCGACGAGACGGCGCGGCTCTATGGCGTGCTCGACCGCCAGCTCGGCAAGACCGGCGCCTATATCGCGGGCGATGATTATTCGATCGCGGACATCGCCTGCTTCCCCTGGACCATGACCCACAAGGCGCAAGGCTTTACCCTCGACGATTACCCGAACATCAAGCGCTGGTACGCGACCGTGCGCGCCCGGCCGCAGGTCCAGGCGGGCCTTGCGATCGGAAAATTCGTCAAGGAGCCGTTTGACGAGGAATCACGCAAGAACATGTTCGGCCAGCGTGCGAAGGAGTTGGTCGAGAAGAATTAATGTCAGTTATTCCGCGGCGCGACACAGTCGCGAGGTCCGCGCCTTGCAGCGCATCCCGGAATGACGACAATGACTATGGAAAAGACAAAGGGAAACGCCAATGATCGAATTCTTCTTCGACTGTTCCAGCCCGTGGACCTATCTGGCCTGGCACAACATCCAGCCGATCGCGAAGGAGTTCGGTGCGCCGATCAGCTGGCGGCCGATCCTGGTCGGCGGCATCTTCAACACCGTCAATCCGTCGGTCTACGCGCAACGCGAGAAGCCGGTGCCGCTGAAGGCGCGCTACATGAAAAAGGATCTCGCCGACTGGGCGCGCTCGGCCGGCCTTGCGATCAAGATGCCGCCGACCGTGTTCCCGGTGAACAGCGTGAAGGCGATGCGCGGCTGCATCTGGCTCGGCAACGAGAAGATGGTGCCGTTCGCCCGCGCGGTGTTCGAGGCCTATTGGGGTGACGACAAGGACATCTCGCAGGATGCGGTGCTGACCGGGATCTGCAGCAAGCTCGGGATCGATCCGGCGCAGTTCCTGGCCGGTATCGGCGACCAGGCGATCAAGGACCAGCTCAAGGCCAACACCGAGGAGGTGATGGCGCGCGGCGGCTTCGGCTCGCCCACGATCTATCTCGACAAGACCGACATGTATTTCGGCAACGACCGCCTGCCGTTGATCCGCGAGGCGCTGGCCCGCCTCAAGGCGCGAGCCGCCTGATGCCGAAAGCTGTCGTTTGCCGCGAGCTCGGCCCGCCCGAGCGCCTGCAACTGGAAAGCTTTGCCTCGGTGCCTTTGCAGCCGGGGCAGGTGCGCGTCGCGATCCGTGCCGCCGGGATCAATTTCCCCGACATCCTGATGGCCGCCGGCGAGTACCAGCTCAAGCCGTCGCTGCCGTTCACGCCGGGCTCGGAGGCTGCCGGCGATGTCGTCGAGGTCAACGGAGCGTCTGAAGTCGCCGTCGGCGACAAGGTGATCGTCAAGATGCGCTTTGGCGCCTATTGCGACGAGACCGTTGCGACACCGTCGCAGCTTGTGCCGGTGCCGTCGACCTTCGACTATGCCGAAGGCGCGACCTTCCTTGCCGCGCACGGCACGGCGCATCACGCGCTGATCGATCGCGGGCAGATCAAGCCGGGCGAGGTGCTGCTTGTGCATGGCGCCGGCGGCGGCGTCGGGCTTGCCGCGGTCGAGATCGGTAAGCTGCTCGGCGCCACCGTGATCGCGGCGGCCTCGAGCGAGGAGAAGCTTGCGGTTGCCAAAGAACGTGGCGCGGATCATCTCGTGCTCTACGCGCGCGAGCCGTTCCGCGATGCGGTCAAGCGTCTCACCGACGGCCGCGGCGCCGATGTCGTGTTCGATCCCGTCGGCGGCGAGGTGTTCGAGAACTCGATGCGCTGCATCAACTGGGGCGCGCGCATTCTCGTGGTCGGCTTCACCGGCGGTATCGGTCTCGCCCGCACCAATCTGTTGATGATCAAGGGCGCGAGCGTGCTCGGCGTTCGCGCCGGTGAGGCAGTGCGGAAGAACCCCGCGCTCGGCGAGGTCAGGGTCAAGGCGCTGAGCGAATGGGCCGAGGCCGGACGGGTGCGACCGAATATCTCACACCGGCTGCCGCTAGAGGACTACGCGAAGGCGATGCGCCTCTTGATCGAACGCAAGGCGATCGGGCGTGTGGCGCTGTTGATGTAGTAGTTCGTCATTGCGAGCCAACGGGTCGCGCGAACGCGCGCCCGATGACAGGCTCCACGAAGCAATCCATGCTCACCGTGTGGAAGGTATGGATTGCTTCGTCGCGGAGTTTATCATCGGGCCGGCCGAAGGCCGGACCCGTTGGCTCCTCGCAATGACGGTTACGCCTTTGCGAACTTCCCATTCCGCAAAAACACAAGCGTCTGCGCGATCGCCTCGCGGTTGCGTACCAGCCAGGGATGCGAGGTGCGGATCACGATGTGATCGGCCATGCCGTCGAGCCGGGTGTTGGCAACCGACACCCGGCCGTCATGCGGCCGCGGCAGTCCCATGGACGTGATCGGATAGACCGAGCGGTTGCCGGCGATGACGCCGGCCTCATAATCGATCGCCGGCAGCAGCGCGCTGGTCGTGGCATCGCGGCGGGTGACGAGCTGCTGGCCGGCCGGACCGAAGAAGGCACGATAGGCTGCGAGGTGCTTCAGGCGGTCGGCGATCTCGCTGCCGCCGTTCGGCGTGCCCAGCATCACGACGCGGCCGAGCCGCGCGGGGCGATGTCGTGCGAGGTAGACGCGTGCGAGCAGGCCGCCCATCGAATGGCAGACGAAATGCACGGAAGCGCCGTCGAGACCACGCTCGAACAGATCGATGGCCGGATGGATGTCCTCCGCCAGCGCATCGAGCCCCTTGCGCCGGCTGTCATAGTCGAGATTGAGGGTGGCAAAACCGGCATCCCTGAGCGCCAGCTCCATCCTGCGAAACGAGCGCGCCGTCCTGCTGATGCCATGCAGCAGGACGACGCCGTCAGGAGTGGACGCCGCGGGACGCCGTTCGCTCACTTATAGTCGCGCTCTTGCCACCACGGGAAATAGTCGGGCATGTCCGACGACACCTTGTTCTTGAACTGTGCCGGGCGCTTTTCCAGGAACGACACCACGCCTTCCTTGACGTCCTCGGAGCGGCCGCGGGCATAGATGCCGCGGCTGTCGACCTTGTGCGCCTCCATCGGGTCGTCGGCGCCCATCATGCGCCACATCATCTGACGGATCAGCGCCACCGACACCGGCGCGGTCTTGGCCGCGAATTCCTTCGCGAGCGCGCGTGCGGTCGGCAACAGATCCTCCGGCGGCACCACCTTGCTGACGAGCCGGCCGGCAAGCGCTTCCTGTGCCGGGAAGACGCGGCCTGAGTAGCACCACTCCAGCGCCTGCGAGATGCCGACGATGCGCGGCAGGAACCAGCTCGAAGCGGCCTCCGGCACGATGCCGCGCTGGGAGAACACGAAGCCGAAGCGCGCGGCTTCGGAGGCAATGCGGATATCCATCGCAAGCTGCATGGTGACGCCGATGCCGACTGCCGGGCCGTTCACCGCGGCGATCACAGGCTTCAGGCACTTGAAGATGCGCAGCGTCACCTGGCCGCCACCGTCGCGCACCTGCGGATCGCTGTAGTCGACGCTGCCGTCGGCATTGCGCTTGACCGGACCGCGCCGCGCATCGCGGTCGAAAGTGTTGGCGCCGGAGGATAGATCCGCGCCGGCGCAGAAGCCGCGGCCTTCACCGGTCACGATGATGGCCCTGATGTCGTCGTCCTTGTCGGCCTTGTCGAACGCGCCGATCAGCTCCTGCTGCATCGTGGCGTTGAAGGCGTTGAGCTTGTCGGGCCGGTTCAGCGTGATGGTCAGGATCTGCTCGGCGACCTCGTACTTGATCGTCTCATACGCCATGGGGATGATTTCCTCTCGGTTTTCTTGAATGAACGGCGCTGGCGCGCGTCTCCATTCAGTTAACCCGGCAATCATCCCTTGTGAAGAAGTCGGATGCGCGGTGTGGTTCCGCGCATCCTGACTTGCGTTGAGGCGCTACTTCTTCGGCGGCGTGGGCCACGGCTTCTGCGGGCCGCGCAGGCCTTCGAACGCCTTGCCGATGCCGAGCACGCCGATGTCGTCGAAGCGGCGGCCGATGATCTGGACGCCGATCGGAAAGCCCTTCTTGTCATAGCCGCCGTTGATCGACAGCGCCGGGTTCTCCGACATATTCCACGGCACGGTAAAGCAGATGTGCTCGAACGGCTTTGCGGGGTCGTTCAGTGGTGCTGCGAATTCCGCCGGGAAGTTCACGACCGGCGACACCGGCGAGATCACGTAGTCGACGTCGCAGAACAGCTTTGCGGCGGCGGCGCGGATCGCCATCGTCTGATTGAAGCCGCGCACCACATCGACGCCGGAGAGCTTTGCGCCGGCCTCGGCCCAGTTGAGGATGTAGGGCAGGGTCTTGCCGCGGTCGGCCTGCGACAATTTCGACAGCTCGTCCCAGGTCCGCGCACGCCAGAAATTGTCGAGCCCCTCGAGCATCTCAGGCGTCAGGATGCCGTCGATCTCGGTGATGACGGCGCCGGCGGACTCGAACGCCTTCGCCGCCTTGACGACGACCTCGCGAACGTCCTTCTCAACCTTCTGGCCGGATCCGGCGTCGAGCATCAGCCCGATGCGCAGCTTGCGCGGCGACTTCTCCAGCGCCTTCCAGTTCACCTCGAGTGCCGGCAGGCTCATGCCGTCGCGGCGGTCGGGGCGCGACAATACGCTCATCATCAGCGCGGCGTCGTCCACGGTGCGGGTCATCGGCCCCGCCACGCGGCCGACATAGGGCGGATCGATCGGCACGCGGCCGAGACTTGGCTTCAGGGCGACGAGACCGCACCAGGAGGCCGGCAGCCGCACCGAGCCGCCGATGTCGGTGCCGAGATGCAGCGGGCCGTAGCCGGCCGCACCGGCCGCGCCCGCGCCTGCGCTCGAGCCGCCGGGATTCTTGCTGATATCCCAGGGGTTGCGGGTGAGCGGATGGAACGACGACAGCCCCGACGACAGCATGCCGTAATCCGGCATCGTCGTCTTGGAGAAGATCACGCAGCCGGCTTCACGCAACCGCGCGGCAGGTGGCGCATCCTTTTCCGCATCCGCAAGCTTCACGCTGGCGGCACCCAGCGGCACCGGCTGGCCCTTGGTCGCGACGTTGTCCTTGATGGTGACTGGCACGCCGTCGAGCGTGCCGACCGGCTCGCTCTGCTGCCAACGCTCGGTCGCAGCTTTGGCGACCTTCCGCGCGCCGTCGGGGTCGTACAGGTACAGCGCCTTGATGTGCGGCTCCCAGGTCGCGACCTGGGAGATGATTTCCTCGAGCACCTCGGACGGCGAGAACTGCTTTGCACGGTAGCCGGCGAGCAGGTCGACGGCCGAGAGAGCGTGCAGCGACGTGATGGCGTCCCCTTTCGGCTTATGCATGCGCACCTGCCGGCATACGTTTCTCGATGATGCGGGCGAACATGCTGGCGCCGATCGGCAGGATCTTGTCGTCGAGAACGTAACCGGGGTTGTGGACGGGCACTGAACCGTCATGGCCGACCCAGAAATACGCGCCGGGAATGGCCTGCATCATGTCGGCGAAATCCTCGCTGCCCATCTTCGGTGTCGAGCGGGTGATCACCTTGGCCGGATCGACCACGGTGCGTGCGACTTCCTCGACGACGCGGGACTGCTCTTCCTGATTCACCAGTACGCTGAAGCCGTCGCGGATCTCGACCGAGATTTCGGCGTCATATGCCGCCGCAAAGCCGGCGGAGATTTCGCGCATCCGCTTGCGGATCAGCTCACGGATCTCGTCGGAGAAGCAGCGCACCGTGCCGCACATCCAGGCTTCGCCGGGAATGACGTTGTACGCCGACCCGGAATGGATCTGCGTGATCGACAGCACCGCAGCCTGCAGCGGATCGACGTTGCGGCTGACGATCGACTGCAACGCCTGTCCGAGCGTCATTGCGATCACGACCGCGTCCTTGGAGCGCTCCGGCATCGCGCCATGCGCGCCGTAGCCCTGGATCCTGATGTCGAAGAAGTCGGCTGCGGCCATTGCCGGGCCCGGCAGGATCGCGATCTCGCCATGGTTGAGGTCGGGCGCGTTGTGCAGGCCGTAGACCTCGTCGCAGGGGAACTGCTTGAACAGGCCGTCCTTGATCATGGCGCGCGCGCCGCCGAGGCCTTCCTCGGCCGGCTGGAAGATGAAATGCACGGTGCCGTCGAAATTGCGGGTCTCGGCGAGATAGCGCGCCGAGCCGAGCAGCATCGTGGTGTGGCCGTCATGGCCGCAGCCATGGAAGCGGCCGGGGATGGTCGAGCGCCACTTCAGATTGGTGTTTTCCTCCATCGGCAGCGCGTCCATGTCGGCGCGCAGGCCGATCTTCTTGCTGCTGTTGCCGTTGCCCTTGAGCACGCCGACCACGCCGGTGCCGCCGAGGCCGCGGTGCACCTCGATGCCCCAGCTCGTGAGCTTGTCGGCGACAATGCCGGAGGTGCGGACCTCCTCGAAGCCGATCTCGGGATGCGCATGCAGATCCCGTCTGATGGCGGTGAGTTCGTCGGCAAAACTGTCGATGCGCTCAATGGTCGGCATGATCTCTATCCGTTTGTGCGTGATGGGGAGGAGGGGGTGAAAGTGGGGCCATTAGGCTTGATACGAATGCCGGGACGCAAATGTTTCCACGGCAGTGTGGCGGTATCGGCCGGCATGGCGCCGGGCGCGGCGCAGATCAGCAGTTTCTCGGCGATCGGCTCGAAATCGGCGCGGAAATGCACCGAGCTCTTGTTGACCAGGATCTTCTGCGCGGTCGGCTCGATGCCGACATAGCGGTACATCGACTGGTCGGCAAGCTGGGCCTTGTAGGAGCCGACGACGACGCGGACGTCGCCGACCCGCAGGCAAGCCGAGGGCCCCATATCCATGTCGCGGCCGCCGAAATAGGGGCCGGGCGCAACGAACCTGCCGTCCGAGAGCTGCTCGACCACGAAAGTCTCCCGGTATGGCGCGTCGCCGGGAATGCCGGACTTGCCGCCGAGCTCGAGCGTGACGGTTGAGCCGACGCCTGCCGTGTGCGCAGCCTTCGCCGATTGCGGGTCGTAGATCACGCCGGTTGCGGCACTCGCCCTGTTGCGCACCAGCGCGCGCAGCATGCCCGTGGTGTCGGAATCGCCGCCGGCGCCGGGATTGTCCTGGGTGTCGGCGATGATGATCGGCTTGCTGGCCGACTTCGCCAGCTCCATCGCCAGCTGCACACCTTCGTCCGGCGAATAGATCCGGCCGTCGAAATCGTCCTCATGGCTCTCGACCAGGGCGACGACCTTGTCGGCCGCCGCATCTGCATCGGCTTGCGTCCGGCCATAGGCGAACACGCTCGGCCCGCAATCCCTGAAATCGGCGGCCGGGAAGCCCGGCGCAAACGACAGCGTCGGCACGGAATCGCTCTCGAGGGCCGCGAGCTTCTGATAGATGCCCTTGGTGGGCTGGTCGTTGGTGCATTGCCAGCTGATCGGGATCAGGAACGGCAATTGCCGGAATGCCTTGGCAAACCGCTGTCCTGTCTTCAGCATCAGCGCCAGATGCCGGGCGCAGGCGCGGCCGGTGTCGGCCATGTCGACATGCGGGTAGGTGCGGTAGGCGATTAGTGCATCGGCATGTTCGATCATCTGGGGCGAGACGTTCGCATGCAGATCGAGGCTCACCACCAGCGGCAGGTCGTTGCCGATGGCCTTGCGCACGCGGGCGAGCGTTTCGCCTTCGCCGTCGTCATAATGTTCGGTGACCATGGCGCCGTGCAGGTCGAGATAGACGGCATCGATCGGGCCGGCCGCGACAATGCCGTCGACCATTTCCGTCACGATCCGCTCGAACGCGTCCTTGCTCACATGCGCCGACGGGCTCGCCGCCGCGAAAATCGTCGGCACCAGCTCCCAGCCATTGGCTTCCGCGGCCTCGACAAAGCCGGCGAGGCCGACATTGATCTTGCGCATGACCTTGAGCACCTCGGTGCCATGCGTCATCGACGGCCAGCCGCCGCCGTGCACGAAGTCGTCATAGGTTGCCTTCGTCGGTGCGAAGGTGTTGGTCTCGTGCAGGAAGCCGCCAACGGCAATGCGGGTCATCAAGTTGGTCTCGATACGTTTCTTCGATCATGATGCGAACGGAACGGTTCGCGCCACGATCTCGTTGGTTGGTTTGGGCGTGTTCTTTCGGGAAGACCGGCGTCCACCTTCCAGGCCATGCCCTAGCGCGCGACGTTAAGCGTGTCGTCGCGCCAAGCGCAAGCCGGGGAGCACCTCCGGATTTGCATGCCCTATGGGCGTATTGAAAGGCCCAAAGGTACGTCGCGAGGTTAAGTCTAAAGACCTAGGCCGTTGCCACGAGGCCTTCCGAAACGGGGCGGAAATTCGCAAAATCCCAGCCACGCCCGGGCGCAGCCTCGAGCAGCGCACGGGTGTAGGCCTGCTGCGGATTGGTCAGCACCTCGGCCGCCGGTCCCTGTTCCACAACGCGGCCATGTTGCATCACGGCGACGTCGTCGCAGATCTGTGCAGCGACGCGCAAATCATGCGTGATGAACAACAGCGCGATGCCGAGCCGTCGCTGGATTTCGTCAAGCAGATTCAGCACCTGCGCCTGCACCGAGACGTCGAGCGCGGACACCGCCTCATCTGCCACCAGCACGTCAGGATCGAGTGCCAGCGCGCGCGCGATCGCGATGCGCTGGCGCTGGCCGCCGGAGAACTGGTGCGGATAGCGCGAGATCGCGTCGGGCGGCAGGTGGACGAGCTCGAGCAGCTCGCGGGCCCGCGCCAGCGCATCCTTGCGCGGCATGCCGTAATTGACCGGGCCTTCTGCGATGCTCTCGCCGACGGTGACGCGCGGATTGAGCGAGCGGTAGGGGTCCTGGAAGATGATCTGGATCTTCTGGCGATGCGGCTGCAACAGCCGGCGCGACAGGTCGGAGATCTCGCGGCCGACGAGGCGCACCCCGCCCGAGGTCGGATCGATCAGGCGGACGATGCAGCGCGCCACCGTCGACTTGCCGGAGCCGCTTTCGCCGACGATGCCGAGCGTGCGGCCCTTGCGCAGAGTGAGCGTGACGTTGCTGGCGGCGGCGACCTCGCGGGCTTTGCCGTACAGCGACCGCTCCCGGTAGACCTTGCTGAGCTCGTTGGCTTCCAGCACGACCGGCTCCTTCGTCTCCGGGCGTGGCGCGCGCGGCACGAGGCTCGGCACCGCGGACAGCAGGTTGCGGGTGTATTCCATCGTCGGGTTGCGCAGCACATCTTGCAGCTGGCCGGTCTCGACCAGCCGGCCGTGCCGCATCACCGCGACGCGGTCGGCGATCTCGGCCACCACGCCCATGTCGTGGGTGATGAACAGAACCGCTGTGCCGTGGTCGCGCTGCAGGTCGCGGATCAAAGTGAGGATCTGCTTCTGGGTGGTGACGTCGAGCGCGGTGGTCGGCTCGTCCGCGATCAGGAGCTTTGGTTCCAGCACCAGCGCCATCGCGATCATGATGCGCTGGCGCTGTCCGCCCGAGAGGCGGTGAGGGTAGGAGGAGAAGATGCGCTCCACATCCGGCAGCCGCACATGCTCCATCATCGCCAGAATTTTCTGACGCCGCGCGCGGGAATCGAGATCGGTATGGGCGCGCAGCACCTCGTCGATCTGGCGGCCGACCGGCACCACGGGATTGAGCGCGGTCATCGGCTCCTGAAAGATCATCGCCATCCGCGTGGCACGGAGCTGGCGCAGCCGCCGGTCGGTCGCGGTGAGCAGTTCCTCGCCGACCAGTTTGACGCTGCCGCCGGACGGCACCAGCGTGCCCTTCTGCAGCAGGCCCATCGTGGTCAAAGAGGTCACCGACTTGCCCGAGCCGCTTTCGCCGACAAGGCAGAGCGTCTCGCCCTCGCGCACCTGCAGCGACAGGTCGTCGATGATGCGGTGCGCGTCAGCCTTGCGGCCGAGACCGACGACGAGATTGTTGATGTCGAGGACGACGTTGGAAGAGCTGGTTGTGGTCACTTGCCCTCACGCTGTTTCATGCGGGGATCGAGCGCGTCGCGCGCGGCGTCGCCGATCAGGTTGACGCTGAGAATGGCGATCGAGAGCAGCAGCCCCGGCCAGAAGATCAGCGACGGCTTGACCTGGAAATAGGCACGGCCCTCGGCCATGATGTTGCCCCAGGTCGGCGTTTCCGGCGAGATGCCGGCGCCGAGGAACGACAGGATCGCCTCGGTCAGGATCGCGGATGCGCAGACATAAGTGCCTTGCACGATCAGCGGCGCGATCGTGTTCGGCATCAAATGCCGCCACATGATCTTCGGCAGGCTCGAGCCGAGCGAGATCGCGGCCTCGACATAGGGCTCCTCGCGCGCGGTCAGCACCACCGAGCGCACCAGCCGCGCCACGCGCGGGATCTCGGGGATGGTGATCGCGACCATCACGGTCCAGATGCTGGCGCCGGACAGCGACACCACGGCGATCGCGAGCAGGATGGCGGGGATCGCCATCAAGCCGTCCATCACGCGCATCATCACCGCATCGACCCAGCGGAAGAAGCCGGCGACGAGGCCGATCAGGAGCCCGATGGCGATCGAGCAGACGGCGGCGCCGAGCCCGATCAACAGCGAGATCCGTGCGCCATAGATGACGCGCGACAGCAGGTCGCGTCCATAGGCGTCGGTGCCGAGCAGGTATTGCGCGCTCGACGGCTTCAGCCGCTGCGCCGGCGTCAGCAACAGCGGATCGTGCGGCGCGAGCAGCGGCGCGAAGATCGCCATCAGGATGATCAGGACGAGGCAGATCGTCGCAACCGCGATGATCGGCGTCGACGCCAGGAAGCCGAACTTGACGCGGAACGGCCGGGTGACGGGGATGGAGGATTCGGGAAGGGTTTCGATCGCCATTGCTCAGTACCGGATACGAGGATCGAGCAGGGTGTAAGCGAGGTCGATCAAGAGATTGACCGCGACATAGATACCCGATGTCAAAAGGATCATGGCCTGGATCACCGGATAGTCGCGCGCCAGCACCGCATCGACGGTGAGGCGGCCGATGCCGGGCAGGTTGAACACGCTCTCGGTGACGACGACGCCCGAGATCAGCAGCGCGAAACCGGAACCGATCACGGTGATGACGGGGACCGCGGCGTTGCGCAGCGCATGGCGCAGCAGCACGCCGGTCTCGCCGATGCCCTTGGCACGCGCGGTGCGCACGTAATCCTCACCCAGCACATCGAGCATCGAGGCCCGTGTCATGCGTGCGATCAACGCGACATAGATGAAGGAGAGGGTGCAGGTCGGCAGGATGATGCGCTCGAAGAACGGACCGAAGCCGGCCGAGATGCTCTTGAAGCCCTGCACCGGCACCCAGCGCAGATCGATCGCAAACACCTGGATCAGCACATAGCCGATCACGAACACCGGCACCGAGAAGCCGAGCACTGAAAGCCCCATCACGCAGCGGTCGATCCAGGTGCCGTGCTTCCACGCCGCGATCACGCCGAGCGGCACCGCCACCAGGATCGAGAGGACGATGGTGGCCAGCGCGACCGAGATCGAGGGCTCGAGGCGCGGGCCGATCATCTCGAGGATCGGCTTGTTCGAGATCAGGGAGACGCCGAGGTCGCCGTGCAGCAGCTTGGCGACCCAGGTGTAGAACTGGATGTAGATCGGCTCGTTGAGACCAAGCGAGGTGCGGATGCGATCGAGCTGTTCGGGTGTCGCATTGTCGCCGGCGAGAATGGCGGCCGGGTCGCCCGGCGTCAGCCGTAGCAACAGGAACACGAACAGAGCCACCACGCCCATCACGGGAATGGCGGCGAGGATGCGGCGGAGGAGATAGCCGAGCATCGTTGCTATCTCCTGCCGTCAGATGGTGCGAAGCGAAGGCTGGGCCGCATCATACTCATGGTGTCCCCGTGATGTGTCTCATGCGCTTCTGCGTGTTGTCTCAAGGCTAGCGCGAATGTGATGAATTTGCAGGCAAATACTGTGCCAGTGGCGACGTTATATCAAGGCGCGGTTCAGGCCGTTGGAAGCCTCCCCTGGTCTGAAGCTGCTATTTCGAATTGCACATGTCGCCATGTGCCACTGACCTGAAACGACAAGTCCATTCACGCTCGCGTCACGCCGCACCAATTGGCGACGAACAGTGCGATGCTCTGCGTCGTCTTGCGAAGGCTGTCGAGCTCGACCCGTTCGTTGAACGCATGCGGGCCGATACCGTAAGGACCATAGCAAAGTGCGGGTATGCCGTAGTCGACGCAATAGTAGCGGGTGTCGTTGACGGCCGTGGACAGGCGCTCCTGCATTGGAGCCTGGAAGACGGAGCGATGGGCGGCAGACAGAGCGGCTTCCGCTTCGCTGCCGGGCTCGCACACCGCCGGGTCCGCCTGAAAACCGCTCCACACCAGCTCGGCAGGATTGTCGGACAGGAAGTCGTCGGCCTTGTGCGCTTCAGCCAGGCATTCCTCGATGCCACGCATCGCCTGCTGCGGTGTTTCGCCCGGCAAGAGACCGAGCCGGCAATCCAGCTCGCACCACGCCGCGGTCGAACTGGCCCAATCGCCGCCTTTGATGATCCCGACGTTGAACTTGATCGGATTCTTGACACTGCGGAACCAGCTGTTGTCGAGCGCCCGGGCATTGAGTGCCTTGGTGTAATCCTGAAACGCGCGCACCAGATGCATCGCCGACAGGATCGCGCTGGTACCGGCCTCGGAATAGGCGACATGCACCGGCGTGCCGCGGACGCGCAGGCGAAACCAGACGGCGCCGACCTGGGCGCGCGTGACCGTGTGTCCGGTCGGCTCGGGAATCAGGCAGGCGTCGGCGCGATAGCCGCGCATCAACGTCGACAGTGCGCCGTTGCCGGTGCTCTCTTCCTCGGTCACGGTCTGCAGATGGACGCGCCCGCCCGGGGCATACCCGGCGTCGCGGATGGCATCGAGCGCGAAGATCATTGCCGAGACACCGGCCTTCATATCTTGCGCGCCACGCCCGAACATCCAGCCGTCGTGCACGGCGCCCGAGAACGGCGGCTGCTCCCAAAGATCAGCGGGCCCCTCCGGCACCACGTCGATATGACCTTGCAGGATCAGGCTGCGTCCGCTGCCTTTGCTGTCGAGCGTCGCAACGACCTGCTGCGATCCGGCAAGGTCGATGCCGTCCATCGGTGCAGCCTTCGCATGACTCATCAGGTTGACGTCCGCAAGGCTGAACGTATCGACCTCGTAGCGGCGCTTTGCGAATTGCTCAGCCAGCCAAGCTTGTTGCGGCGCTTCCTGTCCGCGCAAGCTGCGGAACTGCACCATGCGCGACAGGAACGCGATCTGATCGTCGAAGTTTCGATCGACGGCCGCGCACAGCTCCGCGGCAATCTGATCCGGCTTGGTCAACGTCTCACGCGTGTCCGCCACCCCAATGCGCATTGTCCCCTCCCGCGCTGAAGCGCTTTTCCCCGATGTGACGCTAGTCCTTGTCATGCGGTGTTTCTCAGCGAATTCCGACTTGGCCACACGCAAATACGCTCATATTCTTCCTCGTCGGCTGGATAATTAGGGGAAAGCTGCGCGGGCGGTCTCGGTCGCATCGACCTGCGACGGTACCATTGAGGGCGTGTCGAGGTCGCGCCAGTCATCGATCGCGCCTGCCACCATCTGCGCCGTCGCAGCCGACAACGTCCAGCCGAGATGACCATGGCCGGTGTTGTAGAACACGCCCGGAAACCGTCCGGCGCGCACCACCGGCATCATGTTCGGCATCATCGGGCGCAGGCCGGCCCATGGCACGACGCTCGACGTGTCGATGCCGGGAAAATGCTGCCGCACCCAGTCCACCAGCGGCTGGATGCGGTCGGCGCGAATGTCGCGGTTGAAGCCGTTGAACTCGGCGGTGCCGGCGACGCGGAAGCGGTCGGCGCCGAGCCGGCTGGTGACGATCTTCGCGGCTTCATCGAGCAGGCTGACGGTTGGCGCAGCGTCCTGGCTTTGCGGCGCATCGAGCTGCACGGTGATCGAATAGCCCTTCACCGGATAGACGTTGACGCGGTCATTGAGCATGCCAGCGAAGTGGCGGCTCGCGACGCCGGCGCAAATGACGATGCCGTCCGCCTGCAACTCATGTCGCGTCGCGACGCCAGCATCGTGTGAAGCGGCTTCGTTCCAGCCGATGCGGAAACCGTCGTCGCCGCGTGCGATCGCATCGACGTCGGCTTCATGGACGAAGCTTGCGCCGCGGCGGATGCAGGCGTCGGCGAGGCCGCGCGTGAACTTGTGGATATCGCCGGTCGCGTCCGACGGCGTGAAGAATCCACCATAGCAGGTCGTCTGCAGCGCGGGTTCGATGCTGCGGATTTCGTCCGCCGTCACCGGCCGGCGGTCGAGCCCGCCTTGTTGCAGCAGCGTGTTGACGCGCAGGCCCGCCTCGAAGCCGGCCTTGTCGTGATAGACGTGCAGGATGCCGCGGCGTTCGAGATCGAAGGCGATGTTCTCGCGCTGGGCGATCGAGAACAGATGCTTGCGCGCTTCGATTGCGAGCCGCGTGGTCTCGATGGTGTTGGTGCGATAGCGGCCGATGTGGCCGACGAACTCGCCGATCCAGGAATATTTGTGCCAGCTCGGCTTCGGATTCATCAGCAGCGGCGCGTCGCTTCGAAGCATCCAGCGCAACCCCTTGAGAATGGTCGCGGCGCTGTTCCACACTTCCGCATTGCTGGCAGAAAGCTGTCCGCCGTTGGCGAACGAAGTTTCCATCGCGGCATAGCGATGCCTGTCGAGGACAGTCACCCGGTAACCGCGTTCGAGCAGGGCATAGGCCGTCGTCACGCCGGTGATGCCGGCGCCAATGATTGCGATGTGAGGCATGGTGGTCTTCAGGCTCCCGTGGGTTAGAGTCGCCGAACCACCGGTGAAACCGGCTGTTTCGACGCCCCATCTGTCACGGTACCTGAGAGCTTGATCAGCATCGGGCCTCGGCCCAATGGCAGACTATCCCCTTCGGTGGACGTCATGGCCGTTTCCATTTGGCCATGCCGTCTCTCTCCAGATCGTCCTGACGATACAGTCCTTTTGCCTGAGAGTTTCCGGGGCGGTTGCTCCGTCGGCGCCGAAGCAACAACACGAATGTTGTGGCTTCGATCTCTCCCGCATCGTCGCGTTGGACGGCCGGACCGTAGGCGAAGCCTTAAAATTGGACAAGGCTAAATTTCGGTCCGGCAGTGCCAACGTGTTGTGCAGTGCAAATCGATGTCAGTCCAGCGTCGCCAGCAGTGCCGCCATCAGGCGGCCGCGCTCGGCGAGGCTCTCGATCTCGATATGCTCGTTGAGCGTATGTGCATCGGCGCCGCGAACGCCGAGGCCGTCGAGGGTAGGGATGCCCATCGCACCGGTGAAGTTGCCGTCCGATCCGCCGCCGGCGCTGCCGTGCGGCAGGTCGAGGCCCATCGCCGCTGCAAGGCCCTTGGCCTTTTCATAGAGCGCCATGGTGCCGGCATCCGGCTCCCACACCGGGCGGGTGACGCCGCGCGTCACCTTGAAGGTGACGTCGTTGGCGGTGCCCGACAGCGCCAGCATGCGCTCGACGCCGCGGTCGAGATCGGCCTGGCGCTTGGCCATGCTGAGCGCTTCGCCGGTGCAGGTCGTTGCGACGCAATTGACCCATTGCCCGCCATGCACGATGCCGACCGAGAAGGTGCAGTCTTCGGTGGTCATGCCATCGATCGCAATGATTTGCCGGGCCATTTCGCGGATCGCGGAACGGCCGGAGGACAACGTCGCGCCGGCATGGCTCGGCTTGCCGACAGCTTCCAGATTGAAGCGCGCAATCGCGTAGCGGCCGGTGACGACGCCGTTGTTCGGCCGTCCGGGCTCCGGCACCAGCACGTATTTGTTGCGCGCGGCTTCCGCCTCGATGATGTCGCGCGTCGATGGCGTGCCGACCTCTTCATCGGGCGTGAACAGCACGGTGATCGGCAGCGGCGTCGTAAAGGACGCGCGTGCCAACTGCCGGATCGCCTCGATCGACAGATAGTTGCCGCCCTTCATGTCGAAGATACCGGGCCCGAAGCACTTGTTGCCTTCGCGCCGCCACGCCAGCTTTTCGATGGTGCCGACCGGGTGCACGGTGTCCAGATGGCCGGCGATGAGGATGCCGGGCTGGCCTTGTTTCGGATGGGGAAAACGGGCGCGGACGCAGCCGGCAAAGCCCTGGCGTCCCGCGATGCGTTCGATCGTCGCACCCATGACCGCCATCTCGCGCGCGGCGAGGTCGAGCATGCGCTCGACTGCGGCCGCATCCCATGTCGGGCTCTCGCATTCCACCCAGCTGCGCAGCCCCTGCAGCATCGCTTCGGAATCAAAAGGAAGATTGGCGGGGTTCATGTCTTTTCTCTCTTGTTGTTTGTGCGCGCCGATACGCGTTCGCGTGCCGTACGAAAAGCTCGGAAGACGAGTTTGTAAAGTCAAATGCGCTGCACCAGCGGTTCATTCGTTCGTATACGTTCGATCCTGCCGGAAACCGATTGACGCGCATTGCGCTTGATGCAAGTCTCGATTTCACAAGCCATACAGCATGTTAGTTCGCCTAAATAACGAACCGCATGCATAACGAATAAGCCGGCTTTGACCAGTTACACGTCAGGAGAAATTGCATGTTCCCTATCTCGCGTTGGAAGCACCGCACGCTAGCGGCTGCGTTGACGGCGCTCGCGCTGTCGTTCGCGCCGCAGGAATTGTCCTTTGCGCCGGAGGCCATGGCCGCGGGCAAGACCATCACCGCGGTGATGCACTCGGATCTGCGCGTCATCGATCCGATCCTGACCACGGCCTATATCACGCGAGACCATGGCTACATGGTCTACGACACGCTGGTCGCGACCGACTCCAACTTCAAGATCCAGCCGCAGATGGCGGACTGGAAGGTGTCCGACGACAAGCTCACTTACACGTTCACGCTGCGCGATGGCTTGAAGTGGCACGATGGAACGCCGGTGACCGCGGAAGACTGCGTCGCTTCGCTGAAGCGCTGGGCCAAGGTCGACGGCATGGGCCAGAAGCTGATGGACTTCACGGCGAGCTTAGAGGCCACCGATGCGAAGACGATCACGCTGAAGCTGAAGGAGCCCTACGGCCTGGTGCTGGATTCGATCGGCAAGCCGTCGTCGCGCGTCGCCTTCATGATGCCGAAGCGGCTGGCCGAAACGCCTCCGGACAAGCCGATCCCGGAGCAGATCGGCTCGGGTCCGTTCAAGTTCGTCCAGGCCGAATTCCAGCCGGGCGTGAAGGCGGTCTATGTCAAGAACAATGACTACGTGCCGCGCAAGGAGCCGGCGAGCTGGACCGCGGGCGGCAAGGTCGTGAAGGTTGACCGCGTCGAGTGGGTCACGATGGCCGACGCGCAGACTGCGATGAACGCGCTGCAGTCCGGCGACATCGATTTCCTGGAGAACCCGTCGTTCGACACGTTGTCGATCCTGGAAGGCGACAAGGACCTGAAGGTCGAGACGCTGAACAAGTTCGGCTTCCAGACGCTCGGCCGCATGAACTTCCTCTATCCGCCGTTCGACAACATCAAGGTTCGCCAGGCGGCGCTGATGGCGATCAACCAGAAGCAGGTGCTCGACGCGCTGGTCGGCAATCCGAAGTACTACAAGACCTGCGTCTCCTTCTTCATCTGCGACACGCCGTTCGCGTCCGAAGTCGGCGGCGAGACCTTGTTGAAGGGCGGCGACATGGCGGCCGCCAAGAAGGCGCTTGCCGAGTCGGGCTATGATGGCACGCCCGTCGTCATCATGGCGCCGGGCGACGTCACCACGCTCAAGGCGCAGCCGGTTGTTGTCGCCCAGCAACTGCGCGACGCCGGCTTCAAAGTCGACCTGCAGGCCACCGACTGGCAGACCGTGGTGACTCGCCGCGCCAGCCAGAAGGCGCCGAAGGATGGCGGCTGGAACATGTTCTTCACCAACTGGGTCAGTGCCGACGTCTCCAACCCGATCGCCAACCTCTCGATTGGCGGCCAGGGCAAGAATGGCGGATGGTTCGGCTGGGCCGACGATCCGAAGATCGAACAGCTGAAGGACGCCTTCGTTCGCGCGCCGTCGCTCGACGAGCAGAAGAAGATCGCGGCCGATATCCAGAAGGAAGCCTACGAGCAGGTTATCTACATTCCTCTCGGTCAGTATCAGGGTCCGAGCGCCTGGCGGAAGTCGCTGTCCGGTGTGCTCGATGGTCCGGCAACGCCGATCTTCTGGAATATCGACAAGTCCGAGTAAGCTTGCGGCTTGATGCAACACAAACGGCCGGGACTTGTCCCGGCCGTTTTCGTTTCGCGCAGCCGTTCCGCGACGGCGGCTAATCTAGTGGCCCGATTTCGCGTTGCTGGTGCTCGACAGGTTCGAGAGCTGGGTCTGTCCGACACCGGCGCCGTTCATCCAGGCCATCGCTCCCGCGGCAAACGCCAACAATCCGTAAAGCACGATCGCGCTGCGAATCCAGCGCCGGTAGATCGCGCGCTCGTCGGGCGTCGCATCAAGGAATTTCTGTGCGTTGAGCCCGTTGCTGCAATGAGCCGCGTCGTCGCCGTGCTCGACGACGGAAGCGCCATGATCGGGCGCGGTATTGCCGACAATCTGATTGCGACCGGCAATCCGATTGCGATCAGCAATCGTCATCGCCTATCTCCAACTCATTGATCTCGAAATCTGAGGGCCGCGAAATGTGCGGCCGGAATTTCCAATGCGACGACACTACACCACGTGGCGATCGCGGCATGTGAACCCTGCCACACCCGCAAAACACGATGAGGTGATGCAAGCATCGTGACGCCGCGGCTGCCTGCTCAAGTCGTGGGCGGGCGCGTGGCATACCAATTTGGATAGCGGCGGCTTTAAGGTTCCCGTCAGTATTGCATCGTAGTCTGACCGCCGACTTGTGTACCTACCGCGACGGGCCCATGGCCGACGACCATAGCAGGCCCGCACCGGCCAGCGCGCAACAGCCAATGCCGACCGAGAAGCGCCGTGCCGGCGCGCGCCGCCGCGTGCTCAAGTCGGGAGCGATCGAGTTCGGCAATGAAGTGATCGCCTGTACGGTCCGAAATGTCTCGCCTCAGGGCGCCTGCATCGAGGTCAACTCGCCGCTGTGGTTTCCCGACCGCTTCACCCTCGGCGTCGACGGCCAGCGGTGGCCGTGCCGCATCGTATGGAAGAAGCAGAAGCGGCTGGGACTGGCGTTCGATTAGGGCTCGATGCCCGGCGCGCCGCGTCGCGCCGATTTGCACGAACAGTTGTCGTCTATTTCACAAACTACCCAAGGTTACCGGGGTATTGTCCGACGGGCCGATATCGGTGCCGCTCCAGGATGCACGCTCTCACCGTGCAAGGTGGCGTCCATTGTTTCGCTCCTGCGGATTCACCCAGCCTCGGGGAAATTGTGATGACCATCAATGTCAAGGCCTACGCGAACGCCGATGATATCCTGATCGCCTGGCAGCCGGACATCTGGTCGAACGACTGGGTCGGTTTCCAGCTTGAGCGGCGCAACAACATCACGCAACAGACGACCGTGCTGTCCAACCGCATTCCGCCGAAGCCCGGCGAGAAACCGGTCGCGGACGCCGGCATCTCCTCGACGCAATCGCCGTTCCGGCGCTGCATCTGGACCGATCACAGCGTCGTCGACACCGACAACGTCTCGTACCGCGTCACCGCGATGAAGGGCGGCGCGAACGGGACGTTCACGCCCGATGCCGCCACGGTGACGGCCTGGACGACGCCGACTGTTGCTTCGGGCGATGCGGGCGGCGGCTTGTCGGCTTATTTCAACCGCGGCACCCTGATGTCGCAGATCGTCAGCCGCTTCGTGCAGGGCGATACGTCCGACGACGCGCTGCGCAATTTCGTCAAGGGCCTGTCCGACCCGGCCAACCAGGCGCGGCGCTACCTTTCAGGCGACGCCCTGCACGAGATCCTGGCCTTTCTGCACGATGCCGATCTCCGCGGCAGCCAGATCCATGCCGCCATCTACGAGATGAATGACGAGGAGCTGGTCGGCGCACTGAAGCCGTTCGGCAGCCGCGGCAACGTCCTGCTCGGCAATGGCAGTGCGACCAAGCCGAACATCGCGGGCGAGCTCAGTGGCGCCGGCCTGACGGTCAAGCATCGCGATCTGTCGAATGCGGGCAGGTCGTCGCCGAGCGTCCACAACAAGTTCGTGGTCGAGAGCGACGCGCATGGCAACGCGATCCGCGTGCTGACCGGCAGCACCAACTGGACCACCACCGGGCTGTGCACGCAGCTCAACAACGTGCTGATCATCGAGAATGCGGTGATCGCCAAGCGCTACCTCGATCAGTGGGGCAAGCTGGTCGCCGCGGGCAATGCCATGCCGCCCGCGCTGAAGACGTCGAATTCCAGTCCGACCAGCGACAGCAACATTTCGGTCTATTTCGCCGCGACCAACGGCGAAGCCGAGTTCAAGCCGGTACTGGACCTGATCAAGAACGCCAAGGACGGCGCGCTCTTCCTGATGTTCATGCCGGGTCAATCGCCGCTGCTGGATGCGCTGTTGGTCCGCGCACAGCAGAACGACATCTATGTCCGCGGCGTGGTGTCGACCATGATGGCCAGCAAGAACGGCGACATCGTTTCGGTCGGCGGGGAGGTCGTCAAATCGGGCGCGCCGCAGCAATCCTTCCATGACGACGTCCAGCTGCCGCATGGCGTGAGCGCGACCAACGAACCCTCGTGGGCCGACGTCGAATTCAGCGTCCAGCAGATCCGCAACGCGGGGATGATTGCGATCGTTCACTCCAAGACCATCGTGATCGATCCGTTCTCCGACAATTGCGCCGTCATCACCGGATCGCACAATTTCTCGGTTGCCGCCTCGGAGAAGAATGACGAGAATCTCGTGATCATCCGCGGCAACAAGCAGCTTGCCCAGGCCTATGCGCTGCACATCAACGGCGTCTACGACCACTACTCCTGGCGCGGTTATCTCGGCAGCGGCGGCAATCCGGATCAGATCTATTCGTTCGACGGCTGGAAGCCGGGCGGCGGCAAGGAGCAGGAGCTGGATTTCTGGATGGAGGAGCCGATGCCGCCGCGCCCGACGCGTAGTGGCGGCAGCGCGGCGCAACAGCCCAGTGTGGCTAGCGGGGCGTCGGCGAAGACAGCCGTCAAGAAGACCCCCAAGAAAGCCCCGCAGAAAGCCCCGAAGAAATCGGCCAAGAAAGCCGCCAAGACGTCAGCCAAGAAATCGGCGAAGAAGGCGAAGGCCAGCAAGCCGGCAAAGGCAAAGAAAGCCAAGGCCAGGGCGACGAAGGCCAAGGCAAAGAAGGCGAAGGCCAAGAAGTAAGAGTGGTGCGCAACAGACTGGTGCGGGCGGTGGGACTCGAACCCACATGACGTTGCCGTCGAGGGATTTTAAGTCCCTTGCGTCTACCAGTTCCGCCACGTCCGCATCTTGACTTTATTGAGTTTTCGCAATTTAGACCGAGAGACTTTCCAATATCCCTCGGCGGTTTTCCAAATCTGGTTTCGTTCTGTTCCGGACAAAACCCCGGCGGGCGCATCTTCTAGCTCTTCGTCGTCAGCCGGGCAAACGCCGGGATAACGTATCGCAGGACTGAACGGCGCGGTTTGTCCGTTAGCCCGTTCCTGAATTCGTCAACGCGTTGCGAAGCGCCTGGACGCGCTTGTTGAGTGAGATGAGTTCGTCGACCGTCAGGCCGGACCGCTCCAGCAAGGTGTCGGTCAGACAGCCGGTGCGCGATTGCATCGCCTTGCCGCTGTCGGTCAGGTGAACTCCGACCTGCCGTTCATCCTCCACACTGCGCCGGCGCACGACGAAGCCGGCGCTTTCGAGCCGCTTGACCAGCGGCGTGATGGTGCTGGGTTCGAGGGCGAGCCGGTCGGCGATTGCCGAAATCATCTGCCCGTCCTTTTCCCAGAGCACGCTGAGAACGAGGTATTGCGGATAGGTGATGCCGAGGCCGTCGAGCAGGGGCTTGTAGGCACGGTTGATCGCAATGGTCGTCCCGTAAAGTGAGAAGCAAAGCTGGCTATCCAGCGGAATTGGTCCCGGATTTGGCATGGGAGGGGCCCTTTCGATGTGGTTTGCTCAACATACCACAAAAATAATTATCGCGATAAAAAATATCTGGACAAGCAAATCCAGTGCGGCTATACGATGATTATCGCGATAAAGATTATCGCGAAATAAACATCCAGGAGAACTTCAATGTCTGTTGTCACCAAATTGCTCGCCGCCGCAGCGTCGCTGGGCCTCGCCATCGCGACGATCCCCGCCGCCCACGCCCAGTCCGCCCCGGTCAAGTCGATCGTCCTCGTCCATGGCGGTTTCGTCGACGGTTCGGGATGGGAAGGCGTCTACAAGATCCTGAAGAAGGACGGCTACAAGGTCAGCGTCGTCCAGAACCCGACCACCTCGCTGGCGGACGACGTCGCCGTCACCAAGCGCGCCATCGCCGCCGCCGACGGCAATGTCATTCTGGTCGGTCATTCCTATGGTGGCGTCGTCGTCACCGAAGCGGGCACCGATCCGAAGGTCGCGGGGCTGGTCTACATCACGGCGTTCGCGCCCGACCAGGGTGAATCGGTCGGCAAGCTGATCGCCAATCCTCCTCCCGGCGCGCCGGTGCCGCCGATCCTGCCGCCGAAGGACGGCTTCCTGTCGCTCGATCACGCGAAGTTCGCCGCCGCCTTCGCAGCCGATGTGAAGCCCGATGTCGCAGCATTCATGGCTGACTCCCAGGTGCCGTGGGGTGTCGCTGCCTTGAATGGCGAGGTGTCCGTGCCGGCCTGGAAGAGCAAGCCGAGCTGGTACCTGGTGGCAACCAACGACAAGATGATCCCGGTCGACGCGCAGCGGATGATGGCCAAGCGCGCCGGTGCCAAGACCGTCGATCAGGCCGGCAGCCACGCCGTGTATGTCTCGAAGCCGGAGGCAGTGGCAAAGGTCATCGAGCAGGCCGCCAAGGGCGTCAGCGACAAGCAAAAGTAACGCGGCCGTCCGTGACCGAGCTCCCCGATCGCGCCCGCGGTCGGGGAGCTTGCGCAAGCGGGCGCCTCGCCGAAGCGAACGACATTCATGATCAGGCTCCCGGTCGCAGTACGACACGGTTGCGCGATGATCCGATCACGGCGGTGTAGGCCGCCTTCGTCTCAGCAAGCGGGTAGATCGAGGACGGGATGATCGGATAGGGGCGCAGGAAGCCGCCGGCGAACCCTGGTAGCACGCTGCGCAGCAGCTCTGCACTTTCGATCGTGGAAAACGCAAGCGTGTCGACGCCGACATACGTGTGCCGTCCGCGATAGAATTCCAGGATGTTGAATTTGACCGTCTGGTTGGTCGTGGCAATCAGGATCTGCCGCCCGGCCTTTGCAAGCGAATGATGCGCATCGTCGAAATAGGGGTCACCGACCGTGTTGAAGACGATATCGGCTCCGTGGCCGTCGGTCAGTTCGCGCACACGTTCCGCGACGTCGGCCGTCGAGGAATTGATGATCTCGATCGGAACGTTGGCGTGGCCTTCGTAGGGTTCGTCCTTGCGCACCGCGCCGATCACCCTGGCGCCTTGCCAGGTCGCAAGCTGGACCGCAGCCTGCCCGACCTTGCCGTTGACGCCCATGATGAGGACATGTTCACCGGGTCTCGGCGCGCCGGCTCGCCGAAAGCCTTCGATGGCTGTCACGAACGGTACGCCGATCCCTGCAGCCTCATCCATTGAAATTCCGTCCGGCTTTTCGACCAGGGCCGCGGCCTCGACGACGACATGGCTGGCGTGCGTACCGTCGCGGCGGATTCCGAGGTCGCCCGACGAACCGAACACGGCTTTTCCGATCAATGCGTCCGGCCCTTCGACCACCCGTCCGGAAAAATCACGGCCCGGGGTTCTTGGGAAAACCGCATAGGGCATCAATCCCGTGGCGGCCTTGACGTCCGACGGGTTGACGCCCGCAGCTTCGATCGCAACCACGACTTCGTGCGGTTGCCGCGTGAGCGAATGTTTCTCGATGGACGGCGCGATCGCCGCCGCATCGGCGGCCTTGGCATTGAGCCGCACGCAGGTCGCCTCGACGACGACATCGGTCCCCGATCCGGTGATGGCATTCATAGCTCGCTCCTAAGCCTTGATTGTCTTCGTGGGCGAGGGCAGGCCGACGATCCGCCGGCTGTCCTCGATCGTCGCGACGGCGCCTCCGAGATCCTCGACGATGCGGCGCGCCTTTGTGACCATTTCCGCGTTGGAGGTCGCGAGCTGGCCGCGGGTGAGATAGACCGCATCTTCCAGGCCGATCCGCACGTGACCGCCCGCAAGATAAGATTGTGCAACCGTCGTGAATGCGGCCTTGCCGATGCCGACCGCGGTGAATTCCGCGTCCGACGGCAGCAGGCCGCGCGCGTACAATACGGTTTCCGGGGCAGGCTGAAAGCCGTAACGAACGCCCATCACGAAGGAACACAGGACTGGCCCTTGCAGGGAGCCGTCGGCCAAGAGATCGCGCATCAAGGCGATATCGCCGGAATCGAACAGTTCGATCTCCGGTTTGACGCCGGCGTCCGCGATCACTTTCGCCATCCGGCGAACGTTCGCCGGCGTATTGATCACGACCTCGCCTCCGGAGTTCATGGTGTTGAGATCGAGCGTGCAGATGTCCGGTCGCAGCACGGCGATGTGCTCGACCCGCTTCTCCGGCGCCATCAGGGTCGTGCCCTCGGCGGCCACCTTCGGATCGTCCTTGGATGGAACAAAGCGTCCGCCCGGTCCGGTCGTGATGTTGAGGATTAGCGCGGGATTGCGCGCGCGAATGCGCTCGACGACGTCGACATAGTGGTCGAGCAGCATCGAGGGACGGCCGGTAAGCGGGTCCCGAACGTGGATGTGGACGATGGCGGCGCCCGCATCGGCGGCGTAGAGACAGGCGTCAGCGATCTGCGCCGGCGTGATGGGAAGATGAGGGGTCTGCTCGGGCGTCGTCAGGTTGCCGGTTACGGCGCAGGTGATGATGACCTTTTCGCGGGGGGATCGCATGGAGGCTCCTTCAGAGCGAGCGGCCGCCGTCGACCACGAAAGTCGTTCCGGTAGCGAAGCCGAGTTGGGTTGCACAGGCGAGAATGGCCGAGGCGATGTCCTCTGCAGTCGCGATCCGCTTCAGCGGTGTCGTCGTCGCGGTCTTGGCGTTGAAGTCCGCGCCGCGCCCCGGAACGAAGCCGGTGTCGACCACGCCGGGTGCGACCGCGAGCACCCGCACCTCGGGGGCCAGCACGCGGGCGAGCGATTTCGTCATCACGTCGATGCCGGCCTTGACGGCGCAATAGGCGATCGAGGACCCGATCCCGTTGGTGCCCGCGATCGATGATATCGAAACGACGAGGCCGTCACCGGATGCCTTCAGCAGCGGAGCGAAGGTGCGGATCGCCGCAAACTGTCCGCGCCAGTTGACCGCGAACATCCGGTCAATCAGGTCGTCGTCCAGCGCGTCGAGATCGGCGTGAGGCACCGACTTGGTAAAGCCGGCGGCGTTGACGAGAATGTCGAGCCGGCCGAAGCGCCGCTCGATCTCGGCGCGCAGTGCCGTCAGGGTTGCCGTCTGCGCGACGTCGGCGATCAACGCGGCGTGGCCGTCTCCAGGCAAGGATTGCACCACGGTTGCCGCGGCGGCGGTCTCGTCCGGAACATCGCGGTGGCTGATTGCGATGCGGGCGCCGAGTTCGGCGAAGCGCTTGGCGGACACGGCCCCGATGCTGCCGGCGCCGCCTACGACGAGCACGACCTTGTCCTTCATGGATTGATTCATCGTCAGCCTCACTTGATCGGTGGCTTGGGGAGGATCGCTTCACCGTTTTCCATGGTGAAGCGATAGTTCAGCGTGTACCAGGGAGCGCGGACCCCGGGCGCCGGTGGATCGCCGTCGTCATGCCGGCGATAATCGCCGACCAGCGCGCGCGTCACCCCGAACACCACGTCGCTGTCCAGGTGCTCATCGTGGTCGACGAAGACCTGCGTGATCAGCGTCTTGTAGCCGGGCTTGAAGCCCAGGAAGTGGATGTGTGCCGGCCGGTAGGGATGCCTGTTCTGGGCGCGCAGCATGTCGCCAACCGGGCCGTCGGTCGGCACGGGATAGCCGGCGGGCTTGACCGATCTGAATGAGAACCGACCCGCTGCGTCGGTGGTGAACTTGCCGCGCAGGTTCATGTCTGCCTGTGTTTCGTCCTGGTTCTCGTAGAGGCCGACCGGTGAGGATTGCCAGACGTCGACCTCGACATTGGCGAGGGGCTTGCCCGCGATGTCGACGACCTCGCACGCGACGAAGAGTTCGGGGCCGGGTGTCGCAGAACGAACGATCGATGCCCCATTCTCCGTTCGGGGAGAATTGGCCCGCCAGAACGGGCCCAGCAATGCTGCCGCGGTTTCGGTCGCACCGGCGTTGCCGTTGTTCAGCAGGCAGACCAGCGTCGAGAAGCCGGTCGCATCCGCGAAGAGGATGCCCTCGTTGTGGCTGTCGTGGGTGGCCTGTCCGATCCGGTTCAGGAAATCGATGCCGAGATCGTATTCCGCCTCGCTGAGTTTCACCTCGCGGGCGAAGGCATGGAGGTGCCTGACGAAGGCTTCCATCACTGTTCGGAGCCGCGCATTGTCGGTCGACGCCATCGCCCGCAACACGCTCGGCGTCACGTCCTCGAGCTTTTCGATAATGCCGTGAGCCATCGGTGCGCTCCCAATTTGGTTGCTCAGATTGCAATCGTTTGCATGAGATATTGCAATCGATTGCAATGAGTCAAGGGAAGCGCTATGCTCATTTCGCAAACGAGCTAAGCAGCAGGAATCGCTGGGTGAATCGAGCCGTCACGACAATCAAGCAGATCGCGGACGCCGTTGGCGTTCACCCCTCGACGGTGTCGCGGGCCCTCGATCCCAAGAAACGGCATTTGGTCGCGGACGACGTCGCCAGGAGGATCTCCGTCCAGGCGGAGGCGCTAGGCTACCAACCGAACCGGCTGGCGGCCAATCTGCGACTGGGGCGATCCGATCTCGTCGGTGTGCTGCTGCCCGACATCACCAATCCGGTGTTCGCTCCGATCCTTGGCGGCATTACGGAGGTTCTCTCTGCGGAAGGCTACGCACCGATCGTCGCGGACGCCGGGAATGTATCGTCGCAGCAGATCTCCTTTGTCGAGCGATTGCTCAGCCAGCGGGTCGATGGTCTGATCCTGGCGACGGTTTCGCAGGATGACGAACTCGTCGGTTTCTGTATCCGGCGCGGCGTTCCCGTGATTCTGGTCAACCGATCCGAAGCGCGCGATCGCGTCTCTTCAGTCGTCTCGGACGACGAAATGGGAATGCGTCTCGCCGTCGATCATCTCGTCGATATCGGACACCGCCGCATTGCGCATATCGCAGGGCCGCTGTCGACATCAACCGGCGCGCTGCGGCGTGATGGCTTCGAGCGCGCGATGGCGCGGCACGGATTGACCGGGGTCGTACGCGAAGCCGCGGGGTATACGCGCGAAGGCGGCGCGCTGGCGGCGACGTATCTCGTCGGCGGGCCGCATCAGGTGACTGCGATCGTTGCCGCCAACGACCTGCTGGCGATCGGTGCCCTGGACGCCCTGCAGAAACGGCACCTGCGGTGCCCGGAGGATGTCTCGCTCGTCGGTCACAACGACATGCCACTCGTGGATGTCGTCTCGCCGCCCCTCACCACCGTGCGCATCGAGCACCGCGAGATGGGGCGGATCGCTGCCAGAATGCTGATCGAAATGCTCCAGAGCAAGTCGGCCGAGATCCGGCACGTCGTACTTCCTCCTGAATTGGTCGTCAGGAAATCCACGCAACCGGCAGCCTAGACATGCGCACGTCTTCAACGCGGTCGTACGCTTGTGTCCGGTCCGCGACCTCCATCCTGGGATGCTTGATCAAGCTACTGTCGCAAGGGGGCGGTGCCTGGTATCCATCTTGGCGTAGCCCCGCGCTCCGCTATCCGCTGCTACCAGGCGCGCTTTCAAAGGCTTAACCTGCGGCTTGCAATTCCATTTGCTTCAGCGGCCGAGCATTGGGATAAGCGGCGCGCCGCCGCGATTGAGCCTCAATCCGGACACCGGCGGCTGCTTTAGGCAATCTCAACACTGTCGGACTTAAGAAAGCTGAATGTCTGTTCGTCCCTCACGCCGCCCAAATCTGTCGCGCGCGGCAGCCATCGTTGCGCTGCTCGCCTCGGCTGCGGGCGTTTCCGGTTGCGCGCAGATCGGTGACAGCGTGCCGTCGGCATTCGCCGATCCCGCCAAATACGATTTGTATGATTGCAAGCAGCTCGAGACCGAGCGCAAGAATCTCGCGTCTCGCGCGACGGATCAGGAAAAGTTGATGGCCAAGGCGGAGACCGGCGTCGGCGGTACCGTGGTCTCCGAGATGGTCTATCGCAACGAGCTGATCTCGATCCACGCCCAGCAGAGGCTTGCGGATCAGGCCTGGCGCGCCAACAAGTGCCATGAGAGCCCGCCGGACACGCCGGCGGCGGCCGCACCCGCGGCGCCTGCGCCGGGGGCAAACGGCCCGCGCGCGCCGCGAGGCCTCGTTCGCTAAGTCAACGTTTCCGGACGAACCGGTTGCTGTGTGCGCATAGGCGCGCTCGGCTCAGGCGCGCCAGTCGTAGATCCAGTCCTGCCGCGCCAGCATGCGCTGCGGACCGATGGCGCGGATCGCAAGATCGCGCGCGATCGCCAAGGGTCCGCTCAAATGATAGATGCGGCCCTGCTGCCGCGCCATGCGCTGCACCTTCAGCACGCGGCCGCGCCGCATCTCGGCGTAGCGCTTCAACGCGGCGGGAATGCCTGCGGTGTTTTCGCCGGTGCAGTCGGCCAGGGCCTTGGCGAGCACGGCCGCATCCTCGATCGCCATGCCGGCGCCTTGCGCGGCAAACGGCAGCATCGCATGCGCGGCGTCGCCGAGCAGTGTCACCGCCCCTTCGCTCCAGCGGCCGATGTCGGGCAGGGTGAACAGCGCCCATTTGCGCCAACCATCGACCGCGCCGATCAGCATCCGCGCCGTGGCGGGCCAGCGCGCGGTAGCGAACGCGCCCTTGATCTCGTTGATGTCACCCGGCGCGCTCCAGCCTGGCCGGTTCCAGGTGCCGGACACGATCGCAACGACGTTGACCTGGCGGCCGGCCGAGATCGGATAGGCCACGAGATGCGCGTCCGGTCCCATCCACAGCTGCACGCGCGGCGCGGTGTATTCACGCGGCAGGGCGGTCGCGTCCAGCGTGCCGCGCCAGGCGATCAGGCCGGAGAATTGCGGTTGTACATCCGGAAACAAATGTCCGCGGACCGACGACCAGATGCCATCCGCGCCGATCAGCGCAACGGCCAATTCCTCTTGCCGTGCGTTGCCGCGGCGCTGCACCACCGTCAGCCCCTTGGCGTGCTTGGTCACGTCCTCGAACTGGCAGCCGAGCCGCAGATCGATATCGGGATGCTCGTTGACGGCGGCCTGCAACGCGGCCTGCAGATCGGCGCGGTGGATCACCCAATAGGGGGCACCGGCGCGGAACTCGGCGGCCCGGCCGAGCGGCATCCGCGCGATTTCGCCACCGGCCCGCGCGCTCAGGATATTGACGGATTCCGGCGTGACTGCGCGCCGCGCCAGCGGTTCCTTGAGTCCGAGCTCGACCAGGATGCGGCTGGCATTGGGAGAGAGCTGGATGCCGGCGCCGGCTTCCTCGAGCCGCTCGGCCTTTTCCAGCACGACGACGCGAAAACCCTGTGCCGCCAGGGCCAGCGACGCCGTCAGTCCTCCGATCCCAGCGCCGGCAACGATGACGGTTCGCGTCAGCGCCACGGAGCGGTCAGGCGACCTTGTCTTTCAGCACGCATTCCGGCGGCCGGGCTTCGCCGGCAGCGAGGTCGGACGCGAAGCGATAGAGCGTCGAGCAGTACGGGCAGATGATCTCGCTGTCGTTGCCGAGGTCGAGGAACACGTGCGGATGGTCGAACGGAGGGTTGGCGCCCACGCACATGAACTCCTGCGACCCGATCTCGATCACCGAGACACCGGCATCGTTATGGAAGTGCGGGACGACGTGGTCGGACATATTCTCACCTTGGTGGCAACGATGGGCAGACGCAATCAACAGCATGCGGCATCGCGAAATGCCGCGCACCATACTGGCGGGAACAGTTGATTCCTAGAGCCCCGATGGCTCATTTGCTCATGCAAATTCGACACAATCTTGTCGTCCCAGAGAAGCCCTTCTTTGGTCGGAGCCGTTGTGTCGCAAAAACGGCACACTATTTCCAAGGCCAACTGAACAAGGCGAATTAAACTAGAGGTTTTCAGCGGAATGAACGGGGTGCGCCTCAGTTTTGCGGTGGCCGGCCTGGTAGCGAGCGCTGCCGTGGGCGCGGCCATTTGGCCGCACGCCCGGGACGCCGGCACGGTGCTGTCAGCGCGGAACGATCCGGCTGCGCTCGCCGATCTCAGGCTCAATTCCGTCCTGCGCAACAACCCGGCGTTGATATCGGACAATATCGAGGCGGCACTCGCCTCCGGAGATGCCGATCTTGCGACCAGCTTTGTCGCGCTCGCAAGCGAGAAGAACATCGCGCTCAGTGATGAACTCACAAAGCGCGTCGACGACGCGCGCGCCGAGCAATCGTCCACCACGCATTTCGCCAAGGGATTTGCCACCGGCCTCGTGACCGGCAATGCCGACGATGTCGCAAGCCTGTCCGGCACCGTCGCGGGCGATCTGTTCGTGTTCGGTGACGTCAGGGACGTCGTGCGCGAGGGCAAGCATCTCGTGATGGGCGAGGATACCGACCGACTGGTGCTTGGCCTTGCGGCCGCCGGGCTCGCCGTGACCGCGGCCACCTATGTGTCGGTCGGCGGCGCCGCGCCGTTGCGCGCCGGACTGACGCTGGTCAAGGATACGCGCAAGGCCGGACGGCTGAGCGAGGGGATGATCGAATGGGCCGGGCGCTCGACCCGCGAGGTGGTCGATCAGCCGGCGCTGCGTGAGGCAGTCGCGTCCGGCTCGGTGCTGCGGCCGGCGGAAACTGCAACCGCGATCCGCGCGGCATTCCGCGCCGAGAAGGCCGGCGCGCTGGTGCGCGTCGCCAAGGACGTCGGACGCATCGGCGAGGCGGCCGGGGTTCGTGCCGCGCGGGACACGCTGAAGGTCGCGGAGAACCCGCAGGAGATCGCGCGCGCGGCCCGCATCGCGGACGTGAAGGGCGGCCAGACCCGCGCGATCATCAAGCTGCTCGGCCGCGGCGCGCTGCTGCTCGCGGCCGGCACATTCAATCTCACCATGTGGCTGTTCGGCGCGCTGCTTGCGCTGTTCGGCTTCCTGTCGTCGATCAAGGCCACCACCGAGCGAGCCACGGCGTGGTGGCTCAGACGAAGCAAGGCGCTGCGCCTGAAGCGGCAGATGACCGCGCAGGCCGCGCTGGCGAGTATACCCGTCCAAGGCTAGGTTTCACGCTAAGCTTGCGGTCGCCGGTCGATCGCAAATCCCAAATCCAAAATCCCAAGAAAAAACGGAATCGAAGATGCCGAGTTTCCACCACGGCGATGTTGAGATTGCCTATATCGACGAAGGCGCGGGCGAGCCGATCGTGCTCGTGCACGGCTTTGCGTCGAGCAAGAACGTCAACTGGATCTATCCGACCTGGGTGTCGGAGCTCGTCAAGGCTGGCCGTCGCGTCATCGCGCTCGACAATCGCGGCCACGGTGAATCCGCCAAGCTCTACGATGCCGCGCAGTACGAGATCGCGACCATGGCAAGCGACGTGATCGCGCTGATGGATCATCTCGGAATCGCGCGCGCCGACATCATGGGCTATTCGCTGGGCTCGCGGATGACGGCGATCCTGGCGCGTGAGAATTCCGATCGGGTGCGTTCGGCGATCCTCGGCGGCATCGGCATCGGGCTGATCGAGGGCGGCGGTCCCGGCGAGGCCGTTGCGCTGGCGCTGGAGGCGCGGTCGCTCGACGATGTCACCGATCCGGTCGGCCGCACCTTCCGCGCCTTCGCCGATCAGACCCGCTCCGACCGCCGCGCGCTCGCCGCCTGCCTGCGCGGCTCGCGCCGCCTGATGACGCGCGAGGAGGCCGCCGGGATCCGCGTGCCGGTCCTGATCGCGGTCGGCAGCAAGGACGAGATCGCAGGCTCGGCGTCAGCGCTCGGCCGGATCATTCCGGGTTCGCAGGTGCTCGACATTCCGAACCGCGACCACATGCGGGCGGTCGGTGACAAGGTCTACAAGACCGGCGTCATCGACTTCCTGTCGCGGCGAAAATAGCTCATCGGCATCGTTCTCGGCATCGTCCTTGGCGAAGGCGCGCGTCGCCGCGATCAGCACCACGAAGGTCGCAACCCACACCATGCGCGCGCCATAGCGGTCATGGGGCCCCGAGATCACGCCACAGACGGCGGCATTGCCGAGCAGAGCGAGCGTCACCGTGCCCGCCAGCAGCGTCAAATCGTCGAGCCGCCGCTGCCACAGTCCACGGCCGAACAGGATCGCGACCAGGAGCATCGAGGCCAGCGCGACCGGCACGTGGATGCGATTGATCGCGGTGAAGTCGAGGGCCCATTGTTGTTGCCGCGCGGCGCGCATCGGCGCGACCTGCTTGGGAATATAACGCTCGATGATGCCGTAGGTGTGCGGGATCCAGCCCGAGGAGCCTTCGCCGGTCGCCCCATCCATCAGCTGGTCGGCGGTTGCCGCCAGCGCCGCCTTGGCCTGCCATCCCGGATATTCGGCGAGCGAGCGCACCACGATGTGGCCCATCTCGTCATTCAGTCCCTGAAAGCGGCCGAGCGTGTTGAACATGCTGTGACCCCACAGGAAGTCGTCGGCGGTCGGCGGCAACTGGTCGCGATAGGGGCACAGCTTCAGGTTCTCCCTGGCGCAATGATCGCGCAGATATTGCGCGACGATGCCATCCTGCAGCATGCGGCCGAAGGCGACGCCATAGCCGCCGGGTGTCCAGGCAAGCTGACCCGACAGCGCGAAGTTGGCCGCCAGCAGCATCACGGCGGCGGTGACGATGGTCAGGCTGCCCTGCACGAGCCCCGCGACCGGGACGCGGCGGCCGAGCCACGGACGCAGCATCCAGCCGACGCAGCACAGGCCGAGCAGCACCGCGAGCGTCGCGCTGTGCGTGGCAGCGGAAAACGCTGTGAATCCGAACAGCACCGCCTTCTCGAGCGTCGAAATCCTGTCGCCGTGCAGGACGAGGATAAAGAGCGCGAGCACCGAGAGGCCGGCAAAGATGTCGGTCAGCAGCATGCTGGCGAGCCAAGGCAGGGCGGTGGTTGCGATCAGCGCGAGGCTGATCGCGATCAGCCGGACCGGCCGGGCGAGCTCGAGCATGCGCAGGGTCAGTTGCAGGATCCACAGCGTCGCCAGGGTCTGGATGCCGAGGTTGAGCCAGAAGCCCGATGTCTCGCCGACATGCAGGTAGATGCCGAACACCGTCGACCGGCTCGGCACCAGGTAGCCCTCGTACCAGCGCGCCAGATAGCCGCCGGTATCCCATTGGAGCAGCGGATAGCCGTTCCAGAAGGCAGGCGCGAGCAGGAGGAGGGGAATGGCAATGGTGGCGATCCAGACCGACCGTGCATCGGTCAGGCGCCCACGCAACGTCCGGGTATTGATGGTATTTCCCCCTTTTATTGGGGCCGACCATGCCCAAAACCACACTCGGGACGAAATCCGCCAATAGTTGCAGAAGCGCGGCTTGATTTCGGCAAAATCCCGACCAATTCCCCTAGACATCGGCCCGGGGGCGTTCGGCTGGGGTTTACCGTACCGAGCCCTCCCGGGACGCGCTGGGGTCACCGTGCTATAACGCACATCAGAACAACCGAATTGCGAGAGCAGCTATGGCAGTTCATCAGGTCAATCCGCAGGGGGCGAAGCTCGCGGCACTCGATCCGATCTGGGATCGAATCCGCGGCGAGGCGGAAGACATCCTGCGCCGCGAGCCGGAGCTCGCATCCTTCATCTATGCGACCGTGTTGCATCATGAGCGCCTGGAAGATTCCGTGGTCCATCGCATTGCCGATCGGCTCGACCACGCCGCGCTGTCGGGCGACCTGATCCGCCAGACCTATGGTGAGGCATTGCGCGATGAGCCCGATATCGGCAACGCCTTCCGCGCCGATCTCGTCGCCGTCTATGACCGCGATCCCGCGACCTCGCGCTTCATCGATCCCTTGCTCTACTTCAAGGGCTTCCACGCGCTGCAGACCCATCGTCTCGCGCACTGGCTCTATCAGAAGGGCCGCAAGGATTTTGCCTTCTACCTGCAGAGCCGCTCGTCGGCGGTGTTCCAGACCGACATCAATCCGGCGGCCAGGATCGGCCGCGGCATCTTCCTCGATCACGCCACCGGTTTCGTCTGCGGCGAGACCGCGGTCATCGACGACGATGTCTCGATCCTGCATGGCGTCACGCTCGGCGGCACCGGCAAGGAGAACGAGGATCGCCATCCGAAGATCCGCCACGGCGTGCTGATCGGCGCCGGCGCCAAGATCCTCGGCAATATCGAGATCGGTCATTGCGCGCGGATCGCGGCGGGCTCCGTCGTGGTCAAGCCCGTGCCGCACAACGTCACGGTCGCGGGCGTGCCGGCGAAAATCGTCGGCGAGGCCGGCTGTGCCGAGCCGTCGCGCACCATGGACCAGATGCTGAACGCGATCGGGCTTTGATTTCACTCGCTTTCTGATCGGTACCGCGCTTTCGCGTGTGCGCAACATCACGTCGCCAAAGCCTGAAAAGGCTCTGGCGATCTTTGCCGTCTCGTCCTAAAACTCCCCCGAAAATCATCGACCCGATTGGAGACGGCTGTGGACGTTCAGGAAGTCAGGAAGCTCGACGCGTATCTCAAACGCGTGTTCAGCAATCCCAAGATCCGCGTGGTGCCGCGGCCCAAGAAGGACGACTCGGCCGAGGTTTATATCGGCGAGGAGTTCATCGGCGTGCTGTTCGTCGACGACGAGGACGATGATCGCTCGTTCCAGTTCCAGATGGCCATCCTGGAAGAAGATCTGGGCGAGCAGGGCTGAACTGCCTCGCCGCGACCAGCGCCGTCGTATGAGCGTCGGCGCTGGTGAGCATTCGCCTGCCGCGGCCGCTACGCGGGTCAATGAATCTGACAAGCTCGGGCTCCGCGCCGGCGACCAGACTGGCCGCGGGTCCAAGAAACGCGACTCAGGCGCCGCGTGAGACCATTGCTGGCACGATCAGCGACAGGCCGGCGAGCAGCAATAGTGTCAACACCACCTTGCGGAACATCTCGTCATCGATCTTTCCGTACAGCCTGAAGCCGCTCCAGAGGCCGGCGAGCAGAAATGGCAGACCCAGGCCGTACAATTTGACGGTTTCGGACGTGAAGGCGCCGGTGACGCCCATCGAAATCGAGATCACCACAAAGGCGGCGAACAGGACCGGCTGGAACACGGCGCGCTGCGTATCCTTCGTCCAGCCGCGCCATTGGCAGGAGATGGTTGAGACGACGCCACCAAGTCCGGTGAGTCCGCCGACCAGCCCGTTGACGAGGCCGATCGCAATGTCCGGCACGATCCCGATCTTCATCGGACTGAACGCCGGTCGCGCCAGACTGTAGATCGCGTAAGTTGCCAGCAGTGTACCGACACCAAATCTCAAATAGACGGGGCTGAGATGGGTGAGCAGGACCACGCCGGTCGGGATGCCAATCGTCGTGCCAAGCGACAACGGCCAGATGGCGTGCCAGTTCAGCGCCTGCCGCAATTTCAGGATGCCGTAACCCTGCGTGAGCAGGCCGTAGCCCGCGATCAGCGCCGCGGTCTGGATCGGCGTGATGATGTGCAGCCACACACCCGACACCACGAGGCCCATCGCAAACCCCGAAAAGCCGCTGACGAACCCGCCTGCAAGAGCGGCGAGAACAAAAAGAACGAGACCCACTCCATCCATCGGTCACTCCCCCAAAAGCGAGGTGACGCACACTTGGATGGAAATTCCATCTGATGGGGAGGATGCGGATCCCCGCGTTTGCTAATCGGCAGTTGCCAGCGCTTGGCCAACTCACCTATTTCGCTTCTCCGTAGGTGATTTGATCAAATAGCGTCACACTGTCGGCCTTGGTCCAAAGCCCGACCTTGCCCGCATCGCCGAATGTGGAATCCTCCACCTCAAACAATTGCTTGCCGTTGAAAGATACAACGAAGCGCGAGGCTTTGAAGTCGACACGCAGGGTGTGCCAGGTGTTGGACGGAACCTTGATATCGGTTCCATAGCCTCCCTTGCGGCCCACAATGTCGAGCGGGCTTCGAACGCCGTTCACAGTCTTGTAGAGGACGACATTGTCCTCAAGTGCGTTGGCGCGGGTCACGTAATAGTTGTTCGCGTCCTTCGCTCGCCAAACAATACCGGCGGCGCGGTCCTGGGATCCCGCGACAGCCTTGAACCTGACCTCGACAAAGCCGTCCTTGATGCTGGTGTCGTACTTCAACAGCAGCGGGTAGGTGGCCCGGCCAGATTGCTTGACCACCTTCGATTTCGACGGCGCCGTCTCATCGTTTTCGACCGTCCATCTCGAATCGCCCGATCCCGTGACGGTGGCAGTCCAGCCGTCGGGCGCCACACCGATCTGGGTACTCTCAAAACCGATTGCGTATCTTGACATGTCGTTCGCTCCCAAGAGAAGCAGTGTAGCTGCGGCGAGGGCGATGCGCTGTTGGGGATGGGGCATTTCCAGACTCCCGTCAGATCGAGAATTCCGGTGTGCGGATGTCGCCGTCAAAATGCGAACTGATCCGGCGCGGATCATTCGAAAAGCCGCACCGGACCCTTGATTGCCTTCCAGGCGTAATGCCCGCCCGCCATGTAGCGGGCATCAAACCCAGCCTTGCGCAGCGCTGAAGCCGTCTGACAGCCGATGTGGAAGCCATAGACACAGAACGTGACGACGGGTTCGGTTTTGGACAGGGTGCCGATCCAGTCATCCAGATGTTCCGGGTCGCGCCAAACGGCTCCGTCCATGATGTCCTGGGCTTTGGAGGAATAGTGCTTTGGTCGCGTATCGATAATCTGAACTGACGTTCCCGATTTCAGCATCTCTCTGACTTCCTCGACGGAAATCGACGGTACGTCACCAAATTCCTGTTGCTCGAGGGGCCGTGGTGGCACGACCTTGATGGCATCTTCGTATCGCAGCTTTACTGCGGACCAATCGATGTTGCGCATGAAGGCCGCGATGTACGCATTGGCGTTCGCGCCAAATTCCAGATGATACGCGTGTTCGTACATGTCCAGGGCGAGTATCGGGATGCCACCGGCGATGCTCTGATTGTGCTCCGATCCGATCTGATTGATGAGCCGCCCGGCGCGCGGTACATATGTCAGCAACACCCAGCCTGAGCCGCCGGCCAGCCCGTCGGCAATTCCGACAAACTCCTGACGCCATCGATCTACCGAACCGAAGTCTTTCGTGATGGCGCTCGCGAGGGTGTCGGGCAGGACGCGCCCGTCGCCACCGAGGCTCGCAAAATACAATTCGTGCAGAAGAGTCGAGTTGAGCGCGACGATCTCGTCGCGCTTCAGACGTGCAAGCGATTGGCCGGAGGTGTTGCCGAGGTCGAGTTGATCAATCTCCTCGGCGATTGCGTTCAAGCGACTCAAGGCCGCGCCATAGTTGTTTTCATAGTGACTTTCGATAAGCCGTGCGGAGATCCCGTTCAACGTCCAGGGACGACAGTAAAGTGGTGCTAGCTGGTAGCGCATTCTTGTTCTCCTTTGATGGTCCTGATTTCCTGATCGTCAATCGAGGGACCTGATCTCAAGGCCCTCGAAGATGGTTATGCCGTCGGTTTCGGTCCACAGGCCGACTTTGCCTGGAGGGCCTGGAAACCTCCTGTCGGTCGCGACAAAAAGCTCCCTTCCGTCGAAGAGCACCGTGAGGCGGTCATCTCTCGCCGCAATTCCGAGCGTGTGCCATGCTTGGCGCGACACGTTCACCTCCATGCGTCCGATCAACTCGCGGCTTCCGTTAGCGACGCGATAGAGGTTCACGCTATTGTCCAGCGCGTCGGCGCGCATGGCGTAGTAATCATCGAACGATCTGAACCGGATGAACGCGCCGGCGGTCTGACCGATCTTTCCCGAAATGATCATGAAGCGTGTCGACACATAGACGTCGCGCCCGGAGAAAGGGCGGTAGAGGAAGAACGCCGAGCGATTCTCGTCGGGCTGGGGATCGATCTGCGCCAATCCTCGACCAGCATCGTTATCAACGACCAACCATTTGCTCCGCCTGACGTCGCCGGAGGCGGCAAGATCAAAATCGTCGAGTTTCTTTGCTGTATCGAACGTGATGCCGACCGCCGGTCCACCCGGTGGCGTTGGACCGCATGCAAACAAGGCCATGCAAAATGGCAGCAGGCATGGAAAACAGCGCGTCGTCACGGCTTTGCGCCCCTAACGCGAGGCTCTGCCGGGTCGGGAAGCTGTTCGAATTCTGGGATACCCATTGCGCGCAGCGCAATAAGGAATCCTTCCCGGACTTCCTCTCCGTTCCGGTGATAGACGGCGACCGGAGATCCATCGGAGCAATCGTCCCGACCAGGTTGAGTAGGCCCAGACCAATCTTGCCGCTCGCCGGTGACGAGTTCGTCTGACTTTGCAGGAGCAGGATCAATATCTGCCGGGGTCCGCGCAGAGACAGACCGTAGGGCAAATTTGCTGGGGAGGAATGGAGGCTTCCTTTCGTCCATGTGCGCATGACCTCGACAAGTCGAGCGTTGCACAGTTCTTGGACCGAAGCCTCAAGGGGAGACCGTACTTCCCCTAGCCACGTCATAGTCCAGCGAGGCGACAAATGCAATATGCATCAATCGGCACGGATGCCCGTCTCACAATGCATGCAGCGCCACCGACGGTGCTTCTTGCTGCAACGCAATGAGTTCGAGGTCGGCGCATCGTTTCTTTGCGCCAAAGCTAGATGCGAGCCCGTCGTGCGGCGGCGCTACGCGCCGACCGGGTGGCCCGCAATGACGGCGTTACCCCTTCGCGCTATGCATCTGCGCGGAGAGGCGGTTCATCGCGATGGCGATGTCGCGCCATTGCGCCAGCCAGCCGCGCGGAAAGCGGAAGGTCAGGTCGGCGCCCTCGATGCGCTGCTCACTCAGGCACATGCCGGGCGTCGACGTATCGCGCGTGCAGCGTGCGATCAGCTGCGGCTCGGTCGCGGTGAACAGGTCCTCGCCGCCATAGGGCGTGCCGTCGCGGAACGCGCGTGCCGTCAGGCCGTCATCGGTGTTCGCACGTTCGTCGAGATAGCGCGGATAGATCGTGCGCAGCCGCATGTCCGGCGCGAGTGAATCGTGATGTGCCGCGATCGACACGAAGATCCTGTCGATCGGCTGCACCTTGTCCTCGATCGTCTCGGCGCTGTAGTGCTTCGGCGCGGCAGGCGCCTCCAGCGACGGATAGAGGAAGCTCAGATCGACGCGCTCCTGCGGTCCGGAGTGGCGCTGGATCTTCATGCGCACCGCCATGGTCGGCACGTTGAACAGCGTGCCGCCGACGCTCACCGGCAGCCGCGACGGATCGCTCGGCGGGACAGTCGTATAGGTCGGCCACAGCAGATAGGCGACGAGCGCAATCGCACCGGCCGCGATGACCGCCGAGGCGATGATCGGAACGAGATGCGCGCGCGGATTGCGGCGGGTGTCGCGGGCGGGATGCTGGGCGGTCGAGAGAAGCGTCATGAGCGAGGCAAAGAGCAGGTCGGGAGTGGCCGAATCACCTGCCGAATATGCCACGTGACGCGGAATTTCCGTAAGATTCCAATGGAATCCCGCAGCGAATGGCCATGCACAAACGCCGCGCCGGGCGCTGCCGGTTAACCTTTCCTTAAGGATGATGTGGCGGCCCGCCGCCAATTCTGCGAAGCAGGGTGAGTGGCCTGTTGCGTAGCGGAAGTTCCGATGTCGCCCGATACCTTGAATTCCCTGTTCTCGCTCTTCATCGGTTTCGCGCTCGCCGGCGCATTGGCCAGCGGTTATCAGGCGATGGCGGAGCGTCCGGCCGGCTTCGGCCTGCTGCAGGAGGGCGTGGCGCCGAGGACCTTCGCCGCGGTCCCGTTTCTCGTCTTCGCTGCACCGTTCATCATCATGCGCAACACGCTGCGCGGTGCGCGCATCGAGCGCCGCCGTTTCGAGTTCGTGATGATGGCAACCGTCATTTCCGGCTTCTGGAGCCTGATGTCCGGCACCTTCTTCGTGATGACGCTGCGCGCTGCCGGCGTGATCGGGTGATCCGCGCTGGATCCTGATCCGTGTCCGGATCATGGCCGCGCTTGCTTGAAACCACGTCGTCCGCTGTGCCAAGGTCACTTTGATCTGAGCTTCGACGCGTTTTCTTCACGCGAACCGGCGTCCACTTCGCTCGAAAGCGCTCCAGGGAGACCTCTATGGCGATCTACGAACTCGACGGGCAGGGGCCCGATCTTCCCGCCGACGGCAGCTACTTCATCGCCGACAATGCCGTTGTGATCGGCAAGGTGCGCCTCAAATCCGCGGCGAGCGTCTGGTTCGGCGCCGTGCTGCGCGGCGACAATGAGTGGATCGAGATCGGCGAAGGCTCCAACGTCCAGGACAATTCGACCCTGCATGTCGATCCCGGCTTTCCCCTGACCATCGGCAACAACGTCACGATCGGCCACAATGCGATCGTACACGGCTGCACGCTGGAAGACGGCGTGCTGATCGGGATGGGATCGATCGTGATGAACGGCGCGCGCATCAGGCGCGGCAGTGTCGTCGGCGCTGGCTCCGTCATCACCGAGGGCAAGGAGTTTCCGGAAAATTCCCTGATCATCGGTGCGCCCGCGCGCGTGGTGCGCACGCTGGACGCCGCGCAGGCGGAGGCGTTGTCGCGGCCGGCGAAGTCCTATGCGATCCGTGGCCCGCAGTACAAAGCCGGACTGAAGAAGATCGGCTGAAGCCTCAGCGCTTCCGGTCCTGCTTGCGTGCGCGCTTCGGTGTTGCGGGGTCTGGCTTCGCTGCTTCCCGCAGCCCTGCTGTCTGCGGAAGTCTCGCGCTCTTGCGCAGCGCATCCTTCAGGTCGATCGGAATACCGTGCTTCTTGAGGAGGTCGGCGAAAGCTTCGTCGGCAAGCTCCTGCAACGTCGCCATCCGGTCGCGCCCAAGCTGCTTCAGCTTGTCGAAAGTGTCGTCGTCAAACTCGATCAGCTTGCGCAAATTGCATTGCTCCCAAACTGTATTGCCCCAACGCCTGTGGGAACCGGCGTTTTGCGGACCCGTTGATGTCCGCAAGGGAGAATTGCCATGCGCAAATTATCCGTCACCGTCGCGTCAGCGACAATCGCGATTCTGCTGGCACCCACGATTACCGTTGCTCAAGGTACTGGAAGCGGCACTGGGAGCGGGAGCCCCTCGTCAGCCAGCCCGACATCGCCGCAAGTCGCGTCACCGCCGCCCGGCACCAACAGCGCCGGCACGGCGCAATCCTCCGGCCGGCTGAATACCGGTGAGGGCGTCACCACCGGCTCGGCGTCGAGCGAGAGCATCGACAGGGCGATCGCCGACGAGAACAGGACGGTCGACCGCCGGGTCAACGGCATCTGCCGCGGCTGTTAACTTTTGACGGCTGCGCCTTGATGAACGCGGGTCGCGCAGAAGTGAGCGCGACATGAGCGCGCGGTCGAAGCCACGGTCCTACATTGAGTTAGCATGCGCGGGACGCGGCGGAGGAGGCTTGCAAAGAAAAGCCTTGGAAACAGGAGTAACGGGTGATGTTGCGTAAAACGATGATTGCCTTGCTGGCGACGGCATCGGTCGGCCTGTTCACGGTCGACGCTGCGTCAGCGCGAGGTGGTTTTGGTGGCGGCGGCTTTCACGGCGGTGGTGGCTTCCACGGTGGTGGTGGCTTTGGCGGCTTCCACGGTGGCGGCGGCGCTTTCCGCGCCATGGGCGCGGGCGGTGGCTTCCGGTCGGCCGCGATCGGCGGCGGTTGGCATGGCGGCGGTTGGCATGGTGGAGGCTGGCACGGCGGAGGCTGGCATCGGCGCGGCTGGGGCTATCCGTTCGCCGCGGCCGCGATCGGCTTCGGCCTGGGCTACGGCGCCTACGATTACTATGACGGCTACTACGGCAACCCGTACTACGCCGGTTACGGCTACGACGACGGGTATGGCTACGGCTATGGTTACGGTGACGGCGGCTGTTATGTCGTGCGCCGTCGCATGTTGACGCCGTATGGCTGGCAGGTGCGACCGGTGCAGGTTTGCAACTGAGACATCTGCTGACGCATGGCCGGTCCATCGGATCGCCATGCTGATGGTCTTGGAATCATCGCTGCGGCCTCGGTGTCTTGATGCCGGGGCCGTCGCGCACTGGTACGCGGCTTGCAGCGCATTGCAGCAGTCTGTGTGTGAACGCGTCGCGAAAACAAACGGTCCGGCTGCGATTGGAGCCAGGCCTCAGAGGATCTCAGAGATGCTGACCATTCCTGATCTGACATTGCTGTTCATGGTTGTTGTTTCGGGCCTCGCCATCGCATTCGTCTACATGCTCCACGAGCTCGAGCCGAAGCTTGCACGGCTGCGGCAGCGGGGTGAGCGCGTCTTGCGCGACCGCACCAGGTAGACGGCATCGCGGATCGCTTCGGCTTCAGCCGCAGCGACATTGCGCGTGCGGAGCTGTGGCTCAGCACGGCGCGTTTTCGGGGTCGGCAATCCAGAGATAGGGAATTCACGGCCGCAAAAAACAAGGCCGTCGACGTAGTATACCGTCAACGACCTTGCCAGCCCCGGATATTGAAATCGGCTCACGCCATCCGGTGATTAAAGATGACTCGGATTCGAAGTCGGATATGTGAACCAGTTCACAAAGTCCGGATTAATTCACGGTAACGGGCACTCTTGCGAGGCTGCCGCCGGCAGGCCTGGAGCTGGAAGTTCCACCTTAGGTCCTGATGTTGCTCGGGATTTGGCGCTTTTTGATGGCCGGGCCGGTGAAAGGGCGCTCGGCCGCCATCAATCCTCAACCGCGCGATCCGCGGCGCTTCCGGTTGGCGCTCCGGGTGGCCTTCGACCGCTTGCGCGGCTCGGGCTCGGCGGCCGGCTCATTGGCCTGCGCGCTCGCGAGCGACTGGCGCAGGCCTTCGACCTGCTCGGTCAGTGCGGCGACCTGGTCGGATAGTTTCTTGGCGTCGGCCTGCTGCGCGGCGAACTGCTTGCGCATGGCCAACAGCTGGTCCTGCACCTCCTGCAACTGGTCGATGGATTCCTGCTGGGTCACCTCCATGCCCTTGGTCTTTTCCACCAGGGCCTCGGAGACCTGCGCGGTCCGCGCCTGCAACTGACGGACGGCGACCATCCGGTCGGTCTCCGGCACGTTGCCGCTGAAGGCGCGCCACAGCGCGATCGAGCCGATTCCGAACAGCACGAGCACCAGCGCCACGGCGCCGATCGCGATCGGCTGCACGCCGATCAGGCTGCTGGCCTGTGCATTCCGGGGGGCAAGTTCGACCATGCGACCAGAACCGGACATCAATTGAAAGGTTCCGAATAGCACAACCGCGATGCGGGCAAAACCCCCGGGGATTCAAGCAGGTGGCGCGAGGAGTGCAAAACTCGGCGCAAGTTCCGGGGCTGTTGCCCCAAAACGGGACTGCCCGACGCGCACGCCGCCTCAGCGCGTCGGCGCGATCAGGCCGACCCTCATGTCCTTCGCCAGATAGACGCACGCGCCGTCGGCGAGCACACGGCCGTCGGCGATGCCCAGCACCAGCCGGCCGCGCCTGATCTGACGCATGTCGACCTCGTAGCGCACGAGCCTGACGTCCGGCGTGATGTGGCCCCTGAACTTGACCTCGCCGACCCCGAGCGCGCGGCCTTTGCCCGGTGAGCCCGACCAGCCGAGCCAGAAGCCGATGATCTGCCACATCGCGTCGAGCCCGAGGCAGCCGGGCATCACGGGGTCGCCGGCAAAGTGACAGGCGAAGAACCAATGGTCCGGTGCAACGTCCAGTTCGGCGGCGACACGGCCCTTGCCGAAGGCGCCGCCGTCGATGCTGATCTCGGTGATGCGGTCCATCATCAGCATTGGCGGCGCCGGCAGCTGCGCATTGCCGGGGCCGAAATGGCCGCCCGCGCTCGAGCGCAGCAGATCCGGCTTGCTGTAGGACGATTGCGGCGTGTGAAAATCATGCGGGTTGAACAAGATGGCCACCGACCTTGGGGTTATAGTTGAACATTAGAAGCGGCTGCGCCGCGCGGCTTTTGGCTTCACCGGCGGGGACTTCGCAGTCAGGCGCAGCGCCGCGGCCATGAAGGCCCAGATGTCGCCGGTCAGCCTTGCCGGATCCGGCCGCCGGTCGGCGGTGAGCGCGCCGATCAGCGCCTGGCGGATGCCGCCGATCATCAGCGCAATGGTGAGGTGAGGGGCGAGGTCACCGGGTACGATCCCGTCGCGCTGCGCGGCCTCCAGCATGCGCGCACCGGCTGCAAGCTGGCGGCTGGTGAAGGCGGTCTCGACATCGAGCACTTCGGGCGCCCGGCTCAGCGGTCCGATCACCAGCGGCGCAAACGGGTGCTCATAGTGAAAGGCGACATAGGCGCCGATCCGTTCCTTCTCCCGGTCCGCCCAGTTGCTGGCGGACAGCTTGGCACCGCCGAAGGCCGCCTCATCCAGATGCTCATAGAAGTCTTCGACCACGGCCGCGATCAGGCCGGCCTTCGATCCAAAGTGGTGATAGGCGAGCCCGACCGAGACCTGCGCCCGTCTTGCGACGGCCTGCATCTCGAGATGCCCTTGGCCTTCGATCAGCTCCTCTTGGGCTGCGGCGAGCAGCCGATCCCGTGTCCCCTGGCTCGTCGCGCCCATCGTTTGTCCATGGCTGAATTGAATTCAATTCAATAGGGCGGATGCTAGGATGTCAAGCTTGGGGCGTCGGCTGGCCGAGCGCACCGGCGCAGGGGATGCGATGGCGTTTGCGATCAAGACCGAGATCGGGGAACCGCGGGCGAAGGCGTCATCTTCACCGCGCAGAAGACCATGTACGGCGGCAAGCTGATCGCGGCCGACGACATCGTGTTCGTGTTCGCGAGCGAGAACGAGGGCGGCAACGGCCTGATCGCACGGGCGGTGGTGACCTCAGCCGAACCGGTGCCGCGCAAGCTGGATGTCGCCAGGCAAACGCCGCGTGTCAGCATCGCGGTCAGGCGTGTTGCGCTGGTGAAGCGGCCGCTGGGACGCGACGCGCTCAAGCGCTTCAAGGATTGGGACGACGGCCGGCCCGAGACCGAGCTCAACTTCAAGTTCTATCGGCAAGCCTCCAACAAGATCGTCGGCATCTCGGACGAGACGGCGGCCTTCCTCGATCGGTTCTTCTGATCGGCGGCCGCCGCGTCCCCTCAAAAAGTTGCGGCCAGGCTTTGGGGGAAGCCTGGCCGCGCGCGAACCGGTCTGGGACGGGGAGGGGTGGGGATGTGACCGGGTCGCGAACTCGATTCCTTGTTGCCGCTCAGCGCGAGCTTGCCGTTGAAACTGCGGGGCGGTTGTCGCCGAGCGAGACCCACACATTGGGATCGCTCTGCGATTGCCGCTTGACGAAGCGGTAGCCGGTCTCCGTCCAAGCGACGATGCTCTCGTTCTGGTTATCGAGCACGAACTCGCCCTTGTCGGTCTTCACCGTCAGCACCGCGTGGCCTTCGCCCTTCTTGTCGCGGACCACCGTGATCAACAGCGCCTCGCGCGGCCAGCCGGCATCCATCAGCATCTTGCGCTTCAGGAGCACGTAGTCCTCGCAGTCGCCGTAGCCGTCTGATGGCAACGACCATTTCTCGATCACGCCCCAATGATCCATGTCGGTCATCGGCTTGATGGATTCGTTGACCCACTTGTTGACCCGCACGAGGTCGCGCCAAGCGGTCTGCGACAACACGATGTCGCGTGGTTGCGTCTTGCCGCCGCGGCACTCGGCGGGATTGTCGGCGCAGAATTCGACCCAGCCGATCGGCGAGCGCGCAACGTCACCCAGGCTGGCGTAGACCACGTCGCCGGCCTTGGCCGACACGCACGTCGCAAACAGAATGGCGGCAACCGCCAAACCTTTCCCCTGTCCCCTGAACCCAAACATCGTGGCCCCCGTTCTTCTTGTTGGGACCACGTTTCGCACAAAGCTTTTGCGCCGCCGCTAAGTGCGCGAAGTAGATTTGACGCGAATACTGGTAAAAGCTGCGGCGAATTCGATCTTTACTTGAATCGAATTCGCGTAAAATTTTAAACATCTGCAATTGATTCAAATTTTATCTATTAACGCGGCAAACGCTGCGCCTGCACGGTTTGTCGTCTCAAACGCTCTGGCCGTTAACCGCCGATTTTACTGCGCCAAACGCGCGCGAAGGCGGCCACCGGTGCACCGGAGGCCGCCTTCGCGGGCTGAAAACGGGGGTCTCGAGCGGTTTTTCGCTTTACCTCGCGGTAACGCTCTCTTCGAGCGTTTCCGCCGACTGCTCGTGGACGAACTCGAGCGCGAAGCCTTCCTCGAGATTTCGCACCACGCGGGCCTGCACCCTGCCGAGCATCACCAGCGACTTCAGCGGCGGGCGGTTCTCCGCGGCAATCGCAGCACCGGACAGCGAAAGGTCGATGATGCGGCAGGTCATCCGCGAGCCGTCTTCCTGGGTGAGCAGGGCGATCGGGTTGCGCGGCACGATACGGTCGTGGCGGCGATCCTCGGGCAGATTGAGGATGTCGCGGTTGGCGAGCCAGGTGAGCTGGGCGGCGAGCTTGTCGCGCTTGCGCGCGGTGGCGCCGATCGTCATCGCAAAGCCGTTGTCGATGATGCGGGTGATGCGGCCCTCGACCCGGCCGATATGGTCGAGATAGGCGATCACGCGGTCGCCGACATTGCCGATGCCGGGCGCCAACAGCGCGAGGCCGCCCGGGGACATGTTGATAATCTGGCAGGGAAACTCGCGCCGGTCGGGGCAGCATGTAGCGGCCGAGCAGGTGCACCTTGACGCGCTGGAAGCGCCGCCGCTCCTCGGCAACGGGGACGACGGTAGTTTTCTTTTGTGCAAACGACATCACAACAAACCCGGCCACCGTCCATTCGGAGCCCCGACGACCCTAAGGCTGATAGGGTTAACGGGGCGTTACGGTTGTGAAAGGGAACCCGGACACGGAGCGAGAGTGACAAGTGAAGCTCACGTGCGCCGTATCCAGGGGCGTTAGGCTCATGCAGATGCCGCGTCAGGTTCTCCGAACCATCGCGCTGCGGCTTGAGCAGTCTGCTCCAGATCCGGCTCGATGTCTGTGGCCCAACCCACAAACCCATCGGGGCGCACCAGCACCGCGTTCAAGCCCAGCCGATCCGCGGCATCGCTTGCGACATAGCTGATCCGCCCACGCCAACGCTCGGCCAGCGCGCGCAGAGGAGAGCGCGGCTCGAAGTCGAGCAGCAGGCCGCGTCCATCTCTGAGCAGTTCGCCGAGCCTCGTCCCGCAGGCGAGCGCGAAGTCGGGCGCGCTGCGGCCGACCAGCGGATGGCCGCCGCCAAGATTGTAGCGCAGCGAAACGCCCCACACGCGCTCGGCAAAATAGGTCGCGCCGTCCGGCGTCGCGATGAGATCGCGGATGATGGCTTCGAGCGCGCGCGAACTCCGGCTCGGCCGCATCAGCGCGACCTGGGCGCGCGACCAGTCGAGGATCTGCGCGCCCACCGCATGCCGTTCGCTGCAATAGCTGTCGAGCAGACCGGCCGGCGCGTCGCCGCGGATCGTGGCGGCGAGCTTCCAGCCGAGATTCATCGCATCGCCAAGCCCGAGGTTGAGGCCCTGGCCGCCCAGCGGAGAATGGATGTGCGCGGCATCGCCGGCGAGCAGCACGCGTCCCCTCCGGTAAGCCGTCGCGTGACAGGCGCGATCCGTCCAGGTGGTGGCAAGCGGGAGCGCCGTCAACGTCACGTCGGTCCCGGAGACACGGCGCAGCACCGCCTGCACATGCTCGCGCGTGATCTCGTGGGTGCGGTGGAAGGCGCCGCCGTCGAAATCGACCATCGCGATGGTGCCGGGCCGTGCGTAGGTATACATGCCGGTCGGCGTGTAGTGGCGGCCCGGACGGAGTTTGTCCGGATCGGCGATGTCGACCTCGACCGAATAGCCGGTGAACTCGGGATCGGTGCCGACAAACTCAAAGCCGCCGGCCTTGCGCACAATGCTGCGGCCGCCGTCGCAAGCGACCAGCCAGCGTCCATGAAACGTCTCGCCGCCGGCGCGAACGATCACGCCGTCATCCGCCTGATCGAACGCCTCGACGGCCGCGCCGCGCCTGATCTCGACACCCATCGCGATTGCGCGCGCGGCGAGCGCGGATTCGAGCGACTCCATGTCGACCGCCATGCTGGTGCCGGCCGGACCCGGCAGGCGATAGGACCATTTCGAACTGTCGATATCGTCGTGATAAAACTGGATGCCGGCGAAATGGCCCGCCGGGCGGCGCGGCTGCTGCATCCAATGCGCGCCGCTCGACGCGTTGCTGCCCGAGCCATCATTCGCACGCGGCGGTGCCGCGATCCCGTCCAGCATCCCGCGACGATAGAGGGCCTCGATGCTGGGCGCCGAGAGGCCGCGCATGCCGAACGGCAGCCGCTTCAGCGGTGAGCGTGGGTCCGCGGCCTGCTCCAGTACCAGCACCGAGCACCCGGCAAGCCGCAGCTCGCAGGCAAGCAGCAGGCCGACCGGACCGGCGCCGGCGATGACGACGTCATGGGGAAGGGGGTGGTGGTTGTGCATGAACTGCTCCTGTGTCGATGTTCGACCGGAGCGGTTCGTCGGGTTGAGAACCACACGGACGAACAATGGACGCTTCGATAGCGTCCGGTGTTCGTCGTGGGGATCTCATGCACGCAGCGAGAGACCAGAGCTTTCGTTTTCGAAACGACTTCGATTTCGAAAGGACTTCGTTTCGAAAGGACTTGGGCTTACCAAACCAAGTCTGCCTTTTCCGACACGGGCGATATAGCGGCATCGCGATAGCTCCGCAACGGCGATCTGTGCGTGCAGCTTATGGGAACAACGCAGGGCCGCGATGTCCCGGTGCGACCGCATCGGCGTTGCCCGCGTTGTCGACGCGGCGCGAGCCCGGGCGCGGCGCAAGATTGTCCGGCGTCTTGATGTTGCTGGCGAGGCCTGCTGCCTCGAAGGCCTTGATCAGCCACCAGCCGAGATCGATCTGGCCCGGCAACAGCCCGAGCTTCGCGGAGCCGGGATAGGCGTGGTGATTGTTGTGCCAGCTCTCGCCCATGCTGATCAGCCCGGCGATGCCGACATTGTAGCCCTGGGCTGCGACGCCGTCGATGACCCAGGTCTGTCCGCCCTTGCGATGCGAGTAGTGACCGATCAGCCAATGCCCGGTGACGCAGACGGCGACCCGGACGCAGATGCCCCAGACCAGCCAGCTCCATGAGCCGATCGCAAAGAACAGCAGGGCCCAGGGCAATTGCTGCCACATCCAGCTTCGCTCGACGAAAGCATAGAAGCGGTCGTCGGCAAGCCGCTGTTCGAGCCGGAAGACCGGCGGGTGCGTCAGCAACAGCGTGCAGTGCAGTTGCCACCAGGCATCGCGCCAGAAGCCGGCGCGGTGGCAGGAATAGTCGTGGCACGCCGCCTGGCGCTGCGCCCAGTCGCGGAAATCGTGCAGCCGCACCATGCCGTAGGGGCCGGCCATTCCGACCAGCGTGCCGAGATAGACGCAGAGCCGTTCGAGCCATAGCGGGCAGTCGAAGCTCGCATGGATCAGGCGGCGATGCATACCGACCGAATGCCCGAAGCACAGCGTGATCGCGCTGGTCACGATGAACAGCGCGAACGCGCTCCACGAGAACAGCAGCGGCCCGAACACGATCGCGACCGCGGTCATGCTGCCGAGCCACAACGACTTTGCCGGCGCCCATTGCACGCGCCCGTCGAGCGGGTCGGTGCTGTCGTCCGCGAAGATGCGCTCGGACCCGGGTTGCAGATTCATTCCGTAACCTGAAATTGTGCCGCAGGTTTGGATGGAGCGGCCGTTGCTGTCAATCCGCTGTGCACCTCCATCATGTCGCAGTCCGCATTGGCATCTCCGGCGACTTCACCTAGCCTGTCGTGGCTTAGTAGGCTCATCGGCTTAGTAAGCGCTTGGGGCGGAGACGTTCGATCATGCGACTGAAATTCTGGCTTGCGCTTGCCGCGGCGATCCTCGCCGGCACCGGCATGGCACGCGCCGCCGAGATGCGGGTCACCTTGCTCGGCACGGGCACGCCGACGCCGCGGCTCACCAGCTTCAGCGCCGCGACGCTGGTGGAGGCGGGGCCCGAGAAGCTGATCTTCGATTCCGGGCGCGGCTCGACGATCCGCCTGTTCCAGAAGAAGATCCCGATCGGCGCGATCACGGCGCACTTCATCACCCATCTGCATTCCGACCACGTCGTGGGCCTTCCCGACATGTGGCTGACGGGATGGATCGGCACGCCGTTCGGCTCGCGCAAGACGCCGATGGTGATCTTCGGGCCGAAGGGCACGGTGGCGATGACCGAAAACCTCACCAAGGCCTTCGCCGAGGATATCCGCATCCGGATCGATGACGAGGACTACCCGTCGTCGGGCGTTGCGTTCGCGGCAAAGGACATCGAGCCCGGCCCGGTCTACGAGAACAACGGCGTCAAGGTCACCGCGATCGAGGTCAATCACGGCGAGAAGATCAAGCCGTCGTTCGGATATGTCGTCGAGTATGATGGCAAGAAGGTGGTGCTGTCGGGCGACACCAAGCCGGACGGGCGGGTGGCGAAGGCGGCCGAGGGTGCCGACCTCCTGATCCACGAGGTCGCGCTCATCGATTCCGACCTGTTCAAGGCCTACCCGAACTATCGGGCGATCGAGAACCACCACACCTCACCGGAAGAGGCCGGCAAGATCTTCGCGCAGGCCAAGCCGAAGCTTGCGGTCTACTCGCACATCGTGTTCGCGAGCCAGCCGCCGACGCAGGACGTGCCGGAGGACGCATTGCTGAAGCGGACGCGCACGACCTATCAGGGACCGCTGGTGATCGGACGCGACCTGATGTCGTTCGTGATCTCTGACAAGGTCGAGGCCTTCACATCCGACGGCACCGCGATGAAGTGACGACGGCCGTGTGCAGGCGACGCGGCGGGTTACTTGGCTTCGGCGTCCATGGCCGGTTCGGCCGGCACTGCCGGTGGTTCAACAGTCACGGCCTTCAGCACTTTGCGTTTCGCCGCGCGGACCTCGAGCTGCAAAGGCGGCTGATAGGAGCCGGCTGGCGGTTCGAACATGAAGCCGTGGTGCCCATCGCCCTTGTTGAGCTTGAGAAGATCCTTGCGGAATTGATCGGCGACGACTTCGGCAACAAGGTCGCCGTTGAAATAGATATCGATCGTGACCCGTTTGTCGGGGTGCTGGTCGTACAAGGCCCAGCCGGCGATCCGGTTCTCGTTGAAGACGTCGACGTGGCCGGTGACCTCGCCCGAGAGGCTCTCGATGCCGGCTTCGATCACCTCGAGGTCGCTCTTGTAGATCGATCGCGTGACGTCGAAGCTGAAATGCGCGGTATCGACACATTGGTCGAGCAGGTTCTGCCGATGCTCCTTCATTCGTTGCAGCGTGTCCAGCTCGCCCAGCTTGACGTACATGCCGACGATGCCTTCGATACCAGGATTCATGGTGTCGTTCCCCGCAATGCCACAAGCCTATTGGCCCTCAGTTGCGTTCACAATCAACGGTTCTTTGCGATGCTTTTTCGCGGAAAAATACTCCCGTCAAGACTTGAAGCGCGTCGTCCCGCCAGGGTCTGTCATGAAGGCCTTCATGACAGGCGTTCATGACATCCCGATCGTCCTGACCTAAAGTCGGTGCGGCCGAACCCGGCCCAATGACAAGGACAGGGAGAGCGAACCGATGGAGCAGATCCGCGTCTGCACGCATGACGGACCTGGAGCCAAGCCTGTAATCCGGACCGTGCCATGGCCGGATGTCGGCAAAAAGGCGGCCTTGATCAAGGTCGGCGCCTGCGGCGTTTGCGGAACCGACCTGCACATCCTGAAGGGACACTGGCCGAAGCCGCTGCCATGGCCGTTCACGCTCGGCCACGAGCTCGGCGGCGTGATCGTCGAATGCGGCCCGGAATTCACCGAAGACTTCATGAGCAAGCCGCTGCAGGTGGGATCGAAGGTCATGATCCCGCCCTTGATGCCGTGCGGCCGCTGCTATTACTGCATCCATTATCCCGAGAGCGCCAACAAGTGCCTGACGCCGGTGTACTACGGCCGCTATCTCGGCTTCGACAAGGCGCCGCACATGTGGGGCGGCTGGGCCGAATATGTCTACGTCGATCTCGACATGCTGCCTGGCACCAAGATCTACAAATTGCCCGACGACATGTCGCTGCGGCTGGGCGCGCTGTCGGAGCCGTTGACCTCCTGCATTCGCGCCTTCAACCGCGCCAGCCGCGCCGGCGGCTTCAGCTGGGGCGACACGGTGGTGATCCAGGGCTCCGGGCCGATCGGCATCCTCGCGGTCGCGGCGGCGCAGGAGATGGGAGCGGGGCGCGTGATCTGCGTCGGCGCGCCGGAGGTGCCGCGGCTGGCGCTGGCGCGCAAGTTCGGCGCCGAGGCGACCGTCGATATCGAGCAGCTGAAGACGCCGGAGCAGCGCATCAAGGCGGTGCGCGACATCGTCGGCGGCTTCGGCGCCGACCTCGTGATGGATTGCTCGGGCCATCCGACCGCCGGCCCCGAAGGCATCGAGATGCTGCGCGACGGCGGCACCTATGTCGAGATGGGCCAGTTCACCGACGCCGGCTCGATCAATACGTCGTGGCACCGCATCTGCACCAAGGACCTCAACGTGCTCGGCTCCTGGGGCTTTACCGGCAACGACCTGCCGCTCGGCGTCGACATGCTCTACCGCACGCGCAACAAATATCCATGGCTCGACATGCAGACGATCTATCCGTTCACCGAGGACGGCGTCGCGCGCGCGGTGGCGGACGCGATGGCGATGAAGACGGTGAAGTCGACCATCGTGCCGTGGCCGGAGCTGGTCGGGTGATGCAGGCCAATGGAAGCGTCGCTATTCCTGTTGCAGTGCTCCCAAGGAATGTTGGCCGGGGTCCCGTCAGGACCGGCCTGATATCGCTCGCCGGGACGGCGGCCCGGCGCTAACATCCGCGCATGCAATCGAACCGTGTGCCGCCGAGCGCAACGTTTGCGTGGGGAAACCTGTCCGAGGACTTCGCGCTGTTCCGCACGCTCAGCCCTGAGCAGCGGCTGATCGCCTTTGGCGCGATGACCCGGCGCGACCTGGTGCGTGGCGAGCTGCTGGTGGAGCAGGGCGGCGCCTCGGATTCATTGTTCTTGGTGCTGCACGGCGCGCTCGCCGTGCACCGGACCGATCATCCCGAGCCGATCGCGGAGCTTCGCGCCGGCGAGCTTGTCGGCGAGATCGGCTTCTTCGCCAACATCCCGCGCACGGCCAACGTGATCGCGATCCGCGATTCCAGCGTGCTGGTGTTGACGCGGGCGGCCTATGCGAGGCTGGTGCAGGAAGCGCCCGGCATCGTCGAGGCGCTGCTTGCCGCGCTCGCGCAGCGGTTTGCCATCCAGACCGCGCGCCTGTTGCCCGTCCGGGCGTCACCAAAGGCGCGCACCGTCGCGCTGATTGCGGGCGGACGGGAGCCGGTGCCGGCTGCCTTCGAACAAAGGCTGCGCCTGAGCCTTGCCGCCGCAGGCGCCGAGATCGTCGATCTCGCGCGCGTTCAGGCGATGTTTCCCGGCCGCGCGCTGGACTCGTCCGAGGTCGCCGACTGGCTCAACCGGATCGAGTATGACGCGCCGCTGGTGGCTTATTTCGGTGGTGAGGAAGCATCCGAATGGGCGCGCAAGACCATTCGCCAGGCCGACCTCGTGGTGCTCGCCTGCCGCGGTGATGCTCCGCCGCCGGTTCTCACCGATCTCGAAAGCTTCGCCTGCGCCGTGCATCCGGCGTCGGCGCGACGCCTGGTTCGTGTTCATGATATCAGGCAACACGAGGTCAGCGGCACCGCGGCCTGGCTGGCGCGGCTGCCTTGCTTCATGCATCACCATGTCGCGCTCGAGGACCAGATCGACATCGAGAGCCTGGTGCGCTTCCTGTGCGGTCGCGCCGTCGGGTTTGTCGCCGGCGGCGGCGGCAGCCTCGGCACCGCGCATGTCGGCGTCTACAAGGCGTTTCGCGAGCGCGGCGCGATGTTTGACATCTTTGTCGGCACCAGCGTCGGTTCGGCGATGGCGGCCGGCTTTGCCAAGAACTACGACGCCGAGCATCTCGAGCGCGGCACCCATGAAATCTTCGTCTCCAGCCGCAGCTTCCGTCGCCCGACCTGGCCGCGCTACGCGCTGCTCGACCACAAGGCTTTCGATCGGGCGCTTGCCGATCAGTACGGCCACACCTGCCGGATCGAGGATTGCTGGCGGCCGTTCGCGGCGGTCGCGACCAACCTGTCGACGCACAGTCTCGAATTGATCAGGACCGGCCTGCTCTGGCAGGCGGTGCGGGCATCGAGCGCCATCCCCGGCCTGCTGCCGCCGTTCTATACCAAAGACGGCTCGATGCTGGTCGACGGATGCCTCGTCGACAACGTTCCGCTGGCGCAAATGCATCAGATGAAGAGCGGACCGAACCTGGTGGTGCATTTCGGCGAGCCGGCGACCGAGATGTTCGACGTCGACTATGCCGCGCTGCCGGGAAGGTTCGAGCTGCTCGCGTCGCTGCTGACGCCGTTCCGGAGGAAAGCGCTGCCGGCCGCGCCGAGCGCCGTCAATGTGTTGTGGCGAAGCCTCGTCGCGCACCAGCGCTACGATACGCTGCCGACCACGCCGCTCGACCTGGTGATGCGCCCGCCGACGCCTGATGGCGTCGACGTCACCGATTTCGATCGCCATCAGGAAATCTTCGAATCCTCGTACCGGTGGGCGCAGGAGACCATTGCCGCCTCGGAGGCGGCGCATAATCCGGCCATTGCAGCCATCGTTGCGTCGGCCAAGGGTGGGGACAAGGGTGCGGACTTGTCCGCGGACAACAGCGCGGATCAGACGACGACGGTGACGGCACCCATTTCCCATCAGGTCCGCGTCGGCTGAACGTCTTGCAGGCGGCGCCGAAGTCGACCATCGTGCCGGACTGAAATCCGGAGATGACGATGCCTTTCGATTTGATTCTGCGCGGCGGACGGGTGATCGACCCGTCGCAAAAGCTGGATGCGGTGACCGATGTCGCCTTTGCCGGCGGCAAGGTCGCGGCGGTCGGCCGGGAGCTGAAAGCCGATGCCGCAACCGAGGTCCGCGATGTATCCGGGCTGATCGTCTCGCCGGGGATCATCGACCTGCACACCCATGTCTATTGGGGCGGCACCTCGCTCGGCATCGACGCGGAGGAATTTTGCCGGAACTCCGGCGTCACCACCTCGGTGGACACCGGCAGTGCCGGCCCCGGCAACTTTGCCGGTTTCCGCAAGCACGTGATCGAGCCGAGCCAGGTCCGTATCCTCGCCTATCTGCATGTCTCGCATGCCGGCATCTTCGGCTTCTCGGACCGCGTGATGGTCGGCGAGAGCGAGGAATTGCGGCTGATGAATCCGGTCGAGGCGGCGCGCGTGGCGGACGAGAACCGCGACCTCATCGTCGGCATCAAGGTGCGGGTCGGACTGCACGCCTCGGGCACCTCGGGGCTCGTGCCGCTCGAGATCGCGCTCGAGGTTGCGGAGGAGGTCGGCATGCCGCTGATGGCGCATATCGATCACCCGCCGCCGAGCTATGAGGAGGTGCTCGCGCGCCTGCGCCCGGGCGATGTGCTGACCCATGCGTTCCGACCGTTCCCCAACACGCCCGCGACCGCGCAGGGCACGGTCAAGAAAGTGGTGCTGGAGGCGCGCGAGCGCGGCGTGCTGTTCGACATCGGCCATGGCAAGGGCTCGTTCGCCTTCAAGACCGCGCGCGCGATGCTCGCCAACGGCTTCTATCCCGACACCATCTCTTCCGACATCCATCAGCTCTGTATCGACGGCCCGGCCTTCGACCAGGTGACGACGATGTCGAAATTCCTCTGCATGGGGATGCCGCTGCCGGACGTGATCGCGGCGTCCACCGTCAACGCCGCGATGGCGCTGCGGCGGCCGGAGCTCGGCAGCCTGAAAGTGGGCAGCGTCGGCGACGCCACGCTGATCTCGATCAGGGAAGGGCAGTTCGACTATGTCGACGTGGTCGGCGAGCACCTGACGGGTAATCGCAAGATCGCATCCGAAGGCGTTGTGATCGGCGGCCGCTGGTGGCATCCGAGATAGGGCGGTGACTCAAAAAATCGCGTCTGCCTTGTCCTCAAAAAGGCGACATCGAAGGTGCAGCCGCTACGTCGGCGCTTGGAGTTGTCCCCGAAGCCATGCATTCGTTCTGAGGGAGTTCAGCGGGTCGATTTGTTCGACCGCAGTCGGATGGACGTGATCGCACGCAGAGTATTCGCACGTCCGGATGTCGAGGCCCATAGGGCCGGATGTAACCCCCGCCCACATGGTTCTTGTTTGGCACACGGCGCAAGTTGGTCGACGGCTGATCATGGATGCTTCGCCTTCGTTCAGACGGGAGCGTCACAGAACTCTCAGTCACCGGTAGTTACCGAGGGAGCGAGGATGAAGCGCAGCATGGAACCTTCACAATACCGCCCGCTGTTCCGTTTTGCTCACATTCGGAAATAGTTCACGCATCGTTAGCGAACTACGACGCTCCCGGATTCAAATTGGGACAAATGCCTTGAAGCGAGAACCGCCGAGTGTGGCAGTGGCAACGGTCAGCCACGGATATCACTTCATCCAGATCGAACACACCAGCGACAACTTACGCTCTGGTCCTTCCGAATCTCGGGAGGGGCCGGTGCGATGCCCGGCGCGTCCGTGCAATTGGCTCTGAAGGGTTTAGTCGCCCCTAGCAACGCGGCGGTTGGCGTTGGCCCGTGACGCTTGAGGCGCGATTTTATCGTTTTACAGTTCGCGCTTGATCTCGGGCTTGTCGTACAAGACTGCGTTCAGCAATGAACTGTTGACCTCGATTTTTCCGTTGTAGCTGATGAAGCCGAGCTTGCGGAATCTGTTCATGAAGAAGCTGACGCGGGATCGCGTCGTTCCAATCATTTCGGCCAATGTCTCCTGGCTGATATTCGGACTGATCGGTTGAGGGTTGCCCTCCTTGCCGAAATTCGCCAGCAGGAGTAGCAGGCGCGCCAACCGTTTTTCACTGGAGTTGAAGAGCTGATCGATCAGGTCCTCTTCAATCCGGCTGTTGCGGGTCAGCAGATAGGCTATGAACAGCTCCGAAAACTTGGGTTCATCGTGCAATGCCGCGATCATGGCGGTCTTCGTTATCGCGGTCACCAGGCATTCCTCCATCGCTGTCGTCGTCGCGATACGCAGCGAATGGCCGTTCATGCAGCCTTCGCCAAAGAACTGGCCGGCCTCCAAAATGCCGACCACGGCTTCCTTGCCTTGCTCTGATATGACAACAACCTTGACCCGGCCTCTCTGGATATAGAAAACCGTATTTGCCACGTCGCCCTGCGCAAAGACGATCTCATCCTTGCGAAACTCAAGGATGGTCTTCCCTTCGCCTACCTTGGCGAGAAACTCCTTTGGATCAAATATTGCGTGGTTGGTCTTTTCTGGCATGTCCCGTTTCGTCCGCGCGTGGTGGGACGTCTAGCTTACCATTCAGTCGCCGACGTTCGAAGTGAAAGTGCCGCACAAGGAGGCTCTTCGCAGCCCGGATGAGCGAGGAAGTACCCGGCTGCCGATAAGCGAATCGGGCGGTCAGCAGACCAGGCCCGAGCCGGACCCAACAGGTCGCAGACACCGCCTGGAGTTGGCGGCTAGGTCGCAACTGCAAAGCTTCCAGTCGTCTTGCATTCCGGGCACTCGAAGGTACGGACTTCATGACCGGGTTGAACAGGCGCGATGCAAGCCAACCGCATAGGCTTGCCGCACCTGGAGCACGGAAGAATTCCGATCTCCGCGCGGCTGTATAGCGGATTTGGCTGGATGGATGACATCATGCATCCCCTGTATTGGGCGGGAGCATTACCGATCTCTGTGTCGCCGATAATTGCCTATTGCGGACGGCGATGGAGCTAGTCTTGCTCGACGCAACAATCCGGGCTGGTCAATATTGACCACTATTGAAAATTTCGTTCAGCAAGATGGCCCCAATGTGGGGGACACTGAGGCCGTCTAAGCAGGATGCCTTGGGCAGGAAGGCGATCCATGTAGCGTTAAGACTCCCGAACAACACTTGTTCCGGGTCATTATGTTGTGGAACAGGATCTGCGCCTACAGCATGCAACGTCCGAGTTGGGTCATTCGCGTCGATTTGACAGTCGAGCAGTTGCTTCCGGTCTACCCACAACTCCGGACATGACGTAGGACCGCGACAATTGTTGCTAAGGGCCAAGAGGCGGAATGGCATCGCATCAAGAAATGAAAGAGGTCGCCAACTGAGGCGGGCCTTATTTGCTGATGTGTTCGAAATTGAACATCCGGAACTGCCAAGACATGGACATACTCGAATCATGGCCTCAAAAACGAAACCGCTTAGCCCGGAAGAGTTTGCTTCCTTGCTTATAGTCGGCAACACATCTGCCGTAACCAGTCCTCCAGCAGTGATCCCGGCCGAACACAGCACCCGGCTGATCGCAATGGGTTACATGGTCGAACTATCGGGCCGGCTGCGAATGACCACGCAGGGCCGAATGCAAATATATGCGGGACAACTCGTCACCGAGGTAGGCTCACAACGCCACCAAGCCGAATGAATGCCTGGTGGCGTTGCGCTAGCCCCGGATAGAGCAATCCTCCGGTGCGCTAGACCACCACACGGCTTAGCTCTCGTCTGAGCAAAATTGCTCACTTTTCATTTTTGGATGGATGATCTTGGTCCGGGAGATGCCAGCCACTCAGTCATGTGGGTGGCGGCTTCATCGTGCCGCGCTCTCCGCAGCCGCGACTCTCGTTCTGAATCCGGTGGAAGTTGTGGTTGGCGCGCCCTCGCAGGTCTTTGGCTTCCTCGGCAAGGCGCGCTTCAAGAGAATGAATCTGCTTAACCCGGCCTCGTTCTCTCTGCATGGCTCCTCTTTGGAACCCTCGAGGAATCGGAACCGTTGGAATGGTTGGGTGCCTTCCGTTGCTGGGGCGTGCCTGATCCGGGCGGTCCCGGCTTTCAGCCCCCAAGCCCGGCCGGGACCGCTCACTTAAGGTCTCTGTCCATGGCCCTCAACGTGAGGCGGCCTTGCTTCTCAGTGCGGTCGCTTCAATGGGCCTAAGATCCGTCTCATTGTTTCGGGCGATTTTAGTGGATCTGGACCGTCACAATCAATGCAGCGGAACTCACGACCGCCCGTCTGCGCTAGCAGCCATCTCATGGGCTCGCTGCATTTCCTGCAGAGAGGCGGGGGCGTATTTTTCGGCATGAATACTCTCGCGGTATCGGCGGGAGCACAAAACTCTCAGTCACCGATGGATGCCGAGGGCGGGCGATGATCCGGGCACTAGGCGCCTTTCATTTGAGCAAGTCGACTCACACCTTGCTGGTGCCCCAGAACATCTGGCCAAAACCATTTCAGTAGCTGGCCGGAAGTCCGCTTTGGGTCCAGGCTGTGTACACCCAGTCTGGGTCAGAGTCGGGAGTCGGAGCGCGTAACCGCAACGTCCGCTTCGCTGCATTCCCAACAATCAGGTCGGCATCGTCGAGAAGCTGTGGGCGATCAAGGGCTCGATCGAGGACGGCTTCATCGCGCTGAATACGGTGAAGAAGGTGGTGCTGGAGGCGCGCGAGCGCGGCGTGCTGTTCGACATCGGCCATGGCAAGGGCTCGTTCGCCTTCAAGACCGCGCGCGCGATGCTCGCCAACGGCTTCTATCCCGACACCATCTCTTCCGACATCCATCAGCTCTGTATCGACGGCCCGGCCTTCGACCAGGTGACGACGATGTCGAAATTCCTCTGCATGGGGATGCCGCTGCCGGACGTGATCGCTGCGTCCACCGTCAATGCCGCGATGGCATTGCGGCGCCCGGAGCTCGGCAGCCTCAAGCCGGGCAGCGTCGGCGACGCCACGCTGATCTCGATCAGGGAAGGGCAGTTCGACTATGTCGACGTGGTCGGCGAGCACCTGACGGGTAATCGCAAGATCGCATCCGAAGGCGTCGTGATCGGCGGCCGCTGGTGGCATCCGAGGTAGCGCGCGTACTCACAAAGCCCGCGAGCGCTTTGCCTTCATAAAGGCGACATAGAAGCCGGTGTGAATGAATGCCGGCAAGGGGCAATAGCGGACATCCCGCACACTTTCCAATCGCTTGAAAGTGCGGTCATATGGCGTCCAGTGATACCTTGGACGTTTGACGGTTGGCGTCTTGGGGCGACGGTGTCCGCTTGCACGGGGGAGAATGCGCGTGAAGGAACTCGCTGGAAAGACCGCGTTCGTGACCGGTGCAGCGTCAGGCATCGGATTGGGGATCGCGACCGCTCTCGCCCAGGCGGGGGCGAAAGTCATGCTTTGCGACATTGATGAAGCGGCTCTGTCCGCAGCGCTCAAGCAACTGAGGCTCACCAACGTCGATGTCGACGGCGTGAAAGCGGACGTTTCACTCAAAGCCGAACTCGTGGCGGCCGCCGAAGCCACGACTGCCCGCTACGGCAAGGTGCATATCCTCGTCAACAACGCGGGCGTCGGCGGCGGTGGGCCCTATGGCGCCTGGACCGACGCGTCATGGGATTGGACCATGGGCGTCAACCTGATGGCGACCATTTGGGGGATCGAGATTTTCGGCCCGTTGATCGAGGAGCATGGCGAGGGTGGACACATCGTCTCCACAGCCTCGATCGCTGGCCTTATTTCGGGGGAGAGCAATGCATACAACGTTTCCAAGTATGGCGTTGTCGCGCTGTCCGAGGGCCTGCGGCGTGAACTCGCGCCCCGCGGGATTGGCGTATCGGTGCTGTGTCCAGGGTTCATTCGCACTCATATCGTGGACTCAAGACGCAATCTCCCCAAGCGCTTCAAGGGGGCGGTCCGTGCCTTGCCGACTTCGGGCCCACGTGCCCTGCAGATCAATATGGTCCGGGCACGCATCTCTCAGGGCATCGATCCCATGTATGTCGGTGAACTCGTCCGCGAAGGCGTCGAAAAGGACTTGCCATATATCTTCACCGACCTCGAATTTGAGCCGATGATCGAAGCGCGCTTCGCCGCAATCAAGGAAGGCTTTGACCACATCCGCGGGCGCAACCCGAAACGTTGAGCATCCGAGATGACCGGTGGATCCTCTAGTCGGCGACGATTGGCCCGAACGGTTCCCATCGTTCGCCGGTGAAGCGCATCATCCGGAACTGCTTGATCACACGATAGTCGGTGCGGCTGGTGTTGATGGCAAGGCCCGGCAGCAGCAGGTCGAGCTTGACGTCCTTCAGACTGGCGGCCTGACGCATGATGTTGTCGCGCGAGACATCGTCGCCGCATTGTTGCAGCACGCGCACCAAGAGCTCGGCTGCGCTATAGCCGTAGACCGTGAAGAGGCTCTTCCTGTCGCCGTCCGGATAATACGAGTCCATGAACGCGCGCCATCGTTTCATGCCCGTATCGTCCGCCCAGGTCGGGTCGCCGGCCTCCTTGAACGAGCTTGCCGAGATCAGCCCTTTGGCATTCTCTACTCCCGCCGGCACCAGCACCGCGTCGATCGATGACGAGCCGACGCCGAGCAAATGCAGCGGCTGCCAGCCGAGTTCGGCCGTCTTGCGGATGGCCTGGGCGGCGAATTTCGGTGCAGCCATGTCGATCAGCACATCGACCGCTGCGGCCTTGAGCCGGACCACCTGCGTATCGAAGGTCGGGTCCGTTGCATCATAAGGGGCTTCGGATGCCAGCATGGCCGGCGCCCGCGCGCCGAGCGCGTCCTTCAGCCCCGCGAGATACTCCTTTCCGCTCTCGTCGTTCTGGTAGAGCAGGCCGATCCTGGCGTTAGGATGATTGTCGAGAATGAACCGCACATAGACGCGGATCTCGGTCCGCAGGTTCGGCGCGAACCCCATCGTCCAGGGAAAGTTGACCGGATCCTCGAACCGCGTGGCGCGCCCGCCTGCGAACAGCTGGGGGATATGGCGGTCGTTGAGATATTTCTGCACCGCGATGTTTGAGGCGTTACCGACGCCCTGGAACGTGAACAGAACCTCGTCGCGCTCGACGAGTTTGCGAACCTGCTCGACCGTCTTGGCCGGCGTTGCGGCATCGTCATAGGACATCAGGTTGATCCGGCGGCCGTTGATGCCGCCGCCGTCGTTGATCATCCGGAAGTAGGCGGCCTGCACCTTGCCAATGACGGAGAAAGCCGACACCGGGCCGCTATAGGGCATCGTCTGTCCGATCCTGATTTCGCTATCGCTGGCGCCGGAATCGTATTTGCGGTCTTCGGCAAGCAGGTCGGTCGCCGCAGCAAGCAGACTGAGGCTGATGATCGCAGCTCCGGCGGTCGGTCTGTACCAGCTCTTACGCATCACGCGGCTCTACGGCTGCCGATGTCGTCGACGGGACGTCGCGCGCGCCGGCCTGCTGCAACGCAAGTATTCCCTCATGGTAGAATCCGCGTGCTTCCATGCCGGTTTCTCGCGACGCCGGTTCAGCAAACAGACTCCATAGCATTAGCGCGCGCATGCGGTCTCGCGATGTGTCGGGCGTTTTGCCCGAAGCGGCGTCGACATATTCCCGGCTGATCAGTGAGCCACATTGCTATGAAGGCGTGAGCTCCCCGGCCGGGACTTCGCGCCTCTTGCGCGCCAACGCCGCGTCAAGCGCGCCGCTGCGAATGATGTGCAATCGCAGCACGCCGTTCGCGCCGACCGATGTCGCGCGATCAGTCCGGCGGTTCATGCTGTCATCAAAAAAAGATTGGCAGTGCGAATAATGTTCACGCCTTGCGGCCCCTGGGCCGCCAACCACATCTCCGCACCGCAATTCTTGGGTGCAGGTTTGGGCTCCCAAACCGCCCAGTTGCGAATTGTGGAGATGGACTATGGACTTCCTCGGTTTTCTTAATGGTTCAGGTTTAACCCAGCCTGCCATTTGGATCGCTGCAGCGGTCGCATGTGTGATCCTGCTGCGCATATCGAACGTATTTCGTTACATTCCCAACAATCAGGTCGGCATCGTCGAGAAGCTGTGGGCGATCAAGGGCTCGATCGAGGACGGCTTCATCGCGCTGAACGGTGAGGCCGGCTACGAGCCGGAAGTGCTGCGCGGCGGCCTGCACGTGATGTTTCCCTTCATGTACCGGATCCACCGCTCGGACCTCGTGACCGTCGGCCAGGGCAAGATCGCCTATGTGTTCGCGCGCGACGGTGCGCCGTTGGAGCCCTCGCAAGTGCTCGGTGCCAACGACACTGAAGACAAGTCGGACTTCCAGGACGCACGCCGATTCCTGCTCGGCGGCGGCCAGAAGGGGCCGCAGCGCAAGGTCCTGCGCGAAGGTACCTATGCGATCAACACCACGCAGTTTGCCGTCATCACCGACGAGCGCGTCTATGGTCATGCGCTGAGCGAGCGGGAACGCGGCGTACTCGAGAGCATGCAGCTCACGATCACCGAGCGCTGGGGCTTTGCGCCGGTGGTGCTGGCGGCCGATCACGACCTGGTCGGCATCGTCACCGTGCATGACGGCCCGTCGCTGCCTCCGGGCGAGATCATCGCGCCCGAAGTCGGCATCGAGTTGCGCGACGCGGCGACCTTCCACAACAATTTCCAGGAGCCCGAGAAATTCCTGCGCGCCGGCGGTTATCGCGGCCGCCAGCTCCAGGTCATCGTCGAGGGCACCTGGTACATCAACCGCCTGTTCGCGACCGTCGAGGCGGTGCCGAAGACGGTGATTCCGGTCGGTAATGTCGGCGTCGTCATCTTCTACACCGGCCCGCGCACCGACGACGTCTCGGGCGAGCAGTATCGCCATGGCGAGCTGGTGCTCAACGGCAGCCGCGGCGTCTGGAAGGACCCGCTGTTGCCCGGCAAGTACGCCTTCAACACCTATGCCGGCAAGATCGAGGTGATCCCGACCGTCAACTTCATCCTGAAATGGGTGCGTGGCGAGGTCGGCTCGATGAAGCTCGACGAGAACCTGTCGGAGATCTCGCTGATCACCAAGGACGCGTTCGAGCCGACGTTGCCGCTCTCGGTGGTGATGCATATCGACTACAAGAAGGCGCCGATGATCATCCAGCGCTTCGGCGACGTGAAGAAGCTGGTCGAGCAGACGCTCGACCCGATGGTCAGCGCGTTCTTCAAGAACATCGCGCAGAAGATGACGCTGATCGAGCTGTTGCAGAACCGCGCCGCGATCCAGGAGGAATCGGCACGCGTGATGAAAGCGAAGTTCGAGGGCTATTCGCTCGACCTCCAGGAGGTCCTGATCGGCACGCCGCGCGCGGCCGTGAACGACCACACCATCGAGAACATCCTGATCCAGCTCCGCTCGCGCCAGATCGCGCGCGAGCAGATCGAGACCTATCAGGAGCAGGAGAAGGCCGCGGTGCAAGAGCGCGCGCTCAACGAAGCCAAGGCGACGGCGGCGGCGCAGACCGCGCTGACGCAGTCGCTGATCCAGGTCAAGGTCAACGAGAACGAGGGCGCGGCTGCGCTCGCCCGCGCGCAGAAGGATGCCGAGACCCGCAAGGTGACCGCGGCCGCGGTCGGCGAGCAGTCGCGGCTGGAAGGCCAGGGCGAGGCCGACCGGGTGCTGGCCGTCGGCGCCGCCAACGCGCAGGCGACCAAGCTATCGGTCGATGCCTATGGCGGGCCGGAATACCGGCTTGCCGAGCAGAACTTCGCGAAGTTCGCCGAGGCACTGACCCGGATCAACCAGCCGCTGGTGCCGCAATTCCTGATGTCGGGTGGGCAGGGCCAGGAGGGCAACAGCGCGGGCCTGATCCCGACCGCGATGCTGAGCTCGATGTTCGGGCAGATGATGCCCGGCGCGTTGGAGAAGCTGAAGGACGAGGCGCCGAAGGCCGCGCGCCGCACCAACGGCCAGTGAGGTGACGATACTCAGGCGAAGTCGAATAGCAGGGAAGTGCGCTCCCTCTCCCGCTTGCGGGGGAGGGGCATTTGCGAAAATTCGGAATATTAGAAATGTATTGGCGATTTGCCCGACGTGTCAAGTTGCCCGGTGGTACGGCGGCGGCCGTCGGCTACTTTGCATGGGGTTGTTTTCGATATTTTAGCAGCGCGCAGCGGGGCGGCCCGGGGGTGGGGGCTCTCTCCGCGAGCCACGTTGTGGAGAAAGCCGATCAACCTGCCTGCGTGCTGCGGCTAACCGAACGATGATCTGCGGCGCAAAGATCGCGCCGCCGATCCTATTCCGTCTTGTCGACGTTCCAGAACACCGGCGGCGCCGGGCCTTCCAGCACGCCGGTGAGTGATTTGCGCCAGGCGCTCGGCAGGCGGAACTGGCCGAGCGGGACATAGATCACCTGCTCGTAGGCTTGCTGCTGGATCTCCACCGCGAGCTTCTTCTGGTCCTCAGGTGAGGTGGCGCGGGCGTAGGCGTCGCGCATCTGCTCGAGCTTGGCGTCCTCGGGCCAGCCGAACCAGGCCCGCTTGCCGTTCGCGGCGATCTGGTTGTTGACGATCGGGTTCATCACCTCGGTCGCGCCCGTGAAGGTGAAGAACAGGTTCCAGCCGCCTTCCTTGGGCGGCTTCTGGCTGGCGCGGCGGCTCACCACGGTCTGCCAGTCGGTCACCTGCGCATCGACATTGAAGCCGGCCGCGCGCAACAGCTGCGCCGCGACGGTCGGCGGCCCCTTCAGTGTCTGCACGTCGCCGGGGATCATGATCACGACGGGCGTGCCGTCATAGCCCGAGGCGGCCAGTGCCTTCTTGGCCTCGGCCATGCCGTTGCCCTTGATCAGCGTCTCGGCGCCGGCGTCGCTGGCGAGCGGCGTGTCGCAGGCGAAATAGGAGCCGCAAATCTCGTAGTACTTTGAGTTGCCGACGGTGGCGTCGAGCACGTCCTTCTGGTTCATCGCCAGGAATGCCGCGCGGCGGATCTTGGGATTGTCGAACGGCGGGTGCAGGAAGTTCATCCGGCCTTCGATCTGGAAGCCGAACTTGTTCAGCACGGCCACGGTGAGATCGGAATTGGCCTCGAGCACCGGCACCAGGTCGATCGAGGGCTGTTCCAGGAAATCGATGTCGCCGGATTGCAGCGCGTTGATCGCGGTCTGCGCGTCGGGCATCGTGATCCATTCGACGCGATCGACCTTCGCGACCTTGCCGCCCGACAGCCAATCCGGCTTTTCCTTGCGCGGCACGTAGTAGGCGTTCCGCTCATAGACCGCCTTCACGCCCGGCTGGAATTCCGCGGTGACGAATTTGAACGGCCCGCAACCGATCTGCTCGGCGATCTGCTTGCCCGGTGGCGTCTCCGCGAGTCGCTTCGGCATCATGAAGGCGACATAGGAGGAGGGCTTTGCCAGCGACTCCAGCACCAGGCCGTACGGCTCCTTGAGCTTGAGCACGATCGTCTTCGGTCCGCCGGCCTCGAGGGAGGCGGTGAACTCGGCCAGCTTCTGCGCCATGCCGTCGACGACGGTCCAGCGTTTCAGCGAGGCGATGCAGTCCTCCGCCGTGACAGCCGCGCCGTCATGCCATTTCAAGCCGTCGCGCAGCGTGAAGGTGTAGGTGAGCTTGTCGTCCGAGATCGTCCAGTCCGCCATCTGCGGCCGGACCTTGAAGCTTGAATCGATGCCGAGCAGCGTGTCGTAGACCATGTAGCCATGGTCGCGGGTGATGTAGGCGGTGGTGAAGCCGGGATCGATGATGCGCAGGTCCGAATGCATCACCGCTGATATGGTCTTGCCCTTGCCGGCGGCGATGGCTCTCGACGAGAGGAGAGCCGGGGCCGCAATCGCCGGCGGCACGCTGGCCGCGAGCTTGAGGAGCGTTCTGCGCGAAACATCGACCATTCGCCGTCCCCCGATTTTGTCGTTGCGCCGGCACCTAGGCCGCAGCGACCCGCATGCTTCACCAATCTGTGACGCAAAGCAAGCAAGGGCCATGCCGCCAATCTCGGAATTTCGGCGGTGGGTTCGCATCGACCCGTGACGTGAACGTTTGATGACCCGCGGCCGCGGCGCGCGCCACCGCAGACACCGCGCAAGCGCGCATCCTGCATAGGAGCCTGCGCTTCCTGCCGCACCTCGCAGGCTGTTCGGACGGCGATCCGCCGTGTAGGGTTGCGGGTCTGCCGGCCAGCAATAAGGCCATATCGCGCACATCCCTGAGGGAACAAGCAGCCGAGGGAGACCAGAAGAACCGTCATGACCGATATCCGATACGTAGCACCGCGCACGCTTGATGAAGCGATCGGCGCATTTGCTGCCGCCGGGAGTGCCGCCCGCATTATGGCAGGGGGTACCGACTTATTGGTGCAAATGCGCTCCGGCCTGGTGCGGCCGGGATTGATCGTCGACATCAAGAAGATCGGCGAGATGACCGAGATCTCTGAGGCCGCCGATGGCGGTTTCCGCGTCGGCGCCGCCGTCTCCGGCATGGAGCTCGCCGACCACGCGCGCTTCGGCAAGATATGGCCAGGCGTGCTCGAGGCCGTGAACCTGATCGGCTCCAAGCAGGTGCAGGGCCGGGCCTCCGCTGGCGGCAATCTGTGCAACGGCTCGCCGGCCGGCGACAGCGTGCCGGCGATGATCGCGGCGGGCGCCGTCGTCACCGTGCAGGGCCCGAACGGCCGCCGTGAGCTCAAGGTCGAGGATGTGCCGGCCGGGCCGGGACGGACCAACCTCAAGCCGGGCGAGATCCTCGTCAGTTTTGCGCTCCCGCCGCGGCCCAAAGGCTCGGGCGATGCGTATCTGCGCATGATCCCGCGCACCGAGATGGACATCGCGGTGGTCGGCATCGGCGTCAGCCTGACCTTGCAGGACGGCGTCTGTACCGCGGCCCGCGTCGGCCTCGGCGCGGTGGCGCCGACCGCGCTGCTGGTTGAACCAGCGGCAAAGGCGCTGATCGGTTCGAAGCTGGACGATGCCGCGCTCGAGGCCGCCGCTGCCGCATGCCGCGCCGCCTGCCGTCCGATCGACGACAAGCGCGGCACCATTGCCTACAGGACAAAGACCGCCGGCGTGCTGCTCAAGCGCACCGCCGCGATCGCCGCTCAGCGCGCCGGAGGACACTAGCACCATGCCGAAACTGCACGTCACCACCTCCGTCAACGGCGAGCCGGTCGAATTCCTGTGCGAGCCATATGAGACCATGCTCGACGCCTTGCGCGGACAATTGGGGCTCACCGGCTCCAAGGAAGGCTGCGCCTCCGGCGATTGCGGCGCCTGTTCGATCACGCTCGATGGCCGGCTGATCTGCTCCTGCCTGATGCTCGCGGCCGAGGCCGATGGCCACGAGATCCGGACCATCGAGGGGATGGCGAAGGGCGGCGAGCTGCATCCGTTGCAGCAGAAATTCCTCGAGCACGCCGCGCTTCAGTGCGGCATCTGCACCTCGGGCATGCTGGTGGCCTCCGAGGCGCTGCTGGCGCGCAACGCGAATCCGACCGAGGAGGAAGTCCGCTTCTGGCTCGCCGGCAATCTCTGCCGGTGCACCGGTTACGACAAGATCGTCCGCGCGGTGATGGAGACCGCCGCCGAAATGCGGGAGATGCGGCCATGAACGTCGTCAACAACAAATGGATCGGCCAGCGCACCATCAGGCCCGATGGCGTCGACAAGGTGACCGGCCGCGCGGCGTTCGCCGCCGACACCACCATGCCCGGCATGATCTGGGGCAAGGTGCTGCGCAGCCCGCATCCGCATGCTCGCATCAAGTCGATCAGCACCGCCAAGGCCGAGGCGCTGCCCGGCGTGAAAGCGGTGGTCACTTCGCGCGACATCGTCGACTTCACGATCGAGAAGGGTGCCGTGATGCTGGGCATCCAGGACATGCGCTGGATGTGCCGCAACGTGATGGCGCGCGACAAGGCGTTGTTCCCCGGCCATCCCGTCGCCGCCGTCGCCGCGACCACGGAGGCGATCGCGGCGGAAGCCTGCAAGCTGATCGAGGTCGACTACGAGGTGCTGCCCTGGGCGATCGAGATCGACGACGCCTTGAGGCCTGACGCGCCGATCCTGCACGAGTTCAACAAATTCGACGGCAAGCCCTCGAACATCATGGGCCGCATCGAATCCAAGAAGGGCGATATCGCGCAAGGTTTCAAGGATGCCGATGTCGTGATCGAGCGCTCCTTCACGACGCGCCCGGTGCACCAGGGCTATATCGAGCCGCATGCCTGCCTGATCTCGGTCGCGGCCGACGGCAAGACCACGATCTGGTCGTCGAGCCAGGGCCAGTTCATGGTGCGCGCGATGACCTCGATGCTGACGGGCATCCCGCAGAGCGACATCCGCGCGATTCCCGCCGAGATCGGTGGCGGCTTCGGCGGCAAGACCATCGTCTATCTCGAACCGCTGGCGACTTTGCTTGCCAAGAAATCCGGCCGCCCGGTCAAGATGGTGATGACGCGCGAGGAGGTGATGCGTGCAACGGGCCCGACCTCAGGCTCGAAGAGCACAGTGAAGATCGGCGCGAAGAAGGACGGCACCATCGTCGCCGCCCACGGCAGCTTCTATCTGCAGGCCGGCGCCTTCCCGGGTTCGCCGATCCGCGGCGCGGTCGGATGCAGCTTTGCGCCCTACGACATTCCGCATGTGCTGTCGGAAGGTTTTGACGTCTGCTCCAACCGCTCCAAGGTCGCAGCCTATCGCGCGCCCGGCGCGCCGATCGGCGCCTATGCGGTGGAATGCGTGCTCGACGAACTCGCAGAAAGCCTCAAGATGGATCCGCTGGCGCTGCGGCTGAAGAACGCGGCCAAGGAAGGCACCAAGGCGGCGCACGGCCCGGTGTTTCCGCGCATCGGCTATATCGAGACGCTGGAGGCCGCGAAGAACCATCCGCATTATGCCGCGCCGCTCGGCAAATATCAGGGCAGGGGTATCGCCTCCGGCTTCTGGTTCAACGCCGGCGGTGAATCATCCGCGCAGGTCAACATCACCGAGGACGGCAACGTCGTCGTCACGACGGGGCATCCCGATATCGGCGGCTCGCGCGCCGGCATCGCCAACATCTGCGCCGAGCTGCTCGGCATCGATTACAAGCGTATCTCCGTCATCATCGGCGATACCCAGACCGTCGGCTTCTCCAATCTCACCGGCGGCAGCCGCGTGCTGTTCGCCTCCTCGATGGTGGTGACCCAGGCGGCCGACAAGGTGATCGCGACCTTGCGCGAGCGCGCCGCGAAGATCTGGGAGATCGACCCTGAAGCGGTCAAATGGGAGAACGGCGCCGCGCATCCGGTGAGCCCGAATGCCGGCCAGTTCGAGCCGTTGACGCTCGCCGACCTTGCCGAGAAGGCGCCGTCGCAGGGCGGCCCGATCGGCGCCAGCGTGCAGCTCAACACCCAAGGCGCCGAGGGCGGCTTCGGCACGCATATCTGCGACGTCGAGGTCGATGTCGATCTCGGCATCGTGCGCGTGATCCGCTACACCGCCGTGCAGGATGTCGGCCGCGCCGTGCATCCGAGCTATGTCGAGGGCCAGTTGCAGGGCGGCGTCGCGCAGGGCATCGGCTGGGCGTTGAACGAGGAGTACATCTACAACAAGGACGGCAAGGTCGATAATCCCGGATTCCTCGACTATCGCATGCCGGTCTGCTCCGACCTGCCGATGCTCGACTGCGCGCTGGTCGAGGTGCCGAACCCGAAACACCCGCAGGGCGTCAAGGGCGTCGGCGAAGTGCCGCTGGTGCCGGTGATGGCGGCAGTCGCCAATGCCGTCCACGACGCGCTCGGCAAACGCTTCTACAGCCTGCCGATGTCGCCGCCGAAGGTCTCGGCGGCGCTGGACGCGCCGGCGCAGCAGGCCGCGGAGTAGGGAGCGTTGGGCGGGTTAGGCGCAAGCCGTAATCCGCCATTGCTTCTCAGATCGAGCGGCGGCGGGTTACGCTGCCGCTAACCCGCCCTACGATCTGGCCGAGACTGTCACCTTGTAGCCCGGATGAGCGAAGCGATATCCGGGGGAGAGACCGTCCCGCATGTCGCTGCGCTCATGCGGGCTACGCGTTTGCCATCAAGCCTCCGCACCACGGCCATTGACGTCGCTGGCTTCAGCTCGGCAAGATCGACGGGATGCATCAGGCTCACCGTGAACGGATGAGAATGACCCACCCCGACGAGCTCTCCGCCTACATGATGTTCGGCCGCGGCGACTGGGCGGCATTGCGCTCCAGCACGTCGCTGACGCTATCGGATGCCGATCTCACGGCGCTACGCGGCTTGAACGGGCCGATTACGTCTGCCGAAGTCAGCGGCGTGTATCTGCCGCTGACGCGCCTGTTGAACCTGCATTTCTCGGCCGCGCGCAATCTGATGCAGGTCAAGGCGGAGTTTCTCGGCCGGCCGGCCCGCCATTCGCCCTACATTGTCGCGTTGGCGGGGAGTGTCGGCGTCGGCAAGAGCACCTTTGCGCGTGTGCTGTGTGCGCTCCTGGCCGGCTGGGCAGACCACCCGCGCGTCGAGCTGGTGACGACCGACGGCTTCCTGCATTCCAACGCTGTTCTTGAAGAGCGCGGCCTGATGCGGCGCAAGGGCTTTCCCGAGAGCTACGACCTGCCGCGGATGCTGCGGTTTCTCGCGGCCGCCAAGACGGGTGAAGGTGAGCTCGAGCTGCCCGTCTACTCGCACCTGATCGGCGATATCGTGCCGTCGGAACGGCAGGTCATCCAGCAGCCGGACATCCTGGTGTTCGAGGGCCTCAACGTGCTGCTGGCGCGCGGCACGGCGCCGGTGGTGGTCTCGGATTTCTTCGATTTCTCGATCTACCTCGATGCCGATGAGGCGGACATCCAATCCTGGTATGTCGAGCGCTTCCTCAGGCTGCAGCCGACCGCGTTCCGAAACCCCGCCTCCTATTTCCACCATTACAGGGACCTGCCGCCCAGCGACGCGCGCGAGGTCGCGGAGCGGCTGTGGCGCGAGCATCATCGCGCCAATCTCAGGGAGAACATCTTGCCGACGCGGACGCGGGCCGACATCGTGCTGCGCAAGCGCTCCGACCATTCGATCGGTGAGGTCTGGCTGCGGGAGACGTAGCGCAAAGATGTAGCCCGGATGAGCGAAGCGATATCCGGGGAGGCTGGTCCCGCATGTCGCTTCGCTCATGCGGGCTACTGAATAACTGCGTAGGGCGCGTTAGGCGACTGCGCCCGCCGTAGCTCAACGAGCGAAGGCGGAAGCCGTGACCCGCCGTCTCTCCGCGTATCGAGTTGCGCCGGCGGGTTACGCTGACGCTAACCCGCTCTACGTTTTCGTGGCTTACCGTAGCTCCTTTCCCAACTGCGCAAGCACCGTCTCGCAGGTCATCAGATCGAGATGCCCGCCGCCGGCGTTCTTGAAGAAGGTGATGTCGTCGGCGGACAGGCGGCCGGCGACCTTGCTGGTTGCGAGATCATAGTGATCGCCGAGCACGTCGCTCTCCTTGATCGCGCCGCTCGCGATCGGTTGCAGGATGTCGCCGACGCCGTCGAAGGCGGATTCCCTTCGGTCGACGAAGATGCGCGAGCGCCGCGCCGCCTCGTCGTCGGCCTCGCGGGTGTCGGGGGTGAAGCCGCCGACCAGATCGAGATGGGCGCCTGGCTTCAGGTTCGCGCCCTTCACCAGCGGCTCGCGCGAGCGGGTGCAGGTGGTGATGATGTCGGCCTCGCGCGTCGCGGCATCGAGATCGGTGACGACATCGGCGGCGATGCCGTCGCTTTCCAGCAGCATGGCGAGCTCCTGCGCGCGCTCGACCGTCCGGTTCCAGATCCGCACCCGCTCCAGCTGCGGCCGCACCGTGCGATGGCCGCGCACCAGCCAGCGCGCCATCTCGCCGGCGCCGACCACCAGCAGCGTCGCGGCGTCCGGCCGCGCCAGATGCTTGGCGCCGAGCGCGGAGTCCGCGGCGGTCTTCCAATGGGTGATCTCGGCGGCGTCCATCACCGCCAGCGGCCGCCCGTCATTGCCGTCGAACAGCACGCAGACCGCCTGCACGGCCGGCAGCTTGCCGTGCGCAAGGTTGCCCGGAAAGCTGGTGTACAGCTTGGTCATCATGAAGCGGCCGGCATCGACCGCGCTGCGGGTCACCAGCTGCTGGCCCCTGTCGTCGCCGAGATAGCCGTCCTTGACGGCGATCTTCGGCCGCCGGTGCGCGGCCTCGATCGCTTCGATCAGGATCGGAAAGGTCAGGACGCGGTTGACCTCGCGGTCGTCGACAATATGCACTGTTTCTCTCCTCGGGCGCGCCGGACGCCTCAAAAAGCGCTCCGGACTGATAGCGCGTAGGGAAGGCCAGTCAACCGGACATGCGCCGCCGCGCGGCACTTGCTATCCTGCGCACCTGATTCTCTCGCAGGTCTTTGCAAGCCGTGGTTGCAGTCGTCGTCGCCGTCCTGATCTTCATGCTGCTCGGCGGCGCCGCGCTTGCGACCATGGCGATCCATGGCCGGCTCCAGGACCATCACCGCAGCGACGAGACCAATACCTCGGTACGCCTGGTCGCGACCCTGTTCGTCACCATGCCGTCGCTGCTGCTCGGCCTGATGATGAACAGTTCGGCCAACACCTATGTGGCGGTTGACCGCAACCTGCATGTGTTCGCCACCGACCTCATCCTGCTCGACCGCAGCCTGCGGCCGCTCGGTCCCAGCGCCGACGAGTCGCGCAAACGGCTGCTCGCCTATGTCGAGCAGGCGCTCAAAGATGTGCCGATCTCGCGCGCGAACGAGGTGTCCGAACGTCTGCTCGACGAGGTCGGCACCAGCCTCCGCGAGCTGAAGTTCGACGACGAGCAGAGTGTCGCGCTGTGGAACGAGGCCCGGTCGGTCTACCGGCAGGCGGTGCAGCAGCGCTGGACCTTTGCCGAGCAGTCCGACAGTTCGTTTCCGTCGCCGCTGATCTGCATCCTGGTCGGGTGGCTGACGCTGATGTTCGCGACGCTGGGCTTTCGCGCGCCGCGCAATGCGGTGGTGGTCTCGACCACCATCGCCGCCGCGGCGCTGATCTCGGCCGCGATCTATCTGATCCTCGAAATGAGCACGCCGTTCTCCGGCCCGATCCAGCTCTCCGACCGCCCGCTGGTGCGCGCGGCAGAGGAGATCAGACGGTAGCTGCCGGTATCGGCACGCGCTCTCGGCTTTATTCCCCTTACGTCCGTCGCCCGGCCGGAAATTGTTTCCGCGCCGCCGGCGGAATAGTGGAGGTTTTCGCGCGTCCTTACGCATGCAAGCCATTTGCATTCGAAAAGGAGACATCATGAAGACAACGCTCGCGCTCGCCACCGCCATGTCGTTTGCGCTCGCATCCGCCGCGCTTGCCGCGTCGCCGACCAAGACCGGCACCACGGCGAAGGGCTCGGTCCTGACAGATACCAAGGGCATGACGCTCTACACCTTCGACAAGGACACCGAAGGCAAGTCGGCCTGCAACGGGGCCTGTGCGACCAACTGGCCGGTGCTGAAGGCGGAAGCCAGCGACAAGGCCGAAGGCGGCTACACCATCATCTCCCGTGACGACGGCTCGAAGCAGTGGGCCTACAAGGGCAAGCCGCTCTATACCTTCGCCAAGGACCAGAAGGCCGGTGACATCACCGGCGACGGTTTTCTCAACGGCGCCTGGCACCTCGCGCAGCCCTGAGGCGTTGCGGAGGACCGCAGGGCGGGTGAGCGCAAGCGTAACCCGCCCTTTCTCCGCGTACGAGATTTGCGGCGGGTTAGGCTGACGCTAATCCGCCCCACATTCTCGCTTCACGCTCGCTGCTTCAGCGCCATGCCCATGCTGATCCAGCTGACGCCGGCGCAGATCAGGTCGACGCTGAGGAAGATGCCGAGCACGTAGAGGCTCGACACCGGCCAGCGCGCCAGGATCATGGCCCCGAGCACCAGCGTGATCAGCCCGGAGATCGCGACCATTCCCCACGGCGCCGCCGAATTCATGCCGAACGCCAGGAAGATGCGGACGATGCCGGAGACCACCAGCGCGATGCCGAGGAATAGCGTCAGCGTTGCAGCTGCGAGTAGCGGGTTCTCGAAGGTGATGAAGCCCGCGACGACATAGAGCGCGCCGAGCAACAGCCAGAACAGGAACTTGCCCCAGGTCTTGAACTGGAACGCGTTGATGATCTCGGCAACGCCGGCGACGATCATCATCGCGCCGACGAACAGCACGCTGACGACGGTGGCGAAGAACACGCTGCCGAAGGCGAGCACGCCTGCGATCAGGTAGATCACGCCCAGGGCGACGATCCAGCCCCACTTCGCGCGAAGATGGGCAAGCCCGGATCCGAGGCTGTGAGGAGGTGTGGCGGGTGAGCTGGACGCTGTGGACATCGATCGCTCCCGAATACGAGGTCAAGCCATGCTACCATAGGTGACGGAGCGGACAAGGGCAGGTGCCTCCCTGGCACGAAATGCATGCTGGCACCAAAGGCGCCGCGACGCGTTGATTCAATTCGTCCGGTGTGTTGCCGCGCAGCATTCGTCGTTTGACGACGGCCCGCATCGGACGACGGACTGTCCGGATCGGAGTGCAAATTGTCCGGATCGCGCATCCACCCAAGGAGGTCGACATGCCCACCACGCACGACAAGGACCACGTCTACAAGATCCTCGAACTGGTCGGATCATCGGACAAGAGCATCGAGGCGGCGATCGAGAACGCCGTCAGCCGCGCGTCGGCGACGATCCGGGAAATGAAATGGTTCGAGGTGGTGCAGACCCGGGGCCATATCGAAGGCGGCAAGGTCGGGCACTACCAGGTGACGCTGCGGGTCGGGTTCACGCTGGAATAGGGCGGTCTCAGTTCGTCACCCACTACAACTGTCATCGCCCGGCTCGACCGGGCGACCCAGTACGCCGCGGCCTCTCGGCTCAAGCACTGGCGTCTCTGGAATACTGGATCACCCGCTTTCGCGAAGGCGGGTGATGACACCGAACTTGCTCGAGATCGCGCCACACATTCGATGTCGTCCTGGCGAAAGCCAGGACCCATTACCCCAAATCTAAATTGTCGTGCGACGCTGGGGCCGCTGTCTCGTTCATCACCGAATGCGGTGGTTATGGGTCCTGGCTTTCGCCAGGACGACGAATGGCAGGGAGCCGCGCAGCTCCATCACCCATCACCGCCGCGACAGCGGCGCGGGTGGCGGCGGGGCGGTCGAGCCGGCGGCGAGCGAGCGCTGCACCATCACGGTGTCGGACCAGCGGCCGTAGCGATAGGCGACACCGGGCAGATGGCCGACGCGGGCAAAGCCGAAGCGGTCGTGCAGCGCCAGCGACGCGGCGTTGTCGCTGTCGATGTAGCCGATCATCTGGCGGAAGCCGGCCGCCGCGCAGGTGTCGACCAGTTCCTGCAACAGCCGGCCGCCGACGCCCTTGCCGGTGAAGCCGTGGTGAATGTAGATCGAATGCTTCACCGTATAGCGATAGGCCGGGCGCTTGCGGAACTGGACCACATAGGCATAGCCGACCACCTCGCCGTCGCACAGCGCGACCAGATGCGGCAGGCGGGTGTTGCGCAGATTCTTGCGGCGGTCGCGCAGGTCGTCGGGCTCCGGCGTGCCGGAATCGTCGACGCTCTCCTCGATGCCGTGGCGGATGTGATAGCGGTAGATCGACAGCATCGCATCGACGTCGCTGTCGCGCGAGGGTCGGACGGTGATCTTGTGATCATTCTCCATTGTCTTGCGTCCGCTGGCCTATTCGGACACGACATAGGTGTAGAAGCGGACGCGGCCCGCGTCGTCGATCTCCTTGTAGATGCCCTGGACCTCGACCTCGAAGCCCGGGAATGCATTGAAGCTCGCCTCGAACATCTTGAGGTAGTCGATCATCGGCTTGCTGCGTTCCGACAGCCGTTCGCCGGGCACGATGGTGGCGATGCCGGGCGGGTAGACCACGAACGGCGTCGCGGCGATGCGGCCGAAGATCTGGTCGATCGGCAGATAGTCGACGTCGTTGCGGATCAGATATTGCGCCGCCTGGCGCGGCGACATCGCGATGTCAGGCAGATGTTCGGGCAGGAATTGCTTGGCCTGCAGCGTGCTGACGCCGCCGTCGCGGAAGAAGCGGTGCATGTCGCCGCAGAGGTCGCGCAGCCGCACGCCGGTGTAGCGTTGCGGGCGGCGGCGGAAGAATTCGGGGATGACGTCCTCAACCAGCGCGTTGTCGTCGTGCAGCTTCTTGAAGGCGACGAGCCCGGACACCAGCGTGCCGGCCTTGCTGGCCTCGACGCCTGGTGTCAGCAGGAAGAGCAGGGAGTTGAGGTCGTTCTTCTCGGCGACGATCTGGTTCTCGCGCAGATATTGCGCGACGACCGGCGCGGGGATGCCGTGGTCGGCATAGGCGCCGGTGGCGTGGTCGAACCCCGGCGTCAGCAAGGTGAGCTTGTTCGGGTCGGTCATGGCAAAGCCCGAGGTCAGCTCCGGGAAGCCGTGCCAGGTTTCGCCCGGGCTGAGCTGCCAGTAGGACGGATTGGTCGCCAGCTGATCGGTCGAGATCGTCTCCCAGGCGACATTGTGCACGCCGTTCTCGCGCGCGACATCGGGGATCATCACGCGGTCCGGCACGAACGGCTCGAAGAACCAGCGCCGTTCCGCGCGCGTCTCCTTCTCCTCGAACTCGCGTTTCACCGCGCGGATCTTCTTGCGCAGCTCGATGCCGAGCCGGATCGTGTCGTCCCACAGTACTTCGCCGGAGCGGCCCTTCATCATCTGCGCGCCGACGTCGAGCGAGGCGAAGATCGGATAGAACGGCGAGGTCGAGGCGTGCTGCATGAAGCTTTCGTTGAAGCGGGCGGTGCTCGACCCGGCGCTTCTGGCCCTTGATGTGGCGGTCGCGGATGTGGATCTGCGAGGCCTGCGAGAAGCTCGCGAGCTGCTTGTGGGTCGATTGGGTCGCGATGATGCCGGGCGCCTCGGGGCCGAGATTGGCGAGCCCCATCGCGAAGCGGCCGGAATAGATCGGGTGGAATTTCATGAAGCCGGCCCAGGCCTCGTCGAACAGGATATAGTCGCAGAGGTGGCCGATCCGCTTGAGGATCATCTCGGCGGAGTGGATGGTGCCGTCATAGGTGCACTGCTCGACCACGGCGACGCGGAACGGACGCTCCTTCTTCCAGGCGTTCTCGTCCTTGACCAGCGGGTGCTTGCGGATCTGGTCGCGCAGCGCGCCCTCGTCGAGCAGGTCCCAGCGCATCGGGCCGATCAGGCCCCAGGCGTTGCGCACCGTCGGCACATAGACCGGGATGCCGCCGCCGATCAGGAGCGCGCCGTGATGCGCGGCCTTGTGGTTGTTGCGGTCGAACAGCACGAGATCGCCGTCGGTGACCAGCGAGCCGAGCGCGACCTTGTTGGATGTCGAGGTGCCGTTGAGCACGAAATAGGTCTTCTCGGCGCCGAAGATCTTGGCGGCTTCCTTTTGCGCCCGCAGCGCCGGCCCCTCATGGGTGAGGAGGTCGCCGAGATCGAGCACGGAATTGTCGAGGTCGTCGCGGAACACCGCCTCGCCGAGATGCTCGACAAACACCCGGCCGATCGGGCTGCGGCTGTAGAACACGCCACCATTGTGGCCCGGGCAGGTCCAGAGCTGGTTGCCTTCCTCGGCGTAGTCGACCAGCGCCCCGAAGAACGGGGTCTTCAGGTTCTCGGCATATTGCTTCAGCCTGGAGATCAGGTTCTTGGCGATGAAGGGCGGGGTTTCCTCGGACAAGAACACATAGCCGTCGATGAAATCGAGCACCTCGACCGGCAGGTCCTCGAACCGCTTGCGGCGGATCAGCAGGAGGATCGGGAAGTCGAGGCCGCGCCGGCGCATCAGATTGATCAGGGCCGCGGTCTTGCCCTCGAGGCCCTTCTTGCCCCAGTCGACCACCATGCAGCCGATCGCCGCATCGGTCTGCACCGCGATCTCGGCATCCTCCAGCTTGCGGGCGCGGACCACTTCGAAGCCGGAGCGCTCGATTTCGGCGATGATCTGGTTGAAGCGGATGCCTTCGAGGTCGTCGGCCTCGAAAACCGGCGCCGCGAACAGGAAGTTGAAGCGTTTGAAATAGTCCATGCATGTCCCCGAGACTGGTCCGCTGAACCTGTCTGCACAATTCGTGACAAAGAGATGACAGTCCCTCTGCGACGCCGGGCGCCATGGCCAAATCCGCGTCTCCGCGCTGAACTCCCGATATTGCCAGCTCTCGGAAAGGAAGGCGTCATGCCCCAGCCTGCCAAGGATATTGCCATGACCACGGTTGCGGAACATTTGGCCGCCCTCGAGCGGCTTGCCCCGCTGATTGCCGAGCAACGGGCGGATTTCGACCGGGAGCGCCGGCTTCCCGACGCCGTGGTCCGCGCCCTGGCCGAGGCCGGAATGTTTCGGCTGTACCTGCCGAAGGCGCTGGGCGGGCCGGAATTCTCGCCGCTCGACTTCATGACGATCGTCGAGGCAGCCGCCGCGCTCGACGGCTCGGTCGGCTGGCTGGTCGGCAATGGCGGCGGCATGAGCCGGGCCGGCGGCTATCTGCCGGAGGAGGTGGTGCGGGGCTGGTTCGCCGATCCGCTCGCGTTCATCGCGAGCGCCACCGGGGCGATCGGGACGGCGGTGGAGGTCGAGGGCGGCTATCGGATCAGCGGACGCTGGCCGTTCGGCAGCGGCGCGCCCCACGCGACCAGGTTCATGGGGCTGGCGAGCGTCAAGGGGCCCGACGGCAAGGACAGCCCGCCGATCTGCTGCTACGTCGATCGCGCCGACGTCCGCCTCCACGACACCTGGTTCGTGTCCGGACTACGCGCCACCGGAAGCTGCGACTTCGAGATGCAGGATTGCTTCGTGCCTGACAGCCACACCCATCTGCTGGTCGACTTCAAGCCGACCCAGCCGGGTATCCCGTACCGGCTGCCGGGTCTGGCAGCGTTTTCCTGGACCGTCTCGGTCGTGCCGCTCGGGATCGCGCGCGGCGCGCTCGACGCCTTCATCGCGCTCGCGGGCAAGAAGCCGCGGCTCGGTGGCGTCGGCCAGCTGCGCGACGGCGAACTGGTCCAGGCGATGGTCGGCCGAGCCGAAACGGCGCTGCGCTCCGCGCGGGCGCTGTTGGTCGAGGACATGACGGAGCTGATGGCGGCGAGCGAGGCCGGAGGTGAGCGCCTGATCGAAGCACGGCTGCTGCACCGGATCGCCTGCGCCAACGCCGGCGAAAGCGCGGCCCGAATCGTCGAGATGATCGCGGCGGCCGCCGGCACGGCCGCGATCTTCGAGACCGGCACGCTGGAACGTTCGATCCGCGACGTCCAGGCCGCGATCAAGCATGTCGCGATGACCCCGATCAGCTACGGGCTGGTTGGCCGCGTAAAACTCGGCCTGCCGCTCGGCACGACGCGGTTTTGAGCAGGGCCGCCGGCGGTGCAGGTTTCTTGCGTCGAGTGGTCAGGAAGCGACCGGCACCAGGCCGTAGCGCAGCATCGTCTCTTTCATCCTGGCTGGATCGGGGACACCCCCCGCCATCAGGGCCGCCATGTCCTTGAAATATTGCGGTCCGAGCGCGCCGGGGCTGAGGAGGCAGAGGCAGGTCGCCGGACCGTTCGAGCGGTTGGTGAAGCCGTGCACGACACCGCGCTTGATGAACACTGACTCGCCGGGCGCGATGTCGATCTCCTTGCCGTCGACCCGCCAGGTCGAGACGCCCGAAAGCCCGTAGATCGTCTCGTCCCAGCTCTCGTGATAGTGCGGAATCGGCATCCGGGCATTCGGTTGCAGCGTCATCTCGAACAGATCGACGCTGCCGCCGGTGGTCTCCTTGCTCTGCAGGAATTTGAGCTGCAACGTACCGAAATCAATCAGGTCGGGCATGACGGACTCGCAAATGGTTCCGGTGCCCACGATAGCGGACGGCGCCGAAGGAAGCCAACGGCGCGTGCAGCTCGGACGCGCGAAGCGATGTCCGGGCCGGATCGAGTGATCTCGCATTCCGCTTATGCCGGCTCCGCGCCGGTGCGTTCAGTAGACGAGGTTCGTACCCGGCGGCTTCTCCAGTGCCGCGGCCAGCGTGCGATACTCCTCGCAGTCGGTGCCGCAGATCTCGGCGATCCGCTGCAGATGATACTGCGCCTGGTCGCGGTTGCCCTGTTCGATCTGCCACAGGCCGTAGTAGTTCCACGTCAGCACGTGGTTGGGATCGGCCTTCAGCGCGCGCTCGTACCAGACCTGCGACTGCTTGTAGTCGCCGAGCTTGCGATAGGAATAGCCGATCAGGTTGGCGACGTTCGGATGATCGTCGCGGCCGAGCGTGTGCAGCTGATCGATCGCGGCGGCGTAGTCGTTGCGTTCGTAGATCGTCGCATAGGCCGCGCGATAGCCGTCGCGGAATGCCGGATCATCGAAGCCGGATTGCTTGATCGGCTTCTTGACCCTGTGCGTGGTCTTTCTGTCCTTCTGCTGGGGATAGGCCGGCGCAGGCGTGCTGTAGCTCGACCCGTAGAAGTCTCCGCCGCCTGCTCCTCCTCCGCCGCCGCCACCACCTCCACCGGCGGCGAGGGCGGTGTGCGGTGGGAACAGGATGATCGGCGCTGTCAGAAATGCCGTAAGCATTGCGAGCTTCATCGGTGACTTGATCATGCGCATCTCCCGACTTGACGTGGACAGTCATTGATCTGAAGCACTAACTCCCGATCGCGAGAGACATTCCGCGCGTTCTGAAAAATTGTTTGCCGATGCGGCAATCGCACTGTCGCTTCCGGAGCTCGTGCTTGCACGTGCGCCGAATGTTTTGTTCGCACCATCGAACGGCGGAGCCGAAACTAACATCGGTGTTAGAATCGCGCCGGTCGCACAAGGGCAGTGTGAAGGGCAGGTCAGCGTCAATGCGTGTAGCCCGGATGAGCGAAGCGATATCCGGGATCTTTCTTTCCGCATATCGCGGAGCCCGTCATCGCGCGCATTTCGCGCGACCAGTTGGTTCATGTGGGCTGCAAGTCTCGCTATTTCTGCTCCAGGTGCCAGGCGCCGTCCCAATCTGCCGCCGGCGGATTTTGCCTGAACGCTGCGACGCGCGCCTTCATGGCGATCGACGGTCCGTCGCCCGGCGCCGCAGCCAGTGCCGCAGTGAAAGCTTGCTCGGCGTCGTCCCAGCGGCGGTCGCGATAGGCGGCGAGACCATCGGCGTAGCGCTGCCGCAACTCGGTCTGCGCCGGCGTCAGTTGATCCTTCTTGCCGAGGATCTCGAACACGGCGACCGGCTGGGTCTGGCCGACGGCGACGAGGCGGTCGACCTCGCGCAGCTCGATGGTCGCGGCGCAGGCGCTCCCGGTGGCTTCCGAGATCAGGCTGCGGCTGCCGTAGAACTTGTTGGCGCCTTCCAGCCGCGAGGCGAGGTTCACGGTGTCGCCGAGCACGGTGTAGCTCATCATGAATTCGGAGCCGATGCTGCCGACCAGGACCTCGCCGGTGGCTATCCCGATGCGGATGTCGCAGTCGGCCGGGATGGCGCGCACGCCGAGCAGCTCGGGCAGATCCTTGCGCAGCTGGCTGACCTGGCCGATCATGTCGATGGCGGCAAGCGCGGCCAGATGGGTCTGCTCGGCCTCCTCGACGAACGGGGCACCCCAATAGGCCATGATGGCGTCGCCGATATATTTGTCGATGATGCCACGATGCGCGTGGACCGGCGCGGACATCGTCGACAGATAGAGGTTCATGATCTTGACGAGGCCGCGCGGCGTCACGCCTTCGCTCAGGCTGGTGAAGCCTTTCATGTCGCAGAACATCACCGTCATGATGCGGCGCTGTCCTTCGGTGGCGGCGATCGCCGGCTGCTCGAGCAGGCCCTCGGCGATCCGCGGATTGATGTAGCGGCCGAAGGTCTCGCGGATGCGCTGGTTGTGACGCAGCGTCTCGATCATGCGGTTGAAGGCGGCCGACAGCTGGCCGATCTCGTCCTGGGTCGTGATCGCGATGGTGCCGTCGAGGCGGCCCGCCTCGACCTCGCGGGTGCCCTCCAGCAGCCGCATCACCGGGCGCGTAATGCCGCTGCCGACCAGCATCGCGAACACGAAGCCGAGGATCGCGGCAATCCCGGTCACGACACCGGAGATGATGATCGCCCGCTGCTGGGCACTCATCACCTTCGCGGCGGCCGAAGCGACCTGCGCCAGCATGTCGGTACGAATGCCTTCGATCTTGTTGTTGAAGTCGTCGCGCAGGACGTCGGCGCGCAGCGTGGTCGCTTTCGCGGCCGCGAAGTCCTGGGCGTCGAGCTGGTCGAGCAGCGTCTTGTTCTCGGCGTTCAGGCGCATCAGGAGATCGTTGACGGCATTGTCGATGCGGTCATCGAGGCGCCCGAGGGCGGCGTTGTCCGACGGGGTCGAGGGATCGGCGATGATCGAATCGATCAGCACGCGCGCCGCGTCGGCCTCGCGCTTGATCTGGGGCTCGATCTCGTCGAAGGTCTTGCGCGCCGCGTCGTAGCCGCTGGCTTCCCCCGGCGCCTGCATCTTCGCCATCATCATCCGGCGCATCGCCAAAGACCGCTCCAGCGAGCGGATGTTGACGCGGGCGAGATGACCATAGGCGGGGATGTAGCGGTTGGTGAGCTCATCCAGCAGATGGCCGACCTGGCCCGCCATCACCATCGACAGCAGCGAGGTGATCACCGCGAGGACGATGAGTCCCGCGGCGATGCCGACGATCTTCTGCCTGATCGAATTGCGAAACATGCCCAGCCCGGCCGCAGCTGCAATAAGCGGATCACCCCCGCCATGGCGGCGAACCAGCTAATAGAGTTCCGCGGCCCGCGGTGCAAGCGACCGGCGTGGCCGGTCTCGCCGCCGGACGAGGGCTGAGGGCTGGCGTCGGGGGCTAGCGCAGTCCTTCGTAGACCATGAGGCCGCGCGCGATCGCGAGCTTGCGCAGGGTCCGCGGCACCAGCCGCTCCTGGGGATGCAGGTAGCGCCACGAGGTCAGGACGAGGTCGTGCAGCCGGGTGACGTCATCCTCGAACGGGGCGAGCAGGCCGGTCAGGCTCGCCGGCATATGGACGCGGGCGGTGAAGGGCAGCAGCAGCAACTCAAGGTGCGCCTTGGAGCCGGTTTCGGTCGTGGCGGTGATGCCGGCGATGGCCGGCAGGGTCTCTTCGACGACACAGGTGATGATGTCTTCGATCTCGCCGCGGCTCTCGTCGGTGAAAAGGGCGGAAAAGCTGCGGTTCTTGAGGTCGCAGCCGAGCAGGGCGGAGGTGCGGGTGCCGGCGACGCGGAACGGAAAGCGGGTCTCGCCGTCATAGGACAGCACGAAGATGTCGGACAGCAGCTCGCGCACCGCGGACGGTTCGAATTCACTCCGGTCGGGTGCACGCGCAGTGCCGCGCTTCGCATTCCAATAGGCGAAGAATTCGCGGCTCGAGCTGTGTTTCATCTAAAGAACCTTGCCCGGCACCTGGGCTCGGCGGGACACATCTGTCCCGGTTTTGCTCAGGCGCCTTCCCTTCTCTGTTGTGCAGGGAAGGCTGTGCAGCGTCCATGCCGTGGCCGCGGTTTGGGCGGCTTATCGGCAGCTTTGTGTTGTTAACGTAAATTTAACTATGTCCTTGGCGGCCGCGGAACCTCCGCGTAGGGTCCGCGCGTTCCCGTTCGCCGGCTGCCCAAGCGCCGGCGTGGTTGGTACACAGGTGGCGTCAAACAGTTTGGTCACCGTGCGGGGAGGGGTGGGGATGTTCTCCCGATCCCTCTGGGGCACGAGAAGACCAGCCGATCGGGGAGGGCGTTCTCAGCGCCCTCCTTTATCTTTTGTCCCGATCGCTTTCGTCTCGATCCTGGCGCCGCGCGACACCCGGTGTCCGATTTCGGGATTGTGCACTTGCACAGCGGCATGAAAGCCGCCTATCTGGGATGCACAGCCGCGTGCGAGGTCGCCGACCCCTTGGACTCCCATCCCGAATCCCCGCTCGAGCCGCCGCCGGAGGCGCCGCGCGAGCCGATCCTGACCTTGCCGCCGGCGCTCACCGCCTACATCCTCCTGATCGCGGTGATCCATCTGCGGGTGCTGCTGCCGCCGGAGATGGAAAACTGGACCATCGACGTCTTCGGCTTCATCCCGAAGCGCTACGATTCGACGCTGCTCGACATCACCTTCCCGGGCGGAGACGGCGCCAAGGTCTGGACCTTCGTCACCTATTCGCTGCTGCACGCCAACCTTACGCATATCGGCTTCAACGTGCTGTGGCTGCTGCCGTTCGGCAGCGCGCTGGCGCGGCGCTTCGGTGCGGTGCGCTTTTTTGTCTTCATGGCGGTGACGGCGGCCGCCGGCGCGCTCGCGCATCTGTTGACCCATGAGCACGCCATTGCGCCGATGATCGGCGCGTCGGCCTCGGTGTCGGGGACGATGGCGGCGGCGATGCGCTTCGCCTTTGTGAAGGGCAGCTTTCTGTCGTTCAGCCGCGGCGATGCCGACGCGGCCGCCAAGGTGCCCGCGCTGTCGCTGTGGCGGGCGCTGCGCAACGGGCGGGTGCTCGCGTTCCTGGCGATCTGGTTCGGCGTCAATATCCTGTTCGGCGCCACCTCGCTGTCGCTCGGTGCTGAGGACGCGAGCGTCGCTTGGCAGGCGCATATCGGCGGCTTCCTCGCCGGGCTGTTGCTGTTCTCGCTGTTCGATCCGATTCCGCGCGCGCGAGATGATGCTGCGGTTGCGTCGTCGCTGGACTAGTCCGGCCGCGTCTGATCGCCGCTTGCGGCTCGGTTCGAATTCCATCATCATCTTTGCGACACAGAACAAAGCGGGCCGACACATCAAGCCCAGCTACCGACCGCGCCCCCGGAACCGAAATCGGCGCGGAACTGTTGATTGAAGACTCTGGCGAACAGGCTCGACCCCGCTGAAGCGGGCGCGAGCGGATTCAGGGAGGCGGCAATGACGGTACGTTCCATTCTCGATGCAAAGGGCCATCAGGTCATGAGCGTCGCGCCCGGCGCGAAGCTCTCGGCCGCGGTCAAACTGCTCGGCGAGCGCAAGATCGGCGCCGTGCTGGTGATGGAGCAGGGCCGGATGGAAGGCATCCTGTCGGAGCGCGACATCGTGCGCGTGCTCTCAGAGCGCGGCGCGGGCGTGCTGGAGGAACCGGTGAGCGCGGTGATGACCAAGAAGGTCGTGAGCTGCCGCGAGTCCGATACCGTCAGCGGCCTGATGGAGATGATGACCACCGGCAAGTTCCGCCATCTCCCTGTCGTCGAGGACGGCAAGGTGGTCGGGCTGATCTCGATCGGCGACGTCGTCAAGCGCCGCGTGCAGGAATATGAGCACGAGCAGGAAGCGCTGCGCGACTACATCAAGACCGCCTGAGCAAGACCGCCTGAGCGCTATTTCCCGGTGGTGCCCGCGCCGTTGGACGGCGGCACCAGGATATCGATCGCTTCCTCGATCGCGCCGATGGCGCGTTCGGCCGCGCGGATGCCGTGCGCGATCAGGTCGTCGGCGCGATGGAAGTCGAACCAGCCGATCTGACCGACGCGCGGCGAGATCAGCATGTCAGGCGGATCGCCGGCGAGGCGCGCACGGGTGATGCGGTCCTGCATGATGTTGAAGGCGTCGACCATGACGCTCGAGATCCCGGGCCGGCTGGCGCTGCCGAAAAACTCCCGCTTCACGGTCCGTTCGGCGGAGAAAAAGCGGCCGAACCGCCGCTTCGGAGGTTCCGGCTCGATTTCTGCCTCGGCGGTCACCGCGACTGTCACCTCGGGCGCGGCGGACGGTCCGTGATTGTAGATCGTGGTCGAATGCGCGAACACGTCGCTGGAGAGGTTCGCTGCAATGACGATCTCGGCGCCGAGGGCGCGGGCGGCAGAAACCGGCACCGGATTGACCAGCGCGCCGTCGACCAGCCAACGGTCGCCGATCAGCACCGGCGCGAAGATGCCGGGCAGGGCGTAGGAGGCGCGCATGGCGTCGACCACGCGGCCCTGGGTCAGCCAGATCTCGTGCCCGGTGCGGACTTCGGTTGCGACGCTGGCGAACTTGATCGCGAGATCCTCGATCATGACCTGGCCCAGCGCTGCCTCGATCTCGGCGGCCAGCTTGGCGCCGCCGATCAGGCCGGAGCCGTTGAGGCGGATGTCGAGGTAGCCGAGCACGCTGCGCGGCTGCAGGCTGCGGGCCCACTGCTCGAGCTTGTCGATGTGGCCGGCCGCATAGGCGCCGCCGACCACGGAGCCGATCGAGGTGCCGACCACCACGTTGGGGACGATGCCATGGGCGAGCAGGGTCTTGATGATGCCGATATGCGCAAAGCCGCGCGCGGCGCCGCCCCCGAGCGCAAGCCCGATCACCGGCCGGCGAACCGTTCCCAGCCCTACCTTGTCGGCGCCGTCGGAGCTCTTTTGGCCTCGGCCCATCCAGCTATCCAACACGGCAAATCTCCTGCCAGCGCGAGACTAGGCCGCGCGGCATCGCTGCGCCAGCGTCGTCCGGTTTCATGGTTATTCCCCCACAGGCATGATTCATGCCCCGGGTGGACCGCGGTAGGCAGGGAATGTGACTGGACCGCGACGATAGGACTAACATCGGCTTGATCGAGCGGTTCCAAACCGGGGACAGTGCCCCCGGGACTGTGACAAAGCATTGGACGAAGGCTTGAATTTGCCGCGTTTTCGTTGAAAAGCATGGTGATGACTTCGAGGGGCAACGGCATCGGCGGATGCGGGCGGGGCACGCGGCTCCTTCCGCTATTGACGCTTGCGGCATTTTTGCTCGCCCTGATCCCGACTTCCGTGTCGGCGCAGTTCTTCAGCGACCGGCCACCGCCAATCCCGCCTGCCTCGGTTCCGGACGTACCGTCCGGCCCCGCGCTCAATTTGGCGCCGCCGTCCGGGCCCGGTTCGGGGCCCGTTCTGCCCGGTCCGCTGACCCAGCCGACCATCGTCCAGCCGTCGATTGCGACCGTGCCTCCGGTGACGCCGCCGGCCGGCTCGCCGACCGCCGGGCAGGCGGTGCTGTCGCTGACGGCGCGATACGGCAAGGACCTGCCGGTGATCAATGCCGGGCTGGTGTGGCGGGTGTTCGCCGACAAGCCGGATGACAACGGCACCTACAAGCTGATCCGCGAGGAGCGCGGCGCGACGCCCAACCTCGTGCTGCCGCCCGGCAACTATGTCGTCCATGTCGCGCTCGGCCTCGTCAGCGCGGTCCGCGCCGTCAGCCTGAAGTCGGAAACCGACCGCGAATCCTTCGTGCTGCCGGCCGGGGGCCTGCGGATCGAAGGCCGGGTCGGGTCCAGCAAGATCCCGCCCAACCAGATTTCGTTCGCGATCTACAAGGGTAGCCAGTTCGACGGCTCGGACCGCGGCCCGCTGGTGCCAAACGTGTCCGCCGGCGACGTCGCGCTGCTGCCGGAGGGCACCTACTACATCGTCTCCAACTATGGTGACGCCAACTCGGTGGTGCGCTCCGACATTCGCGTCGCGGCGGGCAAGCTCACCGACGTCACCGTCACGCATCGCGCGGCCGTCATCACCCTCAAGCTGGTCAGCGAGAAGGGCGGCGAAGCACTCGCCAACACCGCATGGTCGGTGATCACGCCGGGCGGCGACGTGATCAAGGAATCGATCGGCGCGTTCCCGCGCGTCGTGCTCTCCGAAGGCGAGTATCGTGCGATCGCCAAGAACGAGGGCAAGGTGTTCGAGCGTCCCTTCAACGTCGTCAACGGCGTCGATGGCGAAGTCGAGGTCGTGGCGCGCTGACGCCCGGCTGCGCTGCATTCATGCAGCTGTCATAGTCTCTAACGTGAACTAACCATCGCGCCAGTTTGAGCTGTCATAATCGCTGGCGGCGACGCACGGGCTCGCTATTTTTACATGGCGTTAAGCCGCGGTATGACTTGGATGCCACGGGGACTAAAGCGCGCTGAGTTCAAATTGTGTCGTCATCGCGCCTTGGCTTTTTGCTTGAGCATGATCCCTTCGGAAAGCTGTATCGCACTTTCCGGATCATGCTCCGGCGTTTGCGTGAACGGGGCGTGCCATGATCATGGCCAACAAGAAATCAGCAAAGACTTCGGCCAAGTTCAATTCCGAGATGTTCGCCGACGTTCCGGTTCTGCAACGGAAGTGGCAGGCGGCAGTCCGTCCCGGTGAAAAGCTGCCGCATTATGAAGACGTGATGCTCGGCAGTCTTGGCCGGCTTGCCGATCACATCGTGCTGCTGCGGAACGTCGACGGCGTGCTCAGCGTCTCGCACACCGGCCGCTACGTCCAGACCTGGCTGAACGACGAGCGCTGGGACATTCCACTCAGCGCGCTGCCGCCGGACTGCGCGACGGCATTGACCGAAGCTGCTGCGAATGCGCGCGAGAACTGCCGGCCCTATCTCGCGTCGGCGCATTGCGTGCGCGACGGTCTGGTGCGAACCTTTGATGTGCTGGCGCTGCCGACGCGGTCGCGCTGGGGCGGCATCCTGGTCGGCGTCTATGTCAACGAGCGCAATGCGCAGTACAATCTTCTCGATACGATCTTCTCGGCCACCGACGAGGGCGTGCTGTCGCTCGCCGCGATCCGCGACGCGCGGGGCGAGGCGGCCGACTTCCAGATCGTGCATCTCAACCAGGGTGCCGCAAGGCTCCTGATGCAGCCCGCGACCGAATTGCTGTGGCGCCGGCTCAGCGCCGGCGGCAATCCGCTCGCGGCGCCGGCGGTGATGAACCGCCTGCGCGGATTCGTCGGAAGCGGATTCGTCGGCAACGGTCCTGGCGGCCAGTTCGAGATCGACAGCGGCGATCGCTGCCTGCGGCTCGGCGTCACGGCGTTCGGCGACATGCTGTCGCTGACCGTCTCCGACGTCACCGCGCTGAAGCAGCGCGAGCAGTCGTTCCGTCTGCTGTTCGAGAACAACCCGATGCCGATGTGGGTATTCGACGCCGGCACGATGGAGTTCCTCAGCGTCAATGACGCCGCCGTTCAGCACTATGGGTACAGCCGGGAGAGATTTCTCGGCATGACGCTGCGCCAGATCTGGCCGGAGGATGAGTGGGCCATGCACAGCGCCGCCTTGCGCGAGGTCGGCGACGTCTATCAATCGAGCCGCGACTGGCGGCACATCAAGGCTGATGGCATCGAGATCCATGTGCTGACCTTCGGACGCAGGGTGGCGTTCGAGGGCCGCGACGGCTATCTGGTCGCAGTGGTCGACATCACCGAACGCCGCGCCGCCGAAGCGCGGATCGCACACATGGCGCACCATGACGGTCTCACCAACCTGCCGAACCGCGACTTCTACCAGGAGCGCCTGCGCGAGGCGCTGGAGCGCGGCCGCTCCGGCAATCGGCGCGTCGCTGTGATGTGCATCGATCTCGATCTGTTCAAGAACGTCAACGACTCCTTCGGGCATCCGATGGGCGACCGGCTGCTCAAGCTGGTGGCGGAGCGTTTGCGCGAGGTGGTCCGCGACGACAATGTCGCGGCCCGCCTTGGTGGTGATGAGTTCGCGATCGTGCTTGCCGCGGATGTCTCGCCGAACGAAGCGAGCGCTTTCGCCGAGCGGCTGATCGATGCCCTGAGCGCGCCCTACAAGATCGACAGGCTCGAAGTCGTGGTCGGCGCCAGCGTCGGGATCGCGCTGTCGCCGGGCGACGGCACGACGTCGGAAGACCTGATGCGCAATGCCGACATGGCGCTGTATCGCGCCAAGTCCGACGGCGGCGGCGTGCATCATTTCTTCGAGCCGGAGATGGATCAGCAGGCGCAGAAGCGCCGCGACATGGAGCGCGATCTGCGCGCCGCCTTCAGCAACGGCGAATTCGAGCTGCACTACCAGCCGCTGGTCGACATCGCCGCCGACCGCATCAGTGGCTTCGAGTCGCTGCTGCGGTGGCAGCACCCGCAGAAGGGCATGATCTCGCCCGCAGAGTTCATCCCGGTTGCGGAAGACATCGGCCTGATCGTCGCGCTCGGCGAATGGGTGCTACGCGAGGCCTGTGCCGAGGCGATGAAGTGGCCCGCCGACGTGAAGGTCGCGGTCAATCTGTCGCCGGTGCAGTTCCGCAGCCGCAATCTGGTCCAGGCCGTGATTTCGGCGTTGGCGCATTCCGGCCTGTCGGCGCGTCGGCTCGAGCTCGAGATCACCGAGTCGGTGTTCCTGGCGGAGACGGAGGCCAATCTCGCGATCCTGCATCAGCTGCGCGAGCTCGGCGTCAGCATCTCGATGGACGATTTCGGCACCGGCTATTCCAGCCTGAGCTATTTGCGCAGCTTCCCCTTCGACAAGATCAAGATCGACCGCTCCTTCGTGAAGGATCTGGCGCAGCGCTCCGATTGCCTGGCGATCGTGCGCGCGATCTCGGGCCTCGGCCGCAGCCTCAAGATCACCACGACCGCGGAAGGCGTCGAGACAACAGACCAGCTCGACTGGCTGCGCGCCGAGGGTTGCAACGAAGTGCAGGGCTTCCTGTTCAGCGCGGCGCGGCCCGGGCACGAGATTGCGGCCCTGCTGCGCGGCTTTGCGGAGCGCGCGTCGAAGGCGGCTTAGGCGCGTCCAACGCGTCATGCCCGGCAATGACTCGGACCTCGTAGCCCGGGTGAGCGAAGCGATACCCGCGGCGCGGGTCCCGCATATCTGTCATCGGGCTCGCGTTCGCGCGACCCGTTGGCTGATGCGGGCTACAATGCTGCGCCTGACTAGGACGCGGAACCATTAAGGCGCAGCCATAGCCTGATTGACGCGAGTTGATATCAACCTGCGGCCCCCGGTGAGTCCAAGCGGACCTTGCGGACTTAGGCCAGAACGGCTTCTACGACGCTCACCGGTGATTGTGTTGCCACGACGCGACTGAGGCGGAAACCAGCCTTGTCCAATAGACTGGCGTACTCGGTTTCTGTGCGCTCCTGCCCACCGATCAATGCCAACATCACCATATCCAGTATCTTCCCTGGATGTGGAGCGTCACCGGGAGGCAGGACCATCTCGACAATCAGCAGTCGTCCATCCGGCTTCATGGCTTTGCGACAATGACCTAGAATTGCCAGGCACCGGTCATCGTTCCAATCGTGCAAGATATGCGACAAGATGTAAGCGTCGCCGCCCGAGGGCACTGACAGGAAAAAATCTCCAGCCTCGACGGTTACGCGACCCGTAACACCGTTCGTTCTGAGCAACTTTTCCGCATCGACCACGACGTGCGGCCGATCGAATAACAAGCCTCGAGGCTCTGGGTATCGTCCAAGTATAGCGGCGAGCATATTGCCAGATGCCCCTCCAATATCGAAGACGGTCTCGAACATAGAAAAGTCGTAGGCGGCCGCGACAGCTGGAGGTTCTGCTCCATGAAGCCCAACCATTGCTTCACTAAACACTGAAGCGTCTTCGGGATGTTGAGCAAGGTAGTCGAAGAACGGCATCCCCTGTGCTTTTTCGAAGCCTGTACGGCCCGTTTGCAAGGAATGAAGTAGATTGGCGAAGCCACTTCCGACCCAACTACTTCCTGTCATCAGCAAGGTCGATCTTGCCGAGCCCGGAGCGTCCGACCTTAATGCCTCACCGAGCGTCGTTAACGAAAATCGCAGTCGTTCACCTTCGGTGAGAAGCCCCAGACTGGCCATCGTCCTCATCAATCTGTGTAAGGACGGGGCGTGCAGAGCTGATGGGCCGGCCAGCTCCACTGCACTCTTTGGTCCATCAGCAAGTTTATCAGCCAACCCAAGCTTCGCCGCGATGTGCACGACATTGGCGACCGCGCCGCCTGTCCCCATCTGTATCAGTCGAGCATGCGGTGGAAGGCACTGAGCAGCCGCCTGAATCGATTCCGACATAACCTGTTCCAAGTTTCGAGCGTCTCTTCGGGGGTATTTTCAGTCAGACGAGAGTGCCAAGGCATGGGCAGGCACGCCTGACCTACGGCTTACTTTTTCCTTACCGGCAGCTTATTCTTGGAGTTGCGACCGGTGCTGTGCCTCGACGATCGGAGGCCACTTGGGGAACGGCAGCTTGCGCTATTTGTTCGAGAACTACGTATTCGACACGGACCGCCGCGAGTTGCATCGCGGCGCGGAAGTCGTCGCCATCGCGCCAAAGGTATTCGACCTGCTCGATTATCTGATCCGCAACCGGGAGCGCGTCGTCAGCAAGGACGACCTCATCAATACCATTTGGAACGGGCGCAGTGTGTCCGACGAAGCGCTGACAACTCGCCTCAATGCCGCGAGGAACGCGATCGGCGATTCCGGCCAGGAACAGCGCCTGATCAAGACACTGCCGCGAAAGGGCTTCCGTTTCGTCGGACCCATCCTGCAAGCGCAAGGACCCGCCGGCGCGCCGATCGCCGACGACCGTCCGATGGAACACCCGAGACCCGTCCTTGCGCTTCCCGACAAACCTTCGATCGCGGTGCTTCCCTTCCTGAATCTAAGCGACGATCCGGAGCAGGAATATTTCGCCGACGGCATGGTCGAGGATATCATCACGGGACTGTCGCGATCGAAATTGCTGTTCGTCATTTCGCGGAATTCGAGTTTCACCTACAAGGGCGAAGCCGTCGACATCAAGCGGATCAGTAGTGAGCTTGGTGTCCGCTACGTACTGGAAGGCAGCGTGCGCAAGGCCGGAAAACGGATTCGTGTGACCGGGCAATTGATCGACGCGTCCACGGACGCGCACATCTGGGCGGACAAGTTCGATGGCGAGCTCGAAGACATCTTCGATTTGCAGGATCGCCTGACGAGCGCCGTGATAGGCGCGATGTCTCCGCAGCTTGAGCGGGCCGAGATAGAGCGCGCACGGCGCAAACCGACCGAAAGCCTCCAAGCCTATGACTATTATCTACGCTCCAAGTTCAGCATCTACCAGTGGACACGGGAGGGCAGCGATGAAGCTCTCAGGATGACTAAACTTGCCATTTCGCTCGATCCTGCATTTGCCGTCGCCTACGCCTCTGGAGCCAACATTTTTGGTCAGAAGAAAGGGTTCGGATGGATCGAGGACGCGGCAAAGGAGCGGGCCGAAAGCCGACAACTGGTCGAACGAGCGGTGCATCTCGACCAGGACGATCCTCTGGTGCTTGCGCACGCAGCACATGTTTATTCCTACATGCTCGAAGAGCCGGAGACCGGCTCGGCTCTTGCCGCAAGGGCCATTGCACTCGATCCCAATCTGGCCATGGCGCGCCTGTGGGCAGGTTGGGCACAGGTTTTTCTCGGCAATCACGATGCAGCGATCGAGCAATTCTCGGCAGCAATTCGCTTGAGCCCGGTCGATCCCCACCTGTTCATTCCGCAAACCGGGATGGCCTTCGCTCATTTCTTTGCCGGGCGGTATGAGGAAGCTCTGTCCCGCGCCACGAGCGCCATCCAGCGCCAGCCGAATTTTCCGGGCGCGCAGCGAATACTGATGTCGAGCTTGGCGATGATCGGGCGCATCGCCGAAGCCCGTCGCGCGTGCGACGCCGTCCTGCAAACCGACCCCGCTTTGCGCATTTCCGGCATCAAAAGCTCGCCATTTCGCCGGCTCGAAGATGTCGAGAAATTGGGCCAAGCGTGGCGAATAGCCGGCGTGCCCGAATGACTGCCTTTGCCGCATATTGCGCTGCGCACGAACTTGGTCGCTATAGCGGCAAAGCCGACGCAGGCATCTTCGCATCACGCGGTCTGGTTTGTGGGTACACGGCCTAGAACCGCGTCACGATATCCGACAGCACCGGGCGCGGGCGATCCTCGCTCGGCTTGGTCGGCGTGCCGATATGAATTAGCCCAGCGAGCTTCTCGTCCGGCTTCAGGCCGAGACCGTCGAGCACGTCGCGGTCGAAGGCGAACCAGCCGGTCAGCCAGCAGGCGCCGTAGCCGAGCGCGGTCGCGGCGGTGACGATGTTCATGGCGCTGGCGCCGGCCGACAATTCCTGCTCCCACGGCGGCACCTTCGGGTGCGGCTTGGTGAAGGAGACCACGCCGATCACCAGCGGCGCATCGGTCAGGCGCTTCTTCTCGACCTCGATGTCGGTGGCGGGCGCGCCGGGATTCTTGCGGGCAAACACCTTCGCGATCACGTCGCCGGCGCGGCCGCGGGCCTCACCCTCGAACACGATGAAGCGCCAGGGCGCCAGCTTGCCGTGGTCGGGCACGCGCGCGCCGATGGTCAAAATGGTCTCGAGCTCGGCCGCGGACGGGCCGGGGCCGGTCATCTCGCGCGGTTTCATCGAGCGGCGCGTCTTCAGGAGTTCAATGGCATCGGGCACGGAAATGTCCTTCAAGTGGAGTCGTGCCCCCAAGATGGGGGCGCGACCAGGCCGACGAAAGGCAGTTTAGACCGATTGTGAAGATCAGGCGACCGATCGCGCCCGTTTCACGTCCGGCGGTGTCGCTTCATCCACCAGCGCGGCGATCGCCTCATCGGTCGGCATCACGGTCTGCCGCTCGCTGCCGAGGCGGCGGACCGAGACCGAATGCGTCTCGGCTTCCTTCTTGCCGACGACGAGCAGGGCCGGGATCTTGGCCAGCGAGTGCTCGCGGACCTTGTAGTTGATCTTCTCGTTGCGCAGGTCGATCTCGACGCGCAGGCCGGCGCGGCGCGCCGCGGCCGCCACCACCTTGGCGTACTCGTCGCCCTCGGAGGTGATGGTCGTGACCACGAGCTGGGTCGGCGCCAGCCACAGCGGGAAGTTGCCGGCATAGTGCTCGATCAGGATGCCGATGAAGCGCTCCATCGAGCCGCAGATCGCGCGGTGCACCATGACCGGCACCTTCTTCGAGCCGTCGTGATCGATGTAGAACGCGCCGAACCGTTCCGGCAGGTTGAAGTCGACCTGGGTCGTGCCGCACTGCCAGTCGCGGCCGATGGCGTCGCGCAGAACGTATTCGAACTTCGGCCCGTAGAACGCGCCTTCGCCCGGGTTGATCTCGGTCCGGATCCGGTTGCTGCCCTTGGCCTTGATCTCCGACAGCACGGTCGCCATCACGCGCTCGGCGTGATCCCACATCTCGTCAGTGCCGACCCGCTTTTCGGGCCGCGTCGAGAGCTTGACCGTGAGCTCGCCGTCGAAGCCGAAATCGGCGTAGGTCGACAGGATCAGCTCGTTGATCTTGAGACACTCATCGGCGAGCTGCTGTTCGGTGCAGAACACATGGGCGTCGTCCTGGGTGAAGCCGCGCACCCGCATCAGGCCGTGCATCGCGCCCGACGGCTCGTAGCGATGCACGACGCCGAACTCGGCGAGCCGCAGCGGCAGGTCGCGGTAGCTCTTCAGCCCGTGCTTGAAGATCTGCACGTGGCCCGGGCAGTTCATCGGCTTCAGCGCGAACCAGCGCTTGTCCTCGGCCTCGTCGCCGGCGGACTGCGCCGCGAACATGTTCTCGCGGTACCAGTCCCAATGGCCCGAGGTCTCCCACAGCACCTTGTCGAGGATCTGCGGCGCATTGACCTCGCTGTAGTCGCCGAGCAGCCGGCGCCGCATATAGGCGATCAGCTGCTGGAAGATGGTCCAGCCCTTCGGGTGCCAGAACACCACGCCGGGGCCTTCTTCCTGGAAGTGGAACAGGTCGAGCTCGCGGCCGAGCTTGCGGTGGTCGCGCTTCTCGGCTTCCTCGATCTGCTTGAGGTAAGCGTCGAGATCTTCCTGCTTGGCGAATGCCGTGCCGTAGATGCGGGTCAGCATCGGATTGTTGGAATCGCCGCGCCAATAGGCGCCGGCCACCTTCATCAGCTTGAAGGCGTTGCCGATCTTGCCGGTCGAGGTCATGTGCGGGCCGCGGCAGAGATCGAACCAGTCGCCCTGGAAATAGATCTTGATCGGCTCGTTGCCGGGAATCGCGTCGACCAGCTCGACCTTGAAGGCCTCGCCCTTGTCGCGGAACACCTGCTTGGTCTTCTCGCGATCCCAGACTTCCTTGGTGAACGGCTTGTCGCGCGCGACGATCTCGCGCATCCGCTTCTCGATGGCGGCAAAATCTTCCGGGGTGAACGGCTCATTGCGGAAGAAGTCGTAATAGAAGCCGTTCTCGATCACCGGGCCGATCGTGACCTGGGTGCCCGGCCACAGCGACTGCACGGCTTCGGCGAGCACGTGCGCGGCATCGTGCCGGATCAGTTCCAGCGCGCGGGGATCTTCACGGCTGATCAACTCGATCTTGGCGTCGGCTTCGATCGGATCGTTGAGATCGGCGAGTGTGCCGTCGAGCGCCATCGCGACGGTGCGCTTGGCGAGCGAGGGCGAAATGCCTTTGGCGATGTCGAGGCCGGTGGTCCCTTTCGGGAAATCGCGCCTCGCTCCATCAGGGAAGGTGAGGGCGATCTTGTTCACGGGTTCTGCGGGTTTGAGGTTAGAGAGGCTGTACTGGAATCCGGAACCGGATTTGGGCGTGTCTGCCATCGATGTCTCCTGTAGCTCACTCCTGCGAACGAGCGCAGGTAAGCGGAAGCAGCGGTATAGCAGGGGATTTGACGCCTGCAATCCGGCAATATCAAGAAATTGGGCCTCCGGCCGCACCGATTCGAGAGAAGCTCGCCTGCACCTGACGGCACCAAGCGTTGCGACGCTGCCGATCATCGTTTAACGTCGAATGTCCACTCTCCCGCCATCGCGCCATCCGCAAGGTTCATGTTTTCCCGTCTCCTGCTTTTCGTGGCGTTGCTTCTGGTCCCGGGCGTCTTGCGGGCGGAAGAAGCACCGGTCGAGAAGGCCGGGTTTGCGAAAAGGCTGACCATCTATCTCGCCAAGGGACCGGCGAATGCCTGCGGCGCCGGTTGCGATCGCTGGATCGCGATCGAAGGCGAGATCGATCGGAATGCCGCGGCGCGGATTCGCAGCTTTCTGCTTGTCGTCAAGGACCCGCAGCTTCCGATCTACCTCCATTCGCCGGGCGGAAACGTCGAGCAGTCCTATGCGATCGCGCGGTTCCTGCGTGCTCGCAACGCGATTGCCCGGGTCGGCCGCACCAGCGTGCCGGCCTGTTCGACGGGCACGCAGATCGACGCCGCCTGCGAGAAGATCAAGGCTGTGAAAGGCGAGGTCGAGGCCGAACTCACCACGCGCAACGCGATGTGCGTTTCGGCCTGCGCCTATCTGTTCCTGGGTGCGACCAACCGTGAAGTGGCACCCGACTCGGTGCTCGCGGTGCATAACTCCAAGCTGATGTTCGTCGTCCACGGGCATCCGCCGCCGCAGGTCATCGCGGATTTCAGGCGGCGCGAGATGGTGAGCGCCGATCGCGACCGCAACCTGTTCCTCGCGGCGATGGGAATCAGCCATGAGCTCAGCGAGCTGATCCGGACCGTGAAGTTCGAGAACCTGCACGTGCTGACGCGGCCGGAGCTCTATCGATTTGGAATCGATACGCGGCCGCTGCCGGAAACGCTGTGGGCGGTGGAGAAGGAAACCCGGCCCTATGTCCGCAAGATCGCGCAGCAGAGAAAAGGCGACGGCAGCTCGTTCCGCATGATGGAGTGGCGCCTGTTCTGCGAGAACAAGGATCGCGGGCGGCTGATGTTCGTGCGCGAGTTCGACGAGGGCGCCGCCGGCAAAAGCACTGTGGTGATGATGGCCGGCGCCGCCAAGGCGATCGCATTCGGCAGATTGCCGGCGCGGTTCGGCAAATACGAGGTCTGGAGCGACCCGGTGGGGTCGGACATCGTCAAGGCGATGCTGGCGGTCCCGCATCTGCAGATCGGCGAAAGCACGCCGTTGTCGGACGGCAAGTCCGGTATCAAGTCCGATCTCAAACCTGACTTCGCGACAATCGATATCGACACGACCGGGCTGGAGCAGGGCTGGACGCAGCTATTGGCGTCGTGCCCGGCAGCAAGCGCCGGCCCGAAGCCTGCGAGCCCGTTGCCAGCCGCTGTGTCGCCGAGCGTCAACGCGGTGCCGGCCGCATCGCCGTCGCCATGAGTGCAAGAGGCGCCATTCGATCACGTGCCATCGATCACGTGCTATGCATTTAGATGCAGTTGCATTGATTTCGAGGTCTGCTATCAACGCGGCGTGAAACGCTTCGCTCCCACCGCATTGATGCTCGGCAATATCGTCACCGGCTGCTCGGTGCTGGCGCCGGCCGGCATGCTGGCGGAGCTGTCCAACGGGCTCGGCGTCACGATCCACGCCGCGGGTCTCCTGATTACCTTCGGCGCGATCGTGCTGTGCGTGGGCTCGCCGGTGACGGCGTGGCTGACCAGCCGGTTCGAGCGGCGGGCGCTGCTGACGGCGACGCTCCTGGTGCTGGCGCTGACCAACGCGGCATCGGCCTTCGCGCCGGATTACGAAAGTCTCCTGATCATCCGCCTGATGATGCTCGCGGTCGGTGTCCTCTACACGCCACAGGCGGCCGGCACCGCGGCCCTGATCGTGCCGGTGGAGAAGCGCGGCAGCACGATCGCCTATATCTTCCTCGGCTGGTCGCTCGCCGCCGCGATCGGGCTGCCGTTGATCACCTTCATCGCAAGCCGCTACGGTTTTCGCGTGACCTATGGCGCGATCGCGCTGACCGGGCTCGTGAGCTCTTTGCTGCTGTGGTGGCGGTTGCCCGGCGGGTTGCATGGCGCGCCGGTCGACTTGAGGACCTGGGCCGATCTCGGCCGCAATCCGACCGTTATCCTGCTGCTGTCGATCACGACGTTGCAGATGTCCGGCCAGTTCGTGGTGTTCACCTTCATGGGGCCGCTGCTTGGCAAATTGACCGGTGCCAACGCGGACGCCGTCGGGATCGTGTTCGCGCTCTACGGCATCTTCGGGTTCGTCGGCATTGCGATCGCAACGCGCATCGTGGATTCCTGGGGCGCTTGGAAGACGTCGGTGCTGTTCACGGTGCTGCTGCTCGCCGGCGTGGCCGGCTGGGCGCTGAGCGCCGGTGCCTACGCATTGATGGCCGCCTCGGTTGCGGTGTGGGGCCTCGGCTTTGCGTCGACCAATTCGATGCAACAGGTGCGTCTGGTCGGCGCGGCGCCGACGCTCGCGTCGGCGTCGGTCTCGCTCAACACCTCGGTGCTGTATATCGGCCAGGCGATCGGCTCGGCGATCGGCGGATTGCTGTTCGCGCGCGAATGGCTCTACAGCGCGGGCTATGTGGCCACGGCCTTGGTCGCGGCGGCCCTTGCGGTCGTGGTCATGACGCGGCCGCGACAGACGGTGCGCGCTGCCGCAGCCGAGTGAGCCTCGCGCTTGACGCGCTCGAGAGCGTTTTCGAGCGAAGTGAATAACGGTCCGCGAGAGACGCGTTGCGCGTCACCACTTCACGCTCTGGCTGGGCACGATGAATGCCGTCGTGCTCGGCTTTTTCGGATTGTGGGTGAAGTAGCCGTAGGCGGCAACGATCACGACCAGCAGGGCAAGCGCGGCCAACAAATCGACCTGCCGGGGATCGTGACCATTGTGGCTGGGTTTCCAGCGCATTGTTGTTTCCTCCCCGAGGGGCAATGAAACAATGCGCCAAGTATCGCCACAGTTCCGCCGGACAGCAATGCGCGCCGAGCTTGGGAGCGCCGCAGCAATCGATCAACTGTCGTTGACGCCGCGCCAGCGGCCGTAGCGCCAGGGCAGATACCAGTGCGCCCCAGGCGGCCTCGTCTGCGGGACATTATCGATGCCGGAGGTTCCCCAGGGCTGGCAGCGCAGCAATCTTGCCAGCGTCATCCACCCGCCGGCCCATAATCCGAAGCGCTCGATCGCCTCGTCGCCATAGACCGAGCAGGTCGGCAGATGCCGGCAGTTGTAGCCGACCAGCGGCGACAGCGTGTGCCGATAGATCCAGATCAAGGCGCGGCCAAGGTTGCGCGGCATGCGGCGCATGGTGGTGGCACAGTCCATGCATCGCGGATGGTGTGTCGTTGAATGATCGGTCGGTGACATACGCAAGTATGTACGTAATCTTGCGGGGGTTCCAAGCTAAGGAACTGTTCAATTGCAGATATTTACGCCACAGTTGGCCACTATTGCACAGCAGCGGTCGCGCTGCAGCAAGGGCTCTATGGACGGTCCAGGTCAGCAACGCTACCGTTCCCATTACGCGCCGATGACAGATTCGTGGCGCATTGCTATGGGGCCATTGCCACCGCTCGCATCACCAAGGGCTTGGGGGAAGGAACCAAATTGAGGCTCGCGAACTCGCTTTCATTGCGCAGTTGGGTGCTCACCGGCGCCGTTGCCCTTTGCCTTGCGGTTTCCGGCACCGCCACATGGGCGGGTAACTCCACGCAGACCAACTCGACCCTCGAAGAACGTAAGCTGCCGATGAAGTTCAGCTGGATCGCCTGCCAGCCGAATTGCCGCGGCTGGGTGTCGGCGGTCGGCATCATCACGGCCGACAGCCCCAAGGAATTCGACGAGTTCGCGCGCAGCCGCCAGCTCAACGGTGCCACCATCGTGCTCGACTCCAGCGGCGGCTCGGTCAACGACGCGATCGCGCTCGGCCGCCGCTTCCGCGGTCTCGGCGCTCTGACAACGGTCGGCACCAGCGTCGTCAATGCGGCCGCGCAGGGCGACCGCGCCAGCGTGCTGCCGGATGCCTATTGCGAGTCAATGTGCGTGTTCCTGCTGTTGTCGGGCAAGACGCGCTATGTTCCACCGGCCGCGCACATCCGGGTGCATCAAATCTGGATGGGCGATCGCGCCGATGACGCCAAGGCCGCCAGCTACACCGCGCAGGACCTGATGATCGTCGAGCGCGATATCGGCCGTCTTGCCAAATACACCTTCGAGATGGGTGGGGCGGGTGAACTGTTGTCGCTCGCACTCAGCGTGCCGCCATGGGAAGACCTGCACGAATTGTCGGCGGCTGAATTGCGGCTGACCAATCTCGTCACCACCGATGCGGTCGCCGACGTGCTGCCGCATCAGGACAACGCAATCCCGGTCGCCGAGGCGAAGCCGAAGAACGCCGATCGCTTCGCGAGCAGCGCGATGGAAGGCGAGGCGCTGCCACAAGCCGCGAAGGCGACCAAGACCGCCGAGGCCGTGGTGCCGACCGGCGGCACCGCCGCGCCGACGCCGGTCCAGCCGTCGCAGTAAGGTTGAGGCTGGCGGTCGGGCTTACGCCGGCTGCCTTGCCTTGGCCTCGATCTGGCCGATCGCATCGACCACGGCATCAAAAGTCAGCAGGGTGGAAGCGTGGCGGGCCTTGTAGTCGCGCACCGGCTCGAGCAGCGCGATGTCGGCCCATTTGCCACCCTGCGGAGGCTGGCCATTTTCCTTCAGCATCTTGCGGACGGTCTCGCGCAATTCGCGCAGCTCATCCGCGGTCGACCCGACCACATGGCTTGCCATGATCGAGGAGGAAGCCTGGCCGAGCGCGCAGGCCTTCACGTCATGGGCGAAGTCCGTTACCACGGGGCCGTCCATCTTGAGGTCAACCTTGACGGTCGAACCGCACAATTTCGAATGAGCGGTGGCACTGGCGTCCGGTTCGGCCAGCCGTCCGAGGCGCGGAATATTGCCGGCCAACTCAATGATCCGCTTGTTATAAATGTCGTTCAGCATGGGGGCAGGTGCCTGGTTCCGGCTGTGCCGGGCGCTCTTGGCGGCTGGGTCTCACCGTCCTATATATGAACGGCATCGTCCGAAACATAGCCCGGCTATGCTTCCACCGCGGGTCACTTGCGCCGCGGCGGTGCTACAAAGATGGGACTCAGGCGCCCGGCGGTTCGACGATCCGCCCCGTCTGCCCGGTGACACATCCGGTCCAAGGGCAAATGCCTGGCCGGTCGAACGGAGAAGACATGGACGCCTTGATCAAACCGATTCGCCCCAACAAGCCGGCCGATGCGAAGGCCAGCGAACTCGACCCTTCAGAATTCATGGCGGCGGCCGTCCGTGCCGATCAGCCGCGCCCGTCGCGGGCGGAGGCCGAGGACGCCGTGAAGACGCTGCTCGCCTATATCGGCGAGAACACCGGCCGCGAGGGCCTGCTCGACACGCCGCGCCGCGTCGTCGAGGCCTATGACGAGCTCTATCAGGGCTATCATCAGTGCCCGGCCGAAGTGCTGAACCGCACCTTCGGCGAGACCGCCGGTTACGACGATTTCGTCCTGGTCCGCGACATCGAATTCACCTCGCAGTGCGAGCATCACATGATGCCGTTCTACGGCAGGGCGCATATCGCCTACACGCCGGTGGAGCGCGTCGTGGGTCTCTCCAAGCTGGCGCGGCTGACCGACATCTTCGCCCGCCGCCTGCAGACCCAGGAGCATCTCACCGCGCAGGTCGCGGCCGCGATCGACGAGGTGCTGAAGCCGCGTGGCGTTGCCGTGCTGATCGAGGCGGAGCATACCTGCATGTCGGTGCGCGGCGTCGCCAAGCATGGTGCATCGACCTTCACCAGCCGCTTTACCGGCATGTTCCGCGACAATCCGGCGGAGCAGCAGCGTTTCTTGTCCCTGGTGCGAGGGCCGAGCCGGTAACCTCGCATTTTCCTGAGCGAGGTTTTCCGTGTCCGCATCGACCCACGATCACGACCGCGAAGAAGGGCTGGCCTTCCAGCCCAAATTCGACGCGACAGGTCTTGTGACCTGCGTCGCGACCGATGCCGCGACCGGCGACGTGCTGATGGTCGCGCATATGAACGACGAAGCCCTGCGCAAGACGATCGCGACCGGCGAAGGCTGGTACTTCAGCCGCGCGCGCAATGCGCTGTGGCGCAAGGGCGAGAGCTCGGGCCAGACCCAGCGCGTGATCGAGATCCGGATGGATTGCGATCAGGACGCGGTGTGGATCAAGGTCGAGCAGATCGGCGCCGCCTGCCACACCGGACGGCGCTCCTGCTTCTATCGTGCCGTGAAGGGCGAGGGCGGCAATGTCAGCCTGTCCTTCGTCGACGCCGAGCGGCTGTTCGATCCGGCGCAGGTCTACCGCAAATAGCGCATTGATCTGAATCAATTGCGACGCGTCGAGCTGAATCAAATTCGTTGCGTCGCTTCAAGCCGCGGCGCGTCGAAGCATTGAGCTCCGTTGCTCGCCCTCTCGCGATGTGCCTATAATTCCCCATCGTCGTCGCGCTGGGGGTGAACTGTGGCGCATCGTCTGATACCGCTGCTTGCGCTTCTTGCTTGGGCTGGGTTGCCGATCGGTGCGGCGCAATCGCAGACAACCGAGCGCGCACCCGACACCATGGCCGCCCGCGTTCTTGCCTGCGCGCCCTGTCACGGCGCCGAAGGCGAGGGCACCAGCGACGTTTATTTCCCGCGCCTTGCCGGCAAGCCGGCCGGCTACCTCTATAACCAGCTGATCGCGTTCAGGGATGGACGGCGGAAATATCCGCCGATGAACTACCTGCTGGAGTTTCAGACCGACGATTATCTGAAGAAGATCGCCGAGTATTTCGCTTCGCTCAGGCCGGCATTTCCGCCGCCGGTCCCGCCGGTCGACAGCAAGGAGATACTGGCACGCGGCGAGTCCATCGTGAAGAACGGCGATCCGCAGCACGGCATTCCGCCCTGTTCGGCCTGTCATGGTCAGGCACTGGGCGGCATGGAGCCCGGCATCCCGGGCCTGCTTGGCCTGCGCGCGGCCTATATCAGCGGCCAACTCGGCGGCTGGCGCTACGGCACGCGGACCGCGCTCGCCCCCGATTGCATGCAGATCGTCGCGAGCCTGCTGACGGAGGACGACGTGAAGGCGGTGGCTGCCTATTTGTCGTCCCGTCCGGCGCCGGCGGATCCGTCCTTCGCGCCGCGAGGCAGCCTGCCGATGCCGCTCGAATGCGGCAGCGAACCGCACTGAAGGGATCGTGTAGATGTCGCGAACCTCTACAGCACTGCTGGTCGGATTGATGCTCGCATGCGCGCCCGTCGCCGCACGCGCGCAGCAGAAGGCCGCCGATCCTGCCGTGATCGCCAAGGGCGAGTATCTCGCGCGCGCGGGCGATTGCATCGCCTGCCACACGGCGCGCGAAGGCAAGACCTTCGCCGGCGGCCTTCCGATGAAGACGCCGTTCGGCACGCTCTACACCTCGAACATCACGCCCGACCCGCAGAATGGGATCGGCACGTGGACGTCGGATCAGTTCTACCAGATGATGCATAATGGCCGCTTTCCCGATGGCGGGCTGGTCTATCCGGCGATGCCGTTCGCGTCCTACACCCAGGTGACGCGCGAGGACAGCGATGCGATCTACGCCTATTTGCGCACCGTGGCGCCGGTCAGGCAGCTCAACAAGCCGCATGACCTGACATTCCCGTTCAACAACCGCTCGCTGATCCTCGGCTGGCGCACGCTGTTCTTCAGGGAAGGCGAGTTCAAGCCGGATCCGGGCAAGTCCGCCGAGTGGAACAGGGGCGCCTATCTCGTCGAAGGGCTCGGCCATTGCGGCATGTGTCATACCCCGATCAACGCGCTCGGCGGCAGCTCGCAATCGCAGGCCTTCGAGGGCGGCCTGATCCCAATGCAGAACTGGTATGCGCCCTCCTTGACCTCGAACAAGGAGACGGGCCTCGGCGACTGGACGATCGAGGAGATCGTCGACTATCTGCGCAAGGGCGTCTCCGCCAAGGGCGCCGTGTACGGGCCGATGGCCGAGGTCGTCTACAACAGCCTGCAATATCTCAATGACGACGACGTGCGCGCGATGGCGATCTATCTGAAGGGCCTTGCGCAGCGCGGTTCGCCTGAGAAGCCGTCGACGCCGCTGCCGTCGGCCGAGAGCAGCCTGCTGCTCTCCTTCGGCAAGCCGATCTATGACCGTGAATGCGCGAGCTGCCATGGCGCGACCGGGCAGGGCATGCCGCCGGACTATCCGCCGCTCGCCGGCAACCAGTCGATCCAGATGGTTTCCGCCGTCAATCCCATCCGCATGGTGCTCAATGGCGGCTATCCGCCGGGTACATCAGGCAATCCGATGCCGCACGGCATGCCGCCATTCGCGCAGAAGCTGTCGGATGACGAGGTCGCGGCGGTCGTTACCTACATTCGAACGGCGTGGGGCAACCGGGGCGAATCGGTGTCGGCGCGGCAGGCCAACGAATTGCGTGCAGCAACGCTGAACTAAAGCATGATCCGGAAAAGTGCGACGCGGTTTTCCGAAAAGATCATGCTCAAACAAGGAGCCAGGGCGTGATGACGATTCAACCTGATCCCATCGCGCTCTAGGGGAACGCGATCATGATCAACTCATCCTCGCCGCAACCGCCTGCATCCGTCTCGGAAGACGAGGCCGTCGAGACCATCGTTCGCGCGGGCCCGAGCGGCGCGGTCGCGGTCGCAGGTGTAGCAACGGCCATCGTGGTCGGCTTGTGGTTTGCGTTCTATCTGCTCGTCTTCCTGCCGCGGAGCGCGCCCTGATGACGACCGAGACGGACCATAGCCTCGGCGAAGCGGTTGCCGCACAGATCGAGCGGCGCTGGGCGACACTCTCGATCGTCATTGTCGGCCTCCTGGTCGGCATGGCGGCCTATATCGGCATTCATCAGGCGACGATGCCGCAGGGCCGGGTCGAAACCGCCGATCCCAAGACGTTGCATCTGTCCGGCGAATTCACCGAGAGCAATCTCGGCAGCGAAATGGAGGCCGACGGCTCGGTCACCGTGCGCGCCATCGGCCAGCAATATTCCTTCACGCCGCAATGCATCGTGGTGCCGGCGGAGACCCCGATCACCTTCCGCGCCACCAGCGCGGACGTCGTCCACGGATTCCTGATCGAGGGCACCAACATCAACACGATGCTGGTGCCGGGCTATGTCACGGCGTTGCCGGTGCGCTTCAAGGCACCGGGCGATCACGTGATGCCATGCCAGGAATTCTGCGGCATCGGCCACCAGGGCATGTGGGGCAAGGTCAAGGTGATCGACAAGGCCGCGTTCCGCGACAAGGCCGCAGCGAAGCGGAGGCTGACCTGTGTTGACTAACAAGCGGCTGATAGCGGCGCATTTCTGGCTCGCCTTCATCGTGTTCGGCGTCGCGCTGGTGCTCGGCGCCTGGCAGATGTTCGTGCGCAGCCCGTTGAATGCCTGGCATTTCAACCCGGAATTCTACTATCGCTCGGTCACCGCGCACGGCTCGGCGATGGGCTACGTATTCCCGACGCTGATCGCGATGGGCTTCGGCTATGCGATCACCGAAGCGTCGCTGGAGAAGGCGCTGATTGGACGGCGCTGGGCCTGGGCCGGCTTCTTCCTGGTCGCCGTCGGCGCCGTTGTCGCGATGATCCCGGTGTCGCTCGGGCTCGCCTCGGTGCTCTACACCTTCTATCCGCCGATGGTCGGCAATCCCTTCTATTACATCGGCGTCGTCATGGTCGTGGTCGGCTCATGGATCTGGGTCGCGCTGATGGTGACCAATTTCGTGATCTGGAAGCGCGACAACCCGGGCAAGCCGGTGCCGCTTGCGATGTACGCCAATGTCGCGGGCTCGTTGCTCTGGGGCTGGACCGCGGTCGGTGCCGCGCTGGAAATCCTGTTCCAGATCCTGCCCGTGGCGCTCGGACTCAAGTCGACGATCGATGCGGGGCTGGCGCGCGTTTTCTTCTCGTGGACCCTGCACGCCATTGTCTATTTCTGGCTGATCCCGACCTACATCGCCTACTACACGATCTTCCCGCGCGCGATCGGCGGCCGGCTCTATAGCGACGCGATGGCGCGGATTTCGTTCATCCTGTTCGTCGTGGTGGCGATGCCGATCGGCGTGCACCATCTGTTTGCCGATCCGCAGGTCGGTGCCGGATTCAAGTTCATGCACTCGGTGTTCACCGGCCTCGTCGCGCTGCCGACGCTGCTCACGGTGTTCACGATCTGCGCATCGGCGGAGATCGCGAGCCGCCTGCGCGGTGGCCGCGGCGCATTCGGCTGGATCGGTGCGCTGCCGTGGTCCAATCCGATCATGCTGGCGACGGCGCTGTCGCTGGTCATGCTCGGTTTCGGCGGCGCCGGCGGGCTGATCAACATGAGCTATCAGCTCGATGCCGCCGTGCACAACACGCAGTGGATCACCGGCCATTTCCACCTGATCTTCGGTGGCGCCATCGTGATCATGTATTTTGCCATCGCTTATGATCTGTGGCCGCATCTGACCGGGCGGGCGCTGGACAGTTTCGGCATGATGCGCACGCAGCTCTGGCTGTGGTTCATCGGCATGATCGTGACCACCTTCCCGTGGCACTATGTCGGTATTCTCGGCATGCCGCGCCGCATGGCATATTATGACTATGCCAACCCGGCGATCTCGCCGCAGGCCTTCTCGGTTGCGATGTCGGCGATCGGTGGGTTCATCCTGCTGCTGTCGGGGCTGCTGTTCCTGCTGGTGCTGATCCGCGGCCAATTCGGCGCGCGGGGCGAGGCGGGTGCTTACCGTTTCGCGGTGCCGCTGCACATGCCGGCGCGGATTCCGGTCGCGCTCAACTCGTTCGGTCTCTGGCTCGCATTGATGGTCGGTCTCACCGTGGTGAACTATGGCTTCCCGATTGCGCAGCTGATGGCGTTGAAGGAGACCAGCGTGCCTGCGGTCTATGTCGGAGCAGGCCGATGAGTGATCAGCAGCTGTTCTCCCCGCGCAATCCGTGGTTCGGCATCAGCGTCGGCGTTACGGCCGCCCTTGCCGTGCTGTCGGCCATCGCTGGCCTGATCTGGTTGCCGCTGGCGCAACCCAACCTCAAGCTTGCCGGCGTCTGGGACGCGATCTGCAGCGCGGCCGGCGTGCCGGGTGCCGCCGTGCAGGAGACCAGCGTCAAGCCGGATTTCAAGACCTCCAATGTCGTCATGACGTCGGAGATGCTGACCAAGGTCGATCAGGTCTCGATCGGGCGGGGCGCGACGCTGGCGCAGCGTTGCGCGATCTGCCACGGCCCGCAGGGCGTCAGCGATGCCCGTTCACCGAACCTCGCCGGGCAGTTTGCCGCGGTGACGTACAAGGAGCTCAACGACTTCAAGACCGGCGCGCGGGTCAGCGTCGTGATGAGCCCGTTCGCGGCAGCCATGAGCGACCAGGACATGAAGGACGTTGCGGCCTATTACGCCTATCTGCCGCGGGTGCCTTCGGACAGTCTGGACACCGGGCGCCCCGCGCCGGCGGTCGTGGTGACGGGCGCCCCGATGCGCAACATCCCGCCTTGCGGCTCCTGCCATGGCGATATCGACAACAAGGCGGGAAGCCCCTGGCTCGGCGGCCAGTCGGCGGTCTACATCAAGGCGCAGCTCGAGGCTTTTGCGTCCGGGGCCCGCCGCAACGACATCAGCCAGCAGATGCGCAACATCGCCCGCCAGATGACGGCCGAGGAAATCGACCAGGTCGCCCGCTACTATGAAGCCCAGCCCTGAGCCGGAAGTCTTAACGTGTCGTTAACCATAATTACGGCAGGTTGTCGGGACATGGGTGCCGATTACCGGCGCCCGGCAAGGCACCCGGACAGATGGCGGTCGACCTCTTCAATGCGACGGCTTCGGCAGGTGTCGATGCTTCGCGCCTGAAGGTCGCCGGTTCGATCAAGCAGGCGGCCGCGACCACCGGCACGAGCTTCGAATATTTGCTCACGACCGCAAAGATGGAATCCAATTTCAATCCGCGGGCCGGCGCCACGACCTCGTCGGCGCACGGACTCTATCAATTCATCGACCAGACCTGGCTCGGCACCGTCAAGGAGGCCGGAAGCCAGCTCGGCTACGGCCAGTATGCCGACGCCATCACCAAGAATTCCGACGGCAGCTATTCGGTCAGCGATCCCTCCGCGCGGAGCGCAGTCATGAAGCTGCGCGACGATCCCGATGCGGCGTCGTCGATGGCGGCGGTGCTGACGCAATCCAACAGCTTCAAGCTCACCGGAACGCTCGGCCGTCGTCCGACCGATGCCGAGCTCTATATGGCGCATTTCATGGGCGTCGGCGGCGCCGGCAAGCTGATCTCGAACGCCGAGGACAGTCCGAGCGCCAACGCCGCCGCGATGTTTCCGAAGGCGGCGGCCGCCAACCAGTCGATCTTCTACGACAAGTCGGGCAGCGCGCGCAGCGTCAGCCAGGTCTATTCGGTGCTGACCACACGCTACGCCGCGGCTGCGAATTCAAGCGACACGCGCACGGCCTTTGCAGCGGCGGGCGGCGGCACCATGAGCCCCAATGCGATCGCAAGCGCTGCGCCGACACAAGCGCCGGCCATGGACACCGCGTCCTATCTTTCGACCTTCCCGAATGCCCGCGCGGCCTCATCAGCCGGTGCGACCTCGGCCGTCGCATCGGCACAGCCGGCGCCGGCCTTCCGCTCGCTCTACCAGGGCGGCGACCGTTCGGAGCCGATCTCGCCGGCGGTGCAGGAACTGTGGGGCAATTCCGCATCGCTGACCACGTCGGCGACGCCAAAGGTCCGCGCGCCCGGACGCCTTGATCTGTTCAGCGACCCGAACGGCACCTACAGCAGCGGCTAGCCTGGCTGGTTTCGCAGTTGCGTTGGCGCGCCGTGGCCGTCTTAACGAAACGTCAATAATCCCAAACGTTTATGGTGAACCCTTTGTTAAGCGTCATGGTTTATTTTTCCTTGTAGTGGCGTCGTATGTCGATGCCGTCTCGTTGCGTAAGCCGGCAGGACCATGATCGTTCGGCAGTTCATTAGTTGGATTAGGACCGCTCCAGCAGGCGAGCGGGCAGAGGCGACACGGGCGTTGGCCCGGGCCTGGCTCATTTCGGATCTCACCGAGGACGACCGCATCGCAGCCGAAGGCGCGCTGCTGATGCTGCTCGACGACCCGTCGCCGCTGGTGCGACAGGCGATGGCCGAGGTGTTTGCATACAGCGCGGAGGCGCCGGCTACGATCGTGCAGGCGCTGTCGGCCGACCAGCCGGCGATCGCGCTGCCGGTGCTGGAGCATTCACCGCTGCTGATCGATGCCGACCTGGTCGACATCGTCGCGACCGGCTCCGACGAGATGCAGTGCGCGATCGCGCGCCGCGCCAATCTGCCGGCCTCGGTCGCCGCGGCGATCGCCGAGGTTGGCTCGGCGGCGGCTGCGCTCGAGCTGATCGAAAATCCCTACGCCGGGCTTGCGCCGTTCTCCTGGGACCGCATCGTCGAGCGTCACGGCCATCTCGCCGCCATCAGGGAATCGATGCTGCAGCTGGAAGATTTGCCGTCGGCGACGCGGCTCGCGCTGGTCGCAAAGCTCTCCGATACGCTGGCGCAGTTCGTCGTCGCGCGAAACTGGCTCGGCGCCGACCGCGCCGACCGCATCGCCGGCGAGGCGAAGGAGCGCTCCACGGTCAACATCGCCGCGCGTGCCTTCGGCGACGACATGCAGAACCTGATCACGCATCTGCGTGCCACCGGCCAGCTCACTGCCGGGCTGATCCTGCGCGCGCTGCTGTCGGGCAATCTCGATCTGTTCGGGGCTGCGCTCGCCGAATTGTCGGGGCTGCCCTATGGCCGGGTTTCCGCGCTGTTGAACGACCGCGGCGGCAACGGCCTGCAGGCGCTGCTGCGGCGCGCCGGCCTGCCGGAATCCACCTACGCGGCGTTCCGCGTCGCGCTCGAGGCCAGCCACGAGGTCGGCTACGTCGACAGCGGCGACGGCGCCGCGCGGCTGCATCGCCGCATGGTCGAGCGCGTGCTGACCCATTGCGAGACCGATCATTCGGCGGCCGAACCGCTGCTGATCCTGCTGCGCCGCTTTGCGACGGAATCGGCCCGCGAGGATGCGCGCATGTTCTGCGAGGAGCTCGCCGCGGAAGACGCGGTCGCGGTGCTGCCCTACGACGACGATCTGATCGCGGCCTGACAGCCGCGTTCTCCCGAGATTGACGATGATTGAAGCCGCCGCCGCGGCGCGCGGCTATTCGCTGGGTGCGATGCTCGGCGCGAGGATGGCCTCGAGATGCTCGGGCCGGTCGCGGTTGGCGTGGGTCAGGAATTCATCGGCGATGCCGCGGAGCTGCTTGCTCAACACGCCGGCCACGACCGCGGTATCGAGCTTGGTGCGGTTCCGTACGATCGCCTGCACGGCATTGATGTGGTGGGCAATCAGCTGCTGCGGCACCGCGGCGAGGTCAGGCGCGTGCTCGATGATGCGGCACAGGCTCTCGGCCGCCGCCGCCGCCGAGGGATAACCGAATGTCGCGGCATCGCCCTTGATGTCGTGCGCGGCGCGGAACAGCTCCTCGCGCGTCGTGTCGTTGAAGCCTTCGCGCTGCACCGTGGCGTGCGCGGCGGAGAGGCGGTCGGCCTCGATCGTCATCCATTCCTTGAATTCGCCCGACAGCCCGGCGAGCGCCTTTTCGGCGCGGCCGACGGGATCGTCGAGATCGCTCTCGGGGACGCGCAGCAGCACCTTGCGCAGCGGGTTCGGCTGCGTGATGACATGGTGGGTGCCGAAACTCTTGACCTCGATCGTCCCGGGTTTGTCTTTCGCCATGGCGATATCCTAAATGGTCGAGCGCGCCTTCTCGAGCAGCGACGGCTGTTGCAGGATTTCGACCTCGCCGCTGCCGCGGCGTTCGGGGCCGATATAGGTATTGGTGGTGTTGCGGCGGCGGTCGGGACCGAAATAGGTCTTGGTCTTGATGAACGGGCGCGGATTGGCGACCACGTTCATGATCCGCTGATAGAGGCCCTTGGCCGAGATCGGCTTGGCCAGGAATTCGGTGACGCCGGCATCGCGCGCCACAGTGACGCGGCGCTTCTCGGAATGGCCGGTCAGCATGATGATCGGTGCGTAGGGGTTGCCCTTGGATTCCGGCTGCCGGATCATCTGCGCAAGCTCGAGGCCGTCGAAGATCGGCATCGACCAGTCGGTGATGACGATGTCGGGCACGTAATGGGTGTACATCTCGAGCGCGGTGGCGCCGTCCTCGGCCTCATACACCTCGCGCGCGCCGAATGAATGCAACAGCGTCCGCAGGATGCGGCGCATGTGCGGATTGTCGTCGCAAATCAAAAATCGCAGCTTGTTGAAATCGATGCGATACATGGTCCGGTCCCGAACGGGCATACCGGGCCAATGCGGTATTACCCAGCGTTAACCATATCCCGCCCGCGGTTAATGATTGGTTGCCGGGCAAGGGAGCAAGGGTCGGGCCGGCGCGCCGTCAATAGCCGAACTGCTCGCGCAGGATACGCTCTTCCAGCGAGTGGCCGGGATCGAACAGCATCCGCATCGCGATCGTCTTGTCGGAGAGCACCTCGACCCGGCGGACGTCGCGGACCTCGTCATGGTCGGCGACCGCGGCGACCGGGCGCTTCTCGTCCTCGATCACCTCGATCACCACGAAGGCGGAATTCGGCAGCAGCGCGCCGCGCCAGCGCCGCGGCCGGAACGCGCTGATCGGGGTCAGCGCCAACAGCGCCGCGTTGATCGGCAGGATCGGCCCCTGGGCGGAGAGATTGTAGGCGGTCGACCCGGCCGGCGTCGCCACCAGGATGCCGTCGGCCATCAGCTCGGGCATCCGCTCATGCTCGTCGATCAGGATGCGCAGCTTGGCGACCTGGTAGGTCTGCCGGAACAGCGCCACCTCGTTGATGGCGTGATGCAGATGCACCGCGCCGTGGATGTCGGTCGCGCGCATCAGGAGCGGATTGATCAGCGACTCCCGCGAGGCGGCCAACCGCGTGCGCAGATCGTGCGTCGAATATTCGTTCATCAGGAAGCCGACGGTGCCGCGATGCATGCCGTAGATCGGCTTGCCGCTGCGCATGTTGGCGTGCAGCGTCTGCAGCATCAATCCGTCGCCGCCGAGCGCAACCACGACGTCCGCATCAGCGGCCGAATGGTTGCCGTACATCGCGGCCAGCTGCTCGAGCGCGGTCTGCGCTTCTGAGCTCGCGCTGGCGACGAAGGCGATCTTGTCATACCGCTTGGAGCTAGCCATCGCTCACGAACTCGTTTGGCACGGAACACGCCGCGCTCGTCTATACATCCCGGGCGGCCTTGTCGAGATGGTCCCGTGAGAGACCCGATGCCCAACGGGTGCCGCCAGACTAGCGCAGTTCGATAGTGATATGCGTAAATGTCGGCCCAGGGAGTGAACGGCATGGCTAACAGTTTTGCGACACAGCTCACCGCGGCGTTGCTGGTGGCCTGCCTCGCAACCGCGGTGCGGGCCGACGACGAGACCCCGCAGCCGTCGCCGTCGCCGAGCGCGCAGGCCCCAAGCGGTCAGAACCCAAGCGGCCAGAAGGGACGGGCAGGGCGCGGCGAGGCCGGCTCCGGCGCCAACGCCGCGGCCAACGCGCCTGCCGCCGAGCAGCACCGCCTGCCGCCGGATTCCACGACCAAGCAATCGGTCGCGCTCCCCGGCCGCACGCTCGCCTTCAGCGCGACCGCGGGCTCGATCCGCGTGTTCGACGACAAGGGCGAGCCGCTCGCCGACATCGCCTACACCTCCTATCAGCTCGATGGCGCCGAGAAGGCGAGCCGCCCGGTGACGTTCCTGTTCAACGGCGGGCCGGGCTCCGCGTCGGCCTGGCTGCAATTCGGCAATGTCGGGCCGTGGCGACTCCCGTTCGACGGAGCGGTGGCCTCGGCCTCGCCGGAGCTGCAGCCGAATGCCGACACCTGGCTCGATTTCACCGATCTTGTCTTCATCGATCCGGTCGGCACCGGCTACAGCCGTTTCGTCACCACCTCGGAGGATGCGCGCAAGCGCTTCTTCACCGTCGATGGCGATGCCAACTCGGTTGCGCTGGTGATCCGCCGCTGGCTGGAGAAGTACGATCGGCTGACCTCGCCGAAATACGTCGCCGGCGAAAGCTATGGCGGCATCCGCGGACCCAAGGTGGTGCGCAATCTGCAGATGCAGCAGGGCGTCGGCGTGCGCGGCCTGGTGCTGATCTCGCCGGTGCTCGATTTCCGCGAGTATACCGGCTCCAGCATCCTGCAATATGTCGCGAGCCTGCCGACCATGACGGCGGTCGCTCGGCAGGCGAAGGGGCCGGTGACGCGCGAGGATCTTGCCGACGTCGAGAGCTACGCGCGCGGCGATTTCCTGCTCGATCTCGTCAAGGGGCAGGCCGATACCGAGGCCACCGCGCGGCTCGCCGACAAGGTCGCGAGCCTGACCGGCATCGATCCGGCGGTGAGCCGCAGGCTCGCCGGCCGCTTCGACATCGGCGAATTCCGCCGCGAGTTCGATCGCAAGAACGGCAAAGTGACGGGCCGCTACGACGCCTCGATCGAAGGCTTCGATCCCTATCCGGACTCCAGCTCCTTCCGCTTCAACGATCCGTCCGGCGATCCGCTGATGGCGCCGCTGACCAGCGCCGCCGTCGATCTCACGACGCGCAGACTGAACTGGCGGCCGGACGGCTCCTATCATCTGCTCAGCGAAAGCGTGAGCAAGGGCTGGGAGTTCGGCCACGGCATCAGCCCGCCGGAATCGGTGACGCAGCTGCGCCAGATGCTGGCGCTCGACCCCAAGCTGAAGCTCCTGATCGGTCACGGCCTGTTCGATCTCGCAACACCGTACTTCGCCTCGAAGATCATCCTCGACCAGCTGCCGGCCTTCGCGGGTCCGAGCCGCACCAGGCTCGCGGTCTATCCCGGCGGCCACATGTTCTACTCCCGCGACGGCTCGCGCCAGGCATTCCGCAAGGAGGTCGAGGCGCTGGTGAAGTGAGGGGCGCGGCGTGGATTGCTTCGCGTGCCGCAAATGTTGTCGTCGTCCCGGCGAAAGCCGGGACCCATGCGCCGCGGCGTGTGTTGTGAACGGGACTCGTGATTCCAACGTCGTGCATCAACTGGCATCGGTGGTTATGGGTCCCGGCCTGCGCCGGGACGACACCATGTCTGTTGCGCGACTTGCGTGCAAAACCCATCATCACTCCCGCGGCCCGTTTGATGGGTATCGCTTCGCTCCACCCATCCCACGATTCCACGACTCCGGTTATTCGTCGGATTCTCACCCATAGGTCTCCACGATGAAGTCGATCAAGGCGCGCAGCTTCGGCGTCATCTTGCGGTTCTTCGGCCACAGGATCTGGCGCGCGCGGGCTTGCGTCGAGTAGTTCGGCAGCAGCACCTGCAGCCGCCCGGCGGCGATATCGTCGGCCAGCAGCTCGTCGCGCATCAGCACGATGCCGGCGCCGACCAGCGCCGCATAGCGGATGCCGAATGCGCTGTTGATGAAGAGGCGGCTCGCGACATCGACATGCACTTCGCCCTCCGGTCCGACGAAGGTCCATCGCTGCCCGTCCGACCAGCCGGGATAGCGCAGGCATTCATGGTGGACGAGATCCCCCGGATGCGTTGGTGTGCCGCGTTCGGCGAGATAGCTCGGCGCAGCGCACACCACGCCGGTGTAGGGCGACAGCGAGCGCGACATCATGGTGGAGTCGGTCAGCGTGCCGACGCGGATCGCGGCGTCGAGGCCTTCCTCGAGCAGATCGACCATCCTGTCGCTGAGCACGAGGTCGACCGAGACTTCCGGATATCTCTTCATGAAGCGGACCAGCGCGGGCGCCAGGTTGTACGACCCGAAGGCGACCGAGGTCGCCACGCGCAGCTTGCCGCGCGGCGCGCTCAACGCCTCCTCGACCAGCGCATCGCCGGCCTCGGCCTGTTCCAGCAAATGCTTGCAGTGATCGAGATAGCTGCGGCCGAGTTCGGTGAGGCCCTGCCGCCGCGTCGACCTGTTGATCAATTGCGAGCCGAGCCGGTCCTCGAGAAAACGGATATGCTTACCGATCATGGTCGGCGAGATCCGCAGCTCTTTGGCCGCCGCGGTGAAGGAGCCGAGATCGGCAACGCGGGCGAACACGGACATGCTGGTCAGTCGATCCATGATTATAAACCAATGGTTATTTCATTGCGCATCGTCGCGCCGCTTATGCGGCATTGGAATTGGATTTATTACCATAGGTGAGTAATCGGCGCGAATGCGCGTGCGATCGCTTTGGAATGTGCCGGTTGCGCCCGGAGGGGCGGAGTCCGAGCGGGGCCTCGAACCAGGACAGGAGTGTCAGGATGCCTTTCCAGATCATGATCAATGGGACCAGTCATTCGGTCGACGCCGACGGCGATACGCCGCTGCTGTGGGTGCTGCGCGACGTGCTCGGCATGACCGGCACCAAGTTCGGCTGCGGCATGGCGTTGTGCGGCGCCTGCACGGTGCATCTCGATGACAGCCCGGTGCGCTCCTGCATCACGACCATCGACAGCATCGGCGACTCCAAGATCACGACCATCGAGGCGATCGGCAAGACGCCGGCGGGCAAGAAGATCCAGGACGCCTGGCTCGCGCATGAGGTGCCGCAATGCGGCTACTGCCAGTCCGGGCAGATCATGTCCGCCTCCGCCTTGCTCGCAAGCAAGCCGAAGCCGACCGATGCGGATATCGACGACGCGATGTCGGGCAATATCTGCCGCTGCGGGACCTATGTCCGCATTCGCGAAGCCATCAAGCAAGCCGCGCAGTCGGGAGGTTGATCATGACGCTGATGAACAATGTGTCTGAGCGCGCCGCCGATCTGTCGCGGCGCAATTTCCTCCGCACCAGCGCGATCGCAGGCGGCGGCCTGCTGCTCAGCGTGAGCCTGCCGTTCGCCAGCCGCGAGAGCGAGGCTGCGACGTCCGATGGCTTCGCGCCGAACGCGTTCATCCGGATCGGCGGCGACGGCAAGGTCGTGCTCACCATGCCCTATGTCGAGATGGGGCAGGGCACCTACACCTCGATCCCGATGCTGATCGCCGAGGAGCTCGAGATCGGCCTGACGCAGGTGCAGCTCGAGCACGCGCCGCCGAGCGACAAGCTCTATGCCAACCCGCTGCTCGGCGTGCAGGCCACTGGCAATTCGAATGCCATGCGCGGCGCCTGGCAGCCGATGCGGAAAGCCGGCGCCACCGCGAAAGCGATGCTGGTCGCGGCCGCGGCGAAACGCTGGAACGTCGATCCCGCCGCATGCCGCGCCGAGAATGGCGAGGTGCATCATGCAGCCTCGGGACGCAAGCTCGGTTACGGCGAATTGGCGGCCGACGCGGCGCAGATGCCGGTGCCGGACAACGTGACGCTGAAGAGCCCGGCCGAGTTCAAGCTGATCGGCACGCCGGCCAGGCGGCTCGATACGCCCTCCAAGATCAACGGCTCGGCGGTCTACGGTATCGATGCACGGCCGCCCGGCGTGAAGGTCGCGACGCTGGCGCAGTCGCCGGTGTTCGGCGGGCGGGTCAAGCGCGTGGATGATGCGGCGGCAAAGGCCGTCAACGGCGTGCGACAGATCGTGAAGCTCGATGACGCGGTCGCCGTGGTGGCCGATCACATGGGGGCGGCGAAGAAAGGTCTCGCGGCGCTCACGATCGAGTGGGACGAGGGGGCTCACGCCAAGCTCGCCACGTCAGATATCGCGCGCGAGCTCGAGACCGCCACGACGAAGCCCGGCGCCGTCGCGCAAAATGTCGGCGACGCCGACAAGGCGCTGGCGGGCGCGGCGACCAAACTCGAGGCGACCTATCAGCTGCCGTTCCTCGCCCATGCAACGATGGAGCCGATGAACTGCACCGTGCATGTTCGCGCCGACGGCTGCGAAATCTGGGTCGGCAACCAGGCGCTCTCGCGCGTGCAGGCGGTGGCCGCGAAGATGCTGGACCTGCCGCCGGAGAAGGTGGTGGTGCACAATCATCTGCTCGGCGGCGGTTTTGGCCGCAGGCTCGAGGTCGATGGGGTGATCCGCGCCGTGCAGATCGCAAAGCAGGTCGACGCGCCGGTCAAGGTGGTGTGGACCCGCGAGGAGGACATCCAGCACGACATGTACCGGCCGTACTGGTGCGACCGGATTGCGGTCGGTCTCGATGCATCGGGCAAGCCGGTGGCCTGGAACAATCGGTTCGCGGGTTCTTCCGTCATTGCGCGGTGGGCGCCGCCGGCGTTCCGCAACGGTCTCGACCCCGACACGACAGAGGGGGCGATCGACCTCGTCTATGACATTCCGAACTTCCACGTCGAATATGTCCGGGTCGAGCCGCCCGGCATTCCGACCGCGTTCTGGCGCAGCGTCGGGCCCTCGCACAACGTGTTCGTCACCGAAAGCGTGATCGACGAGATGGCAGCGGCCGCCAAGCAGGATCCCGTCGATTATCGCCGGGCGCTGCTTGGCAAATCGCCGCGCGCCAAGGCGGCGCTCGAGCTTGCCGCGGCCAAGGCCGGCTGGGGCGGCAAGTTGCCGGCCGGGCGCGGCCGCGGCGTGTCGTTGCAATTCGTGTTCGGCAGCTACCTCGCACAGGTCGCCGAGGTCGAGGTTGCCAAGGACGGCTCGGTCCGCGTCCACCGCGTCGTCTGCGCGATGGACTGCGGCACCGTGGTCAATCCCGACACGGTGCAGGCGCAGTTGCAGAGCGGCATCAATTTCGGGGTCACCGCCGCGCTCTATGGCGAAATCACGCTGAAGGACGGTCGCATCGAGCAGAGCAATTTCGACAGCTACCAGATGCTGCGGATCGACCAGGCGCCGGCCATCGAGGTCCATATCGTGCCGAGCACCGAGCCGCCCGGCGGCATGGGCGAGACCGGGACATCGGGAATCGTGCCTGCGATCAGCAATGCGATCTTCGCGGCAACCGGCAAGCGGCTGCGGAAGATGCCGGTCGATCCGGCGGTGTTGAAGCAGACGTGACCGATTGAGAGATGGCGCAGCTGTGCTTCGCGGGCCGAAGGTGACTTCGGCTCGCGCGCGGCACCGCGTTCTCGCGACATGATCTGTCCGAGTTCTGCTCTTCCATCCGCCCTCTCGCTTGACGAGGGCGCAGGGAAAGCCGGGTGCCGATCGCACCCATGAGTCCGGTGCAACAAAAAGCACGGGAGGTAGGCCACAGGTGTAACCGGAGCAATCCCGGCTTTCCCTGCACGATGGCCTTACGGGTCTTGTTCTATTGCCTCGACAGGCGGGGTCTAGCCCTCGCGCCGGAACTGGCCGAGTTCGTGCAACAATGCAGCCCCGGTCCGCAAGCCGCTGTAGAAGCAGTCCAGCGTCATGTTTTCGTTCGGCGCATGGTTGGCTTCGTCCGGATTGGCATAGGGCGTGACGAAGGCAGGGATGCCCAGGAGCTTGGTGAACACGTAGTTAGGCAGACTGCCGAAGCCGGCCGGTATCAGCAGCGGCTCCTGGCCATGGGCGGCAACGAAGGCGCGGCGCAGCGGCGCGGTGTAGGGCGAGGCGATCGGCGTCTTCGAGGGCTGCATTCCCATGTCTGCAGCGACGAACTCGACCTCGGGCGCGTGTTTCGCGACGTGAGCCCGGACCTTGCGCAGGATGTCCTCGGCGTCCTGAGCCTCGACGAGACGGATGTCGCATTTGACGAAGGCCTCGTTCGGCAGCACCGTCTTGGTGCCGGGGCCGCCATAGCCGCCGTGGAAACCGTTGATGGTCAGCGTCGGCTGGAAGCAGAGACGGTCGTAGAAGGGGCGGTCGGCAGGCGCGTCGAGGCGCTTCAGTGCAAGGCTCGCTTTGACGGCTTCGATATCGAGCGGCAGGCGCTCGATCGCCGCCAGTTCCTCAGCCGCCGGTGGCTCGACGGCATCATGCAGCCCCTCGATGGTGATCTCACCGGCCGCGTTCTTCATCGTGCCGAGAAGGTGGACCAGCGTCCAGATCGGGTTCGGCACGACGCCGCCGAAGTTGCCGGAATGGACGTCGCGGTTGGCATGGCGGCAGCGCAGCTCGAAGGAGACGACGCCGCGCGAGCCGAACTTGATCGTCGGTGCGCCGCTGGCATGGCGCGGGCCGTCGGCGGTGACGGCAAGATCGGCCTTCAAGAGATGCGCGTTGGCGCGCACGAAACCGGCGATGTGCGGGCTGCCGATCTCTTCCTCGCCCTCCAGCAGCAGGATGACGTTGCAGGGCAGTTCGCCGTGCACCTTGAGATGGGATTCGATCGACAGGATCTGGGCGAGGTGCTGGCCCTTGTTGTCACCGACGCCGCGCGCATAGAGCCGGCCGTCCCGGATCGTCGGCTCGAAGGGCGGCGATATCCATTTCTCGAGCGGGTCGGCCGGCTGTACGTCATAGTGTCCGTACAGCAGGACGGTCGGCTTGCCCGGTGCCTTCTCCCAGCGCGCCACCACCATCGGATAACCCTCCGTCGGGACAAGGCCGGCTTCGAGGCCGATCCCTGTGAGCATCTCGACCAGCAGGGCGCCGACCTCGGCGATGCCGATGTTCTCGGCACTGATGCTTGGATGGCGCAGATAGGCGATCAGGCGCTGCAGGAAGGTGTCGCGGTTGGATTCGATATGAGTGAAGACGGCAGCCAATGCGTCGGACGAAGCCATGATGAGTACCTGACAATCGAGCGGTCGTCGCGCCGGAAGACGCCGGCGCGATCAGCGTCGGATTGCGCGAGCGCTTTACCTGCCTCCAAAGAGACAATCAACGGGGAGACGTCAATCGCCATCGGCGCGACAACAACTACGTCCGCTATGCCCTGCGAGCGATCAAGCTCGCGCCGGTATCACTAACGCTCACGGCTCCACGGGAAGAGCGAGGCCGGGAAATCGGCCGCGTAGCGGTGACCGATCGGCGGGCGGGGATCTTCTTGCGGAGGATTCGGGTCAGGCTCGATCACCTTCCTGTAAAGATGCCAGGTCGCATGACCAAGCACCGGCAGAACGACGCAGAGACCGACGAAGAATGGCAGTGAACCCACGGCCAGCAATACCGCAACGATCAATCCCCACGCCGCCATCTCAATTGGATTCATCATCACGGCCCGTATCGAGGTGCGGATCGCATCGATCGCTGTCGCATGGCGGTCGAGCATCAGTGGAAACGAGACGACGCTGACGCACAGGGCAGCCAGGGCGAAAAGGAAGCCGACGCCGCATCCGACGATGATGAGCGACCAGCCTTCGGGTGTCGTCAACACGCGCTCTGCGAAATCAGGGATGCTCGCAGCCGGAGCATAGCCGAAAGTCGCAATGTAGATCGCGTCCGCGGCGGCGATCCAGACCCCGAACAGAACGAACAGGAGAATGCCAAGTTCGAGCATGGCGCCGAACGACGGCGCGCGCAGCACCTGCATTGCATCCCAGGCTCCTGGCTCCTCTCCTCGCTCGCGGCGGCGGCTCAGTTCGTAGAGGCCTAATCCGGCGAAAGGACCGATGAGGGCGAAGCCGGCGGCGAGCGGAAACAGCAGCGGCAGAACCGAATAGCCGATCACAAGTCTGAACAGGACAAGTCCGAGGACGGGGTACATCACGCACAGGACGATGGCGTGGGTCGGGATGGCCTTGAAGTCTTCCCAGCCGAGGCGCAGCGCGTCGCCTAGGTCTGAAAGGCTGATCTTGCGAACGACAAAGGCGGTCGAGACGCCAAACAATTGCAGTTTGGGTCGTGCGAATACGGTAGTCATGGTTCCGGCCTCCTTGCTTGTGCCCGCAGGGGAACGGAGCGCCATCAACACACGCACATCCGCCTCATGCGCGAAAATCGCGACTGAGTCCGGCAAATCAGATTCAACCGGAAGGAGCTTGCCGGACGACATCTGTCGCAACCGGTCCAATCAAACTAGTCCGATACGCAGCAGAAGCAAGATGGCGGATGCGGTCGGGAGAATTGTGCAATCGCACAGGCCAGGTTTTGCGATGCACCATCTGATGGCGGGTCCCGATCGGTGCTCTCCGGCACGCAATGCATTCGCGCCAACGCGCGCCGGACAGAGGCGGGACATACTCCTCTATTGACGCCGGGCTCGACGAGTACCATCTTGAATGCACTGAACGCCCCCAAGCTCCGATGAGATTGCGGCCGTGACGTTGATCCTTTGTCATGATGTCCCAGCGTCGCGACCGGCAGAATGGGCGAGGCAAAAGGCACGGTGATGGTGTACGTGACACCATACCTTTGACACCATACCTTTGACCTGAGCTCCGCCCTTTCGTTCGTCTCCGTAGCCTTCAGTGGCAAGGAGGAATGAGGGATGGCTGTCGCGCTCGTACTGCTCCTGGTTGCAGTCGCCTCGGTGCTGTTTCACATCTACAGCCCGTGGTGGTGGACGCCGATCGCCTCAAACTGGCGCTACATCGACGACACGATCAACCTGACGTTCTGGATCACCGGTGCGGTTTTCTGCGCGGTCATCGCGTTTATGGCTTACTGCGTGTTCCGCTTCCACCACAAGGAGGGACGGCGGGCCGCCTACAATCCCGAAAACAAGAAGCTCGAATGGTGGCTCAGCATCGTGACGGCAGTCGGCGTCGCCGCCATGTTGGCGCCCGGCCTGGTCGTCTGGCACCAGTTCGTCACCGTTCCCGACGACGCGACCGACGTCGAGGTCGTTGGACAACAGTGGATGTGGAGTTATCGGCTTCCGGGAAAAGATGGCCGGCTCGGCACGTCAGATGCGCGCCTGATCAGTCCCGACAATCCTCTTGGGTTGAATCCCAACGATCCGAACGGACAGGACGACATCGTCGTTCAAAGCGACGATCTGCATCTGCCGGTTGGGAAGCCGGTGAAGGTGTTGCTCCGCTCAATCGACGTTCTGCACGATTTCTACGTGCCTGAGTTCCGGGCCAAGATGGACATGATACCGGGCTCGGTGACCTATTACTGGTTCACGCCCACCCGCACCGGAACGTTCGACGTCCTCTGTGCGGAGCTGTGCGGTACCGCGCACGCGCAGATGCGGAGCAGGGTCGTCGTGCAGGAAGCGAAAGAATACCACGCGTGGCTCGAGAGGCAGCGGACGTTTGCGGAGTTGTCAGGGCAGCACGACGTCGCGAAGGCCGCGTACAGGACTGGTCGCGAATGAACATGCCGACGAGGATCAGCCGGATATGAGGTGAACTCGTCGCTGAGCGGAAGACCAAGGAGGCTATTCCGATGGTCGATATCCCGTTTGATGAGGTTGCAGGCATCCCGCCCGCCGAAGTAGGTGAGGTCGAGCTCTATCACCCGCACAGCTGGTGGACGAGGTACGTCTTTTCGCAAGACGCCAAGGTTATCGCCGTCCAGTACTCGATCACGGCGATGTCGATCGGGATGGTTGCGCTGGTGCTGTCGTGGATGATGCGGCTGCAACTGGGATTTCCCGGCACATTCTCCTTCATCGACGCCAATCAGTACCTTCAGTTCATCACCATGCACGGCATGATCATGGTGATCTACCTGCTCACGGCGTTGTTCCTCGGCGGCTTCGGCAACTACCTCATCCCGCTGATGGTCGGCGCGCGGGACATGGTCTTCCCCTACGTGAACATGCTGAGCTACTGGGTCTACCTGCTCGCCGTGCTGGTGCTGGTCGCGACGTTCTTCGTGCCCGGTGGGCCGACCGGCGCCGGCTGGACGCTTTATCCACCCCAGGCGATTCTCTCCGGTACCCCCGGGCAGGATTGGGGCATCGTTCTCATGCTGGCCTCGCTGATCCTGTTCATCATCGGCTTCACGATGGGCGGGCTCAATTATGTGGTGACAGTGCTGCAGGCCCGCACGCGCGGCATGACATTGATGCGGATGCCCCTGACGGTGTGGGGCATCTTCACGGCCACCGTGATGGCGCTGTTGGCCTTCCCGGCGCTGTTCGTCGCCTCGGTGATGCTGTTGCTGGACCGTCTCCTGGGAACCAGCTTCTTCATGCCGACGCTGGTCGAGATGGGCCAGCTGACGAAATATGGCGGCGGCAGCCCGATCCTGTTCCAGCATTTGTTCTGGTTCTTCGGCCACCCCGAAGTCTACATCGTCGCCTTGCCGGCCTTCGGCATCATTTCAGATCTGATCAGCGTCCACGCGCGAAAGAACATCTTCGGCTATCGCATGATGGTTTGGGCGATCGTGGCAATCGGTGCGCTCAGCTTCGTCGTATGGGCGCACCACATGTATGTGAGCGGCATGAACCCGTATTTCGGGTTCTTCTTCGCCACCACGACACTCATCATCGCCATCCCGACTGCGATCAAGGTCTACAACTGGGTGCTGACCCTGTGGCGCGGCGACATCCATCTCACGGTGCCGATGCTGTTCGCGCTCGCATTCATCATCACGTTCGTGAACGGCGGCCTGACCGGACTGTTTCTCGGTAACGTGGTTGTGGACGTTCCGCTGTCCGACACGATGTTCGTTGTCGCACACTTCCACATGGTGATGGGTATCGCGCCGATCATGGCCGTGTTTGGCGGGATCTATCACTGGTATCCGAAAGTCACCGGACGCATGCTCAATGAGGCGCTTGGACGTTTCCACTTCTGGGTGACGTTCATCGGGGCCTATGCGGTCTTCTTCCCTATGCACTATCTGGGCCTGCTCGGGATGCCCCGCCGCTATCACGACATCGGCGAGACAACCTTCGTCCCGGCATCCGCCCACGACCTCAATGCGTTCATGAGTGTGGCGGCGCTGATTGTCGGCTTCGCCCAGCTTGTCTTCCTGTTCAATCTCATCTGGAGCCTGTTCAAGGGAAAAGAGGCTGGCAGCAACCCCTGGGGAGCCGCCTCGCTGGAGTGGCAGACACCGGAAACCCCGCCCGGACATGGCAACTGGGGCAAGGACCTCCCGATCGTCTATCGCTGGGCCTACGATTACAGCGTGCCGGGCGCTGCGGGGGATTTTGTGCCGCAAAATGAACCGCCGGCCGGATTGGCGCCGCAGGGAGCCCATCCGTGAGTGCCATCATCCTGTTCACTGTTACAATCGCAGCGATCGCGGGATGGTGGCTCTCGCAGCAGCGGCTGGCCGCCAAACCCTGGCTCGAGCAAGGGGTGGACGTCGATCTTCGCGGTGAGCGCGGTTCGTCCGTGCCTACGGCGAAGATCGGACTGGGCGTATTTCTCGCAGTCGTCGGCTCGTTGTTCGCGCTCCTGATCAGCGCCTACTCGATGCGTAACAGCATGGTGGACTGGCGGGAGCTGCCCCTGCCCAGGCTGTTGTGGGTCAATACCGGCGTCCTGGTCATCAGCAGCGTGGCGCTGCAATGGGCGTACATGGCCGCGCGACGCGACGACATTGACGGCCTGATCGTCGGCCTGCTGATCGGCGGAGCATCCGCCGTGACCTTCCTGGCCGGGCAGCTATTGGTCTGGCAGCAGCTGAAGGTCGCCGGCTATTTCGTGGCGTCCAATCCAGCCAATTCCTTCTTCTACCTGATCACCGCGGTGCACGGACTGCATCTGATAGGCGGTCTGGTAGCGCTCGGCAGGACGACCGCCAAGGTGTGGCGTGGCGCGCCGATGATGCAGATGCGCCTGAGCGTGGAGCTCTGCGCCATCTATTGGCATTTCCTGTTGTTGGTCTGGCTGATCTTGCTCGGTCTGATGACGGGCTGGACCGACAGTTTGGTCGACATCTGTCGCCAGTTGCTCACCTAGCGAGGGCGGGAAACGATGACGGAAACCACACTTGCACCCCCCCAGACGTCGCCCGGAACGATACCCGGATTGCGCGGCATCGCCGCCGACTGGGCCTCGGACCAGCGTGCCTTCAAGCACGTGTCCTGGGGGAAGGCCATGATGTGGATCTTCCTTCTGAGCGACACCTTCATCTTCAGCTGTTTCCTGCTGTCGTACATGACGGCGCGAATGTCGACGACCGTGCCGTGGCCCAATCCCAGCGAAGTCTTCGCGCTGAATCTCGGCGGCAAGCACATCCCGCTCATCCTGATCGCGATCATGACTTTCATCCTGATCAGCAGCAGCGGGACGATGGCGATGGCCGTCAACTTCGGCTACCGCAGGGATCGCGTCAAAACGGCAGCCTTGATGCTGGCCACCGCGGCATTTGGCGCGACGTTCGTCGGAATGCAGGCCTTCGAATGGACCAAGCTGATCATGGAGGGCGTGCGGCCGTGGGGCAACCCGTGGGGCGCGCCGCAATTTGGTGCATGCTTCTTCATGATCACCGGCTTCCACGGCACCCACGTGACCATCGGCGTGATCTTCCTGATCGCCGTCGCGCGAAAGGTTTTGCGGGGAGACTTCGACGTCGAAAGGCGTGGCTTCTTCACGAGCCGCAGGGGATATTACGAGATCGTCGAGATCATGGGCCTGTACTGGCACTTCGTCGATCTGGTGTGGGTGTTCATCTTTGCCTTTTTCTATCTCTGGTGAGGTTGGCGCATGACAAACGCAGCGGTACATGTGGAAGGGCAGGCAACGCAACATGCGCTGCACGCGTATGCGCACGACGCAGTCGCATCAGGAGCCACGCACGCAGAGGGCCAGCAGCATCCGATCAAGCTCTATCTCGTGGTCTGGGGATGGCTGTTCGTGCTCAGCACCTGCTCATACCTCGTCGACTTCTTTGGCATCCATGGCCATCTCCGCTGGTCACTGATCCTGCTGTTCATGGTGCTGAAGGCCGGCCTGATCGTTGCCGTGTTCATGCACATGGCCTGGGAGCGGTTGGCGTTGGCCTACGCCATCCTGTTGCCGCCGGTGCTCGTGTTGGTTTTTGTAGGGATCATGGTGTTCGAATCCGACTATACGCATCTGCTTCGGGTCATGTTTTTCGCGCCAGCGAGCTAGAGGCAGGACGGCTGAGAACTCGCCACGTCATCTGGGACTCTGCGAAGAAGGCCTTCAACCGATGGCCTTTTGAGTATCGAACTGACGAGGAATCAATCTCGTGCAAATCAATCGTTCAATTCTTCGCCGGAGCTATACCAACATCGGAGACTACGTTGCACTGACGAAACCGCGCGTCATGTCGCTGGTCGTCTTTACCGCACTGGTCGGTCTTATGGTCGCACCAGGCGGCATCGATCCCGTGACCGGCGTCGTTGCTCTTGCTTGCATAGCTGCGGGAGCTGGCGCCGCAGGTGCGCTCAACATGTGGTACGACGCCGACATCGATGCGGTGATGGCGCGGACCGCCATCCGTCCAATTCCCGGCGGCCGTGTATCGCGCCCGGAAGCACTGGTTTTCGGATTGATGCTCGGGACGTGCGCCGTCCTGACCCTCGGCACTTTGCTGAATATGGCCGCTGCTGCACTCCTTGCCTTCACGATTTTCTTCTACGTGGTCGTCTACACGATGTGGCTCAAGCGCCGAACACCGCAAAACATCGTCATTGGCGGTGCCGCTGGCGCACTCCCTCCGGTGATCGGCTGGGTCGCCGTCACCGGAAGCGTCGGGCTCGAGCCGCTCATCCTGTTCTTGATCATCTTCCTCTGGACGCCACCCCACTTCTGGGCATTGTCGCTCAATCTTGCTGGAGAATACGCCCGCGCCGGTGTGCCGATGTTGCCGGTCGTCGCCGGCAAGACCGAAACAAAGCGCCAGATTCTTCTCTATAGCGCGCTTTTGGTTCCGATCTCGCTGCTACCCTATGCACTGGGATTCGCGGGGGGCATCTATGGCGCGGCCGCGGCGATGCTGGGAGCGATCATGATCTTTCTCGCATGGCAGGTACGTCGAAGCCACGACAAGGAAAGGCGGCCTGCTCGCCGCCTGTTCGTGTTTTCGATGCTCTATCTGGTGCTTCTTTTTGGTGTGCTGCTGATGAATGCTGCACCCTACGCCCAGTCCTACTAACGCGACGCATTCGAATCGACAGCCGCAGGGCTTGCTTCGTGCTGTCCCCGGCGAGACTGGGCTTGCCTAGCCGATAAACCAACATCTTCGCTGCGGGGCGTGCGCCGCCGGACAAATCAGTGGCAGGGGGCTCAGGCTGGCCCGGGCCCGCCACAGCATTCGCCGCGCGTCTGCACCGGAGGGCAGGCGACCGTCCCGTAAGAGCAGAACACGCAGCAATCGCCGGCAAGCGGCTTGAGGCGGGTGCCGCAGCCGCGGCAGTCGTAGAAGAATTGGCAGGCATCGGTCGGCATGGTTTCGGTCGCGGCGAATCCGCAGGCCGGACAGGTCAGGGTCGAGACGAGTTGCATGGGCCGTGGGTCCGTTGGTTAGTCCCTCATGTCATTTCGGCGATAGCACAGGTCAAGGCCCCATCTGGCAGGATTGTGATCGGCGGCCGCCAAAGACGGGCTTATCCAGCCGGGATGAAGCCGCAAACTGTCGGGATGATGTGTGCGAACTGAGCTGAACCCGTCGCGGCCTCGAAAATATTCGTGGTCCGGCCGATCAGGCTGTAACCAAACCGGTCGCCTGAGCGAACCAGACCATAGATGCGCTGCATGACGACCGCGGAAAACGAGCTCAAGCCACTGATGCTTGCCAGCCAGGATGGCGATGCGGCGGCCCACCGGGCGTTGCTGGAGCGCCTGAGCCGGCATTTGCGTGCCTACTACAAGAGCAAGCTTGCGAGGACCGGCCGCGGCGCGGCGGAGGCGGAGGACCTGGTGCAGGAGGCCGTGTTGGCAATTCACCTCCAGCGACACACCTACGACCCGGCACAGCCATTGACGCCCTGGGTGCACGCGGTCGCGCGCTACAAGCTGATCGATTTCCTGCGTCGCACGCGGGCTTCGCGCGCCGACGTGCCGATCGATGAGGCCGACGACATCACAGCCCATGACGATCATATCGGCGCCGAGAGCAGCTTTGACCTCAGGCGATTGCTCAAGCAATTGCCGGCGAACATGCAGTGCGCGATCGCGGCCGTGAAGCTCGATGGATTGAGCGTCGCCGAAGCAGCGCAGCGGTGCGACATTTCGGAATCCAGTGTGAAGGTCAGCATTCATCGCGGGCTGAAGGCCCTGGCCGCGTTGATCGCCGGGAGGACGGAGCCATGAAGACCGATGACCTCATCGCGGCGCTCAGCAACAATGTCGAGCCGGTCGATCGCCGGCTGGTCGGCCGGACCGTTGCTATCGCGCTCGGGCTGGCGTTGGTTGCCGCACTTGGCCTCGTGCTTGCCGGGCTTGGCGTCCGCGCCGACCTGACCACGCCGCGTGCCTTGACCTTCCTCTTTCTGAAACTCGCATTCGCGCTGGCTACTGTCGGCGCGGCGTCGGTCTATCTGGCCCGGCTGGCGCGGCCGGGCGGCGAGCGAAGGATCTCGCTTGGACTTGCCGCACTCCCGTTCGGGGCGATCATGCTGCTTGCTACCATCAGCCTCGGACAGGCGCCCAGCTCTCACTGGGACAGGATGGTCATGGGAGACCAATGGCTCGAATGCCTCATCTCGGTTCCGATCATCGCGATCGTGCCGTTTGCCGTGGTGATCTGGGCAGTCAGAAAGGCGGCGCCGACCAATCTGGTGCAGGCGGGGGCATTCGGCGGCCTTGTCGCAGGTGGCGTGAGCGCCGTCGCCTATGCACTCCACTGCACCGATGACTCGTTGCCCTTTGTCGCGCTGTGGTACGGCGGCACGATCGTGCTGTGCACACTTGCGGGCGCGGCATTGGGACCGCGGTTGCTGCGCTGGTGAAAGGCAGTGATCGGACCTCTCACGTCGGCGTGAGCGTGTAACCGGGGAAACATTGGCTCCGAACTCATGATCAGAAGCGCAAATCAATGCGCTTCAGGAAAATGATGGAGCCGATGATGTCGATCAACAAATGCCTTCTTGCCTTCTCAATCCTCGCGCCGCTGGTGGTGGCGTCGGCGACCGCGCAAGCGGGCCTGACCGCCTCCGACAGGAGATACTTGCCCAATGAGGCCGCAGAAACCGCATCGGCGGCTACGGTTGCCGCGCAGCGCGACCCGATGTCTGCATTCGGCTACGATCAGGGAGCGATGCGCGTGCAGCCGGCGAGCGTCCCGGACGCTGCCCGGACGCCGTGGCGCTATCACGGCGGCCCGAAGGCTCGATAGGCGCGGCATGCGGGCGCCAAGCCGGGATGAACGATTAACCACCCAATCTCCCGCTGGTGCAGTTGTGAACAGGGTGACCTTTTCAGCACCCGTCCTTTGTGAGACTGTCGCAACATGAATGTTCGCCAATTGTTCAGATTGCTGCTCGCCGTCCTCGTGACGGCAGGCCTGACAATTGCGCCGCTGGCGACGCCCGCGGCGGCCGGATCTTCGTTGACCGGTATGAGCCAGATGGCGGACATGTCTGACATGGCGGCCGATATGCCGTGCTGCCCCGACAAGCAGAAGAGCAATGATTGCCGGGATTGTCCGCTGGTTGCGATTTGCATGTTGAAGGTCCTGCACGAGGGACCATCGACCCTCGGCTTCGCGGTGAGGCCGGCGACGCAGCTGCAATTGCATCCGCATGACGATCTGGTCGCTGACGGGCTGGTCCGTCCGCCACCCGACCATCCTCCTCGACATTTGGTCTGACTGGCGCCGCAAGCGCCGGTTGCTGCCGCGCGACCTTCTGGCGCGTGGACGTCGCATGCCGCGCAAGCGGCAGACCAAATCCAATCGAGGAATAAAACGAAATGACGTCGTTCAATACGCCGCGTGCCGTAGCGGCCGCGCTCATCGGCCTGGCGCTGACTGGCACCGCCACTGTCGCGCTCGCCGACATCAAGGACTACGAATTCCAGCTCGTCGACCAGACAGTTCAGGCCGGTCCGGACAAGGTTGTCACCGTCCGGCTGATGAACAGGAAGACCGGCAAGGTCGTACCTGACGCCGTGATCTTCGCGGCGCGGCTCGACATGGCCCCGGACGGCATGCAGGAGATGGCCACCAAGGTCACGCCGATGCCGGGGACCGAACCCGGCACCTATCGGTTCAAGGCGAACTTCGGCATGGCCGGGCGCTGGCAGCTGTCGCTCGGCGCGAAGGTGCAGGGCGAGACCGGCACGGTCGAAAGCAAGCTCGTCGTCACGGCCGGAAAATGAACCGGCTCGCTCTGGCAGGCGCTGCCGCTGCGATCGTTGCAGCGGCAGGCGTCACCTATCTCGGTCGCGGCCTGCCGCCGTGGCTGGGCGCAAATCTCGCTGCCTCTGCCGCGCAAGCGGCCGAAGCCGGCGCGCCGATCTATTTCCGCGATCCGGACGGCAAGCCGTCCTACTCGCTGACGCCGAAGAAGACGTCCGACGGCCGCGACTACCAGCCGGTCGCGGCCGGCGCCGATCTCAGCTTCGACGAGCCGGAGGCGCCGATGGCGATGCCGGCGGACAGCAACGCCACGGCCGCCAAGGGCGAGCGCAAGGTCAAATATTATCGCAATCCAATGGGGCTTCCCGACACCTCGCCGGTGCCGAAGAAAGATTCCATGGGGATGGACTACATCGCCGTCTACGACGGCGAGGACAGCGACGACGGCTCGATCACGTTGTCGCCCGGAAAAATCCAGCGCACCGGCGTCAAATCCGAAGCGGCGGAGATGCGCCGCATCCGCACGCTGGTGCGTGCCCCCGGCACGATCCAGCTCGACGAACGGCGGGTCTCCGTCATCGCAATGCGGGCCGAGAGCTACGTGCAGAAGGTCGCCGACATCACGACCGGCAGCCGGGTGACGAAGGGGCAGCCGTTAATGGAGATCTACAGCCCGGCGGTGTCGTCCGCGGCGGCCGAATATGTCGCGACCATGACCTCGAAAGCGATCGCGAATATCGAGCCCTACGGACGCGGCTCCAAGCAGCGGCTGACCAATCTCGACGTTCCCGAGACCGTCATCGCCGAGATGGAGAAAAGCCACACGGTGCCGCTCGCGATCCAGTGGTTGTCGCCGCGCGACGGCATCGTGTTGCAGCGTGCCGCGATCGAGGGCATGCGCGCCCAGCCGGGCGACGTGCTGTTCCGGATCGCCGACGTCTCTGTCGTGTGGGCACTGGTCGATGTCGCCGAGCGTGATCTCGGCAATATCGTGGTCGGGCAGAAGGTCGCGGTGCGGGCCCGCGGCTATCCCGGCCGCACGTTCATGGGCCAGATCAGCGTGATCTATCCGCAGGTCAACAAGGACACGCGCACCGCGCGGGTGCGGATCGAATTGCAGAATGCCGATCTCGCGCTGCTGCCGGACATGTATGTCGACGCCGAGATCGACATTGGCAGCGCGGCGCCGGTGCTGACGGTGGCGGAAAACTCCATCCTCGACACCGGGAGCCGCCAGACCGTGCTGATCGACCGCGGCAACGGGCGGTTCGAGCCGCGTGAGGTCAAGCTCGGGCGGCGCGGCGAGGGCTATGTCGAAATCCGCGACGGGATCGCGGAGGGCGATGCGGTCGTCACGTCGGCGACCTTCCTGATCGATGCCGAAAGCAACCTGAAGGCGGCGATCAAGGGCTTCGCCGAGGCCGGCGCTGCGCAAGCGGCAACGGCCGACCGCCAGATGACGGAGGGAGGCCGGCCATGATCGCACGTGTCATCGCCTGGTCGGCGCGCAACCTGCTGCTGGTGCTGTTCGGCACCGGCTTTGCGGCCGCCGCGGGTCTCTACGCGTTGCTGCATCTGCCGCTCGATGCGATCCCCGATCTCTCCGACACCCAGGTCATCGTCTACACCGAGTATCCCGGCCAGGCGCCGCAGGTGATCGAGGACCAGGTCACCTATCCCTTGACCACGGCGATGCTGACGGTGCCGAAGTCGAAGGTCGTGCGCGGCTTCTCGTTCTTCGGCGTCTCCTTCGTCTATGTCATCTTCGAGGACGGCACCGACATCTACTGGGCGCGCTCGCGCGTGCTCGAATTCCTCAACGGCGCGGCGTCGCGGCTGCCGGCCGGTGTCTCCCCGACCATCGGTCCCGATGCGACCGGGGTGGGGTGGGTCTACCAATATGCCGTGATGTCGAAAGAGTTGAATCTTGCCGACACCCGCACGATCCAGGACTGGAATCTGAAATTCGCGCTGGCAAGAGCGGAAGGCGTCGCCGAGGTCGCGAGCGTCGGCGGCTTCGTCAAGCAGTACAATGTGATCCTCGATCCGCAGCGGATGCGCGACCGCGGCATCACCATGCAGCGGATGCGCGATGCGATCCGCGCCAGCAATGCCGATGTCGGCGGCCGCACCGTCGAGCTCTCCGAGTTCGAATATGTCATTCGCGGCAAGGGTTATCTGAAGGACATCAACGATCTCGGCAACATCGTGCTGAAGACCGACAACGGCACGCCGGTGCTGCTGCGCGACGTCGCCCGCGTCGAGCTTGGCCCCGACGAGCGGCGCGGCATCGCCGAATTGAACGGCGAGGGCGAGGTGGCGAGCGGCATCGTGCTGCAACGCTTCGGCGTCAATGCCCTCGACGTGATCGAAAACGTCAAGAAGCGCTTCAAGGAGATCGCGACCAGCCTGCCGAAGTCGGTCGAGATCCTGCCGGTCTATGACCGGTCCAACCTGATCTATGCGGCGATCGACACGCTGAAGCGGACGCTGTTCGAGGAGAGCGTCGTGGTCGCGCTGGTCTGCTTCGTGTTCCTGCTGCATGTCCGCAGCGCGCTGGTCGCGATCCTGATGCTGCCGGTCGGCGTGCTGATGGCGTTCGGCGCGATGAAGCTGCTCGGGATCGGCTCCAACATCATGAGTCTCGGCGGCATCGCGATCGCGATTGGCGCCATGATCGATGCGGCGATCGTGATGATCGAGAACGCGCACAAGCACCTGGAGCGGGCCGAGCCCGGCCGGTCGCGGGTCGCGATCCTGATCGAGGCTGCGGCGGAGGTGGGACCGGCGCTGTTCTTCAGCCTGCTCATCATTACCGTGTCGTTCATGCCGATCTTCACGCTGGAGTCGCAGGAGGGGCGGCTGTTCTCGCCGCTCGCTTTCACCAAGACGTTTGCGATGGCGGCCGCCGCGTTGCTGTCGGTGACGCTGGTGCCGGCGCTGATGGTGATCTTCGTCCGCGGCAGGATCGTTCCCGAGCACAAGAATCCGATCAATCGCTTCCTGATCTGGATCTACCGTCCCATCATCAATGGCGTGTTGCGGGCCAAGACGCTGGTGATCCTGCTCGCGCTCGCAGCGATCGCCGTTACGGTCTGGCCGGCCCGGCAACTCGGCACCGAGTTCATGCCCGACCTCAACGAGGGTACGCTGCTTTACATGCCGACCACGCTGCCGGGGATTTCGGTGACCAAGGCGGCCGAGCTGCTGCAGATGCAGGACCGCATCATCCGCAGCTTTCCGGAAGTCGTCTCGGTCTACGGTAAGGCCGGCCGCGCCGCGACCGCGACCGATCCGGCGCCATCGGAGATGTTCGAGACCGTGGTCAACCTCAAGCCGAAACAGCAATGGCGCAAGGGTCTCACGCTCGACCGCCTGATCGCCGAGATGGACAAGGCGCTGCAATTCCCCGGCGTCTCCAACGCCTGGACCATGCCGATCAAGGCGCGCATCGACATGCTGTCGACCGGGATCCGGACGCCGGTCGGCGTCAAGGTGATCGGCCCCGATCTCGCCGTGATCGACAAGCTCGCCCGCCAGATCGAGCAGGTCGTGAAGGGCGTGCCCGGCACCTCGTCGGCCTATGCCGAGCGCGGCCTCGGCGGCTACTACCTCGAGATCACGCCGAACCGCGAGGCGTTGTCGCGCTACGGCATCGCGGTGCAGGACGTGCAGGACACGATCGCGACCGCGCTCGGCGGCCAGACCGTCACGACGACGGTCGAGGGACGCCAGCGCTTCACCGTCAACATGCGCTATCCGCGCGACCTGCGCGATAATCCAGGCGCGATCGCCAGCGACATCCTGGTGCCGATGCCGGCGGGCGGGGCGGTGCCGCTCGGCGAGGTCGCCGATATCACGCCGGCGCGCGGGCCGACCACGATCCGGACCGAGAACGGGCAGCTTGCGACCTACATCTATGTCGATATCCGCGATCGCGATCTCGGCGGCTATGTCGCGGATGCGCAGCGCGCGGTGCAGGCCGCCGTGCAGTTTCCGCCCGGCGCCTACGTGGTCTGGAGCGGGCAGTACGAATATCTGGAACGCGCCGCGGCGCGGCTCAGGATCGTGGTGCCGGTGACGCTTCTGATCATTTTCCTGCTGCTCTACCTCAACTTCCGCTCGGTGGCGGAGACCATGATCGTGATGCTGTCGCTGCCATTCGCGCTGGTCGGCGGGCTCTGGCTGATGTGGGCGCTCGGCTTCAACCTGTCGGTTGCGGTCGCGGTCGGCTTCATCGCGCTCGCCGGCGTCGCCGCCGAGACCGGCGTCGTGATGTTGATGTATCTCAACCATGCGCTGGCCGAGATCACCGCGCGTCGCGTCGCCGAGGGCCGCACGATCGGTCGCGACGATCTCAACCACGCGATCATCGAGGGCGCAGTCGAGCGTGTGCGGCCGAAGATGATGACGGTGGTCGCCATCATGGCCGGGCTATTGCCGATCATGTGGAGCACCGGCACCGGCTCCGAGATCATGCAGCGCATCGCGGTGCCGATGATCGGCGGCATGATCTCGTCGACATTGCTGACGCTGATCGTGATTCCTGCGATCTTCGCCGTCGTGAAGGGCTTCGCGCTTGGCGCGAGGGCGCCGGAAGCGGATGTCGTTGCGCCGGTCGTGCGCCAGCGTGTAGCAGGGGCAAGGAATCCGTTGGCGGGTTCAAACCGGATTGAATGATACCCTGCGGGGGTATATAGGATGGCGGTTCGCGGCCGACTGATTTGCAGTCGGGGTGCGGGCGAGGTGAGTTCGGGGCGATCACACAGGTGTTGGTGCGGTTGACGAGGTCAGGGCGGGTACGGGCGGGATGTTCCATCATCCTGGCCTATCTGTTCTGCGTCCTCGCGCCGTCCGTCGCGCTCGCATTCGGGGCGCCGTTTCCGTGCCTGACCGATGAGGTCCAGCCGGCCGCAGTGCAGGCGCATGATACCTCGATGGCGCATGCGGATGGCGCCGCGCACGATCATGCCGCCCACGATCATGGCGGCATGCATATGCATCATGCCGCCGATGGCGCTGAACCACCGTTGAAGCACAGCCACGACGGCAAGAACGCGCCGGGGCCGTGCTGCGCGATGATGTGCGTGTCGGCGCTGCCGGCCGATCTTCCGTCCGTCGCTGCTCCCTTGCACCCGATCGCGACCCGTCTCGCCGAGGCCTTCCAGAGCCTGCACAGCGAGGCGCCCGCGCGGCTCTATCGTCCCCCTATCGCCTGATCCTCAGCTGACATCGTGGCTGCGCCGCGCGCTCGCGTGCGCATGCCTGTCATTCATCTGACGATCGGGACAGATCCATGTATTCGCATTTCGGGGCGAGACCCGCCGCCGTGGCCAACAGGCTTGGCAACCGGCTTGGCCGGCGCGCGCCATCCACCTTCGTGTTGCGGATGGCCGCCGCCATCCTCGCGGCTGTGCCGCTCGCCGGCTGCATGGCCGACGGCCGGCCGCTTGCCGCCGCAGGCGATCCGGCAAACCCGTCGGCGGGCAGCACCAGCGTCGGCTACCGCTCGACGATCGCGCCCTACAGCAGCCTGCGTCCGGCGACGCCGCTGCCCTGGCGCGAGCGTAACCACGGCGTGACGCCGCAAACCAATTCCCAACCCAAACCGGATCGGTAGGAGTGCGCCATGCGATATCTGGCCATTGCGCCGATCCTGCTGCTGACATCCGCGCTTGCAGGATGTGCCTCGTTCTCGCCCGACAGCGGGATGGGCGTCGTCTCCGATGTGACCGAAATGGCGATCGGCAAGGACGTTGCCTTCGTTCGCTCGGCGGACGAGGCCGCGACCGTCGATGCCGCAGTGAAGCGGCTGCTCGCCCGCAACCTGACCGCGGATGCTGCCGTCCGGGTCGCGCTATTGAACAACAAGGGGTTGCAGGCCGCCTATAACGAGCTGGCGCTGGCGGAGACCGATCTCGTCGCCGACAGCCTGCCGCCGAATCCGACCTTCTCGGTCTCCCGCATCACCGGAAACGGCGCCAGCGAGGTCGAGCGGCAGGTGGTCGGTGACATCCTGGCGCTGGCGACGCTGCCGGCGCGCTCCGAGATCGCGCGCGAACGCTTCCGCCAGGCGCAGCTCAGGGCCGCGCTCGCCACCTTGCGGCTCGCCGCCGAGGTGCGGCGCGCCCATGTCGCGGCTGTCGCCGCGAACGAGACGGTCGCGCTGCTGACGGATGCAAAGGCGACCGCCGAATCGACCGCGCAGCTCGCCAAGAAACTCGGCGAGACCGGCGGCATGAACAAGCTCGACCAGGCCCGCGAACAGGTGTTCTACGCCGAGATCACCGCCGATCTCGCCAGCGCGCGGCAGAACGCGGCGAGCTCGCGCGAGCGGCTGGCGCGGCTACTCGGGCTCTGGGACGGCGATCTCGGCTTCCGGATTCCGAGCAAGCTCCCGCCGCTGCCGAAGCGGCCCCTGGAACAGCCGTCGATCGAGGTCGCCGCGGTCGGTCGTCGCGTCGATCTGCAGATTGCGCGGATGGAGATCGTCGCGCTTGCTAAGGCGCTCGATCTCACCGAGGCCACGCGCTTCGTCACGCTGCTCGACGTCGCCGGCATCGACAGGCGGACGCGCGATCCGGAAGGCCCGCCGTTCAAGGAGCGCGGCTTCGACGTCCAGTTCCAGATCCCGATCTTCGACGGCGGCGAGGTGCGGGTGCGTCAGGCGGCGGAGACCTACCGGCAGGCGATGAATCGCCTGACCGAGAAGGCCATCAATGTCCGCTCCGAGGCGCGCGACGCTTACCGCGTCTACCGTTCGACCTACGACATCGCGAGCCACTACCAGCGCGAGGTGTTGCCGCTGCGGCAGATCATCACCGAGGAGATGCAGCTGCGCTTCTCCAGCATGCAGGTCGACGTGTTCGCGCTGCTGACCGAAGCGCGGCTGCGGCTCGGCTCGCTGCGCGCGGCGATCGACGCCAAACGTGACTTCTGGCTGGCGCAATCCGACCTGCAATCCGCAATCAACGGCGGCGGCCCGGCGGCCGCGCCATCGACACCATCCGCCATCGCGTCGACCGCACCTGCGGCCGGCGATCATTGAGAGGAGACGTAGATGTTTTCACGTCGAGGATTTTTGGGGAGCGCGGCGCTGGTCACGGCAAGCGCGGTCAGCGGCCGCGTTCAGGCTGCCGCCATTCCGGAGGCGCCGACCATGGACAGGGCGGTGATGCAGCCGCCGCTGCATCCGTCGAGCGGGCCCGACTACCGGCCTGTGGTGACGCTCAACGGCTGGTCGCTGCCGTGGCGGATGAACGGCGACTGGAAGGAATTCCATCTCGTCGCCGAGCCGGTGGTGCGCGAATTCGCCGACGGCATGAAGGCCAATCTATGGGGCTATAACGGCCAGGCGCCGGGACCGACCATCGAGGCGGTCGAAGGCGACAAGGTCCGCATCTTCGTCACCAACAAGCTGCCGGAGCACACCACGGTGCACTGGCACGGCATGATCGTGCCCGCGGGCATGGACGGCGTCGGCGGCCTCAACCAGCCGCACATCAAGCCGGGCAAGACCTTCGTCTACGAGTTCGAGCTGAAGCACAGCGGGACCTTCATGTACCACCCGCATTCCGACGAGATGGTGCAGATGGCGATGGGCATGATGGGCATGTTCATCGTGCACCCGCGCGATCCGGCGTTCCGTCCCGTGGATCGCGACTTCGTCTTCATCATGAGCAGCTACCTCATCGATCCCGGCACCTATCTGCCGAAGGTCAACGAGATGACCGATTTCAACATGTGGACCTGGAACAGCCGCGTCTATCCCGGCATCGATCCGATGCCGATCCGGCTTGGCGACCGGATCCGCGTGCGGATCGGCAATCTGACCATGACCAACCATCCGATCCATGTGCACGGACACAATTTCGCGGTGACCTGCACCGACGGCGGCTGGGTGCCGCAGAGCGCACAATATCCGGAGACCACGACCGACGTGCCGGTCGGCTCCGTCAGGGCGTTCGACATGCTCGCCGACAATCCGGGCGACTGGGCGTTTCACTGCCACAAGTCGCACCACACCATGAACGCGATGGGCCACGACGTGCGCAACTTCATCGGCGTGTCGCGCAAGGATCTGGCGAAGGCGGTCGGCAAGCTCGCGCCGGACGCGATGGTGATGGGATCGACCGGGATGGCGATGGGCAACATGGAGATGCCCGCGCCCGACAACACGCTGCCGATGATGACCGGAACGGGGCCGTTCGGGCCGATCGAGATGGGCGGCATGTTCACGGTGATGAAGATCCGCGAGGGGCTCGGCCGCGACGATTACGCCGATCCCGGCCCCTACAACTATCCGCCGGGCACCGTCGCCTACGAGGTTGACGCGCCCACTGCCGAGCCCGCGCGTCAGCCGCCGGCTCCTCCCGAACGAAAAGCCAAACCATCGATGAAGGGAATGAAGATGTAGCGGATCGATGCGCCGTCCAACGAAACGCAAGCAACAAACTCAGAATGGAGAATCCGATGAATCACCGCACCACGATCGGCATCGCCCTCGTTGCGCTGTCGATCACCGCGGCGCCGTCGCGCGCTCACGAAAAACACGGTCACAAATCCTATTCGGCCGGCGAGCCCGGCGATCCGAGCAAGCCGTCGCGCACGGTCGAGGTCGAGATGAAGGAGATGGAGTTCACGCCGTTCCGCATCGAGGTCAAGCGCGGCGAACAGATCCGCTTCGTGATCAAGAATGCCGGCACCGAGGATCACGAATTCCTGCTCGCGACCACCGCGGAGAATTTGAAGCATGCCGAAGTGATGAAGAAGCATCCGCACATGGAGCATGACGATCCGAACGGCGTCCGCCTCGCGCCCAAGAAGGCCGCGGAGATCGTCTGGAAGTTCACCAGGGCCGGGACCTTCGAATATTCCTGCCTGATCCCCGATCACCGCGATTACGGGATGACCGGCCGCGTCATCGTGAAATGAAACCAGCAACGAGAGAAAGGACGACAACGATGAACAGGATGATCCGGATTGCAGCTGCAGCTGCGCTGGCGCTGACATTCGGCGGCGCTTTCGCGCAGGCCGCAGCCATCAACGGCGAGGTCAAGAAGATCGACGAGAGCGCGGGCAAGATCACGCTCAAGCATGGCCCGGCCAAGAGCCTCGGCATGGACGAGCCGATGACGATGGTCTACCGGGTCAAGGATCCCGCGCTGCTTAAACAGGTCAAGGTCGGCGACAAGATCAAGTTCGAAGCCCAGGAGGGCGACGGCGGCTACACCGTCACCGCGATTCAGAAGGCGAAGTGAGGTGACACCCGTATCGTCGCTCCGCGCGCGATGGGCTGTCGGCTGAAACGCAGCCGGCAGCAGCAACGAGCGCAAGACATGATCGTCAAAGCAGAGCTGTTCCAGGCGGATCGGCTTGAATGCGTTGCACGGGTGGATTTATCCTGTGGTCTGGAAGGACAAACCATGAGCGATTGCTGCGAGCAGAAGACGTCCGAATGCTGTGCGCCACCGCCGCTGACGTTGCCGAAGAAGGCTGGCGCGCCGGCGTTGGATCGCAACCTCACGGCTGATGCGTGCGGCTGCTCGGGCGGCGTTCTGGTGTTTGACGGCCTCGATCCGCGCTACAAGCGCGTGCTCTGGACCGTCATTGCCATCAATGGCGCGATGTTCCTGACCGAGATGATCGCGGGTCAGCTTGCCGGATCGCAGGCGCTCAAGGCCGATGCGCTCGACTTCCTTGCCGATACCGTCACCTACGGACTGAGCCTTGCGGTGATCGGCGCAAGCCTGCGGATGCGTGCGTCGGCGGCGCTGCTGAAGGGCGCTTCGCTGAGCCTGATGGCGCTCTGGGTGGTCGGCTCGACCGTCTACCAGACTCTTATTCTCGGTGTGCCGAAGGCCGAGGTGATGGGCGCGATAGGGACGTTGGCGCTTGCGGCGAATCTGTCGTCCGTTCTGCTGCTGCTGCCCTACAAGAACGGTGATGCCAATGTCCGCTCGGTCTGGCTTTGCTCGCGCAACGATGCGATCGGAAATCTCATTGTGATGGTGGCCGCGCTCGGCGTGTGGGGAACGGCCACCGCCTGGCCCGATCTCGCGGTCGCCGCCGTGATGGCGATGATATTCCTGACCTCGTCGGTGCAAATCCTGCGGCAGGCGTGGGCCGAGTATCGCGAGGCGGCGCTGCGCAGCCCGACGGCGGCGCATGGCTGATTGAGCCGCACCTGCCCGTGTGCTGCTGCCCGAGGCGTGGCAGGGGCGCGGGAGTTCGCCTTGCATTTACCTTAAATGATGGCCCCGGGGGAACGTCCGTGGCAGCGGCGCGTTGCTGTGCATCATTCGTGCGCAGAAGGCCCCCTCCATGACAGTCAACGCGGCAATACTGATGGCGGCATTGGTGCTATCGGGAACCGTGTTGGCGCAGAGCTCCGGTCCGTCGGCCGGCTCAGCGGGAGCCGGGCAGGCCGCCAACGTCACCACCGGCCAGGCGATCAACACCAGCAAGCAGACCGGCGACGGCGGGCCGCCGGTCGCGAAGGCCGCGCACCCGGCAAAATCTGGGCAGGCCGCTGACGGCAGCACGGTCGGCGCGAGCCGTCCGCAAAAGCCCGACCGGCGCCTCGAGCACTACCCGTAACTATCAGTCATCCTGGGGATCTCGCCGGGCCCGAGCCGGTTCGGGACGCTCCACCGATCCTATGGCTGCGCGGATGCAGGGCACGGTTCTTGCTTAAGTCTGGTTGTGATGCGGCCCCGGTCGCGGACGGAGCGCCATGCGATGGGCGCGATCGCGACGGCGCGCTCACGACATGACGCAAGGCATTCGCATGACCCAGCAGGTGATCGGCTTTGTCGGCTTCGGAGAGGCCGCGCAATGCTTCGCGGCACACCTCGCAGCCAAGGGTGGTCCCGCGCCGCTGGTGTTTTGCGCAGGCAAGACCAATCGTCCGCCATATTCGGAAGGGTTCCGGGGCATGGCGTCCACATGCGGGGTTGAACTGGTCGACAGCCTGTCCGCGTTGATGGCGCGTGCCGACATTGTGTTCTCGGCGGTCGTCGTCGCAACCGCCGTGCCGGTCGGCGAGGCCATCGCCAGCCTGGTTCGGCCTGGCATGCTGGTGGTCGATCTCAATGCCTCCACGCCCAGGGCCAAGCGGTTGGTCGGCGATGCCGTTGCGGCGAACGGCGGCGCTTTCTGCTCGGGCGACGGCGCCGCGCGCTTCGCCGAATTGTTTGTGCCGTTGGGCTTCACCGTCGAGCTCGCCGGCCTGGAGGCCGGCACCGCCGCGGCGGTGAAGATGCTGCGCAGCGTGGTGACCAAGGGCATGGAGGCGCTGATCGTGGAGGCGCTGACCGCCGCCTCGCTCGCCGGGGTGCGCAGCGAGGCGCTGCGTGGCATTTGCGAACCGATGGATGCGACGCGCTACAGCAAATTCGTCGATATGTGCGTGCGCACCGACGTGCTGCACGCCGAGCGCCGCGCGGTCGAGATGGATGGCGTCGCGGAGGGGCTGCGCGAGATCGGCCTGCAGCCGATCATGACCGAAGCAACCGCCGCACGGCTCAGGACGTCGGCGAAGCTCGGCCTGCGCGATGATTTCGCGGCGCGCCAGGCCTACAGCGCCGACGACGTGCTCGATGCCTATGTGGCACGGATGGCCGACCTGCCGCAGCCGTAGTCGGTAAGATCGCGCGCACGGTTCGCAGTTCGTAGGATGGGTAGAGCGAAGCGAAACCCATCAATTCTGTCCGCGCGGTGAGATGATGGGTTTCGCGGAGTTTATCATCGGCCCGCGCTTTGCGCGGAGCCGTTGGCTCTACCCATCCTACGGATCAGCAAAAAGCCGGCGCGGTCGTCGTGACTGCGCCGGCTCGATGTTTGAACGGTTCGCTTGCTCAGTAAACCAGGCCGGTACCCGGGGGCTTCTCTAGCGCTGCGGCGAGCGAACGATATTCGTCGCTGCTGGTGCCGGCGAGCTGGGCGATGCGGTTCAGGTGATATTGCGCCTGATCGCGGTTGCCCTGTTCGACCTGCCAGAGGCCGTAATACTGCCAAGTGCGCACATGGGCCGGGTCGGCCTTGAGCGCGCGCTCGTACCAGACCTGCGAGACCTTGTAGTCGCCGAGCTTGCGATAGGAATAGCCGATCAGGTTGGCGACGTCGGCACGGTCATCCTGGCCGAGCGCCTTCAGCTGCTCGATCGCGGCGGTATAGTCGTGCTTGTCGTAGATCGTGGCATAGGCGGCGTGATAGCCGGCCAGGAACTTCTGATCGTCGATCGCGGAGCTCTTGTCCTTCTTCGCCTTCTTGCCCTTGCTGCCGCTGTCGGAAGCCGGCGGGGAGGGATTTTCGCCGCCTGCGGCGTAGGCCGAGATGACCGGCCCGGCGGCGAGGGTCATCGAGAGCACTGCGAGGCCCAAAAACTTCCAAAGAAACTTCGGCGACTTGCTCATTCCTGGTTGCTCCTGATCGTTCCTGATCGTGCTCGGTAATCCTACACCCAAGCCTGATGACTTGAACACCCGAGGGTGCAGAACATTCCCGCCCGGTCCCACGATTGGGTGATCCTCGCAATCGGCCGGCAGGGGCGGCCAACATGACCAAGATGTCATTCACATGAATGAATACCGTCAGCGCCCTTCAGAACGGGTTCAGTGCGCGGCCCATAAGGTCACGTGCATTGATCGGTGAGGCCGACCATCCGGCCGGAGACCTCTCGATCCCGCAGAGGAGACCACCATGCTGAAGACGATTTCCGCCGCGCTGCTCGCCATGTCCGTGATCGCAGCGCCCGCGCTCGCCGCTGAGGCCGGCAAGACTGCTGCGCCCGCGCCGGTGACCACGACCGCCCCGGCGACCAAGGCCGCCCCCGTCATCAAGAGCGAGCAGCTGCCGTCAAAGGTGCGCAACGCCAACGCCAAGATGCACCACAAGCACTATCGCCATCACCGCCACCACAAGCACATGGGCATGCTGAAGGTGAAGGCGCCGAAGCATGCGACCAAGCACATCCATGCGAAGGTCGCGACCAAGCACGTCGCGCCGGCCAAGCGCGGCTGATCAAGCGCGGCTGAGCCTGATCCGAAGGGCGTCGTTCGATCCACATTGCCCCGCTGCGCCCTTGGGATGCAGAACCGGCCCGTCCGTCCATTGCTTCCCCAATGGCGGCGGGCCGGAGTGCGTCGGGGCTTCGGTTGCGACGCTGGGCGCCGGCTCGGCAGGAACAACCGAGTTGCGAATTCCCCGCCTGGCGGTTTATGAGACGCGGCCGGGGACTCATGAAACAGCGTCGTTTACGGACCTCATCAAAACTGGCGGCGATCCTGCTGCTCTCGATCCCGCTTGCCGGCTGCCTCACCAGCGATGACGGCGGCGGCTCGACCACTTTCACCGACGATCGCGGCGTCGCCAACCAGCCGTTTCCGGACCGGTACCGCGACCAGATCCTGGCCTTCATGCGGACCTACCTGAACAATCCGGTCGGGGTCCGCGAAGCCGGGATTGCCGAGCCGGTGCAGCGCACGGTCGGCGGCCGGCTGCGCTACGTGGTCTGCCTGCGCTACAGCGCAAAGGATACCGACGGCAATTACCGGCCGGCCCGGGAGCGCGGCGTCCTGTTCGTCGACGGTCGTCTCGACCGCATCCTCGACAACGCCGCCGAGCCCTGCGCCGGCGCGTCCTACGCGGCATTTCCGGAACTGGAAAAGATGGCGCGCTGACGCGGTGGCTTGTCGCAGCAGCAAGCCTGAGCAGTTCGTTAGCGAACTCCGATCACTTTTCGGGGAGCGCTGAACTTCACCTTAGCCGTTTGCGACTTACATACAGCCGAAATACGGCTGCTTAACCGGTGAAAAAACCCTTCTGTGCCAAGGAACAAACGGGCGTTGTTGCGACCCTGTCACAGCTCGGAAACATCACAGGTCAGGCATTGCCCCAAAGCAACCTAATTGGCGTCACGTTGTTTGGCTTAACAGCGCAGCGTTCGTAACGGGGATCAGAGATGAAGAGGTTTTTGCTCGGCACAGTCGCGCTGGCCGCCCTTGCGGGCCCGGCATTTGCGGCTGACATGCCGGCCCGCACCTATACCAAGGCACCGCCGCCCTATACCGCCCCGGCGCTCATCTACAACTGGACCGGCTTCTATATCGGCGGCCATGTCGGCGGCGCGTTCACCGACGGCACCAATCTGATGGGCAGCGACGCGCGCTTCATGGGTGGCGTGCAGGGCGGCTTCGACTATCAGTTCGCGCCCAACTGGGTGATGGGTATCGAGGCGCAGTACTCCTGGCTGCCGAGCTCCTCGAACAATGGCCTGACGTTCCCTGCCGGAACGGTCGTGACCGGCAATACCGACCAGCTCGGTTCGGTGACCGGCCGTCTCGGCTACACCTGGGGTCCGGCGCTGCTCTACGCCAAGGGCGGTTACGCCTGGCGCGACAACAACAACATCACAGCGGCGGCCGGCGGCGTGCCGGCGGCCTTCACCACCGATGGCGGTCACAAGGACGGCTACACGGTCGGCGCGGGCCTCGAATACATGTTCGCCCCGAACTGGTCGGCGAAGGCTGAGTACCAGTACTACAATTTCGGCAAGACCACCTTCACCAGCGGTCCGGCCGACATTGTCGGCGCGAGCTTCCGGAACGACGAACACACCGTCAAGCTCGGGGTCAACTACCGCTTCGGCTGGGGCGGTCCGGTGGGCTCCCGCTACTGATTGCGTCGTCGTCGCATCGAGATCGAAAGGCCGGCCCTCGGGTCGGCCTTTTTTGTTGGCCGGCCGCTTGCCCGCGCCCCTACATTCACCCGACGTTCAGGCCTGATCGTGCAATGCAAAAAATAATTCCTGCATTGCACGGAACTTTCATCGTGATGCGCTATTGTGGGATCGCCGGGCTGGTGGACAAACAAACATGCGTAGCTTTGCGTTAGGGCTGATCATCTCTGCGGTCTCTGTGCCGTGCTTTGCCCAGACCATCCTCAAATCCGAACCCTTGGCGCTTGCGCCTTACGAGGTCGTGTTCGTGCAGGACGCCTCCTGCACGGCCGGCAAGGTGCTCAAGGTGACCGGGTCGATCCGCGGTCTGCATCGGCGGAAAATCTGCGTTTCGCTCGCCGCCGAACAGGCGTCGCTGGCGACGGCGACGCCGTAACGGCAGCACGACGGCCGCATCGAAATCCGGTCCGCGCATGCGCACCGGACGACCCACTGTCCCTCAGTTCAACCGCGGCTCCAGACGCGCTTCGCGATCGGCATCGGCCATGTTCTTGACCGGATCTTCGTTCGGCTCGGGCTGGCACGGGCGGATTTCGTAGTCATTGTCCAGCACCGGGCGCGGCGAGGACTTCTCCTCCTCGGAGACGGTATCCACCACCAGGCCCGATTGCCGGGCAAGCTTCCAGACGTCGTCCTCGGTCGGGTAGGCCTTGCTCAGCTTGGCGTCTTGATAGAACAGCGCGTACGGCATTCGTCGTTTCCCCAAACAATTGACAACGCCAAGGCCCGTCCCGGGTTTCACACGAGATCGCCGTTCCGATCACGGAACCGTGAGCTAGATTCGGGCAAGCATCTGAAAACATGAGTCATTTCTGACCTTTCGCCGGAGGGGCCTGAGTCCTTAATGAGCGGTAAACCCCGGAAAAAAGAATCCCCGGGACTCCCCGGGTAGAATCGCCGGATGCTCCGAGCCATGAGAGCGATCCACCAGCCCCCCTACGAACGCGTGCAGCTCGCGCTTGCGGTTGTGCTGCTCGCAGCCTGTGCCGCCAACGTGGCGCTGGTCTGGTCGTGGCTTTAGGGAAACTTGGCTCCAGCCAAAACCTGTATGTAGCGGCCCACGCGAAAACGCCGTGGCCGCGCGACCCCGGCATCGATTGACGGCCCGGCCATTCCTTCCATCATTGCCGTCAGAACAAGTGCCCGCCGCCGCCTCCGCGGACGGGCCGCGATCGGGGTGGAGCTGACATGATCGAGATGCTGAAGGAACGGGTCAATTGCGACGCCGGCCTGGTGCGGCGCGGCCGCTACCTCACCACGACGTTCCTGCTCGAGATCGGCAAGGCCGCCTGGCTGATCGCGATCCATGAGGGCCGCATCGTCGCGGTGACGAAGGGCCCGTTCGTGATGCCGTCGTCGTCGTTTGCGCTGCGCACCTCGGACGAGGAATGGGACCGGTTCTGCGAAAAGCGGCCGCCGCCGGGCTCCAACGACCTGATGGCGCTGATCAAGCGCCGCGTGCTGAAGGCCGAGGGCGAGCCGCAGATCTTCATGGCGAACCTGCGTTACTTCAAGGAGGCGCTCGGCAAGCTGCGCCGCGAGGGAGCCGCCGCATGAGCGCCAAATTCGAACCGATCACCGGCCGCTACATGCATCTCGAACTGTCAGGCCGGGCGCACCGCGTCTATGTCGAGGAGGCCGGCGAGGGCACGCCGCTGCTCTGCCTGCACACCGCGGGCGCCGACGGGCGGCAATATCGCGGCCTGATGAACGATGTCAGCGTTACGCGCAACCATCGCGTCATCGCCTTCGACATGCCCTGGCACGGCAAGTCGTCGCCGCCCCAGGGCTGGCACGACGAGGAGTACCAGCTCACCTCGGCGCAATACACGGCGATGATCCTGGCCGTGATGGAGGCGCTCGATCTCGACCGGCCGATCGTGATCGGCTGCTCGATCGGCGGCCGGATCGTGCTGCATCTCGCGCTCGAGCATCCCGAACGCTTCCGCGCCATTATCGGCCTGCAGGCCGGCGCGCATGTCGATCCCTATTACGACCTGAATTTCCTGCACCGGCCGGACGTGCATGGCGGCGAGGTCGCGGCCGCCATCGTCTCGGGTCTGGTCGGACCTGACGCGCCCGACAAGGAGCGGTGGGAGACGCTGTGGCACTACATGCAAGGCGGCCCCGGCGTGTTCAAAGGCGACCTCTATTTCTACAAGATCGACGGCGATATCCGCGCCCGCATAGCCGAGATCGACACCAGACGCTGCCCGCTGTTCCTGCTGTCGGGCGAGTACGACTATTCCTGCACGCCGGAGGAGACGCTGGCGGTGGCGAACAGCATTGCCGGTAGTGAGGCTACCATCATGAAGGGCCTCGGGCATTTCCCGATGAGCGAGAACCCAAGCGAGTTCTTGAAGCATCTGCTGCCGGTGCTGGAGAAGATCGGCGGCGGCTAGAGCGTTTTCAAGCGAAGTGGATACCGGTTCGCGCTCAGAAAACGCGTCAGAACAAGAGTCGCCACTCTCGACCTCGTATGGCGCGGTGTGACAGACTGCGTCATCGCACGAAAAGGTTACGCGGGAGGTCTCCATGCTTCCGAAGGCTGAAGCGGCATATTTCGCGATTGCCGATATTTCCGGCTATACCAACTTCCTCGCGGCGGTCGAGCTCGACCACGCGCAGGATATCATCGCCGATTTCATGGACGTGGTGGTGAAAGGGCTGCGCCCGCCGTTTCGCCTCGCCAAGTTCGAGGGCGACGCGGCGTTCGTCTACTCGACCGGGACAATCGACGGCTCGCTCCTGCAGGACGCGATCGAGGGCGCCTATTTCAAGTTCAGGCGGCGCCTGCGCGACGTCCGCCAGGCCTCGACCTGCGAGTGCAAGGCCTGCGTCGCGATGGGCGATCTCGATTTCAAATTCGTCGTTCATCATGGCGAGATGGTGAAGCAGAAGATGGGCGGCAGGGAAGAGCTCGCCGGGCGCGACGTCATTCTGGTCCATCGGCTGCTCAAGAACACGGTGGGCGAGAAGGTCGGCGGGCGTGCCTACGCGCTCTACAGCGACGCGGCGATCCGTGCCATGGGCGTCGACCCGGTGGCACAAGGTCTGATCCCGCATCAGGAAACCATCGACATCATCGGCGATGTGACGCTGTGGGCGCGCGATCTCGAGGCGGCGTGGCAGCAGGACGACGCGCAAACGCGGATGGAGGTGACGCGCGAAGACGCCTACGCGATACTGGAGTTCGACATCGCCGCGCCGCGGCAGACGGTGTGGGAGTTCATCACCGTGCCCGGGCAATGGCGGAAATGGTGGGACGCCGACGACATCGTCGAGGAGTCAGGCAAGGGACGACGCGGTGTCGGCACCAAAAATCATTGCGCGCACGGCAACCATACCAACGTCGAGGAGACGCTCGACTGGCGTCCGGTCGATTACTTCACGGTCGGCATCACGCTGCCGGTGCCCGGAGCGCCGCGCATCATCATGACCCGGGCCGTTCTCGACGGCCCGGACGGAACGTCGCGTTTCGAGCTGCGGATCGCCAAGCCGAAGCCGAAGGACCGGGCGTTCCTCGATGGCGCCGCGGCCAAATTCGCCGAACGGATGACCCGGGCCGTGGCCGGCCTCCGATCGATGGTGGAAGGCAAGCAGCCTGCCGTTGACGCTGTGGAGGAGCCGACGCTGGCGCGATCGAGCGGACGCTTCCTGAGCGAGCCGGTGAAACCGGGCGCGCGCGGCTGAAGGTCGGCGAACGATTCGGAGATCAAGGGGAGGCGGTTACTTGCCGGAGCGCGGCAGCTCGCTGTTGTCGCGGATCGCGGCGCGGACCTTGGCCATGGTCGTGGTGCAGTATTCCTCGCGCTCCCTGAGGAAACGCTGCTGCTGCGCGCGGAAATTGGCAACACGCTCCCGCACCTCGGATCCGAAGTCGCCGCTGATGTCGAGCTTGGCAAATTGCGGCGGCTGCGCCGGCGGCGGCGGGACTTCGACGACGGTCACCGTCAAAGGCGGCGGCGCGGTGGGCAGCCCCTCGAGCACGGTCGGCACCGGAAGCGGCGGCGGCATGACCACCCTTTGGGCCTCCGCCGCAGGCTTGATCTCCAAGGCCGGCTTTGCCTCCAAGGCGGGCTTTGCCTCCAAGACTGGCTCTGTCTCAAAGACTGGCTCTGTCTCAAAGACTGGCTTTGCCTCAAACGCTGCCTCGGCCGCGGTGGCGGGCAGCGGGGCAGGCGGCACGGCGGTCTGCGGGGCAGGCGTCGGCAGCTCGGCGTCGGGCAGCTTGCCCTTCACCGACTGTACGAAAGCCATTGTCTGCGCGATCAGGAGATCGCGTTCCTTCATCCACTTCATGGCGCACCTTGAGCGGGCGGATTGCATCAGAGCAACCCCGCGGAAGCAAGCACTCGCGATCATGATGGTTGACGAAGACGCCTGTTTTGCAGGCACGGTGACAAAATTGTGACGTGCCTGGGCGCGAGGACGGTCAGCGCTGACGGGGATTGGTGTTCGGGACGAACGGGGTACCGACGATCCGGACCGGCGTCTGGGTCAGTGCTTGGCTTGGGACCGGCGCCTGATTCGCGGCCGGCCGGGGCGCGGCGCTGGCCGGCGCGGGCGCCGGATCGAGCAGGGCGACGATGCCGGCGGCAGCCACGCTCAGCAGCGTGAAGCTGCCTAGAAGCATCAAATTGCGGTTGGTCTCGCGTACCCTCATGCGGGGAAAATCGCGTGAGGGGGCATAATGTTCCGAACAAATCCTCAGGCGTTTTCGCGCGGTTTGACATCAAGCTTGAGAAAGTGCGGCAGGAGCAGACCTGAAAGCTCAAGTCGCGAGTCCACCGGCCCGGTGTGGCAACGGGAGCGGGCGGGTTCCGCCTAGTGAGCCATCGCCTCGACAGGTGCCGGTTCGGTGCCGCGGGCCTCGATCAGGTCGGCGTAGCGGCCATACTCCTCGGCCATTTCGAGCAGCTTTTCACGCACCGCGGCGTCGGTGACCTGGCGGGCCAGCCGTCGCGCCTGATCGGACTGGAAACGATAATGGGCTGTGTCGGACATCGTAGGCTCCTCACACATGTGTAAGGGCCATCCGACAAAGGTTCATCAAGACGTCATTCAAGGGAAGACGTCATTGAAGGGCAGGCGCTATTGAAGGGTGTTGGGCCGATCGGTCACCGTAGCCGCGACCGGGTGGCCGGCCTTGTCCTCGCGGACCTCGACCTCGAACCAACCCATCTCCTTCAGCTCGCGCGCCTTCTTCTCGGCCGCGTCTTCGCTGTCGCGCTTCAGCACGATTTGGCTGGTGCCATCCCGGGCAAGGATCAAATAGGTCATTGGCTGAGTCCCATCCCACATTCTGCATATCGCGTTTTGGGCTGCAAGGACAGAAACAAGGCAAGGGATGGGTGATCCTACGGGGATGATCCCACGATTCCTGCCAAGGCACAGGGCGTCCGGCTGTTCCCGACGGCTGTCGATATCGGCCAGCTACGCCGGATGATCGCCGACATCCGAGACGCGCTTGAGACCAGCGGAGCTTGACTGGCGAGCTGTCCGCCACTGGCTTCCAGTGGCAGGTGTACAAGTTGCGCTTCGTAAAAGCGCACTGAGATGACGGACATCATCCTGCTTTGCTTGCGAGCCTGCCGAGCAAGGCTCGTTCGATGAGTCGCCGCTGTCTTGCGTGTTCCCGCAAGTGCCGTCGGTGATGCGAGGCATCTGGTGGAGACCGGAAGACTACTGCTTCCGTTAAACGTTGTGGGTAATCCAACTGAGGCTCTTTGATTGAGCCGCAAATACATGCTCGGCTTGGATCAAGGACAATGCGCGGCGCAAGCCGCGAAGATCTGGATGGAGGACTCGATGCCCAGGCACTTCGGTTTGAAGGCAACATCGGCGGCAGGACGGTCGGCATTCACGGGATCATCAAGAGATTTGCAGCAGCGGACCGCGTCGGCATCTGCGTCGAAGAATCGTGCTTCGGTCAATTCGCCGGCGTCAAAGCCCGCTTCGCCTTGCTCGGAGCTGCCGTATTCTCCTACGAGCTGGCGGGGCTGCTGCGGTCGACGGTCGATCTCGGCCGACTGAAGCTGCGCGCGACGAGGCGCGGCTGACCAGTCTTCATAGCTCGGACGGCTCGTGCTTCTTGTCGCGCTTCAGGTCCAGGCGATCGACGCGTTCATCGATCAGTCGATTCAATCGCTCGTCCCGCGGCGTATCCTTCCTGTACAGCCCGCCATGCAGGCGATAGGCGACCAGGAGCAGGACAACAGCAACGCCGACGAGATAGTAGGACCAGTTCATCGTCAGAACCGCGCCTGGCAGTGTCCATTGTGAAATAGCGAGCCTCGGCAACTGTGCCAGGCAGCGCTACCGGCGGCTCGCCAGCATCACCACAAGGTCAGCTCAATTGGCGCCCGCGAGGATGAACAGATTGTTGTAGACGGGCAGTGCAATAAGGGCGACCACATAAGCCATTTGGCGTTCGCTGTTGCCGTGCCAGAGCAACCATATCACGAGGTAGGTCAAACCCAGTTTGGCAACAAGCCACCATTCACCCAGCCACTCCTGAGTGAGCCACATGAACGGGTTCAGTTCGCCCATTCCCCGCTGCAAGATCTCGTTGGTGGTGATGAGATCCGAGTAGCCCATCAGCAGGGCAGAGACCAGCAGCAATGCCTTCAGCAACGACGTCCTCGCCCGCGACTGCTTTTCCGTCATCCGGTGCCTGCCCGAAATCCGCTTGTGGCTCCTTGTGGCGCAATTTTGCGGAATGTTTTCAGCGAGTGCAAGCCTCCACCACCCCGTTGCCAACACCCCGCGCTCCAACGCAGCCACGTCGGGCATCCCGTACCGAGGCACGGTCAACTGACCCGTTTCGTTGATTTCGTGAAAAACTGGTGCCGGCTGAGTGCTCCACACAGTTTAGCCGACAGGAAAACGTTGGCATTATTAGCTTTGGAGCTTGGTCCGAACCGGTGAATCCCACAACTGCGAGGCGGCCAAAGCCACGGCGGCGGTAGGGCAGGGCCTTCAATTCGTTCTCGTTTTGCGGTCTGTTCCCGTCGCCCTCGGGGTACTGGCCTGTTTCCATCCCCAGTGGCCTACTTTGAAATTTCGAGTGGCCTAGTTTGGGTTTAACCGTGTCGCAACCATGCGTTGCCCGTTGTTCTCGGTAGGACTACTGAGAGGCCCCATCGGATGTTCTGCCCCATTCGATTTTTGATCCATATCAAGGAATTTTATCCCGCAGAACAACCCGGGAAGCGCCGTAAGGATCATGTCAGCATGGACACCTAAGATTCATGCATGGACCGCGACCTGATCTATTTCCGTCTCTCGCTGGTCTGGCTGGTGCTGGTCGCCGCTGGGTTCGTCTACGTGCTGCTCGCGTAAGAACGCGGCGCGCGAAAGCCCGGTGCATGCTAAAGCACCGGGCGAACGCTAATATGCTCCAATCGGGCAATGGACGATAAGGCGCTCTTACTACGGAGCTGTATACCCATACATGTACGGCTTGTGGCGTCCGCGCTGTAATGCCGCATCATGCAGGGCCGCCTCAGTTGGCGGCCTCTTTGTATCCGTCCGGGGAAGGCCGCCCCTGCCGGTGAGGCGTGGACTATGTGATGCTGCGATGTAGTGGATTTCACAAATTAGGGTTTGAATGTCCCGATTACATTGGATTGAGATTCGAGCGGTCGGACGGATAGCGATTATGGCGCGTCCTCGCGCTGACGATTGGTTGGAGACGGAGGTGACCGAGTGGAAGAACTCCGGCGTCGATGTGGTGGTGAGTCTTCTGGAGCATGAGGAGGTTTCGGAGCTTGGGTTGCAGCGTGAAGCCGAGCTTTGCCGTTCTAATGGGATCGACTTCATTTCTTTCCCGATTCCAGATCGTGGATTACCAGAATCTCGACGTGAGGCTTCGCAGATCGCTCACTTGTTGGCCACTGGCTTGCGAGACGGTCGTTCCATCGCGATCCATTGCCGGGCCGGGATTGGCCGGTCTTCGGTAATTGCAGCTTGCGCACTGATCTGTTCCGGAATCGAGGCGGAGGAAGCGCTTGCGCTGATTAGAGCTTCGCGAGGCCTGATCGTGCCGGATACCGACGAGCAGCGCGATTGGGTGGTGGCCTTCGGCAATGCGCAGCGCGGCGAGGTGCCGCCTGGCTGACTGCGTTCACGCCGCGTGAGCGACGTTCTGATGGCGCCAGTTCCAAGGTGGGAGTTCGCGAATGCGCTTTGCGGGGTGATCCGGCAGGCGGGCCAGCACATCGGCGAGCCAAGCCTGTGGATCGATGCCGTTGAGTTTGGCGGTGGCGATGAGGGTGTAGATTGCCGCCGCACGTCGGCCGCCCTCATCGGAGCCGGCGAAGGTCCAATTTCTTCTGCCCACAGCGACAGCCCGTAGCTCTCGCTCGGCGGCGTTGTTCGACATGCAAAGCCGCCCGTCATCAAGGAAGCGGCTAAATGCATCCCAACGGCTGAAGCAGTAATTGATCGCTTTGGTGGTGTCGTTGTTCCTGGAGAGCTTGGCGCGCTGCTCGCGTAACCACGCCTCCAGCTCGACGATCAAAGGGCGGCTACGCTCCTGGCGCACACGCAGACGCTCCTGCGCAGCAAGACCGTTGATCTCGCGCTCGATGGCGAACAGGACATCGATGCGCTTGACCGCCTCGGCCGCGATCGGCGCCTTGCTGAGCCGCGCGAGATCAAAGAACTTGCGCCTGCCGTGCGCCCAGCACGCGGCCTCGATGATCGGGCCGCCCTTGCGATTGGCCTCGTAGAGCCTACCAAAGCCGGCATAGGCGTCGGCCTGCATCAGTCCGGCATAGCCCGCCAGATGCTGCTCCGGATGCGCACCGCCACGATCGGGCGAGTAGAAGAACACGGCCGCCGGCGGATCTGGGCCGGCAAACGGACGGTCGTCGCGGACGTAGGTCCAGAGCCGGCCGGTCCGGGTCTTGCCCTTGGCCAGGACCGGCACCGTGGTGTCATCCGCGTGGATGCGCTCGGCTGCGAAGACATGGCTCCGGATGGCGTCAACCAGAGGCATCAGGGTTGCCGCGGAGGCACCTACCCAGTCCGCAAGCGTCGATACGTTGAGGTCGATGCCCTCACGCTGATAGACGTCGCTCTGACGATGGAGCGGCAGGTGCAGGCCGTACTTGGCAAACAGAACATGGGCCAGCAGCTTGGGCCCTGCACGCCCGCGCGCAATGGGATGCGAGGGAGCCGGCGGCTGGGTGATCGCTTCGCAAGCCCGGCAGACGAGCTTCTCGCGCACGTGCTGGATCACCTTCCACTGGCGCGGAACGAGCTCCAGCGTCTCGGTCACGTCCTCGCCAAGCTTGCGCAATCGGCTGTCGCCGCAGCATGGGCAGGTGGCAGGCACCGGATAGACAATGCGCTCCCGCGGCAAATGCTCCGGCAGCGGCCGGCGGGCTGGCTTGCGGCGCTCGAACGATGGCACCGCAATCTTCTCGGCCGCTATCCGCGCGGCCGTCTCAGCTTGCGCCGCGTTCTCCTCCAGATCCGCGAGCTGCAGCTCGAGCTGGTCCAGCAATGCGCCGCGCTCGGAGGACTGTCCGAACTGCTCGTGCCGCAGCTTCTTGATGGTGAGCTTGAGCTTCTCGATCAGCAAGGTCCCCGCCTGGGCCTCCGCTTCCGCGGCCATCCGGGCCGCTCGCTCGGCGCGCAGCATCGCCTGCAGCGTGGTCACATCGTCGGGAAGAGAATCATCGGCGCCCATCGCCGACCAGAGAATCACAGGACGCGTTCGCTGTCCGAACCGCTGATTGTGCCACCGATTCAAATCCCAGCGATCAGCCGGCCGCCTGCGGTCGCCAGGTATGTTGCGGCATCCGCCAGTCGATGCCCTCCAGCAGGTAGCCAAGCTGGGCGGGGGTGATTGTCACCACGCCATCAGCCGACGACGGCCACAGGAAGCGGCCGCGCTCCAGCCGCTTGGCATACAGCGACATGCCCAGCCCATCGTGCCAAAGGATTTTGAGCAGCTTGCCGCTCTTGCCACAGAATACGTAGAGATCGCCGCCGTGCGGGTCGCGCCTAAAGGCTTCCTGCACCAGCAAGGCCAGCGAGTTCATGCCGCGGCGCATATCGGTGTGGCCGGTCGCAACCCACACCCGTACGGCGGGCGCAATGGGGATCACCGCAGGCGTCCATCTGCCAGCGCCGCCACGGCGGCCTTCAGCGTCGCCGCGTCGACCGTACCCGCGATCCGCATCCGAACCCCGGCAGCAAACTCGATCTCGATCGACCCGCCGTTGCTGGCCGGCGCGACTGGACAAGACGTCGACCCTAGTTCCGCGACCACCATCGCCGGTACGAAGCCAGGTTGATGGGCGGCATCCTTCGGCTCAGGCCGAAACGACCGCCGCCATCGCAGCAGCAATGAGCGCGAAACACCATACCGCCGCGCTGTTGCCGCAACTTGGCGCGGCGCCTGTAAGCTCTCTAGGACGATCTTGAGCTTCTCATCCTCGGACCAGCGCCGCCGCCGGCCCGTGTCCACCACCTCAAGCCGCTCGACTTGGGCACTGCGCATATCACTGTCCATAAGGACAGTTCTCAACAACACGCCTCATTCTGCAAGGCGGCCTTCACCGGACGGATACGCCTCTTTCACCTACCGCAGCTGACAGTGGCCTATTTCGCATCTGCGAGTGGCCTATTTCGGCCAGTACCGCCCTCGGGGTGCTGTCTGTATTTAAGCCCCGTGTCCTGGTTTGAATTTGAGAGTGGCCTACTTTCGATTTTGTCGCGTCCACCGCAAAGCGGATCGCCCCATAAGCACCAAAACCAACACGACGGTCAGAAGACCAAAAATCGATTGTGTGTTAGCGGCGAACTCGCCGAATGAGCTACCGTCCTTCGGAAGGATGCTTGCAAACGCGAATGTGGCGAAACTCATGCCGCAAGAGAACTTGAGCCTGTCGATCCCCTGATGTAGTCGGGTTCCTCTAACATTAAGCCCCCCAAGGCCACCTTAGTTGGCGTTGTCCCTGATCTTGCCCTTACCTTCGCAGGCCGCGCATTTGACCGGATAGATTCTGTGACCCGGCTGCACCGCCTGCGCAATCGGCTGGACGCCCGTTCCATTGCAGGCCGGGCAGATACGCTCTTTGATTTTCGGCTGCATGTTGGGCCTTTCTGGCCACGCCTCAATTGGGCGAATCGAAAGGGGCCGCTCCACGCGCGGCCCCTTGCCGGCTTAGTTTCGAAAATCTGTTCGGGATGAAAAGCTAGCCCCGGCAAGGGTTAGGTTAGAGTTTTCAACAACATTGTTGGATTCCGGAAGACTACGGTGTTTCGCTATTGGAACCCTCCCGGAACCCGATATCACCCGCTCGCGTTAACTGACTGCCTCTCGCGTAATGCACAGGAGGAGGTTGGCATGATGGAGCATCCCAATCTTGATTCGTATGCAGTTCGAGCGCGCATCTGTCTTGGCTTTGCGATCATTGGAGCGGTGCTATTCGCCGCCGTAATGCTCACTGGCATACGATAAAGGCCGCCTCAGTTGGCGGCGCCTCCCCGCTCAGATTTTCGGCGCAGCACCGGCCCGATCGAAGACCGGCGTCTCTTCTTCGTCGTCAGGTGCAGCACCGGTCGGCGTATCTTCTGTCGCGTGTCGCAACAACTCGGTGTCAGCGTCGAGCCCGTCAACGGTTTCGTTTGCCTGACTGCCCGAGTCGCGCCGCCGAGCGGGAACCTGTGCCGCGCCGGAACCAGTAATGGCATCAATTGCGCTCGACCGACGTGGCGTCCAATTCTTCCGTGTCATTGGAACCTCCGTGACGAGTCAATCTTTTCGCTCGCTCCAGGTTCCGCTCAGCAGGTCTAGTCAAACCCGGCACGCAATGCCCGGCTATTTTTCTGCGTTGCATCCCACCGGAGTTATCCGGCCATCCACCGTCGCGTTAGCGGCGGCCTTTACACCTATCAACAACAGAAAATGAAAATGATTTGGAACGACAAAGACGATTGCGTTGAATCGATCGCTGGATCACTTGAACGAACCGCCGCTTGGCGCACAACACTGGTTGTCAAATTTCTGGACGATCCGCGCAATCTGCGGGCCGCAGACACGCTCGAAACGCTTGCTGCGGCCGCAGCTGATCTTACCGACGAACAATGGCACGAGCTACAGCCCCACTTTGGCGGTTGGGCCTCAGAGACGTGGCGAAACGCATTGAGCCAATCCGCAAGGGTTATCGGGTTTCAGCATCGCTCCGTGAACTTCAACTACTTCTTGAAAATTCTACTGCAAAATCTCACGCCAGAGAGTGTTGCCGCCTGATGGTCGTTGCCAGCCGGATATCGCTCAACTGTTCGAAGACATGAATTTCGCAGAGATCGAGATTCATACGCTGGCTGACGGCTCAATCAATGAAATGCATATTGGTGTTAAGGGCACCATGAGCGCACTATTCCTGAAGGGGCTCGCTCAGAAGGTTAGGCGCGGACTCGGGGGAGCTGTCCGGGCAGGCAGGAATCCCGGTGGCGATTTATACGGATAAGGGCGTAGTGTCGGCTAAACTGGTGGTGCCGGCTGAGGGGATTGAACCCCCGACCTTCAGTTTACAAAACTGCTGCTCTACCGCTGAGCTAAGCCGGCGACATGGGTATGATTTGCGCGCTCGCATAGCAGACTTGGTGCGCCGGGGCCAGAACCTGAAGGCCAGAACCCGGGAGGTCCGGATCGACCCTTCGCCTCCACCGGCCAGGCGGCAAAAAGGCGGCCCGAAGGCCGCCCTTTTGCGCATCAGCGGTTCGCCTGAGCTACTGGCAGGGATGCCGCAGGCCGTCGCTGCCGCGGAACCAGGTGCCGGGGGTGCAGACAAAGCCGTTCTGCCGGGCATATTCCTCGCCGCCGATCGGGGTGCGGGCATAGTCGGGGCCGCCGAACGGGGCGGTCGCGATCGCAGCCGCGGTGCCGACCGCGCCGCCGACCACGCCGGCCGCGGCGTCGACGGGCCCGAACGGGCCGGGGTCAACCCGGTTGTAGCTGTCTTGCCAGCTCGGATTCTGCCAGGCGCGGTCCCGCCGATAGGTATGATGGCGATAGGTGGCGTCCGACCCCATCGCCTGGCATCGAGCGTCCGGTGTGGCATTGGAGCAGCGCGCGGCGGTGCCGATTGTCTGTTGCGCCATCGCGGGGCCGGCCAGCACGGATGCGAGCAGGGCTGCTGCGCCAAGGAAACCACCAAGGATTCTGAGTTGTGTCATGCGAGATTCTCCTCTTGTCGTCGTGGAGAGCTAATCTCGCCATGCCGCGACCGTTCCGATGCGGCCTTGCCCTGCGTTCAAACCGGTGTGAAGTTCCGCGACACTCGCGCATGATGTGTTCCGGACCATGCTGTCATTGACGAGAATTGCATGCACACTGGTGACATCGACTACGCCGCCGGCGACGCCAATTTGCGCGGCTATCTTGCGTTCGAGGACCGCGGCGTAAAGCGTGCCGGCGTGCTGGTATTCCACGAAGGGCTCGGGCTCGGCGATTTCACGATGGAGCGGGCGCGCAGGCTTGCCGAGCGTGGCTATGTGGCGTTCGCCGCCGACATGTTCGGCGAGCGGCGGCAGGCCGCCGATCTGCAGCAGGCAATGACGCTGATCGGTCATTTGCGCACCAATCCCGCCACGCTCCGCGCACGTGCCCGCGCCGCGCTCGCGACGCTCACGGCATTGCCCGAGGTCGACGCTGCCCGTTGCGCGGCGATCGGCTTCTGCTTCGGCGGCACGGTCGTGCTCGAGCTCGCGCGCGACGGCGCGGACCTCAAGGCCGTCGTCAGCTTCCACGGCGTGCTCTCGACCACGCAGCCTGCGGCAGCGGGTGCGGTGAGGGCGAGCGTGCTGGTGTTGACCGGAGCCGACGATCCGCTGGCGCCTTCCGACCAGGTCGCGGCGTTCGAGAACGAGATGCGCGCCGGCAAGGTTGCTGACTGGCAGGTGATCAGCTACGGCAACACGCTGCACGGCTTTACCAACCCGACCGCCGACGGCTCGATCATGAAGTCGGCGCTCTACGACGCGCGGGCCGACCGCCGCTCCTGGGCGGCGATGCAAGGCCTGTTCGACGAGGTGCTGGTTTGACGAGCTGCCGGCCTGACAAGATCGGCGATGTGGTGTTTGATCTGCCGTCACGCACCGGCGCGGGGGATTGATGTTCGGAATCTTGAGTCTTGGTTTTCTGCTCGGCATGCAGCATGCGCTGGAGCCGGATCACATCGCGGCGGTATCGAGCATCGCGGCGCGCCGTACCCATGTCGGTGACATCGTCAAGCACGGCCTGACCTGGGGCCTCGGTCACACGCTCACGCTGTTCGTCTTCGCCGGCGCCGCGATCCTGCTCGGGCACGCGATCCCCGAGACGGTGGCGCAGCCGATCGAGACCGCGGTCGGCGTGATGCTGGTCGGCCTCGGCGCGCATGTCTGGTGGCGGCTGTGGCGCGACCGCGTGCACTTCCACACCCATTCGCATGGCGACGGCATGACGCATTTCCACGCCCACAGCCATGCCGGCGAAACCGTGGCGCGTGCGTCCACCGTGGCGCTTGCGTCCACCAGCCCGCACGTCCGCGCGGCGCACAGCCACGCCCATGGCTTCCGCTGGCGCACGCTGCTGGTCGGCCTGATGCACGGCATGGCGGGCTCCGCGGCGCTGTTGGTGCTGACGGTGTCGCAGGCCCCGAACCCGGTGATCGGGCTTGGCTATGTCGCGCTGTTCGGCGTCGGATCGATGATCGGGATGGGCGTGCTGTCGAGTGTGATCGCGGTGCCGCTCGCGGCCTCCGCGCGCTGGCTGACCTGGGCCAATCGCGGCCTGCAAATGGCGGTCGGCGCGGTCACGATTGCGATCGGCATCCACGCGATCATCGAGAACGCGTTCACCTGACGCATACGCACCCAGAGCCGCCGTTAACGATTCCTGATGCCGCACGGCCGCATTGACCGGATGCCGATGCTTACGCGTTAGGCTTACCGCCAGTTTGGCCCGCGGCCTTAACCCTTCCGCCAAGCCGTTGGATTAGGCTGCTGGTGGAACAATTCGGGACGCTGGGTGAACATGCGCGGAAGTCTTGCGCTGGCGATATTGGCTGCGATGACCTCGACGGCGCTGGCCGGCGGCGGTTTCGACATCGTCGTGCCCAATCGCCCCGCGCGTGCCCATCATCATCAATGGCGTCGACGCGTCCTACGCCGTGGTCGAAAGCGCGATGGGGCTGGCCCGCAACGACTCGATGGTGCCGACCGTTTATGGCGGCCGCCCGATCGATCCCGAGCCGAATGTCGGCCATTATTATCCGAGCCTCGGCCGCATGCCGGGTTACGGCCGCCTCGAAATCGAGCCACCGGCCAACCGCCGCCTGCCGCAGCCGGCCGAGAGTTATCATCAATCGTGGGGGGCGCAATCCGCGCCGCTCCCGGCGCAGTCCAGCGTGCCGGTCGATCCGCCGCCGGTGATCTACGCGCCGCAGTTCAACGGGCCGCGGCCGCTGCCCGGACCGGTCCCGCGGCCACCGCGTCCCCGAGGACCCTAAACCAACTGCCCCAAATCAAGAGCCCCTCGCGGGGCGCCTTCATAGCCACCAAGAGCTACGCGACGAACAGAGACCATCAGGAGAGAGTAATGCGTCAAATGATCAAAGGACTGATTGCGGCCGTGGCCGTCATGGTGACCGCGCCCGCAATGGCGTGCGGTTTCAACCCTTGCGGTGCGCCGGTTTATGCCGCGCCTGCCGTGACCTATGGCTGCGGCGGCTGCGGTGGCTACGGCTACGGCTATGGCGGTTACGGCGCGGTCGAACGCCTGCCTGACCCGGATGCGGCCTACCCCGACGCAGCGCAGCAGTACTATTACGTCAACCAGGGACCGAGCTACACCGGCCCGGGCAATTGGGCGCCGCGTCCGTACTACCGCCAAGGCTATGGCCGCCCGTATTACGGCTATCGCCACTACGGCTACCGTCATCACTATCGGCCCTACCGTCCGCACTACGGCTATCGCTACGGCTACGCGCCGCATCGCTACGGCCATCCGGTGCTGCGCCGCTACTACTGATCCGACGATCGGTCGAAGAGATATCAGCGCCCGTTCGCGTCAAGCGAGCGGGCGTTTTCGCTCACATCAGCCCGAGACGGCTGGCGCCGATATAGAGCGCGAGCACACAGGCGTTCGAGACGTTGAGGCTCTTGATCTCGCCAGGCATGTCGAGGCGGGCGACGACGCGGCAGGTCTCGCGCGTCAATTGCCGCAAGCCCTTGCCTTCGGCGCCGAGCACCAGCGCGAGCGGCTGCTGCAACTGAACCTTGCCGAGATCCTCCAAGCCCTCGCTGTCGAGGCCGACGGTCTGGAAGCCGTGGTCGTTCAGTTCGTTCAGCGCACGCGCCAGATTCTGCACGGTGACAACAGGCACCAGCTCGAGCGCGCCGGAGGCGGACTTCGCCAGCACGCCGGTGGCCTCCGGGCTGTGGCGGGCGGTGGTGATGATCGCCTTCACCGCAAATGCCGCGGCCGAGCGCAGGATAGCGCCGACATTGTGCGGATCGGTGATCTGGTCGAGCACCAGCACGATGCCCTCCTGCGCCAGCGTGTCGATGCCGGGCGAGGGCAGGGGATCGGCCTCCGCCAAAAGCCCCTGATGAACGGCATCGGGCGTGAGGCGCCGGTCGATATCGCCGGGCCGGACGATCTCCGGGGTGACCCGGGTCGCGATGTTTTCGTCGGCGAGGCGCTTGGCGGCGTTCTCGGTGAGGTAAAGCTTGCGGATATGGCGGTCCGGGTTGGCAAGCGCGGCCGCCACCGTGTGCCAGCCATATAGAATCACCGGCCCGTCGGAACCGGATTCGCGCTCCCGCCGGGCCGGCGGGCGGCCGAATTTCGGTCCTTTTTGGAAGGGTTTACCGCCCTTGCCTCGGAAATTGGGTTTGCGGTCGCGATCGCTCATGTGAGGCTTGTGTCACGGCTCCCGAATATTGGCAATTTAACCGGCAAATAGGCGGCCCGCTTGGTTGACTTTGGGGACCGCCTTCGCCCATAAACGCGCCCGACCGCGCACCCGCTTCGGGTCGGCCGGTTATCAGCGTCATTTCGATGACCGGTCCGCCGCCACTCGCGCGGCCGGTTCGATGCTGTTGGACGGGGGAGTGTCCCGAGTGGCAAAGGGAGCTGACTGTAAATCAGCCGCCTCATGGCTTCGCAGGTTCGAGTCCTGCCTCCCCCACCAGCAATTTCAATATCTTACATGGTGGGTGCTTCCCAGTAGCTGCGCGCTTCCGAGATTTGGGAAGCATATGGGAAGCATCAGAAAATGAGCCGCTACGCGGCGCGCCTAGCGGCCTGCTGTGCAATCCACTCGTCGATTTCCGACTCAATCCAACCCACGCGGTTCTCGCCAAGCTGAACGCGTCTAGGAAACTTGCGCTCGGCCTCCAGCGTGTAGAGATGACGGCGGGTATAGGTGATGCCGCGCGTGTCGTTTAGTTCGCAATATCGAAGCAGCTTGACCGGCTTCTGATTGTCGTTGGCAGCTACAGGTGACTCCAAAATCAGCTCCTCTGAAAAATAGAAACCGCTCGCGCTAAATCACACGAGCGGGGATGTGGTAGGGGCAAAACGTTCAGCTCGTCCAAGCGGGCTCAAGATCAGTGTTGAGCCAGGTTTGTAGACGGACGAAGCCGGGCCATTTAACCAGCGAGGTGGTGTCGCGAGCTTCAACGACGATTCCTGTGATGCAGCCCTCGGTGCCAGCTTCAACAACACCTTCACCGAATAGCGGCGACCAAGGCGTTAGTTCGCTGGCATGGTGCTCACCTTCCTCATCGCGATCTGTGCGAACGGCCTGATAGCGGCCGCCCTCGCAACCATGGATATAAACAGTTCCATCCGAGGTTCGTGCATACGCGCCGGTCTCAAAAAGACACGGCTGTTCGGTCCCGGAAACCGGGTTCACGTGAATGGTCATCTTGGACTTACCCCCCATTAGGACGACTCGTCCCACGGCACAATATGACACGTCGCGGCCAGCAACGCAAGCAAGCCATTGAAATAATTGATAAAATAGGACCAGTGGTCCTATCGGTCAACAAGCCATTGGAGTGCTTATTGCTTTCGGCGCTTGCAACATCGTTCTATTTTTGTTCTTATTGGTCGGCATCGATCCAAAGGGCCTAAAATGCCAGACCTCGATTACGTCCGACGGGAAATCGAACACATGCGCGTCCAGGTTGGGCGCCAGCGCAAAGAGATTCTTCAGCTTCAGCGAGCTGGTCTTTCGACAGCCTCAGCCGAACACCTTCTTGGACGGATGCACACCAAAATCGATGATCTTTGCGCCCAGCGAGACCGCCTCAAGAAGGAGCTGCCAGCGCCCAAGGCCAAGAATGTGCTTGGCGGCCGGAGTTGATAATGCAGTGGTACGACGACAGCGCGGATAATCCACCGTGGATCAAAGCGCTTGCCGAAGTCCGGCGCCTAGGGTCGCGTGAGGGGTGGCGCTACCAGCACGTCCAGGCAATCATCGTGGCGATCGACCAGTATGCCGAGTCCGCTCTTGGCAACCGGGACTTCTTTTTGAACAAGCCGCATTCGATCGGTGGTGGTGGCAAGGGCGGTGTGCCATAGCGCTGAAATCCAGCTAGGACGTCATCTGCGGCCTAACGCTGCACTACGCGGCGCGGGCAACTTGAGCCATTCAGATGCCGAGCTTAACTCGAAACGCCGATACTGCAGGGTCAGGCTGCCCAAATTTAATTACGATACGGTCGTCATCTCTGCCGCCGATGGACTCGACAGAAACATCAGTGATCAGTTGACCGTTGGCAAGCGCGCGCTTGAAGGGATTTGGAAATCCCGAAACGTTGGGCTCGACTAGTCCTCCGCATATTTCGTCAATGTCTGACGGAGAGTATTTGCCAGCTAAGATTTCCAGAAGCCTACGGGCGGACATGCTGACTGACAAGATTCTATCTCCACTAATGCCAAAGGAAAAATCTGTACGGGCGCCGGAATTAAAGGTCTTCTGCGCAGCCTGAATCGCAGCGTTCTGTGCGTCAAAGATTGGCGACGGCAGACTCGCGAGCATTCCGTTCAGTATGGGCTCAATTTGCGGCCTTACCGCAGCGTCACGCGTCCATATGTGGCTTATAAACTGGCAATCGCGACTCATTCCAGGTTTGCGCTTCGAGGTGATCGCGCAGACAAAATCAACAGACGAGCTGGTTCTTAGGAACTTTCGGATTATGTCGTCTGCGGAGAAGGCACCGATATCTCGTCCAGCATTCCCAGATAAGACTGAGCAGCCGCCATCGCAAACAATTACTCCAGTTATGCCGGTTGCGGTTCTAAGTTGCTTCGCCTTCTTATCGAGCCTGTTCCAAAGCGGGTTCTGATTGATGGACCGCGCCTGATTGTACATTCGATGACCATAGGTCATGTACCTTTGCAGAGGATCGTATGTGATGGTGATGGCAAAGTCAGGCTCGGCAATCGCAAACTCGCGCTTGGCGGAGCTGTCGTCGTTCAATTGACGCAAGAATGGACCAAGATATCTTTTTAGACTTTCCAAGCGATCGTTTGGCTCTGGTATGAGCAGCCAAACTCTATTTCCGATCTTCGTAGACTCGATCTGAAAGCCAAACTTGCTGGGGTCCAGTCCAAATCGCTGTACAATAGTGGCGAAGTCACGAGAAAACGCATCAACTTGGTTTTCTTCGTGATAGCCGTCGTCCGACACCGTAGTTACATCAGCGACGAACAAGGTTGTGGGGCTGCCCTGAGGCGTGAATGCAACATCTGGCTTTTTGCCGCTGGGAAGAACAACTTGGTAGGAAACACCGCCAATACGGCTAAGACCGTAGCAAACTGATATTTCCCAAATGGCGGCTAGACTCTCAGAATGGCTGTTTAGCCTCGTTGCGAGTTCGGCAAGATCGCTTGCGGGAAGGAGCGGGCCCACACTGTCAAGCAGAGCTTGGATCGTTCTTCGCGAGAACACGGGTTCTGCTCCTTCAGGCTCGCCGCCAGCTTTTCTGTCAAAATCTGAGGTTGAGTAGCTAAAATTAGTACCACGGGCGCGCATGCCACCATAGTCTAGCGAGATGAAACGGCACCTAGTATTTCCGATCCACTTTGACTCACGAGCGTTGACGCTTGCGGACGAGGGCGAGTCTTGGAGCGATCAAGTCAAGACCCTCCACCGAGAAAACAAAGAAAAAACGATCAAAGGGCTGGAGCTAGAATTTGGCTCACGTCATCTAGAAACGAAGATTCAGAATTTTCGTGATCTTGGCAACATGCCGTTTTCGATAATCTCGTACCACAACGGCTTCTTTCAGCAGGCTCGAAGCGCATTCGTCGTTGGATCATATTATCCGGCAGCTACGGGCGCGTGCGCCCTGGCCGAACGAATACTCAATCATCTCATTATCGACCTTCGGGCGGATCATTCGCATACGCCAGAGTTTAAGACGGTTTATAGGAAGAGTTCATTCGACGACTGGAATCGCGCCGTCAAAATTCTAAACTCATGGAATGTTCTGCGTGGTGATGTCCCTAAGACATTTCTTGAATTAGGACGCCTCCGCAATCGGCTAATACACTTCGACCAAAGTGTTTACGCCGAGCAACGTGCGTGCGCGTTAGATGCGATTAAACTATTAGCGCAAATCATAAGTTCGCAGTTCGGATTCTTTCGACCTGAGCATTGGTGGGCGATAAAGGACACTCGTGGGGCGCAGTTCATTAGTGAGGCCGCCGAGAGTGATCCGTTCATCAAGAAGTTCTACCTACCAAGCTGTCCCAAAGTCGGGCCGTACTATGCAGTCGACTTCATCGAAGGCGGAGTGGTTTTCTTCGATCGCGAAAATTACCCCGACAGTGAAATCTCAGACGAAGAATTTGCGTCTCTGTTCGCGTCGCGAAAGTCCGGCGACGTTGTTGAGAGCAAACCGTCTGACGACGTGCGCTTTGTTGGATACCTGATGAACAATGGCCGCTATGTATCAGCGAGAAGGGCGCCGGACGGCGGTAGTTGGATGCTTGACTGGTGAATTCACCCCTGCATGTGGAGGGAGTCTCTTGCAACCGCGGTCGGATACGTGTCAATTCGAAAACAACCGTAGAGCGTAGTACCGGAGTTGCCGACAAGGCCAACTAGCAAACGGAGCACGGAGTTTCATGAAGGCCCTATATGCAGCCTATCTCACCGGCGTAGCGGGACAGACGATCGGCCTATTCTATATCGGGGATGGAGTGTTGGCGGGTGTTGACGTGGGCATGATGAAGTACGAGGGAAACTACGTTGTCTCCGAGGACGGTAGCCTAGACGGCACATTAACCTACATCCTGCCACCCGGTGTTCCGTTGATTACAGGAGCACCGCCCGCAACCGGTTTAACCAGAGTGAATATGAAACTCGACTTACCCAGCAATTTCGCTGACGGCCGTGTTGTAACGATCGACACGCCTCTTGGTCGCGTCAACGCGAAGTTTGAGAAATTAAAGGACGTTCCATGATGGACTGCCCCGCCGGATTTTGGTGCATGCAATTCAAGGATTGGCTTAATCTGGCAATTTTGGTCATCACCGCCATTGCGATCGTTGTTGGGCCAATCGTTGCTGTACGTCTAACGCTCAGGCTTGAGGAGGTGCGAGAGAAGCGGCGCGACAAGTACCGTACTTTTCACGCTCTGATGCGAACAAGGCGCGTAACGTTGGCTCCAGACCACGTGACCGCGCTAAATGTCATCCAGACTGAATTTCACGACGACGAAAAGGTCATAGCTGCGTACAAGAAATACATTGACAATCTCGGCGGACCGTTGCTTCCGCCGAATTCATCGAACGATGAAATTAAGAAGTTCGTTGACGCTCGTGACGATGCGTTCAACGACATGATGTTTGAGATTGGTAAGCATTTGGGCTATTCGCTCGATAAGCGTGAGCTGGCCCGATACTCATACGCTCCGCAGGCGTGGGTTAATGTCGAGTCAGAGCAGAACGCCATCCGAAGTTTGGCTATCGAATTATTGCTGGGGAAGCGATCGCTGGCGATTTCTCCTTTCCAGCCAAGCTCGCCTTCCGATAAATTTCCACCGCCCCCGACAGTCACGAAGACTTGAGAATAGTTATGCTACAAGCCGCTCCTAAATCAAAGGAGCCTCCCATGGCGAAGAAAGCAACCAAGAAACGCGCGAAGCGGCGTGAGTGGACTAAGGCAGATATCAAAGACCTTAAGGCGCACTCGAAGGCACGTACGCCTGTCGTCAAGATCGCGAAGCTAACTAAGCGCACTGTCGGCGCACTGCGCCAGAAGGCGTTGCATCTTGGAATCGGGCTCGGACATCAGCGATAGAACAGGGCCGCCAGCGTCATTTTGCGGCTAGGCACATAAATGGCGATCGGCTCGTGTCGGTCGCCTGCTCGGGCGTTCCGGCACTTTGAGGAATGCGAGCTTCCCATTCCTGCTTAAACAAAGGAAAGATCGGAACAGTAGCCCTTTCGGACGAGCGCTCGTCATCGCCCCTGTTGTTGCGGACAAGTGTTGCGACCCAAGTCAAGGATTGACCTCCTCAGTGTAGAAGAATTTTCGCTTAACCCATTTAAAACCTTCGTGCTTGGTAATTGCAGCAATCTCGATAGCGCCCCCTACGGTTTCAGCGCGGAAGTTAAACCGTACAAACTTTATGGTCGTTTCTACCATGAAGGTAGCGAGGTCAATAGCATCTTGGATAGGCATTGCGGCCATCACGACTGGAACGCTTAAAGCGTTGACCATTTTGGTCGTCGCCGCAAAAGCATCCGCCTCACTCAAACCTTCCTTTTTCAAAAATTCACGAGTACCGGTGCCTATTCCTAAAATGAGCCGGTCCAACGCTTCGTATTCGCCGTCCCACCTGGGACCGAAGGACTCCTTTGTCTGAGTTCGTTCTGGCTCGGCGCACTTGTCGCCAATTATCTTCACGTCCCATACTTCCGGCAGTTCGGCGTCAGTAGAATAGCCGCAAATCTTGCAGCCAAGGAAATAGTCTTTCGGAGCGGCCGTCCCATATTCCGTGATGAAGCGTTCCTCAAAAAAGAACTTTCGAAATTGCTGAGCGACAAACTCCATTGTGTAGTTGTCGGGCAGCTTCCAATCGGTGTGGTTTTTGTCTTCACCAGCCAAACGCCTGCGCAAGTCTTTCGCGAGAGTTGCAACAGATGCCGACCCGATGCCGCCAACACCCCAAAACATTACACCGATCGGAAGGCCCTTTACGAGGTTGAAGACCTTGTTGGCGTTGCTGTAAATCTTCAACGGATTTCCAGTTGCTGGGTCGAAGAAGCTCACGGCGCTGTCCGCAGCGAGAACTATCCCGTCATTTATCTTGACCGTGACCACAACCGTCATTCCGCCCCCCCCGAATCGTCGAAGCCAAGTTATACCCGCTCGGGTGTTTGGTCTCGACGATTCTCGCTTGGGCTGCGTCAGCGATAAAGCTAAGGCCTACAGATTCCGACCCGCCTTCGCCTTGCGAACTGCAGCAATTGTTCTGTCTTCGAATTCGGCGCGATCTTGCGCCATCTGAGCCTTGAGAGCCGCGATTTCCGGACCAGAACCCTGCACGTTGTAGGATGGCGCGAAAGACACGTGCACATCGCCGCCGCCTGGTGAAACGCCGTTCGGAAGAATTTGCGCGCCTTCGGCACGTCCATCAACTCAGGGCCTTTCTCTCCGACGATAGACCAGCCGCCAAGTGCACTATCCGTGCCGTTGGCGAACATTGGGAAGGATAATCCGCGCGTACCGGCACCTTGACCACTACTCATTGTCATCGTGCTGGCACTCGTACGAGTGCAGAGGCTCCAACTGACTCGCTCTGCGACCGAGTTAACCGAAGGCGCCCTATGGGGCGCTTTTTTATTGTCAGAATATTAACGCGGTACCCGACGGCGAAGTGGACACCGGTGCTCAAGCCGGCAAGATCGCTTAGCAAGCTCATACATATAGGGCACGGGCGGAACGCGAGTTCTGCCCCTTGCCGTTTGATGACAGAGGGTTCACCTTTTCGGCTATATTGGGCGGGCTCAGGTGCTGCTGATTCAAAAACCTTGAGGGGGTTCGAATCCTAAGGCTTTGAGAACGAAACTGGAACCGGTTTTGCGCTAGAGTATATTAGGCAACAACCATCTGGCTGTAGAGCTTCAGTTAGGCTCCCTCGATTGAGGAATCGCTATGGCGAAGACGAAACTACCCGAGAGGGTGGATGATGGCGCTCGTCCGGAATCCAGGAAGAAACCCAAGGTTGAGCGCGAGGGTCTGTCGGACTTGGTCGAGATAGCCAAGCAGGCAGCCGAATATAGGAAGAACTTCGGCAAATGGTGGGGCGGGTTGCTTCTACTGTTTACGATTAGCGCTGCATCGCGGCGTCGCCCCTTTTTGTGGAGCGGGCTATTTGCGCTAGGGACCGTGGGCGTAGGCTTGATGACAAGATATGTTGTGCCGCTGATTGCTGGCTGAGGATGGCTTTCGCGAACTTGAGGGATGTCACGTGCCCTTTCGGCAACTGATCAAGAGCCCATCGGGGTGTTCTTCACTCTCTCTCAACTTGAACTCGCAATTCGACTGCGGTTGTGCGCATCATCGCTCTAATTTTTGATCGCGACGTCGCGGGAGAAACTATCTTCGAATTGCTTGATGCGCCTTTCTCAAGTCACACGTTGACTGGTCCCTGACCAATTCGGTCCGCTCGTGCTTGTTCATCAACGTTCCTAAGTTGAATTCGGTGGTGGACGTGCGGCGAAAGCGGCGCGTGTTGATAAACGAAAGGGACGTGCTACAAGGCCGCCTCACATGCGAGGAGCACATGCCGAAAAAGAAAAAGAAGACCGTTGCTAGGCGCGTATGGACGGCAACCGACGTTCACAAGCTCAAGGGGCTCGCCAAGAAAGGCCTCGGTGTCGCCAAGATTTCGAAGGCCTTGAAGCGGACTGTGGCGGCCACGACGGTCAAAGCATCGTTGCTAGGCGTGTCTTTGAGTACACGAGATTAGTTCCTGCGTTGGGTGGTTATGTTAAGCTTGCGGCTGCAGTTCGTGTATCGCTGGGCTTAGCCAGATGTCAGACTACGCCGTATTCATTGTGGATGCCGACCCTGTTTGGCCTCCGGCCGAGTTTAACGATTGGGACTCGGCCATTCGACATGCAGTTAGGGTTGCAAAGACGTTCAAGGGTGTAACAGGAAGTCCGGGTTTTCAAATTATCGGGCACGACTGCGATGACGGCGTCTGGTCGGTGGAAGGATTACTGTTTATCGGGATGATGATCGATGAATATGACGAGCAGCACTAGCGGCGTAAACCTCCGATTTCGCACTTTAGACGCGTGCGAAACAGAACCGTTGCAGCAGCCTGTAGATGATGTTCTTTCTAGAAGTATTTCTTTGAGGGGTCATCATTATCGCCTTGGCCATCGTCGGTCAGCGTGATTTTGCTGGCGTCGACAGGCGTTCCGCCCATCTGACCGAGCGTGAGCCGCAACAGGTTGAGCGCGTTTACACTCAGTTCCTCACCAGTGATCTGCCTTCCGCGAATCTCGCTGGCGATTTCGACCAGGGCGCGATGGGAATGGTTCAGCCACGGTAATTCGTCAGCAAACGTGTTCCATGCCTCGATCTGAGGTGCGCTTTTTATCCATTTGGGAGGCTTACCTAGCGGGCCTTTGGAGGGCGGGTCTTTCCTCGCCTTAAAGCGCTTTGGGTCGTGTAGTATCCGGCCGGTTGCGCTGGCTTTGGCCAACGGCGTGCGTGGACGCGGCATCATAAAATCCTAAAAAGTAGAGAGAAAGTTCTGAATTGCGGGAGTGCGTATGAAGGACCACTCCGGTTGGAGGCGCCTAAAGCCGCTAGACTTTCAGGGTGCCCCCTACCTCATGGAGAGCGCGTCCCTGCTGGTGCCCGTTCTTGACCAGCAGGGATCGCGGCAACCCGCGTCGTTAGAAGCAATGCAACAATCTGGCGCGAGCGGCCAGGCGTTCCGTTTCTTCGGTTCGACGCCGGTTGCTATCGGCGAGCGACCATCGCCTGTTCGGCCCGGCATCCGACCTCGGACCTGCCGAGAGTGTATCTCGGCGACCGCCGTCCAACGCGCTAAGCCGCTCCATCAATGACTCTATGCGGGTCGCGTTCTTCTCCCGCTGGGTCTTCGCGTTATGCATTCCGCTGTCTATCTGGAACGGCATCGAGTTGACGCTGTCCCTGAGAGACGGGCTATGATTGGCGTCGATCAGGCGGGCGAAGGCCTGCGTGCAGGCGCCTGCCGCCACAAGCGAGCATTCTCTTAACTCGGCACTTTCAATAAAGATCACCTTGTGGCGGCCGACCATCTCCGTGCGTTCTTTTGTGCGCATGATTCCCACAGAAACGGCGGCTTGCTTGCCGCTTGCAACCATCTGCTTAATCGTGTCCGCATAACGCTTGTTGTCGAGGGGAAAGCGGAAGGCGAGGCCACTTTCAGTATTGGCAAACTCCAAACCGCTATTTGTTGAGCAGATTACTTCGGTGGAATCGTGCGCGAGCCACATCTCTGTTCGGCTGTTGCTCGCGAAGTGCGCATCGAACGCACAGTCTTCGAAGACAAGTATCTCTCCCGTCTTCGTGCCGATAGGCTCGTTCATGAGAACGGCTAATCCTTCGACGCAGAGCCGGGGCTCATCCGCTTCACGTTCCCCTGTGGCTGGCCTGGAATGACCTTTGAGATATCGAGCGTATTTCTTAACCATCCGATCATGAGCGGATGTGTCGAATCCGATTAGATAATTCAACGGACGGCCTGCGGCATGTCAGATCGGTCAATGACGCCAGCGTCGACAAATTCGCGCATGCTGTAATGATATCCACCGCACGGATCGCGGGACGAACCTAAGAAGCTAAGGAACACTCGATTTAGACTCGAGATATTAGCTGACGTGTTCTCGACCTCATCCAAGTATCGATCATAGTCGGTGTGCGCTGCATGCAGATCAAAAAGAGCCTTTGCGAAAGCTTTGGCTCGCTTCATCACGTCTGGTTTGACGGCGTCACACACCAGACGCGACCCGATATCTCGCTGATTGCGAATCTCGCTATCGAGTATGCCGATCGCTTTATTTAGGTCGCTCAACTCTAAGAGTAGCTTATCCAGGCGAGGCATATCGGGATCAGCATCTGGGAGCGGTGCTTGGCCCAAGATAGAGCGCACCCTATTGTCGGCAGCGTTACCATTGCTTGGTGCCGTTTGAATTCGAGCGCGAATGATTGCCGCTTCGGCTACCTTTGCGGTCTTTTCGGCTTGCAGACTGTTGCGCTTATTTTCCAGCTCGGCAATGCGGGGATTAAGTTCGGTAGGCTTGGGGATAGTTTTCATCGGGTTGTCGTGTCCAGTCGGAAGTGCAAGTTTTCAATAATCGACCCGATATCAACTACCAAGGCGGCTTCGTTTTTGAGGATTGAGTCAACGTCGCCGTCTGGAGATACGTTATGGATCGTTGCCGCGCCGTCTAGCGTGGCGGTCATCACGGTTCTGCCGGCCGGGAATGGGCAACCAATCTCTCGACCGCGCTGCGGTTCGTCGGTGAATTTTGTGGCTAGAGATACGGCTATGTTTGCCGGAATGCCAAGGCGTGCGATCTTATGCGCGATTGCAAGTTTGGTGATGGTACGGAGACCAAACCGACGCGGCTTGCCTCGCCCATCGCCGGGGACATCATCGCCCGACAGGCCAATCACCTTGCGATCGAGCCACCGGTTAAAGGTTTCGATGGGAATGTTTGTCGCCGCCACTACAGCGGCACTTTTTAGTTTGCCACGTGCGGGCATATGCAGTCCTTATGATTGAACCTCAGAGGAGGTTTAATAGGCACAGAAAGAAAGCAGCCTGCGCCGTTGGCGGCGCCGACTGATTCAAAAAAAGAAGCCAGCGCACCGCTGAAGGGGAGTAAGCGTCGTTCTCAGGCCACAGCTTTGAGGTCTTGACGACAATAGGCCCACGGAAGCAGCTGATCGATGTCGCTGTTTGGATGGCCGTTGACGATCCTGGTGAGGGCGTCGGTCAGGTAAGCGAGCGGATCGACGTCGTTCAGCTTACAGGTTTCGACCAGGGAGGCGATGGTGGCCCAGTGCTCGGCGCCGCCGTCGGAGCCTGCGAACAGCGCATTTTTTCGGTTCAGCGTGATCGGACGGATCGAGCGCTCGACGACGTTGTTGTCGAGCTCGATGCGGCCGTCATTGATGAAGCGCGTCAGGCCCTCCCAGCGTGAGAGCGCATAGCGAATGGCGTCGGCCAACTTGCCCTTTTGGCTGATCAACGCGAGCTTTGCGCGGAGCCATCGCTCGAAGGCTTCCGCCAGCGGCCGGATTTTCTGCTGCCGAACGAGACGGCGCTCCTCGGCGCCGCGACCACGGATGTCTCTTTCGATGGCGTAGAACTCGGCGATATGCTTGAGCGCCTCGCTGGCAATGGGCGCGGGACCGGGTGTGGCAAGTTCGTAGAAGTTACGTCGCATGTGCGACCAGCAGAATGCAAGTTGGACATCGCCACGCTCGGCGAGCTTGCCATAGCCGGCATAGCCATCGACCTGCAGGATCCCTTCGAAGCCTGCGAGATGGGCGATCGGCCGATCGGCTTTGCGATCGGGGGCATAGACATAGGCAACGCCCGGCGGATCGGCACCGCCCCACGGCCGATCGTCCGCTGCATAGGCCCAGAGCTGACCGGTCTTGGTGCGCCCGCGGCCGGGATCGAGCACCGGCATCGTCGTCTCGTCGGCGAACAGCTTTGGCCGTTGCCTGAGCTTGGCGAGCAGACGGTCATGCAGCGGACGCAGGTGGAAGGCAGCTTGTCCTACCCAGTCCGCCAGCGTCGAACGATCGAGCTCAATGCCCTGGCGGGCGTAAATCTGCGCCTGCCGGTAGAGCGGCAGGTGATCGGCATATTTGGAGACCAGGACGTGGGCGACGGTGGCCTCGGTCGGCAATCCGCCCTCGATCAGCCTAATCGGGGCCGGCGCCTGCATGACCCCGTCCTCGCAAGCCCGGCAGGCGTATTTGGGACGCCGGGTCACGAGGATCCGGAACTGCGCCGGGACCAGGTCCAGCCGCTCGCTTCTATCCTCGCCGATCCGGTGTAACTCGCCCTCGCAACAGGGACAGGTCTTGCCCTCGATGTCGACGACGACCTCGATCCGCGGCAGGTGCATCGGCAAGGCGCCACGGTTGCCGCGGCGCGTGCGAGCCCGCGCCTCACGGCCTTCAGGCGCGCTCACGTCCTGTGCCGTCTCGTTGTATGCGGCAACCTGCTCGACGTCTTCCAGTCCCAGCAGCATCTGATCTTCAGGCAGCGTCTCTGCCCGCCGGCCAAACCGATGCCGCTGCAATTCCTTGATGATTTGACGCAGCCGCTCGCTCTCGCACCGCTCGGCAAGCAGCATCGCTTTCAGCGTCTCGGGATCGTCAGGCAGGGCGTCGCTCACACCCAATTCAGAGCATATTCGCCGCCATCTGGCCACGCGTCCCACGCTCCTGATTCACTTCGCCGCGGCGCTGCCAACAGCTATCCGGCTTGCGTTGGCGCCGGCGTCTCTCGCGCCTCATGCACAAGCCGCCAGTCGAGCCCCTCCAGCAGTGCCGACAATTGCGCCGCCGATAGGCGCATCACGCCGTCCTCGATCTTCGGCCAGCGGAAGATCCCATCCTCGAGCCTCTTGGCGAACAGGCACAGACCCGTTCCGTCCCAGAACACCAGCTTGATCCGATCCGCGCGCTTGGCCCGGAACACATAGACAGCTCCCGAGAATGGGTCTGCCCGCATGCTCTCGCGCACCAGGGTCGCGAGCCCTTCCATCCCCTTGCGGAAGTCCACCGGTTTGGTCGCCACCATCACCCGGACCGCACCCGACGGGCCGATCACCGGATCGCCTTCAGTGCCTGGACAATCGACGCAATCATCCTCGCATCCGCACCACGACCGGCCCGGATCGTGATGCCGTCGACTTCGATCTCGATGATCCCGGCATCGCAACGGCGAGCCCGGGTATCCGCCTTGGCCTTGCAGCGCACCGCTTTGCGCTCAACAGCGGGCGCCGGCACCGCGGCATCCATCACCGCCGGCACAAACTGTACTTCTTCTATTTCGGAATGACCGCCTGCTCCTTCTCGCAACTGACGTCGCCAGCCAAACAACTGCTGCGGCGACAATCCATGCCGTCGGGCTACCGAACAGACCGAGTCGCCGCTCGCCACGATCTCTGCAACGATCCGCGCCTTGTCCTCATCGCTCCACTTCCGCCGGCGGCCGGCTCCGGTGAAGACCTCAAGCCGCCGCACCGGCTCCGTGATAGCGCTATGCACTGTGTCCATTCTAAGCCTAACGGTCCAACCGAACCGCAGACTCGCAGATCACTCCGTCATCCGGAAGGTGGCCGCTGAACAGCGCTTACGAAGGGGAAACGGCGGTGCGCTGTGAAGTCGATTTAAGAATTGAAAGTATGGAAAGCGTCGAAACGCCAATCCATACTTTCAGTGTACCACGCTAGGTGGGGGTGCTGTAGACACCCACGGTTCAGCCAGTCTCACCGGTCCGGGTGTTTGGTTCAGATACGATTTTGCGCGCTGCGGATGACAGACGGCCGGACGTGGGAGCGTGAACGCCCCAACCATCGGCATGACAAATCTGGGAGACTCGCCGTTCTGTTCAATCCGATCTAGCTTGTCATAGAACCGGGTGAGTTGACGTAGCGCCGCCAGGATCATGGCCTGTCCGGCTGCGCTTGCCTGCCCACGATCCTTGCGACCTTGGTCGAAACCAAGCATTTGAGCGGACCAGCAATCAACCATGACTTGCTTTAGCACTCTGAACCCATCACCCAAAAAATCTTCAACGAGAGCCACCACCTGTCGAGCATAGAGATAACGCGCGGTCGGGTTCTTCACTGTTGGATCATCCTTGAAGGGATCGTGCAGCGGTTCGCCTAGCGCAATGGCGAGATGGATTCGGAATAGCTCCGCGTTGGTCCAATTTCTCCGATTTTCAAATTCATTGTCGCCCAACTCTTCCCGGGCGGCCATTTCCTTCAGCGGATAGGGTTGTGGTTTGTTGTCGTTTGCGACAGGCGGCTGACGGGCGTCGCCATAGACATTTACTTTCGTCTCAACAGGCAGAGGTTCGTTCGGGCGGAAGTTGACGCGGGGGCTGGTTCGCTTGCCATCCAGTGCACGGACTTGATCATCCGTCTGTCGTGGAGCAGCGACAGTAGTCAGTTCGCCTGTGTCCTGGTCGTGCTGTGTAACTGTTTCGGCCCGCTTCACGCGGACTACGTCTGAAATCGTTCTTGCCATGTTACTTTCAATTCAATGCTCAAAAAATCCCGCCGCCATTCTGGCTGGTCAGGTCGCGCAATAGGTCGTCACCCGCCGCAAGGCGAGCGCTGGCCGTTCGGTTAGATTGGTGGTGTCCCCGGGGCCGCGAAAAAATGCGGCCAGTTCCTAATTGCAATGACGGTGTTCTAGCGCAAAACGGTACAAAAATCTACCCGCGTGCACTTCTTCGTTGTCAGAGTTCTAACTGAATCTCGCGCCAAAATCTAGCTGCGGACACTTGCCCGTGTCGCGCGCGGGAGCCGATACAGACGGTGCGCTAGGAAATGGTCCCCAGGGACGCACGGGTCCCGAAAAAACAATTTTTGAAAATACAGGCTGAGCCGAGGCGGGTCGCCGAACGCCACTGCGTTCTCGTGGCACGCGTTGCTTGAATGGTCCGCTTTGGGGCGCAGAGCGGACTTAGGCTGACGCCGTGGAAGGTCCGAAAGGGCCATAAGCAACATAGCGGCTGAGTGGAGGTCAGTTGGGTACACTCGGCTGGTCAGGCGCGCAAGACTCGTCGCGCGAACCACGAAATGGCTACCGCGACACTAAAACTTACGAGCGCAAGACACGTGATAACCACGAAAACTACTGGTTGACGTTCATCATTATACAGGGTGTGGTTGAGAACGTTCACTGTTCCACCACCTATCCCCCCAAGAGAGAACTGGAACGGGTTCGACCACTCCAGTCTCACTTGAAACCAAGTAGCTGCAATTATGCCTGCAATAAGTGGACCCGCTATTCCAGTAACGAGTAGCCGAGTTCCGAAAAGCGATTGGCCGATAAACACTTGAATAAACACTTGCGATGCGGTGGTCACGATAACAATTAGCGAAAGGCACAGCGCACCCTGGAGCGCTCCTCGCCATGCGTTTCCGCTGGGCGGCGGCTTTTTACTATCTGCGGGAATCGAAGAAACTGAAAATTCTGCAACATCCGGAAAGTCGATTTCGTGATTGTAGCGGTAGGACAAACTCGGAATGGCTTCATCGATCAGTTTGAGCGTCTGACCAACAGTAATGTGGTTATAGTTACGCGGCTTAGTGATAGTTATGTGGGTCGCATCGATCGGGATTGGCGAACATTTCGGGTATCCACCGTCAGACGATGTTTCATCAACAACGCGAACCCCGGCGGTATTTTGTGTTTCGAAGAAGATGCAGGGAAGAATATTTAGCTGCATGTAGTTATTTCGAAACCAAATGTTCAAATCGCGTAGTCTGGCTTCGTGCGGAGCTAATTCGGAAATGGACGCTGTCGTCCGCAACACGTACTTTAAGAATTGAGCTATGCCAGCAAGGTGGCTACCCGCGTGCGGCGTTGAAAAAAATACTATTCCTCTAGTTTGATCAGCAACTCGCTTGAACCGCGGCGTCACTGTCGTGGAATGTCGGATGATCTCCTTTGCAAGCAGACCTCCCATGCTGTGGCAAACAAACACGATTGGCCGCGACCCAATGTTTTTGTTGTCAAAAAGTGCAAGCACGTTTAGAGCCCTGTCTGGCAGGGGCATGGAATGTCCGGTCCATTCGGAGGCGTGCACGTCATACTTCAAGGACCAGATATTCAAGTCCGGACGATTCCGACTTAGCCATTCGCCCCACGAATTAGGGCGATCGAGAACCCAGCTACCGCTTGAATCGCCTTCCAGACCATGGACGAAAATTACGTCACCCGCAGCTTGGGTTTCTGCCCTATGTACAGAGATAAGTTCGGTTTCAGCCATAGTACGGGTGCTCCGCACGAACATCATGGACCCTGGGTTGCAACATGACAAGGCGGCAGGAAAGCTTCCGCTATGGCAGCCCGGCTTACCGACGCCTGTGATGTCGCGGCACTGGATGTCCGACCCCAAGCTCAGGGAGACGACATCCCATCGGTTCAAACGGGAGATGAAAATCGCCTTGGCTGTTGCGCATAAGACGCTGGCGAATGGCCGCTTCCGGTCAGAAGCGGCTCTGGTCGGCGCGAGGCGCGGACTTCCGAAGTCCCATCAAGTAGACGTTCGTTGACCGTGGCAGCGGCGGTCGGGATGGCACCGGGAAGGCCAACCCGATCGCAATAACCGGGCTGGCCTGTAGTTCTACTGGGCTGCGTACTCGATGCGCCCCATCGCTTTAACGGTAGCCAGCAGAGTCTTGCCGTGGAAATCCGACGTGTCTCCGGGCTCTAGAAGACCGGTGGCTTGCCGCACCTGCGTAAAGAATGCACTACCTTCACGTTGCACATTTTCGTCGGCAGAAAGAAGTTTGAAGGCATGTGAAAACTCGGTGCCCTCGTGTCTTCCTTCCTCAATGCGATACGCGAATATTAGTCGTCGTTCTTCACTGAAGCTGTCGCCAGTGATTTCACTTCCGACGATCTTGACCCGATGCCTACCGATCGGTGTCTTCGATGACAGCCCGACATCTTTTGGAGCCGTTTGCAGCTTGCCCTTGTCCGGGCCGTTTTCTCGGTTGCGGGCTATGGCCGCCTCCTTTGGGTTTTCGTATGGCTCCGGCAAGTCTTCCAGGTATCGCTCTTCGGCGAGCCAGGTGTGCAGATGCTTCCACCATTTCCTTTCGGTGCCGGTTTGCTGGTAGTGGGAGGCCCAAGCAGTGGCCTTCGCCACAAGCTCGTCATGTAGCGCTGATGAGGGCGCCAACGCTCTGTACGCGGCCTGTGCCTTGGCACGCTGGTGTTTGCGAGGAAAGACAGCCCAAAGCTCTTCGAAGCCTCCCGGGTCCACCGCCGAAGCCGCCGGGTCGGCCTCTAGGCCGGACGCGGGCGGTGCCGTAGGCACGGCGGGGGTATCTTCATGTATACCTACCGTAAGCATGCCTGTAGGCATGTTACGTAGGTATGTTTGGGTGCCTTCAGGGGCACCGCTAGGGACCATAGAGGTGCCTTCAGGGGCCCCCCTTGAGGTGCCTTCAGGGGCACCGCTAGTAGAGGTGCCGTCTAAGACACCGCTAGCCGCCTTCAATGCAAAATCGAAATTCAGGTCGTATTCGGTTGGCCGTGTCCCGATGCCTTGCCGGATAACGCTGATTACGCCGTGTTCGATGATCCGGCGCAACGACGGAATAATCTTATTGCGCTCTGCACCGGTTGCCATTTCTAGATACCTCAGGCTGGCCCGAGCATTACCGAACTTCGCGTAATACCTTTCAATAACGTGACGTGCGATCTTGTGATCCAAACGCGTTGCCCACGGCGCATCGATAACAGCACCGAGCAATTTATACTGCTTGAGCAGAACTGGTTCGGAGGTGGGACTCGAACCGTTCAAACTTGAATGGGCCATTTACGCGGAAACACTCTCTGCCGTGAGATTTTGCAGCAGAATTTTCACGAAGAAATTGAAGTTCACTGAGCGATGCTGAAAACCGATAACTCTAGCGGATTGGCTCAAAGCGTTTCGCCAGGTTTGTGATTCCCACCCGCCGAACTTGGGCTGCAATTCTGACCACTGTGCTTCAGTGATATCAGTTGCGGCAAGCGCCAGCTTCTCAAGGGCTTCGGCTGCCTTTGCGTTTCGAGGATCGTCCGGAAATTTGACGACTAGCGTTCTGCGCCAAGCGGCGGTTCGTTCAAGTGATCTAGCGATCGATTCAATGCAATCATCTTTGTCGTTCAAAATCATTTTCAGTTTCTGTTGTTTGATATGATGAAGGACCCGTCGCTACAATTAGTCACGGGTTGGTGGCCGGAAATTCCGGTACTGATACAACGCTAAAGGAAGTGCCGGGCGTTGCGGGCCGGGTTATCTAAAAGTGACAGGAATTGCAGGAAAGACATGAAACAAGTAGTCAAACGATGCGCCGACGTGATCCTCAGCGGTCGAAAAGCGCGGCCGAAGGAATTCCATTGGTCGATCTATGGAATCGCGGCCGGCGCATTCGTAGGACTATTTTTGGGTGGAGTAGGCATAGCCGCGCTGGGCGCGGCCATCGGCGTATCGGCTTGGATTATCACGGCCATCGCCGGAGGAATGATCGGCAACCGAATAGGTATCGGGAAAGACAAGGCAACCCTGGCCAAGGTCAAGAAGTGAAGCCGTTCGAATCTGCATCAATTGTCGTCGCGCGGTAGTTTTGCGATTGCTCGACGGAGCATGATTCAATGCAGCGCGTGCGGACTAACCCGCCGTCACCGGCCGGTGGCCCAGAACGACCAACTCCTCCGGAGTAAACGCAGTGATCGCAGTGCGGATTCTCGGACATGTCGTATTTGCCTGTTGCGCACCTGTGGATGACTCGCTAGCCCCTGTTGCCACCCAGCTTAATATGCGGTTCGGCCGGATCGATCTTTTCTTCGTCAATGGAAGCCGCAACGACATCGCGGCCGTACGCCTTGCGGTGCTCCGTTCCATCAAATTCGAAGACGAAGCTAAAGGGTGCCCAGTGCTTTGAAAATTCCGACTCTTCTATGCCATCGTCGCCGTTCAGTTCGGCACTGAACAAATTGATTTGCGCGTTTGGTGGGATAACCCCTGAGTCTCTGACGGGAACGAGCATTACGTTTCGTCCATCAACGACCTTTATCGTCATTTCTAGACGCGCTCCCGTGATGCCAGATATCAAGTACGCGTTTTTCAGTCGTATTTCCCTGTCGCCAGTATTCTTCCCTTCGATGTTGATTGAAATAATATCTCTCCCGCCATCACCTCGCGGTGCCCAACGAAGATGCGGAATTGCCACCCACGCGAGTGGTGTGCCTTCCAACTTCCGGTGGGCTACTTCGTACTCGTAGATAATGTTGGGCCGAGCCGGTTTCGCAGAATTGAAATGCGCAGTTCTGATGAGGTCGGCGGGAATACTGACTGGCCCACTATTCGGGTCCGGTGCCCGCCCATCGTAGGTGACAATCAATTCGTCACGAGCATTCAAGGCCAATCGGAAATTCGCGACTGTCGGCGTGCGAGTTCCGTATATCGTTACCTCCAGGTCACAACTCTTAAAGCCGGGGATGTAATACATGTACTCGTCTTTCCCCGGCTCGAAGAACATGTGTAGTATTGGGTTTCCGTCTTTGCGGGCACAGACGCTGATCTTTTTTGTTTGTCCGGGCCTAAGATGAAACGGGCCGCCGCCATCTCTCTCTCGATTTCTTGCAGTCCTCAGAGGCAGTGGAAGATTCGGTTTATAGATGGCGGTCATGTCGTCGGCTTCGTTGCCGCGCGGGCCAGACGATCGAATCGGCCTCATATCTGTTACTACCGCTAAGCAATTCTGCAGGTCGTCTCCCGAATCGTTCTTGATTTCGAACTCAAAAACACGACTGTCCATGAGCGGGAGAAATCCACATTGGAAGCTGACGACCTTGATCTTGGCTCGAAGTTGTTCTTCGAGTTCGATTATGCGCAACAGGTGCGAATTGCGTCGGTCAAGCCATTTCCTCGACCCATCGAGAATGATGATTGCGCAAGCAGCCGCAATCAATGCCAGGCCCATGATGACGGATGGCGGAAGCCCCTTGAACCATGAAAGCCATGCGCTCACGAGTGCCGCCGCTGGCGGGCAAACGTATTGTATAATCGTCCACAGGTTTGAGGGAGAAAATAGATTCTTTAGCCAAGACATATCTTTCTCCACCCCGAACTCTAAGGTGCGTAGTGAAGCCAGACGATACGCGATTTGCGGTCCATGTTCAGCCGGCCTCCACGACCTTTATCACATGTTCTTCCCATTTGGTCAGCGCGGCGAGCTTTTGACGGAGATAGTTCGCGTTGTTGTACACACGGTCCATGTCTTTCTTGGAGTGGTTCAGTATCGACTCTGAGACCTCGCCCGTCACGTCCAAGTCTTCCGACATTGTGGTTTTGCCGGTGCGGCGCAAATCGTGAAAAACCCACGGCTCGTTGAATTTAACGATTTCGTCGAGCTTCTCTTTCAGGTGCGTGTAGTTGGCAAAGCCGGTGTCCCACTTACCGAACACCATCGTTCGATCGTCGAGCTTGCGCGACGATATGATTTCGTAGGCGAGTGGGGCGAGGGGGATAATGTGCTTTCCGCCCTTTTTGTTCTTGACCCGGCTCTTTGGAAACTCGAGTCGCTTTTCCGCAACGTTGATTTCGGACACGCTCATGTCGCCAATTTGACTCTCCCGTTGCAGGGTTAGCACCATAAGCTTGAGGACATCGCGTTCGTCATCGGAGAATACGTCGTTGGCCAACGCTGCCCAAACACGTTGCAATTCGCTGCCGCTCAACTCTCTGTCGCGTCGAACCTCTGGAGCCTTGTTCGTCTTGTCGACCGGATTATGGGTGCAGTGACCTTCGCCGATCGCCCAATTGAAGAACTTGGACAGGGCGGAACGGGCGCGGTTCATCGTTGTTGTGCCCGTCTTCCGGATTTCCGCCAGTTCAAGGGCAACGTCTGCAATCTGTATATCGTCCAACGCCATGCCGTGGAGCGCCTTGAAATGGACGTTCAACGCACGCTTGTTGTCGTTATAGTACTTCGCCGCCCATTCCGGCTTGAAGGTTTCGAGGAAAGGGTCAACGTAAACGCCGAAGGTCTTAGCCGCCTTGGCTACCGCTTTCTTCCGCTGGGTCGCTGGATTGATCTTCTGGGCGACTAGGTCAAATACGGCCTTCGCATGGACCTTGGCATCCGTGAGGCTGACCTTGCTGGCGTTGCCTAGGGTCATGCGACCCGATTTCGTACCAATACGGTATTGAGCGACATAATATTTCCGCCCGCCGCTCCGGACCCGGAGGCCAAAGCCGGGCATGCTCTCGTCAAACTCAATGTGGTCGGACTTTCCGGCTGGCGCCTTGAATGCCCTGACGTTGGCTTCGGTGAATTTCATGGTAGGCGGCCCCTCGAATTGGGAAGCATATGGGAAGCACTGAGAGTGCGTCCGACTGCTTTCCAGCTCCCAATAATCAGCCACCTTTTCATTGTGCCCGTGAAAAACGCAAGGGGAATGCTTCCCAGTTCACACCACTTCCTATTGAAAATCTGACTGTAAATCAGCCGCCTCATGGCTTCGCAGGTTCGAGTCCTGCCTCCCCCACCACGCTTCGCCCTGACGGGCTACGCGTGGCGCAGCCACGCCTGACCTGTCAGGGCAAAGCGTGTCCGGCGTAGCTTGAGCGCCAGCGAAAGCGAAGACGACGGACTGGCCAAGGGCCTCGCTTCCACGAACTTCAATTCGACACGTTACTCCCATTTCGCTGGGCATGCCGACAAGGCGTCTCGCGCCGCCACCACGACTCACCCCCGCAACCCGCGCCGCAGCAGTTTCGCGAAATCCTGCGCCATCTGCGACGGCGCTTCATGCGTCGGCGAGAGGATCGCGATCTGGTACTGGATCTTCGGCTTGAACGGGCGGATGGCGAGGCCCTCGGTGAAGGGCTTGCTCACCACCGGATCGACGATGCCGACGCCGCGGCCCTCGGCGACGAGCTGGCACGCGGTCGAAAAAAACTCGGTCTCCGCCACCACGTTCCAGCGCGCGCCATATTCGGAGAAGGCGGATGCCAGTTGCTGGTAGATCGGATCGCCGCGAAACAGCGTGACGAACGGGACGCCGTCGAGGTCGTCAGGGGTGATCTGCTTGAGCTTCGCGAGCGGATGCGCATGTGGCAGCATGCACACGCACTCATACGAGAACACCTCCATGTGCGAGGTCGGATAATCCAGCGGCAGTTCGGCGACCGCGAGATCGAATTGCTGCGTCGAGATCAGCTCGCGGACGGTCGCGGAATTGCGCGTGATGATCTTGATCTGCAGTTCGGGCTTGTCCCTGGCGAACTGCGACAGCAGGCGCGGCAGCAGGCTGATCGAAATGCTCGGATAGGCCGCGATCGCGAGGTGGCCGCGCCGCCCGGACCTGATCTCGGCCGCAACGCGCGCTGCGTTCTCGGCGGCTTCGAGGGCGCGCGCCGCCTCGACATAGAACAGCTTAGCTTCCGGGGTCGGTTGCAGGCGGCCGCCGCGGCGCAGGAAGAGATTGAGGCCGGTCTCGTGCTCGAGGCCAGCGATCATCGTGCTGATGCCGGGCTGCGACATGCCGAGCAGTTCGGCAGCCCTTGTCATGGTGCCGTGGAGCATCAGGGCGCGGAAGCATTCGAGCTGTCTGAGGCGCATGGGGCGACTATACGAATCTGCTATAATGGGAACAATTAATATTATTAGAATTACATGACGAGCGGTGCTCCAATGGCGCAACGAGCCATTGAGGAGGCACCAAATGACCGCAGCAACCATCGATCTGACCCGCGCCCGTCTGATTCCAGCCCGCAACGGCGTGGCGGCTCGCCTGGATGCGGGGGAGACGGTCATGGTCGTCAACACCCACGGCAAGCAGGTGGTCGATACCTGGGCGTTCAATGCCCGCGACACCGGCGAGTTCATGTCGATGGAGCACAGCCGCGCATCGATGCTGCGGCTTGTTCCGCGCGTGGGCGACACGCTGACCACCAACCGGCGTCGCGCGATCCTTACCTTCGTCGCCGACACGACGCCGGGAATCCACGACACGTTGATCGCGGCCTGCGACATTCACCGCTATCGTCAGCTCGGTGCCGCCGGCCATCACGACAATTGCACACAGAATTTGGCGCACGCGCTCGAGGCGATCGGCCTGTCGGCTGCGGTGACGCCGGCTCCACTCAATCTGTTCATGAATGTACCCGTCACCGACGGTGGTCAACTGGACTTCAAGTCGCCCGTCAGCGAGGCGGGGCAGTATGTGGCGCTGCGTGCGGAGATGGATCTCGTCATCGTGTTCTCCGCCTGTCCGCAGGACATGGTGCCGGTGAACGACATGCGGCCGACCGACGCTCACTTTCTCATCGCCTGATACAGGCCGCGCGGAGAACCAATCATGCGCAAGCTGCCGCCGCTCAATGCCGTCCGCGCGTTCGAAGCCGCGGCGCGCCACGAGAGCTTCACCGCCGCCGCCAATGAACTCTGTGTCACGGTGACGGCGATCAGTCACCAGGTTCGGCAACTCGAGGCAATTCTGGGCCACAAGCTGTTCGAGCGCTCAGGCCGCGCGGTCGTGCTGACCGCGGAGGGCCATGCGGTGTTCCCCATGCTGCGCGACGGCTTCGACCGCATGGCGAGCGCCTTCGCCGCGATCCGTCAGCCGGCCGACGGCGATGCGATCACGGTATCGACCACGCGCGCCTTCGCCGAGCGCTGGCTGATGCCGCGGCTCGCGCGCTTCAACGCGGCGTTTCCGCACCTCGTCGTCCACATCGATGCGACCGAAGAGGTGCGGACGCCGGGTGCCGACGGCGTCGATCTGGCGATCCGCTACGGACGCGTCGACCGCGCCGGCGAGACATCGGTGCTGTTCAGCGATCGCTACATCGCGGTTGCGGCGAGCGCGATCTGTCCGCCCGGTGCCCGGCTTGCCATCGACGACGTCCGTTCGCGTTCGCTGCTGGCCTACCGCTGGAAGAACGCCGCGCTGGATTCGCCGGCGTGGTCGGCCTGGCTCGCGGGGGCCGATCATGATCCCGGCCGGGACTTCCGTATCTCATGGTACAGCGAGGAGCCGCTGGCGTTGCACGCCGCCGAGCGCGGGCTCGGGCCGCTGTTGTGCAGCGATGCGCTGGTGGACGAGCAATTGCGTCAGGGCACGCTGCGCCGGCTTGATGGTCCCGCGCTTGCGGGCTTTGCCTATCGTCTCGTCGATGCGCCGAGCGCTGCCCGGCGCAAATCGGTGACGGCGTTCATCGACTGGCTGCGGGCCGAGGCAGCCACCTTTCGGGCGGCTCCCGAACAGGTCATGACACGGGCCGCGTGAAGTAGGGCAGGGTCTCGACGCGGACCTGGTAGGTGCCCGCCTTGACCAGGCCGTCGAGATGCGCGGCGATGTCCTCGAGCGATGCGAACCAGACCTTGCGTTCGGCAACGATTTCTTCGAGCCAGCGCTCCACGACGCGCCAGCGGGCAAGCCGGCCGGTCAGGAACGGGTGCCAGATCCCCATCCAGAATCCGCCGGCCTCATAGGCCGCCTCGAACTCCTCGAACGAGGCGGCAAGGCCTTCGCTCGGCGATTTGACCGGCATCATGTAGCCGATCTCCGCGTAATGGGCGAAGGGCGGCCAATCGTCCGATCCCCAGTGCGGCGGCATCTCGTAGAGCGACCCGCGCGCGGTGCGCATCTGGTACGGGATGTCGTCGGCCATCAGCGACGAATCGTAGACAAAGCCGTGCTCGATCAGGAGATCGATGGTGGTCTGGTTGGCGTTGTAGACCGGCGCGCGGTAGCCGCGCGGCTTGCGCCCGGTCATCGCGACATGGATGCCGAGCGCGCGTTCGAAGGCCTCGCGCTGCTCAGCCGAGGAAATTTCCGTCGGATCCTCGTGGAAGTAGCCGTGATGGCCGATCTCGTGGCCATCCTTGAGGATCGCCTCCACCGCATCCGGATAGCGCTGCATGGTCCAGGCCGGCATGAAGAACGATTGCTTCAGGCCGAGGCGGCGATAGGTCTCAAGGATACGCGGCACGCCGACGGTCGGCCCGTATCGTCCCATCGTGATCGGATAGAGCCGGTCGAAGGAGTCCTTCGGGCGCGCGATGTGGATCAGGCTGTCGGCGTCGACGTCGAACGTGATCGCACAGGCGCAACGCGCACCGTTTGGCCAGGGGATGGGGTTGCGGATCATCGGATCATCCTCGTGCAGCCGGCGGACAGCGGTGCATCATTCCGCGGCGACATTAACAGGCTCGTCGATTCCAAGACACTGCCGGACCAGCACCGGAATCGCGGCGAAGGCGTCGGCGAGCGAGCGCCGGTAGCGTTCATCGTTGAACTCCTGGTAGTCGACCGCGATCAGATGGCTCTCCTGCACCCCGAGATAGTGTGCGCAGGTGAAGATGTGAGTCTCCAGATGGTTCATGGTTTCCCGCACCCCGCCGGGGCCGAAGCCGAATTCGCCGCGCGAGCTCAGCACCACCAGCGTCTTGCCGCGCATGATCGGCTCGAGCGGAAAGTCGCCGCGCGCGAGATCGAAGCTGAAGGTCTTGTCGATGCGGATCACCTTGTCGAACCATGACTTCAGCGCCGCCGGCATGCCGTAATTGTGCATCGGTGCGCCGATCACGATCACGTTGGCGCGTTCAAGCTCGTCGATCAGCGCATCGGAGAGACGAAGCTCGTCGTGCTGCTCCGCCGTGCGGTCGCCGGGCGCGGTGAAGGCGGCGGCCACCCACGCCTCTGTGATGAGCGGCGGCGGGGCGCGGCCGACGTCGCGCGAGATGATCGCGGCGCCGGGCTCGTGCGTCAGCCAGTGCTCGACAAACGACTTGGAGAGCTTCCGGCTGACCGAACGGTCGCCGCGCGGGCTGGCATCGATATGCAGAAGTGTCGTCATCCCTGGCCTCGGCTGATTGGGGGCAATGCGTCGGCTCCACAATGACCCGGGTGTCGGGTTCGGCGTGATTGACGAATCCGGCAGCTGAGTTGAGAAAATCTCAACAGTGAAGCGGCGCGCCATGGTGACGCGGTCTGCGAGCGTGATCGCGGCGGGATCTGTCCGCTATTCAGCACGCAAACTTCACTCTCGATGTCGTCTCAACCCGGTTTGAGGATTTCTCATTATCGTCTCACGCTGCCTGCTGCTCAGATGCCCCATCCCGGCCCAAACCAATGCGCCGGACAACGGGGGAAACATGTTGCTCAAGCAGACACAGCTTCCGGCGCAGGATGAGGCCGGCTTCGATGCCCACGGAATTGAACCGGTGCCGGCGGCGCACCGCACGTCGTCATCATCAGATCAGTTCTGGATCTGGACCGGCGCGAACATTGCGCCGATCAACTGGGTGCTGGGCGCGCTCGGCATCCAGCTCGGCCTGAGCCTGCTGCAAACGCTTGCCGTCATCGTTGTCGGCAATCTGTTCGGCGCGGCGCTGTTTGCCGCCTTCTGCCTGATGGGGCACCGCACCGGCGTGCCGCAGATGGTGCTGGGCCGGCTGGCGTTCGGCCGCCGCGGCGCCTATCTGCCGGCACTGGCGCAGGTCCTGATGCCGATGGGGTGGGTCGCGATCAACACCTGGATCGTGCTCGATCTCTGCATGGCTGCGTTCGATCGGATGGGGCTTGGCGGCAGCATCGAGCTCAAATACGCGATCGCGGTGCTGGTGATGCTGTTCCAGATCGGCATCGCGGCCTGGGGCTTCAATGCCATCAAGGTGTTCGAGCGCTACACCATGCCGTTCATCCTGCTGATCATGGCGGTCATGACCGCGCTGGCTTTCCTGCGCGTCGATATCAAGTGGCAGTCGGCAACCGTCACCGGCATGCCGGCATTCGCGGCGGCGACGCAACTGATGACCGCGATCGGCGTCGGCTGGGGCATTTCGTGGCTGACCTATGCCTCCGACTATACGCGCTTCACCAAGCCCTCGCTCGGCGCCGCCAAGGTGTTTCGGGCGACATTCCTCGGCATGTTCCTGCCGACGGTCTGGCTCGCCTTCCTCGGTGCTGCCATTGCGTCCGCCGGCGCCGGCTCCGATCCGTCGAAGCTGATCATCGCGGCTTTTGGTGCGATGGCGCTGCCGGTGCTGCTGGTGCTGCTTCATGGTCCAATCGCGACCAACATCGTCGTGATCTATTCGGCGGCGCTGTCGTCGCTCGCGCTCGATCTGCGGCGGCCGCGCTGGGTGATCTCGGTGCTGTCCGGCCTGATCGCCTCCGCGATCCTGTACGCCTTCCTGCAATCGGGCGATTTTGCCCATGCCTTCGACAACTTCATGGTCGCCCTGATCGTCTGGATCAGCCCATGGGCCGGAGTGACGCTCGCCGACTTCTACCTGGTGCGACGCGGCCGCATCGATGTCGCCTCGCTCTACGAGGAACCGGGTCGGGATCGTGATTTCAACTGGGCCGGGCTGATCGCCTTTGTCGCCGGCTTCGTAGCGGCGTGGGCCTTCCAGATGGGCACCATCAAGGCCATGCAGGGCCCGCTGGCGTTGGCGACCGGCGGAGTGGACCTGTCGTGGCTTACCGGCATCGGTGTTGCGATGGCGAGCTACCTTGCGCTGCATCGGCTGTTTGGACGTCCGCTGGCGCGGAGTGTCCCGTCGCCGGCCGCAGACGCAGTGTCGATCGAGCCCGCGCCCACATCGACCTGACAGGGGCACGGCTTGCGCCTGTTCACTCCATCCGCGCAAACATCTCCACCAGTGTCTCGCGCAGCCAGCGCTGCGCGGGGACGGTGTCGTTGCGCTGGTGCCAGAACAGGCTGACGATGCGCGGCGGCGCCGGCAGCGGCACCGGCACCGCATGCAGATGGGGCGCATGGCGGGACTGCGCGCTGAGATCGCGCGGCAGCACCGCGATCAGGTCGGACTGGCGCACGATCTCGTAGGCGGCGTTGTAGTGATTGACGGTCGTGACCAGATTGCGCGACAGCCCGCGCGAGGCGAGGAACTGGTCGTAGGTCGGTAGCGTCTTGCCGGCAAGGCTGACGTCGACATGCTTGGCGTTGAGGAAGCTGCGGGCGTTCAGCCGCTTCCTGCTCGCCAGCGGATGATCCCGCCGCATCATGCAGGCATATTCGACGGTCCATAGCGATCGTGAGCGGATCACGGCCGGCGGCTGCTGCGCTTCGTTGACATAGACGCTCAGCACGCAATCGACCCGGTTGTCCTCGAGCCGGTCGCCGATCTCGAGAATGGTATTGGGCAGAGTGTGGATGCGCGCGGAAGGCGCGATTTCGCCGAAGCGCTTGATGAGCCGCGGCATCACCAGCGAGGACACGTAGTCCGACATCGACAGGCTGAATTCGGCCTCGGTGCGCCGCGGATCGAAAGCGTCCTCGTCGAGTGCATGGCGGACGTGTTCCAGCGCGTCGCCGATCGGCTGCCACAGCGCCACCGCGCGCTGTGTCGGGCGGATCCCGCTGGCTGTGCGTACGAACAGGGGATCGCCGAGCGCGTCGCGCAGGCGGGCAAGGGCGTTGCTGACCGCGGGTTGGGTCATCGTCAGCGCGCTCGCCGCGCGCGTGACGCTGCCCTCGGTCATCAGCGCCTCGAAGACTTTCAGCAGGTTGAGGTCAAGCGTGCGGAAGGACACGAGCAATATTCACAATGGTGATGTACCAGATAACAATTATAAATTATTCCCATAATATTGATTTGTCTATCATTCCCCCGGCTGACCTCGCGGCGCGTGCCGACCGTGGGGCGGAGGGGAGCTTTTTCATGTCAATGATTTCGGCGCGCATCGAGCGCCTGCCGTTCGCGCGTTTCCATGTGCACCTGCTGCTGATGGGCGGCCTGGGCTATCTGTTCGACGCCATGGATGCCGCCGTGCTGGCGTTCATCCTGCCGGTGCTGCGCACCGCCTGGGGGCTGACCAATGTCGAGACCGGCGTGCTCGGCAGCAGCACCTTTGTGGGCTATCTGTTCGGCGCGCTGCTTGCGGGGACGCTGGGCGACCTGATCGGCCGCCGTGCGGTGATGATGTCGGCGCTCGCGCTCTACAGTGCGGCCTCGCTGGTCAGCGCGACGGTGGACAGCTGGCCGGCGTTCTTCGCCGCGCGCGTCGTCGCCGGCATGGGCACCGGCGCGGAAAGCGCGATCATCGCGCCATATCTCGCGGAATTCGTGGCGCGGCGTTACCGCGGCGCCTTCACCGGCGCGCTCGCCGGCTTCTTCTCGTTCGGCTTCGTCGCGGCCGCCTTGCTCGGCTATTTCATCGTGCCGGCCTACGAGAATGGCTGGCGCATCGTGCTCGTCATCACCGCCATCCCTGTCGTGATGCTGCTGTGGTGGCGCCGGTCGCTGCCGGAATCGCCGCGCTGGCTGGAAAGCCGCGGCAGGGTGAAGGAAGCCGAGGCGGTGCTCGATAAGGTCGAGGCGAGCTTCGCGCGCGAGGGCCGTATGCTGCCACCGCCGGTCGCAGAGCCCGTTCTGCCGGCCGTATCGTCGGGAACGCTGCTGAGCAATTTTGCGGCGCTGTTGGCCGGCCGCCAGGCGCGGATCACCACCATGACCTGGATCATGTGGCTGTCGATCACGTTCAGCTATTATTCGTTCTTCGTCTGGATTCCCGGCCTGCTGGTGCAGAACGGCATGAGCATCACCAAGAGCTTCGGCTATTCGCTCGCGATGTATTGCGCGCAGGTGCCGGGCTACTTCACCGCCGCCTTTTTCAACGAGCGGATCGGCCGGCAGTCCACGATCGCATCCTACATGATCCTCGGCGGCGCCAGCGCGCTCGGGCTCGCCTTTGCCGCAAGCGACGGGCAGATCATGGCGGCCGGCCTGCTGCTGTCGTTCTTCATGAACGGCACCTATGCCGGCGTCTATGCCTACACGGCCGAAGTGTTTCCGACGGCGATCAGGACGACCGGGGCAGGCCTTGCGTCCGCCATCGGCCGCATCGGCGCGATCATTGCGCCGATCCTGGTCGGCTATCTCTACCCCAATTTCGGCTTTGCCGGTGTGTTCGGCGTCACCACAACGGTGCTGTTGATCGGTGCCGTCACCGTCGTGCTGATGGGCGTGCCGACGCGCGGCCGATCGCTGGAAGACATCGCAAGCGAGGCCGCGTGATCCCACCGGCTACGTTCTGACAGGAGACCCTTATGTCCACGACCCTCTTCAAGAATGCCGCGCTGCTCGATCCGCTGCGGTCCGATCTGCTCGAAGGCCACCACGTGCTGGTCGAGGATCGCCTGATCAAGGAGGTGTCCGACCGGCCGATCGAGGCCTCAGTCGATCGCGTCATCGACCTCAAGGGCAAGACCCTGATGCCCGGCCTGATCGACCTGCATGTGCATGCGGTCGCCGTCGAACTCGACCTGTCGCAGCAGGCGCGGATGGCGAACGTGCTGGTGACGCTGCGCTCGACCATGCTGCTGCGGGGCATGCTGAAGCGCGGCTTCACCACCGTCCGCGATGCCGGCGGCGCCGGCTATGCGCTCAAGCAGGCGATCGACACCGGCCTGACCGATGGGCCCCGGCTGTTCGTCTCCGGTCGCGCGCTCAGCCAGACCGGCGGGCACGGCGACGGGCGCGGCCGCTCGGACTATCTGGCCGACCCGACCTGCTCCTGCTGCGTGCGGGTCGGCGCGATCGCGCGCGTGGTCGACGGCGTCGATGCGGTGCGCAAGGCGGTGCGCGAGGAGCTGCAGATGGGCGCCGACCAGATCAAGATCATGGCGTCCGGCGGCGTCGCGTCGCCGACCGATCCGATCGGCGCGTTCGGCTATTCCGAGGACGAGATCCGCGCCATCGTCGCGGAAGCTAAGGCGCGTCACACCTATGTGCTGGCGCATGCCTACACCGCGGAGGCGATCGAGCGCGCGGTGCGCTGCGGCGTGCGCACCATCGAGCACGGCAATCTGGTCGATCTTCCGACCGCGCGCCTGATGGCCGAGCAGGGCGCCTATGCGGTGCCGACCCTCGTCACCTACGAGGCGTTGGCCACCGAAGGCGCCAAATACGGCCTGCCTGCCGCGAGCGTCGCCAAGGTCGCCGACGTGCGCGATGCCGGCTTGCGCTCGCTCGCGATCTATCGCGAGGCCGGCGTCAAGATGGGTTTCGGCACCGATCTGCTCGGGCCGTCGCAGCGGCTGCAGAGCGACGAATTCCGGATTCGCGCCGAGCTGCTCGGTGCGCAGGCCGTGATCCATAGTGCGACCATTGTCGGCGCCGAAGTGCTCGGCATGGAAGGCAAGCTCGGCCGCATCGCGCCGGAGGCTTTCGCCGATCTGCTGGTGGTCGAGGGCAATCCGCTGCGCGACGTGGCGTGCCTGCTCGGCCAGGGCGAGCACATCCCGCTGGTGATGAAGGCCGGCAAGGCCGAGGTCGACCGGCTCGGCGGGTAGGACGGGAAGAGGTCGGGCTGAATCGATCCTGCGACAGGCTCCCTGAACCGCTCCCGCTTGCGGGCAGGGCGATCGCATATGGCTATCGGCCAAGTTCCATAGCCGGCCATGACGACGTCGAGACGTCAGTTGTAGAAGTCCGCAAACGCCATATGCGATAGTCCCGGAGCGAGGCGCCTCTGCACGATTTCTGGATAATAGAAGAATGCCGCTGATTTGCCCGACGAGTCAAGTTGCCGCGTCCGCCGGTTACTTTGCATGGGGTTGTTTTCGATATTTTGGCAGTGCGTCCATGCGACGGCAGGCCGATTAGCGCGATCACGATACCGCTGGCGGCGTTGACGCGGCCGGGCGGAAGCACGACATATCGCGTGCCGACCCCACCCGCCGCTCCGGAGCAAGAAATGAACGCGCCCCCCAACATCGATCGCGTCACGCCGCAGTCCGACGGCGACGTTGTGAGCTGGCTGACCAACGAAACGCGCGACCAGCGCTTCATCGACAATATCTTCGCCGAGCTGTGCGTCCGGCTGCAGCGCACGGGCATTCCCCTCAAGCGGGCGACCATGAATCTCCTGATCCAGCATCCGCAATGGCTCGGCGCCCGGATCATCTGGGCCGACGGGAAACGCGAGGCCGAGATCACGCGGGTCGACTACGATGTCCAGCAGCGATCGGAATATATCGGCAGTCCGGTCTACGAAATCCATCAGGGCGCCGACGAGGTGCGCGAGAAGCTCGAACGTGACCCGTCGCAGGGCCGCAAGCACGCGCTCTATGACGACATGCGCGCGCAGGGCCTGACCGATTATGTGGCCTGGCCGCTGCTGCATACGCTCGGCAAGCGGCATGTCGTGACCTTCGCGACCGACCGTGCCGGCGGTTTCGATGATGCGCAGATCGCCAGCCTGAAGACGGTGCTGCCGGTGCTGGCGCTGGTCAGCGAGATCCGGATGAAGAACCGCCTGGCGCGGACGCTGCTCGAGACCTATGTCGGGTCGCACGCCGGCGAGATGATCCTGGCCGGTGCGACCCGGCGGGGCAGCGGGACGACGGTGCGCGCCGCGATCATGATCTGCGACTTGCGGGATTTCACCCGGATCTCGGACTCCTGGCCGCGCGATGACGTGATCGATCTCCTGAACGACTATTTCGACGCGATGTCGGAGCCGATTGCGCGGCATGGCGGGGAAATCCTGAAATTCATCGGTGACGGCCTGCTTGCCATTTTCCCGCTCAGCGAACCCAAGGCCTGCGCCAACCTGCTTCATGCGGTAGCCGAGGCGCGGCTGGCGATGGCGGCGCTGAGCGAAAGGAACGGCATGATGGGCCGTGCGCCGATGAATTACGGCATCGGCGTCCATGTCGGCGACGTCATGTACGGCAATATCGGATCGCGCACCCGGCTCGACTTCACCGTCATTGGCCCTGCCGTGAACATGGCTTCGCGCCTCGAAGCCCTCACCAAGCAGTTGAAGAAGACGGTGCTGCTGTCCCGCGCCTTCGCGGATCTCGTCGAGCACGATTTCGCGCTCGAACATGTCGGCGAGCACCCGGTGCGCGGCTTCAGCGAGCCGATCGAGCTGTTTGCCTATGACGGCTGAAGAAATCTTCAGGCCGGCGTCGCCTTCTGCGCCGGCGCAGCCCGATCGATGAATCCCTTGGCGAGGGCGTGATAGACGCCCTCCTTGCAGATCAGGCGCGAACTCGCATGGGCGATCAGGGCCGCGGCCATCAGCGGCACGACCATGGCGTGATTGTCGGTCATCTCGGTGACGATCACGAAGGCCGTAATCGGGGCCTGAACCACGCCGGCAAAATACGAGACCATGCCGAGCAGCATGAGGGCCGCAAGCGGCGCGCCGTGAAACAGCGGCGCGATGTTGGAGCCGAGCCCGGCGCCGACCGCGAGCGAGGGCGCGAAGATGCCGCCCGGCATGCCGCTGATCGAGGCGAATGTGGTCGCCAGGAATTTCCACACGCTGAAGCTCGCGGGCAATTGTGATCCGGCTTCGAGCGCGGATTTGACCTGCTGATATCCCGTGCCGTAGATCGCGCCGTCGGAGGCGATCCCGCAAATCGCCGCTGCAAATCCGCAGATCGCGGCAAAGCCAACCGGATAGCGCTTGATCGTGCGTCCGACCGGATTGGCAAATCCGCGCGCCATTGCGATCAGGATGCGGCTGAACAGGCCGCCCGCCAGACCTCCGGCCACGCCGCAGAGCGGGACCGCGAGCCAGTCGGCGCCGTTGCGCAGGGCCGTCGCGCTGGTGCCGAAATAAGTGTAGTTGCCCATCAGAGCGAGCGAGGTCAGGCCCGCGGCGATCACCGCGCCGATGATCAGGCTGGAGGTTCGCGTCTCGAAGGCGCGGCTCATTTCCTCGATGCCGAATACGATCCCGGCCAGCGGGGTGTTGAAGGCTGCCGCGACGCCGGCCGCCGCACCGGCAAGGATCAAGCCGGGTTGACGCCGGGGCGAGAAGCGGCCGAGCGCAAACATGATCGACGCGCCGATCTGCACCGTTGGCCCCTCGCGGCCGACCGATGCGCCGCACAACAGGCCGAACAGGGTCAGCAGAATCTTGCCGGCGGCAATGCGCAGCGAAACCAGACTTTCGCGGGCGGTCTGGTCGGTCAGATGGCGCGCGGCAATGGCCTGCGGGATGCCGCTGCCCTGCGCGTTCTGAAAAAAGCGATTGGTCAGGTAGACCGACAGGGCGAACCCTATCGGTGTCAGCACCAGAGAGGCATAGCGGACATGCGACACCAGTGCGGAGAAGGCGACCTGCGCCAGATCCGCGAGCTGCGCGAGCGCGACGGCCGCCGCACCGACTGCAATGCCGCCCAACAAGAAGATGGCCCGGCGCTGCCAACGCGCGGAAACGATTCTGAACAGCCGCCTCTGGCGGTTGGAGGGGAAGCCCATTCTGACGCAATTCCGGCTGATGTCGTGGTCCGGTCCGGACGGATCACGTCATTCCTAGCACGCGTCGATGGTGGGCGAAGCTCAACAAATCAGGAAGGCGTGCCCGCGCAGCCGCCACGTGCCGAAGTCGAAGTTTGTGTTTTTTCCGCGGGCAGCAGATATCCCGCCGCCTATCTCCGCTGTCTATCTCCTGCGCCGCTGCTTCCTCGGAAACAGCCGATCGCGGATGTAGCGCGAGGTCGGCGTCAGGCGAAGTCCGCGCGGCTTCTGCCAGGCGGCGCGGTCGATCTCTTTCTTGTCGCCGATCGCCAGCCGTCCCTTGGCGTTCTTGGCGATGAAGATCGCATCGCTCATCCTGCGGCCGGAACGCTTGTTCTTGGCCGTCACTTCCTTCCACAGGCTGAGCCTGCCGAGCTTGAGCTTCGGCAGCTCTTCCTTGATCTCACGCTTCAGGCAGTCCTTGCCGGTCTCGCGCGCACGCCTGCGCCCGCCGGGGAACATCCACAGCCCGTCAGATCGACGTCGGACCAGAAGGACCTTGCCGCGCTTCGCGGCAACCAGTTTGGAAGACTTCGTCATGTACTGCGCAATGATCGAAACAGAATCGACTCCATTCTAATTTGTCTATTTGAGTAGACAAGTTCCAAGGGCGAATTGTTCCACAGTCATATGTCGGCTGTTTGTCTGCCACGGATCGCCTGAGCACTGAGGAAATCCTGACGACACGCATCCTCTAAGAGGAGGCCGCAAATGAAGAGGCCGCCGGCTGTGGCGGTCTGTCGCGGCCTCACCGCGGACGCTTGCACGCGTTCGCCCGATCCCGGCCGGGCGCGTTCGTCCGTGGCTCTCGGTCGCTTCATCGAACATCCTCACGTTGAGTTTGTGGGAATGGTGATCCTCCTGGTTCCCGCAGCAGGAACCGGGCACGGCCTTCGATGACAAAAATCCACGACAGGCGGGCTCCGCCGCTTGACTGTATGTTCTCGTTTTGTTCTAATTGCCCTCCATCGTGAATAGGAGGCCGCCATGGACAACCGTATCAGCGAAATTCGCAGGCAGATCAGGGCGCTGCGCGTCAGCATGCTCGAGGCCGAGGCCATCATGCGACAGCAGATCAACCGGGATGAGGACTGCGCCTTCGTGGCCGGGGACCTCCTGAAGATGCGCCTGGTGATGAGCCGTCTGGTCGAAGAGCGGGGCATGCTAGGCGACCGCGAGCCGATCATCGTGCATGCGAGCGTTGCTCCGCGCCGCCGCGCCGCGACACCGATCTTCCTTCGCGCGGCGAAGCGGGAGCTCGTCGCCGGCGAAGCGCGTGGGTGATGACGCACTAAGGATGCGGCGGCTGCGCGCCGAGTTGCGCGAGCTCGACGCATCCGTGAACCGGCTCAGGCAGGCCGGACGCGATAGTGCATCGGCGCAGCTTCTGCTGTCGCGCAAGCGCGCCGAGCTCGAGGACGTGATCTGCCGGAGGAAAGATGAGAGAGCCGCTTCGGTATTTCCACGACAGCGATGATCATGCGCCCTGGATCAAGGCGCTGGCCGAGGTCCGGCACATGGCGACGCGGGAAGGCTGGTGCTTTAACCACGTACAGGCGATCATCGTGGCGATCGACCAGTATGCGGAGGCCGCGCTTGGCAACCGCGAGTTCTTCCTCAACCGCCCGCAGACCGTCGGCCCGCTGCGGCGAGGCGAGGTGCCGTAGACGCAGCATCGCGTGCGACATTTTGCGAGCTGGCGCTGTCGTCATCACCGCCGTGTGGTTGACATGCTCAAGGCAGCACATCGGCGGGATGTTTGTCGCGATGCTCGACATATTCGACGCGGGTCTGGTCCGGATGCAGCACCAGCATGTTGCGGCCGGTCGGGACCGGCTTGGGGGCCTCGAGTATCGTGGCGCCGACGCCGGGGAGATGCGCGGCGAATGCATCGATGTCGTCGACCAGAAACGTCAGATGCGTCGCCGTGAACGGCTTCAGGCTCCGTTCCGTCCCTGCAATGAACAGGATCGAGGCGACCTGCGCCAGCCTGAGATCATATTCGGGATAGTCGAACCGAAGGCGCGCCCGCTGGCCGATCAGGGCTTCGTGGAAGGCCACGGCCTCGTCCAGGCCCTCGAGCGGCAGGTAACGTCTCGCCAGGATATTGAGTATCTTCATCGCCAGGTCCTGATGTTCTCATGTTGCTGCGACCGCCATCCGCTGCAGCCAGACGACGCGACAAGGCGCGCCGCCGCTTGCGCAGCGCCGCGATCGCTCGATCGATCTGGTCGAGCTTCTCCTGCATCACGGCGGAGCAGTTCACGCGCGCGCCGCGCCGGCCGTCTTCAAGCGCGGTCAGAAGATTGCGGAGCTCGCGGGTCGAGAAGCCCGCGGCGATGAGGTCTTTCACCCACGCAGCTCGCTCGATCTCCGACGCGGAGTAGCTTCGATAGCCGTTTGAATTCCGGCGCGGCACGATCAGGCCAGCCGCCTCATAATGCCGAAGCGCCCGTGCACTCACGCCAAGATGGTGTGCCGCCTCCTGAATCCGCATCGCGATCTCCTGTCGAGGGTCGGCCTAGCACCTTCTCATTAGTGGCAATGTCAAGCGCCGTGTTGCGGGGGCTGTGCCGGGCGCCGCCGCTGAACTGCGTCAATCCTCCGACGCGGACGCAGGGGCCAAATGTCCCGGCCTGCCTGATGTGGCCGGGATGGCCAATCCGCTGCCGGCGACATATCGTGACGGTCCGCGGCCGAATCTGAGGCGGATCGTTCATCGCCGGGTCATCTACATCGGGCCATCGTCAGCGCCGCGCCCGCGAGGGGCGGCGGCACATTTTTCGGAGGAGGTTTCGGATGATCAGGGGCTGGCAGATTGCGACGTCGGCGCTCGCCATCGTCGTGATGGTTGCAACGCCGGGCGCAGAAGCGAAGGCGGCGCAGTGCGGCAACGGGCCCGGCGGATTCGAAGCCTGGAAAGAGCAGTTTGCCGGCGAGGCGAGGGCCAAGGGCGTCGGCGCCACCGCGATCGACGCGTTGATGCAGGCACATTACGCCAGTGCGACGATCGCCGCGGATCGCGGCCAGCGCAGTTTTGGCCTGTCGCTCGAGCAGTTCATGGCCAAGCGTGGATCTGCGACCATCGTGGCGCGCGGCCGTTCGCTGAAGCAGTCGCAGGCGGCGCTGTTCGCCTCGATCCAACAGCGCTACGGCGTGCCGCCGGGACCGCTGATCGCGATCTGGGGCATGGAGAGCGGCTTCGGCAGCCAGCGCGGCAACCAGAACATGCTGTCGTCGATCGCGACGCTTGCCTATGACTGCCGTCGCCCGGACTTCTTCACCGACCAGCTCTATGCTGCGCTGAAGCTGATCGACCGCGGTACTTTGTCCGGGAGCACGCGCGGTTCGATGCATGGTGAAATCGGCCAGACCCAGTTCATGCCGAAGAACGTCCTCGCCTACGGCACCGGCAATCTCGACGTCGCCGCCAATGCGCTGAGCTCGACGGCGAACTTCCTGCACGCCCATGGCTGGCGCGCTGGCGCCGGTTATCAGCCCGGGGAACCCAACTTCGCCGCGATCGAGGCATGGAACGCAGCGCAGGTCTATCAGAAGGCGATCGCCATCATGGGACGGCAGATCGACGGCCAATGAGCGCAGGGCAGGGTTCCTTCACCCCAGGTTCCTTCACTCCCTGTTAACGCAACGGTGCCCAGATCGTTTGCGGTGAAACGGAGCTAGGCTCCATGCTCAAGAACGGCACCTATGCGGCGTGGTTTCGAACGTCGCTCGCTGACGGCACCGGCATCGTGCACGTGGCCGATGGCAGGCTGTGGGGCAGCGATGCCATCATGCTCTACAGCGGCACCTACGAGGTCGACGGCGAGCGCTTCTCCGCCGTTCTCACGGCCAGACGGCACTCCGACGGACATTCGACCGTGTTCGGCACCGACGATCTCGTGGTGCGGCTCGACGGCGTCTCGAGCGGCGCAATCGCAACCTGCAAGGGCAGGGCCGATGCCGTGCCCGATCTCGCCTTCGAGGTGACGCTGATTCCGAGCCACGAGGTGACACCCGAGCCGCCGCCGGATCTGCCGCTGCCGAAGTTCGATCCGAGCAAGCTGCCGAAATTGCCGAAACGCTCGAGCCGTTGAGCAGCTCTCCAGGCGCGATCTCTATGCGTCGCTCGGGCCCGCGGTTTCCGGAAACGGTGCGCCGGGAGTGTAGCGCTTCAGCGCGCGGATCTCGTAGACCGCCGACGGGTTGACGCTGCGCAGGTCGCGCGCCGCGGCGATCGCTTCTGCTTCATCGGCGCAATCGATCACGTAGAAGCCCAGCAGCTGCTCCTTGGTCTCCGAGAACGGGCCGTCGATCACGATGCCGTGGCCGGGCCCGCGCAGGGTGCTGGCGTTGCGGGTCTCGCCGAGCCGGGCAGCCGGGCCGAGCCGCCCCTTCAACCGTTGACGGACCTCGCGCAGACCCGCCATGACGGCTGCGTCCTCATCGGCGCTCCACGACTGGACCTCGGCTTCGACGTGATAGGCCAGGATGGCATAAAGCATCTCGTGAGCTCCTCATTTCTGATGCGGCAGGCCCAAGGACGGCCCAAAGCCGGCCACGCCGACATTTCATGTGTAGCGGACCGGCCGGTTTTTGTGCTGCGACAAGGTATCCCGCCGGCGGCATGGCGGCGGCGAATCGCGCGGCCCGGACAGCCAAAAAAGGCGCGGCGAAATCGCTTCCGCCGCGCCCCCGGATTTGTTGTCTCGCTGGTCAGGGCTGAGAGCGCCCCGATGCCAGGCTGATTACTCAGAGCCTAGCGGGCGATCCCAGCGAGGTGACAGCGCTTGAGACAAGACACTAGATCACCTCCTTTCTTTGTTGATGGGACCAGCAATATAGGTGGCGAATCTGCCGCTGTTAAGGCCGCCGTCCGTCCCATCCGGGCCAGGAACCGGCCGGATTGCGCGAACATATTCTGGTTCACCGGCGCATAAGGACGCCCGCCGAGGCAGTTGAGACGGCCGTCCGGCCGTGTTAGGTGATCGCTCGATGCGGGTGTAGCTCAATGGTAGAGCAGCAGCCTTCCAAGCTGAATACGAGGGTTCGATTCCCTTCACCCGCTCCAGTCTTTTCAATCACTTGCGGCACCGCCTCGACCCTATTCGGGCAAAGGGGCCGCTGCTCCTGCGGACAAAATCCGCGCTTTGGTCGTGCACCGCAGCGCTTCCTAGTGCCGGCAAGATCACGCCGAGCGCTTCAGGTGGGCGCGCTGCAATGGCGCGCGGCATCCGTATTGAACTAGGCCCAAGATAGCGGCGACCAATTGTCGGTAGACTGGAGGACCACGACATGCCCGACTGGATTCTCGCGCCGATCTGTGTGGTCGCACTGGGCGGCTTTATCTGGTTCGCATTTCGACAGGGTTTCAGGGTCAAGCCCGACGAGAACAACCGCGACCATCCGACTTTGCCCCTTGGGCCGGACGGGTCGTGGCGCTAAGGGCAGCGTCGAGCGACAGCTGCTGCCGGCGCCACACCTGCGTGGCCCATGGTCGTGGTGAGATCGTGATGCGGCCGAGGGTGCCAGGGACGGGTATCAACGGCGTCCTTTGCGGTCGGCGACCCTACGCCTTTTGGAGCATGCCGATCGTCACGTGAACCTTCTGCCCAGATGTGTAGACGTAATAGCTACCGGGATTTTGCATTTCCTTCCTGGGGCTAGAGCCGGCGCCGTCCGCATGCATTTTAAGCGGGCGGTGTTGTGCTGATCTGAACCACCGCCCCGTCGCAGCATCCCGCTCCCGCGCGCGGAGGCGGCCCATGAAGCGCATACCCACGAGCGAAGCGATCATCACCGTCGCCTTGTTGGTGATATTCGCGCTCGTGATCTGGTTTGGCGCTATGCCTTGAGACTCAGGCGGCCGGCGCAACGAGCCCGAGAAATCTCGACGGGTCGGATGCGTAGGGTGTTTGGGACCGCGATGCTGGCGGATGGCTCCGTCAGGGGAGCGAAACGACTCGCAGGTTGTTCGTGCTTCCCGCCTGCCCAAAGGGAATGCCGGCGACAACGACCAGCAGATCCCGGCTTGATGCAAACTGCTCTGCATGCGCGAGAGCCGTCGCGCGCTCGACCATCTCCTCATAGCTCCCGACATCGTCGGACAGAACGCTGTGCGCGCCCCAAAGCAGGCACAAGCGACGCGATACTTCGCGGCTCGGGGTAATGGCGAGGATCGGCAGGCTCGGCCGCTTGCGCGCGACGCGTGCGGCCGTGGTGCCGCTCGACGTGTAGGCCACGATGGCTGCGGCGTGAATGACGGAGGCGAGGTCGGCGGCGGCCGTTGCAACCGCATGCGGCGGCGTCTGCTCTTCGCCGGGCTGGGTCGCCTCGACGATCGAGCGGTACATCTTGTGCTGCTCCGTGCTGCGGATGATGCGATCCATCATCTCGACGGCCTCGCGCGGATAGTGGCCCGTCGCGGATTCCGCCGACAGCATCACGGCGTCTGCGCCGTCATAGATCGCGGTCGCAACATCGGAGACTTCCGCGCGCGTCGGGGTTGGCGCTGCGACCATGGAGTCCAGCATTTGCGTGGCGACGATCACGGGCTTCACCGCGAGACGGCAAGCCCGCACCAGCTCCTTCTGGCGCCCGGGCACGTCCTCATGTGGAATTTCGACGCCGAGATCACCCCGCGCAACCATGATGGCGTCGCACAGCTGGATGATGTCGTCGATCCGCTCGAGTGCTGCCGGCTTCTCGATCTTGGCCATCAGGCCGGCGCGGTCGCCGACCAGGCTTCTCGCCTCGATGATGTCGGAGGGCTTCTGCACGAAGGACAAGGCGACCCAGTCCACGCCGAGGTTCAGACCGAACTCCAGATCGAGGCGGTCCTTGGTGGTGAGCGGCGAAAGGTCGAGCACCGTCCCCGGCAGATTAACGCCCTTGTGGTTCGAGATCGTGCCGCCGACGATCACCTTGGCTTCGATGAAATCGGCACCGAGCCCCGTAACGCGAACCCGGACCCTGCCGTCGTCGATCAGAAGGTCGTGGCCGGGGGCCACGGCGGCAAAGATTTCCCGATGCGGGAGCGGAATCGAGGATCGGTCGCCGTCCGATCCGGACAGCACGAACCGGATGGTCTCGCCGGCCGCCACGATAATCTTGCCATCGCGCAAGGTGCCGACGCGGATCTTCGGACCCTGGAGGTCCATCAGAATGCCGATCGGCCGGCTGACTTCCTGTTCCAGCTTTCGGATCGCGGCATGGATGCTTGCGTGGTCGCTCTGGGTTCCGTGGCTGAAGTTCAGACGGAACGTATCGACGCCGGCCAGCAGCAGTGCCTTGAGCATCTCGGGGGAACTGCTGGCGGGGCCGACGGTCGCGACGATCTTGGCCCGTCGATGACGACGCATGGGTCACCTCATTGCTGGCTTGCCGGCCGCAATCAGCACGGCACGGATATCGTTGACATTGGTAAGCGTTGGGCCGGTGCGCACGAGGTCTCCAAGGCGGTCGAAGAACGTGTAGCTGTCATGGGCTGCCAGATAGGCCCGTGCGTCGAGACTGCTCGCGGCTGCGCGCCGCAGCGTATCCGGACTGATCAAAGCTCCAGCCGCATCTTCCGTTCCATCAATACCATCGCTGTCTCCGGCAATCGCCCAGATATCGGACGTACCGGACAGGGCGATGACAAGCCCGAGCAGGAATTCGGTGTTGCGGCCGCCGCGCCCCGCCGGCCCGCGTCCGATCGTCACCGTCGTCTCGCCGCCGGACAGCAGCACGGCAGGGGCAGGGCCGGGCTGCGCATGGCTTGCGACCGAGCGGGCGATGCCCGCCATGACGGTTCCGAGTTCGCGCGCCTCGCCTTCGATCGCGTCTCCAAGGATGATCGGGGTCAGGCCTTCATCCCGCGCGGCCCTGGCCGCAGCATCAAGCGCGTGGAAAGGCGCTGCAAGGATGCGGACATCGGCCTCGATCTCGCCGGGTTTTGGGGTCTCGTCGGCTTGCGCGAGGACAAGCCGCGCCGCGTCCGGCAGGTCGATTGCAAACCGGCTCACGATCTCCTGCGCATCGGCTTTTGTGCTGCTGTCCGGCAGCGAGGGACCGGAGCCGATCGCGGTGGGATCGTCGCCGGGAATATCTGAGATCACGAGGGTCGTGACGTGGGCGGGGCGGGCGGCGAGCGCCAGCCGTCCGCCCTTGATCGCGGACAAATGTTTGCGGACGACGTTCATCTCGGCAATCGTTGCGCCGCTTGCAAGCAGGGCCCGGTTGACCGCCTGCTTGTCGGCGAGGGTCATCGGGGATGCAGGAAGGGTCATCAGGGCCGAGCCTCCGCCGGACATCAGGGCGATGACGAGATCGTCCGCTGAAAGCCCCTGAACGGCATCGAGCATGCGAAGGGCGGCGGCTTTGCTCGTGTCGTCAGGCACGGGGTGAGACGCCTCGAGCACTTCGATGCGGCCCGCGGGGACCGAATGACCGTGGCGCGTCACCACGACACCTGAAAGGTCGACATCAGGCCAGGCCGCGTCGAGGCCTGCCGCCATCGCGGCAGAAGCCTTGCCGGCGCCGACGACGATGCATCTGCCCTTCGGCTTTGCCGGCAGGGCGCGCGCAATGGTTATCCTTGGATCGCAGCTGGCGATGGCAGCATCGAAGATCTTCCGGAGCGCCGTCCGAGCCCGCGAGCCCGTCCAATCAGTGTTCAATCGCCGCACTCCGGCCAGGTGCAGGCGCGATCGCGGCCTTTGCCGTCGTCTCACTGCCGAGAATGAAGGCGCGCCGCATCGGCTTGATCACCAGCAAGGCCGTGAGAGCTGCGGTCGCATTGAGCGCAACCGCGACGATGAACACGGCCTGCCAGCCGAGCTGCGAGGAGATGATGCTCGCAAGCGGTACGAGCAGTGCCGCGGTGCCCTTCGCCGTGTAGAGCATGCCGTTGTTGGTGGTTGCGTATTTGGCGCCGAACGTGTCGCCCGACGTCGCCGGAAACAGGCTGTAGATTTCGCCGAAGACGCCGAAATAGACCGCCGTGGCCAGCACGAAAACAACCGGAATGTGGCCGTAGGTGGACAGCGTCAGCAACATCAGCGCCGCAGTCGCGAACGCAATGAACATCGTGTGCTCGCGGCCGATTGTGTCGGAGACCCAGCCGAAGAATGGACGGCCGAAACCGTCGAAGACACGATCGAGCGAGATGGCAAAGGTCAGCGCCGCCATCTGGAAGCCCGCCAGGGTGACTGGCGTATCCGCGATCTTGAAGTCGTGGGCGATCGGCCCGATTTGCGCGGCGGTCATCAACCCGCCGGAAGCAACCATGACGAACACCAGGTACATGACCCAGAAGATCGGCGTGCGCAGGACCTGAGGCGGCGTGTAGTCGATTGCGCTCTGCGGCAGGTTGAGCTGCTTTTTCCGCGGGGCCTCGACGCCATGCGGCGGGCGGACGAACCAGGCCAGCAGGAGAACGATGAGGCCTTGCCCGATTCCGAACGTCAGAAAGGTGCTTTGGTAGCCGCTGGCGGCAATCATGTTGGCGATCGGCACGACGGTGAGGGCTGCGCCGGCGCCAAAGCCTGCGGCGGTCGCGCCTGCGGCGAGGCCGCGCCGGTCCGGAAACCATTTCAGCGCGTTGCCGACGCAAGTGCCGTAGACGGCGCCGGCGCCGATGCCCGCGACAATAGCTGCTGTGTAGAGCATGATGAGAGAAGAGGCGTATGAGTTCAGCACCCAGGCCAAACCGATCATCAGCCCGCCGAACATGATGACGATGCGCGGGCCGTATTTGTCCACGAACCAGGCCTCCACCGGCACCAGCCATGTCTCGGTCATCACGAAGATCGTGAAGGCGAGCTGGATGGCCGGACGGCCCCAGTGAAACTTCGCGTCGATCGGATCAACGAACAGCGTCCACCCGTATTGCAGGTTGGCGATCATCGCCATGCAGACGATGCCGATCGCGAGCTGGAGCCAGCGGAAGCCGCCGGGCGACGATGCCGCTTTCGTGCTGGAGATCATGTGCGCTCCCAAAGAGAATGGTGGTCGTTTGGTCCGGCTGCGTCGGGCTGTCGTCCTGCCGCCGCCTACTGACGAAATTCGTTGGTCAACTCGCCGATTCCGTCGATCGCGATGGTGACCGTATTGACCGGCTCCTTCATCACTCCGACGCCGATCGATGTCCCGCAGCAGATCAGGTCGCCGGGCAACAGCGTCATGTCGTGTGAAATCTTGCTGACCAGCGCCTGCGCGCTGAAGATCATGTCGGCGATCGGATAATTCTGGCGCTCCACGCCGTTGAGGATGGTGCGCACGACAAGGCGTGCGGGGTCGACGCCCGAGGCAATCACGGGACCGAAGGGGCCATATCCGTCAAAACCCTTGGCCCGCGCCCATTGCGGGAAGGTCGGATCGCGGTTGAGAATGTCGGCGGCGGTGACGTCGTTGGTGCAGGTGTAACCGAATATGAAGGCGTCGGCCTGTTCGGGGGCGACGGCCGTGCAGCTCTTGCCGATGACAATGCCGAGCTCGCCTTCGTAGGTCGTCTTGCCGTCGTAGCCCAGGGGGCGCTTGATGACGGCGCCAGGCGCGGTCACGCTGGTCTGGGCTTTCAACAAATACAGCGGTTCGGCCGGCTCAGCTGATTTCAGCTTCGCCGCCAGTGCGTGAAAATTGTTCCAGAGCGCGATGATCTTGCTCGGCTCGGTTGGAGCGAGCAGCTCGACCTCGTCAAGCGCCAGCGTCTGTCCAGTCGGTCGTGTGTCGCCGAACATCTCTCCTGCGTGCACGGAGATGCCGGAGCGGGTGAGTTGCCCGAAGCCGATTTCGGCATGGTGGCGGAAGCGGACCCAGCGCGTCACATTGGCCATCGCGATCACGCCACCGCAAGCGATTGGGCTTCGACGCCGGCCGCCCCGTCATAGAGGCCTGCCAGTCTGGTGCGCTGCGCGACCAGCGCGAGCACCGCGTCGAGTGCAGGCGTCGCAATACCCGTCATCCGGCCCATCTCCTGCACCACGGTGATCAGCGGATCGATCTCGACGGGACGTCCGCGCTCGAGATCCTGCAGCATCGAGGTCTTGTGCGCGCCGACCTTGCGTGCGCCCTCGATGCGGCGTTCGACATCGACCCGAAACTTGACGCCGAGGCTTTCCGCGATCGCCTGGGCCTCCAGCATGATCGCTCTGGACAGCGCGCGCGTGCCGGGATTGGTGCAGATCACGTCGAGGGTCGCGTGGGTGAGGGCGCTGATCGGGTTGAAGCAGACATTGCCCCACAGCTTGAGCCAGATCTCGTCGCGGATGCGGTCGAGGACCGGCGCCTTCATGCCCGCTGCCGCGAACAGGGCGGCAAGCCGCTCGACATCAGGTGTGATCTCACCGGAGGGTTCGCCGAGCGGAAAGCTGTTGCCGTAGACGTGGCGGATCACGCCGGGCGCCTCGATTTCGGTGGCGGGATAGACCACGCAGCCGATGGCACGCGCGGGATCGAGCTCGTTCCACTGCCGTCCGCCGGGATCGATGCTCTCGAGCGCCGATCCTTCGTGCCGTCCGCCATGCTTGTAGAAATACCAATAGGGGATGCCGTTGACGGCGGTGACGATGCGGGTCCGCTCACCCAGCAGCGGGCGCATCGGTTCGATGACGCCGGTGATCGAATGCGCCTTGAGGCAGATGATGACGAAATCCTGTTCGCCGAGTTCGGCGGGATTATCGGTACAGCAAGGATGTACCACGCGCTCCTCTTCGCCGATCAGGAGCTTCAGGCCATTCTGCCGCATCGCGGCGAGATGCGGGCCCCGCGCGACCAGGCTGACATCGGCGCCAGCGCGCATAAATTCGACACCGAGATAGCCGCCGATGGCACCGGCGCCGTAGATGCAGACCTTCATGAAATCCTCGCGAGCAGAGTGGGGACACAGCATGAGCCGCAACGGCTCGAACCGAATTGCGTGGCAATGGCCTCGGGAAAATCCGTCAGGCCGCGCAGGCGGCTTCTTCCAGGGCCAAGCCGATGTCGCGCATGCTCACGACGCCGACGAGCCGGCCGTTGTCGATGACGGGGATATGGCGGATGTCGTGACGGATCATCAGACGCTCGACATCGGTGAGCGCGTCCTGCGAAGTGCAGGACACCAACGGCCGCGGCGAAATGAACTGCGCGACTTTCGCGGCAAGACCGCCCGTGCCGCGCTCGGCGATCACAGCGACGACGTCGCGCTCGCTGAACATTCCGACCACCGCGGCGTCGACGCTGCGCGAGGCGTTCCTGACCACCAGTGCGCCGACATTGCTCGCGTACATCAGGTTCGCCGCAATGCTCACGGTTTCGCTCGAGCCGATCGTCACCACGTGCGCACTGTTGGTGCGAAGGATGTCCCCGACATACATGGCATGGTCCTCCCGGTTACAGAATTGGGTCGTTAAGAAACAATCGTGGTATACATTATCCCAGAAGTCAAACAAAAGAATCGGCGTGTTCTGTAAGAAAATGGCAAAAATACTGACCTATTCTTCAGTTCTGCTGCCTTGACTCAGACGCCGTTTGGTATGCCATATGCCAATTGTGACGCTCGTTATCGGCGAGCAATTTCGTTCTGAACCGCAACCGGTTAGGGGCAGGTCGTGATGAAAAGAGAGCCGATCCGGCGCAAGCCGTCCGATCCCGATTTTCGCGCGCAGCCGGATCAGGACCCGCGAGACGGCGGCGTTCAATCGGTCGATCGCGCGCTGCAAATCATGGAAGCGCTTGCAGAGGATGACGAAGGCTATCGGCTGACCGATCTTGCGATCCGCATCGGCTTGCCGCCGTCGACGGCTCACCGGCTGCTGACGACGCTAGAGAATCGCAGGTTCGTGCAGTTCGACCGCGAAGAGTCGAAGTGGCACATCGGCGCGCAAAGCTTCGTGGTCGGCTCGACCTTCATGCGCCGTCGCAATTTTTCCGCGCGGGCATTGCCCTATCTGCGCAAGCTGCGCGACCAGACCAGGGAAACCGCCAATCTTGCAGTGGTCGATGATGATTCCATCATCGTCGTATCCCGCATCGAAAGCCGGGAGATCATGCGTTCGCTGACCAAGGTCGGCGGACGCGTGGCGCTGATCGCCTCGGGCGTCGGGAAGGCGGTGCTGGCCGCATATTCCGATGCCGACATCAACGCGATCATCCGCCGTCGCGGCATGCCGCGCCTGACGGAAAAGTCGATCATTCGGCCGGGCGAGCTGTTCAGGGAATTGGAGACCGTGCGACGCCAGGGCTATGCGGTGGACGATGAAGAGGCGCGGCTCGGCCTGCGGTGCGTCGCCGCAGTCGTCTTCAACGATTGCAGCGAGCCATTCGCCGCGGTTTCAGTGTCGGGGATGGCGGATCGGCTGACCGACGCGCGCTTGCCGGAGATCGGCGCCATCGTGCACCAGATCGCAGCCGAGCTCTCCGCAGAGCTTCGCGGCAGCAGCTGCACGCAACCGTAGCAGGGCGCAAGGCCTGCGGCTGTTCTCGCCGTTGCCGGTTTCCATTCTTTCGCAGGCGCTAATCACTTGGAGACATGCAAGAAATCGCAAGCCTTGCCATAGCGCGGAAAATCTAATCGTTTGCGTTGAGATCGATGATCGCGGGCCTGATGATCATGCTCAGGCCAACTCATAGCGAAGCGGGATCATCAGATGAAAATGCGAGCAGTGGATGCAGCAGTGCGCATTCTCGAACGCGAGGGGATCACCTGCGCGTTCGGCGTTCCCGGCGCCGCGATCAACCCGCTTTACTCCGCGCTGAAGCGCAACGGCTCGATCCGGCACATTCTGGCGCGCCACGTCGAAGGCGCCTCGCATATGGCGGAAGGCTATACCAGGGCGAAAGCGGGCAATATCGGCGTTTGCATCGGCACATCGGGCCCCGCCGGGACCGACATGATTACCGGCCTCTATTCGGCGATCGCGGATTCGATTCCGATCCTCTGCATCACCGGTCAGGCGCCGCGGGCGCGGCTCTACAAGGAAGATTTCCAGGCCGTCGACATCGAGGCGATCGCAAAGCCGGTGACGAAATGGGCCGTCACCGTGCGCGAGCCGGCGCTGGTGCCGCGCGTGCTCAGCCAGGCTTTCCATGTCATGCGGTCGGGGCGGCCGGGACCGGTGCTGATCGATCTTCCCCTCGATGTGCAGCTGGCCGAGATCGAGTTCGACGACGAGATCTATTCGCCGCTGTCGGTCTACAAGCCTGCGGCGACGCGCAAGCAGATCGAGAAGGCGCTCGAGATGCTCAACGCCGCCGAGCGGCCGCTGATCGTGGCCGGCGGCGGGGTGATCAACGCCGATGCGTCCGAGCTGCTGGTCGCGTTCGCCGAAGCGGTCAACGTTCCGGTGGTCCCGACGCTGATGGCGTGGGGCGCCATTCCGGACGATCACGCGCTGATGGCCGGCATGGTCGGCTTGCAGACCAGCCATCGCTACGCCAACGCCACGATGCTCGAATCCGATTTCGTGCTCGGCATCGGAAACCGCTGGGCCAACCGGCATACCGGTTCGATCGAGACCTACACCAAGGGTCGCAAATTCGTCCATGTCGACATCGAGCCGACACAGATCGGACGGGTTTTCAATCCGGACCTCGGCATCGTGTCGGACGCCAAGGCCGCGCTGGAAATGTTCGTGAGCATCGCCCGGGAGTGGCGGAAGTCCGGCAAGCTGCGCGATCGGCAGGCCTGGCCCGCAGCCTGTCGCGACCGCAAGCGCTCGATGCTGCGCAAGAGCCACTTCGACAACATCCCGATCAAGCCGCAGCGCGTCTACGAGGAGATGAACAAGGCCTTCGGCCGCGACACCTGCTACGTGACGGTGATCGGATTGTCGCAGATCGCGGGTGCCCAGTTCCTCAACGTCTATCAGCCGCGCAACTGGATCAACGCCGGGCAGGCCGGTCCGCTCGGCTGGACGTTGCCCGCCGCGCTCGGCGTGCGCGCCGCCGATCCCGACCGCGACATCGTCGCGCTGTCGGGTGACTACGACTTCCAGTTCCTGATCGAGGAGCTCGCGGTCGGAGCGCAGTTCAATCTGCCCTACATCCACGTCGTCGTGAACAATTCATATCTCGGGCTGATCCGGCAGGCGCAGCGCGGCTTCGACATGGACTATCACGTCCAGCTCTCGTTCGAGAACATCAACGCGCCCGAGATCGGCGCCTACGGTGTCGACCACGTGACCGTCGCAGAGGGGCTCGGCTGCAAGGCGATCCGCGTGACGGATCCGAACGAAGCACAGGCCGCGTTCGCGACCGCGCGCGAGTTGATGGCCAAGTATCGCGTGCCCGTGGTGGTGGAGTTCATTCTCGAACGGGTCACCAATATCGCGATGGGAACGGAGATCGACAACATCGTCGAATTCGAGGAGGTGCTCGATCTTCCGCTCGATGACGTGCCGAGCGCACAACGATCCGGCACGCTGTTGCCGGCCTGACGACATCATTAGCGCTGCTCCAAGCGGAGATTCCACCCGTGCCTCAATTTGCCGCCAACCTCACCATGCTCTTTAACGAGCTGCCGTTCCTCGATCGGTTCGCCGCCGCCAAGGCCGCGGGCTTCAACGCAGTTGAATATCTTTTTCCCTATGACTTCGAAAAGGGCGCGTTGCGGGAGGAACTGGCGCGCTGCGGCTTGACCCAGGTGCTGCACAATCTTCCGGCCGGCAATTGGGCTGCCGGCGAGCGGGGCATTGCGATCCTGCGCAATCGGGTCGATGAATTTCGCGACGGCGTGGTGCGCGCGATCGACTACGCGAAGGCGCTGGATTGCCGGCAGCTGAACTGCCTGGTCGGCATCGCTCCCGCCGGTGCTGATGCAGCAGAGCTGCGCGAGGTCCTGGTGTCGAATCTACGCTTCGCCGCCGGCGCGCTCGGACAGCATGGCATCAAGCTCCTGATCGAACCGATCAACACGCTCGATATTCCCGGCTTCTTCCTGAGCGGGACGGAACAGGCGGTGCAGCTCATTGCCGACGTTGGCTCATCCAATTTGTTCATCCAGTACGACATCTATCACATGCAGATCATGGAAGGTGATCTGGCGCGGACCCTGCAAAAGCATCTCGACCGGATCGCGCATGTCCAGCTCGCCGACAATCCTGGCCGTAACGAGCCGGGGACCGGCGAGATCAACTATCCCTATTTGTTCAAGTATCTCGATAGCATCGGATATCGCGGCTGGATCGGATGCGAATACAAGCCGCGGACGACCACGCTCGAAAGCCTTGCCTGGCACGCCGCGCAGACCTTCGTGACCTAGAGTTCTCCCGTTCCGATTGAATCGGAATGGAGCCCTGGATTTTTGCTTTGACGCGTTTTCTCCACGCGAACGGTATCCGCTTCGCAGGAGAACATCCAATCCGCCTGACAGGAGCGACGACAAATGAAAGACATCGGATTTATCGGGCTTGGCACCATGGGACGTCCGATGGCGAGCCACCTCCTGGCTGCCGGTTATCGCCTGTTCCTGCACGACGTCGCACCTCTTCCGCCAGAGCTGATTGCAGCCGGCGGCGTCGCTTGCGAGTCCGCGAGGCAAGTGGCGCAGGAAACGGACGCCGTGATCATCATGGTGCCGGACACGCCGCATGTGGAAGCCGTGCTGTTTGGTCAGGGCGGTGTCGCGGAGGGGGTCTCCAAAGGTATGATCGTGGTCGACATGAGCTCGATCTCGCCGCTGGCGACCAAGGAGTTTGCACGGAAGATCGATGCGCTCGGGGCCGACTATCTCGACGCGCCGGTTTCCGGCGGCGAGGTGGGCGCAAAGGCGGCGAGCTTGACCATCATGGTCGGCGGGCGGGAGCGGGCGTTCAACGCGATGAAGCCCCTGTTCGACGCGATGGGGAAGAATGTCACGCATGTCGGCGGCAATGGCGACGGCCAGACCACCAAGGTTGCGAACCAGATCATCGTGGCGTTGACCATCGAGGCGGTCAGCGAGGCCCTGCTGTTTGCGTCCAAGGCGGGCGCCAATCCTGCGCTGGTGCGCAAGGCGCTGATGGGCGGCTTTGCCTCGTCCCGGATCCTTGAAGTGCACGGCGAGCGCATGCTGAAGCGCAATTTCGATCCAGGCTTTCGCATCGAACTGCATCAGAAGGATCTCAACCTCGCGCTGGAAGGCGCGCGGGCGCTCGGGTTGTCGCTGCCGGGCACCGCGGCAGCTCAGCAGCTGTTCAACGCCTGTACCGCCCTCGGCGGCAAGGCCTGGGATCATTCCGCAATTCTGAGAGCGCTGGAAGTCATGGCGGCTCACGAGGTGGCGGCTGCCTGAGCTTCATGCAATGGTCACGGTGCCGAACTTCAATGGCGAGCCCCGGTGACGATCGCGACGGCCCGGCACCCGTATCCCAAAGAGCGATCTCTGGCTCCTTGACACGGTAAGTAAAAATATTATTACATACCGTGCTTGGGAGAGAGGGCTGATGTTGCAGACAAAACGAAGCTATGGCGGCATGGTGACCGCACCGCACCACCTGGCGGCGCAGGCTGGACTCGCGGTCCTGTCGGAAGGTGGCAATGCAATTGAGGCGATGATCGCCTCGGCCGCGACGATTGCCGTGGTCTATCCGCATATGAACGGCCTCGGCGGCGACAGCTTCTGGCTGGTCGGCCGTGCCGGTTCGATGCCGGTCGGGATTCAGGCTTGCGGACGCGCCGCGATGGCGGCGGATCGCGGCTGGTATCGCGAGCGTGGCTGCAGCAGCATTCCCGGTCGCGGCCCGCTGGCCGCGCTGACCGTCGCCGGGACCGTCGACGGCTGGCAGAAGGCCTATGAGCTCAGCCGCGATCGTCATGACGGTCGGCTACCGATGGCGCGGCTGCTCGAGCCCGCAATCCGGCATGCCGAGGAGGGCGTCGCCGTCACCAGCACGCTGCACGAGAACATCCGCAAGAAGCGGCATGAGCTCGAAGGTGTGCCCGGCTATGCCGAGGTTTATCTGCCGCAAGGCACCCCGCTCGCGCTCGGTGCGCGGCTGCGGCAGCCGCGTGTCGCCGAGACGCTGCGGCGTCTGGCCCAGGCCGGGCTGTCTGATTTCTATCGCGGCGAACTGGCGCGCTCAATGGCGGCCGACCTCGAGCGGGTAGGGAGCCCGCTGCGGCTCGCTGATCTGGAGCGGCATCAGGCATCGCTGGTGACGCCGCTGTCGGTCGAGGTGTCCGGACACAAGGTCTTCAACATGCCTCCGCCGACGCAGGGGCTGGCCTCGCTCCTGATCCTGGCACTTTATGCCCGGCGCATCGCTGACGAAGCCGACGGCGTCGATCATCTGCACAGGCTCGTCGAATGCACGAAAGCTGCGTTTCGTATTCGCAACGGCCATGTGACCGATCCCGACTACATGAATCGGCCGGCCGCTGAATTCCTGTCCGAGGAGTCGCTCGCCGCGCTTCACGAAACGGTATCCGACCGCCGCGCCGCGCCGTGGCCCGATCCATCCAAGCAGGGCGATACGGTGTGGCTCGCTGCGACCGATCGCAGCGGACTCAGCGTCAGCTTCATTCAAAGCGTCTACTGGGAATTTGGTTCGGGTGTCATCCTCCCCGAGAGCGGAGTCACCTGGCAAAATCGCGGAACGAGCTTCAGCCTAAACGAGACCGATACCAATCGGTTGGATCCGGGACGCCTGCCGTTCCACACGATCCAGCCGGCGATGGCCGAACTCGGCGACGGGCGGCTGATATCCTTCGGCACGATGGGCGGAGAGGGGCAGCCACAGACCCAGGCCGCCATCTTCTCTCGCTACGCCATGCACGGCCAGGAGCTGCAGTCCGCGATTACCGCGCCGCGCTGGTTGCTCGGTCGGACCTGGGGCGAGGAAAACAACAATCTGAAGATCGAATCCCGCTTCGATCCCGCGATCATCGATCGGCTCCGCGCGCTCGGCCACGACATCCAGGTGACCGGTCCGTTCGAGGAGTTCATGGGACACGCCGGTGCGATCGTCTGGCATCCGGATGGCTTGATGGAAGGAGCCAGCGATCCGCGCAGTGACGGCGTCGTTGCGACCCGCTGAGGGGCATTCCCGGCGCGCGATCCGCACGATATTGCGTCGTGCGGCTTGCCCCGCTAGCGGGACGGCTTGCTGAGGCGCGTCGTCGCCTTCGATGCTGCTGACCTGTCCTTGCGTGCCCCGGCAGGGGCCGTCAGCCAGGTCAGGATCATGTCCTGCGCATGCTCGCGCCGCAGCTCGAGCCAGTCAGACGCGCCGAGGTCCTTGTCGAACATCGCCGACAATGTGTACCGGTTGGAAACGTGGAAATAGCTCATCGCGGTGATTGAGACATAGAGCTGGATGGGATCGACGTCACCGCGAAACAGGCCCGCCGCCACGCCGCGCCGCAGAATGCTTTCGATGCTTGCAACCAGGGGCAAAGTGAGATCGGCAATCTTGCGCGACTTGCGCATATTGCGTCCGCGTTGAAGGTTCTCGGTGTTGATCAGGGCGATGTAGTTCTGGTGCTGCCCGAAGAACGTGAACGTGAAATCGATCAACCCGCTCATTGCGGCGATCGGCTCGAGATCATCCAGGTTCAGCCGCTGTTCGGCGGCGCGAATTTCGGTGTAGACGTCCTCGAGGACGGCAATGTAGAGCCCGTTCTTGTCGCCGAAATAGGCGTAGAGCAGGCGCATGTTGGCCTTGGCGCGCTGCGCAATGGCCTCGACGCGTGCGCCGCCGAGGCCATTGTGACAGAACTCGAAGGTCGCGGCGCGCAGGATCGCTTCCTTGGTGAGCGCGGAGTCGCGAGGCCGCTTTCCGCGTGTGGTGGTGCGGGTGGGGCTGGTCGGTGCTGTCGTCTCTGTCACGGCGTCAACCTTGCCTGGGCTCGGGTATTCACGCAGGGCACGTCCGCATCAGGCCACATCGGGCAGCGGACCGGTTCCCGGCGCAAGCAGCTGGGATTGAGATCGGCATTGCGACTGTTCGTCAAGTGCGATTCCTCCATGTTCACTGCTTCCGGGCGCCGGCTGCCACCATCACGCCGTTGTGCGCGACGAGTCGGCCAGCCTTGTAGACATCGCGTGGCTTGGGACGAGCGACCACGGCTTCCTGGACATGCCGGGCGTCCAGCACGACGAAATCCGCCGTCCCGCCGACGGTGAGGCCGTAGTCCTTGAGGCCAAGCGCGCGCGCTGCGTTGGTCGTCACCATGTCAAAGGCCGCGGCCAATTGATCGTCCGTGTTGAAGCCGGAGCGATAGCCGACCATCATTGCGCGTTCGAGCAGGTCGCCGTCGCCGTAGGGCCACCAGGAATCGCGGATGTTGTCGTTGCCGGAGAACACGGTGACACCGGCATCGCGGAGCAGCAACACGGGCGGAAATGCGTGCGCGCCCGGGGCATTGGTGAGAATGGCGACGCCGGCCTCGGCAAGCTGCTGCGCGGTACGCTGAGCCACGTCGCTAGCCACTTCGCCGAGCGCGTAGGCATGACTGATCGTGACCTTGCCGCCAAGACCCGACGCTTTGGTGCGTCGCGCGATCTCCTCGATCTCCGAGATGCCCTGCAGACCGCCGTCATGCAGGTGAATATCGATGCCGACGCCATGCCGTTCGGCGATCCCGAAGACGACGTCGAGATGCCCGGCGACGTCACCATCATGGCCTGCGGGATCAAGTCCGCCGACCAGATCGGCGCCGGCGCGAACGGCTTCCTCGAGCAATTTGGCCGTTCCGGGCGATGTCAGGATGCCGCTCTGGGGAAACGCGACGATCTGGATCGAAAGCTTCTCCCGGTGCGCCTCCCGCGCGGCGGCGATCGGTTCGAAATGTCGCAGGCCGACCTCGGCGTCGACATCCACATGGCTGCGCATGTGAGTGGTGCCCTGCGAGACGCAAAGGTCGATCAGGGCCGCGGCCCGAATTGGGATCGGCTTGGCGCCGGCGAGCGCTTCCTTTTCGAATTTGACGCGCTCGCGCACGTTGAAGCCCGCGGTGCAGGGCCGATGCGGCTTCCAGTCGTCGCCGATGAAGCATTTGTCGAGGTGGATGTGACCTTCGACCATGCCGGGGAGCACCAGGCGTCGGCCAAGGTCGCGCCTTTCGCCGACTGCGCCGTAGCTTTGCGGGGACGACGCGATCGCCACGATCTTGCCGCCGCGGACGGCGATTTCGACCAGCTGGCCGTCGGTGAGCCGCGCGTTCTGAAAGAGTGTGTCGATGGCAGTCAATTTGGGTCTCCAGTTTCTTATGTCGGGACGATGCCGTCGGGCAGGGCGCGCGAAAATGCCGCGATCTCACCGGCGGTGGTGATCCAGATGTCTTCGCGCCTTGCGACGATCGCCTGCAGGGCGCGTCGCAGCGGCCGCAGCCGGTGCGGCTGGCCGACCAGGTATGGATGCAGCGCGATGCCCATCACCAGCGACTGCTTGGCGGATTGCGTAAGCATCTCCTCGAATGTGTCCGTGATCATGGTCGCAAACTGTTCGCCGCTGTCCTTGCGCCCGACAATCGAGGGGATGTCGTTCAGTTCCTGTGGATAGGGCACGGACAGGATCCGCCCGCCATCCCTTGTCGAGAACCACACCGGCTGATCGTCCATGCACCAGTCGAGCAGATATTGGTAGCCCGCTTCAGCGAGAAGGTCCGGGGTCACGGCGGATTGCGAGATCCACGGACCGAGCCAGCCAAGTGGCCGTCGCCCCTCGGCACGCGCGATGACATCGGTCGCCTCCTCGATCAGTCGCTGCTCCTCGGCAGGTGAGAGCACGCCCTGCCGTTCGGAATTGGTTCGTCCATGGCCGACGACCTCGTCGCCGCGCGCGCGAAATGCGTCCATGACCTCCGGGCAGTAGTGATAGATGCTGCTGTTCGCGAGCACGGAGATCGGCAGTTTCAACTGGTCGAACAGATCGATGAGCCGCCACACGCCGACCCGGTTGCCATAATCGCGCCAGGCGTAGTTGAGGACGTCCGGATGTGGACCGCCCGGGCAGAGTTCGGCGCCAAGTCCATCGCCGAAAGCGAAATGCTCGAGGTTGAGCGCGATGTAAACTGCGAGCCGCTTTCCGTGTGGCCATACGAAGTCGGGGCGGCGCGTGATCGCGCTGTAGCGATAGCGGTCATGAGAGATGAGACCGCGCGCTGCATCCGCCGCTTGCGCGGATGTTGCACCGCCGAGAACGCCAGGTGAGGTGGCCCGCTCCGGTTCCGCTCCAGTCTCCCGTTGCATTGCAATCTCCATTCGGCGCGCGATCAGCCGCTTGACATTCGTCAATTTGTGAAGAAAGTTTTTACTTCCGTCAAGGCCGCGGAGACGGCGGCAGCGGACCAGAGGCGGCTCGGGAGCCGTCGGAGCGGGAGGAATTGCAGAAATGAGCTACGCTTGTACCCCCATCACCGGGTTGTGCCGCCGCGTTGTCTTGCAGGGCGCGCTCGCCATTCTCATCGGCTCTGTGCCGCTTGCGGAGCGGGCGCAGGCCGCCGAGCCGATCAAGATCGGCCTGGTCACCGCGCTGTCGGGGCAGTCGGCGCGCGCCGGCGAAGCATTGACCCGCGGCGCCACCATCGCGATCGAGGAGATCAACGCGAAAGGGGGCGTGCTCGGCCGTCCGCTGGAGCTGGTGCGCCGTGACGATGAAAGCAATCCCGCGAAGGGGCTGACCGCCGCGCGCGAACTGATCCAGCGCGAGAAGGTCGCGGTGCTGCTCGGCGGTCTCGATACGCCCGTCCAACTCGCGATCGTGCCGTTCGTCAACAACGTCAAGATGCCGTTCGTGGTGCCATGGGCCGCCGGCACCAACATCACGCAGAACGGCGCCGCCTCCAACTACGTGTTCCGCGTCTCGGCGATGGACGACGAGGTCGACAAGGCGATCGTTGCGTTCGCCGGCAAGACCTTCGCCGCCAAGAAGCCGGGCCTCATCCTGGTCAACAATCCCTGGGGCGAATCGAACGAGCATGGCCTGCGCGCGGCGCTGAAGGCGGCCGGGATCGAACCGGCGGGTGTCGAGAAGTTCGAGGCGAACGATGTCGACGTGGTCGCGCAATTGTCCCGGCTCAAGCAGGCCGGCGCCGACTCCCTGTTCCTGGTCGGCAATGTCGGTCCATCCTCGCAGGTCGTGAAATCGCTCGACCGGATGGGTTGGGCACCGCCGATCGTGTCGCATTGGGGGCCTGCCGGCGGCCGCTTCACCGAGCTCGCCGGGCCGAGCGCCGAGAGCGTCGTGTTCGTCCAGACCTACAGCTTCTTCGGCAACCTCTCGCCGGTCGGCAAGCGCGTGCTCGCCGAGTTGCAGGCGAAGTATCCGGACATCAAGGGCCCGGCGGACGTGACGCCCGCGGTCGGCTTCGCCAACGCCTATGACAGCGTCCTGGTGATCGCCGGCGCGATCCAGAAGGCCGGCAGCACCGATCCGACCGCCATTCGTGACGGCTTCTACGGAATCGACCGGCTGGAAGGCCTGATCAAGACCTATGAAAAGCCGTTCGCCGAGGACAAGCACGATGCGCTGACGGCGCAGGACTACATCTGGGCCCATTTCGAAGACAACCACATTTTGCCGTTCAAGAACTGACGGCAGCGGTCGTCCAGCAAGCAGATCGGGGTGATCATCGATGTCGTTTCTTTCGGCGATAATAACCGGAATGGCGCTGGGGAGCATGTACGGTCTGCTCGCGCTGGGCTTTCACGTCACGTACGCCGTATCCGGCACGGTCAACTTCTCGCAGGGCAGCTCGATGACCCTGGGAGCCGTTGCCGGATACTTCTTCCTCATCGTGTGGGGCTGGCCGGCCGCGATCGGCATCCCCGCGGTGCTGCTGGTCTGCGCGGTTTACGGCGTTCTGATTGAACGCTTCGCGGTTCGTCCGTTCGTGCTGCGCGGGTCGGACAACTGGCTGATGGCGACCGTTGCGGTCGGCATCATCGTCGACAATGTGATGCTGTTCGTGTTCGGCAAGGAGCCGCGCAGCTTCCCGTCGATGCTCGCGGCCAAGCCGATCCAGATCGTGGAGGGGGCAGGGGTCTACCCCCTGCAGCTCCTGATTCCCGTGGTCGGCCTCTTGCTTGCGCTGGCGCTGCATCTGATCACCCGCCGCACGCGGCATGGCGTCGCGATGCTTGCAGTGGTGCAGAATCCCAATGCCGCGCGGCTGATGGGCATCAATGTCAGCGGCGCAATTGCCGCAAGCTACGCAGTGTCGGCCATGCTGGCAGGCGTCGCCGCGCTGCTGATCGCGCCGCTGTTCAACGTCTCGTCCGAGATGGGCACGCTGTTCGGCATCAAGGCGTTCGCCGCCGCCATCATCGGCGGTCTCGCCAGCGCCTGGGGCGTCATGCTGGCCGGATTATGTCTTGGCTTGATCGAGGTGTTCGCGACCAACTATCTCGGGTCGGTCTACACCCAGATCATCACGTTCGCTTCCGTCATCGTCATCCTCGTCGTCATGCCGCACGGGCTGCTCGGCCGAGCTGGAGTTAAGAAGGTATGACCTCGCGCGCCTCCCTTCTCGTCGCGGTCGCGGCGTTCGCGATAGCCATCGGCTATGCCGCGGTCGCGGACAGCTATTCGGTGTTTCTGATCGCAACGATCTCGCTGACGGCGATCGGCTGCATCGGCCTCAACGTCCTGCTCGGCCTCGCGGGCCAGATATCGCTCGGCCATATCAGCTTCATGGCGATCGGTGCGTACACCACCGTGCTGCTGATGGAGAAGGCTGGCTGGCCATACCTCGCCGCGACGGCGGGGGCCATCGTGCTGGTCAGCATCGTCGGCGGGCTGCTCGCTATGCCGGCGCTGCGCGTGCGCGGGCCGTATCTGGCGATGGTGACGATTGCCTTTGGCTTCATCGTCGAGCATGTCACGATCGAGTGGCGCGACCTCACCGGCGGCGGCAACGGCCTGATGCTGAGTGCGCCGCCGAGCGTGTTCGGCTATGCGCTGTCCGAGCGTTCGCTTGCCATCGCCGGTGTCGTGCTGGTGTTTGCCGGCCTCATCCTGTTCGAGCGGCTGAAGCGCAGCGGCTGGGGCTACGCCATGCGTGCCGCCCGCGATACCGAGGTCGCGACGCGCTCGCTCGGCATCGATCTGGTGCAGGTCCGCGCCGTGGCCTTCGTGATCTCGGCGGCCGCGATGGCGCTGGCCGGCGCGCTGTTCGCGCCGCTGCAGGGCTATATCAGCCCGAGCTCGTTCCCGTTCCTGCAATCGGTGCTGCTGTTGTTCGCGGTGATGGTCGGCGGCGCCGGCTCGGTGCTCGGCCCGGTGATCGGCGCCGCGCTGGTGGTGCTGCTGCCCGAAGCGCTGTCGGACCTCGCCGAGTATCGCCTGCTGGCCTTCGGCGTGCTGCTGTTCGTCGTGCTGCGCGCCGCGCCCTCCGGCATCGTTGGCCTCGTGGAGCAACTCGCGGCAAGAGTCCTGCCGGCGCGCAAGCCGGTGGCCGAGCCCGCGATCGCGGCGGCGGAAACCGATGCGGCGATCCTCGAGACCCACAATGCGACGGGGCTCGACGTGACGGATCTCTCGATCTCGTTCGGCGGCGTGCGCGCGGTCCAGGGCGTATCGTTCAAGGCGGCGCCCGGTGCCGTCACGAGCATCATCGGTCCCAACGGCGCCGGCAAGACCAGCGCGCTCAATCTGCTCTGCGGCTTCTATCGGCCGCAGGCGGGGACGGTGAAGCTCGGCGACCGCGATGTCACGGGTATGACGTCGCATTTGCTGGCGCGGGTCGGCGTGGCGCGCACGTTCCAGACCACGCAGCTGTTCGGCTCGCTCACGATCCTGGAAAACATCCTGCTGGCCGAGCGGGTCGGCCGTCTCGGCGGCGTTGTTTCCGCGCTGCGCAACGCCGAGACCGAAGGCTTCGCCCGGTTCCTGCTGCGCTTTGCCGGTGTCGACGGCGATGTCGATCGTCTCGCGGATTCGCTGTCCCATGGCGAGAAGCGGCTGGTCGAGATCGCGCGCGCGCTGGCGTTGCGGCCCCGCATCCTGTTGCTCGACGAGCCCGCGGCGGGCCTCTCCAAGGGCGACAAGCAGCGCCTGACCGCGCTGTTGCGCCGGATCGCCGATCTCGGGATCGCCGTCATCATCGTCGAGCACGACATGCCGATGATCATGTCGCTGAGCGATCTCATCGTCGTGCTCGACGGCGGCAAGCGCATCGCGATCGGCGATGCGGCGGCGATCCGCAACGACCCGCTGGTCCGCAAGGCCTATCTCGGCGACGCGACGCCCGGTGAGAAGAGCCGCACGCCGCGGCCGGCGCGGCAGGGCACCGCACTCGAGGTCAAGACGCTCGATTCGTTCTATGGCCTGTCGCGCGCCTTGAACGGGATCGATCTGGTGGTCGCTCCCGGCGAGGCGGTCGCCGTGCTCGGCGCGAACGGCGCCGGCAAGACCACCCTGATGCGGTCGATCGCCGGTCTCGAGCCGCCGCGCTCGACGGGTGAAGTGCGGCTCGCCGAGACGCGCATCGACAGGATGCCCGCGCATGTTCGTGCCCGCCATGGCGTCGTGCTGGTGCCGGAAGGGCGGCAGGTGTTTCCGGAGCTGACGGTGAAGCAGAACCTGCAGCTCGGCGCCTATGCGCGCAAGGGAATCGATCTCGATGCCGAGATCGAGGCGATGTTCGTGCGCTTCCCGCGGCTGAAGGAGCGCATCGACCAGCGCGCCGGCCTGCTGTCTGGAGGCGAGCAGCAGATGCTCGCGGTGGCGCGCGGCCTTCTGACCGGCCCGAAGATCTACATGCTGGACGAGCCGTCGCTCGGGTTGGCGCCGCTCGTGGTCGATGAGCTGTTTGCGTCCTTTGAGCGGCTGCGCAGCGAGGGCATGACCATCATCGTGGTCGATCAGATGGCAGGCCACGCGCTCGCGCTGGCCGACCGGGCCTATCTCCTGGAGACCGGTGCGATCCTGAAGAGCGGCGCCGCCGACATCATCGCCGAGGATCCGCTGCTCGAGGCGGCCTATCTCGGCGGCGAGGCCCAGGCCGGCGCGCCGCAACGGCTCGCGGCACAGGCACGCTGAGGGAGGCGAGGGCGGATGTTCGTTGGAGGACACGAGGCTGACGGGCGCAAGCCGGATCGCGCGAGCGCGCCGGGCGAGCGGCGTCCCGAACCCGCAGCGACGATCTGTGCCGATGGGGAAGTGGGGCTCCTTGCCGACAGGGCGCTTCGCGATCGCGCCGCGGGCCAGGTCGTCGCCGTGTTCGAACGTTCGTTCTACGCCGTGATCGACGGGATCTGGATCTGCGTTGGACGGATCGGCATCGGATCGGGGCCGCTGCATGTGGTCGGCGACTTCCGATGGCCGGGATTGGCGGTCGGCGATCCGGTGCGGGTCGCGGACTCCATTCTGTGGATCGGAGCGACGCCGCTCGCGAATCTGGCCGCGCGGTCGGTCTGGGCGCCGCCCGCTGTACCACACTGGTCGACGGCCAGCCTGCGACACGGCCTTGATGCGGTCGATGAGGTGTGGGGCGGTGATCTGACTTCGGAGGGCCTGGCCGTGGTCGGGTCCGGACATGCTCCGGGCGACGGCTCTGCGCTGGTTCGGGCTGCCATGCCCGGTCTAGCCGCGCTGGAGCTAATCCTGGCAGGCTCGGATGACGATGCGGATCGAGACTCGGGGCTTGCCAGCCTGATCGGTCTCGGGCCGGGGCTCACGCCGTCCGGCGACGACCTGATCGGCGGTGCGCTGATCGCGCTGGCAGCGCTCGGACGCATCGAATGTCGCGATGCATTGTGGGACCATTGCCGCGCGCTGCTCGACGGCACCAACGACATCAGCCGAATCCATCTGCGCGCGGCGGCGCTGGGCTACGGCGCGGCGGCACTGCACGCTGCCATCCATGCAACGATGAGCGGCGAGGCCGCCGGATTTCATCGCGCCCTCACGGTCCTCACCGCGATCGGGCATTCATCCGGACTGGATGCATTTGCCGGCAGTCTGATCGTCCTGCGCCACGCCTTGCGCGAGCGGTGACGCCGTTGCGGATCAAATTTCGAGTTCTCCCAGACTGCTCCGAACGAAGTTCGGAGCTCTTTTTTTTAAGGCGCAATTGCGCTTCGACCGGTCCGCTGTTCGCGCGGGTATGGAAATTCGCATTCTTCGAGAATCCGGTCTTGACGAAGTAAGTGTTTTCTTATTAACTCGACACAACGAAAACGAACTTGGTTAGGGCGGAGACGATGACGGATCAGGATAGGCCGCAGTATCAGCAGTTGCTGGCGCGCAAGGTCGAAGTTGTGAATGTCGGGCTTGAGGGGTTCGTGAAGGACCTCCGCGACTGCGGCATCGACGTCGTTCACCTCGACTGGAAGCCGTCGGCGGGCGGAGATCCGCAGATGGCGGCCCTGCTCGCGAAGCTCGGTGTGTGAGGGCGCACCGATGAAGCTGATCGAAGACGCAAACCAGCAGGCGCTCGCCCGGATCCTCGAAGGGGAGCCGCGGCTGATCGACATCGTTCCCGCCCGCCAATTGATCCCGGGCCTGCGCGAACGAATGATCCTCCACGCCGGACCGCCGATCTCCTGGGACAGGATGTGCGGCCCGATGCGCGGCGCGGTCGCAGGCGCCATCGTGTTCGAGGGATGGGCGCAGGATCTGCCGACCGCGACCAAGCTCGCCGCCTACGGCGAGATCGAATTTCACCCGAACCACCACTTCGGCGCAGTCGGCCCGATGACCGGCATGACGACGATGTCGATGCCGCTGTTCGTGGTCGAGAACGCGCGCTTCGCCAACCGCGCCTATTGCGCGATCAACGAGGGGCTTGGCAAGGTGATGCGCTTCGGCGGCAACGACGCCAGCGTGCTGAAGCGGCTCGCCTGGCTGCGCGACGTGTTCGGGCCGACGCTCGGCAAGGCGATCCGTGTCGCCGGCGGCATCGACCTTAAATCGATCGTCGCGCGGGGCCTGTCGATGGGCGACGAGCTGCATCAGCGCAATCTGGCCTGCTCGAGCGTCTTCCTTCGCGAAATCGCGCCCTGGATGGCGCGAACCTCGACCGACAACGCCGTTCTCGCCGAATGCCTCGCATTCATCGGGCAGAACGATCAGTTCTTCCTCAACATCGCGATGGCGATGGGCAAGGCGATCACCGATCCCGCCAACGGCATTCGGGGGGCGACCATCGTCACCACCATGTGCCGCAACGGCACCGATTTCGGGATCCGCGTCAGCGGGCTCGGCGAGCAGTGGTTCACCGCGCCGGTCGAAATGCCGGAAGGGCTGTACTTTGCCGGCTATTCCGAGAAGGACGCCAATCCGGACATGGGTGATTCCGCCATCGTCGAGACGATCGGTCTGGGCGGATTTGCGATGGCGGCGGCGCCCGCCGTCGCAGGCTTCGTCGGGGCCGGCGCGCCGTCCGAGGCCGGCAACTTCACCCGCTCGATGGGCGAGATCACGGTAGCGCAAAATCCGGAATGGACCATCGCCGCAATGGACTTCGCGGGCGTGCCGACCGGCATTGATATCCGCCTGGTCGTCGATTCCGGCGTGGTGCCCGTCATCAACACCGGCATCGCGCATCGCGAGCCCGGCATCGGCCAGGTCGGTGCCGGCGTGGTCAAGGCGCCGTTGGCGTGCTTCCAGCAGGCGATCATCGCGATCGCCAAGGATTTGGGTGTGTCATGAACGTCGTTGTCCTGAACGAGGTCCGCAAGGGATTCTATCTCGACTCGGTCGCGCTGATGCGGCTGTCGCGCGAGGTGGCCGGCTCGCCCGGCGTGATCGAGGCGGCGTTGATGATGGGAACTCCGTCGAACGCTGCGATCATGCGCAATGCAGGGCTGCTGGAGGAGGGCACTGCCGTGAAGGGCAACGACCTCGTGATCGCGGTCAAGGCCGCCTCCGAGTCCGCTGCCCGCGAAGCCCTCGACAATGCGATCAAGTCGCTCGACAAGCCGAAGACCCAGGGCGAGGCGCAGGCTGCCTGGCGGCCGCACTCGATTGCCGCCGCTGTGAAGGTCAGGCCGGAGATCAACCTTGCGCTGATCTCCGTTCCCGGCGAGTTCGCCGCTGCCGAGGCCCGCAAGGCGCTCAATCGCGGCCTGCATGTCCTGATGTTCAGCGACAACGTGTCCCTCGAGGACGAATTGTCGCTCAAGCAGCAGGCGCGGGCGGCCGGCCTCCTGATGATGGGGCCGGATTGCGGAACGGCCGTGATCGGCGGCGCGCCGCTGGCGTTCGCCAACAAGATCAGGCGCGGCAGGATCGGCATCATCGGCGCATCGGGGACCGGAACGCAGGAGGTCTCGTGCCTGATCTCGGAAGCCGGTGCGGGAATCTCCCACGCCATCGGGGTCGGCGGGCGCGATCTGAAGAAGGATATCGGCGGCATCACCACGCTGATGGCGATCGATGCCTTCGAGTCCGATCCGGAAACCGATCACGTGGTGCTGATCTCGAAGCCGCCGCATCCCGATGTCGCCAAATCGGTGCTTGAGCGGATCGGCAGAAGCAGGAAGTCGTACACCGTGTGTTTCATCGGTGCTTCGGAAATCGAGCTGCCGCCGAACGCCCGCTTCTCGCCGACGCTGAAGGGCGCCGCGGAGCTGGCACTGGGAGACAAGAAGATCGGCGCAGGTTTCGACGCGAACGCGGTCGCGTCGCAGCTTCCGCGCAGTGGCCGAGGCGGCATCGAGGGCTTGTTCGCCGGCGGAACGCTGTGTGCTGAAGCTCAGGTGATCCTCGCTGCCGCAGGTCGGAAGGTGGCGTCGAATGCCGCCATCCCCGGCGTGGTCAAGCTCGGCGTCGAGCCGAACGCCGGACGGGATCGGCTGATCGATCTCGGCGACGACGAATATACCCGTGGCCGGCCGCACCCGATGATCGACCCGTCAGTGCGCGACGACGCGTTGCGTGCTGCGCTGAAGAACCGCGATCTTTCGGTGGTCCTGCTCGATCTTGTGCTCGGCTATGGCGCGCATGCCGATCCCGCCGAGCATCTGACCAGCATCGTCGCCGATCGCGGGCAAGATGCGCCGGCATTGATCGCGTCCGTCGTCGGCACGGAGCAGGATCCGCAAGGACGCTCCGCGCAGATCAAGAAACTGGAGCAGGCCGGAATCCTCGTTGCGCCGTCGAACGCGCAGGCGTGTGAGCTTGCGGTTGCCGTCGTCCAGAATGCCGGGAGGTAAGGAAATGCGTACACTCAATGACGTGCCGCGTCGCCTGGTGGTCGCGATCGGTGGCAATGCGGTTCACCCCGAGGATATCAGGGGCACTTCCCAGGAGCAGAAATCCGTCGCGCGGATCACTGCGGAAGCGCTGCTGCCGCTTGCGCAACTCGACAATGAGCTGGTCATCACGCACGGCAACGGCCCGGTCGTCGGCAAGATCATGATGCGCCAGATGCTGACGATGAGCCGAATCCCGCCGATGGACATGGACATCTGCGTCGCGCACAGCCAGGGCGGCATCGGCTATCTCTTGATGCAGGCGATCGAGAATGCCCTGCGCGAGCAAGGCAACCAGCGACATGTGGCAAGCCTGCTGACCCAGGTAGAGGTGGACAAGGACGATCCCGCGTTCAAGAATCCGACGAAGTTCGTCGGACCGTTCTTCTCCGAGGACGAGGCGAAGAAGATCAGCGCCGAGCTCAATTGGGCGATGCGTGAGGATTCAGGGCGCGGCTGGCGTCATGTCGTGCCGTCGCCGAAGCCCAAGCATGTCTGCGACATCTCGCTGGTCGATGCATTGGTCAAGCGGGGAACGATCGTCATTGCGGGGGGCGGCGGCGGCGTTCCCGTGGTTCGTGATGCAAAGGGCGTGCGCACCGGCGTGCCGGCAGTCATCGACAAGGATCTGACATCCGCTCATATCGCCAATGTGCTGGGCATCGAGGAGTTGCTGATCCTGACCGCGGTCCCGCGCGTTGCGGTGAATTTCGGCAAGCCGAACAAGAAGGAACTGGACCAGGTCAGCCTCGAGGAGATCAAGGCCTACCACCGCGAAGGACATTTTCCTCCGGGAAGCATGGGACCAAAGGTCGATGCGGCAATCCGGTTTCTCGAGGGAGGCGGCAAGCGCGCGATCATCAGTCACCTCGATTGCGCCATGGCTGCGCTGCGGGGCGAGACGGGGACGCACGTCGTTCAGTAACCACCGGGATTGGCGCATCGGCGGGACATTCGCCCGCGCCAATCTGCATTCGAGCGTCGAGCAAGATGGCCCGCGCTCATCGAGTTGAAGCAGTTGGGGCGCATCGGCGCCTCATTCTGATCAGGCGATCGAGCTGGCCGCTGGCTCAAGCTCACACATACAAGACAAACAAGCAGCCTGCGGGATTCAAGGGAACGACAAGGCGATGGCCATTCAATCCAGCATAAAGGCGAACCTGTACAAGGATTCCGTGTCGTTGATGCGGATCTCGCAGGTCACGGTCGCTCGGACCGGCGTGCAGCGAGTCACGCTGCTGATGGGAACGCGCAGCAACAAGGAGTTCCTGCAGCAGGCCGGGCTGATGAGTCCGGCGCTCGAGAGCGCCAAGCCAGGCGATATCATGATCGTTGTGGCGGACGATGCGCCCGAAAAGCTCGCAGCCGCCGAGCGGGAGATTCACTCCCTGATCGCCGGTGAAGAGCCGAAGGGCGGATCGACTGAAGCCGCGGCGGAAGCGCCGCCGCGCTCGATTTCCGGCGGCGTCGCGATTGCCGATCATGCCGACCTCGCATTGATCTCGGTGCCCGGCCCCTATGCCGCCGCGGAAGCCCTGAAGGCCCTGCGCCAGGGCCTGAACGTGCTGCTGTTCAGCGACAATGTGCCGATCGAACAGGAGCAGGCCATCAAGCGCGTTGCGGCGCAGAAGGGCCTGCTGGTGATGGGACCGGATTGCGGCACGGCCATCATCAATGGCGTGCCGCTTGGATTTGCCAACGTTGTTCGGCGCGGCGCGATCGGGCTCGTTGGCGCGTCGGGAACGGGTTTGCAGGAGGTGATGTGCCAGATCCATCGTCATGGCCAGGGCATCTCGCAGGCCATCGGCACCGGCAGCCACGACGTTTCGAGCGAGGTCGGCGGCATCACGATGTTGCAGGGCCTGGAGCTGCTCGCCGCCGACGCGCAGACCAAAGTTGTCGCCATCGTCTCCAAGCCTCCCGCGCCCGATGTCCAGAAGCGGGTAATCGAGCGGGCCAGCGCGATTGGAAAGCCGGTCGTGATCTGCTTCCTCGGCGCCGAGCCGGCTGCATCCGCCGGCAATGTTCACCGCACATCGTCGCTCGAGGAGACGGCGCGGCAGGCCGTCGCGCTTGCGGCACCCAGCCAGCCCGAGCGTAATGAAGGAGCGATCGAGCAGTTGGCAGCGAGGGTCTGTGCGTCGCTGGCACCCTCGCAGCGCTACCTGCGCGGTCTCTACTCCGGCGGAACGTTCTGCTCGGAAGCCCAGTCCATTTGGCGGGCGGCGGGTATTCGTGCCCGGTCGAACGCGCCGCTTGCCGGCGCAGACCGCTTGGCCGACTTGGAAGAGAGCCACGGGCACACGGCGATCGATCTCGGCAGTGACGAATTCACGGTGGGGCGTCCGCATCCGATGATCGATTATGGCGTGCGGATCGAATGTCTGCTGAAGGAAGCGGACGATCCGACCGTTGCCTGCATCGTTCTGGACGTCGTGCTCGGCTACGGCAGCCACCCCAATCCGGCGGAGGTCCTGGCTCCGGCGATCCGCCGGGCGAAGGCAGCCGCGCGAGCGCAAGGGCGGGAGCTTCCCGTGGTCTGCTTCGTCTGCGGCACGGATTCAGACCCGCAGCCCTACCAGACCCAGAAGGCCATGTTGGCGGACGCCGGCGCGGAGATTGTCGGCAGCAGCACGGGCGCAGCCCGCTCCGCGCAAGCCATCGCGAGCCGCATGGCCGCCGGCGACAACGCCACGGGGCGTCGCGTGATGCAAGGTGGAGAACGATGATGAACGCAGCCCCTTCCGCGCTCCAGCACAAGACTTCCGTCATCAGCCTCGGCGCCTCCGGCCTCGATCGCGGTGTCGAGAGCAGCGGAGCCCCGCTGGTGCGTCTGCAGTGGCGGCCCGTCGGCGACGGAAGTCCCGAGGTCGCCTGGAGTCTCGCGCAGCTGGTTGGCGATGCCGGCGATTCCGACTGCCTCGGATCGCGGATTGATCGCGCCAATGCGGAAGTGCTCGAGCGCATCCTGACCGCACAGCCGGTATGGGTCGACGTCGCCGCGCACGCATCCGAGGTCTGGCCGGACATGGGCCGGACGCTGCTCCATGCCGGTCCGCCGATCGCCTGGAACGATATGTGCGGCCCGATGAAGGGGGCGGTCGTCGGCGCAGTTTTGTACGAAAAATGGGCGGCGACCCAGGCGGAAGCCGAACAACTCGTCGCGGCAGGCGGCATCCGCTTCGCACCGTGCCATGAATTCGGCGCGGTCGGGCCGATGACCGGGATCATCTCACCCTCGATGCCGCTCTTCGTGGTGCTGAACCAGACCACCGGCAATCGCGCCTATGCGCCGATGATGGAATCCGGCGGCGCCAAGACGCTGCGTTTCGGCGCCTTCGCGCCCGAGGTGATCGAAGGCCTCAAGCTCATCGAGAATGTATTGGCGCCATGTCTGAAGGCCGCGGTCGCCGGCATCGACGGTGGTTTGCCGTTGAAGCCGCTGATGTCGCAATCGCTGCACATGGGCGACGACGTCCACAACCGCAACACGGCGGCGACCCTGCTGCTGTATCGCGCCGTCACGGAATCGCTGCTCAAGTCCTCGATCTCGCGCGATCTGGTTCACCAAACGCTGCGGACGATCGGGGCGGACGACATGTTCTTCCTCAGCCTGTCGATGGCGGCGTGCAAGGCGACCATGGATGCCGCGCACGGCGTGCCGTTCAGCAGCATCGTCACGGCAATGGCGCGCAACGGCGTGAATGTCGGCATCCGGGTCAGCGGCCTGAACGGGCAATGGTTTGTCGGTCCGGCCGACATCCCCGTCGGCCTATTCCTGCCGGGCTTCAGCGAGGCCGATGCCAATCCCGATATCGGCGACAGCGCGATCACCGAGACTGCGGGACTCGGCGCGTTCGCGATGGCGGCGGCTCCGGCGATGGTGCAGTTCGTCGGCGGCACGCCGCAGGACGCGCTGCGCTATTCGCGCGAGATGGCACACGTCACGATCGGCCGCAATCCCGGCTTCACTCTGCCGATGCTCGACTTCATCGGAGCTCCGGTCGGCATCGACATCCGCAAGGTCGTGGACGAAAGCATGCGGCCGGTCATCAACACCGCAACGGCGCACAAGGAGCCGGGTATGGGGATCATCGGCGCCGGCGTCGTGCAGGCTCCGATGAAATGCTTCGTCGACGCCGTCGGCGCGCTGGCGACGATGGCCGGGAGATGACGTTGCTTCGAGTCTGAGAACGACGGCAGCGGTCGCGCTGCCGATTGAAAAAATGCCGCAACAAAGATTGCGCCAACACCGGGAACGAACAGGAGGAAACAGATGAACGGTACCCGTCGTGCATTTCTGCAAACAGGCCTGCTCTCGGCAGCCTGGATCAGTTCATCAGGCCGACTCGCCTTCGCCGACGATGCGAAGCCGCTTCGCATCGGCATTCTCATTCCCGGGTCGCGGGCCGACCATGGCTGGATGGAGTCGGCCTATAACGGCATGAAGGCGGCCGAGCAACGCCACGGCAACAAGGTCGTGATCACGTCGATCGAGAACGTCAAGTTCGCCGACATGGAGCAGGCGCTCGTCACGCTCGCGAGCAAGAACGACATGGTGATCGGCGCCGCGGGGCAGACCCAGGCATCGGTGCTCAAGGTCGCCAAGCGCTTCCCGAAGGTGAAGTTCTCCATCGTCGGCCCGACCGGACAACCGACCGAAAACGTCGCGCAATACGACGTGCTGCAGGCCCAGATCGGCTTCATTGCCGGCGCGGTCGCCGCGATGATGTCGAAGAACGGCGCGGTGAGCTACGTCGGCGGGCTTGAAATCCCGGCCATCGTCAACACCGGAACGGAATTCGCTAACGGCGCCAAGCACGTCAAGCCGGACACCAAATGCTTCGTGACCTACACCGGCGACTTCGACGACGTCGCCAAGGCGAAAGAAGCGACCCTTGCCGCGATCGCGCAGGGGGCTGACGTCCACTACAACATCCTCAATCTCGGCGTGCGCGGAATGGAGCAGGCGGCGCGCGAGAAGGGCACCAGGATGATCGGGAGCTATACCAACTACTGCTCCGACAACAATCCGCTCTACATCGCCTACACGGTCAGCGGCATCGGCTTCATGGTCGAATATGCCATCGACCAGGCCGTCGCCGGAACATGGCACCCGGAGTACAAGCAGTTCGGCCTCGCGATGGGGCCACGTTCGGCCGACATCGAGATCTGCGCCGGCGCAACGCCTGAGATCCAGGCCAAGATCAAGGAGCTCAAGGACGACCTGCTGTCGAACAAGATCAAAGTCAAGGTGGGTTGACCGTGGCTCTTCTCGAACTGTCTGGCTTGACCAAGCGCTTCGGGGCTTTCACCGCGCTCGACGACATATCGCTGCTGATCGAGCGCGGCGAGGTGCACTGCCTGCTCGGCGAGAACGGCGCCGGCAAATCGACATTGTGCAACCTGGTGTTCGGGGTGCACCGGCCGGATGCCGGCACGATGACGTTGGGCGGGGAGCCGTTCGATCCGCGCGGCCCGGCGGAGGCGCTGCAGCGCGGCGTCGTGATGGTGCATCAGCATTTCAGCCTGGTGCCCAACATGAGCGTGGCCGAGAACCTGATGCTCGGCCGCGCCAGCGCGGTGCTGAAGCCGCAGGACATCATCGTGCGGATGGAGCAGCTCGCAGCGGAATACGGGCTCGAAATCGACCCCGAGGCGCGGATCGACGAGCTTTCGGTCGGCGAACGGCAGCGGGTCGAGATCATTAAATGCCTGCTCGGCGATCCACAGCTGCTGGTGCTCGACGAACCGACGGCCGTGCTGCAGCCGGACGAAATCGACGCGCTGCTGGCGATCTGCCGCCAGGTGGCGCTGCGCGGCAAGTCCGTGATCCTGGTGACGCACAAGCTGGGCGAAATCAGCCGCGTAGCCGATCGCACGACGGTGCTGCGGCAGGGCCGGATCATCGAGACCGTCGCGATGGACGGCGCCGACATCCGATCGCTGGTGCGCTCGATGGTCGGCCGCGACGTTCAGTCGGCAGGTTCGGTGCTCGCTGCGGCAGTCGACATCGAAGGCAAGACGCCGGCGAAACCCTCAGACGCGGCCGGTCCGGTGTCGCCGGGCGAGGCGGTGCTGCAGATCTCGGACCTCGTGTATCGCGACCCGCATGGTGTGCCGCGGCTCGATGGCCTGAGCCTCACGGTCGGCACCGGCGAGATCGTCGGGATCGCGGGCGTCGAGGGCAACGGCCAGACCGAGCTCGGACTGATCCTGGCCGGGCTCGCCTCGCCAAGCGCCGGCGCGATCGTGGTCGGCGGGACGCCGGTGGCCGGTTGCACGCCGCAGGAGATCACGGATGCGGGTGTCGGCATCGTTCCCGAGGATCGGCATGCGGTGGCCTGCATCAGGGAATTGTCGGTTGCCGAGAACCTGTTTCTCGGCGCCATCGGAAAATTCAGCCGCTTCGGCCTGCTCGACAAGTCGGCGCGCCGCAAGGCGGCGGAGGCGATGATGCGCGACTTCGACGTGCGCGCGAGCAGCCCGGACGTTTCGATGGCGAGCCTCTCCGGCGGCAATCAGCAGAAGGCGGTGCTTGCACGCGAGCTGTCGCTCGATCCGCTGGTGTTCCTGCTCGCCGCGCAGCCGACGCGAGGCCTCGACGTCGGTGCGATCGAGGCCGTCTACAATCGCATCCGTGCCGCGCGTGATGACGGGCTCGGGGTGCTTTTGATCTCCAGCGAGCTCGAGGAGCTGATGGCGGTGTCGGATCGGATCGCGGTGATCTACCGCGGAAAGCTGGTTGGCGAGCTCGCGGCCGGGTCGTTCAGCCGCGAGGCGATCGGAGCGATGATGTCGGGGCACGCGCATGTCTAGGTTGGCCATGGTCATGAAAAATCCGAAGCTTGCGCGGGTCGCGCAGGGCGCGCGGCTCGAACTCGTGCCGCTGCAGGTTCTGGTTCCGGTGGTAGCGACCCTTATCGCGCTCGGGATCGGCCTGCTCATCATCGCCGCCACCGGTGCATCCGTCCTCGAGGCGATCGAAGCCTTCTGGGACGGCATGGCGGGAAGCGATTTCAACATCGGTGCGTCGATCAATCGCGCCATCAGCCTCGCGCTGGTCGGTCTCGGCTTCATTTTCGCCAGCCGTGCCAACCTGACCAATGTGGGAGGTGAGGGGCAGATCGCGATGGGCGGGATGTTTGCGACGGCAGCGGCCCTGCATGGCGCCGGCGACCTGCCGTTGGGACTGGCGTTCATCGTGCCGCTCGCCGTGGGAACCATCGCCGGAGCCGTTTGGGGCGGCCTGGCCGGCTTCCTCAAGGCGGCGCGCGGCACCAACGAGGTCATCAGCACATTGCTGTTGAGCTTCATTGCGCTGCCGCTCGTGTACTGGTCGGTCGAATCCTTTCACCTGCTGCGCAAGCCGATCAGCGATGTGTCGTCGCTGCCGGAATCGGCGGAGATTCCTGACACGACCAAGCTGCCGTTGCTGTTCCCGGACAATGGATCTCCGCTCCATATCGGTCTGCTGATTGCGGCGATCGCCGTCGTCGTGGTGTGGCTGGTGCTCAAGCACAGCACGCTCGGCCTGCGACTGCGCGCCGTCGGCCTGAATGCCACGGCCTCCCGCCGTGCCGGCATGCGAACGAGCTTCTACGTGATCCTGGCCATGACGGTCTCCGGCGGCCTGGGCGGTCTCGGTGGCGCGATCATGATCCTCGGCCAGCAGTTCTATCTGACGAGTGATTTCTCGTCCGGCTACGGATTTGACGGGCTGGTGGTCGGCCTGCTGTCGCGCGGCTCGGCCGTCGGCGTGGTGATCGGTGCGTTGCTGTTCGGCTTCCTGCGATCGGGATCCATCAACATGGAAATCTCGGCGCACGTCCCGTCCGCGGTCGTCCTGATCTGCCAGGGCCTGATCGTCATTGTCATTGCAGGCTCCGCAATCCTCACCAACCGAAAGGCGACCCGATGATTGACGAACAAATGGCCGTGTTCATCGGTTCCGGACTTCGTCTTGCTGTTCCGATCATCTTCGCCGCAACCGGCGAGATGCTGAGCGAGCGCGCCGGCGTGCTCAATCTCAGCCTCGATGGCATGATGCTGATGTCGGCCTTCACGGCGGCGCTGGCGTCGTGGGCGACCGGCTCGCCGCTTCTCGGCGTGGCGGCCGGCGTCTTGGTCGCGATGGCGGTTGCCGCGGTCCAGGCCGTGCTGAGCGTGACATTGCGTGCCAATCAGCTGGTGGTGGGGATCGGATTCAACATCCTGGCGCTGGGAACAACCACGTTTCTCTACCGTGAGATTTTCGGGCCGTTGTCCCGCGATCCGATTCCCGGCTTCGCGCAGCTCAATCTGCCGTGGCTTGCCAGTATCCCGGTGATCGGGCCGGCATTGGCGAACCAGACCGGCCTTGCCTATGTCAGCATCCTGATGGTCGTCGTGACGTGGTTGATCCTGAAGTACACGTCGTTCGGGCTGGCGGTGCGGGCGGTCGGCGAGGATCCGCGCGCCGCGGACAAGGCCGGCATCAGCGTCGCCAGGACGCGCTATCTTGGCGTGCTCTACGCCGGCATCCTGGCGGGCCTCGGCGGCGCATTCATGTCGGTTGCGGACAGCAATACATTCACCGAGAACATGACCAAGGGCGCGGGCTATCTTGCGATTACGGCCGTGATCTTCGGCGGCTGGAATCCCTGGTACACGCTGGCGGCGTGCCTGCTGTTCGGCTTCGCGACCGCGCTGCAATTCCTGATGCCGGCGCTGCAGCTCGATGTGCCGGTCGCGCTGCTGTTGCTGTTGCCATATTTGCTGGCGCTGGTCGCTATCGCGGGCTTCGTCGGCAAGAGCCGACAGCCCTCGGCCCTGACCATTCCGTTCGAACGCGGCGGCTGATCGCAACAGACTTCAAGAAAACATAGCCAAGAAAACATAGGCAAGGGAGGACAATCCGATGACGAGTTCCACGCTAGCCAAGGCCGCGGAATCCGCCGCGACCGACGCCGCCAATCCCCTTGGGTCTGCTCCCGGCTACAAATGGCTGGTCGACGACAACAACGTCAACATGGCGATGGCGCCGCCGCCGCCCAAGGCGGTCACGATCGACGCGCAGCCTCAAACCGTGACGGTCGATCTGCACCGCACCGTCCTCATCGTCGTCGACATGCAGAACGACTTCTGCGCGAAGGGGGGATGGGTCGACCATCTCGGCCTCGACCACACGCCGGATCGGGCGCCGATCGAGCCGCTGCAGAAGCTTCTCCCGGTGTTGCGGAAGGCCGGCGTGCACGTCATCTGGCTGAACTGGGGCAATCGGCCCGATCTGAAGAACATGGCGCCCAACCAGCTCCATCTTTACAAGCCGAAGGGCGTCGGCATCGGCCTTGGCGAGCCGTTGCCGGGCAGTGGCGCGCGCGTGCTGCAGAAGGACAGCTGGGCCGCGGCCGTGGTCGATGAATTGAAGCAGGAGCCCGAGGACATTCACGTCGACAAATACCGGATCAGCGGCTTCTGGGACACGCCGCTGGATAGCATTCTGCGCAATCTCGGAACCAAGACGATCCTGTTTGCCGGCGTCAACACCGATCAATGCGTGCTGCATTCGCTCACCGACGCGAATTTCCTGGGCTACGGTTGCCTCCTGGTCGAGGACTGCTGCGCAACGACCTCGCCGGGCTACTGCGTTGAAGCAACCCTGTTCAACGTCAAGAAATGCTTCGGCTTTGTGACGCATTCGTCAAACGTCATCGAGGCCATCTCAGGAGCACATCCGACGGCGTGACGGACTTGGGCCCGGCGCGACACCACCTGTGGCGGGCCGCCGCTTGCGACGTCGGCCGCCTCCGAGTGCACACACTAGCCTTGTGACGCCGCTTGCGATTCTCGTTCACCTGAGCCCAGGCGCGGCTCGGTCCCGGCCAGCAGCCGCTGGATGTTCGCGCGATGGCGCGCGATCACGTAAAGGCCGCCTGCGATAACCAGCAGCCGATAGGGCAATGGCTGCTCCAGGGCGCAGACCAGCGCGATCGCAGTGAGCGCCGCCAACATTGAGCTCAGGGAAACGATCCGGGAAATTGCCAGCACAACGCCAAAGGCCGCAGCGGCTCCGAAACCGACTGGCCAGGACAGCGCCAGCAACACGCCGAGCCCCGTCGCTGCGGATTTGCCACCGGTAAAATTCAACCAGATCGAACGGCTGTGGCCCAGCAATACCGCAAGTCCGGCCAGGCAGACCGCCCAAGGCAGCAAGGTTTGCAGATCAGGCGCCGTCGGTGGCGTGACGGACGGCAATGTTCCGAGCCAGGGATAAAACCAGCGGGCAAATGCAATCGCCCCCGCGCCCTTCAACACATCGACCAGCAGGACCACCAACGCGGGCCACTTGCCCAAGGTACGCAAGACGTTCGTGGCCCCGGTGGACCTGGAGCCGTGCTCCCGGATGTCGATGCCCTTGAGCAGTTTCCCGGCGAGATAGCCCGCGGGTATTGAACCGAGAAGGTAAGCTGTCGCCAATCCAGCCGCACTCGCAATCCAAAAAACCATAGGCCTCTCCTCGATGCGCCAGTGTCAGGCAAGCGTCATCCGGAGTCTACCGCCATGCGACGGCCGATATCGTGGATACGAGGGGGCGATCCCCTTGCCGGCTCCAATCCCCTTTGGAATAGGCTGGCCTTGCGATAGATACCGCGATCGACATGCCGATCGAGCGGCGATGCTGCTGCGACGGAGACAGGACACGGAATGACGACGCAATCAATCGAGATTCGCCGCCTCTTGCCTGCGGACGCTGCGCTTTATCGCGACATCCGTCTCGAGGCGCTGCGCTTGAGTCCCGACGCGTTCGGCAGTGCGTATGAGACGGAGAGCGTGCATCCGGTCGAATGGTTCGCGGAGAGGCTCGCGCACGGCGCGGTGATACTTGGGGCGTTTCGGGATGATGAACTCGCCGGCATCGTTGGCTTCATCGCGGCGGAAGGGCCGAAACGGCAACACAAGGGCATGCTGGTCGGGATGTATGTGCGGCAGCTGGCGCGGAGGGTCGGTGTCGGCCGGCTCCTGGTCGATGCCGCGCTCGAGCTCGCCGCGCAATCGGTCGAGCTGGTGCAGCTCGTCGTGGTGAAAGGCAACGAGCCTGCCTGCCGGCTTTACCAGCGCGCGGGCTTTGTCGAGTACGGGTTGGAGAAGCATGCCCTGAAGATCGACGGCCGCTACTACGATGACATCCTGATGGCAAAGGACTTGGTCGGCAGCGCCTGACGTCGCGCAAGGTGGAGTGTCACAATTCCGGCGGCTCGTTGCGGTAGCCGCACATCCACGCTTAGGGCCACGCATTCGTTTGCTGTCATCGCCCCGGGGACGCTGCCATGCCGAAGATCGATCTGACAAAAGTGCCGGAACGCAAGGGGTCCGGCTATCCGGCCGAATTCACCGCACCGTGCGCGGAACGAATCCGGCAGCGTCTCGGCGACGCCGGCGGGCTCGCTGATTTCGGCGTCAATCTGATGCGGCTGCCGCCGGGCAACTGGTCGAGCCAGCGCCATTGGCATTCGGACGAGGATGAGTTCGTCTATGTGCTTGCGGGCGAGGTGGTGCTGATCGAGGACGGCGGCGAGACAGTGCTGCGCGCCGGCGATTGCGCGGCGTTCCCGAAGAACTCCGGCAACGGGCACCACATGATCAACCGGTCGCAGATGACGGCGACCTATCTCGAGGTCGGCTCGCGCTCGCGCGCCGACGTCATCACCTGCTCCGACATCGACATGATGAGCCCGAGCTCCGACGGCCGCTTCCTGCACAAGGACGGCCGGCCGTACGAATAGGCCCTGAACCGCAGGCCAGCGAAAAATCCGGCGTTGCGGATTGGCCGGCGAAGGACCAATCTTCCGGCGAGGGAGCTTTGGTCGCGTGCCATGACGGAATGGTATTTCATCTGGATTGATGGCCCGCGCGGCCCCGAGCCGCAGAAATGGTCGTCGGACGCGCTGTGGGGGCAGGTGGCCCGTCAGGACGTCATTGTTCGCTTTCCCTTGAGCGATCGCGAAGCCGGGTTGTCGCTCGACCAGCTGGCGCGGCTGCATCCCGTACCGCAGTGAGCTGCGCGCGACAGGCTCACACGATGAGCCGTCCTTCGCGCTCCGCGACCGTGATCTGGGCTTCCGTCCCCGAATTGAAATCAAGCCGGTCGGCCTCGATGCCGTCGCTGAAGATGACGCCGTTCTCCGGCATCAGCGAGCGGACGCTGAGGCGCTCGGTGCGTTCGAGGCTGCCGCAGACCAGCGTGACCTGCGAGGTGCGGCTTGGAAACGGCTCCCGCACCGCAAAGCGCAACGCGCCGGCGTCCCATGCCTGCGGGAGATAGGGCGGGCTGCCGGCGCCGCCGCCGAAGCTGCCTGCGATCGCGAGCGAACCGGTGACGATGCTCTTGAACCAGGCGGTCGAGCCGAGACCGGTCGCGACGATCAGACCGCTCGAGGACTGACGCTCCTTCTGATCGGCGAGGGCGATTTCGTAGACGGCTGATGTATGCGTGCGCGCGCCGATGAAGAGGTCGTTGACAGCATGGAGGATCTGGCCGTTGGTGAGCGCGGCCTTGGCCATCGTCACTGCCTTGTGGCCGCGTTTGTCGCCTGCGACCTCGCGCAGCAGGGCAGGGAGGTCGCGCGGCACGAACGGCAGCAGGATGCCGTCGTAGCGCCTGGCATCCGGATTGAGTCCGATCAGCGGATGGCCGTCCAGATACTTCATCGTGTTGGCGACGACGCCGTCCTGGCCGAGCGCCACCACGATGTCGGAGGGACCGAAGATGAAGTTTGGCAGAAAGCTTCGGTCAATGATCTGGTAGCGGCCCCATTGCTCCAGCGCTTGCACGGTGACGTGGCGCTCGGCGTGGTAGACATCGTGCTCGCGCTGGTAGTCGGAGAAGTCGGCGCCGAGATGTTCGACATAGAAGCGCGCCTGTGCCGCTGTCAGGTATTTGGCGATCAGCTCCTCGAGCCGCGTCTTGCGGGTGACGAGGACGATCTTGCGGTCATTGTCGGCGGGCACGGGGAGCCTCCACGACGGGCCTGTCCAGCAGCGTGTTGAGCAGATCGGGCGAGACGTTGAGCTGGCCGATCTTCTCGGCCTTCTCGGCGATGCCGCTGAAGGCCTGTGCGATCAGCTGTCCCGGCTGCATGCCGGCTGCGGCCAGCGCCTGGATCACGCGGGTATCGACGCCCTCGAAGATCTTCATCAGCGCGCCGACCCGATAGGCCTCGGCATCCGCCAGCGTGCGGGTGTTCTCGGCGTTGAGGCCGACGAAATCCTTGCGCTTGCTCTCCAGCGTGATGTCGGCGACCATGCCGGCCTCGCGCAGCTCGGCCTGCTTGGCCGCAACGCTCGCTTCGGCATCCATCTGGGTCTCCCGGATCGAGCGCTTCTTCTGCTCGACGGCGATCTCGGTGTCGAGCTCGCTCTCGCGGATGGCGCGTTCCTGCTCCACGGCGAAGTTGCGCCGCGCGAAGATCGCCTCGTCCGCGCTCTTGAGGATCGCCTCGCGCGCCTCGGCCTCCAGCGCCTTGGCGGTGTCCGGGGTCGGCTTCACGCCGCGGATCGAGACGCCGAGAATTTCGAGGCCGAGGGCAGCGATATCGGCGCGGGCGCGCAGTCCGCTCTCGATCAGGCCGGCGATGCGGTCGGCGGCCTGCAGCGCTTCCTTCAGGGGCAGTTCCTTCACCGCCTGCTGCGCCAGCACCTCGACGGTCGCGAGAATCCGCTGCGGCAGCTGCTCCGGGTCGTCGGACTCGTAGGTCTTGCCGTCGGCCTTGAGCGTGAAGTTGAGCATCGCGGCAGCCTTCTGCGGCTCGCTGATCCGGTAGGTGACATGGCCCTGAATGGTCAGCGCCTGGAAGTCGCGCGCGATCTCCTGAAAGATGAAGGCGGCATCGCGGCTGCCGATCGGCACCGCGACCAGCGAGGTGACCGGCCCATAATAGAAGCCGGACAGGCCGGCGCCCTGCTGGGTCACCGCGCCGCGGCGGTACTTCATGAGATAGGTGGTCGGCTGGGCCTTGATGAAGCGGAGACCGAACATGGTGTGCACTCCTGAGTAAGTGTGTCTAGGCAACTAAGTTAGTTGGACTGTACAACTAAGTATGCTATTGTCAAGCGGTGCCGTGAAAAGGTTCACGCCAACAGAGCGTTTCGAGCGAAGTGGGCACCGGTTCGCGTGAAGAAACGCGTCGAGACAAGAAGCTCTAGAGAGGCGGGGAGAACATGCCCGAGAAGCCGGAACTCGACTTTCCGAGGCCGCTGACGACGGTCGACGTCGTCATTTTCGCCGTACGGTCAGACGCGCTTCAGGTCCTGCTGGTTCAACGCCCAAGAGCGGAAACCGAGCCGTTTCCAGGGTCTTGGGCCTTGCCCGGCGGCTTCGTCGATATTGCTGGCGATCGCGACCTCGAAGCCTGCGCCGCGCGCAAGCTGAAGGACAAGACCGGCGTGGTCAGTCCGTATCTGGAGCAACTCGGCAGCTGGGGCAGCGCGTCAAGAGATCCGCGCGGCTGGTCTGCGACGCATGCCTACTTCGCATTGCTGCCGGAGCATGCCGCCGGCGGCGCGCTGGCCGCGGATGCACAGTGGTTCGCGGTCGAGGGCGAGAAGGTGAGGCCGAAGCTTGCTTTCGACCATGCCGAGATCCTGCAGGCGGCGGTGCAGCGACTGCGCAGCAAGGTCGAGTACACGTCGCTGCCCGCCTATCTGATGCCGCCGGAATTCACGCTGCCGGAACTGCAGCGGACCTACGAGATCGTGCTCGATCGTCCGCTGGAGAAGAGTGCCTTCCGCACCCGCATGCTCGCCGCCGACCTGATCGAGCCGGTCGCAAAGATGCGCAAGGGGCCGAACCGGCCGGCACAGCTCTATCGGCTGAAGAAGGCCAGGGCGCCGGTGTTCTTTGCGCGCACGTTCAATCCGCCGGGTTGAACGTCATACCGATAGATCGAAGCCGGGCGTCGCGACGTCGGACAGGAACGAGGCAAGGAACATTTTTCCAAGCACGTGCCTGGCCGCGGGTGTGCGGGCCTTGAGCCGGCCGCTTCGGATGGCCGCCCTGAATTCCGTTGGCGTCGGCGCCGCAATATTGGTGTGAGGTGCCGCGCGTGGCGCCATTGCTGACGCGCTGAGCAGGACGCTGGCGTAATAAAGTCGGCTAAGGGCGCGCACGAGCCCAAGCCGGGCACGCACAGCGTCGTCCGGCGCGCGGCCGAGGCATGACCGCAGCAGGACGTCTTCGAGCTCCGCCGACCGCGCGATGCCGTCGCCGATGATGGCGATATCGACCAGCGGATCGTTACGATAGCCGGACTCCCAGTCGATCATCCAGAGCCGCTTGCCGTCGTACAGGATGTTGGCGGGAATCAGATCATTGTGGCTGGAGAGCGAATTCGCATCATTCCAGACATAGGCCGCACGGATACGCTCGAAATGTTCGCTGTATCGATCGAGCGTGCCAGGAGCAAACAAGCCGGTACGACAGACGTGGGACCAGAGCCAGCCCACGATATCCGGATAGCGTACCAGATGTGGAAAGACCGGTGTCGCGTGCAGCCGCGCCAGCAATTCGCCGAGCGCCTCTGCCAACGCAGGCAGTCCGCCAGCGTAGCTGCCCAGCGGTTGCCTCGCGACAAAGTCCATCACGGCAATGCGCGAGCCTTCGTCGGCGTAGTAGAGCCTTGGTGCAATGCCGGCTTCGGCGGCGATGCGCAGCGACGTATATTGATGCGGATTTTGCAGCGCGCTCGCTGGTCCCTCGATCCGCAATCGCTGCAGCGGACTGACCGGCCCCTCCGCTCGCAACAGATAGCGGCGGCCGCCCGCATCGATTCGGAACAGCCGCGCGCCCGTTGTGCCGCCTGAGATTGGCGTCGCAGCGTCGATCGTTGCCCTGCCGATCACCTCACGCAACGCAGCATGCGCTGCGTCACGCTCTGCCGGCTGAAGTGTATCGAGATCACTCATGCACAAAAAGTTAGCATGACGGCTATGCGTGCCGAAATCGCATTGATGTTGAGTTCCCGATCTTCAATTGCTGGTCGCGCGCGACGAAGCATGAAACAATGCCGCAAAAATCATGTCGGGAGAAAACTTGATGTCGTTCGAGCGGGGGTTGCATGGCGCCGGTGCGTGCAGGACCGTGAAGTGCAGATCATGGATCGCGTTGCCATTATTCTGCCTGATCAGCACGTTCGGAGTGATGCATCACGCCGTCGCGAACGAATCCCTGGCGATCGTGGATGCGCGTGTACCGGCGGTCGACAAAGCGGGCGGGGACCTTCCCTTGACGATGACGATCAAGAACGAGGCCGACAGCGCCGACGCGCTGCTTCGTGTCCGCTGCCCGGTCGCGAATTTTTCCGAGCGCCACATTGTCGATCGCGGCGAAGGCGCGCCCGCCATGCGCTCGATATCCAATATACCAGTCCCGGCCAAGGCGACGCTCGAACTGAAGCGCGACGGCTATCACGTCATGCTGCTGCAGTTGCGTCAGTCGCTCGCTCCCGGCGAGACCTTCAAATGCGCAATCGTTTTTCAGAAAGCAGGCACCATCGAGACGGAGGTACAGGTCCAGAAGTGACCCAAGACAGGTGACTAAGGAAGGCGGCGGGCGGCACAGCCGATCGTCGGGACTCAAGGCTTCTCGCGCGACCGCCCGTATGTGACGAGCGGTTCGATCAAATGAAGAATGCTAGATCCGGAGGAAATGAACTCATGACAAGGTTGAATTGGGTTAAATCGCACATGCTCGCGGCGGCAGTAGCATCCGCCGCGACCTTCGCGGGCTCTTTCGCGCTCGCCGACGATGTCAACCAGGATCGCCTGCTCAATGCTGACAAGGAAGCAGGCAACTGGCTGCACCACCACAAGAACTATTCGGCGACCCGCTTCTCGTCGCTGGCGGATATCAACAAGGACAACGTCAAGAACCTGAAGGTCGCCTGGACCATGCATCTCGGCGGCGTCGAGGGCGGCGGAATCTGGGGGCACGGCGGCCTGGAGGGAACTCCGATCGTCGAGAACGGATTCATGTACGTCACCGACGGCTGGGGCTCGGTCTACAAGATCGACGCGCACGGCGGCCAAGGCGTGCTGCTCTGGAAGATGGATCCCAAGACCGACCACGACTGGGCCGGCGCGGTCGCCTGCTGCGGCGTCGACAACCGCGGCGTCGCGCTGTGGGACAACCTCGTGATCTCGCACACGCTCGACGGCCGCCTGATCGCGACCAACAAGGAGACCGGGCAGGTCGCCTGGCAGCGTCAGGTCGCCGATCCCGACAAGGGTGAGGTGATCACCGGCGCGCCGTTGATCGTCAAGGGCATGGCGATCACGGGCGTCGCTGGCGCCGAATACGGCATTCGCGGCTGGGTCGCCGCGACCGACCTGAAGAGCCAGAAGGAAGTCTGGCGCACCCACACCATCCCGGGCAAGGACGAGCCCGGTTCCGAGACCTGGAAGGACGACAAGAACGCCAAGGCGAGCGGTGGCGGATCGACCTGGGTCACCGGCAGCTACGACCCGTCGACCAACACCATCGTCTGGGGCGTCGGCAATCCCGGACCGGACTGGGACAACGAATACCGGCCCGGTGACAACCTCTACACCGACTCGTCGCTTGGTCTCGATGCCGACACCGGCAAGATCAAGTGGCACTACCAGCACACGCCGAACGATCCCTACGACTATGACAGCGTGGCGGAGAACGTGCTGGTCGACGTCCCCGGTCCGAACAACACGACGCTGAAGCTCGCGCTCGAGGCCGATCGCAACGGCTTTGCCTATGCGGTCGATCGCAACACCGGCAAGTTCATCTGGGGTCTGCCCTTCGTCAAGAAGGTGACCTGGACCAAGGGTCTCGATCCCGAGTCCGGCAAGCCGGTGGAGTATGATCCGAAGCAGGGCGTGCAGAAGTACAATGCGTCGGTGACGCCGAGCCGCACCAACAAGGAGACGGATATCTGCCCCGGCAACATGGGCGGCAAGAACTGGCCGCCGACCGCCTACAATCCGAACCTGAAGCTCTGGTACATTCCCGTCATCGAGAGCTGCAACCACATCAAGGTCGAGGAGATGACGCCGGACAAGGTCAAGGCGCGCGAGTTCTTCACCGGCGGCGGACCGAGCCAGCCGGTCAAGATCACCGGCAGCGTGACCGCGATCGACGTCACCACCGGCAAGGTGGCAGGGAAGGCGGAGACGCAATTCCCCAACCTCGGCGGCATCCTGGCGACGCCCGACCTCGTGTTCTCCGGACAGCCGTCCGGCGAGGTGATCGCCTACGACGCGAAATCGCTGCAGCAGCTCTGGCAGTTCAACACCGGCGGTGGCGTCAATGCGCCTCCGATGACGTTCTCGGTGGACGGCAAGCAGTATGTCGCGATTCTGGTCGGCCTCGGCGGTGCCTGGGACAAGTGGTTCATCGATGCCACGCCTGAGCTGAAGCGGATGCAGCCGGGCTCGATGCTCTACGTGTTTGCGCTCTGATATCGCAAGCGCGGGAGGCTTCACGTCGAAGCCTCCCGCGTCGATCTGGCCGAGAGAAGAAACAAAACAAAATGAAGCAAACATGGCTGGTTGGCGCGTGGCTAGGCTGCGCGCTGGTGATGGGATCTATGGGTATGGCGCACGCGCAGTCCGCGAGCGATCCGACCGATGCGGGCAAGGCGGTGTTCAAGCGCGGCAATTGCGTCGGCTGTCACAAATGGCACGGCAATGGCGGCGGCGGTTATGGCGGCGATGCGCTGTCGCTGCGCAAGACCGAGCTGACCCGCGAGCAGATCATCGAGACGGTGACGTGCGGGCGGCCGGGCACCGGCATGCCGTTCTTCGTGCGCGGCTCCTATGACACCGCGAAATGCTACGAGATGACCCGGCAGGATGTCGCCGACCGCATGCCGCCCGAGGCGAATGTGTTCCTGCGGCCGAACGAGATCGAGGCCGTCGCCGATTACGTCCTGGCCCACGTCAAGGGCAAGGGTGAGCCGAGCTACGACGAATGCATCGCCTTCTTCGGCGACGGCTCGCGCGTCTGCAATATCTACAAGGAGGCCGGCCACGCCGCCGCGCCGTCCGACCAGAGCGAGAAGGCAAAGCCATGAGCAAGCAGAGATCGGCAATCCGCGCGTTGGTCTTCGCCGCGTCAGTCACCGCCGCCGTTCCGGCGATGGCGACCGCGGGTGACCTGCGCGACATCAATGTCGGCATGGCGATCAGCAGCGTTCCCGACGCGGGATATATCAACCTGACCTGCGTCGGAGAGCAGACCCACCGGCTGGCGGAATGGGCGCAGTGGGCGGCTTGCCCGGCCGGGCCGGACCAGCTGCGCGGCATCCGCTTCGAGTATGACCGCGAGACCGCGCGGGAAGGCACCATGGTCGGCGGCCATCCGGCGATCCTGACCGTGATGATCGACAAGGACGCCAGGATCGCGGCGCTGACGATCGAGACCGATCCGAAGGCGCGGCTCTATCTGCGCAAGAAGGCGTTCCTGCTCGGCCTGCAGGCGAAGTCACGCTACGGCGAGGACGGCTGGAGCTGCTCGGAGGCGAAGCCGGGCGCCGACAAGCAGGAGGTCGGTGGCGTATTCGTCGACGAGACGTGCAGCAAGACCGCCGATGGCCGGACCGTCCAGATCGAGCGTCACCTCTACCGTGAGCCGAACAAGGAGCTCAAGGACATGACCGACGAGACCCGGATCACGATCCGCCGCGCGGGGTCTTAGGAACATCGATTGGGCGCGTTTGCGCCGCGTAGCCCGCCCGATCTCAGGTCTCGATCGGCGCTGCGTCGAGGTCGATCTGCGGCAGCAGGCCGGGCGACTGCCGTTCGACCAGCTCGCGCATCTTTCCGATGATCGCCTTGCCTTCCGCTGAGACGATCGAGCTCGGGCCGGCGACGGTGATGACAAGCGGGGGCGTCTGGTCGGCCTCGGTCAGTCGCATTGCAATCGCGCTCAGGCCGGGTGTTCCCATGTCGCGCGTATAGGCGAAGCCCTGGCGGCGGATTGTCGCCAGCGCATGCTGGATATCGCCGAAGCGGACCGCAGATGACGGCGCTTCCTCGGCGTTGATCCGCTGCACGATCCGCCGCGCATCCTCGTCGTTCATCAGGCTGAGAAACACCCGGCCCGGCGTCGAGTGGGTCAGGAGCCGGCGCGCGCCGGGCTCGAGATAATAGCGCACCGGTGTCGTGCCCTGCAGCACGCGGATATACTGGCTGTAGAGCTGGTTGCGCGCCACCACGAAGGTGGTCAGCCGCGTCGCCTCATGCAGCTCGCGCGTGATCGCATCGAGCGTGACGCCCGGCAGCCTTTCGCTCGTGAGCCAGCCGCCGAGCAGGGCGATGCGGACCGTCGGCCGGTAGGTGCGCGCCTGCCGGTCGTGGTCGAGATAGCCGAGCTCGACGAGGCTCTTCAGCAGCGCCGACGTGCTCGACGGCGGATAGTTCAACCGGCGCGCGATCTCGGTCATGGCCGCGGGCCGCTCGATCTCGGCAAAATACTCGAAGATGCGGAGCACGCGATGCGCCGACTTGACGATTGACGGATCGGGGCTGCCGTCGGCGGCGCGAAACAACTCGTCATGCCTGTTAGCCTCGATCACCATCGCCGCGGGATCGTCGGGTTGCGTGCGCACGCGGTCGGCGACGATGCGCCTGCGGCCCCGCCGGGACGGGGGCTGGGTATCGGAGCGAACTCCCTTCATCTCTGGCCGCGCATGTCCTCGAACTCAGCGCAAGCTTGCTGCGCTGCAACATTCATTGTCGCCCTCTGCTGTCGAATGTGCAGCGAAACCAGTGAAGGTCAAGCGTCCGCGGTGCAGCATGACCGGACGTACGATCCGCGCGCGGCCGGCATTTCTTCCACATATCTGAAATTATTCTCGCAAGCTGCTCCGCCGATGGACTTCGCCGCGATCGTTCCCGATGTTGCAGGCGAAGTGTGAACACCGAGCGATGACATCCCGCGCACCGGCACGGCTGCTGCGACGTCATCCCGAACAAGGAGAGCCTCGATGCAGATGAGCGCGCGCGACCTTCGCAGCTCCAACGATGCCGCCGATCCGGCCCGCCACATCTCCCATGATTGCGCAGGCCTCAATTTCTATGATCTCGATCGCGGACTTCACGGCCTTCTGGGGCTCTATCTGGCGCGCGAGGATCGCGAGCGGCTGGAACCGCATTTCCGCCGCCTCGGCGAACTGGCAGGAGGCAGGCTCGACCGGCTGGCGCGGATTGCCGACAAGCATGCGCCGGTGCTCAATCCGAGGGACGCCTACGGCCGCGACGAGGATTGGATCGACTATCACCCGGCATACCGGGAGATGGAGGCGATCGCGTTCGGCGATTTTCAGTTTCACGCCATGAGCCATCGCGCCGGCGTGTTCGGCATGGACCGGCCGCTGCCGGCCGTAGCCAAGTATGTGTTTCAGTATCTGTTCGTGCAGTCCGAGTTCGGGCTGATGTGCCCGATCAGTGTCACCGACACGTCGACGCACCTGATCCGCAAGTTCGGCTCGGACGAGCTCAAGGCCTATCTGCTGCCGAAGATGCTGTCGGACGACATGGCGACGCTGTGGAAGGGCACCCAGTTCATGACCGAGCGCGCCGGCGGCTCCGACGTCGGCGCCGTCGAGACCGTTGCGCGGCGGGATGGCGACGTCTGGCGTCTGACCGGCGACAAATGGTTCTGCTCGCACGCCGATGCCGACGTCGCGCTGATGCTGGCGCGGCCGGAAGGGGCGCCCGATGGCACCAGGGGGCTCGCACTATTCGCGCTGCCGCGCCGCCTCAAGGACGGCCGGCGCAACAGCTACCGGATCGTCCGTCTCAAGGACAAGCTCGGCACCAAATCGATGGCATCAGGCGAGATCCGGCTCGACAACGCGGTTGCCTATCTGGTCGGCGATCCGGCGCAGGGCCTCAAGCAGATGATGGAGCAGGTCAACCTCTCGCGCCTGTCGCACGGCGTGCGCGCCGCCGCGATGATGCGGCGTTGCGTGAACGAGGCTGTCGCCAGCGCCTCGTCGCGCCTGGCGTTTGGCCAGCGCGTTATGGATTTCCCGCTGCTGCGCCGTCAGCTGATGAAGCTGATCGTGCCGACCGAGCAGGCGCTGTCGATGATGCTGGTGGCCGCGCGCGCGATGGACGATGCCAATGCCGGTTCGGCGCAGGCGAGGGACCTGCTGCGCATCCTGACGCCGCTGTTGAAGTACCGCGCCTGCCGCGACAACATTCCGGTCGCTACCGGCGCAATGGAGGTGCGCGGCGGCAACGGCTATATCGAGGAATGGGTGCAGCCGCGGCTGGTGCGCGACGCCCATGTCGGCGTGCTCTGGGAAGGCACCAGCAACATCAACGCGCTCGACATCATTTCGCGCGCCGTCGGCAAGAGCGGCGCGCACCGGGCGCTTGCCGGTGTCCTGCAGTCGCGCCTCGAGGAGGCGAAGGCGTTGCCCGAGCCGTTCCGCAAGCGCCTCCGTACCGCGCTCGATCGTTCGATCGGCTTTGCCGAGCGGGTGGCGGTCGATCCCGGTTCGGAGCATGCGGCGCGGCTTGCCGCCAGCGCGCTCTACCATGCGGCATCGGCCATCACGCTCGCATGGGAAGGATCCCAGCCGGAGGTCGATGCAAGGCGGCTGTTGCTGTCGCGCTTCGTGCTCGAGCATCGTCTGACCGCGAAGGACCCGCTGGCTCCGGGCGACGACGCTTGGGAGCGCGAGGCCATCGATCTGATGCTGAGCGATGCGCCGGTCACATTCGATCAAGCGGTCAGGTCCCTGACAGCCTGACCACAAGAGAACAAAAAACATCGCGGGGAGGTCTCTATGCGATCGATTGCGGCCGCGCTTACGGCGGTCTTGTGTCTGGCTGCGGTTGGGTCCGTGCGCGCGCAGGTGTCCGGCGACGTGGTGCGCATCGGCGTCATCAACGACATGTCGGGACTTTATTCCGATCTTGGGGGCGAGGGGTCGGTCGAAGCGGCCCGGCTCGCGATCGAGGATTTTGGCCCGACCGTGCTCGGAAAGAAGGTTGAGCTGATGTCCGCCGACCATCAGAACAAGCCCGATATCGCCTCCGGCATCGTGCGTCGTTGGATCGACGAGAACGGTGTTGATCTGATTGCCGATGGCGGCAATTCGGCGACGGCGCTGGCCATTCAGGCCATCACCCGCGAGAAGAAGCGCATCTTTGTGATTTCTGGGCCCGGTAGTTCCGATCTTACCGGAAAGCAGTGCTCGCCTTATGGGTTTCATTTCACCTACAGCACTTACGCTGAAGCCTCCGCCGTCACCAAGGCCATGCTCAAGAAGGGCGCGGATACGTGGTTCTTCCTGACCGCGGACTACGCCTTCGGCCATGCGCTGGAGCGTGACGCATCAAGCTTCGTCACGACCGCGGGGAGCAAGGTCGTTGGCTCGGTTCGCCATCCGCTCGGTGCGTCGGACCTATCGTCGTTCCTGCTTCAGGCACAGAACTCGAAGGCGAAAGTCATTGCATTGGCGAACGCGGGCGGCGATACGGTCAACAGCCTAAAGCAGGCTGCGGAGTTCGGCATCGGAAAATCTGCCGACCAGAACATCGTCGCTCTTCTGATGTTGATCACGGACGTGCATTCGCTCGGCCTTGAGGCCGCGCAGGGCATCATCTACGCGACGTCGTTCTCGTGGACCCAGAACGAGGCAACCCGGACCTTCGGTCATCGCTTCATGGCGCGTCGGCACGGGCAGGCGCCGACCATGATCCAGGCCGGCGTCTACAGTGGAGTGATGCATTATTTGAAGGCAGTGCAGGCGGCCGGAACCGACGATCCTGGCGCCGTGGCCGGCGCCATGCGCAAGCTTCCGGTCAACGATTTCATGACGCAGAATGCACAGATCCGCGAGGATGGGCAGGTGATGCGTTCGATGTATTTGGTCCAGGCCAAATCGCCATCCGAATCGCGGGAGCCTTGGGACTACGAAAAGGTGATCGCGACGATTTCGCCGGACGAAGCCTGGCGGCCGCTCGCGGAAGGCGGTTGTCCGTTTGTGACGAAGGCTCAGTGACGTTTGCGTTCGCAGCGATCGAGCGTTTTCGAGCGAAGTGAACGCCGGTTCGCGTAAAGAAAACCCGTCAGAACAAGAATCTGGAGCTTCGGTTCTGATTCAATCAGAACCGAAAATGCTCTAGTGCCGCGCCAGCAGCACCACGATGATCAGCGCCAGGATCGCGCACAGCACTTTCCAGAAGGTCACGGGATCGCGGTCGTGCAGCGATTTGCGGGTCGTGACGGCGGGGCCGGCCCAGGTGGCGCCGTTTTCCAGTTCGTGCGCGAACTCGATGGCGTCGCCGAAGCGTTGCGCGGGCTCGACGCTGAGCGCCTTGCCGATCACGGCATCGAGCCAGGCCGGCAGGTCTGGCCGGTAGCGTGACAGCGGCGCCGGTTTGCCGAACCGCGGCCGCGAGAACGGCTCGATCTCGCCGAACGGATAGTTCGCGGTGAACATCCGGTAGACGGTGACGCCGAGCGCGAACAGGTCGGAGGCCTCGTCGCCGGCCTTGCCGCCGAACAGTTCAGGCGCCATGTAGCTCGCCGTGCCCGGAATATCCTCGGCGGGGAAATCCTCCAGCAGCGGCACGCGCGCGACGCCGAGGTCGACGAGGCGCAATCCGCCGTCCTTCAGCAGGATCACATTGTCGGGCTTGATGTCGCGATGGATGATGCCGGCGCGGTGCAGAGCCGTGACCGCGCGCACCAGCTTGGTTGCAATCGCAATGCCTTCGGTGAGCGACAGCCGCGGCGCGCGGCCAAGCCGCTGCTCCAGCGTTTCGCCCTCGTAGAGCGGCATCGCCGAATAGAGCCTGGTTTGCCGCTCCGCCGGCACCTCGATGATCTCGCCGATCCAGAGGCTGCGGACGCGCGCGGCGACCCAGGCCTCGCGCACGAAGGCGAGGCGGTAGGAACCTTCGCTGGCGACCCGTGGATGCGGAAACTTCAGCACGACCTCGCGGCCGGCGCGCTTGTCGGTCGCCTTGAACAGGCGGCTGTAGCGCCCGTCGGACAGCACGTCGTGGAGCGCGAAATCGTCGATCGTGTCGCCGCTCTCCGGCAAGTCCAAAATCGGCAAGGTCGCGATCGCGTGGGTGAGATCGTCGCGATCCGCCGGCGGCAGGTCGACGACGTCCAGCACCAGCGCGGTCGTGTTGTCGCTGCTGCCGGCCGCGAGCGCGGCATCGACGATGCTGCGCGCCGATTCGTCAGGCGGCGTGCGCTCCTCCAGCAGTTGCTGGAGGCGGGAGTCGGAGAGCGCGCCGTGAGCCCCGTCGCTGCAGATCACGAGACGGTCATGCTGCCGCAGCCCGACCGAGGTATAGTCGAAGCGGGCGAACTCCTCGAAACCGATGGCGCGGTTGAGCATGTGGGCGAGGTCGCCGCGGCCGGCGATATGGTCCTGCGTCAAGCGCTCCAGCCGTCCGTCGCTCAGGCGGTAGGCGCGGGTGTCGCCGATATGGATCACATGGCATTGCCGCCGCGACAGGATGATCGAGGAGAACGCGCACGCCAGGCCGCTGCGCGCGGCATCGACGCGGCCCTGGCCGTAGATCCAGCTGTTGGCGGCTTCCAGCGCCCGCGCGGCGCGGCGGCGGACGCCGAGCGTCTCGGGCAGCGAATAATAGGCGTCGATGAAGCTGCGGACCGCGACTTCCGCGGCCTCGCGTCCGCCCTTGTGGCCGCCGACGCCGTCGGCGACCGCGGCCACGACGTCGCGATGCAGCGTGCCCGGCTGGCCCAGGCAGGCCGCGACGTAATCCTCATTGGCGGCGCGCTTGCCGGTCTCGCTGGCGAAACCGACGCGAACGCCCAAATCCGGTTGCGCGCCATTCGCCACGTCCTAGCCCGTCCTTTCGGAGCGGGCCGTCAGACGCGCGCTCCTGACACCGCGCCCCAGGTGGTGCGCCAGCGGACCTTGACCATGGCAAGTCCGACGAAGCCAAGCAACGCCAGCACGCCGAAGAACAGGAAGCCGGCGCCGAAGCCGCCGGTCATGCCCTTGGCGAAGCCGAGCGTCTGGGCGAGGAAGAAGCCGCCGATGCCGCCGGCGCAGCCGACCAGCCCGGTCATCAGGCCGATCTCGTGGCGGAAACGCAGCGGGATCAGCTGGAACACCGCGCCATTGCCCATGCCGAGCGCCAGCACGCCGATCGAGAACAGCAGCACCGAGATCCAGGCGATGCGCGGCAGTTCGGTCAACGCCCAGCCGCCCGCAGCCGGCGCGGTCGGGCCCTCCGGCATGAAGGCGATGACGAGATAGGCCGCGACGACGACGCCGAACAGGATCGACAGCGAACGAATGCCGCCGATGCGGTCGGCAATCATGCCGCCGACCGGGCGGAAGCCCGAGCCGAACGCGACGATCAGCGCGACCAGCATGCCGGCCGCCACGCCCGAGACGTGATACTGCACGGTGAAATAGAGTGGCAGTGCATTGGCGAGGCCGACGAAGCCGCCGAAGGTGATGAAGTAGAAGAACATGAACCAGCGGCTGTCGGAATCCTTCAGCAGCGCACCGTAGGCCTTCAGCGAGATCTTCTTGCGCTCGCCCGGCGCGTCCTTGGCCGCGACGGCGTAATAGGCGAGCACCATCAGCATCGGAATTAAGAGGCAGCCGAACACGGCCTGCCAGCCCCAATGTTCGGCAATGCTCGGTGCGAGCAGCGTATCGAGCACGACGCCCATATTGCCGGCGCCGGCGATCCCCATGACGACGCCCTGATATTGCGGCGGATACCAGCGGCTGGCCTGGGGTAGGGCGACCGCGAACGAGGCGCCGCCGACGCCGAGCGCAAGCCCGAACAGCTCGATCGCGAGCTTGCTGGTCAGCCCGAAATGCCACACCGACGCGGTCGCGGCGATCACGACGAGCTGGGCGATGATGCCGGTGCGCTTGGCGCCGATGATGTCGGCGAGAATGCCCATCGGCACGCGCAGCAGCGCGCCGGCCAGCACGGGAATGGCGACCAGGGTGAACTTCTCGTTGACCGCCAGATTCATGTCGCGCGCGATGTAGACGATCAGCGGTCCGAGCGCGACCCACGCCATGAAACTGATGTCGAAGTACAGGAACGCGGCGAGCAGGGTCGGCCAGTGACCTGCCTTCTTGAATTCGGCTAGCTTCATCGCAACGTCTCGCGCTGATGCGGCGGAGACGGCCGCACAGGTGCGGTCATCTCGGGCGCAGATAAATCGAATGTGGGTGAATGGTGAGTGCACTCTTCGTTGAGACGCACTCCGTCAACCGTTCAGATCAGCAATTTGCGTGCCATCGAATCGGCCGCGTCGCTTTGCCTTGCAGTCGCAAGACGTTGCCGCGAGATCGCGAACCGAGTCCGGCGATCGGGATTGGCGTGGCTTGCAGCAAGCGCCGCCGCGCAAACGCGCACGCTGATGCTTTCTTGTGCGACGCGCCACGAGCGCGCGATGGCGTATCAACGGCGGGTTCACGATTGCCGTCGCGGCCGGCGATGCTGTGCTGCACAAGAGATCATCGCCGTGGCTAAAAATTCGGCCAGCCGGACGCGCGGCGGATCATCAGGCACATTCGAGGTCACGGAAAACCTATTGATTTTGCAGTCAGATTCGTTCGCGCCGGGTTGGCACGCGTTTTGAATATCAACCGACAACGGAACATCGGTCGTCATCGAAGACGGTCTGCGCCCGCGGCTGGGCTTCCTGCAACTCCAACCTTTATCGGTGCCCATCAACGACGCACATCGCGTCGCTGCGTAGCGCCGTCGGAATTGAAAGGCAGACCATGCTCGACAAAGTGACCAAGCAGAAGCTCGTGGTGATCGGCAACGGGATGGCCGGCATCCGCACGGTGGAGGCGCTGCTCGAGCGCGCACCCGATCTCTACGACATCACGGTGTTCGGCTCCGAGCCGTACGGCAATTACAACCGCATCCTGCTGTCGCCCGTGCTCGCCGGCGAGAAGACCGTCGACGACATCATGCTCAACACCGTCGACTGGTACGAGGACAACAACATCACGCTGCGCAAGGGCGAGACGATCAGCATGATCGATCGCCGCACCTGTGAAGTCGTCACCGATGCCGGCGATCGCGTGCCCTATGACCGCCTGTTGATCGCGACCGGCTCAAACCCGATCATGCTGCCGCTGCCGGGCAAGGACCTGCCGGGCGTGATCGGCTTCCGCGACATCTATGATGTCGATCGCATGATCAAGGCCTCGACCGACTATAGCAACGCGGTCGTGATCGGCGGCGGCCTCTTGGGTCTCGAAGCCGCCAACGGGTTGATGAAGCGCGGCATGAACGTCACGGTCGTGCATCTGCTCGACACCTTGATGGAGCGCCAGCTCGACCCGGTGGCCGGCGGACTGCTGCGCAAGTCGCTGGAAGAGCGCGGCATGGTGTTCAAGATGCCGGCGCAGACCCAGGCGATCCTGGGCGAGGACCGCGTCACCGGCGTGCGCTTCGGCGACGGCACCGAGCTGCCGGCCGATCTCGTGGTGATGGCGGTCGGCATCCGCCCGAACTTCGAGCTCGCCAAGAAGGCCGGGCTTTACTGCGAACGCGGCGTTGTCGTCTCCGACACCATGCAGACCTATGACGGCCGCATCTATGCGGTCGGCGAATGCGTGCAGCACCGCCGCCAGACCTACGGCCTCGTCGCGCCGCTGTTCGACCAGGCCAAGGTCTGCGCCAACCACCTCGCGATGAAGGGCTTTGCCACCTACGACGGCTCGGTCACCTCGACCAAGCTGAAGGTCACCGGCATCGACCTGTTTTCGGCCGGCGACTTCGCGCCGGGGCCGGACAAGGAGGAGATCGTGCTGCAGGACGCCAACCGCGGCGTCTACAAGCGGATTATCCTGAAGGACAAGAAGATCGTCGGCGCCGTGCTGTATGGCGACACCATCGATGGCCCCTGGTACTTCCAGCATCTGCGTGACGGCACCGACGTCTCGCATATGCGCGAGCGCCTGGTGTTCGGCGCCGCCAATCTGGGCGACGGCGGCGTCAACGGGCAGAACTCGGTTGCCGCGATGAGCGACGAGACCGAGATCTGCGGCTGCAACGGCGTCTGCAAGGGCGCAATCGTCAAGGCGATCTCCGAGAAGAAGCTGTTCACGCTCGACGACGTCCGCGCCCATACCAAGGCGTCGTCGTCCTGCGGCTCCTGCACCGGCCTGGTCGAGCAGGTGCTGGCGTTCACGCTCGGCGGCGACTATTCGGCGGCGCCGAAGGTCAAGCCGCTGTGCAAATGCACCGATCACAGCCACGACGACGTTCGCCGCGTCATCGTCGAGCAGCAGCTCAAGACCATTCCCGCCGTCATGCGCTTCATGGAGTGGAAGACGCTCAACGGCTGTCACTCCTGCCGTCCGGCGCTCAATTACTATCTGCTCGCGACCTGGCCGGGCGAATATCGCGACGACCAGCAGTCGCGCTTCATCAACGAGCGCGTCCACGCCAACATCCAGAAGGATGGCACCTATTCGGTGGTGCCGCGGATGTGGGGCGGCGTCACCACGCCGAGCGAGCTGCGCGCCATCGCCGACGTCGCCGAGAAGTTCAACATCCCGACGGTGAAGGTCACCGGCGGCCAACGCATCGACCTGCTCGGCGTGAAGAAGGAAGACCTTCCGGCGGTGTGGGCCGATCTCAACGACGCCGGCATGGTGTCGGGTCATGCCTACGCCAAGGGCCTGCGCACGGTGAAGACCTGCGTCGGCTCGGAATGGTGCCGCTTCGGCACCCAGGACTCCACCGGCCTCGGCGTCAAGCTCGAGAAGTTCATGTGGGGCTCCTGGACGCCGGCCAAGGTCAAGCTCGGCGTCTCGGGCTGCCCGCGCAACTGCGCGGAAGCGACCTGCAAGGACGTCGGCGTGGTCTGCGTCGAGTCCGGCTACGAGATCCATTTCGCCGGCGCCGCGGGCTTGCACATCAAGGGGACCGAGTTCCTGACCAAGGTCGAGACCGAGGACGAGACGCTCGAGGTGATCGTGGCGCTGACCCAGCTCTATCGTGAGGAGGGCTGGTATCTGGAGCGCATGTACAAATGGTGCGACCGCGTCGGTCTCGAGCAGATCAGGAAGCGCGTGGTCGACGACATCGCGAACCGCAAGGCGCTGTTCGCCCGCTTTGCTCATTCGCAGCAGTTCGCGCAGACCGATCCGTGGGCCGAGCGCGCCAGCCGCGGCGTCGACCGCAACGAGTTCGCGCCTCTCGCCGAATTGGAGCTCGCATGACCAGCTGGATCGAAATCGGCGCGCTTGACGACATCCCGCGGCTCGGCTCGCGCGTGGTGCGCACGCCGGCCGGCAACATCGCGGTGTTCCGAACCGAGAGCGACGAGGTGTTCGCGCTCGACGACCGCTGCCCGCACAAGGGCGGGCCGCTGTCGCAAGGCATCGTGCACAACAAGCGCGTGACCTGTCCGCTGCATAATTTCGTCATCGAACTGGCGAGCGGGCAGGCGGTCGCGCCCGATGAAGGCTGCACGCACACTCATCTGGCCAAGGTCGAGAACGGCATTGTCTGGTTGTCGGTGCGGCAGGCGGCCGCGGTGAGCTGAGCGGGCAAGGATCGGCCAGCCATGTCCGTCAAGACCACGTGTCCCTATTGCGGTGTCGGCTGTGGCGTCATCGCGTCGAGGGACGCGGCGGGCGCCGTCCGGGTCGAGGGAGACAAGCAGCATCCGGCCAATTTCGGCCGGCTCTGCAGCAAGGGCTCGGCGCTCGCCGAGACCATCGATCTCGACGGGCGTCTGCTCGAGCCTGTCGTCGACGGCGCGCCGGCGGGCTGGGATGACGCGCTCGATCGTGTCGCCGATGGCTTTGGCCGGATCATCCGCGAGCACGGGCCCGACGCGGTCGCGTTCTATGTCTCCGGCCAGCTCCTGACCGAGGACTATTACGTCATCAACAAGCTCGCCAAGGGCTTTGTCGGCACCGCCAATATCGACACCAATTCGCGGCTGTGCATGGCGTCCAGCGTCGCGGGGCACAAGCGTGCCTTCGGCAGCGACACCGTGCCAGGCTGTTACGAGGATCTCGAGCAGGCCGACCTGCTGGTGCTGGTCGGCTCCAACGCCGCATGGTGCCATCCGATCCTGCACCAGCGCATGCTGGCGGCGAAGGAGAAGAACCCGGCGTGCAAGATCGTAGTGATCGATCCGCGCCGCACCGCGACCTGCGAGGGCGCCGATCTGCATCTGCCGCTGCGCTCGGGCAGCGACTCCGTGCTGTTCAACGGGCTGTTCGCGTTTCTGGCCGGCAGCAACGCGGTCGATCGCGGCTTTGTCGGCAATTGCACGACGGGGATCGTCCACGCCCTCAAGCAGGTGGCCGGCCAGACCCTGGCGCAGACCGCTGCAACGTGTGGGCTGAGCGAAGGCGCGGTCGGGCTGTTCTTCGACTGGTTCACCCGGACCGAGCGCGTCGTCACGCTGTATTCGCAGGGCATCAACCAGTCGTCGAGCGGCGTCGACAAGGTCAACGCCATCATCAATTGCCATCTGTTGACCGGGCGCATCGGCCGTCCCGGCATGGGGCCGTTCTCGCTGACCGGGCAGCCCAACGCGATGGGCGGCCGCGAGGTCGGCGGGCTCGCCAACCAGCTTGCCGCGCATATGGAGCTCGAGAACCCCGCGCATCGCGAGCTGGTGCAGCGGTTCTGGCGTGCGCCTGTGATTGCGGAGAAGGGCGGGCTGAAGGCGGTCGACATGTTCGATGCGATCGCCGACGGCCGCATCAAGGCGGTGTGGATCATCTCCACCAATCCGGTGGTGAGCCTACCTGATGCCGACCGTGCGCGCGCCGCGCTCGACGCCTGCGAGCTCGTTGTGGTGACAGATTGCATGCGCGACACCGACACCACGCGTCACGCCGACGTGCTGCTGCCGGCGCTGGCGTGGGGCGAGAAGGACGGCACCGTCACCAATTCCGAGCGCCGGATCTCGCGGCAGCGGCCGTTCCTCGCCGCGCCCGGCGAGGCGCGCGCCGACTGGCGCATCATCTGCGACGTCGCCGCCCGCATGGGCTATTCCGGCTTCGATTACGCGTCAGCCGCAGAGGTGTTCCGCGAGCATGCCGAATTGTCGGGCTTCGAGAATAACGGCCAGCGCGATTTCGACATCTCGGCGCTGGCTGCGCTCGATGACGGCGCCTATGACGCGCTGGCGCCGGTGCAGTGGCCGGTGACATCGGAGCATCCGGCCGGCACGCCGCGGATGTTCGAGAGCCAGAAATTCTTCACGCCCGACCGCAAGGCGCGCTTCGTGCCGGTCGCGCCGCGCGCGGCGCGGCATGCGACCAGCCGCGACTTTCCGCTGGTGCTCAACACCGGCCGTATCAGAGATCAGTGGCACACCATGACCCGGACCGGGAAAACCGGACGGCTGCTGTCGCATATCTTCGAGCCCTATGCCGAGTTTCACCCCGAGGATGCGCGGCAGGCCGGCCTGCAAAATGAAGGGCTGGTGCGGCTGACCAGCAGCTGGGGCGAGATGATCGCGCGCGTCGTGGTCAGCGCCGACCAGCGCCGCGGCTGCGTGTTCGTGCCGATGCACTGGAACGAGGAATTTGCCGGCGAGGGGCGCGTCAACGCGCTGGTCAATCCGGCGGTCGATCCGCTGTCCGGCCAGCCGGAGTCGAAGCACACGCCGGTCAAGGCCGATCCCTACGCGCCGAAATGGCACGCCTTCATCCTGAGCCGTGATGCGATCAAACGCCCTGCGAGCGGCTACTGGGTTTACGGCAAGGCCGGCGATTGCACGCGGCTGGAGCTTGCGCTCGACGTCCGCCCGGAGAGCTGGCGCGACTGGGCACGGGCACAGCTCGGCCTCGAGGGCGTCGAGATCGAATGGATCGCCTATCGCGATCCGGCCGCGGGCCGTTTCCGCTACGCGGCGGTGCGCGACGGCCGGCTCGAGGGCTGCGTGTTCATCGCGCCCGATCACGCGCTGCCGTCGCGGGCGTGGCTCGCCGGGTTGTTCGCGGAGCAACAATTGTCGGCCAATGCGCGGATGGCGCTGCTGGCCGGGCGGCCGTTCGGCGCCGGCGAGGATGTCGGGCCGATCGTCTGCTCCTGCTTCAGCGTCGGACGGCACCAGATCACCGCCGAGATCAGGAAGGGCGCTGACAGTGTCGAGGCGATCGGCCGCTGCCTGAAGGCCGGCACCAATTGCGGCGGCTGCAAGCCCGAGATCGGCAAGCTGATCGGCGCCACCGCGCAGCCGCGGCAGGCAATCGCGTCCTGAGTCTCCGGGCGTCGCGGCGGCGCCAGGGCGAAGCGCAAGCCGTGCAATTGGGGCGCTATCCGCCCATAAGCAGATTCGTCATACTCACCTTGAGTGCGTCCGGCCTTGACCCTGGCTGTGTAAAAACTCAAAAAATCGAAACGCGACGCGAATGAAATTTTTCAGTTCGACTTCTAAGTTGAATTCGCTTGCGAGTTGGGCGACCATAGGGGTCTTGGACGAATAACTTCTTCTATCGCGATTGAGCGTCTTCGCGTTTTTACACAGCCAAGACCCAACCGGGACACGCGCGGTTCAAGGTTGTTGCGACGCAATTGACCTTTGAACCCCATTTCTATGATCGCAATTTCTGATGTGATCTTTCAATATTGCGAGCCAGTTTGCTGTCACCTCTGCGATCACCATCATGTCGCGACCAAAACGATAGAACAGGAAGGACATCACATGCCTTCACGCCGTCATTTTCTGACCGGCATGGTCGCGACCGGTGTCGCGCTGTCAATGCAGTACGTGCCGGCAACAGTCGCGCAGCAAAAGCGAGTGATCGTTGATTCGCAGGTTCACCTGTGGCCCGCGAGCACGCCGGAAAGACCCTGGCTCCCCGGTGCCAAACCGCAGCTACCGGAGCCCTTCACCATTGAGCGAATAATTCCGCTGATGGACGTGGCTGGCGTCGACCGCGTCGTCATCGTTCCGCCAGTGTCGCTCGAAGGCGAGCGCATCGACTATGCCCAAGAGGCGGTCAAACGGTACCCCGGCCGCTTCGCCATCATGGCGCGTGTCGCCCTCGACAAGCCCGACCGCGCGGCACGGCTTGCGACCTGGCGCGACCAGCCCGGCGTGCTGGGTGTGAGGTTGAACTTCGGCCCCGGCGAAGCGGCGTGGTTGACCGACGGAACCGCGGACTGGTTCTGGCCGGCGGCGGAGAAGGCCCGCCTGCCTGTGATGTTTCTGACGTCGGGCCAGACATCGCTGTTCGCCCGCATCGCCGAGCGACACCCGCAACTGACGCTCATCATCGACCACATGGGCGTCGGCGCGGGCCTACGCCCTCGTCATGATTCATCGGATTCCACAAGCAGCAACGCGGTGCCGGAAGCTATTGCCCAGGCGGTCGCGCTCGCAAAGTATGCCAATGTGTCGGTGAAGTTGTCGTCAGTCCCGCTGATTTCGACTGAGCCATATCCATTCCGTGACGTGATCCCGCATATCCACCGCCTATTCGACGCCTACGGACCGGAGCGCTGCCACTGGGGAACCGATGTCACCAATTCATTCGCCCGGGCCACCTACCGGCAGCGCGTGACGCAATTCACAGAGGAGCTTCCGTTCCTCACCGAAAGCGACAAGGACTGGATCATGGGCCGCGCGATCCTGGCGCGGCTTCGCTGGACGTGAACCAGGTTTGCTGCCGCCGCTGGCCCATTGCGGAATTATCACGACACGCTTTAGCAGCCGCGGCAGATGCTCTTCAGCTTGTTGTTGAGCAGGCGGTCTTCCTCTTCGGAGGCTGCCTTGGTGTAGGGGTCGTCGGCGTGGCGTTTGTCGGCGGCAAATCCGCCACCGCGACTTACGCCGCCGGCATGCATGCCGTGCGAGCCGCCGCCATGGCCGTGGCCACCGCGCGCATCCGCCGGCGGCATTGCGGCTGCAAGCAGCATCAGCAGCCCGGCCGTCGTGAATGTCCGCATGATGTCCTCCTCGTCGCGGTAAAGTACCGCTGACGCTGGGGCAAATCGGTGTCGGCCAACTTCACAATTTCGCGTGGCGGCAATCGGCCCGATCCTCGCGGCCGGCTCCCGAGGGACCCCCGCCGCTGCGCCACACGCGGATGGCTTCATGCCGACAATGCAGTGCTCGCGGCAGCAAAATGGTGTATCCGCAAGCTCTGGCGCGCCCAGGACACGGTCCGGCGCCACACAATCAAGATTTTCTAAGGATATCGGAGGAACGTTCATGTCGGCTCTGCCACTTTCGGGCATCAAGATTCTCGACCTGACGCGGGTGCTCGCGGGCCCGCTGTCGGCCCAGATGCTGGCGGATCTCGGCGCCGAGGTGATCAAGATCGAGCGGCCCGGCGGCGGCGACGACGCCCGCGCCTTTGGCCCGCCTTACCTCGCCGATCCCGAAGGCAAGGCGAACAACAACAACTCGTTCTACCTCTGCGCCAACCGCAACAAGAAGTCGGTCACCGTCAATATCGCCAAGCCCGAAGGGCAGGCGATCATCCGCGAGCTCGCCAAGTCGGTCGACGTGATGATGGAGAACTACAAGGTCGGCGATCTCAAGCGCTACGGCCTCGACTACGACACAATCAAGCAGCTCAACCCCGGCATCATCTATTGTTCGGTGACCGGCTTCGGCCAGACCGGTCCCTACGCCACGCGCGCCGGCTATGACGCGATCCTGCAGGCGATGGGCGGCCTGATGAGCGTCACCGGCCATATCGACGGCGAGCCCGGCGCGGGCCCGATGAAGGTCGGCCCCTCGATCGTCGACTACATGACCGGCATGAACACCTCGATCGGAATCCTTTCGGCGCTGTACCATCGCGACGCCAACAACGGCGAAGGGCAGCATGTCGACGTCTGCCTGTTCGATACGGTGATCGCCTCGCTGTCGCACTGGCTGCAGATCTACCTCGTCAACGGCAACATGCCGCCGCGCCGCGGCACCTGGGGCAATGGCGGCATGCCGGCCGGCGTGTTCCGCTGCACCGACGGCGAGCTGATGCTGGTGGTCGGCAATGACGGCCAGTTCCAGCGCACCTGCGCCGTGCTCGGCGAGCCCGAGCTCGCCAACGACAAGCGCTTCGTCAAGAACAACGACCGCGTCGTGCACGGCAAGGAGATCATGGCGATCTTCGCCGGCCTGTTCCTGAAGCATCCGGTCGCCTACTGGCTGGACAAGCTCGAGGAGGCGGGCGTGCCGTCCGGCCCGATCAACAATTTCGAGCAGGTGTTCAACGATCCGCATGTGCAGTCGCGCGGCATGCGGGTCAAGGTCGATCATCCCTTCGAGCCCAACCTGTCGCTGATCCGCAACGCGCTGACCTTCTCGGGCACGCCGATCACCGACTACCGTGCCCCGCCGCTGCTCGGGGCCGACACCAAGGACGTGCTGGCGACGATCGGCTATGACGAAGCCAAGGTCGAAGGACTGAAGGCGCAGGGGATTCTGTAACGCTGACTTCGGAGCCGCGGGCGGTCCACTCTTCCCGTCATCCTGAGGTGCGAGCGGAGCGAGCCTCGAAGGATGAATCGGCCACCAGCCGGGCCGCGCATCCTTCGAGACGCGCTTCGCGCTCCTCAGGATGACGGGGAGAGGGCTGTTTGGTCGGCTACAACACTTCGACCTGTATCGAATCATCATTGACACGAGCCTGCTAGATTGGCGCCATCGATCCCTATCGAAGGTGCCAATCATGAAACGGGAAGTGGTCCGCGTCGAACCGATCTCAAGCTGGCTGGAGCGCTGGAAGGCGCCGGCGTCGGCAGTCACGCGCGCCGGCAACATGATCTTCGTCTCCGGCCTGCCGCCGTTCGATCCGGCAACCGGCGAGATCGCCGCCGGCGCCTCGATCGAGCGGCAGAGCGAGCTGGTGATGGAGCAACTCAGGCAGTGCCTCGAGGCGGCCGGCGCGTCGTTCGACAACGTGATGAAGTGCAACATCTTCTGCACCTCGGCAAAGCACTTCGCGACCTTCAACGCGATCTACCGGAGCTATTTCGCCGATGATTTGCCGGCGCGGATCTTCGTCTGCATCCCGGAATGGACCGGGCCGTTCGACATCGAGATCGACTGCATCGCGATGGTGTAGGGCACGATCAGGAAAAGTGTGAAGCGGTTTTCCGTCGCGACAAACGCAAGGCGTTTGCGCGGATCGTGCTCAGAAGAAAACGAAAGCGCGATGGAAAATCGCGCTTGAGGGCAGGGCCCCTTACAGATCCTGGCGCGTCAGCCGGCCGTGCACCACGACCGGCCGCAGCGCCGGCTTGCTCGGCACGTCGCCCATCGTCAGCGCCATCACCGAGACCGTGACCACGCGATCGATGATGGCGCGGACGTCGTCGAGATCGCATTTGCCTTCCGACAGCCGCAGCAGGCGTTCCTTCTCGCGGATGGTGTGGTGCGCCATCGCGAGCGCGAAGTGCAGGCCCCAATACAGTTCGGTGTCGTCCCGGCCCGGCATCGCGCGGCGCATCGCCGCGGCGAATTTGCGCAAATGATCGACCTCGCGGTTCTTGATGCGGCGGATCGGCGGCACGGATTCGATCGAGGCGCGGATCATGAAACGCGCCGCGGTCGAACCCTCGCGATCGGGCCCGAGGCAGCCGCGCAAAGTGGGGCCGACGAGGGAGCGCATGATGTCCTCGATCGAGGCGCGGCCGCCACCATTTTCCTCCGCCGCCTTCAATTCATTGAGACGTTCGCGGTTGGTCTGGATGCTGCGGGTGACGAACAGCTCCGCGATCAATTCGTCCTTGGAGCCGAAATGATAGTTCACCGCCGCGAGGTTGACGTTCGCCTCCGCGACGATGTCGCGCAGCGTGACGTCGCCGAAGCCGCGGTCGGCATAGAGCCGCTCGGCGGCGGCGAGAATGGCGGATCGGGTCTGGTCGCTGGCCATGGTCTTGAGCCTTTCCGTTATTCCGCGGTGCGCCGGGGAATGACGAAGACGACGGGGAGTTGCATTTCAAACATTTGTATGAAACTATCGTTTGAAGAGCCGGAAATGTCAATCCGCTGATCGCGGGGCGGCGTTCTGGCACACCACCGCCGCCGTTTCCGCGAACGCCCTTGCGGGCCGCGGAGGCGGGGTCAACAATGTTGCCCAAACGGCCAAGACCCGAGTTCAAGGCCCAAGTTCACGGCCAGGTCGGTGGCCCAGGTCCAAAGCCCAAGTCTAGGAAACGAGGAGCGTCCCATGGATTTCACGATGTCGGCCAGGCAGAAGGAATGGCTTGAGCGCGTTCAGGCTTTCATGAAAACGCATGTCCGCCCCGCCGTGCCGATCTACGACAAGCAGGACGCCGAAGGCCCGCGCTGGAAGGTGATCCCGATCCTCGAGGATCTGAAGAAGAAGGCGAAGGCCGAGGGCCTCTGGAACATGTTCATGCCGCCGTCCTCGCACGAGGATGACGAATTCCACGGCGCGGGATTGAGCAACCTCGAATACGCGCTGCTGTCGGAAGAGATGGGCCGCATCTCCTGGGCCTCGGAAGTGTTCAATTGCTCCGCCCCCGATACCGGCAACATGGAGGTGTTCATCCGCTACGGCACCAAGGAGCAGAAGCGCAAATGGCTGCGCCCGCTGATGGACGGCGAGATCCGTTCCGCCTTCCTGATGACCGAGCCGGCGGTTGCTTCCTCTGACGCCACCAACATCGAGACCCGCATCGAGAAGGACGGCGATCACTACGTCATCAACGGCCGCAAATGGTGGTCGTCGGGCGTCGGCGATCCCCGTTGCAAGGTCGCGATCCTGATGGGTAAGACCGACTTCAACGCCGCCAAGCATCAGCAGCAGTCGCAGATCCTGGTGCCGCTCGACACCCCCGGCATCAAGGTCGAGAAGATGCTGCCGGTGTTCGGCTTCGACGACGCACCCCACGGCCACGCCCAGGTGCTGCTCGAAAACGTCCGCGTGCCGAAGGAGAACATCCTGCTCGGCGAGGGCCGCGGCTTCGAGATCGCGCAGGGCCGTCTCGGCCCGGGCCGCATCCATCACTGCATGCGCACGATCGGCCAAGCCGAGGAAGCGCTGGAGAAGATGGTGAAGCGGCTCGCCTCGCGCACCGCGTTCGGCAAGAAGATCATCGAGCACTCGGTCTGGGAGCAGCGCATCGGCGAGGCCCGCACCGATATCGAGATGAACCGCCTGCTGTGCCTGAAGGCCGCCGACATGATGGACAAGGTCGGCAACAAGACCGCGCAGGCCGAGATCGCGATGATCAAGGTCGCAGCTCCGAACATGGCGCTGAAGATCATCGACCAGGCGATCCAGGCGTTTGGCGGCGGCGGCGTCTCCGACGAGGCCGGGCTCGCGAAGGCCTATGCCCACATCCGCACGCTTCGCCTGGCGGACGGTCCGGACGAGGTGCACAATCGCGCCATTGCCAGACTTGAACTTCGGAAGTATGCAAACACGTCGCACTGAGCATGACGCGGAACGCATGGCGTTCGCGCTGACATCGTGCTCAGAATGAAAAAGAGAAATCAGGCTGGCGTGCCAGCCTGATTGAAGGAGCGTCCGACGGCGCTCCCGAAAAAACTGAATTGAGGGAGCGTCATCGTGGCGGACGGCGTCAGGAAAGACGAAGAATTTTCCGGCACAAGGGAAGTCGAGGAGCGCCATCGTATCAACGAGGCGAACCTCGCGGCCTGGATGCAGGAACACGTCGAGGGCTATCAGGGCCCGCTCAAGGTCCTGCAGTTCAAGGGTGGCCAGTCCAACCCGACCTACAAGCTCGAAACCCCCGGCCGCAACTATGTGATGCGCCGCCGTCCGTTCGGTAAATTGTTGCCGTCGGCCCATGCGGTGGATCGCGAGTTCCGCGTCATCGCGGCGCTCGGCAAGCAGAATTTCCCGGTCGCGAAAGCCTACGCGCTGTGCACCGACGATGCGGTGATCGGCTCGGCCTTCTACATCATGTCGATGGAGGAGGGGCGGGTGTTCTGGGATCCGACGCTGCCGAGCCAGGAGCCCGACGCGCGCCGCAAGATCTTCACCAGCAAGATCGAGACGCTGGCGAAGCTGCACATGCTCGATCCCGAAAAGATCGGCCTCGGCGATTTCGGCAAGCCCGGGAATTATTTTGCGCGCCAGGTCGACCGCTGGACCAAGCAGTATCGCGCCTCCGAGACGCAGCACATTCCCGAATTCGAGAAGCTCGCGGAGTGGCTGCCGAGGACCGTGCCGGAGCAGAAGCGCGTCTCGGTCGTGCACGGCGACTATCGCCTCGACAACATGATCTTCCACGCCACCGAGCCGCGGGTGCGGGCGGTGCTCGACTGGGAATTGTCGACGCTCGGCGATCCCATGGCCGACTTCACCTATCTGTTGATGCAGTGGACCATGCCGGGCCTCGCCAATGCCGACCTCAAGGCGTTGAACATTCCGAGCCAGGACGAGGCCGCGCAGATCTACTGCGACGTCACCGGCATGGCTGTGCCGGATCTGAACTGGTACTTCTCCTACAACCTGTTCCGCCTCGCCGGCATCACGCAGGGCATTGCGGGCCGCGTTCGCGACGGCACCGCCGCGAATGCCAAGGCCCTCGAATCGGCCAAGCGCACCGTGCCGCTGTCGCAGGCGTCCTGGGAATACGCGCAGAAGGCCGGCGCAACCTGATCCGAGAAACGCGGCGCGATCCCCCAGGGTTCGCGCCGCTTCTGCGAGCTGCGGCATGTTTCCGCATTGTAGCCATCTGTGACTTGAGTTCGCTGCGCCGCTTTGGCAAGTCAGTCCGGTCAACGCCCGCCCTGGTCCTGATCGGACACTTTCACCTTGGCCCTTTCCTCGAATCTTCGCGGCAGCCTGTTCATGGCTGCGGCCATGGCCAGCTTCACGGCCAACGACGCCGTCACCAAGGCGGTGTCGGCGGAGCTCAACATCGGGGAGATCCTGCTGGTCCGCGGCCTGGTCGCGATGGTACTGGTCGCGGCACTCGCCTGGTATCGTGACGCGCTGCGCAGCTTTGGCGCGCTGCTGATCTGGCCGGTCGGACTGCGCGTGATGGGCGAGATCGGCGGCACGCTGACCTATCTCTCGGCGATTTCGCAGATCCCGCTCGCCAATGCGTCGGCGATCTTCCAGGCGCTGCCGCTGGTCATCACGCTGGGCGCTGCGCTGGTGTTCGGCGAGCCGGTCGGCTGGCGGCGCTGGCTTGCGATCGCCGCCGGCTTCATCGGCGTGCTGGTCATCGTGCGGCCGGGAGCGGAGGGCTTCAGCCAGGCCTCGCTTCTGGCGCTGGCGTCGGTCGGCTTCTGCGCGGTGCGCGATCTCGCCACCCGCCGCATCCCGAAAGCGCTGCCGACCGTGTTCATCACGCTGCTCACCACCGTGACGGTCACGACGGCCGGCGCTGCCGTTCTGGTCCCGCTTGGCGGCTGGAAGCCGCCGTCGGGCCACGCCCTCGGCCTCCTCGTGCTGGCCGCGGTGCTGATCCTGATCGGCTATCAATGCATCATCGTGTCGCTGCGCACGGGCGACATCTCGGCGGTGGCGCCGTTCCGTTACTCCGCATTGCTGTGGGCGATGCTGCTCGGCTATCTCGCCTTCGGCCACAGGCCCGATGTCCAGATGCTCGCGGGCGCCGCGATCATCGTCGCCTCCGGCCTCTATGCCTTCTACCGCGAGCGCAAGCGCGACAAGCTCCGCCCGGCCGCGACGGGGCCGGGCCTGCCGCCGGACGGGTTGTGAAGATTTGTAGGGCGGATTCGCGCAGCGTCATCCGCCCTACGGCTATCGCAGGTTCAAGGCCCGATACCCGGGCATGGCGAAAACAACCGCCTCAGTGAAGACCGCCCGTCACGTGCAACGTTTCGCCGGTGATATAGGAGGCATCGTTCGAGGCGAAGAAAGCCACAGCGGCTGCGATCTCCTCGACCTTGCCGATCCGTGCCAGCGGCGTGGTGGATTCGATCCACTTGCGCATGTCGCCTTCGGCAAGGCCGGCGGAAACGACGCCTTCGGTAGCGATCATGCCGGGGTTGACGGTGTTGACGCGGATCTTGCGCGGCGCCAGTTCCTTCGACAGCACCGAGGAGATCGCATCCACCGCGGCTTTGGTCGCAGTATAGACGGCGGTGTTCGGCGGCGCGATCGTCGATACGCCGGAGCTAATATTGATGATGCTGCCACCTGCCGCATTGAAGTGCCGCGCGGCTTCCTGCGAAACCAGCAGCAGGCCCAGCACATTGAGATCGAAATGCTTATGGAAGTGCTCGGCAGTGATGCCATCCAGCGGCGCGAACTCGTAGAGGCCAGCATTGTTGACCAGGATATCGATCGGACCAAACGCCTTGACGGTCTCGGCCACCACCGACTTCACCTGTCCGGGGTCAGTGAGATTGCCGTGGACGGCGACGGCTTTGCCGCCCTTGCTGGTGACCGCATCCACGACACGCTCGGCGGCCTGTTTGCTGGCGCTGTAGTTGACGCCAACCGCGGCACCCTCCGCAGCCAGGCGGATTGCGATCTCGGCGCCGATCCCCTTTGACGCGCCGGTTACCAGCGCCACTTTGCCCTCGAGTCTTTTGCTCATCTTGTTCTCCATTGCCCGCGCGGATGCGCTGTCGTTCAATAGTTCAGTAATAGTGAACTATTGAAGCTGTTCAAGGGCAGCGCTATATATTTCGTGATGGTGCAGTTCGTTCACCCGTCGCGTGAGGACATCACATTGGCCGGAGTGCTGGCAGCACTCGCGGACCCGATGCGGTTGAAGATCGTCAGGGGCCTGCTCGAGCAGGGCGATTGCATGTCGTGCACGGCCGCGGCGCCGTGCCCTGGCATGGCCAAATCGACTCTGTCGAACCACTTCCGCGTCCTGCGCGAAGCCGGCTTGATTCAAACCTCGAAAAAAGGCGTCGAGCATCGCAACGTGGTGCGCGAAGCCGATATCAATGCGCGCTTTCCCAAATTGCTCAAGACGATCCTGGGGTACCCGGAACAGAGTGCGTAGCTCGGGAGCGAAGCAATACCCCGGGGAACTGTTCCCGCTGCCGTCCTGTGCACGCGCGCGAGGCGGCGGGTTACGCCTTCGGCTAACCCGCCCTACGAACTGAACATCAGTGAATGCCGGTGAACAGCCGGTTCCAGCGCACCGAGGACGGCCAGTGCCACACTTGCCATGCCGGCGCGTCATTGCCGATCGAGAAAAAGATCACCTTGGCTTGCCCGATGAGGTTCTCGAACGGCACGTAGCCGACGCCGCCGCGCGCGGGCGGCACGCGGCTGTCGGCCGAGTTGTCGCGGTTGTCGCCCATCGCGAAGAAATGCCCCGGCGGCACCACGTAGACCGGCGTGTTGTCGTATTCGGAACGCTCGATGCGATCGAGCGTGTCGTAGCTGACCCCATTCGCCAGGGTCTCGTGCCAACGCTTGACGCGGACCGGGCGCGGCCCCTCGTCGCGATCGACATAGTCATCGACCCGCTCGCGCTTGACCGCGGTGCCGTTGATGTACAGCTGCCCGTCGATCATTTGAATGCGATCGCCGGGCAGGCCGATCACGCGCTTGATGAAATCAACGGAGTCGTCGCTCGGCAGCCGGAACACCACGACGTCGCCCGGCCTGGGTTCGGAGCCGAAGATGCGGCCGGAGAACAGCGGCGGCGAGAAGGGCAGGGAGTAGTGCGTGTATCCGTAGCTGTATTTCGAGAGAAAAAGGTAGTCACCGACCAGCAACGTCGATTCCATCGACTCCGACGGAATGTTGAAGGACTGGAACAGGAAGGTGCGGATGACCAGCGCGATGAGCAGCGCCTGCACGGCCACGCGGAAGGTTTCCGCCACTCCGCCTTGCTGACGTTCTTTCTCGGTCGACATGGTCCCGGGTTCCTGTTTCACGCCTTACGCAGCAGAGTATCACTTCGCGCAATGCGCGATCAGCCGCGCGACGAATTCTCCGCAAGCCTCGAGCTGCGACATCTCGACGAATTCATCCGGCGTGTGCGCCTGCGCGATAGCGCCGGGACCCACCACCACCGACGGCACATCGGCCATGCTGACGAACAGGCTGGCCTCGGTGCCGAACGCGACCTTGGCGTGGTCGTTGCGGCCGGCGAGCTGCTTGGCGAGCGTGACGATCGGCGCATCCGCCGCGGTGTCGAGCGCGGGGTAGTCGAGGATTTCCTCGAAATCGATGCCGCACTCCGGATGCCGCTTGCGCATGTCAGGCTCGATCTCGGCCTTCGCCCAGGCGATGATCGCGTCCGTCACCTGCCGGGACTCGGTGATGCCGATGCCGCGGCATTCGAATTCCACCACGCAACTGTCGGGCACGATGTTCAGCGCGGCGCCGCCATGCACGATGCTGGTGAGCAGGGTCGAGTGCGGCACGTCGTAGAGGCTGTCTCGTTCGGCATCCGCGGCCAGCAGCGCGGCGCGGCGGCGGATTTCGGTGATCAGATCGGCCCCGTATTCGATGGCGTTGACGCCATCAGGCGCGATCGAGGAGTGGCGGGCGAGCCCGCGGAACGTGGCGCGCACGCCGTGCTTGCCCTTGTGGCCGATGATCACCTGCATCTGCGTCGGCTCGCCGACGAAGCAGCCGAGCGGCTTGATCGGCTTGCGTGCGACGTCGCGCAGCATCGGGCGCACGCCGACGCAACCGATCTCCTCGTCATAGGAGATCGCAAGATTGATCGGCGTCTTCAGATCGGCCGCGAGCATTTCCGGAACCATCGCGAGACAGACCGCGACAAAGCCCTTCATGTCGGTGGTGCCGCGGCCGTACAGCCGCCCGTCACGCTCGACGAGCTCGAACGGGTTGTGGCTCCAGTCCTGTCCCGCAACCGGCACGACATCGGTATGCCCCGACAGAACCAGCCCGGCCTTGTCCTCGGGGCCGATCGTGACCCACAACGAGGATTTCCGTCCGGTGTCATCGACGATGCGCTGTCCGCTGACGCCAAGCGAGGCGAGGTAGCGCTCGATGTAGTCGATCAGGGGCAGGTTGCTGCGGTCGCTTATGGTGTCGAACGCGACGAGGTCGGCCAAGAGCTTGCGGATACGGTCGGGGCGTTGATTTTGCATTGCCTGTTCGTGTGCGAGGGAGTGTGCAAGGAATTGCTGATGTGCCGGCGATCCTGCCAGCAAAGTATAACAGCTGGTTTGCCTGCCGGGGCCAAGCAATATTCGGGCCGCTGCCGGACGTTATTGCGGGTCGACGTCCGTCGCCCCATGTAACGACGGGGAGATGGCGATGGTCCAGCAATTGCGCATCTACGAAATCTTCGAAAACAACAAAGCCGCGTTTCACGCCCGGTTCCGCGATCACGCGGCGCGGATCATGACGGGGCGTTACGGGTTCAAATTCGCAAGCATGTGGGAGACGAAATTCGATGACCGCACCGAGTTCGTGTATTTGCTCGAATGGCCCGACGAGGCGACCAAGATCGCGCAGTGGGCGGCATTCATGGCCGATCCCGAATGGAGCGAGATCAAGCGGGTCACCCATGCCAAGCATGGCCTGATGGTCGGGCAGATCGAGGATCGGCTGCTGGCCCAGGTGGACTATTCGTTGGTGAGGCAGCGGAGCTTGTTGCCGAGGTAGGGCGTGCAAGGTTGCGCCGGCCGGTGTTGCCTATTCGAAGCGACGGGCAACTCAGCTAAAGTCTGTCAATCCCGCACGTCGGATGTTTGACTCTCGACGTCGCAACAAATTCGATGTCGTCCCGGCGAAGGCCGGGACCCATTACCACAAACGGGAATTGTTGCGTGACGCTGGGGCCAATGCCTGTTTCCAACAGCGCAACCCTGTGGCTATGGGTCCCTGCTTTCGCAGGGACGACAGTTGTGGATGTGGTGCCGCCGTTGCGTCATACGAACATGCAGCACCGCGAACGGAGAATGCCGTTGCTAAATCGGCTTGCCCGTATACGGCATCGACGCGGTGAGGCCGCCGTCGACCGGGATGGCCTGGCCGTTGACGTAGGACGCCTCGTCGCTTGCCAGGAACAATCCCATCGCGGCGAGTTCGTGCGGCTGGCCGGGGCGCTTCAGCGGATTGAGCTGGCCGATCTTGTCCTGGGTGCCGCGCTCCTTGGCGCGATCGAACACCGGCTTGGTCATGCCGGTCTCGATCAGGCCCGGGCAGACCGCGTTGATGCGCACGCCGGTGCCGGAGAGCGAGTAGGCCGTGGTCTGCACCAGGCTGATCACGCCGGCCTTGCTCGCGCCATAGGGATGTCCGCTGGCGCCGGCCTTCAGGCCTGCGACCGACGCGGTGCAGATGATCGAGCCGGAGCCCTGCTTGGTCATGTGCGGGATCGAATGCTTGATCGCGAGGAAGGGTCCGATCAGATTGATGCGCAGCACTTCCTGCCAGTGCTCCACGGTCTGGTCGGCGAGCGGCACGAGGCCGCCGCTGACACCCGCATTGGCCCAGATCGCGTCGAGCTTGCCGTACTTCGAAACCGCCTTCTCGATGAAGGCCTTCACGTCGCTCTCCGATCCCGCATCGGCGGTGACGGCTTCGACGGTGCCGCCGGCATCGCGAACCAGCTTGGCGGTCTCGTTGACGCCCTCGGTGCGATCGACCGCGATCAGCTTGGCGCCTTCCTTGGTGAACAGCAGCGAGGCGGCGCGGCCGATGCCGCTTCCGGCGCCGGTGATGATGACGGATTTGCCTTCGAGGCGGCCCATGGTTTTTCTCCCTGTTCACATGGTCCGTGGCGCGTCTGCCGCGCGACGGAATTCAAACAAAATTTCAAACGTCCGAAGCACTTGAGACGATGTGCGGCGTGACGTACAGCGAGACGGGACAGTATTGAAGGGCTCATCCGATGTCCAATCCAGACAAGCCTAACGTGACGGTGACGCGGTGGTGGTGGGTTCGCCACGCGCCGGTGCGCAGCGACGGCGGCAACATCTACGGGCAAGAAGACATCGACTGCGACACCGGCGACATCGAAGTGTTCGAGGCAGTCGCCAAGATGCTGCCGCGCGATGCGGTCTGGTATTCGAGCAATCTGAAGCGCACGCACAAGACCGCGGAAGCGATCTGGGCCGCCGGTTTTCCGAAGCCGGCCAACATGACGCAGGAACGCGACTTCGCCGAACAGCATCTCGGCCAGTGGCAGGGCATGAACCGCGCCGCACTGCTCGCGAGCCAGCCCCCCGGCAGAAGCTGGTTTGCCGACGTCAACGAGCCCGCACCCGGCGGCGAGAGCTTCATGGATCTCTACACACGGGTCTGCCGCACGATCGTGCGGATCACGGCTGCTGAGCCGGGCAAGAACATCATCGCGGTCGGGCATGGCGGCGTGATCCGGGCTGCGGTCGGTCTCGCGCTCGGCGGCCAGCCGGATAGGGGACTGTCGTTCGACATCGACAATGTCTCGGTGACGCGGCTCGATCACATCGCAGGCATCGGCCTGTCGACCTGGCGGCTGCCGATGGTGAACCAGCAGCCCTGGATCGCCGATCCCAGGCACGCCGCGATGCATCAGCCGTCCGGACCTGAAGTCCGGCCGGCGAGCAAGCTTGCGTGATTGCTGCTATCGCAACACCGGAACGCTGCCTAAGCTGAACACAGAATTCAAACGCCTTACATCAGGGAGAGAAACATGACCTTGTTCGACATGAAGGGAAAAGTCGCCGTCATCACCGGCTCGACGCGCGGCATCGGGCTCGCCATTGCCGAGCGCATGGCCGAGCACGGCGCCAAGGTCGTGATCTCCTCGCGCAAGGCCGACGTCTGCGAGCAGGTCGCGGGCGACATCAACGGCAAGTTCGGCAAGGGCACCGCGGTCGCGATCGCCGCCAACATCTCGTCGAAGGAAAACCTGCAAAATCTGGTCGACGAGAGCAATCGCGCCTTCGGCAAGATCGACGTGCTGGTCTGCAACGCGGCGTCGAACCCGTATTACGGTCCGCTTGCCGGCATCTCCGACGATCAGTTCCGCAAGATCCTCGACAACAACATCGTCGCCAACAACTGGCTGATCTCGATGGTGGTGCCGCAGATGATCGAGCGCAAGGACGGCTCCATCATCATCGTGTCCTCGATCGGCGGCCTCAAGGGCTCGACCGTGCTCGGCGCCTACGCGATCTCGAAGGCCGCCGATATGCAGCTCGCGCGCAACCTCGCCTGCGAATATGGCAAGCACAATATCCGCGTGAACTGCATCGCGCCCGGCCTGATCAAGACTGATTTCGCCAAGGCGCTGTGGGACAATCCGGACACGCTGAAGGCCTCGACCGCGCGCTCGCCGCTGCTGCGCATCGGCGTGCCTGACGAGATCGCGGGCGCCGCAGTGTTGATGGGCTCGCGCGCCGGCGACTTCCTCACCGGCCAGACCATCGTGATCGACGGCGGCGCGACGATCAGCTGAACATTACTCGTCATTCCGGGGCAGCCCGCAGGGCTGAACCCGGAATGACGAGGTTGTTGAGCGAGATTCCGGGTTCGCGCTTGCGCGCGCCCCGGAATGACGGGCTACTCCACCGCCGCGTACACGCCGTTGCGCACCAGCGAGCGGGTATATTCGCGCTGGCCCGGACCCTGCATCATGAAGACCGCGATCAGGTCTTCGCTCGGGTCGATCCAGAAGAACGTGCCGGCCATGCCGCTCCAGAAGTATTGGCCGACCGAGCCGGAGAACGGCGCGATGCCCTGCTGCATGCGCACGGCGAAGCCGAGGCCGAAGCTGTGGCCGGGCGACACCAGCGTGCCCTGGACCTTGACGCCGGCGCCGAGGTGATCGGAGGCCATGAATTCGAGCGTCTTGCGGCCGATGATCCTGACACCGTCGAGCGAGCCGCCGTTGAGCAGCATCTGCGCGAAGCGCGCATAGTCCATCGTGGTCGACACCAGTCCGCCGCCGCCGGATTCCATCGCCGGCTTCTCCAGCATGTTGAACAGCTGCACCTTCTCGTTGGTCCAGGGATCGTTCGCAAACGCCTCGGCGAGGCGGCCGGCATTGGCCTCCGGCGTGTGGAAGGCGGTCTCGTTCATCTGCAGCGGCGAAAGGATGCGCTCAGCGAGGAACTCGCCGAGCGTCTTGCCGCTGACGACTTCGATGATGCGGCCGAGGATGTCGGTGGAGCGGCTGTAGTTCCACTCCGCGCCGGGCTGGCAGATCAGCGGCATGCCGGCGAGCATGGTGGCGTGCTCGGCATTGGTGATCTTGCGGCTACGCAGCCGCGACTGCTGGTAGAGCTGCTGCACCGGCCCGTTGCCGGTGTGGTCGTAGGTCAAGCCGGAGGTGTGGCGCAGCAGGTCCTGGATCGTCATCTGCCGCTGCACGGGTACCAGCTCGAGCTTGCCGTTGTGCTCGACGCCGACCTTGGTCTCGGCGAATTCGGGGATGAATTTCGCGACGGGATCGTTGAGCAGGAAGTGGCCGTCCTCCAGCAGCATCATGATGCCGACCGAGACGATCGGCTTGGTCATCGAGAAGATGCGGAAGATGGTGTCATGCGTCATCGGGGCTGCGGCGGTCGGGCTTTGCCGGCCGATCGCATCGAACCAGCCGATCTGGCCGCGCCGCGCCACCAGCACCGTGAAGCCGGGTGCGGTTCCCTTGTCGACTTCGCGCTTGAAGGTGTCGGACAGCGCCTGCAGCCGCGCGCTCGACAGCCCGATCGATTCGGGTTTGGCGAGGGGGAGGGACGGGGTGGTTTGGCTGGCGGCGTGCTTGGTGGCGGTCTGGGCGTTCATGGTCTCTCCCGGGTTCTTGATTCTTGCGGCGGAGCGCCGACGTGGAGTGATGGCCGAAGTCTGGCGCAGAAGTTTTGCAATGAACAGAAGCTTCACCGCTTCGCCCTTGCAAACCGGCCATGCCCTGTGCTTGAAACGGCGCGAACCGGCGGCGACGCTGGTTCCCTGCAGGAGTGTAGCTCAATTGGTAGAGCACCGGTCTCCAAAACCGGGGGTCGCAGGTTCGAGCCCTGCCACTCCTGCCAGCTTTTCTGTCAGCTTTTACCCAATTATTTGAATGTGTTGGCCGAGGTCCTGGACCCCGGCCATGATTGTATTCACTCACTTGATGAGCGGACAGCCGCCGTCCTTCATCGGCCGGAACGCCTGGTCGCCGGGCACCTCGGCGAGCACCTTGTAGTAATCCCACGGCGCCTTCGATTCCTCGGGCTTCTTGACCTCGAACAGGAACATCGAGTGCACCATGCGGCCGTCCTCGCGCACCACGCCGTTGTCGGTGAAGGCGTCGCGCACCGGGGTCGCGCGCATTTTCGCCAGCACCGGCTTGGTGTCCTTGGTGCCGGCGGCCTTCACTGCGTTGAGGTAGTGCAGGGTGGCGCTGTAGGTCGCGGCCTGGTTCATGGTCGGCATCCGCTTCATGCGCTCGAAGAAGCGCTTGCCGAAGGCGCGGGTGCGGTCGTTGAGATCCCAGTAGTAGGCCTCGGTGACGATCAGGCCCTGCGCGAGCTTCAGCCCGAGGCTGTGGATGTCCGAGATGAACATCACGATGCCGGCGAGATTCTGTCCGCCCGCGACGATGCCGAATTCGGCGGCCTGCTTGATCGCGTTGATGGTATCGCCGCCGCCATTGGCGAGGCCGACGATCTTGGCCTTCGACGACTGCGCCTGCAGCAGGAAGGAGGAGAAGTCCGGCGTGTTGAGCGGATGCCGGGCGCTGCCGAGCACCTTGCCGCCGGCGGCGCGGACCACTTCGCCGGTGTCGCGCTCGATCGAGTGGCCGAACACGTAGTCGGCGGTGATGAAGAACCAGCTGTCGCCGCCGTTCTTCACGATCGCGCTGCCGACGGTGTGGGCGTTGGCGTAGGTGTCGTAGGTCCAGTGCAGCGTGTAGGGCGAACAGGACTTGCCGGTGATGTCGGAGCTCGCCGCATCCGTCACGATCATGATCTTCTCGAACTGCTTCGACATCTCCATGCCGGCGAGCGCCGTCGCCGAAGTCGGCATGTCGATGATCATGTCGACATTCTCGGCCTCGTACCATTTGCGGGTAATGGTGGCGGCGACGTCGGCCTTGTTGAGGGCGTCGGCGGTGACGAGCTCGATCGGCTTGCCGAACATGCTGCCGCCGAACTCCTCGATCGCCATCTTGGTGGCCTCGACGTTCCCGGCGCCGCCGATGTCCGAATAGACCGACTGGAAATCGGTCAGCACGCCGATCTTGAGCGGCGTCTGCTGCGCGAGCGCGGGCCCCGCCAGCACGGCGGCGATCAGGCCGGCGGCGGACAGACTCGTGACGATGGATTTCATGGTGATGCACCTCCCCAGGATGTTCTTATCGGTTTGTCCGACAAAGCTAGATTTGCCCGGTTCCGGTGTCAATTCGTGCCGGGCGGGTGCGACAATCCGGCCAACGATAGCCGATTTGACGCTATAGATGCCTTCGCCTATCCTTTGTCCGACAAACGACAATCGGGAGCCAAGGGTGTCCGCCACGCCGCTGTTCCGGCGCATCGATGTCGCGCCGGCCTATCAGAAGGTCGCGGACGCGATCGAACGCGAGATCGTCAACGGCCGGATCAAGCCGGGCGAGCCGATTGGCACCGAGCAGCAACTGGTCGCGCAGTTCGGCGTCAACCGCTCGACGGTGCGCGAAGGCATTCGCGTGCTCGAGGAGGGCGGGCTGATCCGCCGCGATTCCAGCCGCCGCTTGCAGGCCTGCCTGCCGCGCTACAACAAGCTCGCCACGCGGCTGTCCCGCGCGCTGATCCTGCACGAGGTGACGTTCCGCGAATTGTTCGAGACGTCGATGACGCTGGAGGTCGCGAGCGTCGAGGGCGCGGTGGAGCGTGCGACCGAGGCGAACATCGCCGAACTCGCCGGCAATCTCGAGCGCAGCGCTGCGGTGGCCGGCAATCCCGCCGATCTCGCCGAGCTCGATGCGGAATTCCACGTGCTGATGGCCAAGGCCTCACAGAACCGCGTGCTGCAACTCGCCCGCGAGCCTGCCGCGCAGCTGTTCTTTCCGACCACCGAGATGATTGTCGGCGGTGTGCCGGAGGGCGGCGCGCGCCTCGTCGAGGCGCATCGCCACATCCTCGATGCGATCACGCGGCGCGACAAGGAGGCCGGCGTGCTGTGGACCCGGCGGCATTTGCAGGACTGGCGGCGCGGCTTCGAGAAGATCGCCTCGCTCGATCGCTCGGTCGAGCACACCTACATGGAACACGCCTACGCCGCCCGGCAATAGCGACGGCGCGGCGAAGACAAGACAACGACAAAAAGCACATTCGGGAGGGACAAATGAGCGGAGACATCGCAGCAACGATCCAGCGCGCTCGCGAGCACAGCATCGGCGATCTGTTGCGCCGGTCTGCCAAGCGCTACCCCAACAAGACCGCGCTGATCTGCGGCGAGGTGAGCTGGACCTTTGCGGAGATGGACGCGATCTGCAATCGGCTCGGGCGCGGCTTGATCGCCCTTGGCATTGCGAAAAGCGACCGTGTTGCGGTGCTGTCGCGCAATTCGCATGGCTTCGCCGCGCTGCGCTTCGCGGTGGCGCGGATCGGCGCGATCCTGGTGCCGATCAATTTCATGCTCAATCCCGACGAGATCAATTTCATCCTCGCGAATTCCGGCGCGAAGCTGCTCGCGGTCGGCCCCGATTTCGTGGAGACCGCGCACGCGGCGGCCGCCAAGGGCTCGGCGGTCGAAACCCTGATCTGGCTGCCGGGCGAAGACCCGGCCACCGCGCCCGAGGGCATCACGACGTTCGACAGCCTGCTGCACAGCGACGCCTCGGCGCCGGATGCCGCGGTCGACAGCCGCGATCCCGCGCAGATCATCTACACCAGCGGCACGGAGTCGCTGCCGAAAGGCGCGGTCCTCACCCATGAAGCGGTGATGTGGCAGTATGTCAGCTGCATCATCGACGGCGGCATGGCGACCGACGACACCGTGCTGCACGCGCTGCCGCTGTATCATTGCGCGCAGCTCGACGTCTTCCTGGGGCCCGCGATCTATCTCGGCGCCACCAGTCTCATTACCGGCAAGCCGGTGCCCGACAATGTCCTGGCGCTGATCGCGGCCCACAAGATCAATGCGTTCTTCGCGCCGCCGACGATCTGGATCGCGATGCTGCGCTCGGGCGCGTTCGATCGCACCGACCTGTCGTCCTTGCGCAAGGGCTATTACGGCGCCTCGATCATGCCGGTCGAAGTGCTGCTCGAATTGCAGCGCCGGCTGCCCGACGTAAAATTCTGGAATTTCTACGGCCAGACCGAGATCGCGCCGCTCGCGACCGTGCTGGCGCCGGAGCACCAGCTGCCGAAGGCCGGCTCGGCCGGCAAGCCCGCGATCAATGTCGAGACGCGGGTGGTCAAGCCGGATATGACCGACGTCACGGTGGGAGAGGTCGGCGAGATCGTGCACCGCTCGCCGCATCTCTTGTCCGGCTACCACAACGATCCGGTCAAGACTGCGGCGGCATTTGCCGGCGGCTGGTTTCATTCCGGCGATCTCGCGACCGTCGATGCCGACGGCTACATCACGGTCGTCGATCGCGTGAAGGACATGATCAAGAGCGGCGGCGAGAATGTCGCAAGCCGCGAGGTCGAGGAGATGATCTACCGGCTGCCTGCGGTGTCGGAGGTCGCGGTGGTCGGGCTGCCCGACCCGCGATGGATCGAGGCGGTGACCGCGATCGTGGTGGCCAAGGCGGGCGAGAACCTCGACGCCGAGGCCGTGATCAAGCACTGCGCGGCGTCGATGGCCCATTTCAAGGTGCCGAAGCGGGTCATCTTCGTCGACAGCCTGCCGAAGAACCCGAGCGGCAAGCTGCTCAAACGCGAACTGCGCCAGCGCTATGTCGGCGGCGCCACGCTGGACCAGGCGGTCCAGAAGAGCTTCGCCGGGTGATCCACCCGGTCGCCGCGGTGGGCGGCCGGGGCAACGGACCTCGTACCATCAGCCTAAGTCCTTGATTCGAGGGGCCCCGTTCCGATCCGCCGCGGGCGCGGCCGGGGTGGGGCGCGACCCCGCCGACCTTGACCTTTGGCCGGTCTCGCAGTAGATACCCGACACTCGCAGCCGGCCCGCTTTGATCGCGGATATCCGGCGCGGCCTAATTCCCCGAACATTCGAGCTCGTTTATCGGCTCAACCTTCCAAACGAGGGCTGGGTCCGCAAGGTCGGCTGTTCGGATTCCTTGAAACGTTGCAAATCGTCCGGAGACGGACGCGGATCTCACGATGGCTTTCAGCCCGTTCAAATTCCTGCAGGAAGTGCGCTCGGAGACCGCCAAGGTCACCTGGCCGACGCGCCGCGAGACGACCATCACGACCATCATGGTGTTCGTGATGGTGGCGCTGGCCTCGATCTTCTTCTTCGCCGCGGACCAGGTCATCCGCTACCTCATCACCCTGGTACTGGGCATCCACTGATGAGCATGGGAACTCAATTGATGGACAAGCGCTGGTACATCGTTCACGCCTATTCGAACTTCGAGAAGAAGGTCGCGGAATCGATCCGCGAGCAGGCCAAGCAGCGCGGGCTGGAAGAGCTGTTCGAGCAGGTGCTGGTGCCGACCGAGAAGGTCACCGAGGTGCGCCGCGGCCGCAAGATCGACGCCGAGCGCAAGTTCTTCCCGGGCTATGTGCTGGTGAAGATGAAGCTGACCGACGAGGCGTTCCATCTGATCAAGAACACCCCGAAGGTGACCGGCTTCCTGGGCGCTGAAAACAAGCCGATGCCGATCTCGGAATCGGAGGCGATGCGGATCCTGCACCAGGTGCAGGAGGGCGTGGAGCGTCCGAAGGCGTCGGTGTCGTTCGAAATCGGCGAGAACGTGCGCGTGGCCGACGGCCCGTTCGCCTCGTTCTCCGGCGTGGTGGAAGAAATCGACGAGGCGCGCTCGCGCGTGAAGGTCGCGGTGTCGATCTTCGGCCGTGCGACCCCCGTGGAACTGGAATTCGGTCAGGTCGAAAAGGTGGTCTGACCGGACGGCGCGGGGTATATGCCCCGCGTCAAGTGAGAGGCCGTGGGAGGGAGGAGGCGGTCGCCAGCCCCTTCAACCGAACCACGGAACCTGAAACCGCCGGCACCGTCCGGCACAACAGGAGTGATAAATGGCAAAGAAAGTGACCGGATACCTGAAGCTTCAGGTCCCGGCCGGTGCGGCGAATCCTTCGCCCCCGATCGGCCCCGCGCTTGGTCAGCGCGGTCTCAACATCATGGAGTTCTGCAAGGCGTTCAACGCGCAGACCCAGAAGGAAGAGAAGAATACCCCAATCCCGGTAGTGATCACGATCTACGCCGATCGTTCGTTCACCTTCGAGATGAAGACGCCCCCGATGTCGTTCTTCCTCAAGCAGGCTGCCAAGATCCAGTCCGGCTCGAAGGCGCCGGGCCGTGACAAGGCCGGCCAGGTGACCAAGGCGCAGGTGCGCGAGATCGCCGAGAAGAAGATGAAGGACTTGAATTGCGACACCATCGAATCGGCCATGAAGATGGTCGAGGGCTCTGCCCGTTCGATGGGTCTGGAAGTTGCGGGGTAACGGGCCATGGCAATCGGAAAGCGTTTGAAGAAGGCCCGCGAGGGTGTCGATCGCGAGAAGCTCTACCCGCTCGCGGACGCCATCAAGATGGTCAAGGAGCGCGCCAAGTCGAAGTTCGACGAGACGATCGAGATCGCGATTAATCTCGGCGTCGACCCGCGCCACGCCGACCAGATGGTCCGCGGCGTCGTCAACCTGCCGAACGGAACCGGCCGTACGCTGCGCGTCGGCGTGTTCGCGCGCGGTGCCAAGGCTGAGGAAGCCAAGGCCGCCGGTGCCGACGTCGTCGGTGCCGAAGACCTGGTCGAGAAGGTGCAGGGCGGTGCGATCGACTTCGATCGTTGTATCGCCACTCCCGACATGATGCCGCTGGTCGGCCGCCTCGGTAAGGTGCTCGGTCCGCGCGGCATGATGCCGAACCCCAAGATCGGCACCGTGACCATGGACGTCACCAACGCCGTCAAGGGCGCCAAGGGCGGCTCGGTCGAGTTCCGCGTCGAGAAGGCCGGCATCGTGCAGGCCGGCATCGGCAAGGCCTCGTTCTCCGAGGACAAGCTGGTCGAGAACGTCAAGGCGCTCGCGGATGCGGTCTCCAAGGCGAAGCCGGCGGGTTCCAAGGGCACCTACATCCAGCGCGTGGCGGTTTCCTCCACCATGGGCCCGGGCGTGAAGGTCGAGCCGGGCACGATCCTCGGCTGAGGTCTCTCACCGTGACGAGATAAACAGGGGCGGGATCGGGCAACCGGTTCCGCCCTTTTATTTTGCCGGAGCGTTTTCGCGCGAAGTGGCTACCGGCTCGCGTGAAGAAAACGCGCCAGGACAAGAATCGCAGGACAAGAATCCAAAGCCTTGTTCCGATTCAATCGGAACGGAAAAGGCTCCAGGTGAAGCCTCTCGCAGGAAACAACAACAATGCCCGATAAGGTCCTCGTCTATTCGCGCTTTCCGAGAAACGAACTGGTGCGCTTCGGCGAGCGCTACGAGCTGCTGAATGCCGCTGGCAAGCGGCCGACCGAGATGTTTTCGGCGGCGGAGCTTGGCGAGATCCGGGCCATGATCACATCGGGTGGGACGACACTCGGCGGCGAGGCGATGGACATGCTGCCGAAGCTTGGCGCGATCATCTGCTACGGCACCGGCTATGAGGGGATCGATCTTGCCGCCGCCGCGAAGCGCGGAATTGCGGTCGGCCACAGCCCCGGCGCCAATGCCGCATCGGTTGCCGACATCGCGGTGACGCTGATGCTGGCGGCTACGCGCCGCCTGCCGGTCGCCGACAACTATGTCCGCAGCGGCGACTGGATCGCGGCCAAGCCGTCGCCGATGATGCGGCCGCAGCCAGGCATGCGCGGCCGCAAGGTCGGCGTGTATGGTCTCGGCGAGATCGGCCGCAAGATCGCGGCGCGGGTCGCCGCGTTCGAAACCGAGGTCGGCTATTTCAGCCGGTCACGGCAGGACGTGTCGTATCAGCACTTTCCGAGCCTCGAGGCGCTCGCCGACTGGTGCAGTGTGCTGATGATCGCGGTGCGCGCCGGCGCGGATACGGTCCACGCCGTCAATGCCGACATCCTGCGCCGCCTCGGCAGCAGCGGGATCGTGGTCAATATCTCGCGCGGCTCCGTCATCGACCAGAAGGCGCTGGTCGCAGCGCTGACCGATGGCGCAATCGCCGGCGCCGGCCTCGACGTGTTCGCCAAGGAGCCGCACGCGCCGGACGAACTGACGGCGCTGCCGAACGTCGTGCTGTCGCCGCATATCGGCGGCCACACCCTGGAATCGCACGTGGCGATGCAGGACTGCGTGCTCGCCAATCTCGAGGCGTTCTTCACGGGTACGCCGCTGCCGTTTGAGGTAAGGGGCGCCTGAGCGGCTGGCGGTTCCGGCCTCGGAACCGGTTCCCCGGCCGCAATGTGAAACTGGTCTGAAATTTGCTCTTGGCAAGTAGCGCGGGACCGGTTACATAGCGGCTTCCGGGCGTGCTGGCACTTGCTGGCATGTCCGTGCTCGCATTCCGAAAACCTGAGGTGATAGGAGATCATTCCTTTCCGCATGCCCGCAAGGATGCTCGAAAGGAAGGAAACCCGTCGCCTCCAACGGAATGAGAGCAGGGCATTCGGCCCCCGGCCGATAGCCCGATCCTGTCCGAGACTGCAGGCGCCCGCGAGAACTTCGTGTTTTCAACGGCTTAATCGCATGGCCTGCATAGACGGGTGAAGACCGGATTTTGTGCTCCACGTCGCGGCCTGTTCGCGGCTGGGAGGCTGGTTTGGTTCGAACCTCGACAGCCCATGGCCGCAAGGCTCTGGGAGGGCAGGCTTCTAGATGTCGTCTTGCCCGGCATGTCCGAAGGGTCTTGCGCCCAACGGATCAGGTTTAGGGCGGGACGATGGGTGCAACCCGGCGGTCCTGCCTTCGCGGAAAGGCCGCCAACCGGAAAGAGCTTGCTGTGGAACGAGCGGCAAAAAAAGAGGCGGTCGGACAGCTCAACGAGGCCTTCAAGGCCACGAGCGTTGCGATCGTCGCTCACTATTCCGGCCTCACCGTGGCCCAGATGCAGAAGCTGCGCATGCAGATGAAGCAGGCGGGTGCGTCGGTGAAGGTCTCGAAGAACCGTCTCGCCAAAATTGCTCTTGAAGGCACTGACGTCGCTGCCATCGGTTCCCTGCTGAAGGGGCCGACTGTGATCGCTACTTCGAACGATCCGGTCGCGGCGCCAAAGGTTGCCGTCGAATTCGCCAAGGCGAACGAAAAGTTCGTCATCCTTGGCGGCTCGATGGGCAAAACCGTCCTGAATGTCGACAGCGTGAAGGCGCTTGCCTCACTGCCGTCGCTCGACGAACTGCGCGGCAAGATCGTGGGCCTCATCGTGGCGCCGGCGACCAAGCTCGCTCAGCTGTCGAACGCGCCTGCGGCCAAGCTCGCACGCGTCATTCAGGCTCATGCCTCAAAGAGCGAAGCGGCCTGACCCTTCGCTAATCTCAAAACCTGGTTCGAACCAAACGTTTAAGGAAACAGATCAATGGCTGACTTGCAGAAAATCGTCGACGACCTCTCGAGCCTCACCGTGCTCGAAGCCGCCGAACTCGCCAAGCTCCTCGAAGAAAAGTGGGGCGTCTCCGCTGCTGCCGCCGTCGCGGTTGCCGGCCCGGCTGGTGGCGGCGCTGCCGCTGCTCCGGCTGAAGAGAAGACCGACTTCACCGTCGTGCTGGCTGCCGCCGGCGACAAGAAGATCGAAGTCATCAAGGAAGTCCGCGCCATCACCGGCCTGGGCCTGAAGGAAGCCAAGGACCTCGTCGAAGGCGCTCCGAAGCCCGTCAAGGAAGGCGTCAACAAGGACGAAGCCGAGAAGATCAAGGCCCAGCTCGAGAAGGCTGGCGCCAAGGTCGAGCTCAAGTAATGCGCGATCCGGGAGCGCCGCAGGGCGCTCCCGGGCCTGCAAACGGCGTGCGACAGGTTGTCGCGTGGCGGGCCGGACACAAAAAAGTGTGGGGATCCGTGGACTTAACCCTCGAATCTCCTTTATTGCCATCCCATATCGGGTTGGCAGCAGAAAAACACGGTAGGCGGCGGGGGCGGCAGGGCACCCGGCGGAAGCCGTTGGGAGACAGTCAGATTTCGGGCTTTTTCAGTCCGTAAAGCGGAGCGTTTGGACGAGCGGGTGCAGTGATGCGCCTCGCGCGTCGTTTTGCGTTCTGGAGGTGATGGGGCGGGGCCGGGGATTTAATTCCTGACTTTGCGCTTCGTTCCTTCGGGACGATTCGAAATTCAACCCGGGGGCGATGGCAATCGCGTCCCGGAAGGTTCGCCCCACAAAGGCGACGAAAATGAGAGGCCACGATGGCGCAGCAGACATTCACCGGTCGCAAACGCGTACGCAAGTTTTTCGGTCACATCAAGGAAGTCGCCGAGATGCCGAACCTCATCGAGGTTCAGAAGGCATCCTACGACCAGTTCCTGATGGTTGACGAGCCGGCCGGCGGTCGCCTCGACGAGGGCCTGCAGGCGGTATTCCGCTCGGTATTTCCGATCTCGGATTTCTCGGGCACCTCGATGCTCGAATTCGTCCGCTACGAGTTCGAACAGCCGAAGTATGACGTCGACGAGTGCCGCCAGCGCGGCATGACCTTCGCTGCGCCGCTCAAGGTGACGCTGCGCCTCATCGTGTTCGATATCGACGAGGAAACCGGCGCCAAGTCGGTGAAGGACATCAAGGAGCAGGACGTCTACATGGGCGATATCCCGCTCATGACGATGAACGGCACCTTCGTCGTCAACGGCACCGAGCGCGTCATCGTCTCGCAGATGCACCGTTCGCCCGGCGTGTTCTTCGACCACGACAAGGGCAAGACCCATTCGTCCGGCAAGCTCTTGTTTGCCGCGCGCGTGATTCCGTATCGCGGTTCCTGGCTCGACATCGAGTTCGACGCCAAGGACATCGTGTTCGCGCGCATCGACCGCCGCCGCAAGCTGCCCGTGACCTCGCTGATGTACGCGCTCGGTCTCGACGGCGAGCAGATCCTGTCGACCTTCTACAAGAAGATCACCTACAAGCGGACCAAGGACGGATGGCGCGTGCCGTTCGATGCCAACCGCTTCCGCGGCTACTCGACCATCAACGACCTGATCGACGCCGACACTGGCAAGGTGGTGCTCGAGGCCGGCAAGAAGCTGACCGTGCGCAGCGCGCGCCAGATGCAGGAAAAGGGCCTCAAGGCGCTGCGGATGTCGGACGAGGAGCTCGTCGGCAACTATCTCGCCGAGGATCTCGTCAACCCGAAGACCGGTGAAATCTACGCCGAAGCCGGCGAGGAGATCACCGAGAAGTCGCTCAAGGTGCTGAACGAGCAGGGCTACAAGGATCTGCCGCTGCTCGACATCGACCACGTCAATGTCGGCGCCTACATCCGCAACACGCTGTCGGCCGACAAGAACTTGACGCGCGAGGACGCGCTGTTCGACATCTACCGCGTGATGCGTCCGGGCGAGCCGCCGACTCTGGATTCGGCGCAGGCGATGTTCCAGTCGCTGTTCTTCGATGCCGAGCGCTACGACCTCTCCGCGGTCGGCCGCGTCAAGATGAACATGCGCCTCGAGCTCGATGCGCCCGACACCCATCGCACGCTGCGCAAGGAAGACATCCTGGCGGTCATCAAGACGCTGGTCGACCTGCGCGACGGCAAGGGCGAGATCGACGACATCGACCACCTCGGCAACCGCCGGGTGCGTTCGGTCGGCGAGCTCATGGAGAACCAGTACCGGATCGGCCTGCTCCGCATGGAGCGCGCCATCAAGGAGCGCATGTCGAGCGTCGATATCGACACCGTGATGCCGCAGGACCTGATCAACGCCAAGCCCGCGGCCGCCGCGGTGCGCGAGTTCTTCGGTTCCTCGCAGCTCTCGCAGTTCATGGACCAGACCAACCCGCTGTCGGAGATCACCCACAAGCGGCGCCTGTCGGCGCTTGGCCCGGGCGGTCTGACCCGCGAGCGTGCCGGCTTCGAAGTCCGCGACGTGCATCCGACGCATTACGGCCGTATCTGCCCGATCGAAACGCCGGAAGGTCCGAACATCGGTCTGATCAACTCGCTGGCGACGTTCGCGCGCGTCAACAAGTACGGCTTCGTCGAGACGCCCTATCGCAAGATCAAGGACGGCCGGGTCACCGACGAGGTGGTCTATCTGTCGGCGATGGAGGAGGGCCGCTACCGCGTCGCGCAGGCCAACGTGCCGCTCGACGCCAAGGGCCGCTTCACCGACGACCTGGTGGTCTGCCGTCATGCCGGCGAAGTGCTGCCGGTGACGCCGGACAAGGTCGACTACATGGACGTGTCGCCGAAGCAGCTGGTTTCGGTCGCCGCGGCGCTGATCCCGTTCCTCGAGAACGACGACGCCAACCGCGCGCTGATGGGCTCGAACATGCAGCGCCAGGCGGTGCCGCTGGTTCGCGCCGAGGCGCCGTTCGTCGGAACCGGCATGGAAGGCGTGGTCGCCCGTGACTCGGGCGCGGCGATTGCCGCGCGCCGTTCGGGCGTGATCGACCAGATCGACGCCACCCGCGTCGTGATCCGCGCCACCGAGGATCTCGATCCGACCAAGTCGGGCGTCGATATCTACCGGCTGATGAAGTACCAGCGCTCCAACCAGTCGACCTGCATCAACCAGCGTCCGCTGGTGAAGGTCGGCGACATCGTCAAGAAGGGCGACATCATCGCGGACGGTCCGTCGACCGATCTCGGCGAACTCGCGCTCGGCCGCAACGTGCTGGTCGCGTTCATGCCGTGGAACGGCTACAACTTCGAAGACTCGATCCTGCTCTCCGAGCGGATCGTGAAGGACGACGTCTTCACCTCGATTCATATCGAAGAATTCGAGGTGATGGCCCGCGACACCAAGCTTGGTCCTGAGGAAATCACCCGCGACATTCCGAACGTTTCGGAAGAAGCGCTGAAGAACCTCGACGAAGCCGGTATCGTCTACATCGGTGCGGAAGTCCGCGCCGGCGACATCCTGGTCGGCAAGATCACGCCGAAGGGCGAGAGCCCGATGACGCCGGAAGAGAAGCTGCTCCGCGCCATCTTCGGCGAGAAGGCCTCCGACGTCCGCGACACCTCGCTGCGCGTGCCTCCGGGCGTGCAGGGCACCATCGTGGAAGTCCGCGTGTTCAACCGTCACGGCGTCGACAAGGACGAGCGTGCGCTGGCGATCGAGCGGGAAGAGATCGAGCGTCTGGCCAAGGATCGCGACGACGAACAGGCGATTCTCGACCGCAACGTCTACAACCGCCTCGCCGAGCTGCTGGAGAACCGCCAGGGCATCGCCGGCCCGAAGGGCTTCAAGAAGGATACCAAGATCACCCGCGCGGTGCTCGACGAGTATCCGAAGTCGCAGTGGTGGCTGTTCGCCTCGCCGAACGACAAGCTGATGGCCGAGATCGAGGCCATGCGGAAGCAGTACGACGAGTCGAAGAAGGGCCTCGAGCAGCGCTTCCTCGACAAGGTCGAGAAGCTGCAGCGTGGCGACGAGTTGCCGCCCGGCGTGATGAAGATGGTCAAGGTCTTCGTCGCGGTGAAGCGCAAGATCCAGCCCGGCGACAAGATGGCTGGCCGTCACGGCAACAAGGGCGTGGTGTCGAAGATCGTGCCGATCGAGGACATGCCGTTCCTCGAGGACGGTACGCATGCCGACATCGTGCTCAATCCGCTCGGCGTGCCTTCGCGCATGAACGTCGGTCAGATCCTTGAGACCCATCTCGGTTGGGCCTGCGCCGGCCTCGGCAAGCGCATCGGCCAGACCATCGACGCCTACTATCAGAAGCAGGATCTCAAGCCGCTGCGCGAGACCCTGAAGAAGATCTATGGCGAGGATGAAACCATCAAGTCGCTGAACGACAACGAGCTGGTCGAACTCGGCCGCAATCTGAGCCACGGCGTGCCGATCGCAACGCCGGTGTTCGACGGCGCCAAGGAAGCCGACATCGAGGAGATGCTGAAGCTCGCGGGCTTCGACGCCTCCGGCCAGTCGACCGTTTATGACGGCCGCACCGGCGACCAGTTCGATCGCAAGGTGACGATGGGCTACATCTACATGCTCAAGCTGCACCATCTCGTGGACGACAAGATCCACGCGCGTTCGATCGGTCCGTACTCGCTCGTCACCCAGCAGCCGCTGGGGGGCAAGGCGCAGTTCGGCGGCCAGCGCTTCGGCGAAATGGAGGTCTGGGCGCTGGAAGCCTACGGCGCCGCCTACACGCTGCAGGAAATGCTGACCGTGAAGTCGGACGACGTCGCCGGCCGTACCAAGGTGTACGAGGCGATCGTGCGCGGCGACGACACCTTCGAGGCCGGCATTCCGGAATCGTTCAACGTGCTGGTCAAGGAAATGCGCTCGCTCGGTCTCAACGTCGACCTGCACAATTCCAAGGTGGGACCGGCGTCGACGTCGGAAGCGGCCGAGTAACGCGTTGATTTACGCCCGGCGCGGAAGCGCCGGGCCTTCGCGCTCCGCTCGGACGTTGGGTGGGGTGCGCGCTGAATAAAAGTTTCGAATTTGCTGCCGGTGACGATCGGCACGCGAGGAGAAGACCATGAATCAAGAGATTATGAATCTTTTCAATCCGACGACGCCGGCTCAGGTCTTCGACCAGATTCGGATTTCGATCGCGTCTCCGGAGAAGATTCTGTCCTGGTCCTACGGCGAGATCAAGAAGCCGGAGACCATCAACTACCGCACCTTCAAGCCGGAGCGTGACGGCCTGTTCTGCGCGCGCATCTTCGGGCCGATCAAGGACTACGAGTGCTTGTGCGGCAAGTACAAGCGGATGAAGTACAAGGGCATCATCTGCGAAAAGTGCTCGGTCGAAGTGACGCTGTCGCGCGTTCGGCGCGAGCGCATGGGCCATATCGAGCTGGCGGCGCCGGTCGCCCACATCTGGTTCCTGAAGTCGCTGCCGTCGCGCATCGGCCTGTTGCTCGACATGACGCTGAAGGATCTCGAGCGGATCCTCTATTTTGAATACTACGTCGTTCTCGAGCCGGGTCTCACCGCGCTGAAGGACCGTCAGCTGCTGTCGGAAGACGAGTATCTGAAGGCGCAGGACGAGTACGGCCAGGACAGCTTCACTGCCATGATCGGCGCGGAGGCGATCCGCGAGCTGCTCAAGGGGCTCGAGCTCGAGAAGCTCGAGGCGACGCTGCGTGCCGACATGGCGGAGACCGACTCCGACATCAAGCACAAGAAGCTCGCCAAACGTCTGAAGATCGTCGAGGCCTTCCGCGTCTCCGGCAACAAGCCGGAATGGATGATCATGACGGTCGTGCCGGTGATTCCGCCGGACCTGCGTCCGCTGGTGCCGCTCGACGGCGGCCGGTTTGCGACCTCGGACCTCAACGACCTGTATCGCCGCGTCATCAACCGCAACAACCGCTTGAAGCGGCTGATGGAGCTGCGTGCGCCTGACATCATCATCCGCAACGAAAAGCGCATGCTGCAGGAGGCCGTCGACGCACTGTTCGACAACGGCCGCCGCGGCCGCGTCATCACCGGCGCCAACAAGCGCCCGCTGAAGTCGCTCGCCGACATGCTGAAGGGCAAGCAGGGCCGGTTCCGTCAGAACCTGCTCGGCAAGCGCGTCGACTATTCGGGCCGTTCGGTGATCGTGGTCGGTCCCGAGCTGCGCCTGCATCAGTGCGGCTTGCCGAAGAAGATGGCGCTCGAGCTGTTCAAGCCGTTCATCTATTCGCGGCTCGACGCCAAGGGCCTGTCCACCACGGTGAAGCAGGCCAAGAAGCTGGTCGAGAAGGAGCGTCCGGAGGTCTGGGATATCCTCGATGAGGTGATCCGCGAGCATCCGGTGCTGCTCAACCGCGCGCCGACGCTGCACAGGTTGGGCATCCAGGCCTTCGAACCGGTGCTGATCGAAGGCAAGGCGATCCAGCTGCATCCGCTGGTCTGCGCCGCCTTCAACGCCGACTTCGACGGCGACCAGATGGCCGTGCACGTTCCGCTGTCGCTCGAAGCGCAGCTGGAAGCGCGCGTCCTGATGATGTCGACCAACAACATCCTGCATCCGGCGAACGGCCAGCCGATCATCGTGCCGTCGCAGGACATCGTGCTCGGCCTCTACTACGTCTCGATCATGCGCGAAGGCCTGCCCGGCGAGGGCAAGATCTTCGGCGACATGGCCGAGCTCGAGCACGCCCTGCATTCGAAGGTCATCCACCTCCACACCAAGATCAAGTACCGGTGGGAAGGCCTCGACGAGGAAGGCAAGATGTCCAAGCGGTGGATTGAAACCACTGCCGGCCGCGTCATGCTCGGCAACCTGCTGCCGAAGAGCACCAAGATCTCGTACGACATCATCAACAAGCTGATGACCAAGCGCGAGATCTCCGGCGTGATCGACCAGGTCTACCGTCACTGCGGTCAGAAGGAGACGGTGATCTTCTGCGACCGCATCATGGCGCTCGGCTTCTACAACGCCTTCAAGGCGGGCATCTCGTTCGGCAAGGACGACATGGTCGTGCCGGCGTCGAAGTGGAAGATCGTGGACCAGACCCGTACGCTGGCGAAGGATTTCGAGCAGCAGTACAATGACGGCCTGATCACCCATGGCGAGAAGTACAACAAGGTCGTCGACGCCTGGTCGAAGGCCGGTGAAGAAGTCGCCAAGGCGATGATGAAGGAGATCTCGTCCACCAAGAAGACGGCGGCGGGCGCCGATGCCGACATCAACTCGATCTACATGATGGCGCACTCCGGTGCGCGTGGTTCGCCGGCCCAGATGCGCCAGCTCGCTGGCATGCGCGGCCTGATGGCCAAGCCGTCGGGCGAGATCATCGAGACGCCGATCATTTCCAACTTCAAGGAAGGTCTGTCGGTGCTCGAGTACTTCAACTCGACCCACGGCGCCCGCAAGGGCCTCGCGGACACCGCGTTGAAGACCGCGAACTCCGGCTACCTGACCCGCCGTCTGGTCGACGTCGCGCAGGACTGCATCATCACGCAGACCGATTGCGGCACCAAGCTCGGCATCAAGATGCGCGCCATCGTCGATGCCGGCACGGTCGTTGCCTCGCTCGGCTCGCGCATCCTGGGCCGTACGGCCTGTGATGACGTGCGCGATCCCGCCACCAACGAGGTTGTCGTCAAGCGCGACACGTTGATGGAGGAGACCCATGTCGACGCGATCCAGCAGGCCGGCATCCAGGAAGTGAAGATCCGCTCGGCGCTGACCTGCGAGCTGGTCAACGGCATCTGCGCCAAGTGCTACGGCCGCGATCTGGCCCGCGGCACCCCGGTCAACCACGGTGAGGCCGTCGGCGTCATCGCGGCACAGTCGATCGGTGAACCCGGCACGCAGCTGACGATGCGCACGTTCCACATCGGCGGCGCCGCCCAGCTCAACGAGCAGTCGTTCGTCGAATCGAACTTCGACGGCAAGATCGTGATCAGGAACAAGGCGATTGCCCGCAACAGCGAAGGCAACCTGGTCGCGATGGTGCGCAACATGGTCGTTGCGATCGTCGATGCCGACGGCACCGAGCGTGCAACCCACCGTATTCAGTACGGTTCGAAGATGCACGTCGACGAAGGCGACATGGTCAAGCGCGGCCAGCGCATCGCGGAGTGGGATCCCTATACCCGCCCGGTGCTCACCGAGGTCGAGGGCACGATCGGTTTCGAGGATCTGGTCGAAGGCCAGTCGATCTCGGAAACGCTCGACGAGTCGACCGGTATCGCCAAGCGCGTGGTCATCGACTGGCGCACGACGCGCGGCGGTTCGGACCTGCGTCCGGCCATCGTGGTCAAGGGCAAGGACGGCAAGGTGATGAAACTCGCGCGTGGCGGCGATGCCCGCTACATGCTGTCGGTCGACGCCATTCTGTCGGTCGACATCGGCGCGAAGGTGATGCCCGGCGACATCCTGGCGCGTATCTCGACCGAGAGCGCCAAGACGCGTGACATCACCGGCGGTCTGCCGCGGGTGGCGGAACTGTTCGAGGCTCGCAAGCCGAAGGATGCGGCGATCATCGCGGAGACCGCGGGAACGATCCGCTTCGGCCGCGACTACAAGAACAAGCGCCGCATCTCGATCGAGCCGATGGACAAGACCGAGGAGCCGCGCGAGTACCTGATCCCGAAGGGCAAGCACATCCACCTTCAGGACGGCGACATCGTCGAAAAGGGCGATTTCATCGTCGAAGGCAATCCGGCGCCGCACGACATCCTGGCGATCAAGGGCATCGAGGAACTCGCTGCCTATCTGGTCAACGAAATCCAGGAGGTCTACCGGTTGCAGGGCGTGCTCATCAACGACAAGCACATCGAGGTGATTGTCCGTCAGATGCTGCAGAAGGTCGAAGTCACCGATCAGGGCGACACCGACATGATCTCGGGCGAGCAGGTCGACAAGATCGAGTTCGACGCGCTCAACACCAAGGCCAAGGAAGAGGGCAAGAAGCCCGCCACGGGGACGCCGGTTCTGCTCGGCATCACCAAGGCGAGCTTGCAGACCCGCTCCTTCTTCTCGGCGGCGTCGTTCCAGGAGACCACGCGCGTGCTCACCGAAGCTGCCGTCAACGGCAAGGTGGACCCGCTCGAAGGCCTCAAGGAGAACGTCATTGTCGGCCGCCTGATCCCGGCCGGCACCGGCGCCTCGATGGCGCGGATTCGCGAAGTCGCGGTCAAGCGCGACAAGCTGATCCTCGACGAGCGCGAGAAGCAGCAGGCGGCGATCGTGCCGACGGCTCCGGAAGCGGAGCCGCTGGCGCTGCCGCCCGCGGAATAGGCATCCGCAAGACTACGGTAGTCAGCGAGAAGGCCGGCGTTCTGCCGGCCTTTTTGTTGCTTTCTTGCCTTGCTGCGGTGCAGGGACGCAGTTTGTTCATCTTCCCTTCAGGCAAAAAAGTGCCTTTGCTAGGGTGACTTAGACCGGCTGTTTGGCTCGTGCCGGAGACGACGGAATCGATATGCTCGACTTGGCGATTGTAGGCGGCGGCCCCGGGGGGCTGATGAGCGCCTGGTATCTGAAGCGCAAACTCGGCGACCTCTGCCGCATCACCATCTTCGAGGCGTCGAACCGTCTCGGGGGCAAGATTGTCACGCGCAAATTCGATACCGCGCCGGCGATGTACGAGGCCGGCGTCGCCGAGATCTACGATTACTCGATGACGGGACCCGACCCGCTGCGCGAGCTGATCCAGCATTTCGGCCTGCAGACGATCCCGATGGATGCCGAGCAGGTGCAGCTCGACGGCGAACTGCTGGCCGACGTTCCCGGCATGCGCCGCAAATACGGCGCGAAGACCGCGGCCGCGATCGAGGCGTTCCGCAAGCGCTGCAGCGAGCTGGTGTCGCCGATCGAGTATTACGAGGGCGTCGGCGCCCACGACAACGAACATCCGTGGGCCTACAAGACCGCCGAGCAGATCCTCGACGAAGAGGTCGAGGACGTGACCGCCAAGCGGTTCTTCAAGGTGATGGCGCGCTCCGACCTCGCGACCGAGAGCCACAACACCAACGGCCTCAACGCGCTGAAGAACTACGTCATGGATGTCGACGGCTATATCGGCCTGTATTCGATCCAGAACGGCAACGAGCAGCTGATCGATTGCCTGCGCTCGGAGGTCAGCGCCGACATCCAGCTCAACCATCGCGTCCTCAAGGTCGGCAAGACCGCTGGCGGCCGCTACCAGCTCAACATGATGAACGGCAAGGGGCCGGAGACGCGCGACTTCGATCTGGTGCTGGTCTGCCTGCCGCACTCCTGGCTCGCGACCATGCGCTGGGACGGCGAACAGCTGCGCAAGTCGATGGTCAAGCACGTCGCCTATTTCGACCGTCCGGCGCACTATCTGCGCGTCTCGATCCTGTTCGACGAGCCGTTCTGGGGCGAGAAGATCCCGGGCGCCTGGTTCATGTCGGAAGCGTTCGGCGGCTGCTGCGTCTACAATGAGGGCGCGCGCCACGACGTCGGCAAGCACGGCGTGCTGAACTGGCTGATCGCCGGCTCCGACGCGCTCGCCTTCGCCAATCTCAGCGACGAGGAGCTGATCGACGCCGCGCTGAAATCGCTGCCGGCCTCGCTCGGCGATGCACGTGCGCATTTCCTCGAGGGCAAGACCCATCGCTGGCTGTCGTCGGTCAACGCGCTGCCGGGCGGCCTGCCGGTGCGCGACGTCATGACCAACCACCGTCCCGATCCGAAGCAGCACCCCGGCATCGTGGTGGTCGGCGACTATCTGTTCGATTCGACGCTGAACGGGTTGCTCGATTCCTCCGATGCCGCAACCGACATCATCGTCACCGAGATGATGCGGCTGCGTCGCGCCCGCGCGCAGGACGAAGGCGCGCTGTCCGACAAGATCGACCGCAATTATTTCGAGAATTATCGCGGCGCCGGTCCCTACAGCGAAGTCTGGCGCAACTTCACCGACCCGGTCTATCTGACCGACCTCATCAAGACGGTGTGGGGCAGGGCGAAGGGCTACAAGCTGTTGATCGCCGGCTCCGCCAGCGGCGAGCTGGTCGGCGCGCTGCGCGAGCGCGGCATCGATGCCTGGGGCATCGAGAACAACCGCTACATCCATGGCAAGACGCCGAAGGCGCTCAAGAAGTACAACAAGCTCGGCTCGATCGCCGACATGCCGTTCAAGGACAATGAGTTCGACTTCGTGTTCGAGACCTCGCTGTGCCATCTCGGCGAGAAGCAGGTCGTGCGCGGGGTGCGCGAGCTCAACCGCGTGGTCAAGACCGGCGTCGTGTTCGCGTCGGTGACCTCGGACATGGCGCCGGCGGTGATCGATCGCTACGACCTGCTGCGCGGCGTGAAGAAGCTCGGCACCTGGTGGGAATGGTCGGAATTGTTCTTCGGCAACGGCTTCGACCTGTCGATGCACCGCCGCGACTGCACCGATGCGCTGTGGACGTTGACGCTTGCCGCCAACAAGGGGCCGGGGCAGTGGTACGCCGACTCCGACAGCCTGCGCTATTCCTTCTTCGACAAGGTCGAGGCGGATCACGACGACTAGCGGCACCGGCTCGCGGTCTTGCGCAAGGCGAGCGGCCCTGCGTCAACCAACTGTCAGACGGCGGCCGTGCCGTGATCCCGAATCCACGGGACCGCGCACCGCGCCGTTCCAAACGCTTTGCCGAATTCATTGTGATCGCATAGGATTGTACCAGCAGCATTCGCCGCTGCGGTTTCGATTTGCGGTCATGCCGGCCGTGGAGCAACGGTTGGTTTCATGGCGCCAAGACCTCCTGCATCAGACGATCCGAATCGATCGGCGGCCGACGATCCCGAGCTGAAGAAAAAGCCTGCGGCTGCGGCCGGTCCGCCTGCGGCAACGGCCTCCGCCAAGCCCGCCGCCGCGCCGGCCGATGACGACGATGATGAGGACGAGGACGACGAGTTCGAGCTCGACGACGATGATGACGAGGACCTCGTCGTCTTCACCGCCAGGGAAGCCGCCGGCGCGCTCTCCACGATCTTCAGCTTCGTCAAGCCGATCCTGACCAACTACAAGAAGCCGCTCGCCTTCGTCGCGATCGGCGTGCTGGTCGAGACGTTGTTCAACGTCATCATGCCGCTCAGCCTGAAATTCCTGATCGACGACGCGCTCGGCGAGGAGGATTTCCAGGCTCTTTACAAGATCCTCGGCGTGCTCGCGGTCGCCGGCATCGTCACGTCGATCATCGCGGTCTGGTACGAGCGCTGGGATGCGCGGCTCGGTGCGGGCATCATCGCCGACGTTCGGACCCGCATCTTCGACCACGTCCAGAACCTGCCCTCGGCCTATTTCGCCCGCACCAAGCGCGGCGAGATCCTGTCGCGTTTCTCGATCGATCTGTCGGCCTTCGAGGGCTCGGTCAAGACCTTTGCCAACAGCGCGGCGCTGCCGGGCCTCGAGCTGATCGCCGGCATCATCCTGATGCTGTTCCTGAACTGGCAGCTTGCCGTGGTCGCCTTGCTGGTGTTTCCGATCACGCTGATCGGGCCGCGCATCCTGACGCCGAAGGCGGTGCTGGCCAATTACGAGCAGAAGCAGAACGAAGCTGCGCTGCTCGGCATGGTGCAGGAGAACGTCGCTGCCCAGGCGGTGGTCAAGGCGTTCAACCTGCAGCGCCGGGCGCTCGGCTGGTTCACGCTGCGCAACCGCGACGTCCGGGCCAAGGCCGCCTCAGCCATGTTCCTGTCCACCATGGTGGAGCGCACCGTCACCATTTCGGTGCTGCTGCTCCACCTCGTGGTGCTGGCGATCGGCGCCTATCTCGCCACCAAGGGGCAGATCACGGTCGGCACCTTCGTGACCTTCGAGAGCGCATTCTGGGAGGTGTCGTACAACATCGCCCATCTCATGCATTTCATCCCGGTGTCGATCCAGTCGGCGGCGGCGGTGCGGCACATCCAGGAGCTGCTCGACGAGCCGACCCGCGGCGCCGACCGTCCCGGTGCGCCGGATCTGCCGCGCATCACCAACGACATCTCCTTCGACCGCGTTACCTTCCAGTATGAGGGGGCGCAGACGCCGGTGCTCGACAATCTCAGCCTCAAGCTCAATGCCGGCAAGAGCATTGCGATCGTCGGTCCCAGCGGCTCCGGCAAGAGCACGCTGATCAACCTGATCCTGCGGCTCTACGTGCCGGACGAGGGCCGCGTCGCCATCGACGGCGTCGACATCCGCCGGGTGACGCGCGAGTCGCTGCGGGCCAGCATGGCGGTCGTGTTCCAGGAGAACATGCTGTTCAACATGTCGATCCGCGAGAACATCCGGCTCGGCAAGGAGGGGGCCACCGACGCGGAAGTCGTGGACGCCGCCAGGAAGGCCGAGATCCATCGCTACATCATGAGCCTGCCGCAGCGCTACGACACGCCGGTCGGCGAACGCGGCGATACCTTGTCCGGCGGCCAGCGCCAGCGCATCGCGATCGCGCGCGCGATCATCCGCAACCCGTCCGTGCTGCTGCTCGACGAGGCGACCTCGGCGCTCGACCAGACCACGGAGGCGGCGATCAACCGCACGCTGCTCAAGGTGGCCGAGGGCCGCACCATGATCTGGTCGACGCACCGACTGGCCTCGGTGGTCGAGATGGACGAGATCATCGTGATCTCCGGCGGCAGGGCGATCGAACGCGGCTCGCACGAGGAACTGCTGGCCCTGAATGGCGTCTACCGCAGGCTGTGGGACGACCAGGGGCATGTCCATCACGACGCTGATGACGAGGATGACGACGACGCGGACGATGATGAAGATGACGAGGATGAAGACGACGAGGATGAGGACGAAGACGAGGCGTGAGTCCCGCGCTGCGTCGCCGGCGATGGTCGGACGCTAGATTCTTCTTTGGCGCGTTTTCTTTACGCGAACCGGTATCCACTTCGCTCGAAAACGCTCCTGCTGATCACGCCTCTACGCCCTGTCTGCGGCGTGCGGACGTTGCCGGAAGTGATTGGCGGACCGTGTCGCTGACGCCGCCTGCGGGCGGTGCAGCCGGCGCAGCGTGCCTCGGCCGAGATAGCCGAGGAAGCGCGCCCAGCGCTGGGCCTGCCAGTAGGGCCCGCTGCCGATCGACACCTCGCGGAAGTTGAATGCCTTGGCGTTCGACCAGGCGTCGCACTCCGTCTTGACCGGATCGTCGTAGAACGCCGTGATCTTCTCCTCGCCCATGCCGTCGGTCGCAAGCCAGGCCGGGATATGGACGTTGCAGAGCTGGGACACGTCGGTGAACACCTTGTCGGTCCCGGTGCCGGTGACGGGGCAGGTGCTGGCGAAGGCGTCGCCGACCAGCACGACGCCGGCCTGCCGATAGCCGGTGCTGACATAGACGTCGGCGGGCCTGATCTTGATGTCGCCGGCCACGTCGAACTCACCGGTGAGCCGGCGCAGCCGCGGCAGCGCGGCATTCAGCGTTTCGACCGGATTGCGCCGCATCGCGCGCAGCCACGGATCGTCGGCCTGGCGGTAGGTGAACAGGTTGGCGCGCATCCGGTTTCCGACCGGAAACAGCGTGATGTAAGGGATGCGGTCGCTCGGCCGCTCCGAAAAGTAGGTCATGGCCGCGAACGGGAAGGCGGGGCGGCCGACGGGGACGAAATCGAAGCCGATCGAGATCGAGTGGCAGAAGCTGGTCACCAGCCGCTCGATGCCGAGCATCCGGCGCAGCCCGACATTCAGGCCGTTGGCGAGCACCACGAGGCGCGCCGAGATTTCCTCGCCGCCCGAAAGCACCAAGCGCTGCCGCTCGGAGCTGGTCGCGACATTGACGACCTTGTCGCGGATGAATTCTGCCGGCCCGGCGATCTCGGCCCGAATCGCAGTGATCAGCGCGTCGTACATGATGCCGTATTGCCGGCTCGGCTGCCGGTCGAGCAGACGGCCGAATCGCGCGATCCAGTTCTCGCCGTCGAGCGTCGCCGAACGCAGCACGGATTCGGCAATCCCGGTCCGGACGAATCGCGCGAGCTGCAGGTCGCCGCCGATCTTTTCGACGCGGAAGTCGAACGGATAGACCTGATGGGGGTCGATCAGGACGGTCGGTATCCCGGCACGGCCGAGCATGGCGGCTGCGGTCGAGCCCGCAAGACCTCCGCCGATGATCGCGATGTCGGTGTACCGCATGACATTTCCCGTGGCCGTAGACCTCAATTTTTGCGCTGCGAATGGCAAATAAAGGCTTAGTTTCGAAATTCGCCTTCAGGTCCAAGTTGGGGAGAATTGTTTCTAATCATATTTTACCCGGATATAATGCGATTCCGCTGGCGTGCCGGAGATTCGGATTCGGGCGAGGGGAGTCGCAGACGCTGTCATATTTCGACGCCCGACGAGCGCCGCGAAATGCGAAATCTGCAAGCGCCAGAGGCGTTTCTTTGCTTGTCGTTTTGCTTGACTTCACTATCTCTCGATTATACAAGGCGCTCACTTAACGACAGGCGGTGAGCTACGCCAGCGTCGGAACGGAACACCCCAAGGCCCTTTTTCAGGCGCCGGACGGGCACCAACCTCGACGAATGCCGCTCAAACGCTGTCGATGATAGCTAGGCAATGCCAGGACGATTTTGGTTCTCTTGAGCACGTCCTCTTGAGAGTGAATTCGGATGCATGACCTCGGTGGCGGACCGGACAGCGAACGCTGAACGGTTCGGAATCGCGGTCCTCTGTGGCGTCGATGCGCTTTCCGCTCAGTGATGAGTGGTTGGCGCGATTTCGCTTTGCGCGGTTGTTTGTTCCGCGTCGAGCGGGCCGTACGGGACGGCTAGTCCTGAGAAGAAATTTGCGGGGCCATTCAAGGTTTCCGCGCGAACTAAAGGGTGAAGGCTGCATGCCGACGATCAACCAGCTGATCGCAAAACCACGTGAAGTGCAGAAGTCGCGCAAGAAGGTGCCGGCGCTGCAGCAGTCGCCGCAGAAGCGCGGCGTGTGCACGCGCGTCTACACCACGACCCCGAAGAAGCCGAACTCGGCGCTTCGTAAGGTCGCCAAGGTGCGCCTGACCAACGGCTTCGAGGTGATCGGCTACATCCCGGGTGAAGGCCATAACCTGCAGGAGCACTCGGTGGTCATGATCCGCGGCGGCCGCGTCAAGGACTTGCCCGGCGTGCGCTACCACATCCTCCGTGGCGTGCTGGATACCCAGGGCGTCAAGAACCGTAAGCAGCGTCGTTCGAAGTACGGCGCGAAGCGTCCGAAGTAAGCGGGAAACGATCAGATGTCGCGTCGCCATTCTGCTGAGAAGCGTGAAGTTCTTCCGGATCCGAAGTTCGGGAACATCATCATTACGAAGTTCATGAACTCGGTGATGTACGCCGGGAAGAAATCGGTCGCCGAAAACATCGTCTACGGTGCGCTCGGCATGATCGAGGCCAAGACCAAGCAGCCGCCGCTCGGCGTGTTCGAGCAGGCGCTCGAGAACGTGATGCCGACCATCGAGGTCCGTTCCCGCCGCGTCGGCGGCGCGACCTACCAGGTGCCGGTGGAGGTCCGCTCGGTGCGCCGTCAGGCCCTCGGCATCCGCTGGCTGATCTCGGCCGCCCGTGAGCGTAACGAGAAGACCATGACGGAGCGTCTTTCGGCGGAGCTGCTCGATGCCTCGAACAATCGCGGCAACGCCGTCAAGAAGCGTGAAGACGTGCACCGGATGGCGGAAGCCAATCGCGCCTTCTCGCACTATCGCTGGTAAGGCGATCAACGGAATTTAAGGAACAGTCTCATGCCCCGCCAACATGCCATCGAGGACTACCGCAACTTCGGTATCATGGCGCATATCGACGCCGGCAAGACCACGACCACCGAGCGCATCCTGTATTACACCGGCAAGAGCCACAAGATCGGCGAAGTGCACGAAGGTGCCGCGACGATGGACTGGATGGAGCAGGAGCAGGAGCGTGGCATCACGATCACCTCGGCTGCGACCACCGCGTTCTGGAACGGCAAGCGCCTGAACATCATCGACACCCCCGGCCACGTCGACTTCACCATTGAAGTCGAGCGTTCGCTGCGCGTGCTCGACGGCGCCGTTTGCGTTCTCGACTCCAACCAGGGCGTCGAGCCGCAGACCGAGACCGTCTGGCGCCAGGGCGACAAGTACAAGGTTCCGCGCATCGTCTTCGCCAACAAGATGGACAAGACCGGTGCCGATTTCTTCAAGTGCCTGTCTGACATCGTCGACCGCCTCGGGGCCAAGCCGATCGCGATCCAGCTTCCGATCGGTGCCGAGAACAACTTCAAGGGTCTCGTCGACCTGGTGAAGATGAAGGGCATCGTCTGGAACGATGAATCGCTCGGCGCCAAGTTCGACTATGTCGACATCCCGGAAGACTTGGTCGAGCAGGCCAAGGAATATCGCGAGAAGATGGTGGAAGCCGCCGTCGAGCTCGACGACGACGCTTTGGCCGCCTTCCTCGACGGCAAGGAGCCGGACGAGGCGACCCTCAAGCGCCTGATCCGCAAGGCCGTGCTGACCGGCGCTTTCTATCCCGTGCTGTGCGGCTCCGCGTTCAAGAACAAGGGCGTGCAGCCGCTGCTCGACGCCGTCGTCGACTATTTGCCGTCGCCGATCGACGTGCCCGCGATCAAGGGCACCGATGAGGACGGCAACGAAGTCGTGCGCCATGCGGACGACAAGGAGCCGCTGGCTCTGCTCGCGTTCAAGATCATGGACGACCCCTTCGTCGGCACCATCACCTTCTGCCGCATCTATTCCGGTGTGCTGCAGTCGGGCACCGGCGTGGTGAACTCGACCCGCGAGAAGAAAGAGCGTATCGGCCGCATGCTGCTGATGCATGCGAACAACCGCGAAGACATCAAGGAAGCCTATGCCGGCGACATCGTCGCGCTGGCTGGCCTGAAGGAAGCGCGCACCGGTGACACGCTGTGCGATCCCGACAAGCCGGTCATCCTCGAGAAGATGGAATTCCCGGAGCCGGTGATCGAGATCGCGATCGAGCCGAAGTCGAAGGCCGACCAGGAAAAGCTCGGCGTGGCGCTTGCCAAGCTTGCTGCGGAAGATCCGTCGTTCCGCGTGTCGACCGACCAGGAGTCCGGCCAGACCATTCTCAAGGGCATGGGCGAACTGCATCTCGACATCAAGGTCGACATTCTCAAGCGTACCTACAAGGTCGATGCCAACATCGGCGCGCCGCAGGTGGCGTTCCGCGAGCGCGTGACCAAGAAGGCTGAAGTCAAGTACACCCACAAGAAGCAGACCGGCGGTACCGGTCAGTTCGCCGAAGTGACGATCGTCGTCGAGCCGAACGAGCCCGGCAAGGGCTATGAGTTCGAATCGAAGATCGTCGGCGGTGCGGTGCCGAAGGAATACATCCCCGGCGTCGAAAAGGGCCTCAACAGCGTGATGGGCTCCGGCGTCGTTGCCGGCTTCCCGGTGGTGGACGTCAAGGTGCAGCTGGTCGACGGCAAGTATCACGACGTCGACTCGTCGGCGCTGGCGTTCGAAATCGCATCGCGGGCTGCGTTCCGCGAGGCGCTGACGAAGGGCAAGTCCGTTCTGCTCGAGCCGATCATGAAGGTCGAGGTGGTGACCCCGGAGGACTACACCGGTTCGGTCATCGGCGACCTGAATTCCCGGCGCGGCCAGATCCAGGGCCAAGACATGCGCGGCAACGCCAACGTCATCAATGCGATGGTGCCGCTCATGAACATGTTCGGTTACGTGAACAACCTGCGCTCGATGAGCCAGGGTCGCGCGACCTTCACCATGCAGTTCGATCACTACGCCGAAGCTCCGGCGAACGTGTCGGCTGAAGTCCAGAAGAAGTTTGCCTGATTGTCGTTGATGGCAGTCAACGATTGAACGGAGAGTCAAATGGCCAAAGCTAAATTCGAACGTAACAAGCCCCACTGCAACATCGGCACCATCGGTCACGTCGACCATGGCAAGACCTCGCTGACCGCAGCGATCACCAAGGTGCTCGCAGAAACCGGCGGCGCGACGTTCACCGCCTACGACCAGATCGACAAGGCGCCGGAAGAGAAGGCGCGCGGCATCACGATCTCGACCGCTCACGTCGAGTACGAGACGAAGAACCGCCACTACGCTCACGTCGACTGCCCCGGCCACGCCGACTACGTGAAGAACATGATCACCGGTGCTGCCCAGATGGACGGCGCGATCCTGGTCGTGTCGGCTGCTGACGGCCCGATGCCGCAGACCCGCGAGCACATCCTGCTCGCCCGCCAGGTCGGCGTGCCCGCGCTCGTCGTGTTCCTGAACAAGTGCGACATGGTCGACGATCCGGAGCTGCTCGAGCTCGTCGAGCTCGAAGTCCGCGAACTGCTCTCGAAGTACGAATTCCCGGGCGACAAGATCCCGATCATCAAGGGCTCGGCGCTCGCCGCCCTCGAAGACAAGGACAAGACGCTCGGCCACGACGCCATCCTCGAGTTGATGAAGAATGTCGACGAGTACATTCCGCAGCCGGAGCGTCCGATCGACCAGCCGTTCCTGATGCCGGTTGAAGACGTGTTCTCGATCTCGGGCCGCGGCACCGTCGTCACCGGCCGTGTCGAGCGCGGCGTGATCAAGGTCGGCGAGGAAATCGAAATCGTCGGTATCCGCGACACCCAGAAGACCATCGTCACCGGCGTCGAAATGTTCCGCAAGCTGCTCGATCAGGGCCAGGCCGGCGACAACATCGGTGCGCTGCTCCGCGGCACCAAGCGCGAGGAAGTCGAGCGTGGCCAGGTGCTGTGCAAGCCCGGTTCGGTCAAGCCGCACACCAAGTTCAAGGCTGAGGCCTACATCCTCACCAAGGAAGAGGGCGGTCGTCACACCCCGTTCTTCACCAACTACCGTCCGCAGTTCTACTTCCGCACCACCGACGTGACCGGCGTTGTGCACCTGCCCGAAGGCACCGAGATGGTGATGCCGGGCGACAACATCGCGATGGAAGTGCACCTGATCGTGCCGATCGCGATGGAAGAGAAGCTGCGCTTCGCGATCCGCGAAGGCGGCCGCACCGTCGGCGCCGGCGTCGTCGCCGCCATCATCGAGTAAGGGTGGATCAGTCAGTTTGCAGCGGGTGGGTTCGCCCACCCGCCGCTCACCACTCGCTATTCGCTAATTGAGCGACGAAGAAAGAGATACGGCAATGAACGGCCAAAACATTCGCATCCGTCTCAAGGCGTTCGACCATCGAATCCTCGATACGTCGACCCGTGAGATCGTGAACACGGCGAAGCGCACCGGTGCGCAGGTTCGCGGACCGATTCCGCTGCCGACCCGCATCGAGAAGTTCACCGTCAACCGTTCGCCGCACGTTGACAAGAAGAGCCGCGAGCAATTCGAGATGCGCACTCACAAGCGCCTCCTCGACATTGTCGACCCGACCCCGCAGACCGTCGATGCGCTGATGAAGCTCGACCTGGCCGCCGGTGTCGACGTCGAGATCAAGCTCTAAGGTTTTGGATTTTTACGTCCGCCGCTTGCGGACAGAAAGACAGGAAGCACGCCGATGCGCTCCGGAGTGATCGCACAAAAGGTCGGGATGACGCGGGTCTTTACGGAGACCGGCGAGCATATCCCTGTGACCGTGCTGAAGTTGGGTAACTGCCAGGTGCTGGGCCACCGCACGACCGAGAAGAACGGCTATGTCGCTCTTCAGCTCGGCTCGGGCGCCCGCAAGACGGTGTACATGCCGAAGGCCGAACGCGGCCAGTTCGCGGTCGCCAAGGTCGAGCCGAAGCGCAAGGTCGCCGAGTTCCGCGTGTCCGAGGACGCGCTGATCCCGGTCGGCGCGGAAATCCAGGCGGACCATTTCGTGGTCGGCCAGTTTGTCGACGTGACCGGCACCTCGATCGGTAAGGGCTTCGCCGGCGGCATGAAGCGCTGGAATTTCGGCGGTCTGCGCGCCACCCACGGTGTGTCGGTTTCGCACCGTTCGATCGGTTCGACCGGTGGCCGTCAGGACCCCGGCAAGACCTTCAAGAACAAGAAGATGCCCGGTCACATGGGCGTCGACCGCATCACCACGCTCAACCTGCGCGTGGTTTCGACCGACGTCGAGCGCGGCCTGATCCTCGTCGAAGGCGCCGTTCCCGGCTCCAAGGGCGGCTGGATCTCGGTGCGCGACGCGGTCAAGAAGCCGCTGCCGAAGGAAGCCCCGAAGCCCGGCAAGTTCAAGGTCGCCGGCGGTGAAGCTACCGAGGCTGTAGCCGAGAAGGAGGGCGTGTGAGATGGAACTAAAAGTCACCACCCTTGAAGGCAAGGACGCCGGCTCGGTTCAGCTGTCGGACGAGATCTTTGGTCTCGAGCCGCGCAAGGACATCATCCAGCGTTGCGTGCAGTGGCAGCTCAATAAGCGCCAGGCCGGCACGCACAAGGCCCAGGGCCGCGCCGACGTTTGGCGCACCGGCAAGAAGATGTACAAGCAGAAGGGCACCGGCGGCGCCCGTCACGGCTCGGCCCGCGTGCCGCAGTTCCGCGGCGGTGGCCGTGCGTTCGGTCCGGTGGTTCGCTCCCATGCGACCGACCTGCCGAAGAAGGTGCGCGCGCTCGCGCTGAAGCATGCGCTGTCGGCCAAGGCCAAGGACGGCGGGCTGATCGTGATCGACAATGCGCAGCTCGAGGCCGCCAAGACCAAGGCGCTGCTCGGTCACTTCTCGGGCCTCGGCCTGACCAATGCGCTGATCATCGACGGTGCGGAGCTGAACAACGGTTTCGCGACCGCGGCCCGCAACATCCCGAACATCGACGTGCTGCCGATCCAGGGCATCAACGTCTACGACATTCTCCGCCGCCACAAGCTGGTGCTGACCAAGGCTGCGGTTGATGCGCTGGAGGCGCGCTTCAAATGAAGAACATCGATCCGCGCCACTACGACGTCATCATCTCGCCGGTTGTGACGGAAAAGGCGACGCTCGCCTCCGAGCACAACAAGGTGATGTTCAAGGTCGCCGGCAAGGCGACCAAGCCGCAGATCAAGGAAGCGGTCGAGAAGCTGTTCGACGTCAAGGTGAAGAGCGTCAACACTCTCGTTCGCAAGGGCAAGACCAAGGTGTTCCGCGGCAATCTCGGCTCGCAGTCGGACTCCAAGCGCGCGATCGTGACCCTTGAAGAGGGCCACCGCATCGACGTGACTACCGGACTATAAGGCGCAACGACGATGGCATTGAAAACCTACAATCCCACGACGCCGGGCCAGCGCCAGCTGGTCATGGTCGATCGTTCGGCGCTCTACAAGGGCAAGCCGGTGAAGACCCTGACCGAGGGCAAGCTCGGCAATGGCGGTCGCAACAACACCGGTCGCATCACCGTGCGTTTCCGCGGCGGCGGCCACAAGAAGGCCTACCGCACCGTCGACTTCCGCCGCGACAAGGTGGACATGCCGGCGGTCGTGGAGCGGCTGGAGTACGATCCGAACCGCACCGCGTTCATCGCGCTGATCAAGTATCAGGACGGCGAGCTGGCCTACATCCTGGCGCCGCAGCGTCTGGCGGCGGGCGACACCGTCGTCGCCGGCAATTATGTCGACGTGAAGCCGGGCAACGTCATGCCGCTCGGCAACATGCCGGTCGGCACGATCGTGCACAACATCGAGCTGAAGATCGGCAAGGGCGGCCAGCTGGCGCGCTCCGCCGGCACCTATGCCCAGATCGTCGGCCGCGACCAGGACTACGTCATCGTCCGCCTGAACTCGGGCGAGCAGCGCCTCGTGCACGGCCGTTGCCGCGGCACGATCGGCGCGGTCTCGAACCCGGATCACATGAACATCTCGATCGGCAAGGCCGGTCGTACCCGCTGGCTCGGCTGGCGTCCGCATAACCGCGGCGTCGTCATGAACCCGATCGATCACCCGCACGGCGGTGGTGAAGGTCGTACCTCGGGCGGTCGCCACCCGGTTACTCCGTGGGGCAAGCCGACCAAGGGCAAGAAGACCCGCACCAACAAGTCGACCAACAAATTCATTCTCCTCAGCCGCCACAAGCGGAAGAAGTAAGGAACGCCGGACATGGTTCGTTCAGTCTGGAAAGGCCCGTTCGTCGAGGGTTCTCTGCTCAAGAAGGCAGATGCCGCGCGTGCGTCCGGCCGTCACGACGTCATCAAGATCTGGAGCCGTCGCTCCACCATCCTGCCGCAGTTCGTCGGCCTGACCTTCGGTGTCTACAACGGCCAGAAGCATGTGCCGGTGGCGATCAACGAGGAAATGGTGGGTCACAAGTTCGGCGAGTTCTCGCCGACCCGGACCTTCCACGGCCACTCGGGCGACAAGAAAGCCAAGAAGGCTTGAGGAATAGACGATGAGCAAACCAAAGCGCGAACGTAGCCTCGCGGACAATGAGGCCAAGGCCGTCGCCCGCATGCTGCGCGTCAGCCCGCAGAAGCTCAACCTGGTGGCGCAGCTGATCCGCGGCCGCAAGGCTTCGGCTGCGCTCGCCGACCTGCAGTTCTCGCGCAAGCGGATCGCGGTCGACGTCAAGAAGTGCCTGGAATCGGCGATCGCGAACGCCGAGAACAACCATGACCTCGATGTCGACGATCTCGTCGTTGCCGAGGCGCATGTCGGCAATGGCATCGTGATGAAGCGTTTTGCTCCGCGCGGCCGTGGCCGTTCGGGCCGTGTGTTCAAACCGTTCTCGCACCTGACCATCGTGGTTCGTCAGGTCGAGGCCGAGGCAAGCGCCTAAGAAGGGCGCAGGAGAAGACGATGGGTCAAAAGATCAATCCAATCGGGCTGCGTCTCGGCATCAACCGGACCTGGGACTCCCGTTGGTTCGCCGGCAAGCAGGAATACGGCAAGCTCCTGCACGAGGACGTCAAGATCCGCGAGATCCTGCACAAGGAGCTCAAGCAGGCGGCTGTCGCCCGCATCGTGATCGAGCGCCCGCACAAGAAGTGCCGCGTGACGATCCACTCGGCCCGTCCGGGCGTCGTGATCGGCAAGAAGGGCGCCGACATCGACAAGCTGCGCAAGAAGGTTGCCGACATCACCTCGTCGGACGTCGTGATCAACATCGTCGAAATCCGCAAGCCGGAGCTCGACGCGACCCTGGTCGCTGAATCGATCGCCCAGCAGCTCGAGCGCCGCGTTGCGTTCCGCCGCGCCATGAAGCGCGCCGTGCAGTCGGCGATGCGTCTCGGTGCCGAGGGCATCCGCATCAACTGCTCGGGCCGTCTCGGCGGCGCCGAAATCGCGCGCATGGAGTGGTACCGCGAAGGTCGCGTGCCGCTGCACACGCTGCGCGCCGACGTCGACTACGGCGTTGCCACCGCGTTCACGACCTTCGGCACCTGCGGCGTCAAGGTCTGGATCTTCAAGGGCGAGATCCTCGAGCACGATCCGATGGCCCAGGACAAGAAGATGGCCGAGGGCGACAACACGCCGCGTTCGCGCCGCGACGCCGCTTGAGGCAAAGCAGGAATTTGAGGGCTTAAAGCCATGATGCAACCTAAGAAGACGAAGTTCCGGAAGGCGCATAAGGGCCGTATCCACGGCGTTGCGACCTCTGGCGCGACGTTGGCGTTCGGCCAGTTCGGCCTGAAGGCGATGGAGCCTGAGCGCGTCACCGCCCGTCAGATCGAAGCCGCCCGTCGCGCGCTGACCCGTCACATGAAGCGCGCCGGCCGCGTCTGGATCCGGGTGTTCCCGGACGTGCCGGTGTCGAAGAAGCCCGCTGAAGTCCGCATGGGCTCCGGCAAGGGTGCGCCGGAATTGTGGGTGGTCCGGATCAAGCCGGGCCGCGTGATGTTCGAAATCGACGGCGTGCCGGTGCAGACCGCCAAGGAGGCGCTGTCGCTCGCCGCCGCCAAGCTGCCGATCAAGACGCGCTTCGTTGCGCGCATTGCGGAGTAATCGCCATGGCCGAGATGAAAGTTGAAGACATTCGCGCGATGAGCGACGACCAGCGGGAAGACGCGGTCCTGAACCTGAAGAAGGAACGCTTCAACCTGCGTTTCCAGCGCGCCACCGGGCAGCTGGAGAACACGTCGCGGATGCGGGAAGCCCGCCGCGATATCGCTCGTATCAAGACCATCGCCGCGCAGCTGCGCGCGAAGAAGAAGTAAGGGGCCAGCTATGCCGAAACGTACTCTGCAGGGCGTGGTCGTGAGCGACAAGCAAGCCAAGACCGTGGTGGTGCGCGTCGATCGCCGCTTCACCCACCCGATCTACAAGAAGACGATCCGCCGTTCCAAGAACTACCATGCGCACGACGAGGACAATCAGTTCAAGCCGGGCGACATGGTCTGGATCGAGGAATCGAAGCCGATCTCGAAGCTGAAGCGCTGGACCGTGGTCCGGGGCGAACACAAGAAAACGGCCTGATTACTTCGGCCTGGCCGAAGACATTCAGGGAAATTTTGGGCGCGCTAAAGCGCAGAAAGAGGACGAGGTGCATCAATGATTCAGATGCAGACCAACCTCGACGTGGCCGATAATTCAGGCGCACGCCGTGTCATGTGCATCAAGGTTCTTGGAGGTTCCAAGCGCCGCTATGCCACCGTGGGCGACGTTATCGTTGTGTCGATCAAGGAAGCCATTCCGCGTGGCAAGGTGAAGAAGGGCGACGTGATGAAGGCCGTCGTGGTTCGGGTCCGCAAGGACATCCGCCGCGCCGACGGTTCGGTCATCCGTTTCGACCGCAACGCCGCCGTGCTGATCAACAATCAGTCCGAGCCGGTCGGCACCCGTATCTTCGGGCCGGTGCCGCGCGAGCTGCGCGCCAAGAACCACATGAAGATCATTTCGCTTGCGCCGGAGGTGCTGTGATGGCTGCCAAGATCCGCAAGGGCGACAAGGTGATGGTGCTCACCGGCCGCGACAAGGGGCGCACCGGCGAGGTGTTCGAGGTGCGTCCGGACGAGAACAAGGCTCTCGTTCGTGGCATCAACATGGTGAAGCGTCACCAGAAGCAGAGCCAGACCCAGGAAGGCGGCATCATCTCCAAGGAGATGCCGATCGACCTGTCCAACGTTGCGTATGTCGGCAAGGACGGAAAGCCGACCCGCATTGGGTTCAAGATTCAGGCCGATGGCAAGAAGGTTCGTGTTGCCAAGAGCTCGGGAGCAGAGATCGATGGCTGAGACAGCTTACACGCCGCGTCTGCGCGCGGAGTACGACAAGAAGATCCGCGGCATGATGACCGAGAAGTTCGGCTATGCCAACGTGATGCAGGTGCCGCGCCTGGACAAGGTCGTGCTCAACATGGGCGTTGGCGATTCCGTCAACGACCGCAAGAAGGCCGAGACCGCCGCTGCCGAGCTGAGCCAGATCGCCGGCCAGAAGGCGATCGTGACCTATTCGCGGATCGCGATCGCGACCTTCAAGCTGCGTGAGAACCAGCCGATCGGCTGCAAGGTCACGCTGCGCAAGACCCATATGTACGAGTTCATCGACCGCCTGGTGAACGTGGCGCTGCCCCGCGTCCGTGACTTCCGCGGCCTGAACCCGAAGAGCTTCGACGGCCGCGGCAACTATTCGCTCGGCATCAAGGAGCACATCATTTTCCCCGAGATCGACTTCGACAAGGTCTCGGAAGCGCGTGGCATGGACATCACGGTGTGCACCACCGCCAAGACCGACGACGAGGCGCGTGCCTTGTTGGCCGCTTTCAATTTCCCGTTCCGGCAGTGAGTAGCTGAGCCAAAGCCACTCAAACGCGGATACCCAGGAGCCAAGCATGGCAAAGAAGAGTTCGATCGAGAAGAATAACCGGCGCAAGCGGATGGCGAAGAACGCTGCCCCGCAGCGCGAAAAGCTGAAGGCGATCATCGCCGACAAGACCAAGCCGATGGAAGAGCGCTTCGCGGCGACGCTGAAGCTCGCCGAGATGCCGCGCAACTCGTCGCCGACGCGCATCCGCAACCGTTGCGAGCTGACCGGGCGTCCGCGCTCGATCTATCGCAAGAACAAGCTCTCGCGCATCGCGCTGCGTGAACTCGGCTCCAAGGGCCTGGTTCCCGGCCTCGTGAAGTCGAGCTGGTAAGGGGAGGGTCGGAACAATGTCTACGCACGATCCGATCAGCGATCTCATCACCCGCATCCGCAACGCGCAGATGCGTTCGAAGTCCAAGGTCTCGAGCCCCGGCTCGAAGATGCGCGCCAACGTGCTCGAAGTGCTGAAGTCCGAGGGCTACATCCGCGGCTACGCCAGCGTCGAGCATGCCTCGGGCCGCAGCGAGCTCGAGATCGAGCTGAAGTATTTCGACGGCGAGCCCGTCATCCGCGAGATCGAGCGGGTGTCGAAGCCGGGCCGCCGCGTTTACGCCTCGGTGAAGAACCTGCCGCGCGTGAACAACGGTCTCGGCATTTCGGTGTTGTCGACGCCGAAGGGAATCATGGCTGACCACGAGGCGCGCGACGCCAACGTGGGCGGCGAAATTCTCTTCACGGTGTTCTGAGGAAGGATTTTACGATGTCACGTATCGGCAAAAGGCCGGTGGCGATCCCGTCGGGTGTGACGGCAAGCGTCGAGGGCCAGACGGTGAAGGTGAAGGGGCCGAAGGGCCAGCTTCAGTTCGTCGTGCATGACGACGTCGAGGTGAAGTTCGAGAACGGCCAGGTCAAGGTCGCTCCGCGCGTCAAGACCAACCGCGCGCAGGCGATGTACGGCACCGCGCGCGCGCAGGTCGCCAACCTCGTCGAGGGCGTCACCAAGGGCTTCGAGAAGAAGCTCGAGATCACCGGCGTCGGCTACCGCGCCGCGATGCAGGGCAAGAACCTGCAGCTCGCGCTCGGCTACAGCCACGACGTGGTCTACGCGATCCCGGAAGGCATCACCATCGCGGTGCCGAAGCCGACCGAGATCACGATCACCGGCAACGATCCGCAGCGCGTCGGCCAGGTCGCCGCCGAGATCCGCGCCTACCGTCCGCCGGAGCCCTACAAGGGCAAGGGCGTGAAGTACGCCAACGAGTTCATCTTCCGCAAGGAAGGCAAGAAGAAGTAACGGAGCCGGTCATGTCACTCAAGGTTACGAATGCCCGGCGCAAGCAGCGCGTCCGCCTTGCGCTTCGCCGCTCGGCAGGCGGCCGTCCGCGGCTGTCGGTGTTCCGCTCGTCCAAGCACATCTACGCCCAGGTCATCGACGACCAGAAGGGCGAGACGCTCGCGTCCGCCTCGTCGCTGGAGAAGAACCTGCGCGACGCCGGCAAGACCGGCGCCGACATCGATGCGGCGAAGGCCGTCGGCAAGCTGCTGGCGGAACGCGCGGCGCAGAAGGGTGTCAAGGAAGTCGTGTTCGATCGCGGCGCTTACATCTATCACGGGCGCGTCAAGGCGCTCGCGGATGCGGCGCGCGAAGGCGGATTGAGCTTCTAAACGAATCGAACGATTACCAGGATAGAGGCGTCAGGCCTCCTAGAGATTGGAAAACACCATGGCAGGTGAACGCGAACGCGGCGGACGCGAACGGAGCAGGGATCGCGAGGAGCGCGACAGCGAGTTCGTCGACAAGCTCGTCCACATCAATCGCGTGGCGAAGGTCGTCAAGGGCGGCAAGCGCTTCGGCTTTGCGGCGCTGGTCGTGATCGGCGATCAGAAGGGCCGGGTCGGTTTCGGCCACGGCAAGGCGCGCGAAGTTCCGGAAGCGATCCGCAAGGCGACCGAATCGGCGAAGCGCAACCTGACGCGGGTCGCGCTGCGCGAAGGCCGCACGCTGCATCACGACATCGCTGGCCGTCACGGCGCCGGCCGCGTCTATCTGCGTGCCGCTCCGGCCGGTACCGGTATCATCGCCGGCGGCCCGATGCGCGCGGTGTTCGAGACGCTCGGCATCCAGGACGTGGTGGCGAAGTCGATCGGCTCGTCGAATCCCTACAACATGGTTCGCGCAACCTTCGACGCGCTGAAGCATCAGGATTCGCCGCGCTCGGTGGCTGCGCGCCGCAACATCAAGGTCTCCACCCTGCAGTCGCGCCGCGTCGGCGGTGACGCCGAAGTGGTGGCGGAATAGCAACGCGCGCTTCTCGAAGCGCTATTCGGAGTTACTGTCATGGCCCAGGCCAGCAAGACCATCAAGGTCGAGCAGATCGGCAGCGCAATCCGCCGCCATCACTCGCAGCGTTCGACGCTGATCGGCCTCAAGCTCAACAAGATCGGCCGGGTTGCCGAGCTGCAGGACACCCCTGAAGTTCGCGGCATGATCAGCAAAGTTCAGCATCTCGTCCGCGTCGTCGGCGAGTAAGCAGAGATAAGGAGAAGGGCGATGAAGCTCAGCGATATCGCCGACAACGCCGGCTCGCGCAAGAAGCGCATGCGTGTCGGCCGTGGCATCGGTTCCGGCAAAGGCAAGACCTCGGGCCGCGGCGGCAAGGGCCAGACCGCGCGTTCGGGCGTCCGCATCAAGGGTTTCGAAGGCGGCCAGATGCCGATGCATCGCCGTCTGCCGAAGCGCGGCTTCAACAATATCTTCCGGCTCGACTTCGCCGAGATCAATCTCGACCGTCTGCAGGAAGCGATCGACAACAAGCTGGTCGATGCGAGCGCGACGGTGAACGTCGAGTCGCTGGTGAAGGCCGGCGTGCTGCGCCGCGCCAAGGACGGCCTGCGGCTGCTCGGCCGCGGCGAGATCAAGGCCAAGCTGACCATCGAGGCGCACGGCGCTTCCAAGTCGGCGATTGCTGCGGTCGAGAAGGCCGGCGGCTCGGTCAAGATCCTGGCCCCCGCCAAGGACGAAGGCGAGGCGGCGTAACATCTGCGTCATTGCCCGCGGCCTGCGCGGGCAATCCGCAGATCGAATGATGGACTTATCGAGGCCGAGCACCAGATAATGTCCGGTGTCTGCCGACGGCCCGAGAGAACGAGTTTCTTGGGGGCGTCGGCGAAGCGGGCTCCGGGAGAAAGCCGAACATGGTCTCAGCAGCCGAACAACTTGCCGCAAACCTCAATTTCGGACAGCTGGCGAAAGCCGACGAGCTGAAGAAGCGCATCTGGTTCACCCTGGGTGCGCTGCTTGTTTATCGGCTGGGCACCTACATTCCGCTGCCGGGCATCGATCCTAACATCTGGGAGCAGGTGTTCCGCAGCCAGTCCGGCGGTATCCTCGGCATGTTCAACATGTTCGCCGGCGGCGGCATCCACCGCATGGCGATCTTTGCGCTGAACATCATGCCGTACATCTCGGCATCGATCATCGTTCAGCTGCTGACCACCGTGTCGCCCCAGCTCGAGGCGCTTAAGAAGGAAGGCGAGGCGGGCCGCAAGACGCTGAACCAGTACACCCGCTATCTGACGGTGATCCTGGCGCTGTTCCAGTCCTACGGCATCGCGATCGGCCTCGAAGGCGCCGGCAATGTCGTCAGCGACCCCGGCATGTTCTTCCGGATCTCGACCGCGATCACGCTGACCGGCGGCACCATGTTCCTGATGTGGCTCGGCGAGCAGATCACCTCGCGCGGCATCGGCAACGGTATCTCGCTGATCATCCTGTCCGGCATCGTCGCCGAGCTGCCGTCGGCGCTCGCCAACATGCTGGAACTCGGCCGCCAGGGCGCGATGTCGACCGGCCTGATCCTGATCGTCATCGTGATGGCGGTCGCCGTGATCGCCTTCATCGTGTTCATGGAGCGGGCGCAGCGCCGGCTGCTGATCCAGTATCCGAAGCGCCAGGTCGGCAACAAGATGTTCGAGGGCCAGTCCTCGCATCTGCCGCTCAAGCTCAACACCTCGGGCGTGATTCCGCCGATCTTCGCTTCGTCGCTGCTGCTGCTGCCGACCACGGTTGCGAACTTCAACGCCGGCAAGGGGCCGGAGTGGTTCCAGTGGCTCACCACCCAGCTCAGCCACGGCCGGCCGCTGTTCCTGCTGATGTATCTCGCGCTGATCGTGTTCTTCGCCTTCTTCTACACCGCGATCGTGTTCAACCCGACCGAGACCGCGGACAATCTGAAGAAGCATGGCGGCTTCATTCCGGGCATCCGGCCCGGTGAGCGCACCGCCGAATACATCGACTACGTGCTGTCGCGCATCACGGTGCTCGGTGCGATCTATCTCGCGATCGTCTGCCTGATTCCTGAAATTCTGATTTCCTACGCCTCGGTCCCGTTCTACTTTGGCGGCACTTCGCTCCTGATCGTCGTCAGCGTGACGATGGATACGGTGTCGCAGGTGCAGGGCTATCTGCTCGCTCATCAGTATGAAGGGTTGATCAGGAAGTCGAAGCTCAGGGGAGGCCGCCGCCGCTGATCGCGGCGCGGCTTCAAACTCAAAACACAGGTGTGCGGACGTCGCCCACCTAGCCGGGGGGCGAAACAGATATGAGATTGATCCTTTTGGGGCCGCCGGGCTCGGGCAAGGGAACCCAGGCGCAGCGGCTGGTGCACCGGCATGGCATCGTTCAGCTCTCGACCGGCGAGATGCTGCGCGCGGCCGCTGCCGCAGGCACTCCGGTCGGCTTGCAGGCCAAGGAGATCATGTCCAATGGCGGGCTGGTTCCCGACGAGGTCGTGGTGGGAATCATCGCCGACCGGATCGAGGAGCCTGACGCCAAGAAGGGCTTCATTCTCGACGGCTTCCCGCGCACGGTGCCGCAGGCGGAGGCCCTCGACGAGCTGCTCCGGAAAAAGCACCTCAAGCTCGACGCCGTCGTCGAGCTGCGCGTTAACGAGAGCGCGCTGCTCGCCCGCGTCGAGAAGCGCGCCGAGGAAACCCGCGCGCGCGGCGAGGAAGTGCGCCTCGACGATACGCCGGAAGTGCTGACCAAGCGCCTGGCGCAGTACCGCTCGCTGACGGAACCGCTGATTCACTATTATTCGGAGCGGCGGAAGCTTCTGACGGTCGACGGCATGATGACCATCGAGCACGTCACCCGCGAGATCAACCGGATCCTGACCGCGCTCGGCGCGCTGGAACCGAAGGAGCACGAAGAGGCCAAGAGCGCCTCGAAGGCGTCCAAGACGGCCAAGAAGACCGCGAAGCAGGCGACCAAGAAGGCAGCTGAGTCGGCCAAAACGGCCGCCAAACCGGCCCGGAAGGCCGCCAAGGGGGCCTCAAAGCCGGCCTCCAAGAGCAAAGCTGCCAAGAAGGCTGGCAAGAAAACTGCGAAGCAGCCGGCCAAGAAGACCGTGAAGAAGGCCGCAAAGCAGGCCGCCCGTGCCGCGAATGCCTGGAAGGGGGCAAAAGCCGCCAAAAAGGCAGCAAAAAAGCTCACGAAAAAGCGAGCTAAACGCTAGGAGCGGTTGACGAAACCGACATGAATCCTTTAATAAGCCCCGCATCCAAGTTGGATAGTTTTATGACGATGCCGGGCCCCGAAGGACATGAGGGGAAGGGCGTCGTGTTCGCGTTTGTGGACACAAGCCCGCAGAGAGCAAGAACTTGAGAAGCCCGTATCCGTGATGGATCGGCGACAGGAGAGAAGTCCGTGGCCCGTATTGCCGGCGTCAACATTCCTACCAACAAGCGCGTGCTGATCGCGCTTCAGTACATCCATGGTATCGGCCAGAAGAACGCGGCCGACATCGTCGAGAAGGTCAAGATCCCGGCGGACCGTCGTGTCAGCCAGTTGACCGACCAGGAGGTCCTGCAGATCCGCGAAGTCATCGACCGCGACTATCTGGTCGAGGGCGACCTCCGTCGTGAGGTCGGCATCAACATCAAGCGGCTGATGGACCTCGGCTGCTATCGCGGCCTGCGTCATCGCCGTGGTCTGCCGGTGCGCGGCCAGCGCACCCACACCAATGCGCGCACGCGCAAGGGTCCGGCCAAGGCGATCGCCGGCAAGAAGAAGTAAGTTTTACGAATTGCAGGTGGGGGGTAGCGAATCGAAAATTCGCTACTCGCCATTTGCGTTTTGAGGTGTAGCCGCTGGCACTACGGCGGCGTTGAGATCACAGGAAAGGTTTGAAATGGGCAAGGAAGCCACCCGCGTACGCCGCCGCGAACGCAAGAACATCGCCTCCGGCATCGCGCACGTGAATTCGTCGTTCAACAACACGACCATCACCATCACCGACGCGCAGGGCAACACCATCGCCTGGTCGTCGGCCGGCACGATGGGCTTCAAGGGCTCGCGCAAGTCGACCCCCTATGCCGCGCAGGTCGCGGCTGAAGACGTCTCCAAGAAGGCGCAGGAACACGGCATGCGCACGCTGGAGGTTGAAGTGGCCGGCCCGGGTTCGGGCCGTGAGTCGGCGCTCCGTGCGCTGCAGGCTGCGGGCTTCACCGTCACCTCGATCCGCGACGTGACCACGATTCCGCACAATGGCTGCCGTCCGCGCAAGCGTCGGCGCGTTTGATCTGTAAGTCGCGGGCGGCTTCTAGCCGCCCTGCGATCGTTTTTGGAATTGACCGCGCGGACTGTTCCGCGATCTCCAACGCCAGGTTCGGCCATTCGACGGGCCCGACGACTGGCCCATGGGTGAACAAGTGACGATCCAGAAAAATTGGCAAGAACTTATTCGACCGAACAAGCTGCAGGTGACGCCGGGCTCGGACGCGAGCCGGTTCGCCACCGTGGTCGCCGAGCCGCTCGAGCGCGGCTTCGGCCAGACGCTCGGGAACGCGCTGCGCCGCATCCTGCTGTCCTCGCTGCAGGGCGCGGCGGTGCAGTCGGTGCATATCGACGGCGTGCTGCACGAGTTCTCCTCGATCGCCGGTGTTCGTGAAGACGTCACCGACATCGTCCTCAACATCAAGGACATCTCGATCAAGATGCAGGGCGAAGGCCCGAAGCGCATGGTCGTGAAGAAGCAGGGCCCGGGCGCCGTCACCGCCGGCGACATCCAGACCGTCGGCGACGTCACCGTGCTCAATCCCGACCTGCAGCTCTGCACGCTGGACGATGGCGCCGAGATCCGCATGGAGTTCACGGTCGCGACCGGCAAGGGCTATGTCGCCGCCGAGCGCAACCGTCCCGAGGATGCGCCGATCGGCCTGATCCCGGTCGACAGCCTGTTCTCGCCGGTCCGCAAGGTCTCCTACAAGGTCGAGAACACCCGTGAGGGCCAGATCCTCGACTACGACAAGCTGACCATGACGATCGAGACCAACGGCGCGATCACTCCGGAGGACGCGGTGGCCTATGCCGCGCGCATCCTGCAGGATCAGCTCAACGTGTTCGTCAACTTCGAAGAGCCGCGCAAGGAAGTCACGCAGGAGATCATCCCCGATCTCGCGTTCAACCCGGCGTTCCTCAAGAAGGTCGACGAGCTCGAGCTGTCGGTGCGTTCGGCAAACTGCCTGAAGAACGACAACATCGTCTACATCGGCGACCTCGTGCAGAAGTCGGAAGCGGAAATGCTCCGCACCCCGAACTTCGGCCGCAAGTCGCTGAACGAGATCAAGGAAGTGCTGGCCCAGATGGGTCTGCATCTCGGCATGGAAGTGCCGGGCTGGCCGCCGGAGAACATCGACGAGCTCGCCAAGCGCTTCGAGGATCACTACTGATCCGAATTCACAGTCGTGGCCGGAGAATCTCCGGCCACGATTTTTTACGCAGCATGATCCCGGAAAAGTGCGGAGCGGTTTTCCGGGAGGATCTTGCTCAAACGAGATAGCAAAAGCGCGTTGAGGCGCTTTTGCGGGCGAACGCAGGATGCCCACCTGCAAAACTTGTCGCTGAACCACCGCGGCAGAATTGAAGAAGGAAGAAGTCAATGCGTCACGGCAAGGTTCATCGGAAGCTCAACCGCACCGCCGAGCACCGGCGTGCGATGTTCGCCAACATGGCGGCCGCGCTGATCAAGCACGAGCAGATCGTCACCACGCTGCCGAAGGCCAAGGAGCTGCGGCCGATCGTCGAGAAGCTCGTGACCCTCGGCAAGAAGGGCGGCCTCGCCCTGCGCCGCCAGGCGATCTCTGAGCTGCGTGACCTCGACCAGGTCAGGAAGCTGTTCGACACGCTGGCGACCCGTTACAAGGACCGCCAGGGCGGCTACACCCGCATCATCAAGGCCGGCTTCCGCTACGGCGACAACGCGCCGATGGCCGTGATCGAGTTCGTCGACCGTGACGTCGATGCCAAGGGCCAGGACTCCGGTCCGGCCCAGGACAAGGAAGCCGAGGCGGCGTAAGCCGCTTTCGCCGAGGCAGGCTAGGCCGCTCTCGAGCCATGGTTTTGAAAACGGCGCCTTCGGGCGCCGTTTTTTGTTGGTGGCCGGCGCTCCATCCCTGTCGTCGTCCTGGCGAAAGCCAGGACCCATAACCCCAAACGGATGCTGTCGCGATAGCTGGTGGCCACAGCGTCGCGTAAAATGCGGGCTCGTGGCAATGGGTCCTGGCTTTCGCCAGGACGACGTCGCCGTGTGCGCCGTCGTCCTCACGCGTCGGTGAGATGCGATTGCGGTGCATCGTGCCGCGCCCGATATCTCGGTCAGCATCAATGGAGATGAAGCCATGAGAATCGACCTTTCCGGAAAGACTGCACTGGTGACCGGCTCGACCGCGGGCATCGGCAACGCCATTGCGAGGGGGCTGGCCGAGACCGGCGCCGAGGTCGTCATCAACGGCCGCGGCCAGGCCAAGGTCGATGCAGCGGTTGCCGCGATCGCCAAGGCGGTGCGAGGCGCCAAAGTCCGCGGCATCGCCGCCGACGTCTCGACATCAGCCGGTTGCAAGGCGCTGCTCGCCGCGCTGCCGGAGGTCGACATCCTCGTCAACAATGCCGGCATCTTCGAGCCGAAGGCGTTCTTCGACATTCCCGACGAGGACTGGAGCCGCTTCTTCGAGGTCAACGTGATGTCGGGCGTGCGGCTGTCGCGCGGCTACATGCAGGGCATGCTGAAGCGCAACTGGGGCCGCGTCGTCTTCATCTCCTCGGAATCCGGCCTCAACATCCCGACCGAGATGATCCACTACGGCACGACCAAGACCGCGCAGCTTGCGATCGCTCGCGGGCTCGCGCAGCTGACCCGCGGCACCGCGGTCACCGTCAATTCCGTGCTGCCCGGACCGACGATGTCCGAGGGCGTCGAGACCTTCGTCAAGGATCTCGCCAAGCAGAACGGCCAGTCGGTCGAGGAGGCGGCCTCCAACTTCGTCAAGCAGCACCGGCCGACCTCGCTGTTGCAGCGCTTTGCCAGCACCGAGGAGATCGCCAACCTTGTCGTCTACGTCTGCTCGAAGCAGGCATCCGCGACCAATGGCGCCGCGCTGCGTGCCGAGGGCGGCATCGTCAACACCATTGCCTGAGGTACGACCATGTCAGCCTATGTGATTTCCGAGGTCGACGTGAAGGATGCCGCGGGCTTCGAGGCCTATCGCACGATCGCCGCCAAGGCGATCGCGCAATATGGCGGGCGCTATCTGGTGCGCGGCGGTGCTGCGGAGGCGGTCGAAGGCGGGCCGCCGCCGAAGAACATCATCGTCGTCGAATTTCCGTCGATGGCGCGGCTGCACGAGTGGTACGCGTCGCCGGAATATGCCGAGGCGCTCAGGCATCGGCGGACCGCGCTGGACCGCCGGCTGATCTTCGTCGAAGGCGTGCCGCCGAGCTAACCCTTGGCCCCGTCCAGAAACTCGCTGAAGCCGGAGGGACGGTAGGGGCCGAAGCACAATTGCTCCAGCACGCCGATTCCCGTTCGGTCGCCCTGGCGGGCGCGCACCACCTGTTGCACGTGCACGTTCTCGCGGGCCAGCGGATCGAGCGTGGCAGGATCGAACGACTCGCCGCCGACCTCGAGCTCGCCCTTCCACATGCCCTGGCCCCATTGCGGATGACCGTAGCCGAGGCCCTTCATCTGGAATTTCAGGATCGGATCGAGCGCGATGGTCGAGGTGTGGCCATCGATGTCGATCAAGTCGATTTCGGCCGACTGCGCCAGCCGCGTGTTCGGGACGTATTTGACGCGGTGCCGCGCGGTCGCCATGCGGCGGTCGAGCCCGTCGACGACGCCGGGGATCTCAACCTCGCTTCGGTACAGCGGCGCGGTGATGCCCTCGCGGACCAGCGCCTCACCCTGCGTCCCGTCGAAAAAGATGGCGTGCGAGATGTGGTCGTCCCAGACCAACGGCGCCCAAAGGAAGAACACGCTCGGCGGCGGCATCGGCGCGCCCCCGACATCGCGTTCGCCGACATTGCGAACGCCCCAGGAGCGATCCTTGGTGCCGTAGCAGGTGTGATCGTCGACCTTGATCTCGCCATCGGGGTGGCGCACGACGCCGCTCCAGCGGCCGAACTGGTCGAACCGGGTCGAGTCCATCGCGCGGCGGTCGCCCGACCAAAGCGTCTGGCGCGCTTCCTGGATCGCGGCCGTGCGCGCGGAGAAGGTCAGGTCGCAGGCGAGACCCGTCGCATTGTCGTCGAGCACGACCCGCGTCCGCCGCATCGGTTCGATGACCTCGAGCCTGAACGGGCCGACCTGCATCTCGGTGCGCTCGATTGGCGCCCGACGCGAACCATAGAAGCAGTGCTGCCGTCCGCCGCGCTCCACGACGCTGAAGGCGCAATCGAGGATCTTGCGGTGCGGATAGATCGCGATGCCGATGCCGAAATAATACGCGCCGTCCGCGGTGTAGCCGTTGAACCAGGTTCGGTCATAGACATTGCGGTCGCTGGTCGAGGGAACCGCGATCGGCTCCGGCGTCTGGTGGATGGGGAAGTCGTCCAGTTTGTTGAGCACGCCGATCCCTTTCGATAGTCCTCAGTCCTGCCAGTATGAGAAACTGTCGTGGTCCAGCGCTTGCGCGCAGGCGCCACGGGTCATTTTCAGGAACAGCGCGTCGCCGCGCTCGGAGCGTTGAACGCTGAGCGCGGAGACGACGCCCATCATGATGCCATGCAGCGTGTAGCGCTGGTAATCCCGCCAGCAATCATCCCAGCCGTAATCCCGCACGCCGCGCCGCATCAGCTCCGAATGATAGAACCGCACGAGATCGGCTTCATGAAGCCGCCGTTCGGGCGGATCGATGCCGGCCGACAGGAAATAAGCCACGTCGACGATGCCTGGCCCCACCGTCAGCGTCTGCCAGTCCAGAGTGGCCATCGGGCGGGTGTTGCCGCGCACCTCGAACAGCATATTGTCGAGCCGGAAGTCCGCGTGCTGCAGCGTTCGCGGCACCGATCGATCGGATTGGTAGCGCGGTATCGCGTCCGGAAGCCGGTCGATCAGATCCAGGAATTCCGGCTCGATCACGCCGTGATACCGCTCCTTGTAGTGACCGATGATGCCGGGCAGCACCGCGCGAAGATCCCTGCGCCGGCTTGCGGCGACCACGAAGCATTGCACCGCGTCGAGCGTCGGGTCGTTCCATCGCGGCGCATGCAGCGCGGCGGCCTCACGCATCGCCGTCAGGCAGTCCGCGATCGCGCATCCGGCGAGCTGATCGCCCGGGCGTGCGGGCGCCAGATCTTCCAGGATCAGCGTAAAATCGTCGGTCGCCGGATCGATTTCGGCGACGATCGGCCGTGGGGTGTGAATGTCGACCGTGGCCGCCAGCTCGCGATAGAACGCGACCTCGCGGACATAAAGCGTGTGCGCGGAACCGGAACGGCGGCTGTCGGGGTCCGCGGCCGGGAATTTGCCGACCACGCTTAAGGGCGTGTTCGACTCATCGCCGTCATAGGTCAGATGAAATCGATAGCTGTCGCCGACGAGGCCATTGCCGACCGGCTTGCAGACGAGTTCGACAACCTTCACCTGGTCGATCACACCGGCTGCGCGCAACGCCCGCGTCATCCACTCCGGATCGATCCGCGACGGATCGGCCGTGAGCAAACTCATCGGTTTCCTCCCATCCCCGTGTATCCCATTGGGGCGTCACCACCGTTTCGGCCGCGTCTCGCGCGGCCGGATTGAGGGCGGGGTGATCGTTGCGCAAATCATACAGGCGATGTCATGGCTTTGGCAAAGCCACGCGCGGGCCTGTGGGGATATCTCGCGAATTGGTCGGTGCGTAGGGCGGGTTAGCGTTAGCGTAACCCGCCGTTCGCAGAGCAAAAAAGGTGGTGGGTTACGCTGCGCTAACCCAGCCTACACATTTGTGCTTACCAGCCCTCCAGCACGATCTTGCCGCGCGATTTGCCGCTTTCCAGCAAAACGTGGGCGCGCTTGAGGTTGGCGGCGTTGATGGTGCCAAAAGTCTGGTCGAGCGTGGTGCGCAGCACGCCCTTGTCGATCAGGTCGGCAACGTCGTTGAGCAGATGATGCTGCGCGATCATGTCAGGTGTCTGGAACGAGGAGCGCGTGAACATCGATTCCCAGTGCACCGACACCGCCTTGCCCTTGAATGCGGCGACGTTGAATTCGGCGGGATCGTCGATCAGGCCGAACTTGCCCTGCGGCGCGATGAAGTCGGCGATCGACTTGTAGTGCTGGTCGGTGAAGGTGAGGCTGGCGACGAGGCCGACCGGCGGCAGCTTCAGCTGCTCGATCTGCTCCTTCATCGGCTGCGAGTGGTCGATCACCGCATGCGCGCCGAGATCGCGGCACCACTTCTGAGACTCCGGCCGCGTCGCGGTCGCAACCACGGTCAGCCCGGTGAGGCGGCGCGCAAGCTGGATCAGGATCGAGCCGACGCCGCCGGCGCCGCCGGTGATCAGCAGCGTGCGTGGATCGAGGCTCTTGCCCGGCACCGCGCCGAGCCGGTCGAACAGCAGCTCCCATGCGGTGATCGAGGTGAGGGGCAGGGCGGCGGCCTGCGCGAACGAGAGCGATGCCGGCTTGTTGCCGACGATGCGCTCGTCCACCAGATGAAATTCCGAATTAGTGCCCTGGCGCTGGATCGAGCCCGCGTAGAACACTTCATCGCCGGGCTTGAAGAGCGACACGTCGGGCCCGACGGCGTCGACCACGCCGGCCGCGTCAAAGCCGAGGATCTTGTAGCTGCCGTCGGTCGGCGCCGCGCGCTTGCGCACCTTGTAGTCGACCGGGTTGGCCGAGATGGCCTTCACCGCGACCCTGACGTCGCGTCCCTTCGGTTCGGGCTTGGCGATCTCGAAATCGACGAGCGAATCCGCCGCCTCGATCGGCAGCGATTTTTGATATCCGACGGCCTTCATGCCTGGTCTCCGTGGTGGGCGATTGCCTGCCGCCTTACCTGTCGTGCTGGCGTCCTTTTGGCAAGTACTGTAAAATCAGGGAACTAGTCCCTGTTTGTATACTATTGGGAAATTACCGATGAAACGGAAGAATTTCGCGCGCCGGCCGGGCTGCGCGGTCGAGGCGGCGCTCGACCTGATCGACGGCAAGTGGAAGGGCGTGATCCTGTATCATCTGCAGGCCGGCACCCAGCGCTTCGGCGAGTTGCGGCGGCGAATGCCCGGCATCACCCAGCGCATGCTGACCAAGCAGCTGCGGGCGCTCGAGGACGACGGCCTCGTGACCCGCAAGGTCTACGCCGAGGTGCCGCCGCGGGTCGAATACACGCTCTCCGAACTCGGCGAGAGCCTGCGTCCGGTGATCGATATTTTGAAAGCCTGGGGCGAGGGCCATCAGGAACGGCTGTCCTGCGCGCCGGTGCCGGAGGTCGTTGTGAAGAAGTCGAAGCGCGCGGCCTGACAATTTGTAATGAAGAAGACCGGGAGCGGCGTGTCGCTCCCGGCCATTGTTGTCGGCGCTGATCAGATCGCGTCAGAACGCAACCTGCGTGCGCAGCGCGACCGCGTCGAACTTCGAGCCGGCATCCACAGGCGAGGTCGCCGAGGCCTGCTTGGCGATGTCGCCGTGCAGGTAGTTCAGCATGAAGCGGACGTTGTTGTTGACGTACCAGTTCAGCGCGGCGGTGTAGACGGTTTGCCGTCCGCCCGCGATGCCGACGGCCTGGCCGACCTGGTCGTTGAGGTTCATCGTGCTGACGCGGCCGGCGATTTCCCAGGCGCCCCAGCCGCCGCCGGCAAGCGAGAACGGATCGTGCGGCTTGATACCACCATAGGAGGCCGTTGCCGGATTGTAGGCGTGGTTCTCGCCGGTCAGCACGTAGCCGACCTGCGCATAACCGCCGTCGAATTTCAGGCTCGGCGCGCCGAACGGCGGCAGCCCGGTATTCGCAGAGCGGTCGACATTGAACCAATAGTACTCGCCCTGCGCGATGAACGGGCCGTAGGTCGCCGCCGCCTCGACGCCGTAGACCTGCGCGCCCGAGACGTTGGCAATCGTACCGGTCGAGATCAGCGTCGTCGGGTCGATGCGCAGCTCGGGCCGGTCGTTCAGCGTGAGCGTCTGCGCCTGGGTGAGCTGGTTGCGCGGCGGCTGGACCAGCCATTCCGCATCGGCGCCGATATGCACCGAGTAGTTCTTGCCGCTGATCGGATTGCCGGCGACGCGGATGACACCGCCATACTGCTCGGACGTGCCGGCCGGCGCGGCTGACGACGCGGAGTGAATCGCGCCCGTCGTCGGTCCCGTGACATAGCCGCCGACCCAGAGCTGGTCGTTCCACCAGCGGGTGCCGGCGCCCGAACGGAAGTCACCGGCTGCGATGTTCTGTGCGATGATACCGACCGAGGCGCGCTCCATGAACAGGATGTCGTTGGAGCTCGTCGATTCGTCCAGCGTCCACGGGATGTCCATGATGCCGCCTTCGATCGCCATCTTGCCGCCGAACGGCTTGAAGCCGGTGTAGCTCAGATAGGCATTCTCGACGCCGGACGTGCCGCCGCCGGGCAGCGATCCCGGTGCCGCGCCGCCGAAGCCGTCGGACGAGCCGCCGAAGTCGTAGATCAGCGCGTAATTCCAGTCGCCGAAGAATTTGCCGACGATGCCGATGCGGGCGCGGCGGAGGTTCTCGCCGCTGTCGAGCTTCTGCGGCGAGGTACTTGCGGTGTTCGGCCGATAGTCGTAGCCGCCGACATCCCAGTGCACGCGGCTCGTGATCGCAACGCAGTTCTGTTCATCCGCAGTGCAGATCGTCGGCCGGTTGTTCGGCAGCGTCACCACGACGCCCGACGGCGCGACCGGGCCCTTGACCGGGATCGCGGCGTTGGCGCTTGCGACCCGCGCGGCCTTGGCATCCGCCGCCTTCGCGTTGGCGTTCGCGCTGGCTGCGGTCGCGGTATTGGCATTGGTCTGCTTCTGCAGCTTGTCGAGCTTCTGCTCGAGCATCTTCAGCTGCTGCTTCAGCAGCGCGATCTCCGCGTCGCTGCCGCCTCCGGCCGATTGCGAATAGGCCGGCGAGGCCGCGAGCGCCCCTGCGAGCCCTATGGCGATTGCACCAACTTTTGTCGCACCCATTGTGCACCCCTGTTCTGTTTGAATTCCCCACTCACTCACTGAAACGTCCTAGGAGTTGATCGTGACTGACGCACGACAGCGCCGCCTAGCATCGCAGTTCCGCTTGTTGTCCGCAGGCAACAAGCGGAGCGGCGCAGTGAGATGACAGTCATCATAGAAGTTTGGCGGCGCGCTTCAACGCCGCTGCCGACGGTTTTGCACCGATCCGGCGGGGGCCAGTTATCCGGCCGGGCGCCCTTCAATTGCCCGGCGAACACGCCTATATTCCGGCGTTTCCACGAGAGGTGAGAATGCTCCGACCTGTCCGTTTCGCTGCCATATCCGCTCTGTGCACATTGGCTCTCATGGGGAATCTGTCCCCGTCCGCGGCCCAGGACCGCCGCGTGCCGTCCTCGCAGGCCGAGCTCCAATTGTCCTATGCGCCGATCGTGCAGCGGGTGCAGCCGGCGGTGGTCAATGTCTACGCGGCCAAGACGGTGCAGAACCGCAATCCGTTTCTGGACGATCCGATCTTCCGCCGCTTCTTCGGCGTCCCGGGGCAGCAGCCCGAGCAGATGCAGCGCTCGCTCGGCTCCGGCGTGATGGTCGACGGCTCCGGTCTCGTGGTCACAAACAATCACGTGATCGAGGGCGCCGACCAGGTGAAGGTCTCGCTCGCCGACAAGCGCGAATACGAGGCCGAGATCGTTCTGAAGGACAGCCGCACCGACCTCGCGGTGCTGCGGCTGAAGGAGACCAACAGGGAGAAGTTCGCGACGCTCGACTTCGCCAATTCGGACCAGCTGCAGGTCGGCGACGTCGTGCTGGCGATCGGCAATCCGTTCGGCGTCGGCCAGACCGTGACGCACGGCATCATCTCGGCGCTGGCGCGCACTCAAGTCGGGATCACGGATTATCAATTCTTCATTCAGACCGACGCGGCGATCAATCCCGGCAATTCGGGCGGCGCGCTGGTCGACATGACCGGCCGGCTCGCCGGCATCAACACCGCGATCTTCTCGCGCTCCGGCGGTTCGCAGGGCATCGGCTTTGCAATCCCCGCCAACATGGTGCGCGTGGTGGTGGCCTCCGCCAAGAGCGGCGGCAAGGCGGTGAAGCGACCATGGCTTGGCGCGCGGCTGCAGGCCGTCACGCCGGAGATCGCGGAGACACTCGGGCTGAAGCTGCCGACCGGTGCGCTGGTCGCCAACGTCGCGCCCAACAGCCCGGCGGCGAAGGCCGGGCTCAAGCTGTCCGATCTGATCGTCGGGATCGACGGCCAGGCCATCGACGATCCCAACGCGTTCGACTACCGCTTCGCGACCCGTCCGCTCGGCGGCAATGCGGAGATCGAGGTGCAGCGCGCCGGCAAGCCGGTGAAGGTCACCGTGCCGCTGGAGACCGCGCCCGACACAAACCGCGACGAGATCGTGCTGACCGCGCGTTCTCCGTTCCAGGGCGCCAAGGTCGCCAACATCTCGCCGGCGCTGGCCGATGAGCTGCATCTCGACGCCGGTGCCGAGGGCGTCGTCGTCACCGAGCTCGCCGATGACGGCACGGCCGCCAATGTCGGCTTCCAGAAGGGCGACATCATCCTTGCGGTCAACAATGAGAAGATCGTGCGAACCAGCGACCTCGACAAGGTGTCGAAGGCGGGGTCGCGGATCTGGCGCATCACGCTGGTGCGTGGTGGCCAGCAGATCAACGTGACGCTCGGCGGATGAGTCCCAAGCAACCGCGCGAGGCCAACAACCTGTTCGCCGCGGCGGGGATGGAGCAGGATGCGCCACACCCGCTGCCGGACCGGCTGCGCCCGCGCACACTGGCCGATGTCGTCGGTCAGGATCACATCCTCGGCCCCGACGGTGCGCTGACCCGCATGCTGGAGACGCGCACGCTGGGCTCGCTGGTGTTCTGGGGACCGCCCGGCACCGGCAAGACCACGGTGGCGCGGTTGTTGGCCGACGCCACCGAGCTGCATTTCGAGCAGATCTCCGCGGTGTTCTCCGGCGTCGCCGACCTGAAGAAGGCGTTCGATGCCGCGCGCGCCCGGCGCGAGACCGGCAAGGGCACGCTGCTGTTCGTCGACGAGGTGCACAGATTCAACCGCGCGCAGCAGGATTCCTTCCTGCCCGTGATGGAGGACGGCACCGTGGTGCTGGTCGGCGCCACCACGGAGAATCCGTCGTTCGAGCTCAACGCGGCGCTGCTGTCGCGCGCCCGCGTGCTGGTGTTTCACTCGCTCGATACCGCCGCGATCGAACGGCTGTTTGCCAATGCCGAGAAGATCGAGGGCAAGGCCTTGCCGCTCGATGCGGAAGCGCGCGCCGTTCTGGTGCGGATGGCCGACGGTGACGGCCGCGCCTCGCTGACATTAGCCGAAGAGGTCTGGCGCGCCGCGCGCAAGGGCGAGGTGTTCAACGCCGAGCAGTTGCAGGCCATCCTGCAACGCCGCGCGCCGATCTACGACAAGTCGGCCGACGGCCACTACAATCTGATCTCGGCGCTGCACAAGTCGGTGCGCGGCTCCGATCCGGATGCGGCATTGTATTATCTCGCGCGCATGCTTGATGCCGGCGAGGACCCGCTGTTCCTGGCGCGGCGCGTGGTGCGCATGGCGGTCGAGGACATTGGTCTTGCCGATCCGCAGGCATTGGCGGTCTGCAACGCCGCCAAGGATGCCTATGATTTCCTGGGTTCGCCGGAGGGCGAGCTCGCGATCGCACAGGCCGTGGTCTATCTCGCCACCGCGCCGAAATCGAACGCGGTGTACACTGCGTTCGGCGCTGCGATGCAGACCGCAAAGCAGGGCGGCTCGCTGCTGCCGCCAAAACACATCCTGAATTCGCCGACCAAGCTGATGAGGTCGGAGGGCTATGGCTCCGGCTATCAGTATGATCACGACGCGCCGGACGCGTTCTCCGGACAGGACTATTTCCCGGAAGCGCTCGGCCGCCAGACCTTCTACGATCCGCCCGACCGCGGCTTCGAGCGCGAGATCCGCAAGCGGCTGGATTACTGGAACCGGCTGCGCAAGGAGCGGGGCGGGAGCTAATGCAACTTGCGTGACTTCGGAATAATAGAAATATATCTCTGAGTTGCCCGACGTGTCAAGTTGCTTGGCACGCCGGCCGCCGCCGGCTACTTTGCATGGGGTTGTTCTCGATATTTTGACAGCGCCCGCTGCGACGGCCCATAACTTCATATTGCTCTAGCGCGTCACTTGACGCTCTTCACGAACTCCAAAATCTCGTCCGTCAGCCGGGTGTCCGGCGTGTTGATCGCATAGACCTCCGACGTGTGGCTGTGCTGCGGCAGCATGAAGCTGCGGACGCAGCCGCTCGGCCGCTTGCAGCTGGCCTGCTTCAACAGCTCGAACTGCTCGACGAAGCGCGGTGGATCGAGCTCGGCCGCGGTGATCAGAAACGGGATCGGGCTTGCGAGCAGGCCTTGCAGCGAGGAGCGTTCGGCGTAGCGCGACGGATCGGAGCCGTAATAGGCGAGCTCGGCATCGCCGGCGGGCGAGGCGGTCAGATCGTAGATGCCCGACACCATGATCGCGCCGGCAAGCCCGCCGCCCTTCACCTTGTGGAATTCGCTGTGCGAGACGTAGCTCGCGACATGGATCGCGCCGACCGACTGGCCCATCAGGAAGATGCGGCTGGGGTCGCCGCCGCGGGAGCCGATATTCTCCGCGACCCACTGCACGATCGCGCCCATGTCTTCCGCGCCCGCCGGCCACGGAAAGGCCGGCGCCAGGCGATAGGTGGCATTGACGCCGACAAAGCCGCTCTTTGTGGCCCACAGCATGACGTTGTCGTAGAACGGGCTGCCGGGGTTGCGCTTGCTGCCGGCAATGAAGCCGCCACCATGGATGTAGATCAGCACCGGCCGGATCGCCGCCGCGGCGGTGTCCGGCGTGAAGACGTCGAGCAAATGGCGGTCGGCAGGGCCATACTTGACGTCGCGCTCGACCTTGACGCCCTGATAGGGCTCCTTCTGCTGCAGCGGCGCGTAGAGTGCGGCCGTCTTGGGCGGGTCGATGACGCGTCCGAGTTCCAGCAGCTTCCAGGCCAGATCTTCCGGCATCGGGCCTTGCTGGGCCAGCGCCGGTCCGGAGAGCATCAGGGCCGCCGCCAAAGCCGATACCGCCAGTCTCATTCCAAAGCTCCTTCCACGGCTCCCGTCGATTGCCGATTGCGGCCGAACATGGCCGATGTTGCGCCGGATTCGTACCGATTTCGCCGTGACGATTCGCGGCATTTGCGCTACCCACGGGCTTAACTTCGGAGTTGCAACCCCATGAGCCGCCGCGTCAAGAGACCTCTCCGCCCAGCCGCCGACCGCGTCAAAGGCGCGCGTCCCCATCGCGGCCCGGCAGCCGAGCGGGGGCCGGCGCATCGTGCGGGCGGCAAGCCGGCGGTGCGCCTCGGCGACAAGCAGCGGGCGCCCAAGCCATTCGTGCCCGAGCCGGAGACGAGCGTTGCCGAGCCGCCGCCGTTGCCTACCAAGGTGCAGACCGTGGTGGTGACGGCGGACGAGGACAACATGCGCGTCGACCGCTTTCTCGAGGCGCGTTTCCCCGGCCTGTCGTTTTCCCACATCCAGCGCATCGTCCGTAAGGGCGAGTTGCGCGTCAACGGCAAGCGTGCGGACAGCAAGGACCGGCTGGAAGAAGGGCAGAGCGTCCGCATTCCGCCGCTGCGCCTCGATACGCCGAAGGCAGCTGCCAGTCTCTCCGAAGCGGCGAAGAAGACCCTCCAGGATCTCAAGGACATGATCCTGTTCGAGGACGCCGACGTGATGGTGCTGAACAAGCCCGCAGGTCTGGCGGTTCAGGGCGGCTCCGGCATCACGCGCAATGTCGACGACATGCTGGAGGTGATGCGCGACGCCAAGGGGCAGAAGCCGCGGCTGGTGCATCGGCTCGACAGGGAGACCTCGGGCTGCCTCCTGATCGCCAAGACGCGTTTCGCCGCGACCGCTCTGACCGGCTCGTTCCGGCATCGCTCCGCGCGCAAGATCTACTGGGCGCTGGTCGCCGGCGTGCCGAAGCCGAAGCAGGGCCGCATCTCGACCTATCTTGCCAAGGAGGAGAGCGAGGAGGACAGCATCATGCGGATCGCGGCGCATGGCGACGAGGGCGCCAGCCACGCCGTGACCTATTACGCCGTGGTCGAGACCTCGGCGACGAAGCTCGCCTGGGTGTCGCTCAAGCCGGTGACCGGCCGCACCCATCAATTGCGCGCCCACATGGCGCATATCGATCACGCGATCGTCGGCGATCCCAAATACTTCAACAAGGAAAACTGGCAGCTGCCGGGCGGCCTGCAGAACCGGCTGCATCTGCTCGCGCGCCGCATCGTGATTCCGCACCCGCGCGGCGGCGTGATCGATGCGACGGCGCCGCTGCCGCCGCACATGCTGCAATCCTGGAATCTGCTCGGGCTCGAGGCCGACCGGTTCGACCCGATCGAGAGCGCGCCCGAGGAGTGACGGCGGACGCCGCCTCCCGATATCCGTCGCGGACAGCAAGAACGATCAAAGCGGCTCATCGCGCCGCGGCTATGTTGCCGCGCGCCGGTCGTTGCCGGCATGCACCCATCAAAGAGGCTGTCCATGACCCGGACCTGGTTACGCGTCGCGCTTTTCCTCATTGGCTCGGCCGTCGCCTCTGCGGCGGCACATGCCGAGACCATGGTGCTCCGCGGCGGCACGCTTTACGCATCGGCCGATGCGGCCGCGCTGCCGGATGCTGCGATCGTGATCACCGACGGCGTCATCAGCGCGGTCGGCAAGTCCGGCGACGTCAAGCTGCCCTCGGATGCGCGGGTGATCGATTGCAGCGGCAAGACTGTTGTTGCCGGGTTCTGGAACAGCCACGTGCATTTCACGGAACATGTCTGGCACAACGCCGGCGAGGCGCCGGCCGCACTGCTGACGCAGCACATGCAGGAGATGCTGACCCGATGGGGTTTTACCACGGTCTGGGATCTCGGCTCCGATCCACGGAACACGCTGCCGCTGCGCAAGCGCATCGCAGCGGGTGAAGTCGCCGGTCCCAACATCCTGCTCGCCGGCAATGTGTTTCCCAAGGGCGGGCATCCCGAGTACCTGCCGCCCGAAATCCAGCTTCCCGAAGCTGCGACGCCGGAGGAGGCCACGAAGTGGGCGCGCGACTGGCTCGCGATGGGCGAGGACGGCATCAAGCTGTTCACCGGCGCGTTCATGGGCGACAAGCCTGTCATCAACATGGATCCGGCGATCGCCAAGGCGGCCGTCGATGTGGCGCATGCGCAGGGCAGGCCGGTGTTCGCGCATCCGCAGAACAAGATCGGCGTCGAGACGGTGATCGTAGCAGACATCGACGTGCTGGCGCACACCACGCCCAGCGAGCGGAGCTACAGCGACGACCAGCTGGCGCGGTTCAAGGCGCAGGGGACTGCGCTGATTCCGACGCTGTCGCTGTTCACGACGGTGGTTCTCGACCCCAACGTCACCAGCCGTCTGGTGGCCGCGACCGTCAACCAGCTCAAGCAGTTCTCCGAGAACGGCGGCACCGTGCTGTTCGGCACCGATGTCGGCTTCACCACGCTGTACGACACCACGCAGGAATTCCAGCTGATGCATCGCGTGCTGTCGGAACGCCAGGTGTTGGCCTCGCTGACGACCAATCCGGCGCGGTTCTTCAAGGCCGCGAAGAAAGGCAGGGTGGAGCAGGGTTTTGACGCCGATCTCGTGGTGCTCGACGGCGATCCGCTCAGCGACGTCGCCAATCTTGCGAAAGTGAGCACCACCATCCGCGCGGGTCACGTGATCTACCAGAAGCCGTGATAGCCGGCCGGGGACCGGCTGCGTCGGTCTATTTGGCGGGAAGGCGCAAGGTGGCGAGATCCGAGCCGACAATCGTCGTGCCGGTAAATCCGCCTGCCTCGGCCGCGGCGCGATAGTCCGCTTCGGTGAGCGCGCCGCCGGGGACCTTGTAGGGGCCGTGGTACGTCGCCCCGACCTGCGGCGCGAGGTGGGTCAGCATAAGATACTTGGCGCCCACGCGCTTTGCCATGGCGCCAAGGTCGGGCGCCAGGCTCTGGCGGTAGAACACGGGCGGCGGCATGCCGCTGTCGCGCTCCGGACCCATGACCGGATGTATGGTCGAGTGCACGATCACGTCGGCGCCTTGTGCCAGCTTCTCGACTTGCGCCGACGTCGACGTCGGACGCGGTGGAGCGGCACTGTCATTGCTGGCGTCGCCGCCGATCACGACGCTGCCGGCCGGCGTGTCGACGCGATAGGAGGCGTGGCCCGCGATGTGGGTCGAGCGGATCGCGCTCACCCGGACCTCGCCCTTCGACCAGATCACCTGTGGCTCGTCCGTCGGCGCGAATGTGATGAGGTGCACAAGTGCGGCGGGTCCGCCCGCCAATCGTTTGCTGTCCTCTGAAACCCGCTGTGCGATTTCGCCGGACTGAATGAAGGCGTCGCCGATATGCGCGACAAACTTGCCACAGCTCAGGGTGAAGCCGAGCGGCGAGGGTGCATCGCTGCTGCAGACGACATCGAGCGCGGCCCCGCCGGAATTCCAGTTCCACCGCGCGAGCAGCAGGTCGACGAGGCCCTCGGTGTGATCCGAGTGCATATGCGTGAGGAAGACCGCGTCGATCTGGCCAGGTTCGACGTTCAGTTGTGACAGCCGCAGTTCAGTGCCGCGGCCTGCGTCGAACTGCAGCTTCAGCGTCCCGCAATCGGCACTGTCGTCGCCGTAGCGCACGAGTGTGCCGGCGCCCGCGACGCCATTGCGCAAGGCGGGACCGCTCATGGTGCCGGTCAAGGTGACGAGCAGGCAGGGCGCCGATTGGGCGGGAAGCGGCAGCAGCAGCCAGATGACGGCCAGCAAGGGTGTCGGAAGAATGAAGTGCCGCATGCTGTCGGCTCCCGCGTCGTTCCGGTCTTCACCGAGACTGCCAAAGCCGGCGCCATATCTCAACACTCGGCCGCACCGCATCGAGGTGTTGTGATCGCGCGGCCGGTTGGTCTCGCCGCACGGTGCGGCGAGCCTAAAGGATCAGCTTGTAGCCGATGTGGCTGCCGACGAATCCCAATCGCTCATAGAAGCGGTGCGCGTCGGGGCGCGCCTTATCGGTGGTCAGCTGCACGAGATCGCAGCCTCTCGCCCTGCATTGCGCGATCGCCCATTCGAACATCTGCTGCCCGACGCCCGAGCTGCGGTGCGTCTCGGCAATTCGGACCGCCTCGATCTGCCCGCGCCAGGCGCCCAAGCGTGCCATTCCGGGAATGAAGCTGAGTTGAAGGGTCCCGATCACCTCGTCGTTCAAGGCCGCCACGACCAGAAATTGGTTGGGATCGGCGAGGATGGCTTTGAAAGCGTCGACGTATCGTGGGTTCGGCGGCGAGCTTGGATCCTCGCGCTGCTGCCCCAGGACGTCATTGGCGAGGAGAGCGATGATCGCCGGAAGGTCGGCCGCTTGGGCCTGGCGGAAAGCGATTGATGTCATTGAACAGGGATTCCACGGAGACGAGATCGGTGTCGCCGGACACGTTACAGGCTCGCGCGGGTTATGGACATCCAGCCGGGTATAAATGAAATCCGCCGGCCTTTCGGGCCGGCGGATCGTTGTGTTGCGAAGTGCGGGCGTCAGTGGTCCCAGCCGCCGTCGTGATCCCAGCCGCCGCCATGATGATGGCCGCCGTCGTCGAAGTCGAAGAAGTCGAACAGATCGCTGAGCGCCGGGCTGTTGACCGGAACATAGGGATTGCCGGGCGCCGCAACCGGGTTCGGGAAGTTGTCGCGGCTGCGGTTCGTGATCGGCTCCAGGCGCCAATTCCGCTCGATGAACTTGATGATCGAGACGTGATCGGCATATTCATGCGAGATGTGGCCGTGTCGCGCGAACGGCGACACCACGATCAGCGGAATACGGGTGCCGTCGCCGAAGTAATCGAGCGGCTGCACATAGCCGGAGTCGAAGTAGCCGCCGCCTTCATCGAAGGTGATGAAGATCGCGGTGTCCTTCGCATAGTCCGAGGCCTGGACCTGGTCGACGATCTTCTTCGCGAAGCCTTCGAACAGATTGAGCTTGGAGGACGACGGGTGACCGTCGGTGAAGCCGCTCGGCTTGACGATGGAGACCGCCGGCAGCGAGTGCTTGGAGAGGTCGGAGTACAGATCAACCGAGTCCTTGATATGGGCTGCGACCTGGTCCGGGTGCGACATGATCGAGGTGTCGTACTGGAACGGGTTGCAGATGTTGCAGTACTCGTCCGCGTTCGGACCGGCCACGCCCCAGTTGAGCTGGTAGGGATCGTTGACGTAGTTGTTCCACTGGTCGCCGTAGTACTTCCAGGAGATGTTCCGCTCGTTCAGGCTGTCGCCGATGCTCTTGCGGGTCGACGGCGGGATCGTGAACGGCGTGTTGGACGGGTTGGTGTCGGTGTAGGCGTTCTTGCCGTTGCCGAAGTAACCCGGATTGTAGTTGTTCAAGAGATAATAGTGGCCCGGTTCGCAGTTCGCGTTGATGTGGATCCCCTTCAGATAGTCCAGGATGGGCTTGACGCCGGGCTGGGTCGGATCCGAGCAGTCGCTGTAGGAGCCGCCGCCGGACACCGGGCTGGTCTGGAAGGGCGGCGGGAAGCCGCCATTGCCGCCGGCGCCATAGCCGTCCTCGGTGTACCAGTTGTTGGTGCCGGAAGCCGGGTTCGGATTCTCGATTTCATGCACGATGCCGGCGTCGGGCGTGCCGCCGAACACCTGGGTGCCGTTCGGCGGCACGGCGGCGTTGCCGTAGGTGTCGCTGAAGTAGAGCATGTCGGCATGGCCGAACATGATGTGGTTGGCACCGGTGCCGCCATTGACGGACTGGTGGAAGTTGTCGCTCATCGCATATTTCTGCGCGAGCGACGTGAAGTAGGGCACGTCGCCCTTCTGCACGTTGTAGAAGCCGAGCGCCGTCGAACCCTCGCCGGTAGTCGTTGCCGTCGGCGAATACTCCGTCGAGAAGTTGGAGGGCTGTGGCGCACCGTTGGCGCCGGCGCCGACGGTGACTTCGACCCAGGCGAACAGATTGCCGCCGCAGCCCGACGGATTGTCGCGGCTGGCCGCCGAGTGGTTGCAGTTCAGCTGCTGCCACATCTGGTAGAAGCGATGCACCGGGCTTGCCGAATAGGAATCGTAGGGCATCGCATCGGTGTTGGTGAGCTGGAACGGACCGGCCGGCAGCGCGCTGACATTGGTGATGCGCTGGTCGGGGGTCTGCGAGGTCTGACCGGTGCCGCCGCTCAGGAGGAACTGGTAGTACTCGGACGGCAGGCCGGATTCCGACTGCTGCGCCAGCGCGAGCGACGCCTCGCAGGTCGTGATCGGCGAGCTGCCGCATTTGTTCGGGATGTAGGAGACCTTCGGGCCGCCGACCAGCGGAGCCGGCAATTGATCCTTGGGGAAGTTCTGCTTCGGCGGGCTCAGCAGGAACGCATCGTTCAGGCCGGTATCGGTCGCAGCCTGCTGATGCGCCTTCTCGAAGCTCGGCCCGGGGATCGCATTCTTGTTGTGATCGAGCTTGACGATGCCCTGCGAAAGCAGGTTGAACACGCTCTCCTCGCGCCGTTCCGGCACGTAGGTCGCGAACACGTGGTCGAAGCTGCGGTTCTCGCCGATGATGACGATCACGTGCTTGATCGGCGACCGCGTCTCGTGTCCACCGTGGTGATTCCAGTCCTCCGCAAGCACCGGGCCGGCGGTGAACTGACCCAGCGCAAGTGCGCTGAGGGTAAGGCGGCAACCTTGCAGCCAACGTGACCTGTGCTTGTCGCGCATTAAAGCTCTCCTTTTTGCTGATTGAGCGGCTTGGTGGAACTTGCAGTGTCTCGCGGCACGACCCTGATGCGTCCCATCATGCCGCCGTCCTCATGCTCGAGGACGTGGCAGTGGTAGACGAAGGTGCCGACGACGTTGGGATCGCGAAAATCCATGCGCAGGCGCACGCTCGGATATTTCAGCATCCGGCCGTTGTAGTAGGGGACGTTGACGGTATCGCGCAGGAACGGCTCGTTGACTGCGACGCCGGACCAGTCGAGCAGCTGGAAGTGCTTCTGATGGATGTGGAAGTCGTGCAGCTCCATCGAGCGGTTCTCGATGATCCAGTCCTCGACGTCGCCCTGCCTCACGGTGATGTCGGGAATGTCCGATTGCGGATCGAACGGTTTTGGCGTCTCTCCGTCGAGGGTCATGAAGAACTTGGTCGGGCTGTTCGGATCGTTCGGATTCTCCGGTTGCTCGGAGAAGAACAGCTTCCTGACCCGCACCGGCGCGATGGTCCCGACCCACGGCCGCTCCGGGCGCGGCAGCGGCTCGGCGTGAGCGGGCAGCGCGGCCTGCGGCTCGCTTGCATTGACTGAAGACGTGATCGCCACCAGCGCGCGGTTGGGATCGTTCTCGCCGGCAGGCCCGGTGTCGACCGCGCGCGTCACCAGCAACGCCGATGCGCCGGCCGGCGGTCCCTCGACGATGAATTCGGCACGCGAGCCCGGCGGCAGGCCGATATGGTTGACCCAGTGCACTGACGGCGACGGGCTGCCCTGGAACTGCAACGGCACCCCATCGAGCCCGACGATCCCGATCTGCTGCGGCGCACGGCCGACCAGCAGCGCGAGGTTGAGATAGGTGATCGCGGACGCGTTCAGCACCCGCCAGAGCTGCCGCTCGCCCGGCTTCATCGTCAGTGTGGCCGGCGGATAGTTCGGATAGGGCACCGGCACGAAATTGACGGAGAGATCCTTCGACGGCTTGCCGAAGCCGGTGCCGGAGTTGGCGACGTCGCCGTCATTGTCGAGCTGGCTCTTGGTCATGACCGGCTCGGATTTCGACGGCGGCGCGTCGGGATTGACGAGATCCTGGTCGCGGATCACGAGCACCCGCTCGGGGAGGCCGGCGAGCGACGGATCGGCGCGCTCGATGCCTTCAATGATGATCGCGCCTGAGGCGCCGCCGAGCACCTGCGTCTTGCTGAAGCCGTGCAGATGCGGGTGATACCAATAGAGGCCGGGCGGCGCGTCGTCCGGAATGCGCAGGCGGTATTCGAACGGCGCGTCGTCGGGCTGGATCGAGGTCTTCAGCACATCATCCTGATGGCAGACCGGCGGCACCGTCAGTCCATGGAAGTGCAGATTGGTCGAGATCGGCGTCATCGCACCGCTTTCGCAAACATCGACCTGCTTTCGCGTCGTGCAGATCGGCGCGCCGCCGAGCGGGCGGTCGATCGCAGGCGTTGCCGTGTCGAGGTCTACGAGGTCGTTCTTGAAATGGATGACCAGCTGATCGCCCGGCTTCAGCCGCAAGGTCGGCGACGGCTTGCCGTCCGGCGTCAGATAGCAATAGCGACTCGTTCCATCCGGCAGCTTCTGATCGTGGATACTGAGGTCGGTCTCGAGCACGCCGTCGCGGCCGCGTAATTCGGCGGGTTCCTCGATCGCGCCTCCGGGCTCCGGCCGCGCACAAACGTCCGGTTGCGTGCGCGGCGCATTCTGAAGGCCAGTTGCACCGAGCCACGCCATTGCGCCGCTCACAGCAAGCCCGAGGCAAGCCGCAACGATGACACAACAAACGGTCGAAAGTCGTCGTGCCACGCCGCCCCGCCAATACGCCGCCACCGGCGCGCAAGCACGCACGGACGCCACGCTTGACGTCAGTTCACGTCTTGCGACCGCAATGGTCGACCAATGCTTCTGTTTGGTGTCGCGACGCTAGCCGCGCGTTGTTGCCGGAATCTGGCAGGTTTTTAACGCGCAGATGACAGCGTCTTGCGGCACTTCGACGCGGAAGGTGCGCGCGACGTTCAAACTTGCTGTGCGATCAATCGGATGCACCATTCGCGGACCGAATTGCGGAGAAAGCAGGACGCGCAGGCAACCGTCAGATATTTTTCTCTTGCGCGTCGCCGATCGCATCGCGCGCTGTCGTGTTGACGATCGGGATTAGCGCCTGAACTGCGCCAGAAACATCCGCAACGAATCGTGCGGGCTCTCGACGTCCGCAATCACCCAGCCGTCGGGACCGTTGACCACGATGAAGTTGAGCGTGACCGCGCGGCCCTCATTGTCGAATGTGACCGTCACGTCGGTCCTGTCGAACTGCCGGCGCGGAATGGCGATCGAGATCGCGCCGAGCCGCCAGGTCGGGCTCTGCACCAGGAAATCGTACGGTGCGTCGTGCAGGGCGGTCCAGGCGCCGCGGAGGCTGGAATCGAAGAATTGCCGGGCCGTTTCGTCGTCGCGCGGCAGGCCATTCGAAAACGCGGCGCTGCCTGTGCCATAATGGGCGTAGACGTTGCGGATCAGCGATTCCGGTGTGCGGAACCCGGCATCGGTGGCGGCGGCTCCGAAAACCGTCGCCACCAGCGAAAAACCCGCGAGGAATTTGCCGCGTCCCATCAGCTTTATTTGCCGTTGCCGCTGGCATATCTTGCAGGGAAATCCTCCCAAGCGAAAGCCGGCCGGCGCAATGCGCGAACTCTTCGACGACGTCCCAGACCAATCCCCGCTTGACCCGCAGGAGGCAGTGCGCCGCCACATCCGCAGGCCCCAGCGCAAGCGGTTCTACACCAGCGCCGGCGTGGCTGAGGCCGATGGCGGATTTTCGATCACGCTCGACGGCAAGCAGATCCGCTCGCCGTCCGGCAAGCCGATCGTGGTACCGAGCCGCGCCATTGCGGATACGGTCGCAGCCGAATGGAATGCGCAGGGCGAGACCATCGATCCCATGACCATGCCGCTGACGCGCCTGGCCAACAGCGTGATCGAGGGGGTGATCGATCGCGTCGACGAGGTCGCCGACGATGCGGCAAAATTCCTCGGCAGCGACCTGCTGTTCTATCGCGCCGGCTATCCCGACACGCTGGTGGCGCGGGAGGCCCGGCACTGGGACCCGGTCCTGTTCTGGGCCGCCGATGCGCTCGGCGCCCATTTCGTGATGGCCGAGGGGGTCATGCATGTCGGCCAGCCCGAGCCCGCGATCAAGGCGGCGCGTGCGGCGTTCCCGAGCGATCCGTGGTCGGTCGCAGCGCTCCATGTGGTGACGACGCTGACCGGCTCGGCGCTGCTGGCGCTCGCGCTCGCCCATGGCGTCCGCGACGAGGACCAGGTCTGGGCGGCCGCCCATGTCGACGAGGACTGGAACATCGAGAAGTGGGGCGTCGACGAGGAGGTCGCCGCGCGCCGCGCCGCCCGGCAGGTCGATTTCAAGGCCGCCGCCGGCGTCCTGAGGGAGTTCAGGTCGGCTGCCGGTTAACGAGACCTTTACGGCGCCGGACTAGCCTGCGGCTTGATCCTGCCGCCTGGCCGAGACCTCCGACATGGCTATCGCCGTCAATCCCGTGCTGCCGGTGCTTGCCTCGAACGAGGCGGGCAGCGTTGCGCCGGACCTCACGCTCGAGGCCGGCAGCGTCATCAATGCCCAGGTCCTGAAGGTGCTTTCGGCCGATCTGGTGCGGATCGCGATCGCGAGCCTGTCGATCGACGTCCAGACCGAGGTGCCGCTGCAGCAAGGCCAGAACCTGCAGCTGGCGGTCTCGCAGACCAATGACGGCATCCGCCTGCAACTGGTCGGGCCGGGGGCTGACGCGGGCGATGCCGTGCAATTGTCGCCGGGCGCGACCAACGCCAGCACCGCTCCGCAACCCGTCGCCACGGCGCCGAAGGCTGTGCTGTCGCCGCTCGAGCGCGTCACGATCACTGCGACGGCACAGCATGCGGCGGCGGTGCAGGGCAGCCAGGCGCCGCTGTTTGCCAACCTCACGGCGGTCGCCGCGGCCAATCTGCCGCCGAAGCTGCAGGCCGCGATCGCGCAGGTGCTGGCGCAGCAGACCGGCCTCAATGAGAATTTGAGCGGCGATGCCGTCAAGGGCGGCTTCCAGAAATCCGGCCTGCTGCTGGAGGCGACCCTTGCCTCGGGCGTTGCGCCGGCGAGCGGCAGCATGCCCGATCTGAAGGCCGCGCTGATCGTGCTGCGCCACGCGCTGACCTCGCTCGGCGCCGGCGATGCCACAAGGTCTGCGTCCACGCCACTGCAGCAGCCGGTCCTCGCCAGTGCCGGCACGGCGCCGGGCATTGTGCCATCAGGCACGCCCGAGCTCGAGGTTCAGGAGATCTTGCTGCCGCAGGCGCGCGTGCCGGTTGCCGAGGATCTCACCCGCGGCGCCACCCACCTTGCCGGGGCGCTTGCGGATGCGCTCGATGCCGGCCCGTCAACCGGCGGCGCGCTCAATCTCATTCAGGAAGCGCTGCACGAGCTCGGCAACCCGGCTCGGCAGGGCGCTGCGCCGAGGGAGATGCTGCCCGGCGATATGCCCGCACGCGGCAGTACGCCGCCACCGCCGTTTCACGGCGCGCTGCCGTCGGCCCAGGCCGTTGCGGAGCCGTCGATTGCTCCCGGCACGCCGCTTGCGACCGCTGCGCATCGCCTCTTGGAAAACACCGACGCGGCACTGGCGCGGCAGACGCTGCTGCAAATCGCCTCGCTGCCGGATCGTGGCGACGGCACGCGTCCGCAGCTCGACACCATGGTGCCGCGCTGGAATTTCGAGATCCCGTTCCTGACCCAGCAGGGCACGGCGATGGCGCAGTTCGAGATTTCCCGCGACGGCGGCGGCAATGAGGTCGAAGCCGCCAAGCGGGTGTGGCGGGCGCGCTTCACGCTCGATGTCGAGCCGGCCGGGCCGGTGCACGCGCTGGTCTCGCTGAACGGCGAGCGCACCTCGGTGCGGATGTGGGCCGAGCGTCCGTCGACCGCCGCGCAATTGCGCGCCGGCGCTTCCGAACTGAGCCTGGCGCTGACCCGAGCCGAGCTCACGCCCGGCGACATCGAGATCCGCGACGGCAGTCCGCCGCAGCCTTCGCCCGCGCGCGCCGGCCATTTCCTGGATCGCGCCTCGTGAGCGAGACGAAGAACCAGCTCGCAGTCGCGCTGCATTACGACCACGCCGGCGCGCCGCGCGTGGTCGCGAAAGGCAAGGGCGCGATCGGCGCCAAGATCATCGAGGTCGCCAAGGCCAACGACATCCCGATCGAAGAGAACGAGGTGCTGGCTGGCGCGCTCTCCAATGTCGAGCTCGGCGACGAGATCCCGGCCGAGCTCTACAAGGCCGTCGCCGAGGTGCTGGTGTTCGTGCTGCGGCTGTCGGGCCGGGCGCGGTAGCGATAGCGTTTCAAGCGAAGTGGGCACCGGTTCGCGTGAAGAAAACGCGTCAAACAAGTGAGTCTCATTGCCATCCTTTCACCACGATGGCATCAGCATCGTCGTCAACCCGAACCAGCTCAGGTCTCGTCGTGATCCATCGCCGCCATGCGCTCGGTCTGCTTGCTGCCGCGAGCATTTTGCCGTCGCGCAGCTTCGCCAACGTGTCCTACCAGCGCAGCGAGTTTCGCGAGGACCTGCAAAAGCGCTTCTTCGATCTCGGCACCGAGGGCACCTTCGTCGGCTACAAGGTCGACGACTATCTGATCATCGCGAGCGACAAGGTTCGCTCGGGCGAGGGCAAATTGCCGGCCTCGACCTTCAAGATCCCGAACGCGCTGATCGCGCTCGAGACCGGCGTGGTGCAGGATCCCGACAAGGACGTCTTCAAATGGGACGGCACAACGCGCAGCATCGAGGCCTGGAACAGGGATCACACGCTGCGTTCGGCGATCGCGGTGTCGGCCTTCCCGGTGTTTCAGGAGATCGCCCGCCGGATCGGCGCGGAGCGGATGAAGCAGTATCTCGACATCATCGACTATGGCAACCGCGACATCGGCGGCGGCATCGACCAGTTCTGGGTGACGGGCAATTTGCGGATCGATCCGGTGCAGCAGATCGATTTCCTCGACCGGTTGCGCCGCGGCGTGCTGCCGGTCGGCAAGCGCAGCCAAGGGCTGGTGTGCGACATTCTCCCGGTCACGAAAGTCGGCGACGCCGTCATTCGCGCCAAGACCGGCTTGACCGACAATGAGCACGGCTCGCTCGGCTGGCTGGTCGGCTGGGCCGAGAAGGGCAGCGAGATCACCGTGTTCGCGATGAACATGGACTGCAAGACCCAGCCGCAGATCGACGCGCGGATGAGCGTCACGCAGCAATGCCTCACGGATATCGTCGCGCTGTGACGAGCTGATCTGCGTGCGCCGCGGCTGGTCGCTGTCGCGCCGCTCGACTAGCATCCTCCGATAAAATCAATCGCGGAGGGAAACCATGCACTCAGCAACAGTCTGGCTGTCGTCGCTCACGCTGGCCGCGGCCGGCGGCTGGCTCGCGGCCACAATGTTTTCGGCGCGGGCCACCAGCAAGGAGCCGCGCTTCCCGCAGCTCACGATGGATCAGCTCAACGACCAGCAGCGGCCGCTCGGCGAGGCGATCATGAAGGTGTCGAGCGTCGGCATCGGCGGGCCGTACAATCCGATGATCCGCAGCCCGGTGCTTGGCCAGCGGCTCTACGATCTGTTTTATTATCTGCGCTGGCAGACCTCGGTGCCGACGAGGCTCAACGAGTTCGCGATCCTGATCATCGGCCGGCAGTGGCGCTCGCAGGTCGAGTGGTTCGCGCATGCGCCGCTCGCGGCCAAGGCCGGCTTGTCGACCGATGTCATCGCCGAGCTCAAGGCCGGCAACCGCCCGTCGAAAATGGCCGACGATGAGGCCGTGGTGTACGATTTCGTCACCGAGCTGACCGCGACCAAGAAGGTCACCGACGAGACCTATGCGCGGGCCAAGACAATCTTCAACGATCAGCAGATCGTCGACCTCACCGCTGTCGCCGGCAATTACGTGATGGTCGCAATGCTGCTGGCGATGGCGGAAGAGACGGTCCCGCCCGGCAAGGAAGAGCCGTTCAAGGTCGGTGAGAAGTAAGCGAGCGCCGCCGCGATCGGGGGCTTGCTAGCGCCCGATCGCCCGCAGCAAGGCCGGCATCAGTTTCGGGTCGCGGCATTGGGCGACGTTGAAGCGCATGAAGCCGGTGGCCGATTGCGTGGTGCTGAACACGTTGCCCGGCGCCAGCACGATGTTGTCGGCGAGCGCGGCGCGCGCCACGTCGGCGGAGTCGCAGCCGTCGGGCAGGCGGCACCAGAGCTGGAACCCGCCGCGCGGCATCAGCCACGGCTCGATGCCGATGCGCTGCAGCTTCTCGCCGACGTCGCGGCGGGCGCGCGCCAGCCGCCGGCGCAGCTCCTCGACATGCTTGCGGTAGAAGCCGGTCGCCAAAACGCTGGCGATGATTTCGGTCGCGACCGCACAGGGGCCGCCGAACCCGGTCGCGACCTGCAGATCGACCAGCTGCTCGATCCAGTCGGCGCGCGCCGCGATGAAGCCGCAGCGCAACGACGCCGATAGCGTCTTGGAGAAGCTGCCGATCCGGATCACGCGGTTCAGCCCGTCGAGCGCCGCGAGCCGCGCCGATGGCTCCGGCTCGAAATCGGCGAAGATGTCGTCCTCGACGATCGTCAAGTCATATGCCGCCGCGGCATTCAGCACGCGGTGCGCGGTCTGCGGCGACATCGTCGCGCCCGTCGGATTGTGCAGCCCGGACACGGTGATGTAGAGCCGCGGCCGCTCGGCTTCGAGCACCGCCTCGAAACTTGCGACGTCGGGGCCCGATGGCGTGTAGGGCACGCTGACGAGCTTGACCTGGTGGGCGCGCAGCAGCGCCCGGAAATTGAAGAAGCAGGGATCGTCGACCAGCACCGTGTCGCCGGGCCGCAGCAGGAAGCGGCAGATCAGGTCGATCGCCTGGGTGCCGGACATCGTGAGCAGCACCTGCTCGGGCGACACTTCGAGACCCTCGTCGGCGAACCGCGCCATCAGCATGCGGCGCAGCGCCAGCGAGCCGCGCGTCGCACCGTAGTCGGCGAGCACGGCGTCCTCGGCCCGAGCCAGGCCGCGGAACGCGCGCCGCAGCGCCTCGGTCGGCATCCAGTCGGCGGGCAGCCAGCCGCAGCCCGGCTTCAGTGCGCCACTCGCGGCGTCGAGCGATTGCCGCGACACCCAGAACGGATCGACGGCGCGGTCGTGCTGCGGCTGGTCGTTGGCCAGCGCCAGCGGCGGCAGCGCCGCCGACGAGACATAGAAGCCCGAGCCCGGCCGCGCCCGGATCAGGCCCTCGGCGGCGAGCCGGTCATAGGCCTCGACCACGGTCGAGGGCGAGACGCCCATGGTCGCGGCAAAGCTGCGGATCGAGGGCAGGCGGTCGTCGGCGGCGAGCGCGCGGCTCGCGATCCTGGCGCGGATCGCGTTCATCACGCCGGTGGTCCGCGTCGCCTTCGGCGCATTGGCTGGATGCTGCAAGTGTATGCCTACCTTTACCCATACAGTTTGGCGATATTGTACTGATCCGTAGCTGCCTTGGCCAGCCCGTCGCCGCTATCCTCGCCCGCGAACGTTGAGGTGTGCGATGAGCGATTCGAAGACATTGTCGGGGAAGTCTCTGTCGGGGAAGTCCTGGGCCGGCGAGGGGCGCAGCAGCGCTTCGCTGGAGGGCTGGGGCAGCGGCCTGCTCGGTGTGATCATCTTTAGCGGCTCGCTGCCGGCCACCCGCGTCGCGGTCGCCGGGTTCTCGCCGTTGTTCCTGACGTCGGCACGCGCGGTGATCGCGGCGCTGCTCGGCGCGGCACTGCTGGCGGTGCTGCGGCAGCCCTGGCCGCAGCGCAAGGACCTGGTGTCGCTGACCATCGTAGCCCTCGGCGTCGTGATCGGCTTTCCGCTGCTGACCGCGCTGGCGTTGCAGCACATCACCTCGGCGCATTCGATCGTGTTCATCGGGCTGCTGCCGCTGTCGACCGCCGTGTTCGGCGTGCTGCGCGGCGGCGAGCGGCCGAAACCGCTGTTCTGGCTGTTCTCCTGCATCGGCAGCGCGACGGTCGGCGCCTTCGCATTGTCGGGCGACGGATCGGCTTCGCTGACCGGCGACTTGCTGATGGTCGCCGCCATCATCGTCTGCGGCCTCGGCTATGCCGAGGGTGCTGCGCTGTCGCGCCGGCTCGGCGGCTGGCAGGTGATCTCCTGGGCGCTGGTGCTCTCAGTGCCGGTGGTGCTCGTGATGACCATCATGACGCTGCCGCCGAGCTGGCAGGGCATCGGCGCGCCGGCCTGGCTCGGGCTCGCTTACGTCTCGATCTTCAGCATGCTGGTCGGCTTCGTGTTCTGGTATCGCGGGCTTGCGCTCGGCGGCATCGCCAGCGTCGGCCAGCTGCAGCTGTTGCAGCCGTTCTTTGGCCTCGCGCTGGCCGGGCTGCTGCTGCATGAGCCGGTCGCCTGGTCGATGATCGCAGCGACCATGCTGGTCGTCGTCTGCGTCGTGTTCGCGCGCCGCTTCGCGTGACGAGCGCGGCTAGCCGAGCTTGAACAGCGTCTGTTGCGCGCCGGTCTCGATGCAGGCGAACAGCAGCGCGCTGAGAAGCACCGCTCCAATGGCTGCCGAGCGGCTGTAGGTGAGCATGATTTCCCTCTCTGACTCGGCCGAATTGTAAAGCGAGCGCTAACCATGCCAAGCGCTAATTCACCCCGTCGGCGGCACGGCCCCGCACTGTTACGGATCGGGTTTCAGTGATCCTTAAGCGGAGCTGCCCACCTTGCGCGCTGACGCGACATCAGAGGGGCAGATGACCTTCAGGTTCATTGCGCCTGACGCGATCAGGTCGCCAAGCCAGCGCGCACTGTTGGAGCAGTGGGATCAACTGGCCGCCGGCCGGCCATTTCCCGCATTCGCCGAGTTGAAGCCGGATCCTGCGCTGCACGATCCCCGGCAGCTTGTCGCATGGGCGGTCGAGGGCGAGGGGCGGCTGCGCAAATTCCGTGCTATGTATCAGGGCGAGCATGTCGCCGAGGCGTTCAATTCCGCCTGGGCAGGCAAGACCATGGAGCAGGTGGTCTCGATGTCGCTCCGGCGCATCACGCTGAGGCCGGCGAAGGAATGCGCCGAGAGTGGATGCGCGGTCTACATGGTGTTCTCCACCATCGATGCGAACGACCAGCAGGTCGATTGCGAGCGGCTGCTGCTGCCGTTCGGCAGCGACGGCGAGAAGGTCGAGCATCTGCTTGCGTCCCTGCAATTGACCGTGGTCGGAAGCCGGCCACGCATTCTCAAGCATTTCGACATGCAGGCAGACGTGCGGCTGCAAGGCAGGATCCGCTCCGGCTTCTCGACCGGCGCGACCAGCGAGGCCGCTGGCGACCAGCGCAGGGCTCTCAGGCGCAACGTCGCGCGCGCGGCGCGGATCAGCTTTGCCCGGCGCAGCATGACCTGCATCGTGCGCAACCTCTCCGCGACCGGCGCCGCGGTCGAGGCTACGAATCCCGCCGATATCCCCGACAGCTTCCGCCTTGTGCTGGAAATGGAGACGACGGAGCGGCATTGCCGCGTGATCTGGCGCAGGAAAGGCCGGATCGGCGTCCAGTTCAGCTGAGCTTTCCGATCCGCCCGAGATGGGTGAAGCCAAAGCCTTTGGAATATTTCAGCCCGTAGCCGAGCGCGCGGTCGATCCCGATATGGGCGAGCCAGATCATCGCGATCGAGAGCACCAGCGGTCCTTCGCCGGCAAAACCCAGCGTCATCAGCGCCACCGGCGCCAGATAGGTGTGGGCGGCGTTGTAGGCGATGGCGCCGGCCCGCGGGCTGATCAAGTAAGCCGCAAAGCTGATGTCCGGCACCAGGAACAGCAGGACATAGATCAGCCAGGAGCCCTCCCACTTGTAGTAGAGCACGGTCATCCCGAGGAACAGCACCAGCCCCTCCAGCCGGAGCAGGGTGCGCACCCCGCCGGTCGCGGCGCCGGTCTCGGTCGTGGTCGTATCAGTCATCGCTGTCTCCCCAGATGTCGGAAAATCCTACCGTTTTTGCGCCCGAACCGGTTCACAAGCGCCTTTCCGGTTCCGAAATGGCCGTGCTAAAGCCATTCCGAACGAAGCGGGCCTCGGCCCGCGCCGGGACGCGGACTGTAGCTAACACGGGCGGAAACAAATGAAAGACATCCTCGACACCCTCGAAGAGCGGCGCGCCGGCGCCAAGCTGGGCGGCGGCGAAAAGCGCATCGAGGCGCAGCACGCCCGCGGCAAGCTGACCGCCCGCGAGCGGATCGAGCTGCTGCTGGACAAGGGCTCGTTCGAGGAATTCGACATGTTCGTCGAGCACCGCTCGATCGAATTCGGCATGGAGAAGAACAAGATCCCCGGCGACGGCGTCGTCACCGGCTGGGGCACGGTCAATGGCCGCAAGACTTTTGTGTTCGCCAAGGATTTTACCGTGTTCGGCGGCTCGCTGTCGGAAACCCATGCGCTGAAGATCACAAAGCTTCAGGACATGGCGATGAAGGCGAGGGCGCCCATCATCGGCCTCTATGACGCCGGCGGCGCGCGCATCCAGGAAGGCGTCGCCGCGCTCGCGGGCTATTCCTATGTGTTCCGCCGCAACGTGCAGGCCTCGGGCGTGATCCCGCAGATCTCGGTCATCATGGGCCCCTGCGCCGGCGGCGACGTCTATTCGCCTGCCATGACCGACTTCATCTTCATGGTGAAGAACACCAGCTACATGTTCGTCACCGGCCCCGACGTGGTGAAGACCGTCACCAACGAGGTGGTGACGGCGGAGGAACTCGGCGGCGCCTCGGTGCACGCCACGCGCTCCTCGATCGCCGACGGCGCGTTCGAGAACGACGTCGATGCGCTGTTGCAGATGCGCCGGCTGATCGACTTCCTGCCGTCGAACAACACCGACGGCGTGCCGGAATGGCCGAGCTTCGACGACATCGGCCGGGTCGACATGTCGCTCGACACGCTGATCCCCGACAATCCGAACAAGCCCTACGACATGAAGGAGCTGATCCTCAAGGTCGTGGACGAGGGCGATTTCTTCGAGATCTCGGAGACCTTTGCCAAGAACATCGTCACCGGCTTCGGCCGCATCGCCGGCCGCACGGTCGGCTTCGTTGCCAACCAGCCGATGGTGCTGGCGGGCGTGCTCGACAGCGATGCCTCACGCAAGGCCGCGCGTTTCGTGCGGTTCTGCGACGCCTTCAACATCCCGATCGTCACCTTCGTCGATGTGCCGGGCTTCCTGCCGGGCACCGCGCAGGAATATGGCGGCCTGATCAAGCACGGCGCCAAACTCTTGTTCGCCTATTCGCAGTGCACGGTGCCGCTCGTCACCATCATCACCCGCAAAGCCTATGGCGGCGCCTTCGACGTGATGGCGTCGAAGGAAATCGGCGCCGACATGAACTACGCCTGGCCGACCGCGCAGATCGCTGTCATGGGCGCCAAAGGCGCGGTGGAGATCATCTTCCGCTCTGACATCGGCGACCCCGACAAGATCGGCGCGCGCACCAAGGAATACGAAGACCGCTTCCTGTCGCCCTTCATCGCCGCCGAGCGCGGCTACATCGACGACGTCATCATGCCGCATTCGACGAGGCGGCGGATCGCGCGGGCACTGGCGATGCTCAGGGATAAGAAGGTCGAGATCCCCGCGAAGAAGCACGACAATTTGCCGTTGTAAGTAGGATGGCGAAAAAGAAAACGTCAGGCGCTGGGATCAAAGCCGAGGTAACGGCGACGGCCGAGGCCGTCGTAAGAGCAACGTATCAGCGTAAGCATACGACTACTGCAATTGTTCCAGCCGACGTTACACGAGCAAAAGCGGGAGCATGGATAGATTTGATTTCGCCGATCACGGAATGGGCGGCGCTCAGAGGCGACGCTCTGCGGCATAAGCGGGAGCTGTTGCGAATTCAGCAGGAAGAAACGCTTCTGAACCTTGCGCAGAAAATTCAGAACTGGAGAAGGCTCCAGCTACTCGCCAAGTTCCGCGCAAGATTCTCGTGCCAGCTCTTGAGAAAGCTTCTCTAGCAGTTTACTGAAAAATCCAAGGAATTGGGCGTTTGTTCTGTCGCGGGTGCCATTGTTGGGATGATTTGTTTGAGAGTTTGAAGCGCTTTGGTGGTCTGGACGCCAAGTTGGCTACGCTGCAACCAGTTTGGGGATGCGGATCAGGTTGTAGGCGATCAGATTGAGCATGAAGTCGGCAGCGACCCGAGCGATGCCGCGATGTTTGGTCTTGCGCATGGTGCCGTGCTGCTTGCCCCAGCCGAAGATGCACTCGATCATCGCCCGGCGCGATTGCGACATGCCATAGCCCGGATGCCGCGTGGTTCGTTGGTCGATGGCGCTGTTGCGGGTCTTGCCGGTTTTGGTGACGGCCTGGTTCTGCGTCACATGCGGTGTCACGTTGATGGCGCGAAGATTGGCCACATGATCGACCGTATCGTACGCTTTGTCCTCACCGGCCGTGATGCGGCAGCCGGCAACTTTGCCTCTCGCCTTCAGCATGATCTCCGAGGCTCGGCGTTCGGCGGTGCCATTGGCGTGCGTGACCATGCCGGCTACCGCCAGCCCATGCCGGTTCTCCATGGTGGCGTGGCCCATATAGCAGAGCTTCGCCTCCCGCCCGGCAGCCTTGCGATAGAGCCGGCTGTCGGGGTCGCTGGTACTCGCATGGGTGTCGTTCTTGCGCTTCTGGCCGTGGAAGTTAGCGCCGTCGTGGTCATCACCGCTGCCGTCTTTGGGGCAAAAGCTCTTCTGTGATGCCCAGGCTTCGATCAGCGTTCCGTCCACCGAGAAATGCTCGTCCGACAATAGTGGCTTGACTTGCGGATGGTTCAGAAGCCGGTTCATGAACGTCGCAAACACCTCGCCGTTCTGCAGCCGGTCGCGGTTCTTGGTGAAGGTGGTCGGGTCCCAGACGGGGGCGTCCGGCGAAAGTCCTACGAACCAGCGGTACAAAAGATTGTAGTCCAGTTGCTCCATCAACTGGCGTTCCGATCGAATGCCGTAGAACACCTGCAGCAACATTGCGCTCAGCAATTGCTCCGGAGGGATCGAGGGCCGTCCTTCGCTCGCGTAAAGCTTCCCCAAGTTACGGTTCATCTCGCCCAGCACATCGCGGACGAGCCCTCGGATCTTCCTCAGCGGATGGTTCGGAGGTACCCGTGCCTCCGGCGAGATGTACGAAAACAACCCGCCCTGATCCGCAAAATCGCCCCGCATGCGAGCCCCCGACGATTCATGATAGATAATTGAATCATCAACCGCAGCCCTTTGCGAGGGCTTTTTCAGCAGACTGCTAGAAGAGGCGACCGATGATGAGATGATTGATCGCTGGGCGAACTTGATAGCGTCAGCCGCGAGAGACGTAGAAGTGCAGCCACGGTTTGTCGGGATACTAGAGGAAATGACGGGGCGCCAAGCTGTGTGTCTTGAGCGTATCGCCTTTAATCGTCATACCGAATTTGACTATCCGGGCGCCGTCTTCGGTGATTCGTTTCTTAACTATCCAGAGTACAATATCGGGGAGCGATTGACGCCTCGGCTTCGCCAAATTCTTCAAGGCGAGGAGCATATTGACGAGACCTTCGCAGAGATCGAGCGAGTCTTTCGGAGGCCTGGTGTTCTTCTAAACTATTCCGCAATTCGGCAGCAACTTGGGGGTGAATTGTGGGAAGGATATGATGTCGTTGCCGATCAGGGAATTGAGAGCCCGGCAGATCTTTCCATACTGGAGTCTTTGGGCCTAGTCCGTCACGTTCCTCTCAAGATAGTTGCATTAGATGGCAGCAAACCCGAACGATTCGAAGTCATCATTGACTATCATCATCTTACCGAATTGGGCGTTGGATTCTGCGAAGTATGCTCAAGACCTCGCGTAGAGGAGCTCAATGAGATCGATCAGCGCTCGCGATCGGAGGGCCGTGCGGCCGACCATGACCCATTCCCCTAATACTGGAAATCCGACCTCGTAGGATGGCGTGGGCGATGCCCTAACCGCTACGTTCGTTCCGAATGATTGTCGCGGATTACCGGCTTCGCGCAACCCGCCCCACAGGTTCGAATCCGATGACAGAAGACGAGCCGATCGACGAAATCTCAGAGATCGAGGCACGGATCGAGGAACTCGCCGAGAGCGCCGAACGGTCCCGGCGGATCATTCTCGGCTCGAAGATCGCGATCGCAGGCGGGTTCGTCTTGTTGGTCGCTGCGCTGCTCGGCCTGTTCGGTTCTGGTGAGACCGCAGCACTCGGATCGATTGCGCTGGTGCTCGGCGGCATCGTGTCGCTCGGATCGAATGTGAGCACGTTGCGGCAGACCGAGGCTGCGATCAGCACCGCCGAGGCACGTCGTGCGCGTCTGATCGGCAACATCGATCTTCGGCTGGTGCACGACGCGCCGCTGAAGCTGATGTGAGGCGATGGCTCGCGCCCCTGCGTAGCCCGGATGAGCGCAGCGATATCCGGGGCGGTCCAGCCGCGGAGACGTCGTTCCCGCATATCGCTTCGCTCATGCGGGCTACATGCTAGACTGCGTTGCATGATCGAAACGCCGCGTCTGCGACTCCACAAATGGGACGACCGCCATCGCGACGCGTTCGCGGCGATGCATGCCGATCCTGACGTCATGGCCGACTACGGCGGATCCGTCGGCCGGGCGGAGAGCGACCGGAAATTCGAGCGATACGTTGCCGCGCAGCGCGACCACGGCATATCCCGATGGGCCGTTGAGGATGTCGACGGCGCTTTGCTGGGCTATGCAGGGGTGATGCCGCGAATGTCGAACGACCATCCGCTCGGCGCGCATTTCGAAATCGGCTGGCGCTTGACGCGCAAGGCCTGGGGGCATGGCTACGCGACCGAGAGCGCGAGGGCAGCGCTGCTGCATGCCGTTCATGACGTAGGCTTGCGCGAGATCGTGTCATACACCAGCCCGGACAACGCGCGCTCTCAGGCTGTGATGGCGCGGCTCAATTTGCGGCGCGATCCCGTGCGCGATTTCACGACACTGACGGGGCGCGGCGAGCCGTGGCGCGGGCTGGTCTGGGTCGTGCCATCGGGATGGCCGCGTGGCTGATTTGCCCATCGTGCAAATCAAATCCGCTTGCGCCGGCTGCGACATAGTAACCCGACGGGCAACTCAGCAAAATGCGTCAAGCCGCCATTGAGAAAATATTCCGCTTGGCGTTTCACCCAACTCAGATGTTCAATTGTCCCGTCTCACCCAATCGAGGGGCGCTTCGCGGTCGTCACGAACGTGGGTCGAGATGCGGTGGACGCCGAGCGTGGTGCTGACGAGAGCGCGCGAAGCGGACGGTGAAGTCGTGTGGTCCTGACGCCCTAGCGGCAGGTGTCTTTTCCAATTGCGCGATGCGCGTTGCGAAGGCGGTGACAAGCAAGCCCAGTCTCGCCGGGGAGAGCACGAAATAAGCCGTAAGCCATCGCGCAGGGAAAGCCGGATTGCTCCGGTTACACCTGTGGTCCTACCCCCGAGCTTTCTACCTTTTGCTCGGGGCCCATGGGTGCGATCGGCACCCGGCTTTCCCTGCGCCCTCTGTTCGAGAGAGGGCGGAATGAAATGCAAAGCTCGGACGATTTGCGTCGCGAGAATGCGGACGCTTGTCCTCAATGCTGTTTGAGATGTGAATCGGAATCTATCCCCGCGTTATCCCGGGCAAGCGACTTGTCCGCCGTAGCTCAACGAGCGAAGGCGGAAGCGCGACCCGGGACCCATAACCACAAATGCAAGTTGGATTGGAATGCGGTGGCCACAGCATGCTTCGACAACTCAATCCTGTGGTTATGGGTCCCGGCTTTCGCCGGGACGACGGTGGAGAGAGTTTCGCTCCTTACATCGCCGCCAGCGGCACGTAGTCGTATTCCCCGACGCCTTGCAAAACCAGGAAGGTCAGCGACGTCGTGCCGGCGTTGGTGACGAGGTGAGGGCGGGTCGGGCGCACGGCGTAGACCTCGCCGGGCTTGAGGTTCACCTCTTCCTTCGGCTCCTGCAGGAACAATCGCATCCGGCCTTCCAGCACATAGAATGTGTCGGAGATGTTACTGTGAGTATGCCACGGCACCTTCTGGGTCGGCGAGAGCTGCAACTCCATGATGCGGAAGCCGGGGCGGGTGGCGTGCTGGGCGCGGCGCTCGACTTCGTAGAGGTGGCTGGCATCCTTGATCGGTTGTCCTGACTTCATGGCGGCCTCCCGGAGATCTTCTTGTGATGCGTGATGCTAGTTCCGTTCGACGGTTCACGAAACCGGCGGAATGGGCATGACGGGCAAGATGCAGCAGCGGGCGTGATGCGTAGGGCGGGTTAGCGTCAGCGTAACCCGCCGTCCTTGTTCCGCGCGACGGGCGGCGGGTTACGGCTTCGCCTAACCCGCCCCACAAAACGTTGGAGGAGGAGGCATTGTCGTGATGATTATATGGAACAGAGCCACGCGGCGTCGAACTCCCTGAAACGTGAATGCGCGGTTCAGCCGGCGTTCAGGTCGCGGCGAAAAAACTCGCTGACGCAGTTGGTCCAACTCAGCAACAAAGGGAAACTCTGATGGAACGCCGGGATTTTCTGAAGATGGCCTTCGGTGTCGCCGCCGGTGTGGCGACTTTTGCAGCGACAGCTCAGGCGGCGCCGCTCGCGCCGCTTCCGCTCAACCAGGATGCCCGCGCGCCGGCCGGCAACGATGCGCATCCGGCCGTCACCACCGGCGACGAGGTCGGTCGCCTGAAGCCCGAGGAGGTGCGCTGGCATCACGGCCACCGCCGTTGGCATCATCGGCGCTGGCACCATCGGCATTGGGGCTGGCGCCATCACCATTGGCGCAGGCACCACTGGCGCCGCTGGTGACATCGGCACCGCCTCGAAGAGAAAAACCCCGCGCGAGGCGGGGTTTTGTTTGCGCAGGTGTGCCGCGATCAGATCGGGCGGCAACGGCCATAGCGCCAGGCGAAGCCATAGGGGCAAGCGCGAACGCGCGGCGCCACCACGACCGCGCCGGGTGCGACGACGACGGGGCGCTCAACAACGACCGGGCCGGGAGCGACGACGACGGGGCCGCGGTTCCTGACGCAGCCGCCATAGGGACCGCGGTGCCAGCCGGGGCCGCAACCACCGGCAGCATCAGCTGCGCTGATGCCGGCGAAAGCGGTCGTCACCAAAACTGCTGCTGCAAAAAGATACTTCATGTCTTCTTCCTTTTAATTCGGCCGCGCTGCGGCACCGCAACAAACTTTAGATTACCGATTCGCCCGGCCGGATGATTGCAGAAGCCGTGCCCGATGTCGCCGACCTTAGTGTTGCGGGCTGAATGCGACATGAATGTTGCGCGTCACAGCTGCGTCAGAGCGCCGCAAGCAAGTGAGCCCAGCATCAATTTGAAACATTTCGCAATCGCGAGCACGACGAAGCACAGCGGCGAGGCGCGAAATGTATCGGAGAGCGAGACAAGCGAAACAAGGAGTTCGCGAATGACCGCGCCGATGCGGACTTCGACGCGCGACGTTACTCGCCCGCGCCGAACAGCGCTGCGAACCGCTTCTCGCCGTTGCGCGAGAAATTGACCACGCGGCTGCCCGGTGCAGCATCGCGCGCCGCCCATTTCAATTCGGTGAAGCGATCCATCATCGCGGCGCCCAGCGTGCCGGCGAGATGGTGCCGCCGCTCGCTCCAGTCGAGGCAGGCCTTGCACACCGGACGGCGCGGATGCGTCAGCGCATCGGCGTCGATCTGCAGCTCTTCGGCCATGAAGCGCTTGCCTTCGCCGGTCAGCTCGATCGCCTGCTTGCTCTGGCGCACCAGCTTCTGCCGCTTCATGCTGTCGAGCATCTGCACGCCGAGATCGCCGGCGAGATGGTCGTAGCAGATGCGGGCGCGGCGCAGCGCCGGATCCTTCGGCCCGGTGCGCACGCGCATATGGCCGGCGCGGGCGGCGATGCCCTGCAGGCCTTCGAGCACGTCGGCGACGTCGGGGTCAGAGAGCCGGTAGTAGCGGTGGCGGCCTTGCTTCTCGGGCTCGATCAGCCCGCCGGCCTCGAGCTTGGCGAGATGCGAGCTCGCCGTCTGCGGCGTGATGCCGGCCTCCTGCGCCAGCTCGCTCGCGGTCAGCGCGCGGCCGGTCATCAGCGCGGTCAGCATGTTGCAACGTGCGGGATCGCCGACCAAAGCGGCGATCCGGGAGATGTCGGGTCCTGCTTTCATAGTTCGACGATAGCCGAAGCATCGAGGTCGGGCAAGGCGGTAGTGTCCATCGTGCCCGTCGCCCGTAAAGACGAAAACACCAGGAGGCCATCAATGACCGTCACCGTCTTCATCCGCTACCAGCTCGATCCGTTCAAGCGCGCGATGTTCGAGGAGTATTCGCGGAACTGGCTCTCGATCATCCCGCGCTGCGGCGGCGATCTGCTCGGCTACTGGATGCCGCATGAAGGCACCAACAACATCGCTTTCGCGCTGATCTCGTTCGAAAGCCTCGCTGCCTATGAGGCCTATCGCGCGCGGCTGCGCCAGGACGGCGAGGGCATGGCGAACTTCAACTTCGCGGAACAAAACCGCTTCATCCTCGCCGAGGAACGGACATTTCTGCGCAAGGTCGAGCTATAGTCACTCCACAACAACAATGCGCGGAGGCGCCCATGATTGCCGTGATCTTCGAAGTCTGGCCGAAGGCTGAGCACCGGGAGCTCTATTTTGACCTTGCCGCCGAGCTGAAGCCGATCCTGCAGGAGATCGACGGCTTCATCTCGGTCGAGCGGTTCGAGAGCCTCACCGAGAAGGGCAAATTCGTGTCGCTGTCATTCTTCCGCGACGAGGCTGCGGTAGAAGCCTGGCGCAACACGGTCGAGCACCGCCGCACCCAGGCCAAGGGCCGCGCGCGGATATTCGAGAATTATCGGCTGCGGGTCGCGAGCGTGATGCGTGACTACGGCTTGAACGAACGCGATCAGGCGCCGAAGGACAGCCGCGCGGTGCATGAAGCGAAACTCTAGCGCTCGCATATATGCGTGCCTATCTCTGCGCGGCCAATGACTCTAGGGAGCGACCAATGCCACTGCCAACTGCTGACAAACGAGCCGCCTTCAAGAAGCTGCACGACAGCGGGTGCTTCATCATTCCGAACCCGTTCGATGTCGGCAGCGCCCGCGCCTTGCAACATCTCGGCTTCAAGGCGCTGGCCTCGACCAGCGCGGGCTTTGCCTGGACCATCGCAAAGGCCGACAACCGCGTCACCGTCGACGACGTCTGCGATCATCTGACCGCGGTCTGCGCGGCGGTCGATATTCCCGTCAACGCGGATTTCGAGGGCGGCTTCGCGGTCGAGCCGGACAAGGTTGCGGTCAATGTCGCGCGCGGCGTCAAGACCGGTGTCGCCGGGCTCTCGATCGAGGACTCCACCGGTGATGCCGCCAACCCGCTGTTCGAGCACAAGCTCGCGGTCGAGCGCATCAGGGCGGCGCGCAAGGCCATCGACGCCGACAACAGCGGCGTGCTGCTCACCGGCCGCTGCGAGGCGTTCCTGTGGGGTAAGAAGGACCTCAATCTGGTGATCGAGCGGCTGCAGGCCTATTCGGAAGCCGGGGCGGATGTGTTGTATTCGCCGGGCATCTCGACCAAAGAGGAAATCTCCGCGGTCGTGAAGGCGGTGGCGCCGAAGCCGGTCAATCTTTTGATCGGCGGCGCGTCCGACCTGACGCTGCAAGCGGTCGCCGACCTCGGCGTGCGCCGGATCAGCGTCGGCGGGGCGCTGGCGCGGATGGCCTGGACCGGCGTCATGAAGGCGGCCAAGGAAATGGCCGAGAAGGGCACCTTCACCGAATTCGCCAACGGCTATCCCGGCGGCGAGCTCAACAAGATGTTCAAGTAGACCTCGCGCGCAAGAAAGCGGCGGGCCGCCTGGGCCCGCCGCTCGCGCCTGGTCAGTGTCGTTGCGCGTTACTTGGCATTCTCGGCCGGCGGGGCGGCCGGCTTGTTCATGTCCGACTTGTTCATGTCAGACGGCGGGGTCGACGGGCTGGCCGGCGCCGCGCCCGTGGTCACGCCGGGCTGGCTGTTCGGCTTCGGCGTCACGTCACGCATGCCGGCAGGCGGCGCCGCCGGGTTAATCGGTTGCGTCTGTGCGGTCTGCGTCGACGGCGTCGTGCCGGCCTCGTGCACCGACGTGTTGTTCAACCCGTAGAACAGCGCGCCGAGCACCACGGCCACCGCAACTGCGAACATCGCGATCTTGGTGCTGCTGGCCGGTCCCTCCTGGAGTTCCGGATCCGGCTGCAGCTCGTTGTCCAGGCTGTTGAAGCGCGCCTGACGGCGGATTTCGTCATCGGTCAGGTTGGCGCGATACGGATCGTCAGGGTTGTAAGCCATTTCAAAGTTCCTCCGTTAGCCCCCCAAGGCTAAGCGCGTAGGCTAAACGCTGGAGACAATGGCTGGCGCGCGCGGATGTTCCGCGCCAATGTTGCAACCTGTTCATGCTGGAACCGCCGATACCCTGGGTTCCGAACCTGTTCCATGAGGCCTTTTCAATGTGGACCATGCCGCCCACCGATTCGGTGCTGCACGTGCTCTCGTTCATTGCCGTTGCGGCGCAATCGATGACGGCGGCGCTGGCGGCGGGCAGACGCAGCATGGATTGGGCCGGCGTCTGCATGTTAGGGGCGATCACCGCGCTCGGCGGCGGTACCATCCGCGACGTGCTGCTCGGGCATTACCCGCTGCTCTGGGTCGCGCATCCGATCTACCTTGCGATCGCGGCGGCCGGCGCCTTCGCCACCATCCTGCTGGCGCGGCTGGTACACCGACTCAATCTCGCATTCCTGGTGCTCGATGCGATCGGGCTTGTGGTGTTCACCATGGCCGGCTGCGACGTGGCCTGGCAGGTCGACGCCTCGCTGCCGATCGTGATCGTCTCCGGCATGATCACCGGCTGCGCCGGCGGCGTGCTGCGCGACATCCTCTGCAATGATGTGCCGCTGCTGTTTCGCAGCGAGCTCTACGCCAGCGTCTCGGTGGTGACGGGGCTGTTCTATGCGACCGCCTTCGGGCTGCAGCTCAACGACTGGCTCTGGACCGGGCTGACCTTCGTGCTCGGCCTGACGTTCCGGATGCTGGCGATCCGCTACAAATGGGAGATGCCGAAATTCGTCTTCAGCGGCGAGGAGCGCTGAACGGCTACTTCGCCGTCCGCGCCTTCGCGACCTCGTCCGCGCTCACGGCCGGCGCCGCATTGCCCCAGGCATTGCGGATATAGGTCGCGACATCGGCGACCTCCTGGTCGGTGAGTTTTGGATAGGCCGGCATCGAGCCTGCGTTCGGCGCGCGCGGCGTGGTCAGGGTCTGCGCACCGTCAAGGATGATGCGCAGCGTGCTCGCCGGGTTGGCCGATTGCAGATTGGCGTTGCCGGGCAGCGGTGGATAGATCCGCGGCGCGCCGGAGCCGTCGAGTTCATGGCAGGCGACGCAGGCGCCGCGATAGATCCGCTCGCCGTCGGTCATCTGCGCCGGCGAGGGCGGGGTGACCGCAGGCTCCGGCGCGCCGGCCGGCAGGCTCTTCAGATAGACCGCGATCGCGCGCACATCGGCGTCGCTCATCTTCGAGGTTGAATTGACCACCACCTCGGACATCAACGGGCCGGCATGGCTGTGCCCGTTGCGGCCGCTCTGCAGATACTCGGCAATGTCAGCGGTGCTCCATGATTTCAGCCCGCTGCGCTCGGCGCCATCGAGCCTGGGCGCGAATATGCTCTGGACCATGCTGCCGCCGAACGCCTGGTCGTGCTTGTCGGCGCCGAAGGCATTCTTCGGCGTATGGCAGACGCCGCAATGGGCGAGGGCCTCGACAAGGTAGCGGCCGCGATTCCATTCCGCGGTCTTGCCCTGGTCCGGCTGGATGATGCCCGGCTTGAAAAACGTGGCGTTCCAGGCCCGCATCAGCCCGCGATAGTTGAGCGGCCAGTGCAGCTCCGGCGGCGGTGCCTTGTTGCTGACCGGTGCCAGCGTCGTGAGATAGGCGCGGATCGCCAGGATGTCGTCGCGGATCAGCTTGGTGAAATAAGGGTAGGGGAAGGCGGGATAATAGTGCGCCCCGCTTGGCGAGACGCCCATCCGCAGCGCGCGGAGGAAATCGTCGTCGCTCCAGCCGCCGATGCCGGTATCGCGGTCGGGCGTCAGGTTCGGCGAGAACACCGCACCGAATGGCGTGTCGATCCGCTTGCCCCCGGCGAACGGCTTCGCCGGATCGACTGTGTGGCAGCTTGCGCAGTCGCCGGCGATCGCGAGCGCCTTGCCGCGGGCGACGACGTCGTCGGTTGGCGCGGCGGTGCATTCGCGAACCGCGAACGCACTGCACAACAGCAGGGGGACCAGAATCGCACCGGCCGTTCGACGTTGTCGCCGCATCCATTCACCTTCCGGTCCACAAGACGCGTTACGCCATTTCGCCGCGGGCCTGTCCTGCGACAGAAACCGAAACGGCGCTCCGATATTCCCGGCACTAAGTTGCGATTTTTGAGCGACGGGCTTGGTCGCCCAGAATTGTGCTGCGCGGGCCGGAAAATCCGACATAGACTGGTTCTAACAAGTTCGGATGACTAGCCAAAAAGCAGGCGTCGCGACCAGCGCAAAGAGGGCTAAATGGGAATCAACCAAGGGCCTATCAGCCTCGACCAGAAATACACCCAAGGCACCGGTCACGTCTTCATGACCGGCATCCAGGCGCTGGTCCGCCTGCCCATGGCGCAGATCAGACGCGACCGCGCCGCAGGCCTCAACACCGCCGGCTTCATCTCCGGCTATCGCGGTTCCCCCCTCGGCGGTTACGACCAGCAGCTGTTCGCCGCCCGCAAGCATCTCGAACAGTACAACATCAAATTCCAGCCCGGCGTGAACGAGGACCTCGCGGCCACCGCGATCTGGGGTTCGCAGCAGCTCGCCCTGTCGCCCGGCGCCAAGTACGATGGCGCGGTCGGCATCTGGTACGGCAAGGGCCCCGGCGTCGACCGCTGCGGCGACGTCTTCCGCCACGGCAATGCGGCGGGCTCCGCCAAGCATGGCGGCGTGCTCTGCCTTGCCGGCGACGATCACGGCGCAAAGTCGTCCACCGTCCCGCATCAGTCCGACCACGCCTTCATCTCCGCGCTGATGCCCTACCTCTACCCCTCCAGCATCCACGAAATGATCGAGATGGGCCTGCTGGGCATCGCGATGTCGCGCTACTCGGGCTGCTGGGTCGGCATGAAGGTGATCACCGAGACGGTCGAGACCACGGCCGAGATCGACCTCACCGACGAGATGACGCCGTTCATCATCCCGGCCGATTTCGAGCTGCCGCCGGGCGGTCTCAACATCCGCTGGCCCGACGACCGGTTCGAGCAGGATCGCCGGCTGCAGGACTACAAGGGCTTTGCCGCGATCGCCTTTGCCCGCGCCAACAAGGTCAACCGCGTCACGATGGATTCGCCGAACGCGCGCTACGGCATCATGGCTTCGGGCAAGAGCTACGAGGACATCCGCCAGGCGTTGCGTGAGCTCGGCATCACGCCCGAGATCGCCGCCAAGATCGGCATCCGCCTCTACAAGATCGGCATGCCCTGGCCGCTGGAGCCGGAAGGCGTGCGCAACTTCGCCGTCGGCCTCGAAGAGATCTTCATCGTCGAAGAGCGCCGCGAGATCGTCGAGAACCAGGTCAAGCAGGAGCTGTTCAACTGGCGCGACGACGTGCGCCCGCGCATCGTCGGCAAGATGGACGATCACGACAAGCGCTTCCTGACCTTCGCCGCCGAGCTCAGCGTGGCCTCGCTTGCAAGCTCGCTCACCGAGCGGCTGCTTCGACTTAATCTCAATCCTGAAATCGCCGAGATGCTGCGCGCCAAGGCCGACTGGTTCAACGGCCGCCAGTCGTCGCAGATGCAGGCGACGGCGCCCGTCAGCCGCACGCCGTATTTCTGCTCGGGTTGTCCGCACAATACCTCGACCAAGGTGCCGGAAGGCAGCCGTGCGCTCGGCGGCATCGGCTGCCACTTCATGGCGCTGTGGATGAACCGCTCGACCGAGACCTTCACCCATATGGGCGGCGAGGGCGTGCCGTGGGTCGGCATCGCGCCGTTCACCAACGAGAACCACATCTTCGCCAATCTCGGCGACGGGACTTATTTCCACTCCGGCATTCTGGCGATCCGCCAATCGATCGCCTCCAAGGCCAACATCACCTACAAGATCCTCTACAACGACGCCGTCGCCATGACCGGCGGCCAGCACCACGACGGCGATCTGTCGCCGCAGAAGATCACCTTCCAGCTGCACGCCGAAGGCATTCGCGAGATCTACCTGGTCTCGGAAAACCCGGGTTCTTATCCGGCCGACACGATTGCGCCCGGCGTCAAGCTGTTCCATCGCGACGAGCTCGAGAACGTCCAGAAGATGTGCCGCGACACCAAGGGCACCTCGGCGATCGTGTTCGTGCAGACCTGCGCCGCGGAAAAGCGCCGTCGCCGCAAGCGCGGCCTGATGGAGGATCCGGCGCGCCGCGTGCTGATCAATCCTGCCGTCTGCGAAGGCTGCGGCGACTGCTCGGTGCAGTCGAACTGCATCTCGGTCGAGCCGCTGGAGACGGAGTTGGGGCGCAAGCGCACCATCAACCAGTCGACCTGCAACAAGGACTATTCCTGCGTGAAGGGCTTTTGCCCGTCCTTCGTCACGGTCGATGGCGGCACCCTCAAGCGGCGCGCACCCACCGAGCTTGGCGATATCGGCGTCTTGCCGGAGCCGGCCTCGAAGCCTGCGCTCGACCGGCCCTACAACATCGCGGTCGGCGGCGTCGGCGGCACCGGCGTGCTGACGATCGGCGCACTGCTCGGCATGGCCGCGCATATCGAGGGCAAGGCCTCGATGATCCTCGACATGTCCGGCCTCGCGCAGAAGGGCGGCGCGGTGCTCAGCCATGTGCGGCTGTCCGAGCACACCGCTGATGTGACCTGCTCGCGTATCGTGACCGGCACGGCCGATCTCGTGCTCGCGGCGGACGAAGTCGTCGCGGTGTCGAAGGACACGATCACGCTGTGCGATGCGAGCCGCACCGTCGGCGTCATCAACAGCCACATCATCCCGACCGCGGATTTCATCCTCAACCGCGACTTCAACTTCCAGAGCCGCAAGGTCAACAGCGTGCTGGAGACCGAACTGCGCAAGGACTCTGCATTCTTCGACTTCACCAAGCCGGCCGAAGCGCTGCTCGGCGACTCCATTGCCACCAACATCATGATGATGGGCTTTGCCTATCAGCGCGGGTTGCTGCCGCTGTCGGCGGAATCGATCCAGCAGGCGATCGAGGTCAACGGCGTCTCGATCAAGATGAACACGCAGGCGTTCCAGCTCGGACGTCTGGCCGCGGCCGATCCGGCGCGGCTCGCCGCGATGATGAAGGGGCAGGATGACGACGTCGCGCCGGCAAGGTCGCTGGATGCGATGTCGCTCGACGAGATCATCACCCACCGCATGGCGCTTCTGACCGGCTACCAGAACGCGCGTTTGGCAAAACGCTACCGCAAGCTGGTCGATCAGGTCCGTGACACCGCCACCAAGGGCGGCTATGGCGAGGCGCTGCCGCGCGCGGTCGCGATCAACTACGCCAAGCTGCTCGCCTACAAGGACGAGTATGAGGTGGCGCGGCTGTTCACCGACGGCCGCTTCGAGAAGCAGCTGCGCGACCAGTTCGAGGGCGACTTCAAGTTCAACTTCAATCTCGCTCCGCCGATCCTCGGCGGCGGGCTCGATGCGCAGGGCCGTCCGAAGAAGCGTGCCTTCGGGCCGTGGATGATGTCGGCCTTCAAGGTGATGGCGCGATTCCGCTTCCTGCGCGGCACGCCGCTCGACATCTTCGGCTACAACGCCGACCGCAAGCTCGAGCGCGATCTGATCGCGGGCTACGAGAAGGATGTCGCGACGGTGCTGACCCTGCTGTCGCCGCTCAACCACGACATCGCGGTCGAATTGCTGTCGCTGCCCGACCGCATCCGCGGCTATGGCCCTGTGAAGGACAAGGCGATCAAGGAGGCGAAGGTTCGCTACGCGCAACTCGCCGCCGACCTCGCCAACCCGCCGCCCGCGCCGCGGCAGATGGCGGCGGAGTAGGTGCCACATATTCAACGTCGTCCCGGGCAAGCGGAGCGCGACCCGGGACCCATAACCACTACAGTTCATTGTTGCGCGATGCTGGGGCCACAGCCTTATCTCGCAACGCAGCCCTGTGGCTATGGGTCCCGGCCTTCGCCGGGACGACATCCGTTTTGGGGCGCGCATAGTGTGCGCTCTCGCAGTCTCGCCTGACGGAATATTTCCGCGCTTGCCAAGGTCGCGCCGTCGGTTCAGAAAAACGCTGGAGCGAGAAACGCCAGCGGAGAGCGATTTGACCATCAAGGGCAAGGCCTACATTGCCGGGATCTACGAGCATCCCACCCGGCATGCACCCGATAAATCAACAGCACAGCTGCACGCCGAGGTCGCCAAGGGTGCGATTGAGGATGCCGGGCTCACCAAGGACGACATCGACGGCTATTTCTGCGCCGGCGACGCACCGGGCGGGTTGTGGCCGATGGTCGATTATCTCGGTCTCAACACCAAGAAGCTGCGTCACGTCGATTCCACCGAGACCGGTGGCTGTTCCTATCTGATCCATCTCGGTCACGCCGCCGAGGCGATCGCCGCGGGCAAGTGTTCGGTCGCGCTGGTTACGCTCGCAGGCAAGCCGCGCACCGGCCCGATGCCGCCGCGCGCCTCCGGCGCCGAGGCGGACTTCGAATTGGCTTACGGGGCTACCACGCACAATGCCTATGGCATGTGTGCCATGCGCCATATGCACGACTACGGCACCACCTCCGAGCAGCTCGCCTGGATCAAGGTCGCGGCCTCGCATCACGCGCAATACAATCCGCACGCGATGCTGAAGGAGGTCGTGACCGTCGAGGACGTCTTGAACTCGCCGATGATCTCGGACCCGCTGCACCGGATGGATTGCTGCGTCGTCACCGATGGCGGCGGCGCGATGATCGTGACCACGCCCGAGATCGCGAAGAGCCTGAAGAAGCCGCTGGTGCGCCTGATCGGCCATGGCGAGGCGGCGAAGGGCCCGCGCGGCGGCAAGGATCTCGATCTGACGTATTCCGCCGGCGTGTGGTCCGGCCCGCGCGCCTTCGAAGAAGCGGGCGTGACGCCGAAGGACATCAAATACGCCTCGATCTATGACAGCTTCACCATCACCGTGCTGATGCAGCTCGAGGATCTCGGCTTCTGCAAGAAGGGCGAGGGCGGCAGGTTCGTCGCCGACGGCAATTTGATCTCGGGCGTCGGCAAGCTGCCGTTCAACACCGATGGCGGCGGCCTGTGCAGCAATCATCCCGTCAATCGCGGCGGCATGACGAAGATCCTCGAGGCGGTGCGCCAGTTGCGCGGCGAGGCGCATCCGAAGGTGCAGGTCAAAAACTGCGACCTCGCGATCGCCCACGGCACCGGCGGTCTGCTCGGCGTTCGCCACGCCGCCTCAACCTGCATTCTGGAGCGTGCGTGATGTCTGAAGCCAAGAAGTACAATGCCCCGGTCACCAATCCGGAGACCGCGCCGTTCTGGGAAGCGGCGAAGGCAGGCAAGTTCATGATCAAGCGCTGCACGACCTGCGGCGAAGCGCACTACTTCCCGCGCGCGATCTGCCCGTTCTGCTTCTCCGACAAGACGGTGTGGGAAGAGTCGAGCGGCGAGGCCACGGTCTACACCTACAGCCTGATGCGGAAGGCGCCGACCGGTCCGTATGCGATCGCGTATGTGACGCTGAAGGAAGGTCCGTCGCTGCAGACCAACATCGTCGATTGCGATCTGGAGAAGGTGAAGATCGGCCAGAAGGTGAAGGTGGTGTGGAAGCCGACCGACGGCGCGCCGCTGCCGTTCTTCACGCCGGCCTGATTTTACCCTCTCCCCGTGTGGGAGAGGGTGCCTTCGCTGAAGGCGAAGGCGGGTGAGGGGTCTCTCTCCGCGCAATGAGTCTCTCTGCGGCGCGAACCCCTTACCGAAGCGAGTTTGTGACGACTGCCGGTCCAGCCCTCTCCCATAAGGGGAGAGGGCACATCAATTGGCAGCGCAAAGCGACAAAAGAGTTCGGGGAGAAAACAACAATGCCAATCGTGTACGAACAGCTGATGGCCCTGAAGAACCTCGGCCAGAAATACAGCTACAGCGATCGCGACGTGATGCTCTATGCCTATGGCATCGGGCTCGGCGCCGATCCGATGGACGAGAACGAGCTCGCTTTCGTCAATGAGGGCGTGCTGACGCCGCGTCCGCTCAAGGTGGTGCCGACGTTCGCGTCGGTCGCGGCCTGGGGCGCCGGCCCCGGCGAGATGAATCTCAACCGCGTGATGGTGGTCGACGGCGAGCGCGACATTACCTTCCACAAGCCGTTCGCGACCGCGGCCCACATCACGGCCGACTCGACCGTGCTCGACGTGTTCGACAAGGGCAAGGACAAGGGCGCGGTGATCCGTCACCAGACCGTGCTGAAGGACGAGAAGGGCGACAAGCTTGCCACCCTCGTCGCCTCGCGCTTCGCCCGCGGCGACGGCGGCTTCGGCGGCCCGTCGGACGGGCAGCCCGAACCGCACAAGGTGCCAGAGCGCGCGCCCGACAAGGTGGTCGACATCACGACGCGGCCCGACCAGGCGCTGATCTACCGGCTCTGCGGCGACCGCAACCCGCTGCACTCCGATCCCGCGTTCGCCCAGAAGGCTGGCTTCCCGCGGCCGATCCTGCACGGCATGTGCACCTACGGCATCACCTGCCGCGGCGTGCTGCAGACCTATGCCGATTACGATCCGTCCGCCTTCAAGCAGCACGCGGCGCGGTTCTCCTCGCCGGTGTTTCCCGGCGAGACCGTGACGATGGAGCTGTGGAAGGACGGCAACGTGGTGTCGTTCGAAGCCAAGGTGAAGTCGCGCGGCGTCACCGTGATCAAGAGCGGCAAGACGGTGCTGGCGTAGCAACACGGTGCGGCCGTCGGCTCCCTCGCCCCGCTCTTGCGGGGATAGGGTGGGGTGAGGGGCTTTCTCCGCAACGGTGGTCTGCGGACAGACCTGTACCCGCTCACCCGGATCGCATCTAGCGATGCGATCCGACCTCTCCCCGCAAGCGGGGCGAGGTAAGGAAGAGCAACAAGAAAGGGAGAAACGACCATGGGATTACTCGACGGCAAGGTGGCGCTGATCACGGGCGCCGGCGGCGGACTTGGTGAAGCCTACGCGAAGCTGTTTGCGCGCGAGGGCGCGGCGGTGGTGGTCAACGATCTCGGCGGCCCGCGCGACGGCTCGGGCTCGGACAAGTCGATGGCCGACAGAGTGGTCGATGCGATCAAGGCCGAGGGCGGTCGCGCGGTCGCCAACGGCGCCGACATCTCGACCTTGGCCGGCGGCCAGTCGGTGTTCGACGACGCCATCAAGCATTTCGGCCGCGCCGACATCCTGGTCAACAACGCCGGCATCCTGCTCGACGAGACCTTCCACAAGGCCAAGGAAGCGAACTGGGACAGGGTGATGAAGGTGCATCTGAAGGGCACCTTCTGCTGCACCCAGCCGGTGTTCAAATGGATGCGCGACAATGGCGGCGGCGTCATCGTCAACACGTCCTCGACCTCGGGCCTGATCGGCAATTTCGGCCAGACCAATTACGGCGCCGCCAAGGGCGGCATCTGGGGCCTCTCCAACGTGCTGGCGATCGAGGGCCGCAAGTACAACATCCGGATCTGGACGCTGGCGCCCGGCGCCCTGACCCGCATGACCGCGGACCTGCCGCGCTACAAGGAGAACCCGGGTGCAGCGCTCGGCCCGGACGGCATCGCACCGGCCGTGCTCTACATGGTCAGCGATTTGTCGGGCGACCAGACCGGCAAGGTTCTCGGCGTCTCGGGCCCGCGCGGCGTCCGCGAAATGCGGATGATGGAAATGGAGGGCTGGACGCCGCCGTTCACGGGATGGAAGGCCGAGGATATCGTCACCCACGCCAAGGAGATCTTCTTCTCCGAGGAGGACATCAAGAAGTCGGCGCGGCGGTTCAAGTAGACAAGGTGTCTTTCCGGCCCGACGCGCGGCGTCGGACCGGAATCCATAACCCTCGCCCGGAATGGGGCTTCCGCGGTGCGCAATGGCGCATCGGGGAATGAGGCTGTATAGAGGGCGGAAACAGACGAGGCATCCATGACAAAACTCACCGCCCAGGCCGCAGGAACCTTTGCGATCGCGCCGACCCCGTTCCACGACGACGGCCGCATCGACGAGGCGTCGATCGACCGGCTGACCGATTTCTACACCGAGGTCGGCTGCGACGGCGTCACGGTGCTGGGCATTCTGGGCGAGGCGCCGAAGCTCGATGCCGTCGAGGCGGAGCAGGTCGCGCTGCGCTTCGTCAAGCGCGCCAAGAAGCTTCAGGTGATCGTCGGAGTCTCGGCGCCCGGCTTTGCCACGATGCGCTCGCTGGCGAAGAAATCGATGGACGCGGGCGCCGCCGGCGTCATGATCGCGCCGCCGCCGCATCTGCGTACCGACGACCAGATCATCGGGTACTTCAAGCAGGCGCAGGAGGCGATCGGCGACGATATTCCCTGGGTGCTGCAGGACTATCCGCTGACGCTCACGGTCGTGTTTACGCCCGCGGTGATCCGCAAGATCGTGATGGATTCGCCGTCCTGCGTGATGCTCAAGCACGAGGACTGGCCGGGCCTCGAGAAGATCTCGACCCTGCGCAACTTCCAGAAGGACGGCTCGCTGCGGCCGCTGTCGATCCTGGTCGGCAATGGCGGCCTGTTCCTCGATTTCGAGATGGAGCGCGGCGCCGACGGCGCGATGACCGGCTATGCCTTCCCCGAGCTCCTGATCGATGTCGTCAATTTGTCGAAGGCCGGAAAACGCGATGCCGCGCATGATCTGTTCGACGCGCATCTGCCGCTGATCCGCTACGAGCAGCAGCCCGGCGTTGGGCTGACCGTGCGAAAATACGTGCTGCAGAAGCGCGGCATCATTTCCTCCAGCGCGCAGCGCAAGCCGGGTGCGGTCATCACGCCGCAGGCGAGGGCGGAGGTCGACTATCTGCTCTCCCGCGTGGCGCGCGTCGACCGTCGCGCCAATCTGCAACCGCAATCCAGCGCAGCAGGCCAGTAATGACCGAGATCGTCGCCCCGCGCCTTGCTTCGACCGTGCTGCTGCTGCGTGACGGAACGTCGTCCGAAATTGAAGTCTTCATGATGGTCCGCCATCACCAGATCGAGTTCAACTCGGGTGCGCTGGTGTTTCCGGGCGGCAGCGTCGACAAGAACGACAAGGAGATCGCTGCCGATCCCGCGCTCTATTCGGGCGGGGAAGGGCTCGACGGCGACGCGCTCGGTTTCCGCATCGCCGCGATCCGCGAAACCTTCGAGGAGAGCGGCATCCTGCTGGCGCGGCCGCGGGGGTCGAAGGATCTGGTCGACGCCGGGCGTGCGAACGACATCGCGACCGCGCATCGTGCGGCGTTGAACGAAGGCAAGATCAGCTTCCTCAAGGTGCTGTCAGACAACGGCATGGTGCTCGCGCTCGACGAGCTCGTGCCGTATGCGCACTGGATCACGCCCGAAGGCATGCCGAAGCGCTTCGACACCTGGTTCTTCCCTCGCCGCAGCGCCGCCTGAGCAGCTCGGTGCCCATGACGGCAAGGAATCGACCGACTCGATCTGGGTGTCGACGCGGGAGGCGCTGGAGGGCGGCGTGACCGGCCGCTTCAAGCTGCCGTTCCCGACCACGCGCAACCTGATCAGGCTCGGCAAGCAGCCGAACGTCGGTGCCGCGCTCGCCGACAGCAAGGGCAAGCCGATCGTCGCCGTGATGCCCGTGATGACCAAGACCGCCACCGGCCGCCAGCTCCGGATCCCCAAGGAAGCGGGCTACGACGGCGAGGTGTTCGACGTTGGCGCGCTGGGCTGAGCTCCCGCGGACCAGAGCCGCGATACTTCGGCGAGCATCGAAGTATAGCCTCCAGAAGCTCGCTATAACCACGTCAATCACCGCGCTGGGCCAACAGCCCGGCGCAAAGGAACTGACGTGGCAACATCTCTCGACGCGGCAATATCTCTCGAAGCCCACCTGACGCTGCCCGGCAGCGATGACACGCTGCTGCTGCGGCACTGGCCGGGCGCGGGCGATCCCGTGCTTTACGTTCACGGCGCGACGTTTCCCTCTGCGCTGTCGGTCGGCTATCGCTTTGGCGGGCGGTCCTGGGCGGACGATCTCAATGCCGCGAGCTTCGACGTCTGGGGTTTCGATTTCACAGGCTTCGGCGGCTCGAGCAGGCCGCGGCAGATGTCGATGCCCGCAAGCGGGGTCGCGCCGCTCGGCCGAGCGCCGGAAGCCGCCGTTCAGGTCAATGCGGTCGTCGATCACATCCGCAAGGTGCGCGCGGGTGCGCCGGTTCATATCGTCGCGCATTCATGGGGCACGATGGCGGCCGGCCGTTTTGCAGCCGATCGTCCGGATGCCGTCGGCCGCCTCGTGCTGTTCGGGCCGATCGTCCGGCGGGAGCTGGAGGGGCTGCCACTCCCCGAGAGCGTCGGCGCATGGCGCGAGGTCACCATCGCGGATCAATTGAAGCGATTTGTCGAGGACGTCCCACCGTCGCATTCGCCGGTGCTGATCGAGCCTGACCTCGCCGAGTGGGGGCCGGCCTATCTGGCAAGCGATGCCGGTGCGGCCGAACGCAATCCGCCGGCCGTCCGGATTCCGAACGGGCCCCAGGCCGACATCATCGCCGCGATGTCGGGGCAGCTCCCTTACGACCCGCGCTGCGTCCAGGCTCCCACGCTGATTGTCCGCGGTGAATGGGACAACCTTTGCCAGGATGCCGACGCAGCCTGGCTGACACGTGCGCTGGGCGCCTCGCAGAAGGCCGATGTCGTCGTGCCGAGGGCAACGCATTTGATGCATCTTGAACACGGACGCGAAGGTCTGTTTGCGGCGACCGCCGCTTGGCTCGCAAGGAGCGCGTCGTGAGCGGCCCCGCGACTGGCGACGCGCGCCAGCCCCCTATGGGCTTCGAGCTGGCGCTGCTGCTCGCGCTCGCCACCCTCTGGGGCGGCTCCTACACCTTCATCAAGCTCGGCGTCGCGACCATTCCGCCGATCACGCTGATCGCGGCGCGGACCGCAATCGCGGGGCTCTTGCTGCTCGTCATCATGCGGATGCGCGGCGTGACCATGCCGACGGACGGCGCGACCTGGCGCCGCTTCATCTTCCAGGCCTGCCTCAACAGCGTGATCCCGTGGACACTGATCGCCTGGGGCGAACGCTTCGTCGATGCCGGGCTCGCCACCATCCTGAATTCGGCCTCGCCGATCTTCACCTTCCTGTTCACGGCGGCGATCACCCGCCACGAGGCCGCGAGCCCACGCAAGCTGTTCGGGGTGATTGCCGGCATGGCCGGCATCTGCCTGATCGTCGGCGTCGATGCATTCCGCGATCTCGGGGAGGGCATCGTGGCCGAGGTCGCGATCGTCGCCGCCACCATCTGCTACGCCTGCGCCGCGATCTTCAGCCGCGGCTTCAAGGGGCTCGATCCGATGGCGCCGGCCGCGGGCTCCCTGATCGCGGGCGCGGCGGTGCTGATTCCGCTCAGCCTCGCCGTCGAACGGCCCTGGACGTTGACGCCATCGACCAGCTCGCTGCTCGCCTTGCTGGCGCTTGCGGTGTTCTCGACCGCGATCGCCTTCGTGATCTACTTCCGCCTGATCCAGACCTTGGGCTCGGTCGGCACCACCGCGCAGGCCTATCTGCGGGTGCCGATCGGAGTTGGGCTCAGCGTCGTTTTTCTGGGCGAACGGCTGAGCCCGACGACGTGGCTCGGGCTCGCCTGCGTCGTGATCGGCGTCGCCGCGATGACGATTCCTGCGCGAAGGATCACCACGGCTTGAGGTCATCGCCGCGATGGCGATCCCGGCGCCGAAGGCTGCCGGCACCTGATGTCCTGTCTCCCGAAACCGGCTGCCGGCTGGATGTCCCCGGATGCGTTACGGAGGCCGGCATCCCGCCGGACGAGGCCTGATGCTGCCCTGTGTCGGAATCGGCCACCGGCGGCCCCCGGGTGACACGGGTCACACCGCCGGCCGGCGAGGGGCTTCAGCATGTTTCCCCAAAGCCCGTAATTTCCCGTATATTGGGGCGCATTGGACCCCGGCCTTGATGACATGACCGCTGAATTGCCGCCGAATTCGCAAGCGCCGCGTGCGTTCTCCCTCTCCATTGGCCAGCTCACGTTCGGCAGCTTCCTGCTGGTGCTGGCTGTGATCATCATCACGTCCACGGCCAGCGTGATCGCGATCCGGCACATCGATACGACCTTCGCCGAGCTGCAGCGGCTGCAAAGCGTCGGCGACATCGCCGAGGACATCGATCGTCGCACCAACGAGTTGCGGCTGGCGGCGCGGGACTTCGTCACCGAGCCCGGAAACCAGTCGGCCCAGGTCGCAGAGGCGGCCCAGTCGCTGAGCGAGATCCTGAAGAAGACCCGGATCGAGCTGGCGCCCGAGCAGCAGGACATGATCGACGGCGTCACCCAGCGGCTGGCGACCTATCGCAGCGGGATCGAGCGCATCTCGGCGCTGCTCAGCCGCCGCGCCGAGATCGTCGCCGGGCTGCCGCCGCTGCGCGACGCGTTCGACAAGGCGGTCGCCGCGAGCAATGATGCGGTGCTGGCCAACACGCTGTCGCAGGCGCAGAGCCGCATTGCCACCGCGCTCCTGGCGCACAACACGTCGGCCGCCGAGCAGGCCGCGCAAAGCATGCGGGCGATGACCATCGCTGAACCCGCCCTGCGCGGCGCGGTCGACAATTATGCCGAGGCGATCAGCGCGATTTCAGTGCGCGAGGGCCAGATCGCCGACATCGACCGCGAGGTGCTCGGCGCCGAAGGCCGCCTGATCCAGAAGGTCACCGAGCTGCTGCGCGAGCTCAGCTCGCGCCGCGGCCATGTGCTGTCGCGCGATTTCGCCCGCACGCTGGCTGAGGCCAAATGGCAGAGCATCGTGCTCGGCACGGCGGGGGTGCTGATCGGCCTGTTCGCTTCGGTGCTGGTGGTTCGCCGCACCGTTCGCCCGCTCGCCAGGATCGCCGGATCGATCCGCAAGGTCGCGGGCGGCGAGAAGAGCGCGTTCATTCCCGGCGCCGACCTCGACAACGAGATCGGCGACATCGCGCGCGCCGCCGAAGTGTTCCGCCAGACCCTGGTCGACGCCGACAGCGCGCGCGAGGCCGCACTGCGCGCGCTCGCCGAGCAGCGGCTCGCCGAGGAGAGCTATCACAAGCTGTTCGAGGCATCCGTCGACGGCATCTATGTCACGACGCCGGGCGGCGCGCTGCTCAACGCCAATCCGGCGCTGGCGCGGATGATGGGCTATGCCACGCCGCAGGACCTGATCAACGGCATCGGAGACATCGCCTCCACCGTCTATGTCGATCCGGCGGCACGGGAGCAGTACCAGCAGCTGATGCGGCGCGACGGCACGGTGCGCGACTACGAGTATCAGGTGCGCTCGCGCGACGGCACCGTGCTGTGGCTGTCCGATTCCGCGACCGTCGTACGCAACGACGAGGGCGAGGTGATCCGCTACGAGGGCACGGTGCGCGACATCACCGACCAGAAGCGCGCCGAAGATGCCATCGCCGAAGGCCGCCGGCTGTTGCAGATGGTCATCGACACGGTGCCCGCCGTCATCAACGTCAAGGAACGCAACCTGCGCTACGTGCTGATGAACCGCTACATGGCGGGCATCTTCGGCATCGAGCCGCAGGACGCGATCGGCCAGACCACCGCCGAGCTGATGTCGCGTTACGGCGCAGCCAAGACCGACGAGAACGACAAGCGCGTCCTGTCGGCGCGCCGCGAGCTTGGTTTCTATGAAGAGGAGTACAAGGACGCAGCCGGCAACATGCGGCAATGGCTCGTCAACAAGCTGCCGATCCTCGATGCCCAGGGCGACATCGAGAACATCGTCACGGTCGCTCTCGACATCGGCGAGCGCAAGCGCTCCGAACAGGAGATGCGCAAGGCGAGGGATTCCGCGGAGGCTGCGCTGCGCAATCTGCGGGAAACCCAGAATTCGCTGATCGAGGCCGAGAAGCTCGCCGCGCTCGGCCGCCTGGTCGCCGGCGTCGCCCATGAGGTCAACAATCCCGTCGGCATCAGCCTCACGGTGGCCTCCGCGCTGGAACGCAAGACCGCGAACTTCGCGATCCAGGTCGAGCGCGGCGACCTGCGCCGCTCGAGCCTCAACGACTTCCTGAACACCGCGCGGGATGCCTCGTCGCAGCTGGTCGCCAATCTGAACCGCGCCGCGGAGCTGATCCAGTCGTTCAAGCAGGTCGCCGCCGACCGCAACTATTCGGACCAGCGTACCTTCGATCTCGGCGATCTCACCGAGCAGGTGGTGATGAGTCTGCGGCCCGGCCTGCGCAAGCACAATCTGACGCTCAACGTCGATTGCGAGCCGAACCTGATCATGAATTCCTATCCGGGACCGTATGGCCAGGTGCTGACCAACCTGTTCCTCAACGCGGTCGCGCATGCGTTCCCGGACGGCAAGGCCGGCGAGGTCGAGATCCAGGTGCACGCCTCCGGCAACGACTATGTCGAGGTGATCTTCGCCGACAATGGCTGCGGCATGAGCCTCGACGTGCGCCGCCGCGCCTTCGATCCGTTCTTCACGACGCGGCGCGACCAGGGCGGCACCGGGCTCGGGCTGCACATCGTCTACAGCGTCGTCACCACGCGCCTCGGCGGCCGGCTCTCGCTCGATTCCGCACCGGGCAACGGCACCCGCATCCAGATGATCCTGCCGCGCGTCGCGCCGCTGGAGCAGGCGGCGGAGTAGGCCTAAGGCGCGGTGGCTTGATCGGCTCGTGCTCTAGTTCCGTCATCCTGAGGCGCGAGCGGAGCGAGCCTCGAAGGATCGACGGCCACCAGCCGGGCCGTGCACCCTTCGAGACGCGCGCAAGAGCGCGCTCCTCAGCGACTGTGTTCTTCGTCAAGCGGGTTGCCATAGTTTTTGGTCCCTGAGCATGGCGTTGAGGATGGTGAGGACTTTGCGAGCGACGGCGATGAGGGCGACCATCTTCGGCTTTCCGGCTGCCAACAGGCGTCGATAGAAGACCTTGAGTTGGGGGTGATATCGGCTTGCCGAGAGGGCGGCCATGTAGAGGCCGGCGCGCAGTGCAGCTCGCCCGCCGCCGATCATGCTCTTGCCCTTCCAGCGGCCGGACTGGCGGGTGAACGGAGCAAGGCCGGCGAGGCTTGCGATCTGGCGCCGATTGAGGGTGCCGAGTTCAGGCACCTCGGCCAGGAACGTGCGGGCAAGCGTGTTGCTCACCCCCGGAAAGCTGACCAGCAGTTCCTCCTTGGCCCGCCAGATCGGCGAACCGCGCACCAGCGTGTCGATGTCGTTGTCGATCTCCAGCAGTTCTTTCTCGAGGACCTTGATGTGGCGGGCAAGGCTCTTGCGAACGCGCACATTCTCGGCCCGCTTCTCGCGCTGTCGCTCGGCAACGATCATCTCGATGATCTGCCGCCGGCGGCTGACAAGTTCGGCCAGAAGCCGGGCTTCCTGATCCGGCATCGCACGCGGCGTTGGCTTCACCGCCTCGACAAACCGCGCGATGATCGCCGCATCGATCGGATCGGTCTTGGCGCGCTGGCCAACCGCCTGCGCGAAGTGCCGGATCTGGGCCGGATTGACCACCACCAGCGGCAACTGGGCGCCGGCCAGCGCCGCGGCGACAATGGTCTCGAAGCCGCCTGTCGCTTCCACCGCTACCAGCGTCGGCGAGCAAGTCTGAAGACGGGCAACAAGTTCTTCCAGGCCTTTGCCGTCACGCGCCACGGCAAAGGCTTCCCCGCTCGGATGCAAATGCACATCCAGCCGGTCTTTCGATACATCAATGCCAACATAGATCGCGTCCATCTGCACCCATCCTTGCGCAACCGGGCTCGCCAGGCGGCCCTCGCGACTGTTCGGGTTCAATGGAACAACGGACGGGGCGCCGCGCTGAGGCACGGGCTTCAAAGCCCTGGGGTGAAGCGGTCTCCCGTCCGTTACCGCACCGGACACTCTATTCGATCCAGCGCCTCCTGACTTACAAGGGTGACGGGGCGGGGCGCGCGCGACTGCGATGGCGCGAAGACCAATATTCGATCGGCATTGATCGATGCCCGAACGGCAATGGACCGTCGGCGACAACGCTCCTACGGCTCGCTCAGCCGACCCGGGGATCAATGGATGGTACGGGCAGGGAGGACAACATGATTTCACGGCGCAATCTGATGGCCGGCATCGGCGCGGGCATGGCGAGCGCAGCGGCCAGCCGCGCCATGGCGCAGTCGTTCCCGTTCAAGCCCAATCAGCGCTATCCGGATCCGGCGGTCGAAATCCTCGACCCAGCTTTTGCCAAGTACCGGCTCTACAGCAGCACGCTGGAGCAGGTTGCGACCGGCATGCGCTGGGCGGAAGGGCCGGCCTATTTCCCCGAAGGCGGCTATCTGCTGTTCAGCGACATCCCCAACAACCGCATCATGAAGTACAGCGAGAAGGACGGCAGCCTCAGCGTCTTCCGCAGTCCCGCCAATTTCGCCAACGGCAACACCCGCGACCGTCAGGGGCGGCTCGTCACCTGCGAGCATTCGGTGACGCGGCGGATCACGCGCACCGAGAAGAACGGCAAGATCACCGTGCTGGCCGACAGTTTCGAAGGCAAGCGCCTCAATGCGCCGAACGACATCGTGGTGAAGTCCGACGACACGATCTGGTTCACCGATCCGGTGTTCGGCATCGCCGGCGAGTGGGAGGGCTCCAAGGCCAAGCGCGAGCAGGACAACACCAACGTGTTCCGGATCGGCACCGACGGAAAGCTGACCGCCGTCATCACCGATTTGGTCAATCCGAACGGACTCGCGTTCTCGCCGGACGAGAAGAAGCTCTACGTCGTCGAGTGGAAGGGCACGCCGAACCGCAGCATCTGGAGCTATGACGTCAATCCCGACGGCACGGTCGGCAACAAGACCAAGCTGATCGACGCAGCTGACCAGGGATCGCTCGACGGCTTCCGCGTCGACCGCGACGGCAACCTGTGGTGCGGCTGGGGCAGCAACGGCGCGCTGCAGTCGGAGCCGACCGAGACGGGCGGCCGCAAGGTGTATCAGCTCAAGGGCAGGCCTGAGGATCTCGACGGCGTCATGGTGTTCAGCCCGCAGGGCAAGCCGCTCGGCTTCATCCGCCTGCCGGAGCGCTGCGAGAACCTGACCTTCGGCGGACCCAAGAACAACCGCCTTTACATGGCGTCATGCCATTCGATCTACGCACTCTATGTCGAGGCGCACGGCGCGACGTGAGACGCCGCGAGACAGAGCGAGTGTAGAACTCCAAGCGTGTGCCAACTCCGTCACCGTCATCCTGAGGTGCGAGCGGAGCGAGCCTCGAAGGATGCACGGCCCGGCTGGTGGCCGTCGACCCTTCGAGACGCGCGCAAGGGCGCGCTCCTCAGGGTGACGGATCTAGCAGCGAGTCTCGAAGAGCTAATTGATATCCGCGAGCTTGTGCAGCGTCGCGCCGAAGATCAGGCTCGCCTTGCCGACCAGCGCGGTTCCACTCATGGTGCCGCGGGTGTCGGTGAAGGTGCCGGAGACGCCGATGCCGACCGGCGCGGGCCCGCCGAACAGCGGGTTGTCGGTCTCGCGCGGCGTGGTGTGGCGTTGCACGAGGACCTCGCCCTTGAACGCGTCACCCTTCACCGTGTAGCTGCCGGTGTAATAGAGATAGGCATCGCCGCCGAGAATTTGCCCGTCGCGGAAAAGAATCACTCCGCTGCCCTTGCCGACGCGTCCGTCCAGCTGGGTGACATGGATTGAGTACAGCCCGTTCTTCATAACGTCCCATGTACCGGCTGCCGCGCCCGCAGCAATCCGGATTGGTTTTTTATGCCAAAGCGAGCAACCTCGTGCAATGCGGCAGGTTGATTCCGGGGGTATCCGGACTGACCGTGAACCCTCGGTTCCTGCCAGGCGGTGTGACGGCGCGATGACAGCGGACCGTGCGCGCGAATCGAACTGGCCCGCGAAATGCATAGCTCTGGTTGCACTGGCCGGTGAGTGCTGGAGCGAACACATGTCGGACTGGATTGAATCGGGCGGCCGTTTGGCACGCCCTCGCAATGCCAATGGAACTTGGGCCCGTCGTGCGGGCCGTGTGATGGTGTCTCTCGGGCTGATGATGCTGGTGTTGGCGGCGGCCGTACAAATCGCGCGGGCGCGCGATCCCGACGGCCGCTACGCCAATTCGCCGCTCAAGGAATGGTTCGACGGTCTGCGCAGCGGCAAGGGACCGTGCTGCTCGGATGCCGACGGCAGCGCGGTCAGCGACGTCGATTGGGAATCGAAGGACGGGCATTACCGCGTGCGTCTCGACGGAGCCTGGGTCGACGTCCCCGACGAGGCTGTGGTCACCGAGCCCAACCGGGTCGGCCGCGCGATGGTCTGGCCGATCAAGAGCTACATGGGCGTAACGATCCGCTGCTTCATGCCCGGCAGCATGACGTAGCGGACCGGTTTTCGCTCACACGTATTTCTGGTCGCGCTCGAGCAGCTCGATCGAGATGCCCTGCGGGCCGCGGATGAAGCAGATCCGCACGCCGGGGCGGATCGTGGTCGGCTCCTTGGTGAACTCGACGCCCTTGGACTTGATCTCGGCCGCGACCGCGTCGATGTCCTTCACGGTCAGGCCGAAATGATCGAGCCCCTGATACGGCGTCACCGGCGGGGCGTTGACGCCGTCGCCTTGCGTCACCTCCGCGATGAACACTTTGGCGCCGCCGAGCTGGACGTCGATGCGGCCGGGCCCGCGGATGATCTCGCCGCCGAGAATGTCGCGCAGCCAGGTCGCGGTGGCCTCGGGATCGGGACTGCGCAGATGGACGTGGTCCCAGGTGACGACAGGCATTGCGGTCTCCTTGTTGTTCTCGCGCGCGCTTGGGTGCGCGGCACTCGCTCTCGGGCGGCGCAAATCTAGCGAGCGGTCCGTTGGGATACCATCCCTCCGTGATGCCAGCCGCAAGATTGTCGTCCCGGAATGAAACCATTCCGGCGGTCGGTGATTGATTTTGCGTGGCCGCTCGACCTGCGGCCGTCCTGGATGCCGCACGCTGCGATGCCTGCGGCTTCTGTGCTGGGTGGCGGCTTGATCGGGCGTCGAGGGTGAGGGCACGACGATGCGGATCGGCTTGGCGTCGTTTCGAAGGTTTGGCGCCGGACGTCTCGGTGAGGGCGGCCTTTACGCCAGCCTGCTGCTGTCGGTGATCGCGGTCGCCGGGATTGCGGCGTGGTTCATGCTGCCCGAGCCGAGCGATGCTGGAGACCAGGATGTCAGGCCGGTGCCTTCCGCCGTCATCCGCACCGCGCAGGATGCATCGCGGGGGGCGCAGCCTGCCCAAATCACAAATCAAGCCGCAAAGGATGCCCCGGCCGCACCGGCAGGTGAACCGGCCACGGTCGGCGTGGCCACCGCCGCGCAGCCGGCCGAGGCGGCCAAAGCGTCCGAGCCCGGTACCGAAAGATCGCCACTGGACAGGCTGCGGATCGCCTCGCAATCCTGGCGGCGCGGCGGGCTGGGTTCGAAGGTGCTGGTCACCCTGACGCTGCGCAATGCCAATGATTTCGCGGTGAAGGATATCGAGATCGCCTGCGCCTTCATCCGCAGCGACGGCAGCCCCGTGACCGAGCGCAAGCGGCTGATCCCGGACACCATCGCCATGAAGAGCCGCAAGACCTACCCGCAGATGCTGATCGGGTTCGTAAACGTTAACGCAAACAAGGCCAAATGCACGGTTGCGACCGCCAGCCGCGCCTGAACCCTGCATCCCGAAAAAGTGACCAGGAATTGACTTGCCGGGTGAACCGCAATGGCCAGGCAGGAACTAACTAATAAGCCGACCGTTAGAGAACGACCCGGGAGCGCGGATAGCGTCTGCCCGGGTGATCATGCGCAGACGATAAATTCGTTGCGCGATGCCAGATGTCGTCGCGTCGAGTTGAACCGCGCCCGTAGCGCGGGGGGAGCTACCAAAATGCCTGTGGCGCGTTATTTCCTGTTCGTTGGTGGCGTGCTGCTCGCGCTGCTCTTCGTCGTCAATGCCATCGTACCGCAGGAGGCTGTGGTCGCCAGCCAGGGCCTGTCGTCGCCCGGCGTCGACAACAAGACCATGGTACGCATCAAGTCGACCCAGAAACTGCCGGAGCGGGTGGTGTACGACACCAACCTGCCGACCATCGTTCCGTCGCAGGTGAACGCGGTTGCCGCAGCGACCCCGGCGGGTGCCAGCGATGCGTCGGCGCAGGCCCGCGTCCGTGACACGTTCGCCCAGTTCATTCCGCCGGAGAAGGCTGACGCGCGCAAGGGGCCGGTCGTGGCCGAGGCGAAGCCGGCGGAGCAGCCGGTGCAGGCGTCGAAGAAGCGCAAGATCGCGCGCAGCCATACCCATTCCCAGCAGCCGATGCGGCTGGCCCAGCCCGGCATGTATCAGCCCTACCGTGTCGCGCAGCAGCAGCAGCCGCGCATGGGCTTCTTCGGCGGCTTCGGCACCTGGTAGACAAGGACACGCCGCAATCGGCAATCGATACGCCGCCGCAAACACTTGCGGCGGCATTTTCATGTCCGCGAGATTAGGCGGGTAACCGGTTGCTGGAAGGCGGCCGGGTGACCAGAACCGGTTAGCGCGGCAGGCGCGGAATCTTGTCGGCGAAGCCGTTGTAGCAGGTCAGCCGCTCGTCCTCTTCCTTGACGAACCGGCATTCGGCAACGCCCTTGGCAGGGGCGGCCTTCGGCTTGGGCTGCGGCTTGAAGATCTCGTCGTAGCACATCAGCCGCTCCTTGGTGGCGTCGTCGATGTCCTGGCAGGCCTGGAGCTTCTGCGCGACCGATTGCGGCTTACCCGGTGCAGCCTTCTCGCCCTTCTTGGCCGCCGATTTCTTGCCGACCTGGACCAGCGGCTTGTCGCCGACCATCGGCTGCGGGGCCGCCGCCGGCTTGTCGGCGGCGGGAGGTGGGGTGGTGGCTGGAGCGGTGCCTTGAGCAAGCGCGGCAGCCGGGCAGAGGAGCGCCAGCGCGAGGATGATATGTCTCATGATGAAAATATCCGAAGTGGCGTGATGACCGGAAGGATGGCGCCGGGGATCGGAAAAGCCCGGCAAGCGCCGAGGCTTATCGCAAGTTCTGCCCGAATCCTACCCCCGGAGGGGCCCCGCCCGGCACCGATCCACCGGCAAAACAGGGGCAATTCGTCGCCGGTTCGGCGGCAAGGGAGCGTGAGTTGCGTTTGCCGGGCCGGGCGGCTATAACGGCGCCATCTGCGCGACTGGCGCTTGGATGGACCACCATCGGGGAGCGCAGAGACTGAACGCCGCGCGCCTGGGCACCGCTTCGAAACGGAGGTGCCATGACGGCGAACATTCTTGATGGGCATGCACATGCCCAAATTGTCATCGACAAGGTTGCGAGCGAACTGGACCGGCTGCCCCGCGCGCCCGGGCTCACGGTCGTGCTGGTTGGCTGTGACCCGGCGAGCCAGATTTATGTACAGAGCAAGGTCAGGATGGCCGAGCGGCTTGGCCTGCGCGGCGAGGTCGAACGCCTGCCGGATGACGCCAGCGAGGCCGAGCTGCTCGCCAGGATCGACGCGCTCAACGCGCGCGACGATATCGACGGCATCCTGATCCAACTGCCGCTGCCGGCGCATATCGACGCCTTGCGCGTGATGGCGGCGGTCGATCCCGCGAAGGACGTCGACGGCCTGCACGCGCTGAACGCAGGCCGGCTGTTTCACGGCGACGATGCGCTGGTGCCGTGCACGCCGCTCGGCTGCCTCAGGCTGATCAAGTCGATCCGGCCAGATCTCACCGGCGCTCATGCCGTGGTGATCGGCAGCTCCAATATCGTGGGCAAGCCGATGGCCGCGCTGCTGCTGCAGGAGCAGGCGACCGTGACGCAGACCCACATCCACACCCGCGGCATCAGCAAGATCTGCCGTCAGGCCGATATCCTGGTCAGCGCGGTGGGCAAGGCGGGCCTTGTGCGCGGCGACTGGATCAAGCCGCAGGCCATCGTCATCGACGTCGGCACCACGCGCGTCGAGAAGCCGGAAGGCGGCTACGCGGTGTGCGGCGACGTCTTCTTCGACGAAGCGGTGCAGGTCGCCGGCGCGATCACGCCGGTGCCGCGCGGCGTCGGCCCGATGACGATCGCCTGCCTGATGGAGACCACGGTGAAGGCCGCGAAGGCGAGGGCGGCGCGGCTGCAATAGCCGCGCGGCGGGCTTGCAGCGAGACGGGAGCGGCCGGCGCCGCGCGCGTCTCTGCTTTGCAGCGCAGTCCGGTGCGCCAAGAACATGACCCCGGAGGTCATGGCAAGCCCGCAGCATTGGTCTATCGTCGCGCGACAGACGGAGGCGCGCGATGCTGTATGCAGAAGATCTCACCGAGGGCCAGACATTCCAGCTCGGCACCTACACGATCGGCGAAGCCGAGATCCTGGAATTCGCCGGCAAATATGATCCGGTGCCGATCCATACCGATCCCGTCGCGGCTGCGGCGGGCCCGTTCGGCGGCCTGATCGCAAGCGGCTTCAACACCATTGCGATCTATCAGCGGCTCGTCGTGGAGGCGATCTGGACCAAGGTGGCGGGCATCGTCGGGCGGAGCTTCGAGATCCGCTTGCCGAGCCCGGTTCGCCCGGGCGCCACGCTCACCGGCCAATCCCAGATCCAGAAAATCACCATCAGGCCGGAGCGGCGTGACGCCGTCGTGATCTTCAAGACCGAGCTCGTCAACAACGAGCAGCGTCCCGTGCTTGTCTTGGTTCTCGATGCGCTGATCCACATGCGGCCGGCGGATCAGGGGCGGACGTAATCGAGGCTGGTGTATTCCCGGCGCTCCGCCGTGTGGTCGCGCAATGCTGCGGCGCTGAGTCCTTCACTGGGGGGGCGACGAGGTCGGCTCGTCTGCGGTCCGCTGCTTCGTATCGAGCGTGCCCGTCACCCAGCGCGCGACCCGCGGACCGATGACCAGCAGCACAACGATGCGCAATACCTGCAGCGCCATCACGAACGACATGTCGACCTTGGTCCCGGCGGCGATGATCGCTGCGGCGTCCACGCCGCCTGGGCTCGTGGCGAGGTAGGCCGTCAGCGGATCGATGTGCAGGGCGATGACCAGGAACCAGGCCAGCGCGCCGCAGGCTGCCATCAGGAGCAGGATGGCCCCGAGACATTGGGGCAAGGCGCGCATCGCGGTGGCCAGGATCTCGCGCGTGAAGCCGAGACCCGTGCTCCAGCCGATCAATGCATAGCTTGCGATGAGGACAAGCGGTGGCAGCTCGATCCTGATCCAGCCCTGGATGACGAGCGTTGCGCCGATCGCAAGTGGACCAAGGAGGACGCCGGCCGGAATGCGCATGGCCAGTCCGAGCCATCCACCGACCACGGCCACAACCACGGTGGCAGCGAAGTCCTTCCAGTCGACCGGTGACAGCAGGCCGGCTGCGACGGGGCTGCCGCCGCCGTGAACGAACATCACCGCCACGACGGAGGCCGCGGCCGCGACCATCACGACCCGCAGGTACTGCATGAATGCGACGAGCCTGAAGTCGGCGCCATGCGCCTCCGCCATCACCATCATGACGGTGGCTCCGCCCGGCAGCATTCCCCATACCGCGGTGCTGCCGGGGATGATGCGGAAGAAGCTGATCGCCCAGCCGATCAAGGCGCTGGCCGATACCGACAACAGGATCACGCTCACGAACAGGAGCCAGTGATGCGAGAAGCCCGCAAGGATCGCGGGCGTCATCGCTCGTGCGACGAGGCAGCCAATGACAGCCTGCGCCGCCAGCATCGCGATCCTCGGAACTCTGACCGGCGCTCCCGCGGTCTGCATCAGCACGGCCGCCACAAGCGGGCCGAGCAGCAGCGCTGCGGGAAGTCTCATCTGTTCGAGCAGGCCGCCGAGGACGAGCGAGGCAAGCACCAGAACGGCCCAGCGGGTGGCGGGCTCCAGGCGGCCAAGCGCCCCGTCTTGAGGCTGGATCGAATTCACCGCGTGAGCTCGACGTCATCGGCCTTCGTCACGCGTCCGAGCCGCGGCATGATATGGGTGAACGCGAAGTCGTGCATGGCCGCCGACTGCCCGGCGCAGGCGTCCTCGACCACGACGACGGCATAGCCGTGCTCGTGCGCCGCGCGGGCGGTCGACTCGACGCCGATATTGGTCGCAACGCCGCCGATGACGACCGTGTTCACGCCACGGCGGCGTAGCTGCAGGTCAAGCTCCGTGCCGTAGAAGGCGCCCCACTGACGCTTGGTGATGCGGATGTCGGCGGGGCCAGCCAGGCCATCGATGATATCCGACCAGCCTTTGGGGAAGCCCTCGGTTGGGAGTTGCCAGGACTGATCGACCGGCGTCTTCAAGGCGTCCGCGTAGCCGGGCGAGAAGTCGACATTGACCAGCACCACAGGCGCGGAGGCGTCGCGGAAGCGGCCGGCGAGCGTCCTGGCCACCGACACGACCGCCTCGCCGGAATGCGGCTCAACGGGCATGCCGATGATGCCGTTCTGAAGGTCCACGAAGATAAGCGCGGTCGAGGATGCGGGGAGCGTTATCATGGTGCTTTCCTGAACGAGCGCGCACGACACCGTCCGTTGCCAAGGTGGCTTCGGCGCGCTACATGTTTGAGGATTAACTCAACTAGAGCCCCATTATTTGAGTATGTCCTCAACTTCGTCAAGCCCCCCTCGTCAAACGCTCGTGCCACAGCGCGAGGGCGGCCGTCAGCGCGTGGCCGAGCTGATGGATGCGGCCGCCGAGGTGATTCAGGAACGAGGATACGAGGCCGCGACCATGGCGGAGATCGCTTCTCGCGCGAACGCGAGGATCGGGTCGCTGTATCGTTTTTTCCCGAACAAGGAGGCAATCGGCGATGCGCTGATCGACGGCTACGCCGCCGTCCTGTCCGAGGAATATGCCGGGATGCGCGAGCGCGCTCTCCGCTCGGCCCCCGAAGAACTGGCGGACCTGCTGATCGACCTGCTCGTCCGGGTTTATCCCCAGACCAGGGCGATGACGGCGCTGCTGGATTCCCGCACAGACTGGACCGAGATACGGTTGCGCTTTCGAAGCCAGGCGATGGCGGAGATCGGCGCGGCGCTGAGGGCCTGCGCGCCAAATCTCGATGATCGCGAGATCGAGGACATCGTCCCTGTCGTCCTCAACAACATGAAGACCATGGTTGGCATGGTGAAGAAGGAGGCGCCCACCAGCGCCGGCGCGCCGGATGAACTGCGGCTGATGAATCGTCTGTACCTCGCAGCGAGGCTCGCTCCCGCTCAAGGTGCCATCAGGGGACAGTCTCCGCGCCGCAAATGACGGGTTTGGATGTTGTGGCCCGGCTCGGGGCTTCCGCGCTGTTGGGTCGCTGTTAGAGTATCAGCGGACATCACGCGCGTAGTTGTGACGGGCCCTCTTGATATGAAGCGCAGCAAGCAGACGCACGGCGAGATCGAAGCCAAACAGCGCAAGGCTGAGGAATGGCATCGCACGCTGGCACAACGCGCCGCCGAACGGCAACGCCTGCGCGACTACAAGATCGCGCTGGCGCGCGACGAGGTTGCGGTGGTCACGAGCCAACTCGCGCCCACGAACAGCTATTCGACTCCAGATTTCGTCGAACGCGGAACCTATCGGCCCGAGCCTTTCGTCTGCAAGGATTGCGGCGTTGCCGAGGTCTGGACGCCATTGCAGCAGAAATGGTGGTACGAGGCCGCCAAGGGCGACGTGTTCACCAAGGCCGTGCGCTGCCGGGCCTGCCGCACCAGGGCGCGCGCACGCAAATCCGCCGCGCGCCGCGTTCATCTGGAAGGCCTCGCCAGGAAGAATCCTTCCGCCTCGTAGAGAGCAGCAGCACCACACTTCACACAGCGATGGATGTGGAACCCCGCGCGCACGCGGTCAATGCGTCGCGCGTGCGGAACGTTTCGTTGCTTGATCGGTTCGAGACTTCGAAGCCCGCGGCGACGGGCGCGGGCGGGGAGGAACCAGCCAAGGAAACCATTGAAGGAAACCACTCAGGCCGGAACCAACAAGAAGGAGCAGCGGATGAAGCTTAATTCCACGCAAGTCAAACAGACCATGACGCAACTGAACGCGCAGGTGCTTCCGGATGATCATCCGGCGGTGGCGCAACTGAACAGCGTGTTCGGCGAGCACACATTCTTCGTCGACACCACCGGGCTCAAGGTGCTCGAACCCGCCCAGAGCTCCGACATGCCGGGGCAGACCGGCGAGGTGGTGAGCCTAGCCGACTGGAGCGATCCGGAGCTGACGTCGCTGCGGCCGCATGAGCCCGAACCGACCGGCGTGCTCATCACGCTTGAACCCAGCAAGCACTAGGAGCGTTTTCGAAATCGGCCTTCTTGATGGCGACAGTCTCCAACGTCACATCAAGAGGTGCCGAAAGTCACATGGCAAATCAGCGCCGCCTGCGTATGCATCGGTTCGAGATGGGTATCCAGGCGGTGAGGGCCAGATGGGGATCGTGCGGCGCTGGAGCTCTGACGAGGACGAGAAACTCAGAGAACTCGCCAGGGCCGGCAAGAACGCTCTCGAGATCAGCAACGAACTGACCCGCAGCGCGTCGGCCGTGCGCCGGCGCGCCGAGGTGCTGTCGGTCCTCATCATGGCCAAGGCGTTTCGCGCGCGCCCCTCGCATGTCGCCACCCATCTCGAACGGGTCGCGATCGACGCGATCCGACATCGCCGGCCGTTTCCCGCGGGGGTCGGCCCGAGCACCATTGCCGGAATGATCGAGAAGGGCTGGATCCTGCCGGAGACGGGGCGGAAATATCGCGTCACCGATGCCGGCGTGGAGGCCGTGCGCCGGAAGATCCCGAGCGGATGAGAACGGGCGGCCGCAAGACGTGCCGCGGGCGGGGGGCGCGATCAGCGGCGGGATGCGAGATTCTCCGCCCGGGAAGGGCGCTCGCGCCGTTGAAGGAGGATGAGACTGACCGCCAGCAGTCTCCCGTCCGTCCAACCCTCCGGCCCGATCGCACCGATGCTCAACGTCCAGCAAGCGCCAGAAGACCGATACCAGCGTTTCGCCGATCTCGCGCCGTTCGTCCGTGAAGCGATCAGCACCATCGCGGCATTGAGCCCGGCGCAGCGGCTGGATGTGGAATTCCTCGAACGCGAATTCATTCCCGCGCTGGGGCTCAATGACGAACTGCTTCACGAGCAGCCGCCGGAGCTCGCACCGAGCTTCGGCAAGGGCCTCCACCTCTGGCAGTATCCGAACCAGCTCGCGCCCTATCTCGCCTGGCTCGCGCGCAACGCGTCCGGCATTTCCTCCTATATGGAAATCGGCTGCCGCTGGGGCGGCATGTTCATCCTGGTTGCGGAGTGGCTGAAGCACAGCGGCGCCGATCTCAAGACCGTGATCGCACTCGATCCGATCGCGCCGACGCCTTTCATCGCGACCTATTTCGAACTGCTGCAGGAGCAGGCTTCTATCGAGCCGATCTATCTCCAGGCCTATTCGACTTCACCGCTGGTGGGTGCACATGTCGACCGGCTGAAGCCCGACTTCGTCTTCATCGACGGCGATCACAGCCTGCGTGGCGCGCTGCAGGATCACCTGCTGGTGCGCTCCCACGCCAGCATCATCGTACATCACGACATCCACTCCCAGGCCTGTCCGGATACGACGCTGCTCTGGAAAGCGCTGAAAGAATTCGAAGCACCTGGCTTCGATGCGTTCGAATTCACCAGCCAGTATCCGTCCGTCAACGGCTCGTTCCTCGGCATCGGCGCGATGAAGCGGCGGCAAGCCTGAGCTGTTGCCCTAACCGGCGCGCGGCGCCGAAGCTGACGCACCGTTGACCGCACGCGGCGAGGGGCGGCGCGTCTCCAGGTACGAATTACCCCAGACCCACAGCGACCGGATGACGGGGTCGAGCGAGCGTCCGAGCGGCGTCAGCGAATATTCGACACGCAGCGGCACCTCCGGATAGATCTCGCGGTGGATCAGGCCCGCGGTCTCGAGCTCGCGAAGTTGCCGCGTCAGCATGCGCTGCGAAATCCGCGACAGCCGTCGCCCGAGTTCGTTGAAGCGGATGGTGTCGCCGAGCAGGTGATAGAGGATCACGGCTTTCCACTTGCCGTCGATCAGATCGAGCGTCGCCTCGACGGGGCAGCCGGCCGCACAGTCATAGCTCTTCGCATCAAGCTCTTTCATGGTTCACTCCCTGATACTACCGGACATTCCTGTGCGTAATTGTCAGCGCCCAAATTAGCGCGCAACGTCGATCCCGCAAAGCCGAACCTTGCCGATGATGGCCGGTTCGGTACGCAACGACACATCAACGATAACAGGGAGGGGACCCGCGTGAAGCGAGGGATTTTGTTGATCGCCGCGATGACGGCGAACGCAATGCTATCGAGCGCGCGTGCGGATGAACCGGCTCGTGCCGAGATCGTGGCGCGGTTGCCGGAGTCGGTCGGCAACATCGCGATCACGCCGGACAACCAGCTCATCTTCAGCCATCATCCGTTCTTCAGTCCCGAGATCAGGGTCGCCAAGCTGACGTCGCCGACGACGTCGCAGCCATTTCCAAGCGCGGAGTGGAATACGCCGCGGAAAGGCACCGACCAGTATCTCGACAACGTGCTCGGGCTTCGATCGGACGAGAATGGGGTGGTGTGGATCATCGACATGGGATTCCGCACCAACATCACGCCCAAGCTGGTCGGATGGAACACGCGCAGCGACCGGCTCGAGCGCATCTATTACATGCCCGATCCGGTCACGCGGCCGGGCTCGCAGCCGCAGGACATCGTCATCGATCAGAAGCATCGCAAGTTCTATATCGCCGACGAGAACATCGGCCCAGGCGGCGACGGATCGCATGCCGCGATCATCGTCATCGACATGGATACCGGGCGCGCCAGACGCGTGCTTGACGGTGACCGCTCCACGATTCCCGAGGACCTGCCGATTACGGTGGACAGCAAGGATCTCACCGTGTCGGGCAAGGACGGCAAGCCGTCCATCATCAAGGTCGGCTGTGACGGCATCACCATGGATGTCAGGTCGGAATGGGTCTATTTCGCGCCGCTCAGCGGCCGCTCGATCTACCGCGTGCGTGTTGCCGATCTGAATGACGAGAAGCTGACGCCGGCCGAGCTCAGCGCCAAGGTCGAGCGCTATTCAGACAAGCCGAACAATGGCGGGCTCTCGATCGATTATGCCGGCAATCTCTATCTCACCGCGGTCGAGAGCAAGTCGGTGGGCGTCGTCGGAGCCGATCGCAAGTATCGCACCTATCTGAGCGATGCGGAGATGGTGTGGCCGGACGGGATCACCGCCTCTTCGGATGGCTACATGTACGTATCGGCGTCGCAAATCTCTGCGGCCGCGATGTTCCACGGCGGCAAGGGCGAGAACAAGGCCCCGTATCTGATCTATCGCTTCAAGCCGCTTGCTGCGGGCTACGTCTCGCGTTGACCGCGCATCGCGCGTGCTGACGACGATCGCCCGGCCTGCTTGCGGGCCGGGCGAGACCTGCAATCATGCATTCGCCGGTCGCTCGCCCAGATTAAGCTTGCTCTTGTCGCCGCCGGCCCAGGCCAGTGTCTTCGGGTCCATCACGCGGAACCAGAGCGGCGGGATCGCAGCAAGACCGAACATGCCGGTGTAGCCGTTCGGCAGCCGCGGGATGTCGTCGAAATCGCGCAGCGACTGGTAGGGGCGCATCGGGTTGGCGTGGTGATCGGAATGACGTTGCAGATGGAACGTCATCAGGTTCGAGACGATGTGGTTGGTGTTCCAGGAGTGGCGTGGCTCGACCGCCTGGTAGCGGCCGTTCGGCAGCTTCTCGCGCAGCAGCCCGTAGTGTTCGACGTAGTTGGCCTGGGTCAGCGCATACCAGCCGAGGAAATGGTGCGCGACGATGAACGGCGCGACCTTCCAGCCGAACAGCCCAATCAGAATGGCCGCGACGACGAGCGTCAGCGCAAAGCCCTGCAGGATCTCGTTGTTGACCGACCAGACCGGCTCGCCGCGCCGGGTCAGCCGCTCGGCCTCATTGCGCCAGCCGCGCCTGAACGCGCCCGGCAGCTCACGCGTCGCGAAGACATAGATCGATTCACCGAACCGCGCGCTGGCGGGATCTTCCGGCGTTGCGACCCAGGTGTGATGGCCGCGATTGTGCTCGACGCGGAAATGGGCGTAACCCACCGCGCAGTTGGCGAGCATACCGAAGAAGATGTTGAGCCGGTCGGCCTTGTGGCCGAGCTCGTGCCCGATCAGGAGCGCGCCGCCATTGATGGTGCCGACGCCGAGTAGCAAAGCGACATAGGACCACCACGGCAGCTCCTGCGTGCCGAAGAAGGCGATCAGGGCAACGTAGTTGATCCAGGGAAACACCACGGTGATGCGCGCCAGCCGCAGATAATACGGATCGGCCTCCATCGCGGCGACCACTTCCGCCGGCGGATTGTGGATGTCTTCGCCGAACAGGACATCGAGCAGCGGGATCAGGATGAAGATGAAGACGAACGGAATCAGCGTCACCAGCGGATTATGCGTCCGCAGGAAGAGCCAGTAGGACAACAGCGGGATCAGCGGCGGGATGAACGAGAGCATCCACAGATAGCGCTTGCCGTCCCGGTAGGTGATGGTGTCGCCAGCGGCATTGGTGCCCGTGAAGATCATCGCATTCCCTCCAGCATCTCTTGTCGAGGCGGCGCTCGCCGTTGTTGCAGAGAGGATGCCGCGAGGCGGGCCTGCGCCGCCAGTTCCCAACAGGCCAATTTTGTGGCATTTTGCGCCAGGCCTGTTCCATCAGGTCCGTTCGGCTGGACGCTCGCGAGGGAGGGCGCCAAGGCAATGCAGGGATCGGAGGCCGATGCCCTTCGCACGCCGGTGTCCGTGAGCTATGCGCGGGCACTGGTGCGGGCGTTTGGCAAGACGCGGGGCGAACGCGACGAGTTGCTGCAGGGCACTGCAATCCAGCAGGACGTGCTCGACCAGCCCGGCGCTCATATGCCGGTGTCGTCGCTGGTGATCCTCGCCGCCAACATCACCCGCCGGCATGGCGAGCTGTGGCCGCTGTCGGCCGCGGCGGTCTGGTCGACATCGCTGCAGGGGGCGCTCGACGTTGCGACCAGGACGGCGCCGACCATCGCGGATGCGCTCAACACCGGCGCGCGCTTCGGGTCGACCCGCGCGCCCTTTATCCGCAACCGACTGCGCACAACGCCGCGCTCGATCCAGATTGAAATCTCTCCTGCGGTCGCCATGGACGGCGCGCTGTGGCGCGCCGTGGCGCTGGCGGTCAGCCTCAACGTGCATGCGGTCTATGTGCAGCTGCTCGAGGATGCGATCGACCAGGCGACCTTGCAGTTTCCCTGGCCGCCGCCTGCGGGCGTGGAGCGGCTCATGCCGCATTATTCCTGCGCCGTGAAGTTCAACACCGCCGCCTTCATCTTCGACGTGCCCAAGCAGCTATGCGCGCGGCCTTCGCCGTTTGCCGATCCGGAATTGCACGCCAAGGCCATCGAAGCGCTCGAGGAGATCGAGAAGCCGCGCTCGGACACCGCGGCGCTGGCGCGGATCGTCGAGAGCCTGATTGCGGCGCGGCTGCCGCAGCGGCTCGGCGAGGAGGAAGCCGCGCGCCTCGTCGGCACCTCGCGGCGGACGCTGGTGCGGCGGCTGGCGGAAGCGGGCTGCGCCTACCGGCCGCTGCTCGACGGCGTGCTGCGCGAGCGCGCCCGGACAATGCTCGCGGCGGAAACGCAATCGCGCGACGAGATGGCGGCCGCGCTCGGCTACACCGACGCAACGAGCTTCAGCCGCGCCTGCCGGCGCTGGTTCGGCGACAGGAGCCTGCGGAGCTAGCTCAGCGGCGCGCCTTGGCGCGGCTGCGCAGGCTCTCCACCTTGCGACAGAGGTTGGATGGCCGACGGATCGTCGCGCTTGCGCTTGGAGGTCCACGCGACAAACGGGTAGGCCAGAAGCGCCAGATAGCTGGAGGGCATTGGATGATCGACGCCGAATGCCTTCGGATCCTGCCCCTTCGGAAGGTAGGCGCTCCCGAACAGCACATCGTAGAACGAGAACAGCCCGGCGAAGTTCTTGTCCCTGGCTGCCGTCTCGCTGCTGTGGTGCCAGTGATGAAATTCCGGCGACACCAGGACGTGGCGCAGCGGTCCATAGTTCAGGCGGACATTGGCGTGAACCAGCCAGGCCTGCCAGTAGTAGACGAGCAGGTAGGTCCCGATCGCTTCGGTGGAGAAACCGAGCGCGTAAAGCGGAAACAGCGCGCCGGCCTTCATGAAGATCACGTCGAGCGGATGCTGGTGAATCGCGGCGAGCCAATCCAGTTCCTCGACCGCGTGATGAACGGAATGGATCTGCCACATGGCGGGCACGACGTGCAGGATGCGGTGCGTCCAGTAGACGCCGAGGTCGGCGATCAGGATCACAAGGGGCACTTGAACCAGATACGGAAGATCGCCGATCGCCTGCGTCGCTGCCGCAGGCAGGATCGATTGATTGACCAGAATGGCCGCCGTCATGATGGCGATCACGCCGGCCAGAACCAGCCCGGCGTTGATGAACAGGAAGGCCATGTCGGTCAGCAGGCCACGCCTGAAAATCCTCTGAGGCCTTGCGGCGAACAGTCGCTCGAAAGGCACGAAGATCAAAACCGCCAGCAAAAGCTGCGTCAGTCCAAATAAATCACGCATTCAAATGACCGCCTGAAATGGCGGTAGCCTATCACCTCGGCTCCCAACAGCGTCAATAGGAAGGAAAGCCCAAGCCCAAGGAGCGTTAATCGGGAGCGTTAATCGGCCCGGTTCGCATCAACTCAAAAAGTCGTTTGACCTCGCTCAACCGCAACTTGGTGCCGGCCTGCATGTCGGCCGCAAACTGGCGGGCGACCTCCCGCCGGATTTCGATCGGCTTTCGGAGCTTTCGTCGATAGTTGCGGGTGAGCGGTGAAAGTTGTTGTGGCTCGCCACAAGACCAGCCGTGCCAGACCTATCTGCCGGTCAGTGCATGAAAGCCACGATCAGCGCAATCGTGACCAAGACGTATGTGCTGGTAACGGTAATGCCCAGGTATAAGCGCTCCATAACGGCCTCGCTGCTTTCAAGGTGAGGTGCCGCCCCCTCGTTGTTCATCGTAACGCTTGTCGCGCACCGAGAAGTTGGAATTTCGACTTACGGGGGCTCTACGGGAAAGCCATCGGGATTAGTCCTTGCGGGCGACCCGGTTTTGCGTCGATCGCGCCTGTCGCTGACACGCGCGATGGGCTAATTCAGCGACGGTGCATCCAGGGCACCGCGACTTGGAAATTGTTGCTTGCTTGAATCAAGGATCAGGACGTTCGGAATGGTCATTGGCTGGCTAACGCTGGCCTTTATTGCGTTCGCCACACTGTCCCCGATCCAGGACCGCCCCTCGTTTGCTGCTGATCCGCACGTCGAGCATTTCGCCGCGTTCGCGGTGATGGCATTGGCCTTTGCGGTCGGCCATCCCCGGCGCGCCGTGCTGGTCGTGCTCTTAGTCGTTTTCAGTGCGTTCACGCTCGAAGCAATGCAATTGCTAACCCCTGACCGGCACGGCCACCTGGCCGACGCATTCTTCAAGGTTGCAGGAGGCCTCGCCGGCATCGGAGCGGGCCGGCTTCTACTGCTGCTCGTTCTGCGCAACCAGTCCCGCCGGTGACTTCAACCGTTGAACTTCGCGAACGGCCAAGCAGCATCTCCAGGGGTCGAGAAAAGGCGCCTTGCTGAAGCGAGCATGACGGCCAGACGCTGACGGCCTCCGTTCAAATGAGGCATTCGTTCGGAGTTTGATGCCGCGTCTAGGCTCTTCCTAGCTTCGTTTCAGACGAGCGATCCTTTTGTAGTCGATCCACAACTCGACGAATTCGTGCTCGTCCAAAAAACCCTCAGCTCGGCGCTTTGCCTCTTCGTCGTCATTGCAACGAAGTTCATACGTTGCGCGTGCGACGCCGGCCGGGTCTACTCCAAATGCCACGTAAGGTTTGCGTTCTTCAATCATCTTGTCCCCATGACCTAATGGCAGTCCGATTGACGCAGATTGGCGTCGGAAGATGTCATTGCAATCGATGAATCTCAAATAACGAAAGAGGCCGCTGGCCGCTGAACAGCGGCCTCCTGGACCCCGATTTCAAATGGACGTCTTGGAAATAAAATCGCCGCCGAAGGTCCGTTATTAGTAGAGGGCAAATGCGCAACGCAGTGAAGTCCAAACACGCTCATCCACACAGGGAACTGTTGTGACGTTGCGAGCGCGACACACTTCTGTGACCTGGGAGCGATCTACATCGCTCGCGAATCTTGGTCAGAGCCCGGACGGATTATCGATTCCGTGCGCGCCAGTACGATCATTACGCCGACAGGAGATCGCAAGAGCTTTTGCCGGCAATTTGGAATTGCGTTCGCAATCAAATCTATCAGGATTTCGAATGGCTCGTGCACGACGGTAGTCCGAACCGCGGAACCTCGTTCGATGCAATCGGTGATCCGCGGGCCCGATATTTTCACGAGCCTGCGCCGATGACGATTGGAGCGAAGCGGAGCGCACGAGGCGTTCGGCGTGTGTGTGCAAGTTCACAAAAGCATCGAATGCCAAGTGCTATACTTAAGAAGATATTACGTCGTTCATATTGCTGAGGGAGTTTGCGGTGAATTACACGGCACCGATACAGCCAAGGTTCCTCGTTCGAAAGGGAAGCACTGACTGGATGGTTTACGATCGACAACGCAAGGGGGCGGCCCAATTGAACGATTACAGTTTGGCTGAGAAACTGACGAAGGAGCAGGCCGAGCAGATTAAGCAGAGGCTGGCAACTTGGACCTTTCAGCCTACTTGGGCTGGCCCGAAACGCCCATCGCGAAGTTGATGACCTCGTCCCCGTCCAGCCGAGTATCGACCCACCGAACCTTGTCGCGAAGCGTTTTTCGATGCCCATGAGGACGGGGACGAGCGGCCCGAATATCTAGCGCCTGAGACACAGCGCTACGGCCATCTAGCAGCGCTTGCCACGGTGCCGGCGGCCGGCCCCGCCGGGCTTCTCGCAAAGCGAGGGCCCTGCAGGTCCAGAGCTTGCTCGCCGATGTTGACCACTTCGAGAACATCGCGTCCTCGCTCGCTGGGAAGAAATGATTTGTCCCGGCGGCGCCTGTTATTCCCAGCGCTGGAGCCCTGACATTCCCAGTGCCGTCAATCCAGCAAATGCGAGGGCAAATGACTGTTGCAGTGCATACACAAATTGTATGAAAGAGGAGCCGGCGCCAGGGCCCGTACGCCAGCTCCTCCGAAACGGAGACCGTAAGACGTTCCCCAAACCGGTCCCGTCCCTCTGAGAAGCCTGCGCCGACCTGCTTGCTGATTTGCTAACGGCCTCGCTCGGCTAGCTCTCGACCAGCGGCGAATGGATATCGTTTTCCGGCAGGCTGGGCGGGAGTAACCCTTAATGGCGTTGCTTAGGGGCGGGAACGAGCGGCGGTATCAGAGGTAGTCTGTCGGCTCCCGACCCTTACACCCCACCCGGTCGGGAGTTGACAGAATGGCGACCTCGGCGCGCCGTCCGCGTCGGGGTCGTGTTCCTCATTGTGCACATCGCATTTCAGAACAAACGCCAAGCCGCGCCCTTGTTGCTGGCGCGCTCGGAGAGATTCGAACTCCCGACCCTCGGAATCGAAATCCGATGCTCTATCCAGCTGAGCTACGAGCGCGTTGCGGGTCGATTATCAGACTTGGGCTGCGGGGGCCAGCAGGGAGGGCACGGCGTCCGCGCCTCCCGCCGGCCTTGCTTTGAGCTCAGAAGCAGGGATGCCGGCGACGATCCTGGCCGACATAGGCGGCCGAGCCCTGGTAGCACTTGTTGGTCGACGGGCCGTCATAATAGGCGAAGCTGCCGGCGGCCGGGCCCGGGCCGTAATTGTGCAGATAGCTGATGTGGTAGGGCAGGCCCCAACGAGCGTGGTGGTGGTGATGCCGGTGGTGGCGCGGGGTGGCCGAGAGGTCGGCGGCTGCAGCCGGGGTGAGGGCCGGGATGGCCAGGGAAACGGTCACGGCGAGGGCGGCGAAAAGCTTGCTCTTGGTCATTGGCGGCCTCCTGGCATTCAAGCTGGAATCGGCTTGCGCAGCCGGTCCAAGGTCCTCTGGCTTCATTTAACCCGGAATCCGGCCAAAAGCTGCGGGAAATCAGCCACAGCGCGCCAAATTTTGCCTTTTTGGGGATGCTTAACGGATTGCCAACACAGTCCGGCCAGAGTCTTGCGGTCAGGTCCGCCCGGGCCGCCTTTCCCTCGGTTTCGAACATTCCATGCGCATCACGCCCCTTGTCGCTTTGCTGCTCTCGGTTCTGGCGGTCACGCCAGCGCGGGCCGTTCTGCACATCACGCGCGACCATGGCGGCTATGTCGAGGAGTACAAGGCCAAGTACAAGCAGATCCGCGACCGCCGCGAGCGCGTCGTGATCGACGGCATCTGCAATTCGGCCTGCACGCTGGTGTTCGGCATCGTGCCGCTGAACAAGATCTGCGTGACGCCGAAGGCCAGCATCGGCTTCCACCAGGCCTATTACGACAAGGCCTTCACCTTCGGCATCAAGGTCACCAGCCTCGAGGGCACCTCCGACCTGATGTCCTATTACCCCGATGCGGTGAAGGACTGGATCCGCCGCAATGGCGGGCTCACCACCGAGATGAAGAAGATCAAGAACGGCGTCGATCTCTGGAAGATCGTCGATCCCTGTCCGGAAGAGTGGTAGGCGCGGACGCTCGCGCACACTCGACCTTCTTCCAGCGCGGCTTTGCCCGCTTGCCGCGTGCGGCCAACGCCCGCGATCCGAAAGGCGATCCACCCGCAGTCAAAATTTGGAACCAGCAACACGAGCCATTCGTTTTGCTCATGATGCGTTCATCCTCATGATGCGATTGTGGTCCGAGCAGCGAGAGCGAGCCTCACCGCCGGAACGGACCGGCCTCAGGTCGCACGCGCAGGAGGTTGTGATGGCAACCAGGTCCAATCTTTCGAAGGCCGAACTCGCCCGCGGCGTTGCCGGCGCCGCCTCAGCACTGGTGCTGAGCGCGCTCGTCCTGTTCGTCGCCGCACATCATCTGAGCGGTGGGTAGACCGGGCGGCGGGTCCACCAAGCCAGTTACGAAAACAGGAAGGTCCCGATCAGGAGGCCGGCCGCAAATGCCCAGAGTCCGAGGGTGCAGGCCGAGATGACCCGAACGAGATTGCGCAGATCCACGTCCTGCCAGCTGCTATGGGATCGATACGTCAATTGCAGGCCTCCCCTGCGGCGGCCGCCTTTGCTCTCGGCTGGGGAACCCTGTTCCTCATAGATGCCCAAATGAAGGCAACGGTCAGTTGCGCCAATCACGCGTTTGCGATCTCCAGGCACCGGTCGGGGGCCTTCCTTGCCAGCCGGGACCGAAGCCGGAGCCCATCACGCCGCAAAGGCCGAACCGCCGCCTTGCACGATGTCGCTGAGATACTTCGCCGGCGGCTTGCCGAGCGCCTTCTTGAACATGGTGATGAACGCCGTGACGGATTCATAACCGAGCGCGGTCGAGACCTGCTGAACGCTTGCGCCGGCCGACAGCTCGCGCAACGCGACGATCAAATGCAGCTGCTGGCGCCAGCGGCCGAACGTCAGGCCGGTTTCGCTCAGGACGAGACGCGCAAGGCTGCTTTCGCTCATTGCCACACGGTCGGCCCATTCGGCCATCGTGCTGCGATCAGAGGGATCGTCGGCGAGATCAGCCGCGATCCGTCGCAGGCGCGGTTCGCCTGAGATCGGCAGATGCAGCTGCTGGACCGGCATTTGCGGCAGTTCGTTCAGCAGCAATTGCGCGACGAGCGTCGCATCGCCGACGTCATGCTGCATGCGATCTGAAAGCGCGACGATAAGCTCGCGGAGGAGCGGCGAGATCGACAGTGTGCAGCAGCGATCGGGCAGGTCGGCGGCCCCGGGCTCGATGAAGACGAAGAAGATCCGCGCATTGGCGGTTGCGATATTGGTGTGGCGGGTGCCGCCGGGGAGCCAGACGCCGCAATGCGGCGGCACCATCCACAGTCCGTTCGGAACGCGGCACATCACGCCGCCGCCGAGCGCAAACACCAGCTGTCCCTTGCGGTGCGCATGCTCGGCCGCCTCGACCTTGTTCGCGGTGATGTCGAGGCGCACGGCGAGGGCCGGGGCCGCGACGTCATCCGGATCGAGGTCCGGCCAGGGATAGCGAAGCTCAAAACCCATAGCGGAGGTAAAAGCCCATGACGTGACCGAATTTAGCGATCAATAGAGCAGATATGTAAATTCTTCCGGGCGCCAAGTCGATAGTTTCCGCGCATGCAGATAGCCGGGAGCATGCGATGACGATGATTGCGCCGATGCGGACGTTGGGCGGGCAGGGGCTCCTGGTCGCGGGGATCCTGCTGATCGCCTCGGCGCTCCGTGCGCCCATCACCGGCGTGGCGCCGATGCTCGGCCTGATCCGCGAGAGCAGCGGGGTCAGCGCGGCAGAGGCGGGGATCCTGACGACGCTGCCCTTGCTTGCGTTCGCCGCGATCTCACCGGTTGCAGCCATCGTCGGGCGCAGATGCGGCATGGAGCGGTCGCTGTTCGGCGCGCTGCTGGTCATTGCGGCCGGGATCGCGCTGCGCTCGTCCGGTCCGGTCTGGGCGCTGTTCGCCGGCACTGCCACCCTTGGCGCCGGGATCGCTGTCGCAAATGTCCTGCTGCCGAGCCTGCTCAAGCGCGACTTCCCGACCCGCATCGCCAGCCTGACGGGCGCCTACGCGATCACGTCCGCATTGGCGCAGGCGCTCGCCTCTGTTGTGGCGATCCCGTTCGCCCTGTTGCCCGGATCGAACTGGCACCTTTCGCTTGCGAGCACACTGATCTTTCCGCTGGTGGCGCTGATGGTCTGGGCTCCGCAACTGGGGATGCACCCGGCTCCGGCGATCGAGCCTGGTTCGTCGTCGCATCGCGGGCGCATCTGGCACTCGCCGCTCGCCTGGCAGGTCACCGGCTTTCTCGGCCTGACCTCGCTGGTGTTCTACATCATCGTCGGATGGCTGCCCGCCATTCTCGTGCAGGCAGGTTATTCAGCGGCGGCGGCGGGCACGTTGCACGGTGTGTCGCAATTGGCGACGGCGGTTCCCGGCTTGATCCTCGGTCCGATAGTCCGCCGCATGAAGGATCAGCGCGGCATCGCGATCGCGGTATCGCTCGCGACCTGCGTCTCGCTGGTGGGATTGTGGCAGCTTCCGTCGCTCGCGATGGTGTGGGTCGCGCTGTTCGGCTTCGGAGCCGGAGCTGCCTTCATCCTCGGTCTGACATTCGTCAGCTTGCGAACTGCGCACAGCCATCAGGCGGCCGCGCTGTCAGGCATGGCGCAATGCCTCGGCTACACGCTCGCGGCTGCAGGCCCGCCGCTTGCCGGACTTGCCCGCGATGCGACCGGAGGCTGGGAGGTTGCGCTCGTCTGCTGTGCCGTTGCGACCGCGCTGATGGCGGTCCTTGGCAACTTCGCCGGACGTGCGACAACGATCTGACGCTGTATGCGGACATGCGGCCGGTCAAGACCGCATACAGGGGACGGCGGATGCCCGTCGGTTGTATGCTATGAAGTCGCGCGCTACAGAGACGCGTGGCAAGCAAGAGCCCGGGGAAAGTGCCGTTGAGGATATCCGCCAATACGCGCATCGTGATCGGATCGACGCTTTTTGCGCTGGCGTCGAGTGCATTGCTTTATCTGGTTCCGGCGAGCCCGATCGACCGACAACTGCTGCGCGGCACCTTTCACTTTTATCAGGGGCACGCGTTTCTCGTCCCCGTCAAATACGTGGATGGCGAGATCAAGACTGCCCGGCTGTATGAAGACGACAGGCTGCTCGGCCCGGCGAATACCACCCAGCAAGAGATCATCGACAAGGGCGCCGGCCGATTTGGACTTTACCGGGATCGCTGGGGCTATTTCGGACCGGCCTTGATGTTCTCGACAAGCGACAATAGCGACCCGAACACCAACGGCAGGAAGTATCACCTCAGATGACGATCGGCGCTATGCGACGGTCGAATCGAGACCCGCGCGGGTCACATGAAACCCGGATTGCGCGGCAGATACTGAGCCCAATTGCCGAATTCTCGCGACGACATCAGCAGCATCGGACACTTGATCCGCATTCCGTGCGTCATTGCGGTATCGAGCGCCGCCTTGCTCGCACCAGGCAGGAATGCCGATATCTGTGACGCGCCGCTCCCGGCCGCCAGGTACAGCGCTGTTCTCAAAGCGGGAGCGACCGCGTGCGGCTCCATGACTGCGAGCGGTCCGATATGGCCACCGGCGTCCACATAGGCGTAGCCGATCCAGTCGTTTCCGTCGTGGAGATTGAACCCGGTCGCCGCGCCGTCATTGATCAGATAGCGATGATGCTTTTCGCGCGAGACGCCAAGCATCCGCTCGTCCGCTTGCGCGAGGCGGCGCAGGGTCGGGGCCTCTGGCTCGAGCGGCGTGACGTCGTATCGTGGACCGTGCAAATGACCGATCAACCGCTCGCGCGATGCACTGACACTGTAGATCGGAAATCGCGGAAGCAGTCCGTGACGGATGTAGAGCCCCTGCGATACAGTGTTGAAGCTGAATGTGATGAGCACCCTGTTGGATGCGCCCGATTTCTCCGCATGCGCGACGGTCCGCTTGATCAGTTCGTTGCCGATGCTCCGCCCTTGCTGATCGGGCGAGACGAACAGCTGCGCCAGAAACCACATGTCTCCGCAGACCCAGCTCCAGGCGAAGCCGAGGATCCGCTCGTTCTCCTCCGCCACCCAGAGACCATCGGGATCGTCCCTCATGCAAAACAACTGGAAATTGGGTGGAGACGATACCGCCATCGGGCCGAAGCCGTGCCGTTCCGTGAGATCGTTGATGCTGGAGACGACGAGGGCGTCGGCGAATTCCAGATCCTGCGCACGTGCCGGCCGGCAAACCACTGACATGGGCAACTCCGTTGGTGGCCGGATGATGGTCAAAACCTCGCCGTGCCGGCATCGAGTCCAAGCGCCAGCCGTCCGGCGGTGACGTAATTATTCGGACTCATCGCGATATGCTTCGCCGCGGCGCGGACATCGCCGACCGCACGCTCCAGCGCGCAGGTCTCGAAGATGGCGACGGCACCCGCGCTGGCGGCCAGCATCTCGGTGACGGATGTCGCAGTCTCCGCCGCATGGGCGTTGGCGATCCGAATGTCCGCGCGTGCCTCAACCAGCCGTTGGCCGCCGGTGTCTGTTGCGGCCATCAATTCGGTCATGGCATCGACCAGAAGCGCACGGGCGGCGCGAAGCATCGCTCTGGTCCGCCCGACCGTCGCCTGAACGGTCTCGCGATCGCGGAGCGCGGCTCGGTTTCCGGAGCGGCCTTTTGCGAGCTCCGTGAACGAGGTCATGGCGCCGGACGCGATGCCGAGCGGCACCCCGCAGATGCTCCACGCGAACACCGATGACGGCGGCATGCGATAGAGCAGTCCGGGCTGGGTCGGTTGCAGCCCGAGAAAGGGATGGGCGTGAGCGGCTGGCACGAAGATATCCCGCGCCTCGAAATCGCAACTGCCAGTGCCGCGCAGTCCGGATACATGCCAGTTGTCGAGGATGGTCACATCCGCCCGCCCGAGATAGCAGCAGAGAAGCGGCGAAGCCGGATCGTCGGGCCTGACGCTGGCCAGCCCCATGAAGCGCGTCGCGTGATGCGCGCCGCTGCCGAACGGCCAGCGCCCGGATAGGCGATAGCCGCCTGCGACGGCGCTCGCCGTGCCGACCGCACCGGTCGCGCTTGCGACAAAGGCGCGCGGGTCGGCATACCACTCGCGTGCGACGGCCTCATCGAGGTAGCCGCCGATCCGGCTCATGCCGGCGCCATTGCCGACCAGCCAGCCGATGGAGCCATCGAGTGCCGAGGCGGCTTCGACGACCCGCATGAACGCGAAGGGAGACAGTTCGGGTCCGCCGAGCGCTTGCGGCAGCCACAGGCGGAACAGGCCGGCATCCGCCAGCGCGGCGAAAACCGCGGCCGGCAGCCGCCGCCCGCTGTCGAACGCGTTGCGCTGCGCAGCGATGAGCGGAGCCAACGCCTGGACGGCCTCGAGCACGCGGCAAACGTGGGCCGGGTCACCGTCATTCACTTCCGGACCGGGGCGGGCCATCGGACCGTCCGTTTTCGCCGTATGGCCTGGATCGCGCATCGGGTTCTCCTCGAGGTTCGGCACCGCTGCAGCCTGATCGTCCGCTTCCCCGAGGTCCTGAATCCGTTCCGAAAAAGTTGCAAAAAATGTAGTCTCCGGAGCCATGGCGACGATCCACGAATTCGGTCCCTTCCGCCTCGACGCCGGGGCCGAGATGCTGTTCCGGGAGTCCGAACCGGTCGCGCTCGGGCGGCGCGCGGTGGTGCTGCTTCGGCTGCTTGTCGAGCGGGCCGGATCGCTGGTTTCCAAGGGTGCGCTGATGGAGGCGGCCTGGCCGGGGCTTGCGATCGAGGAGAGCAACCTGACCGTGCAGATCGCCGCCTTGCGGAGGGCATTTGCCGACATCGACGGAGGCCCGACCTGGATCGAGACGCTGCCCCGTCGCGGCTATCGCTATGTTGGCCCCCCGGTTGCGACCGTGCTCGAACCGAGCGCTGCCGCATCACCGGCGCAGGGGCTGTCCGACAAGCCGTCGCTCGCGGTGCTTCCGTTGTCGAATCTGAGTGACGATCCCGCGCAGGACTATTTTTCCGACGGGATCACGGGAGACATCATCGCCGAACTGTCGCGGTTCAGGTCACTATTCGTCGTCGCCCGTCACTCCAGCTTCGCCTACAAAGGCAAGACACCCGAGATCAAACGGGTTGGCCGCGAGCTCGGCGTCCGCTACGTGGCCGAAGGCAGTGTGCGCAAGATCGGCAGCCGTGTGCGGGTGACCATCCAGCTGCTCGATGCTGCGAGCGGCTACAATCTCTGGACCGAGCGCTACGACCGCGATCTCGATGACATCTTCGCTCTGCAGGACGAGATTGTACGGGCGATCGTCGCGGCCCTGCCGGGCCGGATGGAGGACGCCGGCCGGGAGGTCGCCAGACGCAAGCCGACCTCCAGCATTACCGCCTATGATCTGGTCCTGCTCGGAAACGAGCGATGGCGTCAGCTGACCGTGAATGCCATGGCGCAGGCCCGAGAATATTTTCGAGGCGCCGTCGCGCTTGACCCGCAATATGCCCGCGCCCACGTCAACATCGCCTGGACCATCGTCTGTGACGTGTTTCTCGAATCACCCACCACCGCGACTCTGGACGAGGCGCGGAGCGAGATCGAGAATGCGCTTGACATCGAGGACGGCGACGCCTGGTCTCATGGCGTCTTCGCTCAGCTGCTGTTCCTGCTGAAAGATGACGCCAAGGCCGAAATCCATTTCAGCCGCGCACTCGCGCTCAATCCAAATGATGCCGATGTCGCCGCCGTTTTCGCCAACACCCTGGTCTACTGGGGACGGTGGCGCGAGGCACTGATGTGGATCGGGACAGCCAAGCGGCTCAATCCGTTTCCGCCCAACCTGTACCACTGGTATCACGCGCTTGCCCTCTATTCAGGGCGCGAGTACGAGCAGGCGGTCAAGGCGGTAATGGAGGCGCGGTCGTTCGACAGGTGGTCGCACGGCCTCCTAGCAGCCTGCTATGCGCAGATGGGACGACTCGGCGAGGCGCAGGCCGAGGCTGACGCGTTCGTCAGCCAACGGTGTCGCGAACTGAATGCGAGTGGCAACGCCGCGCCCGCGAGAACTCTCGACCTCGCCCAGGCCAGAGCCGAACGGTATCGCGATCCCTCCGACCGCGAACATTTCCTCGATGGATTGCGCAAGGCGGGTCTCACGGGTTGACGCTCACAGCCGCTTGTTTCTCGAACGAGCGAGTTGACGTGCGCTGTCTCGGGTGCCGTCACGTCGTGCGTATCACGCCCAGTTCCTTCGACCGCTGGAGAAGAGCTGGCCGGTAAGGCGGGGAGGGGTCGTCGTCATCAGGGATGGCGCAATAGCCGAACTCCTGCTGGATGCGCTGGATTTCCATGACGCGATCGTTCAACCGCTGCAGATGCTCGAGCGATCTGGCCTTCCAGTAGCGGAAGGTATCGTGAGTGATCGGCACGAAGGCGGTGCCGAACAGCGTTGGATCGGGTACGATGGTCCGCCCGAGCAGCAGGTAGCGGCCGTCACCGACGATGACGAGGGTGGCATAGGGCCGCCCTTCACTCACCCTGAGGCCCTTCAGCGATAGTTCGCACAGCTTGTTGAAATAGGGTTCCTCGCGCCAGCGGTCGGGATCATCGAGGTCAACCTGCACATTCAATGCGTCGAGCCCGAAATGCGGCACCATGCCCGCGGTCTCGGGATACCAGTCGTCATCGAGATGGCCTTGCAGCCAGGCGCAGCTGAATGACCGGCACTGCCGGGGCGCTCGTTGTAGATGTCGCATCCGCCGCCCGCCCGAATGTGGTTGCAGACGGTGTTCACCAGTTTGCCGAGATCGGTCACCTCAAGCACCTTGCAGCAGAGGGTGCATGATCCGCACTGCCGGACCGTCGGCGCGACTGGAATACCGAGGGCCCATGAGCCTTGTCGTTCGCGGAAGAGCAGCTTCTGCTTCTCCAGCGCGCCCAGTGCACGCTCGACCTTGAGGCGGGACAATCCGGTTGCGCCAATAATATCTTTTGTCGTCGTCGCGCCGCTCTCGACCGCCCGAACGACGACCAATGCCACTTGGTCCATTGTTCTTCTTGTCCGGCTCGTGGCCGGTTCTTCTTGTGCAGTGTTCTTGGCCGCCGGTCTTCGGTGACGGCAGATCCCGGTGTTATCCGGAACGCTCCGCGACCGATGGCTGCGAGGTTGTTCAGAGAGCGTATCTGCGAGGACAGGGTGCCGCATCCGACAAACGCGCATGGCATCCCTGAGGACAAATGGTCGTGATTGCAGCGAACAGGCGCGACAGTCTGCAGGGTCAGAGCGGTCTCAGCCGACAAAGCAGAACGAGATGCAAAGCTCGGACAGATCACGTCGCGAGAATGCGAAGTGTGACTAACAGACGGTGCAACACGTTCGTGTCGTCCGTGCGAAAGCAGGGACCCATAACGACCGATGGTCATCGTTGAAGGTCGTTGGAACGACGCGTCCCTTTCACAACATCCGCCGCGGAGTTGATGGTGTGGACGGCCCCCTACGGCATCAGTATGCCAGAATGAGGTTGTCTAGATCTCATACATGGGAGCCGTCCGTGAACCAGATTATCCGCATTGGGATGGATACGTCGAAGCATATTTTTGTGCTGCATGGGGTTGATGCGTCCGAGCAGCCGGTCTTACGCAAGAAGCTTTCGCGCAAACTCGTGCTGGAGTTCTTCGCCAAATTGCCGCCGACGGTGATCGGGATGGAGGCATGCGGAGCTTCGCAATATTGGGCGCGAGAGCTTTCCAGGCTGGGCCATGAGGTGAAGCTGATGGCACCGCAATTGGTGAAGCCCTACGTGATGCGGAACAAGAATGACGGGCGAGACGCAGAAGGCCTGTGTGAGGCGATGAGCCGGCCGAGCATGCGCTTTGTGCCGGTGAAGAGCGCCGAGCAACAGGCTGCGCTGATGCTGACGGGTATCCGCGACGGACTGATCGCCCGGCGCACCCAATTGACCAACACGATCCGCGGCCATGCGGCGGAGTATGGCCTGATCGCGCCCAAGGGGCTGGAGGCGATCGAACCGCTGCTGGCGCGGATCGCGCAGGACGAGACGCTTCCCGCTCTGGCGCGCGAGCTGTTTGTCGTGCTGGGCCGGGAGTGCGTCAGGCTCGAGGGCGAGTTGGAGGTGGTTGAGGCCAAGCTGATGGCCTGGCACCGCGGCGATGCCACGGGCCGGCGCCTGGCGCAGATTCCGTCGATCGGTCCGATCATTGCAACGATGCTGGTGATGAAGACACCTGATCCGGGCGCGTTCCGCTCCGGTCGTCACTTTGCGGCTTGGCTCGGCCTCACGCCCAAGGACCATTCCACCGCAGGCAAGACCAGGCTCGGCAAGATTACCCGGGCGGGCGACCAGGACCTGCGCCGTCTGCTGGTCGTCGGGGCCACGGCGGTGATCCAGCAGGCCAAGCGGGGGCGCGGTCATCACTCGCGCTGGCTGCTGGCGCTGATCAAGCGTAAGCCGCCGAAGCTTGCGGCCGTGGCGCTCGCCAACAAGGTGGCGCGCATCGTCTGGAAGCTGATGGTGACGGGGGAGAGTTATGACGCCGCACGGCTGAATGCCGCGACGACGGGTACCGCTTAACAGATTGGCCGGCTGGCGGGCTCGCTCGTCAGCCGACCCGGAGCTGCAAGAGCGGATGGAGCGATCGATCGAGCAACGATGCGAGACAATCCGTGGGACCCATCGGCCGTCAACAGGTCGCGGAGTTGTTTGGAACTCGCATCGCGCAAACCATCTTGGCCAGCGATCTACTCGATCGCACCCAACAGGCCGGACATATGGATGCAAGCGATCCGATCTTGCCAAAAGGCTCTTGTGCCACGGGGGCCGTCCACATATGGGTCCCTGCGTTCGCAGGGACGACGGTGTGCCTGGGGCGCCAGTCCGGCTAACCCGCAAAAATTCGCGATTGCCGGCTGCCTCTTCTTCAGGCAATGACGGCCTGCAATGAACAAGAGCTTCGAGGAAACTGCCGCTCGTCTGGCGCCGGCGATTTTTGTCGTGCTGTGGAGCACGGGATTCATCGGCACCAAATACGTCATCAACAATGCGGAGCCGCTGACCTATCTGGCGATCCGAATGGCGTTCGTGGTGGTGGTGATGACGGTCGTCGCCGCGGTCGCACGGCCGAAATGGCCCGACCGGACAGGCGTTTTCCACAGTGCGGTGGCCGGCATCCTGGTGCACGGCTTCTATCTCGGCGGCACCGCGATTGCGATCGCGCATTCGATTCCCGCAGGCCTGTCCGCGTTGATCCCGGGCCTGCAGCCGATCCTGACCTCGACCATCGCCAACCGCTGGCTCGGCGAGCGCGTCACGCCGCTGCAATGGGGCGGGCTCGTGCTCGGCCTCGCCGGCGTCGTGCTGATCCTGCACAACCGGCCGATGACGGGCGATGCGGGGTGGGGCTGGCTTGCCTCCGGCGTCTCGCTGATCAGCATCACGCTTGGCACGCTGTACCAGCGCCGTTACTGCAATCAGATCGACTGGCGCGCCGGCAATCTGGTGCAGTACATCGCGGTGACGATCTTCTTCGGCATCGGCGCCTGGCTGTTCGAGACCAATGTCGTGCATTGGACCAGCGAGTTCGTGCTGGCGATCGCCTGGCTGGTGTTCGCGCTGTCGATCGGCTCGATCGGATTGCTGTATTGGCTGATCCGTCACCATGCTGCGACCTCGGTCGCGAGCCTGTTCTATCTGGTGCCGGCGGTGACCGCGCTGATGGCCTATGTGCTGTTCGGCGAGCGGCTCGATCCGGTGTCGATCGCCGGCATGGCGGCCTGCGCCGCCGCGGTGCTGGTGGTCAACCGCCGGTCCTGACCTTTGCTCTAATCCTTGCCGCGGATTTTCGCGTAGGCCGCGAGCGCGCGTTCACGGCCCTGCTTGTGATCGACAATCGGCGGCGGATAGGTCGTGCCGAGCTCGATGCCGGCGCTCGCAAGTTCGATCGGCGTCGCGCTCCAGGGCTGATGGATCACGTCGTTGGGGAGCTGCGCCAGCTCCGGCACCCAGCGCCGGACATAGGCGCCGTCAGGATCGAATTTCTCGCCCTGCAGGATCGGATTGAAGACGCGGAAATAGGGCGCGGCATCGGCGCCGGAGCCGGCGACCCATTGCCAGTTCGCCGGATTGGAGCCGGCATCGGCGTCAACCAGCGTGTCCCAGAACCATTGTTCGCCTGCGCGCCAGTCGATCAGCAGGTGCTTCACCAGGAATGAGGCGACCACCATCCGCACCCGGTTGTGCATCACGCCGCTGTGCCAGAGCTCGCGCATGCCGGCATCGACGATCGGATAGCCGGTCAGGCCGCGCTGCCAGGCTTTCAGCGCACGGGCGTCGCGCTTCCACGGAAACGCCTCGAACTGCGTCTGCAGGTTCCGATCCGCCATGTCGGGGACGTCGAACAGCAGATGGCGGCAGAACTCGCGCCAGCCGAGCTCGCTCAAGAATTTGTCGATGTCGCCGGCAAGGCGCGGGTGCTCGGCGGCGGCGAAGCGGGCGGCATACCAGACCTGGCGTGGGCTGATCTCGCCGAAGCGCAGATGCGGGGAGAGGCGCGAGGTGCCGTCGCGGTCGGGCCGGTCGCGGTCGTCGCTGTAGCCGCGAATATTCTCGTCGAGGAACGCCTTCAGCCGCGCCTGCGCCGCGGCTTCGCCGGGGGTCCAGGTCTCGCGCAGGCCGCCGGCCCAATCGGGCCGGGTCGGCTCGAGGCCCCAATGGTCGAGGGCTTCGCTCGCGACGCCGCTGACGGATGCGAGCTTCTTCGGCGCCGGCAACGGCTTCGGCGGATCGCCGAGCGCCTGCACGCGCCGCCAGAACGGCGTGAACACACCCAGGCCACGGTTATCCTTGTTGCGGATGGCGCTGGGGTCGACGAGCAGGTCGCCCGGGAAAATCTGCGAGTCTATTCCGTCGCTTGCGAGCGCGGATGCAACGTCTGCGGCAATCGCTTGATGCGGCGCCTGCGCGATGTCGTTCCAGAACACGGCGCCCGCATGGATGTCGCGCGCCAGCGTGGCGATCACGGAGGCGGCCGATCCGGTGCGCAGCACCAGCGTTCCGCCGATGGCCTCGCAGCTCGTGCGGAGCGCGCGCAGCGACTGCGCCAGCCACCAGCGCGTCGCGCCTCCGAGGGGGCGCGCGGCTGGAGGTTTCAGGGCACGACTTGCTTCGTCGTGGATAAAAAGGCCAACCACGGGCGCGCCGCGGCTTGCCGCTTCATGCAGGGCCGGGTGATCCGACAGCCGCAGATCGTCGCGAAACCAGACGATAACAGGCTGTACGCGGGCCACCCGGACGCTGCGTGCCGGCCGTTACTTCGGCTGCGGCACGATGCGGATGTAGGGCTTCGGTTCTTTCCAGCCCTGCGGATAGATCGTCTTGGCCTCGTCATTGGTGACCGAGCCCGCGATGATCACGTCCTCGCCCTGCTTCCAGTCGGCGGGGGTGGCGACGCGGTGCGTGGCGGTGAGTTGCAGCGAGTCGATGACGCGCAGTATCTCCTGGAAGTTCCGCCCCGTGGTCATCGGGTAGACCAGCACCAGCTTGATCTTCTTGTCGGGACCAATGATGAAGACGTTGCGGACCGTCTGATTGTCCGCCGGCGTGCGGGTGAGGGGATCGCCCGAGGTCGAGGCCGGCAGCATGTCGTAGAGCTTCGAGACGTTGAAATCGATGTCGCCGATCATCGGATAGTTCGGCGCCGCGCCCTGGGTTTCCTTGATGTCCTCGGACCATTTGGCGTGACGATCCACCGGATCGACCGACAGGCCCATCAGCTTGACGCCGCGCTTGTCGAATTCGGGCTTCAGGCGGGCGAGCGCGCCGAGCTCGGTGGTGCAGACCGGGGTGAAGTCCTTGGGATGGGAGAACAAAAGCACCCAGCTATTGCCGATCCAGTCGTGGAACTTGATCTTCCCTTCGGTGGTCTCGGCTTCGAAGTCGGGGGCGACGGCGCCAATCTGAAGTGCCATGATTTTACCTCATCTCTTTGAAGTTGCATCTAAATTTGTATTTGAGGTGGTCTGTTCCAGTATAGGACGCGGAAAGGCTTAAGTGAACGGCTTCTGAAAAAAGGTGAGACATTTCTCCTTGAGGGTGGAATTCCAAGCAATTTGTTTTGATCTGGACTCCTGCGACGAAATATCAGCGGCAGCACAAAAGCTTGGAAATGCCCAGATAAAGCCGCTTATCGCCGTCATCACGCCGGCCCCGGCTGCTATAGGACTGAACCGTGACAGCGTTTAAAGCGACCAAATAGCAACCATCTAAAAATCTCGGAACCGAAGTTCCGAATCATTAACCACTCGTTTACGCCCGCATGGAAAAGCTGGCCTCAGATAGGAATTGAAAGCTCCCACAATGTCTACCCCAAGTACCAAGACCGCTGAGGCTCTCAGCGGTGCGTTGCATCCATCCTGCCGCAAGACCGCCGCCCATGCGCTGACCATCGTCCGCGACGGCGTGATCACCGGCGAAGGCCCGACCACCAAGGGCCGTATCCATTTCTCCCGGTCACTCGATGCCGATGACGCTGCCTGGTGCGCGCGCATCCTGACGGCGGCCGCGGTCGAGCATCAGCCGGTCAGCCGGGCCGAGATCGAGGCGCTGTTCGCGATCAACGAGGCTGCTGCCGAGCGCAGCGATGGCGGCCGGTTCGACGACCTGCTCGCCAAGGCGATCGCCCATCATGCCGCGTCCGAGTCCGGTCTGCCGGTGCCGCCGCGCACGGTGGCGCTGTCGCCGGATACGAACATCGATCGCTGGGCGCCGACGCAGGGCACCAAGATGGACACCAAGGTTCTGGAATGGATCGCGGGCCGGATGCGCGGTCAGCGCCGCACCGGCCGTGCGCTCGCGGCGATGGTGGCGACGCTGGTCGGCGCGACTGCGCTGCCGCTCGCAGCCCAGCTGCCCAACGTGTTCGACATCGGGATGATGTGATCACTCGGGATGATGCCTGTGCATCATTCCGAACCAACGGCTTCAGGCGAGAGCGGCGGGGATCACTTCCCCGCCGTTTTCTGTTTGCCGCCGCTCTCCTCGAGCCCGAGCGTCCGCCCCGGGAACCCGGCGACGTCGAAATAGCGGGTCGAGAGCACGCGCTGGAATTTCAGCACGGTGCGCAGGCCATTGGCCGACGGCTTCTTCGACATGATGGTGCCCTCGGCCATCTTCGGCACGATGCCGTTCGGCAGCGCCTCCGACATCACCCGTCCGATCAGCCCGCCATTGTTCGGCGCGCGCAGGCCGAGCAGCTGGGCCGCGGTCATGCCGACATCGGCGTTGCTGACCGGCAGCGGATCGACATAGCCGGCCTTGAAGTCGGGGCCGATCGCCGCGGTGAAGTTGAAGGTGTCGCCGCGGCTGAAGCTGCCATGCATACCCTGGCCCTGGCGCAGCACGGTGTCGGCGATCTGCACCGAGCAGTTGGTCGGGATCTCGCAGCCGCTCGACCAGGAGCGGAAGTTGACCACGATCGACGGGTTCGGCGTCACCGCCTTGCCCTTCAAATTGAGGTTCGACATCGGCAGCGTTCCGGGGAACGTGCCGAGCTTGTCGTCGACGAACAGGCCGCTGACATAGTCCTGCTCGAGCAGCGCCTTGATCACGCGGTCAGCGAGCTTCTTGTCGCGGTTCGGCAGATAGATCAGGTCCGAGCCGCCATTGGTCGCGATCACGACGTCGGGCTTGGTCGGGTCCTGGCCGAGCACGCCGTTGCCGGCCTTCGGGTGGGCATTATCGGCGACCTTGGCGTTCTTGTCGTTGGGATCGAACAGCGGCAGGTTCAGCGCCTTGGCGAGATCGATCGCCAGAAAGCCCATCGGCAGGAAATCCTTCGGCGTGTCGTCATAGGCGATCTTGGCCGAGGGGCTGGTCTTGCTCTCCTTCGAGATCGTCGAGAAGCCGTGGTCGGAGGAGACCATGATGTTGGTGTTGGCGGAAAGCCCGAGCTCGTCGAGCGCCTTGCGAAGCTGGGCGAGGTTGTTGTCGGCATTCTTGATGCCGGCCATCGAGGTCGGGCCGTTGATGCCGGGCGTGATGGTGTTGAGGCTGTCGCCGGTGTTGTGCTGGCTGCCGTCCGGATCGCGCGACCAGAACACCAGCACGAACGGCTTGTTGCGCGCCTTGAACATCGGCAGCACGACCTTGGTCGCGACGTCGGCCATGTAGGCCTGCTGCGCGATGTTGGCGACCGTGGTACCGGGCGTCTTGGCATCGCCGGCCTTGGCATTGTCGCCGCGGCTCGGGGTGGCGAGCGGCAGGCCGGCTTTGGTCAGCGCATCCTTCATCTCGTCGGAGAGCGGCACGCCGGCCTTGCCGCCGGTGGAATCGTCGACCACGATCGTGTTCTTGCCGCGGTCGGTGTGGTCGAACAGCAGGGTCGGGCCGAGCTTGCCGATGGCTGCGGTGCTAAAACCCTGGCCGCGGGCCATCTTCAACAGCGTCTCCTCGTTGAGGTAGTCGCCATTGAAGTGATCGTCGATATCGGCGAGCACAGCGTCGTTCTCGATGAAGGGAACCACGGTGTCGCCGGCAGGCACCGAGGTGTAGCCGGTAAAGATCGTGTTGGAGAAGGTGCCGGTGTCGCCGAGATAGTGGCCGGTCGAGAGCGCCGAGCTGTTCGCCATCGTGAAGGTCGGGAACAGCGAATGCGAATTCTTGAAGTGAACGCCCTTCTCGCGAATCTCGGCCATCGCAGGCGCCGTCTGCGGCGTCACGATGCCACCGCGCAGGCCGTCGGGGACGAACAGGATCAGGTTGCGGGGCTTTGCATTTTGCGCCGAAGCGGCGCCGGCCGAGAGCGCGATCATGCTCGCGGACAGTAGTGTAATGGCATGGCGCATTTTGTTATTCCCCCTGATGAAGCCCCGCGGCAGTCCGCCGCAGCTTTCGTTTAGTTTTGCCACATGACAGAAATGTTACAGCGCCCGGTCGGCGCTGTAACTGCCGGATTTTTGTTGGCGACGGCCGGTCGACACACCGTCATTCCGCGGGCTGAACCGCGGTTCTCTCATTGCGCGCAGCGCTACCGGCATGCCCGTACCGTGCATAGAGCGCGGGCAGGACGGCAAGCGTGAGCAGGGTCGCGCTGATCAGGCCGCCGATCACGACGGTGGCGAGCGGCTTCTGCACCTCGGCGCCGGTGCCGGTCGCGAACGCCATCGGCACGAAACCGAGCGAGGCGACCAGCGCGGTCATCACCACGGGCCGGAAGCGGGTGAGGGCGCCTTGCTCGATGGCCTCCCGGATCGGCACGCCGCGCTCGCGCAATTGCCGGACGAAGCTCAGCATCACGAGCCCGTTCAGCACCGCAACGCCGGACAGCGCGATGAAGCCGACCGCCGCCGAGATCGAGAACGGCATGCCGCGCAGCCACAGCGCCGCGACGCCGCCGGTGAGCGCCAGCGGCACCGCGCTGAACACCAGCAGCGCATCGCGCGCCGAGCCCATCGCCGCCAGCAGCAACAGGAAGATCATCGCAAAACAGGCCGGCACCACGACGGCAAGGCGCTGGCGCGCCGCGGCGAGATTTTCCGATTGGCCGCCCCAGGTCATCCAGTAGCCGGGCGGCAGCTGCACCGATTGCGTGACCTTTGCCTGAGCTTCCTCGACCACCGAGCCGAGATCGCGGCCGCGGACATTGGCCGTCACCACGATGCGGCGCTTGCCGTTCTCGCGGCTGATCTGGTTCGGGCCCTCGGTGAAGGAGAACTGCGCGACGCGGTTGAGCGGCAGGCTCTGCACCGGCGAACTCGGCGTTGCCTTCGGCAAGGCGACCGGCAAATTACTCAACGCCTCGAGATCGGAGCGGACGCTCTCCGGCAATCGCACCACGATGTCGAAGCTGCGATCGCCCTCGTAGACGACGCCGGCATCCTGGCCGCCGACCGCGGCACCGATCACGTCCTGGACCTCGGAGACGCTCAGGCCTCGCCGGGCAATCGCCGCCTTGTCGACCTTGATCTCGAGCACGGGCAGGCCACCGGCCTGTTCGACCTTGACGTCGGTCGCGCCGCGCACGCCACGCAGCGCGGCGGCGATCTGGTTGGCGGCCTTCTGCATCGCCTCGAACTCGTCGCCGAACACCTTGACCGCGATGTCGCCGCGAACGCCGGCGAGCAGTTCGTTGAAGCGCATCTGGATCGGCTGGGTGAATTCATAGACGTTGCCAGGCAGCCGGCCGACCGCCTTCGAGATCTCCTCGATCAGCTGCTCCTTGGTCAGCGAGGGATCCGGCCACTCTGCGCGCGGCTTCAGGATGATGAAGGTGTCGGACGCGTTCGGCGGCATCGGGTCGCTCGCCACCTCCGCGGTGCCGGTCTTGGAGAACACGAACGACACCTGCGGGAAGCGGCTGACGGCCTTCTCGACCGAGAGCTGCATCGCCTGCGACTGCGACAGCGCCGTGCTCGGAATTCTGAGCGCGTGCATGGCGATGTTCTTCTCGTCGAGCGAGGGGATGAACTCCTGGCCGAGCCGGAAGAATCCGAACAGGGCGGTCGCGAACAACACGACCGCCACGGCGATGACGGGCAGGGGCGTTGCAACCGCGCGCCGCAGCAGCGGGCTGTACCCGCGCTTCAATGCGGCAACGAGCCAGTTCTCCTTCTCCTGCACGCGGCCGGTGATGCCGATCGCGATCAGCGCGGGAACGAGCGTCAGCGACAGCACGAAGGCGGCGGCGAGCGCCAGGATCACGGTCAGCGCCATCGGCTCGAACATCTTGCCTTCGACGCCGGTGAAGGTGAGAAGCGGCACATAGACCAGCAGGATGATGGCCTGGCCGTAAAGGCTCGGCTGCACCATTTCCACCGCGGACGCCCGTACCGTCGCCAGCCGTTCGTCGCGGGTTAGCACGCGGCCAAGCGCATGCTGCTTCTCGGCAAGATGACGCAGGCTGTTCTCCGTGATGATGACGGCGCCGTCGACGATCAGGCCGAAATCCAGCGCACCGAGGCTCATCAGATTGGCGCTGATGCGGCCCTGCCACATGCCGATCGCCGTCATCAGCATCGCGATCGGGATCACCAGTGCCGTGATCAATGCCGCGCGGAAATTGCCGAGCAGCACGAACAGCACCGCGATCACCAGCAGCGCGCCTTCGCTGAGATTGCGCGCGACGGTGCCGATGGTCGCATCGACCAGCTGGGTGCGATCGAGCACCGTCTCGACTGCGACGCCTGCCGGCAAGGACGGCGTGATCGCGCGCAACTTGGCGTCGACCGCGGCCGATACCGTGCGGCTGTTGGCGCCGATCAGCATCAGTGCGGTGCCGACCACGACTTCGCGGCCGTTCTCGCTGGCGCTGCCGGTGCGCGTCTCGCCGCCGATCGAGAGCGAGGCGAGGTCGCGAATCCGGACCGGGACGCCGCCGCGAGTGGTGACGACGACGGCGCCGAGTTCCTCGATGTTCTCGAGCCGGCCGCCGGACCGGACCACGAATCCTTCGCCGTTGCGCTCGATATAGCGCGCACCGCGGCTGACATTGTTGCTCTGGATCGCCTTGGCGACGTCGGCAAAGGTGAGGCCGAGCGCGATCAGCTTCGCCGCATCGGGATGGACCTGGTACTGCTTGAGGTAGCCGCCGATCGAATCGACGCCAGCGACACCCGGCACCATCTTGATCTGCGGCTTGATGATCCAGTCCTGCACCGTGCGCAGATAGGCGTCCTTCTCGACTTCGCTTTGCAGCACCTGGCCGTCCGCCGTGAGGAAGCGGCCGTCGCTCTGCAGGCCCGGCGCGCCGTCGCTCTGCACCTTCTGCCCGGAGTAATGGACGGTCCACATGTAGATTTCACCAAGACCGGTCGTGGTCGGGCCAATGCGCGGCTCGATGCCTTGCGGCAGGCGCGCGCGAACTTCGGTCAGGCGCTCGCCGACCTGCTGGCGGGCGAAATAGATATCGGTGGCTTCGCTGAACACCGCCGTGATCTGCGAGAAGCCGTTACGCGAGAGCGACCGCGTGCTCTCCAGCCTTGGCGCGCCCGCCAGGGCCGTTTCGATCGGGAAGGTGATCTGCTTCTCGATTTCCGCCGGCGACAACGCCGGTGCGACGGTGTTGATCTGGACCTGCTTGTTGGTGATGTCGGGCACTGCGTCGATCGGCAGCCTGGTCAATGCGAGGCCGCCGAGGAGCATCAGGACCGCTGCCAGTGTGACGACCACCCAGCGCCGCTGGATCGCAAGACCGATGATGCGCTCAATCATGGCCGTGCTCCGCTTCGTCCTTCTCGACCTCGGCCTTCAATGTGAAGGTGTTCTGCACAGCGATGGTCTCGCCGGCGGCAAGACCCGCGACGATCTCGATGTCGTCATCGTCCTCGCGACCGGTCCGCACCGACCTCGCCTCGAAGCCGTCGGCATCACGCACGAATACGGTCGGCGTCCCCTTGATGGTTTGAATCGCCTTCTTCGTCACCATCACGGTGGACGGCGCGCCTGACAGCGGCACCTCTGCGGTGACGAAGGTGCCCGGCTTCCAGCGGTGCTCCTTGTTGGGCAGGGTCGCGATCACGCGGGCATTGCGGGTCTCGCGGTCGAGCAGGGGGCTGACGAAGATCACGCCGGCACTGGCTTCATCCTCGGTGCCGATGGCGCGGATCTTGACCGACACGCCTTCGCGAACTGCGCTGATGTCCTCTGGCGAGACCGCCAGATCGACCCAGATGTCGTCGAGATTGACGATGACATAAAGCTCGCTTTCCTGGCCCTCGCGTCCGATCAGTCCGCCGAGGTCGACGCGCCGTTCGGACACCCGGCCTGAGATCGGCGCGCGCAGGAACTGCGTCCGCAAGCTTTCAGGCGGCTGGTTGGGCAGATCGGTGATCTCGCTTTCCGACAGGCCGAGCGCAAACAGCTTCTGCCGCGCGCCGTCGAGCTTGATCTGGGCGTCGTTCGCGGTCAGTCGCGTGCGCAGGAACTCGTTTTCCGAGACGATGCGGGTCTCGACCAGCGTCTTCTGTCTGGCATAGAGGGTCTGCTGCAGGTCGTTGGTGAGCCGTGCGGCGAGGTATTCGCTCTTGGCGTCGGCCACCTCACGGCTTTCGATCGCAGCGACGATCTCGCCTTTCTCGACCACGTCGCCGAGACGCTTGCGCAGTTCCGTGACTGTCGCGAGCACGCGGACCGAGACGCGGCCGATATGATCGGCGTCGGGGATCAGCGATCCCGGCGCGAGGAAATGTCGCTTCAGCATGCCGCCACTGGCTGGTGCGAGCGTGATGCCAGACTCACGAATCTGGTCTTCGCTGAGCTCGATATGTCCGGGGGCCTCATGCCTGGCCTCGGCCTTCGGTGAATCTGTGGCCGCAGTCTCCTGCGTCGTAGCCGGGAACTTGACCGGCCAGCCGATCCATCCGGCCGCCACAACGACCAATGCGATGCCGGCGGCCACGCCGGCGAAAAATAGAACAACCCGTTTCATATGCGCCTCTCCGCAGCGCATGCCGGTGGCCCTGCGCTGTCGCGACATTGATCTGTGCGGAAGCGTGCGCGCTACCGGATGGCAGCGGCGCACGGCCGGTCATGCCGACCGGATCAGGCGCGGGGTGGTTTGAAGGGGGAGAGGCGATCGGCCGACGCCGGCAGCCCGATGCTGCCGTCGCCATAGCTATGCGGCGCATAGGCGATCGGGAATGCCGTCTCCTGCGGTGCCACCGAGGCGACGTGGGTCAGGCAGTGATCGCCGTGCAGTGAGGCCGGATGCGCGGGAGCCTTGCCGCCGGTGTCGTTGATCGACTGTGCGATCGAGAATCCGGGAGCTGCATCGTCATCGCCGTCGAACGCCCAGCCGTGGAAGAACGACAGCACCAGCGCAAGCGAAATCAGCCCCGCAAGCAGGCTGCGCCAGCGGCGCGATCCTGTTGCATGAGCGGAAGACTGAATCATGGTGCGCGAAGCGTCCATGGGCCCTAATTAGCGCCGCGACCGCACGCATTCAAGTTCGACGCCGCGACAGAATTGCCGCGGATACTATAACGTTACACGCTCTCAGCGGTTCGGCGCATCAGCCAGCGGCGCGCGGCGACGACGGCCCAGATCGCTTCGACCAGTCCGAACGGCCAGGCGCCCTGCAGGAAGCCGTAGGCCGAGCCGAGCGCGCAGGAGACTGCGAAAGCCAGGATGAACCAGGGGCTCCGATCTTCGGCTGCGTAGCAGACGAGCATCATCGTCACGGCGAACAAACCAAACAGCGTGAGCACATCCATCCCGCAGCAGGACTCCCATTGTAACGCTGTTGATATCTGAGCATGCTTGGGCTGGAATATCCATCCAGCGTCGCCGCCCGAAAGGATTGCTCCCATGAAGCGCATGCATGTTCACGTCGCCGTCAAGGACATCCACCAATCGGTCGGCTTCTACTCGGCGTTGTTCGGCGCCGAACCGACGGTCGTGAAATCCGACTATGCCAAATGGATGCTCGACGATCCCCGCGTCAATTTCGCGATCTCGACCCGTGGCCGCGAGCCGGGGCTTGATCATCTCGGCATTCAGGTGGAAAGCGCCGAGGAGCTCGGCGAGGTCTATGGCCGGCTGCGCAAGGCGGGCGGCGAGGTGATCGAGCAGGGCCAGACGGTGTGCTGCTATGCCAAGTCCGAGAAGTCGTGGATCGACGATCCCGCGGGGATTGCGTGGGAGACCTTCCATACGACGGGTGAGAGCATCGTCTATGGCGACGGCAGCGGCGAGCGTACCGCGCGCGTCGCGCACGAGAAGCTGGACGGGCAGCAGAGTGCCTGTTGTGCGCCGCAGCCCCAGGCCGCGCCGCCAGAGGCTTCGGCCTGCTGCAGATCGTGAGCTCGGGCGGTCGCATACCGACGCCAAGACGTCGCCGGGCAGTCGTCATGTCGGCGCAGCCGGCTACCGCTGTAAGCAAAAGCTTAATGCCTGCGACATATTATCCCAGCGACGACTCCCCTCCGTGCTAACAGCCCCCTAACCATGCGGCTTTTGCCAATCAAGGATCCTGAGCGGTCCTGGCGTCATATCAAGACACAATGGAAGAAGGACGCTGAAGGCGTCGGGGAGGATTTTGCCACCTTTGGCGGCATCAGTGCCTTTGAAGCGCTGACCGCCAGGGAGGGCGACAGTCAGGGGCTGTATCACCTGACCGACGGCGAACGGGTCCACGCGGTCTGTCAGGTCAGGCGTCTGTTGATGAGCCGATATACGTCGCCGGCGCTCAGCGCGCGTTTCATCAATGTGTCTCCGATTTACGATCTCGGCCTCGCCGATGTCAGCGATTACGCGCAGATGCTCGTGGCGCTGTTCTCCGGCGTCGTCTGGCTGTCGCGCGATGCGCTGGCGGCCAGCCACATCCGTTTTCTGCTCAAGAGTCCTGGCGACTCGCAATTCTTCGCAGCGCTCAAGGCCGCGACGCCGTTCTCTCCATTCTCGAAATTCAGCATTGAGGGCGCGTTGATCGAGTGCAGCCTGAAGGAGGCGGCCGGGGTCGCCTGAGGCGGTCGCGTCCTGAGGCGTCCCGTGCCGATCGCGCTCAGCTACTCATCCGCCTTAACAGTCCGATAACTGATTTTCCTAACGAGCCCTTGGGTTGTGCTCCCGTAGAAGGGCACCCGCAGGGGCAGGAAAATGTCGGTTGTATCAACGAACAGCGTGAAGCCGGAGCACCGGCGGCTGTCGATCAAGGGTGTGCTGCGCGCCACCAGGATGGGCGCCATTCAGTGGCTCGTCCTCAGCGCCGCGCTGCTGGTGCTCGCCATCACGCTTGGCACCGGCTATCTCGCGCTGCAGTTTCGCGAGCGCGCGCTGGAGATGTCCGAACGCGAGCTCAACAACACCGCGCTGCTGCTGTCGCGGCATTTCGACCAGCAGCTCAGCGACCTCCAGCATGTCCACGACGACATCGTGAACTATCTGCGGTCGGAGCAGGTCGAGACCGCCGATCAGTTCGAAAAGAACATGTCGCTCCTGAGCGCGCACGAGATGCTGCGCACGCGGCTGGCCGCGCTGCCGCATGTCGGCGGGCTCAATCTGTTCAACGCCAAGGGATGGCTGATCAACTCGTCCGAGATGTGGCCGGTGCCCGACGTCAGCATTGCCGAACGGCGCTATTTCCAGGAGTTCACCTCGGGACGGCCGACGTCGCCTGTCATCGTCGAACCCGCGATGAGCAAGGTGACCGGCAACTGGACCACGATCTTTGCGCGCAAGATCACCGGGCGCAACGGCGAGATCATCGGCTTCGCGAGCCGCGGCGTCGAGCCCAGCCATTTCGAGGACTTCGTGGCCTCGCTGGCGCTGGACGGCGACACCGTGATTTCGATGATTCATCGCGACGGAACGATCATCGCGCGTTATCCGCAGGATGCCGGCGTGGTCGGCCGCAACATCATCGACCAGCCGGTGTTCCGGAAGGTCATCAGCCTTGGCGGCAACCTGTCGGGACGGTTCGTCGGCGCATCGGGTGAGGAGAACGTCGGCGCGGCCAGGTCGCTGTCGCATTTCCCGATCCTGATCCTTGCCACCACAAGGACCTCCAGCGCACTGGAGGACTGGCGTGCCCAGACCAAGCTGCAGTTTTGCGCTGCTGTGCTGGCGGTGCTGATCGTCGTCATGACGATCTTCTTGATCGTGCGCCAGCTGCGACGGCAGCACGACGCGGCGCAGCGCCGGCTGTCCGAGAAGAGCCAGCATCTCGACACCGCGATCAACACCATGACGCAGGGGCTTCTGCTGTTCGATGCCTCGGCGCGGCTCGTGATCTGCAACCAGCGATACATCGACATGTTCGGCCTGTCGCCCGATGTCGCCAGGCCCGGCTGCCATCTGCGCGATCTGATCCTGCATCGCCGGGCGCTCGGTTCATTCGTCGGCGATGTCGACGAATATTGTGCGCGGTTCACCAATCCCAGGGGAGACGAAATCCGGGACTCGGTGATCATGACGCCTGACGGCCGCAGCATCCGCCTGATCTACAAACGCGCTCCTGACGGCGGCTGGGCCACCACGCTCGAGGACGTCACCGACGGGCGGCGTGCGCAGGCGCAGATCGAGTATCTCGCGCATTACGATGCCTTGACCAATCTGCCGAACCGGACGCTGTTCCAGCGTCACGCGGAAGAATTGTTGCGCGAAGCTGTCGTCCGCGAGTTCGCGATCCATTACATCGATATCGACGAGTTCAAGCGGATCAACGATACGCTGGGGCATCCGATCGGCGATGAATTCCTGCGGCGCGTCGCCGAGAAGCTGCGCCAGTCGGTCGGATCGAACGACTTCATCGCGCGCCTCGGCGGCGACGAATTCGCGATCGTCCAGCATGACATCATGTCGGACGACGACGTCAGCGATCTGGTCGCGCGTGTCTATCAGTCGCTGCGCACGCCGTTCGACTGCCACGGTCATTGGCTGTCGAGCGACGCCAGCATCGGCATTGCGATCGCCCCGCGCCACGGCTCCGACCTGTTCGGCCTGCTCAAATGCGCCGACCTCGCCATGTACGCGGCCAAGGCCGCCGGCCGCAGGACCTATCGCTTCTTCGATCCGGCGATGGAGAAGCAGGCCAATCTGCGCCGCGCGCTGGAGGCCGATCTGCGAAGTGCGTTGGCGGAGGACCGCTTCGAGCTGCACTATCAGCCGCTGGTCGACCTGCGCAGCGACGAGGTGACCGGCTGCGAGGCGCTGCTGCGCTGGCGCCATCCGGTGCGCGGCATGATCTCGCCTGCGGAGTTCATCCCGGTCGCCGAGGAGACCGGGCTGATCGAGGAGATCGGGCAGTGGGTGTTGCGCACCGCCTGCATCGAGGCGGCGGCGTGGCCGGCGCATGTGCGCCTGGCGGTCAACGTCTCGCCGATCCAGTTCAAGTCGGAGACGCTGGCGCTGAAGGTCGCGAGTGCGCTTGCCGAGAGCGGGCTCGACCCGCGCAGGCTCGAGCTCGAGATCACCGAGGCGGTGCTGATCGCCGACGACGATGCGGCGCTGGTCACGCTCGGCCAGCTCCGTGCGCTCGGCGTCCACATCGCGCTCGACGATTTCGGCACCGGCTACTCGTCGTTGCAATATCTGCAGCGCTTTCCGTTCGACAAGATCAAGATCGACCGCAGCTTCGTCAAGGAAGTCACCCGCAACAGCGGCTCGGCCTCGATCATCCGCGCGGTGGTCTCGATCGCGGCCGACCGCAACATGATCACGACCGCCGAGGGCGTCGAGACCGATCAGCAGCGCGATACCGTGCAGATGCTGGGTTGCACGCAGATGCAGGGCTACCTGTTCAGCAAGCCGGTTCCGGCGCAGGATCTGCGGACGCTGCTCGCGGCCGATAGCGTCGAGGACGCCGCCTGAGCGGCTCTCACTGAAAAGTTCCCAAAAATCGACCTGCCGACGTGTCGGGCGCGGAACCGAAACGGTGGAACCGCGTTCCATTGCGGGGCTCGACCGGCAGGCAATCAATGAAGACCGCAGTAACGTCCGTGGCCATGCTGCTGTTTACCTCGTGCATGGCGAACGCTGAGAATGGCCTTGCGTCCTATTATCATGGCATCGGCAGGAGTGGCGAGATGACCTGCGCGCATCGCAAGCGGCCATTCGGCAGCATGGTCACGGTGTCCTATCACGGGAAATCGATCCGGTGCCGGGTCAACGACCGCGGACCGTTCGTTCGCGGACGGATCATCGATGTCTCGACCACGGCGGCCCGCGCGCTCGGCATCCTTCAGCTCGGCGTCGCGCATGTGGTGATCGAGTAGCGCGCGGCCGGCGGCGGGATCAGGGTTTTGAGGCGGTCGCCCGCTGCTCGGCGATCGCCTTGCGGAGCGTGCGCGACAGCGCCTCGACCGAATAGGGTTTCTGTATCAGCTCGAAGCCGCTATGCGCATTCTCGGCGAGCACGTTGCTGTAGCCGCTGGTCAGCACCACCGGCAGGCCGGGAAAGCGATCGCGGATCACGCCGGCGAGCTCGACGCCATTCATGCCGGGCATGATCACGTCGGAGAATACGAGGTCGGCGGCGAACTCGTTCTCGGAGAGGATCGACAGCGCTGCGTTGGCGTTCGCTGCGCGCTTGACCGAATAGCCGAGATCCTCGAGCAGCTCGGTGGAGAACTGGCCGACATCGTCGTTGTCCTCGACCACGAGGACGCGATAGCCGCGGCCGATCGAGGCCTGCTCGATGCCGGCGCTGGCCGCGACCTTGGCGTCCGCCGGGCGCATCGCCTGCGGCAGATAGATGGTGAAGGTTGCGCCGTGCCCGGGCGTGCTGGTCACCTCGATGTCGCCGTCGGACTGCTTGACGAAACCGAACGCCTGGCTCAGCCCGAGGCCCGTTCCCTTGCCGACCTCCTTGGTGGTGAAGAACGGTTCGAAGATCGCGTCGAGATTTTCCGGCGAGATGCCGGTGCCGGTATCCTGGATCGAGACCGTCACGAAATCGCCGCTGCGCGAGGCCTGGGCGCGCAGGGCGGGGATGTGCTTGACCTTCCTGACGCCGATCGTCAGCTGGCCTTCGCCGTTCATGGCATCGCGGCCATTGACCGCAAGGTTGATCATCGCGGTCTCGAACTGGCCGATATCGGCGATCGCAAAGCAGTCGGGATCGTCGATCCTGACCTCGATGTGAATCCGCGCGCCGACCAGCGGACGGATCAGCTGCACCACGCTATCGACCTGCGTCCCGACATTGAACACTTCGGGATTGAGCGGTTGCCGGCGCGCGAACGCCAGAAGCTGTGCTGTGAGCTTGGAGGCCCGCTCCACGGTCTCGGAGATCGCGTCGATGTAGCGGCGTCGCCGCTCGTCCGGCAGCTCGCGGCGGCGCAGGAAGTCGGTCGCGGAGCGGATGATGGTGAGCAGGTTGTTGAAGTCGTGCGCGACGCCGCCGGTGAGCTGGCCGACCGCTTCCATCTTCTGCGACTGCCGCAGGGCTTCCTCGCCGCGGCGCCGTTCGGTGATGTCGACGGCCTCCGGCACCGCGCCGACGATCGTGCCGTGCTGGTCCTGCAACGGGCGCATCGCGAAATCGAAATAGCGCTCGCCGATCGGCAGCTGCAGCCGCAGCTCGATCTTGACGTCCTCGCCGCGCATCGCGGTCGCAAAGGCATTCTGGATCACGCGCGGCATGCCGTCGGTCGCAGTGAACCATGGCGTGTCCCAGAACGGCTTGCCGACGACGTCACTGGCCTCGGCGCGGATGCCGGCCAGCGCGGTCTGGTTGGTATAGAGCAGATCGCCATCCCGGTTGAGCAGCATCTGATATTGATGGCTGGTTTCCAGGATCGCGCGCATCTGCGCTTCGCGGGATTCGAGCTGTGCGGTGCGCTCCAGGATGCGCCGTTCCAGCGACTCGTTGAGCTTGCGCAGCTCGATCTCGGCTTCCTTGGCCGCCGTGATGTCGTGGGCGACGCCGATGAAGCCGATATGCTTGCCGTTCGGGTCCCAACGCGGTTGCGATTCCGAGCGCAGCCAGCGCCAATCGCCCGCCGCATTCCGATAGCGTGCCTCGAGCACGAACGGCTTGAGCGACAATTCGCCGGTGATCTGCTCCTGCAGGATGTTCGGCAGATCGTCCGGATGCAGCGCCTTGCGCCAGTCGAACACGACCGCCTCCTCGAACGGCAGGCCGAGGAAATCCAGATAGGCCTGGTTGGCGAAGGAGCGGGTGCGGTCGAGCTTGGTCACCCAGATCGGCACCGGCGCGCTGTCGGCGATCAGGCGGAAGCGTTCCTCGCTCTCGCGCAGGGTTTCCTGCGCCAGCATCTGATCGGTGACGTCGAGATCGGCACCGACCAGCCGCAGCGCGCGGCCGTTGCGGTCGCGGTCGATCTTGGCGACGACACGGATCCAGCGGCTCTCGCCGTCGTTCGGGCGGATGATGCGGTATTCGGCGGTGTAATCCTCGCCGCCGGCCTTGAGCACGCCGAACAGGTGGCTGATGGTTCGTTCGCGATCGTCGGGGTGAATGCGCGCGACCCAGTTCTCATAGGTCTCGTTGACCTCTTCGGGCGGCAGGCCGTGCACCAGCAGATATTCGGGGGAGCGGCGGTTGCGCACGCCGTCGCGGAAATCGATCTCGAGCCCGCCGACCCGCGCGATGCGCTGGATCCGTGCCAGCTCGGCCTCGCGCTCCTGAAGCTCGCGATGGGCGCGATCGCGTTCGCGCGCGATCTCCTCAAGGTGCTGCCGCAGCCGTTCGGCTGCCGCAGCTTCGGGAAGCACATCAGCGGGATCGGGTGGGGTCATACGCGCCGGCAACCTCTCGGCGCAGTTTCACACAGGACGAGGCGGCTTTTCCAGCGTGATTTGCGGCGATCACTTGCCCTTCATTTGCCTTTGGGCGGGCGGCAATTATAGGCCCTGCGGAACCCGGCGGCCTGCGCATCCTCCTCGGAGCAGAACCAGCGATCCGGATTGCCGAGGCCGGGGTAACTGCGGCACGCTTGCAGGTGATAGATGCCGACATTGCCGGTGACGCGGGCGCGTACGGCATACTTGCCCTTGATGTTGCAGCTTGCCGGCATCGGCAGGTCGTCGGGGAAGAGCGCATTGCGGATCTGCGTGTCACGGTCGGCCGGGCAGGCGTTGCCGAGCAGGGCGCCGTCCTTCTTGCCGAGACGAAAATCGCGCGGCGCCACGAAGCAGCCCTTCCATAGCCCGGCACGATTGTCCTTGGCGGTGGCCTGATCCGGCTTGAATCGGCCAGTGGCCGACGTCTCGACGTTGAGGGCGTAGCCCTTCTGCACCATCACCTGGCTGAGGCTGGTCGGGTCGCCCTCGAGCTTGCAGACGCCGAGGCGGCGCTTCTTGAAGGTCGGGTCGACGCCGATGTCGTCGCAATGAATCGGTTTGCCGCCGATCAGCTTTGTCAGCTGGTCGCGCGCTTCAATCCCGCAGGTCCAGACGTCGGCGTGCTCGTCGATGCAGAGCTGGTCGGCCGCCGGCGCGTCGATGCCGTCGAGCCGGTAAACCGTGTTGCCGAGCTGAACCGTGCCGGCGTCCTTGACGATCGCCGCGGCCGAAGGGCCGGCGGTCGTAGACAAGGCAGCCGTCGCAGACAGGACAGCGCTCGCGGACAGGCATGTCAGGAGAAGCGTCGTGATGATCGGATTGCGAAACCGCATTTTCTCACTTCAGATTTTTGGCGGGCAGCCGAACTTCTAGCACAGGCAGGTACGATCCAACCAAGGCCTGTTCACACGAGATACGTGCGCGCCATCACATCCCGATCGGCATTCCGCGACGTAGAACGGCCGGACACTGTCATCGAAGGGATGCTGATATGGCCGAGTTCATCATCAACCTCATTGCCGATGTCATCACCGACATCTGGACCCTGCAATGCCTCGTGCGCTGGCGGCGGAAGCGAGAAGCGCCTCAGCAGACAGCTTCCGAGCAAAGATCCGATTGACTTCATGAGAACAAAATAGGAACATGATGTGCCACCTGAATCCCGGATGCCCCATGATGTCTGCACGGCCCGAATCTGATGACGATGACGGGCTGGAAGCGGCTGTCGATCAGGCTATTTCCGCCTGCGGCGGCAATTTGCGCGCGACCATCCGGGCGCTGATCGTGGCCAATGAATTCCTGGAGAACGAGGTCAGCGAGCTGATGAAGGCCGTCGCGAAAGCGCATTCGCGCGGCCGCTTCAAGACCTATTCGGGCTGAAATACCTCTCAGGCTACCGCCCGGGACTGGGCAAGGACTGGCCACGTCGGGGCCGGGTCTGCATTTGCCTCCGGGGCATTTTGCTGTACCACGGAGCGGTTACGCCCAATCGCCCGTGCCGGATTGCGCGGGGAGGAATCCTGCCCAAAGCCCAAGCAAGAAGAGCATGTTCAAACGAATCCTGATCGCCAACCGCGGCGAGATCGCCTGCCGGGTCATCAAGACTGCGCGCCGTATGGGGATTGAGACGGTTGCCGTCTACTCCGAGGCCGACCGCGACGCGCTGCATGTCGAGATGGCCGACGACGCCGTGTTGATCGGCCCGCCCGCCGCGGCCGAGAGCTATCTTCTGATCGACAAGATCGTCGACGCCTGCCGCAAGACCGGCGCACAGGCGGTTCATCCCGGCTACGGCTTCCTGTCCGAGCGCGAGGCGTTTCCGCGCGCGCTGGAAGCAGCCGGCATCGTCTTCATCGGCCCGAACCCCGGCGCCATTGCCGCGATGGGCGACAAGATCGAATCCAAGAAGGCCGCGGCCAAGGCCAAGGTCTCGACCGTGCCCGGCCATCTCGGCGTCATCGAGGACGACAAGCACGCCGTCCAGATCGCCGACGAGATCGGCTATCCCGTGATGATCAAGGCCTCCGCCGGCGGTGGCGGCAAGGGCATGCGCATCGCGCATTCGAAGAGCGAAGTCGCCGAAGGCTTCAACCTCGCCAAGGCCGAGGCGAAGTCGTCATTCGGCGACGACCGCGTCTTCATCGAGAAATTCATCGTCGATCCCAGGCACATCGAGATCCAGATCCTCGGCGACAAGCATGGCAACGTGATCTATCTCGGCGAGCGCGAGTGCTCGATCCAGCGCCGCAACCAGAAGGTCATCGAAGAAGCGCCGTCGCCGCTGCTCGACGAGCAGACCCGCCGCAAGATGGGCGAGCAGGCCGTCGCGCTGGCCAAGGCGGTGAACTACGATTCGGCCGGCACCGTGGAATTCGTCGCCGGCCAGGACAAGAGCTTCTACTTCCTGGAGATGAACACCCGTCTGCAGGTCGAGCATCCCGTCACCGAGCTGATCACCGGCATCGACCTCGTCGAGCAGATGATCCGCGTCGCCGCCGGCGAGAAGCTTGCACTCGCGCAGAAGGACGTCACGCTGACCGGCTGGGCGGTGGAGTCCCGCGTCTATGCCGAGGATCCGTTCCGCAACTTCCTGCCCTCGATCGGCCGCCTGGTGAAATACCGTCCGCCGGCCGAGGCCAGCCATGACGGCATTACGATCCGCAACGACACCGGCGTGCAGGAGGGCGGCGAGATCTCGATCCATTACGATCCGATGATCGCCAAGCTCGTCACCCATGCTCCGTCGCGTGCCGCGGCGATCGAGGCGCAGGCGACCGCGCTCGACGCCTTCTATGTCGACGGCATCAGGCACAACATTCCGTTCCTGTCGGCGCTGATGAACCATCCGCGCTGGCGCGAGGGCCGGCTCTCGACCGGCTTCATCGCGGAAGAATTCCCGAAGGGATTCTCCGCGCGCGCCCCCGAGGGCGAGATCGCGCGGCGGCTCGCGGCGGTCGGCGCCGCGATCGATCACGTGCTGGGCGAGCGCAAGCGGCAGATTTCCGGCCAGATGGGCGGCCGGGTGGTGCAGCGCGAGCGCCGTCGCGCGGTGTGGCTCGATCGCGCCGAAATCGCGCTCGACGTCGCGCGCGAGGATGACGCCATCGCTGTGCGCTTCATCGGCGCCGATGGGCTGCCGGGCAATCCGCACAATCTGGTGTCGAGCTGGGCGCCGGGCGAGCCGGTGTGGCAGGGCACCATCGACGGCAATTTTGTCGCCGTGCAGGTGCGGGCCATCAACAACGGCTTCCGCCTCGCGCATCAAGGCTATGAGGTGCCGGTCTATGTCTTCACCGAGACCGAGGCGACCTCGGCGCGGCTGATGCCGGTGACCTCGGCCGCCGACACTGGCAAGAAGTTGCTGTGTCCGATGCCCGGGCTCGTGGTGTCGATCGCGGTGATCGAGGGCCAGGAGGTCAAGGCCGGCGAGACGCTCGCGGTGGTGGAAGCCATGAAGATGCAGAACGTGCTGCGCGCCGAGCGCGACGGCACGGTCAAGAAGATCCACGCCGCCGCCGGTGCCACGCTCGCGGTCGATGCACTGATCCTGGAGTTCGCCTAGACTCGTCATTGCGAGCGAAGCGAAGCAATCCACTCTCCTCGTCAACAATGGATTGCTTCGTCGCTTCAACGCAAAATTGCTTAGCAATTTTGTCGCGAGCTCCTCGCAATGACGTGGATGGAGAGGAATACATGGCCTTCCGCAAACGCCGCGAAGCACTGCGATCGATTCTCAACGGATCAACCTGCATCCGCCCGGGCTCGGTCTATGACGCGACCTCGATCCGGATCGCGGATGATCTCGGTTTCGAGCTCGGCATGTTCGGCGGCTCGGTTGCATCGCTCGCCGTGCTCGGCGATCCCGATATTGCGCTGATCACGTTGACTGAATTCGCTGAACAGGTGCGCCGGATGTCGCGTGCGTCGACCTTGCCTGTGCTTGTCGATGCCGACCATGGTTACGGCAATGCGCTCAACGTTCGGCGCACGGTTCAGGAGGTCGAAGCCGCCGGTGCCGCCGGCCTCACCATCGAGGATACGCTGCTGCCGCAGGCGTTCGGCCAGGCCAAGGCGCAGCTGATCTCACTCGAGGAAGGCGTCGGCAAGATGAAGGCCGCGCTTGACGGCCGCAGCGATCCGTCGCTCGTCATCCTGGGCCGGACCGGTGCCGTCTCGATCACAAACCTCGACGACGCGATCGCACGCGCCAAGGCCTATGAGGCGGTCGGCGTCGATGGACTGTTCTTCACCGGTATCAAGTCGCGCGGTGAGCTCGAGGCGCTCTCGGCCGCGACGAGGCTGCCGATCGTGCTTGGCGGCGCGCCGGAGGAGATGACCGCGCTGGATTATCTGGCAAGCCAGCGCGTCAGGATCGCGCTGCAGGGCCACGCGCCATTCGCGGCCGCAACCCAGGCCGTCTACGAGACGTTGAAGGCGCTGCGCGAAGGCACCTCGCCGAAGAATCTGAAAGGCATCGCCTCGTCCGAACTGACCGGCCGCGTGATGCGCGAGGCGGAGACCAGGGCGCGCAGCGGCGAGTTCCTCGGCCTGAAAAAATGAGCGGTGTGATCCGCCATATCACGGTCAGTGGCCGCGTCCAGGGGGTCGGCTATCGCGCCTGGGTCGACGAGCAGGCGACCTCGCGCGGCCTCGAAGGCTGGGTCCGCAATCGCCGCGACGGCAGCGTTGAAGCGGTGTTCGCCGGCCCCGAGGCCGTCGTCGCTGACATGATCGCGGCCTGCAGCCGCGGACCGTTCTCGGCGCGCGTCGACCGTGTGCACGCCGTATCAGGCAATTCCGATCTTCTGAACCTGCGACGGGCAGGGGAGCGGTTCTCGGTCCTGCCGACGGTATGACGCGTGGTCACGCAACAGCCGTGATCACCAGCGCCTGAATGCGGCCTTCGATCGCGCCCTTGCCGAAGCGCCGCGCGAGCGCCGATGCAGCGTGCTCGGTCGCGGCGTCGAGGCCGATCCCGCCGCGCGCCTCGATCTCGCCGCGCAGCGGTGAGCCCTGGCAAAAACCGATCGCCGGATCGTGCGGCGCGTTCGCCCGGCTTTGCTCCCGGACGGTGTCGATCTCGATCTTGCTGAAGCCCGCGGCCAAAAGATCGGCCCGGATCGGGTCTGCCGCGTAGTGGCCATGGGGCGTGCGCGCGAGGAATCGCGGCGGATCGGCCGGGAAGACCTCTGCCAATGCCTGGGTCACCACGTCGGCAAACTCGTTCTCTTCGATGCGATCCCACATGCTGAACAGGAAGCGGCCGCCCGGCTTCAGGACACGGCGAGCTTCCGAATAGCCCTTGGGCTTGTCGGGGAAGAACATCGCGCCGAACTGGCAGGCGACGACTTCGAAGCTCGCATTGTCGAACGGCAGGTTGAGCGCGTCGGCCTGCCGCCACGTGATATCGGCCGCGTCCGGCATCCGCGATTTCGCCCGTTCGAGCATCGGCTCATTCAGGTCGGTCGCCACGATGCGGGTGCCGCGGCCGAGCGCTGCCGACAGCGCGCGGGTCACGGCCCCGGTGCCCGCGGCCGTCTCGAGCAGGTCGCGCGGGCCAATGGCCTTGGCGCGTTGTGCGAGATCGCGTGCGTAGGGTTCAAAAATCATCGGCACGAGGAGCCGGTCGTAAAGTTCTGGAATGGACCCAACGAACTCCTTGTCGGACGCGGGCATCGCAAGCTCCTTGTTGGCCGTGAAGCTGGCTCGTGTCGACAGCCCGCGATCCGGCCGAAAAATCGTCCACCCGGATCAGCTTGGACGAAGACGTCGGTCGCGACAAAGGAAAATTCGTCATCTGTGATGAATCACCCTCGCTGGGGTCACACAGCCGAGAGGGACACGCTGCGTCATGCGGCGTCCCTGGCGGCATCGATGACCCTTGACTTCTGCTCCGAACAATCTGATATTTCTGTCATGACAGAAATAACCGCCAAGAAAAAACTTCCCGCCGCCGTCGAGCGCTTCATCCTGCATTGGGGCGACATGGGCGACGAATGGGGCGTCAACCGCTCGGTCAGCCAGATCCACGGGCTGCTCTATCTCGCCGAAGCGCCGATGACCGCGGAGGACATCGCCGACACGCTCGGCATGGCGCGCTCCAACGTCTCCAATTCGATCAAGGAATTGCTGTCCTGGGGATTGATCCGGCGCGTCCCGATCCTCGGCGATCGCCGCGACCATTTCGAGGCCGAGACTGATATCTGGGAGGTCGCGGCGAAGATCGCGGCCGGACGCAAGGAGCGCGAGATCGATCCCGCGCTGGCGGCGCTGCGCGCTTGCGTCTCCGACGCGGCCGACGATCCCGCCATCAGCCCGCTCGCCAGCAAGCGGCTGAAGGAGATGCTGACATTCACCGAACTGGTCGACCGCTGGTACACGCAGATGCTGAACGTGCCGCGGCCGCGCCTGGTCGCGTTGATCAAGCTCGGCGAGAAGATCGTGAGTTTCCTGCCGACAGGCAGGGCCAAATAGGGGCGGCGGCGTAACGGGAGTGTGCGATGGTGTCAGCAAGGATATCCACCTTAAAGACAGCGCCGGCTTCCGATACGAAACTGCTCGACGATCATCGCTTCCGCGCATTGCTGTCGGACGAGGATTGGGGCCGCCTGCCGGTCGCGATCTGGCGGCGCTTCTCGAAGCGGTTCGAGGACGGCAACACCGTCGTCTATGTCGGCGAGGTCGAGGAAGCATCGAGCAGCCGCGCCGGCTGGTGGCTGGCACAGGCCGCGCGGCTGATCGGCGGGCCGCTTCCGACCGGCACCGAGACCGGCGTGCCGATGATCGTCACGGTTACCGAGGACGCCGCGAGCGGCGGCCAGATCTGGACCCGCATCTGCGCGCGCCGCGACGGCTTCCCGCAGGTCATCCATTCCGCCAAGCGCTTTGCCGGGCCGACCGGGCTCGAGGAGTATGTCGGATTCGGCGTCAGCATGGCGTTGCGGATCGCGGTCGAGCACGAGGCGCTGGTGTTTCATAGCGTCGGCTATTCGCTGCGGCTCGGGCCGTTTCGGGTGCAATTGCCCGAATGGCTCACGCCAGGCGATCTCACCGTCACGCATTCCGATCTCGGCTGCGGCGACTTCCGCTTTACGCTGGAGATCATCCACCCGCGTTTCGGCCGGCTGATCCGTCAGTCCGCCGTGTTCAGGGAGGCTTCGTCATGACGCCGCTGCTGTGGACCTTGGTCGCCATCCAGATCGCGATGGGCGCGTTCGACACCTTCTATCACCACGAATTCACGGAGCGGCTCGCCTGGCGTCCCTCGCAGCGTCATGAGTTGCAGCTGCACAGCGTGCGGAACATGCTTTATGCACTGCTGTTCCTCGTGCTCGGCTGGCTTCAAGTGCACGGCATCTTTGCGATCGCCATCATGGCCGTGCTGGTCGTCGAGGTCGTCATCACGCTGATGGATTTCGTCGAGGAGGATCTGAGCCGAAAGCTGCCGCCGAGCGAGCGGATCAATCATACGCTGCTGGCGATCAATTACGGCGCCATCCTCGTGCTGCTAGTGCCGGTCCTGATCGGCTGGGCGATGCTGCCGACGGCTGTCGTGCCGGCCTATGCGGGCCTCCTAAGCCTGTTCGCAACTGCGGCGGCCTTCGGCGCGGCGCTGTTCGGTGCGCGTGACTTCGCTGCTGCCAGGCGGCTGGGACGGATGGTCAGCGGTTCGGCCGGCACCTTGGTGGAGAAATTGCCGGCGCGGCAGACCGTGCTCATCACCGGTGCGACCGGTTTCATCGGCAGCCGCCTGGCTGCAAGCCTCACCGCATCAGGCCATCAGGTGATTGCGCTGATCCGCAATCCGGCGAAGGCCGAGATGCTGTCACCGCCGGTGACGCTGATCACGAGCCTCGACCAGCTGCCCGCGGACTCAGGGATCGACGCCGTCGTCAATCTCGCGGGCGAGCCGATCGGCAACGGTCTTTGGACTGAAGCCAAGCGCCGCAAGATTATCGCCTCGCGTGTCGAGATGACGGCCGAGGTCGTCAGGCTGATCGCGCGGCTCGAACGCAAGCCGTCGGTGCTGGTGAGCGGCTCCGCGATCGGCTGGTATGGGCTCTGGCAGGATCAGGTGCTGACGGAGTCGGCGAAATCCCACGCTTGCTTCAGTCATGAACTGTGCGAGGCCTGGGAGAATGCGGCCAAGCCCGCTGCCGGTCATGGCGTGCGCGTGGCGTATTTGCGGATCGGTCTCGTGGTCGGCACCGACGGCGGCTTCATTACGCGGATGCTGACGCCCTTCGAATTCGGTCTCGGCGGCCCGCTCGGCTCAGGCAAGCAGTGGATGTCATGGATCGAGCGCGACGATCTGGTGCGCCTGATCGCGCATGTGATCGCGAAGCCGGAGCTCGCAGGCCCGATCAACGCGACCGCGCCGATCCCTGTGACCAACACGAAATTCACCGAGGAACTCGGACGCCGCCTGCACCGGCCCGCGATCTTTCGCGTGCCTGCCGCGCTGCTCCGCGCCGTCGGCGGCGACTTCGCCAATGAGCTGCTGCTCGGCGGCCAGCGCGTGCTGCCGAACAAGGCGCTCAGCAACGGCTTTGTGTTCCGGCACGAGACCCTGCGCAGCGCGTTCGAGGCGATCTTGTGAGGAGGGCGCGATGTCTGATGACGGTTGCCGTGCATTTGGAGGTTGGCTCGCAGGATGCGGAGCCGCAACGGCGGTTCTCTCTGGCGTTGCCCAGACGCTCCTGATGGTCGCATCCGGCGGCGACATCATGAGGCTGCTGGGAGGCGTCATCGCGCTTCTGCTCCCTTCATTCCTGGTCTTTGTCATCACGTGCCTGCTGACCGCGATTCCCGCAGCGATCGCGATCTGGCTAAGCGAGGAGTTCGAAATCCGATCCGCCGGGTTCTTCGCCGGCGCAGGCGCTGCGATCGGCGCATTGAGCATCACGGTGCTGCTGCGGTCTCCGGCCGTCTGGACATCCGGACTTGTCTGCCTGTTCGCCGCCGCCGGATTTATCGCAGGCCTGACCTACTGGTTTGTCGTGAGAGAGCTGGAAGCCGCCGAGCATTCCCTGTGATGCCGCAGAGCGGTGCCCGCACTACGCCGCAGACGCCACACTCCGGAATGTCGCCGCCAGCGTCCGCAATGCCGCGAGCTTGGCGGGATCGCTGACCTTCGAGTGCAGCATCACCTTTGACGTGCCGAGCCGCGGCAGCTTGTGCGTGGGTCCGATGTCGATCAAGCCGGGTGGCGCGATGCGGCGGACGAGGGGCGCAACGGCAAGGCCTGCGAGCGCGGCAGCCACGACCGCGGTGACGCCGCCGCCAACGAAGCCTTCGGTCCACGCGATGCCGGCCTTGTCGAGCGCCCGCACGGCGAGGGCGCGCACCCCGCACGGTGGCGCCAGCGTAGCGAGCGGCAGCACATCGCCGCGCGGCCAGACCAAGCGCCTGGCGGCGAACCAGCCGAATTCGTCCTCGGTCAGTTTCTCGCCGCCGCGCCGGCTGCCTTCCTGGCGCACGATCACGGCGTCAAGCTCGCCGGCATCGTAGGCGTCGAGCATCTCGCGCGAGAAGCCGATGGTCACGGCGAGCGCAAGCTGAGAGGCCATTGCGTGCAGCCGCTCCAGCAGCGGCACCAGCTCTTGGCCGGCGGCGTGATCGCTGATCCCGAGCGTCAACTGCTGCCGCGCCGGTGTCTCGCCGGACAGCGCACGGTCATGCACCTCGATCAGCGCGCGGGCATGGTGCAGGAAGGCCGCGCCATCGGCGGTCAGCCGCACCGCGCGCGGCGAGCGCTCGACCAGCCGCTTGCCGAGCACGGTTTCCAGCCGCTGCAATTTCATGCTGATCGCCGCTTGCGTGGCGCCGAGCGCCTCGGCGGCACGGGTGAAGCCCTGCAGCTCGGCGACGAGGAGGAAGGCCTGCACGGTGTCGATATCGAGCGTCGCCGTCATGATCAATAATCGTTATCATTGCTATCCATATAGATAAGATACCAAGATGATGCGCAAAGGTCTAGTTGGAGGAGGCGCGATTGACCCGCGCCAACCGAATTCAAGGAGACCGATCATGCCGCTCATCACCGTTACCTATGCGACCTCGCGCGAGAGGCCGTCGCTGAAGTCCGACATCGCCGCTGCCGTCTCGGAGCTGACCGCAGGGATTCTGCACAAGGACCCCAAGGTCACGGCAATCATCGTGAAGTCCGCCGACGCCGCCGACTGGTTCGCCGGCGGCAAGTCGCTCGCCGAGCAGGGGCTCGCGAGCTACTGGCTCGACATCCACGTCACCGAAGGCACCAACACCAAGGACGAGAAGGCGGCCTATCTCGCCGCGCTGTTCAAGCGTATGGGCGAATTGCTCGGACCGCTCCACACCGAGAGCTACGCCCATGTCGACGAGGTGAAGGGCGATGCCTACGGCTTCGGTGGCCTCACCCAGGAGCGCCGCTACATCGCCGGCAAGCTCGAGGTCGCGCCACAGAAGGCGGCGTAGGTCCTATGAGGTTGCTTCCGGCAGGCGCGCTGCAGTGTCTCCGAACACCTCGGAAAATGCCTGCCGGAGCGCGATGTCGACATCGGCCATCGTGACCGGCAGCCCGAGATCGACCAGCGAGGTGACGCCGTAGCGCGGATCGACCACGCCGCAGGGCACGATCGCCTGGAAGTGCGAGAGATCGGGCTCGACATTGATCGCGATGCCGTGGAACGAGACCCAGCGGCGCAGCCGCACGCCGATCGCGGCGATCTTGTCCTCATGGCCAGGCCCCTTGTCCGGGCGCCGCACCCAGACCCCGACGCGGTCCTCGCGGCGCTCGCCGCGGACGTTGAAGGCGGCGAGCGTGCGGATGATCCATTCCTCCAGCGAGGCGACATAGGCGCGCACATCCGGCCGGCGCCGCTTGAGGTCGAGCATCACATAGGCAACGCGCTGGCCCGGGCCGTGATAGGTGACCTGGCCACCGCGGCCGCTCTGGAAGGTCGGAAAGCGCGGAGCCAGCAGATCGTCGGCCTTGCCGCTGGTGCCGGAGGTGTAGAGCGGCGGATGCTCGAGCAGCCACACCAGTTCAGGCGCCGAGCCCTCGGCGATCGCCGCCACCCTTGCGTCCATCTCGGCGAGAGAATCGGGGTAGGGCACCGGACGGTCCGAGATCCGCCATTCGACCGATTCGCCGCCCGAAGGGCACGCAAAGGTCGTCAAATCGAGGCTTTGGCGGTCGTTAACCATTAGCTAACCCTAACGTGGTCAGGTGAACCCACAATTTAGTTCCCGTTCGGTGGTTCAGAAGTGCCCACGCTTGATAAAGTCAGCGTCGATCTCATGGTGGTCCTCGGCACGACCACCATGCCGATTCACCAGGTCATGCGGCTGTCCCGCGGCGCCATCATCGAACTGGATGCCACCGAGGCCGACGAGGTCAAGATCCTCGCCAACAACCTGCCGGTGGCCAGCGGCGTCGTCCTGGTCGACCGCAACCGGATTGCGGTCGAGGTCAAGCAGATGCTGCCGAAATCTCCCGGGGTTCGCAGTTAATTCACGCATCAAGCGCCTTGTCCCTGCATCCGTGATTTGTTACATGGCCCCCTCGATGCGGCGGCGCCTTAGGGTTCCATCCGACATCCTTAGCGCTCGTGGCGGAATTGGTAGACGCGCTGCCTTGAGGTGGCAGTGGGTAACACCGTGGGGGTTCGAGTCCCTCCGAGCGCACCACACCTCAGCTGATCCTTGAAATCGCTGGACTTTTCGAAGCGTAGCCGCGCACTGACCGTGCCGGCCCCGCGCCCCGGGGCAGGTCCGACGAGTGCCGGCCGGCGACGTGAAGGCGCCGGTCGATGCGGTCCTGTAACACCGGTCAGGTAGATTCGCGGATGCATGGCCTTGCCGGTGTGGCGCTGCCGACCGGAGGCGGCCGCGTCTCCCGACCGCGCGGCCGCAAGCCTGCCCCACCCGGAGACCTCGATGATCTTTGCTAGCTACGCCTACCGTGTTCTCTCCAACTTCGTGTTCCTGGGACTGGTCTATTTCACGCTGAATCTGCTGGAGAAATACGAGCAGCGCGCGACGGTCGCGATCCTGGTCCTGGTCTATGCAACGATGCATGCCCTTTCCGGCCTGCGCTCGTTCTATTTCTTCCAGCGTATCGAGCGCCTCGAAGGCGAGACGCGGCGGCTCGCCGCTGCCGCCGGTGAGGGGCCCAATGCGGTGGCCTCGCGCAAGCAGATCGTCACCGATGTCACCGCGCTCAGGCATGCCGGCGAGATCAAATCCTATATCGACATCTTCTTCCTGGCGCTGGTGATCCTGCTCTGCGTCGCCAAGATCGTGGTCAGCTAGATCGCGCTCTAGTCAGGCACGCGCTTGCTGGCCGCTGAGGCCTCGGCGCGCGGGGTGCGCTTGGCGACGTGGACCGACGCATTGCTCGCGGCCGGCGGTACGACATGCAGCGGCGCGCCGTGAAGTCGGCCGTGAGCCGCAGCGGGGATCTGATGCGCGGCCTGCTTCGGGTGCCTGGCCTGGCGCGCCGGGATCGCCTGCGCGCGCGGTGCGCCGACGCCGGGGACAGCTGTCGCGCGCTGTGCGAGACGGCGATCGGCCGCCGAGCGGGCCGCGAGCAGGGTCAGGTCCAGCGCTTCGGGAACGCGAAACACGTCCGCCGCCGGGATCGGCAATGTCGAGACCGCCGCGAGCTGGGTGAACTGCGGCTGCGGCCACAGGGTGCGGACGGATGCGCCGACGCGCGCGCGCTGCGCGTGATCGAGAATGTCGGCATCGCGCCAATCCATGTCGGCAAACACCGGGGCCGGCAGCGTCCGCGTCGCGGTGAAGACGAAGTTCGCAATTTTGGGCCAGCGCGTGATCGCGACCGTCTCGGTCGGCGGACGCATGAACCATTGCTGCGGCTCGGTCGGCGTCGCCGGGCGGTCCGCTGTCGCGGGCACGACATGGACGATGCGGTAGCCGCGCTCCTTCAGCGTGTTGAGGATGCGCGGCAGTGCCGCGACGGTGCGCGGCTGGATGTCGTGCAGCAGCAGGATGCCCTTGTGCTTGGCCTCGATCCGCTGGATCGCGAGGTCGTAGACCCGCTGCGGCGAGACGTGGCGCCAGTCGTCGGCCGGGAAGTCGGCACTCCAGACCTGGATGCCCTGTGACGCCAGATAGGCTTCGGGGATCTCGGCGCGCATCAGGCCGGGGATCCGGAAGAACGGCGCGAGCTTGCTCTTGTCGCCGTTGAGCGCGGCGAGCGTCGAGGCGATGCCGTCGTCGACTTCCTGCCGCACGCGCTCGAGCGGCATCTTGTTCATCGTCAGCGGATGGTTCTGGCTGTGCGTGCCGACAGTATGCCCGGCGGCAACCAGCTTGCGCACGCCCTCCGGATTGAACCGGGCCTGGGAGCCGATGGTGAAGAAGGTCGCCTTGACGCATTGGCTGGCGAGAATGGCCAGCACCTGGTTGCTGTATTTCGGCAGCGGTCCGTCGTCGAAGGTCAGCACCACCTCGTGATCGGCGAGCGGCAGCGTTTCCGGATACTGCATGGTGCCGATCCGCGGATGCTCCCTGGGATCGACGACGATGGTCCGCGAGGTGCCGAGCGCGTTGGGGTTGCCCGGACAATCCGCGGCGAGGCCGGCCTCCGGCGTCATGAAGCAGCAGCCCAGCAGCGCCGCGCCGACCACGGTCCGCGACCGCTTCCGGATCATCACCAGGACGTCTGCAATCATCAATCTCGGCCGCATTCCAAACGCACTGACGAATCCTTAGGTGCGGCCTCATGAATGCCGCCTTAACGGTCTGTAATCCACCTTGGGTCCCGGGTTCAATGTGTCCGGTCAGACACGGTTTTCAACGCCGCCGGGACGACGTGGACGACGTGATAATTATGCTCCTGCAGGTACCTTAGGAAGGCCGGCAGCATCTCGGCTGTTCGCATCTGCGGGTCATGCAGCAGGATAATTCCCTTGCGATGACCTTCGAGTCGCCCGGTGAGCAGCTTGAGTTCCTCCTCGGGGGTCATCTTGTTCCAATCGCTGGCCCAGAAATCGGCGCCGAACACCGCGATACCGCGCTTTTCCAGGCGCTCGAGCAGGGCGGGCGTCGACTCGAAATAAGGGAACCGGAAGAACGGCGTGCTCGGGACCGTGCTCGCGGTGCCGCGCAAGGCCGTCTGGACCGCTTCGATCCCCCGATTGATGTTCGCCTCGGCCTGATCGGTCGGCATTTTGTTGAGATGCGGATGGTCCCAGCTATGATAGCCGATGCTGTGGCCGAGCCGCGCGATCTTGCGGACCATGTCGGGATGATCGGCCGCATTGCGGCCGACCATGAAGAAGGTGGCCTGCACGCATTCGGTTGCCAGTGCCGTCAGCACCTTGTCGGTGACGCCAGGTGTCGGCCCGTCGTCGAAGGTCAGCACGACTTCACCATCCCGCAGCGGCAGGGTCTGCGGAAAGCTTTTCTGCCCGACGCGCGGATAGGTCGCAGGGTCGACCTCCAGCACACGCGAGGTGCCGAGCGCGTCCTTGCGCGGGCATTCGGCGGCCTTCGCCGAGCTAATCAGCGCAACAGGTGCGAGCGCGATCAGCGCCGCGACAATGTTCAGGATCGGTCGCGGTGCGCTCGACATCTTTCTCATTGCACTGGGCCCCACCGATTAGGTAATCCGTTCCGCACTCATCAGAGCAGTTTTTCCCCTCCTGTCAAACCGGCGAAACACGGCATGGCCGAGAATATCGACGTTGCCGAACCCGCCGAGGCCGACCCGCTCGCCCGGATGCCGATGCGGAACGAGGAGGGCCAGCTCCGCCCCGAATTCGTCGCGGAGATCACCCGGGCCATCCATGCCGCCGACCGGCCCCTGCTGTGCGAGGTGGTGGCGGAACTGCACGAGGCCGATCTCGGCGACCTGATCGAGGCGCTGGAGCCGGACGACCGCGTCACCCTGGTCGAGATCACCGGCACGGACTTCGACTTCTCGGCGCTCAACGAGGTCGACGAGACCGTCCGCGAGGAGATCCTCGAGGAACTCGAGCCGGAGACCGTTGCCGAGGGCGTCCGCGAACTCGAATCCGACGACGCCGTCGAGCTGCTGGAAAGCCTCGACGAGGAGGATCAGGAAGAGATCCTGGAGAAGCTGCCGGCGGCCGAGCGCGAGGACATCGAGCGCAGCCTGCTGTATCCGGAGAATTCCGCCGGCCGGCGGATGCAGACCGAGTTCATCGCGGTGCCGCCGGATTGGAAAGTCGGGCAGGCGATCGACTACATGCGCGACACGCCCGATCTGCCGGACCGCTTCTACGAGATCTATGTGGTCGACGCCGACAAGCATCTGCTGGGCGCGGTGCCGCTCGACGTGCTGTTGCGCACGCGCCGCCCGGTCCCGGTCAAGGACCTGATCGACGAGGGCCGCCGCCGGGTCTCCGCGCTGGAAGACCAGGAAGAGGTCGCGCGGATGTTCGGCAAATACAATCTGGTCGCGGCTCCCGTGGTCGACACCACCGAGCGGCTGGTCGGCGTGATCACCATCGACGACGTCGTCGACGTGATCGAGGAGGAGGCCGACGAGGACCTCAAGGCGCTGGGCGGCGTCACCCACCCTGAAGAGCTTTCCGACACGGTCTGGACCATCGCCCGCGGCCGCTTCAACTGGCTTCTGGTCAATCTCGCCACCGCGTTCCTGGCCTCCTCGGTGCTCGGCCTGTTCGAGGGCCAGCTCGAGAAGATGGTGGCGCTCGCGGTGCTGGCGCCGATCGTGGCGAGCCAGGGCGGCAATGCCGCGACCCAGACCATGACGGTCGCGGTGCGCGCGCTCGCCACCCGCGAGCTCGGTGCGTTCAACGCGACGCGCGTGGTGTTGCGCGAGACCATGGTCGGGCTCGTCAACGGGCTCGCCTTTGCCGTCATCACCGGCATCGCCGCGGTGGCCTGGTTCAGGATCCCCGGCCTCGGCATCGTGATCGGGCTTGCGATCATCTGCAACCTGGTCGCCGGCGCGCTCGGCGGCATCCTGATTCCGATGGTGCTGGAACGGGTGCGCGCCGATCCCGCGGTCGCCTCCGGCACCTTCGTCACGACCGTCACCGACGTGGTCGGCTTCTTCTCGTTTCTCGGCATCGCCACGCTGTGGTTCGGGCTGAAATAGAGCATGACCCGGAAAAGTGCGAAGCGGTTTTCCGAAAAGGTCATGCCTAACGGGTGGCCTTGCAGGCCGGTTTATCGTTAATCGCGCCTTAACGGGGTTGGCGGATGATGGTCCTATCTCCAAAGGGGCCATCACGGGGGCCATCATGCAGCGGTTGCGGCTCAAGGCGGACGGACGGATCGTCGAATTGCGCGACGGGCAGGAAATCCCGCTCGCGCCCGCACATCCGGCCGAGGCGGCGATGCAGCCTTCGGCCGCGCAACCGGCCGTGCGCGATCTGCGCCGCCGGGCCCAACTTACCCAGCTCGAATTCGCCGCCAAGCTTGGCGTACCGGTGGAGACCATCCGCAACTGGGAGCAGGGCAAGCGCGCCCCGCGGGGACCCGCCCGCGCGCTGCTCGCGGTGATCGCCCATTCGCCGGAGACGGTGTTCGCCGCGCTGTCGAGCGAGCCGACGGCGGCGTGAGCGGATACGCAGCGGGCGGCGTTCATAATCAGCCGATTGATCGCGCTTACAGGCCACAGCACCAGTGTCGTCCCTGCGAAAGCAGGGACTCATACTCCGCGGCCCGTGTTGTGAACGGGATTCGTCGTTCCACCATCGCGCAACAATGGCCATTCGTGGTCATGGGTCCCTGCTTTCGTGTTTGGTCCCGTGTGATTGGCGAGGGCCTGCATTGGGGCCAGGTAGCCGAGGCATTTGAGGCGAGTTCGGTTGTAGTCGTGGACGAACTTGGCGATGAAGGCGTCCCGATCGGCATGGTCGATGAAGGTGCGCCTTGCACTGCCGCGCTTTTGTTCGCGGCCAATGGCTTCGGCGATACGGCGGTTGAAGCGTTCAACGAGACCGTTGGTCTGCGGGTGGTAGGGCTTGGTCAGGCGATGCTGGATGCCGCGCTGCTTGCAGACCTGATCAAAGGGGTGGTCGCCGGACGGTTTCCCGACCGGCTTGTTCTTCTTGTCGACAGCAAAGCGGTCGGTGAACTCGGCGCCGTTGTCGGTCAGGATGGTGTGAACCTCGTGCGGGAAGTCGGCCAGGAAGCGTTTGAGGAAGCCGGTCGCGGTGGCTCCGTCCCGCCTGGAATGGATCTCGACAAAGACGTAGCGGGTGGCGCGGTCGATGGCGACGAAAGCATAGCTGGTGCGGCGTTGCAGAGCCGGCAGATACTTCACGTCGATATGGATAAAGCCGATGCTGGCGGTCTCGAAGATACCGGGCTTGGGCTTGTCAGGCTTGGCAAGCCGGCTGATGCCATTGCGCTGCAGGCAGCGGTGAATGGCGCTGCGGGACAGCTTGGCATTGATGCATCGCTGCATCACCTCGACGATGTCGTCCAGCGGCAACTGCAGCGACGTCCGCAACTCGCAAACCGCTCGCTCTTCGACGGCCGACAGGCTGGTCGTGAGGTTGTTCGGCCGGTGCGAACGGTCTCCAACCGTGGTGCGGCCGCGCCAGCGGTAGATCGTGGTCTCGCTGACCCCCAGTTCAGCCGCCAACTGGGCAACCGACTTCTTGCTGCGCTGGATGTAGGCGCGCGTCTTGGGTGTCGTGGTGGCGTTCGCGTGCAGGTTCAGTTCCATGACACGAGGTGCTCCCTGACAAAGGCCACGCCTCGTTCTACACCGATTCCATCCAACCAATCAGCAGGGACCAAACACTTTCGCAGGGACGACAGCGAGTGCGTTGCGCGAGTTGTGAGGCATACATCCGCATTCTCGCGACATGAATCGTCCGAGCTATGCATCTCGTTTCGCCCTCTCTCTTAAAGAGGGCGCAGGGAACGCCGGGTGCCGGCGCGGGCCGGCCGCAACGAGACGGCAGGGCCTTCGCCGCCGCCTGTGGTGCGCGAGGCGTGGTCTTGCGGGGAGCCGTGCCAGCGCTCCCGGCACCGCGTCATGGGGCTTGCCAGCAAGGTGGTTTGGCCGCTTTAATCCAAGGATTGCAGTACGTTTTTATTTTGCAGCGTGGATTTCCCATGAAGGCCATCGAGCAGATCATTGCCGGCTACGTGTCGCTGAAGAATCGTCAAGCGCTGGAACAGCTGCGAGACCATCGCCAACACCTGCTGGACGATGTTCGGACCCACAGCGTTCCGGGTTTCAGGCCATCGGTCGTGAACGAGACCCTCGCCGAGGAGATCGAGCTCATCGAGGGAGCATTGGCTCGCTTCGACGAGGGCGGATAGCTCGCGACCGGGGCGTCAGGCCGGCTGGTCGTCTGATGATCAACCGCAGCACGGCTGCTTGGTTTTCGGCGCGCAGCAGGACTGCTGTTCCTGCAGCCATCGGTCGCGCGGCTTGCAGCTCGATGGACGCGCCGAGAGATAGACGCGGATCGCGGCGTCGCCGGCATCCATGCGTTCCGCGCGATAGATTTGCATCGGCCGGACGCCATCGCTTACTTCAAAGGTCAGCTTGGCTTGCGGATCGAAGCCGACGGCCTCGTCGACCTTGCGGATGATCGCAAGAAACTTTCCGGCCGGCATGTGGCCCCGGTTTTCCTCCTCGATGTCCCAGAGCTGAATGAAGGTCTCGCTCCAGCTCTCGGGGTTGGCGCCGCAATCGAGCCCTCTGAATGAGCCGGTCTTGACCTCGGTGACGTGGTAGCTGGGGCGGACATCCCGGCCGTCGTAACTGAAGATCAGCGGCTTCTCCCTGTGCGCCTCGAGGCTGGAAAGCAGTGCTGCAGACGAGAGCTCTTCGACCGCCAGCAGGGCGCCGACGGTCGATCGGGTATTGGCAAGCGGGTTCACGGCTGCTATCCTCATTTCAATGATTCTTGAATTGTAGGATTATCAAAAGATGGAGGAGCGTCAAGCCCGAACCGCCTTCGCCGCGCTGTCGCAGGAAACGCGGCTGCGGATCGTGCGATTGCTTGTACAGGCCGGTCCCGATGGCATGGCGGCAGGGGCGATCGCCGAGGCGGTCGCAGTATCGCCATCCAACGTATCGTTCCATCTGAAGGACCTCGAGCATGCCGGCATGATCGTGCCGCGTCGCGAGGCGCGTTCGATCATTTACTCGGCGGATTTCACCGGCTTGCGTGATCTCATTGCCTTCCTGATGAAGGATTGCTGCGCGGGCCACCCGGACATCTGCGCGCCGGCGCTCGCCGATGCCGAGTGCAGGCCCTCCACGGCCAAGAAAAAGGCGCGCGCCTGATGCACGGCTTCGACCTGCCGCGGCGCCTGGTGACCGAGGGCCTCGGTACGTTACTTCTGGTCGCGACCGTCGTTGGCTCCGGCATCATGGCCGAGACGCTGACCAAGGACGTTGCGTTGGCGCTGCTCGGCAACACCCTTCCGACCGGCGCCATTCTGGTGGTGCTGATCACGATCCTCGGGCCAATATCCGGCGCGCATTTCAATCCGGCGGTCACGCTGGTCTTCATGCTCAAGGGCGAACTCCGTCCGCCGCATGCCGCGCAATACGTCGCGGCGCAGGTGCTCGGGGGAATCCTCGGCGCAATGGTCGCGCACGCCATGTTCGGCCTGCCGCTATTGGAATTCTCGGCGAAGGCAAGGACGGGATTTCCGCAATGGTTTGCCGAATTCGTTGCCGCGTTCGGACTAATCGCAACGATCATTGGTGGCCTCCGATTTCGTGAGGCCGCGATTCCATGGCTGGTCGGGCTGTACATCACGGCCGCGTACTGGTTCACCGCATCCACGTCGTTCGCCAATCCGGCCGTCGCCATCGCGCGATCGTTTACCGACACGTTTTCCGGCATCCGCGCGCAGGATCTGCCGGGCTTCATCGTCGCCGAGGTTCTGGGAGCCATGGTCGCGCTGGCATTCATGACCTGGCTGCTGCGGGGCGCCGAAACCACCAAGGAAGCAGTCCGATGACGATCACGATCTACCACAATCCCGATTGCGGGACGTCGCGCAACACCCTGGCAATGATCCGCCAAAGCGGGGAGGAGCCCGAGATCGTCGAATATCTCAAGACGCCTCCCTCGCGCGACAAGCTGATCGCGCTGATCGCAGCCATGGGCATGATACCGCGCGCGCTGCTCCGCGAGAAAGGCACGCCCTATGCCGCGCTCGATCTCGCCAATCCGAAATGGAGCGACGACGAATTGATCGATTTCATGATGGCGCATCCGATCCTGATCAATCGGCCTATCGTGGTCTCGCCGAAGGGCGTGAAGCTATGCCGGCCGTCCGAGGCCGTCCTCGATCTCCTCGCCGTTGCCGACATCGGCCGGTTCGTCAAGGAAGACGGCGAGGTGGTTTCGCCCAAGATATCGCCCAAGACGCCGGGTGCGCGCGCTGAATGAGCCGCCGTGCAGATAACCTCCTGATCGTCGCGCTCGGCACTACGCAAACCCTGGCCTGGGCGTCGAGCTACTATCTGCCGGCCATTCTCGCGGACCCGATTGCGCGGGACCTCGGCATATCCACGAACTGGCTGTTCGCCGCGTTCTCGATGGCGCTCGTGATATCAGGACTGCTCGGCCCGCGCGTCGGCCGCCAGATCGACCGCATGGGCGGGCGCGAAGTGCTCTGTGCGTCCAATCTTATCCTGGCGTTCGGCCTGATCCTGCTCGGACTTTCGCAAGGCCGCGTTCTGATGGCTGCAAGCTGGCTGCTGCTCGGCGTCGGCATGGGCCTTGGCCTGTATGATGCAGCCTTCGCGGCGCTCGGGCGCATCTATGGCAACACCGCACGCCGCTCCATCACCGGCATTACCCTGATCGCCGGGTTTGCCAGCACGATCGGCTGGCCGCTCACCGCGTGGGGCCTTGCAACCATCGGCTGGCGCTGGACCTGCTTCGGCTGGGCGGCTGCGCACATTCTGATCTGCCTGCCGTTGAACGCCTTCCTGGTCCCCAGGTTGAAGAGCGAGCATCGGATCGCAGCCGACACGCCAAAGCCGCATATTCCGATCGACCGCGCGATGGTGCTGCTCGCCTTTGCCTTCGCGGCCGCCTGGAGCGTCACGTCGGCGATGGCGGTTCATTTGCCGCGAATTCTGGAGGCGTTGGGCGCAACGCAAACGCAGGCGATTGCGGCAGGTGCATTGATCGGCCCGGCGCAGGTGGCGGCACGGATTGTCGAAGCGAGCCTGCTGAAGCGCTTCCATCCACTCTGGTCGGCGCGATTGGCCTGCATCACGCACCCCTTGGGCGCCTGCGTCATCGGCCTGTTCGGCGGTGGCTTCGCCGGGATCTTTGCGCTGCTGCACGGCGCCGGAAACGGCATCCTGACTATTGCGCGCGGCACGCTGCCGCTGGCGATCTTCGGTCCGAAGGATTACGGCTACCGCTTGGGGCTGCTCGGCGCGCCATCGCGACTGTCGCAAGCGATCGCGCCGCTGGTCTTCGGATTCCTGATTGCACCGCTCGGCGGCTATACGTTCGCGGTCACATCGGCCCTCAGTCTGGCTGCGCTCCTGGCATTGTTCGCACTCAAGGCCGAGCCGAAGATCCCCTCGCAGTAGCGTCGCGACCTTTCATCCGCCGAACCGTATCGATGAACGCCTTGATGATCGGGGAGTGGCCGCGCCCGCTGTGATGGGCGATGCTGTACTGGGTCTTGATGGTGCGGTCGCTGATCTCGAGTGCGCGCAGGTTGGGATGCGGCACGAATTCGAAGTCGGCGACGATGCTGATGCCGAGCCCGCGCTCGACCGCCTTCCACACACCTTCGCGGCTTTCGATCTCGAACACCGGCTCGATCCTGATGCCCTCGGCCTGCATCGTCGCCTCGAAGGCGCGCCGCGTGGTCGAGCCGCGTTCGCGCAGCACGATGGGCTGGTCGGCGAGCTCGCGCAGCCTGACCGATTTCCGCTTGAACCAGGGATGGTCGCGGTTGACGAACACGATCACGCGGTGCGTGCGATAGGGGATCATGGTGACGCGCGGATCCTCCGGCACCTCCGCCAGGATCGCGACGTCGGCCTCGAAGTCGATGATGTGGCGGAGGGTGCGTTCGGAATTACCGAGCAGGGTCGAGATCTGCACCTCGGGGTGATCGCGCTTGAACGCGGCAATGATCTCGGTGGCATGAAACGGCCCGACGGTCGCGACCCGCAGATGGCCCTTGGTCGCCTTGCCGTGCGCGGCCAACAGTTCGTGCGCCTCGTCGCAGAATGTCATGATTCCGCGGGTGATCTCGAACAGCGCGGCGCCGGGTTCGGTGAGCTCGGTGTGCCGCGGCTTGCGGATCAAAAGCTCGACGCCGTAGGTCTCCTCCAGCTCCTTGACCTGAATGGTCAGCGTCGGTTGCCCGACATTGAGCACGCGCGACGCCGCGGTGAAGCCGCCATGGGTGGCGACCGCGTGAAAGGCGCGAAGCTGGCTGAATACTATTGACATAATCAATAGAACGCATCCGAAGAATGAATTTGTCAATACCAGCCGGCGCCGTACCTTCGCGCCAAATGGAGGACGCGCGAATGGACTGGAGTTATTCCAACCCGGTAAGAGTCGAATTCGGAGCCGACAGCTTCGACAAGCTGCCGGCGCTGATCGGCAAGCGCGCTTATGCGCTCGTGACCTATGGCGAGCCGGTCTTCGCCGAGCTCGAGCGGCGGCTGCGGGATGCGGCGGGCGCTTCGGTCCTGACCATTCGCGACGTCGCCCCCAATCCGGACTACCGCCTGCTCACCGAACAGACTGCGCGCTTTGCCGGGCTCGCCAGGCAGCCCGAAGTGATTGTCGCGCTCGGTGGCGGCTCGGTGATCGATTCCGCAAAGGTGTTCGCTGCTGCCGGCGGCGACTTCGCGACCGTCAAGACCTATCTGGAAACGCAGCAGGGCGCCGATCGCTTGTCCGCCATTCCGATCATCGCGGTGCCGACCACCGCAGGCACCGGCAGCGAGGTGACGTGCTGGGGCACGGTGTGGGACGAGGCCAACGGCAGGAAATATTCGCTGGCACGGCCGTCGCTCTATCCGACCCATGCGGTGATCGATCCGCGCCTGATGCTCGGCAAGCCGCAGCTTCTGACCATCAGCACCGGGCTCGATGCGCTGTCGCACGCGCTCGAGAGCATCTGGAACGTCAACAACAACCCGGTGTCGGCCAACCATGCGGTGGCGGCGGCGCGTGGCGTTCTCGACGTGCTGCCGAGGCTCGCCAATGATCTGGGCAATCTCGAGCTGCGCAGCCGGATGGCGCAGGCGGCGCTATTCGCTGGCCTCGCGTTCTCCAACACCAAGACCGCGATCGCGCATTCGCTGTCCTATCCGATCACGCTGCGGCACGGCGTGCAGCACGGCATCGCCTGCTCGTTCTCGCTGCCGATGGTGCTGCGCAGCGTGAAAGGGGCGGGCGGGCTCTGCGAGGACAGCCTCAAGCAGATCTTCGGCGCCGACCTGGCGCGCGCCGCCGACGATCTCGAGGACTTCATGGCGCGGCTCGGCATCTCCTGCAATCCGGCCGCCTACAGGATCGAGCGTAGCGAGTGGCACGCGCTGATCGCGGACTCGCTGCAGGGCGAGCGCGGCCGCAACTTCCTGGGGTCCAAGGAACGGCTGATCGAGGCATCGCAGACGCTGCGGATGCCGAGTGCGGCGAGCGCGTGACGACGGCATAGCGACACGGAGAGATATCATGCAAGACAATCGCAAAACCATCACCGTCAACGGACGCCATTACGACGCGCCGACGCGGCCAACGGTCGTGATCTGCCTCGACGGCTCAGAGCCCGGCTATATTGAGCAGGCGATCGAGGCCGGCGTTGCGCCGACCTTCGCGCGCTTCATGAAGGAGGGCGCGCATGTGCATGCCGCGAGCGTGATCCCGAGCTTCACCAATCCCAACAATCTCTCGATCATCACCGGACGGCCGCCCGCGGTGCACGGCATCGCCGGCAATTATTTCTACGACACGGCAAACGACGCCGAAGTCATGATGAACGATCCGAAATTCCTGCGCGCGCCGACCATCCTGGCCGGCGTACATGACGCCGGCTACAAGGTCGCCGCCGTCACCGCCAAGGACAAGCTGCGTACATTGCTCGCCTATGGGCTCGACTATGCGAGCGGCCGTGCCATCGCCTTCTCATCGGAGAAAGCCGATCAGGCCACCAGGGCCAATAACGGCATCGACAACGTGCTCGACTTCGTCGGCCTGCCGCTACCCGAGGTCTACTCGGCCGATCTGTCGCGCTTCGTGTTCGCGGCCGGCGTCAAGCTGGTCGAGCGGCATCGTCCGGACCTGATGTATCTGTCGACCACCGACTACATCCAGCACAAGGTCGGGCTCGGCACCAAGATCGCCAACGACTTCTACGCGATGATCGACGGCTATCTCGCCCAGCTCGATGCGCTCGGCTGCAACATCGTGGCGACCGCCGACCACGGCATGAACGACAAATTCCTGCCCGACGGCAAACCCGACGTGATCTACCTCCAGGACGTCATGGACGACTGGACGGGGAGGGGTGCGGCGCGCGTGATCCTGCCGATCACCGATCCCTATGTCGCCCATCACGGTTCGCTCGGCTCGTTCGCGACGATCTACACGCCCGAGGGCGCCGACGTCGACACGCTGCTGATGCGGCTGCGCGACATCAAGGGCATCGAGGTGGCGCTGCCGCGCAAGGATGCTTGCGCCCGGTTCGAGCTGCCGCCCGACCGGATCGGCGACATCGTCGTGATCTCGACCAGGCACAAGGTGCTCGGCACCAGCGAATCTCGCCACGATCTGTCCGGGCTGACCGAGCCGCTGCGCTCGCATGGCGGGCTGACCGAGGAGCGGGTGCCGCTGATCGTCAACCGCAAGATCGCGCTGCCGGCCGATCACGCCTTGCGCAACTTCGACGCCTTCGACGTCGCGCTCAACCGCATCCAGTGACATCCGGACCTTGAGGATACCACCATGAACATCCAGAGCCCGGCCGTTCGCCATGAGCAGATGCGGATCGCAGGCAGCCTCGTCGACACCGACGAGCATGTCGAGGTTTTCAATCCCTACACCAACAAGGTGGTGGGCACGGTGCCGGCGGCGCGGCCCGAGCATGTCCGCAGCGCCTTTGCCAGGGCGGCGGCGTTCAAGCCGAATCTGACGCGTTACGAGCGCCAGCGCATCCTGCTGCGCACCGCCGAGATCCTGGCGGGCCGCAAGGAGGAATTCGCGCGGCTGATCACCGCCGAATCCGGGCTGTGCTGGAAGGACTCGCTCTATGAGGCCGGCCGCGCCTACGACGTCTATTCCTTTGCCGGGCAGCTCGCGATCAAGGACGACGGCGAGACGTTCTCCTGTGACATCAGCCCGCAGGGCAAGGCGCGCAAGATCTTCACGACGCGGACGCCGCTGCTCGGCGCGATCTCGGCGATCACGCCGTTCAACCATCCGCTCAACATGGTGAGCCACAAGATCGCGCCGGCGATCGCCACCAACAACCGCGTGGTGCTGAAGCCGACCGAGCTGACGCCGCTGACCGCGCTCGCGCTCGCCGACGTGCTGTACGAGGCCGGGCTGCCGCCGGAGATGCTGTCGGTGGTCACGGGCAATCCGCATTCGATGGGCGATGCGATGATCACCGATCCCGACGCCGATCTCGTGACCTTCACCGGCTCCGTCAGGGTCGGCAAGCACATCGCCGACAGAGCCGGCTACAAGCGCCTGGTGCTCGAGCTCGGCGGCAACGATCCCTTGATCGTGATGGAGGACGCCGACCTCGAGAAGGCGGCCGAGCTCGCGGTCACCGGCGCGACCAGGAATTCCGGCCAGCGCTGCACGGCCGTGAAGCGCATCCTCTGCGTCGAGGCGATCGCCGACGATTTCGCTGATCTGGTGCTGAAGAAGGCGCGCACCCTGAAGTGTGGCGATCCGATGGACCCGACGGTCGATGTCGGCACGGTGATCCATGAGGGCGCGGCGAAAGAATTCGAGCGCCGGGTCAACGCTGCGGTCGCCGACGGCGCCGAGCTCTTGCACGGCAACGACCGCAAGGGCGCGCTGTATCCGCCGACGGTGGTCGACCGGATTCCCTACACCAGCGAGCTGGTGATGCAGGAGACCTTCGGTCCGGTGATCCCGATCGTCCGCGTGCCCAACGACATCGAGAGCGTGATCCGGATTTCGAATGCGACCGCGTTCGGCCTGTCGTCCGGCGTCTGCACCAACCGGCTCGACTACATCACGCGGTTCGTCAACGAGCTCGACGTCGGCACCGTCAACGTCTGGGAAGTGCCGGGCTACCGGATCGAGATGTCGCCGTTCGGCGGGATCAAGGATTCCGGCCTTGGCTACAAGGAAGGCGTGCAGGAGGCGATCAAGAGCTTCACCAACGTCAAGACCTATTCGCTGCCCTGGCCGGTGTAGGGACGCGCGTCGATCCGAAGGAGGGCCGCACGCGCGCAACAAGAACAGCGCGGCGGCCGAGGGTGAACAACAAAACAATCATCAGGGGAGGCCTCAATGTCGATCACGTTCAGTCCGTCGGGCGTCGGCTCGGTCGGAGTCCAGAATCCGGAGCTTGCGACATCGTTCCGCCGCGCGCAGTGGCGGATGCTGTTCGCGGCGATGTTCTGCTATCTGTTCTTCTATACCGGCCGGCAAACCTTCGGCTTCGCCATTCCCGGCATCCAGGCCGAGTTCGGCGTCAGCAAGGAGGCGCTGGGTTGGGCGAGCGCGGCGCTGCTCTGGTGCTATGCTGTCGGGCAGGCCATCAACGGCAATCTCGGCGACAAGTTCGGCGGCCGCCGCGTGATGAGCGCGGGCGCGATCCTCTCCTTCATCATGAACTGGGCCACCAGCCTCTCGACCGGCATCGTCAGCCTCACCGCGTTCTGGGGCATCAACGGCTATTTCCAGTCGATGGGGTGGGCGCCGGGCAGCCGGCTGCTGTCGAACTGGTGGGGTCGTCACGAGCGCGGCACGGTCTATGGGCTCTATACCTTCGCGGCCGGTCTCGCCTCGGTGCTGTCGTTCGTGACGTCGCTGGTGGTGGTCGGCTATTTCCAGCTCGACTGGCGCTGGATCTTCCGCATTCCGGTGGTGCTGCTGCTGCTCGGCGGCATCGCGTTCTATCTGATCGCGCGCGAGAAGCCCGAGGACATGGGCTTTGCTTCGCCGCATGACGAGGCCGATGACGTCACCGCAAGCGAAGCCGCGGTCGACGCCAATGAGGGCTCGCTCGCGCGCTACAGAGCGGTGCTGTCGAACTGGCGCCTGCTCGTCGCCGGCGTCTCGATCGGCTTCCAGAACGCGGCGCGCTACGGCCTTTTGGTGTGGGTGCCCGTTCACTTCCTCGGCAGCAACTGGGCCAAGGTCGGCGCCACCTCGGCGATCGATCCGCGCTGGATTAGCATCGCGCTGCCGGTCGGCATGGCGGTGGGTGCGTTCAGCAATGGCTGGGTCTCGGACAAGGTGTTCGGCTCGCGGCGGTACCTCGCCATCGTGCTCTATATGGTGCTCGCCGCGGTCACCGCGCTGTGCATGTACGCGATCCCGACCACCGAGGTCTATCTCGGGATGACGGTGCTGTTCCTGTGCGGCTTCTTCACCTACGGCCCGCAATCCTCGTTCTGGGCGCTGTGCCCGGATCTGGTCGGCCACAAGCGGGCAGGGACCGCGACCGGGGTGATGAACTCCTTCGCCTATCTGTTCGCGGGTCTCGGCGAGCCGATCATCGGCCACTTCATGGACAAGCATAACCAGACCTCGCTGGTGTTCCTCGTCGTCGCGGTCTGCGCGACCTCCAGCGCCGTGGTGGCAGCCTTCATCCGACGCTAGCTCACTCACATGCGTCCCGGGTGACTGCCCGGGACGCGGCCATCGGGGTATGTGTAGCCCGGATGAGCGAAGCGATATCCGGGGTTGCTGTGGTCCCCCGCATGTCGCTTCGCTCATGCGGGCTACGCCTTTTTGCAGCCAGCGGAACGCAGCCGCGCGCGAACGCTGGAGCCCAAACACCGCGCCAGTTCGCTGAAACCGCCTGGCCGCGCCGGCGAACTGACGCCCAATTCCTCATCACGGGCTGACTAACAACAAAGCACCTGAGGAATAATATTACGTAATATCAATATGATATAAGAAATTGCATGCAGAATACAAAATGTGCTTGTCGCCTCGCGCGGCTTGAAGCAGACTTTGCGCGGGGCAGGAGAGGGCCGATGACCTTCGATGACGAAGGTCGCGCGGGGCAAAAACAATCTGCCGGCAGAGGAGCGAGCAATGAGCGATCAGGTGTCCACCATCGCAATGGCAGATACGGCGAAGCCTTCCGGCGTGCGCTGGAAGATCTTCCTGCTGATGCTGTTCCTGATCTCGATCAACTATATCGATCGCGCCTCGCTATCGGTCGCGATGCCTGTGATCGCCAAGGAGTTCGACATCGATCCGGCGATGCAGGGCCTGATCCTGAGCTCGTTCTTCTGGACCTACGCGCTGATGCAGGTACCGGGCGGCATGCTCGCCGATCGGTTCAAGCCGCGGATCGTGATCGCCCTTGCAACGCTGTTCTGGGGCTTCTTCCAGGCGCTGGCGGCGCTGTCCACCAGCTGGATGCTGCTGCTGCTTACCCGGCTCGGGCTCGGCGCGTCGGAAGCGCCGATCTATCCGGCCGGCGGCAAGCTCAACGCGATCTGGATGACGCAGACCGAACGCGGCCGCGGCGCCACCTTGCTCGACGGCGGCGCGCCGCTTGGTGCCGCGCTCGGCTCGATCGTGATCGCCTGGCTGATGGCGGCCTTCAGCTCCTGGCGCGTCGCCTTCGTCGTCGCGGGCATCGGAACCATGCTGTGCGGGCTGTGGGCCTGGTACTACATCCGCAACGCGCCACGCGAGCATCCGTCAGTCAATGAAGCGGAGGCGCGCTATCTCGAGGAGGCGCATGCGATCGAGGACGCAGCGACGCCGCCGTCGTCGGGCGCGAGCGGGATGGCCTATTTCCGCTTCCGCTCGGTCTGGTGCATGTGTCTGGGCTGGATGTTCTTCAACACCACCTTCTACGGCCTGCTGACCTGGATGCCGACCTACCTGTTCAAGGTGCACGGCTTCGACATCAAGGCGCTCGGTGGCGCATCCTTCATCATCTTCTTTGCGGGCTTCGTCGGCGAGCTGGTCGGCGGCTGGATCGGCGACGGCTGGCGCGCGCGGGGCGGGGCGCCCAACACGGTGTTCCGCACCCTGTTCGGGATCGCGGCGATCATGGCGACGGTGTCGATCTTCCTCGTCGCCTACGTCACCAACGCGGTCGTGGTCGTGGTGCTGCTGTCGACGACGCTGTTCTTCCTGCGCTGGTGCGGCATGTACTGGGCGATCCCGTCGGCGCTGGCGGGCCGCGGCAAGTCCGGCTTCCTCGGCGGCTGCATGAATCTCGGCGGCAACATCGCCGGCATCACCACGCCCCTGATCGTCGGCTTCATCGTGCAGGCCACCGGCTCCTACTTCCTGGCCCTGATGTATTTTGCCGCCGCGGGCATTGCGCTGTTGATCTGCTCGACCCTGATCGATTACAGCCGCAAGCTCCCGGTCTGAAACGAGGACGGCCGAATCCTGCCAAGGGTTCGGCCGGTTGATGAGGCAAGCGAATGACACGTCCTATCAGGCTCGGCATGCTGACGCCGTCGTCGAATACCGCACTCGAGCCGATCACCTGCGCGATGCTATCAGGCGTCGACGACGTTTCGGCGCATTTCTCGCGCTTCAAGGTGACGGAGATCGCGCTGTCGGAGCAGGCGCTGCGCCAGTTCGACGCCAGCGAGATTCTTCGCGCGGCAGAATTGCTCGCCCATGCCAAGGTCGACGTCATCGCCTGGAACGGCACCTCGGCAAGCTGGCTCGGCTTCGATCGCGACGAGAGCCTGTGCGAGCAGATCACGGCGGCAACCGGGATCAAGGCCTGCACCACGGTGCTGGCCTATCGCGACCTGCTGCGGCGGATCGGCGCCAAACGCATCGGTCTGGTGACGCCGTATCGCAGGGATGTGCAGGACAGGATCATCGCCAACTGGAATTCGGCGGGGCTGCATTGTTTTGCCGAGCGGCATCTGTCGCTGCAGGACAATTTCTCTTTTGCCGAGGTCAGCGAGGCTAAGGTCGCGGACCTGATCGAGGAAGTGGTGCACGAAGGCTGCGATGTCGCCGTCGTGCTCTGCACCAACATGCGCGGCGCCGGCGCCGCCGAACGGATGGAGCGCGGTTTTGGCGTGCCGGTGCTGGATTCGATCGCGGTGACGCTATGGGCGTGTCTCACAGCTGTGGGCTGCGATCCGTCGCGCGTGCGCGGCTGGGGCAGCCTGTTCACCAACCCCGATCTGCGCGCAGCGACCGCAATCTCCGATCATGACGATAAAGGCGTGCGGTGACTGAAGCCAAGATTGAAGCCAAGCCGACCAGACGGAGCAAGGAGCCGAAGCGCGCGATCACGGCGCAGCAACGGCGCCGCCTGCGCGTGCCGCGGGTCGGACTGCACGAGCAGGCGGCTGCGCGGCTGCGCACCATGATCGTGCGCGGCGAGCTGGCGCCGGGACAGTCGCTGGGGGAGGCGGACCTGTCCGACGCGCTCGGCATTTCGCGGACCCCGCTGCGCGAGGCGCTGAAGCAATTGGCGAACGAAGGCCTGGTTGAACTCAGGCTGAACCACAGTGCCGTGGTGGCACCGTTCCGCCGCGCCGAGCTGACCGAGTTGTTCGAGGCCGTCAGCGGCATCGAGCGCTGCGCCGCTGAACTCGCCGCGCTGCGCATGGAGAACGCCGACTTCGAACGGCTCGATGCGCTGCAGGACAAGATCGAGTGGCATCACGGCCGCGGCGAGCTGCGCGACTATTTTCAAGTGAACCAGCAGATCCATTCGGCGATCGTCGGCTTCGCGCGCAACGCGGTGCTGAAGGCGACGCATGAGGCGTTGCTGGCGCGGGCCGAGCGGGCGCGCTTCTTCGCGCTCTCGGTGCTCGGGCGCTGGGATGAATCAGTGCGCGAGCACCAGGATATCCTGGCCGCGCTCAGGCGCCGCGATGCGGCGCGGGCCGGGCAGATGCTGGCTCACCATGTGCGCCGCACCGGCGAGATCGTCGCCGAGACGCTGGATGGCAAGGCACTGAACAACGAGGCGGATGACGCCGCGGTGCCGGATACTCCCACAAAGCCGCGCGGCCGCAAGACGAGGAACGTTGCGCCATGAAGATCCTGCTGCTCAATCCCAACACGACGGCGGCAGTGACCGATCTGCTCCATGCCGCCGGCAGCAAGGTGGCTTCAGCCGGCACCGAGCTTGTGCCCACGACCGCTGCGCGCGGCGTGCCTTATATCGCGACCCGCGCCGAGGCGCAGATCGGCGGTGCGATCGCGCTGGAAATGCTGGCCGAGGCCGGCCCGGGCATCGATGCCGCCATCATCGCCGCGTTCGGCGATCCCGGACTGTTCGGCGCGCGCGAGCTGTTCGCGTTTCCGGTGGTGGGATTGGCCGAGGCCGCGATGCTCACCGCCTGCATGCTCGGGCGGCGGTTTTCCATCGTGACCTTCGCCGGCGCGCTGGCGCCCTGGTATGAGGAATGTGTCGCCATGCACGGGCTGAGTTCACGCTGCGCCGGCATCCGCACGCTCGACGGTAGCTTCCAGTCTATCTCCGACGTGCAGGCGGAGAAGGAAGAGCTGCTGGTCGCGCTCGCCAACCGGGCGGTCGAACAGGACGGCGCCGACGTCGTCATTCTGTCGGGCGCGCCGCTCGCGGGCCTTGCCGCAAAGGTCCGCGACCGAATTCCGGTGCCCGTGGTCGATCCGGTCGCGGCCGCCGTGCGCCAGGCGGAGACGCTTGCCGTGCTCAAGCCGCGCAAGGCGGTCGCCGGCACCTTCCGCCGGCCCGATCCGAAACCGACGATCGGGCTGGCCGAGCCGCTTGCTGCCATCATCGAACATCGCTCACCAAAAGAGGGGACAGACTGATGTCCTTCGACACCATCATCCGCGGCGGCACCGTCGTCACCGCTGCCGACACCTTTGCCTGCGATGTCGGAATCCGTGACGGCAAGATCACGGCGCTCGGCCGCGATCTCGGCGATGCGGCCACGATCATCGACGCCACCGACCGGCTGGTGCTGCCCGGCGGCATCGACAGCCATGTCCATTTCGCCCAGCCATCGGGCGACGGCATCGTGATGGCCGACGGCTTTGCCAGCGGCACCCGCTCGGCGGCGTTCGGCGGCAACACCACCGTGCTGCCGTTCTGCCTGCAGGAGAAGGGCCAGACGCTGCGCGAGGCGCTCAAGCATTACCATTCGCTGGCCGAAGGCGAATGTCATGTCGACGTCGCCTTCCATCTGATCGTCACCGATCCGACCGAGCACGTGCTGGGCCAGGAGCTGCCGGCGCTGGTCGAGGACGGCTATACCTCGCTCAAGGTCTTCATGACCTATGAGGGGCTGGCGCTGTCGGATCGCGAGCTGCTCGAGACCATGTCGGTCGCGCGCGAGACCGGCGCGATGCTGATGGTGCATGCGGAAAACTTCGACGCCATCCGCTTCCTGACCGACCGACTCGAACGCACCGGCAACACCGCGCCGCGCTTCCACGCGACCTCGCGGCCGATCCCGGTCGAGCGCGAGGCGACGCACCGCGCGATCTCGCTGTCCGAGCTGGTCGACGTGCCGATCATGATCGTGCATGTCTCGAACCGCGAGGCGATGGACGAGATCCGGCGCGCGCAGCAGCGGGGCTTGCGGGTGATGGGCGAAACCTGTCCGCAATACCTTGTCCTGACCGAGAAGGATCTCGATCAGCTCAATATGGAAGGCGCAAAGTACGTCTGCTCGCCGCCGCCGCGCGATGTCGCCAGCCAGCAGGCGTGCTGGGAAGGCTTGCAGCAGAAAGTGTTCTCGGTGTTCTCGTCGGACCATTGTCCGTTCCGCTACGACGACCCGAAAGGAAAGCTCGCGCCCAAGGGGCGCACCAGCTTCCGCTGGGTGCCGAACGGCATCCCCGGGGTGGCGACGCGGCTGCCGATCCTGTTCTCCGAAGGCGTCGTGAAGGGCCGTATCGACCTCAACAGCTTCGTCGCCTTCAGCGCCACCAATCACGCCAAGATCTACGGCCTCTATCCGCGCAAGGGCACGATCGCGGTTGGCTCGGATGCCGACATCGCGCTGTGGGACCCCAAGCGCAAGGTGACGATCCGCCACGAATTGATCCATGACGGCTCGGATTATACGCCCTATGAAGGGCTCGAGGTCACCGGCTGGCCGGTGCTGACGATGGTCCGCGGCAAGGTGGTCGTCGACGACGGGACCCTTGTCGGTAGCAAGGACTACGGCACATATTTGCCGCGTGCCAAACCACCCGCAGGAGCGACCATCCCGTAACCTGCAAAGCAAGAAGGCAGGAGACCACCATGCCCTACGCGACAACAGATGACGGCGTGCGGCTCTATTTCGAGGAGACCGGATCCGGCCATCCGGTGATCCTGGTCCATGAATTCGCCGGCGACCTGCGCAGCTACGAGCCGCAGATGCGGCATTTCGGCAAGCGCTTCCGCACCATCGCCTATAATGCGCGCGGCTTTCCGCCGTCTGACGTGCCCGAGCAGGTCTCGTCCTACTCACAGGCGCGCGCCGCCGACGATATTCTTGCCGTGCTCGATCACATCGGCGCGCCGAAGGCGCATATCATCGGCCTCTCGATGGGCGGCTTCGCGACCTTGCACTTCGGACTGCGTCACCCGACGCGGGCGCTGTCGCTGTGCATCGGCGGCTGCGGCTATGGCGCCGAGCTCGACAAGCGCGAGACATTTCGCGCCGAGGCCGACGTGATCGCGGCCATGATCCGCAAGGACGGCATGCCGGCGTTCGCCGAGCGCTACGCCTATGGCCCGACGCGCGTGCAGTATGAGAACAAGGACCCGCGCGGCCACGCCGAGTTCAAGACCATGCTGGCCGAGCATTCGGCGGTGGGATCCGCCAACACCCAGCAGGGCGTCCAGAAGGAGCGTCCCTCGCTCTACACGCTGGTCGACGAGATGAAGCGCATCACGGTGCCGACGCTGATCATCACCGGGGACGAGGATTGGCCGTGCCTGCTGCCGGGCGTCCTGATGAAGCAGAGCATCCCGTCCGCCGCGCTCGCCGTGATGCCGAACTGCGGCCATGCCATCAACATCGAGGAGCCCGATGAATACAACCGGATCGTCGGCGAATTCCTGTCGCAAGTCGAAAGCGGCCGCTGGCCGCAGCGCGATCCCAGAGCGGTGAGCGCCTCGATCACCGGGATGAAGAATTAGACGGCATCCTCGACTGCCGCCACGCGGCTACCAGGGAATCGTCCCGAGCGTTGCGTGTGTGAATGTGCCTGTGGGGCTCTCCGGGCCGAGCAGGGCAACGCGCACCGCCTCACGGGCGCCGTCCTCGACCGTCTCCGTGCCTGCATAGCCGTTGAGATTTGTCCTGGTGAAGCCGGGGGAAACGGCGTTGACCTTGATCCCGATTTCTTCCAGCTCGATCGCCATCGCGAGCGTGATTGCGTTGAGCGCGGTCTTGGACGCCGGGTAGACCGGGCCGAAGATCGGACGATGCGGATTGGCCGGGTCCGCGTTGCGCGTCAGCGAGCCGGCGCCGCTCGACACGTTGACGATGCGCCCGCCCGGAGCCTTGCGCAGCAGCGGCAGCATCGCCTGATAGACGGCAAGGACGCCGAACACGTTGGTCTCCCAGACCGCGCGCATTTCATCGAGTAATACATTGCTCGGACGGGTGGTCGCTGCGTAATCCTCGACGGACTGGTCCGGCCGCTTTCGCGTATTCGAGATCGCGGCGTTCTGGATCAGGATGTCGAGGCGGCCAAATTCCTTGCCGACGCGCTCGGCGGCGGCGGCGATCGAGGCCTGATCGGAGACATCAAGCTGGAGCGGGTGGGCGTCCGCGCCGATCTCGCAGGCTGCGGCAACGCCGCGCGCGAAGTTGCGTGACCCGACCAGCACAGTGAGCCCGTGTGAAACGAGATCCTTTGCGATCTGGAGTCCGATTCCCTGATTGGCCCCGGTGACCAGGGCGATGCGCTTGTCTTGCATGTTGACCTCTTCTCCTAGCTTCGGCTCGACTCGGCCCAAATCACGGCGTCGGCGCCGGCAGGGATTCGCATCGGACTCGACGGATCGGTCACCGCGCGCCACACCGCTTCGGCAACGTCATGTGCGGTGGTGACCGGCCCCGGTTCGCCGAACCTTGCGAAGACGCTCTGCACGAGCTCGGCATAGGCCGCGTGGTCGAGGCCCTGCGCGTGGGCACGCGCAGTATCGCCGAAGCGGGTCTCCGGCGAACGTCCCGGCAGCACCAGGCACGCGCGCACGCCGAACTGCGCGAGCTCCAGTGCCATCGACTCGGTGAATGCGTTCACCGCCGCCTTGGTCGCGGTGTAGGATGCGATCAAAGGGATCGATCTCAACGTCACGCTCGAGGTGACGTTGACGACAACGCCGGCCCTGCGTTGCCTGAACCGCGGCAGCACTGCCTGCGTGAGGGCCATCGTGCCGAACGTGTTGGTCTCGAACAGCTCGCGGATCGTCGCCATCGGCGTGGCTTCGAATGGCGACGCTGCGCCGAAGCCTGCATTGTTGACGAGGGCATCGATCGATCCCGCGGCCTCGACGGTGCGATGGATGCTGTCGGGATCGGTGACGTCGAGCGCGAGCACGCGCAGATGCGCCGAACGCGGCAGCACATCCTCGCGCGGCGTCCGCATCGTCGCGATGACCTTCCAGTCGCGGTCGAGAAAATATTTCGCGGTTTCAAGTCCGAAGCCGGACGAGCATCCGGTGATCAAGATGGTGTTCATGGGGGCTCTTGGAAGTGATTTGACTGACACAGACGATAGGTGTCAGTGGCCGGACTCTCTATGTTTGAAAGTCCAAGAGTCATTTGCAGGAGTCCGGACATGATCGACCCGCTTGCGGAGGTCGTCACGCTGCTGCAGCCAAGCGCCCGGTTCTCGAAGGCCGTGGTCGGCGCCGGGGCGTGGCATGCCCGCCGCTCCGATGCCGGACAGCCGTTTTATTGCGTGGTCCTCGAGGGCGGGTGCCGGCTTGAGGTCGACGATCACGTAGCGATCGAACTGGGGGCGGGCGACTTCATTCTGGTCCCCGCGGCGTATGACGTCGCGATGTCGAGCCTCGCGCGGTTTCCTGGGACGGCCGCCGAAACACGTCCCGTCGCGCTCGCCACCGGAGAGTTCAGGATCGGAGACCAGGACGGTCCAACCGATCTGCGGATGCTGATCGGCCATTGCAGCTTCGGCTCGGCGGACGCGAGCCTGCTGGTGTCGCTGCTTCCCCAACTGGTGCATGTGCGCGGCGAACCGCGGCTCGCCACCCTGATGCAGTTCGTCCGAGACGAATTCCGCGAACGGCGCCCGGCGCGCGATGTGATCCTGGCCCGTCTGCTCGAGGTTCTCCTGATCGAGGCGTTGCGCTCGACGGCGGGCACCGCGGCGTCGCCGGGTCTCGTGCGCGGGCTCGCCGACGAGCGTCTCGCTGTTGCGATCCGCCGGATGCATGAGAGCCCGACGCGGGCGTGGACGGTCGCGCAACTGGCGAAGGAGGCGGCGCTGTCGCGTTCGGCATTCTTCGACCGGTTCAGCCGCGCTGTCGGCGTTGCACCGATGGAGTATCTACTGGCCTGGCGCATGGCGATGGCCAAGAACATGCTCCGGCAGAATGAAAGCGGCATCGCCGAAATCGCCGAACGCGTGGGCTACGGTTCAGCAAGCGCGTTCAGCGTCGCGTTCACCCGCCACGTCGGATTGTCGCCGACGCAATATGCGCGGGAGCAGGCGCAATAGCGCCGCGCATGACTCAAGGGCCGCATTCGTCACGCCGGTAGGTCCGGGCGTCCCGCGCCACCCGACAGAGCCTTCTCCGATCCAGGACTCCACCATGAACCGATCAGCTGACATGCGCCTTGCGCAGGGGTCGGCGCTTGCGCTTTTTCATAAGCAAGCTTATTAATTTGATACGCAAGCTTATCATAAGCTAGCTTAGGAGTTTGGCCGTGGAAGTCGAATCCCCCACTCTTGGCTTTCTGCTGCACGAGGTCGCGCGGCTGCTCAGGAAGAGATTCGAGCAGATTTCCCGCGATTCCGGGCTGACCAGATCGCAATGGCAGGCGCTGGCCTACCTCGCTCAGAACGAAGGCATCAATCAAAGCGGATTGGCGGAACTGCTCGACGTGGAGCCAATAACGCTTTCGCGCATCCTGGACAGGCTGGAGTCCTGCGAACTGATCGAGCGACATCTGCATCCGTCGGATCGGCGGGTCCGGATCCTCCGGCTTGCGCAGGCAGGCCGGGCAAAGCTGGTGCAGGCGCGCAAGCTCGGCGAAATAGCCCGCCGCGAGGCGTTGAGCGGTCTATCCGAGGCGGAAGGTTTGCGCCTGATGGAGATGCTGCAGGTCTTGAAATCCAATCTCACCAGCGCGTGCGACTTGCCGGTGGAACAGCAGAAGCGAGCAGGTCATGGCTAACACCGGCGAAGCAAATCCCAAACGGCACGGAGCTGACGCCGAAACGGCTGCGTCTGAAAGCGGCTCGCAAGGCGTCGAGGACAAGGTCTATCATTTGACGCGCCATCCACCTGAGGCAAGGGACGCTCCAGATCCGGACGTAACCGTCAGGCCAGCCGCGAAAGAGCGGCCGCAGCTTCGCGAGCCGTCCAGCGAACCGCAGCAGCCTGCGTCGGCAACTCCGGGAGCACCGAGAAAAAGCCGAAAGCGGATTCTGATGTTTACGCTGTTGCCGGTGACGCTGATCATCGGCGGCTATCTCTATGTGACGGGTGGCGCCGTCATGTCGACCGACAACGCCTACGTCCAGGCCGACATGGTCGGACTATCGACCGATGTTTCCGGCATCGTTATGGAGGTCCTAGTTCACGACAACCAGGGGGTCGCAAAGGGCGACGTGCTGTTCGAGCTCAACGACCTGCCATTCCGCCTGGCGCTGGATCGCGCTGAAGCCCAGATCGGAAACACCCGGAATGATCTTGCCGCGCTGCAGGCCAGCTATCGCAATATGCTGAGCCAGGTCGCGCAGGCCAGGACCGACGTCGATTTCAACAATGTCAACTTCAGGCGCCAGCAGCAATTGGTCGCCAACAACTTCACCCCGCAGGCGACTTTCGATGCATCCCGCAACACGCTTCAGGGCTCACAGCAAAAGCTCGCCTCGTTGGAGCAGCAGCTTGCCGGGATTGCCGCAAATCTGAACGGCAATCCCGACGCGCCGATCGAGGATCATCCGCGCTACAAGGACGCTCTGGCCGCGCGCAATGAAGCCGCGCGTCAGCTCGCCCACACCGTCGTGAAGGCGCCATTCGCCGGAATTGTAACCAACGTGCCGTCGTTGCAGCCCGGCCAATATCTCGCCGCCGCGGCAACCGCCTTCAACATCGTGTCGACCGATCATGTCTGGGTCGAAGCCAGTCCGAAGGAGACGGAGCTGACCTACGTCAAGCCCGGCCAGAGGGCCACGATCGATGTTGACACCTATCCCGGCCAGCATTGGGTCGGCGCGGTCGACAGCATCAGCCCCGCGTCGGCATCGAGCTTCTCGCTGCTGCCGGCCGAGAATACCAGCGGCAACTGGGTCAAGGTGGTGCAGCGTATTCCAATGCGTATCCGGGTCAACAATGCACCGGGCCGGCCTCCGCTCCGGGTTGGCATGAGCGTCGAGCTGAACGTCGACACGGGGCACGCGCGCGGACTACCCGGCTTCATCACGGAGCTGTTCGGATCATCGGAAGGTTCAAATGGCTGAGTCTGCCGCCGCCGAGGGCCGGCCGATCAACCGGCCCGCCATCACGGCGTGCGTGATCCTCGCGGTGGTCATGCAGGCGTTGGATACTACGATCGCCAACGTTGCGCTCCCCTACATGCAGGGAAGCGTTTCGGCCAGCGCGGACCAGATCAACTGGGTGCTGACGTCTTATATCGTGGCCGCAGCCATCATGACGCCGCCGTCCGGGTTTCTCGTCAACAAGTTTGGCCGCCGGCAGGTCCTGATGATGGCGGTCGCCGGCTTCGTGGCAGCTTCAGTGCTGTGCGGCATCGCGCACTCGCTGGTCCAGATCGTGGCGTTCCGGCTGCTGCAAGGCTTTTTCGGCGCGGCGCTGGTGCCGGTGTCGCAATCGATCCTGCTCGACATCTACACCCCCGAGGAACGCGGATCGGCCATGGCGCTGTTCGGCGTGTCCGTGATGGTCGGGCCGGTGCTCGGCCCGGTGATCGGCGGCTGGCTAACGGATCATTACAGCTGGCGCTGGGTTTTTTATATCAACGTGCCGCTTGGCGCCCTCGCGTTTGCCGGCATCTCCTTCTTTCTGCGGGAAACCAAAGCCGGCGCGGCGGCGAGGCTGGATTGGGTCGGATTTGGCAGCCTGAGCATCGCCATCGCCGCCATGCAGGTCTTCCTGGATCGCGGCGCGCAGCTTGACTGGCTTTCCTCCTTCGAGATCCTGGTCGAGGCCGTCGTCGCGGTGTCGGCGTTCTACATCTTCCTTGTGCATAGCTTCACGGCAAAGGCCTCCTTTGTGAATCCAAAGCTGTTCCTCGATCGCAACTTCGCGGTGGGAATGCTGTTCATCTTCATCGTCGGCATAACCTATCTGGCTTCGCTGGCATTGATGACACCCTATCTGCAGACGCTGATGGGGTATCCCGTCGTCACGGCCGGGCTCGTCATGGGCCCGCGCGGTTTGGGGACCATGGTTTGCATGTTCGCGGCTGGCAAGCTGATGGGGCGGATCGATACCAGGGTGCTGCTCGTGATCGGCCTGCTGCTGACGGCGTGGGCCATGTACGACATGACCGGCTGGAATCCGAACGTCTCGCAATGGACGATCGCGGTGACCGGGTTCGTCCAGGGGGCGGGACTTGGATTTCTCTTCGTCCCGCTGACCACCGTGACCTTCGCCACGCTTGCGCCCGAGCAGCGTGCCGATGCAACCGGCCTGTACAACCTCTCACGTAACGTCGGCTCGAGCGTCGGCATATCCGTCACAACATACCTCCTGACCAGGAATGGCCAGGTCAACCATGCCATCATCGGAAGCCATGTCACGGCGGTTAATCCGGGATTCAGGAACAGCATCATCGCGCATGCGTGGAATCCATGGACTGCCTCGGGACGGGCCGCCCTCGATCAGGTCATCCAGAATCAAGCTTCCATCATCAGCTACATCGACGATTTCAAGCTGATGATGGTTCTCTCGTTGTGCGCCATCCCCCTCGTGTTGTTGCTGCGGCGTGCTGCGACGGAGACAAGTAGCGACCATGCGATGGTCATGGAATGAAGCCGCATCTCGGCGCTCCGCGAATGCGGCAGCTGCAATAAAGGAAGGAAACGCAAATGAACAAATGTCTGCTGGCGCTCGCCTTGCTTGCGAGCTTATCCACCGTGGCCTTTGCCCAGCACGCTGGCACCGACCAGGACGAGAAAGCTTGCATCCACGATGTCAAGCGGCTCTGCCACAAGTGGATGGATCAAGGCGATTTTACCATTTTGGCGTGCCTGAAGGAAAATCGTGCTCGGCTACAACCGGCTTGTCGGGACGTGCTGATCAGGCACGGGCAATAGCTGCGCCGGCTCTTGGTATCGAGAGCAGTGCCGCTCACGGCGGTGTCCCCGATCGGGCAGATCCAGGCCGTCGGTCGGGGAAATCCTCCACCACCCCACGCCGGCGTGAGTTGGCAATTGTGTGGCCGCACCTGTGCATCGTCGAGCGAGCGCTGCGGCTCGGCTACCGTCACGTCAACATTGCCAACAATCGCACGCGTCACTTCCCGTTTCGATTGACTGTCAGGTACGCGATCAGCATCGGCGCCGCATGGGCAGAAACAGCCGATTGCTTTTCAGTGCGTGACGAGGGCCAGGCGCCGTGATCATGCAGTTTGAATCCGAAGGCGCCGCAACCGCCGCGTGAAATCGAACGCATGACGATCACGTCGCGATGATGCGTCAATCGCAAAACCGACACAGAGCTGTTACGCGCGTTGGCTAATGTGTCGCATGTCGACGTCATAAATCCTTAAAAAATGGGGCAAGAAGTGAAGGCGAAATTCCTTTCAACGGTCGGAGTCTGTCTGGTCGCTGCTGCTGCAGTTGTGTGCAGCGCCGCCGCTCACGACGATGATAGAGATCACGATCATCGTCATCCGCGCGACATCCACACCGCAACGCCGATCAAGCATCTCGTCGTGATCTTCAACGAGAACCGCTCGTTCGATCACTATTTCGCAACCTACCCGAATGCGGCCAACCCGACCGGCTCGATTCCGTTCACGGCCAAGCCGCATACGCCGAAGGTCAACAACCTCGCCAACGCCAATCTGTTGACCAACAACCCGAACACCAATCCGGCCAACGGCACCGGCGCGACCAATCCGTTCCGGCTCGATCGCACCCAGGCCAACACGCGCTCGCAGAATCACGCCTACACGCCCGAGCAGCAGGCGGTCGACAACGGCAAGGAAGACCTGTTTCCGAAATTCACCGGTCGCGGCACCGCCGGCGGCGTCGGCGCCTTCGGCACCAACGGGCAGGTGATGGGCTATTTCGACGGCAACACCGTCACCGCGTTCTGGAATTACGCGCAGAACTTCGCGATGAGCGACAACAACTGGACCGACACCTTCGGTCCGTCGACGCCCGGCGCGCTCGAGGTAATTTCCGGCCAGACCAACGGTGCACAGAACATCGTCGGTACGTCATCGTCGATCGCCGACGGCCAGGGCGGCCTGACGCTGATCGGTGATACCGATCCTGCCTACGATTCCTGCTCGAGCACGACCAGCCAGGTCCTGATGACCAGCAAGAACATCGGCGACCTGCTCAACGCCGAGCACATCAGCTGGGGCAGCTTCATGGGCGGCTTCGACCTGACGTTCAAGAACAGCAACGGCACCACCAACTGCGCCCGCAGCACCTTCTCGAGCAACGTCAACGGCTCCATCGTGGACTACATCCCGCACCACGCCTGGTTCCAGTATTACAAGTCGACCGCCAACCCGACCCATGCGCGGCCGAGCTCGGTGAACGCCGTGGGCCACACCTACGTTCCCGGCAGCAAGACGCTCGATCCGGCCAATCATGCCTACGATCTCGAGGACTTCTACGCTTCGGTGAAGGCCGGCAACCTCCCGGCGGTCTCCTACATCAAGATGCCGGCCTATCAGGACGGTCATCCCGGCAACTCCGATCCGCTCGATGAGCAGGCCGGCAATGTCGAGCTGATCAACTTCCTGCAGAAGCAGCCCGAGTGGCGCGACACCGCGGTCATCATCACCTATGACGACTCCGACGGCTGGTACGACCACCAGTACACGGCGCCAATCAGCGCCTCGTATGATCCGACCGCCGACCAGGTCAACGGTCCCGGCCAGTGCGGCCGCGGCATCGGCAAGCAGACGCAGCCGAATGGCCTGAACGGTCAGCCGGTGAACGGCCGCTGCGGTCCCGGCACGCGGACCCCGTTCATTGTGATCTCGCCTTACGCCAAGAAGAACTTCGTCAGCCACACCCGCATCTCGCAGGCGTCGGTCGTGCGCTTCATCGAAGACAACTGGCTGCACGGCCAGCGTCTCGGCGGCGGCTCGTTCGACGACAGCGTCGAATCGATCACGGACATGTTCGACTTCGATCATGGACACGATCACGATCACGACGGCGACGATCGGCAGAACAAGCTGTTCCTCGATCCGACGGCCGGTACGGTCATCGTCAGCCCGTCCGACGATCATCACCATCACTAACGCTCTGGGATCACTGGACGTCATATGAACGGCCGCATGTTGTGGCTTCTCGGCGCCGGCCTGCTCTGCATGGCCGGCGCCGTTGCGGCAGCCGAGACCCAAGGGCTTCCGGGGACGAATCCGAACCCGGTGCAGCTCAGGCGTCCGCCCGTCGCGCCGCTGTCCGGCATGGCGCAGCTCGGCCAGAAGATCTTCTTCGACGCGTCGCTGTCGTCGTCAGGCGCATTGTCGTGCGCCTCCTGTCACAGTCCGGACCACGCCTACGGTCCGCCCAACGATGCGGCGGTCATGTTCGGCGGGCCCGCGCAATCGCGGCAGGGAACGCGCGCCGTTCCCGGCCTGACTTATCTGGAACGCCAGCCGAATTTCAGCATCGGACCCGAGAAGGACGAGGACGACAATCTTGTCGACTTTGCGCAACTGGCCGCGGCAGGCCAGCAGGCCGCGCGTGCGAAAAAGGTCGCGACCGGGACCGCGGCGTCGGCGGTCAACATCGTGCCGCAGGGCGGACTGTTCTGGGATGGCCGCGCCGATACGCTGCAGGACCAGGCGATCTTCCCGCTGCTCGATCCCAATGAGATGGACGGCGGCAGCATCGAGGTGGTGGCGCAGAAGCTGCGCCAGGCGAGCTACGCCCCGCGCTTTGCCGAACTGTTCGGCGCTCAGGTCTTCGACAACACGCGGCTGCTGGTCGCCGAGGCGATGTTCGCGGTCGCACGCTATCAGGTGGAAGAACCGAGCTTCCATCCCTACACCAGCAAGTTCGATTACTGGCTGGAAGGCAAGGCGCGGCTGAGCGAGAGCGAGTTGCGCGGCCTGCAATTGTTCAACGATCCGGACAAGGCCAATTGCGCCGGCTGCCATACGTCGTCGCCGACCCGCGACGGCCTGCCGCCGCTGTTCACCGACCATCAGTATGAGGCGCTCGGCGCGCCGCGCAACGCCGCGCTCGCCAGCAACCGCGATCCCAACTATTTCGATCTCGGGGTCTGCGGCCCGTATCGCACCGACATTGCCGAGCAGACGCAATATTGCGGGATGTTTCTGACGCCGACCTTGCGCAACACCGCAACCCGCCGCGTGTTCTTCCACAACGGCGTCTTCACGAGCCTCGAGCAGGTGCTCGATTTCTATAACTTCCGCGATACCAATCCGGAGAAGGTCTACCCGCGTGCGGCCGACGGTACAGTGCGGAAATACGACGATCTGCCGGAAAAGCATCACGGCAATGTCGACGTCGCCGATCCGCCGTTCGAGCGCCATCTCGGCGACACACCTGCGATGACCGCGCTGGACGAAGCCGACATCATCGCCTTCCTGAAGACGCTGACCGACGGTTACCAGCCGGAGCGGTGAGCAGTCGCAACCGGCCGTCGCGGAACCCGTACGTGAGTTGGCAGGTCCTCGTCATGCGCGCATAATGGGCGCATGAATGTCGTCGAAGGCAACGGCGCCAAAATTCCCGCGATCGGGCTCGGCACCTGGGAGCTGCGCGGGCGGACCTGCGCCCGTATCGTCGAGCAGGCGCTGCGGCTCGGCTACCGGCACATCGACACCGCCCAGATCTATGACAATGAGCGCGAGGTCGGCGAGGGGCTGCGCGCCTCCGGCATCAAGCGCGATGATGTGTTCCTGACCACCAAGGTCTGGACCACGCATTTCATGGCGAAGGATCTCGAACGTTCGGCCAAAGAGAGCCTGGCGCGGCTGCGTATGGCCGAGGTCGATCTGTTGCTGCTGCACTGGCCGCATCCGCACGTGCCGCTTGCCGAGACGCTCGGCGCGCTGGCGCGGGTCAAGCAGGCGGGACTGGCGCGGCATATCGGGGTCTCGAACTTCAACGTGGCGCTGATCGAGGAGGCGGTGGCGGCGTGCCCCGAGCCGCTCGCCTGCGATCAGGTCGAGTACCATCCTTATCTGAACCAGGCCGATGTGATCGAAGCCTGCGCGCGCCATGGCATGGCGTTCGTCGCCTACAGCCCGATCGCGAAGGGACGCGTGAAGGGCGACCGCGCGCTGGCGCGGATCGGTGACCGCTATCGCAAGACGGCCGCCCAGGTCTGCTTGCGCTGGCTGGTGCAGCAGAATGTCTCCGCGATCCCGCGCACCTCGAAGCTCGAGCGGCTCCAGGAAAATCTGGACATCTTCGACTTCGAGTTGTCGGATGAGGACATGCGCGAGATTTCGGCAATCGGGAGCGCGGCGGCGCGCTGACGGCCCATCTGACTGCGCATCTGAACGCCCATGGCGCGTTGGGTCCTTGCCTGTGAATCGCCGCGCGGAAAATGGCTGGGCAGCGGTCCGGATCATGCTATTGCGCGCTGGCGGACTTGCGGTTTTGCACCGAATGGGGATTGAGGCAGGCGGGTTCCACCCGGTATTGTGACCGGCGGGGAGACGACACTGATGTGATCGAGTGGGATGAAGTTTCGGCCAAACGCGGATCTGATGGCATCGGTGTTCGTGCACCTGATGCTGCTCGCGCTGATTTTCCTGTATTCGGAGGTGCATCAGTTCGATCCGGTCGCCGCTGACACGGTGCCGGTCGAGATCGTGACGCCGCAGGAGGTCGCCAGGAGCGAGATCAAGAGCGAGATCAAGCCCGATCCGGTGCCGAGCCCGTCGCCGACGCCCGAACTGCAGTTGCCGTCGCTCGACAAGCCGGTCGACACCGCCAAGTCCGAACCACCGGCGCAAGCGCCGGCACCACAGCCGCAACAGGCCCAGCAGCAACCGCCGCAGAAGCAGGCGACGCCGCCGGAGCCCAAGCCCAGCCCGGCTCCGCAGCATGCCGCGGCCGAGCCGCCGGCACTGCAGACGCCGGCACCCCAGACGCCGCCGATGCCCCAGCCAATGGCGCAGCAGGCAGCGACGCCGTCGCCACCCGCCTATGTGCAGCCCGAGCCGGACCTGTCCGTCAAATACAATGTCATGCTCGGTTTGCCGCCCGACATCCCCATCAAGCCGCCGGCCGAAGCGCCGCACGGCCCCGGTCCCGGCAAGGACAATTTCGACGCCGCGGCCACCGAGCAGGCCGACGTCGGCTCCAGCGTGGTCGCCGAGTTCCGCCGTCATCTGAAGAGCTGCATGAAGCTCCCGGCGACGCTGAGCACCGGCGATGACGTCAGGATCAAGCTCAGGGTGTTCATGAAGCCCGACGGCAAGCTCGGCGCGGCGCCGTTGCTGATCGAAGCCACCGCATCGGAAAAGGGGCCGCTGCTGCTCAAGAGCGCGACCGAGGCGCTGCAGGCCTGCCAGCCCTATGCGATGCTGCCGCGGGATCGCTACGGCGAATGGAAGGTGCTTGATCTCGACTTCACACCGCGCGATTTCGCGTCGTGAGCGGAGGCAAGTCTCAGCTTCCCATCGCCTGCCAGGCATTCGAGGCGAACTGCCGGCGCCAGATCACGATGACGACTGCGGCGGTGGTGGCGAACAGCACCCAGGGGCTGAGGAACCAGCCGAGATAGCCTAGCGCGAAGAAGAACGCGCGCTGGCCGCGGTTGAAGTGCCGGCCCGCGGTCTCGAACAGGCGCGTGGTGCGGATCACATGGGCCTCGGCCTCCGGCGTATCGCGCTGGCCGGCCGGCGGCATCGCACCGAACAGGATCGCAACATAGTTGAACAGGCGATAGGCCCAGGCGAATTTGAAGAACGTGTAGATGAAGATCAGGATCAGCCCGATGCATTTGATCTCCCACAGCGCGGGCGAGGGCGTCAGGTTGACCGGCAGCGCGCCGAGCACCGCGAGCGCGTCACTGGTCGCGCGCAGCAGCGCCAGCGCGCCGCCGATCGCGATCAGGCTGGTGGAGGCAAAGAACGCGGTGCCGTTCTGCAGGCTGGCCATGATCTGCATGTCGACCATCCGCGCATCGCGGTTGAGTAGATTCCGCACCCAGATCTCGCGATAGACATGCATCCGCGCCGACAGGCTGTCGCGTCCGTAGGCGGTGTGCTCCAGCGTGATGGCGTAGACCAGCCATTCCAGCGCGAAGAAGCCGACGGCCAGGATGTCGACCCAATAGCCGGTCATTGGTGCCTTCCTTCGTCAATGCGCGGCGGCCCGTCCGCGCCGCGCTGCATCCGCATCCCGCGTCATGTACAGGTTGAACGCGTGCAATGCACTATGGCAAACTGACGTGGCAACAGGATTCACAGGCATGCTCAAGCTCGTCATCGGCAACAAGAACTATTCGTCATGGTCGATGCGGCCCTGGCTGGCGCTGCGCGCCAACGACATCCCGTTCGAGGAAATCTTCGTTCCGCTCTACACCGACCAGGCTGACAAGAACCGCATCCTCTCTTTCAGCAAGGCCGGCAAGGTGCCGACGCTGATCGACGGCGACGTCACGGTGTGGGATTCGCTCGCGATCATCGAATATCTCGCCGAGAAGTTTCCCGAGGCGAAGCTGTGGCCGGCGGATCGCGCTGCGCGCGCGCATGCCCGCGCGATCTCGGCGGAGATGCACTCCGGCTTCGTGCCGCTGCGCAGCGAATGCGGCATGAACCTGCACCGGCCGATCCGCGCCGTCGCGCTGTCGGACGATGCGCGGGCCAATGTGGCGCGGATCGAGCAGATCTGGGCCGATTGCCACGCGCGCTACGGCAAGCAGGGTCCGTTCCTGTTCGGGGCATTCTCCGGGGCGGACGCGATGTACGCGCCCGTGGTGCATCGCTTCCGCACCTACGCGATCCCGGTGAAGGCCGAGGCGCAGCATTATGTCGATGCCATGATGCAGCTTCCGGCGTTCCAGCAATGGACCCGCGACGGCTTGGCCGAGACGCTGCGGATCGAGCGATTCGAGGACGCCTGACCGGTTCTCGCGCTGCCGAATTGTGACAGCGGTGGCAAAGATCGCGGCTTGACGCCGCGGGGCCGAAGGCGTCGAATCCAAAAGACCGGTTTTGCAAGTCGTGAAAGGACTTAGACCATGGGCATTCTCGATTCCCTGGAGAATTCACGGGAGCTGAAAGGCATGCTTGGCCAGCTCGGGGCGGCCGTCATCCCCGTCGTGCTGGGCCAGGTGATGGGCAATGGCGGGCAGGGCGGCTTGTCGGCGATCGTGGCCAAGCTCGAGCAGGCCGGCCTCGGCGAACAGGTCAAATCCTGGATCGGCACCGGACAGAACCTGCCGATCACCGCCGAGCAGCTCCAGGAGGTGCTGGGCAGCGACACCGTCAAGCAACTCGCCGCCAAGTTCAACATTCCGGTCGACCAGCTGTCCAAGGTGCTGGCCCAGCAACTTCCGGCTGCGGTCGACGGCGCGAGCCCCAACGGAAAGTTGCCGCATACCGCCTGAGGCTGTGGAACCGGGTTCCAGCCGAGGTCGGCGGGCAATTTCCGGCTGGCACGTAAATTGCTGCCTATCGCCCTGAAAAACCTGCAAAATCGCACCTTCGCCATGCCCCAATCTTGCTGGATTTGGGGCGGCGCGATGTGCTAGGTTGCCGCAGGGTTCTCAAAATGCCGGCTTGAGCTATCGGGACTGTCAGCTCAGCCAGCAATCTCTAAGAAAATGGAGAGGGCGTTGAAGCATAAGTACTCGATTGGCGAGATCGTCTATTTCACGGCCAGCAACGTGGCGCGCCCCGCTGCGAGCGGCACCTATGAGGTGATCCGGCTGCTGCCGACCGATGGTGACGATTGCCAGTATCGCATCAAGAGCTCGACTGAAGCTTTCGAACGGGTGGCCAAGGAGAGTCAGCTCGCGCTGTCCTGAACGCGTTGTGCGCAAGCCGGTGGCTGGAGCGGGTTCCGCGCCGTCGCCGTCAAAAGGCCCTGTTCGCAGACCCATTGTGCTGAAGGTTGGACGTCGGGATGGCGGCGTTCGCCGTCGCCGGCTGTGCTTACGCTGTGTTGAGGGACATCGCGCATGAATTGGGCTTCCTCGCTGGATCAGATCTGGCGCTCACCGACCTTCCCGATGTGGCTGACGTTGGCCGCGGCGGGCTTCTTTGGGATTGTCGTTCTGGTCACGCTGCTGCGCGCGGAAAAGTCCGTCGCCAACGGCGCGCTAACCGTCATCACGCTGCTGTCGATCGCGGTTGCGGTCGCCGCCACGATCCGCGGCTTCGGGCCGGGCGGGCAGGCGGCGCCCGCCGACACACGGACGGCGCAATTCACCAGCCAGACCACGCCGGCGCTGGCCTGCGTCGACGACCTCGCCGGAGATGCCGTGCTCAATGCCTGCGAGAAGGTGCTGTTCGGTTCGTCTGATACGGCCGCGGCGGCAGTCAGCTATGCGGCGGCGCAGATTTCGCGCCTGACCGCGCTCGGCGACCTCGCAACCGCGGAGCGCAATTCCACCACCGAGTTGCAGGCGCTGCGCCGCGCCATCGAGCACGACCGCTACGGTCTGGTGGCCTACGCGCTGATGGCGAGAGACCACTGCACGCCGACCGCGTGTCCCGCGTTCCGCTCGCTGGGCGACAACCATCAGATCATCAACAACATGAACGAGCGGACCTACGAGAACCTGGTCACGCGCTACGCGGCGTCCTGGAACGCGCCGGGCGGCGCGCAGGCGTCGGCCGCCTCCGGCCTGGTCGCGGCGCTGCCGCAGTCGTTGCCCACCGGCAAGCCGACCAATGCGGAGTTTCCGAGCGCGTCCTCGACGCCGCCGGTCAGCATCATGACGCCCGAACCGGCGAAGCCGGCCGCTGCGGCACCGCCGCCGGCCGCGCGCGCCGCCGCCGCACCGCCCGCAGCCCCGAAGCGGCCGCCCGCAGCGAAGCGTCCGGTCCAGATCGCGCCGGCTGCGGCGCCGGCGCCGCCGCCTGCCGCGGCGAGTGCGCCGGCGGCCGCGAACCAGGAATGAGCGTGACGACGGCGGCTTGAGCCGCCGTCCTTGCATCGTTCCGGGTAGTAAATCCCGATATCCACTGCCGCTGCTATCGCTCTCTTTCCAAAGCGCGCGCCGGCCGCTACATCCGGCGCATGCCGCTTCATCTCATCAAGCTTGCCGTCGGTTGCGACTCGGTCAAGGAACTCAAGGGCTGGGTCGCCGAACGGATGGCGACCGCGAAGAAAAAAGGCCTGCCGCTCCGTCACGTCCACATCACGCGGATGACGCCGAAGCGCGAGGAGGAGATCCTCGCCGGCGGTTCGCTGTATTGGGTGATCCGTGGCGAGATCGCCGCGCGCGAAAAGATCATCGCGATCGAGCCGTTCCGCGACAAGGACGGCATCGGACGCTGCCGGCTGGTGATGCAGCCCAAGGTGATCGCCGTTTCGCCGCGGCCGATGCGGCCGTTTCAGGGCTGGCGCTACCTGACCGCGGACTCCGCGCCCGCAGATCTCACCAAGTCGAGCGCAGCCAGCGTGGCGTCGATGCCGGAACCCATGCGCCGCGAGTTGCGCGACCTCGGATTGCTCTGAGCCATCGGATTGCTGTGAGCAATCCGATGATTGCTGGCGCAAATTACTGAGTTACGAGATGCAGCCGGCCCCATTCGGACGCCGGGATCTCGACATAACGGCCGCCGCCCGCGTTGCTGAAGGCGACGTCGAGCAGTTCGTGATCGATCCCCATCTCGCCGAGATAGCGCCGGAACTGATCGGTGAAGATCGAGGTCAGACTTTCGCGATGCTCGGCCGAGACGTTGGGCGCGAGCCGGCTTTGGATCGCCATGCCGCTCAGCACCACGCGGCTGCCCGCCGGCAGGCTGCGATGCACGCCGCCCGACAGCACCAGCACGCAGGCAAGATCGCAGGCAATGCTGGACGGCTTCTCCTTGGCGTCCAGCGGGCCGCCGGGCCGCTTGAGCGCAAAGCATTCCTCCTCGGACTTCCCGTTGCAGGCCTCGACCTCGGTCGCCGCGACCGCGGTATCCGCCCCGCGGTCGCGCAGGATCCGGCCGAGGCTGGAGGCGACGTTGAGGTTGGAATCGCCCTTGATGTTGATCACCACCGGGAGCTTGCGTCCGCCCTGCCGGTCGAGGATCGCCAGCAGGCGCTTGTAGGTGTCCCATTGCACCGAGCCCTCGGCGGCGATCCATTCCGAGCAGCCCGGACCGCAGGCATCGGGCGCACCATGCGCGACGTAGAAGATCATCGCGCCGGGTGCGGAAATGACCCCGCCGACCGGCGGCCGGGACTGCGCCTGCGCCGCGCTGGCGGCCAGCAGCGCGAGGCCGAGAACAATGCCTTGCCTGAAATGACTGACCATTCCGATCGCCTCTGAACGGGGCGATCATCCATGCGTCACGGGCGCCGCGCAAGCACGACCCGGCCGCACAGATGAGGCCGGGCCCTCATTACAGGCTCGCATCCGGTTTGCGCGTGAACCGCTTCACACTTGTCCGGACCCAGCCTTAGACCGCGATGTTATCGATCAGGCGCGTGCTGCCGATCCTTGCCGCCACCAGCATCCGCATCGGCCCGTCCTTTAGCGAGCCGATCGGCGCCAGGGAGGCGGCGTGGCGGACCTCGAGATAATCCAGCACGAAGCCGGCCTTGGTGATCTGCGTAGCGCCGGCGGCCATTGCGGTCGCGGCGTCCTCGCCGGCGCGCAGGCGGCCCGCCGCTTCCTTCATCACGCGGTTGAGTTCGGGGGCCGCGCGCCGTTCCTCCGCCGAGAGGTAGACGTTGCGCGAGGACATCGCGAGGCCGTCGCGTTCGCGCACCGTCTTCGACCCGATCACCTTGACGCCGAGGTCGAGGTCCGCGGCCATCTGGGTCACGACCCGAAGCTGCTGAAAGTCCTTCTCGCCGAAGATCGCAACATCGGGCCGGACTTGCGTGAACAGCTTGCCGACCACGGTGGCGACGCCGCCGAAGAAATGCGGCCGGAAGCGATCCTCCAAGCCGGCGGTGGCCGGTCCCTCCGGCACGATCCTTGTGGCGAAGCCGTCGGGGTACATCGCTTTCACCTCGGGATGCCAGATCAGGTCGACGCCTTCGGCGGCGAGCTTGGCGACGTCTTCCTTCCAGGTGCGCGGATACGAACCGAAATCTTCGGTCGGCGCGAACTGGGTCGGATTGACGAAGATCGAGACGACGACCCGCTTGGCGCGGCGCTTGGCGAGCCGCACCAGCGACACATGGCCGTCATGGAGCGCTCCCATGGTCGGGACCAGCGCGACGGTCGCCTTCTTGGCGCGCAGGGTGTCGACGGCGCGACGAAGGGCGGGGACGGTACGGACGACGGTGGGATTTCTCGGCATCTGGTCTCGACTCGTGGGGCAAGCTGGGTGGGGGGAATCCAGGTGGAACGTTTGGCGTTCGGCAGGTAGCGGAGCTTACCAAGTCCGAACCGTTATCGGCAAACCGCCGCGCAAGCATTACCCGATCTCGCACGCGCATGGATCGCAGGCCTCGTGCCGCCGATCGACGCAGCCGGCGTGCGCGTTCGATTCATCATTAAGGATGGCTGCAATTGATTTCCTGTCGCAGTGATGCATTTCACTTGACCGCAGCCGTGCGCGATTTGAAGATCATTGCGGGGATGAATCATGTTGGTGCAGGCTAGTCAGGGTCAATCCGGCTCCGCACATGTCGTGGTGCTGGGCAACGAGAAGGGTGGTTCGGGCAAGTCGACCACCGCCCTGCATATCGCCGTTGCGCTCCTGAAGGCCGGACAGCGCGTTGCCAGCATCGATCTCGACTGCCGCCAGCAGAGTTTCACCCGCTACATCAGCAATCGCCAGGCCTGGGCGCGGCGTTCCGGGCTCGATCTCGAACTCCCCGCGCATTATTGCATCAAGTACGGCGAGACGATGCAGATCGAGGAGAACGAGAACGCCGAATTCCAGCAGTTCATGGCCGCCGTGAGCGCGGTGGAACGTGCCAATGATTTCATCGTCATCGATACCCCGGGCTCGGACAGCTACCTGATGCGGCTCGCGCATTCGATGGCCGACACGCTGGTGACGCCGATCAACGACAGCTTCCTCGATTTCGACGTGCTGGGCACCGTCGATCCCGCGACCTATGCGGTGATCGGCGAGAGCCATTACGCGGAGATGGTGCGCGACACCAGACGCAAGCGCCGCCAGCTCGACGGCGCCTCGACCGACTGGATCGTGGTGCGCAACCGGCTATCGATGCTCGGCTCGCGCAACAAGCAGCTGGTCGCCGACGGCTTGAAGCAGCTGTCGCTGCGGCTCGGGTTCCGTTCGGTCGACGGCTTTGCCGAGCGGGTGGTCTACCGCGAATTCTTCCCGCGCGGGCTGACAGCGCTCGACGACATCGACGAGGCGACGCTCGGCACCCGCCCGAGCCTCGGGCACGTCACCGCCCGCGAGGAGGTGATGGGCCTGTTGCGCCAGCTCAAGCTGCCGCTCGATGAGCGCGGCCGCCGTCGCGCCGCCAACCGGGCCGAATGGTTCAGCCAGGTCGACAAGCCGCTGGAACTCGACGACATCATCGGCAGCTAGGCCGGCAAGGCCGGTAATCCCGGTGGCGGCCCAGCGTCGGGCAGATTCTCCGAACGATTGGTTTGAGCGGTCGCAAGGTGATGAACGGAGGATCGAATGGAACGGCGCCAGTTCATGTCCCTTCTTGGAGGAGCTGCTTTGGCACCGCTCGCCACCTTGCCGGCCTACGCGGACCCGTCGGACGCCTGTGGTGTTCCGGTCGCGCGGGACGATGGTTGGTCCGTCGCCTCCATCACTGAGGACAAGCTCGCCGACCGCGCTGCGCTGTGCAGGATGGCTGACCGGCTCGCAACGGGTGCCAATGTGCACGCGGTGCTGGTCGTTCGCAGCGGGCAAGCTGGTGTTCGAGCGGTACTTCAGCGGTTCCGACGAGGTCCCCGGCCGCTTCTACGGCAGCCGGGTCGAAGACGTCGCGTTTAATGCCGATACGCTGCACAACATCAAGTCGGTCTCGAAGAGTGTCACCTCACTCGCCGTCGGGATCGCGATCGATCGCGGGCTGATCCGCAGCATCAACGAACCGATCTTCAGCTTCTTCCCCGAATTGTCAGACCTGCGGTCCCCCGAAAAGGACCGCATCCAGCTCGTGCACGCCCTCACCATGTCGATGGGGTTGGCGTGGGTGGAGGCGACCCCGGCGACGGGAGACGACAACGACGAGGTGCGCATGCATCGGGCGTCGGATCCGTGCCGTTACGTCCTCGGTCTTTCGGCAACGGCCCCGCCGGGACAGGCGTTCTTCTACAACACCGGCGCGCTTACGCTGGTGTCGGCCATCGTCCGCAAGGCGACCGGACATCCGCTCGACGAATTTGCGCGCACCGCGTTGTTCGAGCCCCTGGGCATTACCAGCTTCGAATGGAGCCGGGTCAAAGGGGATAGCGATGCCGGTGGCGGGTTGCGCCTGCGGCCGCGCGACATGGCAAAGATCGGGCAGCTTGTCCTCGCAGGCGGTCGCTGGAACGGTCGCCAGATCGTCCCAAAGTCATGGATCGAGACCTCGACGGAATCGAAACTCAAGGCCACGGAGCATCAATCCTATGGATACCTCTGGTGGCTCGGCCAGTCTCTGCTGAATGGGCGAAAGGTCGACTGGATTGGCGCGCTCGGACGAGGCGGGCAATCGATCCGCATCGTCCCTGAGCTCGATCTCGTTGTCGTGGTGACCGCAGGGTACTACCAGGACTACAGCCCGCAGGCGTTTCAAGCGCAGTACGGCGTCTTCAAGGACGTCCTGCAAGGGATTTCGCCTCCGGCCTAGTTCGGTTTCAGCACGGTCATCTTGAACGGTCCGCCGTTGGCGGCGGCATGCGCGACCGCGTCGTTGGCGTGTTCGAGATCGAAGGTCGTGACCTCGAATTGATCGAGCCGCAACAGCCCGGCGCGGGCGAGATTGACGAGGCCGAACGTCGCCTCCGGCGGATACATCCAGACACCGTGAATGCTGATGCATTCGCGCATGATCCAGGGGTAGGGCAGGTCGAGTCCCGGTCCGCCCTGCATTCCAACGCCGCCCCGTCAGCACGACGCGGCCGGACCTGTTGGCGAGGCTCCGTCAGGGCTGTCCCGAGTTCGACGCCTGGTGGGGAACCCATGACGTCAGCAGCAGCGTTGCCGGGCGGAAGGTGCTCAGCCACCCCAGGCGCGGCAGGCTCAATTTTGAGTACGCCAGCTTCCAGGCCAACGACGATCCCGGCCTGAAGCTGATCATCTACACCGAAATTGGTTGAGATCCGTGCTTTTCCGGTGAGTTCGGCCACACCACGGCCAAAAAGCCGGAACAAAGCAGCCGAAATCCAGTTTCTCCTCAGGGTCGATCCAAGGGCGATCCAAGAGTGATCCAAGGCTCGAACGCAACCTTGGGAACTCACGTCGAAGGGAAGAGGAGAGCACGAGCCGTCGCGGTGAGGCGTGTGCATCTGCACAAACTATAGGTGCAGCGCACAACGTTATGCCACCGAAGCCACAATATTTGGACTTCCTGTCACGGCGCTGTGACATATATTCTCAAAAGGAGGCCGAAGAGCCTCCGGCCAAAATCGCCCTGTAAAGGCGGGCACCTCGAGGACGTCATGAAGCGTGGAATTCTCGTTCTGCTTTCGCTCTCCGTAGTGATCACGGGTGCGTACTTCACCGCGAGCAAGTGGGCGATCCGTCACGAAACTCTCATGTTCAAGGATCCGACCCGCGATGAGCGGCCGGTCGCGGTCGACGTTGCCGTGCGCTTCGACAAGGAGATGCAGGCCGACGCCGGCATGATCAAGCTCCCGGTTGCGATCCTCAATCATGGTAATACCGTCAAATTTACCGAATATTCCTTCCTCGCGAATGTGTTCGCGGCACGCGGCTATCTGACCGTCAGCATTCAGAACGACCTGCCGTCGGATGGACCGATGGTGACCAAGGTCGGCGAGCTCTATGTCGGGCGCCTGCCGCAGTATCAGCGCGGCATCACCAACATCAAATTCGCGATCGAGGAGATGAAAAAGCGTCAGCCGAACGCGGACTACAGCAAGCTGACGATGGTCGGCCATTCCAATGGCGGCGACATCGCGATGTATTTCGCCAAGCAGTATCCGGACGAGATCAAGAAAGTCGTCACGCTGGACAATCTTCGCGTGCCGTTCATGACCGACGGCAAGTTCAAGATCCTTTCATTCCGGTCTCACGATTCGCACTTCAAGCCCGATCCGGGCGTGGTGCCGGACGAGGAGGAGTGCGAGAAGGCCGGCATCACCGTTGTGAACACCAACTTCCAGCACAACGACATGCGCGATACCGGACCCGAGAAGGCCAAGGACTCGATCCAGGCGATGCTCGATAAATTCCTGGCCGACACCGACAGCGATGTTGCGGCGGTCGATACCAGGAATGCGCCGCTGAAGATTCTGGAGCCGGGTCCCGTCTCGCTCTACGTGCCGGTCGAGAAGCCGCCTCAGACCTTCGGCGAGAAGGTCAAGAAGTCGCTCTCGTTCACCAAGAGCGAGACCAAGAAGGATCCGTCGGTCACGAACTGACAGGGCCGCCCGGGATCCGATCCGGGCCGGCGGGCGCGTTACGTTGACCAATCCGATGCCGCGGCCCACATAGTGTTTGCTGTACGAGGCAAGCGCTGATGGCTGGCAAGACGATCAAACCGACCTCCGGAGGCGACGTGCGCCCGGGCGATGCGCCTGGCGTGCCGGCGTCGAGCGCCAATGACATCGCCGCATTCGTGGCGAAGGCGCGCGCGATGTCGCCGCATCGCGCCGGCGCACGCGGCAGGCTGGTGTTCGCACTCGACGCCACGATGAGCCGGCAGCCGACATGGGACATGGCCTGCACGCTGCAAGCGGACATGTTCCGCGAGGCCGGCTCGCTCGGCAGCCTCGATATCCGCCTCGTCTACTATCGCGGCTTCAACGAGTGCCGCGCGTCGGGCTGGATCTCCGACAGCGCGCAGCTCGCGCGGCTGATGAGCAAGATCGACTGCCAGGGCGGCAATACCCAGATCGGCAAGGTGCTGTCGGAGACGCGCCGCGAGGCGGTTGCGGCAGGCGTGCGCGCGCTCGTGTTCGTGGGCGACGCGATGGAGGAGAACGCCGACGCACTGTGCGCAAGCGCCGGGGAACTCGGCCTGCTCAAGGTGCCGGTCTTCATGTTCCAGGAGGGCGCGGACGCAACTGCCGAGCAGACGTTTCGTGAGATCGCGCGGCTGACCGGCGGCGCATGGTGCAGGTTCGATCCCGGCGCGGCGGCACAACTCCGCGAGCTGCTGCGCGCCGCTGCAGCCTATGCTGCCGGCGGCCGCGAGGCGCTGCTGCAACTGGCGAAGACGACGAGCGGCGCGGCCAGGCTGATCGGCCAGATGAAATAGGCCGTTTGGCGCGTCAGGCTCCGCCCGACGTCACGGCTTTGGCAATTGCGCCGAGCAGCGCCGACATGTTGGCCGTGACCTGTCCGGTCGCTTCCGCGACGCCGTGCCGTTCGGCGAGCCAAGCCGGATCATTGTAGGAGAACCAGCAGTCGCCGGCTTCGTCCTGCCAGACCAGCGCCTTGAGCGGCAGATCGATCCCGATCGTCTGCGCAGCCTGCATCAACGGCGTGCCGCCCTTCGCGTTGCCAAACACGAACAGTTCGGTCGGACGGAGCGCAAGACCGGCGCCGGCAGCGCCCGCGGCATGATCGATCTGCGCGAACAAGGTCAGCCCGCGCGCCTGCAGTTCGGCCTTGAGTCGGTCGGCGGTTTGCTTCGGCCCGACTTGGCTGCGAAGGCTGATCAGTCCGTCAATCGCCATCAGGCTTCCTCTAGCGCGATTGCCGCAAGCTACTCAATCGCAGGGGGCGGCGCCACGCGAGGGCGCTTCACGCTCCAGTGAGACGAAGCTTCGCATGCTTTTTGTCGCCGGGCCGCCTATATTCCGCGCATGCCAACCCTGATCGCCGGCGTCGTCGCAATTGTCATCCTTTATTCCGCACTGCAGATGTTTCGTGCGGCCAATCCGGCCGTGCTTGCGCGTGCGATCAAGATCGTGGGCGGCGTGCTCGCGCTTGCCGTTGCGGCCTTTACCGGCGTGCGGGGCGAACTGGCGGTCGCAATCCCGCTCGGCATCTTCGGCGCCGGACTGCTCGGCTGGTCGCCGTTCGGGAGCACGGGCTTTCCCAATTTCGGCGGCATGTTCGGTGGTTCGCGCAATCAGGGACAAAGCTCGCGGGTGCGCTCGCAATATCTCGACATGAGCCTCGATCACGACAGCGGCGTGCTCAAGGGCCAGATCGTGGCGGGACCGCAGGCCGGCCGCATGCTCGACGAGTTCGACCTGTCGCAGCTTCTGGCGATGGTCCCGAGCTTCGACGCCGAAAGCGTCGCGCTACTTGAAAGCTATCTGGACCGCCGCTTTCCCGCCTGGCGTCAGGACGCACAGGGCGACCGGGCAGGGGGGCAGGGCCGCGCGGCGACGAGTGGCAAAATGACGAACGAGGAGGCCTATCAGATCCTTGGCCTGCAGCCGGGAGCGTCGCGTGACGACATCGGCCGGGCTCACCGCGCCCTGATGAAGAAACTCCATCCCGACCAGGGGGGCTCGACGTATCTCGCTGCCCGTGTGAACGAGGCCAAGGATACTCTGCTTCGCACGCATCTCTAACTCCGGCTACACTACTGACGCCACAGCCGAGAGCTGCCTTCCGTTTCTGATTGATGCCCCGTGTGGCCCGCCGCTGTCCGGCGTGGCCGATTGTTCTTTCGGGAAAACTTAACCGTAAAATATTGACGAGAAGTTCTCATGGTCGCGCCGCGCGCGGAAAGGCCGGTCGTTGGCGCGGCGGCCTGCAAAGCAAAAGGGCCGGCGCTTGCGGCGCCGGCCCTTTGAAATCAGCTGTTGCTGTCGATCAGTTGCGAACGGTGATGCAGGAGATCTCGGCGCGCTTCAGCGTCTTGCACGCCGCTTCGGCCTGATCGCGCTCGAGGCCGGCAAAGCGGGCGCGGTAGAGCTTGCGGTTGTCCTTGGCCACGACCTCGGTGAACGGATCCGCCTTGCTGAGGAGGCCGCGGGCCGAGCTGCGCGCGAGGTCGATGCGCTTGTTGGCCTCACCTTCGGACTCGAGCGCACCAACCTGGATGATCCATCCGGAATGCGCGGCGCCTGGCTTGACGACGCTGGTCTGCGGCGCGGCCTGCAGGCTGCGGGTCGTCGGTTCGATCGAGGCCACGGCCTGCGGCGCCGCGGCGGCGGCCGGTGCATGGACGGACGAGGCCGGCAGCACGCCGAGGATGCCGTTGCCGGTGCCGAAGTTCGCCGGCTGCGGCGGCATCTCGGGCCTCGAGGTCTCGGCAGCCCGCGCCATCATCGCATTGGAGGTCTCGGGAACTTCGCCGCGCGATGGGATGGTGCTGGTGATCGGGGGCGCGGACTGTGCCGGGCCGGCGGCGGCAAGCTTGATCTGGCCGGCCTTGACCTGCACGGTCTTCACCTTGACCGGCTTCATCGGTTCGGCCGAGCCGGGGATCGCGGCGATCGGCTGGGTCTGGATCACGCCTGAGGTCAGCGGGGCCGGCTCGGGCTTGGCCTGCGGCTCAGGCTTTGCCGGGGGCGGCGGCAGCGCGGCGGCGACGGCGGCCATCAGCGAGGGCTTGCTGGCCGGGCGCGGCGCCTGCACCGCGACGGCTGCCGCGGCGGGCTCCGACGCCGCGACCGGCGCGGTGTCCGCGCTGCGGGCGTTGTCGGCATCGGCAACCTCGACATTGGCGTCGGCCGGGTTGCGCTCGGTGATCGCGGCGGCCGTGCGGGTGGTCGCGCCCTTGCCGATGTTCTCGGCCAGGAGGTTGCGCATGATGGCGTCGCGGGAGCCGCCGCTGCGGCCGCCGAGCACCACGCCGACCAGGAAGCGATTGCCGCGGTGGATCGAGGTCACCAGGTTGAAGCCGGAGGCGCGGGTGTAACCGGTCTTGATGCCATCGACGCCTTCGACGCTGCCGAGCAGGCGATTGTGACCGGTGATCGTGTGGCCGCGGAAATTGAACGCCGTGGTCGAGAAGTAGCGATAGTAACGCGGGAAACGATCCTGGATGGCGCGACCGAGCGTCGATTGATCGCGCGCGGTGGTGATCTGCTCGTCGTTGGGCAGGCCCGAGGCGTTGCGATAGGTGGTCCGGCTCATGCCGAGCGCGCGGGCCTTGCGGGTCATCATCCGGGCGAAGTCGTCTTCGCTGCCGCCGATCGCCTCGGCGATCACGACCGCAGCGTCGTTGGCGGAGCGGGTGACGAGACCCTTGATGGCGTCTTCGACCCTGATGGTCTGGCCGGGCCGCAGGCCGAGCTTGGTCGGGTCCTGCTCGGAAGCATGCTCGGAAACCGGCATCTCGGTGTCGAGCTTCATCTTTCCGGAATCGAGGCGCTCGAACAGCAGATAGAGCGTCATGATCTTGGTGAGCGAGGCGGGGTGCCGCAGGCCGTCGGGACTGTTCGACGTCAGCACCGAGCCGGTGTTGCCGTCGACGACGATCGTCGCGAATTGCGGGCTGTAGCTTTCGCGCGCGGCCTCGCTGTGGTGGTGACGGGCGGTGTGGCGCCGGTGACGGCGCGCCTCCGCGCTATCACCGGTGATCAGGATCGCCGTCGTGACGGTAACGAGCCCAAGAACGCCAACTCGCAGCGCCCGCGAGGAGGCCAAGGTTGTTCGAAGCATCTACTTCCCCGTCCCAATTTCTATCTAGATCACTGGCTCGTGAGGCGAAATTGTGCCCGGCGGCCGTCGATCCTTGCCTGCGCAACAGACCACTTCGGGCAGAACCATCGGCCCTCGTGGCGGCTCAGGTCGCTCTTCTAGCTAAGGTGTTGTTCACAAACAGCTTTCAAGGCTGCCCGTCGGAAGGCGAACAAAGTCCAGGAATCAGGTTAGGCGGACCGAGTTTCCAAAAGATTAAGCAACCGTTGCGTAGTCCCCCTGGGTTTATCGCAAATGCTCAGGATTCGGGCAAATGTCGTTGTGCGACGCACAATATTTGTTGACTTTATTGTGCAATGCGATATTCCGATGGTTGTCAGGGGGCCGGGAGCTTCCCGGCAATGGGAATTTGCGCCTTCAAGTCTGGGAAAAGGAATTCCAATCCATGGTCAAGATCGAAGACATTCAGAACTACGGCAAAGAGCATATCGAGTCCGTCACTGCGTCTGCGAACAACCTGCAGAGCGGCGTCCAGGCGATCGCCACCGCCTATGGCGACTACGCCAAGAAGTCGTTTGAGGACACCAAGTCGTTCGTCGAGAAGCTGTCGGGCGTGAAGTCGCTGGACAAGGCGCTCGAGGCGCAGACCGAGTACCTGCGCTCGTCCTACGAGACCTTCGTTGCGGAATCGCAGAAGATCGCCGGCCTGTACAGCGACTGCGCCAAGCAGACCTTCAAGCCCTACGAGGGCCTGGTCTCCAAGTTCGCGCCCGCTCAGTAAGCGCTACTGACCAAGACAAACGAAAAGCCCGGCCGTTTCGGCCGGGCTTTTTTGTTGCGCCTGAAGCGGGCGGTTATTTCGCCAGCCGCAGCTTGCTGAGAGCAGTTCCGATCGTGTTGAACGTCGTCAGGATCTGGGTCGAACTGGTCAGCATGTAGAACTTGTCCGGGCTGCTGGCGCAGTTCTTCAGGACGGTCGAGGTCGGATCGGCGGGCGTGCTGGTGTTCACCTGGATGGTGTAGATCGTGTACATCGGCGCACCGTTGGCATCCCTCGCGTTCTGCAGATTCTGGCACTGCAGGGCCTGCCTTGCGTCGATCGGATTGCCCGAGGCCTGCGAACTGCCGTCGCCATAAGCGGGCCAGCGGTCCTCGGTGTTCAGACCGTCGGACAGCAGGATGATGACCCGGTTGTAGGTGGTGTTGGAGTCCTCCGCGGGCGTGTTCAGCGGACCGCCCACCAGCAGGGACTGCCACGCCCAGGCGAGGCCGACCGACTGGTCGGTGCCGCCGGTCGGTTGCATGGCGTTGACCGCCGTCTTGAGCGCGCTCCAATTGTAGCTCAGGGGGATGATCGGCTCGAGCGACGTCGAGGCGCTGCTACTGCAATAGGCTGTGCTGTTTTCGAAATACTCGTAGGCGGGAAACAACGTCGTGACATCGGACGTCGCCGGCAGCACGCCGGTCGCATCGTTGGGTTGGGTGCGGTCCGTGATGCAGCCGGTCCATGTGCTGATCGGGTTGGTGGAAGGTTGGCGCCAGTCATTTGCGACCCCGACGGCGTTGGGAGTCCAGATGTGGTCCTTGTTGGTTGTGCTGGTATTGTCCTTGAATCCGACGATGGCGGACACCCTCGGTTGGCTGGGATTGTCTGTCAGGTCGTTGGGACCGGGCTGCGTCCAGTTGTGAACATAAGTCAATCCGGTGCAGGACTTGCTGCTGCCGGTGCCGCTGCAAGTGCAACCCGTGACGGGGGAGCCCGAGGAGTTCTTTGGGCAACTGCAATTCGAGCTTCCGCTGCAGAATGTTTCCGTCAGGCCGGTCGGTTCGCTGCTCCAGCAGCCATTGTACTTCACAAAGGTGTATGGAGCGGTGAACGTCTCGGCAGTCGGGCAAATGGGATTTTTGACGGTTGCGCCGTTGATCGTGATCGTCGTCGACGGAATCGTTGAGGTGGTCGAACCATCGCTTGCTGTGGGACCCGTTTTACAAACGAAGCTACCGTTTGCGGCACCATTGGTATTGCCGATGCTGTTGGTGAACGGGCACTTCGCGCCAGGTCCCACGGCATGCCAGTTGATGGGAAGTGTCGCCTGGAAACCACCGTTGCTGTTGGCGGGCTGTGTGGTCGGAGGATTGAGCCAGTCGGTCCAATCGATGTAGTTCTGGCCATAGTTGCTGGCGCCGAGGTTGACGACCTTGGCGAACGGGATGACGGAGATGTAGACGTCGCCGTTGTTCTTGCTGAGCGCGCTGAGCTGGTCGATCAGGCCGCCGGTTCCGGCCACCGCGTTTCGCAGCGCGGTAATCTTGCCGTTCTGGCTCATCGATCCCGTATTATCGAGGGCGAGGGCAACGCGCATCTTGACGTTGCCCCAGGTGGTGGTCGTCGAGGTACCGAAATTCACTTTCCGGAAATTGCTGCCGGACAGATCGGCAAACTTCATGAAATAGGTGTTGATGTAGCCGGACCCGCTCAGGAGAATGGTCGCGGCTGCGCTCGAGGTCGGGGTCGTATAAGTGGCCGAGACGGCAATGCCCTGGCCGTCCTTGTTGGTGAAGAGGCTGTTGAAATAGGCCTGTGCCTTGCTCGGGATCTGCGCGGCCGTGATGGTGCCCATGGTCAGATCCTTGGACAGCATCAGCGCGGTGGAATCGAGGGCCGACTGCATCGCGGTGCGGGCGTTGTTGGCGCGGGTATAGTCGACCGCTGCGCCCACGAAGGCGAGGATCGGCAGGATTGCGAAGGTGAAGATCACCGCGACATTGCCGTCGGTTGCCCTGGAAAACCGGCGGACGGCCGCGCGGACGCGATTGGAAATGGCTGAACCAAGCATGGCGCTCTCGTCAAAATGGATTGCGCGGCCATCTCGACGTGCGCGGCTAAACAGATGGTGAATCGGGAAACTGAAACCCGGCGGGCGGGCCCCCCAGACGGCCAAAAGCAGGGCAAAAGCACGCGCTATCCTCAATGCCCGCTAAATTGGATACCCGACTCCTTTGTCAAACCAGGCAGAAATGATTAACCTTCCGAGGGTTGCCGCGCCGGGAATCGGACCGGTGGGCTGCGGCGGGTCTGCGCTTGCGGCAGGGCGTCGTGAGGCCCATATTCGGGAGGTCGATCCGGCCGCCGGATCGGACCGGGAGCGGCAATCTGGAAAGCATTGCTGGGGGTTCCGCGATCAGTCTTGCGGCAATCGCGACCACCTTCCAATCGCCAACCGGTTTCCCCTGGGGAATTCGAACGCCTGAGCCATGCTGCGATACACGTTGACAGTCCCGATCTCCGAGCCGGTTTCGGCCAAGCCCGCGGTGTCCGCCGCGCCGGAGCCGAAAATGAGCAATGACGACAACCGCAATGGAGCGGGCAGCGGCCCGTCGACCTCGGTCATCACCAAGGTCAAGCCGAAGACCAAGCGCCCGAACCTGTATCGCGTCCTGATCCTGAACGACGACTACACGCCGATGGAGTTCGTGGTTCACGTGCTGGAACGATTCTTCAACAAGGACGCCGAGGCGGCGACCCAGATCATGCTGCACGTTCACCATCACGGGATCGGTGAGTGCGGCGTGTTTACCTATGAGATCGCCGAGACCAAGGTGACGCAAGTCATGGACTTTGCGCGCAAGCATCAGCATCCACTGCAATGTGTGATGGAAAAGAAATAGTTCGCGGGAACGATTGACCTGCTGCGGGAAGCGGAACGGGTCTTGCATCGCGCATTTTGACCGCGGCGAACGGCGTTCCCGTATGATGACGGGGCGCCGCCGGATCACGTCCCGGCGCCTGAATTTTAGAAGAAAACCATCATCGCGGGACCGGTCTTTCGCCACGATCCGTCGTAACTATATCAATGGCGATCACGAAGGTTGTTATTGCCTGACCCGGTAATGGCGATCATGATGGCCGGGGGCCATAGAGGACGCGAATGCCTACTTTTTCCCAAAGCCTAGAACAATCCTTGCATCGTGCATTGGCGATCGCGAACGAGCGTCACCATCAATACGCGACGCTCGAACACCTTCTGCTGTCGCTGATCGATGACTCGGATGCGGCGGCGGTGATGCGGGCCTGCAGCGTCGACCTCGACAAGCTGAGGACCAGCCTCGTCAATTATCTCGAGACCGAATTCGAAAATCTGGTAACGGACGGCGCGGACGACGCGAAGCCGACCGCCGGGTTCCAGCGCGTGATCCAGCGCGCGGTGATTCACGTCCAGTCGTCCGGTCGCGAGGAAGTGACCGGCGCCAACGTCCTGATCGCGATCTTCGCCGAGCGCGAGAGCCATGCCGCGTATTTCCTGCAGGAGCAGGACATGACGCGCTACGACGCCGTCAACTACATCAGCCACGGCATCGCCAAGCGGCCCGGCGTGTCCGAGGCGCGGCCGGTGCGCGGCGTCGACGAGGAAACCGAGACCAAGGGCAACGAGGATGCCAAGAAGAAGGGCGAGGCGCTCGACACCTATTGCGTCAACCTCAACAAGAAGGCGCGCGACGGCAAGATCGATCCGGTGATCGGCCGCAATGCCGAGATCAACCGCGCGATCCAGGTCTTGTGCCGCCGCCAGAAGAACAACCCGCTGTTCGTCGGCGAAGCCGGCGTCGGCAAGACCGCGATCGCCGAAGGCCTCGCCAAGCGCATCGTCGACAGCGATGTGCCGGAGGTGCTGGCGGCCGCGACCGTGTTCTCGCTCGACATGGGCACGCTGCTCGCGGGCACCCGCTACCGCGGCGATTTCGAGGAACGGCTGAAGCAGGTCCTGAAGGAGCTGGAGGCGCATCCGAACGCCATCCTGTTTATCGACGAGATCCACACCGTGATCGGCGCCGGCGCCACTTCCGGCGGCGCGATGGACGCGTCCAATCTGCTCAAGCCCGCGCTGGCTTCGGGCACGATCCGCTGCATGGGCTCGACTACCTACAAGGAATATCGTCAGCACTTCGAGAAGGACCGCGCGCTGGTGCGGCGCTTCCAGAAGATCGACGTCAACGAGCCGACGGTGGAGGACGCGATCGCGATCCTCAAGGGCCTCAAGCCCTATTTCGAGGATTACCATCGGCTGAAATACACCAATGAGGCGATCGAGGCAGCGGTGCAGCTGTCGTCGCGCTACATCCACGACCGCAAGCTGCCCGACAAGGCGATCGACGTGATCGACGAGTCCGGCGCGGCGCAGATGCTGGTCGCCGAGAGCAAGCGCAAGAAGACGATCGGCATCAAGGAGATCGAGACCACGATCGCGACCATGGCGCGGATCCCGCCCAAGAGCGTGTCGAAGGACGATGCCGAGGTGCTGAAGCATCTCGAGCAGACCCTGAAGCGCACGGTGTTCGGCCAGGACAAGGCGATCGAGGCGCTGGCTGCGTCGATCAAGCTGTCGCGGGCCGGCTTGCGCGAGCCGGAAAAGCCGATCGGCTCGTATCTGTTCTCGGGTCCCACCGGCGTCGGCAAGACCGAGGTCGCAAAGCAGCTGGCGGCCTCGCTCGGCGTCGAGCTGATCCGCTTTGACATGTCCGAATACATGGAGCGGCACACCGTGTCGCGCCTGATCGGCGCGCCTCCCGGCTATGTCGGTTTCGATCAGGGTGGCCTGCTCACCGATGGCGTGGATCAGCATCCGCATTGCGTGGTGCTGCTCGACGAGATCGAGAAAGCGCATCCGGATCTGTACAATGTGCTGCTGCAGATCATGGATCATGGCCGGCTCACCGACCACAACGGCAAGCAGGTCAACTTCCGCAACGTGATCCTGATCATGACCACGAACGCGGGCGCGGCCGACCTCGCGCGGCAAGCCTTCGGCTTCACCCGCTCGAAGCGGGAAGGCGACGACCACGAGGCGATCAACCGGCAGTTCGCGCCCGAGTTCCGCAACCGGCTGGACGCGATCGTCTCCTTCGCGCACCTCAATGCCGACGTGATCGGCATGGTGGTCGAGAAGTTCGTGCTGCAGCTCGAGGCGCAACTCGCCGACCGCGACGTCACGATCGAGCTGTCCGAGCCCGCCAAGGCCTGGCTGATCGAGAACGGCTATGACGAGCAGATGGGCGCGCGTCCGATGGCGCGCATCATCCAGGAGCACATCAAGAAGCCGCTTGCGGATGAAGTGCTGTTCGGCCAGCTCAAGGGCGGCGGACACGTCCGCGTCGTCCTGGTCAAGGACGAAGCGACCGCCAAGGACAAGATCGGGTTCGAGTATGTCGAGGGCCCGGTCACCCCGAAGCCCGAGAACCTGCCGCCGCGCAAGCGCAAGCCGCCGAAGGGTGGTGGCGGCGGAGGCGGCACCAAGGGGCCGGCCTCAAAGGGTCCGATGGTCAAGGCCTGAGGCGCAAGCGAACAACCAAATGAAAGGGCCGGCTGAAAACAGCCGGCCTTTTAGTTGGACGACTGAGGGGCGCTGCCGCGCAGCGTCACTCGCCCTTCAGGCGCTGGCCCTCATGGACCCGCACCTGGTCGGCGCCGCGGCTGCCGGCCGATGACAGCCGCAACGTGCTCAGCACGGCGCCCACGACGGCAAAGCCGACGCCGACCATCAGCGAGATCCTGGTGCCGTCGGCCGGATAGCGCGCCAGTAGCATCGCCACCAAGGCAGCGCCGATGGTCTGTCCGAGCAGGCGCGCGGTCCCGAGCATGCCGCTGGCGCCGCCGGAGCGCTCGCGCGGCGCGGCGGCGATCATGGTGCGGTTGTTCGGGGTCTGGAACAGGCCGAAGCCGGCGCCGGCGAGCGCCATGCGCCAGATCACGTCGATCGGTGTCGCAGTGGCCGGCATGAACGCCAGCGTGCCCAGACCCAGTGCGAACAGCAGCAGGCCGATGCCGCCGAGCAGGCCGGCCGGGTAGCGCTCGACCAGCCAGCCCGCGATCGGCGCGGCGAATGCGACCGCGATCGGCCACGGCGTGATCAGCAGGCCGATCTGCACCGCCGAATATCCGAAGTGGTTCTCGAGATAGAACGGCATCGCGACGAAGGCCAGCATCTGGCCGCAGAACGAGGCGATCGACGTGCCGATCGACAGCGCGAAGATCGGAATCCGCAAGAGGTCGACGGGCAGCAGCGGCGAGGGCAAGTTCTGTTGTCGCCGATACAGCAAATGGGAAGCGACCGCGGCAATCGCGAACTCCAATGCGCAGAGATACAGCGCCTCGCCGTGGCCGGCGCTGTCGATCGCGCTGATGCCGAACCCGAATGCGATGGCGCTCATCGCGGCGCTCTGCCAGTCGAAGGCGTGAACCGCGGGCCTGGTGTGCGGCAGGAAGCGCCAGCCCAAAGCCAGCGTGACGATGCCGAGCGGGACGTTGATGGCGAACAGATACGGCCAGGTCCCGACCGCCAGGATGAACGAGGCGATGGTCGGGCCGACCGCGGCCGAGATGGCGACGACCAGCGCGTTGACGCCGATGCCGCGGCCAAGCCGCGAATGCGGATAGATGAAGCGGACCAGCGCAGTATTGACGCTGAGGATTCCGGCGGCGCCGAACCCCTGCAGGATGCGGGCGATGGTCAGCAGCGGCAGCGTATGCGACAACGCGCAGAACAGCGACGCCAGCGTGAACAGCAACAGCCCCGCCAGATAGACCCGGCGATAGCCGATGATCTCGCCGAGCGAGGCCAGCGGCAGCAGCGAGATCGTGATTGCCAGCTGATAGCCGTTGACGATCCAGATCGAGAACGCGGGGCTGGCGTTAAGATCCCGCGCGATGGTCGGCAGCGCAACGTTGGCGATCGAGCCGTCGACGACGGCCATCACGAGGCCGAGCGCGATCGTGAGAATGGCCCAATTGCGCTGCGGTTGCGGCAGCCCGTCGGGATGCTCGATGATCGCGGACGACATGTCGTGAAATGGCTCTCGGTTCCAGCATTGGCGGGCCTACCGGATGCTGGAATAACCTGGCCTTTGCAACCCCCGAAATGACAGATGTCGGCCGCGATCCAAACGCGGCCGGGGAGCTGCGGGAGGACGCTCAGCCCTGGCCGAGCAGTTCCTTGATCCGTCGCTGCAGCTGCCGTTTCTTGATCTCGCTGCGGCGGACCCGCTCGTCGAGATCGCTGACCGGGGTGTCCGAGGTCATGGTCCGGAACGCGAGGCCGACCTTGTTGGCCTGGCGCCAGATCATGCGCGCCAGGAACGAGCGACCCTTGCGCGCGACGTTGAGATTCATCTCTTCGGGCAGGTGTGCGGCGTCGCCAAATTCGACGCAGGCACCGCCTTCGCTGATGTTGCGGACGACGCAATCCATCGTCGAGCCACGCTCATTGATCTCCGCAACCGCACCGTAAAACACCTTGTCACGTGGGCTCTGGCGCCGGTCCTGCATGGGAAATCCTCCTAAATCAACGGCAGGACTGTACCGGTCCGGACCCGCGAAAAGAAGGGTACGAACGGAACCCGCTGGAGTTAGTGTAAATTGTTTGCATCTGTGAAGGTCAGGATTCCCGGCTATTTTGCGCCGCAAACGACCCGAGAAGTCAGTTCGGCACCCGGCTGTGCCGCCAATCGCGCGGCGACAGGCCGTAATGATCGCGGAACACGCGGCCGAAATGCGAGAGATCGTTAAAGCCCCAGGCGAACGCAATCTCGCCGATATGGCGATGGGCGTGTGCCGGTGAGGCTAGGTCGCGCTTGCAGCGCTCCAGCCGCTGCGCCAGCACGAAGCGCTGGAACGAGGTGTCCTCGTCGGCCAGCAGGCTGTTGACGTAGCGCGGCGAGATGCCGAGCGCCGCGGCGGTCTCGTTGAGGCTGAGCTCAGGGTTCGGCAGATGCGCGAGCACATGCGCCTTCAGCCGGTAGAGCAGGGCGGAGCGGTGCGTCGAGGCCGGTAGCGCCGCGCCGCCGAGTCGCTCGCTGATCGCCATCGCGAGCAGGTCGGCCGCCTGATCGGCGAGGCGGATCGCATTGTCCGGATCGAGCTTGTCGGCGATCTCGGAGAGCCCGCTGATGAACTGCCAGGCGAGCCGCTGCACCGGGCGATCCGATGTGAACGTGGTCGCCGTCAAGCCCTGGGTGCCGGCAAAGCGCCGGTGCAGCATCGCGCGCGGCACCTGGAAGATGGTCTGCGTGAAGTCGTCGTCGAAGCGCAGTTCGTATGGCCGGGTGGTGTCGTAGAACGCAAACTCGCCCGGCCGGATCACGGTCTCGCGGCCGTCCTGCACCACGCCGCCCGCGCCACTTTGGCCGAGCGCGAACAGAACAAAATCCTCGCTGGTGCGTGCGATCCGTGACGGTGTGCGCAGCACCCGTTGCCGGCCCGACGAGACGACGGAGCATTTCACCGCGCCGAGTTGCGCGCTGGTGATGGCGCCGTGGAAGGCGGTGCCGAGATCGGACTTGCAGTCGAGTTGCACGAACACGTCGCAGACGATGTCGCGCCAGAGCGCGAGGCGCTGATGTGTGGGCGCGCCTTCCGTGGTGAACAGGGCCGGCATGATTTCCTCCCTTCACGAGTGCAAACGCTGGCCACGCAAACAAAGCAAGCTTCGTACCGGAGACGGCTGGGGAATCTCCTCCGCAGTCGAATTTTCCTTCCGTCCTGGTCGAACGGCGCTCCCGGTCCCGGGGCAGCATGATGTCAGAGGCCGCTGGGCCCGATCAAGTACGAACCGGCCCGCGCCGCCGGCCACGAGGAGGACATCATGGGCATCGAACATCCGAAATATCGCGTTGCGGTGGTGCAGGCGGCCCCTGCCTGGCTCGACCTCGACGCTTCCGTCGCCAAGAGCATTGCCTTGATCGAGGAGGCCGCCGCGAAGGGTGCAAAACTGATCGCGTTCCCCGAGGCCTTCATCCCCGGCTATCCCTGGTACATCTGGCTGGACTCGCCGGCCTGGGCGATCGGGCGCGGCTTCGTGCAGCGCTATTTCGATAACTCGCTGAGCTATGACAGTCCGCAGGCCGAGAAGCTGCGGCTGGCGGTGAAGAAGGCCGGCTTGACCGCGGTGCTCGGCCTGTCCGAACGCGACGGCGGCAGCCTCTATCTGGCGCAATGGCTGATCGGGCCCGACGGCGAGACCATCGCCAAGCGGCGCAAGCTGCGGCCGACCCATGCCGAGCGCACCGTCTACGGCGAGGGCGACGGCAGCGACCTTGCGGTGCATGACCGCCCCGGCATCGGCCGGCTCGGCGCGCTGTGTTGCTGGGAGCATCTGCAGCCACTCTCGAAATACGCGATGTACGCCCAGAACGAGCAGGTGCATGTCGCGGCGTGGCCGAGCTTCTCGCTGTACGATCCGTTCGCGCCGGCGCTCGGCTGGGAGGTCAACAACGCGGCCTCGCGGGTCTATGCTGTTGAAGGCTCGTGCTTCGTGCTGGCGCCCTGTGCCACGGTCTCGCAGGCGATGATCGACGAGATGTGCGACCGCGACGACAAGCACGCGCTGCTGCATGTCGGCGGCGGGCACGCCGCGATCTACGGGCCGGATGGCAGCTCGATCGCCGAGAAGCTGCCGCCCGATCAGGAAGGTCTGCTGCTCGCCGATATCGATCTCGGCACGATCGGGATCGCCAAGAACGCCGCCGACCCGGCCGGGCATTACTCGCGGCCCGACGTCACGCGTCTGCTGCTGAACAAGAAGCCGTCGAAGCGCGTCGAGCACTTCGCGCTGCCGCTCGACAGTCTTGAGGAGGTCGACGCGGCCGCGAGCTAACGTATCAGGGCAACATCCAACCGGAGGCGACTGCCATGGAATCCGCGATTCCTTCCCATCTGCAAACGGCGCGCTCCCGTCATCGTCGCGTGCCCGACGATTACGCGCCGCCTTATCCCTCGTTCGTCGCGCGGCACAAGCCCGCGGTCGCACGCGTCATCATGGCCTATTTCGGCGTACAGGTTCGCGGCGAGCCGACCGCAGCAGTGGCAGAGGCGCTGGCATCGATCGCAACGCGCTTTGCCGGCGAGAACGGCCCGACGCATTGGGATCGTGCGCAATATGTCGACCAGGCCGGCTACACCAACGTCGTCTCGGTCGCCTATTGGGACGATGCCGGGCGTTTCGACGCCTGGTTCGCCGGCGCGCGCGAGGCCTGGACCGGCAAGGGCGCCACCGATGGTATTGGCCGCTTCATCGAAGTGCTGCGGCCGCATGTTGCGCGCTACGAGACGCTGTTCTCGTCGCTCGGCCGTCCGGAGGGCGTCGCTGTTCTCGCCGACGGCATGAGCGGGGAAGTGCAGGAGCACGCCTATTGGGGCGGCATGCGCGACCGCATCCCGCTGTCGCAGACCGACGCGATGACGCCCGGCGGCGAGCCGCGCGTGATCCGCGACGGGGCGCGCATCCGCGTGGTCGCGCATGACAATCTCTGCCTGATCCGCTCCGGCCAGGACTGGAGCGACACCGAGGCGTCGGAGCGCAAGATGTATCTCGACGATGTCGAGCCGGTGCTGCGCGAGGGCATGGATTTCCTGCGCGACGACGGCGTGCCGATCGGCTGCTACGCCAACCGCTACATGCGCGTCGTTGACGCGGATGGACGACTGACAGAAAAGTCCTACGGCCAGAGCTGGTGGAAGAGCCTTGCGGCGCTGGAGCGCTGGGCGGAATCGCATCCGACCCATGTCCGGATCTTCGGCGCGGCGATGAAGTATCTGTCGACTTTGGGACCAGCCGCAAAGCTCAGGCTGTATCACGAGGTCACCGTTGCCGCCGCCGACGAGCAGTTCTTCGAGTATCTCGGCTGCCACGAACGGACCGGCATGCTGAACGCGGTGCAACTCGCGGGGGCGCTATCCGCCTGACGCGGGGCGCCGGGTCCGATCAGGGCCCGCATCGAAGCTGCGTTCAAAATATCGAAAACAACCCCATGCAAAGGAGCCGGCGGCCGCGGGCGTTCGACACGGCAACTTGACACGTCGGGCAAATCAGCAGCATTATTCTATTATTCCGAAATCGTGCGGGCGCCCTTGGCTTGCGCGGTGTCATCACCCGCGCAAGCGCATGGGGTGATGAGTATTCCAGAGACCGCAGCGCTTGAGCCGAAGGGTCGCGGCGTCAGACCATTCCAGCCAAACATCGCTGTACTTCTAAGGCCGCAGCCGGCCGCCGCGTTCCGTGATCGCCTGCGCCAGTTCTGTGGCCGGGCCGCGTCTGGTCCGGCGGGCGGTGCGGACCACGAATTCGACGCTGCCGAGCGGCGGCAGGCCTGACGCCGACATCGCTTCGAGTCCATCCGGGATCAAGCCCTGTGCTTGCGGGGTGATGCCGAGACCGGCGAGCGCTGCGGCGCGCAGGCCGCTCAAGCTGCCGCTGGAGCAGACGATGCGCCAGGGCCGCCCGAACCGCTCCATCGCCTCCAGCACCACGCTGCGGCTGACGCTCGGCGGCGCGTAGAGGATCAGTGGCAGCGGCTCGCCGGGCTCGGGCCGCATGCCCGGCGCGGCGGTCCACACCAGGCGGTCCTGCCAAACCAGTTGCCCCAGCGCGTCGCCGGGCCGGCGCTTGCCGAGTACGAGATCGAGCTCGCCGGCGTCGAGCTGTTGGTACAGCACGGCGCTGAGGCCGATCGTCAGCTCGAGATCGACCTGCGGATGGCGCCGGACGAAATCGCGCAGCAAATCGGGCAGGCGCGAACTGGCAAAATCCTCCGCGGCGCCGAACCGGACCTTGCCGCGCACCTGCGACCCCGCGAAGTAATCGCGGGCGCGCGCATTGGCCTCCAGGATCGGGCGCGCAAAGCCCGTCATCGCTTCACCGTCGGCGGTGAGCACCACCGAATGGGTGTCGCGCACGAACAGGCGGCGCCCGGCGGCGGCCTCGAGCTTGCGGATGTGCTGGCTCACGGTCGATTGCTTCAGGCCGAGGCGGCGGCCGGCCTCGGTGAAATTCTGGGTCTGTACCACCGTGAGGAAGGTTTCGAGCTGGGTCGGGTCGAGCATGGCGGCGATCCGTCATTACGTAACGCAATGACAATAACACCGGTAAGCGCGGTTCACAATCGGCACGGGGATGCGCACCTTCCAGTCGAGGAAGGAAGCCACCATGACCATCAGCCGCCTGCGCTCATTTGTGCCTGTCGACCCCTACATCGCCGCCATCGTCGGTATGGTCGGCCTTGCCACATTGCTGCCGCTGCACGGGCAGGGCACCGTGATCGGCGGCTATGCCACGGATGCGGCGATCGCGCTGCTGTTCTTCCTGCACGGCGCCCGGCTGTCGACCACGGAGGCGCTGGTCGGCGCCCGGCACTGGCGCCTGCACCTCGTGATCTTCCTGTCGACGTTTGCCCTGTTCCCGCTGCTCGGGCTCGCAGCGCATGCGCTGGCGCCGCATCTGCTGACGCCGGCGCTGTGGGCGGGCGTGATCCTGATCTGCATTCTGCCGTCGACGGTGCAGTCGTCGGTCGCCTTCACCTCGATTGCGCGCGGCAATGTGTCGGCGGCGCTGTGCTCGGCGACCGCCTCCAACCTGCTCGGCATCGTCGCCACGCCGCTGCTGGCCGGCGTGCTGCTCTCCAGCCATGGCGGGTTCTCGGGCAATGCCGCGCTCGACATCGTCGTGCAACTGCTGCTGCCGTTCGTGGCGGGGCAATTGTCGCGGCCGCTGATCGGCCGCTGGGTTGCCAGGCACCATGCAATGCTTGGTCTGGTCGACCGCGGTTCGATCCTCTTGATCGTCTACACCGCGTTCAGCGATGGCGTCAGCCACGGCATCTGGCACCAGGTCAACGCAAGCCAGATGGCGATCGTGCTCGGCCTCGATGCGCTGCTGCTGGCGATCGTGCTGCTGGTCACCAATTTCGGCAGCCGGCTGCTCGGCTTCTCCCGCGCCGACCGCATCGCCATCATGTTCTGCGGCTCGAAGAAGAGTCTGGCGAGCGGATTGCCGATGGCGAGCGTGCTGCTCGCCGGGCAATCGGTCGGCCTGATCGTGCTGCCGCTGATGCTGTTTCATCAGATCCAGCTGATGACTTGCGCCGCGCTGGCGCGCCGGTATGCGGGCGGCGAGGAAGGGGCATCACGTGATGCGGTTCCTGCGCTTGTCGATGCGCACTGAGTGGAGGCATTTGCCTCCGCTGTCGTCCCCCGGCTTGACCGGGGGACCCAGTACGCCGCGGCCTCTCCGTGACTGACTGATGTCTCTGGAATACTGGATCGCCCGGTCAAGCCGGGCGATGACACCGCGAGTTGGGTGAGTGATCGTGTCTAACGCAAAGCCTCACGCCACGCGCAGACCCTTCGCGATTTCCTTCTGCGCGTCGAACTCACGGCGCAGGCGCGCCAGCTCCTCGGCGCTCAGCGCATCGGCATTGCTGTAATCGCGCTTCCACGACGCGTCCTCGCTCCAGCGTAGCGGCGATTGCACGGTGGTCTGCGGACCGGGAGCTTGCTCAAGCACACGCAGCGCCAACTCCAGCGTGAACGCCTGCGAGGCCTCGTCATGCGGCTTGCCGGCGGAGTTGCCGAGCGGGAAATCGGAGAACATGAAGCGCGGCACCGCGGCGTGCTCGACGATATCCTTGGCGCAGCCCATCACGACGGTGGGGATGTCGTTGGCCTCGAGATGCCGCGCCACCAGGCTGACGGTCTGGTGGCAGACCGGGCAGTTCGGCACCAGCACCGCAGCGTCGACCTTGTCGTCGCGGCAGCGCTTGAGGATTTCGGGCGCATCGGTCTCGATGGTGACGCGGTGGCTGCGGTTGGTCGGGGCGCCGAAGAAGCGCGGCGCGACCTCGCCGATCTTGCCGGCCGCGGCGAGGTGCCTGAGTTGCGCCAGCGGGAACCAGGTCCCGCTGTCGGTCGCCGTGGTGTGGGTGCGGTCATAGGCGATGTGCGAAATCCGCAGATCGTGTGGCTGCGACGTGTCGCCGTCATAGACCGAATAGAATTTTGCCCCGCCATTGTATTTTGCGCCGGGACCCTGGTCGCCCCTGGCGGGATCGAACGGCGCCGCGGTCGTGATGATGGCGACGCGGGACTGGTTCAGCGGCTTCCTCAGCGGCTGGAACGGGGCGGAGGTGTAGTGCGCCCAGCGGTAGGGGGTGGTGTAGCCGATCGCCGCGTAATAATCGCGGGTCCGCTTCATGTAGCCGATCGGGGCGTCGTCGTCGGGGGCAAAGCCTGTTTGATCATCTGAGGCTGCGGCCATTTTGCGCTCCCTTTTGCGCGCCATCATTTCAGTCCATAGCTAGACCACGAGCCTGCGGTGTCAAGCCGCGCCGCGCGGGAACAGATTTGCGATGCGAACAGGTCTTTGCGCCGCATGGGTCATGCTTCTGGTGCTGGTGTTGCCGGCCGGTGCGGAGGACGCGCCTGCCGCACCTCCGCCGACGTCGCCAAGCCCCGAGCAGCCCGCAACGCCGCCCGGCGACAAGCCCGCCGAGAAACCCGTGGCCGCGCCGGCGGAGCAGCCTGCGCCACCGCCGGGAGAGCAGGCCACACCATCAGCCGGGAAACCTGCCGCACCTCAGCCAGACACGCCCGCGGCACCTGCCGAGAAGCCCGCGGCGGCAACCGACAAGCCCGCGGACGACGCGCGCGAGAGCGACACCCGCGAGGCGATGTGCCTGATGATCGAGTCGGCTGCGCGGGCGAACGACCTGCCACTCGAATTCTTCGCGCGCGTGATCTGGCAGGAGAGCCGTTTCCAGGCCGACGCGGTTGGTCCCGTGACCCGGAGCGGCCAGCGTGCGCAGGGCATCGCGCAGTTCATGCCGGGCACCGCGAACGAGCGCGGGCTGCTCGATCCGCTCGATCCGGTGCAGGCGCTGCCGAAGTCGGCTGAATTCCTCAGCGAGCTGCGCAACCAGTTCGGCAATCTCGGCCTCGCGGCGGCCGCCTACAATGCCGGCCCGCGCCGAATCCAGGACTGGCTCGCCGGCTCCGGCTACATGCCGCAGGAGACGCGCAACTACGTCTCGGCGATCACCGGCTCCAGCGTCGACGACTGGGCCGCCGCCGGCCGCAACGGCAAGATGCCGGCGCGTGCGCCGACCACGAGCTGCCGTGAGCTGATGGCATTGTTGAAGCGCGCGCCCAATCCGTTCGTGGCCGGGCTCGAACAGCACATCACGCTGTCGGCCGCCAAGCTATGGGGCGTGCAGCTCGCCGCGGGCTTCAGCCGCGACAAGGCGCTTGCGATGTATGCCCGTGCCATCAAGCGGCTGTCGAGCGTGATCGGCGACCAGGATCCGAGCCTGCTCGGCTCGCGGCTGCGCAGCCGCGGCAGCGCGATGTTCTACCAGGTGCGTATCGGCGCCGACACGCGCCCCGAGGCCGACGGTCTGTGCAACCGCATCCGCAAGGCGGGCGGGGCGTGCTTCGTGCTGAAGAACAGGGCGTGATTGTAGCTTCCGTAGCCCGGATGAAGCGCCAGCGAAATCCGGGGCCGCTCTTGCAATGGGTGAGAGCTGTCCCGGATTGCGCTGCGCTTCATCCGGGCTACCGTGGCGCGAACCCGCCGTGCGCCGTCCATTGCTTGACCCTGCGTTGTCTGCGCCCTAAGCCGCCGACATTGCAAGACCATCCGGCTTCCCGTGGCGCTTCCTCCGCTCGATTCTCCGCAATGGCAGACCTCGTTCCGCGCCTTCCTGTGGGGCGCGCGGTCGATCGGCGCCACCGTGCTGACGCTGGTGCTGTTCGCGACCTATCTCGGCATCGGCGCGCTGGCGCATGATTCCGGCTTCTCGCTGGGCTGGACCCTGGCGAGCACGGCGTTCGTCTGGGCTGGCCCCGCGCAGATCATCGTGATCACGACGCTCGGCTCCGGCGCCACCGTGCTGCAATCCGCGATAGCGGTCACCGTCAGCGCGATCAGGCTGTTTCCGATGGTGGTGTCGGTGTTGCCGATGATGCGCACGGAGGACACCAAGCGCCGGCATCTGATCCTGGTTGCGCATCTGACAGCCGTGACGCTGTGGGTCGAATGCTTCCGCTTCCTGCCGCAGGTCCCGCGCAACCGGCGGATCGCCTTCATTCATGGGCTCGGCTGCGGCCTTGTGTCGGTCTGCCTGATTGCGAACACGATCGGCTACACGCTCGCGGCTAACCTCACGCCGCTCTTGGCCGCCGGCATGCTGATGCTGACGCCGCTCGCCTTCCTGTTCTCCACTGCGCGCAACTGCCGCGAACTCGCCGACGTCATCGCGCTGGTGCTTGGGCTATTGCTGTTCCCGCTGGCGGCGATGCTGAACAGCGGCGTCGACATCCTGGTCAGCGGCGTCGTGGCGGGAACCATCGCCTATGGCGTCCACCGGGCAAGGGCAGGCATCGTGAGGGTGCGCGCATGAGCACCTTCATCGGCGACTGGCACGCGCTCGCGATCCTGTTCGTGGCCGGCGTCATCCCCAACCAGATCTGGCGCATGCTCGGCCTGTGGTTCGGCGGCGGCATCGACGAGAACTCCGAGCTGCTGGTCTGGGTGAGGGCGGTCGCCACCGCGATCCTCGCCGGGATCATCGCGCAGATCGTGGTGCAGCCACCGGGCGCGCTCGCCAGCGTGCCGGACTGGCTGCGCTACGGCGCCGTTGACGCAGGCTTCGTGGCGTTCATGCTGGCGAGGAAATCGATCTTCGCCGGCGTGATTGTGGGCGAAATCGTCATGTTGTCAGGCAAATACTGGCTCGGCTGATTGCGGCGACCGCATTATCCGTTACTCTCGTTCTCCAAGAAAACAATAATGGGGAACGTCATGCAGCGGCGCGCATCATCGGCCTTCATCGTGGCTCTGACTGCCTTGCTGACAGCAGCGCTGCCTGCGCGTGCCGCGGATTATCCGACGCGTCCGATCAAGCTCGTGGTGCCCTACGCCGCGGGCGGCCCGACCGACGTGCTCGGCCGCATCGTCGGCGAATATCTCGGGCGCGATTTCAAACAGGTGGTCGTGGTCGAGAACAAGGCGGGCGCGCAGGGCGCGATCGGGGCCGAGGTGGTGGCGCGCTCCGATCCCGACGGCTACACGCTGTTCGTGACGGCGGCCTCGATCTTCGTGCTCAATCCGCTGCTCTACAAGAAGCTACCCTACGATCCCGCCAGGGATTTCCGCCTGCTGTCCGTGATCACGGATGCGCCGATGATCATGGAGGTGCATCCGTCCGTCCCGGCAAAGACGATCGCGGAGTTCGTCGCCTACGCCAAGAAGAATCCCGGCAAACTCAATTTCGGATCGGCCGGTACCGGCGGCACCGTTCACCTCGCCGGCGAGATGTTCAAGCAGATGGCCGGCGTCGAGATGACCCACGTGCCCTACAAGGGCGCCGGACCCGCGCTGACCGACCTCCTGTCGGGCAACATCCAGCTGATGTTCGACACGCTCGGCACCGCGCTGCCGCCGGTCAAGTCCGGCATGCTGCGCGCGCTCGCCGTCACCTCGACCGAGCGCATCCCCGACTTGCCCGATCTGCCGACGATTGCCGAGAGCGGCTACCCCGATTATGCGGTCAGCGTCTGGTATGGTATTGCAGCGCCGTCGAAAGTACCTGACGACATCGTGGGCAAGATCAAGGCGAGCCTCGACCGGGCCTTGAACGACGAGGCGTTTCGCGCTTCGCTGGTCAGGATCGGTTTTCCGCCGCTGCGCGTAAAGAGCCAGGCCGAGATCGACAAATTCGTGGACGCCGATCGCGCGCGGTGGGCGGGCGTGGTCAAGGCGCTGAACATATCGTTGGACTGACACATGGTACGTGAAATGGAATTGCGCCAGGGCGAGGTCGCCGTCGACATGCCGACGGCACGCGACGCCGGGCTCGTCTTCATCGGCCGTATCCGCACACCCTGGACCTCGCGGCTGGCGACGCCGCGGCAGGGGCGGCATGACGGTCCGGTGTGCCGGCTCGAGATCTTCGAGCCCTGGGTCGCCGCGATCAAGGGCGTCGATTTCTATTCGAACCTCGAAGTGCTGTACTGGCTGCACCAGTCGCGCCGCGACATCGTGCTGCAAAGCCCGAAGAACAACGGCAACACCCGCGGCACCTTCTCGCTGCGCTCGCCGGTGCGCCCCAATCCGATCGGGACCTCGATCGTGAAACTGGTCGGCGTCGAGGGCAACGTCATCCTGGTGCGCGGCCTCGACTGCCTCGACGAGACGCCGCTGATCGACGTCAAGCCCGACCGTTGCGAGTTCACCCCGCTGGCCCCGCCACAGGCCGGGGATTTCGAGACGGAGTAAGATTTGTAGCCCGGATGAGCGCAGCGATATCCGGGAAGAACGGCGAGACGGGCCCCGGATGTCGCTTCGCTCATCCGGGCTACGTGGCGGGATGCGCGGCGCGGTTACTTCAACGCCGCGATCAGCTTCGTCGCATTCGCCTCCAGCACCTTGCCGTCTTCCTTGTGGCTGGCGGGCGGCAACAGCGCGACGCCGTCCTTGCGCGGCATCACGTGCATGTGCAGGTGGAACACGACCTGGCCGCCGGCGGGCTCGTTGAATTGCTGCACGGTGATGCCGTCGGCCTCGAACGCCTTCATCGCGGCGGCGGCGATCTTGTGGGCGGCGCGTGCAACGTGGGCGTAGTCGTCGGGCGTGATGTCGAGGATGTTGCGGGCAGGGGCCTTCGGGATGACAAGCGTATGCCCGGGCGAGCGCGGCATGATGTCGAGGAAGGCGAGCACGTGCTCGTTCTCGTAAACCTTGTAGGAGGGAAACTCGCCGCGCAGGATTTTTGCGAAGGGGTTGTTGATGTCATAGGCGGCGGGCATGGCGGCGGCTCCTCGGATTTTGTAGCGCTAATGTCTAGGTCGCGGTCCAAACGTCAAGCGTCGTCGTCGGCCGTCTTGCGGAACGGACCGGCCTCGGCCAGCTCGCGGCCGACCTCGGCGACATAATCGCGCTCGCGCTTGAGGTAATCGGCGATCGCCCGGCGCAATCCGGGATCGGCGATGAAATGCGCCGAATAGGTGGTCTGCGGCAGGTAACCGCGCGCCAGCTTGTGCTCGCCCTGCGCGCCGGCTTCGACCACCTTGAGCCCGCGCTGAACCGCGAAATCGATCGCCTGATAGTAGCAGACTTCGAAATGCAGGAACGGGTGGTGCTCGATCGCGCCCCAGTTGCGGCCGAACAGCGTATCCGAGCCGATGAAGTTGATCGCACCTGCGATCCAGCGGCCGTTGCGCTTGGCCATGACCAGCAGCACGTCCCGGCTCATGCTCTCGCCGATCAGCGAGAAGAATTCTCGGGTGAGATACGGCCGGCCCCATTTGCGCGAGCCGGTCTCCATGTAGAACTCGAAGAACGCGTCCCAGGCGTCCTCGGTAATATCCGAGCCGGTCAGCCAGTGGATGGTGATCCCGGCGGTAACCGCCTCACGGCGTTCGCGCTTGATGCCCTTGCGGTGACGCGAGTTCAGCGATCCCAGGAAATCGTCGAAGCTCTTGTAGCCTTGATTGTGCCAGTGGAACTGCTGGTCGGTTCGCTGCAGGAAGCCGTGTGCGCCGAGGAATTTTGCCTCGTCCTCGCGGGCAAAGGTGACGTGCACGGAGGAGGCTTCAGTGGCGCTGCAGAGCGCCCGCAGGCCCCGCGCCAGCGCCGAGCCGATCGCCTCGCGGTCGACACCATCGCGGATTAACAGCCGTGGCCCGGTGGCGGGCGTGAACGGGACGGAGACCTGCAGCTTCGGATAGTAGCTGCCGCCGGCGCGGTGATAGGCCTCGGCCCAGCCGCGGTCGAACACGTATTCGCCCTGCGAGTGCGATTTCAGATAACAGGGCACGACGCCGACGATCCGGCCATCGAGCTTTGCGATCAGATGCCGGGGGCCCCAGCCGGTTCGCAGGCAGGCCGAATTGGAGGCTTCCGCCGCGGCGAAAAAGGCGTGGGAAACGAAGGGGTTATAGCTCGAACTTGCAACCGTCTGGCAATCGCTTGCGGAGCCGGGCGAGGCCAGCGTGTCGAGGTGATGAATGCTGTCCGCATCCGCCATCGGATTGGCGCAGGCGTCCCATTCGGCGGCCGGAATGCCGCCGATGTCAGCCACAGCCTCTAGGGTGATTTCAGACGACGCCATCGAGAGTGAAGACCGGTGCCTCTTTTGAGCATGATCTTTCCGGAACAGCTGGCTCCACTTCCGGATCATGCTCCGCATTCCGCCATCGCCGATGACGACCAACTCCCGACAAGATCGTGCGTCGCAGCGACGAGTTCAAGACTGCCGACGACATGTCAGGTTCCCGGCACAAATCCCTCAAAGATCATCTGGTCGGCGTAGCGGGTCGCGCGCTCGCGCTGTTCCGCCGTCCGCACGGTCCAGGCCAGCAGCGGGCAGCCGAACACATTGCGGGCGATCCAGGGCGCCGGCGCCGGCAGCTGGTTGACCCAGAAGGCCACGAAATGCGGCTCGGTCTTGAAGCCGTGGCGCAGGTACAGCATGCCGTCGCGCTGGGCCGGCGTCAGCTTGGTCCAGGAACTGTCGTCATAGGTGCGCTGGGCGGTGATGCCGCGCGGCAGGTTCGGCATGGTCTCGCGCAGTGCCAGCACCTGGTCGGGGTCGAACGACATGCCGACGACAGGGCCGGAATAGGACGACAGCACCTCGGCCATCCGCCGAACCAGCTTGCGGTCGCCGTCGAAATGGCTCTTCACCTCGACCAACAGCGGGACGCGGCCGGCGACCAGCGCGCAGAGATCGCCGAGTGTCATCATCTGCTCGGAGGTGCCCTTGAACGTCACCGCCTTCAGCTCGGCTGCGGTCTTGGTCGACAGCAGGCCGGAACCCTCGGTGAGGCGGCCGAGCGCATCGTCGTGATGCACCATCGCCTCGCCATCGGCGGTGAGCTGGATATCGCACTCGATCGCGAAATTGCCGGCGACCGCCGCGTTGGCCGCGGCCGGCATGTTCTCGATGACGCCGCGTGCGACATCGTGCAGGCCGCGATGGGCGACCGGCCGCTTCGTCAGCCAATCAGGGGCGCGCATCGATCAGGCGACTTCGAACACGCCTTCGACCTCGACCGCGGCGTCGGCGGGCAGCGAGGCGACGCCGACGGTGGTGCGGGCATGGCGGCCCTTGTCGCCGAACGCCGCGACCATCAGGTCGGAAGCGCCGTTCAGCACCTTCGGTCCGTCGAAGAAGTCCGGCGCCGAGTTGATGAAGCCGCCGAGCCGCACCACGCGCACGACCTTGTCGAGATCGCCGAGCGCGGCCTTGACCTGGGCCAAGAGGTTGATCGCGCAGCCCTGCGCCGCGGCGACGCCTTGCTCGAGCGTGACGCCGGCGCCGAGCTTGCCCTTGGCGATCAGCTTGCCTTCGGCGTTGAAACAGACCTGGCCCGAGACGAACAACAGGTTTCCGCTGCGGACGAAGGGGACATAGTTCGCGACCGGGGAGGTCGGCTCCGGAAGTGTGATGCCCTGTGACGCCAGTTTCTGTTCGACGGTACCCGCCATTTTTGTTCCCCAATTGGATTTGCACGAAGCCTGAAACGCGGTCAGGGCCAAGTTTGTTTCGATTGTTTCGCGCATCGTGCCGCCGGTTGCAAGCGACGGTAAGGTGGGGGCGGCGCGGCCGTGACGTACGGAATCGTACGGAGAACTGCCAAAAATGACGGCAAACTCGCTCCTTACATTGCTATTTGTCAGAGTTGCCCCAGTTGCGGCGCAATACCACCGTCACTATTGTGGCGAATCCCTGCCTCCTCGAGGAAAAACCATGACCTTGCCGTTTCGGAATCCGTCGCGTGCCCTGGTGCTCACGATCGCCGTTGCGGCAGGAACCGGTCTGGTTCATGGGGCGGCTGCTGCGGCCGGCGGGCCGTTTCTGGCGCATCAGGCGCTGTACGATCTGAGCCTCGTGAAATCGCGCGGCTCCAATTCGGTCAGCGATGCGCGCGGGCGCATCCTGTACAATTTCTCCGGCAGCTCCTGCGAAGGCTACACCTCCGAATTCCGCCAGGTGTCCGAGCTCGACAGCGGCGAGGGCAAAGTCACGCTGTCCGATCTGCGCTCCACGTCCTGGGAGGACGCGTCCGGCAAGAGCTACCGCTTCAAGATCGATACGCGGATGAACGACAGTGACTCGTCGCCGGTCGACGGTATCGCCGAGCGCGTGGGCGATCATATCACCGTGAAGCTGACCCAGCCGGTGAAGAAGACGTTCAATCTCGACGGCAAGATCGTGTTCCCGACCGAGCAGATCCAGCACATCATCGCCGCCGCCCGCGACGGCAAATCGGTGCTCGAACAGACCGTCTATGACGGCTCCGACAATGGCGAGAAGGTCTACAACACGCTGACCGTGATCGGCCGGCCGATCGCAGGCGACCGCGCGCCGTCATCGCCCGATCCGTCGACCGCGAGCGACGCGATGAAAACCATGACCCGCTGGCCGGTGACGGTGAGCTATTACGACAGCGACGCGCGGGCCAAGGATGGCGAGCAGACGCCGGTCTACGCGATGTCGTTCGAACTCTATGAGAACGGCGTCTCCCGCGCGCTGGTACTGGACTACAACGACTTCGTGATCTCAGGTGCGCTGGACAAATTCGACGTCAGGGATTCCAAGCCCTGCAAGTGACCGGTAAGTGATCGGCTCGCTATCGCCACCCATTCGGCGTCGTCCCGGGCAAGCGAAACGCGACCCGGGACCCATCTTCGGTGGTGATGGGTCCCGGCCTTCGCCGGGACGACGGCGGAGCAAGCGTGAGCACTCCGCGAGACCGCTCTGGCCGGAACCATCAGACACGAGTACGCTTCCCAAAACGCGCGTGTCAGGGAGGCACATCATGAGCAAGCTCGATCATCTTCGCCCCAGCGGCCTGCATCACAATCCGGCTTACTCCCACGTCGTCGTCGCCTCGGGCGCACGCACGATCTACATTTCCGGACAGGTTTCCACCGACGAGGAGGGCCGGGTGGTCGGCGCCGGCGATCTCGCCGCGCAGACGACGCAGGTGATGCAAAACCTCGGCATGGCGTTGAAAGCAGCCGGCGCGAGCTATTCCAACATCGTCAAGATCACGACCTTCGTCGTCGGCTACAGACCGGAGCTCCGCCCGATCATCGGCAAGGCGCGCTCGGCGTTCTTCGAGGGCATGGAGCCGCCGGCCTCCACGCTCGTCGGCGTCACCGCGCTCGCGGCGCCGGAATGGCTGATCGAGATCGAGGCGGTGGCCGTCGCCGATTGATAGGCAGCCCTCTCTGTCATTGCGAGGAGCTCGCGACAAAATTGCAAAGCAATTTTGCGCTGAAGCGACGAAGCAATCCATCGCTCCGCATATGCTGAAGCATGGATTGCTTCGCTTCGCTCGCAATGACGGCCGGTGAGACTGAGTAGCTTCTACTCCTCCGCGCTCTTTCCCGGCCCCTCATAGGCAATGCCGCGGATCACGGCGGCGTTGCCGAACTTCTTGCGCAGATTGTCGATCGCGCGTTCGGCGTGCGCCGAGCGGCGGTCGAGCATGTCGGAGTCGTTGGCCTGCGCGCCCGGGCGCAGCGCGCTGACGCCGGCGCCCATCAGGCGGAAGGCGGTGCCGTCGATCTCCTTCAGCAGCATCTCGCGCGTCACCGCAAAGATCTTTGCGGCCAATTGGGTCGGCGTCTGGATCGATTGCGAGCGCGTGCGCTGGCGGAAGTCGGCGGTCTTCAGCTTCAGCGTGATGGTGCAGCCCGAGAGGTCGCTGCTCTTCAGCCGCGCCGAGGTCTTCTCCGACAGCTTCCAGAGCAGCTTTTCCAGGATTGCAAAATCGCGGATGTCGGTCTCGAAGGTGGTCTCGCTCGAGATCGTCTTGGCGCCGCGATCGGGCACCACCGTGCGGTCGTCGATGCCGCGCGCCAGCCGCCACAGCCTGCGGCCTTCGCTCGCGAACTGCTTCATCAGCTCATTCTCGTCGGCGCGCTGCAGGTCGGCGATGACGCGGAAGCCGCGCTGCACGAGTTTCTCCTGGGTCGCAGGGCCGACGCCGTAGATGAAGCCGACCGGTTTGCTCGCCAGCATCTCGCGCGCTTCGTCCTGGTCGAGCGTGGCGAAGCCCCTGGGCTTGTCGAGATCGGAGGCAATCTTGGCGAGGAACTTGTTGCAGGACAGCCCGACCGACACCGTGATGCCGATATCGCGCTCGACGTCGCGGGCGAATTTGGCGAGCACCTTGGCCGGGATCATGCCGTGGACGCGCTGCGTGCCGGAGAGATCGAGGAAGGCTTCGTCGATCGACAGCGGCTCGACCAGCGGCGTCAGCGCCTGCATGGCCTGGCGCACCTCGCGCCCGACCCGGACATATTTCGCCATGTCGGGCGGGATCACGGTGGCGTCGGGGCAGAGTTCCAGCGCCTTGAACATCGGCATCGCCGAGCGGACGCCGTAGGTGCGGGCGATGTAGCAGGCGGCCGATACCACGCCGCGCTTGCCACCGCCGATGATGACGGGGCGGTCGGCGATCTCAGGATTGTCGCGCTTCTCGACGGTGGCGTAGAACGCGTCGCAGTCGATATGCGCCAGCGCCAGCGCGGGCAGGGTGCGATGACGGACCAGCCGCGGCGAACCGCAATGGCTGCATCGCTTCACCTTGATATCGAGATCGCCGAGGCAGTCTCGGCAGAAACTGAGGGGGCAGTCGGGAGCTGGCGCTGCCGTCGTCACGGCACGTCGCGCTCCCATTTCGGGTCGCCCAGCACCTGGTGGGCGGCAGCGATGTTGGTCGGGTGCAGTTCGGAGGCTGCGGCGAATGCCTTCACGGTGGCATCGTCGCGCATCACGAAATCGAGCACGCTCGCAAGAAATTGAGGATTGGACGCGGCGTTCCGCAGCGTCTCCGGACCGATTCCGGTTTCGGCCAGGAACAAGCCCAGCCGCTCGGGATCGCCGGCAATGAAGCCGAGCGCCTGAATCGCAACGATTTCAGCGGCTTCCCGGGGGTTGTGAACAGGCTTTTTCAACGCGCCGGTTTGCCTTTCCGTTAACTTATGGTCTCTATTGAGAGGCCCATCATGCCCGAGTCTTCCGTGTGTGTTCAAGCAACCGAAACCACGCTGCGGAAGTTGGACCACGGGTTAACGGGTTAGAGCGATTCTGGCGCTAGTTTGAATTCACATTTTCGACGCGCTCCGCGCGCGGTGCGTGAGGTGCCGCAGCCGGGCCTGTTTCCTAAGTCTGGGAGGGACGGGATGGCCAAAACCGTCCTGATCGTGGAGGACAACGAGCTCAATATGAAGCTCTTTCGCGATCTGTTGGAAGCGCATGGCTATCAGACTTCGGGCACCAGCAATGGCTTCGAAGCGCTCGATCTCGTCCGCAAGCTGCGCCCCGACCTCATCCTGATGGATATTCAGCTGCCCCAGGTTTCCGGCCTCGAGGTCACGCGCTGGATCAAGGACGATCCCGATCTGCGCACGATTCCGGTGGTCGCGGTCACCGCCTTCGCCATGAAGGGCGACGAAGAACGCATCCGCGAGGGCGGCTGCGAAGCCTATTTGTCCAAGCCGATCTCGGTCGGCAAATTTATTGAGACTGTCCGACGCTTTATCGGATAGGGGAGTTGTGGTGCCATGTCCGCGCGTATCCTCGTCGTCGATGACGTTCCGGCGAACGTGAAGCTGTTGGAAGCCCGGCTGTCAGCCGAATATTTCGATGTGCTGACCGCTTCCAACGGGACCGAGGCGCTGGAGATCTGCGCGCGCGCCGAATGCGACATCATCCTGCTCGACGTCATGATGCCTGACATGGACGGCTTCGAGGTCTGCCGCCGCTTGAAGTCGAATCCGGCAACCCATTTCATCCCCGTCGTCATCGTCACCGCACTCGACAGTCCTTCCGATCGCGTGCGCGGCCTCGAGGCCGGCGCCGATGACTTCCTGACCAAGCCGGTGTCCGACGTCGTGTTGATCGCACGCGTGCGCTCGCTGACACGGCTGAAGATGATGACCGATGAGCTGCGCATGCGCGCCATCACCTCGCTCGAGATCGGCATGCAGGCGCCCGAGCGCAGCGCGATCGCCGACCGGGGAACGGGTGGCCGCATCCTGCTGGTCGACGACCGGCCGTCGTCCTACGAGAAGCTGGCGCCGATCCTCTCCGCCGAGCACACCGTCGACGTCGAAACCAATCCGTCGGAAGCGCTGTTTCACGCCGCCGAGGGCAACTACGATCTCCTGATCGTCTCGCTCAGCCTCGACAATTTCGATGGCCTGCGGCTGTGCAGCCAGGCCCGCTCGCTCGAGCGTACGCGGCAGGTGCCGATCCTCGCGGTCTCGGATGCCGACAACAACACGCGGCTGATGCGCGGGCTCGAGATCGGCGTCAACGACTATCTGCTGCGTCCTGTCGACAAGAACGAATTGCTGGCGCGGGCGCGCACCCAGATCCGCCGCCGCCGCTACACCGATCATCTGCGCGACAATGTGCAGAACTCGATCGAGATGGCGATCACCGATGCGCTGACCGGCCTCAACAACCGGCGCTACATGGAGAGCCACCTCGCGACGCTGGCGGAGCAGGCTTCGATCCGCGGCAAGCCGCTGGCGCTGATGATCCTCGACATCGACTACTTCAAGGCGATCAACGATACCTACGGCCATGACGCCGGCGACGACGTGCTGCGCGAATTCGCCGTTCGCATCCGCAAGTCGATCCGCGGCATCGATCTCGCCTGCCGCTATGGCGGCGAGGAGTTCGTGATCGTGATGCCGGAGACCGATCTGCATGTCGCCGGTATGGTCGCCGAGCGGCTGCGCCGCTCGATCGCGGGCGAGCCGTTTGCCGTCAACAAGGGCGGCAAGCGGATCACAGTCACGATCTCGATCGGGCTCACCACGCTGGAGCGCAAGGGCGAGCCGGTCACCGACGTGCTCAAGCGCGCCGACACCGCGCTCTATCGCGCCAAGCACGACGGCCGCAACCGCGTGGTTTCCGCCGCGGCGTAGTCAGTCTGTAGCCCGGATGGAGCGACGCGCAATCCGGGACGCTTGCGCATGTGGCGCGATACCCGGATTTCGCTGCGCTCCATCCGGGCTACGAAGTTGCACTATCTCCCGCGCTTCACCGCGTCGTAGGCCATCCGCTTGAACTCGAACGAGAACGGATGGACGAACGCCATCTGGCGCTGCGCCATCATGACGCCGGCCATGCCGGTTTTAGGCGAAATCCACCACTGCGTGCCCGCGACGCCGCCCCAGTAGAACTCGCCGGCAGCGTCGGGATGATCGATCGGCGAGGGGGTGAGGATCAGGCCGCCGGCAAGCCCGTGCGCCTTGCCGGGTTGTTCGCCCATCATCGCGAAGCGGATCCACTGTCCTTCGGGCAACTGGTTGGACATCATCATTGCGATCGTGTCCGGCTTCAGCAGCGTCGGTCCGCCGGGCAGCAGGCTGCGGATCAGCGCGACCATGTCGGGCAGCGTGGACACCAGGCCGCCGCCGCCGTTGAGCCTGGCGACCGGGCGCAGATAGGCGCCGGGGAAGGGCGCATTGTCGGTGCGGGTGAGGCCCGGCTTCATCGGCTCCATCAGATCGGCACCCGCGTAATACGCGACAAGGCGCCCCTGATCCTGTTGCGGAACGACGAAGCCGGTATCGACCATGCCGAGCGGATCGAGGATGCGCGCCTTGATGAACTTGTCGAACGGCTGGCCGCTGACGACTTCCACCAAGCGTGCCACCACGTCGATCGCGAGCGAGTATTCCCACGACGTGCCCGGCTGATAGATCAGCGGCAGACCGGCGAGCACGTCGACCATCTCGGCCAAGGTCGTATTGGGATTGTGCACGCCGCGCTCGTTGAGCGCTTTGAAAATGACGGTGCCGGGATCGAAGAAACCGTAGCTCAAACCGGCGCTGTGGCTCAGCAATTGGCGGATGGTGATCGAGCTCTGCGCCGGCTCGGTGTCATCGATCGAGGTCGCGCCCGGCCGAAGCACCTTGCGGTTGCCGAGCTGCGGGATGAAGGTCTCGATCGGGTCGTCAAGCCGGAAACGGCCTTCCTCGAACAACAGCAGCGCCGCGCAGGAGGTGATCAGCTTGGTGTTGGAGAACACCCGGAAGATGTGGTCGGTGCGCAGCGGAATCTGCGCTTCCTTGTCGGCCCATCCGACGCAGCTGACGTCGACGAGCTCGCGGCCCACCATGACTGCGGACGAGATGCCGGACAGCAGATCGTTGTCGATATAGCGCTGCATGGCGGCGCGCGCCGGCGCGAAGTCGTAGCCGGTGGCCGTCACCTTCAGATCTTCCATGGTCGTTCCCCAGTTGTGCCGCAGGTTGTCGCGCGGTCGCCGTCAATCTCGCCGGACGGAATATCCAATCGGGGATGCCGTCGCGTGCCGTCAACGCTAACAACCAAACCGGACCTGTGTGCGCAACTGGATTTATCCAGTGCGCTTCTTGTCCGCAGACGCGGAGCCGACCTTGACGCCCGCATTCGCCAGCAGCACGCGGGCGGCTTCCTTTGCCGCACGGGCCATGGCCGGATCGTTGCGCACCAGGTCCTGCGCGATCGAGCCGTCGACCAAGAGCGTCAGCTGGGTCGCAAGTGCCTCGGCATCCGTGACGTCAAGCTGCCGCAGCAGATCGCGAAACCAGACCCGGCGGCTTTCCTTGAAGGCAACCGCGATGTTTCGAACGGTGCGATCCTCGTCCTCTGGACCAAGCTCCGCCACCGCGTTCACGAACGGGCAGCCGCGAAAATCCTTCGCCGAGAAGCGCCGCTCCAGCGAATCGAAGGTCGCGAGAATCTGCTCGGCCGGCGGCTTGTCGGAGGGGCGGGGCTGCACGAAGCGGCGCTGCAGATAGGCCTCGATCAGCGCGTCCTTCGACGGGAAGTGATTGTAGAGCGTGCGTTTGCTGATGCCGATCTCGGCCGCGATGGTGTCGACGCCGATGGCGCGAATGCCCTGCAGGTAGAACAGTTTGTCGGCGGTCTCGAGGATCCGCTCTTTCATGGTCTGTTTGGGAGGCGGGGAAGCCATGCGCCGTCCGTGATCCTCTTCGCTTGACAGGTCGCCCCCTGTATAGCCTAAGTACACAGGTCTGTGTAACCAAAACATGCGTGAATCGCAGGCTGTGGCACTCGTGCCGGGCCGTCATGGGAGAACAAGAACAATGCCCCTGTTGCAGGTCCTGCGTCCCACGCTTCCCATTCTGATCGGTGCCTCCATCATGCTCACGCTGAGCATGGGGCTGCGGCAGAGCCTCGGCATCTTCATGCAGCCGCTGACGCACGACATCGGCATCTCGGTGTCGCATTTCACCTTGGCGCTGGCGGTGCAGAACCTCGCCTGGGGCTTTCTGCAGCCGTTCGCGGGCGCGATGACGGTGCGTTACGGCTTCCGCCCGATCATGGTGGTCGGTGCGCTGGCCTATATCGCGGGCCTCGTGCTGATGACGACGGCGCATGGCCTCGTCGCCATCATGATCGGCGCCGGTGTGCTGATCGGCCTTTCGCTCGCCTGCACCGCGAATGCGATCGCCATGTCGGTCGCGGCGCGCGCGGTGTCGGAGACGGTGCGCTCGACCGTGCTCGGCATGGTCTCCGCCGCGGGCTCGCTCGGTGCGCTGCTGTCGGCGCCGATCGGCCAGATGCTCAATGAAGGGTTCGGTTGGCGCGTCGGGCTTGCCGGATTCGTCATCCTGTCGATCGGGATGATTCCAGCCGCGTTGTACGCCGGTCGCGTCGACAAGATCCCGCTGCCGAAGCCCTCGGCCGATGATATCGGCAACGCCACGGCGGCGACCGCGGCCAAGACCGCGTTTGGCAACGCGTCCTTCGTGGTGATGACTTGCGCGTACATGGTCTGCGGCATGCAGCTCGTCTTCCTCACCACGCATCTGCCGTCGTATCTGGCGATCTGCGGGCTCGATCCGATGCTGAGCGCGCAGACGCTCGGCATGATCGGCGGCTTCAACGTGCTGGGCTCGCTGTTCTTCGGCTGGGCCGGCCAGCGCTGGAACAAGCTCGCGCTGCTTGGCGGCATCTACATCCTGCGCTCGCTGGCGCTTGCCTGGTACTTCATGCTGCCGGCGACGCCGGGCTCGACATTGCTGTTCGGCGCCATCATGGGCTTCCTCTGGATGGGCGTCGGTCCGCTGGTGGCGGGCGCGGTGGCCGAGATGTTCGGTCTGCGCTGGCAGGCGATGATCCAGGGCCTTGCCTTCATGAGCCACCAGGTCGGCAGCTTCCTCGGCGCCTATGGAGGCGGGCTGATCTACGATTCGCTCGGCTCCTACACTATGGCCTGGCGCATCGGCGTCGCGCTCGGTCTTGCCGGTGGCATCATCCAGGTCGCCTTCGCGCTGATCCGGCCCGCGCAACCGCCGCTGCTCAAGGCCGCCTAGCTTCCGATCCCGGCCAGACGGCGACTGCCCCGTGCGAAGGCAGTCGCCGGTTGCTGCCTATTTTTCCATCGATCGCTTGCTACGAGAACGTGCAATGGAGCGCGAAGCTGTTCCGTACGCGGATCGAAGTCACAGCATCTTCAACGTGTTACGCCGCACGCGTCGGTGGCACGAATCTTGATAGAATTTGGCTAGAAATCGTGCCGGAAGCCGTCGCTTCGGTTCCGGCCTGGGGACCCATGGGAAGGGCTGGCCGCGATGAGGCTAGTCGCCGTCATTCTCCAGCCATCCGCGCACCACGGCCTCCGCCGCGCCGCCGAGCAGGAAGCTCTTGTGCCTCGCATCCGGCCTGATGCCGCGACGACTTCGCTGCATCGCACCGTCAGCAACGCGGCACTTCGAGATATCCCGACAACTGAGCGCGCAGGTGGCCCCTTCGCCGCTTACGCGCGGAGCGCGCTGCGCCCATTCCGAACACCAGCATTTCTTGTGAAGGGAGGACGATGATGGAGTCTGGGACATATACGCACCAGAAGCTCGTGAGAATCGTGGTTGCCTTGCTGGGAGTGGCCGTTCTTTGCCTGCTGTTCAGCGACCTCGCGCTGGCTGAGGATGCGGCGGCGGCGCCGCCGGCCTGCGGCGGCAAAATTCTCGAGAAGTGCACACCGAATTCCGGCGACACCGCCTGGATGCTCACGTCCGTCGCGCTCGTCCTGATGATGACGATCCCGGGGCTCGGCCTGTTCTATGGCGGCATGGTGCGCAAGAAGAATGTCGGCGACACTGTAATGACCAGCTTCGCCGTCACCTGCCTGGTCACGATCCTGTTTGCCGTCCTGACCTACAGCCTGGCGTTTCGTGCCGGCACGCCGTTTATCGGCGGTCTGGATCGCATGTTCCTCAAGGACATCCTGAGCGACATCGGCAAGGGTGGCATCGGCAATCCCAATCCGCTTGCCGCGACCATCCCTGAGTCGGTTTACATCTGCTTCCAGATGACGTTCGCCATCATCACGCCGGCGCTGATTGCAGGCGCGTTTGCCGAGCGCATGAAGTTCTCGGCGATGCTCTGGTTCATCGGGCTGTGGGCGATCTTCGTCTATGCGCCGATCGCGCATTGGGTCTGGGGTCCTGACGGGATCTTCTCGGCGGGTAACGATGCCGCCTATGTCAAGGTTCTCGATTTCGCCGGCGGCACCGTCGTGCACATCAATGCCGGCGTGGCCGGGCTGATGTGCGCCATCATGCTTGGCAAGCGCGTCGAGACGGGGCCGGCGCACAACATGGTGCTGACCTTCATCGGCGCCTCGCTGCTGTGGGTCGGCTGGTTCGGCTTCAACGCCGGCTCCGCCGTCACGGCGGGAATGCAGGCGGGCATGGCCATGCTGGTGACCCAGATCGCCACCGCAGTGGCGGCCTTCACCTGGATGCTGGTGGAATGGGCGTTGAAGGGCAAGCCGACCGTTGTCGGCATCTGCTCGGGTGCCGTTGCGGGCCTCGTCGCGATCACGCCGGCCTCCGGTTTCGTCGGTCCGGTCGGCGCTTTCGCCATCGGCATTGCCGCCGGCGTCTGCTGCTACTGGGGATGCACCGGCCTGAAGCGCTTGTTCAGCTACGATGACGCGCTGGACTGCTTCGGCGTCCATGCCCTCGGCGGCATCGTCGGGGCGCTGCTGACCGGGGTGTTCGCGGTCGAGCAGTATGGTGGAACGGCAGGCGTTCTGGAGGGAAATCCCGGCCAGTTCCTCAATCAATGCATCGGCGTCGCGACGGTTTTCGTGTATGATGCGGTGGTGAGCCTGATCATCCTGTTCGTGATCAATCTCTTCGTCGGGCTTCGCGTGACGCGGGACATCGAGCGCGAAGGGTTGGATCTGGCACTGCACGGCGAGGTCGTGCAGTAGACTTTGGCGGCACTCCGCACAGCCGGCGATCTTCGCCGGCTGGCGCGGATCAAAGCTGTTCGAGGTGATCCGATGAACTGGTTCTATTGGAACACAGCGTGGTCGCTGTTCTTCAGCCTCGTTTGGTTCATGACTATCACACATAATCCGGATGCGCGTATCGCGGACGCGCATCTGCGTGATGAGGCGTTCAAGGGCTAGCTCCGGTAGTAACGCCACATCCTGAGGAACGTCCGGTGGATCTCGTCGGGCGTCCGGTCGAATGGCTCCAGACTGACGCGGACCACGCCACGATGGTCCATGCGCCACGGCAGGCGCATCAGCAGCCGATAGGCCGGCCGCTTGCGCCAATCGGCCACCAGCGCGCTGCCGAGCGGCCCGCTGAGCGCGATCTGCAACTCGTGGACGGTCATCGCGCGCTCGGCGATTTCGACGAGATCGATGCGCGTGATGGCGCGCCAGCGAATCAGCCCGAAGGCCTGGATGAAGATGCCGTACTGGTTGGCTCCGATGGTCGGACGACCGGCCTCCAGCAGGGGGATGTTGTAGTAGGTGAAGCCGCCCGCCGCAGCCGCCGGCGCCAGCCAATAGATCTCGCCGGTGATCCAGCTCGCGGTCAGGAAGATCGCGGCCAAAGCGGCCGTGACATAGACCGGAAAGTAGATGTCCTCGCGGCCGTAGGCGACCGAGTAGCCGCCTGCGTTTCCCTCGTCCAAGCTTGCGATCATCTGAGCCCTGCGCCCGGAACTTGTCCGGGAATCATGCGGGATGACGCAGGCCTACAAAGCAAAAACGGGGCCGCGAGGGCCCCGTTCGAAACGTCGGAAGCAGACGATCTTACTTGATCTTGGCTTCCTTGAACTCGACGTGCTTGCGCGCGACCGGGTCGTATTTCTTCTTGACCAGCTTGTCGGTCATGGTGCGCGAATTCTTCTTGGCGACGTAATAGAAGCCGGTATCGGCCGTCGACACGAGCTTGACCTTGATGGTGACCGCTTTGGCCATGTGCAAAACCTCGAAACTGCAGGGATATCGGGAGCCGGCCAAATCGGCCCGCGTTTGGCCGGGAAACTAGCCAGAAACCGTCCAAAGTCAAGGATTTCCGAGCCAAAACCATCCCGAATCCGGGCCGATTACCCCCCGAAGAACTGATTTTTGCGCCGCGGCAGGCCCAAATTCTCGCGCAGGGTCCGCCCTTCGTACTCGGTGCGGAAAATCCCGCGCTTTTGCAGTTCCGGCACCACCTTGTCGACGAACTCGAACAGGCCCTGGGGCAGATAGGGGAACATGATGTTGAATCCGTCGCTGCCGCGGCCGGTCAGCCATTCTTCCATCTGGTCGGCGATGGTCTGCGGCGTGCCGACGAAGGCGAGCCCGCCATAGCCGCCGACGCGCTGTGCGAGCTGGCGCACGGTGAGCTTGTCGCGCGCCGCGACATCGACGAGGCGCTGGCGGCCGCTCTTGCTGGCATTGGTTTCCGGGATCGGCGGCAATTGCCCGTCGGGATCGAAGGCGGACGCATCGGTGCCGAGGATCACCGAGAGCGAGGCGATCGCGCTGTCGTAATGCACACGGCTGTCGAGCAGCGCGCGCTTCTCCTTGGCTTCGTCGATACTGTCGCCGACCACGACAAAGGCGCCGGGCAGAATCTTCAGATGCTCGGGATCGCGGCCGATCTTTTCCATGCGGCCCTTGATGTCGGCGTAGAGCTTCTGTCCGTCCGCAAGGCTGCCGCCGCCGGTGAACACGGCTTCCGCCGTCTCGGCCGCAAGCTGCCTGCCGTCGTCGGATGCGCCGGCCTGCACGATGACGGGCCAGCCCTGCACGGGGCGGGCGATGTTGAGGGGGCCGCGCACCGAGAGATATTTGCCCTTGTGGTTGAGCACATGCATCTTGTCGGGATCGACGAACAGCCCGGACTCGACATCGCGTACGAACGCATCGTCGGCGAAGGAGTCCCACAGGCCGGTGACGACATCGTAGAACTCACGGGCGCGCCTGTAGCGCTCGGCGTGCTCCATGTGGTCGTCGAGGCCGAAATTCAGCGCCGCGTCCGGATTGGACGTGGTGACGATATTCCAGCCGGCGCGACCGCCGGAGATGTGATCGAGCGAGGCGAAGCGGCGGGCGACGTGATAGGGCTCGTCGAAGGTGGTCGAGCCGGTCGCGATCAGGCCGATATTCTCGGTGACGGCCGCGAGTGCCGACAGCAGCGTGAACGGCTCGAACGAGGTCACGGTGTGGCTGCGCTTCAACGCGTTGATCGGCATGTTCAGCACGGCCAGATGGTCGGCCATGAAGAAGCCGTCGAACTTGCCGGCCTCGAGCTTCCGGATCAGCGTCTTGATGTGGTCGAAGTTGAAATTGGCGTCGGGCCAGGCCCCGGGATAGCGCCAGGCGCCGGTGTGAATGCTGATCGGCCGCATGAATGCGCCGAGCTTGAGTTGACGCTTCGCCATTGCCCCGTTCCGTTCTTGATGTCGTTAGCGGAACAGATAGGGAGGCGTTTCGCGGCACGCCATCCCAGCGACAGCAGAAGAATCTTGCAAATTGAGGGACGGCCAGAGGATAAGTCCGCGTTCATCTCACGGTCGTCATTGCGAGGAGCGCTAGCGACGAAGCAATCCACAATTCAGCAAGCGGTGAGATGGATTGCTTCGCTTCGCTCGCAATGACGGGAATCGAGCGTCTCCTACGCCCCCAGCACGTCCTTGTGCATCTTGCCGCCGTAGAAATGGAAGAACGGCACCGGCGCGTCGTGGCGGAGCGGGCCGGTGGCGAGACGGCGGTCGAGCTCAGCGAGCACGTTTTTGGTCATGGCATGCGCGTCCGCGAGCGGCTCGGAGCCGATCTCGACCCACACGAGCTCGACCAGCTCGGCATCGGCATGCACCACGCCTTCGACACGATGTGCGATCGTCGAGGCATCGGCGGTGAAGAAGCGCGTATCGAAGCGGCGGACGCGGCCGGGCGGCGTGATCGCGCGCGCGATCAGGAACAGGCCGGACGGATCAGGCAAGAGACCAGCGTCGGCGAACGGCGCCCAGGGGCCATCGAGCTTCTGCGACTTCTCGACCTTGCGGCCGAGGCAGAGCCCGGTCTCTTCGCAGGCTTCGCGGATCGCGGCATTGGCGAGCGCGCGCGCGCGGCCCGGCGTGATCTTCGGGCTGCCCTTCAACAGATTGGCTTCGAGCTCCGGCGTGATCGGGGCTGCAACGGGCACGCGGTTGTCGGTCTTGTCGACGCGGCCGCCGGGGAAAACGAATTTGCCCGGCATGAACACGACCTTGTCGTGGCGCTTGCCGACCAGGACCTTCGGCTTGGCACCGGAGCGATCGATCAGGATCAGCGTCGCCGCATCCTTCGGCCGGAAGTATGCGTGATGATCGGCTTCCTTTTCGCCCTGGTGGACGGCGGCGGCAGGGGCGGCAGCTTCAGTCATTTCATCCCTTTCATTTTTTCTTGGTGCCCGGTTTAGCTAGACCGGCGGGATGTCGCTAGGGGGATTCTCGTCAAAGCCATGCATGCGCAGGGCCCATTGCAATCCGATCACGGCTCCCTTCACCGGCTGCAACAGCGCCAGCGATGCGAACAGCGTGAACGGCAGATAGATCGCAAGTTGCAGCCACACCGGCGGCGAATAGTTGGTCTCGATCCACAACGCGGTCGGTACCACGATATGGCCGACAATGACGATGACGAGATAGGCGGGCAGATCGTCGGCGCGATGCGGGGTGAAATCGAGATCGCAGACCGGGCAATGGCCGTCGCATTTGAGAAATTTGCGGAACAGTTTGCCTCTTCCGCAGCGTGGGCAGCGGCCAAGGAACCCGCGCTTCATCGCGGTCCACACGTCGCGCTTCTCGGGCTCAGCTGCGTCGCGGGTCCAGACCACCGTGGGCGGTGTCACTTCCATGACTTGCCTCGCTTCGATTTGCCGGATGTCGGCTTCGCCGGCTTGCGGTCCTTCTTGCGTGCCTTCCGTTCCTTGTGCGCCTTCTTGCTGGATCCCTTATTCGGCCCCTTGCCAAATCCTGCGGCGCGGCGCTCGGACTCTGCGCCGTCACGTTTTCTGCCGCGCGGAATTGCCTGGCCGTCGGATAATAGCTCAAAACGCAGCGCGCCCGCCACCGGCGCGGCCTCGACCAGGCGCACGTCGACGACATCGCCGAGCCGATACATGGTGCCGCTGCGCGTGCCGATCAGCGCGTGGCGGGTTTCGTCGTAGTTGAAATACTCGCTGCCGATGGTGCGGATCGGGATCAGGCCGTCGGCGCCGGTGTCATCGAGCTTCACGAACAGGCCGGCTCGCGTCACGCCGGAGATGCGGCCCTGGAACGAAGCGCCAATGCGATCGGCGAGGAAATGCGCGATCAGGCGGTCGGTGGTCTCGCGCTCCGCCTTCATCGCGCGGCGCTCGGTGACGGAAATCTGCGCAGCGATCTCGGCCAGCGTCTCCACGCTCTCGTCGGTCGGCAAGGCGCCTTCGCCAAGGCCGAGCGCGCGGATCAGCGCACGATGCACGATCAGATCGGCGTAGCGGCGGATCGGCGAGGTGAAGTGCGCGTAGCGGCGCAGGTTCAAGCCGAAATGGCCGTAGTTCTCGGCGGAGTATTCGGCCTGCGCCTGCGAACGCAGCACCACCTCGTTGACCAGCGGTTCGTAATCCTCGCCGGCAACCTGCGCCAGCACGCGATTGAATTGCGTTGGACGCAGCGCGCCCTGTTTGGTGAAGGGCAGGTCGAGCGTCTTCAGAAATTCCTGGAGGTTGTACACCTTCTCCTGGCTCGGCTCGTCATGCACGCGGTAGATCAGCGGCAGCGCCTTCTTCTCCAGCATCTCGGCGGCGGCGACGTTGGCGAGGATCATGAACTCCTCGATCAGCCGATGCGCATCAAGCCGCTGCGGCACGATCACCCGATCGACGGTGCCGTCCGGTTTCAGGAGGATCTTGCGCTCGGGCAGATCGAGATCGAGCGGGTCGCGCTCGTTGCGTGCGAGCTTGACCAGCTCATAGGCCGACCACAGCGGCTTCAGGATCGGATCGAGCAGGGGACCCGTCGTGTCATCGGGCCTGCCGTCGATCGCGGCCTGCGCCTGCGCGTAATTGAGCTTTGCTGCCGAGCGCATCAGCACGCGGTGGAAGGTGTGCGATCGTTTGCGCCCGTCGGCGCCGATCACCATCCGCACGGCGAGTGCACCGCGCGGTTCGCCCGGCACCAGCGAGCAGAGATTGTTGGAGATGCGCTCGGGCAGCATCGGCACGACGCGATCGGGAAAATACACCGAGTTGCCGCGCTGGAGCGCGTCGCGGTCGAGCGCCGAGCCGGGCCGCACGTAGAAGGCGACGTCGGCGATCGCGACATGGACGATGAAGCCGCCCTTGTTGTTCGGATCGGAATCGACCTCGGCATGAACGGCGTCGTCGTGGTCCTTGGCATCCGGCGGGTCGATGGTGACAAGCGGCACGTCGCGCCAGTCCTCGCGGCCCTGCAAGGTCGCGGGTTTTGCTTCCTCGGATTCGCGCACGGCGGCGGCGGAGAATACCTGCGGGATATCGTGGGTGTTGATCGCGATCAGGCTGATCGCCTTCTCGCTCGCGATCGAGCCGAGCCGTTCCTTGACGCGGGCGGAGGCGAGCCCGTAGCCGCGGGTGCGGATCAGGTCGACGCTGATGAGGTCGCCGTCCGCGGCGTCGCCGCTGTCGGCCTTGGCGATGTTGAGCTCGCGGCCGGCCTGCTTCTTGTCGACGGGGATCAGGCGCCCGCCGCCATCAGGGTTCTTGCGGAAGATGCCGAGGATGCGAGTGCGGCCGTGATCGATCACCTTGATGACGCGGCCGCGATAGGGCGTGCCGTCGTGCTCGTCGGTCACCTCGACGTGGAGCAGCGCGCGGTCGCCGACGCCGGCGGTGGTGCCGGGCTTCGGCCGCCGCGGCGTCTCGATGCGGATTTTCGGGGCGGTGCCGTCTTCCGAGTCCCACTCGGCGGGCGTCGCGATCAGCTCGCCGTCGCTGTCGCGGCCGGTGATGTCGGCGAGCAGGGTCGGCGGCAGCGCCGCCGGCTCATGGATCTTGCGGCGGCGCTTAGCGACCGTGCCGTCGTCGGCGAGTTCGCGGAGGATCCGCTTCAACTCGATGCGGTCGGCGTTCTTCAGGCCGAACTCGCGCGCGATCTCGCGGGTGCCGACCTTGCCTGGATTGGCGCGGATGAAGGCGACGATGGCGTCCCGGCCCGGAAAGCCATGGTCGGGTTTTCGTTTCACTTATCCTCTTGCCTTGCCGGCGCTCTTCTTCGCGGGCGCTTTCGCTGGTGCCGATGACTTTGCAGGCGACGTCTTGGCACCGGAGGCGACCGGCGCGCGCGCCTTGCTGGTCGCATCCGTTTTCGGCTTCGCCGCGGCCTTCTTCGACGCAGCCTTCTTGGCAGGCTTGGCCTCGGCGTCGCCGTCGGTCTCCTCCGACTTTGCGTTTTCAGACTTGGCCTTCTTGGCCTTGGCGGGCTTTTCCGCCTTCGCCTTCTTGGCCTTCTTGCCGCCGCCCTTGGCCGCGCGCTCGTCGATCAGCGCGATCGCTTCCGCAAGCGTGATCTCGTCCGGGGTGCGGTCGCTCGGGATCGTCGCATTGACGCCGCCGGCCGCGACGTAGGCGCCGTAGCGGCCGTTCTTCAGCGCGACCGCGCCGAGCGTCGGGTGGTCGCCGAGCGGTTTGCCCGGATCGGCGCCGAAGCGGCGGCCGCTCGGGCCCTTGGCGATCTTCTCGGCGATCAGGGTAACGGCGCGGTTCAACCCGATGTCGAAGACCTCGTCGCCGGCCTCGAGGCTGGCATAGGTCTTCTCGTGCTTCACGAACGGCCCGAACCGGCCGAGGCCGGCGGTGATCGGCTGCCCGGTTTCCGGATGCTTGCCGATCTCGCGCGGCAGCGACAACAGCTTCAGCGCCAGTTGAAGATCGACATCGCCAGGCGAGGTGCCTTTGGGAATGCCGGCGCGCTTCGGCTTCTCGCCTTCGGCGTAATCCTTCTGCTCGCCGAGCTGGATGTAGGGGCCGAACCGGCCGGCCTTCACCGTGACGTCGAACCCGGTGTCGGGATCGGTGCCGAGCACGCGATCGGCACTCTCGGCGCTGTCGGCCGCGAGCGGGCGGGTGTAACGGCATTCCGGATAGTTCGAGCAGCCGACGAAGGCGCCGAACTTGCCGGCCTTGAGGTTAAGCCGGCCGGTGCCGCAGGTCGGGCACTGCCTGACGTCGCCGCCATCCGCGCGCGGCGGATAGATGTGCGGACCGAGCATCTCGTCGAGCGCATCGAGCACCTCGGCGACGCGGAGGTCCTTGATGTCGTTGACCGCACCGATGAAGCCGCGCCAGAAATCCTGCAGCACCTGCTGCCAGGCGATCTCGTTGTTCGAGATGCGATCGAGCTGTTCCTCGAGATCGGCCGTGAAGTCGTACTCCACGTAGCGCGAGAAAAAATTCTCCAGGAACGCGACCACGACGCGGCCCTTGTCCTCGCCGTGCAGCCGCTTCTTCTCAAGCTTGACGTAGCCGCGGTCCTTCAGCACCTGCAGGATCGAGGCGTAGGTCGAGGGGCGGCCGATGCCGAGCTCTTCCATCCGCTTCACCAGCGAGGCTTCCGAGAAGCGCGGCGGCGGCTCGGTGAAGTGCTGGGTGACGGCAAGGCTCTGGCGCTTCACCGCCTCGCCCTGGCTCATCGCGGGCAGGCGGCGTGAATCCTCGTCCTCTTCGTCGTCGCGGCTTTCCTGGTAGAGCGCGAGGAAGCCATCGAACTTGATGACCTGACCGGAGGCGCGCAGCTCCAGCACGCGGGCGCCGGCCTTGGCTTCGATGTCGACGGTGGTGCGCTCGAGCTCGGCCGATTCCATCTGGCTCGCAATGGTGCGCTTCCAGATCAATTCGTAGAGCCGCGCCTGATCGGTATCGAGCCTTCGGCCGATGGTGGCCGGACGGCGCGACAGATCGGTCGGGCGGATCGCTTCGTGCGCTTCCTGCGCGTTCTTGGCCTTGGCCTGGTACTGGCGCGGGGCGTCCGGCACATAGGCGTTGCCGTAATCCTCGCCGATCACCTTGCGGGCCTGGGTGATCGCGGACGGATCGATCTGCACGCCGTCGGTTCGCATATAGGTGATGAGACCGGTGGTCTCGCCGCCGATATCGATGCCCTCATACAGTCGCTGCGCGATGCGCATGGTGTGCGCCGGCGCGAAGCCGAGCTTTCGGCTCGCTTCCTGCTGCAGGGTCGAGGTGGTGAAGGGCGCCTGCGGATTGCGCCGGGCCGGCTTGGCCTCGACGGTCGCGATCTTGAACAGCGCGGCCTCGATCGCCTTCTTGAAGTCCTCGGCTTCCGCGCCGGAGCCGATGTCGAGCCGTGCGATCTTCTTGCCGTCGGCGCCGACCAGCCGGGCCTCGAAGGCTTCGCCACGCGGCGTCAGCAGCGTCGCGACCAGCGACCAGTACTCCCTCGGCACAAACTTCTCGATCTCGAGCTCGCGGTCGCAGACCAGCCGCAGCGCGACCGACTGCACGCGGCCGGCGGAGCGGGCGCCGGGCAGCTTGCGCCACAGCACGGGCGAGAGCGTGAAGCCGACCAGATAGTCCAGCGCGCGGCGCGCCATATAGGCGTCGACCAGCGCGCCGTCGATCTGGCGCGGCGCCTTCATGGCGTCGGTGACCGCCTGCTTGGTGATGGCGTTGAACACGACGCGCTCGACCTTCTGGTCCTTCAGCGCGCGCTTCTCCTTCATCACCTCCAGCACGTGCCAGGAGATCGCTTCGCCCTCGCGATCAGGGTCGGTCGCCAGAATCAGGCGGTCGGCCCCCTTGAGCGCCTTGGCGATGTCGTTCAGCCGGCCGGCGGCCTTGGCATCGACCTCCCAGATCATCTGGAAATTGGCGTCCGGATCCACCGAACCGTTCTTGGCCGGGAGGTCGCGAACATGGCCAAACGACGCCAGGACCTCGTAGGAGGACCCCAGATATTTGTTGATCGTCTTGGCCTTGGCAGGCGACTCCACAATGACGATATTCATGTCATTCCAATAGCTTACGGGAAAACTTGAAGGCTGGTTCCGCTAGACTCGCGGCCCGCCGTGTCGGGGCGAACATGGGTGCTGGGGCGGTCGGTGTCAAATCGCCAGATATTGAAGGCAGGGCCCAAGCTGTGGAGTTTCTATCCCAAGGGTTGAAAAATGCGTCCTAGAGTTGCGGCCAGAAACGGCGTATCCCTTTATATATAGGGTGGGAATCGGATTAGGCCTTTTGAGCAGCACAGGGGGTGGGCGGAAGCCCAAGCCGTCTGGCCGACGGCGACCGGAAGGCGACGAGCCAGGCGGGGAGGGCGGCCCGGATGACGCCCTGGTGCTGATCGCAGCGGCCGCGACCGAGCTCGCCAAACTCGCCCAGCGCCACAAATTCGAAGTCCTCGACCATCTGCTCGCGATGACCCGGCTGGAGGCGGACGAGCAATTGCGCGCGCGCAGCCGAAGGAAGCTGTCGTGAGGGATGTTGCGGGATGACAGGGCCGGCCTTGTACGCAGGGCTCTCTCCATTCGTCGTCCTGGCGAAAGCCAGGACCCATAACCACGACATTCGGTGATGAGCGTGATCGCGGCCCCAGCGTCGCGCACCAATTGAGATTTGGGGTAATGGGTCCTGGCCTTCGCCAGGACGACACCGAATGTGTGGTGCGTCTTGCACCCCGATCGTCGTCCCTGCGAAAGCAGGGACCCATAACCCCAGGGGCGTGTTGTTGAAGAGGGCTCTGGCCCCAGCGTCGCGCAACAATCACCTTCGGTGGTTATGGGTCCCGGCCTGCGCCGGGACGACGATGAGGATGGTTCTCGCACGATGCGACGCACCGTCATTGCGTACTTCATTTCGGTGTCATCGCCCGGCTCGCCACCATCTGCGCCGTAGGATGGGTGGAGCGAAGCGAAACCCATCATCTTGCCGCGCGTCTATAATTGATGGGTATCGCTTCGCTCCACCCATCCTACGCAGTAACGTGGCGCCGGGCCGTCTTCCGCGCAGGCCGCGGCTTCAACGTCGTATCGGCCGGCCCAAGCACGCGACCGTCCTGCGAAAGCAGCGCGAGCTTCTTCACCGGCTTGCCCTTGTCGCGGTCGACCATGATGGTCGCGATCTCGTCCGGATGGTCGTCGAACTCCTCGGTCCATTGCCGGAGTGCGACCAGGATCGGAAAGATGCCGTGGCCCTTCGGCGTCAGCACATATTCCTGATAGGCGCTGCCGTCGGAGGCGGGGACCGTTTTCAGGATGCCACGCTCGACCAGCGTGCGCAGCCGGGTGGCGAGGATGTTCTTCGCAAGCCCGAGGCTGGCCTGGAATTCGCCGAAACGGCGCCGGCCGAGGCTGGCGTCGCGGATGATCAGGAGCGACCACCAGTCGCCGAACACGTCGAGTGCGCGTGCCACCGGACAGCTGTCGCCTGCAAGGCTGGTTCGTTTCACGACGCACGCTCCGAAAGTTGGGCCATCACGGTCTTGTGTGGTTGCAATATTAAACCGTATGCCCTAGCTAGGCAACGAAGTTTAATAATGCAACCAACTGGAGGCGGACATGAGACTGGCAAACAAGACGGCGTTGATCACCGGCGGTAACAGCGGCATCGGACTTGCGACGGCAAAGCTGTTCGTCGCCGAGGGCGCCAAGGTCGTTATCACCGGGCGCAACAAGGAGACGCTCGCGGCGGCGGCGCGGGAGCTTGGATCGAACGCGCTCGCGGTGGTGGCCGATGCCACCGATGTCGCGGCGCTGGAAGCCGCGGTGAAGCAGGGCGCGGAGAAGTTCGGCAAGTACGACGTGCTGTTCGCCAATGCCGGCATTCCGGGCCAGACGCCGGTCGGCGGCACCACGCTTGCTGCATTCGAAAATGTGATCCGCACCAATCTCACCGGCGTGTTCTTCACCGTGCAGGCGGTCGCGCCTTATCTCAACGACGGCGCGTCCATTATCCTCAACGGCTCGGTGATTTCGGTGCTCGGCAATCCCGGCTACTCGGCCTATGCCGCGAGCAAGGCCGGTGTGCGCGCGATGGCGCGGGTGATGGCGTCAGAACTGTCGCCGCGCAACATCCGCGTCAACGTGGTCGCTCCGGGCGCCGTGCGTACGCCGATCTGGGGCGCTGCGATCGCAACGCCCGAGGCCGAGAAAGCGTTCGAGCAGCGGATCGGAAAGTCCACGCCGCTCGGACGTATCGGTGAACCCGGTCACATCTCGAAAACCGTGCTGTTCCTTGCGTCCGACGACGCGGCGCATGTACAGGGGCAGGAACTGTTCATCGATGGCGGTGCAACGGCATCTCCCGCCGGCGCGCCGATCTATCGCGGCTAGTTTGTTTCGCATTGTAACGAACGGCCGGTGTGAAGCAGTTCACACCGGCCGATTTCGCGCGCGACTACTATCGCGCGTATTGAACCTTTGACGTACTCGCCGGACTCCTGAATAGGCGGGGATTTTTTCACCACGGAATCATTTTGGAGTTCCTTCATGCCGAAAGCAGCCCGCATTTCGACGCCGATCCCCGTTTCGTCTACCTCCGAAAATGAAAATTCAGACACAGCACAATTTGTAACGGTCGCGCTGTTTTCCGGTATCGGTTTGTTGATCTCGCTCGTCGCCGTCATCTTCGGCATTCAAGGCGTCTGGTCCTGAATTCCTTCACCTGAACGGCCCTGCCGCCGCCGGAGCGACGGCAGGTGCAAAACCAGCTCCGTTCCGATTGGATCGGAACTGGGCTTGGATCTTGTTCCGTCGCGTTTTCTTCACGCGAACCGCTATCGACTTCGCTCGAAAACGCTCTGGATCGCGTCAGGCGGCGTTCAGGCTGCCCGCGGCCTGCAGCGCGCCCGCGACCGCCTTCTCGCGATGCTCGGGACCGACCTGGATGCCGTCGGCAGGGATCAGCTCGAGATTCGTGACGCCGATGAAGCCGAACACCCCGCGCAAATACGACTCGAGGTGCTCGAGCGCGGCCATCGGCGTGTCGGCGCCGTAATAGCCGCCGCGCGAGATCGCGATGATGACGCGCTTGTTGCCGGCCAGTCCCTCGACGCCACCGGCGCCGTATTTGAAGGTCTTGCCCGCGACCATGACGCGGTCGATCCAGGCCTTCAGCTGAGAGGGAATGGTGAAATTGTACATCGGCGCGCCGATCACGACGATGTCGGCGGCAAGGAACTCGTCCAGCACGGCCTGACCGGTCGCGATGTCGTCGCGCACCGACGGGTCCGGCGCCGCGCCCTGGCCGGCGGCGAGGTGCAAGCCGGAGAGGTGGGCGAGCGGGGTCTGGGTGAGATCGCGGTAGCTCACGACCAGGCCGGGATTGGCCTGGCGCAGCCGCTCGACGGCGGCGGCGGAGACCTGGCGGCTGACGGAGTGGGGGCCGAGGACCGAGGAGTCGATGTGCAGAAGTTTCATGGCAGCGGTCACCTTTGGTATAGGTTTGTAACTGGCGCTATATGAGTGACTGCCCTAAATGGGCGCAAGAACGCACATTTTTGAAACCCGAGCACAGCAATGAAACCCGAGCACATCCGTGTGCCTGCCCTTCCGCCCCTGCCTGACCAGGATCACAGCGATTGCCGCGCGGTTGCCTCCGTATTGGCGCGGGTCGGCGACAAGTGGAGCGTGTTCGTGATCATGATGCTGACCGATGGGCCAAAGCGCTTCAACGAGCTGAAGCGTATGATCAACGGCATCTCGCAGCGGATGCTGACGCTCACGCTGCGCGGGCTGGAGCGCGATGGCTTGGTGACGCGCACGGTGTTTCCAACCATCCCGCCGCGGGTCGATTACGAGCTCACCGATCTTGGCCGTGGTCTGGCCGCGCCCGTGAAGGCGCTCGGCGAGTGGGCGTTCGCGCATCTGCCGGAGATCGAGGGCGCGCGGACACGGTTTGACGGACGCAACGAGTAGGGAGTGTTATCCGTCGCCCTGAGGAGCGCGTAGCGCGTCTCGAAGCGTCGACGGCCACCGGCCGGGCCGTGCATCCTTCGAGACGCCTGCTGCGCAGGCTCCTCAGGATGACGGTGACGGATTGGCGTAAGCCAGAGCCGCCCACGCTAAATCATCGACACCAGCCCGCCGCCGTGACGCTCGAGCCTGCCGGCGAGTTCGAGCTCCAGCAGCACCGCGCGGACGACGGCGGGCGAGACATCGGCCATCCGGATCAGATCGTCGAGGCTGATCGGGCTCGGTCCGAGCAGATTGATGATGCGGGCATGATCGGACGCATCGGTGGCAAAATCCAGCGGCTCGTCGTCTTCGCGCGCGGACAGCATGACGGGCCGCTCCATGATCGGCGTGACCGCGCTGATCACGTCGGCGGCTTCGGTGACCAGCGTGGCGCCTTGCTTGATCAAATCGTTGGCGCCGGCGGCGCGCGGATCGATCGGCGAGCCCGGCACCGCGAACACCTCGCGGCCCTGTTCGGCGGCCATCCGCGCCGTGATCAGCGAGCCGGAGCGATGCGCGGCCTCCACCACCACGACGCCGAGCGATGCGCCCGAGATCAGCCGGTTGCGGCGAGGGAAGTCGCGCGCCCGCGGCACGTGGCCGAGCGGCATCTCCGAAATCGCCGCGCCGTGCGCGAGCAGGGCGGCCAGCAGATCCTCGTGCTCCGGCGGGTAGATGCGGTCATGGCCGCCGGCCAGCACGGCGACCGTGCCGCTTGCAACGGTCGCGCGATGCGCAGCCTGATCGATGCCGCGGGCAAGGCCGGAGATCACGACAAAGCCGGCATCGCCGAGATCGCGCGCCAGCTGGCCTGCAAATTTCAGCCCGGCGCCGGAGGCATTGCGGGAGCCGACGATTGCGATCATCGGGCGCATCAAGGTGTCGCGCGCGCCGCGCACGCCAAGCAGCGGCGGCGCGTCGTCGATGGTGGCAAGCCGCGCCGGATAGTGGGCTTCCTCCGGCGCGACGAGATCGATGCCGAATTTGCGGCAGGCCGCGAGTTCCGCGGCCGCATCGGCCACGCTCGTGATGCGCCCGGGTCCCGATGCGCCGCCGCGGCGCGCGAGATCGGGCAGGCGCTCCAGCGCGTGCGCCGCATCGCCAAAATGGCGGAGCAGCGATGCAAAGGTGCGCGGCCCGACATTGTCGGAGCGGATCAGCCGCAGGCGGTTGAGCCGTTCGATGTCGGTGAGTTGATTTGAGGTCTGCTTGTTGTCGCCACTGGTCCAGTCCATGGTGCGCAGCATGGCGCAACTGAGACGTGTGGACAACTAGTTGTGTGTTTGCAGAGTCTTGTCTTGCCGACGGAGTGGGTCAGCATGGCCAACGGAGGTATCGAATGCTGGCGCTTGTGCTGATTGCGACCGGAGTTTTTTACGTGCTGAATCCGATGATGTTTCGACGGGGCATTTGGCTCAAATGGAACATCCTCATGCGCGATTTGTCGGAAGATGGCTTCATCAGATGCATCCGCATTATGGGCGTCATCCTTATTATTTTTGGCTTGGGTCTTACCATCAGAGCGACACTTCACTAAGAGAAATATCGCGTTGCTCCGATCCTGATAGAGGATCGGCTTGCGTACAGGAGCTACTGTCCATGATTTCGCTTGCCGATTTCCAGCGCCGCATCGCGTCCGGCAAACTCTCCGCCGATGCCGCCATTGCGCAGACGCTGGAGGCGATCCGTGCGCAGGACAAGACGATCGGCGCCTTTGTCCGCCACGACGCGAAGGCGCGTGCGCAGGATGCCGGGCCGCTGCGCGGCATCGCGGTCGGCATCAAGGACATCATCGATACCGCCGGATTCCCGACCGAGATGGGGGCTGCGATCTATCGCGGCCATCAACCGCGCGCCGATGCGCCGGTCGTGATGGCGCTCAAGCAGGCCGGCGCGACCATCATCGGCAAGACCACGACGACGGCGTTCGCGGCGAACGATCCGACCGCAACGCTCAATCCGCACAATCACGCGCACACGCCGGGTGGCTCGTCGTCCGGCTCGGCGGCCGCGGTCGCCGCCGGGATGATCCCGCTGGCGCTGGGCACCCAGACCGGCGGATCGGTGATCCGGCCGGCCTCGTTCTGCGGCGTCGCCGCGATCAAGCCGAGCTACCGGCTGCTGCCGACCGTCGGCGTGAAGTGCTTCTCCTGGACGCTCGATACCGTCGGGCTGTTCGGCGCCGGCGTGCGCGATGTCGCGCTGGGGCTGGCCGCGATGACCAAACGACCTGACCTGGTGGTGTCATCTGCCGTCGCGGCGCCGCGCATCGGCGTCGTGACGCAGGCCTTCGCCGGCGCGCCCGAACCATCCGGCGCGGAGGCATTGCAGAAGGCGGCGCGGGCGGCGGAGCAGGCGGGCGCAACCGTGCGCGAGCTCGCGATGTCCGAGATCATCGCGGAGGCGTGGCGGATCCATCCGGTGGTGCAGGAGTTCGAGGCGCATCAGTCATTCGCCTGGGAGTATGGCCAGAACTACGATGCGATGCCGCCGCTGCTGCGTGGCCGGCTCGACGAGAGCAAGGGCGGCACACCCGCCGAATATGATGCGGCGATGGACGTCACGCTGCGCGCGCGGCAGGCGCTGTCAGCGATTTTTGGCGAGGTCGATGTGCTGCTGACGCTGTCGGCGCCGGGTGCCGCGCCGAACGGCTTGGCCTCGACCGGCGATCCCCGTTACAACCGGCTCTGGACGTTGATGGGCGTGCCCTGCGTCAACGTGCCGACGCTGACGGCCGAGGGCGGATTGCCGGTCGGCGTGACCGTGATCGCGGGTTTTGGCAGCGATGCAAAGGCGTTGGCGGCGGCGAGCTTTGTCGAGGACGCTTTGACAAAATAGACCTCGTCATTCCCCGGTGCGCAATTGCGCACCTAAGGGCGCGACGTAGTCGCGAACCCGGAATCCATTTCACCGCGAAACATGCGGCCCAATGGATTCCGGGTTCGACGCTGCGCATCGCCCTTAGGTGCGCAATTGCGCACCGGGGAATGACGGAGAGAGTTATTTCTTCTCGCCGATCTTGCCTTCGGTGCCGGCCTGCAGCCGCTTGATGTTCTCGCGGTGCATGTAGAACAACAGCAGCGTCAGCACGACGAACAGCGAGGCGAGCGCGTTGTGGCCGAACCACCACAGGAACAGCGGCGTCACGAACGCGGCGACGAGCGCCGATAGCGACGAGTAGCGCGTGGTGACGGCGGTGCCAATCCAGATCACGGCGAAGATCAGCGCCGCGGGCCAGAACAGGCCGAGCAGCACGCCGATATAGGTCGCGACGCCCTTGCCGCCGCGGAATCTGAGCCAGACCGGGAAGAGGTGGCCGAGGAACGCGCCGAGCGCAGCCAGCATCGCCGCGTTCGGGCCGTCGATGGTGCCTGCGATGATCACTGCGACGGTACCCTTGAGCATGTCGCCGATCAGCGTCGCAGCGGCGAGGCCTTTGTGGCCGGTGCGCAGCACGTTGGTGGCGCCGATATTGCCCGAGCCGATGGTGCGCAGATCCTGCGTGCCGGCGAGCCTGGTGAGGATCATGCCGAACGGGATCGAGCCCAGGAGATAGCCGATCAGGAAGGCGGCGAGCAGCAGCGCGTCAGCAGACATCGCGGTGGTTCCCTGGACGGTCGATCCGGTCCATTTTTGGCAATCCCGTCAATGAAATATTAACCATCAATCCGCACCATGGCCTTGGAAATGAGGGAGCTTATCATGGCTTCTGTTCGCAGGCGGTTGGAGCAGGTCTTCTTTGTGGTTTACGTCGCGGCCATCGTCGTTGGAACGACGATGGAAGCGATGTCGCAACTCGCGGTACGCTGAGTTCCACGCTGATCTAGAGCCTTTTCCGTTCCGATTGAATCGGAACGGAGCTCTAGTTTTTTGTTTTGGCGCGTTTTCTTCACGCGAACCGGCACCCACTTCGCTCGAAAACGCTTCAGACGTGTTCGTACACCGTCCGTCCGCCGACGATCGTCCGCGTCACACGGCCCGAGAAGCGGGCGTCGTCGAACGGCGTATTCTTGCACAGCGATTTGAGGTCGTCGCGGTCGAGCACCCAGGGGGTGTCGGCGTCGATCACGATCACGTCGGCCGGGGCCCCGGCGCGCAGCGTGCCGCCGGGCAGGCCGAGCAGTTCCGCCGGCCGCGTCGACATCGCCCTGATCAGCGTCTTGAACTCCATCTCGCCATTGTGGATCAGCCGTAGCGCCGCCGGCAGCATGGTCTGCAGGCCGACCGCGCCGCTCGCCGCTTCCGCGAACGGCAGCCGCTTGACCTCGACGTCCTGCGGATTGTGATCGCTCATCACGACGTCGATCAGGCCGGAGGCGAGCGCTGCGACCAGCGCCTTGCGGTCCTCCTCGGTGCGCAGCGGCGGCGCCAGCTTGAGGAAGGTGCGGTAGGGGCCGATGTCGTTCTCGTTCAGCGTCACGTGGTTGATCGAGACCGAGGCCGAGACGTTGAGGCCGTTGTCGCGGGCACGCTTGAGGATTTCCAGCGACTCGATCGAGGTCAGCGAGGCCGCGTGATAGCGCCCGCCGGTCAGCGCCGCGAGCCGCATGTCGCGCTCGAGCATGATCGACTCGGCGGCGGTCGGAATTCCGGCGAGCCCGAGCCGCGTTGCGAATTCGCCCTCGTTCATCACGCCTTCGCCCACCAGATTCGGGTCCTCGGTGTGGTGCACGATCAGTGCGTCGAAATCGCGAGCGTAGGTCAGCGCGCGCCGCATCACCTGGGCGTTGGTGACGCTGCGGTCGCCATCGGTGAAGGCGACGGCGCCGGCGGCCTTCAACAGGCCGATCTCGGTCATCTCCAGGCCCTGCATGCCCTTGGTCAGCGCCGCCATCGGGTGGATGTTGACGATCGCGGTGTCGCGGCCGCGGCGCAGCACGAAGTCGACGGTCGCCGAATTGTCGATCACCGGCGAGGTGTCGGGCTGGCAGATGATGGTGGTGATGCCGCCGGCGGCCGCGGCTTGGCTCGCGGACGCAAAGGTCTCGCGGTGGCTGGCACCGGGTTCGCCGACGAAGGCGCGCATGTCGATCAGGCCGGGGGCCACGATCTTGCCGGCGCAATTGACGATGTCGGTGCCTTCGGGGACGCCGGCGGCGCCGATGCCGCGCTTGGCGTCACGGATCACGCCGTCCGCGATCAGGACGTCGCCCGGACCGTCGAAGTCGCGGGACGGATCGATGACGCGGGCGTTGGCGAGCAGGATGGGGCGGCGGTCAGTCAGCATGGCGTCACGCGTTCGGCAGGTTGCGGGCGAGCGCTTCGAGCACTGCCATGCGCACCGCCACACCCATTTCGACTTGTTCACGGATCAGCGACTGCGCGCCGTCGGCGACGAACGTGTCGATCTCGACACCGCGGTTCATCGGGCCGGGATGCATGACCAGCGCATCTGGCTTGGCGTAAGCGAGCTTCTTCTGGTCGAGGCCGAAATAGTGGAAATACTCCTGGCTCGAAGGCACGAAGGAACCGTTCATGCGCTCGCGCTGCAGCCGCAGCATCATCACGATGTCGGCGCCGTTCAGGCCTTCGCGCATGTCGCGTGCGACCTCGACGCCCATCCGCTCGATGCCGCGCGGCAGCAGCGTGGAGGGGGCCACGACGCGGACGCGGGCGCCCATGGTGTTGAGCAGGAAGATGTTGGAACGCGCCACGCGCGAATGCAGCACGTCGCCGCAGATCGCGATCGTCAGCCCCTCGAGCCGGCCCTTGTTGCGGCGGATGGTCAGCGCGTCGAGCAGCGCCTGGGTCGGGTGCTCGTGGGCGCCGTCGCCGGCGTTGATCACGGAACCGTCAACCTTGCGCGCCAGCAGTTCGACCGCACCGGAGGCGTGGTGGCGCACCACCAGGATATCGGGGTGCATCGCGTTCAGCGTCACCGCGGTGTCCATCAAGGTCTCGCCCTTGCGGGTCGACATCGATGACACCGACATGTTCATGACGTCGGCGCCCAGGCGTTTTCCGGCGATCTCGAACGAGGACTGGGTCCGGGTCGAGGCCTCGAAGAACAGATTGATCTGGGTGCGGCCGCGCAGACTGGCGCGTTTCTTGTCGACCTGGCGGTTGAGCTCGACATACTCCTCGGAGAGGTCGAGCAGGCCCGTGATGTCGTCAGCGGAAAGGCCCTCGATGCCCAGCAGATGCCGGTGACCGAGGACAAAAGTCGATTTTAATGATGGGGTCATTAAAGCGAGAGCTATAGGCGCGGATGGCCGGTGGGGCAAGCGGGAAGAGAGCCCGGAGGAGTTTTCCCCGAGTAAGATGGGGCTGGGTTTCTCCGCCATCATGCCTGGGCCTGTTGCGAGCTGTCCGCGCCTTGCTTTTGCTGGTTTTTCCGGAACAAGACGTGGACGACCGGGCTCAGGCGGAGCATAGCGAGGTGATCCCTTGGACGGCATGCAGCCAGGACAGCGGAGCGAGGACTCGTGAAAATCGCCGTGATCGCACTGCTGGCCATCGAGTTGATCTCAGGGTCGATCTCGTCTGCCTTCGCCCAGAACCTGCCCGGCGACTTCGCGTTCCTGCGCGAGATCGATCCGACCATCATCCAGGACATCCGCTACGCGACCTCCAATAATTTCATGGGGCGGCCGATCGCGGGCTATGGCGCGGCGGAATGCGTGGTGAAGCGGGAGGTGGGGCTGCGGCTCAAGGCCGTACAGCAGGAACTGGCGCGGCAAAGCCTGTCGCTGAAAATGTTCGATTGCTACCGGCCGGCCCGCGCGGTCGCCGACATGGTGGCGTGGTGGAAGAACGGCAAGGAGACCGCCGGCGAGCGGCGCTACAACCCGGCCTTCTCGAAGGCGGATCTGTTCCGCCTCGGCTATATCGCCACCCATTCCGGTCATTCGACCGGCGCCGCGGTCGATCTCACGCTGGTCGATCTTCGCGCTGACAATTCGCGCAAGTTCGATCCGGCCAAGGACTATGCCGACTGCACCGCGCCGGTCGCAGCGCGCGCCCCGGAGGGCAGCGTCGACATGGGTACCGGCTACGACTGCTCTGATGCGAGGGGCCATACTGCCTCAGCGGCGATCACGCCGGCGCAAAAGCGGTGGCGCAACCTTCTGGTCGCGGCGATGGCGCGGCAGGGATTTGCCAACTATTCAAAGGAATGGTGGCACTTCTCGCTGCCGGGGGCCGGCGGGGCCGCCTATGATTTCCCGATCACACGCGCGCACTAGCGGTTGGATTTTCCTCAAATTCAAGGCATCTCGGCAACACAAAGCTTGCCATCGCTGAAGTAGCTGAATGCGCTTTCAACACTCCTTAATTGTGGCCGTATGAAGTGCGGGCATTGCGGGAGCAGAAAACATGCGTTGGGCTGTTGTCATTGTTGCCGTCGGTGCGTTCGGCATCGCGATCTACGACCAGTACGACAAGGGCGCGAACTATCAGCGCGTCGATGCGCGCATCAGCAGCGTCAATGACCAGTGCTATCTGGAAAAGGTCGAGCGCGGCGTCATCACCAAGACGACGTTCACGTCCGATCTGACTCGCTGCGAAACCGCCGAGCTGCTGCGGAAGGAGCATCCGAAGTGGCAGGGCTATCACGTGATGCACAAGATCGAGGTGCGCGTCGTCTATGTCTCGCCGGTCGATGGAGCCACGCACCAGTCCAGCCTGCAGATGTCCTATTTCCCTAACGGCAAGCCGCTGCGCGCCGGCGACGTGTTGCCGGTGCTGGCCTCCAAGACCAAGGCGGAGACGACACGTTCGATCTGACCGTCACCGCGGTTCGGAAGGATGGGAGTTCGACCATGCGCCTGGGGCTCTACGGCATCATCGCGATCGGCGTTGCGGGGTTCTATATCTATGGCGAGCTCGACAAGCGGGTGAACTTCCGGCCGATCGACGCGCGCGTCAGCAGCGTCAAGGAGCAATGCTACATGGAGAGGACCGAGGACAATCGGAGCTCGACCTCGGATCTGTTGCCTTGCGAGCTTGTCGAGCTTCTGGCGCGTCACCATCCGAAATGGCAGGGCGCAGACATCAAGCACAAGATCGAGATCCGGTTTGCCTACATCTCTCCGGTGGACGGTGCCGCGCATGAATCGAACCTGCAATTGGCTGAATATCCCGATAACCGGCACCTGAACAGCGGCGACATCTTTCCGGTCCAGGCTTCCAGGAGGGAGGCGAACCGGACCCGCGCCAACGACTGGGTCGACCGGTGGCTCGGCCGCCGTGAGCCGAGGCACGGAAGCATCTAGTGGACGCGTACATTTCGCTGCCCCGCGCCGGCTCGCAGGCTTATGATCCCCCGATTCCAGTTATGGCGCTGCTGCCGCCAACGAAGACCGTTGTCCGGGCATCGCGCGCAGTGCGACCAATCGCCGAGGAGACCATGACGCAGGCTCCGTTCGCCACCCACGACGTCTTCAACCAGTCGCCGCCATTTGGGGATGTCGACCTGTTCGCGACGGACGCGCCGCTGGCCGCGGCGGTCGCCGCCAACGGCGGCGCGGCGGCCACGGCTGAACTGTCGGATTTCGGCAAGCATTGGGGATCGGCCGCCATGGCGGAGCGCGGCCGCGTCGCCAACGAGAACACGCCTAAACTGCGAACCTTCGATGCCAGGGGCAATCGCCGCGACGAGGTCGAGTTTCATCCGGCCTATCACGAGCTGATGGCGCACTCGGCCCATGCCGGCGTGCACAACTCGACCTGGACCGCCGCCGGCAAGCCGGCCGGCGGGGCGGCCGAGGTGGTACGCGCGGCAAGGTTCTATATCGCGTCCCAGGTCGAGACCGGTCATCTCTGCCCGATCACGATGACGCGCGCCTCGGTCGCGGCGCTGGCCTCGCAGCCGGACATCCTGGCGAAGACGATGCCGGTCATCGCCACGCGCGCCTACGACCCCAGCTTTGCGCCATGGTGGACCAAGCGCGGCATGACGCTCGGCATGGGCATGACGGAAAAGCAGGGCGGCACCGACGTGCGCGCCAACATGACGCGTGCCGAGCGCGACGGTGGCGCCTGGCGCATCACCGGGCACAAATGGTTCATGTCGGCGCCGATGTGCGACGCCTTCCTGGTGCTGGCGCAGGCCGAGCAGGGGCTGAGCTGCTTCTTCATGCCGCGCTTTGCGCCCGACGGCACGGTCAATGCGATCCACTTCCAGCGGCTGAAGGACAAGCTCGGCAACCGCTCCAATGCCTCCTCGGAGGTCGAATTCCACGGCACCCATGCCGAACTGATCGGTGAGGAGGGCAAGGGCATCCGCACCATCATCCAGATGGTGCAGCTGACGCGGCAGGATTGCGCGATCGCATCCGCAGGCCTGATGCGCTCGGGGCTGGCACACGCGCTCAATCACGCGCGGCACCGCAGCGTGTTCCAGAAGCATCTCGCCGACCAGCCGCTGATGCAGGCGGTGCTGTCGGACATGGCGCTGCATGTCGAGGCATCGATCGCGCTGGTGATGCGGCTCTGCCGCGCCTTCGATCGCGCGCCAACCAATACGGGCGAGGCCGCCTATATGCGGCTGCTGACGCCGGCGATCAAATACTGGACCTGCAAGAGCGCGCCCGGCTTCCTCTACGAGGCGATGGAGTGCCTCGGCGGCAATGGCTATGTCGAGGAGGGTATTCTGGCGCGCCATTACCGGGAGTCGCCGGTCAACGCGATCTGGGAAGGCTCAGGCAACGTGATGTGCCTCGACGTGTTGCGCGCGCTCGGCCGCGAGGCCGAAGCCGCGCTCGCTGTGCTGCGTACGCTCGCCGACGAGACCAAGGGCCTGCCGGGCGCCGCTGAGGCTATTGCGTCGATCGGACAATCGTTCCGCCGGCCGGACAGCGAGCGCATCGCACGGCTTGCAGTCGAGAAGCTGGCGCTGCTGGCGGCCACCGCGGCGCTCAACCAGGTCTCGCCGAAAAATGCCGAGCTGTTCGCGGCGACACGGCTTGCCGAACGCCACGCCGGCATGTACGGCGCGGTGGACCTCTCCGATGCCGATCAGCGCGCGCTGCTGGCGCGGGCGCTGCCATGAAGGTTTGCTGATGGACGCACTCAATCCCGATACTCCGCCGTCGGCTGTCGAACCGCCGCCACGTCCCCCTCGGGTCTGGAAATTCTGGGGCACCGCGCTGTGGGGGCTTTTGATCTTCGCGGCGATGTTCCTCGGCCAGGTCGCGGTCATCGTCTATCGCATCATCGCGCAGGGCGGCGAACTGTCGGCGGCCGGCATCACCCACGTGGTCGCCGACGGTCTGACGATCTCGCTTTCGGTCCTCGCCGGCCTGCCGATGGTGCTGCTGGTGCTGTGGTTCGCGATCCGCCGGACCGGGATCCCGTTCGCCAATTATCTCGGGCTGCGCGGGACGTCGTGGAAGAACGTGATCATCGGCGTCGTCGCGCTCATCGTGCTGGTCGGCGCCTGGGACATGGTGTCCCGCGCCGCCGGCCGCGAGGTGACGCCGGGCTTCATGGGCGACGTGCTGAAATCGGCGCAGGAGCACAGCGCGCTGTGGCTTCTGGTGATCGCCTTCGCCGTGGCCGCGCCGCTCTGGGAGGAGTTGTTCGCGCGCGGCTGGCTCTATCGCGGCTGGTCGGAATCCAGGCTCGGCCCCTATGGCGCGATCCTGCTGTCGTCGATCGTCTGGACCGTGATGCACTTGCAGTACGACTGGTTCTTCCTCTGTGAGGTGCTGTCGATCGGGTTCTTGTTCGGCTATTTGCGCTTCCGCACCGGCTCGACCTGGCTGACGATCCTGCTGCACGGGCTGAACAATTTCGCGGCGACGCTCCAGACCTGGTGGCTGGCGGGCTAGCTGTCCCGTATGTTAGGTTGAGCTCAGGCCCACCTTCGCTGCAACGTTGTTGCAGAAAAATCCATATGTCGAACTTCGAAAATGCCGGCGCGCGGACATCTGCTTCGGCGCCGCCACTGCGGACCTGGGACTTCTGGGAGACGACATTCGTCACCCTGATTGCCTACGGCGTTTATATGCTGGCAGGAGGTCTAGCCGCGACATTCGTCGTCGGGCTGCAAGACGGCGTAGCCAAGATGTCGCCGGCTCAATTCCAGGATTTCGCATCGCAAGGGAGATGGTTCGGCCCGGTCATTGCCATTGCGAGCCCGTTGACCATCGCCGTGCTGTGGATCGCGATCCGGAAGGCTGGCCGCGGGTTTGCCGAATATCTTGCGCTCAACTGGCCGAGCAGGGGTGAGGTAGTTCGCGCCCTGGTGATCTCTGCCATCATTATGGGCGCCGAGACCCTGAGCGGACTCCTCATCGGTTCAGAGAATGGCACGCCCGATTCATTCCTGATTGTCAATGGACCTGGCGGGTTACTGGCCCTCCTCATTGCTGTGTGCATTGCCGTGCCCATCATGGAAGAATTCATCTTTCGTGGATTCACGTTTCGCGGTTGGTCGGAGTCATTCCTCGGTCCGACGGGAGCCATCGTCCTTACATCAATCGCGTGGGCGATGATCCACACTCAGTACGATTGGTTTGGGCGCTTCTGGATATTCGTCTCAGGTCTTGCTCTCGGCCATTTCCGCTGGCGCAGCAATTCGACCTGGCTGACGGTCATTGCTCATTCGGCCATGAACATTGTCGATTTTCTTTCGACGGGCCCTTACACCTAGGATTGTCTGCAACCAAGGAAGTTACGATCGGCATCGTAATGGTCGCCGCGATCGTCTGCAGCGTGATGGTCCGGAACCCGCGGCCGCGCGTCGCCGCCCATCGGGAACCCGACTGAGGGGATGCAGGCGGCCCCCTCAGAGTGCTATGATCTAGATCAATGAATGAGCGCGGGCCGGACCGAAACTAGGCAGCGGCGGCTGCCGTCGTGCGAGTTCTTCTCATGGCTAGGTTGATCCGAACGCTCTTGGCCAGCGTCGTCGCGCTGGCGTCTCTCGGTGCCATCACGCAGCAGGTGCGCGACCAGGGCGTCACCGACACCGAAATCCGCATCGGCAATCTGATGCCGTACAGCGGCGCGCTGGAGATTTTCGGCCAGATCGGCAAGGCGGAAGCCGCTTATTTCGAGATGATCAACGAACGCGGCGGAATCGGCGGCCGCAAGATCCGTTTCATGTCCTACGACGATCTGTCGGATGCGTCCAACGCCATGGACCTGACGCGTATTCTGGTCGAGACCGACAATGTGCTCTTGATGTTCGGTTCGTTCGGCACGCCGGGGAATCTCGCGGTGCGGAAGTATCTCAACGAACTGAAGATCCCCCAACTCTTTGTTGCCTCCGGCGATCGGGACCTCAGCGAGCCGTCTCTCTATCCCTGGACCATGGGCTGGCAGCCCTCGTACCGCGAGGAGGGACGGATCTACGCCAACTACATCCAGGCTTTCTATCCCGGAAAGAAAATCGTGGCGCTTTGGGAGAATGACCAGTTCGGGAGGGAATTGTTCAAGGGGCTGGTGCAAGGGCTGGGTGACGTCGCCCACAACATCAGGGTCGACATTGCCTATGATGTCGACGATCAGCATCTGGACGGCCACGTATCGATCCTGAAGCAATCGGGAGCGGAGGTCTTTGTATTTGCCGGGGTGCCGGAAAATGCCTCGAAGGTGATCCGGGCTGCGGCCGAGCACGGCTGGCGGCCGGTGTTCATCGTGAACCAGATGGCGTCATCGATCGAGACGGTGCTCAAGCCGGCCGGCACGGAGAATGCGACCGGCGTCATCACCGCCGCCTTCCTGAAGGATGCAAGCGATCCGGCCTGGAGGGAAGATCAAGGAGCCTGGCGCAGCTTCCTCGACAAGTTTACGAAAGCCGGCGGCAAGGACGACGCTGCCGCAGTCTACGGCTATGCCGCCGCCGAAACGATGATCCAGGTGCTCAGGCAATGCGGCAACGATCTGTCGCGCGAAAACGTCATGAAACAGGCTGCGGCGCTCAGGGATTATCAGGCATCCGCCGTGCTCCCCGGCATCAAGATCAACAGCGGTCAGTTCCGTCCGGTCGAGCAATTGCGGTTGCTTCAGTTTGATGGCCGCAGCTGGCAGCCGATCGGCGACGTGCTCGATACGGCGTTCACCGGTTCGTCCGGAAAGTAGCGACGATCAGCGCAACGAGCCGGCCTGCGCAAGCGCATGCCGCATGCCGCATGCTAGTGGATTGATGCCGACGTAAGAGTCCTTGTTGGGATTCCCATGGCCTCGACGTCGTGCGAGTCTGCGGGATGCGTACTGGCGTCACCGTCTATCTGAGCCCGACTGATCGCAAGCACCTGCAAGCGATCGTCGATGACCGCAACAGCCCCCAGAAGTATGTCTGGCGCGCCCGGATTGTGCTGGCGACGGCCGACGGGCTGGGCACGGCGACGATCATCCGCACCGCTGGCGTCAGCAAGACGGCCGTCTGGCGCTGGCAGGAGCGGTTCATGTCGGAGGGTGTTGATGGCCTGTTACGCGACAAGACGCGGCCGGCGCGGATCGCCAGACTGACCGACGATGTCGCCGAGCGCATCGTCGCCCTGACCCTGGGCGAACCGCCGGGCGAGACCACCCACTGGACTGGTCGGGTGATGGCCAAGACCGCGGGCGTCAGCCTGACCTCGGTTCAGCGTATCTGGCGGGCTCACGGCCTAGCCCCGCACCGGATCCGCACCTTCAAGCTTTCCAACGATCCGAAGTTCGCCGCCAAGGTCCGCGACATCGTCGGCCTGTACGTCGATCCGCCCGCCCACGCCGTGGTCCTCAGTGTCGATGAGAAGTCCCAGATCCAGGCCCTGCACCGCACCCAGCCGGGCCTGCCCCTGAAGAAGGGTCGGGCCGGGACCATGACCCACGATTACAAGCGCAACGGCACGACCACCCTGTTCGCCGCCTTCGACGTGCTGGAGGGGAAGGTCATCGGCCGTTGCATGCAGCGCCACCGGCATCAGGAGTTCATCCGGTTTCTGAACGCCGTCGAGCGCGAGGTCCCGGCCGGCAAGACTGTCCACGCCATCCTCGACAACTACGCCACGCACAAGCACCCCAAGGTGGTCGAATGGCTGGGGCGTCATCCGCGCTGGAGCTTCCATTTCACGCCCACCTCGGCCAGTTGGCTCAACGCCGTCGAGGGTTTCTTCGCCATCCTCACGAAGCGGCGCCTCAAGCGCGGCGTCTTCAAAGGCGTCGTCGATCTCCAGGCCGCCATCAATCGCTTCGTCGCCAACCACAACCAGCAGCCAAAGCCCTTCGTCTGGACCGCCGATCCAGACAAAATCATCGCCGCAGCAACCCGGGGCACCAAGTGTTGGATTCAATCCGCTGCCTGAGGATCAATTGCCGACCCTCAGGTACCGAGGTATCCTCCCACTCCATGACTTTCAAACAGGGGTGCCCATGGACAGGCGAAACATAATGCTCGGCCTTGCGATTTCCGGTGCCGGATTCTCGGTCATGACGCCGTCGCTTGCCGCGCCAGACCTGATGGTAAAGAATCTCGCTGAGCAATTCGCGGGGACTTTGAGCGCGCATGATATCGACGCGTTCGCGGCGCTGTTCACCGACGATTTCGTCAATCACCAGAGAACTGCCGCCGTGCCGCCTCCGCCAGCTGGGACACGACCAAAGGACGCAACGGTGGCGTACTTTGCGAGCCGCCTCAAAGGGATGCCCGACCTCGCCGTGTCGATTGAGGCGATGGTGGTCAATGCGGATATGTTCGCGGCCAGCTTCGTCTACGAGGGCACGCATCAGGGCGTATATTTCGGTATCGCGCCGACTGGCAAGAAGTTGCGGTTCACGTCCTGCGACATCTTTCGCGTCGCCGACGGAAAGATCGCGGAGCACTGGGGCATGGGCGACATCGCGGGCACGCTGGCGCAATTGAAATCGTAAGAGGCGACGGTGACGCTGCGCAGGATGTCGCTGTTGGCAACGCCACTTCTCACGGGCAATGCGGCATGGAGTTGCTTGAAGGGGTTGTAAGCCGGAACCCCGAAGAATTCCGCTCGTCGATCCCGACAAAATCATCGCCGCAGCAACCCGGGGGGCACCAAGTGTTGGATTCAATCCACTAGGGCCCGACCGCGGCAATCACGATCGGCATCGTGATCGCGGCCAAAATCGTCTGCAGTGTGATGATCTGGGCGAGCAGGGGGGCGTCGCCGCCCATCTGGCGCGCCAGCACATAGGCGGACGGCGAGGTCGGCACCGCGGCGCAGGCCGCGACGATGGCAAGGTTGGCGCCGGTGACGCCGAACCACACCGCGAGCGCGACGGTCAGGACGGGCATTGCAACCAGCTTCAGTACCAGCGCGATGCTGGCAGCGAGGCTGGGACGGAAGATGCCTGCCAGATGCAGCCCGGCGCCGGTCACGAGCAGGCCGATCGCGAGCGACGAGCCGCCGAGTGCGTCGGCAACGTCGTGCCAGATTTTCGGCAGCGGGACATGCGTGACGTTGATGGCGAGCCCGATGACGCAGGCCCAGATCAGCGGGTTCTTCACGACAGTCATCACGATCGCGCCGGCGGACCGCTTCTCGGATGAGGCATATTTCGCCAGCACGGCGACGCTGAAGACGTTGACCAGCGGGATGATCGCGACCATCGCGACCGAGGCCAGCGCAAGTCCGACCTTGCCATAAAGATTGCCCGACACCGACAGCGCGACATAGGTCTGCCAGCGGGTGGCGCCCTGGAAGATCGAGGAGAAGGCGGGGCCGTCGACCCCGGCGCGGGCAAGCGGGGCCCGCAGCGCAAGACACAGCAGGCACATCACGAGCGCGGCGAGCAGCAGCGCGCCGCCGACGCCCGCGACCGGCACCTTGGTCAGATCGGCCTTGACCAGCGTCTGTACCAAAAGCACCGGGAACAGCACGTAGTATGTGAGCTGTTCCAGCCCGTGCCATTGGGTGTCGAGCCGCATCAGCGTGCGTCTCAGGATGAAGCCGAGCACGATCAGCAAAAACACCGGCAACAGCGCCGCGATCACCACGGCCATCGTCAGCGGTCTCCGCGCAGCTTCGTCAGCCGGTCGAGCGCGCCCTGCAGGATGAAGATCGCGGCGTGCTCGTCGATCACCTCGGCGCGGCGGGCGCGGCTGACGTCCATCCCGATCAATTCGCGTTCCACCGCCGCGGTCGACAGCCGTTCGTCCCACAGCCCGATTGCAAGCGCGGTGAGGCCCGCGAGGTTGCGGGCAAAGGCCCGGGTCGATTGCGCGCGCGGGCCCTCGCTGCCGTCCATGTTGATCGGCAGGCCCAGCACGAAGCCGACGGCGCTGCGCTCGGCCGCGATCGCGAACAGCCGCGCCGCGTCGACCTTGAACTGCTTGCGCTGGATGGTCTCGACGCCGGTCGCGAGCCGCCGGTCCGGATCGGAGACGGCAACGCCGATGGTCTTGGTGCCGAGGTCGAGGCCGACCAGCGCGCCGCGGTCAGGCCAGTGCGGCGCAGCTTCGATCAGGGGAAGGATGAGAGCGGGCATGTCGTGCGCTTAGCACGCACCCGCGCGCCGAGGCAAAGCCCGGCGGCGGGCGGCCGTCCATGCGAAAACGCCGGTCAGGCGGCGATCACCCGATCGTCGCCGGAAAGGCATGCGGCAAGTCCCTGCAACGCGCTGGACTGGTGCGCGGTGCGGCGCTGGATGAACAGCGTCTCGACATGCGCATGCTGCGGATTGAGCTTGTGGATCTTGATGTCGCGCTGGACGTGGTCGCGCTCGACCACCGCGCGCGGCAGCAAGGTCACGCCCATGTCGGCGGCGACACAGCCGACCATGCCGTCGAGCGTGCCGAGCTCGAAGCGGGCGGCCGACGGCCAGCCGAACTCGGTGAAGACCTGTTCGAGGCGTTGCCTATAGGTGCAGCCGGTGCGGAACACCAGCGCGGTCGGGCCCGACTCCGGCGTTCCGGCGCGCAAGGCGGCGAGCGATTTCCAGCGCTGCGCGGTGACGAGCACCAGTTCCTCGGTGAAGGCTGATGTCGCCGACAGTTCGGCGTGCTCGATCGGACCGGCGACAAAGGCGCCATCGAGCGAGCCGTCGAGCACGGCGGCCACGAGGTCAGCGGTCGGCGCGGTGCGCAAGGTCAGGCGCACCGCCGGATAGCGGCGATGAAACTCGGCGAGCAGCGTGGGCAGCCGCACCGCGGCTGTCGTCTCCATCGATCCGATTGACAGCGGCCCCTTCGGCTCGCCATCGTCGCGCGCGGCGAGCACGGCTTCGCGCGACAACGCCGCCATGCGCTGCGCATAGGGCAACAGGCGGCGGCCGGCGCCGGTCAACGACATGCCGCGGCTGTGACGCTCGAACAGTGCGGTGCCGATCTCGGCCTCCAGCGCCTTGATGCGCTGGGTGACGTTGGACTGCACGGTGTTCAGCTCGTCGGCGGCCCGGGTGATGCCGCCGAGCCGGGCGACCGTGGAAAAGGTAAGGAGGTCGGTCAATTCCATCTGGGACCACCGTTTCATTTTAGAGATGGTAGCGTTCTCTAGTATTCATTTTCCGAGAATGTTAGGCCCGCTTAGGCTGCGAGTCCAGAACAGCAAGTCCAGAACAGCAACTCCAGAACAGGGAGCAACGCATGCCGATCGGCACCGAATTGACCGCTCGTCTGGGCATCGCGCATCCGATCCTGCTGGCGCCGATGGCGATGATCACGGGAAGCCGGCTGGTGATGGCGGTGAGCGACGCGGGCGGCCTCGGCATTCTGGGCGGCGGCTATGGAGATCGGGCCTGGCTCGAGGCGGAGACTGCGGTGCTCAGGAGATATCACCGCCCATTCGGGATCGGCTTTATCACCTGGAGCCTCGCCAGGCAGCCCGAGCTGATCGATATCGCACTGGAGGCGCGGCCGCGCGCGGTGATGCTGTCATTCGGCGATCCCGCGCCGTTCGCGGCCAAGATCAAGGCCACAGGCGCGCTCCTGATCTGCCAGGTGCAGAGTGAGGAGATGGCGCAGCAAGCGCTCGATTGCGGCGCCGACATCCTGGTTGCGCAGGGCACCGAGGCGGGCGGTCACGGCGCCTCGCGCACCACGCTGGACATTGTGCCTGCGATCATCGATTTCGCGACAGGGCGCGTCCCTGTCGTCGCAGCCGGCGGCATCGCTGATGGCCGCGGCCTCGCGGCGATGATGATGCTCGGCGCATCCGGCGTGCTGATGGGAACGCGCTTCTATGCCAGCGTCGAGGCCGACGCGCCCGAGCAGGCGAAGCAGCTGATCTGCGCGGCGAAGAGCGGCGAGACGGTGCGCGGTGTGGTGATGGACTGGTCGCGCAAGCTGATGTGGCCGGCGCCGTTCACCGCGCGCTCGCTCTCCAACGATCATTTGCGGCGCTGGAGCGGCCGCGAGATCGAGCTGATGCAGCGCGCGGACGAGATCGCGGTGGAATACGCCGCCGCGAGGGCCGCGGCGAATTTCGATATTGCCGCGGTGTTCGCCGGCGAGTCCGTCGGGCTGATCCATGATATCGTTCCCGCGGCCGAGATCGTCGGCCGTATCGTCGCCGAGGCCGAGCAGTCGTTGCAGGGCCGGCGCAATTCGCTTTCCTCTTCGTCCTGAACAAGCGCGAGACAGACCATGTGGCCGGACCGTCGATTGATCGATCGTTTCAAGACCGAATTCCCGATCGTGCTGGCGCCGATGGCCGGCGTGATGGATGCGGAGCTCGTGATCGCGGTGGCGCAGGGCGGCGGGCTCGGCTCGCTGCCATGTGCGATGCTCTCGGCCGAAAAGGCGCGTGAGCAGGTCAACATCATCCGCCAGCGCGTGTCCGCGCCGGTCAACCTCAACTTCTTCTGCCACAAGGCGGTCGACGCCGATCCGGCGCGCGAGGCGCAATGGCGGCAGCGGCTGGGGCCTTACTATCGCGAACACGGCCTCGATCCGGATGCGCCGATCAACGCGGCGAACCGCGCGCCGTTCGATGCGGCGTTCTGCGCAGTGGTCGAGGAGCTGAAGCCCGAGGTCGTCAGCTTCCATTTCGGCCTGCCGGAGCCGAAGCTGCTGCAGCGGGTGAAACAAGCGGGCGCCATCGTGATGTCGTCGGCGACCACCGTGAAGGAGGCGATCTGGCTCGAGGAGAACGGTGCCGACGTCATCATCGCGCAAGGCGCCGACGCCGGCGGCCATCGCGCCATGTTCCTGACCGATGATATCGCCGAGCAGCCCGGCACGTTCTCGCTGCTGCCGCAGGTGGTCGATGCGGTGAAGGTGCCGGTCGTCGCGGCCGGCGGCATCGCGGACGGACGCGGGATCGCGGCGGCCTTTGCGCTCGGCGCATCCGGTGTGCAGATCGGCACCGCGTTCCTGCGCTGCCCGGAATCCAAGGTCAGCGCGGCGGGCCGCGTGGCGCTGGCGCAGGCGAGCGATGAATCTACCGTCATCACCAATGTGATGACCGGCCGCCCGGCGCGCGGTGTCGCCAACCGCGTGATGCGCGAAGTCGGCCCGATCTCACCAGACGCGCCGGCGTTCCCGCACGCGGCGACCGCCCTCGGACCGCTCAAGGCGGCTGCCGAAAAACAGGGCAACGTCGATTTCACCAACCTCTGGGCCGGGCAGGCGGTGCGGATGGGCAAGGAAATGCCTGCCGCCGAGCTCACCCGCGCGCTGGCGGGCGCCGCGCTGGCGCGGATGGGCAAGATGGCGGGCTGATTTCACCTCTGTCTGCGCAATTTCGGTGTTGCCCCCAATGCCGCCTCGGATATGCGGGTATCGAGAGGCGGCAGTTCACTTGTCGCATCACTTGGCCCACCACCTGGCGCAGGAGCACCACGGCATGATCACCTGTTATCTGCGATACGAAGTTCGCGCGGACAAGCTCGCCGAATTCGAGGCTTATGGTGCGATGTGGCTGGAGCTGGTGCCGCGGTTTGGCGGCACTCATCACGGCTATTTCTTGCCGTCCGAGGGAGCAAGCGACGTCGCATTGGCGATTTTCAGCTTTCCGAGCCTTGCGGCCTACGAACAATACCGCAAGGACTCAGCGCTGGATCCGGACGTTCAGAAGGCCATCGCCTTCGCGAGGGAGACGCGCTGCTTTGTCCGCTATGAACGGTCGTTTTTTCGGCCATTGCTGCCGAAGCCGGCTTAGCAGACCGGGCCGGGTCGCTCCGACGCTGGCGGGCGCTGCACTGGCACGGATGGGAACTCTGTCTCAGGTGTGAGGTGCGGGCTCGCTCCGGTTGATCTCCAGATGCTCGGTCGCGAGCCTGCGATAATGCGCGGCCATTTCCCTGTAATGTTCGCGGGAGATCGGATCCGCGGCGCTCTCGGCGCGGCGCTCGAACATCTCGGCCTTTTCCTGCAGAGCTTTTGCCTGGGACATGGCCATTGCTCGCCTCGCTCAGACCAGACAGGCGACGTAAAGGATCGCGATCCCCAGCACCGTGCCGATCGACCACAGGGCAGGATCCCAGCCCTCCGGCCGGGGGCGGCTTTCCAGCGTTTGCATGACGCACTCCGAACTTTTCTAATTGGAGGGAGTAGGCGCCCTGAATGTTTCGCCACCACTTCGTGGCAGCCGCAAAGTGGTTTCGTCGCAGGCTTTTGCGGCCCGAATGCGCGCCGGAATGTCCTGCCCGGGTGCCCGGCAGGGTGCCGAAGCCCCGGGGCTGAGGGATTCGCGCGGTTGCGGCGCAAAACCGGCCTCTGCTATACGGCGGGCTGACCTTTCAGCCCCGAGGCCCTATATAATGTCCGTCGACGCCACGACCGTCCGCCGCATCGCGCATCTGGCGCGGATTGCGGTCAGCGACGCCGAAGTTCCCCATCTCCAGGGCGAGCTGAACGCGATGCTGGCCTTTGTTGAGCAGCTGTCGGAGGTGAATGTCGACGGCGTCGAGCCGATGACCTCGGTGACGCCGATGGAGATGAAGAAGCGCGCCGACGTGGTCAATGACGGCGAGATCGCCGACGACATCGTCCGCAATGCGCCCGATACGACCAACCACTTCTTCCTGGTGCCGAAGGTGGTCGAGTAGTTCTCTGTTCTGGGACGATCCCGATGTGTCTGCTCTGCGACGATGAGAAGGCCTACAAGGCCTATATGGACTTCCTCGATGCGATGGAGCGCAAGGGGAAGGTCGCCGACCCCAATGCGGCGATGGACGCCGTGCTCGACCATCTCGAGGCGCTCGATGCCGCCCGCGCCAAGGAAAATGCCCAGAGAAATATGAGCCCCCGGCAGGACGACCCCGCCAACGACAAGACCCTGTCTCCGTTCTTCTGCAGCCCGATCAATAAATGACCGATTTGACATCGCTGACGATCGCCGAGGCCCGCGAGGGCCTGGCGAGCAAATCCTTCACCGCCCGCGAACTGACCGACGCGCATCTCGCCGCCATCGACGCCGCGCGCGTGCTCAATGCCTATGTGCTCGAGACGCCGGACCGTGCCCGCGAAATGGCCAGGGCGGCCGACGAGAAAATTGCTAAGGGCGAGGGCGGGCCGCTGGCCGGCATTCCGCTCGGCATCAAGGACCTATTCGCGACCCGCGATATCAGGACCACGGCGTGCTCGAAGATCCTCGGCAATTTCATTCCGCCCTACGAGTCGACGGTGACCTCGCAGCTGTGGCGCGACGGCGCGGTGCTGCTCGGCAAGCTCAACAATGACGAGTTCGCGATGGGCTCGTCGAACGAGACCTCGTGCTTCGGCCCCGTCACCAACCCGTGGCGGCGCGAAGGCTCCAACACCACGCTGGTGCCGGGCGGCTCGTCCGGCGGCTCGGCTTCGGCCGTGGCGGCACTGCTCTGCATGGGCGCGACCGCGACCGACACCGGCGGTTCGATCCGCCAGCCCGCCGCGTTCACCGCGACCGTCGGCATCAAGCCGACCTATGGCCGCTGCTCGCGCTGGGGCATCGTGGCGTTCGCATCCTCGCTCGACCAGGCCGGCCCGATCGCGCGCACGACGCGCGACGCCGCGATCCTGATGCGCTCGATGGCCGGTCACGATCCCAAGGACACCACGTCGGTCGACATCGCCGTGCCGGATTACGAGGCCGCGATCGGCAAGTCCGTGAAGGGTATGAAGATCGGAATCCCGAAGGAGTACCGGCTCGACGGCATGCCGGCCGAGATCGAAAAACTCTGGAGCGAGGGCGCGCAGTGGCTGAAGACCGCCGGCGCGGAGCTCGTCGAGGTGTCGCTGCCGCACACCAAATACGCGCTGCCGGCCTATTACATCGTGGCACCGGCGGAGGCCTCGTCGAACCTCGCGCGCTATGACGGCGTGCGCTACGGGCTGCGCGAGCCGGCCAAGAACATCATCGAGATGTACGAGAACTCCCGCGCCGACGGCTTCGGCGACGAGGTACGCCGCCGCGTGCTGATCGGCACCTATGTGCTCTCGGCCGGTTACTACGATGCCTATTATCTGCGTGCGCAGAAGGTGCGGACGCTGATCAAGAAGGACTTTGAGGACTGCTTCGCCAAGGGCGTGCATGCGATCCTGACGCCGGCGACGCCGTCGGCGGCGTTCGGCATCGGCGAGAAGGGCGGCGCCGATCCGGTCGAGATGTATCTCAACGACATCTTCACGGTGACCGTGAACATGGCGGGCCTGCCGGGCATCGCCGTGCCCGCGGGCAAGGACACGCAAGGCCTGCCGCTCGGCCTGCAACTGATCGGCCGTCCGTTCGACGAGGAGACGCTGTTCTCGCTCGGCGAGGTGATCGAGCAGGCGGCGGGCAGGTTCGCAGCGCCCAAATGGTGGTGAGCGATGGCGGATTTCCGCGCCAGTCTCGCTGACGGCGCGCCTGATGCGGCGCTGTCGCCGCCGCTCGCCGCATTGTGGTGGGCGAAGAAGGGCGACTGGGACCAGGCGCATCGCATCGTGCAGGACGAGAGCGATGCCAATTCGGCGTGGGTGCATGCCTATCTGCATCGCGTCGAGGGCGATCTCGGCAATGCCGGCTACTGGTATCGCCGGGCCGGCCAGCCCGTCGCGAAAGATACCGTAGAGGCCGAGTGGGAGCGGATCGTCTCCGCACTTTTGGTCTGAGCAACCGGTGCAGGTGCGGTGTCTTGGCACCGCGAGCATTAACCCTGTTTCGGCCGCCATGCCGCCGCCCAGATTGGCCGTGATAGGCTGGTGGAACCGGGCGGGGGCCAGCGGCAAAGAGAGTATTCGTGCGTGGGTCGGGCATAGGGGGATGGCTGTCAGCGTTGCTGGTGGCTGCGGTGGCGGTGGGCCTTGCCGGCTGCGCAACCGTCTACAATCTCCCGGGCAATGTGCCGCTCGGTGCCGCGGCTGCCGACACCAACGGTGTCCGCGATATTCCAAGCTATGAAGACGATCTGCTGCTTGCGCTGTCGTTCTCCGGCGGCGGCACGCGCGCGGCGGCGTTTTCGTTCGGCGTGCTGGAGGAACTCGACCGGGTGCGCTCCAGTGCCGCCGGCACCAAGACGCTGCTCGACCGCGTCGACTTTGTCTCCGGCGTCTCCGGCGGATCGGTCACCGCGGCCTATTTCGGATTGAAGCGGCGCGCGGCGCTCGACGATTTCCGCGAGCGTTTCCTGCTGCGCAATGCCGAGGAGGGACTGAAGACCAAGATCTCGCTCGGCAATATCGGGCGCGCGCTGGGCGGCGGCGTCAACGACAGCCAGTTCACCGATTGGCTCGATCAAAACCTGTTCGACGGCGCGCGGTTCGAGGCATTGCCGGACGACCGCCGGCCGCGGGTGTGGATCAACGCGTCAGACATCTATAACCGCACGCCGTTCGTGTTCGGCAAGACGTCGTTCGATGCGCTGTGCAGCGACATCCGCTCCTATCGTGTCGCCGAAGCGGTGGCGGCATCCGCCGCGGTGCCGCTGGCATTCGCCCCGATCGTGTTGCAAACCTATCCGGGCGGCTGCGCCGCGCCGCTGCCGTCCTGGCTCGATCGGGTGCGCAACGATCCGAACGCGCAGCCGCTGCTGCGCTCCTATGCCGAAGCCCAGGCGCGCTACCGCGACGGCTCGATGCGCTACGTCAAGCTACTCGATGGCGGCCTCGTTGATAACTACGGCCTGTCGGGGCTGAGCATCGGATTGCTTGCCGCGCAACGCCCTTATGAGCCACTGAGCGAACGGCAGGCGGCCAAGCTCAGGCGCATCCTGTTCCTGGTGGTCGATGCCGGCCGCGGCATCTCCGGCGACTTCGTGCAGACGCTCGAAGGGCCGAGTGGTGTCGAGCTGGTGTCCGCGGCCGCCGACACCGCGATCGATGCCAGCGTGCGCTCGAGCTACGCCGCCTTCACGGCGCTCGCCAGCGACTGGTCCGGCAAGCTGAAGCACTGGCGCTGCGGCCTGTCGACGGCGGATCGCACCAGGCTCGGCGTCGGCGCCGGCTGGAAGTGCGGCGACGTCGCGATCTATGTCGAGCGGCTCGGCTTCGACCGGCTCGGACCGGAGCGCGCCGGCATCCTGAACGCCATCCCGACGCGGCTTTCGCTGCCGGCCGAGCAGGTCGACCAGCTGATCACGGGCGGCGCGGACGCGCTGCGCTCAAGCAAGGCCTATCAGCAGTTCCGGCGCGGGCTCTGATCTCTGCCCCAATGCGCCGGTACGGGCTGCAAGGGGACTGCAAGGGGATTGCAAGGCGGCTTGACTGGCGCGATCGGTTGCGCGAAGCCCAATCTATCCCAGATATCACTTTATCCGGAAACCGAGATCCATGACCGCATCCGCTGCCCCTCACAAGCTAATCAAGAGCGCCACCGGCGATTGGGAGGTCGTGATCGGCATGGAGGTCCATGCCCAGGTCACCTCGAACGCGAAGCTGTTCTCGGGCGCGTCGACCGCGTTCGGCGGCGAGCCCAACTCCCATGTCTCGCTGGTCGATGCCGCGATGCCGGGCATGCTGCCTGTGATCAACGAGGAGTGCGTCCGCCAGGCGGTGCGCACCGGTCTCGGGCTGAATGCGAAGGTCAACCTGCGCTCGGTGTTCGACCGCAAGAACTATTTCTATCCGGACTCGCCGCAGGGCTACCAGATCAGCCAATACAAGTCGCCGATCGTCGGCGAGGGCGAGGTGGTGCTCGAGCTCGATGGCGGCCGCAGCGTCACGATCGGGATCGAGCGGCTGCATCTAGAACAGGATGCCGGCAAGTTGCTGCACGATCAGTCGCCGACGATGTCCTTTGTCGACCTCAACCGCTGCGGCGTCGCGCTGATGGAGATCGTCTCCAAGCCCGACATCCGCGATGCCGAGCAGGCCAAGGCTTATGTGACCAAGCTACGCTCGATCCTGCGCTACCTCGGCACCTGCGACGGCGACATGGAGAAGGGCAGCCTGCGCGCCGACGTCAACGTCTCGGTGCGCCGTTACGGCGAGACCGCGTACGGCACCCGCTGCGAAATCAAGAACATGAACTCGATCAACTTCATCGGCCAGGCGATCGAATACGAGGCGCGGCGCCAGATCGAGATCATCGAGGACGGCGGCTCGATCGACCAGGAAACCCGGCTGTTCGACCCGAACAAGGGCGAGACACGCTCGATGCGCTCCAAGGAAGAGGCGCACGACTACCGTTACTTCCCCGATCCCGATCTGCTGCCGCTCGAATTCAGCCAGGCCTTCGTCGACGAACTCAAGGCGCAGCTGCCGGAACTGCCGGACGAAAAGAAGTCCCGTTTTATTACGGGCTCCGGCCTGTCGCCCTATGATGCGAGCGTGCTGGTCGCCGAGCGCGAGAGCGCGGAGTTCTACGAGACGGTGCTCGCTCGTCTCGCCGACAAGGCGCGCGACGGCAAGCTTGCCGCCAACTGGGTGATCAACGAGCTGTTCGGCCGTCTCAACAAGGAGGGCGTCGCGATCGCAGCCTCGCCGGTGTCGGCGGAGCAACTCGCCGCGATCGTCGATCTGATCGGCGAGGGAGCGATTTCCGGCAAGATCGCCAAGGACTTGTTTGAGATCGTCTGGCGGGAGGGCGGCGATCCGCGCGCGCTCGTCGAGGCGCGCGGCATGAAGCAGGTCACCGACCTCGGCGCGATCGAGAAGGTGGTCGACGACATCATCGCGGCCAATCCTGACAAGGTCGAGCAGGCGAAGGCGAAGCCTGCGGCTCTTCAATGGTTCGTCGGTCAAGTGATGAAGTCGTCGGGCGGCAAGGCGAACCCGAAGGCGGTCAACGAGCTCTTGAAGTCCAAGCTCGGCATCTGAACGAACAGGACAATGATGTTGTCCTTGGCGCATGATCCAGTCGGATCATGCTCTCGCGCCGTCACCGTCGGCGTCGTTGCGCGCGCGTGAACGCGGCGTGATCTTGCCTCACACCCTCCCTCGACGGTCGCGCTGACGCCTTCGGCGCCGAATCGCCGGAGATGCGATTCGTTCGCGAATCCGGTCCGGGTGACCTCAAACGAGGCAAAAGCGGTCTTACCCACGAAAATTTTTTCGTTGCCAAAAATTACGACTCGGCGTTCGCGACGCGCCGCTTTTCGTCACGGCTCGCGACTCAACGCAACGACGATCGCGCGTCGATCGTTCGAGTGCGAATTCAAGAAGTGCCTGCAATACAGGCGTTTCCTGCAACGTTGACAAATGCCGATGTCGGCCGTTGCTGCATTTCTTGCATCGACGCGCGAACGCAATGCCGATTTGATCGGCGCCGCGCGCTGTGCGCACTGCCACCGCTGCGTCAACACTTCCTTAAGCGGGACACTGTTTTTTTCGGTCTGTTGGTGTATTCGGGAAGTAGTGCATATCGATTCCCGAGTGCACGCAGCGAGAGCCATCTCACATACTGGAGGGCAACATGGCTAAGAAGGCAAAGAAGGCGAAGAAGGCGAAGAAGGCGAAGAGCGCAGTGAAGAAGACTGCGAAGAAGACCCGCAAGGTCGCCAAGAAGAAGTAAGCCTCTCGCCTTGAGAGGATTGCCGGCGGCTTGATGCCGGCACGTCGCGAGAGCCAGCGGACGGACTGCTGAGAGGCACATCCCACCCCAAGGCTCTGGCTGACGAAAGAGGGTGTCGGCGAGACATCAGGTCAAACGGCTGGATCGAATTTCGGAGAGGGCAACCTCCCCAAAAGCGGTCCGGCAGAAGAAACAGAGATTTCTTCGTTCGGTGCGGGGCCGGCTTGGTTCCGCAATTTCACCGGCGAGAATGCCGAGCTGAAATCTGGTCCTGACGTGTTCGCCGACCCCCTCGTTCCGGCGGCCCGCGCAGTCCGCGCCCGGCAGCCACTTTCCACATCCCATTTTCTGGACCGACGTCGGGCCTGACGGGCTCGCGTTTCTTTGCGCGCGCGACCGTACCGCAGCCTCGCGGACCGTCCGCCAGGCGTGGCAGCCCGCTGTCAACTCATCGGCTGATCACATACGTCGGCGGCCGGGACCGGCCGGCGCCCGCGGCCATTGTCCGCGATGGTTATCGATGTCCGAAACACCAGGGTAAACCGGCGTTCACGAATGCGCGGAAATGCCTGCGGCACAGGCACTTCTGCGATTCCGGGGAACGCGCTCGGCGGCGGCGATTTACATCCCGTTCATCGCGATACTTAAACCGCTCTTCAAATTTGATGGGCCATGATCATCCCAACAAGCCGGCAAACGGTGAGCGGTGATCCCAGAGATCAGCGCGGCGCATGATCCCAGGATCAGCGCGGGGATAACAAGGCGTTTCAACAGTGGACGGGGGCCGCGCTCGGGGGAGGGCGGCCAACAACAAAAAGGGGAATGACGACAATGTTTCAGGGGGTCATCGATCAGGAAGGCGCTGTCCCGGTTGCTGCGACTGCAATCCAGGACGTGCTGTTCGAGCGTGGCATGTATTGGGCGAGCGGCCGCTCCGGCGTGGTCAACCTCGTCGCGGCGCACAAATGGTTCAACCTGGCGGCGCTCAAGGGACGTACCGACGCAATCGCGCACCGCCGCGAAGTCGCCGAGCAGATGTCCGACGTCGAGATCGCTGCCGCCCAGCGCGAAGCCCGCGCCTGGATGACGACGCACTAAGCTTTCGTTTTGACGCGTTTTCTTCACGCGAACCGGTAATCCACTTCGCTCGAAAACGCACAGCTCGAGCTGGGAGCCTCGGCTCCCTCGCTCCATCTAGAGCCAGTAGCGCGCTGCGTAGATCACGGTCATCAACGCTCCGGCGGCGATGACGAACTGCCGGACGATCTGAGCCGGCAGGATCCGGATCAGGTGGCCTCCGGCATAGCCGCCGATCATGGCGCCGAGCAGCATCACAGAGGTCTCCGGCCACCGTACCGCTCCCTGCACGATGAAGATCAGTGTGGCGGCGAGCGACACGCAGGTTGCCAGCAGGTTCTTCAACGCCTTGACCGCCCTGATGTCGTTGGGTTCCGTGATCGACAGCACCGCGGTCAGGATGACGCCGAGCCCGGCACCGAAGAACCCTCCATAGACACACGCCAATCCGAGCACAGCACTGCTCGCGCCGGTCGAGGGCAGAGCCGCTGCCTTCTGGTGCCGGACGGTCCATGCCTGGATCTGTGGCGCGAAGGCAAACAGCAGCGTTGCGAATGCGATCAGTGCCGGCACCGGCAGGACGAACAGCCGCTCGGGAAGCAGCAAAAGGACGCCGGCACCGGCCGCGCCGCCAACCGTGGAGACGGCGACGAAGCTGATCATGCGCCGCGTCGGCGGCGGGAGCTTGCCGCGATCGGCGAGGGCTGCGATCAAATGTCCCGGCGAGATCGCCACCGCATTTGACGCATTGGCGATGACGGCCGGCAGGCCCGCCGTGAGCATCGCCGGAAAGGTGATGAGCGTCGCGCCGCCCGCCAATGCATTGATGATGCCTCCCGCGCCACCGGCTGCGAGCAGCAGAAGACTTGTTCCGGTATCCATCCTTCACCCCTTTGCAGGGTGAGCAGGCTAGCGGGCCGAGCGCCGGCCGGTCTGGAACGTCTGTGACGCCGCTTCAATCGCGCCAGTAGACGCCTGGTGTCGTGCCGAAGGTGCGGCGGAACAGGCGGGTGAGGTGGCTCTGGTCGGAGAAGCCCGCATCCGCCGCAACGGCTGCGATGGGCTCGCCGGCGCGCAGCAACTGCCGGGCAAGATTGAGCCGGGCGAGCAGGCGGAAGGTATGCGGCGCGACGCCGAGCTCGCGCCTCACCATGCGGCTGAACCCTTCGCGGCTTCGCCCGAAGCTGGCGGCAATCTCGCCGATCGGCTCGACGCTCTCCGTCAAGGCCGTACCGAGCTTCGCCCTGTCGATGCACCCGGCCGGGCGTGACGGCTCGCGCGACAGCGTGTCGTTGGCGATCTCGCCGATGTGCTTGGGCGATATCTCGTCGATGCTCCGCCAGCGGTCCCCGACATTGATGATCCGGAGCGACGAGCAGGCGCGGCCGGCCGGAACATAGGCATTCAGGCAAACCGTCTCCGCGCCCGGTGTCGCCATCGGTGCATGCAGCATTCCCGCCGGGACCAGCGCGGCATGGCCCGCAGGCACCGTGACGGTCGCGCCGTCGATGCGAAAGGCGCGCGATCCCGACAGCACCAGCACGATCTGACTCTCGTCATGGAAGTGCGGTCGGAGGGCGAGCGAGCCGTCACCGCGCCACGACGCCAGCTCGACGATGTCGTCACCGTCGGCTCGCCGGTAGTTCCAGGCATTGGTCATGGCGAAGCGAGTGATCACAGAGGCTCGGACCGGTGAGTGGGCGATCCCCGAGTGTAGCACGGGGGTCACCCATCGTCATGGCCGCGCGGCCGAAGCCATCGGCGAGGCCGTTCGCATCGTCGCGACGGCGATGAGGGCGGCGACGAGGTTGGCGGCTGCGCTGATCGCCACCGGGATGAAGTAGCTGTGGCTGACGTCGAACGCGAAGCCGGCAGCGCTTGGACCCAGCAGCGTGCCGACGGCGACGCTGGTGTAGAGGATGCCGATGATGCCGCCGACATTGCGGCCGCCGAAATGATCGGTGACCACGGCGGGCAGGATCGCCACCCAGCCGCCATAGAACACGCCGAACAGCAGCGCGAAGACCGTGAGCGACCAGAAGCTGCCGGCGATCGCCCAGATCGCCAGCGAGACGGCCATGCCGAGATACATCGCAATCAGGAATGCATCGCGGCCGACCCGGTCGGCGATGCCGCCGAGGAAGAACCGGCCGGCGGTGCTGCCGACGCCGATCATCCCGAGCAGCAGCACGGCAAGCGTCGGCGCCACCTGATGGTCGACGGCGAAGGGCACCAGGTGCACGAAGGGCACGAATACCCCGAACGCGCTGATCAGGCAGGCCGCATAGAGCCCGGCGAAGCGGGCGGTCTTGACCGCGCCGCGGATCGAGACGCCCTGGCGGAGCGGCGCTCCTGAAGCCGCTTCAAGCGGATCGCCATCCGGTCCGGTGCCGTAGCGGCGCGGATCGTCGGCGATCAGGAGCGATGCTCCGATCCCGGCGACGGCAGCGACGACGCCCAACACGACGTAGGCATCGCGCCAGCCGAGGCTCGTGATCAGCCAGGTCGCGAGCGGCGGCATCACCAGTGTCCCGACCCCGATCCCGCTGACGGCGAGGCCCGACGCAAAACCGCGCCGCCGGACGAACCAGCGCTGCACGGCGCCCAAGGTCGGAACGTAGGCGCAACCGACGCCGGCGCCGATGCCGATGCTGTAGGCGGCATAGACCTGAAGGATGGTCTGCGCCTGTCCCGCCAGCACCATGCCGAGACCGACCAGCGCCATTCCAATGACTGCCAGCCTGCGTGCGCCCCAGCGGTCGGCAAGCGGGCCGGAGACGATGCCGAGACCGAAATACAGGAAGCCCGCGAACGAGAACACCAGCGAGACCGAGCCGCGCGAGGCGCCGAACTCCCGCTGCAACGACTCGACAAAGGACGAGAACGTGTAGGCGCTGCCGAAGCCGATGAACGTCACGACGAAAGCTGATGCGATGACATACCAGCCATAGAACGGCTTTGCTCTTTGATAACCGGCGTGCATGACGGCGTTCCTCACGATCGTTCTCCCTGTGGTGCGCCGCTGCCTGCCTTGGCCGGCGGATAGAGCAGCATCTGCGTGCAGCGAAACAGCGCGATGGCCTTGCCGGTCGCTTCGCTGCGGATCTCGGCATCCCACACCTGGGTCGTGCGCCCGGCGTGAACGAGGCGCGCCTCGCAGCTGACGCCGCCTTCGCGCGCGGCACCGATGAAGTTCGTCTTCAACTCGCCGGTCGCGAAGCCGATCGCGCCGTCCGGCAAGGAGGCGAGGCAGCCAAAGCCGCACGCGGTATCCGCCAGCGCGACGATGCTTGCGCCGTGCAAGAGCCCGTGCGGCGAGAAGTGCTTCGTGGCAATCTCGAAGCGGCCGCGGATAAGGCCGCGCTCGGCTTCGAGCCATTGAAGGTCCAGCAGGCCGGGCAGGCTGCCGGCTTGCGACGCGTTGATGCGGTCGATGCGTTGGATGGTATCGCCGCCTGCACCGATCTCGCGCAGGGCGAGTTTGTTTGGGACCTCGGTCATGTTCTGTCCTGGCTCCATCAGGGAACCGGGAGCCGCTGTCGCGAGCCGTGACAAAAGATTAGAAAAACTAACTTCATTGGCCCGGATTTCTCTGAGTTGACGCGGCTCTCAGCGTTACGATAGGCTGATTGAGCGCCCGGAAGGCCACGTTGGCAAACCAGATTTGCTGCGCGATTGAGATTAGAAAATCTAAATCATGGAGAGCCGGCTTCCACCCCTGAACGCGCTCAAGGCGTTCGAGTCCGCCGCCCGCCATCTCTCGGTGAAGCTCGCGGCCGAGGAGCTGTGCGTGACGCCGGGCGCGGTCAGCCAGATGCTCAAGACGCTGGAAGCCCATCTCGGCGTCAAGCTGTTCGAGCGGGTGCCGCGCGGCATCTATCTCACCGACGCCGGGCGCGACTATCTGCCGTCGATCCGCAATGCGTTTCGCCAGATCGCGGAGGCCTCGCGCCGCGTCGCTGCGTCAGTCGACGTCGGCACGTTGACGGTGAGCGTCACGCCGTTCTTTGCGTCGGCCTGGCTGGTGCCGCGCATGGCGTCGTTTCAGGGCGCGCATCCCGAGATCGATCTGCAGATCGTCACCAGCAACACGCTGGTCGATTTCTCGCGCAGCGGTATCGACGTCGCGGTGCGCCACGGTCTCGGCCGCTATCCGGGGCTGCGCAGCGACCGCGTCGTCACGGTCGAGATGGTGGCGGTCGCGTCGCCGTCGCTGGTTGCGCGTCTCGGGCGGCCAGCATCTCCCACAGATCTCGCGGGCTGGCCGCAGGTGCATGATGCCGATCGCAAGGGGTGGAGCCTGTGGTTTCAGGCCAACGGCATCGCGGAGGTGCGCACGCCGCGCGGCCCTTCGTTCGACGACAGCGGTCTCCTCCTGAAAGCCGTGCTGACAGGGCAGGGCGCAGGCCTGCTGCCGGCGGCGATGGTCGCAAACGAGATCGAGAGCGGCGAGCTGATCCAGCTGCTGGAGACCGCGCATCTGGAGGAGTTCGCCTACTATCTCGTCTGTCCCGACAACCGGCAGGGTCTCCCGAAGATCGCGGCGTTCAGGGAATGGATATTGGGGCCGGTGGCCCAGTCGGCATCTGCGGAGCGCTAGTTATCCGCGGCGGCCTACCGATAGAACGCGTTCGGCGGCACGCCAAAATGCTTGCGGAACATCGCCGTGAAGGCGCTCTGGCTGGCATAGCCGGCATCGAGCGCGACATCGACCACCCGCGCGCCGCGCGCGAGGCGTTCCAGCGCGAACAGCAGGCGGGCCTGCTGACGCCACTCACCGAACGTCATGCCGGTTTCTCTGGCGAACAGACGATGGATCGTCTTCGACGTCAGCTTCAGCCGGCGCGCCCATTGCTCCGCCGTGGAGGCGTCGTCCGGGCGGGCGACCAGCGCCGCGCAGATCCGCGCGAGCCTGGCATCGCGCGGCATCGGCAGATGCAACGGCAGCACATCGACCTCGCGCAACTGGTCTAGCAGCACCTGCATCAGGCGCTCGTCGCAGGTCGCGGGCGCATAGTCCAGCGGCACCCCCATCGCGGCGACGAACAATTCGCGCAACAGCGGCGAGACCGTGAACACGCAGCTGGTCTGCGGCAGATTGGGGGCCGCGTCGCTGTCCACGAACACGGTGCGGATCTTGACCGCGCCGCACATCCGGACCTCGTGCGCGAGACCGGCCACCAGCCACACCGCGCGATTGGGCGGCACCACCCAGGTGCCCTCGGCGCAGCGCACGATCATCACGCCTTCGATCGCATAGAGCAGCTGGCCGCGCGGATGCGCATGCAGGCCGGTCGATGTGCCGCTCGGATAGTCGATCTCCATCGCCGCCATCGGCCGCGCCGTGGCGTGATAATCGAGGTGCCGTGTGATCAGCTCGTCCAACACGTCTTCATCTCGCATGTCCCAATCTCGCTAGGTGAGGTCATTCTAGCGTGAGACGGACTTCGACGCGACAGGTAGTTGCTGGTGTGTCCTTCACCAATGCGCTGCCAGGTCATGCTCAAGAAAAATGCTGCACTTCTCTATCCCTTCGTTGCCATCGTGCTGTGGGCCGGCAACGTCATTGTCTCGCGTCTGTCGGCCCACACGATCGGTCCGCAGGCGATCACCTTCTATCGCCTGCTGGTCGCGGTCCTGCTGATGTCGCCATTCGTGGCGCGCGCCGCCTGGCGCAATCGCCGCGCGATCTGGCCGCATCTCGGGCCGCTCGCGATCCTCGGCTTCCTTGCGATGTGCCTGTTCCAGAGCCTGTCATATCTCGCGGCCGAGACCACGACTGCGACCAACATGGCCTTGTTCACCGCGCTGACGCCGCTACTCACGGTCGCGCTCAGCGCCGCGCTGCTCGGCGAGCAGCCGACACTTGGCATGGTCTGCGGCGCGCCGCTGTCGTTTGCCGGCCTCGTCTATCTCGTCAGCGGCGGCGACTTGTCGTCGCTGTTGCAGAACGGCGTGCATGCGGGCGACGCGCTGATGCTGCTGGCCGCGATCGTCTACGCGCTGTACGGCGTGCTCCTGAAGCGCTGGAATCTGCCGATCACCGGATGGCAATCCACCTACATGCAGGCGCTCTGCGCGCTGGCCGTGATGTTTCCCGCGTTCCTCGCGACGCCGGCGCCGTTGCGGCAGGTCAGCGCGGCAACCTGGCCGTTGATCGTCTATGCCGGCGTGCTGGCCTCGGTGGTGTTGCCGTTCCTCTGGATCCGCGGGGTCGCGCAGCTTGCCCCGAACCGTTGCGCGATCTTCATGAACCTGTTGCCGGTGCTGACGGCCGCGGCCGCGATCGTGATGCTGGGCGAGCCGGTCAGGACGTTTCACGTCATCGGCGGCGGCCTCGCGCTGCTTGGCGTCGCCTGCGCGCAGGCCTTTCCGCGGCCGCTGTTGCGAGCGCAGCGTGCCTGAGCATGTGACCTATCGTCACAGCAATGGCTGATCTATTTCTCGCCGTGCTGGCGTCGCGACATCAAGCCCGCAACTCCCGAGTTCTAAAACGCGAGAGGATGTTTCTAATCTTTGCTGATCGATGTTCGATCGCTGCCGAATCGGCGTGCTTGTAGCCCGTTTGGATCATGAGCTTCACATCGAGCGCGATCAAACTAAAGGATATCTAGCTTCTCACTTCGAGTCGTGAGGGTTTGCTCGTTTCATCGATAGTTGTCTCGAGCGAATTATGAAAAAGAAGATCGCGTATGGTGCGATTCTGGTTGGCGCAATCGTCCTGGTTTTGTTCGCGCACAAAATCAAGACCGCCGCGAATCTCCTGACGGAGACGCTGCTCTTTGGCGGTCAACGCATGGCTACCATTATCAGCCGCCTGGACGCGCAGGAGCAGATCGCGAACAAACAAGAGCAGACGGCGAACAGGCAAGAGCAGGCCGCGAGCAAGCAGGAGCAGGCCGCGAGCAGGCAAGAGCAGACTGCGAACAAGCAGGAGCAGGCTGCGAGCAGGCAGGAACAGGCCGCGAGCAAGCAGGAGCAGACTGCGAGCAGGCAGGAGCTGGCTGCGAGCAAGCAGGAGCAGATTGCGATCAAGCAGAACGAGGCTGCAAACAAGCTGGAGCAGACCGCGAATCAGCTGGAGCAGATCGTCAATAGACTGCGGGCGGATATTGGTGCGGTAATCGACACGCAGAAGCCCGGTCAGCCTGCGCCCGATCTGCAGGGCAACTCGATTCAAGTTTCGCTGCCTCAAAGCGAATATGGACCGATGACGCCAGTCTCCATGACGAAGATCTCAGCGCGAGAATTTCTGATCGCCAACTACCGGGATGTTTATCTGTTCGACCAGGACCAGCGCACCGCGGTGCCGCTTGAGATCGACGTCGAACTGCCTGTCTGGTATCCTACTGCCGTGTTCTACTCGGCCTTCTATGACAGGGTCTTCATCGCGAACTACGTTGGAGGGGACATTATCGTCGCCCAGCTTGAGCGAACGAGGGCCGGCGCGAAGCTTCATGTAACCGAGCGCATAGCGGATAACGGCATCAAGGGGGCGGAGGGAGTGGCGATCTCGCGAGGAGGTCGATTTATGGGCGTGGCGGACTACGACGGCAACGTGGTCTCCATGTTCGAACGCGTAGATGACAAATGGATCCTGCGCTGGAAGCGGGATTTGGCGGCCTCTCACGGCATCACGATGATCGGAGACGAGGTCTTCGCCTCGGGTCAGGGGAGCATTGTCAAGCTGTCGATTGAAACCGGGCAGGAGCTCGCCAGGACCGCAAATATCGGCTCTCAACCGATTCAATTTGCCACGTGCATCAACGAAGACGAGAGCACGGGCGATCTGATTGGTTCGGATCCGATGTCCGGCGTCGTTTTCACGATGACGAAGAGCCTTCAAGTGAAGGACGTCTACGGGGCGAACGGTCCGACCCATGCAAATCTGTCCGCGCCGTTCTGTGCCTATCGGGACAAGGACGTAGTCTATATTCTGTCCACCTACCAGGACAGGCTCATCGCTATCAGCGGAGCTGTGACAACGTCTTTCGAGTTCGGATACCCACGATGGAACTACATCGCTGATCAATCGCGATTTCGATACCCCTCGGTTACGTCGCGCGGACCCGTCCAGTTCGATGCGCCGAGCTATCAGATGTTCGACAAGACTGTGCGTGCTGCCTATGGCGCGCTGGCGGCGAATGACGGCACGCTGTTGATGATGCCCGCCCGCGGAGACTTGTTTGGCGACGAGTCGACCTTTTACGCCACCGGCATAGCGAGCGACCCAAATTGGCTTGTCATCGTCTCCAATTCATCGCCCAAGGCAGTTCTCTATAACCGCAAGACGGGGGCGTTGGGTGGTGTAACGATTGGCGAGTGGGATTGCTGGGCGCAGGCGAGTGAAATCCTGTGTCCATCGCGGCGCTATTCAATCGGCGAACTTTCTGCTGCTGCGGGCATGTTGGATCAAGAGGAAGAGGCCAAGATGGCGGGAGGCTGGATTGGCAGTGCGATCCCGCTTCTGAAGTACTGGGCAGCATGGGCATCAACGCCTCGCTCGGCAGAGGCGCGCCCCTAGACGTCGGCGGGCTCACGCTGCGTGATAACGCGCAGGCTCTACATCGGCGATCTCGCGGTTTTGATCACATGTGAAAGGCCGGGGCAGAATAGGACGCCGCGGTCGGCGGTCACTTGTTCGGTGAAACGGAGTGATCGCCATGCGTGTTGCCTTGGTCTTGACGTTGCCTCTTGTGTTCCTGTGGAGTGCGGTTGCCGACGCGGCAACAGCGCATCACCGGCGCGTGCGACAGCACCTCATCATCCGTCCGAGCGAAGAGGTGGTCGTGCCGGGTGGGTACAGATATCCCGGCTTCGGCCCGATCCCGCCAAGCGAGAACCGAAATCTCGACCCATCCACCCGCGGCAGCGGCTGACGTCGGTCAGCGCCGCAGCTCTATCACGTCGATCACGCTGCCCGCGCCGGCGTTTCGGTGGCGAGGGTGATCGTTCCAGGGCTGCTCCGGCGTACCCGAGTGACCCGCCTCACATCACTCCCGGAGCCCATTTGGGAGTGTTTCGGCCAGGGCGATGCAATGGTGCGTCGGCCCAATTGTGGAGGAGGGTATCATGCGTTCAATTTCACTGAGCTTTGTCGTCGCAACTGCGATTGCTCTGTTCACGTTCGGTCAGGCGGCTTCTGCCGCTCCCATCGGAGCAGTCGTGAAGGCATGCGACAGAACCGCAGGCTGCAACTACACCCTGAACAAGGCTGGAGACCTGACGGGCTGCTCCTCGAAAGCCTGCTTCTACTGCCCGAACGACGGCAAGCGGCAGTGCTTCGGGGTGCAATGAGGTGGCAGGGGCCTGCTTCTCGCGGGCCCCTTTTCTTGGCGAGGACGGAGGATGCCGCTTCCATCGAACAAGAGGTTGGTCGAAGGAGCGAGCTATGCCGCGTCGGTGACCAACTTGTGCTGAGATCGCTCAGTGACACGCTTTTCGAGCATGGCGATGGTTCCCTTGAGATTGTCGTACCGCTCATTGAGCGACCTTGCCAGGGTCGGATACCTTGCGTCCGATGGGTCATAGATTCCCGCGCGCGCTTCTTCGGTCGCGATGTCGGCTTCGATCTGCTGGCAGGCCAGGACAAGATCGGACAGCATCTTCGCAACCGTCGACTCTCGTCCCGTGCTTGCGCGAGCTGTCTCAAAACGATGATGCATGTTCATGTGCGTGCTCCGAATGTCCGAGTTCGGCACACCGCGAACAGCTGGCGCCGAACTATTCACGGATACATCGCAAGTCGCCTGCCAGGAGCGGGTCCGTAAGAATACGGTCGGGGCGTAAGTCTGATGGGTCTTGCTATTCTCGGCGCCAAGCCGGAATGCAAGCGCTGAGCGTGACGCGCTTGTAGTCTCGAGCGGCGTTCTGATCTCCGGATTCTTCCGCAAACCTGACCGCTGCCTCCATGTCCTGAGAGGCAGGCGCGCTGTCGCAGAACAGGCTGTGAATTTCAGCCCGGTATCGATATGCCCTGTAGTTCATCGGGTTGTACTGAAGCGCCATGGTGTAGTTGCTTTGCTCCTCAGTGGCGCCTCGGCGCGCTTCATCCGATTGACTGTCGATGTTGGCCAGGCGATTGAGCGCCTGGAGTGTTCCGAGCTCCGTGTACCGTTGAGACATCGCGCCGAAACTTGCAGGAAGTGCTTCGGCCGAAGAAGCAGGCTGCTTCGCCGCGCTCTGCGCGCGTTCAATTTCGATCTTCTTGTATTTGATGGCGTTGTCGTAGTCCCGCAGGCTTTGGAAGGTGCTCGATATTTCGCTGTTGATCGGCGCGATATAGGCAGTCGACAGTCGTCGATCGCTCAGCAGGTTGAGGCATGCCTGTATCTTTGCCTGCGCGGGCAAGACATCGCGACATTCCTTGTCAACCACACGACGCGCGTCCCGCGAATGCACTGTTGGCGGCGTCTGAGCAGCAGGCAGGACAATAGCCAGTGCGAAGCAGACCGCTAACCTGAGACCGCGACTCGGGCCATCCATCTTATTTCTTCGCCTTCAGCCCGATCTCGACCAGCCGGCGGATACTTCGTGCGGGCTTCATGATTATTTGATGCCAAATAATCAAGCCGAGGGGAAGCTGCGACTTCCACCTCGGCTCTAACCCTCATCCGGCTCCGTGGCTACGCCAGCCGCCACAATCACCTCAATCCTCAAGGCTCGTTTATCGATCGCGTAGCCGCTGACGCATTTCATTGATGGGCTCAAAAGTGAGGCCGTTCGTGACTGGGATCGACCGAACGGCCTCAGCCGGCCCGCGCTACCAAATGGAAGAATGGGCCGGCTGTCGAGCTACGGCGTCGCCGGATAGATGGTTTCGCCAGCCAATTGACGTCGCGACCGTCAGCCCCTTCGACCTGTTGGGTCAGATCACCTTTGCTTCCTTGGTGATGGCGGCAATTGAGGGACCCGATTTTCGAAGGATTGAAGCAAACTGTTGATCGGAGACCTTGAGGCGCTTCCTCAATACTTTGACCTGGATCTTGTCGCGCAGATCCAGCGAATTGCGAAAATAGGTTTGCCTGCGCTTGTTCATGGGAATTTGGCTCGCAAAGGACATGTTGCTCGCGATGTTGCGGCATTGCGTCGACATCGATCGGTCGACGAGGGGACCGGTTGCCCTCGCGAGCGTGGCGTCGCCGCCTACACAACGCCCGGCCAGGGGTAGCGTTCCTTCAACGATGAGGCCGCTTGCTATGAGCGCGCAGGGTCGGTTTGACGACAGGTCGTCAAGACAAACGCTGCCTTGCTACATTGCCAATCGCTGCCAAGCGCAGCGCTCGAGACGGGCCGAGGAGCAGCAGCGATCGCCAGCACGACAACCATGCAAGCCAGCGAAGTTGCGATGACGAGCCTGCCTGCCTTGGATGAGAAGCGCTGCCGTAACCAGGGAGCCAAATCGGCGGATCGGCGAAGCTGGGCGTTACGCAAAACCTGGTCGATATCCTGGAATTGAATGCCACTGTCCTGCTGCATGGCTTTACTCCGGAAACATTCAGGTGATGAAAAACTGAGGGGATGCTGCGCGCGGTTTGTTTCGCGCTCGCTTCAACGCACCGGGAATGATGTTTCGTTCACGCGGAGGTGATTGCCGGTTCAGGCCCAAGGCGGCTTGTGCAGCCGCTCGTGCGCTGAACAGCGATTTTCCAGAAATTTCAATGATGTCAATGAGACTGGCGGAGACGGAGGGATTCGAACCCTCGATAGGCCTTTACAAGCCTATAACGGTTTAGCAAACCGCCGCCTTCAGCCACTCGGCCACGTCTCCAATGGCGCCGATATGCCCGAGAGGGCGCTAAGCCGCAAGCGGCAGATTCAGTTTGTGGCAAGGTGATTTGGTGGCAGCTCCGCCGCCGCCGGCCCGGGAGCGGGCGCTGAGCCTTTATACTCCGCGCCGATTCCGGTGCGATGGCGCGGGTGAATGCAGGAAATGCAAGATATAACAATAAGTTAGACCGATATCGGCGCAGAGCTAACCGTGGCCCCTCGCAAGGCTGTTGAAAACCGGCCGCGTCGGCTCATTCCACGCTGGCGCCGCGGCGCAGGTCGGCGTCGATCTGCAATCTGGTGCCGCCGCCGAAGCGGGCGCGATAGACCTGCAGGTTCTCCATGATCCGCTGGACGTAGTTCCGCGTCTCCGAGAACGGAATCAGCTCGACCCAATCGACCGCGTCGACCTTGGGATCGCGCGGGTCGCCATAACGCTCGATCCACTTCTTCACGCTGCCGCGGCCGGCATTGTAGGCGGCGAAGGTCAGGATGTAGGAGCCGCGATAGTCCTCGAGCAGGCCGCCGAGCTCGGCGGCACCGAGCATCGCGTTGTAGACCGGGTCGGTCTTCATCCGGTTGAGGTCGAAGCCGATGCCGGCGCGCTTGCAGACGTAGCGTCCGGCGTCCGGCGTCACCTGCATCAGGCCGTAGGCCTGGGCCGGCGACACCACGGCCGGATTGAACGCGCTTTCCTGGCGCGCAATCGCGTAGACGACGCTCTGCTCGACCTCCGGTCCGACCTGGCGGAACGATGGAATGCCGTTCACCGGGTAGGCGTAGTGGTCGAACGGCAGTCCGCGATTGAGCGCGGCCTTGCCCATCAGAAGCATGCCGCGGGCATCGCCATGGCGGGCGGTGAGCTCGCCGAGCCCGGCCAGCGCTTCCGGATCGCCATTGTCGCCCATGTCGCCGAAGATCGGGATCGCGAGCTCGCGCGCGTCGATTTCGTAGAGCAGCCCGACCGCGCGCACGATTTCCAGCCGATCGGCGCCGCGGCCGCGCGGCGCGCTGTTCAATTCGATCTGCGGCAGGCCGAGCTTGGCGCGCGCGAGCTGGCCGTAGTAGCTGGTCGACTGCTCGGCTGCGCGTGCGTAGGCGGCGCGCGCCTCCTGGCCGCGGCCGGCGGCCTCCGCGGCGCGGCCTTGCCAATAACCGGCACGCGCCAGCGCGGTCGGGTTGGCGCTGCCGACGCCGATCCGCGCGAAATGCTGGGCGGCGAGGGCGGGGTCGTTGAGAAAGCGCAGCGCGATCCAGCCCGAGGTGAATTCCTGCTCGGTCTTGTAGATGTCGCGGGCGGGCAGCGCCGCGTCGCGCGCGATCAGATAGGCGGTGCGAAACTCGTTGACGTCGATCATCTTGCGCGCCAGCAGGCGGCGCTCGACCCACCATTCGTCGACGTTGAAGAGCCGCGCGGCGTCCTTCGGTGCGCTCAGCATCAGCTGCGCGGCCTCGGTGAACTTCTCCTCGCGGCGGAGCAGCTGGATCTTGGCGAACAAATAGCCGGTGTCGCCGGAGAGTTCGCGCGGCACCTCTTCGAGCAGCGCGCGCAGGTTCGAGCCCTTGCGGCTGGCCGCGATGCGCGCCTTGGCGAGCGCCTGATAACCGGAGCCGAGACGCCTGGCCGCGCGGATGCCGGCGGCCTCGTTGTCGGTGCCGTAGAGCATGGTGTCCATGCGCGCCTTGTGGTCGCCGGCGGTCAGGAACGAGCCGAACAGGTCGAGCGCGGTGGTTTCGGTGTCCTCGCTCATCGGATCGTTGCGCCAGGCCTCGCGCACCAGCCGTTCGGCATTGCCGCGGTCGCCGCGTCCGATCATCACCTTGGCGAGCGCGAGCCGGCCCTTGGCCGAGACCGGCGATTCATTCTGGAACCAGGCCCACACCGCGGAATCGTCGCGATGGTCGTCCCATAGCGATGCCTCGATGCGGCGGCGCAGGAAGGTCTGCGAGGGCCAGCTCGGATTGGCGTCAAGGAAGGTGCGGTAGCGCTCGACCGAGGCGCCATTGTCCTCGCTGCGCAGGATCAGCCATTCGGCAAGCTTGCGCGCAACCGGATCGGAGATCGAGGCCTCGGCCTCGGTGGCATCAGCCGGCTTGCGCTTGCGCAGCAGCTCGACGACGCTCGCAAGCGCCTCCTTGTCGGATTGCGACGTCGACGACGTCGCGGCCACGGCCGCCGGCAGCACCGGCTTGCGCGCGATCGGCGTGGCATGCTGGCGGGTCGCCGGAACCAGCGCGGGGGCGGCGGCGCGGACGGGCACCGGCTTGTTCGGCAGACTTCCTGTTGCAGCCAGAGCAGCGGGCTTCGACGCGGTGGTCTTTGCCGCAGTGGGCTTCGTCGTAGTGGTCTTGGACGTGCTGCTCTTCGACGCGGCGGCCTTCGAAGCGTCGGTCTTGGAGGGCGCGGCCTTGGCGCCGTCGGTCTTCACCGCGCCGGACTTCGAAGAGGTCGTCTTGGCAGCCTCCGTCTTGGCAGCGCTGGTCTTGGCTTCACTGCTTTTGGCGGCGGTTGGCTTCGAAGCATGCGGCTTCGAGGCGCCGGTCTTGGAAGCGTCGGTCTTGGAAGATTCGCTCTTGGAAGCCGCGGTCTTCGAAGTCCCGTTCTTCGGGGCCGCTGTCTTGGCGGCTGTGTCTTGGGCAGCCGGCTTCGCGGCTGGAACATCCTCGGCGGCCCATGCATCGGCCGTGATGGCGGCCAGGCCGACGACGAGCGCCAGGCTCGTCGCCAGCGCCGTCGATCGCAAAGTGCGCGCGCGGGCGGAACGGATCACAGAAGTCCTCTGCGGCCCCGAATCATCTGGTCGGTTGGGCCATGGGTTCTTATTTGATTGAAAACGTAGACAAAATACTAAGAAGCCTGCCGGTGCGGCTGTTTGCGCCAGCACAACGGCAAAATCGCGGCTGGAGTCGCCTGGGAATAGGTTCGGTACGGCCCTTTCGCCTGCCGGTCAGACCCGATATGAATTGCCTTTCATGGCGTTTCGCATCAACCGGGTGCCGGTTGCACGGACGTGAAGCACGACAATAACAAGGGTCCGTCGACCTAGCCTTTAGCCTGAAGCGTTTGGAGGAAGTCCATGGCAGCCAAGACAAAATTCCGGGGATCATTCACTGCCTTGGTGACGCCCTTCAAAAACGGCGCGGTGGATGAGGCGGCGTTCCGCGGCCTCGTCAACTGGCAGATCGCCGAGGGCACGCACGGCCTGGTGCCGGTCGGCACCACAGGCGAGAGCCCGACGCTGAGCCATGACGAGCACAAGCGCGTGGTCGAGTGGTGCATCGAGGAGGCCAAGGGCCGGGTGCCCGTCATCGCCGGCGCCGGCTCGAATTCGACCAAGGAGGCGATCGAGCTCGCCGAGCATGCGGAGAAGGCCGGCGCCAATGCGGTGCTGGTGGTGACGCCGTACTACAACAAGCCGACCCAGGAAGGCATGTACCAGCACTTCAAGGCGATCAACGATGCGATCGGCATTCCGATCATCATCTACAACATCCCGCCGCGCTCGGTGATCGACATGTCCGTGGACACCATGACGCGGCTGTTCGAACTGAAGAATATCGCCGGCGTCAAGGACGCGACCGCGAGCATGGTGCGGGTGTCGCAGCAGCGCGCCGCCATGGGCGAGGACTTCAATCAACTGTCGGGCGAGGACGCGACCATCATCGGCTACATGGCGCATGGCGGCCATGGCTGCATCTCGGTGACCTCGAACGTCGCGCCGCGGCTGTGCTCGGAATTCCAGACCGCCTGGCAGAAGGGCGATGTCACCACGGCGCTGAAAATCCACGACAAGCTGATGCCGCTGCACACCAATTTGTTCATCGAGAGCAATCCGGCGCCGGTGAAGTATGCGATGTCGCTGCTTGGCAAGCTGGACGAGAAGCTGCGCCTGCCGATGGTGCCGGTTTCTGAATCGACCCGCCAGGCCGTCCGCAGCGCCATGGTGCATGCCGGCCTGATCAACTGAGCCTGGCCGGTACCGCCGTGAACAATGCCGTGCGCAATGTCGAAGAGAAGGGGATGGGCATGCTGAAGGAGTTCCGCGAATTCGCCATGAAGGGCAATGTCGTCGACCTCGCCGTCGGCGTCATCATCGGTGCGGCCTTCGGCGCGATCGTTACCTCGCTGGTCGGCGACATCATCATGCCGATCATCGGCGCGATCACAGGCGGACTCGATTTCTCCAACTATTTCACCGGGCTTTCCAAGGCCGTCACCGCGACCAACCTGGCCGACGCCAAGAAGCAGGGCGCGGTGCTGGCCTGGGGCAACTTCCTGACGCTGACGCTGAACTTCCTGATCATCGCCTTCGTGCTGTTCATCGTCATTCGCGCCATCAACCAGTTCAAGCGCAAGGATGAAGCCAAGCCCGCCGAGCCGCCGAAGCCGTCCGACGAGGTCGTGCTGCTGACGGAAATCCGCGACCTCCTCAAGAAGGGCTAACGTGGCCGACAAGAACGAACGTCCGATCAAGGTTGTCGCTGAAAACCGAAAGGCCCGCTTCAACTACGCCATCGAGGATACGGTCGAGGCCGGCATTTCGCTGACCGGCACCGAGGTGAAGTCGATCCGCAGCGGCAAGAGCACGATCGCGGAATCCTATGCGGATTCCAAGAACGGCGAGATTTGGCTGATCAACGCCAATATCCCCGAATATCTGCAGGCCAACCGCTTCAACCACGAGCCGAAGCGGCCGCGAAAACTCTTGCTGCATCGCAAGCAGATCAACAAGCTGCTTGGCGCCGTCGACCGCGAGGGCATGACGCTCATTCCGCTGAAGCTGTACTTCAACGAGCGCGGCCGTGCCAAACTGCTGCTTGCGGTCGCCAAGGGCAAGAAGCTGCACGACAAGCGCGAGTCCGAGAAGAAGCGCGACTGGGGCCGCGAAAAGGGCCGCCTGATGCGGGCGCGGGGCTAGGGCGTTCCGAGTGCCGTCACTGCGACGACGGCGGATGGAGATTGGTCCGATGAACCAGAGCAGCCTCACCGACGTCGACTGGAGCAAGATCCCGGCACCCGCGGACGATGGCGGCGCGGCGCATCTGACCGGCATGACGATCCCGCCGGTCCGGCTGCGCGCCACCGACGACACCTCGGTGGCGCTCTCGGCGCTCGAGGGCCGCACCGTGGTGTTCGCCTATCCGCGAACCGGCGAGCCCGGCAAGATCGGGCTGGTCGACGATTGGGACATGATCCCGGGGGCCCGCGGCTGCACGCCGCAGACCTGCGCCTTCCGCGACCTGTTCGCCGACCTGAAGGCGGCCGGCGCCGCCCAGGTGTTCGGGCTGTCGACGCAGAGCAATGCGTATCAGACCGAGATGGCGTCGCGCCTGCATCTGCCGTTCCCGGTACTGTCGGACGAAGCGCTGGAACTGACCCACGCGCTGAGATTGCCGACGATGTCGGTGGCGGGCCTGACGCTGATCAAGCGGCTTGCGCTCATCATCGACGATGCGCGCATCACGCACGTGTTCTATCCGGTGTTCCCGCCTGACCGGAATGCCGGCGACGTGCTGGAATGGCTGCAGGCCAATCCGCGGAAAGATGAGAGCGCTTCCAAGTAAAGTGGATACCGGTTCGCGAAGTGGATACCGGGAGAAGGGCGCTAGCCGAGCTCCTTGCGCACGGTCGCGAAGACCTTGCGGAACATGTCGGTCGTCAGCACGCCCGTGTTCGTGTTGTAGCGCGAGCAGTGGTAGCTGTCGTAGAGCTTGAAAGTGCCCGCGCTATGCACGGCGCCGTGCACAAAGGGCGCCGCAGCCAGACGAATATCCAGCGCCTTCAACGTAGATTCGTGCGCGATTCGCCCGAGCAGCACGATCGCGCGCAGCTTCGGCATCGTAGCGATGGTGGCGCGGAGGAATTGCCGGCAGGTATTGATCTCGGCCGGCAAGGGCTTGTTTTGCGGCGGCACGCAGCGCACCGCGTTGCTGATCCGGCAGTCCACCAGCTTCAAGCCGTCGTCCGGCCGCGCCTGATAGACGCCGCTGGCAAAGCCATATTCGAGTAAGGTCGCGTAGAGCAGATCGCCGGCGTAATCGCCGGTGAAGGGACGGCCGGTGCGGTTGGCGCCCTGCATGCCCGGCGCGAGCCCGACGATCAGCAGCCGCGCATTCGGATCGCCGAATGATTCCACCGGCGAGTTGAACCAGTCCGGGTGGAGTGTGCGGGCCTGCGCGCGAAAGTCGGCCAGCCTGACACAGAGCTGACAGTTGCTGTCGGGGCGCGTCGGTGCGGCGACGAGATTACTCGTCGAAATCGTCATCGGCTCCCCGGGGGGCCATCGTGGTCGCGCGCTGCAGGAATTGCGGGGAGTGGTGACGCGGTTCGCGCGGGGCCGGACGTTCGGACGGATCGCGGCCAAGCTTGGATTGCAGCTCGACGAGGTCGGTGAAGACGTCGGCCTGGCGGCGCAGCTCGTCGGCGATCATCGGCGGCTGGCTCGCAATGGTCGAGATGACGGTGACGCGGACGCCGCGGCGCTGGACGGCCTCGACCAGCGAGCGGAAGTCGCCGTCGCCGGAGAACAGGATCATCTGGTCGATGTGCTCGGCCAGCTCCATGGCATCGACGGCGAGCTCGATGTCCATATTGCCCTTCACCTTGCGGCGGCCGCTGGCGTCGATGAATTCCTTGGTCGCCTTGGTGACCACGGTGTAGCCGTTGTAGTCGAGCCAATCGATCAGCGGACGGATCGACGAATACTCCTGATCCTCGATGATCGCCGTGTAGTAGAACGCACGGAGCAGGGTGCCGCGACTCTGGAATTCCTTGAGGAGGCGCTTGTAGTCGATGTCGAAGCCGAGCGTCTTTGCGGTTGCGTAAAGATTGGCTCCATCGATGAAGAGCGCGATCTTGTTGGAAACAGGTGACGACATCAAAGTGTTCTCGCGTGGTTGTTAGTGTTCTTAGCGCGGCGGTGATCAACCGCGCGTAATTTCCGGCGTTGCTGCCTAAAGTTCTGTGAATCTTTCCCCACGACAGTCACCACCGCAATTATGGTGAGGCGAGGGCAAAAAGCCTAGACCTTTGACATTGCAATGAAGAGATTTACTTGTCTGGGACAGCAACCTAGCCATGTCGTCAGACGCTCCGGCCCTTCTGGCCCCGGCAGAGGGGGTTATCAGAGCCCGTTGGGAAGGCAAATCACAAATTTTACCTTGCGAAACGGGGACTAGCCCTATAACTAACCCTCATAACCTACATGTTTGGTCCCTTTTACCACGGAGCGCCTCGAGATGGCTCGCGTCACCGTCGAAGATTGCATTGATAAGGTCGATAATCGTTTCGACCTCGTCCTGTTGGCTGCGCATCGTGCCCGGATGATCTCGTCGGGATCGCAACTCACGGTTGATCGCGACAACGACAAGAACCCGGTCGTTTCGCTGCGGGAGATCGCCGATTCGACGATCTCGCCGGAGGACCTGAAAGAGGAACTCGTGCACTCCCTGCAGAAGTTCGTCGAGGTCGACGAGCCCGAGCCGGACACTGTGCCGCTGATCGGTTCCGCCGGTGCCAGCGTCGACGCCGACGACACCGAGGTCGCGGTCGAGCGCATGACCGAGGAAGAGCTGCTGAAGGGCCTCGAGGGCCTGGCGCCCCCGGAAGAGCAGCCCGAGGAAGACGAGTAAGCCCGTCGTTCGGCTCCACATCTCGGATCAATTTGCCAAAGGCCCGGACATTGCTCCGGGCCTTTGCTTTTGTTGACAATTTTGCGGTTACGGTGCGTCCTATGCGGGCGCGCGAAATTGAATGGTTCCAGGGCCCGCGCGGGGTGCTGCTTCGTTCGAAAGCGCACTAGATTGAGGAAGAAGGGACGTTCCGGTCCCGCGAGAGGCAGCGAGTTCATGGCGTATCGACGCCGCAGTTCCATCCAGATGCAGGCTGCAACCGAAACGGTCGCGGTCGCGCCGGCCTCGTCCGCGGCGGAAAGGCCGGCGAAGCCGCGGACCCGAATGATGCGACAATATGACCTTGTCGAGCGCGTCCGGTCCTATAACCCCGACACCAACGAAGACCTGCTCAACCGCGCCTACGTCTACGCCATGAAGGCGCACGGCACGCAGACGCGTGCCTCCGGCGATCCCTATTTCTCGCATCCGCTCGAGGTCGCCGCGATCCTCACCAACCTCAAGCTCGACGACGCCACGATCGTGGCGGCGCTGCTGCACGACACGATCGAGGACACCGAGGCGACGCGGGCCGAGATCGATCATGTGTTCGGCCACGAGATCGGCGCGCTGGTCGAAGGCCTGACCAAGCTGAAGCGGCTGGAGCTGGTGTCGCGCGAGGCCAAGCAGGCCGAGAATTTGCGCAAGCTGCTGCTGGCGATCGCCGACGATGTCCGCGTGCTGCTGATCAAGCTCGCCGACCGCCTGCACAACATGCGCACGCTGGAATTCGTGCCGCCGGCCTCGCGCCGCCGCATCGCCGAGGAGACGCTGGATATCTATGCGCCGCTGGCCGGCCGCATGGGTATGCAGGAGATGCGCGGGGAGCTGGAAGACCTGTCGTTCTTCGTGCTTGATCCCGAGGCCTATGCGGTGGTCAAGCAGCGGCTCGATTCACTGGCCGAGCGCAACCGCAACCTGATCGGCGAGATCGAAACCCAGCTCTCCAAGAACCTGCAGAAGAACGGCATCACCGCGCGGGTGTTCGGCCGCCGCAAGCAGCCGTTTTCGATCTGGACCAAGATGGAGCGCAAGTCGGTCGGCTTCGAGCAGCTGTCCGACATCTACGGCTTCCGCGTCATCCTCGACGATGTCGGCGCCTGCTACCGCGCGCTCGGCATTGTCCACACCACCTGGCCGGTCGTGCCGGGCCGCTTCAAGGATTACATCTCGACGCCGAAGCAGAACGACTACCGGTCGATCCACACCACCGTGATCGGTCCGGGCAAGCAGCGCGTCGAGTTGCAGATCCGCACCGAGGAGATGAACCAGATCGCCGAGTTCGGCATCGCCGCGCATGCGTTCTACAAGGAAGGGGCGGGCTCTCCGCATGAGCGGCTGAAGCACGAGTCCAACGCCTTCGCCTGGCTGCGCCACACCATCGGCATCCTCTCGGAGAGCTCCAATCCCGAGGAATTCCTCGAGCACACCAAGCTCGAGCTATTCCACGACCAGGTGTTCTGCTTCACGCCAAAGGGCAAGCTGATCGCGCTGCCGCGCAACGCCAACGTGATCGATTTCGCCTATGCCGTGCACACCGGTGTCGGCAACAGCGCGGTCGGCTGCAAGATCAACGGCAAGTTCGCGCCGCTGTCCTCCGAGCTGCAGAATGGCGACGAGGTCGAGGTGCTGACCTCGAAGGCGCAGTCAGCGCCGCCGTCGGCCTGGGAAGCGCTCGCCCGCACCGGCAAGGCGCGCGCCGCGATCCGGCGTGCCACCCGCGATGCGGTGCGCGACCAGTATGCCGGCCTCGGCCGCCGCATCGTCGACCGCCTGTTTGCCCGCGCCAAGATCGAATATGCCGACGACAAGCTGAAGGGCGCCTTGCCGCGGCTCGCCCGCACCTCGATCGAGGACGTGATGGCCTCCGTTGGACGCGGCGAGATCAAGGCCTCCGACGTCGCGCGCGCGATGTATCCCGACTACAAGGAAGAGCGGATGGTGCGCTATGGCGCCAAGAAGGGGCTCGCCGCCAAGCTGAAGACGCAGACCCCGCCGCATCCGGCGCGCGCCACCTCGGTGATCCCGGTGCGCGGCATCAATTCCGAGCTGCCGGTGAAGTTCGCGCCGAACGGCGGTGCCGTGCCGGGCGATCGGATCGTCGGCATCGTTACGGCGGGTGAGGGGATCACGATCTACCCGATCCAGTCGCCGGCGCTGAAGGATTTCGAGGAGGAGCCGGAGCGCTGGCTCGACGTGCGCTGGGACATCGACGAGACCATGCCGCAGCGCTTCCCCGCGCGCATCCTCGTCCACAATGTCAACGAGCCGGGCAGCCTCGCCCAGATCGCGACCGTGATCGCCGAGCATGACGGCAATATCGACAACATCCACATGTCGCGCCAATCGCCTGACTTCACGGAGCTGACCATCGATCTTGAGGTCTATGACCTCAAGCATCTCAGCGCTATCATCGCGCAGTTGCGCGCCAAGGCCGTCGTTGCACGGGTCGAACGCGTCAATGGGTAAAGATGCATGTGCAGGGCATAGGCGAGCGGAAGCGACGCCCTCCTTCGGACGGCTATGGCCGCGCATGACAGGCTAGAATTGCAGGTTAGAGACATGTCAAAGGCTGCTCCGCTCCGTCTCGGTATCAATGTCGATCACGTCGCGACCCTGCGCAATGCGCGGGGCGGGGCGCGGCCCGATCCGGTCCGGCTGGCGCTTGCCGCGATCGCGGCCGGCGCCGACGGCATCACCGCGCATTTGCGCGAGGATCGCCGTCATATCCGCGACGAGGACATGGCGCGGCTCAAGGCCGAGATCTCCAAGCCGCTGAATTTCGAGATGGCGGCGACCGACGACATGCTGCGGATTTCGCTCGCCACCAAGCCGCATGCGGTTTGCCTGGTGCCGGAACGGCGCCAGGAGCTCACCACCGAAGGCGGCCTCGACGTGGTCGGCCAGCACAATGCGCTGGCGCCGTTCATCGCGCGGCTCAACGATGCCGGCATCCGGGTCTCGCTGTTCATCGCCGCCGATCCCAGGCAGATCGAGATGGCCGCGCAGCTGAAGGCGCCCGTGATCGAGATCCACACCGGCGGCTGGTGCGACGCCGTGGTCGACGGTCACAAGGACAAGGTGGAGGCCGAGTGGAACCGCATCGTCGCCGGCGCCAAGCTCGCGCAGACGGCCGGGCTCGAGGTCCATGCCGGCCACGGGCTCGATTATGAGACCGCGGAGACGATCTCCGCGCTGCCCGAAATCCGCGAGCTCAACATCGGCTACTTCATGATGGGCGAGGCGCTGTTCGTCGGCATCGCCGCTACGGTGCGCGAGATGCGTGCGGCGATGGACCGCGGCCGTGCCAGGGCGCAAGGTGCCGTCAGCGCATGATCATCGGCATTGGCTCCGACCTGATCGACATCACCCGGATTGCGAAGGTGATCGAGCGGCACGGTGAGCGCTTCCTCGATCGCATCTTCACCGACGCCGAGCGCGCCAAGGCGATACGCCGCGCCAACAGCGAGAAGATGGTGGTCGCAACCTACGCCAAGCGGTTCGCCGCGAAGGAGGCCTGCTCCAAGGCACTCGGCACCGGGATCCGGCGCGGGGTGTGGTGGAAGGACATGGGGGTGGTGAACCTGCCGGGAGGGCGGCCGTCGATGCTGCTGACCGGCGGGGCGCTGGCCCGGCTCCAGGAGCTGACGCCCGAAGGCATGCAGGCGCAGATCGACCTTTCGATCACGGACGATTGGCCGCTGGCACAGGCCTTCGTCATAATTTCGGCGGTTGCTCCCGCCAGATGAGCGCGCGGCGCCGGAATTTGCCAGAAAACTTCAGCAAACTAAAAAATCATTGACATTTCAATGAATTGCGAAGTTTTGAGGCGGCGATTGATTGCGCCCCTGCGAACAACCGTCTAAAACGCCGCAGGGTATCGAGCGAGACGCGGATTCCAGGTTTAGGCCGGAATTTGCCCTCAAGATCAGAATCAAGGCCATTTTCCTCACGCGGGGGTCGAACGCTTCGCGTGGAGAGAACGTTCTGCCACCGCGTGGGCATCAGGGCCCGCGGGAATTGGGAAAGCAATGAGCGCGACCACCGGGACCAAATCTGAGAGCGGCTTGGGCGAGACCATCCGTGTCGTCATCCATGCCCTTCTGATCGCGCTCGTCATCCGCACCTTCCTGTTCCAGCCGTTCAACATCCCCTCGGGGTCGATGAAGGCGACGCTCCTGGTCGGCGACTACCTGTTCGTCTCGAAATATTCCTATGGCTACAGCCACTATTCGATCCCGTTTTCGCCGAACATCTTCTCGGGGCGTATCTTCGGCTCGGAGCCGAACCGCGGCGACATCGTGGTGTTCCGCCTGCCGCGGGATGACTCCACCGACTACATCAAGCGTGTCATCGGGCTGCCGGGCGATCGCATCGAGGTCCGGAACGGGCTGCTCTACATCAACGATGAGCCGATCAAGCGCGAGCGGCTGAGCGATTTCGTCGGCGAGGATCCCTGCGGCTCGGCGGATGCCACCGCCCGGGTCAAGCGCTGGAAGGAAACGCTGCCGAACGGCGTCAGCTATGAGTCGCTCGACTGCACCGACAACAGCTACATGGACAACACCATCGTCTACACCGTTCCGCCCGGGCATTTCTTCATGATGGGCGACAACCGCGACAACTCCACCGACAGCCGCTTTCTGTCGCAGGTCGGCTACGTGCCGTTTGAGAACATCATCGGGCGTGCCCAGATGATCTTCTTCTCGATCGCCGAGGGCGAGCAGGCCTGGATGATCTGGCGCTGGCCGTTCGCCGTGCGGTGGAACCGCCTATTCTCCATCGTGCGATGAACGACGATACCGCAGCCATCAACGATCAAGCGCCCACCGGCGAGCCGAGCCAGACGCCCGCCGCCGAAAGCACGGCCGCGCCGAAGAAGCGGCGCACCAAGGCCGCCAGGGCGGCTGAAGAGAAGGCCGCGATCGCCGGCACCGAGGCGCGGATCGGGTATACGTTCTCGGATGCCGCACTGCTGACCACCGCGTTCACCCACGTCTCCGCGCTGAAGCCCGCCACCCGCAACCGCGCCGACAGCTACCAGCGGCTGGAATTCCTCGGCGACCACGTGCTCGGGCTGATCGTGTCCGACATGCTGTTCCGGGCGTTCCCGAAGGCCGACGAGGGCGAATTGTCGAAGCGGCTCGCCGATCTCGTGCGCAAGGAGAGCTGCGCCGACGTCGCCAAGTCGCTCGGGCTGCTCGAGGACATCAAGCTCGGCATGGTGAAGGCGGTCGAGGGCGCACGGCTGCGCAAATCCGTGCTCGGCGATATCTGCGAAGCGGTGATCGGGGCGATCTTTCTCGACGGCGGCTACGAGGCCGCACGCCAGTTCGTCGAGCGCAATTGGACCGAGCGGATGCACAAGCTGCGCCGGCCGCTGCGCGATCCCAAGACCGTGTTGCAGGAATGGGCGCAAGGCAAGGGATTGCCGACTCCGGTCTATCGCGAGGTCGAACGCACCGGCCCGCACCACGATCCACAATTCCGCGTTGCGGTTGACCTGCCGGGCCTAGCCTCCGCCGAGGGCCTCGGGGGCAACAAGCGCGCGGCCGAGAAAGCAGCAGCATCCGCGATGATCGAGCGTGAAGGCGTCGGTACCAATGACTGACGAACCCAACGGGCAAGGAGACGCGACGCGCTGTGGCTTCGTCGCGCTGATCGGTGCGCCCAATGTCGGCAAGTCGACGCTGGTCAACGCGCTGGTGGGCTCCAAGGTCACCATCGTTTCGCGCAAGGTGCAGACCACGCGCGCGCTGATCCGCGGCATCGTGATCGAGGGCAACGCGCAGATCATCCTGGTCGATACGCCCGGCATCTTCGCGCCGCGGCGCCGGCTCGACCGGGCCATGGTGTCGACCGCCTGGAGCGGCGCCCACGACGCCGATCTCGTCTGTGTGCTGCTCGACGCGAAGTCGGGCATCGACGAGGAGGCCAATGCGATCCTCGCCAAGCTCGAAACCGTCGCGCATCCGAAGATCCTGGTGCTGAACAAGGTCGACCTCGTGCAGCGCGAGAAGCTGCTGGCGCTGGCGCAGGCCGCCAACGAGCGGATGCGCTTCGAGCACACTTTCATGATCTCGGCGCTGTCGGGCGACGGCGTTGCCGATCTGCGCACGGCGCTGGCCAAGCTGGTGCCGGCGGGACCGTTCCTCTATCCCGAGGACCAGATGTCGGATGCGCCGATGCGGCATCTGGCGGCCGAGATCACCCGCGAGAAGATCTACAGCCATTTGCATCAGGAATTGCCGTACCAGTCGACGGTCGAGACCGACAGCTGGACCGACCGCAAGGACAAATCGATCCGCATCGAGCAGACGATCTTTGTCGAGCGCGAGAGCCAGCGCAAGATCGTGCTCGGCAAGGGCGGCGCCACCATCAAGTCGATCGGCGCGCAGGCGCGTGCCGAGATCGCCGAGATCATGGGCGTGCCTGTACACCTGTTCCTGTTCGTCAAGGTGCGCGAGAATTGGGGCGACGATCCCGACCGCTACAAGGAAATGGGACTGGATTTCCCCAAGGAATGAGCCGGCGCTTGAACGTGCCCAGAGCAATGAGCGTGCCCAAAGCAATGAATGTGCCCAGAAATGTGCTATGGTTTGAGGTGCTGCTCTATCTGTCGCTGACGCTCGACGCGTTGTCGGTGGCGTTCCAGGACCGCACGCCGACCGACGTGAGGACCGATCAGATGATCACCGGCGAGACGCTGACCGCCGGCTGCATGATCCTGCTGCTGGTGTATTTCGTCCGGCTTGCGGCGCAGCACCGCAAGAACTGGCCGCGCTGGGCGCTGGGTGCGATGCTGGTGTTGTCGGTGATCTCGCTGGTGCAGGTGATCGGCGAGAAGGGCCTGGAGCTCGACAGCGCCATCGAGGTGGTGTCCTGCCTCCTGACCACGGCCGGGCTCTATTACTCCTTCACCGGCGACGCACGGGGCTGGTTCAACGCGTAGCGGATCGCCCCGGAATGACGCATCGAGATGGCTGCGTTCATCCTCAAAATCCTGATAGACTTTCGACCATGGAATGGACCGATGAAGGCATCGTGCTGGGCGTACGGCGGCATGGCGAATCCTCCGCCATCGTCGAGCTCTTGACGCGCGAGCACGGCCGTCATCTCGGCCTGGTGCGCGGCGGTGCCAGCTCGCGGATGCGGCCGCTGCTGCAGCCCGGCAACAGCGTCACGGCGGTGTGGCGGGCGCGGCTCGACGAGCATCTCGGCATGTACACGCTGGAAGGCACGCGGCTGCGGGCGGCGACGCTGCTCGCCTCGTCGCACGCGGTCTATGGCGTGACCCATCTGGCGGCGCTGGCCCGGCTGCTGCCGGAGCGCGATCCGCATGAAGACATCTACGAGATGCTGCAGGGGACGCTCGACGATTTCGACGATGCCGGCGTCGCGGCGGTGCACTTGATCCGGTTTGAGCTCGCCATGCTCACCGAGCTCGGCTTCGGGCTCGACCTGGAAAACTGCGCGGCGACCGGAGAGACCACCGACCTGATCTACGTGTCGCCGAAATCCGGGGGCGCCGTGTCCCGCGCCGCCGGCGAGCCGTGGCGCGACCGGCTGTTGCCGCTGCCGGCGTTCCTGCGCGAAGGCGAGAGCGGCGCCAACAGCTGGTCGGAGCAGGACCTGCGCGACGGTTTCCTGATCACCGGCCTGTTCCTGCTCCGCCACGTGCTGGAGCCCCGCGGTCAGGGCCATTCCGACGCCCGCGACGGGTTTATCAACGCCGTGACCAGGCCGCGAAGCCGAACGGCGGTTCCGTAAGGCCGATTCGGACCCTAAATTCCCGGTGATTCGCGGCTTGCCCGATTCACCGCCAAGGTTTAACGCCTCCCCATGGGAAAACGACAGGTACCGCCGGAAAAGCCGGCCGAAATTCACGAGGTGCCGCTGCGTGATGCGCTCGAGGAGCGCTATCTCGCCTATGCGCTCTCGACCATCATGCATCGTGCGCTGCCGGATGCCCGCGACGGGCTGAAGCCGGTACACCGGCGCATCCTCTACGGCATGGACCTGCTCGGGCTCGACCCGCGCGCGGCATTCAAGAAGTCGGCGAAGATCGTCGGCGACGTGATGGGCTCGTTCCATCCGCATGGCGACCAGGCCATTTATGACGCCATGGTTCGCCTCGCGCAGGATTTCTCCTCGCGCTACCCGCTGGTCGACGGCCAGGGCAATTTCGGCAATATCGACGGCGATAATCCGGCCGCCTACCGCTACACCGAAGCGCGCATGACCGAGGTCGCGCGGCTGCTGCTCGAAGGTATCGACGAGGACGGTGTTGAATTCCGCGCCAATTACGACGGGCAGACGAAAGAGCCGGTGGTGCTGCCGGGCGGCTTCCCGAACCTGCTCGCCAACGGTGCGCAGGGCATCGCGGTCGGCATGGCGACCTCGATCCCGCCGCACAACGCGGCCGAGCTCTGCGACGCCGCGCTGCATCTGATCGAGAAGCCCGACGCCAAGTCGAAGGCGCTGCTGAAATGGGTCAAGGGCCCGGACTTCCCGACCGGCGGCACCGTCGTCGATTCCAAGGAAGCGATCGTCGAGGCGTACACGACGGGGCGCGGCTCGTTCCGCACCCGCGCGCGCTGGTCGGTGGAGGAGGGCGCCCGCGGCGCCTGGGTGGTCGTCGTCACCGAAATCCCGTGGCTGGTGCAGAAGTCGCGTATGCACGAGAAGATCTCGGAGCTCATCGACCAGAAGAAGCTGCCGCTGGTCGGCGACGTGCGCGATGAATCCGCGGAGGACGTCCGCTTCGTCATCGAACCGAAGTCGCGCACCGTCGATCCGGCGCTGATGATGGAATCGCTGTTTCGGCTGACCGAGCTGGAAAGCAAGATCTCGCTGAACCTGAACGTGCTGATCAAGGGCCGCATCCCGAAGGTGGTCGGCCTTGCCGAGTGCCTGCGCGAATGGCTCGACCATCTGCGCGACGTGCTGGTCCGCCGTTCGAATTTCCGCAAGACGCAGATCGAACACCGGCTGGAAGTGCTGGGCGGCCACCTCGTCGCCTATCTGAACCTCGACAAGGTGATCAAGATCATCCGCACCGAGGACGAGCCGAAGCCGGTCTTGATGAAGACCTTCAACCTCACAGACGTCCAGGCCGACGCCATCCTTAACATGCGCCTGCGCAATCTGCGCCGCCTGGAGGAGATGGAGATCCGCACCGAGGACAAGGATCTGCGCAAGGAGCTGAAGGGCATCGAAGGCCTGCTCGGCTCCGAGACCGAGCAATGGGCCAAGGTCAGCGATCAGGTCCGCAAGGTCCGCGATATCTTCGGACCCAAGACCCCGCTCGGCAAGCGCCGCACTACCTTCGCCGATGCGCCCGAGCATGATCTCGCCGCGATCGAGGAAGCCCTGGTCGAGCGCGAGCCGTGCACCGTCGTGATCTCCGAGAAGGGCTGGGTGCGGACGCTGAAGGGCCATGTCGAGGATCTGTCGGGGCTCGCTTTCAAGACCGACGACAAGCTCGAGCACTCGTTCTTTGCCGAGACCACCTCGAAGTTGCTGCTGTTCGCCACCAACGGCAAGTTCTACTCGCTCGATGTCGCCAAGCTGCCGGGCGGCCGCGGCCATGGCGAGCCGATCCGCATGTTCATCGACCTCGAGCAGGACGCCGCGATCATCTCGCTGTTCGTCAACAAGGGCCAGCGCAAGTTCCTGATCGCCAGCAGCGAGGGACAGGGTTTCGTCGTCAAGGAAGAGGACTGCGTCGGCAATACCCGCAAGGGCAAGCAGGTGCTCAATGTCGAGATGCCGAACGAGGCCCGTGCGATCACGACCGTGAACGGCGACACCGTCGCCGTGATCGGCACCAACCACAAGATGGTGCTGTTCGGTCTCGACCAGGTGCCGGAGATGGCGCGGGGCCGCGGCGTTCGGCTGCAGAAATACAGCAGCTCGGAGCTGTCCGATGTCGCCGTGTTCGATTCCAAGGCCGGCCTGACCTGGAAGGATTCCGCCGGCCGCGAGCACAGCATGACCTTGAAGGAACTGGCCGACTGGCGCGGCAACCGCGCCGACGCCGGCCGGCTCGCCCATGGCCTGCCGAAGTCGAACAAGTTCAATCGCGGCGTGGAGTAGCGGTGTTGTAGCCCGGATGAAGCGAAGCGAAATCCGGGGCCGCTGTCGCGTTTGGCAACGATCCCGGATGCGCTGCGCTCCATCCGGGCTACGCCGTTCGACAGCCGCGGTGTGATAGTATCCACATTTCACCGCGCTATAACCGTCGCCGACGATATCGGGCGACGGTTGCCATGGCGCATAATCACGACCACGACCATGACCACAGCGGTCATTCTCACGGACATTCCCATGCCGAGCACGCTCACGCCGGGCATTCCCATGCCGGGCACAGCCACGCGCCCGACAGTTTCGGTACCGCCTTTGCGGTCGGCGCGTCGCTGAACACCGCCTTCGTCATCGCCGAGCTGATCTTCGGCTATTCCGCCAACTCGCTGGCGCTGGTCTCCGACGCCGTTCACAATCTCTCCGACGTCATCGCGCTGCTGCTGGCCTGGGGCGGGGCGTGGCTCGCCGGCCGGCGCCCTACCGACACCCACACCTATGGCTATCGTCGTGCCTCGATCCTGGCGGCGCTGTTCAATGCCGGGCTGCTGTTGATTGCGGTCGGCGGCATCGCCGTCGAGGCGATCAACCGCTTCCGCGAGCCGGCCGAAGTCGCAAGCTGGACCGTGGTCTGGGTCGCGGCGCTCGGCATCCTGATCAATGGCGCCACGGCGCTGCTGTTCATGCGCGGCCGCGACAGCGACCTCAATGTGCGCGGCGCCTATCTGCATATGGCGGCGGATGCCGGCGTCTCGTTCGGCGTCGTGATCGCGGCGCTGCTGATCATGGCGACCGGCTGGCAGTGGCTCGATCCGGCGATCAGCCTGGTCATCGCCGTGGTGGTGCTACTGAGCGGCTGGGAGCTTGCCCGCGACAGCGTCAACCTCGCGCTCGACGCGGTGCCGAGGGGCATCGATCTCAAGCAGGTGAGGGACTATCTCGGCGCGCTCGAGGGCGTCACCGAGGTGCACGATTTGCACATCTGGGCGATGAGCACCAGCGAGACCGCGTTAACCGCACACCTGGTGCGGCCCGGCGGACATGACGATGTCTTCCTGCATCGCGCCTGCGCCGAGCTGTCGGAGCGATTCAGCATCCACCACGCGACCCTGCAGGTCGAGATCAGCAGCGAGACCTGCCGGCTGGCGCCGGCGGAAATGGTCTAGCCCGCGGCGAGACTCACTCGCGTTCAATTGATCGATCGACCCATGTCCGTGTCTTCCACGGCTGCCGATGAGGCGGCACATTGCGGCCGCGCGCGTTGAGCGGGCGCGATCAATGGAGGGCAGCGTGAAGAATGCAATCGGTCTTGCGATGTTGCTCTGGGTCGTGGGCGTGGCGCCGCAGGCAGACGCCCAGCCGGCGAAATCAGGTGTCGAGCGGCTCTACATCCTCAATTGCGGCGAAGGCGTTGCCGGCGACATTTCGCGCTGGTCGCCCGGCGTTAATGAAGGCAAGTCGATGGACTTCGTCGACAACTGCTACCTGATCAAGCACGCGCAGGGCTGGTTCCTGTGGGACACCGGCATTCCCGACGCGGTGGCGGCGATGCCGAACGGTCTTGCGCCTGCCGATCCCAAGGCCGTGACCTGGCGGCGGCCGAAGACGCTGGCCGCGCAGCTCGACGAGCTCGGGGTGAAGCCGTCGGACATCAAGGGGATCGCCGTCTCGCATACCCATCCCGATCACATCGGCAATGTCGAGCTGTTCCCGGCCGCGACGCTGTATGTGCAGAAGGCCGAGTATGAATGGCCCGGCGCCAACAACGCGCCACGCTTCAAGCCCGAGCATCCCGTGACGAAACTCGAGGGCGACCGCGACGTGTTCGGCGACGGCAGCGTCACCATCCTGTCGACGCCGGGCCACACGCCCGGCCACCAGTCGCTGCTGGTTAAGTTGCCGAACACCGGCGCGGTCGTGCTGACCGGCGATGCGGTTCACTTCAGGGACAATTGGGACAATCGGCGCGTGCCGAGCCTGAATGCCAGCAAGGAGCAGACGCTGGCCTCGATGCAGAAGATCGCCGACACGCTGACGAAGGAGAAGGCGCAGCTCTGGATCAACCACGACAAGGCCCAACGGGACGGGCTGAAGCTGTCGCCGGACTTCTATGACTGAGCGGCTTCGCGACCGCGCGCTTTCGCCCAGCTTCGAAAAATCTGCGCGGTCTCTTCGTCCATCGGAAAGAAGCTCTCGATGCGCAGCTCCTGCAAGGTGACGTCCTGCGGCGTTCCGAGCGTCGCGATGGTGGTGAACAGCTGCAGGCGGATGTCGCCCTTGCGGAACAGCATCGGCAGCACCGGTCCGGACGCGGTCCCGGCAGGCGGCGCGGTCAACGCAGCGTCGACGCCGTCATAGGCCAAGAGGCGCTTGAGCAGGTCGGCCGTCGCTGTGGTGCCGTCGGCGGCGGCATCGGCCTCGACGCTGCGGACGAAGTAGCCCGCGACCTCGGTCCAGTTGGCGAGATAGGGCCGCAGCACGCCGGGCGCGACCAGTGCATCGGCGAGATTGACCGCTGTGCCGGGCGCCAGCGGCCCGACCAGGAATTCCACCAGCTGCCCGGCGCCTGCATTGGCGAGCAGCAGATTCCAGTGCCGGTCGACCACGACCGCGGGGAAGGGCTCCTGCTGCGCCAGGATGAAATCGAGCGCGTAACGGATCTGCGCGAGCTCAGGCGCGGCAAGATCGGTTTGCCGCCACACCGGCGCGAAGCCGGCCGCGACCAGCAGTGCGTTCTGCTGGCGCAGCGGCACGTCGAGCGCCGCGGCGAGCCGGATCACCATGTCGCGGCTCGGCGCAGCGCGGCCAAGCTCGAGGAAGCTCAGATGGCGCTGCGAGATATCCGCGCGTCCGGCGAGCTCGAGCTGCGAGTGGCCCTTGCGCTGCCGCCACCAGCGCAGGCTGGCTGCAAAGTCGCGCTGCTGCGACATGAATACCCACCAGGTAGTTGCCGGAATGATCTCGCCGGGCAAGATGCCACAAACAAGTATGAAACGCGTGGGGGCCGGAATGGGCGAGTGGATCGGCGTTGCGATTGCACTGATCTCGAGCTGCCTCGGCGGCACGGCGGCGGCGATCACGCGTTATCTGGCAGGCAATGCCGACCCGATCACGCTTGCGATCCTGCGCTGGGCGATTGGCTTCCTCTGCGTGCTTCCCGCCGCGGTCCTGCTCAGGGCGAAGTGGCCGCCGCGCGAGGATTTGCCGGCGGTCGCGGCGCTCGGGATCGCCTTCTTCGGCGTGTTCTTCGTGCTCTACAACATCGCGATGTCCTACACGACGGCAGCGCGCGCCAGCCTTGCGCTGGCGACGTTGCCGCTCTCCACCATGGTGGTCGGTGCCTTGCTTGGCATCGAGCCGCTGACGATGCGCAAATCGATCGGAGTTTCAATTGCGGTGTTCGGCGTGGCCGCCGCGCTGGCATCCGGGCTGTCGGCGGCGCCAGCGGGTGCATGGCGCGGCGAACTGATCATGGCCGCCGCGGTGCTCTGCATGGCGTTCTACAACGTGCTGTCGCGACCGTTCATCCGCCGCTCCAGCGCGCTCGGCTTCCTCACTGTGGGCATGGGCGCGGGCGCGGCGGCGCTCGTGGCGGTGGGGGCGTTCACCGGCAGCCTGGCGACGCTGCGCGATTTCGGCCCATCGCAGTGGATCGCGGGGATCTATCTCGGGATAGCCGGCGGCGCGCTGGCGTTCATCCTGTGGGTGCTGGCGCTCGAGCGGGCCTCACCGACCCGCGTCGCCAACACCATGACGGTCAATCCGATCGCCGCCGCGCTGCTGGCCAAGCAGCTGGTCGGCGAGCCGATCATGGCCAATCTGTTGGTCGGTCTGATCGCCGTCTTCGCCGGAATCTGGATCGCGACGCCGGAGACCAAATCGGCCTGATCAGTTGTGCGGGGCGGACGGCGCGGCCACCGGCGGGGCGGGCGCGTGCTTCGGCTTCATCGTGCCGGCGTAGAACGAAAGGGCGTAGACCAGGATGATGCCGGCCAGATACACCCCATAGGATTGCGGCGGGGTGATCGCCCATCGCATGAGGCGTCGGATCGGGTTCGGCTGGCCGGCGTCGTTGTCCATGCGCTCTTGTGCGTGAAGGCCGGGACAAAGGGAAGCAGAATCGCTGCCGTTCGGGGGCGTCGTTCCGCCCGAAAATGGTGAGGCGGGTCGGCCTTGCAATATTGGACTGGCGTCCGCATCTGTCACGCGACGACCAGCCCTTCCTCCCGCACCAATTGCCCGGCATAATCCAACGTATGGAACTGACGCCTCGTTTGCGCCTCATGAATTGGCTGGTCCGCCAGGGCCTGACCGGTCTGCCGGAAAACGACCTGCTGCGCGGCTTCTGCGAGCGCTGCCGGGCCGCCGGCATGCCGTTGTCGCGGGCGATCGTCTTCATCGACACCCTGCATCCGATCTTCGAGGGCCGCGGCTTCCGCTGGAACGACGGTGAGAGCAACGAGGCCGACATCTTCGAATACGGCTCGACCAGCAGCGGCGAGGCCAGCCAGAACTGGCGGCGGTCGGCGTTCCATCACATGCTCGAAAACGGCGACGACGAGATGGTGATCGATCTCACCGGTTCGCACGATTTTTCGATGATCGGCGACCTCGCCGAGAAGGGCCACAAGCATTTCGCAGCCTTCGTGCACCGCTTCGGCGAGGCCGGCACGATCGGCGAGATGGACTGCTTCTATTCCTACTACACGACGCGCCGTTCGGACGGCTTCGACGAGAACCACATGTCGGCGCTGCGCGACCTCGTGCCGGTGCTCGGGCTCGCGATCAAATCGGCCGCCCAGGTCGAGATCGCCCGCACGCTCGGACGGGTCTATCTCGGCCGCGAGACGGCGGAGCAGGTGCTGCGCGGGCGCATGCAGCGCGGCATCACCGAGAAGATCAAGGCCGTGCTGTGGTACTCCGACGTGCGCGGCTCGACCGCGATCAGCGAGCGCATCGGTCCCGACGAGATCATCCCGTTCCTCAACGACTACGCGCAGGCTTCGATCGACGCGATCCACGATGCCGGCGGCGAGGTGCTAAAGCTGATCGGAGACGGCGTGCTGGCGATGTTCACCAGCGAGAACATGGCAAGCGCCAAGCGCGCGGCGCTGCGCGCCGAGCACAGATTCCGCCATAACATCCGCGTGCTGAACGATCGTCGCGAGAACGAGGGCCGGCCGACGACCACGGCCTATGTCGGCCTCCATGTCGGTGAGGTCTTCTACGGCAACATCGGCAGCGAGGACCGGCTGGATTTCACGGTGGTCGGGCCCGCCGTCAACGAGGTCAGCCGAATTGCTTCAATGTGCGCATCGGTCGACCGCGAACTGCTGACTTCGACCGATTTCCGCACCGGGCTCGACGCCGCCGGCCGCAACTATCTGGTCTCCACCGGCCGCTTCGTCTTGCGCGGCATCAGCCATGCGCAGGATCTCTATACGCTGGATCCGGCTGTTACCGCCGACGAGGTCGTCGGCGGCAAATATGAGCGCTATCTGGCGAGCTGATCTCTCTCCCCGTCATTGCGAGGAGTATAGCGAAGCGAAGCAATCCATGTCCCCACAAGCGGGGGAATGGATTGCTTCGCTTCGCTCGCAATGACGTTGAGGGGCGAGATTAGCAGCGCACCGGTTCGCCGACCATGTCGGGCTGACGCCTGAGCGACACCGCCGGCGACATCAGGATCACCAGCGCCTGGGCCGCGAAGATCGCGGCCGCGAGGTAGAGGCAGGCTTCGGCGCCGTAGAGGCCACCGACGATGGCGCCGAGTGCGGAGCCGAGCGGACGGGCGCCGTAGCTCATGATGTTGATCGCGGAGACGCGGCCGAGCAGCGAGGGCGGCGTCACCGATTGCCGCAGCGTGGTGGTCGAGATCACCCACAGGATCGGGCCGACGCCGAGCAGGAAGAAGCCAAGGCCCGCGAGCAGCGGCGTCGCAATCCAGGTCGTCAGCGCCATCACGAGTGAGGCGACGAGGCCGGTGACCGGGCCGAGCCCGATCACGGTGCCGAACGCCAGCCGCTTCATCACGCGGGTTGCGAACAGCGCGCCGACCACCATGCCGACGCCATACATCGCGAGCGTCGTACCGACACCGGTGGCGTTGAGCCCGAGATGGCGCACCGCATAGGGCACGAACACGGCGAGCAGCAGGAACGACGCGGTGTTGAAGATGAACTGGGTGATGAACACCGGCCGCAGCAAGGCGTGATGCATCACGAAGGCCGCGCCTTCCTTGATGTCCTGCATCGGATGACGTCGCGGGGCGGGCTGGCGTGCCGGCTCGTAGATCCCGGCGAGCAGGACGACCGCGATCGCCGACAGCGCCGCGGCAAAGCCGAATGCGGGCGCAGCGCCGACCCAGCCGACCAGCACGCCGCCGAGCGCGGGTCCGCTGGCGAAAGCGACGGTGCGCGCAAGTTCGATACGGGCATTCGCCGCCGGCAATTGCTGCGAGGTCACCAGGGACGGGACCAGCGCAGGAGCTGCGACGCTGTAGGCAACCGTGCCGCAGACCGCGATGAAGCCGAGCAAGGCGAGCAGCGGCAAGGTCATCGCGCCGAACCACAGCAACAGCAGGATCGCGGCAAGGGCCGCGGCGCGCAGCGCCTCGGAGCCCGCCATCACCCAGCGCCGCGACACGCGGTCGGCCAGCAGGCCGGCGGGAATTGCAAACAGGATGAACGGCAGCGTCAGTGCGGTCTGCAACAGGCCGGTCTGGCCTTCGCCGACGCCGAGCACCAGCACGGCGACGATGGGGGCGGCCGCAAGCGCAATCTGCTCGGCCGATTGCGCGGCGAGGTTGGACCAGGCCAGGCGATTGAAGGTGGCGGGCAGGCGCGGCGTATCGGCGGACATGGCAGAATCCTTGAGGATATTCGATCTGGCCATAGTGTGTGGTTGGAAGACGCCCGATCCCACCCGTTTCCCGACAACGCCAAAAACAAGGCCCGCCGTGAGAGGCGGGCTTTTCATTGGACAACGAAATTCGCTCTGCAACCGCATCGGACGTGCGTTCCCTCTCCCGCTTGCGGGGGAGGGTTAGGGTGGGGGTCTATCCGCGAGTCGCATCGTGGAGAGAGAGCCCCCACCCGGATTGCATCTTCGATGCGATCCGACCTCCCCCGCAAGCGGGAGAGGTGAAGCGCATCTGCCGTCAGACCGCTTCACAGCGGTTTGGCAGCCGGAGTAAGTTGGCCGGTGATGGTCCCGACGAGAGCGGTTGGCGCGCTTTCGACGCTCACTGCCGGTGTTTCGGCGACCTCCGTCTTGCGCTGCGCCAGCGCGCTGGTCAGGCTGGTGAGCGCGTCGGGTCCGGCCGGGAAGCCTGCCTCTGCGAGGATCTTGTCGATCATCGGCTTGAATGCCGAGACCGACAGCAATTGCGCGGCGAGGCCGTCGCCGAGCCCGAGACCGCCATTGCCGTTGGCATGGCCATTGGCGCCGCCGCGGCCGAGCATGCCGCCGGTGTCGAAGATCCGGATGTCGGAGATCTTCTCGATCGGCTTCACCGCCTCGGCGAGCGCGCTCGGGATCACGTTGATCCGCGCGAGGTTGAGATCGTAGTCGATCATGTCGGCGCTCAGCTTGTTGCGCGCCTCCGCCTTCAACGTCGCGACTTCCGCTTCAGCCTGACCAAGCGCCTTGACGCCGGCGGCGCGGGTGGTGGCGGCGTTGGCATCGGCTTTCGCCAGCACGTTGGTGGCCTCGGCCTTGTTGGCCGCAGCCTGCTTTTCGGCTTCCGCCATCACGGTGATCGGCATTGCATTGGTCTCGGCAACCTTGCGCGCGGCGATCACGTTGATGATCTTGTCGCGCTCGGCGACCTCGGTGGCGCGCGCGGTGGTGACCTTTTCCTCGGCTGCGATCGCGAGTGCGCGCGCGGTCTCGGCGATGGTCTGGGCTTCCGACTGCTCCTTGCTCTTGGTGGCCACCGCGATCGCGGCCTCCTGCGCCACGATCTGCAGCTCGCGGTCGGTTTCGGTGGTGCGGCGCTTAACGGCGAGATCGGCCTCGATCTTGCGGGTGTCGCGGGCCTGGTTGGCCTCGGTCTGCTTGTTGGCGACCGCAAGCTCCTGCTGGATGCGGTATTCGGCTTCGTTCTGCAACGCGGTCTGTTCGACCTGCGCGGTCTGCGCGCGCATCGCGGCGGTCTTGTTGGCGATGTCGCGCTGCTGGGCGAGCTCGGCCTCGCGCTTGGTGCTTTCGATCGTCAGCGTGGTCTGCCGCGCCACCAGGTCCTGCTGCGCGATATTGACCTCGGTGGTCCGGACGATCTGGTTGCGCTCCTGCTCACGCTCCTTGGTGATCTTGGTCAGCGTGGTGAGGCCGTGCGCGTCGAAGAAATTGCTCGGGTTGAAATGCTTGATGTCGCTCTGGTCGAGCCGTGTCAGCGACACCGACTCGAGCTCGAGACCGTTGTTCTGGATGTCGGCGCCGACCGCGTCCTGCACCGCCTTGACGAAGGTCGCGCGCTGCTCCTGCAACTCCTCGAGGTTCATGGTCGCGGCGACCGAGCGCAGGCCGTCGACGAACTTGGCCTCGACCAGCTCGCGGAGCTCGGCCGCGTCATTGGTGCGGTTGCCGAGCGTCTGCGCGGCGAGCGCGATCGACGAAGAGTCGGGTTTGACGCGCAGATAGAACTCGGCGCCGATATCGACGCGCATGCGGTCCTTGGTGATCAGCGAGTCCGGGCCGCCGCGCGCGACCTCGAGCCGCAGCGTCTTCAGGTTCACCGCGGCAGTGGAGTGGAAGATCGGCAGCACGAGCGAGCCGCCGTCGAGCACCACCTTCTGGCCGCCGAGGCCGGTGCGCACATAGGCCTCATCGCGTGTCGAGCGCTTGTAGAGCTTTGCGAAAAGCAGGCCAATGACGAGGATAGCGAGGACGCCAATGGCGACGGGTACAGCAAGTTCCCACATATGTTATGCCCTGTTGGAAGATTGTTGTTGTTCAATGAGGTCGGCGGGAGCGGCAATCGCGATGAAGCCCTTGGCGTCGCGGTCGACCAGCAGCACGCTGGTGCCGACCGGCAACGCCTCGGAATCAGGGCTGGCACGCGCCGACACAGTGTGCCAGTTGCCGAAGACATCCTTGAGACGGACCCTGCCGGGCAGGCCCTGATCGAGCGGGCCGACCGACACGGTTGCGACCTTGCCGACAAAGTCGCTGTCGTTGACCGCATAGCTCTCGTCGCGCGGAATGATGCGGGCGAGGCCGCGGCTCGCATTTCTGATGACGGGGATGCTGCCGGCGGCAGCCACCACCGCGGCAATCGAGACAGGAATGGCGGTGCCTGCGGCATGCGCCAGTCCCTGAAGCAGGAAGCCTCCGATCGAGAATATGCCAAGTATCAGGATGATCAGGATCAGGAGGGGAAGCCGCCCGGCGTTGATCCAGAGAAACAGGCCACTGAGAGCATTATGGCTCTCGGCCTCGAACGCGAAATCCTTGCCGACGAGTTCGCTGATCGAAAGTCCGACCATGGTGGTCAGCAGCTCGATACCGCCAAGTGCCACCATGATCGCAGCCGCGACCGCGAAGGGCCGCACGTCCGGGGCGAGCAGAATGTCGCCAACTGCACTCATTTTTCTGACTTGATCCTTTCAAGCCGCGCCGCGATTTCCTTTTCGCGGTGCAGGCGATCGAGTTCGTCAAGCTCCTTGTCGCCGAGCACGCTGGAGGCGGGAACACCGGTGACCCGGGCAATCGCCGCCATGGCGCGTTCGGCACTCAATGTATTGGTCGTCGATGGGGCCCGGCTGGTTTCGTCCTTGGCCTCGCGGATCAGACTTTGTTCGAGATCGGCTAATCGCGCCTCTGCCTCGCGGCGCGCGCCGAGCATGGCTTGCAGCGCCTTGGTCTGCTCGTCGATCTCGAGCTCGATGAAATCCATCGCGCGTTCCAGCGCGATCACCTGCGACTCCAGGTCGATTTGCCGTGCGACGCCGGCGCGCGCGAGATCCTCGCGACTTTCCGCAAGTGCGAGACGGATCTTCTCGTTCAGAGCAGTTGTCTCGGTATCCAGTTCTTCGCGGCGCCTCTTCAAGCGGAATTCCTCGGCGCGCGACTTGCCGAGCGCATAGCGCGCTTCGTCGGCGCCGGCGTCGATCTCGCGGATCGCCTGTTTGACCAGCGCCACCTTATTGTTGCTCTCGACGTTGTCGATGGTCTGGCTTGCGATGGCGGCAAGAAGCCGGCCCATGCGCGCAAGGATGCCTTCGTGAAGCATGGTCTTCTCCTCCGGTTGTGCTGATTTCGATTTGACGGCGATGTGGATTTCGTAGCCGCGTCCATCCGAGATCAAATGCGCCGGGAAGGGGCTTTCCCAGCCCGAGACATATCCCGGCACGTCGAACGGCACCAAGACGCGTCCGCTGACAGTGCTAATGGTCAGTGAAGTTGGGCCCTTGATCGCAAACAACTTGTCGTCGAGCGGTATCCGGCGGACGGCGGCGCCTGCGATGTAGTTGGCGCGGTCGCGCAGGCCGAGCGTCACCAGCCGCGCGGGTAGGCCGGTCTCCTTGCGGATCTTCTCGTAGGCCTGGGCGTGCAGCGAGACCAGGTTGGCCCCGACCGGGGCGACCTCGGCGAGGATTGTCATCATCCGATCATAGGCCGCAAAGGTCGCCTCGATCGCCTCGATGCCCGACGGGTCGGGGGCGAGGGCGTAGCGCAGCGTTGCGGTTGGCGTCTCGACGGGCAGCTTGATCATGCGTCTAACGTAAAGCACTTCCTCAGTACTTTACAAGACAGGCAGTCAGTATCATTTTCGTGAGCCTAGATGCAGTTGCAAATGAGTTGCAATAACGGGAGGGATCGGTCATGCTTCTCGCATGGACGCTCGCACCCCTGAAATGTCTCCCGTTTCTGTTGCCGATACCGTGCCAGGTGGCTGGCGGGGCGACGCCGGGCATGCGCGCAGCCTGCCCGAGGTAAACGCGACCGTCGCGGTGCCGACCACGGGCGTGTGGTGGCGGCGGCTGCTGGCCTTCGCGGGGCCGGGCTATCTGGTCTCGGTCGGCTATATGGACCCTGGCAACTGGGCCACCGATCTCGCGGGTGGATCGAAGTTTGGCTACACGCTGCTGTCGGTCATCCTGCTCTCCAACCTGATGGCGATCCTGCTGCAGGCGCTTTCCGCCCGGCTCGGCATCGCCACCGACCGCGACCTGGCGCAGGCCTGCCGCGCGACCTATTCGCGGCCGGTGAATCTGCTGCTGTGGCTCGCCTGCGAGGCCGCGATCATCGCCTGCGACCTTGCCGAGGTGATCGGCACTGCGATCGCACTCAAGCTGCTGTTCGGCATTCCCTTGATCGGCGGTGCGCTGCTCGCGGCGCTCGATGCGTTCCTGCTGCTGCTCCTGATGAATCGCGGCTTCCGCTTCCTCGAAGCCTTTGTGATTGCGCTCGTGATCGTCATCGCGGTCTGCTTCGTGGTCCAGATCGCCGCCGCCGCGCCGCCGATTGCCGGTGTGATCGGCGGCTTCATGCCGTCGCGCGAGATCGTCACCAATCCGGAGATGCTCTACATCGCGATCGGCATCATCGGCGCCACCGTGATGCCGCATAACCTCTATCTGCATTCCTCGATCGTGCAGACCCGGGCCTATCCGCGCACCGAGGAGGGCCGGCGCGACGCGATCAAATGGGCGACCACGGACTCCACCATCGCGCTGATGCTGGCGCTGTTCGTCAACGCCGCGATCCTGGTGCTGGCGGCCGCGACCTTCCACAAGAGCGGCCACTCAGATGTCGCCGAGATCGACCAGGCCTTCGAGCTTTTGTCGCCGCTGCTCGGCCTCGGCATCGCCTCGACACTGTTTGCCGTGGCGCTGCTGGCGTCTGGCCTGAACTCGACGGTGACGGCGACGCTCGCCGGGCAGATCGTGATGCAGGGCTTTCTCGACCTCAAGCTGCCTGACTGGCTGCAGCGGCTGGTGACCCGCGGCATCGCGATCGTCCCGGTCATCGTGGTGGCGGCGCTCTATGGCGAGAGCGGCACCGCGCAGCTGCTCGTGTTCAGCCAGGTCGTGCTGTCGATGCAGCTGCCGTTCGCGGTGATCCCGCTGGTGCGCTTCGTGTCCGACAAGCGCAAGATGGGCGCGTTCGCGATTTCGCGGCCGGTCGCGGTGGCAGCATGGATCGTCGCCGGCCTGATCGTGATCCTGAACGTGAAGCTGCTGATCGATACGATCTTCGGCACCTAGAGCGCCTGACTGAAGAGGCGCTAGTCCTGCGGCTCGGCCAGCGCCTCACCTGACGCGTCGACGCGTAGCCAGCCCGACGGCGCGAGCCGCTGCTGCGGCAGGAAGCGGCCCTTGTAGTCCATCTTCTTGGAGCCCTCGATCCAGTAGCCGAGATAGACGTAGGGCAGGCCCTGCCGGCGGGCGCGGGCGATGTGGTCGAGGATCATGAAGGTGCCGAGCGAGCGGGCCTCAAGCCCTGGCTCGAAGAAGGAATAGACCATCGACAGCCCGTCGCTGAGCACATCGGTCAGCGCCACCGCCATCAGCTCGTCGCCGCGGCCGGTGATGGCGCTGTCGGCATTGCGCTTGCGGTACTCGATGATCCGGGTCTCGACATGGCTGTCCTCGACCATCATGGCGTAGTCCAGCACCGTCATGTCGGCCATGCCGCCGTTGCGGTGGCGGCGGTCGAGATAGGCGCGGAAGACCGAATATTGCTCCGAGGTCGGCACCGCCGTGCGCTGCTCGCCGATGATGTCGGCGTTACGGGCCAGTACCTTGCGGAAATTGCGGGAGGGGCGGAATTCGTTGGCGACCACCCGGACCGAGACGCAGGCCCGGCAGGCGTCGCAGGCCGGGCGATAGGCGATCGACTGGCTACGGCGGAAGCCGCCATGGGTCAGCAAGTCGTTGAGATCGCCCGCTTTGTCGCCAACCAGATGCGTGAAAACCTTCCGCTCATGCCGGCCCGGCAGATAGGGGCAGGGTGAGGGCGCCGTCAGATAGAACTGGGGGGTATCACGCGAGTGCTGGGTCACGTCTGATCGTCGGGCTCCACATACAATACAGGCAGCCGAGTTAGCATCGCCCCCCGGAGGCTAACGGTCAATTGGTTTAGGCGGGCCTAATAGGAGGCCCGCGCGGCCGGGGTGACCTGGGTCCGGACCGAGCTGTTGATCATGACGGTTCCGAGGATGATGTCGTGCAGCAGCCGGCGGCGGCCGTTGAGGAGTCCGACCAAGAGCACCAGCGGCGACAGGAACGAGATCGTCACCCAGAACAGCACCGCGTGGGTGGCGCCGAGCACGAAATAGCCGCGCGCGCCGTACCAGGTGCGCAGTTCCAGATCCATCATGCGCATGCCAAGCGTGGCCGAGTGCTGCCCGCCCATCGAGGCGCCGTAATAGACAATGGCCCAGACGATCGAAGCGGGCGACACCAGCCAGAACAGCGCCCAGCCGAGGCCGAGCGTGACGATGCCGAAGATCGCGATGAAGATCACCGCCAGGATCACCGGCACCGACAGCACGAAGAGGTCGATCAGGAACGCGAACACCCGCCGCGTCAGCACGCCGCGGAACAGTTCCGGCTGCATCAACGGATCGAACGCATGCGGGGGAACGCCGCCGTCGTTGCGCCACGCGCTACCGTCACTGCCGTAAGACATGACCAACCTCCGATGAAACTCCCGCGCAGGACATGGGAGCACGAGGCTCGCCTGCCAAGTCCGCGCGAACATTAACTAGCCGAAATATTCCGGCGATTCGGCGGCCGAAAGCGCCCGCCTCGGTGTAGGCTGGATGTTACGTGACGGCGGGGGACGTATGGGCACACAAATCGGGTTGCGCTGCCGCTGTGGAGAGGTTCGAGGCGTGGTCACGAACGCCGCGCCGACGGCCGCCAATCGCGTCGTCTGCTATTGCGACGACTGCCAAGCGTTCATGCATCGGGTCGGCCGTGCCGATCTGCTGGATGTCCACGGCGGTACCGACATCGTCCAGGTCGCCCCGGCGTCGCTCAGTTTCGTGCAGGGGCATGACAAGATCGCCGGGCTGCGGCTGACGCCCAAAGGACTGTACCGATGGCACACCACCTGCTGCAATTCGCCGGTGGGCAACTCGCTGACACCTGCCGTCCCGTTCGTCGGAATCGTGGCGCAGGCCTTCGACGGCGGCGCGCCGCGCGTGGACGAGGTGTTCGGCAAGCCGACCGGCGCAATCCTCGGCAAATATGCGATCGGCGAAGCTCCGAAAGGATCGACCGGCTTCAACCTGCCGCTGATCCTGCGCGCGATCGGCAAGGTCTTGGGCTGGCGCCTGCGCGGCAAGGCCTGGCCGCATCCGTTCTTCCAGCGCGAGACGAATGAGCCGATCTACCCGCTGAGGGTGCTGTCGCAGGACGAGCGCGAGGCGCTGCGCCCGCTCTGCGGTCCACGTCCAACCGCGTCGGCCGGACCCGTATAGCGCCCTTACGATTCCGCCTTGATCTTCTCGGCGGCCTTCGGCGCGAAATAGGTCAGGATGCCGTCGGCGCCGGCGCGCTTGAAGCCGACCAAGCTCTCCATCATCGCGCGCTCGCCGTCGATCCAGCCATTGGCGGCGGCGCCAGCGATCATCGCGTATTCGCCCGACACCTGGTACACGAAGGTCGGCATCGCGAAATGGTCCTTCACGCGGCGGACGATGTCGAGATAGGGCATGCCCGGCTTCACCATCACCATGTCGGCGCCCTCGGCGATGTCGAGCTCCACTTCGCGCAGCGCCTCGTCGGAATTGGCGCTGTCCATCTGATAGGTGCGCTTGTCGCCGGTCAGCGTCTTGGCCGAGCCGATTGCGTCGCGGAACGGGCCGTAGAAGGCGGAAGCATATTTCGCCGCATAGGACATGATCTGGACGTCGCCGAAGCCGTTGTCGTCGAGCGCCTCGCGGATCGCGCCGATCCGGCCATCCATCATGTCCGACGGCGCGATCACGTCGCAGCCGGCCTCGGCCTGGGTCAGCGCCTGCTTCACCAAAACCGCAACCGTCTCGTCGTTGAGGATCTTGCCGCCCTCGATCAGCCCGTCATGGCCATGGCTGGTGAAGGGATCGAGCGCGACGTCGCAGAGCACGCCGATATCGGGAAACTCCTTCTTGATGGCGCGCACCGCCTGGCAGACCAGATTGTCGGGGTTGAGGGCCTCCGAACCTTGCTCGTCGCGCAGCGCCGGCTCGGTGAAGGGGAACAGCGCGATGCAGGGGATGTTGAGTTTTGCGGCGCGCTCGGCGTCGCGGACGATCTGGTCGACGGTGAGCCGCTCGACGCCGGGCATCGAGGCCACCGGCGTGCGGGTGTTGTGGCCATCGACCACGAACATCGGCCAGATCAGGTCGTCCGTGGTCAGCACGTTCTCGCGCACCAGGCGGCGGGCCCATTCGGACTTCCGGTTGCGGCGCATCCGGATCGTGAGGTCGAGCGTGGGGGAGGCGAGGGCATCAGTCTGGCGCCACGGCGTATCGCGCAGTTCGATCGGGCGCCCGAATTTGATCGCCATATTGTCTTCTCCTCGACGGACGGCTGGTCTCGACCTGATATAGGTCTGGTTCTAGCACCTGTCAGGGGCGCCGTCATTGCGCCGCTATTGCACCCCTGTTGCACTCTTGGCGCCCTTGATTTGCCGCAACGGCGATTGATTTTGGGCCCCCGGCGGGCCAAGACTGCGCCATGAACCCCATTTTGCAGCCGCCATGCGGCGATTCGGATGTCTGACACCTCTGCACGCGATCAGGCGCGGGACAACGCCATCTCGGTGAGCGCGATCTCATCCGACCGGATCGAGCCGGACGACAATGCCTGGACGCGGCGCCTCGTCATCTTCCTGCGCATCATGGCGGTCGTCTCGGTCGCCAAGGGTCTCTATCACTGGGCCCAGGTGACGGGCTTCGTCGGTGGCGAGGAGGAGGCCTTCGAGAACCAGTCGATGGCCTGGCAGACCGCCACGATCTATTTCGCCGTCATCGAGCTCGTCGCAGCCGTCGGGCTCTGGCTCGCGACGCCGTGGGGCGCCGTGGTCTGGCTGACCACCGTGGTGTCGATGGCGGTCATCGAGCTGATGTTTCCGGGCATCTATGGCGGCAGTCTCACCGTGGTCGGGCTCGAGGCCCTGATGCTCGCGGCCTACCTTGCACTGGCCTGGATGTCGGCGCGCGAACGCCCGCCATAGGCAAGCGTGCCCTGATGGCTTGAGCAGTGTTGCCTGACTGCGACAGCACGACGAAGAGCTGACGGTGAGGGCCAATATTTCGCAGTCGTGCGCGGAGCGAGAAGACAGCGTCGCTGGTTCTGCTAGGTGGATGCCTCAGATCGCATCCCATTTAAGGCGTCCCATCGCGGCAGCGCCTTTGCGGGACCTGCCGTCGGGACCCATTTCACCGGATCTCGGCGCGTGTGCCGGCCGGCTTTGCGCGGGCCGACGGCGGAACCGATCTGGCCGCGGCGATGAACGGGGGCCGCTTGCGCGCAGCCCACGCGTCCCGCCCCGATGCACCCATAAAATTTTCGAAGAATTTTCCGGTAACCGATCGGTCACCGTAAAGGGTTCCCTCATACCCGTTACGCCACCGTTTCGAATTCGGACGCTGCTGTTTCCGAATGTGACAGGTGAGGCACACGAAGCGTGAACAGGGGCCCGCCACCGTCAATGAACAGTTGCGAAAAGTCCTTGATCCATGGGCTTAATCCACGATTCACTGTCTTAAATTCATGATCTCTTTATTCTCTTATTTAAGCGGATATTCAAACGGCCCCCTTACGTTGGACCTATCAGGCGGGACACAAGTTTCGTCGAAATAAAGTCGATAAAAACGACAAACAGGGGAAGTGTCATGATGAAAGCCGTTGCGACAACGGCGGCGGATGCCGCTGATCGCGCTACCGGTCAAGCTCCGGTGCAGCCGCTCTATCTCGAAGCCCTGACTTTGGTGGAGCGGCTGCATCGCCGGCTCCTCGACGTCATCAAGGACGAATTCGACCGTCGTGGCCGCGCCGACATCAACTCGGTGCAGGCGCTGCTCCTCTACAATATCGGCGACAAGGAACTGACCGCCGGCGAGCTGCGCACCCGCGGCTACTATCTCGGCTCCAACGTCTCCTACAATCTGAAGAAGCTCGTCGAGCTCGGTTTCCTCGATCACCAGCGCTCACGCGTGGATCGCCGCTCGGTCCGCATCCGTCTGACCCCGCAGGGCCAGGAAGTCCGCAAGATCGTCGATGCGCTCTATCAGAAGCACGTCAAGACGGTCGAGCAGGTCGGCGGCATCTCGAACGAGGAGTTCGCGAGCCTCAACAAGTCGCTGCACCGCCTCGAGCGCTTCTGGACCGACCAGATCCTGTATCGCCTCTGAGCCCTCCTCGTTTCGCCTGATGGCCAAGCCGGCCACTTGAGAAGACCGGCAGCCTCCCTCCAGTCAACGCATCGGTCATGCCCGGCCGATGCGTTTTTCATGCTGCACCTGCGAAAATAAATGGGTCCCGGCGAGGAACCAAGCCGTTCCCTGCGCTTTATCTTGTCTCCCAATGGAGAGGCAGGACATGCTGGTCGAACGCGGGATTGAGGTGCTGAACGTCGAGGTCGTCGGTGACGCCTACGCGATCGCCTCGAATTATCTGCGCAAATCCGGCGTCATTCCCGACACATTCGCCACCAATGAGCGCCTGCTCGGCATCGTCGTGAAGCTGTTCCAGCGCGGTGAGCTGAACCGACTCCGCCTCGCCAACAAGGCGATCGCGAAGTTCGAGGCCGAGACGCTGGTGGTCGCCTGAGCGTCAACCCGGAGACATCAATGGAAGCCGCGATCGATCGGATCATGCAGACGTATGATCTGCTGCTCAACCGCACGTCCGCTGCAAGCGACGAAGCACGGGCGAAGGTGACAGAGTACGTGCAGACGCTGTTCGAGGCGGGCGAGCGCGATACGCATCGGTTGACCGTGTGCGGGCTGACCTATCTGCGCCAGCTCGACGGCAGCACAGACCATGTGAAGGCTGGGTTTACCGGGCTGTAGGGCGTACTTTTCTGTCGTCCCTGCCTAGTGCGCAGTTGCGCACGGGAGCAGGGACCCATAACCACTGGATTGTGTTGTTGAGGCAGGCTGGGCCCCAGCGTCGCGCAACGATCGAGATTTGGGGGAGTGAGTCCTGGCTTTCGCCAGGACGACACTGGGTGCATTGCGCGACCTACATCCAAATCGTCGTCCCTGCGAAGGCAGGGACCCATAACCACAGGGTTGTGTTGTTGAAGAGGGCTGTTGGTGAGACGGGCAAACCATACACTGAGTTGTATTTCGGATAAATAGAATTATTTCTGCCGGAGGCGGTTGACAGGTTTTTGCTGAGTTGCCCGTCGGGTTGTTTTGCCGCACGTCGCGGGGAGGGGCCGCGCGAGTCAAGCACGCGGCCTGGTTTCTGCGGCTCTCTGTGTGTCCCGGAAGCGCCCCCGGCCTGGTTCCGTCGCCGGAACACCGTACTGATCCGGATTTCATCGCAAGCCAGGATGGCCGTAATACAATTCTGCCGGCACTACTTTTATTTACAGAGCATTTTTTAACTTTTGAGTTTTTACAGATCCATTCCAACCGGCAGAAAAGGACCGCCCGTGTGACGGTCCTTTTCGATTCGATTGCTCACCGCAGCAGGAGCCACGCCACGCTGGCGAGCAGGGCCATCAGCGACACAACCGCAGCGCCGACAAAGGCAAGCTCCACGCCGTCGAAATGGTGATGGTTGCGGTGATGGTTCGCCTGCATCGTCGCCCTCCTAGATGGGCGTCCGTTGACCTGGGGACATCAGCCATTCCGACAGGTGCGCGGCGGCTTCATTATGCTGCGCTCGCTGGAGCAGCGCGTCACGGTCTCGACCCGCGGGAAGTTGCCCGGCACGGTCGCGAAGTTCTTTCGCTCCCTGCGTGAGCCGGATTTCGAGCGTATCGGCTTGCATCACGCGGCGGCGGATTTGTCCCATGCATTTCCCTTTATCGGTTCCTGCCCGGAACAAGAGCCCAATTGTCGGGACACCGTAAGGTTCCAAGCTCAAAGCTCCTTCGGCAGCCAATTCCATTGCTCCAGGGAAGAGCGTTGCCGCGCGTCAGCGCCGGCGCGGCAATCCGGCTCACCTGATCCCGGTTCGAGACCGGGCGGTTGTCCTGAAGCCAGGGGCACTCCGGCGCGTATCGGTGGAGATGCGCACCGGCGATGTGGCGGTGAGCTCCGGGCCCGGCACGTCGCAGGCGGGGCAGGTATTCTTCAGCCATGTCAGTGCACGCGCCATCGAGGCTGTATGCCGCCTGATGGTTGATTCCCTTGATCTGGAAACGCTCATGTCAGTTATCCCATGATGCCGCTTCGTCGGCATGCACGACCGTCCCTTCGCGATGCGAGCGCGAATGAATGAAGCGACCTGGCTTTCCGAATTGAAAATTGCCGGGACGGAAGTTTCTCCGCGCTCCCGAACTATGACGACAACTCTGAGCTTGCCGTTCCGGTTCCTGGCAAAGCGACGGTCGATGCGATCCGCCGTCATATTGGCGGGCTTCACGCCGCCGCTACGAAGTCAGAACTGAAATGGAGCGACCGAAACGGACAATTTTCCGTCGGCTGATTTTTGCGCGGTGAATTCCACCTCTTTCGACGCCTTGACGTCGCCGACGGATACCGAAATCCCGCCGCTGCACTGCAGGGTTCGCTTGTCCCTGCTCGTCGAAGTCGTGACGATTCTTTCACCGAGCAGGTATTGGGGCTGCGAGTTTTCCGGATCAGGCTTCGCCGTTGACTCCCTGGCGGCGTAGTTGACCAGCGGATTGCGATGGTCATCCGGCAATGGCCTGGAGCACGGCCTTTCGGGTGTCGATCGAATCGCACTCGAGCTGATCGCCGCAACCGCTCAGAACAACCAGAACCGGAAAACTCAGAAACAAAAGCAACCGTGACGGCATGCCAATTTGCTTGTGTGTGGACGCTTTCCGACAACCGGCCCGGAAGAGCATTGTTCCTGCGCCGTTCGATAGGAACGCCGATCCTGCGCCTCCGTTGATCATCGATTGGTTGCCGGGGGATGGACCATGCGCATATCCCTCCTTTTGATCGTCCTGGCATTCGGCGTCGCAGGGCCGGTTAATGTGACCCCCGCCAGTGCGAGGGATTATCCCTGGTGCGTCCAGGGAGAGGAGTCGGCTATCCCGGCGATTGCTCGGGCGTTTTCCTTCGCCGCGTTACGCGGAGCCCATGGAATGAAAAAGCTTCTCGATCGCGATCAGTGAACCGAAGACTGCGCCGGTCACAGCGAGGAAGACGACGAAATAGTAAATGCGATACATAACGCGACCTCTCCCAGATATTTGCAGGCCTGGGATAACGGATGCGTCCTTCGATGGTTCGGCGGCCCGCGGGCGGCTTCGCGCAGGGCCAAGCGGCGGAGATATCGCGATCGATATTGATCCTCCGCCGCCATGATCGCCTCAGGCCGCGCGTGCCGACTGATGGTCGGACGTATCGAGCAGCCTGCTCAGTATCCTGCGTTCTTCCTCGATCCTCCGTCGGAAGAGCTCGCGCTCCTCTTCCGACATCGCCGTATCGAGCAGGAATTGATAGTGACCGATGATCTTTTCACTGCCTCTTATGAGTATTTGTTGCAGCCCCTTCATGGCCGGATCTCCTCGCAAGCAGCGCGATCGAACGAGGCAGCCGGAAGTGGCGGAATGTCGGCCGCGACGCCTTGCATCGCCGCCACTTCTTCGGAGAGCCGCCTTTCGATGAACTCGCGTTCGAGATCGGAGAGTTGGGTCTGCAGCAATCGCCGATACCGCTGAACATTGTTGCGATGAGCGCGCAACTGTTCAAGCCGGCGGTCGAACAGTTCCGAGTTCAGCTGCCGTTCCCGGTCAAATCTTGACCGCCAGCGTCGCTCGAGCCGGTCGATGACCTGCTTCGGTAGTCTGATGTCCACCGTCATCTCGCTGCCTCCTATGCGGCCAGGCAACGGTCGACGGAGCGCAGCCGGGCAGGCCGGCCGCCTGGCGGATGGGGCGGACCGCTGTCGAGAGCACGAAGCGCTTCCAGGATATCGCTGACAGGAACGGGCGATTTGAGCCCCTTGGGCGCGCGCAAGATGGGATTGGACGCCACAGCGCTGGCGTCCGAGGCCCAGGATGCCAGGATAGCTCGCTTCTCGGTCAGGCTCAGGCGAGAATCCCGCACCACATCGTGCGGGGTCTCATATTCGTGGGCGCCTTCCTGGTGGGCGCGAATTGGAAGGTTGAAGCCAATAACGTTATGAGCAGGCGCGGTCGTCGGCCGCATGGATGCCTCCGTTCGAAAGACGAGTTGCTGAGGAGACGAAGCCGCGCTGGTTCGTCGGGCGCGCGGCTTCGCCGGTTCGATCAGGCGGCGACGCTTTCGAGCTGTCGGGGCGAGTTGCTCGATGCCGCATTGATTGCGATGCGTCGCGGCTTCATCGCCTCCGGCACTTCGCGCGCCAGCTCGATCCTGAGAAGTCCGTTGTCGAACGCAGCGCTCTTGACCTCGACATAATCGGCGAGGCTGAACTGGCGCTTGAATCTGCGCGTCGAGATGCCCTGATAGAGATACTCGCGCTCGGCCTTGTCGACCTTGACGCCTTCGACAGTCAGAACGTTCTGTTCTGCCGTCACCGAAATCTCGTCGGGCGCAAAGCCGGCGATCGCGAGCACGATCTGGTATCGGTCCTCGGCCAAGCGTTCGATGTTGTAGGGCGGGTAGTGATCTTCACCGGCCCGATGGGCCGCTTCGGCGAGATCAAAGAGCCGGTCGAATCCGATGGTCGACCGGAACAGGGGGGAGAAGTCGTATGTGCGCATAGCCAAATCCTCCATAGAGCAAGATGGATATGAACGGCACCGGACACGACCGGTGCCCGTCTCGCCTGGCCCCGCAGGGCGACCAGGCACCAGTTCCCGCGACGCGGGCTGGCGGGGAAAAAATAAAAATCGGCGATGCCGTGTCAAGAACCCGGCCAAAAAAAATTTGAGGTTGATTCCATCCGCTCTCTTGTGGCGGTTGTTGCCCCAAGACCAGGGCGGACATTCGGACACGGATTCACATAGGCTATTGCCGGAACCGCGCCGCTATTGATCGATCAGGCTGCCTGCCTCCAGTAACAACTCGGCCCGGATCAGGCGACCGGCCCCGGCACTGGCCTCCAGGCCCCCAAAGGTGCCTGGGCCGTATTGCTTTCGTGCGTTGCGTGATCCGTTCCAGACCGCTGCGCCCGGTATCCTCGAGAGCGAGAAGAAAGGACACCGCCGATTACTTGTTCTGGGGCTTCCAGATCGTGCCGGCCGATCGGCGCCTCGCAGCGCCGGGGCGTATTTTACAACCCAGACTCGAACTGCTCGCTCCTGACTGATGCGAAAGGTGGGAACAGAATCCCGCAGGACTTGGGAGGACCCATTTGTCGTTCGGCGACAGAGTTTCTTCCGCGTCACGCACGAAGGCACGCGTACGAAGGCGGCGTGAGTTGTCGGTTCGCGATCATCCGAAAGCGGCAACGCGCAGCTGACGCGCCGCTACGGTTTCGAACTGGATACGCTGATTGTTCCCTCGACTTCGTCGCAGTTCGTTTAGGAACGACACGTCCTTGCCTTGTGTTGCTTCACTGCCGCCGCGTATGGAGGCGATGGTGCGCTACTTCTTCGATATCAGAGATGGCAGCGAACTTTATCCCGATGAGGAAGGACTCGAGTTCCGCGACCAAAAAGCTGCCCAAGTAGAAGCGGTTCATACGCTGGCAGGTCTGGCGCGTAACGCCGCCGAATCCCAATCACCGCATGACGTGGCGATTGAAGTTCGCTCTGACGATGGACCCTTGTTTCACGCGGCCCTTATCTTCACGGCCAAAGCAAAACACTAGCGCCGCGCCGAGGCTCCTCCGCACAGCAGCCCGTTTCGCTGATTGATTTCGAAGGGTCCCGTCTGCTCGCAGCGAGCAGACGGGACTTCGGTACTACTTGTTCTCAGGCTTCCAGGTTGTGCTGGCCCGATCGTACTTGAAGCCCGGTGCAGCCTTCAGGCTGTCCTTGGTCTCGTCGAGCGTGAGCCACCACTTGTCGTCCTTCTTTTGCGATTTGACGGCCGTGTACGGCACGATCACGTCCTTCTCGCCGGCGCCGAGAAAGCCGCCGACGCCGATGACGAGGCCGGTCACCTTGCCCGCCTTGTCGACAAGCACGTCGTCGATCGTCCCGATCTTGGATTCCTTCGGATCATAGACATTCTGCTTGTAGTAGTTGGTGATGGTCCAGCTGTCCGTCGGGGCGGCGGGCATCGTGGTCGCCGCCTGCGCGGCGGTAGCGAACGCCGCAGCCAAGATGCAGCCGATAGCAAACTTCTTCATAAGAGACTCCTCGCCTTCAGTGGATGACCGACCAGGCAGGCGCCACCGCCCAGGATGACGACTGCCGGCTCGGCCCAAAGTATGGTGACTGGCGTGCTCAGCGCCTGTCAGTCGGACGTGCAGACCTTGACGCTCTTCATGCCGGTCTCAGCCTCGGAGCGTGTCTTGTAGATGGTGCCCGAAGGGCTGACGACGGTGGTCGTCGTGTCGACCGGCTTCTGATCGACGATCGTGCACTTCTTCGTCTTCACGTCCTGCACGACGTAGAATTCGTCCGCTGCAAATGCCGGCGTGACAAAAGCGGCAAGCAACGCTGCCGCGACAATCGTTTTAACGTTCATGTTCTCTCCTCCAATGCCGTATCTATCGGCGGAGGTGGAACGGGAAGAGCTAGCAATGGTTCCTAGAACTGAACCCGCTGGCTCCCGGCTCGAATCAAGGCAAGCGAAAACCGACTGTCGAGGTGCGGCGATATGCAGCACGGCTTGGTCGCGCCGTCGGGCTTGCCGAAGGCTGTTGCGAATGGTCGCTAAGAACGCGCAGACGCGAGCTCGGTGAGCGATTCCATAACCCGATGCGACCGCGCGTTTCGATTGGCGATGCGACCACGCGACTGAACGCAGCCGGCGATCGGCGGGCCGCGTCTGAAAATCCAGGAGGAAGCCCCATGAACTCGTCCCACGTGCGCCTGTTCGGCGCGGTCGTCGCGCTGTTGCTTGGGGCGAGCGGTCCGGCGCCCGCGCAGCAGCTCGAGCTCAAGCTGATGGCGCCCGCAGCGCCTGGCGGCGGCTGGGACCAGACCGCGCGCTCGATGCAGCAGGCGCTGGTCGCCGCCGGCGTCGCGCGCAGCGTCCAGGTCACCAACGTGCCCGGCGCCGGCGGCAGCGTCGGCATCGCGCAGTTCGTCAATGGCGCCAAGGGCGACGGCAACCAGATGATGGTGAACGGCTTCGTCATGGTGGGCGCGCTCGCCATGAACAAGTCGCCGGTGACGCTGGATCAGGTGACGCCGATCGCGCGCCTGACCGAGGAGACCCAGGTCATCGTGGTGCCCGCCAGTTCGCCGATCAAGACGGCGCAGGATCTTGCCGCCGCGCTCAAGGCCGATATCGCCAAGGTGACCTTTGCCGGCGGCTCTGCCGGCGGCGTCGACCACGTGATGGCGGCGCTGTTCGCGGGCACGGTCGGCGCCGACGCGAAGAAGATCAATTACATTCCGTTCTCGGGCGGCGGCGAGTCGCTCGCCGCCATTCTCGGCGGCAAGGTCACGGCCGGCATTTCCGGCCTCAGCGAGTACGAAGGCCAGATCAAGGCCGGCAAGCTGCGCGCGCTTGGCGTGACCTCGGCGCAGCGTCTGCCCGGTGTCGACATCCCGACCTTCAAGGAGCAGGGGATCGAGCTGGTGCTGGCCAATTGGCGCTCGGTGGTCGCACCGCCCGGCATCACGCCGGAGCAGCGCAAGGTGCTGAGCGACGCCGTCGAGAAGATGGCGAAATCCGATGCCTGGAAGGACATTCTGAAGCAGAAGGGCTGGGATGACGCCTATCTCAGCGGCGATGCCTTCGCCGGTTTCCTGAAGAAGGAGATCGCGCGCGTGACTGAGGTGCTGAAGTCCGTCGGCCTCGTGAAGTCATGACGCCGGACACGGCTTCGGAAAATCTCCCGCGCGAGCCGGCGCGGCGCGTCGATCGCGCAGGCGTCGCTATCGCCGCCGCGCTTGCTGTGCTCGCCGCCGTGCTGGTGTTGGACGCCAGCAAGCTGCCGGCGACAACAATGTACGGGATGGGGCCGGAGGCGATGCCGATCGTGATCGCGATCGGCCTTGTCATCCTCGCGGCCGGCAATCTGATCGATGCGCTGCGCGGCAACCTGCCGCCGCGCGAGAGCATGGATCCGAAACCGGTGTGGCTGATCATCGCCGGCCTGGCGCTGCTGATCGCCATCATCGGCCTCAGTGGTGGCTTCATCCTTGCTACCTCGGCGCTGTTCGTCACCACGTCGGCCGCCTTCGGCCGGCGCGCCGTCGCGGCCGACACCGTCATCGCGCTCGTGATCACAACGCTCATCTACCTCGCGTTCGACAAACTGTTGACGCTGAACCTGCCCGCCGGCCCGCTGGAGCGACTGCTGTGATGGACACTTTCGCCGCGCTGGCGCACGGCATGGTGGTCGCCATGCAGCCGATGAATCTGCTCTACGCCCTGATCGGCGTGTTCCTCGGCACCGCGGTCGGCGTGTTGCCGGGAATCGGCCCGGCGCTGACGGTCGCGCTGCTGCTGCCGGTGACCTACAAGCTCGATCCCGGCGGCTCGCTGATCATGTTCGCCGGCATCTATTATGGCGGCATGTATGGCGGCTCGACCACCGCGATCCTGATCAACACGCCGGGCGAGAGCGCGTCGATGGCGACCGCGCTCGAGGGCAACAAGATGGCCAAGGCCGGCCGCGGCGGCCCGGCGTTGGCGACCTCGGCGATCGGCTCGTTCGTGGCCGGTACCATCGCCACCATCGGCCTCGCATTCCTCGCGCCATGGCTGGTCGACGTCGCGGTTCGGTTCGGGCCGGAGGATTACTTCGCGCTGATGTGCGTCGCCTTCGTCACGGTATCGGCGACCTTCGGTGACTCGCCGGTCCGTGGGCTCACCAGCCTGTTCATCGGCCTCACGCTCGGGCTGGTCGGCATCGACAAGCTCACCGGCCAGGCGCGGCTTGCCTTCGGCATCCCCGAGCTGCTCGACGGCGTCGAGGTGACGACGCTCGCGGTCGGCTTGTTCGCGGTGGGCGAGGCGCTCTATGTCGCCTCGCGCCGTCATCACGCCGAGGAGAAGCTCGAGCCGGTGCGCGGCTCGCTGTGGATGACGCGGGAGGACTGGCGGCGCTCGTGGAAGCCGTGGTTGCGCGGCACGCTGTTCGGCTTTCCGATCGGCGCGCTGCCGGCCGGTGGCGCCGAGATCCCGACCTTCCTGTCCTATTCAACCGAGCGGCGGCTGACCAAACATCCGGAGGAATTCGGCAAGGGCGCGATCGAGGGCGTCGCCGGACCCGAAGCTGCCAACAACGCGTCCGCCGCGGGCACGCTGGTGCCGCTGTTGACGCTTGGGCTGCCGACCTCGGCCACCGCGGCGATGATGCTTGCGGGCTTCCAGCAATACGGGCTCAATCCGGGGCCACTGTTGTTCGCGGAGCGGCCCGACCTGGTGTGGGGCCTGATCGCGAGCCTGTTCATCGCCAACGGCATGCTGCTGGTGCTCAATCTGCCGCTGGTCGGGCTGTGGGTGCGGCTGCTCGCGATCCCGCAGCCATGGCTCTATGCCGGCATCCTGGTGTTCGCGACCATGGGCACGATCGCGGCGAAGCCGTCGGTCGTCGAGCTGTCGATGCTGGCGGCGTTCGGCGTGATGGGCTTTTTGATGCGGCGGTTCGATTTCCCCATCGCGCCCGTCGTGATCGGGCTGATCCTCGGGCCGATCGCGGAAAGCCAGTTGCGCCGCGCGCTGGCGATCAGCCTCGGCGATCCCATGGTACTGCTGCAAAGCCCGATGTCGGCTGTGCTGCTCGGCATCGCGCTGATCGCGCTGCTTGCACCGTTCGTGCTGAGGGGACTCGGGCGGTTCAAGGCCAATGAAGATTAGGACGTGAAGCCATCGGCCGCGTCGAGACAGACGGTAACGCTGCCAACATTTGCGTGATCCGGAAATATCCAAACTCCGATCTCGGTCTTCCTTTCAGCAACGCACACATGCCTCGCCCGCGCGAGGCGCAATCAAGGCTGCTGAACGATGAAGACCATCTACCTTTTGGCGGCGCTCATGCTGGCGCCATCTCTTGCGACCCAGGCCTTCGCTCATGCACGAACCGGCAAAGGCAGCGATCGAGCGCATGTCGGCACGGGACCGACAATTGGCAACGGACTGCAAGGATACGGGATCGTCGGTCGTCAGATCGCGGCTCCGCCGTGGAGTTCGGCCTGCATGAACGACACAGGCCCACGACAATGCGACGAGCCCATGTGGGTCTATGGCAGCCCCGACTATGTCGCGCAGTTCAGGAGTGCATTCTGATATTGGCCCGCGCGCGGCCCGTGCGACGGGCTCGGATGCCCTTGGGTTGCCACGGGAAACCTTCGCCACCTAAAAGGCCCGCTCCTGGGCTCGCAATTCGGAGCGGGCCAGTCTGGGCGCGGCAAGTGTAGCCCCTGTTCGAACCTAGCGCGACATGCTGACACCACCCTGACGGCGTCAAAAAAATGGAGAGGCGGCTGAATGCCGCCCCTCTGTCTCGATGATGGATTTGTGAACGGAATGTTTCGCGGCACGCTCACCATTTGTAGGCGAGGCTTGCCGTGATGCGCCGGCGATCGCCGTAGTAACAGGAATTGATGGTGGCGCAGCTCGCGACATAGATCTTGTCGGTGACGTTCACGACATTGAGCGCGGCGCGCCAGTTGTTGTCCCATTCGTAGTGCAGGGCAAGGTCGCCGAGCACGACTCCGGGGACGCGCGCGGTGTTCGCGGTATCGGCAAAGGATGAGCCGACATAGCGTACGCCGCCGCCGAAGCCGAAGCCGTTCAGCGGGCCGTCGCGGAAGGTGTAGTCGGTCCAGACCGAGGCGAGCTGCCGCGGCGTGTTGGTCGGCACGGTGCCGATCAGCGCGGGATTGAGGTCCTTGCTGACGAACAGCTCGTAATTGGTGTAGCTCGCCACCAGCTTGAAATCCCGCGTGATGTTCGCCACCGCCTCGAGCTCGACGCCGCGCGACGTGACCTCGCCATTCTGGGTCTGGAACAGCGTGTTGTTCGGATCTGTGGTCAGCGCGTTCTTGCGCTTGAGGTCGAACAGCGCGACGCCGAACCGCGCGTTGAGGCCGACCGGCTCGTACTTGACGCCGACCTCGGTCTGCTCGGAGGTCTCCGGCAGCAGCAATTGGCCGGCGGCGTTGGTGCCGATGACAGGATTGTAGCCGGTCATGTAGGAGACGTAGGGCGCGACGCCGCTGTCGAAATTGTAGATCGCGCCGACCCGGCCGGAGAACTTGCTGTCGTCGCGGCTCTGATCGACGCCGATCCGGTTGTTGTTGGTGAGGTCGACCCAGTCCTGGCGTCCCGACAGCACGACCGTCAGGCGATCCAGCTTGACCTGATCCTGCAGATAGAGCCCAGCCATGCCCTGGGTGAGATAGGCGTTCTGATACAGCGGGCCGCTATACGGCAGGTTGTTGCCGTAGACCGGATTGAACACGTTGAGATTCGTGCCCATGCCAAAACCCTGCCGGTCGTCGATGCCGTAATACTTCAGATCGACGCCGACCAGCGCGGTGTGTTGGAGCGCGCCGGTGGAGAAGCGGTATTCGAGCTGATTGTCGAGGTTGAGCTGCGTGGCGATGCCGCGGGTGTAGAAATTGCCGCGGGTGATGTCGGCCGCCGCCGGCGTCGTGGCGTAACCGAGCCCGTAGAGGCCGGCGTAATAGACGTCGACATGCGCCATGCGCGCGTTCTGGCGGAAGTCGACGCTGTCAGACACGTTCTTCTGGAACTGGTAGCCGACCAGCTCCTGGTCGCGGCGGAATTGGTCGACGCTGGGATCGCCGACGAACAGGCTGGTCGGTATCCGGCCGAACGGCGCGTTGGTGACGGTGCCGACATAGGGCAGGAAGTTCAGCGCGCGGGTGTTGCTGTGCGAGGCCATGCCGAACACGGTGAGGCTGGTGTCGGCGTCGGGCCGCCAGGTCACTGACGGGGCGAAGAAGAAATTGTTGTCGTAGACATAATCGGTCTGGGTGCCGCCGCCCTGGGCCTGGCCCACGAGGCGATACTGCACCTGGCCGCCGCCGGGTTGCGCCGCCGCGCCGCCGATGTCGAACTGGGTGTAGGCGTTGCCGAAATTGTTGACGCCGGTCTCGATGTAGCGAATGGGCTCCGCCTGCGGCAGTTTGCTCACCGCATTGACGAGGCCGCCCGGCGCCGAGCCGCCATACAGGATGCCGGACGGACCGCGCAGCACCTCGACGCGCTCGAGATTGAAAGGCTGCAGCTTCCAGCTCGCATAGGAGGTGTAGAACAGCTGGAGGCCGTCGAGGAACAGCGACTCGTTCTGCGCGGGGAAGCCGCGGATCATGAACCAGTCGTTGCGGAAATCGGCGCCGTAGGTGCCGCCGATGACGCCCGGTGTGTAGCGCAGCACTTCGTCGAACTTGCTGACGATCTTCTGGTCGCGGATCTGCTCGGCGCTGATGACAGTCACCGATTGCGGTGTCTGGATGATCGGCGTGCTGGTCTTGGTGCCGCTGGCGCTCTGCCGCGCCAGGTAGCCGGTGACCGGGCCGTTGGCGCGCTCGCGCCCAGCGCCTGAGCCTGCGGCCTGCTGTGCAGCCTGTGGCTGCGCTCCCACTGGCGCGACTGTGGCGCGGCGCGAGGCGCTGCGTGCGCGCGTGGACCGTTGCGAAGGCTGCTGCGATCGCGCCGCTTGCCGGTGGGGCGCATCGACCGTCACGGACGGCAATTGCGTCTGCGCGAAGACCTCGCCCGCACCCGCAACCCAAAGCATCACCAAAGCCGGAGCAGCAAACCGCTGCGGCCGAATCCATCCGTCCGTCATTCAACGCCCCCAAAGAGAATTGTCTTCGGCGTCGTTATCACGATGATTTTCGCGAACAGCCCGAGCGCGGTTAGAAGCTATCGAAGCTGTGCGCTAAGCTGATGTGTGTGGCTGAGGGACAACGGAGTACGACGCACAATTGCACGCATCGCGTGAGAGGCTTGAATCGATCCAGTGTTGAGTGATTCAAAGAACGATTCAAAATCATCTCGTGACTCGATGCATCATGATCGCGCGCGTGATGATCGAGAGAGCCGGACGTCGCGTGATTGGGTGGGCCGCTCTGGTGAAGCTCGAGGGCGCGGCTCGCCTTGAGGCGTCAGCATCGGCTGGTCGCGCGATCGGGAAGGGGGCGTCCCGTCCGCCCCCGCGGGCCCCGGCAGCTATGGCCTGCGGAGGGGCCGGAACCGGGACGGGGATAGGCCGGCCCAGCCGGCTGGCAATCCCCGGCATCCCCACCATATCTGGCATAATTGACCGCCGGGGACCGCAACGGCTTGGCCATTTTGGGGTGATGTGATAACCCTCTGAAACCAGCTTCGACCGCCACTCGTGACCGTCCGCATCCCGTGTAAAGGCTTGCGGCGGTGGAGATATTTCGCCGATGACCTCATCCTCCAAGACCGCTTCCGCGCCCGATTCCTTCTTCACGGCAACCCTTGCCGAGGCCGATCCCGAGATCGCCGCCGCGATCAAGGGCGAGCTCGGCCGGCAGAGCCATGAGATCGAGCTGATCGCCTCCGAGAACATCGTCAGCCGCGCGGTGCTGGAGGCGCAGGGCTCGGTGATGACCAACAAATACGCGGAAGGCTATCCGGGCGCGCGCTATTACGGCGGTTGCGAGTGGGTCGACGTCGCCGAGAACCTGGCGATCGAGCGTGCCAAGAAACTGTTCGGCGCCGGCTTTGCCAACGTCCAGCCGAACTCCGGCAGCCAGATGAATCAGGCGGTGTTTCTGGCGCTGCTGCAGCCCGGCGACACGTTCATGGGTCTCGACCTTGCCGCCGGCGGCCATCTCACCCACGGCTCACCGGTCAACATGTCCGGCAAGTGGTTCAAGGCCGCGCATTACACGGTGCGTCGCGAGGACCAGATCATCGACATGGACGAAGTCCAGAAGCAGGCCGAGCAGGTCAAGCCGAAGCTGATCATCGCCGGCGGCTCGGCCTATTCGCGCGCCTGGGACTTCAAGCGCTTCCGCGAGATCGCAGATTCTGTCGGCGCGTATCTGTTGGTCGACATGGCGCATTTCGCGGGCCTCGTCGCCGGCGGCGTGCATGCCTCGCCGGTGCCGCACGCCCACGTCACCACCACGACGACCCACAAATCGCTGCGCGGTCCGCGCGGCGGCCTGATCCTCACCAATGACGAGACGCTCGCCAAGAAGCTGAACTCGGCGATCTTCCCCGGCCTGCAGGGCGGCCCGCTGATGCACGTCATCGCCGCCAAGGCGGTCGCATTCGCGGAAGCGCTGCGGCCGGACTTCAAGATCTACGCCAAGAACGTGGTCGAGAACGCCAAGGCGCTGGCGGAGACGCTGCGCAGCCACGGCCTCGACATCGTCTCCGGCGGCACCGACAACCATCTGATGCTGGTCGACCTCAGGCCGAAGGGCCTGAAGGGCAACATCTCCGAGAAGGCGCTGGTGCGCGCTGCGATCACCTGCAACAAGAACGGCATCCCGTTCGATCCCGAGAAGCCGTTCGTCACCTCGGGCCTGCGTCTCGGTACGCCGGCTGCGACCACCCGTGGCTTCGGCGTCGCCGAGTTCAAGCAGGTCGGCGGCATGATCGCGGAAGTGCTGAACGCGCTGGCGCAGTCGCCGGACGGCAAGGCGCCGCTGGTCGAGGCCGCGATCAAGGAACGCGTTAAGGCGCTGACCGATCGCTTCCCGATCTACCAGTAGCCGTTCGCTCGTAAAGGTCCCGTCGGATGCGCTGCCCGAGCTGCAATTCTCTCGATACGCAGGTCAAGGACTCGCGTCCGACCGAGGACTCCGCTGTCATCCGCAGGCGACGCGTCTGCATGGCCTGCAACTTCCGCTTCACGACCTTCGAGCGGGTGCAGCTGCGCGAGCTGACCGTGATCAAGCGCAATGGCCGCCGCGTGCCGTTCGATCGCGACAAGCTGGTGCGCTCGCTGCAGATCTCGTTGCGCAAACGCCCGGTGGAGTCGGAGCGGGTGGAGAAGATGGTCTCGACCATCGTGCGCGAGCTCGAAAGCGGCGGCGAGGCGGAGGTCTCCTCGGAGGCGATCGGCGAGATCGTGATGGAGCATCTGCGCCAGCTCGACGACGTCGCCTATGTGCGCTTCGCCTCGGTCTATCGTAACTTCCGCGAGGCCAAGGACTTTGAGGCCGTGCTCGACGAGCTGACCGGCGAAGAGGACCCGCGGATCGCGACGTTGCGAAAATGATCTTCCGCATTCTGGAAGAGCAGCTCGGGCAGAAAGCCAAAGAGGCGAAGGAAACGGCAAAGGCCGCCGATCTGCGCTTCATGCAGCTCGCGCTCGCGCTCGGCCGCCGCGGGCTCGGGCGCACTTGGCCCAATCCGGCGGTCGGTGCCGTCATCGTCAAGGACTGCGTGATTGTCGGCCGCGGCTGGACCCAGCCCGGCGGCCGTCCCCATGCCGAGGTCGAGGCATTGAGGCGCGCGGGTGACGCGGCGCGCGGCGCCACGCTCTATGTCACGCTCGAACCCTGCTCGCATTTCGGCCGCTCGCCGCCCTGTGCGGATGCCGTCGTCGCGGCCGGGCTCGCCCGCGTGGTGTCGGCGATCGAGGACCCCAATCCGGAGGTCGGCGGGAAGGGGCACGCCAAGCTGCGCGCTGCAGGAATCGCTGTCGATGTCGGGCTGTGCGCGGCCGAGGCCGCGCGCGACCATGCCGGGCATTTCCGCCGTATCACGGACAAGCGCCCGCATGTGATCCTCAAGCTCGCGGTGTCCGCCGACGACAAGATCGCAGCGGGTGGCCACAAGCCCGTAGCGATTACCGGCGAGGCTGCGCAGAGGCGCGTGCATCTGTTGCGCGCGCAGAGCGATGCGATCCTGGTCGGCATCGGCACGGTGAAGGCCGACGATCCGCTGCTGACCTGCCGGTTGCCCGGCATGGCGGCGCGTTCGCCGGTGCGCCTGGTTCTCGATCGCGCGCTGCGGATCTCGGGCGACAGCCGCCTGGTCCATTCGGCGCGCGAGACGCCGCTCTGGGTGATGACATCAGATCTTGCCGAGCCGCCGGCCGCGATGAAGCTTGGTGCTGCCGGGGCGGAGGTGATCCGCGTTGCGTCCAGCGCGCAGCCCGGGCTCGATCTGCCGGCGGTGTTGCATGCGCTGGCGGAGGAGGGCGTCACGCGGCTGATGGTCGAAGGCGGCGCACGCGTGGCAAATTCTTTCGTGGCAGCCGGCCTGGTCGACGAAATCTGGCTGTTGCGCGGACCTGAACCAATCGGTGCCGATGGCGTTCCCGCGCTGGACGCAATGCCGCTCGCCGCAATCACGCAGTCGCCCGCCTTCCGCCTTCGTGCTAGCGAAACCCTCGATAACGACAGTCTCATGATCTACGAGCGTGCGTAATGTTTACCGGAATTGTCACCGATATCGGTGAGATCACCAGCCTGAAGCCCGTGGCGCAGGGGCAGCTGCACCGGATGCGGATTGCCTGCGACTATGACCAGACCACGATCGCCGACGGCGCTTCGATTGCCTGCAACGGCGTCTGCCTCACCGTGGTCGCCTCTGGCACGGCTGACGGCAAGACCTGGTTCGATGTCGATGCCGCGGCCGAGACGCTCGGCATGACCACCGCCAGGCACTGGGCGCAGGGTGGCCGGCTCAACCTCGAGCGCGCGCTCAAGATCGGCGACGAGCTCGGCGGTCATATCGTGGCCGGGCATGCCGACGGGATCGCCACCATCGTCAAGCGCGATGATCTGCCCGACATGGCTCGCTTCGAGCTGCGAACCAGCCGCGAACTGGCGCGTTTCATCGCCGCCAAGGGATCGATCACGCTGGACGGCGTGTCGCTGACCGTGAATACGGTCGACGATGTCACTTTTTCGGTGCTGATCATCCCGCACACGCTTTCCGTCACGACCCTGAGCGGCTGGAAGGCCGGCAGCGAGGTCAATATCGAGGTCGATCTGATGGCCCGCTATGCCGCGCGGCTGTCCGAGATGAAATAGCCTCGGCTTCGGCATTGCGGCCGAGATAGACGTCCTTATCTGCCTGTTCACCTCGGGTGGCCTCCAGCCGGATGGCCTATGCATTGCGGGCGAAGCCGACCTGAAAAATCAGGCTGATCGTGGTGACATCCGGGTCAGTATTGCCCTTGGCTTTACCGCCTGCTGCGCCTAAAACGCAGCACAACTCCTCCCCAAGTTCCCGATTGGTATTGCAATGGCTGACGCGCGGCGCGCACCCCTGAAGGACCAGACCGACATCAGCGGCGCACGCGTGCTGATCGTCGAGGCCCGGTTTTATGACGATATCCAGGATGCGCTGCTGGAAGGCGCGCTCGCCGAGCTGAAGACGGCGGGCGCCAGCCATGACGTGATCACGGTGCCGGGCGCGCTGGAGATTCCGGCCGCGATCGCGATCGCGATCGACGCCGCGGCGGCAAACGGCAAGCCCTATGATGCGGCGATCGCGCTCGGCTGCGTGGTGCGCGGCGACACCATCCATTTCGAGATCGTCTCGCAGGAGTCCTCGCGCGGATTGATGGATCTGGCCGTGAGCCGGAAATTTCCGCTCGGCAACGGCATCCTCACCGTCAACACCGAGGCGCAGGCCTGGGCGCGGGCGCGGGCCAGCGAGTTGAACAAGGGCGGCGACGCCGCGCGCGCGGCGATCGCGATGCTGCGGATCAAACGCCGTCTGGCAAAGGCCTGACCATGGCTGACAACAAGAAGCCCGCGAAAGCCCCCGACAGGAAAGCCAACCGGCGCGGCGCGGCACGGCTCGCTGCCGTGCAGGCGCTCTACCAGATGGACATTGGCGGCGCTGGCATCAACGACATCTTCGCCGAGTTCGAGAGCCACTGGCTCGGTAACGAGGTCGAGGGTGAGAAATACCTGCCGGCGGAAGCCGCGTTCTTCCGCGATGTCGTCTCCGGCGTGGTGCGCGACCAGGCCAAGCTCGATCCCTTGATCGACGAGGCGCTGTCGAAGGGCTGGCCGCTGAAGCGGATCGACGCGATCCTGCGCGCGGTGCTGCGGGCAGGGTCCTACGAGCTCGAGCACCGCCGGGACGTGCCGGGCCGCGTGGTGGTTTCCGAATATGTCGACGTTGCGCACGCCTTTGTCGAGAAGGACGAGACCGGCATGGTCAACGCCGTGCTCGACCAGATCGCACGCCAGTTCCGCGGCGACGAGTTTGTGCGGGGCTGAACCACGTATTCCGCCGTCATCACCCGCGCATGCGGGTGATCCAGTACGCCGCGGTGGTCATTGGCAACAACAGCTTCCGCGGCGTACTGGATCGCCCGGTCGAGCCGGGCGATGACAGCTGAGGGGAAGGCGCACGATATGGCAGAGCGTCACGACGGTCCCTCCGGCGAAGACTCCCTGATCGCGCGCTATTTCAGGCCGCTTGCGACCGACCCGGGCGCGTTCGGGCTCGACGACGACGCTGCCGCGCTGAGGGCGGCCGGCGAGGACATCGTCGTCACCACGGATGCGATCGTCGAGGGCGTGCATTTCCTGCCCGATGATCCGCCGGACACGCTGGCGCGCAAGGCACTGCGGGTGAACCTGTCCGACATCGCGGCCAAGGGCGCAGCGCCGGCCGGCTTCGTGCTGACGCTGGCGCTGCGCCACGCCGAGGAGGCCTGGCTCAAGCCGTTTGCCCAGGCGCTCGGTGAGGACGCCAGTCATTACGGCTGCCCGCTGCTCGGCGGCGACACGGTGTCGACGCCGGGGCCGCTGATGATCTCGATCACCGCGTTCGGGCGGCTGCCTCAGGGCAAGATGGTGCACCGCGCAGGGGCAAAGGCCGGCGACCGCCTGTTCGTGACCGGTACGATCGGGGATGCCGCGCTCGGTCTCGATGTGCTTCAGGGCGGTCCGGTCGCGGCGGCACTGGCCGACGATGCCGCCGGCCGGGATTTTCTTGCGGCCCGCTACCGAGTTCCGCAGCCGCGCAACGCCCTTGCCAAGGCCGTCCGCAGCTACGCCAGCGCGGCGATGGACGTGTCCGATGGTCTCGCTGGCGATCTGGCCAAGCTTTGCGCAGCCAGCGGTGTGACGGCCGTGATCAACGTGCCCAGCATCCCATTGTCGCCTGCGGCCGCGGGGCTGCTCGCGCGCAAGGCGATCGGGTTCGAGACCTTGGTGGCCGGCGGCGATGACTACGAACTCTTGTGCGCGGTCCCGGGCGATCGCGCGGACGCCTTTGTGCGCGAGGCACGGCAGGCCAAGGTCGCTGTCACCGCGATCGGTGGCCTCATTGCAGGCCAGTCACCGCCAAGCTTCCTCGACGGACAGGGCAGGGAACTGGCGCTGAAGCGCCTGTCCTACAGCCATTTCTAGAACGTCCGGCCAAAACGCGCCGACTTTCCTTCTAAATTGCTGCCGATATCGGCGTTTTCGGCCGTAGGTGGCGTTGCACAGCGGTAACGATTTTGGCAAGGTCGCGCCCGATTTGAGGCAATCCGTTTTTGGGGAGGATTGTCCTCGCAAAATAAGCGCCTGCCGCCCCCTAGCGGCACAAAGAAGGCGCGGGGGTTACATCAAGGATCTGAGGCAACATTCAATGACAGCTTTATGGTTGATTGTGCTCTGCGGGGCGCTTTCCATCGTCTACGCGATCTGGGCGACGCAGTCGGTCTTGAACGCGGATGCGGGCAATGCCCGCATGCAGGAAATCGCGGGCGCGGTGCGCGAAGGCGCACAAGCCTATCTGCGGCGGCAATACACCACGATCGGCATGGTCGGTATCGTGATCTTCGTGGTGCTGGCCTACTTCCTTGGCCTTCTGGTGGCGATCGGCTTTGCGATCGGCGCCATCCTGTCGGGTGCGGCCGGCTTCATCGGCATGAACGTCTCGGTGCGCGCCAACGTCCGCACCGCGCAGGCGGCGACCACCTCGCTGGCCGGCGGCCTCGAGCTCGCCTTCAAGGCGGGTGCGATCACCGGCATGCTGGTTGCCGGTCTCGCACTGCTCGGCGTTACCATCTACTTCATCGTGCTGGTCAAGTTCATGGGGCTGGAGGCCGGTAGCCGCACCGTGGTCGACGCCATGGTGGCGCTCGGCTTCGGCGCCTCGTTGATCTCGATCTTTGCCCGTCTCGGCGGCGGCATCTTCACCAAGGGTGCGGACGTCGGCGGCGACCTCGTCGGCAAGGTCGAGGCCGGCATCCCGGAGGACGATCCGCGCAACCCGGCCACCATCGCCGACAACGTCGGCGACAATGTCGGCGATTGCGCTGGCATGGCGGCCGACCTGTTCGAGACCTATGCGGTGACCGCGGTCGCCACCATGGTGCTCGCGGCGATCTTCTTCGCCAAGACGCCGATCCTGGTGAACATGATGACGCTGCCGCTCGCGATCGGCGGCATCTGCATCATCACCTCGATCATCGGCACCTTCTTCGTCAAGCTCGGCGCCAGCCAGTCGATCATGGGTGCCCTGTACAAGGGCCTGATCGCCACCGGCGTGCTGTCGCTGGTCGGCGTTGCGGCCGTGATCAATTGGCTGATCGGCTTCGGCAAGCTCGATGGCGTCGACTTCACCGGCATGGCGCTGTTCGAATGCGGCGTGGTCGGCCTCGTCGTCACCGGCTTGATCATCTGGATCACCGAGTACTACACCGGCACCGACTACCGTCCGGTGAAGTCGATCGCGGCGGCGTCCGTCACCGGTCACGGCACCAACGTGATCCAGGGCCTCGCGATCTCGATGGAGGCGACCGCGCTGCCCGCGCTCGTCATCATCGCCGGCATCCTGGTCACCTACAGCCTGGCCGGCCTGTTCGGCATCGCGATCGCGACCGCCACCATGCTGGCGCTGGCCGGCATGATCGTCGCGCTCGACGCCTTCGGCCCGGTCACCGACAACGCCGGCGGCATCGCCGAGATGGCCGGTCTGCCCAAGGAGGTGCGCAAGTCGACCGACGCGCTCGACGCGGTCGGCAACACCACCAAGGCGGTGACCAAGGGCTACGCGATCGGCTCCGCCGGTCTCGGTGCGCTGGTGCTGTTTGCGGCGTATAATCAGGACCTCAAATTCTTCATCGCAGACTCCGCCAACCACCTCTACTTCAAGGGGGTCAATCCCGACTTCTCGCTCAACAACCCCTACGTCGTGGTCGGCCTGCTGTTCGGTGGCCTGCTGCCGTATCTGTTCGGCGCGATGGGCATGACGGCGGTCGGACGCGCCGCCAGCGCGATCGTTGAAGAGGTGCGCCGTCAGTTCCGCGAGAAGCCCGGCATCATGCAGGGCACCGACAAGCCGGACTACGGCAAAGCCGTGGACCTGCTGACCAAGGCGGCGATCAAGGAGATGATCATCCCGTCGCTGCTGCCGGTGCTGTCGCCGATCTTCGTCTACTTCGTGATCTACGCGATCGCGGGCGGCGGCGCGGCCGGCAAATCGGCGGCGTTCTCCGCGGTCGGCGCCATGCTGCTCGGCGTCATCGTCACCGGCCTGTTCGTCGCGATTTCGATGACCTCGGGCGGCGGCGCCTGGGACAATGCCAAGAAGTACATCGAGGACGGCCACTATGGCGGCAAGGGCTCCGACGCCCACAAGTCCGCGGTGACCGGCGACACTGTCGGCGATCCCTACAAGGACACGGCGGGCCCGGCGGTCAACCCGATGATCAAGATCACCAACATCGTGGCGCTGCTGCTGCTGGCGATTTTGGCGCACTGAGCGGTACGACAAGACTGAATGCAAAACCCCGCGGTGCAAGCCGCGGGGTTTTTGTTTTGCATGGACTTGGTTCGGTGTACTGCCGAATTGATCGGCTTTCCGCCGACGATATCCGCCGACAACCAGAGGCGAACAACACGGAGATCAATCGATGTCGCTCTCATCCGCACGGAACTATGCGCTCCGCGCCTCCAAGTCGCAGGATCAGAAGGAGGCCATCGAGCTGTTGTCGCAGGCGATCCTGGAACTGGCGATGTCGATGGAAGCAACCGACGCCAAGATCAAGAAGATCAACAAGTCCTCTTAGCCTTGGCCGCACCGTGCTCCGGAGTGACAGAATTGTAGGGTGGATTGGCGAAGCGTAATCCACCGATAGGTCTAACCGCCGCGGCGGATTACGCCTTCCGCCTTCGCTCGTTGAGCTACGGCGGACGTGGTCGGCTAATCCGCCCTACGGTGCTGTAACAGCGGCGGTTACTTGACCTCCATCTGCAAGCCTTCCTTCTCGATGATGGCGGCGAACTTTGTGGTCTCCGCGCTGACGAAGTCGGAGAATTGCTGCGGCGTGCGGTAGTCGGCGCGCGCGCCCATGCCGGCGATGTTCTTCCTGACGTCGTCGCGCTCCAGCATCGCCTTGATCTGACGGTTCAACTCGTCGACCACGGGCGCCGGTGCCGTCTTCGGCAGGAACACGCCGAACCAGGAGGCGACGTCGAATTTGGCAAGCTCAGGCGCACCCTCGCGCATCACAGGCAGATTGGGCGCGGCCTCGCTGCGCTCGGCCGTGGTGACGCAGAGCCCGTTCAGCTTGCCGTCCTGCACCTGCGGCAGCGACGGATAGAGATTGTCGAACAGGATCTGGATGTCGCCGGCGAGCCCGGCCTGCAGCGCTGGGCCGGCGCCGCGGAACGGCACATGCGTCATCTTCAGCCCGGTGAGTTGCAGGAACCAGGCGCCGGTGAGGTGAGGGCTCTGCCCGGTACCGGACGAGCCGTAGGTGAGCTTGTCGGGGTTCTTCTTCAGATAGGCGATCAATTCGGGGATCGACTTGATGCCGGTCGATGGATGCGCCGAGACGATGTTCGGGATCCGGATCATGTTGGAGACCGCCTGTAGCTGGTCGGCCTTGTAGGTCAGGTTCCGGAAGATGCTGAAGGCGATCGCGTTGGGGCCGGGATTGCCGATCAGGATGGTGTGGCCGTCGCCCTTGCTGCGCGCGACCTCCGATGTGCCGATGGTGCCGCCGGCGCCGGAGCGATTCTCCACCACGACCGACTGGCCCCAGAGCGGCTGCAAATGCGCCGCCAGCAGCCGCCCCATCACGTCGGTCGAGCCGCCGGCGGCAGCCGGCACGATGATCCGGACCGTCTCGGACGGCCGCCAGTCGCCGGCACCGAGACTGGCACGCGGCAGGATCGCCGCCGCCGACAATGCGGCCGCGCCCGACAATACCGTACGACGGGAAAATCTCCTGGCTCTCACGCGCTTACCCCCTGCTCAGGCTTCTTGTTTGCGAGCAAGCGTAGGGGACCGCTTGCCCGTGGGGCAAGCGACAAACTGGCGCAGTCCTTCAGGCCTTATTTTTTGAGCATGATCTTTTCGGAAAACCGCTTCGCACTTTTCCGGATCATGCTCTAGTTGAAGCTCAGCAGCTTGAAGAGCGGTGTCAGGTAGGACATTTCCTGGCCCGACGTCGGCGTGGTCCGGCTGACGAAGTCGAAGATCTTGCCGTCCTTCAGGCCGTAATTGGCAAGCCGGCGCACCTGGCGGTTCTTGTCGAAATAGACCGCGATGACGCGCTGGTCGACCACACGCTGGTTCATGAAGGCAACCGGCCGCGAGGTCCGCTGCGAGATGTAGTAAAACACCTCGCCGTCGAGCGTTGCGACCGTCGAGGGCGTGCCGAGCACGATCAGCACCTGATCCTGGCTCGCGCCGATCGGAATCTGCTCGAGCGCTCCGTCGGGCAGGATGTAGCCCTTCTGGAATTGCTCGCCGGCGCAGCCGCCGAGCGCGGCGGCGCAGAACAGGCCAACGACCGCGATGGCGCGGAAGCGCGTGAAGAACCCGCGCGCGGAAGCCGTGCGAGACTGTATTGGAAGAGTGTGGTTCATCGGCGGAACTAATCCGTCCCCTTGCATCGGCCGGAGCATTGACGTACCGGGCAGCTCAATGGATTGCAATCATGCCGAGCTCCAATGGGCGAACCCTCAACAGGCGTCCTTTGGGGGGCCGGCAGCCGGAACCCGCTATGCTTTGGCCGTTCAATCACTTCAGAAGACCCCGGGTGCCCGCGCGCAGCACCATTGAGACCATCTATGGCATGATCGTGACGCAGGCGCGAGAACCGTTGTTTTACCGTGACTTGGGCGTTCCGGACACGGTTAATGGCCGTTTTGACCTGCTTCTGATGCATCTGTGGCTGGTGCTGCGGCGATTGAAATCCTCGGAAGGCGGCGCTGGGCTGTCGCAGGCCCTGTTCGATCATTTCTGCATCGACATGGACGACAATCTCAGGGAAATGGGGGTCGGCGACCTCACGGTGCCGAAGCGCATGCAGGCGTTCGGCGAGGCCTTCTACGGCCGCACCGCGGCCTATGATCTGGCGCTGACCGACAGCGACGAGGCCCTGGCCCAGTCGCTCTGCAAGAACATCCTCAATGGTCAGAACATCGACAAGGCCCGCGAACTGGCCGTCTATGCCAGAGAGGCGATGGCGGTGTTGGCGCGCGCGGACCTCGCGACGCTTGCCCAGGGGGCATGGCGCTTCCCGGCGCCGCAAGCTGCGAGGACCACGGCATGAGCGGCGGCAGCACAGGACGGCCCGAAGCCGCGCGGGACCCTTGGCGTGTTCTCGTCAATGTCGGGCAGATCCCGGATACCGGGCTGCATCGCGAGATCGTGGCCGACGAGGCCACGCGCAAGGCGATCGCCGAGATCGGCGAGTTGCGCGAGGTCGTCTCCGCACGGGCGGCGTTCGATCTGCAGCCCAAGCGCGACGGCAGCTGCCACGTCACCGGCCGGGTTTGGGCGAGGGTCGGGCAGACCTGCGTGGTCACGCTCGACCCGATCGAGAACGAGATCGACGAGCCGATCGACGTGGTGTTCGCACCGCCCGAGCAGATCCCGGAGATGGCCGACCTCGTCGACGACGCCGAGCAGGGCGATGAGGAGACGCCGGATCCGCCGGAGCCGATCGTCGGCGGCTTCATCGACATCGGCCGTCTCGCCACCGATGCGCTGTTTCTCGGCGTAGACCCCTATCCGCGCAAGGCGGATGCGGTCTTTGAACAAGAGGTTGAAGCGCCTGATCCGGAAAATCATCCCTTCGCCGCGCTCAAGGCGCTGAAGGAAAAGGCGGACGGCAAGAAGCCCAAGGGAAGTTGAGGGAAGCTGACGGAACTTGAGGGCCGCCAGCTCCAACATTTGAGGGGATGGCTTGCCTGCAGGCCTGCGCGAGGGGGGGTCCCAGTTACTTCAAGTATGTGTCATAATAGTTTGAAATATCATGTATTTCTGGTATGCCTTGATGTGTTGCGTGACGGTTCGGCGCCTCGCTTGTTTGTGGTCAAGAGGTTGTGTCGGACCGCGGACACGCTATTGTCGCGGCCCGGCGTTTCGCCGCGCGCCGGTGACGGTGGTGACTTCAAGCTCGCGGTCTTCATCTGAAGGGCTGTGGGAGAGCAGGCTTCCGGGACGTTCATGCCTCATAAGGTTCGAATCGCGCTTGACGCCATGGGGGGCGATGTCGGCGCATCGGTGGTCATTCCCGGCGCCGCGATCTCGTTGAGCCGTCATCCCGATAGCGAATTCTTGCTGGTCGGAGACCGGGCCCAGATCGAGCCGGAGCTTGCGAAACATCCTGCGCTGAAGGCGGTATCGAAGGTGATCCATACCGACGTCGCGGTGAAGAATGATGAGAAGCCGAGCCAGGCGCTGCGGCGGACCCGCAGGGCGTCGTCGATGTGGCTGGCGATCGATGCGGTGAAGCACGGCGAGGCCGACGTTGCGGTCTCCGCCGGCAACTCAGGCGCGCTGATGGCGATGGGCAGCATCAATCTGCGGACGTTGCCGGGCGTCGACCGTCCGGCGCTCGCGGCGGCGTGGCCGACGCTGCGAGGCGATTCGGTGGTGCTCGATCTCGGCGCCTCGATCGGCGGCGACGCCCGCCATCTGGCGACGCTCGCGGTGATGGGCAGCGCGATGGCGAGCGTGCTGTTCAACCTCGAACGGCCGACCGTCGGCCTGCTCAATATCGGGTCCGAGGAGATCAAGGGGCACGGGGAAATCCGCGAGGCCGCCGAGATGCTGCGCGCGATGAACGCGCCCCAGTTCAACTATATCGGCTTTGTCGAGGGCGATGCGATCGGCAAGGGGCTCGCCGACGTGATCGTGTCGGAAGGCTTCAGCGGCAATATCGCGCTCAAGGCCGCCGAGGGCACCGCGCGCCAGATGTTCACGCTATTGCGCGAGGCGATGTCGTCGAGCTGGCTGGCGCGGATCGGCTATCTGTTTGCCCGCGGCGCGTTCCAGAAGCTGCGCGACAAGCTCGATCCCAACAAGTCGAATGGCGGCCTGCTGCTCGGCCTGAACGGCGTGGTGGTCAAGAGCCATGGCGGCATCAACGCGGAAGGCTTTGCCTATGCGGTGGATGTTGGCTATGAGATGGCCCACTACGATCTCCTCACCAAGATCAATCAGATGCTCAACCGCGATGGCGGCGCCCTGGTAAAGGCGCAGACCGCGCAGGAGGCTGTCTCGTGACTGCGATACGTTCGGTAGTGCTCGGCTGCGGCTCATATCTGCCGGAGCGGGTTTTGACCAATGCCGAACTGGCGAGCCGAATCGACACGTCCGATGACTGGATCGTGCAGCGCACCGGCATCAGCGAGCGGCACATCGCCGCCGATGACGAGTTCACCTCGCATCTCGCCATCAATGCGGCGCGCGCCGCGCTCGCCGATGCCAAGATCGACGCCCAGTCGATCGACCTGATCGTGCTGGCGACCTCGACGCCCGACAACACGTTTCCGGCGACCGCGGTCGCGGTCCAGCACGCGCTCGGCATCAACCACGGCGTCGCGTTTGATCTGCAGGCGGTGTGCTCCGGCTTCGTCTTTGCGCTGACCACCGCGGACAATTTCCTGCGCGCCGGGGCCCACAAGCGGGCCTTGGTGATCGGCGCCGAAACCTTCTCGCGTATCCTCGACTGGAACGACCGCGGTACCTGCGTGCTGTTCGGCGATGGCGCCGGCGCGGTGGTGCTGGAAGCGCAGCAGCATTCCGGCACGACGGACGATCCCGGTGTGCTGACGACGCATCTGCGCTCGGACGGACGCCACAAGTCGAAGCTGTTCGTCGATGGCGGTCCCGGCTCGACCAGGACGGTCGGCCATCTCCGGATGGAGGGCCGCGAGGTATTCAAGCACGCCGTCGGCATGATCACCGATGTGATCGTCGATGCGTTCAACGCCACTGGCTTTACCGCCGACGACATCAACTGGTTCATTCCGCATCAGGCCAACAAGCGAATCATCGATGCCTCGGCCCACAAGCTGCATATTGCGCCGCAAAAGGTGGTCTTGACAGTCGACAAGCACGGCAACACCTCGGCAGCCTCGATCCCGCTCGCGCTATCGGTCGCCGTGAGGGACGGACGCGTCAAGAAGGGCGATCTGGTGCTGTTCGAGGCGATGGGCGGCGGCTTCACCTGGGGTTCGGCGCTCGTGCGCTGGTAGCGCATCGCCAAAGAGTATCGGCAGGTTGCCGGCATCTTTCCAGCGCCCGGATGCTGGTCGCTGTTGACCATTGCGCGCTAAGCTTTTAATTTCAGTCAAGAAATTGTTCGCCGAGAGTGCGGGGCAGGCGATGACCACGGGAACCGGAAAAACAGTGACGCGCGTCGATTTGTGTGAGGCGGTCTACCAAAAGGTAGGTCTGTCGCGCACGGAATCGTCGGCGTTTGTCGAGTTGGTGCTGAAGGAGATCACCGATTGCCTGGAAAAGGGCGAGACGGTGAAGCTGTCCTCATTCGGCTCCTTCATGGTGCGCAAGAAGGGCCAGCGTATCGGGCGCAATCCAAAGACCGGCACCGAGGTGCCGATCTCGCCGCGGCGGGTGATGGTGTTCAAGCCGTCGGCGATCCTGAAGCAGCGGATCAATGGCCATGCCGTCACCAATGGCGACGGCAGCAAGGCCGACTAGCGCGTTTTCAAGCGAAGTGGATACCCGGTTCGCGTGAAGAAAACGCGCCAAAACCAGAATCCGGAGCCCCGTTTCGATCGGAACGGAAAGGGCTCCAGGCATTGAAGCCAGAGGAGCGGGCATTTGGACAAGGCGCCGGATGCGTTCCGTACCATCAGCGAAGTCGCAGATGAGCTCGATATTCCCCAGCATGTGCTGAGATTCTGGGAAACGCGCTTCGCGCAGATCAAGCCGATGAAGCGCAGCGGCGGACGCCGCTATTATCGCCCCGACGACGTCGACCTGCTCAAGGGTATCCGCCGCCTGCTCTACGGCGAGGGCTACACCATCCGCGGCGTGCAGCGGATCCTGAAAGAGCACGGCATCAAGTCGGTGCAGGGCATCGCCGACCAGACCGCCGCCGTCTCGTTCGGCGCGGTCGAGGAGGCGGTCGGCAACAGCATGGCCGAGCCCGACGATCTCCAGAGCAATGACGGCCTCGATTTCGACGGCGAGGAGGGCGACGGCGACGAGGGGGGAATCGACTACCGATTCGTCGATCCCGACGTGGATCCGATCCTGTCGACCTACAAGGCGCACGCCCACCCGGGCAAGGCGTCGGCTGCGCCGCCGGTGCGCCCGACCGTTCCGCCAGTCGATCGGGAGCGGCTCGAACGCGTGCTGCAGGAGCTGGTCGCCTGCCGGCAGCTGATCGATGCGGCGATGAAGGACGGCTGAGCCAAGGAAGCCGTCATGGGAACCGGGCCAGGATTGCAGCCCTCAAAGGGCCTGCTCCGCCTTGCGCGAACGCAGGATCGCAGCTAATGGAACGGCATCGGAGCGTGGCGCAGCCCGGTTAGCGCACTAGTCTGGGAGACTAGGGGTCGGAGGTTCAAATCCTCTCGCTCCGACCAATAAAATCAAAGACTTAACGGGAAGTCTTCTTTTTCGAAAATCGATCCGGGAAACACTTGGGAAACAGCGGCGGAGAGGGGGTTGCCCCTTGAGTCGTTTTTTTTCGTGTCAGCTCGAAAATTAGATCGCCGCGATTGGCACTCAGCCCCTGCCGGGTTGGCACTCGGCCTTGTCCATTAAGTTGACGATCTCGTATAACGGCCGATATACGAAAAGCATGGATGCCTAACGGAGATAAAGAGGCATACCGGAGCGGGGGACTCGGCCTAGCGCCCTCCTTCGTTGAGTAGCGGAAGTAACGCCCCGCAGGTATCGCTCTTCGGAGCGGGCCGTCTGCAACGCCGCAGACCCCCTCAACGCGCTTTAGAAACTGCTCCCTGCATGCGCTGGCAGGCTCCAAGAAACCCACTCTTTTGGAGCTAAAGCCATGTCTATCGCTAACGCGCGCTCTGCGACCATTCCCCCTGACTTTCCCAATCCGCACCGCCTTGGCGGTCGCGACCTCTATTTAGCTGTTCTCGGCAATCCTGCTCCCTCCACGTTCGCTCGCTGGCTCGCAGAGGGCAAAATCCCGAAGCCGCAGAAATTGGGCTCCCTGAATCGATGGCCCGAGACGGTCATGGCGGACACGCGCGACAGCGGCATCGCCTGAACCTCGCGCCGAACGCCGCTTAACAAACAAAATTTCAATCACGCCACCCAGCCCAACGCGCCTTTGCGCGAGTGACTCCGCGTGGCTGCAAAACTCACGAGACCACAACTCCCATGTCCCATCTCACCCAGACCGAATTCAACCGCGATCTAGTCGACCATCTCCCGATGCTGCGCCGTTCGATCCTGTCGCGGCTGCCTCGCGACCTCGCTAACCGCGCCACTACCGCCGACGAGATTCAAAGTGACGTTTGCTGGCTCGCGCTGGAATTACAGGCGTCCTACGAACGCGGCTGCTTTGAGTGCTGGCTGCACGCATTGCGACGAATTGCGCATGTCAGATACTTCGATGACCGCGCCAAACTCCGCAAGCGCGAAACGTTGAGGGCCGATTTGATCGACGGCACCGATGACGACCACGAGGAGCCCGTATCGCTTTCCGAGCGTGTCGACGCAGTCGACGGTGTTGCGCTCATCGAGGCGCGCGCTGCGCTGGAAGTTATCCGCGAACTGCCCGGCCACGAGGGCGAGGTATTGCTTCTGACTGGAGCGGGCCTCAACTCAGCGGAAATAGCCAAGGCGCTCGGCCTCAACGCAGAGCGTGTCCGAAAGATGCTTGAACGGAGCCGCGCGAAATTGCGCCTGATGCTCGACACGCCCGCCGCGCAGGCTGCCTAAAGGAAAAGACGTGACTGTAAGCGACAACACTGGCGAACGTCAGAGCACGAATCGCAAGAACGCGCGTTTCTTCGCGCAGGCTGGGCTCTACGTCTTTCCTAGCGATGGGAAGGTCCCCTTAATTCCGCGCTACAACCGCTCCGATGCGTCCCTCTCGAAAGAAGAGCGCGAGGCCGCAATCGAAGAGTACGCCGAGAAGCACGGCGTTGAACCCGTGCACGTGGGCGCTACCAAAGACGATGCCACGCTCGTCAAACTATGGCGCAAATTTCCGAACGCGGTGCCGTCCATTTCATGCGGCCCGTCGAAGCTCGTTGTGCTTGATGCCGATCAGAAAGATTCCGGGCCGGAGAAGTTGCGCGCGCTCTTCGACGAGCATGGAGGACCGCCCATAGGCGTCGCGATCAACCCGACAAAAAGCGGAGGGATTCACGTTGTCTTCCGCGATCCGGAGAACCGGTTCAGCAACCGCGCGGGGGCCTTGAAGAAAAACTACGGCACAGATGTCCGGGGGACTGGCGGGCAGTTCGTCGGTCCGGGCTCTATCCGGGAAGATGGCGCGACCTACGGCACCCAGGCCGACAAGCAAGCATTCGTTCGTGCGTTCGTTGGCGGTCAATTGCCGACGCTGCCGGACTACGTCGTCGAGCTGATCGGCTCTCAGCCCGAAGGTGAGTCTTCGCCACTCAATGATGGCGATCCCGTAATTAAGGGGCTCATTGAGGAGCTTGGCGTGGGGGAGCGGGACGGGTTCTTGTCGCTGTTCGACTCAACAGTCGGTAAATTCCCGCTCGACTACATTCGGCAGTGTCGACCCGACTTCGATTTCTTTTATGATCACCCGAGCGATGACCGCTCTGCGAATAGGATGAAGGCTGCGACGTTCCTTGTTGGGGCGTATCCCGAGCTGACCGTTAATGACTATGCGGTGTTCTGCGAGGAATGGGCTGGCGCAGGCGAGCCGGATGACCGGCAACTCGCCCGCGAGTTCGCGCGAGCGAAACGCAATCCCGCGCACGTCTCTAAGCCGAGTGACGGCAGCGCTTTTGAACCAGTGGATGAGGAAGGTGACGAGCCTAGTCACACACGTTCCTCTCACATTCGCGCAGGCGAGCTTGTCGCGACCTATAAACCCATTCGGTGGCTCGTTAAGCGGCTAATCCCGCTCAACAGCGTTGGCGCACTGTATGGGCTGCCGAACGTCGGCAAAAGCTTCGTCGTGTTCGATCTCGCGAGCCATGCTCGGCGCGGGCGGGAATGGTTCGGCCGTAAGACCGCAGGCGGCGACGTCCTGTACTGTTACGCGGAAGGAGCTGAAGGGATGAGCGGCCGAGCCAAGGCCTGGGCCGACAACAACGACACGAGTGGCGGCGATGTGGCTCTGATGAACAATGTCCCCAATCTGTTCAAGGACCCGAAGGCCGCCGACAAGCTGATCGCTGAAGCCCGCAAATGCGAAGCTGATAGCGGGCAACCGGTGCGACTGGTCATTGTTGATACGCTCGCAGCGGCGACTACCGGAGCCGATGGAAGTAGTGACAAAGACATGGGCTTGGTATGCGAGCGGCTACGCAAAGTCGCCACGGCGCTCGATTGTGCCGTCCTAGTCGTTCACCACAGCGGCAAGGACGTGACGAAAGGTATGCGCGGTTCGTCTGCGATCTTGGGCGCAGTAGACTACACGCTGCTCGCCGAGGAGGGTAAATGCGCGTCGACTGTCAGCGTCGAGAAAATGCGTGACGCATCCAAGGCTCAGTCCATCCGGTTCAAGTTGGTCGAGGTAGTCATCGGCAAAGACGAGGACGGGGAGGACGTGACGAGCTGCATCATTCGTCCGGTCGTCGTCGGCGATAGCATCGACATGGCAACAGACGATTCTGACGAGGAAGCAAGATTAACGCCTCCGGACGAACCGTCCGACAAGCTCGCGGCAACCCTTAGAGTTTTCAGGGAGCGTGCTGAAAGCATCGCTGCCGAGACGGGCGATAGGGTCGAAGAGGTTGGGTTGGCCGCGAAGGACGTGCTAGCGGCGCTGAACGTAGATCGGAAGCGGAGCGGCCTGGACGAACTTAAGGAACGTACAGCCGTCCCGCGACTGTTGGCAAAGCTGGTGGAAGCCGGTGAGATCGTTAAGTCCGGAGATAACAGGCGGACGGAATATAGGCTGGTGCTATAATTCTTTCGCCTTAAGCAGTTTAGACACTGCCGTATTAAGCTCGGCTTCGTCTTTCAAGGCGCGTGTGAGGCGTTCGGCAAGTTCAACGAGAACTAGCCGAACGGCTTGAGCAAATTCTAGGCATTGCTCATCCGTATGTTCGTGGACGCCAGCACTAAGAGCCGAATGTAGCAGAGTGAGCGGATTGTGAGTGTTTATCAAGATCGAGTCGGGTAGCCCGAGCTTTACCGAGGAAACAGCCTTACTGAACTGATTCTCGCGTTTGGCTTCTTCGAGCGTTGAAATCGTTTCGGCTGACGCGTTTTGCTTGCGAGAAACGGATATCATCTCGTCAAGTATTTCGTTCTTTTGGCTTTCCACACACCGGCGATAGTAAGCAAAAGCTGCGATGCCGAGCCCTTGATTTTCGCAGCGCCGACCTTTCAAAAAGTTGTCCCGTTGGTTTCCCATCATCTTCAGCAGGCGATTAGGCACGGCCACTCCGAACGGAGGCATCTCGCCATACTTATAAGCCCGGCCGGTCGCTTCGCGCTTGTTGCTGCTTGCGAACATCGCCGCGGCACTATTTGGCAGTGGAGTGAACTCGACATGGACTGAAAATGTCTTTCGGAAAGTTCGGCAGTTTGAGCACGCGTACTCAAAGAACAGGCTGCCGTGATCCCTCACGTGGATGCCATCTGCATCCTGCGTTCTAAAATGCCGCTCTCCGTCGCAATGTTCGCAATGTAATTCCAGAGGAGGCGGCATAAGCTGCGTGTACATCTCAGCAATCCCGCCCGGCTTTGAAATAGCGGGCGTTCCGAGTCCACGCACAAGTCGCGATTGCCCTGGAGGAATTGTCTGAAGAAAGTCGGCGAAGGCCATAATCTCAGGTTTTGGTAGTTCGACTTTCTCATCAGTCATTGGCTAGTCTCGCTAGTGAGCGTGCATCCGACCGTGCAAGCCCATCACCGTGCACGGTTGCTGCACGGTCGTTTGCACGGTTAGCCTGCACGGTTCGTGCACGGTCAGATGCACGGTTGTTCGTTAGTATTATCAGCCACTTACTCCGACCGTGCAACGACCGTGCAGCAACCGTGCACCGAATTTCCCATAAACCGTGCACGTATCCCCCTCCCTTAAGGGAGGGGGACGGCACGAGGGCGGGTAAGTGGGACGGCAGGTATTGCCCGGAAGGACCGACCGGCGAGACGCCGGAAAAAAGTTGCCGGGCGGCGTCACAAAGTGCCTCCCAAAACTGATTACCCAATGGGGCCGCTCGAAACCGAGCGCGCACCTCACCCGGCCGAAGGGGGCAACGGCCATTCAAAAGCAACCCTCACTGTGACGTGCAAGTCGCCACGCGCCTCTCCAAGCTTCCGTCCGGTCCGGTTGGCCGCCGCGAATGATCTAGGAGGGCAGGCAGCCTCCCTGGTCTCCGCACAGTGCGTGCTCGGATCAGATGGACTTAACGAGCCGCGAGGCTCGGCCAACGCGCCCGGAAACGGGAGGCGGGACAATATCAACGGGTGAGCTTCGAGCGGCGCAGGCGCGCGGCCCCAACAAGTTTTAAGAGCCAGTGCGAGCGGAGCGGGATGCCGCTTGCGCCAAGCGCCGCGCAGTCTGGCTCGTGACCACTGCGCGGCGCACCCCTGAAAGGACGCCCATGACCGATATTGTTACCGACGCCCTCGCTAAGGGCCTCAAGCCCGCTGCCATCGCCTTGGAGCCGGGCAAAGCCGCTCACGTGCAGGCAGGCGACACGCTCGGCCCTCAACCGGGCATATCGACCCGCGACCTCGCGCTTATCGGTATTGACGCCAAGCTGGCGCGCCTGACCGATGCAGCCGAACGCCAAGCCGACGCGCTCGAAACGTTCGTCACGCTCTTCGCGAGCTGCATCGGTACCACTCACGCGTTCTGCCCGGGTCGAGCGGAGGACGAGACGCCTCATGTCAACTTCCTACGCGCGAGCGCTGACGGCGGGCCGTTCAGATGCGACTCGTCGCCCGATGAGGCTGACGATGAGTGAACGCCACGCGCGCACGCTGCCGAACGCCGAGACGAACAGCGCGACCGCGCTTCTCGATAAGGCCGCGCAGGCGATGCCGACGCATTGGAGCCCGGGTCCGGGCTTCAATTTGTTCTATGCACGGCTGTTAGCTGCGCGACGTATCAAGCCCTTGGTGTTCGTGTCGGGGCCGATGATTTAGGCGAGGCCAATACTTAGCGTTGGTGTCCGACGCCGATACCGAGTTGCGAGGCTTTGACGCGCACCGCGCCGATAGTGCGCTTGAGTTCCTTCGAGACCTTCACGACAGGCGTACGTGCCTTCGAGTGCTTCTTCAGGCTCTTCACATCTGCCGTGGTCCATTCGCGGCGATTCTGAGTCTTCTTCTTTGCGCGCTTCAATTCAGTGACTCCACGTCCATTGACGCTGTGCAGTAGCAACAGCCGCTCGTGATCGCAACTCACAATGCCTTGCTGGGGATAAATACGATGAGTTTGTTACAAGTCAGTGTCGACGCTACTTCACTGGAGAAGTGGGCGTCGGAGCTTTCAACGCGCGGCATTCGCAATGCTATCCGCCGAGCTGTCGACCGATCAGCGACCGCAGCGCGCAAAGTCGCGCTTGAGGTGATCGCGAAGGACGCGGGCGTCTCTGTCGCGCGTATCCGTCCAGGTGTTACGAAAGTGCGGCGCACCACTCAATCCGATCTAAGCGCATCATTCACCGCGAACAAGCTGCGCATCGGCATTCTCAACACGCAAGGTGCAACCGTAAGCCGTCGCGGTGGGTTGCATGCGAGCACGTTCCGGCTGACGGGCGGCGGTAGCTCTTCGCTCGACGTGGCGAAGGCCTTCGTGATCCGCGCCAATGGCGGCAAGTTTGTAGCAATCCGACGCGGCAAGGAGCGGCTTCCGGTGAAAGGCATCTATGCCGAGCAACCGTCCACCGCGATGGCCCAGGACAATGGCGCGGCGCGATTGGCATGGCAGAAGGAAGCCAACGCGCAGGTAGCTCAGCGGTTGCCGCAAGAGATACAGAAGCAGCTTCTCGCCGAAGGCATCCCCTACAGCCCGCCCACCGACACGGGCGATTAGACCAACACCGTCGCTTGAGTGGTATCGACACGCTCGCGACGATTAGCGCGCCGCGTCCGGCAGAGTGGAATTGAGACGACGCCTGTCGGGCGTGGCGCGCGACCAACTCACAGGAACAACAACGATGAACCACGACCACACGTTAGAGCGGCTGGTAAAGCTGCGTGCGAATGGCGAGATACTGCCGAGCACGGTGAATGTCCAAGGCCGCATGGTCGAGACGCGCCGTTTCCTCGAAGGCTTTCGCTTCGACAAGCGCGAGGCGTCGCCCACGATGACCGCGCGTATCGCGACGATGGAACGCCCGCTCATGTGCGAGGTCGCGCTCTCGCTCCTGTAGGTCCCCAAGGCCACGACAATGCGCCATGGTGAGCCGCCGCAGGGGCGCTTGGGTCCCTCCCGGGCACCCCTCGCGCCGCCGAGCGGTGCACTGCCGCACCATTTTCACTGAAAACGCCGACATTTTCGATAGCAGAGAACCCTCATGGGAAGGCCGAGAGGCATTATCCGCAGGATCGCGGACGAAACGAGCCTGGATCAGGCGACCGTGCGTCGCTTGCTCGCGGCGGCCGACATCACCGAACAGAACTGCGAGGCGGACTTCGCCCGTGCTGTTGAGACAGTGAGAAGCTCGGCGGACAATGACCGAGTAATCGGCCATGCCGCGAGCGGAAGAGGCGAGGGCGGGACCAATAGCGAGTACGCCGCAGCGAAAGCGGAAGCGGAGCGCTACCGCGCCGAGAAGATGCGGCTGCAAAACGAGCGGCTGCGCGGCTCCCTGATCGACCGTGCCAGTGTCACCAAAACATACACCCGCATACTCGGCGATTTAAGAACGACGTTGTTGGCGATGGGCGGAAAGCTCGCGCCGCAGCTTCTCGGGCAAACTGACGTTCGCTTGATCGCGAAGATTCTCGACACCGAAATGAGAGACACGCTCACCGTATTCGCTGATGAGCAAAAATTTGCTGAAGCGCTAGACGACGAAGCGCTCGGCTAAAAGCGAGATACAATGATCGACAACGCATTAGCGTCGGCGATGCTCGGCGCTATGCGTCCTCCGCCGATTATATCGCCGCGTGAGTTTGCAGAAACCAACATACGGCTTCCCTCAAATGCGGCTGCCCGCCCGGGGCCGTTGCGGCTTGCACCCTACCAGATCGAGCCGCTCAATTACTTCGCAGAAGACGACGCAGACGTACTTGTGTTGGAGTGGGCGGCACAGACCGGGAAGAGCACCATTGTCAATGCCGTGCTCGGCCATATCATTGGCTGCAACCCGGGTCCCACGCTCCACGTCTCACCGACCGGGGACCGCTCGAAAGAGCTGGTTCGCGAGCGTCTAGACCCACTGATTGCAAGCTCTCCCGCCCTTCGCGCTTTGGTCGGTACCGGTAACGGTACCAAGAGGGGGAGTGCGGGCGGCACGGACAGCACGTCGCTCAAGACCTTCCCTGGGGGGTCGATTGCCTTTGCGTCGAGCTTCAAGGCCGATGAGCTTGCAGCGCGAGCGATCAGGTTTTTGCTGCTCGATGAGACGGACAGATTCGCGGGCGCGCTCCCTGGCGAAGGCGATCCCGTCGCACTCGCTTTTAAGCGTACCAAGACCTTCGAGGACAACGGCCGTCGTGTCCTCCTCGTCAGCACCCCGACGACGCGCATGGGGTCGCGTATCGATTCTTGGTTCAAGCGCGGAGATCAGCGCAAATGGTTCGTCGCCTGCCCCGATTGCGTTCACAGCGGACCGCTAGATTTTGCGGACATCAAATGGACACCGGGTAAGCCTGAGACCGCTCACCACGTCTGCCCGGACTGTGGCGTGGTTCACGGTGAGGCGCAGCGGCGCGCGATGGTGGGAGCGGGGAGATGGATTGCCACCGCAACCGGCGAGAGGGGCATTAGGTCTTACCATCTAACCGAGTTGGCCTCACTGTTCAGCACGATGGCTTCAGTTGTTCAGCAATTCGAGGCTGCGACCACGCCAGAGGCCAAGCAAGTCTTCTACAATACCGTGCTTGCCCAGGCCTACGACGCAACGACAGAAGTCGAGTTGTCTGCAAGCGAACTACAGCAACGCGCCGAGCAGATCGCGTCGCCGTACCGTGCGGATATGGTGTTCGTCAGCGCGGGCGTCGATGTGCAGTCCAATCGTCTTGAAGTGACATTCTTAGGTCACCACGCCGATCAGACGTTAAGTGTTCTCAATCACGTTAAGCTGGTGGGGGACACAAGCGGTGACGCGGTTTGGCATCAGCTTGACGCGGCAATGGAGTCCGCCTTTCGAACCGTAGACGGCCGCGTGTTGCCCGTTCTAATTCAGGCAATCGACTCAGGCTTCAACGCTGATCAAGTCGTGAAGTTCGTGCGATCTCAACGCCGAAAGTCGCGCTCGGCGTACGCCGTTAAAGGTAAGGGAGGCTTCGACCGAATGCCTCTCGTCAGTGGCGGACGACTTAAAGGTCAGATGCAGTTGCTGATTGTCGGGGTCGACGCGGTCAAGCTCGCCGTTCAAAAGGCACTTGCGATTGAGGAGCCGTCTCCGGGTTATATCCGACTGCCGGAGCACTTGGACGAAGAATACTTTGCCGGTTTGGCATCCGAGCAGTTGCGTGCCCGCGTCGTGAATGGTGCACCGCGCTTCGAATATCACCGCACCGTGAGACGAAACGAGCCACTCGATTGCCTGGTGTACGCCACGGCCATCGCAAGGCATCCCCAAGTTCGGGCGGCAATTGAAAAGCCGCCCGCACCTACACAACCCAAACCATCATTCGAAGAGTCGCTCAAGCGATTGGCGGCTCTCTCCGAACCCATGAGGTAACTACACCATGCGCGAATACAAGAAACCGGCCGCTGTTAGCGGCGAAGCGAACGCCGCAATCGCGAGTGAACGTATGCGAATCCGAGATATTCTGGAAAGCGTTGAAGCGCGGCGCAATCCTGCTATGGCGCAGAAACTTGCGCTTGTCGCGGCGCTCGACGCTGAGACAGCGAGGAGCATCCTGGGTGAAGCGCCTGTCGCTAATCCTTATCTTGCGGCCTTGGATCGCGAAGTTCCGAGCGGCCTGAACGCGGCCACGGTAGACATCACCGGCGATCCGAGGGCCGCGCGCATGAAAGAGATCGCGGAGGGTGTAAAAGCCATCAACGCCGCGAACCGTCGCGCGCAGGGCCTTGCCGCTAAGGAATAGGTCCTATGTCAAAGATCAAAGGACGCGGTGCTTTCCGCACCGCTCGCGCTGGCCGGGGATCAGGTACAAGCGGACGGACTCGTGCCCCTGGAGTGCCCAAACGGCTTGCGGCTGCCGCCAAGGACGCAATGATTAAGCCGCTCGCACCGATCGAATCTGTCGGAGCAGCACGAGCGGGTATTCTCGACGGGACGGACGGCAAGCCGTCGCTCGTTTGGGCGCGTTACGACGCCGGGCCGTTCACTGCCGGTAACCTTGGCGGATGGCAGCCGTATTGGGGCACTCCTGGCAGCGAGATTAGCCGCGAGCGCTCATTGGTCGCTTCGATCACGCTCGACCTCTTGATGTCTAATCCAGTCATTGCGGCGCTCGTGGAAGGCTTTGCGACCTACGCAGTAGGAAACGGGCTCACGCTCTCTTCGCGACCCAACTATGGCGCGCTTGGCATCTCCAAAGACGCTGCGCGGGAGTTATCGCATCAGATCGAAACGGCATGGCAGGAGTGGGCGAAAACTGGTGCCGAATGCGACGCTTCAGGCCGCCACTCGCTGCATCAGCTCGCGGTCGCAGCATACAAGAGTTTTCTGCTCACTGGCGAAACGCTCTTCATTGTCGGGCAGAGTGCAGACGGTTCGGTCACACGTACGAAGGTCAACATGCTTGATGTTCGCCAGCTCGACCAAAGCATCACCCGCGTCGCCGAAGGCAACAACGGGGGAACCATCATGCAGGGGGTGCAGTTCAGGAATGGCAGGGTAGAAGGCTATTGGATCAGACCCTTCCAACTCGGCAATTTCAACACCGCTCCGCAAGCAACGTTCGTGAGGGCTCGTACGTCGTGGGGGCGGACAGTGGTTGGGCATCTCTTCGACATGATCGCCCCGGGACAAATTCGCGGCATCTCACCGCTCGCGCCCGCTCTGACGCCTGCTCATTCGAAGTCGACGCTGCGGGAGTTTGGGCTAGCCGCCGCCCTGGTGCAGTCCATGATTGCAGCCACGGTAGAATCTGATCTACCCCGGGATGCCGCGCTTAGGTCGCTTGCGACTGCCGACGCTATGGACGTGCCTGCACCGTCGGGTGTTTCACCTGAAGCATGGGCGGAGGCTCGCGCGGCATACTATGAGACCGTCAAGGTAAACCTTCAGCCGGGCGTGGTCACTCACATGATGAAGGGCGACCGGCTCGTTCTGCATCGGCCGCAGAGCCCCAATACTGTTCATGATGCCCTAGACAAGAGCTTGTCCCGGGAGGCCGCCAAGGCGGCGGGCTCATCAGCAGAGGACGTGTCGGGAGATTACTCGCAGACATCCTTCAGCGCTTCACGCCTCGCGCAGGAACTACCGTGGCGGATCAACAAGCGCAGACGCTCTGCAATCGTTGAACCGTTCTATCAAGCGGCGTTCGTCGCGTGGCTCGAAGAGATGTGTGAGACCGGGCGTATCCGCCTCCCGGCTGGTGCACCGGCCTTCTGGCAGGCCCCCGAAGCCTATAGCAGCGCAATTTGGCGCGGCGAAGGTAAGCCAGTGGCCGACCCGTTGAAGGCAGCTCAGGCCGATATTCTCGAAATCGAAAACGGCTTGTCGACGCTCGAAGCGAAGCTCGGCGAACGTGGCTTGGACTTCGAGGAAGTATTGGCTCAGCGCAAGAGCGAGCGAGAGCAATTGGAAGCGGCTGGCCTGCCTTATCCCGTGCCAAAGAACCGGGACGATTGGAAGGCCGAAGACGACGCGTCTTCGTCGACCTAGCAGGACACTACAAACATGACAAACTGCAAACCCGGTGGAGGCGTCCCCACCGTCGACAACCCGTGCGCAATGCTTGGAGCGCTGCGCGCTGCGTTTCTTCAGCTACTTGCCGGACAGGCGAAGGCCGTGGTCCGAAACGGCGATCAGTGGCTCGAATTTCAGCGCGGCGACGCAAAGACATTGCAGCACGAGATTCGCCGCCTCGAAATCATCTGCGAATCCGGCATCAGCGTTGGGCGCGCGGTGCGCGTCGGGCCGTACATCCCCATGAACGCGCCGCACCGGCGCTTTAGGTACTGACCATGAAAGAGAAGATAGCCATTCCACTGGATGGCGTGCCCAGCATCGTCTTGCTGGACAATGGCAGCCGCATGACGAGTGTCAAAGCGGTGGCTGCGGGGTATCGAATTGTCGACGCGTCCGCGATCAAGAGCGCTGAAGCCGCAAACGTCGTAGTTGATGCGGTCTCACGCTGGCGGCTCGCAATCGAATGCTTGCCGGAGGCAACTGAACGAGCGGCGGCAACAGCCGAATTGCTGGCAAGCCGCAACCCCGAAACCCTGACGGTAGAGCAGGCCCGCGCGTTTCTTCGCGGCCTGCCCCTTGAGACCGAGCACACCGAACAGACGGAAGACACCATGACAACCGACCCGAGGGCGGAACGCCTCGCTGAGATCGAACGCTCTATGAGCACGTTCAACAAGAACAACGGGCACGCGGGCAAGGACCTCCGCGCCAATATCGCGGACATCGACCCGGCGCGACTGCGGCGTTTGGCTGAGATCAAGCTGAACGCGATGAACTCGAATGGGCGCATGACATCCGACTTCAAGAAGCTGAAGCTCGCTCTCGACACGCATTCGAGACTTGGTGGCGACTTCTCGCGTGTGCTCGCCCAGGCGGGCGTCAATGCGCAGAGCCTAGCGCCTAAGATCGCCTAATCCCATCATCCATCCGACATAGGATCAAACCCCAAATGACTGCGCAGACCTTTCCCCTCAGCAAGCCGCTCACGACACACGATGGCAAGCTGACATCGTTGACGCTCCGAGAACCCACTGCTGGCGCTTTCATCGACAACGGCGAACCCTTCAAGGCCAACGTTCGCAGAGATGCCAACGGTCAGCCAGAGGGCCTCGATTTCGACTACGACAACAAGGTCATGATTAAGTGGCTTGTAGATATGACCGTCGAGAAAGTTGATGACATCGTCCTTAAGAGTCTGAGCGCGAGGGACTACCGCAAGTTCAGGGACCTCGCGACTGATATCATCTTGCTGGGGGTGCAGGACCGCGACCCTACCTGACCGTTCAACGCGCATGCGCAACGATGATACGCTTTGGAGTGCAGCCGTCCGAGCTGCACGCCATGCCCGTTGGACGGCTAATGAACCACATCAAGATGCAAATGGAGCTGAAGAAGTTCCTCGACAAGAATAGGGGATAGCTTCTCATGAGCAATCCAAGCGTAACCGTAACGATCGGAGCAAACGATCAGGCGACGCCGCGACTACGTGAACTACTTGAACGGGCGAAGCAGGTCGATCAAACGACCAAAGGGCTGTTCAAGGATAGCGGCAGCGCGAACATCGCTAATCAGTTCAGGCAAGCGAACAGCGCTGCCCAACAGTACCTCACCACGCTTGATAAGATGCACAAAGTGCAAGCCGCTATCGGCGCGTCTGCTGCGGGAGTATTGGGTGCTAAGGCCTTTCAGTTCGCGAAGTCGGCTGTCTCCGATTACATCCCCTATGAACGGGACGTGCGGTATCAGCGCGCCATCCAGCACTATAGCAACTCCGATATGGCGTTGCTCGACAGGCAGAGGATCGAAGCCGCCACTATCTACGGCCTGAAGCCGGAAGACACGTTGCACGCTCAGCAGGCGTTCGTGACGCGCAACTTCTCCGCGCCGATCACAGAGGCCGCGACGAAGCAGGCTATCGTCCTTGCCAAGGCCTTGAACGTGAAGACGGAGGAAGCCGCGCGAATTGTCGAAGGCCTCACGTTCGGGCAGGGTATCCACCTTCACACCCGAGCCGACGCCACACGTGAGATAGCGCGACAGACCGACTTGGCCGCTATCGCGGCTAAGGCCGGTGCCATGAGCCCGGAAGACATCCAGCAGTTCGGCAAGTTCGGTATCGGCATGTCGACGGCAGCCGGTATCCGGGCCGAACAAGCGTTTGCGACGGCGATGACCCTGAAGCGCGCAAACGTGGGAGGTGACGAGTCGGGCGTCTTCATGCGCGCAGTGGGCGCTCGCCTGCTCGCACCGACGAAGCAAGCTTTCGAAGCGTTCGCCCATATGGGCATCAATTATGCCGACTACGCCCCCCAAGGCGCGGTCAGCACGGACGCAATCGATGCCTCGTTGCGCCGACGCTATGGCAAGGGTCTGTCAGAGGCAGGCAAGACGAGCCTTAGCGCAGCACTCAGCGATGAGTCCCGGAACGTGCTCGGGAGCCGTGAAGATTTCTCGGCAGCCGTCCGTGAGGCCGTCGAGGCCAGCGGCGAGAAGCTGTCCAGGATGGATCAAAAGCACCTCGTGGATACGGCGCTCCGACAATACGACTTGTCGAAAGGCTCGCTCCGGGGTGGGGAGTTGTTTGACGCGATCCTTCAACGGGCGACTGCGCGGGACATGCAGGCCCTGGTAGGCGACAAACAGGGCGGCCGGGCCGTCATGCTGCTCAACTCGCTCGGGCAGTATCAGGAGTATCTCGAAAAGCTGAACCATGGCGATGGGTTCGCGCAGAACATCGCGAACGAGCGCATGCAAGGCTTGGCGGCTGCCGCAGACCGGCTTACCGCCTCACTCGATGCCGCCGAAAAGCAGCTCGTCAAGGCGAACGAGGGATGGCTTACCCCGCTCGCGGAGGCGGGGGCGAGGCTCGCAGGTTTCACGGCTGGGCTCTCGGACGCTCAGAAGCAAGCTATCAGCGTTTCGGCTGGGCTCGCTTCGTTGTCCGGCTTGACGGCTGCGGGAGCTACCGTTGTGTCGGTCATATCCAGCCTTACGGGGCTGGCTGCGAGCGCAAACGTGGCCTCAGCGGCGTTAGCTCGCACAGCGGGTGGCAGCGCCGTAGGAGCCGCCGCAACCGCCGCTGGAGGCGTCGCGGCCGGTTCACGTGTGGCGACCGGGCTCGGACTCGCGTCCAAGGCGTTCGGCGTGACCGCCATCGTGGCGGGGACCGTGCCGCTCGTGTACGGGCTGACGAACGATGAAGCTCAAGGCGTTACACGGGACCACACCCGTGCGGCGCGAGCGCGGGAGGCTATCCGTGCTGATGCGCAGGCACGTATGGACCGGGAGCTGGCGCGGGGTGGCGGAGTTGAGTTCGAAGATTTGCTTAGTGGCTCCGGGCCGTTTGACCGGTATCAGCCGTCTTCCTGGCCGAAAGCGAGGCGCGGCGCGACAAGCGAATACCTTCGCGTGCTCGGTGCATCAGACGAACGGCCGGGGGGCGGTTGGCAAGACTCAATTCGCAACGTCGGTCAGTCGTCCGGCTTCAAGGACGTTGCCGTAACCGGCACCGTGAGCGGCGCTGCCGATTTGGCGATCAATGTGTCCGGCGACATCAAGCCGACGCCGTACCTAGAAGGCATCATCCATCGAGCCGAAGCGAACGCCAACATCTCGCTGAGCGGCATGCTCGGTACCAGCATGCAAGGCCCCGGCGACAACAACACCAAAGCTTCCAGCGGTGCACTAACAGGGACAAGGTAGGATGGCGCTATTCCCAGATTCAGACAATTGGCGCGAAGCCATGCAGACTGAAGTTGGTCCGGCAATTGATGACGCGTTCGGCGAGTGCGTGTGGGTTACGCCTGCGGAGCCCGGCAAGCCTAACTTCCCGGCAGTACCGTGCCCTGATCGCAAAGTCAGGGTACGCGCTACGTACATGGCCAAGGCAATGACCCTAGCATTTGGGGAGGGGCGACGCGTGGGAAACCACGACGCCTATCCCCTCGTTTCAACACGGAAGCCTGTCTTCAGCTTCGGCTATGGCGTGTTGCCTTGGCCGCTGACGCAAGGGTGTCGTATCGCGCGAGACAACGGAGAAGTGTTCGAAGTGACTGACATAAAGCCCGATAGCGTGTCGCGCATTGAAGTGAACGTCGTGCAGCTAGGTAGACAAAAGGACGACTATCATGGGAATGGGTGATCCCACTGCGCGCCTGTCTGGGTGGCCCCGCTCATCAGCTTCGGAGCGGGACATCCCGGATACGATTGCCTACGGGCTCGCATGCCTGCGCGACATGAACGGCGATTCCATGCGGCTCTTGATCTGGCTAGACAACGACTGGCCGGACCAACTCATCCCCGCGCTTACATGGTACGCCGCGCAACCCCGCAGCGGAGTATCGCAGACCTTCGTGAAGTACCTCATCAAATACGCAGGTCCGGCAATGCTTGAACGCGCGTTCGGGAAGCGTCGCGTGCGCGAGCTGCTGCAGCGCTATCCAGGCTGGGGTGATCCCGCAGGACTGCGCGGGCGATTTGACGGGTTTGGCGGTACAGACGGGCTTCCACACTAAGGCGTTGATAGCCGCTTGACCTGTCCCGTGACTACAGCCGGGTTGCTGTCACTTTCCCGGTTGCCGGGTCCCAAGCTTCGCTCTGTATCCTGACAAAGTCATTTAAGATCAGATCGACGACTCCCGAAAATTCATCCGGGGTAACGTGTAGAAGTCGCTTCTTCAAGTGCCAGTCGGATGCAATGGCGAGGCCGTCTTCAATGCCATATTCGTCCTGAACGATCATCAGTTGAGATGCGTGGATGATTTCGTTCGCGAACTCTCCGATTTTTAAGTCCTTCAACTCGGGCTTTTCAATCGAATAGTTGTTATGAACAGTACCGCCAGACTCTCCAACGTAAGGTTGGTGAAACTCACCATTATCCCGCGACGGGAAGGTGCGAACCGTGATCTGCACATCAGCGAGCTTGTCGGTAATCAACCGTTTTTCCACCATCCGCCGAATGGCGAACGCGGAAATCATCAATGCTCGATCAAGCATGTGGAGTGGATTATGGGGAACGTCGGCATCCGATATCGCTTCGGCGAAGTGCGAGACAACCCGGTCCCTCTGCATCGAGAGCTCGTTTTTCCAAGTGTAGGACTGCCAACTACAATAAGAAAATGACACCTGTTCCGCTCTCGATAATTGTTGATCTTCGAATCGAACAGTCCTCGATTCTGTGAGACCTGTTAGCTGACTCTAACACCAAATGCTGTCCGCTCGAAAATAATCCCTTTGACAGTCCCTCAACCGTTTTGCGACAGACGTAGCGTTCTGACTTTCAAGGGATAGGGGCAATGCAACTCATCGCTACACGGCACTACGACGACTGGCATCCAACCACGCTGGAATGCTTCGAACTGCAGGACCGGATGTACCGCAAGCCAGATGGTTCATTCGTGCTGATGGTTGCGGGGCCATTGCCGGAAGATCCTTCAGTCGAAGAGTCTTACAGTCTCGAAGGCGTGTATGAGTGGTTGAGTGAGTGCGCATGGCAGATAGAGCGGACGGTGATAGTCAACGATTCCAATCGATGCCATCCGACCTACGCAGGCTGATGGAATTAGTTGTTACACGGCACGTGTGGGGACGCGGTTTGAGCGCAGAACAGACGCAGGCGAAACTTGCGTCTGCTCTCGATGAGGGTCGGCGGCATCTCGTTCGCGTGCGCAAGGGCGACAGTGGACGCTTGGAGATTGAGTTCGATGGACAGCTCGGAGACATCGGCCGCGCCTACAGACAAGCGGCAAAGACGGCACCCAACAATCTCCCTAGCTGAGTTCAGCGCGATACATGACGTTGATGTATCCGAGCTTGATCGGCCCGTCTCGCTAAAACAAGCTTGTGAGCAGATTTTTGCCAACGAAATCTCCGTAGCGACGCTCAAGGCGGAGCACAGGAGAGGCAATCTCGACCTGTTCAAAATTGGAAGGCAGTACTTCACGACGCGCCGGGACATCGCGGCGATGAAGGAGAAGTGTCGCCTCCCGTCTAAAGCGGGGAGCCACGCCAACCCGACAGACAGCCGAATCGAGGCCGCGCGCCTGCACGCTGCACAGGTGGCCCTCCGGCTAAGCCTCGCGAGACGCAAAATACGGGCTGATAAGACCTAAGATAGACGACAAGTCCCCCACCCACACTTGCGCGGTATCGTTGAGCTGTGGTCTAATCGCAACCTAACGATCTTGCGGGGACGGGGTGCGATGAAGAAGCGGCGCTGGGTTTTCTCGGCTGCTATTGGGGTGTCTGTACTGTTCACGCCGTCGGCTCTCCCAGCCAAGGGGGATGGCAATCCCGTTGACCCAAGGCTCGCATTCTTTCGCGAGTATATCCGTGAGATTACGGAATTGCATCAGCTGCGCGAACAGGCAGCAAAGGAGCTGGCAGAATCGCCGAGCGCCGACCAAAAGCTTGCAACGATGGTTCGTGTCGGTACTCGATACAAATTTCAAACGTCTATAAACATGAGGGTGATCCAAGGCATAGAGTTGGCCGCGCCCTGCAAGTCCTTCGCCGATGGACTTCGCGACGTGAACCAGCTTCGATGGTCAAAACATGCGGAGTTGGTCGACGCCGCCAAAGAGCTTCTGAGCGGACCGAAGCCCGGTGTGGATTACGGAACAATAACTGCTCGTGTGCCCGAGATCAGCGCAGAGCTAGAGCAGGTTGATCGGACGACCTTCACAATAGCCCCGGCAACGTTTCTTTGCTTGGTCGATCCGACAAAGGTTAACGGTGAAGGAAAGGTAGATCGCCTCATCGTTGACCGGAACGAACGCCGGTCGCTCGTCAAGCTACTGAACGACTCGTTCGGAGCGTCGCTCAATGTAGAGGGCGATGCCGACTCGTTTGTATCGGCCGCCAAGGTCTTGAAGCACGGGCTGGAAGGCCAGCAGTGGAAGGCGACCGACGACCGATAAGTAGTGTGGGAAAGCAGGGAGAGGGCGACCCAAGTGAAAGCAAACGCATTTTTGACTTTGTGCATTTTGATCGGCGGTATCGTTTGGTACGTATCGGATCACGGCAAGCCCTCGTTCAGCAAGAGTGAAATCAGCTCAATACAAGAAGACATCCGCAGCCAATTCGGCAAGCGAGACGGTGTCCGCGTTACCGATGTCAGCTTGGTGCAGGAAAGCGAGCGCAGGCTACAAGGTTTCGTAAAGCTTCAAATCGATCAAGTAGGAGAGGTAACAAAGGACTGCTCAGCCGCCATGTCTATGGAGGACGGGCAGACTATTTAGGGCTGTCGCTAAGCGATGTGATGGATATGAGACGGATTTGGATTTTTCTGATCGCGGCATTCGCGATATGCGCAACGCTGTGGGCCGCAAAAGGCTCCATCGTGGATGCTATAATGTCTGACGATTTCGTCGTCATCAATTCTACGACGGGCGCACGAAAAGCGTGCGTCGAAACGGATGACGCTGAAGCATGCAGCTTTGCGGTATCCCGCAGTTATACGCAGCTTAAACGGATGTGCGCCGAAACTCTGAGCGATGTTGTATTCAGTCGCGTGTGTCCCATTTACATGATTGAAGGACGCGACCTTGAAGCCGATCGTAGGTTTGCCGCGCGAGCCCATCTAACTAAGTAGATCGATGCGTTGGGCCTTTGCTTTTCTCTTCATACAAGTAGTTGCGATGTCGGGGGCGCTCGGGGGAGACTTGGTCGGACAAGCCAGCGTCATTGACGGCGACACGCTCGAAATCCACGGCACACGCATTCGGCTGTGGGGCATTGATGCACCCGAGAGCTCCCAGCTCTGTCGCGGTGATGACAGCTTGCCCTATCGTTGCGGGGCAAAGGCGGCAAACGAGCTGGACGCCTTCATATCGCGGCGGCCGGTTAGCTGCGAGCCGGTCGACCGTGACGTCTATGGGCGTACAGTCGCAACGTGCTCAGTTGGCGGCGTCGACCTGGGAGGGTGGCTTGTGCGGGGTGGGCTCGCGTTCGATTGGCCCCGCTACTCCAAAGGCAAGTACGACAACGCACAACGCGAAGCCGACCACGCCGGGCGGGGAGTGTGGGCGGGCAGTTACGTTGTGCCGTGGTTATACCGCGCATGCATCAATCAGGGCGGGAAGCCGCCTGGCTGTTCGGACGCCGTGAATCTAGAACAGCAACAATGACACTGATAGTATCGGCCAACCAGACAGAAGGGGCCTGAAAATGAAAGATAGCGAAGCGCGTGGGATAGTGCTCAAGAAGATGTACGATCTCCGCGAGACGAAGGACCGTCTTGAATTGCCCGATTTTGCAGATACTGGGTTGGAGGTGGACAAGGTTGGCAGAGTACTCGAACAGTTAGCTGAAAAGGGACTCATTCAGTGGAATCCTCGGCGGTCATCTATGACGAGCGCGGTTCGGTACATGGTGATCATGGCGAAGATCAGCGCGTTCGGTGTTGACGTCGTCGAGGGCGATGCCGCGCCACCGATGGCCATTACCATCGATTCTAGCATCAACGTGCACGCCTCGCAGGGTGTCCAGATCGGAGGTCACGGGAATATCCAGAACGTCAATTTGAATCTTGAACGGTTAAACAATTACGTTGACAGTTCAAACGCGAGCGCCGCCGAGAAAGATGAGGCGAAAAGCTTGTTGAAGCAGGTTTGGGAAAACCCGCTGGTAAAGGGCGCGATTGAGTGGGGAGCTAAGTATTTCGGAGGCGGCTAGATGATATATGATCGGCTCTATAAGCCGACGAATGACGAACTGATCTACCACTACTGCGGAGCGGATGCATTCACGCAAATCGTTCGGTCCAAGACTATGTGGCAAACAGCGTACTCTGCGCTCAATGACGCCACAGAGCGGAAGTGGGGCTATGAGCAGTTTCAAGATGCAGCAGACAAACTGAGGAAAGTTTGCGGCGCTGAGTTCATAGATCGGATCATGGAAATCGTCCGGCTAACTCAGGATCACTCGGTGGCTATGGTATCCAGCTATTCGCTCAACGGCGATCTTCTGAGTCAATGGCGCGCGTACGCGGATGATGGGCGCGGTTTTGCGATTGGCTTTTCGCCCCGAGAGCTGGAGTGGCCTGCAAAGCCGCTAAGGGTGCTCTATGACAGAGCCGCACAAAGAAAAGAGCTGACTAATAACATTAGGCATGTCTTTGAAACAGAGAAGCAGTTTGGGTTCAGATATGACGAACGCTTCAATCATCATTGGTTCGCGTTCGCGTTGGACTTGTGCGCTTACAAACACCCGTCGTTCGCTGAAGAGATGGAGATTCGGAACGTTCACATGTCAGGCTTGGCGCTTGACGAGCAACGAAAGGCGGATAATGATTCCGCTTGGAGGGATCGACGGTGATGGGATGAGGCGCGCCGGTCCGCAGCAAATCAATTACCGGGTTCGCAACGGAATTCAGGTCCCTTATGTTGTATTGGATATGACGGATGGCGGCAGAAATGCTCCCATCAAAGAATTAGTCCTTGGTCCAAAAAACCCCGACACCGAAGATAATGTCGCGACGTTCTTGGCTAGCGTGGGCTGGAAAGATGTCAAAGTGAGTCGATCTGACGCGCCTTACGTCTAAGGGCAGCTGAGCCGATTACGTGGAAGAAGGGGCTCATTGTGTCACGAATGCCGAAGTACGAGAAGTTTCGGAATGAGCGTCTTCGGAGGTTTATGCGCGAACAGTCGCGAGCGAAGGAGCCCAAAGCAAACAAGTTTTGGGTTGTTGTAAATAGCGGAATCTTCCTGTGGTTCTTATCTGCATGCCTTGTGACCGTCGGCGGTGGCTACATTACGAATCACCAACAGTGCATGCGCGATGCCGATCAGCTCATTTCGCGCCGCGTCCAGTTGGTGACCGAGCTGCGTTCGAGGCGCCTGGCGTTTAGCTCATCGGTCGCAAATCTTAAGAAGGTGCAACCGCCGTTCGGACCTGGAAAGCAAGGCTCAATTCATTCTGATCTCGCCGCTCTTTCATTTGCCGACGTGCAAAGCGAATATTGGAAGGTCATTGAGCGCATTAATTTTGACCGTCTTCCCGATAGTAGGGTGATGGATGCTCAGATACGTTGGTTGCATCTCGATTCGTCGCGCGCCGATAAGGAATACGAGCGCTTTCGGGAGCCAGCGGTATCGCCCCCAACCAAGCCCGATGAGGCTCTTAAAGTGTTCAAGAAGACGGTCGAGCTACAGTTGCTTCGCGATACATTTGAATCTGATCTAGATGCGTTGGCTTATTCGTATGAACCGGACTGCACCGTGTCGCGGACCTTAGGGACGGCACTAGGTTACAAACCACGAATCGTGCGCGCGGCTGTCTCGCCGATGTTCGAATTGGGAGACACCTCGATCATACTGCAAGAGGATATTGAAGCGATGGACAAGCGGGAAAAGCAGGACTGATTTTGAGCGCGCTAAGTAATTTGCGCGGAGCTTAATTGCAGGCTCAGTCAAAAAATCGGTTTGCTTATCGCGCGGCAAATTCCTGATCGATAATATTTCATTGCGCCTGTTTTCTTACCCGTACCATTCCGCCCCGTGTACGATGTTGTCTCCATTAAGAAATTGTACTCGCCTGTTTCGCGGTTGATGTAGGACTGCATCTCTCTGCTCTCGCTGCCCTTGTCAATTGTGCTTGGATAATTGGCTTTGCCGGTGCAGGCAACGATGCGGTTTCTAAGTTCGCAATTTCCCGTAGTCAGAGCGAATGAGCGCGTGTCCGCCAGCTCACCGTTCTGAAGCCGCAAGATAGTTTCGAATTTGGTCGGCTTCAGGGAGTCGATTGTCGGCTCGCTGAGAATAACTGTGAGCGCTGCCTTCGCACTTCAAAAGAAGATTATTCGGTAGCTCTTCAGCTGCGGCGGCTGTAGAGCACAGGCAGGCCAGCACTATCGCTGCTCGCATCGTTGATACCCCTTCAGGTCAAAGCGAAGTTTAGGCGGGCTCACACACGCTGCAACCGTCCATTGCAGCCTCAATCGTCAATATGGCTTCTCGCTTCTCTTCAAACATGTGCCAGCGGGCATATATGCCAGTCACGCCCTTATCGTTGTGATTAAGTAACGCCTTCACGTAGTCGACCGGCAACCGGGCAGCTTGCACGATTGTCGCCGCCGTTCGCCTCAGGTCATGAGGCGTGAAGGCTGCCAGCTCTTCGTCTTCAAGCAAACGGCGGACCGCCTGACTCATCGAGTGACGGGCGAGCACGCCGACGCTCTCGAAGCGACTGGCAAACACGGGCCTGTCATTCTTGTCTTCTCCCTCATCGGGCTTGCCGATCTCAAGAGCCGCTTCGATCAACTTGACCGCAGTTGGGGAGAGGGGGACCGTATGCTCCGCCTTCTTATTCTTGGTCCGCACAGCCGGAATGATCCAATGCGGCTTGTCGCCGCTAAGGCCGTGAAGCTCGGAACGCATCATGCCAGCGACTTCGCCCGGCCGCTGAGCTGTCAGCAATACGACTTTCAGCGACAGACGGGTCCCGTCCGTGACGCCTGCTTTCTCATCGTCAAGGATAGCGAAAAAGGCCTTCAGTTCGTCCAGCGTTAGGACGCGATCCTTCTCGACTTCCTTGCCCCCGACCTTCTTCATGCCGTGCAGGAAGTTCTCGGACAGAATCTCCCGGTCGTTCGCATAACCCCACATGGTGCGGATAACAGACTGTGTCCGGTTCGCCGATGAGGGTGAGGCCTTGGCAATCTCTTCGAGGTGCTCCCTGATCTCGCTACGCGTGAGGGAGCCGACTGCGCGCTTCCCGAATTTGGCCTTCGGGCGCTTCAGATACCCTTCGTCGTTTTTCCAACTGCTCTTGCGCGGCGTTCCGGTGCGAGGGTCGATAGCCTTAATGTGCTCGACGTACTGGTCGCACAGCTCGCCGAACGTCACCACGCCCTTGCGGTGCTCGACTAGCTGACGCTCTTGGGCGGCCTTGGGGTCCTCGCCCTGGCCGTTCCTGGCTTCTTCCCGGTCCCGGGCCTCCCGGGCGAGCTTCAGACTGAGGGCCGGGGCCTTGGTACCGTACAGCCCCAGCGTCACGCGGCGCATGCCGCCCTTGGCGCGGGAGCGGTAGGCGAACGTCCAACGGGCGACGCCGGTCGGTGGACAGCGCAGCACCAAGCCACCCCCGTCGCTCACTTCGATTCGTTTGCCCGTGTCCTTAGCCTCCGCAATGGCCTTGTCGACCGCTTTGGCGGCGAGCTTGTTTCGACCCCTAGCCATGTACTTGCTCCGTAGCGCCCTAGTCTCCAGGCATGTGCCGGAGCGGCCTTATAGCCGATTTGGGAAACTTTTGGGAAACATTGGCGGGGGATTGGCCGGTTACTGATGGTAACTGGCGATAGCTTCTGATAAAAGCTAAGTGGCTAATTTTTATGTATAAATGGTATCTAAAGGTACGCGCTGAGACTAGCTGATATTCTTGCTCGGAATCACTGGGAGACTAGGGGTCGGAGGTTCAAATCCTCTCGCTCCGACCATTTTTCAAAGCATGCGATGTTGAGAGCATTCGGGCGTTGCTTGCCGCCCGATGCGGCCATCGTCAGGTCTCGAAATCCATCGCGGCGATCAGGCAGGCCTTTTCCATGCGGTTGTTGAGCATCGCAAGCTTGGCCGTGAATTCAGCCAGTTCGGGCTCGCTGAATTCCTCGAACACGGTCTTCTTGAACGCCTTGTGCTGGTCGGCGAGGCCCGCCAGATGCTTTCGGGTCTTGTCGGTCAGCGACAGACGGACCACGCGCGCGTCGGCCGGGGAGGGCGCGCGGCGCAGCAGTTCCTTCTGCTCGAGCAGCTTGGACTGCGTGGTCACGAACGACGGATCGACATGCAGCAGCTTCGACACCACGTTGATCGGCACGCCGTCATCCTTGTCGAGGTCCGAGATCGCGATCAGGATCATCCATTGCGGACCGCTGACGCCAAGCGCCTTGCCCCAGAGCTGGCGGACCCGTTCGAGATGCGAGTTGATGGACGAGATCTCGAGCGTAAAGCGCTTGATGATGTCGAGATTCTCGATGGCGCGCAGGCGCGCCTGATCCTTCCTGGTCACTGACACAGCTTCCCCTTCCCTAGGTGCCGACTCAGCTTTGTGCTGATTTATTTCTTGATTCCCGCGTCGGCGGGACTTTTTTTCTAGTAAGTCGCTCAGGAAGGCAAGTGAACGTAAAGCAATTATGATGCGTATGTGACCGTTCGGCTATTTGGGGTGCGACAAATTTGCCCATGCAGGTAAGGGGCTTAAGTCGAGCGTTGCCGGCGAGACACAGTGTGGCCGCATTCGTATTCCTGACTTTATAAACTATTTTGATTGGGCAACTCGCCCATGCATATTGAACCCGGCGGTAGGGGAATCTCGATCGTCCCGTTGCGGTGATCGTTCAAGTCCGTCGCACACCACAGATTGATCTGAGGGTGCGAGGTTTGGGGAAAACGGTCTTGGACAATGCGGGAGGATCACGGGGCGCTCGCGACCCGGACTCTACGCATATGAGCAACTTGGAGGTTTGATATGAAATTGGCGAAGAGCCTTATTCTGGGCTCGGCCGCTGCGCTGGTCGCGGTCGGCGGGGCACAGGCGGCCGATCTTCCCGTTAAGGCCAAAGCGGTCGAATACGTGAAGGTTTGCTCGCTTTATGGTCCGGGCTTCTACTACATCCCCGGCACCGACACCTGCATCAAGCTCGGCGGCTACGTGCGCGCTGACTTGGTCATCAACGGCAACAGCGTCTACGGCCCGAACTACAATGGCGCCAGCGGTGCCAACAACCGCTTCACCAACGGCTACACCTGGCGTTCGCGTGAAGACCTGAACATCGATACGCGCACCGCGACCGAGTACGGCGTGGTCCGCACCTACTTCGATGCGGTGTTCACCTGGACCTCGGACAGCTACGGTCCGGGCGCTGCCGCCGGTTCGACGATCTATTCGCCGATCGGCACGTCCTCTGCTCCGAACAACGCCAGCTCGGGCAACGTTGCGGCCGGTTCGGTCGGCGTCTACTACGCCTTCATCCAGTTCGCCGGCTTCACCATGGGTAAGGCGGTCTCGCAGTTCGCCGCTCCATGGACGGGCTATCCGGGCAACAACTATGACGGTCTCGTCGGCGGCGTGAACACCACCAACGGCGTGAACCAGTTCACCTACACTGCGCAGTTCGGCAACGGCGTCTCGCTGGCTCTGTCGGCGCAGGATCAGGTGGCGTACTCCCAGGCTGGCGTGAACAACCTCGGCGCCGGTGGTGCCTATGGCTCGAGCGACTTCGCCGGCACGATCGCGCCGGACTTCATCGCCGCGCTCAAGGTCGACCAGGCTTGGGGTATCTTCCAGGCGTCGGTCGCGGCGCATGACAATCACGCAGCCTACTACGGCGGCACCGAGTTGACCGGCCATCCGGACGACAAGTGGGGCTGGGCTGGTGCACTGGCCCTGTCGATCAAGAACATCCCGACCGGACCCGGCGACACCATCAACATCCAGGGCGTCTACACCGACGGTGCGACCCGTTACAACATCCAGGACCTGGCCAGCCAGGCCGGCTCGATCGCGATCTACAGCGGTTCGAACCTCCCGGGTGCGTATGGCAGCGTCGGCTTCGGCACTGCGCCTGACACGGTGTTCGGCCCCGGCGGCCAGCAGCAGAGCATCAAGACCTGGGGTATGCGCGGTGCGTACACCCACAACTGGGATCCCTACTGGAACACCAGCATCTACGGTGCTTACGCTGCTATCTCGTACAACGACACGGCCAAGGCCCTCATCTGCGGCGTTGGCGGCGTGGGTGGTACCTTCCGTGCCGCGTTCGCCGGTGGCGCTGGCGTGACCAACTGCAACCCCGACTACAACATCGCGCAGATCGGTGTGATCACGCGCTGGACCCCGGTCAAGAACCTGACCTTCTCGGCCGACGTGACCTACTCGCATCTCGATCAGAAGTATTCGGGCGTAATCACCACGTCCGCTGCCGCGGTCGGCAAGCCTTCGGCGATCTACGAGCTGAAGGATCAGGACACTGTCCAGATGCTCCTCCGCGCTCAGCGCAACTGGTAATACCGGTTGATCTGATCACGATCCTACAGAACCCCGGCAGGCAACTGCCGGGGTTTTTCTTTTAGCGAGAGATCAGCGGACGAAGGTGGGCTGCGTCATTTCGGTCCAGGCGAACAACGAAGACGTGCCATGCGATTCATTCGCGGCAAATTTATTTACTTACCTGATCTACTAAACTATATACGTGGCGGCCAACACATTGAATGATGGCTCTTAGCTCATGCTAAGCCTCCCAAACCTCCGGCAATGCCCTGCCGGAGGTTTTTGATTCAAGGCGCGGGCGATCGTGACGCCCGCGACCGTCGCAAACAGCTGCCCGCAGCAGGGCCCGCACCATCTCATCCATTCAATGTCGTCAAGATTTGACGGAATCGATCCGCAGTGCATTCTCGTCATTCATGGGACGCTTCAAGAACAGCCGCCTGGCTCGGATGAGCAGCGGCCATTACTGCTTGATCCGGGATCTCGGGCTGGTGAAGGGTGGCAAGGGATTGCGGCACCATGAGGTTGTCATCGACTTCTCGTGGCGCGGCCTGCTCAAGCTTGTCTTGAGCGTTGCCAGCGGCGTGCTGCGACGGCGCGCGGCTGTGCGGATCGAGACGGCCGAATAGCGCGGAGCGGTCCGGCGCTCCGACCTGGCGTTCAACGGGGGCGCGGACAAGCGTTCGAGATCGAGCGACATCATCTCGGCATCTGAGAGCGCGCATGTATTGCGCCACGCCGCTTCTGCGCTTGTCTGATCTGATCAGCGTGAGCCGTCGGCGCAGGCGCCGTCGCGCGGCTTCGGCGGTGTGACCTCGGCGGCAGCGGCCGCAGCGGCAATGCCGGCCGCGATCGCCATCAGCGTCGTTGCGACCAATCCATTCAGGATCTGCACGATCGTTGTCTCCGCTTGTCGATATCGGATTGTTCGCTGCGCGGAATGATTTCGTTACGGCGCCGGCTGCCTCGATTTGCTGCTGGCGGCACACTTGCGCGTGAAGGGCGGGCGCCGTTGCTGCGCGATAATTCGGTGATGTAGAGTGCCGCAGCCAAGCGGCTGGGACTGCGATCCGCGCTCGAGCCGAAACCAAGAACAATCAGGCAAGAAGAATCAAGGAAGGAACGGATCTCACATGAAGGATTTCGCCGGAAAGATTGCCGTCATCACCGGTGGCGGCACGGGCATGGGGCGCGAGCTGGCGCGGCAGCTCGTTGCTGAAGGATGCAATGTCGCGATGTGCGACGTCTCGGCCGAGGCGATGGCCGAGACCAAGCGGCTCTGCGAGGTCGAGAAGCTGCCGCAGGGCCTGCGCATCACCACCCACGTTGCCGACGTCTCGATCGAGGATCACTACAAGCGCTTTCGCGATGAGCTGATCGAGCAGCAGGCGACCGACAAGATCCATTTGCTGTTCAACAACGCCGGCATCGGCGGTGGCGGCAGCCTGTTCACCAACACGCGCGAGCAGTGGGAGCGCACCTTCAACATCTGCTGGGGCGGCGTCTATCTCGGCGTCCGCACCTTCCTGCCGCTGCTGGTGAAGGCCGACGAGGCGCACATCGTCAACACCTCGAGCGTCAACGGCTTCTGGGCGTCGGTCGGCATGGGCGTGTCGCACACCGCCTACAGCGCGGCGAAGTTCGCGGTGAAGGGATTCACCGAGGCGATGATCAACGATCTTCGGCTCAACGCGCCGCATGTCAAATGCTCGGTCGTGATGCCGGGTCACATCGGCACCTCGATCGTGTCGAACTCGCGCAAGGTGCAGAACGGCGCCGACCAGCTCAATCCCGACGAGCTCAAGCAGGTTCGGCAGCGTCTGCAAGGGCAGGGCATCGACGTCGCCAAGATGTCGGATGCCGACATCCAGCAGCTCGCGCTCGACCGCGCTCGCATTTTCCATGACGAGGCACCGACCTCGGCGGCTGCCGCCGCCAAGATCATCCTCGACGGCGTGAAGGCCGATCGCTGGCGCATCCTGGTCGGCGACGATGCGCATCTGCTCGACGAGCGCGTGCGCAAGACCCCGGAGCAGGCCTACACGCCGGAGTTCTACCAGGGCATCGTGGCGGCGACCGGCTGGAAGGTCGGGTGAACCAGCGATCCGGTTCTGATGGATCAGAACCGGACCTGCTTCCCGTTTTGACGCGGTGTGCGTCGCGCGAAACGCTACCCGCGCATCGCGCGCTGGCGCGATCCCGCCTGGTAGGCGAGGCGGCAATGCCCGGAGCAATAGGGCATGCCGCCGAGCGGCGTGTTGCCGCAAAAGCAGAAATCATCGGCGCCCGGCGTGCTGATCGGCCAGCGGCAACGTTGCTCGCTCAGCTCGAACAGCGAGCAGTTGTTGGCGCTGACGATCGGCGCATCGTCGGGCTCTTGTTTGTAGACCGCCTGAAGCAACCGGAGCTGTTGCTTCGCGGTCGCCCGTTGCGCCGCGTGCGCGGTGGATTTCTTTCGCCTTGCCCGGCGTTCGTCCGGCGTCGTGCGCGTGAGGTTCAGCCGGGACAGCTTGCCGATCACCGCATTGCGGCTGACGCCGATATTGACGGCGATGTCGCGGCAGGAGAGGCCGGCTTCAAAGTAGATCTTGAGTTGGTCGACGCGCTCCGGCGTCCAGGTCGGCTCGATGGTAATCATTTTGACGGTTCCACGTTCTGTTGAACCGCCGCGCCGACGCACACGCCGTCAAGGCGTGCGTCCGTTGTCGCGGATTGCAAGCAACCCGTCCTTGATGGCGAGCCGAATGCCTTCCTCGATCAATGTCCGTGCGACGCCCGGGACGCTCGTGCCGTGGGTGCCCTGTCTCACCAGCTTCTCGAGGTAACCAATTGTCGAGAGCGCCAATGTGACCGGGACGCGGTCGGTTTCGGCTTTTTCTGTAGCCATGAGAAAACGCTTAACCCTGAACGCCTGTACTGAAAAGTATCTATTTAGAGTCTATTTAGGAATATGGCGGCCCGTCAAGCCACGAGCTGCGAAACTGGACGCGCACACCCGCGCGCGCCGGAAGCTGGTTCCGGCGCGGCGCTGCGGTCAAATTAGCTAGACGAATGAGGGCGTTAGGATCGTAACTCGACCTTGACTGGGAACTTCTTGAGAAGCCGCTCAGCTGTTTCGGCCTTGTCCGCAGGCGCGCTCACGCTCAGGTACAGCCCGCGGGACGGGTCGGTGATGGCCTCGACACTGACCTCGCCGGACAAGCCCTCCCGAGCCAGCAGCTCACGCGCGGCCTCGCCGGCGGCGATCTCGCGCAGCTTCGGCTTGAAGATCTTGCCGACCGGCGTGACCGGCATCTCCGGGATCACCGACACCACGCGCGGCCGTGCGGGCGGCTCCAGGATGTTGTCCTGCACGAAGGCGGCGAGCGCGTTCGGATCGATATGGGCGCCGGGCTGCGCCGAGACGAACAGCATCGGCACTTCACCGGCATAGGTGTCGGGACGCCCGACGGCCGCGGCCAGCGCCACGCCCGGAAACGCCAGCGCGGCATCCTCGATCGCCCGCGGGTCGATGTTATGGCCGCCGCGGATGATGACGTCCTTGGCGCGGCCCAGGATGTAGACGAAGCCGTCGGCGTCGATCCGGCAGATGTCGCCGGTGCGCAGCCAGCTGTCGCGGAACGCCTCTTCGGTCTGCTTCTTGTCGACGTAACCAGCGAATACCTGCGGGCCCCTGGTCAGAAGCTCGCCGACCGGCGAGGGCCACGGGCCGGTGTGCAGCTTGCCGCCGTCGAGGATCGCGAGCTCGACCAGCGGATTGCGGGTGCCGACGCTCTCGGCGCGCGGCTTTACGCCGTGCACGTCGTGCGTGATGGCGCCGGCGAGCTCGGTCATGCCGTAGAGCTGCTGGATGCAGGCACCGCCCCAGGTGGCAAGATAACGCCGTTCGATTTCCGGCGGGCAGATCGAGGCGCCGGTGGCGGTGACGCGCAGCGTCGAGATGTCGCTGTCCGCGACCGGGATGTCGGCCAGCGCTCCGAGCGTGGTCGGCACGTTGCCGGAGATGTTGACGCGGTATTTCTCGACGATCTTCCAGAAATGCGTGATCAGTGACGGATCGCGGGCGCCGGCCGGGCCGGGGATGAAAATCGTCGTGCCGGCGGAAAGGCAATTGGCCGTCGTGCAGAATAGGCCTCCGACATGGAACAGCGGCATCGTGATCATCGCGCGCTCGCCGCGATGGAAATCGAGTGCCATGCGTGAGGACACGGTGGAGGCGACCATCGCGCGGTTGGTGAGCCGCGCCACCTTGGGGTGACCTGTCGTGCCGCCGGTCGGCAGCATCACCGCGACACGGTCGGCCTCGCTCATGTCCTTCGACTTGCCGTAGTCGTCGCGCCACGCAGGATCGGGCCGCAGCACCTCGCCGTCGAACGCGATGCTGCCGTCGAGCGGCACGATCACGGTGCGCTGCAGCGACGGTACCTCGCGCTGCAAGCCTTCGACTCTTTCATAGAGCCCCCCCGGCATGCCCGGCGGCGGCGCCAGCAACAGCTTTGCCTTGATGGCGTTGAGCTGCGCGACAATCGCCTCGCGCGTGAACAGCAAATTGAGTGGCTCGGCGACACCGCAGGCGGCTGCGCCGAAGATCGCGACCACGGTCGCGGGGCAGGCCGGGAGCAGGACGGCGACCGCGTCGTCCTTGCCGATGCCCTGGCTGCGGAAATAGCTTTCGGCGGCCTTGATGCAGCCCATCAGATGATCGTTCGAGATCACGACCGGGTTGGGATCGAGCGGCGAACGCAGATAGATCGCGGCTTCCGCCTCAGGCGCGCCCTGCGGACCACGGGCAATGAGATCGAGGATGCGCGGGCAGGCGGCGAGCGTCTCCTGCATCTCCTTGTCGCGCGCAGCCTCGTCGGCCGGCGAAAGCCTGTCCTTCAGCATATCCGTCCCCGTCCATTTTTGTTCGTTGGGACGGGGATTGTATCGAGCCGCGCTTGCGGAACACAAGTGCGGCTTATCGACCGGCCGTCAGCCGTGAACGACCGATTTGGCGATCATGCAGTGAATGCCCTTGGAGCCGTTGACCGTCTGCGTGACGCGCAGGTCGGCGGCCAGGCTGCACAGCGTATAGGCGTCCTCGCGCGACAGATTGCGCTTCTCGCCGAGCAGCACGATCATGTCGCGCAGCGCTCGCACCACGCACTGGTCGAGATCGGGATCCATCGCCATGGTCATGTAGTGGTCGGCGGTCTCGGCGCGCGGATAGGTGAGCTTGAGGTCCTTGCGCAGGGTCAGGCGGAAGCGGCCGGTGAGCGCGGTCTCGATCGCGGTGACGCAGACCTCGCCGTCGCCCTGCACGCCATGACCGTCGCCGCAGGAGAACAGCGCGCCCGGCACGAACACCGGCAGATACAATTTGGCTCCGGCCCCGAGCTCCTTGTTGTCGAGATTGCCGCCCATCGCGCGCGGGATCAGCGAGGAGATGCGGCCCCAGGCCGGCGGCGGCGACACGCCCATCACGCCGAAGAACGGTTTCAGCGGCAGGTCGAGCCCCCACTGCATGCGGCCGACCATGCGCACGCGATCGAGCGGGATGTTGAGGATGCGGGTCTCGTGGAAGTCGTCGGGCAGGGTGCCGGACAGCGGCTTGATCAGATTGTAGCCCCAGTCCTGCCGGAGCTGGACGTCGAGAATATCGACCTCGAGCACGTCGCCGGGTTCGGCACCGCTCACGGCGATCGGGCCGGTCAGGATATGCCCGGGCACCATCCGCTCGCACTTCGCATGGATGTCGTCGAGCTCCGGCGGCACATAAAACTTCCCGCGGTCCGGCACCACGTCGGGGCCGCCGCTGACGGTCTCGATCGTGACCTCGTCGCCGCTCGCGATGGTCTGGACCGGTTTCAGCTTTGCTTCGAAGAAGCCCCAATGGCAGGTTTCGGGACTGGATTTCAGATGATGATGGGTCATGTGACGGCTTTTGATTGCACTTCGGGCAGCGTATGACGCTGTAGCAGAACTTCGCAGAGGCTTCCCTTGTTTTTTGTGCTCTCCAAGACGCTCGGCATCATACTGCTGCCGATCAATTTCCTGATCGGTATCGGCGTGATCGGCGCCGTTCTGCTGCTGACGCGGTTTGCTCGGCTCGGCCGCAGGTTGATGGTGGCGTCAGCGCTGCTGCTCGCGATCTGCAGCTTCTCGCCGCTCGGCAATGTCCTGATCTCCGCCCTGGAGCAGCGCTTCCCGCCATGGGACGCCTCGCGCGGCGCGCCCGACGGCATCATCGTGCTCGGCGGCTCGATCGATGCCGATCTGTCGGTTGCGCATGGCACGCCGGTGGTGCGCACTGCGGCGGATCGCGTCATCGCGGCGGCGGCGCTCGCGCGCAGATATCCGAATGCGCGCCTCGTGTTCACCGGCGGCAGCGCGAACCTGATCTCGAACGACGTGCGCGAAGCCGACTACGCCGCCGAGATGTTCGAGAGCCTCGGCATTGCCAAATCGCGATTGACCATCGAGCGCCGCTCGCGCAACACGGTGGAGAATGCCGAGTTCTCCAAGGCGCTGGTTGATCCCAAACCGGGTGAGCGCTGGCTGCTCGTGACGTCGGCCTATCACATGCCGCGGTCGGTCGGGCTGTTCCGCAAGGCGGGATTCAACGTCGAGGCCTATCCGGTCGACTGGCGCGTCGGCAATGTCATGAGTTTCGCGACGCTCGCGATCGACGGCCTGTCGCGCACCGATCTCGGCACACGGGAGTGGATCGGGCTGGTTGCCTACCATCTGGCGGGCAAGACCGACGATTTGCTGCCGGGACCGGCCGCACGGTGAGCCGCACCACGAGCTTGTCGCTTCCCTCGGCCAATCCGGCTAACATCAAATCAACAGGCGGCGCCAAGCCGCCGATCACGGGAGTTTTCGCCATGCAACAGCAGACACCGCCGGAACAGTTCGACCTCTCCGCAATCGTGGCCGACCTGAACAACCTGCTGCGGCTGAAGACCACGGTCATCGGCATCAAGATGTTCGCGCGCGTCGAGGAGATGGAGGCGATCCCGAAGATCCGCCGCCCGTCGGCGGTCCACACCACGGATCAGATCGTCAGCATGGCCTCGCGGCTCGGCTGGACCGTCGGCATCACCTGCGATGATCTGGTCGGCGCGCAATGCCGCGCGGTGATCGGGCTCGCGCCGCAGGACGAGAAGTGGCTTGCCGGTGAGAACTATGTCGGCGTCTGGCACGGCACGGCCGAAGACGCGCGCAAGCGCCAGGAGGCGCTCGACGTGGTGCCTTACGGCCAATATCAGGCGATGGCTGTGAGCCCGCTGACCAGCGGACGCCTCAATCCGCCCGACATCTGCCTCGTCTATGCGACGCCGGGACAGATGATCATCCTGATCAACGGGCTGCAGTACACCGGCTACAAGAAGTTCGAGTGGGGCGTGGTCGGCGAAACCGCGTGCGCGGATTCGTGGGGGCGGGCGCTGAAGACCGGCGAGCCGAGCCTGTCGTTGCCGTGCTTCGCCGAGCGCCGCTATGGCGGCGTGCCCGACGAGGAGATGCTGATGGCGCTGCCGCCAGCCTATCTGGTGAAGGCGATCGCGGGGATGAAGCAGCTCGCCAAGAACGGCCTGCGCTACCCGATCGCACCCTATGGCATCCAGGCCGACGTCCGCGCCGGCATGGGCGTGTCCTATGCCAAGAAATAGCTGCAAGAAATAGCGGCAAGAAATAGCTGATTGCGTCGCCCCGCCCGCGATGACAAAAGGGGCGCCCATTTCGCTGCGCAGGGAGCCTGATCCATGTTCTCGTCGAAACTCGACATCGTCGTCTATGGCGCGACCGGCTTCACCGGCCAGCTCGTCGCCGAATATCTCGCGGCGCATTATCGCGACGGCAGCTTGAAATGGGCAATGGCCGGGCGCAGCAAGGACAAGCTCGCTTCGGTCCGTGATGCGATCGGCGCGCCCGCCGACACGCCGCTGATCGTCGCCGATGCCGGCGACGCCGCATCGCTGAAGGCGATGCTGGCGCAGACCAAGTCTGTCGTCTCGACGGTCGGTCCGTATCAGCTCTATGGCAATGAGCTGATCGCGGCCTGCGTGGATAGCGGCACCGACTATTTCGATCTCTGCGGCGAGCCGGTCTGGATGCGGCAGATGATCGACAAGCACGAAGCTGCCGCAAAGGCCAGCGGCGCGCGTATCGTGTTCTCCTGCGGCTTCGACTCGGTGCCGTTCGAGCTCGGCGCCTTCTTCGTCCAGGAGGAAGCCAAGCGGGTGTTCGGTGCGCCGGCGCAGCGCGTCAAGGGCCGCGTGCGCGACATGCGCGGCACGCTGTCCGGCGGCACGGCCGCGAGCGCCAAGGCAACCTTCGATGCGGTCGCCAAGGACTTGAGCCTGGTCGCGATCCTCAACAACCCGTTTGCATTGACACCGGGCTTCGAGGGCCCGAAGCAGCCGCGCGGCAGCAAGCCGGCCTATGAGGACGATCTGCACTCATGGGCCGCGCCGTTCATGATGGCGCTGATCAACACGCGCAACGTGCATCGCTCCAACATGCTGATGGGCTTTCCCTACGGGAAGGAGTTCGTCTACGACGAGATGGTTCTGACCGGTCCGGGCGAGAAGGGCGAAGCGATTGCCAAGCGCGTGATGGCGCTGAATGCGGAGAAGACCGGTCCGAGCGCGCCGAAGCCTGGCGAGGGGCCGTCGAAGGAAGAGCGCGAGAACGGCCGCTACGATCTGCTCTATCTCGCGGTCGCGCCGGACGGCCGCATGGTCCGCGCCGGCATCAAGGGCGATCGCGACCCCGGCTACGGCTCGACCTCGAAGATGATCTCGGAATGCGCGATCTGTCTATTGCGCGATACGCCCGACGTCGCCGCCGGCTTCTGGACGCCGGGAGCGGCGATGCAGGGCAAGCTCATCAAGCGCCTGGTCGATCACGCCGGGCTGACGTTTGAGGTCGAGAAGTAAGTTGCGTAGCCTCATCGGTGTCATCGCCCGGCTCGACCGGGCGATCCAGTACGCCGCGGCCTCTCGGCTCAAGCACTGCGGTCTCTGGAATACTGGATCACCCGCATGCGCGGGTGATGACAGCCGAGGCTACGCCGCGCGCGGGTTGTAGGCGTACATGAAGTCCATGCCCTTGGACGACACCGGCAGCAGCAGCTTCAGCAGGTGATCGCGCAGCCAGGCGCCGGTCGGGCCGAACTCGCGCTTGCTGTTGCCGTTGCGCCGGGCGATCGCCACGATCTTCTCGGCGCGCGGCCGCCGCTCGTGCTCGAAGGCCTGGAACGTCATGCCGAGCTCCTGGCCGTCGCGCATCAGCGTGCCGAGCCGCAGCCCATCCTCCAGCGCGAGCGACGCGCCCTGGCCGGCATGCGGGCTGGTGGCGTGCGCGGCGTCGCCGATCAGGAGCGTGCGCTTGCGCGACCAGGTCGGCAGCGTCGCGACGTCGAGCGTGTCGGTCACCACGATATTCTCGGCGGCCTCGATGATCTCAGGGATCGGCGCATGCCAGCCGGCGTGGAAATCGCGCAGATGCTGCTTGATCGCGTCCTGGCTCTGCAGCCGGTAGGCCGCCGCGGTCATGCCGTGCGAGGGCTGCGTGCTCCACCACATCGCACCCGTGTCCGGATCGGGGCTGCACAGGCCGTAGCCGAAGAAGCCGCTCTGCCCGAACGTCGTCTCAACCTTCTGACCGATCGACAGGCGCTCGAACATGGCCCGCGGCACGAAGCCGCCGAAACCGATCAGCCCGGTGTCGAACGGCGTCGGGCCATCCGGGATCACGTGCCGCCGCACCGCCGAATGCACGCCGTCGGCGCCGATCACGAAATCGCCCTCGGCGGTGGTGCCGTCGTTGAAATAGGCGATGACCGGCTGGTCGCCGCGATCCTCGATCTTCACCAGCTTCTTCTCGAAGAACACCGAGACGTTGGAGGCCCATGCCTTGTCGATCAGGGTCTCGTTCAGGGTGGCGCGGCACATGTTCACCGCGGGCTGGCCGAAGCGCTGCTGCATGTTCTGATTGAGCGAGCCGAGCTTCTTGCCGCCCTGCGAATAGAAATCGAAGGACTCCGCGACCGAGCCGCTGCGGATCAGTTCGTCGGCGAGGCCGAGCTCCGCCAGCACATGCATGCCGTTCGGCGCGATCTGCAAGCCCCCGCCGATCCCGGTGGAGTAGGGCCATGCTTCATAGAGCTCGGCTTCGATGCCGGCGCGGGTCAGGAACATCGCGGTCACCGGACCTGCGATGCCGGCGCCGATGATCAGAGCTTTACGGGGACGTGAGGTCATGCCTTGCTCCATGCATCCGTGCGGGGTACGAAAGGTCATTTGCTAATTATCTTAGAAGATAAGATATTAGGCGAGTAAGATATGGGAGCAGCTTTGTCAAGTGCGAAGTCGCGCGCAGCGCTGATGCAGGAACTCGAGGAGGCGATGCGCCGGTCATCCGCGCAGGGCGTGATGTACGGCCAGGCCGTTGCAAACATGGCCGGAATTTCCAATTCCGATATGGAATGCATGGACATCCTCCACCTTGAAGGGCGCGTGACCGCGGGGCGTCTCGCCGAAGTCACCGGGCTGACCACCGGCGCGATCACCGGCGTGGTCGATCGTCTGGAGAAGGCGGGTTATGTGCGCCGCGAGCGGGACGAGAGCGATCGCCGCAAGGTCTTCATCTCGGTGGTGGAGGAAAAAGCGGCGGAGATCGGCAAGTTCTACGTGCCGATGCAGGAGGCGATGCTCAAGCTCTGGAGCCGCTACACCGATGACGAACTGCGCCTGCTGCTGCGCTTCGCCAATGACGGCTACAAGGGCGTGCTGGAAGCGACCGGCGCATTGAAGGCGGTAATCGACATGCCGCCGGCGCAGCGCGCCGAGCTCAAGCTGCCGCCGAAGTCTCGTCGCTGACCTCGGCCGGTGTCGCGCGGGTGCGCTCGGTTGCCGCGTACATGCCCCACATCGTGCCGAGCATCATCCAGAAGTGCCGCCAATGGTCGGTATCGATGATGAAGCTCTCGGCGACGATGCCGAGGAATGCCGAGAAGATCGCCAGATAGTCGCGCTGCCACGGCACCCGCTTGTAGACATAGCGGAAGCCGACGATCGCGCTGACGAACACCAGCGCCGGATAACAGATGCCCGAGATCCAGCCGCCCGACATGAAGGCGTTGAGGAAGGAGTTGTGGGTATCCTCGGGGAAGTAGGTGTGGAATTGCAGCGGCCCGATGCCGAACGGCAATTCGAGCGCCATCTGGGCGCCGAGGATGTGGCGGCCGAACCGGCCGAAGCGGCCTTCGTCGTAACTCTGGTCGAAGCTCGCGCGCTGCTTGAACATGTCGGCGACCGAGCCGATCGACAGCAGCACCGCGATCAGCGCAACGGCCAGGACCGCGGCGATCAGGGTCATCACGATGATGCGCGAGCGCTGCGCTTGCGAACGGCTGGTGAACACCATCAGCGCCAGCATGAAGGCTGCGGTGACGATCAGGCCGCCCCAGGCGGCGCGGGAGAACGAGAGCAGGATCGCAAGCGAGATGATGCCGAAGGCGATGGCGTTGCGGAACGCCTTGCCGAAGCGGTCGGTGACCACGCTTTGCAGCGTGAACAGCGCCGGCAGGATCAGGAACGCGCCGAGCACGTTCGGATCCTTGAAGGTGCCGCGGGCGCGGTCATACAGCGTCAGCAAATCGTAGCCGCCGGGTACCAGGTGAAAGTAGCCGGCGATGCCCGAAAGCGAGGCGATCATCGCGCCGACGATCAGGCCGCGGCGCAGCATGTCGAGCCGCGCTTCGGTATCCTCCGACATCACCATCGCGAAGAAGATGACGGTGACGGCCATGTACCAGGAGGTGAGGACCCAGTTCACCACCTCCGGCTTGTCGAGGAACGGCACCGCGCCGATGCTGTAGCCGACATTGAGCACGATCAGCGCGAACAACAGCGGCATGAACACGAGCTGCATGCGCAGGCCCGTACCAAAGAACAGCACGCAGGCGGTCAGCGTGACGAGTTCATACGGGCTCGGCTCGATGAACACGATGGCGATCGACGCGCCGGCGAGCCACACCAGCGCCCGCTGCAGCGCCAGCACGCCTGGCGGTGCTGATGCCGGCGAATGGGACGTCCCGGCTGTCGCCGCATAGGCCATCGGATACTCACGCAACGCAACAGGTACATAATCTGACGCTCGTCATTGCGAGGAGCGTCAGCGAGGGCAATCGATCTCAGTACGCGTTCTCGTTCTTGGTCAGCAGCGAGAACGGGGTCTTGAGCAGGATGTAGAGGTCGAACAGCACCGACCAGTTCTCGATGTAATAGAGGTCGTATTCGACGCGCTTCTGGATCTTCTCGTCGGTGTCGACCTCGCCGCGCCAGCCGTTGATCTGCGCCCAGCCGGTGATGCCGGGCTTGACGCGGTGGCGCGCGAAGTAGCCGTCGACGGCCTCGTCGAACAGGCGGTTTTCCAGCTTGCTCTGCACGGCGTGCGGACGCGGGCCGACCAGCGAGAGATTGCCCTTCAGCACCACATTGAACAGCTGCGGCAATTCGTCGAGCGAGCTCTTGCGGATGAAGCGGCCGACGCGGGTGACGCGCGGATCGTTCTTGGTCACCACCTTGGAGGCGGTCGGATCGGCCTGGTGATGGTAGAGCGAGCGGAACTTGTAGACGTCGATCCGCTCATTGTTGAAGCCGAAGCGCTTCTGGCGGAACAGCACCGGGCCGGGGCTGTCGAGCTTCACCGCAAGCGCCACCAGTCCGAGCACCGGCAGTGCCGCAAGCAGGGCCAGGCCGCCGACCACGCGGTCGAACAGCCATTTCAGCACCAGATCCCAGTCAGTGATCGGCGCCTCGAACACGTCGAGCGTCGGCACCTTGCCGACATAGGAATAGGAGCGGGGGCGGAAGCGCAGCTTGTTGGTATGGGCCGACAGGCGGATGTCGACCGGCAGCACCCAGAGCTTCTTCAGCATCTCCAGGATCCGGGTCTCCGCCGAGATCGGCAGCGCGAACAGCACGAGGTCGACGCGGGTGCGGCGGGCGAACTCGACGATGTCGTCGACCTTGCCGAGCTTCGGTGAGCCGGCACAGGTGTCCATCGCGCGGGCGTCATTGCGGTCGTCGAACACGCCGAGCACGTGGATATCCGTGTCGTCGTCGGCGTTCAGCGCCTCGATCAGCTTCTCGCCGTTCTGGTCGGCGCCGACGATGATGGTGCGGCGGTCGAGCCGGCCGTCATGCGCCCAGGCGCGCACCATCGAGCGCAGCGCCAGCCGCTCGGCGATCAGCACCGCAAGGCCGACACAGAAGAACGACGACAGCCAGACCCGCGACACCTCGCCGCCGAGCTTGGCCAGGAAGGAGACGCCGATGAACAGCAGGAACACGACGGCCCATGACGAGATCATCCGCGTCATCTGGCGGAGCTGGCCGCGGAAGATCTGCACCTGGTAGATGTCGGCGGCCTGGAAGCAGACCACCGCCGCAGCCGACATGCCGAGGATCGATGCGATATATCCCCAATGGATGGCGAGCGGCCTGACGTAGGCAAAATAGAGCCCGACGCCGACCAGGCTGAGCAGCACGAAATCGGCGAGGCGAACCACGCCGGTGATCACGACCGGCGAGTAGGCGCTGCGAACTTTCTGATTGGTAACGGTGAGCGCGGCCGGCGACAGGCGGCGGCGGCGTTCGACCTGCGGCTGAGCGGCCGTCGCAGACGCAGCGGCATCCAGCATCGAGCGTGCGTTAAACGGTTCCACGAGTCCACGTCCATTCCTGTGCTTGCAGATGAGCATCCGCGCGCAGCAGTGAAATTCCCCCGGACGCGAGTTAAGGGGACAAATCGGAAGAAACGGTTACGTGTGTAAGAAATGGTTAATGTTTGGCGAATGCGTCGCGATAGCCGGCCAGGACGCCCTCGACCATCGCACTCTGCGAGAAATGTTCGGAAATCCGTTCGCGCAGTTGCTCGGCGCGCGCCGCGGTCGCGGCGGGATTGTCGAGTGCGGCCTTGATGGCGTCGGCCATCGCGCCGGCGTTGCTGGGCGCGAACAGCGCGTCGGTGTGGGTATAGAAGATTTCCGGGATGCCGCCGACATTGGCGGCGATCATCGGAATTCCCGCAGCGCCGGCCTCGATCACCACATAAGGCATCGAATCGCCCCGTGACGGAACCACGAGAACGCTGCCCTTCGAGAAGCCGTAGCGCGCCTTGACGTGGCCGATGAAGCGGACGGCGTCGCCGAGCGACAGCCGCTTCACCTGCTCCTTGAGCCGTTCGAACTCCTCGCCGTCGCCGCCGAGCGTCAGCGTCACCGGCTTGCCGTCGGCGCGCAGCTTGGCGACCGCGTCGATCAGGAGATCGGCACCCTTGATGCGCCGGAATTCGCCGACATAGGCCACGTCGGAGGCGTCGTCGGCCTTGGCGACCGGTTCGAATTCCTCCGACGTGACGCCGTTGAAGACGCAGCGGACGAGGCCTGAGGGCTTGCCCACGGTGCGCTGATAGGTGTCGCGGGCAAACGCGCTCTCGAACAGGAACAGGTCGGTGCTGTTCATCAGCGTGCGCTCGAGCTGGCTGTAGAAGCGGCCCTTCCAGGTGTCGAGCGGATAGTGCAGCGAGCCGCCGTGCGGCGTGTAGACCCGGATCACCTTGTTCGAGCTCCGCCGCAGCCGGACATAGGCGCCGGCCTTGGCGCCATGACCATGTACGACATCGGGTTTCAATTTCCGGATCAGGCCGGCGATATGCGCCCAGACCATGAAGTCGGCGAAGCGTGGCTCGCGGCGTATAGCCACCCGGTGGACCCCGAGCTTGAGGCGCGGCTCGATCTCGGCGAGGACCGCATCAGCCCGTGTGCCGCCGGTCAGGCTGTCGGCGACGATGCCGACATGGTGACCGCGTTCGATCTGGCCGTTGGCGACATCGAGGATGTGACGGATGATGCCGCCGACCGGGGCGCGGACGACATGCAGGATGCGAAGCAGCCGTTCCTCATTTTGATCCTGTGCCATCGATCAGAACCAGCGTTCGCCGACGAAGACGGTGTCGCCGGGCCCGATCGGCGTGCCCAAGGGAACGACAAAGCGGCCGGCGCCCGATGCATCGGTATGGGCGAGGGTGACCTGGTCGCGCTGGGCGCGCGGCGAGAAGCCGCCGGCGATCGCCACCGCGCTCTCGACCGTCATGTTGGGTACATAGGGGTACTGGCCGGGGGCCTGGACTTCGCCGAGGATGAAGAACAGGCGGTAGGATTCGATCTCGACCGCCACCGAAGGCTCGCGGATAAAGCCGTTGCGCAGCCGTGCCGTGATCTCGGCGGCGAACCCCGGCAGGGGTGCGGCCGCGCGCCGGCACGGAGCCGATCAGCGGCATCGTGATCGCGCCGGCCGCATCGATCGCGTAGGAATTGGTCAGGCCTTCCTGGCCATAGACCACGATGCGAAGCTTGTCGCCGGGGCCAAGATTGTAAGCCTCGCGCGTCGGCTCGGGCTCGGCATAGGCCACGGCCATCGGCGTGGGCGCGGCAAATGCCGGCTGCCCATACGCCATCGAATCGAGGGCCGGGTCGCCGGCAACCGGCGACGTCCGGCCCATGCAGCCCGACAGCGCGAGCGCAGCAATCAGACAAACGAGGGGAGCGCGCAGATCGCGCATGTGAGGAATCCCGCAACAATATCGGCGTCGATTAACGGCACTCATGGTTAACAAACGATGACGGAGTGGTGGTGGCCGCCGCATCCGTCAACCGCGCCGATTAACCCAGCAGCAACCTTAATGGACTGTAATCGCCGCCATTGAGATGGAATCGCGGCGTCCGCGGGAGTTGGTTATGCGTTTTGCATTCTGGCGTAGAGGCAAGGAAACGGCGGTGCAACGGGCGTTGCCGAAGTCTGCGCCCGTTGCCGCCGAAGCCATTGCGAAGCCGGCTTCGCCGATATCAGCTCCTGACAGGCCGGCGCGTCCGACGGAGGCGACAGATCTCGATCTGCATGTGCTCGGGCGCGCGCTGGCGCGCAAGCGAAGCTGGATCATCGTGCCGACCGTGCTCGTGTTTGCGGTGTCGCTTGCCGCCGTCAACGTCGTGACGCCGCGCTACAAGTCGGAAGCCCGAATCCTGATCGACAACCGCGAGAATGCCTTCCTGCGCCCGAACGGCGAGCGCGACCTGGAGCGCACCTCGCTCGACGCCGAGGCCGTGACCAGCCAGGTGCAACTGCTGCTGTCGCGCGATCTCGCCCGCGACATCATCAAGAAGAACAAGCTCGCCGAGCGCCCCGAGTTCGATCCGGTGCTGCGGGGCTTTTCGCCGCTGAAGTCGCTGCTGGCGCTGTTCGGCATCGGCCGTGACCCGTTCAGCCTGACGCCGGAAGAGCGGGTGCTCGATTCCTTTTACGAGCGCTTCCAGGCCTATGCGGTCGATAAGTCGCGCGTCATGGTGATCGAATTCCAGTCGGAGGATCCCGAGCTTGCGGCGCGCGTCGCCAACTCGATTGCCGACGGTTATCTCGTGTTGCAGCAGGCGGCGCGGCAGGACCAGGCCAGGTCCGCCAGCACCTGGCTGCTGGGCGAGATCGATAAGCTGCGCAGCAAGGTCGCGGAAGCGGATTCGCGGGTCGAGGAATTCCGCTCCAAGTCGAGCCTGTTCGTCGGCACCAACAACATCCCGCTGTCGAACCAGCAGATGGGCGAGCTGAACACGCAGCTCAACAATGCCCGCGCGCTCAAGGCGGATGCCGAGACCAAGGCGCGCCTGATCCGCGAGATGCTTCAGGGTGGCAAGCCGATCGAGGCTACGGAAGTGCTCAATTCCGAGCTGATCCGCCGGCTCGCCGAACAGCGCGGTACGCTGCGCGCGCAGCTCGCCGAGCAGTCGTCGACGCTGCTCGACAACCATCCGCGCATCAAGGAATTGAAGGCCCAGATCGCCGACCTCGACCGCCAATTGCGCGAGGAAGCCGGCAAGATTTCGCGATCGCTCGACAACGACGCCCGCGTCGCCGATGGCCGCGTCCAGGCGCTGCAAGTGGGCCTGGATCAATCGAAGAAGCAGGCGTCGTCGAGCAACAGCCAGGACGTCCAGCTGCGCGGATTCGAGCGTGAAGCCAAGGCGCAGCGCGATCTGCTGGAAGCCTATCTCGCCAAATATCGCGAGGCGACCGCACGCGAGAACATCGAGGCCGCGCCGACCGACGGCCGCATCATCTCGCGCGCCACGGTCTCGAACACGCCGGCCTATCCGAAGAAGCTGCCGATCGTGCTGATCGCGACGCTGGCGACGCTGTTGCTGTCGGCCGGCATCATCATCACCGGCGAGCTGCTGCGCATCTCCGCGCCCGGCGCGGTGGGCCGTGCCTTCGCGCCGGCCGCCGCAGTGATCCGGCGCCGCGAACCCGTCATGGAGACCGCGACCGTCGACGAGCCGGCACTGACGCTGCCGCCTGAACCTGAGCTCGCGTCGCCGCTCGCGCCCAGCCTGTCGCCCGAGCCTGATTTGAGGCCCGACCCCGCAGTCGCATATGAGCCGGTCGTCAGCGAGCCGCAGCCTGCGCCCGCCCGGACGGCCAACGAGATCGATGAGCTGGCCGAGCGTCTGGTCGCGGCCGGTCCCGCCGCCCACAAGGTCACGGTGCTCGGCCCGGCTGCCGCCGAGAGCGTCACGCTGACCGCGCTGACGCTGGCCCGTCTGATGGCGCGTCAAGCCAAGGTTGTGGTGGTCGATCTCGTCGCGTCCTCGCCGGCGCTGACGGCGGCCACGGTCGATCCCGGTGCGCCCGGCCTTGCCGAACTGATGCAGGGCGAGGCGACGTTCGCACAGATCATCACCAAGGATCGGCAGTCGCGGGTTCAGATCGTCAGCGCCGGGCGTCCGGGCTTCGATCGCGCGCATCTGCAATCGCCGCGGCTGGCGCTTGCGATCGACGCGCTGCTCCGGGTCTACGACCACGTGCTGCTCGACGCCGGCACGGCCGTCGACCTGCCGGCCGAACTGCTGACCGCAAAGGCGCAAGCTGTCGTCGTGCCCGACGCCGGCATGGCGCAGGATGCCCGCCGCTCGATGGTCGATCAGCTCAGGGCCGTCGGCTTCTCCGAAGTGACGATGCTGAGCAAGCCCTGCGCGCCGTCGGAAACGGTCGTGGCGGGTCCGCGCGTGGTGGCGGCCTGACCGGACCTCCAGGGCGCGATGAGCTCAGTTTGAGACGTCATCGCGCTTCGCTTTGGGAGGCCGCTTCACATGCTTCCTGATGGCGCCTCAGTGCGCCATCATCGGCTCGCGCATCGATCGCTCGAGGACCGGATCGATCCGCAGCCTGATCGTGACCAGCGCGCCGATCAGTCCGACGACCGCGAGCAGCAGCAGGCCTGCGGTGAATCCACCGGTCAGGTCCTTCAGATAGCCCATCGCGAACGGGCCCGCGAAGCCCGATAGATTGCCGAGCGAGTTGATCGCGGCAATGCCGGCCGCGGCCGAGGCGCCGTTCAGAATGCTGGCCGGCATCGGCCAGAACATCGGCGGCACCGCCGAAACGCCGATCTGCGCGAGGCAGAGCAGGCCGATGATCAGCACCGGGCTTGAGACCAGTCCGGCCAGGCCGATGCCGACGGCGGCGAGCACGAGTGCGCCGGCGACATGGTAGCGCCGCTCACCGGTCTTGTCGGAATGGCGGCCGAGCAGCACCATGCCGACCGCGCCGAACACGAATGGTAGCGCCGCGATCAGGCCGGTCTGGGTGTCGGTGACGCCAAACGCCTTAATGATGGTGGGCAGGAAGAACGCGACGCCGTAGCTCGCTGCATTGAGGCAGAAGTAGACGAAGGCGCAGGCCAGCACGCGCGAATCGGTGAGCGATTGCAGCACCGAGATGTGCTCCACCGCTTCCTTCTTCTGCCGCTCGATCTCAAGGGTGTTCTGGACCCATTTGATCTCGTCGGGCTGCAGCCAGCTCGCCTGGCGCGGGAAGTCGGGCAGGAAGGCGAGCACAGCGAAGCCGACCAGGACCGACGGCAGCGCTTCGCAGATGAACAGCCACTGCCACCCGGTCAGACCGCCTCCGGACAGGTTGAGCAGCAGGCCCGAGATCGGTGCCCCAATGATGCTCGAGATCGGGATCGCGAGCATGAACAGGCTGATGACGCGGGCCCGATAGATCGTCGGGAACCAGAGCGTCAGGTAGAAGATGATGCCGGGGAAGAAGCCGGCCTCGCAGGCGCCGAGCAGCAGGCGAAGGAAGTAGAAGATCCACTCGCTCGAGAGACCGCTCGCCGCCGACATCTGCGGGATGAACGCGAATGCCGCCGAGACGATGCCCCAGCTGATCATGATGCGGGCGATCCAGCGCCGCGCGCCAAACCGTTCCAGAAGGATGTTGGAGGGCACTTCGAAGAAGAAGTAGCCGACGAAGAACAGGCCCGCGCCGAGCCCGTAGGCGGCTTCGCTGAGGCCGAGCGCCGTATTCATGTGCAGCTTGGCAAAGCCGACATTGACGCGATCGAGATAGGCCACGAAGTAACACAGGATGAGGAACGGAATCAGCCGCCGCATCATCTTTCCGATTGCGCGCTTCTCGACATCGTCGCTCATCGTTCCCATCCCTTCCGGTTTTTCGATTCGGCGCACGGTAATCGCGCTGTCCGGGCGGCACCTTCGTGCGGCCGCAGCGGTCCGTCGCCTTGCCCTTGCAAGTATTGCATTCATTGTTGTGTAATCGAGAGCCGCGTGACTAATGGCATTTGGGAATGGAGCCACGGCGAAACTGTCATGATGCACCGCGGTATAAGCGCGGGAACCCCAGAGCGTTTTCCAGCGAAGTGGATACCGGTTCGCGGCAGGAAAACGCGTCAAGACAGAATCTGGAGCCCCGTTCCGGTCTAATCGGAACGGAGAGGCCCTTGCCGGGCAGGATGGTAGCAGGCCGTGATCAATAACCTGAAATTGCGCCAGCTGCGTCTGCTGGTCGCTCTCGACAATGAGCGCAAGCTGCAGCTGGCGGCCGAGCGGTTGAACATCACCCAGTCTGCGGCATCGAAGATGCTCGCCGAAATCGAGGCGCTGGCGCGGGTTCCCCTGTTTGAGCGGACGGCGCGCGGCGTCGAGCCCACCGCCTATGGCTCGATCCTGATTCGCGGCGGCAAGAGCGTGCTGGCCGATCTCGACCAGGTCACCGACGAGTTCGCGGGCTACAAGTCCGGCGAGCTCGGCACCGTCTCCGTCGGAACAGTCGCCAAGCCCAGCATCGACCTGGTCGTCGACGTGATCCAGTATCTCGGCGAGAAGCTGAACCGGGTGAACATCTCGCTCGATGTCAGCACCAGCCCGCCATTGATCACGCGTCTGCTCGCGCTCGAGTTCGACTTCGTCGTCGCCAGGATTCCGGCCGGCATCGACCCCCGGCAATTCGATTATTATGAGATCGGCGCAGAAGAGGCGGTGCTGCTGGTTCGTGCCGAGCATCCATTGGCCGGCCGCGAGACCGTCGAGCTGGAAGACATGGCCGACCAGCAGTGGATTTGCCAGCCGCGGGAATCCTTCATGCGCCAGGCGCTGGAGAGGCTATTCATGAGCCGCGGCGTGACGCCGCCGCGCCGGGTCATCAACACCGAGTCGTTCTTTGCCTCGGTCGGGATTGCCGCCGGCATCGACGCGATTGTGCCGGTTCCCATGCTGGTGTTCGATCTGGTCGACCCGCAGCGGTTCAAGATGCTGCGTCTTCGCGACCGGCTCCTGTTGGAGAATTATGGCCTGATCAAGCTGCGTAAGCGTGCGCTGTCACCTGCCGCGGCGCTGCTATTCGACGCGATGAGGCGGCTCGGCGTACCGAGTGGCGGCGCAGAGCAGGGTGAAGCGGCGAGCTGAGGCTCAGCGGAACATGCTGCGCAGGTTCTGCGCGATTTCGAACAGCGCCGGATTTTGCTTCACGGCGCGCTTGGCGCGGCTGATGGCCGACAGCGCGCTCGCCGCCGGCTTGCCGCGCAGGCTGAGCGGAATGAAGCTGTCGACGATCGCTTCGTCGTCCTTGCAGAACAGCCGCTTGTACTCGTCCGAGCCGATGCCGAGGTCGAAGGCGCGGTAGTTCAGGCCGGCATGGCGATCGATGATGTCGCGCATCAGGATCAGGCCGGGGCTGAACTTGGAATTCGCCGACATCGTGTAGGTGTTGAACATCATCGAGAACCGATGACCGTCGGAGACACCGGCGAAGATCGCAATCACTTCCTCGTCGCACTCCAGCGCGTGGATGTCGATCGCGTAGCCCTTGCCGTCGGCGCGCGGCGCCAGGCAGGCGCTGCGAATGAACTGCTCGACGCCGGGCTCGGCGAACACGTCGGGCAACTTCTGCTCGGCCATGCGCTGCGGCTTGACGCGGAAGAACCAGTCGAGCAGGCGGCAGACGTCGGTGCTGTCGCTCGCGACATGGTAGCGGTAGCCGGGCAGCGCCTGCAGCTTGCGCTCCTTGCCCTTGAGGCGGCGGCGAAACGAGTTGCTGATCAGCGCCGCGGGGGCTGCGCCGGGCTCGATGATTAGCAGCGGGCAATCGTTCACCGCAGCCTGGTGCGGCAGCAACGCCAGCGGATTGGGCTGGTCCTGCCAGCGCAGCGGCTGCTGACACAGCACGAGCGCGTCGACGCGAGACCGCTCGGCGATTGATCCGGTCAGCGCCGTGATGTCGGCCTCGGTTGCGTTGGCGGCGAAGTCCTTGTCGTACAGCGCCATGTTGAAGGTCGCATGCTTGCCACCCATGAAGCCCGCGCAGCTCGCGCCCAGGCGCTGCTCCACGGCGAGCGGCAACAGCAGCAGCGGACGGCGTTCGCTGTCATGGGCGACGACGATGAAGGGCCGCAGGCCCTCGCGCTCGCCGACCTGGCGCTGCCAGTTGGCGAGGAAATCGAAGCGCTGATAGGGCGTGTAGCTGTGTTGCGGTGTCTCGAGACTGCGCCAGGTCGCCTCGGCCGCAGTGAGGTCATGAAAGATGTCGACGCCGGCAACGCGGATTGCGTTCGGCCATGGTCGCGTCCCCGCCGTCTGGCCTTCAACTGCCGCCGCCATGATCATCTCGGAGCCCAAATTTTTTAAGGTATTAATTTACAGGTCTCGGCTGCGGCCGACCTTCGCAGGGAAATGTCAACAAAGAGTAATAACAATGCCGCGGCGGGGTGTGGGAACCGCCGGGCAGAGGCGGGGATCTTGACGCCGGACAACGGGATTTTGCGGCGAGCCCGGATGGAGCTCGCCTATTTCAGCGGCGCCTTCCGTCTGCGGGAGCACGAGGCCGGGGGCGCCGGGGTGATCTTGCGCTTCGCGCGCGTCCGTCCTGCGCACCGGGCCCGGTTCCAGCCGCTGAAATCCCAGGAGATCACGCCGGCCTTCCTCGATCGCAGCATCCGCGCGCTGAAGCGCTGGAACTACGACATCGTCGGGATCGACGAGGCCTGCCGCCGCGCGGTGACCCTGCCGGAGCGCCGGCGCTTTGCCTGCCTGAGCTTCGATGGCGCGACCAGGGACTTCGTCACGCACGGCTATCCCGTGCTCGCCAGGCACGGCGTCCCCTTCACCCTTTATCTGCCGACGGCCTTCCCGGACGGCGTGGGCACGGCGTGGTGGCTGGTGCTCGAGGACATCATCGCGCGCGAGAGCCGCATCAGCCTGATGATCGACGGCAGGGAGCGGCATTTCGTGGTCTCGAGCCTGTCGGACAAATACGAGCTGTTCGATTTCCTGTCCGGCTGGCTGCGCAAGCTGTCGCCGCCTGATCTGTCCTATGCGGTGAACGATCTCGGCCGGCGCTATTCGGCCGATGCGGCGCAATTGTCACGCAGCGCGTCGCTCGACTGGCAGGATCTGGCGAAGCTTGCGGCTGATCCGAACGTGACATTCGGTAGCGCGACCGTGAATTATCCGGCGCTGTCGAGCCTGAAGGATGCGGCCGCGCAGCGCGAGATGGCGATGGGAAAGGCGGTCGCCGAGAGCGCGCTGCGGCGGCCGATCAAGCATTTCGCATTCCCCTTCGGGGACCGCGACGCGTTCCGCCGTCCGCATGTCGTGATGGCCGAGGAGGCCGGCTTCGCCAGCGCGGTGTCGACCATATCAGGGGTCGTCGAGGCGCAAGGACGCACCAACCTCTACGCATTGCCGCGCATCGCATGGGACGGCCGCGTGCGATCGCTGCGGATGATGCGCGTGCTGCTCTCGGGTGTGATGTTCGCACCGGTTCGGCCGACGCGGCATGCGCGCGGCGAGGGCGGGACCTAGGCGCGGTCGGGCCGCGACATCCAGGAGACGATCGGCATCGCCGGCAGCACCCAGCCGAGCCCCGCGACGACGTAGAAGATCGCCTGCAGCAGCCCCGAATTGGCGAGCCAGGGGGTTTGGGCGACCGTCATGCCAAGCAGCGACCACACCACGACCAGGATGAGCAGGGCGATGGTTCCGAGCAATTTGCGGGTGCGTATGGCCATGGCGGATATGTATGACTCGTGATCCAGAGCGTTTTCGAGCGAAGCGGACAGCGGTTCGCGTTAAGAAAACGCGTCAAAACAAGATTCTCGAGCTTCGTTCCGGATTGATCCGAACGAGGCTCCGGGCGGCGCTTGCGCCGCTTGCGGGCCGGACTATAAGGGGCCCGAAAATCCAATCAAGTCAGGGCGAAATGGCCGGTATTTCCGCACAACCATCGCAGCTCCGCGCCGTCAGGGTCTGGCTGATCGCGGTCGCCGCCCTGATCGCGCTGATGGTCTTGGTCGGCGGCGCCACGCGGCTCACCGAGTCCGGCCTGTCGATCGTCGAATGGAAGCCGGTGACCGGCGCGCTGCCGCCGCTGACCGAGGTGCAGTGGACGAAGGCCTTCGAGGGCTACAAGACCATCCCGCAATATCGCGAGCTCAACGCCGGGATGACGCTCGAGCAATTCAAGACGATCTTCTGGTGGGAGTGGAGCCACCGGCTGCTCGGCCGGGTGATCGGCGCCGCCTATCTGCTGCCGTTCCTGTATTTCCTGTGGCGCGGCGCGGTAAGCGGCGAGCTCGGCCGGCGGCTATGGGTGATCTTCGGCCTCGGCGCGCTGCAGGGCGGCGTCGGCTGGTGGATGGTGGCGTCCGGCCTCTCGGAGCGCGTCGAGGTGTCGCAGTATCGGCTGGCGACGCATCTGGTGCTGGCGCTCCTGATCTTCGCGGCGATTGTCTGGACGCTGCGGCGCTTGACGGACCGTCCATCCGTGATTGCGCCGCTCAGGCTGAAGATCACGAGCGCGGTGCTGCTCGTGCTGACCTTCGTTCAGCTCTATTTCGGCGCGCTGGTCGCGGGCCTGCGCGCGGGCCGGGTCTACAACACCTGGCCTGAGATCGACGGCGGCTTGATTCCGTCGGCCGACCGTCTCTGGTTCGAGACGCCGTGGTGGCGCAACCTGTTCGACAACACGCTGACGGTGCAGTTCGAGCATCGCATGACCGCTTACCTGCTGTTCGCGCTGGCGATCGCGCATGCGATCGATGCGGTGCGTGCACGCGCCGGAAGTGCGGTGATTGCGGGCGCATGGTGGCTCGTTGCGGCGATCACGCTGCAGGCGACGCTCGGCATCCTGACGCTGCTGCATCAGGTGCCGATCGATCTGGCGCTGACGCACCAGGCGGTCGCGATCGTCGTGCTGACATTGGCGGTTCTGCAAGCCGAGCGCTTCGCCGCGCGCCGGACCGAACGGGACCAGCCGACCCTCGTTCCGGTCGGCCAGTCTCTCTGATCGATCAGGACAGATAGTCGAGCCCGATATCGAGCGCGGCCGAGCTGTGAGTCACCCAGCCGACCGAGATCAAATCAACGCCGGTGGCGGCGATCGCCGCGGCGGTCGCAGCCGTGATGCGGCCGGAGGCTTCGGTGAGCGCCTTGCCGCGCGCCATCGCCACCGCCTGGCTGAGCTGCTCGGTCGTCATGTTGTCGAGCAGGACCGCGTCGACGCCGAGTGCCAGCACCTCTTCAAGCTGCGCCAGCGTGTCGACCTCGACCTCGATCTTCACGAGATGGCCGGTATTGGCTTTGGCGCGCTCGATCGCAGGACGGACACCGCCGGCGAGCGCGACGTGGTTGTCCTTGATCAGCACGGCATCGTCGAGACCGAAGCGGTGATTGCCACCGCCGCCGGCGCGGACCGCGTACTTCTCCAGCGCGCGAAGCCCCGGCGTGGTCTTGCGGGTGCAGACGATCTGCGCGCGCGTGCCAGCGACGGCCTTGACGAGCGTGGCGGTTGCGGTCGCGACGCCGCTCAGATGGCAGAGGAAGTTGAGCGCGGTGCGCTCCGCGGTGAGCAGGCTGCGGGCCGGACCGTCGATGATCGCGATGACCTGGTCGGGTTCGACCGCGCTGCCGTCGGGCCGCTTGGCGCGCAGCTCGATCGCCGGCGACACCGTCTGGAAGGCTGACCGTGCGATGTCGAGCCCGGCGATCACGCCGGGCTGCCGCGCCCGCATCACCAGCCGGGCCTGCTGGCCGGCCGGCACGATGGCGTCTGCCGTGATATCGCCGGCGCGGCCGAGATCCTCGCGCAAGGCGGTTTGCACGATCGGCTCATACAGCAGCGGCAACAGGGGATTGAGGGTCATGAGCGGGCACTCCTGGCTGATAGCTTGGATTCAACGATGCGGTGCGCGGCGGCGAGCGCCTCGGCACGGGTGACGGAAGACGGCGCCGCCGACAAAGCGGTGTGCGGGAAATCGGTGCGGAAATGACCGCCGCGGCTTTCCTCACGCCTGATTGCGGCAATCGCGATCATCAATCCGACCAATGCTGCGTCGGATGCTGCGCTCTGACTGCGCGCGAGCGGATAGAGGCCGCGGATCGCGCGGGCGATCCCGTCGCGGTCGCGCAGCACGCCGAGCCCCTGGGTGAGGATCGGACGCACGGCGGAAGGATCGGCGGCGGGCGACAGCGTGTCGTCGCCCAGCATCGAGCGTGGACCTGCGCTGACGCCTTCGATGCTCTCGGCGACCCAGCGCGCACAGACGATCGCTTCCATCAGCGAGTTGCTGGCGAGCCGGTTGGCGCCGTGCAGCCCGGTGCGCGCGGCCTCGCCGCAGGCCCACAGGCCTTGCACCGTGCTGCGGCCAAGGCCGTCAACCGCGATGCCGCCCATGTGGTAGTGCACCGCCGGCCGGATCGGGATCGGATCATTGGCGGGATCGATGCCCGCCATCTTGCAGAACGCGCTGATCACGGGATAGCGCTGCGCGAAGTCCGCGCCCGGATGCTGGCGCGCATCGAGGAAGGTGCGGTGTCCTGCGGCGCGATGGTGCCAGACGGCGCGCGCGACGATGTCGCGTGGCGCGAGTTCGGCGCCGGGCTGATCGGCCATGAAGCGCCGGCCGGTCTCGTCGATCAGGGTCGCGCCGTCGCCGCGGATCGCCTCGGTCAACAGCGGCATCGGGCGTGACGGCCCGTCGAAGGCGGTCGGATGAAACTGCACGAATTCGAGGTCCGACAGTTTTGCGCCGGCATGTGCCGCGAGCGCGAGCCCCTGGCCGAAGCATCCGCCCGGATTGGTGCTGTCTGAAAACAGCCCACCGATGCCGCCGGTCGCGATCACGACGCGGTTGGTCGCGATCGTCAGCGCGCTGCGGTCGTTGGCCGCAAGCACGCCTCTGACTGCATTGTCCTCGACCAGCAACCTGCGCGCCTCGACACCTTCCAGCAAGGTGATTGATGGCGTCCGGCGGACCGCGGCGATCAGCGCGCGCATGATCTCGCGGCCGGTGCCGTCGCCGGTGGCGTGCACGATGCGGTTGCGGCCGTGCGCGGCCTCGAGCCCGAGACGCCAGCTGCCGTCGGCGCGCCGGTCGAAGGCGACGCCGAGTTCGGCCAGATGCTCCACGGCGGCAGGCGCGGCATGGACGATCCGGGATGCTGCGGCCGCATCACAGAGGCCGGCGCCGGCCACAAGCGTGTCGGCGAGATGGAGAGCAGGGGTGTCATCCGCGCCGACCGGTGCGGCCAGGCCACCCTGCGCCCACATGCTGGAGGCTTCCGCGCCGAGTGGCGATTTCGACAGCAGCACGACCGGCTCGGGCGCGAGTTGCAGCGCGGTCATCAGCCCGGCGGCGCCGCCGCCGATGATGACGGGGCGGCCGTTGAGATCGGAGATATCGGTACTCATATCGCCAGCATCCTTTCGACGCTCCTGCGCGCGCGATCGGCGATCGCGGGGTCGATCGTGACCTCGTGCTGATTGGTCTCCAGCGCGTGGCGGATGTTCTTCAGCGTGATCCGCTTCATGTGCGGACACAGATTGCAGGGGCGGACGAAGTCGACATCGGGATTGCGGGCCGCGATGTTGTCGCTCATCGAACATTCCGTCAGCAGCACGACGCGCGGCGGACGTTTGGTCTCGACGAAAGACTGCATCGCAGCCGTCGACCCCGAATAGTCCGCTTCGGCGACGACCTCGGGCGGGCATTCCGGATGCGCCAGGATGGTGACGTCGGGATAATTTTCACGCAGCTGGCGCACGTCGTCGGCGGTGAACAGCTCGTGCACCTCGCAGTGGCCCTTCCAGGCGATGATCTTCTTGCTGGTCTGCTTGGCGATGTTCTGTGCCAGATATTCATCGGGCAGCATGATGACGCGCTCCGCGCCGAGCGATTCTACCACCTTCAGCGCATTGCCTGACGTGCAGCAGATATCGGACTCCGCCTTCACCGCGGTCGATGTGTTGACATAGGCGATAACAGGCGCGTCCGGATAGCGCGCGCGCATCAGCCGCACGTCCTGTGCCGTGATGGAATCCGCGAGCGAGCAACCGGCCTTGAGGTCGGGGATCAACACGGTCTTGGCCGGGTTCAAGAGCTTCGCCGTCTCTGCCATGAAGTGCACGCCCGCGAGCACGATGACATCGGCGTCGACCTTGGTCGCTTCACGCGCGAGCAAGAGACTGTCGCCGACAATATCGGCGACGCCGTGGAAGATCTCCGGCGTCTGGTAGTTGTGTGCCAGCACCACCGCGTTGCGGCGGCGTTTCAGTTCGAGGATCGCATCGACGTCCTCGGCGAAAGTGGCCCATTCGAACGGTGGGATGACACGCTTGACGCGCTCATAGATCGGCGCGGTGCGGGTGAGCAGATCGGTATCGAGTGCAACCATTTATACTCTCCTTGAGCATAAGATGGCTTATACTTATCCTGAGCATAAGGCGTGTCAAGTGCGCGAAAGCGGAAGCTTGGTGCCGACGACGGCCCGTTCGGCCAAGACGGCATGGCGGAAGCGGAACAGCTTGGCCGGCCGTCCGACGGTATCGGCGGCCATTGCGCCAGTCTCTTCAACGAGTTCCTGCTGCTCCATGAGCCGGCGGAAGTTCTGCTTGTGGACCAGCCGGCCTGCGAGTGCCTCAACACTGCGTTGCAGTTGCAGCAGGGTGAACTCGGCCGGCATCAATTCGAATACCACCGGACGGTATTTGATCTTGGCGCGTAGCCGCGCGATTCCGGTCGCGAGGATGCGGCGATGATCCGCCGTCATCGGCTTGCCCGGCACGATCGGCGCCTCGCGGTCATGCGCGCGTCCGGCTTCCGGGATCAGCAACGCCTCGTACAACAGCTCGTAGCGCTGCAACACGAGTTCTTCATTCCAGCCACGATCCTCGAGGCCGAAGGTGATCGCGCAGCGCTGCCAGCGCTCGCGCTGCAGCGTTGGTGACGGGGCCGCCTTCGCCCACGTCTTCAGCTTCGGCGCGATCATCTTCGCCAGGCAGGCCGGCGTGCCGGCGCGATGATCTTCCCAGGGGAAATAGTCGTACCAGCCCGACCAATGCGCCTCAAAGCCTTCGCCGACCTGGTCTTCGCGGGTCAGGCCGAGATAGCTGATCGAGACGCTATGCGGCGTCCTGGCGTCGCCGGACCGGCCGCGGTCGGCAAAGGTGTAGAGCTGCTCGACATAGCCGAGCGGATGGCCGGTCTGCGCCTCGACCCACGCCCGCAACGCGGTCTGCAGCGAACGGTGGGTGAACTCGAACGGGCCGCTCGGCAGCGCGGAGCCGCCGGCGATGGTCATGATCTTCGGTGTGCCGTCGGTCACGGCGACCAGCACCGCGACGAGGTCGGCGGTCACCGCGTTGCCCGAAGCCGGTGCGCTGGTTTTCTTCTGCGGCGATCTGGCCACGCGCGCGTCCCGGGCTAGCAGTAGCCGTAGACGCCGCAGGCGTAGGGCAGGCGATCCCAGTAGTCGACATAGGCGCCGCCGTAATACGGGCCGAAATAGTTGTAGGAATGCCAGTTGCCGTAATAGCCCGGCAGCGACGACGATCCGGGCAGCAGCGGCTCGCCCCGCACGATCGGGATGTACGGCTCTGAATTGAGCGGGATCACCGTGGGCTCGACGACCACGAGCTGGCGTCCGCGCCGCACATAGGTCGGCTGTGTGATGGTGGTGCGGTAGGCGTAGTGCCGGCGCGGCAGGCCGGCCGGCAGCTGGCGCGCAGCCTTGACGGTGGCGCGTTTGGTGACGACAGGGCCGTCGGCGGCGTCAGCAGGCGAAATCGCAAGCAGCGCGATCGCGAGCGGCAATATCCAGCGCAGCATCAATGGTCTCCCGAATCATCCGGAGCCTATCACTGCCACTTTATGCCGGATTGAGCGTTAACGAGAGACCCGTCGGAATTAAGCGTTAACGAGACGGTCGTTTCGGGCAAGATTGCCGGAGCGATGCGGGCGCACCGCTCCGGAACCAACGTCGGGATCAGGCGCGCAGGGCCTGGTCGAGGTCGGCGATCAGGTCTTCCTTGTCCTCGATGCCGATCGACAGCCGCACCACCTCGGGCGCCGCGCCCGATTTCACCTTGGCGGCGTCGTCGAGCTGGCTATGGGTGGTGGAGGCCGGGTGGATCACCAGCGAGCGGGTGTCGCCGACATTGGCGAGATGCGAGAACAGCTTCAGGTTCGACACCAGGTTGACGCCCGCGTCGTAGCCGCCCTTGAGGCTGAAGGTGAACACCGCGCCGGCGCCTTTCGGCGCGTATTTGCGCTGCAGGGCGTTGTACCTGTCGCCGGGCAGGCCGGCGTAGTTCACGGCCGACACGGCGGGGTGGGTGGAGAGGAATTCCGCCACCGCCTTGGCATTGTCGCAGTGCTTCTGCATGCGCAGCGGCAGCGTCTCGATGCCGGTCAGGATCATGAAGGCGTTGAACGGCGACAGCGCGGGGCCGAGGTCGCGCAGGCCGAGCACGCGGCAGGCGATCGCGAAGGCGAAATTGCCAAAGGTCTCCTGGATCCGGATGCCGTGATATTCAGGGCGCGGCTCGCTCAGCATCGGATATTTGTTGTCCTTCGACCAGTCGAAGGTGCCGGCGTCGACGATGATGCCGCCGAGCGAGTTGCCGTGCCCGCCGAGGAACTTGGTCAGGGAGTGCACGACGATATCAGCGCCATGGTCGATCGGCTTGATCAGATAGGGCGAGGCCAGCGTGTTGTCGACGATCAGCGGCACGCCGGCCTTGCGCGCGACGGCCGCGATCGCCTCGATGTCGGTGATGCTGCCGGCGGGGTTGGCGATCGATTCGATGAAGATCGCCTTGGTGTGTGGCGTCACCGCGCGCTCGAAGCTTTCGATCTCGTCGGGATCGGCCCAGGCCACGTTCCAGCCGAACGCCTTGAAGGCGTGGGTGAACTGGTTGATCGAGCCGCCATAGAGCTTGCGCGCGGCAATGATCTCGTCGCCGGGCCTCAACAGCTGCTGCAGCACGACGAGCTGCGCGGCGTGGCCGGAGGCGACCGCCAGCGCTGCCGTGCCGCCCTCGAGCGCTGCGACGCGTTCCTCGAGCACCGCGTTGGTCGGGTTGCCGATGCGGGTATAGATATTGCCGAATGCCTGCAGGCCGAACAGCGAGGCGGCGTGGTCGGCATCGTTGAAGACGAATGACGTGGTCTGGTAGATCGGCGTCGCCCGCGCGCCGGTGGTGGGATCAGGCTGTGCGCCGGCGTGCACGGCGAGGGTGGAAAATCCCGGAAGGCGATCGGTCATTCTTTGTGTCCTGTTGTGGCCTGGTCGAAACGCGCGGCATGCTGATGGCGGCGGCGCTCGCCGTCAAGCGAGTTGGGTACGCCGCCAGTTTTGGGAGGGGCATCCCGGGCTATACCGGACGATCGAAGCGATTATTCCGCTACGATGTCAGGTCGTCTCCGTCTTGTTCTTCGCCGCGCGGTCGGATGCCGCAGTCTGGCCGCCGCCAAAGCTCGTGCGGTTGAGCGACAGCCGCATGCCCTGCGTCGGGATCGGCGCGCGCTTGGAACTCAGCGTGCGCGAGTTGACGCCCATCCAGGAGATCTCCGACGACAGCCGGCCATACTCGATCTTCGGGCAGCGGTTCATCACCACCTTGAGTCCCGCGGCTTCCGCCCTCTCGGCAGCGGCATCGTCGCGCGCGCCGAGCTGCATCCAGATCACCTTCGGCAGCGGCGACAATTTCAGCGCCTCCTCGACGACCGGCATGATGTGGCTCGAATTGCGGAAGATGTCGATCATGTCGATCGGGCGATCGATATCCGCCAGCGATGCGACGAACGGCTTGCCCATCAGCGCCTTGCCGACATGGCCGGGGTTGACCGGGATCATGTCGTAGCCGCGCTGCGCCAGATATTTGAACGCGAAATAGCTCGGCCGCACGTTGACCGGCGAGGCGCCGACCATCGCGATCGATTTCACATTGTTCAAAATGCTGCGGATGTAGTTGTCGTCGTAGGCGTCGTGGTTCATTTCTGATCAATTGTCCGGTGACGTCAGTGCGAGGAGCGTAGCGACGAAGCAATCCATTCTATCGTCGCATGGTGAGGTGGATTGCCTCGCTCCGCTCGCAATGACGAAGGTTATTTGTCCTGCCATTTCGGGTCGCGCTTCTCGATGAAGGCGCCGATGCCTTCCTCGGCGTCGCGCGCCATCATATTTTCGGTCATCACCTCAGCGGCGAAGCGATAGGCGTCCGCGAGGCTCATCTCGGCCTGGCGATAGAACGCTTCCTTGCCGAGCTTGACGGTGTAGGCCGATTTCAGCGCGACCTTCTCGGCCAACGCGATCGCGGCGTCGCGTTCGGTGCCGGCCGATACCACGCGGTTGACGAGGCCGATGCTCTGCGCCGTTGCCGCCGAGACCGGTTCACCGGTCAGCAGCATCTCCATCGCCTGCTTGCGCGGCACGTTGCGCGACAGCGCCACCATCGGCGTCGAGCAGAACAGCCCGATATCGACGCCCGGCGTCGCAAACGCCGCGGCTTCGGAGGCGACCGCGAGATCGCAGCTCGCGACGAGCTGGCAGCCGGCGGCGGTGGCGATGCCCTGGACGGACGCCACCACCGGTTTCGGCAGATGCACGATCGCCTGCATCATCGCGCTGCAGGCGTTCATGATCTCTGCGAAATAGGCGCGGCCGCGGTCGGCGTCGGTGCGCCGCGCGGTGAGCTCCTTGAGGTCATGGCCGGCGCAGAAGGCCGGGCCGTTGGCCGCGAGCACGACGGCACGGATGCTCTTGTCAGCGCCGATATCGTTCAGCGCAGCGTGCAGCTCGCCGATCAGGCCCTCGGAGAGGCTGTTGCGGGCCGCGGGGCGATTGAGCGTCAGTAGCGCGATACTGCCAACGGTCTCGCGCAGCAGGATCGGCTGGTGTTGCGGCGCTTCCGCGCGGGCGGCTTGGGCGGACATGGTGAAATTCCACTTTGGTCTGTATGACAACTTAATGTAACAGGCAGGCTGAAGCGAGGGCAGGGGCGGCATGGCGATTGCGAAAATGAGCGTGGCTGATCTGGAGGAGTTCCTGCGCAAGGAATTTCCGCAGGCGTTCACCCACGACGACATCAGGATCGAAAGCGCCGATGGCGAGACGGCCTTGCTGCGCCAGCGCTACAGCGAGCGCATGCTGCGGCCGGGCGGTACGGTGTCCGGACCGACCCTGATGGGGCTGGCGGATTTTGCGATGTATGTGGTGCTGCTGTCCGCGATCGGGCCGATCGGCCTTGCCGTCACCACCAACCTCAACATCAACTTCCTGCGCAAGGGCCAGCCGGGGCAGGACGTGCTCGCGGTCGCCAGGCTGCTCAAGCTCGGCAAGCGGCTTGCGGTCGGCGAGGTGAACCTGCTGTCCGGCACCTCTCCGGATCCGATCGCCCATGTCACGGCGACCTATTCCATTCCAAATCAATAGGCTTTTTTGCGGTATTATTGCACCATATTTATAAGCTATTGTTTTCGCTGATGTAAAACGCGCGCGCCGACGTTGACGCGCGCCCGCGGCTTCTCTAGAAACCCACGCAGTTCGGCGCATACGGCGCCGATTTCCTTTTCACGGATTTCACACATGAGCACGTTCTCGGCCAAGCCCGCCGAAGTGACGAAGAAGTGGGTTGTGATCGACGCCAAGGGTCTGGTCGTCGGTCGTCTCGCCACGCTCGTCGCGATGCGCCTGCGCGGCAAACACCTGCCCACCTACACCCCGCATGTCGATTGCGGCGACAACGTCATCATCGTCAACGCCGCGCATGTGGTGCTGACCGGTCGCAAGCGCGACCAGAAGGTCTACTACAAGCACACCGGCTTCATCGGTGGCATCAAGGAGCGCACCGCGAAGCAGATCCTCGAGGGTCGCTTCCCCGAGCGCGTCGTCGAGAAGGCGATCGAGCGCATGATCCCGCGCGGTCCGCTCGGCCGCATGCAGATGGGCAATCTGCGCGTCTATCCGGGTGCCGAGCATCCGCATGAGGCCCAGAGCCCCGAGAAGGTCGATATCGCTTCCCTGAATCGCAAGAACACGAGGGCCGCATAATGTCCGATACTTTGCAGTCCCTCGACCAGCTCTCGCAGGTCAAGCCGGCCGCTCCCGACGCGCCGAAGTACGTCAAGAAGGTCGACAAGTTCAACCGCGCCTATGCCACCGGCAAGCGCAAGGACGCGGTCGCCCGCGTCTGGATCAAGCCGGGCGCTGGCAAGATCTCGGTCAACACCCGCGACATCGAAATCTACTTCGCCCGCCCGGTGCTGCGCATGATGATCCAGCAGCCGCTGGTCGCTGCCGCCCGTAACGGCCAGTACGACGTGATCTGCACCGTCGCCGGCGGCGGTCTGTCCGGCCAGGCCGGTGCCGTCCGCCACGGTATCTCGAAGGCGCTGACCAACTTCGAGCCCGAGCTGCGCGGCGTCCTCAAGAAGGGCGGCTTCCTGACCCGCGATAGCCGCACGGTCGAGCGTAAGAAGTACGGCAAGGCCAAGGCCCGCAAGTCCTTCCAGTTCTCGAAGCGCTAATTCGAGTCTTCAAATTCGCGGCAATTGCCGCGTGCATCGAGTTGCAGAGGGCGCCGCGAGGCGCCCTTTTTGCTGCGCCCAACCGCGCGTGCTTCGACGCGAATTAGCGCAGTTTTTCATGAAAACTTGCGTGTGCGTGCAAACGAAATTGGAACTCGGGCCTTTTAGCCTGCGGGCTCGCACTGGCGCTGCATCACCGTATTATTTGCGCCTGCGAACGTTGCATCACCGGGCTGGGGTGACTCTATGTCGTTCGATCCATCGACGCTTTATCTGTTCGCCACCATGGTTGCGGGCATGCTCGGCGCCATGCTCTGGTTGTTCGGCAGGCAGGAGAACATTGCCGCGCTGAAATGGTGGGGCACCGCCTATCTGCTCGGCGCGGCCTCCGTCGCGCTCTGGACGGTCGGCAGCTCGACGCTCGATCCGCTCGTCTTGCTAGGTCTCAACGCGATCGGCTTCGCCGCCTGCGGCATGGTCTGGAATGCCGCGCGTATCTTCCACGGCCGCAAGGCCAACCTGCCGGGTCTCGTGCTCGGCCCGATCGTGTGGATCGGTGCCGCGACGTCAATCGCGGATCCGGCGATGCGCCTGACGATCGGCGCCGGGATCGTCGCGATCTACGCGGCGCTGACCGCCTCCGAACTCTGGAGCGAGCGACGCCGCGCGATGCAGAGGCGCTGGATTGCGATCGCGATCCCGGTCGCACATGGCTGCGTCCTGATGCTGCCGATCCTGGTCGGCGACGTGCTGCGACTGAACGGCCAGAATTTCGTCAGCAGCTTCTGGGTCACGCTGTTCTCGATCGAACTCGTGCTGTATGCGATCGGCACGGTGTTCGTGATCTTCATGATGGTGTCGGACCGCGCGGTCGCCGTGCACAAGACGGCCGCGTCGATCGATCCGTTGAGCGGCATGCTCAACCGCCGCGGCTTCACCGAGGCCTGCACGCGGGTGATCGAGCGGGAGGCCACGGCCGGCCGGCCGGTCACCGTGATGATCTTCGACATCGACCACTTCAAGTCGATCAACGACCGGTTCGGCCATCCCGCCGGTGACGAGATCCTGAAATTGTTCTCCGCCGTGGTGGTCAACAGCCTCAGGATCAGCGATCTGTCGGGCCGGATCGGCGGCGAGGAGTTCGCGGCGCTGCTGCCGTGCTCGCTGGAGGAGGGCGTCTTGGTCGCCGAGCGCGTGCGCGAGGCGTTCGAGAACAGCAACATCACCTGCGAGGACGGCGCGGTCGACACCACGGTCAGCATTGGCGTGGCCGGCGGACCTGCCGGGACCGAGCTCGAGGTGCTGTTGGCCTCGGCCGACACCGCGCTCTACCAGGCCAAGCGCGGCGGCCGCAACCGCGTCGAGGCGGCAGAGGAATTGCCGCTGTCGCTGGAGAATTGGCGGCGCAAGACCGCCGGCCTGCCGGCATCGGCGCGGCAAAAGCCGGCGCCCGCCCGCGCGTGAGCGCGGTAACGACTGGTTAACCATTCGATCCCATGCTTTCGGGCATGGAGTCGATCAGCACCCGCAACCCGCATTCAGCCCTGATGTCGCTCGAAGCCGACGCGGCTTCGGCGCGCGGCGGCTTCGCCTGCCTGTTCTCGGACTCCGATGAATACGAGACCGCGCTGATCGCCGAACGCCGCGCGCAGGGACGATACCAAGCGCCCAGGCGCCGTTGGCCGATCGTGATGCTCGTCGGCGTGATGCTGATGGTCGTCGGTACCGTCCTGCTGTTCAACTGAGCTGCGGCACGTTCGACGGAGCGGGCGTCTGCGCCGGCGCCTGATCTTCCGCCTTGAAGTGGTCGATCATCACCTTGGCGATCGCCATCAGCGGCAGCGCCAGCGCGAGCCCCCAGATGCCGAACACGACGCCGAGCAGGATCTGGAACGCGAACAGTGTTGCCGGCGGGATGTCGAGCGCCTGGCGCTGGATGATCGGCGTCAACACGTAGCTTTCCAGCGCGTGGACGCCGAGGAACAGGATGAAGGCCGACAGCGCCGCGATCCACCCGGTCGCGAGGCTCGCCAGCACCACGATCAGCCCGCCCAGGATCGCGCCGACCGTCGGGATGAAGGCGAGCAGGCCGGCCTGGATGCCAAGGATGAACGAGCTCGGAATCCCGATGATGGCGAGCCCGATCCAGGTGACGAGGAACACCGCGGTCATGGTGATGATCTGCGCGATCAGCCAGCGCTCCAGCGTCTCGCCGATGCGGTCGACGATGACGGTCGCCTGGGCGCGGTATTTGGCCGGCGCGATGAACAACAATCCGGCGCGGTAAATGCTCGGCTGGGCCGCGAAGGCGAGCCCGAGGAACAGCACGATGAAGAAATTGCCGACGACGCTGACGGTGCCGAGCAGCACCTTCAGCGTCTGACTGATGATCGCGCCGCCGCTCGAGGCCAGCGCGCCGGCGCCGGGGATGCCATGAGACTGCGACGCTGGCGGTGTCGTCGTCGTCACGGCGGAGCCTTCGCCCTTCGCCTCGCCGGCGGCATTGGTGAAGTCGAGATAGCTGGTATCGACGCCGCGCTGCTCGAGGAACTCCTTGACGTTGCCGAGCTGCGATTTGATCGTGTTGCTCAGCACCGTGGCCTGCTGCGCGATCGTGGTGCCGCCGAGGAACACGATGCCGGACAATAGCCCGGCCATCGCCAGGCAGACGATCGCAAGCCGCAACGCGTGAGGCAGCGCGGTCAGCCGGCCGAGCAGGGTGGTCATGGCATTGAGGGCGACCCCGAGCAGCATGCCCGCGAACAGCAGGAACAGGGTCGCAGCGAACTGCCAGGCGAAGGTCAACAGGGCGGCGAACAGCACGATGCCGATGCCGCCGACGCCGATCGCCCACGCCATGTCGTTGCGGGCCTGCAGGCGATTGTCAGCCGGGTCTGTCACGGGTGATTCCCCCTTCGCGACGGTGTCCAGCAGTCTTTGGCGAAAATCCCGCCGGGATCAAGCTGGGCGGACCGTGCCGGTTTGCCGCTGACGCGCCGTGGTCCGGGCGTGACCGTGGGGCGCCCGCCGGATTTGGGGCCGCGAGAGCGCCAATCTGTGCAGGACTGCAAGGTCCCCTGTGCAGATATAGGCAGTTGATCCGGGGGGAACTCGAAGGCATGATCGTCTCCGCAAAGTCGCAAACTTAGAATAATCATTGCGCGAGACTTTAATAATGAGACGGCCCGTGGTCGGCGTGATCGGAAACGCCCATCGCATTGAAAATCGTTTCACAGTCCAGATGGTCGGAGAGCGCAACCTTCGGGCGGTTGCCGAGGTGTCGGGTGCCGTGCCCTTGATGTTCGCGGGCAGCCCCGAAATCACCGATGTCGGCGCCTTGCTTGACGTGGTCGACGGCGTGGTGCTGACCGGGGCTCGCGCCAACGTTCATCCGACCCGCTTCAACACTGAACCTTGCGCGGCTCATGAGCCTTACGACATCCACCGCGACGACGTCGCGCTGGCGCTGTCGGAGGCTTGCGTCGCGCGCGGCGTGCCGATCTTTGGCATCTGCCGCGGCCTGCAGGAGATGAACGTCGCGTTCGGTGGCTCGCTGCATCCGGAGATCCGCGAGATCCCGGGCCGCATGAACCACCGGATGCCGCGACTGGAGAACGGCGAAATCCATCCCGATCCCACCGTGGTGTTCGCCGACCGTCACGACGTCGCGCTGACGCCGGGTGGCGCCTTCGCAAGGATCCTCGGCTGCGAGACCATTCGGGTCAATTCGCTGCACGGCCAGGGCATCCTCGAGCCCGGCAGGCGCGTCGTGATTGAGGGCATCGCCGAGGACGGCACCATCGAGGCGATCCGCATCGCCGATGCGCCCGGCTTTGCGCTCGGTGTGCAATGGCACGCCGAATACGATCCGCAACGCAACCCGATCAACCGCGCGCTGTTCGAGGCATTCGGCGACGCACTGCGCGAGCGTCGGCGAGCGGCGTAGGGGCTGCTGGTCATACAACGACCACCGCCGTCGTCCCTTCGGGCGTGTTGTCATGGTTTTCTGACATGGCGCGGGCAGGTGCCGCACACGCGCATGTCGTCCTGGCGAAAGCCAGGACCCATAACCACCGCAGTCGATTGGGAATGGGATCGCGGCCGCAGCGTCGTGCAACGACTGACATTTGGGGTAATGGGTCCTGGCTTTCGCCAGGACGACGATTGAGGATGTTGACGCGGCTTCGCATTCTCGCGGCTTGATTTGCCCGAGTCTTGCCATTCGTTCCGCCCTCTCGCTTGAAGAGGGCGCAGGGAAAGCCGGGTGCCGATCGCACCCATGGGCCCCGAGCAAAAGGTAGAAAGCTCGGGGGTAGGACCACAGGTGTAACCGGAAACAACCCGGCTTTCCCTGCGCGATGGGTTACGGCTTACTTCGTGCTCTCCCCGGCGAGACTGGGCTTGTTTGTCACCGCCTTCGCAAAGCGCTTGCGCGTTCTGCGAGAGGACACCTGCCGCTAGGGCGTCAGGACCACACGACTTCACCGTCCGCTTTAGCCACACTCGTCAGTCGTGGCATCAGCGTCCACCGCATCTCGACCCACGTTCGTGACGATCGCGAAGCGCCCCTAGATCGGGTGAGACAGCGATTTCATAGCACTGAGTTGCCCTTCCGATAAACCGAATATTTTCGATTTGGGGGCTTGCGCCGTCGGGCAAATCAGCGCTAGCGGGTCGTGGCCTCCCGAGGATCGGTCTCCTCGTCGTCGCTCCTCATCGTAAGCCGACCGACTGGCGAAACAGCCGCTTGAGGTCCGCTGCTGCAGTCTGCCCCGATTGCAGTTGTTCATTGCGATCGTGTTGGACTTGTTGCGGGCGATAAGGCTCTTCCAGTGCATCGAGCTCCTGGTCGGTCAACCGGATGTCGAGCGCGGCAATGGCATCGTCGATATGATGGAGCTTGGTCGCGCCGAGGATGGGAGCCGTCACGGCAGGGTTGTGCAGCAACCAGGCAAGCGCGATCTGGGCGGGCTTGCACCCGCGCGCCTGCGCCACGGCGAGCACGCGATCGATCACCGCGTCATCTTCCGGACGTGAGAAGTCCTTCACGACGCGTGACCGCTCGGTACTTTCGCGGCGGCTGCCGGCGAGTAGTCCCCGCGCAAGAGGGCTGTAAGGAATGATTCCGACGCCCTGGTCGAGACAGAGAGGGATCATCTCTCGTTCTTCTTCGCGATAGAGAAGATTATACTTGTTCTGCATGGTGACGAATTTCGTCAACCCGTTCGTCTGCGCAAGCGCCTGCAGCTTGGCAAACTGGAACGCGTGCATGCTTGAAGCGCCGATGTGGAGTGCCTTGCCGCTGCGCACCACTGCATCAAGCCCCTCAAGGATCTCCTCGTAAGGCGTCAGCGGATCGAGGCGGTGGACCTGGTACAGGTCGACATAATCGGTGCCGAGGCGACGCAGGCTGTCGTCGATGGCATGTCGAATATGCTTGCGCGACAATCCCCCCTGATTGGCGCCGGCTCCCATCGGAAAAAAGACCTTGGTGGCGATGACGACCTGGTCCCGTCCTGCGGCGAACCGCTTCACCGCGCGCCCAAGGATCTCTTCGCTGAGGCCGGATGAATAGGAGTCGGCGGTATCGAAGAAGGTAAAGCCATCCTCAAAGGCGCGACGATAATGATCTTGTGCCTGCTCCTCGTTCAACGCCCACGGCATCCAATCCTTCGATCCATAGCTTGAACACCCGAAGGCTATTCGCGACACCTGGATTCCGGTGTTCGCGAGCGTTACATATTTCATCTGCATATCCTTCACTGTCGTGCGGGGCTTTACGAGATGGGTCATCACGCACGGCCGCAAACTATGGAATATCTTGTCTGACGAATTGGTCTAGTTTGCTTCCACTGCAAGGGTGCGGTCGCAAGCGTGATCTCTGCCCGTAGCGTATTAGGGCATGGCCATGTCAGTCGAGTCGATCGAAACCGTTGTTGATGTTCAGACCAACGACAAGGAGAGCCGCGCAAAGCTGCGCTCTCTCGCTGCCAAGCTGCCGTGGATCGCCATCGTTCAGGTACTGGTGGTTGCTGCGATCCTGCTGGCTGTGCAGATCGCGGTCGATAGCGGCGCAGTTAAACGAATCTACCTGGCTTCGCCGACGCAGATCGTTGCTGCCTTCCCTCAGCTCTTCGCCAGAGAGAATTTACTCTTTCATCTCTCGGTGACGCTTGCCGAAGCGGGCGTTGGCGTGGGGTTGAGTGCGATCCTCGGCATTGTGACCGGCATAGCCATGGGCCTGTTTCCGAAGGTGCATCAATTTCTCAGCCCCTTCCTGATCTGGTTCATGGCGATACCCAAGGTCACCATCATTCCGCTTCTCACGCTCTATCTGGGCCTCGGGTTCGAGCACAAGGTGTTCATCATCTTCCTGTTTTGCTACTTCCTGTTCGTCTTCAATACGATTGCCGGTATCAAGCAAGTCCAGGACAATCACGTCAAGGTCGCGCTGACGCTCGGGGCGAGCCAGCGTCAGATCATCTGGAAAGTGGTGCTGCCGTCCGCCACACCATCGATCGTGGCCGCGGTGCGGATCGAGGCAGCGACCTGTCTGCTCGCAACTCTTTTCGCCGAGATCGTCGCCTCCAAGGCCGGCGTCGGCAACCTCCTCAACAAGCTATCCGGCATCTACGACACCGCCGGTGTCTTCGCCCTCGTCATTCTCGTCACGTCGATCGCATTGCTGATCATCTATCTGGTGGATCTGCTCGAGCGACGTCTCTTGCTCAAGTGGAAATACGTCTGACCGGTCCCGGTTCCGCGTCTTCCCGTCACTGCTCGTTCGAAGGGATCGATCATGTTCTCAACAAGCCTTCCGGCTCGTCTCCTTGTCTTGACTGCACTCACTCTCGGCTTCTCCGCGTCGGCAAATGCGCAGGACAAGAAAACCCTCAAGCTTCAGGATACCACAAGCTATACGCAGCAGCCCATCGTGTTTGGTGTAGAGAAGGGGTTCTTCGCGGAGGAAGGCCTGAACGTCGAATTTGTGGGAACGCAGGATCCGGTCACGGCCACTTCGCGAGGCGACGTGACCTTTGCCTTCGGACCGACCAGCGTCTATCTGCGAGCCGCCGCTTTGGGGGCTCCGATCAAGATCGTCTCCGCGGCCTTCCGCTCGAAGGGGCCTTATTTTCTCATCGCGCGGAAAGGCATCAAGTCCTTCGCCGATCTGAAGGGCAAGACGATCGGCGTCGGACCCGACACAAGCGGCAATCTCGCTTCGGTCGCTCGCTATCTGCTGCGGGCCGAAGGTATCAATCCCGATCGTGACGTGACGCTTTTTGCCGCGGGCGCAACCGAAAAGGCCTACGGTGCGCTCGAAACCAGCCAGGTTGACGCCACCATCATCCATCAACCTTTCGCGGCACTCGGCGAGATCGAAGGAGTCTCGACGACGCTTGCTCGCGCCTGGGATTACCTTCCAACCTATCACACGGGCGTCCTGATTGCGGGCGACTCGGTGATAGCGCAGGATCCAGACCTGCTGCGGCGGGGCCTACGGGCCTATTTCAAGTCCTACAGCTACGCCAAGGCGCATTATGACGAGTATCTGCCTTGGCTGCAGGCCCGCTTGAAGATCAATCCGGAGGCGGTGAAGCGCGCCATCTATCAGGAGGATGACGTCTGGGATGCCAATCCGGCGATCGATCCGAAGGCGATCCACGACACCCAGCAGCTGGAGATCGAGGTCGGCAACCAGAAGGAATTCTACGACGCCGCCAAGTATATCGATGTCCGCTTCATCCCACAGGACTATGTGAAGCCATTCACCTATCCCGAGCGCAAGACGCAGTGAGTGAGAGCAAGCGGAGCGCAAAGGGCATGCCTGCCTTCACCATCAGGTCTCTCGATAAGGTCTATCCGGGCGCGCCGCCGGTGCGCGCGCTCAGCAACATCAGTTTCTCGGTCGAGGAGGGCGAGTTCATCGTCCTGCTCGGCCCCAGCGGCTGCGGCAAGAGTACGCTTCTGGAAATTCTCGCCGGGCTCCAGCAGCCGAGCGGCGGATCGGTGCTGTTTCGCGACAAGCCGATCAACGGTCCCGGCGGAGAGCTTGGCGTGGTGTTCCAGGATGCCTCGCTCTACCCGTGGCGAACGGTTGCGGCCAATGTCGGCCTCGGGCTGGAATTGCGCGGAGTGGACAAGCAGCAAGCCCGGCGATTGGTCGAGGAGCATCTGTCCCTGGTCGGGCTCGACGGCTTTGGCGGCAAGTTTCCGCACCAGATCTCCGGCGGCATGAAGCAACGCGCCGGCATCGCGCGCGCGCTCGTCAATGATCCCGACGTCATCCTGATGGACGAACCGTTCGGAGCCGTCGATTACGTGACGCGCAACAGGCTGCAGGAAGACCTGATCCGGATCTGGCAGCAGCGCCGCAAGACCATCGTCTTTGTGACACACGACGTCGGCGAGGCGGTGTTTCTGGCCGATCGTATCGTCCTGCTGTCACCGCGGCCCGGAAGGATCGCTGAAATCGTTACCCTCGACCGGCAGCGTCCGCGTCGGCGGGGCGACATCGAACTTCTGCAATGCGAAGCTCGGATCTACGAGGCGCTCCGCGCGCTGGAGCCGGCTGCGACGGCAACCGTGGCCTGACAGAACGGAGACCAAAAATGGCCAAACCGCTCCACCTCGGCTTTCTCTATGCGCCGCAATCCGGACACCAGACGCACGACGAAGGTTTCGATCCCCTGAACCCTCTCCACCTGACGGCTCTCGCGCGGGACCTCGAGGGGGCCGGCTTTGCCTTCCTTCTGGTAGACGACAGCATCGGCCATGCGGAGCCCGCGCGCAGCGAAGCGTTCACCACGGCGTCCTTCCTCGCGACCAGGACGCGCCATATCGGTCTGATCGCCGCGGCCAACACAAGCTATGTCGAGCCGTACAATGTGACGCGGCTCGCCGCGTCGCTCGACCATGTCACGCATGGGCGCGCCGGCTGGCTGGTCTCGACCGGCGCGGTCGACCCCGCCGGCGCCAATTACGGGCAGGCCGCTGTTGCACCTGATGTCCACTACGAGCGCGCCGATGAAATCCTCGATATCGCGCGCCGGCTCTGGGATAGCTGGGAGGATGATGCCTTCATCCGCGACAAGCAAAGCGGCGTGTTCGTCGATGGCGCCAAAATCCATCCCATCGATCACATAGGGCCTTCCTTCAGGGTCAAGGGACCCCTCAACGTCGCACGACCGCCTCAGGGCCAAGTCATCGTTGCTCATCGCGTGGTGGACAGACGGTCGGCTGACTTCGCGGGACGGCACGCAGATATCGCCATCCTCGGAGCTGACACGGCGGGCAATATCGCGGCCTTGCGTGACAATGTGCTCGCTGCCGCGCGGGGCGTCCATCGCGATGAGCAACATGTGCGCCTGTTTGCGGAGATCGTGCCTTTCATTGGGCCGGACCATGCGGCAGGCACGCCGACAACACGCGCGGCGAACCATGTGTCCGGTACCCCGACGGAAATCGTCGACCAGATCGAGGCGCTGGCGAATGCAGTGACGCTGGATGGTCTGGTGGTGGCGCCTCGGGTTCTGCGTAGCGGCCTCGATGCCTTTTCCCGGGATGTCGTCCCGGAGCTGGCGCGGCGGCAGCGGCTGCGATCCGGCGACACATCGGCCACCCTGCGCGAAAGGCTCGGTCTGGCCCGGCCGCGCAATATCTTCGAACACAAGGCACCACGTCAGGCCAGCACGGCAGCCTGAATCCTCCTGCGAGCGTTGCATCATGTCCAAGCGAGAACTCCATTTCGGCCTGATGTTCTGGGCCGGCGGCACGCACCCGAGCGGCTGGCGCTATCCGTCCTCCCATGCCGGGGCCGCGTTCGACATCGAGTTCCTGCAGCGGGTCACCCGGATTGTGGAAGCGGCCAAGTTCGACTTTCTCTTTCTTGGCGACCGGCTGGCGAGCGATCCAAGCCTGCAAACCACCAATCCCGCCCAGATGTCGCGGCTCGAACCCTTCGTGTCCGGCGCGAGCCTGGCGGCGGCGACCAGTCATATCGGCATCGTCGTCACGGCCAATCCGACCTACTACGATCCCTATAATCTGGCGCGCATGTTCGCTTCGCTGGATCATCTGAGCCAGGGCCGCGCATCGTGGAACCTGGTGACCGGCGCGGATGAGATCGCGGCCGGCAATTTCTCGCGCCAGGCCCATTGGGACACCGAGCGGCGCTATGATTGGGCGGATGAATTCGTCACCGTGGTGCGGGGACTTTGGGATAGCGATGCGGTCACGCCGCTGCACCACAAGGGGCGCTATTTCGACGTCGCCGGGCCGCTCAACGTCAGGCGCCCACCGCAAGGCCACCCGGTGATCCTGCATGCCGGCACGTCAGACCGTTCGCGTGAACTCGGGGCGCGCGATGCCGACGTCATCTTCGCCGGTCAGGCGACGATCGAGAGCGCGAAAGCCTACTATGCCGACCTCAAATCCAGGGCCGGCAAATACGGCAGGAGGGATGGCGACATCGCCATTCTGCCCGGGCTCACCCCCGTCGTTGCGGAAACGACGCAGAAGGCGGTTGAGATATTCGACCATCTCAATTCCTTCATCGCGCTGGAGCCCGATGGCGATGGCGGCGAGGCCAGCCGCTACGGTTCTCTTGGCAGAATGGGGAAACGCCGCAACCTCACGGCGGTGTCGGCTGCGATCGGTGTCGATATCTCCGGTCAAGACCGCGACGCGGCTGTCGATCCCGTGGTGCTGGCAGAGGCCAATGAAGACGGCCAGCGGCTGTTTGCCGATGTCACGCGTCTCACCCGCCGCGACGTGAAAGGCCGCAACCGTCTGACTTATCGCGATCTCATCATCGGGCACATCAGCTCCGGTGCCGTCGTGGTCGGCGATCCGAATGAGGTCGCCGACCACATCCAGCTCTGGTTTGACCAAAGGGCGGCCGACGGTTTCAATATCTTCCCGCCCTATGTGCCGGAATCCGTCGAGGCCTTTACCAGCCTTGTGATCCCTGAATTGCAACGGCGCGGCCTCTACCGGACCGACTATTCCGGTTCGACCTTTCGCGATCATCTGGGCTTGGCAAAGCCGGCGCCCATTCTGGCCAACGCCTCCAGCCTTTGAGGCCGGCCGACGAGAGGTCCTCGGCGACGGCCGGGGTCACACCAGATGAAAGCCGTCTGCGCCCGTCGCGGGCACCGGCGGGTAGGGCGTTCCGGCGGGCAGGCCGAGATAGAGATATTCGAGGCCGTAGGTCGCCGCGAAGCTCGATGCCGCGGCGTCGAGGACGATGTTGCCTGCCGTGCCGAAATGCAACTCGGGACGGGTCAAGCCGTCGGCCGAGAAGGCCGGCGCATCATTGACGGACAGGCCGTTGAAGCTCGCATTCACGTGCGACAGGTCGGCGGCGTTGCCGGCAAGGTCGGCGATAGCAGCGCCGCCGTTGAGATTGACGCCGGTCACGGCGAGCGAAGAAGTCGCGCTGTCACTCCCTGACACCAGATAGTCGAAGGCGAGTTTGGTCGCATCGTGCAGCGCCGCGGTCGCTGCCGCGTCGTAGGTCGCGCTGCCACCATTGCTCAGCGCAAGCGTGGGAGTGCCGCCCGTTACCGTGACGGCTTCATTGAAAGCGAGCGTCAGGGCGACGGACGCGCCAGCGGTCTCGATGCCGGTCGCCGGTGCCGCGCTGACCCCTGAGGACTCCGGCGCAGTGGTGTCGATTTGCAGGATGCCGCCGGGATTGGTCACCGCACCTATGAGGCTCGCATGATGGCCGTAGCTGTCCGTCAGCGACGCGCCGTGCAGCAGGAAACCTGATACCGCGAGATCGGCGGTGTTGTCACCGGCAGCGACCGTGTAGCTGAAGGCCGGGGCGTCGCTGCCGCTGCCACCCGTAAAGGTCGCGACACCACCATCGTTGAGCAGCAAGGTCGGCATGCCATGAGCGGTGTCCACGGTGACGGCGTCGCTCATGTTGAGGCTGAAGGTGACGGCATGACCGGCGTTGAGGTCGCCATTGCCGCCGGAGATGCCGGCGCCGCTGGTCGCAACCGACAGCACCGACGGCAGCAGGAAGATCGCGGTGCCGCCAAAGCCATCGCCGCCGACACCAAAGGTCTGGCCGGCGAAATTGTCGTTCGGATCGAGCTGGAAGTCGAACGTCTTGTTGTGCTCGGTGAGCTCGAGCACGTTGCCGGGCAGCAGCGTGACCGCGGCATTGCTGCCGATGTTGACGCCGTAGAAATCGATGGTGTCGCCGATCGCAAAGCCGCTGATGATGTTGGCCGGCGGCGTGTGTCCGTCGATCTCGAGCGTGCCGCCTGCGCCCTGGAACACGATCGGTGTGCCGCCGGTTACCGCGCCGCTCGTGACATCGACCAGCCCGCCTGCGATGGTCACGCCATCGGCCGCGCCTCCGGAATCGACGGTCAGCGTGCTGCCGGCATCGACGATGATGCCGTGGATTGCACCGCCGCTGTCGATCTCGGCATTGCCGCCATCAAGCGCAACGGCGGTTGCGGTACCCGCGACGTCGAGCGTGCCGCCCGCCTGCACGACAAGGTTGCTGGAGGTATGGCCGGCTGCGACGAAATAGATCTCGCCGTTGAACACGAAGTTGTCCGGCGCCGACGGATTCCACCCGAGCGTCTGCATCTGGATGAAATCGGTCTGGGTAAAGCCGTTGATGAGGCCGGAATTGCTTTCATTGTTGAAGGCGTCGTCGCCGAACGGGCCCGGACCCCCGCCGGAGCCGAAGCCGGAATCCCAATCGCCGAGATCGCCCTTGGCGACATGGTTGTTCCAGCTTGCAAGGCTGGTTGCGCCATTGTCGATCGAGAAATAGCCGGTGGAATGGAGGGGGCCGGGTACGAGTTCGCGGACGCCGGGCGCCGAGAAGCGGAACAGGTCGGGGACGCCCCAGCCATTGGCATAGTGCTCGCCATTGACGCCGAGCAGCGAGTCGCGGCCCAACACCTCGGTGATCTCGTGCTCGATCGAGCCGACGAGATAGTATTGATTGCTTCCCGGCGTGGCCGTCGGGTCGTAGGACCAGTTCGCCGTGGCATCGAAGCCGACCCAGCCGTCATTGGCCGGGTCGTTGGCGGCGATCAGACCGAGCGCCTTGGCTTCCGCGCGCCCGATATCGAACGTTCCACCGCCGGTCGGATCCAACGCGGGCAAGGTCGCGAAGGCCGCGAGTTGGGCGCTGGAGGTGCCGTCCGCGATCAAGGCATTCCTGATCGTGGCGTAGTCATAGGCCGGCGCCTTTGCCTCCTCGCTTTCACCAAGGAAACCCGACGCGATCGCCGAGCCGCCGACCTCGCCCCAGCCGACATGGATGCTGAGGGTGACGTCATTGGTGAAGGCGGTGTCGAACAGGTTGACGACATAGGCGACCGCGGTCTTGAAGCCTGACGGCGCGGACGCGACGCTCGGGTCGTAGACGACGTTGATCTGCACCGATGCCTCCCGGGAGACGGCGAGCGACTTTGCGGAGCGCAGGCGGCTCGTGCGCGCCGGCGACCGCGCGAAGATGCCCTAAATCGGGACCGCCGGCTTGGACTCCCCGGCGCCGGAGGCGGTTCAACCGGCATCGGCGCGAGCGTTCTCCGTACTTATACGGATACGAAAGTGGCGGATTGCAGGGCCGGACTCGGCTAAGCAAGAAGGCGCAAGCCACCCGATATTGCCCCGGCGCCGACGATCCTTTTCGATATTGTTTTGCTTTTCCATTTTCCGGTGCAACTGCTCACGATGAGTTGGTCGGGATGAATTTGTCGGACCGACTGGCGGCCGGGATGATGCTTCCCGTCGTCACACTCCTGCTCGCGTTGGGCTTCATCTATGGCGTCGCGTGGCCGGGCATTCTGCTCGCCGGTGGTGTGGTTTCGGTGGTGTTGATGACGGCTGAGATGATTGCGAGGTCGCAGTCCAGAACGCCCGCCCAGTTGGTGCGGGCGGCGGAGGCGCTGTCGCGCGGCGAGCCGGTCTCGATACGCCCAAGCGGCGACGACGAGGCCGTCCAGCTCGCTACGACGCTTGCCGAACTGTCCGCGCAATTGGGCAGCAGGCAGCACCTGCTGGAGAAGACCGTCGAGAGCATCCGCGATCCGGTGGTGGTCGCCGACGAGCATGCGATGATCGTGATCGTCAACGCCGCGGCGCGGCGGCTGTACCGTGTCGAACCCGGTTTTGACACCCTGACCGGCGTTCGCACCTTCCAGAACTATTATGCCGACGGTACGACTGTCATGCCGATCGCGGAGACGCCGATGGCGCGTGCGCTGCGCGGCGATGACGTCGACGATTGCGAGCTGATCGTCAGACCCCTGCGGCCGGAACCGGCTGTCTGCCTTGTCGCCAACGCCAGGCCGCTGCGCGACGATACCGGCAATTTGCGCGGCGCGGTTATCGTGCTGCGCGATGTCACCGCGGAGCGTCAGGCGCATCAGGCGCTGGTGGAGAGCGAGCAGATGGCGCAGGCCATCGTCAGGACCGCGCTCGACGCCTTCGTTCAGACCGACCAGGACGGCATCGTGCTCGACTGGAGCCCGCAGTCCGAAGCGTTGACCGGCTGGACGCGCTCGGAGGCGGTCGGCCAGCGCGTGGTCGAACTGGTGTTCCCGGAAGAGCTGCGGGTTGCACACCGCCAGCGCATCACCCGCTTCCTGCAGGAGACCGCGGCCGGCGGCATGGGCATGCGCTATGAAACCGCATCCGTGCACCGCGACGGCCACCGGTTCTATGTCGAGGTGTCACTCAATGCGCTGCGCCGTGGCGACGGCTGGATCATCAACTCCTTTGTCAGGGACGTCACCCAGCGCCGGCGCGCCGAAGAGCAATTGATCCAGGCGCAGAAGACGGAATCGCTCGGGCGGTTGACCGGCGGCATCGCGCACGACTTCAACAACATGCTGACCGTGATCACCGGCACGATCGAGATACTTGCCGACGGCGTCAGGGATAACCCGCAGCTTACCGCGATCGCCAAGCTGATCAGCGATGCCGCCGATCGCGGCGCGCAACTCACCTCGAGCCTGCTGGCATTTGCGCGCAAGCAGCCGTTGCAGCCCGCCGAGACCGACGTCAACGACCTGATCGACGAAGTGGTCCGGCTTGCTGTCGCAGACGCTGGGGTCGCAGACCGAGATCAGGACGGAGCTCGGCCGCAACGCCTGGCTTGCTTTCGTCGACCGCAGCCAGCTCGGCGCTGCGCTGGTCAATCTCGGCATCAATGCGCGCGATGCGATGCCTGATGGCGGCACGCTGACCTTTGCGACCCGCAACATGCAGCTCGGGATTCCCGATGCCGTGGCGCACGGCGTCGAGCGCGCCGGCGACCATCTCGTGATCGAGGTGAACGATACTGGTACCGGAATTTCGCCGTCGCATCTGGAGAAGATCTTCGATCCGTTCTTCTCCACCAAGGAGGTCGGGCAGGGCACCGGGCTCGGGCTCAGCATGGTGTTCGGCTTCGTCAAGCAGAGCGGCGGCGGCATCGAGGTCAAGAGCGAGCAGGGGCGCGGCACCATCTTCAGGATCTATCTGCCCAAGGCGGACGGCATCGCGCAGCGCGCGGCCGAGGAGGACGATCTGCCGGTCAGGGGCGGCAACGAGACCATCCTGTGCGTCGAGGACGATCCGACGATCCGCGACTATGTGATGGGCCAGCTCGAAAGCCTCGGCTACAAGGTGCTGGTCGCGGCAAACGCAGATGCCGCGCTCGAGATCGTCAGCCGTGGCACCGCGTTCGACCTCCTGTTCACCGACATCGTGATGCCCGGCAGCATGAACGGCCGGCAATTGGCGGAGACGCTAATGGCCGGGCGACCGGCGCTGCGGGTGCTGTTCACCTCGGGCTACAGCGATGGCGCGCTGCCGGCGCAACAGAGCCGTGGCGGCCACGGCATTCCGCTGCTGACCAAGCCCTATCGGCGCAGCGAACTGGCGCGGATGCTGCGGCGCTGCCTCGATCTTCAGGTCGACTTTCAGGGCGATCCGGTTCCGCAGCCTTACTCCGTGCAGCCCGATCTCGAACGCTTCCTGCGCGAGAACCCGCCCGAGAAGAATTAGTCCACAGCGTGGACCCATCACTTTCGTAAGCCCCGACACGATGGATATCGCGGAGTTTGTCATCGGGCCGCGCGCTGCGCGGACCCGTTGGCTCAACCCATCCTGCGCGCTACGCTGCTCGACGCGGGCAAGGCGAAGGAGAACGGTCCGGTGCAGGAAAGCGGCAAGGTTGCGATCTTCGACGGCCATAATGACGCGGCTCAGCATCTGGCTGAATACCGGGAAGGCGGGCGGGATTTTCTCGTGCGCTCCGAGGATGGTCATCTCGATCTGCCGCGTGCCCGGGAAGGCGGCATGGTTGGCGGCCTGTTCGCGATGTACGCCAAGGCAGAACATCCGCGCCAAGGCGATTTCACCCGAACCGCCGACGGATACGAGGTGCGCCTTGCGGAGCCGCTCGGTGTGGCGTACGCGCGCCGTACCATCGATGCCCAGCTGAGCGCGCTCGAGACCGTGGTGGCCCGCGCAGGCGGGAAAATCCGGTGCGCGACGACCGTGGATGAGATCGAGGGAGCACGCCGCGACTCCGCATTCTCAATCGTGCTGCACCTCGAGGGCGCCGAAGCGATCGACGCCGATCTGGACGGGCTGGCGAGGCTCTACGCCCGCGGCCTGCGTTCGCTCGGCCTGGTCTGGAGCCGTCCCAACATCTTCGGCCATGGCGTGCCGTTCGCCTATCCGCGCTCCCCGGATACCGGCCCCGGTCTGACTGACGCGGGGAAGGCGCTGGTGAAGGCCTGCAATGAACTCGGAATCATGCTCGACGCGGCTCACCTCAACGAGCACGGCTTCTGGGATCTGGCGGCGGTCAGCACCGCGCCCATCGTGGCGACCCACGCCTGCGCGCATGCGGTCTGTCCCGCGACCCGCAACCTGACCGACCGGCAGCTCGATGCTGTCAGGGCATCGGGCGGCGTCGTCGGCTTCAATTTCAGTGTGTCCGAGGTGCGCCCGGACGGGCACCGTGATCCGGACATCCCGATCGAGACCGTCGTCGACCACCTCAGCTACCTGGTCGAGCGGATGGGTGACGACCACGTTGCGCTGGGATCCGATTTCGACGGCGCGCTCATGCCCCTTCCGTTGAAGGATGCAAGCCACCTCCCGAACCTGATCGATGCGCTGCGGGCACACGGCTTCGATGACGCCACATTGCGCAAGATCGCCTTCGACAACTGGATGCGTGTGTTTCGCCAAAGCTGGCGGTGATCAGTCGGTAGTCTGTAGGATGGGTAGAGCCAACGGTCCGCGCAACGCGCGGACCCGTTGGCTCTACCTGTCCTACGCGCTATGGTCCCGCAACAATGGCGCGGCTGGTCAACGGCCCGATTTAGGGAGCATGGAATGCAGGACCGCAAATGGTCGAGACGCGACTGGCTCAAGGTGACGGCGGCGACGGCCGCGGGCATGGTGTTCGCCGAACCGTTGCGGGCGGCGGCGCCGCCGGCCGAGGCCGTGATGCCGGAGTTGATCGCAGCCGCCAAGAAGGAAGGCAAGATCTCGTTCTACAGCGCGCTCGAACTGAACACGGCGGAGCGTCTCGCGCGCGACTTCGAGCAGAAATATCCGGGCATCAGCGTCCGCGTCGAGCGCTCCGGTGCCGAGCGCATCTTCCAGCGCATCGCGCAGGAGCAGGGTAGCGGCATCCATGCCGTCGACGTCGCCAACTCGACCGACCCTGCGCATTACCTCGACTGGAAGAAGAACGACTGGCTCGCGGCCTATCTGCCCGAGGGGGTCGCAAGGCATTTTCCCGCCGATCAGATCGATCCCGACGGCACCTCGGTGACATCCTGCGCCTGGTTCGAGGTGATCGGCTACAACACCGAGCAGGTGAAGCGCGAGGAGGCGCCGAAGAGCTACGCCGATTTGCTCGATCCGAAATGGCGCGGCAAGATCGTCAAGGGCCACCCGGGCTACTCCGGCGCGATCTTGACCGCGACGTTCGTGCTGGCGCGCGATCTCGGTTGGCCGTACCTGGAAAAGCTGGCGCAGCAGCGCGTGATGCAGGTGCAGTCGGCTGCCGATCCGCCGAAGAAGATCCTGCTCGGCGAGCGTGCGGTCATGGCCGACGGCAACGACTACAATCTCGTGCTGGCCAAGGATCAGGGCAAGCCGGTCGAGGTGGTCTATCCGACGGAGGGCGCGCCTCTGATCATCGTGCCGAGTGGCGTGTTCAAAAGCGCGCCGAACCCGAACGCGGCACGGCTGTTCCAGAGCTACTTCTTCAGCGCCGAAACCCAGCAGATGCTGGCCGACGAGTTCGCGCACCGCTCGTTCCACGCCAAGGTGAAGGAAAAGGCCGGGCACGTGCCGCTCGACAAGCTGAAGATGCTCAAGGCCGACCCGGTCCAGGTGCAGGCGCAGAGCGAGGAGATCAAGGCGCGTTACGCGAAGCTGTTTCGCGTGTGACGGCCAGTCCTCGCCCCCCATCCTGCGAGCGACGTCAACAATGAGGAGCATTGGACAATGGCGATCGGGGCTTTGCGGACCGCGGATGTATGCTTTGATGGCCTTCCCGGCTATTCGTTCGCGCCCAACTATCGTGACGATCTTCCCGGCTATGCCGGCTTGCGCATGCATTATCTCGACGAGGGAAGGGGCAATGCCCGTGTTGCGCTGTGCCTTCATGGCCAGCCGACCTGGAGCTACCTTTACCGCAAGATGATTCCCGGCCTCGTCGCCTCCGGCTATCGGGTGATCGCGCCTGACATGTTCGGGTTCGGTCGCTCCGACAAGCCTGTCGAGGAGTCCGTCTACACCTTTGACTTCCATCGTGAGAGCCTGATCGCCCTGATCCGTGCGCTCGATCTCGGTCGCATGACGCTGGTTTGCCAGGACTGGGGCGGTTTGCTCGGTCTCACCATCCCGATGGAGATGGCCGGTCGCTTCGAAGCGCTGCTGGTCATGAATACCATGCTCGCGACCGGGGACCGCCCGCTGACGAAGGGCTTCATGGATTGGCGCGCGTGGAGCAACGCAAATCCCGACATGGCGGTCGGCAAACTGATGGCGCGCGCCTGCCCGCAGCTCTCGCCCGCGGAGGCAGCCGCCTATGACGCACCTTTCCCTGATGCCAGCTACAAGTCCGGTGTGCGCAGATTCCCGAACCTCGTGCCGGACCAGCCCAGTGCCGGCGGCGCGGCCCTGTCACGCAAGGCGCGCGAATGGTGGCGAAGCGAATACTCCGGCAAGACCGCGATGGTGATCGGCATGACCGACCCGGTGCTCGGGCCGGCTGTCATGGCGGAGATGCGGCAAACGGTCCGCAATTGCCCCGAGCCGGTCACGCTCACCGCAGCCGGTCACTTCGTGCAGGAATGGGGTGAGGATGTCCTGAGGGGCGCGCTGCCGCTCCTGTCCTGAACGCGGAGGCGAGCAAGCCGGGCAACCGCAGCCCGCAAAAAATGGGTAGAGCTCAGCGAAACCCATCGCCTGTGCAAGGAGCGAGATGATGGGTTTCGCGGAGTTTATCATCGGGCCGCGCGTTGCGCGGACCCGTTGGCTCTACCCATCCTGCAGATCGCGCTAACCGCCGACTTCTGCGCTGAGCATCGGCCCGAACAGCTCCCATCGCTCGCCCGTGAGCCGTCTGAGCTGCATCTGCTTGATCGGCGCGAAATCAATCGGACTGGTGTTCATCGTGATTCCGGGCAGCAGGTTGTTGGTCCGGAAGGCCTTTAGGTTGGCGGCCTGTTTCATCACGTTGGCGCGCGTGAGGTCGTCGCCGCACTGCTTCAGCACCTGAACCAGCGTCTGGGCGGCGTTGTAGCCAGTTACCACCAGGCCATCGGCTCGATTGCCCTCGGGGAAATATTTGGAGAGATATTGGTCGAATGCCTTCATGCCGGGGTCGTCCTTCCATTGCGGATCGAGCGGATCCATTAGGTAGGCCACCGAAATGATACCTTGTGCGTTCTCGAGGCCCGCAGGCTGGATCACGGCGCCGAGCGAGGAGCCGACCGAGTTGAGGATGTGCAACGGCTTCCAGCCGATCTCGGCCGCCTTCTTGATGGCCTGCGCTGCGAATTTCGGTGTGGCAATGTTGACGAATACGTCGGCATTCATCGACTTCATCTTGACGATGTGCGTGTCGATCGTCGGCTCGGCCACCTCATAGGCATCCTCGATAACGATCATCGCCGCCGCCTTGTCGCCGAGGCCGTCCTTCAGCCCCTTGAGATAGTCCTTTCCATAATCGTCGTTCTGGTAGAGGACGGCGATCCTGCCGCCCGGCTTTTCCTTCAGGATGTGCTTGGCGTAGATTCGTCCCTCGCTCTGATAACTGGGTTGCCAGCCCATGGTCCACGGAAAGTTCTGCGGATCGTTCCACTTGGTCGCACCGGTCTGGATGAACAGCTGCGGCACCTTCTTCGCATTCATGTATTTCTGAATCGCGCCATTGGAGGCCGTGCCGAGTGCGGCGAAAATCAGCAAGACCTCGTCGCCTTCGACCAGCTTGCGTGCCTGCTCGACCGTCTTCGGCGGACTGTAGCCGTCATCATAGGAAATGAACGTGATCTTGCGGCCATTAATGCCTCCCTCGGCGTTGACCTTGCGGAAATACGCCGCCTGAGCCCGGCCGCTGGTGCCATAGGCGGATGCCGGCCCGCTGTAGGGCATGATGTTGCCGATCTTGATTTCCGTATCGGTTGCGCCGGTGTCGTATCTCTTCTGCGCGAATGCGCTGCCTGCACCGACAGCGAGGATGATGATGGCGGTCGAAAGCGCCGCCATTCGTCGTGCGACGAAAGACATCTCGTTTCTCCCCATGCGAAAATGACTGTGCTTGTGTTATCGGAGACCGCTTTTGAGTCCTTGCCGGAAGTGAACACCCGACTCCACACGTTGTCGATTCCGAACATCGCGCTTTGCGTGTCGGCTCGCGTCACGTCATTGGGTTCGTCAGTATTGCTGACCGTAGTCTTGCGGGCAGCTTGCAACTACGCCGCGCGCATGGTGCGCTGTGCGCGGTAGGCCTGAGGCGACAGCAGCGTCAGCTTGCGGAAGGCCTTGCGAAAGCTGCTCTCGTCTTCATAGCCGGTGGCGCGGGCGATGGCCTTGATCGGTTGCGCCGTCGTCTCCAGCAGCGTGCGCGCGTGCTCGACGCGGCGTCGCATGATGAAGGCCTGCGGCGGCTCGTGGGTCAGTTCGCGGAAGCGGCGGTTCAGCGTGCGCTCGCTGAGGCCCAGCGCCTGCGCGAGGCCGCGCACCGTGATCGGCGCCTTGCCGGTGCGGCGCACCAGCATGTCCGCCTTCATCAGCAGCGGATCCTGGGCGAGCATGTAGCCAAGCGGCATGAAGATCGCCTGCGTGCGTTGCGCGGTGTCGATCACCGCATAGTCGGCGCAGACCTTTGCGACCTCCGGGCCTTCGACGAGCTCGATCAGCCGCAGCAACAGGTCGACCCACGACATCGGGCCGGCGGCACAGACCAGGCGGTCGGCCTGGGTGAGCACGGCATCGCTCGCGAGATCGATTCTGGGATGGCGGCGGCGGAGTTCGCTCTGCAGCCACCAGGTGATGGTGGCGCGGCGGCCATCGAGCAGGCCGGCATTGGCGAGCAGCAGCACGCCGCTGCAGAAGGCGCCGATCAATCGTCCACCAGCATGTTGCTGGCGCAGCCAGGCGCCGGCCTGGTCATATTGCGGTTGCAGGCGCTCGGCGGTCAGATGATCTACCAGGCTGCCCGGCACGATGATCGCGTCGAATGCCGTCCGGTTGCTGACGGCGCCGTCGACGGCGAGCAACTTGCCGCCGCCGGCGCGCACCGCCTTGCCATCGAGCGAGAGCGTCTGCCAGGTGAAGCGCGCCTTGCCGCCGCGCAGTTGCATCACATGGTTGCCGAGCGTGAGGATGTCGGCGATGCCGGCGACCGCCGATTGCATGCAGCCTTCCAGCGCGAGTATCGCAAGCTTCATGGGACCTCCGGAATTTGCCGCCATCCTACCCGATCGGCGCAGGCAGGCCATGGCAGATATTGCCCGATCTCTGTCCGATCGGCCACTGCCTGATCGCACCGCGCCGGTCCATCTTCGTTGCGTTGTCACAACTCAGCAATGGAGAGAGACCATGCCTTACGTCACCATTTCCACCGTCCGCGGCATCTTCGATGTCGTGCAGAAGCAGACGCTGCTGCAGCGCGTCACCGATCTCATGGTCGAGGTCGAGGGGCAGGGTAACCCAGATTTCCGCCGCAACGTCTGGGTCAAGATCGAGGAGGGCGAGCCGGCGAGCTGGTCGCTCGGCGGCATGATCCCGACGCCCGACATGATCGCGGGCAATTTCGGAGCGCTCGATGCCGGCGGGCGGCGGGTCGCGAAGGTGAAAGCCTAGCCGCACGTCGTAGGGATGGGTAGAGCGAAGCGAAACCCATCGTTTTTCGCCGAGGTCCGCGACGATGGGTATCGCTTCGCTCCACCCATCCTACGGATCGCGCCTTGTGGCTACACCACCCAAAAACAAAAGGCGCTTCCGATGGAAGCGCCTTTCGCATTCGTGAGTGGCCGTAGAGCTTACAGCGAGTAGTACATCTCGAACTCGACCGGGTGCGGGGTCATTTCGAAACGGGCGACCTCGGTCATCTTCAGCTCGATATAGGCGTCGATGAAGTCGTCGTCGAACACGCCGCCGTTCTTGAGGAACGCGCGATCCTTGTCGAGGCACTCGAGCGCCTCGCGCAGCGAGCCGCACACGGTCGGGATCTGCTTCAGCTCTTCCTTCGGCAGGTCGTAGAGGTCCTTGTCCATCGCCGGACCCGGATCGATCTTGTTCTTGATGCCGTCGAGGCCGGCCATCAGCATCGCGGCGAAGCCGAGATAGGGATTGGCCATCGGGTCGGGGAAACGCACTTCGACGCGCTTGGCCTTCGGGTTCGCCGTATAGGGGATGCGGCAGGACGCCGAACGGTTGCGCGCGGAGTAGGCGAGCAGCACCGGCGCCTCATAGCCCGGGACCAGACGCTTGTAGGAGTTGGTCGACGGGTTGGTGAAGGCGTTGATCGCCTTGGCGTGCTTGATGATGCCACCGATGTAGTGAAGGCAGGTCTCCGACAAATCGGCATATTTGTTGCCGGCGAAGGTCGGCTTGCCGTCCTTCCAGATCGACTGGTGGACATGCATACCCGAGCCGTTGTCGCCATAGACCGGCTTCGGCATGAAGGTGGCGGTCTTGCCGTAGATGTGGGCGACCTGGTGGATGCAGTACTTGTAGATCTGCATATGGTCGGCCATCAGGGTCAGCGTGTCGAACTTCATGCCGAGCTCGTGCTGGGCGGACGCCACTTCATGGTGGTGCTTCTCGACCTTGACGCCCATCTTGGCCATCGCGCCGAGCATCTCGGAGCGCATGTCCTGCACCGAGTCCTGCGGCGGCACCGGGAAGTAGCCGGCCTTGGTGCGGATGCGGTGGCCGAGGTTGCCGCCTTCATACTCGGTCGCCGAGTTGATCGGCAGCTCGGAGGAATCGAGGCGGAAGCCGGTGTTGTAGGGTTCGGCCGAATAGCGCACGTCGTCGAACACGAAGAACTCGGCCTCGGGGCCGACGAACACGGTGTCGCCCACGCCCATCGACTTCACCATGGCCTCGGCCTTCTTGGCGATGCCGCGGGGATCGCGGTTGTAGGGCTCGCCGGTGGTCGGCTCGAGCACGTCGCAGGTGATGACCATGGTGGTCTCGGCGAAGAACGGGTCGATCGTCGCGGTGACCGGGTCCGGCATCAGGCACATGTCGGATTCATTGATCGCCTTCCAGCCGGCGATCGAGGAGCCGTCGAACATCTGGCCTTCGGAAAAGGTGTCCTCTTCGATCATGCCGACGTCGAAGGTCACGTGCTGCCACTTGCCGCGCGGATCGGTGAAGCGCAGGTCGACGTATTTGACGTCGTTGTCCTTGATCGATTTCAGGACGTCTTTGGCGGTCTTCATGAATACCCCTTATGGATGTGCGGGTCGGTTTCCAGCGGAGAGGGACGTTATTCCCGCTTTTGGCGAGTTCGTGTGACTGCTGAAACGAAATGAGGCTGCCGAAGCAGCCTTTTTTCTCTTTTGCCGTCAGAAAATCCGGATAGCACCGGGCTTAAATAGCGTCCAGCCCGGATTCGCCGGTCCGGATGCGGATGGCTTCCTCGATGTTGGAGACGAAGATCTTGCCGTCGCCGATCCGCCCGGTCTGGGCCGCGCGGCGGATCGCGTCAATCGCCTTCTCGACCAGGTCGTCGCCGATCACGATCTCGATCTTCACCTTGGGCAGGAAGTCGACGATGTATTCCGCACCGCGATAGAGCTCGGCATGGCCCTTCTGGCGGCCAAATCCCTTGGCCTCGGTCACGGTGATGCCTTGCAGTCCGACTTCCTGGAGCGCTTCCTTCACCTCGTCGAGCTTGAAGGGCTTGATGATGGCTTCAATCTTCTTCACTGAGCGCCTCCCGGGCATTGCAGATTGCAGGGTCGAGTTCGATGCGCGTGGGGCGCAGTCTGGTTGGTCTTAAGCCTTCCGGCGGGTGGCCGGAAACACGCGCAATGGTCGCATCGAGCGGCATTGTGCGCGGCTTCCTCAAAAGCAGGGTCTATGCCAAGTTGTTAAGGTCCCCGATTTTGGAATGTTATCAGCCTTTTAACAGGCAGTCGGCTGATATCGAACCACACGGGCTATGATATCCAAGCCCAACAAATAGGCAAATAGATCAATCCGTATGCAGTCGGCCAGTAGAAATCCCGCGAACGTCACAGGAATTGCCTCTCGAAAAGGCGAAGCGATTGAGGATTCGGCATGGACGTTCTGACCACCACCGAGATGGAGCGCGCCGACCGGCTGACCATCGCAGCCGGCACGCCGGGCTTCGCACTGATGATGAGCGCCGGCCAGGCCGTCGCTGAAGCCGCGATGGACCTGGTCGAGGAGGGGCCGATCGTCGTGGTCGCCGGCCGCGGCAACAATGGCGGCGACGGCTTTGTCGCCGCCGCTGAGCTCGCCGCGCGCGGCCGCGAGGTGTCGGTGATCTTGCTTTGCGAGCGCGACAGCCTGCAGGGCGACGCGGCGCTGGCGGCGAAGGGCTGGAAATATCCGGTGTTGCCGTTCAACCCGCAGGCGCTGGGCAAGCCGGCGCTGATCATCGACGCGCTGTTCGGCGCCGGGCTCAATCGCCCGGTGAAGGGCGACCCGCTGGAGATGATCGCGGCCATCAACGCCAACGGTATGCCGGTGCTGGCAGTCGACCTGCCGAGCGGTATCAACGGCACGTCGGGCGCCGTCATGGGCGCGGCCGTGCAGGCGACCGAGACCGTCACCTTCTTCCGCAAGAAGCCTGCGCACCTGTTGCTGCCGGGACGGATGTATTGCGGCCGGGTGCGCGTCGCCGACATCGGCATCGCGGCGCAGGTGCTCGACGAGATCAAGCCGCTGACTGCGGAGAATCTGCCACAGGTCTGGCGCTGGTCGTTCCCGGTCCCGCGGATCGACGGCCACAAATACGCAAGGGGCCATGCCGTCGTGGTCTCGGGTGACATCGCCTCGACCGGGGCGGCGCGGCTCGCCGCGCGCGCGGCGCTGCGCGCAGGCGCCGGCCTCGTCACCCTGGCCTCGCCGCGCGATGCGCTCGCCGTCAACGCGGCGGCGCTGACCGCGGTGATGGTGCGCGCGGTCGACAATCCGATCCAGTTCGCCGAACTGCTCGACGACAAGCGCCTCAATGCCTGCGTGATCGGTCCTGGTGCGGGCGTCAGCGCGCGCACCCGCGACTTCGTTCACACCGCGTTGTCGGCGCAGCGGCATCTGGTGCTCGACGCCGACGCGCTGACCAGCTTCGCAGGTTCGCCGGACCGGCTGTTCGAGGCGATCAGGGCCTCCGACGGTCTTGGGGTGGTGCTCACGCCGCATGAAGGCGAGTTTCCGCGGCTGTTCAGCGACATCTCCAACAAACATCCCGGCCGCTCGAAGCTCGAGCGCGTCCGCGCGGCGGCCGAGCGTTCCGGCGCGGTGGTGCTGCTGAAGGGCGCAGACACGGTGATCGCATCTCCGGACGGCCGCGCGACCATAGCCGCCAACGCGCCGCCTTGGCTTGCCACCGCCGGCGCCGGCGACGTGCTGGCCGGCATCATCGCCGGCTTCCTGGCGCAGGGCGTCGCGGCATTCGAGGCGGCCAGCATCGGCGTGTGGCTGCACGGCGAAGGCGCCAGCGAGGCGGGGCCCGGCCTGATCGCGGAGGATCTCACCGAAGTGCTGCCTTCCGTGTTCCGCCGGCTCTATGATGAGTTCGGAATTGAATATTAGGCGGCTCCAGCTTGCCGACATGGATGCCGCCGCACGCGTGCACCGCGCGGCGTTCGACGAAGCGTTGCCGTGGCTCGCGGGCCTGCACACACCGGATGAAGATCGCTGGTTCTATCGCGAGCGGATGTTTGCGACCTGCGCGCTGTGGGGCGCGTTCGACGGCGATGCGATGAGCGGCGTCATCGCGTTCCACGACGACTGGATCGAGCAGCTCTATGTGCTGCCGGCCGCACAGGGCCGCGGCATCGGCGGCGCGCTGCTCGAGATCGCGCAGCAGGGTGCGGACCGGCTGCAACTCTGGACCTTCCGGCGCAATGCGCGGGCGCGCCGCTTCTACGAGGCGCGCGGTTTTGCCGCGGTCGAGGAAACCGACGGCAGCCGCAACGAGGAGAGGGAGCCGGACGTGTGCTATCTCTTGGCGCGCAGGGCCGGCGGATGACATATTGATCGGATTGACTGACCCCAGGCGGATCCGGGGAACAGGACGGGGCTCACGGCGGGACGAAAGATCGTCTGGCAATCGGCCACCATTTGAGCACTTAATGCCTGTATCGACGAGCGAAAGTACCCTTGAGCCTCGAAGCCGCGTGGTACGGACCGGAGCACCATGACGAGTCCCTGCCGCGTTCTAATGATCTATCCGAAGTTCGTTCCAGACTCGTTCTGGAACTATACGGAAGCTTGCGAACTCGTCGGCGCGAAGTATCCGGCGGCGCCACTCGGACTGATCACCGTCGCCGCCATGCTGCCGAAGCATTGGGAGATTCGGCTCGTCAACCGTAACACCGAGCCTTCGACCGACGCGGACCTTGACTGGGCCGATCTCGTCATGATCGGTGGTATGCTCAACCAGCAGCCTGATTTTCTCCACCTGATCGATCTCGCCCACCGGCACGGCAAGCCGGTATGTGTCGGTGGGCCTGACGTCTCCTCGAGCCCGCACCTTTACGCGGCTGCGGACTTCCAGGTGATCGGCGAGGCCGAACACATCATCGAGGAATTCATCGCCGCCTGGGAACGCGGCGAGCGCGAGGGTGTGTTCATCGCCGAGAAATTCAAGATCGACGTCACGCTAAGCCCGATGCCCCGCTACGATCTGATCAAGTTCGATCATTATCTCTTTATTGGCGTGCAATATTCGCGTGGCTGCCCGTTCACCTGCGAGTTCTGCGATATTATCGAGCTGTACGGGCGCGTGCCGCGCACCAAGACTCCCGATCAGATTCTCGCTGAGCTGCAAGCGCTCTACGATCATGGTTATCGAGGGCATGTCGATTTCGTCGACGACAATTTCATCGGCAACAAGAAAAACCTCCGCATTTTGCTGCCGCGGCTCAAGGCCTGGCTGGAAGAGCGAGACTATCCGTTCGAGTTCTCGACCGAAGCCTCGATCAATATCGCTGATGACAGCGAGCTGTTGCAGGCAATGAAGGACGCGAACTTCTTCGGAATTTTCGTCGGCATTGAGAGCCCGGATCCAGAGACCCTCGTGCAGATGAAGAAAAAGCAGAACACCAGGCGCAACATCGCCGAGAGCGTTCACAAGATTTACGACTATGGCATGTTCGTCACCGCGGGTTTCATCGTCGGGTTCGATACCGAGAAACTCTCAATGGCGCAGGCGATGATCGACTTCATCGAGGAGGCGAGCATTCCAGTCTGCATGGTCGGACTGCTCTATGCGCTGCCTGGCACACAGCTGACGCGGCGGCTAGCCCAGGAAGGCCGCCTGCACGAAGGCCATGATCTCATGAAGGTCGAACAGGCGGGCGACCAATGCACGCTCGGCTGCAATTTCGACACCAAGCGTCCGCTTCGTGACATCCTTACGGATTACAAGGCTGTGCTCGGGCACGTCTACAGCCCGACAGCATACGCAGGACGGCTGTCGCGGCTTTCCGTCATGCTCGACCGGTCCGACCGGCGCCGCGATCTGCCCGATGGCGACGTGCGCACGAAGCTTGGCGGCATCGAGGGCGTGCACAGGATCATGCGGACCCTGCCGGAGGTTCGCGAGCCGTTCTGGAAGACCTTCGTCGAGGTCGCCAAGTCCAACCCAGGCGCACTGCGCTACATCGTGATGCTGATGGCGCTGTACCTGCATTTCGGGCCGTTCTCGAAGCACGTGATCGGTGAGATTGACCGCCGGATTGCCGAGCTGGATGCCATGCCTCCGGTAAGGGGCGCGGAGCTTGTGCCGCGAGCTCAGCTTGACGCCGTTTGACGGACGGCAAAGTTCGCCGGACTCTTGGGCAGCTGACGCAACTCAGGCAACGTCGGTGGAAAGCGAAACGCTCTTCCACGCATCGAATTCGGCTTGCAGCAGTTTCATTTTTTCCTCGACCAGCCGCACGGCATCGCTGCCGAGCAGGAGATGCGTCGGCGGATCGGCCGACAAAGCGAGTTTCAACATCGCCTGCGCCGCCTTTTGGGGATCGCCGACCTGCCAGCCACTCAGTTCCATGCGACGTTTGCGGATTGGATTGATGACAGCGTCATAATCTCCGATCGACCGCTCCGCCCGTACCATCGATCGTCCGGCCCAGTCGGTGCGAAAGCCGCCCGGCTCGACCGCGGTGACCTTGATGCCGAGGTCTTTGACCTCCTTGCCGAGGGATTCCGATATCCCTTCCAGCGCGAACTTGCTGCCGTGGTAGTAGCTGAGACCGGGCATCGTGATGATCCCGCCCATCGACGTGATGTTGAGGATGTGCCCGGCGCGCCGCTTGCGCATGAAGGGCAGCACCGCCTGGATCATCGCCACCGCGCCGAAGACGTTGACCTCGAACTGGCGTCGTAGATCGTCGATCGACGATTCCTCCAGAATGCCCTCGTGGCCGTAGCCGGCATTGTTCACCAGAATGTCGATCGCGCCGATCCTGTGCTCGACGTCGGCGACGGCGGGCGCGATGGCCTCGGTGTTGGTGACGTCAAGGACCACCGCGTGCACGCCGGCGCCGAGCGCTTCGAATGTCCGCTTGTCATTCTCGTTGCGCACGGTGCCGGCGACGGTGTGGCCGTCGCCCAATGCTGCCTCGGCCAACGCGCGGCCGAAGCCGGACGAAACGCCCGTGATGAGGAAAGTCTTTGCCATAGGAGATGTCCTTCAGATCGAGATTGCGGGCTCGATATAGGCGACTTGATTGCTGCAATAATCGGCATAGAGTGGTATGACCTGATGCAGATAATCGAACAATGCAGCATGCTGGCCTTTTCGAGCTGAACGCCGTCGTCGCGATTTCAACGCATCGCAGCTTTCGCGCGGCCGCGACTGAACTCGGCATTTCACCCTCGGCGTTGAGCCATGCGATCGCCGCGCTGGAAAAGCGGTTGGGCGTGCGCCTCATCAATCGGACGACGCGCAGCGTCGCGCTTTCGGAGGCGGGAGAGCGTTTCCTTGCCAGGGTCAGTCCCGCGCTGCGCGAGATTGCCGGCGCGATGGAGGATGTGAACGAGTTTCGCGACACGCCCGCGGGAACGCTGCGTATCAACCTGAAGGAGCGCGCCGCGCACCAGATCCTCCGCCCGGTCGTCGCAAAGTTTCTGCGGCGCTATCCCGACATGAACGTCGAGCTGACCCTGGAGGGACGTCCCATCGATATCGTCGCGGAAGGTTTCGACGCCGGCATCCGGCTGGCCGAAGCCGTGCCGCAGGACATGGTCGCGATCCCCTGCGGCCCGGACACGCGCTTCATTGTCGTCGGCGCGCCCGATTATTTCGCGCGCTGTTCGGTGCCGCGGTCTCCGCTCGATCTGCTCGCCCATGAATGCATTCGCAGACGGATGCCCAGCGGCAAGCTGTACCACTGGGAGTTCGAAAAGCGCGGCGGCGAGCAGATGGTGGTGGATGTTCGGGGCAGGCTGACCCTCGACAATGACAGTCTGATGGTCGAAGCCGCACTCGAAGGCGTGGGACTGGCGTTCGTCAGCGATTTTTGGGTAGCGGGGCATCTCGCCGCCGGAGCCCTGCGCGCCGTGCTGGACGACTGGACGCCGCCATTTCCCGGCTTGCGTCTCTACTATCCGAGGCACCGGCACATGACAGCCGGGCTTCGTGCTTTCGTCGACATGGTGCGGGAGGAGACCAAGGTGGCCGCCAGGGGCGGGGAGGTCCACTCACCCCCCGCCAAGCGATCGGGTAGTCATCGCAAGCGCGCGTGAGCCGTCTCTACATCGGCCATCTACAGATGCGGCACCACCTCGACGCTTGCCTTGAGGAGCGCTGAAGCCGGCGAGCTGTTCATCAGCTCGGAGGAAAATCGCGTCTCGAAATAGTCGCCGCCGGGAAAGCCCGTGTTCGGGCTGTAGGCGGTGTTGGTCTCATTATCAGCCCAATACTTGCCGCGGTTGGGGCTGATGAGAATCTTCTGAGGGCGCATCGGCCCCGGCGAACCATAGTTGGTCCGGCACACGTGATCTTGCAGCACGACGGCGACCCATCCCATCCGAGCGCGATCCACTGTGCCTGCGTCACGAGACTTTTGGTGGACGCGTGGGAAGAGGCGGGTTAAAGCCGCATGACATCCCTTTGTATCCCGTGAATCTCCCTCGTGAGTGACAGGCAGAACAGTTTCCTCGTTCAGGCGCTGCAACAAGGCGCATCCGCGTTGCGGGCGCGGCAGTTTGCTGAGGCAGAGCAGATCGCGACAAGCATCCTGAAATCAAACCGCAAGGACAGACACGCGGCGCTTCTCCTGGCGCATGCCCTGATGGGGCAAAAGCGGGGAGGCGAGGCGATTGCACCGCTCGAGCGGCTTGCACGCCGCGGCGACGATGGCGAGGTCGAGACCTTGCTTGGCGCATTGTTGTGCGGTGCGGGGCGCGCCACGGACGGCCTCGCACAGCTTCGGCGCACGGCGGCACGCCGCCCACCATATCTCCCTTCCTTTCAGGAACTCGCCGGGCAGCTTGCCAAGGCCGGTCAATACGACGAGGCGATCAGCACGGTCGAGGCCGGCCTCGCGCTGGCCCCTGACAGCGTCGATCTGAGGCTCGATCTCGGGCGGCTGTTGCATGATACCAATGACTTCGCGCGGGCTGCGAGTGTCCTGACCGCCGCACGTGATGCTGCGCCGGGACGCCCGGACATTCTTAACCAGCTCGGGCGGGTCCTGATCCTTCATGGCGACTACGCCGCAGCCGCGGACGCTTTCCGCCGCGTACTCGCGCTCTATCCGGACGATCGCTCGACCCGCGCCTACCTCGCCACATCCTTGTTCGAGCAGGGGGAGCGCGACGCCGCCGAAGCGGCGCTGCGCTCCATCATTCGTGGTCAGCCCCAGCTGCTGGGTCGCGCGGCATTCGTCATGGCCGCGGCATCGCATGGTCGCTTCTTCTTCTCCCAGCGCGACGTTGCGAAATTCCTCGGCGGGGAGTGAGGCCGGACGCACTGGACGAAATCTGGTCGCGCCTCACGCCCTGAAGTTTCTCCGGTAGAGGTTGGGCTGCCGCCTGAGCTCATTCCGGAACTGGCCGACGCGCTTGGCTTCTTCCGCGGTGAAGGAGGATGTCTGCGCAGTCCAGTCGTCTCGCTTGACCGGAATGCATTGCGCGATCGGAGTCCCCTTGGGGAGGACGCCTCTGAAATTCCGGTCGTGCCAGTATGCCGGGAAATGCACCCAATTGTCGGTATAGAGGTCCGAATTGACCAGGCCGCTGAGCGTGGTGAACGGCAGGTCGAAGCGGTTGACGGGATGGGTGAAATAAATCGCGTAGCCTTCGGGCGCCTCGACGGTCCACAGATTGTGGAATTTGAGAAAGAAGCGGCCCGCTTCGAACAATGGCGTGCCGCTGACCTGACCCGGATCGTGAAAGCCGATCGGCGAACGCGGAAATTCGGGTGTGCCTCCCGGCGGCAGGTCGTGATCCCAGGTGATTTCGCCGTTCTCGACTCTGAGATCGCAGACCAGTGGGAGCAGGAACCCGCAGGTCATCGCGTCCACGAAGGGCGGGCAGCGCTTGATGGTGTCCTCGTCGTGCAGGTTGATCGAAGAGAAGGCCGTCGCAGGCATTGTCTTGAGCCAATCGGGAACGCCCTGCGCCGCCGGGATGGGGGCCGGAATTTGTCCCTCAAGCTCCTTCGGACAGCGAAATTTGAGCGTCAGTTTGCTGTTGGTGGACATTGGGCGCTCCGATGTCGTGATGACCTACATGAATGCGTTGCAAAGGTGAAGCTCACGATCAGGCGCAAGATCGGCAGATTGCAAGAGCGGTCGGCAGGCTCCATCAATTGCGCACGAGATAGAGCGGCGTTCTCAGCGTCAGCTGATAAGATGGCTTCGGCACCCAGATGATTTGGGCCGTGACCCCGAACAGTCGATTGTCGTTGTCATCCATCCGGTCGAGGTCAAGTCGGAGGATGGGCTCGGTGAAGGACTGGATTGGCGTGAAATTCAGGAGTTGCGCGCCGCCGAAATGCTGTACTCCGACCCGGCCGGTGAATTTCCAGTTGCTCGGCCACTGATAATAGCCGCCGACATAGCCGATGATATTTGGATGGATCCGTGCGAGATCGGTCGCTACCTCGACGCGGGTGTCCTGGATGCCCGCCAGCATTCCACGCGTTCCGTCCTTGTCGAAGGCATAGTCGAACTCGAGAATGTTGTTGAAGGTCGTCGTCCCAGTCGGCCCGTTCGGGATCGCCTGGGTGATTGTCGATTGCCAGGTGATGGTCGGGATTGAGCCGCCATTCTGGCTGTAGAGGTCCGCCTGAAAGCCGACGTTCCAGCTGGTGACGTCGAAGGGCGTCCACCCCTGTGCGGGGCCATAGGTCGTGGTGCCGGAAATGCCGGCATACAGCGAGACCGCATCGGTGACATCTACCGTCAATGGAAGATCGACGGCGAGGGATTGCCGGGACGGCAAGGAGACGCTGGTCGGAAGCGAGCTGCCGTTCGCGAGCGCAAGCGATTGCAGCGCGCTAAACAGAGCCGGGCTGCCGAAACCTACCGGCAAAGCGCCGGCCGGCACCGTTGCGTAGCTTGTCCGCAAATCGAGATAGATATTTGGCGGAGCGCTGTCGTCGTCGCGATCTTTGCCGAACGCTGGTCCGGCCAAGCATGAGCCGATGAAACAGGCCAGCACAAGGCCCGGTAACGACGGAAAATCGCCAAAAGAAGAGGTGGTCAGAATGCGCGGAGAAACTGGCACGACCTTTAGGCTCCTCTCTTGACCCGGCGAGCCGCTAGCTCACGAGATACATCGCCACCGCCGGCTCGTTCCATTCGATGCCGAGCCCGGGACCGCGGGCGGTCACCGCGCTGTCTATGATCTCGGCGGGCCTTGCGAGGATCGCGCCCGCGAAGTCGAGGAACTCGAGCCAGTGCGCGGTCGGCGTCACCGCGAGCAGATGCGCGCTGACTTCCGCGAACAGATGGCTCGACATCGGGATCGACGCGGCATCGGCCTGTCCCGCGACCTGCATCCAGCCGGTGACGCCGCCGACCTTCATCACGTCGGGCATGATGAAGTCGGATGCGCCGGCCGCGATCGCCTCGGCGAAGCCGCGCGGAAACCACCAGTTCTCGCCGGCCTGGATCGGCGTCGGCGAGGTCGCGCGGACCTTGGCATGGCCGGACAGGCTCTCCTGCGGCACCGGCTCCTCGATCCAGTGCAGGTCGTAGGGCGCAAGCCGGGCGATGCGACGGGTGGCTTCCGCCGGATCGAGCGACTGGTTGAAATCGATCATCAGCGCGATGTCGGGGCCGAGCAGCGCGCGCACGCCCTTCACGACGCGCTCGTCATTGGCGGCATCGCCGTCGCCGCCCTTGATCTTGATGCCCTTGAAGCCTTGGTCGAGCGAGCGGCGCAGCGCGCGCTCGTCGGCAACGGGATCGACCGCGCCGTAGCTGTCATAGGCCTTGATCGGCTTCGCCGAGCCGCCGAGCAGCTCGACCAGCGGCCGGCCGGCGAGTTGGCCGAGCACATCCCAATAGGCCATGTCGAGGCCTGACACGGCCATCCCGACCAGACCCTGCGCGCTGAGCAGCCGAAACTTGGCGTCCATCGCCTTCATCAGATCGAACGGGGCGACCGGCCTGCCGATCAGCTCGCGTCCGATCTCCTCGATCAGATAGCAGAGAGGGTGAAGTGTGAGCTTGCTGTAGGCGAAGATGTAGGTGCGGCCGGTAACGCCTTGATCGGTTTCGACATCGATCAGCACCAGCGGACCGGAATCGATCACGCCAAACGCGGTCTTCACAGGACGCTTAAGCGGCACCACGACGCTTCGTGCCTTCACTCCGCGAATCGCTGCAACTGTCTGGCTCATCGGTGTTTCCTTAAGGCGGTTTCCACTTCTTGTTATTGGACACTGTACCATCGCAGCAGCCGCGGCGCGGCCCAATCAGTCGCGACCTGCTCGATCAGATAGCGGCCCGGATATTCGGCGAGGAAGGCGATGCGCTGGGTCTGGCCCGGTTCGACCGCGAGCGTGTCGAGCCAGAACGGCTTCCAGCCGTCGTCGAGCCGGTCGAGCAGACGGAAGTGATGGCCGTGCAGGTGAAAGGCGCTGGCGATCGTGGCCTGGTTGGTCAGGGCCAGCACGACGGTTCGGCCTGCCTTGGCCTGAAAGGCCGGAGCCGCTGACGGCTTGAAATCGGCCGGGCGGAACCACTCGGTGGGTGCGCCGAGCGCCAGATCGAATCGCGTCGCGCTCTTGAGGTCGAGCTGGGCGGGCATGTCGTTGCCCGGCAGCGGTGGGGCCGGCGGGAACGGCGCCGTTCGGATCGGCGGCTCGTTCGAGACGGCGAGCTTGCCGACCGGACGGGCTTGCTTGCCGTCGTGCAGCAGGATCGGGAAGCTCGTTCCGGCCGGACCGGCCGCATCGACAAAGACATCCGTGCGGCTTCCGGGAGCCAGGACCAGCGCGCCGTTGCGGGCCGGGAACGGTTCGGCTGGCTGGCCGTCGATCGCCATCACCCGGACGTCGAGGTTGTCCAGCTTGACCGCCAGCACGCTGCGTTGGCTGCCATTGATAAAGCGGAGTCTGAGGCGGGCATTGGACGGTGCCGAGATGTCGTATGAGGTTTTTCCGTTAATTGTATGAATTTGCGTCGAATCTTTTGGATCGCTTCCAGGCGGGATCGCGGTTCCATCGGACCGCAGACGCCACTCCTCGATCAGCAAGACCTCGTCGCGATCGACAGCGACCGGCGAGGTGCCGGTCACGATCAGCGGGCGCGGCCGTGCCGGCGCCGTGCCGTCCCCGAACAGCGGCTCGCAAAGGAAGGTGCCGGCATGCCGAAGCGGCAGCTGAAAGGTATCCTTTGCCCCCGTGGCAAGGGGCGCCCGCGAGGCCAGCGGCTCCGCGGCCGGGACGCCATCGAGCCCGCGGCAATCGAGCGCGGCCGCGACCGGCAGCTCGTTGCCGAACGTCACGTCGAGGATCTCGCCGCGCTTGAAGTGGAGATCGCCGCTGCCGAGCGACCAGACCAGGGTCTCCGGTCCGTCGGGACGAAGCAGGATGCGGTCGATCTTGGCCTGCAGCGTAACCGCCGTCCGGCCCTGCGCCGAGCCGGTGGCTGGCCAAGCGGGGCAAAGCGCCGCGGCGCCGAGGCCGGCGATCAGGTCGCGCCGGGTGAGGGAAAATTGGGGACTTGCTGGGGGACTTGCCATTCGGCCGATGCGGACCATTTTCAAGTGTACCTGTCCAGTCGCGATCGGTCGCAGGGCGGGCTCTCCAGCGGCCATTTTTTTGCTGCGAACCGGTGGGCGCATGTTATAAGCCCGGCCGCCCGCGGCATCGCGGCCGGACTGGATGCTTTTCGCGCGGGCGTGGCGGAACTGGTAGACGCGCTGGATTTAGGTTCCAGTGACGAAAGTTGTGGGGGTTCGAGTCCCTCCGCCCGCACCAAGCGCTTACAGCGTTTGCATGACGATTCCTTGGAGAACCTTGGCCCCCGAAGGGGACGAGGGTTCGCCGAACCCACAGACGTTAGGCCGCAAGGCTCACCGTCGAACAGATTGACACTGCCACGGCCACTCGGGCCGCGGCAAAAGCGGAAGAAGATTGATACCATGCAGGTCACCGAGACCCTCAACGAGGGACTGAAGCACGAATTCAAGATCAGCGTTCCGGCATCCGATCTCGATGCCAAGGCGGGCGCCAAGCTGGTCGACCTCAAGGACAAGGTCCGTCTCAACGGCTTCCGTCCCGGCAAGGTGCCGGTGGCGCACCTGAAGAAGATCTACGGCCGCTCTGTCATGGCCGAGACCATCGACCAGACCATCAGCGACACCAACCGACAGATTTTCGAAGATCGCGGCTTCCGCCTCGCCGGCGAGCCGAAGATCACGATGCCGACCGAGAAGGACCAGGTCGAGGAATTGCTGTCGGGCAAGACCGACCTGACCTACACCGTCGCGATCGAGGTCGTGCCGCAGATCCAGCTCGCCGATTTCAAGTCGTTCTCGGTCGAGAAGCCGGTGGTCGATGTTTCCGATGCCGACGTCGACGATGCCATCAAGCGCATCGCCGAAGGCAGCCGCCCGTACAGCGCCAAGACCGAGGGTGCGGCGGAGAAGGGCGACCGCGTCACCATCAGCTTCAAGGGCACCATCAACGGTGAAGCCTTCGAGGGCGGCACCGGCGAGGGCATCCAGGTCGTGATCGGCGCCGGCCAGTTCATTCCGGGCTTCGAGGAGCAGCTGATCGGCATCGGCACGGGCGAGACCCGCACGCTGAAGGTTGGTTTCCCGAAGAACTACCTCAACGACAAGCTCGCCGGACAGCCGGCCGAGTTCGAGACCACCGCGACACTGATCGAGGCGCCCGGTGAGACTACGATCGACGACGAGTTCGCCAAGACGCTCGGCCTCGAGTCGCTTGACAAGCTGAAGGAAGCCGCACGCGAGCGCCTGACCGCCGAGTTCGCCGGCGCGACCCGTCAGAAGGTCAAGCGCGCGCTGCTCGACCGGCTCGACGAGAGCCACAAATTCGAGGCGCCGCCTTCGCTTGTCGCCGAAGAGTTCAACCTGATGTGGAACTCGATCAAGGCCGAGATGGATTCCTCCGGCAAGACCTTCGCCGACGAGAACACCACCGAGGATGCGGCCAAGGAAGAGTACCAGAAGATCGCCGACCGCCGCGTCCGCCTCGGCCTCGTGCTGTCGGAGATCGGCGAGAAGAACAAGATCACCGTGACCGACGACGAGGTCTCGCGCGCCGTGATCGAGCGCGCGCGCCAGATGCCGGGCCGCGAGAAGGAAGTCTGGGATTACTACCGCAGCAACGCCCAGGCGCTGGCCCAGCTCCGCGCCCCGATCTACGAGGACAAGGTCGTCGACTTCGTCCTGGAGCTCGCCAACGTGACCGAGAAGAAGGTCTCCAAGGATGAGCTGTTCAAGGATGAAGACGCCGAGCAAACTGCCGCCTAATTGCGGCACCTCGCGTTAATGATGAACTGCGAAAGCAAGCCTGGCGAGGGTTCCCCTCGCTAGGCGCGCCGACGCGAATCGGCTTGAACTTCTGCGTCCTGCCCAGGTGGCTAGTACGGCCAGTGCCGGCCTTGTCGGCCGGAAATTGGTCCATATCTGGGTTAAGCCTTAACGTTCTGCATCACCCCTAACCCTTGGGTTCTTTCATGCGCGATCCCGTTGAAACCTACATGAACCTCGTGCCGATGGTCGTCGAGCAGACCAATCGCGGCGAACGCGCCTACGACATTTTCTCGCGCCTGCTGAAAGAGCGCATCATCTTCGTCACCGGTCCGGTGGAAGACGGCATGGCGACGCTGACCGTCGCGCAGCTGTTGTTCCTCGAGGCCGAGAATCCGAAGAAGGAAATCTCGATGTACATCAACTCGCCGGGTGGCGTGGTGACGTCGGGCCTTGCCATCTACGACACGATGCAGTTCATCCGTCCGCCGGTGTCGACGCTGTGCACGGGGCAGGCGGCCTCGATGGGCTCGCTGCTGCTCGCAGCCGGCGAGAAGGACATGCGCTTCACGCTGCCGAACTCCCGCATCATGGTGCACCAGCCGTCCGGCGGCTTCCAGGGACAGGCGACCGACATCATGCTGCACGCGCAGGAGATCCTGAATCTCAAGAAGCGCCTCAACGAGATCTACGTGAAGCACACCGGCCAGACCTACAAGGCGATCGAGGACGCGCTCGAGCGCGACAAGTTCCTCACCGCCGAGGACGCCAAGGCGTTCGGTCTCGTCGACAAGGTCATCGACAAGCGGCCGGAAGACCCGTCGGCCGCCAAGGCGGCGTAACAGGCTGCCTGATCTGCACAGGCAACCCGAGGCGTCGGTGTGATCTCCACATTGGCGCCTCACATAGTCGGCAAAGCAGGACGGCGGAGTACCTCGCAAGCGCATATGTGGGGGCAGAAAGTTCCGCTTTCGTGCTCATGGTCCGGCGTGGTAATCCCGCAACGTTCCGTGGATTTCGAAGCGTGTTCCACGTGCGATCGTGGAAAATCACGGTATTGTCACGGTCTTGAGCCTGCCCCCCGATTAGCGAATTCTTGATAGTCGGGTGCCAGCATGGTTGGCTGTAATGCATCGGCTATGATCGCGGAGATTCGAATAAACCGTGATCCACACGGTCAGTATTGCGTAGGGTCTTTTTTGGTACGGAATTTGCTCTATCTACCCAATACTCCGGTTTTGTACCGGATTGGGTCGATCTGGCAAACGAGGTCGAACGGCGGACGGAGATAATGAATGAGTAAGGTCGGCACGAGCGACGCCAAGAACACGCTATATTGCTCGTTCTGCGGCAAGAGCCAGCATGAAGTTCGCAAGCTGATTGCCGGACCGACTGTCTTCATTTGCGACGAGTGTGTCGAACTCTGCATGGACATCATTCGCGAGGAGAACAAGTCCTCGCTGGTGAAGTCGCGCGACGGCATCCCGACGCCGAAGGAAATCTGCAAGGTCCTGGACGACTACGTGATCGGTCAGAGCCATGCCAAAAAGGTGCTGTCGGTCGCTGTCCACAATCACTACAAGCGGCTTAACCACCAGACCAAGCACAACGACGTCGAGCTGGCGAAGTCGAACATCCTGCTGATCGGTCCGACCGGTTCGGGCAAGACGCTGCTCGCGCAGACGCTCGCCCGCATCCTCGACGTGCCGTTCACCATGGCTGACGCGACGACGCTGACCGAAGCCGGCTACGTCGGTGAGGATGTCGAGAACATCATCCTGAAGCTGCTGCAGGCCGCCGACTATAACGTCGAGCGCGCGCAGCGCGGCATCGTCTATATCGACGAAATCGACAAGATCAGCCGCAAGTCGGACAATCCCTCGATCACCCGCGACGTGTCGGGCGAGGGCGTCCAGCAAGCGCTGCTGAAGATCATGGAAGGCACGGTGGCCTCGGTCCCGCCGCAGGGCGGCCGCAAGCATCCGCAGCAGGAGTTCCTGCAGGTGGATACCACCAACATCCTGTTCATCTGCGGCGGCGCCTTCTCGGGCCTCGAGAAGATCATCTCCGCGCGCGGCCGTTCGACCTCGATCGGCTTCGCGGCGCAGGTGCTCGCGCCGGAGGATCGCCGTACCGGCGAGATCTTCCGTCACGTCGAGCCGGAAGATCTGCTGAAGTACGGCCTGATCCCGGAATTCGTCGGCCGTCTGCCCGTCGTGGCGACGCTGGAGGACCTCGACGAGGCCTCGCTGAAGAAGATCCTGACCGATCCGAAGAACGCGCTGGTGAAGCAGTACCAGCGGCTGTTCGAGATGGAGAACATCGAGCTGACCTTCGCCGACGAGGCGCTTGGCGCGGTCGCCCGCAGGGCGATCGAGCGCAAGACCGGCGCGCGCGGCCTGCGGTCGATCCTGGAGAGCATCCTGCTCGAGACCATGTTCGACCTCCCGGGCCTCGAAGGTGTCGAGGAAGTCGTGATCTCGCGCGAGGTCGTCGAGGGCACGGCGCGTCCGCTCTACATCTACGCGGATCGTTCCGATCGCGCCGTCGAGAGCAGCGCGAGCGCCTAAGGCGCAACTTTCTGTCGTCGCAATTCATGCGGCTGCCGGGCGATCCGGCGGCCGTTGCGGCGCAGCAGCAGGCCATTTTCGCGTCGCAGTAAATGCCTGTTTAGCCTACATTTCCCGGCACTTCTCAGACTTGACACCCCCCCGCCTGATAGCCACCTAATGCTATCGGTGAGGGATCTCGTGCGTTGAGATTCGTCGCTTTACGATGCGGAATATGCGGCTGCTGACGGCAATCTAATTCCGGATCACCAAGGCACCTTGTGGCGGTTGCGCAAGCAGGCGGACTGCGTGCAAGGGGGCAAAACAAAAGGATAAGGCCATGACGACTTCAAAACCCCGGCCAACGATCGTCCACGGCGAAAGCCATTCCTATCCGGTGCTGCCGCTCCGTGACATCGTCGTCTTCCCGCACATGATCGTGCCTCTCTTCGTCGGCCGCGAGAAATCGATCCGCGCGCTCGAAGAGGTGATGAAGAACGACGCGTTGATCATGCTCGCGACGCAGAAGAACGCGTCCGATGACGATCCGGCTCCCGATTCAATTTACGAGACCGGTACGCTTGCCAGCGTGCTGCAGCTCCTGAAACTGCCCGACGGCACCGTCAAGGTACTGGTCGAGGGCCTCGAGCGCGCGCGTGTCGAAAAGTATTCCGACCGCAGCGAGTACTACGAGGCGACCGCGGTCGCGCTCGCCGACACTGACGCCAACTCGGTCGAAGCCGAGGCCTTGGCGCGTTCGGTCGTGTCCGACTTCGAAAGCTATGTGAAGCTGAACAAGAAGATCTCCGCCGAAGTCGTCGGCGTGGTTCAGGCGATCACCGATTTCGCCAAGCTCGGCGACACCGTTGCCTCGCATCTCGCGGTCAAGATTGCCGATCGGCAGGCGATCCTGGAGACGTTGTCTGTCACCCAGCGCCTGGAGAAGGTGCTCGGCCTGATGGAGAGCGAGATCTCGGTGTTGCAGGTCGAGAAGCGCATCCGCTCGCGCGTCAAGCGCCAGATGGAGAAGACCCAGCGCGAGTATTACCTGAACGAGCAGATGAAGGCGATCCAGAAGGAGCTCGGCGACGACGAAGGTCGCGACGAGCTGGCCGATCTGGAGGAGAAGATCTCCAAGACCAAGCTTTCCAAGGAAGCGCGCGAGAAGGCCCAGCACGAGCTGAAGAAGCTGCGCCAGATGTCGCCGATGTCCGCGGAAGCGACCGTCGTGCGCAACTACCTGGATTGGCTGCTGTCGATCCCGTGGGGCAAGAAGTCCAAGGTCAAGAAGGACCTCGAGGCCGCGCAGGCGGTGCTGGACTCCGATCACTACGGGCTCGAGAAGGTCAAGGACCGTATCGTCGAGTATCTCGCGGTGCAGTCACGCGCCAACAAGCTGACCGGACCGATCCTGTGCCTGGTCGGGCCTCCCGGCGTCGGCAAGACCTCGCTCGGCAAGTCGATCGCGAAGGCGACCGGCCGCGAGTTCGTGCGCGTGTCGCTCGGCGGCGTGCGTGACGAGGCCGAGATCCGCGGTCACCGCCGCACCTATATCGGCTCGATGCCCGGCAAGATCATCCAGTCGATGCGGAAGGCGAAGACCTCGAACCCGCTGTTCCTGCTGGACGAGATCGACAAGATGGGCGCCGATTTCCGCGGCGATCCGTCGTCGGCGCTGCTTGAGGTCCTGGACCCCGAGCAGAACTCGACCTTCAACGACCATTACCTGGAGGTCGACTACGACCTGTCCAACGTGATGTTCATCACGACCGCGAATACGCTGAATATTCCGGGCCCGCTGATGGACCGCATGGAGATCATCCGGATCGCCGGCTACACCGAGAACGAGAAGGTCGAGATCGCGCGCAAGCATCTGATCCCGAGCGCGCTCTCCAAGCACGGTCTGGACTCCAAGGAATGGTCGATCGACGACGCGGCCTTGCTCTTGATGATCCGCCGCTACACCCGCGAAGCGGGCGTGCGTAACCTGGAGCGTGAGCTCTCCACACTCGCCCGCAAGGCGGTGAAGGAGCTGATGATCTCCAAGAAGAAGTCGGTGAAGGTCACCGAGGCGAACATCGAAGAGTTCCTCGGCGTGCCGAAGTATCGCTTCGGCGAGATCGACGACGAGGATCAGGTCGGTATCGTCACCGGTCTGGCGTGGACCGATGTCGGCGGCGAGCTGTTGACCATCGAAGGCGTCATGATGCCCGGCAAGGGCAAGATGACCGTCACGGGCAATCTGCGCGACGTGATGAAGGAGTCGATCTCGGCGGCGGCGTCTTACGTCCGCTCGCGCGCGATCGTCTACGGCATCGAACCGCCGATGTTCGACCGCCGCGATATCCACGTTCACGTGCCGGAGGGCGCAACGCCGAAGGACGGTCCGTCCGCCGGCGTGGCGATGGCCACCGCGATCATCTCGGTCATGACCGGCATCCCGGTCCGCCACGATGTCGCGATGACCGGGGAGATCACGCTGCGCGGCCGCGTGCTGCCGATCGGCGGTCTGAAGGAGAAGCTGCTGGCTGCCGCGCGCGGTGGCATCAAGACGGTGCTGATCCCTGAGGACAACGCCAAGGATCTCACGGAGATTTCCGATGCGATCAAGGGCGGCATGGAGATCATTCCGGTGTCGCGGCTGGACGAGGTCGTTGCCAGGGCGCTGACCCGTGTGCCTGTGCCGATCGTCTGGGAAGAGGAGACCAGCAAGGTCGACGTCAAGCCCGACGCTTCGGATGAGGCATCCGGTGGCCTGACGGCGCACTGAAGCGAGCTCCAATCGAAATAATGAAACGGCGCCTTCGGGCGCCGTTTTTGTTTGGCGCTTCGTGCGCCTTTATCGTCCGGATTACTCTTTCTTCTCGACGACGAAATTGCCGATCGCCCCGAGTGCCATCAGCACGCTGGTGCCGAGAAACACCGCGCGCATGCCGATATGGCCGCCGATAAAGCCGCCGGCGAGCGGGCCGATTACCTGGCCGGCATATTGCGCCGAGATCGAATAGCCCAGCATGCTGCCGGTGACCGTGTCAGGCACGTTGTGCCGGATCACGCTTGCGATGCAGGGCAACAGGCCGCCGAGCGCGAGCCCCATTAGGAAGCGGAGCAGGATCAGCTGCCAGCCGCTGACCACGAAGGCCTGCGGGATCAGCAGCAGCGCCGAGGCGGCCAGGCATATGGTGATGATCCGCCAGTGGCCGACGCGATCGGCCAGCTTGCCGAGATGCGAAGACGACAGCAGGCTGCCGAACGCCGCCGCCGACATCACGAGGCCGGCGACGAACGTCACCTGCGGCGCCTCGACCAGCTGCGCGACATAGACCGTGATGATCGGCTCGATCGACATGTTGGCGATCATCAGCAGCAGGCCGGTGCTCCACATCGCGAGCACCGGTCGCTTGTCCGGAACCAGCGACCAGCCGCCACGCGCCTTGGCACCTTTCGCCATCTTCGGGTGCGCCTCCTCGCGGATCAGGAAGGTCGTGCCGAGGAAAGTGAAGAAGATGACGCCGCCGATCAGGAAGAAGGTCGCGCGGATGCCGATCAGGCCGGGCAGGACGCCACCGATCAAGGGACCGACCAGGCTGCCGGCCATGATGCCGGCTGACAGCACGCCGATCGCCCAACCGGACCGCGCCTTCGGCGTCTGCGACGCGACCAGCACGGTCGAGCCCGAGGCGTAGCCGCCGAGCAGGCCGGTCAACAGCCGCAAGCCGACCAGCTCATAGACGTTGTGCGCCATGCCGATCAGCGACATGGCAACCGCCATGCCGAGGCTGGCACGGATCAGCATCAGCTTGCGGCCATAGCGGTCCGCGAGCCGTCCCCACAGCGGCGCCGTCAGCGCCGCGCTGAAGAAGGCTGCGCCATAGGCCACGCCCGACCATTGCACGATCGCGGCATGATCGGTCACGCCGAGCTGCTCGACATAGAGCGGCAGGAACGGCAGCAGCAGCGTCATCCCCACGATGGTGGTGAAGGATCCGAACACACAGACGATCAGGTTGCGCTTCCAGGGGCCGGCGTCGAGGGCCGCCTCGCGATCGATTTCCATGTTCATGTCAGCGAAGCCCGATCACGGCGAAGCCGCGCGCCCGCAGGCCGCGGCGATCCTCGTTCAGCGAACGCAGCAGCCGATCGCGGGTGTCGGTGATGTGATCGGCGGCTTCGCGCGCGGCCGAATCCGGATCGTTGGCCTTGATGAAGCCGAGAATGCGCCGGTGCTCGCGCCAGGCCTGCTCGCGCGACGGCTCGGTCCACACTTCGAGCCAGCGCGCCCGCGACAGCCGGGTCATGGCGCCGGCGATCGCCTTGACGATGAAGGGATTGCCGGACAGGCGCGCGATCTCGACATGGAAATCGGTGCCGACGCGGTGCCATTCCTCGCGCGGCGCGCCCGACTGGCAGGCATCCAGCATCGCTTCGACGCCGGCGATGTCGGCCGCACTCGCTCGCGCGCAGGCGAGGCGGACGGCTGTCGTCTCCAGCGGGATCCTGAACTCGGCCAGCGCCTCCAGCTCTCCGAGGTCGATCGGTGCGACGATCCAGTTGCGGCCGTCGCGGCGGACCAGCTCTTCGCCTTCGAGCCGCACCAGCGCGGCGCGGATCGGCGTGCGCGATCCCTCGAACCGGCTCTCGAGCCAGCGCTCGGTCAGCCGCTCTCCGGGGCCGAGATCGAGGGAGAGGATCATCTCCCGGAGCTGGTCGTGGATCTGAAGCATCTGCGACATGGCGGTCTGCCGGCCTGGGAGTAGAGATTTGAGTCTCTGTCGACGTATCCCGAATTGGTATCCCAAACAATCCTGTTTTGGGATGCCAGCATTGTCCCAACGGGGCACCCGACCGTGTTCCGGATACCTTGCGGGCCGCATCCCGGGAACGACCTCTTGGAGACCGCCTTGTTGCACGACGCCGAATTGGGAGAACGCAGATGCAGATCGACGGGCAATGCCACTGCGGGGCCGTGACCTATCAGGCGGAGATCGATCCCGAACGGATGTCGATCTGCCATTGCACGGACTGCCAGGCGCTGACCGGCTCGCCCTATCGCGTCACGGTGATCTGCGCCGCCGAGCAGGTCCGGCTGACCGCAGGTGCGCCGAAGATTTACGGCAAGCGGGGCGATAACGGCCGAATCCGCTTCCAGCACTTTTGCGGCGACTGTGGTTCCCCCTTGTTCACGAGCGGAGAGGACGGCGGTCCCGACGATTGGGGTATCCGCTGGGGCAGCATTCGCCAGCGCGGCGAATTGACCCCGCGACGCCAGGTCTGGTGCCGCTCCGCCGCGTCCTGGATCAATGATCTCAAGGGATTGCCGGCGCGGCCGATGGATTGAGGCTCTGCGACCTTGCGCCTGAGGGGCGGGCGAGGCTAAAGAGGCGCGCTGGTAAGGGCGGTTAGCTCAGCGGTAGAGCACTGGTTTTACACACCATTGGTCGGGAGTTCGATCCTCTCACCGCCCACCATTCGCAAGCCCTCTGAAGCCCGCAGAGCGACCCGGCTGCCGGAACCAGCGGGGGATGATTGGGAGATTTTCATCGGCGCTGGCCCGATGAGGTAAGGGGACCGGATCCAGCCCTATGGTTGGAGCATCCTGATTGTCGAGATCGGCCACTTCCCGATGTGCCCTTTGATCGAGATGCGCAACCCGTGCGACTCGTCCAGCGCCACGCTCTCGACGGTCCCTGCCGTCCCATCGGTGAGAACCGCAGCCCTTCCGACAAGCTCAGCCTCCACTTGCACATGCTCGCGCAAGATGACGGTGGCGCGGTGTTTCACGAGTTGCAAAGCGGCCTCTGGTTGATGGGCTCTGCGTAGCGAGGCCATTGTTCGGCCCTCCGTGAGCGCGCGGAGAGGGCGCGATCCCGGCCTTGGGGTAGTCTATGGGGTGGCCGGGACCGCGCTTGCTCCGCGCTGGTGTGCCGAATGTCATTCGATATCCGATGGCGCGAAAGGTGCCGAAAGTCACGCTCTCGTCGCGGGGCGGGATCGGTTCCTGTTGGCGCGATGTCGCTCAGGTTTGGCACCGACGCCGCTGCGATGCTATTCTCTGCGTCTAACCGGGAACTTGATGCATGCGCAAACTCGCCGCGATTTTTCTTCTCACCATGATTGCCGGACCGGCATGGGCGCAGCAGGACCATGTTCAGCGCTATCGCGAAGAGATCGAGAAGTCGCCGTCGGATGTGGCCAACGAGGCGCGGCAGCAGCGCGCCTACCAGCGCGCGCTCAGCGGCGTGCCGGACCAGAAGCCCACCGACCCTTGGGGCATTGCGCGCAGCAATGACGGGCAGGCCGCGCCGAAGGCCAATGCCGCCAAGACGACCCCAGCGCCGAAGCAGGCCAAGCCCACGAGCGCTGCCGCCAAATAATCCCCGAGCGCGGAGCAGGTCGATGAAGTACTACGTCTGCAAATTGACCGGACCGCGCCCAACCTTTCCGCAGGACATGACGCAGCAGGAAGCCGCCATCATGCAGGCGCATGTCGCCTATTGCGGCGAATTGCTGCAGGCCGGCAAGGCGCTGATCTTCGGGCCGGTGGCCGATCCCGCCGGCGTCTGGGGACTCGGCGTGCTGCAACTTCCCGACGATGCCGATCCGCAGGAGATCGTCGCCAACGATCCCGTCAGCAAGGCCAATGCCGGATTCACCTATCAGGTCACGCCGATGTTGCGCGCGGCCACGCGCGAGACTTGCTAGGATCGGCGCAACTCCTCAACAGGTTTGGATCGCATGAACGCAGGCCATCCGCAAAACGCCGATCAGATTGCATATTGGAACGGGCCGGGCGGTCAGCGCTGGGCCTCAAGGCAGGCCGCGCAGGATATCGTGCTGCAGCCGGTGCTCGACCTGCTGATCGATCGCGCCGCGCCGAAGGCCGGCGAGCGCATCGTCGATGTCGGCTGCGGCAGCGGCGCCTCGACGAACGGGTTTGCGACCAAGGTGGGGCCGTCAGGCCATGTGTTCGGCGTCGACGTCTCCGGACCAATGCTGGAGCGGGCACGGCAAAGCACGCCGAAGGATGCGCCGGTCACCTATGCGCTTGCCGACGCCACGGTCTATCCGTTCGATCCCGCAAGCTTCGATCTGTTGGCGTCGCGCTTCGGCGTGATGTTCTTTGCCGATCCGGTGGTGTCGTTCGCCAATCTGCACAAGGCGCTGAAGCCGTCGGGCCGGCTCGCCTTCGCCTGCTGGCAGGAGCCGCGCGAAAATCCGTTCTTCATGGCGCCGCTGCAGGCGGTCTACAAGCACGTGCCGAAGCTGCCGCAGCTTGGTCCCGAAGACCCCGGTCCGTTCTCATTCGCGTCCGAAGCGCGCGTGAACCGGATCCTCGGCGAAGCCGGCTTTTCCGACGTTGCCATGGAGCCGTGCCGGGTCGAACTCGATGTTGCGACCGGGCGCGGCATCGATGCGGCGATCCAGGGCGCGCTCGAGATCGGGCCGGCCAGCCGTGCGTTGGAAGGGCATCCGGATGAGGTTCGCTCCGCCGCCGTCGCGTCGATGCGCGAGGCGCTGGCGCCGTTCGTCAAGGGCGATTCCGTGCCGTTGCCGGGCGCGATCTGGATCGTAACGGCGCGGGCCTGATCAGGCTTTCTCTTCCCAGATCATCGCCAGGTGGACGATGGTCTGCACGGCCTTTTCCATGTCCTGGCGGCTCACCCATTCGAGCCGCGAATGGAATGCGTGCTCGCCGGCGAAGATGTTCGGGCAGGGCAGTCCCATGAACGAAAGCCGCGAGCCATCCGTGCCGCCGCGGATCGAGGTCTTCACCGGCGATAGCCCGGCGCGCTCGATCGCCTCGATCGCATAGGCGACGATCTGGGGGTAGCGATCGATCACCTCTTTCATGTTGCGGTATTGCTGCTTGACCTCCATGCGGTAGGTCGAGCGCGGATATCCCTTCATGACGTCCCGCACGATGTTTTCGAGCAGCGCCTCCTTCTGCTTCAGGCCTTGCTCGGTGAAATCGCGCACGATGAAGTCGATCCGCGCATTCTCCAGCGCCCCCGAGATCGCGACCGGATGCAGGAAGCCTTCCTTGCCTTCGGTGGTCTCGGGCGAGCAGGTGTCCTTCGGCAGCCGATCGACGATCGCGGCCGCGATCTTGATCGCGTGCTCCATCTTGCCCTTGGCAAAGCCCGGATGGGTCGCGACGCCTTCGATGATGATGCTGGTGCCGTCGGCGGAGAAGGTCTCGTCCTCGATGTGGCCTGCGGTCTCGCCGTCCATGGTGTAGCCGAAATCGGCCCCGAGCTTCTTGATGTCGACCTTGTCGACGCCGCGGCCGATCTCCTCGTCCGGCGTGAACAGGATCTTGATGGTGCCGTGCTTCACCTGCGGGTTGGTGACCAGGAAATGCGCGGCGTCCATGATCTCGGCGAGGCCGGCCTTGTTGTCGGCGCCGAGCAGGGTGGTGCCGTCGGTCGTGATGATGTCGTTGCCGATCTGGTCGGCCAGCGCCTCGTGCTCGGCGGCGCGGATCACCTGCGAGGAATCGGCCGGGAGCACGATGTCGCCGCCGCGATAGTTCTTCACGACCTGCGGCTTGACGTTCGTGCCGGTGCAGTCGGGTGAGGTGTCCATGTGCGAGCAGAAGCAGATCACCGGCACCGTCTTGTCGGTGTTGGCCGGGATCGTCGCATAGACGTATCCGTGTGGATCGAGATGCGCATCGGATATGCCCATCGCCTGCAGCTCGGCGACCAGCAGGCGGCCGAGATTCTTCTGCTTCTCGGTGGAGGGCGTGGTCGGTGAATCCGGATCGGACTGGGTGTCGATCACGACATAGCGCAGGAAGCGCTCGGTGACGGTGTGCTTGAAGTCGAGAGCCGGTGCCAGCATGAAGACCGCGCGAGGGTAGGAGAACGGGAATAAGACGCTCAGGCGACGTTGGTTCGCGCAAGCAAAGCGCATCGAGAGACAACTCTACAACAGAAAAGCGCCACTCCGGGGCCGCGTCGCGAGCCGGAATGGCGCCTGGTATCAAACCGGGAAAGCTAAAGCCTTAGACGGCCTCCTTCAGTTCCTTGGCGGCGCGGAAGGCGACCTTCTTGCTTGCCTTGATGTGGATCTGCTCGCCGGTCGCCGGGTTGCGGCCCATGCGGGCGGCGCGCTTGCGAACCTGGAGGATGCCGAGGCCAACGATGCGAATCCGCTCGCCCTTCTTGAGGTGCTTGGTGATCCGGGTGACCATGTCGGTCAGGATCGCCTCGGCCTGTTTCTTGGACAGCTCCTGCTCTTCGGCGATGGCCGCCGCCAGGTGCTTCAGCGTGATCGTCGCCGGGGTCGCTGCTTTCTTCGCCATGTGTGGCCCTCCTCGTTGCTGAATGGCTGGATTGCTGCTTTCACGCGAATGGCGCGCCGTTCGCGTCGGGAAAATGCGTCCGGAAAAGTCCTGAAACCGGCGGTTCTGGGAACGGGCAGCGCCGGGCCCGGCCACAGGAAACCCAGACGTATCAGGCCTTATTTGATTCGGGGCTTTGCTGACTACGCCGTTTCCCCTGAAAACAGGCGACAACTCGTGCCCGTGGCGCGAAAATGCCCGCGCTGTGCAGGGCTCCGCAACGCGCTTGACTATCGGGATGCGGGCCTTTATGCCCTCGATCCTGCGCGGATCAATCCGATGATCGGCATCCGCGGGAGTAGCTCAGTTGGTTAGAGCGCCGCCCTGTCACGGCGGAGGCCGCGGGTTCGAGTCCCGTCTCTCGCGCCATTTATTTCAATGACTTAGCAGAAATGTCGGTTCCCAAGAGTATTTCTTGGGAGGTCGCCGGAATGCGTTTTTGTCCCTCGGGCAGGTCCGTCCGGATGAGCTGGCCGTGGTCGAAACGGCGGGTGCTCCCGACGTTTGCCGGGCCGCAAGTCTCGCGCACCTTCTCGTTGTGATGGACCATGTTTGCCATCGTGTCGATCCCCCCCGCCGCGCCGCCGGCGTCACCCTCGACAATGGTCATCAACTGGTTCCCGCGCCTGCGCGTGTGTCATCCGATGTGACCACATTGCGGTCGACGTTGCCGACACGGGTTCTGCGACGGCATGCGTCGGCTTCGTTTCAGCGTCTTGTCGCTGGCGGCGCGATGGAAGCTGACGAAACAGATCCAAGTTCTGCGGTTGAGGTCTGTCGCTATCACTCCTGGTGACGGCGATCGCTCGTCCATGGCGCAGAAACGACATCAGCGGTTCCACCACCTTGCGGAACTCACGCGCTTTCGATGGGTCTTAAAGTTGCCGGAGTAAGCGAAGACAGTCCACGACATTCAAACGACGCGAGCGTGGGCGAGGGCTGATCAAGCGAACCTAACACGGAGGCGTGCCGATGAACTGGAGTTCGTGGCTGAACGAATACTACAACGACGAACTGGAAAGAGCTGACGCTGCCTGCCGAAGGGGAGAGTCCGTATACGACGCACTCAAATGGATCGACGATCCGTATCTGTGGAATGTATTGCTCTGGAAGGAATATGATGGCTTCAAGGCTATCAAGGCCGCCATTCCCGATCCGCCGGATGCCGGGACCCAGAAAAACTGGAGCGGTCGTTCCGGGATGGAGCTCGGCGCCGCCGTCATCGAAACCTATCGTCTTTTGCACGATAAGCTCAGGCGGCATCTGGATAAGCCGTTCGATGAATGCGAGGTGCTGGACTATGGCTGCGGCTGGGGCAGTGTGCTCCGGTACTTCATGAAGGATGTGCCACTGCGCAATCTGCATGGGTGCGATCCGCACAAGGGCATCATCCAGGTCGCGCAACGCTCCAACCCGCACGCCGACATCGTGTTGTCGGACAGCCTGCCGAGACGTCTCCCGTTCAACCAGAAATTCGATGTCGCTTACGCACTATCGATCTGGACGCACCTCTCGCCTGCCGCAAGCGACACATGCCTGACCGCGGTTCACGACTCTCTGGAGAATCGCGGTCTCTTTCTTCTGACCGTTCGGCCGCCGGCATACGCATTCTATGAGCCGATTTCCAAATTGCCCGGCTGGGATCAGCAAAGGATTGCCGAGACTGTGGCGCGGGAGGGATTCTACTTCTATCCGCAAAGCTATCCGGTCGATGGCGAAATGACCTACGGCGAGACGATCATCAGCAAGCGCTACATCGAGACGCACTGGACCGACCGGTTTGATCTCGTTGACGTCGGCATGAACGGGATCTCACCGTATCAGAGCATCATCGTTCTCCGAAAGAAGTGAGGCCACAGGGTCGTATCGGCGTTGCTTGGTCGCGGCTGTCGATCGCTCAGGCCGCAGCGTCGTGCCGCGGCAGGGCGCTAGACATCAGGCCGCGACACCGACGGCATCGATAGGCCGCGTTGACTGTTGCTGTTGCTGCGAAGCTTCCGCTCGCCATTCGGGCGTCAGCCACCACAGCAGGAACAGCAGCGCGATCCCGTTCGAGACCAGGCTTGTCGTGAGCGGCACGTTCATGATGGCCTGAACGGCGATGCCTGAGGACACCGCGATGAAGCGCGGCGACAGGTGCCGCGAGACCATCGACCCCACCGACAGGATCAGGCCGCATACGAGTGCCGAAACCGGCGTGAGCGCAAGACCGACCGACGCGATGCCCTCGGTGGCGAGGAAGGAGGCGTTGAAATTGCCGTCCCGATAGATCGCTCCGAGCGCCGGGCCGAGCTCGCCATACGGGCAGGCGGTCACCTGTCGCACGATCGATATCTGGCAGAAGCGGGTCAGGTCGCGGTGCGCGAAGAAGTCGGCATATTGATCAAGGGCGAGCGACGGGATTGCGAGGAAGCGCAGATTGATGGCGCTGAACACGACGTAGTCCCTGTCGGCGCCGAGCACGGCGAACGCCGTGAGCCCAATGATCATCGGAATGAGGAATGCGAGCACCGTGGCCAGCCGCGGGGTGAACCGGCCGAACAGCCAGAACAGAAACGGCAGCCAGATCGGCAACAGCAGCACGGTCTTGTTGTTGACGACCGGATAGAAGCAAAGCGCAGACAGCAACACGCAAGCGGCCTGCACCCATTGCCTGCGCGACGCGAAATGCGCGAACAGATAGGGCAGGACCGCGCCGATCATGATCCCGGTGAGATAATTCAACAGCGCCGGCCGCGTGACGGCGTTGCGGGCTGCGCCGTAGGGATTGCCGAGATTGGCGCCGTACGAGATGTCGGCGACCAGCACGGCCAAGGACGACGCCAGCAGCAGCAGCGCAATGCGTTTGATCGCCGTTTCGGACAGGCCGGGCCGCCAAACCGGCATATTCTGGAACATCAGGGGGATCATCGCGGCGGCCAGCGCGGCGATCATGGCCCAGCGGGCGATGGCATGCGGATAATCGAACGCGCTGAAGAAGCTGAGCCAGACGAAGCCGAACACCGCCGAGAGCAGCGCGAAGCTCACCAGATAACCGAAGCTGAAGCGGCCCGCGACGAACGCCGGGATGAAGACGGCCATGACGGCGGTGCCGAGGATGGCCTCGGCAGTGATGCCGGAGCGCCAGACATGCATCGCCGGGAACGCGTGCCCGCAGGCGATCATCGAGGCGGTGCTGAGGACGAGGAATCCAGGGATTGTGACCCCGACAGTCAGGTCGTCGCGCGTCAATTGCATCGGCCCGTCCGAATCGAAAGCTGTGCGACAGCTAGCCGATCGACCTCGGGCTAATCAAGTCAAGCAAGGTTAAGCGACGTCTCGGTCTGTATTGTTATGTTTCCGCCGGGCGATCTGTCACCGCGGCGCCGCATTGAATTCACAAACGCGGAACGCGCCGCCTTGATCAGGCAAAGAATGCGGCGACCGCGTTGAGGTCGGATTGTCCCGGGGCCTCGCCGCGCAAATTCGCGTCGATGATACGGCGGCAGGCGTCAACCGTGTGGGTATCGCCCAGTTCGTTGGCGGCCTCGAGGATCGACCAGACGGTGTCCAGGGGAATGTCGCTCTGCATGGTCGCGTTCGGGTCTGACAGCATCGGCGGCGCCGGGGTTAGAATTCGAACAGGTCGCGGCCGCGCCGCGCCAGGGTGTGCAGATCCGCCACGGTGCCGCGCACGGCGTTGCAGCGGCGGCATTCGATGATGGTGTCGCCGGACGCATGCGCGGGATCGGCGACCTTGATCGCCAGGCTGCCGCAATCCGTGCAGATGATCTTGAAGCCGGTCGAAATTACTTGCTGCTGCAAATTCATTGTGGGCCTGCGCCTCTGTTGACGCCGACCCTAACGGAACAATTTTTAAAACGGGGGTCGCGGAGCGGATTGCAATCGAACGACCGCGTTAGGAGGCGGTTAAGATTTCGCCGCGGCTGCGCGGTCCCGCGTCAGCCAGACCGCGCATGCACAATCAGCAGCGGATTGCGGCACAGGATCGAGAACAAGCAATCGCTGTAACCGAACTTGGCGAAGGCCACACCGCTCTGATCGGAGTGCGGGACGATCAGACCCAACAAAAAAGCCGCCCGAAGGCGGCCGCTTTGTCTGCCGAAGCCTGAATTCGTCTCAGCGGACCGTCGAGGTGCCCGAGGAGGTGATCGCGACGGGCTTGCCGGCCTTGATGACCTGGTTGGTCTGGGCGGTCTGGGTGAAATCCGCGTTGTTCCGGGCCGAAATACCGAAAGCCGCAATCCCGATGGCGGCAACGAGGGCAACAACCACAATCTTGAGGTGGGTCGCGCGATCGGCTGAATGGATCGAGTGGTTCATGGTCGCCTCCGGGCGTCTATGCGCCGTCTATGGCAGCTACTGGTAAGCGCCATCTGTTTCCGGATCGTTTCGTGAGTTCCCGGAAATGGTTTCGTGCCACGGGCGGATTGGTTTCACCGTGCCTTGCGTCACAGAAAGAGAGGGCTGAAACTGACCATGGGCGCGGACTGCGCCTGGGAGAAAAACAATAATGAAAACAAGGAATATGACTCGCCGCCGGATGCTGGGAACCGGCTCCGTGGCACTTGCCGCCGCGATGTTTGGTAAGCCGTCTCTTGCCGCTGCAGAGTTCGACTTCAAGCTCGGCGTCAACACTCCGGAAACCCATCCGCTAACAATCCGTCTGGCCGAGGCGGCCAAGGCGGTCGGCACGCAGGCGTCCGGCAGGATCAACATCACGGTGTTCGCCAACAGCCAGCTCGGCGGTGATCCGGAAATGCTGTCGCAGGTCCGCGCCGGCGGTATCGAGCTATTGGCGGCACCGAGCATGACCTTGTCGACGCTGGTGCCGTTGTCGGGCCTGCCCAGCATCGGTTTTGCGTTCCAGTCCTACGATCAGGTCTGGGCGGCGATGGATGGCGGCGTCGGCGGCATCGTCCGCGATGCGATCGCCAGGACCGGCGTCGTGCCGCTGAAGAAGGTCTGGGACAACGGCTTCCGCCAGATCACCTCGTCGTCGAGCCGGCAGCTCAACAGCGTCGACGATCTCAAGGGTTTCAAAATTCGCGTGCCGGTGACCGCATTGCTGACGTCGCTGTTCTCAGGACTTGGCGCGCTGCCGTCGAGCATCTCCTACAGTGAACTCTATTCGGCGCTGCAGACCCACATCGTCGAAGGGCAGGAGAATCCGCTGGCGCAGGTCTCGACCGGAAAGCTGTACGAGGTGCAGAAATACTGCGCGCTGTCGAACCATTGCTGGAGCGGCTACTGGATCCTCGGCAACCGCCGCGCGATGGCGGCCCTGCCGCCCGATCTGCTCGAGCTCATCAATGCGGCGTTCGACGCGGCGGCGGTGAAGGAGCGCGCCGATCTGGTCGAGATGGACCGCTCGTTGCAGGCCGAGCTGACCGAGAAGGGCATGACCTTCAACACGCCCGATCCCGTGCAGTTCAGGGCAGCCTTGGTGAAAGCCGGTTTCTACACGCAGTGGCAGAAGACCTATGGCGCGGACGCCTGGGCGGCGCTGGAGAAATACACCGGCAAGCTGACCTGACGGTGTGAGCGCGGCGATCTCTGGCGTCGCGCTCCACTTTACCCCTCTCGCGCGGGAACTCGCTTCGCGACGTTCAAATGAACCGGAGCGAGGCTTCCGGTCCGCAAATCGTCGACGGTTCATATCGGCACGCTCATGGACGCGTCGCCAGCCGCGTAAATCCGTCGTCGCTCCAGTCGTCGCTGCCGACGCCGTGGCGCACGAAGAACAGGCCGGCCGGATCGTACTTCTGCTTGATCTCCAGAAGCCGCTGGTAGTTCGGGCCCCAATAGGCCTGCTGCCACTTCGGTTCGAAGAAGCTGCTTTCCGCAAGATAGGCGCCGCCGTCCGGCGCCACCTTTCTAAGTTCGCCGACCGCCTTCGCGATCCCTGCGGCATTCTTGTGCGCGTCGGCCAGATCCGGCTCGTGGCCGCTGAGGCCGGAATAGGCGGGCGGGCCCTCGCTCGCGATGATGGCGAGCACGAAGGCGTCGATCACGGCGGGGTTCGTGGCGGTTTCCCTTGCGGAGGCGATCGCGGCTTCAGATCCGCCGGCCAGCCCTTTCTGGAAGTGCAACTCGACCGTCGCATGGTGGGCGGCCGCCAGCAGGGCTTCGACAAGCCGCGGACGTTCCACGCCGCTCAGCAGCGATGCCGGAAGCCAGAGCGATTCAAAACCGTGGATGAAGTGTCCGGCTTCGCTCAGATTGGCGGCCCAGAACACGTTCTCCGCCGGAGCGCCCGGACGATCGTCGGAGAGGATCGCCTGCGGAGCGCGCTGTCGGATGTAGGCGGCGTCCCAGCGGTGCGCTGCCGGACCGGTGCGGATCGATGGCGGACGGGTGAAGGTGAATTCCCCCTCGGCCTCCGTGACGAAGCGAATGAAGGGCCGCCACAGTTCGTCGGCCTGCGGCTTGTCGAGGCCCTGGAACGAAAGCTGGATGTCGAGCACGTTGCCCGGCTTGATGTTGACGATCTCGCCCCAATGAGGGTTGTGCAGGCGCTCCGCGTAGAGATCGATGAATGCGCCGACGAGCTTGCGGAATGATGCGTCCGACGCTGCTCGGATCGTCATGGAGGCAAAGCCGAAGACGTCGGGTAGTTCATGGGTGCGCAACGTCAGGCGGGTGACGACGCCAAAGGTGCCGCCACCGCCGCCGCGCAAGGCCCAGAACAGGTCCGGGTTGCTGCGGGCATTTGCGATCCGGACGACGCCGTCCGCGGTGACGATCTCGGCTTCCAGCAGGCTCGCCGCGGCGATGCCGTAGTTCTTCGAGTAGCTGCCGAAGCCGCCGCCCTGCACCAGTCCCGCTACGCCGACGGTTCCACAGCCGCCACCCTGGACATAGCGGCCACCTCGGGTCGTCACCTCATTGTAGACATGCATCCAGATCGCGCCGGCGCCGATGGTGACGGCCGGCCGTGGCGGATCCAAGCAGCCTTGCGGGACGAAGCTGTCGTGCAGCGTGATGTCGTGCATCGCGCGGGTCCAGATCATCAGCGAGTCCGGCGCACTCGATGTGCCGAGATAAGAGTGGCCGCCGCCCCTGACGACCAGCCGCAGATTGTTGTCACGTGCGAAATTGACGGCGGCAACGACGTCACCTGTCGTGCGCGCCGCGACGGCGTAGACACTTGGCTGGGACGCCCATGCATCGAGATAGCCCGTGGTCTGGGTCAGCGCCGCGTCGTCGCCGATGTAGTAGGGGTTCTTCAGCCCCTTGAACACATCGCGGCACGCCGGACCTGAGGGACTGTCCTGACACGCCGCCAGCGGCGACTTCACCGCCATGAGGTGGTCATCGGTTTGCTCGTTCAGCCGGTTCCAGCTGGCGGCCGACGGCCACTGCGGGTCCGAGGGACGCGTTCGCCGAAACGTTTCCGAGGAATTGCTCGCGCCCTGCGCGGCGGCGACAGGCCTCGGTACGATCCAGTGCGCCATCGGCGTCAGCACGCCGCCGATCAGGAGTTCGCGACGATTCATCGACCGGTCACCTGTCCGTGAGCATGGCGGACTTCACGCCCGTCCGGACGGCGCGCCATCCTGTCCTGCGGGACGCCGCTCGCCCGCCTGTGATAAGGACCCGATTGCGTGACGAATCGCAATTGGGTCCCGGACCTGTCCGCAGGGGCAGGTGACGTGACGTGTTGCAGCATTTATTCCATCCCGACATGTCCACGACGCAGCCAGAGAATTCCATTGAACGCGGCATCGATCGGCGCGTCGAGCGGGGTTGGGATGAGCAAGCGGATTCCGGGGACGAAAATCGCAGCGATGTGACCGCGATCCGGCCGGGCGGGGCGAAGCGCGGCTCGATGCTCGCCTATGGTTGGGTGGCGCTGCTGATCGTGGCGAGCGGGGTGGTCAACGTCTTCTCCTCGGTGAGCGAATTCAAACTGTCCGCGGGGTTCGCGCCATTGCGCATGCCCGTGCTGCTCGAGGTGACGAGTGCCATTGCCTGGATCCTGTTTCTGCCGCTGCTGCGAAGCGGCATCACCCAATTGCGTGTTGGTCGCAGCCGAGTGATGGCTGTCACATGGGCAGTGGCGGCGACGCTGCTCTACGCGCTCGCACATCTCGTCACCATGGTCGGGTTGCGCAAGCTGCTGCTGGCCGACGGCTATTCCTTTCATTGGGCAACGGCGTTTCCGCATGAGCTCCAGAAGGATGCCGTCTCGTCCCTGATGGTGGCCGTGGTGATCTGGCTGATGGATCGCAAGGTGTTGGCGCTGCCCGTAACACCGATGCCCGCAACACCAGCGCCGCCGGCCCCGGCGCTTGCACTGCCGCTGGCCGGACCGTCCGTCGACACCGCCAATCCCGGTTTGTGGCTGCGGGACGGCACCACGAGCTTTCGGGTCGATCCTCGCGATATCGTGGCCGTGACGTCTGCGGGCAACTATGTCGAGTTTAGCCTCCCCAACGGACGTCGCCTGATCCGCGGCACGCTTGCGCGGGAGGAGGATCGGCTGAAGCCGTTCGGCCTTGTCCGCGTGCATCGGGCGCGGCTGGTGAATTTGGCGCGGGTCGTGGCAGTCGAGCATCGTCCGGCGGGGGACTTCGTCCTGCGGATGGACAATGGCGAGACAATCGCGGGCAGCAAGCGCTATCGGAATGTCGTGACGAGCTTCACGGAAAATACCAACAGGTAAGTCCCACGTGACCCCGCGCCGACGACGGCCCATCGTTCTGCCGCCGACGGGTCGGGATGAAGTGGGGCCTCGCCTTGTGGCAAAGAAGGCACATCGTCGCGCTTTCAGTTCCATTCTTGTTTTTTGTCATGCGGCAGGATTTCTCAGGGGATACAACCTCCCGCTGAGATTTTCAGTGGCCGCCCATGCGCGGCCCGAGTTGGAATGCCATGCGCGTGTCCGTTGTTGAACGCTTTCGAACCCGTGCGTGCTGTTGTGATCGGCGGCTTCCCAGTGGTTCCTGTGTGTCTGCGCCTGCGCGTGCCACGGAGCTGAGCGATACCGTTGGCGAAATGAAACGTGCGGAGCTCCGAGTACGGCGATCCTCTGGGCGCAGCCTGACGTCGATGCCAGCCGGTGCTGCAGCGCTTGCACTGGTTGCTCTGCTCTGTTGGTCGCCGCTCGCGCCGGCGTTCGCTGATGGCGGCACGGGAGGCAATGCCCATCATGGCAATCCTCCCAATCTGGTCGGTATTGGTGGCCCAGGCGGAGCGGACGGCCTGGCGGGAGCCCCGGGCACCAATGCGGCTCCCGGCAGCGCCAGCGGTGGGGGAGGTGGCGGAGGCGGTGGCGCCGGAAGCGCGCCGGGTGGCCAGGGCGGGCTCGGCGATACCTCCGGCAGCGCATCGGGCGGTAATGGTGGCGCGGGCGGCGCCGGCGGCGCCAACGGGTTGTCAGTCCCCTTTATCCAGAATGTTGCTCCGATCGTCGGCGGGACAGGCCTGACTGGAGGCAGCGGCGGCAACACCAGCGGCGGTCCCGGCCCTGACGGTGGTGGTGGTGGCGGCGGCGGCTCGGGCGGGCATGCCCTGGTCGTGACGGGGGCTGCCGCAAGCTCGAACGGCTCTACGCTGACGGGCGGCACCGGTGGAACGGGTGGCAGCGGCGGCAACGCCTCGGCGTCGGGCGGTGGTGGCGGCGGTGGTGGCGGTGGCGGGGCTGGCCTGAAGCTTGGCGGGCCCGGGGCAGTCTTCACCAACACGGGTACGATTCAAGGAGGTCTCGGCGGGGTCGGCGGGGTGGGTGGCAACGGACCTACAGGCGGCAATGGCGGCAATGGCGGGTCGGGGGGCGTGGGGGTCCTCGGCGCCGGTCTGCCTGCCGTGCTGGTCAATAATGGGTTTATCCAGGGCGGCAATGGCAGTGTCGGAGGCGCCGCAGGTAGCGGTGCTATTGCGATTGCAGGTACGGCAGGGACAGGTGGTGCCGGCATTGTCGGTGCCAATCTCACCGTCATCAACAGCGGCACCGTTGCAGGCGGGATATCGGGCGCAGGCGGCATTCGCGCCAACGCCATCACGTTTACCGGCGGCAGCAACATACTCGAACTGCAAGCCGGCTCGACCATCATCGGCAACGTGGCCGGCACCGGCAGCGACACGTTGCGCTTGGGTGGCGTGGGTAATGCGAGCTTCGACGTGTCCACGATCGGGTCGGCTGCGCAGTATCAGGGTTTTGCGGCCTTCGTTAAGACCGGCACCGGCACCTGGACGCTCACCAGCGCGACGGCAGCCGTGACGCCCTGGAGCATCAACCAGGGTGTTCTGTCGATCTCATCGGACGCCGCGCTCGGCAGCGCGTCGGGAAATCTGAACTTCAACGGCGGCGTGCTGCAGACGACCGCGGTGTTCTCGACCGCGCGCGCCATCACGCTGAACCTCGGCGGGGGCACTTTCCAGACCGACGCCGACCTTTTGCTCAACGGCACAATCTCAGGCCAGGGCGCTCTCACCAAGACGGGTGCAGGGACGCTGGTCCTCATCGGCGCCAGCACGTATGCGGGGCCGACCGCCATCGATGCCGGCAGGCTGCAGGCGGCCGCCGTCGACAGCTTCGCGCCTGCCAGCGCCTATACAGTGGCGAGCGGGGCGGTGCTCGATCTCAACGGCCACGACCAGACCATCGGCTCGTTGGCCGGGGCCGGCGCTGTGACGCTCGGCGCAGCGACGCTGACGACCGGCAATGACGGCACAAGCACGACGTTCTCCGGCAGCCTGTCCGGGACCGGCGGGCTGACCAAGGTCGGTGCCGGCACGTTGGCGCTGTCAGGCATTAACATCTACACCGGCTCGACCACCGTCAGTGGCGGTACGCTCGAAGTGGACGGTTCGATCGCCAATTCGTCGAATGTGACGGTCAATTCCGGCGGCACCTTGAGCGGCACCGGCGTCGTCGGTCGTGCGCCCGTCACCGTTGTGAACGTCGACAGCGTGTTGACGCTGTTAGGCACCAACCCCAACAGGATAGCCATCAGCGGCGGCGTTGTTGATCCGGCGCCCACAACCATCATGAGCGGCGGGCACGCTCGCGCCCGGCAGTGCGGCAAACCCGACCGGCACACTGACCGTCAACGGCAATCTCGCCTTCCAGTCCGGCGCGATCTATCTGGTTCAGGTCACGCCGACCGCTTCGGCGTCGACCAATGTCGGCGCGACGGCGGCGCTCGGCGGCGCCACCGTCAATGCAGCGTTTGCCAACGGCAGCTACATCTCGAAGCAATATACGATCCTCAGCGCCGGCAGCGTCAGCGGGACCTTCGGCGCGCTCGTCAATACCAACCTGCCGACGAATTTCACCGACACGCTGAGCTACGACGCCACCCACGCCTATCTCAATCTGGCGCTGAATTTTCCGGCTCCCAACTTCGGCGGCGGGCTTTCCACCAACCAGCAGAACGTCGCGAACACGCTGGTCAACTACTTCAATGCGACCGGCGGCATTCCGATGGCCTATGGCACGCTCACGCCGGCGGGGCTGACCCAGGCCTCCGGCGAACTGGCGACCGGCTCGCAGCAGACGACGTTTGATGCGATGAACCTGTTCATGGGGCTGCTCACCGATCCCTTCACGAACCGCACCGGTGCGGCGGGTTCGATGCCGGGCGCGCCTGGCTATGCGGACGAAGGCGAAGCGAGCGCCTACGCCGCAACCCGGAAGACCGATGCGTTCGCGATGTTCACCAAGGCGCCGCCGGTGCCGTTCGTGCCGCGCTGGAACGTCTGGGCCGCCGGCTTCGGCGGTTCGCAATCGACCAGCGGCAACGCCATGGTCGGATCGAACGACACCACCAGCAGCGTTTACGGCACGGCGGTCGGCGCCGACTATCTGTTCTCGCCGAACACGGTTGCCGGGTTTGCGGTCGCCGGTGGCGGTACCAGCTTCTCCGTCGCGGGCAGCGGCAGTGGCCGGTCCGATCTGTTCCAGGCCGGCGCCTATGTTCGCCACACCGAAGGTCAGGCCTATGTCACCGCAGCGCTCGCCTATGGCTGGCAGGACATCACCACTAACCGCACCGTGACGGCCGCAGGCATCGACCAGCTTCGCGCCGAGTTCAATGCCAACGCCTATTCGGGGCGGCTCGAGGGCGGCTATCGTTTCGTCGCGCCGTGGATCGGCGGCGTCGGTATCACGCCTTACGCCGCCGGCCAGTTCACGACATTCGAGCTGCCTGGTTACGCCGAGCGGGTGATCTCGGGTTTGTCGACGTTTGCGCTGACCTATGGCGGCAAGAGCCTGACCGATACGCGCAGCGAGCTCGGCCTCCGCACCGACAAGTCCTTCCCGGTGCAGGACGGCATCCTGACGCTGCGCACGCGTTTCGCCTGGGCCCACGACTACGACCCCAGCCGCTCGGCTGCCGCGACCTTCCAGGCGCTGCCGGGCACCAGCTTCGTCGTCAATGGCGCGGCGCAGGCAAGCGACTCCGCGCTGACCACGGCGTCGGTCGAGATGAACTGGCGAAACGGCTGGTCGGCGGCCGCGACGTTCGAAGGCGAGTTCTCCAACGTCACCTCGAGCTACGCCGGCAAGGGCGTTGTGCGCTATCAGTGGTGAGACGGAGGCGCTTCCGCTTCGGGCAGCCTTACATCACGCGCGTGATTACCTGACGCGTAATCGCGCGCGCGATCTCCCTTTGCGATGGTCGGTGCATCGGCGGCGATGTTGCCGATCGATCTGCAAAGGGACATCCATCATGGCCAGCAAACCGCTCTATGCGACCGCGAGCGACGGCACAAAACTGTTCGTGCAGGATTGGGGCTCGGGTAAGCCGGTGCTGCTGCTTGCTGCCTGGACGTTCAATTCCGGCGTCTGGGGCAGCCAGATCGTGGCGCTGAACGCCAAGGGTTTTCGTTGCGTGGCGCCGGATCGGCGCGGCCACGGCCGTTCCGACATGCCGATGACGGGATACGATCTCGACACGCTGACCGATGACGTCGCTGCCGTGATCGAGCAGCACGATCTCCACGACGTCACGATCGTCGCGCATTCGATGGGATCGATCGAGGCGGTGAACTATCTGGCCCGTCACGGCGCCGATCGTATCGCCCGGCTGGACCTGGTGGCACCGACCACGCCGTTCATCGTCCAGACCGAGGACAATCCGGTCGCGGTGCCGAGGGCGATGGTCGAGGCGCAGAATGCCGCGATCGCGCAGGACTTTCCGAAATGGATGGGCGAGAACGAGGCGCCGTTCTTCATGCCCGACACGCCCGAGGCGACGCGGGCCTGGATCAGGGAGATGATGCTGGGCGTGCCGCTGCCGGTGGCGCTGGCCTGCCGCAAGACCATCTCCTTTGCCGACCTGCGCGCCGCGGCCAAAGGGATCGATCGCCCGACGCTGATCGTGCACGGCGACAAGGATGCCAGCGCGCCGCTCGAGCTGACCGGCGCGAAGACGGCGGCGCTGATCAAGGGCAGCAAGCTCGCCGTCTATGAAGGCGCGCCGCACGCTTTGCCGCTGACGCACAGTGCGCGCTTGATCGCCGACCTGCTTGCCTTCATGGACGCTTAGCTGGCGCGCGCGATATCGGCACGGATCCAGCGCGCCGTCCAAGCGAACAGCAGTGCGCCCAGCGTCGTCGTCACCGCGGCCGACAGCAGCGAGTAGCGAACCGCATCCGTGCCGTACGCGCCCTTCAGGGCGTCGTTGATCATGCCGACGGCGAGGGGGCCGACGCCCTGGCCGAAGCAGGTCGCGGTGAGTAGTACGATCGCCGAAGCCAGCGCCCGCATGCTGGGCTTTGCGACCGTCTGGGCGATCGCAAAGATCGGGCCGAGATGGAAGCCGACCATGAACGAGGTCAATGCGAGCGTCGCGACCATCAGCGTGAAGCTTTGCGTCAGCATGCACAATGCGAAGACGGGGCCCGCGAGGCCGGACATGATCGCGGGCGCCCACAGCTTCCAGCGATCGTCGCGGCGGCCGATCTGCGCTACCACGAGGCCGCCGATCAGCGTGCCCGCCATGCCGGCGAGACCCTTGAAGGTGCCGGCATAGGTGCCGATCTCGGCGCTGGTGAGATGATGGATGCGCGCCAGGAACGGCGGGATCCACACCGCGGTGGCGTAGTTGGTGTAGGTCGTGAGGCAGAAGCCGACCAGCACGATGACGAAGCTCGGCTGCGAGATCAGGAAGCCCAGCGTCGGCCCGATCGGCTCGGCCTTGAAGGTCTCGGCCATCGCACCGCGCTTCGGCTCGGAGATCGTCAGCCACAGCACCCCGGCGAGCGCGATGCCGGGCAGGCCCGCGGTGAAGAAGGCCATCCGCCAGCCATAGTGCTGATTGACATAACCGCCGATGAAATAGCCGAGGAAGACGCCGAGATAGGTGCCGATCGCGTAGATGCCGAGCGCGCGCGGACGTTCGTTCTTGTCGAACAGATCGGCGATCATCGATTGCGAGGCTGGCGTGCCTGCGGATTCCCCGATGCCGACGCCGACCCGCGCCAGTGCCAGCGTCGCGACGCTGGAGGCCAGGCCGCAGAGATAGGTCATCGCGCTCCAGAACGCGAAGGCCAATGCTACGATGTTGCGGCGGTTGAGGCGATCGGCCATCCGCGCAATCGGAATGCCGAGCAACGAGTAGAACAGCACGAAGCCGAACCCGGCGAGCAGGCCCATCGTGGTGTCGCTGAGCGCGAACTCCTTCTTGATGGGCTCGATCAGGACGTTGAAGATCGTGCGGTCGAGGAAATTGAGGGCGTAGATGATCGTGAGCAGGCCGAGGACGTAATAGCGGCGGGCAGCAGGCCTGGCGCTGACTTGCGCTTGCGCAGCCGCCTGCGGTGCGACATCGACCATGACTTCCTCCCCCGATGATCTCTTGTCTTTTCTTGTTTGCCTGCGCGGGCCTTACGCCTCGCGGATGTAATTCCCTGCCTCGAATTCGACCGGCCTGGCATCGGCATCGAACGACACGCCGATCGGGTCGCGGCCGGCGGCCACGGCCTCGATCTGGTCAGAAAGCATCCGGCGGATCATCAGGATGCCGCGGTCGCTCTGGCCGAAGTGCTCTTCCGAATGAATCGTCACCGGCCCCTGGCCGACCTGGGCCTCGTAGTCGCCGGGGAATTGCTGGTGCTCCTGCTCCGTCATGTCCCACCAGAACTTGCCGTTGAACTTCGAGCGCATGCGGCCGATATCGCCTGACTGCTTGACGCGGCCGGCGACATAGATGCGGAACGCGGTGTCGTCGATCGGCAGGGTCCAGCCGATTGATTCGACGCGGGCGAATTGCGCGACCCGCGGATTGGGCACGACGCGGAGCGTGGGGAGGGCGGCCTCGGTGACGCGATAGAACACCTTGCCGTCGTCCTGCTTGCGGATCGAGCGCACCGCGACGCCGCGCGGCGACATCTCGAACTTCACCTCGGGCATCGAGGCCATCATGGTGGTGAATTGCGGCCCTGAGAACGAGCCGTGCAGCACCGGCACATGATAGGGGTCGGCGACGTTCTCGAAATGCTGCAGCCAGTTGCAGGGGATCACGGCGGGCCCGCCGCCGCCGATCGAGGAATCGTCGGCCTCGACGAATTCGCCGTCGTCCATATTCTCCAGGCACTCGTAGCGCGGCAGCACCGGCTTCTTATCTGCCGAGCCCATATAGGCGAAGATCAGGCCGTAGCGTTCCTGCACCGGATACCAGGGCTGGCGCACCTTGCCCTTGAACAGGCCGCCTTCGGGCTCGCAGGGCTGTTCGAGGCAGCGGCCCTCGGTGTCGAACTTCCAGCCGTGATAGCAGCAGCGGATGCCGTCTTCCTCGACCTTGCCGTAATAGAGTGTGGTGCCGCGATGGCAGCAGCGCGCATGCAAGAGGCCCACCCGGCCATGCCGGTCGCGGAAGAGGATCAGGTCTTCGCCGAGCGCACGGACTTTTCTGGGGATATCGGTGGCGTCGCCGGAGAGCCCGATCGGGTGCCAGTAGCGGCGCAGCAGCTCGCCCATCGGTGTGCCGCGGACGACCGAGGTGAGCTCGGTCCGGGTGGTGGACGGCTTCATCGCATAGGCCGTGCCGAGATCGCGATCGAGCTGGGACGTCGTCATGCTGGTTTCCTCCCGTCGCCGGATTCTTGCCGACGGTCGCTGTGTCGTTGATGGCAGTCAACGTTGTTGACGAAGTCAACGATATATCGATGACAATGTCAACGATCTCGTTTAGCTTGGCAGGGACAGGCTTTGTTGGCAGAGGTTGGCGATGACCGAGAAGCTCAGGACTGCGAGGGCCTTGCCGCCGGAAGCGGTGGTGGATGCCGAGCTGGCGCCGATCACCGCGATGATGTCGTCGCGGCTGATGGTGCTGGCGAATCTGCTCAGGCGCGGTGCGCTGCTGCGCTACAAGCGGCTGACCGGCCTGTCCTCGGTCGAGTTCGGCCTGGTTGCCTCGCTCGGCCGGCGGCCGCCGATGAGCGTGGTGCGGCTTGCCGAAGCCGTCGGCATGGACAAGGGGCAGATCAGCCGTGCGCTCGCCGAGCTCGTCGCGCGCAAGCTGGTCGCCAAGGCCGCCAACCCGCGTGACAATCGGGAAACACTTGTCTCCCTCACCAAGGCTGGGCTCGCCGCCCATGACGCCATTGTGGCCGGTGCGCAGGAACGAAACCGGCGTCTGCTGGAACAGCTTGGCCCGCAGGATCTTGAGTTGCTGCTCGGACATATTGACCGGCTGACGCTGACCGCGGCCGAGATGCTCGCTGCCGAGCGGGAGCCGGGCTGATATGGGGAGAGCGCAGGGCACCGGATGGCCGGCGCAGCGTTGCCCATTGAGGCAGCGCATCCGCCCGATGAGGCCATCAGCCCGCGGCAAGGGGCGGTAAAAGCGTCAAAATAGCTTGTCTTGCGCCCCCTGTTGCGCTGCGCTAAAGCCTCAAGAACAATTCCAATCAACGAATCTGCGGCACGTCCGAAACCGCAGCAAGAAGGCCTCGCCGATGACCGGCATCCTGCAGAATTATCTCCCACTTGTGGTCTTTATCGGGGTCGCGAGCCTGATCGGGCTGGCGCTCCTGATCGCGCCGTTCCTGGTCGCGTTCCAGTCGCCGGATCCGGAAAAGCTGTCCGCCTATGAATGCGGATTCAACGCTTTTGACGACGCCCGCATGAAGTTCGACGTCCGCTTCTACCTGGTGGCGATCCTCTTCATCATCTTCGATCTCGAAGTGGCGTTCCTGTTCCCGTGGGCCGTGGCGTTCGGAAAACTGGGCGCGACCGGCTTCTGGTCGATGATGGTGTTCCTGGCCGTGCTGACGGTCGGGTTCGCGTATGAATGGAAGAAAGGCGCGCTCGAATGGGATTGAGCCCCACCGCCGCATCCTCGCAGCCGGCGATTGCGCAAGCTCCGAGAGGCATTCTCGATCCGTCGACCGGCAAGCCGGTCGGCGCCAATGATCCGTTTTTCCTCGAGGTCAATCACGAGCTGTCCGACAAGGGCTTCTTCGTCGCGGCGGCCGACGACCTGATCACCTGGGCGCGCACCGGCTCGCTGATGTGGATGACCTTCGGTCTCGCCTGCTGCGCGGTCGAGATGATGCAGGTCTCGATGCCGCGCTACGACGTCGAGCGCTTCGGCTTTGCACCGCGTGCCTCGCCGCGGCAGTCCGACGTGATGATCGTTGCGGGCACCCTGACCAACAAGATGGCGCCCGCGCTGCGCAAGGTCTACGACCAGATGCCGGAGCCGCGCTACGTCATCTCGATGGGCTCCTGCGCCAACGGCGGCGGCTACTACCACTATTCGTACTCGGTGGTGCGTGGTTGCGACCGCATCGTGCCGATCGACATCTATGTGCCGGGCTGTCCGCCCACGGCGGAAGCGCTGCTCTACGGCGTGCTGCTGCTGCAGAAGAAGATCCGCCGTATCGGCACTATCGAACGCTAAGGTTTCAGGCATGGACGACGGCAAGCTCGACGCCCTTGGGCAGACGATCGTGAGCGGGCTTCCGGGCGCCGCCACGGCGCACTCGGTCGCGTTCAATCAACTCACTATCGACGTCGAGATTGGCAGAATCGTGGACGTCGTCACTTTTCTGCGTGACGATCCGAACTGCCGCTTCGTCAACTTCACCGACGCGACGGCGGTCGACTATCCGAGCCGCGAAAAGCGCTTCGATGTCGTCTATCATCTGCTGTCGCCGACGCTGAACACGCGCATCCGTTTGCGCGGGCAGGCCGACGAGACCACGCAGGTGCCGTCGATCATCGGCGTCTTCCCCGGCGCCGACTGGTTCGAGCGCGAGACCTACGATCTCTACGGCGTGATCTTCATCGGCCACCCCGACATGCGCCGCCTGCTGACGGATTACGGCTTCGACGGCCATCCGCTGCGCAAGGATTTCCCGCTCACCGGCTTCGTCGAGGTTCGCTACGACGACCAGGAGAAGCGGGTGCTGTACGAGCCGGTCCGGCTCAACCAGGAATTCCGCAAGTTCGATTTCCTGTCTCCGTGGGAAGGGGCCGACTACCCCTTGCCGGGTGACGAAAAGGCGAAGGCGGAACCGAAGGCCTGATCATGAACGAACAGAATCTTCGCAATTTCACCATCAACTTTGGCCCGCAGCATCCGGCCGCCCACGGCGTGCTCCGTTTGGTGCTCGAATTGGACGGCGAAGTCGTCGAGCGCGTCGATCCGCATATCGGCCTGCTTCACCGCGGCACCGAGAAGCTGATCGAGCACAAGACCTATCTGCAGGCGATTCCGTATTTCGACCGGCTCGACTATGTCGCGCCGATGAACCAGGAGCATGCGTTCTGCCTCGCGGCCGAAAAGCTGCTCGGCATCATGGTGCCGCGCCGCGGCCAGCTGATCCGGGTGCTGTATTGCGAGATCGGCCGCATCCTATCGCATCTGCTCAACGTCACCACACAGGCGATGGACGTCGGCGCGCTCACCCCGCCGCTGTGGGGCTTCGAAGAGCGCGAGAAGCTGATGGTGTTCTATGAGCGCGCCTCGGGCTCGCGCATGCACGCGGCGTTCTTCCGCGTCGGCGGCGTGCACCAGGACCTGCCGCCAAAGCTGATCGACGATATCGAGGCGTGGTGCGATCCGTTCCTGAAGGTCGTCGACGACCTCGACACGCTGTTGACCGGCAACCGCATCTTCAAGCAGCGCAACGTCGATATCGGCGTGGTGCCGCTGAAGGAGGCCTGGGAGTGGGGCTTCTCCGGCGTGATGGTGCGCGGCTCGGGCGCGGCATGGGACCTGCGCAAGTCGCAACCCTATGAGTGCTACGCCGAGATGGATTTCGACATTCCGATCGGCAAGAACGGCGACTGCTACGACCGCTACCTGATCCGCATGGAAGAGATGCGCCAGTCGGTGCGCATCATGAAGCAGTGCATCCAGAAGCTGAAGGCTGCGGACGGGCAGGGCCCGGTCGTGGTCGAGGACAACAAGATCGCGCCGCCGCGCCGTGGTGACATGAAGCGCTCGATGGAAGCGCTGATCCATCACTTCAAGCTCTACACCGAAGGCGTCCACGTGCCGGCCGGCGAGGTCTACGCCGCGGTCGAGGCGCCGAAGGGCGAGTTCGGCGTCTATCTCGTCGCCGACGGCACCAACAAGCCCTACAAGTGCAAGATCCGCGCGCCGGGCTTCGCCCATCTGCAGGCGATGGATCACATCTGCAAGGGCCATCTGCTGGCCGACGTTTCCGCCATCCTTGGCTCGCTGGACATCGTGTTCGGCGAGGTCGACCGGTGATGATGTCCGCATCCGCACCGCCCGTAATGAGAGTTTGATCGATGTCCGTCCGCCGCCTTGCCCCGAAGGAATTGCAGCCCGCGAGCTTCACGTTCACGGACGAGAATCTCGCCTGGGCCAAGAAGCAGATCGAGAAATATCCGCCGGGCCGTCAGGCTTCGGCTGCGATCGCGATTCTGTGGCGTGTGCAGGAGCAGCATGACGGTTGGGTCTCGGAAGCGGCGATCCGCGCCGTCGCCGACCTGCTCGAGATGCCGCATATCCGCATGCTGGAGATCGCGACCTTCTACACCATGTTCCAGCTCTCACCGGTCGGCAAGAAGGCGCACGTCCAGGTCTGCGGCACCACGCCGTGCCGGCTGCGCGGCGCCGCTGACCTGATCGAGGTGTGCCAGCATCGCATCCATCACGATCCCTTCCAGCTGTCGAAGGACGGCAACTTCTCGTGGGAAGAGGTCGAGTGCCTGGGGGCCTGCGTGAACGCGCCGATGGTACTGATCTGGAAGGACACTTACGAGGACCTCACCAAGGAAAGCTTCGGCAAGGTGCTCGACGGCTTTGCCGCCGGCAATCCGCCGAAGCCGGGCCCGCAGGTTGACCGTCAGTTCTCGGCCCCCGCAGGCGGGCCGACGACGCTGAAGGAAACCACCTGATGGGGGGCTTTCAGGTGCAGGCAAACGGGCAGGAAAACAAGGTGGGGAGGGGCGCGGCGATGAAGGCCTGGCGCACGATCGCCCTGCATACCGCCGTCGCGGCGGGCTTCATGTTCCTGCTGCAACGTTACGGCCTGAGCGCGACGCTGGAATCCAGCCTGTTGTGGGCCATCGTGTTCGGCGGCTGCGCTGCCGGGCTCGCTTATTCGCAAGCCAATCGGTGATGTTCGGAAAGTTTTGAGCATGCTCGACGACAAGGACCGCATCTTCAAGAACCTCTACGGCCAGTATGATTGGGGCCTCGAGGGCGCGCGCCGCAGAGGCGCCTGGGATGGCACCAAGGGGATCATCGACAAGGGCCGCGACTGGATCATCAACGAGATGAAGGCGTCGGGCCTGCGCGGCCGCGGCGGTGCGGGCTTCCCGACCGGCATGAAGTGGTCCTTCATGCCGAAGGAATCCAAGGACGGCCGTCCGAGCTATCTCGTCGTCAATGCGGACGAGTCGGAGCCCGGCACCTGCAAGGACCGCGAGATCATGCGGCACGATCCGCATCTCCTGGTCGAAGGCTGCCTGCTCGCGAGCTTCGCGATGGGCGCACATGCCTGCTACATCTACATCCGCGGCGAGTTCATCCGCGAACGCGAGCGGCTGCAGGCTGCGATCGACCAGGCCTATGAGGCCAGGCTGGTCGGCAAGGACAACATCAACGGCTGGCCGTTCGACATCTATGTCGCGCACGGCGCTGGCGCCTATATCTGCGGCGAAGAAACCGCGCTGCTCGAGAGCCTCGAGGGCAAGAAGGGCCAGCCGCGGCTGAAGCCGCCGTTCCCGGCCAATGTCGGCCTCTATGGCTGCCCGACCACCGTCAACAACGTCGAGTCGATTGCGGTCGCCCCCGACATCCTGCGCCGCGGCGCCGCCTGGTTCGCCGCCATCGGCCGGCCGAACAATGTCGGCACCAAGCTGTTCTGCATCTCCGGTCACGTCGAGCGGCCCTGCAACGTCGAAGAGGCGATGGGCATTCCGTTCCGCGAGCTGATCGAGAAGCATTGCGGCGGCATTCGCGGCGGCTGGGACAACCTGAAGGCCGTGATCCCCGGCGGCTCGTCGGTGCGCATGGTTCCGGCCGACCAGATCATTGACACGCCGATGGATTTCGACAGTTTGAGCAAGCTGCGCTCGGGTCTCGGCACCGCGGCCGTGATCGTGATGGACAAGTCGACCGACCTGATCCGGGCGATCGCGCGCATCTCGTATTTCTACAAGCATGAGAGTTGCGGCCAGTGCACGCCGTGCCGCGAGGGCACCGGCTGGATGTGGCGCGTCTTGACCCGCATGGCCGACGGCCGCGCCCACAAGCGCGAGATCGACATGCTGCTCGAAGTCACCAAGCAGGTCGAGGGCCACACCATCTGCGCGCTCGGCGACGCCGCGGCGTGGCCGATCCAGGGTCTGATTGCGCATTTCCGTCACGAGATCGAAGAGCGCATCGATCAGTATTCGCACAAGGCCGATCTCGACGATCAGGGCGTTCGTGATCCCGTCCACATGGTCGCGGCGGAGTAGAGAAGAGACATGAGCAAGATCATCGTCGATGGCAAAGAGATCGATGTGCCGCCGGAGTACACGCTGCTGCAGGCGTGTGAGGCGGCGGGCGCCGAGATTCCGCGCTTCTGCTATCACGAGCGGCTGTCGATCGCCGGCAATTGCCGGATGTGCCTGGTTGAGGTGAAGGGCGGCCCGAAGCCGGTCGCGAGCTGCGCCTGGGCCGTGCGCGACTGCCGTCCGGGACCGAAGGGCGAGCCGCCGGAGATCTCGACCCGTTCGCCGATGGTCAAGAAGGCGCGCGAAGGCGTGATGGAATTCCTGCTGATCAACCATCCGCTGGACTGCCCGATCTGCGACCAGGGCGGCGAGTGCGATTTGCAGGACCAGGCGATGGGCTACGGCGTCGACACCAGTCGTTTCGCCGAGAACAAGCGCGCGGTCGAGGACAAGTATCTCGGCGCGCTGGTCAAGACCTCGATGAACCGCTGCATCCAGTGCACGCGTTGTGTCCGCTTCTCCGCCGAAGTCTGCGGCGCGCCGGAAATGGGCGCGACCGGGCGCGGCGAGGACATGGAGATCACCACCTATCTCGAGCAGGCGCTAAGCTCGGAGCTGCAGGGCAATCTCGTCGATATCTGCCCGGTCGGTGCGCTGACCTCGAAGCCCTATGCTTTTGCGGCGCGCCCCTGGGAGCTCGGCAAGACGCAGTCGGTCGACGTCATGGACGGCGTCGGCTCCGCGATCCGGGTCGACACCCGCGGCCGCGAGGTGATGCGCATCCTGCCGCGCATCAACGAGGCGGTGAACGAGGAGTGGATCTCCGACAAGACCCGCCACGTCGTCGACGGCTTGCGCACGCAGCGCCTCGACCGTCCCTATGTGCGTGAGAATGGCCAGCTCAGGTCGGCGACCTGGCAGGAGGTCTTTGCTGCCATCGCCGCCAAGGCCGGCCGCACCGACGGCAAGCGGATCGGCGCGATCGCGGGCGATCTCGCCGCGGTCGATGAAATGTATGCGCTGAAGGAGCTGCTCGCGAAGTTCGGCTCGGTCAATCTGGCGGTGCAGGGCGGCGACGCGTTCGACGCCAAGGCCGGCCGTGGCTCCTACATCTTCAACCCGACCATTGCCGGCATCGACCAGGCCGACGCGATCCTGATCATCGGCTCGCATCCGCGCAAGGAAGCGGCGGTGCTGAACGCCCGGATCCGCAAGCGCTGGCGCACCGGCGGGCTCAAGGTCGGCATGATCGGCGCCAAGGCCGATTTCACCTACGACCACGACTATCTCGGTGCGGGCACCGACACGCTCGCGGACCTCGTGGCCGGCAAGCACTCCTTTGCCGATGTGCTGAAGAACGCCAAGAACCCGATCATCCTGGTAGGCGCCGGCGCCTACACCAGGCATGACGGCGCGGCAGTGCTGGCGCAAGCCGCCAAGCTCGCCGTCGATGTCGGTGCGCTGAAGGACGGCTGGAACGGCTTTGCCGTGCTGCAGGACACCGCCTCGCGCGCCGGCGCGCTCGATATCGGCTTCTCGCCGGCGGCAGGTGGCCTGACCACGGCGCAGATGACGACGTTCGGCACCCTCGACGTGCTGTTCCTGCTCGGCGCCGACGAGATCAAGGCGCCGGACGGCACCTTCGTGGTCTATATCGGCACCCATGGCGACAAGGGCGCGCACCGCGCCGACGTGATCCTGCCGGGCGCCGCCTATACCGAGAAGTCCGGCATCTACGTCAACACCGAGGGCCGGGCGCAGATCGCCAACCGTGCCGCGTTCCCGCCGGGTGAAGCCCGCGAGGACTGGGCGATCATCCGCGCGCTGTCCGACGTGCTTGGCAAGAAGCTGCCGTTCGACTCGCTGCAGGCGCTGCGCCAGGCGATGTTCAAGACCTATCCGCATCTGATGCGGCTCGACCAGATCGAGGCCGGCAACGCCGACGACGTCAAGGCGCTGGCCGGCAAGGGCGGCAGCGTCGACAAGGCGGCATTCAAGCCGACCGTCGAGGATTTCTATCTGACCAACCCGATCGCGCGGGCCTCTGCCGTGATGGCGGAATGCTCGCGGCTGGCGTCGGGCCGAATGCTGACGGCAGCGGAGTGAGCGTGACCTGATGGCTGAATTCTTCGCAAGCGCGTTCTGGACCGGCTTCCTCTGGCCGCTGATCATCATGGTCGCGGAAAGCCTGTTGCTGCTCGTCGTGCTGCTGATCGCGATCGCCTACATCCTGCTCGCCGACCGCAAGATCTGGGCGGCGGTGCAGATCCGCCGCGGCCCCAACGTGGTCGGCCCGTTCGGATTGCTGCAATCCTTCGCCGACCTTCTGAAGTTCGTGCTGAAGGAGCCGGTGATTCCGTCCGGCTCCAACAAAGGCGTGTTCCTGCTGGCGCCGCTGGTCTCGTGCATCCTGGCGCTGGCCGCCTGGGCCGTGATCCCGTTCAATCTCGGCTGGGTGATCTCCGACATCAATGTCGGCATTCTCTACATCTTCGCGATCTCCTCGCTGTCGATCTACGGCGTCATCATGGCCGGTTGGTCGTCGAACTCGAAGTACCCGTTCCTGGCCGCGCTGCGCTCGGCGGCGCAGATGGTGTCCTACGAAGTCTCGATCGGCTTCGTCATCATCACCGTGCTGCTCTGTGTCGGCTCGCTGAACCTGTCGGCGGTGGTCGAAGCGCAGAACTCGCGCGGGCTCGCGCATCTGATCGGCCTGCCGCAGCTCACCATCCTGAACTGGTATGTGTGGCCGCTGTTCCCGATGTTCGTGGTGTTCTACGTCTCGGCGCTGGCGGAGACCAACCGTCCGCCGTTCGACCTGGTCGAAGCGGAGTCCGAGCTGGTCGCCGGCTTCATGACCGAATACGGCTCGACGCCGTACCTCCTGTTCATGCTCGGCGAGTATGTCGCGATCACCACGATGTGCGCGCTGGCGTCGATCCTGTTCCTGGGCGGCTGGCTGCCGCCGGTCAACCTGCCGCCGTTCACCTGGGTTCCGGGCATCGTCTGGTTCGCCCTGAAGGTGTTCTTCATGTTCTTCATGTTCGCGATGGCGAAGGCGATCGTGCCGCGCTACCGCTACGATCAACTGATGCGGCTCGGCTGGAAGGTGTTCCTGCCGCTGTCGCTGGCGATGGTGGTGATCGTGGCCGGTGTGCTGCAGTTCGCCGGCATCGCGCCGAAGTGAGGTCGTCATGAGTGTCAACGTCAACGCAACAGCCCGCTCGCTTCTGCTCTCGGAATTCGTCTCGGCGTTCGTTCTCGCCATGCGGTATTTCTTCAAGCCGAAGCCGACGCTGAACTATCCCTTCGAGAAGGGGCCGATCTCGCCGCGCTTCCGCGGCGAGCACGCGCTGCGCCGCTATCCGAACGGCGAGGAGCGCTGCATCGCCTGCAAGCTGTGCGAGGCGATCTGCCCGGCGCAGGCGATCACGATCGAGGCCGGCCCGCGCCGCAACGACGGCACCCGCCGCACGGTGCGCTACGACATCGACATGGTGAAGTGCATCTATTGCGGCCTGTGCCAGGAGGCATGCCCGGTGGACGCCATCGTCGAGGGACCGAATTTCGAATTCGCGACCGAGACCCGCGAGGAACTCTACTATGACAAGGCGAAGCTGCTCGCCAATGGCGACCGCTGGGAGCGCGAGCTCGCGAAGTCGATCGCGCTCGACGCGCCGTACCGGTGAGGTGAGGGCATGATCCTTCCGGCGCTGTTCTTCTATCTGTTTGCCGCGGCCTGCGTGGCCTCGGCGGTCATGGTGATTGTCTCGCGCAATCCCGTGCACTCGGTGCTGTACCTGATCCTGGCGTTCGTCAACGCCTCGGGCCTGTTCATCCTGATGGGCGCCGAGTTCCTCGGGATGATGCTGATCGTGGTTTATGTCGGCGCCGTCGCGGTGCTGTTCCTGTTCGTGATCATGATGCTCGACGTCGACTTCGTCGAACTGCGCGAGGGCTTCATGCAGTACCTGCCGATCGGCATCGTGATCGGCGGCATCTTCCTGTTCGAGCTGCTGCTGGTGGTCGGCGCCTGGGTGATCAACCCGTCCGTGACCAAGACGATCACGGCGGCGATCCCAACCAATATCAGCAACACCGAGGCGCTCGGCCTCGTGCTCTACACGAAGTACATCCATTACTTCCAGCTCGCCGGCATGGTGCTCCTGGTCGCGATGATCGGTGCCATCGTGCTGACGCTGCGCCACAAGGCGAACGTCAAGCGGCAGAACATCAACGTGCAGAACGCGCGCACGCCCGAGATTGCGATGGCGATGCGCAAGGTGGCGTCGGGGCAGGGCCTGCAGGATGCCGATGCGGCGGAGTGGGTGAAATGACGATCGGGCTAGGGCACTATCTGGCGGTCGGCGCGATCCTGTTCACGCTCGGGATCCTCGGCATCTTCCTGAACCGCAAGAACATCATCGTCATCCTGATGTCGATCGAGCTGATCCTGCTCTCGGTCAACATCAACCTGGTGGCGTTCTCGACCTTCCTCGGCGACATCGTCGGCCAGGTGTTCGCGCTGCTGGTGCTGACGGTGGCGGCGGCCGAGGCCGCGATCGGCCTCGCGGTGCTGGTGGTGTATTTCCGCAACCGCGGTTCGATCGCGGTTGAAGACGTCAATCTGATGAAGGGCTAATCCGGCGATGATACAGGCAATCGTATTTCTGCCTCTGCTGGGAGCCATTCTCGCGGGGATCATCTCGCTGGTCGGCGCGCATGCGCGCTGCCCGAGCGGCGACACCGTCGACCATCACGACGACGCGCATGCCTCAGCGGCCCACGACGATCACGGCCATGATGATCATGGTCACGACGACCACCACGTCGCCGAGCCGCCGGCGGCCGGATCGCGGCTGGCCGAACTGATCACCACGGGTCTCTTGTTCGTCTCGGCGGCGCTGTCCTGGTTCACGCTGGTCGATGTCGGCTTCATGCACCATGACGCGCGCGTCGTGCTGCTGCCCTGGATCACCTCGGGCGACCTTCAGGTGACCTGGACGCTGCGGGTCGACACCCTGACGGCGGTGATGCTGGTCGTGGTCAACACCGTGTCCGCGCTCGTCCACCTCTATTCCATCGGCTACATGGACGAGGACCCGAACCGGCCGCGCTTCTTCGGCTATCTCTCGCTGTTCACCTTCGCGATGCTGATGCTGGTGACCTCCGACAATCTGGTGCAGCTGTTCTTCGGCTGGGAGGGCGTCGGTCTCGCGAGCTACCTCCTGATCGGGTTCTGGTACCAGAAGCCGTCGGCGAATGCGGCGGCGATCAAGGCGTTCGTGGTCAACCGCGTTGGCGACTTCGGCTTCGCGCTCGGCATCTTCGCGATCTTCGCGCTGGTCGGTTCGACCGACTTCGAGACCATCTTCCACGCCGCGCCCGGGCTGACCGGCAAGACCATCGACTTCTTCGGCTGGCATCCTGATGCGCTGACGCTGACCTGTCTGTTCCTGTTCATGGGCGCGATGGGCAAGTCGGCCCAGTTCCTGCTGCACACCTGGTTGCCGGACGCGATGGAAGGCCCGACCCCGGTGTCGGCGCTGATCCATGCCGCGACCATGGTCACCGCCGGCGTCTTCATGGTGGCGCGGCTGTCGCCGCTGTTCGAGCTGTCGCCGACCGCGCAGGCGGTGGTGATGTTCTTCGGTGCGACCACGGCGTTCTTCGCCGCCACGATCGGCCTCGTGCAGAACGACATCAAGCGCATCGTCGCGTACTCGACCTGTTCGCAGCTCGGCTACATGTTCGTGGCGATGGGAGCGGGGGCCTATTCGGTCGGCATGTTCCATCTGTTCACGCACGCCTTCTTCAAGGCGCTGCTGTTCTTGGGCTCGGGCTCCGTGATCTACGCGATGCACCACGAGCAGGACATCCGCAACATGGGCGGCCTGTGGCGCAAGATCCCGTACACCTTCGCGGTGATGTGCATCGGCACCCTGGCGCTGACCGGCTTCCCGCTGTTTGCCGGCTACTTCTCCAAGGACGCGATCATCGAGGCGGCCTACGCCGCGCACAACCCGTTCGCGACCTACGCCTATCTCTTGACCATCGTGGCTGCTGGCCTGACCTCGTTCTACTCCTGGCGTCTGATCTTCAAGACGTTCTTCGGTGAGCCGCACGACCAGAAGCACTATGAGGCCGCGCATGAGAGCCCGGTGTGGATGCTGGTGCCGATCGGCGTGCTCGCCGCCGGCTCGATCCTGGCGGGTCTGCCGTTCAAGGAAGTGTTCGCCAGCCCGCACGGCGTCGAGGAGTTCTTCCGCGAATCCGTGAAGATGAACCCGCACATCCTCGAGGATATGGAGCACATGCCGAGCTGGCTCGCGCCGCTTCCCACCGTGATGATGGCGCTCGGCCTGTTCGTCTCGTACCTGTTCTACATCCGCAGGCCGTATCTGCCGGTCGAGCTCGCGAACCAGCAGCCGATGCTGTACCAGTTCCTGCTCAACAAATGGTACTTCGACGAGCTGTACGACTTGATCTTCGTGCGCCCGGCGAAGTGGCTCGGCTACACGCTGTGGAAGAAGGGCGACGGCTTCGTCATCGACGGCTTCGGTCCGGACGGCGTCTCGGCCCGCGTGCTCGACGTCACCCGCAACGTCGTGAAATTGCAGACCGGCTACCTCTATCACTACGCGTTCGCGATGCTGATCGGGGCCGCCGGATTGATCACCTGGTTCATGTTCGGCTTGGGAGGCCAGTAAATGACAACCTGGCCCATCCTTTCCGTCACGACCTTCCTACCGGCGGTCGGCGCGATCCTGGTCTACCTGCTGGCGCGGGGCGGCGACGAGACCGCCAGCCGCACGGCGCGCTGGATCGCGCTGTGGACCACGCTGATCACCTTCGCGGTGTCGCTGATCCTGGTCGCGCGTTTCGATCCCACGCAGACCGACTTCCAGTTCGTCGAGAAGACGTCCTGGCTCGCCACCGGCATCACCTACCACATGGGCATCGACGGCATCTCGCTGCCGCTGATCATCCTGACCACCGCGATCATGCCGCTCTGCATCATCGCGAGCTGGAAGTCGGTGACGCAGCGCGTCAGCGAATACATGATGGCGTTCCTGATCCTGGAAACGCTGATGGTCGGCACCTTCTCGGCGCTCGACCTCGTGCTGTTCTATCTGTTCTTCGAGGGCGGCCTGATTCCGATGTTCCTGATCATCGGCGTCTGGGGCGGCCCGCGCCGGGTCTATGCCTCGTTCAAGTTCTTCCTCTACACGTTCCTCGGCTCCGTGCTGATGCTGCTCGCCATCATGGCGCTGTACTGGAACGCCGGCACGACCGATATCCCGACCCTGATGCACACCGCGGTGCCGCGCTCGTTGCAGACCTGGGCGTGGCTCGCGTTCTTCGCCTCGTTCGCGGTGAAGATGCCGATGTGGCCGGTGCACACCTGGCTGCCTGACGCGCATGTCGAGGCGCCGACGGCGGGCTCGGTGATCCTGGCCGCGATCCTGCTGAAGATGGGTGGCTACGGCTTCCTGCGCTTCTCGCTGCCGATGTTCCCGCTGGCCTCGCACGACTTTGCGCCGTTCGTGTTCACGCTGTCGGTCATCGCCATCATCTACACCTCGCTGGTGGCGATGATGCAGGAGGACATGAAGAAGCTGATCGCGTACTCCTCCGTCGCGCATATGGGCTTCGTCACCATGGGCATCTTCGCGGTGACCACGCAGGGCGTCGCCGGCGGCATGTTCCAGATGATCTCGCACGGCATCGTCTCTGGCGCGCTGTTCCTCTGCGTTGGCATCGTCTACGACCGCATGCACACCCGCGAGATCGCGGCCTATGGCGGCCTCGTCAACCGGATGCCGCTCTATGCGATGACCTTCATGGTCTTCACCATGGCCAATGTCGGTCTGCCGGGCACGAGCGGATTCGTCGGCGAGTTCATGACCTTGCTCGGCACCTTCAAGATCTCGCTGCCGACGGCGTTCTTTGCCACCACGGGCGTGATCCTGTCGGCCTGCTACGCGCTCTGGCTCTACCGCAAGGTGGTGTTCGGCGCGCTGGTCAAGCCGTCGCTGATGTCGATCAAGGATCTCACCTTCCGCGAATGCGTGACGCTGTTCCCGCTGATCGCGCTGACCATCCTGTTCGGCGTCTATCCGAAGCCGGTGCTCGACATGTCGGCCGCCTCGGTGCAGCAGCTCGTCAACAATTACAACACCGCCGTGACTGCCGTGAAGGCAGCCGCGCTGGTTACGCAGTAAGGCCGCCGCCATGAGCTTTTCCAGTGCAGGTTATCAGTTGCAGCCGGTGCTGCCGGAGCTGGTGCTCGCGGTCGGCGCCATGGTGCTGTTGATGATCGGAGCCTATCGCGGGCAGGGGACGACGCGGCTGATCACCGCGCTCGCGGTGTGTCTGCTGGTGCTGACCGGCGTGCTGGAGCTCTGGCTGCCGGCCGGCAAGCTCGTCACCTTCGGCGGCAGCTTCATCGTCGACGACTTCGCCCGCTTCCTGAAGATCCTCGCTTTGATCGCCTCGGCGGCAACGCTGATCCTGTCGACCGAGTACCTGTCCCAGCCGTCGACCCGCAATTTCGAGTTCTCGATCCTGGTGCTGCTGTCGACGCTCGGCATGATGGTGCTGATCTCGGCCGGTGACCTGATCTCGCTCTATCTCGGCCTCGAGCTGATGAGCCTTGCGCTCTACGTCGTCGCCGCCAGCCAGCGCGACAATGCCAAGTCGAGCGAAGCCGGCCTGAAGTATTTCGTGCTCGGCGCGCTGTCGTCGGGCATGCTGCTCTACGGCGCCTCGCTGATCTACGGCTTCACCGGCACGGTCAGCTTCGCCGGCATCGCGGCGGCCGCGACCACCGGCAGCATCGGCATCGTGTTCGGCCTGGTGTTCCTGCTCGCCGGCCTCTGCTTCAAGGTCTCGGCGGTGCCGTTCCATATGTGGACGCCCGACGTCTATGAGGGCGCACCGACCCCGGTGACAGCCTTCTTCGCCTCGGCCCCGAAGGTCGCGGCGCTCGCCGTGTTCACCCGTGCGACGCTGACCGCGTTTCCGGGCATCGTTACCCAGTGGCAGCAGATCCTGGTGTTCGTGGCGATCGCCTCGATGGCGCTGGGCTCGTTCGCCGCAATCGGCCAGTCCAACATCAAGCGGCTGATGGCCTATTCCTCGATCGGCCATATGGGCTTTGCGCTGGTCGGCCTCGCCTCCGGCACGGTCGAAGGCGCGCAGGGCGTCTTGATCTACATCGCGATCTATGTCGCGATGACGCTCGGCACCTTCTCGATCATCCTTGCCATGAAGCGCAACGGCCAGGCGCTGGAGCAGATCAGTGATTTCGCCGGCCTGTCCCGCACCAACCCGCTGATTGCTTTCGTCTTCGCGATGCTGCTGTTCTCGCTGGCCGGCGTGCCGCCGCTCGCCGGCTTCTTCGGCAAATGGTACGTGTTCGTCGCCGCGATCAAGGCCAACCTGTTCACGCTCGCGGTGATCGGCGTGCTGACCAGCGTGGTGGGCGCGTTCTATTATCTGTCGATCGTCAAGGTGATGTATTTCGACCAGCCGCTCGGCAAGCTCGACCCGGTCCGCGTCGAGCTGCGCACCGTGCTGGCGGTCGCAGGCATCTTCAATATCTTCTTCTTCGCATATCCGGGACCGCTGGTGAGCGTGGCCACGGCGGCGGCGAAGTCGCTGTTCTAAGGCACATGATCCCGAAAACAGGACGCTGGCTTTCGGATCGGATCATGCGCATAACCTCACTATGACCTTCACGCTCGGACCCCGGGCCATTGCGGCGGGCTATAAGCTCGCCGCCTTCGATCAGATCGGCTCGACCAATGCCGAGGCGATGCTGCGCGCGCGCGACGGCGAGCGCGGGCCGATGTGGTTCGTGACGCCGGAGCAGACCGCTGGCCGCGGACGCCGTCAGCGGGTCTGGGTCGCACCGCGCGGCAATCTCGCCAGCAGCATTCTCGAGGTGACCGACGTTCAGCCGGCGGTTGCCGCGACGCTCGGCTTTGCCGCTGGGCTGTCGCTCGAAGCCGCGTTGCGGAAGGTCAGCATCGAGGCGGCGCTGCGGCTCGGGCCGGACAGCCCGAAATTCACCCTGAAATGGCCGAACGACGTGCTGGCCAACGGCAAGAAGCTCTCGGGCATCCTGCTGGAGGCCGAGGCGGTCGGCGACCGGCTTGCAGTCGTCGTCGGCATCGGCACCAACGTCGTTGCGGCGCCCGAGGGCACGCCGACGCCTGCGGTATCGCTCGCTGCGCTCGGCATCCAGATCGGTGCGGAAGAGCTGTTTGTGGCATTGTCGGATGCTTGGGTCGAGTTTCGCGGCATCTGGGACGATGGCCGCGGCTTCCCGGAGATCCGCAGGCTGTGGCTGGAGCGCGCAGCCGGCCTCGGCGACAGGGTCGCGGTCCAGACCGGCACGGCGACCGTTGAAGGTACCTTTGACACCATCGACGACACCGGCTGCCTGATCGTCCGCACCGCGGCCGGGCAGCGCTTGCCCGTCACGGCCGGCGAGGTCTATTTCGGCACCGCAGCCACAGTGAGGGCCAACTGATGGCGCGACCTGACGAGCTTACCTTTGCACCGCTCGGCGGCGTCGGCGAGATAGGCATGAATTTGTCGATCTATGGGCTCGGCAACCGCCACCAGCGCTCGTTTCTCGCGGTCGATCTCGGCGTCTCCTTCGGCGACGAGGAGCATCTGCCGGGCATCGACCTGATCATGCCGGATGTGCGCTTCCTCGAGAAGGAGCGCAACAATCTGATGGGCCTCGTGCTGACGCACGCCCATGAGGACCATTTCGGCGCGATCATCGATCTCTGGCCGAAGCTCGGCTGCAAGATCTACGCGACGCAGTTCAGCGCGGCGCTGTTCGAGGCCAAATGCGCCGCCGAGCGCAATCCGCCCAAGATCCCGATCACGGTGATCCCGTCGGGCGGGCGGGTCGATATCGGCCCATTCAATGTCGAGTTCATCCCGGTCGCGCATTCGATTCCGGAATCGCACGCGCTGGCGATCAAGACCGATGTCGGCACCGTGCTGCACACCGGCGACTGGAAGATCGATCCGACCCCGATCATCGGCCTGCCGACCGACGAGCGGCGGCTGCGCGAGCTTGGTGACGAAGGCGTGCTGGCGCTGGTCGGCGATTCCACCAACGCGGTGCGCGACGGGCGCTCGCCTTCGGAGACCGAGGTTGCCGCCACCATCAAGAAGCTGGTCAAGGCGGCCAAGGGCCGGGTCGCGGTCACCACCTTCGCCTCCAATGTCGCCCGCGTGAGGGCGGTGGCGGACGCCGCGAACGCCGCCGATCGCGAGGTCGTCGTGGTCGGCCGCGCCATGGAGCGCGTGGTGCAGGTCGCGCGCGAATGCGGCTATCTCGACGGCTCGCACAAATTCCGCAGCGCCGACTATTACGGCCATTTCCCGCCCGACAAGGTGCTGGCGCTGTGCACCGGCAGCCAGGGTGAGCCCCGCGCCGCGCTGGCGCGGATCGCCAATAACGACCATCCGCAGGTGACCCTGAACAGGGGCGACACCGTGATCTTCTCCTCCCGCACCATTCCCGGCAACGAGAAGGCGGTCGGCGGCATCATCAACGGGCTGGTGACGCAGGGCGTCGAAATCATCACCGACCGCGAGCATCTGGTGCACGTCTCCGGCCATCCGCGCCGCGACGAACTGCGCGACATGATCTCCTGGGTGCGGCCGCAGCTCCTGATCCCCGTGCATGGCGAGGCGCTGCATCTCGCCGAGCACGCCAAGTTGGCGCGCGCCGCGGGTGTCCCGAAAGTCCTGACCTGCCGCAACGGCGACCTCGTCAAGCTCGGGCCCGGCGATCCCGGCATCGTCGGCGAAGTGCCGTCGGGGAGGCTCTACAAGGACGGAACCATCCTTGAGGATTCCAAGTCGCGCGCCGTGGTCGAGCGGCGGCGGATGGGTTTTGCCGGCTGCGCCTTCGTCGCCGTCGCCATGACCGCGCAGGGCGAGATGGTCGACGATCCCGAGGTTGATCTCGTCGGCATGCCGGAGAAAAACGCCGCGGGCGAATTGTTCGACGACATCGTGTTCGATGTCGTGGTATCGACGATCGAGGGCCTGCCCCGGCCGCGGCGCCGCGATCCGGACGCACTCGGGGAATCGGTGCGCCGTGCGGTGCGGGCCGCGCTGAACGAGCAGTGGGGCAAGAAGCCGATCTGCGTCGTGCACGTTCTGACGGTCTGACACACGCCCTTAAGGCGTGCGCAACGACAAAGGGAGAGAGATATGCTGGGCCGCCTCAATCACGTCGCCATCGCGGTCAAGGACGCCAGGCAGGCCGCCAAGATCTACGGCACGGCCTTCAATGCCGAGATTTCCGACGCGGTGCCGCTGCCGGAGCATGGCGTCATCACCGTGTTCGTGACGCTGCCCAACACCAAGATCGAGTTCATCGAGCCGCTCGGCGAGGCCTCGCCGATCGCGAAGTTCGTCGAGCGCAACGCCGACGGCGGCATCCACCATGTCTGCTACGACGTGCCCGACATCATCGCCGCCCGCGACCGCATGATCGCCGAGGGCGCGCGGGTGCTGGGCGACGGCCAGCCGAAGATCGGCGCGCACGGCAAGCCGGTGCTGTTCTTCCACCCCAAGGACTTTTCCGGCGCCCTGGTCGAGATCGAACAGGCCTGAGCCCACATGGCGTACCAGATCACCACCGGGCTTGCGATCTACTTCGTCCTTTGGTGGCTCGTGCTGTTCCTGACGCTGCCGTTCGGCATACGGAGCCAGCATGAGGACGGCGTCGGCGCGCCCGGCACCGATCCCGGCGCTCCGATCATGGCGCGGATGGGCCGCAAGCTGTTCTGGACCACGCTGATCTCGGCCGTGATCTTCGCGATCGGCATGTGGGCCTATTATGCCGGCTATCTCTCGATCGAGCGGCTGTCGAAGCTGATGGGGATGCCGTTCTAGAGGTGCATCCGGAAGTAGCCCGCATGACCGAAGCGACATGCGGGAACACTTTCCCGGGTATCTACGCTCACCCGGGCTACGAACTGATGAGGATGCGGTTCTAAAACCGACCAGGATCTGATGCCGATGGAGTGAGGATCAACCTCACCCTGGCGATGCGGAGGAGGCGACCACGATGAAGCTGCAGGCACAGCCGGGCTCCGCCCAGAGCGCCTATCGAATCCTGCGGGAGGCCGATCTGCGCGACTATCTCGCGAGCCTTCCCGCCATCGTCACCCAACTCGGCGGAGCGCCGGCCGGCTGGTCGATCAGCGAGGTCGGTGACGGCAATCTCAACCTCGTCTTCATCGTCAAGGGCAACAGCGGCGGCGTCGCCGTCAAGCAGGCGCTGCCTTATGTGCGGCTGGTCGGCGAGAGCTGGCCGTTGCCGCTGTCGCGGGCGCATTATGAACATCTGGCGCTGGTGCATCAGGCGCGACTGGGGTCGAAGCTCGTGCCGGCTGTGCTGCATCATGACGCGCCGCTTGCGCTTACCGCGATGGAGCTGCTCGAGCCCCACATCATCATGCGCAAGGGCCTGATCGGGGCCACGCGTTATCCGCGCTTTGTCGAGGATATCTCGACATTCCTGGCGCAGACGCTGTTCTTCACGTCCGATCTGGCGCTGTCGGCCGCGGAAAAGGAGCAGGGGATCGCCGATTTCGCCGGCAACCACGCGCTCTGCAAGATCACCGAGGATTTGATCTTCACCGACCCCTATCGCATCGCCGAGCAGAACCGCTGGACCGCGCCATATCTCGACGCGACGGCGGCGGCGTTCCGCGAGGATCTCGACCTGCATGTCGCGATTAGCAGGCTCAAGCTGAAATTCATGGCGAGCCCGGAGGCGCTGCTGCACGGCGATCTGCACACCGGCTCGATCATGGTCACCGACAGCGAGACCAAGGTGATCGATCCCGAGTTCGCCTTCTATGGCCCAATGGGCTTCGACATCGGCGCCGTCATCGGCAATCTCCTGATGGCCTATCTGGCCTCTGCCGGCCACGAGCGCACGCCGGGCGAGCGCGCGTCATTCGAGGTCTGGCTATTGGAAACCATCGAGGGTGTCTGGACAGAATTTTCGCGCAAGTTCCTCGCGCTGTGGCGCAACGACGCGAAGGGCGACGGCTATCCGGTGTCGCTGTTCGCAGGTGAGGCGGGCGCCGCGCGGCTGGAGGCGGAGCGGCAGGCCTACATGGCGCGGCTGTTCCAGGACACGGTCGGCTTTGCCGCGGCCAAGACCATCCGGCGCATCCTTGGTCTCGCGCACAACATCGATTTCGAATGGATCGCGGACGAGAAGCAGCGCGCGATCTGCGAGGCACGGGCCCTCAAGCTCGCCCGCAACATGATGCTGGAGGCGGCATCCTACACGACGATCGGGACGGTCACCTACACGGCGCGCGAGCTGCGCCACTGGCAGCCGGATTTCGCCAGATAACCGGGAGCATCGATCGTCGTGTGCGGCAAGTCGAATTCGCGTCCACGAGGATCGGCAAGGAATGTTCGGCGAGCCGTTCCGCGGGGTTATCCCTGGCGGTCGCGGTGTTCGTTGGTACGACCTTTGTCACCCCTCGAAGCTGCCGCTGAGGAACTAAGATCAAGCCGCAGCGGCATGGACTAGCTTTCGGCCGGACGCACGAAACAGAGAATGCCGGCCTCAGGCGTGAAACAGACCACGGCGCGGTTCGTCGGGTTGTCGGTTCTGTCGATGATCCTGTTTGGCGGGACCCGCAGCCAGAATGGCGCCGACAACTTCCAGCGACCATCGATTAGTACTTCGTAGCCGTCTCGGTCCTGTCGGAACTCTACCGTCCGGCAATCCGCAATCGAGCAGCACGACGCACCGGTGCCTGGTTGCTTCAGGCTCTCAAACCATGGGGCAAGCGCGGGACTTGGGCTATCGGGCGGGGCTGCTACCGCGGCCTGACTTACAGCAAGTCCGACCGCAACGGCGATTTTCCTGCAAACGCTCCCGGTTATATCGCGATGTGCCGTCGCCGCTGACAAGAGAGTAATCCTAGTGACCATGAGTGGACGTTCGGCCCGTCGGCCTCGACATGTCTCATGAGCGAACAGCATTGACGTCTGATGCCGGCTCTGCCGGCCATTTGCGGGTCATGGGATAATGCCGAGGCTCCGCCCCGCCGCCACCGGCCGAACGACGCCATAGCCGTAATCGTAATTGGGCACGGCGCCGCCCGCAGGCAACGCCGTCGCCTGCAATACTGCAATCATGGCTGCCGGATCCGTCGCCGTCGGTGGCTGCCGGGTTCGCAGCGCAGCGATGCACCCGGAAGCGATGGCGCATGATGTGGACGTTCCGGTGTCCGGCTCGAAGCCGCGCGGGCCCCGTAGCACCTTCGAGCCGAGAAACTGCGTGTAGGCAGTGATGTCCGGCTTTTGCGGAGGCATGCCCGCGATAGAAGGTCCTTGCGAGGAATAACAGACGCGCGCGTCGTGAATGTCGCAACCGGCGAGCGTCAGCACTTCGGTGTATGCGTTGGCGCCCATGATCATTCCCGCCGTGCGCTGCAGACATACAGCGCTCGGGCACCCGTTCCCGCAATTGCCGGCTGCGAAAACCACGTCAGCCCCGAATGCCGTTAGCAACCAGACGTAAAATGCGAAAGGGTGATTGGGGTTGTCGATGTAGCGCCTGGGATCGTTGGCCGGAAATTCGTCGAGGCTCGGATGAAAGATGCCCCAACTGTTGTTGACCACCAGCGCGCTCTGCGAAATGGTGCCGATGATCGCCCAGCGCCAGATCAGGATCAAATAGCCACGGATCATTTCCCCGATCGTTGCGCTGACGGTGTGCTCCCCGGCCGGCCGCCCAAGCAGCAACGGATAGTCGAGCAGCGTCACGTTCGGGGCAATCGCGAGCACGCCATAGGCACACATCGTGCCATGTCCGATGCGATTGAGGCCCGGCGTCGTCGCCAGGGTCGGTGGCGTCCAGGAATTGGCAACATCAAGGGCCGGGTTGAAGCCAAGCCGCTTGGCAAGGTGCGGTCTGCAGATGCCGGTATCGACGATGGCGACGGCAACGCCTCCACCATAAAGTCCGTTGTCCTGCAGCGTCGTCGTGTCGAGGTCCTGCCGAACCTGGTGGGTGTCGCCTGTGGCCTGGTTTGCGGGCGGTAAGGCATAGTTGCCGCTTAGATCCGGGTCGGACCAGACCGGCTCGCCATCGTTGAAATTCGATTTCGCGAGGCTCGCGGGAGCAACGTAGGCTCGGATCAGGAATTTCCTCGATTTATCGAGCGCGAGGAGCGAGCGCGCCTTTTTGCCCCTGTCGTTCACAGAGATCGCCGGTCGGCGATCGGCGCCGTCCCAGATCGGCACGGCGCCGAATTCAGTGTCGACGACAAAGTCGTGCTTCGCGTTCGCGTCGGCGTAAACCCGCATTTGCTCGGCTGGGCTCCGGCCCTCCAACATGTCATTCGCAGCCTGGACCAGCGTGTCGTGCTGATTGCGCTGCGCCAGCACCCGTACATAGCCGGTGGACATTTCCCAGGGCTTCACGGCTCCCTCCCGGTCCAGTGGTTCAGGTTGGGCGCGATCTCGCTACCATTCGGTCTGCGCGAGCGCGAACGTGGCGGCATAGAACGGGCAAGCCGTGAGGAAGGGTTTCAAGGCGAGCGCTGACCTGGCGCCCGCATCAATGTCCTCGCGATAATGCAATCCCGCGATCATCCGGTTCATCGCGACTCGCGCAGCCAACGCGCTCAATGCCTGGCTGTATTGAGGCAGCAGGTCAGCAAGGCATGCGGACGTGAGCGTGCCGATGAGCGCATGCCCGGCCGGATAGGCTGGATGCCCCGGGACCGCGACCGGCGGATACAGTGTCGGGCAGACCTGGTTTGGTCGCGGCTGGTACCAATAGGGTGGGGGGGCTGCACCGGCCATGTTCGAATACTGGAGCTTGAGCTGGACCATCGTGAACTCGCCGATCCGGGCCATGATCTTCATCAGCAGGAACGTGTGCGGGTAGGATGCGGCATTGATGTTGAGAAGCTGCAGCCAGCGCAGCTGAAAATTCTGATCTTCCTCCACGATTTCGCCCAACGCTTCGGGTCGCTCCGCGACCGCCAGCACAAGGAGTTCGTCGATCATCTGCGTCGTGACCGGGTAGGTGGGGGGTGGTAGCGCGACCGCCGCCTGCCAGTGCTGGCCTCCGATCTGCTGCGCCAGGAATTCGGGCAGGATCGCCGTGGCGCGCAAATCCGGATCCCATTCCGCTTCCTTGAACTCGGCGTTGTACGCCCGTGGTATCGCGATCTCGGCAAGGGGCCGGTCAGCCCGCATGGCATAAACGGGCGTTGCATTGCCGCCACCCGAGCCGCCTGTCCAGTTGCCTCCGAACCCGCTTCCGAACCAATTGCCCCCCATCACGGACCTCCTGTCGTTCGCTGTGAAAATGCACCACGACTTCAGTCTGGCAAACCCGCCTGCCGCAAATGATCGATGAAGCGCTCCCGCAGACCTTCTCTGAATGGGCACCGCTCACTGTAGGCCGAAAGTTGGAATCGAGGTTGTATCTCAAGAAGAGTCTTGGCGACGGCCCGCGCTTCTGCGCCTCGGCCACTCGCAACATAGGCCGCTGCCAGGACACGCAAGTTGGCGGATAGCCGTCCGTTTAAAGCAGCGGTCTTGCGTGCCCAGACGACCGCCTCATCGAAATTGCCACTGATATAATGCGCTTGGCCGAGGAACATCAGGTAAAAATATGCCTGTGTGTCGGCCGGCGATAGACGCAATCCCTGTTCAGCGCGCGTGATCGCCGATTGCCCCTCCTCAAGGTAGCCGTACACGCCGCTGCTAAGCGTCCAAGCCATAGCATTTCCGGGCGACGCGCTCAATGCTCTATCAAAGAGGTCGAGCGCCGCATCATAGTCTTTGAATAAAAGTGCTTTGGTGTGCCCAAGAACGGCCAACGCGAAGCCGTCAGCCGGCGCACGATCGACCGCGGCAGCGGCAAGGCGTGCACTTTCCGCCGCGTCGGGGCCGCCCTCGGCGCCCCAGCCTTGTGCGACATTGTGAATGTGCCAAAGCGCGGCATAGGCATAGGCGGTCGCATAATTCGGATCCGAAGCGATCGCGGCCTGCAACAATTCGCCCGCTCGGCCGAAGTCGAAGAAATTCATGCGATACATGAAGTCGATCGCCTTCATGAGCAACTCATAGGCATTGAGATTGTCCGAACGCTTGCGGAGCGCCCGCTTCAGCTCCGCCTCGCGGACCTGGGGAGCAATACTCCACACGATGCGCGTCGCAATGCGGCTCTGAAATTCAAATAGCTCGGAGACATCGCCGTCATAGTGATCTGCCCACAGCACGATGCCGGCTTCGACGTCCTTCAACTCCACTCCAATGCGAAGCTGCTTGTCGGCCCGGCGGATGCTGCCGCTCAAGACGTAACGGACCCCGAGTTCTTGGCCGACCTTCTGGCTGTCGACCGGTCCGGTACGATAGGGAAGCGTGGACATGCTTGAGATGACGAACAGGCCACGGATGCTCTGAAGCGCCACAACGATCTCGTCGGCCGTCCCATCGCCGAAGTAATCGTCCTCCGGGCTTCCTTGCGTACGAAACGGCAGCACCGCGATGAAGGGCACCTTGGCCTGACGGCTCGCCCGGCTTGGCGGCAATCGCTCGGCCTCCGGCAGCAGGAGAGAGTAAGCGTGGACGGGTCGCGAAAGGTGCTTGAGCCGGAGCAAGCCGAGATCTTCGACAGCTACCTCGAGCCGGTCCTTGATCTCCTGGAACATCTCATCTGAAATTATGACGCCGCCAGCGGGCGCTGACTGCTCGAGCCTCGCCGCTATGTTGACGCCCTTTCCGAAGATGTCCTCCGATTCGACGATGGTCTGTGCAACGTTCAGACCCATCCGGAATTGTATCTTCCGATCATGTCCTTCTCGGCTCTGCACCGCGGCCACTTCATGCTGCAGGGCGACCGCGCACCGCGCGGCATCAAGCGAAGAATCGAACGAGGCGAGATAGCCGTCACCCGTATTCTTCACGATCTTGCCGCGATAGGAGACGATGCACGGGTTGATCACGCCAAAGCGAAGCGCGCGGAGGCGGACGTGAGTGGCTTCCTCCGCCACCTCGGTGAGGCGAGCATACCCGACGACATCAGCAGCCAGAATGGCGAGCACGCGCCTCTTCGGCGGAGATTCCCCAGTACTGACCCCCGGATGGATCACCGCTATTGCCCCGCGACGTTGCCGAACATGATCAGCATAGCATGACTTGACGCCATTGACAGCGCTCGCCGAACGCCCTGCATTCCAGGACAAATCGACCGTGCTTGCGCGCGGTCGGCGGCTTGGGGTTCGCTGAGGGCGCCCATGCCACTGAGTTGCCCGACGGCGCAAGCTCCCGCAGCAAAAATATTTCGCTTTATCAGAAGAGCAACTCAATATATGAATCCGCCCGTCTCACCCGATCGAGGGGCGCTTCGCGGTCGTCACGAACGTCGGTCGAGATGCGGTGGACGCCGAATGCGCAGTCGACGAATGCGCATGATGCGGACGGCGAAGTCGTGCAGGCCTGACGCCCTAGCGGTAGGTGTCTTTTCGCGAAGCGCGATGCGCCTTGCGAGAACGGTGACAACAAAGCCCAGTCTCGCCGGGGAGAGCACGTATAAGCCGTAAGCCATCGCGCAGGGAAAGCCGGGTTGTTTCCGGTTACACCTGTGGTCCTACCCCCGTGCTTTCTATCCTATGCACGGGGCCCATGGGTGCGATCGGCACCCGGCTTTCCCTGCGCCCTCTTCAAGAGAGAGGGCGGAACGAAAGCGCAAAGCTCGGGCAAATGATGTCGCGAGAATGCGAAGCTGCGTCCCCATACTCATCGTCGTCCTGGCGAAGACCAGGACCCATTACCCCGAATGCCCATTGTTGCGCGACGCTGGGACGACGAATCCCATTCACAACTCCTGCTGCGGAGTATGGGTCCTGGCTTTCGCCAGGACGACAGCGGTGGATGTGCCGCGATATCGACAACTGGAGAGGACGAGCGCTTCCATCACCATGATGCTGAGCTGGCTTCGGCAAGCTCACTCCGCCGCCTGCTCGCGCAGCCGCTGCGCGTACACGTTGATGATCAGCGCCGCGAGCAGGATCAGGCCGCGGATCAGGATCTTCAGGAAGCTGTCGATGTTGACGTGGTCGAGGCCGTTGTTGAGCACGCCGAGCACGAACAGGCCGACGATGGTGTTGCCGATGCCGCCGCGGCCGCCGAACAGGCTGGTGCCGCCGACCACCACGGCCGCGATCGAATCCAGGAGATAAGTGTCGAACTCGTTCTGCTGCGCGCTGCCGAAATGGGCGACGCCGAGCATGCCGCCGATCCCCGAGCAGACCGCCGAGATCACCATCACGCTGCCGAGGATGAGCTTGACGTTGAGGCCGGCAAACTCCGCAGCCTCGCGGTTGCCGCCGACCATGTAGACGTAGCGGCCGAAGCGCGTGTAGGTCAGCACCAGATGGCCGCCGAGCAGCATCACCGCGGCGACGATCACGATCCAGGGGATGCCGCCGATCGAGCCCGAGCCGAGCGTCGTGATCAGCGGCGGCACCTTGTAGGCGATCTGGCCGCGCACCAGGAGCGCCGAGACGCCGGCCGCGATCTGCATCATGGCCAGCGTCATGATGAAGGAGGGGATGCCGATCACGGTCAAGCCCAGCGCGTTGACGAGGCCGAGCAGCGCGCACAGCGCCAGCGCCAGCAGGATCGCGGCAAAGCCCGGCATCGGGACATTGGCGATGTTGACGTAGGACTCCTGCAGCGTGAAGTACGCCACCGCAATGCCGGTGACGTTGGCGATGCTGGCGATCGACAGGTCGATCTCGGCGCACAGGATCACGAAGGTGAGGCCGACGGCGATGATGCCGGTGACCGACACCTGCGTCAGGATATTGCCGAGATTGTCGATGGTCGCAAACGACGGGCTGGCGATCGCGAAGAAGCCGCTGAGAAAGATCAACGTCAGGAACGGCGCGATATTGCGCATCTGCGAGCGCAGGAACGGCGCCAGCCCGCGCGGCCGCTTGTGATCGGCTGGGCTCGTCGCGCTGTCACTGCTCGCCATCATCCCACTCCATTAGGCCGCCTCGAGCAGCCGATCCTTGCTGACCGCTTCGCCCGCGAATTCACGCACCACCGCGCCGCGCTTCAGCACCAGGATCCGGTCGGCCAGCGACAGCACCGTTTCCGGCTCGGTCGACAGAACGATGATCGCCAGTCCCTTGGCGCGGAGGTCGCGCACGATGTTGATCACGTCGTTCTTGGCGCCGACATCCATGCCGCGGGTCGGCTCGCACAGCACCAGGAGGCGCGGCGGGTAGGTCAGCCATTTCGCCAGCGCCACCTTCTGCTGGTTGCCGCCGGAGAGCATGCCGAGATCGAGGCCGACCACCGGCGGCCTGATCTGCAACTGCTCGACCTGGCGCTGGGCGATCGCGCGCTCGCGCACCGGCTTGAGCAGCAGCGCCGAGATCCGCTCGAGGATGCTGATCGAGATGTTCTTGTAGACCGGCTCCTGGTGGAACAGCATGGCGCGGCGGCTCTCCGGCACCAGCGCAACGCCGGCCCGCCGTGCCGCCGCGGTGCTGCGGAATGTCTTGGCGGAGCCATCGACAACAAGCGTTCCGGCGTCCGGCCGGAGCTTGCCGAACAGGATGCGCGACAGCTCCAATTGGCCGCAGCCCATGAAGCCGTAGACGCCGAGCACTTCACCGGCGCGGGCCTCGAACGAGACGTCTTGCAGGCTGCGGCGGAGCGAGAGCTGATTGACCTTCAGGACCGTCGAACCGCCACCCGGTTTCGGGAGCATCAGGTCGTCGGTGTAGCTGTGCTCCAGCGCCTCACCGCCGCGGCCGATCATGGCTTCGATCAGCGCGCCCTTGGTGGTGTCCGCGGACGCGGTCTCGGCGATCTTCCGCCCGTTGCGGAACACGGTCACCAGATCGGAGACCCGCAGGATATCCTCGATGAAATGCGAGATGAAGACGATGCTGGTGCCCTCGTCACGGAGCCTGTGCAGTGTCGTGAACAGGCGCTCGACCTCGGGCGGGGAGAGGGCCGAGGTCGGCTCGTCGAGGATGATGATGCGCGCGCCGGAGAACAGCACGCGGGCGATCTCGATCAGTTGCTGCAGGCCGATCGGCAGGTCGCCGAGCCGCGTCATCGGATCGACGTCGATGCCGAACCGGGACAGCTGCTCGCCGGCCTCGCGCGCCATCCGCCGCCATTGCACGAAGCCGAGGCGGTTGGTCGGCTGGTTGCCGAGGAAGACGTTCTCGGCGACGGTGAGATCAGGCGCGACGCTGAGTTCCTGATGCACCATGCCGATGCCGGCGGCATGGGCGTCGCGGGTGGAGCGGAACCGGGTTTCCTTGCCGTCGAGCACGAAACGGCCGGAGAACTCCGGGTGCACGCCGGCGATGATCTTCATCAGCGTGCTTTTTCCGGCGCCGTTCTCGCCTACGAGACCATGGATCTCGCCGGCGTGCAGCGCAAAGTCGACCCCACGAAGGGCTTCGACACCGCCGAAGGCCTTCGTGATCTGGTTCAACTCGAGGATCGGGGAGCGTCCCTGCGACATGCGGACCGCTCAGATCAGGAAGTGATCCTCCATCCATTGCATGCCGGCGGCGTTGGCCTTGGTCACGACGGGACCATCGGTCACGACGTTCTTCGGAATGCCCTGGCCGCTCTTCTCGCCGCCGACCACGGCGGCGACGCCCGCGACGATCGCGCCGCCATGGATGCGGCAGGACGGATTGCGGACGGTTGCGAACATGCGGCCTTCGCTGACCGCCTGGATCGCCGGCGGCATGGCGTCGACGCCGCCGATCAGGATGTTGTTGCGGTTGTGCGCCTTCATGATGTTCGCGGCGGCAAGCGCCATGTCGTCATTGTGGAAGAAGGCGGCGTCGATCTGCGGATATTTCGTCAGGTAGGTTTCCCAGAGCCGGGCGGTCTTGGAAACGTCCCAGTCGGCGGGCTGGGTATCCAGCACCTCGATATTCGGGAACTGCTTGACGACGGAGTTGAAGCCCTTGGCGCGGCCCTGCGCGCCGGTGTGGCCGAGCGCGCCCTGGGTCATGATGACCTTGCCCTTGCCGCCGATCGCGTTGCACAGCGCCTGCGTCACCGAGGCGCCCATGAACTCGTTGTCGGGGGCGAGGAACGAATGGACGTTGATCTGGTCGAGCGGCGCGATCAGCGTGTCCATGTCGATGACGGGGGTGCCGGCGTCGATCATCTTCTGCACCGGCTGGGTCAGCGTGCCGATGCCGAATGCCTGGATCGCGACGAAGTCCCATTTCTGCGAGGCCATGTTGTCGATCGCGGCGCGCTGCTTGACGGCATCGAGCTGGCCGTCGAACCAGGTCACCTCGACATTGAACAGCTTGCCCCAGAACTCGGCGGCCTGCTTGCCCTGTGCGCACCACGTCGCCTGCAGTCCGGCGTTGGAGAACGCGGCCTTCAGCGGTTTTTCCGAGCGTCCCGTTTCGGCTGCGAGCGCGGACGTCGTCGCGCCCATTCCGCCGAACAGGCCGGCCGCAGCTCCGCCTGCCGCCGCCATTTGCAGAAGGTCGCGCCGCGTCGTCGACGCCTTGTCCATCCCCTTGTCGGTCCCTGGCATTGTTTGCTCCCTCTTCGTTTTTCTGACCGTCGGCGTCAGTTGCACGCGCCGCGGATAAAGGGAGTGTGTCACAATCGGAACGGTGACGCTACGCCTTCGCGTCCACGAGATGTTTCTGTTGCAGCACGATGGCCTCGATGTCGCGAAGCAGCTTGTGCCACGCAGCATCGATCTCGTCAGACCATTGCTCACCGAGAATGTCGCGCAAGCAGTCCGCGATCACGGCGAAGAATGCGACGAACAATTCGCGCGGCGTCCCGTAGGCATCATGCGAGAACACCTCGGATTCGATCAGGCGAAAATGTCCGCGGCGCTCGCCCGCGAAATCGAGGATGGCTTCGATCGTCAACGCCAGCATCGAGCCTTTCACCGGCTCGCTGCCTTCGGTGCGAAACATCGCCTGCGCCTCGGGATGTCCGCGAAACAAGCGCTGGTACACCAACGGCGTCAGATCATCGCAAGCCGCTGCTGCGAGTTCAAAACTGCGTTCGATTGGATTCGATGATGGAGTCATAGCGCTTTGCGATCATCACATAAAAAAAGAGCAGGGCTTCAAGCCCTGCTCCAAAAATTGTGTCGACCCTATTTGCCCCAAAAATTCGGTTTGATCTTGATTGATGGGGTGACGCTGCTTGTGCGCGTCGGGCTCCTCCCGAGACTTGGACCACCAGGACACACCTCGCGGCTGGCCTGAGCCCGAATTGGTAGACTATCTTTCCAGCCTTGTCATCATTTTCGGCAACGATTGTTCAAATTTCGAGCAATTTGCGAAATGATTGGGATGGTGCCACCGGCAGTTGCGAAAGTGAGCTGAAAACACGTGACGGGGTAAGGGGATACAAAGGCCGGTGGAGTGGCCGTGACGATAGTGTCACGTCCGGCTATTTCCGTCAGCCGGAAGAAACGAGCGAGGTCGATGATCTCGACTTCCGACGGCTGTGGTGGTTAGTTCCGTCCCGGATGGGTTTTGCGATGCGCCGGCGGCTGAAGATTTTTCTGCCCATAGTCCTGGTTGCCCTGCTGGTGCAGATTTTCGCACCGATCGGGGCCTGCTGGGCGGCGAGCTTTGCCGCGTCCGATCCGCTCGCGGCCGCCACCACCTGCCATGGCAATGCCGGCTCCGGAGCCGGGCAGGGTGACCAGTCCGGTCATGATGCCCATGACGGCTGTTGCTCCGCATGCAGCGTGCTGCAGACCGGTGCGCCCGTTGATAATCCGGCGACGACGGCTCACGCCGTCGAGCGGCCTTCAACGCGCATCGCGTGGCTTGATTTCGCGGGCGAATTCGATCGCTCGCAAGCGCGCCTCTCCGCGCAAGCCCGCGCGCCGCCGCTTTTTTCCTGACGACGTTCTCGCTGCCGGTGCGCGTTGCGCCGGCGAGTGCCTTTGAGCAAGCCGGCCGCAGAGCCGGTGTCAGGATTCATCCATGTTTCGATTTCATCCGCGGGCCGGAGCCAGTGCGCTCACGCTGGGCCTCGGGCTTTCCATGCTTACAAGTTGGGCAGAGGCCCAGACGACGCTGCCGTCCGTCACGGTCGATGCGCCGCAGGCCGCGCGCCCGAAATCGGCAAGATCCAAGCCGAAGATCCGCGCGGTTGCCGCCCGGCGGCCCGCAAGGCCGCTGGCGCCCTTGGCCGTGGCAGCGGCCGGCCGCGCGCAGCGCATCACACCCGGCGCGGCGCGGGACAGCCTGAACCAGGGGCCCGCCGGTCAGACGCAAACCACCATCGATCGCAGCCAGTTCGACAATCGGCCGTCCTTCTCGGTGGCGGACGTGTTACGCGACAGCCCCGGCATCTCGATCAAACAGGGCAACGGCCCGCGTGATTTCGGCATCTCGATTCGCGGGTCGAATGCACGCAATGGCTTCGGCATCCGCAATCTGGTGATCTTCGACGACGGCTTTCCGGTCACTCAGCCGGACGGCCTGTCTCGCAGCGACCTGATCGATCCGCACGCCTATGGCGCGATCGACGTGGTCCGCGGGCCGTCATCGGCGCTCTACGGCAACTATGCGACCGGCGGCGCGTTGAATTTCCGGACCCGGCCGGGCGGCACGATCGACGGCGTGGAATACGGCGTCGATGGCGGCAGCTTCGGCTATCTCAACAACTATCTCGCCGCGGGCAAGAAGGTCGGCAATTTCGAGGGCTCGCTGTTCGCGAGCGACGCGCGTGGCGACGGCTATATCGGCAACAGCTGGTTCAATACCCAGACCGTCAATTTCCTCGGCACTCTGCAGGTCACGCCGGACGACCGTTTCACGGTGAAGCTGATCAACAATGACCTGACCGCGCGCCTGCCGATCCGCTCGTCGCTCAATCAATTCTACCAGAATCCGTTCCAGCAGGGCTGCGCGACCGGCGCAACGGCCGCGCCGGGGTGTGGAACCGTGACCTTGTTCAACAACGGCTTCAACGGAACCAAATCCACCGAGACTGCGGTTCAAGCTGGCCTCGGCCGAGATGACCGCCGGACGATCGTTGGGGGCCGCTGGGAGCACGATTTCGACAACACGACTACGTGGCGCAACCAATTCGTCTTCGACGACAGGAACATCAATCAGCCGACGGGGTCGACTAGCGCGCTGGGTGACTATCCTTCGTACAACTTCATGAGCGATTTGACCAAGCGCGGCGAATTGTTCGGAATGGATTCGACCACGATGGTCGGGGGTTGGTACAACACCCTCACGACGACCGGTACGACCTGGAACGTTTCGCCCGCGGGCAATGCGACACTCGGACTGCCACAGAGCAGTCTGTATCAATCGACAACCAATTATGGCGTCCGGGCGCGGGAAGAAATCAAGCTGATTCCCTCGGTGACGGCGATCGCTGGGGTCGGTTGGGAAACGACCACGCTAAACGGTGTCAACACTTTGCTGTCCTATCCGGTCACCAACAATCCCGCAATCGTGGGAGCGACTGTGACGCAAGCGGCACCTGTGTTCACCAACACCGCGCCGGAGTTCGCGCTCATCTACAAGCCGGACGACGAATGGCAGCTACGTGCTCGCGTGGCGACCGGCTACGGTACGCCGCAAGTCAGCAATCTGTTCGTTCTGCCGAATGGGTCATCGGGCAACAACACGTCGCTCAAAACCCAGACCAACCTCGGCTACGACCTCGGCGCGGATTGGTCGCCCAACAAGAGCGTGAAGGTTAGCGCCAGCGCCTTCTACGAATTCTTCAACAATGAACTTGTTTCTCAGGCGACGCCTGTGGCGGGATTTACATACACCTTTAACGCACCGCGCTCGGAACATCGCGGCGTCGAGCTCGCCGCTCAATGGGGCTTTTATCAGGGGTGGCGGCTCACGGCGGCCTACACCTACCTGGACGAAGTATATACCGACTACACGGAAAGCATCAGCGGCTTCACATTCAATCGTGCCGGCAACAAGATTCCCGGCGTCTCGCCGAACGAGCTGACGACACGGCTTGGCTATGACCAGCCGTCGGGTGCGTTGCAGGGGCTTGGCGGGTTCGTCGAGGTCCAGTGGAAGGATGCCTTCTACATGGACAACGCCAATCTGCTGCGGGCGCCGGGTTACGAGCTGGTCAATCTCAACGTTCACTACACGACGGACCTGATCTCCGATTATTTCAAGTCGCTGAATCTGTATCTCGAGGTGCGGAACGTGTTCGATCGGACCTACGTGGCTTCGGCGAACAACATTGCAAACTCGGTAACCGCGGCCGGCATTCAAAATCCCGCGGGCGTACTGGCGAACTCGACCAACTCGATCTATGCCGGATCACCGCGCGCCTTCGTGGCGGGCATGAAGATTGCGTTCAAGTGAGGAGCGCATCGATGAGATACCGCAAACCTGCGACTCTGACGGTGCTGGCAACGGTCATGCTTGCGGTCTTGCCGAACCTTGCCATGGCACAGATGAGCCATCAGCACGCCTCCGAAGCGGCCTGCGAAGAGACCGTGCTGCGCTGCGCGAGCAAGGTCACTCCGGCCTTCGCGCCGGACGGGACACTGTGGCTGACATGGATGGCCGGAGGCCAGATCTCCGTCGCGAGCTCGAAGGATCGGGGCAGGAGCTTTTCCGCGCCGGTACAGGTGACGCGGGAGCGGCTCAATTTGGATTGGGGGCCGGACGCCCGGCCGAAGCTTGCGATCGACGCCAAGGGGGAGCTCGCGTTGGCTTTCTCGACCTTCCGCGATCAAGCCTTCAATGGGCAGGTGCTGACCACGCGGTCGACCGATGGCGGGCGCAGCTTCGATCCGCCGAAGCCGATCACCACCAACAACGAGAGCCAGCGGTTCGAGGCGATCGGCTTCGATCCAGCCGGTGCCGTGTTCGCGGTCTGGCTCGACAAGCGCAATCGCGTGCCGGCACAGCAGCGCGGCGAGAAGTATGACGGTGCCGGATTGTTCTTTGCGACCTCGAAAGATGGTGGCGCGACCTATTCCGATGCGCGGCTCGTGGCCGACAACACCTGCGAATGCTGCCGTCTCGCCCTGGCGTTCGATGGTGCCGGCCATCCGGTGGTCGTGTTCCGGAATATTTTCGAAGGCGGCGTGCGCGACCATGCGATCGTGACATTCAACGATCTGGCTACGCCCGGCGAGGTGCATCGGGTGAGCCGCGACGACTGGCAGATCGCGGCATGCCCGCACCACGGTCCAAGCCTGACCATCTCGTCCGCAGGAACCTACCACGTGACGTGGTACACCAACGGAAAGGCGCGCAAGGGATTGTTCTATGCGCGGTCACGCGACGGCGGCAAAACCTTCTCCGATCCGCTTCAGATCGGTCAGCCGAACCGCAGCCCGTCACGGCCGCAGATCGCCGCCGGGCCGCTGGGGCTTGTGATGGTCTGGAAGGAGTTCGACGGGCAGAAGACATCGATCAATCTGATGACATCGCACGACGATGGAGCGACATGGTCGAAGCCCACTGATATCGCCGACACCGCCGACAGCTCCGACCATCCGCTGCTGGTCTCGGACAGTCGGCAGACCTACCTGTCGTGGATGACGAAGGCCGACGGCTACCATTTTCAAGCGATCGAGGGCGAACCATGAAACGTCATTTGCTCGCTGCTCTTGTCCTGCTCGCAACGCTGCCGTCCGCACTGGCGGCGGGCGAGGGCGCGCCGAAGCCGTTCGAACGCGGCAGCTGGCAGAAGCTGCTGCATGCGCATGCCGGTCATCCGACCCTGGTGCACTTTTGGGGCGTGACCTGCGGACCATGCAAGGTCGAACTGCCGCAGCTTGGCCAGTTCATGAAGGATCATCCCGATGTCGACGTCGTCACGATCAGCGCGGATTTGGTTCCGAACCTTCCCGAGGCGACGCGATCGATGCTCGATCACGCCGGGCTCGCTTCCGCCGAAAACTGGATTTTTGGCGACGGCTTTGCCGAGCGATTGAGGTTTGAGATCGATCCGGCGTGGCAAGGCGATATCCCGCGAACCATGCTGATTGCGCGTGACGGAACGATCACAACGATCGAAGGATCGGCCGAAATCGCCGATCTGAACAAATGGTCTGAGGCCCAGGCCGCAACAATCCGATAGCACAACTACTTCAATCTGAAAGGAAGCCGTCACCATGAAATCGTTCCCTCGCATCCTCGCCCTCACGACGCTGACTGCTGCGCTCGTGTCTACGTCCGTACGCGCGGAGGACGTCAAGGCCGGCGACCTCGTGATCACCCAGGCGTGGACGCGCGCCACGCCGAACGGCGCCAAGATCGGCGGCGGCTACCTGACGATCGAGAACAAGGGGACGACGCCCGACCGGCTGGTTTCAGGCTCGGGCGACGTCGCCGGCAAGATCGAGGTCCACGAAATGTCGATGGACAATGGCGTCATGAAGATGCGTGCGCTCGACAAGGGACTGACCATCGAGCCGGGCAAGACCGTGAAGCTCGCACCCGGCGGCTATCACCTGATGATGTTCGACCTGAAGAACCCGCTGAAGCAGGGCGACAAGGTGCCGGTCACGCTCGAATTCGAGAAGGCCGGCAAGGTCTCGGTCTCGCTGGACGTGCAAGCGGTCGGTGCGCAGGCGCCGGGTGGCAGCGATCACTCCGGCCATGGCGACCATTCCGGTCACATGGACATGAAGAAGATGTGAGGAAGCCATGCGATCACACACGCTCTTCATTGCCACGGCGGCGCTGCTCGCAGCTTCGCCGGCGGTCGCTCACATCACGCTTGAAGGAAAGCAGGCGCCGGTCGGTTCGTATTACAAGGCGGTCTTCGCCGTGCCGCATGGCTGCGCGGGATCGGCGACGATCAAGATCCGCGTGCAGATTCCGGAAGGCGTGATCGGGGTGAAGCCGATGCCGAAGCCCGGCTGGACCCTGGATACGGTGACCGGCAAATATACGACCCAGTACGACTATCACGGTGCCAAGCTCTCCGAAGGCGTGAAGGAAGTCGCTTGGAGCGATGGCAAGCTCTCCGACCAGAACTACGACGAGTTCGTGATGCAGACGTATCTCACCGATACGCTGAAGCCGAACACCACGTTGTATTTTCCCGTCGTGCAGGAATGCGAACAGGGCGTCAGCCGCTGGATCGATATCCCGGCCGAGGGGCAGGGCGGCGGGCACGACCATGGCAGCAAGACGCCGGCGCCCGGCGTCAAGCTGCTGCCGAAGTCGTAAGCCGTGCGGGCGGTCGCAAGTCTTGTTGTAACAGGCCTGGCTGCGCTGCTGTTGGCGCTGTGTCTTGCGACCTCGGCCCATGCGCATGCCGTCCTGATCGCCGCTGAACCTGCGGATGGCAGCGTGGTGACGGAGGCACCGAAGACAGTGGTGCTCCGCTTCAACGAAGCGGTGGCGCCGACCGCGGTCAGCCTACTCGACGCTGCGGGCAAGCCGCGCGACGTCACGATCCGCGCCGTCGATCAATCTGTCATGGTGACCCTGCCGGCGGACCTGCCTCAGGGCACGCAGGTGGTCAGCTATCGCGTGGTGTCGCAGGACGGCCATCCGGTCGCGGGCTCGCTCTTGTTCTCGATCGGCGTCGTCACCGGCTCGGCGGCGCCAACTGGCGATGGCGTGCTGCATGCGCTGATCTGGCTGGCGCGGCTCGGGCTCTATCTCGGGCTGTTTGCCGGCGTCGGCGGCGTGCTCTTTGCCGCCTGGATCGGGCAGGGCCCGGCCGGCGAACGGCTGATCATGTGGTCGCTGGCGATCGGCCTCATCGGCGCGGTCGCCTCGCTTGGCTTGCAGGGCGTCGACCTGCTGAACCTGCCGATCACGGGCGTCCTGACCTGGGCGGCGTGGGCCAGCGCCGCCGGCACCAGCCTGTTTCCTGCACTGCTGCTCGCGATTGCTGCGATGTTGATCGCGGCGACCGCCTGGCGCAGTCCGTCGTTCAGCGCGGCCTGGATCCGTACCGCGGTCGCAATGATCTGTGTCGGGCTGTCGCTTTCGGTCAGCGGCCATGCCGCCACCGCGTCTCCGCAATGGCTGACGCGGACCGCGCTGTTCATCCATGGCGTTGGTCTGGCGTTTTGGATGGGTGCGCTCGGGCCGCTGGCGGTGCTGGCCTGGCAGCGCAAGGATTCGCTGCTGCGGGTGCTCGGGCGCTTTTCAATGCTCGCGGTGCCGGTCGTCGCGTTGATCGCTCTGTCGGGCCTCGCGCTTGCCATCGTTCAGCTCGAAAGCTTTGGCGCACTGATCGACACCGGATACGGCAACATTCTCCTCGTGAAATTTGTGCTGGTGTCGCTGTTGCTCACGCTCGCTGCGCTGAACCGGCTGGTGTTCACGCCGGCGATCGCGCGCGAATTTCACCGCACGCGGCCGCTGCAGCGCTCGATCGCGCTCGAGTTCGTGCTGATGATCGCGATCCTCGGTCTCGTCGCGCTATGGCGCTTCACGCCGCCGCCGCGCGTGCTGGCAATGTCAGACGACGTTCCGCTCGCGGTGCACATCCACACCGATGCCGCGATGTTCCAGGTGCTGATCGCGCCGGGCAAGGTCGGGCAGAATGACTTCGTGCTGCAGCTGATGAACGGCGATGCGAGCCCGTTCGCGGCCAAGGAGGCGACACTGACGCTGAGCCTGCCGGATCGCGGCATCGAGCCGTTGGAACGGAGCGCCGCGCTGGGTCCCGACGGCTATTGGCACGTGAAGAAGGTGCCGTTGCCGGTCCCGGGCCGCTGGCACATGCAGATCGACGCCCTGGTGACCGATTTCAAGAAAGTGACGCTGGAAGACGATTTCGAGGTCAGGTAAACGCACGATCGGCGCGCCGGGCGCGCCGGCGGGACGCAAATCGCTCAAATGGCGGAAAATAGCCTGATTTGAAGGGCTTTTGTCATTTGGCGGCCTTGTGTTTTCACAGCCGATCCGGTTTCACTGCTGCGCTTCCCATGCTTTCCTGATTCCCGAGTAACGCCATGCGATTGTCGCGGTTTTTCCTGCCCATCCTGAAAGAAAACCCGAAAGAGGCGGAGATCGTCTCGCATCGGCTGATGCTGCGCGCGGGCATGATGCGGCAGGAGGCGGCCGGCATCTATGCCTGGCTGCCGCTCGGCTTCCGGGTGCTGAAGAAGATCGAGCAGATCGTCCGCGAGGAACAGGACCGCGCCGGTGCGCTCGAGCTTTTGATGCCGACGCTGCAGCTTGCCGATCTCTGGCGTGAAAGCGGCCGCTACGACGCCTATGGCCCGGAGATGCTGCGGATTCTCGATCGTCACAAGCGCGAGCTGTTGTACGGGCCGACCAACGAGGAAATGATCACCGAGATCTTCCGCTCCTACGTCAAGTCCTACAAGAACCTGCCGCTCAACCTCTACCACATCCAGTGGAAGTTCCGCGACGAGCAGCGTCCGCGTTTCGGCGTGATGCGCGGCCGCGAATTCCTGATGAAGGATGCGTATTCGTTCGACCTCGACGAGGCCGGCGCGCGGCGTTCCTATAACAAGATGTTCGTGGCCTATCTGCGCACCTTCGCGCGGATGGGCCTGAAGGCGATCCCGATGCGGGCTGAGACCGGACCGATCGGCGGCGACCTCAGCCACGAATTCATCGTGCTGGCGGAGACCGGCGAATCCGGCGTCTACATCAACCGCGATGTGCTGGACCTGCCGGTGCCGGGCGAGGACGTGGACTATGACGGCGATCTGACGCCCATCATCAAGCAGTGGACCTCGGTCTATGCTGCGACCGAGGACGTCCACGAGGCTGCGCGCTTCGAACAGGAAGTGCCGGAAGCAAAACGGCTGAACACCCGCGGCATCGAGGTCGGCCAGATCTTCTATTTCGGCACCAAATATTCCGACACCATGAAGGCGATGGTGGCGGGTCCTGACGGCGTCGACGTGCCGATCCATGGCGGCTCCTACGGTGTCGGCGTGTCGCGCCTGGTCGGCGCGATCATCGAGGCCTGTCACGATGATGCCGGCATCAAGTGGCCCGAGGCGGTCGCGCCGTTCCGTGCCGCGATCCTCAACCTCAAGCAGGGCGATGCCGCGGTCGACGGTGCGTGCGAGCAGCTCTATCGCGAGCTCTCGGCGAACGGCGTCGACGTGCTCTACGACGACACCGATCAGCGCGCCGGCGCCAAGTTCGCCGCGGCCGATCTGATCGGTATCCCCTGGCAGATTCTCGTTGGGCCCAAGGGGCTCGCGGAAGGCAAGGTCGAGGTGAAGCGCCGCAGCGACGGTTCACGCGAGAACATGAGCCCCGCGGACGTGGTCGCGAAGCTCGCGGGTTAAAGTTTATTCACGCCGAATCTATCGGCGGGGTAATCCGGCCACATTTGACCCGAATCATGGGATTATCGAGAGATGGATGAGACCATGAACGAGCCAGTCCGTACCCCGCCTTTTGCGCCATTCGAATGGCTGCTGTCCGGACGCTATCTGCGCGCACGCCGCAAGGAAGGGTTCATTTCGGTCATCGCGGGCTTTTCGTTCCTTGGCATCATGCTCGGTGTTGCGACGCTGATTGTGGTGATGGCCGTCATGAACGGCTTCCGCAAGGAGCTGCTCGACAAGATCCTCGGCCTCAACGGCCACCTTCTGGTGCAGCCACTGGAATCGCCGCTGACCGACTGGAAGGACGTCGCCGACCGCATCAGCCAGGTGCAGGGCATCCGTCTGGCCGCGCCCGTTGTTGACGGACAAGGGCTCGGGTCGTCGCCGTTCAACGCGGCCGGCGTCTTCATCCGCGGCATTCGCGCCGACGATCTCAACAACCTCACCTCGATCGCCAAGAACATCAAGCAGGGCACGCTCGAGGGCTTCGACGAGGGGCAGGGGGTTGCGATCGGCCGTCGGCTTGCCGATCAGCTCTCGCTGCATGCCGGTGACATGATCACGCTGGTTTCGCCGAAGGGCGCGGTGACGCCGATGGGCACCACGCCGCGCATCAAGCCCTACAAGATAACGGCGGTGTTCGAGATCGGCATGTCGGAATACGATTCGACATTCGTTTTCATGCCGTTGGCCGAGGCGCAGGCCTATTTCAACCGCAACAACGACGTGTCCTCGATCGAGGTGTTCACGACCAATCCGGACAAGATCGACACCTACCGCAAGCTGGTGACGGAGGCGGCCGGTCGGCCGGTCTTCCTGGTCGACTGGCGGCAGCGCAACTCGACGTTCTTCAACGCGCTGCAGGTCGAACGCAACGTGATGTTTCTGATCCTGACCATGATCGTGCTGGTCGCGGCGCTCAACATCGTCTCCGGGCTGATCATGCTGGTGAAGGACAAGGGCCAGGACATCGCGATCCTGCGCACCATGGGCGCCTCGCAGGGCTCGATCATGCGGATATTCCTGATCACCGGCGCCTCGATCGGCGTGGTCGGAACGCTGACCGGCTTTGCCGTCGGAATGCTGATCTGCCTGAACATCGAATCGATCAGGCAGTTCCTGTCATGGCTCACCAACACCGAGCTGTTCTCGCCGGAGCTGTATTTCCTTTCCAAGCTGCCGGCTGAGGTCGATTTCGGCGAGACGCTCGCCGTCGTGATCATGGCGCTGACGCTGTCCTTCCTGGCGACGCTCTACCCGTCGTGGCGCGCCGCGCGCCTCGATCCGGTCGAAGCGCTCCGGTACGAATAGGGGCGCACATGGCAGAGGGGGCGGAAGACGTACCGGTTGTCTATCTTCATGATATCAAGCGGGAATACAGGCAGGGCGAAGCGACGCTGACGATCCTGAACGGTGCCAAGCTCGCGCTGTGGCCCGGTCAATCGGTGGCGCTGGTGGCGCCGTCGGGATCCGGCAAGTCGACGCTGCTGCACATCGCGGGCCTGCTGGAGAGTCCCGATGAGGGTGAGGTGTATGTCGCGGGCACGCCGACCTCGCAGATGTCCGACATCGACCGCACGCAAATTCGCCGCTCCGATATCGGCTTCGTCTATCAGTCGCACCGGCTGCTGCCGGAGTTCTCGGCGCTCGAGAACGTCATGCTGCCGCAGATGATTCGTGGCCTCAAGCGCTCCGAGACCGTGAAGCGGGCGACCGAGATCCTGGCGTATCTCGGACTTGGCGACCGCATCACCCATCGTCCCGCCGAACTCTCGGGCGGCGAACAGCAGCGCGTGGCGATCGCGCGCGCGGTTGCGAACGCACCGCGGGTGCTGTTTGCGGACGAGCCGACCGGGAATCTGGATCCGGGAACCGCCGATCACGTCTTCAACGCGCTGATGCAGCTCGTGAAGGCGACCCGGGTCGCGATGCTGATCGCGACCCACAACATGGATCTCGCCGCACGGATGGATCGTCGGGTGTCACTGTCGAACGGACAGGTCGTCGAGCTCGAATAGCGTTTCGCGCGAAGTGGGTCGCAGTTCGTGTGAAGAACATACGCTAAGCACAGGAGTGTAGGGCTTTTTCCGCTCTGCTTCGGTCGGAATGGAAAGGGCTTTTGAGCCCTCAATAAGCGGGGCGAGGCCGTCTGCCAGACTGGCTCGGCCGACGATCAATCGGCGGCCCGGCATAATACGGATTGGTGATGCACATCGCGGCGAGGCCGGACGCCGAGGCGCGGCACTGCTCCAGCGACGTGTAGCCGCAGTCGGTATCCTCGCCGCCCCATCGGTAGTTCGTCTTGCAGACCGGCGAGGTCGAATCGTATTTCTGGGCATTGGCTGGCGTGCTTGCGATCGTACCCAGCGCCAAGAGCGCCGGAAACAGTGCCAGAATCAGGTTTCGCATCAGAAGCTCCAATCGATCTGGCGCCGGCAACGCTCGCGCCCAACGTCCGTGCAAACAGTCCCCGCGTGCGGGAGCGATCAACTCACATTCCCGCGGCGGCGACGCCGGGCGGGCGTCAGTGGAAGAACAGGTCGAAGAAATTACCCTCGCGGCGGTCCCGCGGGGCGACGTGCAGATAGGAGCGCGGGTCGTTGTCGCCGGCATAATAGGGGTTGGCGATGCAGTTCTGTCCGATGCCGGAGGCGGTGGCGAGGCAGGCCTCATAGGACGGATAGGAGCAGTTGCTGAGACCTGGATAGCGGTCGCCCTGGATGCAGAACGGGTAGCGCACGCCGACGGCATGGGAGGGCGCCGTTCCAAGCGTAGCGAGCGTGACCACAGACGCCGCAGCAGCAAGAATCATCGTCCGCATGTGCATTCCTTATCGCTGCGAAGATTCGATCTCAGCGACGATCCAAATCGGACAAGCCGGTTCCGGTCAACACGATCTTGCGCACAGCCGCGCACGCAGTTTTGAATTGTGAAGATTGTGCGGCAGCTATGTGGCGAAAGTTCCAAGAAGTGCTTGTAACGCAGTATTAACTTCAAATTTGAGCGAAGTCGTTTGGGCCTGCCTGTTGCAGCGAAGTTACAGCAATTCCGACGGGGGCTGCTATGACGGTGTCTCGCGGCCTTGGGGGCCTGTAGAAAAAGTTGGAACGGGAAAATGAAAAAGATTTTGCTTGTCACCGCCAGCCTGCTCGCGCTCAGCGCGACCGCTGCCTCTGCGGCTGACCTCGCGGCTCGCCCTTACACGAAGGCTCCGCCGCCCATGGTTGCCGCTGTGTATGATTGGACCGGCTTCTACATCGGTATCAACGGTGGTTGGGGCCAGAGCCACGACAACCGTTCGGTCGACGGCTTCGGCCAAGCCGGCAGCTACGATGCCAACGGCGGCACCGTCGGTGGCCAGGTCGGCTACCGCTGGCAGACCGGCGGCTGGGTCTGGGGTCTGGAAGCTCAGGGCAACTGGGCTGACTTCTCCGGCAGCACCGGCAACCTGCTGGTCCCGGGCGGCACCGTTCGCTCGAAGACCGATGCGTTCGGCCTGTTCACCGGTCAGATCGGCTACGCCTGGAACAACGTCCTGCTGTACGCCAAGGGCGGTGCTGCGGTCACCGATCGCAACTACCAGTTCCTGGCACCCGGCGGCGCGCTGGCGTCCTCGACCGGCTACGACACCCGTTGGAGCCCGACGGTCGGCGTTGGCCTCGAATTCGCCTTCACTCAGGGCTGGTCGCTCGGCGTCGAATACAACCACATCTTCGAAGACACGCACGGTGCGACCTTCGTGACCCCGGCTGGCGTCGGTGTGACCGGCTTCCACACCGGTGGCGACACCGACATGGTCCTCGGTCGTCTGAACTACAAGTTCGGTGGCCCGATCATCGCGCGTTACTGATCGCTCGCTTAATCCAAGCGGCATCGAAAACCCCGGGCTTCGGCCCGGGGTTTTTTGTTGGCCTCGCGGATTAACCATCGGCATTTCCCGGGCTCGCTTGGGGGGGGTGGGGCAGTTTGATTGTGGCGGTCGGCGGGGATGGAAAATTACCGGCGCTGGGAGCATATTTGCTCCCATGGGACAGTGGCTAAAGGCGGCCTTGGTCATTTTCGGCGTGTGCGCCGGATGGATGGTCATTGGTTACTTGGCCTTCGATGCCGATGACGATGACGTCGTCCAAACCATCGTGGCGCATAAAAAAGCGCACAAGTGACCCCTAGGGGCCCTGGAGACCCCAAGCGGATCATTGATATCGCCACAGGCGAAAACGCCCGACCGTGATCCTACGCCAGAGGAAGGGGGATTGACCCCGCTGCGGTTGATTAACCAAGCCCTTTCTTTCGCGGTCACCTTTCAAACTGACCCACTACCCTCCGCTTGACTCCGAGAACAGAAAAGGAACAATGTTCTGCATACGTTCCAGTTCGGGAGAGCGGCCATGTTGAAGATTTTCGTGCAGGAAGCTGCAGCGCTGGCATCGATCACGCTGTTCGTCGGGATGATCGCGGTTTGGGCCCAGCTGATCACCCAATTCTGAAATGTGCCCGCAGGCACAGGGGCATAGGTTGCTTCTGGGGAAAAGCAGGACGACTTGGCGCCACGCCGCGTTCGGCGTGGACTTGGCAGGGCCGAGGCCCCACGATGGGGATGCGAGTCGGGTCTGATGCTTTCGAGCTCCGGCTTGGGCACTCGCGCCATCCCTGAGTTCAAGAGACCCCCGAGCAGCCATGCCGAATGCCGGATTCGTTCATCTTCACGTTCATTCCGCCTATTCGCTGCTGAAGGGCTCGATCAAGATCGCCAAGCTCGGCGAACTCGCCAAGGCCGACCGTCAGCCGGCGCTGGCGCTCACCGACACCGACAACATGTTCGGGGCGCTGGAATTCTCCGACAAGATGGCCGGCTACGGCATCCAGCCGATCGTCGGTTGCGAGCTGGCGGTGGATTTCGGCGATGTCGACCCCAATACGCGGAGCATCCTTGCGACGACGGGGCCGACGCGAATCGTGCTGCTGGCGGCCCGCGAGCGCGGCTACCGCAGCCTGATGCGGCTGAACTCGCGGGCGTTCCTGGAGACACCGGTCAACCAGACCCCGCACATCAAGCTCGACTGGCTCACCGACGACGCCGAGGATCTGATCGCGCTGACCGGGGGGCCCGACGGGCCGATCGCGCTGGCGCTGCGTGCCGAGCAGGCCGCACTGGCCGCGACCCGCTGCGAACGCCTGGCGAGCCTGTTCGGCGATCGTCTCTACATCGAATTGCAACGCCACGGCATCGACAAGGAGCGCCGCACCGAGGGCGGCCTGATCGATCTCGCCTACAGCAAGGGCCTGCCGCTGGTTGCGACCAACGAGCCGTATTTCGCCAGCAGTGACGACTACGAATCGCATGATGCGCTGCTGTGCATCGCCGGCGGCCACTTGATCGCCGAGACCAACCGCGAGCAATTGACCCCGGATCACCGCTTCAAGACCCGCGCGGAAATGGCGGTGCTGTTTGCCGATATTCCGGAGGCGCTGGCCTCGACGGTGGAGATCGCCGAGCGCTGCTCGTTCCGGCCGAAGACCCGCAAGCCGATCCTGCCGTTCTTCACGGTCGGCGCCGCCGCCAGCTCCGATGCCGCCGCCGACGAAGCCGCCGAGCTGAAGCGCCAGGCCGAAGAGGGCCTCGCCAACCGCCTGCGGGTGCACGGTCTCTCGCCGGGAATGACCGAGGAGGACTACAGCAAGCGGCTTGCCTTCGAGCTCGACGTCATCACCCGCATGAAATACGCCGGCTACTTCCTGATCGTCTCGGACTTCATCAAATGGGCCAAGGCGCAGGGTATTCCGGTCGGACCGGGCCGCGGCTCCGGTGCCGGCTCGCTGGTCGCCTGGGTGCTCACCATCACCGACCTCGATCCGATGCGCTTCGCCTTGCTGTTCGAGCGCTTCCTCAATCCCGAACGCGTCTCGATGCCGGACTTCGACATCGACTTCTGCCAGGACCGCCGCGGCGAGGTGATCCAGTACGTGCAGGAACGCTACGGCCGCGACCAGGTGGCGCAGATCATCACCTTCGGTACGCTGCAGGCGCGCGGCGTGCTGCGCGACGTCGGGCGCGTGCTGCAGATGCCGTACGGGCAGGTCGACAAGCTGACCAAACTGGTGCCGCAGAACCCCGCGGCTCCCGTGACGCTGGCGCAGGCGATCGAAGGCGAGCCCAAGCTGCAGGCGTTCCGCGACGAGGATCCGGTCGTGGCGCGTGCGTTCGACATCGCGCAGCGCCTCGAGGGTCTGACCCGCCACGCCTCGACCCACGCTGCCGGTATCGTGATCGGCGACCGGCCGCTGAGCGAGCTGGTGCCGATGTACCGCGATCCGAAATCGGACATGCCGGTCACCCAGTTCAACATGAAATGGGTCGAGCCGGCGGGCCTCGTGAAGTTCGACTTCCTCGGCCTCAAGACGCTGACGGTGCTCGATGTCGCGGTCAAGCTGCTCAAGCAGCGCGACGTTCATGTCGACCTCGCAACGCTGCCGATCGACGATGCGCCGAGTTACCAGATGCTGGCCCGGGGCGACGTCGTCGGCGTGTTCCAGGTGGAAAGCCAGGGCATGCGGCGCGCGCTGATCGACATGCGGCCGGACCGCTTCGAGGACATCATCGCGCTGGTGGCGTTGTATCGCCCGGGCCCGATGGCGAACATCCCGACCTATTGCGCGCGCAAGCACGGCGATGAGGAGTCGGAATATCTGCATCCGATCCTGGAGCCGATCCTGAAGGAGACCTTCGGCGTCATCATCTACCAGGAACAGGTGATGCAGATCGCGCAGCAGATGGCGGGCTATTCGCTCGGCCAGGCCGACCTGCTGCGCCGCGCGATGGGCAAGAAGATCCGCGCCGAGATGGACAAGCAGCGCGACATCTTCGTCGCCGGCGCGATGAAGAACTCTGTGTCGAAGGGGCAGGCGGAGACGATCTTCGAGCTGCTCGCCAAGTTCGCCGACTACGGCTTCAACAAGAGCCACGCGGCGGCCTATGCGCTGGTGTCGTATCACACCGCCTATATGAAGGCGCATTACCCGGTCGAGTTCCTGGCGGCGTCGATGACGCTCGAACTCAACAACACCGACAAGCTTTCCGAATTCCGCTCCGAGGCGCAGCGGCTCGGCATCAAGGTCGAGGCGCCCAACATCAATCGCTCCGGCCCGACCTTCGAGGTCAGCGGCAACACGATCTACTACGCGCTCGCCGCGCTGAAGGGCGTCGGCATCCAGGCGGTGGAGCAGATCATCGAGGAGCGCAACAAGAAGGGCGCCTTCACCTCGCTCGCCGATTTCGCAGCAAGGGTGAGCCCGCGTGCCGTCAACAAGCGGATCATCGAAAGCCTTGCGGCGGCCGGCGCCTTCGACACGCTGGACCCGAATCGGGCCCGCGTTTTCGCCGGCGCCGATGCGATCCTCGCCGCCTGCCAGCGCAGCCACGAGGCGGCAACTTCGGGCCAGAACGACATGTTCGGCAGCGCGCCGGATGCGCCGAGCATCATGCTGCCACAGGTCGAGCCATGGCTGCCTGCGGACCGGCTGCGGCGCGAATATGATGCGATCGGCTTCTTCCTGTCGGGTCATCCGCTCGACGACTACGCGACCGCGCTGAAGCGGCTGCGCGTGCAATCCTGGGCGGAATTCTCCCGTGCGGTGAAGACCGGCGCAACGGCAGGCAAGGTCGCGGCAACCGTGGTGTCGCGCATGGAGCGGCGCACCAAGACCGGCAACAAGATGGGCATCATGGGCCTGTCGGATCCGACCGGCCATTTCGAGGCAGTGTTGTTCTCCGAGGGCCTCGCACAATACCGCGACGTGCTCGAGCCCGGCGCGGCGGTGCTGCTGCAGCTCGGCGCCGAACTGCAGGGCGAGGACGTGCGGGCGAGGGTGCTGCACGCCGAGCCGCTGGATCACGCCGCGGCCAAGACGCAAAAGGGCCTGCGGATCTTCGTGCGTGACACCAAGCCGCTGGATTCGATCGCGCGCCGGCTCAACATGCCGGACGCCGCGCCCGCCCCGGGCGCTTCCGCAAAGGCACCAGCGGCGAAGCCGGCTTCCGCGCCGCCACCCGCGGCTGGCGCCGATGGCGACGTCTCGCTGGTGATGATGCTGGACCTCGAGACCGAGGTCGAGATGAAGCTGCCCGGCCGCTACAAGGTCTCGCCGCAGATCGCCGGCGCAATCAAGGCGGTCGCGGGCGTGGTCGACGTGCAGACGCTGTAGACGACGATCCCGGCGACGCTGCGGAAAAACAATGGATTCGGCTTGAGCACTATTGCAACCACACCGTGCTTCTTTCTATGGTCGCGCCTGCTGGGAATTTCGGGGACGGGATGTTTGGACGTTACGCGGCCTTGCTGGCCGGTGTGTTGATGGTGTCGGGCTGCGTGAGCGATGGTGTCGGCACCGACTATGCGGCGATCTCGCAGAAGTTCGGGCCACCGAAGCCGGGACATTCCCGCGTCGTCGTGCTCCAGGAGAAACGCAAGGGTCTGAGCATGGCGTTTTGCGCCTGCGACTTGAAGCTTGATGGCGAGCCGATCGGCAAGGTCGCATTCGGGACCTACGCGTTCGCCGATCGCCCCGCCGGCCGTCATCAACTGGTCGCGAGCGAAGTGATGTTTCCCGGCGACACCACCTTCAACTTCGCAACCGAGCCGGGCCGCACCTATTTCTTTCTGTTGAGATCGAGCGAGCGCCACGACTCCGTCACCGGCGTGTCGATGGTGGGAGGTTTGGTCGGTGGCTTCGTCGCGTCGGCTGCGACCGCGAACGCCGCCAATCCGGGACCGGCCGATTTCGTAGCGCTGGACGAGGCGACCGCGCGTACGACGCTGGCGGAGCTACAATTGGCGCAATAGGGATCGCCCGGCGGGATCTTGGCGGGGCCTTGGCCGGCCATACCGGGCCATTTTGGGCCAAAACGGATCAGTTTCGGGGTTCAAAGGGCCCGTCCGGCCGGCGTAACCGGCCGTATTTCCTTGCTTCTGGCGCAAATCGCGCTATATACCGCGCCATCTCACACGGAAACATGGCTCTCAAAGGCCGTCCGGTGGCAACCGGGCCATTCAGGCTCGTTTGCTCACACGTTTCCGGAGGAACCAACCGGAGAACTAGATCTATGTCGCTGCCCGAATTCAACATGCGTCAGCTCTTGGAAGCTGGCGTTCACTTTGGCCATCAGTCCCACCGCTGGAACCCGAAGATGCAGGATTACATCTTCGGCGCCCGCAACAACATCCACATCATCGACCTCGCGCAGACCGTGCCGATGCTGCACCGTGCCTTGCAGGCGGTCAGCGATACCGTCGCCAAGGGCGGCCGCATCCTGTTCGTCGGCACTAAGCGCTCGGCCCAGGACGGCGTTGCCGATGCGGCCAAGCGTTCGGCCCAGTATTTCGTCAACTCGCGCTGGCTCGGCGGCACGCTGACCAACTGGAAGACGATCTCGGCCTCGATCAAGCGGCTGCGTCATCTCGACGACGTGCTGTCGTCGGGCGAAGCCAGCTCCTACACCAAGAAGGAGCGGCTGACGCTGCAGCGCGAGCGCGACAAGCTCGACCGTTCGCTCGGCGGCATCAAGGACATGGGCGGTCTTCCCGACATGATCTTCGTGATCGACACCAACAAGGAAGACATCGCGATCCAGGAAGCCCAGCGGCTCAACATCCCGGTCGCTGCGATCGTCGACACCAATTCGGACCCCAAGGGCATCACCTATGTGGTGCCGGGCAATGACGACGCCGGCCGCGCGATCTCGCTGTATTGCGATCTCGTGGCGCGCGCCGCCATCGACGGCATCTCGCGTGCGCAGGGCGATTCCGGAATCGATATCGGTGCGTCGGCTGCGCCCGTGCAGGAAGAGCTCCCGGCGGCTGCGCCGTCCGGCTTCCAGGGCCTCGCTGGTCCGCGCGGCACCGCCGACAATCTCAAGAAGCTCACCGGCGTGTCCGGTACCATCGAGAAGAAGCTCAACGACCTCGGCATCTTCCACTACTGGCAGCTCGCCGAGCTCGACCACGACACCGCGCACAAGATCGGCGAAGAAGTCGGTCTGCCGAGCCGTGCCGATGCCTGGGTCGCCCAGGCCAAGACGCTCGCCGAAGCGGAATAAAGGTTACGCGGCGTGGCCGGGTCTCGCCCCGGCCGCCGCTTCTATTCCACGAACAACGATTTCCCTGTCGCTGACAGCGGCGCCATCGGGCGCCGCGGTTTCTGTACAGGCAAGAAGGACATTGAACGATGGCAACGATCACAGCAGCGATGGTCAAGGATCTCCGCGAATCGACCGGCGCGGGCATGATGGATTGCAAGGCAGCGCTGACCGAGAACAACGGCGACATGCAGGCCGCGCAGGATTGGCTGCGCAAGAAGGGCCTGTCCAAGGCCGCCAAGAAGGCCGGCCGCGTGGCCGCCGAGGGCCTGATCGGCGCGCTGACCTCCGGCACCAAGGGCGTGCTGGTCGAGGTCAATTCCGAGACCGACTTCGTTGCGCGCAACGAGCAGTTCCAGGGCCTGGTCAAGATGATCGCCCAGGTCGCGCTGCATAACGGTGCCGATGTCGAGACGATCAAGGCGGCCAAGGTCGGCGACGTCACCGTCGAGACCGCGATCTCCGACGCCATCGCGACCATCGGCGAGAACATGACGCTACGCCGCGCCGCCTCGCTCGAGGTGAGCAAGGGCGTGGTGTCGAGCTACGTCCACAACGCCGTCGTCGAAGGCGCCGGCAAGATCGGCGTGATCGTGGCGCTGGAGTCCACCGGCAAGACCGACGAACTCGCAGTGCTCGGCCGCCAGCTCGCCATGCACGTCGCGGCGGCGAAGCCGCTGGCGCTCGATCCGGCCGGGCTCGATCCGGAGACCGTCAAGCGCGAGAAGGACGTACTGGCCGACAAGTACCGCCAGCAGGGCAAGCCTGAGAACGTCATCGAGAAGATCGTCGATTCCGGCCTGAAGACCTACTACAAGGAAGTCTGCCTGCTCGATCAGGCCTTTATCCACGACAGCGGCAAGTCCGTTGCCCAGGCGGTGAAGGAAGCTGAGGGTAAGGTCGGCGGGCCGATCAAAATCGCTGGCTTTGTGAACTATGCTCTCGGTGAGGGAATCGAGAAGCAGGAAAGCGACTTCGCCGCCGAAGTCGCTGCCGCCAGCGGCAAGAAGTAACCGCTGACACCAAGGCGTCCGGCGCGCGCGCCGGAGGCCTGCCTGCGCGGGATGAGAAAGCGATCGCATCATGGCTGAGCCGATCTATCGTCGCGTGGTGATCAAGCTGTCCGGCGAATATCTGGCCGGCTCCCACGGGTTCGGTATCGATCAACCGACAGTCGACCGTGTGGCCGACGACCTGATCGCGGCCCGCAAGCTCGGTGTCGAAGTCGCGGTCGTGATCGGCGGCGGCAACATCGTACGCGGCGTCGAGGTGTCCTCGCGCGGCGTGTCGCGGCCGACCGGCGACACCATGGGCATGCTTGCCACCATGATGAACTGCCTCGCGCTCGAGGCGGCGATCGAGCGCAAGGGGACCCCGGCGCGGACCTTGTCGGCATTCGTGATGCCGGAGATTTCCGAGCTGTTCACCCGTAGTGCGACGCACAAATATCTCGCCGAGGGACGCATCGTCCTGCTCGGCGGCGGAACCGGCAACCCGTTCTTCACCACCGATACCACCGCCGTGCTGCGCGCGGCCGAGATCGGTGCAGAGGCGGTGCTGAAAGCCACCAATGTTGACGGCGTCTACAGCGCCGATCCGAAGAAGGACCCCAAAGCCAAGCGCTTCGACCGCCTGACCCATTCGCAGGCGATCGAGGGCGGCTACAAGGTCATGGACGCGACCGCTTTCGCACTTGCCCGCGAGACGTCGCTGCCTATCATCGTGTTCTCGATCGCGGAGCCCGGTTCGATCGGTGCGATTCTGCGCGGTACCGGACACGGCACGGTCGTCGCCGGCTGATCGCCGCGCCTCCGGGCGTCGACAGCCGGTTTCTAGTAAAGGGAGAAGCGTCATGGCCGCAGCTGGTTTTGACATCAACGACGTGAAGCGCCGCATGCAGGGCGCCACACAATCGCTCAAGCACGAGCTCGGCGGTCTGCGTACCGGCCGCGCCGCAGCCTCCATGCTGGAGCCGGTCCAGGTCGAGGCTTACGGCTCGCATATGCCGCTCAACCAGGTTGCGACCATCAGCGTGCCCGAGCCGCGGCTGCTCTCGGTGCAGGTCTGGGACAAGACGATGGTGAAGGCCGTGGAGAAGGCGATCGTCGACTCCAACCTCGGCCTTTCGCCGGCAACCGAAGGACAGGTGCTGCGCCTGCGGATTCCCGAACTCAACGAGGAGCGCCGCAAGGAGCTGGTCAAGGTCGCGCACAAATACGCGGAAGCGGCCAAGGTCGCGGTACGCCACGTGCGCCGCGACGGCCTCGACGTGATCAAGAAGCTCGAGAAGAATCACGAGATCTCCGAGGACGATCAGGAGCGCCTGTCGAACGAAGTGCAGAAGGCGACCGACGGCGTGATCGCCGAAGTCGATCAGCTGCTCGCCGCCAAGGAAAAGGAAATCCTGACGGTCTGAAGGCGCTACGGGAAAGAGCAGATGTCGAACGCCGCCGCCCCAGCAACTGACGGACCGGATCGCTCCGGCAGCCCGTTGCATGTGGCGATCATCATGGACGGCAACGGGCGCTGGGCCGCCTCGCGCGGCCTGCCGCGCGTCGAGGGCCATCGCCGCGGCGTCGAGGCGCTGCGCCGCGTGGTGCGTGCGGCCCATGAACTCGGCATCGCCTATCTCACGATCTTTTCGTTCAGCTCGGAAAACTGGTCGCGGCCGGCCAGCGAGATCGGCGATCTGTTCGGCCTGCTGCGCCGCTTCATCCGCAACGATCTGGCGACGCTGCATCGTGACGGCGTGCGGGTGCGCGTGATCGGCGAGCGCGCCGGGCTCGATCCCGACATCTGCGCGCTGCTCAACGAGGCCGAGGAGCTGACGCGGAATAACGTCAAGCTCAACCTTGTGGTCGCCTTCAATTACGGCTCGCGGGCGGAGATCGCTGCCGCCGCGCGGCGCCTCGCGCGCGAGGTCGCCGAAGGCAAGCGCGACGCCGACTCCATTGATGCCGATACGCTCGGGCAATATCTCGATGCGCCCGACATTCCGGACCCCGATCTGATCATCCGCACCAGCGGCGAACAGCGGCTGTCGAACTTCCTGATGTGGCAGGCCGCCTATAGCGAGCTCGTGTTCGTGCCGATTCACTGGCCGGATTTCGACAAGGCGGCGCTCGAAGGCGCGATTGCGGAATACGGCAAGCGTGAGCGCCGGTTCGGCGGCCTCGCCGCGAAAACCGGCTCGTGAGCGAGGGCGAAGCCGCACCGGCGGCAGCAAGCGAGCAGTCGCCGGCGGCAGCAAGCGAGCAGGGGTCGCGCAACTTCGCGATACGCGTGGTTGCGGCGCTGGTGCTGGCGCCGGTTGCGATCGCGCTGGCCTATCTGGGTGGCATCGCATGGTCGCTGCTGGTGACGCTGGTTGCGGTTGGGTTGTTCGCGGAATGGCTCATGGTCACCGGGCTCGGACGCGAGCTCCGCGTCATGGTGTCCGGTGTTGTCGCGCTGCTGCTCGCCGGACTTTGCCTGATCGCCGGCCGCATCGATGCGGCGCTGGTGGTGCTCGCCGTCGGTGCGGTTGTCGTGGCGCTGACCTCGGGCGTGCGGCGCAACTGGGCCGTCGCGGGATTGCTCTATGCTGCGGCCGCCGAGATCGCATCGGTGCTGCTGCGTCTCGATACGGCGAAGGGCTTTGCCGCGCTGATGTTCGTGTTGCTGATCGTGTGGGTCACCGACATCGGCGGCTATTTCGCGGGCCGCAGCATCGGTGGACCGAAGCTTTGGGTGCGGGTCAGCCCCAAGAAGACATGGGCTGGCGCGGCCGGTGGTTTCGTCGCGAGCCTGTTGGTTGCGGCCTGCTTTGCCGCCTTCGAGATCGGCACAGCCGGGCCGCTGCTGATGCTCGGCGCCGTTTTGTCGGTGGTCTCGCAACTTGGCGATCTCTTCGAATCCGCTGTGAAGCGGCGGTTCGGGGTGAAGGATTCGAGCCACATCATTCCCGGCCATGGCGGCCTCTTGGATCGCCTGGACGGATTTGTCGCGGCCGTCATTGTGGCGGCGATTTTCGGCTTTCTCCGTGGTGGCGCCGATGGCGTCGGACGCGGTCTTATGGTTTGGTGATGAGATGAGCGCAGTTCCGTTGCGTAACAACAAGGCCGCGGCGGCATCCGCAGCGCGGTCCGTGACCGTCCTCGGTGCCACCGGCTCGATCGGCGACAGCACGATGGATCTGCTGCGTGGCGCGCGCGACCGTTACCGGGTCGAGGCGCTGACCGCGAACAGCAATGTCGAGGGACTGGCCAAGCTCGCCAAGGAGTTCGGCGCGCGGTTCGCTGCGATTGCCGATCCGGCGCGGCTTTCCGAATTGAAGGACGCGCTGGCCGGAACCCGGATCGAATGCGGAGCCGGGGAGAGCGCGATCATCGAGGCGGCCGCGCGGCCGGCGGATTGGGTGATGGCCGCGGTCAGCGGCGCTGCCGGATTGAAGCCGGCGCTGGCCGCGGTCGATCGCGGCGCAACCGTTGCGCTCGCCAACAAGGAGTGCCTGGTCTGCGCCGGTGACATCTTCATGGAGCGGGCCAAGAAGGCCGGCGCCTGCATCCTGCCGGCGGACTCCGAGCATAATGCGCTGTTCCAGGCGCTGGCATCCGGCAATCGCGAGGAACTGACGCGGGTGATCATCACGGCGTCCGGCGGGCCGTTCCGCACCTGGGCTCCCGCCGACATCGAGCAGGCGACGCTGGAACAGGCGCTCAAGCATCCCAACTGGAGCATGGGGCAGAAGATCACGATCGATTCCGCCTCGATGATGAACAAGGGCCTCGAGGTGATCGAGGCGTCCTACCTGTTCGCTTTGGCGCCCGACGAGATCGACGTGCTGGTGCACCCGCAGTCGATCATCCACGGCATGGTCGAGTTCTCCGATCGCTCCGTGATGGCCCAGCTCGGCACGCCCGACATGCGGATCCCGATCGCGCATTGCCTCGGCTGGCCGGACCGGATCGTCGGCCCGTCCGCCAAGCTCGATCTCGCCAAGATCGGACAGCTCACCTTCGAGGCGCCGGACTTCCAGCGCTTCCCGGGGCTGCGGCTCGCTTACGAGGCGCTGCGGCTCGGCAATGGCGCGACGACGGTCTACAACGCTTCGAACGAGATCGCGGTCGCGGCGTTTATCGCCGGCAAGATCAAGTTCGGCGCGATCGCCCGGCTGGTCGAGGCGACGATGAACGATTGGATCAGGTCGGGGAATCGGCCACCACTGAATTCGGCGGATGATGCGATTTCCGTTGACCATATCGCGCGAAATAAAGCTGCCGCCCTATTGCCTCAAATTGCCTTAAAGGCAACCTAGAGGGTTGGGGACGGAGCCTATGGCTCTTGTCGAGGGGAATTCGAATGCCCGAGTATTTTCTTCATAGTATCAATGCGTTGAGCCATGGGCTCCTCGGTTATATCGTTCCCTTTCTCTTCGTCCTGACCATCGTTGTTTTCTTTCACGAGCTCGGCCATTTCCTGGTTGCGCGCTGGGCCGGCGTGAAGGTCCTGACGTTCTCGCTGGGGTTCGGGCCGGAGCTTGCCGGCTTCAACGACCGGCATGGCACACGCTGGAAGATCTCCGCGATTCCGCTTGGCGGTTACGTCAAGTTCTTCGGCGACGACAGCGAGGCGTCGACGCCGTCGACGGAGACGCTTGCCGCCATGACGGCAGAGGAGCGCGAAGGCAGCTTCCATCACAAGTCGGTCGGCAAGCGCACCGCGATCGTCGCGGCCGGTCCGGTGGCGAACTTCATCCTCGGCGCCCTGATTTTCGCGGGTATGGCGCTCTATTACGGCAAGCCCAGCACGATCGCCCGGGTCGATGGCCTGGTCGCCGAGAGCGTCGCTGCGAACGCGGGCTTCAAGGTCGGTGATGTCGTCGTCGATATCGACGGCAGCGCGATCCAGAGCTTCGCCGACATGCAGCGGATCGTAGCTTCGAACGCAGGTTCAGAGCTTGGCTTCAAAGTGAAGCGGGACGGCGCGGTCGTTGCGCTGAAGGCGACACCGGCGCTGAAGGAGGTCAAGGACCCCTTCGGCAATGCCCACCGAATCGGCGTGCTCGGAATCGAGCACAAGGCTCAGGTCGGCGAAGCATCCAGCGCTCCGGTCGGCGTCTTTGAAGCCATGAAGATCGGTGTCGAGCAGGTTTGGTACATTATTTCGAGCACCTTCAAGTTCCTGGGGTCGCTGTTCGTCGGGACCGGCAATCCGGCCGAGGTGAGCGGGGTCATCGGAATCGCGAAGCTGTCGGGTCAGGCCGCGAGCGCCGGGTTCCAGTTCGTTGTCAATCTTTGCGCCATCCTCTCGGTCTCGATCGGGCTGTTGAATCTGTTCCCGATTCCGCTTTTGGATGGCGGACACCTCCTGTTCTACAGTGCGGAAGCGCTTCGTGGACGCCCGCTTTCAGAGCGGACGCAGGAGGTGGGTTTCCGAATCGGGCTGGGTTTGGTTCTGATGCTGATGGTGTTTGCGACGTACAACGACATCCTCAGAATCGCTGGGTCCTGAAACGGGGCTTTTCTGTGGCGTTGCCAATGGGCAACGTCTTGGTATGAAAATGGAAATGTTCAGCTGTAGTAAGTTTGCCCCCTTGGCAAAGTTGGCTACAAGCTGAGCGGCAGGTTGGGAATCTGTCGGGTCGTTGGGGAACGGTCCGGCATTGCGAAAGATAAGGGCGCGTTGCGCATGATGTTTGGAATGCGAGTGAGGGGGGGGCTGTTCGCCGCCTTGGTCATGTTCGCCGCGCCGGTGGCGGCCACCTTGGCGGCCGTTGCTGTCTCTGCGCCTGCGCTTGCGCAGACGGTCGATTCGATCACGGTGGAGGGGAACCGCCGCGTCGAGCTCGAAACCATCCGTTCCTATTTCCATCCCGGACCGGGCGGTCGGCTGGGCCAGGCCCAGATCGACGACGGCCTGAAAGCGCTGATCGAGACCGGCCTGTTCCAGGACGTCCATATCGATCAGCGGGGCGGGCGCCTCGTCGTGGTCGTGGTCGAGAACCCGGTGATTGGCCGCGTTGCCTTCGAAGGCAACAAGAAGGTCAAGGACGAGCAGCTCACCGCCGAAGTCCAGTCCAAGCCGCGCGGCACCTTCTCGCGCCCGATGGTACAGTCGGATGCCCTGCGCATCGCCGAAATCTACCGCCGTTCGGGCCGCTACGACGTGCGGGTCAATCCGCAGATCATCGAGCAGCCGAACAACCGCGTCGACCTGATCTTCGAGGTCAATGAAGGCGTGAAGACCGGTGTGCGGTCGATCGAGTTCATGGGCAACAATGCCTACTCGGCGTCCCGCCTGCGCGACGTCATCAAGACCCGCGAATCAAACCTGTTGAGCTTCCTCGGCGGCAACGACGTCTACGACCCCGACCGGGTCGAGGCCGACCGTGACCTGCTGCGCCGCTTCTACCTCAAGAACGGCTACGCCGACGTTCAGGTCGTGGCCGCGCTGACCGAATACGATCCCGACAAGAAGGGCTTCCTGGTTACCTTCAAGATCGAAGAGGGCCAGCAGTACCGCGTCGCGGCCGTCAACTATACGTCGTCGATCGCAACGCTCGATCCGAACGCGCTGCGCTCGTTCTCGCGCGTCAATATCGGCTCGCTCTACAACGCCGAGGCGCTGGAGAAGTCGGTCGAGGAGATGCAGATCGAGGCGTCGCGCCGCGGCTACGCGTTCGCGGTGGTCCGTCCGCGCGGCGATCGCAATTTCGACAATCACACGGTGTCGATCACCTTCGCGATCGATGAAGGTCCGCGCACCTATATCGAGCGCATCAACATCCGCGGCAACAGCCGCACGCGCGACTACGTGATCCGCCGCGAATTCGATATCTCGGAAGGCGACGCCTACAACCGTGCGCTGGTCGACCGCGCCGAGCGCCGGCTGAAGAACCTCGACTTCTTCAAGACGGTGAAGATCACCACCGAACCCGGGTCCTCCAGCGATCGCGTCATCCTGATCGTCGATCTCGAGGAGAAGTCGACCGGCGACTTCTCGGTGTCGGGCGGCTATTCGACCACCGACGGCGCGCTGGCTGAAGTCAGCGTCTCCGAGCGCAACCTGCTCGGCCGCGGCCTGTTCGCCAAGGCGTCGGTGACCTACGGCCAGTATGCCCGCGGCTACTCGCTGTCGTTCGTCGAACCCTACCTGCTCGACTATCGCGTCGCGCTCGGCCTCGATTTCTACCAGCGCCAGCAGCTGTCCAACAGCTACATCGCCTACGGCACCAAGACGCTCGGCTTCAGCCCGCGCCTCGGCTTCAGCCTGCGGGAAGATCTGTCGCTGCAGCTGCGCTACTCGATCTATCAGCAGGAAATCACGCTGCCGTCGACGCTCAACAACTGTAACAACAATCCCTTCCTGGCTGACGGTGTAACGCCCAATCCTGCGTTCAATCCGAGCCCGGCCTATGCGAACCTGAACGGGATCAGCCTGGTGTCGACCAACGGTCTCGGCTGCTACAGCGATGGCGAAGCCTCGCTGCCGGTCCGCAAGGAGCTGGCGGGTGGCAAGACCCTGACCTCGGCGCTGGGCTACACGCTCAACTACAACACGCTCGACAACAACAAGAACCCGACTGACGGTCTGATCATCGACTTCAAGCAGGACTTCGCCGCGCGTCGGCGGCGACGTCAGCTACATCAAGAGCGCGATCGACGCGAAGTACTACACCCCGCTGGTGTCGGACATCGTCGGCGTGATCCACGCCCAGGGCGGCATCCTGAACAAGCTCGGCACCCAGGATCTGCGCATGCTGGATCACTTCCAGATGGGCCCGAACCTGGTCCGCGGCTTCGCGCCTAACGGCATCGGTCCGCGTGACATCAACCCGTACGGCACCATGGACGCCATCGGCGGCACTAAGTACTGGGGCGTGTCGGCGGAACTGCAGATGCCGTTCTGGTTCCTGCCGAAGGAAGTCGGGCTCAAGGGCGCGGTCTATGCCGACGCCGGCGGCCTGTACGACTACCAGGGGCCGCAGTCGTGGGTGGCGACAGGCGAAGTCAACACGCCTGGCTGCGTGAAGCCGACGAACAACCCGCCGTCTCCGGGTACCTGCCTTGGCCTTAGTTTTGACGACAGCAAGGTTGTCCGTACCTCGGTCGGTGTCGGCCTGATCTGGCAGTCGCCGTTTGGTCCGCTGCGCTTCGACTACGCTGTACCGCTGACCAAGGGTGCGTATGACCGCGTGCAAGAATTCCGGTTTGGCGGCGGTACGACTTTCTAACACCGCTGCTCGACCGGACTGCGACGGATGGAATGGCGCAGCCGATCTTCTTCAAGAGTCCTCCTTCGTCATCGCTGGCTGAAATTGCCGCGCTGACGAAGGCGCAACTGGTCGACCCCGAAAGGGGCGCGCTTCAGATCAGGGGGCTGGCCTCGCTCGACGAGGCCGGTCCGATGCATCTCGCGTTTTTCGACAATCTCAAATACGCCGACCAGCTGGCCGCGACCAAGGCCGGCGCCTGCCTGGTCAGCCCGCGTTTCGAGGCGCAGGTGCCGAAGGGCACGGCGGTGCTGCGCGCTGCGAAGCCGTTCCAGGTGTTCGTCGAGCTCGCCCGCGAATGGCACGCCGATGCGCTGCGGCCGCAATCCTGGTTCGGGACCGAGGGCATCGCCCCGTCGGCGATCATCGATCCCACCGCGCGCCTCGAGGACGGCGTCATCGTCGATCCGCTGGTCGTGATCGGCCCGCGGGTCGAGATCGGCTCCGGCACCATCATCGGCGCCGGCGCGGTGATCGGCGCCGACGTCAAGATCGGCCGCGACTGCAATGTCGGCGCCAAGACCACCATTCAGTTCGCGCTGATCGGCAACAACGTGCTGATCCACCCGGCCTGCAATATCGGCCAGGACGGCTACGGCTTCATCTTCTTCGGGCCGGCAGGGCACGTGAAGGTGCCGCAGACCGGCCGCGTGGTGATCCAGAACAATGTCGAGGTCGGCGCTGCCTCGACCATCGACCGCGGTTCCCTGCGCGACACCGTGATCGGCGAGGGCACCAAAATCGACAACCAGGTCCAGATCGGCCACAATGTGACCATCGGCCGGCACTGCCTGCTCGCGGCCCAGATCGGGCTCGCGGGCAGTCTGACGATCGGCGACAATGTCGCGCTCGGCGCCAAGGTGGGCATCAACAACCACCTCAAGATCGGCGACGGCGCCCAGGTGACGGCGATGAGCGCGGTCAAGGACGACATTCCGGCCAATGGTCGCTGGGGCGGGCATTTCGCCAAGCCGACCAAGCAGTGGTTCAGGGAAATTATCGCGGTGGAGCGCCTGGTGCGCGACAACGAAGCCAAAGGCAAGGAACAGGAGTGATGGAGGAGGCACCGGTCAAATTCGAGCTCGTGGATATCAACGATATCCTGAAGACGCTCCCGCATCGCTTTCCGATGTTGCTGATCGACCGCGTGATCAAGATCCGCACCGACTACAGCGGTATCGGCATTAAGAACGTCACTTTCAACGAGCCGCCGTTCCAGGGGCATTTCCCGGATCGCCCGGTGTACCCGGGCGTGATGATGATCGAGGCGATGGCCCAGACCGCCGGCGTGATCGGCATCAAGTCGGTCGAGGGCACCGAGAAGCCGCGCGCGGTGTATTTCCTCACCATCGACAAGTGCAAGTTCAGGAAGCCGGTGATGCCCGGCGACACCATCGAGTACCACATGCGCTCGCTCGGCCGCCGCAAGACGATGTGGTGGTTTCACGGTGACGCCAAGGTCAACGGTCAGGTTGTCGCCGAGGCCGATGTCGGCGCGATGCTGACGGACTAAAGCAGTTTCAAGTCGCCGAGGTCACGACCTCCTGCAAGCATATCGGCCGTCCGCGCCGGCGATCCGCAGGACGCGGTTGAGGAAGATGCCCATCGATGGTGCGATCATCAGCGAATCGTAGGTTTCTTCAGGCACGCCGCAATAATGCTGGTAGCTGCCCCTGACCGCGACCAGCAGCGTGCGTTCGCCCGCGCTGTAGCAGACCCGCTGGACGATCGTGCTGCGGTTGATGTCGCGGCAGTCGAAGGTCGAGAGATCGACACTCGTGCTGTTGCCGAGATCGACGGTCTCCGGCCCGATCGGCGCGGAGAACAGGCTGAGGATCAGTGCGGCGGCCCGGACCATGGATTGGTTGCGACCTTCTCGTTTGCAACAGGTCGTCATCATACGTCACTGGACAGGGCGGGCAAAGTCGCGCTAACGACCGCCGAAACCGAAAGCATAGCTCCTTGGCGCCACTCACGAATTCCGGACCGTAACGACATGAGCATGATCGACCCCACTGCGCGGATTGCGGATGGCGCTGTGATCGGGGCCGGCACCGAGATCGGTCCGTACTGCATCATCGGCCCCAACGTCGTGCTGGGCGAGAACTGCAAGCTGATCGCGCATGTCACGATCAGCGGGCACACGAAGATCGGCGCCGGTTGCATCATCTCGCCGTTTGCCGCGCTCGGCGGGCCGCCGCAGGATCTCAGCTATCGCGGCGAGCCGACCCGTCTCGAAGTCGGCGAGGCCTGTACGATCCGCGAAGCCGTGACGATGAATGTCGGCACGGTCAAGGGCGGCGGGCTCACCCGCGTCGGCGATCGCGGCTTCTTCATGAACAACAGCCATGTCGGCCATGACTGCATGGTCGGCAACGGCGTGATCTTCGCGACGTCAGCGACGCTCGGCGGCCACTGCGAGATCGGCGACTTCGTCTATATCGGCGGCCTGTCGGCGGTGCACCAGTTCACCCGCGTCGGCTCGCAGGTGATGATCGGCGGCGTCTGCGGCGTGCGCGGCGACATCATCCCGTTCGGGTTAGCCAACGGTCAATACGCGGTGCTCGAAGGGCTCAACATCATCGGCATGCGGCGTCGCCAGTTCACCAAGGCGCGACTGGCGACGGTGCGCGCGTTCTATCAAAAACTGTTCCACGGTCCCGGCATCTTCGCCGAGCGGCTGGCTTCGGTGCAGCCGCTGGCGGGTGAGGATCCTGCGATCGCGGAAATCCTCGCCTTCATCGAGGGCGGCAAGCTCCGCCCGCTCTGTCTTCCCGCCGATACCAACTGAGCAGGGGATGGCCGCCAGCATGACGTCAGCGGCTTCCTCGCTTTCCTCGCCCGTCGGCGTGATCGCCGGCGGCGGCGCCATGCCGTTCGCGGTTGCCGATCAGCTCACCGCGCGCGGCATCACGCCGGTGCTGTTCGCGCTGCGCGGTGCCTGCGATCCGGCGCGCGCGCAGCGGTTTCGTCACCGCTGGATCTCGGTCGGCCAGCTCGGACGCGCGACCCGGCTGTTCCGCGACGAAGGATGCCGCGACCTGATCTTCATCGGCACCCTGGTGCGTCCCGCGTTGTCGGAGATCCGGCTCGACTGGGGTACGCTGCGTCTGCTCGGCCATGTCGTGCGTGCGTTCCGCGGCGGCGACGATCATTTGTTGTCGAGCGTCGGCCGCATCCTCGAGCAGCAGGGATTTCGCATGGTCGGAATCAAGGATGTCGCGCCCGATCTCCTGATGCCTGAGGGCGCCGTGACACGCACGACGCCGGACTCGAGCGCGCTCGCCGACATCGCGCGCGGACGCGGCGTGCTCGATGCGCTTGGACCGTTCGACATCGGTCAGGCCGCTGTGGTGATCGACGGTCACGTGGTTGCGGTCGAAGACATCGAAGGCACCGATGGGCTGTTGGCGCGGGTGGCGCGGCTGCGCGCCGACGGCCGCATCCGCGCCAATGCCGGCCGCGGCGTGCTGGTGAAGGCGCCGAAGAGCAAGCAGGATCTCCGCTTCGATCTGCCGACCATCGGTCCACGCACGGTCGAGGGCGCGGCCGCGGCGGGCATCGCCGGGATCGCCGTGATCGCCGGCAACACGCTTGCCGCCGATCCGCAGGCGCTGATCGAGGCCGCCGACGCCAAAGGGCTGTTTGTCATCGGACTGGCGGGCTGATGCAGGCGCGCAGTCCCAGCAGCCGCCGCAAGATCTTCCTCGTCGCGACCGAGGAGTCCGGTGACCGCCTCGGCGCGGCACTGATGAAGGTGCTGCGCCAGCGCCTCGGCGATGCCGTGCAGTTTTCCGGCGTCGGTGGCCGGGAGATGACGGGCGAGGGCATCGATCCCCTGTTTCCGATCGAGGAGCTCTCGATCATCGGCTTTGCCGCCGTCGTGAAGCAATTGCCGAAGATCCTGCAATTGATCCGGCGCACTGCCGATGCCGTGCTTGCCGATGCCCCTGACATGCTTGTCATCATCGACAGCCCCGACTTCACCCACCGCGTCGCCCGCCGCGTCCGTGCGCGCAACCCGAACATTGCGATCGTCGACTATGTGTCGCCATCGGTCTGGGCGTGGCGGCCGGGCCGGGCGCGCGCGATGCGAGGCTATGTCGATCACGTGCTCGCGCTGCTGCCGTTCGAACCGGAGGAGTATCGCAGGCTGCAGGGACCGCCATGCAGCTATGTCGGGCATCCCCTCACCGAGCAGCTCACTTCGCTGCGGCCGAACGAGGAGGAACAGAAGCGGCGCGATGCGCAGCCGCCGGTCCTGCTGGTTCTGCCCGGAAGCCGGCGCAGTGAGATCAGGCATCATCTGGCGCTGTTCGGCGCGGCGCTCGGCCAGCTCAACAAGCAAACCCCGTTCGAGCTCGTGCTTCCCACCATGCCGCATCTCGAGGCCATGGTGCGCGAAGGCGTCGCGTCGTGGCCCGTGGCGCCGCGGCTCGCGGTCGGCGAAATCGAGAAGCGCGCCGCGTTCCGCGTGGCCCGCGCGGCGCTCGCAAAGTCGGGCACGGTGACGCTGGAGCTCGCGCTATCAGGCATCCCGATGGTGACGGCCTATCGCGTCGGTGCCGCCGAGGCATTCATCCTGCGCCGTGCGATCCGGGTGTCGTCGGTGATCCTCGCCAATCTCGTGATCGGCAGCGACATCATTCCCGAGTTCCTGCAGGAGGACTGCACGCCGGACAAGCTCGCGCGCGCGCTGGGCGATGTACTCGCGGATTCGCCCGACCGTCTGCGGCAGCTCGTGGCGTTCGCGACGATGGACGGGAAGATGTCGACCGGCGACCAGCCGCCAAGCGTCCGCGCCGCTGACATCGTGCTGGCGGAGATGGACCGGAGTTCGACCTAGTCATTCGCTCAACGTGTCGTCAGTGGGGGGCTTGGTTTGACCCGTAGTGGTCTGTTTTGAGATCGGCTGTGGCCTGTCTCCAGAGTGTGCAATTTTGCTCAGGCACGCGGGACATCTGAGTTTACCATTGCTTGCCTCCCGCCGGATCATCGGCGGCAATGGAGGGGAAGTCATGAAAACCCGCTACACAGTGGCATTATCGATGCTCGCAGGCGTTGCGGTTGGTGCGCTCGCAATTCAAGGCCTTCACGCGCAAGCCAAGCCGGCTGTCTACGTTATCGCGGAAATCGACATTTCGAACCCCGACGCCTACGCGAAGGAGTTCCTACCGCTCGTTCAGGCGAATCTCGGCAAGGCGCTTGCCACGGGAAAGCCGGTTACCATCAGCGGAGAACCAGCGAAGTCGCGCGTCACTGTGCGGCTCTACGATAGTATGGAAGCAGCTAAGGCGGCTTACGATTTGCCAGCGTACAAGGAAGCTCGCAAGATTGGTGACAAGTACGCCACATTCCACATTTTCGCCGTCGAAGGCTTGCTGAAATAGCCCCCGCGCCAGAAGCGCCATTGGGGGCCGCCTCAGTTGGCGGCCTCTTTCATTTTTTGTCGAGATCGAATCCAGTTTGGATCGCGGCTGGAGTGTCCCTCGGCTCAGCGAGAGACACAATTAAGTCCACCCAGAGTTTCAGCGCTTTCCAACTTTTCCCCGACAGCTCGGGATTTGCAGCGCAACCGTCCCTTCCGGCAAAGGCAGCGTTGCGCGCGGGATAGAGGGCCCACCGCCTCCAGCGAAGTGTTGCGCTTCGGCTGAGTATTGCCCTGAGCGACGCGTAGTTCTTGGGGGAACATCTATCGCTGCAAAGGATGCGACGGACACATCACGGCAACCGACGAGCCGGACTGGCTCTAGCCGACGGATTCCCGGAGCGTCCTCGCCTTGACTAGACTCTGTCACGAGGCGTCACCGAGGGTGGCCGGTTTTGATTTGGCGAGTGGCCTATTTCGGCCAGTACCCGTCAGCGGGCGGCATACTGCCGCAACGGTTCCGCTTGCTTCAGAGATTTAGGCCGTACTAATATTAGCGATAGCTAATATTGGTACGGAGCCTCGCATGAAGATCGATCCTGTCGCCTATGTCGGAGCTGTTGTTCGCGAAGTCGCCGTCCGGGAACGCGACGGCAAGCCGGCGCGGGCTGTCATCGCGGCTCGCGGCTACGACACCGACATCGCTGATCTCTGGGACGCGCTGACCAATCCTGAGCGCATTCCGCGCTGGTTCCTGCCGATCTCGGGCGATCTGAGGCTCGGCGGCCGCTATCAGTTCCAGGGCCAGGCGGGCGGGGAAATCACGACGTGCGAACCGCCGCGCCGGCTCGTGGTGACCTGGGAGGCGATGGGTGCCGTCAGCTGGGTCACCGTGACCTTGGCCGACGATGCCGCCGGCGGCACACGGCTCGAGCTGGAGCACCTTTCGCTGATCGAGGGGGACTTCTGGGATCGTTACGGACCCGGCGCGGTCGGTGTCGGCTGGGACCTCGCCTTGATCGGGCTTGCGCTCTATGTCGCCGCAGGCCCTGGCGGGCAGTTCGACCGGGCGGCCGCGGAGGCATGGCCAGGCTCCGCGGACGGCAAGGATTTCATCCGCCGCAGCAGCGCGGACTGGTGCAGGGCCTCGATTAAGGCGGGAACGGACGAGGCGGCGGCACACCGGGCCGGCGCCAACACGACGGCGTTCTATTGCGGCGAGCCTGAACCGAGTGGAGGCTAGCGACCGTGCACGCCTTCGACATCCTGGGCGATCCCGTCCGCCGGCGCATCCTGGAATTGCTGGCGACCGGCGAGCACAGTTCGGGCGACGTCGTCGCCGTCGTGCAGCGCGAATTCGGCATCACCCAATCGGCGGTCTCGCAGCAGCTGCGGATCCTACGCGACGCCGGTTTCGCGTCGGTGCGCGCTGACGGCACCCGCCGCATCTATGCCGTGGAGCCGGAGCGGCTGCGCGAGGTCGACGACTGGCTCGACCGGTTCAGGGCGTTCTGGCTGCCGCGTCTCGATGCGCTCGCGACCGAAGTCGCCCGCGGCAAACGAAAACGGCGCCATCAGGAATGATGGCGCCGTCTCGAACTTGTCAGAGATGAAGCTTACTTGCGCTTGTCGATCGTCACATAGTCGCGGCGCGCGACGCCGGTGTAGAGCTGGCGCGGACGGCCGATCTTCTGCTGCGGATCCTCGATCATCTCGCTCCACTGGCTGATCCAGCCGACGGTGCGGGCGACCGCGAACAGCACGGTGAACATCGAGGTCGGGAAGCCCATCGCCTTCAGCGTGATGCCCGAATAGAAGTCGACGTTCGGGTAGAGCTTGCGGTCGATGAAGTAGGGATCGCTGAGCGCGATCTTCTCGAGCTCGAGCGCAACCTTCAGCATCGGGTCATCGCCATGGCCGGTCTCGGCCAGCACCGCGTGACACATCTTCTGCATGATCTTGGCGCGTGGATCATAGTTCTTGTAGACCCGGTGACCGAAGCCCATCAGGCGGACTTCGCTGTTCTTGTCCTTCACCCTGGCGATGAAGTCGGGAATCTTGTCGACCGTTCCGATCGACGACAGCATGGCGAGCGCGGCTTCGTTGGCGCCGCCGTGGGCCGGACCCCACAGGCAGGCGATGCCGGCCGCGATGCAGGCGAACGGGTTGGCGCCCGAGGAGCCGGCGATACGCACCGTCGAGGTCGATGCGTTCTGCTCGTGATCGGCATGCAGGATGAAGATCTTGTCGAGCGCGTCGGCGAGCACCGGGTTGATCTTGTATTCCTCGCACGGCACCGCGAAGCACATCTGCAGGAAGTTCTCGGCGAAGGACAGCGAGTTCTTCGGATACACGAAGGGCTGGCCGATAGTGTATTTGTAGGCCATCGCCGCCAGCGTCGGCACCTTCGCGATCATCCGCATCGAGGCGATCATCCGCTGCTTCGGATCGTTGATGTCTGTGGAGTCGTGGTAGAACGCGGCGAGCGCGCCGACCGCAGCAACCATGATCGCCATCGGATGCGCGTCGCGGCGGAAGCCCTGGAAGAAGCGCGCCATCTGCTCGTGCACCATGGTGTGGTGGATCACGCGATGGTCGAAGTCCTTCTTCTGCGCCGGGGTCGGAAGCTCCCCGTAGAGCAGCAGGTAGCAGGTTTCGAGGAAGTCGCCGTTCTCGGCGAGCTGCTCGATTGGGTAGCCGCGGTATTCGAGGATACCGGCGTCGCCGTCGATATAGGTGATCTTGGACTGGCAGCTGCCGGTCGAGGTGAAGCCGGGGTCGTAGGTGAACACCCCGGCTTGGCCGTAGAGCTTGCCGATGTCGATGACATCAGGCCCAACCGTGCCGCTCAGGATCGGGAAATCGTAGTTCTTGTTGCCAATGGTGAGTGTGGCTGTCTTGCTGGATTTTGCGTCCATCGTGAGATCCCCGATGAAATCGTTGCGAAAACCGACCTTGCCCAGTCGCTAATTTGCGGCCCATGGCGGGGCGGAACGGCTTGTGGAGAAAGCGTCCGGCGATGGGTAGCTCATTGCAATGTGCGCTGCAAGATGGACCCTGGAGGGGGTCCATGCAGGATCACGCCGCCTGATCGGCGAGACGGGCAAGGCACTCCTGGCGTCCCAGGACGGCCAGCACGTCGAAGATGCCCGGCGATGTCGTGCGTCCCGTCAGCGCCACCCGCAGCGGCTGGGCGACGGCGCCGAGTTTCAGATTGTTCTGCTCGGCGAAATTCCGCATGGCGGTCTCGGTGGTTTCGGCCGTCCAGTCGTTGACGGCTTCCAGCGCGGTGCGCAGCCGGCCGATCAACGCGCGCGTTTCCGGTGTGAGGAGCGCGGCCGCTTTCGGATCGAGCTCAAGCGGGCGATCGGCGAAAATGAAGTAGGCGCCCGCGATCAGCTCGATCAGCGTCTTGGCGCGCTCCTTCAGGCTCGGCATCGCCCGCAGCAATTGCGCGCGGGTGGTATCGTTGAGCTTGGCCTTCAGCGCGGCGCCTTCAGGAACATAATCCAGCACGCTCTCGAATTGGCTCACGAGGGATTGATCGTCGCTCTGCCGGATGTAGTGGCCGTTGAGGTTCTCCAGCTTGGCGAAATCGAACCGCGCCGCCGAGCGGCCGACGCCCGAGAGATCGAACGCGTCGATCATCTCCTGGGTCGAGAAGATCTCCTGGTCGCCATGGCTCCAGCCGAGCCGGACGAGGTAGTTGCGCAAGGCGGCCGGCAGATAGCCGAGCGCGCGATAGGCATCGACGCCGAGCGCGCCATGGCGCTTCGACAGTTTCGAGCCGTCGGGTCCGTGGATCAGCGGAATGTGGGACATGCTCGGCAGCTCCCACTCCAGCGCGTCGTAGATCTGCTTCTGGCGCGCGGCGTTGATCAGGTGGTCGTCGCCGCGGATGATGTGGGTGACGCTCATATCGTGGTCGTCGACCACGACCGCGAGCATGTAGGTCGGGGTGCCGTCGCCGCGCAGCAGGACGAGGTCGTCGAGGTTCTCGTTCTGCCAGACCACGCGGCCCTGGACCTGATCCTCGATCACGGTCTCGCCGGTCTGCGGCGCCTTGAGGCGGATGGTCGGCTTGACGTCGGAAGGCGCGGTCGCCGGATCGCGGTCCCGCCACATGCCGTCATAGAGGCGGGTGCGGCCCTCGGCGCGCGCCTTCTCGCGCATCGCGGTGAGCTCCTCCGGGGTGGCGTAGCAGTAATAGGCGCGCCCGGCGGCGAGCAGGCCCTCGGCGACCTCGCGATGGCGGGCGGCGCGGCTGAACTGGTAGATGACGTCGCCGTCCCAATCGAGCTCGAGCCATTTCAGGCCGTCCAGGATGGCGTCGATCGCCTCCTTGGTCGAGCGTTCGCGGTCGGTGTCCTCGATCCGGAGCAGCATCTTGCCGCCGAGCTTCCTGGCATAGAGCCAGTTGAACAGCGCGGTGCGGGCACCCCCGATGTGGAGGAAGCCGGTCGGCGAGGGGGCGAAGCGGGTAACGACGGAATTGGTCATGATCGAGTGCGACGTATGCTGGAATGGGCGGTGGTGTATATCAGGAACCGAACATAACTAAAGCCCCGGCTGACCTTTTGCCGGCCAAACCAGGCTTGAAACCAGACTTTGAAACCAGGCTTGGCCGGACGGCGCGAATTTGGCAGAAGGTTGAGCTGACTCCTCCAGGGAACCCTTTGATGACGATTGACACGACGGCAGAGGCAGGGCGCGACTTCATCCGCGACATCGTCCAGGCCGATCTCTCCTCCCACAAGCACAACCGGATCGTGACCCGCTTCCCGCCGGAGCCGAACGGCTACCTGCATATCGGCCACGCCAAGTCGATTGCCCTGAATTTCGGCATCGCGCAGGAGTTCGGCGGCCAGTGCAATTTGCGCTTCGACGACACCAATCCGACCAAGGAGGAGCAGGAGTACATCGACTCGATCCAGGCCGACGTCCATTGGCTCGGCTACGATTGGGGCAAGAACCTCTTCTTTGCGTCGGACTATTTCGAGCGCCTGTACGATTGGGCCGAGGGCCTGATCAAGGCGGGCTACGCCTATGTCGACGATCAGTCGCAGGAGGAGATCCGCACTTCCCGCGGCACCTTGACCGAGCCTGGCAAGAACTCGCCGTTCCGCGACCGCACAGTCGAGGAGAACCTCGACCTGTTCCGCCGCATGAAGGCCGGCGAGTTCACGAACGGCGCCCGCGTGCTGCGCGCCAAAATCGACATGGCCGCCGGCAACATCAACCTGCGGGATCCCGTGCTGTACCGCATCCTGCACGCTCACCATCCGCGCACCGGCGACAAATGGTCGATCTATCCGAGCTACGACTACGCGCACGGCCAGTCGGACGCCATCGAGGGCATCACCCATTCGATCTGCACGCTGGAATTCGAGGATCACCGCCCGCTCTATGAGTGGCTGCTCGACAAGCTGCCGGTGCCATCGAAGCCGCGCCAGTACGAAATGGCGCGGCTCAATTTGACCTACACGCTGCTGTCCAAGCGCGTGCTGACCCAGCTCGTCCGTGACGGCCATGTCTCGGGCTGGGACGATCCGCGGATGCCGACCATCGCCGGCCTGAAGCGGCGCGGTGTGCCGCCGGCCGCGGTGCGCGAGTTCATCAAGCGCATCGGCGTTGCCAAGGCCAACAGCGTGGTCGATGTCGGCATGCTCGAATTCTGCATCCGCGAGGAGCTGAACCGCACGTCGCTGCGCCGCATGGCGGTGCTGCGGCCGCTCAAGGTGGTGATCGAGAACTATCCGGAAGGGCAGGTCGAGGAGATCGAGGCGATCAACCATCCCGACAATCCGGACGCCGGCACCCGCAAGATCGCGTTCGGCCGCGAGCTCTATATCGAGCGCGATGACTTCATGGAGAACCCGCCGAAGAAGTTCTTCCGCCTCTCGCCGGGCAATGAGGTGCGGCTGCGCTATGCCTACTTCATCAAGTGCACCAGCGTCGTGAAGAACGACGCCGGCGAGATCGTCGAGCTGCGCGCGACCTACGATCCCGCCACCAAGGGCGGCAACGCGCCCGATGGCCGCAAGGTGAAGGCGACGATGCACTGGTTGCCGGCGGCGCAGTCGAAGCCGGCTGAGATCCGCATCTACAACCAGCTGTTCGCCAACCCGAGCCCGAACGCCGCCGATTTCGCCGCCGACCTCAATCCGCAGTCGCTGGAAGTGCTGAGCGATGCACGGGTCGAGCCAGCGATCGCCGAGGGCAATTCGCCTGAGGCGATGCAGTTCGAGCGGCAGGGCTATTTCGTGCGCGATGCGGATTCGGCGCCGGACAGGCTGGTGTTCAACCGCACCATCGGCCTGCGCGACACCTTCGCCAAGGAAGTCGGCGGCAAGGGTTAGCGTGATCCGGCGCGACCAACGGACGGAGGCGATCGATGCCTGACGAAGCCGACGATATCGCCTCCGCCATCATCGGGCGATGGTCCGCGGGTTTCGGCATGCTCGATGCGGATACGCTTGCTGCGCTCTACTCGCAGCACGCGTTCTTCTTCGGCTCGAACCCGACGCTCTATCGCGGCCGCAACGGTGTCAAAGCCTACTTTGACGGCCTACCGCGCTGGCACGCACCGCGCGTACAGTTCAGCGACGTCAGGACCGAACGGGTGAATGCCGATCTCGTCAACATGGCGGCTATCGCGTCGTTCTTCCTCGACGGCGATGCGCCCTCGCTGGCCGTCAAGATCACCTGGGTGATCGCGCGCGAGGACGGCGACTGGAAGATCGCCTGCCATCACGTCTCGTCGCAGACACCGCTGATCTAGGCGCTGCCAAAATATCGAAAACAACCCCATGCAAAGTAGCCGGCGGCCGCCGGCGTTCGACACGGCAACTTGACACGTCGGGCAAATCAACGGTATTCTTCCATTATTCCGAAATCATGCAAGCGCGCCCCGCCCGCAAGCTCTAGCCGCGGCTCGCATCACGTCTCGGCGGACACATTTTGCTCTTGCAGGATTTTGACGAGCGCCCGGTGCTCCAGGCAGCCGGCCAATCCCGGCAGCGTGAGCAGGGTGGCCGGCACGGTCACGCCCTTCGGCGAGCGAAGTTCAATCTGTTCGAGATGCAGTCCCGGATGCGATCGCATGGTGGGTCGCAGCAAGGCATCGAGCCTGCCGTCGATCAGTTCGCCGAGATCGCCGGTCGCGGAGAGATTGACGCGCAATTGCCGTTGATCCTGCCGCGTCAAACCTTGGATCGCAGGGCACTTCCTTGACAGGATGACCGGTGCAACGCCGAGCCGAAGCCGCCTGCCGCGAAGCGCGGGCGCTGTGCGATGCGTCGCATGCGATATCTCACGGAAGGCGCGGCTGATCGACGGCAGGTACTCTTCGCCGGCGGTCGTCAGCAGCAATCCGCGCGGCAGCCGCCGAAACAGCGCGATCCCCAACGCGGTCTCCAACGCCTTGACCTGCTGGCTGACGGCGCCGGGCGTCACGCACAATTCGTCGGCCGCGCGCTTGAAGCTCAAATGCCGCGCGGACGTCTCGAAGGCGCGCAGTCCGTTCAGGGGAGGGAGACGGTAGCTCATTGTCGGCACTTCTCAGGTTCTGTCGAGCCGCAGTTTTCAGGGATAGATTTTCTAAGTCAACGGCCGAGGAGGATTGGTTTGATCCGGCCGGTCCGCTCCCGCAGAAATAGCCCGATCGGTTTCTGCCAGGGAGAGCATCCATGCCCGACACTCACGACGTGGCCATCAGTCATTTGCAGCGGCGCAAGATCGAGGGCCGCGTTCTGATCCCCTTCATCCAGACGCTGCGCGACAAGCTCGGCGACGATGCCACGCGAGAGCTCGTCGATGCCACGATACGCCGGCTCGCGGCCGAGGATGGCGCAACATGGGCCGCCACCTATGGACAGGGCATCGGGTCGTTGAGGCGGATTGTAGATGAATTGTGGGCGGCCGGCGGCGCCATGGAGGTCCAGATCCTGGACCAGTCGGAGCAGCAGTTTGCTTTCAACGTGAAGCGCTGCGGCTATGCCGAGTTCTACAAGGATCTCGGTCTCGCCGACATCGGCTACGAGGTTCACTGCAAGCGCGACCATGCCATGCTCGCGGGCTTCGACGAGGGCCTGCAGCTCTCCCGTTCCCAGACCTTGATGGAGGGGGCTTCGTGTTGCGATTTCCGCTTTCGCAAGACCCCGTAGCAGCCGGAGCTCGTGCTGCCGGATACCTTCGTGTTCCGGTTGTGTTCTGCTAGGCGGCCAACGGGGGCTTCCGCTAGCCTGCCGCCCGGCAGGGATCGCGAGCGGAATGGCGGAGCAGGGCACGACGCCGGGCGGCAGACGCGGCTACGCGGGGACGTGGCCGCCGCGCGCGGCTGCGCCAGCCGGCGGCTATATCCCGGCGCGGGCCAGCATCTGGCGGCCTTTCGTCGAGACACTCCGGCAGTGGGCGCGCGCGGAAACGGGAGCCGGGCGGCTGCTGCCGTGGGTGCCGGTGGCGTTCGGCACCGGCATTGCATTCTATTTCGCGGCCGAGCACGAGCCGGTGCTGTCGGTCGCGGCGACCGTCGCAATCGCGCTCTGCCTGCTGGCACTGCTGCTGCGGCGGCGCAGCGTGTTTCCCGCGGTGGTGATGCTGGCCGCGGTCGCGGCGGGCTTTGCGACGGCGACATGGAAGACCGCGCGGATCGCCCATGGCGTGCTGGCGCGGCCGATATTTTCCGTGGCGCTCACCGGTTTCGTCGAGACACGCGACGTCAGGGAGAAGACCGACCGCTTCGTGCTGCGCGTCATGTCGATGGAAAGCCAGCGCGAGGTGCCGAAACTCGAGCGCGTCAGGCTCTCGGTCAAGAAGGGCACCGCGCCAGAGGTCGGTAGCTTTGTCGAATTGAAGGCGCGGCTGATGCCGCCGCTCGGGCCGCAGCGACCGGGCTCCTACGATTTCGGCCGCGACCTCTATTTCCAGGGTATCGGCGCCTCCGGCTTCGTGATGGGCGCGGTGAAGACCAGGGAGCCACCGGCGGCCGGTGGCCTCGCGCTGCGTTATGCCGCCTTCATGCAGGGTCTGCGCGACGCCATCGACGCGCGCATCCGCACCACGCTCGATGGGGATCAGCGCGCGATCGCAACGGCGCTGCTGACGGGGCGGCGCGATGCGATCACGACGCCGGTCAACGATGCGATGTTCATCTCGGGGCTCGGCCATGTGCTGTCGATCTCCGGCTACCACATGGCCGTGGTCGCGGGCGTCGTGTTCTTCACGATCCGGGCGCTGCTTGCGCTGTTTCCGGTGCTGACGGCTGGACACCCGATCAAGAAATGGGCGGCGGCGGCCGCGCTCGTCGCGGCGGCGTTCTACCTCCTGCTGTCGGGAGCGGAGGTCGCGACCCAGCGGTCGTTCTTCATGACGGCCGTGGTGCTGATCGCGGTGATCGTCGACCGCCGCGCGATCACCTTCCGCACGCTGGCGGTGGCGGCGCTGATCGTGCTCGCGATCGCGCCGGAAGCGCTGGTGCATCCGAGCTTCCAGATGTCGTTTGCGGCGACGCTCGGGCTGGTGGCGCTGGTGCAGATCGGGCTGCCGAACCTGCTGGCGTCGCCCGATCATTCGGCGACCGCGCGGGTTGCCCTGTGGGGCGGGCGTGAGCTCACGATGCTGATGCTGGCCTCGCTGGTGGCGGGGCTCGCGACCACGCCCTACGCCGCATTCCACTTCCATCGCGTGACGCCCTACGGGCTGCTGGCGAACCTCGCGGCGATGCCGGTGGTGTCGGCGGTCGTGATGCCGGCCGGCCCGCTCGGGCTGCTCGCGATGCCGTTCGGCTTCGACGGCGTGTTCTGGGCGATTATGGGGTTCGGCATCGACTGGATGATCCTGGTGACGCAATGGGTTGCGGCGCTGCCGGGCGCAGTCGGCCGGATGGCGGCGTTCGGCATCGGGCCGATGGTCGTGGCAAGCGCCGGCCTCATCCTGCTCGGGCTGTTGCGCACGCCGCTGCGCTGGTCGGGCGCGGTGCTGTTGGTGGTGGCCTCGGTCTGGGCGCTGTGGGTGCCGCAGCCGGACGTGCTGGTCTCCGCCGACGGACGCAACGTTGCGGTGCGGGGCGGCGACGGGCGGCTGCATCTGATGCACAGCGCGAAGGACGCCTTCCTCGTCAAGGAGTGGCTGGCGGCGGATGCCGACGCGCGGACTGCCACGGATTCCTCGCTCGGCGAGGGTGTCTCTTGCGATCCGAGCGGCTGCGTGACGCAAGGTCCTGGCGGCGCCTTCGTCGCGCTGGCGAGCCGGCCGGAGGCATTGGCCGACGATTGCGAGCGTGCGGCGCTGATCGTGACCGCGCGGCCGGCACCGCGGGACTGCGCGGCCTCGGTGATCGATGCCGAGCGGTTGCGGCGCCACGGCGCGCTGGTGCTGCGGCGCATCAGGGACGGCTACGCCATCGATGCGGTCAAGCCTGGCGGGATCGACCGGCCGTGGTCGCCGGCGGTTCCCGGCGACGGCGAGAGCGAGACGACGCTACGCACACCCGCCAGCGCGCCGCGGCCCGCTGTCGATGCGACGCCGGCTGAGACCGATTTGCAGGGCGAAGATTAGCCGTTGTCGGGCGAGGGGCCGGTCGGCAGCTCGAACAGGCCGAGATGGTATTCGTCGGAGTCGGGGCCGGCGTCGGGCTTCTTGACGAGGGTGAAGGAAGCCTCGGGGAATTGCTCCCAGACCTTCAGATCGTCAGCCGTCACCGTCAGCCAGCCGAACCGGAACATGTAGCGGCCCGGCTCCGTGACGCGTCCGGCCTTTTGCCATGTGACCTTGTCGACCACCACGCACGTCCTCCGTGCCCGATGATGCGCCAAGGCGCGCGCCGACGCAATTCTCCAGCTGCGCCCCGGAACCCGGCGTCCGGGGTCGCTCGAAATCGCTTAGGTCACCCGCCGCCGAACAACTCATTCCGCGGCGACGATGCGTTCAACCCAAAAACAGCGACGCAAATGCGGAGGGGCGCCGCTCCACAACCTTCGGCTTCTGCTCGACCGGCGGATGCAGTGCCGGCAATTGCAGCACGCTGACGCGTTGTCCCTCGACGAGCTGGGTCACCAGCACATGGCTGCCGTCGGGGAATTCGACCGCGTCATGATGGCGATCGGGAACGTCGGGCTCGACTTCGTTGAACACGCCGACGCGGAAGTTCATCGTCTTGGTCCAGATCCAGCGGCTGTCGTAGCGAACGTTCTCGGCGAAAGCGAGCTCGGTGCCCGGCAGCATGCAGACCGCGACAGTGGGATCGGTCTCCGAAGCAAAGCCGCGGGTCGACGTGCCGCGGAAAGTCGTGGTGATCAGCGTCTCTCCAACAATGGCGGGGCGCGACGCCACGGCGTGCAGACTATAGTCACACATCGGATGGCTCCTCTGTTCGAGGTAGCGACCCGTGCCTCTCCTTGAGGCATTGGGCCTCTACCAGAGTGGACGATAGCGAACGAGTGTCTCCTCGTTTCTGGGCGATTGTACGACTGGTCGCCCAACGCCCCCGATCACAAACACGCGACGCTGCGTGAGAGGTATCGGAGCGCATCGGGCAAACAGCACGTCACGTTATCATCCAAAGAACGATCCGATGTGTTGCTCGTTCCCCGCCGCCGCAAGTATTTGAAATTCAGTATTTGCGATAGAGGCCGATCAGCTTGCCCTGGATGCGGACCCGGTTCGGCGGCAGGATGCGCACTTCATAGGCGGTATTGGCCGGCTCCAGCGCGATCGACGCGCCGCGGCGGCGGAAGCGCTTCAGGGTGGCTTCCTCCTCGTCGATCAGCGCCACCACGATGTCGCCGGTGTTGGCGACGTCGTTGCGCTGGATCAGCGCCATGTCGCCGTCGAGGATGCCGGCGTCGACCATCGAGTCGCCGCGCACTTCCAGCGCATAGTGCTCGCCGGAGCCGAGCATGTCGGGCGGCACGCTGATGGTGTGGCTGCGGGTCTGCAGCGCCTCGATCGGCGTGCCGGCGGCGATCCGGCCCATCACGGGGACCGCGACCGGACGGTTGCCGTCGTCCTCGGCGATCGGCGGCGAACTGGTGCGCTTGCCGAGGGTGCCTTCGATGACGCTCGGCGTGAAGCCGCGGCGGCCGTTGCCGCCGCCGGCCGAGAGCTCAGGCAGCTTGATGACCTCGATGGCGCGGGCGCGGTTGGGCAGGCGGCGGATGAAGCCGCGCTCCTCCAGTGCAGTGATCAGGCGGTGGATTCCGGACTTCGAGCGCAGGTCGAGCGCATCCTTCATCTCGTCGAAGGAGGGCGGTACGCCGGCCTCTTTCAGACGTTCATTGATGAAACGCAGAAGTTCGTACTGTTTGCGCGTGAGCATCTCGAGTATTCCCCCGGTTGGTAGCGTCGTTCGATTCCGAGACTTTTCAGGCGGGGCCAGACCTCAGGAGCAGGGTGCTCATCACAAGCGCTCCCTCGCGGCCTCCCATTTGTACACACCAGTACTCGAAACAAATCATGAACGGACACTATATGTTCGATATGTGTTCCGCAACCACTTAATTTCCGGTGAACGCATCCGGCGAGCGCTCAAGCGATGCGGTCTGCGCCGTCACTCGGGCAGCGTCAGGATCTCGCATTCGCTGCCTTTGACGGCGGCAGGCGCAAACGGCGGGCGCACGAGAAGTGCCCGTGCCGCAGCGAGATTCCCGAGCAGCGACGAGTCCTGCTGCGTGACAGGCGTTGCGATCAGCGTGCCGTCCTCGCGCTCCTCGAGGCGTGCGCGCAGATAGTCCTCGCGCTGGTCGTTGGCGGCGAGGTCGCGGCCGAGCAATGCGCTCGCGCGGCGATGGTGAATCGCTTTTCGGCCGCTCAGCGCCCGAATCAACGGCACCAGAAACAGGAAGGCGCAGACATAGGAGGACACCGGATTGCCGGGCAGGCCGATCACCCGCATCGCGCCGAGCCGGCCATGCATCATCGGTTTGCCGGGCCGCATCGCGATCCGCCAGAACGCCATCTCGACGCCCTCGGCCTCCAGCGACTGCTTGACCAGGTCGTGGTCGCCGACCGAGGCGCCGCCGGTCGTGATCAGGATGTCGGCACCGGTCTCGCGCGCCCGGCGGATGCCGGCGGTGGTGGCTTCCACCGTGTCGGCGGCAACCCCGAGATCGACGGTCTCGGCACCTTCGGCGCGCGCCAGTGCCCGCAGCGCATAGCCGTTGGAATAGACGATCTGGCCGGGGCCGGGCGTCGAGCCCGGCATCACCAGCTCGTCGCCGGTCGCCAGCACCGCGACCTTCGGACGGCAGCGCACCGCGAGGTCCGGATAGTTCATGGCGGCCGCCAGCGACAGCGCGCGATCGGAGAGGCGGCTGCCGGCATAGAGCAGCACGTCGCCCGCACGGAAGTCGACGCCGGCCGGGCGGATGTGCCGTCCGGCGGTTGCGGCCTCCGTGATCGTGATGTGGTCGCCGTCGATGGCGGTGTCTTCCTGGATGATGACGGCGTCGGCGCCATTGGGGATCACACCGCCGGTGAAGATCCGCACCGCTTCGCCGGCGCCGACCATCCGCTCGAACGGCCGGCCGGCGGCGACTTCGCCGATCACTTTGAGCCGGGCCGTCAGATCACCAGCGTCGGCCGCGCGCACGGCATAGCCGTCCATCGCCGACATCGGCTGCGGCGGCTGGGTGCGCCGGGCGGCGAGGTCGCGCGCCAGGGTGCGATGGTAGGCGGCATCGAGCGCGACCATCTCCTCCGGCAGCGGTTCGGCGCCGGCGAGGACGGCGGACAGGGCATCGGCAACCGGCATCAGGGCCACGCTCAGAGCTCCTCAATTCCTAATCACATACCAAGTGCGGTCAGAGCCCTTGCCACGTCATCCGTCGATGTCACGTGGATGGCATGAAGGCCGCGCGCCCGCGCGCCTTCGATATTGGCAGCCAGGTCGTCGAAGAACAGGATCCGCGACGCCGGCACGCCGATGGCTTTTACCACATGATCGTAGGCCTCGGCGTCGGGTTTCCGAAACCCGATCGTCGAGGACAGGAAGACGGTGCGGAAATGGCCGAGCAGCTCGGCATGGGTGACCGAGAAATGCGCGACGTGGGCCGGATTGGTGTTGGAGAAGGCGTAGAGCGGCATCCGCCTGGCGGCGGTGGCGAGCAGGGGGGCAATCCCCGGCATCTCGCCGGTGAAGATCGCATTCCAGCCTTCGAGGAACTGCGCATCGGTGAGGTTGATGCCGAGCGTCCGGCGCAGGTTTGCGAAGAACGCCGCATCGTCGATCCGGCCGATCTCGTGATGCCTGAAGCTGTCGTCGACGACAAAGCGCGTGGCGAGGTCGGCCGGCGCGCAGCCGGCATGCTGCGCCCAGTACGCCATCACCTTCTCGAAGTCGATGTCGAGCACGACGCGGCCGATATCGAACAGCAGCACGTCGACGGAATCGGGGGAGAGTTGCGAGGTCATTGCGTGAAACCGTGTACGAGAATTGCGGGCGGGCGGCAATGTCCCCGATTTGTGCGGCAGGCATGCGACGAAGGCGTAGGGCGCGATCCTCCGTGAAGTGACGTCATCGTGAGGCTAACTTTTTGCGTCAGTGCAGGCACCGTCATCCCCGCGCAAAGGCTTCGCCTTTGTCGCTGGAGGTGCGAGCGGAGCGAGCCTCGAAGGATGTACGGCCACAGTCGGGCCGTCGACCGTTCGAGACGCCGCTCCGCGGCTCCTCAGGGTGACGGTGACAGAGACGAACCCGCGATCTCTCCAATCGTCTTGCTGGCGAAAGTCAGCACCCATAACCACGACATTCGGTGATGAGCGTGATCGCGGCCCCAGCGTCGCGCACCAATTGAGACTTGGGGTAATGGGTCCTGGCTTTCGCCAGGACGACACCGAATGCGTGGCACGGCCTACATCCCGTCGTCCCTGCGGAAGCAGGGACCCATAACCACCGGGTCGTGTTGTAAAAGAGGGCTGTGGCCCTAGCGTCGCGCAACTATCACCTTCGGTGGTTATAGGTCCCTGCTTTCGCAGGGACGACAGCGAATTTGTTGCACGATCCGTGAGTCACACATCGACGTTCTCGCGACATGATTGCCCGGGCTTTGCTTCTCGTTCCACCCTCTCTCTTGAAGAGGGCGCAGGGAAAGCCGGGTGCCGATCGCACCCATGGGCCCCCGAGCAAAAGGTAGAAAGCTCGGGGGTAGGACCACAGGTGTAACCGGAGCATTCCGGCTTTCCCTGCGCGATGGGTTACGGCTTACTTCGTGCTCTCCCCGGCGAGACTGGGCTTGCTTGTCACCGCCTTCACAAGACGCGTTGCATCTTGCGAGAGGACACCGGCCGCTAGGGCGTCAGGACCACACGACTTCACCGTCCGCATTGCGTGTGCTCGTCAGTCACAACGCTCCGCGTCCACCGCATCTCGACCCACGTTCGTGACGACCGCGATCCGCCCCTCGGTCCTGCGGGGCTTGGGCCGTCGGGCAAATCAGTGATTGGGCCTCACGGGCTTTTGGTGCGTCAAGCGACTTGCTGCTTGCCGGGCAGACCTCTCATATCCGGGAAAGCGCCAGGCCGAGGTAGGCGATGAGCGCGCCGGTGCTGAGGATGACGACGACGAGCGCCTGCTCTGAACGTGCCTGCAGGGTTTTTCGGCTCACGGCAATGACGCTCCATCCTTCAAGATCATGCTGTCCAACTCACGTCGGCTGATATCCGTTCCGGTTCCTGTCGGGGAACTTTCATTCGTGTCAGCTGCGTGGGCACGCCGGGGTCGCGTCTCGTCGCAGGGCAGAAACGCGCAACGCCGCCCGCATTGAAATACGACGGGCGGCGTTGGTTCTAGCCCAGGAGGAATGGCAAAATCCTGACGTTATGGATACGCGCGAGCGAGCAATAAGGTTCAGTCTTCGACCCGTATGAATCCGGTAACTCCGAAGGAGCCAAGGAAAGCGCCGGGGCGAGGTCTAGGATGGTGTGACCAAGTTGCTCTGGCCTCAGCGTGTACCCCCTCGCTGGGGCCTTTCTTTGCGCAGCGATCTCGGTGGTGCGGCTAGCAATGCAAGCCGGCCCCCGCCGCGGGCTCACCGTTCGCCCAGGTCGATCTGCGTCAGGATGCCTTGCCGGAGCGCGAGGCGGACCAACTCGATGTCCGTGCCGACGCCGAGCTTGTCCTTGATCAGGGAATGCAGGTTCGCGACCGTCTTGGGGCTGAGGTGCAGCGCCTCGGCGATCTCGTCGGTGGTCTTTTCCGCGAGCAACATGCGCAGCACCTCGAATTCCCGCGCGGTCAGGAGGTCGGCGGCGGCGGTCTCGCCGGCGAGGCGGCTGAGCGCGAGCTCGTGGTCGATATCCGGACTGATCGCGATCTTGCCCGACAGCGCATCCATCACCGCGTGCACCAGCGTCTCCGGCGGGCTGGTCTTGGTGACATAGCCGCTCGCGCCGGCGCGGATCGCCTGCACGGCAAAGGCCGCGTTCTGGTGCATGGTGAAGACCAGGATCTTTGCCCGCTTGTCCCACTGCCTGAGGCGCCGGATGGCTTCGATGCCGCCGATGCCGGGCATCGACAGGTCCATGATGACGAGGTCGGGCCCGGTCTCCTTGTAAAGGCGGTAGGCCTCGACGCCGTCGGAGGCTTCGGCGACGACGGAGAGCCCTGGCTGCTTCTGCAGCATCGCCCGGTAGCCCTCCCGAACGACGGCGTGGTCGTCGACCAGCATGATGGTTCGCGCCGTATTGCTCATGCCGCGCGTTCCACCGGTGCGGCCTCTCGGCTGGCTGCGACGGGAACGCTGACGCGGAGCGACGAGCCGTTGGGCTGTCCGGCATCGAAGCTCAGCCGCCCGCCCAGCGCCGCGACCCGCTCACGCATGCCGAGCAGGCCCATGCCGGACTTCACTTGAGGATCGCCGGGCCGGCCATCATCGTCGATCGCGAGCACGATTTCGCGGCCGCCGCCGGCCGAAGCCGTCTCGCGCATCTCAAGCCGCAGCATGACGCGCGTGGCGCCGGCGTGCTTGGCTGCGTTGGTGAGCGCCTCCTGCACGATGCGGTAGAGGTTGGCGCCAATGGAGGCGGGGATGCGCTCGAACGATCCCGATGTGGCGATCTCGAACCGCGGCTGTCCCCGGCTGCGGCCGTTCCAGCCGGCGATCAGGCCCTCCAGGCTCGCCGCGAGGCCGAGTTCGTCGACATCGGGCGGGCGCAACCTGAAGAGGGCGCCGCGCAACGTCTCCATCATGTCGGTCGCGGTCCGCGCGATGCCGTCGCATTCGGTGAGCAGGGCCGGGCAATCCTGCACCGCGGTCAGGCGCGCCGAGGCGGCGAGCGCGCGGATCGCGGCCAGCGATTGCCCGAACTCGTCATGCAGCTCGCGTGCGAGATGCTGGCGCTCCTCGTCCTGCACCAGGATCAGTTTTTGCGTCAGCGCGTTGCGGTCGGAAAGCGCGGCGGCGAGGCGCTCGGCGAGATGATTGAAGACGTCGCCGATCGCCGACAATTCGGCGAGATCGAACGGCGGCAGCCGCGCGGCGAGGTCGCCTGCGGCGATCCGCTCGAGCCCGTCGCGGATCAGCCGTGTCGGACGCAGCGCACGCGACAGCGCCGCATAGACCAGGGCGCAGAGTAGCGGCAGCGCGAGCATCAGCACCGCCATCAGCCGGCCGGCATCGTGCCAGGCCTCAGTCGTCAGCACCGCCGGATCGACCCAGACCACGGCCTCGCCGATCGCCTGGCCGCGCGCAATCACCGGGCGCACGGTCTCCCGGCCGGGATCGAACAGGCGGCGATAGAGCGCCGCAAAGGCCTGCGGCGGCGCGGCCGTATCGGTCTGCGTGCCGCCGCAGAAGCGCTGGCTGATCTTGCCGCTGTTGCTGCGAAACGCGAGGCACAGGCCGGGCGCCATGACCGAGGTGGCAACGCTGTCAAGATCGGGGAAATCGGAGCGCGGATTGTTCAGCCACTGGATCTTGCTCTGCTGCAGCTCCAGCGTCCTGGCGGCGACATCGGCAACGGCAGCGATCCTTGCGCGCACCGAGCGGTCGGCCTCGATCAGGAAGAAGCCGGAGATCGCTGCAAAGCAGAGCATCGACACGGCAGCCACACGCAACGTCAGCCGCAGCTTCAGATCGCTTCCGGACCAATTCCGCATCGGCGTATCCTCAGAGGTCGCAGACGACCTTCGGCGCCCGTTCGCAGGCAGGGCCGTCACGCTCATTAAACGGCAGAAAGGAAGCGTCGAGAAGCGTCGCCTTGGGGACGGACCGCGGTCGTGAAATTTTCCCGGCAGCGGCCGGGAGGCGCTCCGCTGCGGCGCGGCGGCCGCCGGCCTAGGCTGCGATCGACCCCGCGCAAGCACCTGAAAGGCCTCGATCATGCGCCAGTCCCGCTTCGTTTTGCACGCCCTTGCGTTGATCGGCCTTCTGGCCGGACCTTGTCCGCTGCGCGCCGAAACCGCCGCCGTGGCTCCCCCGCTTGGCGTCAGCATCGATGATTTCAGCTATGTCGATACCTCGGGCGAGGTGATCGATCAGACCGCCGTGCATCAGAAGCGGCTGGATGCGTTCATGGCCGCGCTGCGCGCCGATGTCGCCGCGGAGCCGCGCTATCGCCTGGTGCCGTCAGCGGCGCCCGCCGGCGAGGCCCAAATCAAGGTGGTCGGCGGCGTGCAGAAGATGAGCACGCTGGTGCAGTGGGCCAAGGTGGCGGTCATCGATGTCGGCGCGAGCCGTGTGCTGTATGAAAAGCTCTACACATTTCGTGGCGACAATGACGAGGCATGGGACCATGCGCGGATGTTCGTGTCGCGCGAGGTGCGCGCCGTTCTTGCCGCTGCGCCGCCGACGGCACCGGCCGCCGCCGTGGCGCCGATCGGGCTTGCGGTGTTCGAGTTCGAGCTCGAGGACAATTCCGCGGCACCGTCGTCCGGCCTTGCCGGCTCCGATGCCGCCACGCTGGCCGATGTCACCCAGGGCGTCCGCGACCGGCTTGCGCAATCGGGCCGCTACCGCCTGGTCGATACCGGCGGCGCAGTTGCCGAGCCCGTCAAGGCGCGGGCGCTGCGCGACTGTGACGGCTGCGAGGCGGCGATCGCGCAGAAGCTCGGCGCCGATCAATCGCTGATCGGTGTGATCAGGCGGGTCAGCCGGACCGAATACACGGTCGGCTTCCAGGTGCGCGACGCCCGCAGCGGCGCGGTCGTCTCACGCGGCGACAGCGGCTTGCGGATGGGCGCCGATTATTCCTGGACCCGCGGTGCGGTTCACCTGGTCGGCGACCGCCTGCTCGAGGGCGGGGCGCAGCAGTAGCGATCCGGGTGCGGATGTCTCGGGGCTGTGGTCGCAAGCTCGGCAGGCGGACCATAGCAAAGCGCGATAGCTGATAGACACATCATCTTCTATCGCCGGGCCTGTGTGTGGGCTATCACCGCCATCCGATCACCGCACAGGAGCCGCCGATGCGTTTGCCCGCCATCCTTTTCGCTCTCACGCTCGCCGCGAGCCCCGTGGCAGCCGAGGAGCTGTCGGGCACGCTGCAGAAGATCAAGGAGACCAGGAAGGTCACGCTGGGCTTTCAGGAGGCCTCCGTTCCCTTCAGCTATCTCGACGACAATCAGCGGCCGATCGGCTTCGCGCTCGATATCTGCCTCAAGATCGTCGATGCCGTGAAGAAGGAGCTCGGCATGCCCGACATCGCGGTCGACTATCTCCCGGTGACCTCGTCGAACCGCATCCCGCTGATGGTCAACGGCACCATCGATCTGCACTGCTCGGCGACCACCAACAGCGCCGAGCGCCAGAAGCAGGTGACCTTCACCAACTCGCATTTCCTGAGCGCGACGCGCTTTGCCGCCAAAAAGTCCGCCGGCATCAACACCATCGACGACCTCAAGGGCAAGTCGGTCACCGCCGTTGCAGGCTCGGTAAATCTGACGCAGCTCATCAAGGTCAACACCGAACGCAAGCTCGGCATCAACGTTCAGCCGGCCAAGGACCAGGCCGAGGCGTTCTTGATGCTGGAGACCGATCGCGCCCAGGCCTATGCGCTCGACGACGTGCAGCTTGCGGTGGCGATCGCGCGATCCAAGCAGCCGGCGCTATACATGATCAGCGAGGAGGCCTTCTCGAAGGCGGAACCCTTCGGCATCATGCTGCGCCGGGAGGACGCGCCGTTCAAGGCGCTCGCCGACCGCGCCACGGCCGAACTCTACCGGAGCCCGGAGATCGAGGTCATGTACAAAAAGTGGCTGGAGCAGCCGACCCCGCCGAACGGCATCAACTACAACGTCCCGATCTCGCCGGCGCTGCGCCACGCGTTCGCCAATCCGAGCTCGAGCTACGATCCTGATGTGTACGAGGTTGCGAAGTAGCGCCGCTGTCGTAGCCCGCATGAGCGAAGCGACATGCGGGTCTTAATTGTGGGCGCCGATGCAGCGGCCCCGGATATCGCTCGGCTCATCCGGGCTACGTTTCGTGGTCGGATATTGTTTTCCGCGCCAAGCCGTCAATCCTTGGAACGGCTTTTCGCGCACGACGCCAAAAACGAAATAGCGTCTCATATACATCAGCGGTTTTTCTCCTAAGCTTGCAGCAATTGTGACTGCTGATCAGGAGCTCGCCGGTGACCACGCCATTTGTCCTTTCGCGACGTTCTGCGCTCGGCGTACTCGCCGGAAGTCTGATTGCCGGCAGTGCGCGCGCGGAAACGGGGGCGGGTGGGGGCGCCGATCTCGGCGGCGTCACCTTGCGGGTGGCGTATTACAAGGGCGGCTGGCGTCCGCTGCTGCAGGCCGCCGGCGAGGACAAGACGCCCTACAAGATCGAATGGAAGGAGCTCAACAACGGCGTGCTCCACATCGAGGCCCTGAACGGCGATGCGCTCGACGTTGGTTCGGGCAGCGAGATTCCTGCGATGTTCGCCGCGCGCCAGAACGCCAAGGTGCGCTTCATCGCCGTTACCCATGAGGATCTCAACATCCAGGTCACGGTGGCGGCAAAGGACGCGCCGATCCACTCGATCGCCGACCTCAAGGGAAAGCGCGTCGGCTATGTGCGCGCGACAACGGCGCATTACTTCCTCGCGAAACAGCTCGAGGAAGCCGGGCTCGCGTTCAGCGATATCGAGGCCATCAATCTGACGCCGTCCGACGGCTACTCGGCGTTCGCGTCCGGCAAGCTCGATGCCTGGGCGATCTATGGCTACAACGGGCAGCTCGCTATCGCCAAGCAGGGCGCGCGGCTGCTCAAGACCGGCGTCGGCTATCTCTCCGGCAATTTCCCGATCTACGCCAATCCGAAGGCGGTCGACGATCCGCTGCGCCACGCGGCCGTGAGCGACCTGTTGCTGCGCGTCCAGCGCGCCTATGCGTTCGCCAACAAGAATTTTCCCCTGTATGCAGCGGCGCAGGTCGCCGAAACCCATCTGCCGTTGCAGGACATTCTCGACCAGTTCGCCCGCCGCAGCGACGACTTCTCGCTGGCTGGTGTAACGCCTGATGTGCCTGACACCCACCAGAAGGTCGCCGACACCTTCCTCAAGCTCGGCGTGCTCGACGCGCGCGCCGAGGTCGGAAAATTCTGGGATACGAGCTTCAACGACGCAATCGCCGCGGGCGCAGCAAGACTTGCGCGGAGTTGACGGCCGTCGTGAGGGTGTAGCCCATATGGGCTAGGTGATGGACGGGCAGGTTGCCGGAGATCGCGGCATTCTTCGTCGCAAAATTCCGGTCCAGCTGGAACTGCAGATATTTGCGACCCCAGCGTGACGGCTGGGGCCGCAGGAGGTGTTGTGTGCCTCTGGGGCAATGATCAGAGCACAGCCCCCGAACGGCACACAGACGAGAAAGTTCCAGCACGGCTGCCGCCGGTTGTGCCGTGCTGCCATGCAGACCGGAGAGCTTGCAGGACGCGCCAGGTCCGTACGATGATGATCTCGACCACGTTGAATCGAATGCGGGTCAGGTAGACAGCCCCGGTAGCGGCCTTCAAGGTCCCGGGGCCAGTTTTTGTTCGCAGCTGATGGTTGTCGCTTATGCTGATTGTTGCTCGGAGCTGAAATTGAATCACGACACGTTGGCCAAGCTCACCGTCACCATCATCGTCCTGGTTGCGCTGCTGGTCTGGCGTGTTGCCGACCAGAAGAAAGCGATCGCATGCGGGGTAGACTGCCCGACGGACCTGTCGGCGAACCGGAAGCCCGCTCAATAAGAGCAGCTCGTTGATCGATGTCGCCTCGGTGTTGTGCGCCGCGCGCCTCTATCCGCCGTCGCGAGGTGCGTATATCGTCGGCGCCAAACACAAGATCGACCCGCCGCGCCGGGTAACGACGTGAAGTGAGGAAGCGATGTCCGATATGCTGCTGTTTTCGCCGATGACCATCCGCGGCGTCACGCTGAAGAACCGCATCGTGGTGCCGCCGATGCATCAGTATTCGGCCGAGAAGGGCTTTCCGACCGACTGGCATCTGATGAATGCCGGCAAGTTCGCCGCAGGCGGCGCCGGCCTCGTGATCGTCGAATCGACCAAGGTCGAGCGTCGCGGTTGCGGGACGATCGGCGATCTCGGCATCTGGGACGACCAGTTCATCGCGCCGCTCAGCCGGCTCGTCAGCTTCATCAAGCAGCAGAACGCAGTGGCCGGCATCCAGCTCGGCCATTCCGGCCGCAAGGCGCGCGCAAGCCGTCCCTGGGAGGGTGACCGTCCGCTCGAACGCAGCGCCGCAATCGAGGATTGGGACGCCTGGACGCCGGTGGCGCCGAGCGCGATCGCTCATAGCGAGCGCTGGCCGGCGCCGCGCGCGCTGGAAACGCATGAGGTGAAGGACCTCGTCGCGGCCTGGGGGCAGGCGGCGCGCCGCGCGCATGAGGCCGGGTTCGATGTGCTCGAGCTGCACGGCGCCCATGGTTATCTCGTGCACGAATTCCTCTCCGCGCGCTCGAACCAGCGCAGCGATGAATATGGCGGCTCGGAAGCCAACCGGATGCGCTTCCTGATCGAGGTGACGGAGGCCGTGCGCGCGCACTGGCCGGATCACAAGCCGCTGTTCGTGCGGCTGTCGGTCGAGGACAATGCCGGCTGGGGTCCGGAGCAGAGCGCTCGGCTGGCGGCGATCCTGAAGGGGAAGGGCGTCGATGTGATCGACTGCTCGTCGGGGGGAATCAGCGAGATGGCGCCGATCCTGGGCAAGGAGATCAAATACAACTATCAGGTGCCGCTTGCGGAATATGTTCGCCGGCATGCCGATATCATGACCATGGCGGTCGGCCTGATCATCCATGGTGACCAGGCCGAGCAAATCCTGCGCAATAAACAAGCAGATTTGATCGCGGTCGGCCGGGAGATCCTCAATAACCCGAACTGGCCGATGGATGCCGCGCTAAAACTCGGGGTTGAAGGGCCATTTCGCCATGTTCCCCCGCAGTTTGGCTATTGGCTGGGCACCCGGGCCAAGCGCGGATTCGGGACCCGGCCGTCGACCTGGCAGAACGGGTTGCGGGAGGCTGGGCCAGAGGCCGACCGGGAGCTGACTTGAGGCTGATTTGGTGCTGACTAAATGCTGATTTTGGGGCTGACCAGGGCATCGTGACAGGACCGTAATGGTCCAGTGACAAGGCGGCCTTGATCCGACCAAAAAGCCGTTGTGTGGTGCCCCCGTCGGGGTGGGGCAGGCGAACGTTGCGGAACGTTGCCGGCCGATAGCGAAAAAGGATCGCGGATAATGCGCAAACATGTTGGCTTCTTCCTCGGGACGGTTGCGGGAGCGTGTCTGACCCTGCTCGTGGCCTCGCCGCAGGGGGCGCATCTGTTCGCCGTCGCCAATGCCGCCGCGCATGCCGACAACACCTATTCGCAGCTCAATCTGTTCGGCGAGGTATTCGAGAAGATCAAGACCGACTACGTCGAGAAGCCCGAGGACTCCAAGCTCGTCGAAGGGGCGATCAACGGCATGATCTCCTCGCTCGATCCGCACTCCCGCTACATGAACGAGAAGGGCTGGGCGGAGATGCAGGAGACCACGCATGGCGAGTTCGGCGGGCTCGGCATCGAGGTCACGATGGAGGACGGCTTCGTCAAGGTGGTGGCGCCGATCGACGACACGCCGGCCTCGCGCGCCGGCATCATGTCGGGCGACGTGATCACCTCGATCGACGATGAGCAGATTCAGGGCCTGACGCTCGACCAGGCCGTCAACAAGATGAAGGGCGCGCCCAACAGCTCGATCCGGCTGAAAATCATCCGCAAGGACGCCGACAAGCCGATCGAGGTCTCGATCACCCGCGAGATCATCCGCGTCCGCCCGGTGAAGTATCACGTCGAGGGCGGCGACATCGGCTATATCCGCATCACCTCGTTCAACGAGCAGACCACCGAGGGCCTGCGCAAGGCGATCGGCGAGATCCAGAAGCAGGTCCCGCAGGACAAGCTCGACGGCTATGTCGTCGACCTGCGCAACAATCCGGGCGGCCTGCTCGACCAGGCGGTCTCGGTGACCTCGACGCTGATGCAGCGGGGCGAGGTGGTCTCGACCCGCGGCCGCAATCCGGAAGAGACCCAGCGCTTCACCGCCCATGGCGGCGACATGACCAAGGGCAAGCCGCTCGTGGTGCTGATCAATGGCGGCTCGGCTTCGGCCTCCGAGATCGTCGCCGGCGCGCTGCACGACCACAAGCGCGCGACCCTGATCGGCACCCGCTCGTTCGGCAAGGGCTCGGTACAGACAATCATTCCGCTCGGCGCCGGCAATGGCGCGCTGGCGCTGACCACGGCGCGGTATTTCACCCCGTCGGGCCATTCGATCCAGGCGCTTGGCATCAAGCCCGACATCGAGGTGCTGCAGGACGTGCCGGACGAGTTCAAGACCCGCTCCGAGATCAAGGGTGAGGCCTCGATGCGCGGCCATCTCTCCGCCGAGGGCGCCGAGCAGACCGGCTCGCAATCCTACGTGCCGCCGGACGAGAAGAACGACAAGGCGCTGGCCGCGGCGTTCAACCAGCTGCGCGGCGTCACCGTGAACGCCGACGCCAAGAACGCGGACAAGGCCGCGCAGAAGCGGCCGGTGCCGAACTAGGCGCGGACGTTTCCTCACGACGTCGTGGCCGGGACGTCTGGCGCGAAGACGCGCTTCGCGCTTCCGTCCGGGCATGACAAATAGGTCGCCCAGTCCTTCCGAAACTCACGCCGCGCCGGCGACAGGCCTCCGCCGGCGCGTGGCGGTTGGACCTGCAGCGGGGCCGCGGCGGTGCCCGGCCAGGAGCTCGCGGATCTGGGCGGCCGGCTTCGGCGGGCTGAACAGGTAGCCCTGCATTTCCGAACAGCCGAGCTCGCGCAGCAATTGCTGCTGCTGCGCGGTCTCGACGCCTTCCGCCGTCGTGGTCATGCTGCGCTCGGCGGCGATGTTGACGACGGCCTCGACGATGCCGGCCGAACCTTGCGGATCGGCGATGTCGGTGACGAAGCAGCGGTCGATCTTGATCTTGTCGAACGGAAAGCGCTTCAAATAGCTCAGCGACGAATAGCCGGTGCCGAAATCGTCGAGCGCGATCCTGATGCCGATGGCGCGGAGCTGGTGCAGCGCGGCCAGCGCCGTCTCGTCATCGCGGATCAGCACCGCCTCGGTGATCTCGAGCTCCAGCCGGCCTGCCGACAGGCCCGATGCCGCCAGCGCCGCGATCACCTTGAGCGCCAGCGTGCCGGTCCGGAACTGCACCGGCGAGACGTTGACCGCGAGCTTGACGTGATCGGGCCAGTTCACCGCTTCCTTGCAGGCCGTCATCAGCACCCATTCGCCGAGCTGGTTGATCAGGCCGGTCTCCTCGGCGATCGGCACGAAGTCGGCCGGCGAGATCATGCCGCGCACCGGATGGCGCCAGCGCACCAGCGCCTCGCAGCCGGTGATCTCGTTGCTGCGCAGGTCGACGCAGGGCTGGTAATACACTTCGAGCCCGCTGCCCGCGGCGATGGTCTGCCGCAGCTCCACCTCGAGCTCGCGGCGGGCGCGGGCATCGGCGTCCATCGCCGGTTCGAAGAACCGCGAGACGCGTCGGCCGGCCGACTTTGCCGCATACATCGCAAGGTCGGCGTTCTTCAAGATCTGGTCGAGATCGGTGCCGTCCTTCGGCGCCAGCGCAATGCCGATGCTGGCGTCGGTCGTGACCTGGTGGCCGAGGCATTGATAGGGCGAGCGGATGACCTCGTAGATGCGCGCGACGAGGTCGGTGACCTCGACCTCGTTCTTCACGCCGGTCTGCACGATCGCGAATTCGTCGCCGCCGAGCCGGGCGACGAAATCGCCGTCGCCGATCACGCCGGATAGCGTCCGCGCAACGGACTTGAGTAATTCATCGCCGACCATGTGGCCGAGTGAGTCGTTGACGCCCTTGAATTCGTCGATATCGATATAGAGCACCGCGAGCTGGCTGTCGGGAGCGACATGCGGCAGCTCGCGCTTGATCTCCTCGTGGAAGAGCGCGCGGTTCGGCAGGTCGGTGAGAGCATCGTAGTGGGCAAGATGCGTGATGCGCTCCTCGGCGCGGCGCCGCTCGGTGACGTCCTCATGGGTCGCAAGCCAGCCGCCATCGGCCAGCGGCTCGTTGACGACCTGGATCGAGCGCCCGTCGGGCGTCGCGATCACCATGGTGTTGCGGATGCCGACGTCGCGCAGCACGAGGTTGACGTAGCGCTCGACGTCGCCCTGGAATGAACCGGTCAGGTGGCGATGCACGATGACGTCGCGGAAGCTGCAGCCGGGCCGGATGACGTCGGCGGACAATCCGTACATCTCGATATAGCGCTTGTTGCAGATCACCAGCCGCTGCCCGGCATCGAACAGCAACAGCCCCTGCGTCATGTTGTTGACGGCGGTGTCGAGCCGGAGCTTCTCCAGCGTCAGGCGCTGCTGCTGGGTGCGGTGCTGCTGCAACAGCTTGCGCACCACGAGCGTGAGCAGGATCGCGATCGCCAGCACCGATGCTGCGGTCACCGCGATCAGGATGCCGATCTGCTCGCGCCAGTTGGCGAGCGCCGCGTCCGTGGTGGTGGTGGCGACAACGACGATCGGGAATTTGGTGAGCGCCCGCGACGACACCAGGCGGTCCTTGCCGTCGACCGGGCTGGTCAGCCGCGAAGTGCTCTGCGGCAGCTCGAACACCTGCTGCTGACCGGCCGGGCCGCTCCGAAAATTCTTCCCGATCATCTCCTCGACATGGGGATAGCGCGCCAGCAGCGTGCCGTCGCGATGGTGCATCGAGATCGCGGCGCCTTCGCCGAGCGCAACGGTCGAGAAGAACTTCTCGAAGGTCGCCGGCTCGATGCCGCGCCCGACCACGCCGAGGAACTCGCCATGCGGGCCCGTGACCTTGCGGACGATCGCGGTGGTCCAGTTTCCGCTGACGCGGCTGACTACCGGCGCGACCATCATGTCGGGCGAGTAGGGGCTGGACTTGAAGATATTGAAGTAGTCGCGATCGGCGATGGAGGCCTGCGGCAGCGGCCAGGCGCCCGAGCTGTTGATCAGCACGCCATCGGCGTCGAACACGTTGAGGCTGCCGACATTGGACAGCGCGTCCATCTTGGACTTGAGCATCGCATGGATGTCGGCGGCCGACATCCGGCGCTTGTAGTTCTCCGGCGTCGCGATCCCGTTGTCGCGCATGAACGCGATCAGGTCGCGCTGGACCACCTCGAGGTCGTCGAGCTGCTGGTCGAAATGCCGTGCCAGCAGCAGCACGGTGTTCTCGAGCTCGCGCTCGCTGTTGTGCAGGGCGCGCTCGCGGAAATTCTCGGCCATCAGGGTGGCGCCGATCGCGATCGCGGCCATCAGCACGGCGCCGCCAAGGATCAGCCAGCGGATCGGACCACTGCCGATCACCGAGGTGACGTTGAACGAGGCGCTGCCGTTTTGCTTCATCTATCGTTTCCAGGCGTTTCACCCGGAAGTAGCTTTCGCGCACCTCCGGCCCGCGAAAGTCGTATCCAAACGAGATGGAGCGCGGGTTAGCGAGATTGGTTAACGAATGGTTGCGCGTCTTCGCGAAAGGCGCTGTCGCGCAACGATCTGCGACCTATTTGCCGGCGCAGGACGACGCGCCGGGGTCGATCTTGACCTGCTGCACGAAGGTCTGCAGCGCCGGCCACATGTCCCAATAGAGGCGATTGAAGACGGGATCGACGTGATCGTTGCCGGGGCGCGGCATCCCCAGGATCGCTGCCATATCGATCTCGAACGCCGTCATGTCACCGAACGGGCGCTTGAAGTGGACCGCGGGTGCGGGATAGCCCGATCCGGCGATGATCCTCATGATCTCGCTGTCCGGCCACTCGAACCTCAATTGGTGCAGCAGTCGCAGATGCCGGCTCGTGAACTGAAAAGTGCCGTCCGGCTCGAACCGAGGCAGTTCGGCTACGACAGCTGCCATGCGCACGTCAGGCAATCCGACGAGTTCCTGCCGGAGGCGCCGTTCCATCGTCGCATTGTCCAGATGACCGAGCTTGTACTGTCCATCGGCGAGGTCGCAATTCTGCAGCGCCCGGATCAGCAGCGCCGAGACCTCGCGATGAAACCGCGCAACCGCCACGCGATCGCGCGTGCCGATGATCGGGCCAAGGTCGGCCGCCATATCCGCGCTGCCATAGGGTGCCATCGGATCCACGACCGGCCCGCCGCTTTCGATCCGCGCATTCCAGGCGAATTGCAGCTTCCGCAACGCTTCGACATGCTTCGGCGTGATCGTCAGGGCAGGACTCGCTGGATCGGCATAGATTTGCCGCTCGGCCTGCCACCGCCACGCGGTCCATGCCAGCCAGGCAAGCGCCGCCAGGATCGGAACGAGCCAAATCAGGCGGCGGCTGCGCATCGGTCGCAATCACTTGTCCGCGCGATAGTGCCCGGACTTGCCGCCGATCTTCTCGACCAGATGAATGCCTTCGATCCGGATGCCACGGTCGACCGCCTTGACCATGTCGTAGACCGTCAGGCAGGCGACCGAAACCGCGGTCAGCGCCTCCATTTCGACGCCGGTCGGTCCCGTCACCTTGACGCTGGCGCGCACGATGCAGCCGGGCAGCTTGCGGTCGGGTGCGATATCGATCGTGACCTTGGTCAGCGCCAGCGGATGGCAGAGCGGGATCAATTCCGAGGTCCGCTTCGCCGCCATGATGCCGGCGATCCGCGCGGTCGCCAGCACGTCACCCTTCTTGGCCTGGCCGGACTCGATCAGTGTGAGCGTTGCCTTGCTCATCAGGACGCGGCCTTCGGCGATCGCGGTCCGTTCGGTCGCGGGCTTGGCCGAGACGTCGACCATGCGCGCCTCGCCCTTGGCGTCGATATGGCTGAGGGCGGCAACGGGTCCCTTCGATCCGGCTTTGGTCTTCCGCGCCATTGCGTCAGCGCGTGCCGGTGGCGCGCGGTGCCGTCTGCCGCGTCAGCAAGGCGCGGGTGGCCGCGGTGACGTCCTGCTGGCGCATCAGGCTCTCGCCGACCAGGAAGGTCGACATTCCGACGCGCTCGAGGCGGGCGAGATCCTCGGGCGTGAAGATACCGCTCTCGCCGACCATCAGGCGGTCGCCGGGGATCAGCGGCGCCAGCGCCTCGCTGGTCGCGAGCGTCGTCTCGAAGGTGCGCAGATTGCGGTTGTTGACGCCGATCATCGGCGAGCGAAGTTTCAGGGCACGGTCGAGCTCAGCGCGGTCGTGGATCTCGATCAGCACGTCCATGCCATAGCCGAGCGCGGCGTCCTCGATCTCGCTGGCCGCGATGTCGTCGAGCGCGGCCATGATGATCAGGATGCAGTCGGCGCCATGGGCGCGCGCCTCCGCCACCTGATAGGTGTCGAACATGAAATCCTTGCGCAGCACCGGCAGATTGGTCGCAGCGCGGGCGGCGACCATGAAGTCGAGATGGCCCTGGAACGAGGGCGCGTCCGTCAGCACCGACAGGCACGCCGCGCCGCCGGCCTCATAGGCTTTCGCGAGCGCGGGTGGATCGAAGTCGGCACGGATCAGCCCCTTCGAGGGCGAGGCCTTCTTCACCTCCGCGATCAGCGCGTAGTCGCCGCGTGCATGCTTGTCCTTGAGGGCGCGGACGAAGCCGCGTGGAGCTGAGGCCGCTTTCGCCTGCGCCTCGACCTCGGCGATCGGACGCGCGCGCTTTGCGGCGGCGATCTCCTCGCGCTTGTACGCCTCGATCTTGGTCAGGATGTCGGACATGTCCCGCGCTCTCAGCCGTTGGAAACCGCGACCAGGTGTTTCAGCCGCGCCGCGGCCGCGCCGCTGTCGAGCGACTGGGCGCCGATCGCCACGCCTTCCTTCAAGTCCTTGGCACGGCCGGCCACGATCAGCGCGGCGGCCGCGTTGAGCAAAGCGACGTCGCGATAGGCGCTGGGCTTGCCCTGGAGCACGCTCGACAGCGCGATCGCATTGGCATCGGCGTCGCCGCCCTTCAGCGCCTCGCCGCCGACGCGGCCGAGGCCCGCATCTTCCGGCGTCACCTCCGATGTCCTGATCTCGCCGTTCTCGAGCGTTGCAACGAAGGTCGGGCCGGTGAGGGTGATCTCGTCGAGGCCATCGGAGCCGTGCACCACCCAGACCTTGTCGGAGCCGAGGTTCTTCAGCACCTGCGCCAGCGGCTGCACCCATTGCCGCGAGAACACGCCGACCATCTGCCGCTTGACGCCGGCCGGGTTGGAGAGCGGCCCGAGCAGGTTGAAGATGGTGCGGGTGGCGAGCTCGACCCGGGTCGGGCCGACGTTCTTCATTGCCGGATGATGCGAAGGCGCGAACATGAAGCCGATGCCGGCTTCCTTGATGCAGCGCCCGACTTGCGCAGGCGTCAGGTCGAGCTTGACGCCGAGCGCGGCCAGCACATCGGCGGCACCCGAACGCGACGACAGGGCGCGGTTGCCGTGCTTGGCGACGGGCACGCCGGCGCCGGCCACGATGAAGGCCGCGCAGGTCGAGACGTTGACCGAGCCGGAGCCGTCGCCGCCGGTGCCGACGATGTCGACGGCCTCCGCCGGTGCGGTGACCGGCAGCATCTTGCCGCGCATCGCGCTGACCGCGCCGGTGATCTCCTCGACGGTCTCGCCGCGCACCCGCAGCGCCATCAACAGCCCACCCATCTGCGAGGGCGTGGCTTCGCCCGACATCATGCTGTCGAAGGCTGACGCCGCTTCTTCACGCGTCAGCGTGGCGCCGGTGGCGACTTTTCCGATGATCGATTTCAGGTCGTCCATTCGCTGGCTCAGGGTCTGTTGTTGGAGCTTGGTCGGCGCGCAGCGCGTTGTCGCGCTGTCCCGATCATGCTCAATTATTTGCGCCTGTCACCTGTGCGAAGGCTGCCTGGTTGACGGTCACACCGATGTCGGTCTCGATCTTCGCGACATATTGCGCGACCTGCTCGTCGCTCAACGAGCGCCGCAGCGCCTCGCTGAGCTGCTTGACCTCGTTGGAGGCGAAGTCGACCGCGGGCACCGTCACATCGGTGACGCGGAACACCACCCATTGGCTGCCGCCGGCCGCGGAGGTCTGTCCGTCGCCGTCCTTGGCCGTGCGGAATGTGGCCGCGATCACGCCGGCCGGCACGTTGGGCAGCGTGGCCTCGCGGCGGAAGTTCGCAGCGGTTTCGACCTTGACGCCGGCCGCCGTGGCCTCGTCGGCGAGCTTGGCGCCGCTGTCGAGCTTCTGGACGATCTCGGTCGCCTTGGCGCGCAGCTTGGCGGAGATCTGGTCCTCGCGCCACTTGGCCTCGACCTGATCGCGGACCTCGTCGAGGGTGCGCTCGCGCGACGGCGTGATGCCGAGCACGTCGTACCAGACATAGCCGTTGTTGAACTGGATCGGGTCGTTGTCGACGCCAACGTCGCTGTTGAAGGCCTGCGACACCACGTCGAGGCCGCGCGGAATGTTCGACGCGACCTGGCCGTTCGGCAGACGCCCCGAGCGATCGATCGCGTCGATGGTGACGGCGGTCAATTTCAGCTTCTGCGCCGCGTCGATGACGCTGGAGCCGCCGCCGCGCTCGTCTTCCATCTTGTCGCGGAGATCGGCGACCTTGGCGCGGGCGCGCTCTGTCGCGATCTCGTTCTTCACCTGCTGCGCAAGGCTCTCATAGGTCGGGGTCACGCCGGGCTCGATCTTGCCGACCTTGACCAGCGCCACGCCGAAGCGGCCCTGGACCGGCTGGCTGACTTCACCCGCGGGCAGGGAGAAGGCGGCGTCGCCGACGGCCGGATCGAGGATCGCAGACTTCGTAACCAGGCCGAGATTGACGTCGGCGGGGTTGAGCTTGCGCTCCTTGGCGATGTCGTCGAACGAGGTGCCCGAGGTGATGCGGGCGCGGGCGGCCTGCGCCTCACCGGCGTCCGGAAACACGATCTGCGAGACCTCGCGCTTCTCCGGCGTGCTGAGCCGGTCCTTACGCTCCTCGAAGATCTTCTTGGCATCCTCGTCGGACACGGTTTCCCACTTGCCGATTTCTTCCGGCGTGATCGCGACGAAGGCGATCTTGCGGTACTCGGGCGCGCGGAACTGGACCTTGTGGTCCTCGAAATAGGCGGCGAGCGCCTCGGGTGAGGGCGGATCGATGGTGCCGGCCTGCGCGGCGCCGAGCGTGACATAGTCGATCGAGCGCTGCTCGTTCTGGAAACGGGTCAGCGCCTCGACCACGGCCTTGGTCGGCTCGATTCCGGACGAGATGGTGCCGGCGATCTGCCGCCGCAGGCCGACGCGGCGCTGCTCGGCGATGTAGCGGCCCTCGGTGTAGCCGAAGTTGCGGATCACGGACTGGAAGCGCTGCGGATCGAACTGGCCGTTGAGGCCCTTGAAGTTCGGATCGTTGTAGATTGTGCGCAACACCTCGGCATCGGACTGGTTGAGGCCCATGCGGCGCGCTTCCTCGTCGAGTGCGGCTTCCGCGAGCGTCTGCTGCAGCACCTGGCGGTCAATCCCGAAGGCGCGCGCCTGGTCCGGGGTCAGCGGACGGCCGAACTGGCGGCCGAGCTGCTGCAGGCGGTCGGTATAGATCTGGCGGAACTGCTCGGCCGAAATCTCGGTCCCGCCCACCTTGGCGAAGGTCGACTGGCCAAACCCCTTGAAGATGTCGGCAATGCCCCAAATTCCGAAACTGACGATCAAAACGCCCATCACCACGGCCATAATCGTCTTGCCGAGCCAGTTTGATGAGGCTTTCCGCATTCCTCGAAGCATGGGTCCAACTTGTTTTACAGGAGGGGAACCGGGTCGTGCCCAAATGGGACTAAAAGTCGGGACTTTTTGTCCGGCAGCAGGGCGTCACCGAATTGAAAACGCTTATAAAGTGGCTCGTGTCCCCCCGCAACCTCGGGCGCGCGGGCGGAAGCGTCGCACGGCAGGCGCGAAGCCGCGCTCTGGAAGTCGCCGCCCGGCTCTGATAGCGCAGGGGCACGCTTGAATGATGGGAAATCCGACATGACCGACACCATACGGCCGCTGATCGCCGGCAACTGGAAAATGAACGGCCTGAAATCCTCTTTTGCCGAGTTCGACGCGATGCTGGCCGGCGCCGGCGATGTCGCCGGGAAGGCCGATCTCTTGGTCTGTCCGCCGGCGACATTGGTCGGGGCCTTTGCCGACAAGGCGCGCGGTTCGAAGGTCGCCGTCGGCGCCCAGGATTGCCATCCGAAGGCGTCGGGCGCCCACACCGGCGACCTCTCGGCGGAAATGTTTAGGGATCTCGGCGCGGTCGCCATCATCGTCGGCCATTCCGAGCGGCGCGCCGACCACGGCGAGACCGACGCCTTGATTCGGCAGAAGGCGGAGGCCGTCTGGCGTGCCGGCCTGACCGTGATCGTCTGCATCGGCGAGACGCGCGAGCAGCGCGACGCCGGCAAGACGCTCGATGTCTGCGGCACCCAGCTTGCGGGCTCGCTGCCCGACGGCTCGACCGCAGCCAATTTAGTGGTGGCCTATGAGCCGGTCTGGGCGATCGGCACCGGCCTGACCCCGACGGCGAAGGATGTCGAGGAAGTTCATAGGTTTATCCGAGGTCAGCTCACCGATCGCTTCAAGGGCGAGGGAAACCGGATCAGGATCCTCTATGGCGGCTCGGTGAAGCCGTCGAATGCCGCCGAGCTGATGGCCGTCGCCAATGTCAACGGCGCGCTGGTCGGCGGCGCCAGCCTGAAGGCGGCGGACTTTTTGGCGATCGCCGCGGGCTGTTAGGCCTGCCCATCCACGCCGACCCGACCTCTCACACCGTCATCCTGAGGAGCGCGCTCTTGCGCGCGTCTCGAAGGGTCGACGGCCCGGCTGGTGGCCGTCGACCCTTCGAGACGCGCTACGCGCTCCTCAGGGTGACGGGATTGGCAGTATTGCGAAGCCAGCCTTCGTCGGCATCTGTGCTTGGCTACGGAATCAGGCGACCTCAGCCGCGCCGATCCGCTTCCAGTAGATCATCGTCCCGGTGAGGCCGCCATGCGGCTTCAACGCGTAATCGGGGATGATGCCGCTGAGCTGAAATCCCTGCTTCTCGTAAAGTGGCGCGGCGCCGTCGTCGACGGCGGTGTCAAGCACCAGCAGCGTGCGCCCGTGCGCGATCGCCAGCTGCTCGGCGGCGCGCAGCAACGCGGACGCCACGCCGCGGTTGCGGTGGCTCACGCGCGTCATCATCTTGGCGATCTCGGCGCGATGCGGCTGGTTCGGCGGCAGCTTCAGCAGCAGCGTCACGGTGCCGATCAGGCTGTCGCCGTCGAACGCACCGAGCACTACTCGCTCGCCGCGCGCAGCGGCGCCAAGCGAGTCCTGCCAGAATGCCTTCGCGTCATTTAACGGCAGCGGATGCATGAAGCTCACTGAGCCGCCGCTTGCGACGGTCTCGACCAGCAGCGCGCCGAGCGCGTTGCACAGGTCAGGCTCGTCCTCGAGCGGCTTGATGGCGAAGTGCGACATGCATCAGCTCCGGGCCAGGGCGACCACGTAGGTGCAGCCGGCGTTGGTTTCGTTGGCGAAGGTGGTCTCAGCGGGCGGGCCGAAGCCGAGGCAATCGCCGCTACCGAGCACATAGCGCGCGCCGCCCTCGGTGATGACAAGGCTGCCGCTCAGCACCCAGACCAGTTGGCGGATATGGGCGTAGGACGAGGCGGGCAGGGTCACGGACTGCCTCGCCGGCATTTCCACCCGCACCAGCTCGACCGGATGATCGGGACGGCTGAACACCTGGCGGCGCAGATAGCCGGTTTCCGGATCGCTCCAGACCGGCTGCGTGGCGGCGCGCGACAGCCGCTCGCCCTGGCCCTCGGCGCGCAACATCAGCCCGGCCAGAGTGAGGTCGAAGGCCGAGGCGAGGCGCACCAGCACGACCGCGGTCGGGCTGACCTCGGCGCGCTCGATTTTGCTGATCGTCGCCTTCGAGACGCCGGAGCGTTCGGCCAGCTCGGCCAGCGACCAGCTCCGGCCGTCACGCTCGAGCCGGATCCGCTGCGCCAGGCGCTGGCTCAGATCGTCTACCAAAGTATCCATACGTCTATTATAATGGAAAGAGCCGGTTCCGATCAAGCCTCGGGCGAGCGCGACCGAGGCAGCTTGTGATGTCAGCCATTGCGACTATCTCGGGGGTGACAATGCCCGGTCCAATCGTGTAACAGGGCGCGACTTCACGAAAAACCGCAAAGCCGATAGCGCCGTTTGTCTGGCCGCTTGGCGGCTTGTGACGGAAGGCTTGCGATGCAGACTGTCGTTATCATTATCCATCTCATGATCGTCGCCGTCATGATCGGCGCTGTTTTGTTGCAGAAATCCGAAGGCGGCGGCCTTGGCATGGGCGGCGGCGCCGGCTTCATGTCGAGCCGCGGCACCGCGAATCTGTTGTCGCGGACCACCGCGATCCTCGCGGCCGGCTTCTTCCTCACCAGCCTGTTCCTGTCCTGGTACGCAGGCTACGACCGCAAGCCGAGCTCGATCATCGGCACCGGCGCACCGGCGCAGACCCAGCCGGCCAGCGGCGCGCCGATCACTGCACCGACCTCCGGCGGCATCCTCGATTCGCTGAAGAAGACCGACGAGCAGCAGGGGCAGCAGGCTCCGAGCGGCCCGCAGGCACCACGGTCGCAATAAAGCGGGGGCGCCATGCAGGATGCACCGCTGGCGTCCTGCATCAGAAATCCCCATCAATGCTCTGAAATCGCTTCCAATTTAATGTAACCCACAGCCCGGTGGATTGTTTGCCGGGAACAGCCGATTCGTTTTGCGAATCGCTGGAGTCGGCTTAAAGGTAAAGTCCCATGGCGCGGTACATATTCATCACCGGCGGCGTGGTCTCCTCGCTCGGAAAGGGTCTGGCATCGGCGGCGCTCGGCGCTCTGCTGCAGGCCCGAGGCTACAAAGTCCGCCTTCGCAAGCTCGATCCCTATCTCAACCTCGATCCCGGAACGATGTCGCCGTATCAGCACGGCGAAGTGTTCGTGACCGACGACGGCGCCGAGACCGATCTCGATCTCGGCCATTACGAGCGATTCACCGGTCGTCCGGCCACCAAGGCCGACAACATCACGACCGGGCGGATCTACCAGGACATCATCACCAAGGAGCGCCGCGGCGATTATCTTGGCGCCACCATCCAGGTGGTCCCGCACGTCACCAACGCGATCAAGGAATTCGTGCTGTCGGGCAACGACGACTACGATTTCGTGCTGGTCGAGATCGGCGGCACTGTCGGCGACATCGAGGGCCTGCCGTTCTTCGAGGCGATCCGCCAGCTCAAGAACGAGCTGCCGCGCGATCACGCCGTCTACATTCACCTGACGCTCTTGCCCTACATTCCAAGTGCCGGCGAGCTCAAGACAAAACCGACGCAGCACTCGGTCAAGGAGCTGCGCTCGATCGGCATCCAGCCGGACATCCTGCTGTGCCGCACCGACCGTGAAATCCCGAAGGAAGAGCGGCGCAAGCTCGGCCTGTTCTGTAACGTGCGCGAGAGCGCCGTGATCGAGGCGCGCGACGTCGACAACATCTACGCCGTGCCGGAGGCCTATCACGCCGCCGGCCTCGACGACGAGGTGCTGGCCGCGTTCGGCATCACGGCGAAGATTCCGCCGGCGTTGCAGAGCTGGAACGTCATCAACGAGCGCGTCCGCAATCCGGAAGGCGCGGTGACGATCGCGATCGTCGGCAAGTACACCGGCATGAAGGACGCCTACAAATCGCTGATCGAGGCGCTCTCGCACGGCGGCATCGCCAACAAGGTGAAGGTCAATCTCGACTGGATCGAGAGCGAGGTGTTCGAGAACGAGGACCCGGCGCCGTTCCTCGAGCACGTCAACGGCATCCTGGTGCCCGGCGGCTTCGGCCAGCGCGGTGCCGAGGGCAAGATCCGTGCGGCGCAGTTCGCGCGCGAGCGTGACGTGCCGTATTTCGGCATCTGCTTCGGCATGCAGATGGCGGTGATCGAGGCGGCGCGCAATCTGGTCGGCATCGAGGAGGCCAACTCGACCGAGTTCGGCCCGACCAAGGAGCCGCTGGTCGGCCTGATGACCGAATGGCTGCGCGGCAACGAGCTCGAGAAGCGCTCGCAGAGCGGCGACCTTGGCGGCACCATGCGGTTAGGGGCCTATCCCGCGGCGCTGAACCGCGGCAGCCGCGTTTCGCAGGTCTATGGCGGCGCGACCGAGATCTCCGAGCGGCACCGCCATCGCTACGAGGTCAACACCGCCTACAAGGACCGCCTCGAGCAGCACGGCCTGCGCTTCTCCGGCATGTCGCCCGATGGCGTGCTGCCGGAGATCGTCGAATACGAGGACCATCCCTGGTTCATCGGCGTCCAGTTCCACCCCGAGCTGAAGTCGCGGCCCTTTGAGCCGCATCCGCTGTTTGCATCGTTCATCGAAGCGGCGGCGAAGCAGAGCCGGCTGATGTAAGCGGCCATCAGCTGCGCCGTCACACGGCGGCGCAGTCCTTGCTGGCCCGGCGTTCCTTCTTGATCGGTGAGACGCCTGCATCGGCGGCAGGGGTGACGTCGCGCGTGATCAGCTTGTATTGCGGGCGTCGCGTCAGCCGGTAGACCGCGGCGGGCGGCACGTTGAGGATGGCGCGATCGACCAGCGTGGCGCGCAGGCCGAGCCGGTCGAGAATCGGCCGCGGCACCGGGCAGCGCATGCCGTAGGTGAATTGATAGAACGCGCCATTCGGACGCATGTAGCTGAATGCGCCGCTGACGATCGAGATCACCTTGCGCGGCGACATGTTGAGCAGCGGCAATCCGCTGACGACGGCGCCGACCGGCGCGCCGTCATACAGCCGTTCCGAGGCCAGCCGCGCGGCGTCCATCCACAGTACGCGCGCGCCGGGAAAGCGGAGCTGCAGCAGCCGCATGAAATCCGAACCGTATTCGATCAGCGTGAGATCCTGCTGGCGCACCCCGCGCTTCAGCAGCTGATAGGTGAAGGCGCCCGTTCCAGGACCGAGCTCCAGCACCGGACCGGTCTTGGCGCTGATGTCGCGCGTGATCAGTTCGGCGAGCGCTGTGCCCGAGGGCGCGATGGCGCCGACGCGGCCGGGGGCTGCCATCCACGCCGTGAAGAAAGACAGGAGATCATGTGACATTGGGATTCCCAGCAAAGTGTCGCCGCGCCTCGACTCGATTGCGCGGCGCGTTCTCTTCTTTGCGGGGCCTGCATTGCGACAACATTGCGCGATGTTGCGGGAGCCCGTTCCGATTGAATCGGAACGAGCTCTGGATTCTAGCTTTGATGCGTTTTCTTCACGCGAACCGGTGCCCATCCCGGATCAAGTCCGGGACAGGCTTCGCTCGAAAACGCTGTGGCATCACGATGCGAACGGCGCCGGCGGTAATGTGAGACGGAAGCTCGCGCCACCCTTCGGGCCATCGAGCACGGAGACGTGACCGCCATGCAGTCTTGCGATCTCGCGCACCATGTTGAGTCCGAGGCCGGCGCCGCGATCGAGCGGCGCAAGCCGATAGAACGGATCGAAGATCCGCGTGCGCTCATCCTTCGGAATGCCGTTGCCTTCATCGGTGACGTCGATCGTCGCGGCGCTACCGACATGGATGGTGATGGTGCCGCGGCGGCCGCCATGCTGGATGGCGTTCTGCACGAGATTGGTCAGCGCACGCTCGAGCGCAGCGCGGTCACCCAGCGTCTCGACCCGATCGGTTGCGGTATCGAGCGACAATTCGTAACCGGCCGCGATCGCGAGCGGCGCGAGGTCGGCGGCGACATTGCGCGCGACCGCGACGAGATCGACGCGGCCGAACGGATTGCGGCACTGGTCGAAACGCTGGATGTCGAGGAGCTGCTCGGCGAGCGTCGCAAGCCGTGCCGCATCCTCGAGCAGGCGGGTTTTCTCGGGTCCCGGCGGCAGCGACTCCAGCCGCGTGTTGAGGATCGCGATCGGCGTGCGCAATTCGTGCGCGGCGTCCGCGACGAAGCGCTGATGGCGCGAATAGCCGTCGTCGAGCCGCTTCAGCGCATCGTTGACGGCGCTCACCAGCGGCGCGACTTCGAGCGGCAAATGGTCGGCCGACAACCGGCTGCCGCGCTGGCGGAAATCGATCCGGCGGGCCTCGTCGGCAGTGGAGTCGATGCCCGCAAATGCGCGCCGCACGACCATTGGCGTCGCGATGAAGGTGGCGCACGCCATCAGCAACAGGCCGGGCAGGGTGCTGCCCAGGCACGTCAGCGCCATCACCAACAGCGCCTTGGTCCCGGTCATCCGGCCTTGCGTCGCGGTGAGGATCTGGACGTTCCCGGCATCCGTGTTGACGCGCTTCAGCCGCGCCGCCGGCTTGCCGGGACTGTCCTCCAGCATCTGGTAACCGAGCCGCGCCTGGCTGATATGATCGAGGGCATTGCCGATCCGCGCGAAATCGGGCGGCACGTCTCCTTCGGAGAGCGTGTGCCCCTCGCGGTCCCGCACCGCGAACCAGAGATCGGGAATCTCGGCGCGCAGCTTGCTGAGATCGTCGGTCGGACGCAGCACGAGTTCGCCCTGCGCGTTGCGCGCGACGGCCGATTGCACGACGTCGATGACCCGATCTTCATCCCGGTTGACCAGCAGGAAACCCGAGGCCCACAGCGCGCCCAGCACCGTGAGCACGAGTCCCGTCAGCAGGACTGCCTGCAGCGCAACCAGGCGCCAGCTCAGTTGCGAGCGCAGGCAGTAGTGATCGGCGGGTTGGCTCATGATACCTGCTTCAGCAGGTAGCCCACGCCCCGGATGCTGTGGATTTCGACGCCGGCATCGGAGTCGGCGAGCTTGCGGCGCAGCCGCGAGACGTGGGCATCGAGCGCGTTCGACTGAATCTCGTCCTCGAAATTGTAGACGGCTTCCTCGAGCGTCGCGCGCAGCACGGTGCGGCCCATCCGGCGCAGCAGCGTCTCCAGCACCAGCAGCTCGCGTCGCGGCAGCTCGAGCGGGCAGCCATTGACGCTGGCCTCGCGATGGCTGCAGTCGAACGCCATCCGGCCGGCCTTGATGATCTCGAACTGCACGCCGGCGGGACGGCGCAGCACGGCGCGCAGCCGCGCCAACAGCTCCTCGACGGCGAACGGCTTGGCCAGATAATCGTCGGCGCCGCTGTCGAGGCCGGTGATGCGGTCGGCGAGATCGCCGCGTGCGGTCAGCACGATGATCGGAACGCCGTCGGCCTTGGCGCGCAGCTTCGGGATCAGCGTGAGGCCGTCGCCGTCGGGGAGCTGGCGGTCGAGCAGGACGGCGCCATGCACGTCGGCGGAAATCGCTTCCTCAGCCTCGGCAAGGGTCGGCACATGATCGACGACCATGTCGTAGCCTTTCAGCGCCTGCGACAGCGCCGCCGCCATTTCGGCCTCGTCTTCAACCAGCAGTATCCGCATATGCCTTTGGGTCCAGTTCCCGTACGGCCGGTTGTAGGGCAAGTAACATTGCAACAACATTGCGGGTGCGGCGCCCACATCGCGCAGTATCGGGGTATGGTGCGGCCCGGGGGACGCTGTTCGGTCCCGAAATCAGTGGGCGACCGCACCTGGCTTGGCTGACGTCGTCGCGCCCAGCTTCTTCAGACGGTCGAGCTCGAACGCAGCGCAGTCATTTTCGACATACTCGATTACGCCGATATCGCGCGTCTTCTGGAAGAACGCCTGCGCCTGCGTGGTGTCGCCGAGTGCGAGGTTGCGCAGGCCGATATAGAAATAGGCTTCCGCGAGCGCCATCTGGTGCTCGTCGCCGGCCTTTTTCTCGAGCGATTTGAGCAGGTCGTCCGGTGACATCAGGCCCGCCAGCATGGCCAGGCCGGCACGCGGCCAGTCACCTTGTGCTTCGGCCCCGGCGCGCTTGACCAAGTCGGCAGGAACTGGCTTGCCGAGGCGGCCGTAGGTCGCAACCAGCCACATGTCGCTGTAGAGCCGGGCCTCGCGGTCGCCCAGTTCGCTCGCCTTGGCGAAGTCCTCGATGGCCTCCTGCATCCGGCCGGCATAGACCCGCGAGACGCCGCGCCAGCGGAATGCGAGGCCGTCGGCGCCGCCGCCCAGGGCGATCGCGTTGGAGTAGTCGGTCACGCTCTTGTCGAACTGTCCCGACTGGAAATAGATGCTGGCGCGGCACGTCAGGATGTTCGCGGCGGTCGGCGCGAGGCGCACGGCGGTGTTGGCATCCTGCAGGGCCTCGTCAACGCGGTCGAGGTCGGCTCTGGCGTGGCCGCGCAGGCAATAGCTGTTGGCCAGATCGCTGCCGGTGAGCTTGCCGCCATCGATGCTTTCGGTGGTCTTCTTGATGATCTCCTCGTGCTGCTCATGCAGACGGTGCGCGATATCCGCCTTGGCGGCATTGTTGTTGAGCATCGCCTTGTTGACCGCAAAAGCGCCGCCGATCGCCTTGTGGAGCGAACGGAGGTCCTCGGCATAGCCGGGGTAATCCGCCGGCTCGACCGACGGCTGCAGCGTCTTCAGCTCGACGGTCTTCCTGGCGTTGCTGCCTCGAAAATATTCGGTGACCGTGGCGTTGAAATACTTGTTGGAGATGGTGTGCTCGCGCGGGTCGATGCTGGCGCTGACCTGTTCGGGAAAGTTTATCTCGAAACTGTATTTGCCGTGGAACGGGAAGCCTGGAATCCGCAGCGGCGTGGTGCGGTTTGCCGACTGCGAGGCGATCAGGACATTCTGCATATTGTCCAGCGCGTAGCTGACGACCCAGTTCGCTTCCACCTCCGTGGCGAGCTTCGGAATCCTGTAGTGCGCCGAGATCGAGAGCTCGTTCTTCGCGGTGTCGTTCTGCACGACCGGTTCGCCGACCAGCGTCGCGCCGGGATAGCGGCGTTCCAGGGCATCCCGGACGAACCTGGTCGTCTGGTCGTGCGATGCCCGTTCAAGCACGACGCGGAGTTGCTCGGCGCCAAGCCCGCGCCAGACGCGCCGGACGTCGAGCTGACCTTCTTCGCCGAACTTGGCCAGCGTTGCCCGTTCGGTGATTTCATTGCCGACGATATCGCCGGTGTCGGCGGGAACGCGCGAGACGGCATCGGTCTCGCGCGCCGCGACGAGGACCTGGACCCCGACATGCGCCTGGCCCGCCCGGTCGAGCTCGCCATGCTGTCCCAGCCGCGTCGGGTCGAGGAAATAGGGCTTGCCACCGACCGTGGCCTCGACGATGGCATGATCGAAGAATTGCGGGCTGGGCAGCGTTTTCTCCAGCCCGCCATGGCGTCCGATCTGCAGCAGCACTGGCCGGCTCGTGATGCCGAGCTCGCGGAGCAGGGCGACCAGCAACAGCGACTTGTCCTTGCAGTCGCCGTAGCGGCGCCGCAGCACCTCGTCGGGTTGGGTCGGCCGGTGCGAGCTTTCGCCGAGCGCGACCGAGAAATACCGGATCTGGGATTGCACGAACTCGAGCGCGGCCATGGTGCGGGCCGGCTCGGACGGCAGCGTCTTGATCCGCTTCACGACGTCCTGAAACTCGCCGTCCTTTGGCGCGCTCGCCTCGAACAGGTTGCTCGCCCAGCCAGCGACATCGCTCCAGCTCGCAAACTCGGTGAATTGCACGAAGCGAAGCCCGAAGAAGTCGGGCGGAGCCATCGTCTCTCCGGGAAATCCCGGCAATGGCTGCTGGTCGAAGCTGACGCGCCGAAATCCGTTGCGCACGGATTCGGTTGGGGTGAGAGGAGGCAGCGGCCGGTCGCCGACCACGCGCCAGGCGATCGATCGGTCGGTTGGATAGTTCAGAACGACCCGCCGCCGCAAGGTTGGTGCGTTCTGGTCCCACGGCGCCGCGCCGAAGGCCTTGCCGCCGAACACGGGATTTTGACCGGAGCTCGTATAGGCGATCTCGAGCGTGTCGCCGACGCGCAGGTCGTCGATCAAGATGGAGGCGGTCACCCGGCCGCTATAGACGCCGCGCTCGAGATCCTGCTCGCGCTGCAGGAAGCGGATGTTGGATGTCAGCGTCCGATCGAATTGTTCCTGTCCGCGAAAGATGCGGATCGTGTGAAGCCGGACATGCTCATATTCAGGGGCGAATGCGATCGAAAGGCGTCCGGCCGCCGTAAGCGCTGCGGCATCGTTGATCTGCATCGCGCGCCGAAAGTAGAGCTCGGAAGTTTTCCCAAGCAGGTATTGACTGTCAGCGAGACGGATGACCACCGGCAATGAAACGGTCTTAGGGACCTCGGGGATCGGCAGTTGCTCAACCCATGCCGGCACCGGATCGCCCAGCGTAAATGCATCCTTGCCGAGCTGGACTTCCTTGAGCCCGTTATCGGTCGCCTGTTGGGCCGCGGCGCCATGACATCCCAAAAGACATCCGAGTGCAACCACCAGCAACAAGCCAACGCGCAACGATCTCATGAGATACATTCGCCACCTCCTTCACTTAGGGGTTGTATAGATGATGGCGGACGGGCCGGCAATTATTGCAAGCGGCCAGGTTTGTCGGCGAGGTGAAGTTGATGTGAAGGTGTGCGGCGCCTGCGGACGGGCCATGCTCGCGGCGAGGGGCTGAACCACGTCAATTTGACTTGGCGATTTTGACTTGACCCGGGTTTGTTGTCAGAACTTGCGCCCTTTCGCGAACAGGATCTGGGAGGATCACCAATGATCTACGAGACGCGTGTCTATCGCTGCCTGCCGGGCCGGCTGCCGGCGCTGCTGAAGCGCTTCGAGACCATCACGCTGAAGCTGTGGGACAAGCACGGCATCAAGCAGGCCGGCTTCTTCACGACGCTGGTCGGTGAATCCAACCAGGAACTGACCTATCTGCTGGCCTGGGAATCGCTTGCCGAGCGCGAGAAGAAATGGACCGCGTTCCAGACCGATCCGGAATGGATCACCGCGCGCGCCAAGACCGAGGAGGACGGCCAGATCGTTCTCAACATCGTCAACCAGCTCTTGGTGCCGACGTCGTTCTCGGCGGTCAAGTGACGTTGCCGAACGAGGGCGCGTGCAATTGAGGAAAACCTCCGGCGGTCTGCCGGAGGTTTCCTTTTCCTTGGGCATTTTCTAAGGGATCGACCGTCAAGCCATCGCAGCGGCCGCAAGCACCGGATAATCGGTGTAGCCGCGCGCCGTGCCGCCGAAGAAGGTGGTGTGATCGGCGTCGTTCATCGGCGCGCCGGTCTTCAGCCGCGCGACGAAATCCGGGTTGGCGAGGACCAACCGTCCGTAGGCTTCAAGATCCGCCAGGCCCGACGCGAGATCGGCGCCGATCTGCTCGGCGGGATGACCGGGACGGTTCAGGATCAGGGGCCGCTTCCACAGCGCGCGCAGGTCAGCCACCAGGCGGTCGTCGCCGTTGTGAAGGACGTGAAGGTAGGCAAGGCCAAGCTTGTCGAGTTCGGCGACCAGGTAACGGTACAGGGCAGGGCCGTCCGCGCCTTCGTCGATGCCGCCGAGATTTGAACCGGGCGACAAACGGATTGCCGTCCTGTCCGCACCGATCTCCGCTGCAATTGCGGTGGCGACTTCAATCGCAAAGCGCGCGCGGTTCTCGATCGAGCCGCCATATTGGTCGGTGCGCGTGTTGGCGCTTGGCGCGAGGAACTGCTGGATGAGATAACCATTCGCGCCATGGATCTCGACGCCATCAGCACCAGCCTCGATGGCGGCGCGCGCCGCATGACGGAAATCGGCGACCGTCTGGCGGATCTCTTCGATCGACAGCGCGCGCGGCACCGGAATGTCCTTCATCCCCGTCGCCGTGAACATCGGCGCCCCCGGGGCGATGGCGGACGGGGCAACGCCCTGACGATGATGCGGCGTATTGTCGGGGTGCGACATGCGTCCCGCATGCATCAGCTGGATGAAGATGTGGCCGCCCTTGTCGTGCACGGCCGTCGTCACCTTCTTCCAGCCGGCGATGTGTGCGGCCGTGTAGATGCCGGGCGTGGCGAGATAGCCCTGGCCGTCATCCGAGGGCTGCGTGCCTTCGGTGACGATCAGGCCGACGCTGGCGCGCTGGGCGTAATATTCGGCCGCGAGGTCTCCCGGCGTGCCATCGAGTCCCGCGCGGCTTCGGGTCATGGGTGACATGACCAACCGGTTGGCCAGGGTGTTGCGTCCGATACGGACGGGCAGAAATCTTTGCGTGCCGAGTGCCATTTTGTGGGTTCCTATCTTTGCTCCGGACGCCTCGCTGCGAGGACGAGGTCGCCTTTCAAGGGCAGAAGTAGGATTTGGTTATATCGGCGGTAGCCAGTATATGTTGATACTATCTATCGGATCAGCCGATATGAGGCCACGATGCTTGAGAGCGTATCGTTCGACCAGCTGCGGATGTTCGTGGCCGCTGCCGATGAGGGCAGCTTCTCGGCCGCAGCACGCCGCGTGCAGCGAACCCAATCGGCGGTCAGCGAGGCAATCCTGAACCTGGAGGCCCATCTCGGCGTCGTCTTGTTCGACCGCGCGGGCCGCTATCCGAAGCTGACAACGGAAGGCGTCATCCTGCTGGCGGACGCGCGGACGGTCGTGACCGACGTCGACGCCATGAAGGCGCGCGCGAAAGGCATCGCCGGCGGGCTTGAGGCCGAGCTGACGGCGGTCGTGGACGTATTTCTCCCGATCGAGGCCGTCGCCGCATTTGCCCGGCAGTTTCGGGTCCAGTTTCCGGCGACGCCGCTGCGGCTCTATGTCGAAGCGCTGGGAGGCGCGGTGCAACCGGTGATCGACGGACGCGTGAGCGTCGGGATCGTGGGTTCACTGCCGTCGCTGCCGCGCGATCTGGTCAAGGAGCGCGTGACCAACATCAAGTTCATGTTCGTGGCTGCCTCGAACCACCCGCTTGCCTCCTATCGGGGAGTCATTCCGAAAGAGGAGTTGGCGCGGCATGTGCAACTCGTCCTGACCGATCGTTCGACGCTTTCGCAGGGCCGCGAGATCGGCGTGATGTCCGCGTCGACGTGGCGCCTGGCGGATCTCTTCGCCAAGCACGCGTTTCTTCTCAACGGCCTTGGATGGGGAGGCATGCCCCATCATACCGTGGCAAACGACATCGCCGCGGGGCGGCTGGTGGAACTCGCAATCGAGGAGGCGCCGCCCGGAGGACTGCCGCTGCCGATGTTCGCGGCCTACCGGGTTGCCGAGCCGCCGGGACCCGCGGCGCGATGGATGATCGAATTCTTCAAGAACTGCCGGGGCGGTGAGGGCTCAAATGAGATAGTGCAGGTTGCCGCAAGCCGGACCTCTTGATTGGGCACTGCGGACGACGCTCACAGATCTGCCGCGCGGGGCGGCAAGATGCGCGCTATTGCGGGCAGCCCGACGTTTGATCGCCCTCACGGACCATCGGCTTGCCATTGATGAAGACGCCGTGGCTGCCTGAGGTCGTCTTGCCGCCGCAATGCGTGCGATCGCCCATCACCACGGCCGGCTTGCCGTTGATCAGGACGTTGGGTACGCCCTCGACGAGTGGGCCGCCATTGCTGGTGGTGTCGCCGCTGCGCGCGGCCGGCTTGCCGTTGACGGTGACGCCTGCGGCGCCGCCGGTGACCACGCCGGGCTGGCTGCCGGTTTGGGCGTAGGTCAGGCTAGACATGACCGAAAGGGCTGCGACAGCTCCGATCATCAGCGAGATGCGCATTCGTTCCTCATGGGAATCTGTTCCGCGCCAGTCTATAGGGGCGGTTGGGGCAGGATTGTGATAGCACGGCCACCCACGGCGTCAGCGCAACCCCCTCATCGTGCGGGATGGCTTGATCCATCCCGCGCGGGATTGCATGGTCGCCGGCAAAAGGATGCAGCATTTTGACCAATCAGGTTTCCGCGCCAGCCGCCGCGCCGATCGTTGCCGTCGGATCGGCGAAATTCGGCAACGCCTTGCCGATCTCGATCATCGCCGGTCCCTGCCAGCTCGAGAGCCGCGCGCATGCGCTTGAAGTGGCGTCCGCGCTGAAGGAGATCGCGGCCAGGCTCAAGATCGGTCTGGTGTACAAGACCTCGTTCGACAAGGCGAACCGCACCAGCGCGTCGGCCGCGCGCGGCATCGGGCTGAAGCACGCGCTGCCGATCTTCGCCGAGATCCGTTCTTCGCTCGGGCTGCCGGTGCTGACCGACGTGCATGAACCCGACCAGTGCGCTGAGGCGGCGCAGGCGGTCGATGTGTTGCAGATCCCGGCCTTCCTGTGCCGGCAGACGGATCTCCTGCTGGCTGCGGCTGCGACCGGCAAGGTCGTCAACGTCAAGAAGGGCCAGTTCCTGGCGCCCTGGGACATGGCGAACGTGGCCAGCAAGATCACCGGCGCGGGCAACGCCAATGTGCTGGTCACCGAGCGCGGCGCGTCGTTCGGCTACAACACGCTGGTGTCAGACATGCGCGCGCTGCCGATCCTGGCGCGCACCACCGGCGCGCCTGTGATCTTCGACGCCACCCATTCGGTGCAGCAGCCAGGCGGCAAGGGCACGTCCTCGGGCGGCGAACGCGAATTCGTGCCGGTGCTGGCGCGCGCCGCGGTCGCGGTCGGCGTTGCCGGCGTGTTCATCGAGACCCATCCCGATCCGGATCACGCGCCGTCGGATGGCCCCAACATGGTGCCGCTCCGCGACTTCGAATCCCTCGTCAAGCGGCTGATGCAGTTCGACGCGCTCGCCAAGACGGCAGCCTGACCGGCGGACAACGACATGACCGCAACGAGCGGCATGCCGCCGGCCCTCAACGTCATCACGCTGGCGACCTTCGCGGCGAGCCTGTCGGTGCGCGCGCTCGATCCGGTGCTGCCGCATGTCGCGGAGGATTTTGGCGTCAGCATCGCGACCGCGGCGAGCTTTGCCGCGGTGTTCGCCTTCACCTTCGCCGCGGTCCAGCCGGCGATCGGCGCCGCCGCCGATTTGTTCGGCAAGGCGCGGTTGATGACGATCTGCCTTGGGCTGCTCGGCGTCGCCAACATCCTCGGCGCACTCTCGACCTCGTTTCCGATGCTGTTCGTGACCCGCGTCCTCGCCGGCATCGGCTCGGGCGGCGTGTTTCCGGTGGCGCTGTCGCTGACCAGCGATCTCGTCGGTCCCGACAAGCGGCAGCTTGCAATCGGGCGAACGCTCGCAGGCTCGATGACCGGCAACCTGCTCGGCGCCACGGCCTCCGGTCTGATCGGCGATTTCCTCGGCTGGCGCGGGGTGCTCGCGGTGCTTGGCGGCCTCGTGATCATCGTTGCACTGGCGGTTGCGGCGGGCTTCCGCGGCGCTGCGTTGAACCGTCCGCCGCGCACCAGCCTGAAGGCGCTGCGTCACGGCTATCGCACCATCTTCACCAATCCGAACGCGCGGATCTGCTATTCGGCGGTCTTCATCGAAGGCTGCTGCGTGCTCGGGCTGTTTCCCTTCATCGCCTCGTTCCTGTTCGAGCTCGGCGAGACCTCGCTCTCGATCGCCGGCATCGTGATCGCGGGCTTTGCGATCGGCGGATTGCTCTACACGCTGACGGTGGCGCGCCTGCTGCCTTTGATCGGCATGAGGGGCATGATGGTCGTCGGCGCAACGCTGGTCGGCATCCAGCTCGTCGGCGTCGCCTTCGGGCCGCACTGGAAGCTGCAGATGGCGGGCCTCCTGGTGATGGGCCTCGGCTTCTACATGATCCACGGCTGCCTGCAGGTGTTCGCCAGCGAGCTGTCGGTCGAGGCCCGCGCCACCGCGCTGTCGCTGCACTCGTTCTTCTTCTTCATGGGGCAAACCGTCGGCCCGATCGCCTATGGCTTCGGCCTGCAACATGCCGGCAAGACCGCGACGCTCGTTTCCGCCGCCGCCGTGATGGTCGTGCTCGGCTTCATCTGCGCGAGATTCCTGAAGCAGCGGCGACCGGCCGATGCCGACCTGCGCCCGGACGTCGAGCCCTAGCGAACCCTCAGGTTATGAACACACAAGCATCAAGGCATTGTGTCGCTCAGTCGCCTTAGTGCTCGCTATTCGAACAGGATGCGCGTACCGTGCCTTATCACCGTGCTTCCAACGCGGCCTCTATCGGTGACCGAGGGTAACGAACGCTCCCGCCGTGGTGATGAAGGAGCGTGCGCGTTGTCCGGACGTCGCTTGACCGACTGAATTGTGCCGCCGGTCATCGTGACGCTGTTTCTTCTGCTCTGCTTGGTCGCTGTGGTCGTCTGGCGCCGGAGCTGCAATGTCTCGTCGGTGGCAACAATCAGCCCCACCGTTAACGTGATCATGGCAAAGCTCGACACCGAAGCCTGATCAACGTCGCTCCAACGAGGCAATATTGACCCATGGTCGCGCGCGATAGATGGACCGTAGACCTGGAGTGCCCACGCTGCGGGAGCATCGACGTAGCTATTCTGTCTCAGGCAGATGGCTATGCTTATGTGAGAGGCGATAGTGGGACGCGCGCCGACCATGTGCCAGCCGGCTTCGCGTGCATTGATCCGGAGATCTGCTGCTTTCAGTGTTTGAAATGCCAGGTGCGGATACCGTGACATCGAATGTCGCCGCAAAGCGGCTTCAACGGTGGTCTCGACCTTGAACGAGACATCCGTCGGTGTTCAGACCGGATGTCCACCGCATCGCTTTTGATCGTGGCCCTATCGCTGCCAGCCGGATCGGCGTATGCTTTCCGCATCGCCGCCCGGCCCGTGGCTTCTATCGGTGATGAGAACGCCGGTTGCGCTTTCGCCCCACTCAGGGAGCAGCGCAGCCAAATGATCAGTTTACCTCACATTTCAGTATATTTTTCCTGCGAGAGCTGTGGCGCCACATATGAGGCCTCACAGGATCGCAATGATCGCAGTGGAAAGTTTCACTGCGTTCATTGCGCCAGATTGGTGCATCAATGGTCCGGCACCTTTAGCTATTTGGGCTGGCGATTGTTCCGCACGTCCGCCGAGCTGTCATGATCGGTCATTGCATCCTTTGTGAGGACACGCGCTGGGTCTGTGAGAGTCACGAGGATCAGCCATGGACAGGTCCCGACGCCTGCACGTGTTGTGGGGCCGGGTCGCCATGTCCTCATTGCAATAAGCCTGAAGCCGAGGCGCGGCTGCCGCGAGGCTTTCGCAACATGTTCGACAACGGAGCCGAGTCATGACAGGCCGTACATCCTGATCTCTCGCGCATTGATCACATGCCGGACCGCAGCAACCAATTGGCGTCCAGGCAACGCCGGCGCGCAATCCCCACTATTGGTCAGCCGTAACCTGCCGGAGGTGCATCCCGACGTCGGCGAGGCTGTACGGCTTGGCAATGAAATGACCGCCGGCCGGGAGGTCGTCGAGGATTACGTCGGTGGCCGACGTGGCAATGATCGCAATCGGCGGCCAACGATGGCGGACGACATGCGCAAGCCTCAAGCCGTCGATCGAGCCGGGCATCTGGATATCGGTGAAAATCACCCGGATGTCGTCACGCGTTTCAAGGATCGCTATCGCGTCATCGGCGTTCCCAGCTTCAATGGAGTGGAACCCAGCGGCCTCGACCATGTCAGCTGCCTGCATGCGGATCAGAAAATCGTCTTCGACGACGAGAACGGCCGAGCGTGTCATCGAATGTGCAAGCCCGGTTGTGATTTGCGTGGGACGCAAATTGACCTAGGCTAATTCGGCATTGGTGGCTCAGTTCCTGTTGGCTACTCAACAATCTCGCTTCGCCACGGCAGACGCGCCCGGCAGACGCGCTCGCGAGCCGCTCAGAGTGAGCGGAGCTGCGAGAGGAACGTCGCATCCCCTCGCAGCCCATCATGGGTTTCCGACGCTAGATCAGATGGAAGGTGTGCATGCCCATCGCGGCATAGATCGCCGAAACGTCATGTTCCACCTCAGGGCCGCCATGCGCCGTTTGAGAGATATCGGACGCAAGCTGCGCAAGCGTGTCCGCGGCTGAGGCACCTCCGAAGAAGCCGTGCGGGGCGTTGTTGGCCGCATCGCCGGTGTGGCCGCCACTGGCAAATGCGAAGCCATCGCCGGCGGTGCTGACCCATGGGCCGCCGTGGTCGGCCGCAACCGGAGCCGGCGAGGGATCGGGCGTGAAGCTGACGCCATGCGGCGAACTGAAGTTGAATCCCGGCGCGTTGTCGGCGGACAGCAGCGGCGTGAAGGTGCCGGTGTGCGGGTCGACCTGACCGAACGCCTTCAGGCTTCCAACCGAGGCATAGAAATCGTCGGGGTTCAGCCCTGTTGCGTGGAACGAAAAGACCTTGTTGGTCGCCGTATCGGTCAGGGTGAAGGTACCGGATTTGGCGCCCGGCTCGATGACGTCGTCGAGGCCGGCCTTGGCGCCGACGCCGGCTATCGGCGTGAATGACACCGATTGGTGGGCGGTTCCGGGGGGCCTTGATGTCGATGATGGTGCCGTCGTCGCCGCTCGACAGCAGCAGATCGCCATTCGGCGCAAGCTTCAGCGAGTCGGGATCGTTTTGCGGCACGACCTCGATCTTGCCGGTCACGGTGTCGAGCCCGGTCGCGCCGAATTCGAGGATCGGCTTGGTGGTCAGCGTGCCGGTCGGATGATCGCCGTTGAGGAGCTGGACCACGGTCGCATCGCCCGGATTGACCGGGTTGGTGAAGCTCAGGAACACCTTGTCGCCCTTGAACACGACGTCGTCATAGCCACGGCTGGCCGACGAATCGGCATAGCTGAGCGGTGCCGAGACCGCATGCGTCTCCGGGTTGATCAGCGTCAGGGTGGGATTGCCATCCTGGTTTTGCAATGCCCAGATATCGCCCGTTACCGGGTTGTATTTCAGGCCATCGACGGATCCCGACAGCGAGTAGCTGAACTCGATGTCGCCGTGCTTGTCATACTGGACGATCGTGCTCGAGCCGCCGGCGCCGGTCGAATCCGCGCCATTGCCATACTCGACAAAGGTCGAGCCGTGCGCGGTGGTGACGGAATCCGGCTGGGTCGATCCGTCGGTGGGAGCCTGGAAGGTCTTGACGCTGTCGATATGCGGAAACGGCGCTGCGTTCTTGTCGGGGATGAACACCACGCCATGCGGCGAGCCGAAGCTGAAGCCCGGTGCATTATCCTGTGAGACCAGCGCGGTGAACGCACCGGTGTTCTCGTCGACCTGACCGAAGGCAGCGAGCGCGCCGACGGATGCATAGTAAGCGTTGGGATCGAGGTCGCTCCCATGCACCGACAGGACGTGGCCGTCCTTTGCGTCAGAGATGTAGAACGTGCCCGACGTCGCGTTCGGCTTGATGACGTCGTCGAGGCCGGCATTGCCGATCGAGCCCGCAGGAATTCCCTGGATCGGGGTGAAGGCAATTGCCTGCTTGGAGGTGCCGGGATTCTGGATATCGATGATCGCGCCATCGGCGTTGCTGGAGAAGATGAGGTCGCCATTGGCGGCGAGCTTCAGCGAATCCGGATCGGTCTGCGGCACCAGCTCCATCTTGCCGGTGACGGTGTCGTAGCCGATCGCGCCGTCGAGCAGCACGGGAGCGGTGGTGAGGAGGTCGCCGGGCTTCGGGCTGGTGCCGTTCAGCAATTTGACGATGGTCGGATCGCCGTTGCCGGTCGGGTTGGTGTAGCTCAGGAACACCTCGTTGCCCTTGAACACCACGTCGTCATAGCCGCGCGAGGTAGACGGATTGGCGTAGTTGAAGTGAGCCGTCACTGTCTGGGTGTTGGGATCGATCAGCGACAGCGAGGAACGGCCGTCCTGGTTTTGCAGCGCCCACACCATGCCGGTTTCGGGATTGTATTTCAGTCCATCGACCGATCCCTCGATCGAATAGGCGTGCACGAAATGACCGGCGTGATCATACTGGATGATCGTGCTGTCGCCGGGCACTGCTCCAGTCGAGTCGACGCCGTTGCCGTACTCCACGAACACGTACTTGCCGGCGATCGTGATCGAGTCGAGTCCGGTCACCCCGTTTGGAACGCTGGCGAAGGTATGGATCGCATCGACATGCGCCACCTGCGGCGCATTCTTGTCGGGAATGAAGAGCAGGCCGTGCGCGGCGGAAAAATTTGGCCCGGTGACGATCGGCGTGAAGGCGCCGGTGGTCGGATCGACCTGGCCAAAGCCGCCGAGACTGGCGACCGCGGCGTAGTAGTCGTTGGTGTTGAGGCCGCTGGCGTGGAATGAGTAGACGTTCCCCGATTTCGTATCGGTCATGTAGAACGTGCCCGCGGTCGCACTCGGCTTGATCACGTCATCGAGGCCGGCATTGCCGAAGGAGGCCGCCGGGATTCCGGCGATCGGCGTGAATGAAATCGCCTGGCTGGCCGTTCCGGGGTGTTGAATATCGATGATCGAGCCGTCGGCTGCGCTGGAGAAGATCAGATCGCCATTGGCGGCGAGCTTCAGCGAATCCGGATCGGACTGCGGAACGAGCTCGGTCTTGCCGGTCACCGTGTCGAGGCCGGTGGCGCCGTCGGTCAGGATCGTCGTCGTCAGCAGTGTGCCGCTCGGATGGTCGCCGTTCAGCAATTCCACCAGCGTCGGATCGCCGGCGCCGTTCGGATTGGTGTAGCTCAGGAAGACCCTGTTGCCGTCGAACACGACGTCATCGTAGCCGCTGGTCGCGGAGGGATTGGCAAAATTCAGCGGACCGGTCACCTTGTGCGTGACGGGATCGATCAGCGTCAGTGTCGAGTTTCCATCCTGGTTCTGCAGCGCCCAGATCTGACCGGTGTAAGGGTTGTATTTCAGTCCGTCGACCGACCCGGCGATCGTGTAGGTCCGCTCGACCTTGCCGCTGTTGTCGTATTGCACGATCGTGCTCGAGCCGCCGGCACCGGTCGAATCCGCGCCATTGCCGTATTCGACGAAGATCGTTCCGTTTGCCGTCGTGATGGAATCCGGAGCCGTCGCGCCAATCGATGTCCCCGACGCGAACGTCTTCATCCCGCTGATCGTGACCATGTCGACCCTCCATGGGTTTGCAATGTTTGGAAACGGGAGGAAACGCGTGGTGCACGACGTGGATGTGACGATTGGCCGCGCGAATTTTTGCAACGATGGCGGAACCTTTTCGCGATTGCGAATCGTCCCGATAGCTCAAGCGCTTTCGCGCGTGTTCCGCGCGCATCACGAAACTGTTGCTGCGAAAATCAGCAAGGCAAGACCAGCGACGCTGGTTTCGGCCGTCGCGATGGTCGTGCTCGGCTTCATCTGAGCGAGATTCCTGAAGCAGCCGCGTCCGGCCGATGCCGACGCGCCGCTAGACGTCGAGCCCTGGCGATCCCTCAGGTCATCTCGGCCCGCTTATTCCCACAACCGTCATTTCAGGGATGAGATGACCGGACCCGCAACCGGATCGGTTAGGCCGAGACCGTTGCCGAGATCTTCGAGCGTGTCGCGAAAAGAATTCAGCGTGGAAATCATGGCTGGCCGCGCCTCGATGCACGCGTCCATATCTTGCCACTCAGCGATAATGCAGTAGGAACGGTCACCGGTCTTAATAATGCTGGCATGCAATAAACCCAGCCAGGTTGCTCCAATTGTCTTGTGAGCGTCCAAGAACTCTTGATCGCGCCCCGGCTTCACTCGAAAACGCACAGCATTGAAAGCGGTCACCGTCTTCTCCCAAAGCACTGAGATGCTCCCGTACAGGAAGCGCGCTTACGTGGGTCGCGCAGCTTGAAAGCGCATGCATTCACTTCCGCTTCGTGGCGGTCACGGACCGATTGGCCCGCCTACTGGGTTTTTATCATCTTCGCCAATTCATGGCGCAATTCTGGACTATCTTGATGGCCATGCACCGCGACAGCGTGTTGTACCGCGGCTTCCAGAAGTTCCTTTTGAGTATCAGCTGAAATCGCGATCGTGCAGTTCATCTCACTTGGGTAATCTCGGCAATCCAAAAACATTCTACCCAAATCTGCCTCCGTCAATACGAGTATACTATTCGCCGTGCTGAACTACTCCCACTCACGATAATGCCTGCGTCTGCTCACTATGCCTGACTTCTTCAAATGATAGCTCATGGCCGGCCAGCTTACGCGCCGTCCATAACGAGCGTGCCAATCGTCTTCGATCGTGGTCGCTTCGGCCACATTGGCGCAGCCATTATCGGAGCAGCCGTTATCGAACATATCACACATCGAAGGGAGCGCCACGTCAGTTCCTGGCCCAAGGCCGACATGCATGTCGGCTTCTGCGCCGGTTTCCGAGGATCAGCAGACGTGGCGGACTGAAGGGGGCCCGACCTATCCCCGCCCGCGATAAGTCGCGACGCCCTGATCGGGAACCCAGAGACCCTTCGGCAGCCGGCCGGTCTGGAAGAACACGTCGATCGGAATGCCGCCGCGCGGGTACCAGTAGCCGCCGATGCGCAGCCATTTCGGCTTGATCTCGTCTGATATCCGCCGGCCGATCATGACCGTGCAATCCTCATGGAATGCGCCGTGATTGCGGAAGCTCGCGGCGAACAGCTTCAGCGATTTGGATTCCAAGAGCCAGCGGCCCGGCACGTAGTCGATCACCAGATGCGCGAAATCCGGTTGGCCGGTCACCGGGCAGATCGAGGTGAATTCCGGCACCGTGAAGCGTACCAGATAATCGGTACCAGCCTGCGGATTGGGCACGCGGTCGAGCTGCGCCTTTTCCGGCGCGTCGGGCCATTCCACCGCACGGCCGAGTTGCAGGCCGGGGGAGGTCGTTGATTTGCTGGATTTCTTCGCCATTCGGGGTCTCCGTGGGGTCTCCTAGCCTATGATCGGGCGTCCGTCACCCGGCCTTTTCCCCCTCGATGCATTGCGCTAGAAGCACCGCCATCCGACCCCCTCACTGCCACAAGAGGTACTCATGACTGACATCGTCGACATCATCGGCCGCGAAATCCTGGATAGCCGCGGCAACCCCACGGTCGAGGTCGATGTGGTGCTGGAAGATGGGTCAATCGGCCGCGCGGCGGTGCCGTCGGGCGCCTCCACCGGCGCCCATGAGGCGGTGGAACTGCGCGACGGCGACAAGTCGCGCTATCTCGGCAAGGGCGTGGAAAAGGCGGTTGCCGCCGTCAACGGCGAGATCTTCGAGGCGCTCAGCGACCAGGCCGTCGAGGAGCAGGTCGCAATCGACCAGATCATGATCGAGCTCGACGGCACGCCGAACAAGAGCCGGCTTGGCGCCAACGCCATCCTCGGCGTGTCGCTGGCCTGCGCCAAGGCCGCGGCCGAATCCTTCGACATGCCGCTGTATCGTTATGTCGGCGGCACCTCGGCGCGGACGCTGCCGGTGCCGATGATGAACATCATCAATGGCGGCGTGCATGCCGACAACCCGATCGACTTCCAGGAATTCATGATCCTGCCGGTCGGCGCCACGTCATTTGCCGAGGCGCTGCGTTGCGGTTCGGAAATCTTCCACACGCTGCGCGGCGAGTTGAAGAAGGCCGGCCACAACACCAACGTCGGCGACGAGGGCGGCTTCGCACCGAACCTGCCGTCGGCCGACGCCGCGCTCGAGTTCGTCATGAACGCGATCGGCAAGGCCGGCTACAAGGCGGGCGACGACGTCGTGCTCGGCCTCGACTGCGCCTCCACCGAATTCTTCAAGGAAGGCGCCTACGTCTATGGCGGCGAGAACAAGACCCGCTCGCGTTCGGAGCAGGTGAAGTATCTCGCCGATCTCGTCGCCCGCTATCCGATCGTCACGATCGAGGACGGCATGTCGGAAGACGACATGGACGGCTGGAAGGAATTGACGGATGCGATCGGCAAGAAGTGCCAGCTGGTCGGCGACGATTTGTTCGTCACCAACGTCACGCGGCTTGCCGACGGCATCAAGAACGGCCGCGGCAATTCGATCCTGGTCAAGGTCAACCAGATCGGCACGCTGACCGAGACGCTTGCGGCGATCGAGATGGCCTACAAGGCCGGCTACACCGCCGTGATGTCGCACCGCTCCGGCGAGACCGAGGATTCCACGATTGCCGACCTCGCGGTCGCCACCAATTGCGGGCAGATCAAGACCGGCTCGCTGGCGCGCTCCGACCGCACCGCCAAGTACAACCAGCTGCTGCGCATCGAGCAGCAGCTCGGCACCCAGGCGAAATACGCGGGCAGGGCGGCCTTGAAGGCGCTGGCCTAGCGCCCCAACTGATCGGGACTGAACAAGACGCAAAAAAGGGAGGTCGGGATGAGTGACGGCAAGAGCGGTCTGCAGCTGCGTTCGCTGCTCAAGAAGGATGGCGAACTGGAATTGTCGCTGGTCAATGTCCCGACCCCCGAGCCCGGTCCCGACGAGGTCGTGGTCCGGGTCGAGGCGAGCCCGATCAACCCGTCCGACCTCGGGCTCCTGATCGGCCCGGCCAACATGGCGGCGGCAAAGGTCACCGGCAGCAAGGAATTGCCTGTGGTGACCGCGCGCGTGCCGGAAGCGGCATTGCCCGGCCTCGCCGCGCGACTCGACGAGTCGATGCCGGTCGGCAATGAAGGTGCCGGCGTCGTGATCAGGACCGGCTCGTCGGACGCTGCGAAAGCGCTGATGGGCCGCACCGTCGCGATGATCGGCGGCGCGATGTATGCGCAATACCGCACGCTGCGCGTCAACGAATGCCTGCCACTGCCCGACGGCACCACGCCGGCGGATGGCGCGTCCTGCTTCGTCAATCCGCTGACCGCGCTCGGCATGACCGAGACGATGCGGCGCGAGGGGCACAAGGCGCTGGTGCACACGGCGGCGGCGTCGAACCTCGGCCAGATGCTCAACAGGATCTGCCTCAAGGACGGCATCGGCCTCGTCAACATCGTGCGCAACAAGGAGCAGGCCGACATCCTGCACAAGATCGGCGCCAAACATGTCGTCGATTCCGGCGCGCCCGATTTCATGGACAAGCTCACCGGCGCGCTGGTCGAGACCGGCGCGACCATCGCCTTCGATGCGATCGGCGGCGGCAAGCTCGCGGGCCAGATCCTGGTCGCGATGGAAACCGCGATCAACAAGACCGCCAAGGTCTACAGCCGCTACGGCTCGAACGTGCACAAGCAGGTCTATGTCTATGGCGGCCTCGATACCCGCGAGATCGAGCTCCCGCGCGGCTTCGGCATGGCCTGGGGCATCGGCGGCTGGCTGCTGTTCCCGTTCCTGATGAAGATCGGCCCGGAGGCCGGCAACAAGCTGCGCCAGCGCGTGGTGGCCGAGCTGAAGACGACGTTCGCCAGCCACTACACCAAGGTGGTGTCGCTGCAGGAGACCCTGCAGCTCGACAACATCGCGGTCTACGGCAAGCGCGCCACCGGCGAGAAATTCCTGATCAACCCGAACAAGGGCGCGTAACGAACCGCGTCTGGAGCATTCGGTTCTGATTGAATCAGAACCGAAGCTCCTGCTTCTTGCATTGACGCGTTTTCTTCACGCGAACCGGCACCCACTTCGCTCGAAAACGCTCTACTCGCGCTCGAATGCCAGCTTCCTGGAGCGTTTGTGACGCTCCAGGGCGTGGCCGACCAGCACATCCATCAGCTCGGATTGCGGCAGGCCGCTGGCCTCCCATAGCCGTGGATACATGCTGATGTTGGTGAAGCCGGGCAGGGTGTTCGCCTCGTTCACGAACGCCTGCTCGCCGTGCAGGAAGAAGTCGATCCGCGCCATGCCTTCGCAGCCGAGCACGCCGAATGTTTTGATGGCGAGCTCCCTGATGGTTTCGGCAACGGCAGCCGGCACGTTGGCCGGCACTTGCAGCAGCGCGCCGTCCGCATCGAGATACTTCGCGTCGTAGGAATAGAAGCCGTGCTTGTCGGACGGAACGATCTCGCCGAGCTGGGAGGCACGGACGCGGCCCTCGGCATCCTCGAGCACGGAGCACTCGACCTCGCGGATCGGCGCGACACCCCGCTCGACCAGGATCTTGGTGTCGAAGCGGAACGCCAGTCTGCAGCCGGCCTCGAACTCCTCCGCGGTGCGCGCCCTCGACACACCAACCGATGATCCCATGTTGGCGGGCTTGACGAAGACCTCCTGCGACCCGACGGCGCTGACCGCGTCGTCATAGCTGATGGGGGCCACGGCCGACATCGCGACAAAGGGGACGATCGGCAAGCCCGCCTCGCGCATCAGGCGCTTGGCGACGTCCTTGTCCATGCCGGCCGCCGAGCCCATCACGCGCGAGCCGACATAGGCGACATCCAACAATTCCAGCGCGCCCTGCACCGTGCCATCCTCGCCGTTCGGTCCATGCAGGACCGGGAAGACGACGTCGAACGCCGGCAATTCCGTTGGTCCCGCCGCTGGTCCCTGAAGCACCACGACGCGGCCCTGTCCGCCCGGCAGCAAGGCGAGTTGCGGTCCCTGGTCGGGAATGGTCAGCGCGCCGCTCCCGGTGCCGGGGCCGTTTCCCGCGTCGGTGACGATCCAGCGGCCATCGCGCGTGATGCCGATCGCCGTGGCGTCATAGCGATCCGGGTCGAGCGAGCGAAGCACGTTTGCTGCCGACGCCCGCGAAACGTCGTGCTCGGCGGAACGGCCACCGAACAGGATTGCAACCCGGATCTTGCGCTCTCGCATTGTCTTGTCTCTCGGCCTCGGCGGAGGAAGCGGAATCCGCGGCAGTATGCTCGGACGAAGATGTCGGCAATTTGTTACACAGGTCTACATCGGTGTTGCGGGGGCCGGCCGGACGGCCGAGGGTCCGCGTCCAGCCCAATTTTGAAAACGCTGCGTTTCCGGAATTAGACAATCCATGCACTTGCATCTTTCTTGGCGTGCCGGTAGGTGAAGTGCAGCAGTCTTACGCGCAACCGAGGGGAATCTTGTAATGGCCTATAACATCGTCACCATCGTCGGCAGCATCCGCAAGCAGAGCTTCTCGCTCAAGATCGCCAATGCGCTGGCCAAGCTCGCGCCGGCCTCGCTGAAGCTCGATGTGACGACCCTCGAGGGCATTTCCTTCTTCAACCAGGACCTCGAGGCGGCGCCGCCGGCGGACTGGTTGGCCTTTCGCGAAAAGCTGCAGAAGTCGAACGGCGTGCTGTTCGTGACCCCCGAATACAACCGTTCGGTTCCGGGTGTGTTGAAGAACGCGATCGACGTCGCCTCGCGGCCCTACGGCAAGAGTTCATTCATCGGCAAGCCGGTCGGAATCGTCTCCAACTCGCCGGGCCCGCTCGGCGGCGTCAGCGCGGCGAAGCACCTGCAGAACATCCTGCCGGGCATTTCCGGCCCGATCCTCGGTCAGCCGGAAACCTATCTCAACGGCGTCGGCGACGCCTTCGACGACAAGGGCGAACTGACCAAGGAAGCGCTCAAGACGGTGTTGCAGCAGTACCTCGACGCCTTCGCCGCCTTCGTCGCGAAGCAGAACGGCTGACCCGGCGCCCCGTTCCGATTGAATCGGAGCGGGGCTCCAGGCTGGTTGTTTTGACGGGTTGTCTGCGCGCGAACCGCTATCCATCCCGGATCAAGTCCGGGACAGGCTCCGCTCGAAAACGCTCTCGTTTAGCACTCCGTTAACCGCATGGCCGCATCTTCGCCGCCATGGTTTCCCGCACACGCCTCAAATCGATTCTGACCGGGCTCGCCCTCTACACGCTGGCGGCGCTGATGGTCGGCTATTTCGGCGTCAACGCTTATACCGGCAAATACGGCCTGAACGCGCGGCAGGAGCTCGACCAGGAAATCATCGCGCTGACTTCGGAGCTGGCGCGGCTGAAGAAGGAACGGGCCGAGGGCGAGCAGCGGGTGTCGCTGCTGCGGTCGGACCGGGTCGATCCCGACATGCTGGACGAGCGTGCGCGCTTCCAGCTCGACTACGCCAATCCGCGCGATCTGGTTCGGATCAACAAGGCGAACTGACACCGGCAGTGATTTTTGGACAGCGCTTGTCCGAAAATAACTCGCGCCCGTTCTTCAAATTTCAAAATTGATCAATCAACATCACAAAAATGTCGCGCCGCGTTGCAGTGCGGCATAGCAAAATTCCATCCGGCGAATGCAATCCTTCCAAGGCGATTTGAGTTGGGTTAGAGAGGGTTCTTCGACTTCTCTCACCCGGAATTGCCATGGCCACACCCAAGAAAACCGTCGCAAAGGAATCAGGGCAGGAGAAGGCCGGCTCTCCGCCCGAATTCTCCCGGGAGCAGGAGCTGAAGGCTCTGCGGGACATGCTCCTGATCCGGCGCTTCGAGGAGAAGGCCGGTCAGCTCTACGGCATGGGTGCGATCGGCGGCTTCTGCCATCTCTATATCGGCCAGGAAGCGGTCGTGGTGGGCATGCAGATGGCGCTGAAGCCGGGCGACGAGGTCATAACCGGCTACCGCGACCACGGCCACATGCTGGCTTGCGACATGGAAGCCAAGGGCGTGATGGCGGAATTGACCGGACGTCGCGGCGGCTATTCTCGCGGCAAGGGCGGCTCCATGCACATGTTCAGCAAGGAGAAGCATTTCTACGGCGGTCACGGAATCGTGGGCGCGCAGGTGTCGCTCGGCACCGGCCTTGCGTTCGCCAACCGCTATCGCGGCAACGATAACGTCAGCGTGACCTATTTCGGCGACGGCGCGGCCAACCAGGGCCAGGTCTACGAAAGCTTCAACATGGCGGAGCTGTGGAAGCTGCCGGTGATCTACGTCATCGAGAACAACCGCTATGCGATGGGCACCGCGGTGTCGCGCGCCTCGGCGCAGCAGGACTTCTCCAAGCGCGGCGTCTCCTTCAACATTCCCGGCAGGCAGGTCGACGGCATGGACGTGCGCGCCGTGAAGGCCGCCGCCGATGAGGCCACGGCATGGTGCCGCGGCGGCAACGGTCCGATCATTCTCGAGATGCAGACCTACCGTTACCGCGGCCATTCGATGTCCGATCCGGCGAAGTACCGCACCCGCGAGGAGGTCGAGAAGGTTCGCCACGACCAGGACCCGATCGAGCAGGTGCGCAACCGCTTGCTGGCGGCAGGCGTGAGCGAGCAGGATTTGAAGGCGATCGACGCCGAGGTGCGCGAGATCGTCAACGCAGCCGCTGACTTCGCGCAGCACGATCCGGAGCCCGATCCGTCCGAGCTCTACACCGACATCTACCGCTGACCCCACCCGCGCAGAAGAATCTCAAGACCGATTTCGGGAGCTGATATGCCCATTCAAGTGCTGATGCCTGCGCTGTCGCCCACCATGGAGAAGGGCAACCTCGCCAAATGGCTGAAAAAGGAAGGCGAGACCATCAAGTCCGGTGACGTCATCGCCGAGATCGAGACCGACAAGGCGACGATGGAGGTCGAGGCGACCGACGAGGGCACGCTCGGCAAGATCCTGATTCCGGAAGGCACCGCCGACGTTGCGGTGAACACACCGATCGCCACCATCCTGGCCGACGGCGAAAGCGCCGCCGACCTCGCCAAGGCGCCTGCCGCACCAGTGCCGCAGCCGAAGGCCGCGGAGGCGCCCGCTGCGGAAGCCAAGGCGGAAGCGCCGCAGCCCGCGGCGAAGGCGCCGGCCGCGCCGGTCAGCGAGGCATTGCCCGACCCGGAAATTCCGGCGGGTACCGAGATGGTCACCCAGACCATTCGCGAGGCGCTGCGCGATGCGATGGCCGAGGAGATGCGGCGCGACGGCGACGTCTTCATCATGGGTGAGGAGGTCGCCGAGTATCAGGGCGCCTACAAGGTGACGCAGGGCCTGTTGCAGGAGTTCGGCGCCCGGCGCGTGATCGACACGCCGATCACCGAGCACGGCTTTGCCGGCGTCGGCGTCGGCGCAGCGATGGCCGGGCTGAAGCCGATCGTCGAGTTCATGACCTGGAACTTCGCGATGCAGGCGATCGACCAGATCATCAACTCCGCCGCCAAGACGCTGTATATGTCCGGCGGCCAGATGGGCTGCTCGATCGTGTTCCGCGGCCCAAACGGCGCCGCCGCGCGCGTCGCCGCCCAGCACAGCCAGGACTACGCCGCCTGGTACTCGCAGGTGCCGGGTCTGAAGGTGGTCGCGCCGTACTCGGCCGCCGACTACAAGGGCCTGCTCAAGGCCGCAATCCGCGATCCCAATCCGGTGATCTTCCTCGAGAACGAGATGCTGTACGGCCACACCGGCGAGGTGCCGAAGCTGCCCGATTTCGTGGTGCCGATCGGCAAGGCGCGGATTGCACGCGCTGGCAAGGACGTCACCATCGTCTCCTGGGCGATGGGCATGTCCTATGCGCTGAAGGCGGCCGATGAACTCGCCAAGGAAGGCATCGAGGCCGAGGTGATCGATCTCCGCACCATCCGTCCGATGGACACCGACACGATCATCAACTCGGTGAAGAAGACCGGCCGTGCGGTGACGGTGGAGGAGGGCTGGCAGCAGAGCGGCGTCGGCTCCGAGGTCGCTTCGCGCATCATGGAGCATGCCTTCGACTATCTCGATGCGCCGGTCGCGCGCGTCTCGGGCAAGGACGTGCCGATGCCCTATGCCGCGAACCTCGAAAAGCTCGCTCTGCCCTCCGTGGCCGAGGTGGTCGCGGCCGCCAAGGCCGTGTCGTACCGGTAACGCCGATGGCCGGTCCCAAGGAGCAGCCGCTGCCGCCCGACGTGATGGGCCGCGACGACGCCGTGGAGGTGCTGCGCGCCTTCGTCGTCGACGGCGGCCTGTCGATCGCGTTCCAGCGCGCCTTCGAGGAGCCGGACATGTGGGGGCTGATGCTCGTCGACATCGCCCGCCACGCTGCGCGCGCCTATTCGCGCGAAAGCGAATACACCGAAGACGAGGCGCTCGCGCGCATCGTCGAGATGTTCGAAGCCGAAATCGCCCGGCCGACCGACATGGGCCAAACCAAACCGCGGTCGCAACAAGGTCACTGACAATGCCGATCAATATTCTCATGCCCGCGCTGTCGCCGACGATGGAAAAGGGCAACCTCGCCAAGTGGCTCAAGAAAGAGGGCGACAAGGTCAAGTCCGGCGACGTGATCGCTGAGATCGAGACCGACAAGGCGACGATGGAAGTCGAGGCGGTCGACGAAGGCACGATCGCCAGGATCCTGGTGCCCGAAGGCACGCAGGACGTGCCGGTCAACGACGTCATCGCCGTGATGGCTGGTGACGGCGAGGATGTGAAGGCGGCGGCCAGCGCCGGAGCGGGCGCTGCACCGGCCGCCAAACCCGCCGAGGCCCCGAAGCCCGCCGCTCAGGCTGCACCTGCCGCGGCGCCTGCACGGGCGGCTGCGCCGGCGCCGCAGCCGGCCGCAGCGCCCGCCGCTGCGCCGCAGGCTGCTGCACCGGCCGCGCAGGCCAATGGCCACGCTCGCGTGTTCTCCTCGCCGCTGGCGCGCCGGCTTGCGAAGGAAGCCGGCATCGATCTTGGCCGCATCACCGGCACCGGTCCGCACGGCCGCGTCATCGCGCGCGACGTCGACGACGCCAAGTCCGGCAAGGGCCTGAAGGCGCCGGCGGCTGCGCCGGCCGCCACAGGTCCCAGCATCGCGCCGTCAATGTCCGACAAGCAGATCCTGGCGCTGTTCGAGCCGGGCTCCTACGAGGTCGTGCCGCATGACGGCATGCGCCGCACCATCGCGCAGCGTCTCACCGCCTCGGTGCAGAACGTCCCGCACTTCTACCTCACCATCGACTGCGACATCGGCAAGCTGCTCGCCGCGCGTGAGGAGATCAACGCGGCTGCGCCGAAGGACAAGGAGAAGAAGCCGCTCTACAAGATCTCGGTCAACGACTTCGTCATCAAGGCGATGGCGGTCGCGCTGCAGAAGATCCCGAACTGCAACGTCAGCTGGACCGAAGGCGGCATGCTCAAGCACAAGCATTCCGACGTCGGCGTCGCGGTGGCGATGCCGGGCGGCCTGATCACGCCGATCATCCGCAAGGCCGAGACCAAGACGCTCTCGACCATCTCCAACGAGATGAAGGATTTCGCCGCGCGCGCCCGCGCCCGCAAGCTGAAGCCGGAAGAATACCAGGGCGGCACCACCGCGGTGTCGAACCTCGGCATGTACGGCATCAACCACTTCACCGCCGTGATCAACCCGCCGCATGCCTCGATCCTTGCGGTCGGCACTTCGGAGGAACGTCCGGTGGTGCGTGGCGGCAAGATCGAGATCGCGCACATGATGAGCGTGACCCTGTCGTGCGATCATCGCGCGATCGACGGTGCGCTCGGCGCCGAGCTGATCGGCGCCTTCAAGCAGCTGATCGAGAATCCCGTGATGATGATGGTGTGACGGGCATCCGCCATGTACGCGATCTACGGTCCGTACGTCCTGCTCGCCGCCATCGCCGTCGCGTTACTCTTCGCTGTCAACCGCGACCTGATATCGACGATCCAGTTCAGGATCATGATGATCGGCGCCGCTGTGCTGGCGCTGGCGTGGACCGTGTTCCTCGGTGCGGTATGGCAGGAGTACGGATAAATGGCCGGCACGGCTCGCACGCGCTGGCCCTGGATCTCGCTATTGCTGTCGGCCGCACTGGTGCTCAATCCGGTCGGACTGGATTTTCTGCACTCCGCGTTCTTCGCCGGCGAACAGCTGGCGCGGAACATCGCCCAGCCGATCGTGCTGACGGCCCTGGCCATCATGGCCGTGGTGATCGGGCTCGAATGGCTGGTCAGGTCATTGATCGCAAGAAGCCGCGCGCGCGGCGTCACACGTTGAGTTGAACGGGAGCCGCTATGGCCGACACATCCTTTGACGTCATCATCATCGGCTCCGGCCCCGGCGGCTACGTGACCGCGATCCGGGCCGCGCAGCTCGGCTTCAAGACCGCGATCGTGGAGAAATCCTATCTCGGCGGCATCTGCCTGAACTGGGGCTGCATCCCGACCAAAGCGCTGCTGCGTTCTGCCGAGATCTACCACTACATGCAACACGCCAAGGATTACGGGCTGTCGGCCGACAACGTCTCGTTCGACCCGAAGGCGGTGGTGCAGCGCTCGCGCGGGGTCTCGAAGCGCCTCAACGACGGCGTCGGCTTCCTGATGAAGAAGAACAAGGTCACGGTGATCTGGGGCGATGCCACGATCGACGCGCCCGGCAAGATCACGGTGAAGAAGTCGACGGTCGAGGCGCCGAAGGGTGCGAGCGGCGAGGGCACCTATCAGGCCAAGCACATCATCGTCGCGACCGGCGCGCGGCCGCGCGTGCTGCCCGGGCTCGAGCCCGACAAGAAGCTGATCTGGACCTATTTCGAGGCGATGGTGCCGGAGCGGATGCCGAAGTCGCTGCTGGTGGTCGGCTCCGGCGCGATCGGCATCGAGTTCGCCTCGTTCTTCCACACCATGGGCTCTGACGTCACCGTGGTCGAGGTGCTGCCGCAGATCTTGCCTGTCGAGGACGCCGAGATCGCGGGGCTGGCGCGCAAGCGGTTCGAGAAGATGGGCATCAAGATCATGTCCTCGACCAAGGTGACAAAGCTGGAGAAGAAGGCCGACAGCGTGGTCGCGACCATCGACGACGGCAAGGGCCAGCCGCAGACCAAGGAGTTCGAGCGCGTGATCTCGGCGGTCGGCGTGGTCGGCAATATCGAGAATCTTGGGCTGGAGAAGCTCGGCGTCAAAACCGACCGCGGCTGCATCGTGATCGACGGTCTCGGCAAGACCAACGTGCCCGGCATCTACGCGATCGGCGACGTCGCGGGACCGCCGATGCTCGCGCACAAGGCCGAGCATGAGGGCGTGATCTGCATCGAGGCGATCAAGGGCCTGCATCCGCATCCGATGGACAAGCTGCTGATCCCGGGCTGCACCTACTGCAACCCGCAGGTCGCCTCCGTCGGCCTCACCGAAGCCAAGGCCAAGGAAGGCGGCCGCGAGATCCGCGTCGGCCGCTTCCCGTTCGTCGGCAACGGCAAGGCGATCGCGCTCGGCGAGGACCAGGGCCTCGTCAAGGTGGTGTTCGACAAGAAGACCGGCCAGCTGCTCGGCGCGCACATGATCGGCGCCGAGGTCACCGAGCTGATCCAGGGCTATGTCGTGGCGATGAATCTGGAGACCACGGAGGAGGAATTGATGCACACCGTGTTCCCGCATCCGACCCTATCGGAAATGATGAAGGAAGCGGTGCTCGACGCCTACGGGCGCGTGCTGAATATCTAGTCTCTGCTCCGTCATCCTGAGGTGCTCGCGCAGCGAGCCTCGAAGGATGCACGGCCCGGATCGAGCACCGAGGCTCGTCGCCCTTCGAGGGCCGCTGAAGAAGCGGCCACCTCAGGGTGACGGGTCAGGCAGCAAAGAATTCGCAAAGAACAAGAAGGATCAGAACCCGTGAAAGACAACGACAACCTCACCATCGAACGCCCGACCTTCGTGACCCATCTCGAATGCGCGATGGAGGGCGATCATTATGCGGCCGATCAGGTGCACAACCTCTCGAAGGCCGGTAAGCCGCTCTTGGTGCGCTACGATCTCGCCGGGGTGAAGAAGGCGCTGACCAAGGACGCGCTGGCCGAGCGCCCCGCCGACCTGTGGCGCTACCGCGAGCTGTTGCCGGTGCGCAAATGCAAGGACATCGTCAGCCTCGGCGAAGTCACGACGCCGCTGATCCGGCTGCCGAGGCTTTCCGCAAGGCTTGGCGGCGGCGAGATCATCGTCAAGGACGAGGGGCGGCTGCCGACCGGCTCGTTCAAGGCGCGCGGCCTCGTCATGGCGGTCTCGATGGGCAAGGCACTCGGCATCAAGCACATGGCGATGCCGACCAACGGCAATGCCGGCGCGGCGCTCGCGGCTTACGCGACCTCCTGCGGGATCAAGACCACGATCTTCTGTCCGGCGGATACGCCGGAGGTGAATGTCAGCGAGATCGAGCTGCAGGGCGCCACCGTCTATCGCGTCAACGGCTACATCGACGATTGCGGCAAGATCGTCGGCGAGGGAAAAGCAAAAGTCGGCTGGTTCGATACCTCAACCCTGAAGGAGCCCTACCGGATCGAGGGCAAGAAGACGATGGGCCTCGAGCTCGCCGAGCAGCTCGGCTGGGACGTGCCCGACGTGATCTTCTATCCGACCGGTGGCGGCACCGGCTTGATCGGCATGTGGAAGGCGTTCGACGAGCTCGAGAAGATCGGTTTCATCGGTTCGAAGCGCCCGCGAATGGTCGCGGTGCAGGCCTCCGGCTGTGCGCCGATGGTGCGCGCCTATGAGGCCGGCACCGAGCATGCGGCGCGCTGGGAGGACGCTCACACCATCGCCTCGGGCATCCGCGTGCCGCAGGCGATCGGCGACTTTCTCATCCTGCGGGCGGTGCGCGAGAGCAAGGGATTTGCGATCGCGGTCGACGACGAAAGGATCACCGCCGCCCTCAACGAGGTCGCGCGCGAGGAGGGACTGTTGCTGTGCCCCGAGGGGGCTGCGACCTATGCCGCCTACAAGCAGAGCCTTGCCGACGGCCGCGTCACCAAGGCAGACCGCGTGATGCTGTTCAATTGCGCCAGTGGTCTGAAATACCCGCTGCCGTCGGTGACCCGCACGCTCGACAGGCACAAGCCGATCGACTTCTCGCAGTTCTGACGCCTCATCCGAAGGGCCATCTTGTTGAAAGGTGGCCCTTCAAAAATGATACGACAAGGAAGATTGAGGGGAGCGCGTGATGCGGAAGCTCGTTCTGGCCGTGCTGGCGATGTTGGCGTTCTCCGGGAGCGTTTCGGCGGAATCCTGGCCTGCGCACCCGATCACCATCGTCGTGCCGTTCGCCGCCGGCGGTCCGTCGGATGCGATGGCGCGCATCCTCGCCGAGCGCATGAAGCAGTCGCTCGGCGAGGTGGTTCTGATCGAGAACGTGACCGGAGCGGGCGGCTCGCTCGGCGTCGGCCGTGCGGTGCGCGCGGCGCCCGACGGCTACACCGTCTCGTTCGGCCATCTCGGCACCCATGTCGCGAACGGCGCGATCTACAAGCTCGGCTACGACCTCGTCGATGATCTCGAGCCGGTGGTGCTGCTGCCGAGCAATCCGATGATCATCGTCAGCAAGAACGCCGTGCCGGCGAAGTCGCTGAAGGAACTGTTGGAGTGGCTGAAGTCGCGACCGGCGCCGCCGACCGCGGGCACCGCCGGCGCCGGCAGCGGCAGCCACATCGCCGGGCTCTATTTCGAGAACGTCTCCGGCATCAAGCTGCAATACGTGCCGTATCGCGGCACCGGGCCGGCGCTGAACGACCTCGTCGCCGGCCAGATCGATATCATCGTCGACCAGACGTCGAACTCGATCAACCAGGTCCGCGCCGGCAACATCCGCGCCTATGCGGTCACCGATTCCAAGCGGGTCGCGAACGCGTCGGAGGTCCCGACGGTCGACGAGGCCGGCCTGCCGGGCTTCCACATGACGCTGTGGTCCGGCCTCTGGGTGCCGAAGGGCACGCCGAAGGAGATCGTGGACAAGCTCAACGTCGCGGTGATCCAGGCGCTGAACGATCCCGCGGTGAAGAAGCAGCTTGAAAATCTCGGCTTGCAGATGCCGCCAAAGGACCAGTTGAAACCGGAAGCACTCGGCGCCTGGCAGAAGGCGGAGATTGCAAAATGGTGGCCGATGATCAAGGCCGCCAATGTGAAGGTGGATTGAGGTTACAAGGGTGCCGTTGGATGGCTTGGCAGATGTTGCGCAACTACTTCCGAAGCGCTGTCCGGGCGGCCAATCTGATTGCCTACGGTCTCTCGATTCTCATTTTTCATAGTCTTCAGCCCGTCGCCGCAAAGGCCTACAACGACCTTTGCGCGAGCCAGGGAATGATGTTTGGTGAGGGACAATCCGTCAGAACGCTCGTCCTTGCAATGATCGTCATTGCAATGCCGGTTCTTCTCGCCCGCAGCAAAACTCTTGTCGTATCGAACTTGATTATGGGACTGATTACCGTCGCGGGGGCCTCCGGATTGCTCTCAACCGCGGGAGACACACCATACGAATGCTTCACGACGAGCGGCACCTATGAGGATCATACGTCCGGGTTAGACGGATTCGGCTTTTGGTTCATATTTGTCCTCGCCGTGTCGTACGTTCTCTTGCTTGTCGATTGGGGGATTTGGGCATCGAGGATGGCTATCGCCAAGTGGTGGCCGATGATCAAGGAAGCCAATGTGAAGGTGGATTGAGGGTGGTCTCTCCGCGTCGTCCCGGCCTAGCTAGTGCGCAATTGCGCACGGAGGCCGAGATCCAAACGCCGCGGCCGACGTAAGGGGCAATTGGCTCAACAATTTGCGAACAACTTACAAGGGTGGCTATGCGCCCCGGCCTTCGCCGGGACGACGCTGCATTATTGCGACGGCATTGCCCCAGCCGGCGCCGCGTTGCTCTCCTGCGTCACGACGCGCTCGCCGCTCTTTGCCGCCAACGCCGTGCCTGCGTCCTCGAACCGCGCCTGATAGACCGCGAAATTCTCCATCACGCGCTGCACGTAGTTGCGCGTCTCCGAGATCGGAATCCGCTCCACCCAGTCGACTGGATCGACCTTGGGATCACGCGGGTCGCCATAGGCCTTGATCCAGTCGCGGACGCGGCCGCGGCCGGCGTTGTAGCCGGCAAAGGTCATGATGTGGCAGCCGCGATATTCCGCCAGCAGTGCACTCAATTCGGCGGCCCCCATCTGGGTGTTGTAGACCGGATCGGAAACCATCCTGCTCCAGTCGTAGCTGACGCCGAAACGCTTGGCGGTGTCGCGGCCGGCTTCGGGTGTCACCTGCATCAGGCCGACGGCGTTGGCCGCCGACTTGTCGCGCTGATCGAACGCGCTTTCGGTGCGCGCGATCGAGTAGGTCATGCTGCGCCCGATATCGGGGGCGATCGGGGTGTGCTTGGGAATGCCGATGACCGGGAAGGCGTAATGGTCGAAGGCAAAGCCGCGCGCCAGCGCAATCTTGCCGATCTGCAGCATGGCGCGGGCATCGTTGCGGCGGCCGGTGAGCTCGCCGAGCGCCTCGAGCATCCCGACATCTGCGCTTTCCTCGGCGAGGTCGGCAGCGAAATAGAGCACGATATCGGGCTCGCCGATCGCGTAGAGCATGTCGGCGGCACGCACGCGCTCGTCGGCTGCGATGCTGCCGGCGCTGGCCGCGGGCGAGGGCGCGCGCAGCTCGATGCCGTCACGGCCGAGCTTGGCCAGCGCGAGCTGACCGTAATAGGCGGTCGGGTAGCGCGCCGCGGCCTGGTAGTCGGCCCGCATCGCCACGCTGTTGCCGAGCGCCTCGGCGGCGCGACCGCGCCAATAGGCGGCGCGCGCCAGCACGGTCGGGTTGGTCTGGCCTTCGTCGATCCGCGCGAAATGCGCTGCCGCGGTCCTGGCATCGTCGAGATAGCGCAGCGCGATCCAGCCGCGCATGAAGTGCATGTCGGAGCGGTAATAGGGATTGTCCGGCGCCGCCGCGGCGCGGATGACGTCGTAGGCCGCCTGGTACTCACCCTGGTCGAGCAGCTTGCGGGAGAGGATGCGGCGCTCGCGCCACCACTGGTCGGTGTCCTGCTGCGCCATCGTCTCGGGCGCCGCCGCAATCGTCACGCGCGCCGCATCGTCGATCCGGTTCTTCGCGAGCAGCCACTGGATGCGGCACAGCGTGTAGCCGAGGTCGCTGCGGGCGTCCGCCGGCACATCGTTGAGGGCGTCCTCTGCCTTGCTGGATTGCCCGCGGATCGCGCCGCAAGCCTTCACGATGGCCAGCTCGTCGCTGCCGAGGTGCTGTGCTGCGCGCCGCGCGCCGGCAAGATCCTTGGCGCCGATCCGCTTGTCCATGCGCGCGCGATGATCATCGCGCGTCAGCAGGTCCTTGAATGCGTCGTAGGCGTCGCTCTCGGTACGGTCCAACAATTCTTCCGAGCGCCAGGCCTCGCGCACCAGCCGCGCGGCGCCGTCGCGATCGCCTTCGGCGAGCAGCGTGCGGGCGAGCGCGAACTTGCCCTTGGCGCTGATCGGCTGATCGAGCGTGAAGCCGTGCACCGTGGCCGGATCGCTGCGCTCCTGCCACATCCGCGCTTCAGCCCGTTTGCGCAACAGCGTGACGCTTGGCCAGTCCGGGTTGGCCGTGACGAATGCCGCATAGCGGCTGAACAGCGCATTCGACTCCGAGTGGCGCAGCAGATACCACTCGACGAGCTTCCGCCCGACGGGATCGGTGATCTTTGCCTGGATATCGGTCGCGTCGCTGGTCTTGCCGCGGCGCGCCACGACGATCGCGTCCCTGACCGCGGCGAGATCGCCCGACAATTGCGGCCCGGCGGGCTTTTCCGGCTCGGGCGCCTTGGTGGTCTCAGCCGATTTGGACGAAGCGGATTTGGCCTTCGCTGATTTACGCTTGTCGGCGCCATGCCTGGCATGGCGCCGCTTGCCGGCAGCGCTCTCGCGCGTCGCCTTGGCGCCGTGCGCCTTCTTGTCCCCATGGCCGCTCTTGGCCTGGTGCTGATGATGCGGTTTGGCGCCTGCCTCAAGCGGAAGCAGCGCGAGCACGGCCACCGTGGCGAGGCACGCCAGCGGACGTAGGCAACGGTTCATTCCCTGGCCCCCCTGAAACGATCAGGCACAAACGGAACGCGTCGTACGCGGCACATCCGCCGCAGATTACTACCACCCTCGATTCTCGAGTATTAACGCTGCCGCAACTCAACAGGGAAAACGCGGCAAAATATGGCATACAGCGTGTGGAACCCTGCGGGAACCGGGGTTTTGCGGGTCTTTTTAAGGGGCCGAGACGCCAGTTTGACCGGTCCCAGCAGGGATATATTCTCGCCAAACGTGCGGCGGGGCGCTTTCTCATGTCAGATCTGTCCTTTCAGGCCGGTGCGTCATGACGGCTCGGCTCAGAACCATCCTGGATGACGGGCGCTATTTCGAGGGCCCGCGCTGGCATCGCGGGCGGCTCTGGTTCGTCGACTGCATGGCGCGGATGCTGCTCAGCATCAGCCCGTCAGGCGAACGCCAGGAGCATGCGGCGGTGACCGACGACACGCCGTGCGGTCTTGGCGTGCTGCCTGATGGCGACATCGTCGTGCTGACGATGTTCAGGAAGCGGCTGCTGCGGTTTTCCGGCGGCGCGCTGTCGCTGTATGCCGATCTTTCCGGGATCGCGACCGGTACGATCGATGACATGATCGTCGACGGGCAGGGCCGTGCCTATGTCGGCGATCTCGGCTTCAATCTACCGCCGCCGGAGGGCCGCGGCGCCGTCGGCCGCATTATCCTGGTGATGCCCGACGGCGGCGCCCGCGTCGTCGCCGACGGTTTGCGCTTTCCCAACGGCATTGCCGTCTCCTCTGACCATCGCCGGCTCGTCGTCGCAGAGATGGACGGTGCCGGTCTCGCCGACTACGACATCGCGCCGGACGGCGGCCTGAGCCTTCGCGGGCGGTTCGGTCGCGTCAATGATCCCGACGGCATCTGCCTCGACGGCGACGGCGCAGTCTGGGTCGCGTCCTTCACCGAAGACGCGTTTGTCCGGATCGATCTCGATGGTGTCGAGCGTGCGCGCATCGCGGTCCCCGGCCGCCGCGCGCTCGCCTGTGCATTCGGCGGCACGGATCGCAGGTCGCTGTTCTGCCTGAGCGCGGAGACGTCCTACGAGGAGCTGCGGAAGGGCAAATCGGTGTCGCGGATCGACGTGATCGAGGTCGATACACCGGGCGACGGCTATCCCTAGCCGAGGCGAGACTGTTTCTTCTTTTGCTTCTCTTTCTTCTTCAGGATCTCGGCCTGGCTCCTGAAGGCGCGGGCCAGGGAGCGCATCTGATCGGCGACGATTGCGTCCGCGGTCGCCGATGCGACCCGCTCCGCGGTCTGCGCCTGCTTGCGAATTGCCTTGGCCATTTTCATGAAGGAACCAATCGCCCTGCGTCGTCCTGGTTCCCGCGCCAGCGACGGCCTGTTGCGGCCTTGAGTTTTGTTCTTGTTTCGTTCATAGTGAGGCACTCCGGGAGAATGCCATGGACGCCGAGCGAGATCGCGAAATCATCAGGCTGTGGAATGAACTCCGCCGGCTGCAGCGCGAGGGACGTCCGACGGCGTTGCTGGTCCGCCGGATCGAGCAGGCTCTTGCGGCACGCGAGCAGGAGGCGGCCTGAAGCTCCCGTTTGACGCGATTGCTTCAGGCGACCGGTCTAGCGCCCGCCGTCCGGCCCCATCACCAGATTCGGCAGCCAGGTCGATATCTCCGGGAAGAAGCACAGCATCAGCACGGCGAACATCATCAGCAGCACGAAGGGCAGCGTGCCCCAGATCACCTCGCTCAGCGGGATGTCGGGCGCGACGTTGCGGATGACGAAGATGTTGAGGCCGACCGGCGGGTGGATCAGGCCCATCTCCATCACGATGGTCATGACAACGCCGAACCAGATGATGTCGAACTCGGCGGCGCGGAGCGGCGGCAGGATGATCGGCGCGGTCATCAGGATGATCGAGACCGGCGGCAGGAAGAAGCCGAGCACGATCACCATCACGAGGATCGCAAACAAGAGCTCCCAGCGCGGCAGGTGCATCGCGACGATCGCCTCCGCCGCCGATTGCGAGATGTGCAAATAGCTCATCACATAGGAATAGAGCAGCGACATGCCGATGATCAGCATCAGCATGGTCGACTCGCGGATCGTCGATTTCAGTATCGGCGACAGGTCGCTCGGTTTCCACACGCTGTAGATCACGGCGATCAGCCCGAGCGCCAGAAGGCCGCCGAGGCCGGCGGTTTCCGACGGCGTCGCGTAGCCGCCATACAGCGCGATCATCACGCCGGTTAGCAGCAGCACAAACGGGATCACGCGCGGCAACGCGCTGAAGCGCTCGGCCATGGTGAACTCGTCGCGTTGCAGGATCGCGGCATCCTTGCCGGTCGCGTCATAGACGGCGCGGGCCATGGCGTATTCCTTGCGGAAGCGGAACACGGCGTAGAGGCCGAACAACGACACCAGCAGCAGTCCGGGGCCGATGCCGGCGAGGAACAGCCGTCCCAGCGATTTCTCGGCCGCGACGGCGAACAGGATCATCGTGATCGAGGGCGGCAGCAGGATGCCGAGCGTGCCGCCGGCGGCTATGATCCCCGCTGCAAAGCCGCCGGAATAGCCGCGCTTGCGCATCTCGGGAATGCCGGCCGAACCGATCGCCGAGCAGGTCGCGGGCGAGGAACCGGCCATCGCCGCGAACAGGGCGCAGGCGAACACGTTGGCGACGCCGAGCCCGCCGGGCACGCGGTGCAGCCAGGCATGCAGCGCCGAGTAGAGATCCTGGCCGGCGCGGGATTTGCCGATCGCCGCGCCCTTCAGGATGAACAGCGGGATCGACAGCAGCGTGATCGAGGCCATCTCCTCGTAGACGTTCTGCGTCACCGTATCGAGCGAGGCCGCCGGCATGTAGATCGCCATGAACACGACCGCGACCGCACCGAGCGCGAACGCGATCGGCATGCCGGAGAACATCGCAAACAGGGTGGCAAGCCCGTAGGAGATGCCAATACCAAACACGGTCATCGGCGCGCGCCACCAGTCAGCGGAATGAGGATCTGCAAAAGGAGCTGCACGCAGAGCAGCGTCATGCCGAGCGCCATCAGCCCATAGGGGATGGCGAGCGGCGGCGACCACATCGAGTTGGACACCTGGCCGTCGACATAGGCCTCATGCGCCAGGGTCCAGGATTTCCAGGCGAAGAAGGTGCAGAACGCGAAGCTCGCGACGTCGACCAGCCACAGCCTGATGCCGTTGGCGCGCGCCGAGAGCAGGCCGACGAACGCCTCGATGCTGACATGACCGCGCTGGCTCTGCACGTAGGCCGAGGACATGAAGGTGGCGCCGACCAGCAGGAACACGGCGGCCTCGTCCTGCCAGTAGTTCGGGCTGTGGAACAGGGCGCGGCCGAGCACGCTGTAGCTCAGGATCACGCAGGCCGCGATCAAGGCGAGCGCGGCGAACACCACGATGATGTTGTTGCAGACGGACAGCGCACGCCCAAGCATCGCCACGGGTGTATGGCCCGTGGCACTGCTTGGGGTTTCGGCTTGATCCGCGGCCGGACCATGCATCATGCGGCGACGTCGCTTGCGAGCTTCAGCAGGTTGGCTGATGTCGCCGTCTTGGCACCGTAGTCCTTCCAGGCGGTGTCGCGCGCGATGTCGCGCCACTTGCCGACGATGGCGGCGTCGAGTGCGCTGACCTTGGCGCCGGCCCTCTCATAGACCTTGGTGACTTCGGTATCGTCGTCCTGCGCCCCCTTGCGGCCGAACGCCTCGAGCTCGGCGCCGACGGCGAGGATGACGTCCTGCTGGTTCTTCGGCAGCTTATCGAAGATCGCCTTCGACATCATCAGCGGCTCCAGCATGAACCAATAGGAGGCGCCGGCGCCCGAGGTCAGCGACTTCGCGACTTCCTCGAGGCGGAACGAGATCAGGCTGGTGGAGGAGGTGATGCCGGCATCGCAGGCGCCGGTCTGCATCGCGGCATAGATCTCGTTGGACGGCACCGACAGCACGGCGGCGCCGGCGGTCTGCAGCACCATGTCCATCTCGCGCGAGCCGCCGCGCACCTTGAGGCCCTTGGCGTCCTCGGGCGCCACGATCGCCTTGGAGCGGCTGGCGACGCCGCCGGCCTGCCAGACCCAGGAGATCAGCAGAATGCCCTTGTCGGCGAGGAAGTCGCTCAGCGCCTTGCCGACCGGCTCCTTCTTCCAGCGCAGGCCCTGGTCGTAGGTCGTGACCAGGCCCGGCATCAGGCCGATATTGGTCTCCGGCAATTCGCCGCCGGCATAGGGCATCGGATAGAGGCTGAGATCGAGCGCGCCCTTACGCATCGCCGAGAACTGCGCGTTGGTCTTGATCAGCGAGGAGTTCGGATAGACTTCGGCAGTGAGGTCGCCGCCGGAGCGCTTGGCGACCTCGGCCGCGAACATCCGGCACAGCCTGTCGCGGAAATCGCCCTTGTCGATGGTGCCGCCGGGGAACTGATGCGAGATCTTCAGCGTGGTCGCGGCATGCGCAGTCCCGACACCCATCCGCAGGACGGCGGGGGCGGCGAGGGCGGAAGCGAGGACGTGGCGGCGTGTGAGCATGGTTGTTCCCCTGAAGAGCTTCTTGAGTGGCTGTTAGGCCGGCGCGGAGCTTTAGCTTAGCCGGTCTTCGCGTGAAACTTCTCTAGTCTGATAGTTCGAGGCGCCCCGATAGTGCGGGCCGACAGGCGGTCGCAAGTCGTCAGGCCGCAAGTCTTGCAGTTGCTGCGGCGCACACTGCGCTGCCGCAGCGTCGCCGCCCGATCCTCGCGCGATGAGCGTACGCGCCGGTGTGCTTCAAGAATTTGTTATTGGAGGTAACAACCGGCGGCGCAAGCGCGTCGAGGAGAGAGCGGCAAGTCGTCGCGCTCACATTCGACCACACAAGGGATCATCAACATGACCACCAAGACCCGCCTCGGCCTTTCGGCCGCGTTGCTCTCGTTCAGCCTCGCGCTGGCGCCCGCTGCCTTCGCTCAGGACAAGATGGGCAAGGACGACGCAATGAAGAAGGAAGGCACGATGTCCAAGGATGCCATGAAGAAGGACGATGGCATGATGAAGAAGGACGACGCCATGAAGAAGGATGGCGGCGCGATGATGAAGAAAGACGACGGCATGAAGAAGAACTGACCGTCGCCACCGCTCATCCTTCACAGGCCCGCCGTCGTGGCGGGCCTGGTTACGCCTCAGCGCTTCTTCTTGCCGCGCTCCTTGCGCGCAGCGTAGCGGGCGTCGCGCTTGGCCTTCTGTTCAGCCTCGAGCGCAGCCAGTCGTGCGGTTTCCTCGTCCTTCTCCCGCGCAATGCGGATGGCCTCGGCTGCGGCGGCCTCTTCCTCGCGGCGCTTCCGTTCGGCCTTCTCGATTTCACGGGCTTCCCTGGCCTTCGCGCGGCGTTCGGCAATAGCCGCGCGCTCATCGGCCCGTGCCTTCACGGTCGGATCGTCAGCGCCCGGCTGGGTGCGAAACTTGTTGAGGAGGTTTTGCCGCGCCTGCAAGGCCGCTTTCTGGCGGTCGGCAAAACCCGGTTCCTTGAAGCCACTCATAGAGGAAGCCTGCTGCTTTCTGTTCGTTGATGGATGGGGTTCGGTTCGGCGTTCAATAAGTGAATGGCAGCGAAAAGGCCAGTGGTGAACGAGGGGCTGTGGAGCAAAGGAGATATGAGCGGACAGCAAATGGCCGACGGTGGTGTTTGCGCCCGGCTGGCGGCCGGCGTGGTGAGTGGTTGGTCACCGAACCTGCCGACAGGCCTAGCCGCGCTGAAATTGCTCGCGCCGGCCGTTGCCGAGCACCTTGGCGACCGTCTCGGCGGTCATCGCGCTCCGGTCCGAGGCGCGCTGCGCTTCCAGCCTGTCGCGCGCCTTTTCGGTGATCAGGAGGCTGATCAGCCGCAGTCTGCTGGTCTCGTCGACAGCTTCCAAGAGCAGCTGCCTGTAACGCTGATAATCGTAACTCGCTTCTTGTTCGCTCACCGGCACGCCCCGCACACCGCTCCACTCAGCGAGCAGTTTTTCGCGAGTCGCGCCAGCCCGCAATGGAATTGCAGGCCCGATCGCTGCCGGCGCGCATTTCGTTGTGCGACTGTTGCAGAATTGATCGCACGCAACCGTGCAAACGGTCATGATACGGGCGATGGCAAAAGGGAACCGAAGCGGCCATGAGCGAATCCGAAGACGGAGGTAACCGCCGCGGGGCGCTGATCGGACTGCTGGTCGCGGTGGTCATGCTCGCGGTCGGTCTCTGGCTTGCGCATGACCTGACGGCGGCGAGCAAGATGCAGGACTGCCTGATGTCGGGCCGGACCAACTGTAATGTGATCGAGCCGGTGCGCTGATCCTGCCTTGCGGCAGTGCAATATCGCTCCCACATCAAGCCCAAAGATTCGGGCTGAACTGTTTGGTCCTGATTGTGATTCCGGTCACACGCGGGCAGGCGGGCTGCCTCGACTCCCAGAGATCGGCGGGAACCAAGGCCATGATGTCCAAGCTGTGGTCCGGAACGGGCGCGGCACTGGCTGCCGCAGCCGCGGCGGGTGCCGTTTTGGTAGCGTATCTATCCCTGACGCTGGCGTCGCCGGAACCGGTGTCGAGCGCGGCGCTCGGGCCGGCGTGGCAATGCAGCCGGGTGGCTTTCGTGCTGACCACCTGCATGCGGGCGGACGAGGATGAACAAGAGGCCAGGGGTGAGCGCGAGGTGAAGGCTGAGCGTGAGGTCAAGACCGAGGGCGAGGTCAAGGCGATCCCGGTGCGGGCCAAGGACGATTGTCCGCCGGAACCCTAGATCTTTGTTTCTGACGCGCCGTCTTTAAGCGGATCGGTGCCCATTTCGCTCAAACGCGCTCTGGCCGGCCGGGCTACGGCCGCGGCCGTATTTCAAACTATTTCTTGGTGGCGCCACGCGGCTTGATGGAGAGGCCAAGGCGCATCGCCATCTTCTTGATGCGCTCCGGCGAACGGCCGGTCGCCTTCACGACCTCCTCCAGCGACTTGGAGGAGCGCGCCAATTCCATCAGTCGTCGGTCCTCCTTGAACGACCACCGCGGCTTTCGGGCCATCTTGTTGGTATCCTTGTGCATTGCTGGGCAACAAAGCCGCCAGGCGGGGTCGCCTGACGGCCTTGCCGGTGTGGGCCCGGACCTTGGGGAAATGTCCGGTGGATAAGCAATACTGCTTCCGGATCAGGTCGCAATTGAAACCGAAATTTAACCTAACCTATCAAGGTTACTTGCAAGGATACTTGGATAGAGCGTGGCAGGAGGCCTTATGCGCAAGGTCGCCATTTTGAGTGCCGCAGCATTTTTACTGTCCGGTTGCTGGTCCGACCCGGAGGTCACGGGATCGACCAACAGCTGCGCGGCCAATCTTTATAGTCAGTACAATCCCAAGGTCATGGATCAGTGCGTCAACGCCTGCATCAAGTGTGACCATGGCAACGTCACGACCTGCACGACCTCCTGTACGCTGAAGGGCGCGCGGTAACCGATCCGCGCACGCACCGACGCGAACAGGGCCCGGCGGTCGCATGCGCGCGTTCGCGTGATCGCGTGGCTGCGCGATCTTGGCGCGCCTTGCGCGGCGTCTTGAACGCCGTTATCGCGTCTGTTCGGCGGCGTCATCGCCGAGCCGGAAACCAAGAGCGTGGAACAGAGCGCGATGAGCGGGCCTTCCTATGTCGCGGTCGATTGGGGCACCAGCAGCTTCCGGCTCTGGCTGATGAGCGCCGGCGGCGAGCTGTTCGGCGAACGGCGCAGCGACGAGGGCATGACGGCGGCCGCCAGGGCCGGCTTTGCGTCGGTGCTGCAATCGCATCTCGATGCGCTGGGCGCGGCGGCCAATCTGCCGGTCGTGATCTGCGGCATGGCCGGCGCGCGGCAGGGCTGGGTCGAGGCCGGCTATGTCGACATACCGGCGCATCTCTCCGATATCCTCAAAGGCGCCGTCGTGGTCAGGGGGCAGCCGCGCGATATCCGCATCCTGCCTGGGATTGCACAGCGCGATGCTGCGGCACCCGATGTGATGCGTGGCGAGGAAACCCAATTGCTTGGCGCGCTCGGTCTGGATGCGCCGGGTGAGGCCCTCGTTTGCATGCCCGGAACCCATTCCAAATGGGTGCGCCTGCGCGGTGGAACGGTCGAGCGCTTTGCGACCTTCATGACTGGCGAGTTGTTCAGCGTGGTTGCGCGCGATACCATTCTGTCGCATGCCGTCGCCGGTGCGGAAGAGGCCGTTGATGCCGATGCGTTCCGCTCGGCCGTCGTCGAGGCGTTCGCAACGCCGGCGCTATCGGCCAATTTGCTGTTTCGGGTGCGATCCCGGCAGTTGCTGTTCGGCGGCAGCGCGCAGGCGGCCCGTGAGACGATCTCCGGCACGTTGATCGGTGCCGAGCTGGCGGCCGGCCTTGCCGAGCGGGAGCCAGCAACGCCGGTTACGCTGATTGCATCGGGCCGGCTGCAACGGCTCTATCGGATCGCGCTCGAAAGCCTTTCGATTCCGCTCAACGTGATGGATGCGGAGGAGGCGGTTCGCCGTGGCCTCGCCGGCGCCGCGGCGGCGATCTGGACCAATTGAGGGATCAACGCATGAGCATTCCGTTTCCTCCGATGAAGCGTCCGCTGGTCGCGATCCTGCGCGGCGTCAAGCCGGACGAGGCTTTGGGCATCGTGAGCGCGTTGCTCGAGGCTGATATGACCGCGATCGAGATTCCGCTGAACTCCCCCGAGCCGTTCCGTTCGATCGAGATTGCGGCGAAGCGGGCGCCCGCTGATGTCCTGATCGGCGCCGGCACGGTGCTGACCGCGGGAGACGTCGATCGTCTCCATGACGCCGGGGGGCGCCTCATGGTGTCGCCGAACGTCGACGTCGACGTGCTGGCGCGCGCCCGGCACCACGCGATGATCACGATGCCCGGTGTGTTCTCGCCGACAGAAGCGCTGCTCGCCGCACGCACGGGCGCCTCGAGCCTGAAGTTCTTTCCGGCAAGCGTGCTCGGCGCTTCCGGCATCTCGGCGATCCGCGCCGTGCTGGCGCCGGATGTGATGCTCGCCGCCGTCGGCGGCGTCTCGGACCAGAATTTCGCGGAGTATGTGAAGGCGGGCATTCGCGCCTTCGGTCTCGGCAGCAGCCTCTACAAGCCGGGCATGACGGCCGCGGATGTTGCGGTCAGGGCGAAAGTCACGATCGAGGCGTATGACAGGGCCGTGCAGGGCGCTAGCTAGGCCCGGTCCGTAGTTCTTGACCGCGGGCTAATCGTCGCGCTTTCCGCCATCGATCACCCTGAAAAGCGGGGCTGCCTCGCGAGGATTCTCGAGCAGCTCTTCGACCATGGCGATCGCGGCCGCGACGTATTTCCCGGTCGCGGCGTCCAGCGGCCGTTCGGCTTCGTCTGCCAGCGCGAGCTTGGCGCCTTCGAGCAGTTTGCGGGTGCGGATGGCGGACTCGTCGCCGGAGGTCAGGGCGGCGCGCGCGATCGATCGCAGCACGAACAGCTCGCCCTCCAGCCGCAGCAGGCGGTCGTTCAGCTTGCTCAGTACAGTATTCAGGTTCCGCATGTCGTCCTCTCCGGGCGTTGGACCCGTCTTCCATACACGGTCATTCCTGACGAAATTCTTGTGCCGGCCACACACCATTTGGTTTGTTGAACGGCGTCGCCGGCCACCCCATGTTCCCGGCGGCCCTGGCAGGAGCTGTCGTCCGGCGGAGTGGTTTGTGGATCACGGCGAATAGCCCTAGTAGAGTGTCCGCGGTCAGGCGCCCCGTGGGCGCACCCGTTTAGGAACGACGAAGGAACGCATATGAAGATTGCCGTCGAAACGACCGTTGCCGCGCCGATCGCAGATGTCTGGCGCGCCTACACCACGCCCGACGACATCAAACAGTGGAATGCGGCCTCCGACGATTGGCACACCACTGCTGCGACCGTGGACCTGCGCGCCGGTGGCGCATTCTCGTCGCGGATGGAAGCCAAGGACGGCAGCATGGGGTTCGATTTCGCCGGCACTTACACCAAGGTCGAGGCGCCCCGGCTGCTGGAATATGCGTTCGGCGACCGCACCGCGCAGGTTGCGTTCACGCCTGAGGCGGGCGGCGTCAAGCTGCAGGTCAGCTTCGACGGCGAGGATACCCATTCGGTCGAGCAGCAGCGCGGTGGCTGGCAGGCGATCCTGGATAATTTCAAGCGCTACGTCGAGGCAAAGCAGCGGTCCTGATCCGGCCACCGGAGGCGACGTGATCGATGCAGCAAGGGTCTGGCAGCTTGCGCTGCCAGCGAGATCGAGGGACGGACCACCGGATTCGAGACGTCGGTGATCGTCGTCGACGTCCACGCCTCCGACCACTTCGTCACCGAATGGCTGGTAGAGGAGGCGGAGCGCCGGCAGGGCCAGGTCGCAGCTCCGCGCGAGAGGACGGCATGATCCTGAAACGACCGCGCGCGACCATGCCGGCGGGGATCCGTCGCGAACTCGACGCTGCAGGTCTGACGGAGGCGTTCAAGCAACGTCCGCCGTATCAACGCAATGACTATCTGCATTGGATCGAACGCAGTGTGCGGGCTGCGACCAAGCGCAAGCGGATCGACCAGATGCTGGAAGAATTGAAAGCCGGCGGGGTCTATATGGGAATGGCGCATCGGCCGAGCAACCGGGCGAGGTGATCGTTCTCTCGGGCGCGGTCGCGATGATCGTCAGGAGCAAATGCGATGCGTTGTATCTTGGCACTTGGCCTACTGGTCATCCTTTGCGTGTCGGCGAGCGCCGCAACACGGCGTCACTCCCACACACGCCAACCCGCAACTGTTCGTTCGCCCGCGGCTGCAACGCCGGCGGCGCGCTTCGCCGTTCCCGGCTGGAGTGACGAATCGACGCGCCAATGGCTCGACCGCGCGTCGGAAAATGCCGGCCGAGGTGGATAGTGCGGCAACTCCCCGGAGCCAAGCTCAATCGGCGCCGTCGTCCTCGGTTCCCCGAGAGTTCGATGCCGAGCGGCCGCCGTACTGCCGGGAAACGCCCGCCGCCCTTCTCGCGCTCACGCCCTCGCTCTCACGCAGTTCCTTCCGTGCGCGCCGCGCGGTTCGCATCGCTCGCTTGATATTTGAATCGTGCGAGTCCTCGTCGAAGAAGAGGACGATCTCGCAGCTCGGGCATTGGCGCGAGTAACCGTTCTGCAGCCGCTTGGCGCGATCACGAAAGACGTTCTTGCAGCGTGTGCAACGGATATGGACGGAGTCTTCCATATCGACCCCAAAATATCGACGAACGATGAGAGCGCTGACAATCTCTTCAAGAAAGCAATTCCGGATTAAGAAATCACGAAGCACGCCGCCCAAGATCGCTGCGAGAATCGGAACCTGCAATGTGACGAACAGAATACGTTCGGCACTCAAGCGCTGTCGGAACTTTGTTCACGCACGGAGAACTACGGAAGCGTTGCGTGCGCTGAGTGATAAAGAACACGACGCGACTTCAGAGCAGACCGTGAACATCAGAAAAGAAAGGCCTCAGCGCGTGGGCCACGCTGAGGCCAAGTTGACACTTTGGTCGTGAGGCACCGTCACCGGTGCCTCGGTGCTTAACCTAGCTTCGTTTCTCTCCGGCCAAATGGCCCATATGGGCCATGATCGTTGGCACAAGACGTGCAAGCTTGGAGCTGTCAGGATTTTGCATCACCTTCCTGGGGCTAGGAGCATCGCCGTCCGCACATATTTCAAGCGGGCGGCGTTGTGCATTTCGGCGGCCAGTACGCGGCTTCGATCAGGATCAGCGATCCATCGGCCGAATTTCCAGGCTCTCGATTTTGACCGGCGGACTCGAGAAAGCATCCTCGTTCAACGGATGCAGCGTGATCGGCGTAGTCGTGCCGCCGGTGAGGACATTGTCACGCGCGCCGCTTTCGTGCGTGTAGCTGCCGGCGAGTTGGTCGAGCCCGAGCCACGGCACCGGCGCCATCACCTTCCAGGTCAGTGCGACTTCCTGGTCGCCGATGAAAATGCCAAGGTTGGGAATGGCTGCGACGTAGTGACCGTCCGGTGCGCTATCGGCCTGCAGCACGCAATCGAGATTGGTCACCGGGCCCAGGATGAAACCGGTATCGGGGCCGCCACGACACGCGAGCGTTCCGGCCTGCACCTGTTGTGCCTCGGCGGTTGCGATGGGCGTGGCCAGAACGGCCGCGCCACACACCGCAACGATGACCCAATGACCCTTTGTACGCATGGCGCTGTACAACGCGAAGGGACACGCAATCGGTCCGCGCTCTCGCGTGCGGCCTTCGCTGGTGGTTAAGGGATTCTTAGAATGGGGGGCGCCACGAAACTACGCCGCCGGGCTCGAAATGAATTGTCCCGACGGCGCCCTGTTTCAATCTGGGCCCGCAATCCCAGTCATATTCTGTCTGCGAGACTGGCGCCGAGGTTCGAGTAACCCGTATTCATACGGGCGTCAGCGTCTCGCGACAGTCTGGGGTTGGCTGCTGACCTTCTTGTGCCCCGGCGGAGGGCCGATGGTCACCCAGACCACCGCTGCGATTACCATCGCCGTCAGGATGGCGCCGGCCAGGGGCTGATCGTTGTCCATGCTCCGCGCCCGTTCAGATGTGATGCTCCAGCTTCCGCATCTCCTGCAGGCGAGCCAGGCAGAAATCCCGATACAATTCGTTGATGAAATCCCACATGACCGAATCCCCTTTTGGTGCAATCACGGGACGCTATCCCGGCTTTGTTTCCGGCCGGCTTCGCGGCGTCCGGAAAATGGCTTCATCGGAAGGGGAGTGAGGTGGCGATCCCGGCGGGATTCGAACCTGCAACCCGCGGAGTAGAAACAAACCGGGCGCCACGGCGACTGTCGCGACACCTCAAATCGTTAGCGCGCATCGTCCGTCGGTCCGGTGACTTTTCCGGGGATCGGGCGCCGTGCCTCCGCGCGATCTCCTCCTCGCAATCGGCATTGAGCTGCCGCGCCTGGCGCACTGCCCATGCCCGGTCACGCTCGCGGCGCGCGTCGCTCTCGCTGCAGTTCGCGCGTCCGCAGGTCAGGCGCCGTAGACGTCCTGATACCTGATCCGCGCGTGGCGCTCGCCTTCGTCGTCAATAAAGAGTGATTAGCGAAATCGCTCGCAGCCAAGTACTAGACGATCCGTCTAATTTAAATGGGTCTCGGTAAAATGCAGTGATTTCGGCTTTGCCGGAGTTCGGTCGCTGCCGAGCGCTGACGGATTGATCGAGACATCTTCAATAAACAACGTCCGCCGACTCCTTCGCGGTTGGCTGGTTTCCAACATGAGAGGTCACGTATGGTTCGCAAGATCGCGCTTGGAATGACGATCGCTCTCGCAATGGCTCTGACCGCTCCGGTGGCCATGGCCCAGCAGAAGCAACATGTCAGCTATAATACCCCGGCAACTCAGACGACATACACCCAACAACATGTAATCGATGTTGGCGATATTCCGGGACATCAAGCTCGGCTCTTCGAAATCCGGCGGATCTATGGGGACGATGCCCCCGTCATCAACGGGTCGAAATTGAAGGAGCAGTGGACGCGCGGCATGTCGGACTACATCGACAACAATGGTCCGGCCCTCATCTACAACGTCTGGATACTTGAGAATGGCGACAAGTTTTTTGTCAGGACATCTCTGGTCGCCCAAAGCAGTGGAGACGGCAAGCTTACAAACATGACATCGGGCGTCATTACTGGAGGCACAGGTAGCCTCGCCAGGATTCGTGGCATCATTAGCAGCCGTGGCCCGTCCGAGCCCAAGGCCGGCGTCAATGCCAATCAGACCGACATCGACTATTGGATGGAGTGAAAAGCTCTGCGCCACAGGCGATGGACCGGTGAGAAATTGCCGGTCCATTATGTCCGTTTCCATGATGTCTCCCCCAGTGACGATATCTGGGCACCGCAACACCAAAAACGTCGTGGCGATCAAGCCGGGAGGATTCCAATGTTGCACCTGAACAGGCCCATCGTGTCGTTTCTGCTCTGCCTGTTCGGCCTCATCGCTGTGACGCGATCTGCAACTGCGGAAATCACCAAAATCGAATTCACGTCGAAACAGCCGTACGGCACGTTTCGTGTAGGCGAGTACGTGATTTGGCAAGGTCGCATCCACGGCGACCTATCACCGCAAGAGGCCATTCCGGGAATCGACAAGGCGCCGCGCAATGAACGCGGGCGCGTCGACTACGCCGCGAAGATCATTCTCATGATGCCGGCGGCTGCCCGCGGGCGAAACGGCGCATTGCTGGTGGACGTACCCAACCGCGGCCTGGCCAACGCGGAGATGCTCTATAACTCGCCGCGCGATATACCCTTCCTCTTCGGCACACTGGAGCAAGGCACGGGCTTTCTCCAGGACCACGGCTTCACGGTCGCAGAGGTTTATTGGGAGCTCGGACAGGGCGCGGACCTGCCTTCGTTCGCCGACGGCGACGGCAAGACTCACTACGTCGAGGGGGTGGGCTTTGCGATCGTGCGCGATGCCGCGGACTTCCTCGCGCATGCGGCTGCCGACGGCGCCGGAACACTCAACCCGCTCAACGGCGCGATCAATCGCGTGCTCGCGAGCGGCAGGTCCCAGGATGGACGGTTCCTGAAGTCCTTTCTGCTGAACGGCTTCAACATGGTGGGCGATCGGCGCGTCTTCGATGGAATGCATGTTTTTGTTTCGGCAGCCGGCCTTCTTCCGATCCTTCAGACGGGCCTTGGGCCAACGTCGAGCGCCGAGGGAGCTCCCACATTCGACAATCCGGATTTTCCCGGCGTGAATGACGGACCTCTCACGATCGGCGAGATCACGGCTAAGGTTGAGGCGCGCGGCGAAGTACCGCCGAAAATGCTGTTGGTCAGCTCCACCACGGACTACTACTCGCTGCGGGCTTCGCTCGGTCGCACCGGCGCGTCCGGGACCGCGGATCAGCCGCTGCCTGCCAATGTGCGGATGTACGACATCGCCGGTGGGTCGCATGTGATCGTTCCCAAGGCGCCGGCGGCCTGCAAGTTGCCGCCCGGCCGTATCGATTGGGCCCCGCTGTCGCGAGCCCTGCTGCTGCACCTTGATGCATGGGTCGGTCGCAACGCCGAGCCGCCCGCGAGCGAACTGATGCCACTCGAGCCTGCGAGCGGCGAGCCACCCGCGCTGCGTGCCCCGAGCCGGCTCTCGGCCGCCGTGATCCAGGTGCCGAAGCGCGATCAGGATGGCAACGCGCTCGGCGGCGTGCGGCTGCCCGATCACGCGGTGCCGACCGGCACGAATGGCGGGCAGAACCAGCCGCAGACATTCACCTGCATGCTGGTTGGATCGTTCTCGCCGTTTGCGGCAACCAAGGCGGAGCGAGAACGCACGGGCGACGCCCGCCCGTCGATCGAGGAACGCTACCACGGCCGCGACGATTATGTGAACCGGATCCGGATCGCCGCGCTGGACCTCGTGACGCGCGGCTTCATGCTGCCGGAAGATGCGGCGGTGATCGTTCAGGAAGCCGCGTCGAGCAAACTGTTCGCGCCCGCGCCTGCGAATGACGCGCCACGCTGAGGGACGTCCGGATCACCTGGCGCTTGCTTCTCCTAGACGACCGGTCTATTAGATTTTTTATGAGCAAGACGTTGCCTCTTCGCCGCCGCGGGCGACCACCGAAAGAGCTTGCCGGCTTTAGCGCGACCCGTGACGCGCTGGTCCGTGCAGGTGTCGTCATGCTGACGGAGAAGGGCTATTCCGCGACGGGAATCGAGGAAGTCTTGCGTAGCGTCGACGTGCCAAAGGGTTCGTTCTACCACTACTTTCCGAGCAAGGAAGCGTTTGGAGCGGAACTGATCGACAGCTACGCTGCCTATTTTTCGCGGAAGCTCGACAGCTTCTTCCTGAACGAGCAACACCCCCCGCTGGAGAGGCTTAGGGGTTTTACCGACGATGCTGCGTTTGCCATGAAGCGCTTCCGTTATACGCGCGGCTGTTTGGTCGGCAATCTTGGCCAGGAGATGGGCGCACTTCCACAATCTTTTCGTCAGCAACTGTTCGCCGTGTTCATCGACTGGCAGCAGCGCACAGCCAAGTGCTTGAGGTCTGCTCAAACCATGGGTGCGATCTCGTCCAGCCACGATTGCGATTGGCTTGCCGAATTCTTCTGGATCGGCTGGGAGGGCGCGGTCCTGCGCGCCAAACTCGAGCGCCGTTCCGACCCGCTTCACTCCTTCTCGAAAGGCTTTTTCAAGCTCCTCAGTAAATGAGCCTTTTTGTCATTGAGTCGTTCAATATCAAACAATCGTTTCGCTGTGCGGAATTGTTTCGGGGATTTTTCTGGGGATTTGGTGCAGCATTCGGCGACAAACGGCTGCGTCGGGCGAGGAAAACTGGCGATCCCGGCAGGATTCGAACCTGCAACCCGCGGAGTAGAAATCCGCTACTCTATCCAGTTGAGCTACGGGACCGTGGCCGCCTTGTAGCACCCGCAATATGAAAAATCCGCCTTTCCGCCAAGTCCGTCCGAACCGATTTTTGTGGTCGGACGACAAAGGCGAGCAGGGGTCCCGTCCTGCGGTGGCCTGACCAGCCCGCCGAGCCGGCATCATGCTGCCGCCGGGGCCGGTCGAAGGAATGTCGGCAATGCAATCTGCGACGTTTTCGTCCATTCATGTCAGCGCCTTCACTCCGTCACCTTTTCGCGCATTTTTTAACCCCAACGCGGCGGTCGACCGCGGGGCGTCCAGGAGCTCCATCATGATCGGATTGGTTCGTGCGGCCGCAATTTGCGCCACGCTGGCGCTCGGCTTGGTGAGCGCCCAGGCTGCGGACAAGGCCTTCAAGCGCGACGATCTCGCGGATTCCGCGATCAAGCTGGAGGCCCAGATCAAGAGCGAGGCGGGCGCGGTCAACAAGTCGGCCGCGACCTTGCGCACCGACGCGGACGCAGCCTTCAGGCGCAATGATTTCCGCGGCGGGCTCACGATCCTCGGCCAGATCGCGGCAACCGCGCCCGAGGACGGCGCCAACTGGCTGCGGCTTGCCAAGACCGTCTTCCAGATCCGGTCGGCCAGCTCCAGCGAACAGACCTTCCTGATGGAGCGCGCCTCCACGGCCGCTTACATCGCCTATCAGCGCGCCGGCAATGCGGGCGAGGAGGCCGATTCGTTGGCCGTGCTCGGCAAGGCGCTCGCGGAACGCAAGCTGTGGCGTCCGGCGCTCGACGCGCTGCGGCTGTCGCTCGACCTGCGCGAGGTCGCCGATGTCCGGGGCCAGTATGAGAAGATGCGCGACGAGCACGGCTTCCGGCTGCTCGATTATACCGTCGATTCCGACGCGGCCTCGCCGCGGGCCTGCTTCCAATTCTCCGAGGAATTGGCCAAGCGCGTCGACTTCGCGCCGTATCTCGCACTGGCCGGCACCGACAAGCCGGCTTTGTCGGCAGAGGGCCAGCAGCTCTGCGTCGACGGGCTGAAGCACGGCGAGCGCTACAACATCAATCTGCGCGCCGGCCTGCCATCGACCGTCAAGGAGACCCTGCCGAAATCCGCCGAGTTCAACATCTATGTCCGCGACCGCAAGCCGTTCGTGCGGTTCACCGGGCGCGCCTATGTGCTGCCGCGGACCGGCCAGCGCGGTATCCCGGTGGTCAGCGTCAACACACCGGCGGTCACGGTCAACGTGTTCCGGATCGGCGACCGCAACCTGATCAACACCGTGATCGATAGCGACTTCCAGAGCACGCTGAGCCGCTATCAGCTCTCCGATCTCGGCGACCAGCGCGGCGTCAAGGTGTGGTCCGGCGAGCTTGCCACCGCCACCACGCTGAACCAGGACGTCGTCACCGCATTTCCGGTCGACCAGGCGCTCGGCGACCTGCAGCCGGGTGTCTATGTCATGACCGCCGCGGCCAAGGGGCCGGGCAGTGACGACGACGGCACGCTGGCCACTCAATGGTTCATCGTCTCCGACATGGGCCTGTCGGCGTTCTCCGGCAACGACGGTATCCACGTCTTCGTCAACTCGCTGGCCTCCACCGAAGCGGTTGCCAATGCCGAAGTGAAGTTGGTCGCCCGCAACAACGAGATCCTGGCCACCCGCAAGACCGATGCAGCGGGCCATGTGCTGTTCGAGCAGGGGCTGGCGCGCGGCGAGGGCGGATTGTCGCCGGCACTGCTGACGGTGGCGGGCGAGAAGGCCGACTATGCCTTCCTCAGCCTGAAGACCAATGCCTTCGACCTCACCGACCGCGGCGTCGCAGGGCGCGCAATCCCGGCCGGCGCGGACGCCTTCGTCTACGCCGAGCGCGGCGTCTACCGCTCCAACGAGACCGTTTATCTGACCGCGCTGCTGCGCGACGGACAGGGCAACGCCCTGACCGGGACACCGCTGACCATGGTGATCGAGCGGCCCGACGGCGTCGAATTCCGCCGCACCGTGCTGCCCGACCAGGGTGCCGGCGGCCGCATGCTGGCGGTGGCGCTGAACTCCGCAGTGCCGACGGGGACCTGGCGGGCGCGCGTCTTTACCGATCCCAAGGGCTCGTCGGTTGGCGAGACCACCTTCATGGTCGAGGACTACATCCCCGAGCGGATCGAATTTGACCTGACCAGCAAGGAGAAGGTGATCAAAGCTGAAGTTCCTGTGGAACTTCAGGTTTCCGGCCACTTCCTCTATGGCGCCCCGGCCTCCGGCCTGCAGCTCGAAGGCGACATGCTGGTCGCGCCAGCAGCAACCGGCCGGCCCGGCTATGCCGGCTACCAGTTCGGCGTCGACGACGAGCAGACCGCGAGCAACGAGCGGACCCCGATCGAGGACCTGCCGGAGGCCGATGCCAACGGCGCGGCGAGCTTCCCGGTCAAGCTCGAGAAGCTCCCGGCCTCGACCCGGCCGCAGGAGGCCCAGATCTTCATCCGCATGGCGGAGACCGGCGGCCGTTCGGTCGAGCGCAAGATCGTGCTGCCGGTCGCCCCTGCGGCCTCGCTGATCGGCGTCAAGCCGCTGTTCGGCGACAAGAGCGTGGCCGAGGGCGACAAGGCCGAGTTCGACGTCGTGTTCGTCGCGCCCGACGGCAAGCAGCTGTCGCGCAACGGACTGCGCTACGAGCTGTTGAAGCTGGAGTCGCGTTACCAGTGGTACCGACAGAATTCGTCCTGGCAGTATGAGCCGGTCAAATCGACGCGCCGCGTCGCCGACGGCGACGTCAATCTCGCGGCCGACAAGCCGATGCGCCTGACCTTCCAGCCGCAGCCCGGCCGCTACCGGCTCGATGTGAAATCGACCGATGCCGACGGTCCGGTGACTTCGGTGCAGTTCGACGTCGGCTGGTACTCCGACGGCAGTGCCGACACGCCCGATCTGCTCGAAACCTCGATCGACAAGCCGGAATATCAGTCCGGCGACACCATGACGGTGTCGGTCAACGCGCGCACCGCCGGGAAGCTCACGGTCTATGTGCTGGGCGACCGCCTGCTGACGACCCAAAGCGTCGATGTCAAGGAGGGCACCCAGCAGGTCAAGCTCCCGGTCGGCAAGGACTGGGGCACCGGCGCTTACATCATGACGACGCTGCGCCGTCCGCTCAACGCCGCTGCCGGGCGCATGCCGGGCCGCGCGATCGGGCTGAAATGGTTCGGGATCGACAAGAAGACACGCACGCTGGCCGTCGAGCTCTCGCCGCCCGCACTGGTGCGGCCGGGCACGGCGCTGAAGATCCCGGTCAAGCTCGGCGGGCTCAATCCCGGCGAGGACGCCAAGGTGGTGCTGGCTGCGGTCGATGTCGGCATCCTCAACCTGACCAACTACAAGCCGCCGGCGCCGGATGACTATTATCTCGGCCAGCGCCGCCTGACCGCCGAGATCCGCGACCTCTATGGCCAACTGATCGACGGCATGCAGGGCACCCAGGGCCAGATCCGCAGCGGCGGTGACGCCGCCGGTGCCGAGCTGCAGGGCTCGCCGCCGACGCAGAAGCCGCTCGCGCTCTATTCCGGTATCGTCACGGTCGGCCCCGACGGCACTGCCGAGGTGAGCTTCGACATCCCCGAATTCGCCGGCACCGCGCGGGTGATGGCGGTGGCGTGGAGTGCCACAAAACTCGGCCGCGCCAATGTTGATGTGATCGTGCGCGATCCCGTGGTGGTGACCGCGACATTGCCGCGTTTCCTGCTGACCGGTGACAAGGGCACCATCAGCATGGATATCGACAATGTCGAAGGCGCCGCCGGCGATTACGCCGTCAGCGTCAAGGCGAGCGGCCCGATCAAGGCCTCGGGCAATCCGACCACGACCGTGAAGCTCGCCGCCAAGCAGCGCACCTCGCTGTCGCTCGGCCTCGAGGCCGGCGGCGCAGGGCGCGCCGATTTCGACGTCGACATTTCAGGGCCGAACGGGATGACACTGGCACGGCACTATGCGCTCGACGTCAAGCCGGCGACCCAGGTGCTGGCGCGCCGCTCGATCCGCACGCTGGCGAAGGGAGAGAGCCTGACGCTGACCTCCGACATGTTCTCCGATCTCGTGCCGGGCACCGGCAGCGTCTCGGTCTCGGCGAGCCTGTCGACCGCGCTCGATGCGGCGAGCATCCTGAAGGCGCTCGACCGCTACCCTTATGGTTGCTCGGAGCAGATCACCAGCCGTGCGTTGCCGCTGCTCTATGTCAACGATCTCGCCGCCGGCGCCCATCTTGCGATGGACACCGCGGTCGACCAGCGCATCCGCGATGCGATCGAGCGGCTGCTGGCGCGACAAGGATCAAATGGCTCGTTCGGCTTGTGGTCAGCAGGCGGCGACGACGCCTGGCTCGACGCCTACGTCACCGACTTCCTGACCCGGGCCCGTGAAAAGGGCTTTGCGGTGCCGGACGTGCTGTTCAAGAACGCACTCGACCGCGTCAGGAATTCGGTGGTCAATGCCAACGAGCCGGAGAAGGACGGCGGCCGCGATCTGGCCTACGGCCTCTACGTGCTCGCACGCAACGGCGCCGCGCCGATCGGTGACCTGCGCTATCTCGCCGACACCAAGCTGAACAATCTGGCGACGCCGATCTCCAAGGCGCAGCTCGCCGCGGCGCTGGCGCTGGTCGGCGACAAGGCGCGGGCGGAGCGGGTCTATGGCGCCGCGCTCGACGCGCTGAACCCCAAACCGGTGATCGAGTTCGGCCGGGTCGATTACGGCTCGGCGCTGCGCGATGCCGCGGCGCTGGTTTCACTCGCGGGCGAGGGCAATGCGCCGCGCACGACGCTGACGCAGGCCGTGCTGCGGGTGGAAGCGGCGCGGGGGCTGTCGCCTTACACATCGACGCAGGAGAATGCGTGGATGGTGCTGGCGGCACGCGCGCTCGCAAGGGAGACGATGGCGCTCGACATCAACGGCCAGCCGGTCAAGACCGCAGTCTATCGCAGCTACAAGGCCGAGGAGATGACGGGCCAGCCGCTCAAGATCACCAATACTGGTGATGCGCCGGTACAGGCGGTGATCTCGGTGTCGGGCTCGCCGGTGACGCCGGAACCCGCGGCCTCCAACGGCTTCAAGATCGAGCGCAGTTATTTCACGCTCGACGGCAAGCCGGCTGACGTCACCAAGGCGAAACAGAATGACCGCTTCGCGGTTGTGCTGAAGGTGACGGAAGCCAAGCCGGAATTCGGTCACATCATGGTGGCCGACTATCTGCCGGCCGGGCTTGAGATCGACAACCCGAACCTGGTGTCGTCAGGCGATTCCGGCACGCTCGAGTGGATCGAGGATGGTGTCGAGCCGAAGAACACCGAGTTCCGCGATGACCGCTTCACCGCGGCGATCGACCGGGGCGCCAACGACAAGTCGGTGTTCACGGTCGCCTATGTCGTGCGTGCGGTGTCGCCGGGCAAATACGTTCTGCCGCAGGCCTATGTCGAGGACATGTACAACCCCTCGCGCTACGGCCGCAGCGGCACCGGCGCGGTCGAGGTGAAGCCGGCGAAATGAGTGATCGTGGAATGAGCAAGGACGCGCGTCCAAAACTCTTCTCGTCATGGCCGGGCTTGACCCGGCCATCCACGGACGCGTCCTCGCGAACGAAAGACGTGGATGCCCGGGTCAAGCCCGGGCATGACAAGCGCGGTGGGCGGCTGGCGCTTCGCGTCGTTGCCGCAATGGCCGTCGTGTTCGTCGCGATCGCCGGCGCGTTCGCCGCCTGGGTCGCCTCGCTCGGGCCGCTGCCGCTTGCGCAAGCGCAGCAGGTCTCGACCACCGTCATCGACCGCAACGGAAAACTGTTGCGCGCCTATGCGATGGCGGATGGGCGCTGGCGGCTACCGGTGGACGCCAAGGCATCGGTCGATCCCACCTATCTGAAGCTGTTGTTCGCCTATGAGGACAAGCGCTTCTACGCGCACCACGGCGTCGATCCGCTGGCGCTGTCGCGGGCCGGATTCCAGCTGCTCACAAGCGGCCATATCGTCTCGGGCGGTTCGACGATCACGATGCAGCTGGCGCGGCTGATCGAGCCGCGGCACCAGCGCTCGGTCTACGCCAAGCTGCGGCAGATGGTGCGGGCGGTTGAACTGGAGCGGCAGCTTTCGAAAGACCAGATCCTCGACCTCTACCTTGCGCTGGCGCCGTTCGGCGGCAATCTCGAGGGCGTGCGCGCCGCCTCGATCGCCTATTTCGGCAAGGAGCCGAAGCGGCTCTCGCTTGCCGAGGCCGCACTGCTCGTGGCGTTGCCGCAATCGCCGGAGCGGCGGCGGCTCGATCGCTATCCGGAAGCCGCCCACGCCGCGCGCGACCGCGTGCTCGACCGCATGGTCGAGGACGGCGTGGTGTCGAAGGACGACGCCGCGCAGGCCAGGGCAACGCCAGTGCCGAAGTTGCGCAAGCAGATCCCGATCCTGGCGCCGCATTCGTCCGATCAGGCGATCGCGACGATGAAGGATGCGCCCGTCATCAAGCTGACGTTGGACGCCACGCTGCAACGGAACCTGGAGGCGCTGGTGCGCGATCGCGCCATCGCGCAGGGGCCGGACGTTTCGGTCGCGATCGTCGTGGTCGACAACGAGACGGGCGACGTGCTCGCGCGCGTCGGCTCGGCGGATTATTTCGACGAACGGCGGGCCGGGCAGGTCGACATGACGCGCGCGGTGCGCTCGCCGGGCTCGACGCTGAAGCCGTTCATTTACGGCCTCGCCTTCGAAGACGGCTTTGTCCATCCCGACAGTCTGATCGAGGATCGGCCGATCCGCTTCGGCTCCTATGCGCCGGAAAATTTCGACATGACGTTCCAGGGCACGGTGCCGATCCGCAAGGCGCTGCAATTGTCGCTGAACGTGCCGGCGATCGCGCTGCTCGACCGCGTCGGCGCCAGCCGGCTATCGTCGCGGCTGAAGCAGGCCGGCACCAACCTCGTGCTGCCGAAGGACGAGGCGCCGGGCCTTGCGATGGGCCTCGGCGGCGTCGGCATCACGTTGCAGGATCTCGCCCAGCTCTATTCCGGCCTGGCGCGGCTCGGTGCGACCAAGCCGTTGCGCGAGATCGTGCAGCCGAATGACGGCCGCGACACGATGCGGCTGATGGATCAGGCGGCGGCCTGGCAGGTCGGCAACGTCCTGCTCGGCACGCCGCCGCCGGAGAACGGCGTGCACAACCGGATCGCGTTCAAGACCGGCACCAGCTACGGCTATCGCGATGCCTGGTCGGTCGGCTTCGACGGCCGGATCACCATCGGCGTCTGGGTCGGCCGTCCGGATGGCGCGCCGGTGCCGGGCCTGGTTGGGCGTACGGCGGCGGCGCCGATCCTGTTCGACGCCTTTGCGCGCACCGGCAAGATCCCGGCGGCGTTGCCGAAGCCGCCGCGGGGCGTGCTGGTCGCCTCCAACGCGAAACTGCCGCCGCCGCTGCGCCGGTTTCGGCCGCTCGGCGAACTGGTTCGCAGCGGCAACGACCAGGCGCCACATATCCAGTTTCCGCTGAACGGCTCACGCATCGACGTCGATCAGTCCGAGGGCGGCAGCCATGCGGCGATGCCGGTCAAGGTCGCCGGCGGGGTGCTGCCGCTGACGGTACTCGTGAACGGTGTCTCAGCCGGGGACATCGACAGCCGGCGGCAGCGCCTGATCGACCCGCCCGGGCCGGGCTTCGCGCGGCTGACCGTCATCGACGCCACGGGGGCAGCGGATACCGTTGTGATCCGCGTGCAATGATCACGCGGGAAAGCGGAACAGCACGGTTGTTTGCGCTGCGGTTTCATCGTATGCGAAACCCATGGTGGATAGCCTCCAACCCCGGCGCTTCGGAGCAGGGCAACAGTCTGTAAAACCTGCGCATTCGAGCCGCAGGCTGTTCATGGCGTTCGAGTTCGCGACGGCCAGCCAATGGCGTTCGATCCTGTTCCTGATGCTGACCTGCCTGGTGCTGTTCCTGCCGGGCTTCTTCACCATCCCGCCGATCGACCGTGATGAGGTTCGCTTTGCCCAGGCGACCAAGCAGATGGTCGAGAGTGGCGACTTCGTCGATATCCGCTTCCAGGATGACGTCCGCTACAAGAAACCGGTCGGCATCTACTGGATGCAGGCGGCGGCGCTGAAGACGATCTCCGCGCTCGGGGTGCCGCGCGCCCAGGTCCGCATCTGGGTGTACCGCCTGCCGTCCCTGATCGGCGCCATCGGCGCCGTTTTGCTGACCTATTGGACGGCGCTTGCCTTCGTGACGCGACAGGGCGCGGTGCTGGCTGCCTTGATGATGGCAAGTTGCGTGCTACTCGGGGTCGAAGCGCGGCTCGCCAAGACCGACGCCATGCTGCTGCTGACGGTCACCGCGGCGTTGGGCGCGATGGCGCGGGTGTATCTGTCCTGGCAACGCGGCGAGGATCCGGCGCATCCATCATGGGCGCCGCCTGCGATCTTCTGGACGGCGCTGGCGGTCGGCATCCTGCTCAAGGGCCCGCTGATCCTGATGTTCGTCGGCCTTGCCATGGCCGGGCTTGCGATCCTCGATCGATCGGCGGCCTGGTTCTGGCGCATGCGCCCGGTCTGGGGCCTGATGTGGACCCTGGTGCTGGTGCTGCCGTGGTTCGTGCTGATCTTCCTGCGCGCCGGCGAAACCTTCTTTGCCGACTCCGTCGGCGGCGACATGCTGAGCAAGCTCGGCGCACAAGAATCCCATGGCGCGCCGCCCGGGCTCTATCTGCTGCTGTTCTGGATCACGTTCTGGCCCGGCGCGCCGCTCGCCGGCCTGGCGGCGCCGGCGGTCTGGCGCGCGCGCCGCGAGCCGGGTGCCCAGTTTCTGCTGGCCTGGTTGATCCCGTCCTGGATCGTGTTCGAGGCCGTGCTGACCAAGCTGCCGCACTACGTGCTGCCGCTCTATCCGGCGATCGCAATCCTGACCGTCGGCGCGCTGGAGCGGCGTGTGCTGTCGCGTTCCCCCTGGCTGTTGCGCGGCGCTGCCTGGTGGTTCGCTATCCCCGCGTTCGGCGCTGTGCTCGTGATCGTCGGCGCCATCAAGGCGATCCATCAGCCGGTGTTTCCGGCCTGGCCGTTGTTCGCGGTGGCGATGGTGTTCGGCCTGATCGCCTGGTGGATGTTCGAGGATAGCCGCGCCGAGCGCTCGCTGCTCAATGCGGTGATCGCCGCGGCGCTGATGGCGGGCGCCACCTATGGCGTGGTGCTGCCGCGGCTCACCACCGTGTTTCCGAGCCAGGAGGTCGCGCGCGCGTTGCGCAACGTGACCTGCGTCGGCCCGAAGGCGGCGGCTGCCGGCTTCCACGAGCCGAGCCTCGTGTTCATGACCGATACCTCGACGCTGCTCACCGACGGATCGGGCGCCGCGGATTTCCTGGGGCAGGGCTCCTGCCGCTTCGCGCTGGTCGAACAGCGCTCCGAGCGCGCCTTCGTGCAACGCGCCGAGGCGATCGGGCTGCGCTACAACGCGCCGGTGCGGATCGACGGCTACAACATCTCGCAGGGCAAGGCCGTTTCGATCGCGATCTTCCGTTCCGAAGGGACGGAGTGACATGGCGGCGCCGCCAGCCATCGCGGAATCCGCCAACTATTTCGGACGATTGCTGACGCTGGTCTGGCTATCCTTTGCCCAGCTCGTGCGTGCTCCGTCGCATTCGCGCCGGGCCGAGGCGGCGCGACGCTCCGCGCGCCATGGACTCCTGCTCGTCGTCGGCGTTGGCGCCGTGATCATCACGCTGATGTATGCGGTCGATGTCGCCGAGATCAGCCTGATGCCGCCACGCGGCACGCCGGGGCTCTGGTGGGTGAAGACGCTCACTGATTTCGGCAAGGATGAGTATGTGCTGTGCGCGCTTGGTCTGCTGCTGATTGCGGTCGCATTGACGGCACCTGCGCTGCGCGGTGTGCCGCGCGCGACTTTGCTCGGCCTCGGGACGAGGCTGCAATACCTGTTCCTGTCGGTGGTGTTGTCGGTGGCGGTCGGTGAGCTGATCAAGTGGATCGTCGGCCGCGGGCGACCGTTTGTCGGCGGCAAGGCCAATGCTTTCAACTTCCAGCATTTCGCCGGCACCGAGGCCTATTCGAGCTTTCCGTCGGGACATTCGATCACGGCATTTGCGCTGGCCTTCGCCGTGTCGGCAGTGTGGCCACGTGCACGGGGCGTGATGCTGGTCTATGCGCTGACCATCATCGCGACACGGCTTGTGCTGCTGGCCCATCATCCGAGCGACGTGGTGGCCGGCGCGCTGGTTGGCGTAATCGGCGCAATGGCCGTGCGCTACTGGTTCGCCGCCCGCCGCCTTGGTTTCGCCATTGATCGGGATGGCACCGTGTTGGCGCTGTCAGGACCGTCGGAAGAGCGCCTTAAAAGGGTTGCGAGGAACGCCTTCGCCCCATAAAAGCGGTCGCCCGATGGCCGGATCGGGCGGGTTCCATCCGCTGCCAACACCAACCACGAGTGCCGATTTGCCTGCTTCCGACCAGACGCCGGTCGCCGTTTCCATCGTCGTGCCTGTGCGCAACGAGGCGGACAATATCGCGCCGCTGATCGCCGAGATCGCGGCGGCGCTCGACGGACGCTGGGCCTACGAGATCGTCTACGTCAATGACGGCTCGACCGATGCCACCGGCGAACGGCTGCGCGCGATCATGGCGCAGCGGCCCAATCTCCGGCAGCTCCGCCACACCGTCTCGTCGGGCCAGTCAGCCGCCGTGCGCAGCGGCGTGCGCGCCGCGCGCGGGGCGATCGTGGCAACGCTTGACGGGGATGGCCAGAACGATCCGGGCTTCCTGCCCAACCTGATCGCGGCGATCGAGAGCGGCAATGGCCGGGTTGGCCTCGCTGCGGGCCAACGTGTCGGACGCAAGGACACCGGCTTCAAGAAGCTGCAATCGCGGATCGCCAACGCCGTGCGCGGCATCATCCTGCGCGACGGCACCCGCGACACCGGGTGCGGCCTGAAGGCGTTTCCGCGCGAGGTGTTTCTGGCGATGCCCTATTTCGACGGGTTGCATCGTTTCCTTCCGGCGCTGGTCCGTCGCGAGGGACTGGCGATCGCCTATGTCGATGTCGTCGACCGCCCGCGCCATTCCGGCGTGTCGAATTATGGATTCTTCGACCGGCTCTGGATCGGGATCATGGATCTCGGTGGCGTGTGGTGGCTGATCCGCCGCAAGAAGCCGACGCCGGTCGTCACTGAAGTGACAGGCACTGAAGTGCCTGATGTGACCGAGGTGAAGTGATGCTGATTCAGTTCGGCCAGGCGCTCAGCGCCTATTTCTACGAAGTGTTCATCGCCAAGTTCGACTTCTGGCTGGCGTTCGGCCTGATCGCGCAATTGTTCTTCACCGCGCGCTTCCTGGTGCAGTGGATTTCCAGCGAGCGCGCCGGCCAGAGCGTGGTGCCGATGGCGTTCTGGTTCTTCTCGATGGGCGGCGGTTTGATGACGCTGATCTATGGGTTCGCCAAACGCGAGCCTGTCATCATCATCGGGCAGGGTCTCGCGACGCTGATCTACATCCGCAACATCATGCTGATCGTGAAGAACCGCGGCAAGGCGTCGAAGACGCTCGACAGCTGATCGTCGTGGTCGTCAGTGCGACGAGCGGTATGCTGGGCCTCCTCGGCAAACTCGACGGAGTCCAGCACCGGGCTCCGCTCGACATTGTGATCGAAACAAAACGACGGTCAAACAATCGCCCCAAGGCGTATGGCATCTACGCTTCGTTGTGGGCGTGGCTGCATCCCGAGACCATGCGCCAAGGGATGAGGGGCGTTGATGACCGGCCGTGGCGAACCGACCAGAGCGCGTGGTTATCCATCGAGCGTCCGTGATGTCCCGATGCTTGACGAGCCGCCGCTGACCGGCGAGCGCGGCCTGCCGGATCGGCGTGCAGTCAGTATGCGCTGGATGGCGGGGACGATTCTGATCGGGACCGCGGCCGTCGCGCTCCTTGGTGGCGCGCTGCGCGGTGCATTCGGCTATCGCACGCGATTCGCAGCATCGCCGGTCGTTTCACTTCCGCGCTTCACCGGGCAAGTGGTTGACGAGGCGCGGCGCGGCGATCGTCTGGATCGGAGACCAGGCTCGCAAGGCAGTCCCTCGGCGCTCAAGATCGAGCAGCTGAGCGATGCCGGCTCGGTCCGTCGATTTACCCGTGTGTCAGCGCGGCTCGCGGAGATCGATCCCGAACCACAACAGGACCATCGTCGCGAAGCACCGGCAGACGGCAAGGACGAGCAGCGAGCGAACGCGCAATTGCTGTCGGAGTTACCAGCCATCATCCGGGCGGGTCCATCACGCCGCGGGCTGCCGGGCCGCACCAGCGCCTATGCCGACAGTGAAGATGTGCCGCAGCCGCATTCTCCGATCGGGGAGGCTGTCAACGTAACCAACCTTCCGAAGTCGCCTTCCTCGTCGCGTCACCATCGACATGTCGTTATCGCGAGGAGCGGTGACACGCTGTCCGCCATTCTGCGGGCGTTGGCCGCGGCAGCGGAGGACGCTCCGGCGATCCTTGCCGCTTTCCCGTCGCCTGGCAGTCAAGAGACGCTGTCTGGTGGCGAGAAGATCACGATCATCGAACAAGACGGAGACCCCGGGTCGCCGCGCGGCCATGTCGCGAAATTGTCGATCGAACGGCCAGACTCAGGAGTGTCCGCTGTCGGTCGCACCGATAGCGGACAGTACCAGGCGATCGTGCCGGAACAGCCGGATGTCGTCGTGTCGAACGGGAAATTGTTGCGTCAGTCGATCGACACCCACTCCGTCCCCGGCGAGACGCTACGTGACGGGCTTAACGCGCTTGCACGCTCAAATCACGTCGACGAGGGGATCGTTGCTGAACTGATGCGGCTTTGCGGCCGCGATTTCGACCTCGACGAGCCTCTCGGCGACGCCGACGTCGCCAACATCATCTATGCTCCCAACGAAATTGGCCAGCCGGAGCTGGTCTTCATCGACTTGACGGCCGGCGCGCAGGCGCGCCGCTACTATCGCTTCACGGCCCCGGATGACGGCAGCTCCGATTTCTACGATGAGGATGGTCAGTCCATCACTAAATTCCTGTTGCGCAAGCCGGTGGTCAGCGGCCGCCTTGGCGACGGCTTTGGTTGGCGCATCCATCCGATCCTCGGCGACCGCCGCTTCCATGAGGGTGTCGATTTTGCAGCGCCCTATGGTTCGCCGATTGCGGCCGCGGGCGCCGGCGTCGTCGAGACCGAAGGCTACGAGCACGGCTACGGGAAATATATCCGCGTGCTGCATGATCGCGGCTATGAGACCACCTATGCCCACGTCGCGAGCTTCCCGCCCGGGCTGAAGATCGGAGACCGCGTTCGTCAGGGCGAGACGATTGCCTATGTTGGATCGACCGGGCTCTCGACCGGACCGCATCTCTATTACGAGGTGCGGATCAACGGCCATAACGTCGATCCGCTGCGGATGAAATTGTCAGGCGGCCGGCTGCTGCAAGGCGACCTGCTTGGGGCTTTCGATCGCCAGCGGGACAGCATCAACCAGCTCGCGGCGGCCTCCGCGTTTCCGCAGCGGCCGCCTGGATCCGAACACGGGCCGCCTACGTAGCCTTCGAAGGCACGTCTGATCAAAGCCGCCCGGGCGCCGGCAGTTCGGCCGCCTCGACCGCATTCTGGCGATCGGCCGCGGTCTCGCCGGCGGCGTCGAGCACGGGATAGGCGACCGAGCAGATGTGCGAATGGATGCGGCGAAGGTCGCGCAGCACGTCGAGATGCAGCGAGGTGGTCTCGATGGTCTCGGGCCGGCCTTCGCGCAGGCGCTCCAGATGGCGCTCGACGGCGGCGAGTTCCGCCGCGCGCAACGCCGCCTTCTCGGTGAGCAGCTTGCGCGCCTCGGCGGCGTCGCCCGACATGAACACGCCGAACGCGAGCCGCAGCGAGTCGATCGTGCGCTTGTGGAACGCCGACAATTCCTCGGCGCCTTCGGCCGAGAATTGCAGGCGATGCTTGATCTTCTTGGTCGCGAGCTCGCTGAGATTCTTGTCGATGATGTCGCCGATATGCTCGAGATTGATCGCGAACGCGACGATCTCCATGGCGCGCTGACCCTCGCGCTCGTCCAGGCTGCCCCGGGTGAGCTTCGTGACGTAAAGCTTGATCGCCTCGTTCAGCCGGTCGACGGTGTTGTCCATCTTCGACACCTGGTCGACCATTGCGCGATCGTTGGTCAGCATCGCCGTCATCACCTTGCGCAACATGGCCTCGGTGTGGTCGCCCATATGCAGCACCTCGCGCGCGGCATCGGCCAGCGCGAGTGAAGGCGTCTCCAGCGCGCTTTCGTCGAGATAGCGTGGCCGTGACGGATCGGTCTCCTGCGCCCGCTTGGGCAACAGCCGCTCGAGCAGACGCGCCAAGTGGTCGAGTATGCCGATGAACAGCAGCGCCGTCGCAACGTTGAAGGCAATGTGGAACAGCGCGGTCGCCTTGGCGAGATCCGGCTGCCAGGCGTAGATGTGCTCGGTGATCGGGCGCAGGAACGGCGCCACCAGCAGGATACCGACGACGCGGTTGACGAGGTTGCCGACCGGCAGCCGGTAGCTCGCCGGATTGTCGCGCCGCGCCCCCTCCATCAACGGATTGACGGCGCTGCCGAGGTTGGCGCCGAGCACGAGCGCGAACGCGGCATAGGGCGAGATGAACTGCGAATAGGCCAGCGACATTACCAGCAGCACGCTGGCGACGCTGGAATGGACCAGCCAGGTCACGACCGCGCCGATCAGGATGCAGAGCACGGGATCGCCGGTGATCGCGTTCAGGAACACGCGGACGCCTGGGGCATTCTCGGCCGGCGCCATCGTATCGAGCAGGATATGCAGCGCGAGCAGCATCAGGCCGAGGCCGATCGAGACGCGGCCGAGATCCTTGATCCGGGAGCGCGGCCCGCTGCGGAATGCGACGAGGCCGACGATGAACAGCACCGGCGCCACGGCTGCGACGTTGAACGACAGCACCTGCACGATCAGCGTGGTGCCGATATTGGCGCCGAGCATGATCGCAAGCGCCGGCACCAGGCTGACGATCTCCTCGGCGGCGAAGGAACTGGTGATCAGGGCGGTCGCGGTCGAGCTCTGGAGCAGGGCAGTCAGGCCGAAGCCGGCGCCAAGGGCGGTGAAGCGGTTGTTCAGCGCCCGGGCCAGCAACAGCCGCAAATCGGGCCCGAAGGCCCGCAGAATCCCGCTGTGGACCATATGCAGGCCCCACAGCAGGAGCGCGACGCCCCCCATCAGATCAAGCAGAACAAGACTTCCCATGCTTCCTGGATATCCCGGCAAATTCGAGTCGAAGGGGTCACGCTATCGTCAAATGACCTGGGATCAACCCCTTTTTGTTCCCGTTGGAACCGGCTTGTCGGAAGGGCCTGTAACGAGCGCGGCCGCCAAATGAGGCACTGAGGTCACTGGAGCCGGTAAACGAATCTCGAACATGACCGCTCAATTGCGATTGGTTCCGCTAGGCAGTTTCCAATCTTTCCCCGTTATGACGGTGGGAACGAGAAGCTGTCCAGCCGAGAAGCTATCCAGAAAAGGGCTTGGGGATCAGGATGTTTGTCAATCGCCGCAAGAGCGAACGCCGTGAGTGCCGGAGCGTCGCCAAAATTCAGTTGGGCACAGGGTCGCTGCCGCGCGACTGCATGATCACCGATATCTCGGCTGGCGGCGTCAAGGTGATCGCTGAATATCTGGAGATTCCGCCGGAATTCACCATCATCCTGTCGAGCGGCAGTCCGCGTCAGTGCCGCCTGGCCTGGCGGATCGGGCACGAATTCGGCGCCCAGTTCGTCGACTGATCCAGCCGGCAGGCTGGCGGTTCGCGCCGCGTCCGGCACCGCTTCTTGGCCGGATGACGGCGAGATGATGGCATCCTTAACCGGAACTTAGGGTTAAGCTGTGAGCATCCCGGAACCTTCGCTGTTCCGAGTCTCATTGATGTCTGACAAACTACCCCGACCTTCAGGCCGTATGCACCGTCTCGCCGGCTCGGTATCGGCTGCGATTCTGCTGATCGGGCTGTCCGCCTGTCAGACCTCGGGTCCGTCCGACATCACTGGGTCATTGGGCGATACGGCGGAATCCACGCCGGCCCCAGCCGACCCGCGGCGCGACATCGCGACCTATCACGAGCGCGTCCGCGCCAACCCCAAGGATACGGACTCCGCGCTGAAATACGCCCGGGCGCTGCGCGCCACCGGCCAGCGGGCGCAGGCGGTCGCGGTCATGGAGCAGGCGGTGCTGGCGCAGCCCAGCAACAAGGCGCTGCTCGCAGGCTACGGACGGGCGCTCGCCGACAACGGCAATTTCCAGCAGGCATTCGACGTGCTCGGGCGCGCCCACACCCCGGAAGACCCTGACTGGCGCATCCTGTCGGCGCAGGGCGCCGTGCTCGATCAGCTCGAGCGCCACGACGAGGCCCGCCAATATTACGCGAGCGCCCTGAAGATCGTGCCTGACGATCCATCGGTGCTCTCCAATCTCGGCCTGTCCTATCTGCTGTCGAAAGATCTGCCGAAGGCCGAGGAAACGCTGCGCCGGGCCCGGGATCGCGCGCCCGACGACATGCGGGTGCGCACCAATCTCGCCGTCGTGGTCGGCCTGCAGGGCCGCCAGGCCGAGGCTGAGACCATCATGAAGGCCGATCTGCCGCCCGATCAAGGATCGGCCAATGTCACCGCGCTGAAGCGGCTGTTGACGCGCAGGGACGCAAGCCGCAGCGATACGGACAAGATCCCGGTCGCGGCCAGCCGCCGCGACTAGAGCGTTCTCACGCGAAAGTCTGGAAGGCTAGCCGGCGGCGCGGCGTCCATCGCTTCGACGCGACTGCAGCTTCCTGAGGATCGGCGACAGGAACGACTCGCGCGTCTCGGCGAGATCGGGGCGGCCGGTGAGGCGTTGCGCGATCTGCAGGAAGGTCTTGGTGGTGCGGTGACGCGCGGAGACTTCCGCGATCATCTGACCGTTGTTGGCGGCTTCACCGAACAACCTGGAATCGAACGGGATGGTCGCGATCGGCTGGCTCTCGATCGTCTTGGCGAAGTCCTTGACCTCGATCTCGGGACGCTTCGACATGCCGACCTGGTTCAGGCAGTAGAGCGGCGGGCGGTCGTTCGGACGTGCGGTCCGCAACAGGTTCATCATGTTCTTGGTGTTGCGCATGTTGGCGAGGTCCGGCTCGGCGACGATCAGGATGTCGTCGGCGCCGACCAGCACGCGTTTGGTCCAGGCGGTCCATTGATGGGGAACGTCGAGCACGATGCAGGACGTGGTCATGCGCATCGTATCGAAGATCGCATCGAATGCTTCGGCGCCGAAATCGTAGACCTGGTCGAGCGTGGCCGGTGCCGCCAGCAGGCTCAGGTGATCGCCGCATTTTGCCAGCAGGCGCTCCATGAAGGCACTGTCCGGGCGCTCGGGCGAGAACACGGCGTTGGCGATACCCTGCGTCGGATCCTGGTTGTAGTCGAGGCCGGCGGTGCCGAAGGCGAGGTCGAGATCGACCACGACCGAATCCAGCCCGAGGTCGCGCGCGATGGTCCAGGCGACATTGTGAGCGATGGTCGAGGCGCCGACGCCGCCTTTGGCGCCCGCGACCGCGATCAGGCGGCCCACAGAGACTGCTTCCGAGGACGAGAACAGGCCGCAGATCGAGCGCACGATGTCGAGCACCTTGACCGGCCCGATGACGTAGTCGTTGACGCCGCGCCGGACCAATTCGCGATACGGTGCAGTCTCGCCGGGCATGCCGAGCACGACGACGCGGGTGCCGGGATCGCAGACCGTGGCGAGTTCGTCGAGACCGGCGAGCAAATCAATGTCCGGCTCGGTCTCCAGCATGATGACGTTGGGCGTCGGCGCCTTGTGATAGGCGTCGATGGCGGCGGCGATGCCGCCCATATGGACGGAGAGGTGAGCCTTAGCGAGCCGGCGGTCTTCGGCGGCGGCGCGCGCCGTCGTGGCGGTCGCGACGCTGGCGCAGAAGGCCTGCACGGAAATCCGTGGCGCCGGCGCGATGTGGTCGTTGGCGTGCTGTGGCTCGTCTTGTTGTTCGGTCATTTCCCGGCGTCGCTCAGCTTGGCTCTATCGGCTTCGGGGTAGGTGGTCGCGGTGGACTCACCCTTGCCGTATTTCTGGAACGCGACCGACCGGCGCGGCGTGTAGGATGCGGTTTCGGTCCGCGGCTGCACGAGGTCGGACGGATTGGCGACCATCGCAGCCAAATTGTGCTGCGTGGCGCAGCCGAAATTGTCCCACTGCTTGTTCTCGTTGTAGCTGGGATTGTAGATCGAGGGACCCAGGTCGCTCGGCCACAAGCCGCAGGGTCCGGCGACCGCGGCCATCTTCGAATAGCTGAGGCGAATAGTCGGCAGCGCGCGCGGATCGTCGACGCGATAGGAACGCCTGACGATGGCGTGGGCGGGCACGCCCATCGACGCCAGCACGCCGCGGATTTCCTGATACACCGCCTGCGCCGAGCGCGCGTTCGAGGTGTCGGCCGGGACGTCGACCGCGATCGCGCCGGTGCCGTCGCGGCGCCAGGTGCGGGCCATCCCCATGACGTCGTCGCGTTGCGTTTCGGTGAGATTGCCGCGGGCGCGCCCCACGAACACGACGATCGACTGCTCGCCTTCGGTGACGGCGATCGGATGCCGTTGCCGGTAGTCGTCGGGCACTGTGCCGGTCGCAATATTGTCGCCGGTCAAATTGCAGCCGCCGAGCGCGATCGCGGTGGCGACGAGGGCGCCGGACAGCGACAGCGTCCTCGCATGGCCGGCTCGTGTGTTGCGTGTCATCATGGCATCCCCCAACTCTTCAGCGCCTCAGTCGATGATGAAGCCGAAATTGACCGGCGTGGCGCCGATCGGCTCGGCACGGGCGGCAACGCCGTAGATGCGATTGACGCGCGCCAGCAGCGCCGACTGCGCGTCGGAGGCCGGGGCGAACCCGTCATCGGGACGGGACAATTCCTTCTGCGCAACCGCGCGCACCACGTAGGGCGTCACGATGACCATGAGCTCGGTCTCGTTGTTGACGAAGTCCTGGCTCCTGAACAGCTGTCCGAGGACCGGGATCTGATCGACGCCAGGCATTCCGTTGATGGCCTGCTTGGTCTGCTCCTGGATCAATCCGGCCATCGCGATCGAGCCGCCGGAGGGCACTTCCAGCGTGGTATCGGCGCGTCGGGTCTTGATCGACGGAATGGTCGTGCCGCCCTGGCCGCCGGTCAACGCGTTGTCCATCGAGACTTCGGAAACCTCGGTCATCACCTTCAGGCTGATGCGCCCCTCGGACAGCACCACCGGGGTGAAGTTGAGCGAGATGCCGAACTTCTTGAAGCTGACGGTCTGGACGCAATTCCCGATCGTGCCTGTCGACGAGGTCTGACAGGTGACGCCGGTCGGAATGGGAAACTCGCCGCCTGACACGAAGGTCGCGGACTCGCCGGAGATCGCCGTGAGGTTGGGCTCGGCCAGCGTCTTCACCACGCCCGCGCTCTCCATCGCGCGCAGCGTCGCGGTGACGGTCGGCACGCCGAGCTTGTTCAGGGCCGCGCCGGTCAGCACGTTGTTGGCGAGCGGTCCGTTGTTGGCGGTGAAGGCGTTGGTGTTGTTGAAGACGACCGCAGCGGTACCGTAGTTCATGTTGGCACTGAGATCGACGCCGAGCTGCTTGACGACGTCGCGGCGCACTTCGGCGACCGTGACCTTCAGCATCACCTGGTCGCGGCCGCGCACCACGATGGAGTTGACGACCTTGTCGGGGCCGCCGACGAGCTTGGCGGCGATGTCGCCGGCCTGCTGGGCCTCGACCGGGCTTGCCACCGTGCCGGTCAGCACCACGCTCTCGCCGACGCCCTCGATCTGGACGCCCGGCAGCATCTGCTTCAGCGCGGCACGCATGCCGTTGAGATCGCGCTTGATCGCGATATCGTAGGACGCGACCTGGTTGCCGTCGGCGTCGAAGAACACCACGTTGGTCTGGCCGACCGCGGCGCCGATGATATAGGCGCGCTGGGCAGAGCGGATCACGGCGTTGGCGATCTTGGGATCGGCGACCAGAACGTCCTTGGCCTCGCGCGGCAGGTCGACCACCACCGACTTGCCGACGCCGAGCGAGACGAAGCGCGTCTTGGCGGCGATGCTGCTCGTCACCGCGACGTCCGCGTTCTTGTCGGGATCGGTCGCGCTGGCGAGGGCAGGGATCAGCATCAGGGCGGTGACCGCCGAGACTGACAGCGAGCGGACCAGCGTGGTCCGCCTCGCCAGTTGTTTTGCAGCAATTGTCATGTCGAAGCCCCCATCACTTCTGTGTCGTCTGAGAGCTCGGGATGCCGAAACGCACCACCCGAATGCTCTCGCCCCGCTTCGGGGCCTGATCTCTGGTCTCGTCGGTCTTCTCGTTGACGTCGGCGATGCTGCGCAGCGCCAGCGCCAGCGTGCCGCTCTGCCGTGCCCGCGCGAGCGTCTCGGCCTGTTCGGGCTTGAGCTCGAGGGTCACGGTCTTGCCGATGAGGGAGTTGTTGCCGTCCTTCTCTTTCGGTGCCTGGTCGATCGCCAGCACTCGGACGTTGGACAGCAGGATTTCGGTGGTGATGATGTCGCGGCTGCCCTGTTGCTGGTCGGGATTCTTGTCGCGTCGCGACAGGATTACGTCGACGCGGTCGTTCGGCAGGATGAAGCCGCCGGCGCCGGTCTCCGGCGAGATTTCCGTGGAGATCGCGCGCATGCCGGTGGGCAGGATCGCGGCCATGAAGCCGCTGCCATTGGCCTTGACCAGTTTCTGCTCGCGGATCGGCTCGCCGATGATGAAGGGAGCGCGTGCGATCGAGCCGATGACGTCGTTCATGGCGTCAGCATTGGTGTCGTGGCGGATGAACGCGCTGCTTGCGGTTTCGGCCGGCCAGCGCTGCCATTGCACGTCTTCAGGCTTGACCGACTGACCGAGCCCGATGTCGGACTTCGCCACCAGCACCTCGACGGTCGGCAGCTGTACCACTGGCGGCGCAACCGGCGCCGGTTTGCGATCGCCAACGCTCGCGAGATACATGGCCGCGAGGCCTGCGACGCCGGCGATGCCGAGGACCACGATGCGTGCCGTCTTCATGCGATTGTCTGAATGCCCTTAACGCAGGGCAGTCACGTCCTTGCGGCACTGACAGCCCTTCCCGGGAGCATCAGTACGGCCGCAAAAGTATAAGGGAACTTGATGGAAGGTCCGGACAATTAAGGGATTGGTGGGGATGGTGAACGGCGAGTTATCGGCGCCGTCGCATCTCCGCAGAATCCCGGAGATCGTGCGCGCGCAACGCGTGCGACGTTAGTCGCAACGCGGCGTCTTGGCCGGTCGGTCGTGGTTAATGTCGTCTAACGCAGCCGGCGTGGAAAGTCAGAGCGCGGCCTTCAACGCGGCAAAACCGCGATCGAGATCGGCCTTGAGGTCGTCGAGATTCTCGAGCCCGATATGCAGCCGCAACGTCGGCCCACCCGGCGACCATTTGGTCGCGCTGCGATAGTCGCTGCAGTCGAACGGGATGGCGAGGCTTTCGAAGCCGCCCCAGGAAAAGCCCATGCCGAACAGCGTGAGCGCGTTGAGCATCGCATCGACCGCGGTCTGCGGCACAGGCTTCAGCACGATGCTGAACAGGCCGGAGGCGCCGGTGAAGTCGCGCTTCCAGATCGCATGCCCCGGGTCGGTCTCCAAGGCAGGGTGCAGCACCCGATCGACCTCGGGCCGCGCGCCAAGCCAGCGCGCGATCTCGAGCCCGGAGCGGTGGTGCTGCGCCAGCCGCACCGACAGCGTCCGGACCCCGCGCAGCGCGAGATAGACGTCGTCGGGGCCGGCGCAGACGCCGAGCAGGCGGATCGCCTCCTGCACCAGCGGCCAGGCCTTCGCATTGGCCGCAATGGTGCCGAACATGATGTCGGAGTGGCCGCCGATATACTTCGTGCCGGCTTGCATGCTGATGTCGACGCCCTGTTCGAGCGAGCGGTGATAGAGCGCCGTCGCCCAGGTGTTGTCGTCGATCATCAGCGCGCCGCGGGCATGTGCCACGGCCGAGATCGCGCGGACGTCGGGCATCTCGAAGGATTGCGAACCGGGGGCTTCAATCAGCACCGCACGGGTATTCGGCTTGAACAGCGTCTCGATGCCGGCACCGATCAGCGGATCGAAATAGCTGGTCTCGATGCCGTAGCGCTTCAGCATGTTGTCGCAGAAATTGCGGGTCGGCCGATAGGCGTTGTCGCACACCAGCAGGTGATCGCCGGCCTTCAGCACGGCGAGCAGCGTGGTGCTGATCGCTGCCAGTCCCGAAGGGGCGAGGCCGACGCCGGCGCATTGCGGGCCCTCCAGCGCCATCAGCACGTCCTGCAGCGCCCGCGTGGTCGGGCTGCCGTGGCGGCCATAGGTAAATTCGGCGCGATGGGCGTGCAGGTCCTCGGCGGTCGGATAGAGCACGGTCGAGCCGTGAAACACCGGCGGATTGACGAAGCCCTTCTGGGCCTTGGTGTCGCGGCCGGCCGTGACCAGGCGGGTCGCGGCGTCGTGCGGGCGGGAGGGCGTGGAGCCGTCGGAGGAGGTCATGGTTTGCTGCCGTTAGATTTTAGACTTTTTGCCGCAGCCGTACCGCGTCGGGAAGACAGGGCCACGCCGGGAGGTGTTACTAACAAGACGTAGAAGACGTGCGTCAACCCCTTGACCCGGCTCGTCAGTCGCTATGTGATGCGCCGCAACTACCAGTCGCCGCACGTTGAGGGGCCTGCCGCGACCTACGATCCGTTGCCTGGCCGGTTTGCACGTCAAACTGACTGTCAGATCAGCATCTTTTGCTGCAAGGGATCATTGGGATGGCCCGTGAACGCGAGGCGATCACAAAGCAAAAACGTCCAACGGACGACCCTGAAAGGCCTACCCATGAAACGCGTATCCCTGGCTATTCTCCTTGCCGCTGCCGTTGCCTTGTCGGTCCAGTCCGCCTCGGCGCAAACCCTCAAGACGGTCAAGGACCGGGGCCAGCTGTCCTGCGGCGTCAGCCAGGGCCTGCCTGGCTTTTCATCACCGGACGACAAGGGGAACTGGACCGGGATCGACGTCGACGTGTGCCGGGCCATTGCCGCCGTGGTGCTCGACGACCCGACCAAGGTCAAGTTCGTGCCGCTGTCGGCCAAGGATCGCTTCACCGCGCTGCAATCCGGCGAGATCGACGTGCTGTCGCGCAACACCACCTGGACGGTGTCGCGCGACACCTCGCTCGGCGCCAATTTCACCGGCGTGACCTATTATGACGGGCAGGGCTTCATGGTGAAGAAGTCGCTGAAGGTCAATTCGGCGCTCGAACTGAACAGCGCGTCGGTCTGCGTGCAGACCGGCACCACGACGGAGCAGAACCTCGCCGACTTCTTCAAGGGCAACAACATGAAGTACGAGGTGATCGCATTCGGCAGCATCGACGAAGCCGTTAAGGCCTATGAATCCGGACGCTGCGACGTCTTCACCGACGACGCCTCCGGGCTCTATGCCAGCCGCCTGAAGCTCGCGAACCCCGCCGATCACATCGTGCTCCCGGAAATCATTTCCAAGGAGCCGCTGGGGCCGATGGTGCGCCACGGCGACGACCAGTGGTTCGACATCGTGAAGTGGACGCTGTTTGCGATGATCAATGCCGAGGAGCTCGGCATCACCCAGAAGAATGTCGACACGATGCTCAAATCGGACAAGCCGGAGATGAAGCGGGTGCTCGGCACCGACGGCAATCTGGGCGAACAGCTCGGCCTCACCAAGGACTGGGTCGTGCGCATCGTGAAGGCGGTCGGCAATTACGGCGAGACCTTCGAGCGCAATGTCGGCACCGGCTCGCCGCTCGGCATCGCCCGTGGCGTCAACAATCTCTGGAACAAGGGCGGGATCCAGTACGCGCCGCCGATCCGCTGATCGGTCCGGCCAACGGCTGCCGCGATGAGTATCGCGCCCCGCAAACCACCGCTGCAATTTGCCCTCAGGCTGAAGCGTGCGCTTGGCGGCAAGACCGGCTGGAACGGATTGGCCGCCCAGATTGCCTTCGCCGCGGTCCTGGCCTGGATCGCCTACGAGATCGTGGCGAATGCGCGGACGAACCTGGAGACCCAGCACATTGCGTCGGGCTTCGGCTTCCTCAATTACAATGCGGGCTTTGACGTCAATCAGAGCCTGATCGCCTACAACAATTCCGACATCTACTGGCGGGTGTTCTTCGTCGGCTTGTTGAACACGATCCTGGTCTCGGTGATCGGCATTGTCTTTGCCACCGTGATCGGCTTCGTCGTGGCGCTGTGCCGGTTGTCGCCGAACTGGCTGCTGTCGCGGATCGGCGGCATCTATGTCGAGATCGTCAGGAACTTGCCGGTCTTGTTCCAGATCCTGTTCTGGTACCTCGCTGTGCTCGCGGCGCTGCCGGCTCCGCGGCAGAGCGTCTCGATCTTCGGTACGTTCTTCCTCAACAATCGGGGCCTGATCGTGCCGCAGCCGGTCAGCGAGCCGGGGCTCTATCCGTTCCTCGCCGCGCTCGCGGTCGGCATCGTCGTGGCGCTGGGCTTGCGGCACCACGCCCGGCGCGCCCTGTTCCAGCGCGGGCAGATGATCCGGATCTGGCCCTATGTGCTGGGTTGCCTGGTCGGACTGCCGCTGGTCTCGATGCTGATCTTCGGTTGGCCGTTGAAGTTCGAGCTGCCGCAGCTGAAAGGCTTCAACTTCGCCGGCGGCGCGCGGGTCATTCCCGAATTCGTTGCGCTGACGGTCGCGTTGTCGACCTACACGGCGGCCTTCATCGCCGAGATCGTCCGCGCCGGCGTCATGTCGGTGCACAAGGGACAGATGGAGGCGGGCTCTTCGCTCGGCCTCAGCCGCGCCGCGACGCTGCGGCTGATCGTGGTGCCGCAGGCGATGCGGGTCATCGTGCCGCCGCTGACCAGCCAGTACCTCAATCTCACCAAGAATTCGTCGCTGGCAGTGGCGATCGGCTATCCGGATCTGGTCTCGGTGTTCGCCGGCACCGCGGTAAGCCAGACCGGGCAGGCGATCGAGATCATCGCCATGACGATGGGCGTCTACCTGCTGCTCTCGCTCGCGACGAGCGCGCTGATGAGCGTCTATGGCTGGCGCATCAACCGGAGCATGGCGGCATGACGGATCTGTCCGGCTCGTCCTTTGTCCGGCAGGATCTGGTCGCCGAGCGTGCGGCGCCGGCCAAGACCACAGGCTTCATCGGCTTCGTACGAACGCGGCTGCTGAATTCGCCGGGCAACATCCTGCTCACGATCCTCGGGCTATTGCTGGCCTGGTACATCGTTGTCCCGACGATCAAGTTCCTGCTGGTCGATGCGGTCTGGGCCGGCAAGGATCGCACCGCTTGCCTCGCCGAAAAGGCGGGGCACGAGGTCGGCGCCTGCTGGCCCTATATTGAGGCCAAGCTGACGCAGCTGATCTATGGCTTCTATCCGGAAGCGCAGCGCTGGCGGGTCAATCTGACCTATGGGCTCGGCGCCGCGCTGTTGCTGCCGCTGCTGATGCCGCGCCTGCCGGCCAAGGGCATCAACTCCGGCCTGTTCTTCTTCGCGTTTCCCGTGGTGGCGTTCTTCCTGCTGCATGGCGGCGGCGTCGCGGGCTTCGGCGTGAGCTGGACCGCCGGCGTGTTGCAGCTGTTCGAGCAGAGCGTTGGCGGCGCCGGCGATCTCTTGGTCAATCTCAGCAAGAGTTCGGCGATCGCCCCGCTGCCATGGGTACTGGGCAAGCTGCTCGTCCTGGTCGGCTTTCTGATCCATTGGCTGATCTTTCCGCTGACCTGGCTGCGTGACCAGTTGCAGCTCTCGTCGCTGCCGGTCTGGGGCGATTTCCTGGTCACCGCCGTGATCGTCTCCGCCGTGCTGTTCGTACTCGGAGGCGGCATGCGGACCGGGCGCAGAGCGCTGATCGGCAGCCTGCTGACGTTTGCCGGGATAGCCGTCGGCATCAAGCTGATGGGGCTCGATCGCGGCGGCTTTCCCATCGTCGACACGCGACTGTGGGGTGGGCTCCTGGTGACGCTGGTGATCGCGATCACCGGCATCGTTGCCTCGATGCCGATCGGGATTGCGCTCGCGCTCGGCCGTCGCTCGAGCATCCCGCTGATCCGGATCTTCTCGATCGCCTTCATCGAATTCTGGCGCGGCGTGCCGCTGATCACGGTGCTGTTCTTCGCGACCTACATGCTGCCGCTGTTCGTGCCGGGCAATTTCGCCGTCGACGGCCTGTTGCGTGCCCTGATCGGTGTGGCGATCTTTACCGGCGCCTATATGGCCGAGGTGATCAGGGGCGGGTTAGCTGCGGTGGCGCGCGGGCAGGCGGAGGCCGCATCGGCGCTCGGCCTGTCTTGGTGGAAGACGACGTCGCTGATCGTGCTGCCGCAGGCGCTGCGCTACGTCATTCCCGGCATCGTCAACAGCTTCATCTCGCTGTTCAAGGATACCTCGCTGGTGTCGATCGTGGCGCTGTTCGATCTGTTGGGTTCCCTGCGGGCATCGTTCTCCGACCCGAACTGGTCGACGCCGACGACGGCCTTTACCGGCTTCGCCTTTGCGGGAATGATCTATTTCGTGTTCTGCTTCGGAATGTCGCGCTACTCGCTGTTCGTCGAACATCGGCTCAACGCTCACCGCCGCCACTGAACAAGGTCATCATGTCCACAACCCCGATCGTCAACATCTCCACGCTCAACAAATGGTACGGCGACTTCCACGTGTTGCGCGACATCAACCTTGAGGTCGGCAAGGGCGAGCGTATCGTGATCTGCGGCCCGTCCGGCTCGGGCAAGTCGACCCTGATCCGCTGCATCAACGCGCTGGAGGAATTCCAGGAGGGCGAGATCGTGGTCGACGGCATCGAGCTCGGCCCGAACCTGCGCCGGGTCGACGAGGTGCGGCGCGAGGTCGGCATGGTGTTTCAGAGCTTCAACCTGTTCCCGCATCTCACCGTGCTCGACAATTGCACGCTGGCGCCGATCTGGGTGCGCAACATTCCGAAGAAGGATGCCGAGGCGGCCGCGATGAAGTTCCTCGAGCGGGTCAAGATCCCGCATCAGGCCAACAAGTTTCCCGGCCAGATGTCGGGCGGTCAGCAGCAGCGCGTCGCGATCGCCCGCGCGCTGACCATGAACCCGAAGGTGATGCTATTCGATGAGCCGACGTCGGCGCTCGACCCGGAAATGGTCAAGGAGGTGCTCGACACCATGGTCGATCTCGCCAGGGAAGGCATGACCATGCTGGTCGTGACCCACGAGATGGGCTTTGCCCGCGAGGTCGCCAACCGCGTCGTGTTCATGGACGCCGGTCAGATCATCGAGTCGAACACGCCGCAGGAATTCTTCGCCAACCCGCAGCATGCGCGGTCGAAGCTGTTCCTGAGCCAGATATTGAGATGAGCGAGTAGGGAGTAGCGAATAGAGCTTGTCACTATTCGCCATCCACCATTCGCTGTTCGCTGCCTACACGAACGGCAGCTCGATCTTGCTGCGCTTTTCCAGCCATTCCGGGACCGGCAGATTCTTCGAACGCATGAAGGCCGGGTTGAACAGCTTGGACTGATAGCGGTTGCCGGAGTCGCAGAGAATGGTGACGATGGTCTTGCCGGGACCGAGCTGCTTGGCGAGCTGGATCGCGCCCGCGATGTTGACGCCGGTCGAACCGCCGAGGCACAGGCCTTCGTGCTCCAGCAGTTCGTAGATGATGGTCACGGCTTCCTCGTCGGAGACCAGGAACGCATCGTCGACGTTCGCTGTCTCGATCACCGGTGTCTTGCGTCCGAGGCCGATGCCTTCGGTGATCGAGTCACCCGGCGTCGATTTGACCTGGCCGTTCTTGAACAGCTCGTACATCGCGAAGCCGTGCGGATCGGCACAAGCGGTGACGATGTCCTTGTTCTTTTCCTTCAAATAGCGGCTGATGCCGGCGAGCGTGCCGCCGGTGCCGACCGAGCAGATGAAGCCATCCACCTTGCCGTTGGTCTGCTGCCAGATTTCCGGTCCGGTCGAGTCGTAATGCGCCTTGGGATTGTCGAGGTTGTTCCACTGGTCGGCGAACAGCACGCCGTTCGGCTCGGTCTTGCGCAGCTGCTCGGCGAGACGCCTGCCGAGATGCTGATAGTTGTTCGGGTTGGAGTAGGGCAGCGCCGGTGCCTCGACGAGCTCGGCCCCGCACAGGCGCAACATGTCCTTCTTTTCCTGGCTCTGCGTCTCCGGAATGACGATCAGGGTGCGGTAGCCCCGCGCACTGGCTACGACCGCAAGTCCGATGCCGGTATTGCCCGCGGTCGATTCGACCACGAGCCCGCCGGGCTTCAGATCGCCGCGCTTTTCGGCCTCCAGGATCATCCCCTTGCCGGCGCGATCCTTCACGGATTGGCCGGGATTCATGAATTCGGCCTTGCCGAGAATGGTGCAGCCGGTCAGTTCGGATGCGCGCTTCAGCTTGATGAGGGGGGTGTTGCCGATCGCTTCAATGACGTCTTTGTTGAATGCCATGTCGGGGAATTTCTTTGCCGGTCTGTGTCTTGCTTGCGGCGAACCTAGTGTGCTGATCGAAAAAGGGAAGGGCTTTCGCACTGCGGCAAATGGCGGGTTCACCACGCCGAACCCGACTGGCGCGCACCACATGGGCATCGCGGAGGAGGCTGTTTTGCAGCGGGCTGGTCGTCTGGCAGAATCGTTCTGCGGCCGGCGCTTTTGCGTCAGTTGCGCGCGATCGAGCAAGTCAAGGCCTGACGAGGCGTCGCCTGGCGCGGCGAGATCCGTTGTCGCTCCGGCGCATGTTGCGGATTCGGAGCAACAGGGCCGAGAAATCCCCATGAAATCTTTGTAAGAATGACGCCTTCCGGCGCCGGTCTGAAGCGCGCGGAAATGCCGTAAAAATAGGGAAAAGTCGGCATTCCGGGTAGCCGCGAATCGCTTGTGATGCGACGTCGCGCAATCGTGACAGGGCTGTCCGCCCTATCGTCCCAAGGGTAGGATGGGATAGCCAAGTTCCATTGGAAGCATTACCCCCGTGCACGTCACCCAGACCATTGCTGACTGCGTCATTCGTGCGCCACGGGCGAAGTCTGGTTTTGGCGGAGAATGGGTGTGACCCAGCCCGCGTCCGTGATGGCGCCTGGAGGCCGGTTCGGCCTCGCCGTCCGCATGCGACGGCTCGCGGGACGATCGCTTGTCGCGCTCGGCCTGGTCGCGGGCTCGGCCGGCTGCATTCTGACCCAGGACATCCCCGATCCCGCGCTCGACGTGCCGCAGGGCTACAAGGCGGCGCGTCTGGGCCGGCCGAGCGACGCGCTTCCGACGCTCGATTGGTGGCGAGGCTTCCGCTCCAAGGAGCTGACGCAGCTGATGGAGGAGGCGCAGACCGTCAACCTCGACATCGCCGCGGCCGTGGCGCGCTTCCGCCAGGCCGACGCGCTGGCGCGGCAGGCCGGTGCGGCGCTGCTGCCGACTGTCAATCTCAACGGGTCTGAAACCTATTCGCGCACGTCCGGCTCCAGCGCCAGCGGTCTCACCAACGGCGGGCGCGAGGTGGTGAACTATAGCGCCTCGCTCAGCGCGAGCTACCAGCTCGACTTCTGGGGCCAGAATCGCGACGCCGCGCAGGCGGCGGAGGAGACCGCCGTCGCCAACCGGTTCGACCGCGAGGTGGTGGCGCTGACCACGCTGGCGAGCGTCGCCAATGCCTATTTCACGGTGCTCGCCGCACAGGACCGGCTGCGCACCGCACAGCGCAATATCGCCAGCGCCGAGCGCATCCTCAATGCGATCCGGGATCGCTTCAAGGCCGGCACCGGCTCCGATCTCGATGTCGCGCAGCAGGAGAGCGTGCTGGCCAACCAGCGCGCGCTGGTGCCGCCGCTGCGGCAGACGCTCGACCAGAACATCAACGCACTCGCGGTGCTGGTGTCGCGGCCGCCGGAGAGCGTGCGCCTCGCCGGCGGCTCGCTCAATTCAGTCGCGATTCCGCGCGTCACGCCGGGCCTGCCCTCCGAATTGCTCACCCAGCGTCCCGATATCCGCAGGCAGGAGGCGCAGCTCGCATCCGCCACCGCCAATGTCGGCAGCGCGCGGGCGCAGTTCTTCCCGAGCATCCAGCTGACCGGGACAGGCGGCTATCAGAGCCAGGCGCTGGTCTCGCTGTTCCAGCCGCATGCGGCCTTCTTCAACCTGGTCGGCGGCATGACCCAGCCGATCTTCGACGGCGGCCGGATCCTCGGCAATTTCGAGAATGCGAAGGCGCGGCAGGATGAGCTGTTGCAGACCTATCGCAAGACGGTCGTGCAGTCGTTCACCGATGTCGACAACGCGCTGGTCGCGATCCGCGAGACCACGCGGCGCCTGCAGCTGCAGCGCGACGTGCTGTCGTCGTCGCGGCGCGCCTTCGACCTGGCCGAGCAGCAGCTCAAGGCCCGGCACCGCCGACATCGTAACTGTGCTAAATACGCAGCTGACCCTGTTCCAGGCGGAAGACGCTTATTCCCAGGCCCAGCTGGCCCGGCTATTGGCGATCGTGAGCCTGTATCAGGCCTTGGGGGGCGGCTGGGAACCGAAGATGGAAAGACCGGTCGATGCTCTTTAAGCCCGACTCGAGGGACGACGAGAAAAGCTCAGCCCCACGCAAGCGGAACCTGGTCTCGCGCCTGCTTGGACGCATGGTGTCGCTGCTCATCACACTCGTGATCCTCGGCGGGCTCGGCTATCTCGGTTGGCTCGCTTTCCAGCCCAAGCAAAATGGAGGCGGCGGGCGCGGCGCGGGCGCGCGGCCCGATCTGCCGGTGCCGGTGCTTGCGGCCACGCCGCAGGTGCATGACGTGCCGGTCTATCTCGACGGCGTCGGCTCGGTAAAGGCGCTCAACACCGTCACGGTGCGCTCGCAGGTCGATGGCAAGCTGCTCAAGGTGAACTTCGTCGAGGGCCAGGACGTCAAGAAGGACGACGTGCTCGGCGAGATCGATCCTGCGATCTATCAGGCGCAGCACGACCAGGCCGTCGCCAAGAAGGCGCAGGACGTCGCGCTGCTCACCAACCAGAAGCTCGACCTTACCCGCTATGAGCAGCTGGCCGCCAGCAATGCCGGCTCCAAGCAGCAGGCTGACACGCAGCGTGCGCTGGTGGCGCAGCAGGAGGCGCTGATCAAGGCCGACCAGGCCGCCATCGACAATACGGGCGCGACCCTGAGCTACACCAAGATCGTCGCGCCGATCTCCGGCCGCGCCGGCCTGCGCCAGGTCGACCAGGGCAACATCATCCACGCCTCAGACACCACCGGGCTCGTGATCCTGACCCAGCTGCAACCGATCGCGGTGTGGTTCAGCCTGCCGCAGCAGCAGATCATGCGGGTCAACGCCGCGGCGGCAAAGGGCCAGCTCGCGGTCGACGTGTTCGGCAATGACGGCGTCACCGTGATCGATACCGGCAAGCTGACCGGCATCGATAACCAGGTCGATCCGACCACCGGCACGCTGAAGCTGAAGGCCGAACTGCCGAATGCCAGCTACCAGCTCTGGCCCGGCCAGTTCGTCAATGTCCGGCTCAAGGTCGAGACCCTGCCGCAGGCGATCGTGGTGCCGACCTCGGCGGTGCAGCGCGGTCCCGCCGGCACGTTCAGTTACGTCATCGGCGAGGACAGCACTGTCACCGCCAAGCCGGTCACGGTCACGCAGCAGAACGAGCATGAAGCCGTCATCGCCAGCGGCTTGACCACGTCGGACCGCGTCGTGACGACGGGCTTTGCCAATCTCGCTGATGGCTCCAAGGTCGTGGTCGGCAAGGACGACGGGCCGCCGGCCGCCGATCTTGCGCCGCGCAAGCGCGGTCGTACTCCGGACGGCAAGCGCGGGGCGCAAGGCGAGGGCCAGAGCAAGGATCAGGGCAAGGACGCCAAGCAGGACGGGCAGGGCGGCGAGCATCGCGGCCGGCGCGACCACAGCGAGGGCGATCAGAAGGGGCAGACCGGACCGGCGCCCGCGCCGGCGGCAGGGGGCGAACAGTCGGGCGGCGCGCCGAAGGCGCAGCCATGACCGACATCCTGACCTCGTAATGTCCGACCTGACAGCGAGCACGCAACCATGAGCGTCTCCGAACCGTTCATCCGCCGGCCGATCGCCACCTCGCTGCTCGGCATCGCCCTGATGATCGGCGGCGCGCTGGGCTATTGGGCATTGCCGGTCTCGGCGCTGCCGCAGGTCGACTTCCCGACCGTACAGGTGACGACGCAACTGCCGGGCGCGAGCCCCGACGTGGTGGCCTCGCTGATCACGGCGCCGCTGGAGCGGCAGCTCGGGCAGATTCCGTCGCTGTCGTCGATGAACTCGACCAGCTCGTTCGGCGTCAGCCAGATCTCGCTGCAGTTCGACCTCAACCGCGACATCGACGGTGCCACCCAGGAGGTCCAGGCCGCGATCAATGCCGCCGCCGGCATTCTGCCGAAGACGCTGCCGTACCCGCCTGTCTACGCCAAGGTGAATCCGGCGGACGCGCCGGTCATGACCCTGGCGCTAACCTCGGACACGATCTCGCTGCGGGCGATGAGCGATCTTGCCGATACCATCCTCGGACAGCGCCTGAGCCAGATTTCCGGCGTCGGCCGGGTCTCGATCCTCGGCGGATTGAAGCCCGCGGTGCGCGTGCAGGCCGACCTGGCGCGGCTTGCGGCCTATGGCATCGCGATGGAGGATCTGCGCAACGCGATCGCCGGCGCCAACGTGTCGGGGCCGAAGGGCTCGCTCGACGGCGCCCAGCAATCCTACACCATCGCCGCCAACGACCAGATCGCCGCCGCCGATGCCTACCGGCCGATCATCATCGCCTATCGCAACGGTTCGCCGGTCACGATCGGCGACGTTGCGCAGATCGTCGACGGGCTCGAGAACGATCGCACCGGCGGCTGGTACCAGGGCACGCCGGCCGTCATCATCGATATCCAGCGCCAGCCCGGCGCCAACGTCATCGATGTCGTCAAGCAGATCCGCGGCGAAATCCCGCGGCTGCAGCGGGCAGTCCCGGCCGGCGTCAAGCTGACCGTGGTCTCCGACCGCACCGTGACGATCCGCGCTTCGGTCCACGACGTGCAGTTCACGCTGATCCTGAGCGTGGTGCTGGTGACGCTGGTGGTGCTGTTGTTCCTGCGGTCGCTGCGCGCGACCCTGATCGCCGGCGTCGCCCTACCGCTGTCGCTGATCACGAGCTTCGGCGTCATGTATTTCGCCGGCTTCAGCCTCGACAATCTGTCGCTGATGGCGCTGACCATCGGAACCGGTTTCGTGGTCGACGACGCCATCGTGATGATCGAGAACATCGTTCGCCACATGGAAGGCGGCGAGACCGTGATGGAGGCCTCGCTGAAGGGCGCCAGCGAAATCGGCTTCACCGTGATCTCGCTGACGGTGTCGCTGATCGCGGTGTTCATTCCGCTGTTGTTCATGTCCGGCCTGGTCGGCCGCATGTTCCGCGAATTCGCGCTGACCCTGACGATTGCGGTCGTGACCTCCGCGATCGTCTCGCTGACGCTGACGCCGATGATGTGCTCGCGGCTGCTCAAGAACATCCATGAGGAGATGGCGGTCCCGGGCCTTGCCGCGGTCAGCCGCTTCATCGACCGTATGGTGGAGTTCTACCATCGCACGCTGCTCTGGGTGCTGCAGCGGCAGCGCGCGACGCTGCTGGTGACATTCGCGACCATCGCGCTGACGCTCATCATGTATGTGCTGGCGCCGAAGGGCTTCCTGCCGCTACAGGACACGTCCTCGATCACGGCGGTGACCGAGGCCGGCCCCGACGTCTCGTTTGCCGAGATGCAGCGCCGCCAGAGCGCGGTCTCCGACCTCATCAAGGCTGACCCCGACGTGGTCGGCGTGGTCTCGGTGATCGGTGCCGGCTCGGTCAATCCGACCATCAATGTCGGCCGCCTGGTGATGACGCTGAAGCCGCTCGACCAGCGGCGCGACGGTGTCGTCAAGGTGATCGAGCGGCTGAAGCAGAAGATAGCGACGGTCCCCGGCATGACCGTCTACTTCCTGCCGGTGCAGGACGTGCAGATCTCGACCCAGTCGAGCCGCTCGCAATACCAGTACACGCTGACCGCGACCGATGCCGCCGAGGTCTCGCAATGGTCGCAGAAGCTCGTCGCCGAGATGCGGCGCGACCCGATCTTCCGCGATGTCTCGTCGGAGGCGCAGGATGGCGGTCTGCGTGCGGCGCTCGACATCAATCGCCAGCGCGCCGGCCAGCTCGGCGTCAGCTTACAAGGCGTCACCGACACGTTGAACGACGCCTTCGCGCAGCGGCAGATCTCGACGATCTACGGCCAGGCCAACCAATACCGCGTGGTGCTCGAGGCGTTGCCGATGTATCAGCGCGATCCCTCGATCCTCGACAAGCTCTATTTGCCCGGCGCCAACGGGGCGCAGGTGCCGCTGTCGGCGGTCGCGACGCTGGTCCGCACCACGGCGCCGCTTGCGATCTCGCACCAGGCGCAATTCCCGTCGGTCTCGCTCAGCTTCAACCTGGCGCCCGGCGAGGCGCTCGGCGACGCGGTCGAGGCGGTAAAGGCGATCGAGACCCGGATCGGCATGCCTGGCAGCATCGTCGGCATCTATTCCGGCGACGCCGCCGAATTCGCGCGCTCGCTGGCCGGACAGCCCTGGCTGATCCTAGCGGCGATCATCACGATCTACATCGTGCTCGGCGTGCTCTACGAGAGCTACATCCATCCGATCACGATCCTGTCGACGCTGCCCTCGGCCGGCGTCGGCGCCATCCTGGCCTTGATGCTGTGCGGGCAGGACCTCTCGGTGATCGGCCTGATCGGCATCATCCTGCTGATGGGCATCGTCAAGAAGAACGCGATCATGATGATCGACTTCGCGCTGGAGGCCGAGCGGCATCAGGGCATGTCGTCCTATGACGCGATCGTGCAGGCCTGCCTGTTGCGGTTCCGGCCGATCATGATGACGACGCTGGCAGCGCTGTTCGGCGCGCTGCCGCTCGCGATCGAAAGCGGCACCGGCGCCGAGCTGCGCTTCCCGCTCGGCATCTCGATCATCGGCGGCCTGCTGCTGAGCCAGCTGCTGACGCTCTACACCACGCCGGTGATCTATCTCGCGCTCGACCGGCTCAACCGCCGGATCGAGCGGGCCGTGCCTGAGCCCGGTCCCAGCGGCCCGCCGATCGCGGGTGCCACCGAGGGCATGCAGTGATCTCGATCTCCGAGCCCTTCATCCGCCGGCCGGTGGGCACCACCTTGCTGGCGATCGGGCTGTTTCTGGTCGGGATCGTCGCCTACGAGTTTCTGCCGGTGTCGTCGGTCCCGAATGTCGACTTCCCGACCATCCGGGTGTCGGCGTCGCGGCCCGGCGCCGATCCCTCGGTGATGGCTGCGACTGTCGCGGCACCGCTGGAGCGCAAGCTCGGCACCATTTCGGGCGTCGACCAGATCACCTCGACGAGTTCGCTCGGCACCACCAGCATCCAGGTGCAGTTCTCGATCGGCCGCAACATCGACCGCGCCGCGCGCGACGTGCAGGCCGCGATCAATGCCTCGCTCGCCGATCTGCCGAGCGACCTGCCGTCGCTGCCGAAATTCCGCAAGGCCAATCCGGCCGCGGCACCCGTGTTCGTGCTGGCGCTGACCTCGAAGACGATCTCGACCAGCGCGATGTACGACGTCGCCGACACCGTGCTGGCGCAGCGCATTTCGCAGGTGCCGGGGGTCGGCGAGGTGACGGTCAGCGGCGCCGACCAGCCGGCGGTGCGCATCGCGCTCAATCCGGTGTCGCTGGCCAATGCCGGGATCGCGACCGACGACGTCCGGCTTGCGATCATCAATGCCAATCCGCTGGGCCCCGTCGGCATCCTCAATGGCGACCGGCTGAGCGAGACGCTTTCGATCAACAAGCAGATGCGCACCGCGACCGAGTTCCGCGACATCGTCATCAAGAGTTCGAACGGCAATTTCGTCCGCCTCTCGGACGTTGCCGAGGTCGAGGATTCCGTTCGCAATTCGCGCTCGATCGCCTGGTTCAACAAGCAGCCGGCGGTGCTGATCCAGATCACCAAGCAGGGCGACGCCAACGTCATCGATACCGTCGACGGCGTTCGCAGGATGCTGCCGGAACTGAAGCAGTGGATCCCGGCCGGTGTCGAGATCTCGACCCTGGTCGATCGCACCGGAACGATCCGCGCCAGCGTCGAGGACATGCAGTTCACGCTGCTCGCGACCGCCATGCTGGTCATGGTGGTGGTGTTCGTGTTCCTGCGCAGGATCGTACCGACGATCGCCGCCGGCGTCTCGGTGCCGCTGGCGCTGGCCGGCACCTGCGCCGGGATGTGGCTTGCCGGCTTCTCGATCGACAATCTGTCGCTGATGGCGCTCGCGATCTCCGTCGGCTTCGTGGTCGACGACGCCATCGTGATGATCGAGAACATGTACCGCAATCTCGAGCAGGGCATGGCGCCATATCCGGCGGCGGTCGAGGGCGCCAAGCAGATCGGCTTCACGGTGCTGTCGATCTCGCTGTCGCTGATCGCGGCCTTCACGCCGCTGATCTTCATGGACGGGATCGTCGGCCGCCTGCTGCGCGAGTTCTCGCTGACCCTGACGTTTGCCATCATCGTGTCGACCCTGGTGTCGGTGACGATCACGCCGATGATCTGTGCGCACTACATCAGGGAGGCGACCTCGGATCGCGCCACCTGGTACGACCGCGTCATCGAGGGCACGCTGTCGCGGGTCGTGGCGTTCTATACGTCGACCCTGCGCATCGTGCTCGGCTATCCCTTCCTGACCTTGGTGGTGTTCTTCGCCACCGTCGCGCTGACGGTGGTGCTGTACGTCAAGACGCCGAAGGGCTATTTCCCGACCGACGACAGCGGCTTCGTGATCGGGTCGACCCGCGCTTCCGCCGACATCTCGTTCCAATCGATGCTCGGTCTGCAGCAGCGGCTCGCCGACATCGTGATGGCCGACCCCGCGGTCGCCGGCATCGGCTCGTCGGTCGGCTCCGGCGGCGGCCCGGGCGGCGCGACCTCCAACCGTGGCACCATGTTCATCAGCCTGAAGCCGCCGGAGGAGCGGGGGGGCATGTCGACCGCGCAGGTGATCGACCGGCTGCGTCGCAACCTGTTCATGGTGCCGGGCATCCGCCTGTTCATGTTCGCCGCCCAGGACATCCGCACCGGCGGCCGGCAGAGCGATTCCGACTACCAGTACACGCTCGCCTCGACCGATCTCGATCTGTTGCAGAAATGGGCGCCGCTCGTCGCCAAGCGCATGGAGACCGTGGAGGGCATCACCGATGTCTCCGCCGACCGCGATCCCGGCGGCTTGCAGCTCAACCTCGTGATCGACCGCAAGATCGCCTCCAGCCTCGGCGTCCGGGTGCAGGACATCGACAATGCGCTCAACAACGCGTTCTCTCAGCGGCAGATCTCGTACATCTACACCCAGCGCAACCAGTACGTGGTGGTGCTCGAGATCGATCCGAAATTCCAGAGCGACCCGTCGAATCTCGAGCGCATCTATGTCGCCGGCGCCAATGACGTCCAGGTGCCGCTGTCGGCGCTCGTGCACTACCAGCGCGGACTGTCGGCGCTCGCGGTCTATCACTCCGGCGGATTCCCCTCGACCACGGTGTCGTTCAACCTTTTGCCGGACGTGCCGCTGGAGGTCGCGACCACGAACATCCAGCAGGCGGTCGACGAGCTGCACATGCCCGAGGGCATTCGCGGCAGCTTCGATGGCAGTGCCGGCGACTTCAACAAGACCAGCGGGCGGCAGCCGCTGCTGATCCTCGGCGCGCTGGTCGCGATGTATATCGTGCTCGGCGTGCTCTATGAGAGCCTGGCGCATCCGATCACGATCATCTCGACACTGCCGTCGGCCGGACTCGGCGCCTTGCTGGCGTTGCAGGTCACCAACACGCCGCTGACCGTGATCGCCTTTGTCGGCATCATCCTGCTGATCGGCATCGTCAAGAAGAACGGCATCATGATGGTCGACTTCGCGCTCGAGGCCGAGCGGCATCAGGGCCTGTCGTCACGGGATGCGATCTTCGAGGCCTGTCGGGCACGCTTCCGCCCGATCCTGATGACGACCATGGCCGCGCTGTTCGCCGGCATTCCGCTGGTGATTGCGACCGGCCCGGGCACCGAGCTGCGGCGGCCGCTCGGCATCACCATCATCGGCGGCCTGTTCGTGTCGCAGATCCTGACGCTCTACACCACGCCGGTGATCTATCTGCTGATCGACCGGTTGCGCCGGCGCCCGGCGCCGTCAGGCGTGCACGCTCCAGCGGAATAGGTTGGATTGAACGGCTCCGCACGCGTATAGCGAAGCGATGTCCGAACCGACCGAAGCAAAGACCGAACTAGCCACCGAGATCCCGGAGTGCCCGCATTGCGGCAAGCCGATGCCGCTGTGCATCTGCGACAGCGTGACGCCGATCAAAAGCCGGATCCAGCTGCTGATCCTGCAGCACCCGCAGGAGCAGGACAGGGCGCTCGGCACGGCGCGGTTGACCGCGCGGCATTTCGAGAACGCCGTGCTGCGGATCGGGCTGTCCTGGCCGAGCCTCTCCAAGGCGCTCGGCCGGCCGGTGGCCGATCCGTCGCGCTGGGCGGTGCTCTATCTCGGCTCGGCCAAGGTCGAGGATCTCGATACCGACGCCGAGATCGTCGCGATCAACCGCAAGGGCGAGCTGGAGCCGCACCAGCGCGCGATCCTCTCTGACATCGAGGGCATCGTGCTGCTCGACGGCACCTGGAGCCAGGCCAAGGCGCTGTGGTGGCGCAACGCCTGGATGCTGAAGTGCCAGCGGGTGATTCTCGGGCCGAAACGGCCCTCGCTGTACGGCAAGCTGCGCCGGGAACCGCGGCGCGACGGCCTGTCCACCATCGAGGCGGCCGCGATCCTGCTGGCCGGGCTGGAAAAGCGGCCGGATATCGCGGCAGCGTTAACTGATAGTTTCGAGCGGATGCTGGCGAGATTCCGCGAAGTGCAGGCCGAAATGCCGGAATTGGCGCCAAAACCGAAGAAGCGGGACTTCCGGAAGCGCCGACGTTAGCTGTCCGGCTTGGTTGCCTATCGCAAAGAGGGCGTATATGAAGTGCGCCGCAAGGGGCCACGTGGCGGAGTGGTTACGCAACGGTCTGCAAAACCGTGTACACCAGTTCAATTCTGGTCGTGGCCTCCACTCATCTCATCAATGGCTTGCAGCCGACAAATGAGAAGCCGCATTAGCTCGCGGCGTACCAGCCTTCAGGAAACGGAATCAGCGGCCACGGCGCCTGGTTGTCATTCGCCGCGCGCGGCGGCGGCTGAATGCGGGGCGAGGGTCGAGCCACGAAATCCTCCTGAGCAATAGGCGCGATCGCCGTTCGCACGGCGTCCAGCAGCAGATCAAATTCGACTTCGCTCATCGCGCTCTCCGAGGTTCGAGAGCGCCATGGTCGCAAAACTGTCTTCGGTCCGGATTGAGCGATTCGTTCGAATTTTATGAAAAGAACGATGGCGCCCGCTTTGGTAAATAAATGTCTGATGACCCCTCGGGGAACCTAGGTCGGCAAGGCCGCTCCTCGTGTGAGACAAATTACATCTTGCGAAAAACTCTTCCCGGACTTCCCGGCAATATTCATAGCCGTCAAATATCGCAGGAATTTTAGGGAGACGTGACAGTGAAGGCAAGTTTCGCAGGATAGTCGACGATCCCATCTCGCATCGATTCTCGGCTCTTGCCGGCATGGTCCGCCAGCGGGACGGCGTCGGGTGCAGCGAGCCGCTCCCGAACGGCGTCTACACCCGCTGTCTATCGCCTCGGCGCCGGGGAAATTCCCGACATCGGCGCGGGCGCGGTCATGCCAGCCCGGCGAGGTCTCCCGGCAGCATGGTCTTGAACTGCGCCAGCACCTGCCGGGCTTTCCGTGGCGGCAGCGTGATCGCGTGACGCACGGCGGCTGCGATCAGTGTCATCGTCAGTCCCGAGAAGGTGCTGAGGGTGGCGGCCGGCATGGTGGGCGCAACACGCCTGACCGCGTCGGACAACAGGCCGGAGAGCACGGCCATGTCGTCCGCATCGAGCTTTTGCAGGGCGCGGTCGGCCTGGGTGGCCTGCCAGATGTCCCGCATGACAGGTTCGCGCATGAACATCTCGTAGTAACTGTCGACGATCCGGCATAGCGCCGGGTGCAGGTCGCGCGCGGACGAGACTGCGGCCAGATCGCGCCTGACGCAATCGCACCCGATGGCGTTATGCCGTTCCGCCAGCGTGCCGATGATCGCGGCCTTGTCGGGGAAATATTGATAGAGCGAGCCGAATGCGACGCCGCTGCGTTCGACGATGTCGCTCATGCGGAAGGCCTCGCTGCCTTTCTCCGCCATGACCTCGGTCGCGCAGGAGAGGATGCGCTCGAACCGCTCGCGGCTGCGCTGCTGCGTCGGGGCAAGCCGTGCCAGCCCGGGCAGGGGGGCTTCCGCCCCGGGCGCGGCCTTTCGTCTTGCCATCTCTCTCCTCCGCAATCGGGGTTGACGTTTCAAATACGAGAGTTTATCGCATTTGACAAATGCGAGTATCTCTCGCTTTTGGAGGTGGAGCGATGCGCAACATCCTGACCTCGGGCTTGCTGTGGTTTTCCGCGCTCGGCTGCGGCCTGCTTGCCGGGGTCTATTTCGCGTTCTCGGCGTTCGTCATGACCGCGCTCGGCCGCATCGACCAGGCCGCCGGCATCTCGGCGATGAACGCGATCAATGTCGACATCGTGCGCTCGCTGTTCATGCCGATCTTCCTCGGCACCACGCTGTCTTGCGCCGGGCTCGTCGTGCTCGGCGGGCTGCGATGGCAGGAGCCGGGCGCGCTCGCGATGATCTGCGGCGGCAGCCTCTATGTCGTCGGGACGTTCGTCGTCACGGTCGTCTTCAACGTGCCGCTGAACGATCAGCTTGCGGCCACAGATCCCGCGAGCACCGCGGCCGCGCCGGTCTGGGTGCGCTACCTGACCGACTGGACCTTCTGGAACCACGTGCGGACCATTGCCTCGCTTACGGCGACGGCGCTGTTGATTGCCGCCATCGCTGCGCGATAGAGCGCTTCCGAGCGAAGCGCTTCGCATTCTGTGCATGATTTGTACTCGTGTAGCGCGATCGCTAAGGAGGTGACGCCGCACACCGACGTGCGACCGACTGCCAGGAGATTTTCAATGAAGTTTATTTTGCCGGCACTGCTTGTGATGGGACTGGGGTTGATCGCGTCGCCCGCCTCGGCCGCCGATAACCGCAACGTCTCGGTGGTCGACGAGACCGGATACGCCATCAAGTTTCTCGGGTTCAACGGACCCGATGACGGCCTCGACGAATAGGAAGGGGCAAGGGCTGGCCGCGGAAGAATCAACGGCGCGGCGAAATGGCCGCGCTCGGCGGTGTTTGACGGTGTTTCCTTGCGCCCGCAGCGCCGATAACGGGACAGCCGGGACAGGCCTGCATCGCCCTGGAACGCCGGCAAAGCCTTGCACCGCAGAGGTTTACCGTGCCCCGCTAAAGTTTCGCCGGAGGCCCATTTGGTTCTTTGCAAGGCCGAAAGGCTTTGTTATACGCTGCCCGCTCGCGAACGTTTTGTTCGCCTATTCCTCGGTAGCTCAGCGGTAGAGCATTCGACTGTTAATCGAATGGTCGCTGGTTCGAATCCAGCCCGGGGAGCCAGTTTTGGCCCCATCAAGACCTTCAACGCCCATCACAAGCCTGTGGTCCGCTACGGACAGACAAAAAACGTCGTCAAATCGACTCAATAACCGTCGACACTTCGTCCTGCCGGGTCTTGAGAGGTGATTTGATGGCCATTAACCTGATCGACCTGTCGATGCCGCAGCCGACGCTTGTTCCGAGCGATGCTCCCGACATCAGTGACGATGAGTGTGTCCGCCGGCTCGCGAGGGCCGTCGAGGAGCATGATTCCGAGCATCTCGATGAAGTGGTCCGCCTGATCGGCCGGCTTGCCGTCACGATCGAATAGAGCGCACCATGGCGCGCGTTTTGGGAGCGGGTTTTGCACGCCAACGGCGTGTTGCGTTTTGGCGGAGCTTGTTCCAAAAGATGGCCCTGTTCTAGCTTCTCCAGCGGCAATGCCGCGACTTGCAGGGTCCCGCCAATGACCGGTTTTTCGACCGCGCGCCAGTACATGGTGGATGGTCAGGTGCGTCCGAGCGACGTGACCGACGATCGTATTCTCGAAGCCATGCTGACCGTGCCGCGCGAGGTGTTCGTGCCGGCCGGCAAGCAGGCGCTGGCCTATCTGGACCTCGATCTCGACGTGACCGAGGGCGGCACGGCCAGGCGCTGCCTGATCACGCCGGCGTTGCTCGCCAGGATGCTGCAAGCCGCCGAGATCAAGGCGACCGACCGCGTCCTGGTCGTCGGCTGCGCGACCGGCTACGCCGCCGCCATCGTGGCGCGCTTTGCCGGAGAGGTCAGCGCAACCGAAAGCGATCCGGCGCTGGCCGCAAAGGCCTCCGCAGCGTTCGCCCAGCTCGGCATCCAGAATGTGACCGTCAAGACCGCAGCCGCCGCCGACGGTGATGCCGCCGGCGCGCCATATGATGTCATCGTTCTCAACGGTGCGACCGAGATTATCCCGACCGGGCTGTTCGGCCAGCTCAAGGAGGGGGGCCGGCTGGTCGGGGTGTTCGGCCTGACGCCGCCGCCGCGTGCCACCCTCGTGACTCACTCCCACGGGGATTTCGGCCATCGCGAGCTGTTCGACGCCACGGCCCCCGTGCTGCCTGGATTGGAACGGGTTCCGGCCTTCGTCTTCTGACCGCTACCGCGCTGCGCCAGCTGATAAAATCCCGTTCTGAATCAGAAGTGTGGCCCGTTTGCCCCACGTGAAGAGTTTCCATCGTGTTCCGTTGCGGGGTGGTTCCGTTGCCCTTAGCTGCGGACTAAGGTGAGGCGGGACTCACTTCGTCTGAAGCGACCGCCGGAACTGACTTGCGTGTGGAGACGGCGACTACAATGATTGGATTACCGGGGATGCGTGGGGTGAAAGCTATCACCGCGGCTGCGACTGCCGTCCTTCTGTTGGCGGAGATGGGCCCCGTGCCTGCGCTCGCCGATACTATCGAGGCCGCGCTGGTGCGGTCCTACCAGAACAATCCCCAGCTGAATGCGCAGCGCGCGCTGGTGAGGGCAACTGACGAAAACGTTCCCCAGGCGCTCTCGGGCTATCGTCCGAAAGCCGCGCTGACCGTGAGTGGCGGATATCAATACAGCGACCAGCAGCCGACGGGCATCAAGGACTCGATTCACGGCACCCAAAATCCGGCCAGTGCGGGCCTGACGGTGAATCAGTCACTGTACAACGCGCAGACCCCGCACAGGGTGCGCGCGGCTGAAAGCCAGGTGTCGTCGGCGCGCGAAGGTCTGCGCGTGCTCGAGCAGACCGTCATCCTGAGCGCCGCCACGATCTATATGGACTATCTCCGCGACGCGGCGATCGTGGAAGTCCAGCGCAGCAACACGCGCGTGCTGGAGCAGACGCTGAAGCAGACCCAGGACCGCTTCAACGTAGGTGAGGTGACGCGGACGGACGTCGCACAATCCGAGGCACAGCTTGCGGCCGGCAGGACCCAGCAGCTCACTGCGGAATCGAACCTGACGACAACGCGGTCGAACTTCCGCCGCATCATCGGCAACGAGCCGCAGAATCTCGCGCCCGGTTCGCCGGTCGATCGATTCCTGCCGACGACGCTTGCGGCCGCCGTCGAGCTCAGCCTGACCCAGAATCCGAACGTCACGTCCGCGATGTACGGCGTCGACGTCAACTTCCTGCAGACCAAGGTTGCCGAAGGCGCGCTGCTGCCGACGGTTGGCTTGCAGGCGTCGGTGACCGAAGGCTACCAGCAACAATTGTCGGTGAACCGCCTCTTCAATGCCGCGGCGCAGGTTCAGGTGTCGGTGCCGATCTATCAGGGCGGCGCTGAATACTCGCTGATCCGGCAGTCGAAGGAATCGCTGGCGCAGCAGCGTCTCGTCCTGGAACAGACCAGGGATCAGGCGCGCGCCAACGTCGTCACCGCATGGGGCCAGCTGGTCGCCGGCAAGTCGCAGGTCGCGTCGGCGCAGGCGCAGGTGACCGCGTCCGAAATCGCGCTGAACGGCGTCCGCGAAGAGGCCAAGGCCGGCCAGCGCACCACGCTCGACGTGCTCAACGCGCAGCAAGCGCTGGTCAATGCGCGCAACGCACTCGTCACCGCGCAACACGACCGCGTCGTTGCATCCTACAACGTGCTGAGCGCGATTGGCCGGCTGTCACCGCAGGTGATGGGCCTTTCGACCAACGTCTATGATGCCAGCGTGCATTACCAGCAGGTGCGCGACAATTGGGCCGGCGTACGCACGCCCGACGGCCGCTAAACACCTTCACGTCAACATCGCTTGTCGCGCCATGTTTGTGGTTCTGAGTTAATCAGGACCACAGACTGGCGCGTTTGCTTGCAATCGATAATTGGCCTGACATACCGTTTTGTCGGGCAGCAAGGCGATTCGCGCCGGCGTTGCGTGATGGCAGGTGCGACGCCACCTGTGATCACGCTGCATTGGGCGACACGAAGCTTGCACAAAGCCTGGGGCGGGCTTGATCTGGGGACAAGTCGGGCGGGAGCAATGAAAATCTCCGCCTGCTTCATCGGAACCGGCGAATCCCTCTCGGGCTTGATGTAAAATAAGTTTCGATGTGGAGTCGGAGATGACGCAACCTGCGAAGGTCCAAGAGCCCTCGATGGAGGAGATTCTGGCGTCGATCCGTCGCATCATTGCCGACGACGAGGCGAAGCCGGCCGCGGCCGAGAAACCTGCTTTTGCCGCTGCGCCGCCGCCGAAGGTTGAACCGCCGCCACCAGCAGCCAAGCCCGCGATGAAGAGCCCGCCGCCCGCAGCGCCCCCGGCCGCGAAGCCCGCCGCGTCAGCGCCGAAATCACCGCCACCCGCGCCGGTGCCGGCCAGCAACAATCAGGACGACATCGACTCGCTGCTCGCCAGCCTCGACGAGGCGACGCCTGCGTCCGAGATCAGGCCGTCGCCGCAGCCCGAAGCCGACGTATTCGAGCTCACCGACGACATGGCGCTGCCGGAGCCGGCGGCCACGCCGTCGTTCCGTAAGGTCGAGCCGCAGGACGATGTCGAGTTCACGGAAGCCCGCACACGGGCGCCGGAGCCCATGCGAGAACCGGTTCGAGAGCGAGAACCGCCGGCAATCGAAACCGCGCCGATGCAGCAGATCATCTCGGGAACCACGATGCGGGCGGTCGAATCCGCCTTCAACTCGCTGGCCAACACCGTGCTGAGCAACAATGCTCGGACGCTGGAGGATCTGGTCAAGGAGATGCTGCGGCCGATGCTGAAGTCCTGGCTGGACGACAATCTGCCGGGGCTGGTCGAGCGGATCGTCAAGGCCGAGATCGAGCGGGTCTCCCGCGGGCGATAGCTCCACTGCGGCGGTAGCTCCTGCCGCAGGGGGCTTGGCAGCCCTCATTCAGCCCCCAAATGTCCCAGAGTTTCGGTTCTGATAGGATCAGACCCGAAACGCTGGTTCCCTGTTTCGACCCGTTTCTTCACGCGAACCGGTGTCCACCTCGCTCGAAAACGCCCTCAATGCCGTTTTGACGTACCGGTCCGGTTGACTCGGTGCGTTCTGGCGGCTTTCTACCCTTTCCCCATGGTCCACAGCGCATTGTCATGATCGAGAAAAACTACCAACCTGCCGATATCGAGCTCCGGATGGCCCAGCTCTGGGAGGAGAGCGGTGCGTTCAAGGCCGGCCGGCCCGAGCGCAAGGACGCCGCGCCTTTCACCATCGTGATCCCGCCGCCGAACGTGACCGGCTCGCTGCACATGGGCCACGCGCTCAACAACACGCTGCAGGACATCCTGTGCCGCTTCGAGCGGATGCGCGGCCGTGACGTGCTGTGGCAGCCAGGCACCGACCATGCCGGCATCGCCACCCAGATGGTGGTCGAGCGCCAGCTGACGGAACGGCAGGAGCCGGGCCGGCGCGACATGGGCCGCGCCAAGTTCCTCGAGCGGGTCTGGCAGTGGAAGGCCGAGAGCGGTGGCACCATCGTCAACCAGCTCAAGCGCCTCGGCGCCTCCTGCGACTGGTCGCGCGAGCGCTTCACCATGGACGAGGGCCTGTCGCGTGCCGTCGTCAAGGTGTTCGTCGAGCTGCACCGCCAGGGCCTGATCTACAAGGACAAGCGCCTGGTCAATTGGGACCCGAAGCTGCTCACCGCGATTTCCGATCTCGAAGTGCAGCAGGTCGAGGTCAAGGGCCATCTCTGGTACCTGCGCTATCCGATCCAAGGCCGCAGCTTCAGCCCCGAGGATCCCAAATCGTTCATCGTGGTCGCGACGACGCGTCCGGAGACGATGCTCGGCGACACCGCGGTCGCGGTACATCCTGACGATGAGCGCTACACCGATCTGGTCGGCCAGCATGTCATCCTGCCGCTGGTCGGCCGTAAGATTCCGATCGTCGCCGACGACTATTCCGATCCGGAGAAGGGCTCGGGCGCGGTCAAGGTGACGCCGGCGCACGACTTCAACGATTTTGAGATCGGCAAGCGCCATGGCCTGCCGCAGATCAGCGTGCTGGACCAGGAAGGCTGCCTGAACCTCACCGGCAACGAGGACTATCTGCGCGGCCTGCCGGCGGGCGCCGACGAATTCGCGGCGGAGTTTCACGGCATCGAGCGCTTCGCCGCGCGCAAGAAGATCGTCGCAAGGCTGGAGGAGTTCGGTTTCCTCGAGCGGATCGAGCCCAACACCCACATGGTGCCGCATGGCGACCGCTCCAATGTCGTGATCGAGCCGTACCTCACCGACCAGTGGTATGTCGACGCCAAGACGCTGGCGCAGCCGGCGATGGCGGCGGTGCGCTCGGGCGAGACTACGTTCGTGCCGAAGAACTGGGAAAAGACCTATTTCGAGTGGATGGAGAACATCCAGCCCTGGTGCATCTCGCGCCAGCTCTGGTGGGGCCATCAGATCCCCGCCTGGTACGGGCCCGACGGCAAGGTGTTCGTCGCCGAGACCGAGGAAGAGGCGGTCGGCAACGCGCTTGGCTACTATGTCGAGCAAGAAGTCATCACGCCGGAGCAGGGTCACGACATGGCGGTCGATCCCGCCAAGCGCGAGGGCTTCATCACGCGTGACGAGGACGTGCTCGACACCTGGTTCTCCTCGGCGCTGTGGCCGTTCTCGACGCTGGGCTGGCCGGACGACACGCCGGAGGTCGCGCGCTACTACCCGACCAACACGCTGGTCACGGGCTTCGACATCATCTTCTTCTGGGTCGCCCGCATGATGATGATGGGCCTTCATTTCATGAAGGAGGCGCCGTTCTCGACCGTCTACATCCACCGTCTCGTCCGTGACGAGAAGGGCGCCAAGATGTCGAAGTCGAAGGGCAACGTCATCGACCCGCTGGGCGTGATCGACGATTTCGGCGCCGATGCGCTGCGCTTCGCGCTGACCCGCGAGGCGGCGCAGGGCCATGACATTCGCCTGTCTCCGCATCTGGTCGAGACCAACCGCAACTTCGCGACGAAGTTCTGGAACGCCTGCCGCTTCGCCGAGATGAACGAGTGCGTGAAGCCGGACGGTTTCGATCCGAAGGGCGCCAAGGAAACCTTGAACCGCTGGATCGCGCACGAAACCTCGCGCGTCACCCGCGAGGTGACCGAGACGATCGAGGATCATCGCTTCAACGACGCGGCCGGCGCGATCTACCGCTTCGTCTGGAACGTGTTCTGCGACTGGTATCTCGAGCTCGCAAAGCCGGTGCTGATGGGCGAGGAGGGCGCGGCCAAGGCCGAGACCCGCGCCATGATCGCCTGGACGCGCGACGAGATCCTCAAGCTGCTGCATCCGTTCATGCCCTTCATCACCGAAGAGCTGTGGGCCGTGACGGCTAAGCGCGACGGCCTCCTGGTGCTGGCGCCCTGGCCGCGCAAGTCGGGCGTGACCGGGGAGCAGCTGGCGGCAATCGCGACCGCAGGTCCGGTTGTCGATCCGATCATTCCGCCGGTGATTGCCGCGCTCGACGCGGACGAGTTCAGCGATCCCGCAGCCGAGGCCGAGATCGGCTGGGTGGTCGATCTCGTCACCGCGATGCGGTCGGTGAAGGCGGAAATGAACATCCCGCCGTCGACGCTGACGCCGCTGGTGATCGTGACCACCTCCGACGAGACGCGCGACCGCGCCCAGCGCTGGAACGACACCATCAAGCGCCTCGCGCGATTGTCGGAGATTTCCTTCGCGGACGCCGCCCCGGAAGGCGCCATGCAGCTGCTGGTGCGCGGCGAAGTCGTCGCGCTGCCGCTGAAGGGCGTGATCGACCTTGGGGCCGAACGGGCACGGCTGGAGAAGGAGCTCGGCAAGGCCGACGCCGACATCAAGCGGGTCGACGCAAAACTCTCCAACGAGAAGTTCGTCGCCAACGCGCCGGAAGACCTTGTCGAGGAAGAGAAGGAGAAGCGCGCGGCAGCAACGGAGCGCCGCGCCAAGATCCTCGAGGCGATCGAGCTGCTGAAGCGGGCGTCATAGCGGGCGGCACCAACGACGGTGCGCCCGGGCTGCGCGACTATCACGCCTCGTATGATGCGGCGTTCCTGGTCGATCCCGACGGCAACCGGATCGAGGCGGTCTGCCATCGCGCGGTGTGAACCCGGTCACGCCGGCATCCGACCAACCAGCCGAGAGGTCGGCGTTCAATTCGTTCCGGCTCCCCCAGCCGCGAGATCATCGTGACGATATCCCGAAGAACGCTGCTGATCGCGACAGGAGTCTTGCCAATGCTCGGTTTCGGCGAACGCGCTCAGGCGGCTGTATCGACGGTCAAGCCGCGCCACGTGCTCTGCTTGCTCGGCGGTGAAGGCGAGCTGCCGCGGCTACAGGATGCAGCCTCGCGTGCAATCGAACAATTCGCGGCGGGCTTCAGCGTCGATACCACCTATTCGCAGGGGAAGGCGGATCCCAATATGAGCCGCTCATTCGGCGTGTGCTGGGATCGCGTCGCGCCGAAAGCCTGGACCGATGCCGACGAGGCGGCTGTCGCCAACCACAAATCCGTTCTCTATGTGCTGGGACCGCCGATGTCGGCGGACAATGCCGTCATGTGCTCGGCCGGCGCGTTGTTTCTGGTCGACGCCGTGATCAAGGCAGGTGCGACGGCTGCCAAGGGTGAAAGCGCAGGCGTTGCCCATGGCCTCGCGCGTTGGGTCGCGCTCGCTCACGAGGCTGCCGCAGCTTTGCAATCGGATGACAACATCGCTCTGCGTCGGGCCTGCCGGCTGGCCTTCGCCAAGCGGCCGCTGGCCGGCGCGACCCACCTGGAGACCGTCGGCTTTCACCTCGTCGGGCTTCCCGAAGTATATGTGGCCAAAGCCTATGGCAGCGAGCGAGAGGTGGTTGCGCTGATGGATGAGGTCGGTGACCAGCTTGTGCAGCGCGGGCTGGAGGCGGTGCTCGCCGACCGCAAGGCGCAGCTGTCTTATGAGACCTCTTATGAACCAGACGATTTCAAGTTCAATCCGTATGGGATCGTCACCATCGACCGGCGCTGACTGGGTTGTCTCACCGTGGAAACCGCTTGCTGAGGAATTTCGATCCCTTCAGCCCGTAGCGCCAGGGCAGGTCGACGGCTTTCGTGATGCCGATCCGCAATCCGGTGACGATGTCGGGCGTCTCGGTCCGCGCGTGGAGCGCGATCGGCGGACGGTCGAGCGGCAGTTCGCTGTGCGCGATGGTAATGCCGAGCGCCTCGCAGAGCTTGCCGGGCCCCGAGCACAGCGCGCGCTCGTCTTCCAGCCCGCGCCGCCGGCGCATCGCGGCGAGCCCATGGGTCGGCTCGAGCGCGCGGATCAGGACGGCGCTGGCCGAGCCCGGCGCTTCGCAGACGAAGTTGACGCACCAATGGATGCCGTAGGAGCGGTAGACATAGGAGAAGCCCGGCGGGCCGAACATGATCTGGTTGCGCGGGGTCGGTCCGTTGAACGAGTGGGCTGCCGGTTCGGTGTGATGGTAGGCCTCGACCTCGGTGATGATGCCGCCGACGCCGCCGACCAGGAACGTCGCACCGATCAGGTCGGGCGCGACCTCGTGGACGCTGCGATCGAAGAAGGCGCGTTTCAGAGCTTTGCCGAGGCGCGGCGCGGTCGCACGGGTCGATCGGGGTTTTTGAGCCATTTTGAGGTGGGAATCGGCGTGGAACGGACCGCAAGACTGCCAATATATGGGCTGATCTGCTAGGGTCGCAGGGCGGGTTGCGAGCCGCGTCAACACCGATTAGCTATGGCCTCTCGCGACTTGCAGGCACAAATGGTCACCATCGTCGACACCATCTCCACCACGCAACTCCGCCCGCGCCACCCTGAAAAGGTGAACCGGCCGGATGCCGTGTCGCCGCCGAAGCCGGACTGGATCCGTGTCCGCGCGCCGAACACGCGCGGCTATGCCGATACGCGGCGGATCGTGAAGGAGAATGGCCTCGTCACGGTGTGCGAGGAGGCAGGCTGCCCCAACATCGGTGAGTGCTGGGACAAGAAGCACGCCACCTTCATGATCATGGGCGACACCTGTACGCGCGCCTGTGCGTTCTGCAACGTCAAGACCGGCATGCCCGGCGCGCTCGATGCCCACGAGCCCGAATACGTCGCTGAGGCGGTCTCGAAGCTGGGTCTGACCCATGTCGTGATCACATCGGTGGATCGCGACGATCTCGCCGATGGCGGCGCCGAGCATTTTGCAGAGACCATCCGCGCCATCCGTGCGCGCTGCCCGACCACCACGATCGAGATCCTGACGCCGGACTTCCTGCGCAAGGACGGCGCGCTCGAGCGCGTGGTCGCGGCCAAGCCCGACGTCTTCAACCACAATCTGGAAACCGTGCCGTCGCGCTATTTGACGGTCCGTCCCGGCGCCCGCTATTTCCATTCGATCCGGCTGCTGCAGCGGGTCAAGGAGATGGACCCGACCATCTTCACCAAGTCGGGCATCATGGTCGGCCTCGGCGAGGAGCGGCACGAGGTGCTGCAGGTGATGGACGATCTGCGCTCGGCCGAGGTCGATTTCCTGACCATCGGCCAGTACCTGCAGCCGACGCGCAAGCATCACGCCGTGATGCGCTACGTGACGCCGGACGAATTCGCGGGCTACGAGCGTGTCGCCTATACCAAGGGCTTTCTGATGGTGTCGGCGAGCCCGCTGACGCGCTCGTCGCATCATGCCGGCGAGGATTTTGCGAAGCTGCAGGCGGCGCGCACGGCTCGCGGCCGCTAGATTTTGTAAACGGCAGGAGGCCGGCGCCGCCACGCGCCGTTGCCTGATCGAGCCTCGACCGAACCTTGACCGAATCTTGGACGGGACCAATGCAACGCGTGCTGGTGATGGGATCGTCGGGGTCCGGCAAGTCGACCTTTGCGCGACGGCTGTCCGCCATGACGGGCATCCCGACCGTGTCGATCGACGCGCTGTTCTGGAAGCCGGGCTGGGTCGAGTCCGACAAGGATGAATTCGAGCGCCGCATGGTCGAGGTCACGCAAGCGCCGCGCTGGATCATGGATGGGAACTACATGAAGGGCGGTGCAGGTGAACTACGCCGGCAGCTCTCCGATACGATCATCTGGTTCGATCTGCCGCGGCTGACCTGCATGCTCGGAATCCTGGGGCGGATTGCCGGCAGCTATGGCCAGGTTCGCCCCGAGATGGCGGAAGGCTGCCCGGAGAAGATCGACCTCGAATTCTTCCGCTATGTCTGGACCTATCGCCAGCAGCAACGGCCGAAGCTGATCGAATATTTTTCGGGCTTGCGCGCCGATCAATCGCTGGTCTGCTTCACCGATCGGACCCAGGCGGACGATTATCTGAAGCGCCTCGCACTGAAGCAAAACCGTGCGAGTATCCACTGATGCCACGATTCTCAAGCAAGCGGCGGGTCCGCCACACCGCACCTCAGATGTTCGATTTGGTCGCCGACGTCGAGCGCTATCCGGAATTCGTGCCGCTGTGCCAGGCGCTCAAGATCCGCCAGCGTACGCCCAAGGACGACGGCACTGAGGTCGTGGTCGCCGACATGACGGTCTCGTTCAAGCTGGTGCGGGAAACCTTCACCAGCAGGGTGACGCTCGACCGGCCCAACCTGAAGATCCTGGTGGAATATCTGCGCGGCCCCTTCAGTAATCTGGAGAACCGCTGGAGTTTTGAGCCGAAGTCGGAGACCGAATGCGATGTCGGCTTCTTCCTGAACTACGAATTCAAGAGCCGGATGCTGGCGATGCTGATGGGCTCGATGTTCGACGCCGCATTCTCGCGCTTTGCCGCCGCGTTCGAGAAGCGTGCCGACCAAGTCTACGGCAAGCCCCAGCTCTCGACCTAGCGACGCCGTCTCGTCCGCCCAGGAGGTTGCTTTTTCCCCGGAACGCAAATGCCCGGCACGAGGCCGGGCATGACGGATGACGGTAGATGCGTTCGCTGCCGTTACGGGCAGGAACGCCGCACGCCGCCCGACGCGATGTAGGTGCCCGAAGCCGGGTCGTAGGTGCGGAAACGCTGGGAGCAATAGGCGTCGTTGTTGGCCTTGGCCTGGCTCGCCGCGATGGCGCCGCCGATGATCGCGCCAGCTGCAAGCCCGCCGATGATCGCCGCGCTGTTTCCACCGCCGCCATGGCGATGACCGTAGTAGCCACTGCGGTAGCCGTGACGCGGGCCGCCATGCCAGTGACGATACTGCACGTGCTCGACGGAGGTCGGCTGGTCCTGCAACCGCGCGGGCGCGAGCGGTGCGGCGAACGAGGGGGCAATAGTCGAAAGCGTCATGGCGCCTGAGGTGATTGCGGCCACGACCAAAGTTCCCAACTTCATCATTTTCTCCTTGTTGTGGGATTTTGCCGTTTGGAAAAACAATTCAAACAGCAGAGTTGGAACAATAGAAAACGGCGAAGCGACGTCGCAGTTCCACCTGAGATAGGCGGCACTGGGTCGCAGTTGACACAGGGGTGTGTGGTTGGCCTTCGCGCGATGCGACTTGCGTAGGCCTATCCGCGTGGCGGCCGCCGGCGTTTCGCGGCATGGCTTCGCGGCGACCGGGCAACCCGTGGCCGCAACCGGCTGGCGGTCTCGCGGCGCGGCTTTGCGGCCTGCGGCGGCCGCGCGAGCTCCATCAGCATGCGGAGCGCCTCGACCACCGAGCGCTGCCGCACCGTGCTGCGGCCGATCGCGCCAAATCGTTGCTCCCGATGAACGATGCGGCCGTCGCGCGCGGCGACGGCGAAGTGCACCAGGCCGACCGGTTTGCCCGGTGTCGCGCCGCCGGGGCCCGCGATCCCGGTGATCGAGACCGCAAGGTCGACGCCGGCCTTTTCCAATGCGCCGATCGCCATCGCGGTCGCGGTTTCCTTGCTCACCGCGCCGAACGTCTCCAGCGTCGCCGCCTTGACGCCGAGCATCACCCGCTTGGCCTCGTTCGAGTAGGTGACGAAGCCACGATCAATCACGTCGGAAGAGCCGGGGATGTCGGTGAGCGCACCGGCGACCAGGCCGCCGGTGCAGGACTCGGCGGTCGCGATGGTCAGCTTGCGCATCCGGCACAGGTCGAGCAGCGCGCGGGAGAGGGCACGAGCGTCGCTGCCGCCCATGTCAGGCACTCCAGCCTTTTTCATCCCAGGGGAGGCGGACCGTGGCGCTCGCGGTCGCTGCGATGCCTTCCTCGCGGCCGGTGAAGCCGAGCCGCTCGCTGGTGGTGGCCTTGACCGCCACGCGCGAGATGTGGACGCCGGAGATCTCCGCGATCTTCGCCCGCATGGTGTCGCGCAGCGGGCCGATCTTCGGCCGCTCGCAGATCAGCGTCACCTCAAGATTGGCGATCCGCCCGCCGCGCGCGGTGACGCGCTCGACGGCATATTTCAGGAACAGGTCGGAGGAGGCGCCTTTCCACTTGGCGTCGCTCGGCGGGAAGTGCGAGCCGATGTCGCCGTCGGCCAGCGCGCCGAGGATCGCGTCGACCAGCGCATGCAGCCCGACGTCGCCGTCGGAATGGGCCAGGAAGCCTTTGGTGTGCGGCACGCGCACGCCGCAGATCATGACGTGGTCGCCATCGCCAAAGGCGTGCACGTCGTAGCCGGTGCCGGTCCTGATGTCGCCGAGCTGGCTTGCGAGCCGCGCTTCCTCGCGCACGAAGTCTTCGGGTGTGGTGAGTTTCATGTTGGCAGCATCGCCTTCAAACGTCGCAACGGTCAATCCCGCCCATTCAGCAAGCGCGGCATCGTCGGTGAAATCGCTGCGGCCCTCGCGCGCGGCACGACGATGCGCCTCCAATATTACGTCGAAACGAAATGCCTGTGGCGTCTGCGCGATCCGCAAGCGGGCGCGCTCCGGCGTCGCCTCGACATCGCCGGTATCGCCGGTGAGCTTGATCGTGTCGGTGACGGGAATCACGGGGATCGCAGCGCCGGTTCGGCCGGCCGCGGCGATCGCGCGCGAGATCACGGCCGCGGTGACGAAGGGGCGCGCGGCATCGTGGATCAGCACGATGTCGGGCTTCTTGCCGGCGAGCGCCTCGAGCCCGGCATGGACCGAGGCCTGCCGGGTCGCGCCGCCCGGCGTCGGCGGTTGATGGCGGAGGCCTGCGACCGCTTCGTCGAACAGCGCGGCATCATCAGGATTGACCACCGGCTGCACCGCAAACACGTCGGGATGTCCCGAGAACGCCTCCATGGCGCGGTAGATCACCGTCTGTCCGCCGATCGTCCGGTATTGCTTCGGCCCGCCTGCGCCGGCGCGCAGTCCACGGCCGGCTGCGACAAGGATGGCTGCGGTACGCTCAGGCTTCGGCATTTTGAACCAGTGACAGGCAATTCGGGGATGAGGGGGACGGCGGGGGACCGCCGCGCACAGCCCTTAGCATGACCGCTCCGCAAAAACAGAGCGTTTGCCGATGACTGTGGGAAAAGCGGATTTTGTTGCAGTGCACCTGCACTGATGGTAGGAATGTCTAAACCGTAGGCATGAGCCTTGACTGCACAAGAATTGTGCGCAGAATAGGCGGCGTCAGCTGCAATGGCGTGGCTGACAGAACGACGAGACGGCTGTGACCGGCGTGCAAAGTACTCCTCGTAACCCATTGAAGATAGGCGATATTGCTGTCGCCAACCGGGTTCTCCTCGCGCCCATGTCCGGCATCACCGACGCGCCCTTCCGGCGACTCGCTGCCACTTTGGGCGCCGGACTGGTGGTCTCCGAGATGACCGCCAGCGACGATCTGGTGAACGGCAAGCCGATGTCGAAGCTGCGTTGTGAGGCAGCCGGGATCGGGCCGCATGTGGTTCAGCTCGCCGGCTGCGAGACCCATTGGATGGCGGAGGGCGCGCGGATCGCCGAGGGCGCCGGCGCCGACATCATAGATATCAACATGGGATGCCCGGCGCGCCATGTGACCGGCGGCCAGTCCGGCTCGGCCCTGATGCGCGACCTGGATCACGCGGTGACGCTGATCGATGCGACGCTATCGGCGGTCAAGGTGCCGGTGACGCTGAAGATGCGACTAGGCTGGGACGATCGCTCGCTCAATGCGCCCGAACTGGCGCGCCGCGCCGAGGCATCAGGCGTGCAGATGATCACCGTGCATGGCCGCACGCGGTGCCAGTTCTACAAGGGCGAGGCCAACTGGAACGCGGTGCGCGCGGTCAAGGACGCCGTGACGATCCCGGTCGTGGTCAATGGCGATATCACCTCGTTCGACAAGGCTCTCGGCGCGCTGGAAATGTCGGGCGCCGACGCCGTCATGATCGGGCGCGGCGCGCAGGGGCAGCCCTGGCTGCCCGGCCAGATCGGTCGCCGGCTCGAGACCGGCATCGCCGAGGCTGCGCCGTCGCTTGCCGAGCAGCTCAAGCATGTTCGCGCGCTCTATGACGAGGTCTGCAGCCACTATGGCCTGCGCATCGGACTCAGGCATGCGCGCAAGCATCTCGGCTGGGCGCTGGAGACCGCTGCTGCCTATAGCTGCGCGCCGGCGGCAACGCTGAAGACCTGGCGGCAGGCGATCCTGACCTCGGAGCAGCCGTCCAGCGTGCATCGCGCGCTCGAGGACGCTTACGACGACTTTGCCTGGAGTGCTGCCGCATGACGTCAGCCATGGAATTTCGCCGGCCCGTGCCGACCGATGGCGAGGCCATCCTCAACGCGCTGCCCAATCCGGTGCTGCTGGTCGCACCCGACGGACGGATCGTCGATGCCAACATCGCCGCCGAATCCTTCTTCGAGATCTCGACGCAGTTCTTGCGCCGGCAGTCGCTGAAGGAGCTGGTGCCGTTCGGAAGTCCGCTGCTCGCCCTGATCGAGCAGGTGCGGGCGAGCGGCTCCCCGGTCAATGAATACAAGGTCGATCTCGGCACTCCGCGGATCGGCGGCGATCGTCAGGTCGACCTGCACGTCGCGCCGCTGACCGAGCGGCCCGGGCATATCGTGGTGATGCTGCAGGAGCGCACCATCGCCGACAAGATGGACCGCCAGCTCACCCATCGCAGCGCGGCGCGCTCGGTGATCGCGCTGGCCGCGATGCTCGCCCATGAGATCAAGAATCCGCTGTCCGGCATCCGCGGCGCCGCGCAGCTGCTGGAGCAGCAGGCTTCCTCGGAGGACCGGCTGCTGACGCGGCTGATCTGCGATGAGGCCGACCGCATCGTGACGCTGGTCGACCGCATGGAAGTGTTCGGCGACGACCGTCCGGTGGCGCGTGGCCCGGTCAACATCCATTCCGTGCTCGATCATGTGAAGCGGTTGGCGCAATCCGGCTTCGCCCGCAACGTCCGCTTCATCGAGGACTATGATCCGTCGCTGCCGCCGGTGCTGGCCAACCAGGACCAGTTGATCCAGGTGTTCCTCAACCTCGTGAAGAACGCCGCCGAAGCGGTTGCCGATCTCGGCACCGATGCGGAGATCCACCTCACCACGGCGTTCCGGCCTGGTGTGCGGCTGTCAGTGCCCGGCAAGAAATCGCGGGTCTCGCTGCCGCTGGAATTCTGCGTCAAGGACAACGGCAGTGGCGTGCCGGAAGACCTGTTGCCGAACCTGTTCGATCCCTTCGTCACCACCAAGCAGACCGGCAGCGGGCTCGGCCTTGCGCTGGTCGCCAAGATCGTCGGCGATCACGGCGGCATCATCGAATGCGAGTCGCAGCCGCGCAAAACCACCTTTCGCGTGCTGATGCCGATGTACAGCGCCGCCAAGCAACACGATCACAGCAACCGCGATGACGTTCCGGGTACGTCCTCGCCTGCCTCACGATGAGGAACAACAATGCCTGCAGGTAGCATACTTGTCGCTGACGACGACACCGCCATCCGGACCGTCCTGAACCAGGCGCTGTCGCGCGCCGGCTATGAGGTGCGCCTGACCGGTAACGCCGCCACGCTGTGGCGCTGGGTCAGCCAGGGTGAGGGCGATCTCGTCATCACCGACGTGGTGATGCCCGACGAGAACGCGTTCGATCTGCTGCCGCGGATCAAGAAGATGCGGCCGAACCTGCCTGTCATCGTGATGAGCGCGCAGAACACCTTCATGACCGCGATCCGCGCCTCCGAGCGCGGCGCCTATGAATACCTGCCGAAGCCGTTCGACCTGAAGGAGCTGATCACCATCGTCGGCCGCGCGCTCGCCGAGCCGAAGGAGCGGGTCTCCAGTCCCGCCGACGACGGCGAGTTCGACTCGATCCCGCTGGTCGGCCGCTCGCCGGCGATGCAGGAGATCTACCGCGTGCTGGCGCGGCTGATGCAGACCGATCTCACCGTGATGATTTCAGGTGAATCAGGCACCGGCAAGGAGCTGGTCGCCCGCGCGCTGCACGACTATGGCCGGCGCCGCAACGGCCCGTTCGTCGCGCGGTCAACATGGCGGCGATCCCGCGAGACCTGATCGAATCCGAATTGTTCGGCCATGAGCGCGGCGCGTTCACCGGCGCCAACACTCGCGCCTCGGGCCGCTTCGAGCAGGCCGAGGGTGGCACGCTGTTCCTCGACGAGATCGGCGACATGCCGATGGAGGCGCAGACCCGTCTGCTCCGCGTGCTGCAGCAGGGCGAATACACCACCGTCGGCGGCCGCACGCCGATCAAGACCGACGTGCGCATCGTCGCGGCCTCCAACAAGGATTTGCGCATCCTGATCCAGCAGGGCCTGTTCCGCGAAGATCTGTTCTTCCGCCTCAACGTGGTGCCGCTGCGGCTGCCGCCGCTGCGCGAGCGGATCGAGGATCTGCCCGACCTGATCCGGCATTTCTTCTCGCTCGCCGAGAAGGACGGCCTGCCGCCGAAGAAGCTCGACACCCAGGCGCTGGAGCGGCTCAAGCAGCACCGCTGGCCGGGCAACGTCCGCGAGCTGGAAAATCTCGCCCGGCGGCTCGCCGCGCTCTATCCGCAGGACGTCATCACCGCCTCTGTCATCGACGGCGAGCTGGCGCCGCCGGCCGTCACCTCGGGCAGCACCGCGACCGTCGGCGTCGACAATCTCGGCGGTGCCGTGGAGGCCTACCTGTCCTCGCACTTCTCCGGCTTCCCGAACGGCGTGCCGCCGCCGGGCCTTTACCACCGCATCCTCAAGGAGATCGAGATCCCGCTCCTGACCGCCGCGCTGGCCGCGACCCGCGGCAACCAGATCCGGGCCGCCGACCTGCTCGGGTTGAACCGCAATACGCTGCGCAAGAAGATCCGCGACCTCGACATTCAGGTCTACCGCAGCGGCGGCTAGGGCCGAGCCGGGGCGGGGCGAGAGCCTCACTACCGTTTTCGAGTAGTCACAAATGGTTTTGAGGACACGGCGCCGCACCGCGGTTTGCGCCGCGGAAATGTCGCAATTCGGCAACATTGTGATATGATTGCATCAGTTCGCAATTCCCGCGGGCGATCGCACTCAGCTCAATTGCCGGTATGACCAGCGCAGAGACAACCGCTTCCACGTTACACGCGCCCCCGGCCGAGCCCACCGCAGAGGCGCGGGGCTTCCCGCTGCGGCGCTGGCTGGCGCCGTTCGCCGTGGCGATCGCGCTGCTATCGGCCTTCCTGACCTTCGTGGTGCTGACCGGCCTGACCCCGATCGAGCCGACCTCGGACGTCGTCCGCTCTTTCCTGATGATCAACGCCGCCACGATCCTGCTGCTGGTCGGCATCATCGTCCGGGAAGTCTGGCAGATGGTGCAGGCGAGGCGGCGCGGCCGGGCGGCAGCACGGCTGCACGTGCAGATCGTCGGCCTGTTCTCGGTGATCGCGGTGCTGCCCGCCGTGCTGGTGTCGATCGTCGCCAACGTCACCATCGAGCGCGGCCTCGACCGGCTGTTCTCGGGTCCCACCAAGCAGGTGATCCAGAACTCGCTGACGATCGCCAGCGCCTACATGCAGGAGCACGCCCAGCTCATCAACGGCGACACGCTGGCGATGGCCAACGATCTCGCCCATGCGCGGCCGCTCTACGACCAGGATCGCATGACGTTCCTGCAACTCCTGACCGCCGGCGCCGAGGCGCGCAACCTGCCGGTCGCGGTGCTGATGGACAAGGACGGCAAGATCGTCGCCAGCGCGGAAACCGGCGTTCGTTTCAACTATGAAGCGCCGCCACCGGACATCCTCAAGGACATCAACGAGACCGAGCCGAAGATCTCGGTCTTTCCCGAAAACTACGTCGCCTCCGTGGTCCGCCTGCGGGCCTATGACGATATGTTCCTGTATGTGGCGCGTCTGCTCGATCCGGCCGTCGTCGCCCAGCTCAAGCAGACCCAGACCAGTGCCGCCGAGTATGCCCAGCTCGAGACCCGCCGGCTCGGCATCCAGGTCGCGTTCGCGCTGATGTTCGCGGTGATCGCGCTGACCATCCTGATGGCTTCGGTGCTGATCGGCCTGAATTTCGCCAACGGGCTGGTGTCGCCGATCCGCCAGCTGATGGGCGCCGCGAGCGAGGTCTCGACCGGCAACCTCAATGTCCAGGTGCCGGTCCACAAATCGGCAAGCGACCTCGCGATGCTCGGTGAAATCTTCAACAAGATGACCCAGGAACTGCGCACCCAGCGCAACGAGCTGGTCGACGCCAGCGAGACCATCGACAGCCGCCGCCGCTTCATCGAGGCGGTGCTGTCGTCGGCGAGCGCCGGCATCATCGGGGTCGACGCCTCCGGCACCATCGGCGTCCTCAACCGGTCGGCGGAGAAGCTGATCGGGCACGCCGAGTCGGAGACGCTCGGCCATCCGCTCTCGGACGTGCTGCCCGAGCTCGACGAGATGATGAAGACGGCGCGCGAGGGCACCCAGCGCCTGGTGCAAGGGCAGGTCACCATCCTGCGCGACGGCAATGAGCGCAATCTGTCGGTTCGCGTCTCGGCCGAGCAGACCAGCCAGTCGCGCGACAGCTATATCATCACGCTCGACGACATCACCGAGCTGGTCTCCGCGCAGCGCACCTCGGCCTGGGGCGACGTCGCCCGCCGCATTGCCCACGAGATCAAGAACCCGCTGACCCCAATCCAGCTCTCCGCCGAGCGCATTCGCCGCAAGTTCGGCAAGACCATCACCGAAGAGAAGGACAAATCGATCTTCGAGCAGTGCACCGACACCATCGTGCGCCAGGTCGACGACATCAGGCGCATGGTCGACGAGTTCTCGCGCTTTGCGCGGATGCCCAAGCCCGTGATGGAAGGCGAGGACGTCGCCGACGTGGTGCGCCAGGCCGTGTTCCTGATGAAGGTCGCGCATCCCGATCTCGACATCGAGGCCGACATCAAGCAGTCGCCGCTGCCGGCACAGTTCGACCGCCGACTGATCTCGCAGGCGCTGACCAACATCATCAAGAACGCGACCGAGGCGATCGAGCAGGTCCCGCGCGAGGAGCTCGGCAAGGGCCGCATCGACGTCGTGGCGCAGCGCGAGGGTGACGACATCCTGATCGATGTCGTCGACAACGGCATCGGCCTGCCCAAGGTCGCCCGTGCGCGGCTGCTCGAGCCCTATGTCACGACGCGGGCCAAGGGCACCGGTCTTGGACTTGCGATCGTCGGCCGCGTTCTCGAGGACCATGGCGGCCGCATCGAGCTCAAGGACGCGTCCGATTTCCGCGAGGGCCAGCGCGGTGCCTGGATGCGGCTGCGCTTTTCCGTCACGGGCCAGGCGGCCAAGCCGGAGAACAAGGAACAAAAGCCGGACGTGAAATCATCCGACCCCGACAGTGAAAAAAATCCGCCACAGGAGCCGACCAACGGCCCGGCACAGGCGACCAACAATGAACCAAAAATCCAAGAACCAATCCAAGAACCCGATCAGCAAGAACCAAATAACCAAGAGCCAAATGCGCAAGAGCCAAGAAGCCAACAGCCAAGAATCAAAGCCGCGACGGGCGACTGACAACGCAGGTGTAACCCATGGCAAGTGACATTCTGATTGTCGACGACGAAGCTGACATTCGCGACCTCGTTGCGGGTATCCTGGACGATGAGGGGTTCTCCACGCGTACCGCGCGCGACAGCGATTCGGCGCTTGCCGAAATCGCCAACCGCCGCCCGAATCTGGTCTTCCTCGACATCTGGCTGCAGGGCTCCAAGCTTGACGGCCTGCAGCTGCTCGAGCAGATCAAGAAGGACAATGCCGATCTGCCGGTCGTGATGATCTCCGGCCACGGCAACATCGAAACTGCCGTCGCGGCGATCAAGCGCGGCGCCTATGACTTCATCGAGAAGCCGTTCAAGTCGGACCGGCTGATTCTGGTCGCGACGCGGGCGCTGGAGACCTCGCGGCTCAAGCGCGAGGTGAAGGAGCTCAAGCAACTGGCGCCGGCGGCGAGCGTGCTGACCGGCCGCTCGGCCTGCATGAACCAGCTGCGCCAGACCATCGACCGCGCCGCCAAGGCCAACAGCCGCATCCTGATCGTCGGTCCCTCCGGCGCCGGCAAGGAACTCGCCGCGCGGACGCTGCATCATGCCTCCGGGCGCGCCGAAGGGCCGTTCGTGGTGATCAATGCGGCCGCGATCACGCCGGAGCGCATGGAGATCGAGCTGTTCGGCATCGAGGGATCGAACGGCGAGCAGCAGCGCAAGGCCGGTGCGCTCGAGGAAGCGCATGGCGGCACGCTGTTCATCGACGAGATCGCGGACATGCCGCGCGAGACCCAGAACAAGATCCTGCGTGTGCTGGTCGATCAGACCTTCCAGCGCCAGGGCGGCACCGGCAAGGTCCATGTCGACGTCCGCATCATCTCCTCGACCGCGCGCAACCTCGAGGAGGAGATCGCAGCGGGCCGTTTCCGCGAGGATCTCTATCATCGCCTCTCGGTGGTGCCGATCCGGGTGCCGCCGCTGTCGGAGCGCCGCGAGGACATCCCCGAGTTGATCGACTATTTCATGGACCAGATCTCCGCCGCCACCGGCCTGCCGAAGCGGCAGATCGGACAGGACGCGATGGCCGTGCTGCAATCGCATGTCTGGCCGGGCAACGTCCGCCAGCTCCGCAACAATGTCGAGCGCGTGATGATCCTGGCCGGCGGCGGGCCGGAGGCGATCATCACCGCCGACATGCTGCCGCAGGACGTCGGCTCCATGGTGCCGGCGATGCCGACCTCCAACAATGGCGAGCACATCATGGGCCTGCCGCTGCGCGAGGCGCGCGAGGTGTTCGAGCGCGATTATCTGATCGCCCAGATCAGCCGCTTCTCCGGCAACATCTCGCGCACAGCGGAGTTCGTCGGCATGGAGCGCTCGGCGCTGCATCGCAAGCTGAAGGCGCTCGGGGTCGGCTGACGCTCGGGGTCGGCTGATCCCGATATGCCTGGGCGCGCAATCGCCGGTGGCTTGGCGCGAAGCCTCGGCGGTTACCGCCGGGGAAGCAGGAGCCAGGCTCGGGTCCGGGTGGGCGCGCGAGGCGAGGGCAGGGCCGGCACAACCGGGGGATTTATCCACTCTCCACGAGAATATTCGTCTCTTTCCCTGCACTTTCTTAGAATTGCCACCGTGTTCCTCCCGACTGCACCTCGAACCGGCTTGCCTAAAAACCGCGCGTAGCCTCTAATCCTACCGCTACGCCTGCCAGAGGGGGATCTCAGGGCAGGTGGGCGGCCGGAGGAGGCTCCGTCAGAGAGCCGCAACTGGTTCAATAAAAAGAAGCACAAGCTTGCGGGACAAAAACAATGGCGGCAGACCGCGCACAAAATCTACAAGACACCTTCCTTAATCACGTTCGTAAAACAAAAACGCCACTGACGATATTTCTGGTCAACGGGGTAAAGCTGCAGGGCATTGTCACATGGTTCGACAATTTCTGCTTGCTGCTGCGGCGCGACGGTCACTCGCAGCTTGTCTATAAGCACGCGATCTCGACCATCATGCCCGGCGCTCCGATTCAGCTGTTCGAAGGTGGTGAGGACGCACCGGCTTGAGAGTGAATTGATTGGAACCCTTCAATCCTGAAGGGGGCGTCGACCGGACCAAGTCTAGGCCCGGGTCGGCGGGGGACTTGAGCACCGGGCGGGTGATCGTCATCGGCCCGTACTTGCGCATGCGCCGTGGCGACGGCGATGCGCAAACGGATTCCTCTGTCCGCGACTACGAAGCGCGGATAGAGGAAGCCGCCGGCCTCGCCGGTGCGATCGACCTCACTGTGGTGGAATCCGTCGTCGCGCCGATCAGCCAGATCCGGCCCGCGACCTATCTCGGCAAGGGCAAGGTCGAGGAGATCAACGGCCTCGTCGCCGGCGACAAGGTCGAGCTCGTGGTGATGGATTGCGCGTTGTCGCCGATCCAGCAGCGCAATCTCGAGAAGGCCTGGAGCACCAAGGTGCTCGACCGCACCGGCCTGATCCTGGAAATCTTCGGCCGCCGCGCCAAGACCAAGGAAGGCGCGCTGCAGGTCGAGCTTGCCCATCTGAATTACCAGCGCAGCCGCCTGGTGCGGTCATGGACCCATCTCGAGCGCCAGCGCGGCGGCTTCGGCTTCATGGGCGGTCCGGGCGAGACCCAGATCGAGGCCGACCGCCGCTTGATTGGCGACCGCATCACACGGCTTGAGAATGAGCTGAAGAAGGTGCAGGCGACACGGCGGTTGCATCGCGCCGGACGCCAGCGCGTGCCGTACCGCGTCGTCGCACTGGTTGGCTACACCAATGCCGGCAAATCGACCCTGTTCAACCGCCTGACGCGCGCCGACGTGCAGGCCGCCGACATGCTGTTTGCGACGCTGGACCCGACCCTGCGTGCGCTCAACCTGCCGCATGGTGGCAAGGCGATGCTGTCGGACACGGTCGGCTTCATCTCCAATCTACCGACCCAGCTGGTGGCCGCGTTCCGTGCCACGCTGGAGGAGGTGCTGGAAGCCGACATCATCCTGCATGTCCGCGACATCTCCCATGAGGATGCGGAGGCGCAGGAGCGCGACGTCGAGGCGGTGCTGCACCAGCTCGGCATCGATCCGGACGCCGACGGCGGCCAGCGCATCATCGAGGTCTGGAACAAGATCGACTGCTTCGATCCCGAGGAGCGGGACAATCTGCGCAACATCGCCGCGCGCCGGCCGCCAGAACGGCCGTGCTTCCTGGTCTCGGCCGTCACAGGGGAGGGGATCAAGGAGCTCCTGACCGCGATCGAGGATCGCCTCGCGGCCAAGCGCATCACGCTCAATCTTTCGATCGATGCCTCCGACGGCGCCGGCATCAGCTGGCTGCATCGCAATGCCGAGGTCCTGAACAAGGAGCTTAATGGCGAGCGCTTCGACATGACGGTGCGAGTCGATGAGACCAAGCGCGACATCGTCATGTCACGATTCGATGCTCTGCCGCACGGGACGTAGCGTCCCGGACATCCGCGGCGGCAAGGGGGATCGAAGTGGGATCGATGTTCAACCGTCGAACATTTCTTGGCGGCGGCCTGGCGAGCGCTGCGGTCGCAGGGATTTCAACGCGTGGGGTTGCCGACAACGCTGCTTTCGTCGACCCACCCGCGCTCCGGCCGGTTCTTGCGCGTTCGGACCGCATGTTTCGTGTCACGGTATGCCTGCGTCCGTTCCGCGCTGCCGGTCCGCGCATCGAAGCGGAATGGATCGACAGCAAATATGTCGTCCACAATTACGGACACGGCGGTAGCGGCTGGTCGCTGTCCTGGGGCGCCGCGCAGGAGGCCGTGCCGCTCGCGCTGCAATTGAGTGCGCACAACATTGCCGTCGTTGGCGCCGGCGCGATCGGTCTGACGACGGCGATCACAGCCCAGAGGATGGGCGCGAACGTCACGATCTACGCCAAGGAGCGCTTTCCGCAGGTGCGCTCGGCGCGTGCGACCGGGGACTGGTCGCCGGATTCGCGTATCGCGATGGAAGCAGACGTCACGCCGGACTTTGCCGACCGCTGGGAGCGGATGGCGCGCACGACCTTTGCCACCCATCAAAGCTATCTCGGCCTTGCCGGCAATCCGATCGAATGGACCGATCGCTATTTGCTGTCCGACGATGCGCCCGACGCCGACGGCCGTCCGCACCGGCGCCAGCATGCCTCGGGCGACGACTCGAAGAAATTCCTCGAATTGCGCGGCCGGATCAGGTCGCTCACGCCGCGATGGGACTTGCTGGCCGCCGGATCAAATCCGTTTCCGGCGCCATACGCGTGGAAGAGCGCCTCGCTCACCTACAATGTCACGGATCTCTACCGTCAGCTCGAAGCGGAATTTCAGCGCGCCGGCGGGCTGTTCGTGCCGATCGAGTTGCACACGCCGTCCGATCTCTCGAAGATCCGCGAAACCGTCATTGTCAATTGCACCGGCTACGGCGCCCGTGCGCTGTTTCGTGACGAGAGCATCGTTCCGGTGCGCGGCCAGATCGCCTGGCTCATTCCCCAGCCGGATGTCAATTACGGCGTCTTCTACCGCAACCTCAGCGTGCTCGGCCGGCGCGATGGCATCGTCGTCCAGCCGGTCGGCGAGAACGACTATTTCGGCTACAACGACGACAACGAGACGCCGGATCTTGCCGCCGCGCGCCAGGCGGTGGACGACGCCGCGAAACTGTTCAGCCGGTCCTGAGCGGCCCTCCGGCACGGCACCTCGCAATCTCCCGAAATGTGACGGCGCCGTGACGCGGCTTCACTCGACAGCGCCTGCGACGTGCCGCCGCACTTTCTGTTTGAAATCTGCGCCGCCTTGGTTCATTGCGCTGCTGGACGCAAAGCCGAGGCCGATCGATGCAGGACACCAGCGAAACCATTACCCACGACACGCTCGCCGGCCAGAACGGGGACCTTGCCCATGTGCGGGCGCCAGAGATCGTCGATGCCCTCAATGCCCGGGAGCCGGCGGATGCGGCAAAGCTGCTGCAATCGCTGCCGGCCGAGAAGGCGATCGAGGTGCTCGACCTGCCCGGGCTCGACAACACCTGCGAGATCCTGGCCGAGTTGCCGAAGGACACGGCGGTGTCGCTGCTGTCCGGCGTCTCCGACGACCGTGCCGCCGACATCTTCAAGGAACTGGTCGAGCCGCTGCGCACCACGCTGCTGAACGGCCTCAATCCGGATACCCGCAACGTCATCTCCGGGTTGCTGGCCTATCCCGAACGCAGCGCCGGCAGCATCATGACGACCGAATTCGTCAGCGTGCCCTCGAACTGGACCATCGCCGAGGTCCTGCATCATATCCGAATGGTCGAGCGCACCCGCGAGACCGTCTATTCGATCTTCGTGATCGACCCGGTCAAGAAGACCCTGATCCAGGCGGTGCCGCTGCGCCGCCTGATCTCGGCCGATCCGCATGCCAATGTGCTCACTGCGGCACCGGCGCGGAAGCCGCTGATGATCTCGCCGGAGGCCGACCGCATGGAGGCGGCGCGGCTGATCTCGCGCTACGATCTGCTCGCGGTCGCCGTCGTCGACGGCCCCGGCCACATCCTCGGCATCGTCACGGTCGACGACGTCATCGACGCCATCGTCGAGGAATCCACCGAGGACGCCCAGAAGTTCGGCGGCATGGAAGCCATCGACGAGCCTTATCTGCGGATCGGCTTCCTCGAAATGATCAAGAAGCGCGGCGGCTGGCTGTGCGCGCTGTTCCTCTCGGAAATGCTGACCGCAACCGCGATGCAGTCGTACCAGAGCGAACTCGAGAAGGCGATCGTCCTGACGCTGTTCATCCCGCTGATCATGAGCTCCGGCGGCAATTCGGGCTCGCAGGCCACCTCGCTCCTGATCCGCTCGCTGGCGCTGCACGAGGTTCGGCTGCGCGACTGGTGGCGTGTCGCCATGCGCGAACTGCCGACCGGTATCGTGCTCGGCGCCATCCTGGGCTTGATCGGCATCGTCAGGATCACGCTCTGGCAGACCCTTGGCCTGTTCGACTACGGCCCGCATTGGATGCTTGTGGCCATCACCGTCGGCGCCGCGCTGGTCGGCATCGTCACCTTCGGCTCGCTGTCCGGATCGATGCTGCCGTTCATCCTCAAGCGCATCGGCTTCGATCCGGCGAGCGCGTCCGCGCCGTTCGTCGCGACGCTGGTCGACGTCACCGGCCTCGTGATCTATTTCGGCGTTGCGGCGGTCATCCTGCACGGCACGCTGCTGTGAGGTGAGGGACTGCGCATTTTGACGCGGCCCTCCACATGTTCGATGTCGTCCCTGCGAAAGCAGGGACCCATAACCACCGGCCATCGTTATTGGGCTTGGTCGCAGTTCCGCACTACAACTTCGCCGCCGATGACTTGCGCGGGACTGTCATCGTCACCCAATCGTTAGATCACGCGATATGGGTCCCTGCTTTCGCAGGGACGACAGCAGTGGCGGCGGTCTTCGCTTCGTTCCACAGCGCGTCCATCTCTTCCAGCGATGCGCCGTCGAGCGAGCGGCCCTTCGCGGCCAGCGCCTTCTCGATATAGGCAAACCGCCGCTCGAACTTCGCGTTGGTCGCGCGCAGTGCGGTTTCCGGATCGGCGTCGACGTGGCGGGCGAGGTTGACCAGTGCGAACATCAGGTCGCCGGTTTCTTCCGCAATTTCCTGCTTGTCGTTGCGGTCGAGCGCGGCCTCGATCTCGTCGGCCTCCTCGCGGATCTTGGCGAGCACGGCGCGCGGATCGTTCCAGTCGAAGCCGACGGTGGATGCCTTGCGCTGCAATTCCATCGCCCGCGTCAGGGCAGGGAGGCCGGCCTTCACGCTGGCGAGCAAGGATTTGTGCGCGGTCTCTTCCGGGGGCCGCCGAGCGGCGCGCTCGGCCTTTTCCTCGGCCTTGATGCGCTCCCAGGCGCTCTTGACGCCGGCGGGCTGGATGTTGCCGTCCTTGTCGGCGAAGACGTGCGGATGACGGCGGATCATCTTCCTCGTGATCGCCTCGACCACGTCGCCGAACGCAAACGCGTTCCGCTCCTCGGCCATCCTTGCGTGATAGACCACCTGCAGCAGGAGGTCGCCGAGCTCCTCGCGCAAATCCTCGAAATCGCCGCGCGCGATCGCATCCGCGACTTCATAGGCCTCCTCGATCGTGTAGGGTGCGATGGTCTCGAAATTCTGCACGAGGTCCCATGGGCAGCCGGTCACCGGCGTGCGCAGCGCAGCCATGATCTCGATCAGGCGGGAAATGTCGCGGGAAGGGGTCATGGGACACCGGCATCAGGGAGGTTCTGGCTTTATGCCAAAACACCCCTCCCGATCCCAGCAAAACACGCCGGAAACACGGCGCTGTCCACGGATTGGCCGCGGCGCCGTCAGGTGCTAAATCGCGTCTCATGACCGATCAGAACAATTCCGACACCGCGCTGGTGCTGTTTTCCGGCGGCCAGGATTCCACCACCTGTCTGGCCTGGGCGTTAGACCGCTTCGCGCGCGTCGAAATGCTCGGCTTCACCTATGGCCAGCGCCACGCGATCGAGCTCGACTGCCGCGACCGCCTGCTGGACGGGATCAGGGCGCTGCGGCCGGATTGGGCAGCAAAGCTCGGCGACAGCCACACGCTGGCGATCCCGACGTTGTCGGAGATTTCAGACACCGCGCTGACCCGCGACGTCGCGATCGAAATGGGTGCGGACGGGTTGCCCAACACCTTCGTGCCCGGCCGCAACCTGGTGTTCCTCACCTTCGCTGGGGCGCTGGCCTACCGGCGGGGCATCCGCCACGTCATCGGCGGCATGTGCGAGACCGACTATTCCGGCTATCCGGATTGCCGCGACGAGACCATCAGGGCTTTGCAGTCCGCGCTCAGCCTCGGCATGGCCAGGGATTTCGAGCTGCACACGCCGCTGATGTGGCTCGACAAGGCCGCGACCTGGCGGCTCGCGCACGAGCTCGGCGGGGCAGGGCTGGTCGATCTGATCCGCGAGCACTCGCACACCTGCTATCTCGGCGAACGCGGCGCGCAGCACGATTGGGGTTACGGCTGCGGCGAATGCCCGGCCTGCAGCCTGCGGGCCAAGGGCTGGCGGGAATATGTCGCGCAGGGCGGCCCGTAACCGTGGGCGGATAGCCGTCCGCAGGGGCGCACTGCCAAAATATCGAAAACAACCCCATGCAAAGGTGCCGGCGGCCGCCGACGTTCGACCTGGCAACTTGACACGTCGGGCAAATCAGCGGTACTCTTCTATTATTCAGAAATCGTGCAGGCTCGGCTCGACCGGACGATCCGGACAGCGCCTTGAAGAGCGAACCCATCCTCATCGTCGTCCTGGCGAAGGCCAGGACCCATTACCCCAAATGAGAATTGTTGCGCGATGCTGGGGGGCGCGATCCCGTCCATCATCAAATGCGGTGGTTATGGGTCCTGGCTTTCGCCAGGACGACGAGTGTGATGAGGCGCGCGACGACGAACGAAGGAGAGAGCGCGCCGCTACCCAAAATCCGCAGCCGTCAGTTCGATCGGCTGGCCGTGCGGGGTGCGGTCGGCGGCGTGGTCCCAGGCGTCGCGGTAGCGGTGCAGCGTCTCCGGTGTCGTGACGCCCTTGGCGGCGACGAGGTGCTCGAGGGTCGCGAGCCAGTGCTGGTAATAGGTCTCGCCGGTGTCGGGATCGCCAGCCGCCTGCGCGCGCTTGATCTGATCGGCGAGGGCGGCGGCCCATTCGGGCCAGGTGAACACGCCGCGGTCATGCAGCGTCAACGCCATGGCGAACGCCTGCGCCTCCCACGGCGCGCGGAATACCGGGCCGTCCTGATCGCGGGGAATGCTGGACACGGCGCTGGTTGCGCGCGCGGCGGCGCCGGCATCCATCAGACCGCCTCCAGATACGGCTCGAACGCGTCGATCGAGACCTTGATCGTCGGATCGGAGTCCGGTCCCCACAGTTCGCGTCCATCGAACACGACGGTGTACAGCCATTGCGGATGCTCGCCGGCATCGTTGGCTACCGTGTCGGGAAACACGTGACAGCCATGATCGCGCTCGACCACCCCGACATGACCGCGAACATAGCGCGGCAGCCGCGTGTGCGTGGCGGGATGGATGTTCTTCGCCCGCACGCGATCGCCGGCCTTGAACTTCGCCGGCGCCGGTGCGGCGCGGCCGAACTTGCCGCGCACCATGATGCGCTCGACGTCGGCGATCGAGAACTTGCCATGCTTGAGCGATTTCGCCGGCGCGACGGAATGTCCGGCAGCGACGTCGTCCTTCGAGATAAAGCCCTTGTCGAGCAGCAGGGCTTCCAGCCCGAGCAGCCATTTCCTGTAGTAGGAGCTCGACAGATAGACCTGCGGGGGCAGGGTCTCGCGATAGAAGCGCGATGCATCGATGTTGAAGGCGCCGGCCGCGCCCATCGCACGGACCATGGCGAGCACCCGCGATTCCCATTCCTGATGGAACATCGGCTCGTTCGGCTCGGGCTCGACTTTGCCGAACCCGTCCATGCCGCCCATGTCGTGGACGCCGTTCACGACGGTGCTCCCGGGGTTTTCGGGAAGCCGGTGCCGATCATGGAATCGCGCGTCACGAGATCGGCGAGCTGCTCTTCGCTCCAGCCCTCGGTGCCTGCGGGTCGCATCGGCAGCACCAGGAAGCGCGTTTCGGCCGTAGAGTCCCAGACCCGGATTTCCGTCTCCTTCGGCAGGCTGACGCCGAAATCGGCGAGCACGCCGCGCGGATCCTTGACCGCGCGCGAGCGATACGGCGAGGCCTTGTACCAGACCGGCGGCAGGCCGAGCATCTCCCATGGGTAACAGGAGCACAAAGTGCAGACGACCATGTTGTGACGGCCAGGTGTGTTCTCGATCGCGACCAGATGGTCGCCGACCCGGCTGACGTGGCCGAGGGTGCCGACTGCCTTGCTGGCATCCTCGAGCAGCGCCTTCTTGAAGGCAGGATCGGTCCAGGCCTTGGCGACGACCCGGGCGCCGTTATGCGGGCCGATCTTCGTCTCATAGGCCTGTACGATGGCGTCGAGCGCGGCAGCCTCGACATAGCCCTTTTCGGTCAGGAGTCGATTCCAGCGCGCGGACGCGCAGTTCGGTCTCCGACAGTTCGGAATGGTCGTGATCGTGGTGGTGATGATCATGTTCGCTCATGCCCACAGAATAGGCGAAACCGCCGTGCTATGTCGAGGCAAGCAGTACACAACAATGCGAGCAGGGAGGTATGCGTGGTTGACGATGTGACGATCGAGAAGGGCCTCGGAACGGAGGGACGCATCGCCGTGGTGCGGTTCGACCGCGGCGACGGTATCAACGCGCTGTCGCCGGAGGTGATGCGGCGATTGACCGATGCGGCGCGCAGTTTCGAGGATGATGGCGAAACCTCGGTAGTGGTGCTGGCCGGCGGCGCCAAATCGTTCAGCGCCGGCTTCGACCTCAAGGATGCCGAGGGGCGCTCGCGCCAGACGATGGATATGGGCGCGCTGCGCCGTCACCTGAAGCTCGGGCCGCGGCTGACGCGCGCCTGGCAGGAGATGGAGCAGGTCACCATCGGCGCGATCGAGGGCTTTTGCGTCGGCGGCGGCGTGGCGCTCGCGGTTGCGCTGGATTTTCGGGTCATGGCGCGCGATGCGCATCTGCGCGTGCCGGAGATCGCGCTCGGCATGAACATGAGCTGGCAGAGCGTGCCACGCATGCTGCATCTGATGGGGCCGGCGCGCACCAAGCAGGCCGTGATCCTGGCCGACGACCGGATCTCAGCCGCCGAGGCTTACGAATGGGGCCTGGTGGAGCAGGTGGTTGATCCAGGCAAATCCTGCGAGGCCGCGATGGCGCTCGCGTCCAAGGTCGCCGCCCAGCCGCCGATTTCGGTGGCGATGACCAAGCTGACCGTCAACCGGCTGGCGCATGCGCTCGACGATCTCGCCAGCCACATGGATCTCGACCAGTTCGTGCTGGCGAGTCTGACCGACGACCACAAGGAGGGCGTCGCGGCCTTCCTCGGACGGCGCAAGCCGCGCTTCCGGGGGCGCTGACAGGTGTCGCGGTCAACAGGCGCCGCACTAGCGTTTGGTGATGCGGTCGCGGCCGGCGAGGTCGGCCTCCCAGCCAAACACCGAACGGCCGTCGAGATCAGGCGAACGCGCGCGCTCGTTGGCGACGTAAGTATCGAAGGACGGGCCGGTTGCGGTCAGCTCGAGCCTGCGGGCCTGGTCATCCAGTCGCTTCAACGCCTGCAGCTCCTCGTCGCGGCCGAGCTTCGCCTGCTGTATCGCCGATTTCAGCACGCCGATGGTCTCGTCATAGACCTTGATCGGCACCGGAAACGGATGACGGTCCTTGCCGCCATGCGCGAGCGAGAAACGCGCCGGATCGCGGAAACGGTACGGCGTGCCGTGGACGACCTCGGCGACCATGGCGAGCGACTCGACGGTGCGGGCGCCGACGCCGGGCGTGAGCAGCAGCTCGGGAAAGTCCAGCGGCCCGCGCTCGGCCGCGGCGGCGAGGGTGCCGTGCAGGCGGCGGATGAAGACATCGCTCGAGCGCACATCGTGATGCTCGGGCATGATCAGGTGCAAAAGATCGCCCTGCGCCGCCACCTTCTCGGTCAGCTCGGCATATTCACGCGCGATGCCATCGGGACCGAGCGCGGCGAGCAAGTCCAGTTGCGCGTGGCGCGAGGCGTCGGCGCGGTGATCGGTGAGATTGACGATCTCGCCCTGCGCTGGGCCGTCGATCGCGCTGTGCGGTTCGTCGACGAAGCTGCGCAGCCCCTCCGAATGCCAGTGGTAGCGTCGCGCCTGCCGCTTGTGATCGTTCATGCCTTGCTGGACCACGGTCCATTTGCCGTCCGCGGTGACGAAGAAGCCATGCAGATAGAGCTCGAAGCCGTCCTGGACCGCGGCGCTGTCGACCTTGGCGACCAGGCGGCTGGCGCGGGTGAGGGCAACGCCGTCGAAGCCGGTCCGCTCGCCCAGCGCCGACAATTCGTCCGGCGTGCGCCGCGAATGCTTGCCGCGGCCACCGCAGACGTAGATGCCAAGCTCGTCCTGCAGCGGCGCCAGCCCGCGCTTGAGCGCGCCGATGACGCTCGTGGTGATACCAGACGAATGCCAGTCCATGCCCATCACGGCGCCGAACGACTGGAACCAGAACGGATGCGAGAGCCGCTGCAGGAACGCGTCACGGCCGTAGTGATGGACCACAGCCTGCGTGATGATCGCGCCCAGCGTTGCCATGCGCTCCGCCAGCCACGGCGGCACGCGTCCACCATGGAGCGGGAGATCAGCGCTGCCGGTACGTCGGGCCATCAGTCTCCAAGTCTCGAACTGGTGTCGTTGAGTCGGGGGCAGACTATCAGGCAAAGCCTTCGGGGGTTGTTGAATTCCCCGCATAAGACCGACACACAGAACGGAATTCCTTAGCTTTTTCTTGAAAATTTCCCTTCATAAAAAAGCGCGAAATCCTCCATAAGAGTGTCGTAACGGGGTGGTTCCCCGACATAAGCTTGTCGCGCCTTCTGGAAAATCTCGGAAAACCCGAAATCATGATCATGGACCGTGGAATTGCCGGCGCGATGGGCAAGGGCGCTCTGTCTGGGCCTCGGTCGCCGCGTCTCAACCGCCGGGCGTTTCTGTTCGGCTCCGCTGCCGGTCTTGCCGCACTGGGCCTGGCCGGTTGTGCATCCGGCTACATGAGCCTGGCCGAGGCTGAGAAAGTCTACGGGCCCGTGCCTGACGAGAAATTCCCGATCCCTGCGGTCGATGTTAGCAAGGTCAAACCGCAATATTTTCGCAAGACAGTGCGCTACGACAGCGATGAGGCACCCGGTACGATCATCATCGATCCCAGCAAGTACTATGTTTACCGCATTGAAGGAGAGGGAAACGCGACCCGCTATGGCGCCAACGTCGGCCGCGATGGATTCCGGTGGAGCGGGGAGGCTTATGTCGGGCGCAAAGCCGAATGGCCTATCTGGACGCCACCCAAGGAGATGATCGCGCGCCAGCCGGAGGCAGGCAAATATGCTCGTGGCATGCCGGGAGGTCTCGACAATCCACTCGGTGCCCGCGTGCTCTACCTCTATCAAAACGGTGCATATACGCTTTACACGATCTATAGCACCAGCGACCCCGAAACCATCGGGAACGGCATTACGAGCGGCTGCACCGGCCTCCTCAGTCAGGACATGATCGACCTCTATTCGCGAACGCCTCTCAAAACCAAGGTGATCGTGCTGCCGGCCTAGGCAGCGGCAGGCCGAGGATGCGCTCGAATCGGAGCAGGCGGCCGTCGCAGGGGATCGCAATCACGCACGATGCGGACAAGAAAATAAGCCTTCCGCAGGTCTTTCGATTGCGCCGCCTTCGCCATCTTCGGCAGCGTCTACACCGGCGGCTATGACCGACACCGGCGTGTCGCAGACGTCGCAAGGATATCGCCCAACTCGGTGGTCAGCCGGACATACCAGGAGCGACCTTAGGGATCGCAGAGATGCGTTGCGACGGCCTTATGGGATGAAATGCGAACCTTATGAGGGAAGCCACAGCCGGGCCGCCAAACCGGATCGACTTCCATATCCGAAATTCGCATAAGGTATATTATGGAATATTTATATCTACAATTAGATCAGATATTTAGTGGGAAATCTTCGCACCGGCCCGCAGCTTGGCGTCTGTCGAGGCTCGTCCCGGTCGTTGGTTCGGCTGGTCCAGACAGCACAGCGATCCACGCCCACGCGTCTCGTCAGAAAGCCGATATTGCCGCGGCGTACGGACGCTGCAATAAGCGCCAGCTGTGCAGAGATCGCTGGTGACCCCACGGCATCAGGTCCGTATAGGATGGCATCTCAGAACAACAACAAGCCTCTCGAGGGAGCAAACCCAATGAGCTTTTCACGACGCACGCTGCTGAAGGTTTCCGCTGCTTCCGCCGTCCTGGGCGGAATTGGCGCGCCGTATGTCGCGCGCGCCCAGTCGGCCGAGTTCTCGTACAAGTTCGCCAATAACCTGCCGGAGTCGCATCCATTCGTGGCGCGCGCCCGGGAGATGGCCGCGGCGATCAAGACCGAGACCAACGGCCGGTTCGACCTGCAGGTGTTTCCGAACAGCCAGCTCGGTTCCGATACGGACATGCTGAGCCAGGTGCGCTCCGGCGGCGTCGAGTTCTTCACGCTATCGGGCCTGATCTTGGCGACTTTGGTGCCGGCAGCCTCGATCAACGGCATCGGTTTCGCATTCCCGGATTATCCCACGGTCTGGAAGGCCATGGATGGCGAGCTCGGCGCCTATGTGCGCGGCGAGATCAACAAGGCCGGCCTCGAGGTCATGGACAAGATCTGGGACAACGGCTTCCGCCAGACCACGTCGTCCACCAAGCCGATCAACGGTCCTGACGATCTCAAGGGCTTCAAGATCCGCGTGCCGGTGTCGCCGCTGTGGACCTCGATGTTCAAGGCGTTCGATGCATCGCCCGCCTCGATCAATTTCAGCGAGGTCTATTCGGCGCTGCAGACCAAGATCGTCGAAGGCCAGGAAAACCCGCTGGCGCTGATCTCGGCGGCGAAGCTGTACGAGGTGCAGAAGTACTGCTCGCTGACCAACCACATGTGGGACGGCTTCTGGTTCCTGATGAACCGCAGAGCCTGGGCGGCTCTGCCGGACGATATCAAGACCATCGTCGCCAAGAACGTCAACGCGGCCGCCGTCAAGGAGCGCGAGGACACCGAGAAGCTCAACGCCACCGTGAAGCAGGAGCTCACCGGCAAGGGCCTCGTGTTCAACCAGCCCGAGGTCGGGCCGTTCCGCGACAAGCTGCGCACCGCCGGCTTCTACGCCGAGTGGAAGGGCAAGTACGGCGAGAAGGCCTGGGAGCTGCTCGAGAAGTCCGTCGGCAAACTGTCCTGATCGATCAAGCGGGAGGCTTGCCATGGCTCATGTCGAGATGACGCCGGCCGTGGCCGGCGAGGCGGCGTCACAGCCCCCTCGCCGCCGCTCTGTTCTCGGTTCCATCGAGGCGGCGCTCGGATGGCTGGTCGAAATCCCGGCGGCGATCCTTGTCGTCGCCGAGGTCGTCATCCTGTTCGCCGGCGTGGTGTCGCGTTACGTGCTGCATGCGCCGCTGATCTGGTCCGACGAGCTGGCGTCGATCCTGTTCCTGTGGCTCGCGATGCTGGGTTCGGCGGTCGCGTTCCGCCGCGGCGAGCACATGCGGATGACGGCGCTGGTCGCAAGCGCCGGACCCCGGCTGTGGGGCTATCTCGACGTGGTCGCGACCTGCGCCGCGCTGGCGTTCCTGATCCTGATCGTGCGGCCGGCCTATGAATACGCCTACGAGGAAAGCTTCATCACGACGCCTGCGCTGCAGATCTCCAACACCTGGCGCGCGGCGGCGCTGCCGGTTGGCACCTGCCTGATGGGTCTGTTTGCGCTGCTGCGGCTGGCACGGGTCGGAGACATCAAAACCTTCCTGCTGGCCGCGCTGACGGTCCTCGCGTTGATCGGCGTGTTCTGGCTGGCGCAGCCGATGCTGCGGCCGCTCGGCAACCTCAACCTGATCATCTTTTTCGTCGGCGTGGTCGGCTTCTGCGTCTTCGCCGGCGTGCCGATCGGCTTTGCCTTCGGCATGGCGATCTTCGGCTATCTGGCGCTGACCACGCGGACGCCGCTGATGGTGCTGGTCGGCCGGATGGACGAGGGCATGAGCCACCTGATCCTGCTGTCGGTGCCGCTGTTCGTCTTCCTCGGCCTGCTGATCGAGATGACCGGCATGGCGCGCGCGATGGTCGCGTTCCTGGCGAGCCTGCTCGGGCATGTCCGCGGCGGCCTGCATTACGTGCTGGTCGGCGCCATGTACCTGGTCTCCGGCATCTCCGGATCGAAGGCCGCCGACATGGCCGCCGTCGCACCCGTGCTGTTCCCGGAAATGAAGGAGCGCGGCGCCAAGCCGGGCGATCTGGTTGCCCTGCTCGCCGCGACCGGCGCGCAGACCGAAACCATTCCGCCGAGCCTCGTGCTGATCACGATCGGCTCGGTCACCGGCGTCTCGATCTCGGCGCTGTTCACCGGCGGATTGCTGCCGGGCGTGGTGCTGGCAATCACGCTGTCGGGACTGGTGTGGTGGCGCTACCGCGGCGAGAACTTGAGCCACGTGCAGCGCGCCACCGGCAGCGAGATCGGCAAGGCGTTGGTGTTCGCCCTGCCCGCATTGGCGCTGCCCTTCGTGATCCGCTACGCCGTGGTCGAAGGCATTGCCACGGCCACCGAAGTCTCGACCATCGGCATCGTCTACGCCTTCGTCATCGGCCTCCTGATCTACCGCAAGTTCAACTGGCGGCGGCTAGTGCCGATGCTGATCGACACGGCGTGCCTGTCGGGCGCGATCCTCTTCATCATCGGCACCGCGACCGGCATGGCCTGGGGCCTGACCCAGTCCGGCTTCTCGCGGGCGCTGGCGGCGTCGATGACCGGGCTGCCGGGCGGTTCGGCGACCTTCATCGCGGTCTCGATCCTGGCCTTCGTGATCCTCGGCAGCGTGCTGGAAGGCATTCCGGCCATCGTGCTGTTCGGGCCGCTGCTGTTTCCGATCGCGCGCCAGGTCGGCGTCCACGAGGTGCACTACGCCATGATCATCATCCTGGCGATGGGCATCGGATTGTTCGCGCCGCCGTTCGGCGTCGGCTATTATGCCGCCTGCGCCATCGGGCGCGTCGATCCGGCCGAGGGTATCCGGCCGATCTGGGGTTACATGCTGGCGCTGTTGATCGGCCTGATCATCGTCGCCATCTTCCCCTGGATATCGATCGGTTTCCTTTAAAGCACCTTGCGGACGGGATAGAGCCATGAGTGCAGCTCAAAACCAGTACACGATCGGGCTCGACAAGACGCCCGCCAATTACGTGCCGCTGACGCCGCTGAGCTTCCTGGCGCGCTCGGCCGCGGTCTATCCCGACCATGTCAGCGCGGTCTATGAGGGCCGCAGCTTCACCTGGAAAGAGACCTACGAGCGCTGCAAGCGCTTCGCATCCTATCTCGCCGGCCACGGCATCGGCCATGGCGACACGGTTGCGGCAATGCTGCCGAACATCCCGGCGATGAACGAGCTGCATTTCGCGGTGCCGATGACCGGCGCGGTGCTGAACGCGCTCAACATCCGCCTCGATGCGGAATCGATCGCGTTCCAGCTCGACCATGGCGGCGCCAGGATCATCCTGGTCGATCCCGAATTCTCCGGCGTGATCGCGGAAGCATTGACCCTGATGACGGGCGCAAAGCCGTTCGTGATCGACGTCGATGATGCTGCCTTCGGCGGTGGCAAGCGGATCGGCGAGATCGAGTATGAGGCGGCGGTCGCCTCAGGCGATCCGGCATTCGCCGAGCGGCCGCCGGCCGACGAATGGGATGCGATCGCGCTCAGCTACACGTCGGGCACGACAGGCAATCCGAAGGGCGTCGTCACCCATCACCGCGGCGCCTATCTCAACGCCGTCAGCAACATCCTCGCCGGCAATCTCGGCCAGCATCCGGTCTATCTCTGGACGCTGCCGATGTTTCACTGCAACGGCTGGTGCTTCCCCTGGACGATCGCGGCGACCGCCGGCGTCAATGTCTGCTTGCGCAAGGTCGATCCGGCAAAAATCTTCGAGCTGATCCCGAAACACGGCGTCACCCACATGTGCGGGGCGCCGATCGTCTACAACACGCTGATCAATGCGCCTGATGCGCCGAAGGGCGGCAAGGCGAAGCCCGTCGTCGGCCTGATCGCGGGCGCAGCACCGCCGGTCGCCGTGCTCGAAGGCGCCGAGCGCATCGGCATCAAGCTGACCCATGTCTACGGGCTGACCGAAGTCTATGGGCCCGCCTCCGTCTGCGCCGAGCAGCCGGGCTGGGACGAGCTGTCGGCCGATGCGCGTGCGCAGCTGAAGCGACGCCAGGGCGTGGCCTACCCGCTGCAGGAAGACGTCACCGTGCTCGATCCCGAGACCATGCGCGAGGTGCCGCGCGACGGCGAGACCATCGGCGAGGTCATGTTCCGCGGCAACATCGTGATGAAGGGCTATCTGAAGAACGAGAAGGCGACGCAGGAAGCGTTTGCCGGCGGCTGGTTTCACACCGGCGATCTCGGCGTGCTCGACGAGCACGGCTACGTCATCATCAAGGACCGCTCGAAGGACATCATCATCTCTGGTGGCGAGAATGTCTCGTCGGTCGAGGTCGAGGATATCCTCTACAAGCACCCGGCCGTGCTGTTTGCCGCGGTCGTCGCAAAGCCCGACCCGAAATGGGGCGAAGTGCCCTGCGCCTTCCTCGAGCTGAAGGACGGCGCCAGGGCGACCGAGGCCGAGATCATCGCCTATTGCCGGGAGCATATGTCGGGCTTCAAGACGCCGAAGTCAGTGGTGTTCGGGGTGATCCCGAAGACATCCACGGGCAAGATCCAGAAATTCCTGCTGCGCAACCAGGTCGGATCGGCCAAGGCGATCTCGGCCTGAGCAGAAGCCGCCTTCAGTGTCGTGCAGCGCACTCTTGCCTCATAGACGCTGTCGTCCCGGCGAAAGCCGGGACCCATAACCACAGGGTTGCGTTGTTGGAGTGCGATGTGGCCCAGCGTTGCAACACAACTGGCATTCGTGGCTATGGGTCCCGGGTCAAGCCCGGGACGACAGCGAGTATGTGGCGCCGGCTCAGCCCTCCGCAAGTCGGTCGAGCAGCTCGTACAGTATTCGTTTCTGGTCAGCCTTGAGCGGCGCCAGCGTCGTCGCGGTGCATTCGATCTCGATCGGGATCAACTGCTCGACCAGCGCCACGCCGGCCGCAGTCAGATCGATCAGGATCAGCCGCTTGTCGGTCGGGTCGCGCCGGGTCGCAACCAGGCGGCGCTTCTTCAGCCGAAGGACGACATCGCGGATATTGGCCGGCTCCATCGCGACCAGCCGCCCGAGCAGGTTCTGCGACAGCGCCCCGCGCTCGTAGAGCCGGGCCAAGGTCGCATATTGCGGGGCCGTCAGGTCGTAGGATCCGATCCGGTCGACCAGGTTGGACGAGGCGCGCTGATAGGCCCGGCGCAGCAGGAAGCCGACCTGGTCCTCCAGCCTGTAGTCCGACGCGACGCGCCGGACCGCCGCGTCCGCTTTAGTCGACGTTCTCGGCATCCCGGTACATCACCTTGTGGCGCGTGGTCGACACCCATTCGTCGATCTGGGCTTCGGTCATGAAGTGCTGATCATCGAACCTGTTCCAGTTGCTGATGTCGGCCAGGCTCTTCTTCCAGCGCTTGTACGGCGTCTTGGCCGGCGGACCGAAACACATGATATCGAGCACGGATAATTCCTCGGGAATGCCGAGCAGCGGCTTCATCGCCTGCTGGGCCTTCTCCTGCCCGATCGCGGTCACCCACCAGACGTTGTAGCCGAGCGCGGCCGCCGCGAGATGCGCCGACATCGTCGCCGCCGCCACGCTCTGCAGCAGGATGCGTTCGGCGTTCTCCTTGTACATCTTGTCGAGCTCGGAGCCGTCGTTGAGCACGGGAAACGCTTTGACCCAGCGGAAGTCGCTGGCGACGACGATGAAGCCGGGCGCCGACGCGAGGCCGCGATAATCGGGCGTCGGAAACTTCATCTTGAGCCGGGCGCGCGCGACCTGCTCCTCGCGGAAATATTCCGTGATCCTGTTCTTGAGGTCCTGATCGGTGACGGCAATGAAGTGCCAGGGTTGCGCATTGGCGCCCGACGGCGCGTGCCGCGCGGCCTCCAGGATCATGTCGTAGTGCTCCGGCGGCATCACGTAGCTGGCGTCGAACGCCCGGGTCGTCAGGCGGTTCTTCACGACATCCATCAGCGCGTCATATCGCGTGCGATCAGTGTAATCGCGCGCCGCCACAGCTTCCGTCATCTGATCCTCCCGGATATATCGTTATGATCATAACGATATGCCCTTTGCGTGAAAGGTCAAGACAGGACCGTTGGCGATCTTGTGCAACCGCCGCCCGCCCGCCGGGCGGCGAGTTCATAGCGGTGGTCGTCGCGGCAAAACCCGATCCGAAATGGGGTGAAGTCCTCCGCGCCGTTGTCGAACTGACGGAAGGCGCGCGGGTCGCGGAGCCCGAGATCATCGCGTTCTGCCGCAGCCACTGCCCGGCCTTCAAGACGCCGAAGGCCGTGATGTCCGGCACGACCCCGAAGATATCGACCGAAAATCCAGAAATTTCTGCGGTGCTATCGGCTCGGTTCAGCGAAAGGGCTTCGGCGTGCCGCAATCATATGATCATCGTTCGCCGGCAGACACAGCGAGCGATGCCTTACCGCGTCGATGAAGGCCAGAATTTCTGCAATCGCGGGGTCCGCGTCCGCCAGTTGCCTTACCTCGTGCAGACGCGCGGCAAACACACCGGGGCCGCGAAATAGTTTCTGATAAAACGCTCGGATCACCGCGAGGCGTTCGCGGGTAAATTCGCGGCGTCGCATGCCAACGAAGTTGAGCCCGGCGAGACCCGCGTACTGGCCGCTTGCAAGGCCAAACGGGATTACGTCGCCACGTACGCAACTTGTAGCCCCGATCATCGCCTGCGCCCCGATCCGAACGAATTGATGGGCGGATGAGAGGCCTCCCATAAAGACAAAATCGCCGATTTCGCAATGGCCGCCCAGCGTCGCTGATGTGGCGAAGATGACGTCGTTCCCTACCACGCAGTCGTGACCGACATGGCTGCAATTCATGAAATAGCCACGATCGCCGACGCGGGTAACACCGCCACCCACGACGGTTCCGGCGTTCATGGTCACGTGCTCGCGGATCGTACAATCCTGGCCGATCTGAAGTTTGGTCAGTTCGCCGCGATAGCTCAGGGCTTGCGGGGGCGTGCCGAGCGAGACGAACGGATAGATCGTGCAGCCGCCACCGATCGTGGTCTCCGCGGTCATGTGCACGTGCGCGATAAGCTTGCAGTTTGCGCCGATAATGACGCGGGAACCAATAACGCAATAAGGACCAATCGACGTGCCGGCGCCGATCACCGCCCCATCCTCAATCCGCGCAGTGGGATCGATGAGCATATAGTTCCCTCGAAAATGGATTATTCGCGACCTGCAGCAGAGTGCAAGCTCAAGCAGAGTGCAAGCTCAAATGCCGTCCGTCGGGTGTGCCCCGTCGGATTTATTGCCGCGCGACATGACGGCTTGCTTCAGCCGGCTCGATCGAGCATCAGCCGCATGCCGTCATAGGCCGGGATCACGCCGGCCGGCAGGCTCTGCCGCAGCACCTCGTAGTCGAGGTCGGAATGCATGTTGGTGATGACCGCGCGCTTCGGCTTGAAGCGCTCGATCCACGACAATGCGTCGGCGACGCTGAAATGGCTGGGATGCGGCGCATAGCGCAGGCCGTCGACGATCCAGAGATCGAGACCTTCCAGCGTCGGCCAGCTCGCCTCGGGAATGTCGTGCAGATCTGGCGTGTAGGCAGCGTCGCCGATGCGATAGCCGAGCGCGGGTATCTGGCCATGCTGCACCAGGAAGGCCTCGAGCTTCAGCGGACCGCCCTTCCCCTGCACCGTGTGGCTCTCGCCGGCCTCGATCGAATGCCGGGTCAGGATCGGCGGATAGTCGCTGCCTTCCGGCGAGATGAAGCAATAGGAGAACCGCGCCATGATGTCCTTGGCGGTCGACTGGTTGAAGTAGACCGGGATGCGGCGGCGCTGGTGCAGCACCACCGAGCGCAGATCGTCGATGCCGTGGGTCTGGTCGGCATGCTCATGCGTCAGGAACACCGCGTCGATATGCTCGACATTGGCGTCGATCAGCTGCTCGCGTAGGTCGGGCGAGGTATCGATCACGACCCGCGTGGTGCCGTGCTCCATGGTGCGCTCGGCCATGATCGAGCAGCGGCGGCGGCGATTCCTGGGATTGTTCGGATCGCAGGCGCCCCAGCCGAGCGCCGGACGCGGCACGCCGGCGGATGAGCCGCAGCCCAGAATGGTCAGTGTCAGCGTCATGCAGCAACCTTCGGCGCCGGCACCTTGGAGAACAGCCGGAAGAAGTTTTCAGTGGTCTGCCGCGAGATCTCCTCCAGGGAGACGCCGCGGGTCTCGGCGAGCACCTTGGCGACCTCGACGACGTAGGACGGCTCGTTGCGCTTGCCGCGGAATTTTCCGGGCGCAAGATACGGCGCGTCGGTCTCGACCATGATGCGATCGGCCGGCAGCTCGGCAGCCAGTGCGCGCAGGGTGTCCGACTTCTTGAAGGTCAGGATGCCCGTGAACGAGATCGACAGCCCAAGCCCAATCGCTTTCATCGCGAGCTCGCGGCCGCCGGTGTAGCAGTGCAGGACGGCCTTGAACGGTCCCTTCGCGACCTCATCCTCCAGGATGTGGCCGCAATCCTCGTCGGCCTCCCTGGTGTGGATGACGAGCGGCAGACCGGTTTCGCGTGCCGCCGCGATATGCGCGCGAAAACCACGCTCCTGCGCCTCGCGCGAACCATGCTCATAGAAATAGTCGAGCCCCGCCTCGCCGAGCGCCACGACTTTCGGGTGCTTGGTCAGCTCGATCAGTTCGCTGGCCGGGATGCCGTCCTCTTCGTCGGCATGATGCGGATGGGTGCCGACCGAACAGTAGACGTCGGGAAACCGCTCCGTGATCGCAAGCAGGCCGCCGAGCCGCCTCACCCGGGTCGAGATCGTAACGATACGGCCGATGCCGGCCGCTTCGGCGCGTCCAACGATCCCGTCGAGATCGTCGGCGAAATCAGGAAAGTCCAGATGGCAGTGACTGTCGACCAGCATGAATTTCGAACCACTCACTCGGTCTTCGGTTCCACATAGCGCGGAAACACGCCGACCGGCGCCGGCAGAACCGTGCCCGGCTTGATCCGCTCGGCGACCGCCGCGAAGCTGCGCGCATCCGCTGATATGCCGAGGCTGTCGAGCATCTTGCCACAGGATGCCGGCATCACGGCCTGCGCCATGATCGCGATCTGGCGCACGACTTCGGCGGTGACATAGAGCACCGTCTTCTGGCGCGCCGGATCGGTCTTGGCCAAGGCCCACGGCGCCTCACCGGCAAAGTAGCGGTTGGCTTCGGCGACCACGGCCCAGACCGTGTTGAGCCATTGATGGATCTGCTGCGTCGCCATTGCGGTCCGCGATGTCTCCAGCATGGCGTCGGCCTGCGCCAGGATCGCCTTGTCGTTGTCGCTGAACTCGCCAGGCTCCGGCAGCACGCCGCCGAGTTGTTTGGCGATCATCGACAGCGAACGCTGCGCGAGATTGCCGAAATCGTTGGCGAGGTCGGCATTGATGCGCGCGACGATGGCCTCGTGGTTGTAGTTGCCGTCCTGGCCGAACGGCACTTCGCGCAGGAAGAAGTAGCGCACCTGGTCGACGCCGTACTGGTTCGCCAGATTGAAGGGATCGACCACGTTGCCGACCGACTTCGACATCTTCTCGCCCCTGTTGAACAGGAAGCCGTGCGCATAGACGCGCCTCTGCAACGGGATGCCGGCCGACATCAGGAAGGCCGGCCAGTACACCGCGTGGAAGCGGATGATATCCTTGCCGATGATGTGCACATCGGCCGGCCAGTAGCGCCAGTGCTTGTCGCTCTCGTCGGGATAGCCGACGCCGGTGATGTAATTGGTCAGTGCGTCGACCCAGACATACATCACGTGCTCGGGATCGTCGGGGACCTTGACGCCCCAGTCGAAGGTGGTGCGCGAGATCGAGAGATCCTTCAGCCCGCCCCGCACGAAGCTCATCACCTCGTTGCGGCGCGAATCCGGGCCGATGAAATCAGGCTGGCTCTCATAAAGGTGCAGCAGTTTGTCCTGATAGGCCGACAGCTTGAAGAAGTAGCTCTTCTCCTCGACCCATTCGACCGGCGTGCCCTGCGGACCGCGGCGGACATTGTCCTCGCCGACTGTGGTCTCATCCTCGGCGTAATAGGCCTCGTCGCGCACCGAGTACCAGCCGGCATAGGCGTCGATATAGATGTCGCCATTGTCCTGCATGCGGCGCCAGATTTCCTGCACCGACTTGTGGTGCGCAGGTTCGGAGGTACGGATGAAGCGGTCGAACGAGACGTTCAGCCGCTCGTCCATCTCCTTGAACCGCGCAGCGTTGCGGGTGGCGAGATCGTGCGGCGTCATCCCCTCGCCCTGCGCGGTCTGGATCATCTTCTGTCCGTGCTCGTCGGTGCCGGTCAGGAAGAACACATCCTTGCCGTCGAGCCGCTGGAAGCGCGCCAGCGCATCGGTCGCGATCGCCTCATAGGCGTGGCCGATATGCGGCTGACCGTTCGGATACGCGATCGCGGTCGTGATGTAGTAGGCGTTGCCGCGGTCCGCGGCAGGTGCCGGGACGGACGCGCGCGCAGCAGCCTTCGCTGCGGGTTTGGGTTGCTTGGGCGCGCGGACCGTTGCCGCCTTCGGAGCCCTCTCGGCAGCTGGAGCTTTCGGCGCAGCGGGCTTCCTTGCAGCCGGAGCCATGGCGGCCGCTGCTGCCTTCTTCGGCGGAGCCTTGGTGGGCTTCGTGGCAGCCTTCTTGGCGGTCTTCTTCGCAGCCTTCTTGACGGCCTTTTTGGCGACCTTTTTGGCGACCTTCTTTGCCGCCGGCTTCTTGGCACCTGTCTTGGCCTTGGTGGCTTTCTTCGTCTTTTTGGTGACGCGCCCACCCTTCTTGGTCTTGGCAGCGCGCGACTTCGCCGTGGCTTTCCTGGTCGCGCGAGCGGGCGATGCCTTCGTCTTCTTGGCCTTCTTCGACGATTTCTTCTTAGCGGTCGCCACCACGGAATCCTTTGCAGATCGAAACGAGATTGTCGGGAGTGTTGTCGGACGGATGCGTTGTCAGACTGATTGTTTTCAGATTTGGCGTCTATCGGGTCGCGTCCGCGAGCATCGAAAACACCGAGAAAACCAGCGGCTTGCGCTCCAGATTGTAGGCTTCGGTATCGCGCGCGGCGCGGACGATCTTTTCCCATACCTCCGCCAGCCGTGCAAGGCGCGGCAGATTGGCATTGGCGTCGCCGGTTCGCATGCGCTCGCTCATCCAGCGATCGATGCTGTCGATGAAGGCGGCAAGCGCGACGCGATCGCTGGTGCCGAGCGCATCGCCCAGCGCGTGCAGCTCGCGCGGATCGACGCTCGGAAGCGTTGCCAGCAGCGCGGCCGTGCGTTGCTGCAGCTTGAGCGCGTCGCCGCCGAGCAGCGATAGCGCCCGCCCGACACTGCCCTCGGACGCTGCCGCGGCTTCCGCCAGCGCCGGATCGTCGGCCTCGATGTCGGTTGCAGCGGTGGCCGCGCGCACCACATCGCCCGTCTCCAGCGGCCGCAGCAGCAATTTGCGGCAGCGGGACAGGATGGTCGGCAGCACCCGTGACGGCGCGTGGCTGACCAGCAGGAACAGCGACTGCTGCGGCGGCTCCTCGAGGATCTTCAGCAGCGCGTTCGCGGCATTGGGATTGAGCTCATCGACCGTGTCGACGATGCAGACGCGCCAGCCGTCGACCGCTGCGGTCGAGCCGAAGAACGAGATCGTCTCGCGCGTCTCGTCGACCGTGATCACGGTGCGCATCACGCCGCGGTCGTTGAGGCCGCGCTCCAGCACCAGCAGCCCGCCATGGGCGCCCGCCGTGATCTGGCGCGCCACCGGATCGGACGGATCAACCCGCAGCGTCGGCGCCGCCTGAACCTGGGACGATTTGGGATTGCGGAACGCCAGCACGAACCGCGCCATGCGATAGGCCAGCGTCGCCTTGCCGATGCCCTGCGCGCCGCCGATCAGCCAGGCATGCGGAATTCGACCGCTGCGATAGGCATCGAGCAAGGCGGTCTCCGCCTCGCGATGCCCGAACAGGTCGGGGGTTTCGCGCGGGTGGCGAGCGGGGTTCTCCTGTTCGACCTTGCGTGCGCTCATGCGGGATTGTCTGCCGTGAGCGTTGCGCGCAGATGCTCACGCAGCGCGGCCCAGATCCTCGCCGCGACCGTGTCCGGTTCGGCCGTCGCGTCGATCAGCACGCAGCGCTGTGGATCGTCCGCCGCGATCTTGCGGTAGGCATCACGTAAATCCTGATGGAACTTGATGCCCTCGGCTTCGAAGCGATCCGCCATGGCATTGCCGCGGCGCAGGGCGGCGCGCTGCAGTCCGACTTCGACCGGCACATCGAGGATGAAGGTGAGATCAGGTTTGAGATCGCCGATGGTGACGCGCTGCATGGCATTGACGAGGCCGGGCGACACCTGCCCGAGCTGGCCTTGATAGGCGCGTGTGGAATCGAAGAAGCGATCGCACAGCACCCAGATGCCCTGGTTGAGCGCCGGCAGGATCACGGTGCGGACATGGTCGTCACGCGCGGCGGCAAACAGCAGCGTCTCCGCTTCCGGCCCGAGCAGCTTGCCCATCCCCGACAGCACGAGGTGGCGGATGATCTCGGCCCCGGGCGAGCCGCCGGGCTCACGGGTCACGATCGCGCGCAGCTTGGCGACATCGAGCCGTTCGGCGAGCTTGCGGATCTGGGTCGATTTGCCCGATCCCTCGCCGCCCTCAAAGGTGATGAAGCGACCGCGCAAGCTCGGCCGTTGGACTGCTGCTTCCGCCATGTCAGAGCTTCTCGACCCCTGCGCGGAACATTCCGATCACAAGCTCCTGGGCGCCGTCGAGCGCGCGGCGCATCGTCGATCCCGTGCCGACGGCATCCGCCGCGAACACCGGAGTCTCCATCGCGACATTGGCACCGCGCCAGACCCGGACGACGCCGATCTGCTGGCCGGCGGTGATCGGCGCCTTGACCGGGCCGCTATAGATGACGCGCGCGAGCAGCTTGTCGTTGCCGTTCTTTGATACCATCACCTTGATCGGATCGGGGCTGACGAGCTTGACCGAGCGGCTCTCGCCGCCGAACACCCGGGCGTAGCCGACCGGCTGGTTGGCCGCGATCAGGACCCGGGTCTCGAAGCTGCGGAACCCCCATTCCAGCATCTTCTTGGCTTCGGTCGCGCGGTCGTCGGAATCCTCGAGGCCATTGACCACGACGATCAGCCGCGTGTCGTTCTGCACGGCCGAGCCGACCATGCCGTAGCCGCCTTCCTTGGTGTAGCCGGTCTTCAAGCCGTCGGCGCCGGGCAAGGCATTCAGCAGCGGGTTGCGGTTCTGCTGGCGGATCTTGTTCCAGGTGAATTCCTTCTCGCCGAACAGCTTGTACCGGTCCGGGTAAGTCAGGATGATGTGGCGCGCCAGGATCGCGAGTTCCCGTACCGTCATCTTGTTGGTCGGGTCCGGCAGTCCGTTGGAATTGCCGAAGGTCGACTTGGTCATGCCGAGCTCGCGGGCGCGCTTGGTCATGAAGTCGGTCGCAAACGTATGCTCGTTGCCGGCGATGCCTTCGGCGAGCGCGATGCAGGCGTCGTTGCCGCTCGGGATGATCGCGCCATGCAGGAGATCGTCGACCGAGACCTTGCTGTTGATCGCCGCAAACATCGTGGACGTCCCGGACGGCGCCCCGCCCCGCCGCCAGGCGTTCTCGCTGATGCGGTACTCGTCGGTCAGCTTGATGTCGCCCTTCTTGATGGCGTCGAACACCACCTCGGCCGTCATCAGCTTCATCATGCTGGAAGGCGCGCGCAACTCGTCGGCGTTCTTCTCGAACAGCACGCTGCCCGAGGAGGCCTCGACCAGGATCGCGGTCGGCGCGTCGCCGTCGAACCCGCCCTCTTCCTTCTTGGCGCCCTGGACGCTGTTATTGGCGGCATAGACCACCCCGCCATAGCCGATCGCCAGCACGACTGCGGCCGCGACCAGGCCACGCCAAGAACGCCCAGCGCGAGCGAACAACGTGCGGGGAATTGCGATCTGGGCTGCCATCGGCGATGTCCTGAAAGACTGCGTTCTAACAGCTGGAAGTATCGCAAACAACTGAGGTTTCGCCGCTTGTGCACGGCCGGCTGGATTGCCGGCAGCGCTGAACGCCCGTATCCTTGGAACCAGCTAACGACAACAGAACCGGCAAACAAGGCGGAAACGCGAATGTCATCCTCCCGCACCATTTCCGCCAACGGCATCGACATGTTCGTGCGTGAGGCCGGGCAAGGCCCACTGGTCGTGCTCTGCCATGGCTGGCCGGAACTGTCCTACTCATGGCGGCACCAGATCGCAGCCCTCGCCGCGGCAGGCTTCCGGGTCGCAGCCCCTGACATGCGCGGCTTCGGCCGGACCACCGCGCCGGCCGATGTCGGCGCCTACACGATCTTCGATACGGTGGGCGACATGGTCGCACTGGTGGCCGCGCTCGGCGAGCGGAAGGCGATGATCGTCGGTCACGATTGGGGAGCGCCGGTCGCCTGGCACGCGGCCCTGTTCCGTCCTGATATCTTCACCAAGGTCGCCGGCCTCAGCGTGCCGCCGCCGTTCCGTGGCCGCGGCCGTCCGCTGGAAACCTTGCGCGAGGGCGGCATCACCAATTTCTATTGGCAATACTTCCAGCCGCCCGGCGTGGCGGAGGCCGAATTCGAGCGCGACATCGCTCACACCATGCGACTGGTGCTCGGGCGCGGCGTCTCCGATCCGAGCTCGATGTTCGTCGACGAAGCCAAGGGCTTCCTCGGCAAGCTGCCGGCCGGAATGCCGCTGCCGGCCTGGCTGACCGAGGCCGATATCGCCGAATTCGCCGAGGGCTACCGGCAGTCCGGCTTCCGCGGCGGCCTGAACTGGTACCGCAATCTCGACCGCAATTGGGAGCTGACCGCGCCCTGGCAGGATGCGCAGATCCATCAGCCGTCGCTGTTCATCGCCGGCTCGAACGATTCGGTGATCACCGGGCTGATCGGTGCGAAGCGGGTCGCGGACATGGAGCGCGTGCTGCCGAACCTGCGGCAGAAGCTGATCATCGAGGGCGCCGGCCACTGGATCCAGCAGGAGCGCCCGGCCGAGGTCAACGCGGCGCTGATCGCATTTTTGAAATAATCAGGCCAAGAGCTTGATTCGCAACGGCTCGATTCAGTAGAGCCCGCGGCCGCTCAGGACTTCGGCGGGTCCACGCGCGTCGATCGGCACATAGGCCGCCGCCGGGCTCGGGGCCGCGGCGTAGCGCGCGTCACCCTCGTAGGAGACCTCGCGCGGATTGTTCGGCACGCGGCGGTGCGATCGGCTCGAGGCCGACATTTCCGAGGTGGCGCTGACCGAGGCGTAGTCGGACTGGGTGTTGCCGAGACTGTAGGGCCGCCCTTCGGGCAGCGGGACATCGCCCCGGACTCGGCCCGACGAGGACGACATCTCCGGCACGAACGGCCGGGCCGAGGCGACCCGGACCATCGACGGGGACGGCGCCGGCGTACCGGTGCGCAGGGTCGCCATCAGCTGGCGGTCGTCGGAGCCTTCGAGCGGCGCCCGGCCGACATATTCGACGCGGACGCGCGCGACGCCATTGCCTTTGAAATCAAGCAGTTCAGCGGCCTTGTTCGAGACGTCGATGAGGCGGTTGCCGTGGTACGGGCCGCGGTCGTTGACGCGAACGACGAGCGATCGGCCGTTGCTCAGATTGGTGACGCGCGCGTAGCTCGGCATCGGCAAGGTCGGATGGGCGGCCGTGAGCGAGCCCATGTCGAACACCTCGCCATTGGCGGTCAGGCGGCCGTGGAAATCATCGCCATACCAGGACGCCATGCCCTCGGCGTGGTAGTTCTCGTTCTCTTCCGGCACATAGGTGCGGCCGGCGACGACATAGGGCTTGCCGATGCGGTAGGTGCCGCCGCCCTTCGGCACGGGGTCGCCGAGCGCCACCACACGCGGGCTCGAGGACACGCCGTATTTGGGATCGACCCGGCTGGCGAACTGGTTCGAGGAGGCACAATTGGCGAGGACGAGGCACGAGGCCACCGCAACGGCGCCGCGTGCCGTCCGGATCATCGAATCTGGCCGTCTAATCCCCATCTGCCCCAAGTACCATTCTGCCCGGACCCGCGCCTACTCCGAGACGTCGGGATCGATTCTGTCACTGCGCGGCCCACCTCCGCACCGGATGGTGAAGATATCGCAACCGGAACACGGCGGAAATGGGGAGAGCCATCGGGCGGTGGCGTCTTGGTGAATGGTCTGTTGCGCCTCCTCCGTCCTTCTACGGACCTGCCGTGCACGCAAAACGCCCTGGCCTGTCCCGCGATCAGACACACTGTTGCAGCAAATCATCAGTCGGGGGGCATCTTCAATTCCAACAATTGAATCTTTTTGACTGTGCAAGGCCGCAATCGTTTTCTCTCGGACGTGGGGCGCAAAGGAAGTTTGCGATGATCGAGACGGTTACAGCGGTGATGGGCCTGGTGAGTGCGGCGATCTTCTTGGCGCATGCCGTGGAAGGCTATCGGTACCGGGCCTGACAGTCCGTTGAAGGCGGAAAGACGCGTCACCTCTTTCCAGGAGCGAATGTTCGGAAAGCTTTAATCAATTCGGATGAGCATCAGTAGAAAGCAGGTGTATCATGCGTAATCACGATTTGGTCTCCGACGGATTTCTAACCCTGACCGCAGCAAGCCTCGTGCTGCTGTGCTCGAGCCTGCTGGCCTTCGCTTTCGGCTGAACACGTGATGTCCTGGGCGCCGTCTGCGCCCATGCGACAAGCCTGGCGACCCTTGCCTCCCCCTCGCCGCTTGAACCCCGGCTTCAGCCTTACAGTGCTGGCGATACCAATCAGGCACGTGCTCGGCTGCTATGATCTGCACGGCAGATCCGCCGTCTTCTCCCAGCCCCAGTCATGACGCACCCTCCACGTTCTCAGCGAGAGGATTCGCGAATGACCGGCGCAGTAAGAGAGGGAACGTCTGCGCTGCTGGTCAGCACGGATGGTCGGTTGCTGATGCAACTGCGCGACGACCTTCCTCACGTTTCCGACCCCGGCAAGATCAGCCTGTTCGGCGGGCGGCGCGAGGGCAGCGAGACCTTCCTGCAATGCGTGGTGCGCGAAATCCACGAGGAGATTGGCTACTACCTGCCGTCCGAACGTTTTGAGCTGATCGGCCGCTATTTTGGGCCGGATCATTCCACGCCAGGCGGCAGCCTTCGCGGCGAGGTGTTCCTTGCGCGGGACGTGCCGATCGACCGGTTGAGGGTCACTGAAGGCCGCCTCGAGATCGTCGCTGTCGATGACCTCGAACGCGTCAGCGGCAGGCTCGCGCGCCCGGCGGAATATGCGCTCGCGATCTTCCTGAAGCGCGAACCGATTACCTGAGCGATGAAACCAGCTCGCGGACGAACTCGTCGATCATCGGCAGCGCATCCGCGGGATGGGCAACGTCGATATCGTGCACATGCCAGTAGGTCACCTTGTCGGCGACCTCGGGGAACCGCCGCTCGATCAGCGGACGATGCTCGGCTTCCTTGAGCGCGATCACCAGGTCCACGCCGTCGAAGTCAGCCAATGAACACGGCTGCGGATCGCGCGCAGCGCCCTCCGGAACGATGCCGTTGGCGCGAAGCCGGTCGTCGGCAAACACCGACATGGCGCCGACATTGTCGGGCGAACCCCGTTCGGCGGCGCCTCGCGAGAAGGCGCGCCACGGCAGGTTTTCGCCGCGCGCAAGATGATTGAACAGCTCCTCTGCGTATCGACTGCGGTAGTAGTTGCCGGTGCAAAGGAAGAGGACGCGCTTCATGAGCATCATGATGGCCAACGGCGATGGTCGCGGTCAACCGTGGTGCGTGCATGCGACGATGACCCGCGGCCAATTGCTGCAGCCTCGGCGCCGTAGCATCGGCTGAAGGCCAGGTTGTCCTCGCGCTCAATTGAGTCGGTTCGCTGCCAGTGGACCGAGCTAACGGCCCATTTCGCTCCGGTGTTCTCGCCAAGTTCGCGTTGCGTTCGGCGTCGCCCTACGCTAAGGGCCTGATCCGAATGATCCGGAAGGGTGGCCGAGTGGTTTAAGGCACCGGTCTTGAAAACCGGCGTGCCCGCAAGGGTACCGTGGGTTCGAATCCCACCCCTTCCGCCAACTGCCCTCGATGTGCCCAGCAGTCAGGTCTGCCGGATGAACTCCGCGATCAGGCCGCCGATTTCCTCCGGGGCATCCTCAAGACAGTAATGCCCGACGCCGGCAAGACGCCTGACCGGTGCCGCCGGGAAGATCGCGGAAAACAGCGGCAGGAAATGCTCGGCGCCCAGCGTGCGGTCCGCCTCGCCCCAGATGGCGAGCGCCGGCTTGCTGCGGATCGCGCGGTCGGCGGCGGGAGCCGGCGCGACGAACCGGTGCGCACCGGTCGCAAAGCCCCTGGCCCATCCGATCGCGCCGAGGCAGTCGGCCGGACGTGCGAAGGGTGCGCCGTAGGCGGCGAGCCAGGCGTCGGTGATGACGGCGTTGTTCTCGAAGCCGTTGAGCTTGAGCGTGCTCAGGATGTTGAAGCCGAGTTGGCCGAGAACCGGCTCGAGCTCGCCGTTCGCCTCGGCCTTTGCGATCCATTGAAACCACGGCGAAGCCAGCGCATTGGCGGTGACGCGCTCGAACAGATCGCTCTGCCCGAACGGCGTCGGCCCGTTGGCCGAGATGATGCGGCGGATGCGATCCGGATGCCTGACCGCGAACCCCATGCCGACGGGGCCGCCGAAGTCATGCATGACCAGCGTGATGTCGGTCAGATCGAGCGCAAGGACCAGCGCTTCGAGATTGTCGACATGATCCTGCAGCCAATAGCTGCGCTGCGCCGGGGTTGCGCTCTTGCCGAACCCCATGTGATCCGGAACGACCACGCGCTGCGTCGCGCTGAGGGCCGGCACCAGATGGCGAAACAGATAGCCCCAGGTCGGTTCGCCATGGAGGCAGAGCACCACCTCGCCGTCCCGCGGGCCTTCGTCGACATAATGCATCCGGAAACCTGGAGCCGCGCTGAAATGCGGCGTGAACGGAAAGGTGCCGTCGAAGGTGGCGTCGGACTGGATCATGGCTTGGCCTCGGGTGGTTTTAGATTGAAACCGTCGTGTACCGCTTGTGGTTTTACTTTGCAACCGATATATCGAGACCCCGACGGGCCGGTCTTTCGGGCCGCGCACCGATCAGAATATGGATTGAGGAGCGTCAGGCGGACCACGATGGCGAAGCGAGTGAGCCACAGGGACTCGATGTGCGGCGTGGCCCGGCCGCTGGATGCGATCGGAGACTGGTGGTCGCTGTTGATCGTCCGCGATGCATTCGACGGGCGGCGCCGGTTCGGCGAATTTCAGAAGAGCCTCGGGCTTGCCAAGAACATCCTCGCCGCCCGGCTCCGCAATCTGCTGGCGCACGGAATCATGGAGACCGTGCCTGCAGCGGACGGCAGCCCGTATCAGGAATATGTGCTGACCGAAAAGGGACGCGGGCTGTTCCCGCTCCTTGTCGCGCTCCGGCAGTGGGGCGAGGATTTCTTCTTCGAGCCCGACGAAGCGCATGTGCTGCTGGTTGATCGAAAGAATGGACTGCCGGTGCGCCGCCTCGAGCTGAGAGCGCAGGACGGACGCGTCGTTGGTGCAGAAGACACCATGGTGCGGCTGCCGCGGGCTTCACACGAGAACGGCAGCGCGTGAGAGGCGCGTGCGCCACGCTGGATCGCTGCAAGCAACCGGATCTTAACCCTCCTTGCCGCAGCATCCGCGCGTGGAGGTTCGACCAATGCAGACATTCCGGATTTCGCTGAGCGATGGGGAGCGGAAATTCCACACGGCGATTCAGGCGCCGGATCCCGCTTCCGCGCGCATCAAGGCCGCCTACTTCTTCGACATATCGAAATGGCGGATCTTGAGTGTGTCGCTGAGCGGAGCCAGCGCCGCCGCGGCGTAGTCGCTGCGCGCCCTACGCCATCCGGTCGAGCTCAGCGGCGGCAAGGTTTGCAATCTGCAGGTCGATTTCGGCGAGCGGATCGTCATCGCCGAGGAACCACGCTGCCGACAAGCCGGTCCAGGCGACGATCCATGACAGCAAGCGCCGCCGATCCAGCTTTGCTGCTTCCACGACGATGTCGAGACGCCGCGCAAAACGTCCGGGTTCGGTTGCAACCGGCCGTGCCGGATCGGCAAGATCCGGATTGGTGAAGATGTTGGCGAAGTCGAAGCCACGCTCGCCGACGAGATGCTTGGGATCGATCGCAAGCCAGCCGCGCGCGCCGAAGTCGAGCACATTGTCATGGTGCAGATCGCCGTGCAGCACCACGATCTCGCGCTGATCGCCGAGCAGCGCTTCGGCGATGCCGGCCGATCGACTCAGGATGCCGCCGTGCGCCCTCGCCGCCGGCCACAGCTCGCGAAACCAGTCTTTCAGTGGCGTCAGGTCCGGCCGCGGTTTCGCCCGCCGGCCGTGTAGCCGATCGGCCGTTGCACAGAGAATTCTGCAGGCTTCATCGTCCCGGCCGGCTCGCGCCATGTCGCCGAGCGAAGCGGTACCCATCGCCCGTTCGAGCAGGAGCGCCCCGCCGTCACGGGCAAGGACGCGCGCCGCACCGTCGCCATCCCACCACTCCATGACGATCGCGCCGAGACGCTCGTCCGGTTCGTTCGAGAGCTTGAGCATTGCCGGTTCGCCGTGCCGCCGCACCGGCAGCAACCGTGCGGCGTGCGTCACGATCGGGTCGCCGTCGGGGACAAGGCTCCAGGCCGAGAGATAGGGTTCGAACATCGGGCGGCCTGACTGGGTGATGAAGGGACGCAACCGTCGTTCTAAGCATTGCCTGCGCGCGCTGCCACGCTGGTTCCCTGCGGCGCATCGTGGCAGGGCCGCGCCAACCGGTTCCTGGCCGCCCTGCCTATGTTGGCTGATGACAGCCCCCACCCATCTCGCGCTACAATGTCGCAGCCGGTGCGACGGAGGGTGTGATGCCGCGAAAGGGAATTACCGGACACGACGATTGGGTGGTCACGGAAGCTCTGGCCACCGCGCTGGTCGCGCTCGAGCAGTTGCCGTCGAAGCATCAGCCGCGCGCGCATATGGAGGACGTCCGGAAGCTCCTGACCGCGAGATGTGAGGCCGGAGCCGTCACTCTGCATCTTGCACAAGCCAAGTGCCGGTTGTTTCCCGATACCGATCCCCTGACCATCTATGAGGAATACGGCCTCAAGGACGGATTGGGGTAGCCGCCGCCGACCGAACGGCTAATCGTGGCTGACGCGCCAGATCGTGCCGTTGCCGTCTTCGGAGACCAGCAGCGCGCCGTCCCGCGCCACGGTGACACCCACCGGACGGCCCCAGACCTCGTTGTCGCCGACGACAAATCCGGTGACGAAATCCTCGTACTCGCCGGTCGGCATCCCGTCCTTCAACCTGATGCGAATGATCTTGTAGCCGGTGCGCTTCGCGCGATTCCACGAGCCGTGTTCGGCTGCAAACGCATCGCCGCGATATTCGGACGGAAAACTGCTGCCGGTGTAGAAGGCCAAGCCGAGTGAGGCCGAGTGCGCCTGCAACAACACGTCGGGAGTAGTCACCTTGTCCTTGAGGTCGGGCCGCGCGCCGGCATGCGCCGGGTCTTCATTGGCGCCGATATAGTACCAGGGCCAGCCGTAGAACGCGCCCTCGCGGATACGCGTCACATAGTCGGGCACGAGGTTGTCGCCGCGGCCGTCGCGCTCGTTGGTCGAACACCAGGGCGTGCCGCTTCCAGGCTGGATCGCAAGTCCGACGCAGTTGCGGATACCGGTAGCGAACAGTTTCTGGTTCTTGCCGTCGGGATCGAAGGCGAGCACCGCCGCACGGTCGGTTTCCGATCCCCAGGCCGCGCCAAGCGCGTGTTCGCGGCTCCAGCTTTCGATACCTTCCGGCGGCCGGCCAAGACCCTCGCCCGCGTTGCCGGCGGAGCCGACCGACACCAGCATGCGCTTGTCGTCGGGCGTGAACACGATGTCACGCGTCGAATGGCCGTAGCCGTGAGGAAGGTTTGCGACAATGCTCTCAGGCTTTCCCGACGCCCTGAGATCGCCGTTGCGGTAGGCAAAGCGCACGACGCTGTCGGTGTTGGCGACGTAGAGCCATTGCGGATTGTCGCCGTTTGGAAAGAACGCGATGCCGAACGGCCGGTTCAGTCCGGTTGCGTAGACCTCATTGGTCGCCGGCTTGGTGGCGCCGTCGGCGCTGCGCAGGACACGGATGCGGCCGGAGTTGGTCTCCACGACGAAGATATCGCCGTTGGGCGCGGTCCGGATAATCCGCGGACCGCTGAGGCCGCTCGCAAACAGCTCGACCTTGAACCCCGCCGGCACCTGCGGCACCGCCGATGCGGGGCGCGACACGACGCGGGACGAATTGCTGCTGGAGGCCGTCGCGCCCGGCTTGGGCAAGTCCTGCGGCGTGATCAGACGCACCGTGCCCGGTCTGTCGCGCTGCCAGTCGCCGAAGGCCTCCGCGCCCTTCAGCACAGGTTCAGCGCCCGACCGCGCGATACTGGTCGCTGCGAGGATGACGACGGAAATGCTCACGCCGGCAAGATTTGTCTTACGCATTTGCTCCTCGCGCGAGGTCCCTGTCAGACGCGCAGCTCATAGCGCAGCTCGCGCGCAGGCTGCGTTCACAATGTCGTCTGTATCAATGGCCGTTGGGAAGCGCTGTCACTTCAACAGGCGAGCGCTCCACAGGATGCACTACACGGCCCTGGAACGGACCATGGGCTTGCGCTCGGCTGCCGACGGTTCGCGGAACGCCGGCGTGTCTCCAACAAGCGGCTTGAGAGGAACCGTGAGCCTGCAGATCAATCCCTCGGCGCGCCAATCGAAATCGGCCCGTCCGCCGAGTTGGGTTTCGATGCTGGCGATGACACTTCGTGTGCCGAAGCCTTTCTGTTTCGGCTTGGTCACCGGAGGCCCGCCGGATTCCACCCAGGCCAGGATGAGCGTGTCGTCCGCCACTTCCCAGGTGATCGCGAGCCGGCCCGGCAACACCGACAGGCTGCCATATTTGGCGGAGTTGGTGACGAGCTCGTGCAGCGCCAGTGCCAGCGTCTGCGCGGTCGCGGGCTGCAACTGTACCTCTCCGCCGGCGATCCGGATCTGCCCGGCCTCGGAATAAGGCGCGATCTCCTCGGTCACCAGCCGCCGGATTTCGGCGCCCTGCCAGCTCGACAGCGACAGCACGGTGTGAACCCGCGCCAGCGCCGTGATGCGGCCCTCGACCGCCCGCACATAGGCGGTCACGTTCTGCGCGCGCGTCAGGCGCACGATCGACTGCGCCAGCGCGAGCGCGTTCTTGGCGCGATGGTCGACCTCGCGGGTCAAGAGGCTCTGCCGTTCCTCGGCCTTCTTGCGATCGGTGATGTCGACGGTGACGCCGCTGACCCGCACCACCCTGCCGCTCCTGTCGCTGGTCGCCGCAGCCGTGCCGACGCACCAGCGGATCTCGCCGTCCGGCCGCACGACGCGGAATTCGGCCTCATAGGATGTGTGGCCGTTGCCGAAGCCGGTCCAGCCCTGCCGGAGTTGTTCGACATCGTCCGGATGAAACAGCGCCCGGATATTATCGGAGGTCAGTGCGAAGGATTTCGGATCGACGCCGAAGATCTTGTATTGCCCCTCGTCCCACATCCAGTCGCCGTTGACCCAATCCCAGTCCCACGAGCCCATCTTGCCCGCGGCAATCGCCATGCTGCGGCGCGCCTCGCTTTCGACCAGCCGTGTGGTCGACTGCTCGAGCTCGGCGGTGCGGGCGCGCACCCGGTCCTCGAGCTCGGCGTTGAGGCGTTCGAGTTGCCGCGTCTTGCGGTAGAGCTCGGCGAACACGCGAATCTTTGCGCGCAACACTTCCGGCACGACCGGCACCGGCACGTAATCGACCGCGCCCATTTCGTAGCCGCGCAATCGATCGATGTCGCTGACCTGGATTGCCGAGATGAAGATCATCGCGGTCTTCTGGAAACGCGGATGCTCGCGGATCATTGCCGCGAGCTCGAAGCCGTCGAGCTCGGGCATGCAGACGTCGACCAGGATGACCGCGACTTCATTCTTGAGCAGGAACTCCAGCGCCTCGCGGCCCGACGAAGCGGCCACGAGCGTCTCGCCGAGCTCCTTCAGGATGACCTCATAAGCCAGCAGCTTGGCCGGCTGGTCATCGACCAGAAGGATGTTCACCTTTTCATGGTCCATCATGTTCGATCGCCGATCAGCGGTGCAGCCACATGCGGATCGCCAGCAGCAGTTGCTCGGTGTTCACGGGTTTCGCCAGATAATCGGATGCGCCTGCTTCCAGGCATTTCTCCCGGTCACCTTTCATCGCCTTCGCGGTCAGCGCGATGATCGGCAGCCGCGCAAAGGCGGGATTTTGCCGGATGGCGCCGATGGTCTGGTAACCGTCCATCTGCGGCATCATGATGTCCATCAGCACGATCGCGATCTTCGGATTGGACTCGACTAGCGAGATCGCCTCGTGACCGGTTGTCGCAGTCAACACCTTCATACCTCGCCGCTCCAGCACGCTCGACAGCGCGAAGATGTTGCGGGCGTCGTCGTCGACCAGGAGCGCGGTCTTGCCAATAAGATCCTCATCGGAACTATTGAGCTTCTCCAGCATCCTCTGTTTTTCGACAGGCAATTCCGTGATCACACGGTGCAGGAACAGTGACGTTTCGTCGAGCAGACGTTCGGGCGACTCCACGCCTTTGACGACGATGCTGCGCGCCATCGTGTGCAGTTCCGCGTCCTCTTCAGCCGAAAGTTCCCGGCCGGTAAACACGACAACGGGAACATTGGAGAGCGTCTCGTCGTTGCGGATATGATCCAGCACCTCGAAGCCGCTCATGTCGGGCAGGCGCAGATCGAGCACGACACAGTCGCACGGATGCTCGCGCAACGTTGAGAGCGCCCCTGCCCCGGTTCCGCTGGTCACGATCTCGATATCCTCGTGGCCGAGCAACTCGGTGATGCTGAGCTGCTCCGCCGCATTGTCCTCCACAATCAGCAGGCGCTTGCGACGCGGTCTGGCGTATTCCTTGATCTGCGACAGCGCCGCGCTGACGCCCTCGGTCGTGGTCGGCTTGTTGACGAAGGAGAAGGCGCCGCGCGCCAGCGCATGTTGCCGGTCCTCGTCGAGCGTAATGATCTGGACTGGAATGTGACGGGTGAGCGGATTGTGCTTGAGCTGGCTCAGCACCGTCCAGCCCAGCATGTCGGGGAGGAAGACGTCGAGCGAAACTGCGCTCGGCTGGAACTGCTTGGCGAGATCCAGCGCCTCGGCGCCCCGGCTTGCAACCAGAACCTTGAAGCCCTTGTCGCGCGCCAGATCGATCAGCACCCGCGCGTAATGCGGGTCGTCCTCGACGATCAAGAGGATCGTGTCGCCGGGCTCGAGATCGAGCCGGTCGTCCGGCAGCTGCTCGATCACACGCTCCTGTGTGCCGGACGACTGCAGCGACGCCGCCGCCGTGTGCGGCATCGCAAATGGCTGAGCCTGCGGGCGCAACGCCACCGACGGTCCGGCATATTTCAGCGGCAGATAGAGCACAAAGGTCGAGCCTTTGCCCGGCGCGCTTCGCAGATGAATCTCGCCACCGAGCAGGCCGGCCAACTCGCGGCTGATGGCAAGGCCAAGGCCCGTGCCGCCATATTTGCGGCTGGTGCCGGCATCGGCCTGCTGGAACGCTTCGAAGATCAGCTTCTGCTTGTCCTGGGGAATGCCGATGCCGGTATCCGACACTTCGAATGCGACGACGGCCGGTGCGGCATTCAGGATCGGATGCTCGGCGCTCCAGCCGCCGAGCGCGGCCGACACAGTCAGGCTAACGCCGCCGTCCGCGGTGAACTTGAACGCATTCGACAACAGATTCTTCAGCACCTGCTGCAGCCGCTTGGAGTCGGTCACCATGCTGCGCGCAAGGTTGGCATCGACATCGATGCTGAAGGACAGATGCCGGTTCTCCGCCTCGTGCCGGAACGGCCGCCCGACGGTCTCGAGCAGGCTCGAGGTGAGGATTTCCTCGGCATCGACCGTCACCGTGCCGGACTCGATCTTGGACAGATCGAGAATGTCGCTGATCAGGTTCAGCAGGTCGGTGCCGGCGCCATGAATGGTGCGGGCGAACTCGACCTGCTTGCCGGTCAGATTGCCGTCCGGATTCTCCGTGAGCTGCTGGCCCAGGATCAGGATCGAGTTCAGCGGCGTCCGCAACTCGTGCGACATGTTGGCGAGGAATTCGGACTTGTACTTCGAGGTCAGCGACAGCTCGGTCGCCTTCTCTTCCAGCGCGCGGCGGGCCTGCTCGATTTCCTGGTTCTTGCGTTCGACGTCGACGTTGCGTTCGGCCAACTGCTGGGCCTTCTGCTCGAGCTGGTCGTTGGTCTGCTGCAACTCCTTCTGCTGGGTCTGCAATTCGCCGGCGAGCTGCTGCGACTGCTTGAGCAGCGCCTCGGTCTGCATCGTCGCCTCGATGCTGTTGAGCACGATTCCGATGCTGTCGGTCAGCTGTTCGAGGAAGGTGATCTGCGATGTCGTGAACGACGAGATCGAGGACAGCTCGATCACCGCCTTGACCTGGTTCTCGAATTGCACCGGGAAGACGACGAGGTTCTTCGGCATGATCCGCATCAGCGCCGAATTGATCGGCACCGCGTCGCCGGGAATGTCCGAGACGAGGCGCTGGCGCTTGTCGAGTGCGCACTGGCCGATCAGTCCCTCGCCGAACTGGACGATTTGCGGATGCGGATTGCTGCTGTCGCTGGCATAGGCCGACAGCAAGCGCAGCTGCGCATTCTCGGGATTGTCGACCTGGTAGATCACGCCCATATGCGCGTTGATCAGCGGCGCGAGCTCGGTCAGCAACAGGCGGCCGACGGTCGCGAGATCGCGCTGGCCCTGCAGCATGTTGGTGAAGCGCGCCAGATTGGTCTTCAGCCAGTCCTGCTCGGTGTTGCGCTCCGTGGTGAGACGGAGGTTGCCGATCATCGTGTTGATGTTGTCCTTGAGCTCCGCGACTTCGCCGCGCACGTCGACCTGGATCGAGCGCGTCAGGTCGCCCTTGGTCACCGCGGTCGCCACTTCCGCGATCGCGCGCACCTGGGAGGTCAGGTTGGCTGCGAGCAGGTTGACGTTGCCGGTGAGGTCCTTCCAGGTGCCTTCGGTGCCGGGCACGTTGGCCTGACCGCCGAGCCGGCCCTCGACGCCGACTTCGCGCGCCACGCTGGTGACCTGTTCGGCGAAGGTCGCAAGCGTCTCGGTCATGTTGTTGATGGTGTCGGCGAGCGCGGCCACCTCGCCCTTCGACTTCACCGTCAGGTTCTGCTTCAGGTCACCATTGGCGACCGCGGTCACCACCTTGACGATGCCGCGCACCTGCTCGGTCAGGTTCGCCGCCATGACGTTGACGGTGTCGGTGAGGTCTTTCCAGGTACCGGCGACACCGCGAACCTCGGCCTGGCCGCCGAGCTTGCCCTCGGTGCCGACTTCGCGCGCGACGCGCGTCACCTCGCCGGCGAAGGCGTTGAGCTGGTCCACCATCGTGTTGATGGTGTTCTTCAGCTCGAGGATTTCGCCCTTCACGTCGACCGTGATCTTGCGCGACAGGTCGCCGCGCGCCACGGCGGTCGTCACCTCCGCGATGTTGCGGACCTGCGTGGTCAGGTTCGCGGCGAGAAGGTTGACGTTGTCGGTGAGGTCCTTCCAGGTACCGCCGACGCCGGGCACCACGGCCTGGCCGCCGAGCCGCCCCTCGGTGCCGACCTCGCGCGCCACGCGCGTCACTTCGGCGGCGAACGAGCGCAGCTGCTCGACCATCGTGTTCAGGGTGTCCTTGAGCAGCAGGATCTCGCCGCGCACGTCCACCGTGATCTTCTTCGACAGATCGCCGCCGGCGATCGCGGTCGCGACCTCGGCGATGTTGCGGACCTGCGCCGTGAGATTCGACGCCATGAAGTTGACGTTGTCGGTCAGGTCCTTCCAGGTGCCGGCGACGCCGGGCACTTCGGCCTGGCCGCCGAGCTTGCCTTCGGTACCGACCTCGCGCGCCACGCGCGTCACTTCGCCGGCGAAGCCGTTGAGCTGGTCGACCATCGTGTTGATGGTATTCTTCAGCTCGAGGATTTCGCCCTTCACGTCGACCGTGATCTTGCGCGACAGGTCGCCGCGCGCCACGGCCGTCGTCACTTCGGCGATGTTGCGGACCTGCGCCGTCAGATTGCCGGCCATCGAGTTGACGCTGTCGGTCAGGTCCTTCCAGGTGCCGGCGACGCCGGGCACGTTGGCCTGGCCGCCGAGGCTGCCGTCGGTGCCGACCTCGCGCGCCACGCGTGTCACCTCGCCCGCGAAGCGGTTGAGCTGGTCGACCATCGTGTTCAGCGTTTCCTTCAGCTGAAGGATCTCGCCGCGGACGTCGACCGTGATCTTGCGCGACAGGTCGCCGCCGGCGATCGCGGTCGCGACCTCGGCGATGTTACGAACCTGCGCCGTGAGGTTGCCGGCCATCGAGTTGACGCTGTCGGTCAAATCCTTCCAGGTGCCGGCGACGCCGGGCACTTCGGCCTGTCCGCCGAGCTTGCCGTCGGTGCCGACCTCGCGCGCCACGCGCGTGACTTCGCCGGCGAAGGCGTTGAGCTGGTCGACCATCGTGTTGAGCGTTTCCTTCAGCTGAAGGATTTCGCCCGACACGTTCACGGTGATCTTCTTCGACAGGTCGCCCTTCGCCACCGCGGTCGCGACCTCGGCGATGTTGCGGACCTGTGCCGTCAGGTTCGAGGCCATCGAGTTGACGCTGTCGGTCAAATCCTTCCAGGTGCCGGCGACGCCGCGCACCTCGGCCTGGCCGCCGAGCTTGCCCTCGGTGCCGACCTCGCGCGCCACGCGCGTCACCTCGCCGGCGAAGGCGTTGAGCTGGTCGACCATCGTGTTGATGGTGTCCTTCAACTCGAGGATTTCACCGCGCACGTCGACCGTGATCTTCTTCGACAGGTCGCCATTGGCGACCGCGGTGGTGACGCCGGCGATATTGCGGACCTGCGCGGTCAGGTTCGACGCCATGAAGTTGACGTTGTCGGTGAGGTCCTTCCAGGTGCCGGCGACGCCGAGCACGTTGGCCTGGCCGCCGAGCTTGCCCTCGGTGCCGACCTCGCGCGCCACGCGCGTCACTTCCGACGCAAACGCGTTGAGCTGGTCCACCATCGTGTTGAGGGTTTCCTTCAGCTGAAGGATCTCGCCCGATACGTTCACCGTGATCTTCTTCGACAGGTCGCCGCCTGCGATCGCGGTCGCGACGTCGGCGATGTTGCGGACCTGGGCGGTCAGGTTCGACGCCATGAAGTTGACGTTGTCGGTCAAATCCTTCCAGGTGCCGGCGACGCCGGGCACCTGGGCCTGGCCGCCGAGCTTGCCTTCGGTGCCGACTTCGCGCGCCACGCGCGTCACTTCCGAGGCGAACGAATTGAGCTGGTCCACCATCGTGTTGATGGTGTCCTTCAATTCGAGGATCTCGCCGCTGACGTCGACCGTGATCTTGCGCGACAGGTCACCGCGCGCCACGGCCGTGGTCACGTTGGCGATGTTGCGGACCTGAGCGGTCAGGTTGCCGCACATCGCGTTCACCGAGTCGGTGAGGTCCTTCCAGGTACCTGCGACGCCGGGCACGATCGCCTGGCCACCGAGCTTTCCATCGGTGCCGACCTCGCGCGCCACGCGCGTCACTTCGGAAGCGAATGAACGCAGCTGATCGACCATCGTGTTGATGGCCTCCTTCAGCTGCAGTATCTCGCCACGGACGTCGACCGTGATCTTCTTGGACAAGTCGCCGTTGGCGACCGCGATCGTCACCTCGGCGATGTTGCGGACCTGGCCGGTCAGGTTGTTGGCCATCGAGTTGACGCTCTCGGTCAGGTCCTTCCAGACGCCGGTCACCTCCGGCACCTGGGCCTGGCCACCGAGCTTGCCCTCGGTGCCGACTTCGCGCGCCACGCGCGTGACCTCGGAGGTAAACACCGAGAGCTGCTTGATCATCGTGTTGACGATGTTCGCCGACTGCAGGAATTCGCCGCGCAGCGGCCTGCCCTCGACGTCGAGCTGCACGGTCTGCAGCAGGTCGCCCTGCGCCACCGCGGCAACCGCGCGGGTGACTTCGCGGGTCGGCCACAGCAAATCGTCGATCAGGGTGTTGACCGAGCTCTCCATGTCGGCCCAGGCGCCACTGGCGAGGCCGAAATTGACGCGCTGGCGGGTCTGTCCCTCACGGCCGACGACCTGCCCGACGCGCGCCAACTGCTGCGCCATGCGCTCGTTGGCGGCTGCGATTTCGTTGAAGGCGTCGGCGATCTTGCCATCGATACCGAGATAGTCGCCACGCATCCGAACCGAGAAGTCGCCACCGCGCATCGCCTGCAGCGATTGCAGCAGGTCGTGCGAGGAATCGAGACTTCCGTTCGATGATTGGGCGCGGCGTGTATCAGCACGGGGACGAGGCGGCGAACCGAGATCGGTCATGTAATTTCCCCTACGCGCTGGCCACGAATCCAAGGACTCGGAGAAGCCAGTGTGACCATAAGAATGACTGCCCCTGATCTATTCAAGCGGGAAAACGCCAAAACCGCGATTTGTGACGCAAACCGAGGGGCTTAATCGTCGATGGAACCAAAAGTTCCCATGCGCATTGGAACTTTTTGCGCAGGAGCGTAAGCCGTTCATATTGCTTGGGCCCGATCGGCGCATTTGATCGCATTGGAACATTGGCCTCCCCGGAACGTTCCCGGCGTTGGCAGGATTGGTGATGGTTAAAAAGTCAGACCAGCTCAAGCGGGGCATTCTCGAAAGCGAACGCAGCTTCCGCCTGTTGGCCGGAGGGGCGATTGACTATGCGATTTGCACGCTCGCCCCCGATGGACGGGTGATCAACTGGAATAAGGGCGCCGAGCGCATCACCGGCTATCCGGCCAAGACGATCCTCGGCAAGCACTTCTCGGTCTTCTACCCTGAGGAGGATCGTGCATCGGGCCTTCCCGCGATGGCGTTGCGGATGGCGCGGAAGGAAAAGCACGCCGTGGCCGAGGGCTGGTGCGTCCGCAAGGATGGCTCGCAATTCTACGCCTCCGTCGTCATCGATCCGATCTACGAGAAGCGCAAGCTCGTCGGCTACGCGATGGTCACCCGCGACATCGCCGAGCGCCGGCAGGCGCGCGCGGATCTCGAGGCCAGCGAAAGCCAGTTCCGCCTGCTGGTCAGCAATGTCACCGACTACGCGCTGTACATGCTGACGCCGGCCGGCATCGTCGCCAACTGGAACGCCGGCGGCGAGCGCATCAAGGGCTATTCGCCAAGCGAAATCATCGGCCAGAGCTTCGCGCGGTTCTACACGCCGGCCGACCAGGCCGCGGGCAAGCCGGCTCGTGCGCTCAAGATCGCGGAAGAAACCGGGCACTACGAGGAGGATGGCTGGCGGGTCCGCAAGGACGGCTCGTTCTTCTGGGCCAGCGTCGTGATCGATCCGATCCGCGACAGCGACGGCAGCCTGGTCGGCTTTGCCAAGATCACGCGGGACATTTCCGAGCGGCGTGAGGCGCAGCAGAAGCTCGAACTGGTGCAGCGACAGCTGGCTGAATCGCAGAAGATGGATGCGCTGGGCCAATTGACCGGCGGCGTCGCGCACGACTTCAACAACCTGCTGATGATCATTTCGGGCAATCTGCACCGGATCAAGCGCGAGGTGACGAGCGAGCGCGGCCAGCTTGCCCTGAGCGCGATCGAAACCGCATCCGAGCGCGCCGCATCCCTGACCAGCCAGCTGCTCACCTTCGCGCGCCGCCAGAGCGTCAACCCGCAGACCATCGATGTCGCCGACAGGATCACCGCGGTGCGCGAGGTGCTGAGCAGCGCGCTCGGCGGCGCGATCAAGCTGAACTTGGAGATCCAGCCGGATATCTGGCCGATCTTCGTCGACCCGAACGAATTCGAGACCGCGCTGATCAACCTTGTCGTCAATGGGCGGGACGCGATGGCTAGTGGCGGCACGCTGACGGTCTCGGCCCGAAACGTACCCGCAACCACCGAGGTGGCCGTCGGCGTAGCCGATACCGGCGAGGGCATCCCCCAGGATGTGCTGAGCAAGGTCTTCGACCCGTTCTTCACCACCAAGCCGGTCGGCAAAGGGACCGGCCTCGGACTGTCCCAGGTCCACGGCTTCGCCCACCAGGCGGACGGCCGGATCGAGATTGCAAGCACGCTAGGCAAGGGCACCACGGTCAGCATCTACCTCCCGCGCGGGACTGAGGCCGCAACGGGTACGACTGCGGGCGACAGCGTGCGCGGCTCCGCAACGGTCCTGCTGATCGAGGACAATCCGGCGGTCGCCGATGCGAGCACGGGCCTGCTCGAACAGCTCGGCTACACCGTGCGTTGGGCTTCGAACGCAGAGGCTGCCTTATCGGAAATCGAGACCAACGGGGTCGACGTGGTGTTCAGCGACATCGTGATGCCCGGCAAGATGGATGGGCTGAAGCTGGCGCGCACGATCCGGGACAGGAGGCCCGAGCTGCCGATCCTGCTGACGACGGGTTACAGCGAGAGTGCGCGCAACGTGCGGTCCGACTTTCCGGTTCTGCGCAAGCCGTACCGCATTCAAGACCTCAGCCGCGAACTCTCGAAGCTGACGGGGCAACGCTCCGTAAGCGTGTCGGACGATCTCCCGGCAGATGAAGATCTGCCTAGGAAGGCGAGAGCGCGGTCGTAATTTTCAAATGGAGGGCTAACGGTCCGCTGGCCAGGTTCGCCGCACCAATTGCACCCGTTCGATGCGGCTGCATTGTTCGCAGCGATATTGAAGGATGTCCCTGCCCTCACTGCCCGGAGAGCTGCTCTCAAGCCGCATCGTCCTGATGCAGCTGATGCAGGAGATCAGCGTCAGCAACGGGCTGCGATCGTCATTCATCGATGCCCGCGGTGGTGCGGTCGGATCGGCGATCATGGCGCTGGGCGATGCTATGGTGTTGGCTCTCACCACAAGAAAATGCCCACCCGCGGCTAGGGTTCCCGCCGCGAAACCAGATTCGGACTCGAGCCGGTGTGTGACGCGCCCTCCCGCTCGGGCGGACCGATCAAACCCTCGCGTTGCTCTGGCCCGGACTGAGCTTGCCTTTGTCCGATTTGTCGGGAGCCGGCTTGCCGGCCGCAACGGCACGATCCGCAAAGCTTCGGCTCAGCCGCTCCCGCACCGTGGGGAGGCGCTCGCCGCCGCCGGCGGCCTTCCACCGGCCGATGAGTTCGGCCACTTCGGCGCGCATCGCCATCAGCCGGTAGGACGCTTCGCTGCAATCCAGATCACGGTTGACCTGATCCCGGATCGACGCCTCGACCAGGCTCATCTCAGCCCGCAAAGTGCTGATCTTGCGACGAATTTCATTGATCTTGTTGTCCATGCCTTGTTAGAACAAAAATAGAACATATTGTCAAGTCACGATCCGGCAAGCGAGGTGAGCGATGAGCATGGCAGCGGTGAGATTTGGCGGGGTTGCGGAGCGGCTTGGCGGGCTGATGTCGCGTGCCCAGGCGCTGCGGTTGCGGACCTTGGCCGAGGAGGCCTATCAGCCGAACCAGTACGCACGCGACCTGACGTCGGAGGAAGCCGAACGGCGCATCGATGCCCTCCGGGCGGAGATCGCACTGGCGGATTCCTTCTGAACCGCCCAACCCGACCGACCCGGACACTCCCTTAAGGCTTTGATATAGCGGGGCAGCTAGGTCTGTTCTGTTATTGCGGTTTGCCTTTTGGGGGAGCCTTTCGTGCTGGAGCTGGAGAAGCGGTCGCCGCTTGCGTTCCCGATCACGCTGAGAGACGGGCGAACACTCGCGACCGTCGGCGACGCGGCGGACTACCTGTCAGCATTGAGCGCGGATCAGCGCGAGCGCGGGTACTGGAAGACGGCGATCATGATGTTCAACAACGCGATGCGCGAACCCAGCTATCTGAGGATCGCAACGATGAACCTGCGCTCTGCCCTTGTGTACGACCGCCTCGTCGACGACGTCGGCCACTGATTGTGGTGTTGCAGCTACAGCCGAATCGGCGCGCCTTTCGTAAGGCCCGTTCGTTATGGCCGCAAACAAGGTAACGGCGGTACACGCGACGGCCGGGTGCGCAATGCGCTTCGGCCGCACTCTCGGGCCGCCGCGGAGGGCCAAGGCGGCCCATTTCTTTTCAGAGCAATTTGGCGCGGACGAACAGCATCCGCAGCGCGGAGGTTGCTTGCACCGTCAGCATGGCGTTACCCGCCGCTCGCTCCAGCGCGACCAGCGCGTCGTCATGCAGTGAGCGGAACTCCATCCATTCGACGGCGCTGAGATTGCTGATGAAGCGGTAGGCCTGACCGACGGTCGCGAGCGTCACCGTCTCGCCGTTCAGCCGCACTCTGAATGTCGCCTTTAGCGGCGTGTCGGATTTGGAAACATCACCCATGGCGCGGTTGTGCTCCGCGGCGCGTTAATGTCAATCTAATTTCTCTGCTCCCATAGAGGTGCGCCGGCTCCACGGAATCGCAATGTCTGTTAGCGTTTCGTGGGGGTGATTCGTGCCTGATCTTGCCAACACAGCCTATCTCGATGCGCTCAATTCCGAGCAGCGCCGCGCCGTCGTGCACGGGGTCGGCAAGGATGGCATCGTCGGCGCCCCGTTGCTGGTGATCGCGGGCGCGGGCTCCGGCAAGACCAATACGCTCGCCCATCGCGTCGCGCATCTGATCGTCGCAGGCGCAGATCCGCGCCGCATCCTGTTGATGACCTTTTCGCGACGCGCAGCCGCCGAGATGGCCGGCCGCGTCGAACGCATCGCGCGGCGCGTGCTCGGCGATCGCGCCTCGATCATGACCGATGCGCTGAATTGGGCCGGCACCTTCCACGGCATCGGCGCGCGACTGCTCCGCGAATTCGCCGAACGCATCGCCCTCGACCCGGCCTTCACGATCCATGACCGTGAGGACTCCGCCGACCTGATGAACCTGGTCCGCCACGATCTCGGTTTCTCCCGCACCGAAAGCCGGTTTCCCACCAAAGGCACATGCCTTGCGATCTATTCGCGCTGCGTGAACGCGGAGATGCCGATCGAGGCCGTGCTGGGCCAGTTCTTCCCGTGGTGCTCCGGCTGGGCCAGCGAGTTGAAGCAATTGTTCGCGGCCTATGTCGAAGCCAAGCAGCGGCAGAACGTGCTCGATTACGACGACCTCCTGCTCTACTGGGCGCAAATGGTGACGGATACGGCCCTAGCCGAGGAGATCGGCGGCCGCTTCGACCATGTGATGGTCGACGAATATCAGGACACCAACCGCCTGCAGTCCTCCATCCTGCTCGCGCTCAAGCCGGCGGGACGCGGGCTCACCGTCGTCGGCGACGACGCACAGTCGATCTACTCGTTCCGCGCCGCGACCGTGCGCAACATCCTCGACTTCCCGGCGCAGTTCAGCCCGGCCGCCGAGATCGTCACGCTCGACCGCAACTATCGCTCGACGCAGCCGATCCTGGCGGCAGCCAATGGCGTGATTTCGCTCGCCAAGGAACGCTTCACCAAGAACCTGTGGACCGACCGGACCTCGACCCGCAAGCCGCTGCTCGTCACGATCCGCGACGAAGCTGATCAAGCCCGTTACATCGTCGAGCAGGTGCTGGCCAATCGCGAGGAAGGCGCGCTGTTGAAGCACCAAGCGGTGCTGTTCCGCACCTCCTCGCACAGCGGTCCGCTGGAGGTCGAGCTGACCCGCCGCAACATTCCCTTCGTGAAATTTGGCGGCCTCAAATTCCTCGATGCCGCGCACGTCAAGGACATGCTGGCGCTGCTGCGCTTCACCGCCAATCCGCGCGACCGGGTCGCCGGCTTTCGCATCCTGCATCTGTTGCCCGGCGTCGGGCCGGCCTCGGCGCAGCGCGTGCTCGACCGCATGGCAGAAGCCGCCGATCCGATCGCAGCACTCGTGGCGCTGCCTGCCCCGCCCCGCGCCGGCGCCGACTGGCGGCTGTTCGTCGAAGCGATCGAGAACCTTCGCTACTCGGAATGGCCCGTCGACATCGAACGCGCGCGCCTCTGGTACGAGCCGCATCTCGATCGGATCCACGAGGACAGCGAGGTCCGCCGCGCCGACCTTATTCAGCTCGAGCAGATCGCCGCCGGCTATCCGTCGCGCGAACGCTTCCTCACCGAGCTCACGCTCGATCCGCCCGACGCGACCAGCGACCAGGCCGGCGTGCCGCTGCTCGACGAGGATTATTTGATCCTGTCGACCATTCACTCCGCCAAGGGGCAGGAATGGAAATCCGTCTACGTGCTCAACGTCGTCGACGGCTGCATGCCCTCCGATCTCGGGGCCGGTACGTCGGCTGAACTCGAGGAGGAGCGCCGCCTGCTCTATGTCGCCATGACCCGCGCCAAGGATGATCTGCATCTGCTGGTGCCGCAGCGCTTTTTCGTCCACGGCCAGGCCGCCAAGGGCGACCGCCACATGTACGCCTCGCGCACCCGCTTCATCCCGGAGCGGCTGCTGCCGATGTTCGAGCGGACCAGCTGGCCGCGCGCCGCCGCCGGGCAGGCCTCGTCCGCCAGCCGCGCCCCGCCGATCGATATCGGCGCCCGGATGCGCGGCATGTGGCGCTGACGCCGGCCCGAAAAATCTTGCTGACGGCAGGAACGAAGCGGCCCGCCTCGCGTTGAGGGGCTGTTCGTAATCGGCAAACGACCATCCCGACGGCTTCGGCGCGGTGCTCCGCGCTGGAGCCGTCTTTTTTGCGCCGCGTCAATTCACGCAGGAAATAATTTAACCGGTTGGTCAAAACCCTTCAGCACGTGATCGGAACCGGCCGCCGTGATCATGTCGCGGGTTCGGTCGCGCACGGCCGTCGTGACCAGGATCTCGCCGGATTTTGCCATCGCCTGGGCGCGTGCCGCGCGATTGACCACCGTGCCGACCGCCGTCAGGTCGCGGTGGGTCTGGCCGAACTCTCCGAAATTGGTGTCGCCGCTGTCCATCCCGATGCCGATGCCGAGCTCGATGTCGCCGGCGCCGATCGTCCGCACCAGGGCGTCGTGCCTTTCCTGGAAACGGCGCTGGATGTCGCGCGCTGCCAGCAAGCCCTGCACGGCATGATCCTCCCGCCGCACCGGAAAATTGAAGATCGCGAACACGGCATCGCCGATCGTCTTGTTGAGAATGCCGTCATAGCGCCAGATCGCGGCGGCGCAGTCGTCGTAGAACGCATCGAGCAGCGATGTCAGCCCGTCCTGCGCGATGGTCTGCGTCAGTGTGGTGTAGCCGCGCAGATCGGCGAACAGGATGGTGGCGTCGATGGTCACGGCGCGTGCCTTCATGATCTTCGAGAAGGCCATCTCGCAGATCGTGCAGGTGTTCGGATTCATACGGCTCGGCCGGACACCGAACAGGCGGAACGGCGCCGACAACGGGCCGCGCAGCGGGATCGGCATATGCAGGTTTTGCCAGCAGCCAAGGCAGATCGTTACGGGTTCTGGAGTCATCGGCGTGTCACCTGCTGTTCCAGCAACGAAACCACCCCACCCTGGCTCCGTCGGTCATGGCGTCCCCACGAGATTGCCGCGCTCAGGCGGTCGTCACGAAACTCACTCCAATCCGCGTCTTCTTGCTCCAGATCACCTGGCACTCATGGACGACCGAGGCGTCCCGGGCCATCACGAGGCGGAATCTGTGCGGGACGAAGGCCGGATTCTCGACCTCGATGGCCGCCCCTTCCGGCGACATGTTCACGATCGTGCAATGCATAACCGAACCGCCCGACGAGACATAGCCGGGTTCATTGACCTCGGTTCGCGGATACTTGCGCTTTTCGTCCACCCGGCCTCCCCCTTAAGCTTTCCTCACGCAAACGTGGGCGATCGGCATTGCAGGAGTCAACGGCTCCTACGGCTTGCATCAGGCTTTCGCACCACGATTTGTGCGCAGCAGTAAGCCGAATTGCTTATCGCGCCCGTGCAGATGAGCCCCGCGTCGGTGCGGGCTTGCCGTTCGCGACAGCGCGAGGATAGCCTCACCCTATGGGCGATGCGCTGGCGCGACGCACGCTCCCAACAATAACGAACTGGCGCCATGGGGAGACGCGCCATGTTCGAGATTCTCGATCGCCGGACGACTCTGACCGGCAACCAGATCAAGATCCTTGCGGCGGCCATCATCGGCGATGCGCTGGAGTTCTTTCGACTACTTCCTGATCGGCTTTGTGCTCGCGTTCCTGATCGGGCCGTGGAAACTCACCTTTGGCCAGTCGGCCACCGTCCTGATGAGTTCCGGCATAGGTGCCATCCTCGGCGCCTATCTGTGGGGCTGGCTCGCCGACCGGGTCGGGCGCCGCATCGTCTTCATCGGCACTGTCCTGAACTTCTCGATCGCGACCGGCCTGCTCTATTTCACGCCCGACAATGGCTGGGTCTATCTGGCGATCCTGCGCTTCTTTGTCGGCACCGGCGTCGGCGGGCTCTATTGTGTCGACTTGCCGTTGGTGCAGGAGTTCATGCCCTCGCACAAACGCGGCTGGGTGGGCGGGCTCGTGACCTGCGTGATCCCGCTCGGTGTCGGGCTCGGCGCGGTGCTGGGCGCGATCATGGGCACTGATCAGTGGCGGCTGCTGTTTGCGATCGGCGTGCTGCCCGCTGTCCTGGTACTGCTGGTCCGGCTCTGGGTTCCGGAGTCGCCGCGCTGGCTGTGCCGGCAGGGACGCTATGACGAAGCCCGCAAGTCGCTGGCCTGGGCGCTGCAGGTGCCGCCATCGGAGCTGCCGTTGCCGAGCGCGGCCGACGCCGGCCCGATCGTCAAGACGAGCTGGTTCGACCTGTTCAAATATCCGCGCAGCCTGATCGTCTCCTGGCTCGGCAATGCCGGGGCGCAGACCGGCGTCTACGGCATCACGCTGTGGGCGCCCGCGCTGTTCGTGCTGCTCTTGAAGGTCACGCCGCAGGAGGCCGCCAAGATGATGATCCTGCTCAGCATCACCGGCTTCCTCGGACGCATCTCGTTCTCCTACTTCTCGGAACTGCTGGGACGGCGCATCGCCGGCGGCCTGCTCGGCTTCGGCGCCGGCGCGCTGACCATCATTGCCGGCTATCACTACGACGCGACGCTGTTCGGCATGTCGGCGTTCTGGCTGCTGCTCGGCGCCGCGTTCTTCTTCGCCGACGGCGGCTTTGCGATCGTCGGGCCCTATGCCGCGGAGGTCTGGCCATCGCATCTGCGCACCACCGGCATGGGATCGGCTTACGGCTTCGGCGGGATCGGCAAGATCATCGGACCGGTCGGGCTTGCCCTGATCGTCGGCTCGAACAACTACCTCAAGCCGGATGTGCCGCTGACCCAGATCCCGACCGCCTTCGTCTACCTCGGCTGCTGGTTCCTGATGGCGGGCGCGGTCTATCTGTTCTTCGGGCTCGAGACCCGGGGCAAGTCGATCGAGCAGATCGACAAGGAGCTCAACGCGACGGCTGACGTCGCGGCCTCCGCGACGATCCGGCGCGCCTGAGGGAGGCCGACATGACCGTGACTTCTGCCGATCTTGCCGGCGATCGCGACGTAATCGCCCGCGCCGAGGCGATCAGGGACGCGGTTGCGGCCGCCTCCGACGAGATCGAGACGACGCGCCGCCTGCCGCCCGATCTGCTCGACCGGCTGCATGAGGCGCGGCTGTTCCGCCTGCTGTTGCCGCGCTCGACCGAGGGGATCGAGACCGATCCCCTCACCTTTTTCCATGTCATCGAGACCATCGCCAAGGCCGATGCCTCGACCGCGTGGTGCCTGAGCCAGGCCGGCGGCTGTGCCATGTCGGCGGCCTATCTCGACCTGGCGGTCGCGCAGGAGGTGTTTGCCGACCCGCGCGCCGTGCTGGCCTGGGGACCCGGCCCGAAGGTCAAGGCGATCGAGTGCGCGGGCGGCTACCGCGTCACCGGGGTCTGGTCGTTTGCATCAGGCGGACGGCACGCCACCTGGCTCGGCGCCCACTGCCCGGTCTATGCCGCCGACGGCTCGCCGCGCCGCGACGCCAATGGCGAGCAGGTCGAGCGCACCATGCTGGTGCGGACCGAAGACGTCGAATGGACCGACATCTGGAACACGGTCGGGCTGCGCGGCACCGCCAGCGACCAGTTCGCGCTCAACGACGTCTTCGTCCGCGCGGACCATTCGATCACCCGCGAGTTCGATCGCGAATGCCGCGAGAATGGTCCGCTGTACCGGATGAGCAACCACACCTGCTACCAGATCGGCTTCGCCGGGGTCGCCTGCGGCATCGCGCGCAGTGCGCTGGACAATTTCGTCGACGTCGCCCGCAACAAGGTGCCGCGCGGCATGAAGAAGACGCTGCGCGACAATGCCGTGGTGCAGTCCGGCCTCGCCCAGGCCGAGGTCAATCTGCGCGCCGCCCGCGCCTTCCTACTGCAGTCGATGGCGGATATCTGGCAGGACCTGGTTGCCGGCCACAGCATTACGGTCGCGCAGCGCATGACGATCCGGATGGCGGCGACGCACGCCATCCACAAGGCACGGGAAGCCGTCGACTTCGCCTACAACACGGCCGGTGCCACCGCGATCTTCGACGGCCATCCGCTGGAGCGGCGGTTCCGCGACATCCACACCGTGACCCAGCAATTGCAGGGCCGCTTCAGCCATTTCGAGACCGTCGGCGCCTGGATGCTGGGCGTCGATGCCGACCTCAGCTTCGTTTAACCCGATTTCGCAGGGAGAAGAACCATGCCACTGGGTGGACTACAGCATTTCACGATCGAACCGCAGGACCTGGAGAAGACCAAGGCGTTCTATTGCGATGTGCTCGGGCTCGAGAATGGCGATCGTCCGCCGCTCGACTTCCCCGGCTACTGGCTCTATTCCGGCGGCCAGGCCACTGTCCATTTAATGGGCACGCGCAAGCCGCGCGACGGCATCGTGGTGCGCGGCACAGCGAAGAAATATGAAGACACCGGGCGGCTCGATCATATCGCCTTCGCCGCCACCGACGTCGACGGCGTGCGCAAGCGCCTGCAGGCGAAGAACGTCAGCTTCCGTGAGCAGATCGTGCCGCGCACCGGCGACACCCAGATCTTCCTCTACGATCCCGACGGCGTCGGCGTGGAGCTGAACTTCCCGAAGAGCTGAACCGGTCTTCGCCGGATTATCCGCTGCTCAACAATTGGCCGGCGCATGTGCCGGCCAAATTTTCATCTCAGCAAAACGGTCCCCGACAAAGGCCCTGACTCGGCCATCACTCGGGCGTGATCCGGTCCGTTTTTCTTCAACATTGAATGACGAATTAACCGGGCCGCGCCGCTGCGGCAGAATAGCCGGGTGCTGCGCCTTTAACCTACCCCAGGGCCTGGTGGCCCGGCTATTCGTCCCCACTTCGCCGTGGGAAATGGCTCTAGTCGAGCCCGCGTTCGTGGCTGAGGCGGACCATTTCGTTGATGAAGATTTGTTTCTGCTTGTCGTCGAGGCTCGCATAGAGCGGCTCGGCAGCGTCGGCGACGCCGCGCTGATCGACTGCGCGGTCATTGAGGAACTGGGCCTCGTTGCGCATCTGCTCGATGATGTCGTCAGGCGGATCGCGCTGCGCGCGCGCAATGCGCAGGTTGAGGCGGTCGGCGCCATTGTGCCCGAGATAGTGCATCGCACTGTTGAAGCCGGCCCAATTCTTCTCCTGCTCCGGCGTCAGGTTGAGCTCCTTCTTGATCCGCTCGATGTTGGCGTCGCTGTTGGCGACGATCTGTTCGGCCGTGAGCTGCGGCGCCCCGGCCTGGGTCAGCACGGTCGGCGCCTGTTTCGCACCCTTGTCCTTGGCGGCAGCCTTGGCCGATTTGGCGGCCTTGGCGCCCTGTTTGTCGCTGGACGCCGGAGGCTGGGCGTTCTTGCCGTTTCCGGCATTGTTGCCGGTCAACACCCCGGTTACGCCTGTCACCACCCCGACAACGCCGCCGATCGCGCCACCCAAAACTCCGCCAACCGGTCCGGCGGCCTTGTTGCCTTCGCGCGCGCCGTTTTCGACGCCCTGCACGATCTGCGCATCGACCATATGAGGCACTGCAAGCAGCGTGACGGCGGCGGCCCCAACCGCGGCGCACAACCTCCATTGCGCTCGCAGCTTCGCTACCGGGATGAGCATGATCGGGTCTCCGTGATCGATGGTGGATTGCAGGACTGACGCGGCGGGCAAGTTCGACGAATCCGGAGTTTATCGTTTCCGGCTTCGGCAAGTCTATCGGTCGCGCTGGCCATCAACATGACGGAACACGGCTCGGTGAGGCGTGGCCGGAAAGCTGCGGCTCAACCGCGCACCGTCCGCGAGCATCGTCGCGCCAAGCTCCGCGTGCGTCGCAGCATGATCATTGGACGCACGGCAAACCACGGGGCAACTGTAGTGATGCTGATGACACTGCCTGCGATTTGACCACAACGTTAGTACTACTTGGCATAGGCATCTCGTTTCTCGACAGCAGCCGGCAATTCTGTTCTGATCAGTGTGAATGAAATCCCGCGACGTCGCGCAAACGCGACGCACAAAAACAACAACGGGATTCAAAAAGTCTTTTGTCCGTCGGCTACCAGGGAGGGAATGCCATGTCACGGAAGAAGCTTTCGCGCCGAGAATTCGTTGCAGCGACAGCGCTGTCATCGGCGGCGCTCATTACAGCCCCCTACGTACGTGGCGCCTACGCAGCCGGAAAGCTCTCGATGGGATTCTGGGATCATTGGGTGCCGGGCGCGAACAGTGCCTCCACCGAGCTGGTCAATGAATGGGCCGCCAAGGAAAAGGTCGAGGTCCAGATCGACTACATCACCAGCCAGGGCAACAAGAACATCGTCACCATCGCCGCCGAGGCGCAGGCGAAATCCGGTCACGATATCTTCCAGATGCCGACATGGTGGCCACAGGCCAATGCGGAACTGCTCGAGCCGGTCAACGACATCATGGACCCGCTCCTCAAGCTGAACGGCGACGTCAACGGCACGGTGAAGTATCTCGGCCAGGCCGACGGCAAATGGCTCGGCGTTCCCGCCAGCGTCGGCAGCCAGATCAAGGGCCCCTGCTCGCGCATCGATCTGATGAAGAAGTACGCCAACATCGACGTCCAGGAGATGTATCCGGCCGGAAGCCCGCCGAAGGCGGACAACTGGACCCTCGATACGTTTCTCAAGGCGGCCGAAGCCTGCCACAAGGCCGGCTTCCCGTTCGGCATCGGTCTCGGCGAGACCAGCGACAATGTCGACACCGCCGGCGCGATCTTCAACTCGTTCGGCGCGCAGCTGGTCGACGCCAAGGGCAACCTCACGGTCAAGACCGACGCGGTGCGCCAGTCGCTCGAATTCTACAAGAAGCTGCTGGCGTTCCTGCCGCCCGACGTTGCCGCATGGGACGATGCCTCCAACAACAAGTGGCTGGTCGCGGGCAAAGGTGCGATGATCATGAACCCGCCGAGCGCGTGGGCGGTCGCCAAGCGCGATGCCCCGCAAGTCGCGGAGCAATGCTGGACCCACGGATTCCCTGCCGGACCCAAGGGACGTTTCGCGCCCTATCTGCCGTTCTTCTGGTCGATCTGGTCGTTCTCGAAGAACAAGGAAGCGGCCAAGAGCCTGCTGTCCCATCTGTCGCAACCGGCATCGATCGAGAAGATGGTGGTCGCGAGCGGCGGCTACGACCTGCCGGCCTACGAAAAGCTCACGACCTTGAAGATCTGGGAAGAGGTAGGGCCGCCCAAGGGCACGCTCTACCACTACCCGAACCCCTTCAAGCACCAGACGCTGTCGATGGCGGCCTCGCCTGCCCCGCCCAAGGTCGCGCAGCAGATCTACTTCCAGGCCACCCTGACCAAGATGTGCCTGCGCTACTACCAGGGTGAAAGCATGGAAAAGACGCTCGCCTGGGCCGAGGGCGAGTGCGAAGGCTTCATGCGAAGCTGACGACGAGCGGGCTTTCGCGCGACCGTCCGTAGTGCCGGCCGCGCGGGGTCTCGTCTTCACATCCCGGCCGCCGAACCGGCGAGCCGTGCAACCAACCCGCGCGAGGGACCTGCGTTATGGTTGACGTCGCATTCCAATCCAACCGTACAGCCGCGGCCCCGGCAGGGCGACGGCGCACCGGTCTGCGCAACGCGCTGCGGCGCAAGTCGATGTCCGCGTTCCTGATGGCGCTGCCGTTGATCCTCCTGATCGGCGTGCTGGTGATCTATCCGGCCATCTACTCGCTGCATCTGGCGACGCTGAACAAGGCGATGACCAAGTTCGTCGGCCTTGGCAACTTCGAGTTCCTGTTCAAGCGCGAGACCTTCTGGCTGGTGGTCAAGCAATCCTGCATTTTCGCGATCTCGGCGGTGGTCTTCAAAGCGCTGATCGGTTTCATCGTCGCGCATTTCGTGCACAATGTCCCCGCCAACAAGCAGCGCAAATGGCGCGGCATGCTGCTGGTGCCATGGGTGATCCCGCCGGCCATGAGCACGCTGGCCTGGCTGTGGCTGTTCGACCCGTCCTACAGCGCCTTCAACTACACGCTTGCGTTCTTCGGCCTTGGGCCGATCCCGTGGACCGGCGACGCGATGTGGGCGCGCTTCTCGGTGATCCTGGTCAACGTCTGGTACGGCGCGCCGTTCTTCATGATCATGTATCTGGCGGCGTTGAAATCGGTGCCCGAGCAGCTTTATGAGGCGGCCGCGATCGACGGCGCCAATTGGTGGCAGCGGATCTGGTACGTGACCCTGCCGATGATGCGCAACATCATCGCGATCACGACGCTGTTCTCGCTGATCGTGACCTTCGCCAATTTCGACATCGTGCGCATCCTGACCGCGGGCGGGCCGCTCGACCATACCCACATCTTCGCCACCTGGGCGTTCCGCGTCGGCATCGAGGGCAGCGACATTCCGCTCGGCGCCAGCGTCTCGCTGTTCATGGTGCCGATCCTCGCGGTCGCGGCGATCTTCATCCTGCGCGACATCACCAAACGCGGGAATGAATCCTGATGAGCACGGTGACAATCGACAAGTCCGGACCGACCCGCAAGGTCAAGTACGGCAGCATGAGCCGCGACCGGACCTGGGCGCTGCGCTGGTCCTATTTCTTCCTGACGCTGTTTGCGATCTTCTCGCTGGTGCCGCCGCTCTACATGCTGATCACCTCCCTGAAGGGCAGCGCGGAGATCTCGGCAGCGACCAATCCGTGGTGGGTGTACCACCCGACACTCGAGAACTACATTCAGCTGCTGACCTCGAACCAGTTCCTGCGCTTCTTCTGGAATTCGGCCTGGGTCTCGATCATCGTGGTCACCATCACGATGCTGATCAGCGTGCCGGCGGCCTTTGCGCTGGCGCGGATGAAATTCTGGGGCTCGGCGACGCTCGCAACCGGGGTGTTCCTGACGTACCTCATTCCGGACAGCCTGCTGTTCATCCCGCTGTTCAAGATGTTCGCGGTTATCGGCGACTGGACCGGCATTCAGCTCATCAATCGCTGGTACGTGCTGCTGTTCATCTATCCGACGCTGACAGTGCCGTTCTGCACCTGGATCATGATCGGCTATTTCGCCTCGATCCCGAAGGAGCTCGACGAAGCCGCGATCATCGACGGCGCGAGCTGGTTCCAGACGCTGACCCGGATCTTCATCCCGGTCGCCCTGCCCGGCCTGATCGCGGCGACGATCTTTGCCTTCACCGTCTCCTGGGCCCAGTTCCTCTATCCCCTGGTGTTCACCACCTCGACCGATCAGCTGGTGCTGCCGGTCGGCATCATCACGACCCTGATCAAGGGTGACGTCTTCAACTGGGGGCAGATCATGACCGGCGCCCTGCTCGGCGCCGCGCCGCCGCTGATCATCTACGCTTTCCTGATGGACTACTACATTGCCGGCCTGACCGCCGGTGCGACAAAGGGTTGAACGCGACAAAGGTAGGATTCATGGCCGACGTCAGTTTGCGCAAGGTGGTGAAACGTTACGACGAGGTCGAGGCGGTGCGTGGCATCGACCTCGACATCGCCGACCATGAGTTCGTGGTGCTGGTCGGGCCGAGCGGCTGCGGCAAGTCGACGACGCTGCGGATGATCGCCGGCCTCGAGGACATTTCCGACGGCGACATCATGATCGGCGGCGACGTCGTCAACGACGTGCCGCCGAAGGACCGCGACATCGCAATGGTGTTCCAGAATTACGCGCTCTATCCGCACATGACCGTCGCCGAGAACATGTCGTTCGGGCTGCGGCTGAAGCACTATCCCAAGGCCGAGATCAAGAGCCGGGTCACGGAAGCTGCCCGCATGCTCGACATCACCGATCTGATCGACCGCAAGCCGAAGCAGCTCTCCGGCGGCCAGCGCCAGCGTGTCGCGATGGGACGCGCGATCGTGCGCAACCCGAAGGTGTTCCTGTTCGACGAGCCGCTGTCCAACCTCGACGCCAAGCTGCGCGTGCAGATGCGGATCGAGATCAAGAAGGTGCACCAGAAGGTCCGCACCACGACCGTCTACGTCACCCATGACCAGGTCGAGGCGATGACGCTGGCCGACCGCGTGGTGGTGATGAACCACGGAAAGATCGAGCAGATCGGCACGCCCAACGAGCTCTATCACAAGCCGGCGACCCGGTTCGTCGCAAGCTTCATCGGCTCGCCCGCGATGAATTTCGTGCCGTGCCGGCTCGAGGACGTCGGCGGCAAGCTCAACGTTCGGCTGACCGATCGCCTCTCCTTCCCGCTGCCGCCGGCGCGCGCCGCCCGCTACCAGGCCCTTTCCCGCACCGACAAGCTGCTGCTGGGTCTGCGGCCCGAGCATGTCATGGAGGCGCGGCCGCATGCCGAGCCCGGCATTGAGCCGTTCGACGCGGTGCTCGACGTCACGGAGCCGATGGGCATGGAGACGCTGGTCTACTTCACGCTCGAGGGCTCCCAGCTTTGCGGCCGGGTCAATCCCAATGCCGGCGCGCGGGATGGCAGCCCGCTCCGATTGGCTGTGGACCTCAACAATATGCATTTGCTAAACGAGGTGACCGGCGCCGTGCTTTGACGGCGCACAAAGAAACCTCAAGGGCAGGAAATGGCTACCAACAAGAAGAAGATTTTCATCACCCAGACTCTGTCTCCGGGGGCACGGGCCCTCCTCAATGAACGGGATGATGTAGAACTCGTCGAATTTCCCAACCTGATCTCGGCCAAGGACTTCCAGGCGATGCTGGAGCAGCATGCGCCGGTTCATGGCGTGGCGCTCGGCGCGACCCGCTTCGGCGAGGCGGAGCTGGAAGCGTCCAAGGGCATGTTGGTGGTGACCCGGATCGGAGTCGGTTATGACGCCGTCGACGTGCCGGCGCTGTCCCGCCGCAAGGTGCCGCTGATGGTGGCGGGCACCGCGAACTCGCCGTCGGTCGCAGAGCACGCCCTGTTCATGATGCTGACGCTGGCCAAGCGCGCGCAGGAAATGCACGCGATGGTCAAGGAAGGCACCTGGGCGAGCCGTCTCGGCGCGCTGCCGTTCGACCTCTACGGCAAGACGGTCCTGATCGTGGGCTTCGGCCGCATCGGCACCCGCACCGCCAAGCGCTGCCTCGCGATGGAAATGAATGTGCTGGTCTACGATCCCTACAAGGCGGCCGGCGAGATCACCGCGACCGGCTGTGAGGCTGTGCCGAGTCTCGAAGCGGCGCTGCCGCGGGCGGATTTCGTCACGATCCATTGCCCGAAGTCGCCCGAAACGGTCGGCCTGTTCAACGCCGCGCGGATCAGGCTGATGAAGCCGACCGCCTACCTCATCAACACCGCCCGCGGGGGCATCGTGGACGAGAGGGCGCTGTACGACGCGCTGGTGTCGGGCAAGCTCGCCGGCGCCGGCCTCGACGTGTTCGAGGTCGAGCCTCCGCCGCTCGGCCAGCCCCTGCACGCTTTGCCAAATGTGATCATGGCACCGCATGTTGCCGGCGTGACCGTCGAGGCTGTCGATCGCATGAGCGAGCAGACCGCGCGCAATATCCTGAGCGTGCTGGACGGCAATCCGCTGCGCCAGAACGTGATCAATCAGGACGTCCTCGGCTGAGCTTTCAGCCTTTCTCGTTGGCGCCGCGGCCGATCCAGCGAGGTCGGCCCGGCGATGCGGAGCATGCACATGGCTTTCAAGGAATTCGGCAACCACGATGCGGTCGGTCTCGCCGAGCTCGTCCGCAAGAGGGACGTCACGCCAAAGGAGCTGCTCGACGAGGCGATTGCGCGCACCGCCGCCGTCGATCCGAAGATCAACGCGATCGTCGTCAAGCACTACGACTACGCCGAGCGCCAGATCGCCAAGGGGTTGCCTGACGGCCCCTTCACCGGCGTACCGTTCCTGCTGAAGGATCTCGACCTGCTCGAGGGCACCCGCACCACGTCGGGCGCCAGCCTGCTGAAGGACTTCGTTGCCGATCACAATGGCACGCTGACCCAGCGTTTCCTCGATGCGGGTCTTGCGATCTTCGGCAAGAGCGCGAGCCCGGAATTTGGCCTGATGCCGACGACGGAATCCCGTCTATTCGGCCCGACCCGCAATCCCTGGAATCTCGAGCATTCCTCCGGCGGCTCGTCCGGCGGCGCGGGGGCTGCCGTCGCCGCGCGCATCCTGCCCGTCGCGCATGCAAGCGACGGCGGCGGCTCGATCCGGATCCCCGCCTCCGCCTCCGGCGTGTTCGGCATGAAGCCGACGCGCGCCCGCAACCCCTGCGGTCCAGATCGCGGCGAAGGCTGGGGCGGCTTCTCCGTCGGCCATGTGCTGAGCATCAGCGTCCGCGATAGCGCGGTCATGATGGATGCGATCCACGGTCCGGAGCCGTCGAGCCTCTACGTCGCGCCGCCGCCGGAGCGGCCGTTTTCCCAGGAGGTCGGCCGCGACCCCGGCCATTTGCGCATCAGCTTCACCGACAAGTCGCCCTATGGCGATGCTGTAGATCCCGAGATCGCCGCGGCGGTCCGCGACATCGCCAAGCTACTGGCGGGCCTCGGCCATCATGTCGAGGAGCGCGCGCCACCGCTTGCCGCCGATCCCGCCGCGGTCATGACGACCATCGTCGGCGGCAACACGGCGCTGACGATCCGCCTGCTCGAGCAGCGGGTCGGGCGCACGCTGACCTCGGACGATGTCGAGCGGCTGACGCTCGCCAGCGGCCAGAACTCGGTCAAGATGACCCCCGCCGACTACGTCGCCGCGCAGCTTGCAGCGTTCCAAATCTCGCGCGGGCTCGCGACCTTCTTCGAGGGCTGCGACATCTTCCTCAGCCCGACGCTGTGCGCGCCGCCGCTTCGCATTGGCGAGCTGAACACTATGTCCGAGGACCTGAGCCACATCGCGCCGGTGCTGCGCCGCTACATGCCGGGCACCTCGATGTTCAACATGTCCGGGCAGCCGGCGATGTCGGTGCCGCTGGCCTGGAACAAGGCCGGTCTTCCGCTCGGCATGATGTTCGCGGCCAAGCTCGGCGAGGAAGGACTGCTGTTCCGCCTGGCCGGTCAGCTCGAACAGGCTCGTCCCTGGAAGGACCGGCATCCGCCGGTCTGCGCCTAGCTCAATCGGGCGCGACAAAGGGCAGTCCAATCAGGTAGATAGGAAGGGCGTCGGCACGATTCCGCCGGCGTCATGCCTGGGAGACCAAACCGTGAGTGACCCGACCGACAATGCGCTCGCCGCAATCGCGAGCATTCTCGATCAGACGACGACGCCTCCGGAGAAGTCCAAGTCGTCTGATAACAAGTCGTCCGACACCAAGTCGTCCGACGAGACGGCGGACAATGCATCCGAGCCCGTCGAGGAGCCGCCGGTCTCGATAGCGATGCCACCGCCCCTGCCATCATCAGTCGAGGTCGTCACCGTCGAGGCCGTGTCCATCAACACTGAGTCGATGGACGCCGCGCCTGCCGAGCCGACGACGGTCGAGCCTCCGCCGATCGAGGAGCCCGAGCTGCTGGTCGAGCAGCCCGAACCAAACGAACCCGAGCCGTGCGTGCCGGAGCCAGAGCCGATCCAGCCGCCCCAGCCGATCGAGGCCAATGGCTATTCCAAGTCCGGACCAGGCCCGATGGCCGCGCTGCGCTTCCGCTGGACGGTGCGCGAGGACGGCGCCCAATACTATGTCGACGAGACCGTCGGCGAAGGATCGACCCCGCTGGTCAACGGCCCCATGGACAGGGACGCCGCGATCAAATTCGTCGACGATCGCGAGGCCGAAGCGCGGCGGCGCTTCGAGCATTTCAAGCACGAGATCGTCAGCCGCACGGCGGCCGCCCTTCAGGCGAGCAGGGATCGCCACGAGGCCGAGAACTTCGGTCCTGATTGAATCGCTCGAAAACGCTCTAGCCCAGCGGCGGCCTCGGTGATCCCAAAAAATCCTTCTTCGCGAGATCGACGCCGGCATGGCGCAGGATGTCGTAGGCCGTTGCGACATGGAAGAAGAACTGCGGTACGCTGAAGGACAGGATCAGGGACTTGCCGGTGAATGGTCTGGTCGCGCCGCTCCGGAACGTAAATACGACGTCCCTGTCGCAGGCGGCGTCGATCACCTCCCGCGGCAGGCCCTGCGCAAAATCAATCGTGGCCGCAATCTGTGCTTTCAGTCCGGCGATGCCGGGCGCCGTGTCGGCGAAGACCGGCGGCGCGCACCCCGCCAGCAACGCGCAGCTCAGGACGACATGCCGGTTCGCCTCACCGACCTGCTGGCGAAGGCTGTACATGTTCGGCGAAAGCCGCATGTCGAGCAGGACGGCTGGATCGATCTTGCGCGCCCCGGCATGGGCCTCGGCATGATCGAGCAGCGCGGAAAGATTGCGCAGATACCGCACATAGACGCCGACGGATGCTTCGTGGAGCGAGATGGTCACTGTTGCGCCCGCTGTACTGGCCTGATCGTCTCGTCTGGTCTAAATGGTCCGCAACGACATGTCATCGAAATTGACGGAGAAGTCTGATGTTTCGCGCGCTGGCCGGCCTCGCTCTCGCCTTGCTTGTCTCTGCCGCGCAAGCGCAGCCGGCGCCGTCCCGGCTCGATGAGATCGTCAAGCGCGGCACGCTGCGCGTCGGCATGACCGGCGACTACCTGCCCTTCACGGCGCTCGACAAGGAGACGAAGGCGTTTCGCGGCTTCGACGTCGACATGGCGCAATCGCTCGGCAAGGCGCTCGGCGTCAAGGTCGAGTTCGTGCCGACATCGTGGCCGCAGATGATGAAGGATTTCGAGGCTGACAATTTCGACGTCGCGATGGGCGGCGTCTCCATCACCTTCGACCGGCAGAAGAAGGGTCTGTTCTCGACACCGATCATGCGCGAGGGCAAGACGCCGATCGCGCGCTGCGCCGACAAGGGCAAGTTTGAGACGATCGCCGAGATCGACAAGCCCGGCACCCGTGTCATCGTCAATCCCGGCGGCACCAACGAGCGTTTTGCGCGCGCCAACGTGAAGACCGGCGACATCCGTGTCTTCAATGACAACACCAAAATCTTCGACGAGATCGCCAAGGGTGACGCCGACCTGATGATGACCGACGCGTCCGAGACGCGCTATCAGCAGAAGCTGCATCCCGGCGTGCTCTGCGCCGTGCATCCCGACAAGCCGTTCGACTTCGCGGAAAAGGCCTATTGGATGCAGCGCGACGTGGCGTTGAAGGCATTCGTCGACCAGTGGCTCCACATCGCGCGCGAAGACGGCAGCTACGCGAAGATCTATGCCGCGTGGTTTGAATAGGCTGCGTCAAGTTCACTGCTCGCGTGCCGCAAATTGATGCGCACGGCCTGAACCCGATCGCAATCCAGTGATTTGAACCTAGGGCGCGAGGGCACGACTCATGTTCTGACCGTGATTTGGGGCACGTTCAGCGAGGCAGCCACCAAATAGCCTCGCGAACGGGATTCCCTACACTGGAGGTCGAGATGAGAAAGCTTCTGGCGATCGCCACGCTTGTGCTGGCCAGCACGGCGACAGCGCAGGCGCAATATACGTTCGATTACGGCGGCCGCACCATTCGGATCGATCCCGATCGTGGAACGGTTTCGATCCCCGGTGTCTATGACAATACCGGCCGCAGCACCAAGCGCGCCAAGCACAAGGACGCCGAGCAGAAGCACGAGGCGGCGCCGACGGACGCCAGGACGGATTCTCCGTCCATGCCTGCCGCGTCACCCGCGGCTGCTGCATCCCCCTCTCCGACTGCCGTTGATCAGGCGGCTGCTTCGGCGGCACCGGCGCCGACAGCAACAACGACAGAGCCGGCGAACACGAGCGTTGCTCCGGCTATGGTAGCGACCACACCGCCGCCACCACCCGCGCCGCCAATCGTGCAGCAAAGCGCCGCGCCGGCGTCGGCAAAGCCGACCCCAGCGCCAACGGTCGGCGCCGTATCGCCTGCACCCAAGCCGGCGGCGAACCCCGTACAAGCAGCCAATTCGCCGCTCGGCATCTGGTTGACGGAAGAGAAGGAAGGCAAAGTCCGCATCGAACAATGCGGCGCCAATCTCTGCGGCTATTCGGTCGACAAGAAATCGAACGCCAACGGCGAGCAGGTTCTAATCAACATGAAACCGGGCAAGGACAAATGGAGCGGCCGCATCTTCGATCCGAACAGCGGCAGCACCTACGATTCCACGATCGCACTGAAGAGCCCCGACACGCTGCGCGTCCAGGGCTGTGCGTTCGGCGGCATGTTCTGCGGCGGCCAGACCTGGACGCGGGTGAACTGATTAGCTGCAAGTCGTAGCCCGGATGGAGCGCAGCGCAATCCGGGGTTGTCACCGCGGGACAGATCGCCCCGGATTACGCTTCGCTCCATCCGGGCTACGCATACGAGCAACAAAAAAGCCCCGCAGCGCGCGGGGCTTTCCTTTGGCTTGCTACGTCGGCTTTAGCCGAGCTTGCCGTTATATTCCTCGTCGGTGACGTGCTCCATCCAGGTCGAATAGACGCCGTCGAGCGCCTCCTGCATGGCGATGTGGGTCATGCTGTTGTCAGGCGAAGCACCGTGCCAGTGCTTCTCGTTCGGCGGGATCCAGACGACATCGCCCGGGCGGATCTCCCGGATCGGACCGCCCTTGGCCTGCACGCGGCCGATGCCTGATATCACGTACAGCGTCTGCCCGAGCGGATGGGTGTGCCAGGCGGTACGCGCACCAGGCTCGAACGACACGCGCGAGGCATTCAGCCGGGCCGGCGCCGGCGCCATGTTGATCGGGTCCTGCAGCACGCTGCCGGTGAAGTTCTCCTTCGGCGCGCGGCGTGTCGGCCGCGAGCCGGAAACGTGGATATCCATGGGGTTACCTCCCTCTCCTGACGTTATTTCTTGGATGCGGCGTAGCGCGCCTTGGTCTCGGCGTTCATCGGATACAGGCCGGGCAGCTGGGCGCCATTGTTCACCTCGCTGACGATCCAGGCTTCCATCCGCTCCTGCTCGGGTCCCTCGGCCAGCACCTGGTCAAGGAAGGCCTGCGGGATCAGCACCGCGCCGTCCTGGTCGGCCACCACCACGTCGTTCGGAAACACGGCAACGCCTCCGCAGCCAATCGGTTCACCCCAGCCGACGAAGGTCAGGCCCGCAACCGACGGCGGCGCGGCGTAGCCGTCGCACCACACCGGCAGGCCGGTGCCGAGCACGCCCTCGACGTCACGCACCACCCCATCGGTGATCAGCGCCGTTACCCCGCGCTTGACCATGCGGGCGCAGAGGATGTCGCCGAAAATGCCGGCATCGGTGATGCCCATGGCATCGACCACGGCAATGCAGCCGGCCGGCATCGCCTCGATCGCGGTACGGGTCGAGATCGGCGACGACCAGGATTCCGGCGTCGCCAGATCCTCGCGGGCCGGCACGAAGCGCAGCGTGAAGGCCGGTCCGACCAACCGCTTCTGCCCGGGCTTCAAGGGCTTGGTGCCGCGCATCCAGATGTTGCGCAGGCCCTTCTTGAGCAGGACCGTGGTGATGGTGGCGGTGGACACGTGCGACAGCGTCGCGATCGCTTCGGCGGACAGTGACATCTGGAAAGCTTGCTCCGATGGGAGGAAAAGACCGGCGCATGTTGCCGGGCGAAGGCCCTGCGTCAAGGGCTGCGCGAAAAGCTCCGATCATCCAAATTTATCGCCGGCATGCCGATTAATTTATTGAAGTTGCTGCATCATTTTGCACGAAGCGAATTCCGTTTTGAATCGAAACACGCTAGCTTGATGGCCGACCCAATCTGCTTGAGCCGATGGCCGAACCCATAAGTCCTCCCCGCCTTTTGCCGAGTGGCGACAGCGCCATCACGGTGGAATTCAGCCGCACCATCGATGACGCCGCCAACCGGCGGGTGCTCGCGCTCGACCGCGTGATCGCAGCCGAGCCGATCGCCGGCATCACCGAGACCGTGCCGACCTACCGGTCCCTGCTGGTGCATTACGATCCCGTGCAGATCACCTTCGATGCGCTCGGCGAGCAGCTGCTTGCGCGCGCCGCCAAGGCACCGCCGACCGAAAGCGGAACGCGGCGCTGGCGGATCCCCATCACCTATGGCGGTGAGCACGGCATCGATCTCGAGGATGTGGCGAAGGCGCTCCAGACCACGCCCGATGACATCGTCGCGCGCCATGCCGCCGGCGACTATCGCGTCGCCATGATCGGCTTCACGCCCGGCTGGTCCTATCTCAGCGGGCTGGACAAGTTCCTGCATTTACCAAGGCGCAAGGAGCCACGGCTCGTGACCCCTGCCGGCACCATCTCGATCGGCGGCATCCAGACCGGCGTGCAGTGCCTCGCCGGCCCGAGCGGCTGGCACCTGCTCGGCCGCACTCCAGTGCGAACCTACCAATTGCATCGCGATCCGACCTTCTTGCTGGAGCCCGGCGATGCCGTCAGCTTCACGGCAGTGGATGCCAAGACCTTTGCCGAACAGGACCGCGCCGCCGAGGCTGGCGAGTTCGTCGCAGAACTGGTGACGACATGAGCAAGCTCGTCGTCACCTCGATCGGCCCGGCGAGCTCGGTGCAGGACGGCGGACGTCCGGGCTCGCAGCGCTATGGCCTGACGCCGAGCGGCGCGATGGACCGGCTTTCGCTGGCGACCGCCAACACGCTGGTCGGCAATGAGCCGTTCGCCGCCGCGGTCGAGATCGGTCCATTCGGCGCCACCTTCACTGCGCGTGGCGGTGCCGTGCGCGTCGGGCTCGCCGGCGCATCGCGCAATGCGGACATCGGTGGCCGGCCGGTCGCCTTCGACAGTTCGGCAACGCTCGCCGAAGGTGAGACGCTCAATCTCGGTTTTGCGCGCGGCGGCTCGTTCAGCTATCTCGCGATCGAGCACGGTATCGAAGGCGAGCCGATGTTCGGCAGCCTCGCCGTCAACGCCCGGGCCGGGCTCGGCAGCCCCTACCCGCGGCCGCTGCAAAGCGGCGACGAGTTGAAGACAAAAGCTGCGAGCGGCGCCACTGAGCGCCGCATCGAATTGCCGGCCGCCATCGACGCGCCGATCCGCGTCGTATTCGGCCCGCAGGACGACGAATTCACCGAGGAAAACAAGCAGCTGTTCCTCGACAGCGAGTGGAAAATCTCGGCCACCAGCGACCGCATGGGCTACCGGCTCGAAGGAGCTGTCATCAAGCACCGCGACGGCCACAACATCGTCTCCGACGGCACCGTCAACGGCAGCATCCAGGTGCCCGGCAACGGCCAGCCGATCGTGCTGATGCCGGACCGCGGCACCAGCGGTGGTTATCCAAAGATCGCGACCGTGATCACGGCCGATCTTGGCCGCTTCGCGCAGACCTCCGCCGGCCGGCCGTTCCGCTTCAAGGCCGTGACCATGGCGGAAGCGCAGGCCGAGGCGATCAAGTTCCACGCGCTGCTGCATTCCCTGTCCGACCGCCTCCGCGGCATCGACGATTTTGGCCTCAACATCGAGGCGCTGCGGGATGCGAATGTCGCGGGTCAGGCCGTCAGCGCCGTCGATGTGTCGACCTGGCAAGTTGCGCTACCCTGAATCAAATACGAACAACAAACGGATCGATCGTCATGACTGCAACCATCGACCTCAATTGCGATCTCGGCGAAAGTTTTGGGCCCTGGGAAATGGGCAATGATGCTGCGATGATCGAGCTTGCGACCTCGGTCAACATCGCCTGCGGCTTCCATGCCGGCGACGCCGACATCATGCGCAAGACCGTCGAGCTCGCGAAGGCGCGCGGCGTCAGCGTCGGCGCCCATCCCGGCTATCGCGACCTGCACGGCTTTGGCCGCCGCCCGATGCCGGGGCTGACATCCTCCGAGATCGAGAACCTGATCGCCTATCAGATCGGCGCCCTGCAGGCGATTGCAACCGCGGCCGGCCACAAGGTCACGCACGTGAAGGCACATGGCGCGATCTCCAACGTCGCCTGCGAGGACGACATGACCGCACGCGCGATCGCCAATGCGATCAAGGCAGTCGACCCGAGCCTCGTGTTCGTGGTGCTCGCCAACTCAAAGCTGGTGCGCGCGGGTGAAGCCGCCAATCTGCGGATGGCGCATGAAGTGTTTGCCGACCGCGCCTATGAGGACGACGGCAATCTGGTGTCGCGCAAGAAGCCCGGCGCGGTGCTGCACGATCCCAAGGCGATCGCCGAGCGCGTGGTGCGGATGGTGCAGGACGGCGCGGTCGTCTCGGTCACCGGCAAGGTGATCAAGATGCAGACCGATACCGTCTGCATCCATGGCGACACGCATGGCGCCGTCGAGATCGCGCGCGGCCTGCGCGAGGCGCTGAGCAAGGCCGGCATCACGGTCGCGCCGTTCAAGACCGCGCACTGAGCCGCGCACACGTCGATTGAAAAGGGTCGGCCGCCGCGCCGACCCTTTTAGATTCCGTTAAGAGTCTTCTTAAACCCAAACTTGCCGTTTGATTGCTAGGTGCAGCTTCCGAGCCTTTGATTGTCCTCTCAGGAAATTGGGTACGAAAGCATGTTCCGCACCAGCCTCTCCTTCGCAATTGCTGCGGTGGCCACGGCCGCCTTCACCAGCGCGGCGTCCGCCGGCTGCTACAGCTGCTATACGCCGCCGCCCCAGCCCTGCACGACCTGCTATCAGGTGCAGACCGTGCCGCCGCAGTATCGCACTGTGCAGGAGACCGTGATGGTGTCGCCGGGCCGCGTCATCGCGCATCGCACGCCGCCGCAGTATCGTACCGTGATGGTGCCGAGGACCGTGATGGTCGCGCCCGAAGGCGTCGCCTATGAGCGCATCGCGCCGCAATACGCCACCCAGGAACGCACGCAGATGGTCTCGCCGGGCTATTCCTACTACGCGCCGGTCCAGCCGACCTGCAACACCTGCGGCGGTGGTGGGTACGGATACGGTTACGGCTACTGATGACGTTGCGTAGGGTGGGTTCGCGCAGCGTAACCCACTTTGTTGCGGGACGAAGGTGGCGGGTTACGCCCTCGGCCAACCACCCTACAAGTTCGCAAACAAAAGCCGCCGCCTGAGGCCATCAGACGGCGGCTTTTCAATTCTCTGATTTGCTCAGAACGGGTGGACGGACAGCGTGCCGAACACGATCGCCGCGATCACCGCAAAGGCGCTGTAGAGCGCCGCAGTGTGAATTCCGGTCCCGGACTTCCTTGAAATGTGTCGCGCGTAAAAGTGCAGGCGGGCTTCCGCCGATAGCTCGCGCATGGTCGATCTCCAACGCCCCATTCTCGGGCATATGGAATAGCGTTCGCGCCCGGATTCAAGCGGGCGGAAAAAATAGCGATGCCGCCGCCTTCGGGAACACGGTTCCGAGAGGATTATTCTGCCTCGCGAGTTCGCCCGAGAATCTTATTCGTCGCAATTCGAGGCGTCGGGAACCCACGCCAGCCCGCAATAACCGAAAATCTCGAAAACAACCCCATGCAAAGTAGCCGGAGGTGGATCGCTGAGGCGGGGCCTCAGGGCTTCCAGCGCCCGATCTTGAAGGCCGCCAGATGGCCGGGAACGTCCTTCGGATCGAACGGCGGACCGGCGAACGCGCCGATGGCGTTCGATGTGTCAGCTGGGCGCCCGGCCGCAGCGTCATAGAGGTCCGGCCTGAACACCGCCATGGCAGCCTTCAGCGCCTCCGGCCGGTACGGTGTCTGGCCCCAGCGAACCATCTGCGCGTAGAGCCAGGCCGCCTGCCCCGGGTCCGGCCGCGCCGCCGCCTCGCGCCCGACCAGCAAATAGCGATTGCTTTCGCGCATAGTGCCGTCGGGCGAAATCTTCAGCCGGCCATCGAGCGTGCGCTGGATGACGCTGGCCTCGACGCCGATCCGCTCGGGCTGCGCCAGGATGCGCGCGACTTCGGGCCGGTTTTCCGATTGCTCGATGAACTCCGCGGCGCGCAGATGCGCGCGCACCAGCGCGGCCACGACGTCGGCGTGCTTCTCCGACCAGCTCTGGCGCACCGCCAGCACCTTCTCCACCGCGCTGAGCAGGATGTCCGAGACGAAGTGCAGGATGTGGCCGACGCCGAGATCGACCGCGATCGAATTCCAGGGCGCGCCGACGCAGAACGCGTCGACATGCCCGTTGGCGAGACTGTCCACCATGTAGGGCGGCGGCAGCACCACGAGCTGGACGTCCTCGTCGGGATCGACGCCGCCGGCGGCCATCCAGAACCGCAATTGATAATTGTGGGTCGAGAACGGGAAGGTCATGCCGAAGGTCAACGGCTCGGCCCCGCTCTTCCGCCGCCTGGCCACGACGCGGGCAAGCGCGCGCGAGGTCGCCATCGGATCGAAGCGCTCGCCGTCGATCTCTTCCAGCAGCGCGGTGTGCAGCGCCGGCGATACGGTGATGGCGTTGCCGTTGAGCCCGAGATTGAAGGGGGCTGCGATCGGCACCTTGACGTGGCCGAGCCCGAGGCTCGAGGCGATTGCCACCGGCGCCAGCAGATGAGCCGCGTCGAACAGGCCGATATTGAGCTTGTCGCGGACGTTCGACCACGACACTTCCCGCACCAGCGTGACATCGAGGCCTTCGGCTGCGGCAAACCCCTTGTCGACCGAGACGATCAGGGCGGCAGCGTCCACCAGCGGAATGAATCCGATGTGCAGGGGTGTGGTCATTTCAGAAGCTCCGACGCCGTCAGGATCGATTGAGCGATCTCCCCGATCTTCTTTTTCTCGCGCATCGCGGTCGAGCGCATCAGCACATAGGCCTCTTCTTCGGTCAGCCCCTTCACCTTCATCAGGATGCCCTTGGCGCGGTCGATCACCTTACGCTCCTCCAGCGCATGCTTGGTGCGGTCGAGCTCGTCCTGCAATTTGGAGAAGGCATTAAAGCGGGAGACGCAGAGATCGAGGATCGGCTTCATCCGCTCCTTCTTGAGCCCGTCGACGATGTAGGCGGAGACGCCGGCCTCCACCGAGGCCTGGATCGAGGCGGCGTCGCTCTGGTCGACGAACATCGCGATCGGGCGGCGGACCGCGCGGCTGACCTGGAACATCTGTTCCAGCACGTCGCGGCTGGGGTTCTCGAGGTCGATGACGATGATCTCGGGATCGAGCGCATAGATCCGCGACAGCAGGCTCTGCATCTCGCTGATATGGACCACGTCCGTATAGCCGGCCTCCCGCAGTCCCTCCTCGAGGATGGCCGCACGGATCGGGCTCTCGTCGACTATGACGATCTTGGGAGACGATTCAGCGCTCATCGACCACTCTTAAAGCCCGGCAAGAACCATCCATATCACGCCGAGACGGTGCGGAAAGGGTTGTAATTCTCGACAATTGGGACTAGCTCCTGCCCATTCATGCGGCAGATCAAAGATATGGAGCGGGCCGGCGCGCCATAAAGTAACCTCACATCGCAGGGGTGTTCCGAAGGAACCGAACACATAGGCGACGTCGCTTCCGGTTCAACCGGCATTGCATTCGAGCCCCTGTCGCGATCAATGGGCCGCATACAGCATTCGCGTTACTGGCGCCGCGCCTGGAGGGTTCTCAACGCTTTCGCTCTTTATCTCTGATTGATCCGAACAGAGCCTTCGGCTGTTGGGCGATTGTCCGGTCCGAGCGTCACCCAGTCGGGGCGCGTGAGAGCCTGATTTCCCGCGTTCGGGTCCTGAGGTTTTGTAAAGCGGTCCCCCGCCGGTCTAGGGGGATTCCTCGGATCAAAACTGACATACTCCTCTCGAACAAGTCCGCCACCAATCCTCACCCAGCATCCAGTCTTGTAGTCCCAGACACCTTCTAGATTGAACGGCGCCCACCGGCCCTTGCAGCCCTCGCTGGCGACGAACGGAACGACGACCGCAATCAGCACCGTAAGCAAGCCAACTCCAATCCAAAATACTCGCATATGCGGTGCCCAATGATCCGGCGGGTCTCGCCGATTTCCTTAGATGAGAGTCTACCCAGCGGAGAACACAACCGGATGTTGTGTCCTGGATCAACAGGAAAATAGGCCGCTTCAGTGGCCGCAGTTTTGAATAACAATGTCGCCTCCCCTGCCTTGGCGGCACAACGCACGTATTAGTCATTGAATTTCGCTATCGGATCAATTAGTTGGATCACCATATCCGAACAATTCAGATCAGGCTCCAGGCGACCACATGGAAAGAGCGCCCCATATTTCGTTCGTCAGTCTCGGCTGCCCCAAGGCGCTGGTCGACTCCGAGCGCATCATCACCCGGCTGCGCGCGGAGGGCTATGAGCTCGCGCGCAAGCATGACGGCGCCGACATCGTCATCGTCAACACCTGCGGCTTCCTCGACAGCGCCAAGCAGGAATCGCTCGCGGCGATCGGCGAGGCCATGGCCGAGAACGGCAAGGTCATCGTCACCGGCTGCATGGGCGCCGAGCCCGAGCAGATCGAGGCGGCCTATCCCGGCGTGCTGTCGATCACGGGGCCGCAGCAATATGAAAGCGTGCTGGATGCCGTGCATCGCGCGCTGCCGCCGGCGCACAATCCGCACATTGACCTGGTGCCGCCGCAGGGCGTCAAGCTGACGCCGCGCCACTACGCCTACTTGAAGATTTCCGAAGGCTGCAACAACCGCTGCAGCTTCTGCATCATCCCGAAACTGCGCGGCGATTTGGTGTCGCGGCCGGCCAACGACGTGCTGCGCGAGGCCGAGAAGCTGGTGAAAGCCGGCGTCAAGGAATTGCTGGTCATTTCGCAGGACACCTCGGCCTATGGCGTCGATCTGAAATACGCCGAGAGCACCTGGCAGGATCGCAGCGTGCGCGCAAAATTCTTCGATCTCGCCAAGGAGCTCGGCGAGCTCGGCGCCTGGGTGCGGCTGCAATATGTCTACCCCTACCCGCACGTCGACGAGGTGATCGGCCTGATGACCGAGGGCAAGGTGCTGCCCTATCTCGACATCCCGTTCCAGCATGCGAGCCCGGACGTGCTGCGTGCGATGAAGCGCCCGGCCGCCCAGGAGAAGACGCTGGCACGAATTCAGAAGTGGCGCGAGCAATGCCCCGAATTGACGCTGCGCTCGACCTTCATCGTCGGCTTCCCCGGCGAGACCGATTCCGATTTCGCCTATCTGCTCGACTGGCTCGACGAAGCGGAGATCGATCGCCTCGGCTGCTTCAAATACGAGCCGGTCGCCGGCGCCTCCTCGAACGCGATCGGCAATGCCGTGCCCGACGAGGTCAAGCAGGAACGCTGGAATGCGCTGATGGCGCGGCAGCAGAAGATTTCGGCGAGACGCCTGAAGCGCAAGGTCGGCACCCGCCAGCAGGTGATCATCGACGAGGTCGGTCCGACGGTGGCCAAGGGCCGGTCGAAAGCCGACGCACCCGAGATCGACGGCGCCGTCTACCTCACCAGCCGCCGCCCGCTCAAGGTCGGCGAGATCGTCACCGCAAAGATCGAGCGCGCCGATGAATACGACCTGCACGGCAGCGTCGCCGGATTCTGAACGCGCCTAACTCGCAGTCGGCGCGGCGGCAAGCGCCGGATCCAGCGTGCGAAGCACGCGATGGATGCGGACCGGGCTGGAGATGCCTGCGTTGCGCGCATAGGCATCGATGACCTCCTCGCTCTCGACCACGACGAGGCCGAACAGCTTGCGGTCGTCGGTCGCGTAGGTGCAGAGCCAGTGCATTCTGCCCTGCGTCGCGATGATGGCGTCCAGCGCAATCCGCGCATGACGCGCCGCCTGCGCGTCATCGGTCACATCGAAACCGGCCGGAAGATCTCGTTCGATCAGCAGCTTGATCACGGCGCCACCTCCAGGATTGCCTGGTCGCAGCCTAGAGCACTTTCGGTTCCGATTGAATCAGAACCGAAGCTCTAGATTCTTGTTTTGACGCGTTTTCTTCACGCGAACCGGTGTCCACTTCGCTCGAAAACGCTCTATCACGCTCCGCGCGTCGCTTGTGTGCGACGTCACCTCTCGCTTGACACCACGGGCCGTTCGGCTGTATGGCCCTGCGCCATGAAGCTGAACCGGACCCACCGCCGCGCCATCAACCGTCGTCGCAACCGCGACGATGCTGGGCTGCGCCGTGTCCGACGCCACCGCTGATTAGCTAGAGTCAGCTGAGGTTTTCGAGAAGGCCGCGCCCCCAAAGCGCGGCCTTCTCGCTTTTTCGGCCTGCCCTTTCCCACACCGACCCCAGAGGAGATCGACATGACCAACGCACCCCATCCGTTCGATGCGCTGATGGACATCACCGCTCGCCCCGAGGTCGTCTTCGTGCGCGGCGCAGGCTCGTATTTGTGGGACTCCAACCGCAACCGCTATCTCGATTTCGTGCAGGGCTGGGCCGTCAACCCGCTCGGCCACTCGCCGGTCATCGTTGCCGATGCGCTGGCCGCGCAGGCCAGGCGGCTATTGACGCCGAGCCCGGCATTCTACAACGAGCAGAGCCTGAAACTGGCAAAGGCGCTGGTCGACAACAGTTGCTTCGATCAGGTGTTCTTCGCCAATTCCGGCGCCGAGGCCAACGAGGGCGCGATCAAGCTCGCGCGCAAATACGGCGCCAAGTACAAGAACGGCGCGCACGAGATCATCACCTTCGAAGGCGGCTTCCACGGCCGGACGCTCGCGACCATGTCAGCCTCGGGCAAGAAGGCGTTCGAGCCGCTGTTCGAGCCGAAGGTCTCGGGCTTCCGGAAAGCGCGGCTGAACGACATCGAGTCGGTGCGCCAGCTGATCACGTCGTCGACGGTCGCGGTCATGCTGGAGCCGATCCAGGGCGAAGCCGGCGTGTGGCCTGCGACCGACGCGTTCCTCAGAGAGTTGCGGGCGCTGACCCAGCAGCGCGGCCTGCTCTTGATCGTCGACGAGATCCAGACCGGCATCGGCCGGACCGGAAAGCTGTTCGGCTATGAGCACGCCGGGATCGAACCCGACATCATGACGCTCGGCAAAGGCATCGGCGGCGGCGTGCCGCTCGCGGCACTGCTTGCGACCGAACATGCCTCGTGCTTCGATCACGGCGATCAGGGCGGCACCTTCAACGGCAATCCCCTGATGTGCGCCGCCGGGCTTGTCGTGCTCGATCAGATCGGCCAGCCCGATTTCCTGAAATCGGTCACCGACACCGGGCTGCTGCTCGAGCGTGAATTGCAGCGGCTGTCGGCGCGGCACGGGCTCGGCGAGATCAGAGGCCGTGGCCTCCTGCTCGCGCTCGATCTCAAGATGCCGATCGGCGCCGCCGTTGTCGCCGAGGCGTTCGCCGCCGGCGTGCTGGTCAATTCGCCGCAGCCGGACACGCTGCGCTTCATGCCGGCGCTCAACGTGACGCGGGAGGAGATTTCCGCGGTCATCGATTGCCTCGATACCGTGCTGACGAAGGTCGGCGCGGCGCGGCGGGTGGCGTAACGGCTCACGTCATTGCGAGCGAAGCGAAGCCATCCATCCCTCCACGCGTGCGGGACAATGGATTGCTTCGTCGCTTCGCTCCAATGACGAGGAGAGGCTTACGGCCGCAAAATCGCAGCGCCTGTGGTCGCCCGGCTCTCCAGATCGATGTGCGCCTTGGCGACGTCCTTGAGCGCATAGGCGTGGTTGATCGGCACGTGCAGCTTGCCGTTGATCACGGCGGCAAACAGCGTGTCGGCGCCTTCGAGCAATTCCTTGCGGGTGCCGACATAGTCGTTGAGCTTCGGCCGCGTCGCGAACAGCGAACCGTGGTTGTTGAGCTCGGCGAGCGGGAACGGCGGCACCGGGCCGGAGGCGTTGCCGAACGAGACGAACAGGCCGCGTGGCCGCAGGCACGACAGCGATCCCGGGAACGTCGTCTTGCCGACGCCGTCATAGACGACGTCGCAGAGCTCGCCGCGGCTGATCTGCTTGACGCGTTCGACGAAATTCTCCTCGTTGTAGAGGATGACGTGGTCGCAGCCATTGGCAAGCGCGATATCGGCCTTCGCCTTCGAGCCGACGGTGCCGATGACATGCGCGCCGAGCGCGTGGGCCCACTGGCAGGCCAGCAGCCCGATGCCGCCGGCCGCGGCGTGGATCAGCACCCGATGGCCCTGCTCGACCTTGAAGGTCTTGTGCAGGAGGTACCAGACCGTGAGTCCCTTGAGCATCAGGACGGCACCCTGCTCATACGTGATGTGGTCGGGCAACTTGACCAGCTTGTCGGCCGGGATGACGCGCTCGGAGGCGTAGCCGCCGAGGTTGTAGTAGTAGGCAACACGATCGCCGGGGTGGAAATTGGTCACGCCCGGACCGACGGCCACGACCTCGCCCGCGGCCTCGTTGCCGGCGATGAACGGCAGGCCGGGCGCCTTGTAGAGGCCGGTGCGGAAATAGACGTCGATGAAGTTCAGCCCGACCGCATGCTGGCGGATGCGGACCTCGCCGGTCCCCGGCGCCCCCACCTCGACATCCTCATAGGTCAGGACCTCAGGGCCCCCCACCTTGTGCACCCGCACAGCCTTGGTCATGTCGTCGCTCCCTCAGATCTCAGCGTCAAACGAGCGAATGCCATCGGCGCCGGCTTGTCAACCAAGCGTCCGGAACCGGGGCTACAGCATGATCCGGAAAAGTGCGAAGCGGTTTTCCGAAAGATCATGCCCTTTAGCCGGCCGGCTTCTTGCGGTTGCGCCTGGCCAGCACATTGAACATCTCGACTGCCGCCGAGAATGCGATGGCGAAATAGATGTAGCCGCGCGGAATGTGGAATTTGAATCCGTCGGCCACCAGCGCAACGCCGATCAGCACCAGGAACGCCAGCGCCAGCATCTTGGTGGTCGGATGCTCCGCGACAAACCGCGCCACCGGTCCCGACGAGATGTACATGATCGCGCAGGCGATCACGACCGCCGCGATCATGATCTCGATGTCCTGCGCCATGCCGATCGCGGTGATGATCGAATCCAGCGAGAACACCAGGTCGATGATGATGATCTGCACGATCACCCAGAAGAACGCGTTGGGGCTCGGCTTGTCATTCTGCTCGGCGTCACGCGCCTCGACCTCGCCGTGGATCTCGTGGGTCGCTTTCGCAATCAGGAACAGGCCGCCGCCGATCAGGATGATATCGCGCCACGACAGCGCGACACTCTCGATGGTGATCACAGGCTGCGTCAGCCCGATCAGCCAGACCAGGACGCTGAGCAGGATGATGCGGAACACCAGCGCCAGCAGCAGGCCGATCTGCCGCGCGCGGTTGGCCTGCGGTTGCGGAATCCGCGAGACGAGCACTGACAGGAAGATGACGTTGTCGATGCCGAGCACGATCTCGAGCGCAGTCAGGGTCAGCAGCGCCGCCCAGGCTTCCGGGCTGGTGATCAACTGCATCATGCTCTGAAGGCTTTCATCCGGCGGATCAGGGTATCGCTGCCGACGATGTAGACGGCGATGGCGCAGAGACCGAAGGTGATCGGGGCTCCGACCACGAAATCGTTGGCGAGCGTGTACATGCCGAGCAGCGCCCAGGCGCCGAGCAACCACAGCGTCAGCCAGCGCAGCCGCACCACGCGGAACGGGTGCAGCACATGGAACGGCGCAAAGGTCAGCCCAATCAGGACCGCGACCACGATCGTCGACAGCACCGGCGGCAAATGCAGCAGGAACAGATAGAACGCCGCTGCATTCCACAGCGCCGGGAAGCCACGGAAATGGTTGTCATCGGCCTTCATGCGGCGGTCGGCGAAATACAGCGCGCTCGAGACCACGATGCCGATGCCGAGGATCGGCGCGGCCAGCGGCAGCAGCATGCCGCTCGCGGTGATCGCATAGGCCGGCACGAACACATAGGTGACGAAATCAACCACCAGGTCGAGCACCTCGCCCGACCAGTTCGGCTGCAGCCGCACCACGTCGAACCGGCGCGCCAGCGGGCCGTCGATCCCGTCGATGATCAGCGCGACCCCGAGCCAGGCGAACATGTTGGCCCAGTGCTCGCGCACCGCCTCCAGCATCGCCAGCAGCGCGACCCCGGCGCCGAGCGCCGTGAAGATATGAACGGAGAATGCGGCGGTCCGCATCCGTTCTGGCAACGCATCCGGCTGGCTCGAGTGCTCCATCGGCCGAAGTGCTATCAGGAATCGGCCACCTTTGCATATGCAGTCTTGCGGCGTTCCGCCGCGCAGATCGTTGGAGACTCTTGGTGGTTACCGATGGCTTGAAAATCGGGCCAGGCATGTCAAATGTCCTGATATGACCGACAGCTCCCAGGATTATGACGTTATCGTAATAGGCGGCGGTCCGGCCGGATTGACGGCTGCGATTGCCCTCGCCGACGCCGGCGCGCGCACCGCGCTGTTGGCGCGCCGCGCCCCCTATGCCGACAACCGGACCACCGCGCTGCTCGGCGCCTCGACCGATATCCTGGAGCGGCTCGACGTCTGGCGGCGCTGCAGCGACCAAGCGGCGGCGCTCAAGACCATGCGCCTCGTCGACGACACCGGCCGCCTGATCCGCGCCCCGGAGGTGCGGTTCTCCTCCGAGGAGATCGGCCGCGAGCAGTTCGGCTTCAACATCGACAATCGCTCGCTGGTCGCAGCACTCGAGGAGCGTGCCAGCGAGATGGCCGCGCTGACGCGGTTCGACGACGAGGCCGCCTCGGTGCAACCGAAGGATACTGCGGTCACCGTGGTGACGCGGCAGGGCCAGTCGCTGTCGGCCCGGCTCGTGGTCGGCGCCGACGGGCGCAACTCGCTGTCCCGCGAGGCCGCCGGCATCGAGGTGGTCAGCCGCGAGCTCGGCCAATCCGCCCTCACCTTCAACATCACCCACAGCCGGCCGCACCGGAACATCTCGACCGAGTTTCACACCGAGCACGGCCCCTGCGTGTTCGTGCCGCTCAGCGGCAACCGCAGCAGCGTGGTCTGGGTCTCGGCGCCCAAGGAGGCCGAACGGCTGAAGGCGCTTGGCGATGGCGAATTATCCGAAGCGGCCGAGCGACAGTCGCATTCGATTCTCGGCCGCGTCGAGGTTCAAGGCGGCCGTCACGTGTTTCCCCTCGCCATCGAGCGGCCCCGGCAATTCGCCAAGGATCGGATCGCGCTGGTCGGCGAATCCGCCCATGTGCTGCCGCCTATCGGCGCGCAGGGGCTCAACATGGGGCTGCGCGATGCCGCCGATATCGCCGAGATCACGGGCCAGGCGATCGGCCGCGGCGAGGATCCCGGCGCGCCCAATGTGCTGTCGCGCTACCAGGCGGCGCGGCGGCCCGATGTTGCCAGCCGGATTTGGGCGATCGACATCGCCAACCGGTCGCTGCTCAGCGGTTTCCTGGGGGTACAGACGGCGCGGGCCGCCGGCCTGCATCTGATCGGCGCATTCGGCCCGCTGCGGCGGCTGGCGATGCGCGAGGGTCTCGCGCCGTCATGGCGGCGGTGACCAAAGCGTTTTCGAGCGAAGTGGGTACCGGTTTGCATTAAGAAAACGCGTCAAATAGAAACCGCGCCGCTTAGGGAAACACCAAGCGTCCGCTCTGGATGAACCACATCACGCTGGTCAACGTGACCACCGAGGCAAAGGTGCCGATCAGCACCGCGACCGACGCCGGCTCGATCCAGGTGTCGTTCTGCCGTGCAATCACGAACACGTTGAGCGCCGGCGGCAGCGAGGCCATCAGCACCGCGGTCGCAGCCCAGGGCTGCGCGAACGGACCGAACAGCAGCATCAGTCCGAAGGCCAGCAGCGGATGGATCAGAAGCTTGATCGCGACCACACCCGGCACCTCCCACGGCACCCGCTCGAACGGCCGTAGCGCCACGGTGATGCCGAGCGCGAACAGCGCCATCGGCGCCGCGGCGTTTTGCAGGAACTGGATGGTGCGGTCGAGCGCGACCGGAATCGGGATGTGAAACGCGGCGACCAGCGCGCCGAACACCGCGGACATGATCAGCGGGTTCTGCACGATCTGCCGGAGCACCACGCCGAACGCATGCAGCAGCGAGGGATGGTCGCGGTCGGTGAGTTCGATCAAGAGCGGCACGATCGAGAACAGGAAGATGCTGTCGCAGCAGAAGATCAGCGCGGTCGGCGCCGCTGCCTTGGTGCCGAGCACCGCGAGCGCGAGCCCAGGCCCCATATAGCCGATATTGCCGTAGGCGCCCGACAGGCCTGCCAGCGTTGCCTCGCGCAGCGACAGCCCTCCGATCAGCTTTCCTGCGACCATCGCGAGGAAGAACGCGATCACGGTTCCGAGCGTGGTGGCGATCAGGAATGGCGGGTTGTTCAGCTCGGCGAACGGCGTCTTCGACATGATCCCGAACAGCAGCGCCGGCAACGAAACGTAAAGCAGGAAGAAATTCATCCAGGCAAGCCCGCTCTCGGGCAAACCCTTGGCTTTTCCGCATGCGTAGCCGATAAAGATCAAGCCGAAATACGGCAACGCCAGATTGAGGATATCGATCATTCTGAAAGTAATTTCTCGGCCGGATTTCGGGTCGTTTTTGCAGGTCTGGAATCGGTAAACCGGGGGTTAATTCGAGGCTTAGCCCCTAGCATCGGCCACAATGTTGGTCTATCGACGAACCATGATCAAAGCGCGGACCGCCAAGTTTCAGATCGGGCAGATCGTCCGTCACCGGGTGTTCTCCTTCCGGGGCGTGATTTTTGATATCGACCCGGAGTTCAACAACACCGAGGAATGGTGGCTGTCGATCCCCGAGGACATGCGGCCGCACAAGGACCAGCCGTTCTATCACCTGCTCGCGGAAAACTCGGAGACCGAGTACGTCGCCTATGTGTCCGAGCAGAACCTGCTGCCCGACGATTCCGGCGAGCCGATCCGGCACTCGCAGGTGGCGGAGATCTTCGTGAAGGACAAATCGGGCGGCTACCGTCCGCGCAACACCGTCGCTGAACTGACGCGCGGCGCCTGTCCGGCGACGGACAGGACGGCGCGGCTTCCAGCCTGCTCATACCCCCTCATGCGCGGCCAGCGCCGCCGCGATCGCCCAGACCGCAAAACCCGCCAGCGCCAGCCCCGCGCCGACGAGACCGGTCGAGGTCCAGCCGTAGCCGGCTGCGACGGCCATTCCGCCGAGCCACGGCCCCAGCGCATTGGCGACGTTGAAGGCGGAATGGTTGAGCGCAGCGGCGAGGCTCTGCGCGTCGCCCGCGACATCCATCAGCCGGGTCTGCAACACGGTGGCAAGCGCTCCGCCCAGCCCGATCAGGAACACGTCGGCGCTCAGCGTCCAGAAATTCGCCGCCGCCAGCGGATACAACGCCAGCGTCGCCGCCGACCACAGCAGCAGCCCGCCCGCGGTTGCCATCAGCGTGCGGTCGGCAAAGCGCGGCACGATGATGTTGCCGGCGGTGAGGCCAGCCCCGAACACGCATAGCGTGACGGGCACCAGCGCGGGCGACGTGTGCGTCACCGCCAGCATGGTCGACGCCAGATAAGTGTAGACCGAGAACAGTCCGCCGAAACCGATGGCGCCGATCCCAAGCGTCAGCCAGACGTGCTTGCGCCCGAGCGCCGAGAGTTCACGCAACGGGCTCGCCTTGCTGTCAGCGACGTCACGCGGCGCGAAGATCAGAACCAGGATGGAAGTCAGCAGGGCGAGGCCGGCAACGATCGCAAACGCCCAGCGCCAGCCGATAGCCTGCCCCACGCCATTTGCGAGCGGCACGCCGATCGTCGTCGCGATGGTGAGACCGAGCAGCACGCGGCCGACCGCCGCGGTGCGCTTGTCGATCGGGACCAGCGAAGCCGCGACCAGCATGGCGATGCCGAAATAGGCGCCATGCGGCAGCCCGGCGAGGAAGCGCAGCACCAGCATGGTGTGGTAGTCGGGCGCGAGCCCGGAGAGGCCGTTCATCAGCGCAAAGAAGCCCATCAGCGCGATCAGCAGCGTCCGCCGCGCCATGCGCGCCGACAGCACAGCGATCACAGGCGCGCCCACCACGACGCCGAGCGCGTAGGCGCTGATCGCGTGACCCGCCTGGGGCTCACTGATGTGCAGATCATGGGCGAAGAACGGCAGCAGGCTCATGGTCGCGAATTCGGCGATGCCGATCGCGAACCCGCCCATCGCCAGCGCGAGATGAACGATGCCCGGATGAAAGCTCCCGGGGGCGTTGTCCTGGTTGAGGCGCCCACCGGCATCGGCCGAAGCACGGCCGGTCGGCGGCTCCGAAGGCCGGGAGAGCGGTTCCCGCCGCTGCGTGTTGACTCGCTGGGACATTGGCAGACTTCCATGATTGCGAACGGCGGACGGGCTTGCGACCCCAGGCAAAGTCCAGTCGCATCGCGCCATCAGGCGTCCGCACAGCGGCCAGGGTTCGCACAGAACCACGCGCGCATTTGCGCATCGAAGGCGCGCATGCCGCGCTTTCGTCTGGCCTCCCGTGACGGATTTATGATTGTGCTTCGACGCCGGACTTGTCCGGATAAGGCAACCACGATGCGGCTCGGCCGCGATCGATTTGCCTTGAGGCGACCATCGCACACGATGGGCACGGTCACCAGCGCGGCAGGCTGCCATCAGCCAGTCTGTTTCGCATGACAAAAAAGGCGCCCTTGCGGGCGCCTTTTGCTTGCGACGGTCTCGCGCTTTCTTGAACGCGTGATCGACGTTGTTACTTGGCTGCCGGATTGGCCGGAGCCGGCGCAGCGCCACCGCCCGCGCCTTCGAGCTTCTTGCGCTGTTCTTCGGCGCGCTTCTGCAACTCTTCCTGCAGCTTCTTCGAGTTTTCCTCGAACACCTTCGGATCGGTCGGCGGGCCGTCATAGGCCTTGGCGAATTCGGTGTTGAGCGGCAGCGGTAGCGTCAGCGGCGCGCCATTCGAATTGATCGCCTGGACCACGAGGTTCTGGCCCTTCTTCATGTTGGCGATCAGTTCGGGGGTTGCTTCATAGTCGGACATGCAACCGTTCTGGAAGCAGATCACATAGGGCGCCTGCTGCGGCGGGTTGCCGTCGACGATGATGCGGGTGCCGTGAACGAGCTGCATGCCGAGCGGCAGCGTGACGCGCAGGATCTTCTTCGGCTCGCCTTCCGGCTCGATGATCACGGCGGCGATCACCGGCTGGCCCGACTCGATGCGGCCGTCCTTGCCGGTGAAGCAAACCTGCTTGGCGTTGGCTTCCTGACCCTTCAGGCAGAACTTGGTCCAGGGGGCGTAGATGAGCTGGATCTGCTGATCCTGGGGCGGCTGCTGGGCGGCGGCAGCAGGCGCCTGACCTGCGGCCGGGGCCTGTGCCTGGGGTGCCGGCTGGGCTGCCGGCGCCGGCGCCTTCGGAGCTGCCTTCGGTGCCGCCTTGGGCGCGGCCTTCGGTGCCGCAGGCGCCGGCGCTGCCGGCTGCTGGGCCCGAGCGGCAGGAACCAGGAGCGCTGCAGAGAATGCCGTCGCCGCCATCAGGGCAACAATTCGCCCATGCGGCCGGACCGGGGCGGCCAAGATACGGAAATTCATTGCGGAAAACCCTTTCTGAACGGCAGCGCCCGAAACCGCTGCAGGCGCCGACACATAGCCGTTTGGGCGGCTGTCTCCTAGTCAATTGAGGCGGATACGTGACAGGCGTTCCCGCCCTCGAATTGCACGCCTTCAATACAGCGGCGCGCGGAAAGATCAATGCCGACAAGCGCATTTGCGGCCATGTCACGGCGAGTTTCAGCGCCCTGTGATAAACCTCCTGATGTGACGTTTCGCGAATCAAATCCGGCGCCTCACGCACGTGTTCCCGGGCACGGTTGGCGCGCCGCATTGGCCGTCGTCTGGCTTGTGCTGGCATCCATCCCGGCATTCCTGACGAGCGCGCTTGCCCCTGCGGCCGCCACCGAGAGCCACGCCATCGCGATGCATGGCGCGCCCGCGCTGCCTGCCGACTTTACTCACCTGCCCTACGCCAATCCTGACGCCCCCAAGGGCGGCCGTCTGGTCCTGAGCCCCCGGGACGGCACCTTCGATAGCCTCAATCCCCTGATTGTCAGGGGTCTCGCCGTGCAGCAGCTCCGGGGCTACGCCTACGAGCGCGGCTATGTCTACGAAAGCCTGTTGGTGCGGAACAATGACGAGCCCTTCACGCTGTACGGCCTGCTCGCCCGCAGCGTCGAGACCGACGATGCCAGAAGCTATGTGACATTCCGCCTCGATCCTCGCGCGCGCTTCTCCGACGGGCACGAGGTCACTGCGGACGACGTCGTGTTCTCGCTCGAACTGCTGCGCGATCACGGCCGTCCGCTGCATCACCAGTATTACTCGAAAGTCGCAAAGACCGAGGTGCTCGACCCGCTCACGGTGCGGTTCGATTTCGGCGGCGTTGCGGACCGCGAATTGCCGCTGATCCTCGGCCTGATGCCGATCTTGCCGCGTCACGCCACCGACGTCTCCAAATTCGAGGAGACCACATTGGCGCCGCCGATCGGCTCCGGCCCGTACCGCGTGACGGCAGTCAAACCCGGCAGCAGCGTGACCTTCACCCGCAATCCGGATTACTGGGGGCGCGACCTGCCGGTGAACCGCGGCCTCTGGAATTTCGACGAGATCAGGCTCGATTACTACCGCGACGCCAACGGCCAGTTCGAGGCGTTCAAGCGCGGCCTCTATGACTTCAGGACCGAGCCCGAACCGCTGCGCTGGCATGACGGCTACGACTTCCCCGCCGCGAAAAGCGGCGAGGTGATCCGCGACACCATCAAGATCGGCACGCCCGATCCGTCCGAATTTCTGGTGTTCAACACCAGGCGGCCGAAGTTTGCCGACGTCAGGGTGCGCCAAGCGTTGCTGATGCTGTTCGATTTCGATTGGATCAACCGGAATTACTATTTTGGACTTTATTCGCGCGCCGGCGGCTATTTCGCCGGCTCGGATTTGTCGGCCTATGGCCGCCCGGCCGATGACCGCGAGCGCGATCTCCTCAAGCCGTATCTGTCGCATATTGCGCCCGACATTATCGAGGGCCGCTATCGCCTCCCCGACACCGACGGCTCAGGCCGCGACCGAACCGTTCTGCGCAACGCGCTCGCGCTGCTGTCGGAGGCGGGCTACGCGCTCGACGGCACGGTGCTGAAGCAGCGCTCGACCGGGACGCCGCTCCGGATCGAGATCCTGGTGACGACACGCGAGCATGAGCGGATCGCCCTCGCCTATCAGCGCGACCTGAAGCGGGCCGGCATCGACGCCGCGGTCCGGGGGGTCGACGCGGTGCAGTTCGAGCTGCGCCGGGTCGCCTATGACTTCGACATGATCCCCATTCGCTGGGACCAGTCGCTTTCGCCGGGCAACGAGCAGTGGTTCTACTGGGGCAGCCAGGCCGCCGACGTGCCGGGCACCCGCAACTACATGGGCGCCAGGGATCCGGCCATCGACGCCATGATCGCCGCGCTGCTCGCGGCGCGGGAGCGGCCGGCCTTCGTCTCGGCGGTGCGGGCGCTGGACCGCGCCCTGATGTCGGGCTTCTACGCTATCCCCCTATTTAACTTGGGAGAGCAATGGATCGCGCGCTGGAATCGGATAGAACGGCCTTCGGCCACGGCGTTGACGGGCTACCTGCCGGAGACCTGGTGGCAGAAGCCCGGCGCGCAATCCAAGTGAGCTGCCAAATTGAGCTACCAAGTGATTTGCGACCCGACGCGGCATGGACCGGTCTGATCGAAACGATGCAACCGACGTTGAACCTGTGAACCAGTCGATCACCTCGCCCACGCTCGATACGCTGTTCAAGCGCAGTTTGGCGCGGCAACCCGAGGCGCTGGCGCTGGTCGACCCGATCAACAAGCAGCGCGTCACCGGACAGACCCGCAAGCGCCTGACCTATGCTCAGGCCGACCGCGCGATCTCGGCGATCGCCGCCCACTTCGTCGAGAGCGGATTGCCGGCCAATACCGTGATCGCGGTTCAGCTTCCCTCGACGATCGAATTCGCCCTGACCGTGCTCGCCGCCTATCGTGTCGGCCTTGTGGTGGCGCCGTTGCCGCTGCTGTGGCGGCAGGCCGAGCTGACCTCCGTGCTCAACCGCACCGCGGCGCGGGCGATCGTCACCTGCGGCAGGATCGACGGCGTCTCCTACGCCGACATCGCCATGAACGCCGCGGCGGAAGCCTTTTCGATCCGCCACGTCTGCGGGTTCGGCACCGATCTGCCGGAAGGCATGGCGTCGCTCGATGACGCGATCCTGCAGGACTCCCGGACCTCGCGCCCGATGATCCAGGACGGCCGCAAGCCGGCGCTGATCTCCTTCGACGTCACCAGCGACGGTTTTCGTCCGGTGCCGCGCGCGCATTTCGGTCTGATCGCCGGCGGGCTCGCGATGTCGCTGGAGAGCGACCTGGCACAGGGCGCGACCATCATGTCGGCATTCGCGCCGATGTCGTTTGCCGGCATCTGTTCGTCGCTGGTGAGCTGGCTGCTGTCGGGCGGAACGCTCGTCATGCATCACCCGTTCGACGAGGAAGCGTTCGAAGCCCAGTTCAACGATCACGGCTGCGACACGCTGATCGCGCCGGCGCAGCTCGCGCTGCGGCTCGACGAGTGTGGCTTGTCGGAACGCCTGCCCACCCTGCGCAACGCGATCGGCCTCTGGCGGACGCCGGAGCAGGTAGCCTCCAGTGCGCACTGGACGTCGCGGCGGGTGACCCTGACCGACGTCTATCTGTTCGGCGAGGCCGGGCTGTTCGGCGCCCGCCGCAACGCCGAGGATGGATCGCCGGCCCCGATCAAGCCCGGCCCGCACAGCGCGCCGCGTGAGGCTCCCGGCGCATCGATCGCCGGCGAGGTCCTGCTGACCCCGAAGGGCACGCTCGGCCTGCGCGGGCCCATGGTGCCGGTCGCCGCTTATGCGCCGCCGCCGCCCCCGGGCGACAGTCTGATTGCGCCGCCGCCGCGTGATTACGTCGACACTGAATATGCCGCGCGGGTCGACCGCGCGACCGGCGCCGTCAACATCACCTCCCCGCCGTCGGGGGTCATGACGGTCGGCGGTTACCGCTTTCTTGCCGGGGAGTTGCAGGAGTGGTCGCGCCGACTCGGCCAGGGCGCATTGTTGACGGCACTGCCCGACCGCCTGAGCGGCCACCGGCTGGCCGGACGGGCACAGGACAACGCGCGAGCCCGCGACGCCCTGACAGAACTTGGGCTTAACCCGTTGATGGTCGAGGCATTTCGCGACCGCAGCGGCACTGGGATGCCTTAAAATCTTATCATTGCGTTAGTCTTAGCATTGTGTTGACGCCGCATTAAGCCATGCCAACTAGCATCGAAGCCGTTTGCTGATCTGTGCATTGGTTTCGAGCGTTCGAATGTCTCAACAAGGTCCGGTCCTCATCGTATCGGCATCGGCAAAGCCGCCGTTTGCCGCGGTCCTCGATGAGACGAAACTGTTTCCGGTCGTGGTCACCGACTGGCACGAGGTCGGACGCGCGATCGAGCAGGTCAAGCCGGCTGCGATCATCGCGGCCGCCGAGGGCGTCGACTTCGTCACCCTGTCGGGCCTGGCCAAGCGCGCCGCCGCCCGCGCACCCTATCTGCCGCTGATCGCGGTCGATCCCGCGACCACCCTGCCCGACACGGTCATCGCGTTCTTCCAGCACAAAGGCATGCCGGATCGCCTGGTCGCCCGGCTCAACGCGTCCTTACGCGTTCGCGCCTTGCATGCGACCGTGATGCGCCGCCTGGTGCCGCCGGCGCCGATCGCATTATCCGATATCGATCCGGTCGGAGAGGCCACCGCGCTCCTGATCGGCCGCGGCGGCGCCTACCCGGCCCTGTCGGTCGCGCTCGGCGAACGCGCCGGCGTGGTTGGCGCGCTCAGCATCGAGGCGGCCGCAAAGCACCTCTCCAACCGCGACATCGACGGCATCGTGCTGGCCGAAGGCTTCACCCCGCGCGTGATGGATGCGTTCCTGACGGTGCTGACCGAGGATGTTCGCTTCCGTCCGTTGCCCGTCATCGTCGCCTCCGGTGAGCTGACGCCGCGTTACGAGCTGCCCAATCTCGAGATCGTCACGGCCGGGCCGACGCGCGTCGGCGACATGGTGTTGCCGATGATCCGCCAGCATGCCTTCGAGGCGCGGCTCGGCCGCATGCTCAAGGCGATCGATGCCAAGGGCCTGATCGATCCCCGCACCGGTCTGCTCACCAAGGCCGCGTTCGAGCGCGACTTCGCGACCGCCGTCTACCAGACCGCCGAGCGCGGCGGCGCGCTCTCGGTGGCGCGGTTCACCTTCGACAACACCCAGCCGCGCGCGCAATTCGACGGCGCGCGGATCATCAGCCGGCTGATGCGCCAGGCCGATTTCGGCGCCGTGCACGACGACCGATCGCTCGTCGTGGCGTTCGCCGGGACCGATCTGCGCAATGCCCAGGCGATCACGCGGCGATTGGCAAGCGTGATGCGCCACACCCAGAACGGCCGCCGCGACACTAGGGCCGAGCCCGCCGTCAGCATCGCAACGCTGCTGCCGGGCGATTCCGCGATGTCGCTGCTCGGGCGCCTGTTCGGCACGGTGGAACGCGCGGCGTCGTAACAAGCTCTATGCCGCTTGTCAGTTGCCGCGATCGCTGGCGGGAAGCGTCGGCAGCAGGCGAAGCCACCTACCTCAGTGGTGCCTCCGCATGCCCCTCATCTTCAGGCCTCACGCATGCTGAGGCTGCGCCAGTTGGCTGACCTGCATCGCCGGCGGATCGACAACCAGGGTCCCGCCATGGCCGTCACTCGAGGTCGTGAATGTCGAGGCCATGTAGTTGCCCAGCAGCGCAATGCTCGCCGTGACGGTGCCGTCCGTCACCGTCAGCGTTCCGCCCGATGCGTTTCCGCTGAAGCTCGGAGTATGAACGTTCGCGAAACTGATGTTCGCGAAATCGATCGCGTCCGAACCGGTCATCCCGGCGACGGTTCCCGCAAAGCTCGCGGAATTGTCGAGCTTCAGCGTCCCTGTCGAGCCCTGGAATGCGACGGTGGCGCTCGACGCCCCGGTCAATTCCAGGGTGGCGCCCGCTGCGATGGTGGCGCTGCCGGAACTCTCGCCCGTCGCGTTGAACGGCTGCCAGGCCCCCCACGCAATGCCGTCATACGCACGGATCCAGAGTTGGTCCGTACCCGAGCCGGCCTGATAGGTCGTCTGGGAAAGTTGCGCCGCAGTGATGTCGATCTCGGTATTCGCGGCCTGCGTAGCTCCGTTAACGCTCCAATGCCCGTTGGTGTTGGAATCCCACAGCGCATATTTCGTGATGGCATCGCCGTCGGCGTCCGTCGCAGTGACGAGGTTCGCAGCAGCAAAGGTCTGCCCCGAGACCGTCACGACGTTGGCGACCGAGACCGTCGGCGCCTGGTTGGTGGCGGTGGCCGTAAAGGCCGTCCATGCACCCCACGTGATGCCGTCATTGGCTCGCACGTAGAGCGTGTCCGCCGGCGAGCCGCCAGGTCCGAACACGTAGCTGACCTGCGACAGGTTCGCCGCCGACACATCGATCTCGGTGTTGGCCGCCTGCGCGACACCATTCACCACCCAGTGGCCGTTGCCGCCGGTGTCCCAGAACGCGTACTGCGTGATCGTGTCGTTGTCGGCGTCCGTGGCCGTGAACAGGCTCGAGGCCGTGACCGAATGGTCGTGAATTCCGGTCGCGTTCGATGCCGAAACAACCGGAGGGTGGTCGGACCCCGGGGTGGCCGAGAACGCCGTCCAGCCTCCCCACAGCAATCCGTCATTGGCCCGCACGTAGAGCGTATCAGGCGTCGAGCCGGTCGGGCCGTACACGTAGCTCACCTGCGACAGGTTCGCCGCCGACACATCGATCTCGACGTTGGCCGCCTGCGCGACACCATTCACCACCCAGTGGCCGTTGCCGCCGGTGTCCCAGAACGCGTACTGCGTGATCGTGTCGTTGTCGGCGTCCGTGGCCGTGAACAGGCTCGAGGCGAGAGCTGACGCCTGCCCGTGATTGGCGGTGACGTTCGGTGCCGTCACAACCGGCGCGTGGTCGAGCCCCGGGGTGGCCGTGAACGCCGTCCAGCCTCCCCACAGCATGCCGTCATTGGCCCGCACGTAGAGCGTGTCCGCCGGCGAGCCGGTCGGGCCGTACACGTAGCTCACCTGCGACAGGTTCGCTGCCGACACATCGATCTCGACATTGGCCGCCTGCGCGACACCATTCACCACCCAGTGACCGTTGCCGCCGGTGTCCCAGAATGCGTACTGCGTGATCGTATCGTTGTCGGCGTCCGTGGCCGTGAACAGGCTCGAGGCGAGAGCTGACGCCTGCCCGTGATTGGCGGTGACGTTCGGTGCCGTCACAACCGGCGCGCGGTCGGGCCCTGGTGTGGCCGTGAATGCTGTCCAGCCTCCCCACAGCATGCCGTCATTGGCCCGCACATAGAGCGTATCTGATGTCGAGCCGGTCGGGCCGTACACGTAGCTCACCTGCGACAGGTTCGCCGCCGACACATCGATCTCGACGTTGGCCGCCTGCGCGACACCATTCACCACCCAGTGGCCGTTGCCGCCGGTGTCCCAGAACGCGTACTGCGTGATCGTGTCGTTGTCGGCGTCCGTGGCCGTGAACAGGCTCGAGGCGAGAGCTGACGCCTGCCCGTGATTGGCGGTGACGTTCGGTGCCGTCACAACCGGCGCGCGGTCGGGCCCCGGTGTGGCCGTGAACGCGGTCCAGCCTCCCCACAGCATGCCGTCATTGGCCCGCACATAGAGCGTATCTGATGTCGAGCCGGTCGAGCCGTACACGTAGCTCACCTGCGACAGGTTCGCTGCCGACACATCGATCTCGACATTGGCCGCCTGCGCGACACCATTCACCACCCAGTGACCGTTGCCGCCGGTGTCCCAGAATGCGTACTGCGTGATCGTATCGTTGTCGGCGTCCGTGGCCGTGAACAGGCTCGAGGCGAGAGCTGACGCCTGCCCGTGATTGGCGGTGACGTTCGATGCCGTCACAACCGGCGCGTGGTCGAGCCCCGGTGCTGCCGTGAACGCGGTCCAGCTTCCCCATAGCATTCCGTCGTTCGCCCGTACGTAAAGCGTATCAGGCGTCGAGCCGGTCGGGCCGTACACATAGCTCACTTGTGACAGGTTCGCCGCGGCAACATCGATCTCGACGTTGGCGGCCTGGGCGACACCATTCACCACCCAATGGCCGCTGCCGCCGGTGTCCCAGAATGCGTACTGGGTCATCGGATCGCCATCGGCGTCCGAGGTCGAGAACAGGCTCGAGGCAAGAGCCGACGTTTGCCCATGGGCGGCCGTCACGTTCGCGGCCGTAACGACCGGAGCGGCATCGACACCTGGCCCCGCCGTGAACGCCTTCCAGGCTCCCCACAACGTTCCGTCGTTCGCCTTGATGAACAGCGTATCGGGGGCTGACCCTGGCGGCCCGAACACGTAGCTCAACTGCGGCAGTTGCGACGCGGGAATATCGATCTCGGTGTTGGCAGGCAGAGCCACGCCGTTCAACGCCCAGTGGCCACTCCCCCCGGTGTCCCAGAGGGCGTATTCGGTGATCGTGTCGTGATCCGGATCGCTCACCGTGAACAGGCTGGATCCGGCAATCGACGTCTGGCCGTGCGCCGCAGTGACGTTGGCTGCGTTCACGGTTGGTGCGGTGTCGACAAATCCGGTTGCCGTAAACTGAGTCCAGCCGCCCCAAACCGTGCCGTCATTGGCGCGAACGTAAAGGGTATCGCTCGAACCGCTTGGACCGAAGACGTAGCTCACCTGCGACAGGTTCGCCGCCGCAACATCGATCTCGGCGTTGGTCGCCTGCGCGACGCCGTTGACGACCCAGTGTCCGTTACCTTGGGTGTCCCAGAACGCGTATTGGGTGATGGCATCGCCATCGGCGTCCGACACGGTGAACAGGCTGGAAGCCGCCACCGAACTCTCGCCCACGGTTGCCTGTACATTGGGCGCTGACGTAACCGGTGCGATATCGGCACGCGTCGTGACCAGCGTGCCGGTGCCGGAATCCGTGCTGACGCTGAACCGCGCGCCAGGGGTCTGATCAAGCTGCAGATCGTAGGAGGAAGCACCCTCCGTGACTTGCAGGATATTGCCCGGGAGCAAGGTCACCGAGCCGCCGGAGGAGAACGTCACCCCGGCCAGATCGATGCTGTCGCCCAGGACCAGCCCGCTGATGGTCGTCGTCGGCATCGACGTGCCGTCGATCTTGAGCTGCCCGCCGGACCCGCTGAAGGTGATGCCACCGCCCGCGACGCTGCCAGCCAGCAACTCGACCACGCCGCCCGAAATCGTCACCGGACCAGTCGACCCACCCGAGGAAACGACTTCCGTGCCGCCGGCAAACACCGTCACGTTGCTGGTCACTGCGCCAGCCACTTTGAACGTGCCGCCGCTGGAGACGGCAACATGGTGGGCCGTTGCCCCGGACAGAACATTCAATATGCCGCCACTGCTGACGGTCGTGTGGTCGATTGCGCCTCCCGATGACACGTTCACCGTGCCGCCCGAAATCCCGGTTCCGGAACTGGTCACGCCGGTAACCACACCTCCCGAGAACACGTTTTCGATGCCGCCGGCAAAGACCGCGACGTTGCTCAGGACCGTGCCGCCGACGTTGAAGATGCCGCCGCTCGAGACGGAGATATGGTCCGCCGTCGCACCCGACGAGACATTCAGGTCACCGCCACTGAAGACGGTCGCATATTCGAACGAAGCTCCGGAGAGAACGTCGACCACGCCGGAAATTGCGGTACCCGAACCAGTGACACCGGTGACGGAGCCACCCGCAGAGACGATTTCGTGGCCGCCGCTTTGAATAGTGACATTGCTGGTGATCTTGCCCCGCACGTTGAGCGTGCCGGACACGTTGATCATGCTGGCCGAGCCTCCGGCCAGAACGTTGAGCGTCGCTCCGGCTGCGACGAATGTTCCGGTACCGGCCGTGCCGCTGATGGTGCCCTGGATGACACCGCCGGACGAGACGTTCTCGATGCCACCGCTCAACACCAAGACCGTGTTGGATGTGGTCCCCGTGACATTCAGAGTGCCGCCCGCCGAGACCGTCGTCCCGGTGGCAAATCCGCCAGCCAGCACGCCGAGCGTTCCCCCGGATACGAGCGTTCCGCTGGCCGTGCCGCCGCTGCTGACAAACATCGTCGCGCCGCTTGCAACGACGGCATTCGCATCGCTGCCCGCGACCGCTTCGGTGCCGCCGGACGAGACGGTCGTGCCCGTGTCGCTGCCGCCGTTGTTGACAGTCAGAAGCCCGCCGCTGCTGACGGCGGTGCTGACGGCCGACCCGCCGGAGGCAACGAACATCGAACCGCCATTGAGCACGGTATCGCCGGTGTCGGTTTGACCACTCGATACGGTGTAGGACGATCCGCTGCTTACAGTCACAGGGGCGGTTTGGTGAACGATCGTGCCGCCGTTGCTGGTCACGTTCGTGACATTGGCGCCAGCAATGAGAATCAGGGTCCCGCCGGTATCGAGGACGATGCCGCTTGCGGTGCCGCCGGACGAAACGACTTCGGTGCCACCGGAGCTGATCACCGTACTGCTGGCGGTGCCGCCCGCGATCACGATCTCTGTGCCGCCGGCGCTGATCACCGTGGTTCTGGCGATGCCGCCGGACGAAACGATTTCGGTACCGCCGGAGCTGATCACCGTACTGCTGGCGGTGCCGCCCCAGACGATCTGCTCACCGCCCGCGATCAGCGTGGTGGAGCTCGCGGTTGCGCTGCCGCTGTATTGGCCACTGCCGACATATTGGATGCTGCCGCTGCCGGTGACCGTCGTGTTGACGGCTGTGCCGCTCGCATTAACGAGGCCGTATGGCGCAACATACTGGATTCCACCGCTGGTGATGGTGGTATTGGTTGCGAAACCAATACCGGCGCTTCCGGCGGCGGTATAGCCGAGGTACTGCGTACCGCCCGCGACGATGGTGCTTACCGCGCTGCCCGCCCCGAGAAATCCAACGATCTGTTCGGAACCGCTTCCCACCGTGGTGTTGGACGCGACTGCGCTGCCGTAGGCGTTGGGGTTGTTGTTGTAGTCGTTTGAGATGTACTGGAACCCACCGTTCTTGATCGTCGTATTGATGGCGGTGCCGCCAAAGATTTCCTCACCCCCGTTGTTCCCATCGATGGTGGTTTCGCTGGTGGTGCCGCCGAACAGGTACAGCCTGCTGCTGCTGCCGACCGAGGTGTTGCTTGCAGTGGAGCCACTGTCCACCGACATCTGGCCATCGTCGATCGTGTCGATCGCAGTTGCGGCACCGAGCGTGAATGTGAGCTGGTTGTAACCGATGACCTCGTTGCCACCGCTAATCACGCTGCTGATGACAGTGCCGAGAACGTACAACTGCGCGGCACCATTTGAATCGTGGGATACGGTGTCGCCGACATCGGTGCCGCCGGAGGACACAACGACGGTGCCAACATCGAGGGTGCTGCTGATAGTTCCGCCATTCAGCACGTAAAGCGTGCCGCCGTCCTGAACCGTGTTCCCGCTCTGCGTCGAGGACACATAAACGCTGCTGCCGCTGCCAACGTTCACACCCATCAACCCCTCCCCCGAAAAAACTGATCTCGAAATCCAATAAATCTGTCCGGCAACTCGCCCCCGCGGCCGAGTCTGGCCGATCGCCCGACAGTCGAAGCAAACGCCCGCTAGCCCTCACCAACTCACTTGGCGCGGGGTCTTCATCACTGAGTTTTGGAGAGCAGTTGAAATGCTGGCGGGACGCGAACCAGATTCAAGTTGCTACGTCATCCAAAATTACAAATCGCCGGTCTGAACTAAAAACGTGATCAGCTTACAATTCGCCCAAGGGTCGTCAAGGTGCTGGTCGCAAAAGTTCAATGTTTCTCGCCGGTTGTTCACAGTGTGAAACAGTCGGCCCGCTTGGCAGCCGACAGATGACCCGTCAAATTACGGAGTTGTCTCCGCCATGAGAAGTCTGCCACGCCGCCCTTCTTGCTCTCCACGAAATTGGCGAGCTGGCGCAGGAGCTCGGTGGTGCCGACGCCTATCAGTCGCTGCGATCGCTGCGCGGGCTTCGCCGGCAGGCGAAGCCACCTTGTCTCGGTGGCTCCGCATGCCTCATCTTCAAGCCTCACGCATGCTGCGGCTGCGCCAGCTGGCTGACCTGCATCGCCGGCGGATCGACAACCAGGGTACCGCCATGGCCATCACTCGAGGTCGTGAATGTCGAGGCCATGTAGTTGCCGAGCAGCGCAATACTCGCCGTGACGGTGCCGTCCGTCACCGTGAGCGTTCCGTGCGATGAGTCTCCGCTGAAGGTCGGCGTGTGAACGTTCGCGAAATTGATATTCGCGAAATCGATCGCGTCCGAACCGGTCATCCCGGCGACGGTTCCCGCAAAGCTCGCGGAATTGTCGAGCTTCAGCGTCCCTGTCGAGCCCTGGAATGCGACGGTGGCGCTCGACGCCCCGGTCAATTCCAGGGTGGCGCCCGCTGCGATGTGGGCGCTCCCGGAGCTCTCGCCCGTCGCGTTGAACGGCTGCCAGGCCCCCCACGCAATGCCGTCATACGCACGGATCCAGAGTTGGTCCGTACCCGAGCCGGCCTGATAGGTCGTCTGGGAAAGTTGCGCCGCAGTGATGTCGATCTCGGTATTCGCGGCCTGCGTAGCTCCGTTGACGCTCCAATGCCCGCTGGTGTTGGAATCCCACAGCGCATATTTCGTGATGGCATCGCCGTCGGCGTCCGTCGCAGTGACGAGGTTCGCAGCAGCAAAGGTCTGCCCCGAGACCGTCACGACGTTAGCGACCGAGACCGTCGGCGCCTGGTTGGTTGCAGTGGCCGTGAAGCTCTGCCAGGCGCTCCACATGCTGCCGTCGTTGGCTTTTACCCAGAGCGTATCGGGCGTCGAACCGCCGGGGCCGAACACGTAGCTCACCTGCGACAGGTTTGCCGCCGCAACATCGATCTCGGCGTTGGCCGCCTGGGCGACACCATTCACCACCCAGTGGCCATTGCCGCCGGTGTCCCAGAACGCGTACTGGGTGATCGTGTCGTGCTCGGCATCGGTGGTCGAGAACAGGGTCGTGGCCGCCACCGAATGGTCGTGAATGCCACTGACGTTCGATGCGGTAACGACCGGGGCCGTGTCGGGGCCCGGTGTTGCCGTGAAGCTCTTCCAGGCGCTCCACATGCTGCCGTCATTGGCCTTCACCCAGAGCGTATCGGGCGTCGAACCGCCGGGGCCGAACACGTAGCTCACCTGCGACAGGTTCGCCGCCGAGACATCGATCTCGGCATTGGTGGCCTGGGCGACGCCGTTGACGACCCAGTGTCCGTTACCTTGGGTGTCCCAGAACGCGTACTGGGTGATCGTATCGTGCTCGGCATCGGTGACCGAGAACAGGCTCGAGGCGAGAGCCGAGAACTGCCCGTGATTGGCGGTTACGTTCGGTGCCGTCACCACCGGAGCCGTGTCGGGGCCCGGTGTTGCCGTGAAGCTCTTCCAGGCGCTCCACATGCTGCCGTCATTGGCCTTCACCCAGAGCGTATCGGGCGTCGAACCGCCGGGGCCGAACACGTAGCTCACCTGCGACAGGTTCGCCGCCGAGACATCGATCTCGGCATTGGCGGCCTGGGCGACACCATTGACCACAAAGTGTCCGTTGCCGCCGGTGTCCCAGAACGCATACTGGGTGATCGTATCGCCCTCGGCGTCGGTGACCGAGAACAAGCTCGAGGCGAGCGCCGACGTCTGCCCATGAACCGCGGCCACGTTCGGCGCCGTCACGACCGGGGCCGTGTCGGGGCCCGGTGTTGCCGTGAAGCTCTTCCAGGCGCTCCACATGCTGCCGTCATTGGCCTTCACCCAGAGCGTATCGGGCGTCGAACCGCCGGGGCCGAACACGTAGCTCACCTGCGACAGATTCGCCGCCGAGACATCGATCTCGGCATTGGCGGCCTGGGCGACACCATTGACCACAAAGTGTCCGTTGCCGCCGGTGTCCCAGAACGCGTACTGGGTGATCGCATCGTGCTCGGCATCCGTGACCGAGAACAGGCTCGAGGCGAGCGCCGACGTCTCACCGTGAACCGCGGTCACGTTCGGCGCCGTCACGACCGGAGCCGTGTCGGGGCCCGGCGTTGCCGTGAAGCTCTTCCAGGCGCTCCACAGGCTGCCGTCATTGGCCTTCACCCAGAGCGTATCGGGCGTCGAACCGCCGGGGCCGAACACGTAGCTCACCTGCGACAAGTTCGCCGCGGAAACATCGATCTCGGCGTTGGTGGGCTGCGCGACGCCGTTGACGACCCAGTGTCCGTTACCTTGGGTGTCCCAGAATGCGTACTGGGTGATCGTATCGTGCTCGGCATCGGTGACCGAGAACAGGCTCGAGGCGAGCGCCGAGAACTGCCCGTGATTGGCGGTCACGTTCGGTGCCGTCACGACCGGAGCCGCGTCGGGGCCCGGTGATGCCGTGAACGCGGCCCAGGTGCTCCACAGGATGCCGTCATTCGCCCGCACGTAGAGCGTATCTGATGTCGAGCCGCTCGGGCCGAACACATAGCTCACCTGCGACAGGTTCGCTGCGGACACATCGATCTCGGTGTTGGCAGGCATAGCCACGCCGTTCACCACCCAGTGGCCGCTGCCGCCGGTGTCCCAGAACGCGTACTGGGTCATCGTGTCGCCATCCGGATCGCTCACCGTGAACAGGCTGGATGCGGCAATCGACGTCTGGCCGTGCACCGCAGTCACGTTGATTGCGTTCACGGTTGGCGCGGTGTCGCCAAATGCCTTGGCCGTAAATTGAGTCCAGCCGCCCCAAACCGTGCCGTCATTGGCTCGAACGAGAAGGGTATCAGTCGATCCGCTTGGACCGAAGACGTAGCTCACCTGCGACAGGTTCGCCGCCGCAACATCGATCTCGGCATTGGTGGCCTGGACGACGCCGTTGACGACCCAGTGTCCGTGACCTTGGGTGTCCCAGAACGCATATTGGGTGATGGGATCGCCGTCGGCGTCCGACACCGTAAAGAGGCTGGAAGCCAGCACGGAGGTCTGGCCAGCGCCTGCATGGATGCTGGACGCTGACGTGACCGGTGCGATATCGGCACGCGTCGTGACCAGCGTGCCGGTGCCGGAATCCGCGCTGACGCTGAACCGCACGCCGGGTGTCGCATCAAGCTGCAGATCGAAGGAGGAAGCCCCCTCGGTGACGTGCAGGATGTTGCCGGCCTGCAAGGTCGCCGACCCACCCGATACGAAATTGAGGCCTGCCAGATCGATGCTGTCGCCCAGCACCAGACTGCTGATGGTCGTACCGGCCAGGGAGCCGCCATCGATCTTCAGCTGACCGCCGGAACCGCTGAAGGTGATGCCGCCGTTCGCGACGCTGCCGGCCTGCAGTTCGACCACGCCGCCGGAGATCGTGACCGGCCCAGTGGAGCCGCCAGAGGACACGATCTCATTGCCTCCGGCAAAGACCGCGACGTTGCTCGTCACCGCGCCGGCAACGTTGAGCGCACCACCGCTCGACACCGCGACGTTGTGCGCCGTGGCTCCAGACTTAATGTTCAGCACGCCACCGCTGATGACGGTCGTGTGGTCTATTGCGCCTCCCGACGACACGTTGACCGTGCCGCCCGAAATCCCGGTTCCGGAACCGGTCACACCGGTGACAACACCTCCGGAGAGTACGTTCTCGATGCCGCCCGCAAAGACCGAGACATTGCTCAGAACCGTGCCGCCGACGTTGAAGATGCCGCCGCTCGAGACGGAGATATTGTCCGCCGTCGCGCCGGACGAGACATTCAGGTCACCGCCATTGAAGACGGTCGCATATTCGAAAGACGCTCCGGAGAGAACGTCGACCAGCCCGGAAATTGCGGTACCCGAACCAGTGACACCGGTGACGGAGCCACCCGCAGAGACGATTTCGTGGCCGCCGCTTTGAATAGTGACATTGCTGGTGATCTTGCCCCGCACATTGAGCGTGCCGGACACGTTGATCATGCTGGCCGAACCGCCGGCCAACACGTTGAGCGTTCCGCCGGTTGCGATAACCGTTCCCGTACCGGCCGTGCCGCTGATGGTGCCCTGGATGACGCCACCGGACGAGACGTTCTCGACGCCGCCGCTGGACACCACCACCATGTTGGAGGTGGTCCCCATCACGTTGAGGATGCCGCCCGCCGAAACCGTCGTCCCCACACCGTTGGAGGATGCCGAGACCAATCCTCCCACCAGCACGTTTTCTATGCCGCCGCTCGAGATGAAAACGTTGCTGGTGATGGTGCCGCCAAGGTTGAGCGTGCCACCCGACAGGGTGACGTCGTGCGCCGTCGCGCCGGCGGAAACATTCAAGGCGCCGCCGCTGAAGACCGCAGTGTTGAACGTCAGGCCGCCGGACGAAACATTCTCAACACCTCCGCTTGAGACTTCCGTCGCAGCCGAACCGCCGGCCGACACATTCAACACACCGCCGCTTGAAACGCTGGCGCCAATGGTGACGCCACCAGAGGAAACCACCTGAGTGCCACCCGACAGAATCGTGGCGCCGGAATCGACGCCACCACTGAAGATGGCCTCGAAGCCGCCAGACAGGATGGTGCCCGTCGCGCTGCCACCGGCCGAACCGGGACTACCGCTGAACGGTCCTTCGCCGAGCTGAAAATAGCCGCCGCTCAGCACCGTCGTGCCGGCCGCCGTGCCGCCGCTCAGCACGGTCATGCCGCCGGAGTTGGAGATCGTCGTTCCGGATACTGCACCGCCCGAGGTGACTTGCGCGCCGCCGTTGTTGGCAATCGCGGTGGACACCGCAAGGCCACCGGAGTTCACACTGAGCTGACCGCCCGCCACGGTCGTATTGCTCGCGGTTCCGCCCGCCGAACCACCCGATCCCTGGAACGACGGAATGCCGACTTGCATGAAGCCGCCATTGCCAATGAAGGTGCCCAGGGCCGTGCCGCCCGCGAACACGTTCTCCGTCCCGTTCGCGGTGACGGTGGTGGCGGAGGTTGAGCCGCCCGACAGAACGTCAAGGATCGGGCCACTACCCGCCGAATAGCCGCTCACGACAGCGCCAGGGCCCACCTCAAGGTGTGTGCCGGCAGCGAAAGTGGTGTTGGAAAGCTGCGAAACGGACGCTCCGCTGACCAGTTCTACGGCGCCGAAATTGACCGAAACGCCACTGAGGGACCCGCCTGCGAACAGCTTCAGCAGACCACCATTGACCATCGTGGCGTTTGCCGATCCGCCGGAAAGAACATCGAGCTCACCGCCGCCGAAGATATTGGCGCCGTTCTCGGCACCTCCGGACGAAACGGTTTCCAGGCCACCGTTGTGGATGTTGATGTTACTGGTTGTGCTTCCCGCGAGATTGAATTGGCCACCGCTATTCACATTGATGTCATGCGCGGACGCGCCGGCCTGCAAGTTCAGGGCGCCGTTGCTGTTGACGGCAACGTAGCTGACGGACGCACCCGCGGATGCATTCACTGTGCCCACGACGGTGACCGTTGGGAGGGCGGATGGATCCAATGATCCGTTGATGGCACCGCCGGCAGAGACGTTCACTGTGGCGCCGCCAGCAATGAACACGAAGTTCGTCGCCGTACCCAGAAGGCTGAGCGTTGCTCCGTTCGATACAGTAAGATCGTGAACGTTGGCGCCGGTTGCCACGCTGGCCGAGGCTCCGGACGACAAGGTGAAGAACTCGGACAGGCCTCCGGAGAGGACATTGAGCGAGCCTCCCGACACCGTAAAGTCCTGCGCATTGCCGCCAGAAAGCACGTTCAGCGTGCCCCCCGACACATCGAAGTTCTGCGCACTGCCTCCCGAAAAAATGTTCTCGGTGCCACCGGCGAAGACCTCCGAGTTGCTGGTCTGAGAACCTGCGAGATTGAGGATGCCGCCACTGCTGACGCCGAAGTCGTGGATCGTCGCGCCATTGTCGGCCGTGACAAGGCCGCCACTCCTGACCGTGAAGTAGGAGAGCTGGCCGCCCGACGTCACGCTGACCGTGCCACCCGACACAATCGTCTCGTCGCTGCCGGGAGCGCCCGTCTCGATGCCGCCGGAAGAGATCACAACAAGGCCGCTCGAAAAGACCTCAACGTGGCTTGTCACCGTTCCGGCAACGTTCAGCGTGCCGCCCGACGACACGGCAAGGAACGACGCCGAACCGCCCGAGGAAACGTTGAGCAGGCCGCCTGCAGACACCGTGGCCGAGACGCCGAGACCGCCGCTGGAGATATTCTGACTGCCGCCGGACAGAATCGTGGCGCCGCTGTCGACACCACCGCTCGAAATCACCTCGTTGCCGCCGGACACAGTCGTTCCGGTGGCGCTGCCGCCGGTCTCAATGATCAGCGTGCCGCCAGTCAGGACGGTATCGCCGGATTCAGTGCCAGAAGATACAGTAACGGTGACGCCGCTGGAAATCGTCTGCATGGTTCTGCCTCTAGGCCAGACTAAAATTCATTTGCCGGTTTCGGGCATCGATGCCCATCGGCGTCGACGTCCTTTACGCGCACCGCGTTGGCGTCGACCGAAAATCCTGGTATGCGCTCAATAACCTGCCTTACGTGATCGGCCGTAAATCAGCCGCGTGCATTCAAATTGTCGCGGTGAATTTGCGTGCCGCGGACGCCACAAGAAATCCTTGTGGCCGAAACGCATCCGCGGATCGTTCCAGCAACTGTTGCACGCGTGAAAATTGACAATGCGGTAAGGCGTTACACATTCGTTGGTGGGATGGGTGAACCCGCTGATCATGATGACCGGGGTTCCTGACGCCCATGCAAGCCGCGACAGGCCGCTCGACAGACCAATGAAAAAGTCAGCATGACTGGCGAGGCGTCGGTCGAACGATCAACGATGACGTTGGGATGTTCCGGCAAATGGTCCGCCGGGCGCTTGAGCGCGATCGCCGGCGCGACGGTAATCGTATTCACGAAAAACCCCTGCAGTGAAATACAAAGAAACTGTTCGAAATGTGAGAAAAAGCTAGGCGAGATTGACAACCTCGTCAACGAAACCTTGGCGAGTACCCCTTCGGGGCTGCTCCGGAATCGCAGGAACAAAACAACATACAACGATGAACAGCATCCCAGCGCCGCTCCAGCTTGCCTTGGGCGAAGTCTGCTCTGCCCGTGACAACGAACGTGGCGATCACCATCGCGGCCAGTTGGTAAAGGCCAATACGCAAATTCCGCTCCGAGCCGATGTACTGCGTACCGCCTTCGACGATGATGTTGATCGCAGTGGCAGCCCCAAGAAATCCAACGATCTGTCCGGAACCGCTTTCCACCGCGGTGTTGGACGCGACTGCGCTGCCGTAGGCGCCAGGGTTGTTGTTGCAGTCGTTTGAGAGGTACTGGAGCCAACCGTTCTTGATCGTCGTATTGATGGCGGTGCCGCCATAGATTTCCTCACCCGACTCTTCGTTACCATCGATGGTGGTATCGCCGGTGGTACCGCCGAACACGGTCAGCTCGCCGTTGCTGCCGACCGTGGTGCTGCTTGCGGTTGAGCCACTGTCAAGTGTCAGTCGGCCGCCATTGATCGTGGTGTCGATCGCAATTCCAACTCCCAATAAGTCTGTCCGGCAATTCGCCCCCGCGGCCGAGCCTGGCCGATGCTCGACAGTCGAGGCAAACGTCCGCTGGCCCTCATCAACTCATTTGTGGCGCGGGGTCTTTATCACTGAGTTTTGGAGAGCAGTTGAAATGTTGGCGGGACGCGAACCAGATTCAAGTTGTGACGTCATCCAAACTCTTAGAAGGCCGATCCGAACGAAAAGCACGATCGGCTTGCAATTCGCCCAAAGCCGCCCTTCTTGCTCTCCACGAAATTGGCGAGCTGGCGCAGGAGCTCGTGCCATTTGAGACGCAAATGATACCGGCAAAGCCGATGCCAGTCAAAAACCCTGATCCAATGCGATCATTGCGTTGATGAACACCAGCGATCGCAACCACGCTCCTGTCCGCATGGAACTCCGGCGGTGGTTCACTCCGGCCCCACCGCAGATCCGGCGATCGATTGTGTGATGTTCGCACACCAGCATCAGCGCATGCGCCGATCCAGCAAGCAACTGTGAGCGAACCTCACGCAGCCTTCTTGGTCTCCGCGAGATTGGCGAGCTGGCGCAGGATCTCGGTGGTGCCGGCGAGCCGCTCTTCTGGCGTCTCCCAGTCCTGGAAGAACACCACCTTCATGTCCGGGCGCACCTTGGCGGCCTGGCCGTGCTGGCGGATGAACGTCACCAACCGCTCCGGATGCGCAAAGCTGTTGTCGCGGAACGCGATCACCGCGCCCTTCGGGCCGGCATCGACCTTGCCGACATTGGCTCTGCGGCAGTAGGCCTTGATCGCGGCCACCTTGAACAGATAACGCACCTCGTCCGGCAGCACGCCGAAGCGGTCGCGCATCTCGGCGGCGAAACTGTCGATCTCGTCGTCGGTCTCGAGATCGGCGAGACGGCGATAGAGCGACAGCCGTACGCTGAGATCGTTGACGTAGTCCTCAGGAATCAGGACCGGCATGCCGATCGTGATCTGCGGCGACCAGCGGTCGGCGGCGGGCTCGGCGACGCCGGCCTTGAGGTTGATGATCGCCTCCTCCAGCATCGACTGGTACAGCTCGAAGCCGACTTCCTTGATGTGGCCGGACTGCTCCTCGCCGAGCAGATTGCCGGCGCCGCGGATGTCGAGGTCGTGCGAGGCGAGCTGGAAGCCCGCGCCCAGCGTCTCCAGCGACTGCAGCACCTTCAGCCGCCGCTCCGCCTGCGCCGTGATCTTCTGCTGTGCCGGCAGGGTGAACAGCGCATAGGCGCGCAGCTTCGACCGCCCGACACGGCCGCGCAGCTGGTAGAGCTGCGCGAGACCAAACATGTCGGCGCGGTGCACGATCAGCGTGTTGGCGTTCGGGATGTCGAGGCCGGACTCCACGATCGTGGTCGAGAGCAGGATGTCGTATTTGCCGTCGTAGAACGCGGACATGATGTCCTCGATCACGGTCGGCGGCATCTGGCCGTGGGCGACCGCGACCTTCATCTCCGGCACGTTCTTGTCGAGGAAATCCTTGACGCCGGCGAGGTCCTCGATCCGCGGCACGACGTAGAACGCCTGACCGCCGCGGTAGCGTTCGCGCAGCAGCGCCTCGCGGATCATCAGGGGATCGTGTGGCGCCACGAAGGTGCGCACCGCGAGGCGATCGACCGGCGGCGAGGCAATGATCGAGAGCTCACGGACGCCGGTCAGCGCGAGTTGCAGCGTGCGCGGGATCGGGGTTGCCGACAGCGTCAGCACATGGACCTGGGCGCGCAGCTGCTTCAGCCGCTCCTTGTGGCTGACGCCGAAGTGCTGCTCCTCGTCGACGATCAGGAGGCCGAGGTCCTTGAACTTGATCGCCTTGCCGAGCAGCGCATGGGTGCCGACGACGATGTCGACGTTGCCGTCGGTGAGCCCCTTCTTGACCTGGTTCAATTCCTTGGTCGACACCAGCCGCGACGCCTGCGCAACATTGACCGGGAAACCGCGGAAGCGCTCGGTGAAGGTTCTGAAGTGCTGGCGCGCCAGGAGCGTGGTCGGGACCACGACCGCGACCTGCCGGCCCTCAAGCGCCACGGCGAACGCCGCGCGCAGCGCCACCTCGGTCTTGCCGAAGCCGACGTCGCCACAGATCAGGCGGTCCATCGGGCGGCCGATTTCGAGGTCCTTCAAGGTCGAGTTGATGGCCCCTAACTGATCTTCGGTCTCCTCATAGGGGAAGCGCGCGCAGAACTCGTCATAGACATGCGGCTGCAGCGGGAATTTCGGCGCCTCGTGCAACTGCCGCTCGGCCGCGATCTTGATCAATTCGCCGGCGATCTCGCGGATCCGGTTCTTGAGCTTCGCCTTGCGCGCCTGCCAGCCGCCGCCGCCCAGACGGTCGAGCTCGACATTGGCGCTGTCGGAGCCGTAGCGCGACAGCAGCTCGATGTTCTCGACCGGCAGGAACAGCTTGGTGTCCGCGGCATAATGCAGCTCGAGACAGTCATGCGGCGCGCCGGAGACTTCCAGCGTCTGCAGCCCGACGAAGCGGCCGATGCCGTGCTCGACATGGACCACGAGATCGCCGGTCGCAAGGCTCGTCACCTCGGAGATGAAATTGTCGAGCTTGCGGCTCGCCTTGCGCGGCCGCACCAGGCGGTCGCCGAGAATGTCCTGCTCGCTGATGACGGCGAATTCGTCGGTCTCGAAGCCGGACTCCATGCCCACTACGGCCAGCATGGTCTCGTTGCGCGGGGTCGCCTGCACGATCCGCCAGGTGTTGACGCTGGTGGTGTTGAGCAGCTTGTGGTCGCGCAGCATCGCGCCCATGCGGTCGCGCGAGCCCTCGCTCCACAGCGCGACGATCACCTTCTTGCGCTGCGACTGCAACGCACCGATATGGCCGACCACGGCCTCGAACACGTTGACATTGCCGTCGGCGCGCTCCGGCGCGAAATTGCGGCCCTGCCGCGCGCCGGCGTCGAACACGTCGGGCGAGCCTTCCGGCACCGCGAACGGCGTCAGCCGCGCCAGCGGTGCATCGCCGAGCAGCCTGGTCCATTCGGCCTCGGTCAGATAGAGCTTGTCCGGCGGCAGCGGCTTGTAGATCGCGCCGCTGCCGGGATGCTCCAGCGCTTCGCGCCGTGCGTCGTAGTAGTCGGCGATTTGCGTGAAGCGCTCGCGCGCGGCGTCCTCGCCCTGCGGTTCGATCGCGATCGTCGCGCCGTCGAGATAGTCGAACAGCGTGTCCATCCGCTCCTGGAACAGCGGCAGCCAGTGCTCCATGCCGGGATGGCGCCGTCCCTCGGAGACCGCCTCATAGAGCTGATCGTCGCGTCCCGGCGCGCCGAACGCGGCGACATAGCCCATGCGGAAGCGGCGGATGGTTTCGGTCGTGAGCTGGAATTCGGACACCGGCACCAGATCGAGCCCGCGCATGTCGAGCAGCGTGCGCTGGGTCTCGGCATCGAAGGTGCGGATCGACTCGAGAGAGTCGCCGAAGAAGTCGAACCGCACCGGCTGGTCGAGGCCGGCCGGAAACAGATCGAGGATGCCGCCGCGCACGGCATATTCGCCGGGCTCGCGCACCGTGGACGAGCGGGTGTAGCCATTGTGTTCGAGCCACGCGACGACAGAGTCCATCGGCACGACATTGCCGGGCGCAACCGACAGCGCCTGCGTCGCGACCTGATCGCGCGCCGGCACCCGCTGTACGGCGGCGTTCACGGTCGTGAGCACGATCAGCGGCTTGTCGCTGCCGACCAGCCGCGACAGCTTGGCAAGCGCGGTCAACCGCTGCGCCAGAATGCCGGAATGCGGCGAGACGCGGTCATAGGGCTGGCAGTCCCAGGCTGGAACCTGCATGACAGCGATATCGGGCGCAAAGAACTCCAGCGCGCGGGCGAGCTGCTGCATCCGCGCGCCGTCGCGGCACACCACGGCGAGGCTGACCGCCGGCCGCTTCGGCTGCGCGGCAATGGCGCGCGCCAGATCGGAGATGACGAGCCCTTCGGCGCCCTCGGCGACGTTGGCGATGGTCAGCACCCGGCCGGGCGCGAGCATCGCCGCCGGCGATTTCATCGGCTGCTTCATGCGCTGGGATCCGCCACCCGGAACGCCTTGATGCGGGCAAACAACGCGGTCGCATATTCGGCTGCCAGCACCTTGTCGCCGGTCAGTGCGGCATAGAGGTCGGGATCCGGCACCTCGATCAGATGCTCGAGTTCGCCGATCTCCCGGTCGGAAAGGTCCGCGATGGTCGCATCGGCAAAGCGGCCGAGGATCAGGTCCATCTCCCGGGTGCCGCGATGCCAGCAGCGAAACAAAAGCCGCTTGCGGCGGTCATCGAGCCCACTGCTCGATCGTGTCGATCCCGTCATGTCCCAAAATCCATCGAACGCCAAAAGCCCGGACGTGCCGGGCGGGGCTTGATATAGCGATGGCAGGGGCCGATGTCAGCCCTCTTTCGCCGCGTTTTGGAGATGTTTGGGCGCATGCCGTCATTGCCGGGCTTGCGCGCCCGTCGAAGCCTTAGTGCAGGCCCTTGGCGCAGCTCTTGGCGTAGACGGGACCCGGCTATCCATGCCCGCTTAAAAAAGACGTGGATGCCCGGCACAAGGCCGGGCATGACGTGTCGAAACGGACCTAGAATCTCCTGATGCGCCCTAGTCTGCTCAATCCGCTGTTTGCCCAGGTCACGACCCTGCAGGGTGTCGGCCCGAAGCAGGACAAGCTGCTGCGCTATCTGCTCGACCGCAGCGAGACGCCGCGGCTGGTCGATCTGCTGCTGCACCTGCCGGCGAGCGTGATCGATCGGCGCACGCGGCCGAAGATCCGCGACGCCGCGGTCGGAACCATGGTCACGCTCGAGGTCACCGTCGACCGCCATCGTCCGCCGCCGCCGCGCAATTCGCGCGCGCCCTACCTTGTCTATGCCAGCGACGACACCGGCGACGTCGTCCTGACCTTCTTCCGCGCCCAGCCCGGCTATGTCGAGAAGCTGCTGCCAGTCGGCGAGAAGCGCTACGTCTCCGGCACGCTGGCGATGTATGACGGCATCCCGCAGATCGTGCATCCCGACCGCGTCGTCGATGAGGCCGGCTTCGCAAAACTGTCCGGCATCGATCCGGTCTATCCGCTGACCGAGGGGCTCGCGATCGGCTCGCTCCGCCGCGCCATCGCGCAGGCGCTGACCAAGCTGCCGGACCTGCCGGAGTGGATCAGTCCCGAGGTGCTGCGCCGTTGCAATTTTCCGCCGATCAGGGAGGCGCTGACCCGCGTCCATGTTCCGGTCGAGCTGACCGACATCCTGCCCGATGGTCCATTCTGGTCGCGGCTTGCGTTCGACGAGCTGCTCGCCGGCCAGCTCGCGCTGGCGCTGATCCGTGCCACGCTGCGCCGCCCGGCCGGCGTCCGCAATGCCGGCGACGGTCATCTGCGAAAGCGGATCATCGACGCCCTGCCCTATGCGCTGACCAGGTCGCAGCAGCAGGCGGTCGCGGCGATCATCGCGGACCTGCAACAGCCGGTGCGGATGCTGCGCCTCGTGCAGGGCGATGTCGGTTCCGGCAAGACCGTGGTGGCGTTGCTGGCGGCCGCTGCCGTCGCGGAAGCCGGCAAGCAGGCCGCGCTGATGGCGCCGACTGAAATCCTGGCGCGCCAGCACATCAAGACCATCGCTCCGCTCGCAGAGAGCGCCGGCATGCGCGTCGCCATCCTGACCGGCCGCGAGAAGGGCAAGGAGCGCCGCGAGCTGCTGGCGCGGCTCGAGGCCGGCGAGATCGATCTCCTCGTCGGCACCCACGCGCTGATCCAGGACGACGTGATCTACAAGGCGCTGGCGCTCGCCGTGGTCGACGAGCAGCATCGCTTCGGCGTGCGCGAGCGGCTTGCGCTGACCTCCAAGGGCGAGGCCGTCGACGTGCTGGTGCTGAGCGCGACGCCGATCCCGCGCACGCTGGTGCTCACTTACTTTGGCGACATGGACGTCTCGGAGCTGCGCGAAAAGCCCGCCGGCCGCCAGCCGATCGACACCCGCGCGGTGCCGATGAGCCGGATCGAGGACGTCATGGACGGCGTCGGCCGCGCGCTCGGCGCCGGCAAGCTGGTCTACTGGATCTGCCCGCTGGTCGATGAATCCGAGGCCGAGGGCACCGAGCACCTCACCAACGCGACCGAGCGTTTCGAGTCGCTACAGAAGCGGTTCGGCGATCGCGTCGGCCTGGTGCACGGCCAGATGAAGGGCACCGAGAAGGATCGCATGATGGCGCAATTCGCCGCGCACGAGATCGGGCTCCTGGTCGCAACCACGGTGGTCGAGGTCGGTGTCGACGTGCCGGCAGCGACCATCATGGTGATCGAGAACGCCGAACGTTTTGGCCTTGCGCAATTGCATCAGCTGCGCGGCCGGATCGGCCGCGGCTCGGAGGCCTCGACCTGCCTTTTGCTGTACAAGGAGCCGCTCGGCGAGATGTCGAAGGCGCGGCTGAAAGTGATCCGCGAGACCACGGACGGCTTCCGGATCGCCGAGGAGGATCTGAAGCTGCGCGGCGAAGGCGACGTGCTCGGCATCCGCCAGAGCGGCCTGCCCGGCTATCGCATCGCGCGCTCCGAGGTGCACGGCCAGCTCATCACCCAGGCCCGCGACGAGGCGCTGCGGATCATGAAGGACGATCCGAAGCTGAGGGGCGAGCGCGGCGAAGCGCTGCGTTGCCTGCTCTATCTCTATGAGCGCGATGAGGCCGTGCCGCTGATCGGCGCGGGGTAACCACCGCCACCGTCGTTGCGAGCGAAGCGAAGCAATCCATCGCGCAGCATATGCAGAAGCATGGATTGCTTCGTCGCTTCGCTCCTCGCAATGACGGGGATGGAGTTGGGCCCCCTACTCGACCTTCGCCGGCGCAGGCTGAGTTGCCGGCTGCAACGAGGCCTGGTTGGCGACGCGCGCGGCGTTGGCCATGCCGGCGAGCGCTGCGGCGCGCTGCTTCTGGTCGTTGGCGCCGGGCTGCACCACGCCGGCCGACATGATCAGGGTCGCGGCGTCCTCGGTGCTCATCTCGATCTCGATGATCTTGCTCCTCGGCACATAGAAGAAGAAGCCGGTGGTCGGGTTCGGCGCACACGGCAGGAACACCGAGATGTGCTCCTCTTCGCCGGGCAGGCTGGCCGCGAGTTCGGCGCTCGGCGCCTGCGAGATCAGCACGATCGACCACATCCCGGGCGAGGGAAACTCGACCAGGCCGACGCGGCGGAAGCTCGATCCGTTGCCCGAAAACAGCGTCTCGAACACCTGCTTCAGGCCGCGATAGATCGCACGCACCGCAGGGATCCGCCCGAGCAACCGCTCGCCCAGATCGACCAGGGTCCGCCCGATCAGATTTGCGGTGAGGAAGCCGAGCAGCGTCAGCGCGATGACGGCGACGATCAGGCCGGAACCCGGCAATCCGAACGGCAGGTAGGTCTCCGGCCGGTAGGCCGTGGGCACGAACGGCCGGACCAGATTGTCGACCCAGTTCACGAACCACCAGGTCAGATAGAAGGTGATCGCGATCGGCCCGGCCACCACCAGGCCGGTCAGGAAATAGTTGCGGAACCGCGCCATGAGCCCGCGGGGAGCGTCCGGAGGCAGTTCACCTGGCGCGTGGGGAGGCACTTTGTTGGACGTCATTGCTGTTCCAGATCGTCGAAGCGGCCGTCCTCACCAGCATGATCCGGAAAAGTGCGCCGCGGATTTCCGAAAAGATCGTGCATAAACAAAAGGCTAGCGCGAGATGATGATCCTGTCCCGAACTTCGGCGCGCAGCACCCCTGAGCTAAACCATTCTAGCAGGTTTTTGAAGGACTGCGTGACAGCGTCACTTGCGGCTATTCGACCGTGACCGATTTGGCCAGATTGCGGGGCTGATCGACGTCGGTGCCCATCACCACGGCAGTATGATAGGCGAGCAGCTGCACCGGAACGGCATAGACCATCGGCGCGAAGGTCGCCCCCATGTCCGGCATCACGATCGTCACCAGCGACTGGATGGTCGCCTCCGCGGCGCCCTTGGCGTCGGTCATCAGGATGATCTTGCCACCGCGGGCGGCGACCTCCTGCATGTTGGACACGGTCTTCTCGAACACCTTGTCATAGGGTGCGATCACCACGACCGGCATGTGCTCGTCGATCAGCGCGATCGGCCCGTGCTTGAGCTCGCCGGCGGCGTAGCCCTCGGCATGGATGTAGGAGATTTCCTTCAGCTTCAGCGCGCCTTCCAGCGCCAGCGGATAGCTGGTGCCGCGGCCGAGATAGAGCACGTCGCGCGACTTCGAGATCTCGCGCGCCAGCTTCTCGATCTGCGGCTCGGACGTGAGCGCTTCCGACATCAGCCGCGGGATCTCGACCAGGCCATGCACCAGCTTGGCCTCGTCGGCATCGGACAGTTCGCCGCGCGCCTTGCCGGCGGCAACCGAAAGCGCGGCCAGCACCATCAGCTGGCAGGTGAACGCCTTGGTCGAGGCGACGCCGATCTCGGGACCGGCGAGCGTCTGCAGCACGGTCTCGCTCTCGCGCGCGATCGTCGAGGTCGGCACGTTGACGACCGAGAGCGTATGCGCGCCCTGCGCCTTGGCGTAGCGCAGTGCGGCCAGCGTGTCGGCGGTCTCGCCAGACTGCGAGATGAAGATCGCCAGGTCGCCCTTGCGCAGCGGCGCCTCGCGGTAGCGGAATTCGGAGGCGACATCGAGCTCGACCGGAACGCGTGCCAGCCGCTCCAGCCAGTATTTTGCGACAAAGCCGGCATAGCTCGCGGTGCCGCAGGCCGTGATCGAGATGCGCTGGATATGCTTGAAGTCGAACGGCAGCTTGATCGGCAGGGCGACGCGCTCGGTCGCCATGTCGACATAACGCGCGAGCGTGTGCCCGACCACTTCCGGCTGCTCGTGGATCTCCTTCGCCATGAAGTGGCGATAATTCGCCTTGTCGACCAAAGCAGTCGCAGTCGTGTGCTTGATCGCCTCGCGATGGACGATGGCATTGTCCTTGTCGAAGATCGTCGCGCCCTTGCGGGTCAGCACCACCCAGTCGCCGTCCTCGAGATAGCTGATCGTATCGGTGAACGGCCCGAGCGCGATCGCATCGGAGCCGAGATACATCTCGCCCTCGCCGTGGCCGACCGCGAGCGGCGGACCGTTGCGGGCGCCGATCATCAGATCGTCCTCGCCGGCGAAGATGAAGCCGAGCGCGAACGCGCCGCGCAGCTCCGACAGCACCGCCCTCACCGCCTCGATCGGCTTGACGCCGCCCTTGAGCAGATTGTCGACCAGATGCACCACGACCTCGGTGTCGGTCTCGGTCGAGAACACCGCGCCCTTATGCTCGAGTTCCTCGCGCAGCTCGCGGAAATTCTCGATGATGCCGTTATGCACCACGGCGACACGTTCGGTGGCGTGCGGATGCGCGTTGTTCTCGGTCGGCCTGCCATGGGTGGCCCAGCGGGTGTGGCCGATGCCGGTGTGGCCGCCGAGCGGCTTTGCCTCCAGCAGGGCCTCGAGATTCTTCAGCTTGCCCTCGGCGCGGCGCCGCGCCAGGCCGCCGTTCTCCAGCGTGGCGACACCGGCGGAATCATAGCCGCGATACTCCAGCCGCTTGAGCGAATCCACCAGTTGCTCCGCGACCGGAGCGCGTCCAAGAATGCCGACGATGCCGCACATGCGGTTCAATGTCCCCAAAAATCGCCGAAAATTTGCCAAAGCGGCGACACGGTCCCTTAACGGGAATCGCCGGTCGCAAGATACTCAATAATTATTGCCGATTGCGACAGTCCTAAACGGCAAGGTTGATGCGAAAGGCTGGTTAATCGGGACTAACTAGTTTGGCAAGGGCGCGTCCATGTCGTCTGACACAGCGGGATCCCCAAGCCCTTCACCTCCACATCATGGCGTAGGTGAATAAGCCCACGAAGATCCAAAATATCATTCCGCTGAACATCGCTACGAGGTCGTGCGGCCGCAGGCCGACGAGACCCCACAGCCCTCGGCCGGTCTTGGTCAGGAAGGCATCGAACAACATTTCGGCGAGGTCGCGGACCAGACCATCGATCACGGCTCCCATCCCTGCGCACGCAGCCACACTTCACGGCACGCCATCAGCATGCCGAGCAGTCCCATCTTGAGCAGATAGGCATTCAAACCGAACTCTTCCGATGCATCGCCAATCGGCCCATCCCGGTCCACTGATAGAGGCGTTCACCGCCAGCATCGGCAAGCAGACTGCAAAAGATTCCGAACAGAAAGACGGCAGCAATCTTGCGCTTGCGCATGAAGCATTGTTGGCCGCGGCTGGCTAAGGGCCCGTGAAACCACCACCGGCAAACGTTTCAGATCACGTCAACCCACCGTTAACGCCTTTCGGAGAGGGTGCCGCCGCCGGAGGTACCCTGATGCAAACCACGCACGACCGTGAGACGCAGCGCCTCGATGTCCTGGCCGAACTCGACATCCTCGATACGCCGCGCGAGCTCGCCTTTGACCGCCTGACCGGGCTGTGCCGGAAGGTCTTTCGCGTGCCGATGTCGACGCTGACGCTGATCGACGGCCATCGGCAGTGGTTCAAGGCCTCTGAGGGCATGGCGGATCGCGAGACCGCACGCGGACCTGCGCTCTGCAGTTTTGCGATCGCGCAGGAGCATCCCCTCATCATTCCCGACACGCAGCGCGACCCGCGCCTCGCCGACAATATTTTCGTGCGCGGCAAGCCATTCATCCGCTTCTATGCCGGTGCGCAGCTCAAGATCTCAGGCGCGATCGTCGGGACCCTGTGCGCGATGGACACACGCCCCCGTGAGTTCGATGCCGATGCCGTCAGCATGCTGACCGACCTCGCCGCGATCGCCGTCGACGAGATGATGCTGCGGAATCTGAGCATGCAGGACGGCCTCACAGGTTGCTCCTCGCGGCGCGCCTTCCGCGGCGAAGGCGAACGGCTGACCGCGCTGGCCGCGCGGCATCTCAGCCCGCTGGCCTGCGCCGTGCTCGATGTCGATCACTTCAAACAGGTCAACGACACCTATGGGCACGCTGTCGGCGACATGGTGCTGGCGGCGGTCGCGGATGCCGCGCGCTGCGCGTTGCGCGGCTCCGACGTGATCGGCCGGCTCGGCGGCGAAGAATTCGGCATCCTGCTGCCGCACACCAGGCTCGACCAGGCGATGGGCGTGCTCGAGAAGGTGCGCGCCGCCGTCGCGGCGACCCGGATCGAGACGCCGGCCGGCACGGTCAGCGTCACCTGCAGCCTTGGCGGCGCGGTGCTCTCGCCCGGCAACTGCTTCGACGACATGCTGCGCAACGCCGACCTCGCGATGTACGGCGCCAAGCAGGCCGGCCGCAACCAGGCGCTGGCCTGGGTCGACCGTGCGCCGTCGATTGCGCCGACCGCACGGCGCGTGTTCAAGGCCGGCAAGATCAGCTTCAACGCCGGCCATTCCACGATCGACTGCACGGTGCGCGGTCTGTCGCGCGACACCGCGACGATCGAGGTGCTGTCCACCTCGGGCATCCCCGATCAGTTCAAGCTCGCGATCGCCGCCGACGCGCTGTCGCGGGCCTGCCGCATCACCGCGAAGGCCGACAACCGGATCGAGGTCGCCTTCACCTGAGCGGCCAAGCAGGACTATCTCTAGTCGTCATTCCGGGGCTCGCGAAGCGAGAGCCCGGAATCCATTTCACAGCTTGTTCTAGGGCCCGATGGATTCCGGGCTCGCGCCAAGAGGCGCGCCCCGGAATGACGAGGCCCGATGAGTGAGGCAACACCAGCTCCACTCTGACGGGACGCCCTAATGTTCGACCCGGTAGAGCCGCCATCGCTCCGGCACGCCCTTGAGCTGGTGCGCGCCGCGATCTTTGAAACGGATTTCGGACTCCCGCATCAGGTCCTTGACTGCGCTCGAGACCAGCACCTCGCCGGCACGTGCCTTCGCGGCGACGCGCGCACCGATGTGAAACGCGAGACCGATGACCTCCGCGCCGCTCACCTTGTATTCGCCCGCGTGCAATCCCACCCTGATCTCGAGCCCCAGCGTGCGCACGGCCTTGACGATCGCGGTCGCGCAACCGATCCCGGCCGCCGGCGCGCGGAACGTCGCCAGCACACCGTCGCCGGTCGTCACGACCTCCTTGCCGCGCAAGGCCTTCAGCTCGCGGCGGACGGCGGCGTAATAGTGATTCATCACCGTCGCCCAGCGCGCATCGCCCAGCCGCGCGGCCTTTTCGGTGGATCGGACGATGTCGACAAAGAGGATCGTGGCGAGCGCCTGTTTGAGCTCCGAGCCTCGATCGGCGGTCCGGCGCCGGTTCGCAATATTTCCCGTCAGCGGTTCATAGCTATGGCTGCGCCGCCGCGCGACGGCGGCCTTGGTGTAGTCCTGGGCACGCTGCACCGTGCGGCAGCGAATTGTTTTTTCCTGCGGTGGAAACGTCCAGTAGACTTTTCGCCCGGCTCCGGCGCCCTGAACCTCCACGGCGCCCCATTTCAGGAAGACCGTCGAGCCAGCCCGTCGAATGCACCATGCCTTTGACGTGTATCCGGATACGTTCGACTGGTGGACTCCGATGCGAAGGAATTTGGGCATGAGCGTCCGGCCGATCGAACGAGCGCTTGGGGGCTGACCTTGGGGTAAAGCGTAGCCATACATTCCCGCATTGGCAACGGTGCTCGTTTCCGTACCGATCAAAAGCGCCGGGCTCTGCGATGTCCGAGATCCAGCTTTTAGTCAGCTCCGGTATTCGCGCCTCTGCCCGTTCGATACGACGTCAGCGTCGACCGACAGAATTGCCTCGTCCTGCGCTTTTGCGATCGGCTGTTCTTCATCGCGAAATCGTGCCGGGGTCAGCCGGCTGCGGTCGACCGTCATGCCAAAGATGTCGAAGCGGTTGTAATAGCCGACCACGTCGTGAAACTGCTTCGGCTCCACGCAGCGATTGAGATCGATCTCCGCATAGGCGATCCCTTCCTGGTCCTGCAATTCATCGCCAAAGACACCACCCGTCGGATCGACGAAGAAGCTCGCCGCACGCGGCGTCTGGTCGATCACGTCGGCGATGGTTCTGTCGCGTTCAATGAGGAAGGCCCGCATCGGCTGGTCCATGTAGCCGGCGGTGACGATCCCGAATACCTTGGCTTCGAAGCAATGGGCGCTGGCCCGGATGCGGTTGGCGGCGACGTTGTCGAAATTGCCGCCGCCTGCCGGGCGCCTTGTGGGCCACATCGGCGGCCAGCTCGAGATGTGCACCTGTTCGCCTTGCGCCATCAGCGCGAAGCGGGCCAACGGATTGGTATTCTCGCCACAGATCAACCCACCGATCCGGCCCTGCCGTGTCTCAGCGACCTTGAGGCCCGCACCGTCCCCCGACGACCACACCAGCTTCTCATAGAAGGTCGGAACCAGCTTGCGGTGATGAACCAGAATTTCGCCGGTCTCGCCGATCAACAGGTTCGAGTTCCACAGCCCCCCAACGCTGACGGCCGAGCGCTCGCTGATGCCGATCGAGACGGTGACGCCGAGGCCGCGCGCCTCGGCGCACAGCCGCGCCACTTCCGGTCCGTCCACCAGCACGGACTGCTCCGCCATCCGCACGAACAGATCGTGATTGTCGATCGGCGGCCACAGCGCGGCCCAGACCGGAAAGGCGGGAATGTAGGTTTCGGGAAATGCGATCAGCTCGGCGCCGGCCCTGGCTGCCTCGCGCATGATGGCGATCGCCTTTTCGGTGGTCGCCCGGCTGTCGAGGAAGACGGGCGCGGCGTGGACGGCAGCAGCCTTGAAACGAGGAAGCATGACGAAAATCCCGGCTAGGACTAGGGAGGCGAAGCGGTATCATCACGGCCTTCCCGGCATGCATGGGAATTGTCGCAAGGTCGGTTGCGAAGGATCGGAGCCGCCGCGTGTGGAACGGGAATTGCTTTGCTGACAGGAACCGTAAATCCGGAGGCAGGTCATGTTCGATACGATCAACTGGGACGATCTGCGGGTCTTTCTCTGCGCCGCTCGCGCCGGGAATTTGAGTCAGACAGCAAAGCGGCTGCGGCTGGATCATTCCACCGTGAGCCGGCGGATCGCCCAGATGGAGGCTTCCCTCGGGATCGCGGTGTTCGAACGCCACCGCACCGGGCTTAAGCTCAACGAAGTCGGCGAGCGGTTGCTGCGTCATGCCGAGCGGGTCGAGAGCGCGGTGATCGCCATTCGCGAGGAGGCCAGCGCCAGCGACACCCAGGAACTGGTCGGAACCGTGCGGCTCGCCACCATGGAGGGGATCGCCTCGCTCTATCTGGCGCAACGCTTTGCGAAACTGCGGCGCACCGCGCCGCAACTCGCCGTCGAACTCGTCACCTCCGCGCAGACGGTCTACGTGCACAAGCGCGAAGCCGATCTGTTCGTGTCCTTCTTCCGGCCACCCGGTCCGGGCCTGATCTCCGAGCGCATCGGCAAGTTTCGGCTCGGGCTATTCGCCAGCCAGAGCTATCTCGACAATCACGGCATGCCTGCAAACCTTCGCGACCTCGGGGATCATTGGTTCGTCTCCTATATCGAGGACCTGATCCAGGTCGATTCGGTGCGCTGGCTCGCCGACGTCATCGAGGAGCCGAAGATCGCCTTCCACTCCAACAGCATGATCGCACAGATGAACGCCGCGGCGGGCGGCCTCGGCATCGTCATGCTGCCGAGCTTTGCCACCAACGACCGGCCCGACCTGATACCGGTGCTGCCCGCCCTCGCCGGCACCGTTCGCGAGGTCTGGCTCAACGTCCACAGCGACCTGCAATTTGCCCCGCGCATCCGCGCCGTCCGCGCGTTTCTGAAAAATACCCTGAAGCAGGACCCCGACATGCAGGTCACGCTCGCCGACGCCCTGCCGCAGCCGCGCACGGCAGATTGCAAAAATCCATAGTTCCCTTCCATCGGAGCCCGGCTGAAGCTCGTCCGATTGGCGCAAGGTCGCGCGCGCTGAAGTTTTGAGGGGGCAAACATGAACGTGGTTATTCCCGGCAGTACCGATCCGGCGCCGAGCGTCAGCGCCTTGGCCAAGAAACTGGCCAAGAAGCGGCTGATCGTCGCGCTCGTGCTCAGTGCCGCGATGATCGTGATCTATTTCAGCTTCATGGGGCTGTTCGCGTTCGACAAGCCGCTGCTCGGCACCATCCTGGTGCCCGGCCTGTCGCTCTGCATTGTGCTCGGCCCGCTCGTCATCATCTCCTCCTTCGCGCTCTGCCTGGTCTATGTGCTGTGGGCGAACCGGGTGTTCGATGCCGGCGTCCGCAATCTTCGCTAAAGGGGCCAGAGCAAGATGGGCAGCAGCACGCTTTCGATCGGGTTCTTCTTCGCCTTCATGGCGCTGACGCTGGCGATCACCTATTGGGCCGCACGGCGCACGCGCACCACCGAACACTTCTTCGCCGCCGGCGGCCAGGTCACGCCGTGGCAGAACGGCTGGGCACTCGCAGGTGACTTCCTGAGCGCCGCCGCCCTGCTCGGCATTGCCGGCATCGTCACCTCAAACGGCTTCGACGGCATGATTTATTCGATCGGGTGGCTGGTCGGCTGGCCGATCATTCTGTTCCTGATCGTCGAACCGTTGCGCAACGTCGGCCGCTTTACCTTCGCCGACGTCGTGGCCTATCGGCTGCGCCAGCGCCCGGTGCGCCTCGCCGGCGCCGTCGGGACACTTGCCGTCATCCTGTTCTACCTGATCGCCCAGATGGTCGCGACCGGATCGCTGATCAAGCTGCTGTTCGGCCTACCCTACACCTGGTCGGTCGTCGTGGTCGGCAGCGTCATGCTGGTCTATGTGCTGTTCGGCGGCATGTTGGCGACGACCTGGGTGCAGGTGGTGAAGGCCGCGCTGCTGATGGGCGGCGGCATCCTGCTCGCCTTTCTCGTGTTGACCCATTTCGACATGAACCCGCTCAAGCTGTTCGCCGCGGCGTCCGAGAAATACGGCACCAAGGTCCTGCAGCCGGGATCCAAGGTGGTCTCGGGTCAGTGGGATGCCATCTCGCTCGGGCTCGGCCTGATGTTCGGGACCGCCGCGATGCCGCATGTGCTGATGCGAGCCTATACGGTGAAGGATGCCAAGGCCGCGCGGCTATCGATCCTCTATGCCACCGGCCTGATCGGCGTCTTTCATCTCATGGTGTTCATCATCGGCTTTGGCGCCATGGTGCTGGTCGGCGCCGACGCGGTGGCAAAGGCCGGAGGCGGCGGCAACATGGCAGCGCCCCTGCTCGCGCTCACGGTCGGCGGCAATGCCTTCTTCGGCTTCATCTGTGCGGTCGCATTCGCGACCATGCTCGCCGTCGTCGCCGGGCTGACGCTGTCGGGCGTCGCCACGCTCTGCCACGACGTCTGGACCAATGTGATCCGCAACGGCAGCGCTTCCGAGGCCGAGCAGCTCAAGGTCGCGCGCGTCGCGACCGTCATGATCTCGATCTTCGCCATCTTTCTCGGCATCGCGTTCGAGGGCCAGAACGTCGCCTTCATGGCGGGGCTTGCGTTCTCGATCGCCTGCGCCGCCAATTTCCCCTCGCTGGTTCTCGCCATCACCTGGCGCCGCTTCACGACGGCTGCAGCCGTGGCGAGCATCCTCGTCGGCACGCTGAGCTCGCTGGTGCTGATCTATCTGTCGCCGACCATCCAGGTCGACATTCTCGGCAAGCCGCTGGCGGCGATCGAGCACCAATGGTGGTTCGTGTCGCTGCGCAATCCAGCGATTATCAGCATGCCGCTGTCGTTCGCGGTCGCGATCCTGCTATCGCTGGTCACGCGGGAGAAGAACGCCAATCTCGCCTTTGACGAGATGCAGCGGCGCATCCTGCTCGGACCGGTTCAGTCCACCACCAAGGAGCAGGGCCCGGTGAAGAGTGCGGCCTGAACAGCGCTGCGGGGACGACCACCCTCAATGAGGACAAACGGCCCCTAGCGCTGATTTGCTCGGACAATCATGTCGCGGGAACGCGAATGTGTGACTCCCCGGCCGCACTACACATTCGGTGTCGTCCCTGCCTAGTGCGCAATTGCGCACGGGAGCAGGGACCCATAACCACCGATGGTCATTGTTTCACGATGCTGGAACGACGAGTCCCGCCTCCAACGTCGGCCGCGGAGTTGATGGTGTGGACGGCCCCCTACGGCATCAGTATGCCAGAATGAGGTTGTCTAGATCTCATACATGGGAGCCGTCCGTGAACCAGATTATCCGCATTGGGATGGATACGTCGAAGCATATTTTTGTGCTGCATGGGGTTGATGCGTCCGAGCAGCCGGTCTTACGCAAGAAGCTTTCGCGCAAACTCGTGCTGGAGTTCTTCGCCAAATTGCCGCCGACGGTGATCGGGATGGAGGCATGCGGAGCTTCGCAATATTGGGCGCGAGAGCTTTCCAGGCTGGGCCATGAGGTGAAGCTGATGGCACCGCAATTGGTGAAGCCCTACGTGATGCGGAACAAGAATGACGGGCGAGACGCAGAAGGCCTGTGTGAGGCGATGAGCCGGCCGAGCATGCGCTTTGTGCCGGTGAAGAGCGCCGAGCAACAGGCTGCGCTGATGCTGACGGGTATCCGCGACGGACTGATCGCCCGGCGCACCCAATTGACCAACACGATCCGCGGCCATGCGGCGGAGTATGGCCTGATCGCGCCCAAGGGGCTGGAGGCGATCGAACCGCTGCTGGCGCGGATCGCGCAGGACGAGACGCTTCCCGCTCTGGCGCGCGAGCTGTTTGTCGTGCTGGGCCGGGAGTGCGTCAGGCTCGAGGGCGAGTTGGAGGTGGTTGAGGCCAAGCTGATGGCCTGGCACCGCGGCGATGCCACGGGCCGGCGCCTGGCGCAGATTCCGTCGATCGGTCCGATCATTGCAACGATGCTGGTGATGAAGACACCTGATCCGGGCGCGTTCCGCTCCGGTCGTCACTTTGCGGCTTGGCTCGGCCTCACGCCCAAGGACCATTCCACCGCAGGCAAGACCAGGCTCGGCAAGATTACCCGGGCGGGCGACCAGGACCTGCGCCGTCTGCTGGTCGTCGGGGCCACGGCGGTGATCCAGCAGGCCAAGCGGGGGCGCGGTCATCACTCGCGCTGGCTGCTGGCGCTGATCAAGCGTAAGCCGCCGAAGCTTGCGGCCGTGGCGCTCGCCAACAAGGTGGCGCGCATCGTCTGGAAGCTGATGGTGACGGGGGAGAGTTATGACGCCGCACGGCTGAATGCCGCGACGACGGGTACCGCTTAACAGATTGGCCGGCTGGCGGGCTCGCTCGTCAGCCGACCCGGAGCTGCAAGAGCGGATGGAGCGATCGATCGAGCAACGATGCGAGACAATCCGTGGGACCCATCGGCCGTCAACAGGTCGCGGAGTTGTTTGGAACTCGCATCGCGCAAACCATCTTGGCCAGCGATCTACTCGATCGCACCCAACAGGCCGGACATATGGATGCAAGCGATCCGATCTTGCCAAAAGGCTCTTGTGCCACGGGGGCCGTCCACATATGGGTCCCTGATTTCGCAGCGACGACGATTCTTCGCGGAAACAGAGTCGCGAACGTCGCGCGACGTCCTTACTTCCCCTTCGCGGCCTTCGCCTTCAGCTTCGCCGCGCGATAGCGGGCGGCGCCGCCTTCGCGGATCGACTGTTCGCTGCGCTCGAGCGCCATCGCGTCGTCGGGGACGTCCTTGGTGATGACGGAGCCCGAGCCGATATAGGCGCCGTTGCCGATCGTCACCGGCGCGACCAGCGAGGTGTTGGTACCGATGAAGGCGCCCTCGCCGATCAGCGTCTTGTGCTTGAGGAAGCCGTCATAGTTGCAGGTGATGGTGCCGGCGCCGAGATTGGAATTGGCGCCGACATGGGCGTCGCCGACATAGGAGAGATGGTTGACCTTGACGCCGGCCTCCAGCGTCGCGGCCTTGGTCTCGACGAAATTACCGATCCGTGCGCCGTCGCCGAGCGAGGTGCCGGGCCGCAGCCGGGCATAGGGACCGACCGACACCTTCTTGCCGATGGTGGCCTCGACGATGTGCGAGAAGGAATGGATCACGGCGCCGTCGTCGATCGAAACGCCCGGTCCGATCACCACGAACGGCTCGATCACGACGTCCTTGCCGAATTTGGTGTCGGCGGCGAGATAGACGGTGTCCGGCGCGATCAGGGTCACGCCGGCCTCGAGCGCCTGCTTGCGCAGCCGCGCCTGCATCACGGCCTCGGCCTCGGCGAGCTGCGCCTTGGTGTTGATGCCGCGTACTTCGTCTTCGCTGGTTTCGATCACGACGGCCTCCAGTCCCAATTCCCTGACGATGCCGACGGCATCGGTCAGATAATATTCACCCTTGGCGTTGGCATTGCCGATCTTCTCGATGATCGCGAGCGCCTTCCTGCCGTCGAACGCCATCACGCCGGCATTGCACAGCGTGATCTTGCGCTCCTCGGGGCTGGCATCGGCATGCTCGCGGATCGCAATCAGCTTGCCGTTCTCGGTCACCAGCCGGCCGTAGCCGGTCGGGTCGGCGGCGTGGAAGCCGAGCACCGCAAGCGCGGCGCCCTCGCGCAGCGGCGCACGCATCCGCGCAAAGGTCTCGGCCGAGATCAGCGGCGTGTCGCCGAACGCGACCAAGAGGTCGTCGGCGCCGCGGGCGAGCGCCTCGCGCGCCGCCAGCACCGCATGCGCCGTGCCGAGCCGCTCGCGTTGCACGAAGGTCTGCGCATCGGGCCGCACCCGGCGCGCCTCGGCGGCGACCGCCTCGTGGTCGGGGCCGATCACGACCGCGAGCTGCGATCCCTCGCCGGAGGCGGCGGCATCGAGCACATGCGCCAGCAGCGACTGCCCGGCCACCGGATGCAACACCTTCGGCAGCGACGAGCGCATCCGCGTGCCCTCGCCGGCCGCAAGCACCACTGTCAGGCTCGTACGCGCAGTCATTCAGCATCCTCGACGGTTCGCGCAGTCGGCTGCGCAACGCTTTCTTTGAGGCCGTCTTTAATTGTTTTCCCCGGCAGAAGAAACCGATTCGCCTCCGTGGCCCCTCAGATTCAAGTTCCCGGTCCATTTCCTGTTAATCTTTGCCTCGTGATTCGGCGGGCCTTGAGGAGGGCCAAGCGGGCTTTGGCCAAAGATCCCGACAATCTGGCGGCGGATTTCGACACCGAGAGCACCACCGGCTTTTTGGCTGAGGAGGATGCTTTCGATCGCAGCATGCTGTGGCGGCTCGGCTCGTGGGGCGTGGCTGCGGTCGGTGCCGTCACCATCGCCGTGATGGCCAACCAGTCCGCGCTGACGCTGCGGCGCGACCAGGTCGCCGCATCTGATGTCGCGCGCCAGGCCCAGCAGTTGCAGACGCTGGCGAAGGAGAGCCACAACGAGACGCGCCGCCTGGCATCCGCGATCGATACGCTCAACGGCGACCGCGACCGGCTGTATTCGCGGGTCACCACGCTGGAACAGGGTCTCGACTCCGTGACCGGCACGATCGCGAAACAGCCGGTGGCGGCCGTGCCGGCACCACCGCCAGCTCCGGCAGCGTCGCCTGCTACGCCGCCCGCATCAGCCAATTCGGCGCCCGCAGCGGCGGCACCGGCCGTTGCCGCCGTCGCAACGACGCCGCCTGCCGCATCGGACAAGCCGGTCGCGACCGACAAGGTGGTGGCGTCCATCGACAGCAAGGCGCCGGCACCGGTCGAGAAGCCGGTTGCTGCGGCCGAGAAGCCCGACAAGAAGCCGACGGCCGCCGCGAGCAGGCCGCCAGTTGCCGCGGAGAAGCCGTCAGCCTCCGAAAGTTCGCCGCCGGTTTCTGCCTCCGCCCCATCAGTTGCCAGTCCGATGAGCGCCGCGGCCGCCGCGGCCAGTACCGACGAAATAAAGGCGGCCGCGCCAGCGCCCGCGGCCACGCCCGCTGCGGACAAGCCGCTGATGGCATCGCGCGATCCTGCGCCGAACAAGGCAACCGAAGCGCCCAAGCCGCCGACCTCGAGCGATGTCAACGCCGCGCCGATCCCGCCGCTCGTGATCACACCGGATCCGGACTCCGAAGTCGAAGACGATGCGCCGAAGGCGCAGATCCAGCGCACCGAGTTCGGCGTCGATCTGGGCACGGCAAATTCGGTCAACGGACTGCGCGCGCTCTGGCGCAGCCTCTTGAAGTCGAAGGCCAACGCGCCGCTGGCTGCGCTGCGGCCGATCATCGTCATCAAGGAGAACAGCAACGGGCTCGGCATGCAGTTGCGCCTGGTGGCCGGACCGCTGAACGACGCCGGGACCGCCGCCAGGATTTGCGCTGGCCTCAGCCTGGTTCAGCGGACCTGCGAGACGGCGATCTATGACGGCCAGCGGCTGGCCCTGAACGAGCCGCCCGCCGGAGCCAGGCCGGCCTTGCCGCACCGGCGGGTCGCGCCGAGGCGCGCTGCCGCCCCGCCAGCGCAGCCGGTCGCCGAGGAAAAGAAGCCGGAGCCGACGACAATCTCCTCGATGTTCCGGCGGAACAGCCAATAATCATGTCCGGCAAAGGATTGCGGCCAAATTCTCAACCGATTTCGCTGCTCTGACCGAGCCTTGTCCGAAACCCCGTTCCCGACCATAGTGCCGCGATGACAAAACCTCCGTTCCGCCTCTCCCCCTATCAGGTCCAGTTCCTGATGGTCGTGGGCTTCGTCACCGTCGGCTACGCGCTGTACGTGCGCTATCTCGCCATCGAATTCTCGCCGGTTGCACTGGCGTGCGACGCCGGCACGCAGACCATGCTCTGCAAGGCCCGCGCGCTGTCGACCGTGCTGTTCAAGAGCTCGGTGTTCGGGATCACGGCGCTGGTGATTGCGGTGCTGAACCTGACACGGCCGTCGATCGTGTTGCTCACCGTCGGCTTGATCGCAGCCGGGCTCGGGATCGTGCTCTACAACGTCGTGCTGTCGGGGCTCGCGATCGGCTTGTTCATCCTGGGTTTTGCGCGGCCCGCGCCCGCCACAGCGTAGCGGCGAGCAAGAGGTACATCACGCAGGTCCAGTCCGACTGCCAGTTGATCGTGCCCTCGTTGTAGATCGTGAACAGGGCGGCGATCGCCAACAGACCGGCGAACACGGATTCCGCGAGCGGCCGGATGCCTTCCTTCGGGCGATTGAACATGGTGAGCAGCGCGAACGGCACCACCGCCATGGTGAGTGAGGCATACGGAAAATCGCGGTAGCGCGGATCGAAGGCGAAGCCGAGCGCGGTCTCGGCTGCGATCACCGTGGTGATGACCAGCACGATCGCCAGCAATGCGCCGATCGCGCCCTTGCCGCGATAGTCGCGCGGCCCGACCAGCTCCAGGAAGGTCGGCAGCGAGCGCCCGGCGATCAGCGCATGCGCGGTCAGCAACGGCGAGGCAATGGCGGCCGCGAGCAGCACGCCCCAATGCAGCCAGCCGCCGACGCCGTAGCTCTCGTAATACATCTTGTCTCCGGCGATCCCGAGCAGCGCCCCCGCCGTCGTCGCCGAAATCGCGACCGCGATCCAGGCCGACGGCCGCGGCGTCCAGGGCCGGCGGCGCAGCGTCAGCCAGGCCGCGAGGAAGGTGGCGATCGACAGTGCCATGCCGCCCGCCATCTGCAGCTTCCAGGTGGGGTAATTGCTGATCGCAACGCCGGGCGGGTACTTCACCTGCCGCTTGGCCGCATCGAACAGGCCCCAATTGCCGCCGACGGTGCCCTCGAGCTTGCGCTTCCAGGGCTGGTCATAGGCCTCGATCAGGTTGACCCGAAAACCCTCGCGCTTGGCGAGGTCGAGGATCTCGGACACCACCCGCGCCTGGTTGGTGCGCGACGGCAATGCGCCCTCCCGCATCCGCCCCGCGCTCGGCCAGCCGGTCTCGCCGATCAGGATCTCCTTGCCGGGGAACGTCACCGCCATCCGCTTGCGGATATCGTCGACATGCGCCGCGGCGTACTTCGCCTTGACCGGGATATCCTCCCAATACGGCAGGATGTGAATGGTGACGAAATCGACCGCGTCATAGATCTCGCGGTTCTTCACCCAGTATTCCCAGACGTCGGCATAGGTGACCGGGAGATTACCCGCCGCCGCCTTCACCGCGCGGATGTTGCCGGCAAGATCGGTGGCGGTCATTTCGCCGCGCAGCAGCACCTCGTTGCCGACGATCAGCGAGGTGACGACGCCGGGATATTCCTTGGCGAGCCGGACCGCGATCGCGATCTGCTGCAAATTCTTGAAGCGGTTGCTGCTGAGCCAGATGCCCTGCATCACCTTCAGCCCGACCTTGGCCGCCACGCCGGGGACCTGGTCGAGGCCGTTCTCGATCGAATAGGTCCGCACGCAGTCGGTGACCTTGGCGAGATCGGCGAGGTCCTGCTCGATCTGCTCGACCGGAATCTGCGTGGTCGGATCAAGCGGCGTCTGGGCGCCGCGGAACGGCGTGTAGGATACGCATTGCAGCTTTGCGGCAGGATCGATCGGCGCACGCGCGAGTGTAATCGGCGTGGCGAGCCACCACCACACAGATGCAATCACGGCAAGCGATATCAGGAGAAGCGCCAGCGGCGTACGAAGCGAAATCGGTTCCATCCTCCGGGGGACCGTCGAATTAGCCGGTCACAGCCCGTCTGCCAAGTCCAGGAATCGGTCAATACCATGGTTGTCCTGCGACAGTTTTGCGCTGGGTCGATAAAGTTGTGAGTTTGCTGGACAAAATACCAAATTCCAGTCATGGGATTCCGCCAGAGTCTCCGCCGCACTGGAGACCTATTTGGACGGCATCACGCGAGCCGTTAGGATGATCCCGCAGGGGCCGGAACATATCGGGGAATGCATGCGTCGACGGCTGCTTGAGTTGAAGAACACTGCTTTGCGCCATCTTGCCGTAACGGGCCTCGTCACAGCGCTCGCGCTCTTGAACGGAGCCGGCGGCGCGTTCGCCCAGAGCGGCACGCCGAATCCGCCTGATCAGGCCAAACAGCAGCCCGGACAGGCCGACGCCAATGCCAACGCCGTGCGGGAAGCCAACCAGCGCAAGGTCGAGGAGTTCGTCGAGGCCCAGCAGGCCATCAACGGCCCGGCCGGCAACCCGGAATGCGTCTGGCTCGGCCGCCGCGTGGTCCGCCTGATGTGGAACGACGACCTCGACACCGCCTTCCGCCATCTCGACCTCTATGACCGGTTCGGCTGCCCCGGTGGCCACGTCCAGGCCGCCTTCCGCTGCCTGACCCGCTTCGGCGCCCAGATCGACGACAAGGTGCGCGGCAGCCTCGACGGCCGCATCCACGCCTGCTGGATCAACCCGGGCGCCCAGCCGCAGGCCGCGGCCGCCGCAGCCGCGCCCACCCCGGCGCCGTCGACGGCCGGCAATGCCGCGCCTGCGCCGGCGGCATCGCCCTCGCCTGCGCCGACCCCGTCGGCGACACCGGCGCCGGCATCGAAATAGCCGCATCGCGCGATCGGATCCGGCCGCGATTTTTTTCGCGGCTGGAACGGCTTGCGCCCTTAAAACGCCATCGCGGCACACCAGTTGTTAAATCGGATGGCGGAGATATCTTTCCCTCCGCCGCTATGTTGGTCGAACCCAGGGGACGGGTTCGCTTAGTCCTCAATCTCAGGCCCCGTATGGTTTAACCGCGATGCGCGCCGTCGTCGCCGTCCTGTTGCTTGTCACCGCCGCCCACGCCGCCCTGTGGGGTCTCTTCCAGGAGAAGCAGTCGGCGCCCGATTTCCGTGGCACGTTGCCGAGCCTGTCCTATGCCCCGTTCGAGTCCGGCCACTCCGTCGCAGACGTTGCCGCCGACAGCGAGAAGGTGCGCACCGACCTGAGAAAGCTCTCGACGCTCACCAAAGCGGTCCGCCTCTATTCGTCGACCGAAGGCAACGAGCTGGTGCCGCCGGTCGCCGCCGAGTTCGGCATGAAGGTCACGGTCGGCGCCTGGATCGACAAGGACGCCAACCGCAACAATCGCGAGATCGAAGCCGCGATCAACCTTGCCAAGCGCAACAGCAACGTCATCGGCATCGTGGTCGGCAACGAAACCGTGTTCCGCGGCGAGCAGGTCCCGCTGGAAAACCTCGGCTCGGTTCCGGAGATCGGGGTGCCGCCGGAGGAGTCCGAGCGGATCCTCCGCGAGGAGGCGCAGCGCCTGCACGACGCGGAGACGCAGCCCGAGGACAGGCGGGCCGAAGCCGTCAAATGGGCGATCGCCGAAAGCAACGTGCACCGGCTGATCAAGGTGATCCAGCGGGTCAAGAAGTCGGTCAGCGTTCCCGTGACGACCGGTGAAATCTGGAACATCTGGCGCGACCATCCGCAGCTCGCCAATTCGTCCGACTTCATCGCCGCGCACGTGCTGCCGTACTGGGAAAACTTCACCGACAAGCAGGCGGTGGATCAGGCGGTCGACCGCTACAACCTCCTGCGCGACTCGTTCCCCGGCAAGCGCATCCTGATCGCCGAATTCGGCTGGCCGAGCCAGGGCTACAATCTGCGCAGCGCCGAGCCCGGTCCGTTCCAGCAGGCCACGGTGCTGCGCAATTTCGTCGCGCGCGCCGAAGCCATCGGCATGGACTACAACATCGTCGAAGCCATCGATCAGCCGTGGAAGTTCTTCGAAGGCGGCGTCGGTCCCTACTGGGGCATCCTCAATGCCGACCGCGAGGCGAAGTTCGCCTGGACTGGCCCGGTCACCGACCTGAACTACTGGAAGATCGCGCTGGTCGCCGTGCTGGTCGGCCTCTTCATGTCGCTGCCGATCCTGCGGCTGGACCAGCCGACCGTGATGCAGGCGCTGCTGCTGTCGGCCGCGGCCAACGGCGTCGGCGCCTGGGTTGCGACCGTGTTCTCGTACTGGACCACGCACTATTTCGTCTGGGGTTCGGCCTTCGCGCTCAGCCTCGGCCTCGTGCTGCTGGTTCCGCTGGTCCTGATCGCGATGGCGCGGATCGAGGAGATCGCGGCGGTGGCGTTCGGCCGCGGCCCACGCCGGCTGATCGGCAAGAGCGCGACCCTCGCACCGGCCACGATGGGCGAGAATGTGACGTTCCCGAAAGTCTCGATCCACATCCCGGCCTATTTCGAACCGGTCGAGATGCTGAAGCAGACGCTCGATGCGGTGTCGCGGCTCGACTATCCGAATTTCGAGTGCGTCTGCATCATCAACAACACGCCTGATCCCGACTTCTGGCGGCCGATCCAGGATCACTGCCGCATGCTCGGCGAGCGATTCAAGTTCATCAATGCCGAGAAGGTGCAGGGCTTCAAAGCCGGCGCGCTGCGGATCGCGATGGAGCGGACTGCGGCGGACGCCGAGATCATCGGCATCATCGACGCCGACTATGTCGTGCATCCGGACTGGCTCAAGGACCTGGTGCCAGCGTTTGCCGATCCGCGCGTCGGCCTGGTGCAGGCGCCGCAGGAGCATCGCGACGGCGACCGCTCATTGATGCACTACATCATGAACGGCGAATATGCCGGGTTCTTCGACATCGGCATGGTCCAGCGCAACGAGTTCAATGCCATCATCGTGCACGGCACCATGTGCCTGATCCGCCGCGCCGCGATGGACAAGGCCGGCGGCTGGTCTTCTGACACGATCTGCGAGGACACCGATCTCGGCCTCTCGATCCAGCAGCAGGGCTGGCTCACGCACTACACCAATGTGCGCTACGGCGAAGGCCTGCTGCCCGACACGTATGAGGCCTTCAAGAAGCAGCGCCACCGCTGGGCCTATGGCGGCTTCCAGATCGTCAAGAAGCACTGGCGGCGCTTCCTGCCCGGCGCCAGCCGGCTGACGCCGGACCAGCGCCGCGAATTCTCGCTGGGCTGGCTCAACTGGTTAGGGGCTGAAAGCCTCGGCGTCGTGGTCGCGATCCTCAATCTGATTTGGGTCCCGATCGTCGCCTTCGCCGACATCGCGATCCCCGACAAGATACTGACGCTGCCGATCATCGCCTCCTTCATCGTCTCGCTGGTGCATTTCGTCGCGCTCTACCGGCTGCGGGTGAACATCAAGGCCGGCCAGATGCTAGGGGCCATGATCGCGGCGATGAGCGTGCAGTGGACGGTGTCGCGCGCGGTGGCGCAGGGCCTGATCACCGAGCATCTCGCCTTCGCCCGCACCTCGAAGGGCGGCCTGTCGCGGATGTCGATCGAATTCCAGGCGTTCTGGGAGGCGGTGATCGGCGTGCTGCTCCTGATCGGCGCCATCGTGCTTGTCGTCACCAACGGCTACAAGCAGGTGCGCGAGATCTACATCTTCGCCGGCGTGCTGGTGCTGCAAAGCCTGCCATTCCTCGCCGCAGTTTCCATCGCGATCCTGGAGAATTCGCGGATCAACGAGTTCGCATTCTGGCGCAACAGCGCGATCCGGACCGCGGAACTGATCGGGCTCCGCCCGGTCAGCCTGCCCTCGGTCGCCCCGTCGCAGCCGGTCGGCTCGGAAATCCGCCACGACAGCTGAGCCGACTTCAAGAAACGGTCCTAACCACAGGCGCAGGAACGGCAAATCCAGCGCGCCGGTGCACGATTGACCGCCCTTCGGCTATTGACCCGATGGGCCCTGCCCCCTACACAGCGCGGGCTGGAGCATGATCCGGAGCGGTTAAAAGCCTGCGTCCGGAGCCGATGTTCAGGTGAGTGAGCGCGTAGCTCAGGCGGTAGAGCACGTGACTTTTAATCATGGGGTCGTGGGTTCGAGTCCCACCGCGCTCACCAATAAATCCAAGCATCTCCGACATTTGAGACGACCGGGGACGCCGCACTTCTCTGCTCGGGGACGCTAACACGTCTTATGGGTAAGAACGACCCGCCCGGCGCGAACCGGCCGGCCTTGGTCATCGGCCCGTGGCACAGGCCGTGCAATTTGCTTGCTGCTGGGGATTTCAGTGTCCCAGTTCAGGAAGAAAACGCCGCCGGGCGTGTATTTGTGAGACCGGCGGCGTCTTTTTTTGGGATTAGCGCGACCTAAGCCCCCAGAAGGCAATGAGCAGCAAGGCGCAAGCGCCCAGTCCCATCAGCGATACGACGGCTTCCAGCATCATGGCCGAATCAACTCCGCCCGTTAGGCAGCATGCGCGCGAGCGGAGTTTTTGTCGTCGTCAAAGGCGATATAGTCGCCTGCCAACTAAGGTTCGAGCGGTGTCATTCGAGGGGTAGAGCGAGCGACGGCAGCGACTTATTGGCCTGCCCGCAACCTGTTCGTCCCTTGAGAGGCAGAATCGAAGTTGAGCTGGCCACGGCCACCGCAGTCGTCGACCGGCTCATGAATTGGGCCAGATTGGCGTCCGATGACCACTCCACATAACCAACGACTGCAAGGGCAAGCGCTGCTACGACGAGAACGCCGAGCACCGAAGCGGTCGCTACTCCGGGCCAGCTTTCGTTGCTGAATGATGGCATCGCGATTCTCCGACAGGGGTTTGCCGGTCGTTAGACCGACTCGCGATTTTCAAATGTGAACGGCCTTACATCTCACGCGCACTTGATGCTGAGGCAAAGCCTGAGACCGCGTGGGTGATACCCGGCGGCTGCACAATGAAAAACGACCCCGACGCGGGGAGCATCGAGGCCGCTTATTTGACTCCCAGCGGTCGGGGTTGGGCATTGGTAACCTCTGGAAGCAAATGATGACGCTTTCGGTTGCCAATTGTTCCCGTCCCGTTTTCCGGCAACGGCGAACCGCCCCGACGCGGGGACCGTCGAGGCCGCTATTTAATGCTCCCGTTGTCGGGGGCGAGTGACCGTAGAAACCCGTTTAGGATCCCTGAGCGTGCCTTGCGCGTTGAGCCCCCATCAAGGGGCTGAACCTGGAGGTGGGTTATGTGCGACGTTCCTCGGGATATACAAAGAAAGTTCGAGCGGCGGTGGGCCGCTAGATTTGCGCGGCCAGCGGAAACGCGCCGGCCCGAAAGGCATCAATCTCGAAAGCCGGATCAACCCGTCGCCGCTCCCCTCAAAACCCAGAGAAAAGTCCGCCCAAATGAACCGGCGGCCCCAGTTCGTTAGCCTACTCTCAGATTCTCCGCCGACGTTTTGCCCCGGTTTTCTCTCTCTTCGTAGCTAACCTTGGCGCCCTCGTTGAGACTGCTCAGCCCTGCCTTCTCAACGGCTGAAATATGTACGAAGACATCCTTGCCCCCGTTGTCGGGTTGAATGAAGCCATAACCCTTCGTCGAATTGAACCACTTCACTGTACCTGTCGCCACGCCGGCTCTCCTCCTTGAAATAAGCGACGGCAGCCTAAGTCGGTAACGCAGCCGGCTGCAAGGAAAACCGGCCGAGCATGAATCGGCGGCCTGTGTTCCTCGCCGAAAAACGATGTCGATTCTTCATTCGATTGGGCTGGCTAGGTGAGGCCGTTAGCAGATCGGCAAGCAGGTCGGCCGCAGGCTTCCCGGAAGGACGGGGCCGGTTTGGGGAACGTCTTACGGTCACGTTTCGGAGGAACTGGCGCGCTGCCCTGCCCGCCGGCTCCTCAATTTCGAGAACTTGCCGCCGCCGGGACAAACCATTTCGGGCCCGGCGGCGTACTTTTCAAATCCTGGCGGTCGGGCAGACAACCTGGAAGCGGCTTGTCGAGTAGGCCGGCGACCGGCACCGCGAGCGCCCGGCCTTCGAGCGCGCCTTTCGCGTACCCACGTTGCCGTCCCACTCGAAATGGACGACCGCCGACGCCAATGGCCTGTATTCCCTCGACCATCGGTCAAGGCCATCTGCGCGCAGCTATGTCGCGCTAAAAACGAAACCCATGAGCAACAGCGCCAGCAGAACAGTTGCTCCTGCTACCATGTTTAGCACTTTGCCTGTTACTCGCGGCTTCGCGGGTCGGTTCATAGCTTGTCAGCCCGGGAACTGCGGCTGAATTAGCGATGCAATCATCACGGCCGCGATCAGTAACGCGGGCGCGCAGCTCACTCCGGCAGCCAACCAAAGCTCTGCATCGCGAAAGATCTGGTAATCATCCTGCATGGACGGTTCTCCATCCGTCTTGGTCCGAAAGAAGTGGCCCCAGCGAGGGGGGCAAGCTGAGGCCAAGTTTACACTTGGGTTATCCCAGCGCCGTTGAGGCAGCAGGTCGGCACTGGACCACGACAACCATTACCGAACGCGCTTCGTTCCTGTTCTCAGTCGATCGACTCCGCGCACAACGGAAACAGCCTCAGCGTTGGGGAACAACGCTGAGGCCGTCATCTTCCTATGCTATCGTCGACCGCCGATTGCCGCGAAATTCAGCGGCCGTGCTGGGCCTGTAAAAATACGAAATGAAATTGCCTGCCCATGTCTCGGATGATTCCGAGCGATTGAGGTTCCGGAAATAACGTGTGTGAATCGCGGTGAAAAAATGCCGCGGCGCCGCGCTCAAGGGCCACCTTGAAGTTTCGTTGCAGATTGCAACGAAACCAGCTCGGTGATCTTGATCCGCACTGTCGCTGCGGCGCGCTACCACCTTTGCGCGAGGGATTAGCCTTCCCGCGGTATCCGCCGGCTAGTTCAGAATCGCAATTGCTGCGGGCATTTGTCGATTTACGATGTGCCCAATCGTGCAGATTGGCCGACCAACCCCACACACCGACCATGCATCGCGCGATGAGGGATCGCCGCTCCAGCCCAAGGAGCGACGGTCCCGCCCAATCGCGGGGGAGCTGCCCGCCAGCCATCTATGGATTATGTCCATCAAGCGAAGCGCGATGTCGTGAAGCGACCGAAGCGAACGCCGATCAAGTTCTCTTCGATGAGCACTCACGGCTCCACCGTCAGGGGCAGCTCGCCCTGATCGCCCGTCCAGTCGATGATATCGAGCGGGAGCCCTCGCTTCAGCATCTCGGCCTCGAGACTGCCGGCGTGCCGTTTCCATTCGGGCGTTGAGCGGACCCGAAATTTTGGCTCTTCGCCGTTGGCCTCGAATTCATCGTCGGCTTTGAGCGCACCGCGGATGGCTTCGTACATCATCTTCAGGCTGGCGTCGGTGAAGGCGCCGTAGTCCATCGGTCGTCTCCCTCAGCACTCTCGGAACGCAAAAGGCCGCCACGGAGCTTGTCGTGGCGGCCTTCTGCATAGCGGCCCATCCAGACGGCCCAAGGGGAGCGTGAGTGAGTCGAGTTAACGAAACGTTGTTGGTGCGGTGGCGGCATCCCGGCAACAAGGCCAGGATCATCCGCACGGCGTCGCAGCCGTGCCGGCCCGGCCGCTCGTCAGAGCCTCAGGCATCGAAACAGTTGGGCGAGCGCCGTGTTGGCGGATTGTGCGCGCCGTTCGAGGATTTCGGCCGCCGTGGCGTAGTTGCGAGCAAGGATCTGGAGCGCGCGTCGAGCATCCGGCAGCGTGGACTGCTTGGCCATCTCCAGGCACTGGTGCTCGAAGTAGCGAAGCTCCTCAAGTTCGGTCATTGCGATTCGTCCGATTTCATCTGCATCTTCGAACTCAGTGCGCCAACGACCTAGTGAAAGTTTGGCAAGATTGTTGCGGACGCGGGATGATCTGGTCGGAGTGTTGCTGGAGGCGCGATTTGATAATCACTGCTCCGTGACCAGTGCGGTGCGCGCTACGCGGATCGACAAGCACGCCCGATCGCTTCAGTATGCGTGAGTCTTGCTTGGGACGCAGCAACGTCTTGACCGCAGTGTTGGGGCATCTTCGCGCGGATTGCGGTGGTGAGGCATTTGGTGGCGTGGTTGGCGCAGGCCCGTGGCCGGCGTGTCCTTGAGTTGGCATTGTTGTATCAGATGAAGAAACGCGATTGGGCCTTCGTGGCCGCCTGTGTGGCCGCCGCGGTGTTGTTCGGTGTCTGGAGTTTCCAGATGGGGATCGCGTTTCATCGCTCCCGGCAGGGCTCAACCGATCTCTCCAGCTCGCACCGGCGTAGCCAGAACGGCTCTTCCGCGAGTAGCCCTGCCCGGCCCGCGGCCGACGACAGCGACGAACAGGCCCGAAAAGCCGCGATAGGTGGCACAATTGCGTTCCTCATCGCCGCATCGCCTCGATCTAAGCCCATGCCAGGCCCGCGACGACAGCGGGCTCATCATCGTCGGTCCTCGCACCGGTGAGGCGTCTGCGGCGCACGCTGTCCTTGGCGCGACGATGACGCGTGTCAAACCGGCGTAGCGCCATCGGCACACGCCGCGCGAGGCCTTGAGCGAGCTCGATGGCCTGTCTCACGACGGCCATCACGATCGCCACGCGCGCGAACAGGCCGATCAGGAAGATCATCGAGAAGACGTCGATATAGGCCAGCACATCGCCGACCAGCATCAATTCGGGAGGAAGCGGAATCCGGTGCAGATAGGCACCGATCACGATGACGACCGGGATCAGCGCGATCAGCTTCCGCAACGTCAGCCGATCCAGCAGGGCCGCGAGCTCAACGACCAGGACCTGCCAGAGCCAGTCGCCAAGCGCGGCCGGCTTCTCGATCGTCCAAGTCTGCCAAAACGTCTGCCACAACTGCCGCCAGTTCCGTTTCCACATCGCAGCGTCCGCATCCTCTCGAGCGCAATACCGGTGGCTACGGCTTCGACGATGCCTCGCTGCCGTCGCCCTCGACCGCGGCGCCTTGCACATCAGCCGAATCGGCCGACGGAAAGATGCGCTCGTAGTTGGCCCGGGCCTCGCGAATCAGACGCGCGCGCTCCAGTTCAGACTTCGGGATGAACCTGATGATCTCGCCCATGTGCTCTCCAACGCAGGGTGAATTCTCCGACCATCGGCAATGCAACCATCATGCCTGATGGCCGCCCGGCCGACATGCTCGTACCGCTTAGCGGGGGGCCCGCGGCGATATCCGCTGCTGGCTGAACGCAACCCGGGGATTGATGCCGCAATAGGCATCGCGGCCTGACGCCGACGCCTGGCACTGCTCGTAGGTCTGGTAGCCGCAATAGCCGGGATATCCCTCATCCCTGCCCTGGATGCACCAGGGATAATCATAGGGATCGGCCGCCGCCGGCTGTGCGGAACCGACAATCCAGCTCGTCCCGAGCGCCGCGAACGCCAGAATTGCCAAATTCGACCTGCGCATGATCCTGCTTCCTTCTCGATCGGCACCCAGCCGTTGATTTAGGTACGCCGGGAAGATCTGCGAGGTTTCCGCTCACCGCCTCAAGAAGGTGTGACCCGAGCACGGAGGAGCGCATCGGAAGCCAGGGCGCTCCGGATGGGCTGGGGACCAAACAAAAAACACGAGGCCCGGTGTGCCTAGGAGCCCGGGCCTCGTGTCTGATGTCCCCCGCCTCAGTGGCGGATCAGGCGTTGTGATTACGCGAGCTTGTCCGCGCGATCCATCCCGGATGACTACGGGGGTCAGGCGCGCGCAGACTTCACTTGCTGTAGCTGTAGAACCCCTGCCCGGTCTTGCGGCCGAGATGGCCGGCATCGACCATCTCCTTCAGCAGCGGCGCCGGCCGGTATTTGGGATCGTTGAAGCCGGTGTAGAACACCTCCATCACCGACAGCATGGTGTCGAGCCCGATCAGGTCGGCAAGCGCGAGCGGGCCGATCGGATGGTTGCAGCCGAGCTTCATGCCGGCGTCGATCTCTTCCGCGGTCGCAATGCCTTCCTGCAGCGCGAAGATCGCCTCGTTGATCATCGGGCACAGGATGCGGTTCACTGCAAAGCCCGGGCTGTTCTTCGCGGTGATCGCGACCTTGCCGACACGCTTGGCAAAGGCTTCGGCCTTGGCGACCGTGTCGTCCGAGGTCTGCAGGCCGCGGATCAGTTCGAGCAGCGCCATCACCGGGACCGGATTGAAGAAGTGCATCCCGATGAAGCGGTCGGGACGATCGGTCGAGGCCGCAAGGCGGGTGATCGAGATCGACGAGGTGTTGGTCGCGACCAGCGCGCTCGGCTTCAGCCCGGCGCAGAGATCCTTGAGAATCTTGACCTTCAGCTCCTCGTTCTCGGTGGCGGCTTCGATCACGAGATCGCAGGCGGCAAGCTTGGACTTGTCGGTGGTCGCGTTGATCCGCGCGAGCGTCGCGTCGCGATCGGCCGCCGTCATCTTCTCCTTGGCGACCAGGCGGTCGAGACTGGACCCGACCGTCTTGAGGCCGCGTTGCACCGCCGCGTCCGAGATATCCACCATGGTCACGGCAAGCCCCGCCGCTGCGCAGATTTGCGCGATGCCGTTGCCCATGGTTCCGGCGCCGATGATGCCAACCGTCTCGATCATTGTGTCTGTCCCTTCTCGTCGCTTGCGCCGCCGCGCGGCCGCATCGTCAAAAACGGCGAACCCTTGAGGTCCGCGGGTGGCGCATGCATAGCAGTCCGGCCGAACGGCCGATACAGGAGGCGGCGGTATCCTGGTGGGGTCTATTCCGGGCGCGGCGGGATGGATCGCCGTGGCGGGACGGCGGCGCGCGGCGGCAATTGGGTGCGCGGCGGCTCGGCCGCGCGCGACGGCTCGAGCACGCGGTTAAGCCGTACGATCCACCAGGCGAACCGGCCGTAGCTGCGGCGCAGCGCCGACCCACATCCCTCGTCGATGTCCTGGTCCCGATCCATGCCGCTCTCGTTAACGTCGATCCTTGAAGGAACGGTGTGACGCGATCATCCGCTGCGCCAGCCGCCGTTAGGAATTTGGCAACTATCGGCGCGCAGGCTGAAGGCTCAGTGCCGGTAATCTCCCGGATTGCACAGGGCAGACCCCGCGCCGCAGCATCGCCATGGCGGCGCGACTCGCTTTTAATTGATCGAATTTTCCGCCGGATGCCGCGACATAAGGACGTTAGACGACGAGGGCTACGCCCATGCTTTCTGAAAAATTCTTTTTGGTTCTCGAGACATTGCTCAACGGCCAGACCCATTCCGACGGAAGCCCGCGTGTGGTGAGCACATCGCCCCACGTCCCGGTCAAGCTTCCGCAGGAAAGCCAGCCGGAACGCAAGCTCCCTCGCTAGGCTTCGTGCCGCGAGCCGGCCTGATCGATCGCCGCGACGAGCGAAGCCGATCGTCCGTCTCGCGCCCGTGATCCAGCTCATAGTCAGTGCAGGTGAGCCGCGCTACACCACTCCCGCAACGAAGTGGTGCCGCCGTGAACGATGAGACCGACAGCAAGACCGATTTCGGGAGCATCGCCGTCGCGATCTGCGTCGCCGCCTACGCAGCGATCATGCTCGCCTATCTCGCCCAACACGATCTCGGCCTGACCGCCACGCAAACGCGTCATCTTTCGATGATGGCCGCGCTGTTCCTCGCGCTGCCGATCGCACTGGATTTCCTGCGCACCGGCCCCGGCAAGGCGCGGTGAGCCGGGCAACGGCGCGCCTGCCGCATCCGATCTCCCCTGCCGAACACGCGCCTGGGCAACATAGCGCTAGGTGAAGCGACGCGAATCAGCGTTACTTTGCAACTGATCACCTCGTGGGATTTGGCTGCATGACCCAGCCCAGCGTCCTGGATCAGAAGATTTTGGATCAGAACATTCGCGAGCTGCAGGAATGGCTCCGCAGCGCCTGGCAACAGCTTGCGGACCCCTCGCTCACCACCTTCTCCCGACGCGAACTGCGCAACCAGATGAAGCAATGCAACGCCGATTTGCGCGTGCAGCTGCAAGCCGCTTCCAAACAGATGCTGAGTCAGCCTTCTGCATCGGGCAAGACGTTCGTCCGACCTGAGCTGCGGATACTCGCCTAGGAGCGTTTTCCAGCGCAGCGGATTGCGGCTCGTGCGAAGAAAGCGCCGCGCTGCCACGAACGCGGCGCGCCAAAATGCCGCGATCTCCTGCTGCATGCGCGCCATACGCACGCTCTGCTTGTGCAGGGGCGCCCGACAAGGCACAGCAAAACGGCCCCGGTATGCCTATATAGGGCGTCGCAGAGCGGCTCATGCCGCCAAACCTCAGGGACTCCCGTGTTATATCTGGAACTTGCGATCGTGGCGGTCTTGATCGTCGTCAACGGTCTGTTGTCGATGTCCGAGCTCGCGATCGTCTCCTCCCGTCCGGCGCGCCTTGCCGCGCTGGTCGAACGCGGCGTCAACGGTTCGCGCCGCGCGCTTGCGCTGGCCTCCGATCCCGGAAAATTCCTCTCCACGGTGCAGATCGGCATCACGCTGATCGGCGTGCTGTCCGGCGCCTTCTCGGGCGCGACGCTGGGCCAGCGCCTCTCGCAATGGCTGTTCGAGCTTGGCGTGCCGGCCAACGTCGCCGACGCTGCCGGTGTCGCCATCGTCGTCGGCGTGATCACCTATGCCTCGCTGATCGTCGGCGAGCTCGTGCCGAAGCAGATCGCGCTGCGCGATCCGGAGGCGATCGCGGTGCGGGCCGCGCCGGCGATGACGGTGATGGCAAGATTGTCGCTGCCGGTGGTGTGGCTGCTCGACCGCTCCGGCAAATCGCTGCTGTGGCTGTTGGGCCATCGCGAGGATGCGCAGGACCGCGTCAGCGAGGACGAGATCAAGACGCTGGTGGTGGAAGCCGAAAACGCCGGCGTGCTGGAGCCCGGCGAAAAGGAGATGATCGCCGGCGTGATGCGGCTTGGCGATCTGCCGGTCGGCGCCGTCATGACACCGCGCCATGAGGTCAGCCTGATCGACCTCGCCGCGCCCGCGCCCGAGATCCTGGCGACGCTGCAAAAGAGCAGTCACTCGCGCTGTGTGGTGTTCGACGGCAACCGCGATCATGCGCTCGGCATCGTGCAGGCCAAGGACGTGCTCGACGTCTACCTCGCCGGCCAGACGCCCGACATCCGCGCGCTGACGCGCGATGCGCCGATCATTCCGGAGACCGTCGACGCCCGCGACGTGGTCGCGATCCTGCGCGACTCCGCGGTGCATATCGGCCTCGTGCACGACGAATACGGCACCTTCCAGGGCGTCGTCACCAGCGCCGACATCCTCGAGGCAATCGTCGGCGCCTTCCATACCGAGGAAGGCCCGGCCGAGCCCGCCTATGTCAGGCGCGACGACGGCTCCTATCTGATCTCGGGCTGGATGCCGGCGCTCGAGTTCAGCGAACTGCTCGGCATCGTGCTGCCCTCGCCGCGGCCCTACCAGACCGCCGCCGGCTTCCTGCTGCATGCGTTCGGCGCGATCCCCGATACCGGTGCGAAAATCACTGCGCAGGGTTGGGACTTCGAGATCGTCGATCTCGACGGCCGGCGTATCGACAAGGTGCTGGCGAGCAAGCAGCCGGCGGCCTGAGGTTGCCAGCCGGCCGGCCTGTTGATAACGGGCAGCACAACGAAACCGGCGACCGCGGTGTGCTATCGGCATAGCGGCAGCCCAAGCAAATCCCGCGTAACCCCCACGGAATTGATCCCATGCGCCTTACCCTCGTCGGTTCCCGCCATTTCGGCGTGACGACCTTGAACATGCTGCGCGAGCACGCCGTCGAGATCGCCAGGGTGGTCGTCCATGACGGCGAGGACCGGCTGGCGGCAGCCGCCCGCGCGGCCGGCATCGAGGTCGTGGTCCAGGCCGATCCCAAGCTGGTGACGGCCGCCGAGATCGCGCCGGGCACCGACCTGATCGTCACGGCCCACAGCCACGCCCGGGTCAGCAAGGAGGCCCTCGCCGCGACCAAGTTTGGTGGCGTCGGCTACCACCCGTCGCTGCTGCCCCGCCACCGCGGCATCGCGGCGGTGGAATGGACCATCAAGGAAGGCGATCCGATCGCCGGCGGCAGCATCTATCACCTCGCCGACCGCATGGACGCCGGCGCCATCGCCGCCCAGGACTGGGTGTTCGTCAAGAAAGGCGAGACCGCTCGCGAATTGTGGGAGCGTGCGCTGGCACCGCTCGGCCTGCGCCTGCTCGGGGAGGTCATCGACTACGCGAAGGCCTTCAAGACCCTGCCGGCCAAGCCCCAGGATGAGCAGTTTGCGACCAAGGCGCCTAACCTCAGCCCTGACAAGCACTAACCCGCAGCTTGGTATCCAGATACCTTGGATAATCAAACGACGGAACAAATTCTTCGTTCCCGACCCGGAACCAGATTCACTATGATGTGTTTGAGTTCACAGGAACATTCGGGGCTCCCGCGACGCAGCAAATTTTGAACACATTGTGACAGGATAAGCCGCGTCATCACACGAAATGACAGGGATTTGATTCATGCGTTCGATCCGCATTCGCGACCTGATTTTGGTCACTTCGGTCGCCTCGGCTGCCGCCCTCACCGCTGCTCCCGCCTCCGCGCAGCAGCCTTATGACGGCCTCTGGAACGTCACCGTCGTCACCAAGACCGGTAGCTGCGAGCCGTCGTCCAGCTCCACCCTGACCGTTTCGGAAGGAAAGATCACCGCGCCCGGCGCGACGATCTCCGGCACCGTTGGCAGCGGGGGCCTTGTGCGCGTCTCGATCAATGGTGCATATGCGAACGGACAACTCAGTGGCAACTCCGGATCGGGGAAGTGGAATGGGGCATCAGCTGGCGTACCGTGCAGCGGCCGATGGGAAGCATCCCGTCAATAAGATCACCAGCGTATCGAGTTTCTTCGCCATCGCGCGGCGGCCAGCATTTGCAGCCGCCGCGTTTTTCGTGACCGCATTGGCAAGCACCGCTGGCCATGCCCAGTCCGGCCCGTTCGCCGGCATGGCAGGCACTTGGTCGGGCGCCGGCTCGGTCACCCTCGACGACGGTTCCAGCGAGCGGATCCGCTGCCGTGCGACCTATCACGTCGGTGGGCCCAGGATGACCATGAGCCTCACCTGCGCCAGCGACGCCTACAAGTTCAACCTGGCGGCCGACGTGGAGGCCGAGGGCAGCGCGGTCACCGGCTCCTGGAGCGAGTCCAGCCGCAATGTCAGCGGCGACCTGCGCGGTCGCGGCGGCGGCGGCAACTTCCAGGTCGTTGCCAGCGCGCCCGGCTTCAACGCCGACATTTCGATGCGCACCAGCGGCAACAAGCAGTCCGTCACGATCAGGGCCGACAGCCAGTTCCGCGGCGCCAACATCACCCTGTCGAAGTAACCAATCGACACGCCGAACGAGAAAAGCCCTCGGGTCATCCCCGAGGGCTTTTTGCTGGCTGCGCGGCAACCACCGCACGCGCGTCTCGACGCTAGATTCTTGTGTTGGCGCGTTTTCTTTACGCGAACCGGTATCCACTTCGCTCGAAAACGCTCTACGCGGCGGGCACGAACGCGGTGACCTCGATCTCGACCTTGGCGCGCTGATCGACCAGCCCGTCGATATAGAGCAGCGTGGACGGCGGGAAATTGCGTCCGAGCGTCTCCTTCCACGCCGCGCCGATACCGGCGCCCGCGGCCTCGTATTCGCTGCGGCTGGTCAGGTACCAGGTCAGGCGGACGATGTGCTCGGGACCGGCACTGGCTTCGTTCAACAGCTTGATGATGCGCCTCAGCGCCGTGCCGACCTGGGCAGCCATCTCGGGTGCGTACTCGCCCTTCTCATCGCCGCCGGTCTGCCCCGCCAAGACGATCCATTTGCCGGGCGCGTCGAACGCGACACCGTGCGAGAAGCCGCGGGGTTTCGACCACTCGGCCGGTTGCAAGATACGCATGAGCAGATCCTCCTGATGTGATTATTCCCGCCCTGCTTAGCAGAGATCACGCGGTTGACGCACCACGCATCGGCAGAATTGCGCGTTGCAAATTCACATCGGCTCGCCGATACCGGGAATCCCTCCTCATCTCATTCCCGTCATGGATCGCACGCCCTCAAAGACCCGCGCAGCACTGTGGATGTCCGGTTGGCTCGCGCTGATGCTGATCGTGGCGGTGGCCGGCCGCGAGGCGACGCGCGAGGTCAACGTCTTCCAGCTGATGGCCGTGCGCGGCGTGCTCGGCTTCGTGATGCTGTATCCGCTCGTCCACATCAATGGCGGGCTTGCGATCGTGAAGACCGCGCGCGTGCACTTGCACATTGCGCGCAACCTGATCCATTTCTGCGCGCAGCTTGGCTGGTTCTATGCGTTGACACTGATCCCGATCGGCCAGGTGGTCGCGATCGAGTTCACCATGCCGATCTGGACCGCGATCCTCGCGGCGGGCTTCCTCGGCGAACGGATGACATCCTGGAAGGTCGTCGCGATCGTGCTTGGCCTCATCGGCGTCATCGTGATCGTGCGGCCGGCGACCGGTGCGATCAATCCGGGCCAGCTGATCGCGCTTGCCGCGGCCATGGGCTTCGGAGTCTCGATCGTCGTGGTCAAATCGCTGACGCGGACCGAGCAGGCGCTGACGATCATCTTCTGGATGCTGGTGGTGCAGTCGCTCGCCAGCATCGGGCCTGCGCTCTATGTCTGGACCTGGCCGCCGCTCTCCACCTGGGGCTGGCTTGCCGTGATCGCATTCTGCGGCACCTTCTCGCATTACTGCATGGCGCGCGCCCTGCTCCACGCTGATGCGACCGTCGTGATCCCGATGGATTTCGTCCGGGTCCCGCTGACCGCGATCGTCGGGTGGCTGATTTATGCCGAGCAGCTCGACGCCTATACGGTGCTTGGCGCCGCCATGATCCTGGCCGGCAACCTCCTGAACCTGAAGCCCGCTGCAAAGGTGTCGGCGCGCGCAAGATGACGGCCGCGCAGCGCTACACCGCTGCGGCTCGACCACAAAGCCCGGGGATCATCCCGGGCCTGCCTGCTTCGAAAGCGTGCTACTTCCCGGCGGCCTTGCGCAGCGCCGCGTTGATGCGGTCCTGCCAGCCGGGGCCGCCCTCCTGGAAATATGCCAGCACGTCCTGATCGATCCGCAGCGTGACCTGCTCCCGGACGCCGGGGACCGGGACGGCCGCAGTCTTTGGCAGCGCATCCGCGACCTTGGTGGTGGCCCGTTTGAACGCCGCCTCGGCTTCGCTGCGGGCATCGTTCAGGGTTCGCGGTCGTCTCGGCTGGTCGGCCATGTCCTAGATTCCTTCAAACAGCACCGTCGAGAGATAGCGCTCCGAGAATGACGGCACAATCGCCAGGATGGTCTTGCCCGCAGCCTCCGGCCGCTTGCCGATCTGCAAGGCGGCCGCGATTGCCGCCCCCGACGAGATACCGCCGGGGATGCCTTCGTTGCGCGCCAGCGCGCGCGCGGTCTCGATCGCGGTGGCGCTGTTGATCTTGACGATCTCGTCGATCACCGAGCGGTCGAGGATGTCAGGGATGAAGCCCGCGCCGATGCCCTGGATCTTGTGCGGCGTATGCTGGCCGCCCGACAGCACCGGGCTCTCCTCCGGCTCCACCGCGACGACGCGCAATGACGGCTTGCGCGGCTTCAGCACCTGCCCGACGCCGGTGATGGTGCCGCCGGTGCCGACGCCGGCGACGAAATAATCGATGTTGCCGCCGGTGTCGTTCCAGATCTCCTCCGCCGTGGTGCGGCGATGGATTTCGGGATTGGCGAGGTTCTTGAACTGCTGCGGCATGACGGCGTTGGGGGTCGTGCGCACGAGTTCTTCCGCGGTCGCGATCGAGCCCTTCATGCCCTGCGCCGCCGGGGTCAGCACGATCTCTGCGCCAAGGAAGGCGAGCATCCGCCGCCGCTCGATCGACATCGATTCCGGCATCACGAGCTTCAGCCGATAGCCGCGCGATGCCGCGACATAGGCCAGCGCAATCCCAGTGTTGCCCGAGGTCGGCTCGATCAGCACGGTGTCGGCGTTGATGATGCCGGCCTTCTCCATCGCCACGATCATCGCCGCGCCGATGCGATCCTTCACGCTGGCCGCCGGATTGAAGTATTCCAGCTTGGCGAGGATCGTCGCGTTGACGCCGCTTGCCTGCGGCAGTCTGCGCAGCCGCACGATCGGCGTCGAGCCGATCGCATCGACGATGGAGTCAAAGACGCGGCCGCGTCCGGGTTGCACTGCACTCGTTGTCGACGGCGCGTCCATCAAGCGGCTCCTGCTGCGGGATATGCTGGAAATATGCGGTCTTCTCTCATTAGAAGCAGCGCATCATGACGCGCAAGTGAGAAACCGCCGAGACGCAAATTCGTTGCATTGCAAAAACTAGAACCTGCGCAAATAACGTAAAACCTACGCATTTGTGTTGCGACAAGGTCAAACAAATGCGTCTATATACTTTGGTAAGGTGCAGCTCAGAACGCAAAGGAGGTCACATGCCAGCTCTCGCTGAAGTTCTGTCGACCGCAGCGTCCAGGCCCGATCCGCGCGGCAGCGATTTGCCGACCTGTCCTGTGTGTGCTGACTCCATGGTAGCGGCAGAAGCGTCCGCGTACCTGTTCGACAATTTGATCAGCTATCTCTGGACATGCGACAATTGCGGTTACGGGTTCGTGACCAAGCACACGGTGAAACCGATCGTGTGCAACTGATCACACAGCTCACCTCGGAGCGATGTCACCGCGCGCCCAACCGGCGCGCGTTTTCGTTTTGAATTCCTCGAAGGTGCCGTTTGCCACCGCGTCGCGAATGCCCTGCATCAGCTCCTGGTAATAGGCGACGTTGATTTCGGACAGCAGCATTGCCCCAAGTGTTTCGCCGGCACGCACCAGATGGTGCAGATAGGCGCGCGAGTAGCTGCGCGCCGCGGGCCACATACTCTCTTCATCGAGCGGACGCGGATCGTCGATGTGCCGGGCGTTGCGTAGGTTGATCTGCCCGAACCGGGTGAACGCCATGCCGTGCCGCCCGTTCCGGGTCGGCATCACACAGTCGAACATGTCGACACCGCGCGCCACCGCCTCCAGAATGTCCTCCGGCGTGCCGACGCCCATCAGATAGCGCGGCCGATCGGACGGCAGCGCCGGCGCGGTCTCCTCGATCATCGACAGCATCACCGCCTGCGGCTCGCCGACCGCCAGCCCGCCGATCGCGTAGCCGTGAAAGCCAATGTCGGTCAGCCCGCGCGCGCTGGCGTGGCGGAGATCGGGGATGTCGCCGCCCTGGACGATGCCGAACAGCATGTAGCCGTCCGGCGCGCTCTCGAATGCACGCTTGGAGCGTTCGGCCCAGCGCAGCGACAGCTGCATCGCGCGCTCGATGTCGGCGCGCTCGGCCGGCAGCCGCACGCACTCGTCCATCTGCATCGCGATGTCGGAGCCGAGCAGCCGTTGCACCTCGATCGAGCGCTCCGGCGACAGTTCGACCTTGGCGCCGTCGATATGCGAGCGGAAGGTCACGGCCTTCTCGGTCACCTTGCGCAGCTCCGAGAGCGACATCACCTGGAAGCCGCCGGAATCCGTCAGCATCGGGCCGCCCCAGCCGGTGAAGCGCTGCAGGCCGCCAAGCCCCGCGATCCGCTCGGCGCCCGGCCGCAGCATCAGGTGATAGGTGTTGCCGAGCACGATATCGGCGCCGGCATCGCGCACCTCGCGCCAATGCATGCCCTTCATCGCCCCGGCGGTGCCGACCGGCATGAAGGCTGGCGTCCGGACGACGCCATGCGGCGTGGTCAGGCGCCCGGTGCGGGCGGCGCCATCAGTGGCCAGCAGTTCGAAATGATTGGGAAGATTCATGCGGCTGCTTATTGCGTGTCGCCGGTGCGCGATCAACCCGTCGGGTAACGGCCTCCGCGCGACTTCGTGATCGCCAGCGGCCGGACGGATGCTTGCCCCGGAACGGCCCTTCCGTTAAACAAAACGAAACCGTATCGTTTTATGTCGAGAATAAGGCGGCGGATCGTTCCCGCCGCGACTGCAATCCGCGTGAAACCTGACTGGCCGAGATGTTCCCACCCTGCAGCGCCCGGCCTGACGGCGTCCGCCATCGGATGACTACCGCTCATGCGATCCGGCAAGCGGTGCTGCTGTGCGGGCTCGCCTTCGCGCTGGCGGCCTGCAGCTCGCTGCCGCGTATGCCTTACACGGCTGCCGACGCCGCCAATTCGCGGGTGCTCGATCTCGACGGGCTGCGCCGCTACGCCGACGAGCCGGCGTCCAAATTCCGGCTCGAGAAGAGCGACCGCGCCCCGATCAAGACCTATCTCGCCCTCTCCGGCGGCGGCGCCGACGGCGCCTATGGCGTCGGCGTCCTCAACGGCTGGACCGCGGCCGGCAACCGTCCGAACTTTTCGGTCGTCTCCGGTGTCAGCACCGGCGGACTGATCGCGCCCTTTGCATTCCTCGGCCCGCGCTATGACGACACGCTGAGGGAGGTCTACACGTCGGGGATCGCCGAAAGCCTGCTGCAGGACCCGAGCCTGATGCGGGTGCTGTTCGGCTCCGGCCTGTTCGGCAACAAGCGGCTGCGCGAGCTCGTGGCCCGTTACGTCGGCCAGGACATCCTGAGCGAGGTGGCGCGCGAAAACGCCAAGGGCCGAAAGCTCCTGATCGTCACCACCGATCTCGACACCCAGCGCACGGTGATCTGGGACATGGGACGGATCGCCGCCATCGGAACCCCCGAGGCGCTGCAGCTGTTTCGCGACGTGATGGCGGCCTCAGCCAGCATCCCGCTGGTATTTCCGCCGATCATGATCGACGCCGAGGGCCAGGGCCGCCGCTTCCAGGAGATGCATGTCGACGGCGGCGTGACTGCGCCCGTCCTGACGCTGCCGGACGCACTGCTGTTTCGCGAACGTGCCTGGCCCGCCGATGGCCGCATGAACATCTACATCCTCGTCAACAAGAAGCTCGAGGGCAACTTCGAGCTGGTGTCGAACTCGACGATCGACGTCGCCTCGCGCAGCATTTCCGCGATCACCCAGGCGCAGACGCGCTCGGTCATTCTCTCGACCTATGATTTCGCCCGCCGCAACCGGCTGGGCTTCCATCTGTCCTACATCGAGCGCGACTATCCGGCGCCGGAAACCCAGGGCTTCGACACCGCCTATATGCGCGCGCTCTACCAGCACGGCTACGAGAAGGCCGCCGCGGGGCAGGCCTGGACCGCGACGCCGCCCTGAGCGGGCCAGCCCCCCGGTACCACCGAATGGACGAATCCGCATCGCGCGGGTTATAGACCGGACAGACCCGTCCGAACGCACAACGAGATGAATGGGCATGGGATTGACGGCAACCAAGGCCAAGGTGGCCAAGCGCGGCGTGATCAAGTCACGCGGCGGCCGGCCGACCCGGGATGCTGCGATCGAGCGCGACCAGCGGCTGATCGAAGTCGCTACGCGCCTGTTCCTCGAGCGCGGCTTCGATGCGACGTCGATCGACGCCGTGGCCGAGGCCGCCCGCGTCAGCAAGCCCACCGTCTACGGACAGTACGGCGACAAGCGCGGCCTGTTCACCGCGGTGCTCAGGCGCGAAATTGCCCGGTGGCTTGCCCCGCTCGCCGCCGCGGCAGCCGAAGCGCAGGCCGGCGGTAGCTGCGACGGTTCGGTCGAGGAACGGCTGATCGAGCTCGGGCGGCAGCTGCTGGTGCTGAACTGCAGCGCCGACTCCATCGCCTTCAGCCGGATCCTGACCGCGCAGGCGATCAATTTCCCCGAGGTCGCCAAGCTTGCCGTCGACGAAGGCTGGTCGAAGGCGGTGTCGACGACGGCGGATTTCTTCGACCATCTGGTCGACAATGGCGCCCTCGACCTCGAGGACACGACGATCGCGGCCGAGACCTTCCTCAACATGGTGGTCGGCCACACCCACCGGATGGCGACATTCGGGATTCTGATCGACATGAAGGCCGCGGTGACGCGGATGGAAGTCTCGATCCGGCTGTTCCTCGCCGGTGCCGTGGGACCGCGGGACCGGCTGCGCGACGCCGCCAAGGCACGTCGCCGGCCAACGCGCTGACCATTTTATTGGATCGTTTCGTCGTCCTACACGTTGCCGTGATGAGTCTTGAATAAACAGAACGAAACCGTATTGTTTAGTTGCAAAGAGACGCTCAGCCCGGATCGCCCCCCAAGGGTTCTGCGTCACCTTGTAACTTCGATCGTCACGACGGAGCTGCCGCCATCGCTCCGCCTGAACGTTCGGCGGCCGACCTCTGACTAACAGAGGTCGGCCGCACCTTTCTCGGCCCGCCCCTCGCTCTGCGAACGCGGGTCATGCGCGTGCACATGTTCAATACAGGTTCGACGATGAGGACAGGACGATTGCACGCACTGAGGCATTGGGCATTGGGAGCGCGGCTACTTGCAACCGCGCTGCTGGCCCTGCCCTTCGCGTCGCCGGCCCATGCGATCACGAGTTCGGCTGCCGCCGCGCTCACCCCGCAGGACAGTGACAGCGCGCTCGACGTGCATGCGGTTCGCCGCGAGCTCGACAGCTTCCAGTCCGCCCAGATCTCGCTGCGCAAGGCGATGTCGATCGCGGAGGCGCTGCACTCGGGCTCGATCACCGCCGACATCAGCTTCGACGGCGCGTCGGATCCCGCGGTCTACCGGGTCAAGACCATGCAGCAGAACCGCATCTGGCAGCATGCGATCGACGCCTCGACCGGCCAAGTGGTCGGCGGCGAGCCGCCTTCGCCGCTGGCCTCCCTCGGCGCCGAAGACCGCGACAACCTTGTCGTGCTCAGGGCGCTGCGGCATCGGCTCGCCGATGCGGTGCGCGTCGCCGAGCACACGACCTCGGGCAAGGCGATCAGCGGCGGCTTGATGCGCGAACGCGGCAAGCTCAATTTCGTCATCGTGGTGCTGACGGGCAACGACCTGAAAGAGGTGATCCTCGAGCCGCCCGGCGCGCGCCGGCGCTGAGAGCCGCGCGGGTGCTGCCAAGTTCTCCCTTGCCAGGTTTTCGCCCAAAAGCCGTTGACGGACGCCGATCTCTGCCGCATAAGTCCGCACCATGATCATCGCGACCAAACGCACGACCAAAACCACCAAGCCCTCTGGGGCCTCGGGAGGCGTGCGCGCGTAGTCGGTCGTACAGCATCATCTCTACCCGAAGCCCCGCCTGATGAAGGTCCGGGGCTTTTTTGTTGCCCGCGTCATGCTCAAATTCGAATGGAGGACAAAGTGAGTAACGATCCCGTCGTCGCGATTGTCGGCGTCACCGGCGCAGTCGGCGCCGAATTCATCGCCACCATGGACAAGCGCGGCTTCCGCGTCGGCAAGCTGAAGGCGCTGGCGAGCGCCCGCTCGGCCGGCAAGACCGTCAGCTTCCGCGGCAAGCCGGTCGTGATCGAGGAGCTGACCGAGCGCGCCTTCGAGGGCGTCGACATCGCGCTGTTCTCGGCCGGCAGCGGCATCTCAAAGAAGTTCGCGCCTGTCGCGGTGAAGTCCGGCGCCGTCGTGGTCGACAATTCGTCGGCCTTCCGGATGGATCCGAACGTGCCGCTGGTAATCCCCGAGATCAACGCCAACCGCATCCGCGACCACAAGGGCATCATCGCGAACCCGAACTGCGCCGCCATCACCGCGCTGGTGCCGCTGTGGCCGATCCACCAGAAGAACCGCATCAAGCGCGTGATCATCTCGACCTACCAGGCCGCAAGCGGCGCGGGAGCAGCCGCGATGGAGGAGCTCGTCGAATCCACCCGCGCCAATCTCAACGGACAGGTCTACACCCCGAAGGTGATGCCGCACCCCTACGCCTTCAACCTGTTCAACCACAACACGGCCATCGATCCGGAGACCGGCTACAACGACGAGGAGACCAAGGTCATCAAGGAGACCCACAAGATCTTCGAGGACGAGAAGATCGCGGTCGGCGTCACCTGCGTGCGGGTGCCGGTGCTGCGCGCGCATTGCGAGGCGATCACCTTCGAATGCGAGAAGCCGATCACCGAGGACCAGGTGCGCGCGATCATGGCGCAGGCGCCGGGCGTCAAGATCGTCGACGATCGCGCGAAGAACTACTTCCCGATGCCGATCGATGCGTCCGGCCAGGACGACGTGCTGGTCGGCCGCATCCGCAAGGATCTCAGCGATCCCTCCGGGCACTCGATCTCGATGTTTGTCGCGGCCGATCAGCTGCTCAAGGGGGCTGCGCTGAACGCGGTGCAGATCGCCGAGCTGCTGCCCGAGCGCGCGATGGCGTGAGGTAACGAGCTGCACAGGGTGGGCAAGGCGTAGCCCACCCCGTGATCCGCCGGATCGTTCGGCGACAGACAAGAGCAGGACGTATTATGCCAAGCACTCGGATCACGACCGGCATTTGGGCCCGCGGCATCGAAGCTAAAGTGATTGAAGCCGTCCAGGACGCCCTGCTCGCGGCGCTGAAAATCCCGGACTATGACCGCGATGTCGTGCTCGACCTCTATGACGACGCCGCCCGGATCGTTCCCACCGGCCGATCGGAGCGCTACACACGGATCTAGATACTCCTGTTTTCCGGACGATCGCTGGCCGCCAAGAAAGCCCTCTACGGCGCCGTGGTGGCGAACCTCTCCCCCTCGGGGTGCCCGCGAATGAGATCAAGACCGTTCTGATCGAGGTTCCATCCGACAATTGGGGTTTGCGCAGAAGTTTGCCTGCGTCCGAAATTGACCTCGGGTTCAAGGTTGACGTCTGACGGGCATGCCCAGTGAAACTCGCTCAAGTCGCAGCATCGGACGAGCTGCCGTAACCCACTTCGATGCGTTGCCGATGGACCGCTTCCCGATATGCATTCCTCATCCGAACAGTTCGAGATCAGAGACCTTCACACTCATTCTGAGCGCGAAGACCTCCTGCACCTGAACAACGCCAGCGCACGGGAGACCTCGCTGCTGACGAGGGCGCGTTTCGCGCAATTGATCGATACCGCATCGATCGCGCTGTTCGTCCCGCCTTCCGCCGCATTGCTATTGGCGTTTGCGCATTGCGACGATTACGACGGCACGCATTTCGGCTGGTTTCGCCGCCAGATGGACCGGTTCATCTATGTCGATCGAATCGTCGTTGGGGCTGCGCGGCGGCGGCACGGGCTGGCGCGCTTGCTCTACCGCGAGGTGTTCCAGCAGGCTACGCGCCGCGACCTCGGCCATGTCGTCTGCGAGGTCAACGTCGAACCACCGAACCCGATGTCGGACGCATTCCACAGCTCGCTCGGCTTCGAGGAGGTCGGCCGGGCCACGATCGACGGCAGCGCGAAGACGGTGCGCTATCTCTGCGCGCAGCTTGAGCCTCGTGCGTGAACTACCCGCCCGCCCGAAACAGCAGGCAGGCATCGCCGTATGAATAGAACCGGTAGCCGTCGCTGATCGCGTGCGCGTAGGCACGCTGCATCGTCTCGAGGCCGGAAAAGGCCGAGACCAGCATGAACAGCGTCGAGCGCGGCAGGTGGAAGTTCGTCAGCAGGATATCGACCGCGCGGAAGCGATAGCCCGGCGTGATGAAGATCGAGGTTTCCGCCGCAAACGGCTGGATGGTGCCGTCGGCATTGGCAGCGCTCTCCAGCAGCCGCAGCGACGTGGTGCCGATCGCGACGATCCGGCCGCCCTTTGCGCGCGCCGCATTCAGGGCAGAGGCGGTCTCGGCGGTGATGCAGCCCCACTCGGCATGCATCTTGTGTTCGGAGGTCTCATCGGCCTTCACCGGCAGGAAGGTCCCTGCCCCGACATGCAGCGTCAAGCGATGCAGTTGGACGCCGCGGCTCTTCAGTGTTGCCTCGAGCGCCGGCGTGAAGTGCAGCCCCGCCGTCGGTGCCGCGACCGCGCCTTCATTGGCGGCGAACATGGTCTGGTAATCGCTGACGTCCTGGTCGTCGGGCGTGCGCTTGGAGGCGATGTAGGGCGGCAGCGGCGTGGCGCCAACATCGGCGATGGCCTGGTCGAGCACCGGACCATGGAACGAGAATGACAGCGTCACCTCGCCCTCCTGCCCCTTGGCCTCGACCTCTGCATCGAGATTGCCGAGCAGGCAGACCTTGCCCTCATTGCCGAAGCGGATGGTGTCGCCGGGCGCGAGCTTCTTCGCCGGCTTCACCAGCGCCTGCCAGCGCGAGCCGTCGAGCCGCTTGATCAAGGTCGCCTCGATCTTCGGCTCGGTCTCGCGCCCGATGCGGCGGCCCTTGAGCTGGGCTGCGATCACCTTGGTGTCGTTGACGACGATCTGATCGCCCGCCTCCAGCCAATGCGGCAGGTCCGCGATCGTGGCGTCGCGCAGCACGCCGTCCGGATGCACCACCAGCATCCGCGCGGAATCGCGCGGGCTCGCGGGGCGAAGCGCGATGCTTTCGGGCGGCAGTTCGAAATCGAAGAGATCGGTGCGCATGGCGCGATTGTAACTTCAACGTTGTCATTCCGGTACGTCGCTTTCGCCACGCCCCGGAATGACGAAGTGTTCAGCTCAAGCCGCGTCGGCGGCCATGCGCGCCTTGACGATCTTGTCCGGATCCTTCACCGGCTCGCCGCGCTTGATCTTGTCGACGTTCTCCATGCCCTCGGTGACCTTGCCCCAGACCGTGTACTGGCCGTTGAGGAAGGAGGCGTCGTCGAAGCAGATGAAGAACTGGCTGTCGCCGGAATCCGGATTGGCGGCGCGGGCCATCGAGGCGGTGCCGCGGACATGCGGCTCCTTGTTGAACTCGGCCTTCAGCTTCTTGCCGGAGCCGCCCATGCCGGTGCCCTGCGGGCAGCCGGTCTGCGCCATGAAGCCGTCGATCACGCGGTGGAACACGATGCCGTCGTAGAAGCCTTCGCGCACCAGCTCCTTGATCCGCGCGACGTGTCCGGGCGCGAGATCCGGGCGCATCTCGATCGTGACCGGGCCCTGCGTGGTTTCGAGGATCAGAGTATTTTCGGTAGCAGCCATGCTCGCTTCTCCTGGCTTCGGGGTGGATATTTCTTGTTCCTGAACGGGATTGCGAATGGGCGACCCGCAACCGCGCCGCCCAGGCTCTCGGTAAATGGCATCGGCGTGCAGCGTTGCAACGCCTCCATCACGGCGACCCGGTACGCAATCCGGTCGTTGTCGGTCGCGTCCTGCGATTCATAGCTGATCCTGGGATGCCCGAGGATCGCGCCCTCACGGTTGAAGCTGACAATGACGGTAATGTCGATCGGGCCGGCCTTGTCCGCCGCCGGCGGCCGCCAGCAGCGATGGATCGCCAGAACAACGTCCTTGATCGTATTGAGTTGCTCCGGCTCGGCCGCCACCGATCCGGTCAGCGCGAGCCACAGCACCAGCGGCGCGGCGAACCAGGCAAATGGTTTGCTGCGCGCCGCCATCGCCGATCACTTGATGTCGGATGCGACCTGCACCTTCACCATCTTGTCGGGATCGGTGACGGCGCCGCCGGGAGAGCCCGCGGGAGCCTTCTTCAGCTTGTCGACCACGTCCATGCCCGACACCACCTCGCCGACCACGGTGTACTGGCCATTGAGGCTCGATCCGTCGGCGAACATGATGAAGAACTGCGAATTGGCGCTGTCGACAGAGTCGCCGCGCCGGGCCATGCCGACGATGCCGCGCTTGAACGGGACCTGCGAGAATTCCTGCTTCAGGTTCGGATATTTCGAGCCGCCGGTGCCGTTGAAGTTCTGGCCGTCGCCGGTCTGCGCCATGAAGCCATCCATCACGCGATGGAACGGCACGTTGTTGTAGAAGCCCTCGCGCGCCAGCTGCTTGATGCGCTCGGCATGCTGGGGCGCGATGTCGGTGCGCAGCTTGATGACGATGCGGCCCTTGGTGGTGTCGATCACGATCGCATTGGCCTTGTCGAGATTGGCAGGCAGCGGCTGCGCGACAGCAGGCACGACGCAGAGCAGCGCGGCAACGAATGCAAGAATGCGGATCATGGAAACTCCGGACCTTTGACGTTCTGGGTGTGGCAGGCCGCAGGCATCAGCCGGCGAACTTGGCCTTCAGGCTAGCGGCGACTGATGACGGCACGAATGCAGAGAAGTCGCCGCCCATCTGGGCGATTTGGCGCACCAGTGTGGCGGTGATCGGGCGGACCGCGACCGATGCCGGAACGAACACGGTATGCACCTCGGGCGCCATCGCCTCGTTCATGCCGGCGAGCTGCATCTCGTAGTCGAGATCGGTGCCGTCGCGCAGGCCGCGAATCATGATGGTCGCGCCGAGCTTGCGCGCCGCCGTCACCGTCAGATTGTCATAGGTGGTGCAATCGAAGGCGCAGCCCGCCTGCTGTGCGATCGGGCCGCACACCTCGCGCAACATGTCCAGCCGTTCCTCGGTCGAGAACAGCGGCTTTTTGCCGGCATGGATGGCGACGGCGACCACCAGGCGGTCGCACAGGCCGACCGCCTGCCGGACCACGTCCAGATGGCCGTTGGTGACGGGATCGAAGGAGCCGGGATAGAGCGCGATACGAGACATGGTCCCTCCTAACCTGCCCGGCTCGTCCCGGCAAGCCGCCCGGGTTCCACCCGTTGCGCGAAATAAATCTCTCCTCGTCCAGTGAACGAGTGCTGGGATGCCAGCGTCTACGTGGGTGAATGTTTCGTCGGCCGCTGGCGGACGAAACAAAACCGGCCCGCGATGAAACCATTTTCCACCCTGGCGAAGACACCAGGAAACGTCCGGCCGGTAGACATTGGACAACGAAACGACGGGCCCGGGGGGCCCGATCATATGGGGACCGTCATGATCAAGGCACTTTCCGCTATCGCCGTTGCCGCGTTCATTGCCGCCGCGCTCACCGTTCTGCCGGGCTTTGCGCCGCAGGTCGCAGCCTCCACCCCGCAGCCGCTCGCCAAGAGCGACCGTCTCGACATCCACCCGGTCGGCAAGGATTGCTCGCAGCAGGCCTGGCCGAATTTCGAGGCCTCTTGTCTGCGCAGCGCCGGCAACAAGATGGTGGTTCGCGAAGCCCGCCTCGTCACCGCCGACCGCACCCCGTAGTCACTTCTGCCCCGTCAAGGCGTCACTTCCGGCCGTCACACAAAACCCAATGGTAATTTGCGACGTCCCGTCGCAGACTATCGTCTAAGGCGCCCGACCGGATGACCCGGCGGGCGCAAGCCATCGGGGGATTGCCGTGACCAGTACGCCCGCCATCGTTTCTTCTGGCCATCCTCCAACCAGCCCGATTCCGTTTGCCGTCACGCTCGGTGCCCTGGGTGTCGTCTATGGCGACATCGGCACCAGCCCCCTCTACGCCCTGAAGGAAGCCGCCAAGGCCGCCGCCCATGGCGGGCCGCTCAGCCAAACTGCCGTGCTGGGCACGGTCTCGCTGATCCTGTGGGCGCTGATCCTCATCATTTCAGTCAAATACGCCATGCTGATCCTGCGCGCGGACAACCGCGGTGAAGGCGGCATCGTGGCGCTGCTGGCGCTGCTCTCGGCTCGCAACGCGGCGCCCGGCACCTGGCGCGCCCATCTGCTGGTCGTCGGTCTGGTCGGCGCCGCCCTGCTCTATGGCGACGGCGCAATCACGCCGGCCATTTCCGTGCTGTCGGCGATCGAAGGCCTGAAGGTTGACGCGCCCTCGCTGGCGCCGGCGGTGGTGCCGCTCACCGTCGTGATCCTGATCGGCCTGTTCTTCATGCAGAAGCAGGGCACGGGCTTCATCGGCAAGATCTTCGGCCCGGTGATGCTGTTCTGGTTCGCCGTGCTCGCAGCGCTCGGCATTCACGGCATCGTCAAGGCGCCGGGCGTGCTGGTCGCACTGAGCCCGTTCTATGCGTTCGATTTCCTGATCCATCAGGATTTCCACGTCAGCTTTGCGATCCTCGGCGCCGCGTTCCTCGCCGTCACCGGCGGTGAGGCGATGTATGCCGACATGGGGCATTTCGGCCGCTTTCCGATCCGGCTCGCCTGGTTCGCGATCTGCCTGCCCGCGCTGGTGCTGAACTATTTCGGCCAGGCCGGTGAACTGATCAACGACCCGGGCTCGATCGACAACCCGTTCTTCCAGCTCGCCCCCGACTGGGCGCATTACCCGCTTGTCCTGCTCGCGACCGTCGCCACCGTGATCGCCTCGCAGGCCATCATCTCCGGTGTGTTCTCGCTGACCCAGCAATCGATCCAGCTCGGCTTCCTGCCGCGGATGCATATCCGCCACACCACGAGCGACGCGATCGGACAGATCTACGTGCCGCTGGTGAACTGGCTGCTCGCGGCCGCGACGCTCGGCGCCGTGCTCGCCTTCGGCACCTCGGACGCGCTGGCCGGCGCCTACGGCATCGCTGTGTCGCTGTTGATGGCGATCACCACGCTGCTCGCGGCCCTGGTCGCGATCCAGTGGGGCTATTCGCCGATCATCGTGATCGCCGTGAACGGCTTCTTCTTCATCATCGATGCGATCTTCTTTGCGGCGAACACTGAGAAACTGCTCGAGGGCGGCTGGTTCCCGCTGCTGCTTGCGGCCGCGGTGGCGTTCCTGATGCTGACCTGGCGCGGCGGCGTCAAGCTGGTCGAAAGGGCGCGCGGCAAGCTGCGCCAGCCCGAGGAGGATCTGATCGAGACCGCGGTCAACAAGTGCAGCGCCCGCCTGCCCGGCACCGCCGTGTTCCTGGCCTCGGCCCCCAACGGGGTGCCGCTCGCACTGACCCAGTTCGTCAAGCACAATCACGTGCTGCATCAGCGCGTGCTGTTGGTCACCGTGCAGATCGAGGAGCGGCCGCGGATTCCCGACGAGGAACGCGCCGACGTCAACGAGATCAGCCCGGGCATCACCCGGATCATCCTGCACTACGGCTTCATGCAGTACCCGACGATCTACGAAGGGCTGCAGCTCGCCTGCCGGCAGGGCAAGCTGCCCGGCATCGACCTCTCCGACGTGACCTACTACATCGGCCGTGAAACCATCATCCCGCGCGAGGACGTGCCAGGCATGTGGGTGTGGCGAGAATCGCTGTTCGCCTTCCTGCAACGCAACGCCGAGCGCTCCGCGGCCTTCTTCGGCGTGCCGACGGGACAGGTCGTGGAGTTCGGCACGGAGATCGAGATTTGATCGAGCGGCTCACGTAGCCCGGATGGAGCGGAGCACAATCCGGGACCCCCAATCGGACACGGACATCCGAGGGCCTGGAGATCTATTTGCCGACCGCGAGACGACGAACACCGGATGCGGTCAGGCCGAGTTCACCGAGCCGTCTGACTGCGTAGCCGAGACCGACAAGGCGCTCCCCGTGCAATTGGGGAATCTCCCGTTGGGCTTCGCCCTTGCCGACCTCGACCAGGGAGGCGAACTCGTCCGAACTGAGGGCCTGGGTATCATCCGTCATGAAGCGGCCTCGTCGGTCCAGACCTTGAACGAAATCAGCGTGTTTGGCCCAAACGTCTGGGTGATCGGAACGTCGGAGGCATCCCGTCCCTGTGCGATCAGGACCCGGCCGATCCTCGGCACGTTGTTGCGCGGATCGAACATATGCCAGCGGCCTCCGATATAGGCCTCGAACCAGCCGGCGAAATCTCCAGCGGCCCAAGGCAGCGGAGTGCCGATATCGCTGAGATAGCCGGTGCAGTAGCGCGCCGGAATGTTCATGCAGCGACAGAAGGTAATGGCGAGATGCGCGTAGTCGCGGCACACGCCCTTGCCTTCGTCGAAGACCTCCCGCGCCGTCTTGGTGGCGCGGGCGTGCTCGTAGCCGAAAGCGATGTGGCGATGGACGAAATCGCAAATGGCCTGGACCCGCGGCCAGCCCGGCGGCGTGCCCTCGAACAGCTTCCACGCGATTTCCGAAAGCCGGTCGGTCTCGCAATAGCGGCTGCCAAGCAGATAGACCAGCGTGTCCGCCGGCAAGTCCTCGACCGCGTGCTGGCCGGCCGAAGCAAACACCGGATCAGGCTCACCGCTGTCGCGCACGACGCCATCGGCCGCCAGGCGCATCGGACCGGCCGGCGCAACGATACGGCTGCACCAATTGCCGAACCCGTCGCGATACGGCGTGATCGGCACCGCGGGGGTGGTGGTCAGGTGGTCGGGGATGATGATGTCGGACGCGCGCGTGAAATGCGTGCCCAGCACCATGATCATGGGCGTCGGCTGGGGAAACTCGTAGTGCATTTCGAATCCGACGCGAAGCTTCATTCGAAACACATTCCCTGTTTGTCCTATCGACATGGCGACGATGCGGTCGAATACAAGGTACGATCTGCCTGATCGGACAAATACTCGTATCGCGCGAGAAAGTGCTGGCTATTTGCTGCAATCGCGCGCAGGAACGACGACGCTTGCCGGCTGGCGCGGCTTGCCAGCGCGAGGCGAACCCGACGAATGTTCGAGTCGGATGGTTGAAAGCCTCCTCCGTACGTTCGAGACAGATTCGAACGCACTCACCGAAAGACCTTCATGCAAAATCTCTCGCCTCGTCACGTCAAGACTGAAGAGTCCGTGCGCCTCGGCGTGACCTCAGGTTGGTATTCCACAAAAGTCAGCGGAACATTCGTGACCGGCCCGCACGACACCGAAGCCGATTGCCTGCGCAAGATCGCCGAGATCAATCCTCCGCCGCCGAGGAAGAAGAAGTAACTCCTGCCGACCAGATTGGGCCCGCTCGCAAGCGGGCCAACCAAGACGCATGTCGGCAAGATGGCCAAACAAACCCGCGTTCGCCTCCTGGAGGTTGTCGTGAGTGCGCAGAAAGAGCCCACTCGCTGGAAATGGCATGTTTCCGAAGGCGGCTTGGAGCTCGTGCACGGCTACGCGACGTCACGCGAAACAGCGCAACGGGACGGCGATAGCGCTCTGTTCACAATGCTATCTGCCCCCCAGGCGCCCTAAACGGGTCGCCCTTCTAACATAGACGCAAGGTCTCGAAGCCCGCCGAAACGACCCACGGGCGCAGCCCTGCGCGCCCGAGCAATCAGGCATCAATCGACCTGGCGGGGCCCCAGTCAACCTGGCGTGGCCCCAACCTCGAGCCGCATGCAACGAACCACGCTCGGGAACGACCCTACTCGCCGTTCCCGTTCGCGCCGTTCTCTTCCTCCGGAATGTGCTCGACCGAGACGACATGCTCGTCCTCGGCGGTATCGAACACGATCACGCCCTGGGTCGAGCGGCCAGCGACGCGGATGTCGGCCACCGGGCAACGGATCAGCTGCCCCTTGTCGGTGACCAGCATGATCTGGTCGGCGTCCTCGACCGGGAACGACGCCACGAGGTTGCCGTTGCGGTTGTTGACGCTCATCGCGACGATACCTTTGCCGCCGCGGCCGGTGGTGCGGTACTCGTAGGACGAGGTCCGCTTGCCGAAGCCATTGACGGAGACGGTGAGCACAACCTGCTCGGCCGCCGACAGCTCGGCGTAGCGCTCCTGCGACAGCTGGATCGCGTTCGCCGTCTCCTCGCCCTCGGCATCCGCGGGCTCCTCGGCCGTCGCCTCGCCAGCCACCGCGCGACGCATCTTCAGATAGGCTGAGCGCTCGTCCGAGGTGGTCTCGACATGGCGCAGGATCGCCAGCGAGATCAGCTTGTCGGCCTCGGCCAGCGCGATACCGCGCACGCCCATCGAAGTACGGCCGGTGAAGACGCGCACATCGGTGACCGGGAAGCGGATGCACTGCCCGCCGGCGGCGGTCAGCAGCACGTCGTCGCGCTCGGTGCAGATCTGCACGTCGACGATCGCCTCGCCCTCGCCGAGCTTCATGGCGATGATGCCGGAACGGCGGACGTCGACGAAATCGGACAGCTTGTTGCGGCGAACGGTGCCGCTGGTGGTCGCGAACATCACGTCGAGATTGCCCCAGGAGGATTCATCCTCCGGCAGCGGCATGATCGTGGTGATGCGCTCGCCCTGCTCCAGCGGCAGGATGTTGATCAGCGCCTTGCCGCGTGCGTTTGGCGCCGCCATCGGCAGCCGCCAGACCTTCTCCTTGTAGACCTGGCCGCGCGACGAGAAGAACAGCACCGGCGTGTGGGTCGAGGCCACGAACAGCCGCGAGACGAAATCCTCGTCGCGGGTCTGCATGCCGGCGCGGCCCTTGCCGCCGCGGCGCTGCGCCCGGTAGGTCGACAGCGGCACGCGCTTGACGTAGCCCGCATGCGACACGGTGACGACCATGTCCTCGCGCTGGATCAGGTCCTCGTCCTCGACCTCGCCTTCCTGCTCGATGATCACGGTCTTGCGCGGGGTGGCGAACTGCTGCTTCACCTCGGCGAGCTCGGTCTTGACGATGCCCTGCACGCGGGCACGCGAGCGCAGGATGTCGAGATAATCGGCGATCTCGGCCGCGAGCTTGTCGAGCTCCTCGGAAATTTCGTCCCGCCCCAGTGCGGTCAGGCGCTGCAGCCGGAGATCGAGGATGGCCCTGGCCTGCTCCATCGACAGCCGGAGCGTGCCGTCATCGTTGATGCGATGCCGGGGATCGTCGATCAGCGTGATCATCGCCTCGACGTCGCGCGCCGGCCAGTCGCGCGACATCAGGGCCTCGCGCGCGGTGTTCGGATCGGGCGAGGTTCGGATGACACGGATCATCTCATCGATGTTGGCGACCGCGATCGCAAGGCCGACCAAAATGTGGGCGCGATCACGGGCCTTGCCGAGCAGGAACTTGGTCCGCCGGGTCACCACCTGCTCGCGGAACGCGACGAAGATGGTGAGCAGGTCCTTCAGATTCATCGTCTGCGGACGGCCGGAATCCAGCGCCAGGATGTTGGCCGGGAAATTGGTCTGCAGCGGCGTGAACCGGTAGAGCTGGTTCAGCACCACGTCGGGCACCGCTTCGCGCTTCAGCTCGATGACGACGCGATAGCCGTCACGATCGGACTCGTCGCGCAGGTCGCCGATGCCCTCAATCTTCTTCTCTTTCACGAGATCGGCGATGCGCTCAACCATCGTCGCCTTGTTCACCTGATAGGGAATCTCGGTGATGATGATCGCTTCGCGATCCTTCCTGATGGTGTCGATCGCCACCTTGCCGCGCATCACGATCGAGCCGCGGCCGAGATGGTAGGCCGAGCGGATGCCCTGGCGGCCCAGGATGATGCCGCCGGTCGGGAAGTCCGGTCCGGGAATGATGTCGATCAACTCGTCGATCGTGAGCGCCGGATTGTCGATCAGCGCCACGCAGGCGTCGACGACCTCGCCGAGGTTGTGCGGCGGGATGTTGGTCGCCATGCCGACTGCGATGCCGCCGGCGCCATTGACCAGGAGGTTCGGGAAGCGGGCCGGCAGAACCGCCGGCTCCTTCTCCGAGTTGTCGTAGTTCGGCTGGAAATCGACGGTGTCCATGTCGATGTCGGCCAGAACGGCAAGCGCCGCCTTGGTCAGCCGTGCCTCGGTATATCGATAGGCCGCCGGCGGATCGCCGTCGACCGAGCCGAAATTGCCCTGGCCGTCGATCAGCGGCACCCGCAGCGAGAAATCCTGCGCCATGCGGACCATCGCGTCGTAAATCGACTGGTCGCCATGCGGATGATATTTACCGATCACGTCGCCGACGACGCGCGCGGACTTGACGTATTTCTTGTCCGGCGTGTGTCCCTGCTCATGCATCGAATAGAGGATGCGCCGGTGTACCGGCTTGAGCCCGTCGCGCGCATCGGGCAACGCACGCGACACGATCACGCTCATCGCGTAATCGAGGTAGGACTTCTTCATCTCGTCGAGAATGGAAACGGGACGAATATCTGAGGGCACCGGCGGCTCGCCGGGCTTGTCGTCTTCGGGTTCGGACAAAGGGGAAATCCGGTCAGTTCTGCTGGGGAATCATATAGACCATCAGGGGCCTGATAACCACCCTTGCGCGGCTCCGGCAAGCCGTTTTTCCCTTCGTTTTTTCATGCACTTACGGGCTTGTTTGCGGTTTCGGCCGCGGCTTGGCCCGGGAAGCGAATCGTGAGCGGCGAATTGCGCATGGAACACGGGTTCCCCGTACGCAATTCGCCGCCGGCCATTCGCGATTTCGCTTCCCTCAGTGCCCGAACACCACGGCGTGCATGATCCGCCCGGGCATGAAGGTGAACAGGCCGGCAATCACCAGCGCGCCGAAGAAAATGCCGATCATCGTGAACTTGTGGCGGCGGACATTGTGGCTCCGCGCGGCCGTCACGCCGAGCACCAGCATGACCAGCGAGAAGATCGACAGCAGGTGAATCGGGCTCCACGGGCCCACCAGCTGGATCTGATGGATCCAGAACGAGCTCCCGGCAACGACCAGCATCAGGATCACCCAGATCCAGCCCAGTGTCCGGTGCGGTAGCGTGCCCTTCGGTGCGGCGAGCTGGATGGAGCCGAGCACGAAGGCCGCCATCGCGGCAAAGGCATGGAGCGGGATCGCAGGCGCAGCGTCGAGCAATGGCGCGAGGCTCATGATGGCAGCCCTCGAGTGAAGCTCACGGCCAGACGTCGCTCGCCGCAGGCCAATGTAAATATCATTCACATTGGCCTGTGTCAAAGTCTGGGGAACTTGCGCTGGTTCCCGTCAGATAAGCACGCTCTGGCGATAGGTTAGATAGTTATCCTCATAATTCACATGAGAAAATTATGGCGGCAAATCATAGCGCCACTCCGGGAAATGACCTTCACGGAAACGCCGACCGACGGAATAGTAGAAGCTTCGGCCAACCCGTTGCCCAGAAAGCGCTGCTTCCGTACCTATTCCGGCCAACCTCGCGCAAAGATGCCCGCACTCAAGTTGGCTTCGACAGCACATGACCAACGTCCTATTCGTCTGCAGTGCTAACCGCCTGCGCAGTCCCACTGCAGAGCAGGTCTTTTCAACGTGGCCTGGCGTCGAGACGGACTCGGCTGGCATCTCGTCCGGCGCAAGCGTCCTGCTGTCCTCCGAACAGATCGATTGGGCCGACATCATTTTTGTGATGGAGAAGACCCATCGCAACAAGCTCAGGAGCCGGTTTCGGTCTCACCTAAACAACAAGCGCGTCATCTGTCTCGACATTCCCGACGACTATGAGTTCATGGATCCGGTCTTGGTCCGGATGCTTGAAAATCGTGTCGGTCGCTTCCTTGCTCAGGCCGCACCGACCACACGAGACGAGCCTGACGAGCGCGCCCCGTAGGCCGTTTTGCGAAACGAGCATCAGAACGGGATGTCGTCGTCCATGTCGCTGTTGCGGCTGCCGCCGCCGGCGGCGACCGCACGGCGCGGCGCCGAGCTGACCGGACCGGACGAGCCGAAATCGCTGCCGCCGCCATCATCGGCGAAGCTGCCGCCTCCGCCGCTCCGCCCGTCGAGCATGGTGAGGTTGGAGTTGAAGCCCTGCAGCACGACCTCGGTCGAGTACTTCTCGACGCCGCTCTGGTCGGTCCATTTGCGGGTCTGCAACTGACCCTCGATGTACACCTTGGCGCCCTTCTTCAGATACTGCTCGGCGACCTTGCAGAGGCCCTCGTTGAAGATCACGACGCGGTGCCACTCGGTCTTTTCCTTGCGCTCGCCGGTGCCCTTGTCGCGCCAGGTTTCCGAGGTAGCGATGGAAAGATTGGCGATCGGACGGCCGTCCTGTGTCCGCCGGATTTCCGGATCCTTGCCGAGGTTTCCAACCAGGATCACCTTGTTCACGCTTCCTGCCATCGCATCATCTCCACTCAAAAACCGGGCGCCGGACATCGGCCGCCACTCTCAACCATCGCCACTTACTTGCAGGCGTCGCGAATGACCTATACGGCCGGTGCCGGCTCGTTGCCCTCGCCGTCGCGCGGTTATCCACGATTATCGAGATATAGCACCACAGCCGACACTGTTCCAGTTTTGTTCGCCACAACCAGCCGTAGAAGCGGCCGATGGCGATGGCGCGCCGCCGATTTCGGTCTTAGCCACCAGGGGGCTCCGGAACCTTACGAAAGTGCAAGTTAAATCAATACCTTACCTTGTCGACGCTTCTTCCGCGAGTGTTGCATTTGGGAGACGGCGCTTCCGGTTGAATCAGGGTATAGGTACCAGCCATCAGACGGGCGCTCGCGTCTGAGATCGCGCTTCGGGACCGTTGGAAGCCGATTGGGAAGCTGGGGGTTTGATTGTGAAGAAGTTTTTGCTCGCTACGGTTGCCCTGATTGCGTTCGCTGCGCCGGCCGCGGCCGCCGATCTCGCCGCGCGCCCCTACACCAAGGCGCCGCCGCCGATGATTGCCGCCGTCTATGACTGGAGCGGCTTCTACATCGGCGCCAACGGCGGCTGGGGCTCGAGCCACAATTGCTGGGACCAGGTCCCGGGCGGCATCCTGCTCGGCTCGGATGGTTGCCATGATGCGACCGGCGGCGTTGCCGGTGGTCAGATCGGCTATCGCTGGCAGTCGGGCACCTGGGTGTTCGGCCTCGAAGCGCAGGGCGACTGGGCTGACCTGAAGGGCAGCAACAACAGCGCGATCTTCCCGGGCCTGTTCACCAACCAGAGCAAGATCGACGCGTTCGGCCTGTTCACCGGCCAGATCGGCTACGCCGTCAACAACGTGCTGCTGTACGCCAAGGGCGGCGCGGCGTTGACCGACAACCGCTTCAGCACCTACTTCACGCCGACCGGCGTGCTTGCCGGCCGCGCGAGCGACACCCGCTGGGGCGGCACCATCGGCGCCGGCATCGAAGTCGGCTTCGCGCCGAACTGGACCGCCGGTGTCGAATACGACCACCTGTTCATGCAGGACAAGACCTACAACCTCACCACCCCGACCGGCGCGCTGTTCAGCAGCATCCGCGATCGCCAGGACGTCGACCTCGTCACCGTCCGCGTGAACTACAAGTGGGGCGGCCCGGTGGTTCCGCGCTACTGATCGCGCGACACGGATTTGATCCAGACGAAAGGCCGGCTTCGCGCCGGCCTTTTTGTTTGCGTGGTCGGTTTGCGCAGCCGAGCGCACTGGACCAGCGCCACAAATCAAACGTGGTCGAACACAAGCGCCGGCCTTGCGCTTCTTTGCTGCGAGCAAGCGCACGCCTCGCGCCGGCCATTTTCCGTGCATTGTGGTTTCACGGATACACAACTTCCAAGATTTCTATGTAGAAACACCTGATCGTCACACGACACTGCTGTGACGTTCCCTTCAATGTTTGAAGGGACAACAAGAAAATGGGACTGGGACTTTGAAAATCAGGAATGTTTTGCTGGCATCGGCCGGCATGTTTGCCCTCAGCGCAATTGCACCGGCAATGGCCGCCGATATGGCAGCCCGCGCGCCTTACGTGAAGGCTCCGCCGCCGGCCGCGATCTACAACTGGACCGGCTTCTACATCGGCGGCTTCGGTGGCTATGCCAGCGAGGAGTCCGGCAATCCGAAGATGGAAGGCGGCTTCGCCGGCGGCACCATCGGCTACAACTGGCAGACCAGCAACATCGTGTACGGCCTCGAGGCCGACGGCGCGTGGGCTGACGTCGACGCTTCGGCCAGCACGCTCGGCGTCACCGTGAAGAGCAAGGTCGACGCGCTCGGCACCGTGCGCGGCCGCATCGGCTTCGCCGTCGACAAGGTGCTGTTCTACGGCACCGGCGGCTACGCCTGGGTCGACAACAAGATCAGCGTCAGCGCGCTAGGCGTGACCGCTTCGCAGAGCAACTTCCACTCCGGCTGGACCGTCGGCGCCGGCATCGAGGCGTTCATCGCGCCGCAGTGGTCGGTCAAGGGCGAGTATCTGTATCGCAGCCTCGGCAGCGAGACCTACTTCGGCGTGCCTTCCCCCGACCTCAACCTGCACAGCGTCCAGTTCGGCGTGAACTATCACTTCGGCGGCCCGATCGTCGCCAAGTACTAAGCCAAGTACTGAGATCGATCTGCGATCAGATCCACGGAAAGGCCGGCCTCGCGCCGGCCTTTTTGCGTCAGAGCGGTTTCGAGCGAAGTGGATCCGGTTCGCGTAAAGAAAACGCGTCGAAAAGGCTCCAGCGGAACCGGGCCCTGCTGACGGCTGCTGCCAACAGGCAAACTATCCGTTGATGGATGCGACTCAGCACTGGAAATTGTCGGCCGTTCTTCCTACGTTCCAGTCTTCTCACCCATCGGCGCAAGGTCCCGGCAGCACCGGCGATGCGCGCCCAAAAGGCGCCCGATCATGCGCCCGGAAATGTCGCTATGGATGAAGTGCTCAAGGCGAAGCGCCAACAGACCGCCGGCTCCTCATCGCGCGCCATCACGATCCGCGGCGCGCGCGAACACAATCTGAAGAACATCGACGTCGAGATTCCGCGCGACAAGCTCGTGGTGTTCACCGGCCTGTCCGGCTCCGGCAAGTCATCGCTCGCATTCGACACCATCTACGCCGAGGGCCAGCGCCGCTACGTCGAGTCGCTGTCGGCCTACGCGCGCCAGTTCCTCGAGATGATGCAGAAGCCGGATGTCGACCAGATCGACGGCCTGTCGCCGGCGATCTCGATCGAGCAGAAGACGACGTCGAAGAACCCGCGCTCCACCGTCGGCACCGTCACCGAGATCTACGACTATATGCGCCTGTTGTGGGCGCGCGTCGGCGTGCCGTATTCGCCGGCCACGGGGCTACCGATCGAGAGCCAGATCGTCTCGCAGATGGTCGACCGCGTGCTGGCGCTGCCGGAAGGCACCCGCCTCTATCTGCTGGCGCCGGTCGTGCGCGGCCGCAAGGGCGAGTACAAGAAGGAGCTCGCCGAGTACCTCAAGAAGGGTTTTCAGCGCGTCAAGATCGACGGCACCTTCCATGAGCTGTCCGAGGCGCCCGCGCTCGACAAGAAATTCCCGCACGACATCGACGTCGTGGTCGACCGCATCGTGGTGCGCCCCGACCTCTCCCAGCGCCTCGCGGAAAGTTTTGAGACTGCGCTGAAGCTCGCCGAGGGCCTCGCCGTGATCGAATACGCCGACGCGCCGGCGGCGGCACCGGCTGAGGACAAGAAGAAGACCGCAAAAATCCACGACAAGAGCGGGCCCGAGCGCATCCTGTTCTCGGAGAAGTTCGCCTGCCCGGTCTCCGGCTTCACGATCCCCGAGATCGAGCCCAGGCTCTTTTCGTTCAACAACCCCTATGGCGCCTGCCCGGCGTGCGGCGGCCTCGGCGTCGAGCAGCATATCGACGAGGACCTGGTCATCCCCGACAAGGAGCTGACCTTGCGCAAGGGCGCGATCGCGCCGTGGGCGAAATCGTCCTCGCCCTATTACATCCAGACCCTGACCGCGCTCGGCAAGCACTACAAGTTCACGCTCGACACCAAGTGGAAGGACCTGACCAAGAAGGTGCAGGCCGCGCTGCTGCACGGCTCCGGCGACGACGAGATCAAGTTCTCCTATGAGGACGGCGTCCGCTCCTACGACACCAAGAAGCCCTTCGAGGGCGTCGTCACCAACATCAACCGCCGCTACCGCGAAACCGAGAGCGAATGGGCGCGCGAGGAGCTCGGCAAGTATTTCTCCGACGTACCCTGCGCCGGCTGCAACGGTTATCGGCTGAAGCCCGAGGCGCTGTGCGTCAAGATCGGCGGCAAGCACATCGGCGAGATCTCCGAGCTCTCGGTCAGGCGCGCCGGCGAATGGTTCGAGACCGTGCCGGAAGCGCTGAATGCGCAGCAGAACGAGATCGCGACGCGCATCCTGAAAGAAATCCGCGAGCGCCTGACCTTCCTGCTCGACGTCGGCCTGAACTATCTGACGCTGTCGCGTTCGTCAGGCACGCTGTCCGGCGGCGAGAGCCAGCGCATCCGCCTGGCCTCGCAGATCGGCTCGGGGCTGACCGGCGTGCTCTACGTGCTCGACGAGCCGTCGATCGGCCTGCACCAGCGCGACAACGCCCGCCTGCTCGACACGCTGAAGCGGCTCCGCGACCTCGGCAATACCGTGGTCGTGGTCGAGCATGACGAGGACGCGATCCGGCTTGCCGACTATGTGCTCGATATCGGCCCTGGCGCCGGCATGCACGGCGGCCACATCGTTGCCGAGGGCACCCCCGACCAGATCATGCGCAACCCGAAATCGCTGACCGGCAAGTACCTCACCGGCGAGCTTTCGGTGCCCGTGCCCGACCGGCGGCCGCCGAACCACCGGCGCACCATCAAGGTCATCAACGCCCGCGGCAACAATCTGAAGAACGTCTCGGCCGAGATCCCGCTCGGCCTGTTCACCTGCGTGACGGGCGTCTCCGGCGGCGGCAAGTCGACCCTGCTGATCGACACGCTCTACAAGTCGATCGCGCGCAAGCTGAACAATGCCAGCGAAGGCGCGGCCCCGCACGACCGCATCGAGGGCCTCGAGCACATCGACAAGATCATCGACATCGACCAGTCGCCGATCGGCCGCACGCCGCGTTCCAACCCCGCGACCTATACCGGTGCCTTCACGCCGATCCGCGAATGGTTCGCCGGCCTCCCCGAGGCGAAGGCGCGCGGTTACGAGCCCGGGCGCTTCTCCTTCAACGTCAAGGGCGGCCGCTGCGAGGCCTGCCAGGGCGACGGCGTCATCAAGATCGAGATGCACTTCCTGCCCGACGTCTACGTTACCTGCGACACCTGCAAGGGCAAGCGCTACAACCGCGAGACGCTTGAGGTGCTGTTCAAGGGCAAGAGCATCGCCGACGTGCTCGACATGACGGTCGAGGAAGCCGCCGAGTTCTTCAAGGCGGTGCCGCGCGTGCGCGAGACGTTCCAGACCCTGCACCGCGTCGGCCTCGACTACATCCATGTCGGCCAGCAGGCCACCACGCTGTCCGGCGGCGAGGCCCAGCGCGTCAAACTGGCCAAGGAGCTGTCAAAGCGCGCCACCGGCCGCACGCTCTACATCCTGGACGAGCCGACCACCGGCCTGCACTTCCATGACGTCGCAAAACTTCTGGAGGTGCTGCACGAGCTGGTAGCCCAGGGCAACACGGTCGTGGTGATCGAGCACAATCTCGAGGTCATCAAGACCGCCGACTGGGTGATCGACCTCGGCCCCGAAGGCGGCGACGGCGGCGGCGAGATCGTCGCCTGGGGCCCGCCCGAGGACATCGTCAAGGCGCCGAGGAGTTACACCGGCAAGTTTCTGGCGCCGGTGCTGAAGAAGGCGAACAGCAAGCCGCGGAAGAGCTCAGCGAGCGAGGCGGCGGAGTAGCAGGAGTGCCTCTGTACACATATGTCGCGAGCTACAGAGGGTCGACGTGTGCCGTGCAGGGCAGCTACAGCAACTACAAGGGCTTTGCACCACAGGCGCTTGCGCAGATTCCGGATGGTGCGCTTCCAGGGCTAACCCCAGCCAAACGAAAAGACCTGGCCAAAGCTTGGGGCGAATGGGAGCAGGTGCCGGAATTATCGCGGGTGTGGCGGATCAGCTTTAAGGTGGGCGACCACGAGATGATCGTGTACGCGGTCGAAACTAGATCCTAGCCCGGCTCACGTCCTATGTTCCGCCCAACGAGAATTGTTAGCAAGTAGCCCGGATGAGTTCGTAGGGTGGATTAGCGAAGCGTAATCCACCGATCCCTTTGCGAAATTGCGGCGGGTTACGCCTAGGGCTAACCCGCCCTACGCGCTATCTCAATTCCCACGGCAGGTAGCTATCTGCCAGACGTTTGCCCAGGAATCCCGGACCGTCGCTCGTCTGTCGCCATAAGGCGTATCCGCAGGCGTCTCGATCGATTCAGCGCCCGCCGCAATCGCCCGCCGATAAGTCTCGTCCGCGTTCTCAACGTAGACATAGAGAAAGGCCGGCATTGCCTCGCGGACGCCTCCGCCGTCGCTGATCAGGATGATCGAGTCTCCGATGCGAATTTCCGTTGGTGCTCCGGACCGAACTTCGCCCTCCGCACCGAAGACGTCTGTCAAGAACTCGGCCAAGCCGGCGAGATCGTGCGAGACAATTCGCGGTATAACGGAAGGCCACCCGACGGGCTTGAATTGAGTCATGGGTCTGCTTTTGCCTAGGCCACGACGATGCGTCGTGGATCAGAGCGGTAGCCCGGATGAGCGAAGCGATATCCGGGGGCCTTCTCGTAGTCGTCGACCTCTGTCCCGCATGTCGCTTCGCTCATGCGGGCTACAACAACCGCCACTCACCAGCGCGCTACACCGCCCAATAATTCGGGTGCGTGTAGGCGTGCGAGCGGTCGCCCCAGTCGAATTCGTCGCCGTCGAACTCGGACGGGCCGGTGCGCAGATCGTCCAGCGTCACCTCGGCCTCGAAGGCCTGGCGCGCGGGATCGAATTTCAAGGCAGTCCACCGGACCGGATAATGGTGGTGACTGCTGAGCACGCCGCCGGTCTTGATCACGGCGTAAGCCACCGTTCCGCTCACCTTGTCGAGCATCAGCCGCTCGATCGATCCGAGTTTTGAGCCATCGCGCCCGAACACGCAGACATGCTCGACGCGGTCGCTGGGTACCAAGGTGTGATGCATGGCATCCTCCCTGTGTTTCCTCGTATTTGCCCGACAATATATGCCTGCCGCGCTGGTGAGCCAATGGGTCGCAGCTCGGCGACAGGCCGTGAGGCGGATTGGCCCTATGCGTCCTTCCGAGTCAACGAGTTGCACGAACGCCGGTGACATGCTCCTCGCAACGACGACGAAGGGAGCCCCCGACAAAGGCTATCGTCGCGACCGCGGGCATCTGCACTATTTCGGAATATTAGAAACGTATCACCGATTTGCCCGACGCGTCAAGTCGCTTTTCCGGGTGCCGGCGGCCACCTGCTCCTTTGCATGGGGTTGTTTTCGATATTTTGGGACGCGTAGCTTTGCTCCGTCGCTTCAGTGCACGCACCTTCCGCCTACTCCGTGCGCCTGAGGAACGCCCCGAACGCCCGTGGGCCGTCGCCGACCTTGACCTCGCCGATCACCTTCAGCTCGGCGGCATCGATCACGCTGAGCGTATTGCTCTCCCAGTTCGCGACCACGATGCGCTTGCCGTCGGCCGTTGCCTCGATGCCTTCGGGGTAATCGCCGACCGTGATCCGCTTCACCGGCTGCAAGGTTGCGAGGTCGAACACGCTGACCTTGCCGTCATACTGGTCGGTGACGAAGCCGCGGCCCTGCGCCAGCGCCACCGCATAGGGACGCAGGCCGACATGGGCGCGACCGATCTCGCGCGCGGTCGCGATGTCGATCACGGAGACGTCGTTGGAGCCGACATTGGCAGTGTAGGCGCGCTTGCCTTCGGCATCGATGGTGACGCCGAACGGACGGGTCCCGACCTTCACGATCCCTCTCCGCTCGTGCGCGGAAATGTCTGTTATCGACACGCTGTCGTCGTCGCGATCGGCCGAGAGCAGCAGCCGCCCGTCCGGCGTCACGGCAAGCCCGGACGGCGATGCGCCGACCGCAAGACTTGCGACGACCCGCTGCTCCCTGACATCGATCACCCGCACCGCGGCAGCGTACCAGTCGGCGACATAGACCGTCGCGCCGTCGGGGGCCACCGCGATGCCGAGCGGGCCGCCGCCGACCTCGATCCGGCCGACCACCTTGCGCGCCGACGCGTCGACCACCGTGACCGCCTTGGCATCCGGGCTGGTCACAAAGGCGAAGCGGCCGTCATTGCTGACGGCAACGCCCGCGGGCTTGCCGCCGATCGCGATGGTCGCGACCGGATTCGAGGTCGCGAGATCGACCACCGTCAGATCGTCGCTGAGCTGGTTGGTGACAAACGCCTCCTCGGCGCGCGCGCCATTGAAGCCGGCGAGCAGCGCCAGCAGCGCGATCGCGCGCATGCTCAGGGATCCCGCACAAACGACTCGATCAACGTCATTGCGAGCGAAGCGAAGCAATCCACAGCTCCGCAGAACGGAAGCATGGATTGCTTCGTCGCTGACGCTCCTCGCAATGACGGACCGGTATAGGTTCACGCCCTCTCAGCTTCCGCTCTCGATCTTCTTCTTCAGCGCCGCCAGCCCGCCCCTGTAGAGCTCGCTCACCGCCTTCACCGCGGCCTCGTCGTTCAGCTCCGGCGGCGGATCGTTGTTCGGAAAGCCGCGATAGAACGCGCCGGCCCATTCCAGCTTCGCTTTGCCGCCCGGCGCCGGCGACACCGACAGCGTCGAGGAGTAGTTGGTGACCGGCAGCACCTTCACGTCGACCGCCGTGATCCGGTACGAATAGCTCATCATCTCGGGCTCGTATTTGTAGAGCTCCTCGTCGATGGTAATGCCGGGCGCCAGTGTCAGCCGCCGCGTGGCGCCGATCTCGTTGCCCTTCTCGCCATCGGTCTTGGCGACACCGGCAAGCCAGCTCATGTCCTGGAAATTGCCGATCACCGCCCACACCTTGGCCTGCGGCGCATCGATCTCGATGGATTCGCGCACCTTCTGGCGGGTCGGCCCATGGGCCCAGGCGGCCCCCAATACGGCCAATGCCGCCACCACGACGCCAACCTTCGCGATCGTCGATCTCATCCTTGGTCTCTCCCGATGTCCGTCGGTCATGCGCCGCCTGGCGCATGCCGCAGTTTATGGTTCGAGGTTCTAGACTAGATCGGGGGCCGGCTTCTTGCACCAGAGCGAAGTCGCCGCCGACGGGCTTCCTCGGGAGGCAAGTCAGCCGGGATCGGCGTCAATCCGCGATCGCCGCCTCGACGAACCCCTTCGGGTCGTCGCAGAACTCCCGCATCAGCCGGTAGTGATCGGTCTCCCGCAGCCTGACCGGCTCGAGCCCGTATTTGCTCAGCCGCAGCAGCGTCGCGTCGGGATAGGCCATCAGAACCGGCGCATGCGTCGCCATGATCACCTGGCAGTGGCCGGTGCCGTTCATCCGGTGCAGCAGCTTGAGGAATTCGATCTGCCGTGACGGCGACAGCGCGGATTCCGGCTCGTCGAAAATGAAGATGCCCTGCCGCTGGCAGCGCTCCTCGAAGAAGCGCAGGAAACCCTCACCGTGGGAATGCGACAGGAAGTCCGGCGGCAGCCCGCCGGCGTCCTGCGCTGCCTCGTCCAGATACCTTGCCACCGAGAAGAAGCTCTCGGCGCGGAAGAACCAGCCGTTGGTGATCTTGGGCAGCCAGCTCGCGCGCAGCGCTGACGCCAGCGAGCCGCCCATTTTCTCCAGCGCACGACCATGGTCGACCGGCCGATAGCCCTTGCCGCCGCCGGCATCGTCATAGCCGGCCATCACGGCGATGCCCTCGAGCAGCGTCGACTTGCCGGTGCCGTTCTCGCCGACGATGATGGTGATCGCCTTGTCGAAGCTGAGTTCGAATTCGTCGCGCAGCAGCGGCAGCACGAACGGATATGCGTTGCGATCAGGAATGCGCCCGGGATCGAGCCAGAGGCGCCTCAGATACGGCGCCGGCATGTTGATCGGGCGATGTCGTCGTCTGGCCATTCGTCCTGCTTCCGGCACGCCGCGGCGGCGCCAACCACGATCCCGGATCGAGGCGAACCCGTCAAGAACGCAACGAGAACAAGCGGACTAGGCTGGCGCGCACGTCTGCGCACAATGCTAGGTTCAACTTCCGCGCATACGACGCGGAATCAGCAAGCTTGTTGGGATTCCCGAAATGACAACCTCGCCTCCAGAAGGGTTCAAGCTCCTGCCGAGCCGCCCAGGGTTCATCGACCATAATGGCCCCTACTACTGGCGCGAGACCGGTGACGCCGCGCCTGAATGGGGCTTTCAGAGCGACGACCGGCACGGCAATCCCTACGGCTATATTCATGGCGGGGCGATCCTCGGCTTTCTCGATACCGCCCTTGGCAGCGCCGTGTTCATGGCAACGAAACGCAAATGCGCGACCGTTTCGCTGGACACCCGCTTCGTCGGCGGCGCCGCGCCTGGTCCATGGATCATCGGCCGCACGACCGTGAAAAAGGTGACGCGGACCTTCGCCTTCGTCGATGCTGAAGCCTTCGCCGGCGACAGGCTGCTGGTGACGGCCGCAGCGGTCTTCCGCGTCTTCGATGAATGAGCGGATGCCAAGCCGCAGCTACATGCTGTTCCGCAAGGCGATCCTCACCGAGCAGCAAGTGGTCTGCAGCTATGATGATCGGTCGCGCGAGCTCTGCCCGCATATCATCGGCCACAACAAGAGCGGTGAAGAGGTCGTGCTGGCGTGGCAGTTCGCCGGCGAGAGTTCGGGCAAGCTGCCGCAATGGCGCTGCCTGCGGCTTGCCCAGGTCAGCGCGATCAGCTTGCGCAAGGGCCACTGGCACGAGGGCGCCTCGCACCGCACCGAGCAGACCTGTGTCAGCGCGATCGACCTCGACATCAACATCCATGTCCGCAAGCGCAGATGAACCCGGCGCGTCGCGGTCGCATCAGATAAACTTTCCGGGCTTGGCCATGAACTGATCAATAGCGGTCTTCAGTTTGCCCTCCAGCTCGCTTTGACCGCTCCAGAACAGCGTCGGCACGTCGAACACGTCGAACGGCAGCTTGGTTCCCGCGTAAGCCGTCTGGATGACGGCCTTGCCGCTGGCGCGCGCGAAGCCCAACTCGTAGAAGACATTCGGACGTGCTCCGCTGACCTCGGCGATGACAAAGGCCCGCACGCCGAATGCCGGCAAAGATCGCCGGAACGATACGTTCATTGCTGTCGAGATGGTTGTCGACCTTGACCGCCGAGAAGCCCTTCTCGCGGCAGACCCGGCCGAATGTCGCGTAGGCGTCCGTCAGGTGCGGAACGTTCTCGAACGACATCACGACGAACACTTCGGTCGACAGGATCGCGCGTTCGGCCAGCGTCACCACCTCGGCCGCGTACTGCTCGACTACCTCGTCGTTCTCGTCGGTCATGAAGCGGTTCAAGGCCTGGTAATCCTCGCGCGAAAGGTTCGAGACCCCTCGTCGCTCGAACGACGCCAGTTCGTCGACATGGATGTCCGTCGCCGCGCCGCCGAATGTCGCGACCGCCAGGATCGGCTTGTTCGCGAACCGGCCCCAGCTTGCGGCGTGCTGCGTCCCGTCCCAGCCGCCGATGATGATCATCGCGTCACATTCATGCACCGGCTCGGGAAACGCGAATCCGCGCGGGACCTGGGACCAGTCGCCGAGCTGCGACCGCGTGATCTCGCCGATTCTGTGGATCGGCGTCGTAGTGCGGGTGACCCAGGAATGGATCACCTTGTTCGGATCCAGCCTCCTGGATTGCGCAGCGGCTGAGGCGGCTTGCGCAACGACGAGATCGAGCTGCGTACGGCAACCACCGAGCAGCGCATGGCCTCTCAGGACCGTCTGTCGACCAAGCGCTTCGGCGAAGCGCCTGCGCATCGGCCCTGTCTCATCCTTCTCGTACAGACCGCCCGCCACCAGCAATTTGGCCATGGTCTCTTCCCCAATATGTCTCGCTCAAAAATAAACCCGACCTCGCTCCTGTCGGCGCAATGACGCAACAATAAAGGCGTTTCTCGATCAACTCAATTCTAACGTGCAGAGATTTTCAGAAACAGCTTGAGTACGGGCTCCGGTTCCCGCGAAGCCCAACATGCCGCGAGACTACGGATGTATGTCTCACAGGCGGCGCCACACACTCGCCGTCGTCCCGGCGAAGGCCGGGACCCATAACCACGAATGACTATTGTTGTTCAACGCCGGAACGACGAATCCCTTTCACAACAACTGCTGCGGAGTATAGGTCCCGGCCTTCGCCGGGACGACAGCGGAGGATGCGGCGCGATATCGACTCTGGCGAACGCCGGGACGACGCTCAGAGAGACTGCGAGCCCGCCCCTACGGCCGCTCCGCCTCCTCCAGTACTTCCAGCACCAGCTCCATCGTCATGAGCACCGGATTGTCGCCGCGCACCAGGCGTCCCTCGGCGACGCCGCCGAGATAGTCGACCAGCGCGACGTCGAGACTGGCGCGCACCCGACGATTGGCGTCAGGCGCGATCTGCCCCGCGGTCACCGCGAGCTCGGTCGCGAACGGCACCACGCTGTGGCCATCGCTGAAGACCGCGCCGATGGTCGAGCCGACGCCGCCATGCAGCCGCGCGCGCAGGATGCCGTGCTGGCGACAGAAGTCTTCCAGCGCACAGGCGAAATCCTGGTTCGGCCGCAACCGCAACGCGAAGGCATGACTCGTGGTCTTCGCCCCGCGCGGCGCGCTGGCGACCGGACCGAACAGCTTGAAATTGGTCTCGCTGTCGGGCTCGGCCAGGAACGTCGCGCCGTCGATGCCGAACGCGCTGACCTCGAACGGCTCGGCGACGATGGTCTCGTCCGGCAGCATGTGTCCGCCGTTGAAGCGGCCGTCGGCCTCGGTCCACAACCCGTGGCAGTGGAAGAACGGTGCGCCGTCGCGTTCGCCAAAGGTCAGCGCCGCGAGCTTGAGCCGTGTCACGCCGTCGGGACGGAACGTGTCGCTGTAGAACGCGGCGTTGACGCCGTCTTTCGACAGCGCCGGCATCACATAGGCGAACGGGCCGAGCGCGCCCCCCTTGGCGCTCAGCACGCCGCCGGAAAAACCCTCCGCCGCAAAGCCGCGGCGTACGGCCTCGAGCAAGGGAATGCCGGCCTCCAGCACGAATGCAAAGGCGCGGCCGCGCGCGCCGACCCATTGGATGCGCTCCGCGACCGGAGCGCCAGGCTGGGCGATGCTGCGCATCGCCCTAAGCGCCCGTCGATTTGGCGATCACCTCGAGCAACCCGCGCGCCTCGAGCTCGTCGCGGATCAGCCGCTTCGGCACCTTGCCGTAGCCGGACTTCGGCAGCGCCTCCCAGAAGAAGAAGCGCTTTGGCATCTTGTAGCGCGGCACCTTCGGCGCGAGATAGGCGGCAAGCTCCGCCTCCCCCACCGCCTCGGTGCCCTCACGCGCGACGCAGACGGCGACGCCGACCTCGCCCCAGAAGGGATCGGGCACGCCGAGCACGGCGACCTCGCCGACCGCGGGATGGGTCAGCAGCTTCTCCTCGATCTCGCGCGGATAGATGTTGGAGCCGCCGGAGATGTACATGTCGGAGGCGCGGCCGGTGATATAGACAAAGCCCTCCTCGTCGATGTGGCCGAGATCGCCGGTACGAAACCAGCCGTCGCGGAACGCCTTCGCATTGGCCTCGGGGTTGTCGTAATAGCCGGCGAACACGCCGGGGCCGATCACGCAGATCTCGCCGGTCTCGAGCGGCTTCAGCTCGCTTCCGTCGTCGCCCTGGATCGAGACCTGCATGCCGGTGCGCTCGAAGCCGCAGGTGCCGATCCGGGCGTGCGGTCCGTCCTCGAGATCGTGCAGGCCGGGCGGCAGCACGGTGATGTTGCCGGTAACCTCGCCGAGGCCGAAATACTGCACCAGCACACAGCCGAGCTTGCTCAGCGCCGCCTTCTGGTCCTCGCGATACATCGGCGCGCCGGCATAGATGATGTAGCGCAGCGAGGAATGGTCGTGCTGGTCGGCGGCCGGATGCTCGACCATCATCTTCAGGATGGTCGGCACCGTGAACATGTTGCTGACGCGGTATTTGGCGATCAGGCGGAACGCCTCCGCGATGTCGAACTTCTCCGACGGCAGCAGGATGGTCGGCACGCCGCGCGCGGTCTGCACCAGCTGGTGCACGCCGGCGCCATGCGACAGCGGCGCCACAACCAGCGAGGCGTCCTGTTCGGTGGTGCCCGGCATCAGATCGGCGAGATGGTTGGTGATCACGAAAGCCATCTGGCCGTGCGTCAACACCGCGGCCTTGGAGCGGCCGGTGGTGCCGGAGGTGAAGAAGAACCAGCAGGGATCGTCGTATTCGACCGGCGTGTTCTCGACCGCGGCGCCGGCGTGTTTGGCGATGACGTCACCGAGCGTCGCTTCGCCGAACGTGCCCTCCTCGCCGATGCGCCAGACGAATTCGAGCGCGGGATTGGCGGCCGCCTTGGCGTGCTCGGGGAAATCGGCATGGCAGAGAAACGCCTTGGCGCCGGAAGCTCGGGCGAGATAGGCGACCTCGTCGGGCATCAGGCGGAAATTGGTCGGCACCCAGACCGCGCCGAGCCGGAAGGCCGCGAACATCGACCAGAACATCTCGTCGCAGTTCTTGGAATGCACCAGGATGCGGTCGCCCTTGCCGATCCCGCGCGCGGCGAGCGCCGCCGCCAGCGCCGAGACGTTCTGGTCGATATGGCGCCAGAACCAGGCCTTCTCGTTCCAGATGAAGCCGGGACGATCGCCGTGGCGGCGTGCGTTCTGGGTCAGGATATAGGCGAGGTTCATCACCCGGCGCGACACCCGCGCGATCCCGCCGCGCGGCGCGGTCGCCTCGGTCCCGCTCATTGCCGCCCCGCCGATACGCACAACAGACAGGGCATGGTCAGAACGGTCATCGGGTGTTTCCTCGGTCAGAACCGGGCGTCTTCAAGCGCCGCAAGGGATTGGTGCCACCCGGTTTATCGCCAAGCGGCGCGCCTCGGCAAGGCCCGCCGGGCGCGGCGCGATGATAGCGCGCCGACGGCTGCCGCCCCTGACGCCTGCCGGGACCGCTATTGCGGATGCTTGGCCAGATCCTGCTCGGTCAGGTTCCAATCCTGCCAGAGCTGCAGCGCGCCGATCATGGCGACCAGCCCGCCGAGCAGGATGTGCCAAAGCTGCAGCGCCTGGTCTTCCGAATAGCCGAAGATGTTCGGCGACGCGACCAGCCAGAGGCCGAGCACGATGCTCGCCACCTCCTCCCAGCGATGCAGCGCGACATATTCGAGCTGGGCCAGGCCCAGCACCAGCATGCCGACCACGAAGCTGTTGAGCACCAGGTGGCTGCGCTCGACATCGACGTCGTCGCTGACCTGTATCGGAAACCAGGGCGAGACCATGATCAGCACGCCGAGCAGCATGCCGAGCCAGTCCTCCCAGGGGCGGTGTGTGCCGAAGAAACGATTGTCCGACATGACGAACCTCCTTGCGACAAGGGGCATACGTCAGCGGCCGGCCTCACCACTCGGTACCAGACGACCATTGGGCCGCATCCGGGGGCGTATGTCTGGGAACAAGCCTAATCGAATTGCATCGGCCCGCAAGGCCCGATCGGCGTATGTGCGATGCGGCAGGATCGAGGGCGCCGGCGCCCGGCACCGCGCGTCAGCGCCCCCCGCCGAGCCGCGCCAACGCCTCCTTGGCGGACTTCAGATCGGGCTGCAGTTCGAGTGCCTTGCGGAAATCGGCCGCCGCGCCCTTCTTGTCGCCGAGCCGCAGCTTGGCCTGGCCGCGGTTGTTCCAGGAATAGACGTCGGCGGGATCGTATTGCAGCGCCTTGTCATAATCGGCGAGCCCGCCCTTGTTGTCGCCCTGAAAGAGCCGGATCATGCCGCGGTTGCGCCAGCCACGCGCGTCGGTCGGCGCAATCTTCGCCGCCTCGCCGTAGTCGGCGGCAGCGCGATCGAGCTGCTCGGTGTCGCGATAGACGTTGCCGCGGTTGATGTAGGCGAGCGCGTTGGGCTCGAGCTTGATCTCGGTGGTGTAGTCGGCGATCGCATGCGCCGCGTCGCGCTTGCGGTAATAGACGAAGCCGCGATTGCCATAGGCCGCGGCGAGCTGCGGGTTGTATTTGATGGCGAGGCTGAGATCGGCCAGCGCGCGGTCGAGATCGCCCTTGTTGAGCCAGGCATCGCCGCGATTGTTGTAAGCCAGCGCGAAGGCCGGATCGATGCGGATCGCCTCGTCGTAATCGGCGATCGCATGATCGAGATCGCGCTTGAAGGCGTAAACCCGGCCGCGATTGGTGTAGGCGCAGGCATAGGCGGGATCGAGCTTGATCGCCTCGTTGAGGTCGGCGAGCGCGGCGTCGAGCTCGCGCTTCTCGGTCAGCCCGTGGCCGCGGTTGCAATAGGCGCCGGCCAGCCGCTTGCCGGTTTCGGTCTTGCCGTCGATCACCGTGGTACAGGCGGACACGCGGTCGCCGGGCGCCGTCGTCAGGCCGACGCAGGCCTGCCAGCTCGGATCGTCGCCGGCGGCGGCTCGCGGAGGATTTGGCAGCGTCAACGCGGCGCCGAGCAATGCGGCGGTCAGGCAGGCCAAAATGCGCATCTCGTCAATCCACAAATGTCAATTTGCGGGTTGGTCGCGGCTTTGCACCGGCGGGTTCACGGGCTTAGATCAAGGCCTGTGAATCAACCGGGATTTTGCGATGGCTGCCGTCCGCGACAACAAGGCCGAGAGGCGTTTCGAGCTCGACACCGAGGGCGGTCTGGCCTTTGCGAATTACCGGCAGACGCCCTCGGCCGTCATCATCACCCATACCGAGACACCGCGCGCCCTGCGCGGCCGCGGCATCGCATCGGAGCTGGTCAAGGGCGCGCTGGAGCTGATCCGCGCCGACGGCCACAAGGTGATCGCCGGCTGCAGCTTCGTGGTGGACTACCTCGACAAGCATCCGGAATACGCGGATCTTGCCGGCTAGCGCCGCGTTCGTCAGACGATCTTGATCGACATGTCCGGCAGGCCCTCGAGCTTGCAGAGCAGCACGTCGCCCTTGACGACCGGGCCGACATTCTCCGGCGTTCCGGAATAGATGATGTCGCCGGCCTTGAGCTCGAATGCCTCGGAGAGCTTTGCGATCTGCTCGGCGACGCTCCAGATCATGTTCTTCAGATCCGAGCTCTGCCGCACCGTGCCGTTGACCGCGAGCGAGATCGCGCCCTGCGTGAAATGGCCGGTCTTATCAGCCGGATGGATCGGCCCGAGTACCGCGGCATGGTCAAAGCTCTTGCCGATCTCCCGCGGCTTCTTCTCCGCGGCCATGCCGTTCTGCAGATCGCGCCGCGTCATGTCGAGGCCGAGGGCGTAGCCATAGACGTGATCGAGCGCCTTGTCGGCGGGGATGTTGGCGCCGCCGGACTTCAGCGCGGCGACCAGCTCGACCTCGTGGTGATAGTTCTTGGTCAGCGACGGATAGGGATGATCGGCGACCGTGCCGATCGCGACATTCTGGATCGCATCCGTCGGTTTCTGGAAGAAGAACGGCGGCTCGCGCGTCGGATCGGAGCCGCGCTCGATCGCGTGCGCGGCGTAGTTGCGGCCGATGCAGTAGATGCGGCGGACCTGGAACACCTCGGTGGCGCCGACGATCGGGATCGTCACGGCCGGGACCGCAAACATCGCCTTCGGCGCGGCCTCGGCGTGGGCCGGCACAGATTGCGCAGCGGCGCCGACCAGTGCGAGGGCGCCGGTCGCAAGCATCGTCCGGCGATCGAGATCAGTCATGGGAGTTTTCATGGGCGTTCTCCTTCTTGTCCGCCGATCTATAGATGCTCGCCGGTCCATAAAAAAGGGCCCGCGCTGGCGCGGGCCCTGGTGTGCGGGATGATGATCCCGTCAGTGCTTGATATCCGGGGGCAGCTTGCCGCCGTTGGCCGCGAGCTTCGTCATCACCTGCTTGTGCAGCCAGATGTTCATGCTGGCGGAATCGCTGGTGTCGCCGGTGTAACCGAGCTCCTTGGCGAGCTCCTTGCGCGCCGACAGGCTGGAGTCGATGTCGAGCGCCTTCATCAGGTCGACGATCGAGGTCCGCCACTCGAGCTTCTCGCCCTTCGCGGCAACCGCCTTGTCGAGGATGGGGGCGACGTCAACGGACTGCGCGGGCGCCGCGCCGGCAGGCACCGCGGCAGGAGACGGCGACGCGCTACCGGATCCACCGGCGGGAGCTGCGCTTGTGGCCGTTCCCCCGGCGGGCGCGGCGCTGGCGCTACTGCCGAAGATCGCGCCCATGATTTTTCCGAAAATGCTCATCGTTCGCTCCCAAGAGAGTTGAGATGTGAAGGCCACACGGCAATGCACCGGCTGACCGAGGTCGCAGTTCAAGTGTATCGCTCCCTCAATACCTTGCCAATGCGACATTCACCTAAGCGTGAGTGCTTTTGCCGCGGTTTGGGAGTACCCTCGATTCACAGTTCGCGACACGGCCAGTTCCCTGCTCTGTCTTTCGCGTCTGGCTTGCTCGTGATCGCTTCGAGAGGCGGTACGTTTGTGCCCGCGTGCCGGGCGCAGAATGCGCCCGCCCAGAGGGAGACAACGACCATGGCCAGTCCATACCAAGGCAATGTCACATCGATGACGCAGAGCGGACAAGGCCCCGCATCTGCGCCAGTTATCCGCACCATCGGCCTGTCCGATTTGCATCAAGCGCTGCGTCTCGGCTGGGAAGACTTCAAGGCAGTACCAAGCCACGCCATCATCCTGTGTCTGATCTATCCCGTGCTCGGCATCGTGCTTGCTCGCACCGTGCACGGTTATTCCGTGTTGCCCCTGCTGTTTCCGTTGGCCGCGGGCTTTGCCCTGCTCGGCCCGTTCGCCGCGATCGGCCTCTACGAGATGAGCCGTCGGCGCGAGGACGGCGGTGAGGCATCCGCATGGGACGCCATGCAGGTATTCCGCTCGCCGTCATTCGGCGCGATGCTCGGGGTCGGAACGTTGCTGTTCGCACTGTTCGTGACCTGGATCGCGACCGCGCAGGCGATCTACACCGCGGTGTTCGGCTATCAGACCGCGGCTAACATCCCCGATTTTGCCGAGCGCGTGCTGACCACCCAACAAGGCTGGTGGCTGATCGTGGTCGGTTGCAGCGTCGGCTTTCTATTCGCGCTCGTCGCGCTGTGCATCAGCGTGGTCGCCTTCCCCATGATGCTCGACCGCCAGGCAACCGCCGGCGAAGCCATGGTGACGTCGATGCGCGCCGTCGCACAAAACCCGTTGCCGATGGCGGCCTGGGGTCTGATCGTCGCGGTGTTGCTGCTGCTCGGCACGATCCCGTTCTTCCTCGGGCTTGCCGTCGTGATCCCCCTGCTCGGTCACGCCACCTGGCATCTCTATCGCGAGGTCATCGTCAAGGACCCGAACGCTCGGCCGGTGATTCCCGAGCCCCGCGAGCGCAAGCCCGCCGCCGACTTCCCGGCCAACCTGTTCCCGTGGCGGCGCAACGATCGCGAATAAGCGCCGGTTAACCCGAACTCGTAAACGCCAAAGCAACCGCCGGCCGATTATATTCGGCCGGCGGTTTGTCGTTCCGGATCGTCAAATGGGTGTGAAGTTGGCGTGGCATTTGCAGCACTGCCTGAGATAAACGGCTCGATCACGAGCCATGTTTTGGCCGCTGTTGCCGCGAACATACCCGCCGGGTTTCGCGACCAATCGATGACATCGCAGACTCCGGAGTGAAATTGCCTATGACCTCGCGCTTTTCCTTTCACACGCTCGCCGTCGGGGCGTGGCTGTTGACCTCGACCGCGTCTGCGCTCGCCGCCCAATGCGGCACGGGCACGTTCGAGTCCTGGCTCGACGATTTCAAGAAAGAGGCTGTGACGAAGGGCATTTCGCAGAACGCGATCCAGGCCGGGTTGAGCGGCGTCACGCAGGACAAGGCTATCCTGGCACGCGACCATTCGCAGCAGGTGTTCAGCCAGACCTTCGAGCAGTTCTCGGGTCGCATGGTGCCGCCGCGGCTCAATCGCGGCTCCGACATGATGAAGCGCTACGGCTCGGTGCTGTCGCGAATCGAGGAGGCCTACGGCGTGCCCGGCGAGATCCTGGTCGCGATCTGGGGGCTGGAGACCGATTTCGGCGTCAACACCGGCAAGTTTCCGACCCTGCGCTCGCTGGCGACACTGGCCTATGATTGCCGCCGCTCCGACATGTTCAAGGCCGAGTTGATGGATGCGCTGCGCATCGTCGAGCGTGGTGATCTCGCACCGCAGGAGATGCGCGGCGCCTGGGCCGGCGAGCTCGGCCAGACCCAGTTCATGCCGTCGTCCTACATCAAGTTCGCGGTCGACTTCGACGGCAACGGCAAGCGCGACCTCTTGCACAACGTGCCTGACGTGCTGGCCTCGACGGCGAACTTCCTGAAGAGTTACGGCTGGAAGAAGGGCAAAGGTTGGGAGCCCGGCAGCGAGAATTTCGCGGTCATCCAGCAATGGAACAAGAGCGAGGTGTACGCCAAGACGATCGGCTACTTCGCCACCCAGCTCGCCAAGGCTCCGTAGCGCGGTGGAGTTGCGTAGCGGCGAGAAGCCCGCACGTCGGCTCTGCTTCGATCAGCGCTGCTCCCGCTCCGGGATGAATCAAAAAGGGCCGATTGCCCCAGGCAATCGGCCCTTATGCCATGATCAAATGCTTACTTCGCCATGCTCTCTTCGGCGGCCTTGCTGAGGTGCGCGCCACATGCGCCCCACTTGTTGTTCAGCATCGCGTCCTGGGCGAGCGAGACTTCCTTCTCCGCCGCGAATTTGACCTCATTGTCAGCCATAGCTTCGACGGCAGCTTCCGTCTTGCCGAAATTGGCACCGCTGCAGCCGACGCCCATATGATGGCGATGAGCGGCCTGGGCGGGAGCAGCGACAGCGTAAGCAACGGCAGCCATGCTGGCTGCGGCGATGAATGTTTTAATCATGGGATGATCCATCTCTTGTTCTTGGACAGATCCCTGCGTGATTGCGGAATCTGCAGCGCAATTATTCGCTGTTCCCGGCGCCATTCAGAATGAACTTCGCGCGATACGAATGTGATGAGCGCTGCACGCGGATCGCGCATGCGTTGCATAGTGTTTCGATTACATGTCGGTAAGGAAGCGGTGCCGCATTAGCTTTGCTGCCAACGTTCACTTCAATCGAAATGCACTTCCGATATTCCTCAGCACATTCCGCGCGACACGCCGGGGCGCGACGGAGATCCGCACGCCGCGCGGCGGACCGAGTTACCTCTCGCGTCAATGCGACCGATTGACGCTCCGCCCATTCATGGGCGCTCGCACCAACATATGAACTAATAATCATTCCAATGCGATCTTGTCGCATGCGAATCACGCATGGAACACATCGATGTGATCCGGTGAGCGAGGGCGCGGAAAAACTTGATTGGGCGGTCTTTAATTACCATATATCCAACCTGATCCGGCTTGCCGAAATTCTATCAACCAATTGATTTCAGTAATATTTTTGCGATACTCCGGGTGTCGGCGGAACTTTCATTTGCAGACCTGCTCGCCAAGCGCCAAACGGTTAACCAGAACTTACCGCCGCCATGCGTTTTGGGTCTAGCTGCATCGCACCATTGGAACTACCGCGCCGCACCATATCATCTATATTCACTCCAACGATGAGGCTTTGGAAAAGCTGAATCTGAATTACTAGGAGACTACCATGTTGCTCTCGCTCATCCGCATGATCCAGGCTTTCCGGGATTATCAGCGCAATGTCAGCGAACTGTCCCAGCTCAGCGATCGCGAACTGGCCGATATCGGCCTCGACCGCTCGGACATTCCGCGCGTTGCCGCCGGTACCTACAACGGCTAATCGGCCGCAAGCCATCAGATGACGGATAACGCCCGCTTCCACAGCGGGCGTTCTCGTTTCTGGTGCGGTTTCAGATGCATATGGAATGAAAACGCGCTAACGCTGCGCGATGACACCGCATCAATCCTCTTCCCAACCCGTGCACATCGTGGGCGCGGGGCTCGCCGGCTCGGAAGCCGCCTGGCAGGTTGCCAATTCCGGCGTCCGTGCCGTCCTGCATGAAATGCGCCCGCACCGAATGACCGAGGCGCATCGGACCGAAGGCTGCGCCGAACTGGTCTGCTCGAATTCCTTCCGCTCCGACGATGCCGCCAACAACGCGGTCGGGCTGCTGCACGCAGAGATGCGGCGGCTGGGCTCCCTCATCATGCGCTCGGCCGATGCCAATCAGGTGCCCGCCGGCGGCGCGCTGGCGGTCGACCGCGACGGCTTTTCCGCTGCCGTCACCAAAGCGCTGAACGAACATCCGCTGATCGAGATCAGCCGCGAGGAAGTCGCGGGCCTGCCGCCGGCCGACTGGAGCAACGTGATCGTCGCCACCGGTCCCCTCACCTCGGCGCCGCTCGCCGACGCCATCAGGCAGCTCACCGACGAGAACGCGCTGGCGTTCTTCGATGCGATCGCACCGATCGTGCACAAGGATTCCATCGACATGTCGGTGGCCTGGTTTCAGTCGCGCTACGACAAGGTCGGTCCCGGCGGCACCGGCGCCGATTACATCAACTGCCCGATGACCAAGGAACAATATGACGCCTTCGTCCTGGCGCTGCTCGACGGCGAGAAGGTCGACTTCAAGGATTGGGAGACCAACACGCCCTATTTCGACGGCTGCCTGCCGGTCGAGGTGATGGCCGAGCGCGGTCAGGAGACGCTGCGCCACGGGCCGATGAAGCCGGTGGGATTGACCAATCCGCACAATCCGACGGTCAAGGCATATGCGATCGTCCAGCTGCGGCAGGACAACAAGCTCGGCACGCTCTACAACATCGTCGGTTTCCAGACCAAGCTGAAGCATGGCGCGCAGCAGCGCGTGTTCCGCACCATCCCGGGCCTTGAGAACGCGGAGTTCGCACGCCTCGGCGGCCTGCATCGCAACACCTTCCTCAATTCACCGAAGCTGCTCGATAGCCAGCTGCGCCTGCGCGCGCAGCCGCGGCTGCGTTTCGCCGGCCAGATGACGGGCTGCGAGGGCTACGTCGAGTCGGCCAGCGTCGGGTTGATTGCGGGGCTCTGCGCTGCCGCCGACATGCGCGGCACCGCGCTGACGCCACCACCCGCCACCACTGCGCTCGGCGCGCTGCTCGGCCACATCACCGGTGGTCATATCGAGACGATCGACGCTGGTTCGCGCTCGTTCCAGCCGATGAACGTCAATTTCGGTCTGTTCCCGCCGTTGGCCAGCCCTCCGACCAAGAAGCCGGACGGCTCGCGGCTGCGCGGCAACGAGAAGACCGTCGCCAAGAAACAGGCGATCAGCGCGCGGGCACTCACCGATCTCGACCACTGGATCGCAGAGCACCTGCGCGTTGCGGCAGCGGCCTGACAGTCATGAGCTTGCCGAAAGACGACGACGCCACCCTGTCGGCGCGATGGAGCCAGGGCGTGCTGCTCAAGCGCGACGTGTTCTCGACGGTCGAGCGCGGCCGTTTCCGCGCCGACGACGGCGAGGTCGAGGGCGTGCTGCGCCGGCTCGATCAGGTGCCGTTCTGGTCGTTCGCCGTGGCGTTGCATTTGTTCTCGCGCGAACGCCGCGCGCTGACCCTGGCGCGCGATCTCGACGTCGGCCCCAAGCTGCTGTGGGCAGGCAGGCGCGCGCTGGTCCGTGGCTTCATCGACGGCGCGGCGCTGCATCTGGCGAAGCCGCATGGCGACGTCGCCTATTTCCGCTCCGCCAAGGCCGCGTTGCGCAAGCTGCATCGCGCCGGCATCTGCCATAACGACCTCGCCAAGGAGCAGAACTGGCTGGTCGGCCGCGACGGCCGCGCCTACCTCACCGACTTTCAGCTTGCTGCCTGCTTCAAGACCCGAAGCCGGCTGTTCCGCATCGCGGCCTATGAGGATCTGCGGCATCTGTTGAAGCACAAGCGCAGCTACGCGCCGGAGGCGTTGACGCCGATGGAGCGCAAGGTGCTCGCGAAGAAGTCCGCGGTCGCCAGCGTCTGGCTCAAGACCGGCAAGAAGGTGTATCAGGCAATCACCCGCGGCATCTTCAATTTCACCGACCGAGAGGGCGGCGGCCGGCGGCTGGTCAACGACGCCCCGGTGCTGGTCGATTTGATCCGCAGGAATCCCGACGTGCGCGACACCGCAATCGTCGCCTTTGCCGACCGGCGCGTCGGCGTCGGGCTCTACGCCTTCGTCGAGGCCGACCAGTCCGCGCTGGAAAAGACGCTGCGCAACGAGCTTGCCGCCGCCAATGGCGTCAAGCCGCCCGAACACATCCAGATCGTGCATGCATTGCCGCGCGATGCGGCCGGCAAGCCGCGCACCGAAATCCTGCAGCTCGTCGCCATGAACCAGATCGACCTGATCGAGCCGATGATGCGCAGCGACGCCGATCGCGAGTTCCTCAAGGACATCCTCGAGCAACGCAAGAATCTGCGCGACCGCTTCAATTTCGAAGTTGCCGAGATGGATCGGCCGATGCGCTGAAGCGCGCGCACTCTCGACAAACGCAGCTCGAAGCGCCAATCTTGTGAGGGCTAGCGCGCTCAAGGGACAAGCTTAATGCCACTCACCCGTGGCCGTATCGGGGGATATGATTCCGAACGCCTGGCGTTCGGATTCACCATGATGCACGGCGATCAGGAAATTGAATGTCAGATCAGCGACGCCGCAATGGACGAATTGGCCGGCACGCGCGGAACACCGAGCCTGGCCCGGCAGGCGCAGTTCATTACGCTGCGCGACGCGATCGAGATGATCGCATCCGACATCTTTGACAGCGGCCCGGTGGTCAAAGGCGCGACGATCCGGATCTTCACCAAGCACATCTCGAAAGAACAGAGCTAAAGCGCGATGAGATCGCGTTGAATGGTCATCGCGCTTTAGATTCTTGTTTTAGCATGATCTTTTCGGAAAACCGCTTCGCACTTTTCCGGATCATGCTCTAGCGACCGAACTCTTCGGTGCGGGCAGCTCGCCACAACGTCCAGAGCGTGCGCAGGCGTGAGACCGGCTTCGGCAGGAACGGATCGTAGTCGGCCCTCCTCACCCGGTTCAGCTCGCGCCTGATGTAAGCGAGCGGCAGGAAGATCGGCCTCACGCCGGATGGCACATCCGCAAGCAGCCCGAATGCGGTCTTGAGATGGCCCTGCGCCTCGTCCGCAAGCTGATCGATCGCAGCACGGATGTTCGGCGTCGGCTTGCCGGCAAACACCTCCTCCTTGCTGCTGCCGTGCTGCTGCAGCAGCGGCAGCGGCAGAAACAGCTGCTGCCGCGAGGCGTCGCGGCCCAGCGCCGCGATGACCTGCGCCATGCCTTGGGCGAGGCCGGCATGACGGGCTAGGTGATCGATCGCCTCCGATGGCCGCGCCACCACGCGCGTGGCTTGCGCGAACAGCGCCGATGCCGTGGCGTCGAGGTAGCCCTCGAGCGCGGCCAGCGACGGCATCGGGTCGTTGTAGAGATCGAACTGATGCTCCTCGACCAGGAGCGAGAACGGCGAGACCGGCAGGCGGTGATTGCGGATCGCATACAGCAGCTCTGCCGCGACCGGATTGCCCTCGACGCCGCCGTGTCCGGCTCCGGCCAGCATGTCGGTCCACCATTGCAGCCGCATCTCGCCGGGCAGCGGCTGGCTGACCTGCTCGTGCACCCGCGAGACCTCGATGTTGAAGGCATAGATCGCGAGCAGCGCCCGGCGCTCCGGACCCGGCATGAACAAGGTCGACGCGTAGCGCACGAAGTCATGGGTCCGCACCAGATCGGCGCAGAACGCCGCGCCGTCGGTCGGCGCCTCCGTCGTGCTCATGGCACCGCGATCAGCGCCGCCGCGACGCGACGCCGCTCGCCCAACATGATGTTGTAGGTGCGGATCGCGGGGCCCGTCTGCATCGGGTCGAGCACCACCCGCACCGCACGCAGGGCCTCGCGCAGGCCCTTCGGCGGCACCCAGACCTCGGTGCCGGTGCCGACGATCAGCGTGTCGATCGCATTGGCGGCCGCGAATACCTTTTGCAACGCGTATTCGTCGATCTCCTGCGGCCGGGTCACCGCCCAGGCCCAGATCGCGTCGGGCAGGCACAGCAGCGAGCCGCGGTGCGACATATCGGCAAACGCGAAGCCGCCCTTGCCGTAGGCCTCGATCGGCGCCGACCTCGGAAGATGGGGAGCGTCCGAGGAGTTGCTCATGACCGGCTACTTCTTGGCTGCCGCGTTCGGCTTCTTCTCCGATTCATCGGCGGCGGCGTCGCGCCTCGTGGTGCCGACGCCGAGATAGATCAGGATCGGTGCCGCGATGAAGATCGAGGTATAGGTGCCGACCAGCACCACGCCGAACATCATGACGGCGGTGAAGCTGTGAATCGCCTGGCCACCGAACAGCAGTAGCGCGAGCAGCGCCAGGGTCACCGTGACGTGGGTGATGATCGAGCGCGACAGCGTCGAGTTGATCGATTCATTCAGCAGCTGCGGCATCGGCATCTTCTTGTAGCGCCGCAGCATCTCGCGGATACGGTCGTAGATGACGACGGTGTCGTTGAGCGAGTAGCCGAGAATCGTCAGCAGCGCCGCGATGCTGGTGAGATCGAAGTCGACCTGGGTGATCGACATGAATCCGATCGTCAGCACGATGTCGTGGACGTTGGCGATCATGGCGCCGAGCGCAAACTGCCACTCGAACCGGAACCAGAGATAGATCAGGATGCCGACGATCGCGAGCATCAGGCCGAGCATGCCGTAGGCGAGCAATTCGCCGGAGACGCGCGGTCCCACCACTTCGACGCGGCGGTAGTCGACGGAATCGCCGAGCGCGCCGCGAACCTTCGTCACCGCGTCCTGTTGCGCCTGATCGCCGCCGGGTTGCTCGGCGACGCGGATCAGGACTTCGGCCGGACCTCCGAACTGCTGCAACTGCACCTCGCCGAGACCAAGACCGTTCAAGGTCGTGCGCATCGCGGCAATGTCGGCGGTGCCGGACTTGGCCCGTACCTCCAGCAGTGTACCGCCCTTGAAGTCGATGCCGAAATTCAGGCCGTGGGTGAAGAACAGCGTGATGGCAAGGATCGAGAGCAGCGCCGAGATCGGGAAGCTGATGCGGCGAAAGCGCGTGAAGTCGAAATGCGTGTCGTCGGGGCACGATGCGCAGCGCCGGCATCAGCCCGAGCGCCGCGACCACGGTCAGCACGGCGATCAAGATGCCAAGGCCAATGAGAACGGTATGAGTCACAATAGGCCTCTCAGATCGGCACGGTTTGCGGCCGCTTCCACCGCACCCATGCCGCGACGATAAGGCGCGTCAAGGTAAAGGCGGTGAACACCGTGGTGATGATGCCGATGCCGAGCGTCACGGCAAAGCCGCGCACCGGTCCGGTGCCGATGTAGAACAGCACGGCGGCAGCGATGAAGGTGGTGATGTTGGAGTCGAGGATGGTCGCAAGCGCCCGCTTGAAGCCGGCGTCGATCGCCGAGATCGCGTTGCGGCCGCCGCGCAATTCCTCGCGGATGCGCTCGTAGATCAGCACGTTGGAGTCGACCGCGATGCCGACCGTCAGCACGATGCCGGCGATGCCGGGCAAGGTCAGCGTGGCGTTGAGCAGCGACAGCAGCCCGAAGATCATGGCGACGTTGATGGCCACCGCGATGTTGGCGAACACCCCGAACAGCCGGTAGGTGATCAGCATGAACACGATGACCAGGATCGAGCCGACATAGGCCGCAAGCTCGCCCTTCTCGATCGAGTCCTGGCCGAGGCCGGGACCGACGGTGCGCTCCTCGACCACCGTCAGCGGCGCCGGCAGCGCGCCGGCGCGCATCAGGATCGCCAGATCGTTGGCCGACTGCACCGTGAAGCTGCCCGAGATCTGGCCCTGTCCGCCGGTGATCGGCTCGCGAATCACGGGTGCCGAGATCACCTTGTTGTCGAGCACGATCGCAAACGGCTGGCCGACATTATCGGCGGTCGCCTGAGCGAATTTGCGCGCGCCCGAGGTATTGAACTTGAAGCTGACGATCGCCTCGCCGGTACGCTGGTCAAAGCCGGGCTGGGCATCGGAGAGTTCACTTCCGGAAACCAGCACCTGCTTCTTCACGATGTACGGAACCGGTGGCGGCGATGCGCTCACGAGCCGCTCCGAGTCCGCCGGCACCGTGGCCTGATCGGGCGACGCCGTGGTGTCGACCATGCGGAATTCCATCTTCGCGGTCTTGCCGAGCAGCTCCTTCAGATGCGTCGGGTCCTGGAGGCCCGGCACCTGCACCAGGATCCGGTCGGTGCCCTGACGCTGGATCAAGGGCTCGACGGTGCCGAGCTCGTTGACGCGACGCTCGACGATCTGGATCGACTGCTCGATGGTCTTGCGCATCCGCTCGATCATCGCGGGCTGCGACACGGTCAGGCGGATCAGGCCGCCCCCGGCATCGGTCACGTCGACATCGCGCTGGCCGCTGGGGCCGAGCAAGCCGCTGATCGGCTGCGCGACCTCGCGAAGCTTGGCCAACGCCGCCGGAACGTCGGCCTCCTTCGCGATCCGGACCTCGACGCCATCGTTGCGGACTTGCACTCCCCCGTTGAACAGGATCCGGGCGTCACGCAGCGCCTTCCTTGTGTCGTCGCGAACCTGCTCGAGCTTTTCCTTCTTCACATAATTGGCGTCGACCTCGAGCAGCAGATACGAGCCGCCCTGCAAATCGAGGCCGAGGACGAGACGCCGCTGCGCCCAGGCCGGCCAGGTCTTGACCTGCGCCTCGGGGAAGAAATTGGGCACGGCGCACAGGCAGACCACCAGCGCTGTCAGGATAATCCCCAGCGCTCGCCACCGCGTGAAATACAACATCGAATTGACCTGTCAGATTCGGCAAAGGGCTCCGCGGCAATCAGCTCGCGGACGCCTCGTCCTTGGCATCGCCCTTCGCCGGCTCACCCTTGGTCCGCACGCCCGAAATCATCTGGCGCATCTGCCGCACGCGAACGCCGTCCGAAATCTCGAACTCGATCTGGTCGTCGTCGACCACCTTGGTCACCTTGCCGACGAGGCCGCCGGTGGTCACCACGGTGTCGCCGCGGCGGATGTTCTTCACGAGATCGGCATGATCGCGCACCTTCCGCTGCTGCGGGCGCAGAATCAGGAAGTACATGATGACGAAGATCAGCGCGAATGGCAGCAGCGACATCAACATGCTGTTGGTATCAGTGCCAGCTCCAGCCTGAGCAAACGCAGGAGTAATCAGCATTCGGACGATCCTCGGATAAGACGGGAAAGGACCGGCAGTGCCCTCGGGTTCGGGGCGGTATGGCGGTCCGGACAAATTCGCGCGGACTATAGCGGCCGCGGTCCCAATTGCAACGTTAACGGACCGTCATTTAGGGCGCTTGCGGGACCGCCGCCAGCCCGATAAGGCTGCGCCGTCAGGAACTGGACAAATGCCGAAAAAAGCCAAGAAAACTACCAGTAAAACAGCCCGCAAAACCGCCCCTCAAGCTGCCGCCAAGCGTGCCGCAAACGCCGCGACAAAACGCCCGGTAATGCCGCTCGACGGCGCCACTGCCGAGCGGATCGCGAACGCCCTGGAGACCATTGCGAGCCGCCTTGCGGCCGCCTCCCCGGCCCCCGATCCGGCCGAGTCGTTCGGTGCCGCGGACGCCTTTGTCTGGCATCCGGACGGACGCCTCGCCCCGGTGCCGCGCGTCAGCCGCGTCGAGATCGGCCTGCTCAAGGGCGTCGACCGGATGCGCGATATCCTGATGGAGAATACCGAGCGCTTCGCCAACGGACTGCCGGCCAACAATGCGCTGCTGTGGGGCGCCCGCGGCATGGGCAAGTCGTCGCTGGTCAAGGCGACGCACGCCAGCCTCAATGTCGATCGCAAGCCGGCCGACCGGCTGAAGCTGATCGAGATCCATCGCGAGGACATCGAGAGCCTGCCCGGCCTGATGGAGCTGCTGCGCAGCTCCTCCTTCCGCTTCATCGTGTTCTGCGACGACCTCTCCTTCGACGGCAACGACGCCTCGTACAAATCGCTCAAGGCGGTGCTGGAAGGCGGTATCGAGGGACGCCCCGAGAACGTCATCCTCTATGCGACCTCGAACCGGCGGCATCTCTTGGCGCGCGAGATGATCGAGAACGAGCGCTCGACCGCGATCAATCCGGGCGAAGCGGTCGAGGAGAAGGTGTCGCTGTCGGACCGCTTCGGTCTCTGGCTCGGCTTCCACCGCTGCAGCCAGGACGAGTACCTCGCGATGGTGAAGGGCTATTGCGACCATTTCGGCATCAAGATCGCCGAGGACGAACTCGAGCGCGAGGCGCTCGAATGGTCGACCACCCGCGGATCGCGCTCCGGCCGCGTCGCCTGGCAGTACACGCAGGAACTCGCCGGCCGGCTCGGCGTGCGGTTGAGCGGGGCATAGCGCGAGCCACACGTCCGGCAAGTCGCAGGCCTTCTGAATTCGGTGCGGCATGGGTACACTCGACGCATGCCGGCCGAACCCAGCACGACTGCGAGACGATGTGGCGAGTGCACCGCTTGCTGCGATGGCTGGCTGAAAATCCGGATACGTGGCCACGACGTCTATCCGGGGCAGCCGTGCCCGTTCAGCAGCGCGGGCAAATGCACGATCTACGACGAGCGTCCGGTCGATCCGTGCCGGAAATTCGTTTGCGGCTGGCTTACGCCGACAAGCCCGCTGCCCGACTGGATGCGTCCGGATAGATCCGATGTCATCTTTCTTCCGGCAAGCTTTGTCTGGCGCACAATTCCGGTCGACGTTGCGGTTGCCATCGGCGCTCGTCCGAAGGCCAAGGCGCGCGCGTGGCTGGAAGCCTTCAGCCGCGACGCGCGGCGTCCCTTGCTGCTGCAATCGGACGGGGATTGGCACGCGTTTGGACCGCCGCAATTCCTGAGCGACATGGTCGAGCGTCTCTCAGACGAGCGAGACCCCTGGCAACCGGTCTAGGCCTCGCGGCAGGCGCGAGTTCGCTTCGAATCAGGCAGAAACTGGCATCCATTATTCCAAAACACTCTCCGTTTCTGCACCGCAATATTTTATATCAGCATTACTGTCTTACTTTTGAGATTGAATTTCTGATCAGGCATTCAACCACATGCATGTAAGTCAAATCTTATTCTAAAATCCAAGATGCGACAAATTGATGCAGCGCAATAGTATCATAGTACCATTTAAGTCACATCGGGTGTTTATCCGCCTTAGCTCGTCCGCATCCATGTATCTGGTGTGTGGTATACATTAACGTTCCTCCACTTTGTGACCCTCAGCACACCGCTGAGGAGATCTGACAAAGGGGGGATTAGATGAAGAAGGGACTTCTCGCCGGAACCGCACTCGCGGCAATCGGCCTGGCGCTCACGCAACAGCCGGTGCAGGCAGCAACGCTCGACGACGTGATGGCGCGTTTGGATGCGCTCGAACGAAACAATGCGAAGCTCGCGAAGGAGAATGCACAGCTCCGGGATCGCGTGAACAACATCACAAGCCGCAGCGCCGCGCCCCCTGCGGCAACCACAACGCCAAAGGGCAACCCGGTGCAGCATGCCGGCGTCGCGCCATCCCCGAAGCCACCGGCTCCCGAACATGCCGTCGTCAGCATCGGAGGCGCGCCGCTCTACAGCAAGGCGCCGGGTGGCAACGCCTTCGTCGACAACACCACCGTCACCCTTTACGGCCACGTGGATCTATCCGGCGACGTCTTCAATGCCGGCGTGTTCGATCAGGGCACCAAGTTCGGTGTGGCAAGCAACCTCACCTTTTTCGGCGTCCACGCGCGTCACGATCTCGCACCGTATGGCTTCGCCGGGTGGGCCGCCGTCGCCCAGTTTGAATCTCTCGTCGAGGTCGCCGCGGTTCCGACCGAGCGTGCCGCGCTCGGAACGCGCGACAGCTTCATCGGGATGGCAACGCCGTGGGGCACGATCAAGGCTGGCAAATCGGATACGCCCTACAAGAAAGCCACTTCGAAGTTCGATCCGTTCTCGGCGACGCTCGGCGACTACAACTCGATCATGGGCAATACCGGCGGCGACCTGCGTGCGGAGTTCGATTGGCGTGCGGCCCATGCGCTCTGGTACGAATCGCCGGTCTGGAACGGCTTCCAGACCACGCTGATGATCTCGCCAGGGCAGAACACCGCAAAGGACAACAGCGATTTCGCGCTCGGCGACTTCAACTGCCCCGCCACGTCCGCGCGCGGCAGCGGCAGCGGCTTCCCGCTGACGGCGGCGCCCGAAGGCTGCACCGACGGCTCCTATGGCAATCTGTACAGCGCCTCGCTGACCTACAATCAGGGACCGTTCACGGCGGTCGCCGCCTACGAGATGCATGAGGGCACCAACCGCACCGGCGACGAAGCCGTCACGCCGTTGAGCAACGGCGGCGTGCTGATCGTTCCGCCGGGATCCGTCGGCATCGCCAACGAATGGGCCGCGAAGATCGGCGCCGGGTATCGCCTCGACGACGGCATCGGCAAGCTGCAGCTCTACGGCATCTACGAGGTGATGCGGCGCGAGAACACCGTGGCCGACTTCAACGAGCGGTCGCGCGACGGCTACTTCCTCAGCGCCACCCAGAGCGTCGGCGCCTGGGACGTCAGCGCGTCATGGGCTCATGCCAACGCCTCTCCCGGCTCGCCCGGCACCGGCGTGCTCAACAACTACACCGTCACTCCGGCACCGGGATCGGCCGACTTTGCGCTCAACACGCTGGACAGCAGCGCCGATCAATATGCAGCCGGCGTCAAGTACCACTTCAGCCCGTTTGCGACCTGGTATCTTGTCGGCAGTTACCTGCGCAACGGCCCCGGCGCGCATTACTGCCTCGGCGTGAGCGGTCATGGGTATGGCATATGCGGCCGCGACGCCAACAACAACGTGGTCGCCGGCAACAAGGCGAGCGCCGTGACGACAGGCATGACCTTCGACTTCTAGATCAAACAGAACGGGGGAGGCTTGCGCCTCCCCCGTTGTCTTTGTTGCGAGACTTGGAAGTCCCGGCGCGCAACCTACGCGCCGTTGAGGAACTGGAGCGGATCGACCGGAGACGATCCCTTGCGAATTTCGAAGTGGAGCTGCGGCGAGCCCGCCTCGCCCGACTGGCCCGACTTGGCGATCACCTGGCCGCGCTTGATGGTATCGCCGCGCTTCACCAAAATTTCGCTCGTGTGGGCATAGGCGGTGACGTAGCCGTTGGAATGGCGAACCAGCACGAGATTGCCATAGCCCTTCAGCTCATTGCCCGAATAGGCAACGACGCCGTCTTCGGCCGCCTTCACCGGCGTGCCTTCGGGCACCGCGACGTTGATGCCGTCATTGACCTTGCCGTTGGTCTTCGAGCCGTAGGCGGTGATGACCTTGCCGCGCACCGGCCAGCGGAACGTCGGCAATGCGCCGGTGGCTTCGCTCGACTTGGTGACAACGGGCGCTTCTGCGGCGGCCGCCGGCTGTTCGACGGTCGCGGTCGGCTGAACCAGCCGCGCGCTCTGCTGCGGCAGCGCCGTCGCGACGACCTTCGGGGCCGCCATGGCCGGTGCCGGGGCAACCGCAACCGGTGCGGCAGCAACGCCTTGCGCAACCGGCGCCGGGGCCGCCATCGCAGTCTTGGCGCCCGGCACCACCAGCTTCATGCCGAGGCTCAGCCGGGCCGACTGATCGAGATTGTTGGCGCGGGCAAGCTCAGCCACGGGAATGTGGTGCTGGCGCGCGATGCTGTGCAGCGTGTCGCCGCGATTGACGTAGTGGACGCCGGCAGGCGCAGCTGCCACGGCAACGGGCCGGGTGGCCGGCGCGGCCATCGCCGGTGCTGCGGCGGCGGCCATCGGGCGCGGAATGACCAGCTGCTGGCCGGGCGACAGCGCGCGCGGTCCCTTGTAGCCATTGGCGCGCAGGATCTCGGCGGTCGAGACGTTGTAGCGGCGCGCCAGCAATTCGAGCGTATCGCTGGTGCCGACGATGATGGTGGTGCCGCTGTGTCCGGCGTGCGCAGCAGCGACCGATTGCGGAACGGTGCCGGTGGCCTCGATCTGCGGGCGCGCAGGCGGCGGCGTGTAGGACGAAAGCCCGCGCCCTCCTCCGGAGACGCCCGCGTTGGCGACCGGGTAGGACTGCGGCGCAGCAACCGGCGGCGGCAACGGCTGTGACTGGTACTGTGAATATTGCGGTTGCGTTCGTGGCCGCGCGTATTGCGGCAGCTCGCGCGGCGGCTGTGCCTGCACGGTGCCGGTCGGCTGCGGATCAAACGCAAACGGATTTTGCGAGTAGGAGTTTTGCGAGAAGCGCGACGACATGTCGGCGCTGCAACCGGCAAAAGCCATGGACATCAGCGTCAGCACCGCAACCTGCGGTACGCGACGCGAGCGAAGCAACTCGACAACCCCAGACATGGTTACTCACTCGTACGCAACAAAAGACTGTTTTGAGTAAACACCTCGCGAGTAAATAACCGCTTAACCCTGCGAATAAGGCGTTGGCGCCAAGCGGCAAATCGCCAAACTTACAATTCGCGGGCGATTCCCGGCAGCGCCGGCACAAAGCGAACGTCGACCAATTCCTTGCGGTCGAAGCCGCTCTGCGTCCGCACCACGCGGACCAGGGTCTGGGTACCCTGATGCGGCCCGACCGGGGCGATCAGGATGCCGCCCGGGTCGAGCCGCTCCAGCAGCTTCTCCGGGATTTGCTCCATCGCCGCGGTGACGATGATGCGGTCGAAATCGCCGGCCCCGGCCGGAACGTCGAAGCCGTCGCCGAGCAGCACCTCGATGTTGTAATAGCCCAGCTTTTCGAGGCGCTTGCGGGCACCGTCAGCCAGCGTCCGGTAGCGCTCGATGGTCAGAACCTGCTTGCACAGCCGGGACAGCACGGCCGCCTGATAGCCCGAACCGGTGCCGATCTCGAGCACGCGGTGGTCCTTCTGCAGCTGCAGCTGTTCGGTCATGTAGGCGACGACGAAAGGCTGGCTGATGGTCTGCCCGCAGGCGATCCCAAGCGCACTATCGCGGTAGGCCTCGTTGCGATCGCGCGGATCGACGAACACCTCGCGCGGCACCTCCTCCATGGTGCGCAATACCGCCTGATCGCTCACCCCTCGCCGCCGCAGGGTGAGCTGAAACATCATCTTCTCGGTCGGATCGGGCTTCACGGCCATGTTCATCAGCGTCTCTAGGCGGCAGCGCGGAATCTTGCCCTGGCTTGATGCCATTGAAATCCGAAATACCGCGTTAAGGAAAAATTTCCCGTCACCATTTGTTCCCGGTCAGGAACCAGCAGTCCGATTTCGTGTTGGCGCCAACACGGCAGCTTCCCATATAATCGACAGCGATGCGCGGTTAACGCCCAGGCGCGCGGGGGCTCTGGTTGTACGGTTTGCACCCGGTCGGAGACTGGACGAATCCTGCGCAACAAGTCAGTCAGAACGATCCGGCGACGCAGCGTCGCGTGCTGGAAACCGAGTAATTCCCTAACGTTTTCATTGCGCCTTATAGTGTTATTTGCGAGCCTATCTCAGGGACGGGCAAGGATTCCATCATGACAGCGACACGGCCGGCGGGCTGTTCAGTTTTCCTCGTGGAGGACGAGGTCATGATCCGGATGATGGTCGCCGACATGCTGGAAGAGCTCGGCCATAGCGTCGCGGCCGAGGCCGGCGAGATCGGCGAAGCGGTCAAGCTCGCGCAATCGACCGAATTCGACCTCGCGATCCTGGACGTCAACGTCAACGGCAAGGTGATCACCCCGGTCGCCGAGCTGATCAACGCCCGCAACCGCCCCTTCATCTTCGCGACCGGTTATGGCTCGTCCGGCCTGCCCCCGGAGTATCGCGATCGTCCGGCGCTGCAAAAGCCCTTCCAGCTGGAAACGCTGGCGCAGGTGATCTCCAGCGCGATGCGGAGCGCGCCGGTTTAAATCTCACCCGCATTCGTAGCCCGGATGCAGCGAAGCGCAATCCGGGACCGCTCTCTATGCGCTAAAGATCTCCCCGGATTTCGCTGCGCTTCATCCGGGCTACAGATTCCCCTGCATCACTTCAACGTCGCGGTCAGCGCTTCCGAAAATGCTTCATCGGTGCGGTCGAGCCGCAGCGGCGTCACCGAGACGTAGCGCGCGGCAAGCGCGGCGAGATCGGTGCCTTCGGCCGGCGCATCCATCATCGCCGCGCGCTCGAATCCGATCCAGAAATACGGATTGCCGCGTCCGTCGTGACGGCGATCGATCTTCAGGAAACCCTGATTGCGCTTGCCCTGCCGCGTGATCCGGATGCCCTTGACGTCGTCGGGCATGCAGGACGGGAAGTTGACATTGATGACGGTGTTCCGGGGAACGCCTGCGCCGATCACCTTGCGGATGATGTCGGGTCCGAATTTCAGCGCGGTCTCCCACAGCGGCGCGTTGCGCGTCTCGATCGAGAACTCCTGCGACAACGCAAATGACGGAAAGCCCAGGATGGTGCCTTCCAGCGCGCCGGCGATGGTGCCGGAATAGACCACGTCCTCGGCGACGTTGCGGCCCTTGTTGACGCCGCTCAGCACGAGATCGGGCAGCTTGTCTCCGAGGATGTGTCGCGCACCCATGATGACGCAATCGGTCGGCGTGCCGCGCACCGCGAAGTGGCGTGGGCTGACTTCGCGCAGACGCAGCGGATCGTTGAGCGACAGCGAATGCGAGACGCCGGACTGGTCGAGCTCGGGGGCGACGATCCAGACGTCGTCGGACAATGAGCGTGCGATCTGCTCGACGACCTGCAGGCCGGGGGCGTGGATGCCGTCATCATTGGTGCAGAGAATTCGCATCCGTCAAAGTGCCTCTTGTTCCGATTCGACGCCGGTTTCTTGAGTTGCGGTGTCTTGAGTTGATTGCCGTCTTAACCGGCTAGGGCCGCGGAGGCAAACCCGGCGCGTGCCATCGCGCCGACGTGACGCGCCACGGATGCACGAATCTACCGCTGCCGGCGATCTTGCGGTCGAACACCGGCCAGGCCGGTCGGGCTGACCGCCGGACAACCGTAACAGCTGGCGCCAGCACTGGCGCTTCGAGCTTCTTAGTCGGCACAGCCTGTCCCACTTCGGACGTGAGGGCCTTGGGCTTGAGGGGCTCCGTCTTCGCAGGCTCAGCTTTGGCGGGTTCGACCTTGGCAGCTTCAGGTTTGGGAGCTTCGGCCTTGGGCGATTCAACCTTGGGCGGTTCACCCCTCCGGGATTCGGGCTTGCGCGGCTCGGGAGTGACCGGAGCCGCCTGGAGAAGCTCGGGCCTCGGAGCCTTCGGAAGCTCCGATTTGGGGAGCTCGGATCGGACGGGTTCAACCTTGCGAGGCTCAAGCTTCGGCGCATCAGGCTTGGGCGTCTCGAGTTTGGGCGGTTCGGGCTTGGGCGGCCGCGCGGGCAGCTCTTCGGCCGGCTTTACGACGGGCGCGGCCGCAACCGATTTCGATTTCAGCCTCGCCAGCAGCTCCTCGATCGAGGGCACCGATTCCGCGTCAAGCGGAGCCCGCGGCGCGGCCGACGGTGTGGCCCGGACCGGAGGCGGCGACGACGCGGCGGGCGCGGGCAGATCGGCCGGCGCCAAGTGGCCGAACTTGCCGCGCGCGATCTCCAGCGCCCTGTCGAAGTCCGGCCTGTCGATCCAGGCCTTCGATTGCACCTCGGTCACGCGCGCTTCCCACAAACGCGCCGCCTCGATGTCGTAGTAGCCCATCTGCTTCTGATTGATCAGCTGCAGACCGTGGCCGGTAACGGCCCATTGTCGACCAAGCCAGTGGATGTCACGGTGGAGCGGCATCGCACTGGCCCTCGCCCTACATGCCGTGCTCGATGACTTTGAGACCGCCCATATAGGGCTGCAGCACATCGGGCACCGCGATCGAGCCGTCCTGCTGCTGGTAGGTCTCCATCACAGCGATCAAGGCGCGCCCGACTGCCGTGCCGGAGCCATTCAGCGTATGCACGAAGCGCGGCTTGCCGTCGGGGCCGCGATAGCGCGCGTCCATGCGGCGCGCCTGGAAATCCCCGCACACCGAGCAGCTCGAAATCTCGCGATAGGCACCGCCATCGCCCTGCCCCGGCATCCACACCTCGATGTCGTAGGTCTTCTGCGCGGAGAAGCCCATGTCGCCGGCGCACAGCGTCATCACGCGATAGTGCAAATCGAGTTTCTGCAGCACCTGCTCGGCGCAGGACAGCATGCGCTCGAGCTCATCCTTGCTGGCTTCCGGCGTCGTGATCGACACCAGTTCGACCTTCGTGAACTGGTGCTGGCGGATCATGCCGCGCGTATCGCGTCCCGCAGCTCCGGCTTCGGCGCGGAAGCACGGCGTCAGCGCGGTGAGCCGCATCGGCAGCTCTTTTTCGTCGAGGATGGATTCGCGCGCGAGGTTGGTCAGCGAGACTTCCGCGGTTGGAATCAAACCGAGGCGCTCGCTGCGCAGATCGGCATTCGGCGCCGCGAGCAATTCGCCCTTGATCGCCCAGAACTGATCGTCCTCGAATTTCGGCAACTGGCCGGTGCCGAACATCACGGCGTCGCGCACCAGCAGCGGCGGATTGATCTCGGCATAGCCGTGCTCGCCGGTGTGCAAATCGAGCATGAATTGCCCGATCGCGCGCTCGAGCCGCGCCAGTCCCTTCTTCAGCACCACGAAGCGGGCGCCGGACAATTTCGCCGCCGCCTCGAAATCCATATAGCCGAGCGCGGTGCCGAGATCATCATGCAGCTTCGGCGCAAAGCCGTAGTCGCGTTTCTTGCCGAACACATGGTGCTGGACGTTGCCGTGCTCGTCGGTACCGTCCGGCACCTCGTCGAGCGGCAAGTTCGGAATGGACGACAGCTCTTTCGTCAGCTCGTCGTCAAACGATTTCGCGGCAGCCTCGAGCTCCGGCATCGTGGTCTTGAGCTCGGCGACCTCGGCCATCAGCTTGGCCGCGCGCGCCTCGTCCTTTGCTTTCTTGGCGTCGCCGATCTCCTTCGAGGCCGCATTGCGCCGCGCCTGGGCCTGCTCCGACGCCAGGATCGCCGCACGGCGCTTCTCGTCGATCGCCAGCAGCGACAGCGACAGAGCCCCAAGTCCGCGGCGTTTCAGGCCGGCGTCGAAGGCTGTCGGGTTGTCGCGGATCGCTCTGATGTCGTGCATGGCGGGGAGTCCTAACGTCGCGCTTCAAGATAACGTTGCATGTCAACGTTTGCGGCGTGCCTCAACTAGCACAAGTGTCATCGCCCGCGAAGGCGGGCGATCCAGTATTCCAGAGACGTCAGTGCGTCGCCGAGAAGTCGCGGCGTACCGGATACCCCGCTTTCGCGGGGTATGACGCCCGGATCTGTGACGAAATCACCCTACTCGGCCGGATTTGTCGCCGACGGCGCGCTCGAGGTAGTGGCCTTCTTCTCCACGATCCCGACCGCGATGATGGCGCCCTCGTAGAGCAAGAGCAGCGGGATCGCGAGCGAGGCCTGGCTCAGCACATCGGGCGGCGTCAGCACGGCGGCGATGATGAAGGCGATCACGATGAAGTAGCGCCGCTTCTCCTTCAGCATCTTCGAGGTGACGATGCCGATGCGGCCGAGCAGCGTCAGGATCACCGGCAGCTGGAATGCGATGCCGAAGGCGAAGATCAGCGACATCATCAGCGAGAGATATTCGCCGACCTTGGGCAGCAACTGGATCTGCGCCGTCTCCGTGCCCGCCGACTGCTGCATGCCGAGCGAAAAGCGGGTCAGCATCGGGAAGACCACGAAATAGACCATCATCGCGCCAAGCACGAAGAACACCGGCGTCGCGATCAGATAAGGCAGGAACGCGTTGCGCTCATGCTTGTAGAGCCCGGGCGCCACGAACTTGTAGATCTGCGTCGCGACGATCGGAAACGAGATGAAGCCGGCGCCGAACAGAGCGAGCTTGAGCTGCGTCAGAAAATATTCGAGCAGCGCGGTATAGATGAATTTGGAATTTTCCGGCCCTGCCACCCAGATGAAGGGCCAGACCAGGACGTTGAATATCTGCTTGGCGAAGAAGAAGCAGATGATGAAGGCCACGCCGAAGCCGAGCAGCGCCTTGATCAGCCGCGAGCGCAGCTCGATCAAATGATCCATCAAGGGGGCCTTGCTGGCCTCGATATCTTCGGCGCTCATGACGCCCTCGCGTCCTTGAGCACGTCAGGCTGTGGCGGCGTCTCGTCCTGCGCAGGCGCCGGCTCGGGCTTCACCTCGCTGGTGATCGCGAGCGGCTCGCCGGCGGCAGCGTGCGTCTCGGCCTCGACGAAGGTTTCCGGTGTCGGCGGTGCGGGTGTTGTCGGAGTGACCGGTGCGTCGCTTGACGTCACCGGCGCGTCGATCGCAGAGGCGACCTGCGCGTCGACCGGCTTGTCGATCTGCAGGGCGTCGCTGACGTCCTTGTGCAGCGAGGTCATGATGTTGCCGCTGGTGATGCCGGTTGCGGCTTCCCTGACCTCGTCAAAACTCTTCTTGAGATCGGCCATCTCGGCCTCGCGCATGGCTTCCTGGAACTGGCCCTGGAATTCGGAGGCCATTTTCCTGGCCTTGCCCATCCATTGCCCGACCATGCGCAGCACGCCCGGCAGCTCTTTCGGGCCGATGGCGATCAGCGCGACGACCGCGATGACGACCAGTTCACTCCACCCGATATCGAACATGAATTGTTCCGCCTAAGCGCGCCGCCATCGGCCCCATTGGTCCTAGCAGGATCTGGGGCTGCCGGCGCCTTTTCTCAATCGGCGTCCATAGCGCTTCCGAGCAACGGCGTCACCGTTTCGCGCAAAGAAAAACGTCGAAATATGCGTCAGTACAGGCGCGTTAGACGGCCTTGCTGCCGACATCCTGGCGCGCGGCCGACGGCGCCGCATTGTGATCGAGCGCCTTGGTGGACTCCGGCTTGTCCGCGACCTTGTCGTCGTCCTGCATGCCCTTCTTGAAGGCCTTGATGCCTTGGGCGACGTCACCCATCAGGTCCGAAATCTTGCCGCGTCCGAACAGCAGCAGGACCACTGCGATCACGACGATCCAGTGCCAAATGCTAAGCGAACCCATCCTGCAACCCTCCAGAAATGGCCGGCGGACCGGCCTGAACTTTGCCGGAAGTTAGGCCCGCGGGGTGTCAAAAACAAGGACCTCGGCCGCGGCAAATCGCTGTCGCGGCTACGTAATATTGCTAGGCTTAACCGGGAATATTCCGGGCTATTCGCCCTTCTCCTCGGCGCCGTCGTCATCGCCCGCGTGGTCGATGCGCTCGTCTGGCTCATCAGCGTCAGGTTCGGCCGCGTCCGGTTCGGCCGTGTCCACCTCGGCGGCAACTTCCGCTTCGAGGTCCGTTTCGGCCTCGGCTGTCGTTTCGACCTCGGCCGCCCCAACCTCGGCCGCCTCGACCTCGGCAACCGCTTCGCTGTCGGTCTTCGGTTCCTCGGCTTCCGGCTCGACGGCCGGCGCGAGCAGCAGTTCCAGCGTGTCGCCGGGCTCGAGCGGCTCCTCGTCCTCCCGCAGCGTCGCATCATCCGATGGCGAGGGAACGGAAAAGCCGGTCGGCAGCCGCGAGTCGAGCAGGCCGGTGCCCTTCAGTTCCTCGAGTCCCGGCAGGTCGCCGAGCGCTTCCAGACTGAACTGCGACAGGAAGGCGTCGGTGGTTCCGAAGGTCAACGGACGGCCCGGCGTCTTGCGGCGGCCGCGCGGCCGGATCCAGCCGGTCTCCAGCAGCACGTCGATCGTTCCCTTCGACGTGACCACGCCGCGAATCTCTTCGATCTCGGCACGGGTCACCGGCTGGTGATAGGCGACGATCGACAGCACCTCGATCGCTGCACGCGACAGCTTCCGGGTCTCAGTGCTCTCGCGCGTCATCAGCCACGACAGATCGCCGGCGGTGCGGAACGTCCACTTGTTGGCGACCCGAACCAGGTTGACGCCGCGCGGCGCATATTCCGCCTGCAACTGTGCGAGCGCCACCTTGATATCGACGCCGTCGGGCATCCGCTTTGCCAGCGTTGCCTGATCGATCGGCTCGGCCGATGCGAACAACAGGGCTTCCAGGAGCCGCAATTCCTCAGGACGCGCTACCGGATGATCCATAGGAGAAACCTCCTCCTCGGGCTCGTCTCTGCGCACTTCCGCCAAGCTTGCCATGGGCTTGCTCTCCTTCTTCCACTTACTCAACCGACAGGTCCGGCGCAGCCATTGCGGCCTGCGCTTGACGCTTTCGGAAATAGATCGGCGCGAACGCCTGCTTCTGGTTGATTTCCATCTCGCCCTCGCGAACCAGTTCGAGGGCAGCAGCGAAGCTCGATGCGAACACCGTGGCCTTCTGCTTGGGATCGGCGACGTAGTTCATCAGGTACTCGTCGAGGCAGCTCCAGTCCTCGGCGAGGCCGACCAGCCGCTCCAGCGAGGCGCGCGCTTCCGCCAGCGACCACACCGTCCGCTTCGCCAGATGCACCGAGGTCAGCACGCGTGATGCGCGCTGCGTGGCATAGGCCGACAGCAGGTCGTACAGCGTCGCGGTGAACTTCGGATGCTTGATCTCGGCGATCGATTCCGGATTGCCGCGCGGAAAGATATCGCGCTGGAACTGCGGCCGGTTCATCAGCCGGTTCGCCGCCTCGCGGATCGCTTCCAGACGGCGCAGCCGGTTGGCGAGCGCGGTCGCCATCTCCTCGGCGCTCGGCCCCTCCGCGCTCGGCGGCTCGGGCAGCAAGAGCCGCGATTTCAGGAAGGCAAGCCAGGCCGCCATCACCAGATAGTCGGCCGCGAGTTCGAGGCGGATTTTGCGCGCGGCCTCGATGAACGAAAGATATTGGTCGGCGAGCGCAAGGATCGAAATCTTCGACAGGTCGACCTTCTGCTGCCGCGCCAGCGTCAACAGCAGGTCGAGCGGGCCCTCATAGCCCTCGACGTCGACCACCAGCGCCGGTTCGCCCTCGGCGAGGTCGGCGGGCCGCCCGGTCTCAAACGATAGAATTTCAGCGGTCATGCCGTCCCTACCCGATTCAACAACGCATCCAGTTCAGCCCGTGCCGCCTGCCGGTCGAGCGGTTCAGGCTGCTTCCGCGCGGCGAGCGTCGCCTTGGCTCGCTCAAGCGCCTTGCCGGCCAGTTCCGGCGTCTCCCGCGCGACCTCGCGCATTTCGTCGATATTGCCGTTGCAGTGCAGAACCATGTCGCAACCGGCGTTGACGATGGCGCGGGTCCGCTCGGCAATTGATCCGGCCAGCGCATTCATCGACACGTCATCACTCATCAACAAACCTTGGAACCCGATCAGGCCGCGAATCACCTGTTCGATGATTGTCGCAGAAGTCGTCGCCGGATGGACGGGGTCCAGCGCGCTAAACACAACATGTGCGGTCATCGCCATCGGCAGGTCCGCCAACGGGCGAAACGCGGCAAAATCGGTCCGTTCCAGCTCGTCTCTGGCGGTATCGACCGTCGGAAGCCGGAAATGGCTGTCCGCGGTGGCGCGGCCATGGCCGGGAATGTGCTTGAGAACCGGCAGCACGCCGCCCTGTTCCAGCCCGTCCGTGACCGCTCGCGCGATCGCCGCGACCTTGTCCGGTTCGGTTCCATAGGCCCGATTGCCGATCACCGCATCTGCGCCTGCCACCGGAACGTCAGCCAGGGGCAGGCAATCGACGGCAATTCCGAGGTCGATCAGGTCGGCCGCAATCAGCCGTGAGCTGAGCCGGGCCGCGGTCAGGCCGAGCTTCGGGTCGATGTCGTAGAGCGCGCTGAAGCTCGCGCCGGGCGGATAGACCGGCCAATGCGGCGGTCCGAGCCGCTGCACCCGCCCGCCCTCCTGGTCGATCAGGACCGGAGCATCGGCCATGCTGGCGGCTGACCTGAGTTCCTCAACAAGAGCTGCCACTTGGGCAGGACTCTCAATGTTGCGCTTGAACAGGATGAAGCCCCATGGCCGCTCGGCGCGAATGAATTCGCGTTCAGCGTCATTGAGGATCAGCCCGGATACGCCCGTGATGAATGCGCGGTTCGTCATTCGGCCGATTAGGCCGTATGCAGCTCACGGGTCAAGGAAACGGCCCTTAATTTCTTTGGATGAGGCACTGCGGCCCACCGGCCGACATCAGGCTCCGGCACACTTGGTTCGCCTCTTCCGACGACGCGAACGGGCCGGCAAAGGCGCGGTAGTAGACACCCTTCTCACCGAGATCGACGCGTTTCACCACCAAAGGCTGCGAACCGAGCACGTTGCGATACTTGCCCTGCAGCGTCCGATAGGACGACTGTGCGTCCGCCTCGTTCTTCTGCGACGACACCTGGACCAGATATCCGCCGCCGCCAACGGAGGCGGTCGTGTTAGATGCAACCCGGGTCGGAGGCGCGGCCGTGGCAGCGTCAGCCTGCCCGGGAACCAGCGCCATTGGCGCGTTCACGCTGGCATTGGCTGCGGCCGGGTTACCGCGCGACACCGGGGGCTTCGCAGCGGCCGCAGGTTTGGCCGGCGCGGCGGCCGCGGCCTGCGCGCCATCGGGCGAATCGCCCTTGACGGCGAGCGTGCGAACCCTGCGCGGCTCGTTGTTCGGCAGCGTCCCGTTCGCGCTGATCGGCGCCGGCGCGGGCTGCGCCGTCTGCACGCTGGCGGCCGGCGGCGGATTCGCATTCGCATTCAGCGGCGGAAACACGACGCGCGGTCCGGCGGTCTTCGAATTGACGTCGACCGGGGTCTCTTCGCGCGACACGATCTTCTCGGTGCCGTCACCCGCTGCCATGCGATCCGGCGTCTTGGCCGGCGCATCGGCCTGGGCCGGGATCACCTTGGTCGGCGTGTTGTCGGCCTTGATGATCGGCGGCTCACCGCTGCGGGGCGAGCCGACATAGGTCCGGTAGGCGTACGCGCCACCGACGCCGAACACGCCAAGCGCCAGGACCGCAGCGATCGTTATCAGGCCGCTGCTCCGCCGGCGCGGTTCAGGCTCTTCTTCGTCGGCCTCATACGCATAGGGATCGTCCGGATAGGATGGATCGCGCTGCAGATCCTGTTCGCCGGCTTCCAGCTGGCCGTACAGCGCATCGTCATAGCGCGACGGATCGTGGCCCTGTTCGTCACTCTGATAGGGCGGCTCGTCGTCAAAGGCCTCTGGCTGTCGCGGCGGCTCGACGGGCCGATAGGTTGCGACCGGTTCGGGCGCAGGCGGCTGCGCCTGCTGGGCCGCATAGCGGTGCAACGGATGCACCGGCTTCGGCTGGTAGTCCTGTTCGGGCTCTTCGTACTCGGTGTGCTGCACGGGCGGCGGAGCGACGGTCTCCTGCCGCGCGCGCTGCATCCAGGGCGGCGGGCCCGCGGGCGTCGCATCCTCGTCCTCGGCCTGCGGATCATATTGTTGCGGCCGCACATTGGCGCGCGACTGCAGCGGACGCGGCGCCGGCTTGTTCGCGGCGCCGAATGGATCCGTCTGACCGATCAGCCGGGCCAGTTCGGCGAGCGGATCGCTTTCGGCCTTGGGTGCCGCGTCGGTGGAAAAATGTCGGTCCTGATATCGATCAGCCATCGTGATGATGCATCCCCTTCGGGACAGCGCCAAGATCGCCGGCACAGCCGGTCCGAACGAGTTGGCCCCTGCCAGATGCCCTCACAAATCCCCACTCGTGAGGGCCTAATGCCCCTGCCTACCGCATCTCGGTTGGAGCGTGGACGCCTAGAACAGCTAAGCCCGATGCCAGAACCGAGACGACGCCCTGAACCATTGCCAGTCGCGCCCTCGTGATCTCTGCATCATTATTGATAATGAAGCGTAAATAGGGCAAATCGCGCCCCTTGGTCCACAGCGCATGAAATTCACTGGCCAAATCATATAGATAAAAAGCGATTCGGTGCGGCTCGTGGGCCACCGCGGCAGCTTCGATCATCCGCGGATACAGCGCAAGCTGCTTAAGCAGGTCGAGCTCGGCCGGATCGGTCAGCCGCTCGACCGCGGCGTTCCGCAGATAGGCCAGCCGGGACTCGTCGGTCTCGGGCAGATCGGGAACCGCCTCCTCCCGCGCATTGCGGAAGATCGAATGGCCGCGGGCGTGACCGTACTGGACGTAGAAGACGGCATTGTCCTTTGACTGCTCGATCACCTTGGCGAGATCGAAATCGAGCACCGCGTCGTTCTTGCGGAACAGCATCATGAACCGGACCGCGTCCGAGCCGACCTCGTCGACCACCTCGCGCAGCGTGACGAATTCGCCGGAGCGTTTCGACATCTTCACCGGCTCGCCGTCGCGCAGCAGCTTGACGAGCTGCACGATCTTGACGTCGAGCGTGGCTTTGCCGGCGGTCACCGCCTTCACCGCCGCCTGCATCCGCTTGATGTAGCCACCGTGGTCGGCGCCGAACACGTCAATCAGGTTGGTGAAGCCACGTTCGAACTTGTTGCGGTGGTTGGCGATATCGGACGCGAAATAGGTGTACGAGCCGTCCGACTTGATCAGCGGACGATCGACATCGTCACCATAGGCAGTGGCGCGGAACAGCGACTGCTCACGATCCTCGTAGTCCTCGACCGGCTTGCCCTTCGGCGGCGGCAGGCGGCCCTCGTAGATGTCACCCTTGGCGCGCAGGAAATCGATCGTCTCGGCGACCTTGTTGTTGCCCGATGTAATCAGCGAGCGCTCGGAGAAGAACACGTCGTGGTGGATGTTGAGCGCGGCGAGATCGCCCTTGATCATCTCCATCATCATGGCGATCGCCTTGTCGCGCACGATCGGCAGCCACGCGGCTTCCGTCATGTCGAGCAGCTTCTCGCCGTATTCCTTGGCAAGCGCCGCGCCGACCGGTACGAGGTAGTCGCCGGGATAGAGCCCTTCCGGGATCGCGCCGATGTCCTGACCGAGCGCCTCACGGTAACGCAGGAACGCCGAGCGCGCGAGCACGTCGACCTGGGCGCCGGCGTCGTTGATGTAATATTCGCGGCAGACATCGAAGCCCGCGAATTGCAGCAGGCTGCACAGCGCATCGCCGAACACGGCGCCGCGGCAATGGCCGACATGCATCGGCCCGGTCGGGTTCGCCGAGACGTATTCGACATTGACCTTCTCGGCCTTGCCGATGTCGCTGCGCCCATAGGCTGAGCCGGCGGCCAGCACGGCGCGCAGCGCGTCCGCCCAGACCTGCGGCTTCAAGGTCAGGTTGATGAAGCCGGGCCCGGCGACGTCGACGGACTCGACCAGCGCATCGGCACGCAACCGCTCGGCGATCTTGTCGGCGAGCTCGCGCGGCTTGGCCTTGGCCTCCTTGGCGAGCACCATCGCGGCATTGGTCGCCATGTCGCCGTGGCTGGCATCGCGCGGCGGCTCGACCACGACGCGGGACAGATCGATGCCCGCGGGCCAGTTGTCCTCGGCAGCGACAGCGGCACAGATCGCGTGCACGCGCGCCAGCATGTCGGCAAAAAGGTGTGGTGTCGCAGGGGTGTCGGCCATGGCAGGGCGCTAACGCAAATCCGGGGTCGAGTCAAAAAGCCTTTGATGCTCGATCAGGGCGAAACGGTCGGTCATCCCGGCAATGAAATTGCCGATCCGCCTGTTCCGCGCGCTGCCGGTCTCCTGCACGTTCCCCTCGATCCATTCCGCCGGCAGGTCGCCCGGCGATTGCCGGTAGCGCTCATAGAGATTGCGGACCACCTGCTCCGCCTCCCGCATGACCAGCATCACCCGCGGGTGGCGATACATCCGCCGGAACAGGAACGCCTTGATCGCCGCCTCCTGCTCGGCCACTTCGGGCGGAAACGCGATCAGCGGCGCGTTGTGGTGGCGCACGTCCTGGGCCGATTGCGGCCGTGCGACCGCGAGGCGCCGGGTCGCCTCGTTGAAGACAGCGCTGATGAAATGTGAGATCAGCTCACGCACCAGTTCGGCGCCGCGCCGGACCTCGTCGAGCCCGGGGTAATGGCGGTCGATCTCGGCGATGATCTCTGATGTCAGCGGCATCTCCTTGAGGTCGTCGACCGCAAACAGGCCGGCGCGCAGACCGTCGTCGATATCGTGAGCATCATAGGCGATGTCGTCGGCGAAGGCCGCGATCTGCGCCTCGAGCGAGGCATAGCTCCAGAGCTCGAGATCGTAGGTCTGGTTGTAGTCGGCGATCCCGATCGGGATGCCGCTGTCGAGATAGCGGCCGCTAGGTGCGCCGCTGCGTTCGGTCAGCGGCCCGTTGTGCTTGACTATACCCTCGAGCGATTCCCAGGTCAGGTTCAGCCCGCCGAACTCGGGATAGCGATGCTCCAGCGAGGTGACGACCCGCAACGCCTGCGCATTGTGGTCGAAGCCGCCATCATCCTTGAGGCATTCGTCGAGCGCCCGCTCCCCGGCATGGCCGAACGGCGGATGGCCGAGATCGTGCGCCAGCGCCAGCGTCTCGGTCAGATCCTCGTCAACCCCAAGCTGACGCGCCAGCGCGCGGGCGATCTGGGCGACCTCCAGCGAATGGGTCAGCCTGGTGCGGTAATGATCGCCCTCATGGAAGACGAAGACCTGGGTCTTGTGCTTGAGGCGGCGGAACGCGGTCGAATGGATCACCCGGTCGCAGTCGCGCCGGAACGGGCTGCGGGTCCGGCTCGGCGGCTCCACGACAAGCCGGCCGCGGCTGCGGTCGGGATCGCAGGCATAAGGCGCACGGGGGGCAGCCATTCCGACCGACACGATATTTTAGTCCTTATCCATTTGATTCCATGGTCCGACGCACTTAACTATGACTGACGCGGCCGACCAAATGAATTGGGCATGACGCCGAGCATGATCCGATCAAACCATGCTCAAATAGGGTTTCGGAGACCGATATGACTGCTGCCATCACCGTCAGCGAACGGGCCGCCCGCCGGATCGGACAGATCCTCAGCAAGGAAGGCGACGGCGCCAAGCTGCGCATTTCGGTCGAGGGCGGCGGCTGCTCCGGTTTCCAGTACAAGTTCGACGTTGAGCGCACCCAAGCCGATGACGACCTCGTGATCGAGCGCGACAGCGCCGTGGTGCTGATCGACCCCGCCTCGGTCCCGTTCCTCGCGGGTTCGGAAGTCGACTTCGTCGATGACCTGATCGGCGCCTCGTTCCGCGTCGTCAATCCGAACGCCACCGCGTCCTGCGGCTGCGGCACCAGCTTCTCGATCTAACGCTTCCTTGCCCGACGCGGCTGCTCCACGCGAACCGGTGACCGGTTCGCCGGAAACGCTACGTTATTCGGCCGCGACCACCTGCGGGCGCTCGACGTCGTCGCCCGTCTCCACCTGCGGATCGAGCTTGCGGCGCAGCCTGCGGTCGATGCGGTCAAGGTAGATGTAGATCACGGGCGTGATGAACAGCGTCAGTAGCTGCGACACGCAGAGGCCGCCGACCACCGCGACGCCGAGCGGCTGACGCAGTTCGGCGCCGGCGCCGGCGCCGACCGCGATCGGCAGCGTGCCGAAGATCGCCGCGAACGTCGTCATCATGATCGGGCGGAAACGCAGCAGTGCCGCCTCGCGGATCGCGTGCTCGGCGCTGAGGCCGACGCGGCGGCGCTCGAGCGCGAAGTCGACCATCATGATCGCGTTCTTCTTGACGATGCCGACCAGCATCACGATGCCGATCATCGCAATCACCGACAGCTCCATCCCGAACAGCATCAGCGTCAGGATCGCGCCGATTCCGGCCGACGGCAGGCCCGAGATGATCGTGATCGGATGGATAAAGCTCTCATAGAGAATGCCGAGGATCACGAAGGCCGCGAACACGGCGGCGAGGATCAGCACACCCTGCCCGCGCAGCGAATCCTGGAACACCTGCGCGGTGCCGGAGAACCCGGTCGCAATCGTCGGCGGCAAGTTCGCGTTCTGCTCGAGCTCGGTGATCTTGTCGACCGCGTAGCCGAGCGAATTGCCCGGCGCGAGATTGAACGAGATCGTCACCGCCGGCTGCTGACCCTGGTGGTTGATCTGCAGCGGCCCGACCGTCGGCACCAGCCGCGCCACCGCATCCAGCGGGATGGTCTGGCCGTTCGCGGTCTTCATGTAGAGCTTCGAGAGATCGGACGGATCGACGCGGAACTGCGGCTGCACCTCCAGGATGATCTGGTAGTCGTTCGACGGCATGTAGATGGTGCCGACCTGCCGCGAACCATAAGCATTGTAGAGCTGGTTGCGGACCTGGTCGACGGTGATGCCGTAGACCGCCGCCTTCTCGCGGTCGATGTCGACCGTCATCTGCGGGTTCTTGATGTAGAGATCGGTGGTGACGTCGAGCAGGCCCGGAATCTTCTCGATCTTGTCGCGCATCTCCGGCGCCAGCCGGTACAGCGCCTCGGTATCGCCGCTCTGCATCACATATTGGTACTGGCTCTTGGAGATGCGCCCGCCGATGTTGAGGTTCTGGACGCTCTGGAAGAACGCCTGCATGCCCGGGATCTCGCGCGCCTTCTGGCGCAGCCGTCCGATCACCACGGTGGCGTTGTCGCGCGTCTTCTGCGGCTTCAGCGCGATGAACAAGCGGCCGTAATTGGTGGTCGGATTGGGACCGCCGGAGCCGACCGTGGAATTGATGTAATCGATCGCCGGATCGGTCCGCATCACCTCGACCAGCGCCTGCTGGCGCACCTTCATCGCCTCGAACGAGGTATCGGTCGCAGCTTCCGTCACGCCGATCAGGAAGCCGGTGTCCTCCTGCGGGAAGAAGCCCTTCGGCACGATCATGTAGAGGTAGATGGTGCCGCCGAGCGTCGCGAGCGTCACGACCAGCATCAGGGCTTTCTTGGCCAGCACCCAGTCCAGCGCCCATTCATAGGCGCGCAGCCAGGCCTCGAACATCGCCTCGAACGCGCGCAACACGATGTTCGGACGCTTGGTCGCGTCATGGGCGCGCAGCACGCGGGCGCACAGCATCGGCGTCAGGGTCAGCGACACGAAGCCGGACACGATGATCGCGACCGAGATCGTGACCGCGAATTCGCGGAACACGCGGCCGACGATGCCGCCCATCAGCAGCACCGGGATGAACACCGCGATCAGCGAGAAGGTGATCGAGATGATGGTAAAGCCGATCTCGCGGGCGCCCTTTAGCGCCGCCTCGAACGGCTTCATGCCGTGCTCGATATGGCGGACGATGTTCTCCAGCATCACGATGGCGTCGTCGACCACGAAGCCGACCGAAAGCGTCAGCGCCAGCAGCGTCATGTTGTTGATCGAGTAATCCAGCGCGTACATCGCCGCACAAGTTCCGAACAGCGAGATCGGCACCGCCAGCGCCGGAATGAAGGTCGCCGACGCCGAGCGCAGGAACAGGAAGATCACGAGGATCACCAGCGCGATCGCGATCAGCAGGGTCTCCTCGACGTCGCTGACCGCCTGCCGGATCGAGACCGAACGGTCCATCATGACCTGCATGGTCACCGAGGGCGGGATCGCGGCGCGCAGCGACGGCAATTTCGCCAGCACGGCATCGACGACGGCCACGGTGTTGGCGTCGGGCTGCTTCTGGATTGCGAGCACGATCGCCCGCTCGTCGTTCATCCAGGTCGCGATCTTGTCGTTCTCGACGCTGTCGTAGACCTTGGCGATTTCGTCGAGCCGGACCGGCGAGCCGTTGCGCCAGGCGACGTAGATCTGGCGGTAGTCGGCCGCCTTGTCCATCTGGCCGGAAGCCTGCAGCGCGACGTCCTGCTTGGGGCCGTTCAGCGTGCCGACCGGGGTCGAGGAATTGGCGCGCGACACTGCGGCGCGGATATCCTCCATTGAGACGCCGCGGGCGGCCGCGCCCTCCGGATCGGCCTGAACGCGGATCGCGAATTTCTGCGCGCCGTAGATCAGCACCTGGGCGACGCCCGGCAGCTGCGACAGCGCCTGCCCGATCGTGATGTCGCCATATTCGTTGACCGCCGACAGCGGCAGCGTCGCCGACCCCAGCGAGACGAACAGCACCGGGAAATCGGCCGGGTTCACCTTCCGGAAGCTCGGCGGGATCGTCATCTCGATCGGCAGCCGGCGCTGGGCGATCGTCAATGCCGTCTGCACGTCGAGCGCGGCGGCATCGATGTTGCGGTTGAGGTCGAACTGGATGGTGATGACGCTCGTACCCTGCGAGGAGTTCGAGTTCATCGAGGAGATGCCGGCAATAGTCGAGAGCTGGCGCTCGATGATGCCGGCAACCGAGGCGGCCATGGTGTCCGCGCTGGCGCCCGGCAACGTGGCCGTGACCGCGATGGTCGGGAAGTCCACCTTGGGCAGCGCCGAGACCGGCAGCAGGCGGAAGCCGAACACGCCGAATGCGATGATCGACGCCGTGATCAGCGTCGTCATGACCGGGCGGCGGATGCAGAGCTCGGAGAGCGTCATCGGTCAGGCTCCGGCCTTGCGCGCCCGCAGCTCGACCCGCGATCCCTCCGACAGCAGCAGCTGGCCATCGACGACGATGCTTTCATCGCCCACCAATCCGTCAGAGATCACCGAGCTGCCCTGGAAGGTGCGATCGACCTTGACCGGCCGGACCTTGGCGACGCCGTCCTTGACGACGAAGACGAAATTGCCGTTCTGGCTGCGCTGGACTGCGACCGTCGGCACCACGACCGCGTCCTCGCTGCGGATGATCAGCTTGGTCTGCACGATGGTGCCGGGCCACAGCGTCTCACTCGCATTGTTCATGATGCCGCGCACGGTGACCATGCCGGTGGTCGCATCGACGGTGTTCTCGACCATCGCAACCTTGCCGCCCTCGGAGCGCTGGTGGCCGGGAATGGTCGCGATCACCTTGGGATCGTCCTTCCCCATGGCGTCGCGCAGATCGACCAGCGCACGCTGGGGAATGGCGAAGGTGACATAGACAGGCGCCATCTGGTTGATGACCGCAAGCGGCTGGGTGTCGGCGGGGCGGACGAAGTTGCCGACCTTGACGTTGGCGGCACTGATCCGGCCGGCGAACGGCGCGCGGATCACGGTGTAGCTCTTCTGGACGCGGAGGTTTTCCAGCGCGAACTGGTCGGCCTTGATGGTGCCGATCAGGACGTCGGACTGGGTCTTGGCGTTGTCGAGGTTGACTTGCGTGGTCGCGCCCTTGCCGACCAGCTCGGTGTAGCGGCGGAGGTCGCGCTGCGCGCCCTCGAGCTGGGCCTGGTCGCGGGCCAGGACACCCTCGGCCTGCTCGATCTGGGCATCGATCTGCCGCGCGTCGAGCATGAACAGCAGGTCGCCCTCATTGACCTTGGCGCCGTCCTCGAAATGCACCGAGACGATGGTGGTCTCCAGCCGTGACTTCAGCGCCACGCTGGAGATCGGCGTGACCTGTCCGATCGCGTCGACATCCACCGGCACCGACCTGCGTTCGGCCTTGGCGAGATCCACCGAGACCACGCGCGGCCGCGGCGTCCCCTGCGCGGTGGCGGCACCGCCACCCATCCATGAAGCGCGGGTCATGTAAGCCGCCCCGGCCGCAATGCCGAGAACAGCGACAGTCAGAACCAAATTGCGTTTTTTCATACGTCTTGCACGTGCGCCGCCCGCTTCCCTTCAGGGCCGGGACGCTTCGCAACTCCCCCATCGGCAATTGTTACGCCTTGTTTCTGGAGAGGGTTAGCACAGGCGGATCGCCCATGGTATGCCACCTAAGTAAAATCCTGCGGCTTCAATCCCGGTCATTTGCATGCGCATCGCTACGTGGAACGTCAACTCGGTCCGGCAACGGATCGAACTTCTGGTCGCCTGGCTGAAGGAGTGTTCCCCCGACATCGTCTGCCTGCAGGAGATCAAATGCGTCGACGACGCGTTTCCGCGGCTGGAGGTCGAGGCGCTCGGGTATAATGTCGTCACCCACGGCCAGAAGACCTTCAACGGCGTCGCGCTGCTGTCCAAGCTGCCGTTCGACGAGACCAAATCGGGCCTCGCCGGCGACGACGAGGACGCCCACGCCCGTTTCCTCGAAGGCGTCGTTACGCTGAAGCAGGGCGTGGTGCGGGTCGCGTGCCTCTACCTGCCCAATGGCAACCCTGCCAACACCGACAAATATCCGTACAAGCTCAAATGGATGTCGCGGCTTCTTGAGTACACGCGGCAACGGCTTAAGGCCGAGGAGCCGCTGATCCTGGCCGGCGACTTCAATGTCATTCCGGCGGCCCGCGACGTCTACAACCCGGCTGCCTGGGTCGATGACGCGCTATTCCGGCCGCAGACCCGCGAGGCCTTCCAGTCGCTGCTCGGCCTCGGCCTCACCGATGCGCTGCGCGCGGTTAATGACGAGCCCGGCCAGTACACGTTCTGGGACTACCAGGCCGGCGCCTGGCAGAAGAACTGGGGCCTGCGCATCGACCATCTCCTGATGTCGCCGCAGGCCAGCGACCGGCTGATCGATGTCGGGATCGACAGTTATGTCCGCGCCTGGGAGAAGCCGTCCGACCATGTCCCGGTCTGGGCCGATCTCGATTTCGAGACCGCCTGAGCCCGCCGGCCGCGGGGAATATCAATCCCGGCGGCCTCTAATCGCGACGACCCTGCACCCAGTGCTCGAGCATCTGCAGCGCCATCGCGCGGTCGTCCTCGGACGCCTTGGCGATCGCCCGGTTGTAGCTTTCCTTGATCCAGGCCTCTTCCGGCGTCGCGCTGTCGCGCGCCAGGGTCAGCCACATCAGGCCACGGGCCCGCTGCGGCGGCAGCCGATCGCCGTTGAACAGCATCTGGCCAAGCAGCGCCTGCGCCTGATGCTGGCCCTTCTGGGCGGCAAGTCCTAGCCAGCGCGCGCCATAGCGGAAATCGTCCCGCGAGGCGTCCGGCGTCTTCAGATACAGCCGGGCAAGGTCGTACTGGGCGTCGGCATTGCCGAAATAGGACGCGGCATAGGAGAACATCTCCCGCGCCCGTTCGGTGTCAGCCTTCACCTTGGAATTGGGAATGCCGCTCAGATAGTAGCGGCCGAGCGCCACGAAGGCGTTGGCCACGATCGAGGCCTGCGGCGCCGACGGCGAATCCTCGGCATGCGCGTTGGCGATCCGGCTGAAATACTCAAAGGCGCGCATGTCGTCCTGGATGACGCCGTCGCCCTCGGCGTACATCTTGCCGAGCTTCCACTGCGCCACGGGATGACCGCCCTCGGCCTGGTACTGCAGCGTGCTGAAAGAGGAGGTCGGCGAGGTCGCCGCAGGGGCAACCGGCGTGGCGGCCCGCTTCAGTGCAGCGGCTGAGCCGGGCTGCGGAGCGACCACCGGAAGAACGGTATCCTGGGGGCTGACCGGGGCGCCGTCGAATCCGAATCCGGGGCCTGCCACCGGAATGGCCCCTAACGCAAACGCAAATATCGCACGCTTAAACGTCCGCATAACACTGTTTCTCGTACGCGCCACCCGGATGGGTGACTGCGCCATCCACCGCCGGCCCCACTTGCTCGGCGTACTTCCACAGCGCACCAGATGTATGGTTCGTCGCGCGAGGGGCCCATTTGGTCTTACGATTTGCGAGTTCGGCGTCGCTCAAATTTACGTTAAGGGTGCCGGCAACCGCATCGATCTCGATGATGTCGCCGTCTTGCAACAACCCGATCGGCCCGCCGACGGCCGCTTCAGGTCCAATATGTCCGATGCAGAAGCCACGGGTGGCGCCGGAGAACCGGCCATCGGTGATCAGGGCAATCTTGCCGCCCATCCCCTGCCCGGTCAGCGCCGCCGTGGTCGCCAGCATCTCCCGCATCCCAGGACCGCCCTTCGGTCCCTCGTAGCGGATCACAATCACTTCGCCTTCCTTGTAGGTGCGCTTCTGCACCGCCTCGAAGGCGTCTTCCTCGCGGTCGAAGCACCGGGCCGGACCGGTAAACTTCAGGTTGGACATTCCCGCGACCTTCACGATCGCACCCTCCGGAGCGAGATTACCCTTTAGCCCGACAACGCCACCTGTCACGGTGATCGGATTGTCGGCGGGCCGCACCACATCCTGGTGCGGATTCCATTTCACGCTTTTGAGGTTTTCGGCGATCGTTCGGCCAGTGACGGTCAGGCAATTCCCGTGCAGGTGGCCATTGTCGAGCAGCGTTTTCATCAGCAGCGGAATGCCACCAACCTCGAACATGTCTTTGGCAACATAACGGCCGCCCGGCTTCAAATCCGCGACGTAAGGAGTCTTTTTGAAGATTTCGGCAACGTCGAACAAATTGAACTTGATGCCGCACTCATGGGCGATCGCCGGTAGGTGCAGCGCAGCATTGGTCGAACCACCTGAGGCTGCAACCACGGCCGCAGCATTTTCAAGGGCTTCCCGGGTGACGATGTCGCGGGGCCGGATGTTTTTCTCGATCAGCTCCATCACCTTCTCGCCGGCGGCGGAGCAGAAGGCGTCGCGGATCTCATAAGGCGCCGGGGCCCCGGCCGAGTACGGCAGCGCAAGGCCGATCGCCTCGGAGACGGTCGCCATGGTGTTGGCGGTGAACTGAGCGCCGCAGGCACCGGCCGACGGGCATGCCACCCGCTCGATCTCGTCGAGGTCCTCGTCCGACATGGCGCCGACCGAGTGCTTGCCGACCGCCTCGAACATGTCCTGCACGGTCACCGGCTGCCCGCGGAAGTTGCCGGGCAAAATCGAGCCGCCATAGATGAAGATCGACGGCACGTTGAGCCGGACCATCGCCATCATCATGCCCGGCAGCGACTTGTCGCAGCCGGCGAGCCCGACCAGTGCATCATAGGAGTGACCGCGAACGGTCAGCTCGACCGAATCGGCGATGCACTCGCGCGACGGTAGCGACGAGCGCATGCCGTCATGGCCCATCGCGATGCCGTCGGTCACGGTGATGGTGCAGAACTCGCGCGGCGTGCCGCCGGCGGACGCCACGCCCTTCTTCACCGCCTGCGCCTGGCGCATCAGCGAAATGTTGCAGGGAGCAGCTTCATTCCAACATGAAGCAACGCCGACAAAGGGTTGATGAATCTGGGTTGTCGTCAGCCCCATCGCATAGAGATAGGACCGATGCGGTGCGCGCTGGGGCCCTTCCGTCACGTGACGGCTCGGCAGCCTGCCCTTGATGTTCGTCTTGGCGTCCATCGCGACCCTGTTCCCAGCGCTGTTTCCTCCAACAACGCCGGAACCGATTAAAAGTCCCGTCGTCGCGAGCGCTGGCTATTCAGCTAGGTGAATATCCTTTCATGTCAGGGTGTGGCTAAAAAGCGGCGCGACTACGGACTGGCTGTGTTTAGGGTTAAATGTCGATTCACTGTTGCGACGAAGCAACAATCGTGGCTCCCGGGCAACCATGTATTATCGGTCCTTATGGGAACCTGACACGTATCTGACCAAATAGCCGTCAAGTTGCCGTCTCGCGACGGAACTCGTCCGAGTTGCGGTCTGATTGCCGCCCTCTCCTCAAACGGAGGGCGCAGGGAAAGCCGGGTGCCGATCGCGCGCACACGCCTCTCGCCACCCGTCGTCCCGGCCCCCCGTGCGCAATTGCGCACCTAACGGCTCGTGAAGCGAGAGCCCGAATCCATTCCACCAATAATGCGGCACGATGGATTCCGGGCTCGTGCTTCGCACGCCCTGGAATGACGATGGGGAGACGTCGCTACTCGGCCGCCAATTTCGGCGGCGCAAGAGGCGCCCAGCACTCGACACGATTCCGGCCATGTTCCTTGGCCTGGTAGAGCGCCGCATCGGCGGCCTTCATCAGCGCGTCTATCCCGGGCATGCTGGTGAGGGCCTCGGCAACGCCGATGCTCACCGTCAGTGAAACCGGACGATCATCCGCCCCCAACTTCAATCCTTCCGCCCTCTTGCGAATGCGCTCGGCGACGGTCCGGGCGCGCGACAATGTCGTTTCCGGCAGCAGAACCGCGAACTCCTCGCCTCCGACACGGCCAATAACGTCGGACTTGCGCTTGCCGCGTGTGCAAATCTCGGCGACTGCCTTGATGGCCTCGTCGCCGGCCGCATGACCGAGCCGGTCGTTGATGCTCTTGAAGTAGTCGATATCGACCATCAGGACGGAAACGGAGCGATAGTAGCGCTGGAACCGGCTCCACTCCGCGTCCAGCGTTGTCAGGAAGTGCCTGCGGTTGAACAGTCCGGTGAGCGGATCGGTGGTCGCGAGCACCTCGAGCTGTCGCGCGTTACCGACAAGATCGGTCACGTCGACAAAGGTCAGCATCCGGCCGCCGTTTGCCATCGTTGAGCAATGGATCCTGATATTGCGGCCATCAGGCGTCCGGACGTCGCGCTTGTGATCGCCCGCCTTGATCTCCGCAATCCGCTTCGCCGGAAAGGCTCTGATTTGCTCCGGGGTCGAGCCCGTCGGGACTGCCCGGCGGCTGCGCGTGAGAAGCGTGACGTATGCCGGATGCCGCGCAACCTCCTCCTCGCTCACCTCCCAGAATTCCCGCATTCTCCGGTTGAGGAAAATCACATTGAGATCGCGATCAAGCAGGACGACGCCGTCCTCCACGTTCTCGAGCGCGCCGGTCAGCACCTTCAACTTGTCCGATGCGCGCACGATGTCGGTCACCGGCGTGTAGCTCACCATCCGGCCGCCGTCGGGCAGCGGCGTGCACTGACACCGAACCACATCGCCGTTGCTGCGCCTGAGATCGATCGGATTTGCATCCCCGGCGCTCACGAGGCGGACGCGTTCGGCAACATAGGCTTGAAGCTGCTCAGCCGGCAGCTCATAGGCCATGGTCTTGCAGCCGTGATGCATCAGATCGGTGAAGCTGGGATTGCGGTCGGCAACCGCGTCCGGAAGCTGCCACATGTTCCGGAACGCGCGGTTGATGAACAGGGCTTTCAGCTCCGCATCCAAAAGCAGGATGCCGACCGGGATCTGATCGAGCGCTGCGCGCAGCGCCAGCATGTGCCCGCGCAGAATGTCGCCGCTGCGCCGTTCCGGAATGGCTGATGGCGCAGCAGCGGCAGGCACGGCAGCGGCAGGCGCGGGTGCCGGAGGATTCGCCTGCTGCGCCTCAAACACCAGGCCGAGCTGGCGGTCCGATTGCCACAGCCGTTTGCATGGCCTCACCTGATTGGTGCCGACAATCAACAGTTGGATCTGGTCGGGAATCCCAACGACGCTTTCGAGTTCCACGGTCGCTCCCGTATCGGTGAGCTGCCGGACCGTGCAATCGAAGGCCGACCGACCGAAATTGAAGACGATCTTTCCGGCCAAAAACGTTCGGCCGCGGGAAGCTGACACCTGTCCGGACATGGCGAGACGCACCTGGAGCAATTGCGAGCACCCTCACCTCAGCATGTTTGAGTCACCAAGCCATGAACGCTTTCGAGGGGTTTTGACCCAGAGCGGATGACGAAGGCTGTGTGCGCCGCAAAACGGGTTCCAACTTGCGGTTCCTGGAACCCGTGCGGTGGAGAACTACGATCCGCTCAGCCGCTTCCGTTTCGCGTTCAGCGCCGAAGCGACGCGGCTGACCGGCGGACGGCCGAGCAAACCGGCGACCTCGTTCGTCGCAGCCAGCAGCTTCTCCATATCGACACCGGTTCTAACGCCCATGCCTTCGAGCATGTAGACGACATCCTCGGTCGCGACGTTGCCGGTGGCGCCGGGCGCGTAGGGGCAGCCGCCGAGGCCGCCGGCGGCGGCATCGATGACGCGCACGCCCTCCTCCATGCCGGCATAGAGATTGGCGAGCGCCTGGCCGTAGGTGTCGTGGAAGTGCATGGCGAGGTTGCCGACCGGAAGCTCGGCGCCGACCGCCCGCAGCATCTCCTTGGCCTTCACCGGCGTGCCGACACCGATGGTGTCGCCGAGCGAGATCTCGTAGCAGCCGAGGTCCCACAGCGTCACGGCGAGATCGGCGACCGCCTTCGGCTTGATCTCGCCGTCGAACGGACAGCCGAGCACGCAGGAGATATAGCCGCGCACCTTGACCCCATCGGCCCTGGCGCGCGCCAACACCGGCTTGAAGCGCTCGATCGATTCCGCGATCGAGCAATTGATATTGGCGCGCGAGAAGCCTTCGGAGGCCGCAGCGAACACCGAGACCACCTGGGCGCCCGCCGCGCGCGCGGCGTCATAGCCCTTCTCGTTCGGCACCAGCACGTGGAATTCGGCGTCCTTGACCTCGTCCTTGATGTGGCTGACGCCGCGCAGCACCTGGTCGGAGCTTGCCATCTGCGGGATCGCCTTCGGCGACACGAAGGCGCCGACCTCGACGGTTTTAAGCCCCGCCGCCACCAGTGCCTCGACGAAGGCGATGCGCGCCTCGACGCTGACCGGCGTTTTCTCGTTTTGCAGGCCGTCGCGCGGCCCCATCTCGACGATGTGGATCTGATCGCTCATGACGCAGCCGCGGGCTCGACTTCGGCAAGCTCAACGCCCTCGCCGACGATGTCACCGACCTTGCATTTGAGCTTCTTCAACACGCCGGCATAGGGCGCGCGCAGGGTCTGCTCCATCTTCATCACTTCCAGCGTCAGGATCGGCGCGCCCTTCTCCAGCGTCGCGCCCTCTTCGGCCAGCAGCGCGACCACGGTTCCCGGCAGGGGCGCCACGATCTTGTCCTCACCGACCTGCTCCTCGCTCTCGCCGCCGAACGGATCGACCCAGTGCAGGTCGAAACGGCCGTTGCGGGTGCGCAAGTAAACCTCGTGGCCCTCGATGACCGAGGCGACGCGCGACTTGAGGCCGTCGAGCGTCAGGTCGAAGCCATCCTCGCGGGGGGACGAGATGGCAAAGGCAAGCTCGCGCCCACCGATCGACAGCGTCGACGGTCCGTTGCCATAGTGCAGCGTGATGGTGTGGGCGGGCTCGTGGCCCTGCCGGAATGAAAACAGCCGCTGGCGGCGGCCGACCGGCATCCAGCCGAAGGCCTGCCAGGGCGAGTTCGCCTCGCGCCGCGCCGCCTTCTGCTCATCGTTGACGATCGCGGCCACCGCCGCGCAGAGCTCGAACTCACCGGCGGCGCCGGTGCCTGATGTCAGGTTCTTCAGCTCGCGCTCGATGAAGCCGGTATCGATCGCATTGGCCCTGGTGTCAGGATGCGTCACCAGCGCCGACAGGAACGGGATGTTGGTAACGATGCCGCGGACGTCGGTCTCTTGCAGCCCGCGATTGAGCTTCTCGATCGCGCCCTCGCGCGTCGGCGCCCAGGCGATCACCTTGGCGAGCATCGCGTCGTAATACGGCGAGACGTTGTCGCCGCTGCGGTAGCCGGCATCGATGCGCAGGCCGTCGCCTTCCGGCGGCGTCCGCCAGGTCTTGATGCGGCCGACCGAAGGCATGAAGTTCTTCTGCGGGTTTTCTGCGTAGACGCGGGCCTCGATGGCGTGCCCGTTCAGCCTGATCTCGTCCTGCTTCAGCGGCAGGGCCTCGCCGAACGCAACGCGCAGCTGCCAATCGACGAGATCGACGCCGGTGATCAGCTCGGTGACGGGATGTTCGACTTGCAGACGCGTGTTCATCTCGATGAAGAACACGTCCTTGCCGTCGGAGACGAACTCGATGGTGCCGGCGCCGACATAGCTGACCGCACCGGCCGCCTTGCGGGCGGCCTCGCAGACCGTCTCGCGCTGCGCGGCGTTCAGCGTCGGCGACGGCGCCTCCTCGATCACCTTCTGGTGGCGGCGCTGCAGCGTGCATTCGCGTTCCCACAGCGAGAGCAGATTGTCGTGGCTGTCGCCGATGATCTGCACCTCGATATGGCGCGGGTTCTGCACGTACTTCTCGATCAGCATGCGGTCGTCGCCGAACGCCGCCTTGGCCTCGCGCTTGGCGCTGGTGATCGCGGCCGACAGCTCGCCCGCCGAATTGACCACGCGCATCCCGCGACCTCCGCCGCCGGCCGACGCTTTCACCAGCACCGGGAAGCCGATCCGGTTGGCGGCCTCCGCCAGGATCGCCTCGTCCTGCGCCTCGCCGTGATAGCCCGGCACCAGCGGCACGCCGGCCTTCTCCATCAGCGCCTTCGAGCCGGATTTCGAGCCCATCGCGGTCATCATCGCCGCGGTCGGACCGACGAACACCAGGCCGGCATCGAGACAGGCCTGCGCGAACTCGGCATTTTCGGACAGGAAGCCGTAGCCGGGATGCACCGCCTCGGCGCCGGTCTGTTTTGCAGCCGCGATCACGCGCTCGATGTTGAGATAGCTGTCGCGCGCCCGCGCGGGCCCGAGCAGCACCGCCTCGTCGGCGAGTGCGACATGCATCGCGTCGCGGTCGGCCTCGGAGTAGACCGCGACGGTGCGCAACCCCATCGCACGCGCCGAGCGGATGACGCGGCAGGCGATCTCGCCGCGGTTGGCGATCAGAAGCGTGCGGAAGCGCCGGTAGAGTTTTGAGCGGTCCATGGTCAGATCCTGGTTCACATCCTGAACAGGCCGAACTTCGTCGGCTCGATCGGCGCATTGGCGGCGGCCGACAGGCCGAGCCCGAGCACCAGGCGGGTATCTGCGGGATCGATCACGCCGTCGTCCCAGAGCCGCGCCGTCGCGTAATAGGGATTGCCCTGCTTCTCGTATTGCGCGCGGATCGGCTCGCGGAACTTGTCTTCCTCTTCCGCCGACCAGCTCTCGCCCTTGGCCTCGATGCCGTCGCGCCGCACCTGGCTCAGCACCATCGAGGCCTGCTCGCCGCCCATCACGGAGATGCGGGCGTTCGGCCACAGCCAGAGGAAGCGCGGGCTGTAGGCGCGGCCGCACATGCCGTAATTGCCGGCGCCGTAGGAGCCGCCGATCACGACGGTGAATTTCGGCACGCCGGCGGTCGCAACCGCCGTCACCAGCTTGGCGCCGTCGCGCGCGATGCCGCCCGCCTCGTACTTCTTGCCGACCATGAAGCCGGTGATGTTCTGCAGGAACACCAGGGGAATGCCGCGCTGGCAGCACAGCTCGATGAAATGCGCGCCCTTCAGCGAGCTCTCGCTGAACAGAATGCCGTTGTTGGCGATGATGCCGACCGGATAGCCCCAGATATGGGCGAAGCCGCAGATCAGCGTGGTGCCGTAGAGCTTCTTGAACTCGTCGAATTCGGAGCCGTCGACGATCCGCGCGATGATGTCGTGCACGTCGAACGGCTTGCGGCCGTCGGCGGAGACCACGCCGTAGATCTCCTCGGCCGGAAACAGCGGCTCCTGCGGCGTTTTCATGTTGAGCGGCGCCTTCGCCGGCTGCTTCAGCGTGCCGACGATGCGGCGCGCGATCCCGATCGCATGGGCGTCGTTCTGCGCGTAGTGATCGGTCACGCCCGACTGCCGGGAGTGGACGTCGGCGCCGCCGAGCTCTTCGGCGGTGACGACTTCGCCGGTCGCAGCCTTCACCAGCGGCGGGCCGCCGAGGAAGATCGTGCCTTGATTGCGCACGATGATGCTCTCGTCGGACATCGCCGGCACATAGGCGCCGCCCGCCGTGCAGGAGCCCATCACGATGGCGATCTGCGGGATGCCCTGCGACGACATCTGCGCCTGATTGTAGAAGATGCGGCCGAAATGCCGCTCGTCGGGAAAGATCTCGTCCTGCAGCGGCAGGAAGGCGCCGCCGGAATCCACCATGTAGACGCAGGGCAGATTGTTCTGCCGCGCGATATCCTGGGCGCGCAGATGCTTCTTCACCGTCAGCGGGTAATAGGTGCCGCCCTTGATGGTGGCGTCGTTGGCGACGATGATGCATTCGCGCCCCGCGATGCGTCCGACGCCGGTGATAACGCTCGCCGAATGCACGTCGCCGCCGTAGAGCCCGTTGGCGGCGAGCGGCGACAGTTCGAGGAATGCTGTGCCGGGGTCGACCAGGAGATCGACGCGATCGCGCGCCAGCATCTTGCCGCGCGAAGTGTGCCGCTTGCGCGAGGTCTCACCCCCGCCGCCGGCAACCTGCTTGAGCTTGTCGCGGAGTTCCGCGACCAGGCTGCGCATCACATCGGCGTTGCGGGCGAATTCAGAGGATGTGGGATCAATCGTCGAATGAAGCGGCATCGCTGTTGCACGTTTCGTTGGAGGACACGTTAGGACGACGAACGGAGGCCCTACGTCACCTCGCCCCGCTTGCGGGGAGAGATCGGATCGCATCGAAGATGCGATCCGGGTGAGGGGGAGCCTCCGCGAACACATCTGTCACCACTAACGCGGTGACAGCCCCTCACCCCAACCCTCTCCCCGCAAGAGCGGGGCGAGGGAGAAGAATCTAGGCCGTCTTCGCGAACAGCTCGCGGCCGATCAGCATACGGCGGATCTCGCTGGTGCCGGCGCCGATCTCGTAGAGCTTGGCATCGCGCAGCAGCCGGCCGGTCGGATAGTCGTTGATGTAGCCGTTGCCGCCGAGCAGCTGGATCGCATCCAGCGCGCATTGGGTGGCCTTCTCGGCGGCATAGAGGATGGCGCCGGCGGCGTCCTCGCGGGTGGTCTCGCCGCGGTCGCAGGCCTTCGCCACCGCGTAGACATAGGCGCGCGAGGCGTTCATCGTGGTGTACATGTCGGCGATCTTGCCCTGCACCAGCTGGAACGAGCCGATCGGCTCGCCGAACTGCTTGCGCTCGTGGACGTAGGGCAGCACGACGTCCATGCAGGCCTGCATGATGCCGATCGGTCCCGCCGCCAGCACGGCGCGCTCATAGTCGAGACCAGACATCAAGACGTTGACGCCGCGCCCGACCTCGGAGAGCACGTTCTCTTCCGGCACCTCGCAATCCTCGAACACCAGCTCGCAGGTGTCCGAGCCGCGCATGCCGAGCTTGTCGAGCTTCTGCGCGGTGGAGAATCCCTTCATGCCCTTTTCGATGATGAAGGCGGTGATGCCGCGCGGGCCGGCATTCGCATCGGTCCTGGCATAGACCACCAGCGTCTCGGCGTGCGGACCGTTGGTGATCCACATCTTGTTGCCGTTGAGCACGAAGCGGTCGCCCTTCTTCTCGGCGCGGGTCTTCATCGAGACCACGTCGGAGCCGGCGGAGGGCTCCGACATCGCCAGCGACCCGACATGCTCGCCGGAGATCAGCTTGGGCAGATATTTGCGCTTCTGCGCCTCGTTGCCGTTGCGGCGGATCTGGTTGACGCAGAGGTTGGAATGCGCGCCGTAAGCCAGCCCGATCGAAGCCGACGCACGCGAGATCTCCTCGACCGCGATGCAGTGCTCGAGATAGCCGAGGCCCGATCCGCCGTACTCCTCCTCGACCGTGATGCCGTGCAGGCCGAGCGCGCCGATTTTCGGCCAGAGGTCGCGCGGAAAGGTGTTGGAGCGATCGATCTCGGCGGCGCGCGGCGCGATCTCGTTGGTGGAGAAATCATACACCGTCTCGCGGATCGCATCCGCGGTCTCGCCAAGGTCGAAATTGAAGATTGCCGCCCGGTTCGAGGCCATGATCCCTCCCATGAGATTCATCTTGCAATTAAACGATCATACGTTTTTTTCTTGGCTTCGCAAGCGACTGTGCTATGGTTTGCGTATGAAATCCGCAGTTCATTGAATTTACTGGGATTTCATGCGATATACATACGGTCGTTTGCTTGTTTCCGGCACTCCCTGACAAGCCAACATCCCTCCGAGGCCCCGATGGCACGCACGATCGGCTCACATGGCCCCACGACGCTGGAGGCGATCCGCAAGGCCGGCGTGCGCCTGATCTTCGAGCGCGGCTACGAGGCGATGAGCCTGCGCCAACTCGCCGCCGAGGTCGGCATCCAGGCCGGCTCACTCTACAACCATATCTCAACCAAGCAGGACCTGCTGTTCGATCTGGTGCAGGAGCATATCAACGATTTGCTGCGCGAGCTCGATCTCGCGCTGGAGGGCAAGGCCGATCCGGTCGAGAAGCTGCGCGCCTTCGTCGCCTTCCACGTCAGCTATCACATGACCCGCAAGCGCGAGGTCTTCATCGCCAATTCCGAACTGCGCAGCCTCGAGGCCAAGAACTACGACGTCGTGGTGGCGTTGCGCGGCGCCTATGAGCAGCGGCTGGCGCAGATCCTCACCGACGGGGTCTCGGACGGCGTGTTCGAGGTCGGCGATATCCAGGTCGCGACCTTCGCCATCATCGCGCTGCTGACCGGTCTTTGCACCTGGTACCGCCCCGGCGGCCGGCTGACCCGCGACGCCATCATCGCGGCGCATGAGAAGCTGGTGCTGTCGGGCGTCGCACCGCAGGCCGCGCTCGGTCGGGTCGGCAGCGGCAGCAAGAGCCCGCGGACTGCGGTAGCGGGCTCGTGACTGTGACAGAGCGCCCACAGCTCGATGACATCGATCTGCGCATCCTGTCGGAGTTGCAGCGGGACGGCCGGATCAGGATCAACGAGCTCGCCGAGCGCGTCGGCATCACAGCGCCGCCCTGCCTGCGCCGGGTCCGCGCCTTGCGCAGCCGCGGCGTGGTGCAGGCGATCCGCGCCACGCTCGACGAACGGCTGTTGGGCTATGAAGTGACGACCTTCGTCCTGATCCAGCTCGACAGCCAGAACCTGGTTGCGATCGAGGCGTTCGAGGCGGCGGTCGCGGCCGTGCCGCGCTTCCTGCAATGCTGGCGGATCTCGGGCGATGCCGATTTCATGCTGAGATGCGTCGCGCCCAGCGTCGACGACATGCGTCAGCAGCTGCTGCAGTTCGCCGGCCTGCCCAACGTGCGTAAAATCCGAAGCTTTCCGGTGCTCGGCGTCTCCAAGGATGCGCCGCTGCCGATCCCGGGCGCCCTCGCCGCGCCAAGCCCTGCGAGCTGACCCGGCGCCCCTTCCGCCAGACTCGTCATGCCCGGCCTCGTGCCGGGCATCCACGTCTTTTCTTCATTCAGGCAGCAAAGACGTGGATGGCCGGGACAAGCCCGGCCATGACGAAATTGAACTCGTTTTGAAGCGGTATGGCCTAATGCGTCCACGGCTCCCAGCGGCGGAATGCAAAATTGTCGGCATAGGCGATCTGGCGGTGCGCCGAATCCTTCGGCTCGATCACCTGGTAGGCGATGCCCTTGCGCTCGCAATAGGCGACCGCCTCCTCCTTGGTCTCGAACTGCAGCGTGAGCTGCTGCTTCATGTCAGTGGACGAGGTCCAGCCCATCAAGGGCTCCACGGTGCGCGGCTGCTCCGGCTCGTAGTCCAGTTGCCACTCTTTGGTCTTGGCACGTCCCGATTGCATCGCGTTTTTGGCGGGCTTAAAAATGCGTGCGGTCATGGATGGTCGGCCCCGTGGGATGTGCGATATGGAAGCGATTTGAAGGAAACCGCCGGGATAGTATAGAGACACCGTTCAACGATCTGATCGGTGATTCCTCGATCTCGGAGGGAGCCTTCGCCGGACCGGTATAGTCATTCTACCGCGCTGTGACAATCTGGCCTCGGGGGGCTTCGGTTTGGAGCCTCTTGGGCCCGCGGCGCGGCCTTCTCGACAGCATCATCTCGAGGAAGCGGCGCCCCATGGAAATCCACGCTCACCTGCCCGACAAAGGACGTGACCTCCGGCTCGACCTGTTCCGTGGGATCGCGAACTGGGCGATCTATCTCGATCACATCCCCGACAATATCGTGAACTGGATCACGACCCGGAATTACGGCTTCAGCGATGCCGCGGACCTGTTCGTCTTCATCTCCGGCTACACCGCATCCTTCGTCTATGCCCGCATGATGCTTGAGCGCGGCTTCATCGTCGGCGCCACAAGGCTGACCAAGCGGGTCTGGCAGCTCTATGTCGCCCACATCATCCTGTTCGTGATCTACATCGCCTCGATCAGCTATCTGGCGCTGCGCTTCGGCGATTCCGAGATCATCAACGAGTTCAATGTCGCGGGCCTCGTCGACAACGCCACCGAGACGCTGCGCCAGGGCCTGTTCCTGAAGTTCAAGCCGGTCAATCTCGATGTGCTGCCGCTCTACATCGTGCTGATGGGGCTGTTCCCGCCGGTGCTATGGTTCATGCTGCGGCAGCCGAACTGGACCATGCTGGCGTCGCTCGCGCTGTGGCTGGTGTCGCGGCACATGGGCTGGAACCTGCCCGCCTACCCGGCCGGGACCTGGTACTTCAATCCGTTCGCCTGGCAGGTGCTGTTCGTATTCGGCTCGTGGTGCGCGATGGGCGGCGCGCGCGCGAACATGCACATCATCAACTCGCGCTACACGCTGTGGTTCTGCGTCGCCTATCTGATCTTCGCCCTGATCATGACGATGGCCGGCCGCTTCCCGGACCTCGGCGCGATGTTCCCGGACTGGCTGTTTTCGACCTTCAACCCGAACGACAAGACCAACCTCGCGCCGTATCGCTTCCTGCACTTCGTGGTGATCACGGTGCTGGTGATCCGCTTCGTCCCGAAGGACTGGTCGGCGCTGGAGTGGAAGGTGTTCGATCCCCTGATCGTCTGCGGCCAGCAGTCGCTCGCGGTGTTCTGCGTCGGCGTGTTCCTGTCCTTTGTCGGACATTTCGAGCTCTCGATGAGCTCGGGCTCGCTGTTCGCGCAGATCTTCGTCAGCATCTCCGGCATCGCGATCATGACGATCGTGGCCTATTACATCTCGTGGTCGAAGCGGCAGGACAAGCCGATCAAGCCGCCGGCGCAGAAACCGGCGGCGCCGGCAAAGGCTGGGTGACAAAGTGCGTCATTTGCCCGGCCGCCGCCCTTTGCCACCCGGCTGGCCGCTTCGCCACCTGCCCTTTGAAGTGAACCCATCCCAGGTGGTGGTCCAGCGATACTCGGCCGCCGGCGCCTTCGCGATGCTATCGGAGCTGCGCGCTCCCTCCAGGGCAAACGTGGCGCCCTGCGGGTCAAGGCAGCGAACGATCCAACTACCGTTCGGCAGCTCCAGCGGCCCCTCGTAGACCCGTCCGCCACCGGCCCTGACTCGCACGATGGCTGCGTCGACGTCGTCGACGTTGAAATAGTAAAGCCAGAACGCGATCGGTTCGAGCGGACGCTTGTTGAAGATTCCACCGATGGTCTGCCCACCAGCAGAGAACAGTTGGTAGGACTCGGCGCCGCCGACGTCGCTGTCGGCCTGTCGCCAGCCAAAGACCTCGCTGTAGAAACCAAAGGCCTTCCGCCAATCGGCAGCCAGCAGTTCATGCCAGCCGACCCGCCCAGGGGCATCGAGGCCTTCAACCGCGGGCCGAGCGATCCTTGATCCGCTAAGCAATCCGAACGTCGCCCGCTGCGGGTCGGCGACGATCGAGATACGGCCGATATTGGTGCCGGTCGGTGGCACGTAGACCGCGCCACCACGTTCTAGCATTCGGCGAACGGCAAGATCCATGTCGTCAACACCGACATAACCAATCCATCGCGGGGTTGCGCCCTGGCGTATGCCCTCTTCCGGCAACTCCATCAGACCGCTTCGGGTAAGCTCGCCCGACATGAACAATTTGTAAGAAATCCCGGGTGTAGACGCATCCTTCGTCACCCAGCCGAGGACGCTGCCGTAAAAGGCACTCGCTCCTCCCAAGTCCGTGGTCAACAGCTCATACCAGGCGAAGCTCGCACCATCATCAGCCATGCCGATCCCTCGCTTCGGCGTCGGGACAACCGCAGTGCAGCATGCAAATTCCCTCATCGTCAACGATCGCGCCTGAGCGACAGGGCCGGCCAATAATCGCGTTCATCAAGATGAACCCGAGAACGAAGATGAACGACAGCACTTGATGCACGCTAGCGCCTCGCGAGAGTGTGCGCGCAGCGCGTCTTGCATGCAGCTGCGACAATTTGTACAACTGCGCGAGAGTTGAAATCGACAACACGTCAAGAATGGAGGATGCGAGCATGCCGCGAGTGAAGCAAGCCCCCAAGAGCAAGCGTGTGACCAGCAAGCGTATGACCAAGGCCGCTGTGCCCGCTTTGGGGGCAGCCGGATTGACTTTCTCGCTGGTGGGGGGTGCGTCCGCCTCCGCCGTTCCGGCAGCAGACGCGCCGCAGATTCAGAAGTACGGACCGACGCAAGCCATCACACTCGGCGAAGAAGAAATCGCCGACGTCAGCCTGGCGACGTTCCACCTGTTCGACAAGGAAGACATCGGAGCCGGCGTCCAGGTGGCGTGGCGCGGATGCGGCGGCTGCCGAGGTTGCCGTGGCTGTCGCGGTTGTCGTGGCTGCCGCGCCTGCCGCTGCGGTGGCTGCGCTGGTTGCGGTGGCGGCTGCTGCCTGTCGTGGGGCGCCTGCCGCGTCTGCTAGTCGAAACAGCATCGCGTTGACACACATCGATCGTCATGGCCGGGTCCGACACACGTCGACCCGGCCAAATTTGTATTGTGTCCGTATCGTTGCGCGGCTCGCTTCGGGCAACGGCGCGGAGGTGTCGAAGCCGGCGCCTTGCCCGCTTCAATGATCGACCCACAAGCTGCACAGGAACGATTCTTTGCCAGGCAAATCCACCCAGCGCGCCAACAACGACGTTCTGCAGTTCGCACCGAATTTCACGGCCTACGTGCTGCCTCCGGATGTTGTCTGCCTCTATTCCGAAGATCGAAAGTTCTTTCTCCATGGCGAGCTCTATTGCACGCTGGCGTCGGCAATCGGTGCAAATGGATGCAGCGTCGCCAAGCTCACGGACAAGCTCGGGCTAAAGTTTCCGTCCGACAAGATCAATGAAGCCATCAAGCGACTGCTCGACCGCCGCTATGTGATCGCGAAATCGCCAGGTCCCGGCACCGCCGCGGCGGGACTTTGGGCAAGCCTGGGCCTTTCTGACGCGATAGCCGAACAAAACCTTCACAACTGCCGCGTTCGACTTGAGACGATCGACGTCAAGGGCGCGGCCGAATTGAGCAAGGCACTGCAGAAGCTGGGCGTCCGCATCGTCAAGACATCGCCCGACCTTACGGTTACGTTGGTGAACGACTATCTCGATCGGCGGCTCGCGGAACGCAACCTGCAGCGCGTGTCCAACGGATCAGCCTGGTTGCTGGTGCAGCCCTCCGGGATATTTCCCCTGATCGGCCCCATGTTCAGCCCGGGCGAGACCGCGTGCTGGACCTGCCTGTACGACCGGATGATCCGCAACCGCGAGGTCAAGGGCTTCCTTGATCGCGGCGCGGCGCGGCGGGTCGCGGTCTCTGCGCTCGCACAGCACACCGTTGGACAGAGCGCCATCCACTTTGCGGCGATTGAAGTCGCCAAGGCGATCGCGAGCGGCTTCCGCACCGATCTGCGCAATCACATCGTCAGTCTCGACCTGCTGGGCTCGACCATTGCAAAGCACTACGTGGCAGCCCGCCCGCAATGCCCAACCTGCGGCAACAAGAAACTGCAAAACCCGCGGCGGTCACCACAACCGGTCGAATTGGGCCCCGGCGCCAAGCTGGTCATGACCAGTGGCGGCTATCGCACCGTCTCGTCCCGCACCACGGTGGCGCGGTTCAAGAAGCATGTCAGCCCCCTCACCGGTGTGGTGACGCGGCTGGAGCGGATCGAAGTCGATCTGCCGATGAACACCAATTTCTATGCCCAACATAACTTCTCCGCGCCGGCGCAGAACGTGGATCAGCTTCGCGCCGGGCTGAGCGGCGGCAGTTTCGGCAAGGGCAGCACGGCCGAACAAGGCGAGGCCAGCGCGCTGATGGAAGCAATCGAGCGATACTCGGGAATTTTCCAGGGTGATGAGATCCGGGCCCGAAAACGCTTCGCCGACTTCCCCCCTGGCGACGCAATCCGTCCCAACGACATCCTGCTCTTCAGCGACGAGCAGTACCGCGGCAGCGCCGTGCCGAATCCCAACGACTCACACCACACCCAGCCCGCCCCCGAGCCGTTTGATCCGTCCGCGAAAATCGAATGGTCACCCGTCTGGTCGTTGCGCGACAAGCGGTTCAGGCAGATTCCGACCAGCCTGCTGTATTTCTTCTATCAGGGTCCGGCGGCCTTCGCCGCTGATTCCAACGGCTGCGCTGCCGGCAATACCCGCGAGGAAGCCATCGTGCAGGGCTTCCTCGAATTGATGGAGCGCGACGCCTATGCGATCTGGTGGTACAACCGGTCGCAACGCGCTGCGGTCGATCTGAACCAGTTCGACGATTCCTACGTCCGCGATCTGAAGACCCAACTCGAGGAAGCGGGCCGGCGGCTCTGGGTGCTGGATATCACCAGCGATCTCGGCGTCCCGACCTACGTCGCGATCGTGCATTGGATGCAGAACGGTCAGGAAAACATCGAGTTTGGCTCGGGCGCTCACTTCGATCCGCGTATCGCGTTGCTGCGGTCGTTGACCGAGTTGAATCAGTTCCTCTCCATCGGTCTGATGGGTGGTGGCAGCGGCGAGAAGCCGAGCCTCGATGGCGTCAATCCGCTGCGGCTCGACGAATATCCGTTCCTGATTCCAAGTGCCAATCCCGTCATCCCGCCGGCCGCCGCGACAGACGTGCCGCTCGACAACACCCGTGCACAGGTGGATGCCTGCGTTGATATCGCGGCCCGCGCGGGTCTCGACTTCCTGGTTCTCGACCAGACGCGACCGGACGTCGAGGTTCCGGTGGTCCGGGTCATCGTTCCCGGGATGCGCCATTTCTATCGCCGCTTCGCGCCGGGGCGGCTCTATGATGTGCCCGTCAAGCTCGGATTGCGCGATCGGCCATCGCTGGAAAGCGAGTTGACGCCATTTCTCCCGCACACTTGAGGTGATACCGGCGTGCGCGCGCCCAGCAAAATGTACGAGAAAAAGAAATCGTCACGCACCACGCCGCCGGTTGTCTTCGTTCGGCTCAACCCGCTCGTCGCGCTCGAAGCGCAACCTGACGGGAGTATGGCGGCCCATGTCGAAGGCTATTCGGAGCCTCTGGGAACGTTCAGCGCAGCCGCAGCGGAACGCGCCCTCGAACTGCAGGCAGGCCTGCCACTCCCTCGCTCTGAAGGCAATGCGGTCGAGCGAGAGATCGAACGCCTGATGCGGCAACTGGCACGCCGCGGCCTGCTGGAATATCGCCTGGCGCATACGGGCGACGCCAATGATCTCGTCACGATCGAGCCGCAGACCCCTGATTACTGGCCGCGAACGCCAAAGCTCGGCGATGCGGCAACAGTCGTGCTGTCACGCTTCGCCTATCTTCGGCGGCGCGGCACCGAGATGATTCTGGAATCACCGCGGGCCGGCGCACTGTTGAGGATCCATGATGCGCGGATTGCGGCCCTTCTGACCATCCTTGCCACTCCTCAGAAGATCAGCCGCATCCGGCGTCTGGATGGCTATCCGGGCCCTGCATTACTTGCGCTGCTGCTGGACTGCCAAATCCTGATCGAGGTCGACGCGGCACAACGCGATACGCTGCGAAAGGCGGAAGGCGATGACGGCCTCGTGCTCTGGGATTTTCACGACTTGCTGTTCCATGCCCGCAGCACAGAAGGCCGACAGGCTAATCCGCTGGGTGGCCTCTATCCGCACACCGGCCTGATTGCGCCGCTCCCCGCGATCCGACCTGCCTGGCCCGGTAAGCGCATCAAGCTGCCGGAATCCGACCGCATCGCCTCGCCGCTGGAACAACTGCTGCATGACAGGCATTCGACTCGCGATTTCGACAATCACAAACCTATCACGTTGGCTGAACTTTCGACGTTCCTGAACAGCGTCGCGCGGGTCCGGGCGAAATGGAGCGGGCAGCTGGAGTTTGCCGATGATGGTCCCGATATCGAATATACCAGCAGGCCGTATCCGGCAGCGGGCAGCGCCTACGAGCTTGAGCTCTATCTGGCCGTCGCGAATTGCGACGGCCTGACGCCAGGTTTCTATCACTACGACGCCGATGCGCATGCGTTGGCGGCCATCGACGTTCGCCCACAACAATTCGAGGCCATGTTGCAAAGCGCGGGATTTGCCATGGACGCGCCGTCTCCACCGCAGATCCTGATCACGATCGCCGCGCGATTTGGCCGAATCTCTTGGAAGTACAGCGCCATCGCCTATGCGCTCATCCTGAAGGATGTCGGCGTTCTGACCCAAACGCTGTACCTGGTGGCGACGGATTTGGGCCTCGGCGGCTGTGCGATCGGCACCACCAATATCGATCTGTTCGCGAAGATGACCGGGCTCGACATTCACATCGAGGGACCAGTCGGCCAGTTCGGGCTGGGGCGCGGCATGGAACCGCCCCCTGCCGGATAGTCCTCGATCCGCCGCGACAAGCTTGCCTGGAGGACCGTGATCAGCCGCCGCGGCTGCCGTCCTGGGTGGTCGAGGAGACGATGGTGGCGACGTCGCCGAACGTCGTCATCACGGGCGTGACGACCTTGTGCATCGCGGTCTTCGACACCAGCGTGTCGTGCAGCACGAGGTTGTCGATCCCGGTGGTAAGGAAGCAGCTCACCGCATCCTGCGGCGTCTCGATGATCGGCTCGCCCTTGACGTTGAACGAGGTGTTGATCAGCACCGGCACACCGGTCAGCGCCTCGAACTCCTTCAGCAGGCGATAGAGCACCGGGTTGGTTTCCTCCCGCACGCTCTGCACCCGCGCCGAGCCATCGACATGCACGATCGCCGGGATCTTTTCGCGCCATTCGGGGCGCACCGGCTTGGCGATCAGCATGTAGGGCGAGTCCTCCTCGCCCTCGAAGATCTCCGTCATCCGCTCGGCCAGCACGATCGGCGCGAACGGGCGGAAGGCCTGACGGTGCTTGACGCGGCTGTTGAGGATGTCCTTCATCTCGGCCTTGCGCGGATCGGCAATCAGGCTGCGGTTGCCGAGCGCGCGCGGACCGAATTCTGAGCGCCCCTGAAACCAGCCGATCACGCGCTGGCCGGCGAGCAGCTTTGCGGTGTCGCGGCAGATATTGTCGCTGCGCTTGGCGTCGATCTGGATGCGCACCAGGAAGCTTTGCAGCGCGGCCGCGACCTCGGCCTCGCTGTAGCGCCGGCCGACATAAGCATGCTCCATCACGAAGGCGCGGCGCTGCTTCAGAATCTCGAGCCAGCCGTAATAAGCGCAGCCGATGGCAATGCCGTCGTCGCCGGCGGCGGGCTGGATCCAGACGTTCTCGAAGCCGGCCTCGCGCGCGATGCGCCCGTTGGCTACGCAGTTCAGTGCGACGCCGCCCGCGATGCAGAGGTTCTTCGCACCGGTGGTCTCGCGTAGCCAGCGCGCCCGCGCCAGCAGCACGTTCTCGGTGTCGTCCTGCACCCGCCAGGCGATGTCCTCCCAGTGCCGCATCGTCGGGCTCTTGTCCCAGCTGCCGCTGTCGAGCACGAAGGGTTGCTGGTTCTCGGCGCCCCAGAACGGCACGTGCAGCCTGCCGTCCTTCATCTCGAGCAAATGGCCGACCTGCTCGTGGCGGCCATAGGGCGCAAGCCCCATCAGTTCGCCGCACTTGTTCCAGTCGCCGAACACATAGGTCGAGACCCGGCTGTACAGCGCGCCGAGACCCGGCATGTTGTAGAACTCGTCCGACAAGAGACCGCGCGCCGGCTCCATAAAGACCTTCTTCAGGCATTCGAGCTTTGTATCGTCGAACCTGTAGTAACTCTCGGACTCGCGGGCAAGCGGCGACGCCCCATCCTGCGGATAGGTTTCCATCGCGTCGGCCTGATAGTTGCCGACGCCGTCGACGATCATCACGACGCCGTCCTTGAACGGCGACACCGCGAACGCGCTATAGGCATGCGCGAGGTGATGCGAGATCGACACCATCTTGTCGGACTTCGCGCGAAACAGCGGATGCTTGATCGCCTCGTTGCGCTCGGCGACCGGCAGGAAGCCCGGCATGTCCTGGTGGAGCATCCGCTCCTCCATCTCGGGCACCGGCAGGATGTAGCTGTTGCGCACCACGAGATCGACGTCGTCGAGCGTGATGCCCTCGGCGGACAGGCAGTAGTCGATGACCTCCTTGTAGAAGCCGGAGGCGTGCTTCTCGCGGGTGATGCGCTCCTTGGAGATCGCATAGGCGATCGCGCCGTCACGGAGCAGGCAGGCGCTCACGTCATGGTCGTAGACGTTGAGACCTAGGACGTAGGTGTGTTGTTTCGGCATGGGCACTCTTCGGGGAGGATTCTGAAACGCTCAGAGAACATGATCGTGTCGACTTCAAGTTCTCGACGGCATTTTCCGCGGCTCGCAAATCTCTGCTTCTGCGATGCACAAATCACATCGGCGCAATGCAAGATGAACAGAATGAACGGCGGATGAACGACAAGATGAGTGTAGCAACCACATCATCCTTTGCAGGCGGGAACGTAACTTGACCTTACCTGTTGGTCTCAATAGAGTCGTTAAAGCTCGCAAGAACCTTAGTGAAAATATTGTCTTAGCATGCTCGAACCGGATGCCGGTGTCGCGCGTCCAAGCGAGACAGCCAGCATCAGTTCAGATGTTTGGAAGTGACTGGAGATCTTCGGAATGACTAAACGCTACAATATCCTGACTCGTTGCCTCGCAGCAGTCGCTTTGTTGTTCGTCTATGTCGCAAGCACCTCTGCCATCCTGGTCGGCGCCACCACGTCGTCTGCGCAGGCACAATGGCGCGGACGTGGCTATGGGTATCGCGGCGGCTGGGGTCGCGGAGGCGGATGGGGTTATGGTCGTGGATATGGTTATGGCCGCGGCTATGGCTACTACGGCGGTTATGCCGGTCCCCGTTGCTGGTGGACCCCGCGTGGTGTTCGCGTTTGCCGGTGGTAACAACCGCCCGGCCGACACAAGCAATATTGAAGACATCAATCAGGTGCGCCGGTCCCGGCGCACCTGATTTTCCTTTTGCGGCTTGGTTGTCCTGCTCGGACTTGATTCACCCGCTGTGGCCTGGCTCATCTCCGGCACGCAAGAAAGAGCCCCGGGAGACGCCGGGGCTCTAGTCACGGGAGAGAACGCTTCAGAAATCGGGACGCGAGGACGAGCCGCCGGCCCGATCACCCAATGCATCTACGACGTGTATGAGAGCAGATTCGGCTGCCTCAGGCTGTAGCCGTGCCGCAACAACCTGCCGTAATGCACAGCATGTCCACAGGTTCCCGAACTGGGCGAAACCGCCCGAAGGCGCCTAATCGTCGAGGATCGCAACCGCCCTCGTCCATCCCGCCGACGCGCGCTCGATCTTCACCGGGAAACACGACACCATGAACCCGGTCGACGGCAGTTGCTCGAGATTGTGCAGCTTCTCGATGTGGCAGTAGCCGATGTGCCGCCCGGCCTTGTGGCCTTCCCAGATCAGGCTGGCGTCCCTGGTCTCGGCATATCTCTTCGCGGTGAAGACGAACGGCGCATCCCAGCTCCAGCCGTCGATGCCGGTCAGCCGCACGCCTCGCTCGAGCAGATACATCGTCGCCTCATAGCCCATGCCACAGCCCGAATTGACGTAATCGGCCTGGCCATACTTCGCGCCGGCGCTGGTGTTGACGACGACGATCTCAAGCGGCGACAGCGTGTGGCCGATCCGCTTCAGCTCGGCTTCGACATCGCCTGCGGTCGCGACGTAGCCGTCAGGCAGATGCCGGAAATCGAGCTTCACACCCGGCTGAAGGCACCATTCCAGCGGCACCTCGTCGATGGTCCACGAGCGTTCGCCGCGGTTCATGGTCGGATGGAAGTGCCAGGGCGCATCGAGATGCGTGCCGTTGTGCGTGGAGAGCGAGACCTGCTCGACGGCCCAGCCCTGCCCGTCAGGCAGATCCGCAGCCTTCAGCCCATCGAAGAACTGCAGCATGCGCGGCAGCCCTTGCTGGTGGTCGATATACTGGATGGTCGGGTGATTGCCCGGCGGATCGGCCGGAACGTCGTTCTGCAAGGGAACCGAGATATCGATCAGTCTGCGCGCCATGGTGCTTCCTCGCGGATTGGTCCTGTCAGGCCGAACCAACCTGCCAGTCCGCGCGCACCATCGGCAAGCCACATCCGCTCGAGATCAGGCACGGTCTGCTCCGGTTGCGACAGCGGCAAGGCGCCGCAACGTTGAACCTATTTCACGCGCGGACGACCCATGGGCACTGGGGATTTCAGGGCCCAGTATTCGGCGACGCCGTCTGGACGACCCATATTCCGTCCAGGCGGCGTTGTTGCGTCAGGCAAGACATCCCAGCCGAAACTTGGTACCCCTGCCAGAACGCTGGTCACGCACAGAGAGCCACAGAAACAATCCGTGTCCTCATGTCGGGCGGATTGCTGGTGGTGTTGCCACGGCGATACAGAGATACCCTTACAACGATGCTAACCCACCTGCATCTGAATCAAGACGGGGTTGCGTCGTGTCGGGATTTGATCACTGGAACGGTGCAAATAGAACTTACGCGTCCGCCGAAACGCCACATCTGCGCGATGAGCAGCAGCAGTTTGACCGCTATCACAAATTCGACGACGCCATCTTGCGACCGTCGGAGAGTGGCTCAAGAACCGTGATCCTGGATCGCTACAACCCGCCGACTCGTTGATCTGGTCAGCGCCCGGGCGGCTGAAGTTGCGAGGAGCGGAGCGCGGGGCTTCGGCAGCAGATCAACAAAGATCGCATCGTTTTGAGCGACCATCACGCCAGCGAATGCTTCTAATCCAGTCGGCATTCGCTTCGTCGGTCGCAGCCGCTCAACAAGATCGGCGAGTTCGGTGGCCGGATCGGTAAGTTCGACGGACTTGTCCAAAGCGCCGCCCTCTTCCGTCCTTCCATGCTCTTCCCAGACGCTAAATCTGGGACGTAAAAAGCCTCGAAAAACCTATCAAGTCCTTGAATTAAATGGTCGGGGCAGCTGGATTCGAACCAACGACCTGCAGTACCCAAAACTGCCGCGCTACCAGGCTGCGCTATACCCCGATATTTCCGAGAAGCCCCGTGGATACACGCTTCAGCCAGCGCCAGCAAGGCGGCGGTGTGGGACTTCCAGTTGAGAAATCAGCCACGGTTTCCGTCCAGAAACCGCAAGGGAACGGCGAGCTAGTGACCCCCGAACAGCGGGTGGCCGACCCGGTCGCCGGGCTGGATGCCGTATTTCTGCGCGGTGCCGGCAATCACCTCGAGGACGCCCTTGGCGAGCCCCCGCGACGGAATGATCTTGGTCGACATCGGCTCGGTGTTCTCGGCGATCCGCAGGATGCGGCCGTCGGCGCGGATGAAGATCATGTCGAGCGAGATGTAGGTGTTCTTCATCCACATCGACACTTCCTGCTCCGGCGTGAAGTCGAACAGCATGCCTTTGCCGTCCGCGAGCTCCTTCCGGTACATCAGGCCGGTCTCCTTCTCCTGCTCGGTGGTCGCCATTTCGACGGAGAAGACGTGCACGCCTGACTTGGTGACGATCTCGAGCGGCTGGACGCTGGCGGCCTGCGCGGCCGGGGCCAGCAGCGCGCCGAACATCATGATGAGGGAGGCCAACAGCCACGGGCGAAGCCGCCCAACCATGCGATCGAAATCCATCGACAAATACTCACACCGGGGAAGATTTTCCGGCGGACCCTAACCCGATGATTGCGGCAAATGCCAGAGCCCTGGCGGCTCGCCGGCGGCTCACGTTTCCGTCAGGGAGTCCAGCGCGGGGCTCAGTGCGACGACAGCGCCGACGGACCGGTCTCCGGGTGGATCTCGGCGGCCATCATGCCCTTGGAGCCGGGCCCGAACCGTACCAGCACGTACTGGCCCGGGCGCAGCTCGGTCATGCCGAAGCGGCGCAGCGTCTCCATGTGCACGAAGATGTCGGGCGTGCCTTCCCCGCAAGTCACGAAGCCGAAGCCGCGCAGCCGGTTGAACCACTTGACCTGCGCACGCTCGAGCCCGCTGGTCGCGGTCACGGTGACATGGGTTCGCGGCGGCAGCATCTGCGCCGGATGGATCGCGGTCGACTCGTCCATCGAGACGATGCGGAAGGCCTGGTAACCCTTCGCGCGCTGCACGCACTCGACGACGAGCCGCGCGCCCTCATAGGCGGTCTGGTGGCCGTCGCGCCGCAGCACCGTCACGTGGAGCAGGATGTCGGGCCAGCCATTGTCGGGGACGATGAAGCCGTAGCCTTTCGAGGCGTCGAACCATTTGATGACGCCGGAGACTTCGACGAGGTTGGCCGCGGCGTCGCCGAGACCGGAGAAGGCATCGATCGCCGGATCGCGCGGCGCGCTGCCGTACTCGCCTTGCGCAGTCCTGCTTTGCCCAACTCCGCCTATCGGCGGTCCGCCGAGCTTCTTGGACTCAAATCCGTCCGACCCCATGACCCCGGACCCCACACATCAAATGCAGAGCGCCGACGTTGCGGCGCACCCTGTACACGCTGCTCTCCATGACCAACTCACTTGGACAACTCATCTGGACGCTGCGCGAATCTCTCAACCAAAAGATAACACTCCCGCTTGCCGGGCATAGCTAAAAAACGATTCTTGCGGGAACTATGAACAGGCTTGCACAGCCGCGAATCAATCAGGCGTCAATTGCCTACGAATGGACCAAGCGTGTCGCCGATGTCGTGCCGGATCACCAGGTCGGCGATGTCGTCCTGATCGGTCGGCTCGTTGTTGATGATCACGAGCCGCGCGCCGCTCTCCTTCGCCATCATCGGAAAGCCCGCGGCGGGCCATACCACCAGCGATGAGCCGATCGCCAGGAACAGGTCGCAGTGCCTTGCGAGTTCCGCCGCGCGATGCATCGCATCCTCGGGCATCGACTGCCCGAACGAGATCGTCGCGGTCTTCACCGGATCGCCGCACTCCGCGCAGTCGGGCGCACCACCGGTCTTGTCGAAGTGCAGCTTCACCCACGCGAGGTCGTAGTCCTTGCCGCAACCGATGCAGCGGGCGTAGGTGGTGTTGCCGTGCAGTTCGATGACGTCATCGGCCTTGAAGCCCGACGCCTGATGCAGATTGTCGATGTTTTGGGTGATGATGCCGGGAACCTTGCCTGCCCGGTAGAGCGACGCGAGCGCGCGATGCCCGCGCCCCGGCTTGGCGGCCGCAAATGTCGGTTCCATCGCGAAGCGCCGGCGCCATGACTCGTCGCGCGCCTCCTGACTGGCCACGAACTCGTCGAACGGGATCGGCCGGTTGCGCGTCCACAGCCCGCCTGGCGAGCGGAAGTCGGGAATGCCGCACTCGGTGGAGATACCCGCCCCGGTGAAGGGCACGATCGACGATGCCTCGGCAATCATGTTGCCGAGCCGCTCGACGCCGCTGCGCAGATCTTTTGCAATCACTGGGAATGATCCGGTTGGCCGGCCGCGACTATAGCATGGTCGGCGCGACTGCGAGCTCAACCATCACGCGAGCGATCGGCGGTGAGGCCGCGGCGATCGGGTTGCGTTGGCGACCTGCTCCGCCGGCGCGTCAGCCTCGTCGCTCTTCCGCTGCCTCTTCCGCTGCCTTGGCTTCATCACAATCCTGCAAAGTCTGCTCCGCATTGACGCCCAATTCACTGATGCCAATGCGCGGCGGGGATAGGACCACGACGAAGAGGATGGGCAATGGCCGATCAGAAAGACAGTGCTGCGCGCGAGCGCGAAGAGATCGTCGCACGCGTTGCCAGCTTCCGCGCGACGCAGCAGAAGTTCGAGCGCGATCGCCAGGAATATTACGACAACACGCTCGGCAATGTCTGGAGTGGATTGCAGCGCAAGAGCGCTTGATGTCGCGCCGACCGCGTGCGCTCACCGGACGATCGATGCGAATGCAATTCCGCGCGATCGCACCATGACGCGCAATTGAGAAAGCCCGGAGCGGTGTGCTCCGGGCTCGTCGCCGTTACCAATAATGGCGATAGTAGTGGTGCCGATAATACGGACCGCGATAATAGGCGTATCCGTCGTCGTAGTAGCCGTAGCGCGGGCCATAATAACCGTAGCCGGGCCCGTAATAGCGTGGGCCGTAATACGCGCCGGCCGCACCCGCGGCGAGTGCGCCGGCGGCCAGACCGAACGCCAGGCCAGGGCCGATACCGCGCGCTTGCGCCGGCGCGCTGACCATCGTTGCGCCCACCGTCGCTACGGTCGCCAAAACTGCCAATGTCCTCTTCATGGACAACCTCCTCACGTGGTGATGTGCACCAACGCGGGCGCAAAAGGATGGTTGCAGCAAAACGCCCCTTCGGGTTCCGCAGCCATGCGATAGCGCAAAGCTACCATCGGTTAGCGCTGGAACAAAAACACAACCTCAATGATTAGCTTTGCCGTGAGCGAGGTTGGCATCGATGCCGGCGTGGATGGAACTGCTGCTGAATGTGATGGGCTTTGCCGGCTTTATCGGCATCGCGATGTATCACAAGCATCCGAACGGGAAGCTGCCGGACTGAGCGCCGGGGCGCGGCTTGGCTTGCCGATTCTGGTTTGATTTCCGCTCTAGTTTGATTTCCGCGCCTCTCCCGCCGTGCGAACCAGCCGGTCCGCCTTCACGAGCACCTTGCCATTCTCCGGCTGCGGCCGAAGCCAGAAGCTGATCGCGACAAAGGCGGAACAGAACAGCAAGCCCACCACCATCACGCGCCGGTGGGTCGGTCTGTCAGCGCTATGGAACGATGGCATCATGGCTGTCACCTGCAACAATCCCTACCGCAATCATAGGTGGTGACAACGCAATACTGCCCTTAACCTAACCAGGTAGGGTTAGCGGTGGCTCGGTAAGGCGGCGCTGGAAGGCCTCAGGCCGACATCCACAACGCTATCCCGCGTTTGTCCGCAGCAAATTCACAGCCGCGACAGGTCGATTTGCCAAACAGAATGCGAAGCTTGCTGCGCACTCGTCCACAGCCTTGCCGCAATCAGGCGTCGGCCAGCCTTTTCAGGGTTGCCTGGAAGCTCAGGCTGCGGGTTCCAACCAGCACGGTTCCGAACACTTCGGCCTGGTCACCGCTGAAGGTGCCGGAAAATCCGCTCGTCACCTCCTGGCCGGCGAACAGCGGCCGGGTGAACGGATCGGAAAACGGGGAATGCTGGTTGGTCCTGAGATGCCCCTTCCAGGTGCCCTCGCCGGCCGTGTAGGCCCCGATCGACCAGAAATGCGGCCCGCCACCGATCAGCAGACCATCGCGCAGGATCAGGACGCCGCTGTCGCGGCCCCGCACGCCGTCCATCATATGGATATGGATCGAATAGAGCCCGTTCCTCATCGATCGCGCCGTCCGGTCCCAAAGGCCCGCAGTATGGCGCCAAGCAGGCTGGCAGGCGAGCGGGCCAATACCGCCCGGCCGCCGATTCGAACCGAAAGCGCTGATCCAGGCGCTTACAAATCGTTAAGAAAGCCCTGACAGGGTTCGACAGCCGGAGGGAGAGAGCCATGCTCGTTTACCCCGTACCTGTCGAAGTGACGCAAGCCAGAGTGCAGCTCGTCGTCGATCAAACGGCGAAGGAGCAGCCGCGCATCATCAGCGAGGATGTGCTCGACGTCTTCGCCGCCAAGAACAAGGCCGACCGCGACGCCGTCGAGACCATTCTCGACATCAAGGTGTGAGATCGCAACCGGCCAACGACGTTTGCATTGCACACGCGGCGGCGCGCGCCGCCGCATGTCGCGCGGGATCCGGGGACGCATCGCCAGGCCGGCCCTGAAGGCCACCGCAAATCCCCCCTCGCCGGGCTTTTCCTTTGAACCTTTTACGCAGCGCCAAGACAAAACTGCGCTGGGGATTTCAGGGCCCAGCGTCTGGCGCAGCGCTGTGGGACGAGGATATTCCGTCTACGCGGCGCTGTTGCATTTTATAAATTCAACCTTAAGTTTGGTCCCCAACAGTTGACGGCTCACGCCCTGAGAGATCCCCAGTCCGTCAACTGGGAAAGCCCCGCATCCAGCCTGCGGGGCTTTCTATTTTCGGGATGCTGGAACCTGCCGCCGCAAGCTCCGTTAGATGGCTGGTTGCCGGCACGATCTCCCCAAGGCCCGCCGGCATCAGACCTCGCGAGCCACTCGCGGGGTTTTGCTTTTTTAGAGGAGGTCCAACCTCGCGCGTCCTTGATTGGCAGTGATGGGCATTCGATGAGATAGAGGGCCGTGCCTCCAAGGCTCGACCACGAAAGCCCCGTTCCAGAATTTTCCTGGGCGGGGCTTTCCCGTATCGCGCGCTGCATGAGCGTGTCGCAGGTCGCTCAGTGCGAAGGCTCGCGAAAGCTTGAGAACGCAGCCGCCCGGAGCGGTCGCAAAAGTCGTGCAGGCCCCTGCCCCGCGCCCCGTTTTGCTGCTATTTCTTGGCGTGTCTCGCCCGAGCCAAAACAAAATCTCTGAATTCCCAGGAGGACAAGAAAATGCGCTATCTGCACACCATGCTGCGCGTCCGCAATCTCGATGTCGCGATGAAATTCTATCAGGACGCGCTGGGGCTGAAGGAAGTGCGCCGCATCGACAATGACAAGGGCCGCTTCACGCTGGTGTTTCTCTGCGCGGAGGAAGACCTCCATCTGCTCAAGTCGCTGCCGCAAAGCCGCGGCGCGCCGCTGGTCGAATTGACCTACAATTGGGACGAGGAGAAATACGGCGAGGACCGCCATTTCGGCCATCTCGCCTACGAGGTCGACGACATCTACGCGACCTGCGAGAAGCTGATGAAGATGGGCGTCACCATCAATCGTCCGCCGCGCGACGGCAACATGGCGTTCGTGCGTTCGCCCGACCTGCACTCGATCGAGATCCTGCAGAAGGGCGATCCGAAGGCGCCGGCCGAACCTTGGGCCTCGATGCCGAACACCGGGCATTGGTAAACGCCGCGCCGGCGCACACGTTCCTATCCGCGTTTCTCCATCGGTGAAGCGCGGAGCAATCGCGAGGAACATGACGCAGCAGTTGACGTTGCCTCCTCACACGAATGCGAGGAGGCGAGGAGATGGGAAAAGGACTTTTGCTTTGGCTGTTGGGTGTGCCGATCCCGGTGATCATCGTGCTGTGGTTGCTGTTCGGTCACTGACTGCGCTTTGACTGATATCGACGAGGCTCTGCCGCATCGCGCCAGAGCCTCTTTTTTGCGCTCGGTACAATTCACCCCGCGCTTTTCCCTGACGGTTCGGCTAAGAACGCGCGCAAAGCGCAACAGCGGAAAGAAAACGCGTGATGGACAGCAAGCCGCAACTGACGATCTGGGGCCGGGCCAATTCGGTCAATGTGCAAAAGGTGCTCTGGTGTCTGGCCGAGCTCGACCTGCCCTATCAGCGCATCGATGCCGGCATGCAGTTCGGCAAGAACGATCAGGCGGATTATCTCGCGATGAATCCGAATGGCCGCGTCCCGACGCTGGTCGACGGCGACTATGTGCTGTGGGAATCCAATTCGGTGATGCGCTATCTCTGTATGGCCTACGGCCAGAGCTCGCCGGTCTATCCGCAGCCGCCGAAGGCGCGCGCGGCCGTTGACCGCTGGCTCGACTGGACGCTGTCGACGCTGCAACCGGTCGAGCGCCCGCTGTTCTGGGGACTGGTGCGCACGGCGCCGGATAAGCGCGACATGGTGCAGATTCAGAAGGACGCCGATGCCGCGGGCGTGGTGTGGCGCGTCGTCGAGGCGCAGCTTGCAAGCCGCCGCTACGTCGAGGGCGATCAGTTCACGATCGCCGACATCGCGCTCGGCGCCTTTGCGCGGCGCTGGTTCGGTGTCGAGGACGTCACGAAGCCGAAGCTGCCCCATCTCGAGCGCTGGTTCGGCGAGATCGCGCAGCGGACGGCCTTCGTGCGCATCGTCGCGCCGCCGATGTCGTGAGCGGCAAGCCGCTCAGCGTCCGCTGGACACCCCCGCACCGACACTGATGGCGCCGCCGAGCCTCACGCAGGTGTCGGAGCCCTCGACCTTGACGAAGCCCGGTCCGTACGAGGAGCAGGGATTGCTCCGCGTCGCGGATTTCGACGGCAGGGTCCTGCCGGCATCGGGAGGCGTCTGGAAATTGCGGCGGTCGCCGGCTTGCGCGAACGCAGCGGCGGGAAGCAGGACGGCGATGACGGCGAAGCAGGTCTTGCGCATCCGGCCTTTTATCGCGCGCGGCCGGATCAAGCTAGCGCACGAATCTCACGCCGAACGTCTTGCCCACGCGCCAGACCACTTCGCAGGCGCGCCCGGTGCGGGCGTCGCGCGAAAACGCCAGCCGCAGCTTGGCCGGCAGCGTGTTGTTGTCCTGCACGGTGATTTTTGCGCCCGACGAGGACATGTCCTCGACCACGCACGGCCGTGCGGCGAATCCGCCGTCGAACGTGATCCAGCCGGATCGGCGCAGCGATTTGCGCGTTTCGCGCTTCTTGGATCCTAAAACCATCACATCATCCCCGGCCCAGCCGTATCGCCGCTGGCTTTACAAAGGGTTGCGAAAAACCGGCGGATTGCAGCGATTGTGCCGTTGTTCACAGTGAGCCGAACCGCACGACAAGGCGTTCGCCTGCGCGACAATTCGTTGAGTCTGCTGGATTTCCGGTTTGGCGCCGATGGCGCTCCCTAGCGGAATCGAACCGCTCTCTCCACCGTGAAAGGGTGGCGTCCTAACCGATAGACGAAGGGAGCAAAACTCCCGGCAAATCAATACGTTAGACGTGAGATGTGCCGTACTGGCCGCTACCGGCGAACGGCCGCGACGGGCGAACGTATAGTGGCGATTGGCCGGACGGGCAAGCGTTCAGAACGCTTTTCCCGGACTGCCGCCCAGGCCACCGGCGGGAGATCACCTGCACGACAATCCGGCCTCGATCGAGGTCCAGAAGCCGCAATGCGACGGCACATGCGCATGGGCCCGCGAACCGCCCCCATGAATCAGGATGGCGGCGGCAAGCGCGACGACGATGGCGGGAACAATGAGTTTTCGGAACGACATGGGCCTGCGCATCGAACGACTTCGTGGCCTAACTAAGGCCTGCAGGCCGGATCGATGTCTGGCGACAGCGCGCTAGTGATTGGTCACGCTCGCGACGTCCTGACGATTGGTCGGCTGCGCCGCGGCCGCCGCCACCGGCGTCTGCTTGATGCAGGTGCTGCAGATCACGAGCTTGCGCGCCAGCCGGTCGTCGGCATCCGCTTCCGACAGTTGCGTCTCCGCCACCGCCGGCGACACATTTCGCGCATGCCGTCGCGGCTGCGGCTGATTGGGATCCTGCCCGGCGCCGTCCCAGGCCAGCGGACCGGTTCCCGGCGGCGGGGTCGTCATGCTGTATTGCTGCGAATACTGCGCGCAAGCGCCGAGCGCGATCGGAAGAAGAACCACAGCGGCCTTGCGGGCCCAGTTCCGGAATGCAGACATGATCACACCCACACGCTATTCGTACCGCAACATTCGTACTGCGACCTAAGAGCAGAACCGCTAAGAAATCGTTTGCCCTGATTGTTCCGTCGCATCCAACCGCGACGGCATCAAGACGGGATTGCGGCGCCAAGACGTAGATCAAGACGTAAATCGAGACGCAAACCAAAGACGCTCATCCGGAGTCCAACCATGCCAGGCATCAACGGTCGCTTCGACGGCAAGCGCGTGCTCGCCGATCTCAATGCACTGCGCGCGATCGGCGCCTACAAGACCGGCGTGCACAAGCCGACATTCTCGGAGCCGCATCTGCGCTCGCTGGACTGGCTTGCGGCGCACCTGCCCGATGCCGACCTCACCGCGACGATCGACGGCATCGGCAATGTGTTCGGCACCAGTGCGAAGGCGGGACCGAAGCTGCTCGCGGGCTCGCATCTCGAAAGCCAGAACCATGCGGGCTGGCTCGATGGGCCGCTCGGCGTGGTCTATGCGCTGGAAGCCGCGCGCGTCGTCAACCGCGATCCCGGCATCAACGGCGCGGTCGAGGTTGCCGCATGGTGCGACGAGGAAGGACATTTCGGCAGCTTCCTCGGCAGCCGGTCGTTTGCCGGCGCCGTGACCGAAGCCGACATCGATGCGGCGCGCGACCGCTCCAGCGATCGCACCATGCGACAGGCCTTGCGCGATGCGGGCTTCGCCGGCCGCCCGCGCCTCACCGCCGAACCTCGCCGCCATATCGGTTATCTCGAGGCGCATATCGAGCAAGGCGACACGCTGGAAGCTAGCCGGCTCAAGATCGGCGTCGTCACTTCCATCGTCGGCATCTGGCAATATCGCATCACGTTCACCGGCGAGCAGAACCATGCCGGCACCACGCGGATGGCGGTGCGCAAGGATGCCGGCCTGGCGCTGGCGCGGTTCTGCGTCGCGATCGACGACAGCTTCCCTGCCCTGTGCGGACCGCGCACGGTCTGGACCACCGGCCGCATCACGCTGGACCCGGGCGCGCCGAGCATCATCCCAGGCCACGCCGACATGCTGTTCCAGATCCGCGACGACAATCCCGAGGTGATCGCACGGCTCGAGGCGCACCTGCATCGCCTGGCGGAAGACGCCACCGCGCAGGGCCGCTGCGGCGTGAAGGTCGAACGGATCCGCACCGGCGTGCCCGCGATGATGACGCCTGCGTTCCAGGATGCGATCGAGGCCGCGAGCGCCGCCTGCGCCGGCGGCAAGTCAATCCGGATGCCGAGCGGCGCCGGCCACGACGCCCAGGTCCTCGCCACCATCATGCCGGCCGCGATGCTGTTCGTGCCGTCGATCGGCGGCATCAGCCATCACTGGAGCGAGAACACCGACGACGCCGATATCGTCACGGGCGCCGAGGTGTTCGTCGAAACCTGCCGGCGCCTGCTGACGCAATGATCGGTTCAGCTGGCTCAAGCCCGAGCCACCACAAATAGGAACATCGCATCTGCGCACGGGTTGGGATCGCGAAATCAACCTTTGCGATGGAGAAAGTCGATGCCGGAGAAAGACCTCAGCGCCCTGTTCCTCGACACGTTGAAGGACATCTACTACGCCGAGAAGCAGATCTATAAGGCGCTGCCAAAGATGGCCAAGGCAGCGTCATCGGATAAATTGCGCGCAGCCTTCGAGAAGCATCACGAGGAGACCGAAGGCCAGATCGACCGGCTCGAGAAGATCTTCGAGCTGTTGGGAAAGCCGGCGCGCGGCAGGAAATGCGACGCGATCGAGGGGATCATCGACGAGGGTAAGGAGATCATGGACGAATACGCCGACACGCCGGCGCTCGATCCTGGCCTGCTTGCCGCGGCGCAGGCGGTCGAGCATTACGAAATCTCCCGCTATGGCACGCTCAAGGCATGGGCCAGCAAGCTGAGCATGAACGACGCGGTCAAGCTTCTCGATCAGACCCTGGCTGAGGAGAAGAAAACCGACGACGCGCTGACCAAACTGGCCGTCGCAGCCATCAACGCTGAAGCAGCCTGAGATGTGCCTCGGCCCGCGCGGCGATTGTTCCCATTGCAGGAACATATTGCCGCGCGGGCCGTTGATCATCGTCATCGCCCCGCACGCGGCATCTATCGGTGACGAGAACGCCATCACGCGCTCCCGCCCTCCCCAACAAGATGGAGCAGCGTGCCATGCAGCGTCGCCGGTTCAAGCAGACCGATTCTCTCGAAATTCGCCTTGGTGATCAGGCTGAGCGTCTTCGGAAGGAAGCACAAGGCACCTATCCGGGCGTTGAGCGCGAGCGGTTGATCCGAAGAGCTCGCCAAGCGGAAACCGCGGCACAGACGGCGGATTGGTTACGGCCTTCCGGGACTCCGGCTCAGAAGTAGCTGTTCGCAGAGACGGCGGACGCCCGACCTTCAGCCCCGGCAATGAGCCGACGAACCAATTCGTCAACGTCCTGCGACGCTCCCGCCGTTCCGAATTGCCCAACAGCGTGAACACTGTTTTCAATCCAGAACACCGACGACGCCGATATTGTCACCGGCGCCGAGGTGTTCGTCGAAACCTGCCGGCGCCTGCTGGCAGGTTAGCCACCTTGCGAACGCCGCCCCGCGGCATTGTCGCCATCAGGTCGGGCCGCCCCGATTCCAGATCTCAGCGGAGCCAACGCGTGCGGGTTCTGCGCGGTCCCTCTCCGCGCGGTAAAGAACACATACAACAAGCAGACGTCGATCAGGATCGTCCCGGCCATGACGCTGTAGGCCCACGGGCTGTCCATCAGCTTCACTTCGATCAACACGCGCGACAGTCCGAATCCCACGACCCACGCATCAAAGCTCATGCAGATCCGGCGAAACGTCTCGGCGTCCAGCCGCCGGATCAGCCAGGCACCGAACGGTATGCCGACGACCACGCAGGGAACGAGCACGAACAACATGCTCCGGCTCTCTTCGATGAACAGACCGAGCTTGTAGTACGCGATCGCGGTCAAGCCGGACTCTGTCACTCGAACCAGTGCGAGACCGGCCCGAAACTCGTCTTTGACAAGGCCCTGATTGTTGAAAAGGATTGCCAGCGGCGGTCCCGAGATGGTCGTGACCGAGTACAGGACCCCGAGCGCCGTTCCAAAGGGCAAACCGACCAGCCATTTCGACTGGATCGGCTTCCGCCAACCGGCCGCCTGCAGCAGGATAAGCGGCAGAATGATCGAATAGGTGGCGAACTTGGTCCAGCCGGGTTGCAGTGACGTCAGGGCAAAGGCTCCGACTGCGATGCCCGGCAGCATACCGATGAGAATGGGCAGCACGCGCCGCCACACGGCCGGAACGCCGCTCAGATTGATGCACAGAACATACAGGTTGACGAAGACTTCGACGATGACGACCGCGGGATTGAGAACGCGGTTGGTGTAGAAGACAAGCGCGACCGGCACGGTGAGCGAGGAAAACCCGTAACCCAGCGCACCGTTTACAAACGCCGCAAACAGGGCGATCACGGCAAGAACGATCACAGCAGAATCAATCGAAGACATCTTTAGCTTTTACCGGATCAGTCGCTTTGCCCGCGACATTATAGCCCACGGAAAGGGACGCGGTGCCGAAACTTACCGCCGCCACGTCGCGCCATGGCCGCGCACCGTGAAGTTCGCCCGATCTGCGGATCGATCTCGCCACGCCGTGAGCCACCTTGCCGATGCGCGCCCCAATCTCACTCCGATACGCCATCGCCGCGCGGCTCGCGACATCAAGGCAAACTGGCTGGACTGACAGATCGTCACCCGATCACAGTTCGGGTACTGAGGACGCCGCATGGGGGGCGTTTGGCTGCCAGGAACTGCCCGGCAGCCGGTCGTCGCCCTCTGCTTTGAGCCGATCAAGGCCCGCGCCGCGCTTTCGCCGGCTACCGTGGCATATTGGACACGAGAAGCGTGTCAGCCGAGCCGATTTCCCCAATTGCCCGATTTGCAATCCGCTGAACTTGCTGCCATTTCTTCGGTACGCATCGCTTTGGTGCCATAAGAGGGGCCGTCCGGCTCATGTTGTTGCTTGAGTCGCTTCCGACTGTGATCGGCGCCGCCGCCATCGCACCCGCACTGCTGGTGCTGTGGCTGGTGATTGCCGCCGACGAACGCCCCGGACCGCCGGTGCAGGTTTGGCTCGCCTTCGTGCTCGGCGCGGCCAGCATCTCGCTGCTCGGCCTGGCGCGCGTTCCCTTCAACGCGCTGCTCGCCATCCCCGACAATCCCTGGGCGACCCAGGCGGTCCGCGCGGCGTTCGGCGTCGCGGCGCCGGAGGAGATCGTCAAGGTTCTCGTCATCGTCGCCATCTCGACCCGCCGCCGCGCCTTCGCCGATCCGATGGACACGGTGGTCTATGGTGCGGCCGCGGGCCTCGGATTTGCGGCCTACGAGAACCTCGCCTATCTCGTCCAGCACAAGGACATGTGGCGGGCGCTCGCGGCGTTGCGCAGCGTGCTCACGGTGCCGTTTCACGGCGCGCTCGGCATCATCGCCGGCGCCTACCTTGCGATCGCGCGCTCCGGCGGCGCGCTCGGCGCCTATCGCGGCCACCGCGACTGGGCGCGCATCACCAATTGGGCGCTGGTGCTGGTCGCGCCGGTCGCGCTGCACGCGGCGTTCGATTTTCCGCTGCTCGCGCTCCAGCGCATTCCCGACCTTAGTTCGACCTCGCGGCTCCTGCTCGGTTCGGCCAGCGTGCTGATCGGCTTCTCCTCGATCGGTTTTGCAATCCGCCTGGTGCGCCGCCTCGGCAGGCATCATGCGCCGCGCACCGACGTTGCGCGCGAGCGGCTGAGCCAGCTGCGGCGAATGTGGGCACTGCTACTGGTCGGCGGCGGCACCGGCTTTGCCGGGGTCTCCTTCCTGCTCACCTCGCTGCATCACTGGTACGTCAATCCCGAGCGCAATGCCTCGTTCATCCTGGTCCCGATCGGCTTCACCTCGATCCTGATCGGACTGGCGCTGCTGATCGCGACCACCACGGTCTATTTCCTCGGCCGCAACCGGATGCGGACCGTCGCGGAGGGCTTTCCGTCCGCGCCGGGCCAGGGCTAGGATACGCCGCACGCTCGTAGACCTCGTGCTCGCAGACTTTACCGTTGCAGACTTTTCGGTTGCAGATTTGGAGAGCCGCGATGACCCTGTCCAACGATCTCGACAAACTGCGATCGGAGATGAAGGCCGCGGTCAAGCAACACTGGAAGGCGTTCCTGTTCGAAGGCATCCTGCTCGTCATCCTCGGCATCGCGGCGATGATCGTGCCGACATACGCGAGCCTCGCCGTCACCATCTTCCTCGGCTGGATGTTCCTGATCTCAGGCATCGGCGGACTGATCGTGACCTTCTGGGCGCGCAACATGCCGGGCTTCTGGTGGTCGCTGATCTCGGCTGCGCTCGCCGTGCTGGCCGGCATGGTGCTGCTGGCCCGTCCGATGCAGGGCGTGCTGACGCTGACCATCGTGATCGGCGCCTATTTCGTCGCCGAGGGCGTCGCCACCATCATGTATGCGCTGGAGCACCGCCGCGAATTGTCGGGACGCTGGTCCTGGCTCCTGATCGCCGGCCTGATGGATATCGTGATCGCCTTCTTCATCATCGCGGGCCTGCCGGAGTCGGCGGGCTGGGCGATCGGCCTCCTGGTCGGCCTCAATCTGATGTTCGGCGGGGCGACCCTGATAGGTATGGCGTTGGCCGCGCGCAACACCTGACGGCCAACCGGCTCCCCTCGCGGATTTGGGGGGTGACAGGCCGATATCCGTCGGGTATAGAGCCCGCCATGATCACCGTCGCCACCAGCTATTTTTGGTACTTTAGCTACGACAGCTCGCTGGCGGCAGGAGGATCGCGCTCAATCTGAAGAATTGCAGCAAACGTCCAAAACAAGCCGCCAGACCTGGCGGCTTTTTTGTTTGCCGGCAGGTCCCGAACTCCAAAGGAGCCAGCCGTGTTGAGTACGACAGACGATCTTCGCATCAAGGAATTGAAAGAGCTGAGTACGCCCGAAGAGGTGATGCGGGAAGTTCCGCGCACCCTGACGGCGACCCGCGTCGTGATGGGCGCCCGCAACGCCATCCACGCGATCCTCAATGGCACCGATGACCGCCTGCTGGTCGTCGTCGGCCCCTGCTCCATCCACGATCCCGCGGCGGCCGTCGATTACGCCGAGCGTCTCGCCAGCCTGCGCGAACAGCTCGCCGACCGCCTCGAGATCGTGATGCGGGTCTATTTCGAGAAGCCGCGCACCACCGTCGGCTGGAAGGGGCTGATCAACGATCCCGATCTCGATGGCAGCTTCGACATCAACAAGGGCCTGCGTCTTGCACGCAACGTGCTGTCGGCCGTGAACAATCTCGGCCTGCCCGCCGGCACCGAATTCCTCGACATGACGACGCCGCAATACATCGCCGATCTGGTCTCGTGGGCCGCGATCGGCGCGCGCACCACCGAGAGCCAGATCCATCGCGAGCTGGCGTCCGGCCTGTCCTGCCCGGTCGGCTTCAAGAACAGCACCGACGGTGGCGTGCGGATCGCGGCGGATGCGGTGAAGTCGGCCTCGCACCCGCATCATTTCATGGCGGTCACCAAAGGCGGCCGTTCGGCGATCGCCGCGACCAGCGGCAACGAGGATTGCCATGTCATCCTGCGCGGCGGCCGGGCGCCGAACTATGATGCAGCGAGCGTCGATGCGGCCGCCGCCGAGCTCGGCCACGCCGGTGTCGCGCCGCGGCTGATGATCGACACCAGCCACGCCAACAGCAGCAAGAAGCCGGAGAATCAGCCGCTGGTTGCCGCTGACATCGCCCAGCAGGTCGCAAGCGGCGAACAGCGCATCATCGGCGTGACGATCGAGAGCAACCTTGTCGCGGGACGCCAGGACGTCGTGCCGGGCAAGCCGCTGACCTACGGCCAGAGCATCACGGACGGCTGCATCGACCTGGTGACGACGGCTGACGTGCTGAAGCAGCTCGCCGATGCCGTCGACGCCAGGCGCAGCGGGCGGCGTGACGGCTTGCAGGAGCGTTCGGCCTGAGACGGTCGAACGGATTGAGCGTTGCCGGCGGGGCGGATATCGCGCTCCGCCGGTCTCTTCCGTAGCTTAGCAGCCGCGGCAGATGCTCTTGATCTTCTTGTCGAGCGCAGCGTCTTCCTTGTTCGCCGTGCTGTTCGGATCGCTGATATTCTTCTCGTTGCCAACGTCGCCGCGGCGTGGCTGACGATGTCCGACCGGCGCCTCCGGCAGCGGCGCGTTCTTCTGCATGGAGGACGATCCGCCCTGTTGCTGCGCCCATGCCTGGGACGTTCCAACCTGGGGCGCTCCAACCATCATCAGAGCCATCAACAAAACAGTCTTCCGCATCTCGCGTCTCCGCTTCTCAACCCTATTGCGCCCGTTCCGGCACCTCGACCGTAGCACAGTTGCGTCGCCCCTGCGCTGCGCAATCCTGAACCTTCCGTATATCGGCCATCGTGCCAAGGAGCCAGATTCCCGCCGCGACCAGCACCACAAAGAAACCGAACATCACAGCATTTTCGACGCCGCGGCGGCCCTCGTCCTCGGGCGGCTCCTGCCGTCCGTCCCCGGCCCCGCGCATCGCAGCCTTACGGTTGCGGCGGGTAAAGATGAACGTCACCGCAATAATCGACGATACGGTACCGCCGTTCCGGCGGATCTTCATGTTCGCGGGAAGCTGACTGCGACAAATAGGTCGGGCCGATCGGCGCCTTGCCGTAGCCGCCGGGAATGTCGAGCACATAATCCGGCTGGCACAGTCCGGAGACGCGCCCGCGCAACGCCCGCATCAATTCCTGCCCGGCTTCGATGGTGGTGCGCAAATGCGCGGTGCCGGGTGCAAGGTCGCCGTGGTGCAGATAATAGGGCTTGATCCGGCACTCGACGAAGGCGCGCATCAGCGCCGCGAGCGTCGCGGCATCGTCATTGACGCCGCGCAGCAAGACGGTCTGGCTGACCAATGGGATGCCGGCGTCGGCAAGGCGCGCGCACGCGGCGCGGGCATTGGCGCCCAGCTCGCGCGGATGGTTGGCGTGGATTGCGATCCAGGTCGTCGCCCCCTCAACCCGCAGCGCCGCGACCATGTCGGAATTGATGCGTTCGGGATCGGCGATGGGAACGCGGCTGTGAAGGCGGATGATCTTCACATGATCGATAGCAGCGAGATCGGCCATGATCTCGGACAGCCTGCGCGACGACAGCATCAAGGGATCGCCGCCGGTCAGGATGACTTCCCAGACCTCTTGATGGGTACGGATGTACTCCAGTGCCCCGCGGTAGGCGTCGTCGGACAAGGCCGAGGCCTTGCCCGGCCCGACCATTTCGCGCCGGAAACAGAACCGGCAATAGACCGCGCAGACATGGACGAGCTTGAACAACACCCGGTCCGGATAGCGATGCACGATCCCGGCGACCGGCGAATGCGCATCGTCGCCGATCGGATCGGCGTTCTCGCCCGGCTGCTCCACGAGCTCGTCAGCGCTTGGGATGAACTGCCGCGCAATCGGGTCGGCGGAATCGGCCGGATCGATCAGCGCCGCGAGCTCCGGCGTCACCGCGACCGCGTAGCGCGCAGCCACCTGTTCGAGCTCTGCAAGGGCTGCGACCGGCACGAGGCCGGCATCGGCCAGCTCGCGCGGCTGGCGCAGCGTTGCCGCCAGTTTCGGATCGATGCTGTTCATGGCTCTCCTGCAGGCGGCGTCCAGACCACCTGGTCAATTCGTGGCGCGCCGCTCGCCAGCATCACCAGCCGGTCGAAGCCGAGCGCGACGCCGCTCGCCTCGGGCATCTGGCCAACGGCGGCAAGGAAATCGTCGTCGAGCGGATAGCGCTCGCCGTAACGGCGGGCCTTCTCGTCCATGGCTGCGGTGAAACGATGGCGCTGCTCGGCCGCGTCGGTCAACTCGCCAAAGCCGTTGGCGAGCTCGACCCCGCAGGCATAGACCTCGAAACGCTCGGCGACGCGTGGCTCGCCCGCCTTGGTGCGCGCCAGCGCCGCCTCGGGCGACGGGTATTCGAACAGCACCGTCAGGCGGCCCTGTCCGAGATTGGGCTCGACATGCTCAACCAGCACCTTGCTGAAGATGTCCGACCAGGTGTCGTCGTCCGCGATCCGCACCCGCTCGCGCGCGGCTGCCGCCAGCGCCTCGCGATTGCCCACGCCGCCCGAGATCGTCGCCAGGAGGTCGATGCCGGCGAAGCGCTCGAAACCTGCGGCAACCGTCATCAGCTCCGGCTCGGCAAAGGGGTCGGCCATCCTGCCACGGAATGAAAACCGCCCGATCCCGGTCGCCTGCGCCGCATGGGCGATGACGACGATCGTGTCGGCCATGATGGCGTCGTAACCGGCATTGGCGCGGTACCATTCCAGCATGGTGAATTCGGGCAAATGCAGGTCGCCGCGCTCGCGATCGCGGAACACCCGCGCGAACTCGTAGATCTTGGGCTCACCGGCCGCGAGCAGCTTCTTGCAGGCGAACTCGGGCGACGTACGCAGATAGCGCGACGCAGCTGAGCCATCGGCTTGCCTGAGCTCGGTACGGGGGGCGTGCAGATGGGTCTCGTTGCCAGGCGAGATCTGCAGGATGGCGGTCTCGACCTCGGCAAAGCCCTGCTCCTCGAACCAGGCCCGGAGCGCCCGCGCGATCGCGGTCCGCGCCCGCAGGAATGGCCTGCGATCGGCGTAGCGTGACGGCGTCCACCAGGGCGAGGGCTGGTCATGGGCTGTCATCGGCCGACCGCCCCAGCCGTTGCGGATTCAACATCAACAAGCCACCGCCCCGATTTAAGAGCCGGGCGCAAATCCTTGATTCCATACAAATACATCGTCGACACGGCCTTGGTCGCAGCGGAACGCGGCGGAGCGCGTCCTTTCTTGTCGAAAGATGCCGGCAATGTCCATGCGTCGCCACGGCTGAACCTGAACACCGGCTCGCGCGTCCCATCGCCAGTTCCGTGGAAACAGGATGCCGCCGTGGCCGGCTGGTTGCTGCCTCTACGACCTGAAAACGGGGACATTCTCGGTTCCCGCAAGCCTTGCCGATCATAACGAGAAGGCCCGAAAAATCCCCGGCAAGGACCCTCGCTGGCGGCCCCCCGAGGGCTGTTGCCGGCGGTTGCCAAACTGCCGAATTCGGCCGCAAAAGACTGGCATCTCAGGGACAAATCAGTATGTTGCAGCCCGAAATCGCCGCCACGGCCGAGGGGCTGCCGGTCCGGTTTGCGCCCCCGCTTCTCAAATTCAGGAAAACACCTTTGAAAGTCATCGCCAGTTCCATCCGCAAGGGCAACATCATCGAGCAGGATGGCAAGCTCTATGTGGTCCTCTCCGCCGAAAACATTCATCCCGGCAAGGGCACCCCCGTCAGCCAGATCGAAATGCGCCGCATCGGCGACGGCGTGAAGGTGTCGGAGCGCTACAAGACCACCGACCAGGTCGAGAAGGCCACCGTCGAGGACCACAATTACAACTACCTCTATGAGGACGCCGACGGCTTCCACTTCATGAACAACGACAACTACGACCAAGTCCAGGTCTCCAAGGAGATCGTCGGCTCGTCTGCGCCGTATTTGCAGGAGAACATGACCGTGAAGCTGTCGATGCACGACGGCAATCCAGTCGCGATCCAACTGCCGCAGCGCGTGACGCTCGAAGTGGTGGAAACCGAGCCCGTGACCAAGGGCCAGACCGCCTCGTCGTCGTACAAGCCGGCGATGCTGTCGAACGGCATCCGCACCGGCGTGCCGCCGCACGTTTCCACCGGCACGCGCATCGTCGTGATGACCGAGGACGGCTCCTACGTCGAACGCGCCAAGGACTGAGCAAGGATTGAGCAGGGATTGAGCGGCGAAGTGCGGTGACAGTCGCAATGAATCATCATCGCACATCAGGTTGCTGTTTAACCTCAAACTTTCCGGAAAACTGCTACACACTTTTCCGGAACTTGCTCTAATCTCTTGCGATCAGACATGAACCGGGGAGTGCAGTGAACAGGAAGGTCGTCAGCTTCATCAGTTGCTGGCTGGCAGCCCTGCTCTTGCCTCCTCCCGGCGCTCATGCCGACGAATTCCGCACACCTTCGATCTCGGCCATGCGGGTCGAATGGCGCTCGGTGGTCGACCAGCTCCGGCAAGAGATCACCACCCGCCCGGCTATTGCCTCCAGCTTCACGTTCGCCGGACAGCGCCGCGTTCCCGCCACCGATCCGCGCGCGACGCCCGCGCTGGTGCAGCTGAACGCAGTGACGTCGCCGCTCTTCCCCGGCATTGCGCAGAGCCCGATCCCGGTGCTGCTGCCTTTCGACCCCGCAAGCTATCTCGACGCACGACAGAACGGCGCACCGGACAGCCTGCCGGTCGCACGCTACCAGGCCGACTTCCGCGCGGCCGATGTGTTCCATGCCGGCGCGTCCGGCTATGACGCGGTGTTCTCGCTCGACCCGGGCGCCGGCGACGGCATGCCGCCGCGGACCTTTGCAAAACCGGTCGAAGTGCAGATCTCGGGCTCGATCCTGGTCTACGACCTCGCCGACCGGCTCGGCGGCAAGGGCGAGCCGGTCAAGACGCTGGCCGCGCAGTTTCCGGACCTGCGCCGCTTCATCCGCGAAGGCTATGTGCGCTACGCCTTCACCCGCTTCGGGATTCCCTATGTCGTCTCGATCCAGTGCCTCGACAGCGCGCCGCGGCCGAAGCGGCTCGCCTGCCGCGAGGCCTATCCGGTGGCCGAGCGCTTCCTGAAGGCATTGCGCATCGCCGGCGGCCAGCCGTCGCGGCCGCGCAGCGACATCGCCTCCGACATCGCCGAGCGGCCGATCGCTCAATCGGCGGACTTCACCTACCGCCCGAGCGGCGACATCGTTCCGGGCAGCGGCGGCCGCAGGCAGCAGGGCGGCCACGCCGATTTCACGGTCTATTCGCAGATCCGCTTTCCGCTGCAGAAGGTGCCGGCCTTCGCGCACTCGCAATCCTTCGCCCGGCGCAAGGCGGGTGCGACGGTCGACGAATATCCCTGGCAGGATAATTTCTGCGAGGCGCGCAGCTTCGAAGTCGGCCAATGCGCCAGCGGCTACGGCCATCAGGGTCAGGATATCAGGCCCGGCGCGTGTCCGGCCGACAGCAAGGACGGTTGCGACCCCAGGCAGCAGGCAGTCGTCGCGGTGCGCGACAGTATCGTGATCCGCTCGGCGCAGCAGCAGGCCGCGACATTGCAGGTCAACACCCGCACCGAGCATGTTCGTTTCCGCTACATGCACATGAACCCGTCCGTGATGGACGCCGACGGCCTGCTCAACGGACACCGCCTCAGCGAGGGCGAGAAGATCGGCGTGGTCTCGAACTATCTCGACCATCCCAACGGCACGTCACGGCATCTGCATTTCGACGTGCAGGTGTTCACGCGCGACGGCTGGCTCTGGGTCAATCCCTACACCACGCTGGTGTCGGCCTATGAGCGGCTGATCCGCGGCCGCGGCCGCGAGATCGGACCGGAGCCCGGACCTGCGGCCGCCGTGGCCCATGCCCTGCCCGACGACGTCGTGCATCGCATCGACACCCAGGAAGGCGGCGGCAATTAGCGCGAGTGAACTGGAGACCGCGGTTCGCGGGCGACGCCAAAATATCGAAAACAACCCCATGCAAAGTAGCCGGCGGCTGCCGTCATCAGACACGACAACTTGACACGTCGGGCAAATCAGCGGCATTATTCGATTATTCCGAAATCGCGCAAGCGCCACTTGCCCCCAGAGCCGTGGCGCTCCGCGCCACCTCGGTCGCGTCATTGCGCGGATTGGGAAGCTGCACCGTGTTGCGATAGGCCGCCTACTTCTTCCAGGGCGTATCGCCGCGTGCCGCGGCGTCTGCGAAGATGCCCTGCTCGTAGTCGATGAAGGCGCGCACCATTGCGCGATAGGCGGCTTCCGCAACCTTGGGCGACAGCCCGTCCGCTTCCGCAAGCGCCATCGCCTTCTTCACCACCGCCTCGGCGCGCTCGGGCGCTTCGACCTGCGCGGGGTTGGCCTTGAAGCGGGCGGCTTCATGGACGTAGCGGCCGCGCTCGGCCATCAGGCGCACGATCTCGCGGTCGAGCCGGTCGATGTTGCTGCGCACCTCGCCAAGCGTCTCGCAGCAGGCGCCGTTGTCGACGGTGGGACTGCCCCACAACGCCGGCGCGTTGGTCGCGGGCTCCTCGGCCCACGCCACCGCAGGGATCAGAAGCGTCAACAGAACCACCGGCAATCGCATCGAACGCCTCCCAGTCAGCGAGCACGACGGGCGATTGTTAAGCCGATTTTGCGCGCCGATGGAAGCCGTGATGGCGATGGGGCGACCGCGAATTCCATCGCGAACCGCATCGATCCGATCAGCCGATCTCCATTCCGGCCAACACTTCACTAACCTTCTTCTGGGCGTCCGGGGGCAACGGCAGGATCGGACGCGGAGGCTCGGCCGCGCAGATCCCTCTGAGATTGGCGATCGCGTAGGCGACCCGCAGGCTGGAGAATGTCTTGAACAGCTGCCAGACCGGTTGCAGCCGCGCGTCAAGCTGCCGCGCCCTGGCGGCATCGCCACTTGCGACGGCACGGACGATGTCGACGCAGACCTTGGGGAAAATTCCTGCGAGAACGCTGTACCAGGTCTCGCCGCCGGCCAGCAGCGCCTCCGTGCAATTCCAGTCGGCACTGTAACCGAGCGAAAATCCGCTCGGCACAACGGCGCGCAATTCGGCGATATGGCCCGGCACCGCGGCAGCGTCCAGCGCGGGACTCTTCACCGCCAGGATTCCCGCAACGTGACTCAAGCGGCCGATCAGAGCCGGCGTGAATCGAAAATGCGTCGTGCCCGGATTGTCGTAGATGCAGATCGGCAATCCGCTTTCGCGCGCCACTGTTTGAAAATGCTCGAAAACCTCATCGTCGGTCAGCGGCGTATAGGAAACCGGCGCCAGCAGGCCTGCCGCCGCGCCGGCATCGCGTGCATCCTGCGCCAGTTTCACCGCATCATCGGTGCGCAGCGCGCCGACACCGACCAGGATCGGCGTCTTGCCACCTGCCAGGGCGGCCGCCGCCTGCACGGCACGCCGTCGCTCATCGCGGCTGAAATACGGATATGAGCCGGTGCTTCCGAGCAGCCCGATCGAATCCACCTTCGCCGCGATCAGGGGCTCCAGCAATGCGCGAAGCGCTCCCGCATCGACCTGCCCATCTCGATTCGAGGGCGTGATCGGGAAGGCGGAAAGCCCCTTGAGATTGACCATCGGTTGCTCCTGTTCGTTGACCGCCGCGCGAGCGGCGCGATCGCATTGCGGTCGTCACCGCCGCGCCATCAATCACCGCGCCCAATTCCGCTTGCAAGGTCCAGTTTGCTGCGGACTTCACAGCAAACTGGTCCAGTGCTCGACGGCGCGTGCGATCTGCGGAATTGGGCCGGCATCGATCGGAGTTGCCGGCGGCTATTCCAGCATCGTGGTCAGCTGCGCGCCCTCGTCCGCGACGAACACCGCGATCAGTTCCGCCGGCTCCGTGGTGCTCGCATTGGCCGAGACCATGTGGGTCGAGCCCGGCGGCTCGAAGAAGGACTGGCCGACCTTGAAGGTCTCGACCGGCCCACCGCCGAGCTGGGAACGGATCTCGCCCTTGGTGATGTAGGCCGTCACCGAGCCGGAATGGCGGTGCGGCGGCGTGAAGCCGCCGGGACCATAGAACACGCGCACGACGGTGACGCGCTTGCCCGCCACGTTCGGCAACGCATGCGAGGTGATGACCTCGACCTTGTCGAGCGGCGATGCCGCATTGGCACTCGCGCAGAGCGGCGCGATCACCGCGGAGATCGCGTCCATCGGGGTCGGCAGCGCCTTGCCGATCACGAAGGCCGAGGCCAGTCCCGCGATCACGGCCAGCAAGACCGGCCACGGCGGCCGCGCACATGAGAGAGATGGTGTCATCGCCATCGAAGTCATCGGTTGTCCTCCCCTGTCAATTGCCGTTCGTTCCGTCTCACGAAGCCGCCGCGGCCGCCCGCTGCTTGCGCGGCGGCGGCGTCCAGCGATAGGCGGCGCCGAACCGGTTCCAGACATTGATCGAGGCGATCGCCGAGGTCAGGTAGGTCAGCTCCTTTTCGGAGAATTCAGCGGTGGCCTCCGCATAGACCTCGTCGCTGACGCCGTTCGGCAGGGTCGTCAGCGCCTCGGTCCAGGCCAGCGCCGCGCGCTCGCGGGCCGAGAACTGCCGCACCTCGCGCCACACCACGACGAGGTTCAGCTTGTCTGTGGGCACGCCGAGGCTCTCGCCTTGCAGGATGTGATACTGCACGCAGAAGGCGCAGCCGTTGATCTGCGAGGCGCGCAGCTTGACCAGTTCGAGCAGCTGCTTGTCGAGACCGGCCTTCGCCGCGAACTGGCCGAGGTCACGCACGACGGCGAAGACATCGGGGGCGAGCTTCTCGAAGTCGGTGTATTCCTTGCGGGCATGTGACATTGGCTTGGCCTCATGTTATCAGTGTACTGACATATTATCAGAGCTCTGATATTGAGCAAGACGCAGACATTCGCGAAGGCAACATGGCGGGAATGCAGAAACGAGGGAAATCCGGCGCAGCCGGGCGGCGCCCGGCGGGGAAAGCGGCGGCGGGCAAGGCAGCGATCGGGGCAGGATCGGCCGCAGACGCCCTGCCCGCCTCTGCCGTCCCGCCGCCCGGCGAAGGCAAGCGCGGCGAGCAGGGCTACCTCGCCTACCTGCTGCGCCAGGCGAATGCGGCCTCGCGGCTATCGATGGAGCGCGAGCTGGCTGGCCTCGGCGTCACCTCTCCCCAATTCGTCGTGCTGACGATGCTGAAAGCCTATCCGGGGCTCTCGGGCGCCGATCTGGCCCGGGTGGCATTCCTGACGCCGCAGACCGTCAGCGTGATCATCCGCAACCTCGAGCGGGACGGCGCGATCCGCAAGACGCCGCACCCGGTCCACGGCCGGGTGCTGCAATGGACGCTGACCAGCCATGGAACCGCGCTCCTGGAGAAATGCCGCCACATCGCCCAGGCCCAGGAGCGCCGGCTCGCCGTCAGCCTCGACGCCAGATCGGAGCAGATCGTCCGGCAATGGCTGTCAAAAATCGCCACAGATTTGCAGGATAGCTAGAGCATGCCCCGGAAAAGCGGGAACCGGTTTTTCCGACAAAGGGCATGCTCAAATATTGCTCCTGCGGCGGCGTGGCTTTTGGCTCACCCGATCGGCGCCGCTACACTGGCCCGATGAAACAGCCTGATTCTTTGAATTCCCCTGCCCGCCGCGCCGTCCTGAAGGCGGCGCTCGCGGCAGGCGTGACGCTCGCCAATCCATTCGGCGCGCTGGCGGCCGCGCCTCCCGGCTTCGACCAATGGCGCGACAATTTTCGCGCCCGCGCACTGGCAAAAGGCATTTCCGAGGCGACTTGGAATCGCTGCATGGCGCAGGTCGAGCCCGACATGAGCGTGTTCAAGCAGATGCGCAACCAGCCTGAATTCCACGAGCAGATCTGGCAGTACATCAACCGCCGCGTCTCGGACTGGCGCGTCATCCACGGCCGCGAGGCACTGAAGAAGAACGAGGCGCTGTTCGCCCGGATCGAGCGCGACTTCGGCGTCGAGCGCGGCACGCTGCTCGCGCTGTGGGGCGTTGAATCAGCCTATGGCGATCCGCTGGTGCAGCAGAACCACATGACGCCGGTGTTTCCCTCGCTTGCCGCACTCGCCTGGAACGAGCCGCGCCGCAAGGCCTATTGGGAGACCGAACTGATCAACGCGATGAAGATCGTGCAGCGTGGCTGGAGCACGCCGCAGGAGATGAACGGCTCCTGGGCCGGCGCGATGGGCCATTCGCAGTGGATGCCGGAAGTCTGGCTCAATGTCGGATTCGACTATGACGGCGACGGCAAGGTCTCGCCGTTCGGCCGCCCCGACGACGCGCTCGGCTCGACCGCGAAATATCTCGTCAATCGCGGCAAGTGGCACCGCGGCCAGCACTGGGGCTACGAGGTTCGTGCACAGAGCGGCGGCACCAGCGGCAGCCGCACCTACGCAGCCTGGGCCAGCGCTGGCGTCGTCAGAGCCGACGGCCAGCCGTTCCCGCAGCCGAACGCATCGGCGCAGCTCTGGATCCCGGTCGCCGGCGGCCCGGCCTTCCTGCTCGGCCCGAACTTCAATTCGGTGAAGAGCTACAATCCCTCGATGAACTACGCGCTGGCGATCTGCCATCTCGGCGATCGCTGTCTCGGCGGGCCGCCTTTCATCCAGCCGTTCCCGGGCTCGGAGCGCGCGCTGACGCTCGCCGAGGTGCAGGAGATGCAGACGCGGCTGACCAAGGCCGGCTTCGACACCGGCGGCACCGACGGCCGCGTCGGCAATGACACCATGCAGGCGATCAAGGATTTCCAGACCAAGACCGGCCTGTTGCCCGCCGACGGGTACGGCGGGCTCAAGGTGCTGGCGCGGTTGCGGCAAGGTGGCTAGCCGCTCGTGGTCATAGCTGCGTAGCCCGGGTGAGCGAAGCGATACCCGGGGTAGTTCTTCCCGCATATCGCTCCGCTCATGCGGGCTACGACAGCTTACTGCTAACGGGTCGCGGGTTGCCGCTGGAATGACAAGTCCCGTTCACAACATCGGCCGCGGAGTGTGGGTCCTTGCTTTCGCAGGGACGACGACGGTTGGGATGCAAATGCGCCGCTCAACTCCTCGCAATGACGGAGACTATTTCGGTTGCCGCACCACGCCGCCGGCGTTCATTCCGCCGTCGATCACGAGCTCGGTGCCGGTCACGTAACGCGACGCATCGGAGGCGAGATAGAGCACGCCTTGCGCGATCTCGATCGCCTGGCCGGCGCGGCCGAGCGGCGTGGCGAACCTTGCACGCTCCTCCGGATCGATCGGCGCGTTCTGGCCCGCGCCCGTCGCGCCGGTCGGAATCTTGCCCCAGATCGGCGTGTCGATGATGCCGGGATGCACGGAGTTGACGCGGATGCCGTCGTTCACCTGCGCGCATTCCATCGCGATCGACTTGGCGAACAGCCGCACGGCGCCCTTGGTCGCGCTGTAGCCGGAGAGCGTCGCCGCACCGCGCAGGCCGGCCAGCGACGACATCATGATGATCGAGCCGCCGCCATGCTTGCGCATCAGCGGCAGCGAATGCTTCACCGACAGGAATACGCCATCGAGATTGATGGCGGTCTGCCGGCGCCAGTCCGCGAGCGACATCTCGACAATCGACGGCGCCCCGATGCCGATGCCGGCGTTGGAGACCATGATATCCAGGCGGCCATAGCGCTTGCCGATGTCAGCGATGACCTCGATCCAGCGCTCCTCGCTGGTGACATCCTGCGGCAGGAAGACGACCTCACGACCAGCCTTCTTGAGCCGCGCCGCGAGCTCGGGCCCCCTCAACTCGTCGATGTCGGTCGCAACAACCGTCGCGCCTTCCTGCGCGAACAATTCGACGATGGCCTCGCCGATACCCGACGCGCCGCCGGTCACCAGCGCGACCTTGCCTTCAACCTGTCCTGCCATGTCCACTCCCAACGTTTCTTATTTGATCACCGCCGGGCCCTGATCCGGTGCCGCGACGTCGAGCACACGGAATTGCACACGTTCGGTGCCTTGCCAACGGTCGACTGCAAGAGAGCCTGCCACGTGCAATTGCTGGCCGCGATTTTGCGTCAAGGCGCTGCCGAGCTTCTGTCCGACCGAGCGGAACGCGATACCGTTGACGATGGAACCGTCGCCGGACTTGAAGCGCAGCCGCAAATGCGCCTGCCCGACCTCGTCGGCATAGACCAGCTGATGCAACGGCAGCGCGATCACCGGCTCGGGATTGGCGGCACCGAACGGACCTGCGCGATTGAGCGTCGCGGCGAATTCCGGCGTCACCGCGCGGGCGGTGACGGCGCCATCGATGAACAGCTCGTTCTCGTGACGCGAGTTGGCGACGTCGGCCGCCAGCGCGCTCTCCATGTAGGCGCGGAATTCGGCGAGCTTCTCCTTGCGCAACGTGACGCCGGCCGCCATCGCGTGCCCGCCGCCTTTCATCAACAGACCGTCGTGCACCGCCTGCCGCACGGCCTTGCCGATATCGACGCCGCCGATCGAGCGGCCCGATCCGGTGCCGATGCCGCCCGGCTCGAGCGCGATCGCAAAGGCCGGACGCGCGAACTTCTCCTTCAGCCGCGCCGCGACCAGCCCGACCACGCCGGGATGCCAGCCTTCCGCCGCGGTGACGATCACCGCGCCCTTGTCCTCGAGCCCGAGCGAGGCCAGCGCTTCGGCTTCGGCCTGCGCCTCGGCCGCCTGCTCGATCACCCGCCGCTCGGCATTGAGGCGATCGAGCTCGGCCGCGATCCGCGCGGCCTCCGAGACATCGCCTTCGAGCAGCAGCCGCACGCCGAGATCGGCGCGCCCGATGCGGCCGCCGGCATTGATGCGCGGGCCAAGCATGAAGCCGAGATGCCAGGCCTCCGGCGGGCCATTGAGCCGCGCCACATCCATCAGCGCGGTGTGGCCGACATGGTCGCGGCGGCGCATCGCGATCAGGCCCTTGGCGACAAAGGCCCGGTTAAGCCCAATGAGCGGCGCGACGTCGGCAACGGTGCCGAGCGCGACGTGATGCAGCACGCTGAGCAGATCGGGCTCCGGCATCTCACGGGTCCAGAAGCCGCGCCGGCGCAGCTCGCGGTTCACGGCGACCAATGTGACGAACACCAGGCCGACGGCCGCGAGGTGGCCGAGGCCCGAGAGATCGTCGGGCCGGTTCGGATTCACCAGCGCGTCGACCTCGGGCAACTCATCGCCGGTCTGGTGATGATCGATCACCACGACCGACATGCCGAGCTTCTTGGCTTCCGCCAGCGGCTCGATGCTGGTGGTGCCGCAATCGACCGTGACGAGCAGCGTCGCGCCCTTGGCCGCCAGGGCGCGGACGGCGTCGACGTTCGGACCGTAGCCTTCGAAGATGCGGTCGGGAATGTGGATCAGCGGATCCAGCCCGCAATGGCGCAGATGCCAGGTCAGCAGCGCCGCCGAGGTCGCGCCGTCGACGTCGTAGTCGCCGAAGATCGCGACCTTCTCGCCGCCCACCGCGGCATCCGCGATCCGCTTGGCCGCATGCTCCATCTCGGTGACGGTGTGCGGGTCCGGCATCAGCTTGCGGATGGTCGGGTCGAGGAAGTCGGTAACCTCGTCGATCGCGACGCCGCGGCCGGCCAGCACGCGCGCCAGCATTTCCGGCAGATTGTGCCGCTGCACGATCGCGAGCGCCCGCGCCGCCCCGCGCGCGTCCAGCCGGTCGCGCCAGAGCTTTCCGGTCAGCGACCGCCTCACGCCAAGGAACGCCTGTGGCGCCTCGACGGGCAGTGCGGATGCGTGGAGCGTCATGATCCCTTCTGGAGCCAGAGCGTTTTCGAGCGAAGTGGGCAGCGGTTCGCGTGACGGAAACGCGTCAAAACAAACCTAGGGCTTCGGCTCTGATCCAATCAGAACCGAGGCTTCGGGCAGGAATCGTAGCGCTTCAATGAATAGCAGACCAGTTCTAGCAGCCCATCCGGGTGGCGATTTCCCCGAAATCCTTGGCCACGATGTCCCATTCTCCGGTGGCCTCGAAATCGACTTTCTGCAACGGACCGTATTCGGTCGGCCGCGCGACGAACGCCGTCTTCAGGCCGTGTTTTTGCGCGTGCTTGAGATCGTAATTGTGCGCGGCAACCATCATCACCTGCTCCGGCGGCAGGCAGAGCAGCTTTGCCGCGCCGAGATAGGTTTCCGGATCCGGCTTGTAGTGCTCGAACAGCTCGGCCGACATCACGAGGTCCCAGGGCAGACCAGCGAACTTCGCCATGTTGGTGAGCAGCGCGACGTTGCCGTTCGACAGCGGCGAGATGATGTATTTGCTCTTCAGCCGCGTCAGCCCGGCGACGCTGTCGGGCCACCCGTGCAGGCGATGCCAGCCCAGCGTCAAATAGTGCAGGTCGGCCTCGGTGAGGCCCTTGATGTCGAATTGCGCGACCAGCTTCTCCAGCGAGCGGCGGTGCAGGACGTCGAGGATGACATAGCCGTTCTGCGGGTTCTTGCGCACCTCGTCCATCGAGGCCGCATAGACCGCGCGCCAGCCGTCAACCAGCGCCGTCCAGTCGGCCTTGATGCCGCGCGCCTCGCCCCATTTGGTGAAATCGTTGATCAGGCTGCTGCGCCAGTCGACCACGGTTCCGAACACGTCGAACACCAGTGCCTTGACGCCGGAAAGATCGGACATGGGTGCCTCCCCTTGTTGTTCTTGTTGCGTCATTCCGGGGGCGCGTGTGAGCGCGAACCCGGAATCTCGAGCTCCCCCGACGCACAACTGCGCATCTAAGGTTCGATGCTGCGCATCGCCCCGGAACGACAGCCGTCATCAATCCAGGTGGAACTTCTCCAGCTGGCGGTGCTCGGCCTTGATGTAGCGCACGGTGCCGGTGACCGAGCGCATCACCACGGTCTCGGTCTCGATCACGTCCTTCTTGAACTTCACGCCTGAGAGCAGCGAGCCGGTGGTGACACCGGTGGCGGCGAACAGGCAGTCGCCCCTCGCCAAATCCTCGATGCCGTAGATCATCTTCGGATCGGTGACGCCCATCTTGTGCGCGCGCGCGCGCTTCTCCTCGGTGTCGAGGATCAGGCGGCACTGCATCTGGCCGCCGATGCAGCGCAGCGCGACTGCTGCCAGCACGCCCTCGGGCGCGCCGCCGGTGCCGATATACATGTCGACGCCGGTCTCATCGGGCTTGGCGCAGTGAATGACGCCGGCGACGTCACCGTCGGTGATCAGCTGCACGGCGGCGCCGGTCGAGCGCACGCCGTTGATGATGTCGGCATGGCGCGGACGGTCGAGCACCAGCACGTTGATGGCGCTGGGATCGACGCCCTTGGCCTTGGCGAGCCGGCGGACGTTGTCGGCCGGCGGCGCGTCGAGCTCGATCACGTTCTTGGCGTAGCCCGGGCCGATCGCGATTTTCTGCATGTAGACGTCGGGCGCGTGCAGCAGCGTTCCGCCGTCGGCCATCGCCATGGTGGCGATCGAGCCCGGCATGTTCTTGGCGCACAGCGTGGTGCCCTCGAGCGGGTCGACCGCAATGTCGACTTTCGGGCCGGCATTGAGGCCGACCTTCTCGCCGATGAACAGCATCGGCGCCTCGTCGCGCTCGCCCTCGCCGATCACGATGGTGCCCTCGATCGGCAGCTTGTTGAGCTCGCGCCGCATCGCGTCGACCGCGGCCTTGTCGGCGGCCTTCTCCTGGCCGTGGCCGCGCAGCCGCGCGGCCGACACCGCCGCGCGCTCCGTCACGCGCACGATTTCGAGCGTCAGGATGCGCTCGAGCAGCATCTGCGGCGGAACGGAAATATGGGTCGACATCGGCGTACTCCTTAAAGCCTCGGGGACAGGCCAGCCTGCCCGCATCAATCGTCTCACGCCCGACCCGTTCAGGTCATGCGTTAGTTTTTCTCGATCCGGATCACCTGCGGCCGGCCGCTGATGACCTTATCGCGCTGCACTGCGGCCAGCGCGCGATGCACCGCATCCTCGCTGGTCGCGTAGGTAATCAGAATGACCGGGACCGGTGAAGGTTTTTTGGCCGCACCGTTCACATCGACGCCATCCGGATGCCGTTGCACGATGGACTCCAGAGATATCTTCTGTTCCGCGAGCCGGGTGGCGATTGTTGCAGCAGTGCCTGCAAGATCGCGCGCCATCAGGCGGATATAGTAGCCACCCTCATGGCGTTCCATCGGCGCCTTGGTGGTGTCGCGCAACCGCTCCACCGGACGCCCGAACGGCTTGGCACGAATGCCGCGGGCGACGTCGGCGATGTCGGCGACCACGGCCGAGGCGGTCGCGCCGCCGCCGGCGCCGGGGCCGACCAGCGTGATCGGAGGAATCCCCTCGCCGTCGATCGCCACCGCGTTGGTGACGCCCATCACCTGCGCGATCGAGGATGATTTCGGCACCATGGTCGGATGCACGCGCTGCTCAATGCCCTTTGCCGTGCGCACGGCAACGCCGAGCAGCTTGACGCGGTAGCCGAGTTCCGCGGCGGCCTTGAGGTCTTCCGGCGTGATCGAGGAAATGCCTTCGACGTAGACCGCGCTTTCGGCGACCTTGGTTCCGAAAGCGAGGCTCGCCAGGATCGCAAGCTTCTGCGCGGTGTCGTGACCATCGACGTCGAATGACGGGTTGGCTTCGGCATAGCCGAGACGCTGGGCGTCCTTCAGGCATTCTTCGAACGACAAACCCTCCTGCTCCATCCGGGTCAGGATGTAATTGCAGGTGCCGTTGAGGATGCCGTAGACGCGGTTGATGCTGGTGCCGGCGAGGCCCTCGCGCAGCGTCTTGATGACCGGGATCGCCGCGCCGACCGCGGCCTCGAAATTCAGCGCACCGCCGTGCTTTTCGGCGGCGGCGGCAAGCCGCAGTCCGTGCTTGGCGATCAGCGCCTTGTTGGCGGTCACGACCGACTTGCCGGCCTTCAGCGCGGTCTCGATCGCGGAAAGCGCGGGATCGCCGGCGCCGCCCATCAGTTCGACGAAGCAGTCGATATTGGGATCTTCGGCCAGCGCCTGCGGGCTCTTCGCCCAGGCGATGCCGCGTAGGTCGAGGCCCCGCTTCTTGGCTTTCGAGCGCGCGGTGACGGCGACGACGCGGATGCCGCGGCCGCTGCGCTCGGCCAGCGCCCGTCCTTGCGTTTCGATGAGGCGGACGACATCGGCACCGACGGTGCCGAGCCCCGCTATGCCCACGTTCAGGGGTGCGACCATGGATTTAAGGGACCTGGAGATTGAGCAACCTGGAAGGATTAGCGCCGGTTGGCGAGAGGAACGACGTTGTGCAACGTTTCGATGCCGCTTTCAAGGAAGCGGCGTACGCCGCGCGCGGCCTGCCGGATGCGCTGCTCGTTCTCCACCATCGCGATACGGACATAGCCTTCGCCATGCTCGCCGAACGCAACGCCCGGCGACACCACGACGCCGGATTTCTCCACCATCAGGGTTGCGAACTGCATGCTGCCGACCGCCTCGAACGCCTTGGGCAGCGGCGCCCAGGCGAACATCGAGGCCTGCGGCGGCGGAATGTCCCAGCCGGCGCGGCCAAATGACTCAACCAGCGCGTCGCGGCGCTTGCGGTAAGTGTCGCGCATCTCGCGGATGCAGTCGTCGGGGCCGTTCAGCGCGGCGGTCGCCGCCACCTGGACCGGCGTGAAGGCGCCATAATCGAGATAGGATTTGACCCGCGCCAGTGCCGCGATGATGCGCTCATTGCCGACCGCAAAGCCCATGCGCCAGCCGGCCATCGAGAATGTCTTCGACATCGAGGTGAATTCGACGGTGACGTCGAGCGCACCGGGCACCTGCAGCACCGACGGCGGCGGATTGTTCTCGTCGAAATAGACTTCCGCGTAGGCCAGATCGGACAGGATGAAGATGTCGTGCTTCTTCGCGAACGCGACCAGATCCTTGTAGAAGTCGAGGTCCGCGACATAGGCGGTCGGGTTCGACGGATAGCAGACGATCAGCGCGATCGGCTTCGGAATCGAATGCTGGATCGCCCGCTCGACCGCCTCGAAGAACTGCGGCGTCGGCTCCGACGGCACCGAACGGATCACGCCGCCCGCCATCAGGAAACCGAACGCATGGATCGGGTAGCTCGGGTTCGGGCACAGCACGACATCGCCGGGCGCGGTGATCGCCTGCGCAACGTTGGCAAACCCCTCCTTCGAGCCGAGCGTCGCAACCACCTGGGTATCGGGGTTCAGCTTGACGCCGAAGCGGCGCCCATAATAGGCGGCCTGGGCCTTGCGCAGGCCGTTGATGCCACGGGAGGCCGAGTAGCGGTCGGTCCGCGGCTTGCCCAGCGTCTCCTTGAGCTTCTCGATGACGTGGGGCGGGGTCGGCAGATCCGGGTTCCCCATGCCCATGTCGATGATGTCGGCCCCGGCATTGCGCGCGGCCGCCTTGGCCTGGTTGACCTTTTCAAAGACGTAAGGCGGCAGACGGCGAATGCGGTAAAAATCTTCCATGGGACCCTTGCTCCGACAACCGCGATGCCAGAATCGTCCCCCTTGGCTGACTTGCGGAAGCCGGCTCGGCCTCTTACAGAAATCGCACTGAATCAATGATTTAGAGCGAATTCAGGCGCACGGTCTGGGGACAGCGGCCGGATCTGCGGTTGAATTGGGTTTCTTTTAGCACGGACGCCGGACGGCGCCAGCGCTGATCGGCCAATCTCGCGCGCTCACTTTCCGCTTTGGGCTGCCGTCGCGGCCTGAGCCTGGGCCTGGCGATCACGCGCGGCAACCAGCTCCTGCTCGATCTTGGCCTGATCCGCCGGCTTGATCGTCGGATCGGCGCGGTCGGGCGGAAGGTCGTGCACCGGGAGATAGCCGTTGGCGTCCTTTTGCCGCGCCGGCGCATCGGCCGGCATGGCCATATCGGCGATCGTGCTCGAGCAACCGCTCAGCGCCAGCATCGACGCGAGCAGCGCTGCGGCCGCGAGCCCCCTGTTCATTCGATCGATCGGCATGCGCCGAATTGTCCCCAACAAGCTAGCGCGCACGTCGCACATTGCCGACACGGGTCGCACTGGTACGAGCCTTGCAGCGTCCCTGCTGCATTAATCCTGGCTTTAGCCGTTTCAAACCATTGTCGCCCGAAACGCTTAAAGCGTGAACACCAAATGCGACCCCTGAGGCTTCAATATGACGGAACAAAGATTTTTTTATCGCACCGCAACAGAGCGAAACATCGGCTTTTGACCGATTTTCGCTACCGCACCGCGCGATGACGCCCCCCAAACGACGCGATATTGTCCCTCAGATGAGCAACGTCAGTACCGACACCCAAGCCACCCCGAAATTCAACGCCGAAGCCTTCGCCATGAACATCGCGCGGGCGATGGAGAGCAGCGGCCAGGCGCTGGCAGCCTATCTCAAGCCGCGCCAGACCGGGGAAGTCCGCGACAAGCCGCCGAACGAGCTCGGTGAGGTCATCAAGACCTTCAGCGTGATCGCCGAATACTGGCTGGCCGACAAGGAGCGCGCCTCGTCGCTGCAAATGCAGCTCGGCAAGGATTACCTCGATCTCTGGGGATCGGCCGTGCGCCGCATGGCCGGCGAAGCCGATGCCAGGCCGGCGATCACGCCGGCCCCGCGCGACAAGCGCTTCCAGGATCCGGAGTGGAAGTCGAATCAGTTCTTCGACTTCATCCTGCAGCTTTATCTGCTGACCGCGAAATGGGCGCAGCAGCTGGTCCACGACGCCGACGGAATCGATCCGCACACCCGCAAGAAGGCCGAATTCTACGTCCAGCAGATCACCAACGCGCTGGCGCCGTCGAATTTCGTGCTCACCAATCCGGAAGTGCTGCGCGCCACGGTCGAGACCAATGGCGACAATCTGGTCCGCGGCATGAAGATGCTGGCCGAGGATATCGAGGCCGGCCACGGCACGCTGCGGATCCGCCAGTCCGATTCGAGCAATCTCGAGGTCGGCGTCAACATGGCGACGACGCCGGGCAAGGTGATCTACCAGAACGAGCTGATGCAGCTGATCCAGTATTCGCCGGCGACGGAGAACGTGCTGCGCACGCCGCTCCTGATCGTGCCGCCATGGATCAACAAGTTCTATATCCTCGATCTGCGCCCTGAGAAATCCTACGTCAAATGGTGCGTCGACCAGGGCATCACGGTGTTCGTGATCTCCTGGGTCAATCCGGACAAGGAGCTCGGCAAGAAGACCTGGGCCGATTACATGGCCGAAGGCCCGCTCACGGCGATGGACGTGATCGAGAAGGTCACCGGCGAGATGAAGGTGCACACCGCCGGCTATTGCGTCGGCGGCACCATGCTCGCCTCGACGCTCGCCTATCTCGCCGAGAAGCGCCGCCAGCGCGTGACGTCGGCGACGTTCTTTGCCGCGCAGGTCGACTTCACTCACGCCGGCGACCTTCTGGTGTTCGTCGACGAAGACCAGATCTCGGCGCTGGAACGCGACATGCAGGAATCCGGCGTGCTCGAGGGCAGCAAGATGGCGATGGCCTTCAACATGCTGCGCTCGAACGACCTGATCTGGTCGTATGTCGTGAACAATTATCTGAAGGGCCAGCCGCCCTCCTCGTTCGACCTGCTGCACTGGAATTCGGACGCGACGCGGATGCCCTCGTCGAACCACTCCTACTATCTGCGCAACTGCTATTTGGAGAACCGGCTGTCGACCGGCACGATGGTGCTCGACAACACGCTGCTCGATCTGTCGAAGGTGAAGGTGCCGGTCTACAACCTCGCCGCACGCGAGGATCACATCGCGCCGGCGGAATCGGTGCTCTACGGTTCGCAGTTCTTCGGCGGCCCGGTGAGATACGTGCTGGCCGGCTCCGGCCATATCGCCGGCGTGGTCAATCCGCCGGCCTCGAAGAAGTACCAGTACTGGACCAACGACAACATCAAGGACATGAAGCTCGCCGACTGGCTGAAAGGCGCCGAGGAGCACAAGGGTTCGTGGTGGCCCGACTGGCGCGGCTGGCTGGAAAGCCATGACCCGGAGACGGTGCCGGCGCGCATTGTGGGCTCGAACGGGGTGTCGGCGCTCGAGGACGCTCCGGGCAGCTATGTCCGCGTCCGCGCGTAGCGCCAAGTCTTCGCGTAGCGCAAAGTCTTCGCGTAGCGCAAAGTCTTCGCGTAGCGCCAGGTCTTCCGCTCAGCTATAAACAGACGGTCCCGACGGTCGGGAATCGAATTCACGTGAGGGGGAGACGATGACGCGCGAACTGTTCTGGCTGTCGCTGACGGTGATCCTGACCGGGCTGCTGTGGGTTCCCTACATCATCAACCGCTGCCAGGTGCGCGGCCTCTCCGGCGCCATGGGCAATCCGTCGCGCAACGACAAGCCGCACGCCGAATGGGCCAACCGGCTGATGTTCGCCCATGATAACGCGGTCGAGAACCTCGTGATCTTCGCGCCGCTGGTCTTGATCCTCAACGCGGCCGACTATTCCACCAAATGGACCGTGCTGGCCTGCGCCGTCTATTTCTGGGCCCGCGTCGCGCATCTGATCGTCTACACGCTCGGCCTGCCGGTGTTCCGCACCCTGGCCTTCACGGTCGGCTTCATCGCCCAGGCCGTGCTGGCGATCGCGATCTTCAAGATCGTCTGAGCAACACACTCGCGCCGGCGGCGGTGACGGCCGCGCCGGCGCTATTCCCCGCTCTTGCGCACCACGATATGCAGCATCGTCGCGGGTGCCTCGTCGAAACTCTTGATCTCGCTGGTGTCGGACGAGACTTGGGTCCACGCCCCTGATGCGGCGTAGGTCGCCGCCAGCCAGTCGGCGGCGGGATAATTGTAGTAGCGGCCGATGCTGTCGCGGCCATCGCCATGGCCGATCTTGTAGCTCGCGTAGAAGATGCCGCCGGGTTTCAGCGCGCGATGGATGCGACTGAGGATGCCGGCCAATTCGTCGCGCGGCACGTGCAGCAGGCAGGCGCTGGCCCAGACGCCGTCATAGGCCTCCAGGTCCTCGAGTTCATCGAACAGCATCGCCTCGACGGGATGGTTGATGCGCCGCGCCGCGACGTCAGCCATCTCGGGGGACCCGTCGGTCGCGCGCAGCACGAAGCCTTCGGCAAGCATGACCGCGGCATGATTGCCAGCGCCGCAGCCGAGTTCGAGGATCGCGCCGCCCGGCGGCAGCAGCTTGAGGAAACCTGTCAGCCGGGTGGACGGTGCTTTCGCCCACCCGGCATAGGCTTCAGCATTGCGCCGGTAGAATTGCAGCGTGGCGTCGTCCACGACGCGCACCTCGCCGTCAGGTGTCAGCCAGCCCGAGCATCAGCCGCATGTTCTGCACCGCGGCACCCGAGGCGCCCTTGCCCAGATTGTCGAGCCGGGCGACCAGCACGGCCTGGCGGTGCTTGTCGCTGGCGAACACATAGAGCTCGAGCTGGTTGGTCTCATTGAGTGCCTCCGGCTCGATCCGCCCGCCCTTGGCGGCCTCGTTCTGCAGCGGCATCGCCGCGACGTGTTTGCTGCCGGCATACCACTTCGCCAGAACAGCCTGCAGGTCGGCACCAGTCGGCTTGCCCGGCAACGTGTCGAGCTGCAGCGGCACCGAGACCAGCATGCCCTGCCGGTAGTTGCCGACCGACGGGATGAAGATCGGCCGCCGCGTCAGATGCGAGTAAAGCTGCATCTCCGGCACGTGCTTGTGCTCGAAGCCGAGGCCATAGAGCTCGAAGGCCGGCGCCGAGCCGTCCTCGAAGCTCGCGATCATCGACTTGCCGCCGCCCGAATAGCCGCTCACCGCATTGATCGTGACGGGATAATCCGCAGGCAGCAGGCCGGCATCGACGATCGGCCGCAGCAGTGCGATCGCACCGGTCGGATAGCAGCCCGGATTGGAGACCTTCGGCGCGTTGCGGATCTTGTCGGCCTGGTCGGGCGCGAGCTCCGCGAAGCCGTAGGCCCAGTCGGGCGCGACGCGATAGGCGGTCGACGCATCGAGCACCTTCGGCGCCGAATTGCCCATCGTGTCGATCAGCGCGACCGTCTCCTTGGCGGCCTCGTCAGGCAGGCAGAGGATCACGAGATCCACCTCCTCCATCAGCGCACGCTTGGCGCCTGCATCCTTCCGCTTGTCGTCGGCGATGTGCTTCACCGCGACGTCGCCGATCGCGTGCAGCCGCTCCTGGATACCGAGGCCGGTGGTGCCGGACGCCCCGTCGACGAACACGGTTGCCTTGGTCGCACCGCTCTTGGTTTTCGGCTGGTTGGTATCGGTGACGGTCATGACATGCTCCTTTCGAGCTCGTTCGTTTCGTTTGCTAACACGTCTGGCCGCACCTGCGCTGCCAATCCGGGGCTGTTATCCCTAGATTGAGCGCATCCTCGTCCACGACAACAACCCCCCGCTCACGGAAACAGCGCGATCTGCTCCAGCCCGGTGGTTTCGGGCAAGCCGAACATCAGGTTCATATTCTGGATCGCCTGTCCGGCCGACCCCTTCACAAGATTATCGAGCGTCGAGAGCACGATGGCGCGGTTCTTGATCCGGTCGGCGACGACGCCGATCTGAACGTAATTCGAACCGCGCACGTTCTGCGTCTGTGGTAGCACGCCCTTCTTCGTCACATATACGAACGGCTCGTTGGCGTAGGCCTTTTCCAGCTCGGCGCGCAAATCGTCGGGCGTAGCCCCGTTGAGCTTGACATAAGATGTGCAGAACTCACCCCGCGCCATCGGAATGAGATGCGGGGTGAAGTTCACTGTCACAGCCGAGCCAGCGGCTGCGCCGATCTCCTGCTCGATCTCCGCCGAGTGTCGATGGCTTCCGATCGAATAGGGCGACAACCCTTCGCCGGCCTCGCTGAACAGCGTGTTCTGCTTCAGTCCGCGTCCGGCGCCGGTGACGCCCGACTTTGCGTCGATGATGATCTCGTCGACGTCAATCAGCTTTGCCTTCGCCAGCGGAACAAGCGCCAGCAGCACCGCCGTCGGATAGCAGCCGGGACAGGCCACCAGCCGCGCGGCCGTGACCTTCTCCCGGTAGAGTTCGGTCAGCCCATAGACGGCCTCGTCCTGCAATTCGAGCGCCCGGTGCTCATGGCCGTACCATTGCGCGTAGCTGTCTTTGTTGCGCAGCCGGAAATCCGCGGACATATCGAGGATCTTGATTCTGGGATTGGCTTTCAGCACCGCGGCGATGATCTCTTGCGTCGTCCCATGCGGCAGTCCGCAGAACGCGGCATCGAGCCGCGTCCAGTCGACTTTTTCCCATTCCACGAGTTTTGGCAGGTCGAGCATGAAGAAGTGAGGAAACACCTCGCTCATCGCCTTGCCGGCATGGGTGTTGGCGGTAAGCGCGGTGATTTCGGCATTCGGGTGCCGCGCCAACAGGCGCACCGCGTCGGCGCCGGTGTAGCCGGACGCGCCCAAAATTCCGATTTTCTTCTTCGTCATTACTCGCTCCTCGGAAGCGTATTCATCTCGGCCTGTATCATCGCGAAAGCCTGCGGGCGCACCTCGCGCATCAAAGCCGCGATGTCCCGGGCACCGGCTTCGGCCTGCAATGCGAGCGTGTTGCCGACCGCCGCGAAATCGGTTTCAGACTTGTGCTGGTTCAGCTTGAAACTGCCCTCCACCTCTTCCACCATCATCTCGAGGCCCACGATGGCCTTCTTCATTGCTTCCAGCCGCGCGGCGGTCATCTTGCCCGACACCCACGGCTTTTTCGGCAGCAGCCGGTCCTCGAACTTGGCGCTCAGCACGTCGATCTGAACGGCAAGCTCCTCATCCGACAACGTCCGCACCGGCCCGGTCAGATGCACGGCCTGATAGAGCCAGGTCGGCACCTGATCGGGCGACACATACCAGTCCGGCGACACATAGGCATCCGCGCCGGTCACGGCCAGCAGCCAAGGGCCCCCATGCACCAGCTTTACCAGCGGATTGTGACGGGCAACATGAAACAGCGCCCGCGGCGTGCCGTCGGCGGCGTAGCTCAAATAGAACGGCAGCGCAGAGGCGATCGGCTTGCCGCCGTCCCACGCGCAGGCGATGCCGAAACCGCGCGCTTCCGCAAAGCCGAGGCTCGCGGCGCGGTCAGGCTTGAAGGGCGGTGGCGTATACATGGTCGAAACTCCTGCGTGACGAAGGAGCCGCCAGATCGAACCGCGTGTCTTTTTTCAGGAGAGCGCCGCGGGATCGGGTCCGGCGGCAGAGGCGATGGTCTTAAACGCGAGCGACCGCCCATACCGCGAGAATGCGGCGGCGGCGGGCGATGATGATGGTCGCGGCGTTGATCATGGGCGCGGCTATAGAGCCGCGCCCGTTTTGCGTCAAGGAAAACCGTTCAGATCGCCGGATTCCACGGCGCCGGCACGACGCGGTAGCCGTTGCCGTCCTTGACCACATTGCCGAGGCCCGGGAACGGATAGTGATAACCCTGCACCTGGAGCCGCTCCGCAACCACCATGTCGTAGATGCGGCGGCGGGTCTTCTCCGCCACGTCGCCGTCCTGGTCGAAGAACGCATGCCAGCCGGGATTGGCCGCGAACAGGTTGGGATTGTTGGTGACGTCGGACTGGATGAAGACCTTGTCCGGGCCCGAAGCCAGCACGTAGGAGGTGTGGCCCGGCGTGTGGCCGATGGTCTCGACCGAGGTCAGGCCCGGCGCGATCTCCTTGCCCCACTCGTAAGGTGTAACCTTCTTCTTCAGGCCGGCCTCGAAGATATTCCGATTGTTCTTGAACAGGCCCTGCATGCGGCCGGCCGGCGCCCGGCTCATCTCGCCGTCGTCCATCCAGAACTTCCATTCGGTCGCCGGCACCAGCACTTCGGCATTCGGGAACGCCGGCGTGCCCTCGGCTGTCAGCAGGCCGTTCACATGGTCGGTATGGAAGTGCGAGATCACGACCATGTCGACATTCTTCGGATCAAAGCCGGCCGCGGCGAAATTGTCGGCGAACTGGCCACTGGCGCCCTTTGTGCTGGCTTTCGCCAGCGCGCCATTGCCGGTGTCGATCACGACCAGCTTGCCGCCGGTGTTGAGCACGAGCGGCGCGTACCAGATCGACACCAAGTCGCGCGGCATGAAGGCCTTCTCCAGGGCCGCGTTGACATCGTCCCGCTTCGCGTTCGGGATGAAGGAATCTTCCAGCTTGAAGACATTCTTGCCGTCGGACACCGCGGTGACGAGGATGTCGCCGACCTTGTAGCGATAGAAGCTCGGCGCCTGCTTGTCGGCGGCGGGCGCTGCGGCTACCGCAGGAACGGCAGGCAACAACGGTGCGGCGGCGATGCCGGCAGCACCTGCGAGAGCGTGACGTCGTGTCAATTCCATGTGTTGTCCTCCAGCGAAACGGTGACGGCGATCATGCTTGTTGGACAAGGTTTTACCAGCGATACAATCGTCGTGCGATGACGGTTGCGCGACTCCGCCATCGTCCGGGCTAACCCCTGCGCCGTGGCCTTATTCCGAGACCGCCGTCGGCAAACGGCGCCCACCACGGTCGGTGTTGTGGGCAGATCAGGAGTTCACAGGCCACCGAAGACGTTGCGCAGGAGGCCTAAAAGGCCGCCGCCCCCCAGCAATCCCTGGAGGCGGGTGCGGGCGAGTGAATTACCGCGATCGGACGCCCTGCTGTACCATTTGATGGCCTCCTTGGTGTCCTGCGGAACGCCCGTGCCGCTTTCATAAGCGTACCCCAGATTGTATTGGGCCTCACTGTCGTTCTGATCGGCTGCAATTCGGAGCAACGCAATCCCCCGCGACAGGTCCAGCGGCAATCCACGGCCCTTGATGTAGAGCAGTGCGAGGTTTCCCTGTGCCCAGGCCGAGCCGTGATCGGCCGCCTTCGAAAACCAGTTGGCCGCCTGCTGATAGTCTTGGGCTAAACCAGCGCCATCCCGATACAGGCGCGCCAAGTGGGACTGACCGAAGACGTCGCCCATTTCAGCGGCCTTGGCGTACCATTGTGCTGCGATCTTCTCGTCGCGCGCCGTGCCAAGCCCGTACTCATATGCGTAGCCCAGCTTCCCCTGGCTGTAGGAATCGCCCTGCTCAGCAGCCATCAGAAACCAGCGGATCGCCTCGGCGTAGTCGCGCTCGACGCTGTAGCCGCTTTCGTACATGTAGCCCACATAGGATTGAGCCCTGGCGTTGCCACGCTCGGCATAAGGCCGGAGAAGAGCCATCGCGCGCACATAGTTTTGCGCCTGATACGCGTTCACACCATCGGTAAAGTCGGCGCTGATTTCAGTGACGAGCGGCACCGGTCTCGGCGTCAATCCAATCGGCCCGTATTTGAACTCCGTGAACTTGTCCAAGCCAGCCTTGATCGCCGAGGCAAATTCCGCCGGACAGACCGCGGCATCGACGCTGAACCGCACCAAGGCGCTGGAGCGGATCGTGTGGCCATCCAGCGAGGCGGTCGCGTTGACATCGATACGCCCCGTCGCGGCGCCGTAAGCCGTGCTGCCGCTGAAACTCTTGCTATAGGTGACCGGCGCTGGCTTTTCGTAGAAGTTTGTTCCCTCAGGCACGGTGAGCGAACTGGTCTCTCGATATTCCAGTGAGCGGCATGGAAAGGCCCGGTCGGTTGACCCGCTGGTGGCAAGCAGCAGCAACGAGGGGCGAGGGTCGGTCAGGGGCAGCATCCTGATCCGCTCGGGATGATTGAGGCCGACGGGCTTGCTGATCTGGAAGGTTGCGGCGATCGCGTAGTTGTCGGAGAGGTCGCGCGGGTTCGGGAAGCTGTAGTCGCCCGTACCGCTCAGCCCCGCCTGCTCGATCAGCTTCCTGGCGCCGTTTTGCCGGTCCGCCGCGTCAAGGCCGAGTGCGACGGATCGTCCGATGGCTGCTCCCAGTCCACTGCCGGACAAGAGTGAGCGCGCCTGACGTGTGCCGTCGCTGTGCAGCGTGTATTCCGTATCCACTGCCAGCACGAAGCGCTGCGGTGCCGTCACCGGGATGCGGGCCATCGTCCCCTTGTCGATATTGAGCGCGGGTTTGCCACCGAGGTTCGGTGGCAGGGAATCGAACGCCACCAGCGACGAGGTCGGGTCGAGATAACGGTCAATTGCCGGAACATAGACGATCGCGTGGTCGAAATTCTGCGTCGCGACCTCCGTCACCGTGTACTGCGGGCCGGCATTCACCACGACAAGATTGGCTTCGATTCCCTGAGCTGCGAGCAACGCCTTGAGGATCGTCGCATGCGCCTTGCAGTCACCGTAGCGCGCCGCGAGGACCGCGGATGCGGGCTGCGACGTCAAACCACCATCCTCGAGCCCGATCCCGACGTACCGGATATTCCGCGCGACCCAGTTGTGAATTCTTTCAACCTTGCTTCGGGCGTCCGAGACGTCGCCGACAATCTCGGCAGATAGCTTTTCCAAACTCTCGTCAGGCCGCGCCATCGGCGCATTGCGGGCGTTCAACATCGCCGCAAAAGCCGCATAGTCCGCGAAGGTACTGACCTCGAACCGTCGGGCATCGTCGAATGCCCCCGCATCGATCTCACGCGGCGTCGGCGTTTCTTGCCTGAAGAAAACATGATGGACGATCCGGTCGCCCCGCCTCTCCTCTTCATGTTCGACATTGCGCAACGCGACATGCAACGGCTTCGACGCAGGCGCATCGAGCGTGAGCTCCATCACCTCGCGAGGTTGATCCGCCATTTGGCTCCAGTAGCCCGCAAATTCGCCGGGAAACACGGCTCTCTTCGCCTTGTAGATCAACCGTCCCTTGACCCTGTCGCCGGGAGCGACGTCCGGATAGGCAACCAACCGCTGCCGCTGCTCGTCAAAATAGGGAGAGGATGCGTCCGTCGAGGCAGGCTGGTCGCGGATTGCTCGTTCTTCGACCGCAATGACCCGGCCATCGGACTTCAACGTTGCAAGCTCGCTGGATGACAACTCATTAAAGTAGCTGTTGTAGCGGAAGGTTCGTTGAGCGAGTGCCTCGGCCCCCTTCTCATTGAGCGCCTGGGCTTCGAAATCGAAAATGGTCGTACTCAGACCCTGCTCGTCGAAGGTAATCTCATAACGGCTGACCGTCCGCCGCCAGCCTGGATCGATCCAGACCCGGTGCTGGTCCGCGGTCGCTGAAGCCGTTGAGTCGGCTGCGGCAAAGCCCGACGGTGTCAGCAGCAGCAAAGCGGAAAGGAGACAGATGCGCGCGATCATGGTGGTGCAAGCCCGTCGACGACCAAAACGTCGGCTGTTGAGCTATCACCGGGAAATTACTGTCGCCTCGCCTGGATAGAAAAACTTTTAGGTTTCCCTTTTCGCGTGTGGGCACCCGCCTGATGTCGCGGACTGACCGCCCTACACCGCCCGCCACATCCACTCGACGACCTGGCCGATGACGTCGCCGAACAACAGCAGCGCCGCCGACCAGACCAGCGCGGAGACGAAATTGGCGATCTGGAATTGCCAGTACGACATCTCGAATATGCCGGCGGCAAGCGGCACCGAGGCGCGCAGCGGGCCGAAGAAGCGGCCGATGAAGATGCTGGGCACGCCCCAGGTCTTCACGAAGGCCTCGCCGCGCGGCAGGATCTCCGGATAGCGCGACAGCGGCCACATCTGCGCGACCTGCTCCTTGTAGCGATAGCCGAACCAGTAGGAGACCCAGTCGCCGAGTGCGGCCCCGATGCCGCCCGCGATCCAGATCGGCCAGAAACTGATCCCGCTGACGCCGATCAGGGCGCCGATCGCAACCAGCGCACCCCAGGCGGGCACCAGCAACGAGATGAAGGCGAGCGATTCAGCGAACGCCAGCAGCATGACGATCGGAGCGGCCCAGGCCTGGTGATGGCGGACGAATTCGGCCAGGGCCCGCGCAAAGTCTTCCATCTCGTCGAGTGCCCTCCGCTGCGTTGAAAACTGAATGAACCTTTGTAGCGGCACACAGCCTAAGAACAGGTAAGCCAGCCCATTGCGTGACATCAAGTCACAAAGGCGGGGATCAAACGTGATTTCCGGTAAGGCCCCTGCGGTCCGGGCTGGCTGGCACCTCCCTCATAAGAAAAAGGAATCACTGGATGATCGGGTCACTGATGATGTGCGTCGGCGTTCTCGTCTTGTTGTTCGGAATGCTCGCGGGCATCGCCATGGGTATCCAGCACGACTTCACGTTGGGGCCGGCGCATGCCCATCTCAATCTCGTCGGCGGCGTGCTGCTGTTCCTGTTCGGCCTGTACTACCGGCTGGTGCCGGCGGCAGGAACCATGTTGCTCGCCAGGATCCAGGGCTGGCTGCATATCGTCGGCGGCATCCTGTTTCCGGCCGGCGTGGCCGCCGTGTTGCTGAAGGGCCCGGCGTTCGAGGCGGCGCCGATCGTGGGATCGCTGATGGTGGTCGCCGCCATGGCCCTGTTCACGGTCGTTGTATTCCGCACCTCGCGGGCGTAATCGCAGGCTCCTATCTACACAGGCGGCCGGGCCCTAACGGCGCGGCCGCCCCCATTTGGCAGCCCATCCGTGGCATAGTCAGAGCAACCGATTCGCCGCGCCCAGACCGGCGCATCACTTGAAGAACAATGTCCAAACCACTGAAATCAAACGCCAAAAGTAAATCCGCCGACGATCTGTTCGGAGCCCCGGAGCCGAAGGGACGCGCTCCGGCGAAGGCTGCTTCGCGGCCCACGGGGAGTGCCGAGGCCGGCTATACGGCGGCCGATATCGAGGTGCTGGAAGGGCTGGAACCGGTCCGCCGGCGGCCCGGCATGTATATCGGCGGCACCGACGAAAAGGCGCTGCACCATTTGTTCGCCGAGGTGATCGACAACTGCATGGACGAGGCCCTCGCCGGCCACGCCACCTTCATCGACGTGGAGTTGACCACCGACGGCTTCCTGACCGTGACCGACAATGGCCGCGGCATCCCGGTCGATCCGCATCCGAAATTCCCGAAGAAGTCGGCGCTCGAAGTCATCATGTGCACGCTGCATTCGGGCGGCAAGTTCGACTCCAAGGTCTACGAGACCTCGGGCGGTCTGCACGGTGTCGGCGTCTCCGTGGTCAATGCCCTCTCCTCACGGCTCGAGGTCGAGGTCGCGCGCAGCGGGCAGCTGCATCGCATGACCTTCGAGCGCGGCCATCCCAAGGGCAAGCTCGAAGACCTCGGCAAGATCAACAACCGCCGCGGCACGCGCATCCGCTTCAAACCGGACACTGATATTTTCGGCGCCAAGGCGGCCTTCAAGCCGCAGCGTCTGTTCAAGATGACGCGCTCGAAAGCGTATCTGTTCGGCGGCGTCGAGATCCGCTGGCGCTGCGATCAGGAACTGTTGAAGGGCGTCGAAGACGTCCCGACGGAAGCCAAATTTCACTTCCCTGGCGGCCTGAAAGACTATCTGGCCGCGGCGATCCATGCCGACACGCTGGTGCATCAGGATATCTTCTCCGGCAAGTCCGGCCGCAGCGGCGCGCATGGCGCCTGCGAATGGGCGGTGGCCTGGACGGCCGATGCCGATGGCTTCCTGTCGTCCTACACCAACACGGTGCCGACGCCCGATGGCGGCACACATGAATCGGGCCTGCGCAGTGCATTGCTGCGCGGCTTGAAGGACCACGCCGAGCGCGCCGGTCAGGGCAAGCGCGCGGCCTCCATCACCTCCGAAGACGTGATGGTGGGCGCGGCCGTGATGCTCTCGGTGTTCGTGCGCGAGCCTGAATTCCAGGGCCAAACCAAGGATCGCCTCGCCACCGCCGAAGCGCAACGCATCGTCGAACAGGCGATGAAGGATCCGTTCGACCACTGGCTTTCAGGCAATCCGAACCAGGCCAACCGGCTGCTCGACTTCGTGATTGATCGCGCCGAGGAACGGCTGCGCCGCCGCCAGGAAAAGGAAACCGCGCGCAAGACCGCCGGCAAGAAGCTGCGTCTTCCCGGCAAGCTCGCGGATTGCTCCGATGCCGGCACCGAAGGCTCTGAACTTTTCATCGTCGAAGGCGACTCGGCCGGCGGCAGCGCCAAGCAGGCACGCGATCGCAAGACGCAGGCCGTGCTGCCGCTGCGCGGCAAGATCCTCAACGTCGCCTCTGCCGGCAAGGACAAGCTGACCGCCAACGCGCAGCTCTCCGATCTCGTGCAGGCGATCGGCAGCGGCACGCTCGCGCACTACCGCGAAGAGGATCTGCGCTATCAGCGCATCATCATCATGACCGACGCCGACGTCGACGGCGCGCACATCGCATCGCTCCTGATCACCTTCTTCTACCGGCAGATGCCACGGCTGATCGACGAGGGACATCTCTATCTGGCGGTGCCGCCGCTCTACAAATTGAAGCACGGCACCAAGTCGGTCTACGCCCGCGACGACGCCCACAAGGAAGAGTTGCTCAAGAGCGAATTCAACGCCAACGCCAAGGTCGAGGTGAATCGCTTCAAAGGCCTCGGCGAGATGATGCCGGCGCAGCTGAAGGAGACCACGATGGATCCGGCCAAGCGCACGCTGCTGCGCGTGGTGCTGCTTGCCGACGATCGTGAGGGCACCGCCGACTCGGTCGAGCGGCTGATGGGCACCAAGGCGGAAGCCCGCTTTGCCTTCATCTCCGACAAGGCCGAATTCGCCAGCGACGATCTGCTCGACGTTTAGGCCCCAACCAGCTGATTTGAAATGATTTTACGGCCGCCCCTCGATCGGGGCGGCCGTTTTCATTCGCGTTTTCGGAGAGTGCCCGCGGTTTCGTTTTCGGGCGGTTGTGTCTCACCCGCAACAGCATTTCCGGCGGAACCACGTATAGTCCTGACATGAGTTTCGGGAATCGGTGCGATCGCGCCCCCGTCAGCGACCCGATCGAACGCTAAAGTCGAGGATTTGGATATGAAGAAGATTTTGCTCGCTCTGACCGCGGTTGCTGCGATGACGGGTTCCGCGTCGGCTGCCGATCTGGCCGCCCGCCCCTACACCAAGGCTCCTGCCCCGATCGCAGTCGCTCCGAGCTGGACCGGCTTCTACATCTTCGGCGGTGGCGGCGGCGGCATCTGGGACGCTGACACCGGTGTCCAGTCGACCACCACGGGCGCGCCGATCCTCGGCTTCAACCAGCGCCAGGGCGGCGATGGCTGGTTCGGCACCGTCGGTGCCGGTTACGACTGGCAGACCGCCAACAGCTGGGTCCTCGGCGTGTTCGCCGACGGTCAGTTCGGCAGCCTGAAGGGCACGATCCAGGATCAGGGTCCGTTCCTCGCCGGCAACATCAAGAACGACTACAGCTGGGCCGCCGGTGCGCGCCTCGGTTATCTGGTCGCTCCGAACGTTCTTTCCTACGTCAACGCCGGTTACTCCAGCTCGCACTGGAAGGGCACCACGCTGTTCAACACTGCGTCCGCTCTCCCGTCGGGCCTGCATACCAACGGCTTCGATCGCAGCGGCTGGTTCGTCGGCGGCGGCGTCGAGAACAACCTGAACATCTTCGGCATCACCGCGCCGGGCTGGTTCATGAAGACCGAGTACCGCGCTGCCTACTACGATAGCAGGAACATCTCGGAACTCGCCGACGTCACCAACATCTCGAACGGCCGCGACATCACCTTCAAGCCGTTCGTCCAGACCATCAGCACCTCGCTGGTCTATCGCTTCAACTGGACCGGTCCGGTTGTTGCCAAGTACTGAGCTGAGTACTGATCCCTGCTGACATAGCAGACGAAAAGCCCCGGCATTGTCCGGGGCTTTTTGTTGCCTGAGCGCTGTCGAGAACGATCTCGCGCGCACGCCGCCTGGCGCAGGGCCGACCGGCCGCGCCCGGATCTGGTCAGCGCTGTGGCGATCGGGCACTCTCGCGACCGGATTCAAACCACAGCGGACAACATCAATGAGAAACGGACAGTTTGATCTCTCCGGCCGGGTCGCGATCGTCACCGGCGGCAATGGCGGCATCGGGCTTGGCATGGCGCGCGGCCTGGCGGATGCCGGCGCGGCGGTTGCCGTGGTCGGCCGCAACGAGGCGAAATCGATGGCTGCCGTCGAGGATCTCGGCCAGCGTGGCGTCAAGGCGATCGCGGTGGCAACCGACGTGACCGACAAGGCCGCCGTCGCGGCGATGGTCGAGCGGGTCATCGGCGAGCTCGGCCGGATCGACATCCTCGTCAACAACGCCGGCATGAGCATCCGCAAGCCGCCGGACGAGCTCGAGCTCGACGAGTGGAGCAAGGTGATCGACACCAACCTCACCAGCGCCTTCCTGTGCTCGAAGGCGGCCTATCCGGCGCTCAAGGCCTCGGGCCACGGCAAGATCATCAACATCGGCTCGATGATGTCGATCTTCGGCGCGAGCTTCGCTGCGGCCTATGCCGCGAGCAAGGGCGGCATCGTGCAGTACACCCGCGCCTGCGCCAACGCTTGGGCCCCCGACAACATCCAGGTCAACGCCATCCTTCCGGGCTGGATCGACACCGATCTGACGAAGGGCGCGCGCGAGCAGGTCGCCGGGCTGCACGAGCGCGTGCTCGCACGCACACCGGCGGCCCGCTGGGGAGCCATCGACGACTTCGCGGGCATCGCCGTGTTCCTGGCCTCGCCGGCGTCGGACTTCGTCACCGGCACCGCGATCCCCGTCGACGGCGGCTATTCGGTGATCGCCTGAAAACACAGGATTCATGAAACACAGGAGCCCCGGCATTTGCCGGGGCTCCTGCATCCTGTTCGCCTCAGTGTCGTTCAGTAGCGCGCGATGACCGGCGCGTCGAACTTGTAGTTCATCCGCATCACCGCCCACTGGATATCGCGCGGCTTGGCATCGAACGTGTAGGTGCCCGCCGCGGTGCCGGCGAGCTGATAGGTCTGACGCTCGAAGGCGGCGTAGTTGTATTCGACGCCGATGGTCCAGTTGCGGGTGATGCCGTATTCCCAGCCGGCGCCGACCGTCCAGCCGCTGGCCCAATGGGTCTGGCTGCCGGAGCCGGTTGCCGGCGGAAGGTTGTCGACGACGGACAGGCGGTTGTTCACGCCGGCATAGCCGCCCTTGAAATAGAGCAGGTTGTTCTGGATCGCGTAGCCGGCACGACCGACGATCGTTGCCATGACGTTCGAGCGCCAGCTGAATTGATCGTCGCGGCCGACGCCGAACACCGTGTTGGTGACGCGGCCGGAATTGTCGAGCCCGGAGATCGTGCCCTCGACGCCGAACACGAAGTTGTTGGCCTGCCAATTGTAGCCGATCTGACCGCCACCCATGAAGCCCGAGCCGCGCTGCCGAAAGCCCTGGCCGGGCGCGAGATCGCCGAACGCCGTCGTGTTCGCGCTGTTGACCCACTGCTCGTTGGTCCAGGCGCCGCCGAGATGGCCGCCAATGTAGAAGCCGGACCAGTTGTAGACCGTTTCCACATAGGCCGGCGCCTTGGTGTACGGACGGGCTGCAAGGTCGGCGGCCGACGCAGCACCGACGCCGAGCGCCGTGGTCACGGTCAGCGCGGCAATGAATTTGGCATAAGACATGGTGGCATCCCCAGATTGTCTGATGGAGACGAGCTTTCCCAGAGAGACCCTTACCAAAAGCAAACCGCGGGAACCGGTCGCGCAGAATCCATGCGCGCCGGTCTCGAATCATGTCTGTCTGTTGCAATCACGCAACTTCTAACGGCTCCTTTAAGGAGCTGTTATCCTTGATAAATTCCTTCCCTGCGCGCGACGCCCGTCAGTGCGCCGCCGGCGAATGGACGTGCTCCGGCCGCACCCCGATCGCGACAAGACGTGCCGTCAGCCCTTGCAGCCACGGCATCGCGGTAATCAACCGCAACGCGAACGGCACCGGTTGATCGCCGCCCTTCAGCGCAGCGCTGATGATGTTGTTCTGCGCAATCACCTGCATGCGTTGGGTCACCCGCACCGGGAATTCGCGGCGACGCCGCACGGCGTCGAGCTCGTCCTCCGGCGGACAGCCTTGCGCGAGCTTGGCCGCCAGGATGTTGGCGGTCGCGACCGCGTCCTGCACCGCGAGGTTGACGCCGACGCCGCCGATCGGCGACATCGCGTGCGCGGCGTCGCCGATACAGAGCAGGCCAGGACGGGTCCAGCGCGTCAGGCGATTGATCGCAACCGTAAGCAGCTTGACGTCGTCAAAACTCTTCACGTCGGCAATGCCGGCCTTGAGGATCGGCGCGAGCCGCAGCACGTCGTCGAGCAGCGCCGGCAATCCCCTCGCCTTCACGGCCTCATATTGTCCCTTGGCAATCACATAGGCGCATTGCCAATAGTCGCCGCGATCAAACGTCACCATCATCTTGCCGTGGTCGATGCGGGCGAACAGATTCTCGGTCTCGTCCCGACGCCGCCCGACGCGAAACCACAGCACGTCCATCGGCGCGCCGATCTCCTCGACGTCGAGGCCGGCATGCTCGCGCACGATCGAATGGCGGCCGTCGCAGCCGATCGTGAGATCAGCCTCGATCTCGATGGGGCCATCGGGCGTTTTCACATGGACGCCTGCAACAGCGTCGCCGCGCCGGATCAGGTCGGTTGCCTCGGCGCTCATCAAAACCTGCAGCGAGGGGAAACGCTTGCCGCTCTCGCGCAGGAAACTGAGGAAGTCCCACTGCGGCATCATGGCGATGAAAGGATATTTGACGCTGAGGCGGCTGAGGTCGGCGATCCGCACCAAGGTGCCGCCGAACATGCCTTCGAGCTTCTGGATGTCCTGGTGCGGTAGCTTCAGGAAGCCGTCGATCAGACCGAGCTCGTCCATCACCTGCAGGGTCGATGGATGCACCGTGTCGCCGCGGAAGTCGCGGAAGAAATCGGCGTGCTTCTCCAGCACCACGACATCAACGCCGGCGCGTCCGAGCAGATAGCCGAGCATCATGCCGGCCGGCCCGCCGCCGACGACGCAGCAGCGCACCTTCATCTGACGCGTCTTCGCCGTTGCCGGATTGCCTGCATCCATGATGCCGTCCTTATCGCTGCCTCGCCGACTGTAACGCAGACCGGATGACAAGGATGCTGTGCTATCGCCTGAACGTCTTGATTTCCGACACGCTGCCGTCGCGGTAGGTCAGCTCCACCGAAACCGACTTGGTCTGCGGCGCGAGCTTCAGATAGGGCTGCGCGTCGGACGGGATTGCGCTCGGATCGCGCGAATTGCAGGCCGGCATCTTCAGGACCTTGTCCGGTACCGCGGTGTCGATGCCGATCCGCACCTCGCGGATCGCGCAGCGGTACGACATCAGGTGCGTGTAGTAGACGAGCAACCCGTTGAACTCGCGGAACGACAGCCAGCTCGTCGCGGTCATGTCGAGGATCTTGCGCTGGTCGCGGATCAGCGCAGCGTCGGGATCGAACTTGATCGGGAACGGCCCTTGCATCTCGCCCTGCGTATCGACATAGCGAAGCTCGATCGTGGCCGCCGGCGCATCGGCCGGCAGCTCGATCGATGGATTGGGCATCCGCTTGCGCGTGCGCGGGTCGAGCGTGTCCATGAAGCCGGTTTCGCGGAAATCGCCGCTATCGCCGATCCGCCAGGAGATGCCGAGCGTCGGATCAGCGATCGAGAACACGACGGTCCAGCCGCCATTGTGCCGCGAGAAGCTCGCGATCGGCGCGTTGATGGAATCGTCCTTCGGCAGCTTCGGCACCGAGACCGGCGGCAGCGCGGCCACCTGCTGCGGCGGAGCCGACGGCTTGGCCGCCTCGGCCTGCCCCTTCGCGATCCCGTTCAGGAAGACGTCGTCGACCATCTGGTCGAAATAGACCGGGATCTGCTTGTGCTTCACGGTCTCGGCCATCTCGCTGACCAGGCGCCGGGTACGCTGGGCGACCTGCACCAGGTTTTCACCGGGCTGCAGCAACTCCCTGGCAAAGGTTCGCGTGAACACCGAATTGGGATTGGCGTCGTCGTTCGAGAGCCGGTCGAGCGCGGTCTGGCGCGGCCCCGCCGAAAACACCGAGAACACGCCTTCGGGCAGCTGCGTCATCGGCGCGAGGCCACCGCCGCCGGCAACGGCGCGCGTGCCGGCGCGCTCGAACGGATTGTTGCGGCAGGCGTCGAACACCAGGATCGAGGTCCGCGCCTTCTTGTTCTGCAACCGCTCGATGATGCGGTCGGCGAGAACCGAAGCGTCGCGCACCAGCTCCTCCTGCCCTTCGGTGGCGGCCGGCACGTCGGTCGGCAGCAGGAAATTCTGGCCCGCGATCTCGAAGCCGTGACCGGCATAGAAGAAGAACGCGGTGTCGCCGGGTTCCACGGCGCGGTCGAAGGCGAGCAGCGTCTCGGAGAACGCCTGCCGGTTCAAATTCTCGGCCACCATGACGTTGAAACCGAGCTGCTTCAGCGTGTCGCCCATGGTGCGGGCGTCGTTGACCGCCTTCTGCAGCTTGGGCACGTTCCTGTAATCATTGTTGCCGATCACCAGCGCGACGCGCTTTTCAGCCTGGGCGGGCGCCGCCGATGCGACAAAGGCGGCCGCCAACAGGGCCGCTGAAAGTCTCGAAAGCCAGCTCTTCATCCCAATTCCCGCCTGCACGACAAGTGCGCCGCTCGTGCGACCGCCGCCTAATAGTCGGATCAGCCGTTTGGCCGGTTCAAGGCCGACGCCGAATGGCCGTCGTGACCGCCCCCTTGGCGTCCCTCTTGGCCCCCATGAGGCGTCCCGTCCGTTCCAGGTCAAGTTTCTTTTTACGGCCCGCGTGATAGATTTCGGCTTCCATCCGGCGCGAGCTCTCCGCACGTCCCAAGGGCATTCCAGGGGCTTTTCCGTGTACACATGGTCCACTGAGCAAGTCGATCCCCGGGATCGCTTCGACTATTGGCGCGAGGTCCGCGCCAAGGGGTTGTTCGGCGTCACCGCAGAACTCGAACCCGAGCACCGCCGCGACTTCTTCGGCGAGTTCTCGCTGCGCCAGCTCGGCGATGCCGGGCTGGTCGAGCTGCGTGCCTCGCCCTACCGCGTCGAGCGGCGCGCCGGCGACATCGCGGACGCGCGCAGCGACAGCCTGTGCATCTACCAGCAGCTCGGCGGTGGCGGTTGGTTCGGCGGCGCGCGGCTCGATGAATTCGCGGTGCGCGACGGCATGTTCGCGACCAGCTATTCGGACCTGCCCTATCGCACCGTTCCGCTGCGCGATGACGGCTTCCATTTGCGCATCATCAAGATCCCGGTGACGAACATCGTCCCGCCGGGTGCCGAGCTCGGCGAACTGGTCCCGAGGCCCATGCAGGATGAGGCCGCGCTGCGGCCACTGCTGGAATCCTGCTTCCGCGACCTCGTCGAAGGCCATGACGCCACCGCGGCGGACGCGGCCCCGATGGTGCAGGCGCTCGCCCATATCGCGCTGATCGAGCGCGGCATCATGCGGCCAAAGAGCCGGCTCGCGCAGCAGGCCCTGCGAAGCGCCCATCTATCGCTGGCCCGCCGCCTGATCCAGCGGCATCTCTCGAGCGCGGCGCTGACGCCAACCCTGATTGCCGGCCTGCTCGGCATCTCGGTCCGTCACCTGCACATCCTGTTCGAGGAAACGGAGCAGACCTTCTCCGAGACGGTCACCGCGCTTCGGCTCGCGCAAAGCCGCCGCCTGCTCCGTGAGCAGTCCGGGCAGACGATCGCCGAGGTCGCGTTTGCCTGCGGCTTCGAGAGTCTCGCGACGTTCTACCGCCTCTTCAATGCATCCGAATCGATGACCCCAGGCGACTACCGGGCACGGGTGGCCTGACCGTCGATCCAGACCGGCCGGGACACCGGGCACTTGCGGGTTGCTAAAGCGCCGTGATGCCCGTAATCGGAATTCCCTGCGTCACGCGCCGTCCCTCGTCCCCGGAATCCTGATGTCGAAGAAGATGATCAAGCCTGGACCTGACCTGCTGGCGCAGGTCAATCAGGCTTTTCTCGACTACGGCTATAGCGGGCTGTCGATGGTCGGGCTGGCCAAGGTCTGCGGTTTCACGCAGCGCGCGCTGTATTACTACTTCAGCAACAAGGAAGAGGCGTTTCGCGCCGTCATCGCCTGGCGCCACGTCGAGGACGTGGCACTCGCGCTGGAGGCCGGCCACACCGTGCGGGCGAAGGGCGGCGGCGCGCTGGATATTTTCGCGACGATTCTCAACGTCCGCTACGGCGAGACGCGGCGCCGCCTCACCCGTTCGCCGCACACCGTCGAGCTCAATGCCGAGGCCTTCAGGCGCGGCCGCGATTTGATGATCAAATCCGCCGTCTCGTTCCAGGCTGATCTGGAAAGACTGGTGATCGACTTGCAGGCCGCACGGCTCCTGAAGCTGAACGGCGAATTCAAACCAGCGCAGATCGCGCAGGCCCTTGCGGACGGCGCACGTGCCGTCAACCAGGCGCTGCCGCCGATCGCCCGTGACGACTTCTCGGCCCGCTACCGCCAGATGTGCGCGATGGTGCTCTACGGCTGCGCCGTGATGCCGAAGCGGAAGTAACCCGCACGACGGCCCGCGCGCGCCGCGGTCACCCTTCAGCAAAACCCTCCCGACCACCGACCATCAGGGACCGGCCGGACTATTTCGCCGGGCCGTGAATAAGTTTTTACGCATAATGTTACCTATTTCATATTTTACATGGTTATGTGAAATATAGGATATTGCATCGCAAGACCTTTGGAGACGTCTCGAATGGCTGACATGGGACAAACCGACGACCCGACCGATCGTGGCGCGATCCCACGTCCTCTGCACCGAAGTGATCAGCCTGCGCGCATTGAGAAGATAATTTCCGGCGATTTCGCCAGAACCACGCTGGCGCTTCGCCCGGGCTCGGCACAGCCAATTTCCTTACCGGCGACGCGCGCTCCGATGCAGAGCGAGGGGTCACGCACGATGCGCAGCAAGCAAGAGGATCACAGCCCGGAAACGCCATCGACCGGCCCGGCTCGCGCTCTCGCCCCCGATGCCGTGGACCTGCGCGTGGATCAGACTGCCGCCCTCGCGCTTGCGCGTCGGAGTTCTCCGGCGACTAGCAATCGCGGCTGGGCGCCGTTACTCGAAGCCTGCCTTGCCGATTTCAAGGAGGCCACCGAGGCCGGTGATACCGCGAGCATTCCTGCGCTGGTCAAGATCGTGGCGGACCTCGCGTTGATCGAGCGCGGCACGATCAGGCCGGGCGGCCGCCGCGCCCAGCAGGCGCTGCGCGCCGGCCGGCTCAGCCTCGCGCGCCGCCTGATCACGCGCCATCTCGCGAAGCCGACGCTGTCGCCAGGGATGGTCGCCGAGATGCTCGGCGTCTCGGTCCGCTACCTGCACGTCCTGTTCGAAGCGACGGGGGCCAGCTTTTCGCAGACCGTCACCGCCCAGCGCCTGAGCGAAAGCCGCAGGCTGCTTTGTGAAAAGCCGCCGCGATCGATCGCCGATATCGCGCTCGCCTGTGGGTTCGGCAGCCTCGCCACCTTCTACCGGATATTCAGCGCATCCGAGGGCCTGACGCCGGGCGAGTACCGGGCTGCGGGGCTCTAGGACGACGGCACCGCGCGGCGGCACTGCGCTCGCGCCGATCCGATGCGGCCCGTGCAGCATCGTGCCGAGCGGCCACACCTGGGCTGCTTTCTGCGGCAGGGGCGCCCTGGATCGAACGGTATGCGCGCACTGAGAAGACAGCGCACGACCGTTGCGCGAGAAACATGCAGATACAATGGGGCGTGGGGCAAGGTTATGATCGGCATCGGCGGCAGGCTGACGATGTGGCGCGGCGCGCTGCTCGGCTCGGCGTCACTGATTGCGATGGCTTCCACGGCCGAGGCGGCGGTCTACTGCTCGGGCGTCGGCACCGCCAACGTGCTCTGCGACGCCGACCATCCGTCGGACGGCGGGCTCAACACGAGTTTCAACGGTGACGTCACCGTGAATATCAACGCCGGCGCCGGGATCACCACAGGCGGCGTGTTCGTGAGCGCCTCCCGCAGCATCACGGTCAATCACAACCAGCCCGCAGGCATCACAGGATCCCAGTACGACGGCATCCAGCTCCTCGGTAGCGGCGCCCCGATCACCTACACGGGCTCGGCCGACGTCACCGCCAATTGGTACGCAATCCATGTCTATGGCAGCGGTCCGGTCTCGATTACGCAGACCTCAGGCACGGTCACGGCCAACACCGGCATCGGTGTCTCGAGCGCAGGACCGGGGGTAGCGTCAACATCAACACGGTTGGCAGCCAGATCGTGGCACCGAACGGCACTGGAATCTTCGTCGACAGCAGCGGCAGCCAATCCGACGTCACGATCGCCACAGGCGCAGTCACCGGCAATACGACCCAAACCGGCGGCGGAATCTACGTCCGGATGGGACAGAGCACCCAAACTGCGCGCAATCTTTCCGTCACGACCAACGGCGCGGTCGTCGGCGGCATCTATCTCCAGAATGCTGGCATCGGCACCGTCGATCTCACCACGAATGCGAACGTCCTTGGGGGTATCAACCTCCAGGCCAGCAATTCAGCCAACACCAATGCGTTCACGGTGAAGCTCAATCAGGATGTCAGTGGCAACGTCAGTCTGCTGAACTACGGCACCGGCACCAACACGGTCCGGACACGCGGCATCACGGGCGGGACGCTGGCGGTGTCCGGCGGCGGCGGCGTCAACAACAGCCTCGTCGTCGACGGCAATATTGCCAAGGGCAACGGCCCCGACCAGAGCTATTACGGCACCCTGGCCTCCGTCGGCTTTTCCGGCGCCGGCACCAACATCGCGACCTTCAATGGCGATATTTCCGGCACCTACGACACCAGGACTTCAACGTTTCATACGCAAGGCGGCACCGTCGCCGGCCTGTCCGCCGGGCTGGGAAGCACATCCAGCGACGGCTCGGCGACGCTGAACGTCAACGGATCGATCTCGATCACCGGCATGTCACGGTCAGGCGACGCCGCAAATGTGATTGGAGCGAGCATGTCAGCTTCTGGCGTAACTCCGGCCGATTTCAATTTGCACGGCGCGGTGACGGCAACGTCGATCAGCGACACCGCGTCGAAGGTCGTCGGCATCAGCGCGGGACAATACAATCTTGGCACGATGCGGTTGACGACCGATGGCGCCGTGACGGCCACCGCGATCGGCCCCGGCAACACCGCGACCGGTATTACGGCCTCAGGCACCAGCTTTGGGCCAACTGTCAACACCGGCACGCTCATCGTTCGCGCCAATGGCGACGTGACCGCGGCCGCGGACGGTGCCGCGACCGGCATCGCGCTGAGCCGCGGCATTTCCAGGTTCTCGACCATCACCGCGGGACTCGGCGGCATCGACCTCGCCACCAAGGGCACTGTGCGCGCCACCTCGACCAGCGCTGCGGCGATCGGCATCAGCGGCATCATTACCCATGGCACCGACAACGCCGCAACGCTGGCGCTACGCGCGGAAGGCAATGTCATTGCGAACGGCCTCGCCGCTGGCAGCTACGGCATCTTCGCCCGGCGCGACGGTCTCGGCGACATCAGGATCGACGCGCTGGCCGGCGTGCAAAGCACGGGCATCGGCATATCCGCCTCGCGCTCGACACCAGGCAACATCTTCATCACCACCGGCACCTTCGTCACCGGCACCACCGGCATCACGACGTCGGGCGGCACCACCACGCTGATCGCCAACGGCACCATCACCGGCACCGGTGGCACCGCGGTGCAGTTCGGCGGCACCAACGACGTGTTGCAGGTCCAGTCCGGCGCCGTGTTCAACGGCAGCATCGTCGGCAGCGGGACCAGTATCGTGCAGTTCGGCGGCACGACCGCGTCAAGTTTCGACCTGTCGAAACTCGGCAGCGGCTTCGCCAATTTCGGGGTTCTTGCAGGCTCGAACTGGAGCTTCACCGGCAACAACTCGAACTTTGCCGGCTCCGTCAATGTGGACAGCGTGTTCATCCTCAACGGCGCGCTGCCGAACGCCAGCGTGACGGTCGGCCCGACCGGGACGCTCGGCGGCAACGGCACCATCGGCAACGCGACCATCAGCGGCACGCTGTCGCCCGGCAATTCGCCGGGGACGATCACGATGGCGAGCCTGACGATGACGTCAGCGGCGACCTATCTGGTGCAGGTCACCAACACGATCAGCGACAAGGCGATCGTGACCGGCGCGGCCAACATCGCCGGCAAGGTTGTCGTCGATCCACTCGAACGGATCACCAGGAAAACCACCTACACGATCGTGAACGCAGGAACGCTGAGCGGCACGTTCGGCTCGGCAAGCCTGCTGCTCGCCAACAACCTCGCCCGCAATCCAGTACTGAGCTATGTCGGCAACGACGTGCTGCTGTCGGTCGATCCCGGCCTGCTCTCCCCGGTCCTGCCGGCCAACGCCGGCATCAACCACAAGAGCGTCGCGGGTGCGATCGACAACGGCCTGCTCGGCGGCGCCAACCTCTCCAACCCGTTCAGCGCGATCTTCAAGCTGTCGGGCGACAACCTCCTCAACGGCCTGACCCAGGTCTCCGGCGAGACCGCCGCCGGATCGCAGCAGACCACCTTCAACGCCATGAACCAGTTCATGGGCACGATGCTCGATCCCTTCATCGACGGCCGCGGCGCGACGGCGATGCCGGCCGGCGCCACGCCCTACGCTGACAACAACTCGCTGGCCTATGCCGCCAGGCGTTCGACCAGCGACGCCTCCGCGGCCATCTACCGCAAGGCGCCGATTGCCGAGAGCTACGATCCACGCTGGAGCGTGTGGGCGGCGGCGTACGGCGGCTCGCAGACCACGGACGGCAACGCCGCCCTCGGCTCGAACAACACCACAAGCCAAGCGTTCGGCACCGCCATCGGCGCCGACTACCGCTTCTCGCCCAACACCATCGCAGGCTTCGCGCTCGCCGGCGGCGGCACCAATTTTGGCGTCACCAACGGTGGCGGTGGCCGATCGGACCTGTTCCAGGCCGGCGCCTTCGTGCGGCACAATGTGGGTGCCGCCTATGTCGCGGCCGCCCTCGCCTATGGCTGGCAGGATATCACCACCGATCGCACCGTGACGGTGGCCGGCATCGATCGGCTGCGCGCCGAGTTCAATGCCAATGCCTGGTCCGGCCGCGTCGAGGGCGGCTACCGCTTCGTCGCCCCCTGGATCGGGGGCATCGGTCTCACGCCCTATGTCGCCGGCCAGTTCATGACATTCCAACTTCCCGGCTACGCCGAACAGGCCATCGTCGGCGCCAACACCTTTGCGCTGGCCTACAACGCCAAGAGCGTCACCGACAGCCGCACCGAGCTCGGCCTGCGCGCCGACAAATCCTTCGCGCTCTCCAATGCGGTTCTGACGCTGCGCGGCCGCGCTGCCTGGGCGCATGATTTCAACCCCGACCGCAGCGTTGCCGCGACCTTCCAGACCCTGCCCGGCGCGAGCTTCGCCGTGAACGGCGCGGCCCAGGCCTCCGACTCTGCCCTGACCACCGCCGCCGCCGAACTGAAATGGGCCGACGGCTGGTCGGCGCTCGCAAGCTTTGAGGGCGAATTCTCCAACGTGACCCGCTCCTACGCCGGCAAAGGCGTGGTCCGATATGCATGGTAGGCCGGCCCGACCCGCGGTGGGGCCGGCGCGGCGGATTTAAGGGGAAAAGCAGCGCCAACACCCTCGCCGAGGCTCCGCCGTCGGATACCGGGCCAGTGATTCATTTGACCGCCAAATGACGGAAACGGCGGTTATTTTGGCGAAAACGTTAAGCTTTTTCCGCTATCGGCTGGTTCCAAGATTGACTTTACCGCTTTCGCCCCTATGTTGCGGGCAACGCGGCCCTCGGATCGAAACGCGATTCGTCAGGTTTGCCGTCCGTCAGCGTTAGCCAGAGCCCCCGAGCTTTATAGAAAAGCGAGCCGTTTCGGGGCCGAACGCGACAGCCTTTTACCTGCGATGCCGAACGGCGGTTTCGACCAGAGGCTCAATGTCTTTTTCCAATCTAGGCCTGTCCGATAAGGTCCTCGCCGCAGTTGCGGCTACCGGTTACACCACCCCCACTCCCATCCAGGAACAGGCAATCCCGCACGTCCTCGCCCGGCGCGACGTCCTCGGCATTGCCCAGACCGGCACCGGCAAGACCGCTGCCTTCGTTCTCCCGATGCTCACCCTGCTCGAGAAGGGCCGCGCGCGGGCACGCATGCCGCGCACCCTGATCCTCGAGCCGACCCGCGAGCTTGCCGCGCAGGTGAAGGAGCAGTTCGACAAATATGGCGCCGGTCAGAAATTGAACGTGGCGCTGCTGATCGGCGGCGTCTCGTTCGGCGACCAGGACTCCAAGCTGATGCGCGGCGTCGACGTCCTGATCGCAACGCCCGGCCGCCTGCTCGACCACACCGAGCGCGGCGGATTGCTGCTCACCGGCGTCGAGCTGCTGGTGATCGACGAAGCCGACCGCATGCTCGACATGGGCTTCATTCCCGACATCGAACGCATCTGCAAGCTCGTCCCGTTCACGCGGCAGACCCTGTTCTTCACCGCGACGATGCCCCCGGAGATCAGCCGCATCACCGAGGCCTTCCTGCACAATCCTGCGCGGATCGAAGTCTCCAAACCCGCAACCACCGCCGTCACCGTCACGCAACTGCAGGTCCCGGCCGGTCGTGAGGCGCATGACAAGCGCGAGATCCTCCGCCGCCTGCTGCGCGACGCCAAGGACCTCAACAACGCGATTATCTTCTGCAATCGCAAGCGCGAAGTCGCCGTCCTTCACAAATCACTCCAGAAGCACGGCTTCAGTGTCGGCGCCCTCCACGGCGATATGGATCAGTCCGCCCGCACCGCGGCGCTGGATCAATTCCGCAAGGGCGATATCCCGCTGCTCGTCGCCTCCGACGTCGCCGCCCGTGGCCTCGACATTCCCGCGGTGAGCCACGTCTTCAATTTCGACGTGCCGCACCACCCCGATGATTACGTCCACCGCATCGGCCGCACCGGCCGCGCCGGACGCACCGGTACCGCGATCTCCATCGTCACCTCGCTCGACAGCAAGTCGATAACTGCGATCGAGAAGCTGATCGGCCAGCCGATCCCGCGCGCCGAGGGCGACTTCACCGTTCGCAGCGAGGCCTCCGACGAGGACGCCGCGCCGCGCCGCTCGCGCAGCCGCGAAGGTTCGCGCGACGGCGCCCGCGGCGGCCGCAAGCCGCGACGTGAACGCGAGCCGCGTCAGGGTGAACGCGAGGCGCGTCACGGTGAGCGCGAGCCGCGTCAGGACCAGGAGCCCCGCCAGGAGCGTGCAGCCAAGCCGGAGCGCGAACCGCGCCACGGCCGCGGCACCTCGCCCCGGGCCACCCCGTCGCACGTGCCGTCGATCGGGCGTGCCGAGCCATCGCGGCCGCAGCGCGAGGTGGACCACGAGCCCGCCGATCATTCGCACCTGCCCGCCTTCCTGCTGCGGCCTGTGCGCGCACGCGCCTAAGGCCGGCTCCGATGCCGCCGCACCAGCGGCGGTTTTCCCCGGTCGCCGCGGGCGACCGACGCACACGGTGATCCCTCGCGTTTGAAGCAAAGCGCGCAGTTTTCGCGGCGCAATGGCGAGCAAGGGAAGCTTGCGAAAGCCGAGCCCGACCTACGCCGGAATCGAGCTCGTATGACGTTAGTCGCGCCGAAATCCCCGTAGTTCCACTATTTACCTTGCCTTCATTCTCGTCCCGTACCTTCGCGCCAATTAATTTAGTCATTGCTGCCGGGCATGACCGGCATTGCGTGCATTGAGGACGTAACAGTGGTCAAGCTGCTGGACGAACACGAACGTACGTTGGCCTTTGCCGAAGTTGCGCTTGGTCAGATCCGCTCGCTCCGCCAGACTGCCGTGCCGCGCAACTACGAAATCTGGTACGTCTACGCGACCGGATACAACGCACCGCTCAACAAGGTCATCAACGAGACGCTGGCGCGAAGCGGCAAGCTCTCTGAATCCGATCTCGAGCAGATCTACGAAACCTACCTTTCGCACATCAAGACATCGGACCGCATCGACAAGGTCGGCGCGCGCGTCATCGGCGAGATCGACGCCGTCATGCGGCTGATCACCGATGCGCTCGGCGTGTCCGCGACCTACGACGCGAGCCTCGTCGGCGCCAGCGACCGGCTCTCGACCGCGACCACCCGCGACCAGATCAAGACCATCGTCGAGGGGCTGGCCAAATCCACGCGCGAGATGCGCGAGACCAATCAGGCATTGGAGAACCGGCTCGCGCTATCAAAGTCGGAGATCAGCGACCTGCAACACAGCCTTGAGGCGATCCGCGCCGAGAGCCTGACCGATCCGCTCACCGGCCTCGGCAACCGGAAATATTTCGACCGCTCGATCGACATGGCGGTGCAGACTGCGCTCGCCAGCGGCGAGCCGCTGTCGCTGCTGATGTTCGACATCGATCACTTCAAGTCGTTCAACGATTCCTACGGCCATCTCACCGGCGATCAGGTCCTGCGGCTGGTGGCGCAAACGCTGAAGCAGACCATAAAGGGCCAGGACATCACCGCCCGCTATGGCGGCGAGGAATTCGCGGTGGTGCTGCCCAACACCGCGCTGCGCCAGGCGCTGACGGTCGCCGACCACATCCGCCGTGCCGTGATGGCCAAGGAGCTGAAGAAGAAGTCGACCGGCGAGATCCTCGGCCGTGTCACGATCTCGGTCGGCGTCTCAATACTGAAGCCGGCCGACGACACGGATTCCCTGATCGAGCGCGCCGACGCCTGCCTCTATGCCGCCAAGCACGCCGGCCGCAACCGCGTGATCTGCGAAGCCGACCCGGAATACAGCGCCGAGACCCAGACCCGGGTGGCGTGACCTCCGAGCGTGCCTTGAGATGCGCGCAATGCGCGTTCGCCCTGGATTATTTCCGCTTCACGCGCTTCTTCGAAACTGAGGACGGATTTGCGCTCGGCTTCCGTGCCGCCATCTTCTTTCCCGCCACCTTCTTTGCCGCAGGCTTCTTCACCGGCGCCTTCGCCGCCCGCTCAGCCGCTCGCTTCCTCGGCCGCTTGCGCAGCGCGGCGCGCTGGGCGGCGCCGAGGGCGGAACGCGCCCAGACCGCAAGCTCCTCGGAATCATCGAACAACCGCGCCGGCAGTTGCCAGTACGAGTTCACCGTCACCGTCTTGGCGCGCGTCTGGTACTGGAACGGCCCGCAGCCTTCGGCCTCGAATTGCGGGATGGTCTCCTCGTCGGCGCGGAAGTAGAGCCCGGCGCGCAGCGCGAGCGCGAAATTGGTGCCGTCAGCGGAGACGCCGTAGCCAGAAAACATCCGGCGCAGCGTGACCGGGCCGAAATCGGCGAACAGGTCGGTCAGGAATTCGCGGTCCATGCTCCCACCATTGTTCCAGCGCGGCCGAACGCGCCAGCCGCAGCCTGTTGGCAACGCAGTATGGTCGACGACGGCGTCAACACGCAACGATGGAGGGTATCGGATCCAAGGCGCGAGCGCGATTGCGCGCTCGTGAGGGCGCAGCAGCGATCAGACCGTCGCCGGCTTGAGCTGCACCGATTCGCCGCAACCGCAGGCGGAGATCTGGTTCGGGTTGTTGAACACGAACTGGGCCTGCATCTTGTCAGCCTTGTAGTCCATCTCGGTGCCGAGCAGGAACAGCACGGCCTTCGGATCGACCAGGATCTTCACGCCCTTGTCCTCGACCACTTCGTCGGTCGGACGGATCTCGTGGGCGTATTCGACGGTGTAGGATTGTCCGGCGCAGCCGCCGTTCTTGATGCCGACCCGCAGGCCGACGATCTCGGAATCGGCGCGCTTGGTCAGCTCGGTGATCCGGTCCGCCGCGGCATCGGTCAGTCTCATGACCTGCGGGCGCGGCCGCTTCGGCTTGGCTGGGGTCGGTGAGGCTTGTGTCATGTCACTCATGTGGTCAGTCCCAGCGGCAAATCAATTGCCAGTCATTCCAAGATTAAGCTCGATCCCCCCAAAGATTGATCCGATTCGGATCAATCTCTTCTCCTGTGTTTGGTCGCGTTTTCTTCGCGCGAACCGGCAGCCACTTCGCTCGAAAACGCTCTGACGCATCACCACATATTAAGGACGAGGCGCGCCTCATCCGACATCCGGTCCGGCGTCCAGGCCGGATCCCACACCAGGTTGACGCTGACGACGCCGACGCCGGGAACGCTGGCAACCGCGTTCTCGACCATCTGCGGCAACTCGCCGGCGGCCGGGCAGTTCGGGGTGGTCAGCGTCATCAGGATGTCGACCGAGCGATCATCCTTGAGGTCGACCTTGTAGATCAGGCCGAGCTCGTAGATGTCGGCCGGGATTTCCGGGTCGAACACCGTCTTCAGCGCCGCGACGATCTCGCCGCTCATGCGCTCGGTCTCCTCCGCCGGCAGCGCCGAGGTGGTTTCCATGGTGGCCGTCTTGACTTCGGCTGTATCGGTCATGCGAACAATTCCCGCGCCTTGATCAGCGCTTGCGCCAGATGGTCGACTTCTTCCGTTGTATTATACATCCCGAAGGATGCGCGGCAGGTGGCCGTGACGTTGAACCGCTCTAAAAGCGGCATCACGCAATGGGTGCCGGCACGCACCGCAATGCCCTGCCGGTCGATCACGGTCGCGACATCGTGGGGATGCGCGCCCTTCATCTCGAAGGAGATCACCGGCCCCTTGTTGCGGGCGGTTCCGATCACGCGCAGCGAGTTGATCTCGCGCAAACGGTCCTGCGCATAGGTCAGCAGCTCGTGCTCATGCGCGGCAATGCGCTCCTTGCCGATCGAATTGACGTAGTCGATCGCAGCACCGAGCCCGATCGCCTCGACGATCGGCGGCGTCCCGGCCTCGAACTTGTGCGGCGGATCGCCATAGGTGACCCAGTCCTTGGCCACTTCACGGATCATCTCGCCGCCGCCGTTGAACGGCCGCATCGCTACCAGATGCTCGTGCTTGGCGTACAGCGCACCGATGCCGGTCGGCCCGTACACCTTGTGGCCGGTGAAGGCGTAGAAATCGCAATCGAGGTCCTGGACGTCAACAGGCAGATGCACCGCGCCTTGCGCGCCGTCGACCAGCACCGGAATGCCGCGGGTATGCGCGAGCCGGACCACTTCCTTGACCGGAACCAGGGTGCCGAGCGCGTTCGACATCTGGGTGATCGCGACGATCTTGGTGCGCGGGCTCAGGAGCTTCTCGAACTCCTCGATCAGGAAGTTGCCTTCGTCGTCGACCGGCGCCCACTTGATCACGGCACCATGGCGTTCCCGGAGGAAGTGCCACGGCACGATGTTGGAGTGGTGCTCCATGATCGAGAGGACGATCTCGTCGCCCTCCTTGATGTTCGCCCCGCCCCAGGACGACGCCACCAGGTTGATCGCCTCGGTGACGTTGCGGGTGAAGACGATCTCTTCAGTGCGGCGGGCGTTGATGAACTGCGCGACCTTGCCGCGGGCGCCCTCATAGGCCTCCGTCGCGGCATTGGCGAGGTAATGCAGGCCGCGATGCACGTTGGCGTATTCGCTCTTGTAGGCCTCGGTCATGCGGTCGAGCACCGCATTCGGCTTCTGCGCCGAAGCCGCGTTGTCGAGATAGACCAGCGGCTTGCCGTAGATCTGCATGGCGAGCGCCGGGAAATCCTGCCGCACCAGAGCGACGTCATAAGAACCGTTGGCGACCGCCTTGTGCATGCTCACGCCCTCGCCTGAAGCCAACGCTGCGCGGTGGCAATTGCGACCTCGCGCAACGCGTCGCTGGCAATCGTCTCGATCGCCTCGCCGACAAAGGCCTGGATCAGAAGCGCCTGCGCTTCCTTCTCCGGCAGTCCGCGGGCGCGCATGTAGAACAGCAGGCTCTCGTCGAGCGCACCGGTGGTCGCACCATGGCCGCAGGTGACGTCGTCGGCGAAGATCTCGAGCTCGGGCTTGTTGTCGGCTTCCGCGTCGTCGGACAGCAGCAGCGCCCGCGTCATCATCTTGGCGTCGGTCTTCTGGGCGTCGGGACGGACGATGATGCGGCCCTGGAACACGGAATGGGCACGGTCGTCGACGACGGCCCGGAAGATCTCACGGCTCGCGCAGTGCGGCACCGCGTGATCCATGAACAGCGTGGTGTCGGCGTGCTGCTTGCCGTTGATCAGATTGACGCCGTTGGTCTCGACATTGGAGCCTTCGCCGGCGCAGGTGACCGTCAACTGATAGCGGCTGACATGACCGCCCGAGGTCAGACCAAACGTGTTGAAATGGGCGTGCGCGCCGAGCGTTACGGTCGCCGAGGAAATGTTGAAGGCATCGACGCTGTCTTCAACCAGACGCACGTGATCGAGCCGCGCATTGTCGCCGATCGCGACGATCAGCCCGTCATGGGTCTGGTAGGCCTTCGCGCCCTCGCCGGCGAGATAGCTCTCCACCAGCGTCACGCCGGTATCGCGGCCGAGCCGCAGCAGCGAGCGCGTGAACATCGCGGCCGGCGTCGCGCCAGAGGCGACGTGGACGATGTGCAGCGACTGGGCCAGCACCGTGCCATTGGCGACGTCGATGACGACGCCATCGGTCGCCATCGCGCCGTTCAGCGCGATCATGGGATTGGACGTGTCTGACGCAAAGGCCTGCGCGGAAAGCGCGTCCTCGCCGGCGTCGAGCACCTCGCGCAGCGGGCGGATGCTCAGACTCTTATCAAGATTACCGAGGTCGGAGAGGTCGGGCGCGAACGCGCCATCGACCAGCACCAGGCGGCGCACACCGTCGATCGCCCGCAGCTTGATGGCAGCAGCAGCGCGACCCAGAGCTGCTGCATCCGGCGCAGGGGCCAGCGGCAGCACCTCGCGCATCAGCGCGCGCAGGTCGGTGTATTTCCAATCCTCGATCCGGCGATGCGGCAGGCCTGAGCGTTCATAGGCCTCGAATGCCTCGCGGCGCTGATCGGCGATCTTGCCCTTGCCCGGCAGACGGTCGCGTACCACGGCGAAAGCATCGCCCAGCGCGCGCCCGGTCTCGGTCTTTGCAACAACGTTCATCTGAGAACCCGCATTTGTCAGGCAGCGTCTTCGAACTGCGCGTAGCCGGACTCTTCCAGCTCCAGCGCCAGTTCCTTGCCGCCGCTCTTCACCACCCGGCCCTTCGACATCACGTGCACGAAATCGGGCACGATGTAGTTGAGCAGCCGCTGATAGTGGGTGATGACGACCATCGCGCGCTCCGGCGAGCGCAGTGCATTGACGCCGTCGGCGGCGATCCGCAGCGCGTCGATGTCGAGGCCGGAATCCATTTCGTCGAGGATGCAGACGGCCGGCTCGAACAGCGCCATCTGCAGGATCTCGTTGCGCTTCTTCTCGCCGCCGGAAAAGCCGACATTGACGCCGCGCTTCAGCATGTCCTGCGGGATGTTCAGCGACTTCGCCACTTCGCGGACCTTCCTGAGGAAGGCCGGCGACGAGATCTCGTCCTCGCCGCGCGCCTTGCGCTGGGCGTTGAGCGCCGCGTGCAGGAAGTTCCAGGTGGTCACGCCGGGGATCTCGACCGGATACTGGAACGCCAGGAACACGCCCTTGGCGGCGCGCTCATTGGGCGCCATCTCTAGGAGGTCCTCGCCCTTGAACAGGATTTGGCCGCCGGTGACTTCATAGCCGGGCTTGCCGGCGATGACGTGGGAGAGCGTCGATTTGCCGGAGCCGTTCGGTCCCATGATCGCGTGCACCTCGCCCGGGTTCACCGTGAGCGACAGCCCGTGGAGGATCTCGCGCTCCTCGACACGGACCTGCAGATCTTTCACTTCAAGCAGAGACATCTGATTTTTCCTGAGCATCATCCGCAAGGCGCGTCGGCCGCGCCGTTAGCGGGATGGATTAGCCAACCGAACCTTCAAGGCTGATCGAGATCAGCTTCTGCGCTTCCACCGCGAACTCCATCGGCAGTTGCTGCAGCACGTCCTTCACGAAACCGTTGACGACGAGGCCGACAGCTTCTTCCTGCGAGAGCCCGCGCTGGATGCAGTAGAACAGCACGTCCTCGGAAATCTTCGACGTCGTCGCCTCATGCTCGAACGTCGCCGAGGAATTCTTGGCCTCGACATAGGGTACGGTGTGCGCGCCGCATTTGTCGCCGATCAGGAGCGAGTCGCAGGCGGTGTAGTTGCGCGCGCCGGTGGCTTTGCGGTGCGCGCTGACGAGGCCGCGATAGGTGTTCTGCGACTTGCCGGCGGCGATGCCCTTGGAGATGATCCGGCTCGACGTGTTCTTGCCGAGGTGGATCATCTTGGTGCCGCTATCGACCTGCTGGAAGCCGTTCGAGATCGCGATCGAGTAGAACTCGCCGCTCGAATTGTCGCCGCGCAGGATGCAGCTCGGATACTTCCAGGTGATCGCCGAACCGGTCTCGACCTGGGTCCAGGAGATCTTGGAATTCCGGCCGCGGCAGTCGCCACGCTTGGTGACGAAATTGTAGATGCCGCCCTTGCCTTCCGAATTGCCGGGGTACCAGTTCTGCACCGTCGAATACTTGATCTCGGCGTCATCGAGCGTGACGAGCTCGACCACGGCGGCGTGCAGCTGGTTCTCGTCGCGCTGCGGCGCGGTGCAGCCTTCGAGATAGGAGACGTAGGAGCCCTTGTCGGCGATGATCAGCGTGCGCTCGAACTGGCCGGTGTTGCGCTCGTTGATGCGGAAATAGGTCGACAGCTCCATCGGGCAGCGCACGCCCGGCGGCACGTAGACGAACGAGCCGTCGGAGAACACCGCCGAATTGAGCGTCGCGAAGTAATTGTCCGAGGTCGGCACCACGGTGCCGAGATATTTCTGCACCAGCTCGGGATGCTCGCGGATCGCCTCCGAGATCGGCATGAAGATCACGCCGGCCGCCTTCAGCTCCTTCTGGAACGTGGTCGCGACCGACACCGAATCGAACACGGCATCGACCGCGATCTTGCGATTGGCCGATGGCGGGCCGCCGGGCGGCGGCTCGACGCCCTCGAGAACGGCGACTTCGCGGAGCGGGATGCCGAGCTTCTCATAGGTCTTGAGAATTTCCGGATCGATCTCGTCGATCGAGGACAGCGTCTTCTTCGGCTTCGGCGCCGAGTAATAATAAAGATCCTGATAGTCGATCTTCGGATAGTTGACGCGCGCCCAGGTCGGCTCGGTCATGGTCAGCCAGCGGCGATACGCCTCCAGACGCCATTCCAGCATCCAGGCCGGTTCATTCTTCTTTGCCGAGATGAAGCGGACGGTGTCTTCCGACAGGCCTTTCGGGGCCTTGTCGGACTCGATCAGCGTCTCAAATCCATAACGATACTGGTCGACGTCGATGCGCCGGACGCGCTCGACCGTCTCTTGTACAGCAGGCATTCAATCCTCCGCTCGCGGTTTCAAGGACCGCGGTGGATCTCAAGTTCCGAAGTCTCTTACGATGCTTTGAAGACGAAATCACCCGCTTAGAACTGTTCAAGCTGTGTTTCGTCGCTCTCCCTTAACTAAGGTATCGGCGAGCTTTCGCCAAGCCTTGAGGGTCAAATCCACGTCTGTCTCCGTGGTAGACCAGCCAAGACTGAGCCGCACCGCTCCCTGGGACACCTCTGGACGGTATCCCATTGCCTCCAGGACGTGGGACGGCTGGACCTTGCCCGACGAGCAGGCGGAACCGGAGGAGACCGCCACCCCCGCCAGGTCGAATCCGATAACCGCCGTTTCGGCCTTCAGGCCGGGCGCAGTGAACAGAACGGTATTCGGTAACCTCTTTACATCGTCGGAGAACACAACCACGTCCGGCGTCTGCCGCAACCCGTGCTCGAGCCGATCGCGCAGTCCCCTGACGCGCGCGGCGTCGGCCTTCAGCGCCACCATCGCGGCCTTCGCGGCCGCACCAAAGCCGGCAATCCCTGCGACGTTCTCGGTCCCTGCCCGTCGTCCGAGCTCCTGCCCGCCGCCGCGCAGGAACGCCTCCAGCCCTTCGACGCCTTCGGCAAGAACCAGTGCGCCAGCGCCCTTCGGTCCACCGATCTTGTGCGCCGACAGCGTCACGAGATCGGCCTGGGTCGAGGCGAGATCGAACGGGATCTTTCCGAACGCCTGGATCGCGTCGACATGCAGCAGGCCACCGGCCGCGTGGACGATCTCGGCGACGTCAGCCACCGGCTGGATGGCGCCGGTCTCGTTGTTCGCCAGCATCACCGAGACCAGCGCGGGCGCACCGTCGGCCAGCAGCGCACGCAGATGATCGAGATCGATCACCCCGGCGCGCGTGACATTGATAGCGAAGGTGGCCTCACGCGCGAACCGCCCGCCCGCGAGCACGGACGCATGCTCGATCGCGGACACCAGGAGCCGGCTGACCGGCGCGCCCGCACCGCGGCGCAGTCCCGGCGTCAATGCGAGCGCATTGGCTTCGGTCCCGCCGGAGAGAAACACGACGTCCTGCGGCCGGCCGCCGACTGCGTTCGCCACGGCATTGCGGGCATCCTCGACCAGCCGGCGCGCGCGGCGTCCCTCGCTGTGCACCGAGGACGGGTTGCCGCCCAATTCCCATGCCGCAGTCATCGCCGCCTTCGCCTCCTGGCGAAGCGGCGTGGTGGCATTCCAGTCGAGATAGACGCGATCGACCATCGAGCTTGTCCGCGGCAACCACCGTGGTTGCGGCCTTCCAATGCGACATAACGACAGTCGGGCAGCGAGACCAGATCAGAGTCACCAATGCCAGCGATTTTTCACGCTCGCCGGGAGTCCCATCGTGTTGCCTGGCAAGACATCCGCCGGCGCGCCGCGCGCAATAGCAATATGACAAACCAAAACTTCAGGTAGCCAACGAGCAATTCGGCGTGTCGATCCGGATCGCCGCCGACGCGCCGGCTACGCGTGCGTCACGGAGCGGATTAGCCTCTGCCAAGCGGCACAATTTCCTTGATTTTTGCCCCTCGCGTCATGCTAGAAGGCCTTCCAGCGTGCCGCCCGGCGGCGCCTGCGCTGATTTCATCATGAGCCGCTCTGCTCGCGCCCGTCGCCGAAGATGGCTCCAACCGGTTGATTGATCGACGTCAATCAAGGGAACGCGTCAATCAAGGGAACACAATGCCTGAAGTCATTTTCACCGGCCCTGCTGGCCGTCTCGAAGGCCGCTATCACCCGGCCAAGCAGAAGAACGCGCCGATTGCGATGATCCTGCATCCGCATCCGCAGTTCCACGGCACGATGAACCACCAGATCGTCTATCAGTGCTATTACGCGTTCGCGCATCGCGGCTTCTCGGTGCTGCGCTTCAACTTCCGTGGCGTCGGCCGCAGCCAGGGCTCGTTCGATCACGGCACCGGCGAACTGTCCGATGCCGCGAGCGCGCTCGATTGGGCGCAGGCGATCAATCCGGAGGCGCGCGCCTGCTGGGTTGCGGGCTTCTCGTTCGGCGCATGGATCGGCATGCAGCTTTTGATGCGCCGGCCGGAGGTCGAGGGCTTCATCTCGATCGCGCCGCCCGCCAATCTCTACGACTTCTCGTTCCTCGCGCCCTGCCCGTCGTCGGGCCTGATCGTGCACGGCGACAAGGATGCTGTGGTGCCGCCCAAGGACGTCAACACGCTGGTCGAGAAGCTGAAGACCCAGAAGGGCATCGTGATCGACCAGCAGGTGATCCCCGGCGCCAACCATTTCTTCGACGGCAAGCTAGAGCCGCTGATGGAGACGGTGACCGGCTATCTCGACATGCGTCTCGCCAACGTGCGCTGAGTAAAGACCGCTGACCTCGTAGCCCGGATGGAGCCAACGGGTCGCTCGAACGCGCGCCCGATGACAGGCTCCGCGAAGTCCGGGACCACTGGCTCCGCGGTTAGACCTGCCCCGGATATCGCTTCGCTCATGCGGGCTACGGTCCCTACCTACTCCGGCGCGAATTTCAGCGCGGCGATGCCGATCAGCACGAGCGCGATCCCGGCGACCTTCATCGGATTCAAGGCCTCGTTGAACAGCAGCACGCCCATGGTCAGCGTGCCGACCGCGCCGATACCGGTCCATACCGTGTAGGCGACGCCGACACCGAGCACCTGCAACGCGCGCCCGAGCAGGAAAACGAACGCGGCGAGCAGCAGCAGCGAGACCAGCGTCCAGCCGAGGCGCGTATAACCTTCGGCATATTTCATCGAGATGGCCCAGCCGACGTCGAGAAGACCGGCGACGACCAGCGCGATCCAGGCAATGGAGCGCGACATGGCTTACGCGGCAAGCTTCAGCATGTGCGCGCGGTGGCCGACCAGGAACGCATGCAGCAGCGCGGGATATTCGGGTGAAACGGCGCTGCGCACGCTCGGCCGCTGCGCCAGCGCACTACGCCACGCGCGAACTTTTGGCGTGTGGGTGAACACGGCAAGATCGGTCAGTTGGTCGAACAGATCGAAATAGCGGAAGACCGGCGCGAACACCGCATCCACCAGGCTGAACCTGTCGCCCGCGAAGAACGGACCCGCGCCGAGCGCAGCCTCGACGCGCGCGAACTTTGCGGCGACCGCCTGCCGCTTGCTCTCGAAGGTCGCGGCATCGGTCGCGGTCTCGAGCCCCCAGAGGTCGCCGAGAATGGCCGAGCCGAACTCCATCCAGGCGCGATGCTCGGCGCGCGTCAGCGCGTTCTCGGGATGCAGCTTCGCGCCGCCTTGCGTCTCCTCGATGTACTCGCAGATCACGTTGCTCTCGAACAGCGCGACCTCCCTGCCGTCGTCACCGGTCACGACCAGCACCGGCACCTTGCCGAGCGGCGAGATCTTCAGGAACCAGTCCGGCTTGTTGGCGAGATCGATGTCGATCCGCTCGAACGGCACGCCCTTCTCGTGCAGCGCGATCACCGCGCGTTGCACATAGGGACAGAGCTTGTGGCTGATCAGCTTCAGGGCGGCCATGACGAACCTCGCGTTCAATGCAACTGCATCGAATTAAATGCTGCGGCATGGAACTGTCAAGGTAGATGCATTTGCATCTAAATCACGGTCGCGCGATGATGCCCCCGGTCATCGGGATCGGAACCCCCGTGGTGGCGGGGTAGCTCAGCGGCAGGCCCTTCATGCCGCGCGCGGCGAGGAAGCCGAAGGCCTGCGCCTCGATCGCGTCCGCCGCCCAGCCGAGCGCCTCGGCGGGCTCGACGAGCGCCGGCGCCAGGCGCTCGCGCAGCATCCGCAGCATCGTGAGGTTGGAGGCGCCGCCGCCACAGATGATCCAGCTCTTTGGCCGTTTCGGCAGCAGCGGCACCACGCGGGCGATCGCGGCCGCCGTGAAAGCGGTCAATGTCGCAGCGCCGTCGGCCGGCGCCACGGCGCCGAGCTTCAGGCCGGCAAAGTCGTTGCGGTCGAGCGATTTCGGCGGCGGCAGCGCGAAGAACGGCAGCTTGAGCGCCTGTGCGATCCAGGCTTCGTCGGGTTTGCCCAGCGCAGCGAACTTGCCGGCGGTGTCGAACGGCTGATGCATCTGGCGGAACATGAAGTCGTCGAGCAGCGCGTTGCCGGGCCCGGTGTCGCAGGCGATCAACGTGTCGGTGCCGTCGATATAGGTGATGTTGGAGACGCCGCCGATATTGACCACGACGGTCGGCCCCTCGCGGTTCAGCGATTGCGTCAGCGCGCGATGGTAGACCGGGACGAGCGGCGCGCCCTGCCCGCCGGCCTCGACGTCGGCGGCACGGAAATCATGCATCACCGGAATGTGGATCGCCCTGGCGAGCGCCAGGGCATCGCCGATCTGCACCGTCAGCTTCCGCTCCGGGCGATGCAGCACGGTCTGGCCATGGAACCCGACGATGTCGATGTCCTGGGCGGAGATCCGGGTCTGCGCCGTGAAGTTGGCGACCGCCTCGGCATGGGCTGACGTGACGGCCTGCTCGGCCTGCCGCAAGATTCCCGGCCGGGCGTCGCGCTGCGACAGATGAACGGCCTCGGTCAGCGCCTGACGCAGCAGGCTGCGCTCGCTGTCGGTATACGGTCGATAGCCCGTTGGTCCGAAGGCCTTGATCTGGCGGCCATCGGTCTCGATCAGTGCCACGTCGACCCCGTCGAGCGAGGTCCCGCTCATCAGACCGAGTGCCGTTAACATCATCTTGGAAGCGCCCCAGCCGGGAACCCCCGGCTTGTCTCAAACAAGTACATCCTATAATGCCACTGCGCGTCCGCCTGCGGCAGCCTCAAGCGTCAAGGTTCCGCAAATAGATGCAAAAACCGTAAAACAAGAATGATCTGGCTCGCCGACAAATGACTGCATTTAAATCGGATTTCCTGAACACTCTACAGGAACGCGGCTTCGTCCACCAGTGCTCCGATTTCGAGGGCCTCGACGCGCTCGCCGCGAAGGGCGAGGCGACGGCCTATGTCGGCTATGACTGCACCGCGCCGTCGCTGCACATCGGCAACTTCCTCACCATGATGATGCTGTACTGGCTGCAACAGAGCGGCAACAAGCCGATAACATTGATGGGCGGCGGCACCACGATGGTCGGCGACCCCTCCGGCAAGGACGAGACGCGCGCGATGCGTACCGTCGGGGAGATTGAATCCAACAAGGCGAGCATCCGCGGCGTGTTCGCCAAGGTGCTGCGCTATGGCGACGGGCCTTCCGACGCCATCATGCTCGACAACGCCGAGTGGCTGACCAAATTGAACTGGATCGAGATGCTGCGCGACATTGGCCGGCACTTCTCGGTCAACCGCATGCTGACCATGGATTCGGTGCGGCTCCGGCTCGAGCGCGAGCAGGAGATGAGCTTCATCGAATTCAACTACATGGTCTGCCAGGCCTACGACTTCGTCGAGCTGTCGCGCCGCGCCGGCTGCCGGCTGCAGATGGGCGGCTCCGACCAGTGGGGCAATATCGTCAACGGCGTCGATCTCGGCCGCCGCATGGGCTCGCCGCAACTGTTCGCGCTGACCACGCCGCTGCTGACCACAGCCTCCGGCGACAAGATGGGCAAGACCGCCAAGGGCGCGGTGTGGCTCAACGCCGACCAGTTCTCGCCGTACGACTTCTGGCAGTACTGGCGCAACGTCGAGGACGCCGACGTCGTCAAATTCCTCAAGCTGTTCACGATCCTGCCGATGAGCGAGATCGGCAAGCTCGCAGCGCTCGGTGGCAGCGAGATCAACGAAGCCAAGAAGGTGCTGGCGACCGAAGCAACCGCCCTGCTCCATGGCCGCGACGCAGCCAATGAGGCCGCCGAGACCGCGCGCCGTACCTTCGAGGAAGGCGCGCTGGCCGAGACCCTGCCGACGGTTGAAATTCCGCGCGGCGAGTTCGAAGCCGGCATCGGCGTCCTGGCCGCCTTCGTCAAGGCCGAGCTCGTCGCGTCCAACGGCGAAGCGCGCCGGCAGATCAAGGGCGGCGGCCTGCGCGTCAACGATGTTGCCGTCACCGATGAAAAGATGCTGCTGACGCCGGCCAATCTGACGCCGGAAGGCGTGGTCAAGTTGTCGCTCGGCAAGAAGCGGCACGTCCTGCTGAAGCCTGCATAGGCGCATTCGCATTTGACGGTTGCAGGGGGTGCCGAAAGCGCGCTCCCTCCTTTTCGATGGACCAGACCACGCCTCCGAACGACACGCTTGCAACGCCGGCGAAACAGTCGCGCGTCGCGCTGAACGTGCTCGCACTCTGCTTCGTGCTGTCGGTGCTCGGGCGCGGTCTCAGCGACAGCTTCACGGTCTTCCTCAAACCGATCTCGGACAATTTCGGCTGGGACCGCGCCTCCGTCGTGTCGGTCTATTCGCTGACCTGGCTCGCCAGCGGCCTGACCGCGCCGCTGGTCGGACGGCTGTTCGACCGCTCGGGTCCGCGCGTGGTCTATGCGCTCGGCCTGTCGTTGCTCGGTTGCGCCTTCCTCATCGCCTCACGCGCCGAGCAGCTTTGGCAATTCCAGCTCAGCGTCGGCCTCTGCGTCGGCTTCGGCACGGCGCTGATCGGCAATGTGTCGAATTCGATCCTGCTCGGCCGCTGGTTCGGGCCGCGGCTGCCGACGGCGATGGCCGTGATGTATTCGGCAACTGGCGCCGGCCTGCTGTTGCTGCTGCCACTATCGCAGGTGCTGATCGACCGGATCGGCTGGCGCGAGGCCTATCAGGTGTTCGGCGCCGGTGCGCTCTGCCTGCTCGTTCCGCTCGTGTTCCTGCCGTGGCGGCTGCTCGCCGGCGGATCGCCGCACATCGTCAGGAAGGCGCAAGCCGGCCTCGCCGAAGAAGGCTGGACGCTGCTTGCCGCGATGCGCCACCACGCTTTCTGGGCATTGTTCTCGACCTTCTTCTTCACAGCGGTTGCGATGTATGCGCTGACGGCGCAGATCGTCGCCTACCTGATCGATGTCGGCTTCCCGCCGCTGCAGGCAGCCACCGCCTGGGGATTCTCCGGCGTCGCGCTGTTCGTCGGCATGCTCGGCGTATCCACGCTCGACGGCATCATCGGCCGCCGTCCCAGCGTGCTGTTCAGCTACGGCGTCTCGATCATCGGCATCATCCTGCTCTGGCTGTTGCAGTGGTATCCGAACTACTGGCTGCTGACCGGCTTTGTGATCTGCTTCGGCAGCATGATCGGCTCGCGCGGCCCGCTGATCACCGCAACCGCGCTTAAAATCTTCCGCGGCGAGCGCGTCGGCACGATCTACGGGACAATCATGATCGGCAGCGGCCTCGGCTCGGCGCTCGGCTCCTGGGGCGGCGGCCTGATCCATGACTGGACCCACAGCTACAATCCGCTGATCGCCTTCGCGCTCGTCAACGTGGTGCTCGGCCTGATCCCGTTCCTGGTGGTGCCGGCGCTGCGGCGCTAGCGCTCCGCTCGGAGCACGTACGGCAAATAGCGCCGGAGCCCGACAAGACCGATATTGTCGCAAGTGTCGGCTCGATCTAGGCTTCCGCCACCGAGGGGCCTCAATGGATATCAAGCGGGCGCTACCCCATCCCCAACTTCGCAGTGTCCTGCGCTCGTTCGAGGAAAGGCGCGTGGAATTGGGGAGCGCCGTGCTGGCCTGGCCCGTCACCGCGCGGCCGCATCAAATCCTCGATATCCATCTGGCCGAGCCATATCGCGTGCGCATTGACGGCGGCAAGGCCAACACGACGCCGGATGTGGGTATAGTCGGACCGCAAACCTATCGTCGCGCGCATGTCTGCCTGTCGGGCTCAGTCCATGTCTTCAACATTCTCTTTCAACCGACCGGCTTGAACCGATTGGTTGGGATCGACATGACCACTTTGGTCAACCAGGACCCTGCCGCCTCCGATGTTCTCGGCAATTCCGCCACGTCGCTCGGCGATGCCGTGCGCATGGCGCCTGAGTTCGATCTGCGCGTCGCTGCGGTCGAGCGCTGGGTCGAGGCGATGCTCGAGAAGCGCGGCCCCGACTGCGCGATCGCCGCCGCGTCGCGCCGGATGATCGCTGTCCGGGGCCGTACGCGGATCGAGGACCTCGTTGCAAATTCCGGCCTCAGCACCAGCCAGTTCCAGCGTCGTTTTGCGACGCAAGTCGGAATGACGCCAAAGCTGTTTGCGCGAACGATCCGGTTCGACAGGGCGCTGGTCGCCCGCCGTGACGCCCCGAACCGGTCCTGGACCGACATTATCCATGAACTCGGCTATTTCGATCAGGCTCATTTCATCCGCGAATGCCACGCTTTCGCCGGCTTACCGCCGAGCAGCCTCATCGGCGACTGGGACAACATCTTTTTCCCCGGCTGATGACCAAAATTTACAAGCGCTCTCGCTAGCGCTTCGCGCAAGATCTGCCCTCGCAGGAGGCCAACATGGCGGAGAGGATGACGCGAAGCGAATTCGGCGTCGTTGCGGCCGGCATCACGGTCACCGGCCCGAGAACCGGAGCAACGGACATGTCGACCAACCTGGAGCGCTTCAAAGCCATCGTCGAGCGCGGCTTTTCTCAGGGAGATTTGACGGTCGCGGACGAAGTCTGCGCCGAGACGCTGATCGAACATGAGTACCTGTCGAAAACCGATATTCCCGGCCCGCAAATCCTGAAAGCGCAGATCGAGGATGCGCGGCGCAGCATCAAGGACCTGAAGCTCACGATCGAAGCGGCCGCGGAAACGCACGATACGGTGTGGGCGCGAAGCAAGGCAACGGGCATCGACCCGCACTCGGGAAAGCCTGTTGCCATCGATGTCATGGACATCTGCCGATTTGCCGACGGCAGGCTCGTCGAACACTGGGGCGTGCCCGACCGGTTTGCGCTGCTTCATCAGATTGGAGCACTGCCGCCTCCGCCGCAAGGTCGGCCCTAGCGGGAAGCCGAGGCGGCGACGAGAACGACGCCGCGCGAGTTTGGCATCACGGCCGGCATCGCGAGCGCCACTGCCGGGCCGACACCGGAGCGATGGACATGCCGACGAATCCGGATCCCCGCAGGAAGGACAACATGGCATCGCCGCAAATACTCGGCCCGCATGATGGTCATCTCGCAATTCTCGGCGGCACCAGCGCACGCTTCATGATCGACGGGGACGATGTCGGCAAGCGCTTCGCCCTTGTCGAACATCCGATGCAACCGCGCGCTTTGGCAGCGCCCATGCACCGGCATCATCGCGAGGACGAGTACAGCTTCGTCCTCGAGGGCCGCATCGGGGTGATGCTCGGCGACACCGTCGTGATCGGCAATCCGGGAGACCTGATCTTCAAGCCGCGCGAGCAGTGGCACACGTTCTGGAATGCCGGGGACACGCCCGCCCGCGTATTGGAGATCATTTCACCGGCCGGCTTCGAGAACTATTTCCGTGAGCTCGGAGCCGAGTTGAGCAACGGTCCCCCTGATCCGCAGCGGCTGGCGACGCTCTGCGCGCGCTATGCGCTCGACATGGATATGAGCAGCGTCCCCGGTCTGATCCAGCGCTTCGGGGTTCGCTTTCCAAGAGAGCCATCGCCCGCGCCGCAATGATTTGGCATGGTCGACGGCCTCTCCCCACGGGCAGACAAGGAGAGGCCGAAGGCTGCGACGTCTCTCGTTCAGTCGGTGTCGCGGCAATCGTCGCTGCGGTGGTCACGGCCGCAGGAGCCGCGGTCATGGGCCTCCTCCCGGCCATCGCCGGTGCCCGGCGTGAATGACACGCCACGCAGCGCCTCGCCGGCATTCGCGGTACGCAGCGTGACAAAGCGTTCGCCGGCCGGCAGCGTGGCCGCGGAAAGCTTGTCGGTGATCATCACGAGCCTGTTCGGATCGGCACCCTGATCGCCGCTGCCGCTCACCGTGGAGGTGATCGCCCAGATCGACACGCTGCCGTCGCGGTTGACGCGGCCGGTGATGTTGCGCAGGCCGTCGGTGGCCGGCGACCACGGCTTGCCGGTCGCGGCGTTGTTGCCGGTTGGATAGCCCTGCACCGTGTAGGGCACACCGAGGTCAAGTCCCGCCTGCAGGGTGTAGGCCTGCTTCCACGCGCCGGCAGTGCTGTCGAACACCCACTTCTGCAATCCGGCTGATGTCTGCGCCTTGGCAGCGGTATAGCTGTTCGATGTCGGGTCGAATGTCGCGGTGCCGTTGCCTTCGTCGGCGACGTAGAGTGTGTTCGCGTCGGCGAACCAGATACCGAACGGGAACGAGCTCGTGCTCTTGAGCGCAGTCGGGAAACCGCTCAGCACGCACATGTTATACGGCGTGACGCCCTGCCCCGCCAACTTCGAGCCATCGTAGAAGATCTGCGTCGTCGGCAGCGACGCAGACGGAGCCGGCAGGCCGACGCCGTTCGGGCACGCCTTCGGGCTGCCGTTGGCGGCGTTGCCGGTGGTGTCGATGAAGTAGACGGTGTTGATTCCGTTCCCGCCGCTGCCCTTGGTCGTGTAGATCACGTTGTTGAACACGGTGAGGCCGCGGAAATTGGTGTCCTTGCCGATCTTGTCGGCCTTCTGGCCGAGTTCGGTGATGTTGAAGCTGCCGAGCGGGAAAGGTCCGCCCGGGTCCGCCTGCCGCGCGAGCGGCGCGTCGGCCTCTCTCGCGATCTGCATGCCGGCGCCCGTGATGACGCCCGCAGGCTGCGGGTTGCCGCCATTGCCCGCGTTGCCGGCGGTGTAGAACACACCGGCACCATGCCGATCGTTGAAGATCGCAGCGCGGCCGTTGTTGCCGCTATAGCCGTTCACCTTGGTGAAGTGGAAGCGACCGTTCTCGTCGACTTCAGCGACCAGACGATAATAGGTGCCGGGCACCGGATTGGTCGGATCGATGACGTCAGGGGTGTTGGAGTTCGACACGTCGATGGCGCCGATCGGAGCGAGATAGCCCATGAAGGTCACGCTGCGATGATCGAGCGACAGATTGAGCGCCAGCTCGGATTTTGACGAGAAGCTGGTGACCATCTGGTCCTTGTTTTGCGAAACGCCGCGCTGGGCGCTGTTCGGAACCTCGAGCGACTGCACATGTCTGCCGTCGAGACGCAGTTCGTCGAGCAATATCTTCGCAGTCAGGCCGAACGAGCCGTCGACACCGTCGTTGTTGAACACCGTCGGATAGGTGCCGTCCGCCGTGGCGGTCACGCAATTGGGCGACACGCAGTTCGGCGGCAGCTGGGTCACGCCGGGCGTGATGGTGACGGCGTTGTTGACGAACACCGCACGGCTCAACAACAGATGACCCGGCCGGAAATGAACGTCGTCGCCGTCGGCGTGCGCAAGACTGCTGGCCAGCGCCGTGGAGGCGAGCAGCGTCAGCGCAAAAACCTGCCGAGACAGCGGAAGCCCCACAGGCGGGCGCAATCCTTTGGCGATCATTGCTTTTCTCCCAATGTAAGATTTTCTCAGAAAACGAGGGGGCGTAGCCGCCCGCCATGTCGGCGGCCCGGCGCGCGCAATCTGCGGGCGGACTGTTACGGGCGTGCGACAATCCACCGCATGTCCACTGCGGCCTCACACTCGCCACGATAGATGATCCGGTCGGTCAGGCCCGGCAATCTCGTCCGGGCCCTCGGCTGCCGCCGAGGGAATCTGCTGACGCGCTAATTGTTCGTCGTCGGCAGATCGTTCGGGCCGTACTGTTTGAACTCGAAGATCTTGCGCGTCAGGCCGGGCGCCAGTGCCGAGATCGGGTTGACGCGCAGCACTGGCTGGCTGGGCGTTCCGACCACCTCATAGGTCACGCCGATCAGGCCTTCATTGCTGCCGGCGCCGAGGAAAATCCCGAAGAACGGGATCTGGCCGAACATGTTGTTCAACCCGTACATCGGAATGAAGGTGCCGTTCATCCGCACCTGGTTGCCGAGATAATCGATGCTGCCTTCGATGGTCGCGCCGATGCTCGGTCCCTTGACCACGCCGTTGCGGATCGAAAGCTGGCCGCTCTGGCGCGTGAACTCGGCGCGCAACGCGTCGAACCCGATGCCGTTCTGGGTGCTGACCGGCCCGCCGGCAACGGCGCGGTCGAGCTGGGTTTCGCCCTTCACCGAGAAGCCGGTGATGTTGATGAGTCCTTCCCTCGGGCTCGGCTCGGGGATCGGCGGCTCCATCGCCAGCGTGAGCTGGCCGCCGACCACCTTCGAATAGGTGTCGATGAAGCGCAGGAACGCGCCGGCGTCGCCGGTCTGCAGGTAGATCACCTCGCGGCCCTGCTGGCGGCCGCGCATATCGACGCTGACGGGAGTATCGCGGCCGACCCTGCCGCTCAGCGTGAACGCCTTGAAGAACCCGTTGCGGCGCGAAATCTTGGCGTCGACGCCGCGCAGCGCCTCGCCGTTGAACCCGGCCACCGCGCCGAGCTTCAGATCGACATCGAAATCGGTGGTCTTGGTCTTGCTTTTGGGATCGCTGTCGCGGCCGGAGATCGCCGATTTCAGGAAGCCGCGGCCATCGAACACGTCGCCGCGCATCGTCACCTTGATCACGCCGTCGGGACCGCGATCGGCCCGCAACGATGTCTTGTCGCCGTCCGACGGCGCATAGGTCGGGAAGTTCGCATTCATCAGGTCGCCATTCTGGTCGACCTCGAGCGCGCCCTTGATCGAGACGCCGCTGCCTTCGATCGAGATATCCTCGAACCGGGTCGACTGCCCCTTCGGCACCACGTTGAAGGTCGCCTTGCCGGCCCTGCCCTGCGCCTTGACCCAGCCCGGCAGGATGTTGTCGAGCTTGAGCTGGGTCAGGTCGGCCTCGACGCCCATCTTGGTCGCAGGATTGTCGCCGCTGCCGATCTTGCCGCTCAGCTTGATCGGGATCGCGCCCGACACTGCGGGGCCGAGATCAAGCCCGAGCCGCGCGCGGCTCGCGTCATCCAGCGTTGCCTGCAGCTTGACGTCGGCATCGCCGTCGGCCGGCTTGCGGTAGTCGAGCGAGGCCGCCTGCCCGTTGATCTTGACGTCGCCCTTGACCTGGAAGCCGGCGTTGCTCGCAATCACCTTCAGCGTGTTGGCCTCGAGCTTCTGGTTCATCACCAGCTTGTCGACGGCAACGCCGGAGATGTCGGCGGTGACGGAATATTGCGTGTCGGCCTTGGTCAGCCCGCCCGTCACCGGCATGCCGAGATTGATCGTGGCCGTGACGTTGCCCTTGCTGGCGTTGGGATCGATCGGCGGACCCGAGAGATCGCTGAGCCGGTCGGATGCGAGGATTTCGGCGGCGGCCGGCACCGGACAGTCGACCCGGAACTTGACCTTCGACGGCGACGGCTTCGGCGCCATGTCCGGCACCTCGAAGGTGAAATCCGACAGCGTGATCTTGCGGCCTGCCGGCGTGTCGGCGATGCCCTGGTTGATGGTCACCGTCGCGGTGCGGCCGGTCACCCTGGCTTTCAGATCCGCGTCATGCACTGCGGGCATCTGATCCACCGGGCGCACCGTGACACCCGAGGCGACGATGTTGACCGAGAGACCGTCATCCGGGATCGGTGGTCCCTTGCGCGACAGATTATGTACCGGCGAATTGACGCCGACATCGATGCGCTGGAGCGTGCCGCGGTCGATCCGCTCGAGCACCCATTCGCGCACCTCGGGCACGATGATGATCGGCCACATCCGCTTCAGCGCGGAGGCCGACATCGGGGTGCCGGCGAAGCCGAGTTGCAACCGCGGCTCGCCGGAATAGTCGATGCTGCCAGTGCCGGCGACGCCGATCTCGCCATTGGAGATGTCGGCCTGGGTCAGCAGCGCCCGCTTCTTCTCGGTGTCGAACCGGAAGCCGACGTTGATGCGATTGAAGATCAGCGGCGGTTCATTCTTATCGGCGCCGGCCAGCACGATGGTGCCCCCCGACAGGCCCGCCTGCCAGTCGGTGACGTTGTCGTTCGGCGGCTCGAGATGGCCGAGCAGCGTGATGCGGTTGGCGCCCGAGACGATCTTGATCGGCGCCAGCAGCACGCGGCGCCCCGAATCCCACTCGACGCTCATCTCGGCCGAATCGACCGGCATCGGGTAGTCGGGCGTGTCGGTGTCGATGATGTTGCCGGCGCCGACATTGATCTTGCCGCGGAAATAGGTCGGCAGGCCGTCGCGGCCGAGCTCGCCCTTCATCTCGCCCGACAGCGGCAGGTCGGCGGTGTAGGTGAGATCCTTGGTCCGCATCGCGAGCAGGATGTTGCGGGTGGAGACCTTGTCGGCCTTGATGTCGACCGAGCGCACGCCGTTCTGCTGCGGTCCAACCAGGACGCGCACCGACCAGGGCTTTGCGCCGTCCTCGCCGAAGCTGAGCGCAACCCCGCCGCCGCTCGGGCGCCGCAGGCTCAGGCTGATATTCTCAAAGCTCCATTTGTTGCCGCGCTGCTGGTCGTCGACGACGAGATTGCCGTTCTTCAGGCCGATCTCGTTGAGGTTCTGACCGTCGAGACCGGTCATGCTGAGGCTGTCGAGCCAGTCGAGGCCGGCGAGCAGCCCGCTCTGGGCCGAATCGGGTGCGGCCGCCGAGGGCCCGGAGGCAACCGGAGGCAACGCAACTGGAGGCGGCGGCGCAGCGGTCGCCGGCCGCGGGAATGTCGGCGGCAGCCCCGCCTCCCGCTTGGATGCAACGCCGGTGGCGAGCGGTTTTGCGGTGTCGCCGGCGGACACGGTGACATTGCCATCGGGCGTGATGCGCACCGACAGTTCCGCATCGACCAGATTGAGACTCTCCGCCCGCAACTGGCCCATCAGCAATGCCGTTCCGGACAGACGCACTTCGGCTTTCGGCGCGCTGGCAACGACCGCGTGGTCGCGGTCGCGGACGATGATGTCACGGATGCGCACCGCAATCCTGATGCGGCCGGCGCGCTCGATCTGCGTTCCGCCGACCTCGACCGTGTTGCCGTGACCGATATTCTCCTCGATCGCCGCGGCAAGCCATGGCGTCGCCAAATCGAGATTGATCGGACCGGCGCCGAGCCGCCACCACAATGCGCCGAAGCAGGTCGCGAACATCACGACCAGCACCACGAGCACGAGCCCGATGCGACGGATCCAGCGTTCGCCGTTCAGCCAGCGCTGCATGCCGGTGCAGAAATCGGTGAAACGGTGCAGGTTGGTGTTGGAACGCGCCAGCAATTGCCGCGCACGGTTGCCCGCCGCCTCATCCTGCTCGTCCCACGCGGCGTCGTCCTCCCGTTGCGAGAAGTCGGTCCCGGCGCGCGGATTTGGACCCTGCGGCGACGTGTTCCTTGCCATTGCCTCTCGGTGCCGACGGCGAAGCTGATCGCCGCCATCGGGGCGCCCGTCGACTGTTATCGAGCGCTCCCTTGCCGGCATCGCCGCCTATCCTCGCCTAATCATGTTACTCGCCGATGGCCCCGGAACGGACCAAACCAACCAATCGAAAGCCAATTCAGCAAGCGGACGCGTAACGCGTCGAATTCCTTGTCACCATACTCCGTGGCCATCAAACTTGCCCAGCGGCCGATGCGAATCCGGCAGCTGCGAATGAGACCCGCAATACCCCAATGGTTGATCTTCCGAAAGCGACGAAAGGAAGGCGTATGTCCAAGAAAACGCGCAAGAAATCCTCCAACACAACCGGAAAGCGGGTCGCAACAAAGGTTGCGCGCGCCGCAAGCGCAAGCACTGGGAAGTCCGCGATGAAAACCCGCACAACGGTTGCGAAGAAGGCCGCGGCCAAGAAAGCAACGAAGGCCAAGGCCAAGACCAAGACCACCGCTAAGACCGCAGCGGGTGTTCCAGACAAAGCCTCGCACAAGGCCGCATCGAAACCATTAAAGGCTGAGCCGGCCGCAACCGTGACCAAGTCGTCCGCCGTCACACTCACTGAGGGCGCCGCGGCGCCTGGATTCGACCTGCCGCGCGACGGCGGAGGCAGCGTTTCACTGAGGGATTTTGCCGGCAAGAAGCTGGTGCTGTTCTTCTATCCCCGCGCCGACACCCCCGGCTGCACCAGGGAGGCGATCGACTTCACGCGGCTCAAGCATGAGTTCGCGGCTTCAGGTGCCGAGGTGGTCGGCATTTCCGCCGATACGGTTAAGGCGCAGGAGTCATTTCGAAGCAAACACCAGCTGTCCGTGCCGCTGGTCTCGGACCCGGCTCATCAGATGCTCGAGGCGTATGGCGCCTGGGGCGAAAAATCCATGTATGGCAGGACCTTCATGGGAATTATTCGCACCACGGTTCTGGTCGATTCCAGTGGAAAAGTCGCCCGGATCTGGCGTCATGTGAAGGTCGACGGCCACGCCGAAGCGGTATTGGAGGCCGCCCGATCGCTCTGACCGGATGGGTTCCGTTTCCTGAAAATTAACCATGGCGGGCTCAAATCGGCCCCGCAAATTAGCCGTACGGAGCTTGGTCCGACCGGCCGCGGGAGTACCGATGTCGAGCCGGTCCGGTCATCACCAGAAACACCATCATCCGCAGGACCATGGCCGGTCGCCGGCACGCCGTCCGGTGGCCCAGCATGCCGCACCGGCGGCTGCCGCGGCGGCCTCCGGCGAGGGCTATACCCTGGTCCATGCCGGCAAGCAGGTCCGGTTCGGACCGGTGGTGTTCTGGATCGCGGTCGGCACCGTCGTCCTGCTCGGCATGTGGTCGGCGGCGACCGCGACGTATTTCGCGTTCCGTGACGACGTCCTGACCCGGCTGATCGCGCGCCAGGCGGAGATGCAATACGCCTATGAGGACCGCATCTCGGAGCTACGCGCCAAGGTCGACCGCACCACCAGCCGCCAGCTGCTCGATCAGGAACAGTTCGACCAGAAGCTCGACCAGATCATGAAGCGGCAGTCGGCGCTGGAATCGCGCGCCACCGCGCTCGGCGCGATGCCTGATGTTGCGACCACCGGATCGATCAAGCCGCAGGGCCGCGCCGACGCCGCGCCGTCATCCGGTACGCCAAAGCCCTCCCCGATCAGCGACACCGTGATCTTCGTGGCGCCGCCGGATCGCGAGGCGCGGCTGGAATCGCGCGCGCCGCTGATCGCCAAGGCGCAGCCGAACCAGTTCGCGAAGGCCCAGGGCGTCGACAACGTCCTGGTCCGCCTGCAGACCTCGCTTGACCAGGTCGAGCGGCGCCAGGTCGCCGCACTGTCCTCGGTCGAGGACGGCATCGAATCGCGGGTGCGCCGGATGCGCGGCGTGATCTCCGATCTCGGCCTCAACATGACGCAGCTCGAAGCCGCGACGCCGCGCTCCGGCATGGGCGGCCCCTATGTGCCGGTGAAGCTCGCGCCCGACGCCGGCGCGTTCGAGCGCCAGCTCTATCGCATCAACATCAACCGCGCGCAGATGCAGCGCCTGAACCAGACGCTGGCGCTGGTGCCTTACCGCAAGCCCGTGGTCGGCGAGGTCGAATTCACCAGCGGCTTCGGCGTTCGCTCCGATCCTTTCCTCGGCCGTCCGGCGATGCACACCGGGCTCGACTTCCGCGCCGCGCAGGGCGATCCGGTGCGCGTCACCGCCAACGGCAAGGTGGTGTCGGCGGGCTGGGCCGGCGGCTACGGCCGCATGGTCGAGGTCGATCACGGCAATGGCCTCTCGACCCGCTACGGCCATCTCTCCGAGATCGGCGTCAAGGTCGGTGAATACGTCAAGATCGGCCAGGTGATCGGCGCCGTCGGTTCGACCGGCCGTTCCACCGGTCCGCATCTGCACTATGAGACCCGCATCGACGGCGAAGCGGTCGATCCGCAGAAATTCCTCCGCGCCGGCGTCCGGCTCAGCGCGGGCTAGGCCGTGAACTCATAAATCGGGAACGACAGAGATTGGTGGGACTGTCGGCTTTTGGGTCACGTAGACCGCAAAGCGGTCATATTTGACTGAATGGTTGAGTTTCATTTTTAGAGTCTGAGATGGCGAAATCTTCGCAGGCATTGAGCGAATCCGATCGGCGACTTGTCGCTGCATGGGCCGCCGACTGTGCTGAACGAGTTCTGCGGATTTTTGAAGCTGAAAGGCCGACTGACGGTCGCCCTCGCGCTGCTATCGCCCGGACCCGAGCGTACTCCCGCGGGGAGTTGGACACCGCCGTGGAAATTCGCCAACGGTTTATGGGCGGCGGCGCTGCTAAAGAGGTGAAGTCTCCCGCAGCCGCTGCCGCCGCCAGAGCTGCCGGTCAAGCCGCAGCCGTTTGCCACATGGGTGCACACGCCTTGGGCGCCGCAGCGTATGCAGTTAAGGCCGCCAGCTTAGCGTCTCCCGACCGGCCAGGAGCCGCCGATGACGAGGTTCGCTGGCAGCTCATGCATATGAAAGCGGAGGTGCGGACTGCACTGCGAGCGCTTCCACGTGTAGGCGAAGACCGTTCGGGTCCCTTAGGGCCAGGGCTCCTCGCCTCAGGCCAACTAGCCATCATAATCCGTGACCTTCAGGCCGGCCTTTCCCCGCTGGACCAAAAGCCAGATTGAGCAAAAGATCTAGCACCAAGCGCCCGTTCGGTCCGCTAAGAAGCGTGGCTCTATTAGTGTTGACCTACGCCGAGCTACCGCTATTGCGCTTCCCGGTTCGGCGGCAAATGCCGGACGTGGGGCGTTTGCCGACTGACCGCTTTCATATCGCGCCGAACTCTGATTCAAGCTCAATATGAGCCGATATGATCTGACCGACTTCGAATGGCGCGTGATCACGCCGCTGCTGCCCAACAAGCCGAGAGGCGTGCCCCGCGTCGATGATCGGCGCGTGCTGAACGGCATTTTTTGGTGCTTCGATCGGGAGCACCATGACGCGACCTACCAGAACGCTATGGACCGCGTACCACCTCGATCACGCGGCGGGCTCACGACCAAGATCCACGTCGTCGTCGACGCTCACGGCCTCCCGATCCGGCTCTCGATCCGCAGAAATTCCTCCGCGCCGGCGTCCGGCTCAGCGCGGGCTAGCTCAATCTCGCAACGATTGATCTGAACATCGGCGCAAGCGGCCTCGCTTGCGCCGATCTCGTTTGTGGCTTGGAGCATCGGTTCTGATTGCATCAGCACCGATGCTCCAGTTTTTTGTCTTGACGCGTTTCCTTCACGCGAACCGGCGTCCACTTCGCTCGAAAACGCTTTAGCGGCGGCCGCCACCGCCCATGCCGCCGGGTGGCCCGCCACCACCGAATCCGCCGCCGGGCCCGAATGGGCCACCGCCGCCTCCGGGGCCGAATGGTCCGCCGGGCGAGCCGAAGCCGCCCGGACCGGGGCCGGTCGTTCCGCCATTCAGGGGATCGGGCGCAGGACCGCCACCACCTGGCGGGCCGCCGCCGGGCGCACCAGACGGCCCAGCAGGGCTGCCACTAGGACCGCCGCCGCCAGGCGCGCCGCGCCCGCCGGGTCCGGATCCATGTCCCGGCCCGGAACCGCCGCCACCCGAGCCGCGGCCCGGCGTGCCCGGGCTCTTCACCGACGAGCCCGGGAATCTGGTGACCGATTGCACCGACTCGACGCGCAGCTCGCGCGTCCCCGACAGCTGCGCGTTGACGACCACGCGCGTATCGGCGGCCGGCGAAAAGCGCGAGTGGTCGCGCGCGACGAAGCCGGAGCCGAGCTGCAGGTCGTTGCCGACCCGCCGAACATAGGCCTCGATCAAGAGCCGCTTCGCGCCGGTGAGATCGGAGAAGTCATCAGCGCGGCTGCGCGAGACCTGCATCACGCCCTGCGCGACATGCCCTTCGACCTGCACGCGCTGACCGGCCAAAGCCGCATCGACGCCGCTGAGCTTGAGCTCGCCGATCCGGAACGCTCCGTCGCGGTCGCGCTCGAGTGGTCCTGCGACGCGCATCGCAGCGTCATGGCGCTCCTGCACCAGGCTTGCGACGACGACGCAGTCGGTGCGGCGCAGCCCGAACACGGCGACATGCGCGCCGACCTTCAGCCAGCTCTCGCGGCCGCTCCAGGCGACCTTCTGGCCGAGCACCGTCAGCTCGCCCGATTTCACCTGCTCGACCGGCCCGGTCACTTCGCTCGCCACGTCGATGCGTTTGGTCGACAGCGTGCCGCCGGCATCGCCCTGTGCGACCACGCGCGCGAGCTGGCCGATCCGCAGCGCTTTCGCGCTCGCCGCCTCGCCGTCGATCCGGACCGGCACGTCGGCCGCATAGGCGACGCGCTCGCCATTGACGTAGATCGAGCCGAACCGCTGGATCACGCCGACAATGCCGGTGCCACCGATGCCCTGGTCGGAGCCGGTGATCCCGGTGCCGCCGATGCCCTGATCGTTGCCGCGCTTCTTGACCTGCGCGCCCGCGAGCGAGGTTCCGGCGAGCCAGAAGCCGATCAGCAGCGCGCGGCGGGAAATGACCGGCGGGCTTTTCATGCCGCACCGCCTTCGTCGGCATCGTCATCGACCGGACCGTCGGGGCCCTCGCGATAGATGTAGATGCCGAAATTCCAGCGGTAGTCGCCGCCCTTGTCCTTGGCCAATGCGCGGTTGGCCTCGCGGTTGGCAACCTTCAGCGCCTCCATCGCGAGCTCGCGCGAGCGGCCCTCGAGCCGTTTTGCCAGTTTGGCCGACAGCCCGTCGTAATGTACCGCGCGTTCAAGGAAGCGCGGCGTCGCCGACGACACGTTCATCTCGGCGGCCGCGACATGGTCGTGCAAATTGCGGCCGAGATAGTGCCATTTGCGATCGTCGTCGCCATGCGGGACGAAGGCCTCCTCGACCAGCATGATCTCGTCGCGATCATTGATCGTGACGAGCTTGCGGTCGAGCCATTCGTCGAGCACCGCGCGCGGCCGCACATCCTTGGTGATCGATTCGACCAGCGTCTCGAACGACGGCGCGCCGCCATCGGCGGTGCGCGGCAACGGCAGCGGATCGCCCTTGGCGTCGGTGAATTCGGGCGCGGCCAACCAACGCGCGATGATTGCGCTGGTGCGCGACAGCGTCGCCGGCACCGCATTGACCGGAGCGCCCGCGCCGCGCAGCCGCGCCACCTCCTTGCGGTGGATACCGGTCAGGAGGCTGACGCGGCTGTCGGTCTGCTCCTTGCCTTCGAGCGCGAAGTCGTGCTCGGCGACGTTGACATAGAGCTCGCGCAACAGCTGGGTCAGCGCCGGAAATGTCATGCCGCCGCGGACGCAAAGCCGCACCAGCGGGCGCAGCATCCGCGCCAGCGGCGCGTGCAGCTTCGCGGCGACGATCGGCGCGGACGATCCCGGCTTCGGCTTCGGGGGCTTGGCATTCATGCCTAACTTTTAGCCGCCCGCTGCGTGGGACACAATCCCACCGTTTTGCCCACCCCGCTTGACGTGTGACATTTTCCCACTTATGGGAAATAAAATCACATCCGGACACGACGCGCGCTTGCCGGCGTGAGTGTCAGGGTGCGGAGGCACTGCCGCCATCGCCACGGACCGCTCCATGACGCCTGCCCGATTCGACCTTGCGATCGCGGAAGCCTGCCGGATCGCCCAGGTTCCCTACGAGGAGTTCGTGTCGACGGTGATGGCAGGCGGCTATCCCTGTCTGCCGGGTGTGGCGCCCGGCTCGCCGCGCCGCTTCGGCGAAACCGATCTGCTGGCGCTGTACATCTATGGCCGCCTGCTCGCCTTCGGTTTCGGCGGCCTGCGCGCCGGCGAATATGCCAGCCGCGCGCATGCCGGCCTCACCGCCGAGCCGCGCGCGAACTCGATCTCGATCGCACTGACATCGGATGGCGGCAAACGCGTCGTCATCGAGCAGGATCTGCAGCGGCCCGCAGCCGCGATGCTGCCCGAGCGGATCCAATTCGACATCCCCGCCATCCGCCGCCAGTTGCAGTCATCCGTGGCCGGCAGCACCGCCGAGCCGGCCTGATATCTCGCTAGCATTCCCGACCAGCTCGCCGCGCGCCGTCACGGCGCGATCGCGCCGCCATGCGCTCCGATGTCTCTTCTCAAAAAAGTTGTCCATCGCCACATGTGGGACATAATCCCACATTTTAGTCCAACGTCATTGACGTGTGAATTTTTCCCACGTATCCAGAATCCATTCAGCAGGGAATCGACGCAATGACTCTTCGTTCGGCCCACGAACCCGGTTCGTCTTACGAACTCGGTTCGTCTTGCGAACCCGGTCGGTTCGCCGCCACCACACTCCGTTTCAAGCCACAGGCGGCCTTCTGCTTCACGCCGCAGGCGCCTTGCGGCCCGATCGAGCCGGTGTTTCCTGCGCTGCTGCGCTCGCTGGTGTTCGCCGCCGCGCTGGCGCTGCCGTTCGTCGTCGCCCTGTTCGTCGCATGATCCGGATCGAGCCGCCCATGATTGGTCTCAACGCGCCGGCCCGGCGTCCGTCGGTGCTCCACATCTTCAAGGTCTACTACCCCGATTTGTTCGGCGGCACGCTGACCGTGATCCGCGACATCTGCGCCTCCCTGAAGGGCACGTTCGACGCCGCCGTGCTGGTCTGCTCGCGCTCCGGAGGCGAGCCGCAGATCGTGGTCAATGACGTTGCCGTCGAGCGCGTGCACTCGTTCGGCGACGTGCTGTCGCTGCCGGCGGCGCCGACCTATCCGTGGCGGCTGTGGCGCCGCATCGCCGAGCACGATCTGCTGGCGCTGCACGCGCCCTTCCCGCTCGCCGACCTCGTGTTCGCATTCGGGTTCGGCCGCGCGCGTCCGCTGGTCGTGCACTGGCACGCCGACATCGTCTCGCACGCCGCGTTGCGCTTCCTGGTCGAGCCGATGATGCGGCAGACCTTGCGGCGTGCCGCCGCGATCATCGTCTCCGATCCGGTGCTGATCGAAACCACGCCGCTGCTGCAGGAATTTTCCGACAAGTGCCACGCCGTTCCGTTCGGCGTCGATGTCGAGAAGTATGACCGGCATGCCGCGCAATCCGACGACGTCAACCCCCGCGGCCGCCTCGTGCTCGCCTGCGGCCGGCTGGTGCGCTACAAGGGTTTCGACGTGCTGGTGCGCGCCGCCCATGCCCGCAATTTCGAGGTCTGGATCGTCGGCGAGGGCCGCGAGCGCGGCAATCTCGAGCAGCTGATCCGCGACTACGGCTTGCAGGACCGCGTCCGCCTGCTCGGCTCGGTGTCCGAGAACGAACGCGTCAAGCTGATGCGCATCGCCGACGTCTTCGTGATGCCGTCGGTGACCAATGCGGAGACCTTCGGGTTGGCCCAGCTCGAGGCGATGGCGGCGAGCCGTCCGATCGTCAACACCGCGCTCGACACCGGCGTTCCGCATGTCGCCCGCGACGGCCTCGAGGCCATCACCGTGCCGCCCGGCGATCCCACAGCCCTCGCCGACGCCATCGAGACGCTGATCAACGATCCCGAGCGTCGCCGCCGCATGGGCCAGGCCGCGCACCATCGCGCGATCACGAAATACTCAACCACAGCCTTCAAGGAGGGAGTAGAGACGGTGTACCGCAAGGTCGTTGCCGCAGAGGCAGCCGCAAAGGACGCAGGGTCGTCAGCCCCAGCCCCGCGCCCCCGAACGGCCGGTCTCGTCGGCGCGATCCAGATCGCGGCAGCGCTGGCCTGGTCAGACGTCCGCCATCGCTACGTCCGCTCCCTCCTTGGACCCTTCTGGATGTCGATCCAGATGGCGATCATGGTGGCCGTGCTCGGCTCGGTCATCGGCCATCTCTCCAACGCCAGCGCGGTGGCGCGGCTGCCGATGCTGGCGGCGAGCCTGACCGCCTGGACCTTCCTCAACAGCGTGGTGCTCGACGCCACCACCGCGCTGCAGGGCTCGGCCAGCCTGATCAAGGATCGCGCGCTGCCACCGGTGATCTTCTTGCTGCAATGTACCTTCCGACAGGCGCTGTTCGCGGCCCACAACGCGGTCGTGCCGCTGATCCTGTGGCTCGTGCTGACGCCGAGGGATGTCGGCGGTGCGATCGCCGCCCTGCCCGGTCTCGTCCTGTTCGTCATCTGCACGCTCGGCGCCAGCCTCGTGCTCGGCGCGCTGGCGACGCGCTACCGTGACATCAAGCCGATCATCGAGTCCTCGCTGACGCTTGCCTTCCTGGCTTCGCCGATCATCTGGACGCCTGAGATGATCGATCGCGGCTCCACGGTGATGCGGCTCAATCCGCTGACGCATCTGTTCGCGGTCTGGCGCGACCCGCTGGCATCGGGCCATGTCGCGATACCGAGCGTGATCTACGTGCTGGCTTGCCTTGCTGCGCTCACGGTCGCCGCGACCGTGACGGTCGCTCAATTGCGCAAAGCGGCATTCTGGATCTAGGACATGGCAAGCATCGACCTCCGCGACGTCTGCCTCGATTATCCGCTGTACGGCGCCTACGACTTTTCGCTGAAGCGCCGCCTGCTCGGCCGCCTGTTCCGCCAGACAAGCGAGATGCGCACCATCCGCGCAATCGACAACATCTCGATCGAGGCGAAGGCCGGCGCCCGCATCGGCCTCGCCGGCCCGAACGGCTCCGGCAAGTCCACCCTGCTGCGGCTGATCGCCGGCGTGTTTCCGGCAACCAGCGGCGAGGTCGAGATATCAGGCAATATCGTGCCGCTGCTTGGCCTCGGCGCCGGCGTCAATCTCGATTTCGTCGCCGCCGACAATATCAACCTGCTGCTGCGGATCTCAGGCCGCAAGCCGACGCCGGCGATCCTGGACGAGATCTGGGCGTTCACGGAGCTGGAGGCGCGCATGCAGCGGCTGCCGCTGCGCATGTTCTCGTCGGGCATGCTGATGCGCGTGCTGTTCGCGACCGCGACCGCCTTTCCCGCCGACATCCTGCTGCTCGACGAATGGCTCAGCGTGGTCGACGAGAACTTCTCGGCCAAGGCCGAGCAGCGGCTGCGCAAGATGGTCGAGGCCGCGGCGATCGTGATCATCGCCTCGCACGACCAGGGGCTGCTGCGCCGGACCTGCAACCGTATCATCAATCTCGATCACGGCCGCATCACCAGCACCGTTGCGCTGGATCCGCCCGTCCCGCATCACCTCGAGCTCAGAGAAATAACCGCATGACAAAGATCCTGGTCGTCAGCGAGGCGCTCGGCGAACCCAACCACAAGCGCGGCATCTTTCATTTCACGCGTGAATTGATCCGCTCGCTGGCCGGCGACGGCCACGAGCTGACCCTGCTGGTCGAGACCACCCGCCGCTATCGCAAGCTGCGCCAGCGCCAGCAGCGCACAAGGCTGCTGCCCGACGGCTCGCGGCTGATCGAGTTGCTCGCGCTCTATCGCTTCCTCGACGAAGCCGACATGAATGCGCCTGTGATGCGCAGCAGCGGCGGCCTGCGCCGCACCGTCGACTGGTTCCGCAGCAAGCTCCGCGCCGCGACCTCGCTGGAATTCGCGGTCAGTTTCCTGCGCGCGGTCCATTTGCTGCCGGCCGGCGTCAGCCTGATCGACAACCATGCCGACGGCCTTGAATACATCCCGACCGACCTGCGCCATCTCAGGCTGTTCGGCGACTTCCTGCTCGAACCCGGCTTCTACAGCTATCAGGACACCTCGGCGCTGCTGCGGCTGCCGCCGCCGCGGGTCGATGCGCGCGGCTATGACGTCATCCTGGTCGACACGCCGACGCGGGTCGCGATCCAGCGCAAGCGCGGCGCCAAGGTGATCTGCGTCGTGCACGACCTGTTGCCGCTGACCGACCTCAAGCTCAGCGACGTCGCAACGCGGCTGTTCCTGTCGCGCCTGTTCACCAGCCTGCAGCAGGCCGACGAGCTCGCCTTCGTCTCGCATTACAGCCTGGGCCGGTTCCGCGCCTTGCTTCCGCAGTTCGCGCATTTGCCGGCGCGGGTGGTCTATCCCCGCACCAGGTTCGATGCACCGGCGCTTTCGGCGGCTGCGCCGAGCGGACGGCCGTACTTCGTCGTGATCGTCTCCGCCGAGCCGCGCAAGAACCTCGCCGCTGTCATCCGCGCCTTCCGCAAGCTGCCCCAGGCCGACCTCGTCGTGATCGGCTACACCGGCGCGCCCAGCCTGACTCGCAATGCACCGCCCAACGTCCGCTTTTCCGGCTATGTCGAGGAGCACGAGAAGGCCGCGCTGATTGCCGATTCCCATGGCCTGATCATGCCGAGCCTCGCCGAAGGCTTCGGCGTGCCGATCATCGAGGCGCTGGCCGCCAACACGCCGGTGCTGTGCTCGGACATCGCCGTGTTCCGCGAGGTCGCGGGTGAGCTCGCCGATTACTTCGACCCGTTCTCGATCGAGGCGATCGGCGCCTCGGTGACGCGGGTTCTGGCAGAGCAGGAGCAATGGCGGAACAAGATCCGGGCGCGCCGGACCGAGCTTGCCGAGCGCTTCGGCCACCACACCCAGGCGCGCGACCTGCTGTCGCATCAGGTCGTCGCGGAAGCCGTGGCCGCCGTGTCGGCGCCGTCTGTTACGATCGCCGCATTCAACGGCGCCACCGTGTAAGCCGATCATGACCACCGGTTCCCACACACCCGACGGCGCCGTCGAGCCCGCAATGCGGTGGCGCGACCGCGTCCGTGCCTGGTCCGGCTCAATCGCCTATGTCCGCACGACCGACATCCTGATGGTGCTGGCCGCCGCTTCGCTGCCATGGTCGACGACCGCGCTTGCCGTCTTCATGCTGTTGTGGCTTGTCGCCGTGATCCCGACCATCGACTGGGAGCAGTTCATCCTTGACCTCGCGAAGCCGGCCTTTGCATTGCCGGTCGCGCTGGTCGCGCTCGCGGTGCTCGGCGTGGCATGGTCGGAGACCGGCTGGACCGAGCGGCTGCAAGGCATCAAGCCCCTCGGCAAGCTGCTGCTGCTGCCGTTCCTGCTCGGCTACTTCCAGCGCTCGCAGCGCGGGCTCTGGGTATTCTCAGCTTTCCTGGTGTCGTGCACACTGCTGATGATCCTGTCCTGGATTGTGCTGGCGCTGCCGCAGCTCAAGCTCGCGCACACCGCCTCCGACGGCGTGCCGGTCAAGAACTACCTCGACCAGAGCCAGGAATTCGCGCTGTGCGCCTTCGCGCTGATCCTGCCGACGTCGACGGCGCTGCGGGCCCGGCAGTGGCGCATCGCAGCCGGCGCCATCGCGCTGATCCTGCTGTTCGTCGTCAACATGCTCTACGTCGTCTCGGCGCGGACCGCGCTGGTCACCATGCCGGTCTTGCTGGTCCTGTTCGCCTCGCTGCATTTGTCCCGCCGCGCCACGCGGCTGCTGTTCGTCGGTGTCGCGCTGGCGAGCCTGCTGGTGTGGACGACGTCACCCTATCTGCGCCAACGCATCGCCGATGTCGGCATCGAGTATCGCGCGCACGATACGTCCGGGATCGCCTCCACCGCGCAGCGCCTGACCTATTGGCGGAAGTCGGTCAAATTCATCACCGAGGCGCCGCTAATCGGACACGGCACCGGCGCGATCAAGCATATGTTCACGCTGGATGCGACAGGACAAACCGGCCTAGACGCCGAGGTGATCAACAACCCGCACAACCAGACCTTCAGTGTCGCGATCCAGTGGGGGCTGATCGGCACCCTGCTGCTGTACGCGATGTGGATCAGCCATGTCAGGCTGTTCGCCGGCCGCGATCTCGTGACCTGGACCGGGCTCGCCGTCGTCGTGCAGAACATCACGAGCTCGCTGCTGAATTCGCACCTGTCCGATTTTCACGAGGGCTGGCTCTACGTGATCGGCGTCGGCGTCGCCGGCGGCATGGCGCTGCGCGCCCGGCGCCCCGGAGAAGCTCCTGGCCGATAGTGGAGCACGCCGTGGATGCGTGACTCACAAGTGGTGCAACAAACTCAGTTGTCGTCCCGGCGCAGGCCGGGACCCATAACCACCGAAGATGATTGTTGCGCGACGCTGGAGCCACAGCCCTCTTCAACAACACGCCGATGTGGTTATGGGTCCCTGCTTTCGCAGGGACGACGATCGGGATGTAGCCCGCGCCACACACTCAGTGTCGTCCTGGCGAAAGCCAGGACCCATCACCCCAAATGGTCATTGCTCCGCGACGCTACGGCCCCAATCCCTCTCGCAATCACATGCGGTGGTTATGGGTCCTGGTTTTCGCCAGGACGACAACAGCGTTTGCTGCACCGGCAACGCCTTCATGACCAGCAACCGCCTACCTCGTCGCGTCGTGCCCGACCTCACCCGTGATGACGTCGCCGAACAGCTCCCAGGCCTCGCCGTTGAACCGCATCAATTGCATCTGCTCGATCGGGTAGTAGTCGTCGGGCGAGGTGTTGACCATGATGCCCGGCAGCATCAGGTCCGAGTGGAAGTTCTTCAAATTGGCGGCCTGCTTCATGACGTTCTCGCGCGTGAGATTGTCGCCGCATTGCTTCAGCACCTGCACCATGGCCTCCGACTGCACATAGCCATAGACGTTGTTGAAATTGGCCTTGTCCCCCTCAGGATAGTATTTGTCCATAAAGCCGCGCCACTTCACGACCGCGGGGTCCTTGTCCCAAGTTGGGTCGGTCGGATCCTTCAGGTATTGGGTCGAGATGATGCCCTTGGCATATTCGAGCCCCGCCGGCTTCAGCACCGAGGCGACCGTGGTCGCGGTGTTGGCGAGGAAGAACTTTGGCTTCCAGCCGAGCTCGCCCACCTTCCGGATCGCCTGCGCCGATCCCTTCGGCGCCGCCCAGGAGAAGAAGATGTCGGCGCCGGAATCGTGCAGCGCGACGATCTGCGAATCGATCGAGGGATCGGAGACCTCGTAGGACTTGTCGGCGATGATCATGCCCGCCTTGTCGCCGAGCCCGTCCTTCAGGCCCTTGAACTGATCCTTGCCGGCGTCGTCATTCTGCCAGAACACCGCGATCTTGCTGTCGGGGAATTTGTCGCGAATGTATTTCGCATAGATGCGCCCCTCGCTCTGGTAGTTGGGCTGAAAGCCCATCGTCCACGGGAAGTTCTTGGGGTCGCCGAATTTCGTGCCGCCGGAGGCGACGAACAATTGCGGCACCTTCTTGGCATTCATGTATTTCATGATTGCCGAATTCGACGGCGTGCCGAGTGCCTGGAAGATCAGCAGCACCTCGTCGCTCTCGACCAGCTTGCGCGCTTGCTCGATCGCCTTCGGCGGCGAATAGGCATCGTCGTAGCTGATGAAGTTGATCTTGCGGCCATTGATGCCGCCCTGCTCGTTGATCATCTTGAAGAACGCGGCCTCGGTCTTGCCGATCACGCCGTAGGACGACGCCGGGCCGCTATACGGCATGATGTTGCCGATCTTGATTTCGCCATCACTTGCGCCGGGATCGTATTTCTTCTGCGCGGTGGCCGACGTCGTGATCAATGCGGCACTTGCGAAGGCCACGATCGCGCCAATATATCCAGAACGAGCCGGCATCGTTTTCTCCCCGATTTTTGTCGTGGTTTTGACGGCAAGTCTCGCAAGAGACGCATGTGCTGGCAAGCGCTGGGTTTTTCCGTTGGGCGAAACGGCATTGTTGCCTGGCGCTAACTATGATTGAAGTCGATCTGGGGATCACGAGTCGAGGCGTTCTGATTGCGCAAACCGGACATTCGTACCGGTCCGCGGCATCCGCGTATTGCGGCCGCGGGCTATGAGATCACGCGCCGCCTCAGCGAACGTGCGTTGGCGAAGCGTGGCCTGCACAAGGCCAACGGCGAGTTCGCGCAGCGCACGATCGCCTCGATCCGCGAAAGGCTGCAGCGCGGCGAGACCGTCTACATCGCCGGCCTCGCCTGCCCCGGCACCCACAACACCGGCGTCGCGCTGGTCGAGGTCACCCAGAAGGACGGACCGCGCCTGATCGTCAACAACGAGGAAGAGCGCTTTTCCGGAAACAAACACACCAACGAGTTTCCGCAACACGCGCTCGACGACATGCGCAAGGTGTTGCAACGGATGGGCCGCGACGTCGGCGACATCGCGGCCTTCGTCACCACCTGGGACTATCCGGCGCTGCTGGCGATGCTGATCCGCACCTCGCTGGAGGAAGCGCCGGCCAGCATCAAATTGCTGCGCGCGCCGATCGCGCCGGCGATCAACCTGCGCCAGATGGACCAGGTGCGGCGCATCGCGCGCAGGCTCGGCAAGATGTACGGGCTTGGCGAACAGCTGCCGCTGATCTGCATGCCGCATCATGACAATCACGCCTGGTACTCGTTCACCGCATCGCCGTTCGCCGATGTGCGCGAGCGTGTCGCGATCGCGGTGCTCGACGGCACCGGCGACGTCGGCTCGATTTCGCTCTATGTCGCCGAGAACGGCGAGATGAAGCGGCTCTATTGCAATGAGAGCCTGTTCGACTCGCTCGGCGCCTTCTACACCGTGATCTCGTCGAGCCAGGGCGGCTGGACCTGGCTCTCCAGCGAGGGCCGCTACATGGGCGCCGCCGCCTGGGGCGACATGAGCCGCGCCACCAATCCCTACTATCAACGCCTGAAGGCGGTGCTACAACTCGGGCGCAATGGCAGCGTGCAGCTCAATCGCGCGATGGCCAATTGGTACGCCGACCCCGCCGATAATCCCTATCATCAACCGCTGATCGATATTCTCGGCCCGCCGCTGCGGCCCGACCAGCTCTGGAATCCCGACGCCGTGCTGCGCGTCGAGGACATCAATCATCGCCCCGACACCAAGGACCGAGTCGACAAGGCGGCCGCCACGCAACTGGTGTTCGAGGACGCGATGATCCATGTCATCGATCATCTCCTGCGCATCACCGGCACCGACCGCCTGGTGCTGACCGGCGGCGTGGCGCTGAACGCGCTCGGCAACATGCGGCTGCTCGAGCATTTTGACGAGGCCTGGTTCGAACGCGTGCAGCAGCGCAAGACGCGGCTGCATATGTGGGTGCCGCCGGTGCCCGGCGATCCCGGCGTGCCGATCGGCGCGGCCTGGCTGTTCGCGCACATGGCGGGCGCCGCGCGCGGTGCGCCGCTGTCGCACGCCTTCTATTGCGGCCTGCCGCCCTCGAACGCCGACATCACCACGGCGCTGCGCGCCGACGACGTCGCCTCGACCGAGATCGGCAATGTCGCGACATCAGAAGGGCGCGATGCGGTTGCCGATCTGATGGCTTCCATGGTGGCGCAAGGCGGCGTGATCGCGATCTATCAGGGCGCGGCCGAGACCGGGCCGCGTGCGCTCGGCCATCGCTCGATCCTCGCCAATCCCTGCGATCCCGAGGTGCGCGAGCGGCTCAACGAGCGCGTCAAATATCGCGAGGCGATCCGGCCGCTGGCGCCGATGGCGACGCTGCAGGCCGCGTGCGACTATTTCGAGCTGGAAGACGGCGCGTCCGACGACGACTACAACGCCTACAATTACATGGTGCTCACGGCGCATTCGAAGCCGGAGGCGCGCGCGAAGATTCCCGCCGTGGTGCATGCCGACGGCACCGGCCGCATCCAGATCGTGCGCGAGGCCGACGATCCCCTCACCTACGCCTATCTGAAGGCGCTCGGCCGCCATATCGGCGTCGAGATGTCGGTCAACACGTCGTTCAATGTCGCGGGCCCGATTGCGCAGACACCGGCGCAGGCGATGGACACGCTGCGCCGCTCCAACGGGCTCGATGCCGTGGTGCTGGTCGCCGACGACGGCACCGCCTATGCCGCCTGGCACGGCGGCGAGCGCGACAGCGGCCGCTTCACCGGCTGGTATGCGGCGTGGAAACAGGCGCGCGGCTGAACCAGGTCAAGACGCGCCCGTCGATCAGGAGCAGCGCGCTGGCGATCACGAGCGCGCCGATCACCTCGCGCGGCGCGACCGGCTCGCCGAGCACGAGATATCCGAGCAGCATCGCGGTGACCGGAAGCAGCAGCGTCACCAGCATCACATTGGTCGCGCCGGAGCGCTGCAGGATCTGAAAGAACACGATATAGGCCAGCGCCGTCGACAGCGCCGCGAGCCCGAGCACGGCGAGCCACGTGGTCGGATGCGGCATCGGCAACAGCCAGGGTCGCTCGGCCGCACCGGCGACGACAGCCATCATCACGCTGGAGGCCATCATCTGGAACGTCGCCGTGCCCAAAGGCGGCACGCGCTGTGGCAGCCGCCGCCCGACCAGCGCCGCGATGCCGTAGCTGAAGGCGCCGGCGAGGCACAGCAGGATGCCGATGCCCTGCCTGCTCTCGAAGCCGAGCGCATCACCATGCAGGATCGCGACCCCGATCAGCCCTACCACCACGCCCGCCACGCGGCGCGCCTGCAGCCGCTCCTCACCGGCTACCGCCATCACGACCACCGCAAACAGCGGCGTCGTTGCATTGAGAATCGAGGCCAGCCCGCTCGGGATATAGGTCTGGCCGAACACGATCAGCGAGAACGGCAGCGCGTTGTTGAACAGCCCCATCGCGGCAAACGGCGCCCAGCCGGCCAGGCCACGCGGGAATTCGATCTTCCGCGCGCGCAGCAACGGCAGCAGGATGAGCGCGCCGAGCACGACGCGCAGCAGCACCAGCGTCAGCGGCGGCAATTCGCGCAGGATGACGCCATTGAAGAAGAACGAGCCGCCCCACAGCACCGACAGAAAGCCAAGCAGCCCCCAGTCGCGGCGATCGATCCTGTTGTCGGCGGAAGGCATGGCGGGCACTCATCTGCGCTGGCGCAGATGCCTAGCCGGGCGCGGCGGCGCTGGCCACCCGATTTCCGTGAATGGCGGCTCTGCCTATTTCGGCCGCGACACGATCTCGATCATCTGGCCTTCGTCGCCGTCGGGCGCGTGGGCCTTGGCCTTGTCGTAGGCGGTGAGCGCGGCGCGGCTCACGGGCACGCCGGGCAGCAGCGTCTCGGCAAGCCGCATGGCGTAGTCGGCATCCTTGTGGCGCAGCGCCGCCGTGAAGGACGCGCCGGTGAAGTTGCGATCGATCATCCGCTTGCTGTGGCGGATGATCTGCGGGCTCGCGATCGCGCCGGTCGCCAGCGCCTCGGCCACCAATTGCATGTCGAGGCCGGCCTGCTCGGCGATCGCAACACCCTCGGCGAGGCTTGCGATCTGCACCGCGCCGATCAGATTGTTGATCAGCTTGAACACCGTGCCGGTACCGACCGCACCGAAATGGCGGATCGTGCTGCCGATCGGCGCGAGGAACGGCCGTGCCTTCTCGAGATCAGCGGCATCGGCGCCCACCAGCAGCGTCAGCTTGCCCGCGGCCGCCGCCTCGGGGAGCCCGGTGACCGGACAATCGATGTAGATCAGGCCGCGGCTGTCGAGCTCGCGCGCCATATCCAGCGTGTGCTGATACGAAACCGTGGAGCATTCGATCGCGAGCGTGCCGGCCTTCATGGTGGCGGCGGCGCCGTCCCGGGTCAGCCAGACCGCGCGCGACGCTTCGTCGTCAGCGACCATGGTCACGACGGCATCGGCATCGATTGCGGCGTCCTCCGGCGAGGTCGCCCACAGCGCGCCGCGCGCGATCAAATCCTCGGCCTTGGCCTTGCTCCGGTTCCACACCGCGACGGTGAAGCCGGCATCGAGGTAACGGCCGGCCATGCCGTGGCCCATGCGTCCCAGTCCGATGAAAGCGACGCGCGGCATGGGCTAATCCACATCCTCGACGGAGCCGGGCCCGGTGCCGAAGGCACGCTGCGCCAAGGTCGCCGCCATGAACTCATCGAGGTCACCGTCGAGCACCCCCGAGGTGTCGGAGGTCTGCACACCAGTGCGCAAATCCTTCACCATCTGGTAGGGCTGCAGCACATAGGAGCGGATCTGGTGACCCCAGCCGATCTCGGTCTTGGCGGCCTGATCGGCGGCGGCCTGCTCCTCGCGCTTCTTCAGCTCCATCTCGTAAAGCCGCGCGCGCAGCATGTCCCAGGCCTGCGCCCGGTTCTTGTGCTGGGAGCGGCCGGCCTGGCAGACCACCGCGATGCCCGTCGGGATATGCGTCAGGCGCACCGCCGACTCGGTCTTGTTGACGTGCTGACCGCCGGCGCCGCCCGATCGCATCGTGTCGGTGCGGACATCCGCCTCCTTGATCTCGATCTTGATGCTATCGTCGATCACCGGGAAAATTTGCACCGACGAAAACGAAGTGTGCCGCCGCGCGTTGGAATCGAATGGCGAGATGCGCACCAGGCGATGCACGCCGGCCTCGGTCTTCAGCCAGCCATAGGCATTGTGGCCGGAGATCTGGATGGTGGCGGACTTGATACCAGCCTCTTCGCCCTGGGACTCCTCGAGGAACTCGATCTTGAAGCCGTGCTTCTCCGCCCAGCGCGTGTACATGCGCAGCAGCATCTGCGCCCAGTCCTGGCTCTCGGTGCCGCCGGCGCCGGCATGGACTTCGAGATAGGAATCGAACTTGTCGGCCTCGCCCGAGAGCAGCGCTTCCAGTTCGCGCCGGGCGACTTCCTTCTTGAGGTCCTTGAGCGCTTTCTCGGCCTCGGCGACCACGGCCGCATCGTTCTCGGCCTCGCCGAGCTCGATCATGCCGATATTGTCCTCGAGCTCGCGCTCGACCTTGCCGATGCCCGAGAGCGCGTCCTCCAGCGAGGTGCGCTCCTGCATCAGCCGCTGGGCCTTCTGGGGATCGTTCCAGAGATTGGGGTCTTCAGCGAGCTTGTTCAGCTCAGCGAGGCGTGCCGTCGATTGTTCGACGTCAAAGATGCCTCCTCAGCAGCCCGACTGACTGCTTGATCTCTTCAACAAGGCGTTCGATTTCCGCGCGCATGGTCTTTCAGGTGTTGGTGAAAAAGCTTGCCGGGGATGTAGCGACCGGCGCGGCAAAGCGCAATCGGCTTGGCCACGCTATCCCGGCGATTTGGATCGGCCAACCGCTAGTACAGCCCCCCGGTTCCCGGCCGCATGAAGAAGCCGCCGTCCGACTGGCCGCCACTCTGCGACGGCTGCGGGCCGGGCGCAGGACCGCGGCCATCGGCGTCGGCGACACCGATGACCGAATAGTTGTCCGGCGGCGCGGTGCCCGGCTTGAAGGCTTCGAGGATGGTGTTGCCGCTATCGCCCGGGCCGGCGCGCATGCCGGTCTTGGCGTCGACGCGGATCAGCTTGATGCCGGCCGGGACCTTGAACGGGGTCGGCGGCTTGTCGGCGAGCGCAAGCTTGAGGAAGTCGCGGGCGATCGGCGCGGCCACGTGACCGCCGGTGGCGGTACGGCCGAGATTGCGCGGCTTGTCGTAACCCATATAGACGCCGACCGCGAGATCCGGCGAGAAACCGACGAACCAGACGTCCTTCTCGTCGTTGGTGGTGCCGGTCTTGCCGGCGATCGGCTTGCCGACCTCCTTGACGACGGTCGCGGTGCCGCGCTGGACCACGCCTTCCATCATCTCGGTGATCTGGTAGGCGGTCATCGGATCGAGCACCTGCTCGCGGCGGTCGACGAGCTGCGGCTCCGACTGGCTCTTCCAGCCGCCGGGCGCGTCGCAGCCGCGGCATTCGCGGGTGTCGTGCTTGAAGATGGTATGGCCGTAGCGGTCCTGGATGCGATCGATCAGCGTCGGCTTCACACGACGGCCGCCATTGGCGAACATCGAATAGGCCGTTACCATGCGCATGACGGTCGTTTCGCCGGCACCCAGCGCATACGACAGATAGTTCGGCAATTCGTCATAGACGCCGAAGCGTTTTGCATATTCGCCGACCAAGGGCATGCCGATGTCCTGCGCGAGCCGCACCGTCACGGTGTTGAGCGAGCGCTGCAGCGCGTTGCGCAGCGTGGTCGGGCCGTAATACTTGCCGGTCGAATAGTTCTCCGGACGCCACACGCCGGCGCCCTGCCCCTGATCGATCTCGATCGGCGCGTCGATCACCGTGGTCGACGGCGTATAGCCGTTGTCCAGCGCCGACGAGTACACGATCGGCTTGAACGACGATCCGGGCTGCCGATAGGCCTGCGTCGCGCGGTTGAACTGGCTCTGGTCGAACGAGAAGCCACCGACCATCGCGAGCACGCGGCCGGTCCACGGATCCATCGCCACCATGGCGCCGGAGACCTCAGGCAACTGCCGCAGGCGATACTGGCCTTCGACGGCGCTGCCGTCCTTGGTCACCAGCGGGTCGGCATAGATCACGTCGCCGGGCTGCAGCACCTGCGAGACCGCCGTCGGCGCCTTGCCCTTGGTCCTGGCCCAGCGCACGCCGTCCATCGTGATGATGCCGGTCTGCCGCTCCTTGCTGACCGCGCCGCCGAGCTCGCGGCCGGGCTGGAAGCCGATCCGCGCCGACTGATCACCGGTCTCCAGCACCACCGCCATCCGCCACGGCGAGATGTCGGAGAGCGATTTGACGTCGGCAAGCTTGACGCCCCAGTCGCCGGAGACGTCGAGCTTGTGCAGCGCCCCGCGCCAGCCCTGCGCCTCATCGTAATTGACGAGGCCGGCGACCATGGTCTTGCGCGCCATCACCTGGATCTTGGGATCCAGCGTGGTGCGCACCGACAGGCCGCCCTCATAGAGCTTCTTTTCGCCATAGCGCTCGAAGATGTCGCGGCGGACTTCCTCGGCAAAATATTCGCCGGCGAAGATGTGCGCGCCGTTCGAGCGGCTGGTGACGTTGAGCGGGTCCTTGCGCGCCTTGTCGGCGTCGGCCTGCTTGATCCAGCCGTTCTCCAGCAGGCGGTCGATCACATAGTTGCGGCGCTCGATCGCGCGGTCACGGTTGCGGACCGGATGCAGCGCGGCCGGCGCCTTTGGCAGCGAGGCGAGATAGGACGCTTCCGCGATCGTCAGCTCGTTGACCGACTTGTCGAAATAAACCAGCGACGCCGCCGCGATGCCGTAGGCGCCGAGCCCGAGATAGATTTCGTTGAGGTAGAGCCCGAGGATGCGGTCCTTGGAATAGGCGCGCTCGATGCGCATCGCCAGCAAGGCTTCCTTGATCTTGCGCGCGAACGAGACCTCGTTCGTCAGCAGGAAGTTCTTGGCGACCTGCTGGGTGATGGTCGAGGCACCCTGCGGGCGGCGGTTGGAGCCGTAGTTCTGCGCGTAGACGATCGCAGCACGCGCCATGCCCTGATAGTCGATGCCGCCGTGCTCGTAGAAGTTCTTGTCTTCGGCGGCGAGGAACGCGTTGATCACGAGCTTCGGCACGGCCTGGATCGGCAGATAAAGCCGGCGCTCCTTGGAGTATTCGCCGAGCAGCGCGCCGTCGGCAGCATGCACGCGGGTCATCACCGGCGGCTCGTAGTCCTGGAGCTGCGAGTAGTCGGGCAGATCCTTGGAGAAATGCCAGATGGCGCCAGCGACGGCGGCGACACCGACCAGGAACACGACGGTTCCGGCGGCGAACAAGAAACCCATGAACCGCACGAGCAGGCGCATTCTCGACGTTCCGTTCCTACCCTCCGGCGCTCAATCGTCAGAAGCGCCTGTCCAAAAGTGCGAAGCCTCACACAACGAAGGCTCACATAGCGAGGCCTTTGCATCGAGGCCTTTACATCAAAGCCTTGGCCCAGCGAGAAAGCCTTGGCCCAGCGAGCCGCCTTGCGCACGCGAATATACAAGAGCCGCCGGACAATATGGTCGATTCTGCGGACCCGCGGTCCTTTGTCTATAACGTCGCCGCTGTGGCCAAACTAGGGCTTCCGGGCAACGGCCCCGGCTTTTCAGGCGGCCAATTTCACTTTGCCGGTCCGGCGGTTGCCAGCCGTTTGGAGAAGAACGTGTCGATCGCCTGGACCATCGATCCGACCGCCTTGTTGCGCCAGTTCTCGGAGACCAGATGCTCGAGGTCGCCCTTGTTGGAGACATAGCCGATCTCCACCAGAACGGACGGCACGTCGGGCGCCTTCAGCACCCGGAAGCCGGCCGATTTCAGCGGATGCTTGTGCATCCGCACCGTGGACTTCATCTCGTCCATCAGCAGACGGGCGAAACGGTTGGAGAAGGTCTTGGTCTCGCGCTGCGCGAGGTCGATCAGGATGTCGGCGACCTCGGTCGGCTCGTCGGTCAGGTTCACGCCGGCGATCGCGTCGGCCTTGTTCTCCGCTTCCGCCAACCGTTCGGCCTCGGCGTCGGACGCCTTGTCCGACACCGTGTAGATCGTGGCGCCCTGGGCGTCGCCCTCGCGGCGCGGCAAGGCATCGGCGTGGATCGAGACAAACAGCGCCGCGGATTGCGAGCGAGCGACCTTCACCCGGTCGTTGAGCGGGATGAACGTGTCGTCGGACCGGGTCATGACCACCCGGTATTTGCCCGACTTCTCGATCCGGTCGCGCAAAGCGAGGCCAAAGCCCAGCACTAGGTTCTTCTCGGTCTGGTCGCCGGACTGGGTGCCGTTGTCGATGCCGCCGTGCCCCGGATCGATCACGATCAGCGGGCGCGAGTCGGTGGTCGCGACCGGTGGCAATGCCGCCGTGGTGACGGCAGGGATGCTTGCCGTGTTGCCTTCGGAGATCGCGGGCTTCAATTCGGGCCGGCTCTCCGGCGCGAGCGACTGCACGAAGCTGGTGCGATCGACCTGCTCGAAATCCAGCACCAGCCGCGGCGGCTGGCCGTTGGCGGCATCGAGCACATAGGAATTGGCGATCTTCACCGGGCCGGTCATGTCGAACACGATTCGGGAGCCGCCGGGCATCACCAGGCCATAGCGGAACGCCTTCACCAATCCCCGCGCCGCCGAGCCGGTGCCGGCAGCGAGCTGGAAATTGACCTGCGGGATATCGACCACGACACGGTAGGGATCGGCCAATGGGAAGGCGCGAAACTCGATCTTGCGGTCGAGGTCGAGGATGAAACGGGTCTGCTTGTCGTCGCCGGCAAGCCTGGCGCCGGATGCGACCGGGAAATTCGGCGCACTGGCGGCGGAGGCGCTTGCGGCCGGCGCCGGCTGACCGTCCGGTGGTCCTTCGGCCGCGCTCGGGGCGCTGGCCACGCCAAGCGTCAATGCTGCAGCGCACAACAGCCCGCATCCCAAGAAAACAAGGTGTTTTGCGCGGTTCTCCACTCGATTCGGAGCCTCCCAGCTGCTTCTTACCGCATTAGAACCACACGGTTAATCGCACCCTAATGACGCGCGGGCGAAAAGAGCCGAGTGTTGCGGCGGCGTGACGCTTCCCTTGCACGCGGCGGGCAATCCACGTATGTACGGAGTGCTGACGGCTAGTACTCCCGGTTGTGTCGCGTTCAGCCTCTCGGTGCAACGGTGGAACCTTCCAAGTCGAAGATCCCGCCGTGTTTTTCCGGTCCCTCCCCAGCCAGCGCCGCGCGCGGCTGACACGGAGAGGCGGATTCAAGCCCGAGCGGCGTCCGGTCCCAGACACACTCCCTCGCCAGAGGGACGGTTTGAGACACGGCGTAACCGATTATCCGGCCCCTTGGGGCCTCGATATGCGATGGCCGGCAGGCGCTTCGGCGCCAGGCGGGGCCTTCAGCAAAAGATACGGCGGTAATTTTCGCCGCCAACATGTTTAGACGGGCCGACGCTTAATGCGCCAGACTGCATTGCCGACCAGGATCCCCCGAATGATCGCGCTGACGCGAGGTGAAAACTTCGCCCGTCGCATCATCCCGGTGGGTTCCCGTCCGGCGCTGCGCCGCGAGACGCGTTTTGGCCTTCCCCTCACCCCCGAATCAGGTGGACCGTCGCGTCACCGGGCGGCGCAGTTTGCGCGCGCCATGATCCGCGCCCGCCGCCGTCAAGAGCTCCAAAATGCCCAACAAGATGTTGATCGATGCCACCCACCCGGAAGAAACCCGGGTCGTCGTGGTCCGCGGCAATCGCGTCGAAGAGTTTGATTTCGAGACCGCCCAGCGCAAACAACTGCGCGGCAACATTTACCTCGCCAAGGTCACGCGCGTAGAGCCGTCGCTGCAGGCTGCCTTCATCGAGTATGGCGGCAACCGGCACGGCTTCCTCGCCTTCAGCGAAATCCATCCCGACTACTACCAGATCCCGGTCGCCGATCGTCAGGCTCTGATCGAAGCCGACGAGCGCGCCCATCGCGAGGCCGAGGAAGAGCACGAGAACCGCGGCCATCGCCGCCGGTCGCGCCATCGCAATGCCCGCCGCCGCGGCCATGGCGACCGCGTCCAGAGCGAGGTGATCGAGGGTACGGGCGACGCGCAGGCGCTGCCGGCAGCCGAGGCTCACGAACTTCCCGTCGATGCCGGACACCATGAACATGATGCCGGGCATCACGAGCACGGCGTGGTCGCCTATGAGGGTCACGAGCATGAGGCGCATGATCATGCGCATCACGACGACCATGAGCATCACCATGATCACGATCATGAGCATCACCATGACCATGGTCACGACGATCATGGCCACGATGATCACGATCGTGACCACCATGATCACGATCACGACCACGCGCCCGTAACGAGCGAGGCGCCGGCCGCCGACGCTCCGTCCGACCCCGTCGTCGCGGTGGTCGAAGCCTCCGTTGCGTCAGCCGCGCCGGAATTCGTCGAGACCGTCGAGGTCAATCATGAGCCCGAGCGGGCCCATGAGGAACAGGTCGCGGAAAACGCCGCGCATGCCGACGACGCGCCGCACGTGGCTGCCGACGAAGTCCACGCCGCGGCCGATGAGCACGGCGTCGCCGACTACGCAACGCTTTCGGACGGAGCCGCGCCCGAGGCTCGGCATGGCGACGATGCCGGCGAAGACGATGACGAGGATGACGGCGAGGAAGGCGAGGAAGAGGATGTCGTCGAGTCCGTCGGCGGCGACGACGTGCTCGAGGAGGTTCCGGAGCGCGCGTTCCGTCCCCGTCGCCAGTACAAGATCCAGGAAGTGATCAAGCGTCGGCAGGTGATGCTGGTGCAGGTCGTCAAGGAAGAGCGCGGCAACAAAGGCGCCGCGCTCACCACCTATCTGTCGCTCGCCGGCCGTTATGCCGTGCTGATGCCCAACACCGCGCGTGGCGGCGGCATCAGCCGCAAGATCACCTCCGCCCAGGACCGCTCGCGGCTGAAGGAAGTGGTGCAGGACCTCGACGTGCCCGAGGGCATGGGGATCATCCTGCGCACCGCCGGCGCCTCCCGCAGCAAGCCGGAGATCAAGCGCGACTTCGAGTACCTGATCCGGATGTGGGAGACGGTGCGCGACCTGACGCTGAAGTCGCAGGCGCCGACCCTGGTCTACGAGGAAGGTTCGCTGATCAAGCGTTCGCTGCGCGACCTCTACAACAAGGAAATCGACGAGATTCAGGTGGCGGGCGAAGCCGGCTACCGCGAAGCGCGCGACTTCATGAAGATGCTGATGCCGGCCAATGTGCGCGCGGTGAAGCAATATCGCGACGGCCAGCCGCTGTTCTCGCGCATGGGCGTCGAAAGCCAGCTCGACGCGATGTTCTCGCCGACCGTGCAGTTGCGCTCCGGCGGCTACATCGTGATCAACCAGACCGAGGCGCTGGTCTCGATCGACGTCAACTCCGGCCGCGCCACGCGTGAGCACCATATCGAGGACACCGCGCTCAAGACCAATCTGGAAGCCGCGGAAGAGGTTGCGCGTCAATTGCGTTTGCGCGACCTCGCGGGCCTGATCGTCATCGACTTCATCGACATGGACGAGAAGCGCAACAACCGCGCGGTCGAGCGCAAGCTGTCCGACTGCCTGCGCCAGGACCGTGCCCGGATCCAGGTCGGCCGCATCTCGCATTTCGGCCTCCTGGAAATGTCGCGCCAGCGCATCCGCGCCAGCATGCTGGAGAACTCGACCGAGCCCTGCCCGCAATGCGGCGGAAGCGGTCACGTCCGTTCGGTCTCGTCGGTGGCGCTGCAGCTCCTGCGCGGCATCGAGGAAATCCTGATGAAGGGCGCGACCCACAATCTGGTGGTCCGCACCCGCACCGACGTCGCGCTCTACGTGCTCAACCACAAGCGCGGCCATCTGCGCGACCTCGAGGAATCCTTCCGAGTCTCGCTGTCGGTCGTCGCCGACGCCACGGTGCACGGCCAGCAATCCTACATCATCGATCGCGGCGAGCAGGTGCATACGCTCGAAGCCGCCAAGGCGCTGCTTGCCGCGCAAGCTGCCGCTGCGCCGGCGCAGGTCGATGAGCCGGATGACGAGGAAGAACTGTTCGAATACGAGGCCGAGATCGAGACCGACGAGACCGAAGGGCTCGTCGACGACCGGGCGGCCGGCGAGGAAGCGGGCGCTGCTGATGGCGAAGGCGACGGCCAGCGTCGCAAGCGCCGCCGCCGGCGCCGCGGCCGTGGTGGCGCCAACGAAGCGCGTGACGGTGTTCAGCCGCCGCGCGAGGACGGCGATCTGATGCATGTCCTGCCCGATGGCACCGAGGTGGTTGCCGCGGGCGAAGCCGAAGGCGACGAGGACGAAGGCGACGAAGCCCAGGGCGCTGCCCGCGACGACCAGGCCGGCAACGGCGATCGCCGCCCGCGGCGCCGCGGACGCCGTGGCGGCCGCCGGCGGCGCGGCACTGGCGGACCGGATGACGGTCTTGCCGGATCGATCTCCGACGAGCTGAGCCCGGTGGCAGCACCTGAAGCCACGGACGCGGTCGCCGATTTCGACAGCCACGACGCGGAGCCGGCCCCCTCGCTCGCCCAGCCCGAGCTGTTTGCCCAGCCGGCGGAATGGCAGCCGATCGAGGCCGCGCCGGTCGAGGCGATCGCGGCACCCGAGCCCGAAACCGTTGCAGCACCTGCCGTCGAGGACACGGCCGAAAGCGACCGCGCGCAGCGGCGCCGCTCGACGGTGCGCGAAAAGGTCAGCTTCGCGTCGAGCCCGCAGCCTGAGACAACACCGGCGCTGGCTCAGAGCCCGGCGGAGCAACCTGAACCCGCAGCCTCTGCCCCGCAGTCCGCACCCGACGCCGCCACGGCCGAGGCTCCGGCCCGCAAGGGCTGGTGGTCGCGCCGCTTCGGCGGCGGCAACTAGCGCCACCTGAAAGTCAAAACGCCCGGTTCACGCCGGGCGTTTTTATTGGACAGGCCATCCGTTCGTCAGACGCCGGCGTGACGGAGCCTGACGGAGACGGATCCCAATGCAAAGCGCGATCGTTCTTGGCGGCGGCATGGTGGGCGTCAGCACGGCGCTGCACCTGCAACGCCGCGGCTGGTCGGTGACGCTCGTCGACCGCAAGGAACCGGGCCGCGAAACCAGCTACGGCAATGCCGGCATCATTCAGAGCGAGGCGGTGCGGCCCTATCCGATGCCGCGCGATCCGGCCACGCTCGCCAGGATCGCGATGGGACGCACCAACGACGTGCGCTATCGCCTGGCCTCGTTGCCCCGGCACGCCGGTCCGCTGCTGCGCTATTGGTGGAACTCGACGCCCGAGCGGCACCGCGAAGCCACCATCGCCTGGGCGCGCCTGATCGCCTACGCCACGGCGGAGCACGACACGCTGATCCGCGATGCGCATGCCGACAATCTGATCCGCCGCGCCGGCTACCGCCTGCTGCATCGCGACCCGGCGGCCCTCGAGCAAGCGATCGCAGTCGCCGAAGAGAACCAGCGTGACTTCGGCGTGACGTTTCGCGTGCTTGATGGCAGCGAGCTCGCCAAGGCCGAGCCATTGCTGCGCGACGACCTCCCCGGCGCCATTCACTGGCTCGGGCCGTGGACCGTGTCGGACCCCGGCGGTCTGGTCTCGGCCTATGCCGGATTGTTCGAGCGTCTCGGCGGGACGCTGCTGCGCGGCGACGCGCAGACGCTGACGGAGACCGCAACCGGCTGGTCGGTCGACACCACCGGCGGCCGGATCGATGCCGCCCACGTCGTGGTCACGCTCGGGCCGTGGTCACCGCAATTGTTGCGCAAGTTCGGCTACCGCATCCCGCTGGTGCGCAAGCGCGGCTACCATATGCACTATCAGGGCGGCCGTTCGCTCGACCTGCCGCTGGTCGACACCGCGAATGGGTATGCGATGGCGCCGATGGCCAAGGGAATTCGCATCACGACCGGCGCGGAGCTGACCAGCCCCGATGCGCCGGCGACGCCGATCCAGCTTGGCCATGCCGAAGCGGCCGCACGCGAGCTGATCGAGATCGGCAGCCGCGTCGAGCCCGAGCCGTGGTTCGGCACCCGCCCCTGCACCACCGACATGCTGCCGGTGCTCGGGCCTGCGCCGCGCCATCGCGGGCTGTGGGTGAATTTCGGTCACGGCCATCAGGGCTTCACACTCGGCCCGGCGACGGCACGGGTGCTGGCCGAAACGATGAACGGCGAGGCATCCTCGGTGGACACCTCGCCGTATCGGATGGACCGGTTCTGACGACGGAGATCAATCCGTCGTCAGCGCGGTCTCCATGTCGGTCGGGTCGATCTGCCGGGCGAGATTGGCATTGAGCTTGTCGCGATCGAGCTCGCCCTCCCACCAGGCGACGATCACGCAGGCGACGCCGTTGCCGCACAGATTGGTCAGCGCGCGGCACTCGCTCATGAACTTGTCGATGCCGAGCACGATCGCCATGCCCGGCACCAGCCGCGGATCGACCACCGCAAGCGTTGCCGCCAGCGTGATGAAGCCCGCGCCGGTGATGCCGGAGGCGCCCTTCGAGGTCAGCATAGCCACCACCAGGATCGTGAGCTGCTGGCTGAACGAGAGGTCGTAGCCCAGCGCCTGCGCGATGAACAACGTCGCCAGCGTCATGTAGATGTTGGTGCCGTCGAGGTTGAACGAATAACCCGTCGGCACCACGAGGCCGACCACCGACTTCGAGCAGCCGAGACGTTCGAGCTTCTCCATCAATGACGGCAGCGCGCTCTCGGAGGACGAGGTGCCGAGCACGATCAACAGCTCGTCCTTGATATAGGCCAGGAACCTGAAGATCGAGAACCCGGCGATCCGCGCGATGATGCCGAGCACCACGAGGACGAACAGCGCGGCGGTGAGATAGAACGTCGCGATCAGCCCCATCAGATTGAGGATCGCGCCGGTGCCGAACTTGCCGATGGTGAAGGCCATCGCGCCGAACGCACCGATCGGCGCCGCCCGCATCACGATCGAGATCACGCCGAACACCGCATGCGCGGCGTCGTCGATGAACGAGCGGATGGTGTGGCCGCGCTCGCCGAGGCCCATGATCGCAAAGCCGAACAGCACCGAGAACAGCAGCACCTGCAGGATCTCGCCCTGCGCGAAGGCGCCGACGACGGTGTCCGGAATGATGTGCAGCACGAAGTCGACGCTCTTTTGCGCCTCCGCCTGCTTGGCATAGCCGGCAACCGCCTGCGCGTTCGCCGCCGCATTGCCGAAGCCCGCGCCCGGCTTCACGATGTTGCCGATGAGCAATCCGATCACCAGCGCGAAGGTCGAGACGACCTCGAAATAGACCAGCGCCTTGACGCCGATGCGGCCGACCTTCTTGGCATCCTGGATATGCGCGATGCCGGACACCACGGTGCAGAAGATGATCGGCGCGATCACCATCTTGATCAGCTTGATGAAGCCGTCGCCGAGCGCCTTGATCCACTCGTTGGTGGCAATGCCGGGCCACAACCAGCCGACCAGCGCGCCGAGCACGATCGCGATCAGAACCTGGACATAGAGAATCTTGTACCACGGCTTGCTGCCGGCAGACGCCGGTGAAGCCGTGGCAACGGTTGCCGTTGCCATGTGTCACTCCCCCTCAGAAATGGCGGAAATAGCCAAGATCAACTTGGCCGTTCAAGTCAAATGGAACTGTGTCGGCCCTCCCGTTTATCTGCGGCGATCTGTCGCGTGCTGATCCGCCGAAACCGGGGCCAGCGCTTGCGAGACCGATCTCACCGACAAGACCGAGGGCTCTTGAAGATTGCGGGCTATTTAAGCCAATGCGCGATCCGCGCAACTGCTTCCTGCATCTCCGCCGCGGAACGCGCATAGGAAAATCGGATGAAGGCGCGGCCGTGGATCGGATCGAAATCGACGCCCGGGGTCGCTGCGACATGCGCCTTCTCGAGCATTTCGCTGGCGAAGGCGAAGCTGTCGGCGGTGAAGTCGGAGACGTCGGCATAGAGATAGAACGCGCCGTCGGCGGGCAGGAACTTGGTCAGCCCGGCCTTGGGCAGGCCTTCGATCAGGATGCGGCGATTCTCCTGATAGCCGCGCTTGATCGCCTCCATCTCCTCGCGGCCCTCGAAGGCCGCTTCGGCGGCGATCTGCGACAAGGTCGGCACCGAGATCGACAGGTTCTGCTGCAGCCGCTCGATCGGCCGCACCAGCACGTCGGGCACCACCATCCAGCCGACGCGCCAGCCGGTCATGCAGAAGTACTTCGAGAACGAGTTGATCACGAGCGCGTTCGGCGACAGCTCCGCCGCCGTCACCGCAGGAAATGCGTAGTCGAGGCCGTGATAGATCTCGTCGGAGATGAAGCGGATGCCCGCGCTGTCGGCGGCGGCCATCAGGCTCGACAGCGCCTCGCGCGACATCATCGTGCCGGTCGGATTCGCAGGGCTGCCGACCAGCACGCCCTTCAGCGGCGCCTTGCGATGGGCGGCCAGCAGCGCCTCCCCGGTCAGCGCGTGGCGGGTGTCGCCGGAGGTCTCGATCAGCACGGGCTCGCAGCCGAGCGCGGTCAGGATGTGCCGGTACGGCGGATAGCCCGGCACGGTGACGGCGACCCGGTCGCCCGGCTCGAACATCGCAAGAAACGCCAGGATGAACCCGCCCGACGAGCCCGTGGTGACGATGATGCGCTCGGCATCGACCGCGCAGCCATACGTGTCGCGGTAATGCCGGGCGATGCGCGCGCGCAATGAGGGGATGCCGAGCGCCGAGGTGTAGTCGATCCGCCCGCCGGCAAGCGCGGCCTGCGCGGCGGCGATCGCCGGCTTCGGCGCACCCTCGGCGGGCTGCCCCACCTCCATGTGGATGACATGGCCGCCCGCGGCCTCGATTCGCGCCGCCGCAGCCATCACGTCCATCACCATGAACGGCGGAACATCGCTCCGGCCGGACGCTGTCAAAAGGCTGCTCACACGGTCTCTCGCTGTCGCTTCACGCATGGATTTCTGCTATTGCACGGCCGTTGCCGAATTCGGGTTCCGATACCGGCGACCGCCCCAGACTGGCCGCATTCGGTGGCTCCTTATAACGCTTTCAGGCCAAGTGCATACCCGGTTCGCGTGAAGAAGAACTGCAAAAACAACAGACTGTGCCACGCGCCTGATCCTTCCGGGTCGGGAACCGGACCTTGCCGCGGCGCGGCCAGACATCGCCGATAGATCGCCCATGCTGTTCCGCCTCGCGCTTCGCACCAGGACCCTCAAGCCGACTGCGTTCAAGCTCACCGCATTGCTGACCGCGGTTGCACTCGCCGTTGGCCCCGTCGTCCCTGCGCGGGCCCAGCAGAAGGGCCCGCCGGTGCTGCGCGACACTGAGTCCGAGCAGCTGCTGCGCGAATATACCAGGCCGATCCTGCGCGCCGCAGGTCTCGAGAAGCAGAACATCCAGATCGTGATCATCAACGACGGCTCGTTCAACGCCTTCGTCGCCGACGGCCGCCGCATCTTCGTCAATTACGGCGCGCTGCTGCAATCGGAGACCCCGAACCAGATCATCGGCGTGCTGGCGCATGAAACCGGCCATCTGGCCGGCGGTCATCTTGCCAAGATGCGCGAGCAGCTGGCGCAGGCGCAGACCCAGATGATCATCGCGATGCTGCTCGGCGTCGGTGCGCTGGCGGCAGGCGCTGCGGGCGGCGGCGTTGGAAACGGCCTCTCCAGCGCCGGTGCCGCCGCGATCTCGGCGCCGCAGTCGGTCATTCAGCGCACGCTGCTCTCCTACCAGCGCCAGCAGGAGGAAAACGCCGACCGCGCCGGCGTCAAATTCCTGAACGCGACCGGCCAGTCCGCCAAGGGCATGTACGAGACGTTCAAGCGCTTCACCGACGAGAGCCTGTTCGCCGCGCGCGGCGCCGATCCCTATCTGCAGTCGCACCCGATGCCGGTCGATCGCGTCTCGGCGCTGCAGGACTTGGCGCGCTCGAGCCCCTATTGGGACAAGAAGGACGATCCGGCGCTGCAGCTGCGTCACGACATGATGCGTGCCAAGATCTCGGGCTTCATGGAACGGCAGGACACGGTCTACCGCCGCTATCCGCTGTCCAACACCAGCCTGCCGGCGCGCTATGCGCGCGCGATCACCACCTATCTGCACGGCGATCTGCGTTCGGCGATCGCGCAGATCGACGGACTGATCCAGGTCCAGCCCAACAATCCCTATTTCTACGAATTGCGCGGCCAGGCGCTGCTCGAAGGCGGCCGGCCGGCCGAGGCCATCGCGCCGCTGCGCCGCGCGGTGCAGCTCTCCGGCAGCTCGCCGCTGATCGAGATGCTGCTCGGCCAGGCCCTGGTCGCCTCCGACAACAAGGCCTACACCGACGATGCGATCAACATGCTGCGCGCCGCCGTGGCGCGCGAGCCCGAGGCGCCGCTCGGCTATACCCAGCTCGCGATGGCCTATGGCCGCAAGGGCGACTATGCCCAGGCCGACCTTGCCTCGGCGCAGGCCGCCTATCTCCGCGGCGACAACAAGACCGCCCGCGAACTGGCATCGCGCGCCAAGACGCGGTTTGCGATCGGCACGCCCGGCTGGGTCAAAGCTGACGACATTGTGAGCGCCAAGCCGATGCCGGGTCAGAAAAACAACTAGAAATAAACCGTAGTTCCATACAACGATCACCGAAACCAGCCCGCGGCCCTGCCGTATTTCGGGCCACCCCGAACAAGGATTTTGCCATGCCAGCGCTTCGTTTTCTCGCCCCTGCCCTGCTCGCGCTCGGCATTTGCGCCGCGCCGCTGACGGCGTCCGCACAGAGCTTCAACGATACCCAGCGCGGCGACATCGAGACCATCGTGCGCAACTACCTGATCGCGCACCCCGAGGTGCTCGAAGAGGCGATGAACGAGCTCAGCAAGCGGCAGGCCGCCGCCGAAGCCGAGAAGCATGAGCAGAGCGTCGCCAAGAACGCCGACACGATCTTCAACTCGCCGCGTGGCGTCATGCTCGGCAACAAGGACGGCGACGTCACCTTCGTCGAGTTCTTCGATTACAATTGCGGCTACTGCAAGCGCGCGATGTCCGACATGCTCGACCTCATGAAGTCGGATCCGAAGCTGAAGGTCGTGCTGAAGGAATTCCCGGTGCTGAGCCAGGGCTCGGTCGAGGCCGCGCAGGTCGCGGTCGCCGTGCGCATGCAGGATCCGACCGGCAAGAAGTATCTCGAGTTTCACCAGAAGCTCCTCGGCGGCCGCGGCGCCGCCGACAAGGCGCGCGCGCTGGCGGTCGCCAAGGAGGTCGGTCTCGACATGACCAAGCTCGAGAAGGACATGGCAAGCCCCGAGGTCAAGGCCACCATCGAGGAGAACTTCCGCCTCGCCGAATCCATGGGCATGAACGGCACGCCGAGCTACGTGATCGGCAAGCAGGTCGTGATCGGCGCGGTCGGCGTCGAGGGTCTCAAGGAGAAGATCGGCCTTGCCCGCTGCGGCAAGGCGACCTGCTGATCGTCGCTTCGACAGCGCTCATCCATCCAGAAAAATCCGGCTGCCTGGCAGCCGGATTTTTTATTTGCGGCACCGAACCGCTTCCGCGCTGGCCGCAACCAAGGGGCATCACCAACAACGGAAGCCGCGCGCCATGCCCCTGGCCCCGCCAACCCTTGCTCCACCAACCCTTGCTCCACCAACCCTTGGCTACGATCTCACGCTCCTGAAGACAGCGCCACAGCGTGGCACCAACCACGATCACGGCTGGTGCTACGGCCTGCCATCGGGCATTCGCACCGAGCAATGGCCGCTCAGTCCGCATGACGGCTTTCCGATGCAGCACTGCTTCACGCTGCGCGTCCCGGCGCAGTATCGCGCCAAGGGTGACGCTTATGTCGCGCTCGCCATGTTCGCCGATCAGCAATATGACGAACCCGTCGAGATCGACGCGGTCGCGCAATATCTCGCGGCGGAGACCATCGCGCGTCCATCCGATCCGAATCTGCTGCCGTACTTCGCCTATCGGCAGAACCGTCATCCGATGGAGTTTCGGATGAAGGACATCATCGACCACAATTTCGCAGCGATCTGGCTCACCGAGACGGAGTTCGCCGGACCGCTCTGCCCGCCGCCGGAGCTTGCCGGCAATCCGTTGCTGGAAACCAATTCGCCTCCGCGCTGGCTCGTGAAGGGCGCGGCGCGCACGGCGTTCGACGTCAATGTCGGCCGCACCCGCATCGAAGGACTGGAGAAGACATACTGGTACCGTGTGTTCGGCGGCATCCCCGAGACCGGGCATCACGCCTACGGCATCGCACTTGCGCCGCGCGAAGATGACCCCAATGTCGGCAAGCCGCCGCGCGATCATCTGCTGCACAAGGGCGAGCTCGGCGACTACATCGCACCCTATGGCGAGCAAGGCAGTGCACGCGGTCTCGAGCGGCTGCACGGCCGCAATCATCTCGGCGGCACGATGTTCCCCAACCAGTGGACGCCGAGATACAGCGCGACCTATCTCGAGATCGAAGAACATTTCGGCGGGTTCAATTTCGGCGGCGGCAACGGCCAGCTCGATCTTGCGAGCATGGAGTTCGACTGGGCCTGCGGTTAGCGCAGATTGTTCATCGCGCATTCACAAAAGAAACAAACCGCAAGGAACCGCAAATCAACAGGAACATCGCACATCCTCTCCCGTTGTCGGCGCGGGCAATGCTGAATAACGAGGAGGAATATGATGTCTAACCGCTTTCTGATTTCGGTTGCTGCGGCGGCCCTGATCGCCGGTACCGGTTTCGCGAATGCACAGGGCGCCGGCGGCGCCAACAAGGAGACCGGGGCCGGCGGCGGCGCGACCGTGCAGCACAGCGCACCGTCCGGTGGCGCATCGTCGGGCACCATGCAGCGCGATACAGGCGGCATGAAGGGTTCCGAACACTCCACGACCGGTGAGTCTTCTTCAGGCATGAAGGATGACTCGCCAGGCATGAAGGGCGCCGAGTCCGAAAAGTCCGGCCCCGCCACCAAGGGTGCACAGGAGAACACGCAGAAGTCGAAGAGCATGAGCTCGGAGAACGATGCGACCAAGGGCGCCAAGGAAGGTTCGAAGGAAGGCCCGAAGGACATGAAGGCCGAAGGCCGCGACAAGACCGGCAACATGAAGGCCGAGGACCATGACAAGAGCGGCAAGATGAACAACGCCGCCGAGAGCCGCGACAAGAGCGGCGCCACGACCAACCAGAACGCTCAGACCAAGAGCCCGACCGACACCAACCGCGCCCAGACCAACGACACCAGCCGCACCCAGACCACGACCGGTAATGCGGCGACGTCGGCCACCGCGGCTCCGCCGGCCGAGAAGCGCACCCAGATCTCGACGGCGATCAGGTCGGAGCACGTCACCGAAGTCACCAACGTGAACTTCAACGTGGCGGTCGGCACCCGCGTCCCGGCTGACGTGCACTTCTATCCGGTGCCGGAGCGCGTGGTGACGATCTACCCGCAGTGGCGCGGTTACGAGTTCATCCTGGTCCACGGCCGCTACATCATCGTGCAGCCGGAGACCCACGAGATCGTCTACATCATCGAGGGCTGACCTCGGCCTCGGCGCGAGGGTGCCTTGACGGGCCCTCGCCTCGATCTCAACCCCGCCCCCTCAGGGGCGGGGTTTTGCATGCGGCTGCAGCCCGCAGTCGCCAGTGGATGGCCGGCCGGAGCACAGCCCGGGCGCGCCTTCCGCCAGATTTGGTTAATCAGCAATTTCCGCAGGTTACGGCAGCTATCTAACAGGGCGGAGGAAGCTGTTGAAGACGTTCCGATTTCACCTAAAGACTTCCCCTGCGGCCGGTTGTTACCTATAACCCGGCCCACTTTCCCCTTCGGAACCCCTGAAAATGGCTGCTGCCGGAACGATCTATGTGCTGAACGGCCCGAACCTCAACCTGTTGGGGACGCGCGAGCCGGAGACGTACGGCCATGCCACCCTCGCCGACGTCGAGAAGCTGTGCGCGGACACCGCGCGGCAGTTCGGGTTGACCGCCGACTGCCGGCAGTCCAACCGCGAGGGCGAACTGATCGACTTCATCCATGAGGCCCACGCCAAAAAGGCGGTCGGCATCATCATCAACGCCGGCGGCTACTCCCATACCTCGATCGCGCTGCATGACGCGCTGGTTGCGGTCAAGATTCCCGCCGTCGAGGTCCATGTCAGCAACATCCACGCCCGCGAGAGCTTCCGGGACCACTCGTTCACTGCTAAAGCCGCCTTCGCGTCACTGTGCGGCTTCGGCATCGACGGCTACCGGCTTGCGATCATCGGCCTCGCCGCCAGGATCGGTGCGAAGGCAAAGACTTAATCGTCAATCCTGACGTTCCCCGTCACCAGACAGAGATTTCGGATCAAACAACATGGCGCGCCAGCCAGACGACAAATCAGCCGCAAAGCCCAAGAACGACTCCAGGAACGACGACAGCGTCCTCATCCGCGAGCTCGCGCTGCTGCTTGCTGAGACCAACCTCACCGAGATCGAGATCGAGCGCGCCGGCCTGCGCGTCCGGGTCGCGCGCAATATCAGCATCGCCGCCTCCGTGCCGTCAGCCGTGCATGCGGTTGCCGCCCCGGTGGCAGTGCCGGCTGCCGCCGCTGCCGCCACCGACATGGCGAAGCACCCGGGTGTCGTGCCCTCGCCGATGGTCGGCACCGCCTATTGGGCTCCGGAACCTGGCGCCAAGCCGTTCATTGAAGTCGGCACCAAGGTCACGGCCGGCCAGACCCTTCTGATCATCGAGGCGATGAAGACGATGAACCAGATTCCGTCGCCGCGCGCGGGCACGGTGACCCAGATCCTCGTCGAGGACGGCCAGCCGGTCGAATTCGGCGAGCCGCTCGTCATCATTGAATAGCTTCCGTCAACGTCAGGCGCTGCGATGTTCGACAAGATCCTCATAGCCAATCGCGGCGAGATCGCGCTTCGCGTGCTCCGGGCGTGCAAGGAGCTTGGCATCTCCACCGTCGCGGTGCATTCCACCGCCGACGCCGACGCCATGCATGTGCGGCTCGCCGACGAGAGCGTCTGCATCGGGCCGCCGCCGTCGAAGGATTCCTACCTCAACATCCCGGCGCTGCTCGCGGCCTGCGAGATCACCGGCGCCGACGCCGTGCATCCCGGCTACGGTTTCCTGTCCGAGAATGCGCGCTTCGCCGAGATCCTCGCCGATCACAATCTGGGCTTCATCGGGCCGAAGGCCGAGCACATCCGCCTGATGGGCGACAAGATCGAGGCCAAGAAGACCGCCAAGCGCCTCGGCATTCCCGTGGTGCCCGGCTCGGACGGCGCAGTGACGGCGGACGACGATGCCATGGCGATCGCCAAGGAGATCGGCTTCCCGGTGCTGGTGAAGGCGGCGGCCGGCGGCGGCGGCCGCGGCATGAAGGTCGCCCACACCGAGGCCGACCTCGCGCTGGCGCTGACGACCGCGGCCAACGAAGCCAAGTCGGCGTTCGGCGACGCCTCGGTCTATCTGGAGAAATACCTGCAGAAGCCGCGCCACATCGAGATCCAGATTCTCGGTGACGGCCGCGGCGGCGCCATCCATCTCGGCGAGCGCGACTGCTCGCTGCAGCGCCGTCACCAGAAGGTCTGGGAGGAAGGCCCCTCGCCCGTGCTTGGGGCGGCGGCGCGCGCCAGGATCGGCGAGACCTGTGCCAAGGCGATGCGGGACATGAAGTATCTCGGCGTCGGCACCATCGAATTCCTCTACGAGGACGGCGAGTTCTATTTCATCGAAATGAACACGCGCATCCAGGTCGAGCATCCCGTCACCGAAAGCATCACGGATATCGATCTGGTGCTGGAGCAGATCCGGATTGCCGCCGGCGGCGAGCTTCCGGCCAAGCAAAGCGAGATCGCGATCATCGGCCACGCCATCGAGTGCCGCATCAATGCGGAGAACCCGCAGACCTTCCGTCCGTCGCCCGGACGGATCACGCAATTCCATGCGCCTGGCGGTCTCGGCGTGCGGATCGATTCCGCCGTCTATCAGGGCTACGTGATTCCGCCCTATTACGACTCGCTGGTCGGCAAGCTGATCGTGCACGGCAAGACCCGCGGCGAATGCCTGATGCGGCTGCGCCGGGCGCTGGACGAGATGGTGGTCGACGGCATCGAGACGACGCTGCCGCTGTTCCGCGCACTGGTGCGCGAGCCCGACATCATCGAGGGCGATTATCACATCCATTGGCTGGAGCAGTACCTCGCCGGCCAGCCATCCGACGCCCCGAAATAGTTTGGAACTTTGTGGAACCCAGCGCCCCGCTCAAACGTACTAAAGGGTTGTTGGCTTTCCACGGGGACGCATTGAATCCCACTCTCGCGAAGAGACCGTCGTGACACCAGTTTCACGACGCCGGTCCACGTTACAGATCCTGCTGCTCTCGGCGGGATTTTTCGTGCTGGTCGCGGTCAGCGTGGCGTCCGTCCTGCTGGTCAACAAGGCGCGCGAGGACAACGCCTGGGTCGTCCATACGGTCGAGGTGGAGAGCCAGGTTGCCAATCTGCTGCTTGACGTCAGGCGCGCCGAAAGCGCGACCAGGGCGTATCTGCTGACATCAGCACCACAATACCTGTCCGAGTACCAGTCGGCCGCGGCAGCGCTCCCGGCCGCGCTCGGCCATCTCCAGATGATGACCGTCGACAATCCGGCGCAGGTCGCCAATGCCGCGAAGCTCAGGGCCGCCGTCGAGCAACGGCTGGCCGAGTTCGCGCTCAGCATCGAGCGCGTCAACAACAACGATGCCGCGACCAGCGTCGACATCCTGCGCAAGGGCACTTCGGCCGATGCATTGGAGGCGATCGCCCGGATCGGCCGCGACATGCGCACCGAGGAGGATCGCCTGCTGGCGACGCGCACCGCGACCGCGGACAGGACCCAGGTGCTGGCGTCCTCCGTCACCATTGCCGGCTCCTGCATGGTGCTGGCGCTCGCCGCCCTCTCGCTCGTGCTGCTGCGGCAATCGTCACGGGCGCGCGACGAAGCCGAGGCCAAGCTGCGCGACAGCAACGTCAATCTCGAAACCATCGTCGACGAACGGACCGCCGACCTGCGCGAGGCCAACGAGGAAATCCAGCGCTTCGCCTATATCGTCAGCCACGACCTGCGTTCGCCGCTGGTCAACATCATGGGCTTCACCAGCGAGCTGGAGGAATTGCGCGGCGACATCTTCAAGCGCATCGCCACGCTCAATCGCACCGCGTCGCTGGCGCCGGCGATGCCGGAAGACGCGACCGATGCGGCCGAGCCCGAGCTCGAAGGCTCCGACAAGCAGCTGTCCGACGATTTCAATGAATCGCTCGGCTTCATCAAATCGTCGATCGCAAAGATGGACCGCCTGATCAGCGCGATCCTCAATCTCACCCGCGAGGGCCGCCGCGAGTTCAAGCCGGAGCGGATCGATCTCCGCGAGCTGATCGACGGCATCGTCAAGACGGTCGCGCATCAGGCGGCCGAGGCCAATGCGACCGTCGAGGTCGGCGCTTTGCCGAATCTCGTCAGCGACCGCCTCGCGCTGGAGCAGATCTTTTCCAACCTGATCGACAATGCACTCAAATACCTCAAGGACGGCGTCCCCGGCGAGATCTCGATCGAGGGCCGCACCAAGCTGGGCTTTGCGATCTTCGAGGTCGCGGACAATGGCCGCGGCATCGATCCGAAGGACCACCAGCGCATCTTCGATCTGTTCCGCCGTGCCGGAACCCAGGACAAGCCCGGTCAGGGCATCGGGCTTGCCCATGTCCGCGCACTTGTGCGCAGACTGGGCGGCACCATGTCGGTAGCATCGGAACTTCACAACGGCAGCACGTTCACGATCACGCTGCCTATCAAATGGTCAGGCAAGAACTCAGGCAAGAACCGGGACAAAGAATCATGAGCGATCCAGTCACCATCATCATGATCGAGGACGACGAGGGCCATGCCCGCCTGATTGAGCGGAATATCCGGCGCTCAGGTGTCAATAATGAGATCATCCCGTTCACCAACGGTACAGAGGCCGTGAACTATCTGTTCGGCAAGGATGGCAGCGCGGTCGAGCGCAAGGGCCAGCCCCTGCTCATCCTGCTTGATCTCAATCTGCCTGACATGACCGGCATCGATATTCTGAAGCGGGTCAAGGAGAACAAGCATCTCAAGTCGACACCGGTGGTCGTGCTGACCACCACCGACGACTCTCATGAGATCAAGCGTTGCTACGAACTCGGTTGCAATGTCTACATCACCAAGCCGGTGAACTACGAAAGCTTTGCCAACGCCATTCGCCAGCTTGGCCTGTTCTTTTCCGTGATTCAGGTGCCGCCAGCTTCCCTATGACCAGCGCAACGCCGACACTGCTCTATATCGACGACGACGCGGCGCTGGCGCGCCTGGTCGAACGCGGGCTGACGCGCGCGGGCTACAAGGTCGTGCACGCCGCAAGCGGCCAGGAAGGCCTCGACCGGCTCGCCCAGGGCGGCATCGACGTCGTCGCGCTCGACCAGTACATGCCCGGCCTCGACGGGCTGGAGACGCTGGAGCAGATCCTCAAGATTGCGGACGCGCCGCCGGTGGTGTTCGTCACCGCCTCGCAGGATTCGGCGATTGCCGTCACCGCGCTGAAGGCCGGCGCGGCGGACTATCTGGTCAAGGATGTCAGGGGCGAATTCATCCCCCTGCTCCAGGTCGCGGTGAACGGCGCGGTCCGGCGCGCCGCGATCCAGAAGGCGCGCGACGAGGCCGAGGCCGAGGTGCACGCCTCGCGCGACCGCTACGCCGCGCTCGCCGCGGAGCGCGAAGTTCTGCTCCGCGAGGTCAATCATCGCGTCGGCAATTCGTTGCAGATCATTGCCTCGCTGTTGCATCTGCAAGCCAATTCCTCGACCCAGCAGGATGTCAAGGCGGCGCTCACCAATGCGATGGGCCGCGTCGCCGCGGTCGCGCAGGTGCATCGCCGCCTCTACACCTCGCACGACTTCAAGACGGTGATGCTCAACCAGTATCTCGAGGCGCTGCTCGAGGATCTCAGGCGATCGGCCGAAGGCAACAAGATGTCGCGGCTGACGCTGAAGGCCGACCCGGTCGAGATCGATCCCGACCGCGCGGTCGCGATCGGCATCATCGTCAACGAGCTGGTGATGAACGCCGTGAAATACGCCTATCCCGACGGCGCCGGCCCGATCCACGTCGAGCTGAAGCCGGACGCGGACGATTTGCAGCTTGCGATCAGCGACGAAGGCGTGGGCTTCTCCGACAAGGCCGATCCACGCGGCACAGGGATGGGCCAGCGCATCGTCGCGGCGATGGCCGTCAAGCTCGACGCCAGCGTCGAGCGCGACCCCAGCCACGAGGGCACCCGCTTCGTGGTGCGGTTCGCCCGCGTTACCCCGGCGCCGGCGAAATCGACAAGCGTTGCCGCCAGTTAGGGCGTGGAATCATTCGGTTTGATGGCGGTCCGTTCGTAGTCGCTGAGTTCGTAACGCATGATTCGAGGCTCCGGTCTTGGAGCTTGAATCACGTCTCGGGCAGCGCCACCAACCCGCAATGGCCGATCGCGGTCCTGCTAATGCTCTGAACTTACTTCCGCTTCCGGCGGCATAACGGACATTGCCGGACTGGCTGCTGGCCCGATCCTGTCGCGAATGCCCCCTCTCGGACATGGCGGCTCGCCCCTCATCCCGGGGTCACCTCGATGTTTGAAGTGTCATGACACTTCATCCCACGATAGGCTGCGAGCCGGAACAGGGAGCGCATCTTGGCCAAACCCATCGACGCTGAGCGCAAGCTGGTCGCGATTTTTGCGGCTGATGTCGAGGGATATAGCCGCCTGATGGGGGCCGACGAAGTCAGCACCCTCAGGGATTTGACAGAGCGGCGCGCCATTCTCGACGAGTTGATTGCTTCCCATCGCGGCCGGATCGCCAACACCGCAGGCGACAGCGTGCTGGCCGAGTTCGGCAGCGCCGTTGATGCCATCCAATGTGCGGTCGAGGCGCAGGCAGCGCTGGCCGGAGCCAATGTCCCTCTGCCACCTGAGCGTCACATCAATTTCCGGATCGGAATCCATGTCGGCGATGTCATGGTCAAAGGAGGTGATCTCTTTGGCGATGGCGTCAACATCGCCGCGCGGCTGCAAGCCATCGCCAGCGCCGGCGGTACCTGCATCTCCAGCGTTGCCTATGATCAGGTCAGAAAAATTCTGCCCCTGGCGTTCACCGACCTTGGCGCCCAACGGGTCAAGAACATCGAGGAAGCGGTCAGGGCTTATGCCGTCACCTCGAAGGGGGCGACGACGGCGGACACAGCGAGATTCGCGACAGCGCTCGGCAGCAACAGCTCACTACCGCTCCCGGACAAACCCTCCATCGCCGTCCTGCCGTTTCAGAACATGAGCGGCGATCCGGAGCAGGAATACTTCGCAGACGGAATCGTCGAGGACATCATCACTGCACTGTCGCGCTTCAAGTCGCTGTTCGTCATCGCGCGCAACTCGAGCTTCACCTTTAAGGGCAAAGCGGTCGACATCAAGAAGGTCGGCCAGGAGCTCGGCGTTCGTTATGTGCTCGAAGGTAGCATCCGCAAGGCGGGAGGAAGGGTCAGGATAACCGGGCAGTTGATCGATGCCGCGAGCGGCGCGCATCTGTGGGCCGACAAGTTCGACGGATCGCTTGAAGATGTGTTCGATCTTCAGGACAGGATTACCATGAGCGTGGTTGCCGCGATTGCACCCAAGGTCGACCAGGCTGAGATCGAACGCTCCAAGCGAAAGCTGACCGAAAAGCTGGATGCCTATGATTACTACCTTCGCGGGCTGGCGGTCGTCGAAGGCGCAACCAAGGACGAGAACGAGGAGGCGCTTCGGCTCTTCTACAAAGCTATTGAGATCGACGCCAATTTTGCACTGGCGCATGCGATGTTGGCGCGGTGCTTTACCTTGCGAAAAGCAAACGGCTGGATGGCCGATGTTGCAATGGAATCGGCCGAGACCGCCAAGCAGGCCCGGCGGGCCGTGGAACTGGGAAGAGACGACGCGGCAGTTCTGTCGCGGGCCGGGTACGCTCTCGCGCGGGTAGTTTTCGAACCGGAGGAAGGCGCTGACCTGATTGAACGGGCGCTTGCGCTCAATCCGCATCTCTCCTCCGCGTGGCAATTCGGCGGCCTGCTCAAGGCATTCCGCGGAGAGCCGGAAACGGCGATCGAGCATTTGGCTCACGCCATGCGGTTGAGCCCGCTCGACCCCAGTCTCTACTCGATGCAGACGGCTACGGCGCTCGCCCATTTTGTCGCCGGCCGATATGACGAGTCGGTCTTGTGGGCTGAGAAAGCCTCGCGGGAAGATCCGAACTTCTTGCCCGCCATTAGAATTATCGCGACCAGCGCCGGAAATTCCGGTCAACTGGAGCGAGCCCAGAAAGCGGCGAAGCGAATGCTGGAAATCGATCCTGCGTTCAGAGTGTCCAGATTGACCGATCACGTACCGCTGCGCCGCCCCGACGATCTTGCCAGATATGCGGAAGGCCTGCGACGCGCCGGATTGCCGGAATAGCCGCCAGCTGCGTTTTGGGTGTCTCGAGATCGTTACGACAACTTCCCGCAATGGCCCATCACGTCATTTCGCCGCGATGCGAAATTTGATCGCTACCGGGACATAGCGGACTCTCGCGAGCCGTCAGCTCGGCCGATTTATGGGTTCACGGCCTGGGCTCCTGCCGGTGGCGGATTGATCGAATTTTCGCGTTGGCATTAACGGCCGCGTCACCCTGTTGTTCGATCGCAGCCGGTGGCCCTGACCGGGTTAAGACAAATCTGGGCATTGCTTGCCATGCTTTTCCCCCAGCTTGGCAGGAACGGCACGATGTTCGAGCGCAGGGTGGTTTTTGGAAAGAAGCAGGCGACGTTGGGCGAGCTCAAGGAGCCCGTGCGTCCGGCACCGGGCGCCGACGGCGCGGCACCCGCCTTTCACAGGAGGCAGTGGGAAGATCCACGGATCGGGCCGATGCTGCGCGATGCGGGGTTCGCGCCCGACGGCGCAGCCAGCATCGTGCCGACGGCGGACAATCGCCTCGCCGTGTTTGCTGCGGCCAATCAACGGCTGCAGGAGCGCACCGAGAGTTTCAACCGTGATATGACGGCGCGCCACGGCTACTGCCATGCGTTGCCGTTCCTGGTCATCGACCACAAGATCTGGGACGGGCCGCATGGCGCGTTTCTCTACACGCAGCTGGATCTGATCGGCTACGACGAGTGGAACGTGATCATGCTGGCGGAAGATCCGCAGACCACGGAAGCATGCGGCCTGGCAGGCCATCCCGGCTTCCTTCCGGCGGTGACGCAGCTCATGACCGAGCATGTGATCGCGTGGGAGGCGCAGCACAACGCCTTGCTCAAGACATTCGGAACCACTGCGAGCGGCGGCCGCGACATCTCGCGCGAGCAATACGAGATGGAAAAGGACACGCTGCGCAGGGAAATTATCGACAAGGCCGGCTGGATGAAGCTGCGCATCATCGACGACCTTCTGCGCAAGAGCTAGAAGCGCCTTCCGCTCCCGAACAATCTCAATCAGGCCGATCGCGGTGCCGCCGTGTGCGATGCGGACGGCAATCCTGGCATGGCGCGCCGAAGATCACCTGCGACGGATAGGGCCGCGCCGAGTGCCACGGCGTCGAGCCGAACAGGCCTGCCGCGCCGAAGCCCGCACTGAAGGGATCGGCGGCGAAGCTGCCCGGAAAGGAGCCGTTGCTGCGAAAATCGCGGTCGTCATTCCTGCCGTCGAAATACGCACCGCCGGTGCTGCCGTAACGCAGCGGCCGTTGCGGCTCCAAGTCATGAGACAAGTTCTGGGCCGAGGCAGCGGCGGTGCCGAGCGCGATGGCGGCGCAGGCGATCAATGCTCTGATGGCGGTCATGCCTAGGGCCCTCATTGCGGAATGGTCCCCCAGTCGCCCTTCCAGGCGATCAGGCGTCCCTTGCCGAATTGCAGATAGAGTCCATCGCTGCGCCTCGACAGCACGCTGCCCCTGACATTGGGCAGCGCGACGAACAATTCATTGCCCGGCGTGCCGCGAACATAGTTCAGGGGCACGCCGAGCGACTGGCTGGCCTGGTCGGCGCTCATGCCGAAGGCGAGCGGAATGCTGTTCGGTGGCCGCTGTTGCGCACGGGCCGCGCCGGCCGGCGCGCCGAGCGCGATGACGAGGGTAACGACGAACAGTGTGACGAACCGCTGCATGACCGACCTCATGGCACTGCCGCCGCGAGCGTGCCTGCCGGCGTCCAGCCGCCGCCGAGCGCCTGGAACAGGCTGCTTGCCGCCAGCAGCTTGTTGAGCCGCACCGTCACAAGGTTGAGTTCGGCCGTGAACAGCGTCTGCTGTGTCTGCAGCACCGTGATGAGATTGACCGTGCCGCCGCGCAGCTGCGTCTCGGAGACCTCGAACGCCTTGCGCGAGCTCGCCACCACGTCGGACTGCAGCCGCTCCTGCAGCGTATACTGCTGCAACGCGATCAGCGCCTTCTCGACGTCGGCGAAGGCCGACAGCACCGCCCTGCGATAGGCCTGCAGGTTTTGCAATTGCTGGCCCTTGGCGAGCTTGAGCTGGCTCTCCAGCAGGAAGCCGTCGAACAGCGGCTGGGTCAGCCCCGCGGCGAGCGTGTAGTACCAGGCGCCCGGCGCAAACAGCGAGGCGAGCGCCGCGCTCTGGAAGCCCGTGGTGCCGGTCAGCTGGATCTGCGGGAAGAACGCCGCCCGCGCCGCGTCGACGCTGAAATTGGAGGCCGCGAGCTGCGCCTCGGCCTGACGGACGTCAGGCCGCTGGTAGAGCAATTCCGACGGCATCCCCGGTGTGATGCGCGGCACCGAGATCTGCGTGGTGCTGCCGCCGCGCACCGAGAAATCAGCCGGTGCGCGCGCCACCAAGAGGGCAAGCGCGGCGGTGTTCTGCCCCAGCGTCACCTCGAGCGGCGGGATCGCCGCGCGCTGCGTGGCGACCAGCGCCTCCTGCTGCGACAGGTCGAGCTGCGAGGCGGTGCCGCCGGCGAATTGCGACTTGATCAAGGCCAGGATGCGCTCGGCCGCCGCCAGATTGCGCCGGGTGGCCTTGATCTGGTCCTGCGCCGCCAGCACCTGGAAATAGGTGTTGGCCACCGCCGCCATCGTGGTCAGCGCGACCACCTCGCGATTGTAGCGGGCGACCGTCGCGCTCTCCTCCGAGGCCGACAGCGTCGCGCGGTTCTTGCCCCAGAAATCGACGATGTAGCTCGCGCTGAGTCCCAGACTGTACTGCGAGAACGTACCGCTGCTCCCGCCGAGCACCGAGCTCGATCCAGTCGCGACCTTCTGACGCTCGGCATTGGCCGATCCCGAGATCGACGGCAGCAGCGCGGCGCCGGACACGCCGGCCTGCGCGTCGGCCTGCACGATCTGGGCGATCGCCACCGCGATATCGAGATTGTAGAGCTGCGCGGATTCCATCAGCCCGGTCAGCTCGGGCGAGCGGAAACCGCGCCACCAGGCCAGCGCAGGAACGGCGGCGTCGGCATCGCCCTTGGCCGCGGCGCGATAGCTCGCCGGCACTTCGAGACTGAGCTCGGGTTTCTCCACCCCGGGAATGCAACCGGTCAGGCCAAGGCTCAGACCAAGGCCGAGGCCGCCGAACGCGGCCACGCGCCGAAACCGGACCGGTTTCCGCAATATTCGAAGACTAAGCAACGCTGCACCTGTCGGCATTTACTCGCCCGGTTGAAGTGAGGAGCCCGGCATCCGCACGGCGCCGCCGCGGCGGACGCGCAGGGCCCACAAGCGGAACCGGTCGAGATAGAGGTAGATGACCGGCGTCGTGTAGAGCGTCAGGACCTGGCTCAGGATCAGACCGCCGACGATGGCGATGCCGAGCGGCTGCCGCAGCTCGCCGCCGTCGCCCATCCCGATCGCGAGCGGCACGGCGCCGAGCAGCGCGGCCATCGTCGTCATCATGATGGGACGGAAGCGCAGCAGGCATGCCTCCTTGATCGCCTCGAGCGGCTCCAGCCCGCGCCTGCGTTCCGCCTCCAGCGCAAAGTCGATCATCATGATGGCGTTCTTCTTCACAATGCCGATCAGCAGGATGACGCCGATCAGCGCCATGATACTGAACTCGGTCTTGAATGCCATCAGCGCCAGCAAGGCACCCACACCTGCCGAAGGCAGTGTGGACAAAATGGTCAGCGGATGGACATAGCTCTCATAGAGCACGCCCAGCACGATGTAGATCGTGACGATCGCGGCCAGGATCAGGAACGGCTGGTTGCTGAGCGAATCCTGGAACGCCTTGGCGGAGCCCTGGAATGTGCCGCGGATCGTGGCCGGGACGCCGATCCGGTTCATGGTCGCCTCGATGCTGCCGACCGCGGTGCTCAACGACACGTTCGGCGGCAGGTTGAACGAGATGGTGTTGGCGACCAGGAGGCCCTGGTGATTGACTGCAAGCGGCGTCGCGCCCTGCTTGAACGCCGCCACCGCCGACAGCGGGATCATGGTCTCGCTGCTGGTCGAGACGGCCGACCCGGTCGAGGCCACGCCCTTCCCGGTCGAGCCGATCGAATTGGTCGCCTGGTTGCGCGCGGCCTGGGCATTGGCTGAACTCGCCGCGCTCGAGGTTCCCGGCGCCACCACGGTGCCGGTCACCGCGTTGGTCGATTGCGAGCCGCCGACCGATCCGCCCGACGTGCTGATGTAGACGTCCTTTAGCGTCTCGGGGTTCTGCCAGTAGCGCGGCGCGACCTCCATGATGACGTGGTACTGGTTGCGCGCGACATATATCGTCGACACCTGACGCTGGCCGAAGGCGTCGTAGAGGGTGTTGTCGATCTGGCTCACGGTGATGCCGAGCCGGGCCGCGGCATCGCGATCGATCACGAGGTCGGATTCAAGGCCCTTGTTCTGCTGGTCGCTGTTGACGTCGGCCAGGTTCGGATCGCGCTGCATGGCCGCGGCGATCTTCGGCGTCCAGTCGTTGAGCTCCTCCAGCGTCGAGCCCTGCAGCGTGTACTGATACTGCGCATTCGACTGCCGCCCGCCGACCCGGATGTCCTGCACCGCCTGCAGGAACAGGCTGGCGCCGGGCACCACCGACATCTCGCGGCGCAGGCGTGAAATCACGCCGTCGGCGCTGATCTTGCGCTGGTCGAGCGGGCGCAGCGAGACGAACACGAAGCCGGAATTGGTCTGGCCGCCGCCGGTGAAGCCGACCACCGTCTCCACCGCCGGATCCTTCTGGATGATGCCGACGAACTGCGCGAGCTTCTGCTGCATCAGCTGGAACGAGACGCTCTGGTCGGCCTGGATCGAGCCGACCAGCCGCCCGGTGTCCTGCTGCGGGAAGAAGCCCTTCGGGATCACGCTGTAGAGATAGAAGTTGAGGCCGAACACCGCCGCCAGGATCAGCATCACCGAGACCGGATGCTGCAACGCGGCCGTCAGCGTCCTGCGGTAGAAATTCAGCATCGCCTCGAAGAAGCGCTCGCTGGCCCAATAGAGCCGGCCGTGGCCGCCGCTGTCGGGCTTGAGCAGCACGGCGCACATCATCGGGGTGGTCGCCAGCGAGACCGCGAGCGAGATCAGGATCGAGATCGAGATCGTCATCGCGAACTCGCGGAACAGCCGCCCGACGATGCCGGCCATCAGCAGGATCGGGATGAACACCGCGATCAGCGAGATGCTCATCGACAGCACGGTGAAGCCGACCTCGTTGGCGCCCTTCAGCGCCGCCTCGAGCGGACTCAGGCCCTCCTCGATGTAGCGGGTGACGTTCTCCAGCACCACGATGGCGTCGTCGACCACGAAGCCGGTTGCCACCGTCAGCGCCATCAGCGACAGATTGTCGAGGCTGTAGCCGATCAGGTACATCGCGCCGAAGGTTGCGACCAGCGACACCGAGACCGCCACCACCGGAATCAAGGTGGCGCGCAAATTGCGCAGGAACGCGAACACCACGATGATGACCAACATCACCGCCAGAACCAGCGTTCGCTCGACGTCGCGGAGCGAGGTGCGGATGGTTGTCGAGCGATCCACCGCAAGGCCGATGTCGATCGCCGGCGAAATCGAGGCCTGCAATTGCGGCATCAGCCCCTTCACCAGGTCGACGGTACTGATGATGTTGGCGTTCGGCTGGCGGTAGAGGATGAGCAGCACCGCCGGCTTGCCGTTGGCGAGCCCGGCATTGCGCAGATTCTCGACGCCGTCGGCCACCTCGCCGACATCGGAGAGGTGAACCGGCGCGCCATTGCGATAGGCCACGATCAGCGATCTGTAGTCATCGGCCTTGTTGGCCTGGTCGTTGGCATAGACCTGGTAGCGCTGGTCGCCGACATCGATGCCGCCCTTGGGGCTGTGGGCGTTGGCGCTCGACAGCGCCGCGCGGACGTCTTCGAGCCCGATGCCGTATTTGTAGAGCGCCTGCGGGATCAGATCGACACGCACGGCGGGCAGCGAGCTGCCGCCGACCACGACCTCGCCGATGCCCTCGACCTGCGACAGCTTCTGCGCCAGCACCGTGGAGGCGGCGTCGTAGAGATCGCCGCGGGTCAGCGTGTCGGACGTCAGCGTCAGGATCAGGATCGGCGCATCTGCCGGGTTGACCTTGCGGTAGGTCGGATTGCTGCGCAGGCTGGTCGGCAGATCGGCCCGTGCCGCATTGATTGCGGCCTGCACGTCCCGCGCCGCGCCGTTGATGTCGCGACTCAACCCGAACTGCAGCGTGATCCGGGTCGAACCGACCGAGCTCGACGACGTCATCTCCGTCACATCGGCGATCTGGCCGAGATGCCGCTCAAGCGGGCTCGCGACCGTGGTCGCGACGTCCTGCGGGCTGGCGCCGGGCAGCGTCGCCTGCACCGAGATGGTTGGAAAATCCACCTGCGGCAGCGGCGACACCGGCAGCTTGAAGAACGCGACAAGGCCGGCCGCCGCGAGCCCGAACGTCAACAACGTGGTTGCGACCGGCCGGCGGATAAAGGGCGTTGACGGATCCATGGCTCAACGCGACCCGCTCGCCTCGCCGACCTCGTCCGCCCGCCCGGCAAACCGCAGCGCCAGGCGATCGAACCAGAGATAGATCACCGGCGTCGTGAACAGGGTCAGCATCTGGCTCACCAGCAGGCCGCCGACGATCGAGATGCCGAGCGGATGCCGGAGCTCGGAGCCGGCACCGCTGCCGAGCATCAGCGGCAGCGCGCCGAGCACAGCGGCCATCGTCGTCATGATGATCGGCCGGAACCGCAACAGGCAGGCCTGGTAGATCGCCTCCCGCGGCGGCTTGCCTTCGTTGCGCTCGGCATCGAGCGCGAAGTCGATCATCATGATCGCGTTCTTCTTCACGATGCCGATCAGGAGGATGATGCCGATGATCGCGATGATGGTGAGGTCCTGGCCTGCCATCATCAGCGCCAGCAACGCGCCGATCCCGGCCGATGGCAGCGTCGACAGGATGGTCAGCGGATGGATGAAGCTCTCATACAGCACGCCCAGCACGATATAGACCGTGATGATCGCGGCCAGGATCAGGAACAACTGGTTGGAGAGCGAGGACTGGAACGCCAGTGCCGCGCCCTGGAAGCTCGTGATCATGCCGAGCGGCTGGTTGATTTCGGCCTGCGCCTGCTTGATCGCGGTCACCGCGCCGCCGAGCGAAGCGCCCGGGGCCAGGTTGAACGAAACGGTTGCCGACGGAAACTGGCCGAGGTGCGAGACCTGCAGCGGCGCGGTCTCCACCCGCATCCTGGCCATCACCGACAGCGGCACCGGCGTCGAGCCCACCGATGACGGCAGATAGATCGACGACAGCGAATCCAGCGAGTTCTGCAGCGACGGATCGGCCTCGAGGATGACGCGGTACTGGTTCGAATTGGTGAAGACGGTGGAGACGATGCGCTGGCCGTAGGAATCGTACAGTGCATTGTCGATCGTTGCCGGCGTGATGCCGAACCGCGCGGCCTGGTCGCGGTCGATGTCCACGAACACCGAAAGCCCCTGCGCGGAAATATCGCTGGTGACGTCGCTGAGCTCGGGCAATTCCCTGAGCTTATCGACCAGCTTCGGCGTCCATTCCGCGAGCTCGTTCGGATCGGCGTCCTGCAGGATGAACTGATACTGCGTCCGGCTCACCGTGCCTTCGATGGTGAGGTCCTGCACCGGCTGCATGTAGAGCGTGATGCCGGTCAGCGCCGCCGTGCTCGCCTTGATCCGGTCCATCACCGTCGAGACGCCGGCCTTGCGCTGCTCATGCGGCTTCAGGTTGATCAGGATGCGGCCGCTGTTGAGCGTGGTGTTGGTGCCGTCGACGCCGATGAAGGACGACAGGCTCTCGACATCAGGGTCCTTCTGGATCGCGCTGGCGAGCCGCTGCTGCCGCTCGGCCATCGCAGCGTAGGACACCGATTGCGGCGCCTCCGAGATCGCCTGGATCACGCCGGTGTCCTGCACCGGAAAGAAGCCCTTGGGGATGACGACGTAGAGCAGCGCCGTGAGACCAAAGGTGGCGAGCGCGATCAACAGAACGAACGTCTGGCGATCCAGCACCCAGTTGAGCATCCGGGCGTAGATCGCGATGACGTGGTCGAAGCCTTCCCGGCTGAGCCGCTGGAAGGTATTCTCGCGCGTCATGCTCTCCGGCTTCAGGAGTTTCGCGCAGGCCATCGGCACCAATGTCAGCGACACCACGGCGGAGATCAGGATCGTGACCGACAGCGTGATGGCGAATTCGCGGAACAGGCGGCCGACGACGTCGCCCATGAACAGCAGCGGGATCAGCACCGCGATCAGCGACACCGTCAGCGAGATGATGGTGAAGCCGATCTGCTCGGAGCCGCGCAGCGCCGCCGCCTCGAGGGGCGACTCGCCCTCCTCGATATAACGCGAGATGTTCTCGATCACGACGATGGCGTCGTCGACCACAAAGCCGGTCGCGATCGTCAGCGCCATCAGCGACAGATTGTTCAGACTGAAGCCGAACAGATACATTGCGCCGAGCGTGCCGACCAGCGACAGCGGCACCGACAGGCTCGGGATCAGCGTGGCGCGGGTCGAGCGCAGGAACACGAAGATGACCAGCACGACCAGCACCACCGCAAGCGCCAGCTCGTATTCGACATCGCGGACCGAGGCCCGGATCGTGACGGTCCGGTCGGTCAGGATGTTGAGGTCGATCGCGGCCGGCAGCGTGGCCTGCAGCTGCGGCAGCAGGTCCTTGATACCCTGGACCACCGAGATCACGTTGGCGCCGGGCTGGCGCTGGATGTTGAGGATGATCGCCTGCGTCTCGTTCATCCAGGCGCCGAGTTTGTCGTTCTGCGCGCCGTCGACGACGTTGCCGACGTCGCTGAGGCGAACCGGCGAGCCGTTCTTGTAGGCGATGATCAGCGAGCGGTAGTCGCTGGCATTGCGGATCTGGTCGTTGGCATTGATGGTGTAGGCGCGCATCGCGCCGTCGAAATTGCCCTTCGGCGTGTTGACGTTGGCGTTGCCGAGCGTGGTGCGGAGATCGTCGATGTTGAGCCCATAGGCCGCGAGCTTGCGGATGTCGGCCTGGATGCGCACCGCGGGCCGCTGGCCGCCGCTGATGCTGACGAGGCCGACGCCGGGTAGCTGCGAGATCTTCTGCGCCAGCCGGGTGTCGACGAAATCCTGCACCTGCGTCAGCGGCATGGTCTTCGAGGTCAGGCCGAGGGTCAGGATCGGCGCGTCAGCCGGATTGACCTTGGCGTAGATCGGCGGCGCCGGCAGGTCCGACGGCAACAGATTGCCGGCGGCGTTGATCGCGGCCTGCACCTCCTGCTCGGCGACGTCGAGCGAGATCGACAGGCCGAACTGCAGCGTGATCACAGACGAGCCGGCCGAACTCACCGAACTCATCTGGTTCAGATTCGGCATCTGGCCGAACTGCACCTCGAGCGGCGCCGTCACCGACGACGTCATCACGTCGGGACTGGCGCCCGGATAGAAGGTCTGCACCTGGATGGTCGGATAGTCGACCTCCGGCAGCGCCGCGACGGGGAGGAATCTGAACGCCAGCATGCCCGACAGCATGATGGCGATCATCATCAGGGTCGTCGCCACCGGCCGCAGGATGAATGGCCGCGACGGGTTCATTTCGTCTGCCCGTCCGCGGCACCCTTGTGGTTGCCGCCTCCCGCCTTCTCGGGATCGGCGCCGCCCTTGCTATCTGCCTTGGTGTCTCCCTTGCCGTCACCCTTGGCGACCCCATTCGCCGCGCCGCTCGCCGTCCCCTTGGCCGCGCCGGCCGGGCTCGCGGCATCGGCGGCGGAGCGCACCACCACCTTGGCGCCCTCGCGCAGCTTGTCGGCGCCGTCGATCACGATGCGATCGCCAGGCACAAGCCCCGACAGCACCTCGACACGGTCGCCGTCGGTGACGCCGATCTTGACCGGCCGCACCGAGACCGTGCTGTCGGCGTTGACGAGATAGACGAAGGTGCCGGGGACGCCGCGCTGGATGCCGGCGGTCGACATCGTCGTGGCATCCTTGTGGGTGTCGAGCAGCAGGCGGATGTTGACGAACTGGTTCGGATACAGCGTGCGCTTGTCGTTCTCGAACTGGGCGCGCAGCTTGATCGTGCCGGTGGTCGCATCGATCTGGCTGTCGAAGGTCTGCAGCGATCCTTCGGCGAGCTTATTGGCGCTGCTGCGGTCATAGGCCGCCGCCGGCAGCACCGCGCCGTCCTTCAACCGCTTCGCGACGGCCTGCAGATTGTCCTCTGGCAGCGTGAACAGCACGCTGATCGGCTCGAGCTGCGTGATCACGACAAGGCCGTTGGTGTCGCCCGGCGTCACGTAATTGCCGAGGTCGACCTGGCGCAGTCCGACACGCCCGTTGATCGGCGAGACGATGTGACAATATTGCAAGTTCACTTCGGCCGACTTCACCGACGCCCGGTCGGCCTCGACCGTGCCCTGATACTGCGCGACCAGCGCAACCTGGGTATCGAGCGTCTGATGCGGCACGGCGTTCTGCGCCGCGAGGTTCTGGTAGCGGGTGAGATCGACCTGGGCGCCCTTCAGCTGCGCCTCGTCGCGCGCGAGCTGTCCCTTGGCCTGCGCCAGCGTCGCCTCATAGGGACGCGAATCGATCTCGGCGATCAGGTCGCCCTTCTTGACCTCATCGCCCTCCTTGAAATCGATCTTCATCAGGTAGCCGCTGATCTGGCTTCTGATCGTCACGGTCGCGAGTGACGTCACGGTGCCGAGCGCATTGAGGCTGACGCCGATATCGCCCTTGCCGACGGCCTCCGGCACGATCGACATCGGCCCGGCATTGCGGCCGCCGCCGGCTTGCGGCGGCGCGGCCTGCTGGCGCGTCCACCAGACGATGCCGGCAAGCACCGCCAGCACGACACACCCTGTCAGAAACCCTCGCCCGCGCGATGGCCGCCTGGTTTGCTCGGGCGCCAAGATAGACGGGTCTTTGATATGCTGGTCCATAACTTGCCCACGAAGAAACACGAATGAGCCGCTGCGGCTCTATGTGTCCCCTGAAATCCGCGCGCGCCACATTCGAGGAAGCATTTTGGACGCTTCCGTCAGACAAAGCGCGTTAAGAATCGGAAAGGAAAGTCCTCCTTCCCGATCGGCCGCTGTTTCTCGCTGGATTGTGGCTATTTTACCCGATCATCTGTAGCCAGGGCAACACGATCAGCAACAATCCGGCAAAGTAGATTACGCCGAAGATCAGCCCGAACTTCCAGAAGTCGCCTTTGCCGATATAGCCGCTGCCGTAATACATCGGCGCCGGTCCGGTGGCGTAGGGCGAGATCACCCCCATCAGCCCGAGCGAATAGACGCACAGCAGCATCAGGGTCTGCACCGACAGGCCGGGAATGCTGGAGCCGACCGCGAGCACCACCGGCAGCACGGCGGCGGTATGCGAGGTGATGCTCGAGAAGAAATAGTGGATCCAGAAGAAGAATGTGACGAGCAGGATCATCCCGACCAGCGGCGACGTGCCGGAGAGCGGCTTCGCATAACCCTCGGCGACCCATTTGATGAAGCCGATCTCGTTGAGACCTGACGACAGCGTGAGCAGCGAGGTGAAATAGAAGAATACCTCCCACGCGCTCTTCTCGGCGACGATGTCCTCGAACACGATCACGCCTGACAGCAGCATCAGCGAGATCACGACGAATACCACCGTGGTCGCGTTGATGAAGTTCGAGCCGAGCAGCGGCACGCTGATATTGGGATTGGAGCCGCAGATCCACAGGAACATCGCGAGCACCACCAGCACCGCCATGATCCATTCGTGCCGCGACGGCGGCCCCATCTTGGCGAGTTCGCCCTCGCTCCAGGTCACGATCTCCGGGCTTTCCTTGATCTCCGGCCGGCAGACGGCGTAGCTCAGCAACGGCACCAGCAGCAGCAAGAGGATGCCGAGCGGCGCGAAACCGATGAACCATTGCGACCAGCCGACCTCGATGTTGACGAGCTTCTTGGCGATCGAGAGCGCGGCGGCGTTCGGCGCCAGCGCGGTCAGAAACAGCGAGCTGGTGACGGCCGTGGTAGCAAACGCGGTCCACATCACGAAGGTGCCGATCTTGCCTGCGGTCGGACCCGGCTCGGAGCCGTAGATGCGCGGGATGTTGCTGACGATCGGATAGATGGTGCCGCCCGAGCGCGCGGTGTTGGACGGCGTCGCCGGCGCCAGCACCAGATCGGAGAACGCCACCGCATAGCCGAGCCCGATGGTGCGGCGGCCGAGCCCGCGCACCAAGAGCAGCGCCAGCCGGCGGCCGAGCCCGCTCTTGCGATAGCCGATCGAGAACACGAAGGCGCCGACGATCAGCCACACCGTGCTCTCGGAAAAGCCGGCGAGCATCCAGCGCAGCGACTTGTTCGGGTCGGGCTCGACATAACCGCCGACGCCGGCGACGGTCAGTCCGATCAGGCCGACCGCGCCGACCGGCATCGATTCGAGGATCAGCCCGGTGATGACGGCGGCGAACACCGCAAAATAGTGCCACTGATTGGCGTTCAGCCCTGATGGCACCGGGATCAGATAGATCATCAGCCAAACCAGCAGCGGCGCAAACGTCCGCCATGACGATTTCATGCAGCGTCCCCCTCACCTGTGTCGATTGTCGGCGCCCAAGCCGCCATGTCCCGGGCGGCGGCGCCATCTTTTTGTGGCAATGTAGCATGGCCGCGCAGTCCGTCTCGGGAAACTGCGGCGGAATGGCGCGCCTTGTGGAGGAACCGGCGCGTTTCGTCAACACGTCGCGACCCCGTGGCAGGCCCCATCGCAAGACCGCCCGCGCTTTGCTATCTTGGCCGGCATGACCTCACGCGACTCCGCCTCCTCCGAGATCACGCCCGAGGTGCTGCTGCGCGCCTATGCCTGCGGCATCTTCCCGATGGCGGAGAGCGCCGACGATCCGACGCTGTTCTGGGTCGAGCCGGAATTGCGCGGCGTGATTCCATTCGACGGCTTCCGTGTCGCCTCCCGCCTGGCGCGCACCGTGCGCTCGGATGTGTTCACCGTCACCGTCGATACCGCGTTCAAGGCCGTGATCGCCGGTTGCGCGGCGCCGCAGCCCGGTCGCGACGACACCTGGATCAACAAGCGCATCCGCGACCTCTATGTCGGGCTGCACGCATCAGGCCATTGCCACAGCGTCGAGGTCTGGCAGGACAACAATCTGGTCGGCGGCCTCTACGGCGTCAGCCTCGGCCGCGCCTTCTTCGGCGAAAGCATGTTTCACACCACGCGTGACGCGTCGAAGGTCGCGCTGGTGCATCTGGTGGCGCGGCTGATCGCGGGCGGGTTCGAACTGCTCGACACGCAATATGTGACCGAGCATCTGAAGACGTTCGGTGCGGTGGAGATTTCGCGCCGCCGCTATCGCGCGCTGCTCGACAAGGCGATCGCAGGTGCGCCGGCGGAATTCCGCAAGCTCGACGCCACGCAGCCCATCAAGGGCGCCGACGCGCTGGCGATCATTGCCGCGCGCAATTGATCATGTAGCCCGGATGCAGCGAAGCGTAATCCGGGACAAGTTCATTCGCGGAGAAGACCCCGGATTTCGCTGCGCTGCATCCGGGCTACACGTACCAATTAGTTTCCGAACAATCCGCCGAACAAACCGCCCGGCCGCTGCTGCTGGGGCGGCGGAGGTGGCGGCTGCTGCTGGTATTGCGGCAGCGGCTGCGGCGGCGGACGCGGCGCGGCCTGCTTCGGCGGCGCGCGCTTCTGGGCCGGCGGCGGAGGCGGCGTCGGCGCCTTCGGCGGATCGGGCGCGGCGGTCACGATGGTCTGGTCCGGCCCTTTGCAGTCGGTCAGCCAGATGTCGTAGATCGGATGCTCGACGCCATGCAGGCCGGGGCTCGCCGCGAACATCCAGCCCGAGAAGATCCGCTTCACCTCGCCCTGCAGCGTGATCTCGTCGACCTCGACAAAGGCGTCGGTGTTGGCGGCTTCCGTCGACGGCCTGGTGTAGCAGGCATCGGTCTTCACCCGCAGCGCGCCGAACTGCACGGTCTCGCCGATGTCCTCGTCGAAATTGATGATGCGTCCGGTGATCTTGTCGAGGCCGGAGAAGCTCGCCTTCTTGTTGGTGATCTTGGTCGACGGCGGCTCCTGCACGACCTCATCGCCCGGCTGCAATGCGGCAGGCGTCTGCGGCGGGGTGCCCTGTGGCGCGCCCTGCGGCGTCCCCTTGGGCTGACGCTGCCCCGGCGGCAGGCCCGGCAGCGGATTGGCACCGGGCGGCGTGTTGGCTACGGCGGGACCGCCGGGCTGCGGCGGCTGCACGGCAACACCGGGCGGAGCGACCGTGCTACCTGGCGGCGGCGCCAAAGGCTGCGACTGCACGCTGCCGGGCGGCGGCACCGCCTGGCCCGGCGGCAACGCCCGCGGCTGCGTCGGCAGCAGACGGCCGCGCGGCAATTCCGGCACTTCCTCGTCGTCGTCGCTGGGAGGCGCCACCTGGCCACGCGGAATCGAGCCGGGCGGACGCGGCGCGGGATCGGAGAAAATCGTTCCGATCTGCGCGCGCGCGGGCGGCGCAAGCGAGATGGTTGAGGCGGCAACCAAGGCCGCAAAGCCAGTCAGGGCAATGGTTCGAAGCATCTCGCGGGCTTTAAAAGGCGAATCGGGCTCGCGACAGTCTACCTTGATATCGGCCGCTCGCAGGCCACCGGTTAACACGCCGAATACGGCGGGGAAAGGGCGCGCGGACGCCCGTCCCCGGCCCTCCGGCCAGGCACTGGTCAACCTCTGGCCACCCTCTAGTCACTCCTGGGAACACGTGTGATAGTCCTCACGCTGACGGCGCGCGGCACCGCGTGAAAACCAGGAAAATCCGGATCGAACCGGACCAGCCAGAGGAAACCCAAACATGCCAGATCGCATCAGGCTCGACGGCCGGGTTGCCGTCGTCACCGGGGCTGCCGGCGTCATCGGAACCGCGACGCTCCAACTGCTCGCCGAACGCGGGGCGCGGATCGTCGCAGTCGACCGCAAGGGGGCCGATCTTGCGGCCGCCATCAAGGACCTGCCCGCCTCGGCCGAGGCTCTCGCGATCACCGCCGACGTCACCGATGAGGACGAGGTCAAGGACTATGTCCGCGCCGCCGTCGACCGCTTCGGCACCATCGACGCCTTCTACAACAACGCCGGCATCGAGGGCGACATCAGGCCGATCCCGGAATATTCGCTGGAGAGCTTTCGCCGGGTGCTCGACGTCAATGTCGTCGGTGTCTTCCTCGGCATGAAATATGTGCTGCCGGTGATGCTGAAGCAGAACAAGGGCAGCATCATCAACACCGCCTCGATCGCCGGCCTGATGGGATCGCCGATGATCGCGGTCTACAGCGCCAGCAAGCATGCGGTGATCGGATTGACCAAGAGCGCGGCCTGGGAATGCACCGGCACCGGCGTGCGGGTCAATTGCGTCTGCCCCGGCATGATCGAGAGCCGGATGCTGAGCACCATCCTGCAGGGACGTTCCGGCGGCAACGCGCCGCCACCGGTCGAGAAGATCGTCGACCGCATCCCGGCGCGCCGGCTCGGGCTCGCGAGCGAGGTCGCGTCGATCGTCGCCTTCCTCGCTTCCGACGAGGCGAGCTACGTCTCCGGCTCCGCCTACACCGTCGACGGCGGCCGCACCGCCGCCTGACGCTTCAGTTCAGCATCACAAGAAGGTTTGTTTGCCTATGCCCGTCGTTCTCGATCCCGATGCCGCCGCCGTTTACAAGGCCTTCCAGGAGGCCGGCCGCCCTGCCTATGAATCGCTGACCGCACCGGAAGCGCGCGAATATTATCGGGCCGCCCGCATCGTCTCCAATCCCGAGCCGCCGGCGCTTGAATCGAGCAAGTTGCTTGCGATCCCGGCGCCGCACGGCGCGATCCCCGCCCGCATCTACACGCCGAAAACACTGCGCAAGAAGGACGGGCTCGCGCCGTGCCTGGTGTTCTTCCATGGCGGCGGCTGGGTGATCGGCGATCTCGATACCCATGAGGTGGTTTGCCAGAAGCTTGCCCATGAGGGCGAATTGATCGTGATCTCGGTCGATTACCGTCTGGCGCCCGAGCACCGCTTCCCTGCCGCGGTAGACGACGCCGTCACCGCGACCAAATGGGTCGCCGCCAACGCTGGGGATCTCGGCATCGACGCCGCGCGCCTGATCGTCGGCGGCGACAGCGCCGGCGGCAATCTGGCAGCCGTGGTTGCCCTCACCGCCCGCGACGGCGGACCGAAGCTCGCCGCCCAACTGCTGGTCTATCCCGCGACCGATTTCTCGCGGAAGCATCCCTCGCATCGCGAGCCCGAGACCAGCATCCTGCTGACGCATTCGGTGATCGGCTGGTTCGGCAACCACTATCTCGGCGACGCCGACGACAGCGACTGGCGCGCCTCGCCCGCGCGCGCGAAAGACTTTGCCGGATTGCCGCCGGCCTATGTGCTGACCGCCGGCGCCGATCCGCTGCGCGACGAAGGCGACGAGTATGCGACATTCCTCAAGAAGGCCGGCGTGCCCGTGACCTACCGGCATTTCCCCGGCCAGTTCCATGGCTTCTTCACCATGGGCAAACTGCTCAACCAGGCCAATGTCGCGGTGACCGAGATCAGCGCCTGGCTGAAGACGCTGGGCTAGCGATCCGATCGGGGGCGCCGCGCTTGCAGCGTCGTCCCCTCGTTCGAGGCTCGAGCGCACGGCGCGCGCAGCTTGCGGCGTTAGCGCGCCTTGAAGTTCCCCGCGCCGCGCGATAGTGCGGCCGGACGCGCTTCACGCCGCCTGGCACTCCAGCCATCGAGATCGTCTTGCTCACGCCCATCCTCGTCTACGGTATCCCGCTCGATTTCATCCTGTTCGCGCTGACGCTGCTCGGCGTTGCGATCTTCCATCACCATACGCTCGCCGTGGCGTTGACCGGCCTTGCCGCGATCGTCGCCTACAAGCTGATATTCACGGGCTTCGCAAGGTTCGGCGCGGGCCTGCCCGGCCTCGTGCACCAGATGGAGCATGAGTGGGTCACGCTCGCGAACCTGTTCCTGCTCCTGATGGGATTTGCGCTGCTGTCGCGGCATTTCGAGGAGAGCCGCATCCCGGACGAGATGCCGGCGCTGCTGCCCGATGACTGGAAGGGCGGGCTGATCCTGCTGGTGATCGTGTTCATGCTGTCGGCCTTCCTCGACAATATCGCGGCCGCCCTGATCGGCGGCACCGTCGCGCGCCACGTGTTCCGCGGCCGCGTCCATATCGGCTACCTCGCGGCCATCGTCGCCGCATCGAATGCCGGCGGCGCCGGCAGCGTCGTCGGCGACACCACAACCACGATGATGTGGATCGACGGCGTCAGCCCGCTCACCGTCGTCGACGCCTATGTCGCGGCCATCGTGGCGATGCTGGTGTTTGCGGTGCCGGCCTCGCTGCAGCAGCACCGCTTTTCCCCGATCGTGAAGAAAGCGCCGTCCGGTCTCGCGATCGACTGGCCGCGGGTTGCGATCGTTGCGGTGATCCTGCTCGCCGCGCTCTCGGCCAATGTCACCGCCAATCTGAAATTCCCGGCGCTACTCGATGCGCTGCCCGTGCTCGGGCTCGCGGTCTGGGCCGCGATCCTCGTCACCTCATTGCTGCGGCGGCCGGACTGGTCGGTGATGCCCGAGACGCTGAAGGGCACCGTGTTCCTGCTCGCGCTGGTGACGGCGGCCTCGATGATGCCGGTGGAGAAGCTGCCGGCGGCATCATGGCAGACCGCGCTCGGGCTCGGCTTCGTCTCGTCGGTGTTCGACAACATCCCCCTGACCGCGCTGGCGCTCAAGCAAGGCGGCTACGATTGGGGCTTTCTCGCCTATGCGGTCGGATTTGGCGGATCGATGGTCTGGTTCGGGTCGTCCGCGGGCGTTGCGGTGTCCAACTTGTATCCGGAGGCCAAGTCGGTGGTCCGCTGGATCACCCAGGGCTGGCCGATCATGGTGGCCTACGTCGTCGGCTTCTTCGTGATGCTGGCCCTGCTCGGCTGGCATCCCGACGCGCCGCACTGACGCAAATGCAGAGTCCGCCATGCTGCGGCGCACAATTTGACTGCTTCAAACTTGTGGAAAAGCGAGACAAATCCGTTGACATTGCTAAACTCCATTCGCCGTAACAACTTATGGAGCGTTCGCATGAGTGTCAGTGCAGAAGTCCTCGCCCGCGCCCCGATGGAAACGACGGAGGGCGAAATCGACACGGTGAGTACGCATCGCCCACGCAGCAACATTCGGCCTCTCTCGCCGATGCCGGACTACGTCGAGCACCGCAACGGCGTCAACGAGGTGGGCAAGCTATCGGCCGAGGCGGTCGTGCGCGAATATGAAGCGGCGGTGAAAGAGATCGAGGCCCTTGGAACGGAACTGCAAGCGGCCGCCAAGAACTGCGAGGTCATGGTGGCGGGTGTCCACGACATGATCGCGGAAATCAAGGAGTTCGCCGCAGGTTACCGCGACCAGGGCAAGCGTTTCTTCCTGCAGATCGAAGCCGTCTCGTTGATGACCACGGAGGTCAGGAACACCTGCGAAGCACTCAAGAAGAAGATCGCGACCGACACATTGAGCAACTGATATTTCGGCTCGGGCACGTTTCGTGCTCAGCCATCCGTGGATTTTGGTCGTGCATAGGTGAAGGCCTGCGCTATTCCGGCGCGGCGGAACCGTTAGTTCTATTCGAGACCAAGTCGTTCGAGATTAAGTCGTTCAACATCAAGTGGTTCAACATCGGGCCCCGCTTCGGCGGGGCCTTTGTGCTGCGGTGAACTCTGCGCGCGGCGTGTCCGCGACTGGGCCGGATCTGCGTCGATGACCGGCTTAACGTACGTCAGGTGCGCGCTCAGCCATGTCCGTCGCCGGAGGCAAGGCTGAAATCGGGGACCAGCGGTCGCTGAAATCCCTGGCCGGGAGCGCGTCGGTGTCGGAGACGACAACGCCCTCGGTCCGGGGCAGGTGCGACCTGATCGTCGCGGCGGTTGCAGTGACAGCCAGCAGGGCGACAGCCACGAACCCGGTAATCGTTCGATGCTTTGTCATGTAGAACCTCCTCGGGTCCCCAACGCCCACCTAACGTGGGTCACAGGAACCGTCGCGCCGGTTCATCAGTGCAACGACAGCATGGATCGTGTGAGATTGGACAACGAGCTTGTCCCAAACTCAAATTGACTCTGCCGGCAGCGCCGGTGAGCTTGGCGGCGGTCGCTCATCGGCAGCTCTGTTCGCTTCGCCGCTGGAATGATCGCCCTTCTTTCCAGCAACGCGCCGGAGTTTCCGCAAGTCGACGACCTACCCCGCGCGCGATGCCCGGCGCAGCGATTGCGGCGGCTGGCCGAAGGCGCGGATGAAGGCGCGGCGCATCCGCTCGGGATCGCGGAAGCCGGTGATCTCGGCGACGCGCTCGATCGCCTCGCCCGACGACTGCACGCGCTGCCGCGCGACTTCGATCCTCAACCGTTCAACCGCCTTCGACGGCGTGGTGCCGGTTTCCGCGATGAAGGCGCGGGTGAAATGCCGCGAGCTCATCCCGGCCTTGTCGGCGAGATCCTCGACCGTCAGCGGTGCGTCGAGATGTTCGCGCGCCCAGGCGAGCAGCGGCCCGAACCGGCCGTTCGGCGCCTTCAACTCCAGCAGCGAGGAAAACTGCGACTGCCCGCCGCTGCGCCGATGATACAGCACGAGCTGCCGCGCGGTGTTCTGCGCGACCTCGTCGCCGTAGTCTTCGGTGATCATGGCGAGTGCGAGATCGATGCCGGCGGTGATGCCGGCCGAGCTCCAGATATTGCCGTCGCGGACGAAGATCTGGTCCGGCTCGAGCTTGACCTTCGGATAGGTCTTCACGAAATGCGGCGTGCGCTGCCAATGCGTGGTGGCGCGGCGACCGTCGAGCAGGCCGGCCTCGGCCAGCACATAGGCGCCCGAGCAGACGCTGGCGACGCGGATGCCGCGGCTCGCCATCCGCCGCACGAATGACAGCGTGGTCTGACACGTTGCCGGGGTGCGCACGCCGTTGCCGCCCGCGATGATCAGCGTCGTGATCGCCGCCGACGGCTTTAAGCCGCGCGCCAGCATCTCGACGCCGGACGAAGAGCGCACCGGCCCGGCCTTCACCGCGATCGTCTTGATATCAGGCGGGCTGTTGGCGAAGCGCGCCGCGATCTCGAACGCCGCGATCGGGCCGGCCGCGTCGAGCAGCTGGAAGTCTGGAAAGATCAGGATGCCGATCATCTGCAAAATCCTCGCAATGCCAGATCCCCGGAGGCGGCGCCGACGTCCGAAAATGAGGGAATTACGCCATTTTGGACAGGAGGCCACCATGGCATCGTGGTTCCGTCAAGCGCTATTTGGAGACCTCCGATGTCCGGACCCCTGCAGATTGGATTGCTCGTCTTCCCGAAGGTGACCCAGCTCGACCTGACCGGCCCGCTGCAGGTGTTCTCCTCGGTCCCCGGCGCCAAGGTGCATCTGATCTGGAAACGGATCGAGCCCGTTCCGACCGACTCCGTCATGGTCCTGACGCCGACCACGACCTTTGCCGACTGCCCGCAGCTCGACGTGATCTGCGTACCCGGCGGGTTCGGCACCGACGACATGGTCGGCGACGAGGAGATGCTCGCCTTCCTGCGCAAGCAGGCGGAGGGAGCGAAATACGTCACGTCGGTCTGCACGGGCTCGCTGGTGCTCGGCGCCGCCGGTCTGCTGCAGGGCTATCGCGCCACCACGCATTGGAGCGCGATCGATTTCCTGGCGGGCTTCGGAGCCATCCCGACCAAGACGCGCGTCTGCGTCGACCGCAATCGTTTCACCGGCGGCGGCGTCACCGCCGGCATCGATTTCGCGCTGACGCTGGTGTCCGAGCTCGTCGATCGCAAGACCGCGGAAGCGATCCAGCTCAGGCTCGAATACAACCCGGCCCCGCCGTTCAATGCCGGCTCGCCCGATACCGCACCGGCCGAGATCCTCGCCTTCATGAAGGAGCGGATGGGACCGGCACACGCGCGCCGGGGCGAATTGATGAGCCGTGCCGCGGCACGGCTGTCCTGACCCGATCGTGAGACAAAGAAAAAGGCCGCCCGGTTTCCCGAGCGGCCCTTCCTGTCTCACGGTAGCCTCACATTTGCGGGCGATTTCAGGATGTCTGCCCGGGGGCCTATCTCCCGGCCGCATCCAACTCGGAGGCCGCTGCTCATCGGGACAGTCGCGATCTGGAGCCCGATCCGACGCGATGGTCTCCCATCTCCGTAAGATGGCTTCATTGAGCCGCGAAGACGTGCGCGGCGCAAGCGGCCAGTATCGGCTGCAGCCTACCTGTCCCCGCTGTTACCGTTGTCCACAGGCGCGGGTGCGCTGCACGCGCGGCGCTACGGACGCACACGTCCGAAACAACAATGCGTGAAGCTCAGCTTCGCGGCGTCCAGGCGTGATAGTCGCCGGTCGCCTTGGGGCGGCGGCCGCTCGCCAGCGTCGAGCCGGACGGACGGTAAGCCTGCGCGGTGCCGGTCATGTTCGGCAGATGCGGCTTTTCCCATTCCCGCGGCGCGTACTTCTCCTCGGTCGGGGGCACATCAACCGTGTGATGCAGCCAGCCGTGCCAGCCGGCCGGAATCCGGGACGCCTCGGCGTAGCCGTTATAGATCACCCAGCGGCGCTCGAAATGCAGCGTCGGATCGATCTCGCCGCCCTTGGTGCGGTAGTAGCGATTGCCCTGTTCGTCCTCGCCGACCAGCTCGCCGTAGCGCGAGGTCCACAATTGCGTGCCAAAGGTCTGGCCGTTCCACCAGGTGAAGAATTTCAGCAGGAATTGTTTCATGCGTGGCCGGTCGGTTCGAGGCAGTCCGGCTCTGATGCCACCTGAATCTCCAAATGTCCAGCCGCCGCCAAGGTAGCCCGGCACTCCCGGAATGGGTCCGGGTTGCGGGCCCTTTGGCGACCAAATGACGCGGTCACGAGGAGTTTTGTTCACCCGCCATACATGCGCCGCCGGTCAAGCAAAGATGACGGACAATCAATGTCGAGCTCAGGAACGTCCGACCGCAGAGATGGTTAGACATTGTCCGATTTAATGGAGTCCAAAATGATCAATGTGAAGGTTCTGAGCACCGCCGCGGCGCTGGCGCTTGCGCTGCCGTTGGCTGTGGCGCCGACCATCTCGTTCGCCCAGTCTGCCGCACAGATGGGCGCGATGGGCGGTGGCGGTGGTGCGCGCGGCGGCGGTGGCGGTGGCGGTGGCCATGTCGGCGGCGGCGGCGGTGGTGGCTTTGGCGGCGGCCGTGGTGCCGCGATGGGCGGTGGCGGCGGCGGTCATTGGGCCGGTGGTGGCGGCGGTGGCGGCGGCCACTGGGCCGGTGGCGGCGGCGGCGGTGGTTGGCGCGGCGGCGGTGGCGGCTGGCACGGTGGCTATCACCGCGGCGGCGGCTTCTGGCCGGGCGCGGTTGCCGGTGCAGTCGTCGGCGGAGCGCTCGCCTCGGGCGCGTATTACGGCGGCTATGGCCCCGGATACGGCTACTATGACGACAGCTACGGCTACTACGACGACAGCGCGCCTGTCGCCGTCGAGGCCGCGCCGGGCGGCGATGCAAGCTACTGCGCGCAGCGCTACAGGTCCTACGATCCGGCCTCGGGCACCTATCTCGGCTTTGACGGCCTGCGGCACCCCTGCCCGTAACGACCTCAATGCTTGAATTAGCGAAGGGCGGCGGCAACGCCGCCCTTTCTCATGTCCGCAACGCCACCGCGACGGCTGCGAACGTCACCACCAGCGCCGCGATGTCGCTCGTGCTGAGCGGCTCGCGCAGCATGGCTGCTGCCGCCAGCACGCCGACGACAGGCACCAGCAGCGTGCCGATCGACGCGGTCGCTGCCGGCAGCCGCTCCAGCGCGGCGAACCAGCAGACGTAGCAAAGGCAGAACTGGATCAGCGTCATGTAGACCATCGACGCCCAGCCGAACTGCGACAGCGCCGCAAGTTGCGGCTGCTCGATCAGGACGCCGGCGATCGCGATCGGCACGCAGCCGATCGCGAGCTGCCAAGCCGCGAGCGACAGCGGCGGCATTGCGAGCTTGAAGGACTTGGTCAGCACCGTGCCAAGGCCAACGCAGAGCGCGCCGGCGAGCGCGAACAGGATGCCCGGCAACTTGCCGACGCTTGCGTCAAGACCGCCACCGCCGATCAGTGCGGCGATGCCGACAAGCGCCACGCCAAGCGCGAGCGCACGGGCCAGCGACACGCGCTCACCGAGCACCGGCCAGGCCACCAGCGCGACCCACACCGGGATCGAGATGCCGAGCACGGCCGCCTCGCTGGCCCGCAGCCAGATCAGCGCCAGACCCATCGACGCGACCCAGCCGCCGATCGAAAGCGTCGACACCAGCGCAAGCCGCAACCACATACCCTCGGGGACGCGCAGCTTCTGTCCGCGTGCAACCGCCACCAGAGCGAGTGCGATCGCGCCGACCACGCCGCAGAGCCCGCGCGACGACAGCGGCGGCCACTCCGTGAGCAGGAACTTCATGATCGGGAAATTGAGACCCCAGCCGGTCGATGCGACCACCAGGAATGCGAGGCCGAGCGGTGACAGCGGGGCGCGGCCGGCGACTGGAACTGCGGTCATGGACCCGTCGTAATGTGGGCGGACAAATACAAGTGATGGTGTCAGGGCTAGCTGGAAATCTGCTTGTCAGCAAACAGCATATGCATTCTATGATACAGACTTTCCGTCTAGGTTCCGCCTTAATCGGCAGACAGGCCAAGCGAGTCGTCGGCACGCGAGGCCGCAGATAGAGGATGCATCGTGCCGAGCGTTCTCGTGGTCGATGACGACCCGATGGTGTGCGTTGCCATCGAGGTGTGTTTGCAACGCCAGGGCTTCGACGTCACCGTCGCGGATGGCGGTGAAGCGGGCATGCGCGCGCTGGACAAGGCGTCGTTCGACGTCATGCTGGTCGACGTCTTCATGCCGCATATGCGCGGTTTCGAGGCGATCCGCGTCTTTCACGAGCGCGCGCCCCATATTCCCGTGATCGCGATGTCCGGCTATGCCTTCGCCAATGCCGACCGTGCGCCGGATTTCCTGCGGATGACGATCGAGCTCGGCGCGTCGGCCTGCCTGCGCAAGCCGTTTACCCCGCAGGCGCTGATTGCCGCCGTTAACGAATGTCTTGCGAAGTCCGCTCCTTCTGCTCGTCTTTCCAAATAATTGCTCGTACTAATCGTCGATGGCTTCCCAGCGTCTCATTCTCGGCAGCGGCCTTGCGATCCTCCTCGTCATCAGCGCGGCGTCTATCGGGCTGGACGTCAAGTCGCGCAGCGAGATTGATTCGGTCGATCACGCACTCGGCATCCTCAAGCGCATTTCGGATGCACGTTCGCTGCCGCGCGGCGTCGAGAGCGCGGCGCGCGGGTTCGCGCTGACGGGCGATGCCTCCTTCGCCGACGAGTTTCGCGAGCAGAGCACCGCCCTCACCGCCGCCTTCGACGACTTGATGGCTGCGGTGAAGTCGGCCCCGGACGAGGCGCAGCTGATCGCGGGCACCAAGGGACAGGTCGAGCGCGCCGTTGCGCTTGGTGCCGAACTGATCAGGTTGCGCACTGCGGGCGACACGGCCGGCGCCGCGGCGCTGATCTCCGCGGGCGAGAGCCGCGCGCTGATGGACAAGGTCGGTGCGGCGCTCGACCGCCTGGTCGCCGAGGAGCGGCGCCTGCTCGGGATTCGCACCGAACAGTCGAAGACCAATGGCCGGCTGTTGCTGGCAGTCGACCTCGCCGGCGTGGTGATGATCCTGCTGCTCGCGGTCGCGCTGACGCTGGCGGCGCGGCGCGCCAGCCGCGAACTGCAAGGCGCGCTCAGCGCGACCAAGGCGACCAATCTGTCGCTCGAGGGCAAGGTCGCCGAACGCACCAAGGATCTCGGCGCCGCGCTCGAAGGGCTCCGCCGTTCCACCTCGGTGATGGAAACCACCTTCCGCAGCATGGCGGAGGCGGTGCTGGTGATCGACGGCGGCGGCACCGTGCTGCTCTCGAACCCGGCCGCCGAGAAGATGCTGCGCTACAAGCCGGGCATGACGGTCCGGCAGCTGCGCGCCATGAGCAACGTGTTCCAGGCCGACGGCGTCACGCCGATGCAGGCCGATGACATGCCGTCGGCCAAGGCGCTGCGCGGCGAGGAATTCGACGGGCTGGAATTCGTCGCCCGGCCGGTGCGCGGCGCGCCGGAGATTCACCTAGTGGTGTCGGGCCGGCCGCTGCGCGACGGCGACAGCACCATCACCGGCGCGGCACTGATCTATCACGACATCACCGCCTCGCGCGAAACCGAGCACAAGCTGCAGCAGGCGCAGAAGCTCGACGCCATCGGCAAGCTGACCGGCGGCGTCGCGCACGACTTCAACAACATGCTGACCGTCATCACCGGCACCACCGAAACGCTGGTCGACAGCCTGCGCAGCCAGCCGAAGCTTGCGCAAACCGCCGAGCTGATCGACCGCGCCGCCGAGCGGTGCCGCGAGCTGATCCAGCATCTGCTCGCCTTCGCCCGCCGCCAGCCGCTGGAGCCGCGCACCGTCGACATCAACGGCACCGTGGTCGATATCGCCAAGCTGCTGCGGCCGACACTGGGCGAGCAGATCGAGATCGATTCGGTGCTCGCTCCCGATGTCGCCAGCGTCCATATCGATCCGTCGCAGCTTGCCAATTCGCTGCTCAACATGGCGATCAATGCCCGCGACGCGATGCCGAACGGCGGCAAGCTGTTGTTCGAGACCAGCAACATCGTGCTCGACGACGCTTATGCTGCTGTTAATCCCGACATCACGCCGGGCCGTTACGTGCTGCTCGCCGTCAGCGACACCGGCACCGGCATGTCGCACGCGGTGCAGGACAAGGTGTTCGAGCCGTTCTTCACCACCAAGGAGGTCGGCAAGGGCTCCGGCCTCGGCATGAGCATGGTGTACGGCTTCGTCAAGCAGTCCGGCGGCCATATCAAGATCTACAGCGAGGAAGGCCACGGCACCACGATCAAGCTCTATCTGCCCCCTGCCCGCGGTCAGGTCGAGGTCGAGGCGCCTGCGCCGGAGCCGGTGCGGCGCGGCAGCGAAGTCATCCTCGTCGTCGAAGACGACCAGCTGGTGCGCAACTACGTGGTCACGCAACTTGGCGCCCTCGGCTACAAGACCATTGCCGTGCCCGACGCCCGCGCCGCGCTGGCGCTGGTCGACAAGGGCGAGAAGTTCGACCTCTTGTTCACCGACGTCATCATGCCCGGCGGCATGAACGGCCGGCAGCTCGCCGACGAGGTCACCAAGCGTCGTCCCGGCCTCAAGGTGCTCTACACCTCCGGCTATACCGAAAACGCGATCGTGCATCACGGCCGCCTCGATCAAGGCGTGCTGCTGCTGGCCAAGCCCTATCGCAAGGCGCAGCTCGCCAGCATGCTGCAGCAGGCGCTCGGCGAGTAATGCGGAATGCGGTGGTCTTGCGCAGGCCCGCGCGGCGGGCCTCACGATGCCCGCTGGCGCCGGTTGCCGGGAAGACACGTCCCGCCACCCGGCAGCTCGTCGATACCCCCTCCCTGCCCACGTTTTCCAACGCCACCCGACCGGCTGCGAATGATGTGGTCCCCCGAACCGCCAGCCAGCCTGCGACCTGGAGAACTTGATGTTACATACCGAAGCCTTTTCGCTGGTCCTCTTCAGCTGGCTGAGGCAGATCGGAGAGATCCTGCTTCTGATAGGCCTGAGCGGCGAAGTCGCCCTCCTGGTGCTCGGGATTTCCAAAGGCGCCTGGGAGCGAGGACTGGCGATCACATTTGCCGTTCTCGTCCTGCTCGGCTGCGGTCTGGAATATTGGGCTGATAGCCCGAGGAGTTTCGGCCCCGCATCCCAACAGCGGCTTGCGGACGCTCTCAAGCAATTTCGCGGCACGCCGTTCGACTTCTCGGTCGAGCTCGACCCCGAAGCCGTGACCCTGATGGAAGACGTGGGAGCGGCGCTCGATGCCGCCGGCTGGAAGAGGCAGGCTGTTGCGCAGGGCTCCGGATATATCCCGCCAGGAAAGCCGGCGGCCGGCATTGTCGTGCTCAAGGGAGTCGAAGTGCAGATCGTCGAATCGCGACAGTCGGACTGGGGAGCGGCCGGTAAGCCGGCCGCCGTCCTTCTGCACGCAATGCGGAACGAAGGATTGACCGCCTTCGCAAAACAGGTCCCGGACAATCAAGAAAGCTCAGACGCGATCCATATCAAGATCGGCGCCAAACCCTAACTAGCAAAAGGGCCATCGTTGGCCGGCCATCACCGCGTCGCCAGCGCGACGCCGGCGAGCGTAAACAGCAGCGCTGTGATCTGGGTCGGCCCGAGCGGCTCGTGCAGCGCGACCGCGGAGGCAATCACGCCGATGACCGGCACCGCCATGGTGCCGATCGCCGCCACCGAGGCCGGCAAACGGGCGAGCGCGGCAAACCAGGCGACATAGGCAACGCAGAACTGGATCAGCGTCGAATAGACCAGGAGCCACCAGCCGACCGTCGTGACGCGATCGAGATGGGTGGTCTCGACCAGGAGGCCGATGATCGCGATCGGCACGCAGCCGAGGCCGATCTGCCAGGCCGCGGCCGGGATCGGCGGCATCACCAGCGGATATTTCTTCGCCAGCACGGTGCCGAGCGCAAAGCCGAACGCGCCGCCGAGCGCCATGATGATTCCCGGCAGCTTGTCCTTGCTCGCGGAAATCCCGTTGCCGCCCATGATCGCGGCAAGGCCTGCGAATGCCATCACGAGCGCAATGGTCCGAAGCCACGTCGGCCGCTCGCCGAGCACCGGCCAGGCCAGCAGCGAGGCCCAGACCGGCATGGTGTAGGCAATCAATGCGGCCTCGCTCGCCGGCAGCCACAAGAGCGCGAGCCCCATCAGCACCATCCAGCCGGAGACGTTGAGCGCCGCATACAGCACGAGGCGCGGCCACAGCCTTGCCTCGACATGCAGGCTCTGGGCGCGGAGCAGCGCCAGCACAGCCAGCAGCACGGCGCCGATCACGCCGGTGATGCCGCGCAAGGTCAGCGGCGGCAGCTCGCTGAGCAGGAACTTGGTGGACGGCCAGTTGAACCCCCAGCCCACCGAGGTGATGGCGAGGAACATCAGGCCGGCGGGCGCAAGGCGCGGCCGCCCGTGAGGCTTCGGATCTGTCATGGAACCCGGCAAGGGTGTGACGAGGATGTGAGTCGGCCGCAGCTTGCCCGCGATTTTGCCGCCCGACCATCACGCCTCTGACATGCCTGATCCGTACTTTGCCCGTAGGGCTACGTGAGTCCCCAAAATTCAATCCGCCACGGCGAATAAAATCTTCGCCTGTGAACAGCGGGGCGAAACTCCAATCCACAGGCGGAGCGAATTTTTTTGGCTTGGGAATCCCTGAGGACTCACCGATAGTTGGCTCGATCACAGGCGCGGCACCGACCCCTGTTATCCCCCTCCGTCCACCATATTTAGTGTTTGATTCAGAAACTCGTACTAGTCCTTGACGGGCGCAACGGACATGGCCTAGCTTTCAACCTGTTCGGCGCGAGTGTGTTTGGGTCCCCGCCGGTCGCTCCCACAAGGGTTCCAAAATGACCACTCCGCCAGGCCTTCGGGCCGCGGGTGAAGGGCTTGTCTGCCCTGATTTTGGGTCGCCGTCGGGACGACAGAACGGGCCGAGAAGGACCCGGAAACAGAGGCCGTAACCGGCCCGCAAGAAGCGTACGCGTGACGTGTCGCGTGAGCGTTTGGGGCGTTGAATGCATGACCCGGAGGACCCGACCAGTCGGGCGCCGCCCCGGGATCATGCCGCCGCTGGGCCGGGTCAAACCGGCGCCTGACGGATGAGAGAAAACAGGCCGGATCCACCGGCTGAGCTGCGGATGACGGGAGGCGTGCTGACGCGTTTTCCCTGAGTCCGCGAACAGATAACATTCCGGCAACCTGCGAATAACGTGGGACCGGGCAGAAGAAGAGACGGGGCTCGACCATGCGAATCGAACGACGCAACACCACCAGCGGACAATCTCCCTATGCCGGGATCAATTTCCGCCTGACCACATCTGAGATCCGGAACCCGGACGGCTCGGTCGTGTTCCGCGCCGAGAACGTCGAGGTTCCGGAGTTCTGGTCGCAGGTCGCCTCCGACGTGCTGGCGCAGAAGTATTTCCGTAAAGCTGGCGTTGCCGCGCGCCTGAAGAAGGTCGAGGAAGAGACCGTGCCGTCGTGGCTGTGGCGTTCGGTGCCGGACACCGAGGCGCTTAGCCTGCTGCCCGAGAACGAGCGCATCGTCGGCGAGACCAGCGCCAAGCAGGTGTTCGATCGCCTCGCCGGTTGCTGGACCTATTGGGGCTGGAAGGGCGGCTACTTCTCCACCGAGGAAGATGCGCTGGCCTTCTTCGACGAGCTGCGCTTCCAACTGGCAAAACAGATGGTCGCGCCGAACTCGCCGCAGTGGTTCAACACCGGCCTGCATTGGGCCTATGGCGTCGATGGTCCGGGCCAGGGCCACTACTATGTCGACTGGAAGACCGGCAAGCTCACCAAGTCGAAGTCGGCCTATGAGCATCCGCAGCCGCATGCCTGCTTCATCCAGGGCGTCGGCGACGACCTCGTCAACGAGGGCGGCATCATGGACCTCTGGGTGCGTGAAGCGCGCCTGTTCAAGTATGGCTCCGGCACCGGCTCCAACTTCTCGAGCCTGCGCGGCGAAGGCGAAAAGCTCTCCGGCGGCGGCCGCTCGTCCGGCCTGATGAGCTTCCTCAAGATCGGCGACCGCGCCGCGGGCGCGATCAAGTCGGGCGGCACCACCCGCCGCGCCGCCAAGATGGTCGTGGTCGATGCCGATCACCCGGATATCGAGACCTATATCGACTGGAAGGTGAAGGAGGAGCAGAAGGTCGCAGCCCTCGTCACCGGCTCCAAGATCAACCAGAAGCACCTCAAGGCCGTGATGAAGGCCTGCGTGAACTGCGAAGGCAGTGGCGACGACTGCTTCGATCCCGAGAAGAACCCGGCGCTGCGCCGCGAGATCAAGCTCGCGCGCCGCAGCCTGGTGCCCGACAACTACATCAAGCGCGTCATCCAGTTCGCCAAGCAGGGCTACAAGGACATCCAGTTCGACATCTACGACACCGACTGGGATTCGGAAGCGTACCTCACCGTCTCCGGCCAGAACTCCAACAACTCGGTGTCGCTGAAGGATGACTTCCTGCGCGCAGTCGAGACCGACGGCGACTGGAACCTGATCGGCCGCACCACAAAGAAAGTCACGAAGACGCTGAAGGCGCGCGACCTCTGGGAGAAGATCGGCTACGCCGCCTGGGCCTCCGCCGATCCCGGCCTGCACTTCAACACCACGATGAACGACTGGCACACCTGCAAGGCGTCCGGCGACATCCGCGCCTCCAATCCGTGCTCGGAATACATGTTCCTGGACGACACGGCGTGCAACCTCGCCTCCGCCAACCTGCTGACGTTCTACAGCTCGACCACCAAGCGGTTCGACATCGAGTCCTACGAGCACCTCTGCCGGCTCTGGACCATCGTGCTCGAAATCTCCGTCATGATGGCCCAGTTCCCGTCGAAGGCGATCGCCGAGCTCTCCTACGAGTTCCGCACCCTCGGCCTCGGCTTCGCCAATATCGGCGGCCTGCTGATGACCATGGGCCTGCCCTATGACAGCAAGGAAGGCCGTTCGCTGTGCGGCGCGCTGACCGCTGTGATGACCGGCATCTCCTACAAGACCTCGGCCGAGATGGCGGCCGAGCTCGGCACCTTCCCGGGCTACAAGAAGAACGCGGCCCACATGCTGCGCGTGATCCGCAATCACCGCCGCGCCGCCCACGGTGAAAGCCGCGGCTATGAGGCGCTCGCCGTCAATCCGGTGGCGCTCGACCACGAGTCGTGCCCGCAGGCCGACATCGTCGCGCATGCCAAGCTGGCGTGGGACGACGCGCTGGCGCTCGGCGAGGTCAACGGCTATCGCAACGCCCAGACCACGGTCGTGGCGCCGACCGGCACCATCGGCCTCGTGATGGATTGCGACACCACCGGAATCGAGCCTGACTTCGCGCTGGTGAAGTTCAAGAAGCTCGCCGGCGGCGGCTACTTCAAGATCATCAACCAGGCGGTGCCGGCGGCCTTGCGCGCGCTCGGCTATCGCGAAGCTGATATCGCCGAGATCGAGGCCTACGCCGTCGGCCACGGCTCGCTGTCGAATGCGCCTGGGATCAACGCCACGACGCTCAAGGCCAAGGGCTTCACCGACGAAGCCATTGCCAAGGTGGAAAAGGCGCTGCCGACCGCGTTCGACATCAAGTTCGCCTTCAACAAGTGGACCTTCGGCGAGGACTTCATCCGCGACACGCTCGGCATCGGCGCGGAAGCCATTGCCGCTCCCGGCTTCGACCTGCTCTCGGCGGTCGGCTTCTCCAAGCGCGAGATCGAGGCCGCCAACGTGCACATCTGCGGCGCGATGACGGTCGAAGGTGCTCCGCACCTCAAGGCCGAGCACTACCCGGTGTTCGACTGCGCCAACCCCTGCGGCAAGATCGGCAAGCGCTATCTCTCGGTCGAGAGCCACATAAGGATGATGGCGGCGTCGCAACCGTTCATCTCGGGCGCGATCTCCAAGACCATCAACATGCCGAACGACGCCACGGTGGAGGACTGCAAGTCCGCCTATCTGCTGTCGTGGAAGCTCGCGCTGAAGGCCAACGCGCTGTACCGCGACGGCTCCAAGCTGTCGCAGCCGCTCAACTCGCAGCTCATCTCCGACGATGAGGACGAGGACGATGCGGTGGAAGCGCTCTACGAGAAGCCGATGGCGGCGCGTGCCGCCCAGGTCTCGGAGAAGATCGTCGAGAAGCTGGTCGAGCGCATCATCGTGATGCGCGAGCGCGAGAAGATGCCGGACCGCCGCAAGGGTTACACCCAGAAGGCTGTTGTCGGCGGCCACAAGGTGTACTTGCGCACCGGCGAATATGACGACGGCCGTCTCGGCGAGATCTTCATCGACATGCACAAGGAAGGCGCGGCGCTCCGCTCCTTCATCAACAACTTCGCGATCGCGGTCTCGCTCGGCCTGCAATACGGCGTGCCGCTCGAAGAATATGTCGACGCCTTCACCTTCACCCGCTTCGAGCCCGCGGGTCCGGTGCAGGGCAACGACTCGATCAAGTACGCGACCTCGATCCTCGACTATGTCTTCCGCGAGCTCGCGGTGAGCTATATGAGCCGCTTCGACCTCGCCCATGTCGATCCGAACGAGTCTGGCTTCGACGCGCTCGGCAAGGGCGTCGAGGAAGGCAAGGAGCCGGATGAGGCCCCCGCCCAGCACCAGGCGACCAAGTACGTCTCGAAGGGCCTGACCCGTTCGCGCACCGACAACCTCGTCGTCATGCGCGGCGGCTCGGCCGCGGTGAGCGCGAGCGCCGACAACGCGCCCGCCGGCGGCAGCCGCGTCACGTCGCTGGCCTCGCACGGCGCCAGCGCCCGCGGCGCCTCCGACACCATCGAAGGCGCGGTCGCCCTCAAGCAGGAGGTCAGCCACGACCTCTCGCCGACCGAGAAGCTCGAGGCCCTGAACTGGAGCAAGCCGGGCACTGCCGCGGCCGCCGCCCCGTCCAAGGCGGAGCGTCGCGCCGAGGCGAAGGCCAAGGGCTACGAAGGCGAGATGTGCTCGGAGTGCGGCAACTTCACGCTGGTGCGGAACGGGACGTGCATGAAGTGCGATACGTGCGGCAGCACGACGGGGTGCAGCTAAGATAATTAGAGGGCGGCGCATCTGATGCGCCGCCCTCTAGACTCAATAGGAATTCAGGAGGCCGTCTCGGGCTAAAGTCGATCAACCAACAAAGTATCAGCGTAAATGTTTACCAAGGTTCGATTTCGCAATTTCAAGTCTTTAAGGGATTTCACGGTCCACTTACGTGCGGTGAATGTTCTGGTTGGTCCGAACAACGCCGGCAAGTCCACGGTTCTCGACGCGTTTCGTATCATGATGGCTGCGCACTCATTTGCAACGCGCCGTCTCCAGCAGGTCATTCACCTAGATAGCGGGCCCGTTGTCGGCTATGAAATACCCACCTCCCAAATTCCTGTTTCCCTCACAAACATCCACTCGGACTACCTGACCGACCAGGAAACCTCGCTTACGTTTACGCTCGACAACGGCAACGAGATCCGACTTGAATTTTACAACAACGCTCGCTGCATTATGACGCTTAACGCGAAGCAGCGCACCACAACCACCGCTCAATTCAAAAAGAACTTCCCAGTCAACATCTATTCGATTCCCACCCTCGGCCCCCTCGAAGAAGTGGAAGAACTCCTCACTGACCAGTACGTTACACAATCCATTGGCACTCGACGCGCGCACCGAATGTTCCGCAACATCTGGTACCGCTGGTCCAACGAATTTCCAACGTTCAAGAAGCTGGTCGAGGACACATGGGATGGAATGACGATCTCCAAACCGGAGCTGGACCTGTCGTATCCACCAAAGCTATCTATGTTTTGCACTGAAGGACGCGTAGATCGCGAACTCTGCTGGGCCGGCTTCGGGTTTCAAGTTTGGCTTCAAATCCTAATGCATATTACGAACTCGTCGTCGGCTGACATTCTTGTTGTCGATGAGCCTGAAATCTATTTGCATCCCGACCTGCAACATAAGCTATTCCAGCTTTTGAAAGCTACAAACAAGCAGATCATTTTGGCCACGCACTCGGCCGAAATTATCAATGAGGCAGAGCACGATGAAGTAATCGTTGTGAACAAGGCACGTCGGACAGCCACGCGCGTGACGGACATCGACGGTCTTCAGGATGCCTTATTCAGCATCGGATCCGGCCAAAATGTACACCTTAGTCGATTGTCACGAGGCCGAAGAATCTTGTTCCTCGAGGGAAACGATTTTCGAATCCTGAGGCGCTTTGCGGCCCAACTCGGATATAAGGATCTGGCCAACGATGTGGATATTACCGTTGTGCCGCTTGGGGGATTTAGCCAGCGTCAAAAAATCCAGAATGCGGCCTGGACCTTCGAGAAGGTTTTAAGAGCAGACATCGCCATTTCGGCTGTGCTTGACAGAGATTATCGATGCAAGGAAGAAATTGACGAGCTGGTAAGGGAAGCGCGGGCGTCGACGCCCCGTTTTCATGTCCTGGCCGGCAAAGAGATTGAAAATTATCTGTTGGTTCCCTCAGCCATCACGCGCGCCGCCTTGGAGCGAATGAAAGAACAGAAATCGGGAAACACCTTCTCTCAGGAGGAGCTTGAGAATTTGCTCGCGCCAATCCTAAACGACACCAAATCGTGGGTTCTCAGTCAGCACATTTCGAATCGTATGCGTCATTTTGACCATCGAACATCAAAGGACCCAGCTACTGTCGCCGCCGAGGCGATTCAGTACGTGGATAACGAATGGCGGGATCAATCGCGCCGCCTTCTCATCGTTCCAGGAAAGCAGGTACTTGCAGGGCTAAACACCCAATTTCAAGCCAAGTTTGGGGTCTCTGTAACCACCGCTCAAATAGTTCGTAATCTTAGATTGGACGAAGTATCGAGCGACCTCCGCAATATTCTGGCCGACCTCAACGAATTTGCTAGCGGGAAAAAGACGGCTAAGTCGGCAGCATGAGGTGCGTTCGTGCTCGCGAGCGCAGAAAGATCCGCCGAAGCAAGCGTAGCGCCGACTAGCCAAAGTCGTCATCTGTGATTCGCTGCAATCCGTTCGGCGGATAGCCGTGCACGAGCCACCCTACGCTGTTGGACGGCAGACTGACCAACTCGGCCTACGCCTCGGCCAACTCGACACCAGATGAAACCCCACCCGCCTCGACCCGCCGGTTCTTCTCGTCCACGATCACCACGCGCGGACGAAACCTGCGAGCCTCCTCGGCATCGAAGCCGGCATAGGCGACGATGATGACCTTGTCGCCAGCCATGGCGAGGCGCGCGGCGGCGCCGTTGAGGCCGATGGTGCCGGAGCCGGCGGGCGCCTCGATCACGTAGGTCGAGAAGCGCGCACCGGTGTCGATGTTGTAGATGTCGACACGTTCGTTGATCAGGAAGCCGGCGGCCTCGATCAAGTTGCCGTCGATCGAGATCGAGCCCTCGTAGTGCAAGTCCGCTTCTGTGACACGCGCGCGATGAATCTTGCCCTTCATCAAAGTCACTTGCATCGAGCCCATCCCGTATCGTTGCGTCGGAATTCTCCGAGGCCGCCAATACGGATCGCGCGGCCCGTGGTCAATACGCGTCACGCGACCGGGTGTGTCCTTGCGTCGGTAGGTTTGTTCTGAGATCGCCGACTGCTTTGGTCGGAATGGGCTGCAAGTCGCGGCGCACCTGGAATAATCGCGCTGCAATTCGCCTTTCAGGGAGCATGGCATTATCTTGTCATCGATTGCCTAGCAGCGAGCAAGCGTAGGGCGGATTAGCCGAAGGCGTAATCCGCCATTTCGCTCGCAACATTCTCGGCGGGTTACGCTTCGCTAATCCACCCTACTTGCCAATCACGACTAATCGCGAGAAAAACCTTAGACGTCGCATTACGGGACGAACTATGCCTGCAAATTCAGCTCTAGGCTTACACCGCGTCTGCACGGCAATCCTTGCAGCAGCTTCTATCGTCCTCTCGGCGGCGGACGTCTTCGCGGTTGATCCGCAAGACTTGAAAAAATGCGAAAACAGCGACGACATTCCGCGCATGATTGCAGCCTGCACGAACCTCTCGCAGGACGCGGGATTGCCTGCCGGCTTGCGATCCATGGCATTGCTCAAGCGAGGTTTCGGGAACTTTGCACTCGGACATATCGATGCGGCCGAGGCCGACTTCTCCGAGGCAGTCAGGCTCAACCCAAAGAACAACTACGCTCACCATGAGCTGGGACTGACCCTAGCCAAGAAGGGCGAACCCGCCCGCGCGATTGCGTCGCTAACTGAGGCCATCAGGCTCGATCCCGCCAGCGCGGCAAGTCGGATTAGTCGCGGGCGGGTTTATTTGTCCGAGGACAGGCTGGACGACGCGATCCAGGACTTCACCGATGCCATCAAGCTCGGGGCCGACAAGAATACCGCCTTCACCAAAGAACAGGCCGTCGATCGCCCCGAGGCCAATCGCGTCGCGGCGGACTACTACGCTAACCGCGCGAATGCGTACTATCTACGTGGCAGCTTCGACGATGCTGCTTCGGACTTCGACCAAGCAGCCAGACTTTCCGATCCGGAAGGTTACAACGTGATTTGGGGGTCGGTGGCTCGGACCCAAGCGGGATCTGCCGACGCTGCAATTGTGCTGTCCGCGGCGCTCGACAAAGGTCAACTCAAGGATTGGCCGAAATCCGTCGGAGAGTTGCTTGCCGGGCGGATCACTCCCACCGCGGCCATGGCCGCCGCCAAGAATGCAGATCAAGTCTGCGAAGCACACTACTATAGTGGAATAGTCCAACTCAGGCTCAAGGATTCAGTCTCGGCCGAAAAGGAGTTTGTATCCGCACGCGATGGATGCCCCAAGTTATTTCGGGAGTATCACGCGGCCGTTGCTGACCTGAAGCGACTTCAATCGCAGTAGTCACACGAAAGGATAGGCAGCAATCCGTCCAAACATTGCTGGATTGCTCGACGTTAGAAAACGCACATCGGGGCTTACCAAACAACAGCAAGCGTAGGGCGGATTTGCCGCAGACGTATTCCGCCACTTCGTTCTCGAGAATCTCGGCGGGTTACGCTTGGCTAACCCACGCTGCCCGCTAAACAAATCCGTCAGGCCCCCGCCACCCGCTTGACAGTCTACCGCGAGGCGTGGGCACGCCTTTCAAGAAGCAGCGTGCGGTCGGCGATGTCCTTCAATTCGAACGCCTGGGAGTCGAGGAACGCGACGGACCCGTTGTCGGGGTCGGCGGCGAGGCGATGGGTTTCACCCAGATGATGCTTCAGCCACGCCCGCTGCTCGGTCTGCAATTGCGCGTGCGCCTCGCCCTTCGACTTGGCGAGAAGCGCTTGATAGGCGGTATTGAGCCTGGTGTCCCACTTGTCGATTTCGGTCTTGCCGCACGCGAGCATCTTCGTTGACACCCCTTCAGCCTTGTCCATGCACGCATCATACTCGGTGCCTTGCTGCGCGCGGGCCGACAAAGTCGCGAGCACGAGCGTAGCTGCAACAATGACAAGCCTTCGCGCAAGCATCACCACGTCCAATTCACCGTTCTGCGTCGTTCGACAAAGATCGCCGCACAAAAGCGTCCGAAATGAGATCAAAGGAATGATGCACTGGATATCTGGCGGGGCTGCTCAGCAAGCGTAGGGCGGATGAGCCAACGGGTCGCGCGAACGCGCGCCCGATGACAGGCTTCGCGATATCCGGGGGGCCGACACGCAACTCCAATCCCGCATATCGCTTCGCTCATGCGGGCTACTGGCTTTCCAGACATGGACGACCCTCATGGGGCCGGGGAATGACGAGGCTCAACAAACGGTCAGGCGTCGCTGCGCATCGCTCGTGGCTCTCGTCATCCCCGGTTAGATCAGTCTCGGGTGCTCGGCACGGGCGTGTTGAGCAACTGTTGCTCCCACAGAAACGCGATGCCGCTGCCGCCGGCATGCTGCGTGACCACCTCGGTCAGCTTGGCGGCCTGTTCGGTCCGGGCCCAGTCGCGCTGCCATTCGGCCGCCACCGCCAGCCAGGTCATCATGTTGGCGCCAGCCGCGATCATGCGCTTGATGGCGACCTCGTGCGCCTCGACCGACACGGCGCCCGACGCATCGGTGACCACCGTCACGTCCCAGCCTTCGCCGAGCGCCTGGATCGCCGGCATCGCGACGCACACCTCGGTCCACAGGCCAGCGATGACAAGCTGCTTGCGGCCGGTAGCCTTGACCGCATCCACCACGTTCTGGTCCTGCCAGGTGTTGATGAACGTCCGGTCGATCACCTTCTGGCCGGGAAACACATCCGTAATCTGGGGGAAGAGCAGACCGCCTCGTTCCGCTACCACGCTCGTCAGGATCGTGGGGACACCGAAGGCCTTGGCGGCCTTCGCCAGGCCCGCCGTATTGTTGATCACCATCTGCGGTTCGTGGCTGTTCACGTTCGCAAGCTGGTAAGGCTGATGGTCGATCAGAACGAGCACCGAATCTTCAGGACGAAGAAGCGAAGCAAGCCCGTTACGAAAACTCATGAATACATCCTCTGTTGTGGTGAGACATGCGCCGACTGCGACGCCGTGCCCAGACACTTGTCATTCCCGTTCGTGATACGGTAGCGCCCTATTCTGCCAAGCTGTGTCGCAAAATGGGGAACGCGGAATTGGACGTTGAAGACCTGATTGCATTCGTCGAAGTCGCAGATGCTGGTGGCGTCTCGGCCGCCGCGCGCCGGCTCGGCGTTTCGAAGTCGATCGTCAGCCGGCGGCTGGTCCGGCTTGAAGCGGAACTAGGCGTCCAACTCCTTGCAAGATCCACCCGTGGCGCCGCTCTCACGGAAGCCGGGAACATTTTTCGAGATCATGCGGCCAGAGTCCGCGCCGAGATCGATGCGGCCAGGGAAACAATCCTGCCTGCCGGAGAACTAAGCGGCCGCTTGCGAATTGCTGTGCCGCTTTCTTTCGGCCCCACCCACTTCGCCCCCGTGCTCGCGGAAATGGCGCGACGCCACCCCCAGCTTCACATCTATACCGCCTACAGTGATCGCTTCGTCGATCTGATTGCCGAGGGATTTGATTGCGCCATCCGGGTTGGCTATCTCCAGGACTCCAACCTGATCGCGAGACGCGTCGGGCCGATCTACGGGAGGCTTGTCGCGAGCCCGGACTATATTGAAGCGCACGGCGCCCCGGAGACGCTGGACGAGCTCATCGCCCATGAAGCGCTGATGCAGGGCACAGAAACCTGGCAACTCATGGATGGCGACGAAATCGTCACGGTTCATCCGCGGGGGCGCTTCAAGGCCGACAACGGCACAGCTCTCGCCGTCGCCGCGGCAGCAGGGCTCGGCGTCGCCTGGCTCCCCGATTGCGTGATCCATGAATACCTGGCATCCGGAACGCTGGTTCCGGTCATGACACGCCATCCGCCACCTTCGGCAGGTGCCTACGTCGTTCGCCCGCCGGGCCAACACCCCTCACGGAAGGTCCGGGCCCTCACTGAATTGTTGATCGAGCGTCTCGAAGAAAATCCGCCGCTTGCGTGAGTCGCCCTGACGTATACCGAGCGGGCATAGCAAGCGTAGGGCGGATTAGCCCACCGGGTCCGCGCGAAGCGCGGCCCGATGACAGGCTCCGGCGTAATCCGCCATTTCGCTCGCAATATTCTCGGCGGGTTACGCTTCGCTAACCCGCCCTACGCATACGACGCGCTTCTCAAGCATCACGCCGCTTTCGCTTCCTTGTCCGCCGGCGCCGTTTCCATGGCGCGCATGTAGAGATCGAGCAGGGATTCGCGTTCGTCGCGCTCGTCCTGGTCCTGCTTGCGCAGCTTGATGATCTCCTTGAGGATCTTCACGTCGAAACCTTCGCCCTTCGCCTCTGAGAAAACTTCCTTCTTCTGCTCGCTGAGTTCCTGGATTTCAGTGTCAAGGTTCTCGATCCGCTCGACGAAGGAACGAATTTTTCCGCCGGGAATGGTGATGTCGGACATGGTGCCTCCTGCTGAATGAGGTCGTGAAAATGAAAGCAAAGAGATGACCAATGTCTTAACCGTACGGGCGCCGCGGCGTCGGTATTGTAGGATGGGTAGAGCGAAGCGAAACCCATCAATCTCGCACGCGGAACGATGATGGGTTTCGCTTCGCTCTACCCATCCTACGAATCGCACGCGCAGCAAATCACTCAGGCCTCGTCAGCCACCCGCAACGTGATCCGCGTCAATTCGGACGGGCGGCCGAGCCGCAAGGCAAAGCCCGGCCACAGCGCGGTGCCGTTGTTGACGTAGAGCGTCATCCCGTCGACGTCGTAGCGGCCCGAGACGAAGCCGGCATTGGCGGGCGCGGCCAGGCGATCGATGCCCAGGATCAATCCGCCATGGGTGTGTCCGGAGAGTTGCAGGGCGACGCCGAGCGCGGCTGCGTTTCGTGCGTCGCTCGGTTGGTGGTCGAGCAGGATGACGGGCGCGCCTTCGGGGGCGCCTTCGAGAACCGCGGCAAGGTCGCGGATGGAATGCCCCCGGTGGCGCGACGCGCGGTCGGTAATTCCTGCGATCACCAGGCGGCCAGCACCGCGTTCGAGCACGATGTGCCTGTTCTCGAGCGAGCGCAGGCCCAACGCTTCGTAGTGCGCCATCCATCCGTCATAGCCGAAGATATATTCGTGATTGCCCGAGATCACGTAGACGCCATCGGCGGCCACAAGATCCCGCAACGGCTCGATGTCCTTGCGCCGCGCATCGACGGTGCCGTCGATCAGATCGCCCGTGATCGCGATCAGGTCCACGCCGAGCTTGTTCGATCGTGCGACGACCTCGCGCGCCCATGACGCAGGAAACAGCCGGCTGATGTGAAGATCGGTCAGTTGCAGGATGGTGTAGCCGTCGAACTGCCGCGGAAGTCCGCGGATGCCGACTTCGACATCGTTCAGCGGCGGAATGCGCATGGCTTGATGGACGCCGACCGCGGCGGCGACGGCCGCCACGCCAGCAAGTGCGTAGCGGACGCCGTCAGGCGCGCCCACGATGCCGCCATGGATCAGGGCTGCGACCAGCAGTCCGGCATCGAGCGCCAGTTGCAGCAACGCCAGCAGCATGACCGCGCCGAACGCCCAGTTGAAGAGCACGACCACCGGACGCGGAAACTCCGGCGAGAATTCCGATCCCGACGACCATCTGTTCCAGCGGTGAAACTGCAAGGCGGCCAGCACCAGCAACGCTGCGACGATCTTTGCCGGGAGCGGCCAGTCGAGCGGCCAGATGAAGCGGGCCAGGATCAAGAGACTGGTCAGGCCGAAGATGAGTTGGGGAATTGGTTCGCTCCGGATTTGGATCGGGGGCTGTGTGGTGGGCGCTCAGCGAAGGTAGAGTGGATCGGACGCGGGCGTAAGCCGCCGATCAGCACATTTTCGGCATGTGGCGCGGCGCCAAGACGCCCTGCGCGCGCAGCTTTGCTGGGGAGCAAGGCTGACGTGGCATCGCGGCGGGCGCCCGCACTATTTCGGAATAATGGAAATGTATCGCTGATTTGCCTGACGCGTCAAGCCGCTTTTCCTGGTGCCGGCGGCAACCTGCTCCTTTGCATGGGGTTGTTTTCGATATTTTGGGACTCGTGGCCTTGCTTCGTCGCGATCAATAGCGAGTACCCCCTCCTCGGTCGTATCCGGCGGATTGACCGGCGCGCGGACAATATCCATATGCATCTGCATGAACCGGCTGCCCGCGCCGTTTCGCATCCACCTGGACACAGCCAAATACCATCGGCTCCCCGTCCCCAGCATTCCGGAGCCGCCGTGGCCGCCCTCTCCATCCTTGATCTCGTCCGCGTCACCGAAGAGACCGACGCGCGCGGCGCGCTCTACAATGCGCGCGATGTCGCTCGCCATGCCGAGGCGCTGGGCTATCGCCGCATCTGGGTGGCGGAGCATCACAACATGGCGGGCATCGCGAGCGCCGCGACGTCGGTCGTGATCGGGCACATCGCGGCGGGAACGAAGACCATCCGGGTCGGCGCCGGCGGCATCATGCTGCCGAACCACGCGCCCTATGTCATTGCCGAGCAGTTCGGCACGCTGGCGCGGCTGTTTCCTGACCGCATCGACCTCGGCCTCGGCCGCGCGCCGGGCACCGATCAGCTCACCTTGCGCGCGCTGCGCCGGACGCCGGAATCCGCCGAGAATTTTCCGCAGGACGTGCTCGAGGTGCAGGCCTTCCTGGCGGCCGCCGGTCCCAACCAGCGCATCCAGGCGGTGCCGGCCGCGGGCACCGACGTGCCGCTGTGGATTCTCGGATCGAGCAATTTCGGCGCGATGCTGGCCGGCGAGCTCGGCCTGCCCTACGCCTTCGCCTCGCACTTTGCCCCCGAGCTTCTGATCCAAGCGCTGCAGATCTATCGCGCGCGCTTCAAGCCGTCGGAGCAGCTCGACCGCCCCTATACGATGGTCGGCGTCAACATCATTGCCGCCGACACCGACGCGGAAGCGCGACGGCTTGCCACCACGCAGCAGATGTCGTTCACCAACATCTTCCGCGGCGCGCGCGGCCTGAGCCAGCCGCCGATCGACGACATCGAGACCTACTGGTCGCCATCTGAAAAAGTCCAGGCGATGCGGATGCTTGCCCGCTCCATCATCGGCTCGCCCGAGACGGTGCGTGCCGGGATCGATGCGCTGGTCGCGGAGACCGGCGCCGACGAATTGATGATCGTGTCCGACGTCTACGATCACCAGAAGCGGCTGCGATCGTTCGAGCTGATCGCCGAGGCCGGTGGACTCAAGAAAGGCGGCATCGCCGCCTGACCCCATCACGCACCCGACCGCTGCCGCTTTTGGTGCGGCAGCGGTTGCTGGTTCGCATTCTGCTCAATGCGCAGCGACGGCTTGCGGCGCGGCGTGCTTGGCGCGGTTGTCGAGGCTGAGCGCGCCGGCACCAAACGCTGCGATCTGCAGCAGTCCACCCGCCATCATCACGTTCTTCAGGAAGTGGATCATCTGGTTCTGGTCGGCGAAATTGCTGTGGAACGCGATCGCGGTCGCGACCGAGAACACCGCCAGTGCCAGCGCCACGGCGCGGGCCTGATAGCCGGCAATCAGCAGCAGGCCACCGCCGAGCTCGACGACGACCGCCACGGCAAAAGCGAGCGGCGGAAACGGCAGGCCGACGGCACTGATCAGACCAGTGGTGGCCGCATACGCGCCGAGCTTGCTGAGGCCGCTCATGGCAAACGGGAGGCCGATCAGAAGCCGGCCGGCGAAGGGAAGATAATTAGTAGCGCTCATGGTCGTGAACCTTTCTTGCGTGGATGAATGCGGCGCCCCACCGTCCGTGGCCTCGCCGGTCGCGAACCGTCTTGCTGTCCGCTTCGTCCCTGTTATCGCCCTGCAGCCGCCGATCGATTAGTCAGCCAGTTTCAGACGGATCGTTCCACCAGAGGAACGATCGCGCGACATGCGACGGCACACCGGACCACGCAGCGCCGGGATCACGCAGCGTCGTTCAGTCTGTGGAACGCTCCGTCTGACAAACACCGGCTAATGCGGCTGGTCGGTCGCGCCTATGATCCCCTACATCGAAGGAGACGGACCATGTGCGATATCCTGATGAACAACCTGATCAAGGCCCTGCGCAGCTTCCAGCACGCCTGCCTCACGCCGGCCATCCGGGACGACGACGAGGACGATGGCGACATCGCAACGCCGAAGACGAGCCTGGACGACGGCTGGTGAGGCCGCTCGCGAGGCGCCCTCGCCGGCCATCCGCAGACCCGGTGGCGCGGATATCGCGCCTGACATGGCGGCACGCCGGGCGCCGCCGCGCTGGCTGTCGAACGGCTTTCCGGTCGACAGGCGGCGATTCGACGTTGAAAATCGAAGGGAACTATGATGCGGATGAATGATCTGGTCCCGCCCGATGCGGGCGGAATTGACCTGGCAGCGCCTTTCATGCGGGACTTCAACGACCTCTATTTCTTCGCGGCAGTGGTCAAGCACGAGGGGTTTTCGGCCGCGGCACGCGCGCTCCGCCTGCCGAAGTCCAGGATCAGCCGCCATGTCGCGCTGCTGGAGGAGCAGCTCGGCGTTCGACTGATCGAACGCTCGACCCGCCGCCTGAGCATCACGGCGATCGGCCGCGACGTCTATCGGCATGCGCAGACCGTGGTCGACGCCGCCGAGGCGGTCGATGAAGTCGCGTTGCGGATGAAGTCCGAGCCGCAGGGCCTGATCCGCATCGGCTGCCCGGTCGGCGTGCAGCGCGCGCTGGCGCCGAAATTGCCCGAGTTGTTCGCCAAATATCCGCGCCTCAGGGCGCAATTCCTCATCACCAACCGGCCGATCAATTTGATCGAGGAGCAGGTCGACGTCGCCATTCGCATCCGCGACAGCCTCGATACCGACAGCGAGATGCAGATGCGCAGGATCGGGACCAGCCGGAGGCTGCTGGTCGCGAGCCCGGCCTTCCTCAGGGAGCATGGCGCGCCCAAGGCGGCGGGCGATCTTGCCGGGCTGCCGATCCTCGATGCCACGGAAACGCCGGGCCCGCGGACATGGGAGCTGTCAGGCCCGCGCGGGCAAAAGGCCTCGGTCGCCGTCGAGCCGAAGATTTCCGCGGGTGACTTCACCATCCTCATTCATGCGGCCCAGGCCGGGCTCGGCATCGCGCTGCTGCCCGAGCTGCAATGTCAGGCCGCGCTCAGCGAAGGCAAGCTGGTCCGCGTTCTGCCGGAGTGGAGCGCCAAGGAAGGCATCATCCATCTCGTGTTTCCGTCGCGGCGCGGCATGTTGCCCGGCGTCCGCGCCACCATCGATTTCCTGGCCACCGCGCTCAAGGCGCAGATTTAGCCGGCTCAAGTCTGGCTGGTCCGTCCTGCGCGCTCGCCGTTCAGCCGCACACGCGACGGTTTTTTCTTGCTTCGCCCGCGTGCGCCCCTACGGTGCGCCCGTCACGACGGAGACGATCTCAACGATGGACGCGGCCATGAACTGCCCGAAATGCAATTCCGAGCATGCCTATCAGGACGCGGCTCTCTGGGTCTGCCCGGAATGCGCCCATGAATGGAGCGGCGAGGCGATCGCAGTAGCCTCGCAGGAGGCAAGCGTGCGTGATGCGCACGGCAATCCGCTGGCGGACGGCGACAGCGTCATCGTGATCAAGGATCTCAAGGTCAAGGGCTCGTCATCGGTCGTCAAGGGTGGCACCAAGGTCCGGAACATCCGCCTCACCGAGGGGAGCGATGGACACAACATCGCCTGCAAGATCGATGGCATCGGCGCGATGAACCTGAAATCCGAGTTCGTGAAGAAGGCCTAGCGAGCGCAATACCGAGAGCGGATCAGCCGATCACCCGCCCTACGCTCGCAATCTCGTTCGCCGACACCAAAATCACATCGCCGTCGAGGATAGGCTTCGCCACATCGAAGAACTTCGCCACGGCTGGCGAATTGTTGTGCCGGTCCATGGCCGCCTGATCAAGGTATCGCTCGTAGGTCGCGAACACGCAGGGATCCGATGCATTCTGCGACACGTAGTAGCCGACAGTGGATGGCTCGTTGGCCCGGACATGCTCGACAACATCGAGCAATGCCTGCCGCATTGTCGCTTCGTGCCCCCTCTTTGCCCGGATGACCGCCGTGATCGATACCATGCGCCTCTCCAAAAATACGTAGGGTGGATTAGCCGACTACGTCCGCCGTAGCTCAACGAGCAAAGGCGGAAGGCGTAATCCGCCCTTCTTTCCAGACAAGCGGCGGGTTGCGCTACCGCTAACCCGCCCTACGCATTTGCTCACACCCTGCTCAATGCCTGCGCGATGTCGGCGACCAGATCGGACGGATGCTCGATCCCGATCGAGAGCCGGATCGTCGTATCGAGCACCCCGATCTTCTTCCTGATGTCGGCCGGCACACCGGAATGCGTCATCGTCGCCGGCAGGCTCGCGAGCGACTCGGTGCCGCCGAGGCTCACCGCGAGCTTGAAGATCTGCAGTGAGTTGAGGAATTTCTCCGCCGCCGCCTGCCCGCCGACGATGTCGAACGAGAAGGTCGAGCCGGCGCCAGAGCTTTGGCTTGCGAACACACGCCCCGCCGGAGACGCCGCGTCGTGATGGCCGAGATAATGCACCTCGGCCACCTTGGGATGGTCGCGCAAATAGTCGGCGACGATGTGCGCATTGCGATCGGCCTTTTCCATGCGCAGGCTGAGCGTTTCCAGCGAGCGGCTGATCATCCAGCAGGAATGCGGATCGAGCTGGGTGCCGATCGCGCCGCGCAGCGCCTTGACGTCCTTCATCAGCTTCTTCGAGCCGAGCGCCGCGCCCGCGATCAGGTCGGAATGGCCGCCGACATATTTGGTCAGCGAGTACAGCGAGAGGTCAGCGCCGTGCTCGATCGGGCGCTGAAACACCGGCCCGAGCAGCGTGTTGTCGCAGGCGATGATCGGGGTAAAACCCTGCGCCTTGCCGATCGCGTCGGCCACGCGCCGGGTGAGCGCGATATCGACCTGGCCGTTGGTCGGATTGGCCGGCGTCTCGATGAAGATCATCGCGACGCGGCCTTTCTTCATGGCCTCGTCGGCAGCGGCGCGGACGATGCTCTCGTCGAGGCCGTCGGCAAAGCCAACTGCGCCGATCGAGAAGCCCGCCAGCGTCCTGGTGAACAGCGTCTCCGTGCCGCCATAGAGCGGCTGCGAATGCAGGATGACGTCGCCGGGCCGCGCGAAGGCCAGCACCGTGGTCGAGATCGCCGACATGCCGGAGGAGAACAGCGCACAGCTCTCGGTGCGCTCGTAGATCGCAAGCCGGTCCTCGACGATCTCGCTGTTCGGATGATTGAAGCGCGAATAGACCAGCCCCGCTCCCATGCCTTCCGGAGGCTCGCGCCGGCCCGCGACGAAATCGAAAAAGTCCTTGCCGTCCTCGGCGGTCCGGAACACGAAGGTCGAGGTCAAAAATACCGGCGGCTTGACGGCGCCCTCCGACAGCTGCGGATCGTAGCCGTAGTTCAGCATCTGGGTTTCCGGATGCAGCAGGTGATTGCCGATGTGGGTTCTGGACGGAAACGGTTTGACCACGGCCAGTCTCCTTGTTCGAGGGACCGTCGCATGTGCGGCAGGCCCTTAAGAATCTGCCGCAAGCATACTCCACCTTTGTGCCATTCCGCCAAAACACTGCGTCGAACACTCTGGATAACGAACGGCCGGCGTGCGCCCTGCACCGCCGGCCGTCTGAAAACCGTAGCTCGCATCGCGCGTGCCTGATGTCACTTGGCGGGCGATATCAGGACCGATCGCCGGCGCTCACTGCTCACGCAGCGGTGAATACGCTGCTACCAGCTGCGATCCACATTGCGCACCTCGCCGGTCCGCGCATCGACATCGACCTGCATCCAGCGGCCGAGCCGGTCACGGCCCTCGACTTCCCACTCGTCGCCGAGGAACTGGGTGTTGGACACCGTCACGATGCCGAGATTGGTCGCGACGTCGAGGGCTGCCTCCATCGAGATCTGGCTGCCGGAATCATAGGCCATCGCCGGCGTCGCTGCGCTGATCGCCAACGCCGCAATGGCGGGAATAATATAGCTTCGCATCAGTCACTCCTCATGGAACGGCATGTCATGCCGCATAAAACGAGCGGCGCACCCAATCAGTTCCGGCAACAGGGGTGACGGAGCAGCGCGAAACTTCGGCAGTTGCGGCAATTTGGTGGCAGTTCCAGTTTCACCGACGCGCGCTGCGCGACTTGCGCGTTGCCTTCTTCCACATCCGGAATCCGCCCTCGAACGCGTTGGCGTTGTCGCCGAACCTCACTTTGGCCGGCGGGTTGTCGATCTTGTCGGCATTGCCGCCGCCGAGCACAACGTAATCGGGCTCCAGCGCTGCCGACAGCCGCGCGATGACATCGTCGACGCTCCTGCGCCATTTCTTCCGGCCGCGCCGCTCGAGGCCGGCGGCGCCGACATAATCCTCGAACGTCTCGTCCCTGTGGTAAGGCAAATGACCGAGCTCCATCGGCTCGTAAACCCCCTCCACGATCATCGCCGAGCCAAGCCCGGTGCCGAGGCCGAGAAACAGCATCCGCCCGCCCTGATAGCTGCCGATCGCCTGCATCAGCGCATCGTTGACGACCTTGACCGGCCGGCCGAACGCGCTGTGAAAATCAAAGCCGGCCCAGCCGCGGCCGAGATTGTGCGGCTCCGTCAGTGGACGGTTGTGCACCACTGGTCCGGGATAGCCGATCGAGATCACGTCATAGGACCAGTCCCTGGTCAGCGCCTTGACCTGCCGCACCATCTCGGTGGCGGACAGCGTTGGACCTGACTCGAATTCGCGCTTGATGCGCTCCTTGTCGGTCATGACCTTCACATGCGTGCCACCGATGTCGATCGCCAGCACCGTCCGGCGCGACGCGGGCTTTTTCGTCTTCCTGGCTGTCGTCTTGCTTGTCTTCTTGGCCATCGGTGCGATCTCTCTTGTGGGCACCGAGTGGAGCAGAGAAACGCATCGCGCGCCACAGCTCCGTTCTGCATCTGACTCCAGTTTGTTCGCGAGGAACGAATCGGAATCGAGAAAATCGGCACGGCTCAAGCATTAACAAGACGTGTGCGCTCGACGTGTCCGAGCAGTTGATGTTGTACCGAGATGGGATAATTGCTCCCGGCACGGAATATCTCCGCGCATTTCGGGCGCCTTGCGTTCGATCGTTTCACCGATCAAGCAACGGCTCGCATCAGAGCCACGTTCCCCATCCGACTCCAGTTTGTTCGCGAGGAACGAATCGGAATCGAAAAATCAGCGCAAAGCAATTCTTAACAACGCGTTTGCATAACTTGCCGCGGATGCATTTCGTACGGCGGATCAGCGCAAGCATAATCCGACATCTCTCGATAACGTCGTGCCGACACGTTACGGCCCGCGCATCATCGGCGACGCTTCGCGCGGAGCCGTTTGCTGCCCCGCGCTGCGCGCGACGCGAGCCGCCACTCTTCGAGATGAAGCCAAAGTGCTTCCGCGACCGGCCCGTGCGCATGCTGCCGATGGCGGATCGCCGCCAGATGTTCCTCACGGCCCGGAAAATTCGGTCCCGCGATGCTGATCAGTCGGCCATCCCTGAGCTCATCCTCGATCAGCCACGCCGGCAGATGGCCCCAGGCGAGACGGTGCAGGATCAGCTCCTTCTTCATCATCTGATCCGGCACGGTACAGCGATGGGCGCCGTCGATCAGGAAGAAGCTTTCCGACGACGATCGCCGCGCCGTGTCACGGATCACGCACTGCGTGAATGGGCGCATCTGCTCCGGCGTGATCCGCTTCGTCCAGGCGAATGGCAGAAACCCGGGCGCGACAACCGGCACCATGGCCGTGGTTGAGAGTTCGATTCGTTCGAAGCGCGGATCGGACGGGTCCGCGCGATGAAACACGAGGTCGGCGTTATCATCGATCAAGCGCTCGAGCGGTCCCCCAACCGCCTCATACTCCAGGTTCAAGCGCGTGTTGGGATACTTGGCAAAGAACCCCGAGAGCATTTGCAAGACGGGCGGCCGCGGGCAGAGGTCACCGATGACGACACGCAGGACAACCTCTTCCCCGCTGACAAGCTGGTCCGCGTAGGTCTGCAGCAGATCGAGTTCGCGCAGCGTCAGCCGCGCGCGCTCGTGGAACGTCCGCCCTGCATCCGTCAGCCCGACGCGGTATCCGCTGCGGTCGAACAGCGTGAGGCCGAGCTGCTGTTCGAGGCGGGCGACCGCCGCGAACACTGACGGGTGCGAGCGGTTCAGGGCGGCGCCCGCAGCCTGAAAGCTTCCCCTGGCCGCGACCGCGTCGAAGCAGCGCAAGTCGTGGAGCTTGATCCGGTCCATTGTCCATAAATCCTACATAGATTGATCGATCTTAGTAATTTTATCTGCCGAGCGCGAGTCCTAGCCTGGCCGCGGGCTTCCTCCAGCAGAAGGGACTGACGAAATGAGCGGCGATCGACACTTCACGACCGGGGACGGCTGCCGGATTGCGTACCGTATCGACGGTTCCGATGATCGGCCGGTGCTCGCGCTGTCGAACTCGATCGCCACCAACCTGCACATGTGGGACCGCTCAGTGCCGGCCCTCGGCCGGTCGTTTCGCCTGCTCCGCTACGACACCCGCGGTCACGGCGGTTCAGACGCGCCCGTGGGCGCCTATTCGATGGATCGGCTCGGCCGCGACGTGGTCGAACTGCTCGACGCCCTCGGGATCGATCGCGCACATTTCCTCGGCCTGTCGCTCGGCGGGTTCATCGGGCAGTGGCTTAGTATCTTCGCGCCTGAACGCATCGATCGCCTGATCCTCTCGAACACCGCGTCCTATCTTGCGTCAGAGCTGCCGTTCGACGACCAGATCCGCGCCGTGCTGGCCGCGAGCAACGTGGACGGAATCGCTGAGGGCTTCATGCGCAACTGGTTTCCCGCGACGATGCTGGCTGCGCCCAACGAGATTGTCGACGAATTCCGCGGCATGGTGCTCACCACCCCGCCGCGCGGCCTCGCCGGCTGTTACGCCGCACTGCGCGATGTCGATCTTCGCAGGGTCGTCTCGCTGATCGCGGCGCCGACCTTGGTCATCGGCGGTGACAGCGACACCGTCACGCGGGCCAATCACAGCGAGGCAATCGCGGCGACGATCCCCGATGCAAGGCTCGTTCTGCTGCCCGGCGTTCACATCCTCAATGTCGAACAAGCGGATCGATTCAACAGTGAGGTCGCGAATTTTCTGCGGTCCGCACCGTAAGCGTTCTCGATACGACTCCATTTTGTTCGCAAAGAACGAATCGGAATCGGGCAAATCGGGGCGACGCAAATCTTAACAACGCGTTTGCAGTGTCGACGCCAATCGACTTTGTAGGGCGGATTAGCGCAAGCGTAATCCGCCATCGGTCCGCAACACCGGAGCGGCGGGTTACGCTTCGCTAACCCGCCCTACGCATCGTCCAGCCTCATATTCAAGCTCCGGCCGCAGCGCGCGCATCTTCTCCGCAAGCCTGTGGCTTGAGGTCTCCTCCGCATGCGCGAGCCGGTTGACGAGCGCGACGTAGTCCGCATCGCTCTTGTGCTGATTGAGCTTCGACTGGCCCTCGATCTCGTCGACGACGATATCGATCACCCTGATCCCCGCCAGCATCTGATCGCGCTTGCCGGGCTCCATCTGCGTGAGGTCCCAGGGCTGCTTCGGCAGCCGCGCCTCGGAGACCGCGAGCAGCGCGTCGCCGTGGCCGCGGTTCTCCCCGTGATCGCGCAGATGCGCAACGCCGGACAAATGTACCGCCTCGTAGAGCCAGGTGGAGACGTTATCGCGCGAGACGTACCAGTCGTTCGAGATGTAGGCGTCGTCGCCGGAGACGATCAATAGGAAACGCCTGATACCGTCGGCAAGTTCGACCAACGGGTTCTTCGCGGTGAGATGGACCTGCACGATCACGCGATCGTCGCGCCGCGCGATCACGAACGGCACATGAGATGCCCGCGGGCCGCGCGCATCGGCGGCGACGATGGCGCCGAAGCCGCGCGCCGCCGCAAAGGCCAGCGCGTGGTCGTCCTCGATACGGAATTGGGGACGGAGGATGTGCATGGCGGCGGCGCTCGCGGCTGGAGGGAGACGACCCAGCGAAGCTAGCGCAACTTTTGCCGGAGATCACCGCCATGCACAGTCCGGCTCAGCAGATCATGGCATTGTCGCCGTGATCGCAGACGCCGCCCGGCTGATCCCGGGGCAGCGTTTCGAACTCGCCGAAGCGCGGCACGGCCATGCGCGGCGGTCCGCCGCCCCAGCGGCCGGCGGCCGCGGCATGTCCCTTTACGAAGGCGGATGGGCCGGCCGGGACTTCGCGCGCCATGACCGATGTCGTCAGCATGCCGAGGGCGAGCAAGCCCGCGGCGACGTGTTTGATCGTGGTCATCGAGCGTCTCCTGCTGGATTCAGCAGGATGGGATCATGTCGCCGGCCTGCTGAAGCGTTTTCACTGAAACCATGACGGGCGGCGCGCCCCGATTATTCCGCGACGACGCAGCGAATTTGCCTGTGCTGCGGCTCGGTTCGACACATTCGATTGATCGGAGCGTGACCGCCGGGACTGGAGGCCCGAGCGGCCGCAACCAGTCTGCCTGCGCGCAAGTCAAATCCGGTTGCGACAGCTGCGACAAAACAACCCGACGGGCAAATCAGCAAACGCGTCAAGCCCACTATGAGAAAATATTCCGCTTGGCGTTTGCGCCGGCTTTCCCTGCGCCCTCTGTTCGAGAGATGGCGAAACGCAAGACTCGGGCAAATCGTGTCGCGAGAGTGCGGAATTGTGAGTCACAAGCAGCGCAACCCACTCGATGTCGTCCTGGCGAAAGCCAGGACCCATTACCCCAAATGAGAATTGTTGCGCGATGCTGGGCCGCGATCCCGTCTGTCATCACTGGCGCCTCTGGAATACTGGATCACCCGCATGCGCGGGTGATGACACCGAACTATTTGACGTTCGAATGCGAACCTTACCCCGTCATCGCCGCGCAAAGCCACGATGCGCCGTTGAATTGGCCGCAACGGACAGGCTACGCTGTCGCCAATCACGCCCTCTCGCTGGAAGGATCACCATGAACGGCAATCGATATTACGGCGTTCGCGTCGAGGGCGCGAAATACGGCGTGGGGTTCGGCTCGGCGCTGGCGATTGCGATCTCGTACACCAAGAACCATTCGATCCTGTGGGCGATCATCCACGGTATCCTGGGCTGGCTCTACGTGATCTACGCCGCGCTGTTCGGGTGATGCGGACGACATGACCGTCATCTCGATCCAGTCACAGGTCGCCTGGGGCCATGTCGGCAACAGCGCGGCGACCTTTCCGATCCAGCTGCACGGCATCGACGTCGTCGCCGTGCCGACCACGCTGCTGAGCAACCGGCCGGGCTATCCGACGATCCGCGGACGGGTGCTCGATGTGCAGCTGGTCGCCGACCTCCTGCGCGGCATCGAGGAGCGCAGCGCGATCGAAAGCGCCCGGATGATCCTGTCGGGCTATCTCGGCTCGGCCGACATCGCGATTGAGGTCGCCGACTTCGTCGCCCGCGCGAAAGCGGAAAACCCGGCCCTGCTCTATTGCTGCGATCCCGTGCTCGGCGATCGCGACCGCGGCATGTTCGTGCGATCGGACATCCCGCCGCTGGTGCGCGACCAGCTCGGTCCGCTGGCCGACATCATCACGCCCAACCATTTCGAGTTTGAATTCCTCTGCGGCGCGCGCGTGACGACGACCGATGACGTCATCGCGCAGGCTCGCATGCTGATGGCGCGGGGGCCTGCGACCATCGTCGTCACCAGCGCCGAGCTTGCCGGCACGCCCGACAGTGAGATCGAGACGCTGGCGATCGAGCACACGGGAGCGTGGCGCGTGCGTACCCCGCGCTTGCCGATCAGCCCGTCCGGCACCGGGGACCTGTTCGCCGCGCTGTTCGTCGCCGCCCGCGTGCGTGGCCTGGCGACACCTGAGGCGCTCAGCCATGCCGCCTCAGGCATCCACGGCGTGCTGGTGCGCACGGCGGAGCAAGCAACCGAGGAAATGCGCATTGTCGAAAGCGCCGAGCTGATGCTTGATCCGAAGCCGCGCTTCGCGGCGGTCGCCATCCCTGCATCCTGACATCCGGAACACGTTTCATGATCGACATCACCACCCTCCTCACCTACGCCGCCGTCGTGCTCGGCCTGTTCCTGATCCCGGGACCAGCCGTGCTGCTCGTGCTCGCGCGTTCAGTCACCGGCGGGCCGCGCGTCGGCGTCGCGACCGGGTTCGGCATCGCGCTCGGCGACCTCGTCCACACCGCCATGGCGACGTTCGGCCTCTCGGCCGTGCTGATGACCTCGGCGCTCGCGTTCTCGATCGTCAAATATGCCGGCGTGATCTACCTGATCGTGCTCGGTGTCCGCGCCTTGTTCGAGAAGAATGACGACCTGCATTTGCCGGCGGCCCAGCCGGTCGATCCGCGGCGCGCGTTCCGGCAGGCGATCTGGGCAGAGATGCTCAACCCGAAGACCGCGCTGTTCTTCCTCGCCTTCCTGCCGCAGTTCGTCCATCCCGGCCACGGCTCCGCCGTCGCGCAGTTCGCGACCCTCGGCCTGATCTTCGTCGTGATGAGCGCGGCCTACACCTCGCTGCTCGCGCTCGCCGCCGGTCAGATCAGCCCGTGGATCCGGCGGCATCGCCGCATCGGGCAGTGGCAGGGCCGCGTGGTCGGCACGATCTACATCGCGCTCGGCATCCGCCTCGCCTTTCAGGAGCGCTGATGTCTCCGCTCAAGCCGCAGGCCACATATGACGACTTCGCCCGCCTCGACATCAGGATCGGCAAGGTGGTCGAGGTGCAGCCGTTTCCGCGCGCCCGCAACCCGTCCCTGAAGGTCGGCGTCGATGTCGGCGCCGGGCGGATCATGTGGTCGAGCGCGCAGATCACGAATTACGAGCCTGCGGCGCTGATCGGCTCGCTCGTGGTGTGCGTTTGCAATCTCGGGCCGAAGAACATTGCCGGTTTCACCTCGGAACTGCTGATCCTGGGCGCCAAGGATGCCGGCGGCCAGGTGATCGCGCTCGGTCCGCGCAGCGAGGTTGCGGTTGGCGAGCCGATCTTCTGACGGCCCGACCCGATCACGGCCGCGTGATTCAAATCGTCTGGATTCCCCGTAGTTTACCGATGGGGGATCACCCGGATTCTAAGTGCCCGCGCGCGCTGCTATTCCAGCGCACAAGAATCGCTTCGGCATGGGAATCGGAAGATGTCTGCAGTTTACTTTCACTGCTCCGACGACAAGCACGTCATCCTGGATCGCATCGGCGCCGCGATGGATTTTTCGGAGGTGCGGGTGCATGCGGAGCAGCTGGCGCGCAGCTTTGTCATGACACCGAGTGTGGAGGACTGGCGCAACTGGGCGGTTCACGTCACCGACGATATCGGGACCGAGATCTTCGAGCTGCCGTTCACCGCCGTCCTCGGCCAATTGCACTGAGGGCATGCCATGAATTCGATGGAACTCGCCCTGCAGCCCGTGCGGCGCCACCTCACCCGCCTCGCTCAGCGCTGCGTCGCGCTGATCGAGGGCGTCATCCACCCCTATCGCCCCGAGCTGTATTACATGCGCGGGCCGGGCCCGAAATGCCGCGCCAGGCGGCAGGCCGGGTTGCGCGACTAGTCCGAGGGCTTGAGCGACGAGAAAAGGCCGATGGGCGTTACGCCACCGGCCTTCTCCTGCGGCTGCCGGTTCCCGGAGTCCGGTTCCGCCGCAATTCCACCTGGTCCCAAGCTTGCGACGACAGTTTTAATCAAATCTTAACGGCATGGCGCTGAGCTGGATGACAGGACTCCTTCGCCGTGCTGCGCGTCTAGTCGTTCATCGTGCGTGGCGCGTCGCACATCGCTTTTGCGCCGATCGCCCGACGATTGTGCGCGATGCATCTTAGGGAATGCACGACTCAGTGTTACCCTGTGATGCAAACCGAAACGGAGAACTTCGGATGCCGTACTACACCTTCGATCTCGTGGTGGGGGACGAGTTCCGGAATCAAGGAACGATCATCCTCGAAGACATCAGCCTTGCCTCCGATCGCGCCGATCAGCTCGCCAACGAGCTGTCGCAGGTCAAGCCGGAGTTGAAGGCACGCGGCTGCGCCGTGCGCGTCACTGACATCGACCGGCGAGAACTCTACCGGACGCCGCTCGACCCCGTGCCGCACTGGCGCAGGGCCGGCTAGCGCCGGCAGGCTTCGGACTCTGTTGACCGCGCCCGTCCGCGCGCGGTCTTGATCTTGCTGCGTGCGGGGCGGCCGGTGTTGCCGCCTCGGCAAGACCAGTCGGCGCGTGGTCCGATCACTTCTTCATGTTCAACCGGCCGATGAAGTCACGTTTGCCAAGCGGTGCACCCTTGTGGCGGAGGATGTCGTAGGCGGTGGTCGAGTGGAAGAAGAAGTTCGGCAGCGAGAACGACATCAGGAATCCCTCGGCCGTGAACGGCATCGACCGCTCGCCGAGCTTGAACATCACTTCGCGGCCGAGCAACGCATTGACCGCGTCCGGCGTCAGCGCCGACAATTCGCCAAGCGCGTCCTTCACCAGCGCCTGCAGTGCGGCGTAGTCCAGATCGGGCTTGCCGGACGGCGGGACGAACACGCCGCTCTTCGCGGCTTCCATCGCGCCGCGGGAATGATGCGCGAGCGAGACCACCTGAAAGCGGAACGGCAACATGTCCGGAAACAACCGGGTCTCGACGATCTCGGCCGGATCGATGCCGTTCTGCTTGAAATGCGCAAGGCTCTTGTCGAGAAAGCCCGAGGTGGCGCCGAGGATCTGCAGATAGTTGGCAACGGTCGCGTCGTAGAGCGAAAAGGTCATGGCGAATTCCCCCAGATAGAAAATTTGTCTGATGCTTGCCGGAACAGAGTTCCCGGAATTTCCGGCGAAGGCAAGCGGCCGTGGGGATTCGCAAGTCGAATGGTCCAGCGCCCAGCGCCGGATCATTCGATCGGGCATCGCGGCGTCTGACCGTCAGCTCTGATGCGGTCCGCGCATCATCTTCATGGCGTCCTCGATATGGCGCCACTCGCGGGCCTCTTCGGTCTCGCCCTTGCTCTCGCAGGCGATCGCGTTCTGCGCCGCCTCGGCAATCGCCTGCAGGCCGTGCTTCTCCAGCATCTGCCGCGCGATGGTGTGGATCTGCATCTCGGCTATCATGGCGCTCTCCTCGGCTGTCTGACGCCGCAGGGACAGGCGTGACCGCGCGTCCCGCGGACTGACTTCAAAACGGCCGAACGCCGCGTCTGGTTCCAGCATCCTGGCCGGCGCGATGGAATCAACGGTTTCCACGCGCTGCGGCGGCGGATACAGAGAGGCGGACCCCGCTCCTTCCCGAGTTGCCGTGACCATGGCGCAGAACATCTACGACGATCCCGGCTTCTTCGCCGGCTACAGCCAGTTGCCGCGGCAGGTCCGCGGGCTGCTCGGCGCGCCCGAATGGCCCGCGATCCGCGCCATGCTGCCTGACATCGCCGGCAAGCGCGTGGTCGATCTCGGCTGCGGCTTCGGCTGGATGTCGCGCTGGATGCGCGAGCAAGGCGCCTCGGGCGTGCTCGGCGTCGACCTCTCGCAGAACATGATCGCGCGCGCCACGGCGATGACGCAGGATCCGGCTATCACCTACGAGATCGCCGACCTCGAAACGCTGGAGCTGCCGAAGGCCTCCTTCGACCTCGCCTACAGCGCCCTCACCTTCCACTACATCAGGGACTTCGATCGCCTGGCGCGGATGCTGTATCGCACGCTCGTCCCGGACGGGCATCTGGTCTTCACCATCGAGCATCCGATCTACATGGCGGCCGCCCATCCCGACTGGGGACAGGATCAGGACGGCCGCAAGACCTGGCCGGTCAACCGCTACTTCATCGAAGGCGAACGCCGGACCGACTGGTATGTGAAAGGCGTGCTGAAATATCACCGCACCGTCGGCACCACGCTCAATGCGTTGATCGGCGCCGGCTTCACGCTTCGCCATGTCGAGGAATTTTCCCCGACGCGGGAGCAGATCAAGGCTGTGCCCGAACTGGCCGACGAACTGGAACGGCCGATGATGATGCTGGTGTCAGCGCAGCGCTAGCGCATGATCCGGAAAAGTGTGAAGCGGTTTTCCGGAAAGATCATGCGCAAACAGAGAACATCACGCTGCGAGCAGCTTGTCGAATTCCTCGGGCGGGTATGATTTTCCGTCCTTGTCGGTGATCACCACCTGCCATCCCTCGCTCGCCCAGACCTTGGCCTTGGCGATGATGATGAAGGTGCTCTCCCGCTCGATCCTGACCGTTTCGTTCTCGCGTTCTGCGATCATCTTGTAGGCCAATGCTTGTCCCTCGCCGACATAGTCCATTCGGCGGTGTGTTGGCAGCGACGTTGGGCCGCAATTCGCCGGGAGCATGACAATTTGGTGGAAGCGCTAGCGCCGGATGCGGCAGAGCGCAACGTGCGGTCGCGGCTAGCTCAACTTGCCCATCAAGGTCGGCATGTCCAGCATGTGCCGGATCTTGCCGCAGATGGCTCAGGCCAAAGAAAAACCCCGCCTCGGTGGGACGCCAAGGCGGGGAAGGTTCGTTGGGTTGAAATCCACGCGCCTGGAAAAGGAGAGCGCGAGAAGTAGCGGCATCAATTCTAATTGTTGCCAGCACTCGGACAACAGGATTAAAGCGCGCGCAACGCCGGGACTTTTTCCCGATCCGTCCGGCAAAAAATCCCGAACCTGACTTGCGACGCCGCTCACTGCACCACGTCGAGCCGGACATTCGCGACGCCCTTGCCGATCATGCCGAGCGACTGTGCGGCGGAATACGAGACGTCGACGATGCGCCCGGGAACGTAGGGCCCGCGGTCATTGACACGCACGGTGACCGAGCGACCGGTCTTGACGTCGGTGACGCGCAGCTTGGTGCCGAACGGCAATGTCGGATGCGCGGCGGTCAGTTCGTGCGCGTTGAACTTCTCGCCGCTCGCGGTCTCCTGCCCTTCGCTGTAGAAGCTTGCGACGCCCTGCGACGCAATCCTGGTCTCGCCGCCTTTGCGTGAGGCGTACGGCGTGTGCTTGCGCGCGGTTGCGACATGTGCGCGCGTCGCCGATGACGCAGCCCGCGCCGGCTCGGCCGATGCTGGCCGGCTCGCGAGCGCCTGCGAGCGCTGGCTGACGACGGAGGACTGCGCACAGGCCGCAAGCGACGCGGCGCCGATCACGATGGCGCAGAGCCGCAGCGGCTTTCGCGCACGAGCCAATGCAATTGCGGGCGCAACACCGCGCGCGCTGCGTTTGACGTCGACGTACGAAATGACTGCATCGTCGCGTGACATGTTGCATCCCCAACTCGCGCCCCAGCCCAAGCCGAAAATCCAACACCCGCATGGCCGAATCCAATCGGGGCGGAACGGTGGCGGAACGCGGTCGGACGGCCGCAGGCGACCCGATTTCCCCTCGGGTGTGGTGGATGCGCCACACAACCAGGGAGGTTCAGCCGGAAATGCGTCCCGGAGCTCTCCGCGCGCGTCCAAGGATGCCTAGCGTCCTCGGCTCCCAGCGTCGGTTCCCGAAACTCCCCAACCTCTCCACCCTCTCGCCTTGCTTTGGTCAAACCGGACTGGAGTCGTGGGGCCAGGGCCAGGGGTCGATACAGAGCTCAAATTGCCGGCCGCCCATTTGCGGTTGACCTTGGACTGAAACGGGGACCGCCATGCAATCGACACTGAAAGACGCAGATCCGCACGATATTTTCGCGATCGAACCTAGCTTCACTGCAACCCGCCCGGACAATGCCGCCGCCGCGCCGGCACCCGCCGCCAAGGGCGCGGCGGGGCAACGCGAGCCCTGGTTCGGCCCGAGCCTCGCCCCCTCTTCCACGCCACAGGTCGCGCCCGCCGCCACGGTCACCTCGGTGCCACCGGTGACGCCGATACCAGTGACGGCGCCGCCGGCCGCGCCGGAGTACAGCGCCGCAAGCCATGACGGCAGGCTGGACGACATCAGACTGGAGCGAGCGCCGCGTGCGACCAATAAGTGGGCGATCCGCGCCTTCTGGTTCGTGTTCGCGATCGCCGGCGCCATGGGCACCGCGGCGTGGCAACACTACGGGCATCGCGTCAAGCAGGTGGTGGCGGAGTACGTGCCCCAGGTCGAGGCCCTGACGTCGCTGCTGCCAGGCAAGGCCACTCCCGCTGCCGACCAGGCGAGCCCGCCCGCACAGGCGGCTGCCGCCGATCAGCCGGCTGAGGCTGCTCCGGCGGCTGCGCCACAGGAGGTCGCTGCAGCGCAGCCAGTGGCGGCCGCAGCACCCGCTGCCGCGGCGGCGCCGGTTGCCCCGGCGACACCAGCTGACCAAACGCAGTTGTTGCAATCGATGGCGCGCGATCTCGCGTCGATGGGACAGCAGATCGAGCAGCTCAAGACCAGCATCGATCAGCTGAAGGCGAGCCAGGATCAGTTGACGCAGCGGGTCGCAAGGACGACCGAGACCAGGGCCGTCGAACCACGGCCGGTCGCGCCGCGCCCGCGTGCCGCGATCACGCCGCCGCCGATGGCTCCACGTACGGCTGTTGCTTCACCGCCGGTGCGCCGGTCGTACCCGCCGAACCAGGCCTACCCGCCGACCCAGGCCTACATCCCACCGGCATCAGCGGCACCGCTACCGGCGCCCGTTGCAGCCGCACCGCAGGCTGTCGCGCCGCGGCCAGTGCAATCGCAGCCGTCCTCTGTTGTCGATGCTGATGATAACGGCCCCGTGGTTCGGCCGCCGATGCCGTTGCGCTGACGACCTGCCAACGCGTGCAAACGAAAGGGCACCGATCGCGCTGAGGCGATCGGTGCCCTTTTTGTATCTCAGATGCGAATTAGGCGCTCTGTCCCGGCGGCAGCACGACCACGGTCGCGCCCGGCTTGACGTGCTGGTAGAGATCGATGACGTCGGCGTTGTTCATGCGGATACAGCCCGACGAGATCGCCTGCCCGATATATTCGGGCTGGTTGGTGCCGTGGATGCGATACAGCGTGTCCTTGTTGCCCTGGTAGAGGTAGATGCCCCGGGCACCGAGCGGATTGGCCGGTCCGCCGGCGACACGCGCCGGATACGGCCCGAGCCGCTCCTGGATATCCTTGGTCGGAACCCAGTCCGGCCATTCGGCGAGCCGGCCCACGGTGGCGACGCCGGAGAACGCCATCGCCTCTTCGCCGACGGCGACGCCGTAACGGATCGCCTTGCCGCCGGGCAGCACGTAATAAAGGTAGCGCGCGTCGGTATCGACCAGGATCGAACCCGGCTGCTCCTTCCGCGTGTAATCGACAATGTGGCGCTGGAACTGATCCGGAATCTTGGCGTCCGCATAGGGCGGATGCGCCAGCAATTGCCGATCGCGCGGCGTCATCGCGGCATCCGTCACCGGCGACAGCGTCGCCTGCATGCAGCCGCCAAGTGCGAGCGAACCCATCAGCACCGCAGCAAGCCCCAACTTCGACACGATCATTCTCCCCTGCGTCAAGTTGTGGCACTTGCTGCCGAAATCGTGCTGAAATCGTGGCAGCGCAGATTGGAACACGGCTGTTTGATCGGTTCCTTCGGCAAGTGTGTCCTTCCGGTTGCAGTCGGTTCCCGCGGACGCTAGCCTTGCGGCAAAATGTCTAAAACATCGGGAGGAATTCGATGCGTTACGCTCTGCTGATCGCCGGCCTGATTGTCGCGGCAACACCGGCCCACGCCGATCCGCGCGCGGCCTATGTCACGATGGTGTTGCAGGCCTTTGCAGCCAAGGTCGAGTGCCCCGGCACCGATCTCGTCTATCAGGACCTCGTGCAGCGCGCGCAGGACATGCACCTGCCCGACGGCACCACCGAACAGGTGCGCAAGGCGATCGCCTTCATGCACACCGGCGGCAAGATGGGCGAGAAGCAGGCCGACGACCTGATGACCGAAGTCGCGATCGCAACCCAGAGCACCGACCTCGACCAGCGCCGCGCCGGCAGCATGACGACCTGGTGCCAAGACCAGAAGACACGGCTGGCGGGCTACATCCGGACGAAGGAGTAAATTTCGATTCTCAATCCAGCTCCGGCGGCGCGAACCAATTGGTCAGCGACAGGCCGCCGTCGACCACGATCGATGCGCCGGTGACGTAGCCGGAGAGCTTGTGCGACAGCACGGCGAGCGCCATCGGCGCGAGATCGTCCGCCTGGCCAAGCCGCCCGAGCGGAATGTGCTTGGCCAGCGCGGGATCGGCGACGAAGCCGCCGGCCGCGATCGCACCGGGCACCAGCGCATTGACGCGGATGCCGTAGCGGCCCCAGCTCTTGGCCAGTTCCTTCACCAGCATCGCCATGCCGGCCTTCGCGGTCGAGTAATGCGGCAGGTTGCGCGGCGTGCCCGCGTGCAGCGAGGTGAGCAGCAGGAACGAGCCAGGCCGCTTCGCCGCGATCAGCTTGCGCGCCAGTTCGCGCGACAGATGAAAACCGGCGTCGAGATTAACCGCGTGCATCTGCCGCCAGGTCTCTTCGTCGACCGCCATCGCATGATCGGCCTCGCGGCGCGGCGGCGAGGCGCTGTGGACGAAATGCGTCACCTGCCCGACCGTGGCTTGCGCATGTGCCAGCAGCGCGTTGCACGCCGCACGTTGCGCGAGATCGCCGACCCAGGGCACGGCAAGTTCGGGATGTGCGGCGGCCTTGATGGCGACCAATACCTTGTCCTCATGCAGGTCGGCGAACACCGTGCGCACGCCTTCGCCGACCAGGGCCTGCGCGACCGCGCGGCCGATGCCGTTGCCGGCGCCGGTCACCAAGGCCGCCTCGCGCGCGGGATCGAAGGGCGATGTGAAGAGGCTCATGATGCCTGTCTCCAAGGACGTGCAGACCTGCGCTCAGTATGGCGGCGCCTTGCGCGCCCGCTGTGCCTTGGCGGCTTCGATCCACCAAATGAAGTCGTCGGCAAAGCGTGGAAAGGTGCGTTCGAGCGACTTGCCGCCCTCGCCGATCGGCTTGCCTTCGGCGGACAGGGTCTGCGCGATCGGCCCTGCGCTGATCGTGCTCGACACCACCACCATTCCCATCTCCGACAAAGTGCCATGCCAGGCGGTCGCGGCGCGCGCACCCGCGAAACGCCCGGCCGAGTAGCTCGCGATCGCCGCCGGACGCCAGAACCATTCCTCGAGGAAATGATCGGTCAGGTTCTTCAGCCCGGGCTGGATGCCCCAGTTGTATTCGCCGGTGACGAACAGGAAACCGTCGGCGTCGCGGATCTTTCCGGCGAGCGTTTCGAGCACGGCCGGCGCCTGGCCCTTGGGATGTTCCTTGTACATCCGGTCGAGCATCGGCAGGCCGACCTCCTTGGCGTCGATCAACTCGACATCGTTGCCGCGCGCACGAAGGCCGTCGACGACGAAGTGCGCCAGGCGGATGCCCATGCGATCCGAACGATAAGAGCCATAGAGAACGAGAATGCGGTGGGTCATGATGGCGCGATCCTACCACGGCGCTGCGACAGCCGTCCTGCGGCTGGCGTGCAGACGTTAACGGCATTTCCGGCGCGTTTTCCCGGCATTAAGCAATTCGTCGCAGGTCCCCCGCCGTGGCCAAAAATTGCCAGATTTGTTTTCTGGATATGCGTTCGCTTCGAGAAGGAGAACCCGACATGCGGATCGCAAAGCTGGTCTTCGCAGGCTCGCTCGCGGCCATCGCTGCCATTGCCACGCCGGCGCTGGCGAAGAGTGCCGAGCGGCAGAAAGCCGACGAGAAAGCCGCCACCACCACCAATTCGACCGGCTGCCAGGCCTACCAACAGGCCGCCGACGGCACCTGGAACCAGCTTCCCTGCGGCGAAGCGGGCACCGGCGGCGCGACCCAGCACCGCGCCGCGACCAAGGGCGCTGACGACGACGAGCACTGACCGACCGGCACGCCATGCCGCCACACGTGGCCGAGCGACCCGGCGCGCTCGACTTTCGGACAATACGAATGTGCGGGACCGCCACGGCTCCCGCATCATAAACCCTAGCTTAATGCGCACCCGGTACGGTTGAGGCCTTCCCTCTTTCGTCAAGAAATGGCGCGCATCCCATGAAAATCGGTACTCTCCTGACGGCCGCGATCGTCTCTTTGTCCGCGGTCGGCGGTGGCCTGGCGGCCTATGTCGCGGCGACCAAGTACCAGACCATGGACAAGGTTTCGACCGCGCAGAGCCGGCTCGAAATCGTCCGCGCCGTCGGCGATATCCCGCGCTACATGAACCCCGAGCGTGGCTACGCCACCAACCTGCTGCTCGCAGGTGGCACGATCGATCCGAAGCAGATCGCCGAACTCGACCGCCAGCGTCAGCTGACCGACGGCGCGCTGGCCAAGGTCAACCAGGTGCGCGCCACCCTGCCGGGATCGCTCGACGACGGCGAGGCCGTCGCGCGCGAGATCGACGCACTGAAGATGAAGTTTGCCGGGCTGCGCGACGCCATCGCGACTGCAATCTCAGGACCAGCCGATGCCCGCCGCGCGGCCGCCGGCAAGATCGTCGCCGACAATTCCGTGTTCAACGCCGGTGTCACCACGCTGCTCGACGAGCAGGTACGCCGCCTCGCCGGCCTCGACGGCAATGCCTATCGCCAGGCCAGCTACGCCAACGTTGCCTGGATGCTGCGCGACACCGGCGGCCTCAATGCCAGCCTGCACAAGGCCCTGGTCGGCGCCAAGCGCGTCGCGACCGATCAGGAGAAGCTGGAACTCTACCGCTCGACCGGCCGCACCGAGCAGATCCTCTCGACGCTGCAGGAATTGCGCAACAATCCGGCGACGCCCGTCAACGTCATGACGGCGCTCGGCAAGATGCAGGCCGACTATGTCGAGCGCTTCGGCAAGGCGCTGAAGCTTGCCAAGGAAGGCGCAGTGACCGGCAAGTATGAGCTGGATCTCGACACCTACTATCCGGAATCGCAGATCGGCCTCGCCGCCATCATCACCGTGCGCGACGCGTTCTACGAGAATGCCGAGCAAGTGCTTGCGAGCGCTTATTCGTCGGCGCGCTTCAGCTTCGTGATCGCATTGATCGGGCTGCTCGCGGTCGTTGCGGTAAGTGCCGGCCTCATCGTCGTGGTCCGCCGCCGCATCCTCAACCCGATCGCCGCCCTCACCGGCCGGATGTCGCGCCTCGCCGCGGGCGACGTCGCCGAGGCGATCCCGGGCGCCGCGCGCAACGACGAGATCGGCGCGATGGCCGCTGCCGTCCAGGTGTTCAAGGACAACAGGATCGAAGCGGATCGCCTCGCGAGCGAGAAGGAAGCCGAGAACGACGTCAAGATGCGCCGCGCCCGCGTGCTCGACGATCTGACCCGCGCCTTCGAAGCCAAGGTCACCGAACTCGTCGGCGGCCTGTCCGCGGCGTCCTCGGTGATGGAAGACACCGCGCAATCGATGTCCGCCACCGCGGCCGCCACCAACCGCCAGGCCGCGGTCGTCGCGGCGGCGTCGGATCAGACCTCGACCAATGTGCAGACGGTGGCGAGCGCGACCGAGGAACTGACCTCCTCGATCTCCGAGATCGCCCGCCAGGTCGCGACCTCGACCGAGATCGCCGCGCGCGCCGTCGACCATGCAAGGCGCACCGGCGACACCGCGCGCTCGCTGGCCGAAGGCGCCCAGAAGATCGGCGACGTCGTGACGCTGATCCAGAGCATCGCGGCGCAGACCAACCTGCTCGCGCTCAACGCCACCATCGAGGCGGCCCGCGCCGGCGAGGCCGGCCGCGGCTTTGCCGTCGTCGCCTCCGAAGTGAAGTCGCTGGCCGGCCAGACCGCGAAGGCGACCACGGAGATTTCCGAGCAGATCACCGCGATCCAGACCGCAAGTGACGAGACCGTGACCGCGATCCGGAGCGTCGTCGACGTCATCACCGAAATCGACCAGATCGGCACTGCGATTGCCGCCGCGATCGAGGAACAGGGCTCGGCGACCAAGGAGATCTCGCGCAGCGTCCAGGAAGCCGCGCGCGGCACCCAGGAGGTCAACTCCAACATCTCCGGCGTGCAGCGCGCCGCCGACGACACCGGCGCGGCGGCAACCCAGGTGTTGGGCGCCGCCGAGCAGCTCTCGACGCAGTCCAAGGACCTCGCCGGCCAGGTCAACCGCTTCCTCTCCGACGTACGGGCGGCGTAGTCGCGAATCCGTAGGATGGGTAGAGCGCAGCGAAACCCATCGCTTCGCTGCGAGTGTTGATGGGTTTCGCTTCGCTCTACCCATCCTACGTTCGTCATGACGTGATCGAACGGTAACGTGGTTCACTCCACGTGCTAGCCGCCGCGCAGGCCGAGCACCCGGCGGGCGATCGCCTGGCGATGGACTTCGCTCGGGCCTTCGTACACCCGCATCAGGCGGGCCTTCTGCCAGAGCGCGTTCAGCGGCAATTCCAGTGTCACGCCGAGCGCGCCGAGCGTCTGCATGGCGTGGTCGCAGGCGTCATACGCCATCTCGGTTGCGAACACCTTGATCATCGACGCTTCGTGGCGGATGTCCTCGCCACGATCAGTCTTGTCGGCGGCCTCGCGCACCATCAGCCGGCAGGCATGCATGCGCGTGGAGATGTCGGCGATCCACCACTGGATCGCCTGGCGCTCGGCGAGCTTGACGCCGAACGTCTCGCGCTGGTTGGCGTGCTCGCACATCATGTCGAGCGCGCGCTTGGTGATGCCGACGCAGGTCGATCCCATCTCGAGCCGCCGCGTGCGCAGGCGCAGCTGCATCGGCGCATAGCCCTTGCCGACCTCGCCCAGCACGGAGTCCTTCGCGATGCGGCAGTCCTCGAACACGATCTCATAGGTCGAGCCGCCGCCGACCATCGGGATCTCGCGCTCGATGATGAAGCCCGCCGTGCCCTTCTCGACGATGAAGGAGGTGATGCCGCCCTGACGCTGGTCGTTGCCGACGCGCGCCATCACGATGATGAAGTCGGCGGGGCGCGCATTGCTGATCCAGATCTTGCGGCCGTTCAGCACCCACTGCTCGCCATCGAGCACCGCGCGCGTCTTCATGCCCGCGGGATCACCGCCGGCGCCGGGCTCGGAGATCGCGATCGCCGACGCCATCCGGCCCTCGATATAGGGCTGCAGATATTTCTTCTTCTGCGCGTCGGTGCCGACCGCCTGCAGCATGCGCAGGTTCGGCGAATCCGGCGGCAGCACGAACGGAACGCAGCTGCGGCCGAGCTCTTCATGCACCGCGGCCATCGTGCGCGTCGGCAAATCGTGGCCGCCGAGCTCCTCGGGCGCGTCGAGGCCCCAGAGGCCGAGCTCCTTGGAGACATCGCGCAGCCGCTTGCGCTGCTCTGCGGTGAGCTCGGGGTGATCGCTGCCGGGCAATTTCGATTTCAGATATTGAGGCTCGAGCGGGATCAGTTCGCGATCGACGAATCTCGCGACGGTCTCGCGGATCATGGCTGTCTGTTCGTCATCGCTCATCTGAGATTCCTCGCCTGTGCTGTTTCGCTTCACAAAACCAGTAGCGCATTTTTTGTCGGCACAAATAGCGGAAACGCGCGCACGCGCTCACGCTCGCGCGAGGGTTTCATGGAGCGGAATTCAATATCCCGCGGTGCGGTCAGCGCGTGCGCCATTGCGCCGGCCGACCGGGCGCGTCGAGCAATCGATCACGCAGCACGAGGTGATTGGCTGCCAGCAGGCGATCGACGATCGGTGCTCAGATCGCCGATGCTGCCGCGGCTCAGCAATGGTCACAGCCTCCCTACTCGGCAAAGCCGACATAGCGGACAAAATCGCTGTTGGCCTCGCGGTCCGACCGCACCGCGTTGGCGGCAAAACTGTCGTCGGGATAGCCCATCGCGACGCAGGTCATGATCACCTGGTCTTCCGGGATATTGGCGACGTCGCGCACGATGTCGGAGCGCATGATGCCCTGGCCGTTGATCACGCTGCCGAGGCCGCGATCCCAGGCTGCCAGGACGATGCCGTAGCAGAGCGCGCCGAGGTCGAAATGGCACACCGCGCCGGGATCGAGGATCCGGTCGTAAGCCAGCACCAGCGAGACCGGGGCGTCGAACTGGCGGAAGCCGCGCAGCACCCAATCCTGCCGCATCGGCTTGTCGTCGCGGGCAATCCCCATGGCCCCGAACAGCTTCTTGGCGATGTCGACCTGGCGGCCGCGGTGCACGCCCTGGTACTCGCCATGGCTGACGATGTCGCGCTTGGCCTTGGCGCCGGCGATCATCTCCTCCATGTTGCGGCGGCGCACTTCTTCCAGCGGCGCCCCGGTCAGGACATGGATGTGCCAGGGCTGGGTGTTCATCGAGGACGGCGCGCGCTTGGCCACTTCGATGATCTCCTCGACGGTCGCCCGGGACACCGGCTGCTTCTTGAACCCGCGCACGCTTTTGCGTGTCTGTACCAGCGTCTCGAATTCCATTCCGCGTTTCCCCCATTTTGTTCCGCGCTGCACACGGAATTTTCTCACGGCTATCCGGGTATTTTATAGACAAATTCGGCTGTGGGAACTTGATCGGGCCAAGAATCCGATATCCAATCCGGCCACTGGTTTGGTTTAGGGAGAACCCAGATGAAGCGGATTTTCTTGGCGGCCGTGATCGCGACCTTTGCCGCCGGTTCGGCATTTGCACAGGACGCCTCCTGCGAGACGAAGGCCGTCGGCAAGGACGGCAAGCCGCTGGCCGGCGCGGCCAAGACCTCGTTCATGAAGAAGTGCACGATGGATACCTGCGAGACCAAGGCCGTGGGCTCCGACGGCAAGAAACTCGCCGGCGCGGCCAAGAACTCGTTCATGAAGAAGTGCCAGAGCGGCGCCTGAGCCCCTCGCCGGCGCTTATTTAGCCCCCCTCAATCGGGACAGACTTCATCGGGACTCAATCGGGTCGCGCAGGGCGCGGCCCGAACCGCTGTTGATCGGCGTCCTCAGAACGAGACGCCGACCCGGACGCCCTTGCTCCAGACCCGCCGGCAACGCTTCCGGGTGTTGCCGTGAAACATCTCGAAACGCTCGGGCAACTGGACCGGCTTGGAGAATTCCAGGCAGGCCCCGCCGGCGGAATAATCCACCAGCCGGCATTCGATCAGGGGCGCCTTCGGTTCGAGCTGGAGCTTGACCACGCTGGATACACATCCTGTCGGTCGAACACGCGCAAATCGTCGGGGATGCATCAGCCCGCCTCTGGTGGAATCGTACCAACAGATTCCTCGGCGGCCGTTAAGATTCCGTTCAGGCGAATTGTTACGAATCGTGTCTACCGCCAGACGGATCGGCGGGCGCGACGCCAGTGCGGCGCGAGGCCGCCAGCGTCTCCGATGGCGCTTCCCCGAACTGCGACCGGTAGCTCCGCGAAAAATCGCTGAGGTGCCAGAACCCGTAGGCCAGCGCACAGGCCTTGACGCTGGGCGCGCCGGCGAGCAGTTGCTGGCGCACCAGCCAGAGCCGGCGCAGCCGCAGATAGCGATGCAGGCTGATGCCCCGATAGCGCTGGATCGCGTCATGCAGCGTGCGCACCGACACGCCGATCTGCCGGGCGAGTTCGCCGCTGTAGATCGGGTGAGCCACGTCGCCGGCCAGAATGGCGCGCGCGTCGTTGAAGACCTTGAACTGGCGCGTCGTGTTGGCCCGCGTCGCCCACTTGGCCGGCACGATCTCGGCGAACGCGTTGTCGATCGCGGCGAGCAGCGTCTCCTTGATCGACGCGCCCGTCGCGAACTCCGCAATCGTGACCTGATCCGACGTGACGAGCAGAACCTGCCTCACCACCTCGCGCAGCCGATCCTGCGCGCGTTGAGAGATCTCGTGAATGCTGAAATGGAGCCCGGCACTCGGCCAGCCGCGGTCGACAATCTCGGGCGTGAACATCATCGAGACATATTGGCGGGGCGTCTGCTCCACGGAGGTGTAGAACGCGCCGCCGCCGCCGAGCACGATCACTGCACGATCGCGCTCGACGCCGTTGAACCGCATCGGAACGCCGTCATCCATCGTGAAGCCGACCGCGGTGGTCTGCCGCGCAAGCTGCGCGTCGACGATCCGCGGAAAGGACTGCGTGTAATTGAGCTCGCATCCCGGCAAACTCAGGATGACCTGCTCGGCCGAAATCTTCCGTGCAAGTGGCGTGAAATCAACATCCAGATCTCGGATCGAACTCCGGAATGCATCAACATCGTCAAAACGAAAGACTCTCGGCACCAGCAATGGCGCCGTCAAATGACTGCTCCTGTGAAATGATCTCTAAAATTCGCACGCGGCGCCGCGCACAGCGCGCCGGCCGCATTGATAAATTCCGTGCACAAAATACGAATCGTCCAATGAGCTCAATCAGCAAAAATGCGGTCCGCTCGTCGAACCCGACAATCTGGCAAAACCGCGCTGCTGCCGAATTTCGATAGTGTTTGCCGGGATATCCACCGTCGGGATCAGCCTCCGCATCAATTTCTATACCCCTATTAAAGATTCGGGGAGCAGATTGACGCTGGGAACGATGCTGTTCCCCGTCGCGGAACATTTTAGGGACCGCAATGACAGCCATTGCCTCGCCCGATCTTATTGCCAAGCTCGACGATGTCTTGAGAGCCGGTTCCCCCGACCTCCGCACGCGCATGCTGCAGGAGGTGGCCGGGCTGTTTCTCGACGACGCTCACCGCCTCAGCGAGCACCAGGTCGGGCTGTTCGACGACATCCTGATCCGTCTGACCGAGAGCGTCGAGCTGCGCACCCTGACCACGCTCAGTCGCTCGCTCGCCGACTTGCACCTGGTGCCGCGGGAGCTCGCACGTCGCCTGGCCAACCATGACGATGCCGATGTCGCCGCGCCGATCCTGCGAAACTGCGCGTGCATTCCGGACGCCGATCTGATCGACATTGCCTGGATGCGGGCCGAGGGACATCTCTGCGCCATCGCAGGACGCAAGGCCGTCAACCAGGAGCTCACGGACATTCTGCTGATGCGCGGCGACAGCAATGTGCTTCGCGCTCTCGCAGGCAATCCCGGCGCGGACATGACCAGCGCAGGCCTTGCCATGATGGTCGATGCCGCCGAGCGTGACGGGGACATCGCAGCCGCGTTGGTCTCGCGCAAGGACCTGCCTCACCACGTTCTTGCCGACCTCGTCGTGCGATCCACGCCGCGCCAGCAGGCCCGGCTGTTCAGGATCGCACGCCCCGAGTTCCAGCACGCGATCCGCGCCGCCATCGATGCCGGTCTCGCTGCGAAACCCCTTCAGGCAGTGTGAGTGGCGCAATGGCGTATGGTGACCGCAGGGCGGAGCGCGTCAAGCTTGAGACGCGCCATCCCGTCAATCTCATGGGGGTCGACGGCACGTGGCGGCGGAGCTGCATCCTGCTCGACGTCTCGCAAAGCGGTGCCCGGCTCGAGGTCGACGGAACGCTTGATGTGCTGAAGGCCCAGGAGTTCTTCCTGGTCTTGTCCTCGCGCGGACTGGCGTTCCGCCGCTGCGAGCTGGTTCGTGTCGACGGCACCGAGATCGGCGTACGATTCATCGAAGAACGAAAGCGAAAGGGACGCGCCGTCATTCCGAGATCAGGATTGGCGGCAACCGGCCCGAGGGGAAGTTGACGACATGACCATGCAGAGAGCAACAAGCATCGCGGTATCGGCGGTCTCCGCCGCACCATTGCGCGGCACCATCGCAATCGAGTGCGCTGGCACCATCGCGACGTTCGAGATCGACGAAGAGCTCGCCCATCGCCTGTGCAGCGATCTCGAACGGTTTCTGACCCAGGTTCCGCGCCAGACCAGCGCGGCGCGGTCCGGCTGACCTTGCGTCGAACGCCCGCGCCGCCTACTCGCGCTTGAAACGATAGTCGAAGCGGTCGCCGTCCGCCTTGATCAGGCCGACGGTAGGCGCCGGAAAATGGATCGGCAGGATCAGCGTGCCGGTCCCGGCAACGGAGGCAAAGAACTTTCGCCGCGAGACCGCCGATTGCTTCGGGTCCCAATCCGGCTTTGCCGACCAGTCCGGTTCGCGGCACTGGATCGCGTGGTGCATCAGATCGCCGGCGACCACCGCGCGCTGCCCCTTCGAGAAGATGTTGACGCAGCAATGGCAGGGCGAATGGCCCGGCGTCGGCGTCAGCGTGACGGTGTCGTCGAGCGCGTAATCGTCGTCGACCAGGAGCGCCTGCCCGGCTTCGACGATCGGCAGGCAATTGTCGCGAAACACCGTGCCGGGCGGATTGGCGCCCTTGGCGTTCTCGGCCTCCCAGGCGGCATACTCGCCCTTGTGGAAGACGTATTTCGCGTTCGGGAAGGTCGGCACCCAGCGGCCGTCGCGCAGCGTGGTGTTCCAGCCGGTGTGATCGATATGCAGATGGGTGCAAAACACGTAGTCGATCTGCTCATAGGAGATGCCGAGCGCGAACAGCTCGTTGCGCCAGCGCTCCTTGCCCGGGAAGTCGAACGGCGGCGGGTGTCCCTTGTCCTCGCCGGTGCAGGTGTCGACCAGGATAGTGTAGCGCGGCGTCCGCACCACGAAGGTCTGATAGGTGATCAACATCATGCCGCGCGCGGCATCGAAGACTTCCGGCTCCATCGTCTTCAAATGATGCTTGAACACGGCGTCGTCATAGGTCGGGAAGAAATCCTGCGGCCGCCGCCACGGCCCCTCGCGCTCGATCACCGCGTCGATCGTGATATCGCCGATCCTGATCTGCTTCATGCCGCTTCGCTCCCGCTATTTTTTGAGAAGCGTAGCGGGCGATGCTGAGCCGGACAAGCCGGACACAGCGCGGCAGGCCATGCGCGGTTGCATTGCTTGCGCGCGTGGCTTGCCGCAAACCGTAGTCTTTAAACAGCGTCCTTGGCGACCTTAAGAGGTGACGCCTTGACCGACTTGCTGGCCGGCTTCGCTGCAAATTCCATCGGCTCTTTCGTGAAAGGATTTACACCGCTGCGAGCTTCCGTGGCAGGCTTATGCACGACGGACATTTTCACAAAGCCAGGAATGACGAACTCACCGGATTCGTTCAGCTCCTTGTAGCCAACAGTTGCCATATGCTCGATGACGGTCCTCACGTCGTTCTTCGATATCTGCGTGCCCTCGGCAATCGCGTCGATCAATTGATTCTTCGTCATCTTGGCCATGCTGAAATCCTCTGAATTTGGGGGGGGGGCGCGCGCTACGATGCAACTCTGTCCAGAATGTGGTAGAGCCACGCAGCGCGCTTCTTGTTCATGCCAACGGTCATGAAGTCACCGGGCTTAAAACCTATCGAGGCCCGAAACGCAAGCATGCGAATCGCGATACCTTCGATAGTGCAACAATCTGCAGTGTATATTTCTCGACCAGGTTAGCGCCTTGATTCCACGCGCGGACTTGCTCAACAAGGCGATTGCCGTTGTCGACGAGTTCAAGAACCAGGCCGCAGCAGCAAACTGCGAACCACCATCGCCTTGCCCGCTCGCCGTGATAGATACGACACCGCGCGAATTGCCCGATCGAGGACAATCATATGACTGAATCGAACCCAACCCGCCCCATGCTTGCCGAAACCGTCATCGAGCCGACGGTCAAGCTGCGCGAGGTCAAGGTCGGCCGTTGCTGCGAAGTCCTCGGCGACACCGCGATGGAATATACCGAGCTCGGCGACTACTCCTACCTCGGCAGCGGCTGCATGGTCGCCGACGCCCAGATCGGCCGGTTCTGCGCGATCGCGGCGCAGGTTAGGATCGGCGCGCCCAATCACCCGATCGAGCGTCCCTCGCAGCATCGTTTCACCTACTGCCCCGAATACTACTCGGCCTCCGCCGAGCGCGATCATGGCTTCTTCAGCGATCGGCGCGCCAACCGCGTCGTGATCGGCAACGACGTCTGGATCGGCCATGGCGTGATCGTGCTGCCGGGCGTCACCGTCGGAGACGGCGCGGTGCTGGCGGCCGGCGCGGTGGTCTCGCGCGACGTCGCGCCCTACACCATCGTTGGCGGCGTGCCGGCCCGGCCGATCAAGGAGCGGTTCAACCGCAAGATCGCGGCCGAGCTGTCGCAGATCGCCTGGTGGAACTGGCCGCCCGAAACCATTTGGAAGCGGCTACCGGAATTCCAGTCCGGCGACGTCGAGGCGTTCTGCGCGCGGTGGAGAGCGTGAGCTAACTCCGCAACCCCGGCGCTTCCTGTCCGGTGCGCGCGACGTATTCGGTGTAACCGCCGCCGTATTGATGGATGCCGTCCGGCGTCAGCTCCAGCACGCGGTTGGAGAGCGCGGCGAGGAAGTGGCGGTCGTGGGACACGAACAGCATCGTGCCCTCGAACTCGGAGAGCGCGGATATCAGCATTTCCTTGGTGGCGAGATCGAGATGGTTGGTCGGCTCGTCCAGCACCAGGAAGTTCGGCGGATCGAACAGCATCTTGGCCATCACCAGCCGCGCCTTCTCGCCGCCCGAGAGCACCCGGCATTTCTTCTCGACATCGTCACCCGAGAAGCCGAAGCAGCCGGCGAGCGCACGCAACGAGCCCTGCCCGGCTTGCGGAAATGCGTCCTCCAGCGACTGGAACACGGTGCGCTCGCCGTCGAGCAGGTCCATCGCGTGCTGGGCGAAATAGCCCATCTTGACGCTGCCGCCGACCGCGACCGCGCCGTCATCGGGCTCGGTTGAACCGGCGACCAGCTTCAGCAGCGTCGACTTGCCGGCGCCGTTGATGCCCATCACGCACCAGCGCTCCCGGCGGCGGATCATGAAGTCGAGCCCGTCATAGATGCGTTTGCTGCCATAAGCCTTGTGAACGTTCTTCAGGCTGACGACGTCCTCGCCGGAGCGCGGCGCCGGCTGGAATTCGAACGCCACGGTCTGCCGCCGCCGCGGCGGCTCGACCCGCTCGATCTTGTCGAGCTTCTTGACGCGGCTCTGCACTTGAGCGGCGTGCGAGGCGCGCGCCTTGAAACGCTCGATGAACTTGATCTCCTTGGCGAGCATTGCCTCTGCCGCTCGAACTGGGCCTGCTGCTGCTTGTCGGAGAGCGCGCGCTGCTGTTCGTAGAATTCGTAATTGCCGGAATAGGTGGTGAGCTGGCCGCCGTCGATCTCGACCACCTTGTTGATGATGCGGTTGATGAACTCGCGGTCATGCGAGGTCATCAGCAGCGCGCCCTCATAGCCCTTCAGGAACTGCTCCAGCCAGATCAGGCTTTCAAGATCGAGATGGTTGCCTCGGCTCGTCGAGCAGCATGACGTCAGGACGCATCAGAAGAATACGCGCCAGCGCGACGCGCATCTTCCAGCCGCCGGAGAGTTTGCCGACGTCGCCGTCCATCATCTCCTGGCTGAAGCCGAGACCGGACAGCGCCTCGCGCGCGCGGCCGTCGAGCGCGTAGCCGTCGAGCTCCTCGAACTGATGCTGCACCTCGCCATAGCGCGCGATGATGTCGTCCATCTCATCGGCCTTGTCGGGGTCGGCCATCGCGGCCTCGAGTTCCCGAAGCTCGGCTGCCACGACGCTGACGGGTCCCGCCCCGTCCATCACCTCGGCGACTGCGCTGCGGCCGGACATTTCGCCGACATCCTGGCTGAAGTAGCCGATCGAGATGCCGCGATCGAGCAAGACCTGGCCCTCATCGGGGATTTCCCGGCCCGAGATCATCCGGAACAGCGTGGTCTTGCCGGCGCCGTTCGGGCCGACAAGGCCGATCTTCTCACCCTTCTGGAGCGCCGCGGAGGCTTCGATGAAGAGGATCTGGTGGCCGACTTGCTTGGAGACGTTATCGAGGCGGATCATGCTCTCATACTGGGAACTGAGGGTTTGCGGCCTCTTATTCGATCTGGGACGTGGGTGGAAGCCCATTCCGTGGGTTTCGCGCCGTGCTTTACGCATGCCACGAACGCTGCCGATCGAATATGACATGAAATACTTCAGCGACCGGTTTTGGGGCGTCACATGCAAGTCTGGTTTCTCTATCTGCTCGGGCTCGGCGCCGGCATCGCCGTGGCTGTTCAACAGGTCCTGAACGGCAACCTCCGGTCCGCCCTGAACTCGCCGGCCTGGGCCGGGCTCGTCAGCTATCTCGGCGGTTTCGTGACGATGGCGGTCGTGCTGGTCGCGACGCGGGAGCCGGTGCCGTCCTGGAAACTGGTATCGGCTGTGCCATGGTGGGCCTGGAGCGGCGGCATCCTCGGCGGCGTCTTCATCTTGCTGATGATCCTGCTGCTGCCGTCGCTCGGCGCCGCGACCTTGCTGGCGCTGGTGGTCGCGGGTCAGATGACCGCGGGCATCGCGATGGACCATTTCGGCGTGTTCGGACTGGCGCAGCATCCGGTATCGATCTCACGACTGGCCGGCATCGCGCTGATCATCGGCGGCGTGCTTCTGATCAAGGATTGAGGCCATCGACAAGCCGGTCGATGCGATTGATTCCCTGAATGAGAAAGCTCCGCTGAATCCGGCGTCGAATGACGTTATGACGCAAGCACCCGGGTAGTCTCCGGGTGTGGACACCCGCCGATTCGTCGCTTAGCTGTAAGCACCCGCCCTCGTCGTGTCGCGTCATGCGGGACCGACCATCCCTGTTCATTTGCGTCAAAAGAATTGCGCATCCCGCCAGCGTCGAGAGGCCGCATCCCCGGCTTCGGCGTGGGTCGGAGGTTGCGAGGAGCACAACATGACCCATCGTTTCCGTTTGGTCGTCGCTGCGCTGGCATTGCTGCTCGGCAGCGGTGGTGCGGCGCTGGCCCAGTCGCTGCCCGACTACATGGCGCCGATCTCGGGCAAGACCACCTCCACGCCGGCCGATATTGCGACCAAGGACGTGCTTGCGCTCAACACCGGCATGTTCGAGCTCTATGGCGATGCGGCGCGGATCTTCCAGAAGAACATCCTCGACAAGCATCCGGTCATCCTCGGCCTGTTCTCCGGCGCCGGCGGCCGCCTGATCCTGTACCGGCCGGGCAAGCCACCGGCCGAAGCGCCGCAGGTGCCGGTGGTCTATCAGCTGCTCAAGTCGGTCGGCCACAGCACGATGGCGCTGGCCGAGGTGGTCGGCCCCTATGTCAACAATCCCGACGACAAGGCCTGGCGCGGGTCGATGCAGGCCTATCGCAGCCGGATGCAGTCGGCGCTCGACGGGCTCGATGCCACGCCAATGCAGGCGGACTGGCGCGACAACAACCGCGCCATCCTCAAGAACAACATCGCCTTCATGGATGAATGCCTCACCGCCGGTGCGATCCCCTTCGCGACGCTCGAGGCGTTCGGCAAGAAGCAGGCGCCGCTGCTCGCCAGGAACGTCGCCTGGGCCGCGCAGACCCAGGTCGCGCACTGGATGACCGTCATGGCCGACTGGAAGACCCAGCTCGGCCCCGACTGGGACAAGACCTATGGCGCGAGCAACACGATCTATGTGGCGCGGCAGAACAACGTGATCTTCAGCGTGCTGGCGCAGTTCTTCGGGCCTGACGCCATCAACAGCCGCCTGATGCTGATCGAGACGATCTCCTTCACCACCACGCCGTCGGACATGCTGGAGTCGCTGACCCGGATCATCGCCGACCGCTCGGTGGGCGCGCTGTTCTTCGGCAGCTACCATTTGATGGACTATGAACTGATGGGGGGCGATGCGCGCGAGGCGATCATCGCCGAGACCAAGAAGCGCGGCATGACGACCTTCCTGCCGCCGCTGGTGCCGTTCGGTTCCAAGCAATGGCCGACCCTGATCACCCCGGGGCCGGGACCGGCCACCATCGCCGACCTCAAGTGAGGCAAGATCTACAAGTGAGAAGGCTACGACCTATTGCGGCATTGCGATCGCGCCCGCTTTGCCGCAACACTGCAGCGTGTGTTTTGTCGATTCATAAACCGCGGCGCGATACGCCGCCGAAGCATTGATGAGAGATCAGACCATGCGGCCCTCGCGACGCGACTTCGTGAAGTGGTTGTCGGCGGGCGGCATCTCGGTCAGCCTGTCGCATCTGGCGCTTGCGAAAGAACCGGCCTTCGCGACCCGCGAGACGCTTCCCGGGCGCGGCCACTTCAATCCGGCGGCCAAGGGCGCCGGCCGCGTCGACGGGGTGGCAAAGGTCACCGGCGCAAAGCTCTACGCCTCCGACTTTCGCGCCGCCGATATGCCGGGCTGGCCTGCGACCACCTCGCACGCCATCCTGGTCCGCGCCAGCGACGCCACACATGTCTATGCCGGCATGGACCTCGCCCGCCTCGATGGTCCGGCGAAGCCCTCGGTCGTCGTGACATCCGCCGATCTCGACCGGATCGGCACGCGGGTGCCGGAGTTCTACACCGGCGATCTGTTCTGCCCGGTCGGCACGACGCCGCTCTATCTCGGGCAGCCGGTCGCGCTGCTGATCTTCGAGCAGTTCGACGCCTTCGACCGGGCACGCCTCGCGCTGCGCGATGTCGGCTTCGTCAAGTTCGGCGACGAAACCGGCCCTGTGATCCTGCCGAACTACGGCGCATATCGCTTCACCCGCGTCGCCGGCGCCACGCCAGAGGCGCCCGACATCTATTCGCCGATCCAGGCCGGCTGGGTCTCGCCGAGCCGCATCCAGAACGCGGCGCTGCCGGTCTGGCTGCCGCTCGCCAAGGAGACCAAGGCCGACTACGCCAAGGCCGCGACCCATGGCGAGCAGATCCGCGCCCAGCTCGGCAAGGACGATCCATCACAGCTCGTGCTCGACCGCGAGTTCGAGACCCAGTCGGTCGATCCGATGTTCCTCGAGCCGGAGAGCGGGCTCGCCTGGTACAGCGACAACAGCGGCAATCTCGAACTGGTGCTCGGCGTGCAGTCGCCCTATGAGGCGACCGAGTCGATCGCCTTCATGCTCGGCAAGGCCCGCCCGCCCTTCCGCCCCTCGCACATCAACGCGCAGTTTGCCCATGTCGGCGGCGGCTTCGGCGGCCGCGATCACACCCCATTCGTGCTTTACGTGGCGCTGGCGGCAATGTTCTTCCCGGGACGGCCGGTGCGGTTGGCGCACGACCGCTACCAGCAATTCCAGGGCGGCATCAAACGCCACCCGATCAAGATGCGCTCGCGGATCGGCATCGATCGCAAGAGCGGCAAGATCACGGCATTCGCCGCAGACCATGTGCTCGACGGCGGCGGGCTCGCCAACTTCTCCGCCAACGTCGCGACCGTGGCCGCCACCGCGGCGATCGGCATCTACGACATCCCGAAGGTCGACGTCACCACCGTGGCGCTGCATTCGCGCGGCGTCACCGCGGGCTCGATGCGCGGCTACGGCACGCTGCAGACCATGACCGCGCTCGAAGTCCTGATCGACGAGGCGGCAAGCGAGCTCAAGGTCGATCCGATTGCGTTCCGCCGCAACAATGCACTGAAGCAGAACGGCCGGACCATGACCGGCAATCCCTATATCGTGTCGGTGCGCACGTCAGACATCCTCGACAAGCTCGAGAAGCATCCGATCTGGCAGCAGCGCGCCGCGTCCAAGCTGAAGGCATCGGAGGGACAGCTGATCGGCACTGGCGTCGCCTGCGTCACCAAGGATTACGGCGCGGGCGCGGATTGCTCGCTCGGCCGGGTCGAGATCGATCCCGAGGGACGGATCGCGATCTTCTGCGATCACGTCGAGATGGGCAACGGCATCGGCACGGCGCTTGCCAACCGCGTTGCCGGCCATCTCGGCACCGTCGCCGACGAGGTCGCCGTCTCCCGGGTCGACAGTTACGACGCGCTCGGGCTCGTCACCTCGGGCGACCCCTACACGATGGATCAGAAGACCCAGGATCTCGCCGAGAAGAATCCGCGCTGGGTACCCGCGATCAGCTCGGCGACGAGTGCGTCGATCGGAGCCCATGTCGGCACGCATTCGTCGGCCGAGGCGGCGCGCGTCATCTTCCGCTTCGGCCTGTGGCCGGCCGCGCTCGAGCTCTGGCGCATCGGCAAGACCGATCCGCGGGCCCGGCAATGGGACAAAGCGCGCTGGAATGATAGCCAGCTCGTGCTCGACGATCTCGCGCCGCTGCCGCTGCCAAAGCTTGCCGCGACCGCGCATGCGCGCGGCTTCGTCACCGGCGCCGTGGCGCACAGCTTCTCGCGCTGGGCCTGGTCGCGCGCGCGCTTCCCGCTGTCCGGCGAGCAATACCGCGCCGAGATCGACGCGCTGGCGATCCGCCGCGGCCGCGGCAGGTTTGAGCGGATCGATCGCGTCAGCGTGAAATTCCCGCCGACCGACAACAACCGGATCGGCACTGCCTATACCTCGATGTGCGGCACGCTGGTCCGCGTCGAGATCGAACGCGCGACCGGCATCCTGCGGATCGCCAAGGCCTACAGCGTGTTCGAATGCGGCCAGGCGCTCGTGCCCGAGGTGGTGCTCGGCCAGTCGCATGGCGGTTTTGCCATGGGCGTCGGCTACGCGCTGCTCGAAACCCTGCCGCCGTTCGAAGGCGGACCCGGCAACGGGCAGTGGAATCTCGGCCAATACCTGATCGCGCGCGGCTCCGACCTGCCGCTGCACGATCTCGAGATCGAGATGCTGCCGCCGCTGACGCCGGACGAACCGCCGAAGGGCATGGCCGAGGTGGTGATGATCCCGATCGTGCCGGCGCTGCTCAACGCCATCAATGATGCCACCGGCCACCGCTTCCGCTCATTGCCGGTGACAACGAGCCTGCTCAAGGGAGCGCTTGCGTGACGACGCTCAACCTCACCATCAACGGCAGGAAGCACGGCCCGGTCGAGGTCCGCGACGACCTCTCGATGAACGATTTCCTGCGGGAAATGCTCGGCATGACCGGCACCAAGTTCGGCTGCGGCGCCGCGCAATGCCTGAGCTGCGCTGTCATCATCGATAATCCCGACGGCACGAGCTACACCAGCCCGACCTGCGTGGTGCCGGCGGCCAATTTCGACGGCATGGCGATCCGCACCGTCGAGGGCCACGCCAAGGACGGCGAGCTCTCCGCGTTGCAGCGCGCTTTCATCGACCACTTCGCGTTCCAGTGCGGCTATTGCACGGCCGGTTTCCTCAACGAAGGCCAGGTGCTGCTCGAACGGCTGGCGAAAACGCCGGTGGCGCGGGACCAGCTCGAGACAATCATCGCTGAAGCGCTCGACGGCCATCTGTGCCGCTGCACCGGCTACATCAAGTATCACCAGGCGATGCGCGACGTGATCCTCGCCGATGCCAAACGCTATCTGACGGCCAACAAATGAGCCCGCGAGCGATGACATCGGAAACCCGGTTTCGGATCATGGCAGTGCTGACGGCGCTCGCGACCAGCCTGTGTGCCGGCTATGCGGCGTCGGAGAGCGCAAGCCATGCCCTCGCCTCGCCGGAAAGCTTTGCCGGTATAGAGAATGTCGAGCAGCGCTCCGCGGCGATCTTCACCGAGCTCGGCAAGGTGCTGACCCATCCGCGCTGCACCAACTGCCATCCAGCCGGCGACAGCCCGCGGCAGGGCGACATCAGCCGCATGCACCAACCACCGGTCACGCGCGGCGCCGATGGCCATGGCACCAACGCCATGCGCTGCTCGATCTGCCACCAGCACGCCAATTTCGATCCCGGCCGGGTGCCGGGTCACCCGGAATGGCACCTCGCGCCGCGCGAGATGGCCTGGGCCGGCAAGACCATCGGCGAAATCTGCGCCCAAATCCGCGACCCCGCGCGCAATGGCGGCCGCAAGGTCGAGGATCTGATCGAGCATATCGGCAAGGACACGCTGGTCGGCTGGGCCTGGCATCCCGGCTTCGGCCGCTCGCCGGCACCCGGCACGCAAGCAGAGGCCGGCGCCTTGGTCGAGGCCTGGGTCAAGACCGGCGCGGCCTGCCCGCCGCCCTAGCCGCAACGTCCGAACTAGTGGCGCTTGAAGTATTGCACGTCGCGCTCGTGCTTCTCTGCCGCCGCACGCGACTTGAAGGTACCGAGATTGCGGCGCTTGCCGGTCTTCGGATTGACCTTGCGGGAATACAGCCGATACTCGCCGGAACGCAGCTTGCGGATCATGACATCGCCTCGCCAGTGCCTTTCGCACGGCAACGACATGCAACCGCGAGCGTTCCTAGAGCTTCGGTTCTGAGTGAACCGGAACCGAAGCTCTAGATTCTTGTTTGACGTGTTTTCTTCACGCGAACCGGTGTCCACTTCGCTCGAAAACGCTTTAGAAGCAGAGATTGGTCACGGCATTGCCGCGCTTGTCCTTGATCACGTACGGACAGCGGGCGCGCTCCAGCGCCTTCTTGGCATCTTCATCGCCGAGCGCTGCCGCCCGTTCGTAATAGGCTTTTGCCGCATCGCTATCCTTCGGACCGCCGCGGCCGGCCTGCACGAAGGCGCCCATCCGCTCCAGCGCGCCCGGATGGTTCTGCGCCGCCGCCCTCTCGAACAGCGCCCGCGCGCCGGCATCGTCCTGCGCGCCGCCCTTGCCTTCGGCCAGCATCATGCCGAGCTGGTATTGCGCCTCCGCATTGGTCTCGGCAGATTTCGCCAGCAATTCGCGCGCGCGTGCCGGGTCGGATGCTACGCTGCCGCCGAGGGCGGCGAGATTGCTGACGCCGCGCGCGTTGCCGGCCTGTGCCGCGCGCTCGAACAATTTGCGCGCCTGCGCCTCGTCTTTGGCGACGCCGGTGCCATTGCCGTAGAGCACGCCGAGCTCGACCATCGCCGAGGTCGAGCCCTTGTCGGCCGCCTTGCGCCAGGCCGACATTGCTTCCGCGGTCTGCCGGTTGGCGGCATAGGCACGGCCGAGCTCGTACATCGCGCGGCGCGACGATTTTGCCGCCACCGCGCAATACTTGATCGCGGTCGCGATATCGGCCGATGCAATTTCGGGCACGCCCTTCACGTCAGCCGGCTTGTCGGGATCGGTGGGATCGGCGGCAAGCCGGTCGCACAGCACGAGGTCGGCCGATTGCGCGTGGGCTAGCACAGGTGCGGCCAGCGCCACGGCAAGGACGATTGCAGGGAGAGGTCTGAACATGACTGGCAGGTTGCGTCTCGGTGTGGACAAATTCAAGGCTCGAGCCCGGTCTCGCGCAGCACCGGCGCGACATCGGCCGACGCCAGGTAACGCAGCAGATGATCGGCGGCAGCTGCGCGTTGTGAGGCGACCATGCGGCCCGCGGAAAACACCGCCGGCGTCTGCAAGCCTAAGGGAATTGGCCCGACCACCTCGATGCCAGCGATCTGCTTCAACTCGCTGATCTGCTGGATCGCAAGGTCGGCTTCGCCGCTGACGAGCCGTTCCGCGGTGAAGCCCGCCGGAGTGATCACCGCCCGGGCGTTGATCGCCTCCGCAATGCCGAGACGCGCGATCAGCTGCGCGAACAGGATGCCGCTGGCGCCGAGCCGCGAATAGGCCACCGCCCGCGCGCCGAGCAGCGCCGCCCGCAATGCGGCTTCGCTAGCGATGTCGGGATGCGCATCGCCTGCCCTCACGGCGACGCCGACATAGGAGCGTGCGAGATCGACAACACTTTCCCGCGCAACGCGGCCCTCGCCGGTCATCTCGTCGAGGCCCTCGCGGGTCAGGATCACGAGGTCGGCGGCCTCGCCGCCGCGCAGGCGTTCGAGCAGCGCCAGCGTCGGCGCGAAATCGGCATCGATCCGAACACCACTTGCCGCCTCGTAAGCCGCAGCAAGGCGCGCGACCGCGCCCTTCAGCGCCAGCGTCGAGAGCACGCGAACCGAATCGTCCATCCCGCTTACGCCCGCCGCATCAGCTTGAGCGCGGCCTTGAGGCGAAGGCTGCGCTTGCCGGCAAGCGCCGTCGCTTCGAGCACGGCGCCTTCCGCGTCGCAGGTACCGGCAAAGCCGATGCCGACCTCATGGCCGCCGAAGACCGGGTTCTCGCCCATCGCCGAGGTGTGCTCCTGATTGAGGATCTGCCCCTTCCAGCGGCCTTTCTCGGAGGTGTAGGTGCCCAGATAGTAGAAGAACGCATCGCCGCCAAGGATGCGGCCGTTGTTCAGCAGCATCACGCCGGTGAGGCTGCCGTCGACACCGTCAAGCAGCTGGATGTGGATCGAATAGAGCCCGTTGATAATGCCGCCCTCGCCAACCCCGCCTGCGATCGGGACTTCGTCCTCGGTGATCGGTGTCATCACCGACTGGAACGGCACGCCGGGTAATTCCTTCAGCTCGCCCTTGAAACGATAGAGCTCGCCATCGGGCCCGCCCCTGGCTATGAGCGTCGCGTCATCGGTGCCAGCCATCGCGCGGTAATTCGGATCGGGATTGTGGCGGACGGTCTGGATCTCGACCGCGACCTCGTCGCCGGCTTTCTGATAGGTGCCGATATGGGCGAAGGCCGAGTTGCCGCCGAGCATCTTGCCGTCGCCGACATACATCACGCTGCGGCCAAGGGCGCCGCCCAGCTCGAACCGGACCTTGTAAAACCCTTCAAACAAGCGCCGTGTCCCCGGCAGCCAAGATATGACCGTTGTCTAGCGCGGTTCATAACGCAGCGAAACCGCTTTCGGCGGCAAGCCCGCCGCAAAGACTGTCGCTAAAAACCAAAGGTCCGCCAAGGCAGTCGCCCTGGCGGACCCGATTGCGGTACCGGATGGCTCCATCCGGGTCCGGCAGCTGCTTGGTCCGCGGCCATTAAGCCGCAGCCATTTAGGCTGCAGCCATTAAGCCGCAGCCTTGGCGCCGGTCGGAACCTCGGAGATCGTCTTCAGGATCTGCGAAGCGATCTGGTAGGGGTCGCCTTGCGAGTTCGGGCGGCGGTCTTCCAGATAACCCTTGTAGCCATTGTTGACGAAGGAGTGCGGCACACGGATCGACGCACCACGGTCAGCCACGCCATAGCTGAACTTGTTCCACGGCGCGGTCTCGTGCTTGCCGGTCAGACGCTTGTCGTTGTCCGGCCCGTAGACGGCGATGTGATCCATCAGGTTCTTGTCGAAGGCCTTCATCAGGCTCTCGAAGTACTCCTTGCCGCCGACTTCGCGCATGTACTTGGTCGAGAAGTTGGCGTGCATGCCCGAGCCGTTCCAGTCGGTGTCGCCGAGCGGCTTGCAATGGAATTCGATATCGATGCCGTAGCTCTCGGTGAGACGCAGCATCAGATAGCGGGCCATCCACATCTGGTCAGCGGCGGTCTTGGAGCCCTTGCCGAAGATCTGGAATTCCCACTGGCCCTTCGCCACCTCGGCGTTGATGCCTTCGTGGTTGATGCCGGCGGCGAGGCAAAGATTGAGATGCTCTTCGACGATCTTGCGGGCGACGTTGCCGACGTTCTTGTAGCCGACGCCGGTGTAGTACGGGCCCTGCGGCGCCGGATAACCCTCTTCCGGGAAGCCGAGCGGACGGCCCTCCTTGTAGAAGAAGTATTCCTGCTCGAAGCCGAACCAGGCGCCTTCGTCATCCAGAACGGTGGCGCGCTTGTTCGAGACATGCGGCGTCTTGCCGTCGGGCATCATGACTTCGCACATCACCAGCACGCCGTTCTCGCGCGCAGCGTCGGGATAGCAGGCGACCGGCTTCAGCACGCAGTCAGAGCTGTGGCCTTCAGCCTGCTGGGTGGACGAACCGTCAAAGCCCCACAGCGGGAGCTGTTCGAGGGTCGGGAACGACGCGAATTCCTTGATCTGCGTCTTACCGCGCAGGCTCGGCGTCGGCGTATATCCGTCGAGCCAGATATACTCGAGCTTGTACTTGGTCATTGAACCTCTCTGTTGATGATGCAAAACCGTGAGGAACCGAAAGCCAGTCGGCCGCCGCACGCGTACCCGGCCACCATCGGCCGGCTCTTACTAAGCAATTAAAATGCCAGTCGCTGCACTGCGGCACCCGCCGGGCCCGCGGATGTCCACAGCGGACATCGCATTTTTAGCTGCGACAAAGCAGCGCAGCTGGCATGCGTCACGGTCAGCCAAAATCTTCTCTCAGCGCCCTCCGCCGCTCGTTTCTGCAGCAAATTCAGCTACGGCGTCCGCCGCCGATTAATGCGGCGGCAGCGCCATGTGACAGTTCGTGTCCAGCCATCGGGCGCCGAGCAACCATTGGCTCGGCCCAAGCGTTGGTCAGCTGCATCCTGCCTCGCAGGATGCAAACCGGGATTTGCACACGAATTAGACAGTTAATGACTGTTTCTTGGTCAACTTGCACACTGCCGGACCCGGGCCGATATCAAAATGACGGTAACGACACACGAATGAGTCGGGCGCACCATGGAGGCTCGCTCCGGCCAGAGGAGACTTTGACATGATTACGACGGGCCAAGATCAGGGATCGGCAACGATCTATCAATTCCCGGCTGGGGGCCGCGCGGCTCTCGGCGGACGCCGCTACGGCGAGATGCGGACGGGACGCGAGCTGGCCGCTGAGGTCGCGACCTCGGCTTGCAGCGAGAGCTGGTACCATCAGGCGGCCATCGACGATGCCAAACCGAGCCGCGATCACTGATGCCGACGCAACGCAAAGGCGTGGCGCAAAAACGTCAGACAGCAGCAGGGCAATAGGAAAGGGTCGGAACGAAGCGTTTCGGCCCTTTTTTTATGCCAGCTCGCAGGCCGTCACCGGCCGCTTCGCGTGCCGGAGCCTGGTCAATCCGGCCCGGGTGATCTCAAGCGTGACACCGCCGCCTCTGTAGCGCGTGCCCGTCAGCGACAAACGCTTCGTCAGTGTCACCGCCTTACCGTCGAGTTGCAGATGCGCGCGGGTGTCCCCGTTGAAGAATGCGGCAATGAATTGCGTGCCGTCGGCACAATGATAATTCCGGAAGGCGGACTGCGCCGGCGCTGCCGAGGAACCAAAAATCTCGAAAAGAATTGCGCCCACGAGAATGGCGCCTCCGCGATCAGTCATATTCTCCCCCCGAGAGGCCGGTTATAGACCTGTCTGCGCCCATACTCCTGCGCCAGGATTTCTGTGCCAAGATTCCTGCGCCAAGATTCCTGCGCCAAGACCTCATCAGCTGCAACAGGCCCGCCCGATGTCAGAAGCCCCTGCCCGTCACCTCAACCTCGCCGGCGCCAGCAATTTTCGCGACCTTGGCGGCTACCAGACGCGTGACGGCCGGACGGTGCGCTGGCGGCAGATCTTCCGCTCCAACCATCTTGCGCATCTCACCGAGCAGGACGTCACCGTGGTGCGCGGCCTCGGCGTCAAGAGCGCATTCGATTTCCGTGGCGTCGCCGAGCGCGCCGAGGCGCTGTGCAGCATGACCGACGTCACCGTGCATTCGCTTCCGGTCGAGCCGACGGTGGTTGCCTCGCTGCGCGCGATCGCCAGCCAACGTCAGCTCCTGGAAGCCGACGCGATCGATGTGATGCGGGATTCCTACCGCGGCTATGTGCAGGACAACACGCCGCGCTATCGCACGCTGTTCGCCCATCTGCTCGAGGACCGCGCCCCGCTGGTGATCCACTGCACCGCCGGCAAGGATCGCACCGGCTTTGCCTGCGCGCTGATCCTGCACGCGCTCGGCGTGTCCGATCAGGTGATCGCGGACGACTATCTCCTGACCAACCAGTTCTACAAGCGCGACCCGGCCCACAGCACCGAGCTGCCCGATGACGTCAAGCAGGTGCTCGGCACCGTTCGCGCGGCGTTTCTGGAGGCGGCGTTCGAGGCGATCGATGCCGACTATGGCGGCCTCGACGGCTATTTCCACGAAGGCCTCGGGCTCGGCCAGGCCGAGCGCAAGGCGCTTGAAGGCCGCTATCTGCAGACCTGATCAATTTACGCGAGATCGTTTTCGTGTGAAGCCTGTCCCGCACGTGATGCGGGATGGACACCGGTTCGCGTGATGAAAACGCGGCCAAACTGAAAACAGCTCAGGCCGCCGCGGCCTCGAGCTCGAGCTCCGCATCGAGGTCGGCAATCACATCCTCGAACGCCGAGATCGCCTGCTGAATCGCTGCGATCTGCATCAGCTCCCAGCTGCCCACTGGTCCGTTGCGGTTTTGCAGCGCCACCACGAGATCGCGCCGCTGCTCCTTAAGCTGAACGAGCGGTAAACCGTGATCCGGAAGATTTCCCATTCGCATAACCCCTACCTTGGCTAGAGTTCCGCTTCTAGGCAAAGGGTTCTGAAAACGACTTACGGAACTGCCGCAAATTTTATCCAACCGGCCCACCTCCGTAGTCTTACGTAGTGAGGCGCACGCGCGACGCGTCAGGATCCGGCGTCCTTGGCCGCTTTCAAGATCGTGTCGCACAGCCCACGGGCGAGTCGCTGCGTGCTTGCGTCGCTCTGGTGCAGTTGGTCCGGATCGGTCGGATCGATCATGCGCTCGAACGAGATGTTGTTATGCACGTGCCAATGCCGCATCAGCGCCCAGCGGTGAAAAACGCTGACACCCTTGAGCTCAGCTTTTTTCGAGATCAGCTTCACCATGTATTCCGAGAGCTCCGCCTTGTCATCCTTCAGCATGGCCGTGACATATTGCGGATCGATCAGCATGACGTCCATCTTGGTCCGATCGGCACACAGCAGATCGAGTCCCGCTTCGATCTTTTGCGCAACGGCATCGATGTTGTAGTCCTGCCGGTGGAAGACCGCGTTCGTTCCGACCTGCCAGATCACCAACGTCGGCTCGAGTTCGAAGATGTCTTCCTGAAAGCGATCGAACTCCTTGTCGGCCTCCTCGCCGCCTCGGCCGCGATTGATAACGTCGATCCGTGCATTGCCGTTGGTCGCTTGATCGTTCCGCAGGTACATTTCCAGCCAATAGGGATATGGCAGGACGTCCGCTCTGCCGGCTGTCGACGACGATCCCATCGCGACGATCTTGATCGGACCGCCCTTGGCGATTGCCTTGGCCAGGCACGGCAATTTGTATTTGAAGCCGATGACATCGGCAGGCAGGTCGGCAAACATCAAATTATCAACCATTTGAAATACTCGCTCGCTAGTGCCATCTCACGTTGTATATCTCGCCGCAAAACGGCCCTGCATTGCAAATGAAATCTGCCTGATCATAGTGAGCATTCAGCCTGATTGCGAATGCGGAGAGCGCCATGAACGGAAAAGCCATCGTCATCACCGGCGCGCTCGGCGCGCTCGGCAAAGTGGTCGCCGAAGAAGCCCTGGCGCGCGGCGCGCGCGTTGCCGGCATCGATCATGCGGCCTCGCAGCTTGCCGCGACGGCCGATCGTATCGAGCTCGGCGGCGTCGACCTCACCGACACCGCGCAGGCGACGGCCGCGATCGACAAGGCGGCGGCGCATTTCGGCCGGCTCGACGGGCTGATCAATATCGCAGGCGGCTTTACCTTCGAGGCGGTGAGCGACGGCGATCCCGCGACCTGGCAGCGCATGCACGCGATGAACGTGATGACCGCCTTCAACACGTCGCATGCGGCGATTCCGCATCTCACGAAATCCGGCGCCGGACGCATCATCAATATCGGCGCGCTCGGCGCGCTGCAGGCGGCGTCCGGGATGGGTCCGTACGCGGCATCAAAGGCCGGCGTGCACCGCCTCACCGAGTCGCTCGCCGCGGAGCTCAAGGGCAAGGTCACGGTCAACGCGGTGCTGCCCTCGATCATCGACACCGCCGCCAATCGCGCCGCGATGCCGAAGGCCGACATTTCGAAATGGGTGACGCCAAAGGAACTCGCCGACGTGATCCTGTTCCTCGCCAGCGACGCCGCAAGCGCCGTCACGGGCGCGCTGCTGCCGGTCAACGGGCGGGTTTAGACGCTTCGCCTTGTCCCGACGTCTTTTCGCTCGATGCGAGCAATGCTATATGTCTGGCATGACCACTGCCGAAGACATCGAGAAGGCCGTCGAACAGCTGGCTCCTCGCGAGCTTGCACGTTTTCGCGCCTGGTTTGAAACATTCGATGCCGAACGTTTCGATGCGGCAATCGAACGAGACGCAAAAGCCGGGAAACTCGACGCCCTTGCGGACGAAGCCTTGGCAGCGCATCGCGCCGGGCAGTCGCGCGACTTGTGAAGCACTCCGCTTCCCCGAAGTTTTGGGCTGCCTATCAGCAGTTGCCTGTCCCAATCCGGGAGCTCGCCGACGCGAACTTCGCACTGTTGAAGCGCAATCCGCGTCATCCATCTCTCCAGTTCAAGAAAGTCGGACGATTTTGGTCTGTTCGGGTCGGTTTGCGACATCGCGCGCTCGCGGTTGAAGCAGACGATGGATATCTCTGGTTCTGGATCGGCTCTCACGCAGACTATGACCGCCTGATCGGTTGATTCCGTTCCCGCGGAATCAAGGTTCGAAACACGCCGCCAGACCGGATGCTGCGCTTGCCAGCAAGCGCAGTGGCCACGACCGGCATCGCGCGTCAGTCGGCAACCAACAGCCGCAGCTTCGACCTGAAGCGGATGCTCTGCTTGCCGGCCAGCGCCATGCCGTCGCCCTCGGCGGTCTCGTCGGTGTAGGTGCCGGTAAAACCGATCGTGACCACCTTGCGTTCCCACACCGGGCGCTCGCCATAGGTCGGCGAATGCTCCTCGTTGGTGACCTCGCCCTTCCACTTGCCGTCGGCCGCGGTGTAGCTGCCGTGGGCGAAGAAGAACGAGTCACCGCCGCGCATCTGGCCATCGCGCAGCACCATGACGCCCTGGTTGCCGCCAGAGACGCCATCGAGAAATTCGACGGTGATGTGATAGAGGCCGTTCCGGATCATGAAAATGGTCGCGCCTTGTCCCGGCCCAACAATAGCCGCCCGGCCGTGCTTTGGGCAAATTCCATCGGCCTCAGCGGGCGCAATTCCGCGCTATGCTGGGACACCGAGTCGCGGCCGGATGCCGCAGGAGCCCGCCTGTTGGAAACCGCGCTTTATCTGCCCGTCAAACGCTTCCTCGAAAAGCTCGGCTTCACGGTGAAGGGCGAGATCGGCGGCTGCGACCTCGTGGCACTGAGCGGCGGCGATCCGCCTGTCGTCGTGGTCGGTGAGCTGAAGCTCGCCTTCAATCTCGAACTGATCCTGCAGGCGGTCGATCGCGCCGCCGCCGCCGACGAGGTGTGGATCGCGGCCAAGGTTTCGGCCCGCGGCAAGGGCCGCGAGAGCGACGCGCGGTATCGCAATCTGTGCCGGCGGCTCGGCTTCGGCATGCTCGGCGTCACCGACCGCGGAGACGTCGAGGTGCTGGTGCCGCCGCCGACTGCGGCACCGCGCCGCAATCCGAAGAAGCGCTCGCGCCTGATCACCGAGCACCGGAAGCGCAAGGGCGATCCAGCCATGGGCGGATCGACGCGCGCGCCGATCATGACCGCCTACCGGCAGCAGGCACTGGCCTGCGCCTGTGCGCTGTCGGATGGGCCCCGGCGGGTGCGCGACCTCCGCGCCGAGATTCCCGACGCCGGCAAGATCCTGCAGCATAATGTCTACGGCTGGTTCGATCGCGCCGAGCGCGGCATCTATGTGCTGACCGATGCCGGCCGTGCCGCGCTGAAGCGCTGGCCGCAGCAACCGATCAATGCGTCAGGGGCGGAAGCCGCCCCGTAACGGATTGGGGGAGATCATGATTGTCGTCACCGGCAGCGTCACCGCCCGCCCCGACTCGTTCGACGAGGTGCGGCGATTGAGCCTCGAACATGTCCATCGCTCGCGCACCGAGCCCGGCTGCATCTCGCATGCGGTCCAGGTCGACTGCGAGAATCCGCTCAGGCTGGTGTTTTTCGAGCAATGGGCCGACCGCGCCGCGCTGGCGGCGCATTTCGCGGTCCCCGCCTCACGCGATTTCGTCCGATCCCTGCAATCTCTTGCAGCCGCAGCGACCACCATCGAACTTTATGACGCTCACAAGATTGAGAGACTCTAGCTGCATGGCTGGATTGCCATCTCATATTCATATTGCAATGCAACATTGGGGACCTTACGTATCTCCCGCGATTCAAAGATGAGGCGGCGATGAGCGGAGACTGGAATACCAAGTATGGCACCCGGCGCGTGCGGCATGATCCGCCGACGCTGGAGGAGGCAATCTTCGCCGCCATCGGCATCACCGATGACGTGGAGGCCCAGGCCGAGATCGCGTCGTCGCTGATGGGGCTGCCCTATGAAGAGGTGCTGGCCGAGGTGAAGAAGACCGCGCGCGTCAGCGCCCGCACCGGCACGGCAACCCGCGTGATCGCCGGCGAACAGGGCGCGCAGCGCTCGGTCGTGGTCGAGCGCCGCGTGGTCCGCCGTCTCGCGCCCGCCAAGCGCACCGGCACCTGAACAACGACATCCGGTCACTCAAAGAAAAAGGGCAATCCGCTGAGCGGATTGCCCTTTTTGTGTTTGACGTAAGGTCTCGGCTCAAGCCGCCCGGCCCCAGCCGGACATCTGCATCACCATTCGCCAATAGGCGCGGTTCATGTCGACGATCACGCGCGCGGCCTCGACCGGCGTAACCGGTGCAGCGGCCGGCGCCGGTTCAGGCTGGTGCTGTTCGGTCAGGTCGATGCTGCCGGTGGACTCACCATGACGGAAGGTCAGCTGCGCACCAAACTTGGTGGCGAGCGCACGCATCGCGTCGTTCTGCGCGCCGGTGGTGATGCGCAGGCTGCTGTAGCCCTTGGCATGCGCCTCGGCGATCAGCTTGCGGAACAGGGTGCTGCCGACGCCCTTGCGCCGCACCGACCGCTCCACGCTGAAGGCGATTTCCGGCTGCGCATCCGGTGATTGCTCCGGCGGATGCAGCTCGGCCGCGCCGCGGACCACGCCATCCTCGAAATAGGCGATGATGACCGTGCCGTCGTTGGCGCAACGCTCGGCATAGCGGCGGATGAAACTGTCGTCGATGAAGCCATGAAAACGATCATGGCGGCTGGTACGGTCCAGTCGCAACAGGTGATCGCGCAGCAGAGGAAGCTCCTCCTGCTGGCTCAACGTCCGCACGGTGCCCTTGGCGGACGTCGGACGGATGGAATCATAGTTCATTTCATAACTCTCCTCTTGGTAGCCCTCGAGGAGGCGTCGAATCCCTAGCAGTCGCTATATTGTGCGCTGCACCATATAATTCAAGTACTGAGATTCATTTAAATAAACAATGCTGTGATTTGAAAATCACATCATCGCCTTAACATAATACCAGCTGGGTTTGCGTGACGACGGCGACCAGCTTGCCGTCCTCGGTTTCCAGCCTGGTCTGCCAGACCTGGGTCCGCCGGCCCCGGTGAACCGGCGTCGCCGTTGCGATCACGGTGGTCCCCTCCTTGGCCCCGCCGATGAAGTTGGTCTTGCTCTCCAGCGTCGTGGTGCCCTTGGCGTCCTCAGGCAGGTTGATCACGGTGGCGGCAGCGCCGACCGAGTCCGCGAAGGCCATCACCGCGCCGCCGTGGATCGTGTTGCGGAGGGTGCAGAGGTCCGGCCGCACCAGCATCTTCGCGACCACGCGATCCTGGCCCGCCTCGGTGAAGGTGACGCCCTTCAGTTCCGCAAACGGCATCTTCATCGACTGGATCTTTTCGAGCGGCGTCATGGGCTCTCCCTGCTTGTGCGGGCTTCTTCGAGATTGGTGCCGGCATGTTGGATTGCCTCATCGCGCCGGGCAATGACCTCCGAGGTAATGGTACGGATGACGTCATGGCCGTCGTGACAATCGCTGGCGAGTCCGCATACCGTTCTCGATGCGTGACTTCCCTCCCCGCCGGATCGCCTGTCTGACCGAAGAAACCGTCGAGACTCTCTATCTGCTCGGCGAGCAGGACCGCATCGTCGGCGTCTCCGGCTATGCGGTACGGCCACCGCAGGTCCGCCGCGAGAAGCCGCGTGTGTCGGCGTTCATCTCCGCCGACATCCCAAAGATCCTGGCGCTCGATCCCGATCTGGTGCTCGCCTTCTCCGATCTGCAGGCCGACATCGTCGCCGATCTCGTGCGTGCCGGTGTCGCCGTCCACGTCTTCAACCAGCGCGACGTCGCCGGGATCCTTGCGATGATCCGCACTTTGGGTGCGATAGTCGGTGCCGCCGAGCGCGCCGGGCAACTCGCGCAAGGCCTCGAACAACGGCTGGCCGCGATCGCGGCAACGCCGCGTCCGGCGCCGCGGCCAAAGGTCTACTTCGAGGAATGGGACAATCCGCTGATCAGCGGCATCGGCTGGGTGTCCGAACTGATCGAGATCGCCGGCGGCACGGACGCGCTGCCGCATCTGCGCACGCACAAGGCCGCCAGGGATCGCATCGTCACGCCCGACGCCGTGCGCGCGGCGATGCCCGACGTCATCCTGGCCTCCTGGTGCGGCAAGAAGGTCGTGCCCGACCGCATCCGCAAGCGCGATGGCTGGAGCGACATTCCGGCGGTGCGCAACAACCGCATCGTCGAGATCAAGTCGCCAATCATCCTGCAGCCCGGTCCCGCCGCGCTGACCGACGGGCTCGATGCGATCGTCAAGGCGTTGTGGGCGGAGCGCGCCTGAATCTCTCCGCCATCATTGCGAGGAGCGAAGCGACGAAGCAATCCATGTCTCGCACGTGGTGAGATGGATTGCTTCGCTTCGCTCGCAATGACGCAAACGGGGCAGCTACGCCTGCTCCACCCCGCACCATTCCGCGATGAACAGCGCGGTCGCCTTGGTCGACTTCCGCAGCGAGTCCAATTCGACATATTCGTTGAAGCCGTGCATCGCCGCACCGCTGGCGCCAAAGCAGAGGCTCGGGATGGCGTAGTTCAGGCCGTAGAAGCGCGTGTCGGTCAGCGCGGTGAAGGCGCGGTCTTCCACCGCCCCGCCATAGACCGCCTGATGCGCCCTGGCGAAGGCCGCTTCCGGCGCCTCGGAGTTCACCAGCTCATAGCCTTCCGATAGGAAGCCCGACCACTCCACCTGCGGCGGATTGTTGGAGAGGAAACGATGATCGCGCGCCGCGGCCGAGACGCAGGCCAAAATCTCCTTCTGACATTCGGCGATCGACCAGCCCGGCAGCACCGCGATGCGGCAGTCGACGTCGCACCAGGCCGGCACGCTGGAGGCCCAGTCGCCACCTTTGATGATGCCCGGGTTGAAGTTGATCGGATGATTGACGTCCTTGAAATGACGGTCGGCCTTGGCGCGCTCGTTCCAGGCGATCTCAAGCTTCTCCAGCGCGTGCACCAGGTGGTACGCCGCCATGATCGCGTTCGAGCCGGCACCGGCCTCGAACACATGCACCGGGAAGCCGCGCACCTTCAGGCGGAACCAGATCACGCCGACCTGCGAGCGGATCATCTTGCCGTTGGTCGGCTCCGGGATGAAGCAGGCATCGGCGCGGTAGCCGCGCTGCAAGGTCGAGAGCGCGCCGACGCCGGTGCTCTCCTCCTCGATCACAGACTGGAAGTGAATCCGCGCCGTCGGCTTCAGGCCGGCCTTCTTGATCGCATCCAGCGCGTAGAGCGCAGCGATGGTGCCGGACTTCATGTCGCAGGCGCCGCGGCCATACATCCTGCCGTCCTTGATGACCGGCGAGAACGGCGGCGTCTCCCACATCTCGAGCGGACCGGTCGGCACCACGTCGCAGTGGCCCTGCAGGATCAGCGATTTGCCGGCATTGGTGGCCGGGCGGTAGGTGCCGACCACCGTGCGCGCCTTGGAGAAATCATGCTCGATCGGGCCGAAGCCGCGCAAATCCTTCAGCTCGTCGAGATTGATGTGCCAGTCGTCGACCTCATAACCGCGCTCGCGCAGGAGATCGCCGATCATGTCCTGGCACGGCCCCTCGGCGCCGCGGGTCGAGGGGATCGCGATAAAGGCCTGCGTCGTCGCAAGCTGCGCATCGAATCCCTCGTCAACGGCAGCAAGGATTCGTTGTTGCGTCTCGGCAGTCATTCGGCAGCTCCATTGGGGGGCATCAGAAAGGGCGGGAGCCGCACCGTAACCCGATTTCACCCCTCCTTGTATTGCGCAAAATAGGCATCTCGCAATGCATCTTCGAGCAGACGGCCTTCCGAATAGCCATCGAGCGTCGCAGGTCGCGTCACGCCGTCGAGCAGCCGCGGACACGGCTCGGGCGCGCCGAGCACGGTGCGCACCGCAATGCGCTCGGCATAGATCGGCAACTCGTAATCCTCGTCGTCGTCGGCGACGCCCTTGGCGCGCACCTTTGCCGAGGCCTCCTCGATCTCCATCGCGATGAACGAGGTCGCCTTGATCTCCTTCTTGTTGCTGGCGCGCAGGCTTGCGGTGCGCTCGGGAAAGAAGCGGTCGACCATCGCAACGATCGCGCGCTCCTTCTCCTCGGGATCGGTGACGAGATAGGCGGTGCCGAATGCCATCACCGCGCGATAGTCGGCTGAATGGTTAAAGCCGCAACGCGCCAGCACCAGGCTGTCGAGATGGGCGACCGTCAGGCACACCCGCTGCCCTTCCGACTGGTTCTCCAGCATCCGGCTCGCGCTCGAGCCGTGCCAATAGAGCTTGGTGCCCTCGCGCCAGAAGAAGGTCGGCGTGCAATAGGGCTGGCCGTCGATCACGTAGGAGACGTGGCACAGCATCGAGGCGTCCAGGATCTTGTGCACGGTGGCGTGGTCGTAGAAGCCGCGGTCATGGCGGCGCTTGACCCGGTTGCGGGACGACATGGGGTAGGACGGAGTGGACGCGCCTTCGGTCACGGCAGTGCCTTTCGAAATCTGGAATCTGTCCAGAGTTGTAGCGGTCCATTTGGTCTGCGATAGTGCCAATTCCATGCGAAAAATTCCGACCAATTCCCGCAAGCCCGCGGCGCGCAAGCCCGAGCTGCCGCTCGACCTCACCGGCCCGCATGTGACCCCTGGCGCGGCCTCGCAGCAGCGGCTCTATCAGGCGCTGTGCCACACCATCGTCGGCGGCCTCGTCAAGCCGGGCGAGCCGCTGCCGCCGTCGCGCGCGCTCGCCAGGCAGACCGGCTTCCGCCGCAACGCTGTCACCACGGCCTATGAGCGCCTGATCGCCGACGGCTTTGCGGTGGCAACAACCGGCTCCGGCACCTTCGTCGCGGCGCGGATTCCGGCCCAGGCCACAGCGCCCCGACGCGCCAAGATCGAGATCGAGCCGCCGCAGCACAACGCGCTGTCGCTCGGCTGCACGCATATCGATGAGCGCGCGCTGCAGCGCTTCCGCGCCTTTGCCGGCCGCCGGCTGCGCGCCTTCGGCTCCGAGCATCTGCATTACGGCGATCCCCGCGGCAGCAGCGAGTTGCGCGCCGCGATCTCGGACCATCTGCTGTCGGCGCGCGGGCTGCGCTGCGATCCCGACCAGATCATGCTGGCCTCGGGCACGCTGCATGCGCTGCGTATCGTGTTAGGGGCGATCCTCAAGCCCGGCGACCAGGTCTGGTGTGAGGACCCCGGCTATCCGGCGGCGCGGCGCGCGATCGAGCATTGCGGCTATCGCCCGGTGTCGGTACCGGTCGATGGATCAGGCATGCGCATCGACAGGGGACGCGTATCCGCTCCCGTGGCGCGCGCCGCCTATGTCACGCCGTCGCACCAGTTTCCGCTCGGCGTACAGATGGCGATGCCGCGCCGGCTCGAGCTGCTCGACTGGGCCAGGGACGCCGGCGCCTTCGTGTTCGAGGACGATTACGACAGCGAGTTCCGCTATGACGGCGCTCCGCTGCTGTCGCTCGCCGGCATCGATCATCTGCGCCGCGTGATCTACATGGGCACGTTTGCAAAGACGCTGTTTCCGGGATTGCGGATCGGTTACTGCGCCCTGCCCGAAGCCTTGATCGGTCCGGTGACGGCGGCGCGTGCCGCGCTCGATCGTTTTCCCGGCACCCTGATGGAAGGCGCGGTCGCGGACATGCTGAACTCCGGCGCCTTCGCCGCCAACTTGCGCAAATCGCGCAAACTCTATCGCGAGGCGCGCGACGTCCTGGCGTCGACACTCACCCGTGCATCCCAGGGCGAGCTCACGGTTCCCGTGCCGTCGCAAGGCCTGCACCTCGTGGCGCGGCTCGATCCCGCGACCGATCCGCTGCTTGCCGCGCAGGCCAAGGCGGCTGCCGGCGTCGGCGGCTGGCTGCTCGCCGAGACCTATCATCGTGCACGCCCACTGCCCGGCTTCGTGCTGGGATTTTCAGGTCATCCGGTTCCGCAACTGCTCGCGTCGGCGGAACAATTGGCGAAGGCAACGCTGGCTGCGCTGCGCGCGACGCGCAAGATATCGGTGAAGCCATCCGCCAGGCCGCAGCGCTCTAGGAGAATCGCAACCACCTGACTAAGGTCGCCCGCGTTCAGTCAGTGTCCGCCTACGGAGATACCGGATGCCCAATCGCAACGTCCTGTATCTCGTGATCGGCGCGCTGGTCGTGATCGCAGGGATGCTCGGCTACAATCTGTATCAGGCAAAGAAGCAGCCTGAAGGCCTGCAGATCAATGTCGGCCCCGACGGGGTCAAGATCCAGAACAAGTGAAGGGGGCTGCGATGCCGCGCATTGGATTGGTCGCGCTGGTCAGCGCCGCAGCACTTGTCGCGATCATTCATTCCGCCTCCGCACAGACCGTCATGCGCGAGGCTGACATCGTCGACCTCCGGGTCGGTCAGCGCGTCCTGGTCGATGACGGCTCCTGCCCGGCCGGGCAGATCAAGCAGGTGATCGGCGCCAAGCTGAGCCAGAACGGCGTGGTGCGGACCCAAAGCTGCGTGCCGCGCCTCGCCAAAAAGTAAAGCGCCCCGCTGTCGCGAGGCGCCTCGTCCATCATTGCATCGGCAACACGCCGCTCAGTTCGAGATCGGCTCGAACATGCATTGCAGCGTCGGCTTGGCGATCTTGGTGAAGGTCGGGCCAATCTCGTTTTGCTTGGACGGCGGCACCCAATCGGTCTCGATGGTCGGCACGCCGGTCTCGCTGATGCCACGTAGCAGCGCCTGGCGCAGATCGGGATCGTCCACCGTCGCGGCAGCATGGTCATGCAGGCAACCGCACACCGCCTCGGGATGCGCCCAGCGCCCGAGCATATGCGGCGCGCACTGGCGCACGAACTCGTCGCGCGGTTCGGGCACCCGGTACAGCGACCGGATCTGTATCGAGTCGAGCGGAAGTTGGGATTGGGCCTGCGCGGAACCTGCCAAGAGACTCATCAAGGCGAGTGATGCCAGGATCGCGGCGGAACAGATACGGAGCAACATGGGGAGCCTTTACCGGCAGTTCTGTTTGTCGCGTCGCGCTCAGTTGGCCTGCGCCATCACCATCGGGGCCGAGGTGACCACCGGCGGGCCGTTGTAGGAGAAGGTGCCGATACCGGGCAAACCATTGTCCGGGGTACCAGCCATCGACGAACCGGCCATCACGAAAGCGAAGGCGAGGATCAGGCTCATGGTCCGCATCTGGCAGTCTCCGTCATTGCTGTTCGGCGTCCGGCGCCGTTGTGTTGACGGTTTGATAACGATCTGCGGTTTCGGGAGTTCTGCGGAACAAGCTGAAAATGGTTTCGTCGGCCGGAGAATTGTTTCGTCGGCGGGCAGCTCACGAAACATTGGCCGGAAAACGCCAATGTTTTCAGTGAGAGTGCGACGCCCATGAGCGTGTTCAAAATTTCGCGCGTCGGAAGCCGCCCGGCAGTTGCACGCCCGGCGGATTATGCGTGCAAATTGAGCGGGCTACCGCGCTTTCTTAACTTTCCTCTGCTGAGACAGGAAGCAGCGGTGTGAACCGGCCGGTGGTTCGGCCGACTCATCTGGGCGCCGTGCAACCATCTCGGCGGTGGCACGTTGTCGTGATTCCCGATCCAACGAAGGATGTCAGTCGTGGGTAATGGCAACATCGGTGTTGGCAATCAATCCGCAGCCAGCAAATCCGGCCGGCAGCAACAGATGACGGCTGCGATGCCGCAGCAGGGCGCCTATGTGATGGGCGACAATGAGTGCGCGCAGCAGAAGCTGGTCCGCCTCGTCGGCTGCCACGACCCAAACGCGCGCCCCGACCTCAGCATCGGCGCGAAGCAGTTCCGGCAAATCAAACGCTAGCTCGCCCGCCGCTTCAGCCGCCCGGGCCAAGCCCCTGCTCCCGCTACTGAATGAACTCGCCGCACTTCTGCACGGCGGTGCTGTCGGTCGCGCCCCAAGGCATGATCGGCACCGACGACGTCGAGTTCTTCGGCGAGCCCTCGATCAGCTTGTCGGAATAGACCATGTAGACCAGCACGTTGCGCTTGGCGTCGCAGCCGCGCACGATCTGCATCCGCTTGAAGAACAGCGACCGCCGCTTGCTGAACATGTCGTCGCCCTGGCTGAGCTTGCTCTTGAAACGGATCGGCCCGATCTGCCGGCAAGCCAGCGAGATATCGGAGACTTCCTCGGCAAGGCCAAGCCAGCCCTTGAAGCCGCCCTTCTCCGGCACCGTGAAGTGACAGGCGACGCCCTCGACCTCGGGGTCGTCGACGCCATAGGTCGCAAGCTTGTCGTTGGGGCTCACCCATTTGAACACCGTCGAGCGACGAAAGATCAGGTCCGGCTCGTCGGCCGCGGCCGCAGGAACTGCCTGCCCCAAAGCCAGCAACATCAGCAGCGCCGCGCAGCCCCATCGAGACGACAATCGCACGTCACACAAGCTCACATTTCTCGATGTCATTGAGGTCTCCGCGGGGTGGATCCCGCCTATGTAGTGCGCAAACGCCGCACAGGAAGGCGTTGACAGTTCGGTGATCAGACCGGGCGCTTTAACCTCCTGTGAGGCTTTTTTGCTACTCTTTCGTCGAAAAATCGCCCCTCACGGAAGGGTTAGATCGCTTGCGCTGGTGAACGCGTTCGGCGTCTGCGACAACCAACAGATAGTTTGGACTGGGATTCGGAATATGCGCGCAAGCGGACGTCGGATTTCGATTTTTGAGTCTGCGAATGGGCGGTTCTGGCAGTTTGCAATTTTGACGGCGGCCGGCACCGTGGCCGCCTCCTCGCAGGCCGATGCAGCCCTGTTCTACTGGAACCGTGACTCCGGCTATTACGGCGATGTCGAGCCGATGCCGCCGCAGCAGCCCCGGCCGAAGCCGAAGCGCAGTACGGCCAAGAAGAATCCGGCGCTCGAGAAGGACGCCGGCCGCAAGCCGCAGGGTCCCCTGATCATCTCGGTCTCGATCGACCAGCAGCGGGTCAGCATCTACGACGCCAACGGCCTCTATGCCGAGAGCCCGGTATCGACGGGCATGAAGGGGCATTCGACCCCGATGGGTGTCTTCAGCGTCATCCAGAAGCAGAAATACCACCAGTCCAACATCTACAGCGGCGCGCCGATGCCGTACATGCAACGTATCACCTGGTCGGGCATCGCCATGCACGCCGGCGTGCTGCCCGGCTATCCGGCCTCGCATGGCTGCATCCGCATGCCGATGTCGTTTGCGGTCAAGATGTACAACTGGACGCGGATGGGCGCCCGCGTGTTCGTCACGCCGGGCACGATCTCGCCAGAGAATTTCTCGCATCCGCTGCTGGTGACGCAGAAGGTCATCCCGCAGCAGCCGGTTGCCGACGAAGTCCTGAAGATGGATGCGCCGCTCGGCGTGAAGAGCGACAAAGGTGCGGACAAGCAATCCAGTCTCGACTTGCGCAGCAGCGTCGGCCATGCCGCGTCGCCCGAGTCGCTGCGCGACAATACCCACACCGCCGACGCCAGCGGCGCGATGCCGGCGGCAAGCGCGTCGGCGACGATGTCCGATGCCTCCTCCTCCACCGCGCGCGACGCCATTGCGGAGAAGATCGCGGCTGACAAGTCCGAGACGACGGCGACCGAGACGGCCGCGGCCGACAAGCCGGCCGAGACCAATTCGGCCGCTGACGACAGCAGCGCCGCCACCGACGACAAGACCGTCGGCGAAGTCACCGGCAGCACCGACACGCCGAAGTCCGAGGTGTCCGCAAGCGACCCGGTGAAGGCGGAAGCCAAAGTCGACGAGCCCAAGCCGGACGCCGCCAAGCCTGGCGTTGCCGAGGCACCCAAGGCCGACGCATCGAAGACTGATGCGGCCAAGGACGCCGCCAATGCGGCGAATGCGGTCAAGACGGCGGACAAGCCCGCCGAGGCCGCAACCGCCGCTGATACCCCCGATGCCAAGCAGGACGCGGCCAAGGATCCGGCACGGCTGCCGGGCATCGCCAAGATCGACGTGTCGAAGCGCGCCGGCCAGATCGCGGTGTTCATCAGCCGCAAGGATTCCAAGCTCTATGTGCGGCAGAACTTTGCGCCGCTGTTCGAGGTGCCGGTGACGATCGCGGCAAGCGACCGGCCGCTCGGCACGCATGTGTTCACCGCGGTAGCCGACAAGACGGATGCGAACCTGCTGCGCTGGTCGGTGGTGACGCTGCCGACCCGCAACGCCGCCCGCATCGACGTCGAGGAGCGTGCCTCGCATCGCCGCAAGCTGGCGGCCGCAGCGCCGGCCGAGGTCAAACCGCAGCCGGCGACCGACACCCCGGCCGAGGCGCTCGACCGTATCTCGATTCCGGCCGACGCGATGGCGCGGATCAACGAAGCGCTCGGCACCGGCGGATCGATCATCGTCTCCGACCTCGGCGTGAACCAGGGCGAGACCGGCGAAGGCACCGACTTCATCCTGCCGCTGCGCTGAGTGCGACCTATAACGCCTTCTTGAAAGCTTGCGCCTGCCCGCTGGATTATGATGTCAGCGACATCTGTTCCGGGGACGAGACTATGATGGACCGCAGGACACTGATCGTGGCGGCGTTCGCCGCGGCCGCGGGATCCCGTGCGCTGCATGCGGAGCAGCCGGCGATGAGCCGGATCACCGCCTACGCCTTCTCATTCCCGGCACTCTCTGGCGGCGACATTCGCCTTGCCGACTATACCGGCCATCCCCTGATGATCGTGAACACGGCCTCGCTCTGTGGCTTCACGCCGCAATATGCCGGCCTGCAGCAATTGTGGACCGAATTCCGCGATCGCGGCTTCGTCATCATCGGCGTGCCCTCCAATGATTTCGGCGGCCAGGAACCCGGCGGCCCGACCGAGATCGCCGAGACCGCGCAGCATCAATACGGCGTCACCTTCCCGATCGCGGCGAAAGCCGTGGTCAAGGGCGCCAACGCGCACCCGTTTTACCGCTGGGCGGCGGAGGCACGGCCGAAGGACGTGCCGCGCTGGAATTTCCACAAATACCTGATCGGCCGCGACGGCTATATCGCCGACGTCTTCCCTGAGTCGGTCACGCCGGACGACACGCGCATCAAAACCGGGATCGCACGGGCACTGGCGGCGGCCTGAGAGGTGGCGGTAATCCCCGGAATTAACTGGGATTTCGGACAGGGCCCGCCACGTTCATTGCCTTGGCGTCGGCACTGTGACTAGGGTACGATCGGTTTGGGGGTGAAGCGGCCTTGGTTGCGGCAGTGCCGGCACCGGGAGCGCGATCAGCAGGGAACACGCCATGCGCATTGCGGCAGGTCTGATTTTCGCAGGGACCGTATCGTTGCTCGCGTCGAGCGCAGCTTGGTCGCAGACGCCGCCCGCCAAGGGCGCCGCCGCGGCACCGGCGGCCGCAGCTCCAGCGCCTGCCGCCGCTGCACCGGCGCCCGCCGCAGCGGCCGCTCAAGTGCCGCCGAAGCAACCGCCGCAGCCGGCACGCGCCGCCTGCAACAATCCGAACGCGCTCGGCGTCGCCCGCACCGTCGAGATCGACACCACCGGCGGTCCCGGCTTCGGCTTCGAGCATTTCAAGCAGCTCGACTTCCTGCGCGACCATGAGGTGGTGCTGACCTTCGACGACGGTCCGTGGCCGGCCAACACGCCGGCGGTGCTGAAGGCGCTCGCGGATGAATGCACCACGGGCATCTTCTTCCCGATCGGCAAGCACGCCACCTATCACCCGGAGATCCTGCGGCAGGTCTATGCCGCCGGCCACACCGTCGGCTCGCACACCTGGTCGCACGAGAATCTGAACAACAAGAAGCTGACCGAGGATCAGAAGAAGGACGAGATCGAGCGCGGCCTGGCTGCGGTCAAGTGGGCGCTCGAGACGTCGCCCTCGCCGTTCTTCCGCTTCCCGGCGCTGCAGCATCCGCCGGAGATGGTCACCTATCTCGGCAACCGAAACATTGCGATCTTCTCCTGCGACCTCGACTCCTTCGACTTCAAGTCGAAGAACTCGCAAGCCGTGATCGACACCGTGATGAAGAAGCTCGCCAAGCTCGGCAAGGGCATCATCCTGATGCACGACTTCCAGAAGCACACCGCGGAAGCCCTGCCGACGCTGCTGACGCAGCTCAAGGCCGGCGGCTACAAGGTGGTGGCGATGCGCGCCAAATTCCCGGCGACCGTGCTGCCGCAATACGAGCAGGAGCTCGCCAAGGACGTCAAGCTGCCGACCGTGAGCTCGCGGCCGGTGAACAGCGTCGTCACCACCGTCGATCAGTAGCCGCGCCGGCGATCGCTTCTGTGCCAGCGTTGCGTATTGAGGGCTTTGTCATCGTCTCGGCCGACGGCCGGCTGGCGAACTCGCACAACGTGATGCCTGACGATCTCAAGGTCGAGGGCGACAAGCGGTTCTTCACCGCAGCCCTCGACCGCGCCGATCTCGTCGTGCATGGCCGCCACTCCCAGGAAGAACAGCCGAACGCACCGAAACGGCGCCGCCTGATTCTGACCGGCAAGGTCGGGGCCATCGCACCCGATCCTGACAATCCGAAGGCGCTGTTGTGGAATCCCGCCGGCTGCCCGTTCGAGGCCGCGAGCCGCGAGGCCGGCGTGACCTCGGGCATGGTCGCGATCATCGGCGGCCCCGGCGTATTCGGCATGTTCATGGACCGCTACGACACGTTTTGGCTCTCGGTCGCACCGAAGGTGCACATCCCCGACGGCGAGCCGTGCTTTCCCGGCGTCCCTGCCCGCACCCCGCAGCAGGTGCTGTCGGCGCACGGCCTTCACGCCGGTGCGCCGCAACTGATCGACGCCGCGCAGGACGTCAGCGTCACACCGTGGCGGCGCGTGGGTTGAAAGCGGCGATGCCCGTAGGATGGGTAGAGCGAAGCGAAACCCATCACTTCCAACCTGCGGCACGATGATGGGTTTCGCTTCGCTCTACCCATCCTACGTAGCTATGCTGCCGCTCTACACGTCCCCATAAGCCGGGTCGTCGCGGCGCGGGCCGCGGCCGTAGCCGGCGATGATGAACAGCGCGCCGATCAGCGACAGGTTCTTCAGCGCGTCGATCAGGGTCTTGGCGTTGTCGGGTGCCGGCTGATTCCAGAAATCATGGAAATAGAAGGTCGTGAAGCACACGAAGATGATCAGCAGGATCGCGAAGAACCTTGCCAGCACGTTCACCGCGATCATCAGCCCCGCGATGATCTCGAAGCCGCCGATCGTGATCGCCAACAGCTGCATGAACGGCATGCCGACGAAGGTCTCGATCTGCTGCGTATAGGGCGCGACGATGGCCGGGATCGTCACCTTGGCCGTGAGCAGATCCGCCGTCGCCTGGATGCCGAACAGCTTGCTCGCCCCCGAATAGAGGAACAGCACGGCGAACAGAATGCGCCCGAAGGTGATGAACGCTGGCATGGGTCGGCCTCACTGGATGGCAGAAATCGGACGAAGCAGGCGGAGCGAGTATGGCCGCCCCGCCTGCTTCGATCAAATCGAATCCGTCTGACGTCTCGTGCTCAGCCGAACAGCGTCGGCTGCGCGCGGCCGGCGCGCTCCTGGGCCTCGACCGCGGCAACCGCGGTCATGTTGAGGATGCCGCGCGCCGTCACGCCGGGAGTGAGGATGTGCGCCGGACGCGCCGGACCGATCAGGATCGGCCCCACCGGCAACGCGTTGGCCAGCGACTTGATCATTTGGTAGGCGATGTTGGCGGCATCGAGGTTCGGCATGATCAGGATGTTGGCCTCGCCTTCCAGCCGCGACTGCGGCAGGACGAGCTTGCGCGCAACCGCCGACAGCGCGGTGTCGCCCTGCATTTCGCCGTCGGCCTCGATTTCCGGATGCTTGTCCTTCAAGAGCTGGGTGGCCCGCCGCATCTTGCGCGAGGAGTCCGTATCATAGCTGCCGAAGTCGGAATGTGACACGAAGGCGACCTTCGGCTTGAAGGCGAAGCGCTGAACGTGGATCGCCGCGAGCGATGCGACTTCCGCCAGTTCCTCCGCGCTCGGGTTCGGCCGCACCTGGGTGTCGGCGAGGAAATGGGCGCCGGTGGACGTGATCATCAGCGCCAGCGCGGCATAGTCGCTGACCCCCGGCAGGAAGCCGATGATCTCGCGGACATGGCGCAGATGGCTCATGTAGCGGCCCTCGACGCCGCACAGCATCGCGTCGGCCTCGCCGCGCGACACTGCCAGCGCCGCAATCACCGTATTGTTGGTGCGGACCACCGTCCGCGCGGCCTCCGGCGTCACGCCGCGACGCCCGGCGACGTCGATGTAGGACTGCACGTAGGAACGGTAGCGCGGATCGTCCTCGGGATTGACCAGGTCGAAATCGCGGCCGGCCTTGATCGACAGGCCGAAGCGCTTGATCCGGGTTTCGACCACGGACGGACGGCCGACCAGGATCGGCCGCGCCAGCTTTTCCTCGAGCACCACCTGGGTCGCGCGCAGCACGCGCTCGTCCTCGCCCTCGGCGTAGATCACGCGCACCGGCTGGGTTTTCGCTTTGGCAAACACCGGCTTCATGGTGAGGCCGGAGCGGAACGCGAAGCGTTCGAGGCTCGCGGCATATTCGTCGAAATTGGTGATCGGCCGGGTCGCGACGCCGGACTCGATTGCGGCCTTGGCGACGGCCGGTGCGATGCGCAGGATCAGCCGCGGATCGAACGGGCTCGGGATCAGCGAGCCCGGGCCGAACCCCTGCGTCTCGCCGGTGTCGAAACCATGGGCCACCGCATCCGACGGCGGATCGCGCGCGAGTTGCGCGATCGCATCGACCGCGGCATGCTTCATCGCCTCGTTGATCGCGGTGGCGCCGACGTCGAGCGCGCCGCGGAAGATGAAGGGGAAGCACAGCACGTTGTTGACCTGGTTCGGATAGTCCGACCGGCCGGTGCAGATCATCGCGTCGGGACGCGCCGCGCGCGCCTCTTCCGGCATGATCTCCGGCACCGGATTGGCAAGCGCCATCACCAGTGGCTTGTCGGCCATCTGCTTGACCATCTCAGGCTTCAGCACGCCCGGCGCCGACAGCCCGATGAAGATGTCCGCGCCCGGAACGACGTCGGCGAGCACGCGCGCGTCGGTCTTCTGGGTGTAGACCGCCTTCCAGCGGTCCATCGTGGTGTTACGGCCCTCATAGACCACACCGTCGATGTCGCAGACGAAGATGTTCTTGCGCTGCGCCCCCATCGAGACCAGCAGATTGAGCGTCGCGATCGCGGCAGCGCCCGCGCCCGAGCAGACGATCTTCACGTCGGACAGTTGCTTGCCGTTCAGCAGCAGCCCGTTGACGATCGCGGCCGCAACGATGATGGCGGTGCCATGCTGATCGTCGTGGAACACCGGGATCTTCATGCGCTCCTTGAGCTGCGTCTCGATCTCGAAGCACTCCGGCCCGCGGATGTCCTCCAGATTGATGCCGCCGAAGGTCGGCTCCAGCGCCGCGACGGTCTCCACCACGCGCTCGATCGTATTGGCGTTGATCTCGATGTCGAACACATCGATGCCGGCGAATTTCTTGAACAGCACCGCCTTGCCTTCCATGACGGGCTTGGAGGCCAACGGGCCGATATTGCCGAGCCCGAGCACCGCCGTGCCGTTCGAGACCACGGCCACCAGATTGGCGCGGGCGGTCAGCGTGGCCGCCTCGGCCGGGTTCTTGGCGATCTCGGTGCAGGCGGCGGCCACGCCCGGCGAATAGGCCAGCGCCAGGTCGCGCTGGTTGGCAAGCGGCTTGATCGCCTGGATCTCGAGCTTGCCCGGCCGCGGCAGCCGGTGATAGGCGAGCGCGGCATTATGGAGTTCTTCAGACGATGACGACATGCGTGCTTCCCGCGTTTCCGGCCCAAATTTCTTGTTTCTGTGCTAATCCAGGCAAAAGTCAGTTGTCCGGCAAATCGAGCCGGATGTGAAGCATGTCCCGCCGCTTGGATGCAACATCGGATACTATCCCCGTCAACAGGCCCGGGCGGGCCCGTTCATCGATGCTGCACCTTCCGACCGCCGATTGGCAATTTTTTTCCTTGATGATCCGGAGTTGACCGAATGAAGAAAATTCTGCTCGGCCTGGTCGCCGTCGCAGTCGTCGCGGCCGGCGGCTACTTCGGTTTCGACTTCTATGCCCAGCGCCGGGTCACGCGCGACGTCGAGGCCGCCTTCGAGCAGGTCCGTGCCGCCGGCGCCAAGGCGAGCCACGGCAAGATCGCGTTCGACACCAAGAGCCGCACCCTGACGATTTCGGACATCACCGCCGAGTCGGGGACGCAATCCCCGGTCAACGTCAGGATTGCCAACCTCACCATGACAGGCCTCGGTCAAACCGACGCGGGCCGGATCTCCGCTGACAATATCACATTCAATGATGTCGAGATCGGCGCGACGGGGCCGACGCCGACCATCGCCATCCTGACCTACAAGGCGCCGCGGATCACGGTGAAGGACTATTCCGGTCCGGCCGGCCTGCCCCAGCTTCCGGCCTCGTCCTCGATCTTCGAGCTGTACCGGTTCGCATTCACCCAGCTCGCGAGCATCAACGCATCGTCGGTGACCGCGCCCACCTTGACCGGAACGATGACCTTCAGCGCCGCCGCAGATGTCGGCGACGGCGCCGGTGGCGAATTCGCCTATTCAGGCCTTGCCATCGAAAACATGAAGAACGGAAAGATAGGCACCAACAAGATCGACAAGGTCGCGTTCACCATCAACTCGCAGGCGGCGGGCAAGGCGCTCAAGACGACCGGCGATCTTGCGAATATGGTCGCGACCGATATCGACGTCGGCGCGATGGCGGCGATATTCGATCCGGCCAAGACCAACGACGACCGGGACTACCGGGTTCAAGGGCACGTTTCCGCCGGCCCCTACGTGATCACCACCACGACCACGCCTCACCTCAACATGCGGATCGATGGCATGACCATCGACGACGTCAGGGTCAACCCGTCAAAGATGCAACTGCCGGCGCTGCTGGCAATGGTTCCGCCACCGGGCAGTCCACCGCCGTCTCCGGCCCAGGCGCGCGAACTGCTGGAGAAAGTCGCCGGCCTCTATTCGGGTGCCAGCATCGGAAATGCCGAGCTGCATGGGCTCTCGGTTGAGACTCCGAAAGGCCCGCTCAAGCTTGCCTCGATGCGGTTCAACTTCGAACACGGCAAGATCGGCGAGCTTGCGGTCGAGGGACTTGATGGCAATGCCCCGAACGGTCCCTTCAAGGTCGGACGTTTCGCGCTGAAGTCGCTCGATGTCGCCAGCTTCATCCTGCTCTCGGCGCAGTTCGCCGCGCAGAAGCCGTCGCCTGAACAGGCGCTCACGCTGTTCCCGCTGATCGAGGGTGTCGAGATCAAGGGTGTCACCTCGCCCTACAAGGCCACCGGCAAGCCGGTCAACATCGACGTCTTCAGCCTCGACTGGGGCCAGTTCGTCGGAACGATCCCGAGCAAGCTGCGGCTGGTCGCGAAGATGGCGGCGCCGCTGGATGCGGCCGATCCGCAGCAACAGGCACTCGTCGCCGCCGGGATCGACCGGATGGCCGTCGATGCCGATCTCGGCGCGGTCTGGACCGAGGCGTCACGTTCGTTCGCGCTCGAGCCGGTCAAGCTCGACATGGCGGGCCTGTTGAACACGTCGGCGAAGGTCACGCTCGCCAACGTGCCGCGCGAGGCATTCTCGACCAGCGCCGCGGAATCCCTGGGCGCGGCCGCGCAGATCGAGGCCGGCACGATCGAGCTGACTGTCCACGACCTCGGCGTCATCGATCTCGCCATCGCCCAATACGCGCGCACCCAGAATGTCAGCCGCGACGAGGCGCGCAACGCGGTCCTCAGCACCATCAAGGCGCAGGGCCAAGCGGTCAGCGGCGGCAGTGCCGATGTCACGGCTCTCGTCACCGCCATCAGCCAGTTCATCGAGACGCCGGGACAGACGCTGGTGATCAAGCTGACCCCGCGCGCGAAAGCGCCGGCGCTTCAGCTGATGCAGCTGCTCAAGACCGATCCACAGTCGGCGCTGGCGCAATTCCGGATCGAAGCCTCGACGGGGTTGTGACGCGCTCGCTCCATCCCGTAGCCCGGATGGAGCGAAGCGTAATCCGGGAAAGATGTCGCCGCAGGAGAGACCGCCCCGGATTTCGCTTCGCTCCATCCGGGCTACGTACTCGACAAGAGCGGAGCTAGGTAATCTCTCCGCCGTCAGCTCTTCGCCGGCAGGTTGGTCCGGATGTGCAGCTCCTTGAGCTGCTTCGGCGTTGCTTCCGAGGGCGCGCCCATCAAGAGGTCCATGGCCTGCTGGTTCATCGGGAACAGCGAGATCTCGCGCAGATTGTTGGTGCCGCAGAGCAGCATCACGATGCGGTCGAGGCCGGCCGCCATGCCGCCATGCGGCGGTGCGCCGTACTGGAACGCACGGTACATGCCGCCGAAGCGGTCGATGACCTCCTGCTCGCCGTAGCCTGCGATCTCGAACGCCTTCACCATCGCTTCCGGCTTGTGGTTGCGGATGCCGCCCGAGGCGATCTCGTAGCCGTTGCAGGCAATGTCGTACTGGAACGCCTTGATCGTCAGTGGATCCTGCGTCTTCAGCGCGTCGAGGCCGCCCTGCGGCATCGAGAACGGGTTGTGCGAGAAGTCGACCTTCTTGTTCTCCTCGTCATACTCGTACATCGGGAAGTCGACGATCCAGGCGAGCTCGAAACGGTCCTTGTCGATCTGGTTCAGCTCTTCACCAAGCTTGGTGCGCGCGAGACCTGCGAACTTCCAGAACTTCTCGGGATCGCCGGCGACGAAGAAGGCGGCATCGCCCTCCTTCAGGCCGAGCTGATCGCGGATCGCGGCCGTGCGCTCCGGGCCGATGTTGTTCGCCAAGGGACCTGCGCCCTCGCCGCCCTCGCGCCACATGATGTAGCCGAGGCCGGGTTGGCCCTCGCCCTGCGCCCACGAGTTCATGCGGTCGCAGAAGGCGCGCGAGCCGCCGCCGGTGCCGGGGATCGCCCAGACCTGGTTCTTGGGATCTTCTAGCATCCGCGCGAACACCTTGAAGCCGGAGCCGCGGAAATGCTCGGAGACTTCCTGCATCACGATCTTGTTGCGCAAATCAGGTTTGTCGGAGCCGTATTTGCGCACCGCTTCCGCGAACGGAATTCGCGGCCAGTTCTTCGTGACCGGCTTGCCCTTGGCAAAATCTTCAAAGATGCCGGTGATCACGGGCTCCATCGCCGCGAACACGTCATCCTGGGTGACAAAGCTCATCTCGACGTCGAGCTGGTAGAACTCGCCCGGCAGGCGGTCGGCGCGCGGGTCCTCGTCGCGGAAGCACGGCGCGATCTGGAAGTAGCGGTCGAAACCCGACATCATCAACAGCTGCTTGTACTGCTGCGGCGCCTGCGGCAGCGCGTAGAACTTGCCGGGATGAATGCGCGAGGGCACCAGGAAGTCGCGCGCGCCTTCCGGCGACGACGCCGTCAGGATCGGGGTCTGGAATTCGAAGAAGCCCTGCTCCTTCATCCGCTTGCGCATGGAATCGACCACCGCGCCGCGGGTCATGATGTTCTGGTGCAGCTTCTCGCGACGCAGGTCGAGGAAGCGGTATTTGAGCCTGATGTCTTCAGGATATTCCTGCTCGCCGAACACCGGCAGCGGCAGCTCGGCCGCGGGGCCAAGCACCTCGATCTCCTTGATGTAGATTTCGATCAGGCCGGTCGGCAGTTCGGGATTGTCGGTGCCGGCGGGACGGCGGCGCACCTTGCCGTCGATCCGTACCACCCACTCCGAGCGGAACTTCTCGACCTCGGCGAACGCCGGCGAGTCCGGATCGGCCACGCACTGGGTGATGCCGTAATGGTCGCGCAAATCGACGAACAGCACGCCGCCATGGTCTCGGACACGGTGGACCCAGCCTGACAGCCGGGCCGTCTGGTCGATATCGCTCTCTCGGAGCGCGCCGCATGTGTGTGACCGGTAGCGATGCATATTCGTTCCAAAACTGATGTCGGAGGGTCGAATCGCGACAGGGCCAAAATGCCCTGTCCGAAGTTGCGGAGGGTTTACCCGACGAGGCCGGGTGCGGCAACCAAGGGAACGGCCGGTTTTGCCCCGAAACCGCAGATTTTACGCCGATCCGGCGCCAAGTGGGCGCTGACCGTTTGCCTATTCGCCCCGCAGGCCTATCTTCCCGATATGACCATCCATTTCCCCTTCCAGAACACCTATTCGGCGCTGCCGGCGAACTTTTTCGCCCGCGTCGCGCCGACCCCGGTGGCCGCCCCCCGGCTGATCAAGCTGAACCGGCCGCTCGCGGTCCAGCTCGGGCTGGATCCGGACCTGCTCTCGACGGCGGAGGGCGCCGAAATCCTCGCCGGCAAGCGGCTGCCTGACGGGGCGGACCCGATCGCGATGGCCTATGCCGGCCACCAGTTCGGGCACTTTGTGCCCCAGCTCGGCGATGGCCGCGCCATCCTGCTCGGCGAGGTCATCGACAAGGATGGCGTCCGCCGCGACATCCAGCTCAAGGGCAGCGGCCCGACCCCGTTCTCCCGCCGCGGCGACGGCCGCGCCGCGCTCGGTCCGGTGCTGCGCGAATACCTCGTCAGCGAGGCGATGTTCGCGCTGGGCATCCCGACCACCCGCTCGCTCGCCGCCGTCGTCACCGGAGAGCCCGTGATGCGCGAGACCGCGCTGCCGGGCGCGGTCCTGACCCGCGTCGCCGCGAGCCACATTCGCGTCGGCACCTTCCAATTCTTCGCCGCCCGCGGCGACACCGACGGCGTGCGTGCGCTGGCCGACCATGTCATCGCCAGGCACTATCCCGAGCTGAAGGATGCCGCCCAGCCCTATCACGCGCTGCTCGCCGGCGTCGTGGCGCGGCAGGCCGCGCTGGTCGCGCGCTGGCTGCTGGTCGGCTTCATCCACGGCGTCATGAACACCGACAACAGCTCGATCTCGGGCGAGACTATCGACTATGGCCCGTGCGCCTTCCTCGACGCCTACAACCCGGCGCAGGTGTTCTCCTCGATCGACGAGATGGGCCGCTACGCCTATGCCAACCAGCCGCGCATCGCGCTGTGGAATCTGACCCGGCTCGCCGAATGCCTGTTGCCGCTGTTCGACGGCGAGCAGGAGAAGGCCATCGAGCAGGCGCAAGTGATCCTCGGCGAATTTCCGGAGAAGTTCACCGCGGCCTATCAGGCCGGGCTGCGCGCCAAGGTCGGCCTGTTCACTGCGCGCGACGGTGACGAAGCGCTGATCCAGGATCTGCTCGACGCGATGGCCAGGAACGCGGCCGACTTCACGCTGACCTTCCGCCATCTCGGCGAGGCAGCCAGCGGCGACGCCGCCGACGTCCGCGCGCAGTTCACCGATCCCGCAGCATTCGAGGAATGGGCCGGCCGCTGGCGCGCCCGCCTCGCGCTGGAACAGCACAGCGCGGCCGAGCGCAAGGCGGCGATGAACACCGTCAATCCGGCCTTCATCCCGCGCAACCACCGCATCGAGGCTGTGATCCAGGCAGCCGTCAACAGCGACGACTACGCGCCGTTCGAGGAGCTGCTGACGGTGCTGGCAAAGCCGTTCGAGGACCAGCCGCAATATGCGGCCTACGCCGATCCTCCGCTGCCCGAGCAGATGGTGACGCAGACGTTCTGCGGGACGTGAGCCCAAGATTTGTAGGATGGGTAGAGCGCAGCGAAACCCATCATCGGTGTTCCGGCCGGTAGATTTTGATGGGTTTCGCTGCGCTCTACCCATCCTACTCTCACACCGTCACCACGATCTTCCCGAACTGCACGTTCGACTCCAGATACCGGTGCGCCTCCACGATCTCCTCGAACGGAAACGTCCGCGCGATGATCGGCTTCAGCGCGCCGTCGGCAAGCCCGTCGAGGATGAACGCCTTCGCCGCTTCGAGCCGCGCCGGATCCTGGACAATCTCGTGCACCCGGTAGCCGCGCAGGATCAGGCTCTTGCTCAGCACCGTGAACAGCGGAAACGGCGTCGGCGCCTCGCTGAGCCCGCCATACTCGATCAGGATGCCGCCATGCGCCATCGCTGACGTCAGCGGCATGAAGACGGGGCCGCCGACCGGGTCGAGCACCACGCGAACGCCGTTCGGCCCTGCGATCTGCTCCAGCCTCGATTGCAGGTCTTCCTCTGCGGACGCGATCACATGCGCAGCGCCAGCGTCGCGCAGGGCCTGCGCCTTGGCTGACGTGCGCGTCACCGCGATCGGGATCGCACCGATACGGTTGGCGATCTGGATCGCGGCGAGCCCGACGCTGCTCGATGCTGCCGTGATGACGACGAACTCCGCACGGGCAAGCTTCGCAATATCGATCAAGGCGCCATACGCCGTGAGGTATTGCATCCACACCGCGGCAGCTTCCTGAAAACCCAGCGCCGGCGGATGCTTGACGACGAGTACGGCCGGGAACGTTGCGAGCTCGCCATAGGCCGGCCAGCGCGCCATCGAGATCGGCGGCACGATGCTGACGGCATCCCCAAGCGCGAAACCGCCGACCCCCTCGCCGATCGTTTCGACAAGGCCGGCGGCCTCGAGACCGAGGCCGGACGGCAATGTCGGCGTCTCGATATAGGTCCCCCTCCGCATCAGCGCCTCGGCGCGGTTCAGTCCGAGCGCCTTGATCCGGATCCGGATCTCGCCGCGCGCCGGCGGCGCGATCGCCACATCCTCGATCCGCAGCACCTCAGGACCACCATGTTGATGAAAACGAACCACGCGAGCCATCGGCAACACTCCAAAGCAGTTGAATTGCAAAACAGTTCAATTGAATGAGCTATGCCAGGGCCAGTTCTGCAGATAAATCATCCCGCAGACTGAACAGTCAAAACTGAGGGTTTCGAATGATGGACCGCCTGACCAGCATGGCCGTGTTTCTCAGGGCGGTCGATCTCGGCTCCTTCGCCGCCGCCGCCGAGGCACTCGAGATGTCCGGCCCGATGGTCGGCAAGCATGTCCGCTTCCTCGAGGAGCGGCTCGGCGTCCGCCTGATCCATCGCACCACGCGGCGTCAGAGCCTGACCGAGTTCGGCCAAGCCTATTACGAGCGCTGCCGCGCGGTGCTCGCCGAGGCGGAAGCCGCCGACGCGCTCGCTTCCGATCAACTGTCCGAACCGCGCGGACGGCTCAAGGTGACGATGCCGGCGCTGTTGGGCCGGCACTGCGTGGCGCCGCTGCTGCTCAAGCTGGCGCAGAAATATCCTGCCCTGGAGCTCGATCTCTCGTTCGGGGATCCGGTCGCCGACCTGATGGACGGCGGCTACGATTTTGCGATCAGGACCGGTGATCTCGACGAGCAATCCAGTGTGATCGCGCGGCGCATCGCGTGCCAGCGCATGGTGGTGTGCGGCTCGCGCGCGTATTTGAAGGCGCACGGCCGGCCGCGCGCACTCGACGAGCTCGGCCAGCATCAGGCGATCGTCTATCGCCGCCTCGGGCGCGCGCGCCCGTGGCTGTTCCCGCGCGACGGCCAGCCACCGCGCGAGGTCTGGCCCGCCGGGCGGCTCCGGCTCGACGATCTCGAAGCCATCGCCGACGCCGCGGCGCGCGGCATGGGGCTGGCGTGGCTACCCTCCTGGCTGGTGCGCGAACGCCTCGAGCGTGGCGCGCTGGTCCGCGTTCTCGGCAACGAAGGGGAGCTTCCCTACGATTGTCATGCGTTGTGGCTGCCGACGCCGCGACTGCCGCTGAAGGTCCGGCTTGCGGTCAACGCGCTCGCGGCCGCGCTGCCGAAGCTCGTGGCCTAGCGCGAACGCATTGTGCCGCGACACCCGTCGTGAGCGTTAACTCACCCTCCACCATGCCGGGAGGCTCGCGGCGGTAACCATAAGGCTTAACAGCGCGTCAACGCTCCCCCAACAAGTCTAATTGTTTCTAATGGGGGAGAATGACCCGTGGACGCATTTGCATTCGAATTCATGGGACTGGCGATGATCGCGCTGTGTCTCGTCGTGCTGGCGATGCCTGCGGCACGGCGGCCGTCTAAGAACATCGGATATGAGTGAGGCGCCGGAGTCGAAACTGGCACCCGCCACTTCATGCGCGCGTTCTCTACCGGGTGAGGCCAAGATGACCTCGAATGTCATCCTCGTCTCCGCCGTCGTTTCGGTGGTTACCCTCAGGGATGATCTTGCATTTGGCCCAATAATTTTGGCGCGATAATACCGCGCCTGGACGCCATTGAATGGCGATATGCTTGCCCTGATGAGTCCTGGCGCGGGACGCAAGTCAGGGAATTGACGCTTGAACGACACCGACGTCCAGCAGCCCCACGCACCGCCCTCCGCCGCGAGCTCAGCTCACTCGCCGCTGGAGGTGTTGTTAATTTTCCTCAGGCTCGGCGTGACCTGCTTCGGCGGTCCGATCGCGCATATCGGTTATTTCCGCGACGAGTTCGTCACCCGCCGGCGCTGGCTTGACGAACAGGCCTATGCGGATCTGGTCGCGCTTTGCCAATTCCTGCCGGGCCCTGCGAGCAGCCAGGTCGGCTTTTCGCTTGGCCTGATGCGCGCTGGCTATCTGGGCGCGCTGGCGGCCTGGACCGGCTTCACGCTGCCCTCGGCGATTGCGCTGGTGCTGTTTGCCTTCGGCGCCGGCGGATTGAGCGGCCCGGCCGGCACCGGCCTGGTGCATGGCCTCAAGCTGGTCGCAGTGGCGATCGTCGCCCAGGCGGTCTGGGGCATGGCGCGCTCGCTTTGTCCGGACCGCGCGCGCGCATCGATCGCGACGGTCGCGGCACTCGTCATCCTCGCGAGCTCCTCGTCGATCGCGCAGATCGGCGCCATCGTGCTCGGCGCCGTCGCCGGGCTGTGGTTCTGCCGCGCGCAACCGGTCAACGGCGTCACGCACATCGCGATGCCGGTGTCGCGCCGCGTTGGCCTCTGCGCACTGATCCTGTTCCTTGCCCTGCTGGTCGGGTTGCCGCTGCTCGCCCGCGCATGGCCCGGTCTCGGCCTGTTCGAGGCCTTCTACCGCTCCGGCGCGCTGGTGTTCGGGGGCGGCCATGTCGTGCTGCCGCTGCTGCGCGAAGCCGTGGTGACGCCGGGCTGGATCGGCGACGACGCGTTCCTGACCGGCTACGGCGCCGCGCAGGCCGTGCCGGGCCCGCTCTTCACCTTCGCCGCCTATCTCGGCGCTGTGATCGGCGGCGTGCCGGGCGCGATCACAGGCCTCCTCGGCATCTTCCTGCCGGGACTTCTCGTCCTGCTCGCGGCACTGCCGTTCTGGGATGGCTTCCGCAAGCGGCCGTCGGCGCAGGCGATGATGCGCGGCGTCAATGCCGCCGTGGTCGGCATCCTCGGTGCCGCGCTCTATGATCCGGTCTGGACCAGCAGCGTACAGCGTCCGCTCGATTTCGGCATCGCGCTGGCTGGCTTCGTTCTGCTCACGGCATGGCGCGCGCCGCCGCTCGTGGTGGTCGTCCTTAGCGCGGCCGCCGGCATCGCCACGGGGCTCCTGCAATCGTGAACACCGCCCAGGCGTTCGGCCGGCCGGATTAAGAACGCCTTCATGCCTCGCCGCCATGATCGGGGGCGTATGCCGAGCGTAGCCAAACAACCGGATCCGACCCGGGCTCCCGTGCTGGACCTGCTGCGGCTCGCCGCGGTCGGGGCCGTGATCCTGTACCATTACGGCTTCTGGGGCACCGCATCGCACGGCGTTCAGAAGGTGGCGATGCCGTACCTCGCCCCGGTCGCCCAGTACGGCTTCCTCGGCGTCCCCGTATTCTTCGCGATCTCTGGTTTCGTCATCGCCTATTCGGCCGAAGGCCGCACGCCGGTCGGTTTCGCGATCGCTCGCTTTAGCCGGATCTATCCGACCTTCGTCATCTGCATGACGCTGACCTTCCTCACCACGCTGCTGCTGGGCCGCACCTATTTCCACGTGACGTGGGGGCAATGGCTGGCAAACCTGTTCATCGCAGCGCCGATGCTCGGTCAGCCCTACATGGACGACGCCTACTGGTCGCTGGTGATCGAGGTCGTGTTCTACGTCTGGGTCGCACTGTTTCTGGCCTGGGGCATTTTCCCGCGGAAGATCGACACGATCATCCTGGCGTGGATCGCCATCACCTTCGCCAACGAGCTGACGCTGGACGTTCCGCTGTTCGAGAAGCTGTTCATGGCCGACGACAGCGGCTTCTTCGCCGTCGGGCTCCTGATCTACGAGCATTACCGCGGACGGCGCGACACCAGGCTCTACAGCCTGCTGACGCTGGCGATGGGCACCGCGACGTTCCAGGCCGTGCACAAGCTGGAACGGCTCGGCGTCCACACCCATGGCAGCTTCGATCCGCGCGTCGTCACCGTGATCTGCATCGTCTCGCTCGGCATCGTGTTCGCCGCCACCCGGATCAAGTCGGTGCCGCTGCCGGACAGCCTGGTCAGGGCCGTGGGCGGCATCACCTATCCGCTCTATCTGCTGCACCTGCAGCTCGGTTACGTGCTCCTGCTCCTGATGACGCCAACGCCGGGCGCGCTTTCAACCGCGCTCGTGGTGGCAAGCATGGTGGCGCTGGCATGGTTCGTCTGGCGCTTCCTCGAAAGCCCGGCGCATTATCTCGTCAGGGACAGGCTCACGATGCTGGCCTCACGCCACGGATGGCCGTCGCGCATTCGCGCGGGCGAAGGGCGGATCAATCCGGGCCACATCGCCGCGCCGGTCGAAGCCGGACGGATTGCCAATCACTGATGCGCCCGACAGAACAAGCGCCGACATCGCGCACATCCAGTCGGTGCTAGGCTGTGAATTGCAGAGCAGTCGCGCCCATCATCCTGTCAGCGATAACGCTGTCTCAATCTGGCTGTAAGCTTCCGGTCTTCTCGCGCGCTCCCGGGCGATGAAATCGGCGTGTCGCTGCGCGAAGGCGGCGACCTCCTGCAGCGTTTCCGGATACGGCTCGCCAAGGCTCCAAAACAGGAAGCCATGTCGGACGAGCGCTTCGACCTTGTTCCATTGCCTTTCGTTGGAACGCTTTGGCGGCTTAAATTTGCGTGCCAGGCCGATGCTTGGGCCGCCGCACTCGGGGCACGGTAGTACGGCTTCGGTGCGGCTCGTGCGTTTGAAGCTCTTGCGGCATCGAAAGCAAGCATAAGGGTGAAGGTAGCTCGATTGGACAGGTCCGCCCTTTTGAGCCGGAGGAGGTGAGACCACCTGGGTCATCCTGTTAGCCTAGCCACGTTCCCAACATGTGTAAATCAGGCCGTTTGTCGAACGACGGCCTCCACATCGCTCGCTGGTGACGGCCCCGGCGGCGTCGAGATGCGGTGGACGCCGATGTCACGACTGACGAGTGTGGCTGAGGCGGACCGTGGAGTCGTGTGGCCCTGGCGCTCTCGCCCCTGCAGCACACTCGGCGCTCTTGCTCTTCCGGACCGCGCGGAAGCGCCTCGTCCAGGAACACCAATCTAGTTCGGTCGCCCAATCTTCCGTCGAAGCTCTGCATTTGTCACATCGACGAACAAATTCGGAATGTCGTCGGCGCGGTGCAACAGCCACGCCGCGGCGATCATGATCGCGATTCCGGCCGCGCTCACCACGAGCTGTGCGATGACCGCGCCGCTGTATTGGGTCAAGACCCAATGGGCGGAGAACGAAAGCAAGACCCCGAGGCAAAAGATCGGAAGCGAATGCTCGCCGCACAAGGTCAGCGGACGCAATGATCGGGATTTCAGCGGCGGCCAGTCCCGCGGAATCAGGCCATGGACAACGACCGCGAGCGCGAGGAAGTGGGTCAAGCGCAACATATCCAGATCCGTTTTGTCGATCGGGTAGATGAACTTCATCATCCATCCCGGTATGAACATCTCCAGCGCATGGAAATGCCACGTCATCACGATCAGGAACGCAAAGATCAGCCAGGCAATCGCTACCGCTGCGACGATCCGCGACTGGATGAGTCTGGCGATCTGAGACAATGCGCCCACCCCACACCACTGGCCGAAGACAAAGAGCAACTGCCAACAAAATGGATTGAAGTACCACGCTGTGCCCGGCGGATAGGAGGCGATGTTCCAATCGAACCATCGCGCCAGCACGTAGAGAACGATCGAAGCCAGTAAGGTGAGATTGGGACGACGCACCAAGGCCCAGATGACCAGTGGGGACGCGAGCAGCAAGACAATGAACAGCGGCAGCACGTCGAGATCCACGGGCTTGTATCGCAGGGTGAGTGCCTGCCCGATCAGGATATCTGGATGCTGCAGAAAATTGAAAACGTTGAATTCGTTTTCATACATCGGATTGTCGAGCCGTCGGGAGGTTCTCGCGACCTGGGCCGTGAAGATCAGGAACAGCATGATATGCGCCACGTAGATATGCGCGGCCCGCGTCCACAGCCGCTTCGCTGCGGACAGCAAGAAACCTGAAGCGATGATCGGACCGTATATGAAACCGGCAAGGTAACCCGAGATGAAAACGAAGAACTCCGCAGCGTCGCTGAAGCCGTAGTTGCGCAGCGTAATCCAGCCGATGGCTCCATCATTGGGGATGTGATCGAGAAATATCATCCACAACCCGAGCCCTCTGAACAGGTCGAGCCGAACATCGCGTTCGATCGTTTCATCGATCTGGTGCGCGTGGTGGAGCTCCATCGGGACGATCCTCACTCGGCTGCTTCTGAGATCGCGATAGCTGCACTCGTCGGAGTCTTGATTCGCGTCGGGCTGGAATGCGTTAGCCGACGGCAAATCCGGGTCGACAGGCGAAGATCATAGACATCCTTATACTCCCGCGTGACATCACCGTCCAAGTGCCGCACCCGCATGCTTGACGTTTGTCGGGTGAGCCGCATTCGTCTGCCGGAGTGGAGGCTGACAAAGCATCGCGACTCGCGGGGGTGTGTTCGGCGGCATCCCGTGACGAACTTGGACGCTTAGGTCGGGCCGACCCGGCGCATTCGGTCAGAGGCGCATGACTCACAGGCCGCGCAACATATTCAGTGTCGTCCCGGCCTAGTGCGCAATTGCGCACGGGAGCCGGACCCATTACCCCCAATGCCCATGGCCGCACGAGGCCGGGACCGCGATCCCCCGACCGACGAATTTCGATGGTTATGGGTCCTGGCTTTCGCCGGGACGACGGATGGATTCGTGGTGCAATCGGGCCGAAAACGCCCGCGAATCGCGGCCAATCAATTCAAAAATGCCCTGTCCCTCACCCCGCGCAAGGCCAAAATCCCTGCAAGACCCTTGACATAGCTGCCCTTTCGGCAGAACGCGTGGTGTCAAGCCGTCATGGACTGTTCATGGATCTGATTAGCACGACCCCCGACCTCGCCGCCGCCTGCGACCGGCTCGCCAAACACAAGGTCATCACCGTCGACACCGAATTCCTGCGGGAGACGACCTACTATCCCCTGCTCTGCGTCGTGCAGATGGCTAGCGCGGATGAAGCCGTCGTGGTCGACGCGCTGGCGCCCGGCATCGACCTCAAGCCGTTCTTCGATCTGATGTCGAACGAAGCCGTGCTGAAGGTGTTTCATGCCGCGCGGCAGGACATCGAAATCGTCTGGCACCTCTCCGGCACGATCCCGCATCCGATCTTCGACACCCAGGTCGCGGCCATGGTGCTCGGCTATGGCGACAGCATCGCCTATGACCAGCTGGTCGATCGCGTCACCGGCCACCGCCCCGACAAGACCCACCGCTTCACCGACTGGTCGCGCCGCCCGCTGACCGAGGAGCAACTGCATTACGCCGTCTCCGACGTCACCCATCTGCGCGAGGTGTTCGCGGCGCTCGACGCCGACTTGAGGAAGCGTGACCGCAGCGACTGGGTCAGCGAGGAGATGGAGATCCTGACCTCGCCGAAGACCTACGACTTCCATCCCGAGCGCGCCTGGGAGCGGCTCAAGACCCGCGTGCGCAAGCCGCGCGAACTCGCGGTGCTGATCGAGGTTGCCGCCTGGCGCGAGCAGGAGGCGCAGAGCCGCGACGTGCCACGCTCGCGCGTGCTCAAGGACGACGCGGTCGGCGACATCGCCACCCATGCGCCGACCTCGCTGGAGAAGCTCGGCAATCTGCGTTCGCTGCCGAAGGGTTTCGAGCGTTCGAAATGGGGCGCCGACATCATCGCCGCGGTGCAGCGCGGGCTGGCCCGCGACCAGGCCACGCTCCCCAAGCTGGAAAAACCGAGAAACAATTCCAACGGCGCGGCGACCGTCGAGCTGTTGAAGGTGCTGCTGCGCATGACTTCGGAGCGCCACGGCGTCGCCAGCAAGGTGATCGCCACCGTCGACGACCTCGAACAGATCGCGGCCAGCGATGAGGCTCAGGTCGGCGCCCTGCACGGCTGGCGACGTGAACTGTTCGGCGAGGCGGCGCTCAAGCTCAAGCACGGCCAGCTCGCACTCGCGATCGACAAGGGCCGCGTGGTGCGGGTGGATCGGGGCTAGCGCACGCCATTCGCTTGGTGCACGCGAAGTTCCGACGCCTTCGACCGTCGGCCAGTGGCCGAACGCGCCGGGCCGGAGTTCAGCCGGCACAGGCTGAAGTTGCGTCACGCAAAACCAGCGCGCTTGCTAAGGCGCAGATTTCGTGTTGCAATCCCTTCACAATCGGATTGCGGCCGTTCGACTGTGCGTTTCACGACGTTGATAGCCAAGGCTTCGAGAGGCGAAACTTCGGACTTGAAGACCTTGGATATAGAGACCCGGGAATTGAACAGACAGCGGAAAGCCCGCTTGTGGCGTGGCACGTGGAAAACGTGGCCGCGTCTTTTTTATGTCTAGACTGGGAGAGAGACGATGCCGAAGGGTACCGTCAAATGGTTCAACCCGACCAAAGGTTACGGGTTCATCAAGCCGGCCGTCGGCGACAAGGATGTGTTCGTCCACATCTCGGCGGTCGAACGCGCAGGCCTCAGCACATTGAACGAGAACCAGACCGTCGAGTACGAGCTGGTGGAGAACCGCGGCAAGGCGTCGGCAGAGAACCTCAAGGTTCACTGAACGTCGCTGCTGGCGGAATTCATCTTGACACCTCCCCCGGCCGCATCACCCGGGGGATTGTTCTCGGGGATCTCTCGTGCAACCGGGCGCTAAGGCGCCGGCGCGATCAGCGTGCTGTCGGTTGCGGCGCTGCCTTGCGTCCTGCAGACGTCGCCTTCGAGCTTGAGCCGGCCGCTCGCCAGAAGCCGCAGCGCCTCCGGATAGATGCGATGCTCGATCGTGATCACGCGTGCGGCGAGCGTCTCCGGCGTGTCGTCGTCCGCCACGGTGACCGCACCCTGCATGACGATCGGTCCGGCGTCGGTCTCCGGGATCACGAAATGCACCGTCGCGCCGGACAGCTTGACCCCCGCCCGCAAGGCCTGGCCGTGCGGATCGAGGCCGGGAAAGCAAGGCAGCAGCGACGGATGGATGTTGAGCATCCGCCCGTACCAGTGCCGGACGAATTCGGCGGTGAACAGCCGCATGAAGCCGCCGAGGCAAATCAGCTCGACTTGGCTGTCGTCGAGCGCCCGCTGCAGCATCGCCTCGAAGCCGGCGCGGTCCTTGCCGAACGGCTTGCTCTCGATGACGACGGTCGGAATGCCGCTCGCGGCCGCCTTCTCGAGCCCGGGAGCGTTGGCGCGGTTGGAGATCACGGCGACGATCTCGGCCGGAAAATCCGCAGCCTTCGCAGCCTCGATCAGCGCGGCCATGTTGGAGCCGCGGCCGGAGATCAGAATGGCAACCCGGCGCTTCATCGCGAGAGATCGAGGTGACCGTGATAGACTACGCGATGCTCGCCACTGGCCTCGATCACCTCACCGAGCAGCGTCACGGTCTCGCCGCCGGCGGTGAAGGCCTCGGTGACCGCATCGACCGCATCGGCCTTGACGATCGCGATCATGCCGATGCCGCAGTTGAAGGTGCGCAGCAGCTCGAGCTCGGCGATGCCGCCCTGCTCGGCCAGCCATTTGAACACCGGCAGCACCGGCAGCCGCGCCAGATCGATGCCGACGCCGAGATGCTTCGGCAGCACGCGCGGGATGTTGTCGGTGAAGCCGCCGCCGGTGATGTGGGCGAGCCCCTTCACCGCGCCGGTCTCGCGGATCGCACGCAGGCAGGATTTCACATAGAGCCTGGTCGGCGTCAGAAGCGCCGCACCGAGCGTCATGACCGGTGCGAATGGCGCCGGCGCATCATAGCCAACGCCGGACTGCTCGACGATCTTGCGCACCAGCGAATAGCCGTTGGAGTGCACGCCGGAGGACGCCAGGCCGATCACGGCATCGCCCGCCGCGATATCCCCCGTCGGCAGCAGGGTGCCGCGCTCGGCCGCGCCGACCGCAAAGCCGCCGAGGTCGTAGTCGCCGTCCTTGTAGAGGCCGGGCATCTCGGCGGTCTCGCCGCCGATCAGCGCGCAGCCGGATTCGCGGCAACCCTCGGCAATCCCGGCGACGATCTGCGCGGTGGCCTCCGGCTGGAGCTTGCCGCAGGCGAAATAGTCGAGGAAGAACAGCGGTTCCGCGCCTTGCACGACGAGGTCGTTGACCGACATCGCGACCAGGTCGATGCCGATGCCGTTGTGGATGCCGGTCTCGATCGCGATCTTCAGCTTGGTGCCGACGCCATCGGTCGCGGCCACCAGGACCGGATCCTTGAAGCCGGCGGCCTTGAGGTCGAACAGCCCGCCGAATCCGCCGATTTCGGCGTCCGCGCCGGGCCGTGCGGTGGCCCGCACCATCGGCTTGATCAGATCGACCAGACGATTGCCGGCGTCGATATCGACACCCGAATCCGCGTAAGTGAGCCCGTTTTTGCGCTCGGTCATGCCCAATTCCAGATGATAAGGGGCTGGTTACGAGGAATTCCGCCCCCGCGCAATGGCTCGCGGCAATGCTGTCGCGATACTATGTAGATAACACCCGGCCGCCGCGCAAAAGAGCCGGATATCGAGTAAAATCAGGCTTCTAGCCGGGAAGCGATTCAAGTTGAGCATTCCGAATATCATCACCCTCGGCCGCATCATCCTGGTGCCGGTGATCGTCTGGGCCATCGTATCGAGCCAGATGGAGATCGCGTTCGCGATCTTCGTGATCGCCGGCGTCTCGGACGCGGTCGACGGTTTCCTTGCCAAGCGCTTCAACATGGCGAGCGAACTCGGCGCCCTGCTCGACCCGCTCGCCGACAAGGCGCTGCTGGTGTCGATCTATGTCGCGCTCGGAATCTGGGGCGCGGTGCCGCGCTGGATCGTGATTCTCGTGGTGTCGCGCGACATCATGATCGTCTCCGCCGTGATCGTGTCATGGTTGTTCGACAAGCCGGTCGAGATGAAGCCGTTGATGGTGTCGAAGCTGAACACGGTGGCACAGGTCGCGTTCGCGGCCCTGGTGCTCGCCTCGCTCGGTTTCGGGTTTCAGCCGCACCCCTACGACCTGATCCTGATGGGTCTGGTCACGATCTTTACTTTGGGTTCGGTGTCCCTCTATCTCGTGGAGTGGGTGCGGCACATGAGCACGATCGAGGCTCGGTAGCGCACGATCCCGAAAAGTGGAAACCGGTTTTCCAGCGACAAACGCGAAGCGTTGGCGCATGCTAAAATGAAGTGGTTTGGAGACTTGCGTGGCCGGTAGCGTTCAACCTCGTCAATTGGCCTTGGCCCTGCCGCACGAGGAGAAACTGACCCGCGACGATTTCCTCGAGGGGCCCGCCAATGAGGCTGCGCTGGCGCTGATCGACGGCTGGCCCGACTGGCCGAACCGAATCATGCTGCTGGTGGGGTCCGAAGGCTCCGGCAAAAGCCACCTCGCCGCGATCTGGGCCGAGATCGCCGGCGCGCGCTCGACCGCGGCGCATGCGCTGACCGCCGACACGGTGCCGATGGCGCTCGCGACCGGCGCGCTGGTGGTCGAGGACCTGAGACCGTCGGATTTCGACGAGCGCGCGATGTTCCATCTGATGAATCTCGCACGCCAGGACGATGCCTTCGTCCTGATCACGGCGCGCGTGCCGCCGTCGGCGTTCGAGATCGAGCTGCGCGATCTGCGCTCGCGGCTCCGCGCGGTGCCGACGGTGACGCTGCTGCCGCCCGACGACCACCTGTTCCGTGGCCTGATCGTCAAATTCTGCGCCGACCGCCAGATGAGCGTGGACGAGCCGCTCGTCAGCTACCTGACCAACCGGATCGAGCGGTCTTATACCGCCGTCCGCCAGGCGGTCGAGCTGCTCGACACCGAGGCGCTGCGGCTGGGCCGGCCGGTGACCCGGGCGTTGGCGGCGGAGCTGCTGCGCGATGCCTGACCGTCCCCGCGGCTTGACGGCGCAGGCAGGCGGAACATCAATGTCATCGAAACGTCATCGCAATATCACATGTTCTGTGCGGCCCTCGGCTAGACCGCTCCGGCCCCCTGCCCCGAATTGGACCAGCACTTGATGGACTCGGCACAAGCACCTGAAATCAAAGAGAAAGAGGCGGAGCTTCCGTCCGTTCCCGCGGTCGCGACCAGCCCCGAGAGATTCATCAACCGGGAGCTGTCCTGGCTGCACTTCAACCGCCGGGTGCTCGAGGAAGCGGTCAATCTCGGCCATCCCCTGCTGGAGCGGGTCCGCTTCCTGTCGATTTCGGCGAATAACCTCGACGAGTTCTTCATGGTCCGCGTCGCCGGCATCAAGGCCCAGGTCCGCGAGGGTATTGCCGAGCGCAGCCCGGACGGCCTGCTGCCGGCCGAGCAGCTGGTGATGATCAACAAGACCGTGTCGCAGCTCGCCTCCGACCAGCAGGCGATCTGGAGCGACCTGCGCGAGCTCCTGTCCAAGGTCGGCATCCAGCTGGTCGACGGGCGCGACGTCACCAAATCCGAACGCACCTGGATCGAGGATCACTTCCTCCACAACATCTTCCCGCTGCTGACCCCGCTGGCGATCGACCCGGCGCATCCGTTCCCGTTCATCCCGAACCTCGGCTTCACGGTCGCGTTGCAATTGTCGCGGATCGCCGACGGCAAAGCGATGAACGCGCTGATCCGCATGCCCGGCAAGATCGACCGCTTCATCCGCATTCCCTCGACCAAGGAAGGCGCGCCGGCTCGCCTGATCACGCTCGAGCAGGCCACCGGTCTGTTCATCGGCCGCCTGTTCCCCGGCTACACCGTCAAGGGCCAGGGCGCGTTCCGCATCATCAGGGACTCCGAACTCGAAATCGAGGAAGAGGCCGAAGACCTCGTTCGCCTGTTCGAGACCGCGCTCAAGCGCCGCCGGCGCGGATCGGTGATCCGGCTCGAGATCGAGGCCACGATGCCCGAAGAGCTGCGCGTCTTCGTGCAGCACGCATTGTCGGCCGCGGACGATGAAGTGATCCTGGTCGACGGCGTGCTCGCGATGAACGAGCTGTCGCAGCTCACCCGCCTCAATCGCCCTGACCTCGAATTCCCGCCCTACGTGCCGCGCCATCCCGAGCGCGTGCGCGACCATGGCGGCGATATCTTCGCCGCGATCAGGCAGAAGGATCTGGTGGTCCATCACCCCTACGAATCCTTCGACGTCGTCGTCCAGTTCCTGCAGCAGGCGGCGCGCGATCCCGACGTGGTCGCGATCAAGCAGACGCTCTATCGCACCTCGAACAACTCGCCGATCGTGCGCGCGCTGGCGGATGCCGCCGAAGCCGGCAAGTCGGTGACCGCGCTGATCGAATTGAAGGCGCGCTTCGACGAGGAGGCCAATATCCGCTGGGCGCGCGACCTCGAACGCGCCGGCGTGCAGGTCGTCTACGGCTTCATTGAGTTGAAGACGCACGCCAAGCTGTCGATGGTGGTGCGCCGCGAGGGCGGCAATCTCACGACCTATGTGCACACCGGCACCGGCAACTATCATCCGGTCACCGCCCGCATCTACACCGACGTCTCCTACTTTACGTCGGACCCGATCATCGGCCGCGACGTCGCGCGGGTGTTCAACTACATCACCGGTTATGCCGAGCCGAGCGACATCGAGAAGATGGCGGTGTCGCCGCTGACATTGCGCAAGCGGATCATCGAGCACATCCACGGCGAGATCGCCCACGTCAAGCATGGCCGGCACGGCGCGATCTGGATGAAGATGAACGCGCTCGTCGATCCCGACATCATCGACGCGCTGTACGAGGCCTCGCAGGCCGGCGTCTCGATCGAGCTCGTGGTGCGCGGCATCTGCTGCTTGCGGCCGGGGCTGCCCGGATTGTCGGAGAACATCCGCGTCAAATCGGTGATCGGCCGGTTCCTGGAACACGGCCGAATCTATTGCTTCGGCATGGGCCAGGGCCTGCCGAGCGCAAAAGCTGCTGTGTATATCTCGTCCGCCGACATGATGCCGCGGAACCTCGACCGCCGCGTCGAGGTGCTCTGTCCGCTGCAAAATCCCACGGTGCATCAGCAGGTTCTCGAACAGATCATGGTCGCGAACCTGAAGGACACCGAGCAGAGCTGGCAATTGTTGCCGGATGGGTCCTCAACGCGTATGAAGGCCGCGAAAGGCGAAGAGCCGTTCAATCTGCATGACTATTTCATGACAAATCCGAGTCTGTCCGGCCGTGGTAAGTCTCTCAAGGAATCTTCACCGCGCCGTCTCACGCGTCGCAACGAGCGTCAGCAGCCATCGTCTTAAGGGGGCCTTACGGTGAAGCGGCCGCGGAAGCGCGCTTCCAGCGTCGCTGTGATCGATATCGGCTCGAACTCGGTTCGTCTCGTGGTTTACGAGGCGATGGCGCGCAGCCTCATCACCATCTTCAACGAGAAGGCGCTGTGCGGGCTCGGACGTGAGGTGCAGAGCACCGGCCTGCTCGCAACCGACGCCGTCAACAAGGCGCTCACTGCGCTGCGCCGCTTTCGTGCGCTGTGCCGGATCCAGCAGGTCGGCCGCGTCTACGCGATTGCGACCGCGGCCTGCCGCGATGCCAAGAACGGTCCGGACTTCATCGCCAAGGCCGAGCGCATCTGCGGCGCCAAGATCGAGATTCTGACCGGACCGCGTGAAGCGAAGCTGTCTGCGCTCGGCGTCGTGTCGGGCGTGCACAATCCGAACGGCATCGTCGGCGACCTCGGCGGCGGCTCGCTCGAACTGATCGACGTCAAGGGCAACCGCGTGCGCAGCGGCGTGACGCTGCCGCTCGGCAGCCTTGCGCTGCAGGACCTCTCGAACAAATCGCTCAAGCGCGCCGAACGCATCGTCAAGAACGAACTGCTCGGCGTCGCCCAGCTCAAGACCGGCCGTGGCCGTACCTTCTACGCGGTCGGCGGCACCTGGCGCGCGCTGGCGCGCATCCACATCATCCAGAGCGGCTACCCGCTCAAGGTGATGCACGGCTATTCGATTCCGGCGGCGGACGCGCTCGACTTCGCGCAGCGGCTGCGGCGGCTGGCGGCCACCAATATGCTCGCCAATATCGAGTCGGTCGCCGATGCACGGCGGCCGCTATTGGCCTACGCCGCACTCGTGCTCGAATACATCATCCGCGCCGCCCAGCCGAAGACCATCGTGTTCTCGACGTTCGGCGTGCGCGAGGGCCTGCTCTACGAGATGCTGCCGCAGGCCGAACGCGCCAAGGACGGGCTGGTCTGCGCCGCGCAGAACCTCAACCAATTGCTGTCGCGCTCGGCCCGCCACGCCCAGGAGCTGACCGCCTGGACCGACCGGCTGGTGCGCGTCGTCAGGCTGCGCGAGACCGAGGAAGACCGCAGGCTGCGTCACGTCGCCTGCCTGCTCTCCGACATCGGCTGGCGCGTGCATCCCGATCATCGCGGCGAGGAAACCCTCAGCCTGATCATGAACGGCAATTTCGGCTCGATCACGCATCAGGGCCGCGCCTTCGTTGCGCTGTCGGTGTTCTATCGCTACGCCGGCCTCAGCGAGGAGAACGAGCCGCCGCCGCAGATCCGCGCGCTGGTGACGCCGGCGATGGACGAGCGCGCGCGCGTGCTCGGCGCCGCGTTCCGTGTCGCACATCTGATCACGGCGGCGCGCACCGGCGTGCTGCCGGCGACGCATTTCCGTACCCAGGGCCGCAAGCTGATGCTGGTGTTCGAGCATCGGATGGTGGATCTGGTCGCCGATCGCGTCGGCAGCCGCTTCAAGCAATTGGCGCGGCTGCTCGGGCGCGCCGGCTCGATCGTGCGGCGTTAGACGTCGTCGGTTCTGATTTCAGTCAGAACCGACGACGTCCAGCCCTCTAGCTTTGAGGCGTTTTCCTCACGCGAACCGGCGTCCACCTCGCTCGAAAACGCTACGGGACCTCACGCCGCCTTGGCAGCGTGCTTGGCCTTGCGAAGCGCGTGACGGCGCCAGAGCGATCCGATGACCAGCACCACGACGATGCCGAGCACGGCGAGCGTGATCTCGCCGCCGTTGCCGCCATGGGCGAATTGCGGCGACATGCCGACCGAGGTCAGCCAGGAATCGAGCCTGGCACCGAGCGGTCCGGCGAACAGGGCATTCAGCCTGGGATGCACCGCCGGATCGGTCGCGATGACGTCGCCCGCGATCCAGCCGAGCAGCGCGGCGCCGGCCCAGACCAGGATCGGCAGCTTGGAGAGCAGCGCCATGATCAGCGCCGCGCCGGCAACGATCAGGGGAACGCTGATCGCGAGTCCGAGCACCAGCAGCGGCACGCTGCCATTGGCGGCAGCGGCGACCGCGATCACATTGTCGAGGCTCATCACGATGTCGGCGACGACGACGATCTGAACCGCGGCCCACAGATGCGAGGCCGTATGCACGCTGTCCTCGTCCTCCTGCTCCGGCACCAGGAGCTTGGCGGCGATCACGATCAGCGCCAGTCCGCCGACCAGCTTCAGGTAGGGAAGCTCCATCAGGCTGGCGACGATGCCGGTGAAGATGACACGCAGCAGCACTGCCGCGGCGGCACCGAGAATCATGCCCCACAGGCGCTGGCGCGGCGCGAGCCCGCGGCAGGCCAGCGCGATCACGAGCGCGTTGTCGCCCGACAGCAGGACGTTGATCCAGATGATCTTGCCGACGGCGACCCAGAAGGTCGGGGTCGCCATCTCGTTCTTGAACTCGGTGAAGAACGCGCCGATGTACGCCGGATCAAAGATCTGCCACAGCCAGTCCACAGCGAGTCCTATTCGGCCCTGCGGCCGCCCCTGGCGGCGGTGGTCCGCCGCTCCCAGTTCACGTCGACGCGGTCTCCTCAGGAGACCGCGTCACTTTCTGTTGTTCGGCCTTAGCCGACGATCTCGTTGCCGGCGAAGAACTGCGCGATCTCGATCACCGCGGTCTCCGGCGCGTCCGAACCGTGCACCGAATTCTCGCCGATCGACTTCGCATAGAGCTTGCGGATGGTGCCTTCGGCGGCCTTCGACGGATCGGTCGCACCCATCACGTCGCGATACTTCAGGATGGCGCCCTCGCCTTCCAGCACCTGGACCACCACGGGGCCGGAGGTCATGAAGTCGACCAGTTCGCCGAAGAATGGACGCGCCTTGTGGACGGCATAGAAGGTTTCGGCCTGGCCGCGGGTCATCTGGATGCGCTTCTGCGCCACGACCCGCAGGCCGGCCTTCTCGATCACCGCATTGACCGCGCCGGTCAGGTTGCGCTCGGTGGCATCGGGCTTGATGATCGAAAAGGTGCGTTCAATCGCCATGATTTCGTCCTTGTAAACGGTGGCTGGGAGTTGCCGGGGCTTATATCGGCGCGATGGGGTAACGGCAAGCGACCCTGTGACGCGTTAGCCTTTAGTTTTGATGGATTTTCACGACAAAAACCGTCGTCCGGGCGGTCTCCGGACAGAGACAGGCTCGGGCAACTTACCGCGATTTCACTTAGGTGAACCCATTCTGACAGCGCCGTGTCGCTGCCGTTCAGCTGCGGCCGCCTAGGCTCAGCCCCGATCGGACGCCTTGCTGGCCCCCCATCCGCAAGCCTCACAGGACGTCTCGGGAAACGATGTCACCGCGGGCGCGTCATGCGCGCCCATACCTCGAGGAGACGATCATGTTACGCAAATTATCGCTCGCTGCCGTTGCCGCAATTTCGCTCGGTGCCGCCGCGCTCGCCCCGACCTCCGCTTCAGCCTGGGGTGGTTGGCATGGCGGCTGGCACGGTGGATGGCACCACGGCTGGTGGGGCGGCCCGCGCGTCATCGTCGGAGGTCCGGCCTACTACGGCGGATATGGCTACGGTGGCGGTTGCTACGTGCGCCGCGTCGTGCCGACCCCGTGGGGTCCCCGCTGGCGCCTGGTCAATCGCTGCTACTGATCCATCTGTTCTGTCGACTGCTCCCCTGACTTGCTTTCGCCCCGGCCTTGCGCCGGGGCTTTTTGTGCCCGCTAGGGAACCCGGCCGCATGATGCGCCCTACTACCTCAAGGCAAGAGTAAGGCGGAACGGAAACCAAATTCGGGGGTCGCGACTTGTCATGGCAACGATTACGCGAATACGCGAGGTGGAACTCGCCAAGAGACATACCAAGAGAAATGCCATGACAATGATCCAGACCAAGAACGATCCCGATCAGATTGATCGCAAGACCTGCCGTTACATCTGCGATGCCGTGGGTGAGCGGCTCCAGCAAAGCATGCGGCCAGAACCCGCACTGTCGTCCCGCCTGCAGCAGCTCCTCGAGGAGATGCAACGCCGGGACAATGAGCGCCATTAGATATATGGTGGGCTGACCAGCAGCCCAATTGCGTTTTTTGCAACAGCCGTCGGGAGAGATTTTACAGATAGACGGGTTGCGTTTGGCAGCGGGTCCGGTGACAACGCTGCATGCTCTCCATCACTGACATTTCAGTCCGGATCGCCGGGCGGCTGTTGATTGATCACAGTTCTGTGCAAATCGTGCCCGGCGCACGCGTCGGATTTGTCGGCCGCAACGGTGTCGGCAAGTCGACGCTGTTTCATGCCATCCGGGGCGAGCTCCCGACCGAGAGCGGCAGCATCGCGCTTCCGCCGCGCTGGCGGATCGGCAGCCTCGCGCAGGAAGCGCCCGACGGGCCCGAAAGCCTGATCAACGTCGTGCTGAAGGCCGACCTCGAACGCGACGCGCTGCTGCGCGAGGCCGAAACTGCGCACGACCCGCATCGGATCGCCGAGATCCAAACCCGGCTGGTCGACATCGACGCCCACTCCGCCCCGGCCCGCGCCGCGGCGATCCTCTCCGGCCTCGGCTTCTCGACATCAGACCAGGCACGGCCGTGCGCGGAATTCTCCGGCGGCTGGCGCATGCGCGTGGCGCTGGCGGCGACGCTGTTCTCCGCGCCCGATCTCCTGCTGCTGGACGAGCCGACCAACTATCTCGATCTCGAGGGCACGCTGTGGCTCGAGAACCACCTCGCCAACTACCCGCGCACGGTGATCGTGATCAGCCACGACCGCGATCTCCTCGACACCTCGGTCGATCAGATCCTGCACCTCGATCGCGGCAAGCTCACGCTCTACAAGGGCACCTATTCCTCATTCGAGGAGCAGCGCGCCGCGCGTGAATTGCTCGACGCCAAGCACGCCAAGCGGCAGGCCGATGAGCGCAAGCGCCTGCAGGACTTCGTCGACCGCTTCAAGGCCAAGGCTTCCAAGGCGCGGCAGGCGCAGTCGCGCGTCAAGATGCTGGAGCGGATGAAGCCGATCACCGCGTTGGTAACCCAGGACGTTCGCGAGATCTCCTTTCCGGCACCGGAGAAGCTGCTGTCGCCGCCGATCATCGCGGTCGATGACGTCTCGGTCGGCTACGAGCCGGGCAAGCCCGTGCTCAATCGCGTGACGTTGCGCGTCGATCCCGACGACCGCATCGCGCTCCTTGGTTCCAACGGCAACGGCAAGTCGACGCTGGTCAAGTTGCTGGCAGGCAAGCTCGCGCCGTTCGCGGGCAGGATCACGCGGGCGGACAAACTGTCGGTCGGCTATTTCGCCCAGCATCAGGTCGACGAGCTCAACCTCGACGGCTCGCCCTACGATCACATCCGCAAGCTGATGCCCGAGGCGCCGGAGAGCAAGGTGCGCGGCCGCGTCGGCGCGATCGGCTTCTCCGGCAAGGCCGGCGACACGCTGGTGAAGAGCCTGTCGGGCGGCGAGAAGGCGCGGCTGCTGCTTGGGCTTGCGACGTTCTACGCCCCCAACATGATCATCCTGGACGAGCCGACCAACCATCTCGACATCGACAGCCGCGCGGCGCTGGCGGAGGCGATCAACGAATTCCCCGGCGCCATCATGATGGTCTCGCACGATCGCTATCTGATCGAGGCCTGCGCCGATCGTCTGTGGGTCGTGGCGAACCAGACCGTGACGGCATATGACGGCGATCTCGACGAGTATCGTCGCATGATCCTGTCGGCCAATGACGGACGGCCGGCCGCGCGCGAGCGCGTCAAGGAGCCCGCAAAGCCGGAACGCAACCGCAACGAAAAGCGCGCTTCACCGAGGCAGCGGGTCGCGCAGGCCGAGAGCGAGATCGAGCGCATCAACGGCATCATCGCCAAGATCGATACCGCGCTCGCGCTGCCCGATATTTTCACGCGCGATCCCAAGCAGGCCGCACAGCTGACCAAGGCGCGCGCCGGCGCCGAGAGCGCGCTGCAACGCGCCGAGGAAGAATGGCTGGAAGCCAGTGCCGAGCTCGACGAAGCCGCGAACTAGATTTGATCCGCCGGGCGGAGCCACATATATACGGTGTCGTCCCTGCGAAAGCAGGGACCCATATACTCCGCGGCGGATGTGGTCGAGGAGACTCGTCGTTCGACGATCGCGCAACAATAACCATCTGTGGTTATAGGTCCCTGCTTTCGCAGGGACGACGTGTGGAGGGAGCCTGGGCTCTCATTCTTTCCGGTGTCATGCCCGCGCCTGCAGGCATCGAGCTGTCGCTGCGGCGAAAATGCCCTAGCCGTGCGCGGTCTTTTTCTTCTTCGGCTTCGCGGGCTTCGGCTCCGGCGCAGCATCCGGGCCGCGCTCGACCGACGTCAGGCGTCCTGAGGAGAACGTATAGATACCGGCGCGTGCGCCGCGTGACCAGGTCACGACCGCGACGCGTCCGCCGCCCGGGCCGCTGGACAGGTTCACGCTGTCGGGGGCGCCGATGCCACGCACGACGTCGCATTCGGTGTGACCAAGTGCGACACTGCCGCCCGTCGGCCGCGGCGCACCGCCAGCCTGCGCGTTCGCGTCAGTGGCACCCGCGGGCGGCGCCATGCCGGGACAGCTTCCGTCGGCACTGACGAGATCGTCGTTGGTCACCGGTTTGTCCGGCGTCAGCGGAGGCGATTCGATCGAGATGTTGCGGATGAACACCCGTCCAGGGCGCGAGAACCAATCCGCGTCACGCGAAAAGATGTCGGACGCGCCCGAGCAGCCGGCAAGGCTAGGTGCAAGTACCAGCAACGCCAGCAGCGACTTCCGACTGAATGTTCCGTCTCGCACGATCGACAAGGCTCCTAACCCCTCTACCTAAGGGCTTGTCCGAACATCACTTTGCGGCATGACCGTGACCCGCCCGAGGAAACGTCGAATTATCATTAATTCATCGATATCGCTATTGGCGCCGCTGCCAGCGTCCCCGCTCGTCGGTCTGCCAATAGGTGACCTCGAAGCCGCGTGCCTTGCAGGCGGTCCAGCTCTCCCGCGCCGAAGCCACCGCGTCGGGGTCGTCGCCGTTGAACACGAGGACCAGGCGCTCGTAGCTGTCGCAGTCGGCCGGAAGGGCCGCGTTGTCGACCAGGAATCGGACATTGGCCCGATTCGGATTGCTCTCCTCGATCGACAGGATGATCGGCTGGTCGTGGGCGTCGGCAACCCGCGAGCTCGCATGCGGCAGGAACGAATCGTCGCTGTAGGTCCACAAATGCGCGTCGAGCGTCTCGGCGCGCTCCTGCGATGTCGATTGCACGACCACCCGCCAGCCGCGCTCGAGCGACTTCTCGAGCAGCGGCGGCAGCACGCTCTCCAGCGTCATGTTCTGCAGATGGTAGAACAGAACCTCGGTCATGCGCCGGCCGACACTCTATTGTTATTTCCTGGCTTCATAATACTCGGAGACGAGCCGCTCGAGTAGCCGGACACCGTAACCCGAGCCCCAGCTCTGATTGATCTCGGTCTTCGGCGCGCCCATCGCGGTGCCGGCGATGTCGAGATGGGCCCAGGGCGTGCCGTCGACAAAGCGCTGCAGGAATTGCGCGGCCGTGATCGAGCCGCCATTGCGTCCGCCGGTGTTCTTCATGTCGGCGAATTGCGAGTCGATCTGCTTGTCGTATTCGGGACCGAGCGGCATGCGCCACACCTTCTCGCCGGTCTCCAGGCCGACCTTGGCGAGGCGCTCGGCGAGTTCGTCATTATTGGAGAACAGGCCGGCGTAATCGGTGCCGAGCGCGACCATGATCGCGCCGGTCAGCGTTGCGAGATCGACCATGAATTTCGGCTTGCACTTCTTGGCGACATACCAGAGCACGTCGGCGAGCACGAGGCGCCCCTCGGCGTCGGTGTTAATGATTTCGATGGTCTGGCCGGACATCGAGGTCACGATGTCGCCCGGACGCTGCGCGTTGCCGTCGGGCATGTTCTCGACAAGGCCGATGGCGCCGACCGCGTTGACGCGGGCCTTGCGCGCCGCGAGCGCGTGCATCAGCCCGACCACACAGGCCGCACCGCCCATGTCACCCTTCATATCCTCCATGCCACCGGCCGACTTGATGGAGATACCGCCAGTGTCGAAGCAGACGCCCTTGCCGACGAATGCGACCGGCGCCTCGCTCTTCTTGCCGCCGTTCCAGCGCATGATCACGGTGCGGCTGGGCCGCACCGAGCCCTGCCCGACGCCGAGCAGCGCGCCCATGCCGAGCTTGGTCATCGCCTTGACGTCGAGGACCTCGACGGTGACGCCGAGCTTGCGCAGCTGGCTGGCGCGGCGCGCGAACTCTTCGGGGTACAGCACGTTCGGCGGCTCGTTGACGAGCTCACGCGCCAGGTTCACGCCGTCGACGATGGACGATTCGGGCGCAAACGCCTTCCTGGCAGAAGCGACGTCGTCGACCGCGATCGAGACATCGGCGCGCACGGCGCCGTCCTCGCCGTCCTTCTTCTTGGTCTTGTAGCGGTCGAACTTGTAGGCGCGCAGCCGGATGCCGGTCGCGATCGTCGCCGCCTGGCCGGCTGTCATTGCGGCATCGGGCAGTTCCGAGATGACGGTCATCGCACCGCTACCTGCGTTGAGCTTGCCGGCCACCACGCCGCCGAACTTGAGAAGATCCTTCTCCTTGAGGTCGGCCACCTTGCCGGTGCCAATCACGATCAGCCGGTCGACCTTGATTCCCTCCGGCGCCAGGATGTCCAGCGCCGCCCCGCTCTTGCCCTTGAACTGGTTGGCGGCCGCGGCCCGCTTGACGGTCTCGGCGGCAGCTCCCAGCGCCTTCCGGGTGGCGGCTCCCAGCTTCAATTGCTCGTCGCAAAAGGCGACCAGAATGCCGCGGGCGGACGCGGAGAACGGGACGAAGCCGACCTTGACGGCGTCGGACATAGGAAAATCCTCCAGAACTCAGGGTGTTGCTCGGGCCTGAGGCGGCCCTTCCGGCACGCGGGGGTGAGCATTGCGATGGCGGTCCGGAGCGACCCGGACCGGGCTTGTGGCACACTATGACCTGCCGGCTGCGCCGCTGCCAAGCGCCGGAGTGGCCGGAAGGCCACAAAAGCGATTAATTAACCATAAATTAAGCGTGCCTTGGCCCGGCCATTTTGTTGACGGATCAAAGGGATGGTAGTGAGATTGTGAACAGAGAGTGAGCCGGACGAGTCCGCGGCTCGACCATAGGGGAACCCGGGTTGACGGGATTGGTCGAAAGCCGTGCGTTTGGTTGCGTGAAGGGGGTCTTGGGGGCCGTGCGGTAGCGATGGGGTCGATCGACAAGTACATCTTCAAAACGACGCTGGCGTCGTTTGCGCTTGTCCTGGTCAGCCTTACCGGCGTGATCTGGATTACCCAAGCGTTGCGCGGCATCGACCTGATGACCAGCCAGGGTCAGACCATCCTTACCTTCCTCGGCATCACCAGCCTCGTGATCCCTGCCCTGGTCCTGATCATCGCCCCGATCGCGCTGATGATCGCGATCTCGCACACGCTGAACAAGCTCGCGACCGATTCCGAGATCATCGTCATGAACGCGGCGGGCTTCTCGCCGTTCCGGCTGTTCCGGCCGTTCTTCTTCGCCACCTGCGTGGTGGCGGCGCTGGTCGCCTTCATCGGCGCCTATCTCGCCCCCGACGGCATGCGCCGAATCAAGCAGTGGGATGCCGAGATCACCGCCGACGTGCTGACCAACATCCTGCAGCCCGGCCGCTTCGCCCAGCTCGATCAGAACCTGACGATTCGGATCCGCGAGCGCCTGCCCGGCGGCGTGCTCGGCGGCGTATTCGTCGACGATCGCCGCGATCCGCAGCAGCGCGTCACCATCGTAGCCGACCACGGCACCGTGCTGAAGAACGAGAGCGGCTCATACTTGGTGCTGGAGGACGGCAATCTCGAGCGATTCGAAGTCGGCAAGCGCGATCCGACGCTGGTGGTGTTTCAGCGCTACGCGTTCGACATGTCGAAATTCTCGCAGGGCCGCGACGTCACGCTCGGAATTCGCGAGCGCTACCTCTGGGAACTGATGTGGCCGGACGAGAACGACCAGACCTATCAGCAGCTGTCGGGCCAGTTCTTCGCCGAGCTGCATGATCGCTTCATGGCGCCGATCTATCCGTTTGCGTTCGCGGCCCTCACCTTTGCATTCCTCGGCGCGCCGCGCACCACGCGCCAAAGCCGCAATTTCTCGATCGGCGGCTCGGTCTTCGCGGTGTTCGGCCTGCGCATGGTCGGATTCGCCTGCTCCGTCATGGCGGTGAAGACGCCGCTGGCGGCCCTGGTGCAATATCTGATGCTGTTCGCCGGCATCGGCGTCGGGATCTGGATGATCGTCGGCGGCGTGGTCGTCGAACCGCCGGCGGCACTGATGGAAGTCATCAACAGGAACAACGAGCGCATTGCGCGCCTCTTCCGGAGGCCCGCCACCGCATGAGCATGGTCACAAATACGCTCGGGCGTTATTTCGCCGGCCGCTTCGTCGTCGCGGCGGTGGGCGTGTTCGCGGGCATCTTCGTGCTGCTCGTGCTGGTCGACTACATCGAGATGGTGCGCAAGACGTCGAGCCTCGTCGGGGCCTCCGCGATCACGGTCGCGGAAACCTCGCTGTTCCGCGTGCCGCAGCTGCTCGAGAAACTGATGCCGTTCTGCGTGCTGATCGGCGCGATGACCTGCTATCTCGCGCTGTCGCGGCGGCTGGAGCTCGTCGTGGCACGCGCCGCCGGCGTCTCGGCCTGGCAATTCATCTCGCCCGCGCTGGTCAGTGCGATCGTGCTCGGCATCTTCGCGACCACCGCCTACAATCCGGTGTCGGCCAATCTGCGCGAGCTCTCCAAACGGATGGAGGCCGAGCTGTTCGGCTCGGCGCCCGGCGGCGGCATCCAGGACGCATCCGGTTTCTGGCTCAACCAGATCAACGACGAAGGTCAGGCGATCATCAATGCAGCCCGCAGCGAGCAGCAGGGCATCCGGCTGACCGGCCTCACGGTGTTCCGATTCGATACGGCGCTGCAGTTCAAGGAACGAATCGAGGCCCGCGAAGCGACGCTCGAAGAAGGTCGCTGGGCGTTCACGGGAGTACGCCGATACACCCTCGACAAGGCTCCGGTGGACCAGGACACCTTCTACCTGACCACCACCTTGACCCCTGCACAGGTGCGCAACAGTTTCTCCACCCCTGAAACTGTGTCCTTTTGGCAACTGCCGAACTACATCCGTTCGTCGGAGAGCTCAGGGTTCGCGACGGCCGGCTATCGCTTGCAGTATCACAAGCTTATCGCGCAGCCGTTTTTGCTGGCTGCGATGGTGATGTTGGCGGCTTCTGTGAGCCTCCGCTTCTTCCGGATGGGCGGCGTGCAGAAGATGGTTTTGAGTGGCGTGGGCGCAGGCTTTCTGCTCTACGTCCTGTCGAAAGTAACTGAAGATTTGAGCAAGGCTGAGTTGATGCATCCCATCGCTGCGGCGTGGTTGCCTGTCGTTGTGGGTAGCCTCACCGGTTTCTTAGCCTTGCTGTACCAGGAGGACGGGTAGTGGCTACCGTCGCCGCCCGCCAGTTGAGGTCGCCTGTATCCGGGCGGCGCAGTGCCCTGCGCCGTCAACGGAGCCGCATGGCCGCGTTTGGCGTTTCGATTTCTGCTCTCCTTGCCGCGTTCGTCGTGGTCAGCGCGCTCGACGTCGTCGCGTCGACGCCGGCTTCAGCGCAGGCCTTCACCTACAATCCACGTCCGCCGAAGCCGGTCCGCCCACCGGCCAAGAATGACGGGCAGATGCTCGTTCAGGCGACCGAGGTCGATTACGACTACAACAACAGCCGCATCTCGGCCGTGGGCAACGTCCAGATGTTCTACAACGGCACCAGCGTCGAGGCCGACAAGGTCATCTACGACCAGAAGACCAAGCGTCTTCATGCCGAAGGCAACATCCGCATGACCGATGCGGAAGGCAAGATCACCTACGCCAACATCCTGGATCTCAGCGACGACTACCGCGACGGGTTCGTCGATTCGCTGCGCGTCGACACCGAAGACCAGACCCGCATGGCGGCGACCCGCGCCGACCGGTCCAGCGGCAATTACACGGTGTTCGACAACGGCGTTTATACCGCCTGCGCACCCTGTAAGGATGATCCGAAGAAGCCGCCGCTCTGGCAGGTCAAGGGCGCGCGCATCATCCATAACCAGACCGAGAAGATGCTGTATTTCGAGAACGCCCAGCTCGAATTCTTCGGTGTTCCGATGGCGTATCTGCCCTACTTCTCGACGCCCGATCCGACCGTGAAGCGCAAGAGCGGCTTCCTGATGCCGGGCTTCACCACCTATACGGCGTTCGGCTACGGCGTCGAAATCCCGTATTATTGGGCGATCGCGCCTGACATGGACGCGACCTTCAGTCCGCGCATCACCTCGAAGCAGGGCGTGCTGCTGCAGACTGAATTCCGCCAGCGCTTCGTGGACGGCTCTTATCAGATCCGGCTTTACGGCATCGATCAGCTCGATCAGGACGCCTTCAAGGGCCAGCCTGGCGACCGCCAATTCCGCTGGGGCGTCGACACCAAGGGCCAGTTCGCGCTGAACGACAAATGGGTCTGGGGCTGGGACGGCGTCGTGCTGTCCGACTACTTCTTCATGTCCGACTACCGGCTCGCCCAGTACAAGGATCCGTTCGGTTCGTTCCTGTCGCTGCCGACGGAAGCGATCTCGCAGCTCTATCTGACCGGCGTCGGCAACCGCAGCTTCTTCGACGCGCGCGCGATCTACTATCTCAGCTACTCGGGCAACCAGAACCAGGTCCCGGTGGTCGCGCCCGTGATCGACTACAACAACGTGATCAACAGCAACATCCTGGGTGGCGAGTTGAGCTACAGGATGAACTTCGTCAACCTGACCCGCGAAACCGCGGTGTTCGATCCGATCACGACGACCGCCAACACCAACGGCCTGTGCTTGACCACGTCCGCGGATCCGATGGCGCGAACCCCCTCGCAGTGCCTGCTGCGCGGCATGCCGGGCACCTACACAAGGCTGACGGCCGAGGCGCAGTGGCGCAAGTCCTACACCGACCCGCTCGGCGAGATCTGGACGCCGTTCGCCAGCGTCCGCGCCGATGCAATCAACGCCGACATCTCGAATCAGCCGGGCGTTTCCAACTTCCTGCCGGTCGGCGACACCCAGACGGTCCGCTTCATGCCGACCGTCGGCCTCGAATACCGCTACCCCTTCATCAACGTGCAGCCGTGGGGCACGACCACCGTCGAGCCGATCGCGCAGGTCATCATCCGGCCCAACGAGCCCAATGCCGGCAAGCTTCCGAACGAGGACGCGCAGAGCCTGGTGTTCGACACCAGCAACCTGTTCGCGGTCGACAAGTTCTCCGGCTACGACCGCGTCGAGGGCGGCAGCCGCGCCAATGTCGGCGTGCAGGCCACCACGCAGTTCGACCGCGGCGGCAGCATCAAGGGGATGTTCGGACAGTCCTACCAGATGTTCGGGCTGAACTCGTTCGCGGTCGCCGACGTCACCAACACCGGCCTCGACTCCGGACTGCAGAACCCGCGCTCGGACTATGTCGCGAGCCTCGCCTATTCGCCCAACCGTACCTACACCTTCAGCGTCCGCTCGCGGATGGATGAAGCGACCTGGAACATCAACCGGTTCGAGGCCACGGCGAGCGCGAATTTCGACCGCTGGTCGGTCGCCGTGACCTACGGCGATTATGCAGCGCAGCCGGAACTCGGCTACCTGACGCGCCGCGAGGGCATCCTCACCAGCGGATCGGTCAAGGTGGCGTCGAACTGGGTGGTTCAGGGTGCGGCGCGTTGGGACCTTGAAGCGAACAAGATCAACCAGTATGCCGTCGGCGCGGGCTATGTGGACGACTGCTTCGTGCTGGCTGCCAACTACATCACGTCCTATACCTATCAGGCAGGCTCGCAGCCGCCCGTCCTCAGTCATGCGTTCATGTTCCAGATCGGGCTGCGGACGATCGCCCAGACCTCCACGACCAGCAGTTCGGCTGGCATGCAGTAGCGAGCGAGGGGCCTGCCAAGGACCATGTATTGGGGGCTTGAATTGGGGGCTTGTATTGCCCGTGGGCCGGTGGCCCCGGCTTGAATTGGTTTAAACGGCTGACATGACCACAATGACGACCGCTAGCCTGCCAACGCGCTGCCATTCGCTGGTGTTGAGTTCCCTGCTGGCTCTTTTCCTCCTGTTCGGGGGCGTTGCGCGACTGCATGCCCAGACCATCGCCGTGATGGTCAATGGCGAACCCATCACCAATTTCGACATCGAGCAGCGCGCCAAGCTGAACGGCCTCACCGGCGGCAAGAATCCCGATCGAAAGGCCATCCTCGACGACCTGATCGACGAGAAGCTGAAGATCAAGGAAGCCAAGAAATTCGGCGTCGATCCCACCGCCAACGATATCGAACAGTCCTATGGCGGCATGGCCCAACGGATGCGGCTGAACAACGACCAGCTGACCAAGGTCCTCGAGAGCAAGGGCATCCGCCCCGATACGCTCAAGCAACGCATCAGGGCCGACATGGTCTGGACCAGCCTGGTCCGCGGCCGCTTCAAGGAAAGCCTGCAGGTCGGCGAAAAGGACGTCGCCACCGCGGTCAAGGAGACCGGCGATGCCCCCGACGCCGAGGCGTTCGAATACCGGATGCAGCCGGTCGTGCTGATCGTGCCCCGCGGCTCTCCGCAATCCGAATTCGAGAACCGCCGCAAGGAAGCCGACACCCTGCGCGAGCGCGTCACCAGCTGCGAGGAAGCCAACACCTTCTTCAAGTCGATGCGCAACGCCGCGATCCGCGAGATCGTCGTGAAGACGTCGGCGGACCTGCCGCAGCCGCTGCGCGACATCCTGGACAAGACCCCGGTCGGCCACCTCACCCCTCCCGAACTCACCAAGCAGGGCGTCGAAATGGTCGCCCTCTGCGGCCGGAAGGCAACCACCGTGGACACGCCGAAGAAGCGTGAGATGCGGGACAAGATGTACGTGCAGAAGTACGAGGCGAAGTCGAAAGCCTATCTGCAGGAAGTCCGGAAAGCCGCGATGATCGAATATCCAGGCGGGCGATGATCGACTATCGTTGACGCATGGCTCAACCTCTCGCACTGACATGCGGCGAGCCCGCAGGCATCGGCCCCGACATCACGCTCGCCGCGTGGCTGCGCCGGCGCGAACTCGACCTTCCGCCGTTCTATCTGCTCGGTGACCGCGCGGCCCTGGCCGAGCGCGCCAGGACGCTCGGGCTCGTCGTCGAGTTTGCGGAGGTCAGCGCCGAGGAGGCATCCGCGGCATTTGCACGGGCCCTGCCCGTCGTTGCGACCGGCAACGCGGCGACGGCGCAACCGGGCAAGCCGGACGGAACGAGCGCGGATGCCGCGCTGGCGTCGATCCGTCAGGCCGTCGCCGATGTTGTGTCGGGCAAGGCCAGCGCCGTCGTCACCAATCCGATCGCCAAGAATGTGCTGTACCGCGCCGGTTTCCGCCATCCCGGCCACACCGAATTCCTCGCCGAGCTTGCCGCCCGCGGCGGGCCCGCGCCGCAGCCGGTGATGATGCTATGGTCGCCGTCGCTCGCCGTCGTCCCGGTGACGATCCATGTGTCGGTCCGAGAGGCGCTGGCGCAATTGTCGACCGACCTGATCGTCTCGACCGCGCGAATCGTGGTCGCTGACACGAAGGCGCGGTTTGGCCTCGCCTCGCCGCGGCTGGCCGTCGCCGGCCTCAACCCGCATGCCGGCGAAGACGGCACGCTCGGCATGGAAGACGTCGAGATCGTCGCGCCCGCGGTCGAGATCCTGCGCCGCGACGGCATTGCCGCCCGCGGCCCGCTGCCGGCCGACACCATGTTCCACGCAGCCGCGCGCAAGACCTATGACTGCGCGCTCTGCATGTATCACGACCAGGCGCTGATCCCGATCAAAACCGTCGCGTTCGAGGACGCCGTCAACGTCACGCTGGGCCTGCCCTTCATCCGGACATCGCCCGACCACGGCACCGCCTTCGATATCGCGGGCTCCGGCAAGGCCAATCCGTCGAGCCTGATCGCCGCGCTCCGGCTCGCCGCGCGGATGGCCGCGGCATCAAGCTAAGTGAGCGCGATCGACGATCTGCCCCCGCTGCGCGACATCATTCGCGAGCATTCGCTGTCGGCGCGCAAATCGCTCGGCCAGAACTTTCTGCTCGATCTCAATCTCACCGCGCGCATTGCCCGTGCCGCGGGCCCGCTGGAAGACGCCACCGTGATCGAGGTCGGACCCGGCCCCGGCGGACTGACGCGCGCACTGCTTGCGATGGGCGCCAAGCGTGTCATCGCCATCGAGCGCGACGAGCGCGCGATCGATGCACTCGACTACATCGTCAAGCGCTATCCCGGCCGCATCGAGATCGTGCATGGCGACGCGCAGCACTTCGATCCGCGTCCCCTGCTCGATGGCGGCAAGGCCAAGATCGTCGCCAACCTGCCCTACAACATCGCAACCCAGCTCCTGGTCGACTGGCTGTCGATCGAACCGTGGCCGCCTTGGTACGACACCATGGTGCTGATGTTTCAGCGCGAGGTCGCCGAGCGCATCGTCGCCCATGAGGACGAGGAGGCCTATGGCCGGCTCGCGGTGCTCGCCAACTGGCGCGCCGAGACCAAGATCCTGTTCGACATCTCGCCCGCGGCCTTCGTGCCGCAGCCGAAGGTGACGTCATCGGTGGTACGATTGATACCGCGCAGCGCGCCGGAGCCGTGCGACCGCCGCATGCTCGAGCAGGTCGCCGCTGCCGCCTTCGGCCAGCGCCGCAAAATGCTGCGCCAGAGCCTGAAATCGCTGTCGGTCGATCCGGCGCGGCTTGCGGCCGCAGCCCAGATCGACACGACGCGGCGCGCCGAAACCATTCCGGTCGCGGGCTTTGTTGCCATGGCCAGGGAATTGGCCGATATACGGTCCACAAAATAGAACATCAGGAGAAAACGTAATGGCGCGTATGGTTCGCCAATCCCTCGTGAAATTCGACGCACCGCTGTGCGAAACCATCGTGGACACGCCCAAGCCACAGGGACGCGAAGCGCTGGTGCGCATCGAGCGCTGCGGCCTGTGCCATTCCGATCTCCACATCCAGGACGGCTACGCCGATCTCGGCGGCGGCAAGAAGCTCGACACCACCCGCGGCATGACGCTGCCCTTCACGCTCGGCCATGAGATCGCGGGCGTCGTCGACGAGGTCGGTCCCGATGCGTCGAAGGATCTGGTCGGAACGAAGAAGGCGGTCTTCCCCTGGATCGGCTGCGGCCAGTGCCGCGACTGTCTCGCCGGCGACGAGAATCTCTGCGCCAAGCAGCGCTTCCTCGGCGTCTCGATCGACGGCGGCTTCGCCACCCACGTGCTGGTGCCTGACGCGAAATACCTGCTCGACTACGATCCGCTGCCGGTCAATCAGGCCGCCACGCTGATGTGCTCCGGCGTCACGGCGTACGGCGCGCTGAAGCGCCTGGTCGATCGTCCGCGCCAGCGCAATCTGCTGCTGATCGGCCTCGGCGGCGTCGGCATGATGGGCCTGTCGTTTGCGCAGGCGATGTTCAAGCAGCCGATCGCGGTTGCCGACCTCAGCCCGGCGGCGCGCGAGACCGCCCTGAAGAACGGTGCCGCGGCGGCCTACGATCCCGCGGAGCCCGATGTCGTCAAGCGCATGCTGAAGGAGAGCGACGGCGGCTTCGACGGCGTCGTCGACTTCGCCGGCAACGAGAAGTCGATGGCGTTTGCGGTGTCGACGGTGGCACGCGGCGGCAAGATCGTGGTGTCCGGCCTGATGGGCGGCCAGTTCACGCTGCCGATGGTGCAATGGGTCTACAAGCGCATGACCATCGAAGGCTTCATGGTGGGCACGCTGGCCGAGGGCCAGGAGTTGATGGCGCTCGCCCGGGCCGGCAAGATCAAGCCGACGCCGGTGAAGGAAGAGCCGATGGCCGACGTCCAGAAATGGATCGATGAACTGCGCGCCGGCAAGGTCGTCGGACGCATCGTGCTGAAGAACTAACGAAGACGTCCCGCCGGCGTTGCGATCGCCGGCGGGACGCAATGGTCTCGCGGCAGCAACGCGCGCTTTGGTCCTGCGGAACCTGACCGCCGACCAAGCGATCGTTCAGCCCGCGTTCCCGCCTCCGGCGCGCCGCAATTGCGGTCCGCCGCGAGCCTCAATTAAGCCCTACCCGCTCCGGATTTGCGGCGCATTGCGACCCAACTCTTTACCGAGATTGGCGTCACCAGCGTTTGCGTAAAAAAGAATACCGGGGACGCGTATGTCAAATCGTTCAGCGAAATTCGCTGCGGCGCTTGCCGTCAGCATGTTGGCCGCTGCCAACTTCACAGCCATGGCCCAGACCGCCGCCAGCACGGCGAGCACCAATACGGCGAACGCGAAGACCGCGGATAGCTGTCAGTCCGCGCCGAAGGGAACCGCGCCTGCGGGAAGCCACTGGTTCTATCACCTCGACCGCAGCACCCAAAAGAAATGCTGGTACCTCGGTGACGCCAAGAACAAGGTTGTTGCCAAGACCGCGACCACGCAGCAGCAGCCCGCGGCCGCACCCGACACCGCGACGGCCGACGCACAGCCGCCGCAGAGCCAGCCGGCGCCGCCACAGCCGGCTATGCGCAAGTCCGTCGCCGATGCCCATGCCGAATGGCCCTCACCGCAGGCCGCAGCAGCGCCGGTCGCGCCCCCCGCCGCCGGTCAAGCCGGCGGTGCGGCAGCGGCGACCGATCCGACGGCGTCAGGCACGAACGCCCAGGCGTCGGAGGTGAACGCCAGATGGCTGGACGCATCGAGCATGGCCGGAACCAACGGAACCCGGCACGCCGCAGACCAGCCGACCGTGGTCGCGCAGGCCGACACGACGCCGCAACAGACGGCCGCGCCGGCACCAGCCGCCCCCGTGACAGCGGAGGCGTCCGCCGAGAAGTCGTCGTCCTCGACGCAGATGCTGCTGATCGTGATGGTCGGCGCGCTGGCGCTGGCCGGCCTGGTCAGCGCGCTGGTGTTCCGCCTGACCCGCACGCGTACGCCGCCCTACCAGATCAGCGACGAATGGCGTGCGCCCTGGGATTCACTCCACACCGAACCGGCGCCGCCGATGGCAGTGGTCGGCCGCGACCGCCCGCTGCGCCTGTCGGAGGCGACCCCGCGCCGCTCAGAGACACCGGTTCCGCGCCGCGCCGAGACGCCGGTTGCTCGCCGCGAGACGCCGCGCGAGGCGGATCAAACCGAGCAGGACAACAAGCAGATCGCGGCGATGCTGCAGCGGCTGGCGCGCAGCGCGGCGAACTAGAGCGCGCTCAAGAAAGCAGATGAGACGTGATGCGATCCCGGATCGCATCACGGTTCCGGCAGGCTACTTCTCGACAAGCTACTTCTCGAGCTGACGCTGCAGGCCGCGTACGAACTCGGTGAGGCCGGTGCGGCGCTCTCGCTTGAGACGCTCGGCCTTCAGGATCGACTGCACCTCGGCAAAGGCGTCGTCGACGTTCTGGTTGACGACGATGTAGTCGTATTCCGCCCAGTGGCTCAGCTCATGGGTGGCGCGGTTCATCCGCCCGCGGATGACCTCCTCGGAATCCTGCGCACGGGTGTGCAGCCGCTTCTCGAGATCGGCGGCTGACGGCGGCAGGATGAAGACGCTGACCACGTCGGCGCGCGCCTTCTCGCGCAATTGCTGGGTGCCCTGCCAGTCGATATCGAACAGCACATCCTCGCCGGCCGCGAGCGCGGCCTCGACCGGCGCGCGCGGCGTGCCGTAACGGTTGTCGAACACGGTGGCCCATTCCAGCAGTTCGCCCTGCTTGGCCATCGCCTCGAATTTCGTCTTGTCGACGAAGAAATAGTCGCGCCCCTCGATCTCGCCCGGCCGCTTCGGCCGCGTGGTCGCCGACACCGACATTTTCAGACCCGGCATGCGGTCGATCAGCATGCGCGACAGCGTCGTCTTGCCGGCGCCCGAGGGCGACGACAGGACGAACATCAGTCCGCGCCGCTCAACGCCGTCAAAACCCTGCGCCGTCATCGTTCACTCCAGATTCTGGACCTGTTCGCGGAATTGCTCGACCACGTTCTTCATTTCAAGCCCGGTATTGGTCAGCTCGACGTCGTTCGACTTCGAGCAGCAGGTGTTGACCTCGCGATTGAACTCCTGGGCGAGGAAGTCGAGCCGGCGCCCGACCGGTCCGCCCTTGCCGATCATCTCGCGCGCCTGGGCGATGTGCGAGGCGATGCGGTCGAGTTCCTCGCGGATATCGGCCTTGGTGGCGATCAGGATCGCCTCCTGGCTCAGCCGGTCGGCATCGAAGCGATCGGAGGTCTCCAGCAGCGCCGCGATCTGCTCGGCAAGCCGGGCCTTGATCGCCTCGGGCTTGCGGCCGGGAGCCGTCTCGGCGCGCTTGGCGAGCCGCTCGATCTCGTCCATGCGCTGCATCAGGATCTGGCCCAGCGCATCGCCCTCGCGGCGGCGCATCTCGACGAGGCTGCCGAGCGCCTGCTCGAAGGCCTTCGCCGCCGCCTCGCGCGCCGCCTTGTCCTCGTCCTCGTTGCTGTCAGGCTCGACCACCTCGATGACGCCCTTGATGCCGAGCAATCCGTCGATGCTCGGCGCCACCGCGTCGATCCGCTGCGCGAGTTCACCTGCGACCTTCACGACCGCGGCCAGCACGTCCTCATTGATCCGGATGGTCTGCGTCGCATCGGTGCGCTTGACGCTGAGGTTGGCGTAGACCGTGCCGCGCGACAGCAACTCGCCGGCCCGCTTCTTGGCGAGGGCTTCCAGTTCGTCCCAGCCCGGCGGCAGCCGCAATCGCAGGTCAAAGCCCTTGGCGTTGACCGACTTCAGCTCCCACTCGAACGTATAGGGACCGCTCGCGCCATGGCTTCGGGCAAAGCCGGTCATGCTCGATAGCGCCATCGCGTGAACTCTCCAACAGAAGGATATGGGACGCACCCGGAGACGACGAGACTCGCGGGCAGCCGGTGCAACCTTAAAACGGATTCCGTGAAAGTGGAATTACGTCCACCTTCGGGAAATGCAGAGCTACGGCATGGTCCGGAAAAGTGTGACGCGGATTTCCGAAAGACTATGCTCGAACAAGAAGCTAAAGCGCGATGATCGCATCGCGCTTTAGCGCTGCACAACGGGCGGCGAACTGGTCTGCTGGGCTGCGCCCTGGCGGCCGCTGCGCGGCGGTTTCTTCTGATTGGTGGGCTTCGGCGGCGTGGCCGCCGTAGGATTGGTGTCGGCCGCGCCGGGCGCCGCGGCGGCCGGCGCCGGATCATCCGCGGGCTCGACGGTGTCGTTCTGGATCTGCTTTTCCGACGCGCGCAGCTTGGCGACGTTCTTGGCGTGCTGGTCGTAGGTTTCGGTAAAGGCGTGGCCGCCGGTTCCGTCGGCAACGAAGAACAGGTCACGGGTGCGCGCCGGATTGGCGGTTGCCTCCAGCGAGGCGCGGCCGGGATTGGCGATCGGTCCCGGCGGCAGGCCGTCGATCACATAGGTGTTGTAGGGCGACGGCTGCGTGATCTCGCTGCGCTTGATCGGACGCCCCAGCGTTCCCTTGCCGCCCACCAATCCGTAGATGATGGTCGGGTCGGATTGCAGCTTCATTCTCTGCCGCAGGCGGTTGACGAACACGGCGGCGACACGGCTGCGCTCGTCGGCGCGGCCGGTTTCCTTCTCGACGATCGAGGCCAGCGTCACCAGCTGGTCCGGCGATTTCAGCGGCGAATCGGTGTTGCGGCGTTCCCAGATCTCGGCGAGCACGCGCTTCTGCGCCTGCTGCAGGCGCTGGATCACCTGGTCGCGCGTGGTGCCGCGCGGGAATTTGTAGGTCTCCGGCAACAGCGTGCCCTCGCGCGGAATCTCGCGCACCGAGCCGGTGAAGATGTCGTTGTCGGAGAGCCGCGTCACGATCTGCTCCGAGGTCAGACCTTCGGGAATGGTGATGGCGTGCTGCACCACCTTGCCGTCGACGATGGTGGCGATGACGTCGCGCAGGCTGGCATTCTTCTGGAACGAGTATTCGCCGGGCTTGAGATCGGAGCTCGCCTTCAGCGCAAACACGCTGCCGATGAAGACCCACGGATTGACGTTGATCACGCCCTCGCGCGACAGCACGTCGGCGATGTCACGCTTGCCCGCGCGCGCGGGGATGTTGACGATCTTGTCTTCCTGCAGCGGCCCCGGCGATTCCAGCGTCTGCTTGCCGTAGTAGTAGGTGGCGCCGGCGCCGATCATCAGGATGATCAGGATGGTGAAGATGGCATTGCCGACGATCACGAAAGGATTGCGGGCACGATCCGAGCGCTTGGGCGGCGGCGGAACCTGTTCGGGCTCCAGCGCGGCACGTGGACTCCTTGGTGAAATGGGCGGCCTCTCACTCATCGATGCAAACCAATATCCTGCCGGTTGAATCGTGGCCGGACAAACCCCTGCCCTGCCAATAGCATACGCCCGCTATTAGGAGTCACCGCGGAATACGGCAAAACGGTGGACTAGTTCTAAAGACCTACTAATTGGTCACGCGCTGCACGATCACGGAGGCGTTTGTGCCACCGAAACCGAAGGAATTGGACAGCGCCACATTCACGTCACGCTTGCGCGACGTATGCGGCACAAGATCGATCGCCGTTTGCACCGACGGATTGTCGAGATTGATGGTCGGCGGCACCACATTATCGCGAATCGCCAGCACCGCGAAGATCGCCTCGATCGCACCGGCCGCGCCGAGCAGATGTCCGGTCGCCGACTTGGTCGACGACATCGAAACCTTCGAAGCCGCATTGCCGAGCAGACGCTCGACCGCGCCGAGCTCGATCTCGTCGCCGACCTGCGTCGAGGTGCCGTGCGCGTTGATGTAGTCGAGATCGGATGCGACGAGGCCGGCGCGCTTCAACGCCATGCTCATGCTGCGGAAGCCGCCATTGCCGTCCGGCGGCGGCGAGGTGATGTGGAAGGCATCGCCCGACAGGCCGTAGCCGGTGACCTCGGCATAGATCTTCGCACCACGCTGTTTGGCGTGCTCGTATTCCTCGAGCACGAGGACGCCGGCACCCTCGCCCATCACGAAGCCGTCGCGATCCTTGTCGTAGGGCCGCGATGCCTTTTCCGGGGTGTCGTTGAAGCCGGTAGACAGCGCACGCGCCGCGCAGAAGCCTGCAATGCCGATGCGGGAGATCGGCGATTCGGCGCCGCCTGCGAGCATCACGTCGGCGTCGCCGAGCGCGATCAGCCGCGCTGCATCGCCGACGGCGTGCGCGCCGGTCGAGCACGCCGTGACGACCGAATGGTTGGGGCCCTTCAGGCCGTGCTCGATCGAGACGTAGCCGGACGCCAGATTGATCAGGCGGCCCGGAATGAAGAAGGGAGAGACCCTGCGCGGTCCACGTTCCTTGAGCAGCACCGCGGTCTCGGCAATGCCGGTGAGGCCGCCGATGCCGGAGCCGATCATCGTGCCGGTCGCGAACTGGTCCTCATCGGACTTCGGATGCCAGTTGGCGTCGTCGAGCGCCTGCCTGGCCGCGCACATCGCGTAGAGGATGAAGTCGTCGACCTTGCGCTGGTCCTTCGGCTCCATCCACTGATCGGGATTGAAGGTGCCGTTGGAGCCGTCGCCGCGCGGAATGTAGCAGGCGACCTGGCTCGGCAGGTCGGACACTTCGAACGTGTCGATCTTCTTGCCGCCGCTGTCTCCGGCGAGGATGCGCGTCCAAGTTGCGTCAACGCCGCAGCCGAGCGGTGTAAGCATGCCCAGCCCCGTGACGACAACTCGTCTCATTTCCACGTCTCCGGCCGGCAATGCGCGGCTAATAATAAGAAGCCGGGGGACCGCTCGAACACGGTCCGTCCGGCCCCGTCAACTTCGCGATCGGCGTCAGCTCTTCGCGTTCTTCTCAAGAAACTTGGTCGCGTCGCCCACGGTCAGAATCGTCTCCGCAGCGTCGTCGGGAATCTCGCAACCGAATTCTTCTTCGAAAGCCATCACGAGCTCGACCGTGTCGAGGCTGTCGGCGCCGAGGTCATCGATGAAGCTCGCGCTATCGACCACCTTCTCGGGTTCGACACCAAGGTGCTCGACCACAATCTTCTTAACCCGCTCGCCAATCTCACTCATCGTTCAACCTCGTTGTTCCATTGGACCCGACCCCAAGACGATACGAGCCATCGTGGTCGTCTCGATTACTCAGTCGCGCATAGTCTTGATTCGGCCCGGTCGTAGCCGACTAAAGCCCCGGCGAACGGCAGGCGTCGCCCCGCCAATATACAGGGTTTCAAAATCCTGCAATGGCGTTCTTTGCCCATCCATGGGGGGTTCAGCTATCATACTTCCCAAGCCTTGACTACACGCCTGAACCGGCTCCCGAAAACGGCTTTTCGCCGCATTGCGAGAGCCAGCAACCAGCTCAAATCATAGCCATGCCGCCGTTGACGTGAATCGTCTGTCCGGTGACGTAGGCGGCCTCGTTCGAGGCCAGATAGACCGCTGCCGCAGCGATATCCTCGGGCGTTCCGAGCCGCGCCGCAGGAACCTTCGCCAGGATGGTTTCGCGCTGCTTGTCGTTGAGCGCATCCGTCATCGGCGTCTTGATGAAGCCCGGGGCGATGCAGTTCGCGGTCACGCCGCGCTTGGCGTATTCGGCGCCGAGCGTCTTGATCAGGCCGATGATGCCGGCCTTCGACGCGGTGTAGTTGCCCTGCCCCGGATTGCCGGTGACGCCGACGATCGAGGTGATCGCGATGATGCGGCCGAAGCGCTTGCGCATCATCAATTTGGTCGCCGCGCGCGCCAGGCGGAATGTCGCGGTCAGGTTGACCGCAATCACGTCGTCCCAATCCTCGTCACGCAACTGCACGAACAGGTTGTCGCGGGTGATGCCGGCATTCGCAATCAGGATGTCGACCTGTCCCATCGCAGCTTCCGCCGCCGGCACCAGCGCCTCGACGTCATCCTTGCTGGAGAGATTGCACGGCAGCACATGAACGCGCGCGCCGAGCTTGGCCGCGAAGCCGTCCAGCACCTCGCGCCGTGTCCCCGAAATCGCGACCGTCGCGCCCTGCGCATGCAGCGCCTGCGCGATCGCGCCGCCGATGCCGCCGGTTGCGCCCGTCACGAGCGCCGTCTTGCCAGTCAGATCAAACATCGAATTCTCCTTCCGGCTGCATTAGGCCGAAGCTGCCAGCGCGTCCTTGGCTGCAGCGATATCGTTCGGGCCGCCGACGGACACGCCGACCGCGCCATCGGCGATGCGCTTGACGAGGCCGCTCAGCACCTTGCCGGCGCCGATCTCGAAGAACCGCGTCACGCCCTGGCCTGCCATATAGGCAACCGACTCGCGCCAGCGAACCGTCCCCGTGACCTGCTCGACCAGGCGCCGGCGGATCTCGTCGGGATCGGTGATTGCGGAAGCCAGCACGTTGGAGACCAGCGGCGCCGCGGGCGCCTTGATGGTGACACCGGCCAGCGCCTCTGCCATCGCATCGGCCGCCGGCTGCATCAGCTTGCAGTGGAACGGCGCCGACACCGGCAGCAGCATGGCCCGCTTGGCGCCCTTGGTCTTGGCGATCTCGACTGCGCGGTCGACGGCCGCCTTGTCGCCCGAGACCACCACCTGGCCGCCGCCATTGTCGTTGGCGGCCTGACAGACCTGGCCCTGCGCCGCCTCATTGGCGACCGCGACCGCCGCCTCGTAATCGAGGCCGAGCAGCGCGGCCATCGCACCGGCGCCGACCGGCACCGCCTTCTGCATCGCAAGCCCGCGGGTGCGCAGCAGCCGCGCGGTGTCGCTGACCGTCAGGCTGCCGGCGGCGGCAAGCGCCGAATATTCGCCGAGCGAGTGCCCGGCAACGAAGGCCGCGTTGCGGCCGACCGAGAAGCCGGCTTCGCTCTCGAGCACGCGCAACGTGGCGATCGAGACCGCCATCAGGGCCGGCTGGGCATTTTCGGTCAGCTGCAATGTCTCGCCCGGACCATCCCAGATGATCGCGGTCAGCTTCTCGCCCAGCGCGGAATCGACCTCGTCGAACACGGCCTTCGCGACCGGAAAGGCGTCGGCCAGGGCCTTGCCCATGCCAACCGCCTGCGAGCCCTGCCCGGGAAACGTGAATGCTGCCGTCATCGGCGCTCCCTACCTTGTTGAGCGTGATCCCCGCGCAAGCGCTGCGCACCTGCCGCAGGGGAAAACGGTATCCCGTCGCGCGAAACGCGCCACAGCGGGTCCGGACCCTGCCTTGCAACCGGCCTCGGACCGGGCCGTAAGACACTGATGGGGGGCGCGATGTCAAGCCGCGCGCGCGGAACCCTGGGGATGCCGGGGCCGGCTCGGCCTAGAATCCACCGGCATTCTGGTCGGCGTTAACCTCGGCGCCGGCCCTCGCCCGGCGGGCGCTGTTCACCAGTTGGCCCGGGCGGTCTTCCCGATTGGGCTTGGCGGTCGCCAGCCGCAGCACGGCGGCGTAGCCCGGCTGGACTTCCATCCGGTCGGCATAGCGGCTTCCGCTCAGGATGCGGTGGACGCGCGGCAGGTTGTAGCAGGGCACGTAGAACAGCAGATGATGCTCGAGGTGATAGTTCACGTAGTACGGCGCGATGAACAGCCGCTCGAGCACATTGGCCCGCGTGGTGCGGGTGTTGCGCAAGGGATCGGCGCTGTCGGGCACGACGGCATGTTCGGCGATGTTGCGGATCCGTGTGATCACCATCATCCAGGTCAGCAGCGGCACCAGCCACAACAGCGGATAGGCCCACCACACGCCCGCGGCGGCGAGCCCTGCGAACAGCAGCGCGTTGGCGACGCATTGCGGCCCGAGCTTCTGCCAGAAGTTGGCGGCGCGCCGCGATAGCGGCCACCCTTTCGGCCCGATCGCATTGAGCAGTTGCGCCTTGCGCTGCTGGTAGCCAGTCTGTCCGGTGATATCGCGGAGGAATTTCCGGCGGTAGCTCATCTTCGTGATCGGAAACGGCGCCGACAGAACCAGATCCGGATCATCCTCCTGCTGCGTCCGGGCGTGATGCTGCAGATGATAGCGGCGATAGCCGCGGGTTTCGGCGAAGATCGGATAGGCGCAGAACCACTGGCTCAGCGTCAGATTGGTCTTCTCGTTGGCCGAGAGACAGCCATGCGCACCGTCATGCATCAGGATGGCGAGCCCGAGCTGGCGCGAGCCGATGATCGCAACCGCAAGCAGATAGGTCAGCGGATTGGGCCACCACGCAACCAGCGCAATCGCGCCAAAGATCAGCGCCCAGGCGTGCACGATCAGGGCTGCGCCCTTCCAGGTCGTGCGTTGCCGGACGGCGACCAGTTCATCCTCGGTGAGGAAATCGCGGGCACGCATGCGTAGCGCGGTCATGAGCTGGTCTCCCCGTCCGTTGAGGGTGAATGATCGTGATCGCCGACCAGGCGCAGCCGCGATCCATCATTGGCCGACGTCGATGTCGCCTGCTCGCCGAGCGCGCGCAGCAATTCGCGGCACATCTCCTCGGCGCCGCGGCCCATCGCAAAACCCTCGACGATCACGCCGATCGCAATCGCCCAGAACCGCCGCGAACTCTCTTCGGGCGCGCGCAGCGAGCGCCAGCCGTGTCGTTCGACCTGGTCCGCATAGGCGCGCGCGCCTTCGCTGTGCAGACGCTCGATGGTGCGCTCGACCAGCGGTGCGAGGTCCTGCCGGCGCCGTGTCAGCGTCAGGGCCTCGGCGAAGAAGGCGACCGTGTCGGTCGCGGTCACGGTCTCGGCCAAGGCGTGGGTGTAATCCCGCGGCGTGTGGGCCTTCAGGGCGGCCTGCTCGGTCGCTCGCGCCAGGTAAAGCATGTCGCGGCTGGCGGCTTCGACGAACAGCGCCTCCTTGGTGCGGAAGTAATAGGTGATCTGGCTCGGAAAGGCGTCTGCCGCTGCGGCAATGTCGGAGATCGACGTGCCCGAGAGCCCGCGCTCCTTGAAGAGGCGGCTGGCGGCATCGAGCAACAGCGAGCGCATCTTGCGCCCCGCCGACCGCGTCGCGCGGACCGCGTGCTTCGGATCGGGCGCAGACATGCCGCTGGCGGTCTCCGAACCCATCGATCTTCCTCCCGTGAGATATTTGTATGACATACAAACAAAGAAATCAACCGGAAATCGTCGAAAGTTGCGCCAGGCGGCCCGAGGGGCTACGACCTCTCGCAAATCCGCAAGGCCGAGAACCCTCCGTGGACCCTTGCCTTCGCGGCCAAAATCCGTATAAAGCGCCCCATTCGTGGGCTCCGGCCGGGAGCTGAACGGACGGTCTCAGCAAATTCATCCGTTGATTTTGATGTGACAGGGCCAGTCGGCCCGTCGTCCCGTGCTCCCGCCTTCTGAGCAGCTCGAGTCCTTTCCGAAGGTCTCGAAGGGCTTGTCGCCGGAACCCGCGCCAACACAGGAAAGGACAACCATGCCTCTTTATGAGCATGTTTTTCTCGCGCGTCAGGATGCGAGCACCCAGCAGGTGGATGAACTGACGGCCCAGATGACGGGTATCGTCGAACAGGGCGGCGGTAAGGTCACCAAGACCGAGAGCTGGGGCGTGCGCTCCCTCACCTACCGCATGAACAAGAACCGCAAGGCGCATTTCGTGCTGATGAACATCGACGCACCGTCGGCTGTCGTCACCGAGATCGAGCGCCAGGAGCGGATCAGCGAAGACGTCATCCGCTATCTCACCGTGCGCGTCGAAGAGCACGAGGAAGGCCCGTCCGCGATGATGCGCAAGGCCGATCGTGACCGCGAGCGCGACGACCGTGGCGGCGGCTTCCGCGGCGACCGCGAAGGCGGTTTCCGTGGCGATCGCGATGGCGGCGGCTTCCGCGGCGATCGTGGCCCGCGCCGTCCGCGCGAAGAAGAAGCTGCGACCGAGGAGTAATGAATCATGGCTGATGCTGGTGCCCGCCGTCCGTTTTTCCGTCGTCGCAAGTCCTGCCCGTTCACGGGCGCGAATGCGCCGAAGATCGACTACAAGGATTCCAAGCTGCTGATGCGTTACGTCTCCGAGCGCGGCAAGATCGTGCCGAGCCGCATCACGGCCGTGTCCGCCAAGAAGCAGCGTGAGCTCGCCCGCGCCATCAAGCGCGCGCGCTTTCTCGGCCTGCTGCCCTACGTTATTCGCTAACCGTTTCCGGCCGGCGGCACGCGCCGCCGGCCGCTCATTCTCATAAGGCTTCCGGGTCGTCCGGTCGCCGATGGTTGGGGTTCTCGACAGAGTGCCTCTAACCGCTCGTTATTGCGAGCAGCTAAAAACGCTGCAATTTCAATCCACCGGCTTTCGTCTGTTCTCTTTCCGTGCCGGGGTTTTTCACCCATTTCTGGTACGAAATTGGTACGCTCTCCACCGTGACTAGTGCGTTACGGCGCCGGGATGTTGACGCTGAGCGCTTGCTTCACCAATGAACGGCTTGACGAGCTTATGCCAAAGCCGAGCGTGTCACGCAGCGGCGTCTGCTGAGTCCCTTGAAGCAGCGTCCTGTGCAGGGCGATAAAGAGTAAGCAGACCCCCTCGATGGTCCTCTTTTCGCGAGTTGACCACATCGATGCCTTAGCAGGATCGGTATTCCAAAGCAGAACATTCGAAACTGGGTCCGTCATTCGAAAGTTTGCTGCGGACGCGTGCACCGCTTTGGATAAGGTCGCATATTCCGCGCGCAAATGACCAAGCCCAGACACGTTCTCCGCAAGACCTGATAAACGGGGGTGCTTTTCGAAGTACTTAAGCAACTCCGTCAGACCGATGATGTATTTCCCGCTTCCCCAAAGCTCCAGTTCAACTGGGTGTTCGTTGTAATAAGCCGCGCAGAGTGCGTTCTCGATGCAACTTCTCAGTGCTTGCAATGACGCACGCCACGCTCCGACGGATGCATTGACATGCGAGACCAAGGCATCGTTGTGAGCCTCGAAAAGGAATGCCGCACTTGCCTTGCTGTAGTTTGGTACAACTAGGTGGGTCTTTAGAGCCTGCAAGGCACTGAGCCGCCGATAGCTTGCTTGGTAAGCGGAATTTTTTTCCAGCGTCTTCCAATTGCGAGCAGCCTGCTCAGTCCAGTCCTTGAAGAAGGCTGCGTGGTTTGCATCGATCTCGTTAGCTACCCGCAGGAAGTGCCCGGAAACTCAAGTGCTATCCCCATTGAACACTTGATTGATCGAAACCACTCGAATAAAAGCGCGCGCAACGGCTCCCAGGTTGGGGGCCGAAGTCTTTTCGGTTGGCGGCCAAGTTCCCTATACCACCTCTAACTAGCGGTCTCGCGAAGTAGTTGATGTAATTGGGTTTAATTGCAAGCCTCTAACCTTCATCCCGGCACGTATCTGGTACGAACTGGTACGGAAAAACCTCTAAGTAGTTGGTATCACAGCGAAATTCGCTAGTGTTATCTAACCGCTCGAAAGGAGCGGGACAGCTGATGATCGCGATCCTCATCGTTGCACTTGCCGCCGGCGCCGCGTCGGCGCTGATGTTCGCCTCGATCGTTTCGGGCGCGGCAATCTCGATATTGCTGTTCTATCTCGCGCCGCTGCCTCTGATGGTGACGGCGCTCGGCTGGGGCGCGCTCGCCGCCGCCATCGGCGGTATCGCTGCAGCGTCCGTGCTCGGCGCGCTCTTCGGACTCCCCTATTGCGTCGCGTTTGCGATGATGGTCGCGCTGCCCGGCTGGTGGCTAGGCCACCTCGCTCTGCTCGGACGACCGATCGCGGGCACAGCCGGCGATAGCGCGGCCCAGCTGCCGCCTGCGCTCGAATGGTATCCCGTCGGCCGTATCCTGCTCTGGATCGCGGCCTTCGCCGTTGTCACCACGACCGCCGCGCTGCTTACGCTCGGCACGGATACCGACACGATCACCGGCACGTTGCGGCGCGGCCTGCTCAAGATGCTCAGCGCCGGCGAAACGCAACCCGGCAGTGACATCGAACGGTTCGTCGACGCGTTGGTGATCTTCGCGCCGCTCGCGGCCACGGTCATCGCGATGGTCACGCTGACGCTGAACCTGTGGCTCGCCGGCAAGATCACACAAACCTCCGGGCGGCTGAACCGGCCGTGGCCGGAGTTCCGCAGCACCGCGCTCCCCGCCATGGCGCTGGTCGCGTTGTTGGTGGCGGTCGCCGTCAGCTTCGTCGGCGGCATGCTCGCGCTGCTGGCGCAGATCGTCACCACGGCGCTCGTGATCGCCTATGCGCTGGTCGGCTTCGCGGTGCTGCACACCCTGACGCTGTCGCTCGCCAATCGCGGCTTCTGGCTCGGCGGCATCTACGCCGTCGTCGTCATGTTCGGCTGGCCGATCGTCGCGATCTTCGCGCTCGGCATCGCGGACGCCGTGTTCGGCCTGCGCCAGCGCTATCTGCAAACCAGACCGCCGCCTTTACCTGCGGCCTGACATTCGATCCAACCACTCAACCCGATACTTAGCCTCTAAAGGAGAACGAAAATGGAAGTCATTCTGCTGGAACGCGTTGCCAAGCTTGGTCAGATGGGCGAAGTCGTGCGCGTCAAGGACGGGTTCGCCCGCAACTTCTTGCTGAAGCGCGGCAAGGCGCTGCGCGCCACCGATGCGAATCGCGCCAAGTATGACGGCATGAAGGCCGAGCTCGAGGCCAACAACATCAAGGCCAAGGGCGAAGCCACCGTGGTCGCCGAGAAGATCGACGGCCGCGACATCATCATTATCCGCCAGGCTTCCGAATCCGGCCAGCTGTTCGGCTCGGTCACGGTGCGCGACATCGTCGTTGCGCTGGCCGCCGACGGCATCACGGTTGCGCGTCCGCAGGTCTGGCTCGACTCGCCGATCAAGGTGATCGGCGCGCAGAAGGTGACTATCGCCGTCCACCCCGAGGTCGAGACCAGCGTCACCGTGACGGTCGCCCGTTCCGCCGAAGAGGCCGACCGGATCAAGCGCGGCGAGGACATCTCGACCCGTCAGGAAGACCAGGACGCTGCCGCCGAAGCGCTCGCCGCCGCCGGCGAATTCTTCGATCCGGAAGCCCAGCACGACGACGAGGCCGCGCCGGCTCCGGCTGCCGAAGAGAAGTAAGCTTCTCGCCATCGTCCACGCGACCAAACACGACGAAGCCCGGCCCCATCAGGCCGGGCTTTGGATTCGTGCCGCCGCCTGATCGTCGAGCATCGCGATCGACGCGAGCGCGGTTGCCGTGTGCTTCTCCTTGCCGTCGATGATGCAGAACACGTCGGCCGCGACGACGGCGACCTGGCGTCCGGGCTTGATCACGCGCGCGCGGCAGATCAGGCGATCGCCCGATGCCGGCGACAGCAGGTTCAGCTTGTACTCGGCCGTCAGCGCCGGCTGGCCACGCGACGTCGCCGCCGCAATCGTGGTGGCGTTGTCGACCAGGAACGCCGTCACCCCGCCGTGAAACAGGCCGTGCTGCTGCAACAGCTCAGGCCGGCGGTCGACCGCGAGCGTGCACGCGCCGCGCGACAGCTCGGCCACCTCAGCACCGACAAGATCCATAAAACCCTGACGGCCCGACATTGTCGCGAATCCGCGTCGCGATGGGCGCAAAGTCCGGATCGGTCTCGTTCATCACGTCCCTCCCGCTCGCTCCGGCGCACCTGGCGCCACCACCGCGCGGATCGCGCAGGCGATCAGCGTCTCGACCTGTTCGCGCGGGTCGCCGTGATGGCGGCCCGACAGATAGGCGCGGCAAAAGATCTGGGCCGGCCCGATGATCTGGCTGAAGAACAGTGTCGCGCTCATCGGCAGCAACTCGCCGCGCGCGAGCAGCGGCGCGCGCCAGCGCTCGATGCCGTCAGTGAGCCGCGAGTTCTCGGTGCGCTGCGCGCCGCGCACCTCCTCGCTCCATTCGCTGCGCGAAATCTCGAACAGGAAGCGCGCCTCGCGCCTGAAGGTCACGACCCAATCGAGATGGGCGCGGATCAGCCGCGCAACGCCCTCGCCGGCCCCGTGCGTATCGTTGACCGCGGTGATGATCGCGGCGTGGTAGGCCTGCAGGATCTCCAGGAACAGGGTTCCGGCGAGCTGCTTCTTCGAGGTGAAGAAATGGAAGAAGCTGCCGTTGGACGCACGGGCGCGGGAGCGGATCTCGGCCACCGTCGCGCCCTCGAACCCGTCGCGGTCGAACACCGCCAGTCCCGCCGCCAGGAGATCGTCGCGTGCCGTACTCACCCCTGTTCCCTTCCTGACTAGATCAATACTCTAGAGTTTTACTCTATTGGCAGTCAAATGATAACGCCGGACCTCACCGCCCGGCGTTGGCGATTACTTCGAGGTCGGCGCTTCCGGCGGACCGGAGCCCGGCGTCGTCGGGGGCGGCGGAGGCGGCGCGGCCGCGGTTACCGGCGGCGCGGCGGGCGCCGGTGCGGGCGATGCGGCAGCGGTCGGCTCGGGCGCAGGGGAAGCGGCGGGAGCCGCGGGCGTGACCTGCGGAACCGGGTCGGATCGCACGGCAGCCGGCTCGCTGTCCACATTGCCCTTGGGCGCATCGACCTTGGCGGTGTCGGGCTGGCTGGCTGGCTTCGCCGGCTTCTCGGCCTCACCCTTGTCTTCGCGCTTGATGGCGGTCTGGGATTTGGGCTCGTCGCCCGCCGCCTCGCCCTTGGGCGCCTCGTCGGACTTCGGCTCCTCGACCGGCTTGCCGCGACGGCCATGCTTCTGGCGCGACGGCCTGCCCTCACCGGCGGCCTGCGGGGTCTGGCCATCGTCCGGCTTGGCGCCATCCGGCGTCTCGCTCGGGCGCGCCATGCGCCGGCCGCGGTGGGCGGGACGTGCTTCGGGATTCAAACCTTCGACATCAGGCTTCGCGGCTTCCTTCGCACCTTCCTTGGCCCCTTCCTGCGGCGCGGCACCCTGGTGCTGCCGGCGAGACGGGCGCTCGGCCGGCTGCTCCGGAGACTGGTTTGCCTCCTGGCGGCCGTCCCGGCCCTTGGCCCCCCTGGGCTGATCCTTGGCCTGGTAGCGCGGGTCATTGGCGCCGTTCGAGATCAGATAGGACGCCAGCACGCCGGCCATGTCGCTCGACGTCGTGTAGTGCTGGCGCAGGAAGCCCGGCAGCGAGCCAGCCGGCACGGTCTTCAAGAGACCCCGCGGGCTCTTGTGGCAGGCCGTGCAGGTGTTGGCGAAGATCTGGGAGGGGCTTTTGCCGGCCTCGAGGTTTTGCGCTTGCGCTGATACGGCTGACAGGCAGCCAATCAGAAGCGTCACCGTCGCCAGACTGAGGGCTCGGCTCAACATTCCTTAAACTCTCCAGATTCCGGAAAAATCGCCGCCTGCGCCTCATGGTTCGGCCGCGGCGGTCACCTTTTAGCCGATTATCGCGCGAATGGAAGCGCGCGCGTGCCGCATCCACGCAATTGTCACATTTTGGAATATCGGCTTTGACCACAACGCAATAGCGCGATCCAATTCCCTGCCTATGTTTGGGTTGGGGACACATTGGAGTGATCAGCTCCGGTGGTGCCAGTGTGCAGCTTGCCGTTCCGTTGGTGCTTCGATGGACCGATTGTTGCGATATTTCTTGGGGCGCTTCATCCGCCGCGGCTCGATCACGTTCACGACCGCGAGCGGCGCGCAATTCAGCTGTGGTGACGGCACGGGCATTCCGGTCGCCGCACGGTTTATGACCAGGGCCGCAGAAGTGCGCGTTCTGGTCGATCCCGAGCTTTACCTCGGCGAAGCCTTCATGGACGGCACCTTCGTGGTGGAGCAAGGCACCATCGCCGATGTGCTGGCTGTTCTGATGGGCCAGGCGGCCATGTTGCCGAACTTTGCCAGGATGCAGGCCTGGGTTCGTTTCCTCGGGCGGCGCGCCCAGCAGCTCAATGTGCGCGGCCGGTCCCGGAGCAATGTCGCCCGCCATTACGACCTCGACGGCCGCCTCTATTCCCTCTTCCTCGATGCTGACAAGCAATACAGCTGCGCCTATTTCGAGACGCCGGACGCGACGCTGGACGACGCCCAGCTCGCCAAGAAGCGCCACCTCGCCGCAAAACTCCTGATCAAGCCCGGCGACCGCGTCCTCGACATCGGTTCCGGCTGGGGCGGACTGGGGCTCTATCTCGCCGAGATGAGCGGTGCCGACGTCACCGGCGTCACGCTGTCGACCGAGCAGCTGCAGATCGCCAACGCCCGGGCGGCGGAGAAGAACCTGGCGCATTCGGCCCGCTTCCTGCTGCAGGACTACCGCGACATCCCCGGCCCGTTCGACCGCATCGTCTCGGTCGGCATGTTCGAGCATGTCGGGGTCGCCTTTTACGAAACCTTCTTCAAGCGCTGCGCCGAGCTGCTGAGCGATGACGGCGTCATGCTGCTGCACTCTATCGGCCGCTCGACCGGTCCTGATGTCACCAGCCCCTGGATCCGGAAATATATCTTCCCCGGCGGCTACATTCCGGCGCTCTCCGAGGTCATGCCGGCGATCGAGAAGGCCGGATTGCTGATCTGCGACATGGAGATCCTGCGCCTGCACTATGCGGAGACCCTGAAGGCGTGGCGCGACCGCTTCATGGCGCGGCGCGAGGAGGCCGTGCGGCTCTACGACGAGACCTTTGCCCGGATGTGGGAATTCTATCTGGCGGCCTCGGAGATGTCGTTCCGGGTGCAGAACATGATGAACTTCCAGCTGCAGCTGACCAAGCGCCAGGGCGTCGTGCCGATGACCCGCGACTATATTGGGCGCGAGGAAGGCCGCCTCCGACTCAAGGAAGCCGGCGCCGCAAAACCCCGGCTGCAACTCGCCGGCGAATAGGTCTGAAAGAACCGGTATTGCTAGTTGCGCAGGCTAAAGGCCGAGCCGCAATGGGCGAAGGTCGGCGCCGGACGCGCCAGGTGAGCCGCGGCGGCCGAAATTAGGCTGATGTCGCAGGAAACGTTCCGGACCTCCGGACGCGCCGCCTGCTCCATGGCATCGACAAGCGACGCGAGCCAGCAGCGGTCGACGCCGCCTGCCCGGCCAAGCCTTGGTCGCACTGTCTGAAACCCTTGAGCCATCGTCACCGTATCTTCCCTGAGCGGAGACAACCCGGAATCCGCCGGGTCGTTCCCGCGAAGCCGCTGCAAAGAAAAAGCGGCAGATGTGATCTGCTTCACAGAGATCTGTTCCGGGCTGTCGTAGTGGTCCGGAATGACCCGAGAACCGCACCCGACGATGTTGGACCCGCAACGCGACCTCGTGACCGACTACGCCTTGATCGCAACCGGCGTGGCGGCCGCTTTGATCGCGCTGGCTTTCCTCATCCTGGTCTGAGGAACCGAGGCCAGCACCGACCTCGCAGCTGGTTGGGCGCGGCAGGCCGGAAAAAGGTTCAGGCCGTGCCGAATTTTTACCAACCACATCGCTGACCGGCCAGGCTCGGCCCGGTTTCGGGCAAAGCGCAGTCAAGCGGAATGCATCCCGCCATCCCGGATTCACACATTGCGTTGTGTGAATCGTGCATAAGAAACATCCGTCCTTTCGCTTCGTGCCGGGCTGGCGCTTGATCGCGGCCCCACAGCCGAAAATCTCAGTAACGACGAAATCAGAAGAATAAGCTCGTCCATGGCCTTGATTGATTCGAACGTTCACAAGCTCGCGCCCGACGCCGCGTCCCCGACCTATCGGAGCGCGCCGCACAACATCGAAGCGGAACAGGGGCTGCTGGGCGCGATACTGGTCAACAACGACGCCTTCTACCGGGTCTCCGATTTCCTGGAGGCGAAGCACTTCTTCGAAGCCATCCACCAGCAGATCTATGAAACGGCCGGCAGTCTGATCCGGATGGGCAAGGTCGCAAATCCCGTGACCTTGAAGACGTTCCTGCCTGCCGAGTTGGACCTCGGCGGCATGACGGTCAACCAATACCTCGCTCGACTCGCCGCCGAAGCGACCACCATCATCAACGCACAGGACTACGGGCGTACCGTCTATGATCTCAGCCTGCGCCGCAACCTGATCCAGATCGGCGAGGAGATCGTCAACGTCGCCTACGACGCACCGGTCGATTTTGCCCCGCGCGCGCAGATCGAGGACGCCGAACGGCAGCTCTACGGCCTCGCCGAAACCGGCCGCTACGATGGCGGCTTCCAACGCTTTGCCGATGCACTCACGGTCGCCGTCGACATGGCGGCGAAGGCGTTCCAGCGCGACGGCAAACTGTCCGGCATTTCGACCGGGCTGCGCGACCTCGACGCCAAGATGGGCGGATTGCAGCCAAGCGACCTGATCGTGCTCGCCGGCCGTCCCGGCATGGGCAAGACCTCGCTCGCCACCAACATCGCCTACAACATTGCCAGGGCCTATGTCCCCGAGGTGCAGGCCGACGGCACCACCAAGGCGGTGAACGGCGGCGCGGTCGGCTTCTTCTCCTGCGAAATGAGTGGCGAACAGCTCGCCACCCGTATTCTCGCCGAACGCACCGGCATTCCCTCCAGCCATATCCGGCGCGGCGGTATCACCGAGCTCGATTTCGAGAAGATCCGCGACTGCTCGATCGAGTTGCAGTCGCTGCCGTTCTACGTCGACGAAACCGGCGGTCTCTCGATCTCGCAGCTCACCGCGCGCGCCCGCCGCCTCAAGCGGCAGAAGGGTCTCGACCTGATCGTGATCGACTACATCCAGCTGTTGCAGGGCTCGGGCAAGCGCGGCAACGACAACCGCGTGCAGGAAATCACCGAGATCACTACCAATTTGAAGGCGCTGGCGAAGGAGCTCAACGTCCCCGTGATCGCGCTGTCGCAGCTCTCGCGTCAGGTCGAAAACCGCGACGACAAGCGGCCCCAGCTTTCGGACCTGCGCGAATCCGGCTCGATCGAGCAGGACGCCGACGTCGTGATGTTCGTGTACCGCGAGGAATACTATCTCGCGAACAAGGAACCACGGCCTGGCACCCCGGAGCACGCGACCTGGCAAGCCGAAATGGAGCGCGCGCTCGGCAAGGCCGAAGTCATCATCGGCAAGCAGCGCCACGGTCCGACCGGCACCGTCGAGCTGCACTTCGAAGCCAGTGTCACCCGGTTCGGCGATCTCGCATCGGACGGACTGGTCCCGGATCGCCCCCCCTCCTACTAACGTTGGGGCACAGTTGAAGGCCGCTGGTCCCGCTTGTACAACTGAGCCATGAACATCGTGACCGACGCGAAATCGCAGCTGACGCCCGAAGCCAGTTTGCTGGCGGCCCATCCGACCGCCACCGGCATCCTCACCGTCGACCTCGGCGCCATCATCGCCAACTGGCGCAAGCTCGAGAAGACCGCGGTCCCGGCGGAATGCGCCGCCGTGGTCAAGGCCAATGCCTATGGCTGCGGCGCAGAGCAGGTGTCGCGGGCGCTGGCCAAGGCCGGCTGCAAGACCTTCTTCGTCGCCACCGTCGAGGAGGCCGCCGTGGTGCGCGCGGCCGTTCCGCAGGCGACCGTGTATGCGCTCGGCGGCTTCTTCCAGCAGACCGGCGACGCCTACGCCAAGATCGACTGCAAGCCCGTGATCGGCGATCTCAACGAACTCGCCGAATGGGACGTGTTCTGCCGCCGCTCCGGTTGGTCCGGCGGCGCCGCCATCCATATCGACACCGGCATGAACCGGCTCGGGCTGACGGTCAGCGAAGCCCAAGGCATCATCCCGCGGATCAATGCCGGCGATCACGGCATCACGCTGGTGATGAGCCACCTCGTCTCCGCCGAACTGCTCAACAACCCCGCCAACGCCAGGCAGCTTGCGAGCTTCCGCGAGATCGCGAGCCTGTTCACCGGCGTGCCGGCCTCGCTCGCCAACTCCTCCGGCGTGTTTCTCGGCGCGCAATTCCAGTTCGAGATGGTGCGGCCGGGCTGCGCGCTCTATGGCGTCAACCCGACGCCGGAGGCCGACAACCCGATGCAGCAGGTGGTCGACCTCAAGGCGCGCATCGTGCAGATCCGTAACATCGATCGCGGCGAGACCGTCGGCTATGGCGGCACCTGGACCGCGCGCCGGCCGACCCGGCTTGCGATCGTCTCCGCGGGCTATGCCGACGGCTATTTCCGCGCCGCCAGCGCCAATGACGGCACCCGCGGCGCCGAGGTCGTGGTCGCCGGCAAGCGCTGCCCGATCGCCGGCCGCGTCTCGATGGATCTGATCGCGGTCGACGTCACCGACCTCGACAAGAATGCCGTGCGGCGCGGTCACATGGTGACGCTGATCGGCGAAGGCATCACGGTCGACGAGGTCGCGCATCATTTTGGCACCATCGGCTATGAGGTGCTGACCAGCCTCGGCCGCCGCTTCGTGCGCATCTACAAGGGTGGCGATGCCGTCGCCGCGACCAGCGACGCTGCGACTGAGAAGAGCGAGCCGGCCGCCACGCAAGCGGCGCCTCCGGCCTTGCCGACGGCAGCGGCCGCTGCTGCGCCGCCGCCATTGCCCGCCGAACCGACCTCGCCCTCCGCCTGACGCGATGGATCGTCGCGATTGCGCATGAAGATCGCGACCTTCAACATCAACAACGTCAACCGCCGGCTCCCCAACCTGCTGCGCTGGCTGAAATCGGCCAGGCCCGACGTCGTCAGCTTGCAGGAGTTGAAAGCCAGCGACGCCGAATTTCCCGCAGCCGCGCTCGAGAAGGCCGGCTACGGCGCGGTGTGGCAGGGACAGAAGACCTGGAACGGCGTCGCCATCCTCGCGCGCAACGCCGAGCCGGTCTTGATCCGCACCGCCCTGCCCGGCGACCGCGACGACCATGAGGCGCGCTACATCGAGGCCGCGGTACGCGGCATCGTCGTGACCAGCCTTTACCTTCCGAACGGCAATCCGCAGCCCGGCCCGAAATTCGACTACAAGCTGGCCTGGTTCAAGCGGCTGCGCGCCCACGCCGCCAAGCTGCTCAAGCAGGAGGTCCCCGTGGTGCTCGCCGGCGACTACAATGTCGCGCCGACGCCTCTCGACATCTATCCGACCCGCTCCTGGGACAAGGATGCGCTGATCCAGCCGAAGAGCCGCGCCGCGTTCAAGGCGCTGGTCGATCAGGGCTGGTGCGATGCGATCCGCACGCTGCATCCGGATCAACAGATGTTCACCTTCTGGGACTACAAGCGCCAGCGCTGGCCGCGCGATGCAGGCCTCCGGCTCGATCATCTCCTGCTCAGCCCTGACGTGGCGGCGCGGCTTCTGAAAGCCGGCGTCGACCGTGACGTTCGCGGCGAGGAAGGCGCCAGCGACCATGCGCCGGCGTGGGTGGTGTTGAGGTGATGGGCCGTTGTCACACCTCGTGACAATCAGCATTGGTGGTCGCGACGCGGATCGGATGATGCCGCACACACCACCGTCGTCCTGGCGAAAGCCAGGACCCATAACCACCGCATTTGATTGTGAACGGGATCGTGGCCCCAGCGTCGCGCAACGGCTGATGCTTGGGGTAATGGGTCCTGGCTTTCGCCAGGACGACGTCGAATTTGTTGCACGGCGTGCGAGTCAATCATCCGCATTCTCGCGGCACAGGAGCCTGCGGTACGAGCGAATGCGGCCGGATGTGGCGGACCGGGTACAGCCGGAGGTGGTGCAAATCGACTAGCCTGGCATCGATTTGATTCATGCATTGGGTCTGCCCATGAAGACATATTTCGTCGCCGCATCCACGCTCATGCTCGGCATTGCAAGCGCGTCCGCTGCCGACCTCGCCGCCCGCCCCTTTACCAAGGCGCCCGCGATCGTCGCCGCCACCACTGACTGGAGCGGCTTCTACCTCGGCGCCAATGGCGGCGGCGGCTGGAGCCGAAAGTGCTGGGACATCGTGCCCTTCGCCATCACCAATCCGACGCTCGGCGTCGTGAATTTCACCGGCCCGGAAGGTTGCCACACCGCCAGCGGCGCGACCGCCGGCGGCCAGATCGGTTATCGCTGGCAGCAGGCGGCCTGGGTGTTCGGCGTCGAAGCGCAGGGCAATTGGGCCGACCTCTCCGGCTCGAACTCGTCCATCGCCCCGTTGTTCGCAGGCTTCGCCAACCGCTCGAAGATCGATGCCATCGGCCTGTTCACCGGACAGGTCGGCTATTCCTGGGGTTCCTTCCTGCTCTACGCCAAGGGCGGCGCGGCCGTCGTGCGCGATCGCTACGAGAGCTTCATCACGCCGGCATTCGGACCGGGCGTACCGGTCGGCTTCATTGCCGACCGCGGCAGCGAGACGCGCTGGGGCGGCGCGATCGGCGCCGGCGCCGAATATGCGATCGCACACAACTGGTCGCTGGCAGTCGAATACGATCATCTGTTCATGGGGACCAACAACGTTCACATGGCCTACGATCCGGTGTTCATCGCCCAGCTCAACCATGACGAACGCATCCGCCAGGACGTCGACATGGTGACGGTGCGCGTCAACTACCGCTTCGGCGGCCCGGTCGTCGCGAAATACTGACGCGGCGCGCGACGACACGTCCCTGGTTCAAGGCGCTCTTGCGCCATCTCGAACCATGAGGTCACACTGAGCCTCCGCCTTCGAGGCACGCACCGGCGTGGCTCGGATCACGTCCCGGAGTGCGCGTGGGCTTCCTGTTCGTCCTCATCGTCGGCCTCGTCGCCGGCACCATCTCGGGCATCGTCGGCACCGGCTCGTCGATCATGCTGATGCCGGTGCTGGTCTATCAATACGGGCCGAAACAGGCGGTGCCGATCATGGCGGTCGCGGCCGTGATGGCCAATCTGTCGCGCATCCTGGCCTGGTGGCGCGAGGTCGACTGGCGCGCCTGCGTCGCCTACTCGGTCACCGGCATTCCGGCCGCCGCGCTCGGCGCGCGCACCCTGCTCGCTCTGCCCTCGCATGCGGTCGACGTGGCGATCGGCCTGTTCCTGATCGCAATGGTGCCGGTGCGGCACTGGCTGGCGCAGCACGAACTGAAGGCCAATCTCTGGCATCTCGCAATCGGTGGCGCCGTGATCGGCTATCTCACCGGCATCGTGGTCTCGACCGGCCCGCTCAGCGTGCCGCTGTTTTTGTTCTACGGCCTCAGCAAGGGCGCCTTCCTCGCCACCGAAGCGGCGAGCTCGCTCGGGCTCTATGTCAGCAAGTCGGTGACCTTCGAGCGGTTCGGCGCGCTGACACCGGACATCGCGCTGAAGGGCCTGATCGCGGGCGCCTCGCTGATGGCCGGCGCCTTCATAGCCAAACGCTTCGTGCTGCAAATGAAGCCGGAATCGTTTCGCCTGATCATGGACGGCATCATGCTGGCGGCAGGCGTGTCGCTGCTGCTCAATGCGTTCTGAGACGGGGCGAAGCACTGAGATAGTCTGCAACACAAAGTGTTGCCCGCTTGGCGGCCTCGCCCTGCTAGGACTTCGTCGTCTGCTTGGGGAGCTGCGATCGTGGGCGCGTTGATCTTCGACTTCGACGGCGTGATTGCCGACAGCGAGGCCATCGCCAACACCGTGCTGGCGAAGACCGTCAGCGACCTCGGACATCCGACCACGCTCGATCAGGCGCTCACCCGCTATTCCGGCAAACGCTGGGTCGACGTCGTCGCCGAGATCGAGGCCGCCATCGGAAGACCGCTGCCCACCGATTTCCTAAGCGCGTTCCACCGCGCCACGCTGGACCGGTTTCGCAGCGACCTCAAGGAAGTCAGCGGCGCCACCGACTTCATCCGAAAATTCTCCGGCATTCCCCGATGCATCGCCTCGTCCAGCTCGATGGACCGCCTGCAATTGTGCCTTTCGGTGCTCGGACTGGAAGCGGAATTCGACGGCCGCGTCTTCAGCGCCGACATGGTCGCGCGCGGCAAGCCGCATCCGGATATCTTCCTGCTTGCCGCCGAGAAGCTCGGCGCAAAGCCCAGCGAATGCCTGGTCATCGAGGACAGCGCCGGCGGCATCAAGGGAGCGGTCGCGGCCGGCATGAGCACGATCGGCCTGTGCGCCGCGAGCCATATCCGCGACAGTCACCACGCCGTGCTGCGCTCGGCGGGTGCGGTGCATCTGGCGAATTCGTGGCGCGAGGTCGAGCACATCGCCCGGCAATTCTTCCAGATGTCGAGGTGATCGATCGAGCATGTCGCTCGTGTCCGGCTTTCCGTGCTAAGCAGCCGTGCATCGTCGACCACGCGACTCACGTCATCCATGGCCAAATCAACCCTCTCCTTCGTCTGCCAGAACTGCGGCGCGGCGTATAATCGCTGGCAGGGCAAGTGCGATTCCTGCGGCGAGTGGAACACGCTGGCCGAGGAAGACACCACGGGCTCGGTGCCGGTCTCGATCCGCAGCAAGCGCAAGGGGCGGACGTTCGCGCTGGAATCGCTGTCCGGCAAAACCCAGGACGCGCCGCGGCTGTCGTCGGGCATGGCCGAACTCGACCGCGTCACCGGCGGCGGCTTCGTCCGTGGCTCGGTGCTGTTGGTCGGCGGCAATCCCGGCATCGGAAAATCCACGCTGCTGACCCAGGCCACCAGCATGATGGCGCGCGCCGGCCATCGCGCGGTCTATATCTCCGGCGAAGAGGCGGTCGCCCAGGTGCGGCTGCGCGCCGAGCGGCTCGGGCTCGCGGACGCGCCGGTACAGCTCGCCTCCGAAACCTCGGTCGAGGACATCGTCTCGACGCTGTCGGAAGGCGCGGTGCCGCGGCTGATCGTGATCGACTCGATCCAGACCATGTGGACCGACACGGTCGAGTCGGCGCCCGGCACGGTGACCCAGGTCCGCGCCTCGGCGCAGGCCCTCATTCGCTTCGCCAAGAAGACCGGGGCAACGATCATCCTGGTCGGGCACGTGACCAAGGACGGCCAGATCGCCGGCCCCCGCGTGGTCGAGCACATGGTCGATGCGGTGCTGTCGTTCGAGGGCGAAGGCTCGCAGCAGTTCCGTATCCTGCGCTCGGCGAAGAACCGCTTTGGCGCGACCGACGAGATCGGCGTGTTCGAGATGACCGGGCTCGGCCTGCGCGAGGTCACCAATCCCTCGGAATTGTTCCTCTCCGAACGCGAGCTCGGCAGTCCCGGTACCGCGGTGTTCGCCGGCATCGAGGGCACCCGCCCGGTGCTGGTCGAGTTGCAGGCGCTGGTGGCACCGACCTCGCTCGGCACGCCGCGCCGCGCCGTGGTCGGCTGGGATCCGAGCCGGCTGTCGATGGTGCTGGCGGTGCTGGAAGCGCATTGCGGCGTCAAATTGTCCGGACATGACGTCTATCTCAATGTCGCGGGCGGCCTGCGCATCCAGGAGCCGGCCGCGGACCTCGCGGCGGCGGCCGCGCTGGTCTCCTCGCTGGTGAATGCGCCGTTGCCGACGGACGCGGTCTATTTTGGCGAGATTTCGCTGTCCGGCGCGATCCGCCCGGTGGCGCAGACCCCCGCTCGGCTGAAAGAGGCCCTCAAGCTCGGCTTCGGCCGCGCCATCCTGCCCGAATCGGCCCGCGGCGATGGTGGCGGAGATAGCGGGCTCGCGCTGAACAGCGTCGGTAATCTGACCACGCTGGTCGCCGAAATTGCCGCGCGCGGGACGCCCCGAGGTGGCCGGGCCGTACCGAGGGACGACCAGGGCGGCTCCAGGGGCGCTGATGCGGCTGAGAAAAATGCCACACCGGCCCGATTCCGTCGCGAGACCAGCTAAAGCGGGCGTGACGTATCAGCCCCCCGCCGCTATACATCCGCCGCGCGGGACTGGTGGTGTTGCGGCCTTGCCGAATGCCCCCGATGCGCCTCAGTTAGGACGGCACCGACTTTGCCGATTCGCGAGCCCTTAACAGCGGACCAAAACGTACCAGCGGACCTGACCAGCCGATGCCCATAACGATACTTGATCTCGTCCTGCTCGGCGTGATGCTGATCTCGGGCCTGCTTGCCATGGTGCGCGGCTTCATGCGCGAGATCCTGTCGATCGCGGCCTGGGGCGCCGCAGCCCTGGTCACGCTGTATGCTTTCTCGAAGCTGCTGCCGACCGCCAAAACTTACTTCAATAACGACACGGTCGCGGCCGTGGTCGTGGTGGCCGGCGTGTTCATCGGTACGCTGATCGTGGTCTCGATCATCACGGTGCGGATCTCGGACATGATCCTGGATTCCCGGATCGGCGCGCTCGACCGCACCCTCGGCTTCCTGTTCGGGCTCGCCCGCGGCCTCCTGATCGTGGTCGTGGCGTTCATGTTCTTCACCTGGCTGGTTCCGGACAAGCAGCGGCCCGATTGGGTGACCGGCGCGAAATCGCGGGTGGTGCTGCAGGGAACCGGGGATTGGCTGATGGCGCTCTTGCCTGACGACCCCGAGAACACCATCTTAAAGAAGTTCAAGAAGAATAAGCCGGACGACGATTCTGCGGCTGATACCAACGATCAGGCGACGCCGGCGTCGGGCGATGGCTATAGCAAACCTGCGCGTGACAGCTTGAAAAAGCTGATCGAGAAACCCGCGGGCCGATAACTTATTTGGGCCCCTTACGAGAGGCGATGAACGAGATGCAAACCCCTTCCGATCACGCCGCCCAAATGGATCTCGACCTGGGCCCGATCGAAATGCAGGACCATCTTCGACAAGACCATCTCCGGGACAACGATTTCAGATACCACCCCGATCTCGATGGCGACACGCTCCGCGAGGAATGCGGCGTGTTCGGCGTCTTCGGCCATCCCGAGGCCGCCGCGATCACCGCGCTCGGCCTGCACGCCCTGCAACATCGCGGCCAGGAGGCCGCCGGCATCGTCTCCTTCGACGGCGGCCGCTTCCACAGTGAACGCCGCCTCGGCCTGGTCGGCGATGCCTTCTCCCGCCGCGAGGTGATCGATCGCCTGCCCGGCAACGCCGCGGTCGGCCATGTCCGCTACTCCACCACCGGCGGTACCATCCTGCGCAACGTGCAGCCGCTGTTCGCCGAACTCAGCGCCGGCGGCTTTGCGGTCGGCCATAACGGCAACCTGACCAACGGCCTCACCCTGCGCCACGAGCTGGTCAAGGGCGGCGCCATGATGCAGTCGACCACCGACACCGAGGTGATCCTGCATCTCGTGGCGCAGTCCAAGCGCACCCGCTTCATCGACCGTTTCATCGAGGCGCTGCGCACCATCGAGGGCGCCTATGCGCTGGTCGCGCTGACCAACAAGAAGCTGGTTGGCGCCCGCGATCCGCTCGGCATCCGTCCGCTGGTGCTCGGCGATCTCGACGGCCATCCGATCCTGACCTCGGAGACCTGCGCGCTCGACATGATCGGCGCGAAGTATGTCCGCGACATCGAGCCCGGCGAGATCATCGTGTTCGACGAGCGGGGGGCGCACAGCCACAAGCCGTTCCCGCCGAAGCCGGCGCGGCCCTGCATCTTCGAGTACATCTATTTCGCGCGGCCGGATTCGATCGTCGGCGGCCGCTCGGTGTACGACGTCCGCAAGGCGTTCGGCGCCCAGCTCGCGCGCGAGAGCCATCCCGAGGTCGACGTCGTGGTGCCGGTGCCGGATTCCGGCGTGCCCGCCGCGGTCGGCTACAGCCAGTACTCCGGCGTGCCGTTCGAACTCGGCATCATCCGCAACCACTATGTCGGCCGCACCTTCATCCAGCCGACCCAGACCGTGCGCGAGCTCGGCGTGCGCATGAAGCATTCGGCCAATCGCGCCGCGATCGAGGGCAAGCGCATCATCCTGATCGACGACTCGCTGGTGCGCGGCACCACCTCGAAGAAGATCGTGCGCATGATGCGCGATGCCGGCGCCCGCGAGGTGCATTTCCGCCTCGCCTCGCCGCCGATCCTCTATCCCGACTATTACGGCATCGACCTGCCGGATCGCGGCGGCCTCTTGGCGGCGACCCATTCGCTCGAGGAGATGCGCGACATCATCGGCGCGGACTCGCTCGCCTTCCTGTCGATCGACGGCATGTACCGCGCGATGGGCTATGAGGGGCGCGACCCGGCCAATCCGAGATTCGCCGACCATTGCTTCACCGGCGCCTACCCGACCCACCTCACCGACCAGAGCGAAACCGAGGCTCCGCCGCGCCAGCTCTCGCTGCTGGCCGAGGCGAGCTGACGCCCCATCCACGGTGTCGTCCCTGCCTAGGGCGCGATTGCGCTCCGGAGCAGGGACCCATAACCACCGGCCCTCGTTTTTTCGGGCGGTATCGGTTACGAACACCTTTGCACAGCACGGCCGCCGCGGCGTATGGGTCCCTGCTTTCGCAGGGACGACGACGATAGAGTTACGTTCATGACAAAACCCCTCGCCTCCCGTATTGCCCTCGTGACCGGCGCCTCGCGCGGGATCGGCTATGCGACATCCGTCGCGCTGGCCAAGGCCGGCGCGCATGTCGTGGCAGTGGCGCGCACGCAAGGAGGGCTGGAAGAGCTCGACGACGAGATCCACAAGGATGGCGGCAGCGCCACGCTGGTGCCGCTCTCGCTGACCGATTACGACGGCATCGCACGGCTCGGGCTCGCGCTGCATGAGCGCCACGGCAAGCTCGACATCCTGGTCGGCAATGCCGGCACCGCAGGTCCCTCCTCGCCGCTCGGCCATATCGAGCTGAAGCCGTGGAACGATGTGTTCGCGATCAACGTCACCGCGAATTTCCAGCTGATCCGCTGCATGGACCCGCTGTTGCGCCAGTCCGACGCCGGCCGTGCGGTGTTCGTCACGTCAGGCGTGGCGCACAAGGCCAACGCCTATCTCGGCCCCTATGCCGCCTCGAAGGCCGCGCTGGATGCGCTGGTGCGCTCCTGGGCCAACGAGACCGCCAACACGGCGCTGCGCGTCAATCTGTTCAGCCCCGGCCCGATCCGCACCCGGATGCGCGCGCAGGTTTTTCCCGGCGAAGACCCGATGACGCTGGATACGCCCGACATGGCCGCCGAATTCATCGTGCCGATGTGTTCGCCGCAGTGGACCGAAACCGGCAAGCTCTACGACTACAAGGCGCGCACGCTGCGGAGTTTCCAGCCGCCGGCTTAGGTTGACGAGCCGTAGCCCGGATGAAGCGAAGCGTAATCCGGGAAGCGTCTGTCCGCGGAGAGACTGCCCCGGATTTCGCTTCGCTCCATCCGGGCTACGCAACTCCATCCGGGCTATGCGACTCCTCGCGATGACGGCTGGGTGATTGACTCGTTCCCCTCCCCGCGATTGACTGCGCGCCCAAGCGGGACGACCGCCAAGAAAACTCTCGGGAGGCATCATGACGCCGACGTTCAATCGTGCGCGCTCCATTCTGTCCGGATTGTTTCTCTCCGCCGGCATCGCATCTTCAACCCTTTTTGCTCAGCCAACGCCCGCCAGGGCCGGTGACGTCCCGACCTTCGCGGTCGACGCGTCGTGGCCCAAGCAGCTGCCGAACAACTGGATCATCGGCCAGGTCGGCGGCATCACCGTCGACTGGCAGGGGCATATCTGGGTGGTGCATCGTCCGCGCTCGCTGGCCGATGGCGAGAAGGCGGCGAGCCTCACCCCGCCGCGCGCGAAATGCTGCGTGGCCGCGCCGCCGGTGCTGGAATTCGATGTCGACGGCAATCTGCTGCGGGCCTGGGGCGGTCCCGGCGACGGCTATCAATGGGTCGGCCGCGAGCACGGCATCGAGGTCGACGAGCGCGGCTTCGTCTGGATCGGCGGCAATGCCGACGACGACAGCGCGATCCTGAAGTTCTCGCTCGACGGCAAATATCTCGGCCAGATCGGCAAGATCGCAGCCCGCACCAACAGCAACGACACCACCCAGCTCGGCCGCCCCGCCGAGATGGCGATCGACAAGGCTGCCAACGAGCTCTACATCGCCGACGGCTATGGCAACCGCCGCGTCATCGTGTTCGACGCCACCACGCTGGCCTACAAGCGGCACTGGGGCGGCTACGGCAAGCTCCCCACCGATGACAAGCAGCCGCCGTATGATCCAAGCGCGGCGGTGCAGGAGCAGTTCGGCAATCCCGTGCATTGCATCAAGATCGCCAATGACGGGCTGGTCTATGTCTGCGACCGCAGCCAGGACCGCATCCAGGTGTTCCAGAAGAACGGCACCTTCGTGAAGGAATGGTTCTACGAGAAGAACACCCGCGGCGACGGCGCGGTGTTCGATCTCGCGCTGTGGCCCGATCCGAAGCAGACCTATCTGCTCAACGCCGACGGCGCCAACAACGAGATCCGCGTGCTGAAGCGCGACGACGGCAGCGTGGTCGGCACCTTCGGCCATAGCGGCCGCAATGCCGGACAGTTCGCCCTGCTCCACGTCATGGCGGTCGACCAGAAGGGCAACGTCTACACTGGTGAGGTCGAGGGCAAGCGGATCCAGAAATTCAAGCTGACCTCGGATGCGCTCAAATAAGCGGCACCCAGAGCTTCGGTTCTGATTGAATCATGGCGCTTCGACGCAGCTCATCCGGCTTTATGCGGATTGCCGCTCGCCAAAGGAAAGGGTAAGCGGAAACGCGAACGACCGGCACAAGGCTCCACAAGAGGGCCGTTGCGGAAAAAATTGACAGTGGAGGGAATGTCTCATGACGACGACGCTCGCACGGCGCCACGCCGTGCTACTCGCTTGCGCTGCACTCGGCCTTGCTACGCCTGCCCTTGCTCAGGACAAGAACGTCAAGATCGGCGTGCTGAACGACATGTCGGGCCTCTATGCCGACATCGGCGGGCCCAATTCGGTGGCCGCGGCCAACATGGCGGTGGAAGATTCCGGCCTGCGCGCCAAAGGCTGGAAGATCGAGGTGGTCAGCGGCGACCACCAGAACAAGCCGGACGTCGGCGTCAACATCGCGCGCAACTGGATCGACAACGACAAGGTCGACATCATCACCGATACGCCGAACTCCGGCGTCGCGCTGGCGGTGAGCAACCTTGCCAAGGAGAAGAACTCGATCGTGCTCAACTCGGGCGCGGCGACCGCCGATCTGACCGGCAAGGCCTGCAACGCCAACACGATCTCCTACACGTTCGACACCTACATGCTCGCCAACGGCACCGGCAAGGCGCTGACCAAGGCGGGCGGCGACACCTGGTTCTTCCTCACCGCCGACTACGCCTTCGGCCACGCGCTGGAGCGCGATACCTCGGCGGTCGTCACCGCGAACGGCGGCAAGGTGCTCGGCGGCGTCAAGCACCCGCTCAACACCGCGGACTTCTCCTCGTTCCTGCTGCAGGCGCAGGCCTCCAAGGCCAAGATCATCGGCCTCGCCAATGCCGGCGGCGACACCACCAACGCGATCAAGCAGGCGTCCGAATTCGGCATCACCGCAGGCGGACAAAAGCTCGCGGCGCTGCTGCTGTTCGTCAACGACGTGCACGCGCTGGGCTTGAAGATCGCCCAGGGCCTCACCTTCACCGAGTCGTTCTACTGGGACATGAACGACCAGACCCGCGCCTGGTCGAAGCGCTTCCAGAAGGTTTCGCCCAAGGGCTCGATGCCCTCGATGACGGTGGCCGGCGTCTATGCCGGCGTGCTGCATTACCTGAAGGCACTCGACGCGATGGGCGGCAATCCGCATGACGGCGCCAAGGTCGTCGCCAAGATGAAGGAGATCCCGACCGACGATCCGCTGTTCGGCAAGGGTCCCTTACGGATCGACGGCCGCCGCATCATCCCGGCCTATCTGTTCGAGGTGAAGAAGCCGGAAGAGTCCAAATATCCCTGGGACTATTACAAGCTGATCGCCACCATCTCGCCGGAAGACGCCGCCAAGCCGCTCGAGGCCAGCGATTGTCCGCTGGTGAAGAAGTAAACGTCGCGCGACGGCCGGGATTCGGTCCGGCCGTTCACCGCTCAAATAATTCGCTCCGCGTGTCGGATATACGTCCTGGCCTGCGTCCTCCGGGCGCATGTCAGCCACACACGGAGCGAGTTCCATGACGCAATCCGGAGCCGAAAACCAAGTCAGAACACTCATCGAAGCCTGGGCGGACGCCGTCCGCAGGCACGACTATGCGGGCGTTCTCGCCCATCACGATCAGGACATCGTGATGTTCGACGTGCCGCCGCCGTTCCAGTCCCGCGGACTTGATGAGTACAGGAAGACCTGGGATCTGTTCTTCGGCTGTCAGCGTCCGTCCTACGCCTTCAATATCGAGGACATCGCGATTACGGCCGGCGATGACGTGGCCTTCGCCGTCGCAGTGATGCGGTGCGGCGCGCCCGACGCCACGTTCCAGTTCCGCCTGACGATCGGGCTGCGCAAGATCGACGGCAGCTGGCGGATCACGCACGAGCACCATTCGGTGCCGGCGACGGACTAGAATGTCGGGTGGGTTAGCGAAGCGTAACCCACCGACTTTCTCTCGGCGGCGACAATGGTGGGTTACGCCGGAGCCTGTCATCGGGCCGCGCGTGGCGCGGACCCGTTGGGCTAACCCACCCTACGAAGCTCCTACGCCTTCTTCGCCGCCGTTACGCGCCAGGCGATGGCGAGCGCGAGCAGCAGCAGCGCGCCCGCCAGATAGAACGGCGCACCGGGCAGCTTCACGGGCACGTTGTCGCCGATGAAATACGCAAACGTCAGCGTGAACAGGAACGGGCCGATCAATTCCGACATGCTCTGCACGCTGGATGTCGCGCCCTGCAACTGGCCTTGTTGATCGGCGGCGACGAGTTGCGTCGTCAGCGCCTGCGTCGCGGCGCCCGAGATGCCCCAGAACGCCATCACGGGAATGCCGATCCAGAACAGCTGCCCGGTCGGCGCCGCGCCGAAGATCACGAAGCCCAAGGCGCCGCAGACGAGGCCGAGGAACAGCGCATTGCGCTCGCCGAGACGCTGCACGATCGGGCCGATCGCCGCGCCCTGCACGATCATGCCGCAGAGCCCGACCAAGGCGAGCGTCGCGCCGACGGTGCCGGTGTCCCAGCCGTAGCGATAGGTGGCGTAGAGCACGAACACCGAGGGCAGCACGACATGCGCGAGCTGGCCGAAGAACGTCGCCAGCGACAGGCCGGCCAGCGTCCGGTTCGCGCGCAGGAATTGCAATGCGCCGACCGGATTGGCGCTCTTCCATTTGAACGGCGCGCGCCGCTCGACCGGCAGCGATTCCGGCAGGATGAACAGGCCATAGAGCCCGTTGACGAAGCTCAGGCCCCCCGCCGCCCAGAACGGCAGCCGCGGATCGATCTCGCCGAGCAGGCCGCCCAGCGCCGGTCCCATGATGAAGCCCGCGCCGAACGCGACGCCGATCTTGCCGAACATCGCGGCGCGCTGCTCCGGCGCAGTGACGTCGGCGATATAGGCGAACACGGTCGAGACGCTCGACGAGGTAATGCCCGAGATCGCCCGCCCGACGAACAGCCAGATCAGGTTCGGCGCCAGCGCCATCAGCACATAGTCCGCGGCAAGGCCGAAATTCGACAGCAGCACCACCGGCCGGCGGCCGAAGCGATCGGACAGCGCGCCCAGGATCGGCGAGCAGACGAACTGCATCAAGGCCCAGATCGAGCCGAACACGCCGAAGATCCGTGCCGCGTTCGCGGTGTCGTTGTTGACGAAGCCTTCGATCAGCTTGGGCAGGATCGGGATGATGATCCCGAGCGCGAGCATGTCGAGCAGCAGGGTGATGAAGATGAAGATCACGGCACCGCTGCGTGCCTGCGGCATGGCCGCAGGGTCAACCTCAGCGCTCCCGCTCATGACGGGCGCTTGCGCTTGTGGGCGAACGGATTGGCCTTCTCGCGCAGCGTGATCCGGATCGGCGTGCCCGGCAGATCGAAGGTCTCGCGCAGCGAGTTGGTGAGGTAACGCAGATAGGATCTCGGGATCGCATCGGCGCGCGAGCAGAACAACACGAAGCTCGGCGGGCGCGCCTTCACTTGCGTGATGTAGTTCAGCTTCAGCCGGCGGCCCGAGACGGCCGGCGGCGGGCTCGCCTGGATCGCCTGCTCGAACCAGCGATTGAGCGCGGCAGTCGGCAAGCGCCGGTTCCAGACCGCATAGGCTTCCTGGATCGCAATCATCAGGCGGTCGATGCCCTCGCCCATCAGGCCGGAGACGGCGACGATCGGCGCGCCCTTGACCTGCGGCAGCCAGTGGTCGGCATCGATGCGCAGCTGCGAGATCTGGTTGGGCTTGCGCTCGACGAGGTCCCATTTATTGACGGCGAGCACGATCGCCCGGCCTTCGCGCTCGATCAGGTCGGCGATGCGCAGATCCTGCTCCTCGAACTTGTTCTGCGAGTCCATCATCATCACGACGACTTCGGCGAAGCGCACCGCGCGCAACGCGTCGGCGACCGAGAGCTTTTCCAGCTTCTCCTCGATCCGCGAGCGGCGGCGCAGGCCGGCGGTATCGAACACGCGGAACTGGCGGCCCTGCCAGGTGATCTCGACCGCGATGGAATCGCGCGTGGTGCCGGCCTCGGGGCTGGTCAGCAGCCGCTCCTCGCCGAGCAGATGGTTGATCAGTGTCGACTTGCCGGCGTTGGGCCGGCCGACGATGGCGACGCGGATCGGGCGCTGCGCGGCCTCCTCCTCCGAGATGTCCTCGTCATCCTCGACCTCGTCATCTTCCTCTGGTGTCGCGGGCACCAGCGCGCTCAGCGCCTCGTGGAGGTCGCCCATGCCCTCGCCGTGCTCGGCCGAGATCTGCACGGGATCGCCGAGGCCGAGCGCGTAGGATTCCATCGCGCCGATCTCGCCATGCTTGCCCTCGGCCTTGTTGGCGACCAGCACCACCGGCTTGTTGGCCTTGCGGGCGAAGTCGGCGAAGGCGCGATCGGTCGGCGTCAGGCCGACGCGGGCGTCGATTACGAACATCAGGGCGTCGGCGAGCGCGATCGCGGTTTCGGTCTGCTCCTGCATCCGCGCCGTCAGCGAGCCCTTGGCGCCCTCATCGAGCCCCGCAGTGTCGATGATGGTGAAGTCGAGATCGTAGAGCCGGGCCTGGCCCTCGCGGCGGTCACGGGTCACGCCGGGCTCGTCGTCCACCAATGCGAGCTTCTGGCCGACCAGCCGGTTGAACAGCGTCGACTTTCCGACATTGGGCCGGCCGATAATGGCGATGGTAAAAGACATGGATCATCCCGGCGCCGCGGCGCGGCGCGCGTCTAATGAATTGAAGCAGGAGCCTAGCGGCTAAATCCACCGCTCGGTAGCGGCGCGGGGAACCCGCCGCCGGATTGTTGCGTGGTCTGGGTCTGCTGCGCCGGCGCCGCAGGCTGCGCCTGCTGGTCGTCGGCGGGCGGCGCGGTGGTGCGGCGGCGGACGATCTTCTTCGGCTTCGGCTCGGGCGGCAGCGCGGCGGGCGCGCCCTCGTCCGGCGCCGCGGCGTCGGGGGCAGCCGCCTGATCCGCGGCCGGCGCGGCCCGCTTGGTGTGCTTCTTGGCGCCCTTCGGCGGCTCCGCTGGCGGAGCCGGCTGGGCGGCGGCTGCCGCCGCGGCGTTCTGCTGGTCGAGCTGCTCCTGCTGCGAGCCCTTGTACAATTCCTTCGGCACGCCCTGCTCGAGGCCGGGCACGCCTTCCGGGAACACCGGCTTGCGGTCACCGGCCAGCTTCTTCTTGGTGTCGAGGAAGTCGAGCAAGTCGCTCGGATCGAAATTGGACATGCCGCCACCGCCGCAGCCGGCCAGCACGCTGCAAAGCGCTGTCAGAACTGCGGCTGCGATCAGGCGTTGCGAGCGGCGCATGGTCGATCTCTCACTCAAACTCGGGTTTCGCGCGCCAAGTCAGCTCTTCGCGACCGGCGGCAACAGCGCCTGCAGCGCTTCGGCGCGCGACCGCAGGCTCGGCGGCGTCTCGCCGTCATTGGCAATCTGGTCGAGCCACTGCCGCGCGGCGGTGGCATCGTTGGCGCGCCAGGCCGACAGCGCCAGCAGCTCGCGCGCGGAATGGCGGAACGTCGAGTCCTTCGACGTCGCCATCGCCTCGAGCCGTTGGACCATGTTCGGGTAGGTCGTGGTGTCCATCACCATCTGCGCGGCGCGGATCCGCGCCAGATCCTGATCGGGACCGCCGACGCTGCGATCGGCTGCGATCGCGTCATAGAGTTTCGCAGCGGCCGGCTGATCGCGGATCGCGACCTCGGCGGCCATGCGCAGCCGCGCCAGATTGCGGTAGCCGGACGGCGCCTTGGTGATCAGGTCGGCAAACGCGGCCTCGGCCTCGGCGTGCTTGTTCTGGTCCGACAGCTCAACGGCGCGGTCGAACGCCGCACCGGCCTCGGCGGCCTTCTTGCCCTCGAGATATTGGTAGCCACGCCAGCCACCGACGCCCGCGACCACCAGGATCGCCAGCGCGATGATGAAAAGCGAGTACTTGTCCCACAGCTTCTTGAGCTGATCGCGACGGACTTCCTCGTCGACTTCGTCAAATAATTCAGACACTTAAGGCTATCTCATCCCCTCGGGACCGTGAATCTCGGTGGAGCGCAGCCCCTACCCGATCCCCACATCGCGGCGGCGTTACCCTAACGGTGTGGCGGAGGCAAGGCAAAGCGAGGCGGATCAAAGCGTTAACCGGGGAAGTTTGCAGTTGGCCGTGCTGGGACTGCGTGGGCTCCCTCTCCCGCTTGCGGGGAGGGCTGGGGTGGGGGTGCCTCCACGAGTCGGATCAGCGAGAAAGTCCCTGTGCGGGCAAAGCCCCCACCCGCCGCGCCTCGGACCACGCTTTGCGTCGCTCGTCGCGCATCGACCTCCCCCGCAAGCGGGAGAGGTGCATCGAGTTCGCGGATGACATGCGTCGCGCTACGGCGCGGCCGCGGACAGGCTCTCCCTGAGCTGACGCTTGATCACCTTGCCGTTGGCGTTGCGCGGCAGCGGCTCTGATGTCAGCGCCATCGTCTCGGGCACCTTGTAGTCGGAGAGACGCTCGGCGCACCAGGCGCGCAGGCTCTCTGCATTGACCTCGCTGCGGGTCACGATCACGGCGTGCACGCGCTCGCCGAGCACCGGGCACGGTTTTGCGATGATCGCGCTCTCGACCACGGCCGGGTGGCCGGCCAGGACCGACTCGACCTCGGCGGAATAGATCTTCAGGCCGCCGCGGTTGATCATGTCCTTCTGGCGGTCGAACACGCGGACGAAATTCTTCGTATCGATCGAGCCCAGATCGCCGGAATGCCAGAACCCGGCGGTGAAGCTCTCCGCGGTCGCCGTCGGATTGTTCCAATAGCCCTTGATGACGGAGGCGCTGCGGATCCAGAGCTCGCCGATCGCGCCGCTCGGCACCTCGCGGCTATCGGCCCCCATCACGACGATCTCGGCGCCGGGACACGGCAAGCCGACGCTGTCGATATGCGCTGCAGTCAATTCACCCGGCATCAAGGTCGAGGGCGACGTGGTCTCGGTCGCGCCGTAGCAGTTCGCGAGCTTGAGCCCGGGAATCTTGGCGTCGAGCTTTTCGATGGTCGCAACCGGCATCGGCGCGCCGCCGAACCCGCCGATACGCCAGCTCGACAGATCGTAGCTGTCGAAATCCGGCTGCATCAGGCAGAGATTGTACATCGCCGGCACCATCACCGTGTAGGTGACGCGCTCGCGCGCCGCGACCTTCAGATATTCCGACGCCTTGAACTCCGGCATGATGATCAGCGCGCCGGCGCAGCGGGCCATGGTGGTGATGTTGGCGACCGCGCCGGTGACATGCGCGAGCGGCACCGCGGCGATCGAGCGATCGGCCCCGGTCAGCTTCAGACAGGAGGCGAACACCATCGAGGAGTGGATGATGTTGCAATGGGCCAGCATTGCGCCTTTCGGCCTGCCGGTGGTGCCTGAGGTGTAGAGGATCATCGCGGTGTCCTCTTCCCTCACCTCCGCCGGCGCCTGCGCCGGAGCATTGTCGCGCAAGTCAGCGAACTGCGATGCGCCGTCGTCGCTGACCGAGATGCGATGCGCGAGGCCGGGAATATCGGCAGCGTCCGGGATGCGGTCGGCAAGCGCGGCTTCGTGGACCAGAAGCTTGGCGCCGCAATCGTTCAGCACATAGGCGATCTCGGGCTTCTGCTGGCGTGTCGAAAGCAGCACCGTGACGAGGCCAGCATGGGCGGCGGCGAACATCGTCAGCACGAACTCGATGCGGTTGCCGAGCAGGATCCCGACGCGGTCGCCCGGCGCGAGACCAAGCTTTGCAAAGCCGGCTGCGACCTTCGCCGATTGCTCGGCGACCTCACGCCAGGTGAGGCGCCTCTCGCCGCAGACCAGCGCCTCGCCGTCGCCGTTCTGCGCGACGGCGTCTGCGATCATCGCCCACAGGCTGGCCGGCCGCTCGGCGAAGGCAGGCACGACGCGGTCGCCGAAGCGCGGCTCGAGCCGCATGGCCGGAAGTGCGTGTTGCGACCAGTCCATGCGCGCCTCGTCAGCTCTTTTTCATGCCGTAGACGTGCTCCGGCCCCGGGAAGGCGCGGCTCTTCACGTCGCGCGCATAGCCCGCGATCGCCTCCTCGATCATCGGCCCGAGGTTGCCGTAGCGGCGCACGAATTTCGGCGCGCGCGGCGACAGGCCGAGCATGTCTTCCAACACCAGCACCTGGCCGTCACAGGCAGCGCTGGCGCCGATGCCGATGGTGGGAACAGTGATCGATTGCGTGATCTTGCGCGCCAGCGGCTCGGCGACCGCCTCGACCACGATCGAGAAGGCGCCCGCCTCCGCGATCGCTTTGGCGTCGTTCTCGATCGGCGCCCAGGTCTCCTCCTCGCGGCCCTGCGCGCGGAACGAGCCGAGCGTGTTGATCGATTGCGGCGTCAGGCCGATATGGCCCATCACGGGAATGCCGCGCTCGGACAGGAACGCCACCGTCTCCGCCATCCGCGCGCCGCCCTCGAGCTTGACGGCGCCGCACAGCGTCTCCTTCATGATCCGCACCGCGGATTGAAACGCCTGCTCCTTCGAGCCCTCGTAGGAGCCGAACGGCATGTCGACCACGACCAGCGCCTGCTGCGAGCCGCGCATCACGGCGCGGCCCTGCAGGATCATCATGTCGAGCGTGACCGGCACCGTGGTCTCGAAGCCATGCATGACGTTGCCGAGGGAATCGCCGACCAGGATGGCGTCGCAGTGCCGGTCGACCAGCGCCGCGGTGTGCGCATGGTACGACGTCAGCATCACGATCGGCTCGCCATTCTTGCGGGCGCGGAGATCGGGCGCGGTCTTGCGCTTGATGGCGGATTGAACAGACATAGTCAGGCTCCCATGACAGGCACGCCGATCACGACCGGGTGGAACGCAAACGCCAGCGCCAGATAGACGATGACACCGACCGCGATCGCGATCAGGTCGTTGGTCGGGCCGCCCACCGGGATCGGCGGCCCGCCGGCATCCGCGCGGCGCTTCAGCGAGATGCGGTCATAGACCGCCCAGCCGAGAAACGAGCCGAACAGGATGATCGAGCCGAGATCGCCATTGGCCAGCAGATGCGCGAACGCCCACAGCTTCACGCCCGCCAGCATCGGATGCTTCAGCGTGGTGTAGATGCGGCCGCGGATATAGGCGGCCACCACCAGGATCACGGCCGGCAGCATCAGCGCCACCGCGATGTGCTTGAACGCGGTCGGCGGCGTCCAGACGTCGATCCAGCCGGTCGCGCGGTAGTGGCCGAAGCCCCAGATGATCAGCGCAAGCCCGGCGAACGACACCAGCGAATAGCCGATCTTGTAGGTCCCCTCGCCGATCGCATTGACGATGCCGGCGCGCAGCTCGCGCAGGCTGGTCAGCACATGGATGCCGAGGAACAGCACGAGACCCAGGATCATAACGAGCAGTCCCACGATGTTCCTCCCTGATTGATTGCTGTCTTCGCGTAACATCTTCGCCGGGCGGGACGCAATGCGTCACCGCCGGGGCGCGGATCATTGATTGCCGGCCGGCTTGGCCAGCTCGCGATTGTCGACATAGCGGATCATGATCGGACGGCCGGCCAGCGCGCCGCCGAGCCCGCCGGTGAATTTCAGTGGCAGGCAGGCGCCGAGCGAGGCGTTGATCGCGTTGAGATAGGTCGTGCGGGTATCCGCCGGGATGCCCCGCGTCGCGAATGTCAGGCGCGGCGTGCCGATCATCTCGCCGGTCCGCTTGAAGCTGAAGCGCACCGACATCTGCATACCCTCGCGCGCGTCGTCCGCCGGCGGCGGCGCCCAGCAGGAACGTAGCGCGGCGAACAGATCGCCGATGGTATCGAGATCATGATCCGGCTTGCGGTATTTCGCGGCCTGATCTTGCGGCGGCACTGTCAGGATCGTGAGCTGGAGATTTTCGCCGTACGGATAATCGATTTCGGGCAGGCAGGGCCCGTGGTTGAACACGCTGCAGTAAGACGGGATGCAGGGCCCATAGTCGAGCACGCTGCAGGGTGTGTGTGCGAACGGCACCGGGTTTGTCTGCTGCCGTTGTCGCGCGCCGGCCGTGCCCGCGAAGGCAAGGGCCAGCACGGCGATAGCGAGGCAAATGACGACGCGTCGGAACATGCGGTTGGACCCGGGATGCGCTCCGGGGAAAATGGTATCGCGGCCGGACCGGAGCAAGCGGGGCCGGTTCACGTCCTCGCGCTTTTCGCCTCACACCCCACCGTCATCGCCTGCTTGACCGGGCGATCCAGTATTCCAGAGACAGCAAAGATCGATCGATAGGCCGCGGCGTACTGGGTCCCCCGGTCGAGCCGGGGGACGACACCGAATACTGGGCGTCGCGCCCGCTTCTTCTTCACGTCCTTGCGCTCGCGCACCACACTCCGCCGTCATCGCCCGGCTCGACCGGGCGATCCAGTATTCCAGAGGCGGCTGTGATTGACCGATGGGCCGCGGCGTACTGGGTCCCCCGGTCAAGCCGGGGGACGACAGCGAATATGCGGCCTTACGCCTTCTTCTTCACGTCCTTGACGTTGGAGAAGGTGATGCCCTCGGCGCGCTCGCGGGTGTAGCCGAGATAGAACTCGTTCTTGGCCATGAACACCGGATCGCCGTCGACGTCGTCGGCGATGCCGGAATTGTTGGCGGCGATGAAGGCCTCTAACTTCTTGCGGTCATCGGACGAGATCCAGCGCGCCAGCGAGAACTCGGAGATCTCGAACTCGACCGGCAGCGAATATTCGGCATCGAGCCGCGCCTTCAGCACGTCGAGCTGCAGCGGACCGACCACGCCGACCAGCGCCGGCGCGCCGTCGCGCGGACGGAACACCTGCACGACGCCCTCCTCCGACATCTGCTGCAACGCTTCCTTCAGCTTCTTGGCCTTCATCGCATCGGTCAGGCGGACGCGGCGGACGATTTCCGGCGCGAAGCTCGGCACGCCGACGAAGGTCAGATCCTCGCCCTCGGTCAGGGTGTCGCCGATCCGCAAGGTGCCGTGGTTGGGAATGCCGACGACGTCGCCGGCAAAGGCCTCGTCCGCCACCGAGCGGTCCTGGGCGAAGAAGAATTGCGGGCTCGACAGGCTCATGTTCTTGCCGGTGCGCACCAGCTTGGCCTTCATGCCGCGGCTGAGCTTGCCCGAGCACAGCCGGGCGAACGCGATGCGGTCGCGGTGGTTCGGATCCATGTTGGCCTGGATTTTGAACACGAACGCGCTCATGCGCGGCTCCGCCGCCTCGACCTTGCGCAGATCGGAATCCTGCGCGCGCGGCGCCGGCGCGAACTTGCCGAGGCCCTCCAGCAAGTCGCCGACGCCGAAATTGCGCAGCGCGCTGCCGAAATAGACCGGCGTCAGATGGCCCTCGCGGAATGCCGCGAGCTCGAACGGCTTGCAGGCTTCCGAGGCCAGCGCGAGCTCGTCCCTGACCTCGGCCACATCGAGATTGGGATTGCGCTTGCCGAGATCGGCGATGTCGATCTGCTCGGTGGCACCGGTCTTGGCGCCGCCGCCCTCGAGCAGCCGCACGCCGCCATTGACGACGTCATAGGTGCCGAGGAAGTCGCGGCCGCGGCCGACCGGCCAGGTCATCGGCGTGGTGTCGAGCGCCAGCGTCTTCTCGATCTCGTCGAGGAGCTCGAACGTGTCGCGGCTCTCGCGGTCCATCTTGTTGATGAAGGTGATGATCGGGATGTCGCGCAACCGGCACACCTCAAACAGCTTGCGGGTGCGCGCCTCGATGCCCTTCGCGGCGTCGATCACCATGACGGCGGAGTCAACTGCGGTCAGCGTGCGGTAGGTATCTTCCGAGAAGTCCTCATGGCCCGGCGTGTCCAGCAGGTTGAACACGAGCTCGTTGAACTCGAAGGTCATCACCGAGGTGACGACCGAGATGCCGCGCTCGCGCTCGATCTTCATCCAGTCCGAGCGCGTGTTGCGCCGCTCGCCCTTGGCCTTGACCTGGCCCGCGAGGTTGATGGCGCCGCCGAACAGCAGCAGCTTTTCCGTCAGCGTGGTCTTGCCGGCGTCCGGATGCGAGATGATCGCAAAGGTGCGCCGTCGCGCCACTTCCTCTGAAAGCGGCGAGCGGGACGGCGATTCGGTTGAAACAGCGGTATCAGACATGGCGGGGCAGCGTTTGGCAGGGAAAACGGGCGCAATCAAGGGCGTTTTGTCGCAATGCGGAATGGCCGCACCACCCACATATAGGCACGAGAAGGACGACCTTCTCCTCACCATACCATCCGCGGGGACGACCCTGCCTTATCCGGAGGGTTCGTTATGGCTTGGGCCATTCTGTTCACCGCAGGCCTGCTCGAGATCGGCTGGGCGATCGGGCTGAAATATACCGAGGGTTTTTCGCGGCTGGTGCCGTCGGTGCTGACGCTGGCGGCGATGGCCGGCAGCGTGATCCTGCTCGGCATCGCGCTGAAGACGCTGCCGATTGGAACCGCCTACGCGGTCTGGACCGGGATCGGCGCGGTCGGCACCGCGGCGCTCGGCATCATTCTGCTCGGCGAGCCCGCAACCGCGATGCGGCTTGCCAGCATCGGGCTGATCGTGTCCGGCATCGTCGGGCTGAAGCTGGTCGGCTGATCACTTGTTTTGGACGCGTTTTCTTGACGCGAACCGGCTTCCACTTCGCTCGAAAACGCTACTTCAGAACCTGCACCGCCCAATAGGTCGCGGCGGCGACCGCGGCCGAGGCCGGGATCGTGATCACCCAAGCGTAGACGATCGAGCTTGCCACGTTCCAGCGCACGGCGGACAGCCGCCGTGCCGCGCCGACGCCGACGATGGCGCCGGTGATGGTGTGGGTGGTCGACACGGGAACCCCGAGATAGGTCGCGATGAACAGCGTCGCGGCGCCGCCGGTCTCGGCGCAGAAGCCCTGCATCGGCGTCAGCTTGGTGATCCGCAGCCCCATGGTGCGCACGATGCGCCAGCCCCCCATCAGGGTGCCCAGCGCCATCGCGCTCTGGCAGGCCAGCACGACCCAGAACGGAATTTCGAACTTGTCGCCGAGATGGCCCTGCGAATAGAGCAGCACGGCGATGATGCCCATGGTCTTCTGCGCATCGTTGCCGCCATGGCCGAGCGAATAGAGCGATGCCGAGGCG